>NZ_CP119143.1:4987245-9974491 GCF_029167005.1 Streptomyces sp. VNUA24
CGATCTCCACGAAGCCGTGCTTCGCGAAGAACTCGACTTCGAAGGTCAGACAGAAAACCCGGCGAACACCCAGCCAGCGAGCGGTGTGGAGCAACTTCTCCAGCAACTGGTGGCCGACGCCGAGACCCTTGGCGTCCGGGTTCACCGCGAGAGTACGGACTTCCGCGAGGTCTTCCCACATGACGTGCAGCGCGCCGCAGCCGACGACCTCGGCGTTGTCGTCCCGTTCCGCGACCCAGAACTCCTGGAGGTCCTCGTAAAGGGTGACCGTCGCTTTGTCGAGCAGGATGCTGCGCTGGACGTACGAGTCGAGGAGGCGGCGTACGTGCGGGACATCGCTGGTCCGAGCCCGCCGGACGGTGATGGCTTTTGAGGTGACTTCGGGACTCGATGCTGGCATGAGCGGACGCTATCGCCCGGGGAGATCAGGGGATTCGCCGGGGGTCCCCTGTGTTTCGCCGGACGATTCGGTGGATTCGCCCGGGGTTTCCACAGGGGTTTCGACGGCCGGGGAGGCGCCGGCGGGCGGTTCGGGTTTGACGGTGCCGGGGCCCTGCACGATGCGTACGGCGTCGGTGAGCGCCTGGCGCTGTTCCTCGCTCATCATCCCGAAGAAGGCGACGAGGGCGGCCGCGGGGTTGTCGCTCTGCGACCAGGCTTCGTTCATCAGTGCGGCCGCGTAGGCGGCACGCGTCGAGACCGCCTCATATCGATAGGCCCGGCCTTCCGCCTCGCGGCGCACCCAGCCCTTCTGATGGAGATTGTCCAGCACGGTCATCACCGTGGTGTACGCGATGGTCCGTTCGTTCTGGAGGTCTTCCAGGACTTCCCGAACGGTCACCGGGCGGTTCCACTTCCACACCCGCGTCATGACCGCGTCTTCGAGTTCTCCCAAGGGGCGAGGCACAGTTCCGCACGATATCCGGAGAAACCGCTTGAAGCAGAACAAAAAGGGCGTACGACTCGAAAAACACACGAGTCGTACGCCGATGGGGCGTCGCGTCAGGCGCCGTTGCCGCCGGGGCCGGTGTCGCCGGCCCGGCGGGTGCTCTCCGCGCGGGCGAGGGCCGCGTCGACCGCCGCGTCCTCCTTGGCCTTGTTGGAGCCGCCCTGGGTCTTCACGATCACCCTGATGACGGCGATGAACAGCACGGCCATCACGAAGGGGGGCAGCAGCGCGGAGACGTAGTCCATGGGTCCAGGGTAGCCAGGGCTAGACGGCGGCCAACTGCTGGGGCGGGTTCGCGGGCGGGGCGGCCGGTTTGCGCTTGGGCGGGAAGACCTCGCCCGGGGTGGGGACGGGGCGGCGGCGGGCCGGGCTCGGGGCGTCCGGGCGCGGGACGGGGCCCGGCTTCTCGGCGGGCTGCGCCGGGCGGGACGGCCGGGCGGGCTTGGGTGCGGCGGGGTCCCCGGCGGCGTCGTGCGCGAGGGCGGGGGTGAGGGCGGGCGCGGGGGCGCCGGGTTCCAGCAGGCCGCCGGGGAGCGCGGTGAGCCGGAGCCGGGAGCGGCCGGAGCCGGAGCGGGAGGCGGGGACGACCACCGCGGAGGGGGCCGCGCGCCCCGCGAAGCGGGCGCGCACGTCCTGTTCGGCCAGCGGGCGGCAGCGTTCCAGGAGGGCCGCGGCGGTGGGGTTGCCGCGCAGCGCGCGCAGGGCGGTGAGGTCGTCCGGGCCGGGACGGTACCCGACGTCCAGGGCCTGTGCGAGGAGGGCCGCGTAGCCCGTGAGCGTGCCGGGGAGCGCGGCGCGGTAGCGGGCGAGGTCGGCGAGCAGGAAGGCCCTCAGACGGGCGTCCTCGCGGGTCGCCTCGTCGACGGACTCGGCGAGCCGGAGGCAGTCCTGCACCTCCTGCGCCGAGGCGGGGCTGGGGTTGAGGGCGAGGGCGAGGGCACGGCGGAGCACACGAAGCTCCTCGGCGCCGAACGCCATGCCGCCGCGGGTTCCGTGGGGCGTGGGCATGCCGCGACGATACGCGCTAATCAGACAAAAGAGGGTCGATGGGGGCGTGTGGCGCCGGGGACCACCCGGCTGGGGGGACGGGGGCGCCTGAGGGGGTGGGGGGTTCGGTTCGTGGGCGGGTGCGGGTGAGTGGGGCTTCTCGCGCAGTTCCCCGCGCCCCTGAAAACCGGGGGCTGCGCCCCGCGCTTTTCAGGCCCGCAGGGCCGTTGGCTTTCAGGCCCGCAGGGCCTGGGCTTTTAGGGGCGCGGGGAACTGCGCGACCAGCCCCCACTCACCCGCACCCGCCCACGAACCCCGCACCCCCCACCCCCTCCCACGCCCCTCAGAGCCGGGCCACGTTCCGTTCGTACACCAGCCGCAACCCGATCAACGTCAACCACGGCTCGTGCTCGTCGATGACGGACGACTCGCCCAGCACCATCGGCGCGAGCCCACCCGTCGCGATGACCGTCACGTCCTCGGGGTCGTCCGCCAGTTCGCGGACCATCCGGCTCACCACCCCGTCGACCTGCCCGGCGAACCCGTAGACGATCCCGGACTGCATCGCCTCGACCGTGTTCTTGCCGATCACGCTCCGCGGCCGGGCCACCTCGATCTTGCGGAGCTGGGCGCCCTTCACGCCGAGCGCCTCCACGGAGATCTCGATGCCGGGGGCGATGACACCGCCCACGTACTCCCCGCGCGCGCTGACCGCGTCGAACGTCGTCGCCGTACCGAAGTCGACGACGACGGCGGGCCCGCCGTACAGCTCGACGGCGGCGACCGCGTTGATGATGCGGTCGGCGCCGACCTCCTTGGGGTTGTCCGTGAGGATCGGGACGCCCGTCTTGACCCCCGGTTCGACGAGGACCGCGGGGACGTCGCCGTAGTAGCGGCGGGTCACCTCGCGCAGCTCGTGCAGGACGGACGGGACCGTGGCGCAGATCGCGATGCCGTCGATGCCGTCGCCCAGTTCCTCGCCGAGGAGCGGGTGCATGCCCATCAGGCCCTGGAGGAGGACCGCCAGTTCGTCGGCGGTGCGGCGCGCGTCGGTGGAGATGCGCCAGTGTTCGACGATGTCCTCGCCGTCGAACAGACCGAGGACGGTGTGGGTGTTGCCCACGTCGATCGTCAGCAGCATGGCCGTCCCCGTCCTACTCGGCCGCGCGCAGGTCGAGGCCGATGTCCAGGATCGGGGACGAGTGCGTCAGGGCCCCGACGGCCAGGAAGTCGACGCCCGTGTCCGCGTACGCCTTGGCGTTGGTGAGCGTCAGCCGGCCCGAGGCCTCCAGGAGGGCGCGGCCGTCGACGAGCGCCACGGCCTCCTCGCACTCGACCGGCGTGAAGTTGTCGAGCAGGATCAGGTCGGCGCCCGCGTCGATGACCTCGCGGAGCTGGTGGAGGGTGTCGACCTCGACCTCGATGGGCACCTCGGGGAACATCGCGCGTACGGCCTCGAACGCCTGGGCGACACCGCCGGCGGCGACCACGTGGTTGTCCTTGACGAGGGCCGCGTCCGAGAGAGACATGCGGTGGTTGACCCCGCCGCCGCAGCGGACCGCGAACTTCTCCAGGGAGCGCAGCCCCGGCGTCGTCTTGCGGGTGTCGCGGACCTTCGCCTTCGTGCCCTCCAGGGCGTCCGCCCACGCGCGCGTGGCGGACGCGATGCCGGAGAGGCGGCACAGCAGGTTCAGGGCGCTGCGCTCGGCGGTGAGCAGGTCGCGGGTGGCGCCGGTGACGCTGAGGAGCTTCTGGCCGGCCTCGACGCGGTCGCCGTCGTCGACGTGCCGCTCGACCTCGAACTCGTCCGTGCAGGCCACCGAGAGGACCGCCTCGGCGATCCGCAGGCCCGCGACGACGCCGCCCTCGCGGGCGGTGAAGTCGGCGGTGGCGCGGGCGTCCTCGGGGATGGTGGCGACCGTGGTGACGTCCACGCCGTGGGCGAGGTCCTCCTGGAGGGCGACGTTGGCGATGTCCTCGACCTCGACGGGGTCGAGTCCGGCGTCGGCCAGGAGCTGGGCGAGCGCGGGGTCGAGCCCGCACTCCAGGTACGCCTCGGTCAGGCCGTCGTCGGCGCCACAGGCGCAGCCGTCGCCGCAGCCGCCGCCGGAGGCGAGGGGAAGTTCGGGGGTGCTCACGTCTGTCACTGCTCCTGGTGATGCGGCCGGGTCGGGGGGAAGTCTGCGGTATCCGTGGTGTGTACGGCGAGCGTCCGGTCCGGATTCAGCCGGACGACGATGTGGCGGCGCCAGGCGGTGTCGTCGCGCTCGGCGCGGTCCTCGCGCCAGTGGCAGCCGCGGGTCTCCTCGCGCAGCCGGGCGGCGGCGACCAGCACCCGGGCCACGCACAGGAGGTTGGTGGTCTCCCAGGTGTCGACACCGGGTTCCGCCGTCTTGCCGTTCTCGGCGAGGGTGTCGCGGGCCTGTGCGTGCAGCCGGTCCAGGGCCTCGGCGGCGGTCGCGAGGGAGGTCTCGGAGCGCAGGACGCCGGCGCCCTCGGTCATGGTCCGCTGAATCGCGAACCGGATCTCCGGTTCGAGCAGCGGGTGCGCGGGCTTCGCCGCGTACGGGACGGGCTGCGGCACGCGCGCGGGGAGGCCGTTCCCGGCCTGGGCGGCGGTGATGTCGGCGACGATGCGCTCGGCGTAGACCAGGCCCTCCAGGAGGGAGTTGGAGGCGAGCCGGTTGGCGCCGTGGACGCCGGTGCAGGCGACCTCGCCGCAGGCGTAGAGGCCGGGGACGGTGGTCCGGCCGTGGGAGTCGGTGCGGACGCCCCCGGAGGCGTAGTGCGCGGCCGGGGCGACCGGGATGGGCTCGGTGACGGGGTCGAGGCCGTGGGCGCGGCAGGCGGCGAGGATCGTCGGGAAGCGGTGCTCCCACATGTGCGCGCCGAAGTGCCGGGCGTCCAGGTACATGTGCTCGGCGCCCTGCTCCTGCATGCGGCGCATGATGCCCTTGGCGACGATGTCGCGGGGCGCCAGTTCGGCCAGCTCGTGCTGCCCGAGCATGAAGCGGACGCCGTCGCCGTCGACCAGGTGGGCGCCCTCGCCGCGGACCGCCTCGGAGACCAGGGGCTGCTGGCCCTCGGCGTCCGCGCCGAGGAACAGCACGGTCGGGTGGAACTGGACGAATTCGAGGTCGGAGACCTCCGCGCCGGCGCGCAGGGCGAGGGCCACGCCGTCGCCCGTCGACACCGACGGGTTGGTGGTCGCCGAGAAGACCTGGCCCATGCCACCCGTGGCGAGGACGACGGCGGGGGCGTGGACGGCTCCCACGCCGTCGTGCTGGCCCTCGCCCATGACGTGCAGGGTGACACCGGCGGTGCGGCCGTCGGCGTCCAGCAGGAGGTCCAGGACGAGCGCGTTCTCGACCGTGCGCAGCCCTCGCGCGCGGACGGCCTCGACCAGTGCCCGGGAGATCTCGGCGCCGGTCGCGTCGCCGCCCGCGTGGGCGATGCGGCGGCGGTGGTGGCCGCCCTCGCGGGTCAGCTCCAGGCCGCCCTCCTCCGACTCGTCGAAGTGGGCGCCGGTCGCGATCAGACGGCGTACGGCGTCGGGGCCCTCGGTGACCAGGAGCCGCACCGCCTCCTCGTCGCACAGGCCCGCCCCGGCCACCAGGGTGTCGTCCTGGTGCTGCTCGGGGGTGTCGCCCTCGCCGAGGGCGGCGGCGATGCCGCCCTGGGCCCAGCGGGTGGAGCCGTCGTCGAGGCGGGCCTTGGTGACGACGACCGTGCTGAGACCGGCGGCCTCGCAGCGCAGCGCGGCGGTGAGGCCGGCGACGCCCGAGCCGACGACCACGACGTCGGCGTCGATGGACCAGCCGGGGGCGGGCGCGTGCAGTCGTATGCCGGTGCTGGTCACGAGGCGGCTCCGAGGGGTCCGAAGGTCAGGGGGATGTTGTCGATCAGCCGGGTCGTCCCCACCCGGGCCGCGACGGCGAGGACGGCCTCGCCGGTGAAGTCGTCGGGGATGTCGGTGAAGTCCGACGGGTCGACCAGGGCCAGGTAGTCCAGGGCGAGCGGCGGCTTCATGCGCCGGGCCTCGTCGAGGACCAGGCGGGCGGCGGCGCGGACGGCGGCCGGTCCGCCGGGGGCCGACTTGGCCATGGCGTGCGCGTCGGCGGCCGCGCGGGACTCGCCGATCGCGCTCAGGGCCTCGGCACGGGCGCGGGTGGCGGGCACCTCGCGGGCACGCGCGCGCAGCGCCTCCTGGGCGGCGTGCCGGTCGCGGCCGGCGAACAGCGCCTGGGAGAGCGCCAGGGCCGTGCGGCGCTCCTCGGTGGACAGGTAGCGGTTGCGGCTGGACAGGGCCAGGCCGTCCTCCTCGCGGACGGTCGGCACGCCCACGACGTCCATGCCGAAGTTCAGGTCGCGGACCATGCGGCGGATCAGGGCGAGCTGCTGGGCGTCCTTCTGGCCGTAGAGCGCCACGTCGGGGCGGGTGAGGTGCAGCAGCTTGGCGACCACGGTGAGCATGCCGTCGAAGTGGCCGGGCCGGGAGGCGCCCTCCAGACGTTCGCCCATGGGTCCCGCGGTGACGCGGACCTGTGGTTCGCCGCCCGGGTAGACCTCGTCGGCGGACGGGGCGAACACCACGTCGGCGCCCGCGGCCGCGGCGAGTTCGACGTCGGCGTCCAGGGTGCGGGGGTAGCGGTCGAGGTCTTCGCCGGCGCCGAACTGGAGGGGGTTCACGAAGACCGTCACCACGACCTCGCCCGTGCCGCCCGCGATCTCGCGCGCGGTGCGGATCAGGGTGGCGTGGCCCTCGTGCAGGGCGCCCATGGTCATCACGACGGCCCGGCGTCCCTCACGCGCGCGTGCGTGCAGTTCGCCGGCGGTGCGCAGCACGGTGACGGTCATCGGGCGTCCCCCTCGGTCCCGTCGGTGCCGCCCGCTCCGGCGGTCCGGTCCGTCCTGCCGGCGAGCACGCCGAGGAGGTCCTCGGCGAGTTCGGGCTTGAGCAGGCCGTGGGCGAGGGCCCGGTCGGCGGTCGCGCGGGCCATCGCCAGGTACCCGTCGACGGTCGCCGGGGCGTGCGCGCGCAGTTCGGCGACGTGCGCGGCGACCGTGCCCGCGTCCCCGCGCGCGACGGGGCCGGTGAGCGCCGCGTCGCCCGACCTGAGCGCGTTGTCCAGGGCGGCGCCGAGCAGCGGGCCGAGCATGCGGTCGGGGGCGGAGACGCCGGCCGTGCGCAGCAGTTCCATGGACTGGGCGACCAGGGTCACCAGGTGGTTGGCGCCCAGGGCGAGGGCCGCGTGGTAGAGCGGGCGGTTCTCCTCGGCGATCCACTCGGGCTCGCCGCCCATCTCGATCACGAGGGCCTCGGCGGCCATCCGCAGCTCGTCCGGGGCGGTGACCCCGAAGGAGCACCCGGCCAGCCGCTGCACGTCCACCGCGGTGCCGGTGAACGTCATGGCGGGGTGCAGCGCCAGCGGCAGCGCACCCGCCCGGAGCGCGGGGTCCAGCACCTTCGCGCCGTACCGGCCGGAGGTGTGCACGAGCAGCTGCCCCGGTCGTACGGAGCCGGTCTCGGCGAGGCCCTCGACCAGGCCCGGCAGGGCGTCGTCGGGGACGGTCAGCAGCACCAGGTCCGCGTGGCGCAGCACCTCGGCGGGGGACATCAGCGGCACGTCGGGCAGCAGGTCGGCGGCACGTCTGCGGGAGGCGTCGGAGACGCCCGAGACGGCGACGGGGCGGTGGCCCGCCAGGCGGAGCGACGCCGCCAGCGCGGGGCCGACGCGGCCGGCGCCCACGACCCCGACGGCGAGCCGCGCGGGGCGGTCCTTCGGCTCTGGCTGCTGGAATGTACTCACTCGGTGGTGGCCTTCCCGTTCCAGTCCGCTCTGGGTACCGGACGATTTCTCGTCATGTTAACGCGATTGGTTCGAGGGGCGTTCGGCCGTCCACAGGCTGTGGGCGGCCGCGGCGCGTTCCCGCAGGTCGGGCCAGGGCCCCGGTTCCGCGGGCCGTCGGCTCGAAATCCGGGTGCCGGGCGGGACGGGCCGGGGGGATGATCCCAGGATGAGCGAAGCGGCGAGGAAACGGTACGAGCGGCGGCAGGCCGCGCATCGGGCGGCCGGGCGGGTGCTGACCCGGACGAGTGCGCTGGCGACGGTCCGGGAGCGCCTGGCGCTGCTGGACTCGGCCGGGGACGTGTACGACCTGGACCGGACCGCCGACATGTACGGCAACGGGATCGTCGAGGCCCTGGAGGAGCGGACCGCCGCGCTGCTCGGCATGGAGGCGGCCGCGTTCTTCCCGACCGGCACGATGGCCCAGCAGGTGGCGCTGCGCTGCTGGGCGGCCCGCACCGGGAACCCGGCGGTCGCCCTGCACGCCCTCTCGCACCCCGAGATGTACGAGCGCCACGCCTTCAGCCAGGTCAGCGGCCTGCGCCCGGTCCGGCTGACGAGCGAGCCGCGGCAGCCGACCGCCGAGGAGGTGAGCGCTCTGGACGAGCCGTTCGGGGCGCTGATGCTCGAACTGCCGCTCAGGGAGGCCGGTTTCGTGCTCCCCTCCTGGGAGGAGCTGGAGGAGGTCACCGAGGCGGCACGCGCGCGGGAGGCGGTGGTCCACTTCGACGGGGCCCGCCTGTGGGAGTCCACGACACATTTCGGCCGCCCGGTCGACGAGATCGCGGCCCTCGCCGACACCGTCTACGTGTCGTACTACAAGTCGCTGGGCGCCTACGGCGGTGCCGCGGTCGCCGGTCCCAGGACACTGATCGACGAGGCGAAGTCCTGGCGGCACCGGTACGGCGGCCAGGTCTTCCAGCAGTTCCCCACCGCCCTGTCGGCCCTCGTCGGCCTGGAGCGGGAGCTGCCCCGGCTGCCGGAGTACGTGCGCCACGCGCGCGTGGTCGCCGCCGCGCTGCGCGAGGGGTTCGCGGCGGCCGGGGTGCCCTGGGCCCGGGTGCACCCCGAGGAGCCCCACACCCACGAGTTCCAGGTCTGGCTGCCGTACGAGGCCGACGTCGTCGCGGAGGCGTCGGTGCGGCAGGGCGAGCAGACCGGCGCGCTGCTCTTCGCCCGCCCCTGGGACCGGGGCGGGCCGGGGCTGGCGGTCACGGAGATCGAGGTGCGGGCCGCCGCCCTGGAGTGGACGGCAGCGGACGTGCACGGGGCCGTCGCGGACTTCGTGACGCTGGTGGGGAAGGTCGCCGGCGAGTAGGGCCCGCCCGGCAGGCCCCGTGCGGCGGTCAGCCCTGTCCGCCCGCCCGGACCAGTCCCGTCTCGTAGGCGAGGACGACCACCTGGACGCGGTCGCGCAGGCCCAGCTTGGTGAGGATACGGCCGACGTGGGTCTTGACCGTGGCCTCGGAGAGGACGAGGCGGGCGGCGATCTCGCCGTTGGACAGGCCCTGGGCGACGAGGATCATGACCTCGCGCTCGCGTTCGGTGAGCCGCTCCAGCTCCTTGTGCCGGGGTTCCGAGCCGGTGCTCGGCAGCATCGGGGCGAAGCGGTCGAGCAGGCGCCGGGTGGTGGAGGGTGCCACGACCGCGTCGCCGCTGTGCACGGCGCGGATCGCGGCCAGCAGCTCGCCGGGCGGCACGTCCTTGAGCATGAAGCCGGACGCGCCCGCCTTCAGCCCGGAGAAGGCGTACTCGTCGAGGTCGAAGGTGGTCAGGATGAGCACCTTCGGCGGGTCCTGCTCGGCGCAGATGCGGCGGGTGGCCTCGACGCCGTCCAGCTTCGGCATCCGGACGTCCATCAGGACGACGTCCACCTCGGTCGTCCGTACCGTCTGCAGGGCCTCGACGCCGTCACCCGCCTCCGCCACGACCTCCATGTCCGGCTGGGCCGCCAGCACCATCCGGAAACCGGTGCGCAGCAGCACCTGGTCGTCGACGAGCATCACGCGGATCGCCATCGGGTCCTCTTCCGTGTCTTCGCGGGGGGTCTGAAGGAGCGGGTGTCAGTGTGCGGGCTTCAGGGGCAGCAGGGCGCTGATCCGGAAGCCGCCGCCGGGCCGGGGCCCCGCGTCCAGCGTGCCGCCGACCATACCGACGCGCTCCCGCATCCCGATGAGGCCGTGCCCCTGCCCGTCGGCGCCGCCCTCCTCGTACAGCTCGTGGGGCGCGCCCTTGCCGTCGTCCTCGACCAGCAGCCCGAGCCCGTCGTCGAAGTAGACCAGCCGGACGCTCGCCCCGGTGTTCGGGCCCCCGTGCTTGCGGGTGTTGGTGAGGGCCTCCTGGACGATGCGGTACGCCGTCAGCTCCACTCCGCTGGGCAGCGGGCGCGGGGTGCCCTCGATCTTGAAGTCGACGGGCAGGCCCGCCACCCGGCACTGCTCGACGAGGTCGTCGATCTGCTCCACGTCGGGCTGCGGGACGTACTCGCCGACCTCCTTGTGCTCGCCGGTGCGCAGCACGCCGAGCAGGCGGCGCATCTCGGCGAGGGCCTGGCGGCCGGTGGAGGAGATGGTCTCCAGCGCCTTCTTCGCCTGGTCGGGGGCGGCGTCGAGGACGTACGCGGCGCCGTCGGCCTGGACGACCATGACGGAGACGTTGTGCGCGACCACGTCGTGCAGTTCCCGGGCGATCCGGGCGCGCTCGGCGGCGACCGCGACCTTGGCCTGGGCCTCGCGTTCCTTCTCCAGCCGGGCGGCGCGCTCCTCCAGCTGCGCGAAGTACGCGCGGCGGGTGCGCAGGGAGTCGCCGAGCACCCAGGCCAGCGCGAACGGCACGGTCAGGACCACGGCGAGCACCGCGTTGCCCAGCGTGCTGGTCTGCTGCTCGGTCCAGCGCAGCTGCGCCAGCGAGGCCGCGCAGAGACCGCCGCCGAGGGCGAACCAGGAGGCCCAGCGGGCGCCGTCCGCCGCGACCGTGTAGATGACCACGAGCATCGCGAAGTCGGCGGGGATCCTCGGTACTCCGACGATCAGCTGGGCGATGCCCGCCGCTGCGGCCAGCACCAGCATCTTCTCGGGCATGCGGCGCCGCAGGGCGATCGACAGGCAGAGCGCGAGCGAGATCACCACGAACGCGGGCTCGTTGATGTCGTTCGCGTAGACCGAGTCGATCGGTCCGCTCACCAGGCTCATCCCGAGCAGGACGACGGCCCAGAAGGTGTCGACCCATGTCGGGTGCCGGCGGAGGAAGTCATAGAGGCGCTGCACGTGACCCAGCGTAGGGAAGGGGTCGGTGTGCCGGGGTCAACCGGAGGGCCGATCCGTGACCGGGGCACGTACTCCCCAAGGTGGAGGCCGTGTTACCCGTTCCGCATAGCCTGACGTGATGAGGGATCGTCCCGCGCGACCGGACCTGGCGCCGCACACGTCACCGCCCGCCGCCCCGGTAGGGCCGGGGCCCTGGCGCCGTTGGCGCGACGCGGCCGAGGAGGCCCTGTACGGGCCCGCCGGCTTCTACCGGCGGCCGGAGGGGCCCGCCGGGCACTTCCGGACCTCCGTGCACGCCTCCCCGCTCTTCGCCGCCGCCGTGGCGCGGCTGCTGTGCCGGGTGGACGAGGCGCTGGGGCACCCCGGCGCGCTGGCGTTCGTGGACATGGGGGCCGGGCGGGGGGAGCTGGTGAGCGGGGTGCTGGCCGCCCTGCCCGCGCGGGTGTCGTCCCGTACGCGCGCGTACGCCGTCGAACTGGCCGGGAGGCCGGACGGTCTCGATCACCGCATCGAGTGGCGCGCGGAACCGCCGACGGGGGTCACCGGGCTGCTGTTCGCCAACGAGTGGCTGGACAACGTGCCCGTGGACGTCGTCGAGGTGGACGCGGCGGGTACGGCCCGGCTGGTGCTCGTACGGGAGGACGGGAGCGAGCGGCTCGGGGAGCCGGTGGCCGGGGAGGCGGCCCGGTGGCTGGAGCGGTGGTGGCCGCCGGGGCCCGAGGAAGGGCTGCGGGCCGAGGTCGGGCTGCCGAGGGACCGGGCATGGGCCGCCGCCGTGGCGGGTGTGGCGCGGGGGCTCGCCGTCGCGGTCGACTACGGCCACCTGGCGGGCTCCCGGCCGCCCTTCGGGACGCTCACCGGGTTCCGGGAGGGGCGGGAGACCGCGCCGGTCCCCGACGGGTCGTGCGACCTCACCACGCATGTGGCGCTGGACGCGTGCGCGCTGCCGGGGGCCCGGCTAACCACCCAGCGGGAGGCCCTGCGCGCCCTGGGGGTCACCGCGGGCCGTCCGCCGCTCGCCCTGGCGACCACCGACCCGGCGGCGTACGTACGGGCCCTCGCGGGCGCGGGCGAGGCCGCCGAACTGACCGCGCCGGGCGGGCTGGGCGACTTCGGCTGGCTGGTGCAGCCGGCCGGCATCCCGGACCCGTTCCCCGGCGGCACCCCGTAGCGGCCCCGGAGCCCCGGGCCCTACTTGTCGATGTCCCCGACCACGAAGAACAGCGAGCCCAGGATCGCCACCATGTCGGCCACCAGGGTGCCCGGCAGCAGTTCGGTGAGGGCCTGGATGTTGTTGTACGAGGCGGAGCGGAGCTTGAGGCGGTACGGGGTCTTCTCGCCCTTGCTGACGAGGTAGTAGCCGTTGATGCCGAGGGGGTTCTCGGTCCAGGCGTAGGTGTGGCCCTCGGGCGCCTTGAGGACCTTCGGCAGCCGCTGGTTGATCGGGCCGGGCGGCAGGTCGGCGATCCGGTCGAGGCAGGCGTCGGCGAGGGCGAGGGCGTTGTGGGTCTGCTCCAGCAGGCACTCGAAGCGGGCGAGGCAGTCGCCCTCCTGGCGCGTGACGACCTTCAGGACGTCCTGGAGTTCGCCGTACGCCAGGTACGGCTCGTCGCGCCGCAGGTCGAGGTCGACGCCGGAGGCACGGGCGATCGGGCCGCTGACACCGTACGCGTGCACCGCCTCCGGGGAGAGGACGCCCACGTCACGGGTGCGGCCCCGGAAGATCTCGTTGCCGAGGACCAGGTCGTCGAAGACGCCCATCCGGGAGCGGACGTCCGCGACCGCCGTACGCGCGCGTGCCGTCCAGCCCGCCGGGAGGTCCTCCTTGAGGCCCCCGACGCGGTTGAACATGTAGTGCATGCGCCCGCCGGAGACCTCCTCCATGACGTTCTGCAGCTCCTCGCGCTCCCGGAACGCGTAGAAGACCGGGGTGATGCCGCCCAGCTCCAGCGGGTAGGAACCGAGGAACATCAGGTGGTTCAGGACCCGGTTCAGCTCGGCGAGGAGCGTACGCGTCCAGACCGCGCGCTCGGGCACCTCCATGCCGAGCATGCGTTCGACACCGAGGACGACGCCGAGCTCGTTGGAGAAGGCGGAGAGCCAGTCGTGGCGGTTGGCGAGCATGATGATCTGGCGGTAGTCGCGCGCCTCGAACAGCTTCTCCGCGCCCCGGTGCATATAGCCGATGACCGGCTCGGCGTGCTGGATGCGCTCGCCGTCGAGGACGAGCCGCAGCCGCAGCACACCGTGGGTGGACGGATGCTGCGGGCCGATGTTGAGCACCATGTCCGTGCTCTCGGCGGCACCGCCGATGCCGACCGTCGTCTCTCGGGTCTCCGTCGGGGGAGTCATGGACACAGTCTGTCGTACGTACGCTGGCGCAATGGAGACGGGGACCTTGGAGGACGGCGCCGGTCGCGCGGACGGCGAACCGGTCTGGACGGGACTGCCGCGCGGGCTGCTGCGGATGAGGCGGCTGTTGCTGGTGGTGTGGCTGGTACCGCTCACGATCGCCGCGGCCGTGCTGCCGGGGTGGCTGGCGGGCCCGGCCTGGGCGGCGTTCGCGCTGCTGCCGCTGGGCGCGCTGCTGTGGGGCTGGCCGATGATCGGCCGCAACTGGCGGTCCTGGCGGTACGCCGAACGCGCTGACGACCTGCTGATCAGCCGGGGAGTGCTCTGGCGGGAGGAGACCGTGGTGCCGTACGGGCGCATGCAGCTGGTCGAGGTGACCTCGGGGCCGGTGGAACGGCACTTCGGCCTGGCGAGCGTCCAGCTGCACACGGCCGCGGCCGCCTCGGACGCCCGTATACCGGGCCTCGAACCGGCCGAGGCCGAACGCCTGCGCGATCATCTGACCCAGCTGGGCGAGGCCCGATCGGCGGGGCTGTGACGGTGCCGGCGCGGGACGCGCACGAGACGCCCCGTGCCGACCGGCCGGAGGACGGGGCGGAGGACGCCGGTGGGGCGGCGGGTACCGGGGACGGCGGGGAGGTCATGGAGCCGACCGGCGGGGGTGGCGTGGACGGGGCGCCGGCGGTCGTCGAGCACCGGCTGCATCCGGTGACGCCGCTGCGGCGGGCCTGGGCGCCCGTGGCGGTGCTGATCGGCTGGGCCGTGCACAATCCGGACGGGGCACAGCGCAACCTGATGCGGCTCGACACCACGACCCTGCTGATCGCGCTCGGCGTGTTCATCCCGGCCGCCGCCCTCTACGGTTTCCTGACCTGGTGGTTCACCCACTTCGCGGTGACCGACAGCGAACTGCGCATCCGTACGGGCCTGTTGTTCCGCCGCACCGCCCACATCCGCCTCGAACGCATTCAGGCCATCGACGTCACCCGCCCGCTGCTGGCCCGGATCGCGGGGGTGGCCAAGCTCAAGCTGGACGTCGTCGGCACCGACAAGAAGGACGAGCTGGCCTACCTCGGCGAGGCGCACGCCGGCGCGCTGCGGGCCGAACTCCTCGCCCGGGCCGCCGGTTTCGCGCCGGAGACCGCGCACGAGGTCGGCGAGGCTCCCGTGCGGCAGCTGCTCAGGGTCCCGGCGGGCGTGCTGGCCATGTCCCTCGTCCTGACCGGCGCCACCTGGGGGTCCCTGGTGGCCGCGGTCGTCGTGCCGTCCGTGCTGTGGTTCGCCACGGAGAGCGTGTGGACGGTCCTCGCGACCGCGCTGCCGCTGCTCGGCGCGGCCGGGGCGAGCAGTGTGGGGCGGTTCGTCGGGGAGTACGACTGGACGGTCGGCGACTCCCCCGACGGGCTCCGCATCGACCACGGGCTGCTCGACCGGGCCCACGAGACGGTGCCGCCCGGCCGCGTGCAGACCGTCCGGGTCGTCGAGCCGCTGCTGTGGCGGCGCCGCGGATGGGTCCGGGTCGAGCTGGACGTGGCCGGCTCCTCGAACTCCGTGCTCGTGCCGGTCGCGCCGCGCGAGGTGGCCGAGGCGGTGATCGCGCACGTGCTGCCCGGGGTGAGGGTCCCGGACGCGGTGGCCCTCGTCCGCCCGCCGGGCCGGGCCCGGTGGTGCGTGCCGTTCTGGTGGCGGGGATACGGACTCGCCGTCGGCGACGCGGTGTTCGCGGCGCGGCACGGGCTGCTGCGGCGCCGGCTCGACCTCGTGCCGCACGCGAAGGTGCAGAGCGTACGGCTGTCGCAGGGGCCCTGGCAGCGGTGCCGAGGGCTCGCCGACGTCCACGTCGACACCGGCGCCTCCAAGACCGTGACCGCGCGGCTGCGGGACGCGGGCGAGGCGGCGGAGCTGCTGCGGTCCCAGGCGGAACGATCCCGCACGGGGCGGCGGGAGGCCCTGCCGGACCGGTGGATGGCCTGAGGCCGGGACGGGGGGCGGACGAACACGTGGGGCGCCCGGCGGCTGATGCCGGGCGCCCCACGGGACCTGTGCCGCGACGCGGTCGCTGGTCTTTCGTCGCTGGTCGCTGGTCGCTGGTCGCTAGGAGGCCGCGGTGCGCAGGCCCGTCAGGTCGATCTGCTCCGTCTCGTCGTGGGCCGTGAGGTCGATGACCTGGCCGACACCGCGGGACGCCTCGTCGGCCTGCTTGAACCGGGCCTCGGACTCGGCCTTGTGGAGCGCGAGGGCCTCCTGGCCGACCACGTCGGCGAGGTCCTCGTTCTGCACGGCCTCCAGGGCGTCCGCGCCCTTCTGCGTACCGAAGAAGTCGAACCCGCCCTCGACGGCGGCCCTCCGCTGCGGCGTGGCCGGCACGACGGCCACGGCGGTGGGCACCGTGAAGTGACCGGCCGGCGGGAGCGCGGGCAGGGCCCGCCCCGACGGCTCCACCCGCGTCAGCTCCCCCGCCCCCGTCGAGGGGGCCGGAGCGGTGACCGCGGGTACGGGGTCGGCGGCCGCGCGTTCGTGTCCGCGGACCGCCACGGACTTCCCCGTCGCGTCGTCCTCCTCCGCCGTGAGCACCGCGGCGGTGTCCTGCGCCGGCTCGGCGGAACGTCCCTGCCGGGTCCCTCCGTCGGTCGGCCCGTCCGGATCGCCCTTCGGCGAGGGCCCCTTGGGCGAACCGCCCTTCGGCTCCCGGTCCTTGGCGGGCGCGTCACCGGCCGCCCCGCCCGACGCGATAGCGCCGGCGCCGGCCTCCGCGTCGTCGGCGGGGGCGGACCCGGCCTCCTGCTCGGGCTCGGCGGCGGTCTCCCCTGCGGCAGGGGCGTCTTCGGCCTCCGCGTCAGCGGGTGCTTCCGTCTCGTTCGAGGGCTGGACGGCTGAGGGCTCGGGCTCGGTGACGGCCTCGGGCTCGGTGACGGCCTCGGGTTCGCTGGCGGCCTCGGGCTCAGGCTCGGTCATGTCCGCGGCCTCGGCCTCGGCGTCGGCCACAGCCTCCTCGTCGCCCTCGGGCACGCTCTCGGCCTCGCCGACGGTCTCCGCACCCTCTTCCCGGTCCTCGGCCGAGCTTCGCTGGGTAATGACCCGGTCCAGCGCCGAGTTGGCGCGCAGGAAGAGCCCGGACCCGGACGGCGCGAACACCGGGACGCTCGCCGCCTCCTCCCCGGTGCCTTCGACAGCCCCTTCCCGGGACTCGGAGTCCGCCTCGTCCGCCCCGGCGGCGTTCAGCGCATCCTCGTCGGCCGACGCGATCCCGGCGGCCTCGTCGCCGCCGTCCGCCGCGGCCCCGCCGTCCGCCGCGTCCCCGTCGGCCGCCGAACCGTCCGCATCCGCTCCGGCCGGGGCAGCCACAGCCCCGTCCTGCGCCGCGTCCTCCGACGCCCCCGACTTCGCGGCCTTCGCGGCCCTGGCCGCCTCCACCGCTTCCGCCGCCTTCGCGGCGGCCTTGGAGGCCGTCTCCCACGAGGCCCACGGCGCCCCCGCCGCCGGAACGCCCTGCGGTGGCACCGGCGATGCCTTGGCCGCCGGACGTGCCTTGTCCTTGTCGCTCCCGCCCGCGTCCTCACCCGCACCGGCCGCCGCCAGCTCCCGCGCCTCCTCCGGGGCGGTCGCCTCGATCTCCAGCAGGCGGCGGCCCTCCAGGGCGCTGGCCCGCTCGGTCTCGGCGGTGGCGTAGCGGCGCAGCAGCGCGGCGTGTTCGTTGCGCAGGCCCGCGAGTTCGGTGCGCTTGGCGCGGAGCTTGTGCTCCAGCTTGGTCCGCAGCTCGCGCGACTCGTCGAGGTCGGTCTCCAGCTCGGCGACCCGCTCCTCGTGACGCCACTCGTCACTCGCCCGCGCGCGCGTGAGGTCGGCGACGCGTTTGCCCGCCTCGACGTCCCAGCGGCGCATGACCGCCGCGCCCACGGCCGCGGTCGCCGCCGCGACGGCGGCGGTGACCCGGAGCACGGACGGCTCGGAGAACACCCAGGGCCCGAGGGCGCAGACGAGCGAGACGCCGGCGATAGCCGTGGGGGGCAGCAGCCTGTGCAGAGGAGGTGAATGGCGGTGACGTCCACGTGGCATGGCCAGAAACTTACCGCGCGTAGGCGAATGATGGTGGCCCGGGCCGTAAAAACTCAGCCGCCCCTCTCAGCTCTCACAAGCCCTCACAAGCTCCCTCACCGCCGGTGCACCAATGCGCCCACCGGCAACTCCTCTGTTGGATCAACCTCATTGAATCCGCATACGTCTTGGCCACATCCGACTCTCCCCTCCGGCCGCTGAATTCCGTCGAATTGCCGGCGCTCCCGCCGCCCCCTCCGCACACCGGCCCGCACGCCCCTCACCGGTCGCTCAGCCGCCCGCTCATCCACTGCAGAGTCGCCGGGATCTCCCGCCGCCACGTGTTGAAGTTGTGTCCGCCGCTGTCGAGGATGATCGACGAGATCCGTGTCGGCTGCTTCTTCTCCGCCAACGCGATGAACTCCGACGTGGCCCTGAAGTCGGTCTCTCCCTGTTTGCTGCTGGTGACCAGCAGAGAGGTGTCGGGCGCCGGCCTGTGCCGGAGATACCAGAAGAGATCCGCCTCGTTCCGCAGTGTCTTGTCGCCGTGGAAGAGATCACCGGTCGTCGGGTCGTGCGGGGCCGTGTAGTACGGCGAGAGGCCCGCCCCGGCGGCGTACACCCGGGGGTGGTGCATGGCCAGTTTCAGCGCACAGTAGCCGCCGGTCGAGTCACCGACGATTCCCCAGCTGCCGGGCTTCCTGCCGACCCTGTAGTGGTGTCCCACCGCGTCCGGCAGGTCCCGGGCGAAGAACGACTCGGCCGGCGGTCCGCCGGGGACGTCCACGCACTCGGTGTCGCGCGGCGGTGCCACGGTGGGCCGCAGCATGACCAGGATCATCGGCTGGGCGGCGCCCTCGCCGGCCAGCCCGTGGGCCGTCCGCGGATAGTGGAGGCCCTTGACGAGCGCCTCGGCGGTGCCGGGGTAGCCGGTGAGGACCACGACGGCCGGAAAGGTCCGGGTGCGGTACCGGGCCTGGAAGTACTCCGGCGGCAGATACACGTAGGCGGGGGCGGCGATCCGGGTCGTACGGCCGACGATCTCGACCTTCTGGATCTGGCCGCCGACCTGGGGGCGTTCGCCCCCGGTCACGTCCACCGGCCGGGAGCCGACGACCCGCAACGGACCGCCGCCGGTGCCGGCGCCGTCGTGGTCGACGACCACCCCCTGGCCGGTCTCCCGGCCGAGGAGGTCGGCCCAGCTGGCGTAGAACCCGAACGCCTGGTTCGCGACGAGGCCGACACAGGCGAAGAGGGCGATCTGCGTGGCCAGCAGCGCGGCGATCCGGCCCCCGACCGCGCGCCAGCCGCGCCGGGCCAGTCTGGGCCACAGCCACACCGTGCCGACGAACAGCAGCACGGCGGACAGAACCGCCAGGACCAGCACGTTGTTGCTCGTAAGACCCATCGGGTTGTCCCCTGCCGACCTTTCTTTCCTTACCTTTGGCTTTCCTTGGGTTCAGCTTTCCGTTGGAGAGTGAACCTCCCTCGCCACGGCACCGTCCTAGAGGGCGCAATGTCGCCGGATGCCGGAAAGGCACCGGATCCAAGCTCACTCGCGGAACAATGGGATGCGATGTCTGTCAGGACAGATGGGGAAAAGTCGGGCGAGGTTCCGGTTCGTCCGGACCGCCTCCCGGTGAGCGCCGTCGGGCGCGGATACGGCGCCGTGCGCGGCGCGCTGCGCGGGCCGCGCCCCGAGGCCGTGCCCGCCCTGGTCGCCCGGGCCTGCACGCTGGTCGGGCTGGTGGACATCGCCGCGGGTGTGTTCCCGCGCTTCCGCTACAGCCGGATGCACGCCCTGGCCGAGGTGCTCCCCGGCGCCCTCGGCCCGTTCGCGGCGGCCCTCTCCCTGAGCGTGGGCGTCCTGCTCCTCCTGCTCGCCCACGGCCTGCGCCGGCGCAAGCGGCGGGCCTGGCGCGCGGCCGTGGTCCTGCTGCCGGCCGGGGCGATCGCCCAGTTCACCTACCGTCACTCGCTCGTCGGCGTCCTCGTCTCGGTCGCGCTGCTCGTCCCGCTCCTGCGTCACCGCGAGGAGTTCCGCGCCCTGCCCGACCCGACCAGCCGCTGGCGGGCCCTGGCCAACTTCGTGCTGATGGGAGCGGGTTCGATCCTCCTCGGCCTGCTCGTCGTCAGCGCCCACCCGCATCGCATGGTCGGCGACCCGAGCCTCGCCGACCGGCTGGAACACGTCATCTACGGCCTGTTCGGCTTCGAGGGCCCGGTCGGCTATCTCGGCAACACCTCCTGGACGGTGGCCTTCTCGCTCGGCGCCCTCGGCCTGCTGACCGCGATCACCACCGTCTACCTGGCCTTCCGCCCCGAACACCCGGCGGCCCGCCTCACCGACGACGACGAGGCCCGGCTGCGCGCCCTGCTGGACCGGCACGGCGGCCGCGACTCGCTCGGCCACTTCGCGCTCCGCCGCGACAAGGCGGTCGTCTTCTCCCCCAGCGGCAAGGCGGCGGTCACCTACCGCGTGGTCTCCGGGGTGATGCTGGCCAGCGGCGACCCGATCGGCGACGTCGAGGCATGGCCCGGCGCGATCGAACGGTTCATGGACGAGGCCAAGGCCCACTCCTGGACCCCGGCCGTCATGGGCTGCTCGGAGACGGGCGCCGAGGTGTGGACCCGCGAGACCGGTCTCGACGCCCTCGAACTGGGCGACGAGGCGGTGGTGGACGTCGCGGATTTCTCCCTCGCCGGACGCGCGATGCGCAACGTGCGTCAAATGGTGAAGCGCATCGAGCGGCTCGGTTACGAGACCCGGGTCCGGCGCGTCCGTGACCTCGGCGAGGGCGAGCTGGAGCGGATCCGGCGCGCCGCCGAGGACTGGCGCGGCACCGACACCGAGCGGGGCTTCTCCATGGCGCTCGGCCGCGTCGGCGACCCGGCCGACGGAGACTGCCTCATCGCCACCGCCCACCGGGCCGACGAGACCCCCGGGGCGTACGGCGACCTGAAGGCCGTACTCCACTTCGTGCCGTGGGGCCCCGACGGCGCTTCCCTGGACCTGATGCGCCGCGACCGCTCGGCGGACCCCGGCATGAACGAACTCCTCATCGTCGCGGCCCTCCAGGCGGCCCCCCGCATGGGCGTCGAGCGGGTGTCCCTGAACTTCGCGATGTTCCGCTCGGCCCTGGCACGCGGCGAGAAGATCGGCGCGGGCCCGGTGCTGCGCGCGTGGCGCGGACTGCTGGTCTTCCTGTCCCGCTGGTTCCAGATCGAGTCCCTGTACAAGTTCAACGCGAAGTTCCGCCCCCGCTGGGAGCCGCGCTTCGTCGTCTACGCCGCCTCCCGCGACCTGCCCCGCATCGGCCTCGCCGCGATGCAGGCCGAGGGCTTCGTCCACCTCGCCCTCCCCCGCTTCCTGCGCCTGCGCGCGAAGGCCCACCGGCCGTGCGCCCACACGGTGGCGGAGCGCGGCATGGGCGAACAGAACGTACGGGCGGCCTAGGCCCGTGCCGGCGGACCCGGACGCACGAGCGGAGCCGGACGCGCGAGCGGGACCGGACGGTTTCGGCTCGGGTCGGGGCCGCCGGCGCCCTGGGCCTAGGCTTGACGCATGAGCATGCAGAACGGGCGCGGCCGGGTGGCCGGAATGCCCGTGTGGGACCGGTGCGCGGTCATGGGGGTCGTCAACGTCACCCCCGACTCGTTCTCCGACGGCGGCCGCTGGTTCGACACCACGGTGGCCGTCAAGCACGGCCTGGACCTGGTCGCGGAGGGCGCGGACCTGGTGGACGTGGGCGGAGAGTCGACCCGCCCCGGCGCGGCCCGGGTCGACGAGGCGGAGGAGCTCCGCAGGGTCGTCCCGGTCGTCAGGGGCCTGGCCTCCGAGGGCGTGACCGTCTCCGTGGACACCATGCGCGCCTCCGTCGCCGAACAGGCGCTCGCCGCCGGCGCCGCCCTCGTCAACGACGTCAGCGGCGGCCTCGCCGACCCCGCGATGATCCCGGTGGTCGCCGACGCGGGCGCCCCCTTCGTGGTGATGCACTGGCGCGGCTTCCTGGAGGGCGGCAACGTCCGCGGCGTCTACGAGGACGTCGTCGCCGAGGTGACGCGGGAGCTGCACGCGCGCGTGGAGGCCGTCCTGGAGGGCGGTGTCCGCGCGGACCGCGTCGTCGTCGACCCGGGCCTCGGGTTCTCCAAGGACGCCGAGCACGACCTCTCCCTCCTCGCCCACCTCGACCGGCTGCTCGGCCTCGGTCACCCCCTGCTGGTGGCCGCGTCCCGCAAGCGGTTCCTCGGCCGGGTGCTGGCGGGCCCGGAGGGCGCCCCGCCGCCGGCGCGCGAGCGGGACGCCGCGACCGCCGCCGTGTCGGCCCTGGCCGCCCGGCAGGGCGCCTGGGCGGTCCGGGTGCACGAGGTCCGCGCCACCGCCGACGCGGTCCGCGTGGCCCGCGCCGTCGAAGGGGCCCGGGAGCGGTGAGCGCTCCCCACACCGACGTCGAACAGGTCGAACTCGCCAACCGGGCCTTCTACGAGGCCATGGAACAGGGCGACTTCGAGACGCTCTCCTCGCTCTGGCTGGTCCCGGCCGACGTGGGCGTGGACGAGGAGTACCACGACCCCGCCGAGACGGGCGTGATCTCCTGCGTGCACCCGGGCTGGCCGGTGCTGACCGGGCGCGGCGAGGTGCTGCGGTCGTACGCGCTGATCATGGCGAACACGGAGTACATCCAGTTCTTCCTCACCGACGTGCATGTGTCGGTCACCGGGGACACCGCGCTCGTCACCTGCACCGAGAACATCCTCAGCGGCGGTCCGGCGCCGGACGGCAGTGACGAGCTGGGGCCGCTCGTGGGCCAGCTGGTGGTGGCCACGAACGTGTTCCGGCGCACGTCCGACGGCTGGAAGCTCTGGTCGCACCACGGCTCCCCGGTGCTGACCGAAACCGATGAGGACGAGAGCGAGGACACACCCTCCTGACGGGGTAGGCGGTCCACCCGGGTCCACGTGCGTGAGCGTTGTCGGCGCTCGCAGGTAGATTCGAAGGTGGCCGGTGTGCCGACCGCGTACGGACGACACGGACGAGGCGGGTGGCACCGGCCGTTCCCGACGACTGCAGGAGTGATTCGCGTGGATCGTGTCGCGCTGCGTGGCCTCAGGGCCCGTGGACACCACGGGGTGTTCCCGCACGAGCGCGAGGAGGGCCAGACCTTCGTGGTGGACCTCACGCTCGGCCTGGACACCCGGCCCGCCGCCGCCGACGACGACCTGGCGAAGACCGTGCACTACGGGATCGTGGCGGAGGAGGTCGTCGCCCTCGTGGAGGGCGAGCCGGTGAACCTCATCGAGACGCTCGCCGAGCGCATCGCCCAGGCCTGCCTCGCGCACGAGGGGGTCCAGGAGGTCGAGGTCGCCGTGCACAAGCCGAACGCGCCGATCACCGTCCCCTTCGACGACGTGACCGTCACCATCACCCGGAGCCGAGCATGACCGCGTCCTTCACCGCGGGTCAGAGCGACCCGACCGTACAGCCGGTGCCCGCCTCCGTCGTGCGCAAGGTGGACGAGGCCGACTCGACCCTGCACAACCCCCGCCGGGCGGTGCTCTCCCTCGGCTCGAACCTGGGCAACCGGCTGGAGAACCTCCAGGGCGCGATCGACGCGCTGGAGGACACGCCGGGCGTCCGCGTCAAGGCCGTCTCGCCGGTGTACGAGACCGAGCCGTGGGGGGTGACGCCGGGCAGCCAGCCCTCGTACTTCAACGCGGTCGTCGTGCTGAAGACCACCCTGCCGCCCTCCTCGCTGCTGGAGCGGGCCCAGGCCGTCGAGGAGGCGTTCCACCGGGTGCGGGACGAGCGCTGGGGGCCGCGCACCCTGGACGTCGACATCGTGGCGTACGCGGACGTCGTCTCCGACGACCCGCTGCTCACCCTGCCGCATCCGCGCGCGCACGAACGGGCCTTCGTCCTCGTCCCCTGGCACGACGTCGACCCCGACGCCCTGCTGACGGGCCGCGGCCCGGTCGCCGCGCTGCTCGACGGTGTCGCCCACGACGGCGTGACGCCCCGCGCCGACCTGGAACTCCACCTGCCCGCGTAGTCGTTAAGGTCTACCGGGTCGGGACATCCCCGACGCCGCCGCATCGGGCTCGTCGAAGGGGCATCGTGAAAGAGCTGCGCATCAGGACGCTGGCCGCGGTGTTCGTCGTGGCGGGGGTGCTGTCCTGGGCCGGGGCCCGGCTGTGGAACTCGCTGGACACGCTGCCGAGCGTCCCGCTGGCCGCGCCCATCGTGCTCGCCCTGATCGCCGCCGTCCTGACGGCCACCGCGCTGTCCCTGCGCAACCGGCTCAAGGCCCAGCGCGAGCGCCGGCCGGGCGCCAAGGGCGTGGAGCCCCTGATGGCCGCCCGCGCGGTCGTCTTCGGTCAGGCCAGCGCCCTCGTGGCCGCCCTCGTCGCCGGGATGTACGGCGGGGTCGGGATCTTCCTCCTGGAGTCCCTGGACGTCCCGGCCCGTCGCGACCAGGCCATCTACGCCGGGTTCTCGGTCCTCGCGGGCATCGCCGTCATAGTGGCCGCCTTCTTCCTGGAACGCGTCTGCAAGCTCCCGGAGGACGACGACACGGGCGGCGGCGCGGCCCGGGCGACGTAGAGCGGCCCGCCCCCGAAGGGCCCGCGGGTCAGCGGGCCATGATCAGGCTCATCGCCTCGTTACGGGTGGCCGCGTCCCGCAGCTGGCCGCGCACGGCCGACGTGATGGTCTTGGCGCCGGGCTTGCGGATGCCCCGCATCGACATGCACATGTGCTCGCACTCCACGACCACGATCACCCCGCGCGGCTCCAGGATCTCCATCAGCGAGTCGGCGATCTGCGTCGTCATCCGCTCCTGCACCTGCGGCCGCCGGGCGTAGACGTCCACGAGCCGGGCCAGCTTCGACAGACCGGTGATCTTTCCGCTGGTGGACGGGATGTACCCGACGTGCGCGACACCGCGGAAGGGCACCAGGTGATGCTCGCAGGTGCTGTACACCTCGATGTCCTTCACGAGCACCATCTCGTCGTGCCCGAGGTCGAAGGTCGTGGTCAGCACGTCCTCCGGCTGCTGCCACAGCCCCGCGAAGATCTCCTGGTACGCCCGCGCCACCCGCGCCGGCGTCTCCTTGAGCCCCTCCCGGTCGGGATCCTCGCCGACCGCGATCAGCAGCTCCCGTACGGCGTTCTCGGCGCGCTTCTCGTCGAACTCGCCGATGGCGCCGCCACCGTCCAGCGTCACGGGGTCGGTCATGCTGTGCCTCGCTCCTGGGCCGAGCCTGAGACGCGCACGGCCACGCCTCTCATTTTTCGGCCATGTTCCGGTTATACGAAAATGCCGTGCCCCCCAGGCTAGAACCTGGGGGGCACGGCATCCATTCCGGGCCTGGTGAGGAATCCGGGCCGGAAGCCGGGGCTCCCGGTGGCCGGTTCTCACCGGGTGGTGGTCAGCTCTCCGCGTTCTCCTCCGGAGCCGCGTCGACGGGCGCCTTGGTGGTGATCGCCAGCGTCGCGCCGTTCGCGCCGTTCGTCAGGGCCAGCTCCCGGGGGGAGAGCACCGGCGGACGGGTGGAGGGGGTGCGGCGGGAGGAGCCGGTCCACGCGGGCCGGGGCGGACGCTTGACGATGGGGGCGAAGATCTCGGCGATCTGCTCCTTGCCCAGCGTCTCCTTCTCCAGCAGCTGGAGCACCAGGTTGTCGAGGACGTCGCGGTTCTCGACCAGGATCTCCCAGGCCTCGTTGTGCGCGTTCTCGATGAGCTTCTTGACCTCTTCGTCCACCAGCGCGGCGACCTCTTCCGAGTAGTCGCGCTGGTGAGCCATCTCACGTCCGAGGAACGGCTCGCTGTTGTCGCCGCCGAACTTGATGGCACCGAGACGCTCGGTCATGCCGTACTGGGTGACCATCGCACGGGCCAGGCTGGTGGCCTTCTCGATGTCGTTCGACGCACCGGTGGTCGGGTCGTGGAAGACCAGTTCCTCCGCGGCACGGCCACCCATCATGTAGCCGAGCTGGTCGAGCATCTCGTTGCGGGTGGTCGAGTACTTGTCCTCGTCCGGCAGGACCATCGTGTACCCGAGGGCACGGCCCCGGGACAGGATGGTGATCTTGTGGACGGGGTCGGAGTTCGGCGAGGCCGCCGCGACCAGGGCGTGACCGCCCTCGTGGTACGCGGTGATCTTCTTCTCCTTGTCCGACATGATCCGGGTCCGCTTCTGCGGGCCCGCGATCACGCGGTCGATCGCCTCGTCCAGCATGTGGTTGTCGATCAGCTTCTGGTCGCTGCGGGCCGTCAGGAGCGCGGCCTCGTTCAGGACGTTGGACAGATCGGCACCCGTCATGCCGGGGGTGCGGCGGGCGACGGCGCCGAGGTCGACGTCGGGCGCGACCGGCTTGCCCTTCTGGTGGACCTTGAGGATCTCCAGACGGCCCTGCATGTCCGGGCGGTCGACGGCGATCTGACGGTCGAAGCGGCCCGGGCGCAGCAGCGCCGGGTCGAGGATGTCCGGGCGGTTCGTGGCGGCGATGAGGATCACACCGCCCTTGACGTCGAAGCCGTCCATCTCGACGAGCAGCTGGTTCAGCGTCTGCTCGCGCTCGTCGTGACCACCGCCGAGGCCGGCGCCGCGGTGGCGGCCGACCGCGTCGATCTCGTCGACGAAGACGATCGCCGGGGCGTTCGCCTTGGCCTGCTCGAAGAGGTCACGGACCCGGGAGGCACCGACACCGACGAACATCTCGACGAAGTCGGAACCGGAGATCGAGTAGAAGGGGACGCCCGCCTCACCGGCGACGGCACGCGCCAGCAGCGTCTTGCCCGTACCGGGCGGGCCGTAGAGCAGCACACCCTTGGGGATCTTGGCGCCGACGGCCTGGAACTTGGCCGGCTCCTGCAGGAACTCCTTGATCTCGTGGAGCTCCTCGACGGCCTCGTCCGCACCGGCGACGTCCGCGAACGTCGTCTTCGGGGTGTCCTTGGTGATGAGCTTGGCCTTGGACTTCCCGAAGTTCATGACCCGGGAGCCGCCGCCCTGCATCTGGTTCATCAGGAACAGGAACACGACGACGATCAGGACGAAGGGGAGCAGGGACAGCAGGATGCCGACGAAAGCGTTCTGCTTGGTCGGGGAGACCGTGTAGCCGTCGGGGATCTGCTTGTTCTGGAACTTGTCCTGCAGGGTGTTGGCGAGGGTGACGCCCTGGTCGCCGATGTAGCTCGCCTGGATCTTCGAGCTGTCCTCGATCTTCTGACCGTCCTTGAGCTGCACCTTGATGAGCTGCTCTTCGCCGGTGGTCAGCTTGGCTTCTTTGACCTTGTTGTCATTGATCGCCTGGACCACCTGGCCGGTGTCCACCGTCTTGTAGCCGCCGGACGAGCCGACGACCTGCATCAACACGACCACGGCAAGGACGGCCAGCACGATCCACATGACTGGCCCACGGAAGTATCGCTTCACGTCCATCCATACGGAGCGGTGCCGCCCCGTCCCTCCTGCCATAGTGAGTTTGATAAAAGACTGTTCTTCGGACGGTACCCCAGCATTGTCACCCGAAGCCGCAGGGGACTGCTGGCAATCCCGTCCTCGCATGCTCCAACGGCGCGAAACCCGCTGGGGTTCCCGAGCGTCTTACGGGGAATGGCCGGAGCCGGTTCAACCGCCGTAGACGTGGGGCGCGAGCGTACCGACGAACGGGAGGTTGCGGTACTTCTCGGCGAAGTCGAGGCCGTAGCCCACGACGAACTCGTTGGGGATGTCGAAGCCGACCCACTCCACGTCGATGGCGACCTTGGCGGCGTCGGGCTTGCGCAGCAGGGTGCAGATCTTCAGGGACTCGGGCTCGCGGGAGCCGAGGTTGGAGATCAGCCAGGACAGGGTCAGGCCCGAGTCGATGATGTCCTCGACGATCAGGACGTGCTTGCCCTTGATGTCGGTGTCGAGGTCCTTGAGGATCCGCACCACACCCGAGGACTGGGTGCCCGCGCCGTAGGAGGACACGGCCATCCAGTCCATGGTGACCGGGGTGGACAGCGCCCGCGCGAGGTCCGCCATGACCATGACCGCGCCCTTGAGCACTCCGACGATCAGCAGGTCCTTGCCCGCGTACTCCGCGTCGATCTTCGACGCCAGCTCGACGAGCTTCGCGTCGATCTCTTCCTTGGTGATGAGCACCTCTTTGAGGTCGGCACCCATGTCTTTCGCGTCCACCCGCATCACTTTCGGTCGGTCGTCCCAGGGCCGCTCCCGGACGCGCGCACCCCGTGCGGGGGGTTCGGGGCCCTGTACGAGGGCCCCTTCGGCGTCCGGATTCAGCCTTGCCGAATCACCAGTCTGCCACCCTGGCGCTGGGCGACGACCCGGCCGGGGAGATTGATGGCCCCCTGACCGCGCCATCCGGTGATGAGCCGGTCGACCTCCTCGATGTGCCGGGCGAAGAGGGAACCGGCCGGGGCACCGGCCTCGATCGCGACCCGGCGCAGGATCCGGCGGCGTACGGCGGGCGGCAGGGCGTAGAGCTTCGCGCACTCCAGCAGGCCCGCGGCGTCCCGGACGCCGGGCTCGGCCTGACGGGCCCAGGTGTCGAGGGCGTCGGCGTCGTCCCGGGACAGCTGGGCCGTACGGGCGAGGGCCTCGACGACGCCCTTGCCGAGCGCCTTCTCCAGGGCGGGCAGGCCCTCGTGGCGGAGCCTGGACCGGGTGTAGGCGGGGTCGGTGTTGTGCGGGTCGTCCCACACGGGCAGCGACTGGACCATGCAGGCCTTGCGGGCGGTCTGCCGGTCGAGCTGCAGGAACGGCCGGCGGTAGCGGCCGTCGGCCCCCGAGACCGCGGCCATGCCGGACAGGGAGCGGATGCCGGAGCCCCGGGCGAGACCGAGCAGGACGGTCTCGGCCTGGTCGTCGCGGGTGTGGCCGAGCAGGACGGCGGCGGCCCCGTGGCGTTCCAGCGCGGCGTCGAGGGCGGCGTAGCGGGCGTCCCGGGCGGCGGCCTCGGGGCCGCCGTCGCGGCCGACGGTCACGGCCACGGACTCGGCGGGGTCCAGACCCAGTTCGCGCAGGCGCAGGACGACTTCCTCGGCGCGCAGGTCGGAGCCGGGCTGCAGGCCGTGGTCGACGGTGATGCCGCCGGCGCGGACGCCCAGCTTGGGCGCCTCGAACGCGAGGGCGGAGGCGAGGGCCATGGAGTCGGCGCCGCCGGAGCACGCCACGAGCACGAGCGGCCGCTCGTCCCCGGTGGTCCCGGGGCGCGGGGCACCCGGGCGCGCGGACGCGCCGCGCCTGACGTCGATGGGCACGACCGCGGGGGGTCCGGCCGCGGGGGGCGCGGACGCCGGTCGTGCGCCCGTGGCCGACGGCGCGCCGGGGGTCGCGCGGGCGGGCGCGTTCGGGGTGGCGTGGCTGTCGAGTTCGGTGAGGAGGTCGTGGAGTACGCGGCGGACCGCCAGGCGTATCGCCGCGACCGCGGGGTGGGGACCCATGTCCGGTTCCCTTCATGAAGTTGTCGGGAGGTGAGCCCGAGTTCGGTCACTCAGCGTGTGTAGATGGTGACAGAACCGGGCCGTTCCCCGAGCATTGCACGCCTACCCTTCGCTCACGGTCCCTCGGACGGGTGATTGGAGGTGCGTTCGCCTGCCGTCGGCCCGTTTCCTTCACCCCGCTCACGCGTGGCTCACGACTCCGCCTTGCGGTGCACCCGGGCGACCCAGTCCGCCGGTTTGGCGATCTCCGCCTTGGTCGGCAGGGTGTTCGGGGAGGTCCACACGCGGTTGAAACCGTCCATGCCGACCTGTTCGACGACCGCCCGTACGAACCGCTCGCCGTCCCGGTACTGCCTGAGCTTGGCGTCCAGGCCGAGCAGCTTGCGCAGGGCCTGGTCCAGGCGGGAGGCGCCCTTGGCGCGCCGTTGCTGGAACTTCTCGCGGATCTCGGCGACCGAGGGCACGACGGCCGGGCCGACGCCGTCCATCACGAAGTCGGCGTGGCCCTCCAGGAGGGACATGACGGCGGTCAGCCGGCCGAGGATCTCGCGCTGCGCGGGGGTCTGCACCAACTCCACGATCGAGTGACCGTCGTCGCCCACCTCTCCCTCGGGTCGGCCACCCGCGAGTGACTGGGCGGCCTCCCGGATGCGCTCCAGGAAGGTCGTGGGGTCGACCTCGGTCTCGGCCAGGAACGACTGGATTTCGCCCTCCAGGTGGTCCCGCAGCCAGGGGACCGCCGTGAACTGGGTCCGGTGGGTCTCCTCGTGCAGGCAGACCCAGAGGCGGAAGTCGTGGGGCCGCACGTCGAGTTCGCGTTCCACGTGGACGATGTTCGGCGCGACGAGGAGCAGCCGGCCACCGCCGTTCTCGCCGGCCGGGAGTTCGCGGGTCGCGGGGGCGAACGTCTCGTACTGGCCGAGGACCCGGGAGGACAGGAACGACAGGAGCATGCCCAACTCGACGCCCGTGACCTTGCCGCCGACCGCGCCGAGGACGGCCCCGCCCGGGGTGCCGCCGCGACGTTCCTGCATCTTCTCCAGCAGCGGTTTCAGCAGTTCCCGGAAGCCGGCCACGTTGGCCCGGACCCAGCCGGGCCGGTCCACGACGAGCACGGGGGTGTCGTCGCCGGTGTCGGGCAGCATCCGCGTGAAGGCGCGGACGTGCTCCTCCGACGCCCTCGCGTGCCGGCGGAGCTCGGCGACGATGGCCCTGGCCTCGTCGCGGCTCACCTCGGGGCCCGGCCGCACGAGCCGGGTCGCGGTCGCCACCGCGAGATTCCAGTCGACCATCTCGGCACCACCGATACGAGTCATGTCGTCAACCGTACGTGAGCGCTGCCGCTGGGGGCAGGCCGTGGGGTGGGGGGCGCCTGGGGGGGTCGTGGGTACGTGCGGATGGGTGGGGGCTGGTCGCGCAGTTCCCCGCGCCCCTGAAGGCTTGGGGCTACGCCCCTGCCTTCCCCTCTCAGCGGCAGCCGCAGGTCGCGAGGGTGGAGGTGGCGTCGGTCAGGGCCTTCTTCGCGAGGTCGGTGTCGGCCAGGTCCGTCTCCGTGGCGAGGAACGCGAAGGCGAGCAGCCGGCCGTCGGCGTCGACGACCGTGCCGGCGAGGGTGTTCACGTTGCTCAGGGAGCCCGTCTTGGCGCGGACGACGCCGGTTCCGGTGGCGTCGCCGGGGTAGCGGCTCCGCAGGGTGCCGGTGAAGCCGGCGACGGGCAGGCCGGTGAGGACGGACCGGAGTTCGGGGTGGGCGGGGTCCGCGGACCTGGACAGGAGGGCGGTGAGGAGGTCCGGGGTGAGCCGGTTGCCCCGGCTCAGGCCGCTGCCGTCCGCGAACGCGACCCGCGCGAGGGGCAGTTCGAGCTTCTTCAGCTCGCCCTTGATGGCCGCCGCGCCGCCGTCGAAGCTGGGCTTCCCGTCCGTCGCGAGCGCGACCTGGCGGGCGAGGGCCTCGGCGATGTCGTTGTCGCTGTGGGTGAGCATGCGCTCTACCAGGGTCGTCAGGGGCGGTGAGGAGACCGCGGCGAGTTCCGCGGCGCCCTTCGGGGCCCGGGCGGACCCCTCGGTCCGCGTTCTGATGCCCCGTTCCTCCAGCAGGTCCGCGAACGTGGCGGTCGCGGCCGCCGCCGGGTCCGGGTCGCGGTCCGCGCTGCCGCTGGTCGAGTCGTTGAGGCGGGCCTCGTCGGCCATGAGCGGGACGACCAGGGCGAGATTGCCGTTCGGGCCGATGGTGTGCTGCGCGGGGCCCTCGTAGAGGGAGATGTCGTAGGTGAGGGTGATCTTCTTGAGGTGACGCTTCCGCAGGGCGGCGGCCGTCTCGTCGGCGAGCGCACGCAGGCTCGCGTAGCCGCCCGTGTCCTTGTGGGCGGTGAGGGTGGGATCGCCGCCGCCGACGAGGACGGCCTCGGCGGAGCCGGGGGCCAGGACCACGCGGGTCTCGATGCGGTGGTCGGGGCCGACCGCGGTGAGGGCCGCGACGGCCGTGGCGATCTTGGTCGTGGAGGCGGGGGTCAGGGCGTCGTCCGCGTTCTGGGCGTACAGCCGTTCGCCGGTCCTGACGTCGACCACGGCGGCCGCGCGGCGGGGGCCCAGGACGGGCGCCTTCAGGAACGGGTCGAGGGCGGCGGCCAGGGCGCCGGCCGCGGGCAGGGAGTTCGCGCCGGAGGCGCCGTCCACACCGGCCAGCACGGCGGGGGCGCTCGGCGCGGGCTTGGGCGCCCCCGCCGTGCCGGACGACCTCCCCGAGCCGCGTCCGTGATCTGCGCCACCCTGACGGGCCCCCGATGCGGCCCAGTCGCGCTCGGCCGTACGCTGACCGGAGGAGTCCCAGGGTCCGGCGGCGGTCACCGCCCCGGCCGAGAGCACCAGCCCCAGGGTGGCCGCGCCGGCGGTGAACTGGAGGGTCGTGAGCTTCTTCGTGCTCCCCGCGAGCTGCGAAGAGCGTGCCGTGACGGCGCTCGTGACGCGTTCGACGCCGGGTTTCACCACCCGTGCGACGCGCGCGGCACCGGGCCGTACGGCGCGCGTGACGCGCGCGATCCCCGGTTTCACGCTGTGCGCGACCCGCGCCACATGCGGTCTCGCGGCCCGCCAGACCTTCGGCTCCCGCACGACCACCAGCCCCTTTCGCGATCACCCACCTGCGTGAGGGACACTTAACCACCAGAACTATGTGTTGATCATGGAGGAGCCACCGGTGGAGTTCGACGTCACGATCGAGATTCCGAAGGGTTCGCGGAACAAGTACGAGGTGGACCACGAGACCGGTCGGATCCGCCTGGACCGTCGACTCTTCACCTCGACCGCCTACCCGACCGACTACGGCTTCGTCGAGAACACCCTCGGCGAGGACGGCGACCCGCTGGACGCGCTGGTCATCCTGGACGAGCCGACCTTCCCGGGCTGCCTCATCAAGTGCCGCGCCATCGGCATGTTCCGGATGACGGACGAGGCCGGCGGCGACGACAAGCTGCTGTGCGTCCCGGCGACCGACCCGCGTGTGGAGCACCTGCGTGACATCCACCACGTCTCGGAGTTCGACCGCCTGGAGATCCAGCACTTCTTCGAGGTCTACAAGGACCTGGAGCCCGGCAAGTCCGTCGAGGGCGCCGACTGGGTCGGCCGCGCCGAGGCCGAGGCCGAGGTCGAGAAGTCGTACCTGCGCTTCAAGGAGCAGGGTCACTGACCCTGGCCGTACTCGTCGGCTGATCACACGAACGGGCCGCGTGACCCCTGGAGGGGCGCGCGGCCCGTTCGTGTGCCGGTGTGTGCCGGTGCGCATACTGAGACGTACTGAGGTGTCGTTCAGGGAGTGCGGCGAAGTGGGAGTGACGGAACCGGGGAAGCGCGGACCCGGGGAGGGCCGTAAGCCGGTGTCGGACGAGGCGGGCGGGGCGTTCGTGCCGGTGGGCGTGGCCCTGGGGATCGACGGCGACGCGTCGGTGACCTCGGAGTTCCAGATCCCGGCCGGGCTGGACGTACCGGCCGCCGGGGCGGAGTCGGAGTCACAGACGACCTCCGAGTTCGCGCTGCCGGAGGGGCTGGCGCCGCCCGAGCCGCCGGCGACGGAGCACGAGGGCTCCGCCTTCAGCGTGCCGCGGACCTACAGCGCGCGGCACGCGCCGGTCGCCTTCACCCCGGCGGGCGGGATCCCGGCCGTCAGCCTCACCAAGGACGTGCCCTGGCAGGACCGGATGCGCACGATGCTCCGGATGCCGGTGGCGGACCGTCCCGCGCCGGAGCCGCCCGCGCGCGCGGAGGGCGACACGGGGCCCGCGGTACCGCGCGTGCTCGACCTCACGCTGCGTATCGGGGAGCTGCTCCTCGCCGGCGGTGAGGGCGCGGAGGACGTGGAGGCGGCGATGTTCGCCGTGTGCCGCTCCTACGGCCTCGACCGCTGCGAGCCGACCGTCACCTTCACCCAGCTGTCGGTCACCTACCAGCCGTCGCTGGTGGACGACCCGGTGACGGCGGCCCGGATCGTACGGCGCCGGGCCACCGACTACACCCGGCTCGCGGCCGTCTTCCATCTGGTGGACGACCTCAGCGCCCCGGAGAGCGCGATCTCGCTGGAGGAGGCCTACCGGCGCCTCGCGGAGATACGGCGCAACCGGCACCCTTATCCCGGCTGGGCGCTGACCGCGGCCAGCGGACTGCTCGCGGGCGCCGCGTCCCTGCTGGTCGGCGGCGGGGTCGTCGTCTTCGTCGCGGCCGCGCTGGGCGCGATGCTCGGCGACCGGCTGGCCTGGCTGTGCTCGGGGCGGGGGCTGCCGGAGTTCTACCAGTTCCTGGTGGCGGCGATGCCTCCGGCGGCGATCGGCGTGGCCCTGACGGTGACGCACGTGGACGTAGCGGCGTCCGCCGTGATCACCGGTGGGCTCTTCGCGCTGCTGCCCGGGCGGGCGCTGGTCGCGGGTGTCCAGGACGGCCTCACCGGTTTCTACATCACCGCCTCCGCCCGGCTCCTGGAGGTCATGTACCTCTTCGTGGGCATCGTGGTGGGAGTGCTGCTCGTCCTGTACTTCGGCGTGAAGGTGGGCGCCGAGCTGAACCCGGACGCGGCCCTCGGCAGCGCGGACCGCCCGCTGCTGCAACTCGCGGCGTCGATGCTGCTGTCGCTGACCTTCGCGGTGCTGCTCCAGCAGGAACGGTCCACCGTGCTGGCGGTGACCCTGAACGGGGGTGTCGCCTGGGCCGTGTACGGGGCCATGCACGAAGCGGGCGGGATCTCGCCGGTGGCCTCAACGGCGGTGGCCGCGGGGCTCGTGGGGCTGTTCGGGCAGCTGCTGTCGCGCTACCGGTTCGCCTCCGCGCTGCCCTACACGACCGCGGCGATCGGCCCCCTGCTGCCGGGCTCGGCGACGTACTTCGGGCTGCTGGGGTTCGCGCAGAACGACGTGGACGCGGGCCTGGTGTCCCTGACGAAGGCGGCAGCGCTGGCGATGGCCATCGCGATCGGGGTGAACCTCGGGTCCGAGGTGTTCCGGCTCTTCCTGCCGGGCGCGGCGCGGGCGGGCCGGAAGGCCGCGAAGCGCACCAGGGGCTTCTGAACGACCGAGGCCCCGCGTCCCGCCGGAGCGGGGGGCGGGGCCTCGGGTGTTCGGTACCGCGGGTGTTCGGTACTGCGGGCGTTCAGTGCTGCGGGTAGTCCTGGCCCTGGTACCCCTGCTGGTTCTGGTTCGGGGGGTACTGGTTGCCCTGCGGATACTGGTTGCCCTGCGGGTACTGCTGGGCGTACGGCTGCTGTTGGGGCTGCTGGTAGCCGTAGTCCTGGTGGCCCTGGCCCTGGTCGCCGTGGTGGCCCTGGTACCCCTGGTTGCCGTAATCCTGCTGCGGGTAGCCCTGGTTGCCGTAGCCCTGCTGCTGGTACCCCTGATTGCCGTAGCCCTGGTCGGGGTTGTACGGCTGCTGCTGGGGCCGGTCGGCGGACGGGACGCGGCGGAGCTGGGTGGTCGCGTCGTCCATGGCCGGGGCGGCGGAGGGCTCCGGGGACTGCTGGGGCTGGTTCTTCTTCGCCCTCCTCGCCTTGAGAAGTTCGAAGATGATCGGGAGCACCGAGATGAGGACGATGAGGATGAGCATCGCCTCGATGTTCTTGTGCACGAACTCGATCTTCCCGAGCCAGGAGCCGAGGAGGGTGACGCCCGCGCCCCACAGGACGGCACCGACGATGTTGAAGATCAGGAACGTGCGGTACCGCATGCCGCTGACGCCCGCGATGATCGGCGTGAACGTCCGCACGATGGGCACGAAGCGGGCCAGGATCAGAGACTTCGGACCGTGCTTCTCGAAGAACTCGTGGGCTTTGGTTACGTTCTCCTGCTTGAAGAAGCGGGAGTCGGGACGGCTGAAGAGGGCGGGGCCGACCTTCTTGCCGAACATGTACCCCACCTGGTCGCCCAGGATCGCCGAGACGCAGATCAGCACGATCGCCAGCCACAGCGGGAAGTCCAGCTGGTCGGTAGTGATCAGCAAGCCGGCCGTGAACAGCAGCGAGTCGCCGGGAAGGAAGAACCCGAAGAACAGGCCGGACTCGGCGAACACGATCAGGAGCAGGCCCCAGATGCCGAACGAGTCGAGCAGATAGTCCGGATCCAGCCAGCTCGGTCCGAGGGCGATCGTCGTCACGGTTCCGGGCTCCTGGGGGTGAGAGAAAGTGCGGGCCTGTGGGCGGGGGCCCACGACGGTGGGGCCCACAGGGGTGACCAAAGCTATCAACGCACGGTCACCCCGCTAGGTTCCACCGGCTCCCCCAGGGTGCCCTGTGGCCGCACCGAGACCAAGCTGTGTGGTCAGCGGCGGGTCCGGGAGGGCGGTCAGGGGCGGCGGCGGGCCGCGTTGGCGTGGATCGCGTCGCGCAGGTGCTCGGCGAGACCCGGACGCATGGCGTCGTAGAACGCCTTGAAGCGCTCGTCGGAGACGTACATCTCGCCCAGGTTCTCGTGCATCTCGTACGGGCAGTCGTAGAACCAGGTGCAGATGTGCTGCCGGTGCTCCTCGGCCATGGTCATGGCCGCCTCGTCGGCCGGTTCCTCGCCGGCGGTCATCAGGGCGTCGTAGCGCGCGCCCCAGTCGGCCACCTCGTCCTGCATGCGCTTCCAGTCGGCCTTGGTGTACGAGGCGGCCCGGCGCTGCGACTCGGCGTACGCCTGCGTGCCGCCCCAGCGCTGTTCCGCCTCCTCGGCGTACTGGTCGGGGTCCTTGTCGCCGAAGACCTCGAACCGTTCCTCGGGGGTGAGGTTGATGCCCATCTTGCGTGCCTCCATGGCGTGTTCCACGGCCGCGGCCATCTTCCGCAGCTTCTCGATCCGGGCGGTCAGCAGTTCGTGCTGGCGGCGCAGGTGCGTCCGCGGGTCCGCCTCCGGGTCGTCGAGCAGGGTCGCGACCTCGTCGAGGGGGAAGCCGAGTTCCCGGTAGAACAGGATCCGCTGGAGCCGGTCGAGGTCGTCGTCGCCGTAGCGGCGGTGACCGGCGCCGGTGCGCTCGCTCGGGACGAGGAGACCGATCTCGTCGTAGTGGTGCAGCGTGCGCACCGTGACGCCGGCGTAGCCCGCGACCTGTCCCACGGTGTGGCCCATGCTTCCGCTCCCTTTGTGAGTACGTCTTCCAGACTGGGTCCTCACGTCGCGTGAGGTGCAAGTCCTTCGTGCCGTAACGCGCCGGGCACGCGCGCGGACCTGGCGGACTGTGCAATTCCGCAGGGCGGGGTGCTGGTGAAACGCACTGGCGTCCGGTCACACGCGTCCCACTGTGCACAACGCGAAGTCCGGGCGCGCGGACTGTGCATCCGTGCCATGGCCCGTCGCCCGGCGGTCCTCCTACGGTGTGTCCGTCGACGAGACGCCCGGCCCGGCACGGGGGTGCGGGCCAGGTGTGGCGTCGGCGGGCCGGCAGGCCGCTCGCGCCGCCGGGGCACCCGAGCTGCCCGCGCGCGTGTTGGGGCACGTGCGCGGGTCCGGGTCCGTCCGATCCAGGCAGGGGTACGGCGGACTCGTGTCCCGGCGGTCAGGGGCGGGGCGGCTGGATCAGGGCCGGGCGGCCCAGCAGGACGTGCAGGGCGAGGGCGATGTCGGCCACGGTCACCACGTCGGTGTCGGTGATGCCCACCGTCCTGGTCGAGAAGTCCATGCCGAGGAGGGCCGCCGCGTCCCGGGTGTGGTTGCGGACGGTGGCCTCGGACAGGCCCAGGGCGCGGGCCGCCTCCCGGGTGCTGAGGTCGGACTCCAGCCAGACGCAGAGGGTCTCGACGAGGCCGCGCTGATCCTCCCGTACGGGGCGCAGCCGCTCCTCGGCCCAGGCCGTGGGGCCGCCGTCCTCGACGGCGGCCGCGATCAGCGCCGCGAAGTCCGGTGCACGGGAGCGGTCGGGGGCGCCCGCGTCCGAGGGGGTCTGCGGGTCCGGCAGCGCGAGGATGTCGAGGGCGAGCAGCGTCAGGACGCGGTCGTTGGCCGAGCCCCGGAGGTCGAGGGAGAGGATCTTCCCGGCCCGGGTGAGCCGCTGAGTGACGGTGTTGCGGTGGACGCCGAGGCCGCCGGCGGCCTCGGTGTGCTTGAAGCTGAGGGCGGTGGGGAGGGTCTCCAGCAGCAGCTTCCGCTCGTCGCCCCGGCCGGGGAAGTCGTCGAGGAGCGGGGACATCAGGGCCGCCGCCCATGCCTTCGCCTCCCGCCTGGGCAGGAGCGGGGCGAACTTGGCCCGGGAGCCGCCCAGCCGGACGCGGTGCGGGGTCCCGGCCGCGTCGCCCACCGCGGTCAGCGCCTCCAGATAACCGACCGCGGTCTCGGCGAGCGGATGCAGGCGGCTCTGGCCCATCAGGTGGCCCTCGCGGGCCGCGATCATCTCCTTGAGGAGCGTCTCGACCCGGTCGCTCTCGCGGACGGGGTCGAGGATCAGGATGTGCCGGGGCTTGCCCGGGCAGGCGGAGACGATGGCCTGCTCGGCCAGGGCCCGCTCGCACCAGCTGAGGGTGGCCTCGCGCTCCTGCGGGCCGGTGTCGACGACGTAGACGCGTGCGGTGTCGGTGTCCAGCAGGGCCTGCGCGGCGCCCGTGTAGACCACCTGCGCCAGAACCGTTTCTCCGCGCATCAGCAGCTGGAACGCGGCATGCCGCACCGCCCTCGGGGTCTCCGCCGTGGCCTGGTGCTCACGGCGGGCCTGGTCGCACAGGCCGAGGAGCTTCGCCGCGTGCCGGATCAGCGCCGTGCCCGCGCTGTCGAAGGGGGTGGGGGAGGCGAGGGCGAGCCTGACCTCGTCCGCGTCGGCCGGGAAGCCCGGGGCGCCGGAGCCTGCGGGGGCTCCCGGGGAGACGGGCACGATACGGGTGTGCAGGGCGCCGCCGGGGGCGCCGGGCTCCGGTGTGCTCTCCGCTGCCGGGCGCATGGCGTGCCGCGCGTTGTGCGGGGCGCCGTGAGCGCTGTGCGCGCCGTACTGCGCGCTGTACTGCGCGCTGTACTGCGCGCCGTGCGCGGCGGTGATGACGGCGTGGGCGAGCCCGGCGGGCGCGCTGTCGGGCACGGCCGCCAGGACGCCGCGCCGGGCCGAGCTGACGAGCACCTCGGCGTCCAGGGCCACGGAGAGCCAGTCGGCGATGCGCCGCGCGGCCGTGGGGTCCGCGAGACGGGCCGGCAGCCGGTTGAGGAGGCCGTCGAGATGGGCGACCTGGCGCTCGGCGAACTCGGCGCGGCGCAGCCGCAGATCCTCGTTGACACGGCCCCAGGCGGCGGTCTCGGCGGAAGTCGTCAGCAGGGGCAGCTGCAGGCGGTTGGCGGCGGTGAGGACGGCCTCGGGAAGGGTGCTCAGGACGTGGCCGGGGGTGCCGATCACCAGACCGGCGGCCTTGTGCCCGGCCAGGAGCCGGATCAGGTGGTCGAGCGCGCGCAGGTGGGCCCGGGTCGGGCCCGGCGTGCTCAGCGTGACCAGGAACAGCGTTCCGCTGCCGGCCGGGGCGTCCGCCGCGAGGTCGCCGGGCGGGTGCGGCGGGTCGGGCAGCGGGCGGGTGACGACCTCGGTGACCCTGGTGGCGCCGTAGCGGGAGGCGTGGCCCGGCTGGAGGAACCTCAGGAGCAGCCGCTGCCGCTCGTTGATCAGATAGTCAAGGGTGGGCAACTCCGCCGTCCCTCCCCGGTCGCGCACGTGGGTCCGCGGAACGCTCAACTCCACCTGCTGTGTTCACTCTTGTCATATGTGATGCGCATTCGGCAGCGTAATCGACGCGGGATACGGCCGGCACATCGTCCTCACGCACCACCCGCGCCCCCGACGCACACACGCGAGATGCGCGCCCCCGGCGGCGGACCTACCGTCGGACACATGCCACTGCACCGATGGGACAGCGACGACGCGCAGGACGGCGGGACCGGCCGGAAGGACGGGCACCGGCTCGCCGTGAACCCCTTCTACGGCCAGGCCGCCAACCCGGTGGGCGGGATGACCGAGGCCCCGCCGAAGCACCGGCTCCCGGACGCGCCGCTGCCCCCCTCGACGGCGTACCAGCTCGTCCACGACGAACTCATGCTGGACGGCAACTCACGACTCAACCTCGCCACCTTCGTCACCACCTGGATGGAGCCGGAGGCCGGGGTCCTGATGGGTGAGTGCCGGGACAAGAACATGATCGACAAGGATGAGTACCCGCGCACGGCCGAGCTGGAGCGGCGGTGCGTGTCGATGCTCGCCGATCTGTGGAACGCGCCGGACCCGAACGCCGCCGTCGGCTGCTCGACCACCGGCTCCAGCGAGGCCTGCATGCTCGCCGGGATGGCCCTCAAGAGGCGGTGGGCGAAGCGGAACGCCGACCGGTATCCCTCGGCGGACGCCCGGCCCAACCTCGTGATGGGCGTCAACGTCCAGGTCTGCTGGGAGAAGTTCTGCAACTTCTGGGAGGTCGAGGCCCGGCAGGTGCCCATGGAGGGCGACCGGTTCCATCTCGACCCGGCGGCGGCCGCGGCGCTGTGCGACGAGAACACGATCGGGGTCGTGGGCGTCCTCGGCTCCACCTTCGACGGGTCGTACGAGCCGATCGCCGAGCTGTGCGCGGTACTGGACGACCTGCGGGACCGTACGGGGCTGGACGTGCCCGTCCATGTCGACGGCGCGTCCGGCGCGATGGTCGCGCCGTTCCTCGACGAGGAGCTGGTGTGGGACTTCCGGCTCCCCCGGGTGGCGTCGATCAACACCTCGGGGCACAAGTACGGGCTGGTGTACCCCGGGGTCGGCTGGGCGCTGTGGCGGTCCGCCGAGGAGCTGCCGGAGGAGCTGGTGTTCCGGGTGAACTACCTGGGCGGGGACATGCCCACGTTCGCGCTGAACTTCTCGCGGCCCGGGGCGCAGGTCGTCGCGCAGTACTACACGTTTCTGCGGCTGGGGCGGGAGGGGTTCCGCGCGGTGCAGCAGTCGACACGGGACGTGGCGACGCTGCTCGCGCGGCAGGTCGACGGGTTCGGGGACTTCCGGCTCCTCACGCGGGGCGACGAGTTGCCGGTGTTCGCGTTCACCACGGCCGAGGACGTGACGGCTTACGACGTCTTCGACGTGGCCCGGCGGATGCGGGAGCGGGGGTGGCTGGTGCCGGCCTACACGTTCCCGGAGAACCGGGAGGATCTGTCCGTGCTGCGGGTGGTGTGCCGCAACGGGTTCACGTCGGATCTCGCGGGGTTGTTCCTGGAGGACCTCGGCAGTCTGCTGCCGGAACTGCGGCGTCAGCGGGGGCCGTTGACACGGGATGCGGGGGCGGCGACGGGGTTCCATCACTAGGCCCGCGGGGGGACCTCCGGTGTGCGGGTGGGCGCCTCAGGGGGTGGGGGTGGTGGTTGGGCAGGTGCGGGTGTGTGGGGGCTTGTCGCGCAGTTCCCCGCGCCCCTGAGAACGGGGCGCGGGCCCACTCCGACCTCGGGTCTGCTGGTGGGGCGCCTAAAGGGGTGGGGGTGGCGGTTCACGGGCGGGTGCGGGTGTGTGGGGGCTGGGCGCGCAGTTCCCCGCGCCCCTGAAGGCATCAGGCCCCTGCGGGCCTGAAAGACCAGGCCCTGGGCTCTGTGGTTGCCCTCAGCCGTGTGCTCAGTGGTTGCCCTCAGCCATGTGGTCAGTGGTTGTCCCCCGGGTGGTGTTCGGGTGTGGCGTACGGGTTTTTCTGACCGGGCTGGAGGATGCCGATGAAGGGGGCGCCCTCGCCCGCGAAGGTGTAGGCGCCGGCGCGGATGCGGTCGATGAGGCCATGGGTCCAGGCGGCGCCCGTGTCGGCGGAGTGGATCCAGTAGTTCATGATCTCGCCGATGTGGCCGAGCTGCCCGGGGCCGTCCTCGGGGAGGTAGTACTCGGTGACGGACCTGCGCCACTTCTCGATGGACCGCAGCCGCTCCTCCAGCAGCCCCAGCACCTCCTCACGGCCGAGGTCGACCATGGTGCCGAGGGCGGCGGAGAGGACGTCCGGCTGCTGGTCGTAGGCGGTGAGGGACTCGCGCACCAGCCGCAGGTACTCCTCGGTGCCCCGCTCCGTGATCTCGTACTCCGTGCGCGGCGGCCCGCCGGCCGTGGACGGGGCGATCTCGTGGGCGACCAGCAGTCCCTGTTTCGCCATCTGCTTCAGGGCGTGGTAGATCGAGCCGGGCTTGGCGTTGGACCACTCGTGCGCGCCCCAGTACTCCAGGTCGTTGCGCACCTGGTAGCCGTGGGCCCGCCCGTGCTGGCGCACGGCGCCGAGCACGAGAAGACGGATCGCTGACATGCGCCCAGCGTAGGACCACCGCGGGTCACCCCCAGCTGGTCCCCTGCTCCTTCGCCACCAGCTCGAACGCGGTGGCGCCGTCCAGCGACTCCCGGATGATGTCGGCGTGCCCGGCGTGCCGGGCGGTCTCACGGATGAGGTGCAGGGCCAGCCAGCGCATGGAGACCCGGCCCTCCGGCGGGAACCAGGGGTCGTTCGGCAGGGCGAAGGTGTCGTCGAGGCTGTCCACCGACCTGAGGAAGGACTCCGTCTCGGCGGCGACCTTCTTCCAGTATGCGAGCTGGGACTCGACGGTCTCGTCGCCGACCAGGGCGAACGTCTCGTGCCAGTTGGACTCGTCGCGCCGCACCGCCGGGGCCTCGCCCTTGGCCCGCGCGAGCCAGCTCTGCTCGACCTCGGCGACGTGCTTGAGGAGGCCGGCCAGCGACAGGTCGCTGGCGCTCGGCTTGGTGGACGCCTGCTCGTCGGTCAGTCCGAGCAGCGCGCGCCGGATGCCGCCGCGCTGCTCCTCCAGGAACGCGAGCAGTGCCCCTCGCTCGTCGCCCTTCGCCTCCGCGCTCACGTGCGTGACCATGACGTCTGCCTTTCGCCGGACCGGGGGACTCGGGTGAGCCCCTCTGACACCGACCAAGTTACGGACCCTTGCGGTCAGGTTCTGTCCTCAAGGGTCCGCGCGTCGGAAACCGGTCGCGCAGTGAGCGGAACGGTCAGAACGGGAAGAAGCTCCGCCCGTGCTGGACCGAGATCCACTTCTGGGTGGTGAACGCGTCCACCGCCGTGTCGCCGTTGAGACGGCCGACGCCGGAGTGCTTCTCGCCGCCGAAGGGGACGAGGGGCTCGTCGTGGACGGTGCCGTCGTTGACGTGGAACATGCCGGTGTCGATCTGCTTGGCGAAGTTCACGCCCCGCTCGATGTCGGCGGTGTGGACGGCGCCGCTGAGCCCGTACGGGGTGTCGTTGACGAGACGGACGGCCTCGTCCTCGCCGTCGAAGGGGATGAGGAAGGCGACCGGGCCGAAGACCTCCTGCCGGAGGAGGGGGGAGTCGGCGGGGACGTCGGTGAGGACGGACGGCTCGACCAGGTTGTCGGTCGTGGAGCCGTGCACGAGCGCCGTGGCGCCCTCGGCGAGGGCCTGCTCGACGACGGCCCTGAGGGCGTCCGCCTGGGAGGCGTTGATGACCGGGCCGATGACCGTCCCCGGGTCGCTCGGGTCGCCGACCTTCAGGGACCGCACCTTGGCCACGAACTTCTCGGTGAACTCGGCCCGGACGGAGCGGTCGACCAGGACGCGGTTGGCGGCCATGCAGACCTGGCCCTGGTGGACGTAGCGCGAGAAGACGGCGGCGTCGACGGCGTAGTCGATGTCCGCGTCGTCCAGGACCACCAGGGCGCTGTTGCCGCCCAGTTCGAGGATCGCGCGCTTGAAGTGCGAGGCGGCGACGGTGGCGACGTGGCGGCCGACCTTGTCGGAGCCGGTGAAGGAGATGACCTTGGGGATCGGGTGCTCGATGAAGGCGTCGCCTATCTCGGCGATGTCGGTGACGACGACGTTGAGCAGCCCGCCGGGCAGGCCGGCCTCCTCGAAGATCTTCGCGACCAGGGTGCCGCCGGTGATGGGGGTGTTCTGGTGCGGCTTCAGCACGACGCCGTTGCCGAGGGCGAGGGCCGGGGCGACCGACTTGATCGAGAGCAGGAAGGGGAAGTTGAAGGGGCTGATGACGCCCACGACACCGACCGGTACGCGGTAGAGGCGGTTCTCCTTGCCGTCGACCGGCGAAGGGAGGATCCTGCCCTCGGGGCGCAGCGCCAGCTGGATCGACTCGCGCAGGAACTCCTTGGCGAGGTGCAGTTCGAACCCGGCCTTGAGGTGCGTGCCGCCCAGCTCGGCGATGATCACCTCGGTGATCTCCCCCTCGCGCTCCTCGATGACCTTGAGGGCCTTCTCGAAGACCGCGCGACGCGCGTAGGCGTTGACCTGGGCCCACTCCTTCTGGGCCGCCCGGGCGGCCCGGTAGGCCTCGTCCACCTCGTCGACCGTGGCGATGGTGATCGACGCGAGCTTCGCGTCGTCGTACGGGTTGAAGTCGATGATGTCCCAGGAGCCTGAGCCCGGGCGCCACTCGCCGCCGATGTACTGCTGTGCCAGGTCGGTGAAGTAGGACGACATGTGATCCTCAATCAGTCGGCATCGATCAAGATTGATCACTCGTCATCGTACGTGCGAGTAACGGGAGTTGGAGAGCAACTCGGGAGACTCGGTGAAGACCCTGAGCGCGCCCGGAGGGACGCGCGCGGGGCGGGGGATCCTTGGGGATCCTTGGGGATCCTTGGGGAAGACTCGGCGGGGCCGGCGTCTCAGGAGAGCTGCAGCAGCCCCCGCAGCAGGTCCCGGCTCTCGGCCGGGGAGGGGCAGTCGTCCTGGAGCCGGCTGATCGCCCGCTCGTACTGGGTGATGTCCTCGCGCTTGTCGAGGTAGAGGGCGCTGGTGAGCTGTTCGAGATAGACGACGTCGGTGAGGTCGGACTCGGGGAAGCTCAGCACGGTGAAGGCGCCGCTCTCGCCGGCGTGGCCGCCGAAGCGGAAGGGCATGACCTGGATCCGTACGTTCGGGCGCTCCGAGATCTCGATCAGGTGCTGGAGCTGACCGCGCATCACCTCGCTGCCACCGTACGGCCGGCGCAGCGCGGCCTCGTCGAGGACGCAGTGGAACTCGGGGGCCCGCTCGGACACCAGGTACTTCTGGCGCTCCATGCGCAGGGCGACCCGCTTGTCGATCTCGGCCTCGCTCGCGCCCTTCATGCCCCGGGAGACGACCGCGTGGGCGTACGCCTCCGTCTGCAACAGGCCGTGCACGAACTGGACTTCGTAGCTGCGGATGAGGTGGGCGGCCGCTTCGAGGCCGACGTAGGTGGGGAACCAGCTGGGCAGGACGTCCGAGTAGCTGTGCCACCAGCCGGCGACGTTGGCTTCCTTCGCCAAGGAGAGCAGCGAGGTGCGCTCGGTCTCGTCGGTGACGCCGTAGAGGGTCAACAGGTCCTCCACGTCACGGGTCTTGAAGCTGACCCGGCCGAGTTCCATCCGGCTGATCTTCGACTCGGAGGAGCGGATCGAGTACCCGGCCTTCTCCCGCGTGATCCCCTGCGACTCGCGCAGCCGCCTGAGGTGCGAGCCCAGCAGCATCCGCCTCACCACCGACCCGCTCGATTCACCGGCGCCCACGTTCGTCCAGCCTCCCCAACTTCTTCAAGGGCCGCAGTCTGCCACTAAACCACTCCGATCCGCACTCGCCCGGTTACAGAAATGGAAAGTCTTCAACATCTGAGACGGGCGGGACGCGGGAGGAGTACGAGCAGGGTGCCAGAAGAAATGTTGAGCAAGCGGTATGGGCATGTCCATTTCGGGCGCGTGCACGTGCATCTGCCCTTGCATCTGCTGTACGCATCAGAAACCATGGTCCCGCGCCACCGCTGCATCGCAACGACCGCAGACACCCGGGAGTGCCTCGCATGGGGACGAATGGATCGACCATGCTCGAACCCTTACGGCAGGGACTTCCGCCACTTGATCCCGCGACCGTGTCCGACGCCGCGTCCTGCGCGCTTCCACCGCGCTACGAAGCGGTGCGCGAGGCACGGCAGTTCACCCGCGGCACGCTCGGTCGGTGGAAGCTGGACGACCGCTTCGACGACGTCTGTCTCGTGGTCTCGGAACTCGTCACCAACGCCCTGCGGCACGGGCTGCCCTCCGGCAACGGGTCGCGCCCGGACCAGGACCCGCCCGTCCGGCTGCATCTGATGCGCTGGACGGAGCGGCTGGTGTGCGCGGTGCGCGACCCCAGCCACGACAGCCCCGTGGCGGGCGACTCCGAGGACTTCTCGGCGGAGTCGGGACGCGGACTGTTCCTGGTCGACTCCTTCGCGGACAGCTGGGGCTGGCATCCGCTCGGCGGCTCGCTCAACGGCAAGGTGGTGTGGGCCCTGTTCCAGGTGCCGTCGGCACCGGGCCCGCACTCCGCCCACTGAGAACCGCGGCGCTCTTCGGCGCCGCGGTTCTACGCGTGTCACTCCGGCCGCTGCCGCCATTCCCCCGCCGCAGGGCGGGGGTTATCCGACCAGGTGGTCGAACTCGCCGTCCTTGACGCCCAGAAGCATCGCCTCGATCTCGGCGCGCGTGTAGACGAGCGCCGGGCCGTCGGGGAAGCGGGAGTTGCGCACCGCCACCTCGCCGCCGGGCAGCCGGGCGAACTCCACGCAGTTGCCCTGCGAGTTGCTGTGCCGGCTCTTCTGCCAGGCCACCGCGTGGAGCTGGGTCAGCTCCGTCGCGGCCATGCCGTTGTACACGTCATCCACGCCGTACACGTCGTGGTCCACAGGTCGCTCCCCGGGGTGGTGCAGTGGTGCGCTTGATGCGCATTGGCACTGGTGTGGCCAGTGATGCCCGTGCTGCCAGTGATGCAGCGGTCAACTGCCCCGGATCATAGCTTCGTTCACGTGCCCCTGCATGAGCGGATGCATCTGCCTATGCACGAGCAGATGCACGTGCACGAGGGGTGATCCCGTAGTCACTGTGCCGAGGCACTGGAGAGACGTACATCGGGGCGGTCCTGTTCCATCGACGGCTGGGGAGATCCGGTGTCGTCCTGGTTCGTGTCCCCCTGTCCCTCCCTACGGCGGGCGGGTCCCGGCGGTTCAGGGCACGGGCGCGGCGGGCGCAGGATGGCGGGAAAAGACTGCCCCCGGGGAGGTCGTGGAGCCTCCCCGGGGGCCGGGTGGGGGTGGTGGTACGAGAGTGACGGGTTCGTCGGCGACCGCCGTCAGCGGGAGGCGTACGGCAGGAGGGCCATCTCGCGGGCGTTCTTGATGGCGCGGGCGAGCTGCCGTTGCTGCTGGGCGCTGACGCGGGTGACCCGGCGGCTGCGGATCTTGCCCCGGTCGGAGATGAAGCGCCGCAGCAGGTCGGTGTCCTTGTAGTCGATGTAGGTGATCTTCGCCTGGTCCAGCGGGTTGGGGCGGGACTTGGCGGGCTTGCGCTCCGGCTTGCGGGGCATGGCGGTCAGACCTCCAGGAAGGTGTCGAAGGGGCGCGGCAGCCGTTCCCAGGCGGCGCGCCCGGCGGCGTACTCGGCGTCGGTGAGCAGGCAGGACTCCAGGAGTTGTTCGAGTCCGTCGCGGTCCAGGCCCGGGGAGGTGAAGACGAGGTGCTGGCAGCGGTCGCCGTGCTCGGGATGCCAGTCGAGGGCGGCGGCGGCCCGGCGGACCGGGGGCACCATGTCCCAGGCGGCGTCCGGGAGCGAGGCGAGCCAGGGGCCCACCGACTCCACGCACAGCGCGCCGCCGGCCGCGTCCCAGTGCAGCAGGGTGTCGGGGCGCTCGGCCAGCCAGAACCTGCCGCGGCTGCGGGCGGCCGCGCAGCAGAGGTCCTCCAGGGCCGCGTACAGCCGCTCGGGGTGGAAGGGGCGGTGGCGGCGCCAGACGAGGGTGGTGACGCCGTGTTCGTCGGCGTCCGTGGGGAGGAGGGCGCAGGCGGGGTGCTGGGCGGCGGCGGCCGCGTCCACGTCGAAGCCGGCGAACGCCGCGGCGAGCAGGGCGGACGGGCGCCGCAGGGGGTGCCGTACGTCTCCGGGTGCCGGTGCGTCGTGGCCGGTCGCGCCCCGCGGCGGAGCCGCAGGTCGATGCTGCCCCGCGCCCCTTTCGGGGCCTGCGGCCACCTCAGGAGCACGGCCGCGGTCGCCGATGGGCACCCGTAGTGCCGTCGGGTGGAGTTGGGCCAGGAGGGCCCTGTCCTCGTCGTCCGCCTCCTCCGAGTCGAGTACGGCGAGGATCGGGGCGTATTCGAGCTGGCGGGCGAAGGTGTCGGCGACGGTGCGTTCGTCGGTCGGGGCGGCGGCCAGGCCGGTCTCGGCGAGGTCGTCGCCGTTGCCGAGACAGGGCAGCAGGAGGGCGGGGTCGACCGCCGTGATCACCGAGGTGAGCGGGAGGCCGCTCGCCGCGACGACCTCGGCCATGGCCTTGGGTTCCACCGAGTCCCAGAGTTCGACCACGGCGAGGCGGGTGAGGCCCGCCCCGGCGAGGCGCTCCAGTTCGGGGACCAGGTCCTCGCGCAGGGCGCAGCAGGCGCAGTCGTTGACGAGCGGGGTCTCGCCGGTGGAGACGAGGCCCGCGGCGTCCCGGATCGTCCGCAGGACCGTGCCGTCGGCGGCGGTGGAGAGGTCGTGGTGCAGCGCGACGCTGCCCGGGACCCCGGCGAGCAGCGCCTCGACGGCGGCCCGCCGGGCGTCGGCGTGCAGGCCGCCGACGATCGCGACAGACAGCTGGGTCACGTCGGTCAGCCCCGCTTCTTTCCGGTGCCGTACCGCTTCTCGAACTTCTCCACGCGGCCGGCCGTGTCCAGCACGCGCGCGGTGCCCGTGTAGAAGGGGTGGCTGACGTTCGAGATCTCGACGTCGACCACGGGGTAGGTGTTGCCGTCCTCCCACTCGATCGTCTTCCCGCTCGTCATGGTCGAGCGGGTGAGGAAGGTGTGGTTCGCGGCGCGGTCCCGGAAGACGACGGGTCCGTACGGGGGGTGGATGTCCTTCTTCATGGTCGGTCAGCGCTCCTCTCGGAAGTCGACGTGGCGGCCGGCCCTCGGGTCGAACTTGCGCAGCGTCAGCCGGTCCGGGTCGTTCCGGCGGTTCTTGCGGGTGACGTAGGTGTATCCGGTGCCGGCCGTGGACCGGAGTTTGACGACCGGGCGGAGTTCGTTGCGTGCCATGCTGGTATCTTACTGAAAATGAATTCCATTTGCACTGCCTGATCGAGAGAGGTGCGTCACCTTGTCCGCCCACTGCATGCTGACCGGAGCCCAACCCGGCTTCGGCAACCGCATCTCCCACTCCCACCGGCGTACGTCCCGCCGTTTCGACCCGAACATCCAGTCCAAGCGGTACTGGCTGCCGAGCGAGAACCGCCATGTGCGGCTCCGGCTGAGCGCCAAGGGGATCAAGACCGTGGACGTCATCGGCGTCGAGGCCGCGGTCGCGCGGATCCGCGCGCGGGGGGTGCGGGTCTGATGGCGAAGAAGAGCAAGATCGCGAAGAACGAGAAGCGGCGGGAGATCGTCGCGCGGTACGCCGTGCGGCGGGCCGAGCTGAAGGAGATCCTCCGGCGGCCGGCCACGACGGACGCCGAACGCGACGCCGCCCGCCGGGAACTGGCCGCCCAGCCCCGCGACGCGAGCGCGACCCGCGTCCGCAACCGGGACCAGGTCGACGGCCGTCCCCGTGGCTACTTCCGCACGTTCGGCCTCTCCCGCGTGAGCCTGCGGGAGCAGGCGCACGCGGGGTTCTTGCCGGGGGTGCGGAAGTCGTCCTGGTAGGGACGGTGATCCGGGGGTCGAGGCGGGGGCTCGGGGCGCCGGGGGCTGCTGGTAGCTTGCCGAGGGGGTGCGGCGGATGTGGGCCGGCCACGGCTTTGGGAGATCTCCAGTGACTACGGCTACTACGGCAAGGCCCGTGACCAGGGCGTCCTCCGCTCGTCGGCGCGGGCGCGTCGCGGCCGCGGCGGCCGGGCTCACGGTCGCGCTCGTGCTGACCGGGTGCAGCGGTGACGGCGGCGGCTCCGACGCCAAGGAGTCGTCGGCCGCCCCGGAGCCGAGCGACGGCAAGGACGGCGGCGGTTCCGGGGACTCCCCCGGCGTCGCGACCGCGCTGCAGGGCAACTGGCTGGCCACGACCGACGGCAAGGCGGTCGCCCTGTTCGTCAACGGCGACGAGGCCGCCGTCTTCGTGGGCACCTCGGTGTGCAGCGGCAAGGTCTCCGACGCGGAGAACATGCAGATGTTCAGCCTCACGTGCCAGGACGGCAGCGACGCCCGCACCGAGGGCATGGTGGACAAGGTCGGCGCCAAGTCGCTCACGATCACCTGGGAGGGCAAGGCCGGCCAGGAGACGTTCCGGAAGGCCGCGGGATCCCTGCCCTCGGGGCTGCCGACGGACCTGCCCACCGGCCTCCCCGGCGATCTGCCCACGGCGAGCGCCGGGTCGTAGGGCGGGCCGCGGACCGGAGGGTGGACCGGGCAGTGGACCGGGCCGTGGACCGGCGCCGTGCGCCAAGGTCGTCGATCGGGCCCGCCGTGGGGCCGGGATCGTAGATCATGTGAGGAACGGGCCGTGGCGCCTCCGGGTTTCGGGGCCCGTTCTCCTCTCACGTCGTCACCGGCTGTGCTGCGACAGCCACGAACACCCCCGGGAACTCCATGCGCACCGCTCCGACCGCCATCGCCGCCGCCCTCCTCGCGGCCCTCACGCTGACCGCCTGTGGCGGGAGCGACGGAGGCGACGGAGGTGACGGAGGACAGGACGGCAAGACCGGTGCCTCCACCCCCGACAGCGCGACGAAGGGCGGCGCCTGCACGGCCGCGCGGGCCGGTTTCGAGATCGGCCCCAGCAGCGCCGCGCCGACCGCCGGTGACGAGGGCGGCGTGCCGGTCACCGTCACCAACAAGGGCGACGCCGCCTGCACGCTGAAGGGCCTCGCCGGGGTCGACCTCTTCGCCGGGGACAAGTCCTGGGCGCTCAAGCCGCAGAAGGGCGCGTCGCAGGACACCGAGGTGACGCTGGAGGGAGGTCAGTCGATGACCTTCACCATCGCGTACGTGCGCGGGGTCGCCGGTGACGCCGAGAAGAGCGCCGCGGTGGACATGGTGAAGCTGACCCTGCCCGGGGACACCAAGGTCAGCAGCTTCAAGTGGCCGGACCCCGAGGTCGCGGTCGCGTCGGAGAGCACGCTGGAGGCGACGGTGGGGCCCTTCCTGCCGGTGGGCGACTGACCCGGCGCGTCCGTCGCCGCGTCAGGACGGCAGCCGGGGCCGCGCCCTGACCTGGGCGCGGTCGGCGGCTTCCGCCCCCTGCTGCCAGCCGGCGAGATCACTGACGCCCCGGACGCGCGTGGTGACCGTGTCCGGGAACATCCGGCCGACCTGCTCGCGGACGGCGACATCGCGCGCGGCAAGGACGGGCAGCAGGTCCTGTTCCGCCGCGCCCGCGCCGTGCGCGCCCACGCCCCCGGCCTCCGCCTCGGCGACCTGGGCCTCGGCGACCTCCGCCAGCCGGTCCCCTATGCGATGGGCGTAGGCGGCCAGGAACGACTGCCGGAAGGTCTTGGTCCGCTTCCGGCCGGACCGGCGCTGGGCCGCCTCCGCCCTGGTCATCGCGGTGGTGGCCTGGACGAGGAGCGAGGTGTGGAGCAGTTCGACCACCTCCAGATCCGCCTCGAATCCCACGACCGTGGAGAAGCCGAGGGCCTCGTTCCAGACGGCCTCGCAGCGGTTGGCGCGCGCCACGGCGTCGAGGAGCACGGCCTTGGCCGTCTCGTACGGGGGTTCGACCCCGATCCGGCACGCGCCGGGGGTGTCCTCGCGGTGCGCGCGGGCGGCCAGCAGCGCCTCGTCGATGCTGTGCCGCGCCATCAGCTCCTGCGCCTTCGCGCTGAGCGCCTCCGCCTCCTCCGGGAACCCCGTCGCCTCCGCCTTGGCGAGGAGCGCGCGGATACGGCCGAGCATGCGCGACTCGGGGTGGGGGGAGTTCTGGGCGCCGCCGGACGCCCGCGGGCCGTCCAGGGATTCCAGCGTGGGCAGCCGCAGGAGGAGGCGGTACAGCTCCAGGGCCGTGGTGGCGTACGAGAAACGGTCCGCGCGGGCCCGCCGGGCGGCCAGTTCCCTGATCTCGTCGAGCTGGGCGGCCCAGCGGGGGCCGGGTGAGCGCCGTTGCGCGTGCCCCCGGTCCTCCTCGTGTTCCTCGACGACCAGCCGTGCGAGCAGCGTGACGTGCTCGTCCTCCAGCTCGCGCCGCACGAACCGTACGACGTCGGCGGGCTGCCAGCCGCGCCGCCAGGCCCCGGCCACGAACTCCCGTCCGCGCCGGGCCAGTTCCGCGTCGGCCGCGGGGTCGGCGGCGAGCAGGGAGGCGCCGGTGTCGAGGGCGGTGTCGGTGTCGGCGTAGAGGGCCGTCTCGAAGGCGCGGTCCACCGTGCTGGTCGTACTCACGTGTTCGATCGTGTCACGAGGTGTCCGGGGGTAGGGCCGGCCCTACCCCCGGGACGCCCTCCAGTGGTCGTGTGCGGGCGGGGCGCGGACGGTTGGCTTGCAGCATGACCACGACAGATACGGCACGAGCGGTGAAGACGGCGGCGGGGGCGGCCCGGGGGGCGGGGGCGGCGGAGGTCGCCGCCGTACGCGTACGGGGCCTGCGGCGGTCGTACGGGGAGGTGGCCGCCCTCGACGGGGTGGACCTCGATTTCGGGGCCGGGACCTTCACGGCGGTCATGGGGCCGTCGGGGTCGGGGAAGTCGACGCTTCTGCAGTGCGCGGCGGGGCTGGACCGGCCCTCCGGCGGGACGGTACGGGTCGACGGGGTCGAGCTGGCCGGGCTGGGTGAGCGGCGGCTGACGCTGCTGCGCCGGGAGCGGATCGGGTTCGTGTTCCAGGCGTTCAACCTGCTTCCCTCGCTCACGGCCGCGCAGAACGTCGCCCTGCCGCTGCGGCTCGCCGGGCGGCGGCCCGCGCGGGGCGCGGTGCGCGAGGCGCTGACCCGGGTGGGGCTGGCCGAGCGGGCCGGACACCGGCCGGCCCAGTTGTCCGGCGGGCAGCAGCAGCGGGTCGCCCTGGCCCGGGCCCTGATCACCCGCCCGGCGGTCCTCTTCGGCGACGAGCCCACGGGGGCGCTCGACACCACGACCAGCCGTGAAGTGCTCTGTCTGCTCAGGGAGTTGGTGGACCGGGAGGGGCAGACGACGGTCATGGTGACGCACGATCCGGTGGCCGCGTCGTACGCGGACCGGGTGGTGTTCCTGGTGGACGGGCGGGTGAGCGGGGAGCTGGCCCGGCCCACCGTGGAGGCGGTGGCGGCGCGGATGGCGGGGCTGGAACGGCGGGCCGGGGGCGCCCCGGCCGGGACCGCGACCGGGACCGCGGTCGGGGGTGTGACGTGCTGACGCTGTCGTCGTTGCGTACGCGGTGGGCCGCGCTGCTCGGATCGTTCGTCGCCGTGGCGCTGGGGGTCGGGGTGATGACCGCCATGGGGCTCGGGCTCGCGGCGGCGCTGGATCCGCCCGCGCGTGCGCCGGAGCGTTTCGCTTCCTCGCCGGTCGTGGTGGCGGGCCGGGACCGGCTGACGGTCGAGGTGCGACGCGGGCCGGGGACGGCCCGGGTGACCCAGCGGCTCGCGTATCCACACCCTGTGGACGAACGACTGCTGGCGCGGCTGCGCGCGCTGGGGCCGGTGACGACGGACGCGGCCGGGCGGGGACCGGCCGGGCCCGACGCTGTCGGCGTGGACGCGCCCGTCGCCGCGGTGAAGGCGCTGGTCGGGGACCGGGCGCGGGTGCTGACGGGGGACGCGCGACGGCAGGTGGACCCCTCCCACGAGCGGGACGCGGAGGCGCTGGTCGCCGTGAACTCGCTGCTCGGCACGGCGGGCGGGGTCACCACCTTCGTGTCGGTGTTCGTGACGGCGTCGACGTTCGCCTTCGTGGTCGCGCTGCGCAGACGGGAGTTCGGGCTGCTGCGGATGGCGGGCGCGACGCCGGGGCAGGTGCGGCGGATGCTGCTCGGCGAGGCCGCGGCGGTCGGCGTGCTGGCGTCCGGCGCCGGGTGTGCGCTGGGGGCGTGGGGGGCGCCCGTGCTGGTACGGGAGCTGGTGGACGGCGGGGTGGCGCCGAGCTGGTTCGCGGTGCCGGACGCGGTGGTGTGGCCGTACCACGTGGCGTTCTGGACCGGGGTGTCGGTGGCGCTCGCGGGGGCCTGGGCGGCCGCGCGGAGGGCCGGGCGGATCGGGCCGGTGGAGGCCTTGCGCGAGGCGTCCGTGGACACCGGGGTGCTGCCGCTGTCGCGCCGGGTGATCGGTGTCGCCCTGCTCGCGGGCGGGCTGGGGCTGCTGGCCTGGAAGCTGGGCACCGACCCGGCCGACCTGCTGAAACGCAAGACGTACACCACCCAGCCGATGCTCCTGGTGACCGCGGCCGCCGCGCTCGCACCGCTGCTCGTCCGGCCCGTCGTACGGCTGGTGGGGGCGGCGCTGCCCGGGGCGACCGGGCTGCTGATCCGGGAGAACGCGGCCACCTCGGTGCGCCGTACCGCCGCCGTCGCCGCGCCGGTGCTGGTGACCGTGGCGCTGGCCGGGTCGCTGCTCGGGTCCACGGCCACGGTGACGGAGGCGAAGGGGGCGGAGGCCCGGGCGCGGACCCGGGCGGACTTCGTGGTGACGGGTGAGGGTCTGCCGGCGGGGGCCGGGAAGGTGCCCGGGGCGACCGCGGCCGGGTCGGCCGCCACCGCCGTGTACACGGTGGAGGAGGGAAGCGCGCTGGTGCGCTCCGAGGCGCGCGCGGTGACGGACGTGCCGGCCTTCGCGGCGGTGTCGCGGCTGCCGGTGGTCGCCGGGGACGTGCGCGATCTCGACGACCGGTCGATCGTCGTGAACGAGGAGTGGGAGCGGCACGAGGTCGGGGACCGCGTGCGGGTGTGGCTCGGGGACGGGCGTCCCGTACGGCTGCGGATCGTGGCGGTGCTGGCGCGGGGGACCGGGGACAACGGGGCGTACGTGACGGCCGCGAACGCCGGCGGGGCGCTCGTGGACCGGGTCGAGGCGCGGGTGGACGGCGGGGCGGACCGGGCGGCCGTCGCGGCGGCGCTGGAGCGGACGACGGCAGGGACCGGTGCGACGGTACGGCCGGCCGGGGAGTGGCTCGCGGCGAACCGTCCCGGCGCGAAGGCGCACACCCGGCTCGGGTTCCTCGTGGTGCTGGGGATCGCGCTCGTGTACGCGGCGATCTCGCTGGCCGGGACGCTGATGATGGCGACGTCGGCGCGGGGCGCGGAACTGCGGTCGCTCCGGCTGGCCGGGGCCACGGGGGCGCAGGTGCGGGTGGTCGTGGTCGGCGAGGCGCTGGTCGCGGTGCTGGTGGGGGTGGTGCTGGGCGCGGTGGTCACCGCGGTGAACCTGGCGGGGGCGGCGGGCGCGCTGGCCCTGCTGTCGGCGCCGGTGGGGGTGGCGGTGCCGTGGGGGGTCGTGGGGGCGTGTGTAGGGGCGTGCGGGGTGGTGGCGGGGGTTGCGGCGGTTGGTGGAGCGGCGGGGAAGTGAACGTCTCCTTGGGGTGCGGGGGCGGCTGGGGCGCCATCGGGGAGGGGGGCGCGTGTGGCGGGTGCGGGTGGGTGGGGGCTGGGCGCGCAGTTCCCCGCGCCCCTTCAGGGCGGCTGCGGCCGGGCCATGGCCACGTGTCGCCGGTGCGCCGTGCGGGCGTCCGGACGGCGGGCGGCGGCTCCGGTGCCCACGCCCACCGGGGAGGGGGCGCGTGTGGCGAGGGCGGGTGCGGGTGGGTGGGGGCCGGGCGCGCAGTTCCCCGCGCCCCTTCAAGGCGGCTGCGGCCGGGGCATGGCGACAGCGTCACCGGTGCGTCGCGGCCATCAGGAAGCGGCGGCGGCTGGGGTGACCACGCCCACCGGGGAGTGCGGCGGGCGAACGAGGGCGAGTTGCGGGTGGGTGGGGGCTGGGCGCGCCGTTCCCCGCGCCCCTTCAGGGCGGCTGCGGCCGGGCCATGGCCACGGGATGATGCCTGTCAACTCAAGGTTGACAGGCAAGGGGTGTCAACCTAGGGTTGACACATGACGACGAATCCGCGAGTCACCGCTTCCATCCGTCTCGACGAGCTCATCGACGCCATCAAGAAGGTCCACCCGGAACCCCTCGACCAGCTTCAGGACGCGGTGATCGCCGCGGACCATCTCGGGGAGGTGGCCGATCACCTGATCGGGCACTTCGTGGACCAGGCCCGGCGCTCGGGCGCCTCCTGGACCGAGATCGGCAAGAGCATGGGGGTGACCCGGCAGGCCGCGCAGAAGCGGTTCGTGCCGAAGGCCGAGAACGATCTCGACGCCAGCCAGGGGTTCAGCCGCTTCACCCCGCGCGCCCGGAACGTGGTCACGGCCGCGCACAACGAGGGCAAGGCCGCCGGCGCCGTCGAGGGGCTGCCCGCCCATCTCGTCCTCGGCCTGCTCGCCGAGCCGGAGGCCCTCGCCGCCAAGGCGCTCACCGCCCAGGGCGTCTCCCCCGAGGCCCTGCGGCAGGCGGCCACCGCCACCCTGCCGCCGGCCGCCCCCGAGGTGCCCGAACTCATCCCCTACGGCCCCGAGGCCAAGAAGGTCCTCGAACTCACCTTCCGCGAGGCCCTGCGCCTCGGCCACAACTACATCGGCACGGAACACATCCTGCTCGCCCTGCTGGAGTTCGAGAACGGACGGGGCGTACTGAGCGGCCTCGGGGTGACCAAGGAGGCCACGGAGGCGGACGTGACCGCGGCACTGCGGTCGATCGTGCAGGGACAGGGACAGCAGGGACAGGGACAGGGACAGGACGAGGGCCGGGGCGCGGAGTAGGGACCGCCCGGCCGCGCCTCGCCCGCGGCTCGGCCGCGTTGTCAGACCCCCCTGTCACACTCGCACCCATGGCCGACAGGTGGGCGCTCGCTCCGGCCGAGGACGGTGGCGCGGAGGTCGCCCCCCTCGGGCCCGACGGGCTGCTCGCGGGGCCGGTGACGCGGGAGCCCGACCTCGCGGGGGCCGTGCGGCGGCGGGCGGACGTCGGGCGGTGGGTGTGGGGGTCCACCTCCGCGATCTATCCGCGGCTGCTGGCCGAGGGCGTCCGCGTGGAGCGGTGTTACGACGTCGAGGACGCCGAGACCCTGCTGCTGGGACACGAGGGGCGGCTCGGAGAACCCCGCTCCGCGGCCGCCGCGCTCGCCCGCCTCCGGCACACCCCCGTCCCCCCGGACCCGCCCCTGCGCTCGGCCGACACCGGCGCCCAGCCGTCCCTCTTCGAGCCCCGGCCGGTCCATGTCCCGCTCGCCGACCTCGTCGAGGTGTACGCCGACCAGCAGCGCCGGCACGACGCCACCGCCCATCCGGACCGGATGCGGCTGCTGACCGCCGCCGAGTCGGCCGGGATGCTCGTGGCGGCCGAGATGAACCGGGCGGGGCTGCCGTGGCGGCCCGACGTGCACCGGGAGGTGCTGCGCGAACTGCTCGGCGAGCGGTACGCGGGCGGGGGCGAACCGCGGCGGCTCGCCGAACTGGCCGAGGAGGTGTCGAACGCCTTCGGGCGGCGCGTGCGCCCCGATCTGCCCGCCGACGTCGTCAAGGCGTTCGCGCGGGCGGGGGTGCGGGTGAAGTCCACCCGCCGCTGGGAGATCGAGAGCGTCGACCATCCGGCGGTGAAGCCGCTCCTGGAGTACAAGAAGCTCTACCGGATCTGGGTCGCCCACGGCTGGTCCTGGCTGCAGGACTGGGTCCGGGACGGGCGGTTCCGCCCCGAGTTCCTCGCGCACGGCACGGTCACCGGGCGCTGGGTCACCAACGGCGGGGGCGCCCTGCAGATCCCGAAGGTGATCCGCCGCGCCTGTGTCGCCGACCCCGGCTGGCGGCTCGTCGTCGCCGACGCCGACCAGATGGAACCCCGGGTGCTGGCCGCCATCTCCCGCGACCCCGGGCTCATGGAGGTCGCCGGACGCCCCGGCGACCTCTACCAGGCCGTCTCCGACCGCGCCTTCTCCGGCGACCGCGAGCAGGCCAAACTCGCCGTGCTGGGCGCCGTCTACGGGCAGACGTCCGGGGACGGCCTCAAGAACCTCGCCGCGCTCCGCCGCCGGTTCCCCCGCGCGGTGCGGTACGTCGACGACGCGGCCCGCGCGGGCGAGGAGGGCCGCCTCGTACGGACCTGGCTCGGGCGTACGTGCCCGCCGGCGGCCGGTGACCCCGACGCGGCGGGCGAGGAAGCGGGCATCCCCCAGGCCGACGACGGTCCCGGGGGCCCGGAGCAGGGCCGGGGGCACGGGCAGGAGACCGAGTGGGTGCCCGGGTACGCCTCCACCGACTCCCGCGCCCGGGGTCGCTTCGCCCGCAACTTCGTCGTCCAGGGCAGCGCCGCCGACTGGACCCTGCTCCTGCTCGCCGCCCTCCGCCGCACCCTCGACGGGATGGCGGCCGAGCTGGTCTTCTTCCAGCACGACGAGGTGATCGTGCACTGCCCGGCCGCGGAGGCGGACGCGGTCGTGGCGGCGATCCGGGAGGCGTCGGAGCTGTCGGGGCGGCTGGCGTTCGGGCAGACCCCGGTGCGGTTCCCCTTCACCACGGCGGTCGTGGAGTGCTACGCGGACGCGAGGTGAGCGCGTACGGCGGTGCCGCTCACCGCGCACCCGACGGCACCGCTCACCCGGCGTGGTCCTTCAGGAGTTCCCGCAGCTCCACCGCCACCGTGGAGTCCGTGCCGTCCAGGATCGTCCGGGCCCGCTCCCACTCGCGATACGCCTCCCCCTCGCGCCCCTCCGCCCGCAGCAGCAGCCCCCGCTGATGGCGGGCGAGAGCGACGGCGTACTGGTCGGCGCGGCGTTCGGCGAGGTCGATGAGGAGGGCGCACTCGTGGGACGCGCGGTCCGGCCGGCCCAGTTCGCGCAGCGCCCGGACCAGACCGAGCCGGGACTTCGACTCGCCCTGCCAGTCCTCGTCGTCGCCGAGGATGCGCAGGCTCTGCTCGAAGTTGCGGACGGCGGCGGCCGGTTCGCCGAGCCGGAGGTGGGCGTAGCCGATGTTGCAGTGCGCGGTGTGCCGGACGACGAGGCTGTCGGCCAGCTCGCCCAGCGCCAGGCTCCGCTCGTGGTGGGCGATGGCGGCGCGCGCGTCGGTGTGCTTGTACAGGTTGCCGAGATGGCTGAAGGTCACGGCCTCGCCGTACGGGTCGCCGAGCTGCCGGGACAGCTCCAGGCTCTGCCGCAGCGTCTCCTCGCTCTCCTCGTACCGGCCGAGGCTCTCCAGGACCAGCCCCCGGTTGTTCAGGCAGCGCCGTACGCACGACACGACCCCGAGCCTGCGCCACAGGGTCAGGCCCTCGTCGTTGAGGGCGAGCGCCTCCGAGGCCCGGCCGGACATGAAGTGCAGGCCCGCCCGGTCCGTGAGCGCGAACGCCTCGGCCTCGGCGTCCCCGAGCGACCGCGCCGCGTTCAGGGCCAGCCGGCCGAGCACGTCCAGCTCGGCGAGCCGGCCGCCGCGGTGCAGATAGGGGAAGAGATGGCGGACGAGGACGGGGACGAGCGCGGCCGCCGGTCCGCCGCCGCGTTCCACCAGCGCGACGATGTTGGGGAGTTCACGGTCGCCCCAGGCGAACGCCTCCTCCGCGGAGGCGAAGGGCTCCTCCGTGGGCGCCGGTTCCGCCGCGGAACCCGTCGTGCGGAGGCGTTCGTCGCGTTCGTAGCCGGGCGGGAGCAGCACCAGCAGGCTCTGGCGGGCGCGGGCCGCGTACCAGCGCAGGGCCTGCTCCACGGCCTCGGCGGTGTCGGCCGTGCCGGCGAGTTCGCGGGCGAAGTCGCGGACGAGGTCGTGGGGGACGTACCGGCCGTAGGACGTCTCGTCGAGGAGGGCCACGTCGACGAGGCGGTCGAGGGCGGTCTCGGCGCGGAACTCGTCGGTGCCGGTGAGGCGGGCGAGCAGGGGCGCGCCGTACGCGGGCAGGTCGAGGGCGCCGATCCGGCTGAGGGCGTGGGCGGCGTCGCGGTCGGCCTCGCGGTCGGAGGCGCGCAGGGCCTCGTGGGCGACGGCGAGGGAGCGGCGCACGCTCAGGTCGTCGTATTCGAGATGGCGCAACCTCCCTTCCGTGGCGGTCAGTTGGCCGGCCAGCGCGTCCGGGGTGAGTGCGCGTCGGGCGGCGAGGCGGGCCGCGACCACGCGGAGGGCGAGCGGGAGGCGGCCGGTGAGCGCGACGAGGGGGTGCGTGGCGTCCAGGCCCGCCGCACGGCCGGACGCGGCCCGCAGCAGGGCCGCGCTCTCGTCGTCCGACAGCGGGGCGAGCGGGAAGCGGTGGGCGCCGTCCAGGGCGGTGAGCGGGGAGCGGCTCGTCACGATGACCGCGCAGCCGGCGCCGGCCGGGAGCAGGGGGCGCACCTGGGCGGCGTTCGCGGCGTCGTCCAGCACCAGCAGGGTGCGGGTCGGGGCGAGCGTCGAGCGCAGCAACGCGGCTGCCGCGTCGGGGTGTTCGGGGATGCGGCGCGGGGCGGTGCCGAGGTCGCGGAGCAGGGCGGCGAGGGCCTGGGCGGGGGTGAGGGGGGTCATGCCCGGGGTGGCGCCGTGGAGGTTGATGTACAGCTGGCCGTCGGGGAAGCGCTCGGCGAGTCCGTGGGCGAGGTGCAGGGCGAGGGCGCTCTTGCCGACGCCGGCCATGCCGCTGAGGACGACGGTCCCGGAGGCTTCGTGGGCGCCCTCCCCCAGCGCCGCCCGCAGCTCTGCCAGGGCCTTCTCTCGGCCCGTGAAGTGCGCGGGCGGCGGCGGCAGTTGGGCCGGGAGGGGCGGGGCGTCGGCGAGGGCGTCCTCGGCCGGGGCCGCCGGGTCCTCCTCGGCGGGCGCACGCAGGATCTCCATGTGGGCGTCGCGTACGGCGGGGCCCGGTTCCACGCCGAGTTCGTCCAGGAGGCGGGCCCGCAGGTCCCGGTGGACGGCCAGCGCCTCGGCCTGGCGGCCCGTGCGGTGCAGGACGAGCATGAGGAGACGGTGGAACGCCTCGCGCAGGGGGTGTTCGGCGACGAGGGCGGTGAGTTCGGGGGCGAGCGCGCCGAGCGGGTGCGCCCCGGTGGCGTCCCGGGGCGCCGTGCGGGGCGCGAGGTGGAGTTCGGCCTCGTAGCGCCGCTCCAGCAGGAGCAGCCGCGCCTCCTCCAGGCGTTGGACGAACGCCTGCGCGCGGGGTCCCTCGGCCGGCGGACCGCCGAGCGGTGTCCCGCGCCAGAGGGCGAGTGCGGCGGCGGACTCGCGGACGGTCCGGGCCCAGTCCCGTTCGGCGTGGGCGGCTCGGGCGGCGCGGGCGTGCGCCTCGAAGACGCGGACGTCCAGTTCGCCGTCGTCGATCCGCAGCAGATAGCCCGGCGGGACCGCGCGCAGCCGTTCGGGGTCGTCCAGCAGCCGCCGCAGACGCGTCACGTGGTTCTGCAGGGACGCCTGTGCGGAGGGGGGCGGCGCGTCGTCCCAGAGCACGTCCTTCAGGGTGTCGACGGAGACGATCCGCCCGGGTTCGAGGAGCAGCGCGACGAACAGGGCGCGCATCTTCCCGCCGCCCACGGACCGTACGCCGCCGCCGGCGTCCCCGGTCTCGTACAGAACCGGCGGACCGAGCAGTCCGAACCGCAGTCCGTCCCGCATAGAACAGCCGCTGCCTTCCCGCACCGTCGTTCCGGGCCCGCCCCGCGGCGACCCGCCGCCGCCTCCCGTACGGCTCCCCGTGGAACCGTTGGGCTCATGTTAGCGATCCGTTGGCGGGACCTGATGTGATCACTTCATCGGATCCGGCGGCGACGGCGCACGCGTGAACGCGTAGCTCGGGGGAGTGCCGCCGCCGCTGCCGGATCCGGGAACCGCACCAAGCGCTGTGCCACGGCCGGTTGAGGTGACCGACCGGGGCATTCGTGTGTCACGGGGGCGGTCCGGGCCCGGACGCCGAAGACGGCTGCCGGGCTCGGACCGGGACACGGCTGCCGGGCTCGGACCGGGACACCTATGCCTAGCTACGGCCGGGGCGCGGATACCGAGTCCGAGTCCGGGTCCGGGGTCGAACCCGGTCGGCGGGCAGGACGGGTGGCGAGGTCGTCGGCGAAGTCACCTCGCTCCGGATGCCGTTGGGCAAGGCCGACGCAGTGGCCCCGCAGGACTACAGGACCGGTGGCCGTCCCAGCCTCGTCAGGCGCCACACCGTCCGCCAGCTCATGGGCCGCCGTTCGCCGCCCGACTCCCGCCAGCCCTCCGCGAAACCGCCGAACCACGCCTTCAGCCCGCCCGCCGAGCGCGTCCGCAGCAGGGTGATGAGGACCCAGACCCCCAGGTGGACGGGGATCAGCGGCAGCGGGAGGCGGCGGCGGGCGAGCCAGACGCGGTTGCGGGCGTTGACGCGGTAGTAGATGGCGTGCCGGGCGGGTGAGGTCTTCGGGTGCTGCAGGAGCAGTTCGGGGGCGTACAGCACGGTCCAGCCGGCGTCGAGCGCCCGCCAGGCCAGGTCGGTCTCCTCGTGCGCGAAGAAGAACTCGGCGGCCCAGTCGCCCGTCTCGGCGAGCATGGCCATGGACAGGGCGTGCCCGCCGCCGAGGAACCCGGTGACCGGTCCCCCGCGCATCGGGTCCTTGGCGCCGACCCTCGGCACGTGCCGCCGCTGGGTCTCGCCGTGTTCGTCGGCGATGCGGAAGCCGACGACGCCGAGGCGCGGGTCGGCGGCGTACAGGTCCCGTACGCGCCGCAGCACATCGGCGTCGACGAGCAGGCCGTCGTCGTCCAGCTCGACCACGACGTCGACGTCGCCGAACTCCCGCAGCCGTTCCAGGGCGACGTTCCGGCCGCCGGGGCAGCCGAGGTTCTCGTCCACCTCGATGAGCGTGACCTCGCCGGGCAGGCCGAGCCGTTCGGCGAACTCGGGCAGGGGGCAGCCGTTCCCGACGACGACGATCCGTGCGGGCGCGAGGTCCTGCTTGGCCACCGAGGAGAGCAGCGCGTCCACCTCGGCGGGCCGATTGCCCATCGTCACCACGGCGACAGCGACCCGCGGCCCGGCCTCCATCACGACACCAACCCCATCCCGTTCACGACCGCCGGCGACCGCCGAGGGCCGCCGGTCCGCACACCGTCTTCCACGGCGTGTTCACGGCCGGGATGCTAGCCGTTCATGTCGGGGCCTTCGCACCGACTCCGCGAATTCCGGCGGGGCGGGGTCCGCCGCCCCGCCCCCGGGGCCGCCGTGCGGGGAGGTCAGGCCCGCAGCGGGTTCGACCGCTCCGCCGCCATCAGGTACCAGGCCGTGGCGCCCGTGTGCCGGTACGGGTAGTAGCCGAAGCCGAACCCCGTGTCGAGCGGGCTGCTGGCGGAGACGACACCGGCGCGGGCGGGGAGGGCGCGGCCGCCGACGGTCTGGCCGGTGCCGAGGTGGTCCTGGGCGCTTTCGAGGGAGGCGATCAGGCGCCGGGCGCGGGCCTCGTCGCCGCGCGCGCCCCGGTCGCGCAGGGCGAGGGCGAGGTGCGCGGTGCCTTCGAACCAGACGCCGTTGCGGTTCGGCTTCGGCTGGAACTCGGCGATGGGCGCGTCCTCGTTCGCGAGGAGACTGGCGGAGCTGAAGGTGACGCCCTCGTACGACTGCCCGGCCGGGACCGTGCTGTTGCGGCGCTCGGCGTGGTCGAGGACGGCCAGTTCCCTCGCGGCCCAGTCGAGGGAGCGCGCGTACCGGCCGGAGTCGAGCGCGAGATGGGTCCAGGTCTGGGTGTCCTCGGGGATCGGGGACTTGTTGACGGTCACGCCGTCGTTGGTGCCGGTGTAGAAGAAACCGCCCGTCACGCCGCCCGCCGAGCCGGCCGCCGAGCGCCGGGGCGGCTCCCACATCCGCTTCACGAAGTCCTCGGCCCGCGCGCGCCGCTCCCGCCACACCCGGTCGCCGGTGAGCCGGGCCAGTCGTCCGAACAGGCAGACCAGGTCGGTGTTGTGCTCGGTCGAGGTGAACGGCAGCTTCTCGTTCGCCCCGTTCACACCGAACTTGTACCCGCCGAGGGGCTCGTCGGTACGGCCGGTGCGCTCGATCCACTCCCCGATCCGCACCGCGGCGGCGAGGAACCGCCGGGCCCCGGTCCGCCGCGCCAGCGCGCTCAGCGCGATGCCCGCCCAGGCCATGTCCCCCACGGCCGTCCCGGTGAAGCCGAACTGGGTGCCGACGTTGGCCGTCCCGTCCGTCCGCACGAACCCGTCCGGCTGCGGCACGCCGTCGTAGTAGACGTACGGCCCGACGTTGTACGCCTGGCGCAGCCGGCCGTCGTCGTACGCCGGGTCGTGCTCCTGGGCGTAGATCAGCGCGTCCCCGAGCGCCACCGCACGGGCCCGCCCGTCCGCCGTGCGCACGGCGAGGTGGGCGAGGATCGCCAGCGCGTTGTCGTACGTGAACGCCGTGCTGAACAGGCCCGCCTGGTCGGTGTAGCTCTGGGTCAGCCGGACGGTGCCGTGGTCGGGGTAGGCGTCCATGGCGGCGGCGAGGAACGCCTGCCCGCGCCGCCGTGCCGAGGTCCCGGGCGCCGCGTGGGCCGTACCGGAACCGGCGACGGCGAGCGCCGCCGCGGCCCCGAGGCCGGTGCCGAGGAGCGCCCGGCGGCCGAACGCCGGTGCCGGGTCCGGTCTGCCGGTCGCGCCGGTCATGCCGGTGCCGTCGATGCTGCCGGTCATGGGTCTCCCTAGGGGTGCGGGCCTGGAGGGCGCGCCCGGAGTCGAGTTCTGAGAGCGCTCTCAAACGGGTGGTGGCTCATTCTGGCGGGGCTGCGGGGGTGGGTCAACGCCCTTGCGTTCCGGGCTGGTTGTGGCAGGGGCGGGGGCTGCGCGGGCGGGCGGACGGACGGGGGACAGGGCGGGCGCGCGGGACACGGCCGTCCCGCGCACGTCGTGGGTGCGCGGGACGTCCTCCGTGATCCTGGGCCCGGTACGCGGACTCCGCGACACGGACTCCGGCCCCGGATCCCGGGACCGCGAGGCCCCTCCTCCACGACAGGGACCCCACGGCCGCGGCCCGCCGGATCCTCCGACGCCCGCCGGACACCACTGTGCGGTCCGCCCGGCCAACGCGGGTGCAGGCGAGGGACAGGGCGGAGACAGGCAGGGCAAGAGGGCGTACAACTTTCGGTGCGCGGGGCGTGCGCGCGAGCCGTGCGCCCTGCCGAGGGGGCGCCGTGCCCCGGCAGGCGCGCCACCCTGCCGCGTCTACATACTGCACACCCTCCGCAGCGCCGGTCGCCGGTTCGTCTGGGTGGACGCCACCTTCTGGACGTCCGCCAGGAGGCCCGGTACGTCGATGTCGTCGCCGGACGCCGCGCGGGCGATCGTCAGGAGGACCGCCTCGTAGAAGGCGTCGCGGACGGCGGGGGGCATGACGTCGGAGGCGTCCAGGCAGCGGGGGCCCGTGCCGGTGAGGCGTGCGGCGATCTGGCGTTCCACGGGGCGGTCGCGCGGCCGCACCCGGCGGTTGGCCGAGAAGACGTCCGCCGCGTCGGCCCATTTCTGCTGGCCCTCCCGTGAGGCCAGCCGTTCGATCAGGTTCCGGGCCTGCGGGCGGTCGCTGAACAGCGCGGCGAAGTCGCCGGTCACCTCGTGGGCCCGGACCCGGTAGGCGCCGCCGGGCAGCAGGGGCGCGGAGTCCATCAGGCCCGCCCGCCGCCGCTCGTCCCCGTAGAAGGAGCGGGCGAAGGAGCCCTGGTGCTCCAGCGCGCAGTCGTCCGCGCCCTCGAAGAGCAGGCCGTGCCCGTCGGGTGGGCCCCGGTGATCGGTGAGCAGGGCCCGCCTGGCCGCCTTCTCGTCCTGGCGGAGCATCCCGGCCCACGCCTCCCACGCGTCCCGGACCGCCGGCCCGGTCCACGGCACGCGGGGGTCGCCGAGCGCCCACCCGCCGTAGACGTCCGGGCCCTCCCGCTGCAGTACGAGGTCCTCGATCCAGTCGCTGCCGGGCCAGCCGGACGCCCCGTCGTCGCCCATCCCGATGCACCAACGTGCCGGTGGGGCGGGTGAACCGGCCGGACGCTCACCCTCGCGGTACCAGACGATGCTCTTCAGGTCCGCCTTGACCGGCACCCAGTACGCCTCCTGCGCGGGCTCGTTCACCGGCTGCCACGGGGCCCCGTACTCCTCCTCGGCGTAGAGGCCGTCCAGCGACCTGAGACGGCCCTGGGCCGCGTACTCGGCGAGTTCGCCGACGCCCGGCATGATCGCGATGTCGGGCGGCTCCCCCGACTGCACCTTGGACAGCAGCACCTCGCGCTGGGCGGCGGTGCCCTGGTACTCGAAGGGGATCCCGAAGTCCCGCAGCACGGCCTCGAACTGCTCGCCCTGCTCGTCGGTCCACGGCCCGAGGACGGTCACCGGCTCGTCCGCCCGCTGCGACCAGACCGCCACCATGCTGCCCGCCGAGACCAGCAACAGCGCCACCAGCAGCACCAGCAGCTTGAACCGGCGGGTCACCGTCGCCTCCAGTAGTCGCTGTCGAGCCGGAGTCCGAGCCCCACGACGGGCAGCACGACGAGCAGCAGGCCGCCGGTGAGGGTGCCCTGGTACACGCGGCCGGTCCAGGTGTCGTCGGCCAGGATGTCCCGGACCTCCTCGGACCGCTCCGTGACGGTCTGCTGGTAGCCCTCCAACTCCGCTCCCCCGCCCTCCCTCCGGGAGACCTCCGTGATCTCCCGCAGCTCCCCGGCCACCCGGTCGAGGCCGGCCTGCGCGGACGACATCGCCAGCAGCGGCACGATCCCGAGCAGCGCGGTCAGGGCGAGGGCCGCCAGCAGGTACGGGTTCCAGTCGCGGCCGCAGCGGTCGCGCAGCACGAACAGCGCGGACAGCAGGGTCAGCGCCATGGCCAGCAGGGCGAGTTCGGCCAGCCACCAGCCACCGCGCTGCAACCAGCCCTCGGTGGCGGTGACCTCGGCGTGTCTCGTCTGGATCCGCTGCATCGCGTCCAGGCGGGGTACGAGTCCCACGCCCCGGCGCAGGAGCAGCGAGTGCGCCTCGGCGAGCTTCTGGTCGCGCATGAGCGGCCGGTCGCGGTACATGGCCGTACCGAGGTTGAGGGAGTTGCCGTAGGTGGCGAGCAGACCGTTGACGGTGCCCAGGTCCTGGTCCGTACGGTCCGCGATCCGGGACAGTCCCTGGTCGGCGGCGGAGAGCTGAGCCCGGTACGCCTCGCCCGTGCCCGCGACGTCGACGAGTTCGGAGGCCACCAGCGCCCGGGCCTCGTGGTCGGCGCGCAGCAGCGCGAGCCGGGTCGCGGCGAGCCCCTGCACGGCCGGCGCCTCCTCGCCGGCCAGCGTGTGCGCTCCGCCCTGGATCTGCCGGCAGGACACGAACAGGGCGCCGGCCGCCACGACCGCGCACGCCGTCAGGACCAGCAGATGCGCCTCCAGCAGCCACCGCGTGCGCCGCCCGCGCAACCGCGCACGCCAGAAGGCGCCCAGGGAGTAGGGCGCGTGGCGCCGGGACAGGGCGTACGGGGCGCGCCGGGTGCGCGGGGTGCGGGGGGCGCGACGGGAACGGTCGTCGGTCACAGCAGTCTCTCCCCGCAGGCGACGCAGTGGCGGGCCTCGGCCCCGGCCGGGGTGGCACACCGTCCGCAGCGCGGGCCCGGCAGGGGACCGGCGCCGTCGGTCAGGGCCACGGGACGGGACCCGGCGCGCAGGATCATCGGCCCGAGCGTGTCGGCGTCGACGGCGCGCCGCAGCCGGACCCGGCCCGCCGGCGCGTCCTCGATGTCGGCGACCGCCCGGATCTCGTCCAGCACCCAGTCCGTGCCGAACCGGTCCGCCAGCCGCGCCGCCCTCCCCAGGTGGCCCCGGGCGGCCTCGCGTCGTTCCTCGCCGAGGGCGACGAGTCCCCGGCGCAGGGCCTCCCGCATCACGGTGGTGGACTTCTGCTCGCGCACACTGGCGGCGCCCGCCGGCAGTTCCGGCGGCGGCGGTCCGGGGTGGTGCCAGCGGGCGGTGACGGCCGCGTGGACGTCGCCGACGGAGACCATGGCGAACTGCAGGTACGTCTCCAGCGGGTCGTTGTCGGCGTCGGCGACGAGGGTGAGGAGGTAGTCGCGTCCGCCCTCCTCCCACTGGTACGTCGGAAAGCTCCACCGGTGCGGCCGGCCGGGCTGGGGCAGCCCGCCGAGGCGGTGCGGCCGGGGCGCCTTCTCGTTCAGCGCGACCTGCCGCACCGAGGGCCGTACGGTCACCTCGATCGGCAGCTGAGGGGCGTGCACCCGGCGCAGCCGCCGGATCGCGGCGGTGATCGCCGTGCCGAGCCCGTCGTCCACGAACTCGGCGGTGCCGTGCAGCCGTTCGGCGAGCGTCAGCAGTGGTGCGGGGCTCCAGTCCGCGCCGAGGGCGAGGACGTCGCAGGTGAAGTGCCCGGCGCACGCGTCGAGTTCCTCCTCCAGACGGGACTCGCCGGGGGCGCTGCTGCCGTCCGTGATCAGCAGCAGATGGCGTACGGACAGGGGGCGGGCGGCGAGCAGGGTGCGGGCCCGGGCGGCCCAGGCGGCGTATCCGGCGGGGCGCGGGCCGTCCCGGTGCAGCGGGATCGCGCCCGTCGCGAAGGCGGCCCGGCGCTTCTCCCGCTCGTCGGCGACGGCCCACGCGGCGTCGCCCCCGGGATGGCACCGGACCGGCTCGGGACCGGCGCCGAGCACGGTGAAGGAGATGCCGTCGGGCAGGGCGCGCAGCGCGGCGGGCAGGGCGTGCCGGACGGCCGCCCGCAGGGGCTCGGCGACATCGACCGCGATGATCACGGCGAGTTCGATCGCGGGCAGTTCGGCCGGCGCCCCGCCGGCACGGACGTCGACCCGCAGATGCGCCTCGATCTTCGCGCTGCGGTGCGGGCGCAGATCGCGGCCGAGATCGACCCACAACCGGATCTCCGGGCGCGACGGGCGGCCCCTTCCGGGTGGGGGTGGGGGTGGGGGCGGGGGCGGGGGTGGGCTCGGGTGCGGGGGCGGGCTCGGGGACGGAAGCGGGGGCGGGCTCGGGTGCGGGGGCGGGCTCGCGGTCGGGTGCGGGCTCGGGTGTCGGCCGGGGTCTCCGCCCGGGTCGCGCGTCACCGTGGCCTCCTCGTCGTCGCCGTCGTAGCCGCCCGCACCGTCGCCATCGCCACCCGCGCCGTCACCTTCGCCTCCCGTCGCCGTCGCCTGCCCGTCGCGGCCTCGCCCCTGGCCGGCACCGTCGTCGCCGACGTGGCCGTCACCAGAGCCATCGCCGTCGCCGCCCGCACCGTCGCAACCCGCGCCGCACCGTCGCCACCCGCGCCGCACCTTCGCCTCCCGTCGCCGTCGCCTAACCGTCGCGGCCTCGCCCCTGGCCGGCACCGTCGCCGCCGCCGCCGTCGTGGTGCGGACCGTGTGGAGCCGGTCCCGTCGCACGGGCGCCTCGGAGATCTCCCGTGCGCCCGTCCACCCGCCCGCCCCGCATCCGCGCACCCCTCACACCACCGTCTGCGGCCGGACCGCCTGCAGCAGGTCCACGAGGTGTTCGTGGGTGGCGGCCGATCCTTCGTGCCGGGCGGCCAGTTGGCGGTAGTGGGACTCGATCCGCGCCCGCAGCCGGCGCTCCCGCGCACTCAGGCCGCGCAGGCTGCGGGGGTCGAGCCGGCCACCGCCCCGGGGGCCGGGGCGGTCGTCGCGGCTGTAGAGGGCGTCCAGCTGCCACTCGTGCAGCTCGGTGCTCAGGCGCAGCGCCTCGTCCTCGGACAGCCCCGGCACCCCCGCACCGGGTTCCCGGCGTACCAGGTCGCGCAGTTCGGCGAGCGCCGCGTCCACCTCGCTGGGTTCGGGCAGCGGCTCGGTGTCCCGGGGCAGCCGGGCCGCGCGGATCCGTAAGGAGGCGATACGGGTGACGGTGTGGTCCAGGGTGCCGGGGCGGACCCGGGCGAGGACGTGCAGGGCGGCCCGGCGGTCACCCGCGCGCAGGGCGAGCCGGGCGAGGCCCAGGGCGGCGCCGCCGTGGGCGGGGTTGCGGGCGAACACGGCCTCGTACAGCTCCCTGGCGGTGGGCCCGGCCGTGTCGTCGCCGAGCCACTCCCCGCAGTAGGCGAGGGCGAGCTTGGGCGCGTACTCACCGGGCAGTTCCAGGCGGACCCTGCTGAAGTGACCCTTGGCCGCCGCGACTTGCCGAGGATCGCCGTCCAGGTCGGCCCGGCGCAGCGCGACCAGGGCGCGGTGCCACTCCAGCCGCCACCGGCGCACGGCCGACGGCCCCGGCAGGGAGTCGGCGGTGTCCAGTTCCTCCTGGGCCCGCTCCAGGTCGTCGCGCGAGTCCCGGCCCAGCAGGACCCGGACGTTGTGCAGGCGGATCTCCACCGAGGGCGGCTTGCCGTCCTCCTGGTCGAGGAGACGGCCCGGATCGTAACCGCTGCTCACCTCGAACCGGGTGGTCTGCGGGTCGCCCGGGTAGCGCCTGGGCACCGGCAGCCGGCGGGCGATCTCGGTGGGGGTGGGCGCGCCGAGGTCGAGGGCGGGGGCGAGCGGCGGGTCGTAGCGGTCGCGCCGGGGGCGCTCCAGCCAGTGTTCGATGCCGGGGACCGTACCGAGCCGGGCGCCGAGCAGTTGCGGGGACGGCCAGAAGTAGTCGGAGGGTTCGGGCGGGTCGCTCTTGCCGCGCAGGGCCCGTATCTCCCGCAGGGCGCCCCGCAGTTGGCCGGCCATCTCCCGGGCGTCGACGAAGCGCAGACCGGGGTCACCGCGGGTGGCGCGGTCGACGACACCCCAGAAGGAGGCCGTGCCGAGGCCGGGCACCTCGTCGACGGCCCAGCCGGCGAGTTCCCGCAGGGTGACACCGACGGTGTGCAGGTCGTGGGCGGTGGTGGGCATGGGCGCGAACGCCGTCTCGGGCGCCATGTAGTCGGGGGTGACATGGGCGGGCGGCTGGCTCTGGCCCTGCTCCCGCATCCCGCCGAGGTCGATGACCTTGACGCCGTCACCGTGGTGCACGACGTTCGAGGGCTTCATGTCCCCGTACACGAAGACCCGTTCGCCACCGGCGTGCAGATGGACGAAGGCTTCGAGGATCTGGCAGCCGTACGCGGCGACGTGCTCGATGTCGAGGACGGACTCCCCGCGCCGGGTCTCCTTGACGACCTTCTCCAGGGTGCCGTCGCCCACGTCGTCCATGACGATGTAGCCGCCGGTGACCTGCCCGCCGTCGTCGCGCCGGGCGACGAAGTCGCGGATCTGGACGATACGGGGGTGCCGGATGGCGACGAGGTTGCGGCGTTCGACGTCGGCGAGCCTGGCCCCGTCCTGCTCGTACCGGTTGAGCATGCCCTTGACGGCGACCACGTCCCCGAGATGGGTGTCCTCGGCGAGGTAGACCCAGCCCTGGCCGCCGTGCGCGATGGGGCCCAGGATCCGGTACTGGTCGCGCAGCACGTCTCCCGCGGCGAGTTCGGGCCGGTACGAGTAGGGCACACCGCAGGCCGGGCAGTACCCCTCGACCGGCACCCGGCCCACGGTGTAGGGCGGGGCGAAGGTGATGCCGCAGTCGGGGGACGAGCAGCCCATACGGACCCGCAGCGGCGCCTCGGGATCGATGAGGCGTTCCCGCGCGGGGCGCGGCGCCCGCTCGGGCAGCGCGAGCAGCTCCGCGGGGCCGAACTCGCCCGGGTCCTCGGGCAGGGCGGGCAGCCGGGGGCCGTCCTGAGCCCGCCCGCACACGGCACAGTGCCCGGTGGGCAGCACCGTGCCGCCGCAGGGGGCGCCGGTGAAGCGCCGGTGCGGGCAGGGCGTCCCGCGCTCGGCGTCCGGAGCCGGGCCGGACGACGCCGACGGGGCCGACGGGGCGGGAGGGGCCGACGGGGCCGCGGGCATTGCGTCCGGCGAGGGCGGCACAGGCCGCTCGGACGGCACGGGCGGCACCGACGGCACGGACGGCACGGACGGTGTGGAGGAACCCGTACCCGGGCCGGAGGTGGGCACCGGGCCGGAGGCGGGCACCGGCCCGGCCCCCGCGCCTGTCTCCTCCCCCGTCCCCTTCCCCGTCCCCTTCCCCGTCCCCCTCCGGGCCCTCACGTCGCGTCCCCGGAGCGCCGCAGGTCCCCACGCAGGGTCCTGATCAGCTCACGCAGCCGGGCGAGCCGTCCCTGCGGGTCTCGGTCCGGGGTGGTCTCGTCGATCAGACGGCGTTCGGCCCGGCGCCGGTCGGCCGTCTCGGTCATCGAGCCGAGGGAGGCGCTGTCGACGACACCGTGCCGGACCGCGCGGCTGAACTCGGCGCGCTCCAGCCGGGCGAGGAGGGTGTCCGCGTGGGCGAGGAGCGCGGGTTCGAGGAGCCGGTCACGGGCGGCGGTCCAGCCCGTGCCGCCCTCGTGCCGGAAGACGAGCAGCAGCCGGAAGCCCAACGACCGTAATCGGGCGAGGAGTTCGATCAGCGGCCCCGGCTCCGGCTCCTCGTCGAGGCCGTCGACGAGGACGGTGACCGGGCCACCCGACGCCAGGCCGGCGGGCACCGGGCCGACGGGCTGCGCGGGCCGGGGCCGGGTGCCGAGCAGCCAGTCCCAGTACGCCAGGTACTGGCCGGGCGGGAAGGCGATGTGGCCCAGGGCGTGGTCGGCGAGATCCGGTCTGCCGGACACGCCGCCCCGGTGGACGAGCGCGGCCCGGTGTGCCAGATGCCCCAGGGAGCGTTCCTTGCCGCTGCCCGGGGGCACCACGGTGATCTTCACCGGTTCCTCGTCGGGGTCGTCGAACCAGCGGGTCAGCCGTTCCTCGAAGTCGTGGTCCCAGGCGTGCGGACCGCTCAACTCCTTGATCAGGGGCGAAAGTTCGGCGATGCGCTCGACGGGGATCAGGTACGAGAAGGCGAGCCGGTTGTTCTCGGGCAGCAACTCCCCCATGTCACCTCGCCAGCTGACGACCAGTCCGACCACGCGCGCGGGGCGCCCCTCGCCGGGCCGGGTGCACACGGCGGCGCCGCTGAAACCCTTGCGCACCACCTCGGCCTTGGTGACGGCGTCCAGTTGCACCCGCTCACCGCTGACCCCGCCGATCCGGCCCCACAGCGACATGCCGTCGTCGAAGCCCTCCGCGTACCCGGTGGCGGACACCTCCGCCCCGCCCCACAGCACGGTCTCCAACCGGGCGGGACGCGCCCGCGGCCGTGGGCTGTCCAGCCGGAGGACGGCGACGTCCTCACCGCCCCCGGGGCCGTCGGGAAGCCAGCCACCGGGCGCGACGCGCGCGGACACCGGTTCGAGGTCACCGTTCTCCGCGAACTCCAGCCACATCACGGCGTCCGGATCCCGCACCACGTGCGCGCAGGTCAGCGCCGTGTGCCGGTCGACGAGCACGCCGGCGCCGCAGACGGGTCCGTGCGCGTCCCCGCGCCGCAGCCTGAGCCTCCAGTCCGCACGCAATTCCCCCATGCTGCCTCAGACTACGCGTGGGGCATCGTGCGTCCCTAGACTCTGTAACCAACTTGGACGGGCCGATCGACGCACACTATCGACGCACACGACGGGATGGTGACATGGGCGAACCCGAACCGGTCGGCCTCGCGGAGGCCATCGGCACGGTCCGCGCGGAGCTGGCCAGGGCGCAGGCCGAAGGCGCGGCGAGCGACTGGCGGTTCAGTGTGGAGCAGGTCAGCCTGGAGTTCTCGGTCCAGTTCCACCGGGGTGGTGAGGGCGGCGCGGGCCTGCGTCTCGGCGTGGTCGAGGCGCGCCTCGGCGGCTCGGTGAGCCATGACTCCACCCACCGTGTCCAGGTCGACCTCAAACCCCTCCCCGGCCCCGGCGGCCACCACCACGAGGTGAGCCGCGACACCCCCGCCGCGCCGGGCCGCCCGGGCCCGTCGCAGGGCACGCTCTCCCGCGAGGACCCGCCGGACGGCGCCTAGCACCGCCCCGGGCCCGCTCCACCGGGACCGCCACCGGGGCCGTCCTGGGGCCCGTCCGGGGCCCCCGCCCCGGACGGCGGCCGCAGACGGGCGGCGGTGACGCGTCCGGCGCGTGACTGGGCGAAGACGTACGTCTCGTCGCCGATCGCCGCGAGCAGCACGTCGTGGACGACCCGTGCGAAGGTGGCCACCACGGTGAGGTGGTCGCCCGTCACGGCGTCCCACACGCGTACGGCGCCGGAGGTGTCGCCGGTGGCCAGCAGGGACCGCCCGTCGACCGTGGCCCGCGACAGGCAGGTCACCGCGGCTCCCGGGTTCTCGGCCGGCGTCACGAGCCGCCCGTTCGCCAGGTCGCGGACCTCGATCCGACGGCCGAAGGCGGAGACGTGGACGTCGCGCCCGGCGACGGTACCGAGGGCCGACCCGGCCGCGCCGCACGGCAGTTGCGTGAGCTGCTTGCCCTTCACCGGGTCCCACAGCCGGAGCGACTCGCCGTGGACGGTCGCGAGCACGGTGCGCCCGGCCACCGTCCCGAACGTGAGCGAGGTCAGCCGCCCGAAGGACTCCAGGGTGGCGAGGACGTCCCCGGTGGCGGCGTCCCACACGGTCACCGGCCCGCCGGTGTCCGCCTCGGCGATGAGGTCGACCCGTCGGGCCTCGGCGGCGGGTCTGCCGGGCAGCAGGACGCGGCGGCCCGTGTCCCCGTAGGCCACGAACCGCGACCAGCACGCCGGGTGTCTGCGCAGTCGACGCACGGCCGCACCGGTCGCCGGGTCGCACAGGACGACACCGTGGCCGATGCCCGCGACGGCGATCAGCGGGCTGCCGTCCACCGCGGCCGGAACGACCGCGACGCCTCGGCTCTGGCCGTGCCGGTGGTCGTCGCAGAGGGGCAGGGAGGTGCGCGCCGTCGTCCGTCCGGTGAGCGGGTCCGTCAGCCGGACCTCGTACGGGTCGCCGACCAGCAGGAGCGGTGCCCGCCCGTCCGTGCCGAGCGCGAGTCCGCCGGCTCGGAAGCCGCCCACGTCCGGGGACGGGGCGGGGACGTCCAGCAGCACGATGTCGTGGCCCTCCCCCGGTGTCCGGTCGAAGCCGCCGGTCCTGGTGGTGGCGAGCACGGTCGTGCCGTCGACGGTGCCGAAGGCGCCGGTCAGGACGTGACCGAGGTGCGCGGACAGGGCCGCGACCGACCGTCCCGCGAGCGTGCTGACGCGGACCTCGACGTCGTCGCTCCACGCCCCGTCGCACCGGGGGGCGACCGTCGCCACAACCGTCTCACTGGCGGAACGGTCACCGTCACCGGCGCCCCCGCCACCCGCGTCGCCCCCGTCGGCGCCATCACCTCCATGACCGCCCTCCAGGCGTCCGAAGGCGAGGACCGACTCCGACTCCCGCAGGTCGAAGCGTTCGACCCGGCCTCCCGTCGAGCCCTTCGAGGGGTCCCACAGGAAGAGGGTCTGCCGCCACTCACGGTTGTCCCACCCGGTCGCCTCCTCGGCGACGACGGCCAGCACCTCGCGCCCCCGGTGGGCGACGGCGGCGAGGAGACCGGTGAACGGGGGCACCCTGTCCCGCAGCGGCTCGCCGGACCACCGGGCCACGGGCTCGCCGGTGCCGGCGTCCCACACCCGTACGGTGTCGCCCTCGCAGACGGCGGCCACGGCGGTCCGTCCGGCGACGGAGAGGACGGCCACGCAGGACATCACCTCGTCGCCCGCGCACAGCCGGACGAGAGGGTCCCCGGTGAGCGGATCCCACAGACCGACGCCGCCCGTGTCGTCGGCGTACCGCCCGCCGGGCCGGCCGGAGCCGTCGTCCGCCTCGAATCCGTGGGCGACGGCCAGCGCCTGGCGACCGTCGTCGAGGGTGGCGAAGGCGGCCGCCCGCGCGTGCCCGGCGGGCACGGAGAACACGGCCGACGGCTCGGCCGTACGGAGGTCCCAGATCCGCACCAGCCCGTCCCGCGTGCCGGCGGCCAGCACCGGACGGCCGTCGACGGTGCCGAACTCCAGCAGCGTGCACGCGGCGCGCAGGGGCGTGGCGAGGGTGGTGAACGGTTCGCCGGTCCGCGCGTCCCAGAGCCGTGTCTCGCCGTCGCGCCCCCCGCTCGCCAGCACCGGCCGGCCCTCGACCGTGCCGAACGCCAGGACGTTCAGCCGCGCGTCGTCCCGTGTGGGATCGTCCCCGTGCCCCGGCAGCCGCCGGTGGAACGCCGTACGACCGCCCCCGCCCGCCCACAGGGGGTCCCAGCCCGCCTCCTCGGCGAGACCGAGCCCCGGGTGCGCGGCAGGGCCCCCGGGTCCGTCGAACGCCTCCGGTTCCTCGCAGAGCGCCATCGCCTGGAGTACGGCGGCCCGGTCGCCCGGCGCCGCGGCCCGCAGCCGGTCCAGGGCCCGCCAGTAGGCCCGCAGCAGGGGTGAGCGGGAGCGGTCGAGGCGGGGGAGGACGCGGGCGAGCCGGTCCGGGTCGGCGGAGGCGAGGAACCGGGCGTCGTGGACCAGTTCGGCCAGCCGCCCGGCGGCGTCCGCCTGGGCGGCCAGGTGGTCCCGCAGATAGGGGTCGGCCGCCCGCCAGTCCCGTCGGCCGTCGGCGTCGGCCGGAACCAGGGCCAGCAGGGCGTCGAGGGCCGCGTCCGCCCGCGCGAGCGCCGCCATGTCAGCGTCATCGTCGGGCCGTTCGGCCGACCCCGCCGCGGCCGCGAGGGCCGACAGCACCTCGTCGGACACCTCGGCACCGGCGTCAGCGGCTTCACCGGCGGCAGCGGCCGACGCGGCGAGCACATCCCGTTCCATGGAGCACCTCATCGCAGGGGGCGGTACCGCTGGGCGGTGGGCACGGAAAATACCGCAACCGGGCCGGTGCCGCCCCGTACGATCGGCCCAATTCCCGTGCAGGCGCGGGGTCGTGACGACAAGGCCAGGAGCGAACCCGGATGCCCCACCCCCCTGACCCGCGGCACGTCGAGCACCCTCGGCGCCTGGACGACGGCCACCCGTTCCGCCAGTGGAAGACATGGCGCGTCCCCGGCACCGGCCTGACCCTGACCGGTTACTCCCGCGCGAACGACAAGACCTTCTTCCACTGCCCCGAACTGCGCTGCTCCCTCGACGCCGGGCTGGCCGAGGGCCGGCAGGTGGAGACGGTGCTCCTGACCCACACCCACCTCGACCACTCCAAGGACCTGGACTATCTCGCCGCCCGGGACGGCGGGGTGGACATCTATCTGCCGGCCGCCGCCGAACCGTACGCGGCGGCCTACCTGCGCGCCGCGAGCGAGCTGAACCACGGGGCCGGCTTCGACGCGTCCCGCGCCCCGGACAGCCGTCTGCACGGGGTGCGTCCGGGCGCGGAGTTCTCCGTGGGCCGTCGCGGGGAGTACGCGGTCCGGGTCGTCGAGTGCCTGCACAAGGTGCCGTGTGTGGGCTACTGCTTCGCGGAGAAGAAGACGGTCCTGAAGCCGGAGTACGAGGAGTTGAAGGGGTCGATGGTCGCCGCCGGCCGGGCGGGTGAGTTCGGCCGGCTCATCGCCGAGCGGCGTAAGGAGGGCCCCGGTACGGTCGATCAGGAGATCCGCCGCCCCGCCTTCGCGTTCCTCGGTGACACCCACCCGAGCGTGTTCGCGCGCAACCCCTGGCTGTTCGACTACCCGGTCGTCATCACCGAGTGCACCTATCTCGACGACGGACAGCTCGCCCGGGCCCGGCAGGTCGGACACACGGTGTGGAGCGAACTGCGTCCGGTGGTGGAGGCACACTCGGAGACCCTGTTCGTGCTGACCCACTTCAGCCTGCGCCACTCCGACCGTGAGGTCATCGAGTTCTTCCGGCGCGAACGGGAGAGCGGCGGGGCCGGACACCTCGACAACGTCGTGCTGTGGGCCCACGCCGAGAGCCATCTGCCGGAGCAGCACCAGAAGCGGGGGTGACGGAGGGGTCGGCCACGCGCGTGGCCGACCCCTCCGTCACCGTGCGGCGACTCGCCACCGCGCGGGGCCCTGCCCGCGAAGCCCGCCCCGCGGAGCCATGTCCCGCGAGGCACGCCTCGGCGCAAGGCGTGCCCTCGTTCCGTCTCCGGACCCGTCGGTCAGGGACGGCCCAGTGCCCGGTAGTCCCACCCGGCGGCCCGCCACTGGGCCGGGTCGAGGGCGTGGCGTCCGTCGACGATCCGGCGCCGGGCCACGACCGCGCCCAGGGCGTCCGGGTCGATCTCCCGGAACTCGGTCCACTCCGTGAGCAGCACCACCACGTCGGCCCCGGTGGCCGCGGTGAGCACGTCCGTGCCGTAGTGCAGGTCCGGGTAGGCGCGGCGGGCGTTCTCGACGGCCGCCGGGTCGACGACGGTCACCTGCGCGCCGGCCTGGTGCAGGGTCCTGGCCACGTCCAGGGCGGGCGCGTCGCGGATGTCGTCGGAGTTGGGCTTGAAGGCCGCCCCGAGCGCGGTCACCTTGGCTCCGGCCAGCTCGCCGCCGGCCAGCTCGCGGACCAGGTCGACCGTGCGGGCCCGGCGCCGCTGGTTGATGGCGTCGACCTCGCGCAGGAACGAGACGGCCTGACCGACCCCCAGCTCCTCCGCACGGTGGCTGAAGGCCCGGATGTCCTTGGGCAGGCAGCCGCCGCCGAAGCCGAGGCCCGGCTTGAGGAACCGGCCGCCGATGCGGTCGTCGTAGGCCAGCGCCTCCGCGAGACCCGTCACATCGGCGCCGGTGGCCTCGCAGACCTCCGCCATGGCGTTGATGTACGAGATCTTGGTGGCGAGGAACGAGTTGGCGGCGACCTTGACCAGCTCGGCGGTGGGCAGGTCGGTGACGACCACCGGGGTGCCCTGGGCGATCACCGGTGCGAAGGCGGCGCGCAGCTGCTCCTCGGCCCACGCCGACTCGGTGCCGAAGACCAGCCGGTCGGGCCGCATCGTGTCGTCGACGGCGTACCCCTCGCGCAGGAACTCGGGGTTCCAGGCGAGTTCGACGTCCGCTCCGGCCGGGGCCGTCCGCCGGACGATCTCCGTGAGCCGGGCGGCGGTGCCCACCGGGACCGTGGACTTGCCGACCACGAGCGTGCGCCGGCGCAGGTGCCGGGACAGTTCCTCGACCGCGCTGTCGACATAGGTCAGGTCCGCCGCGTACGAGTCCCGCTGCTGGGGCGTGCCCACGCAGACGAAGTGGACGTCACCGAACTCCCCGGCCTCCGCGAAGCTCGTGGTGAACCGCAGCCGGCCGCTGTCGAGGGCCTTGGCGAGCAGTTCGGGCAGCCCGGGCTCGAAGAACGGCACCTCGCCCGAGTTCAGGCGGTCGATCTTGACGGGGTCCACGTCCACGCCGAGGACGTCGAAGCCCAGCACGGCCATGCAGATGGCATGGGTGGCGCCGAGGTAGCCGGTGCCTATGACGGTGAGGCGGGGCGCGGTTCTGTCGGTGTCGTCCGACCAGGTCATGGTGGTCTCCAGAGGTGTTTCGGGACAGGTCGGCCCACCGCACGAGCCGGCCGAGGGGTGACGGCTGGGGTCAGGAGGCGCAGTCGACGTTGGCGAGACCCTCGCCCGCGTTCTTCGCCTTGTTGTCGCAGGTGACCTTGTTGCCGTCGGTCGTGAGGTGGAAGCCGTAGCCGGGCCCGTCCACGTTCGCGGTGTTGTCCTTGAAGATGTTGCCGGTACCCCAGCCGTTGACGAGCTGGTGGGTCTGGAAGCCGTCCTCCGGGGAGTTGCTCCCGGTGTTGCCCTGGAGCAGCCAGCCGTTCCCCTTCACGTCGACCCAGGAGTCGTTGTTGTGGGAGCCGCTCAGCTTCGATCCGTCGAACGTGTTGTCGATGACCTTGCCGTCGCTGGTGCCTTCCTTGATGTCGATGGACTCGGCGGTCGTGTCCCTGATGTCGTTGCCGAGCACCACGTTGCGGTCGCTGGCGTCCGTCTTGCAGTCGCTCACCGTGCACCAGTTGGACTTGGACGTGCCGATGTAGACGCCCTCGCCGTACTTCTCGCGGCGCAGCCCGGTGTCGCGGATGGTGTTGTCCCGGACCATGTTGTCCGAGCTGAAGTTCCGCAGGTGGATGGCCTCGTCGCCGATCTGCTCGACGGTGAGGCCCTGGATGACGGTGCCCACCGTGCCGTCCGCCATCACGCCCTTCTGGGCGTTGCGGACGGTGAAGCCCACCAGCCGCCAGTTGCTGACCCGGTCCAGGTGGAAGGCGTACCCGTCGTCCGTGTCCCCGCCGTCGACGACCGCTCCGGCACTGCCGCACAGAAAGATCGGCTTCTCGGCGGTGCCGGAGACCTCGGCGGTGAAGTTGCCGGCGTAGACGCCGTTGGCGAGGGCGATGCTGTCGCCCGGTCGCGCCTGGGCGAGGGCCTGTTCGAGCGTGGTGGCGTCGCTCACCTTGACGGAGGCGGCCGGGCAGGTCACCGCGGCCTCGGGCACCGAGCCGCTGGTGGCGTGCTCGGTCGGGGCCGGTTCGGGAGCGGCCGTGCGGGTCGGCAGGACCGAGGGCTCGTCCGGGACCGGTGAGATGACGGACTCCCGGGGCCCCGCGGTGGTCGCACCGGCCGTCACCTCCGGCTCCGACGATCCGCCGTCCCGCGTCACCGCCACGATCAGCGCCGCCAGGGCGAGCAGGAACGCACCCCCGGCCAGCCAGACGGCAGGCTGCCGGGCGGAGCCGCGCTCGGGGGCGGGCGGCCCGCCCGGCTGCCCGATCGACATGGTGGGCTCGCCCGACTGAGGCGGCATGCTCGGCCTGGGCGGCTCGCTCGGCAGAGGCGGTTCGCTCGGCCTGGTGGGCGCGCCCGTCCGGGGCGGCCCGTCCGGGGCGGACGGCTCACTCGACGTGGGCGCCGCGTTCGACGTGGGCGATTCGCCGGACGTGACCGGCTCGCTCGACGTACGCGATTCGTTCGGCCCGGACGATTCGTTCGGCCCGGACGATTCGCTCGGCCCGGACGATTCGCTCGACGCGGACGGTTCGTTCGGCTTGGACGGTTCGTTCGACGCGGACGGTTCGTTCGGCGTGGGAGGTTCGGAAGGCATGAACAGCAACTCCGGTGGGCGGGAACGCGTCGTCAGCGGGGCGGACGGGCGGCTGGGACGGACTGGGGAGCCAGGACGCGCAGGGCGGCGGTCTCTTCGTCCTTGGAGAACCAGCTGCGGTCGGGCGTCTGCCGGAGCGGCACCTCGACGACGGAGGCGCTGTTGGTCACCGACTTCTTGTCCTCGTACGGGTGGACGCCCAGGCGCCGGCCGCCGCGACGGTTCCCCCTGCGGCTCTGGCGGCGGCCCAGCAGGGCCGAGACCAGGATGAGCAGCAGGATGAACGTCCAGAGCAGCGTCATCGGGCTCGCGTAGTGCTTGAACTTGACCCAGAAGGAACTGGTGTCGTGCCAGGCGAACGTCTGGTTCTGCTTGACGGCGATGTCACCGTGGGCCCGGGTGGTGTCCACGGCGCTCGGGCCGACCCCGGAGATGACGTTGTACGTGATGATCGACTCGGAGACCCCGCCGACCATGGTGATCCCGTGGTTGGTGCCGTCCTGGATCGTGTTGCCGCGGATCTCGCCGACCGAGTCCCGGACGTAGATGCCGGTCTCGGTGCCTTCGACGATGTTGCCGGTGATCGTCGCGGCGGTCACTCCGTCGCGCACCGAGATGCCCTGGCGTGACTGGCCGGTGAGCCGGTTGCCGGTGATGGCGACCTTGGTGGCGTCCTTGCGGGCCACGATGCCCATGTCGCCGCCCTCGACCCGGTTGTTCTGCACCCCGACGTCCTTGCCGCCGAAGATCTCGATGCCGTAGTGGCCGTTGTCCCTGGCGATGCTGTCGGACACGGAGTTGGAGCCGTAGCTGCTGATGGACTCGCCGGACGCCGAGGGGCCGCTGGCGAGCGGCCGGCCGCTGAGCGTGAACCCGTTGCCGCCGTTGCCCTCGGCCGTGGAACCGCTGACCCGGACCTGCTCGGTGGCACGGGCCAGCACGAACCCGTCGCCGCCGTTCTCCTTGGAGACGGTCCGCTCGACCACGGCGTTGGTGACGAACCGGTGCAGGACGACGCCGTGTTCGAGGCTCCCCCGGACCGTGCTGTCGCTGATGCTGACGCCGTTGGCGCCGGAGAGGAACAGCCCGTAGGCGTTGCCCGTGAGGGTGGAGTGGCCGATCTCCGCGGACACGTAGGAGAGGCTGGGCACGGAGAACCGGGTGTCCGGCGTGGCCAGCGAGCCGGAGGGCTGCGCCACGACGCCACCGCTGCCCGCCTTCGTGCCCGGCGACACCGTCGAGTCCTTGATGTTGCCGGTGTCGGGGCGGTCGGTCCCGGTGAGGCTCAGGCCGCCGGTGCGTCCGCTCCAGAAGCCGAGGTCGCCGACCTTGGCGTACCTCATGGAGAACTGGCCGCCGATGGCGCGGATGTAGGCCCGGCCGTCCCGTACGTCCTTGTCCGGCTTGTTCTTCTTGTCGTTCCAGCTGGTGATCCGCAGGGGCGCCTGCGGGGTGCCCTCCAGGGTGAGCCGGCCGCCGAAGGAGACGATGCTGACGAAGCCCTTGTTGCTGCTGGCCATCCGCAGCGTCAGCCCGCCCGGGTTGGACAGCTTCAGCTTGGCGCCCGCGTTGAGGTAGATGTTCTCGGTCAGCAGGTAGGCACCGTCGGGCTGGCGGACGAAAGTCTGCGGAGCCAGTTCCAGCAGGTCGGAGACGGTGTAGGCGTTGCTGCGCTCGGTGAGGACCAGGGTGTAGCCGTCGCCGGTGTCCAGCCGGTACGGCGCCTTCCACTCACCGCCCTTCAGCGGGGCGACGGCGGCCACGGCGCGGACCTGGTCGAGGCGGTGGTCCTCGGCGGCCACGAGCGCGGTCTCGTTCTCCGCGTCGGCGGCGTTGACCCGGGGCTTGTCGTCGCCGTCGGCGGCGGGGGAGGCGGCCGCCGAGGCGAGTATCAGACCGGCGGCGAGGGGCAGCACGACGGCTCCCCTGAGGGTCCGCCGGACGGCGGAAAGCGGGTGTCGCGTCATGACTGCTGAACCTCCGGCCACGTGGACGCGGTGACCCGCGTAGAGCTCCCGAGGGAGGAGGAGTCCTGTCCCTCTCCGCCGATACGGTCGCTGGTACGGGTCAGCCAGCCCTGCCTGTTCATCGTGAGGAACGCGTACAGCTTGATCGGCAGCGAGATCATGATGACGACGAGGGCGAGCAGCGGCAGCAGCAGCAGCTCCTGCGGGTGCTTGCGCAGATGCGAGTAGCCGCGGATCCCGCGCCCGACGAGCAGCCAGACCAGGACGAGGAACACGCCGCGGCCGGTCAGCTCCAGGCGGCTGAACAGCAGGTATCCGAGCGCCATGCCCATGGTCACGGGCGTCAGCAGGATCTGCAGCACGGTGATCTTGGTGACCAGGGGGACCCGCCAGAGCCAGCCCTTGTAGAGGGCGGTCAGGTAGCAGCGGTAGGAGTTCCGGCTCCAGCGCACGCGCTGCTTGACGAAGGCGCGGAAGGAGGAGGGGAACATCGATATCGCCCGCGCGGACGACTGGTGCACGGTCTTGTAGCCGGAGGCCAGCACCAGCCAGGTCAGCCGCCCGTCGTCACCGGCGACACAGCGCCGGCCGAGGAAGAACTCGTTCTCCAGGTTCTCCAGCACGGGCTCGATCGCGGCCCGGCGGTAGGCCGCCGTACGGCCGGACAGGCAGGCCACGGCGCCGGCGCGGCCCATGGCCGGGACGTAGTCGTAGTAGCGGAGGTTGACGAGCCAGTCGGCGATACGCCGCCAGACGCTGGTCCGGCGCTGGTAGACGTTCTGCTGGGTGCCGACACCGCCGACCTCGGGGTCGACGAAGGGCATCTGGACGGCGGCGAGCAGCCCCGGCTCCCAACGGGTGTCCGAGTCCACGAGCACCACCAGCTCGCTCGTCGCGGCGCGGATCCCCACACCCAGCGCCGACCGCTTGCCGCGGTGCTCGAACGCCAGCACGCGCACCCGCGGGTCCCGCACCTGGGACAGCCTGTGCAGGACCTCCGTGTCCTCGACGTCCGGGACGATGATGACCTCGGTGGGGTCCTGCTCCAGCCAGGTGTCGAGGCAGTCCAGCAGGATGCTCGCGTCCTCCCGGTAGGCGGGCACCACCACGGACACGGTGGTCCGGTAGTTGTTCACCACGGGTTTGGCGAACCGCGAGAGCACGGCCCGATAGAGCCACAGGCCCCAGACGAAGGCGCCGGCGATGCCCAGAGGCATCAACTCACGCCACGATGTCTCGGCGGTCGCCATGACTATCCATGACCAGACATCGTCGAAGAAATCCGACACGAACCCAGAACCCCCAGCCGGAGCCTTGTCCAAACACGTGGACGAAATGTGCGACGTTCGCGGTCTACGCGGGGAAATCTAGGGCCGAATTGGCCCCTCTCGACACACGAGAAACACAGAGTTCACCTGCCGAAGTCACCAAAGCTCCGCAGAGTGAATCCGCATCAGCGAACAGCACACGCTGCCCTGCCCCCGCATCCGGTCGGCCCGACCGCCCCCACGCATCGCCAAGTCTCTTCATCAGCAAAGCACTTGAGGACATCCCCGAACAGGAACCGACCTTCCTAGGACACTTTGCCTCCCGCCCCCCGCACCCTTCGCACAAACAAACCGAATGTGACACACATCACGACCACCATAATCGCTCCAGCGAACACACGCCACACCCACCTCACCGGATCGTCACCTCAACCACCGGTAGCCCGTGCGCCACTGGGGCCACGACGGTCGGGGCACGAGGTCCGGCACACCGTCCGGATCACGGAACAGCACGCGCGGCGAGGGGTGTTGGCCGGTGCTGCGCAAACGACGCACTGCACGAACGGCGGCGAGAGCGGCGCACGAACGGCACCGAGAACCCCGCACGAACGGCGCTGCAACGGAAGCACGAAAAGCCCGGGCCGAAATCCCGGCCTGGGCTTTTTGTGCGGAGCCACATCGATATGACCTGTAGCCACATCGGCGTGGACGGACGGTCAGTCCTCCAGACGGACCGGCATCAGGACCGAGAAGGCGCCCTCGTCGTCGGGCCGGCGGATCGCGATCGGCGCCGTGGGGGCGCTCACCTCCAGAGCCAGCCGGTCCCCGGTGCCGGCAGCCAGCGCGTCCAACGCGTCCAGCAGGAAGGCACGGTTGACCCCCACGCGGTGCGAAGCGCCCACACCGTCGCTGTCGCCATCACTGTCGGAGCAGAGGGCGACCGTGCCGTCGTCCTCGACCCGCAGCACACTGAGGTCCGCTCCGGCCTCCCCGGAGCGGACGGGGCCGGTCTCCAGGGCCTCCCGGAAGGCCGCCACGTCGACGAGGGCACGGCGCCCGCCGTCGACGGGGAGGAGTCGGCGGTAGTCGGGGAAGTCATGGTCGAGGCACTGACCGGCCGCCTGCCCGTCCCCGGCGTCCAGTGTCACGCGGTCACCGTCGACAGCGAGGCGTGCGGCTCCCCCGCCGCCCGACAGCGCCCGCATCGCGTCGACGAGCGGGGTGGGCACGACGACCTGGACCCGGCCCTCGTCGTGCCCGGTGATCCCGGCCCGCGCGACGGCCATGCGGTACCGGTCGGTGGCCACGGTCCGCAGGTCCCCGCCCTCGATGTCGAACAGGACCCCGCCGAGCATCGGCAACTCGGGGTCGGTACTCACCGCGAAACGGACCGTGTCCAGCGCGGCCGCCAGCTCATGCGCGTCGACGGACAGCCGGACGGAGGCGATACGGAGCGAGGTCATGACGTTCTCCCTGTGATCGAGTAGCGCTCGGAGTGCGGAGAACTCGCCGCGGGCGTCCGACAACCTCTGTCCGAGCCGGTGCAGATGCGCCTTGAGCAGCTCCCGGACCAGATCACCGTCCGCGGCCGACCAGCCGGCCAGCACCAGCCGGATGTCCGCCAGCGGCATACCGGCCCGCCGCAGACGAGCCAGCAACCGGGCCTCCTCGAGCTGCCCGGGTGCGTACCAGCGATAGCCACTCACCGGATCCACCCAGGCCGGCACCAGCACCCCGGCACGGTCGTAGAACCGCAGGGCACTCACACTCAGGCCGCTGTCACCGGCCATGTCGCCGATGCTGCGCATGTCGTTCTCCACACCCGGCACTCTCATCCCTGAACAAGGTCGAGGGTCAACCCGGCCTCCCCCGGGCGCAACGCCGTCAGCGCGGCCGCCGTACTGACGCACTCGCCGCGCGACGCCAGTGAGCCGGGCCGTGCGACGGTGACGGCCGTGACGGCTGGGGAGGGCTGAGGACGGCATGCTCAATCGGCTTCGGTGAGGCGATATTTCTTCGTCTTGCCTTTGGGCATGTGGATGACGACCCACCCGTCCTTGATGACGTACAGGTAGCCGTGGTTGCGCGCCCGGTAGCCGTCAGTGGTGGGCTCGGCAGGGATGGTGATCTGCTCGGACTTCTTGTGGCGGGCGTCCGGGTGGCGCCAGGTGCCGTTGTAGTAGATCTTTCCGCTCACGGTCCGGCACAGCCGGATGATGTTCGATTCTGTCTTATAGCTGTGCAGCAGTGTCGCTCCGGCGCCGTCCGGGATGTGGGCGGTCACGGCAGCGGGACAACGTGGTCCGGCCCGGAGTGGGAGCGCGGAGGACGGATCGGCGGAGTTGTCCATGAACCAGAAAACGCCGCCTCCGATCATCGCCAGCGCCACCACCAGTCCCGTGACGACCCACGATGTGCTGCCGCGTCGGCGGGTGCGCGCGCGGGTGCAGGCGGCTGACGTCGGGGGGCCACCCGCGGCACCGGCTGCGCGGGCGGCGGGACGGGTGTCTGTGGCCGCCGTTGCCCTTGCGGTTGAGGGTGGGGCCGGGGCCTCTGGAGCGGAAGGGCGTTCGCCGGACTCTGCCCCGGTCGCGGGGCGGCCCGCTGGCGCTGGACCCCCCGTCGGTGTTGGGAGTCGTACTCGTCCAGGGCGCGCAGCGCGTCGTCACGGTAGGAGGGCGGGCGGCCGGCGACGAGGAAGGCCATGTGCAGGGCGTGATGCCAGTCGGCCGCGCTGGGCCGTGTGCTCGTCGAGTACGGGTCGTCGAGCGCGCGGCCGAACATCTGTCGTAGCGTCGGGTCCAATCGGCCGGGGAATCCGGAGGGCTTGATCCACTGCCCCTTCCGGGGACCTTGCGGCCAGCGCGGACCGCCCGGATTGAGGAACAGACCGCGGTAGAGCACCAGGGCGAGGGCGAAGCGGTCGCTGTACCGGTCGTGTGCCGGGATCACGCCGGCGATAACGCGGGGATCCGTCCACTCCTGCGTGGCGACCCCGTGCGTGGCCGACTTGCTCCAGGAGGTCAGCCCGTCGCAGTCGATCAGATAGGCGTGTGTGTCCTGTCCGCGCCACACGAGGTTCTTCGCGGACAGGTCCCCGTGGGTGAGCTTGAGATCCTCCAGCTCCCTGAAGATGTCGCACACGCGCAGCAGTACACCGACGCGTACCCGAGCCTCGGGTGGTGGCGGCTCGGCCCGGGCCAGGTAGAGGAAGTCGAGCGTACGGGCCGCCTGACGGCCGTCCGCGTCCGTGTACATGAAGGACTGCGGAATGAGGGGCAGCACGACGCCCGCCACACTGCCGCCCTTGCCGTGGATCACGTCGATGGGCCAGTTGATGGACGATTCGGCGGTCGTGGCGAGCCCGCCGCGTACCGCGGAGCCCGTGCCTCTCTCGGCGCGGCGCACGGCCTCCGCGCCGAGGAGAGCCAACTCGTGCAGCCGGTGGACCTCGGACGTCGCGGACACGGGAGCCTTGTACTCCTTGTAGACCCGCTCCACTCCGTCCTGGTCGGTGCAGTGGTACAGCAGCCCTTGGCCGCCGTCCTTGTTGAAGGGGTGCGGCGCGACCTGGTATCTGCGGCCGAGCCTGCTGTTCATGGCGCGCATCGGTCATCCGTCCCGCGACTGCCGTGACCACACCACGAGAGCGGTCCGGTCGTCGTGCGAGCCGCGGCGCCGGTAGCGCAGCGAGTCCGCCATCGCGGCGGCGTCGCAGGGCTGTGCCCAGCGTTCGGCGAGCCAGGCGCGTACCGCGGGTGAGCCGAAGGCGTCCTCGGCCAGCCCGTCCGAGGCCAGGATCAGACAGTCGCCCCGGCTCTCCTCGGCCATCACGCTGCTCGCCGCCGCGCGGGCGGCCGACGATCTCGACACCGCGCTGGAGCCCGTCGTGACCCTTGAGTTCGTCCAGCTCTCCGCACTGGACCTCGACGACCGCCTTCCGCGCCGACCCCTCTCCCGCCACGGTCGAAGCCGAGGCCGAGGAGGCGCTTGCCGTGCTCATGCTCGTCCTCCGCCACCGGCTGCGAGCCGGGGACCCGGCCGGAGACGCTTTGCGCGCCGCGCAGTTGTGGATGCTGGACCCGCGGCGGACCGTGCCGGACGAACTCGCCGCGTGCGACGCCGTGTTCAGGGAGGCGGAACAGCGCGGCATGGACGAACTGGAGGTGTGGTCCGCCTTCGCCCACCACGGGCAGTAGCCGAGCCGGGCGGCTCAGGGCGCCGCGTCGTCGACGCCCAGGTCACCATGCGTCATCGTTCAGGCCCCGCTGGCCGGCTTCTCGGCCCGACCCTCACGTCGGCATCCCCCGCTCCGCCAGCCCGCTCTCGTACGCGATGATGACCAACTGAGCACGATCACGCGCCTGCAGCTTCGCAAGGAGGCTGCTCACGTGGGTCTTCACCGTTGGCAGGCTGATCACCAGTTGCCCCGAGATCTCCGCGTTCGACAAGCCGTTCGCGATCAGCACGAGCACCTCCTGCTCCCGCTTGGTGAGGCCGACCAGTCGCGGGGCCGCCCGGGTCGTTTCGTCGGTACGGGAGAAGTTCGCGATCAGGCGGCGGGTGACCGTGGGGGCCAGTACGCCCTCGCCCGTGGCGATGACCCGGATGCCGGCGACCAGGTCCGCCGGTGAGACGTCCTTCAGCATGAAGCCGCTCGCGCCGGCTTGCAGGGCCGGGTAGACGTACTCGTCCATGTCGAACATGGTCAGGGCCAATACACGGACCGTCGTCAGCGTTTCGTCCGAGCAGATCTCCCTCGTCGCTGCGATGCCGTCCATGACCGGCATGCGGAGGTCCATCAGGACGACGTCCGGCTTGAGTTCGCGTGCGAGTTGCACGGCCCTGGCGCCGTCCTCGGCCTCGGCTATCGCCTTCATTCCCGGTGTCGAGTCGATGAGGAGGCGGAAGCTTCCGCGCAACAGGGCCTGGTCGTCCGCGATCAGGACCCTGACCGGCGCGTCCGCCATTCCGTGTGCCTCGTCCCTCACCTGCCGGCAACTGCTGTTCATCGAGCTCTCGAGCCTTGCGATGCTAACAGTCCTGTTCTCCTCAACTGCCGTGTTGCTGTTGTTCGTCGAGCATCAGCTCCCCCGTCCCCGTGTCCCCGACCGTGACCGTCGCTCCGTACGGCTCCGACAGTGCGGCGAAGTCCGTGAGGATCTCCTTCGCCGCTGTCGGGGCTGCCATGCGCGGGCGGCCCCTGCGGTGGACCGGGTGGCCGAAGCCCAGTTCTATCGGGTGGAGGCGGGCTTCGGTCAGCTTGCCGTCGTCGAAGGTGAGGACCGGGGCGAGTGTTTCCCAGTACTGGCGGTGCGGGGCGAACAGGCGGCGGTCATGTGCGCTCAGTTCGGCGAAGTAGCGGCCTGGTGTGAGCTGTTCGGCCGTGGGGACCTTTGCGTAGTCCTCCGCTGGGATCCGGTCCGCAAGGTCGATCTGGCTCACGATGTTGCCCAGGCTGTAGAAGATCGGTTTCCGGCGGTAGAGCTCCACTCCGCGGAGTCGGTGCGGGCCGTGGCCGACCACCATGTCGGCGCCCTCGTCGATCATCCGGTGGGCGAACTCCCGTAGGAACTCCCCGGGGGTTTCCGGTGTCGGGCCCGGCTCGTGGGAGTGCACGCTGACCATGACCAGGTCCGCTCGGCGTCGGGCCTCGGTCACCCACCGGGAGATCTCGTCCAGGTCCTTCGGGTCGCATGTGGTGGTGAAGCCCGGGGCGTCCGCGGCCTGGAAGCGGGTTCCGAACAGGGTGAGCCGGTCGGGTGCGGGCATCGCGGGGTCGAAGCCGAGGAGTGTGCGGGCCTCGGCCCGGCGGGCCCGAAGGCCTGTCTCGCCGTCCATCTCCCTGAGCAGGTCCAGTTGGGTGGGCGTCACCTGAAGGGTTGCGTGGTGTCTGAGCGGGTTCAGGCCCGGGCGGCCCGGCAGGTCCGGAGACGGGTGCGCCGCCTCATGGCCGGCCAGGAACGTCGTACTGCACGAGATCAGAGCCAGGCTGCCGCCGGGGCGGTCCACGTAGACCGGTCGGCGGGCGGCGGTGAGGTCGGGGCCGATCCCCGCGAAGGGGATTCGCTTCGCGTCGAGGAGGTCCACGGTGCCCAGGACGCCGTTCGTGCCCAGGTCCAGCGCGTGGTTGTTCGCGCAGCCGAGCACCGTGAAGCCCATCGCCGTGATGTCGTCGATCACTGTGGGGTCCGCTATCAGGCCGCCGCCGCTCGCCGCGTTGTGTACGGGGTGGCCTGCGCCCGTCGCAGGGACCACCTCCAGGTTGGTGAAGGCGAAGTCCGTGGCCCGCAGCACCTCCCGGAGTTCCTCCGCGGCAGGGTCGGACGTGATCAGCGCTCCCCTGGTCGCCATGCAGTCGCCGGAGAGCGCCACCGTCAGCCGTGTCATCCCCGGGCCTCCCGCACCGCGCGGGTCAGCGAGGCCGCAGCGTCCGGTCCGGTGACCTCGATGCGGTCACCGTCGACCATGACTGTCGGGGTCAGCGCGACCTTCCGGGAGGCGGCCGCATCGGAGACGTACGTCACCCAGGGGGTGTAGAGGGCCTCCTGGACGCACTTCGCGAAGCCCTCGTCGGTGATGCCGGCCTCCTCTCCGGCCGCGATCAGCTGGGCCTCGCTGAGCCCCGGTCCGCCCTCCGGGGGCTGCTGGTCGAACAGCACCGCGGAGTACTCCTCGAACCTGCCCTGGTCCGCCGCGCAGGCCGCCGCCGACGCCGCCCGGGTCGAGTAACCCTCGGGGCTGCTGCGACCGTCGAGGAAGGTGACCGGGTGGTAGACGACGCTGACGTCTCCGGCCGCCTTCAGGGTCTCCAGTTCGGCGGCCAGGGCCTTCTCCGTGTTGCGGCATTCGGGGCAGAGGTAGTCGAGGTAGAGGTCGATCCGTATCGCGCCCGACGAGGCGGCCAGCCCCGCCTTGTCGGCGGTCGCCCCGGCGGGGACCCGGGCCGGTGCCTCGCCGGGCTCGGTGTTGTTCGCCCGGACGAGGCCGGCGCCGACGAGCGCGGCGGCGACCACCACGACGGCGGCCACGAGCGACACCAGCAGGGTGCGCCGTCGGCGGTGACGCCTGCGCACCATCTCCCGCACCATGGTGTCGGTCGGCTGTATGTCTGTCACTCCTTGACTCACTCCTTCATGTCCAGGACCCAGCGGTCCAGCGCGTACCGGGTTCGTGGATTGCGGACCAGGAAGGCGGCGGCGCCGAGGAAGACCAGGTCGCGTGCGATGTCGATGACGTAGCCGCGTTCGGCACCGCTCGTCAGGGTGCCCCCGCTGCTGAAGCAGCCGCAGTCGATGGACAGTCCCCTTGCCCATACCGAGGTGATGGCGGCTATGTACATGGCCATCAGGACCGCGGTGGCGACCGCCACCGCCCTGGTCGCCAGGCCGACGATCAGGAGCAGGGCGAGCGCCAGCTCGATGAACGGCAGGACACCGCCGACGAGTTGGGCGGATTCGTCGGGGACGATCCGGTAGAGGGCGACCGTGCGGCCAGACTCCGTGAGATCGCGTATCTTCACCAGGCCCGCGTAGCCCAGGACCGCCGCCAGGAGGAGCCGTGCGGCCATGCCCACCCAGGACCTGCGCACCCACGCCTTCATGGCGTGCACCGCGTGAACTCCCCTCCCCCTCACGGCGTACGGGAGAACCGGTAGGTGGCCAGGCTCAGCGCCACGGCCGTGATGGCGGCCAGCAGGCCCAGCTCCGCGAGCACCGGCGGGTTCCAGTCGCCGAGCAGCAGCCGGGTCTGTTCCGAGGTGAGGCTGTCGGGGCCCGGCAGGGTGCGGCGGACCGCGTCGACGCCGTACGTGAGCGGGTTCAGCTTGACCACGGCGTCGAGCCAGCCCGGCAGACCGTTCGGCGGGAACATCGCGCCGGAGAAGAACATCAGCGGCATCATGCTGAGGTTCACCACGATCTGGAAGGTGTCGACCTGCTTGATCGTGACCGCCGCGAGCAGCCCGAACGACGTGAACATCAACGAGACGAGCAGCATCTCCAGGAGCACGAGCAGGAGCATCGGGGTGTAGCTGATGCTCGCGATGCCTCCGACCGACAGGACCATGAGGCCGTAGATCCCGCCCGTGGTGGCCCCGCCGAGCGCGAGGCCGAGCACGATGCTGGAGCGCGGGAACGGCGAGACGAGCATCTGGCGGAGCACGCCGAGTCTGCGGTCCCACACGAGGGAGATGCCCACCGCGATCGCCAGCGCCTGTACGGACATGACCAGCACGCCGGGGAACAGGTAGGCCCGATAGTCGTTCAGCTGGGCCTTGCCGAGGGTGGAGGAGGCTGCGTCGAGGCCGGTGCCCAGGACCACGAGAAACAGCAACGGCGTCACCAGGCCCATCGCGAGGCGTACCGGGTTGTGCCGCAGCCGTGTCATCTCACGGCGCCAGAGCAGCGCGTACGGTCTGAGTGCGTTGCTCCGCCGGTCGGTGGGCGGGCTGCCGGGGGTGGTGGTCCTGTCCGTGGGTGCGAGCGGTGCCGTGTCGGTCCGGCTCATCGTCGTCCCTCCCCGATGTTGCTGAGTGTGCGCGCGTTCGGCGCGTTCTCCCTGATGGCGGACCCGGTGTGGTGCAGGAAGACGTCGTCGAGCGTCGGTGAGGCGACGGTCACGGAGCGGACGGTCAGGCCCAGTTCCGTGCAGAGGCGCGGGACGAGGGTGGCGCCGTTCGACACCCGCAGGCGCAGTCCGTCCGGCCCGGGTTCCGCCGTCAGGCCGAAGCGATCGGACAGGGCTTCCACGGCGCTGGGGTCGTCCTCCGTGCGCAGGACGACGAGGTCGGCGCCGATGATGGACTTCAGCTCCGCAGGCGTGCCCTCGGTGATCACCTTGCCCCGGTCGATGATCGCGATCCGGTCGCAGTGCTCGGCCTCCTCCAGCTGGTGCGTGGTGAAGAAGACCGTGATGCCCTGCTCCCGCCGCAGCCTGTCCAGGTGTTCCCAGACGGCCGCGCGGGTCTGCGAGTCGAGGCCGGTGGTCGGTTCGTCGAGGAAGAGGACGCGGGGTGAGCCGAGCAGACCGCGGGCGATCTCCAGGCGACGCCGAAGACCGGTGGAGAACCGCTGGACGGGGATGTCGCCGCGCTCGGTCAGTTCCATCATGTCGAGCATCGCGGCGATCGCGGTCCGTGCCTCGCGGCGGCCGAGCCCGCACAGGTCGGCCTGGAAACGGAGGTTCTCGGCCGCGGTGAGGTCCATGTCGAGCGTCGACTCCTGGAAGACGATGCCGATCCGGCGGCGGACCTCGGCGGGCCGGGCCGCCACGTCGAAGCCGGCCACTTCCGCCCGGCCCGCCGTGGGTCTGAGCAGCGTGGTCAGCATGCTGATCGTGGTCGTCTTGCCGGCGCCGTTCGGGCCCAGGAAGCCGAACGTGGCGCCTTCGGGCACCTCCAGGTTCAGGCCGTTGACCGCCGGTGAGGTGCCGTAGTACGCGTAGAGGCCCTCGGCCCGGATCGCTGTCATGAGCGGCTCCTTCCGTCGGGGCACCGCACCGCCAGGACGGTCCGGAACACGCTCAGCTCGCCCGGCTCGTCCACGGGCCGTCCGTCGACCTCGACCCAGGCGTGCGCGCCGAAGGGCTGGATGCGGAACCCGGTGCACCAGTCGGCCCACCTGCCCCGGGCCCGGACGAGCAGGAGCGTGGCCACGGAGCGCTGGAGGCAGCCGAGGCCCGCGCAGCGGGTGCTGACGGAGACGACCGAACGCCGGGCGCGCGCCACCTCGCCGTACGCGGCGGGCCGGGTGCCCTTGCGGATCACGCGCAGCACCCGTTGCAGCCGGGCCGGAGGCAGCCGGACCAGCAGGCGGGCCGCGCCGGCCGCGCATCTGGGCGCGATCTGACGGTGCAGCGGGAGACGTGGAGCCTGTTCCGCGACGGCGGGGGTGGTCACGGCGACACCTCCAGGAGGTTGGCCGCGCTCAGCGACTCGATGAGGGCCATCACGTCGTTGTGCGCCTGCTCCTCGCTGACCGGGGCGACCTCGGACAGGCTCGCGGCAGTCGCGTCGGGGGTCGCTCCTTCGAGGAGTCTGCGCAGGATGGCGGAGCCTGACTGGTTCAACTGCCAGTAGCGGCCCCGGCGCCCGTCGAGCAGGACTGCGCCGGTCTCCACGGAGGTGAGGGTGACGTCGCGGGCAAGGCTCAGCTTCACGTGCGTTCTCCCGTGTCGTGGGGGTGTGGCTGGGAGTGCGTCCGGAGCCAGCTCTCGCACGCCACGGTGGTCTCGATCGGGTGGAGGTGATGGGACATCGGCCCGGGGTTGAGCACCGCGGACCGGAACGCCGCCGGGTCGATGAGCCCGAGCCTGGCGAGTTGCGAGTCCTCGCAGAGTTCCAGGAGCCGGGCCCGGTTGCGTTCGAGGCCCCGGAACGCCTCGGCGCTGAACTCGCCCTTGTCACGGCGGTCGAGGATGTCGGCGGGCACGATGCCCCGTACGGCGGAGGTCAGCAGGGGCTTGAACCGCCCCGCCGCCAGGCGCTGGTCGATCCGGGTGGACAGCGCCGCCTCCAGTACGCGGTCGTCGAGGAAGGGCGCGTCCCAGACCATGCCCGTGTCCGCGACGACTGTGTTGACCTGCCGGACCGTCTTCCCCTCGAAGACGATCGAGGCGAGCGCCTGGTGGCGGGCCCGGTCGGCGTCCAGCGGTTCCGGTGTCCCGGTGGCGGCCGTGGTGAACAGCTTCCGTACGGCGGCCACGGCGTCCGGTGTCGCCCAGGCGGGCATGCGGGGCGCGAACACCCAGCCGAAGTCGGGTTCGTCGAGCCGTGCGGGCGGAGTACTGATCCGGGCGGCGACCGAGGTGAGGTTCTGCGCGAACGTCGACCGGTCCGCGAGGGCCCGTAAGGTCGCGCCCAGCGACCAGCGATTGGCGAGCCGGTAACGGTTCACCAGCTTCAGCCCGCTGCCCGGGTTCGCGCGGGCGAGGGACCAGGCGCAGGCGGGCATCCGGCCGAACAGCTCGTCCCCGCCGAAGCCGGTCAGGTGCAGGAACGAGCCGTCCGTCGTGGCCCGTTTCGCCAGGTCCCGGACGTGCGCGAGCCCGGAGGCCCAGGTCGAGGGACCTTCCGGGGCGAGGTGCGTGTGGTCGGTGGTGTATCCGACGTCGAAGAGATTCTCGGCGCGGTCCGCGGACAGCATGTGGTGCCGGGCCTGCGGGAGCATGGCGGCTGCCTTGCGGGCCCAGGCGGTGTCCTCGTTGGCGTGGTCGAGCGGCATGACGTGATACGTGACCAGGTCGGCGCCCGCCTCGTCGGCGAGGAAGCACAGCGAGGTCGAGTCCAGACCGCCGGACAGATCGGCACTGATCGTCCGGTCCGGGCGTACCCGGGTGGCGATCGCCTCGGACAGCGCAGAGCGGACGGCTTCCGCGCCCTGCGCGAGCGTCAGGGACGCCTCCGGCAGCCGCCACCAGCGCCTCTGGCGTGACCGTCCGTCGGTGTCCAGTTCGAGCCAGTGCCCGGTGGCGAGCGTGTCGATGCCCCGGCGGACGGTGCGCAGGGAGAGCGGCCAGGGTGCTCCGCCGGGCGCCAGCAGCCGGGCGGCCAGCACCGTCTCGTCGAGGCCGGCATCGGTGAGGCGCAGCAGCGGTTCCATGCCGCTCGCCGCGACCGTCACCCGGTGGACCTCGGCGGTGAAGATCTGTCGTACGCCGGCCACGGACCCCTGGACGCGGGTCCTGCCGTCCATCGAGACCGCCAGATGGAAGAGTCCCGGCAGCCGGGACGCGAGCGTGTCCACGTCGTGCAGGGAGCGCATCCGGCCGAGCGCGGCCGTCGTTGCCGCCCGGTCCAGCCGGGTGCGGCCGAGGAGCGCCATCCGGCGCGGGCCCGCTTCGACCACCGTGACCTCGTCCTCGGGCCAGGCACCGACGATCCAGGGCCGCCCCGACGCGTGGTCGATCCGCTGTGCCGCCCTCAGCTCCGCGGCCGACCGGCCGGCGGCGGGGCAGTCCGGAAGAACTGTGAATTCCATGTCGCCTCGTTCCCCGGGCGGTGCCGGTGCGCCGAAGCGCACCGGCACCGGTGTGATCACCAGAAGCAGACGATGGCGTAACCACAGCCGGCGAAGTCGTCACAGCTACCGACGCCGAGGCACTTGGTGAGCTCGTCGAAGTCGCCGATCTCCTGGAGGGCGGGGGGCTCGTAGATCGCGGACATGGTTTCCTCCCAGATGGTCGGGTCGCTCGGGCCGACCAGTTCGGCCCGTGACCTGTCTGGGAACCTACGAGGCGGCATGTCCCACCGGCATGGGACAGATGCCTCACGCGCGTCCCGTCACGCGTCCCATCGCCGGTGCCGGAGATAGCCGGCGGTCAGCGCCGCGGCCGTCCACACGAGCAGCACCGCGAATCCGGTGTGCGCGTCGTGCGACTGGACGGCGAGCATCCGCATGCCCGCCTGGTCGGGGAAGTACCGGGCCACTTCCTTCGTCGCTCCGATGACGGAGAGGATCTGGGTTCCGGCGAGCACCATCGGGAGCAGTACGGCCAGGGGCAGGACGGCGCTGCGGGCCGTCGCGGCCACACCTGCCGCGAACAGGCTCATCAGCGTCAGGTAGACCACCGCGCCGGCCAGGGCGCGCGGGACGCCGCTCGCGTCGATCGAGGAGCCGTGGGAGCCGAGGGCGGCCTGGGTGACCAGGTAACTGACGACGATGACGGGGGCCGCCACAGCCGCGGCGGCGAGGGCGGTGACGGTCATCTTCGCCGCGTAGAGCCGGCCTCGCCGGGGAACGGCGAGCAGCGAGACGCGCATCATGCCCGAGGCGTACTCGCTGGAGACGATGAGGACGCCGAACACGAGCAGGGCGAGCTGGCCGTAGAGGATGCCGTCCAGGCCGGCCTGCTCGGGGGTGAAGTCGGAGCGGAGCCCAGGGCTGTCGGACTCGATCGCGCCCTTGGCGGACCAGCCGCCTAGGGCGGCGATGAAGACGCTGACGGGGACGAACAGGAGCAGTGCGACAAACGTGCCGCGGATTCCGCGCACCTTGGTGAACTCGGCCCGGATGGCCGCGGCCGTCTCAGACATGGGTGTTGCTTCCTTCGTCGCTGGTGAGCTTGAGGAAGGTGTCCTCAAGGGATGCCGTGTGGGTGCTCAGCTCTTCGAGCGGGAGCCCGCTCGCCGCGGCCAGTCGGCTGATCTCGGCCGCCGGCAAGCCGTCGACCTCCAGGCTGCCGTCCGGTGCGAGCCTCAACTCAGCTCCCTTCTTCTCCAGTTCGGTGTTGAGCCGCAGAGGTTCCGATGTCCGAACCCGTACGTAGGTCCTACCGTGACGCTGGATGAATTCCGACATACCGGCCTCCGCGAGGAGTCGCCCGCGGTTGATGACGACCAGTTGGTCCGCGACCATCGACATCTCGGTCATCAGGTGGCTGGAGACGAGCACGGTCCGGCCCTCGGCAGCCATCGAGCGCAGCAGTTCGCGCAGCCACCGGATGCCCTCCGCGTCAAGGCCGTTGACCGGCTCGTCGAGCACCAGGACCGGCGGATCGCCGAGCAGGGCCGCGGCCAGGCCGAGCCGTTGGCCCATACCGAGGGAGAACGTGCCGATCCGCCGCCGGGCCGCCGCCGTGAGACCGACAGTCTCCAGGACCTCGCCGACTCGCTTCCGGGCGATCCGGTTGCTCTGCGCGAGCCACAGCAGATGGTTGGCGGCGGTCATCCCGCGGTGCGGGGCCGACGTCTCCAGCAGGGCACCGACATGCCGGGCGGGGTACCTCAGTTCGTGATAGGCGCGGCCTTCCACCGTCGCGGATCCGGTGTCGGGGCGGGTGAGGCCGAGCACCATCCGAAGCGTCGTGGACTTCCCGGCTCCGTTGGGGCCCAGGAAGCCGGTGACGGTTCCCGGCCGCACCGTGAAGGTGAGGCCGTCGACGACGGTGTGCTGCCCGTACCGCTTGGTCAGGTTCTGGACGTCAATCACACGGTGAGTCTCGTCGGGCGTCCCGCCGACCGCATCGGTCCCGAGGCTGGACCGCCGGACGGCCTTCGCGCCCCGGACCCATACCTGCGGATGAGTCCGGGTCAGTACGGCAGCGTGGCCAGGACCCGGAAACCTCCGCCCGGGACGGGTCCGGCGCTGAGTGTGCCCCCGTGTGCGGCGGTCCGTTCCTTCATCCCGACGAGGCCCATTCCGCCGCCGGGCACGGTCGGCCGATGCCCCGCCCCGGGACCGTCGTCCGCGACGTCGATCACCAACGTGCCCTGCCCTGCCGAGAGATGGACCCGGCAACCGGTGGGCGCGGCATGCTTGACGACGTTGGTCAGGGCCTCCTGCACGATCCGGAACGCGGACAGCGCGACCCCGTCCGGAGGTTCCTCCGGACACATGGACCGCAGGTCGACACGTACGCCGGCCGCCTCGGCCGTGCGGGCCAGGGTGGGCAGGTCCGACAGCCCGAGAGCCGGCCGGAGGTCCTGGGCGTCGCCGTCCGGCTCCCGGCGCAGCACCCTGATGGTGGCCCGCATGTCGCTCAACGCTCTGCGGCTGATGTCCTCGATCACCTTGAGGGCCTCTTGTGCCTCTTCCGGGTGGGTGACGACGACGTGGTTGGCGACTGCCGCCTTGATCGCGATCAGGCCCACGCTGTGGGTGACGACGTCGTGGATGTCGCGGGCGATGCGAAGGCGTTCCTCGACCTTCGCCTGCTCGGCAGCGTGCTCGATGGCACGCCTCGTGCTCTCCCGCCGTTCCCTGACGGCCGCGCCCGCCGCCCAGGTGGCGCCGAGGACGAGCAGCCCGAACAGGACCTGCACGACCCTGGTCCCGCCCTGGTAGCTCTGTCCTCCCGTCGCCGTGAGCAGGACGGCTCCCACCGCGCAAAGGCCGGTGATGAAGGCTGCGGACAGCCCCGGCCGTTGTCGCCTCGTCGTGGCCACCACGTACAGGGCGTACGCGGTGGCGAGAAATGGGATCGGTCCGACGCCGACGGCCAGCGCCACGCAGGTGGCGGCCAGGACAAACCCGAAGACCGGCACGGGCCAGAGCCGTCGGACGACCAGCGGAAGCGCGGTGCTCAGAGAGAGCAGCCACAAGGTGGCGCCGTTCACTCCGCCGGCGAGGTCCGGCCGCAGCACGGCCACCTGCGGGAGCAGTGCGAACCCGAGTGCGGCCGGCACGTCGAGCATGATCAAGCGCCGTCGCGGGAGATCACCCATGCCGTTGAACGTATTCGGTCGGTTCACGGTATGTCCAACGTAATGGCGTGATGACCGCTCTACGGCGAGACGGATTCACCCTTGCTGTGAGTTCACTGTGCCTTCGAATCGCCACGTCACCCTTATCCGGCGGGTGCCCGAAAACCCTGAACAGAACCGGCCACAGCCCTTCCTGGCACGTCTGCCGACGCTCCCGCGTGCGGGCCACCGGCCACATCGCGCCCCTGGGCCGACAATCGCCCCTCAAGCGGAACCGCACCCTTCCATTTAAGAGGCGACCTTGCATCCCCGTCGATCACCTACGCATACTCGGCACCAGGAGTATGCAATAGCATCCTTGATTTCATGTGACCACGAATGATGGCACCGCCCTCCATTCATCGCAGTCACCAAAAGAATGCCGCTCCTGCACTCTTTGCTCGACATGGAAACCAGACACGGGGGTCGCGTTCATCCATGAAAACCAACCTTTTCGTCATCAGTGACAGCCCGATCACCTTTGCGGGACTGGAAGCAATCATCGAGCAGGACGAGAGATTCGTCCTCACAGGACGGGCCGTAGGAAGCTCCGACGTCACACGTTGTCTCGAAGACACCGAATTACAGCCGGACGTCGTCATACTCGGCGAACCGTCCTCGAAAAGGACCATCTGCGAGACCGTACAGCAGATCGTCTCGCACTATCACCGGAAGAAGTCGCGATCCAAGATAATCGTGGTGTCAGAGCAGGATGAAGACGACGTCATCGTCGCCGCTCTACGGGTAGGCGTCAACGGATACCTCACGCGAATCAGGTCGTCCGAGGAACTGCTCCACGCCATTAGGATAGTCGCCGAAGGCGGCGCCACATTCAGTCCGACCATCGCTGCCCGACTCAGCCGGTACTTCTCTAGAATGCAGAACGGATCGGACCTGACGGAATTTTCCGATCTGACCAGCCGGGAACTGGAGATACTGGAATTGGTCGCGCGCGGACTGGGCAACCAACAGATCGCCCGGCGGCTTTTCCTGGCCGAAAAGACAGTACGCAACTACGTCTCGCGGATTTTCACCAAACTGGAGGTCCACGACCGGGCCACGGCTCCGCAGAGCGTCTGATCCCACGGCTCCGCACCCGCACACAGGGCGACTGCGCTGTCGCAGCGACCTGCGGGGAGGCACGGGAGCGTGACAAGGCTGGAGGAATGAGCGACCACACGCGACGAAACCCCGGTGCGTGTGGCGCCCTCCCCAAGTCGCCTTCACGCCAAAGATCTTCGGCGTGCCGTCGGTCTGCCACCGCCTGTCCGATCAAGCCGCCCACTCGTCAGCAGCGCCCCACGGGCCGGCCGAGCGGGGCGGGGGGGGCCGCCATGGGGCGCCGAGGACCGGGCGAGCCGTAGCCGGGACCAGGCGGATCCGACGGACAGGAGGTCCTCGACCTCAGCCTCACTGAATGGCCCCGTATCCCGCCCGCCCTTGCCGAATGCAAGAATGCGACCCTCGGGCGGACATGAGCATCGGCGCGGGGCGGGCACGAGCACTGCTGGAACGGGGGTAGCCATGGCGTTGGTCATGTGTCCACTGTGCAGCGACGACGAGGACATCGAGGTGATCCGCACGCACGACGGCGGACGCCGCCTTGTGAAGCACCGGTGCGGCTACGAATGGGAGCAGACAGAGCCCGCCGCCCCGCAGCGGAACCCGACCCGCACCTTCGACGACCTCAAGGCCCGTTTCCCGAAACCCGAGGACGTCGATCCAGGGCAGTTGGAGCGCGTGGCCCGACTGAAGGAGCAGTACCTCGCCGTCAAACCGGACTTCGCCCCCGACGTGGCGGCCTACTGGTCGAAGTACCAGCGGATCTTCTCCCCCGACGGGCTGTGGGCCTGCGACCCCAGAGCCCTCAAGGACTTCGCCAACTCCGAGGTCGGAGCCCACCCCGGCAACCAGGCCACCTTCAACTCCGCGTGGAACGACATGGGCGATGCCGCGGCCGGGAAGGCGACCCGTCGGACGATCGAGTACCTCCTGCACGAACCTCACGACGTGCCGCTCGAAGACCGGCTCCAGCACCTGCTGTCCCGCACCAAGCCGTTCGCCATGACCGGTTTCAAGGAGGCCCTCCTCACGAGGGTTCTCTGCGTGATGTACCCCGACCGGTTCCTGACGATCCTCAAGTACACGACGGAGGCGGGCGGCAAGCGCGAGATCGCGCGCATGGTCTACGGACTGGAGCTGCCGGCACCCGAGTCGGTGAACTGGACCCTCGGCCGGCTCATCCTCTGGAGCAACGACCTCCTGCATGACCTCGTCGGCCCGGGCTTCGCCAACCAGCAGCACGCCGCCGCGTTCCTGTGGTGGGCCAAGGACCGGGTCGAGTGACTTCCGTAGGGGCGCCTCAGGATGGCTGCCTGATGCTGCGGCCGACAGCACAGGCTTCCACCAGAGCCGCTCACGGCACGTGGAACTGACTGAGGACCGAGTTGCTCAGCACCTGGTCGGGTTGGTTACAGCGAGCGACTTATGCCTTTGCCGTCGCTGCGGGAATCCCTGGCCATCTCAGGTGTCTCCGCGGTGGGTACATGTCATCCCGCGGGCCTTGGGCAGCGCCTTCTCGACCCGCACCCGGAACGCTGTCGCCGCCTCGCCGCGGTAGGTGTCGACGTGGGCGTCGCGGTTGGTCTCGACTGCGATCAGGAGGTGTTCTCACAGCCGCCAGAGCTCACGCATCGCTCACGCAAGCCATCTCGCGGCATCCCGGCCGTGTGACGCATCATGCCCCGAGCAACACAAAAGGCCAGGTCACGAGCAATGTAACCTGGCCTTTGCCGGAGCCGCCTTCGGGATTCGAACCCGAGACCTACGCATTACGAGTGCGTTGCTCTGGCCATCTGAGCTAAGGCGGCGCGCTGTCCGCACTATGGTGCGATCAGCAACGTCGGTAAGTCTACACAGTTTCCCGGGTGCTCCGAACCAGGGATCGGAGCACCCGGCGGCGGGCCCGGACGACCCGTCCCCGACGTACGCGCTCAGGGCGCTGAGCAGCGCTTTCCGTCCGCGGGAGGCGTGCCGCGGAGCAGGTAGGCGTTGATCGTGGAGTCGACGCAGGCGCTGCCCCTGCCGTAGGCGGTGTGGCCGTCGCCGTCGTAGGTGAGGAGGCGGGCGGAGGAGAGCTGGGAGGCGAGGCCCCGGGCCCAGCGGTAGGGGGTGGCCGGGTCCCGCGTGGTGCCGACGACGACGATCGGAGCGGCCCCCTTCGCCTCGATCCGGTGCGGTCCGCCCGTCGCCCGCACCGGCCAGTACGCACAGTTCAGGGAGGACCACGCGAGCGCCCGGCCGAACACCGGGGACGCCTTCTCGAACTGCGGGAGGGCCCGTTCCACCTCCGCGGGGCTGTTGTAGGCGGCGGGGAGGTCGAGGCAGTTCACGGCGGCGTTGGCGTACATCAGGTTGGAGTAGGTACCGCCGGGGCCGCGTTCGAAGTAGCTGTCCGAGAGGGCGAGCAGACCGGCGCCGTCCCCCTTGCGGACCGCCTCGGCGAGCGCCTGGCGCAGCCGGGGCCACGCCCCCTCGTCGTACATCGCCGCGATCACGCCCGTCGTGGCCAGGGACTCGCCGAGCCGCCGGCCGTCGGCGTCACCGGTCCGCAGCGGGCGTGCGTCCAGCCGTGCGAAGAAGGCGCGCAGGTTCTCGCCGACCCGCGCGGGCGTACTCCCCAGCACACAGTCCCTGCGCCCCACGCAGTCCTTCGCGAACGCCTGGAAGGCCGTGTCGAACCCGGCCGTCTGTTCCTGGTTCAGCCGGCGGGCGGGCAGGGAGGGGTCCAGCGCGCCGTCCAGCACCAGCCGTCCGACCCGCTGGGGGAACAGCTCCGCGTACGTCGCCCCGAGGAACGTCCCGTACGAGGCGCCCACATACGTCAGCTTCTCGTCGCCCAGCACGGCCCGCAGGATGTCCATGTCCCGGGCCGCCTCGACCGTGGAGACGTGCCGCAGCAGCCGCGCCGCCCGCTTCCCGCATCCCTCCGCGAACCGCTGGTACGCCGCGACCAGCTTGTCCTTCTCCCCCCGGTCGTCCGGGGTGAGATCCGTCTGGGTGTACGTGTCCATCTGGCGACCGGTGAGGCACTCCACCGGCTCGCTGCCGGCCACGCCCCGCGGGTCCACCGCCACCATGTCGTAGCGCGCCCGCACCTCGGCCGGGTAGCCGATGCCCGCGTACCCCTGCACGTACCCGACCGCCGACCCGCCCGGCCCGCCGGGGTTGACCAGCAGCGAACCGAGCCGTTCACCGGGGCCCGTCGCCTTCCGCCGCGAGACCGCCAGCCGGATGTCCCCCGCGTCCGGCTTCGCGTAGTCGAGGGGCGCCTTCATCGTGGCGCACTGGAAACCCGGGACCTCGCACTCGCGCCAGCGCAGCTTCTGCCGGTGGTACGCGGCCGGTACCGGCGGTGTCGTCCGGGGCTGAGCGCCGAGGCCCGGCCCCCCGTCCGTCACCCTGGCCGTCGTACTGGCCGTCGTACTGGAGCCGCCGGAGGAGCAGCCCGCGACGAGCAGCGCGGTGGCAGCGAGCAACGCGCCGCCGGCCCGCAGGGACCGGTTCGGCCGGGGAGTACGCCTGGTGTGCATCTCGCGAGGGTAACCAGAACCGCTCAATTGATCACGAATGGCAACGAATGCGCCTCGTACGAGTGACACGGTCAACCGAACGCCCCGACCCGCCCGGCCCGGCCCGCCACACCGCCCATGACCCGGCCTCCCGCGCCGCCCGTGCCCCGGTCTCCCGCACCACCCGCCGCCCGGCCCGCCCCCGGGCCCGCCGCACCGTCCGTCGTCACCCGGCCCGCAGCGCCATCGTCATCGCCTCCACGGCGAGCAGCGGCGACACGTTCCTCTCCAGTGCCTCCCGGCAGGCCGCGATCGCGTCGATCCGCCGCAGCGTCGCCTCCGGTGGGCCGCCCCGCGCCATCCGCTCCAGGCTGTCCCGCACCTCGACGTTGGCGAGCGCGACCCGCGACCCCAGCTGCAGGGCCAGCACGTCCCGGTAGAACCCGGTCAGCTCGGTCAGCGCGAGATCCAGGCTGTCCCGCTGCGCCCGCGTACGCCGCCGCTTCTGCTTGTCCTCCAGGTCCTTCATCACCCCCGCCGTACCGCGCGGCATACGTCCGCCCTGCGCGGCACCGAGCGCCGCCTTCAGCTCCTCGGTCTCCTTGGTGTCGACCTCCTCGGCCAGCTGCTTGGACTCCTCCGACGCGGCGTCCACTAGCTCCTGAGCGGCCTTGAGGCACCCTCCGATGTCCTCGACCCGCAGGGGCAGCTTCAGCACGGCGGCCCGGCGCTCCCTCGCCCTCGGGTCCGTGGCCAGCCGCCGGGCCCGTTCGATGTGCCCCTGGGTGGCCCGGGCGGCCACCGCGGCCGCCTCCGGCTCGATGCCCTCCCGCCGGACGAGCATGTCCGCCACCGCGTCCACCGACGGGGTGAGCAGTCCGACGTGCCGGCAGCGGGAGCGAATGGTCGGCAGCACGTCCTCCAGCGAGGGCGCGCACAGCATCCACACCGTCCGGGGGGCGGGTTCCTCCACGGCCTTGAGCACCGCGTTCGCCGACTTCTCGTTCAGCCGCTCGGCGTCCTCGACGAGGATCACCTGCCAGCGCCCGTTCGCCGGCGAGGTGTACGACTTCCGCACCGTGTCCCGCATGTCGTCGGCCAGGATCTGCGTGCCGACCGCCGCCACGGTGCTGACATCGGCGTGGGTCCCCACCAGTGCCGTATGGCATCCGTCGCAGAAACCGCAGCCGGGGCTCCCCCCGAGAGCCCGGTCCGGGCTCACGCACTGCAGCGCCGCCGCGAACGCCCGCGCCGCCGTCGTCCGGCCGGAGCCCGGGGGCCCGGTGAACAGCCACGCGTGCGTCATCTTCGACGCCTCCGGAGGCGGCGCGCCCGTCGACGCCGCCGTGACGATCGCGTCCGCGTCCCGGGCGGCGGCGTCCAGCTGCGCGCTCAGCCGCTCCTGCCCCACCAGGTCGTCCCACACGGCCATGACCCACCGCCCTCCGTCTACGACACCGCTCCGCGCCCCATTGTGCGCGACCCCACCGACAACCCGACCCGGCACCGCTCACCCCTCAGCGGCCTCCGCCGCCCGGTGCCCGTCGGCGGCCCGGCTCACCGGCGTCGGCGCCGCCAGCCCCGCCCCTCGTCGGTGTCGTCCTCGTCGTGCGACCCGAGCAGTTCGTCCGCCAGCGTGGGCAGATCGTCCAGCGGCGTCTCCTCGGCCCAGTCCGAGCGGGGGCGACGCCGTGGCGTCCCCTGCTCGTCGACCTGCGGAAGCTCGCGCGTGCGCCCCTCCGCCCCGTCGGGCGCGGGCCGCTCGTCCCGGAAGTACCCCTGCGGCACCCGGTCGTCGCGCACCGGAGGCAGCACCGCCGTCTCGTCCGCCGCGCCCGGCGGTACCGGCGGCAGCACCGCGGTCTCGTCCTCCGCGGCCGCCCCCGAGGGCGGTACCGGCGGCTTGGGCAGCTTCGCCGTCGTCTCGGAGTCCGCCGCACGCGAAGACCCGGACGCCCCCGGCGAACCGGCCGGACCCGGCCCGTCCTCCCGCACCGGAGGCAGCACCGCCGTCTCGTCCGCGGGCCCGCCCGACGCGTTCGTCGGCGTCACGAGCGGCGTGGCCACCGTGACCGCGTCGTCGCTCCCGGAACCCCTGCCGGAGCCCGAGCCGGAACCCCCGTCGGCCGGCTCGCGCCCCGCGCCCCGCTCGGCCGCCGCGGCCCGCCGGGCAGCCGCGGCCCGCTCCGCCTCGGCCCTGGCCTCCCGGTCGGCCTCGGCCGCGCGCTCCGCCTCGGCCCGCTCCGCCGCGACCCGTTCGGCCTCGGCGCGTGCGGCCCGCTCGGCCTCCGCCGCGGCGGCCACCCGCCGTGCCTCCTCGGCGCGGAGCAGCGCCTCCTCGGCCTTCCGCTGCTTCTCCAGACGGAGCGCTTCCGCCTCCGCCCGCAGCCGCTGCTCCTCCGCGGCCTGCTTGCGACACCGTTCCTCCTCGACCCGCCGCCGTTCCTCCTCCGCGGCACGGGCCTTCTCCTCCGCGAGGAGCCGCGCCTGCTCCTCCTCGGCACGGCGGCGCGCCTCCTCGGCCCGCTGCCGGGCCTCCTCCGCCTGCCGCTCCGCCTCGCGGCGCTGAGCCTCCTCCAGCTCGCGCCGCTTGCGCTCCTCCTCCTCGGCCCGCAGCCGCGCCAGTTCCTCCTGGCGCTCCCGCTCCAGCCGCTCCTCCTCGGCCTTGCGCGCGGCCTCCTCCTCGGCCTTGCGCCGCGCTTCCTCCTCGGCCTTGCGCCGGGCCTCCTCCTGCGCCCTCACCTCGGCCTCCGACAGCGGCAGCATCACATCGAGCCGCGCCCGGACCACGGTCGTCACGGCCTCCGGGTCCTGCGCGGCGTCGACCACCAGGTACCGTCCGGCGTCCGCGGCGGCCAGCGTCAGGAACCCGGCGCGCACCCGCTCGTGGAACTCCGCCGGTTCCGACTCCAGCCGGTCCGGCGCCTCGGTGAAGCGCTCGCGCGCCGCCTCGGGCGACACGTCCAGCAGCACGGTCAGATGCGGTACGAGCCCGTCGGTCGCCCACCGCGAGATCCGGGCGATCTCGGTGGGCGAGAGGTCGCGCCCGGCCCCCTGGTACGCCACGGACGAGTCGATGTACCGGTCGGAGATGACGACGGCGCCCCGCTCCAGCGCGGGCCGCACCACCGTGTCCACGTGCTCGGCGCGGTCGGCCGCGTAGAGCAGCGCCTCGGCCCGGTGCGACAGCCCGGCGCTCGACACGTCCAGCAGGATCGACCGCAGCCGCTTGCCCACCGGGGTGGCCCCCGGCTCCCGTGTCACCACGACCTCGTGCCCCTTGGCCCGGACCCACTCGGCGAGCGCCTCGACCTGGGTGGACTTCCCGGCCCCGTCACCGCCCTCCAAGGCGATGAAGAACCCCGAGGCCGCGGGTGCCTGCACGGGATCGTCGCCCTTCAGCAGCGCGTCCCGCAGATCCTGCCGCAGCGGCACCCCGGACCGGTCGTCGACCTTCGCCAGTACGAGTGCGGCCACCGGCAGCAGCAGCGCCCCCACCAGCATCAGTGTGAACGCCGCACCTCCGTGCGCGAACACGAACTTCCCGCTCTCCAGCCGGTGTGGTCCGATGGCCGCGGCGACCAGCGGCGCCACGAGCGCCGCCACCGCCACGAACACCCGTACGACGGCGTGCAGATGCTCGGTGGTCCGCGCCCGCCGGAAGTCCTCGGCCTCCTGGTCGAGCAGGGTGTGGCCGGTGTTGGCGGCGATGCCCGCGCCGAGGCCGGCCAGCCCCAGGATCAGCACCACGCTGGTGACGTCCGGCGTCAGCCCCGCAGCGAGCAGGGCGACACCGGTGAAGGCGATCGCGAGGGCGAGCAGCCGGCGCCGGGACAACGAGGGCAGCACGGACGGCGCCCGCCGGATCCCGACGCCCACACCACCGGTCACCGCGGCGACGAACAGCCCGAACAGCACCGGCCCGCCGCCCAGGTCCTTGGCGTGCAGCACGGCGACGGCGACGACGGCCGCGATCGCAGCGGCGACCGCGCCGCAGGCCGGCACCAGGAGCGGGATCGCGCCCGTACGGCCCTTGTCCACACCGGTGCCGGTCCGGGGCCGACGCAGCCCCTCCAGCGGCGACCGCGCGCGCGGGGTGCGGGTCCTGGGCAGTTCGAGGAATGTCACCAGCGACAGCGAGGCGGCGAACAGCCCGGCGGCGACGTACGAGGCGAGCGCGGCCTGGTGCTGCGCGAACCAGTCGAGCCCCGCGCCCAGCAGGTTGTTGAGCAGCGACGCGACGACGAGGACGACGGCCGCGAGAGGCACGGCGACGAACGTCGTGCGCAGTGCCAGGCGCCGCAGCGCGTCCATGTGGTCCGGCAGCGGCCGTACGGTCGCGCCCTCCAGCGGCGGCGCGGGCAGCAGCGCGGGCGCCGCGCTCTCCCGGCAGACCGTCCAGAACCGCTCGGCGACCCCGACCACGAACGCGGTGACCAGCAGCACGGCCGGCGCGTTGTCCGGCGTCCAGTCGATCCACAGGGGGGCGACGATCAGCAGCAGGATCCGCACCCCGTCCGCGCCGACCATGGTCCAGCGGCGGTCGAGGGGGCCCTCCTGCGCGGTCAGCGAGGTGAGCGGGCCGAGGAGTACGGCCCCGAAGAGCAGGGTCGCGAGGGCGCGCGTACCGAAGACGGCGGCCACCGTGAGCGCGACGCCCCGGTATCCGCCGCCGAAGGACCCCTCGGCGATCGACGCCTGGAAGGCCAGGAGCACCAGCACGAACAGGGCGAGGACATCGCCGACCCCGCCCACGAGCTGTGCGCCCCACAACCGTTTCAGCTGCGGCCGACGCAGCAGCGCCCGTACGGCGCGCTCCCTGGAGTCGGCTGCCAGGGCGTCATCGGAGGCCGGGTCGTGGGCCGTAGGCTGCTCGGCTCGCATCATGCTTTCAGCCTATCGGCACGCACCGACACCCAGAAGCAGCGCCCGAACGCACGCACACGTCGACACCAAGTCGCGCAAAGGGTGCGGGTTCAGCACCCGCGGGGTGAAGATTCAGCCACCGGCGCACCGGAGCCGCCCCTGAGGGGCGCGGGGAACCGCGCGGCGAGCCACACTCCGCCCGCAGCCGCGAACGCACCCGCACCCCCGAGCGACTAGGCGTTCTCCCCGGCCGACGGCGCCTTCTTGGCGGCCGCCTTCTTCGCCGCGGCCGTCTTCGAGGCCGTCGTCTTCGAAGCCGTCGTCTTCTTCGCGGCGGCGGTCTTCTTCGCCGGCGCGGCCTTCTTCGCGGCGGTCTTCGTCGCCGTCTTCTTCGCCGGCGCCTTCTTGGCCGTCTTCTTGGCGGGGCCCTTCGCCCGCTTCTCCGCGAGCAGTTCGTACCCGCGCTCGGGCGTGATCGTCTCCACGCTGTCCCCGGACCGCAGCGTCGCGTTGGTCTCGCCGTCGGTGACGTACGGCCCGAAGCGGCCGTCCTTCACCACGACCGGCTTCGCGCTGACCGGGTCCTCGCCCAGTTCCTTCAGCGGCGGCTTGGCGGCGGCCCGCCCGCGCTGCTTGGGCTGGGCGTAGATCGCCAGCGCCTCGTCGAGGGTGATCGTGAAGAGCTGGTCCTCGGTCTGCAGCGAGCGCGAGTCCGTGCCCTTCTTCAGATACGGCCCGTACCGGCCGTTCTGCGCGGTGATCTCCTGGCCCTCGGCGTCGGTGCCGACCACGCGCGGCAGCGACATCAGCTTCAGCGCGTCGGCGAGGGTGACCGTGTCCAGCGACATCGACTTGAACAGCGAGGCCGTGCGCGGCTTGACCGCGTTCTTGCCGGTCTTCGGGGTGCCCTCGGGGAGCACCTCGGTGACGTACGGGCCGTAGCGTCCGTCGCGGGCGATGATCTGGTGGCCCGTCGCGGGGTCGGCGCCCAGCTCGAAGTCGCCGCTCGGCTTGGCGAGCAGTTCCTCGGCGAGTTCGACGCTCAGCTCGTCGGGGGCCATGTCCTCGGGCACGTCGGCCCGCTGATGCCCTTCGGCGTCCTTCTCACCACGCTCGATGTACGGGCCGTAGCGCCCGACGCGCAGCACGATGCCGTCGCCGACGGGGAACGACGACACCTCGCGGGCGTCGATCGCGCCCAGGTCGGTGACCAGTTCCTTCAGTCCGCCGAGGTGGTCGCCGTCGCCGTTGCCGGCCTCGGCCGCCGTGCCGTCGGGGCCCGTGCCCTCGCCGAAGTAGAACCGCTTCAGCCACGGCACGGCCTGGGCCTCGCCGCGCGCGATGCGGTCGAGGTCGTCCTCCATCTTGGCGGTGAAGTCGTAGTCGACGAGCCGCCCGAAGTGCTTCTCCAGCAGGTTGACCACGGCGAAGCTCAGGAAGGACGGCACCAGGGCCGTGCCCTTCTTGAAGACATAGCCCCGGTCGAGGATGGTGCCGATGATCGACGCGTACGTCGACGGGCGGCCGATCTCGCGCTCTTCGAGCTCCTTGACCAGCGACGCCTCGGTGTAGCGGGCCGGGGGCTTGGTGGCGTGCCCGTCGACCGTGATCTCCTCGGCGGACAGCGCGTCGCCCTCGGCGACCTGGGGCAGCCGGCGCTCGCGGTCGTCGAGTTCGGCGTTGGGGTCGTCGGCGCCCTCGACGTAGGCCTTGAGGAAGCCGTGGAACGTGATCGTCTTGCCGGAGGCGCTGAACTCGGCGTCCCGGCCGTCGGAGGCGGTGCCGCCGATCTTGACGGTGACGCTGTTGCCGGTCGCGTCCTTCATCTGGGAGGCGACGGTCCGCTTCCAGATCAGCTCGTAGAGCTTGAACTGGTCGCCGGTCAGACCGGTCTCGGCGGGCGTACGGAAACGATCGCCCGAGGGCCGGATCGCCTCGTGCGCCTCCTGCGCGTTCTTGACCTTCCCGGCGTACGTCCGCGGCTGCGCCGGCAGGTAGTCGGCGCCGTACAGCTGGGTGACCTGGGCACGGGCGGCGGCCACGGCGGTGTCGCTGAGGGTCGTGGAGTCCGTACGCATATAGGTGATGAAGCCGTTCTCGTACAGCTTCTGCGCCACCTGCATCGTCGCCTTCGCCCCGAAGCCCAGCTTGCGCGAGGCCTCCTGCTGCAGCGTCGTCGTGCGGAAGGGGGCGTACGGCGAGCGGCGGTACGGCTTGGACTCGACGGACCGGACCGAGAATCGGGTGTTCTCCAGGGCGGCGGCCAGCGCACGCGCGTTCGCCTCGTCCAGGTGGAGGACGTTCGCGCCCTTGAGCTGCCCGACCGAGTCGAAGTCGCGGCCCTGGGCGACCCGGCGGCCGTCCACGGACTGCAGCCGGGCGACCAGGGACGCCGGGTCGGAGGCGTCACCGGCGCGGCCGGTGGCGAAGGTGCCGGTCAGGTCCCAGTACTCGGCGGAGCGGAACGCGATGCGCTCGCGCTCCCGCTCGACGACGAGCCGGGTCGCCACGGACTGGACACGGCCCGCCGACAGCCGCGGCATGACCTTCTTCCACAGGACGGGCGAGACCTCGTAGCCGTAGAGACGGTCGAGGATGCGGCGGGTCTCCTGGGCGTCGACGAGGCGCTGGTTCAGCTCGCGCGGGTTGGCGACGGCGGCCTGGATCGCGGCCTTGGTGATCTCGTGGAAGACCATCCGCTTGACCGGGACCTTGGGCTTGAGCACCTCCTGGAGGTGCCAGGCGATGGCCTCGCCCTCGCGGTCCTCATCGGTGGCGAGGAAGAGTTCGTCGGACTCCTTCAGGAGATCCTTGAGCTTCCTGACCTGCGCCTTCTTGTCGGCGTTGACCACGTAGACGGGTGCGAAGTCGTGCTCGACGTCCACGCCGAGGCGGCGCACCTCGCCGGTGTACTGCTCGGGCACCTCCGCGGCGCCGTTGGGAAGGTCGCGGATGTGCCCCACGCTCGCCTCGACGATGTAGCCGGGGCCGAGATAGCCCTTGATCGTCTTCGCCTTGGCAGGCGACTCGACGATGACGAGTCGGCGGCCGCCCTTCGCGGTCTCGCTGGTCGGGGACAACTTCGCTCTTCTCTCCGGTCGACGCTGGGTCTCCCCAGGCTGGCGTCCCGGGGCGGCACCCCCGGAGGCCGTAGCCGCGCACGGGGCTCGGCGGCCGGCCCGGGGGTCGGGTCATGCTGACGCTGCGGAGTGTGACGGTACATCCCGCCCCCGTGTCAAACGGGAAAAGCCCGCAACGGCCACTCGAACGGTAACCCGACTACCGCCATTCCTGCCGCCCGGCGTGTGCGGCGACCCGTTCGGGGAGTATGCGGAGCGTCACATCTCGGTTACCCCGCACGCCCGTCGGCCCCGGCTGCCCGGCCCTTCTCAGACGCGGGTGAGGCACCACGCGCCGAGCACGAGGGCGGTGACCGCCGTGCCGCTCGCGAGCGACGCCGACAGTGCCGGGCGCACCCCTTGCGCGACCGGCTCACCCCGGCGCAGCCGCGACACCGTCCACAGCAGCAGCGCGCCCCCGAACAGGGCGAACACCACTCCCACGAAGATCGCCGGTCCGCTCTCCATGTCCCGTCCTCCCACCCCTCGACCACCCCGGGACGGGAGGCTGGCACGGACGGGCGGCGGGCGCGCGAACCCGAGGTGAACGCGAGGCGTACCGTCCCTCAGACCGAGCCGGGTGTGCGTATCTTCCCGGTCGTCTTCGACACGTCGGCGTTGCGCACCGTGCACACCACCTTGCTGAAGCCCTTCTTCCATTCCTCCTTGTCGGACACCCAGCCGGACACGATGAGCTCGGTCCCGGGCGCCCAACTCGACTCGAACCTGTTGGTGCACAGCTTTCCGCCTTCGGCGAGGGCGCCGTCGAAGGTCATGTTGGCGGGCGCCTGGACCGAGCCGACGACCTGGTCGGTGTGCGCTTCGGCACAATCGGTCAGCGGGGCGTCGTACCCCTCGTCGTCCTCCCTGGTGGTGTAGTCCCAGCAGTCGCCGACGGCCATCTGCGTGGGCCACAGGTTCATGCCCACGTCCCTGAGCCGGCCCACCTCGCCGCCGATCGGGACGTGCTTGCCGAGGACGAGGCACGCCGTACCGCCCTTGGCCGTGGTGAAGCCCTCCTTCGAGGGGACGAGCGCGTAGACCCCCGCGTCGGGCAGGGCCTCGGCGATCGTGTCCGCCTGGGCGGCACAGCGCCGCGCGCCGCCGGCCTTCGCGTCGGCGTGGTCCGACGCCCGCTCCACCGCCACGACCTGGCCGTCCGGCCAGTCCTCGGCGCAGTCGACCACGCCGAGGTCGGGCACCGAGTCGAACGCCGTGCCCGTCCAGACCGCCTTCACGCAGTCCCCCACCTCCAGCGGCTTCTTGAGGGCGGCCTGCTCGCCGTAGGGGTACTCCGAGCCCGGCTGCGGCTCGCGCTCCTTGGACGTGTCGGAGCGTCCGGTGTCCTGATCGCCCGAGAAGTGGACCGCGGCCCAGGTCCCGCCGCCCGCCACCAGCAGCACGGCGACCACGATCCCGACGATCGCCGCCGCGGGCGTCCCGCGCCGGGGCCCACCGGGCGGCGGTCCCCCGGCCGTGAGGGTCGGGAACCCCGCGTTCCCGGCCGCGCCTCCCCCGTACGGGTTGTAGCCGCCGTACGGACCGCGCGGCTGCTGCCCCTGCTGCCACGGGTCGTACGCCCCCGGGCCGCCCGCCGGGGTGTGCGGGGTGTTCGGCGCGGCGGGTGACGCGCCGGGGGTGTGCGGGGCTCCGGGAGTCTGCGGCGCGTACGGCGTGTGGGGAGCGCCCGGTGTGTTCGGGGTGTACGGCGACTGGGGTCCGCCGGGCGTGTTCGGGGTGTACGGCGAATGAGGTGCGCCGGGCGTGTTCGGGGTGCCGCCGAGGCCGTGCTGACCGGCGGCGACGTATCCGGGCGGCGCGCTCGCCACGTACCCCGGGGGCGCACCGGCGGCGCCGTGTCCGCCGGGCGTACCCGGGGTGGCGGGGGTGCCGGGGGCCGGGCCGAAGGCGCCGGGCGCGGACGCGGGGGTGGCTCCCCAGCCCGGCGTGGCCGGTTCACCGCCCGTGCCGGCCACCCGCTGCAGTCCGCGTGCCGCTGCCTCCGGCGACAGCCGGCGCACCGGGTCCTTGATGAGCAGTCCGTGCAGGACGGAGGCGAGTTCACCGGCGCGGGCGGGCGGTGTCGGCTCCTCCCCGAGCAGGGCCGTGAGCGTCGCGTACTCGCCGTGCCGGTCGAAGGGGCCGCGGCCCTCCACCGCCGCGTACAGCGTGGCGCCGAGCGAGAACAGGTCGGCGGCCGGGGTGGGCGGCTCGCCCCGCGCGCGCTCCGGCGCCAGGTATCCGGGGGTGCCGAGGATGCCGGCGGTCGCGGTGAGCCGTGGCTCGCGCGACTCGGGCTGGAGGGCGATGCCGTAGTCGGTGAGCAGCACACGGGCGTAGAGGTCGCCCGAGGCGTCGGCGGCCAGCAGGATGTTGGCCGGTTTGACATCGCGGTGCAGGATGCCGATCCGGTGGCCCGCGGTGAGGGCGTCGAGGACGGCGAGCCCGATCCGGGCGACCTGCTCGGGTGCGAGCGGCCCCCGCCGGCGTACGACCGCCTGGAGGTCGATCGCGTCCGGCACGTACTCCATGACGATCCACGGCAGGCCCTCGTGCAGCACCACGTCGTGGACCGTCGCCACATGCGGGTGTCCGCGCAGCCGCGCGGCGTGCCGGGCCTCGCTGCGGGCCCGTGCGATGCGCTGGGCGGGCTCGGTCGCGTCGAGCGGGACGTCGGGCAGGGAGATCTCCTTCATGGAGACCTCGCAGGCCAGCTCCTCGTCGTACGCGAGCCAGACCCGGCCCATGCCGCCCGCGCCCAGCGTGCGCAGCAGCCGGTACCGGTTGTTGATGATCCTGCCCTGGCCCTGCTCCGGCTCCCCAGCCATCGCGACCCCCCGCTCCCCCAGAGACAGTGCGTGCCTCCCCCGAGGACACGTCGAATCCGTCTCTTGAAAATAGCTTCGCACGCACCACTGACAGGAGCCCTTTTGCGTATCAATCCAGACACAAGGAGTACATGCGCTCCAGGAATGCCCATACGCCCCAGAGGCCACAGGAAGGGAAGCGCAGCGCGGGGTACCGGTACGGTCACCGGACGGTCCGGAAAACGTCACCGGGCGCGCGGACGCGGCGCGATGGCGACAAGCGGACCTGGCGGCAGGCCGCGAACGGCAGGCGGCAGGTCCCAAGCGGCACACGGCAGACAGCTCACCCGACCGGTTCGAGGAACCCCTGTTCGACGAGGAGCCGGATCTGACCGGGCGTCCGGTCGCGCAGCGCCACCGCGTCCTCGCCGACGAGCTGGGCGATGGCGTCCAGAATCCGTCCCGCGCTGAGCGTGCCGTCGCACACACCGGCGAATCCCGCGCCGACCGTGTCCACCTTCGTGGCCCGGCGCATGCCCCGGTTCTGACGCAGCACCACGTGTTCGGGGTCCTCGGCGCCGGGCAGCCCGACCTGCTCCTGGACGACCTCGGTGGTCAGCCGGAAGTGTGCGGCGAGGAGCGCCGCGTCGTCGTGCGACCGCAGGTAGTCGACGCGCGCGAAGTGCTGCCGCACCGCCTCACCGAGCGGTTGTTCGACCGGATGCGGCCACTCCTCGATGGTGATCGAGGGGGCGGAGTCCGCGGCCGCCGCCTTCCGCAGCGTGATCCACCCGAACCCGACGCCCTTGACCTTCCGCGCCTCGAACTCGTCGAGCCACGCGTCGTACCGCGCCCGGTACTCGGCCACGTCACCGCGGTGGTCCCCCGCGTCCCGCAGCCACAACTCCGCGTACTGCGTGACGTCCTGGACCTCCCGCTGCACGATCCACGCGTCGCACCCGCGCGGCACCCACGACCGGAGCCGCTCCTGCCAGTCCTCCCCCTCCACGTGCTGCCAGTTGGCGAGGAACTGCGCGAACCCGCCCTCGTTCAGGCGCTCCCCCGACTGCGCGACGAGCGTGCGGCACAGGTCGTCCCCGCCCATCCCGCCGTCGCGGTAGGTCAGCCGCGCACCCGGTGAGATCACGAACGGCGGGTTGGACACGACGAGGTCGTACGTCTCGTCGGCCCGGACCGGCTCGAAGAGCGAGCCCTGGCGCAGATCGGCCGCCGGCACACCGGAGAGCGCCAGCGTGAGCGCCGTGATGTGCAGCGCGCGCGGGTTGAGATCGGTGGCGGTCACGCGCGTGGCGTGCCGCGTGGCGTGCAGGGCCTGGATGCCGGAGCCGGTCCCGAGGTCGAGCGCGGAGCCGACGGGCGTCCGCACGGTGATCCCGGCCAGGGTCGTGGACGCGCCGCCGACCCCCAGCACCACACCCTCGTCCCGGCTTCCGATCCCTCCGGCCCCGCCGACCGCGCACCCCAGGTCGGACACGATGAACCAGTCCTCGCCGTCGGGCCCGCCGTACGGGCGTACGTCGACGGCAGCGGCGATCTCGTCGCCGTCCGCACCGGCGGGAACGAGCCAGCCGCTCTCGACGCACGCGTCGAGCGGCAGCACGGCCTCCACCCGGGCGCGGGGAACCGCCTGTTGCAGCAGGAACAGACGGACGAGCGCCGCCAGCGCGGTGTCCCCGCGCGTCGCCCTGAGCGCCGGCACGACCTCACTGCGCGCCAGGGCCGCGTACGCGGAGGCGCCGAGCAGTTCGAGAAGCCCGTCGGCGGTGAATTCGGCACCGATCAGCGCCTTCCGAAGCCGCGCGGCGACATCGGACCGGTCGGTGGAGGGCAGGGAAGACAGGCTGGAGTCACTCACACCGCCCAGCGTAGTCGCGCGGCGCGGCGCCGCCCGGCTGCCCACGACCGCGCCGACGACCGCGCCGACGCACGGCCGCACCGACGCACGGCCTCGGCCGCTCAGCCTCGGACGGTCCGCCGCGGCCGCGGCGGACCCCGCTCAGCCCTGGCTCGATGTGGCCGGTACGGACGGGACCCCGGGGGCGGTGGCGGACTTGCAGCTCTGCTGCTCGGCCATCGCCTGGCCCACCTCGCCCTGCTCCAGCTCCTTGAGCGCGTCGCTCCCGGTCTTGCTGAGCTTCTCCAGCTCGGTGGCGACCCCTTCGAGGCCGTCGGCGAACTTCGCCTGGTCCTTGGTGTTCAGCGCGTCCGACTTCTTCTTCAGCTCGCCGTAGGCCGCGGACAGCTGGTTCAGCTCGGCGACAGCGGCCTTCTGCTTCTTCGCACCGTCCTCGACGTCGGGCGCCCCGGCCCGCTGAATGGCCGTGGCCATCGCCTTGTACGCGTCGGAGATGTCCTGGAAGCCCTGCGAGTCGGCCTTCTGGACGTCCGCCGGAGCGCTGTCGTCCGAGGTCTCCTTCTGGATCGAGGCGTTGGCCGCCGCGATCTTCCTGATCTGCGGCTGCATGGAGTCACAGACCTGCTTGGCCCAGGAGTTCAGCTTGTCGTTCGTCTCGTCGTCGCTGCTGCAGCCGGACAGCGCCAGTACCAGTACCGCACCGCCGGACAGTGCGGCAGCGAGCTTCTTGTTCACCGGATCGGTCCCTTCCATGGCTCTCGGCCCCGGAACATACACGCCACATGGGTGGCAGCTGTGTGCCGAGCACCCCCAGTACACCCTTTTGTAGCCATTTGCACCAAGAGAGAGAAGGCTCACGGAGAACGGGCGGCATGAACGCAAGCGGGCGGGCGACGTGTCAACGCACGTCGCCCGCCCGCCCTTTGAGCTGGGCCCTCGCAGGTCCGGTCCGGCCCTCGGCCCGGCGCCCGGTCAGGGAACCGGGCCGGGGCCGTCTACGAAACCACCGCCGGGTCCGCCGAATTGGCCACCCGCTCGGCGTTGCCCTCGTCGCCCACGGCGATCCCGCGCCGCTTGGACACGTACACCGCCCCGACGATCACGGCGATCGAGACCACCGCGATGGCGACGCGCAGCGCGACGCTCTTGTCCTCGCCGTAGCTGAACTGGACGACCGCGGGCGCGATGAGCAGCGCGACGAGGTTCATCACCTTCAGCAGCGGGTTGATGGCCGGTCCCGCCGTGTCCTTGAACGGGTCGCCCACGGTGTCACCGATGACGGTCGCGGCGTGCGCCTCGCTGCCCTTGCCGCCGTGGTGGCCGTCCTCGACGAGCTTCTTGGCGTTGTCCCACGCACCACCGGAGTTGGCGAGGAACACCGCCATCAGCGTGCCCGTGCCGATCGCACCCGCGAGATACGCGCCCAGCGCCCCGACGCCGAGCGTGAATCCGATCGCGATGGGCGCCATGACGGCGAGCAGACCGGGCGTGGCCAGCTCGCGCAGGGCGTCCTTGGTGCAGATGTCGACGACCCGGCCGTACTGCGGCTGCTCGGTGTAGTCCATGATCCCAGGCCGCTCGCGGAACTGCCGCCGCACCTCGTAGACCACCGAACCGGCCGACCGCGCGACCGCGTTGATCGCCAGCCCCGAGAAGAGGAAGACGACCGCGGCGCCCGCGACGAGCCCGACCAGGTTGTTGGGCTGCGAGATGTCCATCATCAGGTTCATGGGCGCGCCTTCGCCCGTGACCTTCTCGCCGACGTCGTTCGCGGCCGTGAGGATCGCGTCGCGGTACGAGCCGAACAGCGCGGCGGCCGCGAGGACGGCCGTGGCGATGGCGATGCCCTTGGTGATGGCCTTGGTGGTGTTGCCGACGGCGTCCAGGTCGGTGAGCACCTGCGCGCCCGCGCCCTCGACGTCACCGGACATCTCGGCGATGCCCTGCGCGTTGTCCGAGACCGGCCCGAAGGTGTCCATGGCGACGATCACGCCGACCGTGGTCAGCAGGCCGGTGCCGGCCAGCGCCACCGCGAACAGCGCGAGCATGATCGACGTACCGCCGAGCAGGAACGCCCCGTAGACGCCGAGACCGATCAACAGCGCCGTGTAGACGGCCGATTCGAGTCCGATGGAGATACCGGCGAGGACGACGGTGGCCGCGCCGGTCAGCGAACTCTTGCCGATGTCCTTCACGGGACGCCGGGTGGTCTCGGTGAAGTAGCCGGTCAGCTGCTGGATCAGCGCGGCCAGCACGATGCCGATGGCCACCGCGAGGACCGCGAGGACCCGCGGATCGCCGTCGTGGCCGGCGATCGCCGTGTCCGTGACGCCTTCGAGGTCGGCGTACGAGGACGGCAGGTAGGCATAGACGGCGGCGGCGACGAGGACCAGCGAGATCACCGCGGAGATGAAGAAGCCGCGGTTGATGGCCGACATTCCGCTGCGGTCGCTGCGGCGGGGTGCCACCGCGAAGATGCCGACCATCGCGGTGAGCACGCCGATCGCGGGAACGATCAGCGGGAACGCGAGCCCGGAGTCGCCGAACGCGGCCTTGCCGAGGATCAGCGCGGCGACGAGCGTCACGGCGTACGACTCGAAGAGGTCGGCCGCCATGCCCGCGCAGTCGCCGACGTTGTCGCCCACGTTGTCGGCGATGGTCGCGGCATTGCGCGGGTCGTCCTCCGGAATGCCCTGCTCGACCTTGCCGACCAGGTCGGCGCCGACGTCGGCGGCCTTGGTGAAGATGCCGCCGCCGACACGCATGAACATGGCGATGAGCGCGGCCCCGAGACCGAAGCCCTCCAGCACCTTGGGCGCGTCGGCCGCGTACACGAGGACCACGGAGGCCGCTCCGAGGAGCCCGAGGCCCACGGTGAACATCCCGACGACGCCGCCGGTGCGAAATGCGATCTTCATCGCCTTGTGCGAGACGGCGGTGAGATCCTTTTCCGGTTCGCCTTCCGCCGGTGTCGCTTCCCGGGCCGCCGCCGCGACGCGCACATTGCTGCGCACGGCGAGCCACATACCGATATAGCCGGTGGCCGCCGAGAACGCCGCGCCGATCAAGAAGAAGACCGAGCGTCCGGCGCGCTGATTCCAGTCGTCCGCGGGCAGCAGCATCAGCAGGAAGAACACGACGACGGCGAATACACCGAGCGTGCGCAACTGCCGTGCCAGATAGGCGTTGGCGCCTTCCTGGATCGCCGTCGCGATCTTCTTCATGCTGTCGGTGCCCTCGCCCGCCGCGAGCACCTGGCGTACCAGGACCCCGGCGACGGCGAGCGCGGCCAGGGCGACGAAGCCGATCACCAGAACGATGATCCGGTTGTCGTCGGTCAGTACCGCGGCTGCGAAGTCCGTGGTCTGGTCAAACCTTTGAGGGGTAGAAAGCCCCGCCATTCGTCCTCCTTGACGCTTGGGCTGAGCTCAAGATGTGGACGGATTGTAGGGAGGAGATCCTGATCAAAACAGTGCGCGGCAAGCGGAATTGGTCTTCACATGCCCGCCAGCAAATGATCCGCGTGCGACCACGCTACTCGAAAGAAGTAACGCCTCAAAGGCATTGACGCTTGATCAATTATCGCGTGAATGATCGTGAATTCCTTCACGAATTCCGGTGTTCCGATGAACGGTGATCGGAATAAAAGCCGGAAAAACGCGAAGGGCCCTGCTCAGCAGGGCCCTCGCGGTATTACTTGAAGTTGAGAAGATCAGAGCGGTCGGAGCGGTCGGAGCGATCGGAGGAACGATCAGGGCAGGACGGCGACCGACGGTGTCGTCGGCCAGGTCATGCGGATCAGTCCGCCGTGCTCCCCCGCCGAGACCTCGACGTCGTCGACGAGACCGCTGATCACCGCGAGGCCCATGTCGTCCTCCTCGATGTCGGCGTCCGCGTCACCACCGGCGCCCGACGACTTGTCACCGGGCACGGCGTGCGGTGCCTCGTCCCCGACCTCGATGGAGAACTGCTTCTCCTCCTCGATCAGCGACACCTGCACCGGCGCCGAGATACCGCCGCTCTGGTGCAGTCCGACGGCACGGGTGCACGCCTCGCCGACGGCCAGCCTGACCTCGTCGAGAACGGCCTCGTCCACTCCGGCCCTGCGCGCCACCGCTGCCGCCACCAGTCGGGCGGTCCTGACGTGCTCGGGCAGCGCGCTGAAGCGGAGTTCAACGGTGGCCATGCATCCCCCTCGGAACTACGGGCGTGCGGTCGGAGGGCCGGGCCCACGGGCCCGGTCCCCCTCACTTGTCTCTTGCCGTACCGGGCGTCGGCCCGGGCGGGCGCGATCAGTCGGTGGCCGCCACCGCTTCGTCGACCGAGGTGTGAATCGGGAACACCTTGGTCAGACCGGTGATGCGGAAGATCTTCAAAATCCGCTCCTGGTTGCACACCAGCCGCAGCGAGCCCTCATGGGCCCGTACGCGCTTCAGGCCGCCCACCAGCACGCCGAGCCCGGTGGAGTCGAGGAAGTCGACGCCCTCCATGTCGACGACGAGGTGGAAACTCCCGTCGTTGACCAGCTCGACCAGCTGCTCACGCAGCTTGGGCGCGGTATAAACGTCGATTTCGCCACCGACCTCGACGACCGTACGATCGCCGACAGTACGGGTCGACAGGGACAGGTCCACGGATCCTCCAGCACCTTGCTATCGAGCGTTCGCCCCTCGGGACACCTCGGCTTGAAAGCCCCCGGGACGGTTCGCCAGCCGCGATGGCATTCAATCACTTACCGGCAGGCGTGCACGACGCCTTGGCTCCATTGTCCGTCACGCCGGTGACACACTCGATGCCGATGGCCAAGAATCACCGATCCGATCGATCCCCGACGGACACCGCTTCCAGCCCCTCGCCGGGCACGGTCCTGGACCGGCTCGCCTCGGGGCCGAGCCGGGCTTCGCGCATCACTCATACGGAGCATGTGCCCCCACGTGCGGGCCGCCATGCCGTCTGGCCCGACCGGATCCGGCCGGAAGTGCTCGCCGCCGTCCAGGCCGCCGGAATCGAACATCCCTGGGCCCACCAGGCACGCGTGGCCGAGCACGCGCTGGACGGCGAGTCGGTCGTCGTCGCCACCGGCACCGCCTCGGGCAAGTCGCTGGCCTACCTCGTCCCGGTCCTGTCCCGCCTCCTGGACGGCTCCGAGGCCCCCAACGGCCGCGGCGCGACGGCGCTCTACCTGGCCCCCACCAAGGCCCTCGCGGCTGATCAGCGGCGCTCGGTGAAAGAATTTTCACAACCTCTGGGAAACGCTGTCCGCCCCGCCGTGTACGACGGCGACACCCCCGTCGAGGAACGCGAGTGGGTGCGCCAGTACGCCAACTACGTCCTCACCAACCCCGACATGCTCCATCGCGGCATCCTCCCGTCCCACCCCCGCTGGTCCTCCTTCCTGCGCGCCCTGAAGTACGTCGTCATCGACGAGTGCCACACCTACCGGGGCGTCTTCGGCTCCCACGTCGCCCACGTCCTGCGCCGCCTGCGGCGGCTGTGCGCCCGTTACGGCGCCGAGCCCGTCTTCCTGCTGGCCTCCGCCACCGCCGCCGAGCCCTCGGTCGCCGCCCGCCGCCTCACCGGTCTCCCGGTCACCGAGGTCGCGGACGACGCCTCACCTCGTGGTGAACTGGTGTTCGCCCTGTGGGAGCCCCCGCTCACGGAACTCCACGGCGAGAAGGGCGCGCCGGTGCGGCGCACGGCGACCGCGGAGACGGCCGACCTGCTGACCGACCTGGTCGTGCAGGGCGTCCGCTCGGTCGCCTTCGTCCGCTCCCGGCGCGGCGCCGAGCTGATCTCCGTGATCGCCCAGGAACGCCTCGCCGAGGTCGACCGCTCCCTGGCCCGGCGTGTCGCCGCCTATCGCGGCGGCTACCTCCCCGAGGAACGCCGCGCCCTCGAACGCGCCCTTCACTCCGGCGAACTCCTCGGCCTCGCCGCCACCACCGCCCTCGAACTCGGCATCGACATCTCCGGCCTGGACGCCGTCCTCATCGCCGGCTACCCGGGCACCCGCGCCTCCCTGTGGCAGCAGGCCGGACGCGCCGGACGCGCCGGCCAGGGCGCCCTCGCCGTCCTCGTCGCCCGCGACGACCCGCTGGACACCTTCCTGGTCCATCATCCCGAGGCCCTGTTCGACCAACCGGTGGAATCGACCGTCCTCGACCCCGACAACCCCTACGTCCTCGCCCCCCATCTCTGCGCCGCCGCCGCGGAACTGCCCCTCACGGACGAGGACCTCCCCCTGTTCGGACCGGCCTGCGAGGAACTGCTGCCGCAACTGGAGGCCGCGAAACTGCTCCGCCGCCGCGCCAAGGCCTGGCACTGGACCCGCCGCGAGCGGGCCGCCGACCTCGCCGACATCCGGGGCCAGGGCGGCCGCCCCGTCCAGGTCGTCGAGACCGGCACCGGCCGGCTCCTCGGCACGGTCGACGCGGGCGCCGCCCACACCACCGTGCACGAGGGCGCGGTCCACCTGCACCAGGGCCGCACGTACCTGGTGCGCGAACTGGACCTGGACGACTCCGTCGCCCTCGTCGAACAGGCCGACCCGCCCTACTCGACCGTCGCCCGCGACACCACCGCCATCTCCGTCCTGGAGACCGACACCGAAGTCCCCTGGGGCGACGGCCGCTTGTGCTACGGCTCCGTCGAAGTCACCAACCAGGTCGTCTCCTTCCTCCGTCGACGCCTCATCACCGGTGAGGTGCTCGGCGAGTCCAAGCTCGACCTCCCTCCCCGTACGCTGCGCACCCGCGCGGTCTGGTGGACCGTCACCGAGGACCAGCTGGACGCGGCCCGCATCGGTCCCGAGATCCTCGGCGGCGCCCTCCACGCCGCCGAACACGCCTCGATCGGCATGCTGCCCCTCTTCGCGACCTGCGACCGCTGGGACATCGGCGGCGTCTCCGTCCCTCTCCACCCGGACACCCTGCTGCCGACCGTCTTCGTCTACGACGGCCACCCGGGCGGCGCGGGCTTCGCCGAGCGCGCCTTCCACACCGCACGCGCCTGGCTCACCGCCACCCGACAGGCCATCGCCTCGTGCGAGTGCGACGCCGGCTGCCCGTCCTGCATCCAGTCCCCCAAGTGCGGCAACGGCAACGATCCGCTCCACAAACGAGGCGCCGTACGCCTGCTGACCGAACTGCTCCGCGCAGCCCCCGACACTCCCCCGGCGGGCCGAACGCCCTGAGGCGCCGGGCGGGGTCCCGGGTCGCCGTCCCGGGCCTGGGTCCCGGGTCGGGGTCCCGGGTCGGGGTCCCGGGTCGGGGTCCCGGGTCGGGGTCCCGGGTCGGGGTGGCACTCCGGGTGGGTCGCGGCATCCGACGACTCGGGGCCAAGGCGGGGCCCGCAGGCCGCCGCCGTGTGGGTGACCGCACAGTTTCCCGGTCGTGCCCTGCGCGGTGGCCTGTACGGCCCTTCAGCGGCTCTCCAGAGGCCCTCCAGTCCTACCCCGAGGCTCTCGGGTCCGATGGGACCGGTGAGCCGGGTGCGACCGGTGGGCCCGCCCTGGCCCTGGCCTCGGCGGTGAGGGGCCCCAGGTCCGAGACCGCGGTGACGTCCGAGATCTCCCCCTCGACCTCGCACCGCACGAGCCTGCCGCCCTGCGCCCTCGCCACCCGCCGCGCCGTCGCACAGGCCCCCGCGCTGCCCTTCATCCAGTGATCGGCGGCGGCGAGCGCCGCGAGGTCGGCCGCCGCGGCCGCCTGATGCCGGATCACCACGGCCTGCCCCAGCAGGAGTACGGCACCGAACACGGCACACAGCGCCGCGATCGCACCGACCGCCCAGACGGTCGCGGATCCCCTCTCCGACCGGACCGACCTGGCCAACCTGGCCGGACAGCCTGACCTGGCCGGACAGCCTGACCTGATCGGTCGGTCCGGCCGGGCGGTCCGCGACCGCCCGTAGAGCCACGAGGACGTGCTCACCCGGCCCCCACCCCCTCCCCGCCGACCGCCCCCACCGTCTCCTCCGCCAGCGCCACAGCCGCATGGCTCACGTCGATGCCCAGCCCGTCCGGCCCCGGCACCGGGGCCGAGACCACGACCCGGACGAGGTCACCCTCCCGGCTCACGGTCACCTCCGCCCCGTCCGGCGCCGTGTGCCGGGCGGTCGCCACGACCGTGGCCGACGGGTCCTGCCGGGCTGCCGCCCGCGCGCCGGCCCGGGCGGCGTCCACGACCTGGATCTGCGCGCAGGCGGCGAACAGGCCCCACACGAGCGCCGTCGCGACCAGCACCATCCCGGGCAGGACCATGGCCGCCTCGGCCGTCACGAACCCGCCGTCGCCGCCCAGCGCCCCGCCGCGCCCCCGCCTGGCGCGCCGCTCAGGCCCCGCCATCGAGGGCCCGCCCGACGATCTGCTGCAGCTCCTCCTGGACCTGCCCACTGGTCACCACCTTGTAGAGCACCGCGGCGAAGGCCACCGCCGCGATGATCCCGACCGCGTACTCGGAGGTCACCATTCCCGCGTCCCTCCGCGCCGCCCGCACCCGGCACATCACGGCACACACGAGCCACGCGCGGACCACCTCCGCCGCCGCCCGGACAGACCCCAACGCCTTCGACGCCCGCGACGACTTCAGCGACTTCGACGACTTCGACGACTTCGACGAACTGTTCACTTTCAACCCCCGTGAGGTTTCGTTGTCTTGCTGCCGATGGCCACCGACGGCCACACGACACCGCTGATCCCTATCGATCACGCGATCACCCGAGCACCACTGATCGCCGTCGCCGCCGACCAGGCGGCCGGCTTCAGGCACCACCTCCCAACAGCCCGTCCGCGAGCCCCATGACCACGGGCAGCACTCCCACGGTGATGAAGGCCGGCAGGAAGCACAGCCCGACCGGCGCGGTGATCATCACGGCGGCACGGCGGGCCCGCTCCGTCGCCGAACGGCCCCGATCCGCACGGGCCTCGGCGGCGAGGCGGGCGACAGGTGACGCGGCCGGTACACCGGACTCGTCTGCGCGTTCCAGCAGTCGTGCCAGCGCCCCGGCGCCGGGCAGGGACGCCAACCCACGCCAGGCCTCGGCCGGTTCACCCCCCAGCCGCACCTCCGCCGAGCCCTTCGCCAGGCTCTCGCCCACCGGCCCGCCCAGGGCTTCCCCCACCGCCCGGGCGGCGACCACGGGACTCGCTCCGGCCGTGATGCAGGCGGCCAGCAGGTCGGCGGCGAGAGGCAGTTGGCGGGATACCTCCGCGGCGTCGTACGCCTGGCCCGCATCGGCGCCCTCGCGTCGCGCCCTCCGCAGCCAGAGCCAGGCCCCGACTCCGGCGGCAGGGCCCGCCACCAGCCCCAGGACGCCTCCGACGAGCACCCACCCCGCGCAGACCGCCCCGCCGACCGGCAGCCACCGCCGCACCGCGTCCCGGGGGACGCGGCTCCGCCGGGGCGGACCGGCGGCGGGGGTCAGCACGGCCGCAAACCGAGCCCGCAGCCTCCGCTCACGCCGCGCGGTGCCGAGCGACCGGGCCAGCCACCACAGTCCACCGACCCCGCAGGCCACCATCCCCAGCCTGTGGACGACCTCACCGTTCACGCCGCCTCAGCTCCCCGCACGATCCGCAGCGCCCACCACAGACCCGCGCCCTCCAGCACGGCCCCGACGAACAGACAGCCCAGCCCGGCAGGACTGTGCAGCAGCACGTGCAGGGGATCGGCGCCGAGCGCGCTGCCGAGCAGAAGCCCCAGGACCGGGAGCCCGGCGAGCATCACCGCCGTCGAGCGGGCGCCGGCCAACTGGGCTCGCAGGTCGGCCCGCTGGTCCCGCTCGGCGCGCAGGGCACCCTCCAGCCGGTCGAGCCCGGCGGCGAGGCCCGCACCCCGGTCGACGGCCACCCGCCAGCACGCGGCGAGTCCCAGCAGCCCCTCGGCGCCCGGCTGCCGTGCCGCGTGCGCCAGGGCACCCGGCACGTCACCGCCGAACCGAGCCGCCGCCAGTACAGCCGCCCCGGCATCCCCCAGCCCTCCGGAGTCCCGCGCGGCCCGGGACAGCGCCGCACCCGGTTGCCGCCCGGCCCGTACCTCACCGGCGACCGCCGAGCACAGCGCGAGCACCGCGTCGCCCCGCCGCTGCCGGGCCCTGCTCTCCTCCGCCGCCCGCCGCGCCCGCCTCAGCACCGGCACGGCCGCCGCCCCCGCGAGGACCGGCAGCACCGAGGCTCCCAGGACCGCGATCACCAGTCCGGCCGCCGGGGCCCACCACTCGGCTCCCAGCCGCCGCGCCCGGGCGGTCACCCGGGCCCAGGGCGGTGGCCCCACCGGTCCGCCTCCCGGCAGCAGCAGCCGCGCCCTGCGCACCCCGGCGCCGCGTGTCCCGTCCGACATCCAGCCCGCCGCCCCCGCACAGGCCACGGCCACCGCCCCGACCGTCATCTCCCCGACCCCCGTCACCACTGCCCTTTCCTCTCCAGCCCGTTCGACCTGTCCGGACCCTCCAGCCCGTCCGGGACCCCGCCACCCGCGCCGCGCAGCCCCTCCCCGATCAGCCCCCGCAGCCGCTCCCAGCCCCGCTCGTACACGAACGCCTCCTCGCCCCAGCGGAGCGCCGGCACGGTCCTCACCAGCCCCGACCCGTCCCGCTCCAGCACATGCACCTCGGCGATCCGCCGTCGCCCGCCCCGGTCCCGTACGAGGTGCAGGACCACCGACAGCGCGGCCGCCAACTGGCTGTGCAGCGCCGCCCGGTCGAGCCCGGCGGCCGTGCCGAGCGCCTCCAGCCGGGCCGGCACCTGGCCGGCGGCATTGGCGTGGAGCGTCCCGCAGCCGCCCTCGTGGCCGGTGTTCAAGGCGGCGAGCAACGCGACGACTTCATCGCCCCGCACCTCGCCGACCACCAGGCGGTCCGGGCGCATCCGCAGTGCCTGGCGCACCAGATCCCGCAGTTCGACGAGTCCGACACCCTCCTGGTTGGCCGGTCTGCCCTCCAGCCGCACCACATGCGGATGGTCGGGCCGCAGCTCCGCCGAGTCCTCTGCCAGCACGATCCGCTCGCCGGGGTCGACCAGGCCGAGCAGCGCACTCAGGAGCGTGGTCTTCCCGGTGCCCGTCCCGCCGCTGATGACGTACGACAACCGGGAGCGGATCAGCGCCCGCAGGACGCGGTCGCCGCCGGGCGGCACCGTGCCCGCCGTCACCAGTTCGGCGAGGGTGAAGGCGCGGGGCCGGACGACTCTCAGGGAGAGGCACGTCGATCCGACGGCCACCGGTGGGAGCACCGCGTGGAGCCGGGTGCCGTCCGGGAGCCGGGCGTCCACCCACGGCCGGGCGTCGTCCAGCCGGCGTCCGGCGACGGCTGCCAGGCGCTGCGCGAGCCGTCGTACGGCGGCCGCGTCCGGGAAGGAGATCCCGGTCAGTTCCAGGCCGCCGCCCCGGTCCACCCACACCCGGTCCGGCGCCGACACCAGTACGTCGGTGACCGACGCGTCGGCGAGCAGCGGTTCCAGCGGTCCGCTCCCCACCAGCTCCGACCGCAGCCGCTCCGCCGCTCCGAGCACCTCGGCGTCCCCGAGGACACGTCCCCGTTCCCGCAGCGCCTGCGCGACCCGCGCCGGTGTCGGCTCGGCACCGCTCTCGACGAGCCACTGACGCACCCCGTCCAGCAGGCTGTCGTCGGGCATCCCGCTCATTCGCCCGCACCTCCGACCGGCGACCGGGGGCACGTCGCGGGCCCCGGCGGCTCTCCGGGCAGGCGCTTCACGCCGCCTCACCCCTGACCGCGACCCGCTCCCAGAAGCCCTCGCAGAAGCGCGCGAGCGGTCCGCGCGGGGCGCCGCCCGGTGGTCTGCCGCCGTCCGGCAGACCGGTCTCGGTGGGCACCTCGCCCGCGAGCGGAAGCCCCAGCAGGCGGGCCACCTCGTGGTCGCCGAGGCCGGGGGCGTACGGCCCGCGGACCGCGACCCGGAGATCGCGCAGGACCATGCCGAAGGCGGAGGCGACACGGGAGGCGGCGGCGACCGCGCGCAGTTCGGCGGGGACGACCAGGAGAGCGAGGTCGAGCTGGGCGAGTGCTTCGGCGACGCCCTCGTCGATGCGGCGCGGCAGGTCGACGACGACTGCTCCGCCTCGCCGCCGGCCCGCGGCGAGGACCGCCCGGACGGCCTGGGGCGGGACGGCGACGGCGTCGCCCCGGTCCCAGCTCAGCACGCGCAGGGAGTGCAGTTCCGGCAGCGACTCCTCCAGGGCGCCGCCGCCGACCCGGCCGCGCGAGGCGGCGAAGGCGGGCCAGCGCAGTCCGTCGGCGCTCTCGCCGCCCAGGAGCACGTCCAGGCCGCCGCCCAGCGGATCGGCGTCCACGAGAAGGGTGCGCGTGCCCTGTCGCGCCGAGGTGACGGCGAGAGCGCAGGCCAGTGTGGACGCGCCGGCCCCGCCCCGGCCGCCGATCACGCCGACGGTGAGCGCGGGCCGGCCGACGCCCTCCGCCACGTCGGCGATGCGGTCGACCAGCCACTGCTCGCCGTCGGGCAGCATCAGGACGTGGTCGGCTCCGATCTGCACGGCCCGCTGCCAGACACCGGAGTCGTCCTGGTCCTTGCCGACGAGGACGACTCCTCGTCGGCGCGTGGCACCGCGCAGCCGCCGCGCCGCGTCGTCCCCGACGAGCACCAGAGGCGCCGCCTCCCACCGGCCCCGGCCCTCGGGCACCCCGTGGTGGACCTCCGGCCGGGCGCCCGCCGCCGCGCAGAGGCGCAGCAGGTCGTCCAGCAGTTCCACGTCCTCGGTGACGATCAACGGCCGGCCCTGCCGCCCCTCGGCGGCGGGCGGCCGGTCGTCGGTGATGGCTCCCGCCATGTTTCCCAGCCCCTTCACTGCTTCGCCCGGGGCGCTCCGCGTGATCCGCGTATTCCATGTGATCCATGTGATCCATGTGATCCACGTGATCCATGTGATCCGTGTCGCGGGCGCCCGTGGTCAACTCCTGTGCGGGGGCCGGTGATCGACCGCCGTCCAGGCGGCCGGCGGATACCGGCCCCACGCATCCGGAAACGGAACCGGCCGTGAAGAGGCCGCCGCCGGGATGCGCTGGAATCACGGTGCGGCGATCTCGGAAATGATGTGGATCATGGTCTAAATCTGTGGACAACTCGATGGCTGTGAATATCTCCGTCACCCGAACAGGCGACTCCGGAACGACTTCCACAGCGCAGCCCCACAACTACGGAGAGTGACGTATCCTGCGCTGAGGCACAGAAAAACCCACGAGGCTCGGAGAGGCTTCGTGGGCCGGGTCGCGGAGGGAGAAACACATGCGGACATGCGACGACCCCCACCGGGGGGGAGAGTGGGGGTCGTCTCCACGGCCGACTCGGGGGGGGAGGAGCCGGGCCGCGTTAGCACGGTCGCGAACGATCCGTGACTTCCATGGTGTACCCGAGAGCCCTCTCAGGCAAACCCACGCGCCCCACACTAGCCCGAATGGCGGGCGCATATGCTCGGCGTCGTGGAAAACCACTCCTTGCCCCGCACAGCGGCCTTCTTTGACCTGGACAAGACGGTCATTGCGAAGTCGAGCACGCTCACCTTCAGCAAGTCGTTCTACCAAGGCGGCCTGATCAACCGCAGAGCCGCCCTGCGGACGGCGTACATCCAGTTCGTGTTCCTCGCGGGCGGCGCCGACCACGACCAGATGGAGCGCATGCGGAAGTATCTGTCCGCGCTCTGCCGCGGCTGGAACGTCCAGCAGGTGAAGGACATCGTCGCCGAGACCCTGCACGACCTGATCGACCCGATCATCTACGACGAGGCCGCCTCCCTCATCGAGGAGCACCACACCGCCGGGCGGGACGTCGTCATCGTCTCCACCTCCGGCGCCGAGGTGGTCGAGCCGATCGGCGAGCTCCTGGGTGCCGACCGGGTGGTGGCGACCCGGATGGTCGTCGGCGACGACGGCTGTTTCACCGGGGAAGTGGAGTACTACGCCTACGGCCCGACCAAGGCCCAGGCGATCCGGGACCTGGCCGAGTCCGAGGAGTACGACCTCGCGCACTGCTACGCGTACAGCGACTCGGCGACCGACCTGCCGATGCTGGAGGCCGTGGGGCACCCGCACGCGGTGAACCCGGACCGGACCCTGCGCAGGGAGGCCCTCGCGCGCGGGTGGCCCATCCTCGACTTCCACCGCCCGGTGCGCCTCAAGCAGCGTCTGGCCGTGCCACCGCGTCCCGCCCTGCTCGCGGCCGCCGCCATAGGCGCCGCGGCGGCCACCGCCGGGCTCGTCTGGTACGCGAGCCGGCGGCGGGTCGCGACGGCCTGACCCGGGTGGCCTCATCGCCACGGTCGATTCACGCTGTTTGAACCTAAAAGTAAAGAAGCACATCGAGGGGTTCCGCTTGTCCCGATCCTGGAGTAGAAAGGATTCAAGGCCCGCGAGACCAAAGGACATCCGAGAGGATCACCTTTAAAAACTCATTTTGGCCCCACGGACCTAGCATGAACACCAGGCACCCACGCGACGTCGACCCGTCGATTACGGGCCAGCCGCACCAGGTCACGGGCCATAGATCCCGGCCTGATGGGCATATATCGAGGACGCTTGGTAACCAGGTGAACATGCCAGCGGCGGTACGAATTCTCGTACCGCCGCAACCCTTTTCCGGGGGTTCTCCGCCCGTTTACCCGGCAGTCGGGTCCCCCGATCCCCACCGCGCCTAGGCGGCTCCGCGCTGCAGTGCCTCGCACACCGCCGTCGACTCGCGCGCACCCAGTTCGACGGCCCTGCCGCAGTGGGCGATCCAGGCGGCCATGCCGTCCGGACTGCCGGAGACATAGCCGTCGAGGGCGGCCACATAGGCGGCGCGGCCGAGTTCCGCGTGGCCGACCTCCGCCGGGCACACCGACTTGGGGTCCAGCCCGCTGCCGATCAGGACGATGCGCTCGGCCGCGCGCGCGACGAGACCGTTGTGGCTGCCGAAGGGCCGCAGGGCGAGCAGTTCGCCGTGGACGACGGCGGCGGTCACCAGGGCAGGGGCGGAACCGCCCCGGATGATCAGCTCGGAGAGGCCGTCGAGACGTCCGGCGACCTCGGCGGCACCCGGCAGCGGAAGCTCGATCAGGGGCTCGTCGACCTGCTCCCCGTCCTGCCGGGGCCGTCCCACGCGCGCGTCGTCATGGCCGGCCGCCACCAGATGCAACCGCGCCAGCACCCGCAGGGGGGACTGCCGCCAGATCGACAGCAGTTGGCCCGCCTCGGCGCTCAACCGCAGCGCGGCGCCCATGGTGCGGGCCTCGCCGTCCCCGTCCTGGCCGCTGAAGTCCGTGCGGCGGCGCACCTCTTCGAGGGCCCAGTCGGCGCCGGACAGCGCCGCCGAGCCGCGCGCGCCGCGCAGGGCCGCCTCGGAGGTGACCGCGTTGCTCCGGCGCCGCATGACGCGGTGGCCGTAGACGCGGTCGACAGCCTTGCGCACCGACTCCACGGACTCGGCCACGCCGGGAAGCTCTGCCAGGGCCGCGAGCGGATCGGCGGCCGCACCAGTCGTACTCATGAGTACGACAGTACGCGCACTCGGCACCGACCCTCGAAGGAGTGGTCTTCCGTCGCCGCACGGACACCCCCGGCACTCACCCCACTACCGTTAGTGAACATGAAAATTGCTTTCGTCGGGAAGGGCGGGAGTGGCAAGACCACGCTGTCCTCCCTGTTCATCCGCCACCTCGCCGCCTCCGGAGCCCCGGTCGTCGCCGTCGACGCCGACATCAACCAGCACCTGGGCGCCGCCCTCGGCCTGGACGAGTCGGAGGCCGCCGAACTGCCCGCGATGGGCGACCGGCTGGCACTGATCAAGAACCACCTGCGCGGCTCCAACCCCCGGATCGCCTCCGCCGAGACGATGATCAAGACCAGTCCGCCCGGCGACGGCTCGCGCTTGGTGCGGATCTGCGAGCCCAACGCCATCTACGACGCCTGTGCCCGTCCGGTGGAACTCGACGGCGGCGCCGTCCGTTTGATGGTCACGGGCCCCTTCAGCGACGCCGACCTGGGGGTCGCCTGCTACCACTCCAAGACGGGTGCGGTGGAGCTGTTCCTGAACCATCTGGTGGACGGCCGCGACGAGTACGTGGTGGTCGACATGACGGCCGGTTCGGACTCCTTCGCGTCCGGCATGTTCACGCGCTTCGACATGACCTTCCTCGTCGCCGAGCCGACCCGCAGGGGCGTCTCCGTCTACCGCCAGTACAAGGAGTACGCCAGTGACTACGGCGTCGCCTTGAAGGTAGTCGGCAACAAGGTGCGGGGCGACGACGACCTCGACTTCCTCCGTGCCGAGGTCGGCGACGACCTGCTGGTGGCCTTCGGGCACTCGGACTGGGTGCGCGCCCTGGAGAAGGGGCGCCCGCCCCGCTTCGAGCGCCTGGAGGCGCCCAACCGGGAGTCCCTGCGCACGCTGCACCGAGCCGCCGACGCCACGTACGAGCTGCGCGACTGGGAGCGCTACACCCGGCAGATGGCGCACTTCCACCTGAAGAACGCGAGCAGCTGGGGCAACGAGCGGACGGGGTCCGATCTGGCCGCGCAGATCGACCCCGAGTTCGTGCTCACCGAGGACGTCGCGGCCAGGGTCTGAGCACCGGGCGCCCGTTCAGCGCAGGGCCGACCCCTGCCCTGGCCCGGCCCGGGGCTCCGACCTGGCCGCCTCCACCCCCGCGCCGGCGCCGCTCAGTCCTTCGGCCTGGCCGCCGGAGCGCCCGGAACCCCCTTCGGGGCCGGTGCCGGTCCGGCGGAAAGGAAGTTCTTCCAGCCCCTCTTCGGCGCCTGCCCGACCCTCAGGGTGCTCAGTCTGTCCAGGACCTCCGGGTCCTGGGCGTCGAGCCAGTCGGCCAGCTGCCGGAAGGAGACGCAGCGCACGTCGGGCTTGCCGCAGACCGCCTCGATCGTCTCCTCGACGGCACGCATGTAGACGCCGCCGTTCCAGGACTCGAAGTGGTTGCCGATGATCAGGGGCGCACGGTTGCCCTCGTAGGCGCGCTCGAAGCCCGCGAGCAGACCGTCGCGGAACTGATCACCCCAGTGCTCCCGCTGCCCCGCCGCCCCGGCCCGGGCCCCGGACTGGTTGACGTAGAAGTTGTAGTCCATGGTCAGCGTCTCGAAGTCGCGGCCCGGGACGGGGACGAGTTGCATCGACAAGTCCCACAGCCCGTCCTTCTTCTCGGGCCAGACCTGGTCCTTGACGCCGCTGGTGTCGTAGCGGAAGCCGAGTTCGCGGGCCGCGCGCATGAAGTTCGTCCGGCCTTCCAGGCAGGGCGTGCGGGCGCCGATCAGCTCCTTGTCGTAGTCGAAGGGCAGCGGCTCGGCCTCGTCCGTGCCGGTGTTGGTCTTCCACGCCTTCACGAACGCCTTGGCCTGGGCGATCTCGCTCTTCCACTCCTCGGCCGACCACTCGCCGACCCCGCCCCCGGCACCGCAGAAGTGGCCGTTGAAGTGCGTGCCGATCTCGTTGCCCTCCAGCCACGCGCCCCGCAGCTGGTCCACGGTGTCCTTGATTCCGCGGACGTCGTTGAAGCCGATGTCCGAGCGGCCCGGGGAGTGCTGGGGCGGGCGGTACAGATCCCGCTTCTCCTCCGGCAGCATGTACACGCCGCTGAGGAAGTACGTCATGGTGGCGTTGTTGGCCCGTGCCACCTTGCGGAAGTGCGAGAAGAGCCGCTGGCTGTCCTCCCCCGCGCCGTCCCAGGAGAACACCACGAACTGCGGGGGCTTCTGACCGGGCTTCAGCCGTGCGGGCCTCGGGAGGTGGGGCTGCACACCGGTGTACGCGGTGGAGCCGTCGCCGATCAGCCGGACCGCCGTCTTCGGCGGGGCCGGCACACCCTCCTTCGTGGCGGACACGCCCTGCCGGTCCTCCTTCCCCGTTCTGCCGGTGCCGGATGAGCCGGTGGTGCCCGCCGGCTCACCGATTCCGCATCCGGCGAGCGCCGCGGCGCAGGTCGCGGCGAGCGTGACACCGGCGGTGATCCTCTGGGTGACGGCCATGGTCCGCCCACCTTCTTCCTTGGCTCGGGAGCAGAGCGGCCAAGGTCGCACAGAGTTCCGATCATGATTAATACGACAAGCCGATGAAATGCTTCATTCATCCTCCTGAGTGATCTAATGACCCATTTGCGGCTAATGTTCTTGCACATCCTTTACTCTGCATTACGATTCGTTTACTGAGCGTTGAGAATTCCCGCCACTGAAACGCCGTGCCCCACGGCCGCGACCCACGCGACCGCGCAGCCCCGGAGGAGACGGGAGACCATGTCCGCCTGCGTCCCCACCCACGCCACCGACCCGGACCCCAACCGGACGGAGCGTGATCACCAGCCGCACAGCCCCCCGAAGGGACCGCGTCGCCGGTTCCGTGTCCCGGCCGCCGATCTGTCGGCCTCCATCGCGGTCTTCCTGATCGCACTCCCCCTGTCCCTGGGCATCGCCCTGGCCACCGACGCCCCGCTCCAGGCCGGGCTGGTCGCCGCCGCCGTCGGCGGTCTCGTCGCCGGGCGCCTGGGCGGCTCCCCTCTGCAGGTCAGCGGACCGGCGGCGGGCCTCACCGTCGTCACCGCCGACCTGATCCACCAGTACGGCTGGCGCACCACCTGCGCCATCACCGTCCTCGCCGGCCTCGCGCAGTTGGGCCTGGCCCAGCTGCGCGTGGCCCGTTCGGCGCTCGCCGTCAGCCCCGCGATCGTGCACGGCATGCTCGCCGGCATCGGTGTCACCATCGCCGTCGCCCAGCTCCACATCGTGCTCGGCGGCACCCCGCAGAGCTCGGTCAGCGCCAACATCGGCGCCCTGCCTGCCCAGTTGGCCCATCTGGACCCCGCCGCGGTCTCCGTGAGCGTCCTCACCCTTGTCCTGCTGCTCGCCTGGCCGCACCTGCCCGGCCGCGTCGGGCGGCGGCTGCGTATCGTCCCGGCCGCCCTCGTGGCCGTCGCGGGTGCCACGGCCACCGCCTCGATCGCCGCCCTGAGCCTGCCCAAGGTCGACCTTCCGTCCTGGCGGAGCCATGCCCTGGCCGGCGTGCCCGACGGACCGGTGCTCGGCATCCTCGCCGCCGTGCTCACCACCACCCTGGTGTGCAGCGTGCAGTCGCTCCTCGGGGCCGTCGCCATGGACAAGCTGGCGGCGGGACGGACCGACGTGGGGCGCTCGGACCTCGACCGGGAGCTGCGCGGCCAGGGCGCGGCCAACGTCGTCTCCGGCATCCTCGGCGGCCTGCCCATCGCCGGCGTCGCCGTCCGCAGCACCGCAAACGTCCGCGCCGGCGCCACCAGTCGGCACTCCACGATGCTGCACGGCGTCTGGGTGGTGGCGGCCGCCCTGTTCCTGGTCCCCTGCCTGGAGCTGATCCCGCTCGCCTCACTCGCCGCCCTCGTGATGGCCGTCGGCGTCCAGATGGTCTCCCTGCACCACATCCGCACGGTGACCCGTCACCGCGAGGTGCTGGTCTACGCCGTCACCACCTTCGGTGTCGTCGCCCTCGGCGTCCTGGAGGGGGTCGCGCTCGGCATCGCCGTGGCCGTCGGCGTCGCCCTGCACCGCCTCACCCGTACGCGCATCACGCACGTGGAGAAGGACGGGGTCCATCACGTCCATGTGCGCGGCCAGTTGACGTTCCTCGCCGTGCCGCGCCTCAGCCGCGCCCTGCACCAGGTCCCGCGCTCGGCGCCCGCCGTCGTGGAGCTGGACGGATCGTTCATGGACCACGCGGCGTACGAGTCGCTGCAGGACTGGCAGCAGGCACACCAGGCGCACGGGGGCTCCGTCGAGATCACCGGACGCGCCGGCACCCGGATCGCCGAACCCGCCGGCACCTCGGCGGCCGGCTGCCGCTGCCGGCCCTGGACACCGTGGCGCAACCACCAGTGCGAGGCCCCGACGACCCCGGCCGCGGGCACACCCCGGGAGAAGGCGGCCGAGGGGCCGCGCGGGCATCAACTGGCGCGTGGGATCAGCGCGTTCCAGCAGAACACCGCCCCGCTGGTCCGGGATGAGCTGGCCCGGCTGGCGCGCGAGGGGCAGCAGCCCTCGCAGCTGTTCCTGACCTGCGCCGACTCCCGGCTCGTCACGTCGATGATCACCTCCAGCGGTCCGGGCGACCTCTTCGTCGTACGCAACGTAGGCAACCTCGTGCCGCTGCCCGGCGAGGAGAGCGGCGACGACTCGGTGGCGGCGGCGATCGAGTACGCCGTGGACGTGCTGCACGTCCGGTCGATCACGGTCTGCGGGCACTCCGGCTGCGGAGCGATGCAGGCCCTGCTCAAGACCGACCCGCACGGCACGCAGTCCCCCCTCAAACGCTGGCTGCGGCACGGCAGGCCCAGTCTGGACCGCGCGACCGACAAGAACCGCCCCTGGGCCCGCCTGGCAGGCCGCGAACCGGCCGATGCCGTCGAACAGCTGTGCCTGACCAACGTCATTCAGCAACTGGAACACCTGAGAGCCCACGACTCCGTCGCCCGTGCCCTGCGCGACGGCGGGCTCGAACTGCACGGGATGTACTTCCACGTGGGAGAGGCGCAGGCGTATCTGCTCACCGAGGAGGCTCCGGACGGCGGAGTCTTCGACCGGGTCGCCCCCACGACCGCGACGACGGACCCGGCAGGTACGTCGGCCCCGGAAGGTACGACGGACCCGGCAGGTACGGCAGACCCGGCGCATACGGCGGGTAAGGCAGACCCGACCGGGACGCCCGGCTCGACCGGAACGGTCCTGCACGACACCCGCGCGTGAACCGATCTCCGTCCGGGTCCGTGGGAACGGGTGGCGTCCTAGCCGCGGGGCCACCCGCCCACAGGTCTAAACCAATCAGAGGAAGGCCCTTGTCATCGGGGGTCCGGGTCTGATGAGCTGTGGCCTGGGACACAACGGTCGCCCCGGCAAAGCACCGTAAGGGAGATGTCGTGAGCAACGAAAGCCTGGCCAACCTCTTGAAGGAGGAGCGCCGCTTCGCGCCGCCTGCCGACCTGGCCGAGAACGCCAACGTCACGGCGGAGGCGTACGAGCAGGCCAGGGCGGACAGGCTCGGCTTCTGGGCGGCGCAGGCCCGGCGGCTGACCTGGGCCAAGGAGCCGACCGAGACGCTGAACTGGTCGAATCCGCCGTTCGCCAAGTGGTTCGAGGACGGCGAACTCAACGTCGCCTACAACTGCGTCGACCGGCATGTCGAGGCCGGCCACGGCGACCGGGTCGCCATCCACTTCGAGGGGGAGCCCGGGGACAGCCGGGCCCTCACCTACGGCCAGTTGAAGGACGAGGTCAGCAAGGCGGCCAACGCTCTGCTGGAGCTGGGTGTCCGGGCCGGCGACCGGGTCGCGGTGTACCTGCCGATGATCCCGGAGGCGGCCGTGGCGATGCTCGCGTGCGCCCGGATCGGCGCCGCGCACTCCGTGGTGTTCGGCGGCTTCTCCGCCGACGCGCTCGCGACCCGTATCCAGGACGCGGACGCGCGCGTGGTCATCACCTCCGACGGCGGCTACCGGCGCGGCAAGCCCTCCGCGCTCAAGCCCGCCGTCGACGACGCCGCCGACCGGGCCGGCAATGTCGAGCACGTCCTCGTCGTCCGCCGCACCGGACAGGACGTCGCGTGGAACGACACGCGTGACGTGTGGTGGCACGAGATCGTCGACCGGCAGAGCAGCGAGCACACCCCGCAGGCGTTCGGGGCCGAGCACCCCCTGTTCATCCTGTACACGTCCGGCACGACGGGTAAGCCCAAGGGCATCCTGCACACCTCCGGCGGCTACCTCACCCAGACGTCGTACACCCACCACGCCGTCTTCGATCTCAAGCCGGAGACGGACGTGTACTGGTGCACGGCCGACGTCGGCTGGGTCACCGGCCACTCGTACATCGTCTACGGGCCGCTGGCCAACGGCGCGACGCAGGTCATGTACGAGGGCACGCCGGACACCCCGCACCAGGGCCGGTTCTGGGAGATCGTGCAGAAGTACGGGGTGACGATCCTGTACACGGCGCCCACGGCCATCCGCACGTTCATGAAGTGGGGCGACGACATCCCCGCGAAGTTCGACCTCAGCAGTCTGCGGGTGCTCGGCTCGGTCGGTGAGCCCATCAACCCCGAGGCGTGGATCTGGTACCGCAAGCACATCGGCGCCGACACGACGCCGATCGTGGACACCTGGTGGCAGACCGAGACCGGCGCGATGATGATCTCCCCGCTGCCGGGCGTGACGGCGACCAAGCCGGGCTCGGCGCAGACGCCGCTGCCGGGCATCTCCGCCACGGTGGTGGACGACGAGGCGCGGGAGGTCCCCGACGGCGGCGGCGGTTACCTGGTCCTGACCGAGCCGTGGCCCTCGATGCTGCGCACCATCTGGGGTGACGACCAGCGGTTCCTCGACACGTACTGGTCGCGGTTCGAGGGCAAGTACTTCGCCGGCGACGGGGCGAAGAAGGACGACGACGGGGACATCTGGCTCCTCGGGCGCGTCGACGACGTGATGCTCGTGTCGGGCCACAACATCTCGACGACCGAGGTGGAGTCCGCGCTCGTGTCGCACCCCTCCGTGGCCGAGGCGGCCGTCGTCGGGGCGGCCGACGAGACCACCGGTCAGGCGATCGTGGCGTTCGTGATCCTGCGCGGCACGGCGAACGCCGAGGACGAGAGCCTCGTCGCCGACCTGCGCAACCACGTCGGCGCCACCCTCGGGCCGATCGCCAAGCCCAAGCGCATCCTGCCGGTGCAGGAGCTGCCGAAGACGCGCTCCGGGAAGATCATGCGGCGTCTGCTGCGTGACGTGGCGGAGAACAGGCAGCTCGGCGACGTCACCACGCTGACCGACTCCACGGTGATGGACCTGATCCAGGCCAAGCTGCCGGCGGCGCCGAGCGAGGACTGACCCGCCCGGTTCGACGGGCCCGCACGACCCCGAAGGGCACCCCGCGACGAGCGCGCGGGGTGCCCTTTAGCTAAGCTAAGGAACAGGTGTGCCGGGAAGTCTGGTCGGCGAGTGATCCGTGCTGTCCCGACCGGAGGTCTCCCCCGTGGCCGCGTCCCGCACCACCCCCACCCGCAAGGTCCTCGGCCGGCTCTCCCTGCCCGAGCGGACCTTCGTGGCCGACGCGCTGCGCACCGAGACCGTCGGCGGCTGTCTGCTGCTCCTGGCCGCGGTGACCGCGCTGGTCTGGGTCAACGTCCCCGCGCTGCACGACAGCTACGCGAGCGTCAGCGACTTCCACTTCGGTCCCGCGGCGCTGGGCCTCGACCTGTCGGTGGCGCACTGGGCGGCCGACGGCCTGCTCGCAGTCTTCTTCTTCGTCGCCGGCATCGAACTCAAGCGCGAACTGGTCGCCGGTGACCTCAAGGACCCGAGGACGGCCGCGCTGCCCGTGGTGGCGGCGCTGTGCGGCATGGCCGTGCCCGCGCTCGTCTACACCCTCACCAGCCTCGCCGGCGGCGGCTCGCTGTCCGGGTGGGCGGTGCCCACGGCGACCGACATCGCCTTCGCGCTGGCCGTGCTCGCCGTCATCGGCACCTCCCTGCCGAACGCGCTGCGGGCCTTCCTGCTCACCCTCGCCGTCGTCGACGACCTGTGCGCGATCCTGATCATCGCGGTGTTCTTCACCGACGGCCTCGACTTCGCCGCCCTCGGCGGCGCGTTCGCCGGCCTCGCCGTGTTCTGGCTGCTGCTCAGAAAGGGCGTACGCGGCTGGTACGTCTACGTACCGCTCGCGCTCGTCATCTGGGCGCTGATGTACAACAGCGGTGTGCACGCCACCATCGCCGGGGTCGCGATGGGGCTGATGCTGCGGTGCACCCGGCGCGAGGGCGAGGAGCGCTCCCCCGGCGAACACATCGAGCACCTCGTGCGCCCCCTGTCCGCCGGTGTGGCGGTGCCGCTGTTCGCCCTGTTCAGCGCGGGGGTCGCGGTCTCCGGCGAGGCGCTGGGCAAGGTCTTCACCCAGCCGGAGACGCTCGGGGTGGTGCTCGGGCTGGTCGTCGGCAAGGCGGTCGGGATCTTCGGCGGGACCTGGCTGACCGCCCGGTTCACCCGGGCCTCCCTCTCCGAGGACCTGGTCTGGCCGGACGTCTTCGCGGTCGCCTCCCTCGCCGGGATCGGCTTCACCGTGTCGCTGCTCATCGGCGAACTGGCCTTCGAGGGCGACCCGGTGCTCACCGACGGCGTCAAGGCGGCCGTCCTCACCGGCTCGCTCGTCGCGGCGGTCCTCGCGAGCGTGCTGCTGAAGATGAGGAACGCGAAGTACCAGGCGCTGTGGGCCGCGGAGGAGCGCGACGACGACCAGGACGGCATCCCGGACGTCTACGAGCAGGACGACCCGGAGTACCACCTGCGCATGGCGGCGATCTACGAACGCAAGGCCGCCGAGCACCGCAGGCTTGCCGAAGTGGCGGGCGGGGCAGGCGACGGCGACGACGGTCCGGCATGATCTGACAGGACCGCAGACAGGACCGTACAAACGCATATGAGGGAGACCCCGATGAGCGCACCCGACGGCAGCCCGGTCGGAGCCGAACGCACGGTCGGCCAACTGTTCGCCTCGGCGACGGCCGAGATGTCCGCGCTGGTGCACGACGAGATCGCGCTGGCCAAGGCCCAGCTCAGGCAGGACGTCAAGCGCGGGGTGATCGGCGGCGGGGCGTTCACCGCGGCCGGCGCGGTCCTGCTCTTCTCCCTGCCCATGCTGAGCTTCGCGCTGGCGTACGGCATCCGCACCTGGAGCGAGTGGAACCTGGCGATCTGCTTCCTGCTGTCGTTCGCGGCGAACGTCGTGATCGCCGTCGTGCTGACGCTCATCGGCGTGGTCTTCTCGAAGAAGGCCAAGAAGGGCCAGGGCCCGCAGAAGGTCGCCGCGTCCATGAAGGAGACGGCGGGCGTGCTGCAGAACGCCAAGCCCCACCCCCGTCGGCCCGCCCCGGCCGACGACGTCGTCGAGGCTGTGGCACGCTCGACGTCATGACCGACCCCGCGACCGCCCCGGCCGCCCCCTCGAATCAGCCCGCGTCCCCCGTACGGCTCGACGTGCCCGGCGCCAAGGGGCTGATCCACCGGGACGTGGCGGCCAACGGCGCGCGTTTCCACATCGCGGAAGTGGGCGACGGGCCGCTGGTGCTGCTGCTGCACGGCTTCCCGCAGTTCTGGTGGACCTGGCGGCACCAGCTGGTCGCCCTCGCGGACGCGGGTTTCCGGGCCGTGGCGATGGACCTGCGCGGGGTCGGCGGCAGCGACCGCACACCGCGGGGCTACGACCCCGCGAACCTCGCCCTGGACATCACCGGGGTCGTCCGGTCCCTCGGCGAGCCCGATGCCGCGCTGGTCGGCCACGACCTGGGCGGTTATCTGGCCTGGACGGCCGCCGTGATGCGTCCCAAGCTCGTCCGCCGGCTCGCGGTGTCCTCGATGCCGCATCCTCGGCGGTGGCGGTCGGCGATGCTCTCGGACGTCAAGCAGACGTCGGCGGGTTCCTACATCTGGGGGTTCCAGCGGCCCTGGATTCCCGAGCGCCGGCTCACCGCCGACGACGGCGCCCTGGTCGGCCGGCTGATCCGCGACTGGTCGGGGCCGAGCCTGCCCGACGACGAGGCCGTGGAGACGTACCGGCGGGCGATGTGCATCCCGTCGACGGCACACTGCTCGATCGAGCCCTACCGATGGATGGTGCGGTCCCTGGCCCGCCCGGACGGCATCCAGTTCAACCGCCGGATGAAGCGGCCGGTCCGGGTGCCCACCCTCCATCTGCACGGTTCACTCGACCCGGTGATGCGTACGCGCAGCGCGGCCGGGTCCGGGGAGTACGTCGAAGCGCCCTATCGCTGGCGGCTGTTCGACGGTCTGGGGCACTTCCCGCACGAGGAGGACCCGGTGGCGTTCTCGGCCGAGCTCATCAACTGGCTGAAGGACCCCGAGCCCGACCGGTGAGCCGTGCCCCGGAGCGGGCCCGAGAGCAGTGTCGGTGAGCGGTGCCCGTGAGCCCCGCCCGGGGCCTCCCGCCGCCCCGATGTGAACGGCTGTTCTACGAACAGTTACATGCCCGGCGCATAGGCCAATTGGGGGGCGTGGGGGCGGTTATGGACCTTGGGGCGGGGGCACACGTCGGGGTATGGGCTGGACGCACGACTACAGTGACGCAGCACGCAACCGCCGCTCGGCCGCGGGCCTGAGCTCCCACCAGAGGGGCGCCCCGCAGGTGCGGGACACCGATCCCCGGCTGGGCATTCCGCGCATCCTGCGTCGCCGGGCCCGCTGGGTCTCGGCCCGGCTGCGCCATTCCCGTCCCTGACCCCAGCGGGACGACCCGCCCGGCACCTCACCGCCGCGGTGCGACCCGCTCGGCACTTCACCGCACAGGACCCGCCCGGCCTCAGAGGGCGCAGCTGTCGCTGTCCACCTGCTGGTTGGCGGTACGGCCCTTGGCGATGTCCTCCTGGACCTCGTCCGCGGTGAGGGCGTAGCCGGTGTCCGGGTTGTCGAGGGACTTCGCGAACACCACGCCGTAGACCTTGCCCTCGGGCGTGAGCAGCGGGCCCCCCGAGTTGCCCTGACGGACGGTCGCGTACAGCGAGTAGACGTCACGGTGGACGGTGCCGCGCTTGTAGATGTCGGCGCCGTTGGCCGTGATGCGCCCCCGCACGCGCGCGGGGCGGATGTCGTACGCGCCGTTCTCCGGGAAGCCCGCGACGATCGCGTCGTCGCTGCTGACTGCGTCCTTGCCGGTGAAGTGCAGTGCGGGCGCCTTCAGGCCCGGCACGTCCAGGACGGCGATGTCGCGCTCCCAGTCGTACAGGACGACCTTGGCGTCGTACTTGCGGCCCTCGCCGCCGATCTGGACCGTGGGTTCGTCCACTCCGCCGACCACGTGCGCGTTGGTCATCACCCGGCGCTCGCCGAAGACGAAGCCGGTGCCTTCGAGGACCTTGCCGCAACTCTGCGCGGTACCCATCACCTTGACGATGGATCGCTTGGCGCGCTGGGCGACCGGGCTGCTCGCGAGCGCCGGGTCGGGGGGCTGGACCTCGGTGATCGGCTCGTTGGAGAACGGGCTGAAGACCTGCGGGAAGCCGTTCTGCGTGAGGACCGAGGAGAAGTCCGCGAACCAGGTGTCCGCCTGGTGGGGCAGGGCCCCCGCCACGCCCCGCAGCACCTTGGACTCGCGGACCTCCTTGCCGAGCGTCGGCAGCGTCGTCCCCGCGAGGGCGGAACCGATCAGCCAGGCGACCAGGAGCATGGCCACCACGTTGACGAGGGCGCCGCCGGTGGCGTCCAGGGCGCGGGCCGGGGACCAGGTGATGTAGCGGCGGAGTTTGTTGCCGAGGTGGGTGGTCAAGGCCTGGCCCACCGAGGCGCAGACGATCACGATGACCACCGCGACCACGGCGGCGGCCGTGCTGACCTCGGAGTTGTCGGTCATCCAGTCCCAGACGACGGGCATGGCGTAGACCGCGACGAGGCCACCGCCCAGAAAGCCGATCACCGAGAGGATGCCGACGACGAAGCCCTGTCGATAGCCCACGATCGCGAACCAGACCGCGGCGACCAGCAACAGGATGTCCAGCACGTTCACCGCTTCAAGCCTCGCCTCGTCACTTCGCCAGCACTACAGGCCGACCGGGGGACCGGTCCGCCGCGCGGCGACAGGGAGACGCAACGGGCCCCGGACGACGCAGCACGGCAGCCACCCTGTCATGAGCGCCAGTCGAGCGGGACCTGCTTCTCACGGTCCCAGGGGCGCTCCCAGCCCGCGTAGTGCAGCAGACGGTCGATCACTCCGGCCGTGAACCCCCACACGAGGGCCGATTCGACCAGAAATGCCGGGCCTGCGTAGCCGCGGGGGTGAATGGCGGTGGCGCGGTTGGCCGGATCCGTGAGATCCGCCACGGGGACGGTGAAGACGCGGGCCGTCTCGTTCGGATCGACGACCCGGACCGGGGTCGGCTGTCGCCACCAGCCGAGGACGGGCGTCACGACGAAGCCGCTGACCGGGATGTACAGCTTGGGCAGCACGCCGAAGAGCTGGACTCCCGCGGGGTCGAGGCCGGTCTCCTCCTCCGCCTCGCGCAGGGCGGCCCGCAGCGGGCCGTCGGTCCGCGGGTCGCCGTCCTCGGGGTCGAGGGCGCCGCCCGGGAACGAGGGCTGGCCGGCGTGCGATCTGAGCGAGCCGGAGCGCTCCATGAGCAGCAGCTCGGGGCCGCCCGGCCCCTCGCCGAACAGGATCAGGACCGCCGACTGCCGGCCCGAGCCGTTCTCCGGCGGCAGGAAGCGGCTCAGCTGCAGCGGCTCGACCGTGTCGACGGCGTGCACGACCGGGTCCAGCCACGCGGGCAGGCCCGCCCGGTCCAGGCCCACGTGTCCGCCCTGTGTGCGGTGCCCGCTGTCGGTGTCCGTGCCGCCGTCCGTCCGGCTCGCGCGTGTCATCGCCACCCCCGTCGTTCTTCCGGTCCCAACGCCCGGGAGACCGCTGATCGTTCCACTCGTGCCTCATGTCCCTCGTGTGGGTGGCGGGTACCGGGACGGGGAGGGGGCGTGCCGTGCCGTTCCGTGGCGCCCGTCATCCGGCGGCTCCGAGGGGCGGGGCCGGGATGCCGCCCGCGTCGAGGTAGGACTGCGGGGGCTTCAGACGCTGGCCCGGGAAGCCGCCCTTCTCGTACTTCAGCAGCTTCCTGGCCTTCTCCGGGTCGGTCTCGCCCTCGCCGAACGCCGGGCAGAGCGGCGCGATGGGGCAGGCGCCGCAGGCCGGTTTGCGGGCGTGGCAGATGCGGCGGCCGTGGAAGATCACATGGTGCGACAGCATCGTCCACTCGCTCTTCGGGAAGAGCCCGCCGATGGCCGCCTCGATCTTGTCCGGGTCGGTCGCCTCGGTCCACCGCCAGCGCCGTACGAGCCGCTGGAAGTGCGTGTCCACGGTGATACCGGGCCGGCCGAAGGCGTTGCCCAGCACGACGAAGGCGGTCTTGCGGCCGACGCCGGGCAGCTTGACCAGGTCTTCGAGACGGCCGGGGACCTCACCGCCGTGGTTCTCCACCAGGGCCTTGGACAGTCCCATGACCGACTTCGTCTTGGCCCGGAAGAAACCGCAGGGCCGCAGGATCTCCTCGACCTCCTCCGGGACGGCCGCGGCCAGGTCCTCGGGGGTGGGGTACTTGGCGAAGAGCGCCGGTGTCGTCTGGTTGACCCGCAGGTCGGTCGTCTGCGCGGACAGGACCGTCGCCACGACGAGCTGGAAGGGGTTCTCGAAGTCCAGCTCGGGGTGCGCGTACGGGTACACCTCGGCGAGTTCGCGGTTGATACGGCGGGCTCGGCGGACGAGGGCGGTCCGGGACTCGTTCTTCGCTGCCGTCTTCTTCGCCGCCGTCCGACTTGCCGCCGTCTTCTTCACGGCTGCCTTCTCTGCGGGCTTCGCCGCCGCCTTCTTCGTAGCCACCTTCTTCATAGCCGTCGGCTTTTGAGCGGTGGCCCTTTTCTCCGGGGTGGCCTTTTTCACCGGGGCCGCGGTCTTCTGGGCGGAGTTCTCCACCATTGATGGATCGGACACTTTCGTCGCCTTTGCCGTTTTGTTCGCTCCTGTGGAGCCCTGTTCGCCCACAGCGGAATCGCGACGTGCAACCACCCGCCCAGCCCCCTTGGCCTGTGCTCTCACCGGCGATTTGGACACCCGGCCAGCCTAAAGCCCGGCACCGACATCCGCCCCGGGCCCAGAAGATCGGCCCCCAATTGGACCCCTGACGCTTACCCCGGGACATGTGTGCGGCATCCTTGTGACAGATCACACTGTTTGGTCCGTCCGGCAAGATGGGGAACACGGTCCCCTGGTAGTACGGGGAGCAAGATCCCCTGAGCAGGTCGACAAGGAGAGAACTCGTGGACGACGTTCTGCGGCGCGCCCCGCTCTTCGCGGCGCTCGATGACGAGCAGGCCGCGGAGCTCCGCGCCTCCATGAGTGAGGTGACCCTCGCGCGCGGTGACGCTCTCTTCCACGAGGGCGACCCCGGTGACCGCCTCTATGTGGTCACCGAGGGCAAGGTCAAGCTGCACCGCGCGTCGCCCGACGGCCGCGAGAACATGCTGGCCGTGCTCGGCCCCGGTGAACTGATCGGCGAGCTGTCGCTGTTCGACCCCGGCCCGCGTACGGCGACCGCCACGGCCCTGACCGAGGTCAAGCTGCTCGGCCTCGGCCACGGCGACCTCCAGCCCTGGCTGAACGCGCGTCCCGAGGTGGCCGCGGCGCTGCTCCGGGCGGTCGCACGCCGACTGCGCAAGACCAACGACCAGATGTCCGACCTGGTGTTCTCGGACGTGCCCGGGCGGGTCGCTCGCGCGCTGCTGGACCTCTCCCGGCGGTTCGGTGTGCAGTCGGAGGAGGGCATCCACGTGGTGCACGACCTCACCCAGGAAGAGCTGGCGCAGCTCGTGGGCGCGTCGCGGGAAACCGTGAACAAGGCTCTGGCGGACTTCGCGCAGCGTGGGTGGCTGCGACTGGAGGCCCGCGCGGTGATCCTGCTGGACGTGGAACGACTGGCCAAGCGGTCCCGCTGACGCGGGGCGTGTGACGGCCGGAGCTTCTGGGGCACCGGCCAGACCGCACGCTTGTCCGAACACCATGGGCAGGACCGTCAGTACGTCGATGGGCTCGTCTCGTTCGCGAGGCGGGCCCAGTTCGTTGTGCCCGTCCGGGGTGCAGTGACCTCGATCTCCTGGCACGGCAGCACCCGGACCGGCGGACGGATGAACGCCCCTGGGCGGCCCTGGGAGGGGCCTCTGGGGCCGTGGATGCCTGGGGGGCGCCCGAGGTGCTGTTCGTCGGGCGCGGGGCCGGAGAGGGCCGCTCAGGCGGACGGCGGGGTCAGGGACGGAGTCAGGGACGGAGTCAGATCAGGCCGTGTTCGGTCAGGTACTCCAGTTGTGCCCGGACCGAGAGTTCCGCCGCCGGCCACAGGGAGGGGTCGACGTCCGCGTAGACGCGGGTGACGACCTCGTCGGGGGTGCGGTGGCCGTTCTCGACCGCCGTCTCGACCTGGGCGAGCCGGTGGGCGCGGTGGGCGAGGTAGAACTCGACGGCACCCTGGGCGTCCTCCAGGACGGGCCCGTGGCCGGGCAGGACGGTGTGGACGCCGTCGTCGACCGTGAGGGACCTGAGCCGGCGCAGGGAGTCGAGGTAGTCGCCGAGACGGCCGTCGGGGTGGGCCACGACCGTCGTCCCGCGTCCCAGGACCGTGTCGCCCGTCAGCACGGCACGGTCGGCCGGGAGGTGGAAGCAGAGCGAGTCGGCGGTGTGCCCGGGAGTGGGTACGACCCGCAGCTCCAGACCGCCGACCGAGACGACGTCACCCGCGCCCAGTCCCTCGTCGCCGAGCCGCAGGGCGGGGTCGAGGGCCCGGACGCTCGTCCCGGTCAGCTCGGCGAAGCGACCGGCGCCCTCCGCGTGGTCCGGATGGCCGTGCGTGAGCAGGGTCAGCGCGACCCGTTTGCCGGCCTTATCCGCCGTGTCGACGACCCTGCGCAGGTGGACGTCGTCCAGCGGGCCGGGGTCGATCACGACCGCCAGGTCGGAGTCCGGCTCGGAGACGATCCAGGTGTTGGTCCCGTCCAGTGTCATCGGGGACGCGTTCGGCGCGAGCACGTTGACCGCGCGCGCGGTGGCGGGCCCGGACAGGACACCGCCCCTGGGCCGGCCGGGGAGAGCTGCTGCGTCGGTCATGCGCGGGTGCCTTCCAGCGGAACGGACGGGATGCGGGGCGTGCACGGCAGGGGGCGGGACGCGCGCGGGGGCGGGGCCTCGCCGTCCGGTCGGCCCGGGAGGGTGGTCTCGTCCGTCATCCGGAGTCCCCGCCGCCCGGGATCCGCTTGGTGAACTCGGCGTGGCCGGGCCAGGAGAGGACCACGTCGTCGTTGTCCGCGAGACGGGCCTCGGCGAGGACGGGGGTCAGGTCGCAGGCGGGCGCGGCGGCGAGCGCGGCGGCGGCCGTGTCGTACTCCGCGAGCCGGCGCAGGGTCGCGATGGTGGGCGGCATCATCAGCAGGTCGCCCTTGTCGTAGCCGTCCGCCGCGTCCCCCGGCCGGATCCACACCGTGCGGTCGGCTTCCGTGGAGGCGTTCCGGGTGCGCTGCCCCTGCGGGAGCGCGGCCACGAAGAACCAGGTGTCGTAGCGGCGGGACTCGAACTCGGGGGTGATCCAGCGGGCCCAGGCACCCAGCAGGTCGGACCGCAGGACCAGCCCTCTGCGCTCCAGGAACTCCGCGAAGGACAGCTCCCGTGCGGCCACCGCCGCGCGGTCCGCCTCCCAGTCGTCGCCCGTGGTGTCCCCGACCACGGTCTCGGGATCGGGCCCGGCGAGCAGCACGCCCGCCTCCTCGTACGTCTCCCGCACGGCCGCGCAGACGATCGCCTGGGCGTCGTTCTCGCCGACACCGAGCCTGGACGCCCACCACGCGCGCGTGGGGCCCGCCCAGCCGATCTGGTGGTCGTCGTCGCGGGGGTCCACACCGCCGCCGGGATAGGCGTACGCGCCCCCGGCGAAGGCCATGGAGGCGCGTCTGCGCAGCATGTGCACGACCGGCGTGTCGGCCGTGTCCTTGAGCAGCATGACGGTGGCGGCCCTCCTGGGGGTCACCGGTGTCAGCGTGCCGGCCGCCAGTGCGCGGATGCGGTCCGGCCATTCGGGTGGGTACCACTGCCCGTTTGCCATGGGCGGAGGCTAACTCGTCACGGGCGGATGTTCGAGTGAGCCTCCGCGGTCCCGGCGGTCGCTACGCGACGGTGAGCTCCACCTGGAGTTCCACCTCGACCGGCGCGTCCAGCGGGAGCACGGCCACACCGACCGCGCTGCGCGCGTGGACACCCTTGTCGCCGAAGACGGCACCCAGGAGTTCGCTCGCGCCGTTGAGCACGGCGGGCTGACCCGTGAAGTCGGAGGCCGAGGCCACGAAGCCGACGACCTTCACCACGCGCGCGACACGGTCCAGGTCGCCCGCCACGGACTTCACGGCGGCGAGGGCGTTCAGCGCGCAGGTACGCGCGAGTTCCTTGGCCTCCTCGGGGGTGACCTCGGCGCCGACCTTGCCGGTGACGGGCAGCTTGCCGTCCACCATGGGGAGCTGTCCGGCGGTGTACACGTACACACCGGACCGGACCGCCGGCTGGTACGCGGCCAGCGGCGGGACGACCTCGGGCAGCCTCAGCCCCAGCTCCGCGAGCCTGGCCTCGACGGCGCTCACGGCTTGGGCCGCTTCAGGTAGGCCACCAGCTGCTCGGGGTTGTTCGGCCCGGGCACGACCTGGACGAGCTCCCAGCCGTCCTCGCCCCAGGTGTCCAGAATCTGCTTCGTGGCGTGGACGAGCAGCGGCACGGTTGAGTATTCCCACTTGGTCATGCGGCCGACCTTATCCGTTGCCCGGCCGCCGCCCGGGCACGGGATACGCCTCGGTCGGCGGGCGGGCGGAACAGAAGTTGTCCACAGCCTCCCGCGTATGCCGCGCGCCGACTGGTTAGGCTCGAATACGTGAGCAGGCTCCAGGTCGTCAGCGGCAAGGGCGGGACCGGAAAGACCACGGTCGCCGCCGCACTCGCGCTCGCCCTCGCGACCGAGGGCAAACGCACCCTCCTGGTCGAGGTCGAGGGCAGACAGGGCATCGCACAGCTCTTCGAGACGGAGGCACTGCCGTACGAGGAGCGGAAGATCGCGGTGGCACCCGGGGGCGGGGAGGTGTACGCGCTGGCCATCGACCCCGAACTGGCCCTGTTGGACTACCTCCAGATGTTCTACAAGCTCGGCGGGGCGGGCCGGGCCCTGAAGAAGCTCGGCGCCATCGACTTCGCCACCACCATCGCGCCCGGCCTCCGGGACGTGCTGCTGACCGGCAAGGCCTGCGAGGCGGTGCGCCGCAAGGAGAAGAGCGGGCGGTTCACGTACGACCACGTGGTGATGGACGCGCCGCCCACCGGTCGCATCACCCGCTTCCTGAACGTCAACGACGAGGTGGCGGGCCTGGCCAAGATCGGCCCGATACACAATCAGGCCCAGGCCGTCATGCGGGTCCTGAAATCGCCCGGAACGGCCGTGCATCTGGTGACGCTGCTGGAGGAGATGCCCGTCCAGGAGACGGCCGACGGCATCGCCGAACTGCGGGCCGCCCAGCTGCCGGTGGGGCGGGTCGTCGTCAACATGGTGCGGCCGGAGCTGCTGGACGCCGACGAGCTGGAGTTCGCGCGCACGGTGCCGCGTACGGCCGTCGCCAAGTCCCTGTCCACGGCGGGGCTGGGCGGCGCGCGGCGCGGCGGCAACGCCGAGCGTCTGGTGGAGCCGCTGCTCGCGCAGGCCGAGGAGTACGCCGAGCGGTACACCCTGGAGCACGAACAGCGGGGCGTTCTGGGTGAGCTGGGCCTGCCGCTGCACGAACTGCCGTTGCTCGCCGAGGGAATGGACCTGGCGGGCCTGTACGAACTGGCCACGGAACTGCGTCAGCAAGGAATCTCATGACTCCGGACCCGGCCAACGCGCACGAGGCCACCGCACAGGATGCCGCCGCACACGAAGCGGCCCACTCCCCCGAGGGACACCGCGTGATCGGCTCGACCCGCCCCCTCGCGGTCGACCCCCTGCTGGACGACCCGCGGACCCGCATCGTGGTGTGCTGCGGCGCCGGCGGCGTGGGGAAGACGACCACGGCGGCGGCCCTGGGGGTGCGGGCCGCCGAGCGCGGCCGCAAGGTGGTCGTGCTCACCATCGACCCGGCCCGGCGGCTCGCCCAGTCCATGGGCATCGACTCGTTGGACAACACCCCGCGGCGGGTGAAGGGCATCGACGGGGACGGCGAGCTGCACGCCATGATGCTCGACATGAAGCGCACCTTCGACGAGATCGTCGAGGCGCACGCGGACCCGGACCGTGCCTCCGCGATCCTGGGCAACCCCTTCTACCAGTCGCTCTCGGCGGGCTTCGCGGGCACGCAGGAGTACATGGCGATGGAGAAGCTGGGCCAGCTGCGGGCCCGGGACGAGTGGGACCTGATCGTCGTCGACACGCCCCCGTCCCGCTCGGCGCTGGATTTCCTGGACGCCCCCAAGCGGCTCGGCTCGTTCCTCGACGGGAAGCTGATCCGTGTCCTGCTGGCACCCGCGAAGGTCGGCGGGCGGGCCGGGATGAAGTTCCTGAACGTCGGCATGTCGATGATGACGGGGGCCCTGGGCAAGCTGCTGGGTGGTCAGCTGCTCAAGGACGTACAGACGTTCGTGGCCGCCATGGATTCCATGTTCGGCGGTTTCCGTACGCGCGCGGACGCCACGTACAAGCTGCTCCAGGCGCCCGGCACGGCTTTCCTCGTGGTGGCCGCGCCGGAGCGGGACGCGCTGCGCGAGGCGGCGTACTTCGTGGAGCGGCTGGCGGCCGAGGACATGCCGTTGGCCGGGCTGGTGCTCAACCGGGTGCACGGCAGCGGCGCGGCCCAGCTGTCCGCGGAGCGTGCGCTCGCCGCCGCGGAAAATCTTGAAGAGCCCGGCATTGTGGATCAGGTGGACGGGAAAGCAGTTCGTAACTCTCCCGACACGCAAGGCAGTTCAGACCGTTCAGACAGTTCAGACCGTTCCGGCAGCTCAGACCAAGCAGACAGTCCGGACCACGCAGACAGTCCAGACCGTGCAGGCAGTCCAGCAAGTCCTGCCAGTTCCGACTCTCCCGCCACGACCGGTACCGAGGACGGCTCCCCCGCCCCGGACCTGACTGTGGAACAGCTCACGTCGGGCCTGCTCAGACTGCACGCCGAGCGGATGCGGATGCTCTCCCGAGAGCAGCGCACCCGTGATCGCTTCACCGCGCTGCATCCCGAGGTGGCCGTGGCCGAGGTGGCCGCCCTGCCCGGCGATGTCCACGACCTGGCGGGCCTGCGCGACATCGGGAACCGGCTCGCGGCCATAAGGCCGGAGCTGCCTGTCTCCGAGGACTGACGGAATCGACAGCCGACGGAACCGACGGCTGACCGGCCGACGACTGATCGAACCCCGGGCTTACCGTCCACGCCTGCCGACAGCCCGCACCAGCCGCCTCCGCACGACCCAGCACGACCCAGCACGACCCAGCACGACGGCAGGATCGTACGACCGCAGAAGTGACGGTGGTGTGCGACCAACCAGGAGGTTCCCTGGTCCGCCCAGTGGCCGCCCTCGTGATCCGTCTCCGTAAGACCACCAAGGCCGCACCACGGCCCGTCCGTTGATCCACGCCTCGGGGCACCCGAGAGCCGGCACACCTGCCCGACGCGCCGACACCTCAAGGGCGCCCTCGACCGACGTGGCCCGGAGGGGCCGTCGCCGTCAGCTCACTGCCGCGTAGTTCTCGTAGATCTCGTCATCGTCGAGCGGCAGAATGCCCGCGCCACGCTCGTACTCCGTGCGCGCGGTCTCCAGCAGCCTGCGCCAAGACGTGACGGTCGGACGCCTGCGCAGCAGTGCGCGACGCTCACGCTCCGTCATTCCTCCCCACACGCCGAACTCGACGCGGTTGTCCAGCGCGTCCGCCAGGCACTCCGTCCGCACCGGGCATCCGGTGCACACCGCCTTGGCCCTGTTCTGCGCTGCTCCTTGAACGAACAGTTCATCCGGATCGGTAGTGCGGCAGGCAGCCTGCGCACTCCAGTCGGTTACCCAGCCCATACCGGCGCCGTCCTCTCCCGAATCGAGGCTCCCCCACGGCGGCAGCGGCATATTCACCGCCGCCAGTTGAGGACGTTACGGAAGGTGGGCACAGCGCAACACCCCCTTCGGGCCCAATCTTGAATGGCCCGAACGGACTATGCGTAAGCGGCAGATCACCCGCGGGAGTGACCTGAGGGCATACGTGACTTTCCCGGCAGAACGGGATGGTTGACATGCGTCACAACGGACACTGAATGACACACGAGGTGTATTCGGACACGGCACTCGAAAAAAATCGGAAGAACGTCAGAACGATTCGGGCTCGCTGGACGTACTTGATACAAGGGCCTATGGCTGTGACAGTTGAGAGCAGCTTAGGCCAACGCCTGCGCGCGTGTCCGGCGAATGGGAACGTAGACAACCGTTCATGTTCTCTTCGCCTCCGCGGCACCGCGCCGCGGAGGTTCCGGCGCCACGCCGCAGACGGGCCGGGGCCACGCCACGGAGGTTCCGGCGCCACGCCGGCCCCGGTTCGGCGGCCGCCTCGCGCACGCGCCACCCCCGCGCACGCGCCGCCCTGTGATGCGGTGGTTCCCGCACACGCCACCCCACGTGGCGGACACCGGATGTCACGATCCGGCACCCGTACCCCTCTCGACCCACCGGCTCCTTCGGAACGGCCGTCGCTACGGATTAGGCTGCCCTCATGCCAAACAAGCGCTCGGGTGGTGGTCTGTCCGCCACACAGCAGGCCGCCAAGTTCCTAGGTGTCAGCGTGCTCGCCGGTGCCGTCATGGCGGGCATCGCGCTGCCCGCGGTCGGCGCCCTGGGGCTGGCGGCCAAGGGGTCGGTCGAGGGGTTCGACGAGCTCCCCGCCAACCTCAAGCAGCCGCCGCTGAGCCAGCGCACCTCGATCCTCGACAGCAAGGGCGACACGATCGCCACGGTGTACAGCCGCGACCGTACGGTGGTCGATCTCAAGGAGATCTCGCCGTACATGCAGCAGGCGATCATCGCCATCGAGGACGCCCGCTTCTACCAGCACGGCGCGATCGACCTGAAGGGCGTCCTGCGGGCGCTCAACCGGAACGCGCGGGAGGGCGGTGTCGCCCAGGGCGCGTCCACCCTCACGCAGCAGCTCGTGAAGAACGTCGCGGTGGAGGAGGCCGGTGACGACCCGACGCTGGTCGCGCAGGCCACCCAGCAGACCCTCGGCCGGAAGATCAACGAGCTGAAGAAGGCGATCCAGCTCGAAGAGGAACTCAGCAAGAAGAAGATCCTCGAGAACTACCTGAACATCACGTTCTTCGGTCAGCAGGCGTACGGCGTCGAGGCCGCGTCCCAGCGTTACTTCTCCAAGTCCGCCAAGGACCTGGACGTGGAGGAGGCCGCGCTCCTCGCCGGAATCGTGCAGTCGCCCAGCCGGTACGACCCGGTGAACGACCCCCAGGAAGCCACCAAGCGGCGTAACACCGTGCTGCAGCGCATGGCCGACCTCGGTGACATCTCCCAGGCGGAGGCCGACAAGGCCACGGAGAAGCCGCTCGGGCTGGACATCAGCAAGCCGAAGAACGGCTGCATCACGGCCGTCAAGGGCGCGGGCTTCTTCTGCGACTACGTGCGCGAGGTCTTCCTGACCAACCCGATGTTCGGAAAGTCCAAGGAGGCCCGGGCCAAGATCTGGAACCAGGGCGGTCTGACGATCCGGACGACGATGGACCCGAAGGCCCAGAAGTCGGTCCAGGCCTCCGTCAAGAGGCACGTCTACCAGAAGGACGAGGTCGCCACCGCCGCCACCATCGTGGAGCCCGGCACCGGCAAGATCCTCGCCATGGGGCAGTCGAGGCCGTACGGACTCGACACCAAGAAGAACGAGACGACGATAAACCTCTCGGTGGACGAGTCCATGGGCGGCGGAGCGGGCTACCAGCCCGGTTCGACGTTCAAGCCGATCGTCGCCGCGGCGGCCCTGGAGGACGGCATGTCCCCGGGGAAGGTCTACCCCTCGCCGTACCAGATGCCCTATCCGAGCCCGATCTCCACCTGTGGCGGCGGCACCTGGCGCAACGGCACCGGCACCGCTGCCGCGAAGCTGGAGAACGAGAGCGCGAGCGAGGTCGGCCCGTACTCCCTGCGGAAGGCGACCGCGCTGTCGGTCAACACCTACTTCGTGCAGATGATCGCGGACATCGGCATCTGCCCGGTGACGAAGATGGCCAAGAGCATGGGCGTCGAGCGGGCCGACGGGCGCAAGATCGACCAGGCGCCGTCGATAGCTCTCGGCACGCAGGAGATGTCCCCGCTGACCATGGCGAACGCGTACGCGACCTTCGCCGCGCGCGGGATGTACTGCACGCCGGTCGCCATCGAGTCCATCACACAGCGGGTCGGCGAGAAGTCGAAGTCGTTGGAGGTCCCGAAGTCGACCTGCTCGCGGGCCATGTCCGAGAACACCGCCGACACCATCAGCGCCCTGCTCAAGGGCGTGGTCGAGGACGGTACGGGTACGGAGGCCGGCCTCGGACCGAGCCGCCCCAGCGCCGGTAAGACCGGCACGACGGACGGCCGTTACGCGGCCTGGTTCGTGGGCTACACCCCGAACATGGCCGGCGCCGTCTGGGTGGGCGACCCCGCGCACGAGCGCCAGATGGTGAACATCAGCATCGGCGGTGTGGGATACGGCAAGGTCTTCGGTGGAAAGGTCCCCGGCCCGATCTGGCGCGACATGATGACCGGCGCGCTGGAGGGCAAGCCCCGCCCCGACTTCAACAAGGTCTACCTCCCCGAGGACCGGCCGGAGCGCGGCCGCGGGGACGACGACAACGACGGCAATGGGAACGGCAACGGGAACGGGAACAACGACGACAACGGCAACGGTGACAACCGCGGCAACGGTGGCGGCTTCATCGGCGGCGCCGACGGCGGCAACACCTTCCCGACCCCGGAGTTCAGCTTCCCGGAGAACTTCATCCAGGGGCAGACGAACGGCGGGAACAACGGGAACGGCAACGGAGGCCGCTTCGGCTGACGGCCACCGTCACCGGCCGGGTGAGTGAGTACGGCGGTGGGGGCGCCCCTTGAGAAGGGGCGCCCCCACCGCCGTTGTGCCGCGTCGCCCGGACCGCTTGCCGGACGGCCGCGTCGCCCGGACCGTTTGCCGGACGGCCGCGTCGCCCGGACCGCTGCCGGGGCTGTTCAGGCGCCCGCGAGCTGCTGCTTGACGAGGGCGGCGACGCGGCCGCCCTCGGCGAGCCCGGCCACCTTCGGGTTGACGATCTTCATGACCTGGCCCATCGCGCGCGGGCCCTCCGCACCGGCGGCCCGGGCCTCCTCGACGGCCTGGACGACGATCTGCTTCAGCTCCTCGTCGGACAGCTGCTTGGGCAGGTACTCGGCGAGCAGCGCGCCCTCCGCCTTCTCCCGCTCGGCCGACTCGGGGCGACCGCCCTGGGCGAAGGCGTCCGCGGCCTCGCGGCGCTTCTTCGCCTCCTTGGTGATCACCTGGAGCACCTCGTCGTCGGAGAGCTCGCGCTTCTCCTTGCCGGCGACCTCTTCCTTGGTGATCGCGGTCAGGGTCAGCCGGAGCGTCGAGGAGCGGAGCTCGTCGCGCTCCCTGATGGCGGCGTTGAGGTCTTCCTGCAGCTTCGACTTGAGCGTGGTCATGGGGCCGATTGTCGCAGGTGTGGTGCGGAGAGCGCGCCTTGATTTCGCTGGTGTGTGCGGTGGGGGGAGGTCGGGCGCGGGGTGGTGAGGGCTCGGGTTCTGTTCGGGGGAGGGCCAGGAGACGGCTCGGACCTCGGTCGGACGCGAGTCGGAGGCGGCCGGACCTGGGCCGGACGGGAGCGGACGTCGGCCGGACCTGGGTCGGACGGGAGCGGACGTCGGCCGGACCTGGGTCGGACGTTGCTCGGGCCTGGGTCGGACCTGGGTCGTGTGGACAGTCCGGAGTGGGTTGTCCACAGGGGGAGTTGGCGGGCGGGGGTGGGCGGCCGGCGGTTGTCCACAGGCGTGCGCTCGGGGTCGACGGGGTCTGACACGATGGACACATGCAAGCGCGATACGGAGTACCTCTGGGGATCGCGGCGGTCGGTGCCGCCGGTCTGGTGTATGCGGCGGGTATCGAGGCCCGCTCCTTCCGACTGCGGCGGGTGACGGTGCCGGTGCTGCCACCGGGCATGCGTCCGCTGCGCATACTCCAGGTCTCCGACATCCACATGGTGAGCGGGCAGCGCAAGAAGCAGCGCTGGCTGCGGTCCCTGGCCGGGCTGCGCCCGGACTTCGTGATCAACACCGGTGACAACCTCTCCGACCCCGAGGGCGTCCCCGAGGTACTGGACTCCCTCGGTCCGCTGATGGAGTTCCCGGGCGCCTACGTCTTCGGCTCCAACGACTACTACGGCCCGACCCTGCGCAACCCCGCCCGGTATCTCCTGGAGAAGGTCCAGGGCCGCCACGGCCTGAACGGCAACAAGCCGGTGGTCGGCGCCGTCCACAACCCGTGGGAGGACCTCCGGGACGGATTCGACGGAGGGGGCTGGCTCAACCTCACCAACACCCGCGGCACTCTCAAGATCGAGGGCATGTCGGTCGAGCTGACCGGCCTCGACGACCCGCACATCAAGCGGGACCGCTACGCCCGCGTGGCCGGCGGCCCGTCCGACTCCGCCGATCTCTCCCTGGGCGTCGTGCACGCTCCCTATCTCCGTGCCCTCGACGCCTTCACCGCCGACGGCTACCCCCTCGTCCTCGCCGGCCACACGCACGGCGGTCAGCTCTGCATCCCCTTCTACGGCGCCCTCGTCACCAACTGCGACCTCGACACGGACCGCGTGAAGGGCCTCTCCACACACACGGCCGACGGCCGCACGGCGTACATGCACGTGTCGGCCGGCTGCGGCACGAGCCGCTACACCCCGGTGCGGTTCGCGTGCCCGCCGGAGGCATCGCTGCTCACGCTGGTGGCGCGGAAGCGGTAGAGGTAGGGGGCAGGGGGACGGGCGAGCCGCTGGCAGCAGAGCCGAAGCCGCCACAGGCGGAGTGGTCCGGCGACGGCGACGAAACATCCCCTCGTACGGATCATCCCGAATGGCCCGTTTCGCGGGGGCGCCCTAGCGTGAGCGCATGACCGCACCGATACCCAGGGACATCCCCGACCTGCCCGCGATCTCGGGCATCCCCGCACCGGTGACATCCGTCGTGCCCGCGACGGCGGTGGTGACACCGACACGACGCGCGCCGGCGGCGGCGTACCGCGCCCTGGTCGCACTGGCGGCGGCAGCGGCCGTGGTGATCGAGATGGTGCTGGGCAGCCCGCTGCGGGCGTTCAGCCACTTCGCGGTCCAGAGCACGGCCCTGGTGGCGCTGGTCTTCGCCGCCTCGGCCCGCGGCGCGTGGCTCGCCCGCCGCCCCCTGCCGTCCTGGCTGACGCTCGGCACGGTTCTCTACGCCGTCATCACGGCCGTGGTCCACCACCTGGTCCTCACGAGGGACGCGACGCCCTTCTCCATGACGATGACGTCGACGGGCGCCCCGGCGGCGCCCACCGGCTGGCTCGCGTGGACGGACGTGGCCTTCCACACGGCGATCCCGCTCGCGGTGGTGGTGGACTGGCTGCTCCTGACCCGCCCGGCACCGCCACGCCTGAGCCACGCGGCGGCATGGCTGCTCTACCCGCTGGGATTCCTGGCGTTCACCCTCGGCCGAGCCGCCCTCGTGACCCCCGACTGGCCGGCCCCGTACCTCTACCCCTTCCTGGACGTCGACCGCCACGGCTACAAGAGCGTCCTCGGCAACGCCCTGCTCCTGGGCCTCGCCTTCTACGCCCTAGCCCTCCTCCTCGTCGTGGTCGACCACCTCCGCCCCGACCCGGTACACCCCCGCAGGGGCCGCCCGGACCGCCCCGACCGACGCCCCGAAAACCGGATTTCGTCTCCGGCCACCGGTGGGCTAAAGTAAACGACGTCGCCGCGACAAGCAGTGACAATCGGGGTGTAGCGCAGCTTGGCAGCGCGCTTCGTTCGGGACGAAGAGGTCGTGGGTTCAAATCCCGCCACCCCGACAGTGAAGTACCAGGTCAGGGGCCTGATCCGCTTAGCGGGTCGGGCCCCTGAGTGGTTCCGGGGGCCATTTTGGGAGCCATTTGGGAGCCGACTTCGGGATCCGGCTCCCGGGCGGATCCCACTCCTCCCGTGGAGGCGGTGCCTGGAACATCACGAGGATGCCATCGAGCGCACGAGCGAATGAGGTGGGCCAGAGCGCGAGGTCAGCCAGCGCTGGGGTCCTCCTCCCGCAGCCGAGCGAGCTGGGCCTCGCGGAGCTTGCCTCCCCCCACTCTCCCAGGCGATGGCGCATGCGTCGTCCGAGCGCATAGCGCCGCTCACCCGGTCCACGAGGCCGGGCCTGCCTGTCCCTATTCGGCACGGAGGCTTTGTTTCGGGTCTGGAGAGCCTTCGTACCCCGAGACGGAAAGGGCCTCGACGCTAATCATCGCGGCCTGTCCCTTGATCAGGCTGCGACGCTGTAGACGTGCGGGCATCGCCAAGTAGGTGCCGCCAGTAGTTGATCTACAGCGCTTGCGCCGTGCAGCTGCGTAGCGCTGGTCGACGTGGAGACCGGCAGGGCCGGGCGCCGGTCCCGTCCGCCGACTAGCGCATTGATGACCACAGAGGACGAGACCGGTGCACATCGCTGTCAGGTCACTTCTTCACGTACAGCACCTGGAAGAGAAGCGGAATGTCCGTACCTCCGCGATATTCCTTGAGGCACGCGTAGGCGGTCCAGCGCCCTTCGGAGATTCCCTTTTCTCCCTGGGATTCACAGTATGCCTGGGAGCTCGAGGTCGACAGCCATGCGGCCTCGTAGACGTATCCCTGCGGCGGGGCCCATGCTGCAGGACGAACCAGGCCAGAGGTGTCGGCGACTCCATACTCGGCGGCCACCGCTGTAGTTGAGGCAGCGGCGGCGATCAGAGCGCTGATGGTAGCTACTGCGGTGATCCAAACGCGTGTACGCATCAGATCAGTTCCTCCTTGTTCGCTTTCGGAGACAGGACGTCAGTTGTCGGACTGTGGCCGCCCGGCCGGTTGGCCGGGAGGTGTGAGGCAGCGGACCGATCGGCGTGCTGGTCGAGGTACTCGGACCCGGTCCCTTGCCAGGACGTAGACCGCCCCGCGTGGCCGCCTTTGGCGGTACGGAACTGAATGGTTGAGCCGAGAGGCAGGCAGAGCACGAGGATTCCGCCGGACATGGCCAGGGCGAAACTCCACAGGCCCATCATGAGAGCGATGGAGAGGTGGAAGAGGAGACCGGCTCCCATGGCCCACCACCGCAGTCGCTGCGGTAGCAGTAGGGAGATCACCAGGCTGCCCTCGATCACCAGAGGGAGCCACGTCATCAACGCAACTCCCAGAGCGCTGTTGATGACCGGTGCGACGAGGGTGTCGAGCCACGGGGCAGGACCGAAGTCGAAGTTGCTGCCCCAATACCACATGGCGGTGCCGTCCTGCCATTCGGGATGGGGCAGTTTGGCGACAACGGCCTGGAGATACACGATGACCATCTGCACGCGCAGCATGATCAGTCCGCTGGTGCCGATGATCGCGAGTACCTGCTGGCTGGCGCGTGTCTCCAGCGGCTGTTCCGAGGGTTGTTCCCAGTGCCAACGGCGTTTGTCCCCGAGGGCCGGGAGTACGAACAGTACGGACAGGATCAAGGCGATCTGGTCGCCGCCGTCGACGATCGCGATACCGGAGAAGACGCTGTAGTTGACATACGCGTGCGGTAGCGCGGTGAGCCTGGGCCGCCAACCGGAGGCAACGATCAGAAGTGCGGCGACGCACGCCCACTTGAGCCAGGTCAGCTGGGTGTAGTCGTCGGGCGCGAGGCAGAAGAGGCTGGCTGCGGTAGTGGAGGCGCAGCCGGGGTAGTCGCCGATGGTGGCCACGGGCCGGAACAGGGTTTCGGCACTCGATGCGGCCAGGGTTCCGGCGGTGCCCAGGGCCACGAGAGTGCGGGCGAGCCCGTAGACGTTGGTCCAGGGCAGCAGGATGTGACGCTGGTTCACGGGCACCTCACATCCCAGACGGCGACGCGTTCGGGGGTGTGCCGCTCAGGGGAGAGGTGGCGCCAGGCCCAGGGGACCGGCCGCATCTCCGCCACGGCCGCCCGTCCGCACAGGGTCGGAGCCGGCGACGGGTTGGTCGTCGCCGTTGCCCGAGATGCCGCATGCTCCAAGCAGGCCGTAACCGAGGCGATCTCCTCGCACGAGGTCCACCGGACATTCTCCTGATGCAACAGGAGGGCCACTTCGATGCCCTGAGATCTGGGGGCGCGGTCGAGCCCGAAGACATTCGACGGCCTGGAGTGCGGGGTGAGCGCCGCACTGCGCCATGCCCCGTCGGTCATACGGTACGGGGCGTACTGGGGGTCCTTCGCGGACTTGGTGAAGAAGGCCCAGCCCTGGGGGGCCACGACTGTCGCCACTTTCTTGGTGTTGCCCTGCCCGGGAAGCGAGATGACGTTGTGCGGCAAGAAGCTCTGGGCCACATACAGGCACACGATGACCCAGACCACGGTGATCGCTGTGACCCAGGCGTGTGGCACCGCAACCGAATGGCCGGGGCGGTGGGAGCGCAGCTGGATTCTGTCGGTGAGACGCATGAGAAGGGGTGCCCTTGACTGGTCGGCAAAGCGCGGGGCCTGCGTACAGAAGCGGAGAACGAGGGGCGGCGGGCCGACCGCCAGGCGCCATGGAGGACGACCCGCCGCCTTCAAGCGCGCTTAGGCCGCCAGGACCTGCGTCAGCTCGGCGATCTGCTCGTCCCTGGTCAGAGTGCTCTCGCCCTGTGCGGACGAGGACCAGAAGTTGAGGGCGTTCACCACGTTGCCGGCCGCTTGGATGTTGACGGCGACCGAGACGTTGACCGCACCGCCCAGGTTCACGGCGACGAGTACGTTGACGGCGAGCACGACAGTGGCGCACCTGCCCGTTCCGGTGCCGGCGTCAGCGGCCTTGGGCTCCGCTGCGTCCGCCATCGACTTCAAGATGTTGCTGGCTTCAGCAACACCGCTTTCCACCTTCCGCGGGTCCCCGGAGCGGAGCTTCTGCGAGAAGGAGCTGAAGAACCCCGGCCGCTCCTTCTGGATCTTGTCCAGCAGAGCGGTTGCGGCCTGCCTCTGCTCGGCGGTGCTGTTCTCCTTGCGGAGCGCGGCGACGTCCACGAACTTACCCGAGTCGGCCAGGTCCTTTGCCACGGAGCCCTGAGCGAAGGCCAGGCCCTCGAAGAGAGCACGGCCGTCCTGCGTGGCCTCGGCCTTGGGCAGAGAGGCGGACGCTAAGGACGAGCCTGCATGGCTTGCCGCAGGTGTGGCGACGGCCTGCTGTGCCACAGCTCCGCCGAGTCCGAGGACGGCAACGGCGGCGATAGCGACGCTTGCGCGTCTGTGCATGGATAGCTCGCCTGTTTCTGGAGATGCCACAGTGATCACTCAGCGCAACCACTGGGCGCGGTCGAGTGAACGCTACAAATGTTCGATAGGGGTTGGTCAACGCCTTTACGGATTGACGGTGGGTCATCAAGCCAATGCGTTCGAGTTGGGTGTGGAGTGCAAAGGGGCCGGGTAAGTGGATCGAGCGAAAGCTAGGATCGTTCTACTACGATGCGAACAATCTCAGTGACGCGATTCACAGATAGGACCGATGTTCATGTCCACGACCCGCACGACGCCCGTCGGCCTCGCCCGCCGCATAGGCTTGGTAGCCGCGCCCTTCGCCGCAGGGGCGTTAGCCACCGTCATCGCGTTCTTGCTGTTCCGGGATTCGTTCCCTGACAAAATGGCTACGCACTTCACCCTCGACGGCACCGCCGACGGCTACAGCTCCCCCGCCACGGCACTTGGCCTATACATGCTGGTGTTCGTCATCGAAGTCGTCGGCGTCATCGCTGCAGGCTTCTCCGCCAGGTCCGCTCTCACGACGACCAGGTCGCTGTGCACCTTCTCCTGCGGCCTGGCCGGCGCAACCGCCTACCTCCTCATCGCGGCCATGTGGAGCGCAAGTGACTCCGACGGGCGCACAGTGCAACTGCCCCTCTACCAGCTGCCCGTGGCCGTCGCTGTCGGCGTCGCCGTAGGCGCTGCCGCCTGGCTCATCTCCCGGAGGCGTGCATGAGCCGGGACGCTACCCCGCTGCAAGTGACGGTCTGGCACCGGTCGCTGGCCAGCGGCTGGATGCTCGCCACCGGCATCGTCTCGGCAATCGGCCTGGCCGTCATCGCCGCCGCCGACCCCCCGCACCGGACCGCCGCCCTCTGGCTCCTGCTCATCTCCGTGGCTTTCCTCATCACCGGCGCCATCCGGGTCACTGTCTCCCCCCGCGGCGTCACCGCCGGATCGGCTCTCGTCCCGTTCTTGCGACGGCACTTCTCCCTCGACCGCATCCAGAGCGCCTCTGGCCGCTGGACCCGGCCCACCGAGATCGGCGGATGGGGCTACCGCTGGAACCCCGGCCTCAGCTCCATCTCGCTCCGCGAAGGCGATGCCCTGTGGCTCACCCTCACGAACGGAAACAAATTCGTCATCACCATCGACGACGCCGACACCGCCGCACAGCTCACCAACCAACTCCTCGCGCACGGACGCAAAGGTCGCTGACATGCTGGTCACCATCGACCGCTCCTCGCCCCAGAGTCTCGCGGAGCAGATCGCGGCCTCCGTACGCCGCAACATGGCCAGCGGCAAGCTCGGCAAAGGCGATCGCCTACCTCCCGCCCGCGCCTTGGCCCGCAGCCTGGATATCAACATGCACACCGTCCTGCGCGGCTACCAGATCCTTAAGGACGAGCGACTCATCGAACTCCGCCCTGGGCGCGTAGCAGTAGTCACCGCCGATGCCCCCAGCCAAGCCCTGGTCATCGAGGCGTGCCAGCACTTCATCCACCTCGCTCAACGAACAGGGATGGCAGGCGCCGACATCCTCCAACTCGTCACGGAGCACCTCAAGCCGACCGCCTGACGAGACGTGCAGGGGCCGTTCGAGCGACTTTGGCGCGCGGTGTCCCGCAACAGTGTTGCGGGACACCGCGGGGCTACCGGAGGGCGACCGCGCGTACACGCAGAAGGTCGTTGAGCGCGCGCACCGGTGACCTCGGGCACAGGGCCAGGCGGGTGTCGAGTGCTGCCTCCCACTGCTGGGTCAAGCCGAGCATGAGGCGCCGACGCATACCGGGGGTGACATGGGCGTAACGCGCAGAGACCGAGCCGTCGATGTGGCCCATACGTTGGTCCATGAGGACCTTCTCGGTGCCGAGGTCCTCCATCACGGTCCGATGGGTGTGGCGGAGGCCATGAGGTGTAAGGCCCTTGGCGATCGGGAGCCAGCAGGCATCGGCCCGGTTGCTGGCCCCGCGTCCTCGGGCCGGGACGCCCGGCCACGGCTCGCCGAGCAGCGGTACGGGGCGGGCTTCCTGCGGTGCCTTCTTCGGGTACCAGCCGGAGACCGCCGGGGTGAACAGCCACGTCGCGAAGCCGTTTCGGCGCCAGTGGGCAGCGTGCTCCGGCACCATGCCGCCCCGCACGAACCCCAGGTCCGCGATGGCCTGCTCCACCCTCACCCGCTTGTCTTCGGTGACTCGGTCGGGGTGGTTGAGGACGTTGGACACCGTGCCCGTGGAGACTTCGGCGCGGCGTGCGACATCGGCGAGCTTCGCGCCCTGGTGGCCGCCGGTACGAGCCGCGCCCTGCCCCCGGAAGACGTAGGTCTTGCCGTGACACGGACAGGGTGTCGGCTTCGTACGGGCGACATGGTTGGCGACCAGGGCCGACAGCCAGTCCATCGCGTCGATGGTGCGGTAGCTGTCGTCCTTGGGCGGACAGCGGACGAACTCGCCGGTGTCGAGTTCGTACAGTTGCCACTCGACGCGCACGGCACCGGGCCGGGCGAACTCCGTTTCCAGGCCGACGATTTCGCCCCACCGCATACCGGTGTAGCCCTTGAGGACGACGGCGACGAACTCGTCGTCGCGGCCGGAGAGCAGGGCGGCCCGCTCGGCGGTCAGCAGGATGCCGAGGGGGTCGGTGACGACCTTCTCCGGGCCGCGGTCGCGGGAGCGGCCAGCACGCTTGCCGCGCCCGCGCCGCCTGGCCGCCGGGTTCGACGTGATCAGGCCCTCGTCGATCGCGTCCTCGAAGATCAGGTGGAGTGTCGAGCGCCAGGTCTTGACGCTGGAGGCCGCATACACGGCCTTCTCCTTCTTCTCCCACAGGTCGACGTCCGTCCGCAGGATGCCGGCGAGCGCCTTGTCCTCGAACTCGGGGAGCAGGTGCTCCTCGATGTGGCGGCGGTAGTTCTGCATGGTTGAGGCGGCCAGGTCCTGGGCCTCGTACCAGCGGTTCGCGTACTCGCCGAAGGTCTCCTGGCCGAGTGCCGGGTCGCGCCAGTCGCCACGCCGGTACTTGTTCTCTGCCTCGGCCGCCGCCCGTTGGGCCTCGCCCTTGGTGGCGAACCGGATCGCCTTGCCGGTCCCGTCGACGACCGTGTTGTGCTTGCCGGGCGCGGTCTTGTACCGGCCGCGCCAGTAGTTTCCGCGCTTCTCCGCGAAACCCACGTACCCCTCCCCTTCCTCGTCGTCGTGTTACGCGGCGGTCCCGAACTCGCCCTGGCGTGTTCGGCGTGGTGGCCGGGCGCGCAGGCGAGCCGGGGTCGCGGCAGACCTCGGGGAAGGCTGGGGAGTGGGCGCCTTGGGAGCGGGAGCAGCCGCCGAGGGCTGCTGCGGGGAGGCAGGGCGGGCCTCGTGCATGCGGATGATCTCGGCGAGGTGCTCGCCGGTGAAGCGGTAGGCGCGACCGACCCGCGTGAAGGGGATGAGCCGCCGACGGGCGCGGTCCTTGACCCACCAGGAGGAGCAGCCGAGGACGGCCGCGACTTCCTCGGGGAGATAGAGGCGCGGGAGAGCGGAGTCGGCGCGCGGAGTCGGCACGGAGACAGGGGGTATTGCAGGTTGGCGCAAGGGGTGAGTCCTCTTCTGGCGGGCATGGGTGCGGCAACACCGGCCCGCCGGTCGATCGCTTGGGATGAGGAGGTGAGATGCCCGTGCTGGGGGTTTGCGGGCCCAGGACGGTAGCAGGAGTCGGAGGCTATGCCTCGTCGGAGGAGCCGGTGTCACGGTGCTCGCCGGACGGCGGCCCGTACGTCTCCAGCAGGTGCTTGGTGGACGCCTCGGCCATGGCGTTGGAGACCATCACGTCCGCTTCCTCGCGGATGTCGGGGTGCTCGGCGAGGTACGTGTCCAGGGCATCCCGCGCCTTGGTGAAGGCGGCGTTGGCCCGCTGGGTTTCGCGGAACGCGTCCACGACGGCGTCGATGAGCTCCATGGCGCGGGCCTGGGCGGCAAGCTGCGGGGGGCCGACGAGATTGCGCAGGTCGAGGCCGAAGACCTCGGCGAAGCCGATGGCCTCGTCGAGGTTGATACGGCGCTTACCGTTCTCGATGCGCCAGACCGCAGACGGGTTCATCTCGAAGCCGGCCTCGTTCAGGCGGTCGGACAGGGCGTTGGTGCTCCAGCCTCGCGCCTCGCGCTCCAGTTTGATGCGCACCGCGACGTTCGTTTCGCCGCTCAGCAACACGCCCTGCGGGGCGTCTTCGTCGGTCACAGCCACCTCCTTCTATCCGTAGCGAGTCACTGCCATATGCAGCAACCCCACCACAGTAGCACGCTTCCTGCGAGATGCAGAACACTTCTGCAATCGGCAATTGATGTGGCACACTGGTAGTCCCCACCGCAGTAGCCCGAGGAGCCCTCACGACCCACGTCTCATAGAGCCGCAAGCAAAAAGCCCCCGGCTGTCACCGGGGGCCAAGCGCAAACCTCTCAACCGCCATCCCTAGCGATCAACCCGCGAGGCCGGGATTGCCGTCCCGTATGGCCCGCGAGCAGAGGAGCTGATGCCAAGTATGACCGAACCTCAGCCGAATACGCCATCCCTCCAGGCCGACGGCACCCCGCCGAGCCCACCGGCTACCGCAACCGAGCAGCAGCCAACTCACACCGCGCCGCCCGCGGACGAGGTCCGCGACGACGGACCCGATGTCGTGCCTGTGTCGGACGGGTCTGAAGGGGCGCGGATACTGGCTGACCTGCGGGCCCGGATCAAGCGGTTCGTCGTGATGCCGAGCGAGGAGGCCCTCACCGCGGTGACCCTGTGGGTGGCGGCCACCCACATACAGCCCGCGTGGCAGCACGCGCCGCGCCTGGCGGTGGTCGGTCCGGCCAAGCGGTGCGGCAAGTCGCGGCTGCTCGACGTGGTCACCGAGACCGTGCACGCACCGCTGATCACGGTCAACGCCAGCCCTGCGGCGATCTTCCGCTCGATCACCGCCGAGGATCCGCCCACGCTCCTGGTCGACGAGGCCGACACACTGTTCGGCAGCGCCAAGGCGGCTGAGCGCAACGAGGACCTGCGTGGCCTGCTGAACGCCGGCCACCAGCGCAACCGGCCCACCTTGCGCGTCACCGGCCCGGAACACACGCCGGTCGCCTTCCCGACGTTCGCCATGGCCGCTCTGGCGGGCATCGGTGACCTGCCCGACACGATCATGGACCGGTCGGTGGTCATCCGGATGCGCCGCCGGGCACCGGGCGAGACCGTCGCGGCGTTCCGCACCGGGCGGGACACCCCTGCTCTGCATGCCGTCCGCGACCGCCTCACTGCCTGGCTCCAGCCTCTGCGCGCCGAGGCGATGGACGTCGAGCCGGACATGCCGGTCGAGGACCGCGCAGCCGACACCTGGGAGCCTCTGGTGATCGTCGCCGACCTCGCCGGAGGCGACTGGCCCACGCTGGCCCGTGCGGCCTGCCGGGTGATGACCGACCATGAGTCGGGCAAGGACGCGGACACAGGGCTGCGCACCCGCATCCTGATCGACATCCGCCGGGTCTTCACCGCCGAGCGCGACCCCGCCGCGCTGCGCACGAGCCGCCTGCTCGAAGAGCTCAACAGCGACGAGGAAGCGCCGTGGGCCGAGTACGGCCCTACCGGGCTGACTTCGCGCCGCCTCGGGATTCTCCTGGAGGACTACGGCATCCGGCCGGGCAATCACCGCTTCCCCGGCGGTGTCCAGGCCAAGGGCTACGCCCGAAACCAGTTCCTCGACGCCTGGGCCCGCTACTGCCCCGCACCGGCGGCCGAAACGGCGAGACAAGCCGATCCTGGCGAGGCGTCAGGATCCGCCACCGGTACCGCAGCCTGACCCGACTTGACCCGTCACACCCGTCCCCGCGCAGGTCAGCGCCGGGACGGGTGACCGGCCCGCAACGGGTCAACCCGACATCGCCATGCCTCCCGTACCTGCCCTGACCAGGCACGCAACGGGTGGTACGAGTCGCCGCGCCTCACGGCCGCCACGCGTCCTGCGCCGTGACCGCCGCCGAACCCCACCTGGAGTGCTTCCGCTTGACCTCCCGCACCGCCGCCACCGCGCCCTCCGCCGTACCGGGTACCGCCGCGATCCGCTTCGGCATCGCCCTGCTCGCTGCGGTGGCCTTCGCCCTCTCCTACGACGCCTTGCGCCAGATGGCCGTCGCCATCCACATCCGCGGATTGCTCACCTACACCTTCCCGCTCGTGATCGACGGCTTCATCGCCATCGGCATCGGCGCCCAGCTCATGCTGCGCACCGCCCCGCTGCACTCCCGGCTGTACGTAGGGGCACTCGTCGGCCTGGCCACCGGGGTGAGCATCGGAGCCAACGCCGTACACGCCATCCGCCTCAACCAGCAGACCCGCCCAACCGGACTGCACCTCGACAACGCCACCGTCGGCGCCCTGTCCGCCCTCGCCCCGCTCGCCCTGGCCGGCGCCGTCCACCTCTACCTCGTCATCCGACGCCACCCCACACCTCACCCCCAGGAAGCCGACGCCACCGCACGCCACAACCCTGCCAACCGCAGCCACAATGACGCCCGCCCCGCTGCCCCTACCGACGACGACTCCGGTCAGCCGAAGCCCACGGATCTCGACGTGGCGGACCGGCAGGCCGACGTGGCGCGGGGTTCCGCCGAGGTGGCACAGGACGCCGCCGACGTGCCGAAGCCCGAGCCGGAAGACCAGCAGCGCCAGACCGTGTCCGACGAACTCCTCGCCATCGCCCGAACCGCGCCGCTGGGACGTGGAGGCCGTGCCTCGCGCCGCCACATCGAAACGGCGATCCGCAGCAGGGGCCTTCCCCTCAGCAGGGCCGACGCGGAAGCGATCAAGGACGTCCTGCAGGCCGAACTCGACGAGGCCGCCCTACGGCGGCAGGACGCCCTCGACGAAGCCCCCGCTGGTGCCCTCTGAGCCCCTTCGGCCGCCCCAGCGCTCGTCCCGCTCGACTCGCACCACCCGTCCCCGCGCAGGTCAGCGCGGGGACGGGTGACCGCCCCGCAACGGGTCGACGCGGCATCACCACCCCGTGCACTTCAGCCCTGACCAGGCGAACAGTCACCACCGCCCCATGGAGGCCGACCCCATGCACCACCCGCACCACGAAGGCCGCACCACCCAGCAGGAGATGACCACCACTCCAGCCACCCGGCCAGCAAGGTATCCCGCTGGACCGTCCACAGGCCGGCCCCACGGGGACGCCTCCGCCCCGGTGGTGGCGGAGGCACTCGGGCGCCGGGGGGCGCCCGAGGGGAAACAGCAGCCCGCCGACACCCCCGCCGCCCAACTGCCGCGTGCCGCCGAAGCCGCCGCCCTGCACCGTGTCGCCCGACGCCGCAAGCCCGACCCGAACGGCCAGCGCAAGGAGCGGGTCGACGCCCGCTACAGCGTCGACGAGAAGAACGAGATCCGCGCCATGGCGCGGTCGCTGAACATCGCCGGCGCCCACTACGTCGGCGCTGTCGTCATGGCCCACGTCCAGGGCGACCTCGCCCTACCCGGCCAGCGGACCCCGCTCGACGACTACATCGACGAGCTGACCGCCCTCCGTGGCGAAGTCGCCAAGATCGGCCACAACATCAACCAGATCGCCAAGAAGCTCAACTCCGGAGGCCATCCACACCCTGTGGACACCGCACTCCTGACCCAGGCCGAGCGCACCCTGGACGCCGTCGGCGCCACAGTCCGCCACATCGCGGCAGCCTCGAACGAGGCCGTCTCCAAGAAGGCGGCCCGGTGATCGCGAAGATCAGCAACGGCAAGGAGACCGCGGGCCTGATCCGGTACCTGTTCGACACGGAGAAGGCCAAGAACCACATCGACCCGCACCTGGTCGCCTCCTGGGACGGCTTCGCCCCCGACCCCGGCCGTTCCGAGGACGCCGACGCCACCAGGAGGCTCCTCGTGGCCGACCTTGACCTGCACGTCAAGCAAGCCAGGCGACTGGGCCGCGCCCCCGAGAAGCACGTGTGGCACTGCTCCATCCGCGCTGCCGAGACCGACCGCCACCTCAGCGACGACGAATGGGCCGACATCACCCGCCGCGTCGTTGCCGCCACCGGCATCGCACCCGACGGCGACCCGGACGGCTGCCGCTGGGTCGCCGTCCGCCACGCACCCGACCACATCCACATCGCCGCCACCAAAGTCCGGGCGGACCTGCGCACCGCCCGCCACTGGAACGACTACCTCACCGCCGACCGTGAACTCGCTGCCATCGAGAAGGAATACGGCCTGTTCCAAGTGGTACGCGGGGACCGCACGGCCGCCAAGCGGCCCACCCGCGCCGAGCAGGAGAAGGCCCGCCGCGCCGGTCAGGACAAGACCGCCCCCGAGCGACTGCGCGCCACCGTCCGCACCGTCGTGGCCGCAGCCTCCAGCATGGAGGAGTTCGTGCACCTGCTCCGCCACATCGACGGCATCCTCGTCGAGATCGTGCACTTCCCCTCCGGCGACGTACGCGGCTACAAGGTCGCACTCGCAGACGACGCAGGCGGCCCCATCTGGTACTCCGGCTCCAAACTCGCTCCGGACCTGTCCTTCCCCAAGATCCAAGAACGCCTGGCGAACATCGAACCGCAGTCCGCCGACCAGCTGGGCCAACACAGGCCCAACCCCTGGCACCAGGCCACCGCCGCCACCGAGCGCATCCCCCACCACCTCGCCCAGGGCGATGCCGAAGCCGCCCAGGCCCACCTCGCTGTCTTCGGCGAGGCGCTCGACGCTCTTCCCCTTCTCGCACCCCAGCACCTGCGCCCCCAGCTCCGTGAGGCGGCGTCCGCGTTCGAGCGCGCCACCCGCTCCCGCATCCGGGCCGAACACCATCACGCCCGTGCCCTGCGCGGCGCCGTACGCGCCATGCTCCGCGAGCCCGCGCCCAAGGACGGCGCCGCCCTGGCAATGTTCCTCGACGCCGCGACCCTCGTCGTCATCGCTGCCGCCCGCTGGCACCAGTTCCGCCACCACGACCAGCAGGTCGGCGCCGCCCAGCAGACCCTGCTCCACCTCCAGGCCGCCTACGAACAGGCCGCAGCCGCACCCCTGGCCGCCCTCGCCCAGCACCGGCCGCCCCAGCAGGCCGTCGACCGACACATCCGCCAGATACGCCGGGCCGTGCCCGATCACGTGGAGCAAGTCATCGAAGACCCCGCCTTCGACGCTCTCACCGCTGCCCTCGCCGAAGCCGAAGCCGCAGGCCACGACCCGGAGCAGCTCCTCCAGCAGGCCGCCGACCAACGGGCCCTGGACGACAACCGCCGCCCCGCACGGGTCCTGACCTGGCGCGTCGAGCGCCTCAGCGCACGGCCGGCACCCAGCGCACAAAGCCGCGCAGCACAGGCCCACAGCCCAGCCTGGGCCGACAGCGCAGCACAGCGCCCCAACCCTCCGGCCCACGAAGCAGCCGCCGCCCCGGCCCCGCAACCGCCACCGCCACAAGCACGGCGGCGCTGATCACGACCGCACCGACAATCTGGAGGCGAGCAGCTCCAGCACTTCCTCCCAGCGATAACGGTCGGCCCCGCCGCCGGCCTTCGGCCGGTGCGGCTCGTACGAGCCAATCAGGACGCCCATCTCGCGCAGCCGCTCCAGACTCTGCCGGTATGCGGGATGGGCGGCCTGGGCCGAGTTCAGGTACGGCAGCACAGCGATCGGGATGTCCATGGCGGGCGCTTCGCACAGGATGCCCAGCGCGAGATTGTCGGAGATCCCTGCCGCCCACTTGTTGACCGTGTTGAAGGTCGCCGGGGCGACCGCGATCGCATCCGCAGGCCGAGTCGGCCGCGGTTCCCCCGGCGACCGCCAGGCCGAGCGGATGGGGCGGCCGGTCTGGGCCTCGACTGCCTCCGCGTCGAGGAAGCCGAGCCCTTGCGGGGTCGCGACGACCCCGACGTCCCAGTGCCGCTCCTGTGCTGCGCTGATCAGCCGGCCGACGTCGGCGGCGACCCCGGCCGCGCAGACCACGATCTGGAGGAACGGCTTGTCGGGCTGATCACTCACGCGGGACTCCCAGTTGACGGGGGTGCAGGTCCGGCAGGGGGCGGCGACAGTCGCCGGCGGCCATGGAAGCGCCCACTCACGTGGCCGCTGTACGGCAGTTTGGGCTCTCCGAGGACCTACCGCCGTCCTGGGCCACGGCACGGGCAACCGGTACGGGACGGCTGGGGACGTCGAGCCAGAGGCGCTGCCCCTCGGCGGTCACGGTCACTCCGAAGCGCTCCCGGCCAGGCCGGTCGTTCTCGACGTACAGCTCGTGTGCCGCCTCTACCGCGTCCCACAGCAGACGCGGCCCGGCCTGCCGTACGCCACCGTCCTCGGCGCGCGCCCACGCGCCGTCAGCACCCCACAACTCCACGGCCGTCACCCGGCCGTCGCCATCGCGTTCCGAAGCGAAAGCCGTGTCCGGCGTGACCAGCGAGAGCACGAAGCGGAAGGCATCGTCGCCGGCGACCTCGGCCAGGTCCAGGCCGGTGAGTCGGCCGCTCGTCGCGCTCGGCCTGCCTGGGTGTGCCGGGGCGCCGGTGGCACCGGCGTCGCGTACGGCCATGAAGTATGAAGCACCGGGCAGGAACCGGCCTTCGGCGCGGCCATCGTCGGCGACGACCAGGCACACGGTCCCCCAGCCGACAGGGCACACGATGAGGCCGGCGGGCCGCACCTGCTCCAGCCAGGCCGTCGGGATCGTGGTGAAACCACAGGTGGCGATCAGCCGGTCGTACGGGGCCCTGGCCGGGTAGCCGTCACGGCCGTCCCCGGCCTGCACCAGCGGGGTGTATCCGCAGCGCCGCAGCCGCGCTCCCGCCAGCCGCGCCAGCCCCGGGTCGACCTCGGCCGTAACCACCTGGTGGCTACCAAGCCGTTCGGACAGGAGTGCCGCGTTGTAGCCGGTGCCGGTCGCGATCTCCAGCACGCGGTGACCATCGGCGACGTCGAGGGCCTGGAGCATGACGAGCATGAGGCCGGGGGCTGTTGACGACGATGTGGCCACACCGTCGGTGAGCTGCGTGGCCAGCGCGTCATCCGAGTACACCAGGTCCAGCCAGTCGGGGTCGGCGGAGGTCACGTGCCGCTGCTCGCCGCCGGCCAGGGTCCAGAACTCCGGCACGAACGGATGGCGGGGAACGGCCTCGAACACCTTCCGCCATGTCGGGTCGGACAGTTCCCCGTTGGCCTCCAGGACGTCGGCCAGCGCCGTGCGCAACTGGGTGGCGCGTTCTTCGGTGTGTGTCGTCATGGTCATCCCCCGGCGAGTAGATCAGCGATGTGCGTGGCGATGGGCAGGCCCGTCTTGTTCTGGATCCAGGACCACTCTCCGGACGGGTTGCACTCGAACATCACCCAGTCCCCGGCAGGGGTGACGCCGAAATCGAACGCGCCGAAGTTGAGACGGAAGTGCTCCAGCCAGCTCAGCACGCCCGCCCGTACGTCGTCCGGGACTTGGCACACGTCGTAGGTGAGGGCGTCGTAGTCGCTGCGCCAGTCCACCCGAGCAGCGTCGCTGCCCGCGCGGATCTCGGCCGCGAACATCTCCTTGCCCACGACGGTCAGCCGCACCTCGTGGGTCTTGGGCACCCACTCCTGGAACAGGTGCGCTGTCAGGGACACGGAGTCATCGATCGTGTCGGGGTCGACCACATGAGTCGGCACCCCGGTGCGGTGGCCGTCCGGGTACTCCAGTGGGCCGCCCATGAGCGGCTTGCAGATCACCGGACCGCGCATCTCGTAGCAGAACTTCCTGGCCACTTCCCGGTCGGTGGTGATCAGCGAGCGAGGCGTGCGGAGCCCGTGCGCCGCCGCGACGGGGAGCTGACCGGGCTTGTGGGAGGCGATGCCGTCCACATCCGGCCGGTTGACCCACGTCACCGGCAGCGCGTACAGCGTGCCGAGCAGTCCGGCAAGCGCCTGCTCGTTGGCCCACGTGCGGTGCGGCTCCTGCAGCCCGTCGGAGACGGCGGGAAGGCGGGGCCGCCTGTAGTAGACGGCCCTCACCTCTTCCAGCCGCACGGAGCGGTACTCGTCAGCCAGGACCCCCGTCCAGGGTGCTGCGGCGTGCTCGACGAACAGGGACATGGACAGAGGGAAGTCCCCCATGTCGAACCGCATCACCGGCACACGCCGGATCGTCAGCTCGTCGACCACCAGGTCCGCCGCGGGGTCCAGTTCCTTGGTGACGACCAGCACCGGGCCGCCGGACAGGTGCTGTCTCACCGCATCAGGTACGGGTCGGCCGTGTCGTCGTTCTTGCTGTCCCAGTTGGTGTTCGTGCAGCTACCGGCCAGCGAGGTGGAGCGGCTCCACAGGGTGCCGGAGCCGTCGGTCAGGACGTTGACCTGCCGGGCCGGGTCGTACACGAACGATCCCGCCTCCAGGGTGACGGTGTACGGGGTGCGTTCGGCGCGGGCGCCGAACGGGACGAGCGTTGCCGTGGGCATGGGTGCCTCCTTGTGGTTGCTGGTGCTCGGACTGTTCTCTGACTCGGCCGTGCGCGAGGGCACGGCCGAGGGTCTCGCGGGGCCGCTCCGCTCCGGTCGGGAAGCCGGTCACGCAGACGCAGAGCGGGTTGTGCGCCGCCCGGCGCCGGGCATCGGGCGACGGGCGACGGGCGACGGGCGACGGGCGACGGCTCATGCAACGCCGCAGGCGAGGGACGGTGGGCATTCGGGTGCGCAGATCCAGAGCCGGAACAGCAGGCCCCGGTGGCGCACTTCGCCCCACACCTGGCCGGCCATCCCCAACCAGCGGGCGCAGCGCGCACAGTCCACGGCCATCTGCTGCCGCGGAGTGAGCCGTTCGACGCGCGGCAAGGTGGCCGTGGGAGGAGAGGTCACCACGTGCTGTCCGCGCGCAGCTCTGCCCAGACGCGTTTCCCGCCGTGCACCGGCTCGCTGCCCCAGTCGTGGGCCAGAGCTTCGACGAGGAGTAGTCCGCGGCCGTGCTCATCGTTCGGGGACGGCGCGCCAGGGGTGGGTCTGGTGCGGGACGTGTCGGTCACAACGATCCGCGCGGACTCCTTGCCTGTCCGTGTGATCGAGGCACCGACCGTGGCGGCGTCGGTGTGCTCCACCGCGTTGGCCACCAGCTCCGTGACGACCTGCTCGGCTACGTCTACCAGCTGAGGCAGGCCCCAGGTCTCCAGCACCAGCGCTATGTCCCGACGCGCCTGAGCGGCGGCTTCCAGCCTCGCCGCGTACCGCTCCTGGTAGCGCTGTGGTCCCACCGTTGCAGCCGTCATGGTCATCGTCGCGTCCCTCGGGGGTGCTCGCGTTCCGTGTGTAGCCCCACCACCGGCCGTCAGGGCTGTGTGCGAAGGACGCACGCCCGCCGTTGCTCGGTCCGGCCCCGTGGCCGGGGTGAGCAGCAGCCCTTCGACGTTGTCGCCTATGGAGGTTGACTCGGGAGCCTCGGTAACGAAGCCCACCGTGACAACCGCCCTACTAGGCTCGTTCGGTGATGCATACGACGGTAGTGAACCGTGATCACTGCTTGAAGTGACCGCGAGTACAAGTGGTTTGCTGCGAACACCGGGGAAAGGGTCTGTTCATGCGGTCGAGTTCGCGACAAACCCTGACCGGCAGTCAGGGATCATCTGGACGCCCACGCGTGGGCGTCATCGCCGGCTACGTCTTCCGGGTCATCCGAGAGCAGCAGGGACGCACCCAGGAGGAAGCGGCCGAGCAACTGCGGGTGTCCGCTGACACGATCGCGGGGTGGGAGTCCGGCCGCCGCCCCCTGACCGCCGTGCCGGTCGGGCAGATGCTCGTGCACCGTCACCGGCTGATGCAGATGGGCACTGCCCCCGCGCTCCTGCAAGCCCTGGACCGCGCCCTGGAGGCGGACGTCCTCCTCGCCGAGGCTCTCGACGCCGAGACCGAAGTCGAGGAAAGCCCGCTCGGGGCCTGGGTGATGCAGCGCGACCTCGTCGAGGTCCTCGCGTGGCCCCTCAACCACGTACCACCACAGCCCGTCCGCGACCTGCCCGATCCGCCCCGCAAGCGCCGAGGACCCGCGCCGGCCGGGCCGGAGCTGTCGGCTGCCGACCGGGCACTGTTCTTCACGCGGATGCGGCGAACCGCGGAGCAGGCCCGGAGTGAGGACCAGTTCCTGCTCCGCCGCCAGGCCCTCTACCTCTCCGGGTACGACGACCAAGCCGACACGTCGGAGTGGCTCGCCCACCAGCAGGCCACCGAACGCCCCGGCGACTGGCTCACGCATTGGCTCAACTCCAGGTCCGTTGCCGCCGTCTCGGCCCGGCAAGGAGACCGGGACCGCATGAGCCACTTCATCGACACCGCCCTCATCGACGACGATGCCGGCGAAGCCGCGAACCTGAACTACTGGGCGTACTGGATCGGCGAGACCGCGCATCTGGAGCTGAGTGACGACTTCATCGCCGCCCGCACCCCGGGGCCGTGGCCTGGGGACAGACTCCTCGCCCACCTCGCTCACGGTCTCGCGCCGCATCACGGCTATGTCGACCTCAACATCCACTCCGTGTGGTCCCTGCTCCGGGTACGGCCCAACCTGCTGCGATCCGGCGCAGCAGACCGTGTCCTGCGCGACAGGCTGCCCGTGATGTTGGATAGCCAGGAGCTTTCGGCGCGCGGGCGCCGGGAGCTGGAGAGCATCCGGTATGCGATCCGCCTCGCCGAGGCGTGAGAGGAGTCCGACGGTGGCCGAAGACCTGACCGCGGTAGCGCGTTTTCTTTACGAGGCGGGGACGCTGAAGCAGACCAAGCGCACCGGCTGGTGGATGGCCGGCGTACGCGATCCGGAGTCAGTCGCCGAGCACTCATGGCGCACCGCTCTCCTCGCGACGATCATCGCGAAGCTCGAAGGCGCCGACCCCGCGCGGGCCGCCTACCTGGCGGTGTGGCACGACTCGCAGGAGACCCGCACCGGGGACGTGAACCACCTGGGCAAGAAGTACGCGCCTCAGGCGGACCCGCGCGCGGTCACCGACGACCAGGTCGCGGGTATGCCCGAGGTCCTGGCCTCCGCAGTGCGCGAGCTCGTCGCCGAGTACGAGGCCAAGGAGTCCCAGGAGGCCATCTGCGCCCGGGACGCCGACAAGCTGGAGTGCATGATCCAGGGGATCGAGTACAAGGCCCAGGGCTACGAGCACGCCCAGCGTTGGATCGACAACAGCCGCGGCCGACTCACCACGAAATCGGCCAACGAACTCGCCGACGCGGTCCTGGCGACCGGTTCTCTGGACTGGCTGCGCGCAGCCCTCGGGGAGAAGCAACGCTGACCCGCGCCCGCTACCGGCGAGCCCCCTGCCCCACGAGACGTTGCCCCCACACCGGGCCGGCGTCCCCTCCGCTGCGTCGCGCGCCTCTACCGGCGGAGGGGCTACGGCACGCCGCTGGACACACGGCACGTCACTGCCCGCCCCGCCACCCCCGTGTCAGTACGTTGGCCGGCGGAACACGCCGGCGCACAAGGAAAGCTGCGGTCCTGCCGACCGCCGGCAACCGTAGCGACTTCGCTCAGCTGCTCCTTGCGCTCGACGCGATCCCACCGTCCGCGCCCGGGTCGGACTGCCCACCGAAAACCGCACCTTCTCGACGGTGGGCTTCGAGACCAGGATCTCGAAGCCCACCGTCAGCTGCGCGGAGGCCATCGAACCCAGCGTTGCCGCCCTCCGCCACCAATCAGCGGACAGGTCTTGGATAGGGTGCGGAACGCTCCGACTGCCGGAGCTCTACCGCCGCCGTGGAAAGCGCCGAACGCTGCAGCCACACCTCATGGTGTGTCACCGCGCGCATGCCTTCCGGTGCACCAAGCGCGGCTGCGGGCCGTGATCCGAATGGGGTGGGAATGTCCAGTCACCGGCTGTCCAAGAGAGGCCGTTACATCGCGTGGGCCGCGACCGGCGTCGTCGTAGTCGCCGGCGCCGGGATCGCGGCGCAGACCTCCATGGCCGCCACGAGCTGGCCTGCGCAGAAGACATACACGGGCCGGGCATTCGACACCTGCACGGCACCCTCCCTCGCCGCGATGAAGGCTTGGAACACCGGCTTCTACGGCGCCGCCGCCGTCTACATCGGCGGCAAGAACCGCGGCTGCGCCCAGCCCAACCTCACCCCGTCCTGGGTGAAGTCGGTCAGCGGTGTCGGCTTCAAGCTCATCCCGCTCTACGTCGGAGCCCAGCCCCCCTGCCAGACCAGCAGGAACCCAGAGAGGTTCACCGCCTCCACGGCAGCCAGCCTCGGGGCGAGCAACGCCAAGGACGCGGTCGCCAGGGCCGCCGCCCTCGGCATGAAGCCAGGCAGCCCCATCTACCTCAACATGGAGTCGTACGACATCACGAACAAGGCGTGCAACGACGCCACTCTGACGTACGTGCGCTCCTTCACCAAGACCCTGCGGGCGAAGACGTACCGCGCCGGCTACTACGGCTTCAGCAGCTCCAGCGCCAAGGCCATCGCCACCGCGAAGGACCGGACCGACCTGCCGGGCAACCTCTGGTACGCGCTGTGGAACAACAAGAACACCACCACCGCCGACTGGCCCTGGGATCCCAAGCTGTACACCAACCACAGCCGTGCCCACCAGTACATGGTCAACAGCAAGGAGACCCGCGGCGGCTACACCATCACCGTCGACCGCAACGCCTGGGACGCCCCCGTTGCCCTGATCGGATAAGCCTGGCGTTTGGCCTCGGCGGGCTTGGTGCTTTTTGACCGACCCGGCACGTTTGACGGTCTTGCCGAGGTCGTGGCGCTCGGCCCGGTGCTTGTTCTTCGGGCCGGGCGGCCGTCCCTGTGGACCGCCCCGGGCGCGGGCAGCACTGATCTGTGCCACCGCGATGCGGCGTCGAGCCAGCCGACTGACCGCGATCCGTCCGATGCGGTTCGACGCTTTTTTGACGGAGACGCGGCCGGGCGTCGCCCGAAGGTGCACGGCCGAGGAATCGCCACGCGGTGACATATATCACTCCCAACAGGAAGCAAGCGGTTCCCTTTTTGCGATCCCTTGGCATTCATTGCCGCCTTTTTGCCCGAGGTAATTTCACGGAGGCATCACATCTGTGATGTCTCGAACACAGTGAATGACGGGGAACATGACGATTCACGAGCCTGCGTCGCTCAGACGCAGACCTCCCTGGCCGGGGAGAAGTACGCGCTGGATAGCGGGAAGCCTGTCTCTGGCCCTGGCGGTCACGCTGCTGGACAGCGCGTTAGCGGTGGCGGCTGCCCCAGCGGCCCCGATCTCCAAGACGCCGAAGAAGTCGGCGACCGCACAGGCGGCGGACATCCCGTCGGCGCGGGTTGCCGCGCGGCTGTCCGGCAAGCGGGTCGAGGCGCTGTCGGCACGTACGGAGACCTCTACGACATGGGCGAACAAGGACGGTTCGCTCACCACCGAACTCACCGCCGGGCCTGTCCGGTTCAGGGATGACGTCACGGGACAGTGGCGCAACGTCGACCTGGACCTGGTCCAGGAAGAGGACGGGGCCGTCGAGTCCAAGGCGCACCCGCGCGGGCTGCGGCTGGCAGGCAAGACGGGGAAGCCCGCCGCTTCCCTGAAGGCCGCGCGTGCGGCCAAGGCCACCGACCTGGTGACCCTCGGCGAGAGCGACCAGCAGATCACCCTCCAGTGGAAGGGCGGTCTGCCTCAGCCCAAGCTCGACGGGACGCGGGCGGAGTACGTCAACGCCGTACCGGGTGCGGATGTGGTGGTCGAGGCCACGCGGACCGGCTTCGAGCAGTTCGTCGAGATCAAGAAGCGTCCCGAGTCGGGAACCTATGCGTACACGCTGCCGCTGAAGGCCAAGGGCCTGAAGGTGAAACAACTGCCGGACGGCAGCGTGCAGTTCACGGACAAGAAGAACAAGAAGCAGGCGGTGATGCCGGCCCCGGTGATGTGGGACGCCACCGTCGACGAGCGGTCCGGGGAGCACACCCGCAAGGCCGAGGTCGGCCTGAAGGTGGTTCAGAGGGGTTCCTCTGTAGACTTGGAGATCACCCCGGATGCGGAGTTCCTCTCCGACCCGGACACCCGGTACCCGGTGACCGTCGACCCGTCCACGTCCTCGCTGTCCAACGTCTTCGACACCTACGTGCAGCAGGGCGAGACGGTCGACTGGTCCGCCGACACCGAACTCGATTTCGGAAACCCCGGCACGAAGAACGCGGACGGCACACCGCGGACGGCGGAGTCGTTCATCTCGTGGAACACGACTCCGGTCCAGGACGCTCTGGTTCTGGACGCGAAGCTGTCGCTGTGGAACTTCCACTCGGCCAACACCGACTGCAAGCTCTACCCGTGGGAGGTGTGGTCTTCTGGCGCGGCGTCCACCTCCAGCCGCTGGACGAACCGTCCGACGATGACGGCGAAGAAGGCGACCTCGACCGAGACCCGCGGAAATCCCGACTGCGCCGCGCAGCCGGACGGCTGGGTCAACGCCGATGTGACGACCCTGGTTCAGGAGTGGGCGTCGGCCAAGGCCACCCGCGGCCACATGGGCATCCGCGCTTCGTCCGAGTCGGTGCTGGCGCAGTGGAAGCGGGTCAACTCGGCGAACGCCGCCTCCAACCCGCCGAAGCTGGTGGTGAACTACAACTACCGGCCGCGTACCGGCACGAAGCAGGAAGCCGGCCCGCCGTACTTCTCCTATGGCGGCGCCTACGTGGTGAATACCATCACGCCCACTTTGCGGGACACCTTCGTCGACGCTGACGGTGACAAGGTCAACGGCACCTTCCAGATCTACGACAACGCCACCAACACCCAGGTCGGCGACGTCATCGTCTCGAAGTACGTCCCCTCCGGGCAGGTCGCCTCGGTCACTGTCCCGTCCGGGGTGCTGTCCAACGGCAAGACGTACAAGTTCCGCACGTCGCCGTACGACGGGGCGCACTACAACAACGGCTGGTCGGCGTGGAAGACCTTCACCGTCGACACCGGCTCCCCCTCCGCCCCCACCAAGATCGTCTCCACGGACTATCCGTCGGCCGCCTGGGTCAAGGGCGCGGGCCAGGCAGGCGCCTTCACCGTCACGCCGCCCGCTTCCGACCACAACTGGCTGGAGTGGTCGCTGGACGGTGTGACATGGACCAAGGTCGCCACCGGGGGATCGACCGCCACCAAGGCTCTTTCGATCACACCGCCGAAGGACGGCACCCACACCCTGCAGGTGCGGGCCGTGGACAAGGCGGACAACAAGTCCGAGGCCGCCGAGTACACCTTCCACGCCGGGCCGGGCGGTTTCATCCAGCCCAGTGAGGGCCAGAGCACCGCGCGTCGGCTCCCGTTGGTCGCCGAGGCGGAGGCCGGGAAGTACGACTCGGTGTCGTTCTCCTGGCGTCGTTCCGAAGCCGACGACTGGGTCAGGATCCCGGCGGGCGATGTCCTCAAGGACGGCCAGCCGCTCACCGCATGGCCGGTGCCGCTGACGAACGGCAAGAACGCGGTCCTCACCTGGAACGCCACCGCCACCGTCGACCCCGACGGCGCCATCGAGATCAAGGCCGATTTCACCGGCCCCAGTTCAGCGGCGGGCAGCACCCAGCCGCTGGCTGTGGTGGTCGACCGCCACGCCGACGGCGCGGGCGGCTCCCAGATGGGCCCCGGCTCGGTGAACCTGCTGAACGGCGACTACTCGATCGGCGCGTCGGACACGGACGTCCTGGGGCTGGCCGTCAACCGCACGGCGTCCTCGCTCGTGCCCGACAAGGGAGCCAAGCAGGAGGGGCAGGCGCCGATCTTCGGCAAGGAGTGGGTGTCGGGAACCGTCGCCCCTCAGGTGGACTCGGGTTACTCCCACATCGAGAAGACCTCCGACACCTCGGTCGACCTGCTCTCCGCCGACGGCTCGGCCATCTACTTCACCGCCAACAAGGCCAAGTCCGGCTGGATCTCCGAGCCGGGTTTCGAAGAGCTCACGCTCACCGGTACGTTCTCCGGTTCCTTCACACTGACGGAGGACGACGGCGCCGTCACCACGTTCAAGAAGGCCGCCACCAACGCGACGACCTGGCAGCTGTCCAGCTCGGTGCAGTCCGGCATCGAGGGCGGTGAGAGCCTGGTCGTCTCCGAAACGGTCGACGGCACGAAGCTGAGCCGTCCCAAGAGGATCATCGGGGCCACCAGCGCGGCCACCGCAACAGCGTGCGAGGCCACCCCGTCCACCCGCGGCTGCAAGGTCCTCGACTTCGTCTACGCGACCTCGACGACCGCCACCGGCACCGCCGTCGGCGACATCACCGGGCAGGTGTCCGAGCTGAAGCTGTGGGCCACCGAACCCGGCGCCACCAGCGCCACCGCCCGTACGGTCGCCCGCTACGCCTACGACGACCAGGGCCGGCTGCGGCAGACCTGGGACCCGCGGATCAGCCCGGCGCTGAAGACCGAGTACACCTATGACTCGGCCGGACGCGTCATCTCTCTGACGCCGCCGGGCCAGCTGCCGTGGAAGTTCACCTACGGCAAGGTCGCCTCGGTGACCGGAGCCTCCGACGGCATGCTCCTGTCGACCCAGCGCGCCACGCTCGCGGCCGGCAGCAAGGACCAGGCGTCCGGCACGGCAACCATGACCGTCGTCTACAACGTGCCGTTGACCGGTACGACGGCCCCGGTAGCCATGGGCGGGTCCGACGTTGCCAAGTGGGGCCAGACGGACACTCCGTCCGACGCCGGCGCGGTCTTCCCCGCCGACAAGGTTCCCTCGTCGTCCGACGGCACGCAGCTGGCCAAGGCCGACTACGCGCGGGCGACCGTGTTCTACCTCAACGCCTCCGGCCGCCAGGTGAACCAGCGCAGCCCCGGTGACCACATCACCACCACCCAGTACGACCGCTACGGCAACACCGTCATGGAGCTGTCCTCAGGCAACCGTGCCACCGCTCTGGGAGGGACGGCGAAGGACCGCACCAAGCTGGCCGAACTCGGCCTGGGAACGGATGCGGCAGGCTCCGCGGAGCGTGCCCGCCTGCTGTCCACGGAGTCCACCTTCACCGCCGACGGCTCCCGTTCGACCGATACCCGCGGTCCGCTGCGGATGCTCACACTCGAGAAGGACCTCAAGGCCGACGACGGCACGGTCCTGATCGCGGCAGGCACCACGGCCCCCGGACGTACCTGGACCGCCACCGCGTACGACAGCGGCCGTCCCACGGACGGCACCGCCACCGTCGTGAACCAGCCGACCAAGGAAACCGTCGGCGCCGAACTGCTCACCAACCCCGGTCACATGGGTGACACACGCGTCACCACCACCGAGTACGACTGGGCCAAGGGTCTTGCCACGAAGAACGTGCAGGACGTCGGCGGCCTGGCCATCACCCGGATCACCGAGTTCGACGCCAAGGGCCGCGCGGTCAAGTCACTGATGCCCAAGTCCAACGGCACCGACCCGGGCACACAGCTGATGAAGTACTGGTCGGCGACGGGCACGGGCACCTGCGCGGGCCGCCCCGAATGGGCGGACCTGGTGTGCGAGGTCAGCCACGCGGGAGCGGCCGGCGGGACCAACGGCCAGCTACCGACGATCTACAACGAATACGACGCCTACGGTCAACCGGCGAAGGTCGTGGAGACCGCCAACGGTGCCTCCCGCACACAGGTCACCACCTACGACACCGCAGGACGTCAGAAGTCCATCACCACCAGCGGTACCGCCGGCACCGCGATCCCGGACCAGACCTTCACCTACGACCCGGAAGCAGGACACCTCACCCAGACCTCTTCGCCGAACGCCGGCAGCATCACCCGTACCTTCGACGTCCTCGGACGCCAGATGAGCTACACCGACGCCGACGGCGGCATCACCTCGGTGCAGTACGACCAGCTGAACCGGCCCGTCAAGAGCACGGACAACGCACCCTCGACCGTCACCTACACCTACGACAATTCGGCCGAGCCGCGAGGACTGCTCGTCTCCCTCACCGACTCCGTCGCAGGCACCTTCCGCACCTCCTACGACGCGGACGGCAACGTCGCCACCGAGCAGTTGCCCGGCGGCTACACCATGACCCAGTCCAACGACCCCACGGGCGTCCCGACTGAACGCACCTACACCCGCGACTCCGACGCCGCCCTGCTACTCAGCGACGCGGTCACCGTCACCGCCCACGACCAGTGGGCAACGCGTGCGGGCGGCGCGGGCCAGAACATCCACCGCGACTACCGCTACGACGCGGCGGGCCGGCTGACGAACGTCCTCGAAACCGCGGAAAGCGTCTGCAGCCGCCGTACCTACGGCTGGGACAAGCACTCCAACCGCACCTCGGTCACGACCGCGGTCGGCGCCCCCGGCGTCGACTGCCCGACGACCGGCGGGACAACCGTGACCAGCACGTACGACACGGCGGACCGTCGTACCGACAGCGGCTACAGCTACGACGCGTTCGGCCGGGCCTCCACGGTCCCGAACGAGGGCACGCTCAGCTACTACGCCAACGACCTCGCGCGCCAGCAGATCCTGGGCAACCAGCGCCAGACCTGGGCCCTCGACGTCACCAGGCGCTTCCGCTCCTGGACCGTCGAGTCCAACGCCTCGGGCACCTGGCAGACCACCGCCACCAAGCTCAACCACTACAGCGGTGACGGCGACAAGCCGAGCTGGATCGTCGAGAACACGGCCACCGGCGCCCTCACACGTAATGTCGAATCCGCCGGCCGCAGCCTGGGAGCCACCACCAGCAAGACCGGTGACGTGGTCCTGCAGTTCGTCGACCTGCACAGCGACATCGCCCTGGCGCTGCCGCTGGACACGTCCAAGGCCCCGACGGCACTGACCACCGACGAGTTCGGCAAACCCGCCACCGGCGAGGCCCGCTACGGATTCTTCGGCGGCGAACAGCGCTCCTCCGACACCCTCGGCAGCCTCGTCATGATGGGCGTCCGGCTGTACGACCCGGCCTCCGGCCGGTTCCTGCAGACCGACCCTGTCTCGGGCGGCAGTTGCAGCACCTACGACTACGTCTGCGGCGACCCGGTCAACGCCGAAGACGTCACCGGGTGCCTGCCCTGCAAGATCCCGTGGTACGCGTGGACCGGCTGGCGCAGCGACGTCAAGGTCACCTGGTCCGGCAAGTGGTCCTACACCAAGTGGCGCACCAAGAAGTACTCCTGGGCATGGGACGCGCTCGCCGACTTCACCGCGCTCGCCATCGTCGGATGGAAGGAGCGGTGGCGCTGGCGCACCCAGCGCGGCGTCCGCTGCACCCTGCTGTCCTGGAGCCGCGAGAAGGTCCTGGCCGAATGGGTCTCGGTCTACACGACCCAATATCAGGACAGAATCACCTACCGGAAGACGTACACCAACTTCAGGTGGTCCGAGACCTCCTGGTGGACGACGTCCCACCGCAGGATCTACGTCTACTCGTCGAAGAACTACTGGGGCTTCTGATAGTTCCCGGTGGCCCGCACTTCGGGCCGGGCCACCGGGAGTACCCCGTTCAAGCCGTACCAGTTAGGAGACTCGTGTGCCCAAGTCCATCACCGGCGTCGTACTCATGTCGGTCGGCGCTGTGGCCACCGTGACCGGCGCTCTCATGTACGTCCTGCCCGGCCCTGGCTTCCCCGTCCTCATTCTGGGGCTGGCACTCATGGCCGCAGGAGCCGCCGTGCGGATCACCGGCAGCAAGTGATCTGGTGACCGCGTCGGGACCGGCGCACGAGGACACCTTCGCACTCTGAGCAGGCCCGCCCCCGGGAGGAATCCCAGGGACGGGCCTGCTCGATTTCCACCCCACTCACCGCTATCCGGAACCGAAGGCCCTCGCGCGAAATGGGCGCGGGAGCGAGCAGCGTGCGACGGGGCCTCCCCCGAGTCACCTTTCCGGGAAGCCCATCTGCTCGCCAATCCCTTTCAACTCCCTCCGAGATCATCAGAGCGCACTCCTGAGCAGGAGAACGCCGTCTGCACTGGCAAGCTCGCCAACCGAACCTCACGAGAGAGGAAGGGTTCCGCTCCCAGGGCCCCGCTGGTGGTTGCGTACAGCCCGATCACCGACCGTCTCCGTATCTACTGACAGTCCACGCGATCCACGCGAGCCTGTCCGCAGCACCGGGCCTTGGCCCGGGTTTTCTCGGATTTCTCCAGGCAACAGCGCCTGGCCGCTCCAGGCCCTCAACACCGGCGCCCAGAATCTCGGTTCCAACCTCATTAGCGTCCATGATGGGTTTGCCACAACGCACTGAGTGCAGGATGTGACGTTCTGCCGGTCTTGTCGTCTCTCGATGGTGTGACGTTGGGGCATCGCTGCCGGTCAGAAGTTCAAGGTTCGCTTTGGTTATGGCATGAGCATGCGCAATCCGTACCCGAGGATCTCACCGATGAGCAGTGGGAGCTCGTCTAACCCGTGATCACGGCATGGAAGGCCCGGCATCCGTCGGTCAGCGGGCATCAGGGGAAGTACGCGAGGACACGCCCTGACTCATTCTCGCTGGGAGCCATCTGGGAGCCGACCCACGCCCCAAGCCCCTTCCAGACCACCCGACACCACCGCATTCCAACGCCCTGACCAGGCAAGACAGCAAACAGGCCGGTGATGATCACGCCCGAACCTCATTCGGGACGAAGAGGTCGTGGGTTCAAATCCCGCCACCCCGACAGTGAAGTACCAGGTCAGGGGCCTGATCCGCATCGCGGGTCGGGCCCCTGATGCGTCTGGGTGAGTATCTGCGTGACGCCGAATTCACTCACGGCTGGGAGGCTTCCGAACAGCCAAGGAACACCTCTGAGGCTCTTGCAGACGCACGAGACTGCCCCACAAGCGCACCGGATCGAGCGGGGAACAGCGGGGAATCCCGGTCAGCGCCACAACCCGCGCCCGGTGATCGCCGCTTCCCAAGCTGAGGGCTGGGTACTCCGCTCTGAGTATCAGTTCTTTCGGCGACGGCCCTGCGCATAGGGGCCGTGGCGATCATGTTCCCGCCATTCCTCGTCATGAGGGTCACGGTTTTCGGCGCCCGCATTGTCTCCGGGAGTCGAAATGTGTTCCCCCTTGTCGACCTTGGCCAGCAGCGAGGCGAGAGGATCAGGGGGACCATCGCTGAAGCGGTCGGAGCCACGCTTGGGCGGCGGCCCCGGCTCTGTCGTGTCGTGCCGCGCCCGTGATCCATCGCTCATGAGCAGCCCCCTCCGACTCACTGAGATGCATTCGAGGATCTTCAACGTCCCCTCAAGCATCGCGTGTTGGCTGCGCTGCGGGCAACGGCGTGGGGCCGTATGCGGGACGGTGGTCTTCCGTGGGCAAGCGGTGCGCTCACTCGAAGGGTGGAGCAGCGGCCACCAGCATGCTGCTGATCGAGGCCGTGTCGGCAGCGGCTGTCGTGGGGTCGATGCTGCTTTCCTCTGCGACCGTCGTGGCCCAGCAGTCCCCCCACGTCGCGGCCCAGTCGCCGGCCAGGTCGCTGTCCGGGGCGAGATCCTCGAGCTTGCCCGTGATGCCGTAGACGTCGAGGAGTCGTCGCTCGACGCCGAACGGCTCGCCCAGGGCAAGCTCCGGGTACTCGCTGATCCAGCGTCTGACGATCCGTCCGGATTCGGCGATCAGCCACGCCTCCCCGTCGTTCTGCTCGCTGTGGAAGAAGAGTTGGGCTTTGCCGAAGTGCGCGCTCAGCTTTCGGCACAGATCAGTGACGTGCGCCGTCCGCTGCGGAAAGGGCAGGCCGAAGAACGGTCCGACGACCAGGGTCCACCCCTGCAAGGGCGGGGTGACGACGACTGTGGAGAACGGCTCCTCCTCGTCGTGTGCCACCTCGTCGATGAGTTCCACGGCAAGGTGTGGAATCGGACGTCCCCATGATTCGCATCGTAGGGGCGTGCGAGGGGGACTCGCGCAGCAGGCCGGGTGCTGGCGAGGCACCGGCCGGACGTGCGCCGGATGCATGCCAGATCTCGCGGAACGCAAAAAGTGGCCGCAGCGGTCAAGCGGCCGGTTCGCGACGGTCGCCTCTGGGCCGTATCCGGGTGGTCCGACGTCCCCCGAGGGCACTCGACGACGACCGGCGCTGACAGACGAGTGCCGCTGTCGCGCAGCGCCGATCAGTCTGTGAGACGACGCTTCCACCACGGTTCCCAGCTCGCAGCGTAGGGATCGGGGAGCGTTCGTGAGACGTAGCCGTCGTCCAAGGGATCAAGCGCCGCCAGAAAGTCACGTCTGCTCCTGCGCCGCATCGATGCCGCCACATCCGCCAACAGCGTTCGGGCGTGCAGGTCCTTCCAGCTGGTTGTCCCGTAGCCGTGGTTCGCCGCCTGGCCCGGCCACTCGTGCAGGGCCAGAGCCCAGGCCCCGAAGGCCCGGGCAACCTGTCCTGCCGGCAGTTGATGACGAACCTCGAACCGGACGATCTCGTGAGTCGTCGCGGCACACAGCCCGTCAATGACCAGGCGCCTGCCGGCCGGCAGGCGCCGAGACCGTTCGGCCCTGATCTCGCCCGGGGAACGGCGAGCCATGAGAACTTCCCGTACGACAGCGAACGGAACACCTCACGGTAGCGCGCGAGGGCCGTCAGCAGTCCACACGCCCTGACGGCAGCGAGGAGACGACTCCCCGATGCCGCCACGTGCGCGGGTGTGTGTCCGATTCCGTACCGACAGGCTGCCTACGGCACGCGGCAACGATAACGACCATGCCGATACCCGTCGGGCCACCGGTACGTATCGCAGCTCCTGCCCACCACGGCCGCCGACGGCGGAGCGACCGCGTCCTCAGTGGGTGGGCCTGGTGCGGATGTCAGTGATGTCGCCGTGCACCGGCTCCAGCTTCACGACGAGGTGGGTCCACACCGACGGTGTCTCGCCTCCGCCGAAGGCGTGGGTGACGGCGACCTCGCGGCTGTTGCGGCCCTCGGTCACCGTCCAGTCCACGGGAACGTTCTGGGCCCGCAGGACGCCGTCCGCGTTGTTCTTGTTCTCCCATGCCTGCAGTCGCTTGGCGAAGGCGGGCGTCAGGTAGTGCTTGCGCAGCGCCCTGGCCAGCGCCGTGTCCGGGCCCGGGGCGTCGTCCTTCGCGTCCACGTACGCACCGAAGAAGTCGGCGACCCGGGTCACCGACTCACCGGTCCTGCCCTTGACCGACCGCACCGCGGCGGACTCCTTCGCGGTGGCTTTGCTGATGGCCCGGATGTCGCTGATGTCGCCCAGCAGGCTCTGCTTCACGACGAACCTGGTCGTCTTCGTCGGCGACTCCCCGCCGCCGAAGGTAAGGGTGACGACGATGTCACGGCCGTTGCGGCTCTCGCTCACCGTCCATTCCACCGGGACGTTCTGGGCGCGCAGGACTCCGTCCGCGTTGTTCTTCTTCTCCCATGCCTTCAGCCGCTTGGCGAAGGCGGGCGTCAGGTAGTGCTTGCGCAGCGCCCTGGCCAGCGCGGTGTCCGGGCCCGGGGCGTCGTCCTTCGCGTCCACGTACGCACCGAAGAAGTCGGCGACCCGGGTCATCCCGTCACCGTTGAATCCGGTGATCGACCGCGGCGTGGCGGCCGGCTTCGCCGGTGCCGTGGAGGAGGAGGCGGTCTGGGCCGCCGCCTGGGTCGGGACACCGAGTCCGAGGGCCAGGACGAGGCCGGCGGCGAAGGCCGCGCGGCGGCCCGGGCGACGACGTGTGCGGGTGTTCCTGATCATGTGGTGTCTTCCTTCATGGTGAGTGGTCGTCAGGGTCGCTCCCGGCCGGATGTCCCGCCCCGAGGTCGCGGGGCGCCGGACGTCGCACACCCGGCACCCCGGCACCCCGGCACCCCGACACACGGGCACACGGGCACACGGGCACACGGATGCCCGGTAGGCGGGCACAGGAGGAGTCGTCACCAGGCTGTACCGGGGTCTCGATCCATCCCGGCCGGTGCGACACCCACAGCTTCGAAGACACCGCGGAACCACCGCAAGCACCACCGCCCAACCCGCGACGACGCAACCGTCCCACCCACCCTGAGCTGCGCGGACACGCACTGCCTGGGACGGCGTCCTGAGATGCGGACGCGGTGCCGGGGGCCGTGTGCGCGGTGGCGCGGCACGGGGCCCGGTCCTGCCGGGCGCCTCGCTGCTCGGACACACCCCGGCGCCGGCGCGGGCCGGGCGGGCCTGCTCGCCCACGTGATACCGATCACAACAGCACAACCCAGTCGAGCAGTCGGCTCCCGTCCGACGACCAGCCTTGTTAGCCTTGGCCATAGCCCGGTCGCTGGTGCATCCCCCGTCGCCAGCGACCGGGTTCTTTCATGTCCGCGTTCGCTCCGACAGCCCCCGGACGCTCCCGGACGCCCCCGCTCTCAGCCGTTCCACGCCTCGTCGTACGGGTCCTCGGGTGCCTTGACCGGCTTGGTGGCGGTGACCGTGAGGTACGGGACGGCGGTGCCGTTCAGGGGGTCCTTGGTCCGCTTCGGGGTGTAGGTGCCGGTGACCTCGATCCAGGTGTCGGGCCGCAGCACGGCCGGCAGTTCGCCGGTGAGGGCGATCTTGACGGGCTGGGCGTCGGCGGCGCAGCAGTTGAGGGCCATGCGGACGAGGTACGGGTGGCCCGAGCGGTCGAGGGCGAGGAACCCGGCGATCTTGAGCGGGCGGCCGGAGAGGGCGCGGCCCTTGTCGTACACCGCGCGGCCGGCGTAGTCGGCGACGCTCAGCCGGAGCGGGCCCTCGGCGGGGAGGGCGGGGTAGCCCCAGGGCTGCTCCTGGAGGGCGCTGCCGGTGCGCATCGCGGTGTAGGACCCGGCGGCGGGCGGGGCGACCAGGACGAGGGCCAGCAGGGGCAGGACGAGCAGCCAGGAGACCCGGGGTTCGTGGTGGCCGTGCTCCTCGTCGCCCCGGCGCCGCGCCCGGCGTTCGTACAGGACCGTGGCGACGGCGGCGGCTATGAGGACGACGCCCGCCCCGATGAGGAGGGGGCGCAGGCCGGCCTTGACGTAGCGGAGGTAGAGGTCGGTGAAGCCCGCGTGCAGCAGGGCGCCGCCGGTGAGGAACAGGATGACGGTCTGGGCCTGACGGTTCACAGGAACACCGCCCCGACCAGGGCCGACACCAGGATCGCGAGGGCGAAGGTGGCGGGCGCGAAGCGGAGCGCGAAGGCGCGGCCGAAGGTGGCGGTCTGCATGGCGAAGAGTTTCAGGTCGATCATCGGGCCGACGACCAGGAAGGCGAGCCGGGAGGTCAGGGAGAACTGGGTCAGGGAGGCCGCCACGAACGCGTCCGCCTCGGAGCAGATGGAGAGCAGGACGGCCAGTACCGCCAGGGCGAGGATCGCGATCACCGGGTTGCCGGCGGCGGCGTTGAGCCAGCTCGCCGGGACGACCGCCTTGAGGGTGGCCGCCGCGATCGCGCCGACGACCAGGAACCCGCCGGCGTGCATGACGTCGTGCCGGACCGAGCCCCAGAAGGCGGCGCCCTTGCTCTGTCCCTCGTAGGACGGCCGCTCGGGCGGGCGCATCCACTCGCCGCGGCCCAGCCGCTGCCACAGCCAGCCCATCGTGCAGGCCACCAGCAGGCTCGCCACGAACCTGGCCAGCACCATCTCGGGGTCGCCGGGGAAGGCCACGGCGGTCGCGGTCAGGACGATCGGGTTGATCGCGGGGGCGGAGAGGAGGAAGGCGAGCGCCGCCGCGGGCGTCACGCCCCGGCGTACGAGGGCGCCCGCCACCGGCACCGAGGCGCATTCGCATCCCGGCAGGACGACACCGGCCATGCCCGCGGCCGGTACCGCCAGCGCGGGGCGCTTGGGCAGCGCGCGGGCGAAGAAGGAGGCGGGCACGAACACCGCGATGGCCGCCGACAGCAGCACGCCGACGACCAGGAACGGCAGGGCCTGGACGACCACCGCCACGAAGACCGTCATCCAGCTCTGCGTCACGGGCGCGGACAGCAGACCGCGGAGCGGGCCCTGCGCCACGACCGCCAGGACCAGCAGCATGGTGAGGACGAGCGGTGGGTCGAGGTGCCGCCCGCGCTGGGGGGCTTCTTCCTTGGTGGTGGCCACGGGGGACGGTACCTCCGTAGGGAACGGCTGGGCCGGGCGGGGGCCGGTTCGACCCCTTCTCCCCATACGGCGCGCATGACGGCATTGCTCACGGTCGCCGGGGTGGCGTACCGCACCGGAGGCCCCTTTTAGTAATGGGATCCATTTTCATGTAGCGTCCGGTCCGTCACCTGTGAAGCCCGTGGAGGAGGACCCCATGGCCGTACCCAAGCGGAAGATGTCCCGCAGCAACACCCGTCACCGTCGCTCCCAGTGGAAGGCGAGCACGCCGCAGCTCGTGCCGTTCACGGTCGACGGCACCACCCATCTCGTACCGCAGCGGCTGCTGAGGGCGTACGAGCGCGGGCTGCTCCACCCCGAGGGCTAGGGGCGACGGCCATGGCGTACGAACGGCTGCCCGTCACCGTCCTCTCCGGGTTCCTCGGGGCGGGCAAGACCACCCTGCTCAACCATGTCCTCGCCAACCGCGAGGGGCTCCGCGTGGCCGTCATCGTCAACGACATGAGCGAGGTCAACATCGACGCCGCCCTCGTGCGCGGCGGCGAGGCGGCGCTGTCGCGCACGGAGGAACGGCTGGTCGAGATGACCAACGGGTGCATCTGCTGCACCCTGCGCGACGATCTGCTGGAGGAGGTGGACCGGCTGGCGCGCGAGGGGCGTTTCGACTATCTCCTCATCGAGAGTTCGGGGATCTCCGAACCGATGCCCGTCGCCGCGACCTTCGCCTTCGCACGCGACGACGGGGCCACGCTCGGGGACCTCGCCCGGCTCGACACCATGGTCACCGTGGTCGACGCGGTGAACTTCCTGCCGGAGCTGGCGGGTGGGGACGAGCTGGTGGCCCGAGGGCTCGACCAGTACGAGGACGACGAACGCACCGTGAGCGATCTGCTGATGGACCAGGTGGAGTTCGCCGACGTGATCGTCCTGAACAAGCTCGACCTCGTCGACGCGGCGGCCGCCGAGCGGCTCGCGGCGGCCCTGGCCCGGCTCAATCCGGCGGCGCGGATCGTGCCGGTCAGCCATGGCCGGGTGCGGGTCGCCGAGGTGCTCGGCACGGGGGTGTTCGACCTCGAACGTGCGCAGCAGGCGCCGGGGTGGGTGCGGGAGCTGAACGGGGACCATGTGCCGGAGACCGAGGAGTACGGCATCTCCTCGACCGTCTTCCGGTCCGCACTGCCCTTCCATCCGGCGCGGTTGTGGACCTTCGTGACCGAGGCGCTCGACAGCGGGGACTTCGGGCACGTCCTGCGCTCCAAGGGGTTCTTCACGCTCGCCAGCCGGCCGCGTGTGGTGGGGCTGTGGTCGCAGGCCGGTTCCGTCGCCCGCTTCGAGCCGTCGGCGGCGCGGGAGGAGGCTGCGCCGGGTGCGGAGGAAGCGGCGTTCGCGCCGGAGACTCCGTACGCACAGGAGGCTGCGTACGCACAGGAGGCTGCGTACGCACAGGAGTTGGTGTTCATCGGGACGGGGCTGCGGGCGGAGGCGCTGCGTTCGGCCCTGGCGGGTTGTCTGGTGAGGGAGGGGGAAGTGCCTTCCGCGGCGGGGTTCGAGGATCCGTTTCCCGCGTGGGAGACGCACGGGGTCGTCTGCGGGTGAGTAGTGGGGTGCCTGCGGTACGTGGGGTGCCTGCGGTACGTGGTCGGCCGCGGGTGCGTGGGGGCTTGTCGGGCAGTTCCCCGCGCCCCGCCGCGCTACGCGTCCGCCACCGCACGCCTCCCCAGCAGTTCCGCCAGGCCGCGCCTGGTGGCCGCCAGTACCACGCGGTCCTCGGCGCGCAGGACGTAGGTGGGCGGCAGCTCCCAGACCAGGCCCGACCCCACCGCGCCCGGTGTCCGCTCGGCGTCCGGCTCCGCGGGGGCGGCCGTGTCGAGGGCCAGGACGCGCCACGCGCCCGGCCGGAAGGTCTCCGCCACGGTCCGGCCCTCCAGGCGGGGGTGACCGCGGACCTCGACGGCGGCGAAGAGCAGGACGCGGCGTTCGACCGGGATCGCGCCCAGGATCTGGCGGCCCATCATGGCGCCCGCGAAGGCGGGTGCGGCGAGGTGGCTGACGCTGCGGCTGCGGGTGAGGGCGCCGGGGTGGGCGGCGCGCAGGGTGCGGTAGACGGCGGTGGCGAAGTCGTCGTCGTACAGGCGCAGGACGACCCGCAGGTCGGGGCGTACGGAACGGGCGTACAGGCCGGCTTCGAGGTTCGTCGTGTCGGAGCTGGTCACGGCGAGGAGGGCGTGCGCGCGGTGGATCTTGGCGGCCTCCAGGACGCCCTCCTGGGTCACGTCGCCGAGGATCACCGGCACCCTGAGACGCCGGGCCTCCGCGAGACCGCGCGCCTCCGGGTCGTCCTCCACGCACACCACGGGGATGTGGAGTTCGCGCAGGCGGGCGAGCACCCGGGTGCCGATCTTGCCGAGGCCGAGGAGGACGACGTGCCCGGAGAGACCCCGGGGCGGTTTGCGCAGGGCCGTGCCGCTGCGGAAGGTGCCGAGGGCTTCCAGCACGGCGGCCAGCAGCACGGGCAGCAGGAGTAAGCCCATCAGCCCGGACAGGAGTTGCAGAACCTGGCGGGAGTCGCTCTGGTCGGTCGCCGGGTCGGCGATCCCGAAGAGGTCGAGGAGGGTCGCGTACGTCGCCTGCAGCGGATGCTCGCCGGTGATCACCATCTGCGCGACGGCCAGCGCGAACACGCACCCGATCATTCCCGCGAGCGACCAGCGGAGCCGCCGCGAGAGCAGCGAGCCGACGGCGCCGAGCGGACCGCCGCCCGCCCGGTTCGGCGGCAGCGCGGGTCCCGCGTAGCGCACGGTGTCGAGGACGACGGTTCCGCGTCCGCCGGCGTCCGCCACCGCCCGTTCGTCGGGCAGGAGTTGGGGGCCGCGGGAGCCGCTGCCCTCGGAACCCTCCGTTCCGGCGGGGTCGTTGGTGGTCGCGGACAGGAGGGCGAGCGTGCAGAGGCCGCCCGGGCTCTGACCTCCGCGGCCCGGCGGGCGTTCCACCGCGCGCAGCATCAGCCCCTCCGTCTGTACGACCTTGCTTGTCCCGGCGACGGCGGTCGCGGCCAGCGCGGGCGCGGCGGTGTCGGCGTCGGAGAGGACGGTCGTCGAGGCGCCGAACCCGTCGACCCCGTCGGTCTCGCCGTCGCCGGCCGCCAACGCCGACGCCTGGTCGAGCAGTTCCTCGATGTACTGCCCCAGGCGGCGGTTGTAGAGCCGCAGGACCAGCCGCAGACGGGGGTTGAGGCGCCGGGCGGTCAGCGCCGCGCGGATGTTGGTCTCGTCGTCGTCGTAGACGAGGGCCAGCGCGGCGGCCCGCTCCACCCCGGCCTCGGCGAGCACCGCCTCGGTGGCCTCCCCCGCCTCCAGGACGCGTGCGCCGCCGTCCCGGGTGCGGGCCTCGCCGGTACGGGCCTCTCCGGTACGGGCCCCTCCGGTGCGGTCGCCGGACGCCGGGCCGGGGGCGCCCGTGGCCCGGTTGACCGCGGCCGTCATCCGGTCGAGGAACGCGGCGGCGGTCCGGGCGCGCCCGACGACCGGCCGCGGGGCAACCCGTGCGGTGGGCGGCACGACCAGCGTCACCTGCTCCCGGTACACGGTCCGCAGTTCCGCGGCAAGCCGGTGCGCCAGCCCGTCGTCACCGCAGACGACCATGTGGGCGCCGGAGTCGGCGGCCGTTCGGCCGCGCCGGGCCGGGGCGGGCTGCCTGCCCGCGGCGAGCGGGGCCGACGGCGCGCGCCGACCGGGCGGGACACCCGGACCGGACGGCGTACGCGGACCGGACGGCGTACGCGGGCCGGTCGCCGTCGTGGACGGGCCGGTTGTCGGTGCAGGGTCCGGCGCCGGATCGGTCGTCACCGCCGGGTCGGGCGGATCGGTCCGGTCCGGTCGTCCGTCCGAACTCGCCTGTCCGTTCGGGCCGTTACGGCTGTTGTGCTGCGAAGGGGTCCCCACGAGTCAGAAGACTGCCCCATACACCCGACCGGTTTCTCAGTGATCCGGATCACAGTTGGCGGTGTGAGTGCGACGACAGGTGGACATCCGTACTCAAGAGGGACGGGGTGACGGCGTTGTCCGGATGCGAGGATGGGGCGCCATGACCGCAGGGTGGGGTTCGCGCACGACACGCGCCGCGATGTTCGCGGCCGTCTGCGTGCTGCTCGCCGCCCTGGGCCACGTGATGATGTCGGGCAGCCACGTCCCCTGGCGGGCGATGGCCGTCGGGGCGGTCGTCACCGCTGCCGTCGGCTGGTGCCTGGCCGGACGTGAGCGCGGACTGCCCCTGATCACCTCCGTCGTGGTCGCGGCCCAGACGGCCCTCCACTGGGGCTTCGAACTGTCGCAGCCACCCGTCCAGTCGGCAGCCGCCGGCCGTGCGGGCGCGATGGGTTCGATGGACCGGATGGCTTCCATGGACCCGACACGATCCATGGACCCCATGCGGTCCATGGAAGCGATGGGTTCCGCGGGTGCGGCCGGTCACCTGGGGCATGCGGACCACACCGGCCACCTCCTGGACGGCTCGGCCGAGCCCTCCTCGTCGCTCATGTCCTCGCTCGCGTCCCTGTACGCGTCCTCGTCGGGCATGCTCGCCGCGCATCTGCTGGCCGCGGTGCTGTGCGGTCTGTGGCTGGCCTACGGCGAGCGCGCGGCCTTCGCGCTGCTGCGGGCCGTGGCCGGCCGGCTGGCCGCGCCGCTGCGGCTGGCGCTCGCGCTGCACGTCGTCGCCGAGCGGCCGCGTCCGCGGGTGCGCCGCGGTCGCGCGGACCGTTCGCCGCGCCGGCTCCTTCTCGTCCACGCGATCACCTCTCGGGGTCCGCCCGCAGGGACAGCTGTCATCTGACGACAGCCGGTGACCCGAGGCAGCCGACCCGGCTCACGCCTCGGGCTTCGGCCGTACGCCGCCTCCGCGCGTGCCGTACGGCCGCCCTCCCTCGCTCACCGGACCCCCGGCGCGTTCTCGGACGCGCACACGTTCACCGGGACGTCTTCCGTTTTCCGTCCTTACGGCTGTGCCGTGTGACCGTGTGCGCCCCCGTGCCCGTGCCGGCGGTCCGGATCCCGGATGCCCACGAAGGACACCAGGTGATCACTTCTGCCCCCCTGCCCGCGTCGAGCCCGTCGGCCCGGTCCACGACCGACGAGTCCATAACCGCCTGGGCGCTGGCCGCCCGTGGCGGGGACCCGGAGGCCGTCGAACGGTTCGTCGGCGCGCTGCAGCGAGACGTGCGGCGGTTCGTCGCCCATCTCTGCGCCGACCCCCAGGCGGTGGACGACCTCGCCCAGGACACGTTCCTGCGGGCCCTCGGCAGCCTGCACCGCTTCGAGGGCCGCTGCTCCGCCCGTACGTGGCTGCTGTCCATCGCCCGGCGGGCGGTGACCGACAGCTTCCGGTACGCGGCGGCCCGGCCCCGGCTGTCCGACGTGCCGGACTGGCGGCTGGCCGTCGAGCACGCCCAGCCGCGCGGGCTGCCCGGCTTCGACGACGGTGTGGCGCTGACCGATCTGCTGGGCGCGCTGCCCGAGGAACGGCGTGAGGCGTTCGTCCTCACGCAGATGCTCGGGCTGTCCTACGAGGACGCGGCGGAGCTTGCCGGGTGCCCCGTCGGGACGGTGCGGTCACGGGTGGCGCGGGCGCGGAGCACGCTCGTGCGGTTGCTGGCGGCGGCGGAGGCATGCCGGGAGGAGAAGGGGCGGGAGGAGAAGGGGCGGGAGGGCGAGCGCGTGCTGGTGGCGGCCTGAGGGGTTCCGCGTCGTCGGCCGCCGCGGGTTCGGCGTGGGGCTCGCCGCGGGTTCGGCGGGGGTTCGGCGGGGGTTCGGCGGGGGTTCGGCGGGAGTTCGGCGGGAGTTGGCTTCCCGGGCGGTTCCCCGCGCCCCTTTTCCGGGCGCGGGGTGCCCGGCTCTCTCAGGGGCGTCCTCCCAGGTGGCGCTCGGCGAAGTCCAGCTCCAGGCGGAGCTGCTTGATGCGTTCGTCGACGACCAGGGAGCCGTGGCCGGCGTCGTAGCGGTAGACCTCGTGGACGGCGCCCCGGCCGGCCAGCCGGTCGACGTAGTTGTCGATCTGGCGGATGGGGCAGCGGGGGTCGTTGACCCCGGCGGAGATGTAGACGGGGGCCTTGACCGCGTCGACGTACGTCAGGGGCGACGACGCCTCGAAGCGCTCGGGGACCTCCTCGGGCGTACCGCCCAGGAGGGTGCGGTCCATGGCCTTGAGCGCCTCCATCTCGTCGTGGTACGCGGTGACGTAGTCCGCGACGGGGACGGCGGCGATGCCGAGGGTCCAGGCGTCCGGCTCGGTGCCCAGGCCGAGGAGGGTGAGGTACCCGCCCCAGGAGCCGCCGGTGAGGACGAGCCGCTCCGGGTCGGCGAAGCCGGAGGTCACCGCCCACTCCCGGACGGCCGCGATGTCCTCCAGCTCGATCAGGCCGACCCGGTGCTTGAGGGCGTCGGTCCAGGCGCGGCCGTAGCCGGTGGAGCCCCGGTAGTTGATGCGGATCACCGCGTACCCGTGGTCCAGCCAGGCGGCCGGGCCCGCCGCGAAGGCGTCGCTGTCGTGCCAGGTCGGGCCGCCGTGGATGTCGAACACGGTCGGGTACGGGCCGGTCCCGGCCGGGCGCTGGACCAGGGCGTGGACGCGGCCTCCGGGGGTGTCCACCCAGACGTCCTCCACCGGCACCGAGCCGGGGGACTTCAGCCCCGGCGGGTCGAGGACGACCTCGCCCGTGGTGGAGCGGACGACCGGCGGCTCGGCCGCGGAGGACCACAGGTACTCGACGCTGCCGTCGGGGCGGGCCGTGGCCCCGGAGACGGTGCCGCGCGGTGTGTCCACCCGCTCCAGGGCGCGGGTCGCCAGGTCGTAGCGGAACAGCTCGCTGCGGGCCTCGAAGCTGTGGGCGACGAGCAGGGCGGAGCCGTCCGGATACCACTCGGCGCTCAGGTCGCCCTCCAGCCGGCCGGAGAGTCCGAGGTCGGTCTCCTCACCGGAGGCCACGTCCCAGACCAGGGGCTCCCAGCGGCCGCCCCGCTGGTGGCCGATGAGCAGCCGGGTGTCGCCGACCACGGGCGCGAAGCCCAGCACCTCCAGGCCCAGCTCGACCGTGCCGCCCTTGGTGTCGTCCAGCTCGGCGACCGGCGTGCCGTCCGGCCGGACCACGCGCAGCGCCGAGTGCATCGCGTCGCCGTGCTCGGTGTGCTCGATCGCGATCAGCGAGCCGTCGTGCGAGAGGTCGCCGACACCGGCCGACTCGCGGTGGCGGTAGATCTCGACCGGAGCCTCTCCCTGCCGGGAGAGATGGATCGTGGAGCCGTCCTCGTCGGTGGAGCGGCCGACGACCGCCGTGCGGCCGTCGCGGCCGAGGGCCAGGCCCGCCGGATAGGACGGGTCGAGACCCGGGGCGCCCTCCTCGTCCGGGCCGCCGTGGAACGGCTGACGGCGCCAGACGCCGAACTCGTCGCCGTCCTTGTCGTCGAACCACCAGATCCATGCGCCGTCGGGCGAGAGCACGCCGTCCGTCGTGCCGTTGGCCCGGTTCGTGGCCTGGCGCTGCTCGCCGGTGGCGCGGTCCCACGCGTACAACTCGTACGTGCCCGTGGCGTTGGAGACGAACAGCGAGCGGTGCGGTGCGTCCTCCGCCCAGTCCGGAAGGGACACCCTCGGCGCCCGGAACCTCTTCTCCCAGTCGGGCATGGATCCGCTCTGCTGCTGCGGGGTGGCCCCGTTGCTCTCAGTCATGGCCCCATATTGCCCCGCCCGCACGACAATGTGCGGCCGAGGTCCCCAGCCTGTGGATAACTTCGCTCCGCGACCCCGCGCGGCGGGGCTCGTCCGGGCCGGCTGTCAGTGGCCGGGTGCAGACTCGCCCCATGACCTCGACGACAGACAGTGCCGATCTGCGCCGGACCGTGGAGCGTTTCTGGGCCGCGGCCGAGGGCCGGGACTGGGCCGCGTTCGCCGGGACGCTGGCCGAGGACGTCGTGTACGAGCTGCCGCAGACACGGGAGCGGATACGCGGCAGGGAGCGCTACGTGGAATTCAACCGGGAGTATCCGGGCGACTGGCACGCGAGGATCGAGCGGATCGTCGCGGAGCCGGGGCAGGTCGTGAGCTGGGTGCAGGTCACGGTCGGGCCGGAGGAGATGTACGCGGTCTCCTTCTTCACCGGCGACGGCGACGGGCGGATAGCGGCCGTCACCGACTTCTGGCCCGAGCCGTACGAGCCGCCGGCCGGACGCGAGCACCTCGTCGAGCGGTACTGAGGCAGGGGCGGTACTCAGCCCGGGGCGGTCCCGAGGCCGGGGCGGTGGTGAGGCTGGAGCGGTGGTGAAGCAGGCACGGTGGTGAGTCGCGGACGGTCCCGAGGCGGGGCGCGGAGGGCTCGCGGGCGCCGACCCCGCAGCCGGGCGACCGGCGCGCGCACCGTACGGTGGAAGGCGTGTACCGGTTTCTGCTGACGCCCCGATGGTGGGGGATCAACGTCTTCGTGCTGCTCGCCATCCCCTTCTGCGTGTTCATGGGGTCGTGGCAGCTGAGCCGCTTCGAGGACCGGATGCAGGACCATCGTGCGGCGACCGAGCGGATCGACCCGGCGGACCGGGACCCCGCGCGCCCGCTTGACGAGCTGTTGCCGGTGGACCAGGAGACCTCGGGCGAACTGGCCACCGTCACCGGGCGGTACGGCGAGCAGCTCCTCGTGCCGAACCGCGAGCTGGACGGCCGGAACGGCTTCTACGTGCTGACGCTGCTGCGCACCGACGACGGCAGGGCGCTGCCCGTCGTACGGGGCTGGCTGCCCGGCACCGCGCGGGCCGACCGCGCCCCGGCGGCGCCCTCCGGCGAGGTCACCGTCACCGGTTCGCTGCAGGCGTCCGAGACCCCGGGGTCGAACGGCGTGCCCGTCCAGGGCGGGCTCCCGTCCGGGCAGACGTCGGCGATCAGCGCGGCGACGCTGGTGAACCTCGTGCCGGACAAGCTGTTCGACGCCTGGATCACGCTGGACAAGGCCGACTCGGGGATGAAGGCCGTGCCCGCGACCGCCCCGCAGAACACCGGCCTCGACCTCAAGGCCTTCCAGAACCTCGGCTACACCGGCGAGTGGTTCGTCTTCGCCGGCTTCGTCGTCTTCATGTGGTTCCGGCTGGTGCGCCGCGAGGTCGAGTTCATCCGGGACGCGGAGCTGGGCCTGGTCCCGGACACCGACCGGGCGGGCGGGAGCGGGACGGACGAAGCCGTCGCCCGGGAAGCCGAGCCGGCCACGTAGGCCCGGCGCCCGCCCGTCACCCGCACACCCGCCCGCAGCCGCAACCGCAGTTGTGGTCGCGGCCGCAGCCGTAGCCGTGGCCGCAGCCATGGCCGCTCGGTCAGGCTCCAGCCATCAGGCCCGTGCGGTAGACCACGCCCGCGCAGGCGTTGCCGACGCCCGTGCTGAAGGTGGCGACGCCGCCCTCGGCGGTGTGCGAGACGAGGACACTGCCGTCCACGGTGCCGTCCTCGGTGAACAGCTGGGTGGAGACGGAGTTGGAGCCGTCGGTGGTCGTGCCCGGGGTCTCCTCCCCCGTGGGCGTCGGGTCGGGTGACGGATCCGTGCCGCCGGTGCCGCCGCCGTCGGTCGTGCCGCCGCTGGTGGTGGGACAGGGTTCCGAAGGCACCCAGGCGAAGCGCACCTCGTACGCCGCTCCCGGCGCCAGCACCAGCTGCGTGACGGACAGTGAGGGGTCGGGCAGTCCGGCGGCCGCGTCCCCCGTGACATGGTTCAACACGGAGAGCTTGGCCCCGTCCGCCGCGCCCTGCGGCGAGACGCTCACACCGCCCGGGCCGCTGACCGTACAGCTGGTGCCGGAGATGTTGGAGACACGGAACGAGCCGTAGACGGCCCCGCTGGAGTCCGGTGCGCCCACGCTGCCACCGCCGCCGAGCTGGGCCGCCGTGCACAGGCCCGAGGCAGCGGTCGTGGGCGTCGGCTGCGTGCCGCCCGCGGCGCCGCTGCTCCCGCCCTTGCCCTTGTCGCCCTTGCCCTTGTCTGCGCCCTTGCCGGAGTCCTTCGAACCGCCGGAGCCACCGCCCGAGGCGTCGTGACCGCCGGCCTGCCCCTTGGACCCGCCGCCGCTGCCCTGCGTCTGCGAGCCGTTGCCCGTGATGGAGGTGTGGAGGTCGGAGCCGGTGGAGTTGGAGACGTGGACGAGTGCGGGGATCGCCGTGCCGATGAAGAGCACGGCGGCCGCCATGCCGACGACGGCCTGACGCTTGCGCGCCCGCCTCGCCGGTACCGCCCGCCGCAGATGCTCCAGCGTGCCGTCCCTGGGCTCGATCTCCGACACCGCCCGGTGCAGCAGGTTGCGCAGCACCAGCTCGTCGTCCGGCTCGAACCCGCCGGTCTCCTTGGGTCCCGAGCCGTTCAGCCCCGGCATGCCGGAACCGAGACCGCCGGACCGCAGCGCGTTCAGGAACGCCTCGTCGGCATCGTCGGCCGCGCGCCCACCCTCCGAAGGCAGGTCACCCGCAGTCCGGCCACCCACAGGCCGGTCACCCGCAGTCCGGTCATCCAGAGGCCGGTCACCCGCAGGCACCTCGTCCGCGGGCACCTCGTCCGACGCCGGCTCGCCCGACGGCAAGTCCCCCGACGGCGAGTCCCCCGGCCGCGTGCCCTCCGACGGCGAGTCCTCGGAGGACGAACCCTCGGAGGACGAACCCCCGGAGGACGAACTCTCGGACGGCGAGCCCTTCGACAGCTCGCCACCCTTCGACAGCTCGCCCCCCTCCGGCAGCGGCTCCTTCGACGACGCGCCGGTCGATCGCGCGCCCTCCGACGGGGCTCGATCCGACGGCGCTCGATCCGACGGGGCTCGCTCCGACAGGTCTCCCTCCGACGCGGCGCCCTCCGACGGCGCCTCGTCCGGAGTGCGGCCTTCGAGAGGCTGGCCCGTGGGGCGGGGGCCTTGTTCTTCGGGGCCGTGATTCACAGTTCCGTTCCCAGCGTGCGATGGCGTTTCTTCGTGCTCTCCGAGCGCGCGCCCCCCGACGCGCCCGTCCGGCCCGCGCTCGTCCGCGCGTGCTTCCCCGCGCTCCACAGCGCGTTCGTCGTCGTCCCGGCGGCCCCAGGAGGCGCGCCTGTGGGCTCCGCGTTCGTCCCGTCCGTCGCGACGGTCCTGCCCGTCGCCGCGGTCGGGCCCGGCGCCCTTGCCGTGCGTACTCATGCCGGCGCCTCCATGGCGACGCGCAGTGCCGCGATGCCCCGGGAGCCGTACGCCTTGACCGAGCCGAGCGAGATGCCGAGGGTCTCGGCGACCTGGGCCTCGGTCATGTCGGCGAAGTAGCGCAGCACGAGGACCTCGCGCTGGCGGCGCTGCAGTCCCTTCATCGCCTTGATGAGGGAGTCGCGCTCCAGCAGGTCGTACGCGCCCTCCTCCGCGCTGGCCATGTCGGGCATCGGCTTCGAGAGCAGCTTCAGGCCGAGGATGCGGCGGCGCAGGGCGGAGCGTGAGAGGTTCACGACCGTCTGGCGCAGATAGGCGAGCGTCTTCTCCGGCTCACGGACCCGCTTGCGCGCCGAGTGCACGCGGATGAACGCCTCCTGGACGACGTCCTCGCAGGAGGCGGTGTCGTCGAGGAGGAGCGCCGCGAGCCCGAGCAGCGAGCGGTAGTGGGCGCGGTAGGTCTCGGTGAGATGGTCGACCGTCGTGCCGGAGGCCGGCAGCGTCGAGGTGTCCTCCGCGCCGTCGCGCTGGTTCGGTATGCGGGTCGGCCGCGCCGCGGGCATCGGCGCGATCACCGGCATGCCGCCGGCCGAACCGGGCAAGCGGGGACGGCGGGGTGGACGAAGGGCGGCGCCCCTCGTCTGTACCGCGGTGAATTCGAGTACCTCTGCCACGCCTGTTGGACCCGCGACCCCCCGTCGGGGTTGTACGTGGCAGCCATGGCTTTTACGTCAGATCGCACACGTGCCCGCAGGACACCTGAGCGGGCCGGTGCGGCGGACGCGCCCGACGGCACGCCGCGCTCAGCTGTCGGTACGGCCCGCCGAACACCGGACAGCACGTCGAACGCCCTCATGCGTACCAGCTCTTCCCCTAAGCCCCGAGTGTTGGCGCCCAGCCCCGCCGAAGGGCGCCCGTGAAAGACGCTCCCCGCCCGCCGCGCGGTTGCGGCGGACGGGGAGGAAAAATCCTCGGTCACCGGGAGGCCTGAATCAACCCGGAAACCCGACGACGGCGCGGCCGGAAATCCTCCGCCCGGCGAACCGCCGACTCGAAGAACTTACACGCCGCCGCCGACAAGGGCTCATGTGTTCGGGGCGAAGCGGGTCCGGGGCGAAGCGGGTCCGGCCCCCTATGCGCCCTTCGCCACCAGCTCGGCGATCTGCGCGGCGTTCAGGGCGGAACCCTTGCGCAGGTTGTCGCCGCAGACGAACAGTTCCAGGGCCGTCGGGTCGTCCAGGGCCCGGCGTACGCGCCCGACCCAGGTCGGGTCCGTACCGACCACGTCGGCGGGGGTGGGGAACTCCCCCGCGGCCGGATCGTCGTAGAGGACGACCCCGGGGGCCGTGGCGAGGATCTCACGGGCCTTGGCGACGGTGACCTCGCTCTCGAAGCGGGCGTGCAGGGTGAGCGAGTGCACGGTGAGGACCGGCACCCGTACGCAGGTCACGGCGACCGGCAGCTTCGGCAGGCCGAGGATCTTGCGGGACTCGTCGCGGACCTTCATCTCCTCCGAGGACCAGCCGTCCGCGCGCAGCGACCCGGCCCAGGGCACCACGTTCAGCGCGACGGGCTCGGGGAAGGGCCCGGTGTCGTCGCCGACCGCCCGCCGTACGTCACCGGGGGTGGTCCCCAGTTCCGTACCGGCGACCAGGGCGATCTGCTGCCGCAGGGTCCGCACACCGGCCCGGCCCGCTCCGCTGACGGCCTGGTACGAGGAGGCCACCAGCTCGCGCAGCCCGAACTCGGCGTGCAGGGCGCCGAGTGCCACGATCATGGAGAGGGTGGTGCAGTTGGGGTTGGCGATGATGCCGCGCGGCCGGACGCGGGCGGCGTGCGCGTTGACCTCGGGGACGACGAGGGGCACCTCCGGGTCCATCCGGAAGGCGCCCGAGTTGTCCACCACGACCGCGCCCTTGGCTGCGGCGATCGGCGCCCAGTGCGCCGCCACCTCGTCCGGTACGTCGAACAGGGCGACGTCGACCCCGTCGAGGACCTCCTCCGACAGGGCCGCCACCTCGACCTGCTCCCCGCGCACGGCCAGCTTGCGGCCGGCCGAGCGCGGGGAGGCGATCAGACGGATCTCGCCCCAGATGTCGGCCCGGTGGGACAGGATCTGGAGCATGACGGTGCCGACGGCACCGGTCGCGCCCACGACCGCGAGCGTCGGCCTGCCGGTGCGCCCGGCGTCGACAGCCATCAACGACCGCCGCCTCCGTGGATGAGGGCCATCAGCGACCCGTACCCCCGTAGACGACGGCCTCGTCGCTGTCGGAGTCGAGTCCGAAGGCGGTGTGCACGGCGCGCACGGCCTCCGGCACGTCGTCGGCGCGGGTGACGACCGAGATACGGATCTCGGATGTCGAGATCAGCTCGATGTTCACCCCGGCGTCGCTGAGCGCCTCGAAGAAGGAGGCGGTGACGCCCGGGTTGGTCTTCATGCCCGCGCCGACCAGGGAGATCTTGCCGATCTGGTCGTCGTAGCGCAGCGAGTCGAAGCCGATGCCCGCCTTGTTCTTCTCCAGGGCGTCGATGGCCTTGCGGCCCTCGGTCTTGGGAAGGGTGAAGGAGATGTCGGTCAGACCGGTCGTCACGGCGGACACGTTCTGCACGACCATGTCGATGTTGACCTCGGCGTCCGCGATGGCGCGGAAGATCGCGGCGGCCTCGCCCGGCTTGTCCGGGACGCCGACGACCGTGACCTTGGCCTCGGAGACGTCGTGGGCGACTCCGGAGATGATGGCGTGCTCCACCTTGTGGTCCCCTTGCGACTCTGGCTTCTCGTTGCTGACCCAGGTGCCCGGCAGTCCGGAGAAGGACGAGCGGACGTGGATCGGGATGTTGTAGCGGCGGGCGTACTCGACACAGCGGTGGAGCAGCACCTTCGAACCGGAGGCCGCCAGTTCGAGCATGTCCTCGGAGGAGATCCAGTCGATCTTCTTCGCCTTCTTCACGACCCGCGGGTCGGCGGTGAAGACGCCGTCGACGTCGGTGTAGATCTCACAGACCTCGGCCTCCAGCGCGGCGGCCAGCGCGACGGCGGTCGTGTCCGACCCGCCGCGGCCGAGGGTGGTGATGTCCTTCTTGTCGGCGCTGACGCCCTGGAAACCGGCGACGATGGCGATGTTGCCCTCGTCCAGCGCGGTCCGGATGCGCCCCGGCGTGACGTCGATGATCCGGGCTTTGTTGTGGACGGAGTCGGTGATGACGCCTGCCTGGCTGCCGGTGAACGACTGGGCCTCGTGGCCCAGGTTCTTGATCGCCATGGCCAGCAGCGCCATGGAGATACGCTCTCCGGCGGTCAGCAGCATGTCGAACTCACGCCCGGCGGGCATCGGCGACACCTGCTCGGCGAGATCGATCAGCTCGTCCGTCGTGTCGCCCATCGCGGAAACGACGACGACCACCTGGTGGCCGTTCTTCTTCGCTTCCACGATCCGCTTGGCGACGCGCTTGATGCCCTCGGCATCGGCTACGGAGGAGCCTCCGTACTTCTGCACGACAAGGCCCACGTGCGCTCCTCGCTCCGTTTCAGTCTCTGATTTCCGCACATGCGCACGCGCTCAGTCGTCGTTCATACGTCTTCGAGCGTGCTGCGGCGGTCGGCTCAGTCTAACGAGCGGCCGAATATCCCTTCCCTGGTACCGCATGGTGAGATGTCCCGCTCACCCTTTGATCACCTGGGTTTTCTCCGGGCCGTCCACCGGTTTCACCCCGGCTTCTCGCCCGGACCTTCGGCCGCTCCGGGAACGTCCCTGCCCAGGCCGGCGCCGAACAGTCGGCACGGACGGGGAAAAGTGCCTGGAGTCACACCGAGGGGCCCCGCGACGAGGGAACGCAAACTTTCAAGCACTAAGGTCGTGGCCGTGCGCGTACTTCTGGTGGAAGACGACGAGCCGGTCGCCGAGTCCCTGCGACGTGGACTCCTGCGATACGGCTTCGAGGTGGAGTGGGTCAACACGGGCGGGGCGGCGCTGTCGTACGGCGGACCGTACGACGTCGTCCTCCTGGATCTCGGTCTGCCCGACACCGACGGACTCGATGTCTGCAAGGCCCTGCGGGACCGCAGCCAGGTGCCGATCATCGTGATCAGCGCCCGCAGCGACGAGACGGACCGCGTGGTCGGGCTGGAACTGGGGGCCGACGACTACGTCTCCAAGCCGTTCGGCGTCCGCGAGGTGATCGCCCGCATAAGGGCGGTGATGCGCCGGGCGCAGCCGCGCGCCGCCGACGCGCCCCCCGCCGGGCCCGACCGCTACGGGCCCCGCCTCACCGTCGACCGCAAGGCCGCCCGCGTCCATCTCGACGGTACGGAGGTGGCGCTGGCCCCCAAGGAGTACGACCTCCTGGCCTTCCTCACCGAGGAGCCGGGCGCCCTGATGTCGCGCGAGCAGATCATGGAAGCGGTCTGGGACGCGAACTGGTTCGGCCCGACGAAGACGCTCGACGTCCATGTGGCCGCGCTGAGGCGCAAGCTCACCGGGGCCATCACCATCGAGGCGGTGCGGGGCGTGGGGTTCCGGCTCATCGTGAACGAGGGCACGGGCGCCGACGGCAGTGAGGGCTCCGGCGCGTCATGATCCGTCAGCTCATCCGCAGCTACGTCCTCCTCGTGGCGGTGGCGATCGCCCTGTTCACCGTGCCGGTGGCGTTCACGCTCACGGATCAGCTGCGGGACGACACCAGCGGTGCCGTCCTGCGCGAGGCCAAGACGATGGCCCGGCTGCTGGGCGTGGGCGACACCGCCTCCTGCGAGGCCCTGGCACAGCTGGCGGGGGCGTACCCGCACGAGGAGGAGAAGGTCGAGGTCACCGCGACCGACAGGTGTGCGCCGGAGAGGCTGGGGGAGCCGAAGGCGGACGCGGCGCTGGGCCGGGCTCTGGAACACGGCCGGAGCACGGTCGACTGGGGCTCGGACTTCATCTGGGGTGACAACCTGGTGGTCACGGCTCCCGCCTTCGAGCGTACGCCGGACGGCAGGACCGACGAGGAGAAGGTGGTCGGCGCGGTCCGTATCAAGTTCTCCACCGACGACCTCACGGCCCGGCTCTGGCAGATCTGGGGTTTTCGGGCGACGCTGGCGGTGCTGGTGCTGCTGGCCGCCGCGATCATCGGCGTCTACGCCGCCCGGCGCCTGACCGCGCCGCTGCGCCAGCTCAACGAGATGGCGAGCAAGATGAGCGACGGGGACCTGACGGCCCGCTCCCCCGTGACGGGCCCCCAGGAGACACAGACCCTGGCACGGACGCTGAACCAGGCGGGCGAGCGCCTCGACACGCTGATCGCCTCGCAGCGCATCTTCGTCGCCGACGCCTCCCATCAACTGCGCACCCCGCTCACGGCGTTGCGGCTGTCGCTGGACAACATCGCGGACGGCACGGACGACGAGTTCGTCCGGGAGGACGTGGAGCAGGCCACCGCCGAGGTGGTCCGGATGAGCCGCCTGGTCAACGGGCTGCTGGTGCTGGCGCGGGCGGAGGCGAAGGTGACGGCGGCGGAACCGCTGTCCCTCCGGGACATCATCCAGGAACGTCTCGACGTGTGGAGACCGGCCGCCGACGAGCGCGGAGTCACCATCACGCTCAGGGGGAGTGCCGACGGCCGGCCGCTTGTGCTGGCCAGTCCCGGTCATCTGGACCAGGTCCTGGACAACGTGCTGTCGAACGCCCTGGAGGTCTCGCCGGACGGTGCGACCATCACGGTCTCGGTCGAGACCCGGGGCGACGAGGTGGTGCTGTCGGTGCTGGACGAGGGGCCCGGTATGTCGGACGCCGAGAAGTCCCGCGCCTTCGACCGCTTCTGGCGCGGTCAGGGCCTCACCGGGAAGTCCGGTTCGGGCCTCGGTCTCGCCGTCGTCAAGCAGCTCGTCACCGACGACAACGGGACCGTGGCCCTCAAGGACGCCCCCGGGGGCGGGTTGTGCGTCGCGCTCACGTTGCGTGCGGCGCGGCACGGGGGCGGCTGAGCCGGGAGAGGTGGCTCAGCCGGTCCGGGGTGGCTGGGCCGGGGGGTCGAGCCCAGCCACGACTTTGGGTTCGGTCGGCCGATCAGCCCTCGGGCATCATCGACGAGTGGTGGTTCACGATCTTCCACACGCCGTTGCGCTTCTCGTACTCGTAGGTGTAACGGGCGTCGACGCGCCGCTTCTCGCCGGTCTTGGGGTCGGTGAGGATGAAGTAGTACGAGCCGGTGTCGATGGCCGAGTTGGCGTCCAGGACGTTGATGATCGTCTTGGTCTTCTTGCCGACCGGCTTGTTCTCCAGGAAGTGGTTGAAGTAGTCGACGATGCCGGCGCGGTCGGTGCGGATCTTGTTGGAGACCGTCGGCAGGAGCACCGCGTCCTTCGCGTAGCGGTCCGCCACCTTCTTGGAGTCGCCGGTCCTCAGCGTCTTGTTCCAGCCGTCGAAGAGCGCCGCGATCTCCTTCTTGGAGGGCTTCTTCGGCGCGGCCTCGGCCCCGGCCATGCTGACCCCGGCGGTGACGGTGCCGGCGGTGACGAGTGCGGTGGCGGTGACGATGGCGGCGCGTATGCGGTTCTTGCGGGTCATCGCGAACTCCTGTGCGAGGTTGGGGTGTTACTGCCTCCGCTTCGTGTGCGGTGGAAGTGACTCCAGATTCGCGTGACGCCGGTTAGGGGCCGTGCAGGAGACGTACAGGGGGCGGCCAGGGGTCAGCCAAAGCACGGAGGGTGACGGATCCATCGCTCGGTGTCGGTGGGCGAGTTCACGCTGACGTCCGACAACCGGCCTGTACGGTGCGGGAGGTGGCGGACGAGGGCCGTGCGGGTCGAAGAGTCGGTCGACGTACTCCTTGAGGTGCTCGGTGTCCAGGGTGACGTTCACCGGGTCGGGCAGCTCGACCGTGGCCCCGAAGGCGAACGTCTCCGCGTGCCGGTAGCGCTTGGAGACCCATGGGAAGAGCTCGGATCCCGGGGCTCAAGCACCGGGTTGACCTGCGGCGATGCGGATTCGAGGCAGTGCCCGCTCTCCGAGCCGCTGTGACTCGACCGTTCCCCGGGGTAACAGACCGCCATGAGCGAAGTGCTGCTGACTGAGACGTTCCGTAGTGCGTCGGGGGCCGTGCGGTGGGGCACGATCGGGGAGGCCGGACGGGAACCGGTCGTGCTCTGTCACGGCACCCCCTTCTCCTCCTACGTCTGGCGCGGCATCGCCCAGGCGCTGGCCGACACCGACCGCCACCAGGTGTTCGTGTGGGACATGCCCGGGTACGGGGAGTCGGACATGCACACCGGCCAGGACGTGTCCCTGGCCGCGCAGGGGCGGGTCTTCGCCGAGCTGCTGGCGCACTGGGACCTGGACGAACCCGTCGTGGTCGCACACGACTTCGGCGGCGCCGTCGCCCTGCGGGCCCACCTGCTGCACGGTTCCCGCTACCGCGCGCTCGCCCTCGTCGACCCCGTCGCACTCGCCCCGTGGGGCACGCCCTCCTTCCGGCTGCTGGGCCGTCACGCGGCGGTCTTCGAACAGCTGCCGCCCGCACTGCACCGGGCCTTGGTGCGCGAGTACATCGCCTCCACCGGCGGTCCCGGCCTGCATCCCACCGTCCTCGACCGGCTCGTCCGGCCGTGGCTCGGCGAGCACGGACAGCCCGCCTTCTACCGGCAGATCGCCCAGGCGGACCAGGCCCACACCGACGAGATCCAGGGCCGGTACGGGGAGATCGGCATCCCGGCCCTGGTGTGCTGGGGCGAGGAGGACGGATGGATCCCGCTGGCGAAGGGACGGGAGCTGGCCGGTCTGGTGCCGGGCGCACGCTTCGAGCCGATCGCGGGTGCGGGGCACCTCGTCCAGGAGGATGCCCCCGCCGAACTCACCGCCGTGCTGCTGGACTTCCTCCAGGAGCAGCAGACGGACCAGCGAACCGACTAGAGCGTCCCGAGCGCCGGGGCGAACGCGATCAGGAGCGGGAGGAGGGCGAGGAGCGCGGCGGCCGTGGTGGTGGCGGCGCGGCGGGTGCGGTCCAGGCGGGGCGGCGGCTCCAGCAGCCGCTCGACCCGGTCGCCCAGCAGGCGGCGGGTGTTGGAGCAGCTCAACACGCCCCGGTGCTGGTTGAGTTCGATGAGGGCCAGCGCCGTGGTCAGGTGACCGCAGCGGCGGGACGCCGTGTCGTCGGCGGCCAGTTCGACGAGGCGGTGGGTCTGGTCGGCGAAGTGGGCGAAGAGGGGGACGCGCGGGAAGCCCGTGGCGAGGGCGGTGGAGAGGTGGAGCAGCCAGTCGTGGCGGGCACGGGCGTGCCCGAGTTCATGGGCGAGCACGGCGTCCAGCTGACGGTCACTCAGCTTGCCCAACGCACCCGTCGTGACGACCAGTTGGGGCGGGGCACCCGGCATCAGCCAGGCGTCCGGATACTCGTCCTCCAGGACCAGCAGCGGCCCCTTCGTCTGCGGCAGCCCGGCCGGGAGGTCGGGGGCGCGCTCGCGCAGGTGCGCCCGGCGCAGCTGCCGGCGGCGCCTGGCCTCGACCAGCTCCCGGGCCAGCATCGCCCCGCTCCAGGCCGCGCCCAGGGCCAGCGCCAGCGTCAGGACGGCCGTCCAGGGCGGCGCGGCCGTGAGGTCGTACGCGGCGGTCACCTCCGGGGGCGCGGGCGCGAAGGCGTGCGTCCGCACGGTCCCGAACACCGCCGCCGCGCCCAGCACCAGCGCCGCGAGGCAGCTCAGCAGGGCCGCGGCCACCAGGCACTGCCACGCCCAGAGCGCGACCACGGGCTCCCGCTCGGGCCACCTCGCCCTGAGCAGGGTGCGAGGGCCCAGCACCGCGGCGGTCACGGCCACGGCGGCGAGAAGGAGCAGGACAACGGTCACGTCACTGGGTCCGGTTCCTGGTCGGGGGGCGAGGGGACTGCGCGAGGAGCTACGGAGCGTCGTACGACGACGGTTCCTACGCTACCGCCGCCGCCCCACCCGCAGGACCCTCCGCGGGGCTACTGCACCTTCCTGCCCAGCCCCAGCGGCCCCGCGATCTCCTGGGCCATGACCTGGCCCGCCTCGAACTCCAACGTCTCGTCGCCCATCAGTTCCTGGTCGGTGTCGAGGCCGTCCAGTTCGGCGAGGGGCTGGTTGAGGCGGACGTGGGCCACCAGGGACTGGAGGGCGCGCAGCGTCGCCGAGGCCGTGGAGCCCCAGTTGGAGAAGTAGGAGAACTGCCACCACCACAGGGCCTCGGTGGTGCGGCCGGCCCGGTAGTGGGCCATGCCGTGGCGGAGGTCGGCGACGACGTCGGCGAGGTCGTCGGAGATCCGGGCGGGGACCGGCGCCTTGCGGGGCTCGTAGGGGTCGAAGACCTCGGAGTAGACGTCGACCGGCTCCAGCATCAGGGCGAGGCGTTCGCGCAGTTCGTCGACGTCCGTCTCGGGGCCCGGGTCCGGCTCGTAGCGCTCGTCCGGGACGATGTCCTCGTGCGCGCCGAGACGGCCGCCGGCCAGGAGCAGCTGGGACACCTCCAGGAGGAGGAAGGGGACGGCCGAGTCCGGCTCGTCACCCTTGGCCACCTCGGTGACGGCGACCAGGAAGCTCTCGATCTGGTCCGCGATCTGGACCGCGAAGTCGTCCGGGTTCAGGTCCGTCGCGTGCAGCGTGGCGTCAGACATCCAGCAATCGTCTCCCCTCGAAGGCGCGGCCGAGGGTCACCTCGTCCGCGTATTCCAGGTCGCCACCCACCGGGAGGCCGCTGGCCAGGCGGGTGACCTTGAGGCCCATGGGTTTGATCATGCGGGCGAGGTACGTGGCCGTGGCCTCGCCTTCGAGATTCGGGTCCGTGGCCAGGATCAGCTCGGTGACCCTGCCGTCGGCCAGGCGGGCCAGCAGCTCCCGTATGCGCAGGTCGTCCGGGCCGACGCCCTCGATCGGGCTGATCGCGCCGCCGAGGACGTGGTACGTGCCCCGGAACTCGCGGGTGCGTTCGATCGCCACGACGTCCTTCGGCTCCTCCACGACACAGATGACCGTGGCGTCACGGCGGGAGTCGCGGCAGATCCCGCACAGCTCCTCCTGCGCGACGTTGCCGCAGGTCGCGCAGAAGCGGACCTTCGCCTTCACTTCGAGGAGCGCGTGCGCGAGGCGCCGGACGTCCGTCGGCTCCGCCTGCAGGATGTGGAAGGCGATCCGCTGCGCGCTCTTGGGACCGACGCCGGGCAGCCGCCCCAGCTCGTCGATGAGGTCCTGGACCACGCCTTCGTACACGGACTGCCGTCCTTCCTGGTGTCATTCAGTACGTACCGTAGTCGGCCCCCGCCGCTCCGAGGAAGGCGGTACGGGGCACGGATGGGGTCGGACAGGGGTCGCGGAGGCGCTCAGAAGGGCAGGCCGGGAATACCCGCGCCACCGCCGCCGAGGCCCTGGGCGAGGGGGCCCAGTTTCTGCTGCTGGAGGGTCTGGGCGTTCTCGTTGGCCGCCTGGACGGCCGCGACGACCAGGTCGGCGAGGGTCTCGGTGTCCTCCGGGTCCACCGCCTTGGGGTCGATCTTCAGCGCGCGCAGTTCGCCGGAGCCGGTGACGGTGGCGCGCACCAGGCCGCCGCCCGCCTGACCGTCGACCTCCGTCCGCGCGAGCTCCTCCTGTGCCCTCGCCAGGTCCTGCTGCATCTTCTGGGCCTGCTGGAGCAGCTGCTGCATGTTGGGCTGGCCACCACCGGGGATCACGTTCAGCTCCCTCGCACGAGTACTCACGGGCGGCACCGTCCACCGACGGGCGTCACCGTTCACGTTCTTACGGTCGCCACGAGCCTACGTGGTCGGCCCGGCCCGTGCCGCGCCACTCTTTCGAGTGAGTCAGCGGGGATTCGTATATCTGATCAAGGGCATCTTCCAGGGGAAAAGCGGTGAAAACACCATCTTCGCCACCCATTGGGAGGTAGGAAGGGGTCCGGCCGCGTCAGGGTGGTGCGTGAGCGCCGTACGTACGTAGGGAGTGCCGGGTGAGCCAGCCGGAGATGCAGCCCGAGGGGGGACCCCAGGACGGGCGGGGTGAGGGGTCCGGGCTGTGGGCGGAGCCGTGGCCGTCGGCGGCCGGGCCGTGGGTGGGGGATCTGGCCGGGCGGCCGTTTCCGCAGGGGGACTGGGGGGCGCCGGCGGAGCGGCTGGAGGAGCTGTACCACTGGGTCGAGCGGGCGGCGCTGGAGACGGCCGCGTGGTATCTCGCGGACCGGGTGTGGAAACGGGTGACGGCGCGGGTGCTGCGGATCGGGGCGGCGGCGGGGGCGCTCACCGGGGCGGCGCTGCCGCTGCTCGACCTCACGGGGGCGGTGGGCGGGGCGGCCCCCTGGGGGTATCTCGCGCTGCTGACCTGCGTGGCGTGTGTCGGGGTGGACCGGTTCTTCGGCGTCACCTCCGGGTGGATGCGGGACGTCGCCACGGCGCAGGCGGTGCAGCGGCGGCTCCAGATGTTGCGGTTCGACTGGGCGTCCGAGAGCGCGCGGGAGGTGCTGGGACCCGCGGAGGGGACGGCCGGGGAGGCCGCGGAGCGGTGTCTCGGGGTGCTCCGGCGGTTCTCCGAGGACGTGACGGAGCTGGTGCGGGCGGAGACGGCGGACTGGATGGTGGAGTTCCGGACGGGTCCCGCTCCGCTCGGTGTGCAGGTCGGAGGCCCGGCGGCACGGCCCGAGGTGAACGGCAACGGGCGGGTGCCGATGCCGCCGGGGGCACGGCCGAACATGCCTCGGCAGCGGCCGCCGGAGGCTCGTTAGCGGGTGGGGTGCGTGGGGGGGTGCCTCTATGTCTTTCGTCAAGGCGCCCAGGTTGGGGTGGATTGGCTGGCTGGGGTCATGCGGCGAGTTCGACGTCCTTGGGGATGCGGGGTTCGTAGAAGGTGCCGTCGCGGAGCATGGCGAACAGGACGCTGATGCGTTGACGGGCGAGGCGGAGGAGGGCCTGGGTGTGGGTTTTGCCGCGGGCTCGCTGGCGGTCGTAGTAGGTGCGGGAGGCCGGGTCGGCGTTCATGCAGGCGAAGGCGGAGAGGAACATGGCGCGTTTGAGCTGCCGGTTTCCGCCTCGGGGTGCGTGTTCGCCGTGGATCGAGGTCCCGGACGACTTCGTGGTCGGGGCGAGGCCGGCGTAGGAGGCGAGGTGGGCGGCGGTGGGGAAGCCGGTGCCGTCGCCGACGGTGACCAGCAGGACTGCGGCGGTCCTGACGCCGACGCCGGGCATCGACGTCAGGACCGGGGAAAGAGGGTGGGCCTCCAGCAGGGCGTTGATCTGGGCTTCCAGGGCCCTGCGCTGGGTGTGGACGGTGGCGAGCGAGGCGGCCAGGGAGGGGATCACGATGTCGAGGGTGCCGGTGCCGGGGACGACGACGGTCTGCTCGTCGAGGGCATCGAAGACATCGTCGATCAGTCGTGCGGCCATGCGCGGTGCCTTCGGACGGATCACCTCGACCAGCCGACGGCGGCCGGCCTTTCGCAGTGCGGCCGGAGAGCCGTAACGCTCCAGCAGCCAGGTGACGGCGAGGTGGTCGAGGCGGGGGCCGAGGACGCGTTCCAGTGACGGGTGGAACTGGGTGAGCAGGCCGCGTATCCGGTTGGAGGTGCGGGTGGCCTCGGCCGCGAGGTCCTGGTCGAAGCCGGTCAGCACGGTCAGCTCGGCGGTGATCTCGTCGGCCAGCTCCAGGGTGCGCAGGGTGTGGGGCATGGTGCGGGCGGCGTCCGCGATCACCGCGGCGTCCTTGGCGTCGGTCTTCGCCTCGCCCGGGTAGAGGTCGGCGATCCGGCGCATGGCCAGTCCGGGCAGATAGGCGACCTGGCAGCCCGCATCCCGGGCGACGGTCAGGGGCAGGGCTCCGATCGAGGCGGGCTGGTCCACGATCACCAGGACGGTGCCGAACTTCTCGGTCAGTTTGTCGAAGACGGCCCGCAGTTTCGGCTCGCTGTTGGGCAGCTGCTTGTCGAAGACCTTCTTCCCGGCCGGGGTGAGCCCGTGGCCGTGGTGGGCCGTCTTGCCGACGTCCAGGCCGAGGAACACGCCCACGTCTTCGGTGTCGACCATCGTGCCCTTCCAGGGGAGTTGAGTGTGCCGGCCTCGGCAGTGGTGTCGTACGCGCGCATCCACGTTATGCAGACCTGCCGCCCGCGAGCTGTCCGGCATTGCGCCGGACCGGACGGTGGCCGGACCTCTCATCAGCGTCTCCGACGGCACCTTCCGGGCCCGGTGACATCACCCCCCAGGTCATCCGTTCGACAGGGGGACACAGTCATGCCGGGCCCGGAGGCCAGCGGCCCTCTTGCAGGACCGCGGAAAACATAACGGGGTCGGTGCGTTTCCGGGTGCGGGTCCGCTGGGGCTTCTCGCGCAGTTCCCCGCGCCCCTGAAAAGCAGGGGCTCCGCCCACTGCTTTTCAGGCCCGCAGGGCCTGAGCGTTTAGGGGCGCGGGGAACTGCGCGACCAGCCCCCACGCACCCGCACCCTCCCACGCACCGCACCCCCCACGCACCCCACCCGCACCAAGCCGGAGGCAGCGGCCCTCGATCAGTCCGACTTCGTGTACGTCACCGACTTGCCCGCCGTGTCGACCCGGCGGAGCCGCCCGTCCGGCAGCAGGGTGACCGTGGTGGCGGCGCCCGGGGAGCAGGACGTGGCCGGTTCACCGGTGCTGACGGTCGAGGGGCCGATGCTGAGCGGGCCGTCGTCGGCCGGCTCGTCCGTCAGCGCCGCCTCGAACACGCAGTGGTACGTGCCGCCGCCGTCGAGCGGGCCGTCCGCCGTCAGCGAGAGCACGGTGTCACCGACCTCGCCCTGCCGGAGGACCAGTTCACGGGTGTCGGAGCCGGGCAGCGTGGCGGTCCAGGTGCCGAGGAAGCCCTCCGGGACCGTGCCGGCGTCGGGCGACTCGGTGGTCTCCTGCGGGGAGGTCTCCGGATCCGTCGGCTCGGGCGACGTCGGCCCCGGTGTCTCCGGCGCGCTCGTGGTCGCCCCGCCCTTCGCGTCGTCCTCCTCGCCCCCGCCCCCGCCCTTGTTCATCACCGCGTACACCGAGCCGCCCGCGCCGAGCGCGACGACCAGCGCGACGGCGACGAGGAACACGGAGGAACGCCGGTTGCCGCGCGGCGGCTCGGGCTGCCCGCCGGGAGCCGCCCCGGGACCGAGCCCGGGCACGGGGTGCGGCCCGTAGGGCGGGGTCGGACCGAGCCCCGCCCCGGGAGCGGCACCGGCCCCCGGCCCACCGCCGTACGCGCCCTGCCCGTACGCGCCCGGCCCGACCCCGCCCTGCCCGACCCCGCCCTGCCCGTACGCCCCGTACGGCGCGCTCTGCGGGTAGCCGTACCCGGGGGCGGCGGGCTGCTGCCCGTACCCGCCGGCGGGCTGCTGCGTGTAGTGCTGCGGGAAGCCGTACCCAGCGGGCGCGGGGCCCGGCGGGGCGCTGGGCGGGGGCGGCTGCGCGCCGGCGCCCGTCCCCGCGATCTGCGTCGGCATGCGGTCCAGGGGCGCGGCCCCCGGCGAGGGCGACGCGTCCGCCCCGGGCACGGCGGCCGGGTGTCCGGCCGGGGTCGCCGCCCCACCGGCACCGGAGGACGCAGCGGCACCGGACCCGCCGTAGGGAGCGTCGGGGGCGCCCAGCGGATACACGGGCGGGGCCGTCGGCGGGAGCGCGGGTGCGGCCGGTTCCGGGGCGGGCGTCCCGGACGGCCGCCCGGCGGGCACGGACGCCCCCGGAGCACCGCCGTCCGCCGGCCCTCCCGGCTCGCCCTCGGCCGCCGTGTCCCCCGGCGCCCCCGTGCCTCCCGTACCGTCCGTACCGGCCGCCGGCTCCTCGGGATCCTCCGCGTCCAGCAACTGGACCGCGTGCCGCCCCAGTTGCGCCACCAGGGCACTCGGCAGCCAGGGGTCCCGCGACCGGCCCGCGAAGACCGTGTCCTCGGCGCCCGTGCGCTGGAGGATCTGGGCCAGGGTCGGACGGGCGGCGGGGTCCTTGCGCAGACACTCCCGGACGATGTCGTACAGGCCCTCCGGCAGCCCCTCCAGATCCGGTTCCTCCTCGGCGATGCGGAACATCAGGGCGTGGACGCCGGAGTTGGCGGCACCGAAGGGGAGGTTGCCGGTGGCGGCGTAGGCAAGGACGGAGCCGAGGCAGAAGACGTCGCAGGCGGGGGTGATGCGGTCGCCGCGCACCTGTTCGGGGGCCATGAAGCCGGGCGAGCCGACGAGCGCGCCGGTGCGCGTGAGCCCGCCGTCCGTGACGGTCTCCAGCGCCCGCGCGATGCCGAAGTCGATGACGCGCGGCCCGTCGATGGTCACCAGCACGTTGGACGGCTTGAGGTCGCGGTGGATGAGACCCGCCGCGTGGATGTCCTCCAGCGCGTGCGCGAGGCCCGCCGCGAGGATCCGTACGGACCGCTCGGGCAGCGCCCCGTGGTCCCGGCCGACCACGGACTGCAGGGACGGCCCGGCGACGTATCCGGTGGCGACCCACGGGATGCCCGCCTCGGTGTCCGCGTCCAGGACCGGCGCGGTCCAGTACCCGCCCACCTGCCGTGCGGCCCGCACCTCCTGCCGGAACCGGGCCCGGAACTCCTCCTGTTCCGCCAGTTCCTGCCGGACCAGCTTCACGGCGACGGTACGGCCGCGCTCGGACCGGGCCAGGTAGACGTTGCCCATGCCGCCCGACCCGAGCCGCGCCAGCAGCCGGTACGCCCCGATGCTCCCCCGGAGCTGAACGCCCGGGGGGACCCCCATCGGATCCCCTGGCCCGAGCTTCTCCATGGCCACCGTCCCCCGTCTCCCCCTGCAGATGTGTACGCGTACGTACGGGTACGTCGCGTACGTGCGCAACGGACCGATCGTAGTGGGGCCGCACGGGGAGGCGGAGGGAGCGGTGTCTACGGTTCCGTAACAGCGGCCGGGGTCGCGTCGGCCCCCGGTGACGTGGCGAGACGGTCGAGGACACCCGACAGTTGTTCGATCACCCGTACGGTCTCCGCGAACTCCTCCTCCCCCAGTTCGCTCGCGAGGCGGGCGGCCAGGGCCGCGTGGCCCGGTTCGACCTGGTCGATCGCGGCACGGCCGGCCGGGGTCGGGGCGAGGAGTTTGGCGCGGCGGTGGGCCGGGTTCGGCACGTACTCGGCGAGCCCTTGGCCGACGAGGAGGTCGGCGACCCGCTGGACGCCCTGCCGGGTGACACCCATGGTCCTGGCGACCCCGGCGACGGGCAGCGGCTCGGGCAGCACCGCGCCCAGCACCTGCCACCAGGCGGCCGTCAGCCCGGCCGGGCGCGTCAACTCGTCGGCCACGGAGAGGAACTGGCCGTTCAGCCGGAAGATCCCGACCGCGGTGCGGCTGAGCAGGTCCTGCTGGTCGCGGCTCATCGTCCCGCCGCCTCCAGGACGGCGTACGCCTGCGCGTCCGAGTCGTGGAACAGGCGGTACCAGGCGTCGAGGACCTCGCCCTCGTAGACGCCGAGGAGGCGGAAGACCTCACGGGCGAGGGCGACGGGTTCGGTGGGGCCCGCGGTGACGAGGAGCCCGTCGGTGACGGCGTCCGCCTCGACGTACCGGCCGCCGCCCGCGTATCCGGTGGCGGCCAGGTAGAACGGGGCCGCGCCGGTGTGGTCCCGGTCGTCCAGCAGCCCCTCCCGCGCGAGGCCGGCGGTGGCCCCGCAGATGGCCGCGACCGGCACGCCGGCCGCCAGGAACTCCCGTGCCTTGCGGGCGAACGGCGCCAGGTCGTCGCCGGCGTCCCACAGGTCCGCGCCGGTGAGGATCAGCAAGGAGCTGTCCTCCGGGCGCAGTTCGTCAAGGACTTCGTCGGGCTGGATGCGTACGCCGGCGATCGTCCGTACGGGTTCGGGGCCGGGTCCGACCGTCCGGATCCGGCGGCCGGCCCGGGCGAGAAAGGCGGTCGTGTGGCCGGTCTCCCAGTCGGCGTAGGTGTCGTACACGGCGAGGTGAACGGGCTTGTGGTCGGCCATGGCTCCTCCTGCGGTTCCCCGACTTCGATGACAACATGCTGTCAATTCGACAGTGCGTTGTCAATGAGTGGGAGGAGTGAACCGGGGTGGGATGACATCCGCGGGCCCGGTGGGGCTTCTCGCGCAGTTCCCCGCGCCCCTAAAAGCCCAGGCCCCTCCGGGCCTGAAAGCCCTGGCCCCCGAGAACCCGAGAACCCGAGAACCAAGGCTGCGCCGGACTTGAGATCCGGGCCGCGCATGCGTGTGGGGAAAAGCGTGGGTCGCAGCCCCCGGTTTTCAGGGGCGCGGGGAACTGCGCGAGAAGCCCCACGCACCCGCGCACGAAGGCCGGCGAAGAGGGCGACACTGTGTCGTGCGTCGACGCCCCGCCCCATACACGTCGCCGATGTCCGCTCCCCGTCCCCGCCGCCTACCCTCGCCCTCATGACCCCTCAGCCGAACCCCCAGGCCGGCGCCGCGGTGAAGGCCGCGGACCGTGCGCACGTCTTCCACTCCTGGTCCGCGCAGGAACTCATCGACCCGCTCGCCGTCGCCGGAGCGGAAGGCTCGTACTTCTGGGACTACGACGGCAGGCGCTACCTCGACTTCACCAGCGGCCTCGTCTACACGAACATCGGCTACCAGCACCCGAGGGTCGTCGCCGCGATCCAGGAGCAGGCCGCGACGATGACGACCTTCGCCCCGGCGTTCGCCGTCGAGGCCCGTTCGGAGGCGGCCCGGCTGATCGCCGAGCGCACCCCCGGCGACCTGGACAAGATCTTCTTCACCAACGGCGGCGCCGACGCCGTCGAGCACGCCGTCCGCATGGCCCGGCTGCACACCGGCCGCCCCAAGGTGCTGGCCGCCTACCGCTCGTACCACGGCGGCACCCAGCAGGCCGTGAACCTCACCGGCGACCCGCGCCGCTGGGCCTCCGACACCGGCACGGCCGGGGTCGTGCACTTCTGGGCGCCGTTCCTCTACCGCACCCGTTTCCACGCGGAGACGCAGGAGCAGGAGTGCGCGCGGGCGCTTGAGCACCTGGAGACGACGATCACCTTCGAGGGACCGTCGACCATCGCCGCGATCATCCTGGAGACGATCCCGGGCACGGCCGGGATCATGGTCCCGCCGCCGGGCTATCTGGCCGGGGTCCGGGAGCTGTGCGACAAGTACGGGATCGTGTTCGTCCTGGACGAGGTCATGGCGGGCTTCGGTCGCACGGGCACCTGGTTCGCCGCCGACCTCTTCGACGTCGTCCCCGACCTGATGACCTTCGCCAAGGGCGTGAACTCGGGTTACGTCCCCCTCGGCGGCGTCGCCATCTCCCCCGCGATCGCCGAGACGTTCGCCCGGCGCCCCTACCCCGGCGGTCTCACCTACTCGGGGCACCCGCTGGCCTGCGCCGCCGCCGTCGCGACGATCAACGTCATGGAGGAGGAGGGCGTGGTCACCCACGCGGCCCGCCTCGGCGCCTCGGTCGTGGAGCCCGCCCTGCGCGAACTCGCCGAGCGCCACCCCTCGGTCGGCGAGGTGCGCGGCACCGGCATGTTCTGGGCGCTGGAACTGGTGCGGAACAAGGAGACCCGCGAACCCCTCGTCCCCTACAACGCGGCCGGTGAGGCGAACGCCCCCATGCTCGCCTTCGGCGCCGCCGCCAAGGCGAACGGTCTGTGGCCGTTCATCAACATGAACCGCACCCATGTCGTCCCCCCGTGCAACATCACGGAGACCGAGTTCAAGGAGGGCCTCGCCGCCCTCGACGCGGCCCTGTCCGTGGCGGACGAGCACACGGTGTGAGGCCGACGGCCTCCCCGGTGCCGGGCGGCGTGTGAGAGGAAGGGCGAAAACTCCTCCCCAGAACCCGAACGCGTAAGGTGACGTGCTCGTAAGAGACTCAGAGAGCACGCACAGCATGCGTACGCGTACGCGGATGGGGGATCCAGACCACGATGCCCGGCACCGGCACCGGCGGCAATGGCGCCGTGACCCGTAGCACCCTGCGGCAGCAGCTCGCGGACGCGCTCCGTGACGAGGTGCTGGCCGGACGGCTGAAGCCGGGGCAGGAGTTCACGGTCAAGGAGATCGCCGAGCAGTACGGGGTGTCGGCGACGCCCGTGCGCGAGGCGCTGGTGGACCTGTCCGCGCAGGGGCTGCTGGACGCCGTGCAGCACCGGGGCTTCGAGGTCCACGCGTACTCCGTGAGCGACTACCGGAACATGGTCGAGGCCCGCATCCTGGTCACCGAGGGCATGTTCCGGCGGCTCGGCAACCGCGAGGTCGACGCCCGTACGGCCGCCGCGCTCGCCGGCGTCCGGCGGCGCGGCGAGGAGGCGCGGCGGGCCGCGACCGCCGGGGACCTGGACATCCTGATCGGCTACGACCTGCGGTTCTGGCGTGAGCTGAGCGCCCTGTTCGGCAACCCGTACCTCACCGACTTCCTGCACCGGCTGCGCGTCCAGGCGTGGGTGTGCGCGGTCCAGCACCTGCGCCAGGGAAGCGACTGGACGGACGATCTCAAGGGCCGGCTGTGGGCGGACCACCCCGACCTCGTCGACGCCCTCACCCGCCGCGACGCGCAGTCCGCGCAGGAGATCATCGCCGGGTACGACGAGCGGTCCCTGACGCTGGTGGAACGCCTGGCGGGCGGATGAGCACGGTCCCCGAGGCGGGCGGCGAACGGATGACCACGACCCCGCAGGCGCGCGGCGGACGGACGCGCAGGGTCCCGCAGGCACGCGGCACGACGACGGGCACGACCCCGAAGGCGGGCGGCGGACAGTCGAGCGTCGACCTCTCCGTCGTCGTCCCCGCCTACAACGAGGAGGGCCGTCTCGCCCCCACCCTCGACGCGATCATCGCCCACCTCGCGGCCACCGAGGCCGCGGCCCGCTGGGAGATCATCGTCGTCGACGACGGGTCGACGGACGGCACGGCCGAGGTCGTGGCCGCCGTCACCGCCCGCGACGCCCGGGTCCAGCTCGTCTCCGGCGGCCCCCGCAACCGGGGCAAGGGACACGCCCTGCGGCTGGGTGTCCTCGCCTCGCACGGCCGCCGGGTCCTGCTCACGGACGCCGACCTCGCCGCGCCCATCGAGGAACTGGAGCGGCTCGACAAGGCGCTCTCCGACGGGTGCGCGGCCGCGATCGGCTCGCGCGAGGCGCCCGGCGCGACCATCGAACGCCATCAGCACCGGCTGCGCGAGACGCTGGGGCGCGCCGGCAACCTGCTCATACGCGGGGTGGCGGTGCCCGGCATCCGCGACACCCAGTGCGGTTTCAAGCTGTTCGACGGCGACCGCGCCCGCGAGGCGTTCGGCGCGTCCCGGCTCGACGGGTTCGGCATCGACGTGGAGATCCTGCGGTACTTCCGCCGCAGCGGCTGGCCCGTCGCCGAGGTCCCCGTCCGCTGGTCCCACCAGCCCGGTTCGAAGATCAAGCCCGGCGACTACGCCCGGGTCCTCGGTGAACTGGCCGTCCTGCGGGCCCGTTCCGTCCGTCGGGCCGACCTCCTCGCCGTCACCCTCTTCCTGGTGATGGCCGTCGCCCTCCACATAGGCCGCTGGCTCGGCCCGGACAGCCGCTATCTGCCCGACTCCCTCCAGGACCAGAACCAGTGGGAGTGGTTCTTCGCGGTCACGGCCGACAACCTCGTCCATCTGCGCAACCCCCTGTTCACCACCTTCCAGGGCTTCCCCGACGGCGTGAACCTGATGGCCAACACGGTCATGCTGGGCCTGTCGGTCCCCCTCGCCCCCGTCACCCTCGCCCTGGGGCCCGCGGTCACGCTGGCCCTGGTGATGACCCTGGGCCTGGCCGCCACGGCCGCCTCCTGGTACTGGCTGATCGTCCGACGCGTCGAACGGCACCGGGGCGCGGCCTTCGCCGGAGCGGCCCTGGCCGCCTTCGCGCCGCCGATGGTCAGCCACGCCAACGCGCACCCGAACTTCGTCGTCCTGTTCATGATCCCGCTGATCGTCGACCGGGCGCTGCGCCTGTGCACGGGCGCCCGGACCCGGCGGGACGGGATCGTCCTCGGTCTGATGGCGGCCTACCAGATCTTCCTAGGCGAGGAGGCCCTCCTCCTCGCCGCGATGGGCATGCTGCTGTTCGCCGTCGCGTACGGGCTCGTGCGGCGGGACGTCGCCCGCGACGCCTGGCGTCCGCTGCTGAAGGGCCTGGGCATCGCGGTCCTGGTCGTGCTCCCCCTCGTCACCCTCCCGCTCAGCTGGCAGTTCTTCGGCCCGCAGAGCTACGGGAACATCGCGCACGGCAGCAACTCCGGCAACAGCCCGCTCGCCCTGCTCTCCTTCGCCGAGCGCTCCCTGGCGGGCGACCGGGAACGGGCCGAGGCGCTCTCCCTCAACCCCACCGAGCAGAACGCCTTCTACGGCTGGCCGCTGGCCCTGCTGGCCCTCGGCATCGTCGTACGCCTGTGGGAACGCGCCCTGGTGAAGGCGCTGGCCTGCACGGCGGTCGCCGCCGCCGTGCTCTCCCTCGGCCCCGAGATCCGCCTCCCGCGCACGGACCTCGTCCTGCCCGGCCCGTGGGCGCTGCTCGCCGAGAAGCCGCTGTTCGAGTCGGTCATCGAGGGCCGGGTGGCGATGATCTGCGCCCCGGTCCTCGGCATGCTGCTGGCCCTGGCCTGGGCGCGGCTCGCCGCCGCCCCGGGCCTCGGCACCCGGTACGCGGGGTTCATGGCGATCACCCTCGCCCTGCTCCCGATCGTCCCGGCCCCGCTGCGGTCCGAGCCCCGCACCGAGGTCCCGGCGTTCATCGCCGACGGCACCTGGGCGTCGTACGTGGACACCGGGGCCGGCGAGACCCTGGTGCCCGTACCGCTGCCGGACCCGGGCAACGCGGAGGCCCTGCGCTGGCAGAGCACGGCCCGCTTCGGCTTCCGGATGCCCGGCGGCTACTTCAACGGCCCCTTCGGCGAGGACCGCGTCGGCATCTACGGCGCGGCGCCCCGCCACACCTCCAACCTGCTGCGTGACGTCCGCTACACCGGCAAGGTCCCGGTGATCGGCGAGAACTGGCGGGCGCAGGCGCAGAAGGACTTCGCGTACTGGCACGCCGGGGCCCTGGTGCTGCGTCCGCAGCCGTACGACGGACAGTTGCGCGAGGCCGTGGACAAGCTCGTCGGGCGGCCGGGTAAGTGGGCGGGCGGAGTGTGGGTATGGGACCTGCACGCAGGGGACTGAAGCCGCCTTCAGCGACTACGCTTCCCTGACCACTGTGCGCCGTACGCGAACACGTCTTCACCGTCCGTGTGCGTGCCGGATGACCGAGGAGTTCTCTTTTGGCCTGTGACCTCTGGCTGGTCCCGCTCGTCGACGTGCTGTGCCACACGCCCGACAACCCCTTCGCCGAGGAACTCGCGCTCTACAACAGGCTGCTGGGCGAGTCCGGGCTGCCGCCGGTCCCGGTGTACCAGTACATGCCCGGGCTGACCGGGGAGGTCGCCCCGGTCGCGGGCTTCGACTACGACGCGCTGCACTTCCTGCGCCGGGCCTATCTGCTCCAGGTCTGCGGCCTGGAGGTGACTCCGGTGGACGCGCTGGGCGGTGACTACGAGCAGTTGCTGGAGATGTTCGAGACCACGGCCCAGCAGTCCCACCTGGTCTGGCACTACGACCACGCCGGCGCCTATGTCCCGGTCGACTTCCCGCAGCCCCTGTCCAGCGACGAACTCCTCGCCGGGGGTGGCCCCCTGGGCTCGTCCCAGGGTCTGCTGCGGGAACTGGAGTTCGTGGCCGCGGCCATCGGCATCGACCCGGCGAACCCTCCGGCCCGACCCGAGGCGCCGCTCGCGCCCACGGAGTTGGAGGAGCCGGCCGTTCCGGCGCCCTACGATCCCAGCCCGTTCGCCCGCGAACGGCACGTCTGGCTGGGGCTGCACGCGGCGGCGACGCGAAGTCTGGCGCAGGGATCGATGATCGTGTTCAGCTGAGGATCAGCGTCCCAGTGCCGCGAGGCCCTTCTGCATGTCATCGGCGTTCATGACAGGGGTGTACGTGACCTCGGCGCCCATGTCGAGGAAGAACGGCTCGGCGATCGCCGGCATCTGGGAGCTGTCCTGCATGTCGAAGACCATGTAGCAGGTGCGGTGCCCGTTGTCGGTGGTGAAGTAGGCCGCCTCGGGCTTGACCTGCTCCATGGATGCCTGCATCAGCTTCCCCAGGGTGCCGTTGCGAATGGCCTCGTTCGACCTCTCGGTGTCGAGGCGTGCCTTGAAGAGCATGCGCATCGCACTCACCTTCCCTACGGCCGTGTGACGTGCGCGGATCGCGCGCCATTTCAGGATATGCCCGGTACGCGCGTACGGCCCTGTCGGGGAACGCGGCGGGCCGGGCACGCGTGCGCGTGCCCGGCCCGAAGTGCGTCACCGTCCCGTGCGCGCCCCTAGATGAACGAGTTGATCTCGATCGTCTCGTCGCGGCCCGGTCCGACACCGATCGCGGAGATCGGCGCGCCGGACATCTCCTCCAGCGCCTTCACGTACGCCTGGGCGTTCTTCGGCAGGTCGGAGAAGGACTTGGCCGAGGAGATGTCCTCGGACCAGCCCGGCAGGTTCTCGTAGATCGGCTTCGCGTGGTGGAAGTCGGACTGCGAGTAGGGAAGTTCCTCGACGCGCTTGCCGTCGATCTCGTACGCGACACAGACCGGGATCTGCTCCCAGCCGGTGAGGACGTCGAGCTTGGTGAGGAAGAAGTCCGTCAGACCGTTCACCCGGGTCGCGTAGCGGGCGATCACCGCGTCGAACCAGCCGCAGCGGCGGTCGCGGCCCGTGGTCACGCCCCGCTCGCCGCCGATGCGGCGCAGCGCCTCGCCGTCCGCGTCGAACAGCTCGGTCGGGAACGGACCCGCGCCGACCCGGGTCGTGTACGCCTTGAGGATGCCGATGACCCGGCTGATCTTCGTCGGCCCGACACCCGTACCCGTGCAGGCGCCGCCCGCGGTGGGGTTGGACGAGGTGACGAAGGGATACGTCCCGTGGTCGATGTCGAGGAGGGTGCCCTGCCCGCCCTCGAAGAGGACGACCTTGTTCTCCTCCAGGGCCTGGTTGAGGACCAGGACCGTGTCGGTGACGTACGGGGCGAGCTTGTCCGCGTAGACGAGCAGTTCCTCGACGACCTGGTCGGTGGAGATGGCCCGGCGGTTGAAGAGCTTGGTGAGGACCTGGTTCTTGACGTCGAGGGCCGCCTCGACCTTCTGCGTCAGGATCGACTCGTCGTAGAGGTCCTGGACGCGGATACCGACGCGGTTGATCTTGTCCGCGTAGGTCGGGCCGATGCCCCGCCCCGTCGTGCCGATCTTGCGCTTGCCGAGGAAGCGCTCCGTGACCTTGTCGAGGGTCACGTTGTACGGCGTGATGATGTGGGCGTTGCCGCTGAGCAGGAGCTTGGACGTGTCGACGCCGCGCTCGTTCAGACCGCTCAGCTCGGAGAGCAGGACCGACGGGTCGACGACGACACCGTTACCGATGACCGGAGTGCACTCCGGAGTGAGGATCCCGGAAGGGAGGAGGTGGAGGGCGTACTTCTGGTCACCCACGACTACCGTGTGGCCGGCGTTGTTGCCGCCCTGGTAGCGCACCACATAGTCGACGGACCCACCTAGCAGGTCCGTCGCCTTTCCCTTGCCTTCGTCACCCCACTGAGCACCGAGCAGCACAAGTGCGGGCACGCGCGTACACCCCTTCCGGGCGGGGCATGTCCAAGGTCGGGGGCGTACGCGCTGGCTCATATGCATCGCGTGCGCCGCGACCGCCGTTGGTCGCACCTGTCGGACCCGGATGCCCCGGAATAGACGAAGCCCCTGGCGCAATAGCGCAAGGGGCTCTTGCACAAAGATGCTACCCGAGGAAGCGAGGCAGGACCGAGGTGGCGACTCCCGACCAGCTCCTCGTGGTCATCGACCCCCTCGCCCGTCGCACGGACGGCGAGGCCGTACGGATCGCGAAAGACGTGCTCAGCGCGGGTGCGGCGAGTACGAAAGTGTGTCTTCCGGAGGGGCCCGAGGAATTCGCGCGGGCGCTCGCACGACGTGGTTCGCGGCGGCCGGTGGTGGTCGGCGACGACCGCGCGCTGCTGCGGGCGGTGGCGCTGCTGCACCGCCGGCGGGAGCTGGCGGCGTGCGCCCTCTCCCTGGTCCCGGTCGGCTCCGCGCTGGGTCTGGCCCATTCCCTCGGCGTGCCCACCGGCGCGGTCGCGGCGGCCCGCGCCGCCCTGGACGGCGTCGAGCGGCGGCTGGATCTGCTCGTCGACGACAGCGACGGGGTGGTCCTGGGCACGCTCCGCATACCGGTCCTCCCGGGCGCGTCCTCTCTCCGGCGCGCGGAGAGCGCGGAGGGGAGGGAGGGCACCCCGGCCGGGGACACGGGACCGGGTGCCGGGACGGGCACGGGCACGGGCACGGGCAAGGGTCGTTCGGGGCGGCCGGGGCGGCCCGGCGGAGGTGCGGGCCCGAGGACGGCCGCCGGCGCGGGCACGGGAGCCGACCGGGGGCCGGGGGTGGAGGGCGGTCCGGCGGAAGGCGGTCCGGCAGGCGACGGTTCCCCGCCCGGCCCGCACCACTGGCTGCGCGCCTGGCCCCAGTCCCTCGCCCGTACGTTGTCGACGCGGCCGGCACGGCCTCCCCGGCTGTCCCGTCCGCTGCGGCCGGCCCGCATACGGGTGGCCCCCGGCAGCGGTGCCGGGCCCTCGCGGCTGCGGGTGGAGGTGGACGGTGTCCTGCTCGTCGACCTCGACCAGCCCGTGGAGGCGGTGTCGATCACGCCGGGCACCGACGGCGGCGCCGACGTCGAGATCCGGCCGGTGTCGGTGGGCGCCGAGGCGTCCCCGCTGCACGCGGTCGGCCACCGGGTGACCGTGTCGGGCCCGGACTTCCGCTACCGGGCGGACTCCCTGGTGGCGGGGCCGGTGCGCACGCGGACGTGGACGGTACGGGAGGGCGCCTGGGGGCTGACGCTGCCGGGGTGAACGGGCGGACGCGGGCGCGGGCGCGGACGCGGGCGGCTCGGGTGCGGGGGCGCCCGGTGAGTGCCGGGCGCCCCCTGGCCGACCCGGTCAGCAGCTCGCGGCCCAGGTGTGGGAGTCGCCGTCGTCGTTGGCGGCTCCGTTGTAGCCGACCTCCTGGCCGGGGGTGAGGCAGATGGTCATGTGGCCGCCGAGGTTGCCGCTGGAGTACACCTTGACGTGGTCCTTGACGCCGGCGCCGGAGATGCCGTGGTTGGCCCAGGAGGAGTCCGCGTCGGCGATGTTGCTCTCCCACCAGTGGTCGTCGCCCGGCCACTCGATCTTCATGCCGGAGAAATTGGCGTCCGTCCAGACGCAGAAGTTGCCGCTGCCGCAGGCCGCGGCCTGCGCCGAGCCCGACGACGCGAGGACCGCTCCGGCGGAGAGGAGTACCGCGGAGAACAGGGCGGTGAAGCGCTTCACTGTGCTGTTTTTCCCTTCGGGGGTGGGGGGTTGTCAGGGCCGATCAGAGAGGTGGCTTCGGTGAGGGCGCGGGCCCGCAGCCGCTTCCACTCGGCGAGTTCCGTACGGTGTGCCGCGCGGACCTCGGCGAGGGTGCGGTCGGTGTGGACGGCCTCGGGTCGGAGGTTGTTGACGATCGTGGAGGCACGGAACCAGCGGCCCTGGTCGCCGTAGAGCCTGCGCTGGGCCGCGGCCAGACAGCCGTCGGTGTGGGCGCGGACGACGTATCCGGTCGGCAGCCTCAACGACAGCTCCCTGCGCCCGGCCCCGAACAGCGCCTCGGCGACCCGCGCCCGCTCGGCGTCCGGGGCCGCGCTCTGTCCCGGGCGCGGCGGAGTGAGCCCCCGGCCGGTCAGACAGGCGTCGGTCAGCCGCTGTGTCGCGGCCTTGATGACGTCGTCCGGGGAGAGCCGGGGCGGGGCCGGGGGCGCCGCACACGCGGTACCGGCGGTGAGGAGCAGGCCGCAGACGAGGAGCGCGGCGGGGGCCGTACGGCGGCGACGGTGCGTCGCGGGCTCCGCCCGCTCGACGGTTCCCATCGGTCAGCCCGCCTCGCAGCCCATCCGCGTGTCGCTGACGCCGTCGAACCTCGTCGCCCACTCGCTCCAGTCGTCGTCGTAGTCGTCGGGGCGGATCTCGCGGTAGAGGCAGCCGCCGCCGGACCGGTAGTGGATGGCGAAGACGCTGACCGGGGCGTGCGAGTCGAAGGAGTACGCGTGGCGCTTCACGCGGGCGTCGGCCTCGCGGTAGCCGGGCGGCGCGTAGTCCCAGGCACCGCCCGGACCCATCTGCCCGCGCTCGGGCCAGAAGTACACATGCCCCGGCGGTACGGCGGCGGGGGCGGTCGGCGCGGTGGCCGGGACCGCCGGGGAGGCGGCGGGGAAGAGGACGGCGAAGGCCGCGGACAGGACGGCGAGTTGGCGCATGGGCGGATTCCCGGGAACGGTGGTCGGACGGCAGGGGCCAGCCACAGCTGACACGGCGACCTGCCCAGCGCCCACGGCGATATGCCCGCATCCACCCCTTCGGGCGAGCGCGCGGGGGCGTGCGTCACCGGCGCCCCGACCCTCGGCACAGGGACGGTCACGATAGGCACAGAAATGCCCCCGCGAGGACGCGACACGCCGTTGCGATGATGAATCGGCGAAGAATTCACGCGAGGGGCCGAAAAGGTCATTTCCCCGCACCCCGAAGGTTTCTGAGAGGGCGTCAGTCATGCCGTCCGAGGAAATCCTGACGAGCACTCAGGGGGCACCCCCCTCACCGCACCCCCAACAGAGTGACGATGCGTCAGCGCGCTGCGGGAAGACGCTCCGCCCGGATCAAAAGACCAGCTCATTGCCATATTTTGATGTGGCGTCAGGCGCGCCGACCGTCACCCTCCGGGGCGACAATTCATGCGGCCGTCCAGCCCAATTTTCACACTGCGCCGGATCCCCTCGACATGACAGCGGAAATGGCCGTCATTACGTTCGTTCTCGTCGGCAGGTCCTGTCGACGAGAACGAAGAGAAGGGGAAGTGCATTGCGCACTCGTAAAGTCACGGTGATCGCCGCTTCCGTCGGCGTGGCAGTCGCGGCCGCCACAGGTGTCACGTACGCCAGCTCCGCTCTGGAGTCCGCCCCGAAGACCACCTCGCTCGTCCAGGACGCGGCCCCCGTCGCCCCGCGCGGCGGCAACGGCACCGGCACCGAGGCCGGCTCGAACGCCTCTTCCGACCCCGGGGGCAAGGAGAGCTGGGGCGGCAAGCGGGGCGAGGGCCGGGGTGAAGGCCGCGGCGGCAACTGGAACGAAGGCCGGATCTACATCAACGAGCGTTCGTACTCCGCCGACCCGGGTTCCTGCATCGTCGTGGTCAACGTGAACGGTCTGGTTCCCCCGATCAACACCACCAGCTTCAACATCCGGAACGAAAGTGACCGGACCGTCGAGTTCTACAACGGGGTCACCTGCGACAACGGCGCTCCCGTCGCCACGGTCGGCCCGCGCAGCTCCAGCCACTCGGTCGCCGGTCAGCAGCAGCTGCAGCGTGTGGCCGTCGTGGGCAGTTTCCGCGTGATCAACGGGCACCACTGATTCCGGTAACGGCGGCCTGACGGCCTCGTCGCACCATCGGAAACCCCGGCTCGCCGTAATCGAGCCGGGGTTCCGGCACGGGGGTATCCCTTTGAGGCGACCCCTCCATGCTAATCCGTGCGGCATGGCCACGGGCTGGCGATTACTCCACCCGAGCGCTGTCCTTGGTGGCGTCGAGAAAGGTCTGCCAGACGGTGGGCGAGAGGTGCAGGAGGGGGCCGTGGGGGTTCTTGCTGTCGCGGATGGCGCGACCGCCGGTGGTGACGGCGACCTCGACGCAGTCACCCTGCTGCCCGGAGTACGAGGACTTCCGGAAGGGGCCTATGAACTCAGGGGTCACGACGCTTCGTCCTTGATTCTCTCTCGCGCGCGCCGAATGAGCTGCTCGCTTGCATCCGGTGCCAGTGCTGCCGATCGTAGTTGGTCGAAGGCAAGCGTGTAAGAGGCGAGATCCTCGGGCGCTTCAAGGATCGACGTGCCCCGCAGGTTCTCCAGCGTCACAGCTTCCACGATCGGCTCCACGTCGAAGCTGAAGGACGAGAAGGCGGAGATCTCTCCCGCGAGCGTTCCGGCGCTCAGGGGCAGGACTTGAACGGTTACGTTCCTCCTCTCCCCGACCTCAAGAATGTTCGCCAGCTGCTCCCGGTGAATACCGACACCCACCAGCGGGTGAATGATCACGGGCTCCCAGATGATGGCCGTATACGCCGCCCCGCCCTCCTCGATTTTCGCCTGTCGAGCCTCGCGCACCTTGACCAGCTGCGCCACGCGTTCCGGGGCAACGTAGTTGGGACCCGACGCGATGACGGCCTCGGCATAGGCCGGCGTCTGCAGCAGCCCTGGCACCAGCGCCTGCGCCCACGCCCGGATGTATGTCGCGTCATCCTCCAGCGAGATGTGGTCGAGGTAGTCCGGCCTCAGGTGCGCCGCGTGTTCAAGCCACCAGCCACGGTGCTTCGACCGCTTGGCCAAGTCCTCCAGCTTGTTGCGAACTTCCGGATCATCCACACCGTAGGCCCCCAGAAGTACCCGAATCTCAAGGATTCGCGCGGTCACGAGCCCGCTTTCTATGCGGCTGACGCGGGCCGGATCCACGCCGAGCACCTCAGCCGCCGCCAACTGGTCGAGCTTGGCGGCCTGTCGGTACCGCTTGAGCGCAGCGCCGAGTCGCCTACTGCGCACCGTCGGCCGTCCCCCTGCGGGCATCGCATCCCCTCTCGGTCTGAACCACCCCAACTCTAGGGGCCAGGCGACCTCCTCAAGGTGGTGAAACTACATGCATGAGGCTGATGCAGTTGCAGAACATGACGATTGAGATCTAGCCTCACTGTGCACGCACCACTACAGGGCGTGAACTTGACTGCACGTCAGGGGGTCTCTTCGCCATGCCCGCACTCACCCCACGCCGCGACTCCTTCCGTATCCCCAAGCGCACCAGACACGTCCCCGAAGCCCGCGCCCACGTGCAGCGGTTGCTCAAGGACTGGGCCCTGGACGGTGAACTCGCCCACGACATCGCCACCGTGGCGACGGAACTGGTCACCAATGCCGTCCGGCACTGTCGGGTGACCCTCGCCGAGGTCGAGGTCGTCGTCTCGGTCCGGGGATGCGGCGTACTGGTGGAGGTGTCGGACCCGGACAAGGAGAAGGGTCCCGCCCTGCGGGCGGAGCCGGATCCCGAACAGGCCGGCGGGCGCGGCCTCGTGCTCGTCGCCGCCCTCGCCGAGCGGTGGGGGCACGAGACCCGGCCGTTCACCAAGTGCGTGTGGGCGTACTTCGTGCTCCCGGGAGGGCCACGGTGAACGCGGCCGCACTGAGCCCGTACCGGGGGCGCTGGCGGCGCTGGGCCGCGCGGGCGGAACGGTACCGGGCCACGTACGGCAGATGGTTGCCGTTCCCGCGCCGCGAGCCCTGCTGGGGGGAGCCGCCGCCGCAACCGGGCCACGTGGACGACGAGGCGGCCGAGCGAGACCTCGTGCGGGCGTACGTCACGGCGTACCTGGGTGAGAGGCGTACGGCATGAGCGACGAACCGGGGCGGCCGGGCGGCACCGCACCGCCGGACGAGGTCATGGCCACGTTCAGCGCATGGCTCGACCATGCCGTGGCCTGCAAGGACGCCTGCCGCAGGGACGGTGTCTCGTGCCTCCACTCGATGCGGCTGGCCAGACGGCACCGCGCGGCCCGGAAGGCTGCGAGCACAGCGCGGCGGAACCCCTCCGGCTGAGCCGGGGGAAGGGCTAGCAATACTTCGTTGACAACAAAGCGTTTGCATCCCACGATCGACGCATGACCTCACCCACGGATCCCTTCTCGCCCCCGAACGCCGACGAGGCCCGGGCCCAACGCGTCTACACGTCCCTGTTCCGTATCGCCGAGCGGCACGCGGCCACGGACGAGCAGCGCCGTCGCCAGGTCCACCCCCATGTGCTCAACCCGCACGAGGCGATCAGGCTGGTCTCGTACCTGCTCAGCGGTGCCGCCCTGTTGGACGACGGCGAGGCCGAGGTCGACCGCGCCGACATCACCGCCGCCCTGACCCTGATCCCCCTCGCGCGCGGCGAGATGGACGAACTGGAGCTCGGCCTCCTCGACATGGCCCGGGGCCGCGGCATGACCTGGCCGGAGATCGCCTTCGGCCTCGGCCTGGGAAGCCCCCAGGCGGCACGGCAGCGCCACGAACGCCTGGCGAGCCGCACGGAGACGGGCACCGAGAAGGCGGAGAGGACGGACGGTTAGCGGCTTCCGAGGCCGGCCCGCCCGCCCCCGTCCCCGATCCCGGCGGTCAGCCCCGGGGGAACAGCTCGTCGCGGCGGGTGCGCCAGCGTCGCATCACGGCCTCGACCTCGACCTCGACGAACTCGAAGAACGCGAGGGTCTCGGCCAGCCGGCGCCCCGCCGGGGTGTCGGCGCCCAGGCCGGCCACCCCCTCGCGCAGGGACTCCTCCCAGCGCTTGATGATGGCCTCGCGGTTGGTGAGGGCCTCGTACCACTGGTCGCTGTGGACGCGGTAGCGCTCGCGGCGCGAACCGGGCTCGCGCTCCCGTGACACCAGGTGCACCTGGGCGAGATAGCGGACGGCGCCGGAGACGGCCGCCGGGCTGATCCGCAGCTGTTCGCCCAGCTCGACGGAGGTCAGCGCGCCGGTGTCGGAGGCGAGGAGCGCGGCGAAGACCCGGGCCGGCATGCGCGGGACCCCGGCCTCGACGAGCTGGGCCGCGAAGTTCTCGACGAAACGGGAGACCGACTCGGCGTCACGCCCCCCGGTCTCCGCCCCGGCGTCGGTCTCCGCCCCGGCGTCGGTCTCCGCCCCGGCCCCGGTCTCCGGATCCGTCATCCCTGATCACTCCCTCGCCCGCCGTCGTCGTGAGGCCCGTCTGCCGGTCCGCATACCCCCTGGTCAGGCTCCATGGCCACCCTACCGGCAGTTCACACCCTTCCTTAACTTCACAAATTTCTGAATTAAGCGTACGTTCTGAACATGACGCAGGCCATCACCGTCTCCGGGCTCCACAAGTCCTTCGGACGCACCCACGCGCTGGACGGCCTCGACCTGACGGTCGCCTCCGGCGAGGTCCACGGCTTCCTCGGCCCCAACGGTGCCGGAAAGTCCACCGCGATCCGTGTCCTGCTCGGCCTGCTGCGCGCCGACTCGGGCGCCGCGCAGGTCCTGGGCCACGACCCGTGGACGGACGCGGTCGAGGTGCACCGCCGCATCGCGTACGTCCCCGGCGACGTGACCCTGTGGCGGAACCTCTCCGGCGGCGAGGTCATCGACCTCTACGGACGGCTCCGGGGCGGGCTGGACGCGGGGCGCCGCGCGGAGCTGGTCGAGCGGTTCGAACTGGACCCGACCAAGAAGGGCCGCACCTACTCCAAGGGCAACCGCCAGAAGGTCGCCCTTGTCGCCGCCTTCGCCTCCGACGTGGACCTCCTCATCCTGGACGAGCCGACCTCGGGTCTGGACCCGCTGATGGAGGAGGTCTTCCAGCGGTGCGTACGGGAGGAGCGCGACCGGGGCCGCACGGTCCTGCTGTCGTCCCACATCCTCAGCGAGGTCGAGGAGTTGTGTGACCGGGTGAGCATCATCCGCAAGGGCGTGACCGTCGAGAGCGGCTCCCTCGCCGAACTGCGCCACCTCACCCGTACCACCGTCACCGCCGAACTCGCCGGCCCGCCCGACGGCCTGAGCGGCCTCCCCGGCGTCCACGACCTCGACGTCCGGGGAAACCGCGTCCACCTCCAGGTCGACACCGACAAGCTCAACGCCGTACTCCGCTCCCTCACCGACTCCGGCGTACGGTCCCTGACGTCCACTCCCCCGACCCTGGAGGAGCTGTTCCTGCGGCATTACCAGGACGACGTCGTGCGAGACGCCCGGGACGCCCGGGACTCCCGGGAAGAGGCGGTCACCCGATGACCGTCGTCTCCGCCACCGGATCGGCCGGTCCGTTCGCCGTCCGGTCCGGCGGTGCCCGCCAACTGGCCGGCACGGGGACCCTGTTGCGGTTCGCCCTGCGCCGGGACCGCGTGATGGTTCCGGTCTGGGTCGCGGTGACCGGACTGATGGTCCTGTCCATGCCGAACAGCCTGCGCGGCCTGTACGGCACCGCCGCCGAACGCGCCGACCTCATGCGCCAGATGACCACCAACGCGTCCCTGCGCGCCTTGGTCGGACCCGTCTTCGACGACTCCCTCGGCGCCCTGACCGCCTGGCGCGTCGGCGTCTACGCCGGTCTGCTCGCCGCGATCATGAGCCTCCTCGTCGTCGTCCGCCACACGCGCGACGAGGAGGAGAGCGGTCGCCAGGAGCTGATCGCGTCGGGCACGGTCGGCCGCCGGGCGCCGCTGACGGCAGCCCTGCTCACGGCGGCCGTCGCGAACGGCGGCCTGGCGGCGCTCGTCACGCTCGGGCTGGCCGGGCAGGGGGCGGCGGGCGCGGCGGCCTTCGGGCTGGGCATCGCGGGCGTCGGGATGGTGTTCGCGACGATGGCGGCGGTCGTGGCACAGCTGACGGAGAGCGCCCGGCTGGCACGGGGGCTGACGGCGGGGGTGCTGGGTCTGGCGTTCGTGCTGCGGGCTGCGGGGGACGCTTCCGCGAACGAAGGTTCGTCTTTTTTGACGTGGGTGTCGCCACTGGGGTGGCTGGAAAACGAGCGTTCGTTCGCGGACGAGCGGTGGTGGGTGCTGTCCCTGTTCGTGGCCGCGACGCTGCTCCAGGGCGCGGTGGCGTACCAGCTGGCCGGGCGCCGCGACGTCGGCATGAGCTTCCTGCCGACCCGTCCCGGACCCGCGACCGGCCGGCTGGGCACGGCCGGTGCGCTCGCCTGGCGGTTGCAGCGCGGCAGCGTCCTCGGCTGGAGCATCGGCTTCTTCCTCGCCGGGCTCGTCTACGGCGGGCTGACCGAGGGCACGGCCGAGTTCGTCGGTGACAACGAACGTGCCCGCGAGATCTTCGAGCGGATGGGCGGCCGGTCCGGCCTGACCGACGCGTTCCTCGCCTCGATGATCGGCATGCTCGGTCTGATCGCCGCGCTGTACGTCGTCGCCACCGTGCTGCGCCTGCACGGCGAGGAGACCTCCGGCCGCGCCGAACCGCTCCTGGCCAACGCGGTGGGCCGCGTCCGCTGGGCCGCCGGACATCTGGCCGTCGCCTTCGGCGGAGCCGTGTGGATCATGCTCCTGGCCGGTCTCGGCTTCACCCTCGGCTACGGCAGGGAGGCCGGCCCCATCCTGGCCGGGTGCCTCGTCCAGGTCGCAGGGGTGTGGGTCATCGGCGGCAGCGCGGTCCTGCTGTACGGGCTCACCCCCCGCGCGGCGCCGGCGGCCTGGGGTCTCGCCGGTGCCGTCCTGCTCATCGGCTGGATCGGCCCCGCGCTCGACGCCCCCCGGGCCGTCCTCGACCTCTCCCCCTTCGGCCACCTGCCGAAGCTGCCGGGCGGGGAGATGGAGTGGACGCCGGTACTGGTCCTGACCGGGATCGCGGTGCTGCTGGTGGCGGGCGGCCTCGCCGGGCTGCGACAGCGGGACCTCAGCAGCGGCTGAGGGGTGCGTTGCGGAGCGGTTCGCCGGCTGGGGCGGCGTGACGGGGTCCGGTGGCCGGTGCGGTCTCGTGCCTCCCGGGCCGTGGCGCCTGCCCCGGCCGGGGAGAACCACGGCAGCGGAGCGCGCGTCCCTCCCGTCGTGGACCGACCGGCCGACCCGCCCCAGAGCAGCACGGGGTTTGCGAGCCGGACTGGGGCGGACGGGCGGGGAGTCGCGGAGTGGACCGGGAGAGCCTTTCGGGGTGTGGCGGGTGTGCGGTGTCGGCGGCGGGCACGGTGGCCGCGACGCTCGCCTGGAGCACCTCCGACCGCACCCGGCGCCACCTCCGGGGCGGCTTCGAGGGCGAGGGCATGGACTACACCGTCCTCGCCACCGAACTCCCCTTCGTCGCCCTGGCCGGAGCCGCCGTCCCGGCCGCCGTCTGCCTGCTGATCGCGACCCTGCTCGCCCGGCGGCGGCGCCCGGGGACCGGAGGAGCGGGGGCGGGGCCGAGGTCAGAGCCGGAGCCGAGGCCGGAGCCGGGGCCGAGGCCGGAGCCGGAGCCGAGGCCGGAGCCGGGGGCGGGGCCGAGGCCGGGGCCGGGGCCGAGGCCGGAGCCGGGGCCGAGGCCGGAGCCGGAGCCGGGGCCGGGGTCCGGCGGTTGAAGGGGCTCAGACCTCGACGGCCAGGCCGTCCAGGCCCCGGATCACGAAGTTCGGCTTCCGGGTCGGCTCGGTGGCGAGTGCCAGTGTCGGGGCCTTCGTCAGGAGGGCCGTCATCGAGGCGGCCAGTTCGATCCGGGCGAGGGGGGCGCCGATGCAGTAGTGGATGCCCGCGCTGAAGGAGATGTGCGGGTTCTCCGTGCGGGTGAGGTCCAGCTTCTCGGGGGCGGCGAACACGGACGGGTCGTGGTTGGCCGAGCCGAACAGCATCGCGATCTCCGCGCCGCGCGGAACCGTCGTCCCGTCGATCTCGATGTCGTCCAGCACCCACCGCTCGAACAGCTGCAGCGGGGTGTCGTACCGCATCAGCTCCTCCACCGCCCCGGGCACCAGCGAGTGATCCGCGCGCAGGGCCGCCAGCTGCTCAGGGTTGCGGAACAGCGCCCACCAGCCGTTCACGGTGGCGTTCACGGTCGCCTCGTGGCCCGCGTTCAGCAGCAGCACACAGGTGGAGATCATCTCCTGCTCGGTGAGACGGTCGCCCTCGTCGTGGGCGGCGATCAGGCCCGAGATCAGGTCCTCGCCCGGCTCCTGCCTGCGGTGCGCGATCAGCTCCCGCAGGAACTCCGAGAACTCCACCGACGCCCGCACCGCCCGCTTCGCCGTCTCCTCCGACGGGCTCAGCTCGTACATCCCGCAGATGTCCGCCGACCAGGGCCGCAACTGGGCCCGGTCGGACTTGGGGATGCCGAGCATCTCGGCGATCACCGCCACCGGCAGCGGCTCCGCGACATCCGTCAGCAGGTCTCCCCCGCCGGCCTCGACCAGCCCGGCCACCAGCTCACCGGCCAGCGACTCCACATACGGCTTCAGCCGCTCCACCGTGCGCGGTGTGAACGCCTTCGACACCAGCCGCCGGATCCGGGTGTGGTCCGGGGGCTCCAGGTCGAGCATGCCGTGGTCGTTGAGCGTGTGGAACGGCTCGTGCTCCGCCGGCGGCGCGACCCGGCCGAAGTCCTCATGCGTGAACCGGTGCTGGTACGTCCGCCCGAGCCTGCGATCCCGCAGCAGGGCCGAGACATCCGCGTGGTGCGGGACGAGCCACTGGTTCGTCGGCTCGAAGTACCGCACCCTGCCCCGGGCCCGCAGCTCCGCGTACGCCGGGTACGGGTCGGCCACGAAGTCGGGGTCCCACGGGTCGAAAGCGAGGTCGGAAGCAGCTGCCATGACCGGACGCTAACCCGCGAACCGGCCCCATGACCAGGGGGAACCGGCACGACACCGCCCGGCGGGCGCTCCCCGGCCCCGTCAGCCGGGGGTGACCAGCCGCGCCTCGTAGGCGAACACCGCCGCCTGGGTGCGGTCCCGCAGACCCAGCTTCACCAGGACCCGGCTCACATGTGTCTTGATCGTGGACTCGGCGACCACCAGGCGCTCGGCGATCTCCGAATTGGACAGACCCTGGGCTATGAGAACCAGGACCTCGGTCTCCCGGTCGGTGAGTTCGCCGTACGCCAGCTGGGTGGCCGCCGAGGGGCGGGGGGCCTGGACCAGTTTGGAGAACTCGGTGATCAGCCGCTTGGTGACGGACGGGGCGAGCAGCGCCTCTCCGGCGGCGACCACCCGCACCCCGTCGGCCAGTTGGCGGGCCGAGGCGTCCTTGAGGAGGAAGCCGGAGGCTCCCGCCCGCAATGCCTGGTAGACGTACTCGTCGAGGTCGAACGTGGTCAGGACCAGCACCTTCGCCCCGCCGTCCGACGCCACGATCTCCCGGGTGGCCTCGATGCCGTTCAGCTCGGGCATCCGGATGTCCATCAGGACCACGTCCGGCGACAGCTCCCGGACCTGTCGGACCGCCTCCCGGCCGTTCACCGCCTCGCCGACCACCTCGATGTCCGGCATCGCGTTGAGCAGCACGGAGAAGCCCTCGCGGACCATCATCTGGTCGTCGGCGATCAGCACGCGGATCGTCATGCGTCGGCCTCGCTCACACTGGACACGGGCAGGAACACCGTCACCTCGTAGCCCCCGTCGTCCGTCTCGCCCGTGGTCATCTCGCCGTTCAGCATCGCCACGCGCTCGCGCATGCCGGTGAGGCCGTGACCCGTGCCATGGGTGGACTTCACCAGGACCACCTCCTGGGACGGTCCGTTGACGATCCGCAGGCCGAGCCCGCCGAGGACGTAACCGATCTCCACCCGGGCCGAGGCGCCCGGCGCGTGCCGCAGGGTGTTGCTGAGCGCCTCCTGCACGATGCGGTACGCCGACAGCTCCACGCCCTGCGGCAGCTCACGGACCGCTCCGGTGACCGCCTTGTCGACCGTGAGCCCTGCCTCCCTGACATTGGCCAGCAGGCCGTCGAGGTCGGCGAGGGTGGGCTGCGGGGCGTCCGGGGCCTCGTAGTCCTCGGCGCGGACCACACCGAGGACACGGCGCAGCTCGGTGAGGGCGGCCACCGCGTTCTCCCGGATGGTGGCGAAGGCCTGCTCCAGCTCCGGCGGCGGGTTCTCCACCCGGTAGGGCGCGGCCTCGGCCTGGATGGCGACCACCGACATGTGGTGGGCCACCACGTCGTGCAGCTCCCGGGCGATGGTGGTGCGCTCCTCCAGGAGGGTGCGCCGGGAGCGCTCGTGCTCGGTCACCGTCTGCTGGGCGGTCACCTCGCGCTGGGCGGTGCGACGTATGGTCAGGGCGGAGGCTGCCAGCAGGGTCAAGGCGGAGACGAAGAGCAGCGGGACCGTGTTGTTCGTCGCGTAGTGACCGCCGCCGAGGGTGCCTTCCATGAACGCCCCGTACGCGGCGGTCAGGATCCACATCCAGGCGGCTGTGCGCGGCCGGGTGCGCAGGGCCACGACCGTCATCACCACGAGGTGGGTCGCGAAACTGCCGGCCGTCCACGGCCAGTCGTCCCACAGACCGGCACCCACCGCGGTCATGGGGGCCGTGATCATGGACGCCCAGAAGGCCGCCACGGGCCTGATCATGGTGGCCAGGACCGTGCACAGGGCGAACCCGGTGGCCAGGAGGGTGGAGAGTCCGCTGCCGTCTCCGGCGGAGGCGGCGATGGTCATCGAGAGCAGGGCGGCCGCCACCACGGCCGCGTGCGGGGCCCAGGCCACGTACACACGGAGGCGGCCGGAGAGCCGGCCGGTGAACGGGCCGTCCATCTTCATCGGGGGCATCGGCCGATAGGCGAACCCGTCGTGGAACAGGTCCTGGCGCAGCCTGTGCCACGCGTCCATGGCCAGCCGGAACTCCGGGCTGCTCGGCTTGGCCCCGCCTCGCAAGGGCATCGTCTGGGTCTGGGTCGTCTCCGTCACATCGAAAACGGTAGGCGGAGAGAGGGTCGGGCGTCGTCACCAGTGAGGAGGGTCCGTCCAGGTCCGTCTCAGGTACTACGGGTACCGCCCGGCCGGCGTCTCGGGTCCCCCGGTGGTGGCGTCCGCTCAGTAGCCCTTGGGACGGACCAGGCCCGATTCGTAGGCGAAGACCGCTGCCTGGGTGCGGTCGCGCAGCCCCAGTTTGACCAGGATGCGGCCCACATGGGTCTTCACCGTCTGCTCGGCGACGACGAGGCTCTGGGCGATCTCGGCGTTGGACAGGCCCTGCGCGATCAGGGAGAGCACCTCGGTCTCCCGCTCGGTCAGGTCGCCGACCCGTTCCTTGAGCGGAGCGCGGGGAGCGGAGCCGAGGCGGGAGAACTCGGCGATGAGGCGGCGGGTGACACCGGGCGCGAGCAGGGCGTCGCCCGCCGCTACGACCCGTACCGCCTCGGCGAGCTGGTCGGCGGAGGCGTCCTTGAGGAGGAAGCCGGACGCACCGGCGCGCAGCGCCTCGTACACGTACTCGTCGAGGTCGAAGGTGGTGAGGACGAGGACTCTGATGTGCGGACGCTCGGTGGTGATGCGCCGGGTCGCCTCGATGCCGCCCAGCTCGGGCATGCGGATGTCCATCAGGACGACGTCCGGGGCCAGTTCGGCGACCTTGTCGATCGCGTCGAGGCCGTGCACCGCCTGGCCGACCACATCGATGTCGGGCTGGATGTCGAGCAGCACCGAGAAGCCCTGCCGGACCATCTGCTGGTCGTCCGCGATCAGTACACGGATGGTGCTGCTCGTCATGGACTCGTTTCTCCTGTCGTGTCCGGTGCGAGCCGGGGCTCGCCGCCGGGGTCGCCGTCGCGGGGGAGGAAGGCCACGACGGCGAAGCCGCCGTGGGAGGTCTCGGTCGCCATGAGGGTGCCGCCGAGCATCGCGGCGCGCTCGCGCATGCCGAGCAGCCCGTGGCCGGCGCCGGGGGACGGGGGTGCCTCGCGGGAGGGACGGGAGTTGATGACCCGTACCTGCAGTCCGCGCGGGAAATGGGTGAGTTCCACGCGGACCGTCGAACCCGGCGCGTGCCGCAGGGCGTTGCTGAGCGCCTCCTGCACGATGCGGTACGCCGACAGTTCCACGCCGGGCGGCAGGGGGCGCACCTCCCCGTGGATCTCGGTGACGACCGCGAGACCGGCCGCGCGGGTGTTGTCGACGAGCGTGTCGAGGCGGTCCAGGGTGGGCTGCGGGGCGTGCGGGGCGGTGCCTTCGGTGACGCCCGCCGTCACCCGGGGACCGTCGGAGCCGCCGTCCGGTGGGTCCTCGGAGCGCAGCACCCCGAGGACGCGGCGGAGTTCGGTGAGGGCCTCCAGCGCGTTCTGCCGGATGCCGTGGAGGTTCTCCTTCAGTTCCTCGGACGGGTTCTCCGTCAGGTGCGGAGCGACCTGGGCCTGGATGGAGATCACCGACATGTGGTGGGCGACCACGTCGTGCAGTTCGCGCGCGATACGGCTGCGCTCCTCCAGGACGGTGCGGCGGGCGCGCTCCTCGGCGGTGATGCTCGTCTGTGCGACGAGCTGGGTGCGGGCCTCGCGGCGGCCGCGCATGGCGCTGCCGAGGAGGACAGCGCCGACGAAGAAGACGAGGGCCAGCGGGGTCGTCGGCGCGTACGGATGGGAACCGGCGAGGCCCTGCAGGGCGAAGGTGCCCAGCGCGGTCAGCACCAACGCCTCGATCACCACGCGGTTGGGCAGGCGCAGGGCGAGGAGGAAGAGGATGACCGTGTGCGCGATCAGCCCCATGGGGCTCCATGGCCAGGGCACGTCGTTGTCGGTCATGCCATGGGGAAGAGGGGTGCTGAGGCCGTCGGTGACATCGCTGACGTCGACGCGCTGCAAGCGGGGATCGGGGTCGGTCCGCTGGGTGAACAACTGGCCTCGGACGCCGAGTGCCACCACGGTGGTGACCGCCATGGAGGCCCACCACGCCGGTACGGGCCACCAGAGCGCGAGCACCACCGCTGCCGCCTGTGTCAGCGAGCACAACAACGTGTACTGCGCGCCCAGTCGGTAGCTCTCACCCGATTCGTCGATGCTGCCGAGCATGGTGAGGAGCGCGACGAGGACGACCAGGCCGTGCGGGAGTCGGCGCAGCCGGGCGGAGGGCGGCAGCGGGTGAGGCTGGGCGCTCCACAGGTCCTCGCGCAGCAGCCGTAGCCCTCTGGTCAACCGCTCCGCCACCGCGCTCATTCGCATCAGCCTAGGCATGGCGCACCGATGAGGTCGGCCTGTTCGACGGTTGGGCATCGATTCGGGGCCGTGCCCGTCGTGACGTCCTCGGTCGTGACATCCCCGGCCGTGACGTCCTCGGTCGTGACATCTTCTTCGGGCGGCGGTTCTCGTAGCCGTGAAACGCGGACCAGCAGAGCAGGAGGGCGAGGGCGAAGGCCGGGAGCCAGGCGAGGCGGGCCGCCACCCAGGTCATGCTGTCGGGGAGGGTGTGCAGGCCGGGCAGACGGCCTGCCGCCAGGCCTGTGGCGGTCGTCGCCATCATCGCCGTCTGGTGCCAGAGGAACAGGGTCATCGCCGAGAGGTTGACGGCTGCCACCGCCGCCCAGGTCATCGGTCGCCGTCGCAGGGTGCGGCGGAGGGGGCCGCGCAGCAGGAGAGCCAGACCGCACTGGGCCAGGCCGAAGGTGACGGCGGCCAGGGTGGGTGGGTTCAGGTTGGAGATCCCCGCGCCCGGGACGCCGACCATCGACGCCGGGTAGCCGGCCCAGATGATCAGGGCCGCCGTCGCCGCCGTGCCGGACACCAGCAGGGTCCGGCCTGCGCGGGGGCGCTCCAGTTCTCCTCGGGTCCAGGCCGAGCCCAGGGTGTACGGGACCAGCCAGCCCGCGGCCAGGTTGATCCAGCCGAGGGCCTGGGGGCCGCCGAGGCCGAAGCGTACGAGGTCCACGTGGAGGACGACGGCCAGGGGCCAGAGCGGGTTGAGGTGGGTCAGTAGCGGTGTCGCTGCCGTCAGGGCGGCGAAGACCAGGAGGAACCACAGCGGGGACACGGCCAGTTTCGCGAGGGTGTGGACCGTGTCGATGCGGGTGCCTGTGGCCAGGAGGGTGATCGAGATCGCCGTCCAGAGGGTCAGGAGGGCGGCGACCGGGAGGAACAGGCGGGTCAGGCGGGTGCGGAGCCATTGGGTGTACGTGGTGCCGTGGGCACGGGCCGAGGTGTAGCTCTTCGTGGCTACGTGGCCGCCGACCAGGAAGAAGACGGCGAGGGTCTGGAAGAGCCAGGAGATGGGGGCCAGTCGGGGCATGTGCGAGAGGGGGCTGGTGGTGTGGAGGGTGTTGCCGTCCGCGACGAGGGCGGAGACCAGCCAGTGGCCCAGGATGATGCCGAGTATGGCGAGGGCCCGGAGGGCGTCCACTGCGCGGTCCCGGTGAGGTGGAGTGGTGGAGTCGATGTGGTGGGCGGCTCGGCAGGCGGCGGCCAGGAGAGATCGGGGGCGGCTGGTGTGGGTGGGTCGTGCGGGTGCGGTGCGGTGCAACAGGCCTTCGGCCGGATGGGGGTTCTCATCCACAGCGCCCGCGTGGGAATCGTCGTCGGCTGCAACTCCCGCCCCCGCAACGGGGGTAGCCGCGGGCGTGCTCATGAGGTTACGCACGGGGTTCCTCCGGGAGGGCGCCTTGGGTGATGTGGGCGAGGTTTTTCAGGGAGGTGGAGTTGGGGGTGAAGTAGTCGCTGTGACCGGCGGGGCCTGCGGTGAAGACGTGGGCGCCGAAGGAGGAGGCCGTGGGGTCGGGGCCGAAGCCGAGGGTGGTGCCGAAGAAGTCGGATCGGGTGTGGGGGACCATGCCGATCCAGTCGTCCGTGCCCCGGGCCGCCCAGACGCGTGCCGAGGTGTGCAGGGCGGCCACGCTGTCCACGCCGGTGCCGGGACTTCCGATCAGTGCCATGTCGTCGATGTCGTCGAGATCGGTGACGGCGCGGGCGCAGACGACCGAGCCGTAGGAGTGGCAGAGGAGGGCGACGCCGGTGGAGTCGCCCACCAGACCTCGCAGTTCGCGGATGAACGCGCGGAGGCGGGGCGCCGCCTGTTCTGCTCGGGTGGGAGTGAGGACCGTCGTGCTGATGGTTCCGGGCGTTGCGTAGCCGAGCCAGGCGATGACCGCTGTGTCCGGGCCCGTGCGGTCGTGCAGGGCCTGTGCGGCTCTGTGGAAGCGGCCGTACGTGTCCAGGCCCGTGTCCGAGCCCGGGACCAGGACCGCTATGTGGTCGGCCTTCAGCAGGTCGCCCAGGACTTCCACGGCCCGGCCGGTGCCTCGGCCGTCGAACGTCAGGAGTTGCCGGTCGGGTGCCGCCATCCACCGATCGGTCGAGGCTCGGCTTCGATCGCCGTGGGCGTCGGCCATGCGGGCCGCCTCCGCGGCGTTCTCGCGGTTGGCCTCGTACGTCGCCCGGAGGGTCGTCGGGGTCGGCGGGGCGATGGACGCCGGGGGCGGGGCCGGGATCCGCGGCCGGGCCGCAGCGGAGACCGGGGCGATCACGGCCGTCGCCACCAGGAGGGCCGACAACGCTCGGCGCAGCCTGGCCGGCCTGGAGGCGGGGCGCCGGAGATCGCCGTCCCGGGGGTCGGCCGGGGTGGGGGACGGTTGGGGTGACTGTGCCGTAGGGCGTGCTTCCGTGGGTGGTCGGAGGTCTGTCCCCGGCCATGTCGCGACCCCCATGCCGGCCGCCCCTTCCCGTTCGGGCCGCCCGTCCATCAGGCCGCTCTGGGAAGGAAGTTACGGATTCGGGGGCGCCGTCGGCGTCACGCCGGGGAGCTCACCTGGGATGTAGCTCTCAGGTACTACGGGTATCAGCGGGGAGGCGCGAGGACGGGGGCGGCGGCCATGTCAGAGCACCGTTCACCAGGCCAGTTGGGCGATCTCCTCCACCACCACCGCGCACGCGTCCGCCGCCGGGTCGATGAGCGGGAAGTGGCCCACGTCCTCCAGCAGCGTCAGGCCCACGACCTCGCCCGCCCGGGCCGCGGCGTCGGCGTACGCCTCGGCGACGGCCTGCGGGACGACGATGTCGGAGCGGCCCTGCACGAGGGTGGTGGCGATGCCGGTCGGGAGGAGGAGCGCGGGGTCGGCGTAGGGGCGACGCTCCGCGAACTTGCCCTGGCCTCCCAGGAGTTGACCGGCCGCGCCGCCGCAGACGTCCAGCTTCTCGGCCACGGCGAAGTCGGCGATGGGGGCCAGGGCGACGACACCGCGGAAGGGGGCGGGGCGGGAGGCGCGCCAGGGCGTGTCGGACGGGAGCACGTGGCGGGCGGCCGCCCACAGGGCGAGGTGGCCGCCGGCGGAGTGGCCGGTGACGACCGTACGGCGGGGGTCCGCCTGCGGCAGGGCCGCGCGGACGAGGTCCGGCAGGGCGTCGAAGGCGGCGGCGATGTCGTCGAACGTCTCCGGCCAGCGGCCCGCGGTGGGGGCCGGGGTGCCGTTGAGGCCGCTCTGGGCGGGGATCGAACTGCCGCGCCGGTACTCGATGTTGGCCACCGCGAAGCCGTGGCGGGCGAGGAAGTCCGCGAAGGGGGTGATGTGGTGCCGGTCGTACGGGGCTCGCCAGGCGCCGCCGTGCAGGACCGCGACCACGGGGGCCCCGGCGTCCGCGCCCGCGGCGGAGGTGCGGGGGGCGTAGAAGTCGATCACCTGGTCGGGGTGGTCTCCGTAGGCGGCCGTGGCGTCCGGGGCGACCGGCGGGTGCGAGAAGGCGGATGCCTCTTCGGCGGCATCGCGGGCTGCGGCGTCGTCGTCCGGCATGCGCCAACCTCTCGGGTGAAACGGATTTGGAAGGGTTTGGGCGGGCGCGTTCCTGGGAAAGGGGCGCCTGCCGTTGGCGGGGACGGTATCAGGCCCGTGACGTGCGTCGACACCGGGATGTGACGCCGGGTCAGGAGCCCCGGTACGGGCCGGCCGAGGACCGTGGGCCGAGGGGTTTCGCCCACCGCCGCCGCCGAGCCCCCCTTCCCGCCGCCCCGGCAGCGGATCCCCCGCCGCCGGAACGACCGAACCACCCTCGGACCCGGGCCCGGACCCCACCTCGGACCCGGACATGGGCCCGGACCCCACCTCGGACCCGGACCCGAACAGCAGGACCGTCCCGCTACCCCGCCTCCTCCAGCGTCTCCGCCAGCACGCGCGCCGCCCGTTCCACGTCCGCGAAGGTGACGTAGAGCGGGGTGAAGCCGAAGCGGAGGACGTCGGGGTGGCGGAAGTCGCCGACGACACCCCGGTGGATGAGGCGTTTCATGACGTCACCGGCGTCGTCGCAGCGCAGGGCGACCTGGCTGCCGCGCTCCGCGTGGGCGACCGGGGTGAGCGACTCGACCCGGCCCTCGGGGACGTACGCCGCCACACAGCGCAGGAAGAAGTCCGTCAGGGCGAGGGACTTGGCGCGGACCGCGGCGATCGTCGCGCCGGCCCCGGCGGCACCTCCGTCGCCGCCCTCGTACCAGACGTCGAGCGCCGCCTCCAGGGCCAGCATCGACAGGATGTCGGGCGTGCCGACCCGGCCCCGGGGTGCCCCCGCCGCGGCCTCGTAGGCCGGGCGCATGGCGAAGGGGGCGGCATGCGAGGTCCAGCCGGGGAGGGGCGAGTCGAAGCGGGGCTGCAGGTCACGGCGGACGTACAGGTAGGCCGGGGAGCCGGGGCCGCCGTTCAGGTACTTGTAGGTGCAGCCGATCGCGAGGTCGACCCCGTGCTCGTCCAGGTCCACGGGCAGGGCGCCCGCGCTGTGGCAGAGGTCCCAGACGGCGTAGGCGCCGGCCTCGTGGACCGCCGCCGTCAGGGCGGGGAGGTCGTGGAGGCGGCCGGTGCGGTAGTCGACGTGGTTGAGCAGGACGGCGGCCGTACGGTCGCTCAGGGCGGCCGGGACCTCCGCCGGGGTCACCGGGCGCAGGGTACGGCCGGTCATCCGGGCCGCCGACTCGGCTATGTAGCCGTCCGTCGGGAACGTCGTCGCGTCGACCAGGATCTCGTCGCGACGGCCGGAGGCCGAAGCGGAGGCGGAGGCGGAGTCCTCCTCCGCCATCCGTACCGCCGCCACGACCGCCTTGAAGACGTTGACGCTCGTGGAGTCGCCGACCACGATCTGGCCCGGCGCCGCGCCGACCAGCGGGGCTATGCGGTCACCGATCCGCTCGGGAGCGGTCCACCAGCCGCTCTCGTCCCAGGAGCGGATGCGCATCTCGCCCCACTCGCGGTGGACGACGTCCGTGAGCCGTCCGGGGACCGAGGCCGGCAGCGCGCCGAGCGAGTTGCCGTCGAGGTACACGGCGTCGTCGAGGACGAAGCGGGAACGCAGGCCGGACAGCACGTCGGCCGCGTCCGACTCCTTCGCCAGCGAGGCCAGTTCAGTACGGGAAGCGGTGATGTCAGACATGGGAGCGCGCCGTCCACAGCTCGGGGAAGACGTTCTTCCGGGCACGCTTCTCCAGCCAGGCCACACCGGCGGAGCCGCCCGTGCCGGCCTTGGAGCCCATCGCGCGGCGGGTGGCGACGAGGTGGTCGTTGCGCCAGCGCCAGACGAGTTCGGCGACATCGGTCAACGCCTCGCCGAGGCGGGCGAGTTCGTGGTCCGGGTCGCCGGAGTACAGCGCGGTCCACACCTCCTCGACCTCGGGGGAGGGCTCGTAGCGCTGGGAGACGTCACGGCGTACGACGGACTCGGGGATCGCGTGGCCGCGGCGCGCCAGCAGCCGCAGGACCTCGTCGTAGAGGCTCGGCTCGTGCAGCGCCTTCTCCAGCTCGGCGTGCACGCGGGGGGCACCCCGGTGCGGGACGAGCATGGAGGCGGACTTCTCGCCGAGCAGGAACTCCATCCGGCGGTACATCGCCGACTGGAACCCGGAGCCCTCGCCGAGGGCGGCCCGGTAGGAGTTGAACTGGGCCGGGGTGAGCTGGCCGAGGGGCTTCCAGGAGGCGGTCAGGGCCTCCAGCTCGCGGACGGAACGCTTCAGCGCGTCCTTCGCCCTGGCCACGTCGTCGTCCCGGATCGCGGCGGCCGCGGTCTCCCACTCGTGGACGATGACGGTGAACCACAGCTCCATGACCTGGGTGGTGACCAGGAAGACCATCTCGCCGGGGTCGTCGGAGAGGGGGTGCTGGAGGTGGGTGAGGACGTCCGCCTGGACGTAGTCCTCGTACGGGGTCGTGCCCTGGAAGTCGAGATGCGGGGTCTCGGGCTCCGAAGCCTCGTGGGGCTGAGCCGTGAGGGACATCGCTGTCTCCTGATGTGTGCTCCGGGTAGCGGTCCGCCCCTGCCGAATTCCGACACGGGGGCCCCGGTCCCCACACGAATGTTCGGGGATACCTCCCGGTACCGCAAGGTCCGCCTGGTCACACCAGGCGGACCTGTCCGAACAATCCCTCGATCAGCGCGGTGCGTCAGCGCCGCGCGTCAGCGCCGCGCGTCAGCCCAGCGTCTGCGCCGCCGTCGGGGAGGAGTCCTTCAGGAACTGAGAGCAGCGCTCGTACTCCTCCTGCTCGCCGATGTCACCCGCGGCGCGGGCCAGGGCGTGCAGGGCGCGCAGGAAGCCGCGGTTCGGCTCGTGCTCCCAGGGGACGGGCCCGTGGCCCTTCCAGCCGCTGCGGCGCAGGGCGTCCAGGCCCCGGTGGTAGCCCGTACGGGCGTAGGCGTACGACTCCACGACGCTGCCCCGCTCGTACGCCTCGTCGGCGAGCTGGGCCCAGGCGAGGGAGGAGGTGGGGTACTTGGCGGCGACCTCGGCCGGGGGTGTGCCGCCCGCGAGGAGTTCGCGGGGTTCCGGGGAGTCGGGGAGGTGGGTCGGGGGCGGGCCGCCGAGAAGGTTTTCGTGAATCGTCATGGGTTCCAGTCTGGCGCATGGGCGGGGACACGGCGGTAGGTGGGCGGGTAGGGCGAGGGGCGCAGCCCTCGCCTTCCCAGGGGCGCGGGGAACCCCGCGAGAAGCCCCCACCGGGCCCGCACCCGACTACGCACCCGACTACGCACCCCGCGGCTGTTCCCCCTCCAGCGGCGGAGCCGTCACGCAGCCGTGGGTGCGGCATTCGGGGTGGTGGCAGTCGGGGGCGGGGCGGCGGACCGTGGCGAAGGAGAGGGCCGAGGCGGCCAGGAGGGCCAGGGCGCAGGCGAGCATGGCCTTGTCGAACGCGCTGTCGAACTGGGTGGGTGAGCGGTAGGCCTCCGGACCCATCCCGGCGATCAGCGGCAGCGCCGCCACGGCCAGCAGGCCCGCGGCCCGGGCGGCGGCGTTGTTGATGCCGCTGGCGACACCGGCGTGGTCGGTGGAGACCGAGGCGAGGACGGTGGCGGTCAGCGGGGCCACGAGGGTGACCATGCCGAGGCCCATGACCAGCAGGGCGGGGAGCACGTCGGTGGCGTACCCGGCGTCGGGGCCCACACGCAGCATCAGCAGCACACCCGCCGTGCACAGCAGGGGGCCGACGGTGAGCGGGATGCGGGGGCCGATCCGCTCGCCGAGGGCACCCGCGCGGGCGGAGAGCAGCAGCATCAGGACGGTGATGGGGAGCAGGGCGGTGCCGGCGCCCAGGGCGGAGTACCCGGAGACCACCTGGAGCTGCAGGGCGGCGAGGAAGAAGAAGCCGCCGAAGGCCGCGTACACGAACAGGGTGACGATGTTGACCGCCGTGAACTGGCGGGACGCGAACATCTCCGGCGGCATCATGGGGTCGGGGCGGCGGCGTTCGACGCGGACGAAGGCCACGGCCGTCGCCACGCCGGCGAGCGCGGTGACCGAGACCGCGAGCGTGCCCGCCCGGGCCTCGATCAGCGCGTAGGTGAGGAACGCGAGGGAGGCGGCGCCGAGCACCGCCCCCAGGATGTCGAAGCCCCGCTCGTGGCTGCGGCTGTCCGACGACTCCGGTACGTGGCGTACGGCAACGGGGACGCAGAGGAGGGCCAGGGGGACGTTCAGGAGGAAGACCCAGCGCCAGCCGGGGCCGTCGACCAGCCAGCCGCCCAGGAACGGGCCGACGGCCGCGCCGATGCCGCCGAAACCGGACCACAGGCCGACCGCCTTCGCCCGGTCGTCATGGTGGAACGACGCCTGGATGAGCGCGAGCGACCCGGGGGTGAGCAGGGCGCCGCCGACGCCCTGGAGCGCCCGGGCGGCGATCAGCACCCCGCCGTTCGGGGCGATGCCGCACAGCAGCGAGGCCGCGGCGAACCACACCACGCCCACGACGAACACCTTGCGCCGGCCGAAACGGTCGCCGAGCGCGCCGCCGAGAAGGATCAGCCCGGCGAGGGTCAGCATGTACGCGTTGACGGTCCACTGCAGAGCCGCGAGGTCGGCGTCCAGGTCGAGGCCGATGCGCGGGAGCGCCACGTTGACGACCGTCGAGTCCAGCATGGCCATGCTGGAGCCGAGCACCGTGGTCAGCAGGATCCACTTGCCCTGGGGGGAGGCAAGGCGTACATCGGCCATGGTCCGCATCATGCCGCGCCCGGGGCGTCCGGGCCAGGTGCGGGAGCGGTCCGGGAGCGGCACCTGAGCGACACGGGAGCGGCACGGGACCAGAGTCGGCGCCGGAGAGGTAGGCAGGGGCCGAGGGCCGAGGCCCGCGGCCGATCGCGGGCACGGCACGGACACGCCCCTGCCCGCAGTCGCGTGCGCGACTGCGGGCAGGGGCGGTGGTACGCGGCCGGGGCCCGGGTCGGCCCGGTCCCGGTCGGGCTACTTGATCTTCGTGCCGGCGGAGCGCAGGTTGCCGCACGCCTCGACGACGCGGGCCGCCATCGACGCCTCCGCGAGCTTGCCCCAGGTGCGGGGGTCGTACGTCTTCTTGTTGCCGACCTCGCCGTCGACCTTCAGGACGCCGTCGTAGTTCTGGAACATGTGGGCGGCGACCGGACGCGTGAAGGCGTACTGGGTGTCGGTGTCGATGTTCATCTTGACGACGCCGTTCTCCAGGGCGGTGCGGATCTCCTCCTCCGTGGAGCCCGAGCCGCCGTGGAAGACGAAGTCGAACGGGGACTCCTTGCCGAAGCGGGAGGCCACGCCCTCGTTCAGCTCCTTGAGGAGGTCGGGGCGCAGGACGACGTTGCCCGGCTTGTAGACGCCGTGGACGTTGCCGAAGGACGCGGCCAGCAGGTAGCGGCCCTTCTCGCCCAGGCCCAGCGCCTCGGCCGTACGGATCGCGTCGTCGACCGTCGTGTAGAGAGAGTCGTTGATCTCGTGCGAGACGCCGTCCTCCTCGCCGCCGGTCGGGGTGATCTCGACCTCAAGGATGATCTTCGCGGCGGCGGCGCGGGCGAGCAGCTCCTGCGCGATGGAGAGGTTGTCGGCGAGGGTCTCGGCCGAGCCGTCCCACATGTGCGACTGGAACAGCGGGTTGCCGCCGGCCTTGACCCGCTCCTCCGACACCGCGAGCAGCGGACGTACGTAGCCGTCCAGCTTGTCCTTCGGGCAGTGGTCCGTGTGCAGCGCGACCGTGACGGGGTACTTCTCGGCCACGATGTGCGCGAACTCGGCCAGGGCGACGGAGCCCGTCACCATGTCCTTGCTGTACTGGCCGCCCAGGAACTCGGCGCCGCCGGTCGAGATCTGGACGATGCCGTCGCTCTCCGCCTCCGCGAAGCCCCGCAGCGCGGCGTGCAGCGTCTGGGTCGAGGTCACGTTGATGGCCGGGTAGGCGAACTTGGCTGCCTTCGCCCGGTCGAGCATCTCGTTGTAGACCTCGGGGGTTGCGATGGGCATGGTCCGCTCCTTGTATGTGCGGGTGGCGTTGTGCTTACGGTCCCTGACCTAGGGTTGCGACATCATCGTCGGCCCCATCCTTCCAGACGGGACCCGATGCTCCGGTCAGCGCGTCCAGAACTCTTCGGTAACCCCTGACCTCGGGGTTCCCGCCGTCGTCTGGGGCCGTCCGGCGGCCGGTCAGTCCAAGCCCAGCTCGTCCTTCGAGAACGCGAAGAGGTACGGGACCCCGGCGCCCTTCTCGATCTTCTCGGCGGCGCCGGTGGCCCGGTCGACGATGGTGGCGACGGCGACGACCTCGGCCCCTGCCTCGCGCACGGCCTCGACGGCGGCCAGCGGGGAGCCGCCGGTGGTGGAGGTGTCCTCGACGACCAGGACGCGACGGCCGCTGATCTCCGGACCCTCCACGCGCCGCTGCAGCCCGTGCGCCTTGGCCGCCTTGCGGACGACGAACGCGTCCAGCCGGCGGCCCCGCGCGGCGGCCGCGTGCAGCATCGCGCCGGCGACGGGGTCGGCGCCCATCGTGAGCCCGCCGACCGCGTCGAAGTCCAGGTCGGCGGTGAGGTCGAGCAGTACCTGACCGACGAGCGGGGCGGCCTCGCCGTCGAGGGTGACGCGGCGCAGGTCGACGTAGTAGTCCGCCTCCAGACCCGACGACAGGGTCACCCTGCCGTGCACCACGGCCTTGTCCTTGATCTGCTGCAGCAAAGATCCACGTACGTCCACGTCAGTCATGGCAGTCAGCTTAGAGGGGGCCTGTCCGCCCGCCGTACGCCCCCGCGCGCCCGCGGTCGGCTCACAGGCGCCGCCAGGTCCAGGTCGTCGTGGCTTCGAGGGGGTCGATGGGGGTGACCAGCCGGGGGTGGGTGTTGAGGCCGTTGGGCGGCCCGGTCTGGGGTTCGACGCACACGGCTTCCGCCTGCTCGTCGTAGACCACCACCCACTCCTCGCGGGAGGTGACCTTCAGTTCCAGCCGCCGCGGCCAGGTGAGGGTCACGTCCACGCCGCCGGGCATGCCGAAGCAGTCGTCCCAGGGGCCGGGCCGGGGGTCGACACGGTTGCCGGTGGGCAGGTGGTCCGCGCCGCGCTCCTCCTGCCAGGCGGCCGTGAAGTCGACCGTGACGTCCTCGCCGTCGCCGTCCAGGCTCCGGTTGAACCAGGGGTGCCAGCCGATCTGGGCCGGGAAGGAGGAGTCGTACGCCTCCACGGACATGGTGAGGGTGAGGGCGTCCGGCGTGAGGGTCACCACCTGGGTGACACGGCCGGGGTAGGGCCAGGGCTCGACGAGGTCGTAGGTGAGGACGGCCTCGGTGCCGCTGTGACTCGCGACGCGCCAGGCATCCTCGCGGGTCGTGCCGTGGATGGCGTGCGGCGGGGCGTTGAGGGGCATCTGCCGCACGGTGCCGCCGTCGCGGAACCGTCCCTCGCGGATGCGTCCGCACCACGGCACCATCGGGAAGCTCCCGAACCGCTCGCCCTGCCGCAGCAGTTCGGCGCCACCGACCCGCAGGCCCGCCACCCGGCCACCGTTCGCCGGTGCGAGCACCACCTCCGCGTCACCCGCGGCCAACGTGATCTCTTCGCTACTCACCCCTCGACCCTACTGGCCGACCCCGCCGTGGAGTTGGCCGCCCGGGGCCGGTGTCGTCAGCGGCGCCTGCGCAGGGCGCGGGTCACGACGATGGCGGAGGCCACGGCGAGGGCCGCCGCGGGCGCGGCCCAGCGCAGGGTGGCGCTCGCGGAGACGGGCTCGGGGGCCGGGACCGGGGCGTAGCGGCCGCGGGGCGGCGCGTGATCCACCTCCTCCGCGCTCCGGCCGATCATCGTCCGGCGGGCGTGCGCGGCCTCCGCCGGCGGCTCGCCCCCGGCGACGAAGTCCTCCTCGTCGAAGGGGTCCAGGGCGGAGGGCGGGACGTCGGTCTCGAAGACGGAGGCGGGGGGTTCGTCGGCGCTTGCGGGGGTGTCCGCGGGTTCCGGGGCTGCTTCGGCCGTGGTGTCGGCGCCGGCGTCGCCGTCAGCCGGGGGCTTCGGTTCGGTCTCGGCCGTCGTCGCCAGGTTCTCCGCGAACCTCCCCAGCAGCCGGGTCGCCGCCGAGGACACCGCGTCGGCCGGGAGTTCGGTGATACGGCCGTCGGCGGTGGCCGTGCCCACGCAGGTCAGGGTGGTGCCCTCGGGAGCCGGGGCGAGGCGGAGGGTGAGGGTGAGCCGCACGGTGCCGGTGCCCCGGACCTCGGCGGCGTCGCCCTCCACGACGTAGGAGCCGTCGTCCCGGGCGGTGACGCTGAGGGTGCCGCGATAGGTGATGGTGTGGCCGGCGACGCGTACCTTCATCCGGCCGGCGACGGGTGGGGTGCCCGCGTCCTGCTGGAGCCCGGGGACCGCCCGGGCCACCCGCTCGGGGTCGGACAGCGCCTCCCGGAGGCGGCCGACGGGAACCGGAACGAACACCTCATGCTCCATGGAATCCGAGCCTACCCACGTGGCACGGCACCGCACCCGTACATCCGCGTTCTTGCTCGTCCCGGCTCAACCGGTGTACCTCGGGTGCACCAGCGTCGACGCCGACAGGCCCGGCATCCGGTCGGCGGCGTCGAGCCGGACGGCCCCGCTGCCGAGGTCCGGTGACGGGGGCCGGGGCGCGCCGGGCCGGGTCGCCAGGACGAAACCCCAGTCGTGGGGGGCACGGGAGGTGTGGGCCGTGCGGTCGGGGCCGGTGACGAAGCCCGGGGCGCCGGCGGTGACCCGGTAGGGCGTGGTGCGCAGGCCGGCGGCGCGCACGGTCGCGTCGACCGTCCAGAAGACCCGCCGCCGGGACGAGACCGGGCCCGCGTGCACCACCATGCGGCCGTCGGGGGCCAGCACCTCACGGGCCAGGCCGTAGAACTCCCGGGAGTAGAGCTTCGTGCTCGCGGTGATGCCGGGATCAGGGAGGTCCGAGATCACGACGTCGTACGGCCGGGCCGGGCGGGCGCCGCGCAGCCAGGCGAAGGAGTCCTCCGTGACGACACGGACGCGGCCGTCGGCGTAGGCGTGGCCGTTCAGGGCGGAGAGCGCGGGGTCCGTGCGGGCCAGACGCACCACGCCCGGGTCGAGTTCGACGATGTCCACCCGGCGCACGTCCCGGTGGCGGAGCACCTCGCGGGCGGCGAGGCCGTCGCCGCCGCCGAGGACGAGGACGCGGGCCCGGGGTCCGGCCTCCATGGCCGGGCGGACCAGCGCCCGGTGGTAGCGCTGCTCGTCGCGGCCGCTGATGCGCAGGCGACCGTCGAGGAAGAGGGCGAGCGGACGACCGTCCCTGCCGCCGGTGAGGACGACCTCCTGGACCTCGGTCTGCAGCGCGACCCGGACGTCCTTGCCGTACACGGCGCGCCGGGCCGCGCGCTCGAAGTCGTCGACGTGGGCGGCGGCGGTGGCCAGGAGGCCGAGGACGGCGAGATTGGCGGCCAGCAGCAGGCGTCGGTCCCGGCGGCTCAGGTCGTGGCGGAACAGTCCGAGCACGAGGGCGCCGCCGACCAGGGCGTTCACCGTGCCGGTGAGCAGGGCGCCGGTCAGCTGGCCGAGCCAGGGCAGCAGGAGGAAGGGAAAGGCGAGACCGCCGACCAGCGCGCCCACGTAGTCGGCCGCGAAGAGGTCGGCGACCGTGCCGACGGCGTCCTGGCGGCGGATGCGCTGGATCAGCTCCATCAGCAGCGGGACCTCGGCGCCGATGAGCAGGCCGATGGCCAGGGAGAACGCGACGAGGAGGTAGCGGGAGCCACTCGCCCACATGCCGCCCCAGTCGCCGGTCCAGGCGAACGCCGCGTAGAGCACGAGGGCACTGCAGCCGCCGACCAGGGCGAGGGCGGCCTCGATGGCGCCGAAGCCGAGGGCGGCGCGGGGGCAGAGGCGTTTGGCGGCGAGGGAGCCGATGCCCATGGCGAAGACCATGACGGACAGGACCACGGAGGCCTGGGTGACCGAGTCCCCGATCAAGTACGAGGCGAGGGCGACGAGTTCCAGTTCGTACACCAGTCCGCAGGCGGCGCAGACGAAGACGCCGGCGAGGACGAGGAAGCGGCCGACTCCCGGGCGGACCGGTAACCACGCCTGGGCGCCCGGGCCTCCGTCGCCGCGCCAGGGGGGAGGGGCGCCAGGGGGTGCGGGGGCGTGCGGCTCGATCACTCCTGGCACGCTACCGTCACGGTCGCGCTCCGCCGGGTCACCCACACGGGTGGTCTGCGACGCTTGGCCGGGCGCCTATTAGCTCTGGGGTTCGGGTAGTTGGGCGGCTGCGGGTGCGTGGGGCTTCTCGCGCAGTTCCCCGCGCCCCTGAAAAGCAGGGGCTGAGCTGCCAGGGGCTCGGGGAGCTGCGCGACCAGCCCCCAGCGGAGCCGCACCCGAACCGCATCCGCACCCCCGAGCCATGCGGCACCCCTCACAGCGCCACAGGCACCGGCACCGGCGCAGGCGCGGGTACCGGCACCCTCACCCCCACCCTCGTTCTCGTGGCCACCAGTTGCCCGTCCTGGGGATACGCGTGCCACGTACGCCAGTGCACCTGTCCCTCGTGCCACTGCGCGAGCATCGCCGTGAAGGCGTGCGGGCTGCCGGGGAAGACCCCGGCCAGACCGTGCGGGTGGTCGGCGACGAGGGCCAGCAGTTCCTGGGCGCGGCCGGCGAAGGAGCCCGGTGACAGCACCTCGACGCGGGCGGCGAACTCGTACTCCCAGTCGTCCGCACGTTTGGCCACGCCGAGCGGAAGGGGCGTGCTGGACCCCGGAATGCACGCGACCGTCTCCGAGCAGTGACTGCCCCGCTCCTCCTCCAGAAGCACCTGGTGGGACGCGCCGAGCAGCCGCAACTGCAGCTTCGCGCCGCCGAGTTCGAGATCGAGCGTGGCGAGCGCGGGCAGCGGCTCGCGGCCCAGGGCCCAGGCGAGGTCTGCCGCGCGCGTGTCGGTGTAGGCGGTGTTCAGGGTCGTGAGCATGGGTCGGCTCCGCAGCGACGCAACGATGAAGAGGAGTGGGTCCGGCGCACCCCGGTCGACGCCGGGAATCGTGGCCCGGTCAGCCAGGTCGGGTGAGGACGTCGGGTGAGGACGACGTCCCAGTCGGTCCGGTCAGCCGTGTCAGGCCTGCCGGGAGGGACGTCCGGGGGCTGCGTTGGCGATTTATAGGGAATCATGAACTGTGGTGCAACCACAGCGTTTTTACCCAAGTTGGCGTGCTTTCCATCCCCCCGAGGGCAGGCCAGCTCAACTGTTCAACCAGGCGTACGCCCCGTCGGTCGACACACTCCCCATGCGCCCACCGAGCCAGGCGCACGCACACGGGGGCGGCGCCCGTCGGACGGCCGGGCCCACCCGGCGTACCCAGGCGTGAACAGAGGTGCTACCCGCGCGCCGGGCCGCGAGCAGCGTGGCACGCACCGGACCGCCTGCCCCGTCCGCGCGGCTCCACACACACGAGCGCCCGCCGGGATGTCCTCCGGCGGGCGCTCGCGTCGTGGAGCTCAGCTGCCCCGTGTCAGCTGCCTCCACCGCATCCGCCTCCGCCACCGCAGGAGGACCCCCCACCGCATGACGAGCTGCTGCTACTGCAGGACGAGCTGCTGCTGCAGGACGAACCGCTGCTCCCGCACGACGAGCCACCGTGCGACGAACCTCCGTGCGACGAACCCCGGTCGTCGTGCGAGGAGGAGTGGGACGAGCCACTGTCCCCGACGCCGGCCGCGCCCAGCACCCACCAGCTGTTGTCGCTGCTCGACGAGCCGCTGTCGCTGTTGCGGTGGGCGCTGCGGTGGGCACTGCCGCCGCGGCCGGACGACCTGCCGCCCCGGGCCCCCGCCCGGGCCGCGCGCGCCCTGCGGCGGCTCTCGGCCACGATGAGCGCCAGCAGTCCACAGACCACCACCAGGATGAAGCCGATCACCACGATCGCGTTCATGGCGTCACCCTCCCCTCTCTCTTTCGAGTCCCCCGAAGCGGCCCCCCGTGGGCGCCTCGCTCACTTGCGTGTGGCGGGGATTCCCGCGCCGCGGACCGCTCAAAGCCGAGTTGAGCAAGTCCAGAGGTTGTCTCTCGCGGGGTCGGTCGCCGCTGCCACCACAGGAGGAGGACGAGCCTCCCCCACCGGGCGAGCCACCGCCACCGCAACCGCCGCACGAGGACGGTTGCCGGTGACCACCAGCGAGGTGCGTCACTTCACGGGAACTTTTATTCCGAGCAGTTTTTCCGCATTTCGGAACGCGATTTTCTCCTTGGCCTCGCGCGGCAGATCGACTCCCCGGAACCAGTCGGTTTGAGTTTTCATGTTCGCAAACGGGTAGTCGGTTGCGAACATCACTCGATCCACACTTATGTGCTTCAGCAGGAGATCGAGCAGCTCAGTCTGGGGGAATGCGCTGGTGGTGAACCAGAAATTGTCGTGGAAGTACTGCTCGAACGGCTTGTCCAGGCTCTTCTTGGTCACCTCACTCATTTTCTCCACGATGCGTTCGTAGAAGAACGGAAGACCCTCCCCCATATGGCCGATGATGATCTGGAGCTTGGGATGCCTGTCGAACACTCCCGAGGTGATCATCCGGAGGCACTGGGTAACGACTTCCTGGTGCCATCCATACGCCGAGATGCTGAGGACCTGGTCCTGGAACTCCTTCTGATATTCCGGCCGCATATTGCTGTAATAGATGTCGAAAACCTCGTCGGGCGGCAGGCCCGGGTGGATGTATATCGGCACATCAAGGGTTTCGGCGCGGGCCAGCAGGGGCTCGAAGTCGGGATGGTCGAGAAATTTCTTCCCGATGACTCCATTGGTCAGGCATCCCAGGAAGCCGTCTTCCCGCACCGTGCGTTCCAGTTCGTCCGCCGAGGCCTCCGGATCCTGCAGAGGTAAGGTGGCAAATGCCTGGAAGCGCCCCGGATAGGTGGCCATCGGTCCATCGACGAGCATCTTGTTGAGACGATACGCGAAGTCGATGCCCTTCCGACCTTTGACATTCTGCACACCAGGCGTATGCGCGGAGAGGATCTGGATGTTGATCCCCGCCTCGTCCATGGCACCGATGCGGCGCGGGCCGAGCTCGGCAAGACCGGTGTCCTCGAGGAACAGCCTGTCGTTCAGCACCATCAACTCACGGGTGGAAAAGGTTTCTTCCGTGCCGATGAAGGGCAGGTCCTGGTCCCGCAGTGAAATGTCCGAAGCTTTGTCCGAAGCTTTGTCCGAGTTCTTGCCCGAGTTCTTGCCCGAAGTCTCGTTGTCGTTCGCTGCCGAGACAATGACATGCGTGGACAAGCCGGCACCGACGCCAAGTGCCGTGGCGGCGGTGAGAAAGCCGCGGCGTCCCATGGGCTTCATGTCAGTCTCTTTTCAGGTGTTTGTGTGATGCGGCATCCGTGCGGCATCCGTGCGGCATCCGTCTGCGAGATACCTCGGATCGACCGTTCGTCGTTTTCGACCTCGACACCGACCACGCCGGTCCCGCCGCATCGCTAGTCCGGATGCCGAATTCCTACCGAGCGAACCTGAGACGAGCGTTAGAGCCCGTCCTCGAACCGTCGCGGTTCGACCTCGCCCGGTCTCCGGTGATCGGTGCGCATATGGGGCTGCGGGGGGGGGACCTCTACGCCACCACGCCGGTGCGGGCGCTGGACACATGGTTCGGCCGACCGGCCTGAGCACCGCATTAACGGTCGTCTCAGGTTCGCTCCGTAGGAAGTCGGCATCCAGACAAGCGATGCAACCCGTATGCAGGAGGCTAGTGATGGCAGTCGACGCAGCGCGGTCCGGGGAGTCCCCGGCCGGTCGGTTGGCGGGCCGGTGGGTGCCCTGGTTGGTGATCGGCCTGTGGCTGGTGCTGGCGGCCGGCATGGTGCCGCTGAGCGGAAAGCTGAGTTCGGTCACCACCGACAGCGCCGTGGACACCCTGCCGGCCGGCGCCGAGTCCACCAAGGCGGCGGTGCTGGACGACCGTCTCCCCGGTGGTGACAGCAACACGTTCGTCTTCGTCTACCACCGGGCCGGCGGCATGACCGGCGCCGACCGCGCGACGGTCGAGCGCCATTACGACACCCTTGCCAAGCGGTACCCGCCGAAGGCGACGGCTGCGGCCGGCGAGGGCGACGAGGGCGACGAGGGCGACGAGGGCTCATCACCGAGTCCCTCCACCGACCGCAAGGCGATGATGTTCACCCTTGAGGTGAGCACGGCCTACGGCGCACCGGAGGACATCGTCGGCCCGTTGCGTGACGCCGCGAAGGACCGCCCCTCCGGCCTGGAGCTGGATGTGACCGGCCCGGGCGCGATCGACGGCGACATGGATGCCGTCTTCGACGGCATCGACGTGCAGGTCCTGCTCACCACCATCGTCGTCGTCACGCTCCTGCTCATCCTCACCTACCGCAGCCCGGTGTTGTGGATCATCCCGCTGCTGGCCGTCGGCGCTGCCGCGCTGACCGCGATGGGGACCGTCTACCTGCTCGTCAAGGGCTTCGGCATCGTGGTCAACGACCAGAACTCGGCGCTGCTGACGATCCTGGTGTTCGGCGTCGGCACGGACTACGCGCTGTTGCTCATCGCTCGATACCGGGAGGCGCTGCACCACCATGAGAACGTCCGGGTCGCCATGGTCCACGCGCTGCGCGGCGCGGCGCCGGCCATCGTCGCGTCCGCGGCCACCGTGGTCGCCGGCCTGCTCTGCCTGCTCGTCGCGGACCTGAACAGCACCAGCGGGTTGGGCCCGATCGGTGCGGCCGGCATCCTGTGCGCGCTGGTGGCCATGCTGACGCTGTTCCCGGCGGTGCTCGTGGTGCTCGGCAGGCGGATCTTCTGGCCGGCCGTCCCACGGTTCAGCACGGCCGTGGAGGAGAAGCCGGGGCTGTGGGGGCGGCTCGGCACCGCCATCGGCCGCCGCCGGTGGGTGGCGACGCTCGGCTCGCTCGGAGTCCTCGGCGTGCTCGCCCTCGGGCTGGCGGGCAACACCGGCGCCCTGCGGGAGCAGGACCAGTTCCTGTCCGCGCCGGAGTCGGTCACCGGCTTCACCGTTCTCCGCCAGCACTTCCCGGAGCTGGGCGGCCAGCCGATGACGGTCTTCACGCGGCCGGAGCACCGGGAGCGGGTGCTCGACATCGTCAAGGACACCCGTGGGGTGGCTCTGGCCGTCCCGGAGCAGACCAGCGGTGGCTGGGCCAACATCTCCGTGTTCCCGAAGGACGCGCCGGACACCGCCGCGGAGTACGACACGATTGTGCGGGTGCGTACCGCCGTGCACGCCGTGCGCGGGGCGGAGGCGATCGTCGGCGGCCCGAGTGCGGAGAACCTCGACACCGAGGTGACCACGGGGCGCGACGAGAAGCTGGTGATCCCGCTGGTGCTCGTCGTGGTCCTGATCGTCCTCGGGCTGCTGCTGCGCGCGATCCTGGCCCCGCTGGTCCTGATGGCCACCGTGATCGTCTCGTTCGCCGCGGCCTTCGGCGGCAGCGTGTTCGTCTTCGACACCATCCTCGGGTTCAAGGGCATCGACTATTCGGTGCCGCTGCTGGCATTCCTGTTCCTGGTGGCGCTCGGCGTCGACTACAACATCTTCCTGGCCAGCCGGGCCCGGGAGGAGGCCGTGCGTCTCGGCACCAGGGAGGGCCTGCTCAAAGCCCTCTCGGCCACCGGTGGCGTCATCACCTCGGCGGGCCTGGTCCTGGCGGCCACGTTCGCGGTCCTCGCCACTCTTCCGCTGGTGATGCTGATCGAGGTCGGGTTCCTGGTCGCCTTCGGCGTGCTGCTCGACGCCCTGCTGGTGCGGTCGGTCCTGGTGCCCGCCCTCACCCTGCTGATCGGCCGGCGGATGTGGTGGCCGAGCCGGCTGTCCCGGCCGGCGGCGGAGCCACCGGTCCGTCGGCAGTCGCCCGCCGAGGACGAGGAGCCCGCGCTGCAACGGTGAGCGCGGCGGCACGGACGAGATCCGGGACGGGCCTGGGACCCAGGCCCGTCCCGGGTTTTTTCGTCGGCCCGAGGGTCGCCGCCCTCTGGCCCTGCGCCGCGCCGCCGAGGTGGGTCAGCGCACCGCGGTGTCCTCCCCGGCGGTGAGCCGCGCGGGCTGGGCAGGCGGGGCGGGCGGGGCGATCGGGTCGGGCTGGGCGGGCGGGGCCGCGGCCGGAAGGTCGACCCGGAGCAGCGCGCCACCGCGTGCGGAGCGGGCGACGCCGGCCCGGCCGCCGTGGGCGTCGACGACCCGCTGCACGATCGACAGCCCCAGACCGGATCCCGGCAACGCCCGGGCGCTGTCGGCACGGTAGAACCGGTCGAACACCCGCGGTACGTCGGCGGCGTCGATGCCCGGCCCGGCGTCGTCGACCTCGAGCACCACCGACGCGTCCTCGGCACGGAGCCGGACCTGGACCGGCTGGTCCATGGGGGACCACTTGCCGGCGTTGTCGATGAGATTGAGCACCGCCCGCTCAAGCGCGGCGGGACGCCCGCTCACCCACACGGAGGTCACGTCGAGCACGACCTCGACGTCGGGCGTACGGGAACGTGCCCGGGTCACGGCGGCCACCACCACGTCGGCGAGGTCGAGCAACTCGGTGTTCTCGTCGCTGACGTCACCGCGCGCCAGGTCGGTCAGCTCGGCGACAAGGGTGCTCAACTCGGCCACCTGGGCGCCGAGATCGTTGAGCAGCCGGGTCCGGCTCTCCGCCGGCAGTGCGCTGTCCAGGGTGCCGCGCCGGTCGAGCCGGATCAGCAGCTCGACGTTGAGGCGCAGGCTGGTGAGCGGGGTCTTGAGCTCGTGGGCGGCGTCCTCGGCGAGCAGCCGCTGGGCCCGCCGGGAGTCCCGGAGCGCGGCGAGCATGTCGTTGATCGACCGGATCAGCCGCCGGATCTCCCCACCACCCTCGTCCGGGATGCCGGCGTCGAGATCCCGGGTGTGCGCGACACGTACCGCGGCGGCGGTCAGCCGGTCGATCGGTGCCAGCCCGGCCCGTGCCACGGTCCGCCCGACCAGCGCGCCGCCGGCCACGCAGAGCAGCCCGATCAGCAGCATGCCGAACCCGAACTGGTTGACCGGGCCGTCGTCGGCGACCTGGGCCACCTGGACCGCGCCGTCGCCCACCCGCAGCGTGTAGATGAGGTACCCGTCCTCGTCGCCGTCGTGCGACTCCATCAGGTCGGCCGACGCGCCTCGCGCCACGCGCCCGGCGTGCTCACCGACCGGGGGCAGCGCGGGTTGGCCGGCCGGCGTCCGGGTCGAGCCGTCGGGCAGGATGACCCGCACCAGCCGACCGGACCCGGGATACGGCGGTAGCCGGACCTGCGCCAGACCGGCGCGCTCCGCGTTCGTCGCCACGACGCGGGAGTCGGCGCGCAGCTGCTTCTCCGCGGTGTCCCGCAGTTCCCGGTCCATCAGTTCGCTGGCCACCTGGAAGGCCACGAACACACTGACCGCGATGGCCGTCGCCGCGATCACCGTCAGCCTGCTCCGCAGGGACCGCCGGCGCCACCATCGGGTCAGCCGGCGCGGTTCCCGGCCGGCGGGCCCGCTCACGGAGGGGTCTCCCGCAACACATAGCCCAGGCCGCGCAGCGTGTAGATCAGGCGCGGCTCACCCTCGGCCTCCGTCTTGCGGCGCAGGTAGCTCACGTACACCTGGAGGTTGTTGGCGGTGGCGCTCATGTCGAAGCCCCAGATCGCCTCGAACAGCGCGTCGCGGGTCAGGACCCGGGTCGCGTTGCTCATGAGCACCTGCAGGAGGGAGAACTCGGTCCGGGTCAGACGCAACGGCCGCCCGCCACGCCACGCCTCGAACCGGTCGGGATCGAGCCGGACGTCGGCGAACGACAGGATCTGCGACTCCTCGTCGGCCGGCGTGCGCCGGCGCAGCAGGGCCCGCACCCGGGCCAGTAACTCCTCGGTGGCGAAGGGCTTGGGCAGGTAGTCGTCGGCGCCCGCGTCCAGCCCCGTGACCCGGTCGGAGACCTGGTCACGGGCGGTCAGCATCAGCACCGGCAGATCCCGGCCCGCTGCCCGCAACCGCCGGCAGGTCTCCAGCCCGCCGAGGCGGGGCATCATCACGTCGAGGATCAGCAGATCCAGCGTGTCGCCGCCGGCCCCGACGACCCCGTCGAGCACGGCGAAACCGTTGGCCACGGTGCTGGTGTCGTACCCCTCGACCTGGAGCACCCGCTCCAGCGACTCACGGATGGCCGCCTCATCATCCGCGATCATGATCCGCACGTCGGCCCGCCCCCTTACGGTCGATGTTTTTGCCGCTCATTGTCCCCGGCCAACCTGAGGCCAGGATTAGAGCGCCCAACCGGAGGCCAGGATGAGAGCGTCGCTGCGGACCGCGCTCTCACGGACACCTCATCGCACCCGGCGCTCAGTCCCCTCCGCCCCCGCAGCCACCGCCGCAGGAGCCCCCGCCCCCACCCCCGCACGACGAGCCACCCGACGAGCCCTTCGACGAACCGTCCGGCGATCTCCCGCCGTCCGCCCACCAGCTGCGCCGTCGGCCGCGCCTGCGGGCCACCACGACGATCACCGTCATGACCACGGCGTACACGGCCCAGACGGCGACCAGCAGCCTCATGTTCTCGTCCACGACCACACCCCCCGTACGTCGCGGCGCCGCGGTCAGCTGCCGCCGCCGCAGCCACCGCCACCACCACCGCAGGAGGACCCACCGCCGCAGGAGGACCCGCCACCGCACGAGGACCCACTGCCGCACGACGATCCCCCGCTGCGGTGGTGCGACGAGCGGCCGTCCGCCCACCAGCTGTGCGAGCGCCGACGGCCCGTCCGCGAACCGCGGCCCGCACTCGAAACAACGCTGATCAGAACAACCGCGCCCACGATGACGAAGAAGACGACGTCCATCTCCGGACCTGCCTTTCACTCCCCCTGCAGGCCCCCCATGAGTCCTGCGTGACGGGGGGATGCCCGCCCGTCTCACCGGTCAAAGCGAAGTTGAGGAACTCCAGAGGTTCGGCGCAGGATGACGGCCATGACCTCCAGCGCAAGCTCCGCCCGCACGCCTCGTCCGGCGCAGAACCGGCGGCTCGCCGAGTTCGGAACGACGATCTTCGCCGAGATGTCGGCGCTCGCCCTGCGGACCGGGTCCATCAACCTGGGCCAGGGTTTCCCGGACACCGACGGCCCCGAGGAGATCCGCGAAGCCGCCGTACGGGCGCTGCGCGACGGCCGGGGCAACCAGTACCCGCCGGGGCCGGGCGTCCCCGAGCTGCGGACCGCGATCACCGACCACCAGCGGCGACGGTACGGGCTGGAGTTCGACCCGGACACGGAGGTCCTGGTCACGGCGGGCGCCACGGAGGCCATCGCGGCCGCCCTGCTGGGGCTGCTGGAGCCGGGCGACGAGGTGGTCGCCCTGGAGCCGTACTACGACTCGTACGCGGCCTGCATCGCGATGGCGGGCGGAACGCGCGTACCGGTGACGCTACGGCCGTCCGGGGGATCCGCCGACACGGGCGACACGGGCGAGGAGCGGCGCTTCCGGCTCGATCTCGACGAGCTGCGGGCCGCCGTCACCGACCGGACCCGGCTGCTGCTGATCAACACGCCGCACAACCCGACCGGCACCGTCCTCACCCGTGCGGAGCTGACCGCGATCGCCGAGCTGGCGGTGGAGCGGGACCTGCTGGTGGTGACGGACGAGGTCTACGAGCACCTGGTCTTCGACGACGCCGAGCACCTGCCGTTGGCGTCGTTCCCGGGAATGCGGGAACGGACGGTCACCATCGGCTCGGCGGGCAAGACGTTCTCGTTCACCGGGTGGAAGGTGGGCTGGGTCAAGGCTTTTTCGCCTACCTATTGGATGCTGGCCGCGTGAACGTCTGGTCGGACATCGGCAAGGATGGTCCCGAAGGATCGGCGGGTACCCGAGGTGAGGATGGTGGAGACATGAGCGGCAGGCCGCTGCTGAACCGCAGGCTGGACGGACTCGGAACGACGATCTTCGCGGAGATGTCGGCACTGGCGACCGCGACGGGCTCGATCAACCTGGGCCAGGGCTTCCCGGACACCGACGGGCCCGAGGAGATCCGCGAGGCCGCCGTCCGCGCCCTGCGGGAGGGGAAGGGCAACCAGTACCCACCCGGCCCTGGCATCCCGGAACTGCGCGCCGCGATCTCCGACCACCAACAGCGCTTCTACGACCTCTCCTTCGACCCCGACACAGAGGTCCTGGTCACGGCCGGCGCCACCGAGGCCATCGCCGCCACCATGCTGGCGCTGCTGGAGCCGGACGACGAGGTCATCGCCTTCGAGCCCTTCTACGACTCCTACGCCGCCTGCATCGCGATGGCCGGCGCGAAGCGCGTGCCACTCACCCTGCGTGCACCGTCATTCCGCCCGGACCTGGACGAGCTGCGCGCCAAGATCACACCCAGGACCCGCGTCCTTCTCCTCAACACCCCGCACAACCCGACCGGGATGGTCCTCACCGCCGACGAACAGAGCGCCATCGCCGCACTCGCCATCGAGCACGATCTGCTCGTCGTCACCGACGAGGTGTACGAGCACTTGGTCTTCGAGGGCACCCACCGCCCCGTCGCGGCCCTGCCCGGCATGCGCGAACGCACGGTCACTATCGGCTCGGCCGGCAAGACCTTCTCCTTCACTGGATGGAAGGTTGGCTGGGTGACGGCGAACGGAGCGCTCGTCTCCGCCGTCCGAACCGCAAAGCAGTACCTGACGTACGTCAGCGCGGGCCCGTTCCAGTACGCGATCGCCGAGGCGCTGCGCCTGCCGGACGCGTACTTCGACGGCTTCCGCGCCGACCTCCGCCGCAAGCGCGACCTGCTCGGCGACGGCTTGCGCGCGGCCGGGTTCGAGGTCTACCAGCCCCAGGGCACGTACTTCATCACCACCGACATCACTCCCTTCGGGGAGAAGGACGCCTACGCCTTCTGCCGCGCCCTCCCCGAACGCTGCGGCGTCGTCGCCATCCCCAACTCTGTCTTCTACGACGACCCCGACGCCGGCCGCAGCCAGGTGCGCTTCACCTTCTGCAAGAGGGACGACGTCCTCGACAAGGCTGCCAGTCGGCTGCAACGCCTCGAGCCTTGATTCCGGCATCGGCTGACTGGTGGGTTCGCATGTTGCGGTGTCGCGCATTCCCTGTCGCCGAGAGCTCGGTCTCGCGTTGAGTAACGTAAGACCGAACTGCTGGCGGCACTCCTACTCCTCGTCGAGGAGGATGTTCGCGAGTTCTTCCACCTTCTCGGTAATGACCTGGAGCTTCTCAGCGTCCCGCGAGGTGTTCATGCGGCGGAGTGCGACCTCGGCCGCCTTGCTGCTGCCGTCGCGAAACACGGCGTCGACGACTGCGGCAGCCGGAGTGCCGCGCTTGTAGAGCGTAATGACGGCGTACTGCTCACCGGGAATATCGGCAGGCAGGTGGGCGAGTCCGAGACCGTCGAGGCGTCGACTGATGCTGGCACGGACATGAACGCCGAGGCGGCCAGCTTGCTCTAGGTCACGCAGAAGCCACATGACGACGCGAAGAACGCCGCCTGACTCTTCGACGGCATGCCGCAGCTCCTCCCAGCTCTCGACCTGGCTGCCAGCGTCGACTGCGGTGAGGTCGAACACAGGTGTAGCCATAAGGATCCCCCCAAACTTGAAGTCAAAGAAAAATTCTAACTCCAGATTATCTTTGCGGATTTGATTCGTCCAGAGGGTAGCGCCGACCGGTCGATCGTTGGCTCTTCCGTTCAGTCTCTGGCTCCGCAAGAAACGGGCTGGGATCACCGTGCCAGGTGATGGTGAGGGCGTCACGGGCGCGCGTGGCGGCAACGAACAGCATCGAGCGGGCCTTGCGCAACTCCCGGCGGTAGCGTGTCGGATCCTCGGTGCGGTACCGATCGATCGAATCCAAGCGCGGAACGAGCCTGTCGCTGGCGCCCACGATGACAAGGCGCTGGTACTCCAACCCCTTGAAGCGGGGCATGGTTCCCACGTGGATCTCGCCGTCACCGCGAGGGCCGTCCGAGGTCAGCTGGGCGTAGCCGAGGCCCGCTTTCGTGGCGAGGTGATAGATCACTTGGCTCACCTTGTGTCGGTCGGGGACCGCTACGGCGATCAGACCGCGGAAGTCGCGTGCCGCACCGCTTTCATCGGTGGCAAGCTCGTCGCGCCAGGCACGCAAAGTGGAAGCGAGGCCGTCGAGTTCCTCTTCCCAGGTGGTGTAGCCGAAAAGCTCGGGGGCAGGCCCGTGCAGAACGGAGCGGTAGCCCGACAGTGTGTCGGTTCCGTCGTCGAGGTCGTCATATGTCTCGCCGGACATGACCGTCAGGGCACGGGCGAGGATCTCCTTCGTGGTGCGGTAGCTCAGGGACAGTCGGGCGGAGCGGCCTCTGACGTTGATTCCGAGAGAGCCGAGGGAGACATGGTTGTCGTAGACCCGTTGGTGCGTGTCGCCGGCGATGAACATGTCGTTGTCGCCGGGGGCGACCATGGCTCGCAGCATCTTCCAGTGTGCCGCGCGCAGGTCCTGTGCCTCGTCGACGACGATGTGCTTGTAGCGGTACTTCAGGTCGCTCAGTGATGCCTCGGCGTCGCGGTGGATCAGGTCGCGACCGCCGACCTGATCCTTGTACGCCTGACGGGCCTGGATACGCGCGGCGCGCTCCATCTCGTAGCGGGCGGCGCGTTCGGCGGCTTGGCCCCAGGTCTCGATGTCCTTCTTGTCGAGGCGGGCAGTGAACTCGTCGAGGATCTTCCAGACGGCGGCTCGTTCGGGGCGAGTGAGCGCGCGTCCACGACCGGCTCGGCGCGTCTGGAAATAGGCGGTGCGCGTGGCCACGGACTGGCCGAGGATGACCTGCTCCCACTCCTCGATGAGGAACTCGGGTTCCCAGGATCCCTGCTGACCGAGTTCGGCGAGCACAGTGCGCAGCTCGGCGAGGGCCGTGCGGTCATCGACGCGGCGCTTGACGCGGCCCGAGAGCGAGTTCTCGCTGACGACCTTGTAGGCGAGTTCGTCGATGTGGGCGATCTCCACGCGGGCGAGGAGATCAGGGTCCCCGATGAGATCGGTGAGGCGAGCCCGCAGGTCAGCCGTGAGGTTCTTGGTGAAAGTTGTCAGCAGGATGGGCTTGTCCCGGCCCGGCTTCAACTGCTGTACGAGGTGGTGGATCCGATGCAGGGCGACGATGGTCTTGCCGGTGCCAGGGCCGCCGGAGACGCGGGCGGGGCCGTTGTAGTCGCGGTCGACCAGTCGAGCCTGGGTGGGGTGGAGGAACACCTTCCATGCCTGGAAATCGCCGTCTTCCAGGACTTTCTGCAGGGCGTCATCGATGGTGGTGACGGTGGTGCGGGCGAGGGCGGCGCCGAAGTCTCCGAGGTCGATCTGGTCGGTTGAGGCAACCGCAGCAGTGATCTCGGCACGTACTTCGTCCGGGCTCATTCCGGCGGCCAGGCCGTACAGGACGTCCTGGGACAGCAGCGGTGCCCCCGCTACCAGGCGGTCGAGGTCGGCAGTGTCGGTGAGGGTGAGCGCGAGGTCGATGAGGGGTTCAGCGACGCCAAGTTCGCGGAGCAGCTGATGGGAATGCCCGGCAAGCAGCGGAGTTGCCGGGGCAGTCGGCTCGGCGTCGGGCTGTGCATCCGGTCCGGAGGCGGGGGCGGCTTCGGCCTCTGCGGCGGTGGTCGCGTCAGGTTCGGCCGGGACGAGTTGGATGCCGGCGCGGCGCAGGGCGCTTTCGCCGACGACGGAGAGGTCGACGAACTCGATCTCTCCGGAGACGCGGTTGATGGCGACGGATAGTTGCTCGTAGACGTCTCGCCGGTGTCGGACCGCGATGACCAGCCAACTCTCATCCCCCGTCTCGTCCGTCCCGGTGCGGGTGAGCAAGGCGCGGTAGGAGTCGTCAATCCGAGCGGAGAAGATTTGTGAGTCGCCCTTGAGCGCCTTCAGCTGCAGGCCGTTGCTGTGCGGGTTCTCCCGGAAGCGGTGGGAGAAATCGTAGAACTTGGCCTTCACCGAGCGGTCGAGCTTGTAGAGCTCTTGCTCGGCTTTCTGGTACAGGCTGAGCCGGGCAGTCATCAGGTGGCGCCTTCCAGGTCGTCGATGGGATTACATGGCGTGCTGGCGCCTCTTCAGCTGCCGGCAACCGCGTCCGGGAGCAGAACGAGCAGCTCGTCGAACTGGGCGAGCCAGTCGACGGCGCTGCGGATGGTCCAGCCTGCGGCCCGGTAGGCGGCGTCCCGGCGCTCGGCTTCTGGGTCGGTGCGGCCGTGTTGCGCTGCGGGGACGACGGCGACCTTGGCGGTGTCCTGATCCCAGGCGAAGTCGGCTTGCCAGCCGCCTTCGCCGAGCTCGAAACCGAAGACTGGGGCTATCTTGCCCCGGTTGGCGACTGCCTGGGCGAGGCGAATCAGGTCGGCTTCGCTGTCCTCGTCGAGCAGTGGGATGACCTCTTCGTCCCACGCTGGGTCCCGAAACTCAGCCTTGGCGGGCTGCTTGGCCGCATTCTCAGTGTTGACTGTTGGCTGCGGATCGGGCGCACTGTGCTGGGGAGTCGGCGCGCTGCTGAGCTCTCCTGTGGGCGTTTCCGGGACGCTCAACTCTTCATCCAGTGCGGCTGTACCGCTGAGCCCGGGCTCGTACTGCTCGCTCAATAGTTCCAGGATGTCCTTGTCGCCTCGAATTCGAAGGTGCGCGAGCACGTCATCCATGGTCGTCGCGTCTGCGAGACCAATGCGTCGGCCCAGAACGGCGGGCATGTCCTTCTCCGTGACCTGGCCGGACAGGGCCATGAGTCGTAGGGCTCGCTGCGTGTCCGTGAGGTTGAGTTCCGGTTCGTCGGCCAGGCGCAGTGCCTTGAGGCGACCGTCCTTTGCCGCCACGAAGACGTGGTCCCCCTCGACCGCATCCATGCGTTCGAGCAGGGGGCGGATTGAACCGCAGCTGGGCTGGTTGCGCCAGACGAGTTGGATGTCACCGACGTCGTGGGACAGTTCCAATCGACCGCCGGGAGCGAGGCCCAGGTGCGCGGCGAAGCCGGCCGGGATGGTGAACCCAGATCCGCGCAGGTGTTCGCCGTTCACGTCGAGTCGGTACCACCAGGTGCCTTGGCCGGTTTGGAAACAGCGCCGGGTCTGTGCGACGTCGCGTCGCGGCTGGTAATCGGCCGCGCCGGTCTCGGTGGAGGCCGCTACGCGGATCCAGCCTCGCTTGAAACGCTCGAATTCCGGAGCGGCGAGGTAGGCGCGCACGGACTTGTCAGAAACGTCGAACTGCGAGCAGAGCGAGGTGACGATGTCCTCGGACTTGGCTTCGCCACCGACGGATTCGAGTTCCCGGATGATCATCTCTCGGATGCCGAGGTACTCGACACCGCCCCAACGCCGCAGGCCGTACAGATCCCGGTCGCGCCGCATGAAGCGGTCGTCGGTCTGAATCTGGTTGCGCAGGCTGGCGAGCGCCGTTCCGTCGTCCAGGCGTGCCAGCAGGTCCTCCATCGCGAGAGGGCACCCGACGAGCATGAGAACCGCTTCGGCCCGGTCGTTGACAGAGCGGCCCCAGGGCAGCAGGTGTCCTTCGGTGACGCGGAAGCCCTTGACCGCCAGTAGCCACTCTTCCGCGGCTGCCTCGCGAATGCCGAGTTGCCCTAGCAGCTCCACAACCTCGGCCCAGACCGGGGCCGACTCACTGCAGCGACGTGTCAGCTCTGCCCGCGTCTGTTCGATGCGCTCGTCGAGATCGCCCTCCACCAGCCAGCCGCTCGTCCAGGTGCGGTCGGGAAGCAGGGAGGCAATGAGCTGCCAGAGAGGAAGGCCGAGAGCGGGGACGGCAAGTTCGTGGACCGGGTGGAGTTCGCGTAGTTCGGTCTCGGTGGCCACCGGTCCAAGAAGTTCCTGGACAGCGAGGAGGTGGCCGAGGAACGGCTGGCCGGCGCCTGAGTGGAGCCACAGCTGGAGCTTCTTCTCCAGCTCGACCTGGATCTGCCGGGCTCGCTCCCGGCTCACCCCGAACTGCTCGCCAAGGGTCTCCAAGGAGATCCGGTTCTGGCCGAAGGTACGTCCTGCCGCGACGGACAGCTGACGTTCGCCCCAGTCGTTGATGAGGCTCTCGAGCGCGTCGAGCGGCTCCTCCAACAGTGTCGACTCGGCTGCGGGACCGGCTTTCGCACCAGGCGTCGCTTCGCTCTGCTCATCTGCGTCCCGGGCGGAGGCGCTGCTCTCCTCTTCTGGGTGTTCCTGGGCCCAAGCTCGCAGGGTGTCAACGGCGGCGCGGATAGCGGGCGGGGCGTCGGCTGGGAGCAGGCGTACCAGCATGTTTGTGAGAGCGCGGACGTCCAGGTCTGGCTCTGCGGCCGATTCGTCGCGGGAAGCGGCGGCGATGGGTTCCATCAGGTTCCGCCCACCGCTGACGAATGGGCGAAGGAGCGGTCGGACGAGCCCCGCGATTGCCTCAACACCTTCCTCGGCGCCTGCGTCCGACGCCGCTTGCTCGATCGTCACCTGCAAGTCGGTTTCCTGGCCCTCCGGGCAGAAGCACAGGTTGGGGAGCGCCACGCCGAGTGGCAGGTGCGGCCAGTAGGCGCACAGGGCCTGTGCAGCGCGGTGGGCCACTTCCTCCACGCTGATGGTGGCCGTTACGTCGGTGAGCGACGTTTCGTTCCACCACATGCCAGGCAGGCGGGAGTCTTCCAGCAACGGGCCCAGTTGCCGTGGATCACCCCAGCGCAGGGCTGGCAGCAGGTCGACGAGCGCTATACAGCGGGGGGACTTAGATTCGATCGGGCCAGTCACGTGAGGATCCACATCTCGTGCGTTCGGGCGTGTTTCAGGTCAACGGTTGCCAACCAGCTGGGGCCGGAGGGCGGACCGTGGCTCTGTGAGCTGCGAAGACCTGCAGCTCAACACCAGTAGGCGCGCTGCGGGCGCCCGACGGGCCGCCCGCAGCGGCGTTCTGCTACCACTCCAGGGCGTCCAGCATGTCCTTGACGGGGTCGTCGTCCTGGTCAGCCGCCGGTGTGAGCGCGTCCAGCACGAGCGAACTGACGATCGCGACAAGGTCCCGGCTGCCCCGAGCGTTGATCTCTCCCTGGAGGTAGTGCAGCCCACCGTTGGCGTAGTCCTCGAAGATCTTCAATCGGTCGGCAAGCCGGTCGTCACCCAGGATCTTCGCATCGTCGGGGAACTCGGCAGCGGCGATCAGGTCGATGAGCACATCGCCGTAGGGCCGGTTCTCAATGAGGGCGTAGCGGATCGGTTCACCCGACTTCTCGAACTCGACACGCCGTTCCTTCCTGCGGCCGAGAGCAGCGGCGAACAACAGCGCCTCGTAGTTGGCTCGGAAGGGACCGTCCTTGCCAGTGAGGAGGGTCAGCAACTGCTCGTGTTCGGCAGGGCGCCGGAACCGGATCTCAACGGCCATCAGGCAGTCACCTCTTCAAGGACGGTGTGGTTGAACTCGCCGTGTGAGACGTAGGGGAACTCACGGCCGTGGATGGTGATGCTGTCCTCGTCGGCGTCCGAGTTCGTGGTGTATGAACGCAGCACATACATGCGCGATGCGGCCTGCCCGAGGTGTTCCAGCACCATGCCGCGGGACTGGGACTTCGACAGTAGGGTGATGATCTGGGACGTCAGCTTCGGCAGCGACTCGGCGATGTCGTTCTGGTATGCCACATCGAGGTTCCCGAACGGAGCGTCCATGACGACGGGATACACTCCGCCACCCCCCAGGACAGCGTCTGTGGCCTTCTGCTTGCGGTCGTATGTCTCCTTCGTCAATTCGGAGACGGCGCCAACGAACGACAGGCCCAGGATCTGGTTCTCACCGGTACTGCGGGCCGCCGCGACACCCGCCGAGTGATTGACGAGTTCAAGGGCGAAGGAGGTGGTCAGGCTGGGCGTGAAGGGCCTGATGCAAATTCGTCCGAAGACGCTCTTGACCTTGGCATCGAGCTGCTGGCGGACCTCCTCGGTCTTCACTGCCAAGATCCTCTGGAATGCGTCGAGGACTTCGTCGACCAGCAGGACCTGACGCTGGATTCGCTTGGACTCCTCGTCCTGCACACGCGCCGAGTGGAACTGCCGCCGCACCTTTTCGATCTGCTCGTCCAGCTCCGTTAGCTGTGACTGGGCTTCCCGGTGCTGTTGCAGCGCGTCCAGGCGCTTTCGGTCGAACTCCTTGCGCCGCTCCTCCAGGCGCTGCACGTCCATCACGTCGACACCCTCGAGCTCGCGGGCGATGTCGCTCATCTCAGCGTCGATCTGCTTGATCGACGCTTCGATGTCCTCGATGTCGGCGACGCACTCACGCAGTTTCGCGAGCAGATCAGCACGGGCCAGGGTGAGATCGGCGGTCTTGCCGCGCAGGTACATCCAGCGGCTCTCGACATCAGCGAGTCCTGCGTTGTAGCGGCGTTCTTCCAACGCTATGCGTGCTTCAGAGCCCTCGGGCAGGTCACGCCCGCACATGCACTGCCCGTCCTCGAGCAGGCCGTCGATGTAGTCACGCTGGATGCCTGCGGGCAGTTCTCGGCGCTTGCGCATACCTTCGGCCAGGTCCAGCACCGTGCTGTCGATGCCGCCAGTGAACGCCAGGAAGCTGTTCTTGGCCAGGAGGTCCCGCTTTCGCTCCTGGCGCTCGATGCGCTTGGCCACCAGTTCATCGAGTCGGAACTTGAGTTTGGCCCGCTGGCGCTGCAGCGGAGCGGCCTTACCGTTGGCCAGAAGTGCTCGGTTTGCCGCCTCGACTTCGCGCTCATAGCCGGCAGCGTTTTCCGAGAGCTGGAGCAGTTCCTTGTGCACGTCGATCTTCTGCTGCTCCAGCCGGTCCTGCTCGGCGGTCAGCGCCTGCAGCCGCCCGTCGCCGTTGCTACCCACCTGACGGCTCAGCTTGCGGGAGGCGGCCGGCAGGTGGGTACCGATCGCACGTTCGATCTCTTCCAGACCCATCAGGGTCTTGATCGCCTGCTGGACCTCATCTGTACGGTCGCCGGTGAACATTCGCTCCATGCGTTCACCGTTGAAGAAGAAGAACTGGCGCAGGCCCTCGGGGAGGATCTTCTGGATACGGTCCTGACCGTTCTGGACCGTTGTGCTGGCTCCATGCTCGGATTGGGTGACAGTGAGCTTCGGGGTCAGTGCGCTCTGCTCGTCAGCGTTCTTGGTTGTGGTGACCGCGCGGTGCACGGTGAAGTTCAGCCCCTCGTGCTCGAACTCAAGTTTCACCGAAGCGCTGACCAGTCCGCCGAAGGGGGTCTGCGCCCACGCGTGGTCGTTGATCACACGCTCTTGGCGCTCCACGTCATCGGAGAATGTGCCGTACAAGGCCCACGTGAAAGCATTGAGCAGGGTTGTCTTGCCCGCACCGTTCATGCCGAAGATAAGGACAGCGGGCTTGTCCTCTGAAACCTCGAGATCGAGCTTCTGAATGCCGTGGAAGACACGGAAGTTTTCCAACGTGAGCTTGAGCAGTTTCATTTGGCCAGCTCCTTGGCGGCACGGACGATCTCATCGGTGAGCAGGGTTGGGTTCTTGACATGCAGGTGCTCACGTTCGAGTTGCCACACCTTCGCCACAAGCTTCCTGGCCTCTGGCGACAGGCCGTCCATGATGTCCTTCAAGCTCTCCGTCGTTCCCATGACCTCTCTCCACACTTCGGGCTGTACTGGCGTTGCTCACATTGCTTCAGGTGTCCAAGAGCCCGTAGCGCAGGCGTAGCGGGCGCAGGATGTCCAGGGTGCGTGCCTCGTTGTCGGCGAGCCGAGCGAACTCAGTGACCCGTGTCAGCTCACGGGCGACCATTCGGCGTTCGGTCTCGTGCTGCAGATCGCTTGCTCCGTCCGGTGGGACGACGATGAAGTCGACGATGTCAGCACGTTCCTTCCCAGGGGCCTTGCGCAGGACGCGACCTCGGCGCTGGATGAACTGCCGCGGGTTGGAGGAGCTGGCGAGCAGGTAGGCAGTGCGTGCCGCCGGCACGTCGACGCCCTCGTCGAGGCATTTCATCGACAGCAGGACCTGAAGTTCTCTGCCAGCGGCGAATCGGCGCAGCAGATTCTGTCGCTCACCGCGCCTAGTTTCGGCGGTGTACGGAGCTGCGGGCATACGCAAGTCCTTGCCGACCAAGGACAGCGCCTGCTGAAGTTGGGTCGGCTCATCGATGTCGTCGGTCTCGTAGGCCAGGGGATGCCGACCCTCGGCGCAGTACAGCAGCTGGTACCAGTCGTCGCGGCGTGCAGTGATCTCACGGCGCAGGGCAGGCAGCTTGGCGCGTGCGTGCCCCAGGATGTTCGAGCGCTTGCGCAGGAGCTTGCCGAGCGGGCTGTCGTCGTCCGTATCGTCTGAGAAGCCTGGGGCCGCGATGATCCTGGCGATCTTCTCGGTCACCTCCGCATAGAGAAATGCCTCCTCGTCGTCCAGCTCGACCAGGACCGGAGTGTAGGTGTAGCGGCAGAGCGCGCCCGCGCGGATGGCGTCGCCGATGCCCATTTCGAAAACGACATCGCCAAAGTAGTCCGTCAGCGCGGCAGTGCCTTGGTCGTCGAACCAACGCTCCGGCGTGGCCGACAGCCCGAGCCGGTAGCCGGCTGAGGCGGGAAGCTTCTCTCGCAGGCGTTTGGCGCCAAGATTGTGACACTCGTCCGCGATGACGAGCAGGCGACCGCGGTAGCGGGCCAGGATTCCCTGCAACGGGTCTGCAGCGAAGGTGGTGTTGGTGGTGACGATGACGCCGCCCTTCGCCGTCCCCAGCGCGAGGGCATCGAGGAGTGACGAGGCTCTCCCGTACCAGCTAGTGGTGGACTCGTAGGCGCGGACCGGCTGCATGCCGAACCACGCAATGTCCCTTGACCACTGGTCGACCAAGTGCTGATAGGGGGCGATGACGAGGGTCAGCAGCGGTTCGTCGCGGCTGCGCAGCATGCGGGTCAACTGTGCTGCGGCGGACAGCGCAGTCAGCGTCTTGCCCGTGCCGGTGGCCATGCGCAGGATGCCGCGACCACCTTTGGCGAACCACCGCTCGACGGCCTGTTTCTGGTAGCCCCGCACGGTCAGCTCGCCGGGGATGACGAGCCGTCCGGATGCCTCCGGGCGGGGCAGGGTGATGACAGCACCGTCCATGGTCGGCAGCTCGGGCTCAGTCTGAGATGCGGTGCGGTTCGCGCACTCCTCGATGACTCCTTTTACCGCCGCGGTGAAGTCGATCACCCGTAGCAGCGGGGTTCGATCGTCCCAGAGATCTTCGAAGTCCTGGCTGATCCGTACGGCGCGTGTGCTGTCTCCAGGCTCCCAGGTGCGGAACACCTCAATGGACTCGAAATTGCCGACCAGTCCTGGCATGGTCTCGTTGGCGCTACCTTTGAAGGCCACCAGGTCGTGTCCGTCGCGGAAAATCCCGATCTTCTCGTGGTAGATACCGATCCTGTCGCCCGAGCTGATGTATGCGAGCTTGATGTCGAGTCGGCCGTCCGCCACGAGCAGGCCGAGCTTGCCAAGCCCCCGGGCTGCCCGCGGGTCCTGAGTTGCCTGCTCGATGTCGCGCAGAGCCGCCTGCTCCAGCACGGCACGCAACTCGTATCCGGCTTGTATCTGCTTCACGTCCTCTGCGTTGAGCTGTGGGGAAGCGACGATGCGCATTGTCCCGCCGCGAGCCGCGAAGTCATCTAGTCCCCGGCCGAGCACGGCCAGCACCGAAGCGCTGAAGTATCCGACCGCCCGGTCGTAGGAGGTAGCAGCGGCCAGGGCGGGGACGTAGAAGTCGCGGGCGATGTCGCAGCGGTCGCTGCGATAGTCAGCGAGCAGATCGGCCGCACGGAGCACGGAATCCTGTCTGTTCATCACAGCCCCATGAGATCGATCAGGTCGTCCGGTGACGGTCCATCATCGTCAGGGCTCTCAGCACTGCTGTCGGCTGAGGCCCGCTCGTCGTTCTCTTCACGCCGGATGTCGCTGAGACGACGTACCACGCCGCCACGCGCAGTGAAGGGAGGGGAAGAGGCGACCTGACGCACGCTGGATTCGTTGATGGTGAACTCGCGGGTCAGGATGGCGACCAGCTCGTCTGTCGGAATCGAACCGTTAGCCAGGTCCACCTCCTCCGTGACGAGTTCCTTGATCGTGGTGTATGGGCGCAGGCCCCACTCAGTGAGCGCCCAGGAGTCCACGTCGCTCCGTACGAATCGGGAATCCCTGGGCAGCTGCGCTTTCAGCGAGCGGATGTTCACGTCGGAGCCCATGCGATCGACTAGCAGTTTCGAGTCCAGTGGATGGCCGAGCTCGTTGAGCACGTTCCAAGCTCGGTCGTTGAGTGTCTCGCGACGCGAACCGCTCCCGGCGGCGGAATCAGCATCAAGCGTGCGGGCAGGTGCCGCAGAAGCATCGCTAGAAAGGGCATCGTCAGGCAGCTCCCAGCCGTCGGCTCGCGCGACTGCGGCGAGGATGCGTGCCATCAGCGTCCGCAATGGCTCGGGAAACTCGTCGCTGTCGCGCAGTAGATCGGCCAGCTGCTCGCCAGGCCGATGCTCGCAGGCGAACTCGCGGAGCTGCTCGAGTACGTCATTCAACTCCGACGTCGTCGCATCGCCAGACTGCGCGGGAGTCGGGAGAGAGTCCCCGTGCCTCTGGGCGGGCAACCCACTCAGAGTCTCTTCCACGGACGCTGCTTCGGTGGCGGTCCGTGGCGGAGCTAGTACGTAGTCGCCCTCCATCGCTGAGGCGCCCGTGTGATCGGTGACGGGCTGGGAGGTTCCGTCGAGTTCGACCTGGCGGCCGTCTATCAACCGCAACCCGCAGTAGCGGAGCCACTCCTCTGTGGCCTTGAGGGACTCGCTAGTGCCTTCGATTAGCCGTCTGGTTGCGGCCCAGGACAAGCACTCTCCCGCTTCTAGATCAAGTGCGTCTCGGGTGAGCTTGCGCATTTCGTCGAGCGAGCCGCTGAACAGCCACTCTCCATCTATGCTCCCGGACCAGTGAAGAGCGACCAAGAGCTCAAGCACCATCACATTGCTGCCCGGCAACTTGACTGCGAGCCAGGGATGTTGCTCAAGCAGGTCGCTGCGTGTGACGGGGGCCACCGTCGCAGTGCTGAACAGCGTCAAGGCGGAACGGATCCCCGTGGAGTCCGAAGCCGCGGTCTCCAGCCGCTCGGGCAGTTCGTCAAGCAACCGCGTCATCCACGGCCGCATGGTGCGGTAGCGCGCGGCAAGCTCATCGACCGGCAACGGGGACACTGCACACAGATACAGGGTGATTAGATCTTGCTGTCGAGCGTCCAGACCGACGAACCACTCACAGATCGCGGTGTCCGGCTCTGCGCTCGAACTTGATCCTGCTGCTGCCGGCACCGGGGACTCCTCGGTTCGGTCCCGCTGCGGGAACGTGACACCCGCGCGCACGAGAGCGGCGAGGACTTCGCGCTTTATCTCGATGCGGACCTTCGGCAGGTTGAGGATGTCCATCGCGGCCAGTTGCCCCACTTCGCCCAGCGTCCTGCCGCCCGCCGCTTCCAGCACTTCCAGTGCCCTCGCGTCCAACGCCAACTCCGCCGTCGGCATGTCCTTAGGCAGAAAGGGAAGCAGGAGGAGCAACTGCTTCTCGTCCAGCAGCACTGAACCACTGCCCCAGCAGAGGAAAGACGCGAACAAATCGAAGACGTCGTCCATGTACGGACGCCGCAAGCTTGTCTCTTCCGGCGTCTCACGCAGCCACCACTGCGCTGGCCCTCCCAGCCTCTGGAGTGCGAGCAACTCCTCGGGCGCCAGCTGATCCAGCCACGGCAGCACGACCTGCCACGTCGGCGTGGGCGACGAGAACGAGGGCGACATCTTTCCTACCTTTTACGTGCCAGTGGAACATCTACCGGAGTCGGCGGAGAAGACTGAAACGGCCCCCGCCGCCGAACCGCGGCTCACTCACCAAGCAGGTCGTCCACACTGGTCACCGGCTCATCCTCGGCTCCCTCTGCGCTTCCCGCAAGGTCCTCGGCATCGCCGGCAGCGTCGTCCGGCTGCTGCGTGGGCACGCCTTCCTGGGCGAACTGAGCCAGCCAGCTCTTGTACGGCTCGTCGGTGCCGTAGAACCACTCCTTGAGCGCACGTCCGAGCGCAGCGCGAGCCGTCTTCTCTGCCTCTGGCCGCAGCTTCGTGTCGTTGGCCTCGGGACTGCCGGTCTTGAGCGCCTTGAACTGCTGGTCCTGGCACAGACCCAGGTAGAGGCCGCGTGCTGTGCTGAGCACGTCCTCAAACACCGCCCGATTCACGACCCATGGAGCCATGTGAGCCCACGCCTCAGGCGTGTCCAGCACCTGGAGCCAGAAGTACCGGAAGTAGACCGCCTGCGGGGTGTCCATATTGGCGATCTGGTTCAGGGGGTGGCTGACCTCGGTCTTATTGAATGCGAGCCGACGGTCCTTGGCCTTACCTGATTCCAGAGCGAAGTAGGCGTTCCACGCTGCCACAAGCGCATCAGCGAACTGCGGTAGATCGTTGAGATCGGCACCGCCAGACTGCTTCTTGCGCAGCTCCCACAGCGACCCGAGGGTCATCATCATGCCCAGCTGGCAGGCATGCGTATTGAACACAGCGTACGCGGCCTTCGACTTCTTGAGCGCACCAGTGCGTCCGGAGTCCAGATAAGCCTGAGCCCGGTAGGTCTCGAAAGCCTCTTCGCGACCCTTCAACGCTTCCCAGGCGCGGATCACGTCGGACTTAGTCGCCTTCGCACCTGCGGCCTTCTTCTCCAGGTAGTGCTCGTAGCTGTCTCGCAGCGTCCAGAACACGCCCACCCCGCCGAACAGGGCGTCGTGGGCGAGAGACAGACCCGTGTCATCGACGTGCCACTCATCCTTCGACTGCGTCAGCGCCTTGGCGTGGGCAGCGTAGGGGGCGGTCTTCGAGAGGAGGGTGAGGATGGCCCGCCCCCAAGTAGCCGCGAACCGGTCGCTGATGACGTCCAGCTGCCCCAGGGGAAACTCAGTGTTACCGATCTTGTCCCGTTGGTAAGTGAAGCCGCCATCCTCGAACTGATCAGGGAAAAGACTGAGGACGTCCAGCTGTTCCTGCATGAAGGTGTCTAGATCCGTCTGGCTGAGCCGGCCTCCGATCTTCTGCGCGACGTTGTTCAGGTACTTCGGGGGCCCGAAGACGCAACGGTCCACGGCAAATTTGAGGAGGTGGATGTTGGTCAGCACCGACCACCGGGCCGGTCGGGTGGAGTTCACCTCCGGGTTGTCGTACTCGACGGCGTAGATGGGCAGCAGAGAATCACTGGTGTCGTTGCGTAGCTCGCTGAGCATGCGGCGCGTCAGCACGTTGCTCAGTTCGGCATCGGACAGCAAGATGATCCGCGATTCGGAGGGCGGACGCGCTTCCTTGTTTACGTCGACAAAGAGCTTACGGGCTGCCTCATGGGGCTTTGCCTGCTCGCCCGTCTCTTCAGGGAACCAGCACACTGTCACTGGAACCTCAATGCGGCTGAGGTCTACATCGCCGAAGTCGCGGAGGGCCTGGATGACCTGATTCTCGTAGAAGGAACGGAAGCGTCCGCCTACCCCGGAGTTCTGCCAGCTCTTGGTCATGGTGCGCTCCACTGCCAGCAGGGCCATGGCACGGTGCTGGCCGTCAAGGACCACGAGCTGCGCCTTGGAATCGTCCCACCACAGCTTGCCGAGGTTCGCCGAGTGGAGGCGGTCGTCGGCACCGACCAGACGCTGGACACGGAAAGACGCGCCCGCCTGCTCCTGCTGCCAGCGGGCACCGTCGTCCTCGACCACGGACTGCTGGCCGAGAGACTCGAAGAACGAAGGGCGCTTGCTGCGGAAGGGCAGCAGGACCGCGACGATCGGTGGGAAGAACGCTGGCCCAGTGGGCTTGAGATCCAACAGGTAGGGGATGAGGTTTACCGCGACCCGGTGGTCGTCCAGATCGCGTTGCAGGAGCTGGTTGAAGTCCAGGTCACCTGCTTCCATGACCTCACGGACCGGCGCGAGGCTCTTGGTGAGCCGCCGCTCGGGTTCGTTGGTCTCCTCGCCAAGCCGGGCCTTGGTCATGATGTAGTCCACGCGGCCGGCCGGCGTGGCGAAGGTGCCCCACGTCCCCTGGACGTAGTTGTGGAAGGTGAGCTTGGTTCCTGAGCCGAACATCGTGTCCTACTGCCTTCCGAGAATCGGCGCGTACAGCCGGTGGAGCAGCCATTCGGCTGACTCTGCGGTGTTTCGCAGATGCTTGATGGTCACAGCGTTGTCCGCTTGGTCGCCTAGGTCGATGACCCAGGCTTCGAGGTGGCCCATGGCCATATTGCGAGCGGCTGCCCGCGCGCCGAAGGTCTTTCCCTTCGTCCGGACGGTCTCCGCGTCCTCAGGGTGTTCACGCAGCCAGTCGTACGCCTTGGTGAAGTCACGGCGGTGGGTGCGTAGGCGCTCGCGCAGATTTTCAGCGACACCGATGTACAGGGGCGAGGAAAACACCGGGGACGCCATCTCCAAAATGGTGGCCATCACCCGCCGTCTTTCCTCGCTGGCCAAGGAGTTCATTAGTATCGCGAGACGCTTGTCCTCCTCCGCAGAGGCAGCGTGGCTTCCCTCGTCCGGATCACGCAGGGGAGTGTCGAGTTCGAGCTCGCCCTCCCATGCGACGCCGTACGAACCGCGCCCGCGCAGAGCGATGGGCAACGGCTCGTAGTAGCCGGCGTACTTTCTGAGCAACCGCAGGAAGCCCTCGATCGCCTGATCACCCTCCGGGCTGGGCTTCATCTTCCAGTCATGCGGACTAGCTCGAAAGCTCACATACCAGGCGTACAGCCCAGGGGTCTCAGGTGCCTGGTCGACGTCCAGCATGGAGTAGTGACTATGCGAAAGAGCATTGGTCAAAGCCGGAATTCCCTTGCTCATACCGCGCTTCTGGACCCGCTCACCCGGGCTGAGCGCCACCGGGCTGGAGTGCAGGCTACGAGCCGGTGGTCAAATGTGCAGGTCGAGTTGGTGAGGTAGACGACGTCAAAGGGTGCTGCGCATGAGCCCGGGACAGGTTGACGGCGCTCCGCTCAGTAACCGGTCGGCTACCACGCGGAGCGCAGCAAAAGATCTTGCAGCCTGTGCGCACTCGTGATCAGTCCTCCCCCGACGCGAAGGCGTCCCCGCGGCTTGCACCTACGGCCTTTTGTGAAAAATTATCGTAAGCGACACCACTGACACGCGGGGACCCATCGGATGGTTCCCCTCTCTGTACGGCACTCGCGGGATTTACAGCGCGGTGGGCGGGCGCGAGACCAGCCCGGGCCCAGCAGCGCCAGGAGAGCATCGCTTACTCACATGCGATCGGCCCAGGGCAGAAGGCGGTGGTGCCGCCTTCTGCCCTGGGCCGGTCATGTGCCCGCAAGTGGGGTCTACTCGCAGGCCGAGCCGACGAGCTCGCGGATGGTGCGGATCTCCTGATTACCGGCGAGGTAGCCGATGCCGCGGTGCAGGTGGATCGTCAGCGTTCGGCTCAGGGACTCGTCCGTCAGCGGTTCGCCGTCGACCGCGCAGCGCTGCCGTAGCAGTGCGAGGTAGATGTCCCCGTACGTGCCCGCGAAGGTTTTCCAGGACATCTCGACGTTCGAGTCCGTGATGATCTCCTTGACCAAGGGGGCAGAGGGCTCACGCAGGGACATGGCCAGCGCCCAGCGGCAGAGGACGTTCCAGTTCTTGATCCCGGTGGTGCGCTTGAGCCAGACCAGCTGATCACGTGCTGGCTGGGACAGGCGGATGGTCTCAAGCGACATGCGCTGCTCCGGAGGTCCACCAGTAGCCCGGCTGCACGGATGTGGTGAACGTGGTGTCGTCGTGAACGAGGGTGTAGGTGTGAGCGAGCGAGGACTTGAGGCGGCCTAGAAGCCGCTCGTCGATCTCCTCATCAGTGGACAGCAGCAGGACCTGGTGGCTGGCATGCGGGAAGTAGCGGTCCACCAGGTGCTCGCGATGCCGACTGTCGAGTCGTCCAAGGGGGGTGTCAATGACGCTGGGAAGCCAGTTGCCGGCGACACGGGCGAGGCCCCACACCAGGGAAACCGCCAGTAGTTGGCGCTCGCCGGCGCTGAGGCGTCCGGGGTCGAGAGGCTCGCCATCGGTATCGATCAGGGTCAGCCGGTAACGGTCCGTGTCAATGCGCAGGTCGCTGACAAGACCTCGCTTACGCATCAGCTTGGAAAAACTGTCCAGGACCGCGACTTCGAGCCTGTTGATGTGCCGGTTCAGCAGAGCGGCACCGAACTTGTCGAGAACAGCGCGCTGTCGGTCGCAGTAGGCGATGACGCGTGCCACTTCCTCGGCCTTGACCAAGGTCTTGACCCGCGCTTCGTGGGCTCGTTGCAGCTCGGCAGTCAGCGCCTCGCGACGGCCCTTATTGGTGCTGTGCGCCGCGAGGGCACTGGCCAGGTCTGCCTCCAGCTGGTGAACCCGATGCAGTGCCTGTTCCCGCTCGGCAATCCGGGTGGCAATTTGCTTCTCATCCGGGACGCCGGCCAGCTGCCGGTCCAGCGCCTCGGCCGTAGCTGACTGCTCTGCGGCTTGAGAGCGCAACTCCCTGCCACGTCGAAGCTCATGAGCCAGGACCTGGTCGATGCCTGCTAGCTGGGCATACCCGTCAGGCGTGAGCTCGAGAATGCGCTCGGCACTTCCGGCGAGCTCACGCTCACTGCGGTCCCGCTCCAAGTGGGCGCGGAAGACCTGCAGATCATCGGTGGACAGGAGCCCATTTAGCCGGTCAAGGATGTCGCCGTCGCGGTCAGCAAGGACGCCAAGAATCTGGGCCGATTCATCGGCCTGTTGTTCGGCGATCGCCTGCTTGTGGGCAGCATTGAGATGGTCGCCCACGAGCAACAGTGGCAGGGGACCAGCGGCGAGGTCAACCAGGGCTGCCTCGGTGGCCGCGAGTGCCTTGGCGACATCCTTACGGCGGTTCTCCAGTTCCCGGCGGCGTTCGTAGAGCTCTCCGCCATCCTGTTGGAAGGAATACTCGGCGTTGTCCAGGACCACCTTGGCCGCGTCAAGGCGGGACCGCAGCTCGGCAACCCTTGCGTTGGTGGCGTCGACCTCCTCTTGGATGGTGTCGTGCCGGGCTTCCAGGGCGCGGATATGGGCGACCGTCTCTTGTTCCTCGCCGGTGAGTTTCTGGCGGCGCTGCAGCGCAAGCAGATCGGTGCGCAACTGCTGGACGGTGTTCACGCCAAGCAGGGAGTGCACAGCGGACTCAATGACGGCAGAGGCGCGGTCCGGGTCGGCGAGGGATTCAATCTTCTCCCCGTCGAAGAAGAAGAGGGAACCGATCTCCAGGGGAAGCAGGTCTTCCACGTGGTCGGCCCAGTTCTCGCTGATGGCCTTGCTGAAGTTGCCGTCGACGAGCACATTGACGTACTCGTGCAAAGTCTTACCGCTGGTGGCCCACTTGCGGCACACCTTGTAGACGCGCTCCTCGCCTTCGACCGTGATGGCGAACTCAAGCTCGATCTCGGCGCCGGTGGCGGGGTCGGCCTGGCGGTTGATGCACTCTCGCAAATAAGCCTCGTACGGACGGTTGCCGCGCCCGCTGCAGCGGGCGCGGGGTCCGTACAGAACCAACTGCAGGGCATCCAACAGGGTGGTCTTGCCGCAGCCGTTCATGCCGCCGATCAGTACGATCGGCCGGCCGGGGGTCGTGGTGAGGTCGAGAGACTGCTCGCCCCGGTAGGCCCCAAAGTCGTGCAGGGTGATGTTACGCAGGAGCATCGGCGGAGTCTTCGTCCTCGATCAGGGGCAGGCGGTCAGCGATCTCTTCGTTCAGCTGCTTCTTTTTGAGCGCATAGGCATGCGCGTCGGCCTTGTCTTCGAAGAATCCACGCTTGACCGTCTTCTCCAGGGCTTCGAACAGACCCGAGCGGCGCGTCATGGTGCGGAACTTGCGCTCTACCTCAAGTAGTTCACGGGCGGTGGTGAACAGCAGGTCGTCACCATCACATACCTCGCGCAGCAGGTCGATCTCGCCGGCGCCCAGGGCAAGGTGCTCGTCCAGCGGGCGGCCAGGGAAGTCCTCGCCGGTCTCTTCCTTGTAGATGCGCGGAAGCGAGTCCTCGACCTCATGCTTCTCGAAGACCCACAGGCGGCGAATCTCGTGAAGCTCCTCCGTAGTGATCAGCTCAATCCCGCGGACGTACTCGGGGGCGTCTGCTCGTACGCGAGACTGGGCTTCGAGGAGCTGCCGCAGCCAGTCCTCACGAGCCTTCTGGGTGTAGGGGCCATGAACGATGCGCTCGCCGAACAGCTGGATACTGCCGTTCATCTTGCGGAAGTCCCGGAGCTTGTGCTCCTCTTCACCGCTGACATCCAGCTTGTCGCGCAACTTCAGGAGCGGTGCCATCCACACCATCTCCTCGCCGCTATTGACCATGGCAGCCATGGACTTGTCCTGGTCCACAAGCGTGCAGGTCCAGCAGCCGAAGCGGCTGTCGCCGCAGGAAGGCGTTGAGTCGTCCACTACCAGGGGGCACTCTTGGTCCTCTGTGGCGCTCTGGTACATGGTCAGCAGATCCTTGTTGGGGTGCCCCCAAGGGTTGGGCTGCTGCATGAGGAAGGTCCATACCTCATCGTTGGACCAGTCCTCGATCGGGCTGTAGACGAGCGAGTTGGGCAGGTTGCCGTTGGGAGACAGTCGCTCCTGTACCCGGCGCTTCTCGTGCTTGGCCATGGCCCGGGCCCGAGCCTGGCTCTCCTGCTTGCGGATGCCGAGCACCAGGATGGCCTCGCCGTGCCTACGGACCACCTTGCGGATAAAGGTGTTCGACGGCCGGATCTTCATGCGCTCGGTGCACCAGCGGAACTTCGGGCGAGGCGCCGGGTAGCCGCGCCCGATCAAGTTCACCCAGAAAGTGTCCTGAACCTTGGGGGTGAGGCGGTTCGGCTCGATCGGCAGCTGCTGCTCGACTGCGGCCTGCCGCATGGTCTCCAGGGACTGACTCACCCACGAGGCAACAACCGGGTTCTCCACCAAGGTGTCTGTGCTGATGACGTAGACGGTCTTCGTGCGCTGTTCGGCCGGCAGTTCCTGGATAGCCAGCCACACCAGTTGCAGAGTGGCAGTGGAGTCTTTGCCCCCGCTGTAGCCAATCACCCAGGGAACCTCGTCCGCGGTATAGAGCTCGCGGATCTCCTCCTTGAGGTCGGCGGTCACCTGCGCGAGGCTGCTGCCCTCGAAGGGCACAGCTCGTCGGGTCGCGGTACTCATGACTCTCCTCGCTGATAAGCATCTTCGGCGCGTTGCTCTTCAGGGCTGAGCCTGAGCTTCAGCATGCGGCGAAGATAGGTCACGGTCAAAGTGACCTGGGCGTGGCTCTTGGAGACCCGGCCGCCGATGATCGCGCGGCCCTCCCAGTCGGTATTGGTACGGGACCAGTCGACCGCGGCAAGCTTCTTCAGGCGCGGTTGCCATACGGTGTCGTCGACGGATTCACGCAACAAGCTGTTGCCGACACGTCCCAGGGCGTGCAAGGCGATGCCGTGGCTGTGGATGTAGTTCTGACGCACGTCGGGAGCGGTCATGCGGCGATCGCGGACCATCGCCCACTCGGGGATGAGCGTGTCAACGTATTCCCAGAACGCCTGGGTCAGCACGGCTGCCTCGTCACGTTTCAGCTCCAGCCCCTGGAGCAGGGACTGATTACCCGAGTGCAGGGCGCTGAGCGTGAATAGCTTGCGCGAACGTGCCGACAGCGTGCTGCTCTCCATCTCGACGTGTTGCTTGAACACCGAGGACTTCAGGGCCAGCAGCCGGGTCAGACTGGCAAGATCGTCACGCTGGTCGTAGAGCACGCCGATCGAGCGCGACGGGCGCACGGCGTGCCGGTTCAGGTCGGCGAACATCTGCTGGGAACGCCCCAGACCCGCGTCGTGGAAGAAAACGACGGCGATCGTCTCGTCACCCAGGTCGGGGTTCTCTTTGAGTGCGAGCTCGATGGCAGCGCGGCGGTGCTGCCCATCGTTGATCAAGAAGCGCGCCGCCATCGGCACGCGGATCTGCCCGGCGCGCATCCCAGCGCCCTCGCTCGCAATGCCCTCAAAGGCGATCTCGCCATCGATCGAGGCAGTGAGCGCACTAAAAACATAATCGTCTGGATTGTCCAGAATGTACCGAGTGAGCGCTGGCAGTCTGCCCTTGTTGAGAACGCGCTGCGCGCGGACCTCCGGGGCGATCTCATCGTCATCGAAGACGAAGATTTTGGGGATCAGCCGGAGCGGACACATCGAAACGAAGAACTCTCGCCCCGCCTGAACTCCCCTGATGGCAGGAAAAATGTACTCGAAGCCGACAAACGTCGCCCCCCCTGCCGCCTGAGCTCCTCGTTGATCGATCACGGCGGTATCGTACGTGATCTCAGTGACGTACTGGACGGGATTCTCGTAGAAGTGAGTAATGATGTCGGTAACGTACCTTGATGCTGCCGCGACCACGCGCGTCGATCCACGCGTCGCTGATGTCGTGCTCCACTGGATGACCGAAGACTTTGGTAACGCTGGCAGCCGTACTCACGAGTACGGTACGCGCGCCAAGAAGGCGGTACAGCAGGCGCGTACGCAGCTCGCTGCACAACTCGGCGCGCCAGCCGAAGAGTTGATCTTCACAAGCGGAGCGACTGAGAGCAACAACATCGCGTTGCTCGGGATCGCGCCGCACGGCGAGCAGACCGGGCGCCGGCACATCATCACCTCGGCCATCGAGCACAAAGCGGTCCTCGAACCACTCGAGCACCTGCAAAGCTGCGGTTTCGAGGTCGACTTCCTCAAGCCCGACCAGCACGGCAGGGTCAGCGTCGAAGCTGTCCGCGAGCGCCTGCGTCCGGACACCTTGCTCGTGTCGCTCATGCACGTCAACAACGAGACGGGTGTCATCCAGCCCGTCAGCGAACTCGGCCGAATCCTCCGCGAGACGTCCACGTACTTCCACGTCGACGCCGCCCAAGGTTTCGCCAAGCTCCCGGAAGACCTCATCGCGCCCATCGATCTGATCAGCATCAGCGGCCACAAGATCGGCGCCCCGAAGGGCATCGGCGCGCTGCTGGTCCGTCGACGCGGCTGGGACCGGCTCCCGCTACAGCCTCTGATGTTCGGCGGCGGCCAGGAGCGCAAGCTCCGCCCGGGTACCCTGCCCGTCCCGCTGATCATGGGACTGGCGAAGGCGGAGGAGATCTTCCGCAAGGAGCACCAGCAGTGGCTGGCCGGAGCGCAGAAGTTCCGCGAGCAGCTCCTCGCCGGGCTCGCTGGCACTCGCTACCACGTGAACGGCGACCCCGAACACTCCGTGCCGCACATCCTCAACCTCTCCTTCGAGGGCGTGGACGCCGAAGCCCTGATCATCGGCCTCAAGGGCGTCGCGGCCGTGGCCACCGGCTCGGCATGCACCAGCGCCTCCTACACTCCGAGTCACGTGCTGACAGCCATGGGCCTGCCTGATGAGATCGTGTCCAACGGGCTGCGCCTGTCCTGGCTCCCTTCCCAGGTTTATGGGTTCGAGGTCGGCGACCTGGCCGCTGCGGTCAACCAGCTCCAGCCGTAGGGGGCTCCAGCTCTGCATCCTCTCCCAAGCCCTGCGGAGGCGGGATCCCTCTGGGGCTCGCAGGCCGGCGCACCAGTCGGTGCCCGCGAAGAGCGCGCGAGCAGCGCTCCAGCTCGGCTTCCCAGCCCTGCTCGGTTCCGATCAAGTGCGGCTGGTCGTACAGTCCGGCCCGCACTTCGGCCTCCGTCAGCCGCCGGTACTTGGGCACGTCCGGGTCGTCCGGCGCCAGGAACTCATGCTTGCGGTGCAGCAGTGGCCGGTTGGCCGAGTTGTCGTAGGACAGGTGGGTCGTGTCCAGGCTGCGCATCTCGATCGAGTAGGAGGAGTGCAGTCTGGGGTGCGGGTCGGTGTCGAAGTCGGGGTAATCGAGCCAACTGACGGCTCGTCCCTGATGCTTGAGCTTCACCACGGACCACTGCGGCGGGCGGCCGGCGGCAATGGCGGCGCAGTGCTCATACAGTCGCAACACGGTGGGCAGCCTGTCGATGGCGCGGCGGTGCACATAGAGCGCGGTCGGCGTGAGCTTGCCGGCTTCCGAGGCCCGCATCGCGCCGCGTACGTAGGTGTCGTCGCGCAGCTTGAGCAGGAGCCGGTCGGCGCGTTTACATGCCTCCAGGTAGGAGGAGAAACAGGACCGGATGTCGAGTTGGATGGGCAGCGGCAGGGTGCCGAACGGGCCGCGTCCGTTGAACAGCTCCACTGCAAGGAACAGCAACGTGTTCAGCGTGGTGCGCTTGCCACCCGCAGCCATCTTCTCCGGGTCGGCAGAGCGTCGGACCAAGCGCTGGAGTTCGGTACCTTGGAGGTGACTCAACAGTTCTGATAGAGGAACTGACATTTCCTCCAACCGGGGCAATCGGCCCCGCCGCTCGGTGAAGTCGACCACCGCAGCGATAGCGGAGGCGGTGTCCTCGGAGGCTAGCCACTCGGCATCGGGCACGATCCGGCGGGCGAGGTAGGCGATGCGTGCAGGATCGTCCCGGAACGCGTAGACGACTCCGGGCGCTGCGGAGACGCAGCGGACGCCGGTGGTCTCCTGTACGAAGTCGCGCAACTCGCTCGCGCCAAACAGGTGCTGGAAGGTTCCACGTTCGGTCAGGACCCCATCGGCAAGCTGATCGCCGTTCACCTTGTTTCGTTCCCACACCAGGCGGGCCGAGACCACCAGGACCCGGCGACTCAGGGTCCAGGCGCGCAGCAGGGTTTCGCGCCGTTCGGCCGGGTTCTCGATGACGTTCAACACGTAGGTGAGCAGCACCACCTCCGAAGGTTTCTGCTCGCCGTCCGGGAAGAAATGTGGATCCCAGCCAGTAGCGTCGAGCTGCATGTGATGCAGGCTGCGCACGTCGTCTCCACGGCCGCAGCCAAAGTCCAGAACGCTCACCCCGGGCCTGATCTGCTGGTCGATGACGGCCTGCCGGGCAGGCATCGAGAGAGCCGAGCGAGTGATTGCCGTCAGACGACGATCACTGTTCCATACCTCGCGCATCTCACCTCGCCACACACGGATCCTGGCTTCTTTCAGAGAATATTCCCGAGCAACGGGAGATGGGCGACAAGCGCGGCGCGGAGGAGGCGGCCCCGAAACTGTTGAGAAGCTCGGACGAGTCGGCATGCCGGAAATCGGGAAGCAGCTCGCTCCACGGCGGTGTTTCAACAGGAGGCGGCCTCCATCCCGCTCACCAGGTGGACACCGATCGCGTCGTTCTCGGTGACCCTCCGGAAGAGGCCAAGCGACGCAACGCTCCACTCCCGGACCTTCGCCCAGGGCTCGCCCTCACATCACGCCGACCGCGAGCGACGTGCGCACGGGAATCTCCTCGGCCACCAGCCGCGCGGAGAACCCGGCTTCTAACAGCGCCACGCCGGTCGTGAAACCCAAGACTCCTGCGCCCACGACGACGACCGTCACGACTTTCTCCTCACGCCCCAAGCTCTCTGCTCAGCTCCGATGCTCACCGATTGCCCCGCTGGCGATCCCGGTGACCAGCGCGCGCATCGCCGCCTTCGAGAACAGCAGCGGCCGGCGGCCGATGTCCTTGGAGTCGCGCACTGCGGCGTGTTCGCTCAGTTCCGCGACTTCCACGCAGTCGTTCGCACCCCCGCTGTACGAGCTCTTCTGCCACCGCGCGTGCACGAGATCGACGTCGTACGGAGCTGTCGTGACATCGTGCCGGGCGGCCATGCGGGGCGTGCTCACTCTTCGAGCTCCTTGCTGACGCGTGCGATGCGGGTGCGGGTCTCCGACGGGTCGAGGGCGGTGCTCCTCAACTGGTCGAAGATGTCCGTGTAGTTCTCCACATCCTGTGGGGACTCGAGATACACGGAGTTCTTGGGATTCTCCAGCCACACCAGGTCCGGCGTGGGGTGCGGGAACGTCAGGATGACGAACGGGCCGTACAGCCCGGGATGCGCGCCGAGCGAGAACGGCAGCAGCTGCACGGTGACGTTCGGCCGCTCACTCGCCTCCACCAGCTTGCGCATCTGGTCGCGCATCACCTCAACGGAGCCGACCGTCCTGCGCAGCACGGCTTCGTCGAGGATCGCCCAGAGTCTGGCGGGGGTCTCACCGCCCAGGCGGCTGTTCTGCCGCTCCATGCGGACCCTGACCAGGGACTCGACCTGCGGCAGGGACAGGTCCTTCCTCATCTGGGAGATCACGGCACGCGCGTAGTCCTCGGTCTGCAGCAGCCCCGGCACGAGCATCGGCTGATAGCTGGCGAGGTGCGTCGCGCCGGCCTCCAGCGCGAGGTACCCGTCGTAGCGCGTCGGGGTGAGCACCGTCGAGTACTTCCGCCACCAGGGCTTCTGCTGCTCCTTGTCCGCCCGTACGAGGTCGAGCACGTCGGCGCGCCGATGCTCGTCGTCGACGCCGTACAGGTCCAGCAGTGCCCGGACGAGGACCGGCGTCGTACCACGTTCACCGTTCTCGATCCGGCTCAGCGACCCCTGGTTGACCTCCAGTTGGTCGGCGACCTCGGTGAGGGTGAGCCCGGTCGCGTCACGCAGTTCCTTCAGCCGTGCTGCGAGTTGTCGCCGGTACACCGACTGCGGGACCAGGCTTCTCTTCAAGGCCATGCCGGAAGTCTCTCCGTACCGGCGACACCTCTACAACCCATACGGGTCAACTTTACCAGACATATTGCCTAGTTGGTGGTTGCGTCGGCATGCTGTCAGGAGTCGCGCCACGCGTTGGTACGGGCGTGCGCCGCAGCCGACCGATGGGCGAGCTGGCCACGACCTCGCTACCGGCACGCGCCTTCGCGTCGGTCCTTACGCCGCACCAGGAGGGTGGGCCATGCCACGGACAACGCTGCTTCGGCAGCTGCTCCAGCAACGGCACCTGACGACGCACGAGGCTTTCGCCGCCCAGTACGAGCGGGCCGCCGCCCGGCTGGCAGAGCTCGACCGAGACCCCCGCCTGGCGTCCCTCCAGGTCTCTCCGCGTCAGTTCGACCGCTGGTACGGCGGGGAGTTGCTGACTCTGCCCCGTCCTGACGCTTGCCGGGTTCTGGAGCACAGGCTGGGCAGACCCGTGTCCGAGCTGTTCTCCACGGCGTACGCCGGCGACTCCGCGCACGACCGCGACGAGGATTCGAGCACGGGCCAGCAGGCGACGAGTGCTCCTCCGTCGCGCGAGGGCGACGAGAACCCACTGGACATTGTCGCCCGGACCCGGCAGCTCACGGCCAGCAACACCGACGACGCGACGCTCGCCTTCCTCGACTCCTCGCTGGAGGGCATCGCCAGCCGGTACGAACAGGATGGGCCGTACGTCCTCCGTCCCCAGGCCCGCCAGGTGCGGCAGCTCGCCCACACCCTCCTCGACGGCCGCCAGCCCCCACGCACGCGCCGGGAGCTCTTCCGCCTCGCTGCCCGCGCCTCCGGTCTACTCGGCTACATGGCGGTGAACACGGGCGACTTCGCGCTCTCGGAGGCGTACTGCACCGAAGCCCGGGATCTCAGCCGTGAGATCGGTGACCTGGACACCGACCTCTGGGCGTGCGGCACGCTCTCCTTCAGCCTCTACTACGCCGGCCGGTACGACGAGGCGGACGCTTGCGCGGCCGCAGCTGTCGAGCGAGCCCCGCGTCACGCCCAGTCCATCCGCCTGCTGGCCAACGGCCGGGCCCGGGCCCTCGGCAAGACCGGCGACCGGCGTGCCGTCGAGCAGGCCATCGGACAGGCACTCCGTCTCTCCGACCTCCACGAGGTACCCGTCGGGCTGACCTCCTGCATCTCCTTCGAGCCGTACGGACGGGCCCGAACGCTGTCCAACGCCGTCACGTCACACGTGGCGCTGCGCAACACGGCGCAGGTACTGCGCGACGCCGAGCACATCGACGATCTGGTGGAGCACTCGGCCTCCTCCTGGAGCCGTTCACTCGTACGCCTCGACGTCGCCACCGCGCTGCTACAGCAGCGCACGCCCGACATCGAACACGCGATGGCCCTGGGCCGTGCGGCCCTGCGGTTGTGCGGGGAATCACCGATCAGCTCCGTCTACCAACGCTCCCGTGACCTGCATGAGCAGGCCGGGCCGTGGCGTGATCATTCGTCGGTACGCGATTATGGCGACGAGTTCCGGACCTGGAGCTCGCAGCCAGCGGCCCTGGCCATGGCGTCATCCGCGTCGTAGGCGCCGAGGGTGTCGTCGTACTCCGGGGCAGTGTGAAGCCGAAGGAGTACGTCGGGTGTCCCTGCTCAGCGCCGATCCCGCCGCGTTCCCTGCCGAGCCTCCCGCCGACACGCATGATCCGGCGGTCACCGCGGCCCACGACTGGGCGGCGTTCAGCGCACTCGACGAGATGACCGACCATTGGGCGCGCCTGGGCTGGGCGGACGGCAGCCGGGCGTACTACTGGATGCTGACCTTTCCGGATGATCAGCGGCTCGCGGCTCTCGCCGGGCGATGCCAGGAGGAGCTGGCGCCCCTCGGTCTTGACCCGGTGCCTACGGACGGATTGCACATCACCCTCGCCCGCGTCGGAACGCCGGGCCTCGTCACCCCGGGCCAGTTGGACAGCCTGGCGCGGGACGTCGAGGCGCTGCTGCCCTCCGCGTTCTCCGTACGCGCCATGCCGCTGGCCGGCTCCCGCGGCGCCGTCCGGTTGTCACTCGGGCCCTGGGAACCCCTGCTCCGGCTGCACCACGCGCTGGCCAAGGCGGGGAGCAGTGTCGGTCTGGCCCCGAAGAAGCCGACGTCCGCATTCCGGCCGCACCTGAGCCTCGCGTACAACAACCGTCGCCGCCCCGCCGCCCCCGTCGTGGAGGCGGTCTCGAGCCTCCGTGCTCTCCCGGCCGTCGAACTCTCTGTTGCCGCCGTTCAGTTGGTGGAGCTCCGCCGTGAGGGGCGGACGTACCGCTGGGATGTGCGGACGAACGTCGCGCTCGGGTAGCCCGCTGGCGTCCATGGCGAGAACCACGACCACTTCCTTGCCGGTCGCGGTCGGCCGGACGGACCACGTAGAGGCCAACTCCCCGACGAGCAGCAGTCCGAGACCACTACCCGTCAACTCATCCACCGACTCCCCCGCAGAGCGTGCCCGGACCCTGGCGACATCCCGCCCCGCGTCATGGACGCGCAGTACCGCCGCGTCCCGGTAGACCTCCACACACATGCAGTCCGGTCTGCCGACTGTGTGCCTGAGCGCGTTGCCCACGAGCTCCGAGGCGATCAGAACGGCGTCGTCGACCCGCTCCGGCGCGGCACGCCCCTTGAGGAACTCTCGTACGTGTCTGCGCGCGAGGCCCGAAGGCTCGGTGCAATCGGCCAGCTTCACCCAATGACGCCGTACTGGCGTCCGCCTGCAGAGGCGCTCTTCGTCCACCGCGTCCATCGCCGCCTCTCGTTTCCACTTGGCACTGGACCGATCAGCCTCGCCACACCTGAGCCGCGGCGGTACGCCGTGCCTCCGCCTCTTCGCGCGCCGCCGGACGGCGGACGAACGGCGTGCTGACGGCGTACCGCCGCCGACTGCCCTCGACGAGGCTCTTCGTCGAGGCGCCGGTCCTTGGCGTCTCGGCTCGCCTGGCTGGAGGTAACGCAGAATGAACGGCAGTGCGAGGCAGACCGCATCACACGAGGTGCCCCCGGGCACACGCTTGGTGTTGTACGCCTGTCTGCCCGCGTCACTCGGTGAGGCCGCCGACCACAGCGTGGCCAGCGCCCGGCGGTACATGGCCGATGCCGGGTGGGAGGCGGTCGAGACGTACGTCGACCGGGCGGCACCGTTCGAGAGCCGCGCCCTGTGCGAGGGCTGGCACAACGCTTTGGCCGCGGTCGAGCAGGGGAAGGCGGCCGGGGTCGTCACCCCTCTGCTCGTGATGCTGGGCCATCTGGAGGGGGACAGGGCGAACCTCGCCGCCTGGCAGGCCCGGACCGGGGCGCTGATCACGACGCCGTGGGCGGTCGTCGACGCCGCCGTCTCCATGGACCTCCGGCGGTTGGCGGCGTGATGGCCACCGTGCGGCAGGGGTTTCTCCGGCAGCTGCTGGGCCAGGCCGGATGGGTGCTGCGGCATCCGGCGAAGTACGTCGGCCGGTTCGGCTTCGGCGCCCTTCAGGTGCTGTTCCTGCCCGCCCTGGCGACCGGCACCACTTTGACCATGCTCTACACGGGCCCGCTCCGATAGCTCCGGCCCGTGTCCTCGGCTCCCCTCTCCGGATGCTCCGAATCCATTTCCCCCACGGAATCCGGTCAGTCCGGAGAGGGGTCGCACCGCAGGGTGCGAACGCAGGAACTGGCCGCGCGGCGATGCCATGCGCCGGCCGGGCAGCACGACGAACCGTTCGGATCCTTCCGACAGAAGAGGAAGTGCCATGACCGTAACCACGCTCAGCCCGATCACGACGACCACCACCGAGGTGTCCACCGCGACGACCACCACCGAGGTGCCCGCCGACCCGTTCGACATCGACCTGACCATCGTCACGGAGGTCGACGCCGACCTGCTTCCCAAGGCGTGCGGCACCGGTGACGGGTGCAATCCGTCCTGTGCCTCGTCCTGCACGAGCGCCGTCTGACGACAACTCGTGCACGGGGTCGGGGGCGCTGCCGCTCCCGACCTCGCCCGTTCACAGCACTGATGACTGATGGCGGAGGCACTGGAAATGGGAAGCGACGGAAAGCTCTACCAGCACACGGGCGTGGCCCTGCTCCGGGCCGCCGCGATGCCGCTGACGAATCTTCCGGGATGGTGGCCCGATCCGTCCGACACGGAGGCGTGCGGCAGGTGGCTGAAGCAGGTGTGGGCCGACGTGCGGTTCGCCGACGCGGTCCGGCAGGCGAGTGGCGATCTCGCCACTCGCGTCGACGCGATCTGCGCCGGACAGTCGGCACGACCCAAGCAGGTCCGGCGCGCTGCCATGGCCACCGTCCGCTACGTGCTGCGCGCCACCGGGCGACCTACCCCGTTCGGCCTTTTCGCGGGCGTCGCACCGGTCAGCGTGGGCTCCACGCCGTACGTGAGATGGGGAGACGCGAATCGGGCCGTGGCGCGGGTCGACACCGAGTGGCTGGACGACGTCATCGTCCGTCTGGAAGCACGCCCCGACTTGCTGGAGCGCGTGGACGTGGTCCTGAACGACCTGGCGGTGCGTCGCGGCGGACGCCTGCACGTCCCGCACGGCGGACCGATGGGGGCCACCGTCCGACGCACCAGCGCGGTCCATGTGATCGAGGACCTCGCGCGTCAGCCGGTCCGCTTCACCGCCCTCGCCGAGCAATTGGCTGCCTCCTTCCCCCGAACCGAGCCGAAGGCCATCGACGCACTGCTCGGCGCGTTGGTACGCGAGAAGTTCCTGATCACCAGCCTGCGCGCGCCGATGACCGACACCGATCCGCTCTCCCACCTGATCGAGCGGCTGCACGGCGCCGACGCGGGCGCGGTCCCCGAAGTCGCACAGGTTCTGCACGAGCTCGAAGCGGTGCAACGCGCCGTACACGAGCACAACCGACTTCCGGCGAACCGCCAAGGGCCGCAACGGCAGGCGCTGGCAGCGCGGTTGCGTCGGCTTTCCGACGCGGGCCGCCGTCCCCTGGCTGTCGACCTGCTGCTGGACGCGGAGGCGCGGATTCCCGAAAGTGTCGCGCGGGAAATGGAGAGCGCGGCCGATGTGCTGCTGCGGTTGACGCGTCGGCCGACAGGCCAGGGTGTGTGGAAGGAGTACCAGGTCGCGTTCTGGGAGCGGTACGGGACTGGCACGCTGGTGCCGGTGAAGGAGGTCGTCGACCCAGCGGCCGGGCTAGGCTACCCGGCCGAGTACCCCGGCAGCCGCATGACCGCGCCGCCTCCGGCGCTCTCCGAGCGTGACGAGCGGCTGCTGGCACTGGCCTGGCAGGCACTGGCCGACGGCAGTAGAGAGATCGTCCTCACCGACGACCTGATCGACCACCTGGCCGACGAGGAGCCGACCGGGCAGGGGGCACCGCCCCACGTGGAGATGTGCGCGCGCCTGCACGCCGACAGCCTGTGCGCCCTGGAACGCGGGAACTTCACGCTTACGGTGACACCGGCACGCTCCGCGGGAACGCTCACCTCCCGTTTCACTCCGGTCGCCACCGGCACGGAACTGGACGAGATCTACAGCCAAGTCCCCGCGGGCGTCGAGAACGCGCTGACCGCGCAGCTGTCCTTCCCGCCGCTGTACCCGCACACAGAGAACGTCGCCCGGGTCCCCGCGTATCTCCCGCACGTGATTCCGTTGGGCGAGCACCGCGGCCCCGACGACGTCGCGCCAACACTCATCGACGTCGACGACCTCGCGGTCACGGCCACGCACAACCGCCTCTACCTGGTCAGCATCTCCCGCCGCCGTGTGGTGGACCCGCAGGTCTTCCACGCCATGGCCCTGGACAAGCAACCCCCGCCCATGGCCCGATTCCTAGCCCACCTGACCCGCGCCTTCGGCCCCGCCTGGACCGGCTTCGACTGGGGGCCCAGGGCGCACGGCTGCCGTTCCTGCCGCGCGTGCGCTACGGGCGCGCGATCCTCTCTCCCAGCCGCTGGCACCTGACCGCCGAAGCCCTTCCAGGCCGTGGCGCGGACATGCGGGAGTGGACGGACGCCCTCGGCCGGTGGCGGAAGCGGTGGCACTGCCACGGCGCCGTCGAGCTGCGGGAGGACGACCGGACACGACGGCTGCAGCTCGATGTGCCGGCCCACACTGCCGTCCTGCGCGCCCACCTGGACCGGGAAGGCCAGGCCGTGCTCACCGAGGCGCCGCCCGAGGAGAGCTACGGCTGGATCGGCGGCCACGTCCACGCCCTCGGACCCGTACCGGGGGAGGTGCGGGCACCCTGGCTGAACGCCAAGATCTACACCCACCCCGACCAGTTCGAGGAGCTGATCGGCACCCACCTCGCACGGCTCGTGGCCCAGCTCCCGGACGCACTCGAATGGTGGTTCGTCCGCTACCGCACCCCGCACGACCTCGACCACCTGCGCCTGCGCATCCGCACCAGCAGCCCGGGGCAGTACGCCGCCTGCACCGAGCTGGTCGCCCGATGGGCCACCGGACTACGCCACGAGGGGCTCAGCAGCAGGCTGGTGTTCGACACGTACACCCCGGAGATCGGCCGCTACGGCCCAGGCGCGGCTCTGCGCACTGCCGAGGCGGTGTTCACGGCCGACTCGGCCTACGCCCTCGCCACCCTGCAGGGCCTGAGAGCCGACCCCGTCGACGGACGCGCGCTGGCCGCGGTCGGCATGGTGGACATCGTCTGCGCCCTGCTCGGTCCCGACGAGGGCATGCGATGGCTGACGAACCGTCCTGTGCCTCCCGCTCATGTCGAGCGAGGCGTCAGTGACCAGGCCATCAGCCTCGTTCGCCGCGCGACACCCCGAGCCCGCGGCTGGGGCGACGCGCTCGCCCAGGCGTGGCACAGCCGCGCCGTGGCCCTGGCGCTGTATCGCGAGCGAATCGCCGAGAGCATGGACCTCGACTCCGTCCTGGAATCTCTCCTGCACTTGCACCACAACCGCCTGCGCGGCCTGGACCGGAAGGACGAGAGGATCTGCCGGCACCTGGCGCGTCAGTCCGCCGTCGCGTGGGCCGCCTGGCCGGGGGAGAACCGCTGATGAACAACGACGCACTGCCGACACCCACCAGGCCCGGCTGGGGACAGTCGCTGTACTCCGGCGCGGCGGGAGTCGCCCTGCTGCATGCCGTCAGGGCCCGCAGCGGCGAAGAAGACCCGGACGCGCTCCGGCCGTGGGCCGCCGCCATGGTCAAGGGCCCGATCCAGGCCGCCTCCGAAGCATGCGGACTGTACGAGGGCGCCGCTGCCGTCGCCTACGTCCTCAGCTTCTCGCACACGAGCACCGCCGCACGCGCCCTGGCGATCCTGGACAGACACGTCGCAGACGTCACGCGCCACCGCCTCGGGCAGGCACACGCCCGCATCGACCGCGGCGCGCTGCCCACCCTGGGCGAGTACGACCTCATCAACGGACTGACCGGGTTGGGCGCGTACCACCTGCACCGCGGCCACAAGACGGAACTGCGAGACACCCTCGCCTACCTGGTGCGACTGACCGAACCGATCACCATCGACGCGCAACCCCTGCCCGGCTGGTGGACCAGCGACAGCCCCGATCTGCGCCCATCGCCACGCTGGCCCGGCGGACACGGCAACCTCGGCCTCGCCCACGGCATCGCCGGACCGCTCGCGCTGCTGGCCACGGCCCTGCGCCACGGCCACACGGTGCCAGGACAGACGCAAGCCATCACCCGGATCTGCGACTGGCTCGACCACTGGCGTACCGGCACCGGCTCGCACACCTGGTGGCCGGGCCTGATCACCCGAGACGAACACCGACGCGGCAAGCTCCAGAGCCCAGGACCGACACGCCCGTCCTGGTGCTACGGCGCCCCCGGCATCGCCCGCGCCCAACAACTCGCCGGCATCGCCCTCGGCAACCGGGACCGGCAACGCCAGGCCGAACAGGCCCTCGCCGGATGCCTGGCCGACGACCGGCAGCTCGCCCAGCTCACCGACGCATCCCTCTGCCACGGCTGGGCGGGGCTCATACAGACCGTCTCCCGCGCCTCCGCCGATGCCATCGACGACGAACTCGCGGCGAGTCTGCCCCACCTGCACGCCCGGCTCGACGAGCACCTAGACCAGGGCGGACTACCGCACGGAGCCGGTCTCATGGACGGCACGGCAGGCATCCACCTGGTCCGTCTCACCAGCCCCGTCAACACGGCGCTCACCGTTCCCTGGGACCGCTGCATGCTCCTCGCGGGATGACGTCGCGAACCGCACCCGCCCACCAGAGCACATGAGTACGATCTGCCCTCGCCGTACGCACGGCCGGGCACCTTCCGAAAGGACGCGATGAACACGGACACCGGCGCCTCCCCCGAGGACCTGCGCAACCGCCTGGTCGACGCCATCCTGAAGCAGGACCCCTCCGGCCTCCGCGACGCACGCGTCGAGACCGCCATGCGGACCGTACCCCGCCACGGCTTCCTCCCCGACGCGCCCCTCCAGGAGGCGTATGCCAACAAGAGCGTCACGATCAAGGAGAACCCCGACGAGGACGCACTCCCGCTGAGCTGCGCCTCCCAGCCCGACGTCGTGCACTTCATGCTCGTCCAACTCGCGGTTCGCGAAGGCGACAACGTCTTCGAGATCGGGGCCGGCTCCGGCTACAACGCCGCCCTGCTCAAACACCTCGCCGGACCGTCGGGACACGTCACCACGTGCGACATCGACCCCGACGTGACCGCCTACACCCGCCGCATGCTGGACACGAACGGATACGGCGACGTCCGCGTGGTCACCAGGGACGGCGCCCTCGGTGCCGAGGAGTTCGGCCCCTACGACCGCATGATCGCCGCCGTCGGCATGTGGGACCTCCCCGGAACCTGGTGGGACCAGCTCGCCGTCGGCGGACGCCTCGTCGTCCCGCTGCGATGGCGCGGGCTGTCGCGGTCCGTGGCGTTCCGACGCGAGAAGGACCGGATGACGTCCGACTCCGTGAAGATGTGCGGTTTCCTCCCGGTGATCGGCCAGGACGGAGAGCGGAACGACTACATCGACGACGACCGGTTCGTCAGGCTCTACTGGGACGAGGACCAGCCCATCGTCCCGGAACTCCTGCGTGACGCCCTCACCCGACCGAAGACGGTCGTCTGGACCGACGCGACGGTCGGCCCCGTCGAGTCCTTCGACGGCGTCTGGCTGCGCCTGAGTGCCACCGAGCGAGCGACCTGCCGTATCACCGCGAATCCCGCAGCGATGGAGGCCGGCCTTCACCGCCCCGCCTCGCCCGCCCTGAGCCCCGCTCTCGTCGAGGGTGACTCCATCGCGTACTTCACCCTGGAGCGCACCGCCGAAGACCCGGGCACCGAACCCCGGTTCCGGCTGGGAGCCGTCGGCTACGGCCCGGCCGGCGCCGATCTCGCCGAGCGGATCTGCGCGCAGATCCGCGCCTGGAGCCCGGCCAGGACCGTGGAACCTGCGGTCACGGCCTACCCCGCGGACACACCGGACAGCGACCTCGCTGACGGAGCCGTGATCGACCGGCCTTCCGTACGGCTCGTCATCACCTACTGACGTCAGTGGGGGCGGCCACGGCGGGCACCAGCTTCCGCAAGGCGCGGTGGCCGCTCCCCTATCGACCCCAGCCACGAACTGGTCAATCGGCTCGGGGCCTACTCGGCGTCGCGGATCGTGGCCTCGGGTCCAGTCGGTACGGTAGACCTCGTACCAGCACTCTCGCTCTTCTTGCCCGCCTCGATGGAGGCGTAGCGTCGCCGTTGCAGCTCCTCCCGTTCAACGTCGGGGATCGTCATCGACTCGGCAAGCACGGCCGCGAGCGCGCCCACTTGCGTGTTGTCCATGTCAGCGTGGAAGAGCCACCGGATGTTCTCGTCGCGCGTGATGAGGTCGATCGCCAAGCGCGCGCTCTTGTCCTGTGTGGTCGTTGCTCGGACGTATCGCACTTGGTCAGCAGGGATGTCTTGCCGGATCTCGGCTTGCTCAAGGAACGCGTTCGTCTTGGCCGTGATGATGCGGCGATCCGTGACGGCGACCAGTGTCTTTGCCGCAGTCTTGTCCCTTGCTGCCGCCAATTTGTCCTTCGCTCCACCGACGATCGCAGAAACGGGACCGAGGGCATCCAGCTGATCGGGGAAGCCAAGGACACGCAGGGTCTCACCGTCCTCAAGGAGCCATCGCAGGATGCGAAGGTACGGCTCGCCATCCAGCGATTCAGGTGCGCAGACGACGCCCGGAGCCTCAAGCGGGGGAGCCGGCGGATGGAGAGCGTCGGCAAGAGGCTCGATCGCCTCCAGGAGACGAGCGGAGGTCTCTCGGGCTGCCTTCACGTCCTTCCGCTTCCCCGGCAGCGGCCACGTGTCGGGTCCGGGGAGTTCGGCGGTGATCCGCAGCTCCCGCGTCAGCGCGTCGACGAGGCTCGTCGATTCGGCGAGAGCGGAGTCGAACCCCGCGCGGGTGTCACGCGCGATGACCTCGGCGTACTGCGCCTCGGCGGCGTCTTCGCGTCCAGCGGCTCTCGCTCTTGCGGCGCGGAGCGCGTGATACCCGGTCCATGCCTTGAGGGAGGACAAGAGGGCGTAGGCATCGAAGGCGATCGCCTCGGCGTTCGTCTGCAGATATTCACGGTGGCTGCGTGCGTCGGCCCGACCGATCTGCCTGACGTGGTCGCGGACGTTCTCCTGGTAGAGCTCAAGCTGCTTGTGCAGCAGCGCTCCGCTGCCCGCGACGTCTTCCCACAAGGACGTCGGTACCGATTCGATCTCTCGCGCTTGGTCGACCGCGCGATCGATGGCGGCGACGAGCCCCGTCAGTTCAGCCCACTGTTCTTTGCGGATGGCGGTGAGGACCTGACTGGTCACCGCGAGGTTGGTCCTGACGAGGCCCGAGACCTCACTCAACATCATCTGAAGGCCGACCATGGCCAGCGCAGGCCCGATCGAGGCCGCGGTCTGCGCCTTGCTCACCGCATTCACGGAGTAGAAGCGGGCCTGACGCAGGAAGCGGCCAGGAATCATCACCGTTCCGAGGTTCCCGCCGTCCTTGACGGCGAGCGTCGCGCCGCTGTTCAGGAGGGCCTGTGTCGTGGCGTCGATCCTGTAGAGCCCCTGAACACTGGCGAACGCGTTTCCGAGATTGCCGAGCACGGTCGCGGCGTTCCCGATCGAGGCGAGGATCGCTGAGATCTGCTTGCGGTCGGCAGCCGGCACGATGCCGAAGTCGATCAGATCGGGCTTCAGCTCCGGTGGGACCTCACCGGCGACGACAGCCACTCCTGGGAGCACCTCCACTAGGACCGTCGACACCGTCGTCGAATCGATGTCCGAGTCGGACGTCGGATCGTCCACAACAGGTGAATCGACGGTATCGCCCCGGCCGTTCTCCTCAGGCTCGGCGATCTCCATCGAGTCCGAAGGGTCCTGCATGCGTTCTCCTCCCCCGCAGACGCGCGCAACGGCCGGACCTCGTCGGCGTTGGCTGCCGAAGTCTACGGCTCAACGCCCCACGATTCAGCCCGAATCCGACGGACTGATTCCGGACCGGATGGTGCCGGGCATAGGTGCACCCGACGTCGCAAGACCGCCCCCGGCGGCGCTTGTCGGTCGCCCAAGCAGGGCTACCAGCAGCCGAAGCTTCTTCACTCGCTCATTGGCGGCAGATTGATGAGCTTTGTAAGCTGCGCGGGCGGCCGCCCGGGGGTGATCAGAACCGCCGAAGCACGCGTCAGTCGAATGTCAGCCCGCACGCCCTCGGGACCGTCCCTCACCGTCGCGCGGGCCGGATGAGAAACCTGCACCTGGGGGCCGCGCTGACAGGATCGGCACATGCTTATCAACCCTCGCCCCGGCGCAGAACGGAAGCACATCCGGCAGGTCCTCAGCGGCGTCCACAGCACCGCGATGAACCTGCAGCGGCCGTATCTCACCGCCTTCGAGGGGCTGTGGACGTATCTGGAGTGGGCCACGGAGTCCGCGCGAATGCTGCGCTCCCAGATCAGCGACCGGGACCTCGACGTTCTGAACGTCCGCATCGTCGAAATCGCCGGACTAATTGATCGCTTGCAGGGACCCAGGGAGCTGACAGAGTGGCGCTCCGTTACTGGCCAGAGCCTTGGAGGGAAGCATGTCGACGTCCGAAATCGGGTATCGCGTGGTGCGTCATGGAGACAAGGCGCCGAAAGACGGGACGCTATGGCGTACCGAAGCGAAGTCACGCAGCAGGGTAGCGGCGGGCGATCGTCCAGCACTCCAGGAGGTTCTGTTCTGCCTGCGTGCCGATCTCGTGGATAGCATCCGCGTGTCCAGGTGGGATGACCTGGGCGATCCGATCACCCGGGAGATGGTTCGCGACGAGATCCGGTATCACCGAGCGACACTGACCGTGGCCGGTGATGTCATCGAACCCGATCACCCTCTGCGGAACACCGAGCGAGGTGTTCGCAACCAGGTTCAGGCTACCTGCGCTGCACTTCGGGCACTTCTTCCTCGCCAACGAGGCAAGCAGGGCCAGTTGGACATCGGCCGCGGCCTGAGCAAGAACGAAGTGGTGCGGCTCGCACACAAGTTGCACGTCGGGTTTCAACTGACGCTGGCACAGACTGCGGACCTCCTCAACCAAGCGGGCTACATGTGGGATGGCGTGCAGGGTGAGCGGGACTTCAACAAGCAGGTCGTTCACCGGCTCCTCCAAGACGCGTGCTGGGACGACGATGCCCCCCGGACGGTCGATGGCGAGCGGATCCGTACCAGTGGGAGGTCACATCAAGTTCTCCAGGAGTTCGAGGTGATGGCCGTCTACGGACCAGACGACGAACGAGATCACCTCACGCGATCGAGGGACGTCCAGAACATCGCGACGGCGCACGACCACCTCTTCGCCTTCTCCTTCACCCCGAGCACTCCGGACTTCGGGCTCACAGACCTTGTCCACCTCGTGACCACACCCGTGCCTGTCCGCACCCTCTACGTAGCCGACTCTTCCCTCTTTCCCAGCGAATTGGACCGGCTGGTCGCGTACAGGTGGGTCGAACACTTCGGCGTCCAGGTTCTGGAGGCGGGCAAGTCGGTGAAGTCGACCGTTGAAGGTTCCGGACAAGAGCGAGTTCTGCGGGAGGTGATCAAAACGTTCGCTGCCCTTCGGATGCACGACAGCCACACCGTGATCGAGACCACCCGGTCCATCGATCACGCGAGGGCCGTCGCGAAGCGCCTGCGGAGCCAGGCGGGGTACTCGTATGAGGAGATCGCTCGTCACCTCGCGCTGGAAGCGATTCCCACGCGGAAGCGCAGCGGCGACTGGGGCAGAAGCGCTGTCATGGATCTAGTGTCCGGTGATGTCGCCTCATGACGAACGCCCGACGTGATGCTCGTCGAGAGCGCGCGCTGACCCGACTTCTCACGCATGCAGGCGTCACGCTGAGCCGGCACGCCCTGTCCCGGGCGAAGGAGCTCGGTTTCGATGAGAGTGAAGTGCTGCGGTGCGTCATGTCTCCCGAGCAAACCTACGGAGGCGACCCGAAGTACCCAGGTGCCCGGCGCGTCCACCAGCGTCGAGATTGCACCTGCGTCATCGACACGGCGACCCGAACGGTGGTGACAGTGCTGCTACGCAATACGGGCCTATGGCAACACGGAACCCATACCAGGTGGGACATGCCTCGTGCTTGGTCAAGTTGAGCGCGGGTCATAGGCTCTCCGCCTCCTTCCGATGTGGAAAAGCGCCCCGGGATCTGACTCGTACTCTGCCCGGGGCGCTGTCACGTCGTTTCCCGCCACCCCTGCCGCTCCAGTGCCCGCAGGTCGAACCGCTTCCGCAGGTCGGCCAGCCCTGGTGGCACTTCATCCATGCGGGCACCGGGGAGCGCCGTGTGACCCGTGATGAGAGCGATCCGAGGGCCCGACTCCTCGGCGACCACCTCGTCGTCCGTCTCAAGCGCTTCTTCGATGCGGCCAGGCAGAGACGGAGCCGAAGGGAGGTCGTCATTGGTGTGCAGCCACTCCATGCCCATCAGCAGCGTCGAGGCGTACGAGTCCTGAGGATGCCCCGACCACACTGTCGGGCAGTGCACCAGGCACGACAGCGGCTTACTTTCGGCCAGTACGTCGCGGTAGCCGTTCTTACCCTTCACAATCAGCTCGTCGATCTGCTGGGCAGGGGCGATCGTGATGCCGAGCAGGGGCTGCTGCTGACACGGCTCAAGTCTCTTACACGGCCATGGCTCAGCCCGTTTACCCTGCAGGCAGTTGTAGAAGGCGTACAGCGGGACCGGCAGGACGTTACCGTTCCGGCCTTCCCGTCGCGCGGCCTCGACCAGCAACCGACTCTGCCGAATCCTGCCGTCTGATCCTCTCCGGATCTTGCGCTTGAGTTCCTCGTAGCGTTCGCCGGGGTGGTAGAGGCGCTTGGCCTGAATCCAGAGGCGCACCCACGACGAGTCGCTCCGCTGGATCCACCACTCCCAGTCGGCGCCGTTTCCTCGCTCCTCGTGCGGCTTGAACCTAACCACCCGCCAGAAACGCGGGTCCACATGTGCAAGCTCCGTCAGAAGCAGGTCGGTGAGGGTCGTCTCGTACGCCTCGAACCCAACGGCACGTGCTCTCGCCATGCGGCGGTGCGTGGCACGAGCCTGTTTGGCCAGGGCCTTCGCCAGGTGGCACGCCTCCGGCCGCCCAGCCATCAAGTTCTCGATCACGTGGTGGATGTGCTTCACGGAACCTGTGCGGGATCCCGGTGGTGGAGAAATGGGGGGAAGTTGACGGCGGCCATGACAAGCTCCCCATAGGCGGTCATTTACCGCCCCACTGATGGCCACGGGATTCCCCACGTACGGCCAGATATCTCCCCGCTCGCATTGGACGCATCCCGCTCAGCGAGGCTCGGGCGGGTGAAGAACAGCAGGGAGATCATGGAGATCCTTGAGGCGTACGACCTCACGGGCAGTTACCGCGCTGCGGCCGAACTGACCGGCGTCGACCACCACACGGTGGCCCGCTATGTGAAGATGCGGGCCGCCGGCCAGCACCCGGACCAGCGCCGTCACCGGGCCCGCGCGATCGACGACTATCTGCCGAAGATCGAGGAACTGGTGGTCCGCTCGCACGGCAAGATCCGCGCGGACGTGGTGCACAAGAGGATCGTCGCGATGGGCTTCACCGGCGGGGAACGCACCACCCGCCGCACCGTTGCCGAGGCGAAAGCCCAGTTCAGGGCTGGTCGGCGGCGGGTCTATCGACCGTGGGTGACCGAGCCGGGGCTGTGGATTCAGTACGACTTCGGCGACGGACCGACCATCGCCGGCCGCAAGACCATTTTGTGGTGCGCCTGGCTGGCCTGGTCCCGCTTCCGCATCGTGATCCCGATCTGGGACAAGACGCTGCCGACGGTCACCTCGTGTCTGGACGCGACGTTCCGCCGGATCGGCGGGGTGCCGGCCTACGTCCTGACGGACAACGAGAAGACGGTCACCACCGACCACGTTGCCGGGATCGCCGTCCGCAACCCGGAGATCGTCGAGGTCGCCCGGCACTACGGCACGACCATACGCACCTGCCTGCCCGCGGACCCAGAGACGAAGGGCGGTTCCGAGGCGACGGTCCGGATCGCGAAGGCCGACCTGGTGCCGAAGGACGTCAACCTGCGCGACCACTACAAGACCTTCGGCGAGCTGGAGGCGGCCTGCCGCGCGTTCTGCGACGAGGTCAACTCCCGCACCCACCGGGCGACTCGGCGCAAGCCCATCGAGCGGCTCGCCGAGGAACGACAGCGGCTGCACCCACTGCCGAGGAGGCCGTTCACCGCCGCGTTCGGCACCACCCGGCGGGTGAACTGGGAGTCCACTATCTCGGTCGAAGGGGTCCGCTACTCGGTTCCGCACGAACTGATCGACAACCGGGTCTGGGCCCGGTTCCACGGCGACGAGCTGATCGTCACCGCGGTCGGCGAGGACGGCTCGGCCCTCGAGGCCGCCCGCCACCGCCGCGGGCAGCCGGGCACCCCGGTCCTGGACGACGCCCACTACCCGCCGCGGGAGAACAAGGACAACGACCGCACCCCGAAGGCCACTTCGGCTGAGGAGGCTGCCTTCCTCCAGCTCGGTCCCGGGGCCGCGTCCTGGCTGGTTGAAGCCGGGGCCAGCGGGGTCCGCCGCATCAAGGCGAAGATGGCCGAGGCCGTCGCCCTGTCCAAGCTCTACTCGGTGGCCGAGGTCGACCGAGCCCTGGGCACCGCCGCGGTCACCGGCCGGTTCGCGGACAAGGACCTGCTGTCCATCGTCGACTACCAGGCCACCCGCGAGCACACCGAACCCGTCCGCCGCAGCGAGGAACACTCCCTGCAGCCTGGCACCTCCGCCTGGTCCTCTTTCGGCCTGCCCGCCCAGCCCGCCTCCGACGTCTCCGAGCACGACGAAAGCGATCCCGCCTGATGGCCACCCCACTTCGCACCGTTCCCGGCACCAACGGCGACCCGCTCGCCGAGGCCATCGAGCTGACCCGGCGGCTCAAACTCCCGCACCTGCGTCGGGTATTGGCCGACCTGATCCCCACCGCCAAGGCCCAACGCTGGGACCCGGCCGAGGTCGTCCGCGTCCTGCTGGCCGAGGAGGCCGCCGGCCGCGACCGGGCCAACCTCCACACCCGCCGCAAGCGGGCCGGCTTCCCCACCGGCAAGACCTTCGGCGACTGGGACGAGACCAAGTCCGCCATCCCCCGCCCCACCCAGGACGCCCTCAAGTCCCTGGAATGGATCGGCCGGCGGGAGAACTTCTGCATCTGCGGGCCCTCCGGCACCGGCAAGAGCCACTTCACCGAGGCCCTCGGCCAGACCGCCATCGAGGCCGGGCTGACCGTCTCCTGGTTCACCATCGAGGACCTCGGAGCCCTGGTCCGTCGGCACCGCGCGGACGACTCGATCGCCCGAGCCCTCGCGAAGATCATCCGCTCGGACCTGATCATCGTCGACGACATCGGCCTCCTGCCGGTCTCGCCGGACGCTGCCGAAGGCTTCTACCGCCTGGTCGATGCCGCCTACGAACGCCGGTCGGTCGCCGTCAGCAGCAACCTTCACCCCTCCGGATTCGACGAGATCATGCCCAAGACCCTGGCCACCGCGACGGTCGACCGGCTCATGCACCACGCTCACATCGTCGTCACTCAGGGTGACAGTTACCGGCTCACCCAGGCCACCAGCGGACAGGGGGTGAAGCCCTTCAGCTGACCCGACCGACCCGAGGGCGGGGAATTATCTGGCCGCCACCGGGGACATCTCGATGGCCGCCAGCGGGGCGAACTTCTGGCCGCCTACGGGGAGAACGAAATGGCCGTTGACAGGAAGTGGCGGCGACGTCAATGAATCTCCCTGTTGCGGCTCCGCCTTGATCTCTGGACGCTCGCTCGGCGCTGTACTGACCCTGCGCACCTACCGTACGGTCACGACCTGTTTCACATCGACGAGTTGACGAGTCGGAAGGCGGCCAACTCGCGGACACTCGACGCTACGTCACGTTATGTCCCAGGAACCACACTGCGAACGCCGACCAGGTGACCACGAAGGCCACGTACCCAGGGCGAGTGTCTCTGTCGTCCGGTGCGATCAGTGGCCGAGCGCCGACCATGCGGCGTGTCCGAGAGCTGCGAGGCTGGCCAGTACTCCGACGGCCGGCAGGGGCCAGCGGGTGCGTTCCAGGGCAGTGACCCTGTCGCCGAGTTCCTCGACGGTCTTGTCGATCTGGTCGGATCGCTGTGCGATCAGGGCAAGTTGGCCGCTGATGCGCGCCGGCCCGACTTCGAGGGCGCGGCGGAGCGCAGCCAGTTCAAGGGCGACCTCTCCGTCGGGCATGGCGTGGCTCCTACGGTCAGTTGGTCGTGGACGTGGATGCGGGGTCGGTTCTCGCCGGGAGCCAGGAGGCGGTCCCGGTACGGCCGAGAAGGGTGCCGACGGCACGCAGCGCGTCCTCCGGCGAATGTGCGGCAGTCCGTGTGCCGTCACTCATGTCGTCCTCCATCTCAACAGGCGCGCCGGCTGCGCGAGGGTGAGGCTGAGGGCAGCATGGTGCACTGACAACGGGCGCAGGTGCTCGCCCGGTTCGGTGGACGCGGCCGACATACGGACCGCGTAGAGCGTGCTCGTTCCTCGCTACTGGATTCACTGTCAGAGAAGCCGGAACGACCGAGTTCGCTGGCAAACGCCTTGATTGGATGATGAAAGACACAGTTCGCCACAGGCAGACAGGGAAGATCCCGAAACGACTGGTCAGCAGCTGCGCAGCTATGTCAACCTGCAACACCTTGCCGGAGGGCCTGGTCAACGAGGTGATGCCAGTGATCCTGGAGCCAGTGTTCCGCCCTACGAGCCCATGGAGGCGCCCCTGCTCCCGCACCACTCCAACGACCGCTCCCGACCAAACCTGCCGGACCCGGTGTACTGGGTCACCCCGCGTCATCTGGCCGGTGACGACGGTGTGCTCGCCGAGCGGATCGGCGACACCCTGTCCGACCTCGGCTGGCGTATGTGGCCCACATCCCGTCACACCCTTCTCTAAGCCCGGATGGGCTGTGTGGGGCCGAGTGGATCCTCGCGGCCTATCCGTTCGAGCTGGGCGGTCTGCCCGTTGCCTGGCAACTGAGCGCCCGCGGCCATGCCGCCTCCGCGATGCCGCAGTGGAACGCGTACTTCACCACGGGCGTCTCCCACGAGGCGCTTGCCGATCTCCTCGTGGCGATCGACGCCCGTGAGGGACCCGACGTCGGCTTCGAGGGGCCCGAGACGGTCCTCGACGCGCTGAGTGCCCGGGGTTGGATCCGCGATGTGGATCGCCCCCGCACCAATGCGACAGACCCCGGGTTCTCCGCCTGCCTCTCTCTGGAGATGCTGCCGCCGCTCATCGAGGACGCCGACCCGCGTCCTGACCTGGTGGGCTGGCAGGCGTGGGCAGACCCCGTTCCGGGCGCCCCGTACCTGTGGTGTGCCAGCTTCAGCGCCAGCGTCCCCCATGACCTGGTCGCCGCGTTCGCGTCCTCACTCGCCTCCCCGGTCCCGGTGCCTCGCCACACTGTGCCCGAGAGCGCTGAGGAGCGGCTCACTGTCATCCGCCGCGACTGACAGCCCCTGCCCCCAGAGGATCCGCTGTTGTGCGGCTCGTCGCCGATCTCCCGAGTGGCAGCAGGTCAGACGTATGAGGCGTGTTCCACGCGCCTGCCCGATGACAGAGAAGGAGAAAGTCGTGTTCTTTCGACGCGTACGCGAGGACCGTGCGTTCCGTGAAGCCCAGCGTGCGGGCTACGAGCTGCTCCGGCGGCTGCAGACCGCCCAGCCGTGGCCCGGCTGCCTCGAGCCGACTCCAACGGCCCCTGCCGCAGAGGAAGTGGCGGTGCCCGACCTCCTGCCGCCGACGTTGCGGGTGCCGTCGCGCCATGAGGTGGCCGGGGTGATGATGCGCTGGCTGCAGCCGCTCGTCGTCGACGGCGAGGTCCGCACGTGCCCCGGGTGCGGCGCGTACCGGGACTGGATCGTCTTCTGCCTGCGCGACGACTCGGTGTGGCTGCGTTGTCGGGCGGGCCACGAGACGAAGGAGCCCGGCCTGGATGCGGCCTGGTTCAACCGCCACCCGGTCCCGTCGGCCGGTTCCACCCCACTCGCGAAGAGGGCCTGCGCCACCTCGGCCATTCACCTCCATCGCCCCCGGCCTGAAGCGCTTCCGTTAACCGGTGTCCGCGTCGAGGGGCCCGCAGCCACGCATGGCGACGTGGTGCGGGACCCCTCGCAGGCAGCAGACCTCTGCTCAGCTGCAGGCCGTGGCCGACGGCGGGGGGCCGAACTGCTTCTTCTCGCCCGGTTTCGCGGCTTTCAGCTCCGCGATCAAGGCTTCGCTAGTCTGGCCGGTCATCTTGTCTTCCAGACTGAAGTTGGGGCTGTCACGGTGGGCTTCCTCGCGCGCCTCCGAAGCGGAGCGCGACCTGCCTTCCAACTCGCCTTCCCCGATCACCTTGTTGTCGAAGGGAATGGTGGAGTCCACGCCGAGGCCGCGCCACTTCGCGGGAACCGGTGCGTCGCCGGGGCTGCAGCGAGCCTCCTCCCACACGATGGCCATGATGTATCTGTGGCTCACCTCAAGGCGGGGGGCGTCGTGGCCGGCCATCTTCACCTTGTTCGACATGTCCGCGTCGGTGAAGTGCCAGCCGAAGGCCGAGTACGAGAACGACTGCGGGGCCGGCTTGTCGCCTTCAGCGCGGGACCAGAGGACCTTGTCGACTGTGAGCGTCACATCCCGCGGGATCAGTCCCTCGCCGCGCTCGGCCGCCGCCCGGCCGGGGTCGTTCTCCTTCTCCGCCGTAACGGTGACGGCCACTACGTGATCGGCGTAGGTCACCCACTCCGACGCTGTCTGGTTGGGCAAATGGTCGCTGCCGTGAGCCAGCATGATCGGTTCCTCCGCCGCCGAGTTCTGCGCGATGAAGGTGGCGGCAGTGGTGATGGTTGCTGCGGCGACTGCACCGAGAGCAGCAATGCGCATGGCGCCTTTCACTTGATTGTCCTCTCGGCTTTTGTCAGTTGGGCTTGGTGTAGTGGGCGTTGATGTTGTCCTCTTGGTTGTCGCCAAGTGGCTCGTAGTAGTCGACGGGCGTCTGCATGCAGCCGAGGGCATTGTTGGTTTTCAGCAACTGAGGCGAAGCGTCGTCTCCGTGCAGGAGGCCGACCGCGTGCCCGGTCTCATGGCAACTGAGGCCCGGAGTGTAGGAGCCGGCTCCCCTGATGCGAACGTACTGTTGGTCGCATTCGTACTCAGCTGCGGGGCTGTCGTCGTTGCACCAGGTCAACCCATCAGCATCATCCGGAATACCGGTGCTGCCCTCCTGGTAGATAATGTCCGTCTCCGCATCCCCGGAGAACGTCGGATTTGAGTCGTAGTAAATGGCGAGATCGGTCGGCGAATACTCGGAAGCCAGCATGTCTCTGACGACATCCTTGTCGCCCGCTTCGAGTTCGTACTCGCCGCTGCTGTCCATGTAGTAGTACACGGATCCGTTGTCTGTCTGGCAGACAACCGGGCCGCTGAAGATGCCGGGCTCGCTGCAACTCGGGGAGTAATTGCCCGACGGGACGAGGTTGTCGGTGACGGCGGCCCACGCGACTCCGGCGCCGAGCAGCACCCCGGCCAGGGCGATGGTGAGCACGTTCCTGGCCCGGCGCCAGGTGGGTTTCGATCCGGGTTGTTGCACAGTCTCCCCTTGCGCGTCTCACGGGTTGGGCATTGCTGAAGCTCAAAGCCCGACCACCGGATGCGCGGGCGTCCGCAGGTGCCAAACGCTTCGAGATATGCCCGACTCCTCCGACAGTCGCATAATATGAACGTACATTCGAGCACCTGTCAACGGATTGTGGAGCTTTATGAGCACACCTCATGCCGCTTGCGCGCGCTCGCCCCAGGCACGTCGCGAACGGTTCCGTGCCACCGCGAACGTTTCCCGGGCCTACTCCGTCGTAGGTGAAACGAGGAAGGGCTGCGCATGACAGGAAGGCGCGGAGCGAAGCGAGTGGACAGCGACAGCGTCGGCTCGTCGGCCGACGTGGCGGTGGACACCGGCCGGATACGGGCGGTGCTCGCCCTGGGCGGGGTGCCCCTGGACGCACTGGACGACGGGATACAGCAGGTCAGGCTGAAGCTGCTCGAAGAGCAGGCCAACCCTGCCGCCGCAGAGATCCGTAATCAGTCGGCATGGGTTGCCGTGGTCGCCTCCCGCGTCGCCGCAGACTGGCACCGGGCCCGGAAGAAGGACGTGGGCCTCCGCGATCGGCTGGCCGCGCGGTGGTTGCGGCGTCCGCCGACGGATCACCCCGAGGAGGACCGGCTCCTCGCCCTGACGGTGGCGGAGGGCCTGGAGGGTCTGCCCACGGCGCAGCGACAGGTGCTCGCCCTGCGCTTTTACGCCGACCTGACTGTCCGGGACATCGCGCTGCAACTGGACATCCCGGAGGGCACGGTCAAGAGCCGGCTGCACGCGGCCATCTCCGCCATGCGAACGCGGCTCAATGAGATGGAGGTGATCTGAGGTGACGCATGTGACCAAGACCGAAGAGGAGAAGCTGCGGCGCGCCCTCGCCATGATCGGTGAGGAGGCGGGCCGGGACGAGGTGGTCCCGGAGCCACGCGCCCGAACCACCCCTTGGTGGCGGCACTGGGGGACGGTCACCGGGGGGCTGGTCACTGCGGCGGCGCTCTGTGCCGGCGTCCTGGTGCTGGCGCTCGACGACGACAAGCCCGCCGGACCCTCCGGTGCCAACCAGAGCGGACAGGGCCAGACGCTCGACGAATGGATCGCCTGCGCCCGGGTGATCGCCGAGGGCGACGTAGCTGCGGTACGCGACAGCGAGAAGCCCGGCAGGGTCATCGTCACCTTCGAGGTGGACGACTGGATCAAACCCGCACAGGGCGCCAAGCACGTCGACCTCGACCTCGTCGACCCCACGGAGGCACGCGTCCACCCGTCCTGGAGAGTGGGCACGCATGCTCTGATCGTGGTACCCGAACGCCATGACTTGCCGACCGATACGTTCGAGGGTGCCCAACTGGGCGAGTACCGCGATCGGATCGAGCGCGCACTACCCAAGGCCCCGGAGGCCGGATGCCCGCCGTACTGGCAGGAACCACAGGGCCGTTGATGGCTTCGGAGGCAGCGGAATTGCGCCCGGCGAGCCACGCCGCGGGACGGGAAGACCTGCGCCTCGGCGAATCCGGCAAGCCTGCAGGCGGCCCGCAGCCGCATCATCTCCGGCTCGCCGGCCAGCTCTTCCTCGTCCTTCCACTCCTCCTGCTTGGTCTCGGTTAACTGCCGTCCTTTCCGACAGAGTCGCTCAGTGGAGTTAGCTGCTGACCTTCACCGCCGACGGGCGCAGCAGCATCGTCAAGCAGACGGCCGTCCGCACCGGGACGGTGGTCGTCGTGGTCTCCGGTGCCCCGGCCTTGTTGATGCCCAAGTGCGCAAGGCGGTCGCCAAGGTCACAGCGGTGGCTCACGGGGTGATGAGGCGGGATCGGCAGGCACGGACGGCGCCGCATCTCCCAGGGCCAAGGCCCGCTCCTAGAACGCCAGATCCCCGCCCTGGTCTCGGAGATGCCTGACGTTCCCCACTGTGTAAGCCCCGGGGCATGGGCGAGCTTAACCGCCCTCGCCCCTGGAGGCCGGAGCCAACAAGGCCAGCTGCCAGGGGGGCCGCCGTGTCAGGCCAGTTCGGTCAAGTTCTGCGCGAGGGAGCGGACTTCGGGCGTGAGGCCGTCAAGGATGTCCCGCCTGTAGGGGGTGTTGGGTCGGGCAGCGAGGTCTTGGACCGTAGCCCAGTTCTCGGCGACCACCCGGAGAGCCTGCTGCGCTTGCTGGACGGCATTCCGCCGGTGGACGAGGAACTCTTCAGCGCGCTCGTGGGCCTGCTCCCAGGTGATGTCTCCCCGCTCGACGAACTGGGCCAGGGGCGGGGCGGGATCACCGTCGGAGAGGCGGAGAGCATCCGTGTGCTGCACGGACTGCCGGAGCTGTTCTTCGTGTTGCCGTTGGTCGAGCGCAGTTATGGCATCGTCGAGGGTGCGGAGGCCCTCGCTGACCTGTTCGGCAAGGTCGGGGGCATGCTCGCGCAGGCGGCCGTGCTGGGCCTGGACCTCGGCGGCGCGGGCCTGGTGTTCGCAGACGGTGCTGTAGGCGGCATCGAGGCTGAGCTTGCCGCTGCGGACCTGCTCGGCGAGGTGGGGGTTGTGTTTGAGGACCGTGACCGCGTTGGAGAGGCGGGTCAGGCTGATGCTGTGGACCTTGGCCTGGTGGCGCAGCGAGTGTTCCGAAAAGGAACGGGCCATCGCAACGATCATCGCCTGCTGGCCCTTGCTGATGTGCCGGCGGCGCAGGTTGCGGGCGAGGATCAGCCCCTTGGGGTCGCTGCCGGTGTACGTCGTGAAACGCGGCTCGACGCCGGCGATCTCGCAGGCGGCCAGACGGTTACGTCCGTCGAGGAGTACGCCGTCGGCGCTCAGGACGATGGCCTCGTGCTGGCCCTCGGTCTTGATGGACTCGGCCAGGTCGTGCAGCTCGTCGGCGCTGAACATCGGGAACACGCTCGCGGTGGGGTGGGGCTGGATGATGTGCTCCTTGTCGGGTCGGGTGCAGGTGGCGCGCCGCAGATGTCCTGCGGCGGCGTAAGGCCGGGGACGGGGCTGTTGCCGTTGATCGTTCGTCATCGTGGCTTCGGTGGTTCTCGGTAGCGGGTGCGAGGTGTGCGCGGCCGCTGCGTGAGGGGGCTGGTGCTCACCGCGACCGGTGAGTGCGGGATGGCGGTGGCGCGGATGTGGGGGGTGTCGCGGCGGTGGCCCGCGCTGTGGACAGGACGTGGGGGAGTCGGGGGCTCCGGGCTTGGGCGACTCGTGCACCTAGGCCGGGGGCGTGACGGTCGCCGAGGCGTTGGATGCGCCAGACGAGAACTTCGGATGCCGATTTGGCGTCGCTCAAGGGGCGTTGCTGGGCTGCCTGTCGGAGGGCGGTTACGGGGTTGTGGCCTGCGGCTTCGGCGGTGGCGAGGGCAGCGGTGAGTGCGGGCCAGGCAGCCTCGGTGAGGATCTGTCCGGAATGGGAGGGCAGGACCTCGTGCAGCGTGCGGGCGTACCGGTGGACTGTGCTCTCGGAAGGACGACGCCCGGCGAGTACGGCGAGGCTGGTGGGGGCGAGCTGGTTGTAGGCGGCCTGGAGATGGATGAGCGTTTGGCGGGCGGCGACCACCTGCCAGTCGTGGTGTTGCAGCGCGCTGCGGCGCTGGGCTGCGAGGACGACGAGAACGGCGACGTCCAGGAGCATGGCCAGGCCGGTGTGGTCCGCGGGCTGGTAGCGCATGTCTTTCAGAGCGCCACGCAGGGCGCGGGCGTGCCGGTGGTCGGCGCGGGCACGGGTGTGGGCGGCGTGCTCGAAGGCGACGGCGGCGCGGTGTAGTTCGGCCTTGAGATGGACGGGGGCGTGGGCGGGCAAGGCGTAGAGGACTTCACTGAAGACGGTCAGGTGGGCTTGTGCGGCGCTGTCGTCGGCGTGATCAAGGTGGTGGGGGATACGTTCTGCGGCCGCGGTGGCCTGGTGCCAAGGGCTGCGGCGGTGGTCGGCTGGTGAGGCTGCACTTGCGGTGTGCGCTTCGGCTGCGGCCAGACGCTGCTGGATCTGGGGGAGGGACAGGTCGGTGGCGAGGCTGGAGCCGGAGTGCCAGATGGGTGTGCCGTCGTCAGGCAGGGCGACCTTGTAGCCGCCGAGGTCGCCGGAGGGCAGAGTGCGCGTTTCAACCTGAAGGCCGGCGTCGGCGAGCAGGTTGAAGAACTCGTCCAGGTCCTTCGCGTGGGAGAGCGCTGTGCGCGCGGTGTGCCGAAGCTGCTCGCGAGCCGTCTTGTCGTGGCCCAGCCGTTTGGCCTTCTCCTGCTCGGCGCGGGTGGGGCGCTTCGCCGCCGGAGTGCCGGAGGCGGCTTCGGGGCCGCGCGGAACCCGGGTGAGGCCGAAGTCCTTCTCGATCCTGGCGATTTCGGCCATGGCCCGGTGGTAGTCGTTCCAGTTCCGCGGCGGCCGCAGATCGCCGCGGACTTTGGTGGCGACGATGTGGATGTGGTCGTCCGCGTGGCGCACGGCCACCCACCGGCAGCCGTCCGGATCGTCCTCCGGCGCGATGCCGGTCGCATGGACCATGCGCTTGGCGATCGTCGCCCACTCGTCATCGGTCAGGATGCGGTCCTCCGGCGCGGCGCGCACCGAGCAGTGCCACACGTGCCCCTCGGGTGCCTTGTCGCCGGCCTGCTCGACCCGCAGATCCAGGGCCTTGGTGAGCTGGCCGAGCCGCTGCTTGTGCCCGGGGCTGTCATACGGACCGGGGTCAGGAACGAAGCCATCCCAGGAAGCGACGATGTGCTGGTCGGTGTGTTCGTTGGCGCGGCCCCTGTCGAAGAGGTAAGCCAGGACGCCGTAGGTGTTGTTGCCCGGCTTGACGATGTTCGCGATCAACTCAGGCCGCCCGCCTTCTGCCCGGCTGCCCGGAAGGCTGCGTCGTCGATCGCCCGGACCGTGTCGTGGGCGGTGGCGAGCAGGCGCTCGGCCCGCTGAAGGATCGCGGCGTCCACAGGGTGTGGATCGCCGCCCGAGTTGAGGCGGCGGGCGATCTGGTTAACGTTGTTGCCGATCCGGGCGATCTGCGCCCTCATCGCGGCGAGCTCGTCGACCGCATCGTCGTAGACGGTGCGAGGGGCGGCGACGGTGATCTCACCGCGGACGCGGGACATGGTGGCGTCGGCGATGTATCGCGCCATGGTCACGTGCTCGGCTTTCGCCACCGACTGGATGTCGTGCTTCTCGTGCGGCGCGAAGCGCGCGGTGACGTGCTCGGAGCGCTGCGCGTCGAGGTTCGCACGGCGGTACGGCGTACGCGGCTTGACCCCCAAGACGAGAGCGGTCGGCTGATTGCCGGCGCCCACTTCCTCCTGCTCCGGCACGCCCTCGTGCCGGAGCTGCTCCTCCGCCACCCCCGAGGCGGAGGAGTTCGCGATGGACCGGCCTATGGACGGTCCATCGCCATTGCTTGCTGCGCGTGTGACGGGAGTGGTGACCATCTGCTCTTGGGAGATGTGGAGTTCGGGGTAGTGGTCGCGCACGACGCGATGTCCTTGAGTCGGGGATGCGGTGGTGGTGGGTTCAGGCGGCGCGCGGTTGCGTGTTGAGCTCGGCGAACTGCTCGGCCGCGAGGTCGAGCAGATCCACCAGGCGCCGCTCCGGGAGGCGAGCCGCGGAGGCCAGGACGCCGTCGATGCGCGGGTCGACGGTGCTGACGGCATCCCGGCCGCACGGCCTGGTTGCCACGAGCCGGAAAGCGGGCAGTAGCCCTCCTCGGCCAGCCAGGCGCGGGCCCTGCCGCGCTGTCGCTCATCGCGGAACCGGTGGTACCGGCGCCAGGAGTTCTCGTCACCGGCGAGGACGTCCTTGAAGCACCGGAAGGCACCCCGCCCGCCGATGGCGATCCGCAGCCGGTCGGCAAGGGCGGTGTCCCCGACCCCTTCGATGAACAGCTCCATGTCCTGGTAACCGGCCCGGGACCCCAGAGCCGGAACATACAGCCATCGCTCGGGATCGTCGTCCTCCTCAGCCTCCGGCCCAGGCTCCAGCTCATCGGTGAACGCAGGCCGGCACTCCCCGGTGGACAGATCGACCCGGCCACCGGACTCGGCCGGGTCGCCCTCCAGCAGCATGGCGAGCATCTCCAGATCGACCGCGAGCGGGCGCAGGAAAGGGACCGTCGCGTCTCCCGCGGCCGCACGCAACCGCTCCGCCCATTCCTCATCGCCCCGGAAGCCGCGCTCCTGGAGCGCGCCGAGAAACAGGGCCGCCATCTCCGCAGCCCCCGGCAGGCCCTGTGCCGCGGTCCCGGCCACACCCTCGCCGGCCAGCTGCAGCACCTCACGCACGGGTCCACGACGCAACGCCGCAAGCAGCGTCACCCCGTCCTGCGCGTGGAGCGCACCACGCAGGGCCCGCAGCCCGTCCTCGACCCATCCCTCAGCCACGGCCCCGACGGTAACGCGTCACCAAGGACGTATCACGCCGGAACCGTCGGTTTCCCTCTGCCCGGCGCCCGGGGCAGGCGGTGTCACCCGGTCAGCGGCGCCGCCTGCGGCCGCTCTTGCCTGAGGAGCGCCGAGCCTTCGGGGCGCGGCCGACGCGGGCGCCGTGGGTACCCAGTGCTCGGGCCGCCAGCTGCCGGAGCTCGTCGAGTCCGGCCCGGTCCGGGTGGGCGGAGTCCAACGCGGCGGCAACCGCGTCCGTGGCCTGGGGACCCTGGGCACGCAGCATCTCCTCGGCGCCGTCCCCGCCGCCCGCCAACTCCACGAGCTGAAGCAGGCTCTCGGCGAGCACCAGCAGCTGCTCGGCGTCGGTCATGTCCTCGGGGGACAGCAACTCACGGTGCGCCAGCGCGTTCAGCGCCAGCGGCGCCAGCTGTGTGTCTCGCCGCAGCGTGCGCAGCAGCTCCTCTCCCTCACCGTCCAACGCCACCGACAACACGTCCAGCATCGCCTGCGCACGCGTGCGGAAGGTCATGGTCCTTACGGCGTAGGTCAGTTGCCGCAGGGCACCTTCCCGCTCGCCACGGGCCGTGATCCAGTCGGCCGGCTCCGTGCGGGCGGCGTCCGGGTCGTAGTCCTCGGCCAGCACCCCCAGCAGGCCGGCCGCCGACGCCTGGGCCAGTTCACCGACCACCGGTGCGTCCCTGCCGGCCGCCAGCAACCGCTGTCGTACGGCCCGGGTACCGAGTTCGGTGAGACGGATGAGCTCGACCGGCCCGGCGGTCAGCTCCTCTCGCCGGGTATCGGCACGCTCCCGCGCCGCCGGGTCCGTTGCCGCCCCCGCGCCGCCCAGCAGCTCCGCGAGTTCCGGCGGCACGTCCGCGGCCAGCTCGGGGCCGGCATCGGAGAGATCGATGTCGAGGAACACCGGATCGGCCATCCCACGGTCACGCTCGATCGCGCCCAGGTCGTCCAGCAGGTCGAGCACCGCGCGCAGGTCCCGGTCGGCGTGCTCGAACCACATCCGGTGCTGAGGGTCCGACCCGGCGTCGAGCTGGAAGGAGTCCGATAGGCCAGGTGTACCGTGTCGCGCAGCCGCGGCCAGGGCATCGGGTACGGCAGGCTGTAGAGCGTGTTCAGCACGTCGTCCAGGACGTCCTCGTAGACGTCGAAGAGCATCGACTCGACGTGCCGGCCGCTGTGCGTCCCGATCAGAGCCTGCCGCAGTTCGAAGCACGCGTCGAAGGCGCGCAGCCACAGTTGGAGCGGGTCGGCCAGCACCGGCCGGGCCTTGGCCACCGCGTACAACCGCCCCTTGACCACCCGGACCAGGCGCGCCTTCTTCGCCCACTCCACCAGCAGTCCCATTCGCGGCAGGTCGGCCGAAGATCGCGCCCCCTCGATCTTGTCGCCGGTGCCGAGTACGTCCACCAGCTCAGGGGCCTCCGCCATCCGCAGCCGTCCCGTCGCCGTCACCGGTCGGCCGCCCTGCCCCGCCCATTCGGTGAGTCCGCGCAACCGCGCCACGGTCGTCGACGCTTCGGCCCGTCGGCGCAGTTCGTCGTCCGGGGGAAGCGTCACGGGCAGTTGCGGCTCGGCTCGGGCCACGCCGGACAGCGCGCGGCCGGTCAGCCGCCGTTCCATGATCGCGGCGAGAGCCTGCTGATCGTGGGCGACCGCCCCGCGCTGCACCCGGTCCGCGAAGCGCTGAAACGCCGCCCCGTCCTGGACGTCCACGCCCTGCTCCGCGGCCGTCATCGCCCAGAACTTCGCCAGTCCCCAGCGAGTGCGGTCCGTCATCGCCGCCGGATGGCGGTCCGCGACCCTGTCGACCGTACCAAGGGAATCCTGGAGTGAGGGGCCGCGCGGGTCCGCCAACTGCGCGGCGTGCAGAAAGCGCAGCAGCGTGCCCAATGTGCCCGGGGCGTCGGCGCGTTCCTCCCCGGGAAGCTCGGTGACCTGCTGGGGAAGCCAGGAGAGAAGGAACTCCTCCACATGGCGCGACTCCCACAACCCCAGTCGGCCGTCGGCAGTCGCCTGGTGCCGGTAGTCCAGTGCCGTCTCAGCCGTGAACCCGTCCACCGGCAGCCCCTGCTCCCCGGCCCACCGGACGAGGCGGTCCACCAGCAGCCCGCACGCCGCCTCGAACTCTTCCTCGGCCTCGGGTTCGAACCGCATCCGCATGAAATTCGTCCACCCTGTCAGCGGCAGTCCTTGCCGCTCCACGCTATCGGCCTCAGGGGCCGGACACGGTGGTTGTCACCCACAGCCACCGCGGCTTCGAACCTCCTTGCGGGGAACCAGACTTCGCCGTACGGCCGCACGGCAGGGGACTGGCCGCGCCGGGAGCTTCGTCAGCGGGCGTCTGCCTCGGGCTCCGGACGCGGGAGCTCGTCGAGGTCGAGGGTGAAGGTGCGGCCGTCGGCCAGGGGGATGGGGAGTTTGCCCGTCCCGTACTTGTGGGTGTGTGCCGCGATGTAACCGGTGGCGGTCGGCTGGGTGTGGAGGACGACTTCCTGGGCGTACGGGTCGACGACCAGGTAGATCGGGATGCCGTAGCGACCGTACTTGGCCGTGCAGTCGTCGTAGTCCTTGCGCGCGGAGGAGGTCGAGACGACCTCGGAGATCAGCAGGACGTCCTCGAAGCCGTAGCGCTTGCCTTCCCGGCGGGCGTCCTCGCGAAGGATCACGAGATCCGGGGCGGAGTTCTCGTCGGCGGGGAAGTCGATGTAGACGTCGGAGGCGGTCTTCGCATGGCGTCCGAGGGACACGATCGTGTCGTACTGCATCGACTTGATCGTGCTGGAGTGCTCGAAGCTCTGCGGAGTCATGATCACCTTTCCGTCAGCTCCGAACAGGACCGTGTATCCCCTGGGGAACTCGGTGTGCACGATCGCGTCGACGCTCATGGACGGCTCCTTCCCGTGTGTGGTCAGGATACGACGGGCAGTGCCGCGTCACCGGGCTCTGCAGTAGGGCCCGGAGACGGGTCCGGACAGGTTGTGCCGCCCGCTCACCGCCGGTGCCGGAGGTCCGCAGCGGGGCCTTGGTCGCACCACACAGGAAGAGGTGGGCCAACGAGGAGTCACCTGGGTGACGGCTGCGCCCGAGCTGGTGACGGCGGTGCGGTCGGCGAAGCAGTACCTCACCTATGTGGCGTCCGGGCCGTTCCAGTACGCCGTCGCCGAGGCCCTCGCGCTGCCGGACAGCTACTTCGAGGCGTTCCGGACGGACATGCTGGCCAAACGCGACCTGCTGTCGGCGGGACTCGCGGACGCCGGGTTCGGGGTGTTCCGCACGGCGGGCACGTACTTCGTCACCACCGACATCCGCCCTCTCGGCGAGAGCGACGGCTTCGCCTTCTGCCGCTCCCTGCCCGAACGCGCGGGCGTGGTCGCCATCCCCAACGCGGTCTTCTACGACCACCACGAGGCCGGCGCCCCGTTCGTGCGCTTCGCGTTCTGCAAGCGCACGGAGGTGCTGGAGGAGGCGGCCAAACGGCTGAAGTCGGCGTTCTGACCGCCGAGACGCCGAGAGAGCGGGCCGACGGGGGACGGCGAGAGGGCGGGCCCGCGGGGGACGGCGAGAGCCCGGTCCTGGCGCGCCGCCGTGCGGCGGGCGCCCTGGCCGGGCTCTCGGAGGTCTGCGGGGCGTTCGACGGCGACTACTCCGCGTCGTCGTCGCCCTCGCCGTCCTTGGGCTTGTCGGCCTCGTCGACGTCCTCGGCCAGGCCGAGCTGCTCGACGAGCCACTTGTCGAACTCGATGGCGGCCCGCACCCAGCTGACCGTCGACGAGACGAAGTGCTCCAGGCTGACGCCGGTGCCGATGAGCAGCTGGGCCTCGCCGATGAGACGGACGGTGCCGTCGTCGTGCGTGTGGCTGTAGACCTTGGGCCACAGGGTGCGGCGGTTCCAGTCGTCGATGGTCTCCAGCAGAGCCGGCTTCTCGTCGATCTGGTGCGGGCGGTCGTAGAACGTGCGCACCGAGAAGACCTGCTGGTCACCCTCGCCACGGAACATGAAGTACGTACGGAATTCCTCCCACGGCGCCGCGAGGTCACCCTCGTCGTCGACGACGTACTTCAGCTCCATCTGGTCCAGGAGCTGCTTCACGAGGTCCTGATCCGGGACGACGGGGCCCGCCGGCCCTTGGGGCTGCGGCTCGGGCTGGCCCCCGAAGTTCGGAATCGAGGACGGGTCGATGCTCACCGTGATTTTCCCTTCGTACGGATTCCGCCATCCTCTCCCATGCGGGGCGGGGGGTGGCAACCCCTGCCCCGCGCGGTTCGTCGCCCTTGGCCGGATCCGCCGGGGGATTCAGCTACGAGCGTGGCGGGGAACCTTTCGGGTACCCCCGATCGGCCCTCGTCACGGCTTCTTCTCCAGCGACGGGACCGGGCCCACGATCAGCCCCTCACCCTCGCCGAACGCGTCCACCCGGACCGTGTCGCCGTCCTTGACCTCGCCGGAGAGGATCTCCTTGGCGAGGCGGTCGCCGATGGCGGTCTGGACGAGGCGGCGCAGGGGGCGGGCGCCGTAGGCCGGATCGTTGCCCTCGTCCGCGAGCCAGGCCAGGGCCTCGGGGGTGATCTCCAGGGTGAGACGGCGTTCGGCGAGACGCTTGGACAGGCGGTCGATCTGCAGCTTGGCGATGCGCTCCAGCTCCGCCTTGTCCAGGGCGGAGAAGACGACGAGGTCGTCGAGGCGGTTGAGGAACTCCGGCTTGAAGGAGGCCCGCACCACGTCCATGACCTGCTGTTTCTTCTCGGCCTCGGTGGTGACCGGGTCGACCAGGTACTGGCTGCCCAGGTTCGAGGTGAGGATCAGGATCGTGTTGCGGAAATCGACCGTACGGCCCTGTCCGTCGGTGAGCCGGCCGTCGTCCAGCACCTGGAGCAGGATGTCGAAGACCTCGGGGTGCGCCTTCTCCACCTCGTCCAGCAGCACGACGGAGTACGGGCGGCGGCGGACGGCCTCGGTGAGCTGGCCGCCCTCCTCGTAGCCGATGTACCCGGGGGGCGCGCCGACGAGCCGGGCGACGCTGTGCTTCTCGCTGTACTCCGACATGTCGATGCGGATCATGGCCCGCTCGTCGTCGAAGAGGAAGTCGGCGAGCGCCTTCGCCAGCTCCGTCTTGCCGACGCCCGTCGGGCCGAGGAAGAGGAAGGAGCCGGTGGGGCGGTCCGGGTCGGCGATGCCCGCGCGGGAGCGGCGTACGGCGTCCGACACCGCGCGTACGGCCTCGGTCTGGCCGATCAGGCGGCGGCCCAGCTCCTCCTCCATGCGCAGCAGCTTCTGGGTCTCGCCCTCCAGCAGACGGCCGGCCGGGATGCCGGTCCAGGAGGCGACGACGTCGGCGATGTCGTCGGAGCCGACCTCGTCCTTGACCATGGTGTTCTTGGACGCGGCGGCCTCCTCCTCGGCCTCGGACGCCTCCTCCAACGCCCGCTCCAGGGTGGGGATCTCGCCGTAGAGCAGCTTGGAGGCGGTGTCGAAGTCGCCGTCGCGCTGGGCGCGTTCGGCCTGCCCGCGCAACTCGTCGAGCTTCTCCTTGAGTTCACCGACCGCGTTGAGGGACTGCTTCTCCTTCTCCCAGCGGGCGGTGAGGCCCCGCAGGTCCTCCTCCTTGTTGGCGAGGTCGCGGCGCAGCCGCTCCAGGCGCTCGCGGGAGGCGGCGTCGGTCTCCTTGTCGAGGGCCATCTCCTCCATGCGGAGCCGGTCCACGGACCGCTGCAGCTCGTCGATCTCGACGGGCGAGGAGTCGATCTCCATCCGGAGCCGGGAGGCGGACTCGTCGACGAGGTCGATGGCCTTGTCGGGCAGGAAGCGGGAGGTGATGTACCGGTCGGAGAGGGTGGCGGCGGCGACCAGGGCCGCGTCCGCGATCACCACCTTGTGGTGGGCCTCGTACCGGCCCTTGAGGCCGCGCAGGATCGCGATGGTGTCCTCGACGGTCGGCTCGGCGACCAGCACCTGCTGGAAGCGGCGCTCCAGCGCCGGGTCCTTCTCGATGCGCTCGCGGTACTCGTCGAGGGTCGTCGCGCCGACCATGCGCAGCTCGCCGCGGGCCAGCATCGGCTTCAGCATGTTGCCGGCGTCCATGGCGGAGTCGCCGCCGGCGCCCGCGCCGACGACGGTGTGCAGCTCGTCGATGAAGGTGATGATCTGGCCGTCGGAGTCCTTGATCTCGGCGAGGACCGTCTTCAGCCGCTCCTCGAACTCGCCCCGGTACTTGGCCCCGGCGACCATGGCGCCGAGGTCGAGCGAGACCAGCCGCTTGTTCTTCAGCGACTCGGGCACGTCGCCCTTGACGATCCGCTGGGCGAGCCCCTCGACGACGGCGGTCTTGCCGACGCCGGGCTCACCGATGAGGACGGGGTTGTTCTTGGTCCGGCGGGACAGCACCTGCACGACGCGCCGGATCTCCTGGTCCCGGCCGATGACGGGGTCGAGCTTCCCCTCCCGCGCGGCGGCCGTGAAGTCGGTCCCGAACTTCTCCAGGGCCTTGTACTGGCCCTCCGGATCGGCGGTGGTCACCCGGCGTCCTCCCCTTGCCTTCTGGAACGCCTCCTGCAACTTCCTGGCGTTCGCCCCCTGCCGGGAGAGTACGTCCCCGGCCTGGCCGCCCTTCTCCGCGATCCCGATCAGGAGGTGCTCGGTGGAGACGTACTCGTCGCTCAGCTCCTTCGCCTTGGCCTGGGCCTCGGCGACCACGCTCAGCAGCTCACGGTTGGGCTGGGGCGGCGACACGGTGGCGCCGGTCACGCTGGGCAGACCGGCCAGGATCTTCTCCGCGCCCGCGCGCACGGCCGCCTGGTCGGCGTCGACGGCGGCGAGCAGGTCGGTGATGTTCTCGTTCTCCTGGCCCTGGAGCAGAGCCAGCAGCAGGTGGGCGGGGGTGAAGTCGGCGTGTCCCTCGGACACGGCCCGGTTGCTGGCCGCGTTGATCGCGTCCCGGCTCCTGTTGGTCAGCTCGGCGTCCACGTTCGCGTTTCCCTCCTGGCGTCGTCGGCTTGGGTGACTCAAGTAACGTACACAAAGTTGAGTCTATTCCACTCAAGGTGGGGCTGGGGAGGGTTCCGGAGGTTCCCTAAGACGTTCCCGAGGACGCTCCCGGAGACCCGGAGGCCGGGTAACCCGTTTCCCCGCTAGATTCCAGGCCGTGAGTACTTATCGAGTGGACCCCGGCGACCCCGATGCCGCCTACCTCGCCTTCTGGCGGGAGCGCCATCTGTGCACCCTGACCACCCTCCGCGCCGACGGCAGCCCCCATGTGGTGCCCGTCGGGGTCACATACGACCCCGAGGCCCGGATCGCTCGGGTGATCACCCGTTCGGGAAGCGCGAAGGCACGGCACGTGCGCGCGGCGGGCGACGGGGGCGCGCGGGTGGCGGTGTGCCAGCTGGAGGGGGCGCGCTGGGCCACGCTGGAGGGGCTCGGCCGGGTGTACGAGGACCGGGAGCGGGTCGCGGAGGCGGAACGGCGGTACGCGGAGCGCTACGGCAGGCAGCCCCGGCCGAACCCGCTGCGGGTCGTCATCGAGATCGAACTGACCGGAGCGCTGGGGCGCGGCTGACGATCGCCGACCGTCACGGCCCGCTGCCGGTTGACCTTTTTTCGGACAGATGGACGAGCGGGCGGGCCCGTACCGATACCGGCCGACATCCAGAAATGTCCCCGTAAGCCTGCAGCGGCGTCACCGTGTTCAGGTCACGGTGACGCCGCTGCTGGGGGGAAGCGCCTGAGCGATTTGAAACGACGGGGGAATCGCTTCAGGCACTGCGGGGGGTGGCTGTAACGGCCGTGGAGGCCGGGGTCTCCGGCTCGGCGAGCCGGTGGTCGCGCTGGTCGAGATTGACGAAGACCATCCCGTACCGAACGGCACACCGCACTGGCTGCGGCGCGCCGCGCGGTCGCCGCAGACACCGGTACGCCCGGATGTCCTCGTCCTCGTCCCGGGTCACCACCACCGGTTCGCCGAACACGGTCACCATCAACGAGTCACCGCTGTGGGGGATGGCGGTGGCCAGGTCGATGAAGTGCCAACCGGAGCGATAGGCGGTGGCCATCTCGCGGCGGAAGGAACGGTCGTCGGGAGGAGTGGTCATGTCAGTCAGTCCCAGACGCTGTCTTGTTCGCCAGTATCTGCGGTGCCGCCGGGTTGCACTGCCACCACGGCAGTCGACACCTCGTCACCGTTCGCCAGGCGATCACCACTCTCCACGCCGGAAAAGCCGCTCAGCGCTTCGAAAGCCACAACCGTGGAGAAGGCGGCGACAAGCACCGAGCGAAGCATTCTGGTACGCATAGTCGGCTTCGTCCTCACTTGAAGGTCCCCTCTTCCCCCGTCGGGTACGACGATGACTCATTCGGGCACGTCATGGCCACATAATCGATGCATCATGTTCCTGCATGTTCAGGACCCTGGGGGGTGGAGATTTGATGACAGATCGAACTAAAGCGACGCATCTCCATCCAGTGACCGAGCTGTGCGAGGAAGGCGGACGCCTCTACTCGAACGCCCTGCGGCTGGGACGTATCGCCCGCGCGGATGTGGAATCCGCGCCCTGTCTGATGGAGTTCGCCCTCCTCCACCCCGACCCGGACGACATCGGCTGGTTGCGCCCAGTTGCCCCGCTGGTGGCCCTGGCGCAGCGGCTCAACCCCCTCGAACGCGAGATCAGCGAGCGCCGACGGCTGTCGATCGAACTCTCCGAGGCCTTCGAACCCTTCATGGCGCTCACCGCCCAAGGCTCGTCGCCCACCCACTCGATCACGGTCCTGGAGGGCCTGGACCGCATCAACACGGCCCTTGATCTCGCCACCGCCGAGTGTCGGACGGAGATGCTGACAGTCCAGCCGAGCGGTCGCCGCCGACCCGAACAGCGGCTCATCGAGGGTCTTGAGCGCGACCGGCCACTGATCGAACGCGGTGTGCGGCTGCGCACCCTCTACCAACACACAGCCCGATACAGCCCCGAGCGGCTGGCATACGTCGATCAGATCGGCGACGGCAAGGTGGAGATACGCACCATCGACGAGCTCGTCGAGCGGCTCATCATCTGCGACGAGACTGTGGCCTTCATCCCTGTCCGGGACGACCGGCAGGTGGCCCTGGAGTTGCGCCACCCTGGCCTCGTCCGCTACCTGATCAAGGTCTTCGAGTTCATGTGGGGCCGCTCGGTCCCGCTGAACGCCGGCGCCCCCTATGAGACAGCCCCTGACGGCATCACGGATATCCAACACTCCATAGCCAAACTGCTCGTGGAGGGCCACGTCGACGAGGCCATAGCACGCCGCCTCGGCATGAACGTCCGTACTTGCCGGGCCCACATAGCCAAGCTGGCGACGGCGCTGGGGAGTGGCAGCAGGGCCCAACTCGGCTATCTCATAGCCCAGTCGGGGATGCTCAAGCAGGAGGGATCGCAAGAGTGAGTCCTGCACACCTGTCCCACCGTTTCGAGGAACTGTGCGAGCCCGGTGCGGAATTATACGCCCGAGCCCTACGTGAAGGACGTGTTCACGCCGAGGACGTGTTCGGGACTCCGTGCCTGATCGACTTCGGTCTGCTTCACCCGAACGTCGAGGACACGGACTGGCTGGTACCCATGGCCCCGGCGACCACCCTCCACCGCCTTCTGCGAAGCACCGCGGAGCACATCGCCGACGAGCGGCGCCGCGAGGAACGGCTGATCGCAACGTTCGAGCCGCTGATGCGAATCGGCTCTACGGCAGCGGCGGACATCCCGACGATCAAAATCCTCAGCGGTAGGGAGCAAATCAACCGGGACATCACCGAGGCCATGGCCGACGCGTCCCAGGAACTCCTCTCCATCCAGCCCCACACCGGATACCACGGCCGCCCTGAAGCCACCAAGGCCGCTCACACCGTCGCACTGGACCGTGACCAGGCCTTGTTGGACCGCGGCTGCCGTATCCGCACCCTCTACCAGCACACCCTCCGCTACGCTCCCATGGTCCTCGCGCGCTACGAGCAACTGAAGGGCGACACCGAGGCACGCACGCTCGACCAGATAACCGACCGGCTCATCGTCGTCGACGGCGAAGTCGCCTTCATCTCCGGTGACAAGGACGGCTCCACCGCTCTGGCGGTCCGCCAGCCAGCCCTGGTCGGATACTTCGCCACGTTCTTCGACCGCCTCTGGCGGCTGGCCACCCCGATGTATCCCGATGCGGTCCAGCCCTCAACGATCCACGGCATCACCCCCCGCCAACGCGCCATCGCCGCCCTCCTCATCGAAGGCCACACCGACACCGCCATCGCCGACCGCCTCGGCATGAACGTCCGCACCGCCCGCGTCCACATCGCCAAACTCGCCGCCACCCTCGGCAGCGAAAGTCGCGCCCAACTCGGCTACCTCATCGCCAGGTCCGGCATTCTCAAGCAGGAGGACACGGACCAGTGAGCACGGGAGGACACCAGGTCCACACGACGGACGACATATGCGAGGCCGGCACTGAGCTGTACGCACGCGCCCTGCGTGAGGGACGGATACGCGACGACGATGCCAAGGCCGTGCCCTGTCTGATCGATGCCGGACTACTGCACCCCGTGATCGGGGACCCGTCCTGGTTAGCGCCAGCCGCCCCGGAGAACGCCCTGTACCGACTGCTGCGCAACATCGAGGACCGGGTCGCCGAGGAAAGACGCCGTGAGGAACGACTGGCAACAGCATTCGAGCCGCTGCTGCGGATCGCGGAGCATCGGACGGCACCGGCCGACACCGGATCCCGGGCGATCACCCTGCTCAGCGGCGTCGAGCAGATCAACGCCGCCATCACCAAGGCCATGGCTGAGGCGACCCGGGAAATGCTCTGCATCCAGCCGCACACCCACCAACACGGTCGGCGTGGCCAGGAGGGGCAGGTCGGCTCCCTCGGCCGCGATCAAGCCATGCTGACCCGAGGGGCCCGCATCCGTACGCTCTACCCGCACACCCTCCGGCACTCCCCTCTCATCGTTGCCCGCTACGAACAACTACGCGGCAATGCCGAGGCGCGCACTCTGGACGAGGTCACCGACCGCCTCATCCTCGTCGACGCCACGGTGGCCTTCATCCCGGCGGACACCGAGCGGACCTTGGCTCTGGAAATCCGACACCCGACGCTGGTGGAGTATCTGGTCACCGTCTTCGATCGCTTCTGGCAACTGGCAACGCCCATGTACCCCAAGGCCGTCCAGCTCCCCGTGGTCAACGGCATCACTCGGCGCCAGCACGCGATCGCCCGGCTCCTCGTCGAAGGTCACACCGACGCGGTCATCGCCAGCCGACTCGGACTCAACGTCCGTACCGCCCGCGTCCACATTGCCAAGCTCGCCGCGCTGCTCGGGAGCGAGAGCAGGGCTCAGCTCGGGTTCCTCATCGGGCGGTCGGGGATTCTGGAGCAGGAGCCAGGAGCGTAGACGAGGGGAGGGCAGGGAGGTCGTCCGGTGGGGTGATGCGGGGCGGCCCGTCGAGGCCCGCCTCGGCGATACGGACGCCCAGTTGGGTGCGGCTGGCCGCGCCCAGGCGCTCGGAGAGGCGGGCGATGTGGGCCCGGCAGGTGCGGACGCTGATGCCCAGCCGCTCGGCGACCACCGCGTCCTGGTGGCCCTCCGCCAGCAGCGCCGCGATGGACCGCTCCCGGTGCGTGATGCCCGCGACGCCGGCCGACGGCAGGGACGCGGCGAGCGGGACACCGAGGCGCCAGAGCCGTTCGAAGACGGTGACCAGGTACTCCACCAGCGCCGGGTGACGGATCTCCAGGGCCATCGTGCGGTCGGTGTTGGCGGGGATGAAGGCCACCGTCCGGTCGAAGACGATGAGGCGCTCCACGACCTCGTCCAGGGTGCGGGCCTCCGCCGACTCCCCCATCAGCTCCATGTAGTTGTGCAGGCCCTGCCCGTGCCGGGCCACATGCGTGTACAGGTCCCGCATCCGCACCCCGCGGCGGCACATCGCCAGCGCCCGGTGCAGCCCCTCGCGCAGCTCGTCCTCGCGGCGGATGCCGCCCGGCTGCACGGTCAGCACCTCCGCGGTGCAGCGGTCGGTGGCCTCGTCGATCGCCGCCCGGATCCGGGCCAGCCCGTCGAGCACCCGGATCGCCGAACTCTCCGCCGGCGTCCGCATCCGCGAACTGCCCAGTCCCGCGTACCACTCGACGGCGTCGACCGCCGCGCCCATCCGTGCCTGGCTGGCGCTGACCTCGGCGTGCACACCGCGCAGCAGCCGGGTCATGACCTCCTGCGGGGAGGTGGGCACCAGCCAGCCCATGTCGTCGGGGTCGGGGTGCAGCAGGGCGAGTTCGAGGAGACAGGGCACGGCGTCGGCGTCCTCGCGCGGGACCCGGCCCCGGCGTACGGCCCGGGAGTACACGCGGTCCCCGGCCGCGCAGAGCCGGTCGGCCCCGTGCGGATGCTCCTCGGTCGCGTGCCCGGCCATCACCCACTCCACCCCCGGTTCCGACCTGTTCGCAGCGCAACTATGCGCGGCCCGCACCGACACCGCAACACAGCACCACCCTGTTTACGTCCGGATGACGGACGATACGTACCGCTCTCTCCACCCCTCAGGTAGTGCGCGCTGCAATAAGCTGAAGTTCGCGCGGGCGGGGCGCACGGAACCCGCGCTTCCCCCGCCCGGCCGTACGTCAAACCCTCCGTTTCCGCAGGTCGCGATCGCCGCCGCAAGGTGGCGGAAACGTGTCGGTGACCGGGGTGTTACGGAGCGCGCTTACCGTCGGGCCATGGCGGACATATTTGACGCCTACGCGTTGGCCGACGCGTGGGACGAGATGTTTGAGCGGCCGGGTGAGGTCAGGACCGCCTATGAGCCGGTGCTGGCGGCGCTCCGGCCCATCGAGCCGGGCGAACTGCGGTTCAGGGCCGACCAGATGGCCCGTGCGTTCACCGACCGGGGCGTGACGTACGCCTTCGCGGGCGAGGAGCGGCCCTGGCCGCTGGACCTGGTGCCGAGGATCCTGGACGCCCTGGAATGGGACCTCGTCCAGCGCGGAGTGGCGCAGCGCGTACGGGCGTTGGAGGCGTACCTCGCGGACGCCTACGGGCCGTGCCGGGCCTTCGAGGACGGTGTCGTGCCCTGGCGGCTGCTCCTCAACTCCCCGCACTTCCACCGGGCCGCGCACGGGGTGGAACCGCCGGGCGGGGTCCGTATCCATGTCGCCGGCATCGACCTCGTACGCGACGAGGCGGGCGACTTCCGGGTGCTGGAGGACAACGTCCGGGTGCCGTCCGGGGTGTCGTACGTCATCGAGAACCGGCGCGCGATGACCCGGGTGTTCCCGTCCCTCTTCGCCGAGCAGCACGTGGTGCCCGTCGACGGCTACGCGCAGCGGCTGCTCGCCGCGCTGCGGGCCGCCGCGCCCGGCGGTGTCGGCGACCCGCGCGTGGTCGTCCTCACCCCCGGCCCCAACAACGCCGCCTACTTCGAACACGCCCTGCTGGCCCGGCTGATGGGCGTGCAGTTGGTGGAGGGGCACGACCTCGTCTGCCGGGGCAACCGCGTGTGGATGCGGACGACTCGCGGGGAGATGCCCGTCCATGTCGTATACCGGCGGCTCGACGACGACTTCCTCGATCCCCTCCACTTCCGGCCGGACTCGGTGATCGGCTGCCCGGGGATCATGAGCGCGGCGATGGCGGGGAACGTCACCCTCGCGAACGCGGTGGGCAACGGCATCGCGGACGACAAGCTCCTCTACACCTACGTCCCCGACCTCATCCGCTACTACCTCCGGGAGGAGCCCGTCCTCCCGAACGTGGAGTCCTTCCGGCCGGACGAACCCGGGCAGCTGGAGGCCGTCCTGGACCAGATCGACCAGCTGGTGATCAAGCCGGTCGACGGCGCGGGCGGGCAGGGCATCGTCATCGGGCCGAAGGCGGACCGGGAGACCCTGGAGCGCACCCGGGAGGCCGTACGGGCCGATCCGCGCGGCTGGATCGCGCAACGGCCGGTGGCGCTGTCCACCTCCCCCACCCTCGCCGGCGAACGCATGGCCCCCCGCCACATCGACCTGCGGCCCTTCGCCGTGAACGACGGCAGCGACGTGTGGGTGCTGCCCGGCGGACTGACCCGGGTGGCCCTCCAGGAGGGCAACCTCATCGTCAACTCCAGCCAGGGCGGCGGCTCCAAGGACACCTGGGTGCTCGCCGAGGGCCCCGCCGAGCGGCACGCCGAGGAGACCGGCGGACCGGGCCCGCTGCCGGAGAAGGCGCCGCGCCAGCTCGGCCCCGACGGCACGCGTACGGTCGTACAGGAAGGGGCGCAGCAGCAGTGAACGACGTGATCCTCTCCCGGATAGCCGAGGCCCTGACCTGGACGGGACGGTACGTGGAACGGGCCGACGCGACGGGCCGCATCCTCGACGCCTACCTCCACCGCCTCCTGGAAGACCCCTGGCGCGACGAGGACGCGGCGTGCCGCTCGCTGTACGCGATCCTCGGCGTGGACGCGCCCCGCCGGCCCTGCGACATGCAGCAGGTCCTGGACCGGCTGGCCTTCGACGCCCGCTCGACCGGCTCCATCGAGGGCGCGCTCGGGGCGGCCCGGCTGAACGCGCGCAGCGCCCGCGAGGCGGTGTCGTCGGAGATGTGGGAGTGCCTGAACTCCACCTGGCACGCCCTCGCCGACCAGCGCACCGCCGCGCGCCGCACGGGCGGCCCGTACGCCTATCTGGAGCTGGTACGGCGTCGCGCGGCCCTCTTCTTCGGGCTCGCGGACTCCACGATGAGCCGCGACGACAGCTGGCGGTTCGTGGTGCTGGGCCGCAGCCTGGAGCGGGTGGACATGACGGTACGGCTGCTGTCGGTACGGGTGCTGGACGCGGCGCACGCGCCCGACTGGCCGACCCTGCTGAGCGCGAGCGGCGCCGACGAGGCGTACGCGCGGGTGCACGGCGGTTTCGGCGACAGCCCCAAGGTCGCCGAGTTCCTGCTCCTCGACCGGGACTTCCCGCGCTCGGCGCTGCACGCGCTGACCACGGCGGAGGAGTGCCTGGCCGCGCTCGGCCGCCCCCGCCAGGACCCGGCCCGCCGTCCGATCGGCGCCCTGCGCACCCACCTCGAATACCTCGACTCCGAGTCCCTGGAGGCGGGCCTGCCGACGCTGCTGCGGGATCTGCAGCAGGCGTGCATGGCCTCGGCGGAGGCGGTGGCCGAGAAGTTCTTCCCGTACCAGGGGCCCGTCGAATGGGCCCAGGAAGGCGCGTGAGCACGATGACCCCGCCCCCCGCGACGCACGCCACCCGGCGCCTGCGCATCCGGCACATCACCCGCGTCGCGTACGCGCAGCCCGCGGCCTCCTCCCACAACGAGGTCCGCATGACCCCGCTGACCCTGCCGGGCCAGACCACCCTGGACGCCCGGGTGCTGGTGAACCCCTCGACGCCGACCTGGTCGTACTGGGACTACTGGGGCACCCAGGTCACCGGCTTCGACCTCATCGAGCCCCACTCCGACCTGACGATCACCGCGACCAGCCTGGTGGAGACGGCCCCGCCGGAGCCGCTGCCGGACGCGCCCGGGTGGGCGGAGGTCCACCGGGCGAGCGCGGACTCCCGTCTGCTGGAGTACCTGGCCGCGACCGGCCGTACGACCCTGCCGGCCGCGCTGCTGGACCAAGCCCGGGAGGTGTCCGCCGGCCTCGACGTGCACGGGACGGCGACGGCGGTGTCGGCGATGGTCGCCGACCAGGTGGCCTATGTGCCCGGCGCGACCGGGGTGCACACCAGCGCGGCCCAGGCGTGGGAGCAGGGGGCCGGTGTCTGCCAGGACATCGCCCACCTCACCCTCGGCATGCTCCGCGCCCTCGGCCTGCCCGCCCGCTATGTCTCCGGCTACCTCCACCCCGAACGCGAGGCCGAGCTGCACCGGCCCGTCGCGGGGCAGAGCCACGCCTGGATCGAGTACTGGGCGGGCGACTGGACCGGTTACGACCCCACCAACCGCGTCCCCGCCGACGAGTCCCACGTCGTCGTCGGCCGGGGCCGCGACTACGACGACGTGACCCCGCACAAGGGCGTCTACCGGGGGGTGGCCGGGGGGCCGCCGGAGGTGACGATCGAGTTCACGCGGGTGGCCTGAGAGGGCAAGGAGGGCAGGGAGGGCAGGGAGGGACCTGTACGGGGTTCCGGTGGCCGGGGGCAGGGCCCCCGGCTCGTCGGGCTTCCGGTCCGTCGGGCCCCGGCCCGTCGGGGGTTACTCCAGGCCGGCCGCTTGGCACCTGGCCTTGAAGGCCGAGGTGCAGATCTGCTTGACCGTGTAGATGCCGTCGGCGACGACCGTGTCCTTGATGTTCGCCTTGGTCAGCGCCACCGGGGGCACCAGCTGGGCCGGGATCTTCTTGGTGGTCGGGGAGTCGATGCTGTCCTTGGCGAGGGCGTCGAACTCGATGGAGCGGCCCTGGACCTTGGCGACGGCCATCTCGGCGGCGGCCGCGGCCTGCGTCGGGAACGACTTGTACACGGTCATGTACTGGTCGCCCGTGAGGATCCGCTGCACGGCGTCCAGGTCGGCGTCCTGTCCGGTGACCGGCGGCACCTTGGCGACACCGGCGGTCTTCAGGACGTCGATGACGGCGCCGGCGATGCCGTCGTTCGCGGCGTAGACGGCGTCGATGTTGTCGGCGCCCAGCTTGGCGACGGCCTTCTCCATGTTCGCCTTCGCGACGACCGGGTCCCAGTCCTTGGTGTCGAACGTCTCGGAGATCGTCACCTTGTCCTGCAGCTCGGAGAGCGCGCCCTCCTTGAACATGGCGGCGTTGGGGTCGGTGGGCGACCCGTTCATCATGACGATCTTGTTGGCGGCGCTGTCGCCCAGGTCCTCCACCAGCGAGCGGCCCTGCACCTGCCCGACCAGCTCGTTGTCGAAGGAGACGTAACCGTCGATCGGGCCCTGCGCCAGGCGGTCGTAGGCGATGACGGGGATGCCGGCGTCGTGGGCGGACTGCACGGCGGGAGCGATGGCCTTGGAGTCCACGGCGTCGACGATGATGATGTCGACCTTGTCCTCGACCATCTGCTTCATCTGCCCGGTCTGGGTCTCCGGGTCCTTCTCCGCGTTGGCGTACTTGGTGATGCCCTTGTTGTCGGTGAGCTCGGCGATCTTCTTCTTGATGTTGGGGTAGTCGAACTGCTCGTACCGCTTGGTGTCCTTGTCGGGGAACAGCACGCCCACCGTGATGTCGTCGCCCTTCGTGGGGCTGGCCTCCGCGCTGCCCCCGACGTCCACGACCCCGCAGGCGGCGAGGGAGACGGCCGCCGCGGAGGCGGCGAGGGCGGTGGCGGTGCGGCGCAATGCGGTGGTGCGACGACGTATACGAGTGCCGGGGGTGTTGCGGGTGGTACGGGCGTTCACATCAAGGGCCTTCCGGGCGTGGGTGCAGCACCTGCGACCCATGTGGCTGAAAGCCAACGCGGTGACCACCTCAGCGTCAAGGACCCATCACTTAACGAGATGACAACAGCCTTGTGTGGTCTCGGTGTGAAGAGGGTAAAGCAAAGGGCTTCCGCTGTCGCCGCCCGCCCTTCACGGGGCGCGGGTCCACGGTAGGGGCGAAATGTCGCTCTCGATGAACGGCTTCCGTGCGGGCGGGCGTTGGGGGCGGAGAGGGTACGCGGTGGGGGCGGGCGGGGGGTTCCGCGGGGCGTCGGGGATGGGGTGGCAGGTCAGCGGGGTGGGGGGCCACGGGTTCGGGACGGTCCCGGCCGACCGCCCCGGCACGGGGAGCCGGGCCGGTACGCCGGGTCGGCCGGCGGAGTGCCGGGGGCCGGTCCGGGCGAGGGGGCGGAGGGGGCGGAGGGTGGGGGTGGCGGACCTCACGCCGGGCGAGGGTGGGGGCAGGTGTGGTCGTGGCCGGGGGTTGCTATCTGCCGCGTCGGCCGGGGTCGGGGCCGCTCGGTCCCTGCGGTGGCGTCGCCCGGCCGGAAGCGGAGCCGGGGCCGACGCCGGGGGCCGGTCGCGGGCCCTGACCGCCCTGGCCCTGGCTCGGGGGCTGCGGGGTGCCGGGGGCGCCGGGTCGAGGGGTGCTGCGGGAGCGCGCGGCGGCGGCCGTCGGCGAGGACGAGGGAGAGGGCGAGGGAGACGGCGAGGGCGAGGCGGGAGACGCCGTCGGTGAAGTCGCGGCCGTCGGTCCGGGCGGTGCCGTCGGTGCGGGCAGACGTGCCGCGGCCGGTGCCGTGAGGAGGGGGCGGGCCTGGTCCTCGATGCGGGTGAGGCGCCCCGGCCACTCGGGGCCCAGTGCCCGGGCGGTCTCCCGCAGGCGCAGTTGCGTGGCGACGAACGAGTCGCTCTCGGCCGGCGTCCAGGGGCGGGCCCGTTCCGCGGCGAGCGCCTGGCGCAGTTCCGGCGGGCCGGTCCAGTGGCCGGCGCCGTCGAGCGCGTTGCCGTAGCGGGGCTTGCTCTCGCCCCGGCGGTAGACGCTCGCGAGGTCGGCGAGGGCACCCCGGTCGACACGGTCGGCGAGTTCGAGGATGCCGGCGTAGGACTCGTCGGCATTGGACTGCACGGTCAGCCGCCCCTGCCCCCGGTCGGCGAGCTGCTCGAAGTACCGGTTGACGATGCCCTGGTTGCTCATCGCCTGCGGCACACCCATGAACAGGGCCTCCACGCGCGCGCCGGAGTCCCGGTACGCCCGCATCTTCCCCTCCACGGCCGCCGCGTTCTGCGAGGTCTCCTGGATGATCGCGTGCAGACCGTGCTCACGGACGTACGCCTCCGCCTGGGCCATCCAGGCCCGCCCGTCGGCCCGGGTGTAGGCGGCCATGAGCGTGTCGTCCTCGGCCATCAGCCGGGCGTACGCCGGGTGGTACGGCTTGTAGAGGTCGCTGTCGACGTCCGCGAAGCCGCCGTGCCGGTTCAGGGCGCCGGCCACCATCTCGGTGACCCGGCTCTTGCCGGCGCCGGGCTGGCCGATCAGGAACACCACGGTGGGCGTCGCCTGCCCGGCGCGGCCCGCCAGGAGGTCGGGGACGATCCGCTCGCGGAAAATCCGCCGGTTCTCGGCGTCGGACAGCCGGTACCGCTCCACCTCCGCGGGATCGATCGCGCGCGTGGGCGGCTCGGGCACCGCGGCGCCCGGACGGGTCGTGCGCTCGGCGGGATCGGTCATGCCAGGCTCGCCAGGACCTCGCGGGCGAGCCGGGCGTAGCGTGCGCGGGCCTCGGCGATCTGCTCACGGTCCGCCGAGCGCAGCCGCTCGCGCTCCTTCGCCAGCCGCCCCTGCGCGGCGCGCGCGGCCTCGATGACGGCGGCGTCGGGGGTGCTCTTGGCCTCCTCCGCCGCAATTTGCGCGCTGTACGCGCCGACCGCTCCGTTGACGGCCTCGATCGCCGCCTCGTACGCGGCCGTCTCCTCGTTCGACCAGTCGTGCGCCTCCAGGTCGTGGGTCACGGAGATGCCGTGGCCGCGTGCCGTGCCGCGTGCCGTGCCGTCCGTGGTGCCGTCTGCCGTGTCGCGGGCGTCGTCCCGTGGAGCGTCGTGCGGTGTGTCCCGTGCGGTCATGTGTCCCTCCGGTGTCCCGGTGTCCCGTGGTCATGATGGGGGACGGCGGGCGGCCGGGACCGGGTTCCCGGCAACTTCCCCGCGCCCACCGCCGTGTGACGCCCCGCCGGCGGTGGGACGCCCACCGGCGGTCCGACGCACCGCCCCCACGGCTCAGCCGCCGCTCCACTCCCGCAGCAGGGCCTCCCGGTCCTCGCGTCGCGGGGTGCCCTCGGCGGCGTGGGCGCGGCCCCAGTCCGCCAAGGTCTCCACCTCCGCCGTACCGGCCACGATGCGCTCCAGCAACGTGACGGAGAGGTCGTACTCGGACTGGACGTAGCCGCCGAGGGCGGCCGCCGACTGGGTGTTCAGCTCGACCGTCCGGTCGGCGGTCTCCAGGTGCACCTCGAACGTGGCCGCGGCGTCCCCGCCGCCCACGACGGCGTTGGTGACGAGGTCGACGGCCGAGGTGGCGAGCAGCCGGGCGCTGGAGCGGACCCGTACGTACCGCACGGCCATCGACCGGATCTCCGACCAGCCCCACACCGCGCTCTGCCCGGTCCCGAGCCCCTCCACCCAGTCCCGCGTGAGCCGCACCCCGGGCCCGAACCCCTCCGGCTGCGCCCCGACGTACACCCCACCGTCCTCGGCGATCCAGAACAGCCCGACCATGGCCATGCGTGCCTCCCCTTCGGCGACTTCTGCGTTTCCCCTGGTGAGACGTTGCCCCACGACGAATGGTTCAGCGGCCGAGCGCCGTCCGCAACGTCACTCCGTAGCGGACGCGCAGCCGCCGTACCTCCCATACGGACAGGGCCGTCACCGTCAGCGGGCCGCCCAGGAGGAAGGAAAGGATCACGGCGGGCGGGGCGGCCACGTCCGGGGTGTCGGAGAGGCTGAGGGCGAAGAGGGACCAGACCAGGAGCGGGGAGAGAAGGGCGGGGAGCAGCTCGTGGACGTCGGCGGTGCGGAAGCAGGAGTTCAGCGCCATGAACGTGACCAGCAGCGTGGTGACGACGGAGACGAGCAGGACGACGACACACGTGATGGCTCCCACGAACAGCAGCGCCAGCACGACCAGACCGGTGATCGCCGTGCCGGCCGTCTCGCCGAAGAAGCCGAACGTGATGTCGAACCGGCCGATGTCCGCGTCGGAGACGATGTCGCCGCGCAGCCCCAGGACCGCGAGCCAGCACAGGCCGATCCCGAGGACGATGAGCCCTATCACGGTCAACGGTCCGACGAGGCGCCGTGTGTACACGCTCCCCAGCGGTGAGCGCGCCGCGAGGATGAAGAGCGTGACCCCGACGGCCCCGGCGCCGAGCATGATCGCGCAGCCCGCCGCCAGGTTCTCCAGTTTGTCCAGGACGAACTCCTCGCGCCCCTTCCGCAGCGGGTAGGCCATCACCAGCCACACGGTGGCCAGCAGGCCCAGCGTCGTACGGGCGCGCTGGAGCCAGGTGATGACCTGGTCCCTGATGAGATCGGGCCGGTTCGGAACGGTCAGCCCGAGCACACCGCCCATCGCGATGCCCATGACCGCCCCCATCAGCGCGCCCCGGGGTCGTACTTCCGCAGGGACGCCTGGACCTCCTGGGCGTGGGGCCCCTCCCACCACGGGATCGTCTCGACGAGGACCGGCTTGGTGCCGGAGGCGAGGACGAGGGCACGGCCCGGGGGCATCGCGCCGAGGTCGGAGACACCGAGGACGCGTTGGCGGCTGACCGACTCGCTGACCGTGCGGTTGCCGCTCCAGCCGCCGAACTCCGACTCACGGCTCGCCTGGTACTCGCGCTGGTCGTACTCGCCGGCCAGCTCGCTCAGGTCGCCCAGGAAGCGCGTGTCGGAGACGCCGCCGCCGTAGACGCGGATGTTCGCGGCGGACCACAGCTTCTCCATGCCGCGCTCGCCCCAGACCTCGATGCCCTGGGCCCAGGACTGGAGGATGGTCATGAGGATGATGCCGCGCGAGCCGTAGTGGGAGTACAGGTCGGGCAGGGTGCGCCAGCGGCAGACGTTGGCGGCCTCGTCGAGGACGCCGACCAGGGGCAGCGCCAGCCGGCCGCCGCGCTGGGTGGTGGCGTACTCCTCGGCCGCCTCGACGACGGCGACGGTGAGCGCGGTGACGAGCGGTCCGGCGGAGTCCCGGCCCTCGCGGGACAGGGAGTAGAGCGTGCCGGTGGTGCGGACGAAGGCGTGCGGGTCGAACTCGGGGGCGTTCGGGTCGGCCGGCGGGGTCACCCAGCGGTTGACCTCGGGGTTGATCAGGCAGGACGCCATCTGCTGGGCGACGCCGTAGATGCCGCTGCGCTGCTTGTCGGGGGCGGTGAGGACACCGTTCAGCCCGTCGGCGGCCATGGTGTGCCCCGAGCCGCGCAGGATCCGCTCCGGGGTGTCGTCCTTGGGGTTGGACAGCCAGGTGTAGATCTGCGTGATCGGCATCTTGCCGCAGGCGGCGGCGAGGAGGAGGTTGGCGAGCAGGTCCTGGCCGGCCGGGTCGAAGAAGGCGTCCGTGGAGGCGTTGGCGTCGCGCGAGCCGCTGGCGAAGTGGTCCGCCATCTTGCGTGCCTTGGCCACGTCGGTGACGTACGACAGCGGGTTCCACCACCAGCTGGGCGCCTCGGCGGCGACCTGCTGCGGGTCGAAGACCCACACGGGGCCGCGCGCGGCGCGGGGGCCCCGGGTGGAGTCCACGATGTCCCGCTTGTTGGAGGTGACGAGGACCGCGCCGGGCCCGTCGAGGATCGCCGGAACCGCCCGTCGGGTCGTCTTTCCGGTGCGCGGGCCCCAGATGTCGACGTGCATGTCCTCGTACGAACCGAACAGCGGCTGCCTGCCCTTGACCGACCGTCCGATGAACACGCCCGGTGTCCGCGCCCGCACGCCGAGCCGCTCGGCCGTGGCCGCCGCGCCCTTCATGGTGAGCTTGCCCAACTCCTCGCCCTTGGCCAGGTGTTGGGCCGCCCCGTCCACCTTGGGCTTCTTCCTGAACCGACGCACCACGCGGTACACGGCGGTCCCGAGAACGCCGAGCAGGAGAGCCTCCGCGGCGGCCACCGCACTGGCCGGGGACCCCGGCCAGCTGTAGTCGCCCTTGACCAGGGCGACGAGGAACGTCAACGGGTTCGAGGCCGGGGCCGGCGCGTCCGCGAAGGGGGCACCGATCTTCGCCGCGAGCCAGGCCCCGACGACCCCCAGGAGCACGATCGCGACCACGATGACGATCTCGATCGTCCAGTCGTCCTCGGCGCGGGGCTTCTTCTGCTGTTCTGCGGTCACCCGCGGGTCCGTCCTTTCTGGGGGTGGGGGCGAAGCTCGGGAATGGCGGTCAGGCTTTCCCGGCCTCGAAGGCGAACAGGCCCTCGGAGGTGTCGACGAGCGTGTAGCCGTTGCTCGTGAACGCCGCGGGCGCCTCGGCCTCCTCGGGGACCATGCCGAGCAGTTCTTTGGTCCCGGCGTCCAGGGCCGCGGTCTCGCCGTCGTCGAGCGTCGCGTACAGGACGCCGCCGGGGGTGATCACCAGCGGCTTGATGTCCTTGTCGTCCGCCTCCTGCCGCCACAGCTCGGCGCCGGTCTGTGTGTTCCAGGCCAGGGCGCCCTCGCCGAAGTTGGCGACGGCCGTCTCGCCGTCGGGAGACACGACGATCTCGGCCAGGTCGATCGAGGCCAGGCCGACCTCGACGGCCGGCCCCACCGCCAGGGTGCGTCCGGTCGGCAGGTCGACCGTGGTGATCAGATCGTCGCCGCTGGTCCGCGGTGACCAGACGAGCGTCGCCTGGTCACCCCGAAGGGGGAAGAGAGTCCTGCGCCCGTCCTCGTACTCCCCGTCCATGTCGCGCAGTTCGTCGGGCTGCTCGACCTCGTCCCCCGTGCTCCAGACGCGCTTGCCCGTGGTGCGGTCGATCAGCCGCAGGGGGGTGTAGAGCCCGTGGTCGTCGTCGACGTAGCCCTGGCCGCTGCCGTAGATCTCCTTCTCGGCCAGGTACTTGTCGAGCACGAACTCCTTGCCGCCGCCGACCGGGACGAAGGTGACCCTGTCGTCGGTCTTCACATGTCCCCGGATCACCGGCAGACCGACGCTGTCCTCACCCGTGAACGTCGAGCTGCCCAGCTCGGCGCCGCTGGGGTCGTACATGGTGTAGGTGGTCTTGACGGTGGCCGCCTTCAGGCCGCTCGCCTTCGTGTTCGCGCACGTGCGGACCAGGAAGGCCGGGGAGCCGTCCTTCCACTGCCCGACCTGCACGTGGCCGCTGAGGGAGGGACCGTCACCGTCGGCCGGGTCGTAGTCGCACTTCACGGTGAAGGTCTTGCGCTCCTTGCCGGTCGCCGCGTCGTAGAGGTGGGCGACGAAGTGCGCCGTCCGGGTCTCCGCCTCGGACTCGTCCTCCGGCGCGGTCAGGTCCTGGACCAGGAGGAAGGCGTCCCCCACCTGGCAGATCCGCTCAGGGTCCGTGCCAAAGAGGTGGTCGGTCCTGTCGTAGGCGGTGTCGCCGCCGCATTCGTAGGCCTTGCCGCCCTTCCGCGCCAGGCTCCAGGCCGGCTTCGCCGCCAGCCCCGGGACCGGCTCACCCTTGTAGACGGGCTGCCCGGCCCCGGAGGCCGACGCGGACGCCTTCGGGCGGCCGGTGGCCTTCGTACCCGACTCGCCGTCGCCGTCCCCGCCGCCGCAGCCGGTCACGAGTCCCAGGGACAGGACGGTTCCGACGACGAGACCGGTGCGTATCTTCATCAACTTCCTTGCTCCGTACGGTGATGGGGAGAATCGGGGCGGATTCCACGGGCTGCCCCGGGCTCTACGCCTCTGCCTTGCCGTCGCCCTCGACCGCGTTCGTGCCCGCCGGGATCGGCACGCGGTAGACGCCCGTGATCTTGTCCTGGACGTCCCAGGTGCTGAAGGAGACGTTCTTGCCGGGCCGCGGGGCGTGGATGATCTTCTTGCTCTTGGGGTCCCAGACGATGCCGACGTGCCCGGACAGTCCGTCGCCCTCGGGCCGGAAGAAGATCAGGTCACCGGGCTGGGCCTCGGAGAGCGACACCTCGTACTTCTCCAGGCGGGGCTCCTGCACGTGGGTGGTGGCACCGATGTCGATCTTCCCGTCACTGGCCATGTAGTACGCCCACTGCGTGAAGCTGGAGCAGTCGAAGCTGCGCGGGTTCTGGCCCTGGAGCCGCGGCGCGCCGTACACGTACGGGACACCGACGCCGCGCTGCGCCCAGCCGAGGACCGCGCGGATCACCGGGTCGTCGGAGTCGGGGAGGACGCCGGAGGCGCCCGCGCCGTCGGGTGCCACGGCGGCGCCGCTGCCGCCCTTCGCGCAGTCCGCGTACTCGGCGTCCTTGGACCTGTCGTCGGAGTCGGATCCGGGAACCGTGCCGTAGTCGGGGTTGGCCGTGACCCGGCCCGCCATCCACTCCGCGGGGTCGACCATGCCGGGGCCCTGGTCCTGGCCGCCGACGAAGGGGTTGTCGACGCCGGGGACGAGGACCTCCCAGTGCAGGTGGGGGCCGGTGACGTTGCCGGTCGCGCCGACCGTGCCGATCTGCTGGCCGCGCTCGACGGAGTCGCCGACGGACACGTTGAACGAGGTCTGGTGGGCGTAGAGCGTGATGACGCCGTCGGCGTGCCGCAGCTTCGTCATGTTGCCGTACGAGCCGCCGGGGCCCGCGGCCACCACCTTGCCGTCGGCGGGGGCGTAGATCGGCGTGCCGCTGGTGGCTACCAGGTCGAGACCGGTGTGGTAGCCGAGGCTCCACATGTTGCCGTTCTTGTGGTACGGCGTGCCCACCTGGTAGGTGCCCCGTTTCATGGGCCACTGCCAGTCCTTGCCGGTGGTGGCGGGCGGCTTGGCGCCGGGGAAGGAGACCGGCGTCATGTCCGTGCCGCCCATGACCGTGTGCGCGACCGGCGCCATGGCGGAGACGACTTCCTCGCTCTCCCCCTTCAGAGGCGGAGTCGACCAGGACCGGGGCGAGGTGGCGGCGATGCTGAGAGCCTTGTCGGGCTGGGCGTCGTTGCCGACCGGTTCCGGGATGTCCGACTGCTTGCCCAGGGTGGGGAAGCCGGGGTTCTTCTCGATCGTTTCCTTGAGATGGACGTACCAGCGCTTGATGAGGTCCTTGTCGCCGGTGAGCGCGCCCCGGTAGCGAGCCGCCTGGGTGAGGACGACGCGAGGGTAGATGGTGTTGGAGGCGACCGAACCCGAGTAGATCTGCAGCGCCTTGAAGGGCTGGGTCTCCGCCTTCTTCGCGTGCAGGAAGTTGGCCGCGGCGTAGGCCGCGTCGTCGATGTTGTACAGGTCCTTCTCGCGGTCGCCGTTGCCGTCGTCCCCGTAGTCCGTCCAGGCCGGCTTGCCGAACTGCAGAATGCCCATGTAACCGAGGGAGTTGGCGCCGCCGGGCGCGGCCGAGGGGTCCTGGCCGTACTTGGTCTCCTGGTACATCTGCCCGGCGATGAGCGTCCAGTCGAGGCCGTCGTAGCGGGCGGCGGCACGCATCGAGGCGAGGATCATCTTCGGCGGTATCTCGTTGCGCGCGGTCTCGCTCGGCATGTACATCTTGCCGGCCGGCATGACCGGGTTGGTGGCCGCGGCGTCGCCCGTGTTACCGGCTTCGGCGTTGTCGGCGTAGTCGCCGCAGGCGGCATTCGTGGCACCGTTGCCGACGCCGCCGATCATGCTGCCGATGAGCAGCAGGACGAGACAGACGCCCGCGACGGCGAGACCTCCGCCGCCGCCGAGGAAGATCCACCACTTGAAGGTGCTCTTCTTCTTGCCCCCGCCACCTCCGCCGCCGCCCTTGGAGCCGCGGGCGCCGGCGGCCAGCTGACCGGCCGCCTTGGCGGTCTTGGCGACCTTCGCGGCCTTCGCCGCGGCCGCCAGTACGGCAGGTGCCACCATGGCGGGCTCACTCCCCCGATTCGTCGGAGGCGCCGACGTCACCGAGGCCGAAGATGTCGAACCCGGAGACGACCCACCTGCCGCCCTCCTCCTGCACCGTGACGAGCCATTCGTTGGACTCCGTCGTCGACTTCCCACCGGAGGTGACCGTGGAGGTGGCCTTGACCAGGCTGGAGATCGTCCGGCCGCTGTCACGCACCAGGTCGTCGGAGATCACCGCGTCCCGTACGACGACGGCCGTGCCCTTGGACTCGCACTTCTCCGCCTCGCAGGCCGCCCACGTCTTGCCGGAGGGCAGGATGGTCAGCTGCTTCATCCGGGTGTCGTCGGTGGTGAGTTCGAGCAGCGGAGGGACCCAGGCGGCCGCACGGCTGCGGTGGTCGTAGGTATTGATGCCGGCCATGTACGTCGTCATGACCTGGTGGGCGTCGGCCACTTCGGTGAGCGCGACGATGGGGGTCGCGTCGCCGCCGCGCGGCTCGTCCTGCGAGCCGGAGTCCTCGTCCGCCCCGCCCGATCCCGCTTTGCCGTCCGCGGCAGGGGTCGCATCCGCGTTGCCGCCGCTGCCGTCCTCGTCCCCGTCGAAAGCGATGAACATCGTCAGCGCCACCGCCAGCAGAGCGCCGAGCACCGCCAGGGCCAGCAATGCCGTGCGCTTGTTCTCGGCAGGCAACTCCACGGTTCCCGCGTCTCCCTCGTGCTGTGCCGGTACGGCGGTCGGGCGCTGACCGGGACACGGTAGGGGGACGTGGGGGCGGGGGAGCCTCGTCTTTCCCGACGGGGAAAGGGCCGGGAAACGGGGGCGGGCGTGGAGGAGCGGCCGAAGGCCGTCACTCCGGCCGCGGATCCACCGGCAGCGGGTCGAAGGGATACGCGGTGTGCCCGTCCTTGGGCGAACAGGCCGCGAACGGGCCGGAGTCGGCGTCCATCAGCACCCGCAGATGAGGGTCGGCGTGGTGCAGCCACCACGTCGACATGCCGAGCGCCGGGTCCTGGCGCAGATGTTCCCAGGCCAGCCACAGGGCGGAGAGCCGGGCGCCGGCCTCCGGGTGCTCCCACCACTGCGGGCACCAGGTCGCCGACGAGCCGTTGACGCGGCGGCGCACCATCTGGGCGAGGTAGTCGGAGACGAAGACGTAGACGTCCGCGAAGTAGAACTCCGGCTCTTCGGCGGCGGCTTCGGTACCGGTCATCGTTCGACTCCTGCGGGTTGGGCGATCAGGACAGGACGATACCGAGCAGCAACAGCACCACGACGATCGCGCCCATCACGATCCGCGCCGTCGGATCCTCGCGTTCCCACAGGTCGTGGACGAGGGCCCAGCCGGTCAGCCGCGCGGCGCGGCCGCTGTGGAGGTTGCCGGGCTGGTCCTGCTCGTCGTCGTCGGTGTCCTTGAGGTTCGCCGGGTCCGTTGCGGGCTCGGCCTCGGGGTCGGTGTCGAAACCGACCGGCAGGCCCTGCTGTTCCTGGGCCACCAGCACCATCTGCTCGAGGAGTTCGGGGATCGTGTGGGGGGTGAGGGGGTAGGCGAAGGTGCCGTACGGCGTCTCGACGCACAGCCGTGCCTGCCAGGGGTTGCCGGGCTCGTAGCCGTCGACCCAGGCGCGGTCGGCCTGGAAGACCTGAGGCACCGGTACGGCGGCTGCAGCGGGGGCGGGTGCCTGCTGGACCGGCGGATTCTGCTGGGGAGCACCCCAGGGGCGCGGGGCGGGCTGCGGCGGCTGCGGGTGCGCGTTGTGGTCGGTCAACTGTCGTCCTTCGCCGGTCCGTCGGGTCCAGGTGGTGCCGGGCACGTCATGCGTACGGCGGACGCGCCCAGCGCATTGTGGGCCCCGTGCGGTGCGGGACGGCCGAACGGCTTCCCGGCCTGTCCCCGACACTTCTCCCGAGCACTTTCCCGGACTCCGCCCTCGCGGGAGTTTCCCGTTTCCCGGCGAGGAAATCGACGGCGGTCCAGTGACAGGTCTTTGTCACACTGCCTGCGCACCTGGCTGGGCCAGGGCCCGTCGTGCGGTGCGGTCGTGCCCGCCGAGGCGGACGGGGAACCGACGCGCTGGAGTACTGGAGTAACCGACTCGATGACAGACCACAACAGCCCTGCTGGCGCGGTCGGCGGAGGCCAGTCTTCCGGCCCGCCCGGGTCCTTCGGTCCTCCCCAGCAGCCGCAACAGCAGGCGTGGCAGGCACAGGGCCACGGTCAGCCGCCGGCCCCGCACCAGGCCCAGCCCTCCGCTCCGCAGCCCTCCCACCCTCAGCCTCAGCAGCTGCCCTCCGACGCGGCCCGCGCCCAGGTCGCCGCCGCCTGGGTGCGCAACACGCCCCAGGCCGGACAGGCCGCCGTACCGGCGCTGCCGCCCCGTGAGACGCGCCCCGCGAGCGAGTCGAAGAAGGAGAAGCGCGAACGGGAACGCGCTGCCCGCAAGGCCGCGTACGAGCAGAAGAAGGCGGCCAAGGAGCAGCGGAAGAGGGGTGGTTCGGCAACGGCCCCCGTCGCGACAGCGGCGACGACCGCCCCTCCCGCCGCCACCGTGCCCCAGACGTCCCCCGCCGGCAACCAGACCCAGACGCCGGGGAACCGACCCGGCCACCCGGCCGGCGCTCCCACGCCCTCGCGGGACGCCGCCACGGGCACCGCACCCGCCCCCACGGCCTCCGGGGCCCGCCCCGCCCACGACTTCGACGTCCCCAGGCCCGGCGGCCGGACGCCCGCCGGAGGCCGTCGCACCCATGTCGCGCTGCGCGCCACCCTGCTGATCACCACCTGTGTGTTCGCGCTGGGCTCGTGCGGCGTGATGGGGATGGTGGTCGGCGCGTCCTCGGGTTCCTCGACGGCGGGCATCGACTCCGACGACGCGGCCAAGTACCGCCTCACCGACTTCCCGACACGGCAGGCGGCGACCTTCGCCGAGCAGTACGCGCTGCTGTGCATGACGTACTCGCCGGAGACGGAGGCGGACCGCCGGGAGAACCTGGCCCGCTACGCCTCCTCCGGTGTCGACTCCGAGTGCGGCTGGAGCGGCGAGGGATCCAGTACCGCCCTGTCCGCCGTCTGGGACGGCACCCTGGAGGAGCTTCCCGAGTACGGCGACCGCGGCCGCTACCTCGGGATCCAGGTCCGCAGCGACGACGGCTCCCTGACCACGCTCACCGTCCCCGTGTACGTGAAGGACCTCGCGACCGGCGAGGGCATGCGCGTCGCCGGCGACGTCGGCCAGATGCCGCTGCCCGCCCGCGCGGACGTGCCCGAGATCGACCGGGACGAGGTCGTCGACGACGCCCTCGCGGCACAGCTCCAGGAGAAGGTGCTGCCGGGGTACTTCGAGGCATGGGGCGCGTCGGACGCCACCGCCATGGCCCGCTTCGCCGCGCCCGGCGCCACCCAGGTGGCGACCGCCGGCCTGGCCGGCCGGCTGAAGGACCCGACGGTCGAGGACGTGGTCGCGCTCGTGCCCAAGAGTCGTCAGGGCGCCGACACCTACACCTACCGCGACGGCCAGGCCGTACAGCTCCGGGTGAGCGTCACCTGGGGCGGGACCAAGGAAGCGACCGTGAGCCGCTCGTACCGGATGACGGTGGTGAACACGGCACAGGGCTGGTTCATCAAGGACATCCGCGGCGGTGTGCTGGACGCGGAGGGCGGCCGGGCCGACTCCGACGAGGAGACCGTGCCCGAGGGGACCGACGGCGCGTCGGCGTCCCCCTCCGACTCGGCGTCCCCCTCCCCCACCACGTCCAAGGCGTCCGGCGACGACAAGCCCAAGAAGCCCTGACGTCCGCGCCCCACCCTCACCCCTCACTCTTTCCCACCCGAGAGGAACCACCATGTACCTGGCCGCCGACGGCGACGGAACCAACAAGATGGAGGAGATGTTCGGCGAGATCCAGAGCATCCTCACCAACGCCGGCACGCTGGTCGCCGTCATCGCCCTCCTCGTCCTCGGCATCCGCATGCTGCTGTCGATGAAGCGCGGAGACGGCATGCGCGAGGCATTCCAGGGCTTCGGCATGATCGCGCTCGCCGCCCTGGTCATCGGTGGTGCCAGTGGTCTCGCCGGCCTGCTGATCTCCCTCGGTGACCAGATCGGCAACGGCAGCTGACGGCTCACCGACAAGCAGACTCGACACAGAGAGGCTGGTCACGATGGTGCAGGAGGCCCCCGAGCCGCTGGTCGCCTATGACCACACCGACCTGGTCAACCGGCCGAAGCGGATCTGGAACTGGGGCAACATCCCCCTTCCCGGTCTGCTGCTGCCGGCGCTGGGCGCGGCCTTCGGCTTCGGTCTGGTGTGGCTCGTCCTCATGTTCACCCTCTCCGCGTTCCTCCCCTTCCTCGGCATGTCGATGCTCACGTCGGTCCTCTACTTCGGGCCGCCGTTCGCCGTCTACTTCGTCTGGGGCCGACCGCTGCCCTCCGCTCTCACACTGAGCCAGCAGCTGGTGGTGTGGACCGACTGGTGGTTCCAGCCCAAACGGCTGCAGGGGCTCTCCGCCGACCAGGAACCGGAGGAGCTGCGCTGGCGGGTCATCCTCTGGACCCCGGAGGCGCCGCGCTGGCAGGCACGCTACGAAGCCGCCCGCCGGACCGCCGCCGAACGCGGGACGGCCTTCTCGGCGCCCCGCTGAACCGACCGGTTCCCGCTGCTCCACCCCCGTACCAAGCCGACTACCGCAGGATGACTCCTCCATGTTCATGTTGATCCTTCTGGGCGGGGCGGCCACCTTCTTCGTGGTCGCCATGATCATGGCCGCCACGTCGAGCAAGAAGCCGGGCCAGGGTGGCGGCGGCGGTCGGGCACGCTCGTCGTCCGGCCGTGCCAAGTCGTCCTCCGGAGCGGGGGCGTCGGCCCGGCGCGAGGACCTCCGGCTGCCGTACCGGTACGCCGACGACATGATCTTCGTGCACGGCGACTCGGTGTGGACCGGCCTCGTCCTGCCCAACGCCATCGACGAGTACCTGAACGCCCAGGAACTCCAGGCGATGGCCGAGGGCCCGCCGCGCGGCCTGCTCAACCTCGCCCGCGGTGACCGCAACGTGGAGTGCCACTACCGCAAGGTCTACCAGCCGATCACCGCGCTGACCTGGGCGGAGGAACTGAACGCGATCGCCTGGGACCCCACCGACAACTACCGGGCCTACAACCTCCGCAAGGCCGAGTACCAGGAACGCATCGGCGCCAACCGGGAGCGCAACGTCCTGCTGGTGAAGCTGGGTTCGCTCAAGCGCAACAGCGGCGGCTCCGGGGTGATGGCCGAGGACGACGAACCGTACGACGAGCCGGGTCTGCTCCAGGGCGTACGCGGTGCCGCCGACCAGGTGGCCGCCACCGCGACCGGGGTCGCCGACGAGTACCTGTCCCCCTACGTCATCGCCGAGTGGACCCAGGTGGCGACCGAGGTCCACGAGAGCCTGGAGACCCTCCGGGGCACCCCGCTCACCCGCGAGGAACTCGTCTGGCTGATCCGCAAGCCCCTCCACGGCGACCTGCCGGTCCCGCCCGAGCCGGTGCTCGGCTCGCGCGCCTGGGGTCCCAACGCCTTCGACCTCGTCGTCGACTTCTCCGGCGAGAACCGCAAGACGCACATCGTGCTGAACCAGTACGACGAGGTCACCGGCGAGCAGCAGACCAGCTACACCACGACCCTGGTCGCGGCCAACTGGCCCGCGGAGACCCGCTTCCGCCAGTCGACGGCGTGGGCGCGCTACGCGGCCCAGCACGTGGAGTTCCCCGTCGAGATCGACATGCGGTTCACGCTCATCCCGTACCTGAAGTTCAAGGACCGGGCCGACAAGATCCGCGGCAACCTCGTCGACGAGATGAACGACATGGCCAACTCCGGCCGCACCCCGGACACCAAGCTGGCCCATCAGGTCACCCGCGCCCAGGAGCTCGTCGACGACATCGAGGAGCACAAGATGCCCGGGATGGAGGCGCAGATCCGCTTCACGATCTCGGCTCCGAGCGTGAAGGAACTGGAGCGCCGCCGCAGGGTGCTGGAGATGCAGTTCAAGCAGGACCTGAAGGTCACCCTGCTGCGCCCGACCCGCCAGCAGTGGCGCCTGCTCCAGTCCCAGCTCCCGGGTGACGCGCCGAAGCTCCCCATCGCTCCGTATCTCCGGCTGCAGGAGGTCGAGCAGCTGGGTGCCGGACTGCCCACCGCCGGAACGGAGTTGGGTGACAACCCCGAGCAGCGCTCCGGCAAGCGTCTCGGCTGGGTAGGCAACCTGGTCGGCTGGGCGGGCAAGATGCCGGTCCACTACTCCCTGCACGTCGGCCCGGCCCGCAACGACGGCGGCGGTCTCGCCATCGTCGGCGCGTCCGGCGGTGGCAAATCCTCCCTGGCCCTGCAGAAGTTCTACGAGGAGTCGGAGTCGGGCGTCCGCTGCCTGGTCATCGACCCGAAGACCGACTTCGCCCAGCTCTGCTACTACCTGGCCTTCGGCTCCCAGGTGAACGACCCGGCGTTCTCCGCCGACGCGGAGGCGGGCCTCCTCGGCACCCCGCAGAGCCGGTTCCAGCCGGTGAACCCGGAGTTCTGGGCGGAGACCGAGGTCGTCGACCTCCTCAAGGGCCAGGCGGGCGTCCTGGACCCCTGGGTCATCGCCCGTGACGTCCCGGCCGGCCGCCTCCTCGCCGAGTCCATGCTGCGCGGCTTCCTCGGCGACGAGGACTACCAGCGCGTACGCCTGCCCGTCATCGAGGCGATGGCCACGGTCGTCGGGCGCTACAACTCGGCGATCCGCCAGGCGGTCGACCAGGGCCTGACGGCCCGCGACGCCGACGCCCAGGTGCCCCGACCGACACTGTGGCAGGTGGTCGACGAGGTCGTGACGGCGTACGAGCACGCGCTGGCCACGGGCGACCGTGAGGCGGCGAAGGACCTGAAACTGGCGCAGATGCTCCTCACCGAGTTGCGCACCCTGCCCTACGCCCGGCTGGCCTTCTCCGAGCAGCCCCAGCCGCTCTCGGCGATGCGCAAGCGCCGTACGGTCATCACCCTGCGAGGCTTCCAGTCCCCCGCGGCCTCGGACCCGCGCAGCTGGAACCCGGCGGAACGGCTCGCGGCAACGGCCCTGATGGCGGTCGTGGAATTGGGCAGCCAGATGCTGGACGTCGGTTACGAGAAGAACCCGGTGACGGGTGAGATCGGCCTGCGGCCCAAGGCGCTGTTCGTGGACGAGGCGTACGTCGTCACGGCCACGGAGTCGGGCCGCGACCTGATGCGCCGCGCCCTGAAGCAGGGCCGCTCGTACATGGCCGTGACCGTCCTGATCACCCAGCAGGCCATCGACCTGGTCCAGATCGAGGACTCCGAGGCCCGCAGCGGTGGCGCCAACCAGATCCACACGGTCTTCGCCTTCAAGCAGAAGTCCGCGCAGGAGGCGTCCCTGGTCGCCCCGCTCCTCGGCCGCCCCGAGAACGACCAGAAGGTCGTCAACGCCCTCCAGGAACTCCGCACCGGTGTCTGCCTCCAGCGCGACGCCGACAAGCGCGTGGGCACGGTCGCCGTCGACCTGGTCTTCAAGGAGATCCTCGCCGCCACGGACACCAACGGCACGACCCGCCCGGCCCGCCAGGGCGTCAATCCGCCGCTCAGCGTGTGGGACTGGACGTTCTTGCAGGAGGCGGAGGAGGACCCGGCGACGGCGGCGCGGTCGGCTGCGCCGGAACCGTCGGTCGCATGACGCCGTCCCGAACCACCGTCCCCCCAGGAGGCCACACCCTCATGTTCCGTTCCAAGACCCTCACCACGGGCGTCCTGTCCCTGGCCCTGCTCACCGCGCTCACCGCGTGCGGATCCGACTCCGGGGACGACGACGGCGGTTCGTCCGTCTCCCGCGCCGGCGGTTCACCCTCGCCCGATGCCGAGGCCGAGAAAGCGAGCCGCCCCAGCGCCAAGACGCTGAGGGACGCCCAGGAATTCATCACCGGGGCGGGGCTGCCTTGCGACAACATCACCCTTGACGAGATGGCGCAGCAAACGCCTCTCAATGGGTTCCTCGGCCCTGCGGAACAAAGCAGCAACCCTCCGGATGAGGTCGAACCGTGGGCTATCCGCAAGGCCGGATTCTGCGGGGACGCACGGTCCGACACGGGCGGCTGGACCATTTATCTGCCAAAAGACATGAAAATGTTCCAGGAGAACTACCGCAAACTGGCTCGAGAGGAGGATGAGGATCGGCGTGTGATGGATCTGGCGCGCGGAAGGTTTCTCTTCGGCACCGACTTCATTGTCGACCCCACGAAATACCCGGAAAGCAAGACACTGCTCGAAGCGGGCATGTTGCTGGAGAACTGCGACCCCGACTTCAAGGCACCTGAGGGCTATCGCACGGAAGACGCAATGGCGAGTGGCTGCGTGCTGACGAACTATCTCCCCGATCCACTGGACCAGTAGCACAACTACGCATCCTCATAAGCGAGTAAGGCAGAGACACCATGCGATTCAAGCGTGTACTGACGGCTGGCACCACAGCGCTCGCAGCACTGGTCCTCCTCACCGGCTGTAACGACGACGACCCGATGGCGGAACTCGGGCTGCTGTCCGCATCGGACATGGCGTCCCTGGCCGACCTCATCAATGAACACGCGGCCTGCCGGGACCTGGAGGCAGACCCTGCGGACTGGGACTACATGAAGGACGAGGCCCGGAATCCGGCATGGGGCATCAAGGAACGCGCTCACTGTGAGGACGCATACGGCGACGACATCACGCTGTTCCTCATCGACGACATGCAGAAGTTCCAACAGCGGAGCGCCAAGGCCGAGGATTCCTGGCAGATCGGCCAGGACTTCGCCATCGCCCCCGTGAACGGCGAGACGATCCACCAGCTTGCCGACAGCAAGGTGCTGGCCCTGTCCTGCAGCCCGGGTCTCACCGTGCCCAGCGGCTACAAAAAGTTCGACGGACTCGTCGACGGATGCGTCATAACCGACTACCTCGCGGACTCCTGACCCACAGAACCCGCTGCCCCGCAAACCCTTCCCTTCACTGTCTTCGTTAGGACCGCAGATGCCCCCGCGCAATGCGCTGAGCCGCCGCATCCGAAAGGCCGGCGCAGCCGTCCGTGCCGGCCTCTTCCTGGTGCTGGCGCTGATCGCCCTCACCCTGGCCGCACCGACGTCGGCATCCGCGGACTTCACCTGTGACTTCACCGGGGACGAGACTTACCACCGGGACTCTCCGGGCAGTAACGGCGAGGCCTTCATACCCACAGTCGTGCAGTGGGGTTCCCCGCCGGTCGTCGGCGATCTTCTGATCGACGACGGATACGTCACGAACGACTTGGTGAAGCCGAAGGACACGGGCAGCTACACCTTGTACGAACTCAACGGTATGCGGGGCCTCAACTGGTCCATGACCTTCAAGGACAAGGACGACGCCCAAAAGAACAACGGTACCTGGTTCAGCGGGGCGGATGACTGTTCGCTCATGACCTGGGTCAACAACGGCATGGCAAACATCATCTTCAACGGCACCAAGGTCCTGACCCGATTCTCCATCTCGATCAAGGAGATGGCCTCCAACCCGAGTCCGTTCGCCGGCCTTTACTCGGGGCGGGACAACGTCGTCAAAACGCTCAAGTCCCACGTCCTCCAGCCCGCCGTCCCGGTGATGATCGCGCTGGTCGGCTTCTGGGTGTTCGCCAAGTGGCGCAAGGGTGACATGCGCGAGGTCTGGGCCGGGATCTCCTGGACCGCGTTGACCACGATCGCGGTCATGGCCGTTCTGTACGACACCAACTACGACAAGTTCGTGTCAGGTGCCGACAAATGGATCGCGGAGGCCAATTCCACACTCACCTCGACCGCGCTGTCCAGCGTGTCGGGTACGCCGCAGCCACCATGCGACCTGAACGACAAGCGAGGGAATGAAGGGCTTCGTCTCTCCAGTTGCGCCATGTACGACACGCTGGCGTTCCGCCCGTGGGCGCTGGGCCAGTTCGGAGAGGCAGGCAACACCTGCATCTTCAGGATGAAGAGCGATGAATCCACCGCCGTGAGCGGTTACTGTCCTGACAAGGTGCCGGAAGGGGTCTCCATAGGCGTCCCGGACCACTCCGGTTGCTACTGGGGCACGAAGGGCAGTACCCGCTGCGCAGATCTCCGCGTACGCCAACTCATCACACAGTCCATAACCGACATCGACACGTCGTCCGTAAGCGGTGATAAAGGTGAAGACCAAAAGGAACTCAGCCAGTTCTACGATTGGCAGCTGATCCGCAAGGACATCGCAAACGGCACACGCTACCCAGTGCCGTACCCCGACTGGGCAGGCATGAACGCCTCCGACCGCGTGGGAATTGCCTTCTATTCCGTGATCGCCGCCTTCATCGTCGGTGTGATGGTCATCGTCCTCAGCGCGCTCACCCTGCTCTGGCACGCGGTCACCCTGATCCTGATCATCATGTTGCCCTTGGTCGCCACACTCGGTATTCACCCCTCACAGCAGAAGCTCCTCAAGGGCTGGCTGGAGACATTCATCCACAGCTTCGTGCTGCGGGCGGGCTTCGGAGTGATCCTGACCGTCCTGCTCGTCCTCTACCAGATCATCCTTCCGGCCCAGGTCGCCCTGGGTACGCAGCTGTTGATGCTGGTCCTGGTCACCACAGCCGTGGTGATGATGCTGAAGAAGCTCCTCGCCGGGAACTTCAGCCCCGAGTTCGCCGGCGGTGCCGGTGACGCGATGGGTATTCGCGAGGCGGCGAGCGCCGGGAGCGACAAGGTGGTCGCCAAGGGCAATACCGCCATGGCGAGCACGGCCAAGGCCGGCGGGCGGGTCGTGGGCAAGACCGCCGCAGGGGCAGCCAACTTGCTCACCGGACGCAAGGGCCGTAAGGCGCTCCAGGAGCAGGGGTGGCTTGGCCAGTCCAAGCGCGAACAAAATCAGTCCGCCTACTGGGCAAAGGAGGACGCGCGGGCGGCCCGAGAGGACAGGGCAGCAGCCCGCGTGGGGAACAACGGCAACAGGCCGACACCCCGTCCGGAGCAGGAACCGGAGCAGGAGCCGGAAGTGCAGGAATCCCCCGACTCCAGGCGCAGCGGACGCGTCAGCGGTTCGAGCGGCGCGCAGACCCAGCAGCCGTCGCCCATGCCCGCACCGAGCCCCGCGCCCACGACCCCCGCACCGCGCCAGGAGCCGGAGCCCCAGCCGTCACCGCGCCGGGTCGCGCCAGCCGATCCGACTCCGCCCGCACCGCGGCCCGCCCCACGGGACCCGCGTGACCCGAGCGGGCGCGTCTAGCCGACCCTCGTCCGCCAACACCCGGCGCACCGCCCCACTTCGAGGAGCCAGCCCATGCCTGCCTTGACCGCCGACCGCACCCCCGACCAGCTGGTCGGGGAGATGCGGCGGCTCACCGACGTGGACTGGCCCACGGTGTGGGCGGGCGTCCCCGCGGACGTGGAGAAGCGCGCGCACTGGTGCGCGGGCTTCGGGTGGCAGCCCCTGTGGTTCCAGTCCGGTCTGCGCGTCCGCACCTCGCTGGGCAGCCGCCTGCACCTCGTCTCACCCGGCCCGGCTCTCCCCGTGACCCGCGCCGAGTACACCCTGTGGGCAGCCCGGTCCCGAGACCTGTCCGAGAACGTCCAGGTCACGGATCTCTCTGAGATCCGCTGGCAGGGCCACCTCGACGCACTGCGCGGCTACCTGGGCAACCCGACCCACCACAGCACGTGGGACAGCCCGGACTTCCCGGAACTGCCCGGCCCACAGCCCTGGCCGGACACGCGCTGGCGCGGGGAGCATCGGGACCCGTACCGAGTGGCGGTGTGGCGCTTCCTTCCACCGCACGCGCCCCTCGTGGAGTTGCGGATGACGCTCGGCGCGGTCACCCCGCGCGGCCCGGTACCGGCTGATGCGAGGATCGTGCTCGCCTGCCACGACCCCGCCCACGTGGACGCGGGGCGGCAGGCACGGCGCGGGTGAACCGAAGCCGGCCAGAAGACGAGGAAGGCAACAGCCGATGACGACACTCAGGATCGACCGCAGCCCTGACCAGCTGGCAGAGGAACTCAGGGGCCTGGAACACGTGGACTGGCCCGCGGTCTGGGCAGGACCTCCGAATCCGGGTCAGGCATTGGACGACTGGTGCGCGCTGTTCGGCTGGAAGCCGACCTCGGCGGAGAGGGTGCTGACGGTACGCAGCGCCACGGGGCAGAGCTTCGTTCTCGACCCCGTGCGCGAGGCCGGCTGGGCTCCGGTGAAGCAACTCGGCTGGACCAGTTGGCAGCAGTCGGCCGACGCAGTCTCCGAGAACGACGAGGTCCTCACGCAGGCATCCGAGAAGTGGGCCGCGTACGTGGCTGCCGCGCGTCCTGTGCTCGGTGAGCCTGCCTTCGCCGGGGCTTGGAACGACCCCGCCTTCCCGGTACCGCCGCACGACCGGCACTGGCTCATGCCCAGGGACGTCCGTCTGGAGGACATGGACCCGTATCGCATGGCTGTGTGGCGCGAGAGCGGCCCGGAAGGGCGCATCACGGTGCTTACCGTCAGCCTGGGCGCCGCACTGGAACCCGGCGAGCTTCGGCGCGCACTCATCAATGTCGACTGCTATCCGCCGGAGGCCGTGTGATCCAGGTACACGTGTCGGACCAAGTCCTCGACGACGCCCGGGGCCGACAGCACACCGGCGAGGCCGCACCGACCCCTGACGAGGTCAAGCGAATCTCGAAGCGGTTGCGTGCAGGCATCGCCCACCTTCCGGACAAGGAATACACAGAGCAACTCCGGAAACGGCTGCGGGAGTTCGCTGCCGCGCAGGACATGGAGCTTCCCGCCCCCGACACCCGATCGTCCTTCTGGTCCTATCGGTTGGAGGACCACCCGGCAGTCGACGTGCAAGCTGGGGAACAGCTTCAGAGCATGCACGTAGCGGCGGCGTACACCGAAGCTCAGAACTCAATAGTCGAGAACACCCTGCGGTATCTGGAAGGCACACCCGGCGGACAGGCACTGGGCGAGCTCCACCTGTGGGATGCAAACGTCCAGAGGGCGCTGAGGCTGGACCGGGAGACGGGTACGGCCCTTGCCTACGACGCCTGGGGCGCCCTCTCCCAGAGGTATGCGGCCACGACCGAGACCGAAGCTCTCTTCTTCATGGCCGAGCTCAACCCGGGAGCTGTCGCCTACCAGACGGAAGCCCCGCAGCTCCGCCGGGACGGCAAGCTCGACCTCGTCAACTTCATGTATCCGCCGCCGATGGACAAGTACGCGGACCTCGCGCCGGAGACTCAGGAGCTGCTGGCCTCCCAGGCCGTACGCGCCCAGATCCACACCTTCGGCTACGACGAGAGCGACCCCAAGTACACGCCGCTCACCAAGGCCGGTCACCTCGATCTGGAACACCTGAAGTCGCTTCCCACTCCGGAAGCCCAACGCGCTGCCGTCCTCGAGGTCTGCGCCCGCGTGGCGGCCATGGACGGCCCCGCCCGCACGGCCGACGTCGAGAGGTACGTCGAGGAGATCAAGGTCCTGCGCCCGGACCACGAGGTGGCCCTGCCCAGCTCCACGGATCTGGCCTGGGCCCACGAAGCCCGCGCACACACCACCCCGGTGGTCAGCACCCACGGCGCCTTCCTCCCCGGCGTGGAAGTGAACGCGAGGACCGGCCCGCAACAGATCCAGCCGCCCGAGGCTTCGACTCAAACCATCGCAGGCGCCCACTTCCTGCCCGGAGTCACCCTCAAGCCCATACCGACCCCAGCCGCCCAAGTCCCGAGCACCGCCACAACCTCCCAAGCCCCTCCCGCCCCCGAGCAGGTGCGCGGGCCGGCCCTGGCCGAGTGATCGATCCGCCCCCGTTCCCTCCCGCACCGCCCCACACCTAGGAGCCACCCCATGCCAGTCCTGACCGCCGACCGAACCCCCGACCACCTGGTCGAGGAACTGGGGCGGCTCATCGGCCTGGACTGGCCCGCGCTCTGGGCCGGAGTACCGGAGGACGATGAGAAATTGGCGTCCTGGTGCGCCGGTTTCGGCTGGCGGCCGCTGTGGTTCGAGGCGGGCCAGCACGTGCGTACGGCACAGGGCGGCCAGCTGCACCTGGCGTCGGTCGCCCCTGGTCGGCCCATCACCCGGGTGGAGCACGTCCTGTGGTCGGTCCGGTCCGGCGCCGCGGCGGAGAACGCGCCCGTGATGTCCCTGGTCAGCCGCAAGTGGCCCAGCTACCTCGCCGCTGCCCAGGCTGTCCTGGGCACACCCGTCTGGTCGGGCGACTGGGACACCGACGGGTTCCCGGAGCCCCCCGGACGCGCGTACTGGCGCGACGAGGAGTGGCGCCGGGAGCACCGGGACCCGCACCGCCTCGCCGTGTGGTTCCCCCGTACACCGGGCGCGCCCATGTGCGCGCTCAGGGCGAACCTCTCGGCGGGTACGGCGGCCGGGTGGGGACCCGGCAGTGCGACGATCTCCCTCGCCTGCCACGGCCCCGCCGACCCCGAGGACAACGGCTCCGGCTGGCTGCTGTGACAACGAGGAACAAGAGGAACCAGAGGTACTGATCATGGGACTCTCCGCTTCGGGTCCGCAGAACCGGACCCCGCAGGAACTGATCACCGAACTGCGCGGGCTGTCGGACGTGGACTGGCCGACGGTCTGGGCCGGCCCGCCCTACCCCGGCAAGGGCCTGGACATGTGGTGCGCGCAGTTCGACTGGGTACCGACGAGCTTTGAGCGGGTGCTCCAGATCCGGACCGACACGGGCGGCTCGTTCACCCTCAACAACCTCGGCGGCAGCTGGGCACCGGTGACCCACGTCAGCCACTGGCTCTGGGGAGCAGGCGCCGAAGCCGTCGAGGACAACCCCGAGGTGCTGGCAGAAGCGGCACGCGTCTGGCCCCTCTACCTGACAGCCGCCTGTGCAGTCCTGGGAGAGCCGACCTGGGAGGGCGCCTGGGACGCGGAGGACTTTCCCGAGAACCTCGGCAATCACGACGTCGGCTCACGTGAGTACCGGCACGCACAGCAGAACCCACACCGCCTGGCGTACTGGGTGCCCCAGGAATCGACCGGTCCCTTGGTGGTCCTGGAGATCTTCCTCAAGGGGAACACCGCCTCGCGATCCCCACGCGCTGGTGCCGCCAACCTGTCCGTGAAGTTCCACCCGCGCCCGGTCGAGATCGGAGCACTGTGAGCCCGCAACCGATACCCAGATACATCGAACAGCTGGCTCTCAAAATCGCCAACGAGGAAGCTGAGGCGGCTCGGAAGGCAAACACACTGGTGGGCGCCCAGGCCATCCTCGATCGGCTCGAAGCGGAATCCGAAGCGGCGGGTTTCGGGTCCGTCAAGACATACATCGAGGCCCTGAGCAGGGATCCCGAAGGCGTCAAGCCCCCGGAGGGTACCAACCCCACCAGCGCCTTCTGGTCTCACGGTATCGAGCACCCGGATGCACCGCTGAACTGGAGGAACGAGAACTTCCTCGACAACCGGTACGTCGCCGAGGCCTGGGCCAGGACCCAGAACAAGCGACAGCTCGGATCAGCCCAGACCCTGGAAACCACAGAGGGCGGCCGACAGCTGAACCGGATGTACCTCTTCGAGGACACGGTCCGAGAGGCACTCGGTGGCGACAGCCAGGGCTTCACGTACGAATGGGCCCGCGGCGTCTGGGCCAACATCTCCGATGCCTACGCCGCCGCGGCCCGCGGCCAGGTCGTCGTGTTCGCCGAGTCCGCCCACACACGCTCGATCCTCTACAACCAAGAACTCCCCGCCCTGCACACGAACCCGCACGTCGGCGTGGACAACGTCAAGTTCGCCTACGCGCCGAGCAAGCAGTGGCCGGAAGCGTCACGGAACGAAATCGGCGCGCACCGGATACGCGCGCAGGTACAGGTCGACGACCCCACCCTGCCGCACTACGTCGACGTGGCCACGTACGCGAAACAGGATCCCGTCGAACGCCAGGAGGCGTTGGCCGCCGAGTGCGCGTCAGTGACGGTCGAACGTAACGCGAGAGCAGCCGCGAAGGCGGCGGCCACCTCCACCATGAACGAGGCGGAGGTGGCCGAGACCGGAGAAGCGACCGCCGCCGAGTCCGAGGTTCCCGAAACGGGTCCCCCAACCGTCGAAGGCCCGGCCGAGCCCCAGCCGTCGGCCCACATCCCTGTCTGGCAGGTCGGATTCAAACCCGTACCTGTCAAGAATGAAGCACGCGCCTCTACCCCGGCGGCCGGCCCCACGGCTCCGCCGGTCCCGGACCTCGGAAAACAAGCCACAGGCACAGGGCTGGAATGACCACGAAGACGAGCAAGCAGCCAAAGACGGGCACGAAGCCGAGCACCAAGGCGGACACGCTGCCGCAGTCGCAGGGAAAGCCGAAGTCGAAGCAGCGTGCCGCAGATGCCGCCCGCCCGATGTCGCCTGCAGCGGTCCTCCGCCGCCTCCTCCACCAGGACAAGTCCGACCCCTGGGCCGTCCGTCTCCTCCCCCGCATCGCCTTCGGCCTCGCCGCCGCCTACACCCTCTTCGCGATCGCCTCGCAGAGCGCCGCCGCCTTCGTGATGGTCGGTGTCGTCCTCCTGCTCGCGGGAGTGATCTGGCTACTCCGCCGCCGCACCCAACTCCTCCTCGCCCTCGCCTCCACGATCCTCGCCGCCGCCTTCAGCGGTTACTTCTCCGCGGCCGGCGACTCGGCCCGGATGAACACGAGCGCCGCCGTCACCGGAACGGCGGCCTTCGGCTACTGGGCGCTGGCCGGAATGGCGTTGCTGGGCGCGTGGATGGTGAAGGAGCACCCGGGGCGGCGCGGGGTCACGGTCGTGATCGCTGATGTGATCCTGGTCATGGGCTCGGTCGTCGCCATGTTCGTGCCGGAAGCCGGGGTGCCGATCGGTTTCGTGGGGGTGCTGGGAGTACTCGCCGTACGCGGCGCAACCGCGAAGACCCTGACGGCCCGGGGCAGAAAGGCCTTGCAGGTCATCGGTCGATCGCGTCGGCGTGACACCCGTGAAACGGCGGACAGTTGAGGCTCTTGTGAATGGTTCGTCGCGTCACTGTTCGTTTCTGGCCAGTGCTTTGCACATGCGTTGCACGAGTTTGACAACTTGTTCTAGAGTCCCCCGCGATCACAGATCATCACGGGGGCTATTACTCATGCGTATGGCAAGCCATACGACGCTGGCCAGGCTGCCCGCGCGACCCGCCCGCAAGGCGGTCGCACGGGAGGCTCACATACCCGACGCGGCTCTGCCCTGTCGGCGTCGGCCGGACGTCTTTCAACACCCGCTGCTGGACAACTCGGAGCACCCGAACGGCCATCACGGCTCCGACGGCACACCGACGGCGACGGCCACGGCGACACCCGGCGTCTCACCCGATCAGCGCCGCCAGCACCTCGTCCTCCTCCGCACCGCGCGCGACCTGTGCGCATCCTGCCCGCTCTGGGCGGAATGCCTCCAGGACGCCGTCGCGTACGCGGAGCCCTACGGCTACACGGCGGCCACCACCCGGGAGGACCGGCGCGCGCTGCGCCGCGCACTCGGCATCGGCGACGAGAACGGGGACCTCCCCGCCCACGCCGCGGTCCCCTTCGACTCCGGCTCCGTCCCCCGCCGGCTGACCCGTCTCAGGTCCCGCGCGGACGACTCCGCGGCGCATCCCGGAACACGTCGTACGCCCTCGCCGGACCTTCCCGAACTGGAGCGGATCCTCGACGCGTTCGACCTGCTCCAGGGACAACTGACCCATGATCAAAGCCTGTTGAGGGAGCATCCTCAGCGCGCCGCTTTGACGTCCCTGTTGCATTCGCACACCACCGCACAGACGACGCACAGACAGCCGCCCGCACCGGGCGCGCCGCCGCACCCGCCCGGACCGGCGAACGACAGGAGCGAGGAACCCATGGCAGCGGCCGAGGCCGGGCAACGGATCACCTTCTCGTACGAGGATCCGGCCCTGGCCGTACGGCAGGCCGTGCTCGGCCCGCTGGTGCGCTCCGCCCTCCCCGCGCTCACCAGCCTCGAACAGCTCGTCGCCATGCTGACGTGCATGCCCGGCGGCGTCGCCGATCCGGCCACCGAAGCCCCGCGGAACCTGTCCGCCGTACGGGAAGCCGTCGAGGCACTGCTCCCGGACGCCGCCGACTCCCAGGAGGGCACCGACGGCACCCCCCTCCCTCCCCGACGCCCCCTCACCGGCTCGGTCTCCGTCGAACTCGCCACCACCGATCCGGTGACCGCGCTCCGCCGCGACTTCCTGGAGCCGCTGCAGCGCGAACTCGCCGCCACCCTCGCGAACATAGAGAAGGTCGCCGCCATGCTGGCCGCCGCCTCGGACGACACCGGCGACATCCGCCTGGCGACCCTCCGCACCGCCGTCCGCGAGATCAACGACCACCTCCCGCCCGCGGCCGCGCCCACGGCGCACCCCCCGCACGGTGGACACCCGCCCGCGGCGACCGCAGCGGGAGCGCGACCGGCGCAGACCGGCCGCACCCCCTCAACCCCCAGCATCCGCGCGGCCGTCGAGAAGGCCGCCGCAGGCTTCCCCGGCGCCTTCTCCGCCCGCGACGTCCTGCGCGCGCTCCCCTCCGGGGTCTACGGCGACCCGTCGAAGACGATCAGCAACGTTCTGTCCGCGCTCGTCAAGTCGGGCCGCCTGCAACGCCTCTCGCGCGGCACGTACGCTCGCGTTCTGGACGTCCTGCGTGCCGAGGACGTCCAAGACGTCGACGACACCCTCCTCCCCGAGCGGGGAGAGGCGAAAAGCGCCTGACCCGAGCCGGAAGGAACTCCAGCCTCCGATGACCGAACCGTTCCCGAGCCAGGGCCCGGCGCCCGCCGCCGTGCCCGACGCCCAGGTCCACGTCTTCTCCCCCAACGCCGGCCTCATCGACGGCGTCCCGGTCACCGCGCCGCCCTACGGCGACATCCAGGACGTCGTCCTGTCGATCCTGCAACAACGCGCCCAGCAACTCGGCGCCCCCACCCCAGCGACGATCACCGACAACCGCTACGGCGGCGCCATCCGCCTCCTGATCCACCCGGACGGGACCACGGAACAGCTGGACTGAGCCCATTCCACTCCGGACCCTGGCCCGCTCGTGGTGGCGGCCCTAACGGGTCAACCCGGCCCGCAGGTTGCCGACAGGTGGGCGCTCAGGGAAACCCTGGACCACCCACCGCCGCTACGCCTTCACCGCCACTACGGCCCTACGCTCAGCGTCCGTCACCGCCCGCCCCCGCCATGATGCCGACGCACTCTTCCAGCGCCGCACACAACGCCGGTACGAAGGAAGCGAGTTCGGCTTCCGACGCCTTCCCCGCGTCCAGGACGGCGCCCACGACGGTCACCAGAACGGCGGCGGCCCGCAGCGCGTGCGCGTCGGCGAGCGCGTCGAGCAGACCGCCGGGACGTGTGTCCGCGAGGGCCTCACGGCCGGTCGCCGGATCGACACCGAGGCCGCGGAGACGCGGCGCGCTCATACGGCGGCCTCCCACGGGCAGTCCCGTCCCATCGTCGCGAGAACCGCCGCCCGACGCCGCGCCCGCTGAAGCCGCCGCCGATCGAGTTCGTCCCGCTCACGCTCCCAGAGGACGACGTACGGCCGGACCAACGGCAGCCCATCGACCCTGATGACGTCACCGAGGAACGGGCACGCGGGTGCGGGCCGCCGCTCGGGCGGAGACACGGAAGCTGAGGTCAAGGGCGGCACAACAGCGCGATGCACCCCACGAGCAGGCAGGAAGAGGCTCAGAATCGCGGCCAGTAGGCTGCGCATAGGTCGACTCCTATCAGTCGGCTCAGGCCCCGACATGGAAGTAGCCGCTTCCCGTCGGGGCCGCTGTACGTTCGGCGTCCATCATACTCGCGAATAACCGCAGATAACCACGGATGCATGGAAAGGCATGGTCACCCACGCTGGATACATGGATCTCGACCGTACGCGCCCACTGTGGCGGCAGATCGCAACGGAGATCATCCGGCGCATCGAGGCGGGCACGTACCCGCCGGGAAGCCGCGTGCCCTCCACTCTCGAGATCGCGCAGGAGTTCGGCGTGGTGAACGCGACTGCGGCGAAGGCCATGCGGCACGTCCGGGAGCAGCGCTGGACACGCGGCGAAGTAGGACTGGGGACCTTTGTCGCCGACCAGCTGCCGCCTGCTTCTGGGCAAGCGCCAACCGCGTGAGCCCCGACGGAAAGATCGACCACGGCGCCCCGCTGACCCCGTACCGGCAGCTGGCCGAGATCCTCCGCGCGCAGATCCTGCGCGGCGACTGGCAGCCCGGGCGGATGTTGCCGAGTGAGGCCCAGCTCGTGCAGCGGTACGGAATCGCTCGCACGACCGTGCGGCGGGGACTCGGCCTGTTGGCCGAGGAAGGCTGGGTGTACGCCGTACCTCAACGGGGGTGGTTCGTCGCCGATCCCCTGCCGCCCTCTGCGTAGCCGAACCGTGTCCCGCTACGCAGAGGCCCCGCGGTCGGTGCCGCCAGGCGGGGTACTGTGTTCGTCTATGCCGTCGAGCACGGCCCGCGCGTCCCTGACATTCATTTCGAGGATGCCGCGCTCGAAATCACGCGGCTCACGCCGGTACAGGGCACGGCCTGCTTCCGAAGTGAAGAGATCGGCCGGAACTGCGTCCTGTCCGGCAGGAATGAACTTGAGGATCTCCTCGAATGCAGCGACCGTGTAAGCCACCGCGCCCCTCAGCTTGTACTGCTCGGCCACAGGTGTATTGAGGAGCTCGACCCCGACAGATTCGGACAGCCGGAGAGCCACGTCGGCGAATTGCCCGGGGTCGATGATCTGAGACGGCTCGTCCCCCCCGAAAGCCGGCGCGGGCGGTGGAATGTCCGAAGACATGCGGAATGTGAAACGGCGCGTAGTGCCGCACGCTCCGCACCGGCCCTCGTACACCGCAACCAAGTCTTCACCGTGCAGTTCAAGCCGATGTTTGCGGTCGAACTCACCGCCCCCGCACTCGCACCGATGCAGGTCCATGTACAGATGGGCTTCGGCCGATGAGCGTGCTGTCAACATGACATGATCCTAAGCGCTGTTCGGCGCATGCGTCTGCGCGAATACGGGGGAGGACCATCACGTGGACACGACGGTCACCGATGCACGGTTGCGAGCCCAGCAGGCGACCCTGATCGCAGCGGTGAAACACGAGCTGCGTACGGTGACGTCCGTCGTGCTCGGCGCGCGATTCAGATCTATCGACGAGAAAGTGTCCGAGGACGGCAGGGAGTACTTCTCTCTGCAAGACACGCAGGGCGGCTCGGCAGACCTCTGGCTGGACGCCATTCCCATGGTCTCGGGAATGATCGCCAACACGATGACGAATACGACGACGGATCAGTACGTCGTACAGCTATCCGACCGTCTACCCGAAGAACTTCTACCCCGCGTCCTAGCCCACGAAGTGGGCGAACTCATCGCCGCACGCGACCGGTCGAGTCAGGGTCTGGCTCCAGTGCGCGAGAACCTCCTCAACCAGGAGGCCGACATCGGGGACCGACACGAACTGTCGAGCCGCGACCACGGACGTATCGCCGAGTTGAACTGGCTGGCCGCACGTGCCGCCGACACCGAACTCCCGGAACCACAACAGACTCAGGCTCGTGCCGACCTGTCGGCTCTCATCGACCGGTGCGGCATGCGCCCGACGGCCGCCGCCACCGAGACAGAGGCCCACGGGGCCGAACTCCACACGTCCAACGTCCGGAGCCTCGCGGCCAAGCGGTTCCTCTCCCATGAGGCCAAGTACCTCGTCGACGCCCTCGCCCGCCCCATAGAACACCTCACCCCCACCGACGCCACCGCCCTCCAGGCCTTCCGCGACGCCGCCCTGCGCGCCGAGCGTCAGGTCGAGGCGTTCATCGGTCGGCGTGATGTCACCATGCCCATGCCGGGGTACGACCAGAACGGACTACCCCTCCCCCGCGACCAGTTGGCGGCGGTGGCGACGCAGTGGGCCGAGTACCGCGCCCAGCTCAGCGCCCGAGCCGAGCAGGTCATCGAAGGGCATTTGGCGCAGGGCGAGTTCCCGAACCGCCGGGTGGTGATCGGCGGCGGCGCGAGCCTGGCCGGGCGGGACACGGACGCGCTGCTGATCGACGGGGCCGGCCGGTGGCACCTGGACCCCGGCCGGGGCATCGTGCAGTCGGCGGACCAGGACCGGGACCTCGCCCAGTGGATGGGAGTCGATCCGCACTCCACGGTCGAGCACCCGGGGGACCGCCTGCCCATCGAGGCCGTCCGGATCTGGGAGGACCAACTCGCCACCCGGGGCGACGTGGTGAACGGCCACGCGCGGCTGCGGCTCGGCCGGAACGGCGAGCTCCTCGCGGAGATCCAGCGGCTGGCCGAGGAGGGCAAGGAGACCCCGCCCCCACTGTGGGTGGCCTGCGACGGCACCCCGAGCATCGCCACCGGTCTGACCCCCGAGGTCGTACCCGGCATGCCGCGCGGGGAGCACGCCGTGGAGAGCCGCGGCGAGGCCGTGCGGCTGATCACCGACCGGTTGCGGGAGTTGGCTCAGCGGGGTCTGGCGGGGGCGGCCGAGCTGAGGGACCGGCTGACCCTGGCGGAGCGCGACGGCACGGACGCCCGCACGGTGCTCGACGTCCTGAAGTCGTCCCCGATACTGGACGAGCTCACCGCCGGCCTCGGCCCCGACAAGGCCCGCATGGGCAACTGCTTCGGCGCCCTCGACTCGACCGCGAAATGGGAGACCGCGCGGGAGGAGGCCCCGGGCCGGGCGCTCCTCGGCGACGAGGTCGCCGAGAACCGCTTCGACGCGCGCCGGGCGAAGGACTGGGTCGTCGCGGGCTCCGGCGGCAGCGGAGTCGCCAACGCCGAGATCATCCTCATGCAGAACCCGGAAGCCCGCGTCACGATCATCGGCTCGGCGCCACCGCCGGCGCTGCGGCACCAGGTCCAGTTCCCGGCGATGGAGGAGGCGTACGGCCCGCGCGGTGACGGACGTCTGACGTTCATCAGGGCACGGGTGGGCGCCATCGAGACCTATCTGGACGAGGAGTCCGGCGACACCCGCTTCCAGATCCCCTATGAGGAGGGAGAGGGGGAGACCAGACAGCGGAAGGTGCTGCGGGCGGAGGGCTACGTCACCAGCCTCGGCCGTACCAACCCGCTCCCGCCCGCCCTCCAGGTCCTGGCCGACGAAGTGCGGGATCGGCGCGGGGAGATCTCCGGTGACCTGCAGTTCGACAAGGACGACCAGTACATCGGTTACGGCCTCACCTTCACCGTGGGCGGCAAGGACCACCGGGTCGACGTGGACGGCGCGGCCTCCTGGCAGCTGCCGCGCGAGATCTTCGCCCCGGAATCGGGCCTGCAACAGCAGCTGAACGAGATGGGCGCCCGCGGCCTCCCCGCCGAAACCGGCAACGCCGCCCCCGGCTTCGCCCCCGTCGCCCGCCAGAGCGCGCTGCGCGCACGGGCCGTGGCAGCGGTTCAGGCGGGCGACGAGAGCGCCGTGCACCACCGGTCGACCATCCCGGAACGCTGGCGCCGCCCGGACCCGACCCGGGAAACGGCCGCGGACACAGGGCCAGGGGCACCGGGCGGGGGCCCCGCGAACGCCGCCCCACCCCAGAAGGAGACCGAGCCGCGCCGGCAAGCGCCCACCGCCGAGCGGACCCCGAGCGCTCCCACCCCCGACGGACCGGCACCCACCGGCCCCACAGCCGACCGGGCCGCACCCGGCATCCCCCTCTGGGAAGTCGGCATGCCCCAGCGCCGCGCCACCCGCGCACCCGATCCCGCCACCCGGCAGCCTCAGCAACCGCCCCCCGGCCACGAGCACCCCGGTCCGGGCCTCGGCATGGGCGACTGAGCGGACGACAGGCGAAGCCGAGGCCGTGACCGAACCGGCCCCGGGCCCTTCCGCGTGCAAGAATCTTCCGTGTACGAGGGAGGGTCAGTCCGACGGCGTCTGGCGCCCCTTCGGTCGCCACACCACCAACGCGCTGCTCTGCTGCATCTCCTGGTACGGCACCAGGTCGCGCTGGTACGAGGCGTGGACCGCGGCCTCGCGCTGGCGCATGGTCGCGGCGGCGCCGTCGAGGGCGGCCTCCATCTCGGCGACCCTCGACTGGAGGGCCGCGACCTGGTTCTCCAGTTCGATGATGCGCTTGATGCCGGCCAGGTTGATGCCCTCGTCCTGCGACAACTGCTGGACGGTGCGCAGCAGGCCCCCGCGGGTGCCGTCCTTCCAGCTTCAACCAGGCTGGTTTTCCGACGAGTTCGAGACCCGACACGTCTGGCAGGCGGCACGTACCGCGCTTGTCAACCATCACCTTAACCTCGCGCTTTCACGAAGCGGGCTGTCCGGCAGGTGATCAGGCAAGCAGAAAGTGCCTCTGACCAGCGAGAATGAGGATTGCTGAGGTCCTTGTTCCCGCCCCTGTCGGAGGCACTTTCCAGGTGAAGCAGCCTATCGGGTCCTATCCCCATGTCCTTGTCCGGGACGACGGCCGGGCCGTGGTCTCGCAGGCCGGTTCAGTGCTGCTGGTCGAAACCGTCCGCAAGACCGGCCTCGACCAGGCCATATCCGCAGCACTCGCCCCCTGGCGGAAACCGCGGGCCGTCCACGACCCGGGCAAGATACTCGTAGACCTTGCGCTGGCGGTCGCGCTCGGCGGCGACTGCCTCGCCGACATCGCGATGCTGCGGGCCGAGCCGGCCGTGTTCGGACCGGTCGCCTCCGACCCCACGGTCTCCCGCCTGATCGACACCCTCGCCACCGCGGACGAGAAGGCGCTGAACGCCATCCGCACCGCCCGGCACGAAGTCCGGGCCCGCGCCTGGTCGTTGGCCGGCAGCCGGGCACCGGACACCGGTGGGCAGGTGATCGTGGACCTGGACGGAGTCCTGGTCGTCTCCCACTCCGACAAGCAGGATGCCGCCCCGACCTGGAAGAAGACCTACGGCCACCACCCGCTGATGGCCTTCGTCGACCACGGGCCGGGCGGGACCGGCGAACCCGTCGCCGCTCTCCTTCGTCCTGGGAACGCGGGCTCGAACACCGCCGCCGACCACATCACCACCACTCGCCTCGCCCTCGCTCAACTGCCCAAGAAGTACCGGCGCGGACGGCAGACCCTCATCCGCTGCGACTCCGCGGGCGGCACCCACGAGTTCGTGGCCTGGCTCGCCCAACGCGGGCGCTGGCTGTCCTACTCCGTTGGCATGGTGATCAACGAAACCATCCACCAGCACGTTCTGAAGATCCCGGCATCGGCCTGGACTCCGGCCATCGAGACCGACGGCGAGGTCCGCGACGGAGCATGGGTCGCCGAACTCACCGGCGACATCCTTGAGGGCTGGCCGAAGGGCATGCGGCTGATCGTCCGCAAGGAACGGCCGCATCCCGGAGCCCAGTTGAGGATCACCGACGCGGATGGCATGCGGGTCACGTGCTTTGCCACCAACACCGCCGACCGCCCGATCGCCCAGCTTGAGCTCCGTCACCGCCTGCGGGCCCGGGCCGAAGACCGGATCCGGGCCGCCCGCGCGACCGGCATGCGCAACCTGCCCCTGCACGACACCGCGCAGAACAAGGTGTGGCTGGAGATCGTCCAGCTCGCCCTCGACCTGCTGGCCTGGATGCCCATGCTCGCCCTGACAGGCCAGACCCGCCTCTGGGAACCCCGCCGTCTGCGATTCCGCCTGTTCTCCGCAGCCGGGCAACTCGTCACCACCGGCCGGCGCCGCGTTCTCCGCCTCGCCCGCCACTGGCCCTGGACCGGTGAGGTCACCACCGCACTCGAACACCTTGCACTCTTGTCGAACCCCGGCTGACCAGCAACCTTCCCGCCCCTACGAGGGAACCAGTCCACCGGAGCAGTGGAACCCGGCGTCCACCCGAGACGAAACTCGGGCCCTCGGCCTGCCCGCCATGAGCCCCAGAAAGCGGAACGGTCCACCGACTACGTCAGCGGACCGTCACGAAAGATCGAGGTTAAAGATCGACACAGGCCAACGTCGGGGCTGGCGCTTCACCGCAACGACCAGTACCTTGCGGTACATGGTAGTGTCGCCCGAAGCGCAATCCGGTGTCAGCCAACTCAGGCGCGGTGTCTTCCAGTTCTGTGTTCTGGCCCTGCTCCGCGACGGCGAGAAATATGCCTACGAGCTCGTACGGGAACTTTGTGATGCACATGGGCTGTCGACGAGCGAAGGCACGATTTATCCACTTCTCGCGCGACTTCGCAAGGAGGGATGGGTCGCCTCCCTCACCAGGGAGTCGACAGTCGGGCCACCCCGTCGTTATTACACTCTGACGCCGCGAGGGGGACGGGCGCTGGAGGAATTCACAGCCGACTGGTCATCCTTCCGCACAGCCGTCGATCAGCTGTTGCAAACTCAGGAGAGCACACGTGACCTCCACCTCAAAAAAACTGATTGAGGAATACCTGACGCGCCTGGATAGCGCGTCGTCCCCTCTTCCTCGTGAGCGCCGCCAGGAATTGAGGGAAGAAATTTCCGAGCATATCGATGCAGCTCTGGAAAACGCGGTGACTCTCGACACTTCCACCATCCTGGCGATTCTAGACAGAGTTGGACAACCCGCCGATATCATAGCAGCGGAACTCTCCCCCTCGGATAACCTCCAAGCAACTCCCGAGCCCCTGGGGAAAGATGCCGACAGCCGTGAAGGCGGCAGCGCCGAAAATCACCCGCCTCCCCCCCGACGACGCGCGCTTTACGTCACCTCCGGCATATCCTCCCTAGCCATCGCGACCTTGCTGACGTTTTTGACTGTGCGGGGAATGCATGACCCCGGACAGCCAGCAGAACCGGCAAAGAAATCCATATCCGCCACCCCTTCAGAGTCGGACGATGCGGCAGGACGGCCATCCTCCAACCCTGAGCCTTCGAACGAGCCCACTTTCCGCCCCGACGCCCCCTCATCAACACCACAAGGGCCGAAAGAGACCGGATCACCCTCCCCGACCTGACTCTGCGACCGTGCGGACATGAAGTGACGAGCAGCGCGTTGGGCACGTTGCCGGAATCATTGGTTCCCTCCTCTCACTTAAGTCCACCTTGGGCATCTTTTCAGACAGTCGAGTATTCACAACTGAGCATCCACCTTGTGCCCAAATATAAAAAAATCCGACACCGGTGTCCGATTTACCCTTTTTGGGCACTCACTCTCGTTCGCGGGTGGCGCATTTTCCACCCTCTTCAGTGACCCAACACCTTTGGCCCCCCTCGAAGTGGTGTGCGAATGTATGCGCAACCGTCACCACATGCCCTCATTGCGATGCACTGGCGACGGTTGCCGTACAAAAAAATGTGGGTGCGACGAGTCGACGTCGCACCCACCGCCTATCTGCTCACCCAACTTCAGGAGGATGTAATGCGCAGGCGTGCAGGCATTATAGCGGGAATGATTGCCGCTACGGCAATCCTTGCTGCGGGGGCACCGACGGCACAGGCCAAGGTCTGCTCCTTCAACTCGTGCTCAACAGCCATCAACGGCTGGAAGGCCGCAAAGATCTGTGATGGGGATGCTGACGGGAACTCGGTAGAGAGCAACTACTACCGCGATTCCGGCTCCCACGGCGCGGTCCAGGAGCACAGCGGAAACGGCCACTGCAATGCTAGCGGCAACAGCACGAACCTCGTGTACCGTCACCAGGCCCACCAGATCAGAGACTTCGCGCCGGACGCGTGGTCCAGCTTTGAGTACCGGTACTAGTCACTGAAAGTCACGAAGGTGGTGCCGTCACCAAGCGGTGCCACCTTCGTGGCCGACCTACAAGACTTGACGATTGATCTGGAGCGGCTACGTGAGCCCTGGTAAATCCGCTTCCGGCGGCATCGAAGCCCGCGATCTCCGCTACGAGGTCGCGGACCGTGTGATTCTGCGGTCCCTTAACCTGAGGGTCGAACCCGGGGAGAGCGTCGCGATCACCGGCCCCAGCGGGTGCGGAAAGAGCACGTTGCTCAGCTGTCTTTCCGGGCTACTGTCACCGACGAGCGGCACCGTAGTGCTGGCAGGTCACACGATGACGGCTATCTCGGCCAATCGGCGCGCAGCGGCCAGGCTTCGTTCAGTGGGGATAGTCTATCAGTTCGGAGAGCTCCTGCCGGAACTGACCCCGCTTGAAAACGTGGCTCTGCCGGCGCTCATGGCAGGTATCCCAGCCTCCGACACCTATGCGCGCGCTCACCAACTGATCCGGGAGCTGGGTCTCACAAAGGTGCTGGCAGCGGCAACCGGAGGCTTGTCAGGAGGCGAGCGCCAGCGGGTCGCCGTGGGCCGCGCCCTGATCGGTGAACCCACTGTTGTACTTGCCGACGAGCCAACCGGCGCTTTGGACGGCGATGCCGAAACCGTCGTGGCGGACTTGCTCTTCTCGCTACCGGCCACCCGCGGGTGTGCGCTCGCAGTGGTCACGCACAATCAGCTGGTGGCTTCTCGGGCGGACCGGGTTCTCAGCATGCATGAGGGAAGACTCACCTCTGATGGGCGCCACGAAGGCGTGGCTACGTCATGACAACCACACCTACCGCAACCCGTTCGACGCCCCAGAGTCCGCTGGGAATGGCACGGGGGCGCGTCGCTTCGATCGGTCAGCGCGAGAGGCTCGCGCTGACCATTGGCCGACGATCCGGCCCAAGTGCGGGCGCCTCGATCCATCGCGTCTCCCTAGCCGCCGCGGCCTTTCTGACGCTGCTGGTTGTCTGGTGTCTGGTATGTGTGGATGCAGTGCACACGGAACGTGCGGTGCGCATGGCCGCACGCAATCCCATTCCGGTCTCCCAAGGTGCGGCAGCAGGCTCTGAGGTGGCCCGGTGGTGGGAAAGGCCGGATGCTGTCGAGGGCCGTAGCGTCAGTGTGATTTTTCTTCGGCCGACTGCCAAAGAGGCTGTTCCACCTCCAGGTCTCGATCGCTGGCCTGAGCCGGGCGAGGCTTTCCTTTCTCCCGCGTTGCGGGAAGCGGCCCCAGGGATGAGCAACCGTTACGGGCGGCTCGCGGGAGAAATCGGCCGACAGGGCTTGGCCGACGCCTCGGAACTTGTGGCGTACGTCAACCCTGAGCGGAGTGACTACTTCGCGAGCGTCTTCGAGGTGACATCTCGCATCAGCGGCTTCGGCAATCCCACCCCTGACCGGTTCTTCATCGGCAGCCACCAGTTCGACCGGGAGGCTGCCGATCTCTACATCATCATCCTGCTGATGGCCGGCCTCCCTTGCACCGCACTTGTCCTGGTCGCTGTCCGGAGCAGAGCCGAACTGCGGGATCGTCGGCTGGCACTTCTGGACGCGCTGGGTGCTCCCAACCGCGTTCGTGCTCTTGTACTGGCTGGAGAAGCCCTGGCACCGATCGCAGTTGGCATCCTCAGTGCCAGTGCGGCCGTGTTCGTCCTCTCCTTCATCTCACTGACGCTTCCCTTCACGGGATACCAAGTCTGGTCGCAGGATCTGCGCTCGGCGCTTCCTCAACTCCCTTTGACGGCACTCGTTTCATACATGGCCCTAGTCCTCCTGGCGATTTCCGCGGGGATTCGCAGGACGAGGCGTGTCAGCTCTCGCCCCACGCGCACATCCAGTAGCCATGCACGTTGGTCTTTCGTGCTCTTCGTCTGCGGCATGGCACTGGCCGTCTGGGGTTCCGAGCACCGGGGTGCAAGCGGCCGGACAGGCTTCGTCGTCGGCGCGATTGTGACCCTGATCGCTCTCCCCTACGCAGCCGCCCAACTAGCGAGGCTGCTGGGTCGAGGCATGGCGGCGCGCGGCCTAAAGCGAGGGGACCCGGTACGTCTCGTCGCCGGCCGCTGGCTCGCCGCCCGACCGGCGGCTCTGGCCCGGCTGAGCGCCGCACTTGTCGTCGGACTCGGGGTTGTGATGATCGGACAGGTCTTCACCACGCAATTCACAGGACCCGCCCAGGAAGCCCGTTCGAGATACCAGTCGTCCGACGCCGAGGTCCTGCAGGTTCGTTCCCGCGAGATTCCCGCCACTGCAACAGGATTCGTATCAGCGGTGGGAGAGAGGAACGTCATCCGCTACTCCCCGGAGCCTGGCACTTCCGCCGACCACCCCGAGATACGCCTGACGGGAGACTGCGTCGCCTTGTCAGCACTTGGGACAATGCTGGACTGTCCCTCCTCGCCGCAAGCTGCAGAAGAGGTGTTCACGCAGCTCACTCCGATGGGCCATGAAGTCTTCGAGCGAGGTGAGATGGTGAGCGGACCGATCTCAAGTGTGTGCGCCTGCAAGGCTCCTACGGGGGGAGAAATGTCGTTGTACGGGTTCCTCGTGCGCAATACAGGCGGGGAGAAGGGCGTCAGCGCTGTCGAGCAAGCGGCCTACTCCCACTTGATCGGTCCTATGACGGCCAGGCCAGGCCAGTCGTGGTTTCTCGGCGCGCAGGCACAGGCAGAGCAGACACGGTGGCTGGTCGACGCGGCGCTGCTCGGCCTGATCGCTCTCGCCTGTGCCGGCGCCCTGGGCGCTGCCGGCATCTTTCTGGAGCAGGCTGGAGCCTTGGGGCCGCTGGCCGTCTTCCGCACGGAGCGGAGCTTCTACAGCAAGATTGCCTTCTGGAACCTTTCCGTGCCGCTCGGCGCAGTAGGTGTCATCGGAGCCATCGTCGCCGCTGTGCTTGGTGGCCTGCTGATCAACCTTGGAAAAGGGGGCTGGATGTCGCTTCCCCTCCTCGTCGTCGGGCTGAGCGCAGTTGCCTTGGCAGGGCTCTGCGTTGCGCTTGCCTGCGGCCGTGTGGCCGCCGGCCAAGCTGAAGCATGGCGACCCCAGGGGGACTGATCATCACGATCGGGCGGCACGTCGCCGACCGTCAGCGGCACGACGGCTGTCGTGCCGCCCGCCGCAGCACCGGACGACTGGCCCTACGAACGGACCCGGGCCGTGCCGATGAGAGGGCCACCTGCTCCCACCGGGTGAAGGGCTTGACGCACACGGGCCCGGAGGTTCGCATGAACCTCCGGGCCCTTACGCGTGCGTACGGGGATGGTCAGTCCGACGGCGTCTGACGTCCCTTCGGCCGCCACACCACCAACGCGCTGCTCTGCTGCATCTCCTGGTACGGCACCAGGTCGCGCCGGTACGAGGCGTGGACCGCGGCCTCGCGCTGGCGCATGGTCGCGGCGGCGCCGTCGAGGGCGGCCTCCATCTCGGCGACCCTCGACTGGAGGGCCGCGACCTGGTTCTCCAGCTCGATGATGCGCTTGATGCCGGCCAGATTGATGCCCTCGTCCTGCGACAACTGCTGGACGGTGCGCAGCAGTTCGATGTCACGGGCCGAGTAGCGGCGGCCGCGCCCGGCGGTGCGGTCCGGGGAGACCAGGCCGAGACGGTCGTACTGGCGCAGGGTCTGCGGGTGCAGACCGGACAGCTGGGCGGCCACCGAGATGACGTACACCGGTGTCTCTTCCGTCAGCTGATAGGGGTTTCGACGGCGGCCGTCCATCACCTTCATGCTCCCTTCGCGGCCTGGAACAGCTCCGCCCGCGGATCCTCGCCCGCGGTCGCCTCGCGATACGCCTCCAGGGCGTCACGAGCCTTCCCCGACAGGTCCTTCGGAACACTCACCTCGACGGTGATCAGCAGGTCCCCGCGGGTGCCGTCCTTGCGGAAGGCGCCCTTGCCCCGGGCCCGCATCGTACGGCCGTTGGGGGTGCCCGGAGGCAGTTTCAGGGTGACCGGCGGTCCGCCCAGGGTCGGGACCCGGACCTCACCGCCCAGGGCCGCCTCGGCATAGGTCACCGGGACGGTCACCGTGAGGTTGTCGTCCTTGCGGCCGAACACCGGGTGCGGGTCGACGTGCACGACGACGTACAAGTCACCTGACGGGCCGCCCCGTTCACCGGGCGCGCCCTTGCCCCGCAGCCGGATCCGCTGACCGTCGGAGACGCCCGCCGGGATCCTGACCTGCATGGTCCGGGACGACTTGGCGCGGCCCGACCCCTTGCAAATGTCGCAGGGGTCCTCGGCGATCAGGCCCCGGCCCTTGCAGTCCGGGCACGGGTCGGTCAGGGAGAAGCCGCCGCCCGAGCCCCGCGCGACCTGGCCGGTGCCGACGCACGTCGGGCACACCCGGGGTGTGCCGTTGGCGTCGCCGGTGCCGGAACAGGCCTTGCAGGGCGACTGGGAGGACATCCTGAGCGGGACGGTCGCCCCCTCGATGGCCTCGGTGAAGCTCAGCGTGACCTCGGACTCGATGTCCTGGCCGCGCCGGGGCTGTACCCGCGTGGTGCCGGAGCTGCCCCGGTTGAACAGGCCGCCGAAGACATCGCCGATGCCCCCGCCGAAGCCGCCCGCCTGCCCCCCGCCCTGGGCGCCGCCTCCGAAGAGGTCGCCCAGGTCGAAGTTGAACGAGCCGCCGCCGGCGCCCGGCCCCGGGCGGAACCCGCCGTTGCCGAAGAGGGCGCGGGCCTCGTCGTACTCCTTGCGCTTCTTGGGGTCACCGAGGATGTCGTTGGCCTCGGAGATCTCCTTGAAGCGCTCCTCGGCCTTGACGTTCCCCTTGTTGGCGTCCGGGTGGAACTCGCGGGCGAGCTTCCGGTACGCCTTCTTGATCTCGGCCTCGGTGGCGTCCTTGGGGACGCCGAGGACCTTGTAGTAGTCCTTCTCGATGAAGTCCTTGGTACTCATCCGCGACGTCCCTCCTTCCGCTCGTCCCGCATGCCGCCTGCGTCAGCCCTCGTCCGGGCCACCGCTCTCCTTGTCGTCGGCACCGGAGGCACCCTCGGCCTCCTCTGCCTTCGCGGTCTGCGCACCGGGCTGCGGTTCGGCCACGGCCACCCGCGCGGGGCGGATGGTGCGCTCGCCGATGCGATACCCCGGCTGGAGAATCGCCACGCACGTCGTCTCGGTGACGTCGGGCGCGTAACTGTGCATCAGGGCCTCGTGGATCGTCGGGTCGAAGGGCTCGCCCTCCTTGCCGAACTGCTGCAGGCCCATCTTCGCCGCGACCGTCTCCAGCGACTCGGCGACGGACTTGAAGCCGCCGACGAGTTCGCCGTGCTCCCGCGCCCGGCCGATGTCGTCGAGCACGGGCAGGAGTTCGGTCAGGAGGTTCGCGACGGCGATCTCCTTGACCGTGATCCGGTCGCGCTCGACCCGTCGGCGGTAGTTCTGGTACTCGGCCTGGAGGCGCTGGAGGTCCGTCGTGCGCTCACCGAGCGCCGTACGCACCTGGTCCAGCTGTGCCGTCAGACCGGCCACCTGGGCCGTCGCAGCCGCGTCCCCGGCCGGGGCCGCCCCCTCCTGGGAGGCGGCCTTCGGCTCGGCGTCGTCAGAGCCGGAGGGGACATCAGGCTGCTGCGGCTGAGCCGACTGCGGCTGCTGCTCGTCGAAGCCCGGGGTCTCCTCCGTCACGCGGCACCGTCCTTGCGCTCACGGTCCTCGTCGACGATCTCGGCGTCGACGACGTCGTCGTCGGCCTTGGCGTCACCGGCGCCGGCGCCGGCCTCGCCGCCCGCGGCCTGCGCGGCCTGGGCGTCGGCGTACAGGGCCTGGCCGAGCTTCTGCGAGACGGCGGCGACCTTCTCGGTGGCGGTGCGGATCTCGGCGGTGTCCTCACCCTTGAGGACTTCCTTCAGCTCCGCGACCGCGGCCTCGACCTCGGTCTTGATGTCGCCCGGGACCTTGTCCTCGTTGTCCTTGAGGAACTTCTCGGTCTGGTAGACGAGCTGCTCGCCCTGGTTGCGGCTCTCGGCGGCCTCGCGGCGGGCGTGGTCCTCCTCCGCGTACTTCTCGGCCTCCTGGCGCATCCGGTCGACCTCGTCCTTCGGCAGCGAGGAGCCGCCGGTGACGGTCATCTTCTGCTCCTTGCCCGTGCCCAGGTCCTTCGCGGTCACGTGCATGATGCCGTTGGCGTCGATGTCGAAGGCGACCTCGATCTGCGGGACACCGCGCGGGGCGGGCGGCAGACCGGTCAGCTCGAACATCCCGAGCTTCTTGTTGTACGCCGCGATCTCGCGCTCGCCCTGGTAGACCTGGATCTGCACGGACGGCTGGTTGTCCTCGGCGGTGGTGAAGATCTCGGACCGCTTGGTCGGGATCGTCGTGTTCCGCTCGATGAGCTTGGTCATGATGCCGCCCTTGGTCTCGATACCGAGGGACAGCGGGGTCACGTCGAGGAGCAGGACGTCCTTGACCTCACCCTTGAGGACACCGGCCTGCAGGGCGGCGCCGATGGCGACGACCTCGTCCGGGTTCACGCCCTTGTTGGCCTCGTTGCCGCCGGTCAGCTCCTTGACCAGCTCGGCGACGGCGGGCATACGGGTGGAACCGCCGACGAGAACGACGTGGTCGATCTCGGAGAGGGCGATGCCGGCGTCCTTGATGACGTTGTGGAACGGCGTCTTGCAGCGCTCCAGCAGGTCGGCCGTCAGCTGCTGGAACTGGGCCCGGGTGAGCTTCTCGTCCAGGTGCAGCGGGCCCTCGGCGGAGGCCGTGATGTAGGGCAGGTTGATCGAGGTCTCCGTGGAGGAGGACAGCTCGATCTTCGCCTTCTCGGCGGCCTCGCGCAGACGCTGCAGGGCCATCTTGTCCTTGGCGAGGTCCACGCCGTGGCCGGCACGGAACTGCTGCACCAGGTAGTCGACGACGCGCTGGTCCCAGTCGTCACCACCGAGGTGGTTGTCACCGTTGGTGGCCTTCACCTCGACGACGCCGTCACCGATCTCCAGGAGCGACACGTCGAAGGTGCCGCCGCCGAGGTCGAAGACGAGGATCGTCTGGTCGTCCTTGTCGAGGCCGTAGGCGAGGGCGGCGGCGGTGGGCTCGTTGACGATACGGAGCACGTTCAGCCCCGCGATCTCACCGGCCTCCTTCGTCGCCTGGCGCTCGGAGTCGTTGAAGTACGCCGGGACGGTGATGACCGCGTCCGCGACCTTCTCGCCCAGGTACGCCTCGGCGTCGCGCTTCAGCTTCTGCAGGATGAAGGCGCTCATCTGCTGCGGGTTGAAGTGCTTCCCGTCGAGCTCGATCTTCCAGTCCGTGCCCATGTGACGCTTGACGGACCGGATGGTCCGGTCCACGTTCGTGACCGCCTGGCGCTTGGCGACCTCGCCGACGAGCACCTCACCGTTCTTGGCGAAGGCGACGACGGACGGCGTGGTCCTGGCGCCCTCTGCGTTGGTGATGACGGTGGGCTCGCCGCCTTCAAGAACGCTGACGACGGAGTTAGTCGTGCCCAGGTCGATGCCGACCGCACGTGCCATTTCAATTCCTCCAACAATGACTTGAGTGGAACGGACTCAAGTGTGCACGACGGCTCCCGATGGGTCAACAGAGCTGAGTCGAGGAGGCTCAACTCTTATGTTTTCCTTATACGCAACCACGCCCTGACCTGGGGATACGGGGCCATGACGGCCGACCACACAGCACCGCACCCAGCCCCGCCCCCCAACCCCTACCCCACCCACCCCCGCCGCCCCAGCTCCGCCGCCTCCTGGCGGCCGAGGTGGCTCGGGCGCGAGGAGGGGCCGGGGGCGCGGCCCCCGGGGATGGGCCGGCGGGTGGCGGCGCCCGGAACCCGGTGGACGCCCGTCGGAACCGCCCGCGCACGCCGGGCCGCGGCACCGGCGGCGGCCGGAACAACCCCCGTACCGGCCCCCGTACCGGCCCTGGCCCCGGCCCGCGCACCCCGCGGCGGCCCCACCGGCACGAAGAGCATCCCGAGGACGACCACCCCGGCCGCCCCCGCCACCCACCACGCGGTCCCCGGCTCCGTCCACAGCATGTGGATGGCGAGCCCCACCCCGGCGGACCCCGCCGCGAGCACCCCCAGCACGACGACCACCCCCGGCGGCGTGAGACCGATCCTCCGCAGCCGGTGGGCGAGATGGTCGGGCCCGCCCCGCCACAGCTCCCGCCCCGCCCGCTTCCGCGAGACGAGGACGAGGACCGCGTCGACGGTCGCCACGGCCGTGAGGGCGAAGGGCGCCCCGACACCCGCCCCGTACCCGACGGCGTACACGTGCAGGACGCCCCCCGCGAGCACGAAGCCCACGAAGAGCGCCCCGCAGGTGCCGAGCACGACCCGCGCGGGCGGCCAGTTGTGCATCAGGAACCCGGTGAGCGCGGCCGCCAGCACGCTGAACAGCGTCGCCAGACCGTCCATGACCTCGGCCGCCGCGCACCCGCTCAACGCGAACGCGGTGACGGCCCCGACCACCCCGAGCGCCCCGTCGGACCGCGTCATCCCCTTGAACCCGTGCACGACGAGAGCGATCCAGGCGATCCCGCAGACCCCGCCCAGCACACCCAGTTCGCGGTACGGCACCACCAGCGCGGCGGCGGCGACGACCCCCGCCGCCGCCAGCACCGCCGGAAGCCGCCACACGTCACCGACCAGCCCGAGCAGCCCGAGTCCGGCCCCCACGACGATCAGCCGGCCGGCCTCCTGCCCCAGCGGAGCGACCCCGCTCCACTCCCCCACCCACGCCACGGCCCCCACCCCGGCCATCACGGCGACCCCGCCGAGCACCGGCACCCGGCGTCCGCGCCGCCGCTCCACGATCCCCAGCCGCAGCGCGGGCAGGCGTACGGCCGCCGAGAGCACGGCGGTCAGCAACAGGGCGGAGGCGGCGGCGAGGATTCCGTACAGCACGGATCCACGTTAGGTGCGAATGTCACAATTTCTCACGAATAACACGATCGTTTTGAAACAGCACGCCCACGCCGACCCCGACGCCGCCCCGACCCCGCCCCCGACCCGACCCCGCCCCGACCACCCCCAGCCCCCGGTACCACCCCCCGCGTGACAGACCCGCACTCAGGCAACCCTCAGCGACGCAGATCACCGCCCCCCTGGCTACAGTGCGGCTGGAGAACTGGGTAGTCTCAGACGGACTGCATAAGTTACCGCTTAGTAATGAACTCCCATGATCTCCGAGGAGCCGGGCAGGCACCCCGGAGGAAAACCCTCGCAGGCCCGAGGAGCCCCCAATGCAACTCGCCGCGATCATCGTGTCGCTGGTCCTGACCGTGGTCGGCGTTGCGCTCATCGCCCGAGCCGTGGCGCAGATCTACCGCTTCGTGAAGCTCGGTCAGCCGGTGCCCGCGGGCAGCCGCACGGACGACCCGAAGGCGCGCACGATCACCCTGGTCAAGGAGTTCCTCGGCCACACCCGGATGAACCGGTGGGGGATCGTCGGCTTCGCCCACTGGTTCGTCGCGATCGGCTTCCTGACGCTGCCGCCCACCCTCGCCCAGGCGTACGGCCAGCTGTTCCAGGCCGACTGGACGCTGCCGGTGATCGGCGGCTTCCTGCCATTCGAGATGTACATCGAGTTCATCGGTGTGATGACGATCCTCGGCATCCTGGTGCTGATCGCCATCCGGCTGCTCAACCTGCCCTCCCGGGCCGGCCGCAAGTCGCGTTTCGCGGGCTCCAAGGCCTGGCAGGCGTACTTCGTCGAGTACGTCATCCTCACCATCGGCCTCGCGATCTACACCCTGCGCGGTCTCGAGGGCGCCATCCACCACGTGGACCACTACGAGGCCGGCTACTTCGCCTCGTACCCGCTGGTCGTGGCCTTCCGGGACCTGGACCCGAGCACCCTGCAGAACCTGATCTACCTCACCGCGATGATCAAGATCGGCACCTCGCTGATCTGGATGATCACGGTCTCGCTGAACACCAACATGGGTGTCGCCTGGCACCGCTTCCTCGGCTTCCCGAACATCTGGTTCAAGCGCAACGCCGACGGCGCCACCGCGCTGGGCGGTCTGCAGCCGATGACCTCGGGCGGCAAGCCGATCGACTTCACCGACCCCGGTGACGACGACGTGTTCGGTGTCAGCCAGGTGGAGCAGTTCTCCTGGAAGGGCATCCTCGACTTCTCCACCTGCACCGAGTGCGGCCGCTGCCAGTCGCAGTGCCCGGCCTGGAACACCGGCAAGCCGCTGTCCCCGAAGCTGCTGATCATGTCGCTGCGGGACCACGCGCACGCCAAGGCCCCCTATCTGCTCGCCGGTGGCGGCAAGAGCATGGAGGGCGAGGAGAAGGCGTCCGAGGAGCAGCTCGCCTCAGTGCCCGCCGCGGCCCTGGCCGAGGCCGAGCGCCCGCTGATCGGGACCGTCGAGGAGAACGGCGTCATCGACCCGGACGTCCTGTGGTCCTGCACCACCTGCGGCGCCTGCGTCGAGCAGTGCCCGGTCGACATCGAGCACGTCGACCACATCGTCGACATGCGCCGCTACCAGGTGATGATCGAGTCCGCGTTCCCGTCCGAGGCGGGCACGATGCTCAAGAACCTGGAGAAGAAGGGCAACCCCTGGGGCCTGGCGAAGAAGCAGCGCCTGGAGTGGCTCAAGGAGGTCGAGTTCGAGGTCCCGGTCGTCGGCAAGGACATCGAGGACCTCACCGAGGTCGAGTACCTGTACTGGGTCGGCTGCGCCGGTGCCCTGGAGGACCGCGCCAAGAAGACCACCAAGGCGTTCGCCGAACTGCTCCACATGGCGGGCGTGAAGTTCGCCATCATGGGCGGCGACGAGAAGTGCACCGGCGACTCCGCCCGCCGTCTCGGCAACGAGCCCCTGTTCCAGGAGCTCGGCATGGAGAACGTGGCCGCGCTGAACATGGCCTTCGGCGAGGAGATGGACGACGAGGGCAAGGTCGTGCCCGAGTCGGCGAAGCCCAAGTCGGCCAAGAAGATCGTCGCCACCTGCCCGCACTGCCTCAACACGCTCGGCAACGAGTACCCGCAGCTCGGCGGCGACTACGAGGTCATCCACCACACCCAGCTGCTCCAGCACCTCATCGACGAGGGCAAGCTGATCCCGGTGACCCCGGTCGAGGGCCTGATCACCTACCACGACCCCTGCTACCTGGGCCGGCACAACAAGATCTACACGCCCCCGCGCGAGATCATGTCCGCCGTCCCGGGCCTGCGCCAGCAGGAGATGCACCGCCACAAGGAGCGCGGCTTCTGCTGCGGCGCCGGTGGCGCGCGGATGTGGATGGAGGAGCGGATCGGCAAGCGCATCAACAACGAGCGCGTCGACGAGGCCCTGTCCCTGAACCCGGACATCGTCTCCACCGCCTGCCCGTTCTGCCTCGTCATGCTGACCGACTCGGTCAACGGCAAGAAGAACGACGGCAAGGCCAAGGAGTCCATCACGGTCGTCGACGTCGCCCAGCTGCTGCTGGAGTCCGTCAAGACGCCCGTCCCGGACGAGGACGAGCCGCCGGCGGGCACGGCGGACACGGAGAGCGAGCCGGAGCCGCAGCCGGTCAAGTAGTCCTCCGCGCACGGCAGTCGGTACGGTGCCCCCGGTCCGCTCGGACCGGGGGCACCGCCGCGCCACGGCACGCACGGCTCGGGGGCCCACAGCGCGTGGCCCCGCGCCGCTACCCCTCCTCGGCCGCGAGCAGGGCCTCGACCTCAGGCGGCAGGTCGTCGCCCACGCGGACCATGAGGAACGGCTTCTCGTCCGCCGAGAAGCGGATCGCGATCGCGTCGGCCGGGTCCAGCCCCTTGATCTCGTACGCCTGGTACGCCTGCGGTTCGGCCGAGGGGTCGACCTCGCCGGGTGTGTCCCAGCAGGGCACCGCACGGGCGAGCCCGGCCCTGGCCCCCAGCTCGATCCTCGCGTCGCCCCGGCCGATGTAATCCTCGTTCCGGTACTCCACGACGAGCGCGCACTTCCCCACGGCCTCCTCGCTGTCGCCCGTGTCGTCCCGCGGCTCGTCCCCCTGGGTGCCCTCGCCGTCGCCGCCCCGCGCGTCCTTCCCGAAGATCCGCTCGACCGTCTCCCTCCCGCCTCCGTCCCCGGTCATGCGGACCACGACGTGCACCTCGCCCCCCGGGGAGTCGCGGACCGCGATCGCGTCCTCGGTGTCGACGCCCTTGAGGGCGTAGGCCGTGTAGTCGCCCAGGTCCCCGGGGGCCGCCCGGTCCTCCTCGCCGCCGCCCTGGTCCTCGCAGACCGAGTCCCGTGCGGTGCCCACCTCGGCGCCGAGGGTGTGGCGGACCTTGCCGGCGTCGACGTAGGTCCGGTCGTCGTAGTCGACGGCGAACACGCACGAGGCCGAACTCGTGCCCCCGCTGTCCAGTGCCGCGCACCCGACGGCCAGGGGTGTCATCGCCAGGACGGTCAGGGCGATCCGTGCACGGGTACCGCTCAGCATCTTGTCTCCCACCGGTTCGACGGCTCGTCTGTCGTTGCCTCGCACCGCAGACGCACGAGCGCCGGAGAACGTTCGGAGCCCGCGGCCCGCCCAACCCCCCTGCCTCTCGCCGGAGTTCACGTACAACCCCCTCACCCCCTCGGCGGTCTCCTGTTCGCCGACGTTCCCCCCGGCCCCTGCCGCACCCCAGGTGTACGGGAAGGAACATGCACCCCATCGACGGTGGCGCCCGCTGCCGGACGCCCCGCAAGCCGCAGGAGACCCCGTATGCGCCAGCACCTGCGACTCGCCCTCGCGACGGCCTCCGCCGCCGCGCTCACCGGCGGTCTGCTCACCTTCTCGGCCGCGACGGCCACGGCCGCCGCCCCGGTCGCCCACCCCGTGGCCGACTTCGACGGCGACGGCTTCGGCGACGTCGCGTACTCGGCCGCCGTCGCCACGGTGGACGGCAAGGTCGACGCCGGTCGGATCGTCGCCCTGTACGGCTCGCCGCGCGGGGTGACGGCCGCGGACCGCACCACGATCAGCCAGAACACGCCCGGCATCCCCGACAGCGCCGAGGTCGGCGACGGCTTCGGCTCGGTCAGCGCGTACGGCGACTTCGACGGCGACGGCTTCGACGACCTCGCCGTGTCCGCGTCCACGGAGGACACCGCGGGCGTCCGGGACACCGGCACGGTCACGATCGTCTGGGGCTCACCGCGCGGCCTGTCCGGCGGTACGGCCCTGGCGGACCCGGCACCCTCCCCGCACGGCGGCTGGGGCAAGTCGCTGGCGGCGGGCGACTTCGACGGCGACGGTACGGAGGACCTCGCGGTCGGCACCGCGTCGAGCACGGTCCATGTGTTCGGGGGCGGCATCGCCAGGTCGGGCCGGACCGGCTCGTACCGCACCTTCAAGGCACCCATCAGGAACGAGGAGTTCACGGGCGCGCTCGACCTCGCCGCGGGCGACGTCAACGGCGACCGGCGGGCCGACCTGATCGTCAGCGGCATCGAGCCCCGCGGCGCATGGCGCCACAACGTCAACTTCTACGTGCCCGGCACGCCCACCGGCCCGTCCGTCGCCTCGGCCCGGAGACTGAAGCCCGGCCTCGTCAGCGCCGTCGGCGACATCGACGGTGACGGCTACGGCTACGGCGACATCGTCACCGGCCAGCACTGGGACCCGACCGACGACCCCGACGTGCTCTCCGCGCCCGACTCCGTCCCCGGCGGCAAGGTCAACGTCACCTACGGCTCGGCCACCGGCCCCGTGACGGCCGCGACCACGGAGGTGTCCCAGGACACCGGCCGGGTGCCGGGCACCTCCGAGCGCGGCGACGGCTTCGGTTTCGAGGTCTCGCTCGGCGACATCGACGGCGACGGCTTCCAGGACCTGGTGGTCGGCACGCCCGACGAGGACCTGTCGGGGGTCGCCGAAGCGGGCGCGGTGACGGTCCTCCGCGGTTCGGCCGCCGGTCTGGACACGGACTCCGGCGTCCAGTACTTCACCCAGGCCACGGCCGGGGTCCCCGGCACGAACGAGACGTACGACGGCTTCGGCTCCGAGGTGAAGCTCACGGACGTCACCGGCGACGGCAGGGCGGACCTGACGGTCGGCAGGCCCGGCGAGAACGGCGGCAACGGATCCGTGGTCCAGCTGCTCTCCGACGGCACGAGGATCACCACGGCCGGCGTGCGCACCCTCGCCCCGTCCGCCGTGGGCGTGTCGACCCACGGCTCGCCGAACTTCGGAGGCGGGGCGGCCGACTGACCGTAGGCACGCACCACATTCATCACATGCATCGCACGCGAAAACTTTCTCGAACTCCCGTACAACCCTCCTCCCGCCTCACCGGTCTCTTGTTCGCCAACTTTCACGTGAAGCCCAGGCGAATTCCGGGCGAACACGGACAGAGAGCAACCCATTTGACTGCGGGACGTCTGCCAGGCGTCCCGCATGCGGCAGGAGATTCCCGCATGCACAAGCACCTGCGACTCGCCCTCGCGACGGCCTCGGCGGCCGCGCTGACCGGCGGTCTGCTCACCTTCTCGGCCGCGACGGCGACGGCGGCCGACTCGGTCCACCACCCCGTGGCGGACTTCAACGGCGACGGCTTCGGCGACGTCGCCTACTCGGCGGGCAACGCCACCGTCGGCGGCAAGAGCGGCGCCGGCCAGATCGTCGCCCTGTACGGCTCGGCGAGCGGCGTGACCTCGTCGAAGCGCGCCACCATCAGCCAGAACACCACCGGTGTCCCCGGCAGCGCGGAGAAGAACGACGGCTTCGGCTGGGTCAGCGCCTACGGCGACTACAACGGCGACGGCTTCGACGACCTCGCCGTGTCCGCGCAGGGCGAGGACGTCGACGGCGACACCGACGGCGGCACGGTCCTCATCGTCTGGGGCTCGGCGAAGGGTCTGTCCGGCGCCACCACGGTCAAGGACCCGGCCGCCTCCTCGCACGACGAGTGGGGCACCGCCCTCGCGTCCGGCGACTTCGACGGCGACGGCACGGAGGACCTCGCGGTCGGCTCCTCCTCGAACCGCGTCTACGTCTTCAAGGGCGGCATCGCCAAGTCCGGCACGGCCGGCGGCCGCTACAGCTTCACCACCGACATCCGCTCCGGCGGCAACACCGGCACGCTGGTGATGAGCGCGGGCGACGTCAACGGCGACAAGCGGACCGACCTCGTCGTCAACGGCTACGAGACCGACAGCGACTGGGGCTACAACACCAACTGGTACGTGCCCGGCACCGCCTCCGGCCTCAGCGCGGCCGGAGCCCAGGAGCTGAAGCGCGGCATCATCACCGGCATCGGCGACATCAACGGCGACGGCTTCGGCGACATCGTCACCGGCCAGGACTGGGACCCCTCGAAGGACGGCAGCGAGCCCTCCGTGCCCGAGTCCTCCACCGGCGGCAAGGTGCACATCGCCTACGGCTCCGCCGACGGCCCGGCCACCACGGTCGCGGTGACGCAGAACACCGGCAACGTGCCCGGCTCCTCCGAGCGCGGCGACTGGTTCGGCAGCGAGCTGTCCCTCGGCGACATCAACGGCGACGGCAGGACCGACCTGGTGGCCGGGGCCCCCGGCGAGAACCTCGGCGGGGTCGTCGACGCGGGCGCCCTGACGATCCTGTACGGCGCGGAGTCCGGCCTGAACACCACGTCCGGCTACCAGTACTTCGCTCAGTCCACGGCCGGTGTCCCCGGCTCGGACGAGACCGAGGACCACTTCGGCAGCGACGTGAAGCTCACCGACGTCAACGGCGACGGCAAGGCGGACCTCACGGCCGGCGCGTACGGCGAGAACGACTACAACGGCTCGCTGCTGTACCTGCCCTCCAACGGCACGAAGATCACCACCACCGGCTCCCGCTCCCTCGCCCCGTCCGCGGTCGGCGTCTCCACGGCCGGCCAGCCGGTCTTCGGCGCGAACGCGGCCAACTGACGCACCGGTCCGCAGGTCAGGGCCCGCATCCGGCAAGGGTGCGGGCCCTGCCCGCGAAGGGCGCGCCCCGCCCGCCACGGCCCTCCTCCCTCCTGGAGTCCCCATGCGCACTCGCCCCTTCCTCCTGGCCGCAGCCCTCCTCGCCTCCGGACTGACGCCGCTCGCCCTGGCCGCGCCCGCGGGCGCGGCGGTCGCCAAGTTCACGGACGACTACAACGGCGACGGCTACCGCGACCTCGCGGTGGGCGCGCCGGGCACCGATGTCGACGGCGCTTCGTCGGCCGGCGCGGTGATCGTGCTCTACGGCTCGAAGTCGGGCGTCTCGGCAGCGAACCGGAGCGTGATCACCCAGAACACCGGCGGAGTCGCCGGTACGGCCGAGCGGCAGGACTCCTTCGGCGCCAGCCTCGCCTCCGCCGACTTCGACAAGGACGGGTACGCGGACCTCGCCGTCGGCGCGACCGGCGAGGGCGTCGGCGTCGACACGTACGTGGGCCAGGTGACCATCCTGTGGGGCGGCAGGAAGGGTCTGTCCAGCGGCACCGCGCTGCCCCAGCCCTCCGACATCGCCGCCGAGCAGGGGTACGGCCACGGCCTCGCGGCGGCCGACTTCAACGGCGACGGCTCACCCGACCTCACCGTCACCGGCCTGCGGCAGACCCGGCTCTACAACGGCCCGTTCAAGAAGAGCACCGGCGCCTCGGCGAGCGCGAGCTACGTCCGTACCGTCGGATCCACGCGCGACGTCGGCGCGGGCGACCTCACCGGGGACAGGGCCGCCGAGCGGGTCTACACCGAGTTCACGGCCGCCGACCCCGGCGGCCGGGTCAGGTACCACACGTACAAGGGCGGGAAGACCACCGTCGTCGCCATGCCGAAGGCCGAGGGCGACAGCCGCGTCACGGTCGGCGACATCAACGGCGACGGCTACGGCGACCTCGTCCTCGCCAACCCGGAGGACCCGGCGCTCCAGGAGGGCACCGGCCATCTGGGCGGCCAGGTGGAGATCTGGTACGGCGGCAAGGGCGGCCCGGACCTCACGCAGACCCCCACGGTCGTCAACCAGGACACCCCCGGCGTGCCGGGCACGGGCGAGGAGAGCGACTTCTTCGGCGGCTCGCTCTCCGTCGGCGACATCAACGGCGACCGGTACGCCGACCTCGCGGTCGGCGCGCGGTACGAGGGCGTGGGCGACACGCCGTTCGCCGGCTCGGTCACCGTCCTGTACGGCTCGGCCGCCGGTCTGACCACCAAGGGCGCCCGGTCCTACCACCAGGCCACCGCGGGTGTCCCCGGCACCCCCGAGACCCAGGACGGCTTCGGCGGCGCCGTCCGCCTGATCGACCTGAACCGCGACGGCAGGGCCGAACTGGTCGTCGCGGCCCCCGGCGAGAACACCCGGGGCGCCCTCCTGGTCCTCAAGGGCACGGCCTCCGGCCCGACCACCGAGGGCGCCAGGAGCATCACGGCGGCGAACGTCGGGCTCAAGGAGACCGCGTACAGCTTCGGCGCGCAGCTCGCCCAGTGACGCCGCCCGTCCGCCCCCCTCTTCTCCACTTCGCTCGAAGGACATGCATGCGATTCCGTAGTGCCACGCTGGCCGCGACGCTCGTGGCGGCCACCGTGACCCCCCTCGTCGTCTCGGCGGGCCCCGCCGCCGCCGCGCCCGCGAAGTACGCGGACGACTTCGACGGCGACGGCTACCGCGACACCGCGGTCTTCTCGCACGGGACCGAGACCCGCTTCAGCAAGGGCGGCGGCGTCCTCGTCACCTTCGGCACGGCCGACGGACCCGGTACGAGGACCCAGTTCATCGACCAGGCGAGCGCGGGCGTCCCCGGCGCCGACGAGACGGACGACTTCTTCGGGGAGATCCGCACGGCCGCCGACTTCGACAAGGACGGCTACGGCGACCTCGTCGTCTCCGCCAACGGCGAGAACGTCGGCGCGTACAAGGACAAGGGCACGGTCACCGTCCTCTGGGGCGGCAGGAAGGGCCTGTCCGGCGGCACGACCGTCCCGTTCAAGGGCCCGAAGGGCGTCTCCGGTCAGGCCCGGGACTTCGCCACCGGCGACTTCGACGGCGACGGCTCCCCGGACCTGGCCCTCGTCCGCGACAGCAAGACGTACGTCTACCGGGGCGCGTTCACCAGGTCGGGCGTGAAGGGCGCGGTCACCGTCCTCGACAAGGACACGTCGAGCTTCTACTCCACCGCCCTCGTCTCCGGCAAGGTCGACAAGGACGGCAAGACCGACCTGGTCGTGATCGGCGACGTCGTCACCCCGGAGTACATCGCCTCCGACGCCTGGTTCATCAAGGGCGGCAGCACCAAGCTCTCGCCGGGCAGGACCCTCCGCCTGGAGCGCGTGAACGGCAACGGCGGCCAGGCCGAACGCGGCGGCGACGGCGTCATCGCCGACTTCGACAAGGACGGGTTCGGCGACATCGCCATCGGCACCCAGATCTACGACGGGGACAAGGGCCGTGTCTCGGTCTGGTACGGCTCCTCGACCGGACCGGGCCGAAGCGCCCGCTTCACCCAGAACACCCCCGGTGTCGCGGGTACCGCGGAGCGGGGCGACTGGTTCGGCGCGTCCGTGTCCGCCGGCGACGTCGACGGCGACGGCTACCGCGACCTGGCGGTCGGCGTGTACGGCGAGAAGCTCGGCGCCCACGCGTACGCGGGCGGCGTCCACGTCCTGCGCGGCACCAGGTCCGGCCTCACCGGCACGCGTTCGCAGTGGTTCGCCCGCGACACCGCCGGTGTCCCCGGCGGTCTGGAGGACGAGTCCTTCGGCAGCACGGTCCGCCTCCGCGACACCGACCGCGACGGCCGGGCGGACCTGTACATCGCCGCGGACCGCGGCTCGCTCGTGCTCCGAGGCTCGTCGAAGGGCGTGACGACGACGGGCGCGGAGCCGGTGAACGGCGACATCGTCTCGGGCATGCTGCAGTAACGGCCGCCCCGGCGGCCTGCCGTCGTTCGGTGGCGTACCGGTGGGGGCCTTCGCGCGCGCTCGCGAAGGCCCCCGACACCGCGGGATAATGGCCCCCACAGCAGGAAACCGTCACCAGCAGCGGAAAGCCGGCGATCCCCATGGCCGAACATCCGAACGCGGCGCTCGTCCGCAAGGGCTACGAAGCCTTCACCCGGGGCGACATGGACACCCTGCGCGGTCTGATGGCCTCGGACTGCACACACCACGTCCCCGGCAGCCACATCCTGTCGGGCGACCACAAGGGCCAGGACGCGATGATCGGCCTCTACCAGCGGCTCTTCGCTGAGACCGCCGGGACGTTCCGCGTCGAGCTGAGCCACATCTGCGTGGACGGCCGGGGCCACGCCGTCTCCGTGCACCGCTACACCGCCGAACGCGGCGGCAGGCGGATCGAGCAGAACGGCTGCCTGGTCTTCCGCATCGTCGGCGACAAGATCACCGACATCGACGAGTGCCAGGAGGACCTGGACAAGGAGGACGAGTTCTGGTCGTAGGCAAAGGTCCGGCCGTAGGCAAAGGTCCGGCCGTAGACCAAGGTCTGGTCGTAGGCCGGATTCCGGGTCGGCCCGACCCCCGGCCGGGAGAATTCCGCACCGGGCCGTGAGACTTCCGGCCCCGTGCGCACAACCCCACGCGGCCTCCAGGTGTCACACAGGTGAACCAGCCACACCCTCGACATTCGGCCACCCACCTGGAGCCACCCGTGCACAGACGGACGCACCGACGGACGTACGCCCTGGCCGCCGCCACCGTGGCGGCCTCCACCGCCACCACGGCCGCCCTCGCCCTGACGCTCGCCACGACCGCCGCCGCGGCCCCGCGCACCGAACCCGCCCCGACCCCCACCGCCGTGACCAGCGACTTCAACGGCGACGGCTACGCGGACCTCGCCGTCGGCATGCCCGACGCGACCGTGAACGGCAAGGCGAAGGCCGGCTACGTGAACCTCGTCTGGGGCGGCAGGAAGGGCCTGGGCGCGCACGGGAGCATCCGGGTCAGCCAGGCCACCCCCGAGGTCCCCGGCTCGCCGGAGACCGGCGACCGGTTCGGCGCTTCCGTCCTGCTGCAGGACCTCAGCGGCGACGGCAGGGCGGAGCTGATCATCGGCGCCCCCGGGGAGGACATCGACGGCCGGGGCACCGACGCCGGCGCGATCACCGTCGTCGGCGGCGCCAAGAGCGGCACCGGTCCGGGGTCCACCGCCATGACCGGCCCGTCGGCGAAGTCGGCGTACGGCCTGTCGGTGGCCGCGACCGACCTGACCGGTGACCACCAGAGGGACCTGGTGGTCGGCGGCCGGGACACGGTGGCCGTGCGCGCGGTCGTCGACAACGGGGAGGACGTCGTCCTCACCACCGTCCTCACCACCCCGATGGGCGGCCGCGCACCGGTCCTCGCCACCGGCGACTTCACCGCCGACGGCGTCGACGACCTGGCCCTCGCCTACCACACGGTCGACGCCCCCTCCACGCAGTCGCACGTGCGGCTGTGGTCGTGGGACGAGTCCGAGCGGCGCATGGCCAACATCTGGAACTCCGACAACGGCGCCGCCTCCGCACTCGCCGTCGGCGACTTCGACGGCGACGGACTGGACGACCTGGCCCTCGGCGAGTGCCGCGAGATCGCCGACGAGAACATCGACGACCCGTGCGGCCCCGAGTCGTACGCCAAGGGCGGCGGCATCCACCTCCTCTACGGCGACAAGAAGTCCTTCGGCCTGCGCTCGCAGACCCTCAACCAGGACACCGTCGGCGTGTACGGCGTCGCCGAGCCCGGCGACCGCTTCGGCGCCTCCCTCGCCGTACTGGACTGGAACCGCGACGGCCGCGACGACCTGGTCGCGGGCGCCCCCGGCGAGGCGATCGGCACCCGCAAGGCGGCCGGCGCGGCCACCCTGCTGCTGGGCCACGAGGGCGGCATCGTCGACCGGTTCGGCGAGGCGACGTCCGTCCCGTACCACCAGGACCGTCCCCGCGTCCCCGGCGTGGCGGAGAAGAACGACGCCTTCGGCACCGCCGTCGCCACCGGTGACTACGACAAGGACGGCGTCCCGGACATCGCCGTCGGCGCGCCGGGCGAGAACGCGGGCTCCGGCGGCGTCTGGGTCTTCCCGCGGGCCTCCGTGACGCACTCCCGTGCCCTCACCCCGAAGAACCTCGGCCTGCCGTCCCCGACTTCGGCCCTGTCGTACGGGAGGTACCTGAGCAGCCACTGACACCCCGGTGCGGCAGTGACGAGGCTCCGGTGGGGCCGTGGTGAGGCAGTGGTGCGGGAGTGGTGGGGCGCAGGTGGGGGCGCCGGGTGACGTGCCGACGGGCGACCGGGCCGACCTGCGCGAACCCGCGCAACGGGCCGCCCGCCCGCGCCCCCTACGCGTCCCTGACGATCCCTTAGGGGATGTCACAGCTCGGCCGCAAAGCCGGGCCGGTCGGCCCCGGCCCGGCACGCTGCCGCCCGGGACCAGGTACGTTCGATGACGTGGCTGGATTCAGGATCGGACGCGGCCGGGACAACGGCGCTCCTCAAGCGCGACCGCACAACCCTCCGTACGGACAGCAGGCCCCGCAGGCCGGCGGCCCGTCGTACGGCTACCCCCAGACGCCCCCGGGGCCTCCGCACGGCGGCGGCCGGGGCGGCGGTCAGGGCGGCTGGCCGCAGACACACGGCGGCGGGCACCCCGGGAGCTACGGGACACGCGGGAACCACGGGGGCCCCGGCAACCACGGCGAGCCGGAGTACTTCGGCGACGACGGCGGGCACCCCCAGGGCGGCGTCGACCCGTACGCGGCCAACAACCCGGGGCACACGCAGATGTTCTCCGTCGGCGAGGACCCGTACCAGCAGGGCGACACCTACCGGGCGGGCAACGCCCCGGCGGCCCCGCTCGGCCCGCGGCTGCCGTGGAAGGCGCTCCTCAAGGGCATCGTCACCAGCCCGAACCAGACGTTCCTGGTGATGCGCGACTACGCGGTGTGGGGCCCCGCCCTGATCGTGACGTTCCTGTACGGCCTGCTGGCCGTCTTCGGCTTCGACGGCGCCCGCGAGGACGCCATCAACGCGACGCTCTCGAACGCCGTGCCGATCGTCCTCGTCACGGCCGTGACGATGGTGGTCAGCACCTTCGTCCTGGGCGTGGTCACCCACACCCTGGCCCGCCAGCTCGGCGGCGACGGCGCCTGGCAGCCCACGGTCGGCCTCTCGATGCTGATCATGTCCGTCACGGACGCGCCCCGCCTGGTCGTCGCCATGTTCGCGGGCGGTGACGCCCCCTTCGTGCAGATCCTCGGCTGGATCACCTGGGTCGCCGCCGGTGCCCTCCTGACCTTGATGGTCTCCAAGTCCCACGACCTCGCGTGGCCGAAGGCCCTGGGCGCGTCGGCGATCCAGCTGGTGGCGATCCTGTCGCTGATCAAGCTGGGCACCTTCTAGGCGGGCCATCTCCCGACGCTCACGCACAGGGCCCCGGCGCGGTCACCGCGCCGGGGCCCTGCCGCTTCCCCCGAACGAACCGCACACTCAAGTCGACTCGCATACCCAAACGGACTAAATGCTCATATAAGAGCCATATCATCACCATTAATTCACATATTGTCGTATACCGTCATCGCGACCTGAACCACTCGAACCTCCACAAGGAGTGCGTGTGAAAGCTCGCTTTGGCATCCGCCGGGGAACGGTGCTCCTGACCACCCTGCTCGTCGCCCTGTCCGCCGCCGTCCTCCCCGGGACCGCCACCGCCGACGGGAACGGCAACGGTGACGAGCACGGGGACGGCCACCAGGGCCGCTCGGACCACTGGGGCGTGATCACCCGCAACACGATCGGCTCCCCCGTCGCCGAACTGCGCAACGGCCCGTTCGGCTCGTTCGGCGTGCTGGGCCCGGAGGGGAGACCGCCGTACGGCCGGGGCAGCCTGGGTATCGAGGTGGCGAACGACTCGACCACCCTGACCCCCTCCAGCGAGAAGGTCGACTTCGGCAATGAGGTCGACTTCTTCAGCAAGCCGGTGTCGGGCCTGGAGCAGGTCGGCTTCCACGTGTTCCAGACGGGCGAGAACGTCAACTACGGCGGCGCGACGAACATGCCGAACATCAAGTTCGAGATCGACCCGAACCTCGACGCGGCACCGACCTCCCACTACTCCACCTTGGTGTGGGTGCCGCCCGCCTCCCCGGTGACCAACCGCTGGAGCCCCTACCTCGACGCCACCAAGACCGGCACCTGGTTCCTCACGGGCTCCGCCGTGGGCACCGCGACCGGCTGCACCCAGGCGACTCCGTGCACTTTCGCCGCGGTGAAGACCGCGCTCGACCGGGACGCCGGCGACCCGGCGACCATCCTCACCGCCGCCGTGGGCAAGGGCCGCGACTTCATGTGGATCGGCGCGGTCGACGGCCTCCGCATCAACGAGACGGTCTACGACTTCGAACCCTGGGGCGTCCGCCCCCGCCCGGCCGGCTGAGCCCGGCCCCCGGGCGGCTCCGGCAGGCCACCCTCCACCGGCCCCACGCCCCGCCGCCCGGAACGGCCGCGCCCTCCTCGACGCCACGGCCTCGTCGAGGGTCAGCCCCCGGCCGGGACCACGGGGCCGAAGGAGGCGGAGGCGATCTGCTGTATGTAACGCATCTCGGCGCCGTCGAAGCCGGTGGGGTTGAGGGAGTAGACGATCTTGCGGGAGAGGTCGCGGGTGGAGAACACCCCACTGGTGTAGCCGGGACGGGAGCCGGTCTTGCCCCAGACCACGACCCCGTTGGACGCCTTGACCCGCATCAGCCCCATGGCCATGCAGGCCCGGCCGGCATCGGTCTCGGTACGGCACTGGCTGTTGCGGAGACTGGGCACGTCGGGAACGGTGAACAGCTCGGTCTGCTGGGCCGGCGGAAGCAGGCGGCCACGGAAGAGCGCGGTCAGGAAGCGGTCGAGGTCGGCCGGGGTGGAGATCATGCCGCCCTCGGCCCAGGGCCAGGGACTCTGCTCGGTGACGTCCACCGGACGCGTGGTGCCGTCTGCGGCCTTGGTCATCAGGTAGCCGTGGGAGTGCGGGCTCGGCAGGCGCGGATCCCGGGCGTCGGGGACATAGGTGTCGCGCAGGGCGAGAGGCCGGGTGATCCGGGACCGTATCTCATCGGCGAAACGGTGCCCGGTGACCTTCTCGACCAGCAGGCCGGCCACGTAGTAGTTCATCCCGTTGTACTGCTGCGCGGTGCCCGGCGTGAACTGCATGGGCCCGCCCGCCATCAGGTCGATCACCTGCCGCGGTGTGAAGCTCTTCAGACGGTGGGCGGCGAACCATTCGGGACTGTCGTCCCCGAACTCGGGGCTGTCGGCACCCCGCGGAAGTCCGCTGGTGTGGTTGAGCAACTGGCCGACCGTGACGGGCGGCAGACCGGCGGGCAGGACACCCGGCACGTACCGCTGGACGGGCTCGTCCAGATCGATCCGGTGCTCGGCGACGAGCTGGAGGACGACCGTGGCGGTGAAGACCTTGGAGATACTGCCGATCCGGATGTGCGCGTCGGGCGGCACGCCCCGGCCGGTCTCCAGATCGCCCACACCCGACGTGCCCGACCAGTGGCCCGCGCGCCCGGTGATCCGCAGCAGCGCCCCGGTGACGTCCGCGTTCGGCAGCCTGCCGATGGCCGCCTTGAGCGCGACCGGATCCAGCCCCGGCAAGGACGCCGGGATGGTGGCGTGCGTGGCGCCCGAAGCGGCCGCGGAGGCGGGAACGGCCACTCCGGCGGCCAAGGCCGTCAGCAGACTTCCGCAGGCGGCCATGGCGGTCCGACGGGTCAGGCCGGTCCGACGGGTCCGACGGGTCCGACGGGTCCGACGGGCAGAGCTGTGCATGATGGGCTCCCCAAAAGCGTGGCGTGCGCACCGGCGACGTACCGGCCCTGCCACCAGTCTCATCCGCACCGGCTGCCCGGCTCATCAGGGATCACCCCTGATCAGACCCTGATCGAACCCTGGTACCTGACCCCACGTCACCCACGTCAGCGCCCAGCCGCTCGACGCCCTTTGGACCGCCGTGAGCGCAGTGAGCGCAGTGAGCGCAGTGAGCGCAGTGAGCGCAGTAAAGGCCCCCGGCGGTCCACGCACAAGGCGGGGATGGTCTGATGCCCCTGGTGATTCGGAGATAGGGGATCAGGTGGGGAAGCAGGTCTGGAGAGTCGTCGTAGCCGGTGGTGCGGCGGCGGTGTTCACGGCGGTGGCCGCCGCGCCGGCCGGGGCGGCCGAGGGAGGGGCCTCGTTCACCCGTGTCCAGGTGAACGGCGGCAAGCCGATCGTGATCGGGGTGTCGAAGGAGGTCGCGGTGCCCGCCTCCTTCCGGATGGCGACCACGCACAAGTGGAAGTGGCCGGCGGTGTTCCTGTACCGGAGCGGCGCGGATGACCGGCTGTGGCACGCCGTCGAGACGAGCGATTGCATCAGGGTGAGCGCGGGCGTCTGCGACTTCAAGGAGACGATGTACTTCGACCCGAGTGTGTGGGACATGCGCAACAGCGAGGCCGGGGTCTGGAAGGTCGGGGCCGAGGTGCACTACGAGGGCGGCGGCGGTGACACCGACGACGAAGACCTGACGGTCCACGTCAAGCGCAACTCCCGCCTGACCGTGAACGCCTCGCCCGAACCGGTGGCCGAGGGCAGGACCATCACCGTGACCGGAAAGGTCACGCGGGCCGACTGGGAAACCGGGAAGTACGTCTCCTACGGCGACCGCCGGGTGAGCCTGCAGTTCAAGCCTGCCGGCGCCTCCTCCTACACGACGGTGAAGAAGGTGTACGCGAACGGCTCGGGTGATCTCCGGACGACCGTGAAGGCAGCCAGGACCGGCACGTGGCGCTGGGCGTACTACGGCAACACCACCACCGGGCCGTCAACGTCGTCCGGGGACAACCTCGTGGTGAAGTGACGTCCGCGGTGCGGACGGAAACCAGGTCAGAGCGCTTCCTTGGACGGCACGACAGGCTCCCCCGACCTACGCACCACAGGCAGGACGCTCCACGGAAAGTTGATCCAGTCGTCCGTCCGCTTCCACACGTACTCGCACTTCACGAGGGAGTGCGACTTCTCGTAGATCACCGCGGACCGGACCTCGGCCACGGCGTCGAGGCAGAAGTCGTGGACCAGCTTGAGCGTCTTGCCCGTGTCGGCGACGTCGTCCGTGATCAGGACCTTCTTGTCGGAGAAGTCGATCGCGTTCGGGACCGGCGCGAGCATGACGGGCATGTCGAGGGTCGTGCCGACGCCGGTGTAGAACTCCACGTTCACAAGGTGGATGTTCTTGCAGTCCAGGGCGTAGGCCAGCCCGCCTGCGACGAAGACGCCGCCCCGGGCGATGGAGAGGATGATGTCGGGCTCGTACCCGTCGTCGGCGACGGTCTGCGCGAGTTCGCGTACGGCGGTGCCGAACGCCTCGTAGGTGAGGTTCTCGCGTGCGGGCGCGTCGCCGCCGGTCCCGGCCGGGCGCTCGGTGCTCATACCTGGGTCCGGTGGAAGTTGAGGAAGGAGCGGGAGGCGGTCGGCCCGCGCTGCCCCTGGTAGCGGGAGCCGTAGCGCTCGCTGCCGTACGGGAACTCGGCCGGCGAACTCAGCCGGAACAGGCACAGCTGTCCGATCTTCATGCCCGGCCAGAGCTTGATCGGAAGCGTCGCGAGGTTCGACAGCTCCAGGGTCACGTGCCCGGAGAAGCCGGGGTCGATGAACCCGGCGGTGGAGTGGGTGACGAGCCCGAGCCGCCCGAGGGAACTCTTGCCCTCCAGCCGCGAGGCGAGATCGTCGGGGAGGGTGATGACCTCGTAGGTGCTCGCGAGCACGAACTCACCCGGGTGCAGGATGAACGGCTCGTCGCCCTCGGGCTCCACGAGCCGCGTGAGGTCGGCCTGCTCGACGGACGGATCGATGTGGGGGTACCGGTGGTTCTCGAACACCCGGAAGAACCGGTCGAGACGCACGTCGACGCTCGACGGCTGCACCATGGATTCGTCGTACGGATCGATGCGTACCCGTCCGGAGTCGATCTCGGCCCGGATGTCCTTGTCTGAGAGAAGCACGCCCCGAGGATACGCAAGGCGCGCGGGCCGCCCCTAACCAGCCGGACGTACCCGCGCGCCTGTCCCTGCCCTGCCCGCTTCCACAGCGTCCGCGACCACGACCGACCGCTTCCGCCGCTTCCGCCGCTTCTCCTGCTACCGCTTGCTACCGCTGTTGCCGCTTCCGTTACTGCTCGCGCTACTGCTCGCGTTACCGCTTCTGCAGTGCCACCGGTACGACACTGCGCAACCGGGCGCAGCGTGGGCACCGCATGAGCCGACCGGGGCCGAGGCGTTCGGCCTGCTGCATCGGGAACGAAGCGGTGCTGAACATGTGCCCATCGGCACAGCGGACGACGGTGCGCTCCATCAAGTCCAAGTGTCCCTTCCCCAAGAGGCGCGTCTGGCTGTCGACCTACGTCGACCTGACGACGAACCGCCACATTACGGGATACTTGGGACGGCCCTCCAGGCGGCACTCCGATCCCGCCGAAGGCCCACCCGGACCCTCTTCCGCGCCTCCACCGTACGCCCCAACTCCCGCGCCCCGCAGCCCCGTCCCCACCCCACGAACACAACCGGGCCCCACGCCTTCAGCGCGCGGGGCCCGACATGAGGTAAAGTAACGACGCGTTCCGACACCGGCACCGACCGGCGTCTTACGCGGGTGTAGTTTAATGGTAGAACATCAGCTTCCCAAGCTGAGAGCGCGAGTTCGATTCTCGTCACCCGCTCCATGATGAAACCCCAGGTCATCGGCCTGGGGTTTGTTTGTTGTCTAGACCAATTTGAGGGTTGCGTGCCCTCTGCGTGCCCTAAGTCGGGGCCGAGCAGCCACCTCCAGGGCCTCCGGGCATCACTTTGCGCCACCCAGCCCTCGTTCGTCTCAAATGGCGAGACGCATTTCATGTGACCCGCGCCACAGGTCGAGCAAATGGCGACCAAGTCGCTTACGCAAAGGGCCGGTTGCGCGGCGCCGGTGTGGCCGGGTGGTTCACAATGCCCGGCATGCCCACCAGGTACGACCGTTCCCGAAGGCGCCGAGCGGCAGCGCGCTGTGGTCGCCGCACGAAGAAGGGGACGCCATGCAAGCTCCCGCAGGAGATCGGGAAGGGCTGCCGACACCATGCCACTGGAGCAGAGCGCGAAGCCGCCGCAGAGGAGGCGAGGGCTCGGGCCGAGAGAGCAAGACAGCAGGCGGAACGGGAGCGACGGGCCATCCTTACTGTGGTCGCCCTCGTCACCGTGGCCGTGTTCGCCGGCCTCGGTGTCGGCATCTGGAACGGATGGAAGGACGATGAGCACGAGTCCATGTGCCAGCCACACCGGACCCAGGCACTGGCCCTGAGCGACAAGCCCCGCGCCGTGCGGATTCCCATGGTGTTCGCCGGTGACCCGAACATCAGCATCCTGCAGCTCGGGGCGGAGTTCCCCGAAGACCTGGGAAGCCTCGATGCCATCTCCGCGACCGAGCTGGACATATCCAGGGCGTACTCCGAGAAGCGGGCCTTGGCCGGGCAGGCAGCACGCGTTGTTCTCGATCACCGAGAGTGCTTCGGGGCCGATTTCGCCGCCGCTGCCTCCCGGATAGAACGGGCGCCCACCGAAGTCAGACGGGTCGAGATGCCGTCGCCTGCTCACTGCGCCGACGGATGGCCGTCCACTTCAATCGGCCGACGAGGTGCGTGCTCACACCACGGCGGCGTGGTTCCGGCTCAGCCTTGGGCGACGCTGTTCTTCGGCTGATCATGTACGGCAAGTCCCGCACCAGAATCTCCGACCGCGACCTTACGCAGGCACCAGGTCTCCCAGCACCTCACGAAGAGCGGTGCCTACGACCGGTCCTGCAACCGCCACCTGACGAAGGTCATCGCCCTTCATGTAGCGGTAACTCTGGGGAGGGTGGAACGTCCCCGCAGCCCGCAATGCCCCGAGTGTCACCGGTTCGTCAAAGGAAACCGGATCCTCCAGCGTCAGACCACTCGCCTGGGTCGCACCGTTCATGTAGGCGTCGTACTCGCGCCGGGTGATCCCCGTCTGGCTGCGGTGGGCCGACCAGACCTCCTTGGGAGAGGCGACATGTACTGCGGCAATGCGCGCCATGCCCACCAAGGCCATGGTGGGCGCGGTCGCGTAGAGCAGAACTCGGGTTCCGGGAGGGGCTGCGACGCGTTGGCGGCGGACCTCCACCGTCTTGCTGCCGGCCAGGATCGCGGTGGCGAAGCGCGGGTGGACGGACAGCAGCATCGCGCGTTCCGGATCGTTCACGTCTTTCGGTGCCCCTCTTTGTAGACCGCCTGAAACAGCTCGTTGCTGATCTTCGACAGCGAGATCAGCATGTTCGACGACCACGGTAGTCCTAGCTCCCTGGCCAGCGAGCTCAATCGCCGCAGCGTCACCGGCTTGGGAAAGATCTCGGTGTCCGAGAACCTCAGCGCCATGGCGTGGCCGGAGGCATCAGCGGCTTCTTTTACCTCCGCCCGACCATATACGCCCAGGTGTTCGAATTTCGAGAAGAGGGCGTCGGGTGTATCGATAAGCACCTCGTCGAGGCGCGAACTCCCCACCACCATCTGACCGTCCATGTGGGCGCCCCCGTCGCTGACGTACCAAAGGAGGCGGGCGGGAACGCTTTCGCCTCGGCGCCCCGAGGAACGGTAGTAGACGTGCTCCCTGCTGATGCCGAGGACGTGGCTGCGCAGAAGGAGCATGGCCGGGACGTTGAACAGCTCGGTGGACCAGCGCGGCTTGATCGGCAGCAGGAAGGACGGCAGCTCGGAGTCGATGACCTTCGCCGGCCACCAGGCGCGCTCCACCACAGCGGCCACCTCAGCCGGCATCTGCGCGTGCAGGGCAGTTGCCTCCACGGTCAGCTCACGAGCGAGTCCGCCGGCCACCGCCTCCACCTCGGCTGCCGTACCGCACACGTCCACCAGGAGAGCAACGAACTTGCCGTCGTGCTCGAAGAAGCCGTCGTCCCCGGCGGCGGCCTTGGCAACCGCTGGGAGATACGGGTCGCTGATGCGTACGGTCTCCGCCCCGCAGTCGCGCCCCTGACGCTTCAGCAGGAAGAGGATCTGCCTGGCCAGAGTCTCTTCCAGCGGATGATCCGCGGTGCGGAGCACGGGGACGATCAGCGTCCGGCCGTCCAACGCCCATGCGTAGAGGGCGACCGGGTGGCCCTGGCCGTCCCTCAGCAGCTCGCGACGCCACGCGACCGTGTCATCCGTGAGCGACCGAAGGCGCTCGGCGAAAGCCGAGCCGTCGTCGCCGCCCGACTGGTTGAAGAAGGCCACCAGCTCGTCCTCCGCACCTGGTGCCACCTCGCTCGACCGGAACTCCGTGCCCATCAGATCGGCCGGGCGATACACCTGGGCTTGCCGCAACTCGTCCACGTGGAGCGTCACGGTGGAGGGCGATACGACGCGGACACGGGCGACTTCCCAAGCCACGTCGGCGAGACGGGACAGGAGCGGGTTCCGGGTGGCCAGGACTTGAAGGCCGGCGCACGATGTCTCGGCCACGTAGTGCAGGCAGCGTCGGAGTGTCGCGTCGACGGGGAGGTCGGCAAGCGACTCCGCGGCTGCCTTCAGCAGTTCAGCCGTTCGTTCGGCCACGGCATCGGAGGCAGGGGTGAGCTGGCGTAGGCCGTGGAGCGCTGCCCGCTGGTGCTGACGCTCGGCGGTATCGCCGACGTCCCGGATCTGGTGGACCAGTTGGGGCGTGTAGGCGAGTTCGACGAGGTCCGTCATCCAGCCCGCCTCCAGCGCGCGGGACTCCTCCGCATCGGCCGTTTCGGCGAGTCCGCGCAGATCGGCGAAGACACCGTGGTCGACGGTCACCACCAGCAGCGCGTCGCTCTCCACCTCCGCGAACAGGTCCGGGTGCCCGAGGTCCAGCCACCATCCGTCGAGGATCTCTCCATCCCGGCCGCGTCCGCGCACCTCACCGTTCGGGACGAACCCCAGGCTCGTCCACATATCGCTGAGTTCGTAGTCCCGTCGGCATTTGGCCTTGATGCCGAGCCGTTGGGGATAGCGCTGCTTGATGGCCTCCACCAGCAGTCGGGCAATACCCCGGCCGCGCTGTTCCTCCGCAACGCACAGATGGGCGAGACGTATATGGGCACTCCTCTTCGGGAGCCCGAACAGCGCGTAGCCGATCACTTCGTCCGCTTCGACGGCGACCAGGAGCCCTCCGTTCTCCGCCGCCTGTCGATACGCGGGAGGTGTCAGCAGCCCCAGCGTCTTTGTGTAGCGATCGCCCAGCGCCACGGCCTTCTCGATCAACTCGACCTGCGCAGGCAACGCGGGAAGAACCTTGACCGCCATCGTTCCCCCTCCAGAAGGGTCGGCCAAGGCCGACCTCAACTCCCCTGTCAGTACATACAGGGAAAGCTGATCTCAACCGAGGCCAACCCTCAAGGGGGCACGAGGGGCGCACGGTACTGCAGAGGCTGTCACGGAGCGGCGGCCGATTCCTATGGATCCCGGTCAAGACCTGTCCCGGGATCCATACGGCCATGAGTTGTCACGCTTCCTCGGCATGCCGTCCCCCAGCATCCGGCTTCCGCAGCTGCTGCCGCACCTCGGCGTCGATGGCATGGGCCAGCCTGCGCTGGTGCTTCGCCGTCGAGTGCTGGTAAATCAGCTGGGCCCGCTCCGAGGACTGGCCGGCGCGGACCATGAGGTCCTTCAGCTTGGCACCCGTGTCGGCGGCGAGGGTGTTGCCGGTGTGGCGGAGGTCGTAGAAACGGAAGTTCTCCGGCATGCCGACCTTGGTCCTTGCTTTGCGCCACTTCCGGCCGAAGGTCGAGCGGCGGAAGGGCGCGCCCTTCTCGCCGACGAAGAGGAGTCCATCCGGACCCTTTTCCGCGAACCACTGGAGGTGGCGGCGCAGCTCCGGAAGCAGGAAGTCGGGCACGTAGACGGTGCGCTTGCCCGCCCGGGTCTTGGGGTCGCCGGTGACCCGTCGACCGTTCGTCAGCTCCGGCGAAGCCTGTGTGACGCGCAGGGAGCACTCGTCGAGATCGACACTGTGACGGCGTAGTTCGGCCAGTTCCTCCGGTCGGAGGGAGGCGAAGGCGCCGAGCAGGACCATCAGACGCCAGCGTGGGCCCATGGCGTCGGCGAGGTCGAAGACCTGCTCGATGGTGGCGGTGGGGCGTTCGTCCGCCTCCTCCTTGCCCGCGCCCTTGATACGGCACGGGTTGCTGCGGAGCATGTCGTCGTCCACCGCCGTCTGCAGGATGGCCTTCAGCAGCCGGTACGACTTGGCGACCGTGGTGGCACCGGTCGCCTTCATACGCTCGGCTCGCCATGTGCGGACGGAGGGTGGGGTGATCTCGTCCAGGTTCTTGCCGCCGAAGGTCGGCAGGATGTGGAGACGGAGAAGCCCGTCGTAGCGGTCGACGGTGGTGGGAGCCAGGCCCCGTTCCTCCAGCCAACGGAGTGCGTACTTCTCGAAGTTGACCGCGCCGGCGTCCGGGTCGCGCCATACGTCGCGCTCGATGTCGGCGCGAACGAGGTTGAGCCAGTCCTGGGTGTCGGACTTGGTCTCGAACGTCTCCGGTGCGGTGTGCCGCTGCCCGTCCGGGCCGATGTAGCGGGCCTGCCACCGCCCGGAGGGGAGCTTGCGAGTCGTGCCGAACTCGCGCCGCCGCTGCGGCTTCCGTGCCGCCATCAGGCCGCCTTCCCATAGCGGGCACGGATACGGCGGACCGGCTCTACGGTGCGCGCCTCGACGTACTCGGTGATCGCGCTCTCGGGGATGCGGACCGGGCGGCCGAGCTTCACGTAGCGGATGCGGCGCTCGGCGATCAAGCGGCGGACGAAGCGCTCGCCCGTGCCGAGCATGTCGCCGGCCTCGGCCACGGTCAGGAGGCGATCAGCCATGGGCGGTCACCTCCTGCGCGGTGTGGGCGATGCGCTGGGAGCGGGGAAGGGCAGGAGGTATTACAGGTCGGCGCAAGGGTGTTGGGTCCTTTGCTCGGGGTGGTTCGGCGTGGCAGGCCGTTCGGTGGGCGTCGCCTGGACTACGCGGCGCGGATTCCGTGGAGGAGGGTCAGGGGCGGGACCCGGAGAGCTTGGGCGAGGACGACCAGGTCGTCGATGTCTCAGCGGCGTTGGGCACGTTCGATGCGGGACAGCATCGTGTTGGTCATCGGTCGGCCGAGGGCGGTGACGCGGGCGGCGAGTTCGCGCTGAGCGAGGCCGCGTTCGGTGCGGAGAATTTCGATGGTGCGAGCGGTCCGTATTCCGGCCGGTCCGATTTCCAGGGATCGTGCTGCCATGACTCCATTTGTAGCTTGCATTCGCCGGTTTGGTTAACCGGCGATCGTCGGCTATGTTGCGCCCGGCGAACGGGCGGGGCTTACCTCCGCACTGGGCTCCGAGTATCCGGTTGGCGGTGTCTTCGCCAGCCCGAGGGCATGCTCTGACGTGGGGTGTTGTGTTGTAGCTTGCACTCTCACCGGGAGTCAACGGGTTCCCGATGTGATGCTTCTGGCTTCACCTGACGGTGCATTATTTCGGCAACCGGCGATCCGGGTTTATGGTTTAGTTCCTGCCTCGCAGCACACGTTCGCCGTCAGCTGTCTGATTTCCCGGCGGAATGCTGGACTTGTGCGGCAGGGGTGTGGCTGTCTTGGCTATACGACGCCACCAGCCCTCCCTCTTCGGACCGGGGCAGTGTGCAACCCCCTCCCTGTGCACCGCCCGACGAGGGCCGATCGCACCTCCCCGTCCTGACCTAGGAGCCGCCGCCCGATGAGCTACGACGCCCGCGAGTGGGTGTGGGACCACAGCCGCAGCAAGGGCACCGCCCGCATGGTCCTCGCCTTGATCGCCGACCGGTGCCGCGACCGGCACTGCGTCGCGTACGCGTCCGTGCCCACCCTCATGAAACGCGCCAACGCCTCCCGCACCGCCGTACGTGACGCCCTGGCGAAGTTGATCGCCAGCGGCGAGCTGGTGCAGCTCCCTGACCGCAAGGGGCCGCGGGGAGAGACGTACTACCTCCTCCCGGTCGCCGCCCGGTTCCTCGCCGATCAGGACGAGGAGGGGGACCGGAATACGGCTCCGCGGGGGGATCGGATTCCGACCCTCGGGGGGCCTGAATCCGGCCCTGCCGAGCATGTCGAGGGGGAAGCGGATTCCGACCCAGGGGTACGGAATCCGGCCCCCAGGGGGTACGGAAACCGACCCGGTGGGGGTGCGGATTCCGACCCCCAGAACAGAAGAGAACCGAAGGTGAACGGTAAGAGCAGCAGCAGCTCTACCCCGCTCATCTCCGTGCTCGAATGGCAGATCGACGACGACGCCCGTGCCTGGCTCCAGCGCGACGGCCACCTCGACCGACTCGGCGAGCACGCCCTGCACGCCGCCGACGAGAAGTGGCGCGCCTACCGGGCTCCGTGGCCGCCCCGCACCGCCACCGCGTGGGCCACCGACTGGCGCGCGTGGATCGCCAGGGAACACACCCCCGCCCCTGGACGCCCCACCCTCTACGCCCTACCCGGCGGCACCCACGGCACCCACACCTCAGCCACCGGCATGACGCGCTCCGAAGCGCACATGGCCGCCCTGCTCGCAGCCCTCGACGAACCGACCGGAACGGAGTAACCCGCCCTTGGACCGACGTGAAGTCGCCGCCGTCCTCGCCTACGTCGGGCGCCTCGACCCCCGCACCATCCGCACCGGCACGGGCGAGGCCCGTGACCAGATCGCCCAGTGGCAGGAGCTGCTCGACGACGTGCCTTTCGCCACCGACCACGGCTGGGACGTCCGCGAGGCGATACGGTCGCACGTGCTCGACTCGCCGTACCCGATCCTGCCCTTGGACGTCGTCCGCAGGTGGCGTGCCCACCGACGCGACCGCCTCGACCGGCACACCGACCCCACTCCCGCCGCAGACCCGGACGACCCGGTCGCCTGGCGTGCCGAGCTGCTCCGGTCCCGGAACGCTGTCGCCACCGGGGTGACCGCCCCTGCGACGTACCGGCACATCAACAGCGGTGGTCGGCCTCGCGACGTCGATGAGCGCCTGCGCGAGGTCGGGTCGTGCATCCCGCCGGCCGTACGCGCCGAGCTCGCCCGCTACCGTCCGGCCCGCGCCGCACGCGAGACCGCCGTCGCCGCAGGCGTCCCGGACGCGCTCGGCGTGCGGTGCGACTGGTGCCACGCGGCCGTGGGCTCCCCGTGCCGTCAACGCAGGGCGAGCCCTGACGGAACCGCCCGGGGCAATGCCGTACGTGCCACTCCCCATCCGTCGCGCGTCGACCTCGCCGCTGCCCGGATGGACCGACACCGAGCAGCGTGACGCCGTCCCGTTTCGCTCCTCTCGGCAGTTGCGTGGGCTGGGAACGGCCCGGTCCCCAACCGGTCGTACACGGTCCCGACGAGCGCTTGGGGGACCGCGTCCCGGGGACCGTGTGACGGCTGTCGGGGACCGGTCCCGCAGAACATGCAGCTCAGAGGGCCCTTATGTCGGTCACCTGAAGCGTCCCCGGTAACCGGGACCGTCCCCCACGGCAGCCTCTTCGGTCCCCGCGGGGACCGGGACCGTGCAGCGGAACGGGACGGTCCCCGTGACGACGTGTCAGGGGGACCGTCCCCGATGATCGGCGCGTCCCGTCCCCCGTTGTATGGGGACCGTGTGCCGCAGCGCTTGGGGACCAGTCCCCGTTGCACTCCTCGCAAACCACACAGCCCTGCCCCTGACGGCGTCTACCGCAGCTCCCACAACCGTCGCACTGCTTCGGCCACTGGCCTCATCTGCCAGCGCTCGACGCTTCGGCGGCTCAGCTCCCCTACCGACCACACCCTCGGAGAACCACACGTGCACGACCGACACCACGACGACACCAACCGGCAGGAGACGCCCAACACCCCGGACAACCGCGCAGCAAGTTGTCCGGTAAGGAGTCCTTACCCGGCCCCCGCCCCGGGGGAGGCGGAGGCATCCGGCGCAGGGGCGCCGGAGCCGGTCGGCCCTGGGGAGCCGACCGGGACAGGGGGTAGCGAGTCGTCGTCGAACATGCCGCAGCACTCCGCGCCGCGTCGCCGCCTGCGTGACAAGCAACTGCGCAAGCGCCGCATCCATCCCCGCTACAACGACGACGAGATCGCCCTCGTGAAGTACGCCGCTGCCCTTAGCCGCATGACCCCCGGCGGTTACGTGGCCGAATGCGCGCTCGCCGCCGCCCGCGCCGACGATCCCACCGCAGCCGTCGCCGACTACCGCGCTCTGGTGAAGGCGCTGATGGCCGCCAACGGGCAGCTCGGCATGGTCGGCAACAATCTCAACCAGCTCACCCGGCACCTCAACATGGACGGCGCGCTGCCTCACCCCGACACCGTCCAACGGCTCCTGGACCGCGTCGAGGCGTCCATCGCCGAGTTGGACACCGCCGTCGCCCGCATCACAGACGGGCGGTGAGTCGTTGATCCCGAAGATCATTCTCGGCAAGGGGCCACAGGCCACGCGCCGCACGATCGGCTACCTCTTCGGCAAGGGCCGGGCCAACGAGCACATCGACCCGCACCTGGTGGCCTCGTGGAACGACTTCGCCCCCGACCCCGGCCGCAGCCCGCACCGCGATCCCAAGGAGGTGGAGGCCCAGCTCGCCGCGCAGCTCGACCAGCCCGTGCAGATGCTGGGCGACAAGGCACCCAAGTACACGGTGTGGCACTGCCCTGTCCGTGCCGCGCCTGAGGACCCGATCCTCTCCGACGCCCAGTGGGCGGACATCGCCCGCCGGATCGTGGCCGCCGCCGGCATCGCCCCCACCGGAGACACGGAAGCCTGCCGCTGGGTGGTCGTGCGCCACGCCGACGACCACATTCACATCGCCGCCACCCTCGTCCGCCAGGATGGTCGCCGCCCCCGGCGAAACCACGACATCCGCGCCGTGCAGAGGGAAGCCCGCCAGATCGAAGTCGACTACGGGCTCCGGCGGTTGAAGCCGGGCGACGGCACCGCAGCCAAGCCCCCCACCAGCAAGGAAGTCTTCAAAGCCAAGCGCCTGGGCCAGGACGCCACCTCCCGCGAGATCCTGCGCCTGCGGGTCCGCCGCGCGATGGGCGCCGCCTCTACCGAGGCCGAGTTCTTCGCCCTGCTGGAGGCGACCGGGGTGACCGTGCGCCTCAAACTCGGCCCGTCCGGCGACGCGCTCGGCTGCACCTTCGCTCTCCCCGGTGACACCAACGACAAGGGCGAGCCCGTGTTCTATGCAGGGTCCACCCTCGCCGGCGACCTCTCCCTGCCCAAGATCCGCCAACGCCTCGCCACCACCGGCCCCGAACCGGTGGCCGTCCGGCCGGGCAACCCTTGGCACCAGGCCACCGACGCCACCGAACGCATCCCCCACCACCTGGCCCTCAGCGACGACGCGGTGGCCCAGGGCCAGCTGGCCGCGCTCGGCGGAGCACTCGACCTGCTCCCGCTCACCGCCCCCGCCGCAGCGCGGGCAGAACTCGAACGCGCCGCCGTCGCCTTCGAACGCGCCACCCGCTCCCGCGTCGCCGCCGACCACGCCAGCGCCCGTGTCCTGCGCCGCAGCGTCCAAGCGATCTGGAAGGACCCCGCACCGCATGGCGACGGTGCCGGGCTGGCGATGCTGCTGGACGTCGCGCTCACCGCCGTCGTCTACGCGATGCACTGGCACCGCACCCGCCAGCACGCCCAACAGCAGGCGGCAGCCGAGCAGACCCTCATCCACCTGCGGGCCGCGTACGCGCAGGTCACCGGACCGGTCCTGGCCGGCCTCGCCAGCCGGGCACCCAGCCCTCAGACCAAACGCCGCTACGCCCACCACCTCCGAGAAGCGGTCCCCAAGCACGCCGAACGCATCCTGGCCGACCCGGCCTGGGACGCCCTGGCCACCGTGCTCGCCGAGGCGGAAGCCGCCGGACACAACCCGATCGTGCTCCTCGACCGGGCCCTCGACCAGCGCCGCACGCTCGACGACGCCCACAGCCCCGCACGCGCACTGACCTGGCGCATCCGCCGCCTCGGCGAACGCCACTCGCCCGGCCCACGAGCCCAGGCAGCCAACGCCGGCCACGCCGCAGCACACCCCACCGCTCCGCGCCCGCAGGAACCCCGGACCCGGCGGCCCTAAACGCCCCTACTCCCTGGCCGCCGCCATCACCGACGCCGATCACAACGACACCACACAAGGAACCGCCCATGCCCCAGCCCTCTGTCCGCGCCGACATCGTCGTCCTCCTCGCCGAAGTGGACAGCACCAGCGGCGACGACCCGTCGCTCCTGTATCGCCGCAACGGGACCGCGTTCACCACGGCCGAGCACGACCTGATCTGCAACGCTACCCCGGCAGAGATGACCGCCGCGAAGTCGCAGCGACGGCTGGAGAGCGAGTGGGTGCGTGAAACCCACGAGACGCAGAAGGCCCTCGTCGACCTGTTCACGAAGTACGTCGACCAGCTCCCCGACGGCTCCCTGTGCAGCAACATCCACGCCATCATGACCGACGAGGACTACGCAGAATACGAGCGCCTGGCCAAGATCATCGCCGCGCGAACCGGCCTCGAATTCCGCACCGAGCACGAAGACAACTGACCTGACACACACCGGCGGCGGCCCACCCGGTGGGCCGCCGTTGCGACAGGACTGACGTGGCTACCGATTCATCCCGTGACGATCACCGTCCCGGTACGGACGGCCGTCTGCATGACGATGCGGCTGCGCCCGCCGGCGGCGATGGCCAGAAGCTGGCTCCACCACTCGTTGCCCAGCCGGGCGACGAGCACCTTCCGCGCCGTGACCGTGACGGTGGTACCGCCGCCGAGGGCCTGGTCGTCAGCTGCGGCGGACGACGGTGAGCCGACCCGCGGCGCTCTCGGGCACAGTGCGGCGGGGCACCGGAACCGGCGAGGCGAGCGAGGAAGCGAACGCGGCAACCACGCCGTGGGGGACGCTGGCGCTGAAGCTGGCACACCACAGATACGGGGCGCCAAGAACGGGCTCCGCCCACGCCTGCCAGCCCACAAGGTCAGGACGCGGGTCGGCGTCCTCGATGAGGGGCGGCAGCATCTCCAGGGACACACTGGAGCAGAAACCGGGTTCCACCGCGGTGGTGCGCGGCCGATCCACGTCACGCATCCAGCCGCGGGCACAGAGTGCGTCGAGGACGGTCTCGGGCCCCTCGAAGCCGACGTCGGGCGTACAGGCGCCGATCTCCACGAGTAGATCGGCGAGCGCCTCGTATGGGGTGCCGACAGTGAAGTACGCGTTCCACTCCGCCATCACGGACGTGGCACGTGAGCGGGCGCTCAACTGCCAGGCGACCGGCAGCCCACCCAGCTCGAACGGGTAAGCAGCAAGGACCCACTCAGCGCCGTATAGCCCGTTGGGGCTCACGTACAGCAGGGTGCTGCGGGAGGTTGGCCACATATGCCAGTCGAGGCTGGCCAGGGTGTCGCCGATTCGCTCGGCAAGCGCGCCGTCGTCACCGGCCAAGTGACGTGGCGAGACCCAGTACACCGGGTCTGGTGAGTCGGGATGGGAGGGATGGCTGGGGTGGTGCGGGTGCAGGGGCGCCTCCATAGGCTCGGAGATGGATCAGCCACCGTCGAGAGGGGATGAGTAGCAGCTATCGGCCATAGCCAGACTTCGTGTGGGGTCATGAACGTCGACCAACTGACCGCTATCCACTGGCGAGATGTTGCAGGTTGCCATGCTGCTGCCGCCAGGCACCAGTCCTTGCGGGGTCCTTTCTGTCTGCCTGGGGCGAACTGACCTCCTCGGATGGCAACTTGCGTCGAGTGACTCTCGCCGATCTGACAACCAAAGGGTGATCGGCACCGTTCATAAGGGGCTACGCGAACGCCATCAGCGCTGTCTCTGTCTGGTGTGCTCCACGAAAGCCGTCCAGGCGGTCGGTTGGACTTCGATGGTTCCCCGGCCACGTGCCTTGGTGTCCCGAATCATCACCGTGGTCGGGTCGTTGTCTGCTACTTCGACGCAGTTCTGCGTTTCCGTGTACGAGCTGGTTCGCCAGTTCGGGGTCATCGGCTGCACGGTGCGCTCTCCTAGTCGTTCGGGATCTGGTCGTAGTGCTGGATCGCCGTGGAGATGAGGTCTCGGACGGCGGTGCCGTAGACCGCTGACTGCTTAAGGAGGGCGAACGCCTTGGTGTACAGCTCGATTTCGCGGGGCTGGGAGACGGAGAACTCCGCCGAGTAGGTCTCGACGAGGACGAGCCGGCTGTCGAACATCGAGAACGCGTTGCCCGGCCAGATGAGGGTCGGGGCGGACTTGGGGACAATGCCCAGGCTGAGGCGGGGAAGGCGCATCACCGCCAGGAGGCGGTCGAGCTGGCCCTTCATCACTTCTGGGCCGCCGAAGTTGGTGTAGAGGGCCTGTTCGCCGAGGAGGACGTTGAAGATGCGCTCGCCCTGGTACAGGTACTGCTGGCGTTCGAGTCGCTTGGCCACGGCCGCTTCGGTGTCGTTGGGTATCTCGTAGTAGCTGACGCCCTGTTGGAAGACCTCGGCGGCGTAGTCCGCGGTCTGGAGGGTTCCCCAGATGAGCGTGGGGTGCCAGATGCGGAAGACCTTGGTCTTGGCGTAGACCGGGATGGCTTGGCGTTGTCGTTTCTCGACGCCGGTCTGGAGCTGTCGGCGCCATTCGAGCCACAGCTCGTCGACGTGGCGGACGATCGCGACCAGGTCGCCCAGTTGGTCGCCCTGCCCTGTCGTCTCGCACCAGACTCGGATGTCGTCCTCGCTGGGGCGTTGCTTGCCGTTCTCGATGCGGGAGACCTTCGACTCCTGCCACGCGGTGGCGCGCGCGAATGCCCGGCCGCTGGCGAATCCGGCGTCCTTGCGGAAGCCGCGCAGCCGGGCACCGAGCGCTTGCAGTGCCTCTTGTACTTGGGTGCTCACGGGTCGGTCAGGGCTTGTACTCGGGGTGCGGGGTGGCGGCGGACCACAGCAGGTCCCGTAGGCGTACGCACTCGGCCACGGTGTCCGGGTCCTCGATCAGTTCCGACCCGAGCACCCTGCCGTCGGGGTCGAAGTGGCCCACGGCGAGCAGGCGGTCGTCGTACAACCACCAGTCGTTGCCTCCCACGGGGAAGGTGACGCCCTCCGGCAGGCGGTGCCGGGGCAGCCAGCGGATCTCCTCGCCGGCCTCCTCGTTGAGGGTGGTGGTGGCGTGTTCCCACTGGATGTAGGGGGTGTGCGGCTCGGTGACGACTCGGACGCGTCGGACGGTTTTCCCTTCTCCGGTGACGCGCCTGATGAGGTGCGTCCAGGGGGCCATGTAGGAGTAGTCGACGCTCTCGCCGCTGAGCCAGCTCGTGAAAGGGCTGTCCTCGTCGGGGACGGAGTAGTCGTCCCTCAGCTCCAGATGGAATGCGTCCTGCGCGAAGCTCTCAAAGAGCCGGTTGCGCTCGGCGCTGGAGATCAGCTCCACGCGGTTCCTCCAGTAGGGCGGTGATCGCGGCCTTGGGGACCTCGACCACGGTCTCGTAGTCCGGAATCTCCATCTGGGCCAGCGCCTCGGGGTCGGTCACCTCGCGGCCCTGGACGATGAACGTACCGTTCGGCGTGAGGATCATGATCGGATCCTCGATGCGCCTGATCTCCCCAGCCGCCAGGCCGTCGTTGGTGAGGTGCTCGAACAGCTCTGTGGGCACCTCCACCGCCGTCTCCCCCTCCGGGATCTCAAGCTGCATCAGCAGGTCGTTCGCGAAGATCTTCCAGCCCTGGACGAGGTAGGTGTCCCGGTCCGTGGCGTACAGGGTCGGGCAGTCGCCGACCGTGGAGTTCTTACCAAGGAACCGTAGCTTCATGGCCGTTCTCCTGTCTGCTGCCTTGCTTGGGTTTGCGCGACATGACGATGGTCGATGGGCGGTTGTGGGCCGTCAATCGGCTTGCTGCAAACTCGCGCAATCTCCTTGGGACTTGGGTGGCGGCCGCTCTACGTTCGTCTCCGAACCCGAGCAACCGAGGCAGTCGCCGCAGGTTGCGGTACCGAGGGGAGATGCGTGGTGAGCACCGTGACGGACAGACGCAAGGCTCCAGCCGTCGACAAACAGCCCATCGACACGGAGCTGATCGCGGACAGCACCGACGCCGCCCTGAGGATGAAGCTGGGCACCTCCACCCGCGAGAGCATCGACATCAGGACCACGGCCGTCATCGAGCAGCTGAACCGGCTTCTCAGCATGGACCTGGGCGCGGACGAGGACCCCGACATCAGGAATCTGGTCAGCCGGGCGAACAAGCTGCTGGAGCTGTCAGCGCGTCCTACGAAGGAGACCCCGGCCTTCAGCGCCTTCTTCTATATGCGCGACGTCGCCAGTCTTACCCGCCGGCTGCTGTGGGTCTGCCCGGAGGCAGGCGGCCATGCGCCCTGATCACCCCGTGCTCCTTCACGTCTCTCCCACGCCGGCACACGCCGTCCGCGGGCCTGAGTCCGGGTTCTGGTGCGAATGGCGTCACGCGGACGGGCGGCGCATCAGCTGTGCCGCACAGCCGACCGCCGCCTCGGCTGTCCGATGGGCACGCATTCAAGTCCGCGTCATAGCCTCGGCCGCTGAGCCGGCCTCCATCGACCTCCTCGTGGACCGACGTGCCCAGAGCTGGCGGGACGCCGTCTCAGCTCTTCAACAGGGTGTGGATTTCACGCTGCCGTTCGCAGCGGGGCCGTGCTCCTTCGTGTGGCATGTGCGCCCGGTAACCTTTCTGCCCCTTGTCGGCGGTAACCCGCTGCCCCATCTCCATCTCCGGGGAGGAGGCCCGCCATGGGGGTGAGGCCAGGAGAGTTGTGGAGCCGTTTCGACTGGGCGACCGGCAGCTGCTTCAGGTGCGAGCAGACGAACGTCCCCGTGGCCGAGGTCGGCGAGATCGCGATGGCGGGCACGGCGTTCCCCCTCTGCGCCTGCCAGCGATGCGTCTTCAGGCTCGAACAGCTCCATTGGACGATGAGCGAGCGCGCCGCCCGTCTGCGGAATGCCCTGGCTCCCGGACAGCCCAGTCCCCTCGGCCAGTGGCCCACCAAAGCGCCACTCAACAGACCGCCCGCCCACGTCGCGTAGGAGAGCGGCCGCGTCCTGGACGGGCCTTCAACCCCGCTCCCGCTGTTCGAGCTGGAGGTATCCCAGACCTCAGAAGGACAGGTCACAGCGGGAGCGGGCCGCACCGCCGCAAGAAGAGGGAGCTGCCTTGGCAGCCGAGGAACCAGACGACGACACGTTGTTCGACCTGATCGGCGCCGACGGCGCCGGAATCAATGCCAGTAAGGACGAGGGCCTTCCCCTTGACGTGCGCGCACTCGCCGCTGACCTGGCCGACAACACCGCAGACAGGCTGGCCCAGCTCAAGAAGACGACGTAGTGCCGAGAAGGAGAATGCTTGTGAATGACACTCCCGCCCCGATGTCCGAGACGGACAACGCTCCCGCATCCGAACAGCAGTTGCGTGATGCCATGGTGGAGCGGCTGATCGAACTGGGGGCCGCGCGCAGTGGCCGCGTCGTGGCCGCGTTCCGTTCGGTACCCCGGCACCTGGCCACCCCCGAAGTGGACATGGCTAAGACCTACGAGGCTGAGTTCGCGGCCGTCACGAAGACGGACCCGACGGGCGTGAACATCAGCTCGGTGTCCGCCCCGCGCATCCAGGCCATGCAGATCGAGCAGGCGGACATCCAGCCGGGGATGAGCGTCCTGGAGATCGGCTCCGGCGGGGTGAATGCGGCCTACCTCGCCGAGATGGTGGGCGAGCAGGGCCACATCGTCACGATGGACATCGACCGCGACGTCACCCGGCGGGCGGAGGACTTCCTCAAGGCGACCGGCTACGACCGGGTCGTCACGGTGATCACAGCCGACGGTGAGCACGGCGTGCCCGGCCACGCGCCGTACGACCGCATCGTCGTCACCGTGCAGGCCGCCGACATCCCGCCCGCCTGGGTCCACCAGCTGAAGGAGGGTGGTCGGCTCGTGGTGCCGCTGCGGATGCGTGGCATGACCCGCACGGTGGCGTTCGTCCGCGACAGGGAGCGGCTCGTCAGTGACGGGTTCGAGCTGTGCGGGTTCGTACCGATGCAAGGCGTCGGGGAGAACCGCGTGCGCCTGGCATTGCTCCACGACGTGGAGGAGGAGGAGATCGCCCTCCGCCTCGACGGACATCCCGAGCCCGACGCCGCGGCCCTGCGGGTGGCTCTGGGTATGCCCCGCGTCGAGGCGTGGTCAGGCGTCACCGTGGCCGGTGACGAGTCCACCGAGCATCTGGACCTGTGGCTGACGACCGCCCTCGACAACCTTCCCCTGATGGCGGCCAAGATCGGCGCGCGACAGCGTGGTCTGGTTGCCTCCGCGTCGCCGATCGGCGTCCCCACGCTGGTGGACGGTGACAGCTTCGCCTACCGCACCGCGCGCCCCACCGACTACCCGGACCGGTACGAGCTCGGGGTGATCGGCCACGGGGCGCAGGGACAGAAGGTCGCGGACCGCCTGGTGGAGGAGATCCAGGTCTGGCACAGCGACCACCGGGCCCAGCGTGCGCACATCGAGGTCCACCCGGCGGGTACGCCGGACGACCGGCTCCCCGCTGGTCGGCTCGTCGACCGGCCCCACACGCGGGTCACGATCACCTGGCCGTGACGCCGTCGGCGGCGCCACGGCCAGGCCGGCACAGCACATCCCACCCAACTCTTCCCGTGAGGAGAACGTGATGGCACCGCAGAACCCCACCACAACGCTGAAGGCCGCGACCGACTACAGCAACACCAGCGCCGGGTCGGACTTCGACCTCAACATCGAGACCCTCGCCTCCGCCCCGGTCATCGGCTCGCTGCTGAACGACACCAGCGACAACTGCACCTCCACCTGCCAGTCCGCCTGCACCAACAGCACCTGCATCGGCGGCTGACCCACCAGGGGCCGGGCGACATCCGACGCGCCCGGCCCCGCGCACCACCGTGACGAAGAAGGAGGCACAGCGATGTACCACGCAATCGACGCGAGCATGATCCGCGCATCAGTTTTCCCGCTGGCGGCGACGCTTCCTCCTTGGCCCGACCTGGACGGCAACGCCCCCGCCGATGTCGAACGCCGGCGCGACTGGATCGCCCAGGTCTGGGCGGACGACACCCGGGCTGCCGCCATCGAGTTCGCCGCGCCGCTCCTCGCCTCTGCCATCCGCTACGTGCTCGACGGAGAGCGGCAACGGCCGCGCACCGTCCGGCGCATCGTGGCCTCGCTCGCCCGCTACCTGCTGCGCATGCAGCACCGCGCCACACCGTTCGGGCTGTTCGCCGGCCCCGCCCCCGTGAACATCGGCGGCACCGCTCGGGTGACATGGGGGAAGGAGCACCGTGCTTTCGCCCGGGCCGATGCCGAGTGGTTGAACGCCGCCATCACCGCCCTGGAAGGCAACCGGGAGGTGCTGCGGCGCCTGCCCGTGGTGGCAGATCCGACCTGCACGATACGAGGCACTCGGGCGGCAGTACCGCACCAGTCCGGCACGAACGGCCCCACCGACACCACACTGCGACGGACCCGAGCCGTGGAAGCGGTGCTCACCTTAGCCCGTACGCCGATCACGGTCGGCGACCTCGTGGCCAAACTCCACGGCGACTACCCGAACACGCCGACTGCGGTGATCGAGGACATGGTGTCCAGCCTCGTCGCCCACCGTGTCCTGCTGACGAGCCTCCACGCCCCCATGACGTGCGACGACGCGCTCGGACATCTCATCGCGCAACTGGACGCCACGGGTACCGCCGCTACATCAGGTGGGGCGGAGACAGCCGAGGAGCTGCGAAAGATCCACCAGCTCCTCGTTCTGCACGACATCGCTGTCCAGGGTGAGCAGCAGGCCCTGCGCGTCCAGGCGGCTGCGCGGATGAACACCCTCACCGGAGGCACCGCCCGCGCCCTGGTTGTGAACGTGCGCCCCGACTGCGACATCGTCCTGCCGACAGCGGTCACGCGGGAGGCGGAGCGTGCCCTGGAGGTCATCTCCCGCATCTCGCCGTACCCGAACGGCTCTCCGGCGTGGCAGGACTACCGTGCGCGGTTCCTGGAGCGCTACAGCATGGGCGCGATCGTCCCCCTGCGCGACCTCACCGACCCGGACACCGGCCTCGGGTTCCCCGTCGGCTACCGCGGCACGGTCCTGAAGCGGCCGGTGCTGGCCACGACCCACCGCGACGAACACCTTCTCGCTCTCGCCCAGTCTGCGGCCCTGAACGATCGGCGCGAAGTCGTCCTCACCGAGGAGGACATCGAGGCCATGTCACTCGGGGAACCCACGCAGGTGCCCGCTCACGTCGAACTGTGCTTCACCGTGCTCTCCCCCTCACTGGAGGACCTGGAGCACGGCCGGTTCGACCTGGTCACCGGCGGTCTATCCCTCGCGGCCGGCACCACCACGGGCCGTTTCCTAACGATGCTGGACCAGTCGGACCGCGACCGGATGGCCGCCGAGTACGCCGCCCTGCCAACGCTGGCCGCCGGAGCCGTACGCGGGCAGGTGTCCAGCTCGCCTCTGCGTATCCCGACCCGCAACGTCGGCCGCGCCCCCGCCGTCGTCCCGCGCGTCCTCTCGGTCGGCGAGCACTACCCGGACGCCACCCTCGGCCTGGACGACCTCGGCGTCGTCGCCGACTCCCGCCGCCTCTACCTGCTCTCCCTCTCCACCCGACAGCTCATCGAGCCCTCGGTGATGAACGCCGTGGAACTCAGCAGCGCCACGCACCCCCTCGTCCGCTTCGTCACTGAACTGCACCGCTCCCACACCGCCATCCTCACCCCCTTCGCCTGGGGCGCGGCGGCCCGGATGCCGTTCCTGCCCGAAGTCCGCGTCGGCCGCACCATCCTGTCCGCCGCCTGCTGGCGGCTGAACGCACGCGATCTCTCCGACGACAGTCGCGACTGGACGTTCCGTCTCACCGACTGGCGCATCCGCTACGGCGTACCCCGCACCGTGTACGTCGGGGGCAACGACCAACGGCTCCGCCTCGACCTCGACATCAGCGCACACCGGCAACTACTGCGCGCGGAACTGGACCGCCACGGAACGGTGACCGTGCACGAAGCGCCCGACGAGATGGCGTTCGGCTGGGTCGGCCGCGCCCACGAATTCACCGTGTCCTTCGCTTCCGACCAACCGCCTTCCCCCGCGCCCATCAACCGCACGGCGACCGTCGTCAACCACGACTCCAGCCGCCTGCCCGGCGCCGGCGAGTGGGCCTACCTGAAGCTGTACGGCAACGCCGACCGCGCACGCGAACTGCTGACCACGGACCTCCCGCGCCTCCTCCACGACGGGGACGCCGACGCACCGACGTGGTGGTTCACCCGCTACAACGACCCCGACAGCCACCTCCGGCTGCGACTCCGCCTCCCGAACCCGAACGCCTTCGGTGAGGTGGCGCAGCACGTCGCCGCCTGGGCAGGTGAACTGCGCGCGGAGGGCCTGCTCCAACGTATCCAGTGGGACACCGACGAGCCGGAAACCGGACGCTACGGCACCGGCCCCACCCTGGACGCCGCCGAACAAGTCTTCGCCGCAGACTCCGCCGCCGCCCTCGCACAGATGGCCCTCCCCATCCCCGACAGCCTCCGGCCCGCCGTCACCGCCGCCAGCTTCGTCGACATCGCCGACGCCTTCCTCGGCTCCCCAGCGGACGGACGGGCATGGCTCACGACGAACCTCCTGAAGAACGACGGCGAAGCCACCACCCGCGACGTACTCTCCGTAGCCATCCACCTCTCCGCCCCAGGCCCGGACCACGCGGCCCTGCGAGCCTTGCCCAACGGTGAGCACCTCGTCGCAACGTGGGCCCTGCGACGCGCCGCCCTGATCGCCTACCGCCAGGCTCTCGAAGCGCACGGTGCCGACCCCTCCGCGGTTCTGCCGTCCCTCCTGCACATGCACCACAACCGGGCCGCCGGCATCGCCCCCGACAGCGAAGCCATCTGCCGCCGCCTGGCCCGCGCCGCCGCCCTTTCCTGGACCGCAAGAGAAGAAGGAGCCCTGCGGTGACCACCGCTCCACCCACCCCGGACACGGACGCCACCCTCCGGCAGTCCCTCGCCCGAGGCTCCCTCGGCATCGCACTGCTCCACGTCGAACGCGCCCGCCAGGGCACTGGATCCTGGCAGACCGCCCATCAGCAACTTGCCGACATCGGCCCGCTCCTGGACGGCAACGAGACCGGCCTGTTCCTCGGCGCGCCCGCGATGACGTACGTGCTGCACTGGACCACCGTCGACAGCAACCGGTACACCAGCGCCCTGCAGACCCTCGACCGAATCGTCGCCGCCCACATCCGACGCCGGCTGGCAGCAGCACACGCCCGCATCGACCGCGGCGAGCCGACCACCTTCGCCGAGTACGACCTCCTGCGCGGCCTGACCGGCCTCGGCGCCCTCCTCCTACGCCGCGCCCCCAAGTGCGATGACTTCAAGGGCGTACTGGAGTACCTGGTACGCCTGACCGAGCCCCTCCACACCGCCGGCGGGCGAACCCGCCTGGGCTGGTGGGTGAGCCACAGCCCCGTCAGCCTCACTGCTCCCACCCCCGACGGCCACGCCAACGCTGGCCTCGCCCACGGCATCACCGGCCCGCTCGCCCTCCTCGCACTCGCCAAACTCCGCGGCAGCACCGTGCCCGGCCACGAGAAGGCGATGCTGCGGATCTGCCGCTGGCTGGACCAGATACGCGTAAGCGACCACCACGGCACCCGCTGGCCACGCTGGATCACCAGCACCACCACCGTGCCCCCACACCTGGCCGCCCCCTCCTGGTGCTACGGCACTCCCGGCCTGGCCCGCGCCCAACAACTCGCCGCCCTCGCCCTGAACGACCCTGACCGCAAGCGCATGGCCGAACGAGCACTCCTCTACTGCCTGGCTGACCCCACCCAGCTCAACCAACTCACCAGCCGCGGCCTGTGCCACGGCCTCGGCGGCCTTCTCCGGGTCCTCCAACGCGTCACCCAGGACGCCGACGAACCCCGAGCCTTCGCCCGCCACCTGCCACAGCTCAGCGAACGCTTCCTGACCACCGAACCCCCAGCCGAGACCGACTTCCTCAACGGCTCGGTCGGCGCGACCCTCGCCTTCCAGAACATCCAAGAAGGCACCCTCCCAGCCAGCGACTGGGACGCCTGCCTTCTCCTCACCTGACCGTGCCACAGAAGGAGATCGGGATGGACCTGCCCGCCAGCAGCACGATCGAGCAGGCCGTCCTGGCGGCTCTCACCGGCACCGCGCTCGCGGAGGCCGCCAGCCAGGCGCAGACGTCGCCCGAGCATCTCGCCGAGACCACCGAGCACTACCGTGGCACCGGCCGGTCGGCACTCGACCCCCAACTCGGCAGCTGGCACCAGGTGAACATCGAGTTCACCGACTACCCCACGGCGGAACAACCCTTCCGCACCTACCTCCTGCCCGCCTTACGCACCGGGCCAATCGGAACATGGTGGTTCGTGCGCAAGCACCCCTGCTGGCGTCTACGCGTCCAGCCCGGCCCAGGGACACGGATGGAGGACGCCGTCGCGCACCTCACCGAAGTACTCGACAGCACCCTGTCCCGGGGCGTCGCCAAGCGGTGGTGGTCCTCCCTGTACGAGCCGGAAACCATCGCCTTCGGCGGCACCCACGGCATGACGATCGCCCACACCCTGTTCCACACCGACAGCGTCGGAGTCCTCGACTACCACCAGCACATGGCCGACAGCACCAGCGGGCTCCTCGGCCCCAAAGAGACCTCTCTCCTCGTCACCACTCTGCTGTTGCGTGCCGCCGGGCTGGAGTGGGGAGAACAGGGAGACGTATGGGGGCAGGTCGAAACACGACGCCCACTGCCCACAGACGTGCACCCTGACCAGGTCAGCAGCATGGTGGCCCTGGTACGGCGACTCTTGACGCTCGACGCCGGCCCCGCACTCACCGACGGCCCACTCACGCCGCTCGGGAACTGGGTGACCGGGTTGGAGCACTGCGGCCGAGCCCTCGCAGACGCAGCACGCGCGGGCAAACTGCAACTCGGCCTACGCGGCATCCTGGCCCGGCACATCCTCTTCCACTGGAACCGAATGGGCTTCACCACCCGCCAACAGGCCATCTGGGCACGAGCGGCACGCGAAACGATTCTCGGTAACTGACCACGCACACAACGACTTCACGTGAGCCCGCCGAAGTACCCTCTCGGGTACGCCGCACCGCATACCGGCGGGACGGACGTCGTCAGCCGGTAAGCATGTCTGGCGCGGACGGGGAAGGACATCGCGGGGTGACGGACGAAGAACTGCGGGAGAGACTGACATGGGGACGCCAGAAGCTCGAAGAGATGGGCGTCTTCCAGTCCACGGAGGGGCTCCGCTGGGCAGCTGCCCACGGGATCGTGCTGTTCGTGTGGCGCAACGGCCCGATCGAGGACGCGCACGCTTCTCCGCCGGGCAAGCGACGTAAGAACCTGCACGACGGTGCGATGTTCGCCCGCAACACATGGCTGACCCGACAATCTTTCGACGCCTTGGGGAGCACTGAACCCTTCCGCCTGCTGGAGCTCGAAGATGTGATCTTGGACCGCGAGGCAATCTGGCCTGGGTGCGATGGGACGTTGACGGACTTCGGCTGGGGGTTCTTGGGAGAGATCACGAAGCACGTCAAGAGGCGTATCGACACACTGATGCACTTCGAGGAGCAGCTGTCTCACGACGACTTCCTGATCTTCGTGGCCGCCCCTCAACTCGGGACCCACGACGACCACTTCGGTATGCCGAGATGGCCGACCTGCGTGAAGGCGGCGATCCGTCGCCTGCGTGGAGATGACGCGGAGTTCTTCCGTGAGCGCGGCGAGCTGATGCAGCGTATCGGGCCGGCGCCGGACTCGGTCGCCTCTGACTTGGAGACGACGGAGAAGGCTCTGCTCAACGCCCCCTGGGAACTGGGCGCCGAAAGTCACGGCTGGTTCGCCTGGAACCCGATCCTGAGAGTGCCGCGCCCATCGCCTCCAAAGTGCTGAGGCGCCACAGGACAACAAGCGGGTCCCCGTAGCGCCCTCTCAGCTGAAAAGACGCCACGGGCCGCACGGGGGCAGCTGGGTCCTAAAGCCTTGCGGCTTCTCCTGACGCCGGGTGATGATCAACTCGGGAAAAGCGTGAGCACCTCAGGAGCGGCTGGCTTTGTGCCTTCCTCGGATGCGTCCAGGGAAAGGCGCGGCCTCGTCATCGTCGCCGTGGCGTAGACCTCGTTCGCAAGCTCGAAGGGCAGGCCCGAGCGGGCGACAAGGTCGTCGAACGACACACCCGTCTCTTCACAAAGGCGGACCGCCTTTTCGAGCAGCAGGGGTGCTTCGCGGGGGCCGAGGTCGCAAGGCTCGGGGTCGCCGTGCTGAGAGAGCATCATCATGGCGCGCTTGTACGTCGTCTCCCGGAAGGCGCCGAGGGCGTGGGCACGGTAGACGAGGGCCTTGAGCGATGCGCCCCAGCGTCGCTTCAGTGCGTAAAGCGCCTCCCAGTCCAGCCTCTTCGGAAGCTCCGCAAGGATCTCGGCGCTCGGCATCAGAAATTCAGCCGCGAAGTCGTGCGCCTGGTTCTCGACGATCCTGCTGCCGGGCTCAGCGTCGAGGTGCATGACCAGGTGCCCGGCCTCGTGCGCGGCGTCGAAGCGAGATCGAGCCTTGTCGTTCTTGGCGGGGTTCCGGAAGACCAGCGGCCTGCTCCCGTACCAATGCGAGAAGGCGTCTACCCGCTTGGACATCGCAGGAAGCTCCAGGACCACGGCGCCATGGGCTTCGAGTAGTCGTGTCACATGCGGGATCGGGCCGCTGGGTACCCCCATGGCCTCGCGAGCGTCGCGGGCCACAGCCGCGATGTCCGCCCTGCTCGGCTCAGCCGGCAGAGCCAGGCGCGGCAGTGCCGCGGGGGGGAGTTCCACGTAGTGCTCGACCGTCGTCACCAGCCGCCAGACGATCTTGCCGAACGCGACCGCCTGATCCCGTTGAAGTTGCGTCGTCGCCCGGAGGCTTCGGAAGTGGGCGGCGCTGGGCACCGTTGGATGCGGGTGCCCTGTGGCGAAGAAGGTGGCGGGCACTCCCAGCGCCATGGCCAACTGCGCAACTACCGTGCTTGAAGGCCGACTCTGGCCCAGCTCGTACTGACTGACCGCTGCCGGCGTGAGCCCGACCTGCTTGGCAAGCTCGTTCTTGCGGAGCCCTCGAAGCTGACGAGCCGTGGTCAGAGCTTCGGGTTCGAAGGAACGGGAGGCGAGCTCAGCGCCTCTCGATCCTCGCGGCGGTGTCGGCATTGATTTCTCAGTCTGTGTTCTCGCGCTCTTCGCGCGTGTCTTCGGTGCGCCGGCGAAGCGGCAGATCGTTCTCCTTGAGGTCAGTGTGATCAGGCGCCTTGGGGGCCTCCTCTTCAACGGTACGGTCCTCGTCGGAATCCGTTTCAGACGCCGGGTGGTCTTGATCTGCGAGGCTCTCGTCGGGCAGCTCGCCGTGCACGACAAGTTCGTCCACGGTCGATCGCGGAGCCGGAAGGCCCGGCTGGAGATCATTGTGGATCTCGACCGTCCCATCAAGCCAGGGCGAACCGCCCTCTCGGTTGTCCCGCGGAAGACCCACCTCGATGACGCAGTTACCCGTCTCCGGATCACCCGTGTGCACGATCCGAACATGCCCCTGACGAACAGCTTCCGCGAAGCTGTCGGCCCAGTCGGGGTCCTGGTCGAACGCCATCTGGTCCTGAGCCACGCTGTTCTGCACTGCTCCCCGAAGTCGAGCGGCGCTGCCGTCCCAGCTCAGCTGTTCGAGCTTGTCCCGCACCTTTTCAGGGGCGGTGAGCGGGAATTTGTAGACCCTCACGACCCACGGCTGGGAGATGACCTCGATCGCCCCGCCCGCGACCTTTCGGACCGGAATCCCTGCCTGGTGAATCTTCTGGAAGGAGAGGTTGGCGATATTCCGCCAGACCAACTGAGCAAAAGTGCCGTTGTCGTCCCCGTGAGACGGGTCATGACGGTCGGCGTTGGTCGCGTACACATCGCGCGCGACGTCCCGGATGATCTCCAGCACCCGCCGGAGATCACTCACAGCCTGCTGCAGAGTGATTTCCACGCCGCGACGATACCAGAAGGCTCCAAAAACTGCGCGAGAATAAAGTAAATGGACGCGTTGGCGGCGCGTACCTCAAGTGCCTAAGGGGGCCCATGCTGCAGGCGCCCACGAGACGGCAGACGGCCGGGGCGCGTTGGTTCACTGCTCGGCAACGCCTTCCGCCTACCGGGGCCCGGCGTATCGACGACGTGTACGGGATCGGTGTCTCGAACGGCTCCACGAGTGGGACGTGACCGCATCGGCGTAGCGAAATCGGAACGGAGGCCAGGGCCACAAGCGCGCTCCTCGTCGGCCCGCAGCCGGTGGCCACGTTGCCGACTGTCGTGCTGGTGCCGGGCACCAGCACCAACAGTGCCGTCTGCCGCCACCTGGCAGGAGCATTCGCGACCCGTCGGCCGACCGTCGTGCTCGACGTGCCCGGACAGCCCTGTCTGAGCGCTGACGGCCGCCCGCGTCCGGGTCGGTTCGCGTGGTGCGGTCGATGGCTGACCGAGGCACCGGAGCAGGCGGTGCCTCTGACCGGCCCTGCTCATCGGGCACTCGTCCGGCGAACATCTTGACGCACTCTTAGCGGGAACCGGCATGGAGGACCGAGTGAAGATTGCCGGAAGCAAGCAATGCGCTTCGAGTGTTCCCCAGGCAGGATTGGTCCGGAGGGAAGCGCACGGATCGGCCTCGGTGCCGGGCACCGGCAGGTGACCGGCACCAGGGCCTGGAGTGTGCGCTGAGGCCGTCACAGACGGGGACGATCGGGGGGATCGGGATGCGGACGTTCTTCGAGGCCGCCACTACTTACCCGGTTTTCCCCTTCACCGTCGCCCTGATCGTGGTCGTGTGCTTCTGGCTGCTGGTCGCGGTGGGCGCTGCCCACTCCGGCAGCTTCGACAACGACGCGGACGCCGAAGTCTGGGGACTGGGCGGGGTGCCGGTATCCGTCGGGTTCTCCCTGGTGACGGGTGCGGCCTGGCTCGGCAGCCTCTGCGCGACCGTTCTCCTGGATCCGCTTGTCCTCTCGGGTCCGGTGCGCGCGCTGACCGGGATCGCCGTACTGATCGCCGCACCGCTGTTCGCCTGGCGGGTGGCACGCGTGCTCGTACGGCCGTTGCACCGCCTCTTCCCCGATGAACCCGGGCCGTCCGTGCCGGGCGAGGCCCGCACGGGTGACGCAATCGGACTGCGAGACGCCGACAGCCAAGACCCCCGCCGGCGGACGTCACACGACGTCGCGCTTCAACCGCGGGACCGCGCCGCCTGACCCGCAACACCACCTCACCCGCAACACCACCTGACCCGCAACGCCGCCGGATCTCGCCCCGGCTCTTCTTCTTCACGCTGCAACTCCCTTACGCCTCAAGGACGTATGCCATGGTCACCATGATCGTGGGCATCGGCGCGCTCGTCGCCGTCTGCCTGCTCGCCGTACTCGTCGTCGCCCGGCTGTTCCGCAAGGTGGAGCAAGGCAAGGCGCTGATCGTCTCCAAGATGCGCAAGGTCGATGTGACCTTCACCGGGCAGGTCGTGCTGCCCGTGCTGCACAAGGCCGAGGTGATGGACATCTCGGTGAAGACCATCGAGATCACGCGGGCCGGCCGTGAGGGACTGATCTGCCGGGACAACATCCGCGCGGACATCCGGATCTCGTTCTTCGTGAAGGTCAACAAGACCGTCGAGGACGTCGTCAAGGTGGCCCAGGCCGTCGGCACGGCGCGGGCGAGTGACCGGGACACGTTGCAGGAGCTGTTCCATGCGAAGTTCTCCGAGGCGCTGAAGACCGTCGGCAAGCAGCTGGACTTCACCGACCTCTACACCAAGCGCGAGGAGCTGCGGTACCGGATCATCGAGGTCATCGGCGTCGATCTCAACGGCTACCACCTGGAGGACGCGGCGATCGACTACCTGGAGCAGACGCCGCTGACCCAGCTCGACCCCGCCAACGTCCTCGACGCGCAGGGCATCCGGAAGATCACCGAGCTGACGGCCGTGGAGCATGTGCGCACCAACGAGGCGCAGCGCCATGAGGAGAAGGAGATCACCCGGCAGAACGTCGACGCCCGCGAGGCGATCCTGGAGCTGGAGCGCCGCCAGGCGGACGCGGAGATCAAGCAGCGCAGGGAGATCGAGACGGTACGGGCCCGTGAGGAGGCCGAGACGGCGCGGGTGATGGAGGAGGAGCGGCTCCGGTCGCAGGGCGCGTTCCTGCGGACCGAGGAGCAGTTGGGTGTGCAGCGGGAGAACCAGGCCCGTGAGGTCGCGGTCGCCGCGAAGAACCGTGAGCGGGTCATCGCCATCGAGACCGAGCGGATCGAGAAGGACCGTCTCCTCGAAGTCATCGCGCGGGAGCGGGAGACGGAGCTGACGCGGATCGCCGCGTCGAAGGAGGTCGAGGCGGAGAAGCGGGAGATCGCCGAGGTCATCCGCGAGCGCGTCGCCGTGGACCGTACGGTCGCCGAGCAGGAGGAGTCCATCAAGAAGCTGCGGGCCGTGGAGGAGGCGGAGCGGGAGCGGCAGACCGTGATCATCGCCGCCGAGGCTCAGGCGCAGGAGAAGCTGGTCAAGGACATCAAGGCCGCCGAGGCCGCCGAGCAGGCCGCCACGCACCGGGCCGCCGAGGAACTGACCCTGGCCGAGGCCCGGTTGAAGACCGCCGACCTCGACGCGCGGGCCAAGCTGCGCCTCGCCGAGGGAGTCCAGGCCGAATCCGCCGCCGAGGGCCTCGCGGCCGTCCAGGTCCGCGACAAGGAGGCGGAGGTCATCGAGAAGGCCGGCCGCGCGGAGGCCGAGGCGACCCAGGCCCGGCTGCGCGCCGAGGCCGACGGTGCGCGGGCCAAGGCGCTGGCCGAGGCCGAGGGCATCAGCGGGAAGCTGAAGGCCGAGGCCGCCGGTCTCACCGACAAGGCCGCCGCCATGGCCGCCCTGGACGACGCCTCCCGCGGCCACGAGGAGTACCGGCTGCGACTGGAGGCCGAGAAGGACATCCGGCTGGCCGGGCTGGACGTGCAGCGGCAGGTCGCCGAGGCGCAGGCCACGGTGCTGGCCACCGGGCTGGAGAACGCCGACATCAACATCGTCGGCGGGGAGTCGGTCTTCCTCGACCGGCTGGTGTCCTCGATCGCGCTCGGCAAGGGCGTCGACGGCTTCGTCCAGCACTCCGAGACCGCCCAGGCGCTGACGAAGCCCTGGCTGGACGGCACCTCCAGCTTCACCGACGACCTCGGCCGCGTCCTCGGCTCCGTATCGACGGCTGATGTGCGGGAACTGACCGTCTCCGCGCTGCTGATGAAGCTCATGAAGACGGGCGGGGCCGACTCGGCCGCGCTGCGGCAGCTGCTCGACAAGGCCGGCGAGCTGGGTCTCGCGGACGCCTCGCTCACCGCTCTGAACGGCAGCGTCGCCAAGGTCTGACCGGCGGCCCATGATCCGCGGTCCGGAGCTGCCGCACAGGGGACGGCGGCTCCGGACCGTGCTCCACCGACTTCCTGAGAGGGATTCCATGACCACCGGCCCGGACACCGGTACGCAGGACGCGCCGGCCACCGCGTTCGACGCGGGCACGTACGAGGTGCTGCGCGACCGGCTGGCCGCCCAGGCCGCCGAACTCGCCCGGCGCGCCGAGGCACTCGACGTCCGCCGCACCGAGGAGTTCGGCTCCACCCGGCTGGAGCTGAGCGGCACCGAGCGGCTGCGCACCGAGCACACCTGCGTGCCTCGCGACATCGTCTCGGTCGGTGACGTGCTGCTGTTCGGCCACAACGTCTTCCTCGATCTGAAACCGGAGACGACTGTCGGCGACGTCTTCGCCCTGTACGACAGGGGCCTGAACCGGCTGCCCGACCACGCCGTGCCCGGTCTGCTCGACGACCCCGCCTTCGTACGGGAGTTCGCGGCTCTGCACCGCTACTACCGCCAGGCGCACCTCCTCCGGCTCCGCCGCGTCGACGGCAAGGTGCTCGCCGTCTTCCAGACCGGTGAGAAGGCCGGCGACATCCGCGTCCTGCGCTGGGCGGTGACCGACCACGGCCAGGCGGCCTTCCTGGACGCACGCGGCGAACGCGACCACGTCTTCCCGCCCTCCCACGACTTCGCATGGACGGAGTCGACCCGCGAGGACCACGTCCTGGGCCGCCACCCGCACGTCTCCATCGAGGGCGAGGTCTTCGTCGAGACGGTCGGCGGGACGCTGACGGTCAAGGTCGAGGACGACACCGAGACGGGCGAGGGCATTCACAGCGAGCCCGTCGCCGAGCCTCTGCAGTCCCTCGCCGACGCCGACATCGCGTACGCGCGCGTGGGCGCCCTCATCCTGCTGGATGTCCTCCCTTACAAGGAGGACGTCCACCGCTACCTGGTCTTCAACACGCTCACCAGGACCGTCGTCCGCCTCGACGGCATCGGGCAGGCGTGCCGCCGTCTGCCCGAGGACCAGGGGGTCGTCTTCCCCGGCGGGTACTGCCTGGCGACGGGGGCGTACAAGACGTTCGACGGCGTCGACACCGGCGGGCTGGAATTCGAGCGGGCGGTCCGCTCGCCCAACGGCGAGGACGTCCTCTTCGCGTTCCACGCGCGCGTGGAGGGCCGCAGCCTGCTGCTGCCGTACAACGTGATCCGCAAGGAGGTCGCGACCCCGCTGTCCTGTCACGGCTGGGCCCTGTTCGACGACGGCACGCTGATGGTGCTGCGCGCGGACGCTGCGGGAACCGACGCCGAGCCGCAACGCGTTCACCCGCTCCAGCTCTGGAACTCCCCGTACGTCTCCGACGACCACGCCGCCGCCCGGCCCGTCGGCACCGGCCCGCTGGCCCGCGTGGGCAACGCCGATCTCGTCCGCGGCATCTCCGACTGCCTGTCCATCGCGGGCGCCGTCGCCGAGACGACCCCGACGAGCGCGGTGTACGAGGCCCTGGCCGGGGCCTGCGTCCGTGCCGCCGACTCCTACCACTGGTTGCGCGATCCCGAACTCGGCGATCTGCACGAGCCGCTCACACAGGTGCGGGCCACCGCCCAGCAGGTACTGGCCGAGTTCGAGACCCTCCAGGCACTCACGCGACAGGCCGCCGACGCGCTCGACGAGGCGGCGGCCCGCATCGCCACGGTGGTACGCCGTCTGCGCGGCGAGGTCCCCCAGGGCGCCGCCGCCTGGGTGGCGGGCCTGACCGAACTCCGGCAGGCGCAAGGTCACCTGCTCACGCTCAAGGACATGCGGTACGCCGATGCCGCGCGCATCGACGAACTCGCCGCCGCCGCTCAGGCCGACCTCGTCGCCTTCGGGCAGCGGGCCGTCGCCCACCTCGCCCGCGAGGACGCCTTCGCCGACCACCGGGCCGATATCGAGCGACTCGCCACTGCTACGGAGGCCATCGCCACCGTCGCCGAGGCCGCACCCCTCGCCGCCCGCCTAGAGGTCCTCACCGACCAACTGAGCACGGTGACCGAGGTCGTCACCGGCCTCGACATCGGCGACGCCACCGTCCGTACGTCCGTCCTGACGCGGATCGCGGAGGTGCTGGGCGGCGTCAACCGCGCCCGCGCCCGCCTCGACGGCCGCCGCCGCGAACTCCAGGAGCACGAGGGGCGGGCCGAGTTCGCGGCCGAGTCCACGTTGCTCGGGCAGGCCGTCAACGGTGCCTTCGCCGCCGCCGACAGCCCCGAGGCGTGCGACGAGCAGCTGGCCCGCCTGCTCGTGCAGGTGGAGAACCTGGAGGCGCGGTTCTCGGAGTTTGCCGAGTTCGACGACTTCCTCGGCGAACTGGCGGACAGACGTGACGAGATCCACGAGACGTTCTCCGCCCGCAAGCAGACCCTCGCCGACACCCGGGCCCGCCGCGCCGAACGCCTCACCGACTCGGCGCACCGCGTTCTGAAGACGATCACCCGCCGCGCCGCCACGCTCGCCGACGCGGACGCCGTCGCCACGTACTTCACCTCCGACCCGATGCCCGCCAAGGTCCGCCGCATCGCCGCCGAACTGCGCGGCCTCGGCGACCAGGGCAGGGCGGAGGAGCTGGACGGCCGCCTGAATTCCGCCCGCCAGGAGGCGCTGCGAGCCCTGCGCGACCGCACCGACCTCTACGCCGACGACGGCCGAACCCTCCGCTTGGGCACCCACCGCTTCGCCGTCAACACCCAACCCCTCGACCTCACCCTCGTCCCGCACGGCGAGGGCCTGGCCTTCGCGCTGACCGGCACCGACTACCGCTCCCCGGTCACGGACCCCGACTTCGCGGCCACCCGTCCGTTCTGGGACCGCCCGCTGCCCTCGGAGTCACCCGAGGTCTACCGGGCCGAACACCTGGCCGCCCGCCTCCTCGACGAACACGGCCTGGCCGCCCTCGCGGAGGCCGACGGCCTGCCCGCGCTGGTCCGGCAGACGGCCGAGGTGGCCTACGACGAGGGCTACGAGCGCGGTGTCCACGACCACGACGCGGCCCTGATCCTCACCGCACTCCTGCGCCTGCACGAGAGCGCCGGACTCCTGCGTCACGAGCCCGCCGCCCGCGCCGCCGCACACCTCTTCTGGGCGCACGACACGACGGCCGACGAGCGCGACACCTGGACCCGGCGTGCGGTGTCCCTGGCCCGCGCCCGTGACACGTTCGGTCTCGCGCCCGCCATCGACGACCTCGTGGCCGAACTCGCGCAGGTGATCGGCACACGAGCGGCGGCCGCCTACCTCTTCGAAGAGCTGACGACCGGCCCCGACGGCTTCGTCATCAGCGCCGGCAGCCGCACCCTGCTCGACAAGTTCCGCCGCACGGTGGGCACGTCGGCCTACGACGACGACCTCGCCGCCCTCGCCGACCCGGCCGCCCGCCGGCAACTCGTCGAGGCATGGCTGACGTCGTACACCACCGCCACCGGAACGGACACCGCCCCCGGCGATCTGGCCGAGGCAGTGGCCGCGGAGCTCTGCCCGGACCTGCCGCGCCACGAGTCCGACGCACCCGTGACCGAGACCGTCGAGGGCCTGCTCGGCACCCACCCGCGTATCACCGGACGCACGCTCACCCTCCACGTCGACGAATTCCTGACCCGCACCAGTGACTTCCGCGCCCATGAAGTGCCCGCGCACCGCGCTTACCAGCGCCTGCGTACGGCGCTGGTGGCCGCCGAGCGCACCCGCCTCCGCCTCGACGAGTACCGCCCGCGGATCATGTCCGCGTTCGTCCGCAACCGGCTCATCGACGAGGTCTACCTCCCGCTCATCGGCGACAGCCTCGCCAAGCAACTCGGCACCACCGGCGAGTCCAAGCGCACCGACACAGGCGGCCTGCTGCTGCTCATCTCCCCGCCCGGCTACGGCAAGACGACCCTCATGGAGTACGTCGCCGACCGGCTCGGGATGATCCTCGTCAAGGTCAACGGCCCCGCCCTCGGCCACGCCGTGACGTCCCTCGACCCGGCCGAGGCCCCGAACGCCACCGCCCGCCAGGAAGTCGAGAAGATCAATTTCGCACTGGAGGCGGGCACCAACACCCTCCTGTACCTGGACGACATCCAGCACACCTCGCCCGAACTGCTGCAGAAGTTCATTCCGCTCTGCGATACCACCCGCCGCATCGAGGGCGTGAAGGACGGCGAACCGCGCACCTACGACCTGCGCGGCAAGCGCTTCGCGGTCTGCATGGCAGGCAACCCCTACACCGAGTCCGGCAGCCGCTTCCGCATCCCCGACATGCTCACCAACCGCGCCGACGTCTGGAACCTCGGCGACGTCCTGACCGGCAAGGAGGACACCTTCGCACTCAGCTTCATCGAGAACGCCCTCACCGCCAACCCGGTCCTCGCCCCGCTCGCCGCACGCGACCGCGCCGACCTCGACCTGCTCGTCCGCCTCGCCCAGGGCGACTCAACGGCCCACGCCGACCGCCTCACCCACACGTACCAACCCGCCGAACTGGAGCGCGTCCTGGCCGTCCTGCGCCACCTGCTCACGGCCCGCGCGACGGTCCTCGCGGTGAACGCCGCGTACATCGCCTCCGCCGCGCAGGCCGACGCCACCCGCGTCGAGCCGCCCTTCCAACTCCAGGGCTCCTACCGCAACATGAACAAGATCGCCCAGCGCGTCCAGCCCGTCATGAACGACACCGAACTGGCGGCGCTGATCGACGACCACTACACCGCCGAGGCCCAGACCCTCACCACCGGCGCCGAGGCCAACCTGCTCCGACTCGCCGAGCTGCGCGGCACACTCACGCCCGAACAGGACGCCCGCTGGACCGAGTTGAAGACCGCATACGTCCGTACGCAGGCGCTCGGTGGCCCTGAGGACGACCATCCCCCAGCCTTCGGCCAGCGGGACCCCCATCTCGCTACGCTCGCCCGCGCGGTCGGCGCCCTGGGCCTGCTCGCCGACCGGATCGCCGCCGTCGAGTCGGCGATCAACCGAGCCGCCGACCCACGCCACCTCATCGCCAACCGTTCCTAATCAGTGAGCAGGAGTGAGTCTTGGACCCATACCTGGTCACTGCGGACACCCCGAACGGTTTTGGATGTCCTGGTTGCCCGCGTTCGCTCCGCGTCCGGTGGCACGGATCGTGTCCGTGGTCCGGGGATGCGGGGGCGGGTTCCCTCACGCCCAGGGACGCCTGGCCTGGCCTGGACGGTCCGATGCCCCACCGCATCACTCCGGTGCTGTGGGGGCGGTGTCGTCCGTCGCCGGATCGGGTGTCCCTGGGCGCGCCTTCCGATCGCCACGGCGGCAGCCTCGTGGCGAGTGGTCTTGCGGGTCGTGGTGGTGAGGGGTTTCTGCCAGTGCTGGGCGCCCCAGCGGCTGGTGTAGGCGGGGTCGACGGCGATGACCGCGATGCCCGTGGCGTCGGCCATCGAGGCCAGCCGGGCGCGGAGTCTGCCGGTGGGCATGCCGGAGATCAGCTGCCGGAAGCGTTTCCTGCGGCCGTGTTTCTCCCGGGTCTTCTCCGCATCAAAGTCCAGGTCCTCCACCGCGATCGCCTGGATCCCACAGGTCTGGGCCCAGTGCAGGAGGCGGGTGAGGGCGTGGCGAACCTGGGCGTCGCGGTGCTGGGCGGTGCCGGTGAGGTTGTAGGGGAAGCGGCGGGGGCTGCCGGTGGGGTTGCCGTGGATGTAGCGCGGCTTCGATGGGGAGGGCGGGGCTGGGCGGGATCTGCCAGGACGCGGTCACATACCAGCGGTCCCGGCTCATGTCGTAGTGGATGCGGTAGGCGATCGCCCGGTCGGCCGCGACACGGTCTGCCCACTCGCCGCCCCGATGCGCGAACGCGACCCGGCCCGCGAGGACGTAGCGGCCGTGCGGGGCGTTCGCCAAATGCGCCAGCGGTGCTGGGAGTTTGATGCTCGCCTCGCCGTCCGGGCTGATACGGATCGTCTCGTTGCCGTAGCGCTTGCCGGACTCCCCGTCCGCCTGGCAGAACCAGCGCTCCGCCTCCCACCGCCAACGCCAGCCGGACTCCGTCAGCCCGGCCGCCTCAAGGTGATGCCGGGTGCGCGCCAGAGGTTTGCCGCCGCGCACGACGTGCACGAGGCCGGCCTCGCGGTCGGCCCGCGCGGCAGCCAGCCGGTCCTGAAGCAGCCGCAGCCGCCGCGACTTCGCATGCCACTCCCGCGAGGACCGGTAACCCCCGGGCGCCTTCTTCATCCCCTTCTGGCCGACCGGCAGCGACAGCCGGTCCTCGATGGTACGGACACCGGCTTCCAGGTTCTGGATGTACGCCAACTGGCAGCGCCGCGCCAGCGCCCACTGGTCATGCGAGGCTTTGGTGATCGACCCCGCCCACCGCGACGACGACAGCGGCGTCAGCTCCCGCTTACGCACCGCCCACGTCTCGGTGGAGTGCTTCAGGCCGTCCCGGCACCGTGTCTTGAGGTCCTTCGAGGCCAGCGACCCCAACTGCGCGCCCACCAGACGCAGCACCTGCTCATCGCCGGGCGTCAGCTCCTTGAGACGGGTCCGCACAGCCACACCGGACGGACCGGACGCGACGAACGACTCCGCCACACTCCGCAGCTCACCCACCCCGTCACCCCCGCCCGACGCCACCCGAAGATCCCGTCCGCCATGACAAACGAACACCACCCGGGAAGGTCACGCATTCGATGAAAGAACGCCAGTTCATCACCGAGAACCGACCCCACGGCCGAGGTGCGGCACATGACACTGATCAGCAGCACACACTCCCGCTCACCAAAACGCTCTTGAACGCACTTCAGCGACAGCAGCTCCAAACCCCACTGCCCACCACGCGGCCCGCCCGGTCCCGGGACCGGGACCGGGGCCGGGGCCGGGGCCGGGACCGGGACCGGGACCGGGACCGGGGCCGGGGCCGGGGCCGGGGGCCGGGGGCCGGGGCCGGGGGCCGGGGGCCGGGGCCGGGGGCCGGGGGCCGGGGCCGGGGGCCGGAGAAGGAGTGAGGTGACGCGTACTGTCCGGTCGATCGAACGCAAGGTCCTCCTCGTCGCGGCCCCTCGTCGTCGCAGGTCACCCGCAATCCTCGGCCGACCCCGCCATGCCGTAGACCTGGCTCCGTGGCGCTTCCCGACCCGATCGGCGCGGCTGCTCGGCTGAACAGGGCTGTGGTACGCGAGCAACTGGTCTGGACACGGCTGTCCTTCGGAGCCACCGTCGGCCAGGTCCCCACCGCACTCCGGCCAGGCTGCGGGGAGGACGCCATCAAGAGAGCGTAAAGATTGCCGGAACCAGGCAGTGTTTTCGGCGGTACCTACGTGTGAGTATGGCGGTCACCAGCGGGGTGACTGTGGGAGAGAGGCGGTGAACGCGGATGACCTGGTTTCTGGGTCTCGGCATCGCAGGAGTCGTACTCCTCGCTCTGTCCCTCGTCTTCGACGGTGTCCTTGAGGGCCTCTTCGGCGGCGTCGACGCGCTCGACGGCCTTTTCGACGGGTGGCTGTCGCTTCCGGTCATCGCCGGGTTCGTGTCCATGCTCGGCTTCTCCGGAGCGATCGTCCTGGGCACCACCGGGCTCGGCGCGGTGGGCGCCACCGCGGTCGGCGTGCCCGCAGGAGCTGCCACGGGCTGGCTCGCCTACCACCTCAGCCGGGCCCTGTTGAACGACCGGTCAAGCGCTGCCCCGCGCGGCGACGATCTGATCGGCGCCGCGGGTTCCGTGGTGACGGCCATTCCGGTCGGCGGCTACGGCGAGGTGCTGGTCCACTTGGCCGGGCAACCGGTCAAGCTCGCGGCGAAGAGTCCGAGCCCGGTGTCGCGAGGCGCCGAGATCTGGGTGGAGGAGGCGCTGTCGCAGACAGCGGTCTCCGTACGCCCGGTGGAACGCTGACCCGCGGCGCCGTTCTTCACATCGGGCGCCGTTACACCGGCGCCGCACTTTCATCCACTTGAGCCGTATCGATCTGCCGTCCCCTGGGAGGGCTGAGGGGAAAGACATCATGAGTCCAGTCGTCTTCGCCGTGATAGGAGTCGTCGTACTCCTTGTCCTGCTCGGTCTCGTCGTGGTCACCCGCTACAAGGTGGCGGGTCCGAGTGAGGCGTTCATCGTCACCGGCCGGCGCGGCAAGCAGGCCACCGACCCGGAGACCGGGCGGGTGTTCACCGACAACAGCGGTCAGAAGGTCGTGGTCGGCGGCGGGGTGTTCGTCGTGCCGTTCGTGCAGCAGAAGTTCACCCTGGACCTGTCCTCGCGGCACATCCCCATCGCGGTACGCGGCGCGGTCACCTTGCGCGGTGTCAAGGCGAACCTCGAAGGCGTCGCCATCGTCAAGGTCGGCGGCACCGAGGACTCGATCCGCGCCGCGGCCCAGCGGTTCCTGATGCAGCAGGACGGCATCGTCGGCTTCACCCAGGAAGTTCTCTCCGGCGCGCTGCGGGCCATCGTCGGCCGGATGTCCGTGGAGGACATCATTCGTGACCGGGCCGCCTTCGCCAGTCAGGTCGCCGAGGAGGCGGAGGCCAGTCTCTCCGGGCAGGGCCTGGTGCTGGACGCCTTCCAGATCCAGGACATCACCACCGAGGGCTCCTACCTGGAGGACCTCGGCCGGCCGGAAGCCGCGCGCGCCAAGCAGGAGGCCGACATCGCCGAGGCCGTCGCCCGGCGCGCCGCAGAGCAGGCCCGGCTGAAGGCCGAGGAGGAAATCGCCATCGCCCAGCGGACCTTCGCGCTGAAGCAGGCCGAGATCAAGGCCGAGACCGACGAGGCCGCAGCCCGCGCCGCCGCGGCCGGACCGCTCGCCGAGGCAGCCCGGCAGCAGGAAGTGCTCAGCGAGCAGGAGAAGGTCGCCGAACGCCAGGCCGCGCTGACCGACCGGGAGCTGGACACCAAGGTCCGCAAACCCGCCGACGCCGCCCGCTACCAGGCCGAGCAGGAGGCCGAGGCCCGCCGTATCGCGCTGGTCAAGGAGGCCGAGGCAACTGCCGAACGGGCCAGGCTGACCGGTGAGGGCGAGAAGGCGCAGCGCGCCGCACTCGCCGACGCCGTCCGCCTCGAGGGCGAGGCGGAGGCCGCCGCCATCGGCGCCAAGGGTGCCGCCGAGGCTGACGCCATGCAGAAGAAGGCCGACGCCTTCGCCCAGTACGGCGACGCAGCTGTCCTGCAGATGCTGGTGGAGGTGCTGCCGCAGGTCGTCGCCAAGGCGTCCGAGCCGCTCAGCGCGATCGACAAGATGACGGTCATCTCCACCGACGGCGCCAGTCAGCTCTCGCGCACGGTCGCCGACAACGTCGCACAGGGCCTGGAACTGCTCGGTTCCACCACCGGAGTCGACCTCGCCGAGCTGCTGAAGGGCATCACCGGCCGGGTCGGCGGCGCGCAGCCCGCGGCGCCGTCACCCGCCGGGGCCAACGGGAAGGTCGAGATCACCGGCTGACGCCGGCATCGACCGGAGAAGCGAGCCCGGGCGGTCCTGGAACCGCCCGGGCTCGTACGCGAGGAGGTACGAGGGGTGTTGCTGTGGTTCTGGCTGGTCGGCTGGTCGGCCTTCGCGCTGCCCGTGGCCATCGCCTCGCTGCGAGGGTGGGCGCCGAAACGCACCCGCAGCCGTACGACCCCGTGGGCCATCCGCGTCCGGGGCGTCGCCCTGCTGGTGATCTGGCTCGGCGGGCTGACCGGCCCGCTCCTGCGGTGGAGCGATCTGGACACCGAGGACGCCAGTTTTTTCGCTTCCGTGGTGCAGGGTGGGCTGCTGATGTTCGCTGGAGGGCTCGTGGCCGGATCGCAGCTGGGCGAGTGGTTCTACCGGCGAGCAATGCGAGCACAGACTGTCGATCAGGCACAGGGCATCAGCGGTCGGCCGTGATGGGGCCCTGGCCCTTGATCCTTTCCGACCGGATGGGAGTCGGCCTTCGTCGCCCCTGGGTCTCGCTGATCAACTGGGCCGGCCAGCCGGCCTTCCTCCCCCACCGCGTGTCGATCCGCTCCCACTCCACGGCCCACTGCTCCAAACGCCGCTGGCTCAGGTACATGCGTATAACGGAGACCGCGGCCAGGGCGATGCCGCCCGCACCTGCCGCGACCAGCAATCCTGCGGCAGCCGCATGGGATCGTGCCTGCCCTTCGGTCAGGGGCTCCGCAGTGAGGTGACCGTCCTTGTCGATCCAGATCGTGACCCGGTTGCCGACGGGGCTCGTGGCCGACACCCGGGCCTCGCCGGTGCGTGTCGAACCGTCCGGCGCGGTCCAGCGGACCGTCGCCCACACCCGCGGATCGCCCGCTGCCCTGGCGGGCACCTTGCCCTTGGCGTCCTCGACGAGTACAGCCGACACCGTGCGGCGCTCCGCCCGCTGCCGGTCTACGGTCCGCCTGCCGGTTGCTGTCAGGAATTGGCCGACATCTCGGCCACGAGGCGTGATGACGTGCCCCCGGCCGCGCTGAGACGCCCTTTCAGTAGGCGTGCAGCAGGCGGCGCCAGGTACGCCGGAGCCACCCCATGAGGTGGGGACAGAGCGGGCCGCCGTGGGGCAGGCTCAGTGTGGTTTCCCGTGTCATCGCCGCGAAGAAGGCCCGCCCCGGGCGGCTCTGCAGGGTGGTGTTCCACCGGTAGCCGCGACGGTGGGCGAACAGGGAACGCACGAGTCCGCGCCCCAGTCCCTGCCGTTGCCACGTATCGCAGACCCAGAGGTCCAGGATGCGCCCAGTACGGCACTCATGGCAGGCACGGAAACGAAGTCGGCCGATGACACGGCCGCACGGATCGCGCAGGATGAACTCGGCCGTACCACCCGGAGCAGCGGCGGAGACGTAGGTCAGTCGTACCGGCTGACCGTCAGGGGCGTCGGCGTTCCAGAATCCGGTCATCGAAAGTGGACCTCCTGCTGTCTCCGTCGGGTGAGCAGGTCTGGTCAGGCTCCGGCGTCACACCTGTGACGCCTCCGTGCCGGGTCTCCCGGCTCCTTCAGCGCCGGTCCGCGCCCCAACTCCCGGTACGGCGTTTCCACGGGTGGCCGACACGACCGCGTTCACGCGCGCGCATCTGCGGTGGTCTCCTTGGACGGCGTGTCGGCGTCCTTGCGTCCGGCCGGGATTCCGGCGAGGTCGTCAACGTGGAAGAGACGGGCGATCGGCACGTCGGTGGAGCTGTGCGCGACGATCGAGAAGGCGATGCACACGGCGATGAGGGTGAACGCCTCCTCGCCCTGCGGGATACCGGCCTGCAGTACGAGCAGCCCGTACACCACGGACGCGAAGCCCTTCGGCCCGAACCAGGCCGCGACCAGCTTCTCCTGGCGGGTGAAACGGGTACCGAGCAGGGAGAGCAGCAGGGAGGCCGGCCGGATCAGCACGATGGCGAGGACCACGGCGACGTACCCGCCGAAGGACAGGTCACCGAAGAGCGACGGCGTCAGCAGTGCGCCGAACACCAGCAGGGCTGCGAACTTGGCCAGCTCCGCCAGCGCCTCCCCGAGCGGCTCGAACGCCTCCTTCGCCTCCAGCGACCGGGCGGTGAGCACGGCACCCGCGGCGAACGCGGCGAGATAGGGGTTGGCGTGCGTGAGGTGGCAGAGCGCGTACAGGATCACGCCGATCGCCAGCGGGAGCAGTGGCTGAAGCTTCGGCTCGGCGCCCAGCAGTCGGAAGCGTACGAGCTCGATCACCACGAACGGCAGGACGACGCCGAAGACCAGTCCCAGGACAAGCTCCAGAGCGATCGTCCCCAAGGACGCTTCAGCCTGCCCGGAGGTCGGCCCGGCCGCGGCGATCAGGATGAGCACGACGGGCAGCGCGAGCCCGTCGTTGATGCCGCTCTCGACGTTCAGCAACTGCCGCAGCTTGGAGGGGACTTCCTTGCGGCCGACGATCGCGGAGGCGAACACCGGGTCCGTGGGCGCCAGCACGGCACCGACGAGGAAGGACGTCGTCCAGTCCAGGCCCACCAGGTAGTGCGTGATCAGCGCCATGCCGACGAACGCCAGGGGCATGCCGAGGCCGAGAGCGCGGGCCGGGTTGCGCCAGTTCTCGCGCAGCTTGGGGAAGGAGACGTGCATGCCGTCGGTGAACAGCACCGCGAACAGCGCCAGATCGGCCGTCACGGACACGATCTCGCTGTCCGGAGTGATGTGGATCCAGCCCAGGAAACCGTCGCTGACGAGCGCGCCGCCGACCAGGAAGAGAAGCGAGGTCGACAGCACGGTCCGGGCCGCGAGACCTGACAGCAGCACCGCGATGAGCAGCGCCACCCCGAAGACCACGACGAGCAGCATGACCACGACCCCCGATCGGCGAAGAGAGTTCTCCCACAACCGCCGACCAGGCTTCCCGGCACACCGCGGGGAACCCTACACGTTCCTTACGTCGTGCTGACAGGCTCTTTCCGTGCACTGACGGCCGTCCGACATTGCCGCGGTCCGGCATGGTGCGCTGTACGGGACACGCTTCAGCGGGTTCCCGTTTCCCAGTGCGTCAGAGCGTAGGTCAGGCCGATCTGCCGCATGGCTGTCCGCGCCTGGTCGCTGGGATGCGTGATGATCAGCCGTGTGCCGCGTGCCCGCGCGGCTCGCAGTGCGGTGAAGAGCGCCGCACAGCCGGCCGGGCTGAGGTGGCGCAACTCGGTGAGGTCCACCTCCAGGACACCCGGTCCTGTTTCGATCACCCGCAGGAGGCGCCGGCCCGTCCGCGCAGCACTGCGGGCGTCGAGGTCGCCGCGCAGTCGGACCAGCTCACGGCCCGATGGTGGGACCGGACCGGGGCGGCGGCGGTGGCGGAAGAGGGGCATCAGAGCCTCCGGGCAGGGGGACGTGTCCGCCGACCAGACTTCCCGGCACACCTAGGAGCAGCGTACGGGGGATGACCATCGCCCGCCCGTTACGTTGCCTCCATGCGCTGACCAGACGGCGTCCCTGCCCGTCCGTACGGCAGTGACACCTTGCCCGTAGTCGGCATGTCCCCCGCCTGCAAAAAGTGCCGGAGACGGGCAATGACCTGACTCGTACCGGGTGATGTTCGCGGCCATGCGCTAGAAAGACGTCAACAACGCATCAAACGTCGGGGGGACCCACATGGCGGGGCGGGACGTGTCCGAGGACTACGAGGAGTACCTGGAGGGGTACGCCCGCATCCTCGCGGGCGCCTCGGCGACCGGTCGCCGACTGACCCGGGACGAACTCGAGTCCCGCCGTGCGCTGGGCGAGCAGGCGGCAGAGGCCGGCATCGGACTGCGCGCCCTGGTCGGCGCCCACATGGCAGCCACCCGGGCGCACTGGCCGACCGGCGAGAGCATGTCCGTGGACGACGCGTTGGGGGCTGCGGCGCAGGCCGTGGACGCGTTCGCCGAAGGCTATGAGAGGGCGCAGCGGCTCGCCGTACGCCAGGAGGAAGCCGCTCGTCGCGAGTTCATCGACGACCTGCTGTACGGCCGCAGCGACCTGGGCCGGCTGGCCCAGCGCGCCGAACGCTACGGGCTGCGGCTGTCGTACGAGCACGCGGTCGCGGTGGCACGCGGCACGGTCGCGTACGAAGAGGGAGACGCCGTGCTCCGGGAGGTGGAGCACGCACTGATCGGCCGGTTCGGCGACCGCAGCATCCTGCTCACCACCAAGGACGGCCGGCTGGTGTGCATCGCCCCGGGTGACCAGAGCGAGGTACTCGCCCACTTCGCCAAGCAGGCGTTCGCCGCCACCGGCGGCGGCCAGGTGGGAATCGGCCGCCCGCAGCCGGGCGCGGCCGGCGTCGTCCAGTCCTACGAGGAGGCCCTCAACGCCCTCGACCTGGGCGAGCGCCTCGAACTCGACGAACCCGTGCTGCACGCCGCCGACCTCCTTGTCTACCCCGTCCTCACCCGCGACCGGCAGGCCATGGCCGACCTGGTCGAAAGTGCGCTCGGCCCGCTGCGCGGAGCCCGGGGCGGCCCTCAGCCGCTCCTCGACACCCTCACCGCCTACTTCGACTCCGGCTGTGTGTCCGCGGAGGCGGCCCGGCGGCTGTCACTGAGTGTGCGCGCCTTCACCTACCGCCTGGAACGCATCCACAAGCTCACCGGTGCCGACCCGTCCGAACCGGTGCACCGCTACACGCTCCAGACCGCCGTGATCGGCGCCCGCTTGTTGGACTGGCCGTCGAAGCCGTCTCAGGTTCGCAAATAGGCCATGGCTCTGCTCGCCGCACGCTGCGGGGCAGCGATCTCCGTTCCGCTGCCGTGACGACCATCACAGCAGGTCTCTGTAGGCCGTCGCGCCCAGGGCGCATACACGTGGCGGCCCCGGTTAGTGTGTAAAGAACGCGTCAATCGACGCACGGTGTGCCGGGAAGTCTGGTCGGCGTCGCAGGGCACGTGTGCCCACACTCCGATGCTGTGGAGGTTCTCCCGGATGCGTGACGGCCGGCGTGAGCGTTCTGTGTTTCTCGGCTTGCTGCCCTGGCCGGAGCGGGTGCGGGTGGCCCGCGCCCTGCGTACGGAGACGGTCGGCGGGCTGGTGCTGCTGGTGGCGGCCATGGTGGCGCTGGTCTGGGCGAACACCCCGTGGAGCGGCACGTATGAGCACGTACGCGACTTCCATTTCGGGATACCCGCGCTCGGCCTGGATCTGTCCGTCGGGCACTGGACGGCGGACGGGCTGCTGGCCATCTTCTTCCTGGTCGCCGGAATCGAGCTGAAACGCGAACTGGTCGTCGGCGAGCTGCGGACCCCTGCCACGGCAGCCCTGCCCGTGGTCGCCGCCCTGTGCGGCATGGCGGTCCCCGCCGCCGTCTACCTGGCCACCGTCGGACTCGGCGGTGGCAGCGCACAGGGGTGGGCGGTACCCATGGCCACCGACATCGCCTTCGCGCTCGCCGTCCTCGCGGTCCTCTCGACGCACCTGCCCTCCGCGCTGCGGGCCTTCCTGCTGACCCTGGCGGTGGTCGACGACCTCGGCGCGATCCTGGTGATCGCCGTCTTCTTCACCAGCGACCTGAACCCCGCCGCCCTCGCCGGAGCCGTGGCCGGACTGGTCGTGTTCTACCTGTTGCAGCGGTTCCGGGTGCGCGGCTGGTGGTGGTACGTGCCGCTCGGCGTGGTGATCTGGGCGCTGATGTACAACGGCGGCGTGCACGCCACGGTCGCCGGTGTGGCGATGGGCCTGATCCTGCGGACCGTCCGCGACGAGGGCGAGGACACCTCCCCGGGGGATCGGACCGAGCATCTGCTCAGGCCGGTGTCGGCCGGTGTGGCGGTACCGCTGTTCGCGCTGTTCGCCGCCGGGGTGAGCGTGTCGGTCGGAGGGCTGGGAGAGGTGTTCACGCGCCCGGAGCCCCTGGGAGTGGTGCTGGGTCTGGTCGTGGGCAAGACGGTGGGAATCTTCGCAGGCACCTATCTGGCGGCCCGCTTCACCCGGGCCCGCCTCAACCCGGACCTGGCGTGGGCGGACGTGTTCGCTCTGGCGGTCCTGGCCGGGATCGGCTTCACCGTCGCCCTGCTGATCGGTGAACTCGCCTTCACCGACCCGGCCGACGTCGAGCACATCAAGGCCGCCGTCCTGTTCGGCTCGCTGCTCGCCGCAGCCGTCGCGGCACTGCTGATCAAACGCCGCAACGGCATCTACCGCCGCCTGTGGGAGGCCGAAACCCGGGACGAGGACGCCGACAGTATCCCCGACATCTACCAGCGCACCGCCTCCGGCCGCGACGGTGTCGAGGGCCCGAGTTGAACGGTGCCTACCTCTCACTCGCCGACACCACCGAGCCATCCCATCGCGCTGTCGACCGCACCGCCCCGACCGGATCACGTGTGTCCGACGGCATCCTGATCGCTGATGGTCTCGTGCGCGCTCGCTGTCAGTGGTGTGGTGTCGTCGGGTTTCGCGGCGAGCTGTGCGCGGCGATGCCTGAGCAGGCGTGTGGCCAGTGGTTCGGTGTAGCGGGCGGTGAGGGGTCCGAGGAGGACGAGGATCAGGACGTAGGCCGTGGCCAGCGGGCCGAGAGAGGGTTCGACGCCGGCTGCGACGGCGAGTCCGGCGATCACGATGGAGAACTCGCCGCGCGCGACGAGGGCGCCGCCGGCTCGCCAGCGGCCCTTGGCGGCGATGCCGGCCCGCTTGGCGGCCCAGTAGCCGGTGGCGATCTTCGTGCAGGCGGTGACGGCGGCCAGGGCGAGGGCGGACAGGAGGACGGGAGGGATGCTGGCGGGGTCGGTGTTCAGGCCGAAGAAGACGAAGAACACGGCGGCGAACAGGTCCCGCAGCGGGGCAAGAAGGCTGTGCGCGCCGTCGGCGACCTCGCCGGACAGCGCGATACCGACGAGGAAGGCACCCACGGCGGCGGACACATGCAGCTGCTGGGCGAGCCCGGCGATCAGCAGGGTCAGGCCCAGGACCACGAGGAGGAGTTTCTCGGGGTCGTCGCTGGAGACCAAGCGGGAGATGTGGCGGCCGTAGCGGACCGCGAGGACCAGGACGAGGGCGGCTGCGCCGAGGGCGATGGCGAGGGTGACGCTGCCTGACGCCAGGCCGGTCCCGGCCAGCAGGGCCGTGAGGATCGGCAGGTAGACCGCCATGGAAAGGTCTTCGAGGACGAGGATGCTCAGGACGGTCGGGGTTTCGCGGTTGCCCAGGCGGCCCAGGTCGCCGAGAACCTTGGCGATGACGCCGGAGGAGGAGACCCAGGTGACGCCGGCCAGGACGACGGCGGCGACCGGGCCCCACCCCAGCAGCAGCGCGAGTGCCGCGCCGGGCAGGGCGTTGAGCAGGGCGTCGACGAGACCGGCGGGATAGTGGGTCTTGAGGTTGGTGACCAGGTCGCTGGCGGTGTACTCCAGGCCCAGCATGAGCAGCAGCAGGATGACGCCGATCTCGGCGCCGATGGCCACGAACTCCTCGCTGGAACCCAGCGGCAGCAGCCCACCGTTGCCGAAGGCGAGTCCGGCCAGCAGGTACAGCGGAATCGGGGAGAACCGGAAGCGCCCGGCGAACCGGCCGAGCAGCCCGAGAACCAGGATGATGCAGCCGAACTCGATCAGGAAGACTGCGGAGGAGTGCATGACGGGTTACTCCCGCCCGAGTATCGCGGCGGCGGTCTCCACGCCCTCGCGGGTGCCGATGACGATGAGGGTGTCACCGCCGGCGAGCCGGAAGTCGGGGGTGGGGGAGGGAATGGCCTCGGCCCGGCGCAGCACGGCCACGATCGAGGCGCCCGTCTCCGTGCGCATCCGGGTCTCGCCCAGCAGGCGCCCGTTCCAGCGCGATGCGGCGGTCAGTTCGATGCGTTCGGCCACGAGCCCCAGGCCGGTGGTGGACAGCAGGTTGGGGTTGTGGTGGGCGGGCATCAACGCGTCGATGAGGGTGGCCGCCTCCTCGGCGGTCAGCCGTACGGACATGGCGCACGCGTCGGGGTCGTCCTCCCGGTACGCGCTGATCGTGCGCGGCCCGTCCCGATGGGCGATCACGGAGAGACGGCGGTGCTCCCGTGTTGTCAGGTTGTAGCGGACACCGATTCCCGGCAACGGTGTGCTGCTCAGGCGGGGCGCGCCCATGGCTGTCCCCCTCCTCTGTCGGCGTGAGCGTTGGCTGCTGTGGCTCGCGTGCGGGGGCCGCCCTGACGAGCGCTCAGATCAGATCAGATCCGGATTGTGAGGCTCATCTTATGATCCGCAGACGGACGGCGCCCCGGAGCGGCTGGAGCTGCCGCAGCTGCTGAGCCATCAGCGATGGCCGCAGCGGACCTGGCTCCTTTGCCGTTCCGTGTGTTCTCACGTTCGGCGAGACGGCGGCGCGCTGAACGTGGCGGGATCCGGTGGCGGCCCGGCTGCCCGGTCCTCAGCCACGGGTCTGGGCACCGGTGTCCTGGTGGGTTGGCGGTCCGCCGACGGGCCATCTCCATCCTGTGAGCCACCTCCAGCTTCTCGACCACGTTCCGTGAGGGCGGGCCCGCGAGCTGATGACGAGGCTGACGAGTGGCAGCGATGAAAGCCCAGCCCTGCTTGATTCCGATCGGCTATGAGGTCCGGACCGGCGCGGCGGTCCGCGGGAGGCGCCGGCGCAGCGTGGCCGCGAACTCCTCCGCCCGGGCCAGCTGGGTGCGCAGATCGGCCACGCGCTGCTGCGCGGCCTCTTCGAAGCCCCGCAGCCGGTCCAGGAGCTCTTCGCGCTCTTTGGGCGGCAGTTCCTTGCCGGAGTCGAGGCGGTCGGTGGCCTCCAGCAAGGCGCGCATCTCGTCGAGGGTGAAGCCGAGGGGCTTCATGCGGCGGATGACCATCAGACGCGCGACGTCGGCCTCGGTGTAGAGACGGAAGCCGCCCTGGGAGCGGGCCGAGGGGGCGACGAGGCCGGTCTCCTCGTAGTGCCGGATGGTGCGCAGGGACAGCTCGGTTCGCGCGGCGACCTCACCGATCTGCATGTGCTTGCCGTCCACGTCCCCGACCTTGCCTTTCCCGTTGTCGACGGCGCTGCGTCCCATCCAGCCGCCGATCTCTACCCTAACGTTAGGGTAGAGTCTCCGTCGGAGGGTCGGCCTGAGCGCCGTCACTTCCTCGTCTGCGGCGTGGGTCCCCAGCCCGGCCGTCTCCGTGTCGGGGCCGATGCCGCCCCCGGCGAAGAATCCGAGTCTTGCAGGAGAAAAGCGTGCGCGAGTCCGTGGTGCCTGGCGCCGCCGCCTGTCCGCCGTGACCCTTCGCCCCTGACCAGAGCCTGACGTACACGCGATCGCGCCGTCGGCTCTCCCCGACTTCCGGCCCGAAAGCGGGCCGCCGCGGAATGCCGGCCCCGGCCTTCCTCGCCGTCCTTTTCGCGCCCCTTCCTGCCCCAGGGGTGTGCCCGAGCACGACAGGTGGCTGCTTCGTTGTCTTCTCCCGTACTGTCTCCCGCCGCGCGGCTGAGCGGTCTCAAGCCGGACTGGCTGCGTGATCCGAAGGTCTGGCGTACCGAGGTACTGGCCGGCCTGGTGGTCGCTCTCGCGCTGATCCCCGAGGCGATCTCCTTTTCCATCATCGCCGGTGTCGATCCGGCCATCGGCCTGTTCGCCTCCTTCACCATGGCCGTCACCATCGCCGTCGTCGGCGGGCGCCGGGCCATGATCTCTGCCGCCACCGGCGCCGTCGCCCTCGTGATCGCACCTCTGAACCGCGAGCACGGCCTGGGCCACCTCGTCGCCGCGGTCATCCTCGCCGGGGTCTTCCAGGTGATCCTCGGGGCACTCGGGGTGGCCAAACTGATGCGGTTCATCCCCCGCAGCGTGATGGTCGGGTTCGTCAACTCCCTCGCCATCCTGATCTTCATGGCCCAGGTCCCGGAGATGACGAGCGTGCCGTGGCCGGTCTACCCGCTGATCGCGGCCGGCCTGGCACTGATGGTGTTCTTTCCGAAGGTCACCACGGTCATCCCGGCACCGCTGGTCTCCATCGTCATCCTGACCGTGATCACCGTCGGCGCGGCCATCGCGGTGCCGACCGTCGGCGACAAGGGCGCCCTGCCGTCCTCCCTGCCGGTCCCTGGCCTGCCCGACGTGCCCTTCACCCTGGACACGCTGACCACCATCGCCCCGTACGCCTTCGCGATGGCACTGGTCGGCCTGATGGAGTCGCTGATGACGGCCAAACTGGTCGACGACATCACCGACACCCACTCCAGCAAGACGCGCGAGTCGATCGGCCAGGGCATCGCCAACATCGTCACCGGCTTCTTCGGTGGCATGGGCGGCTGCGCGATGATCGGCCAGACGATGATCAACGTGAAGGTGTCCGGCGCCCGCACCCGCCTGTCCACGTTCCTGGCCGGGGCGTTCCTGATGGTGCTGTGCGTCCTCTTCGGCCCGGTCGTCTCGGACATCCCCATGGCCGCCCTGGTCGCGGTCATGGTCATGGTGTCGTTCGCGACGTTCGACTGGCACTCCATCGCCCCGAAGACGCTTCGCCGGATGCCGGCCGGGGAGATCACCGTCATGGTGACCACCGTCGCGTGCGTGGTCGCCACCCACAACCTCGCCATCGGCGTCGTGGTCGGCTCGGTCACCGCCATGGTCGTCTTCGCCAAGCGCGTCGCGCACCTCGCCGAGGTCACCTCCGTCATCGACCCGGACGGCAGCACGGTCGTCTACCGGGTCACCGGCGAGCTGTTCTTCGCCTCCTCCAACGACCTCGTCGGCCAGTTCGACTACGCCACAGACCCGAAGAGGGTCGTCATCGACCTGTCCTCGGCCCACGTCTGGGACGCCTCCTCGGTCGCCGCCCTGGACGCCATCGAGGTCAAGTACGCCCAGCGCGGCAAGCAGGTCGAGATCACCGGCCTGAACGAACCCAGCGCCCACCTGCACGGCAAGCTCAGCGGCGAGCTGTCAGCCAGCCATTGACGCACTCGTCGGCACAGCCGCTCCATGGCGTGCTTCGGCCAGAGTCGGCCGTATCGACCCAGCTGGAGCGCGGCCGGGGGTCGGCAAGCGAGCATCGGACGCGTACCGGGCCGACCGCTGTGCAGTCCGCTGCCGCGCCGCCGACACGCAACCGGTGTACCTCTCGCCTCGTGGAGGAGGGAGTCATGGCCGCAGAAGCGCCTGGGCGGGAGGGAGTCGCTGCGGGTAGCGGCTTTTGACGTGATCGCCACTGCGTCGGCGGGCTGTCGCGCATGATCGCCAGGCGGACCAGGCCGGGGGTGAGCGGGTATGCGGGGCCACGGCCCACACCGTTCCGTGCAGGGCTGTTTGGGAGCGCCGGCAGCAGATAGAGTGCAAAGTACACGTCAAGGGACGTGGGGTGTGCCGGGAAGTCTGGTCGGCGTGAAGGGGCCTTGTGCCCGTCGACACTGCCCGGAGGTGCGCCGTCATGGCCGCATGCCCACGATTCCGCTCGCCATTCACCAGGGTGTTCCCTCTCCTGCGTGGCAGGCCGTCGCTCACGCTCCGCGGGCAGAAGCGGTCGACGGCCCGGTGGGTGCCGTGATGACGGGCCGACCTGACGGGGCGGCCAGCTGATGGCTGCGGACGCCTCGCTGCTGGCCCCAGCAATCATCCTCGCCGCTTTGGTGGTCAGAACGGCACTCGGTGAGCTCCGGCAGCAAGGAACCGCCCGTGAACAATGGGCGTTTGCCACCGACCGTCGGGCTATAGCCGCCGGAGCGACAACAGCAGGGGCGACCATCCTCCTGGGCTGGCACCAGGCAGGCCCCGCAGCTGTGGCCTGGGCCCTGCTCATCGGTGCGCTCACCGCCCACCTCGTCCACCGGGACGAGGACCGGCCGTGATCGGTCGTCATCAGGCACATCCGGATCGACCTGGCGGCCACGCGCTCCGTCGGCCTACGCCTGTCGGGCCCGCTCCACCCTTGCCCAACGCACCCAGGCGGAAGCAGCCGACCGCCGAGCCGTCGTGGCGGCAGTAGCCCTGTGCCTCCGTCGGCCCGTCTCTCACCACCCAGGAGTCCTCGCACGCATGATCTGGCACTGGATCGGCCTCATCTTCTTCTCCCTCACCCTGCTCCCGGCCGGGCTGGCCCTGGTCAGCGGCCGGATACCGCGCCAACTGAGGCACCGGCTGGCGCCCATGCGCCCCCGGGGCCTGGCCCTGCTCGCTCTCTACGCCGTCGCGCCCCTCAACACAGTGTCGCGCCTGGCCGAGGCGCCGCCCGTGATCACCCTGGCGGCTACGGCCACCTCGGTCATCGTGGCCGCAGTGGGCTGCGTGTACGCCGCCCTTGCGCCACGCAGCGTCGGAAAGGCCACCCCGTGACCAGTCGACGGCGCGTATGGCGCCTCGCGGTTTCCCTCACCGTCTGGTGGGCGCTGATCGCTCTCGTGCTCTGGCTGGTGGGCAAGGCGCTCGACCAGCCCGCCACGCTCGCCCAGTGCATCGCCTCGGCCGCGTTCCTCGCCGCGATCGGGGAAACCGGCGACTGGCTGCGGCGACGCCGAAGGGCCGACCGGCTCACCAAGCGGCGCAAGCCGGCACCGGCACGACACCAACCGCCCGGCGGCCAGCTGCCGGACACCTGCCGGTGCCCGGCATCCAGACCTCCCTCGAGTCCTCCTCCACCTTGACTCCTTTGTTGCCTGCGTCCCGGCCTCACCGCCCTGCCGGATCGGGCAGCCTTCACCAGCTCGCCCATACCTGTGTCCGGGCCAGGAGGGACGTCAGGAGAGCGTCAGCGGCGTCAGGCCGCCTCCTCAAAATCTCGGGCCACTCGTGCCCGACGTTGCGGACGCGGCGGCGCGAACCGACTCGCACAACCACTCGGGAAAGGGGCTCAGAAGGCGGCGCTCGTCGAGAAGTGGGTTCAATCGTCGGACGTCCGCGTGCGGCGCGGCATCTGGGGCGACTTCGCGGCCTCGGCCTCCGCCTTGGCGTCGCTCACCGCTGCGGCGGCCTGCTTTCCTGCCTCGTCCGCAGCCGCGGCGGCGTCGAGGGAAACCGTCGAGCCCGCCTCCAGCTGCGGAACCCGGCTTCCGTCCGACGTGTCGTGATCGTCGGCAGTGGCTGCTTCCTCGGGTTGTCCGGGCGTGGGAGGGCTCTCCGACGCCTGATCACCGAAGGCTCGGGGACGGTCCGGACTGCCTCGGTCAGCTCTCCCGGGATCACCCAGAAGGTGTTGTTGCCGCTGCTCGCCAGGTGCGGGAGCGTCTCCAGGTACTTGTAGGCGAGGACCTTCGGGTCGGCGTTGTTGCGATGGACGGCCTGGAAGACGAGCTCGACGGCCTTGGCCTCGCCGTCCGCCCGGAGGATCATGGCCTGCTGCGCGCCCTGTGCCTCCAGGATGTCCTTCTGCTTGGTGCCTTCCGCAGTGAGGATCTTGGCCTGACGCTCCCCCTCGGCATGCAGGATGGCCGCCCGCTTGTCACGCTCGGCCCGCATCTGCTTCTCCATCGCCTCCTTGATGGTGGCCGGCGGATCGATGGCCTTGATCTCGACGCGGTTGACCCGGATGCCCCACTTGCCGGTGGCGTCGTCGAGGACGGCACGGAGCCGGGAGTTGATCTCCTCGCGCGAGGTGAGCGTCTCCTCCAGGTCCATGCTGCCGATGACGTTACGGAGCGTGGTCACGGTGAGCTGATCGATCGCCTGGAGGTAGTCGGCGACCTCGTAGGCCGCCGCCCGCGGATCGGTGATCTGGTAGTAGAGCACGGTGTCGATGTTCACCACGAGGTTGTCCTCGGTGATCACCGGCCTGGGGTCGGACGAATAGACCTGCTCGCGCACGTCGAGCTTGGTGTTGATGCGGTCCGCCACCGGTAGGACCAGGTTCAGTCCGGGTTGGAGCGTCCGCCGGTACCGGCCGAACCGCTCGATGTTGTAGCGGCGCGCCTGCGGGACGATTCGCACGGTGGAGGCCACGAGGAAGACGACGACGATGGCCGCGACGAGGAGGGGGATGACGACGGGATCCACAGTGCCTCCGTTGCTGTGTGCTCAGCCGTACACGGAAGGAGTTCGCGGGGATTCGACTCAGGGAAGGAGTTCGCGGGGGTAGACGATGGCCGTGGCGCCTTCGATCTCCATGACGTCCACCCACGCACCCACCGGGATCACGAGACTCTCGTCGAGGGCGCGGGCCGACCATGCCTCGCCGGAGAGCTTGATCAGGCCGCGGGTCGCGGTGACCTCCTGCATGACCTCGGCACGCTTGCCGATCAGGGCGTCACTGCCGTCTCGGGTCAGTGGCTGCTGTTCCATGTGCCGCAGCGCGACGGGCCGGACAAGGACGACGCCCGCTGCCGCCGCCAGCGCAAAGGCCACGAGCTGGCCGAGAAGGCCGATGCCCACGCCGGCGACCACGGCGGCCACCAACGCGGCGCCCGCCAACAATCCGAATGCAAGTGTCAGAGCGAAGAACTCCGCGGCACCCAGCGCCGTGGCAGCGAGCAGCCACAAGAACCACGGCATGGCATCGCCCTCCTTCAGGGGGCCTTCACCCCCAAGCTACCTCCCGGAACACCGGGCAGACAGACGCGGCGACTGTGGCTCTCGCGGTTCCGGTAGCCATCGAGGCGGGCCAGGGCGGTAGCCGCCGCGCTGCTGATCTCCCGACTTCCGAGAGGGGGCAATGCAACGCCAGGCGGACACCCCGTCGTCCCCTCGCGCCTCACCCGTACGCGCACGGACCGGATGCCCCACCGCACGACATGGCGTGGTGATCACCGCCCTCGATGCCCCGGGAGGCGATCCGGCCGTGGCCTGCCGACCCGGTTCTCGCTGGCTCATTCTTGGCGCGGGGCAGTGGGCGAGCGGGAGCGTACGTGACGCACATCACACCATCCAATGCAATTTTTACCCTGCGCAATGATTCTTCGACGGCTGCCCTCCGTACCCCCTGGCGACCGATGTCCGCTCCCCTGCGGATCCCGCGTGCTCGCGCCAGCCGGGGCCCCGCATCCGCACGCCAGGAGGAACCATGCGCATCCCCCGTACCGCAGGAGCCATCTTCATGAGCGGCGGCCTGCTGATGACCGTCGCTGCACTCGCCTATCCCGCCATGCTGGGCATCGAGAACACGGCCTCGTCGCCGGAGCGCATCATCGCCAACACGCAGTTCGGTCCGCTGACGGAGGCCGACCGGGACTTCGTGATCAAGGTGCGCTCGGCGGGACTGTGGGAGTACCCGCTGGGCGAGATGGCCATGGAACGCGGTACGACCCCGGAGATGAAGGAGGCAGGCGAGCATCTGGTCGTCGGGCACGCCGGTCTCGACGATTTGTGCCGCAAGATCGCCCCGGAGCTGGGCATCACGCTCAACAACCAGGCGAGTCCGCAACAGCAGCAGTTCGTGGCCACCGTGGACGCGGCCAAGGGCAAGGAGTTCGACTCGACCGCGGTGCAGATCATGCGCGTCACGCACGGCCAGATCTTCCCGGCCATCGCCAAGATCCGCGCCAGCACCCGGAACACCTTGGTGCGTCAGCTGGCCGACCTCGCCAACGACACCGTGCTCGACCACATCACCGTGCTGGAGAAGACCGGCCTGGTCAACCACGAGAACGTCAACTACCAGCAGACCAACCCCCCGAAACTGCCCAAGGACCAGGCCACCCCGCCCGTGCCCCAGCCCGGCGCCCCCATGGTCGTCCTGACCCCGCGACCGGACCTGGACGTCAACACCGCCGCGCCGACGGCTCCCCCGAGTCCCTCACCGTCGACTTCCGCCGACGCGGAATGACACCGGAGCCCACCGTGCCGGGTCGCCTCGGCCCCGCGCCCGGCACGAACAGGCGGGCGACCGAGGCCGAGCGACACCCGGCCAGGAGGCTCGCGTTCGACGAAGGGCCCCTCAAGCCTCAGGAGCCTCAAGAAGGCGGATCAAGCCGGAAGGACCGTACGACGGCAAGCGCGCACCCGGCGACGAGCGCGAGCGCCACCGCCGCCACCCCCAGCAGCGGGCCACGGTCGGTACCCGGTGCCACACCTCGTGGCGGCACCGCCCCCCTCGGGTCGAACACGACTGTCAGGGCATCCCCCGGCCTGGTCGAGCCTTCACATCCTCGCCAGATCCGTGTCGAGAGGGGCGCCCCGGCCCGGCCGGCCACGGAGCACAGGTACCGTCCCCCCTCGATGCCGGTTCCGGGCCCGCCCTCGACAAGGGTCACCACCGCGGGCCGCACCTCACCCCGCTGGGTCAGCACCACCCAGCCGGCCACCTGGGGCATGAGCAGCGCCAGGCACAGCCCGAGCACGGCGGCCGTGCCGACAAGCGCGCGGCCCGCGCCGGTGATCAGAAGGTAGAGGGTGAGCGCGGCGGCGATCACCAGTCCGCCCTCTCCTGCCGCCAACGCCGGATGGCCGGTCCAGACCCCCGCGATCCCGACTCCGCTGATGGCGGTCGCCGACAGGACCCCGACGAGGATCCCTTCGGCGAACAGCCACCTCGGCGGCAGACCGACGAAGTCCGCGGGTCCCCACACAAAGGCCGTCGCATGGGCCACCAAACCCGTACGGCTGTCCGCCCGCGGTCGAGGTGGTCGACGCACCCGCCGCTCCTCCCCGGTCGTCGCCCGATGTCCGGAGCCGCACCGCCGGTGTGACGATCCAGGCCGTCACGGCACCCCCACAGCTCGCTTGCATTATGCAAAAGAATCAGGGGGAAGAACAGGCCGATCACGCCGCCCGAGGGTCGGAACCGACCGAACGCCCCGAGCCGTGGCCGTGGGTGCGGTCAGGCACCCCTGGGCACAACGGAGTCCACCCAACCCAGGGGAAACGGCTCCGTGTCGCCCCCCGCAGCCGGGGCGAGCGGCTCACCGCCGGCCTCGTTGAAGGCGGTGAGCGCGTCCACGAGGGCGGACCGCTGGCCCGGTGACAGGCGCTCGACGATCCCGGCGATCTCCGTCCTGCGGCGGCCGGTGACGTCCTCGACGGTGCGTCGCCCCTCCTCCGTGAGCTGGAGCACGGTCTCCCGGCGGTTGCCGGGATTGGTCTGCCGGTCGGCGAGCCCGGCGGCGATGAGCCGGTCGACCATGCGCATGGCGGTGGACGGCGCGACCTGAAGGAGGTCGGCGAGGGTGACCAGCTTGGTGGCCCCGTGCGTGGAGAGCACCACGAGCATGCGGAACTGGGGCAGCGTCAACCGCTCCTCCACCTCGGCGAGCGACCGGGCGGAGACGGCGACCAAGAGTCTCGACGCGGTGAGCACCGCACGGGTCACCACGTCGACATCGTCCATGCCCCCGGTCGGGGCCTCACTTTGCACCATGCGACCTTTCTACCGTGCCGCACCCACCGCCCGCTCAGCCCGCAGGAACAGATTTTCCCTTCCCATGACCCTTCCATGGTTCGCCTAAAGTACCCGCGTTCCCCGGACGCTCCCATGACCGTGATAGCGGAGCAGCAGCATGGCGGCGTCGTCGTGGGGCGGTCCCGCGGAGTGGTCTTGTACATCGCGACGCAGCGCGTCGAGCGCGGCATGCGCGTCGGAGTCCTTGAGCAGAGCAGCTCGTTCGGCAAGCGGATAGAAGTGCCCGTCCCCGTCCCGCGCCTCGGTGACACCGTCGGTGTACAGCAGTAACTGCTCGCCCGGGGCGAACCCCACGCGGTAGGGCCGCGGCCCGGCATGGCCGTGCGCACCCAGCCCCAGGGGCAGCGCGGGGGAGGATGGCTCAGGGAAGTCCGCGGTGCCGTCGTCCCGTATCAGCATCGGGGCCGGATGGCCGTAATTGAGCAGGACCGCCTCGTGGTCGGAGCCGATCTCGGCGAGGATCGCGGTGACGAACTTCTCACCCTCCAACTCCCGTTCCACGCTCCGCTCCAGCCGTTCCCCCAGCCCCACCAGGTCCGGTTCGTCGTGCGCCGCCTCACGGAACGCGCCGAGCACCACCGCGGCCGTCTCCACGGCGGCGAGCCCCTTGCCCTGCACGTCCCCCACGATCACCCGGATCCCGTGCGGCGAGGCGACCACCTCGTACAGATCGCCCCCGATCCGTGCCTCCGCCACGGCGGAGGTGTACGACACCGCCGCCTGCAGCGGTCCGGCCGTCAGCGGCACCGGCCGCAGCAGTACGTGCTGCGCCACCTCCGCGATCGAGCGCACACCGGCCAGTTCCGCTTCCCGCCGGGAGCGCATCACGGCCGCCGCGATCCCCGCGCCGGTGACACCCACGACGGACCCCAGCGCGGCGAATCCCCGGCGTTCCTCGAACAGCCCGTCGTAGATTCCGAGCCCGACGCACAGTACGAGCGCCGCCACACCCGTCAGCGCGGTGCGGCGCCAGCCGCCGACCAGTCCGGCGAAAGCGGGCCCCAGCGACACCAACGGCAACAGTCCGACCCCCGGTCCGACCACGACGTCCACGACGGTCACCACCGCCATGACCCCGCCCGGCATCCACGACAGCAACGTGGCGCTCTGTGGCGGCTTCTTCCCGGTCATGACGTACTCCAGCGGTGTGGCGAACCCCGGAGAGCCGCTCGATCCGGCACCCCCCTCACCTTTAGACTATGCAAGAGTCTGGTCGTGGACCGGCCCTCACCACGAGCCTTTACCCAATCGAGGCCCGGAGGCGACACCGGAACCGACCGGGATCGACCGGGACCGACGGAGAACGCTGATGACGACACACCAAGGCTCCGCCCCGCGCCGCCCCCGCCGGCCTGCAGGATGGCGGCGGGTGCCGCTGCGCCTGCCCGTCCTTCTCTTCAAGGCGGGGCTCGCGCCCCTCTTCGGCAAGAGGCTGCTCCTGCTGCACCACACCGGCCGGGTCAGCGGGCTCGATCGCCGCACGGTCCTGGAGGTGGTGGCATACGACAGCGAATGCGGCAGCTGGACCGTCGCGGCCGGGTTCGGCCCCGCGTCGGACTGGTACCAGAACCTCCGCCGACGGCCGCACACCGTCGTCCAGTTCGGCAACCGCCACCACACCGTCACCGCGCACTTCCTCCCGGCGGAGACCGGGGCGGAGATCATGGCGGACTACTCCCGCCGGCATCCACGGACGGCCCGCCGGCTGTGCGCGTTCATGGGCCTGCCCTCCGACGGAAGCGAGACCGCCTTCCTGACGGCCGGCAGCACCATCCCGTTCGTACGTCTCGATGCCTCGGACGGCTACCGCCAAGTTCCTGTCCCCTGAGGCGAGAAGCCACCGCACGCCGGTGACGGCGGGGCGGACCGGCCGTCGACCACCGCGCGGTCCGGCCGGCCGGCGCGCCCGGAGCCGTTCCGGGAGCGCCGCCCACCGCGGTGGCCGCTTTCCCTACACCGCGGTGATGCCCTCCATGCCGGACTCGGCGAAGGCGGGCAGTCCGGTGGCGGTGGTGACCTTGGTGAGCGAACCGTTCCGGCCGATACGGAAGCCGTCGACCGTGCCGGAGACGGCGTTCTGGACGTACAGGAACCTCTCGTCCTCGGTCACCGCCAGATCGATCACCCCCTGGGACCTGGGCGAGGGCGGCGTGGCGATGCCTACGTCGTTGGTCAGCGCGAGGCGGCCCTGTCGGTCCAAGCGGTAGCCGGTGACGGTGGAGTTGCCGGTGTTGCCCCCGTAGAAGAAGTCGCCCGCACGCTCCAGCCAGCACAGCGTGTCCTGGCCGTTCGGCAGCGGCTTCTGCACCAGTTCGAGGCGGGCGTCGGAGCGCACCCTGTACGCGCTGATGGTCGACTTCGCGGCCTCGGCCACCAGCATCCGCCCGGCCCTGTCGAAGGTGACTGCGAACGGCACCTCCCCGGCAGACCGGTTGACGACAGCCCGCTCGGCCGGGCGCCCGTCACGCCGCATCGGGAACACCTCGATGGTGTTCGCGGACTTGGTGGTGACGACGAGTTCACGGCCGCCGGGAGTGAACGCGACCTGCCCCGGCGAGCTGCTGAACAACGGCACCGTGTCGTTGTCCAGCCCCAGCGAACGCTGCGAGCCGCGCAGGGGCTTGAGTCCCCCAGCGGTGATCCGGAAGCCCTGGACGCCGCCCTCACCGCCGGCGTTCATGACGTAGGCCACCGATCCGTGCACCGCGATGGAGGCCGGGAAGTCGCCGCCCGAGTCGACCACGCGGCGGTCCGTCAGCTTCTGCCCCCGGACGCGGAACGAGGTCACCGTGCCGCTGCCCGCGTTGACCGCCAGCAGCAGCCCGGAGGCGTCGTCGTAGACGAGGGAGCCCTGGGAGGCGAGCGAGTCGGTGGGCGCGTCGACCTGGTCGCCGCCCTTGCCGCCGGTGGCGTAACGGCCGGCGGCGGTCAATTGGCCGTCGTCGCCGCGCTTGAAGGCGTGGATGGTGTTGCCGGCGAGTTCGTTGCCCTGAACGAACACCGCGTGGTCTGCCCCGGCCGACGCCGGTGAACCCGTGTACCGGCGCCCGGTCTCCCCCGCCGCCGCGACGGTCACGGTGGCCACGGCCGCGACGGTGGCGAGGACACCGGCTCCGGCGACCGTCAGTCGAACCTGTAACGAGGACCTGCGCCTGGTGTGCCTGCTCATCTCTGTGCTCCTCCTGCCCATCCGCCACCCCGGAACGGTGGCGGGCGAAGCCAGAGTTACCGATGGGACAGGGGTGGCTTGAGGGTTTCGACTTCCACGTCAGGGTCTTGTAAGAACCACCGGTGGCGATCTCATTTTGTACTGTGCAATGATCGAGCGGGGGCCGTCCGGCAGCCGGCTGCCACCCGGCACCCAGGAGTGACGACGGCAGATACCCGGTGGGGGGTCAGCGCGTCGGCAGCCGGACGCCCCCGCCAGCGGATCCGCCGCCGTGCCGGCACAGCCGAAGAACGGGAAGTGGGACAGTGGCCGCTCAACCGCCTTACGGCGGCGGGACACCGGACGGGGAAGACCGCACGCCGCCCGTGCCCGACGAGGTGTGGCAGCTGTTCCTCACCGACAGCGAACCCGCGATACGGCGGACAGCGCCCAGGGAGCTCTCCGCGCGGGAGCGCACGGCTCCAGCGCGGCCCCGGCACCTCCTCGATCCGCGCGAGTGGCCGGGGCACAAGGCGGAACCATCCCCCGTCCACGGCGCCTCGGTCTCGCCGTACGAGGCCGAGGCAGTGGGGGAACTCTGGCAGGCGGCAGACCCGTGGCCCGGCCCGCCCTGGCGCGACCTGGACGGCCGGGCGAGGCGCCACCGTGCGGGTCGCGTGCTCGGCGCGGCCGCCGCGATCACCGTGGTCCTCGGCCTCTTCGCCGTCCTGACGGCCCCAGGCAGCTCGTACGACGAGCAGGGCGACTCCATCTCCCAGCAGTCCGAGCAGGCCCCCACCAGGTGGCCCACCACCGCCGCGACTCCCAACGCCACGATCACGCCGCCCGGATGACACCTCGACTCTCCGCCGCCCGTCCGGCCTCGGGGTGAACAGGAGGGCCCCACAGCACCGTACTGGTCACATACGGCCCAGGCCGATCGCCGGGGAAGGAGGCATGGGTGTGGCAGGCGAGGCCGTGCCGCCGCCCCGTGGGCATCGCCCTTCTCCGTATCGGGCGGATCGGATGGATCTGACGGATCGGGCGGATCGGGCGGATCGGGCGGGTACCTGCGTGCGAGCCGCGGTGTTCGCCGTGGTCGGCAGCGTGCTGGCGGTGTCGGGCCACTACGCCGTGGCCGACGGAGTCACTCCATGGCGGCCGACCGCACTGCTCGTCCTCGCGCAGTTCGCCGTCGCCTGGCCCGCCGCCCGGCGTCGTTTCGCTCCTGTGGCGACGCTCGGCTGCACGCTCGGTGTCCAGGGGCTGCTGCATGTGTCCCCCGCCCTGGCGGCGGGCCCGGCCGGACCGGGTCAACTCGCCCTGGGCTCCCGTCCGCACGCCATGGTCGCCCCGTCGAGCGCATCCGGCTGGCATCAGGTGTCCGCCACCATGACGGCCGCCCATGTGCTCGCCGCGCTGACGGTGGCCTGGCTGCTGCACCGGGCCGACGCCACTCTCGCGATCGCCGTACGGTTCGCGCGAGCTGTGCGTGGCGTCGCGGGCTCCCTCGGCTCCCGGCTGTCGGCCGGCCTGACCGGCATCGGGCCGCGCCCTCTCCCCCACCTCGAACCGATCGAGCACCTCGCCCTTGTCGAGGCTCCACGGACACGGACTCTGGAACACCCGCTGGTGCGCAGAGGACCGCCGGGACACACGGCTGTCCCGGTTCGTCCCTCTCCCGGGCCGAGGCTTCGGCCTGCCCGGCCCCACCCGCAAGGAGCCTCCCCTGTCCCCGCACCGACCCGTCCGTACGGCACACCGCCCCGCCCTGGCCGTTGCCGCCGCGCTGACCACCGCCCTCATATCGCCCACTCCCGCGTCCGCCCACGCGGAGGTCGAGTCGTAACCCGCTCGGGCCCTGGCCGAGAACGTCACCCTCGCCTTCACCTCCGAGGCCGAGTCCGACACCTCGGGTTTCACCCACCTGCGTGTCGTCCTCCCGGCCGGCATCGCACCCGGTGACATCACGCTCGCCGACGCGCCCGAGGGGTGGAAGCTCAAGCGGGTCGCCGACGGCTACACCGTCGCGGGGCCCGCCCTGGACACCGGAGTCGACGCCGAACACAGCGTCAGGGTCCGTCGGCTGCCCGATGCCGAACAGCTCGTGTTCAAGACCGTCGAGACCTACGACGACGGCAGGATCTCCCGCTGGGTCGAACTCCCGGGCGGCGACGTGGAGCCGGAACAACCCGCCCCCGCACTGGACTTGCGGCCGGCCTCCTCGGACACGTCATCCTCCGCCTCCGGCCCGTCCGCCGGCGCCGTGCCCGAGCCGACGTCCACGGCCTCGGCCTCGACCGGCGCCGCGTCCGCCGGGACGGAGGAGACGGCCGCTGAACAGGAAGACTCGGGGCCCGTCGGCCTGTTCGTCGGCTCCGCTGTCGCCGTCCTGCTCGCCCTGGGTGGTGGCGCATGGTGGTTGGTCACACGCCGGAGGCCCCGCGACGCGGGCCGAGCCGTCCAGGAGGCGTGACGTGGAACGACGACTGCGGGAACGACGGCTGACGCAGCAGGGCGGGCGTGGGGGCAGGGCGCTGCTGCTGGTGGTCGCCGTACTCGCCGGTGTCCTGCTGGGCAGCGCCGCGCCCGCCTCGGCGCACGCGGTGCTGACCGACAGCGATCCGCGCGAGGGCGCGGTGCTGAAGACGGCGCCCGAACACGTCACGGTCTCCTTCAACGAATCCGTCGCCCTCAGAGAGGACTCCGTCCGCGTCCTCGACCCCGAGAGCCGCCCGGTGACCGCGGGCGATCCCGAGCACGCGGACGGCGGAGCGAACACCGCGCGTGTGCCACTGACCGACGGGCTGGAGGAGGGCACGTACACGGTCTCCTGGCGGGTGCTCTCCGAGGACGGCCACGCCATCTCCGGTGCCTTCACCTTCGCCGTCGGCGCACCCTCGCAGACACGCGCCGAGACCTCTGCGGAGACGGCTGTCGACCCGTCCGTCGAGGTGCTGTACGGCATCGGCCGGTACGTCGCCTACGGCGGCCTGGCCCTGCTGATCGGCACCGCCGTGTTCGTCCTCGTCTGCCGGCCCGGAGCCACGGCCGCGCGGGTCGTGCGTGGGCCGTTTCTGGCTGGATGGTGGGCGCTGGCGCTGTCGACGGCCGCGCTGCTGCTCCTGCGCGGACCGTACGGGAGCGGGGACGGGCCGGCCGCTGTGTTCGACCCCCGGCTGCTGTGGAGCACTGCGGGCAGCCGCCCCGGCGTCGCGCTGCTGGTCCGCCTGGCCTTGCTGCTCCTGGTGGCCCTGCTCCTGACACGCGGCCGGTCCGAGTGGCGGGCCGACCGCCGTACGGCCGTCGTGGGCACCACCCTCTCCGTCGCTCTGGCCGCGACCTGGGCGGCGGCGGAGCACGCCTCCACGGGGATCCAGGTGCCGGTGGCGATGACCTCCTCCGTGCTGCACCTGCTCGCCATGAGCGTATGGCTCGGCGGGCTGGCCGCGCTGCTGCTCACTCTCTACCGCACGCCCGCCCGCGACTCGCTCCCGTCCGCCGCCGTAGGCCGGTTCTCGCGGCTCGCACTCGGTGCGGTGGCCGTGCTGGCGGCCACCGGCGTCTACCAGTCCTGGCGCGGGCTCGGCTCGTGGGAGGCGTTCACCACGCCCTACGGCAGGACGCTCGCCCTGAAGACCGGGGCGGTGATCCTCATGGTGCTGGCGGCGTCGTACTCCCGGAGCTGGGCCGAGCGGCTGTCGCGCGTGCCCCGCGGGGAACCGGTGCCGGTCGCGGTGGGTGGCGACGACCGGGCCCCGCTGTCGGTGCCGGCGACCGGGGTGGACCCCGGACCCGGCGTCGGTCCCGGACCGGACGACGCCACCGGAACCGACGGGACCGGCGCCGACCCTGAGTCCCGGCGGCGCGGCCTGCGCAGGTCCGTGCTCGCGGAGGTGGTGATCGGCGTCGTCGTACTCGCTCTCACGACCGTGCTGACGGGCAGCCGGCCGGGGCGGGCCGCCACCGAGGCCGCCGCTGCCTCCGGGCAGCCGGTGGTGAACCTGAGCGTGGTCCCGTTCGACACCGGGGCTCCCGCCGGACGCGGCCGGGTGCAGATCACCCTGGAGCCGGGCCGGGTCGGCCGGAACGTCGTCGAGGCCGTGGTCTTCGGTGCCGACGGCGGTCTGATCGCCATCCCCGAACTGCGCCTCACCTTCACCCGGTCCGCGCGGCACGTCGGCCCGCTCGACGCCGAACTCGTCGACCAGAGCGGCTACTGGGGCAGCGACACCCTCGCGCTCCCGTTCCCCGGCACCTGGACGATGCGAGCCACCGTCCGTGTCTCCGACATCGACCAGGTCACCGTCGAGAAGAAGGTGACCATCGCCCCGTGAGACCGGGCGGGGGCCACCGGACCGGAGCGCGGTCCCCGAAACGCACCCCCACCTGAACGCTCGCGTCCGGCGGCCCGTAAGAGACGGGAAGCCAGCCAGCACCAAGGAGTTGCCCGATGCCCCGGATGCACCACCTCGGCGGTGGAGCGGGTCGGGAGTGCCGCGTGACGCGCGACGTCGAAGGAACCGTCGGCGTCCTGCGCCCGGTAAAGGCAGCCGTGTTCGCGGCCGTGTGCGTCGTGGCCACCGCACTCGGGCATGCGCTGATCTCCGGCGACACTCTGCCCTGGTGGGCGATGGGTGTCGCGTTCACCGGAACCGCCTCGGGCGCGTGGTGGCTGACCGGCCGGGAACGCGGTGCCACGACGGTCGTGGGCGCCACGGTCGTGGCGCAGGGCCTGCTGCACCTGCTGTTCAGCCTTTCCCCCAAGCTCACACCGACGTCGAACGCGGCGGTGGGTGGACCGGGAAAGGTGGGCGTCCGCTCCGGCACGAGCCACGGAGTGGACATCTCCCACTCCGGCATGGCCATGCACCACACCGGAGCCCATTCCGAGGCGATGGGGACGCCCGCGGACGAGTCGCTGTGGTCCGCCGCGACGCATGGCGGCTCCCTCGGGATGCTGCTGGCGCATCTGGTGGCCGCCGTCGCGTGCGGAGTATGGCTGTGGCGGGGTGAGGCCGCCGTCCATCGGATCGCCCGGGCTCTGGCCGCCGTCGTGTTCGCGCCGCTGCGCCGGATCTGCCGGGTGCTCCTCCGTACGGCGGCCCGGCACGAGGTTCCGTCTCGCGGGGCCCTCGTCGGCGACGAGGAGAGCCGTCGGCCCGTCACCGCCGCGCTGAGACACGCCGTCGTCCGCAGGGGACCACCGCGGGAACGCATGCCATTGAGCCGCCCGTCTCCCGCCCCACCACTCGCCGCAGGGCCCTGAAACGCCCGATCCGGTGACATTCGGTCGTGGCCGGAGACAGGCGAGCGGTCGGCGTGCCCCTACGCGCGTCGGCCCGTCCTGTCCACGCACCGCAACCGGGAGTTCACCCCATGAGCCACCGCACAACGCCCTCAGCCGCTACACGCCGCCGTCCACGCACCCGTCTCGCCGTCGCCTGCCTCACCGTCACCTCCACTGCCGCCCTGCTGTCGGGTTGCGGGGGCGAATCCTCCGAGAGGACAACGAACACCGCAGCCGGCGCGACGACGTCCGCGTCCCCGTCCAAGAGCACGGACGAGATGTCCGGCATGGATGGCATGAAGGACATGAAGGACATGGCGATGGGTGACCCGTCGGCCACCCTCGCCGACAAGATCCCCGACGCCGACGTGGTGAAGGGCGCCTTCGAACTGCTCGACACCCGCCCGCCGGGCATGGACGACGTCAAGGGCTCCGCGTGGCTGGCGCAGGGCCCGAAGGGCACCACGGTCACGGTGTCCCTGAGCGGTCTGAAGCCGGGGGGCACCTACATGTCGCACCTGCACGCTCAGTCGTGCTCGGCGAAGAACGGCGGCGACCACTTCCAGTTCGAGAAGGGCGGTGCGACGACGCCACCGAACGAGGTGCACCTGATGTTCACCGCCGACAAGTCGGGCATGGGAATGACGACGGTGAACAACGACAGGAAGACGGGCGAGGACGCCAAGGCGATCGTCGTCCACCCCTCCGAGGCACAGGACAACCGGATCGCATGCGCGGACTTCGAGTTCTGAGGGCGACGACGGTCCTGTCGGGCTGCCTGGGCGTGCTGCTGTTCCTCGGCGGCACGCCCGCCCGCGCCCACACCGCGCTGGAGGAGGCGTCACCTGGGCCGGGGGACACGGTCGGCCCTGGTGCCGAGGTCGTCTCGCTGACCTTCGGCCGGCTGAAGTCCGGCACCACACCGAAGATCGGACTGGTCGGCCCCGACGGCACCACCGTGCCCGTCGGCAAGCCGGTCGTGGCCGACGGCTCCGTCACCTGCGCAGCGGTCACGGGCCTGCCCACCGGCGTCAACACCCTCACGTACACCATCACCTCCGCCGACGGAGACACCCAGAGCAGCGCCTTCCAGTTCGAGGTCGCGAAGGGCGCCGCGACAGCCAAGGCCGCGACAGCCTGCCAACAGCTGAGCCTTCAGCCACCCGACACGGGTTCGGACACGGGCACGGGTACGGACACCGTCGAGGACGAAGCGTTCCTCGGACTCGGCCGCACCACGGCCCTGGCCCTCCTCGCGGGGGCGGTCGTCGTGATCGCGGGCGCGGGCTTCCTGGTCGTGCGCACACGGCGCGGAACGTGAACCACAACCACCGGACAGGGCCAGGACAGACGTAGGGACCGGACCGAATGCGAGGCGTGCCGCAGACTGTCGCGGCACGTCTCGCCCGCCATCCAAGCCCCTACCCGAGCATCGATCCGAGCATCGATCCGAGCATCGATCCGAGCGGGAACGACGTCGCGCCCCAGCCAACTCCCACCAGGACCGCGAAGATCCCCACCAGCCGGAAGGTCCCGACAGTGGCGCGTCCAGGACTCATGAAATCGGCGAAGAAGGCATGGAGGCGACCGGCAGCACGCCCGAAGTCCCCGATGAGGCATACACCGAGGACGATCAAAAGGCTTCCGAAGATCAGCCCGAGCAGCTCCGTACCTCCCTCGATGTCACCGGTCGACCCATGCGCCACTCCACTCCACGCCCTGCTCACGTCGGCCCAGCCGAAGGTCATCCGAACCGCCTCGACTCCCGTGGGCGGCAACCCGACCAGGCATGGCCGTCAGGTCGGCATCACATCTACCGTCGCTTTCTCGTGCGCGTGCGCACCCTGCATCCTGCATCCTGCATCCTCAGGATGCCGATTTCGGGCGGACCTCTGAGTTCGGACGGTTGAAGAGGATGACGCAGCCCGCGGTGACGAGGAATCCCACCGCCGTCCCGAATGAAAGAAAGGTGAAGGTTTCCATGAAGAAACCGGCGACCGCAGGATTGCACCATGCGCGGCACCGCTAGGACGCCAGACCGCTCACGAATGACCAAGTCGAAACGACACCTATGAGTGCCCCGACGACCCTGATGACGAGCGGGCTGAAGCCTGGACCGGGGGCGAAGGGCCCGCGATTGGTGAAGAAATAGTAGATTCTATAGGCGGCGTCGCGAATGTTGAGGGCGAGACAGAAGCCGAGAACGCCCAGAATTCCCTTCCACGCCAGATAAAGGAAGCCCAAAGCCCCCTCGGGGCCAGCTGCGAATATCATGCTTCCCGGCATTGCCTCTCCAGCGGTGCGAAGTGAGTAAATGTGCTGAGACTGCCGCGCCGTAGTCTACAACAGCGGCGCGGCAGCGAGTTCCTACCAGAACTTCAGGAAATCCCCCACTTCCCCGAATACCGTTCCCGCGCTGGCGATCCTCGTGTTTCCGGCACCGAAATTGCCGCCGAGGCCACCGAAAGCGCCGGCGGATGTCGTCACACTGTGGACGATGTCACCGCGACTGTTCCTGGTTCCGAAAGTTCCGCGGTGGCTCAGCGAGAAGGGGCCGGCGCTTCCGCCGATACCTGCCGACTCACCTCTGACCTGATCGATCGAGTCCGCATTGCTCCAGACCAGACCGGCGGTGACACCGATGGAGGCTTCCCCACCCGACTGGTCCTCCTCCACCCAGGCGAAAGCGTATTCGTCACCCACCCGCATGAAGCACCCGGAGTATTCCACGCCCGCGCCGAACATCGCGCTGCCGCTCACGCACAGGCCGGATGTACTGCTGTACGACATGACGTAGTCGTAACCGTCCTTGACGTCCTCCCAGGAGGGCACCCAGCCGGTGGCTTTTTCGAACCAGTTCTTGTTGGCCTCGGCCTTCGGCTTGGGGCCGGGGTTGGGCGGAGGCACGACCTTGAGCCAGCCCGTGGGAGGCGGTGTCGACGGCAGGGTGATGCCCCGACGGCCCGGGATGCCGCCGAGGCCGGTGGGCTTCATGCCCTTCACCAGCGTGGGCCGCCCTCCACAGCGGCAAGCCCGCACGGGACCCTCACCGCTGCCACTGCTGGTCTTCTTCTTGCCGCTGCTGACCGGGATGCCACCGCGGCACGTGATGCCGTACTTCTGCGGCTCTCTGCACTCGGGGACGCCGAGGCCCGACGGGTCGGCGAGCGTCGACGGGTTCTGGACGGCGTAGCTGTAGCCGTTGAGGGTCTGCCCCACGCCGGTCTGCAGGAGCGGGTCGACGCTGATGAACTGGCCGAGCTCGGGGTCGTACTGACGGGCGTCGACATGGGTGAGACCGGTGCCGGTATCGGTGGTCTTGCCGAGGAAGCCCTTGTCGTCGGGCCAGGCGGCTCCGGTGATGTCGCCTCTCGGCGCCCCGAAGGGCGTCGTGTAGCGCCGGGAGAACTCCTGGCTCGTGGCGTCGATGGCGAGGGTGGCCGTGCCGTGCTGGTCGGTGACGAGGTAGCTGAGCTCGTTGGCGCCGCTCTCGTTGGAGCGGACGGCGACGGTCAGGCTGCCCGAGCCGTAGTGGCGCTGGGCCCAGGTGCTGCCGTCCGCCCGCAGGTGCAGCTCGGTGGCCCCCACGTACAGGACGCGCTCGCCGCCCTCCGTGGAACGGATCAGGAGCGTGCCGTCGGCCCCGTACAGATAGTCGGTCGTCTTGCCGCTCTCGGTCAGGGTCGCCAGCCTGCCCTCGTCGGACCAGTCGAGGTCCTGGGTCGCGATACCGTCCGGTCGGCTGGTGGTGTTGCCGGTGCTGTCGAACTCGTAGGACCGGTCCGGGGCGGTGCAGTCGGCCTTCGTGCTGGTGCCTGTCAGGGCGTGGGGCTGGTCCACCTTTTCGTAGCAGTAGGTCGTGGTGGTGTCGCCGGTGGAGGTGTGTTCGGTCTCCTTGGTGCGCTGACCGGCGTCGTTGTAGCCGTAGCTGGTCCAGTACGCGGACCGGCCGCCCAGGCTGCTCGCGCTGCGGGCGTCGGAGCACTTCTGCGAGGCGGGTGTCCACGCCTCGGTCAGGCGCCGGTGCCCGTCGTGGGCGAAGCACTGGGTCTCCGCCGGTGTGGTGCCGCCCAGCGTGCTGGTGTCGGCGACGGAGGTGACGTTCCCCGCCTGGTCATAGGTGTAGGCGAGGTTCTGCAGCTTGTACGGGTGGGTCTGGTCCGTGACATGGCTGCCCAGGAGCCGCCCGGTCCCCTCCTCCCAGGTGTTGGTGACGTACGCCTTCTTGTGTTCCTCGGTGTTCGCGGTGCCGAGCACGAGCTGCCGGGCCTGGCCGAGGGCTGAGTAGTCGGCGTCGAGGAGGTAGCCGGTGCTGCCTCCGATGGAGCTGACCTGGCCGGTGCCGGTGTAGCTGTAGTCGACGATCTCGGAGGGCAGTCCGCCGAGCGCGGGCTCCTTGCTGTTCTGCAGCGTGCCGTCGATGTTGTAGTTGTTCTCGAATTCGAGGGTGGCCGGTGCGCCCGCCGCGATGAGCGGGTCGGTGCCCGGCAGGGACAGCTCGGTGGCGGTGGGCCGGGACAGGCTGTCGTAGGCGGTGACGGTCCTCGTGTACGCCTTGCCGGTCTTGCCGCCGACGTAGCGGGTGCTCGCGTCGGGCAGGCCCTTGAGCAAGGAGTCGTAGGTAAGGGCGGTCAGTTGGTTCGCGTCGGTCTTCGAACCGGTCCAGGTGCCGGTGACCCGGCCGATCGCGTCGTATCCGGAGAGGACTGCGCGGCCGAAGGAGTCGGTGGTGCTGACGAGCCGGTCGAGACTGTCGTACTCCAGCTCGGTCAGACCCTTGTCCGGGTCGTCGGCGCTGGTCTTGCGGCCGAACAGGTCGTAGCCGTAAGCCCATGTGGCCCCGTCGGGGCCGGTGACCTGGGACTGCTGGCCGTCGAGTGTGTACTGGAACGTGGTGGACTTGTACGAGGCGGTGCCCGAGCCGCCGCCGAACTGCGGGTCGGCCGGGCTGCTGCCCGCGTACTCGCGGGTCTCGACGGTCTGTTCGCGGGCGTCGACGAAGGTGCGGGTCGCCGAGCCGCCCTGGACAGCGGTGGTGGCGGTGGAGTCACCGGTGTGGCTGGTGGTCGTGGACCACCTCTTCACCCCGTACGAGTAGAGGGTGTTGGTCGTGATCCGTTCCGCGCCGTCGTAGACCGTCTCGATCTGCCTGGGTGCCTCGCCGTACTCCTCGCGCGTGTAGGTGCCCTTGGGAGTCGAGGTGCTGTCGAAGATGTCCTCGTACGTCTCGTAGGCCAGGCCCCGGCTGTCGTAACGGGTGTCGGTGAGCACCTGCCCGCCGAGCGGGGTGGGGGTCTGGGTCTGCAGCGGGCGCATCATCGAGTCGTACAGCTCGTAACCCGTGTTGTACGTCTCGCCGTCCTTCTTCAGCTTCGACGTGGACACCCAGGACGGTTCGCTGCTGCTGATCCGGTACGTGAAGGTGGTGTTCGCGCTGTAGCCGGCGGCCTTGTTGCGGTTGGGTTCCCAGACAGCGGTGAGTCGGCCGAGGGCGTCGTAGGTGGTCTCGGTCTTCTTCAGGTTGGCGTCGTAGACCCGCAGGGGCTGGCCGTGCCGGTGGTCCAGGAAGCTGGTGACCTTGTGGGTCATGGGATTGGTGACGATCGTCTTCGTCAGAGGGCCCGCGGAGACCGGGGTGTAGGCGGTGTTGGTGGTCTCGCCGGCGGCGTCGGTGACGCCGACGGGGCGGCCGAGAGTGTCGTACGTGGTGGCCGTGATCCTCTGCCAGCCCGAGGCCGCGCGCAGCCCGTCCGTACTCGCCGTGGTTCCGTATCCCGTGGCGCGGCCGGTCCAGGTCGCCGCCCCCTTGGTGGGAGTCTGGGTGGCAGACCATGCGGTGGCCGAGGGGTTGTCGTAGACGGTGGCGGTGTCGGACAGCACGTCGCCGCGCGTCCTGGAGTTCGCGGGCAGGTTCAGGCTCGTGTCCGCCACCGAGCAGGACTGGCCGATGGTACGGCTGCGGGAGACCAGCTCGCTGATGCCGGCTTCGGCGTTGCGGGCGTACCAGGTGCGGGTGCAGGTCTGGTCGCCGCCCTTGCCGACCTCACCGGAGTCGTCGACGGTCACCGGCATGCCGTGGTCGTCGTAGGTGGTGGTGAGCGCGCGGGCGCGCCAGGTCTTCGCCGCGGTCAGATACGCGTGGGTGGTGGACTTCTCCGTACGGACGAAGCGGGCCACGTGGTCGGCGGCGTCGGAGGGGGCGCTCTGGCGCGCGGTCTCCTTCGACCAGGGGTCGTTGACCTCGACGGTGATGGGGGTCGAGCCGTCGTAGGTGACGTGTTCGCGCCGCATGCCGGAGTACTGGTCGCTGTCGGTGACGCTCGCCACGCCGATCGACGGGGAGGACAGCGGGGCGAGGGAGACGGAGCGTGTGGTGCCGTCCTTCTTCTTGTCGCCGTGCATGCCCTGGAAGTAGAGCGAGACCGTCTTGGAGCGGGTCGTCTCCACGGCGCCTGTGTGGACGGTGACCTGGCGGTAGCCGCGCCAGCCGGACCAGGTGCGCTCGGCCTTGGGGGTGAAGGGGTCGTCGGTGTGGTGCCAGGCGGCGCCGCTGTAGTCGTACGCGTACTCGACGGCGTCGTTGTGGCCCGCCGGGTCCGATACGACGACGGCCTCGACCCGGTACTTGTGGAACCAGTCCACCGACGGCTCACTGGCGCCGTTGATGTTCCAGTACTTCGGGTAGCAGGAGCGGGTGTTGGTGTCCTCGGCCGCGCCCAGGACCTCACTGCGCACGCACTCCGGTGAGGACAGCGTGACGGTGGTGATCGAGCCGGTCTCCGAGGTGACGGTGGAGATCCGGGGCCGGGTCAGGGGCAGGATGTCGTCGGTGCCGTCGACCCGGTTCTCCCGCCACTGGTAGGTGAACGAGATCGGGTTGAGGGCGATGGCCGTGTCGCCGGCCTTGCCGGTCCGCTTGATGGACTTCAGGGTCAGGACGTGGTCGGATGTGTCGCCGATGTCGCCGCCGTCGAGGTACTCCTGCGTGAAGTCCCAGGAGTCCACCGGGTCGTAGGCGCTGGTCGCGGCGTTCCACGAGAAGGTGTCGACGCCGGTGAGACGCTTGCGAGAGAAGAACGAGGGCCCGTTGGCCAGACAGTCGTCGTCGCCGTCGGTGCAGAGGGCGTCGAAGGGGACGTCGGGCCAGTTCTTGGCGGTGTCCTTGGTCAACGAGGAGCAGTCCGAGGCGGTGCACCGCTCGGCGTGGGAGAAGGTGACCTTGGCGTCGGCGTCGTCGGTGAACAGCGCGCCCTTGCGCAGGCCGTACTTGATCTCCTTGAGGTAACCGCCGCGCGTGTAGGAGGCATTGGCGGTGGTGGCCTTGTTCTTCTTGTAGTGGTTGGTCTCCTTGGCATACCAGTACGTGGAGGCGTTGCCGTGGGTGTCCTCGACGTAGTCCAGGTTCCAGCGCCACGCCTGGGTGACGGCGCGGTCGGCGAAGGCGTCGCCGTGGCCGTAGCCGGGGTCGCCGGAGTCGTCGCCGAAGACGGGCACAGTCCAAGTGGAGTTGGTGCGCTGATCGGCGGCGCCGGCGAGCTTGTTCATGCCGAAGACGTACTTGGTGCCGTCGCCGGTGATGACGGTCCAGTGCTCGCCGTTGTCGTCGCCGTTGTCGGCGTCGATGGACCGGGTCACGATCGAGGCGTCGTCGTTCTCCAGGCGCCAGGTGCTCTCCCAGGTGCCGGAGACCTTCACCAGCCGTGTGGACCTGCCGTTGAGGACCAGTTGGGCGTTGTCGTACTTCCAGCAGTGGTCGAAGACGTCCTCGTGGCCGTCGTCGTCGCAGGAGCCGTAGCCGCGCTCGATGTAGGACTCGGTCAGACCGAAGCCCTCACCGACCGCGCTGCCCTGGTTGTTGGTGGTGGCGATACGGCCGTCGACGCTGCCCGAGTCGTACGACAGGGACAGCTCCGGCTCCGGGCCGGCCGCTGCGGACGGCATGTTGAAGTCGTAATTCCAGCTGAAAGAACCGGAGTTGTCGCCCGCCGTCCAGGAGGAGGACTCCGAGAGTTCCGTGGCCGAGTAGTCACCGGCGCCCGAGGGGGACTCGCCCGCACCGGGGTCGGCCGCGGTCACCGCGAACACGGTGGCGTCGGCCGTCGCGGCAGTGGCCAATTGCGTCGAGAGGCCCTCGTCGGTGGCGGTCAGCGGGACGGAGGCGGTGACGGTGCGGTCCGCGACGTCGTTGTCGGACGCGAGGGGGGTGGCGGTGCGGCACGCCGCCTTCTCGGGTGTGTCGAGCACACAGGCGGGCAGGCGTACGAGGCGCAGTCTGGAGGACCAGCCGCCGCCGACGGCCGAGGCGAAGCCGCTGTAGTCGACGGCGATCTCGGCCCGTCCGGCGTGGTCGGCCTCGGCGGTCAGCAGGACGCCGGTGATCCCTGCCTGCTGGGCTGCCTTCTGGCCGAGCACGGTGATCCGGGCCGTGGTGCCGTCCTCGACACCCTGTTTTCCGTCAGCCGGTGCGATGGTGACGGGAAGGCCCCCCGGCTTCGCCTGTGCGGTCTTGCCGGTGTCCAGGTCGAGGACCGCGTCACCCTGCCGCGGCCAGGCCGACTGCTGTTCGGCGCGGGCCTGCCGGGCGCGTTCGGCGTCGGCCTTCTTCTCCTTGGCAACCTTCGCACGGGCCTTCTTGGCGCCGGGCCCGTCGACCTGCCTGACCTTGCTCACCCGTTGTTCGGGGACATCCGGCCGGCCGAGTCCCTTGCCGGCGGCCTGCGCTACCGGGGTGAGGCCGGTCGGAACGACGAGCGAGAGGGCCAGGGTCGCGACGATCGCTCCGACGCGACGTCTTCTCCCGCCGCGCACTCTTTCTGATGTGCCTATGCCAAAAGTCATGGTTGTTGGACCACCCCGTTGTTCCGAGCCGTGATAGCTGACAAGTGGCATGCCGGTGACCGGTGCTGCACCGGTGACAGGTCATGAGCTGGCCGGGTGGTGCGACGCCGCCGTTGCAGCGCCGCACCACTCCTTGCGCGCGGATCGGTCCGCACGTATCGGTCGGTCCGCGTGGATCGGTTCACGCCGACCGGATCACGCGGATCAGATCAGTCGCCCACGCGGACTTGGACCTGCTCCGGGCTCGCCATCGCCCCCGCCCACAGGCGGACTTCGGAGATGCGAGCGGGTAGGTAGTGCTTCCAGGCTCCGCTGGTGAAGCCCTTGCCTATGGCGAAGTCCCCGCTGCCCAGCTGGACGGTGAACGCCTTCGCGTCACCGTTCTGTCCATAGCCCAGATAGAGGCTGATCGTGCCGAACACCGAGTCGTAGATGCCGGTCAGCCGTACCGGACTGTCCAGGGCGGCCACTTCGTCGGAGACCACTGAAGAGAAGGTGCCGTCCGCGTTCAGGCGACCGAAGTGCCAGACGCCGACCGGCTTCGTGACCTCCTCCAGTGTCTCCTCGTCGAGCACGGTGTCCTTGCCGGTCAGCTCGTACCAGAGGCCCCAGGCCGAGCCGTCCGCCGTCCGCTGGCCCAGGACCTGGCCGGTGTATCCGACGTCCCTGCTCACCAGTTTCGCTGAGTCCAGTTCGACGAGCGTGGACACGGTGAAGGGTGCGTGGTCATAGACCAGCGGGCCCGGGGCCGTGGCCGCGTCGTCGACTCCGTCCAGGACGACGGCCTCATCGCTGATGGCAGCGCCACCGGCCAGAGTCAGGCTCCTGCCGTAGCCGGACGTGGTGTCCGCCACCGTCGTTCCGCTCCCCCTCGCCGCGTTCCAGTCGGCCACCAACTCGACGCCGGCGAAGTTCTCCGAGATCAACAGCTTCGTCTCGTCCGCGACCTCCTCGTGGGTCAGGACCCGCTGCCAGACGGCGACTTCGTCGATCGAGCCGGGGAAGTGGTACGTGGAGTTGCCGCTGGGGAACTTGTAACGGCCGAACTGCAGCCCTCCGGTGGACTCCCAGGAACCCGCGCCGGTCGCCAGGGGCTGACTCTGCCGACGGCCGTCGACGTAGAAGATCAGCTCCTCCGTGGCCGGGTCGTAGCTGCCGGCCAGATGGGTCCACACGCCCGTCTGGGCGGCGTAGACGGAGTACTTCCCGCGAAGGGTGGAGCCGTCCTGGTCGAGCACACCGAAGAACCACTGCTTCACATCAGCGAGGTACCACAGGACGAACGTGTTGCCCTGTCCCCCCGGCTGTGCGAGCACGGAGGCGTTCTTGCCGCCCTCGTCCAGTCGCGCCCAGGCCGAGACCGTGTAGGCAGAGCGGGTCTCCAGCACCGGCGCGCTGGTCTCGGCGTAGGCGGTGGTCCCGTTCAGCGACAGTCCCCTGTCCGTGACGGCCTCCTCCAGCGGCTGCCCCTCGCTGTCGTGCGTGACCAGCCCGCGCCGACCGCGGTCGTCACGCACCGCGCCCCCGGCCAGCGTCGCGTTGTCGGCGCCGTCGGCGGTGGCGGAGTCCACCGCGGTGCCGTCCGGCTCGTCGAAGTGCCAGCGGCCCACCGGCCCTTCACCGGCGGCCACGAGGAAGTCCACCACGTTCTGCGCGCCCCAGCGGCCCACGCTGTCCTTCGCCCGCACATACACGCTGTACGTGCCCGAGCTGTTGGGCGTGATGTCCTTCGACACCGTCGATCCGTTGACGGGCGTCGACCAGGCGTCCGCGGTGGACAGCTTGTACTGGTAGGCGACGTTGGAGTCACCGGTGGCCGGACCGAAGGTGAAGGTGGCCTTCTGGCCGGGACCACCACCGGCCGGGCATGCCGTGTCGGTGCAGACGGAATAGGGGCTGCCGACGGTGATCTTCGGGGCCTTGGGCGCCGTCGGGTCGACCTTGAAGTAGCACCAGCCGCTCGTCGAGGCGTTCGACGGCCCCGCGAGATAGCTGCCACCGCTGTTGTAGTACGAGCGCACCCAGGCCCGGTACCGGTAGAGCTTCCCCTCGCTCAGCGTGGACCAGGACTTGGTCAGTTTCACACCGTCGCCGACGTACCCGCTCGACGGGGCGAGGTCGCCGTTGCCCGCCGTGGTGTCCGACCAGGTGCCGTCGCTGTTCTTGTGATCCATGTCGAGGGCGACACGCAACTGGGCGTCCTTCTCACCGCCGGACGCGGTCTGCGCCGTCGCCGTCAGGGCCGGGGTGGGATCGGAGACGACCGCCGGGTCCGACTCGGCCGTCTCGCACACCGTGCCCGATCCGGTCACCAGACCGATACCAGTGGGCTTGGCGGGCAGACCGACGAAGTCGACCGCCAGCACGGCGTCGTTCTTGAACCGCTTCCAGGCCGCCGTGTCCGTCTCGTCCTTGGCCTTGAGCATCAGCGTGAGCCGCGAGAACTTGCCCGCCGCGAAGCTCCGTACCGTCGAGGTGAGGTTCTCGTCCGTCTCCTCGGGGTTGTCGTTGAACTCGATCGGCGCGTCCGGCGAGTCGGGGTCGCACAGCGATCCCCGGCCGGCCGACACGTGCCGGTCGCCCATCAGGTCCAGGTGCTTGGGCCGCGAGGACCAGGTGGTCGACGAGGAGATGTTGTTCGTGCGGACCAGGTCCACCCAGCGCGGGTCGCACTGGAACGCCCACGGCTCGGTCACCCGGAACGTGGCGTCGAGGACGTGCTTGCCCTTCAGACTGGCCGGTGAGAACTCGAAGTACAGCCGCTGCACATACCCGGGGCCGCAGTAGTAGCCACCCCACGATTCGCACTCGCCGACCCCCTTGCCGAGGCCGTCGTCACCGTTGCCCCAGCCGTACGACTCGTAGCCGTCGCTGCGCAGCAGCGTGCGCTCCGACTCGCCCCAGGTCACCGTGGGGTCGATGAACAGCGGGAAGGCCGACTCCTTGGTGCCGGTGAGCATGCCGCTGTCCGGGATCACCGACAGCGTGTCGTCGGTGAGCTTCACATCCATCGTGGCGACCTTGTCGCCGGCCCGGGGTTCGGAGTCTTCGGTGGGCGAGGCACCGGGCTCGGCCTGATCCGATTCCTGCGATGCCTCGGAGCCCGCGATGTCCGTGAAGCGCGCGGCCTTGTCGCTCTCCTCGGTGTCCAGGGCCACCGTCCGCACGGACATCGGCCGACTTCCCGATACGGCGTCGGCGGAATCCGCCCCGGCCGAGTCCCACATCTGCGCGCGTGGCGCGCGGAACACCCGGTTGCCGTCGTCGTCGACCGCGGTGAGGTTGCCGGTCTTGCCCTTCACGACGTCCAGACCGGTCGTCTTCAGCGCGTAGTCGATCCGCTTGAGGTCGTCCGAAGTGGCGGCCTCGGGCGACTTGACCACCAGGACGTGCCGGAAGCCCTCCGCCGTCGCGGTGACTCGCAAGTCGACGCCCGGCAGCACCTCCGGGTACAGCGCGTCGGCACCGTCCAACTCGGGTTCGGGAAGCTTGCCAGGCCAGCTGAGCCCCAGAGACCGGCCTCGGTCGGAGATCTTCACCAGTGGGTCGGAGGTCCCGCCTCCGGAGAACTCCATCTCCACCGCGGCTGCTTTCGGCGCCACAGTCCCGTCGCCGCGGACCTCCAGCGTCGCGTCGGGCGCGATCCAACCCCCACCAGGCGCGGACACCCGCACCGGAACCGCCGACTCCTCCAACGTGAAGCTGAAACCATCGGGGTTGGCATAGACGGTCGTACGTTCCGTCCGCTCGCCGACGACCTCGACACGCTCGCCCGACTTCTTGGCCTCGACGAGGGCCTTCTGTCCCTCCGACAAGGCGGGTTCCGCCGCCGCATCGGCCGCCGCCGTTCCCGGCAACGGACCCATCGTTGCGAGCAGCGCGAGCATCACCGCCCCGGTCACACCCGGAACCAGCCCCCGTGTCCGTCTTCCCCGTCTTCCAGGCACGCCTCTGACATGTATCCCCCGTCTCACAGCCACATCCCGCCCCGGCTTCCGCCGCTCGAAGTTGACTATTCGATGGATCAACCTTTGCCTAGTGCCACGCTTCGGAAACTCCCGTGATGAAGATGTGACTTACGGTGTGCCAGTGGCATGTGGAGCGCTCAGCGTGCCGGAGCACGCAGGACAACGACAGGCGGGTTGTGCGGCTGGGGGAAGGACAGCGGAGCGGCTGCCGACCGTGGCCGTGCTGTCACACGTGCCTGGCACACTGCGGAACCATGACCTCGCACGATCGTTTTCGCACCACGGCCCCCCGAACCCTGCGGGATCCCGACGCACTGAGTGCCCGGGTGCTCGCCGTCAGGACGGAGCCCGCGGTACGCCCCCTGAACGACTGGGTGGAGAGACTGCGCGAGCGGCTCGGCGACGGCGAGTCCGTGCCGTGGTTCGACCCCGCTTCCGGCGGCACCGAGGCCCGGAGCCTCTTTCTCCTTGAGGCACCGGGCCAGAAGTCCATGGGGGCCGAAGCGCCCCTGAGACGCACCGGCAGCGGCATCATCTCCGTCGACAACGACGACCCGACGGCGCAGAACTGCTGGACGCTGCGCACCGAAGCGGGTCTGCCGTACCAGGAGTCCCTGCACTGGAACATCGTGCCCTGGTATCTGGGCACCGCGGACCGCATCGCCGCCCCCGGACGGACGGAGATACAACGCGCGGCACCCTTCCTGCACGAGGTGATCTCCATGCTGCCCAAGCTGGAGGTGGTCGTGCCGATGGGCCGCAAGGCGCAGGCCGGCTGGGCGGCTTACCAGGAGCGATACGCGCCGACGGTCCACACGCTGACGACCTGGCACCCGAGCCCCCGGGTGTTCGCTTCCCGTCCCGCGGCCCGCCAGGAGATCCTGGACGTCCTACGCCGAGCGGCAGACCTGCTCGACATCGACGGCCGACCCACCGACGGCGGCTGACGGCTGCCCTGCCCCGGTGCCGGCACAGCGACTCCGACGCGGATGGTGGCGGATCTCCCGTCACTGCCCGGATCTTCCTGCCGTCGGTGACAAGGTGCGCTCGACGGTCTATACGGGCCATCCGATTCCGAGGGGGGATTGTGCGGCGTAAAACAGCACTTCAGCAATGGGCGGAGAAGAATCCCAAACGAGCCTTGGCGCTGTGGGCATCGGTGGTCACCATCGCCGTGCTCGGCTCCATCGGTTACACCTCCGACGAAACGGGTTCCGACACGCCGACGGACCGCGAGGAGTGCGAGCAGGCGTACAGCCAGGTCGGTGACGGAACCGTCGACTGGAGTGGCGTATGCGCCTACGAGCACCCATGAACCGCTGCTCCACGGCGCGGGTGCGGCAGCCCTCGCGCGACAGAGCCATGTGAGATGCCGGGTTTGCTGGAGGACTGGTCGACGACCTGGAGGGAAGTACGGCATGAGGGGAAACCGACGCGCGTTACGCCTGCTGGAAGCAGTGTGCGCGGTCATCGCGGTGCTCTACGCGACGCTCTTGGTGGTGGCCACCAACCACGACGCCTTGCTGATCACCTACAAGAACGGCGACCTCACCCCGACGATCGCGGTCTTCACTGCGGCGTGCGCCGGTTGGTGGGGGCTGCGCCTGGTGCGCTCCCCGCGACGTCTGCCCGCAGTGCTCGTCGGCGGTGCCTGCGCCGTCGGTCTGGTGGCCGTGCTGTGGTCGACAAACCACCCCACAGTGGATGAGAAGCATGTCACACCTGTTCCGAGCACCGGAGGCTCGACGTCGCAGCCCTCCGCCGACGCTCCGGGCACGGCTCCCCTCCCAGCATCGCCGACCGCTGGGCCGTGACCATCCCGCTCTGAAGCCCGCGACCACCGCACCAGTGGCCGAGGGCTTCGCCATGACGACCGTGACGACCGCGGGCTCGTCCCGCACAGCCTTGTCGACACCCGCAGCGCGGGGCAGGCGCACGGCAGCTCTCGGTCGCGCAGCCGCTGCAGCCCGCCGACTGAAGTCGAACGGCACGCCGGACAGGACTCGACGAGACAGAGCGGGCCACTGTCGGGAAGGGCAGGCGGCGATCACCGGGCGGAGACGCCCCTGAGCGACGGACCGGATCCGGGAGCGCCCTCCCGGCCCGCCGAGGCAGTCGCGTGGGCCAGGCCGGAGCGACAAACACCCTCAGGTGACCCACACTCGAAAGTGGTCTTCCGGTCGATCGCGCAGAGGGGGCGGATCCGTGCATGACGTGCCGTTCTGGCTGTGGATCGTGTTCGCCGTCACCGTGCTGGTGTCGTTGGCGGTGGACCTGCTCGCGCACCGGGAGGCGCACGTCATCGGCTTCCGTGAGGCCACCGCGTGGAGCGGGGTCTGGGTGGGCCTGGCGATCCTGTTCGGCGCTGTCGTCTTCCTCGTGGTGGGCACGACCGCCGGTGTCGAGTACACGACCGCGTGGCTGCTGGAGAAGAGCCTGTCGGTCGACAACCTCTTCGTCTTCGCGCTGATCTTCGGCTACTTCAAAGTGCCGCGCGCCTACCAGCACCGAGTGCTGTTCCTCGGAGTTCTCGGCGCGCTGGTCTTCCGGGGGATCTTTCTCGCGGCCGGTGTCGCTGTGGTCAGCCGCTTCACCGCCGTCCTGTTCGTGTTCGCCGCCGTCCTCTTCTACAGCACGTACAAGATCCTCAGAGAGGAGGAGGACAGCTTCGACCCCGGCCGAAGCCTCGCCGTCCGTCTCCTGCGCAAGGTCGTCCCCGTCCGGGACGACTACGCGGGCAACCGGTTCTTCGTCAGGGAGGCAGGACGACGAGTAGCCACCCCGCTGCTCGCCGTCGTCGCCGCGATCGAGGCGGCCGACCTCGTCTTCGCCGTCGACAGCGTCCCCGCCGTGCTGGCCGTCAGCAGCGACGTCTTCATCGTCTACACCAGCAACGCCTTCGCCATCCTCGGTCTGCGCGCCCTCTACTTCATGCTCGCTGGCCTGCTCGACCGGTTCCACTACCTCAGCAAGGGCCTCGCGCTCATCCTCGCGTTCATCGGCGTCAAGCTGGTCCTCCAGGCGTCCCACGAGACGATCAGCACCGCCGTCCCCGAGGTCCCCTCCTTGCTCAGTCTGGCCGTGATCGCCACCGTCCTGGCCACTTCCGTGGCGCTCAGTGTGCTGCGGCCTCCGTCGACACCCTCCGCGAAGCCTGAACACCAAGAAAATCCCAAAGAGAACTAAATGTGACGTAAAATATGACTATGGGAAGCGAAAGGCAGCGTGAATCCACGCCGGCACCCGGACCGCCGAAGCGGCTCTGCCACGCGTGCGAACACCCCGTGCACTCCGAGGTGAAGCGACACAAGACCATGGGCATCTACGTCCCCGTATGGGCGGAGGGCCCTTGTCGCAACCCGCTCTGCGAGCGATACGTACGCCCGCCGGCCGGAACAGAGCACCGAGCCACCGACGACACCGGCCCCTGAGCGGCTCCTGGGCCCGGGTTCGACCGCGCGCCTACTGATCCGCGCGGCAGAGCGCGCCGAACCGCCGCCGCAGCAGCAGCGGGTATGCGGACCGTTCGCGCCGTGATGCGGGGGCGGGTGTCAGGTCTCCGACGCGGAGGGCGGGCTCTCAGCGCCGTAGCAGATACCGCACACGAGCCTGCGCGCCGAGGGCTCATGGGTGGCCTTCCCCACGCCGACCAACTGCCGGATCTCCCTGTGTTCCGCGCGTACATGCTCCCTGCACAGGGCAGCACCGCAGGAAGCGCACACCGCCACCGCGGTCGTCGCCTGATCGTCAGCGAGGCAGTCGTAGCACCGCATGATCACTCCCTGATTGTGCCGTCCCTCCCCGTCGAGGGACGGGTCCCCCACCGAACTGTTGGTGAACCCGCCGATCGGCCCCCTGGCTTCAGTCGAGCGGCCTTCTCCCGCGCTCACGGATTTTTCATCAGCCGCCGGGAGTGACGCTCACGTCACGCGCTCTCCTCGGTCGGTGCACTGGTTCTCCGGACGTCAGAGGTGCCCCGCCCGGAGGACCAGAGCGGTGGTGGATTCCGGCGCGATGCAGGGGAAACCGTGGGGTCCTGGCACCATCACCGAGCGGCCGTCCGGTGCCTGTCGTGCCGCTTCCTCGATCCAGCCGGGAGCGCGGGCCGACTGCCGGGCGCGGTCTGGCCGACGGTGACCGCTGTGGCGTGCCGGCCCTGGCCGTGCGAGCGCCTGCCAGGCCGCCCGCTGCCGCAGGCCGCTGCGGGCGGCGCCGTTGAGCGGTGGCTCGTTCCTCTTGCCCTGCCGGTGCTCGGTTCGGCCCGGGAACTGCGGCCGGCGCCCGAACGGCACGCCCGGCTTCTGCCGCGTCCGCCGGTGGCCGGGGCCGAGCTGCCGGCCGTCCGGCTGCCGGTCCCCGGGACACTCCACGGGTCGGGGCACTGGTGGAGGGTGCCGGATCCGGGCTCGCCGATCACCACGGTGGCAGAGCGGTGCCGCTGACGTCGGCGTCCTTCCCCCAGGCGTGCAACCATCTCTGCTCTCCGTCATCGCCGCATGTGAGACAAAGCCGTCAAGTTGACACACCCGCGCTTCCGTAGGTGGCGTGAGGTTCACCTTCGGGGCTGCCTTTGAAGGCCAGGCCCAGGCCGGCCACCTTCGCCTTGACCTCGTCGATGGACTTCGCACCGAAGTTGCGGATGTCGTGGAGGTCGGCCTCGGACAGGGCGACAAGCTCTTCCACGAGGTGGATGCCCTCGCGCTTGAGACAGTTGTACGACCGAACGGTGAGCCCCAGCTCCTCGATCGGCAGCACCGGGTCGGCGTCGAGGGCGGCGTCCGTGGGGGACGGACCCATGTCGATGCCCTCGGCGTCGATGTTCAGCTCACGGGCCAGACCGAACAGCTCGACCAGGGTCTTGCCTGCGGAGGCCATGGCGTCACGGGGACGCATGGCCTGCTTGGTCTCGACGTCGACGATCAGCTTGTCGAAGTCGGTGCGCTGCTCGACACGCGTGGCCTCGACCTTGTATGTGACCTTCAGAACCGGCGAGTAGATCGAGTCGACCGGGATACGGCCGATCTCCTGGCCCACCTGCTTGTTCTGCACGGCGGAGACGTAACCGCGACCGCGCTCGACCGTCAGCTCCATCTCCAGCTTGCCCTTGCCGTTGAGCGTGGCGAGGACCAGGTCGGGGTTGTGCACCTCGACGCTGCCCCGCAGAGCGACGTCGGCGGCGGTGACCAGACCCGGACCCTGTTTGCGCAGGTACATCACGACCGGCTCGTCGTCCTCCGAGGAGAAGACCACCTGCTTGATGTTGAGGATCAGGTCGGTGACGTCCTCCCTGACGCCGGGCACGGTGGTGAACTCATGCAGAACGCCGTCGATGCGGATGGACGTGACCGCCGCACCCGGGACGGACGACAAGAGGGTACGGCGGAGGGAATTGCCGAGGGCGTGACCGAAGCCCGGTTCCAGCGGCTCGATCACGAACCGGGAGCGGAACTCCTCGACGACCTCTTCGGTCAACGAGGGACGCTGGGCAATCAGCATGAGGTGAAGCCTCCGGCTATTCGGTGCCCACTGGCGGGCGTCATGGACATCAGAGCGTCGAAAATCTCTGGGTCTCCCTGAGGCTCATCGAGACCCCCGGTGGAAACGCGACCCGTGTCACACGCGCGACCCTTGCCGAGGCCGGATGCGGGCACCGTCCGGACACTCAGGCCGAGAGAACCGATGATCCCGCCGCCGTTGTCGGCGAGTAGACGGCCGGCAGCCGGCCCAGCTCCCTCGGAGAGGGAGGCGGAAACGGGCATTTCGAGAGGGAGGGTCCGGCGGGGGCTTGGAGTCGATGCTCGATCCCGCCACCCATTCAGGGACTGGCGAAACGTGTGCATGGTCGGCCCCCTTTGGCTCCCGGCACCCCTACTCCCTCTCACGTCAAGAGCTTTGCATGATGCAAAATAGCATGGCGGCGTCAGGCGCCACCTGGGCGCGCAGATGCGGCGGGAGCCCTGTGAACGCTGCGGTGCAGGTCCGGTCGGGCCGGGGCACACGGGAAAGGCGGCAGCCCGTCCAGCGAGCTGTTCCGGAAGGCGCATGACGTGGAGGGCAATGATCGGCGCCGTCGGCGTCCGTCTCCCACGGGGCCATCGCGCTCCCCAGGACGACGCCGGTCAGCGGCTCGACCCGTCTGCGGGACGGTGACGAGGAGCTACTGCCGGCGGGCGGGGACACCGAGCACCGCGGCGGCCAGTTCACCACCGGGTGACCGCGGCTCCGGCCGAGGACGCGAGGCGGGCCGAGCACTCCAGCAGTGGGACGTGCACGAGCGCCTGCGGGAGGTTCCCACACAGCTGGGGCGCTGTGTGACGTCGCGCTCCTCGGCGAACAGACCGGCCGGGCCGCACGCCGAGCACGTCCTCTCGAACCAGCGCACCGCCCTGGCCTCCTGGCCCTCCACCTGGGTGGCCAAGGCCATCGACGGACAGACGTCCGCTGCGGGAAGAGCGTCCCGCCCGCGGGCAGTCGACGGACCGTTCGCGTTGGTCTCGACCAGCGCATCGAGCTTCCCTCGCGAGCCGACCGGATGGCCCCGGTTTCCGCTCCGAAACGAGTCACACGATCGAACAGGGCGACCGATCCACGCGCCGCCGCGACGTTGAGTGATCATTTGATCGCACTCCCCCATGGGCCTTTCCGCAGGGCTCGGTCACATGGGTACCGATCATCCACCGATCGCCAGACCGGCACTTGGTGGAAGTCTGAGGCTTCTCTGAGGAGAGTTACTGACTTCGGCTCGTCAGGGTGACACTGGTTCGTCGAGGGCCAGGCCGGTGCCCGCCATGAAGCGCACACCGCCACCGCGGTCGTCGCGTGATCGCCAACGAGGCAGTCGTAGCACTGCGTGATCACTCCCCGACTCCGCCGTCCACCTCTCGGGACACGGGTCCCCCACCGACCGATCTGTGAACCGTCGATCGGACCCCTTGCGACAGGCGACCGGCCTTCCTCTCGCCACGAGCACGGCCTTCTTCCTCTCGGCCCCCGACAGCTCTCACGCCATTGCCAGGCCGACGACGTCGACCAGAACGGTGGTGGCATTCGGTGCGGCACGGAGAAGAACCGTGGACTCCTGGCGGGTCGCCAAGCGGCCGTCCGGCACCTATAGGCCACCTGTTCGATACGGCCGGGCGGACAGCTCCCTCCCCACCACCGTGCCGAAGCCGCCATGGACGAGGTGACCGGCGTCGACGTGCCGGCCACGACGCGTCCGATCCGTCAGATGCATCCGATCCGTCAGACGCAGTCGCGCACGGTGGAGGCCGGCTCACGGCACATGGTGCTCATCGCCTCCGGCGCGCGGTCCGTCACACCCGGGCGAGCTCCGCGGCGCCGAACGAGACGTCGAACCGGTCGCACCAGATGCTGACGCTGCTGAACCGGGCCGGGTCGACATCCGCAGGAAGGGGGTAGTTCTGACTGCCTTTGTTGCCCTTCAGCCTGCCGAGGCTGACGTACTCCCCGTCGTCGAAGACATGCCACCCCGCACGGCCCTCCTTCACCGGCGCGCCGGTCAGCCAGACACGGAGGTCCGGCCCGTTGCTGGTGTCGAGGTTCTCCAGCCGTACGACATGAGAGCCGTCGGCGAGCCGCACGAGTTTCACCGCGCCGGAAGTGGTGTGCTCATGGCTGATCAGCTCACCACCGGCCAACGTCTCCGGCCCGGCGGGCGCCGACGCGGACGGTGCCGGTGAACCGGTCGGCGAGGTCGCTCCGGGCCCACCCTTCTCAGGCGCCGCAGAGGGTTCCACGGCACCCGGCAGAGCCTCCGTGACCGTCCGGTCCTGCCACAGCTTCCACGGCTGGAACCAGTACGACCCCAAGCCGACGGCCACGACCGCTACAACCAAGACCCCGACCGCCCATGGCCTGGCCAACACGGCCCGTACCCGCCCCATCGCGTTCCTCCTTCGGAGAGTCTCTCGCCCCACCACGCCATTCAACGCAACGGCCGACGGTCTCGGGCCCTTGTGCAGATGACAGAACGCTTACGGTTCGCGTCTGCCAGGGTGTTCCCGATCCGGCCTCCTGCCGGCGCGACGCATGCCACCGCCGCCACGACGACACACCCGGGGTTCGCTCATATGTACGCCGACACAGGGGAGTTGTACGCTGCAAAGGTGCAGGGGGACAAGCATCGCTTCGGGGAATACGAGCTGGACACAGCTCTGCACCAGCTCCATCGGGCCGGTGAACCGGTCCATGTCGAGCCTCGGGCCCTGGATCTGCTGTGTCACCTCGTCGTCCACCGGGACCGTGTGGTCCCGAAGACCGAGTTGCTCGACGAGGTGTGGGGTGACCGCTTCGTCAGCGAGGCCGCCCTCACCACGGCGCTACGGACCGCTCGGCTGGCCGTGGAGGACACGGGCAGCCGACAACAGGTGATCCGCACAGTGCACCGGCGGGGCTACCAGTTCGTGGCCGCGACGACGGTCGTCGACGGTGGCCCGTCCAGGGGCTCCGGCCAGGAGGCCGACGAACGGCCGGCACCGGCCGACCGACCGAGCGGCGCCGACCGCCAGACCATCCGGTTCTGCCGGGCCGGTGACGGCACACGCATCGCCTATGCCGCCGTCGGCTCGGGCCCACCCCTGCTCAAGGCGGCCAACTGGATGTCCCATCTCGATCTGGAGTGGACGACCCCGGTGTGGTCGCACTGGCTGAAGGGGCTCGCCCGCAACCACCGGCTGATCCGCTACGACGAGCGCGGGTGCGGCCTCTCCGACTGGGTGGTGCCGGGCTTCACGTTCGAGGACTGGGTCGACGACCTGGAGACCGTGGTCGAGGCCGCGGGGCTCGACAGGTTCCCGCTGCTCGGGGTGTCGCAGGGCGGTGCGGTGGCGGTCGCCTATGCCGTACGCCATCCGGAGCGGGTCAGCCGGCTGATCCTCGCCGGGGCCTACGCCCGAGGACGGCAGGTCCGGTCCCGAACCGAGACCGAGAGCGCCGAGGCGGCCCTCGACCTGGATGTCGCCCGGGTGGGATGGATCCACCAGGACCCCAGATTCCTGCGGGTCTTCGCCTCCCAGTTCCTGCCCGACGGCACACCGGAGGACTGGGACGAGTTCACCGCCTTCCAGCGGCGGACGACCTCGCCCGCCAACGGGGTCCGTTTCCTTGAGGAGTTCGCCAGGATCGACGTGTCCGACATCGCCCACCAAGTGGCCTGTCCGACGCTGATCCTCCACTCCCGCGACGACGAGCGCGTGCCGGTGTCCCAGGCCAATGAGCTGGCCGCTCTCGTTCCCGACAGTCGGCTGGTCCTGCTCAAGAGCCGCAGCCACCTGCTCACCGCGTTCGAACCGGCCTGGGACGAGTTCCTGTCGCACATCGACGCCTTCCTGGCCGAGTGAGCCGCGTGGCCTGAGCATCCGGCGGCCGTGGAGTCGCCAGGCTGGGCACGCGCTCCTTCCACGGGCGGATGGGGCGACGGACAGCCGCCAGGACCCCGACGCCAGAGACCGCGTCATCAGAGACTCGGGCCGACGCGGTCCGTCTGGCGGCCTGGCGCACCGGGGCGCGGAAGTCGCAGAAGTCAGCGGCCGCGATCTTCCCTGGTGACGATGGCATCCGAGTCTCCCCGCGCCGTGCCCGGGCTGCCGGAGGTCACTCAGCCTCGGCAGCCGGGCAGGCCCACGCCGACCTGCGGACGGGCTCGACGCCAAGCGTCGACCCGCCCGTGCAGCACGTGCTGTGAGCTGTGACGGGCTGGTCGACGGTGAGGGTGAGTGATCAACCCGCGCCGTGGGCAGATTGCGGCGATCTCCGGTTGTCTGCTCGCCGGGGTTCGGTGTCGCGGCCCGCAGCGCGCACAGGGGACATTTCCCGTGGCCTCGCACACTCCGTTCGCCTCCAATTCGCCGGACCTGGTGCTCACGCACGCCTCATCAACCCGGCTCGCCGACTGAGGGAAGCGCCCTCAGCCCGTCCTCAGACATGCCCTCAGACGAGCCTCAGACCTCCACCAAGCCTTGGCCCGCCGACGGGCCGGATGCTTGAGCGGTGCCGGGCCGAGGAGCGGTCGTAAGGACATCTCCCCCAGCCCGGCACTCACCTCCGACACGGGGCACACACGAGAGAGAAGGACAGAAGATGCGACTCGACACCACCAGGACGTCCGGCAAGGCCCGGAGTCACCGGGGGCTGGCGCTGCTGATCGCGACGGGTGCCGGGCTGGGCTCCCTGCTGCTGGGAACGGTTCCCGCGCACGCCAACGCCACCACCAAGCACGTCGCCGCGGACGGCATGTCGGTCCAGTTCAAGACGAGCGACAGCAGCAAGGACGTGCGGGGCGACATCACGTTCACCGTGAACGCGGACGGCAACTGGAGGATCGACGCCGACGCGACCAACCCGCGGCCCGCGGGCCGCAACGTCCACTGGGTCTGTGACCTGTCGTGGGACGCGGCGGACGTCCGGCACTCGACCGGCACGAAGTGGGTGCCCCGCAAGTCGACGCGCTCCCTGACCGCGGCGGCGTACGACCCCTTCGTCCAGGCGGACTTCGCCACCATCGCCGCCCGCGGGACGGCCGACTGCGACATCGTCATCGGCTAGTCGCACACCGTTCGCGCAGGTCGGCCCGACAAGCACACCGGCGTCCGTGAAGTCGTCCGCGACTTCACGGACGTCATGTCAGAAACGCCATGGGGAACCCAACGTAACCCGTGATGAGCGCGCTCACCATGGTTGCGGCGATCGCAGTGATCAGTTCGCCGTCTGTGGATGGGGAGGGCCGGCCGCCCGCGGGGAGGCGCAGGTGTGCCGCCGACCGAGACGCGGCTGCGGGTCCGGCGGGTGGTGGTCTCAGGGAGGAACGGAGCTCTACAATTGGCGGCTTTGCCACCTCCCCCGGCGCCACCCCTCGCCCATGGGTCAGCCGATCCACGGCCCGGTCCGGGCCTGCCGGGCGACCTCATCTCTGTCCGTCCTTCTCGCGGAGCACGTCGCCGACGGTCTGGCAGGAGTCGACTCTGTGTCGTGCGCGGCGGGTGCGTTCATCCGGGTCTCGCACGAAGAGGGCCTGCCGTCCCGGGTGATAGGTGCTGACCACCTTCGGACTCCGTTCACGGACGACTCCTGGGTGTGTCTTGAGCAGGCGGCGCCACGCGTCCTGTGCTTCGCCTCCCTGGAGAAGCACGACCTCGACCTTCGTCATCAACCCCAGCAGCTGCTTCAGCACCTCGACGCCGGCCTGAAGCTCGGCCGCCTTCGGCGAGCGGTTGATGTACCAGGGGTAGGCGTTCCAGGGAGTGACGTCTCCCGGCGCGATGCCCGCCCCCTCGAAGAGCTGGACCTGAAGCTCCGCTGTCGGATCGTCGTTCTCCACGCACAGAAATCCGGAGCCGACCCCGTCCTGCGTCTTGGGGCCCGGGTCCCGCAGGACCGACAGGGCGCGCGCCTCCACTCCCCCGTGCCAGGGGGCGACGTGCGGCATCCAGCCACGCCCGTCCTGGTCGCGCAAGGCGTCGACCATCTCGTTGATCGGACGCACGTGAGGGGCATAGCGCCCCTGCTCCTGCTCTGTCCGGAACGCCTCGTCCCGCATTCGTCTCGCCATATCTCCTCCACCGCCGGCTCACACCGTCGCGGGGACCCTACCGGTCACGTCTGACACTGCGGACTGCTCGATCGACCCTGCCCGCACATGCCGGAGGACGAGTAGCGCAAGCTCGCGACAGAGGGGTGGGCGGCTCTGCTGTCGGCAGGAAGTCCCGAGTTCGCAGAGAGCCACACGCCAGCTGGCCGTAGCGGTACGAGAACAGGGCTGGGACTGTCAGTCGCCCCTGGCACGATGGCCGGCATGAGCCCGACACCAGAGCTGACGCAGAGAACCCTGACCGTACGCGGCTTCCGCGGCTTCGTGCCGTTCCGGGAGCTGCCCAGCAGCAACGTTCCCACCGGGCACGGAATCTACGTGGTGATCCGCACGGACACCTCACCCCCGTCGTTCCTACCCGCGAGCCCTGCCGGACATCTCAAAGGCCGCGACCCATCCGTGACGGCTGACAAGCTCGGCGATGCCTGGGTGGACGGAGCAACGGTCGTGTACATCGGCAAGGCCGCAGGCCAGGACGGACTGAGTCAGAGGCTTGCCGACTACCGCCGCCACGGCACCGGCCTGCTGGCCGGCCACTGGGGCGGACGCTACATCTGGCAGCTGGCCGACTCGGACGCACTGCTCGTCGCCTGGCGGCCGATGACCGAGGACGACGCGGGTGAGGCCGAGCAGGATCTGATCGACGAGTTCAAAGAGCTCCACGGAGGAGCTCTGCCCTTCGCCAACCTCCGGAACAACGCGCGAAGGACGCCGGAGGCGGACACCACCATCGACTGAGCCCGGTCACCCTGTACCGCCCAGGGACCACGCGTCGATGCCGGCCGCGGCTCCTTGACGTTCAGGAAGACGAGCGCGACCCCCATCGAGCTGCCCTGCTGGTTCATCAAGATCATCTCGTGGCGGCTTTGGGGGCCCTTGGCCGACATACCCGAGAGCCTCGGGTGCTTGCCCCGGACGGCGACGGCCTGAGCGACCGCCACGCTTACCGGAGTGCGGACCGAGATCCGCACTCAGTCGCCGAAACAGCCGATACAACCGAGCGCCGCGCCCTGCGGGGCCCTCCCGTCGTCGTGGGCGTCCCATGAGCCGGACTACTCGGAGAGAAAGTTGTAGAGATGGGTGAGGAAGGTCGGCCAGACCGGGTCGTCCGCGGTGAACAGGTGGTTGCGGCTGTCGAGCAGGACCAGTCGGCTGTCGGGGATGAGCGTGGCCAGTTCCAGTGCCTGTGCGACAGGAACGCGCGGGTCGTCACGTGAGTGGATGATCAGCGTCGGGCAGGTCACGTCGTGAGCGATGCCGGAGACGTCGATGCGGGTGAACTCCTCCAGGAAGCGCAGGCCGTTGGCGACCGAGGTCGTCTGCCGCTGGTAGGCGGCGAACGCGTCCCACTCCGCGGGAGTGGCGTCGGCGAGGAACTGGGAGGCGAAGTAGCGCACGAAGCTGCTGCTGTCCTGCGAACGCCATCCGGCGCGGGCGATGTCGAGGTCGACCTCGGCGGCGTCGCGCTCGGCGGCACTGCCCGCACGGATCTGCTGCCCCCGGGCATAGGCGGAGGTGAGGATCAGGTGGCTGACCCGCTCGGGGCGAAGCGCGGCGTAGGCGACCGCCACCGCGCCGCCCTGGGACACCCCGAGCAGGGGGAAGCGGTCGAGGCCGGCGGCATCGGCCACGGAGTCGAGGTCGGCGACCAGGTCGTCGAGCGTGAAGCTGCCCATGTCCCATGAGGAGAGGCCGCAACCCCGCTCGTCGTAGCGGACGAGTTGCCGACCGCGGGTGAGGCCGTCGAACCAGTGCGCCCACATCGGATTGGTCCGGTCAAGGTCGAGGTGGGTCAGCCAGTTGGCGGTCTTCACCAGCGGCGGCCCCTCTCCGGTGAGCGCGTAGGCGATACGGGTGCCGTCGGCGGACCGGCAGAACCGGATGACCTCGTGATCCGCCTCCACCACCGCCGGAACGCCGGGGGCCGGGGACGTGGCGGCCGGAGCGGCGGAAGCCACCGTCGTCCGCGCGACGAACCGATGGCCGCGCGGGAGCATGGTGCGGATCAACTGCTGTCGTGTGTCGCTGTCACCGATCGCGAGACGGGCCGAGCGCAGCGATGCGGCGAGTGCGGCGCCGCTGACCTCGCCGGCCTTCTGTCCGCGCCCCATCCTGTCGCGCAGTTCTTCTTCCGGCACGACGCGGCCACGGTGCTCGACCAAGTAGCACAGCAGTTCCAGGGCTTGGGGCTCGACCTCGACCCGTCGTCCGTCATGGCTGAGTCGACGGCGGCCCGCGTCCAGCGCGTACTGCCCGAATCGGTAAACCGCGCTGTCCACACGAAAACTTTACAACGTCTTTTTATCTCATGGGAGTTGGGCGCGCGCCCCAAGTCCGACCCGAACGCCGGGTCCGCGTGCAGGGGCTCCGTTCAGGAACCCGCCGGCTCCCGTTCCCGCAGTCGGCGCCGCAGGATCTTCCCCGAGGCCGCCTTCGGTACGGCCTCGATGAACTCGACCCGGCGGATCCTCTTGTACGGGGCGACCTGGCCCTCGACGTGGGCCATCACCTCGGCAGCGGATATCGGCACCCCGGTCATGGGCACCACGAACGCCTTCGGTATCTCGTTGCCCTCCTCGTCGTCGACTCCGATCACGGCCGCGTCGGCGATACCGGGATGCTGCACCAGGATGGCTTCGAGCTCGGCCGGCGCCACCTGGTACCCCTTGTACTTGATGAGTTCCTTGACCCGGTCGACGATGAACCAGTTCCCGTCCTCGTCGACCCGGCCGATGTCACCGGTGTGCAGCCAGCCATCGGCGTCGACGGTCGCGTCGGTGTCCTCCGGCCGCCCGAAGTAGCCCTTCATGACCTGCGGCCCGCGGATCCACACCTCGCCCGGCTCGCCCTCCGCCACGTCCTGACCGGTCTCGGGATCGACCAGACGTGCCTGCGTCGACGGGAGCAGATGCCCCACGCAGGCGACGGGCTCGTCCCGGTTGCCGTCGGCATGGATGTGCGAGGCGGGGGACAGCTCGGTCATGCCGTACGCCTGCCCGACCTCCACCCTCAGCCGGTCGGCCACCGCCGCCTGCAGTCCCGCGTCGAGCGGCGCCGCCGCGCAGATGACGCGCCGCAGGTGCGACAGGTCCAGTTTCCCGACCGCGGGGTGCTTGGCCAGCGCGAGCATCACCGGCGGGGCGACGTAGGCGTGGGTGATGCGGTCGCGCTCCAGGCTGGTCAGGAACGCGTCGAGATCGAACCGGGCGTGGACGTACACGGTCGCGCCACGGCGCAGCGCGTTGTTGACCAGCGCGGTCAGCCCGAAGATGTGGAAGAAGGGCAGAATCGCAATGACACGGTCGTTCTCGTCGACCCGATGCAGCCCGTTCAACTGTTCGAGATTGGTGCACAGGTTACGGTGGGTCAGCATCACGCCCTTGGGTACGCCCGTCGTTCCACTCGAATAGGGCAGCACGGCGACGTCCACGGCCGGATCGGTCGAGAACGCGGGCACGGTGCCGTCGTTCAGCAACCCGAGCACCGATCGATACCCGTCCGCCTTGTCACAGACCAGGATCTCCATGTCCCGGCCCGTCTGCCGCCGGACCAGCTCGACCGCGGCCCGCGCCGTCTCGACCAGCGGCGACACGCTCACCATCAGCCGCGCTTCGGCATCGATCAGCTGCTTGGCGATCTCGGCGGGCGTGGCCAGCGGCGACAGTGTGGTCACCGTTCCGCCCGCGGCGGTGACCGCGTAGAGGACCACGGGGAACAGGACGGTGTTCGGCGAGTGCAGCGCGACCACGTCCCCCTTGCCGATGCCCTCGGCGGCGAGGCCCGCCGCGAGCCCACGGACCAGCGCGACCAGTTCGGCGTACGTCACCGTTCGTCCACTGGACACGTCCACCAAGGCCGGCCGGGTTCCACGCCCCGAGGCTTCACCGAGCACCCACTCGTGGAGGGGGCGATCGGTGACGGCGACATCCGGGTACTTGCTCCTGAAGATCATGACGACTCCGTATCTCCGTATCTCGGTGTCTCTGTTTGTTACGCCGATGGGAACGGCCGGTGGCACTGAGCGGAGCGACAACGCTCTGATGTCGGCACCGGGCCTGCCGACGCGTGTCGCTCCAACTCGGCCCCAGGGCCGGACGGACCGGGACCGCTCGATGGTCGCGCCCGACTCCGCATCGCGGCTTGGTGGAACTCTGAGGCTTTTCTGAGGAGAAGCCGAGAGCGGACTCGACAGCCCCGCGGTCACCGCGGTGAACATCGGCCACCTCGCCTGCAGGCCCTCCAAGTGAGGCTGCCCGCAACCGGCTTGAAGGGTCCGTGTTTACACAGTCCGGGCCGGAGTCCGCGCCGTCTGACCGGGTGTCTTGTCGGTGGAGGCTTGGCATGATGCGCGGCCATGGGAGCGAGAGACGACAGCGACGAGGCGTAAGTGGTCGGCCTGTGCGAGCGGATCCTCGGTGAGCCGGCGCTGACCCAGCACCGGTTCGACTGGCTGTTGGGGACCCCGGCGCGAGCGGGCGGCGAGCCAAACTGCCGGTCGACGCGTACTGGCCCGGGCACCGGCTCGTCGTCGAATACCGGGAGCTGCAGCACGACCAGCCGATGCCTCACTTCGACAAGCCGGACAAGCTCACCGTCAGCGGCATGCATCGGGGCGCACAACGGACGCTGTACGACACGCGCCGTGACACCGAGATCCCCGCACAGGGTCTTCGGCTGGTCGTGATCCGCCCGGCCGACCTCGACGCGGACGGCCGAGGACGACTGCGCCGCAACCAGGACACCGATCTCGCGGCCCTGCGGAGAATCCTGGCCCGGGACAGCAACGAGGACAGGGTCTGCGAGGTGTTCCGTTCCTGGTTGCTGACGGAGGGCTGGACCCTGGTCGACCCCGCCGACCGCTGGACGGATGTCGAAGCGGTGCGAGACGACGAGCGGTTGATCTGCGAGGCGCCAAGGGGCGCACCAGCGAGAAGGGGATCGACTCCGATATCGCGAGCACCCCGGTTAACGTCTGAGCGCCTGATGCGTCCTGGGGCAGGACCAGCGGTGACCAGGCGCGCTGCTCGTCGAACGGCTACCGGGCCTTCAGACAGTGATGGAGCTGGCCGAGTAAGCGGTTGAGCAGGTGGCGCAGGGCGGCGTTGTGCCAGTCACCGTGTTCGCGTCGGCGCCGGTAGTGGGAGTTCACCCCCGGGGAAACTCGTACGCCTCCTGCGCGAGGACGATCCGGTGCGCGCGGTCGAGGAGTACGGGCGAAGGACGGCATCAAGGCCACGCCGGCCAACGGTCTGAACCCCTCCTCCGCAGCCGTGTGCACTCGCGATGAGACTGCTTGAGCGGATAGCGGGCCGCTCCACACCAGAGGCGACTACCAGCTTGCTGCCGCGATATCCCGCTGCTCCACGATGTCGTGCCCATAGCGTGCCCGTACGGGCGGGCAACCACGGTCAACAGCGGTCCAATCCGCCCGAGGCGACCGCTCCAAGGAACGACATCTGTGCAGGTCAGAGCCGTAACGCCCACTCAAGCGCCGTCGCTTCCCAAGCTGAGAGCGCGAGTTCGATTCTCGTCACCCGCTCCATGAAGAAGGCCCAGGTCAAAGACCTGGGCCGTTTTGCTGTCCGCTGCGATCACTCGTCGCGTGCCAGATTCGTGCCAGAACGCCCGTCGGGCTCCTTCTCCCTGGCAGCGCCCCGCGCCTTCCGCACGGTGGCGTCCAGCCCGGCAGCGACCTCTTCTTGCCGCTCGTCGTCGGAGTGCTGGTAGATCAGCGCCGCCTTCTGCGAGGACTGCCCGGCGCGAACCATGGTGTCTTTGAGCGTGGCCCCGGAGCGCGTGGAGAGCATGTGCCCCGTGTGCCGGAGATCGCAGAACCGGAATCCCTCCGCCATCCCGACGGCCTCACGTGCCTTCCGCCACTTCCGCCACTTCCGCCCGAAGGCGCTGCGCCGGAAGGGAGCGCCTTTCTCCCCTACGAAGATCAGCCCGTGGGCCCGGCTCGGCATAGCTCTCCAGGCGCCAGGGGAGCTCCCGGCAGAGGAACGCGGGAAGAATCACAGTGGCGACCAACGAGCGCGATCGACGACGCAAGCGCACCATGAACCCAGGCAGCAGAGGAGGGCGCGCCATGGATGACCCACACCGCGCTCAAGAGCCGCAGTCATGGGGCCCCCGCAACTCACAGGGGCCCGCCCCATCACCGAACGTGCGGTCAGCGCCACCACAAAGCCCCCTACCCAACAGCCCCTATCAAGGTCAGCCGGCACCCCGGCCCAAGAAGCAACGCCGTGTCTTTCTGTGGCTCTTCCTGGCCATCCAGATCCTGTTCCTGATCTGGGTGATCACGGGCGCCGCAAGCGGCAGTGGCACTCCCGAAGAGTGCCAAGGCCAGACCGGTGACGCCTTGCAGCTGTGCGAGGACGCGAGCGATGTAGGGACCACCATCGGCGTGGGACTCATCATCGGCCTCTGGGCAGCCGTCGACGTCATCCTCGGCTTCTCATATGTGGTCTACCGACTCGCCAGTCGACGCACTTGAGACAAGCCATCACAGTCGGCAGCAGGCGACCCGCGGCTCAGGGAAACCGGTAAGTGTCTTCGAGTCCCTGACGATCAGCGGCCAGCACCACCGCCGTGAACGCCGCCGCCTGTCGAGATTGGCCAAGTCAACTGGTCAACCAGAACAGCGACGAATCTGTGCACCGAAGCCACTGGCTCCTGAGTGCCATGACTCCGCGATCGAATCGACGGCAGCAGGCCGCGACCGTGCGCGTCGTTGGCATCGGGACGCCGAAGCCGTACGTTCGCCGGAAAGCCAGGGTTGTGCACCTCGACGCCGAGTGAGGTTTCCGCCCTGAACCACTCCACCCGCACGACCCACGGGTCTTCGGCCCGCCCGTAGCGGATGGCGTCGGTGACCAGTTCCGAGATCATCAGCACGCAGTCCTCGACCGAGCAGGCCGAGTTGTACGGGGCGATGAACTTCCGGAACCAGCGTCGAGCCCGGGGAACGGACTCCAGGGACGGATGCAGCGTCATCGCTCCGAGTCGCGGTGAGTCCCCAGAGGGGTAACGGACGATCCTGTAAGCCATCCGCGCTCACTCCTTGCCGCTGCCGTCGCAGTCGAGGCAGCGCCGCTTCGATGTGGCACGCGTGCGTCGGCGACGGCGGAGAGCGCCAGGGACGTGCGTGAACCGACACGCTTCCAGCCGCGCCCTCGGCAATCCCGACAAGGTAAGTGCGCTCCCTGGTCCGGAGGCAACGGACGGTGCGGTAGGTGAGAGCAGGCTGAGTGAAGCGTCGCCGAGGAAAGACCTAATGAAGATCTGCTAGAGCCGGCCACCAATTAGGATGTTCGCCAATCAGGGACCGCACGGCAGGACTGTTATCCAAGATGAATCTACTGTAGTCACTCCAACCCTCATGCGATACCGTTCCCGGAATCCGACTGGTGACATTTAGGCCATCCGTAAGCATGTCGGCAAACAGTTCTGCAAACAGAAGGACTTTTTCGCGCTCTTCCCCTGAATCCGGACAGGGCTTGTTGTCGTAGAAATATGCCCTCATGCCAGGGTGATCCATCATCTTGAAATAAATCTCACGCAGGCTCTGTATCGTGTGGTCCAGCCCGTGAGCGGCATTCAAAGTATTGGAAGCCAGCACCTGCTCCGAGACATGCTTGGTCTGCTTCGCCAGGAGCAGCAAAGAAAGGATCAACCCTAGAAGACCACCAACTGCTGTGACTGCTGTGAGCACGTCGCCCCCCGACAAATCAACCTCGGGCCCCAGCATGCCTTACTGGATGGCGCCAGTCACCATCGCGTCGCTTCAAGCCGTAACAGGTTGCCTCTTGGCAACACGCTGAGCTGCCCCGAGTTTTCGTAGAGTCCGGTGATCCTGTTTCAGGCGGACTCAGGGATGGCTTCCTGTCGTCGCCATCACTCGCGTTCGCACTCGGGCGGGCGGTACGCAGTCGAGGGCGGAGTGGAGCCGTTCCTCGTTGTACCAGGTGGCCCATTGGAAGATCGCCCGCTCGACCTGGTCAACGTCCCGCCACGGTCCTTTCATCTCGATCAGCTCCGCCTTGAAGGTGCCGTTCAGCGCCTCGGCCATCGCGTTGTCGTAGCTGTCCGCGACCGAGCCGACCGAGGCTGAAGCCCTGATCTCGGACAGCCTCTCGGCATACCGAATGAATATGTACTGCGACCCGCAGTCGCTGTGATGAATGAGATCTGAGTCCTCCTTGATCCTCCGTCTCCACAACGCCATCTCCAGTGCGTCCAACGGCAGTTCGGTCCGCATGTGGTTCGCGACCTGCCAGCCGACAATCATCCGCGAGTGCACGTCTAGGACGAACGCCACGTACGCCCAGCCGAACCAGGTGCGCACATACGTCATGTCCGCCACCAACAGCTGATCCGGCCGCGGGGCCGTGAAGACGCGGTCGACCAGGTCCGGCGGTCTGGGTGCCGCCGGCTCCGGCACCGTGGTGCGGCGACGCTGCCCGCGGATCACACCCTCCAGGCCAACCGCACACATCAACCGCTCGACGGTGCAGCGTGCCACGAAGACACCCTTGCGTCTCAGCGCGTGGGTGATCCGGCGGACACCAAAGGTGCCGCCGGACTCAGCATGGACCTGTTCGATCAGCGGCATCAGCTGATCGTCGCGCAGCTGGCGGGCCGACTTCGGCCGCTTCTTCGTGCGTAGTACGCCGACTCCGAGAGCTCCAGCACCCGGCAGGTGAACCCGACCCCGAGGCCCTTGTCCTTGAGATGCTCGATCACCTGGTCGGCCTCGTCCGGGGACGGTCGAGTTCGGCCGCAAAAAAGGGCGCTCACGGCTTTGAGGATCTCATTCGCCCGCCTCAACTCTGCTACTAAGTTGCGGAGTTGCTTCAGTGTGCTGCGATGCGTCTCGACATGGGCACAGACAGACTTCCCACCGACCGAGACGGGGCGGTCACTCCAAACTCAGGCTCTACGGGAAGATTGCAGACTCCCCTGCGTCCTCTCAGCCAGCCGTGGTCCATCCGTGGACTCACCCACGCCCAATCTGCCACGTGCAGGGCCGGGACCTGCTACGTCGCCTGGGGACCAAGCGGCCTCCGGAGCCGTGGTTGTAGGGCGCGTGGGTCAGCCCTGGCTGCCATCCTGCAATTCTTCACGGACGGTTGCCCGGAACTCGAGCGCGATTCGGCGCATCTCTGTCACGTTGTCGGCATCACTTGCAGTGATCCACCGTGTAGCCAAGTCCCTGACCCGGTCGCTACCGAACGCCCACAGGGCCGTTGCAGCCTCAGTCGTGAGCTCCACCCGTTTGGCCTTCGTCCAATGCCCTTCAACCTCACGGAGCTTGTCAAGCATCCCAAGCTCCTTGTACCGCTCGCGCCGTAGATCGAGGTCGATCACACGAAGCGCGCCAAAATAGGCTTCCCGACGTTCATGCCACAGCCTGGCTCGACGTTCAGCCTGTTGCGTACGGGCCAGCATCTGCGCCGCATGCTGACGCCCTTGCGCTCCCGCCAGCCAGGTGAACACAGTCCCCACCACACCGGACAGACCCGCAACTGTCGTCCCCACCCAGTCCCACGCCATCCACATCATCGTCTAGCATGCCCGCTGCTTCGTCGAGGGTGCCGCCGTCCTGGGCTCGGACATCTGCCGCCTGGACCTGTCCCGGACTCCGGCACCCGGAACGGACCCTGCCGCCCACCGTCGCCCGTAGCCACACCGGCGGGGCACCTGACATCCATGGCTGACATCAACAGCGACGGACGCCAGCAATTACGGGCGGTCGTAGACGTCAGCCTCTACCTCGCAGCAACCGGCCGCTGAGGGCGTCGTATCGAACTCCTAAGGCGGTGCTCACCAGGCTCGGCCTTACCGCAGGCATGCCAAGTAGGGTGCCTCGCATGACCGCTTCTCCTGATCACGTCGACAGCAGAGAAGACCTGGCTGCCTTCGTCCGTGCCCTCCACCGGAGCCACATCGAGGAGGGCCACTCATGGGAGAACGCGGACCTCGCGAGTTTCTTGGAGGCGCTGGCGGCCTGGATCGACGACGCGGACGGCTGGTACAGCAACGCTGGCCGCAATCTGCCCGCCAGCGGTGACTGGAGCTTCTTCGCACGAGCTCTACAAACTGCTACCACCTACGAGTAGTCGGTGGCGGCTCCGGTCCGGCCGTCGATCCCGCCAGACGGCCGGCAGAGCCGATAACCAACCGGACCCGTTGCCCTCTTCGCCTGACCCATGCCCGGAGGTCCGCGGGAGTGTAAATCTAACGGCGGATCTGACGATCATGGGAGTGACGTCAAGTGACTGATACCGTCGTGGAGTTGGAGACCGTGGAGCCTGTCGAGAGTGCCCAGTCCGGGCAGCCTGCGCCCGTGTCCGACGAGCAACTGGTCGCGATGCTGGTGGAGCGGGCCCGGTCGGAGGGGCTGCAGCTGACCGGGCAGGGTGGGCTGCTGCAGCAGCTGACGAAGCGGGTCTTGGAATCTGCCCTGGAAGGCGAGATCACCGATCACCTCGGCTATGAGAAGCACGATGCCGGCGGCCGGGGCAGTGGCAACTCCCGTAACGGAGGCCGGGCCAAGACCGTGCTGACCGACGTCGGGCCGGTCGAGGTCAAAGTCCCGCGTGACACCTCGGGCACGTTCGAGCCGCAGATCGTCAAGAAGCGGCAGCGGCGGCTGACCGGGGTCGACGAGATGGTGCTGTCGCTGTCCGCGAAGGGGCTCACGCACGGCGAGATCGCCGCTCACCTGGCCGAGGTCTACGGCGCCGAGGTGTCCAAGCAGACCATCTCCACCATCACCGACAAGGTGATGGAGGGCATGGCCGAGTGGCAGAACCGTCCCCTCGACCGCGTCTATCCCGTCCTGTTCGTGGACGCCATCAACGTCAAGATCAGGGACGGGCAGGTCGCGAACCGTCCGGTCTACGTGGTGATGGCGGTGACCGTGGACGGCACCCGCGACATCCTCGGCATCTGGGCCGGCGATGGCGGCGAGGGCGCCAAGTACTGGCTGCACGTGTTCACCGAGCTGAAGAACCGCGGCCTGGACGACGTGCTGATGCTGGTCTGCGACGGGCTCAAGGGCCTTCCCGAGGCCGTGGAGGCCGCCTGGCCTCGCACGATTGTTCAAACGTGTGTGGTTCACCTGCTGCGGAATTCGTTCCGTTACGCCGCCCGTCAGGACTGGGACAAGGTCGCCAAGTCACTCAAGCCCGTCTACACCGCGCCCAGCGAGGACGCGGCGACGGAGCGGTTCCTGGAGTTCCAGGAGGCGTGGGGGAAGAAGTATCCGGCGATCGTGAAGCTGTGGTCGGACGCCTGGGCCGAGTTCGTGCCCTTCCTCGCCTTCGACGTCGAGATCCGCAAGGTCATCTGCAGCACGAACGCGATCGAGAGCGTCAACGCCCGCATCCGCAGGGCCGTCCGCGCCCGCGGACACTTCCCCAACGAAGCCGCCGCTCTGAAGTGCATCTACATGGCGCTGATGAGCCTCGACCCGACCGGGAAGGGCCGCAAGAGGTGGACCATGCGCTGGAAAGCACCACTCAACGCGTTCCAGATCGCCTTCGAAGGCCGCCTCACCCCGAGCAACAACTGACCATCAACAACCAAGATCAGCCGTTAAATTGACACACCCAGGTCCGCCCGACTACCCAGGGTCTGAGGAGTAGCGCGAGCTGTGTCATAGGCCGTGCGGCTGACGGCTCAAAGGTCAGAGTGTGGTCATCGGTTGCACTGACAGGGGCGCGCCCGGCCGTGGGTGGCCGGGCGCGCCCGTGTTGTTGTCGGGGTGTGCGTGTGGTGTGGGGTCAGTGGTGGCGGCCGCCGCCGTTGTTGTGGTGCCCGCCACCGTTGTTGTGGTGCCCGCCGCCGTTGTTGTGGTGGCCGCCACCGTGGTGGTGGCCCCAGGAGTCGCTGTCGATGTAGCGTCCGCGGTCGTTGCGGAGGGTGGCGGTGTCGCGGTTGTCCCAGATGTAGCGGCGGCTGTCCTGGTACAGGTCGGTGTCGGTGTCGCGTCCGCGTCCGGTGTGGATGCGGACCGTGGTACGGCCCTCCAGGCGGTAGTCCTCGAAGGTGTAGGTCTTGCCGTCCTTGTTCTTCAGGGTCCAGCCGTCGAGGTTGACGCTGCGGCGGGCGTTGTTGGTGATCTCCACCCACTCCCGGTTCAGGGAGCGGTTGGAGCCGTCGTCGTGGCCGGGGGAGTTGTACTGGACGTCCGAGATCGTCACCCGCGACCGCTCCGGACGGTGGTCGGCGGCCGACGCCGGCAGCGTGACCATGGAGACCACGGCGCCTGCGGCGAGCGCGGCGGCGACGAGACTGCGAGCGGTGACAGAAGCGGAAGCGGACATGAGTCCCCCTCAGGGTGCGGACACCATCCCCGACAGCCTGAACAGGCGGCGGGATCTGGTGTGATGTGCGTCGGCGACCGGCTGGCCGCACACACACCTTGTCCACACCACCGGGCACTCACGGGCAGAACATGGCCTCTGTTACCTGCTGCCCATATTTCCATGACCCTCAGATGCAACGCCCATTTATGTCGCATATGGTCGCGTTGACGTACCCACAGGTCGGGGGAGGTCTTGCAGGGATTGGGGCAGGGCCTCTCTCCGCCATGGTGCGCCACCCTGCTGGGGTTCCGGGCCGTCACCCGAAAGTGAGTAACAGCAGAATGGGTCCGCGAACCCGCTCCGGCCAGCTGCCAGGGGCTTCGTTCATCTCCAGTGCTGTGACCGCACAGGTTCGCCGAGGTGGCGGGCGTAGCGGTTGGATGTGCGGTGACATCCGATCCGACCGCTGGAGGCGGTCGACGCACCCGCCGACATGGCTGACTGTCGTCGGCTGAGGATCAGACAGCACTCCCAGCACAGCTACGCGAAGGGACGTACGAGGCGAAGAACCCGTGCCATTCGCGTGCCAGATCCTGCGGGGAACCACGGGGAACAGCGGGAACTCGCCCCGGGCCCAACCAGGACTTCACAACCGCCCCGCCGCGGCCTGGGGTTTGTGTTTTCCCGAATGCTGTCCGGCAGGTCCCGAGCCGTCAGGCGCACGAAGATGAAGCACGCGGAGGACACGGGTTCCGGACGGTAGCCGTACGCACAACGCCTCCAGCCTCGGAAGACCGGCTTGAGCTGCGGATTCGTGGGGCGGTGCGACACTTCTCCGCGTCTGGTGACCTCAACCTGCTGTTCCCCGCAGGTCTGAAGTTGGCATCACGGGTGCGGTGCGTGCACCCGGGGTTGTCTGTCGCAGTCTCGGCCCACCCGCCACTCCCGGACTCGGAGCGGCCACGTCCGGAGCGAGTGCGCCAGTGGCGCTGCACCACGGGGCGGCCAACCGGCTCAGCAAGGTCATCTGTCGTCAACCGATGCTAATATCCGCCCGCTTGTTCGGGGGGATGGGGCCCTCCGCCGGTGAGGGGAAGCAAATGACTCGTCATGCCTTCGTGCGTGGTTCGCTCACCGCGCTCATAGGATTGACGCTCTCTGTGTCCGCCGTGCCGCCGTTGGTCGCACCCGCGTACGCGGACAACGCGTCGGAGATCATCATTCCGGCCACCATGCGCACGACTCCGCGCTCGGCGTATCTGCAGAGTGCGGGGTCGACCGGTTTCCTTGAGTACCGCTCCACCGCCGAGGGGTACGGCCTGTGGTGGACCAGCTACGACGGCAGCCGAAAGCCGGTGGAAGGTGGCGAGCGACTCGAACCGCGCACCGCGGGGTCATACGGCACGGCTTCGGACGTCGTCGCTTTGCGCCCGTCCCAGACCAGTGGTGGAGACGTCCTGCTCCGGGACATGGGAACCGGTAAGACGGAAACGGTGACCATCCCGACGGGCCAGAGGTACATGCAGACGTACGGCCGCACTGTCCTGACCAGCACGTCGACAGATGGGGAACGGACCGGGCTGTTCCTGCTGCGCAACGAGAACGGCGGCACGGTGCAGAGGCAGGTGACCGGGCTCCCGGACGGGACGGTCTTCCCCTTCTTCCCCAGGGGTTCGGCATCCGGCATCCTCGTCAACTACTTCGACTACGACGGCCCGAACCGGGTCCTCCGGTACGCCTGGGTGGACGCGGAGACCGGTGCCACCACGATCCTGCCGCCACTGGTGGCGAGCACGGCCACCGTGGTGGGACCCGACTACCTGGTCAGCTGGTACGGCACGTCCCGGGTGCGGGTGTACGCCGAGGGTGCCTACGATGCCCCCGCTCACGAGGTCGCGTTCCCCCGCACTTCGGAGAACATGATCCTCGGCGTAGTCGGTGACGCGGTCGTCGTCGCGCGGCGCGACGCGTCCTCCGTCTGGAGTGTGTCGGCGCTGCCCTTCGACGGCTCCGCGGAGCTGCCCCTGCTCAAGCGCGCCGCTCCCACCGCCGTCGTGAGCCCCGACGGCGGCCTGGTCATCGCCGGCGGAGAGTCTTCTCCGGACTACGGCATCGCCAAGGTCGAGGCGGGCGCCGACGGTCTGCCCCGGGCCCGCCGGATCGTGGACCTTCCGCCCGTGCCCTTGGAGATCGAATCGCTCGATCTGAGCGGCGGTGAGCTGATGACCTACGAGTCCGGCGACGGGGCGACGCGCCTGTACAGCCGCTCACTGACCACGGCGGACGCTCTGACGGCGGGCACCCGCACGGACCGGGGAGCGACCCCGAGGTGCGGGATCACGGCCGGGGACCATGGGGACTGTCCCGACCTGATGGGTACGGGTGACGGGCGGGCGGTCATCCGGAGCACGGCCGGGAAGGTCTCCGTCCTGGACCGGGGTCAGTCCCTTCCCGGAACCGTGATGGGTTCGGGCCTCCAGGACAACCATGGCCTGGTGGACGTCGCGGGCCGATATGCGGCCTGGCATGGACCCTCGCCCGCGGGAGACGGCCTGATGGTGGCGGATCTCGACACACGGAAGGTCGTACTCGCGCGGACGGGCGCGGCCGGTGCGGTCCCCACCCGCCTGTGGGGGGAAACGCTGTGGACGGTGGCCGACGACGGCATGGTCACAGCCAAGGATGTGCGTTCGGGCAACACGATCACGTCGTTCCGGGTGTTCGCCAGTGGCAGCGGCTGCGGTCTGAGCGGCTTCCAGGCGGTGGGACGCTGGGTGTACTGGTCCGGCTCGTGCTCCTCTCCTGAGGGCAGGGTGTCGAAGGCCTTCGTGTACGACACCCGCGGGAGGACACTCATCGCCGTGCCCGTCGACGGAAGGACCCGCCTGGGCGACGGCTTCCTGGTCACGGGTGACTCCAAGTCGCTGACTCTCACGGACGTCACCAGCGGCTCCCCGGTGAGCAGGTCCCTGGCGGCCAAGGCCGGAACGTGGGACGTCGATCCCTACACCGGCCTGGTGGCCTACGTCGACCCGGCCTCCCAGGACATCCACGTCCTGCGGAGTGGCGTCCCCGCCACGGACATCGCGGTCCTGGGGACGAATACGGAACCGTCGATCGGCCTGGGGAACTCGTCGGCCTCGTGGGACGGCACGTGGTGGCTGTCGAAGCCGGCCGCGTCGTGGACGCTGGTGCTCAGGAACAAGGCGACCGGGGTCACCGTGCGCACACTGTCCGGTGGCGCCGCGCACGACGCGGTCCGTACGTCCTGGAACGGCAGGACGTCGACGGGTGCGTACGCGCCGAACGGCACGTACGGCTGGACGCTGACGGTAGCCCCGGCCGACAAGCACGGTGCGGCGGCGACCGTGTCCGGCTCGCTGAAGCTGACCGGTGGTGCCGCGGTGCGACGCGACCATGTCGGGTCCGACGGCATCGGTGACCTGGTCACGCTCACCTCGAAGGGTGCGCTGTCCTTCCATCGGGGTGACGGCGCCGGGAAGTTCTCGACGAAGACCTCGGCCTCGGGCTGGCCGGCCTCGATCACGGCGGTGCCGTTCGGAGACCTGAACGGTGACCGCTGCAACGACGTGCTCGTGCGGTTCGCCGGCGGTGCGCTGCGGGCGTACCGGCCGGGGTGCGGCAAAGCCCTGACGACATCCACGCCGTACACCACGCTGGGAGCGTCGGGCTGGAACCAGTACGACGTGCTGACCTCACCGGGCGACATCACCGGTGACGGCCGGGCGGATCTGATCGCCCGCCGGGCGTCCACCGGTGACGTCCACCTGTACAAGGCCACCAGCGGCGGAAAGCTCTCGGCCCAGGTGAAGATCTTCTCCAAGTGGTCGGGTTACAAGAAGATCGTCGGCGTCGGCGATCTCAACGGTGACGGGTACGGAGACCTGCTGGCACAGGACAGGTCGAACAAGCTGTGGCGGTACGCGGGCACGGCGACCGGTGGCTTCAGGGCACGGGTCGAGGTGGCCGACAACTGGGGTGCCTCCTACAACGTCGTCGTGGGCGCCGGCGACATCACCGGGGACGGGAAGGCGGACCTCGTCTCCCGCGACACCTCCGGCAAGCTGTGGCGCAACAATGGCGACGGCAGGGGATCCTTCGGTCCTCGCACCGGGATCGGCGGTGGGTGGCAGGGCTACAAGGCCCTGTACTGACCGCTCGGGACAGGTCTCGCGTCCTAGGGAGTGCTGAGCCCCTGACCACAGCGTCCGCGATCTCACCGAATTCGATACTCGTCACCCGAAGGCGACGGCCGTTCAAGTCGACCTCGCCGTGGAGGACTTGGCACTGAGGGATCGCATCCTGGCAGCCGACAGTCGGGGCGGAACCCTCAGTGTCTTCCACCGTCAGCTCCGTTCATGGACATGCCGTCAGGGCGTTGCCGTACGCCCCCGCCATGCCTTCTTGCCTTCAGGTGGGACGGTTGCCCGACTCGGCCGACGCCGACGCCGACGCCGACGCCGACACAGACCGGCTCTTGGCTCACGCCCACCACGGCTCGGCCCGCCGGTGGCACGTAGAGCGGCCGTCCTCGCGACGGCGCTGGCTCTCAGCCTTCCGCTCGCCGCCCTACCATCGTCGGCGGAACACAGCGCTACCACCGCTCACGTGACAGAGCCGCTCGCTTGAGAGCCTCCCTCACCGACCACACCTCTCCGAGCGTCCGGAGTGCACGGTGGTGTCAGCATACGTGCGCGCACAAGCAAGTTGCCCGGCATGAGGTGACTACTGTCGCGCAGGAAGAACCGTCGCGAAGAGGCCGCCCCGGGGGGAGGCGGCCGTGCCCGGCTCACGGATGCGGACACCCACGCACCGCCCCTCACACAGAGTCGTGCGTGTCCCCGCCTTCACGCCTCCGCCTCGAGCCGGTGCCGACGGACGGCCCGAAGAAGCATCAACGGAAACAGAGAAGGATTCGCCGTGGCGTTGACGTATGGACGACCCGCCCGGGTCTGGCGGGTGCTCAGTACCGTACTCATGGGAAGTCTCCTCATGCTGGTCGGCCTGCCAGGGCCCGCGCATGCCGCCGAGACGGACTGGATCAATTTCGGCGGTGATGCCAGAACCTATTCCGCCGTGTATTCCGTGACGATCGGCGGAGCCACCTACGACGTCGGTCGGGGCGTCGACAACAACGTCTGGTTCCGCTACAACGGCGGAAGCTGGCGGCCTCTCGGCGGGGACAACTCGACCCGTACCACGTCCCCGCCGCGCATCGTCGAATGGCCGCCCGGGCGGGCGACGGTCTTCGTGAGGGGCCTGGACGGTGAGATCTGGTACAGCCAGGTGAACAGCGGATCCGCCAATTTCTGGGAACCGTGGACCCGGCTCCCGACCGGTGCCAGGGCGATCGGCAGCCCCTTGGTCTCCTCGACGGTCTCGGGCACGGGCGGTCTCTTCATCCAGGTGCCCAACGAGTACCGGGTCATCAGCTACGCCTTCATGTACCACAACAACGGCGTCGTACAGCCGCCTCGGGGCTGGACGGTGGACAACCACGCGATCCTCTCCTCGGACCACCCGGACATCGAAGGCAACAGTCAGATCGCCGTCTACGGGACGGAGCGCTACGAAAGGGTGTACCGCAGCTTCGTCACAGGAACCGACAATCACGTCTGGCGCGTGACGACGACCACGAGCGGCGCTGTCAGCAGCGTGACCCAGGTCAACGGCGGAGCTGTCTGCGAGAGCGGCGTGGCAGCGGCGCGACTGGGCACCCAGACCGCCGTGGTCGGTCCCGGGCAGGCGGGCTACGCAAACCAGCAACGCGTACTGATCGCCTGTGTCGGGACCGACGGTTACGTCTGGGAGAGCACGTCCTCCGACGGCGGCCTCAGCTTCGATGGATGGCGACGCCCCGTGGGCACCCCGGCGCCCTCCCACACCACGCCGGCGGTCAACGCCACGGCCAACTCGTGGACCCTCACCCTCAGATGGAACGCCGCTCTGAACTCTGCGTTCCCTGACAACTCGGTCATCGCAAAGCGCATCAGCTAGCAGTTGTTTCTTGCAGCCCGGCCCGTCCGCGCGTTGCCGAACCTGTGCGCGAGGCAGTCGCACGACGACGGTGGCGGCGAGTTGGACTCACGCACGCGGAGGCGAGAAGACTGCGGCAACAGGGGCCTCCTGGTACTCGGTTGGACGCATCCCCGAACTGCCAAGGGGCCCCGCTCCCATGCGTCGGCTGCGCTACCCTCCGCGCCATGAAGCTGAAGGCGGCGGCCACACTGATTCTCGTCGGGGCGAGCGGCATGGCCGTCATCGCGGCAACGGGAGTGTGGGCGCTGTCGGGTGGGCTCTACGGCTGTACCGAGGCTGACGAGGAACTCGCCCCCGTCTTGGCGTCTCTGTCCATCCTCGACGCGCAGCCGAACCGGACGCAGCCCGACGACGAGCGGTACTCCGGATGCGACGAGGATGACGGGTTCGCCTACGCCGGGCAGTACTACCGACTCACGACCTCCCGGGCCAGCGTGCTGACCTTCTATCGCAAAGCCGCCGCGGAGGACGGCTGGCGACTCGCGAGTGCCGACTCTTCGCCCTCCCCGGCCCCCGGCAGCCTCGCGGTCGGCACCTCGGCGCTCTGTTTCGAGAAGCCCATCGCAGGTACTACCGCCCATCTCGCCGTGTGGTTCCCCAGCGATCTCGGGGACGGCGCAGACGACTTCGGCCTGGAGGTCACAGCCAGCCATGACGGCACCGCCTGGTGCTGACTACGAAACCCCCAGGCCGGCGGCCCGGGGGTTCCTTGTTCTCCAGACCGGTGCACAGGGCACGCACCACAGCCGCGCCGTAGGATCGCCGCTAGCTTCCTGCGGCCTCCTCGTTCTGGTGCACCCCGTTGCTGCCGCTCCTCGTCGGGCTGCTGATGGACCAGCGTGCTCTTCTCGGAGGACCGTCCGGCGCGGACCATCGTGTCCTGGAGGGGCGCGCCGGAACGGTCGAGAGTGGCTGTCCGGTTACGTCGGGTCGATGCGGGAGACGCTGCCCCGCAGGTCGAGTACGTACAGTTCGCCCTTGCCTCCCTGCACGAACCCGACGACCCGGCCGCCGTCGACTCCGAGGTCGCTCACTCCGGTCACCTTGCCGTTCTTCAACTGCAGCGTGCGGATGGTGCCGTCGCAGTAGTCGCTGAAGACGTACTGGCCCTTGAGGTCCGGGATCGCCTCGCCCCGGTAGACGTATCCGCCGGTCACCGAGCAGCCGGGCCCGCTGCGGTCGTACTCGTGGATCGGCGGTACGTGGTTCGCGGGCTCCGTGCCACCCCGGAAGGGATGGTTGCCCTCCATCTGGGACCAGCCGTAGTTCTCGCCGCCCTTGCTGGTCGCCGGGGCCCAGTCGATCTCCTCCCAGGCGCTCTGGCCGACGTCCCCGATCAGCAGGTCGCCCGTGCCCGCGTCGAAGGAGAACCGCCACGGATTGCGCAACCCGTACGCCCAGATCTCGTCCTTCGCGTTCGGGTCGTCCACGAACGGGTTGCCCGGCGGGATCGCGTACGGCTTGCCGCCGCTCGGGTCGATCCGCAGCAGCTTGCCGAGCAGCGTGTTGAGGTTCTGCCCGTTGCCGTGCGGGTCGCCGGCCGAGCCGCCGTCGCCGAGCGCGATGTAGAGGTAGCCGTCGGGGCCGAACGCGATGTCGCCGCCGTTGTGGTTCGCGTAGGGCTGTGTCTGGGTGAGGACGGTGCGCCGGGTGTCCGGCTGGATCTTGCCGTTCCGCACCGCGAACTCGTCCACGGTGCTGGTGCCTTGGAGGTTCGTGAACGAGATGTAGAAGTGCGCGAACTGCTTGTCGAACGTGATGCCCAGCAGGCCGCGTTCGCCGTTGGTGGTGGTCTCGCTGGATATGTCGAGGACGGGCGCGCCGAGCCCTTCGTCACCCAAGACCCGTACTCTGCCCGCGCGTTCGGCTATCCAGACCGTGCCACCGGGGCCCGCGGCCCCGGCGGACGGATTCTGGGCCGTGGCCACTTTCTTGAGCACGGCCTGCGCTGCCTGACGTGGGGTGCTGAGCGAGTCGGCGGACGCCGTGGTCAGAGCGAGGGAAGCGACGAGGCAGAGGGTGCCGATGACCGCCGAGCTTCTGGTGCGAACTTTCACCGTGATCCTCCTAGAGGCGGCGAACGAGCGAGAGCACCCGGCTGCCAGGGGAAGAGACAGATGGGTGTCGTCCACGCCGGCACGCGTACCTGGGGGGTGGGGGGATGGTGCGCTCCTGGCACAGGGGAGGCTACCGGGGCAGGAGTTGTTGAAATAGACCAGACTCCGCCACCCCTGTACCTTCGCTCCGCTTCCCGTCGCGGCCTGAGCCTCCCCGTTCCGCGGCGCACAGTCGGTTGACGGCGACGGCGACGGCGCGGGGCCGGGCGGGCGGTTCCGAGGGAGGCGCGACAGGCGAACCCGCGGCGCAGGGGCGTGATGCGCCGGAGCCCGGTGCGCTCGCGAACGCTGGGTTGCCCGTGCGCCCGCCAAGGCGGGCGACGCCATCGCGCGCCGAGCCCCGGGCCCGACCCGGTACGGGGCCGGCCCTCCGGGCAGCGAAGCGCCGGTCCGTCGGCGCATCCGACCGGTCTGCTGACGGCCATCGAGTCGCTCCGCCGCGGTGGTACGACGAAGAGCGGGAGCTGCCTCTCCGCTTCCGACGGCCCTTCCAGCTCCGGTCGCTCCGGTCCTACCAGGTGTCCCATCGCCGTCTCGTGCTGTGGCGTCACCCGGGAGGTGGGCTGGGCGGGACCGTGGAGATCGAGTTCCTCGACGTCCTGGGCATGAAGCTGAAGTCGCATTACTCCGGGCTTCTGGTGGCCGTCACCCCTGACACAACCACCACTCGCATCGACGAGTTCGTGGAGATCCCGGACGGACAGAAGGCCGGATTCAGCCCGCTGCTCGTCTCGGACGGGCCGGGGAGCGGTCATCGCCGCGTCGGCGTCGAGGATCGGGGCGGCTTGCCACTCCACCAGGCAGCGCTCGGTTCAGGCGCCGGTGGATCGGACCGAGCGGGGTTGTGCGCGCAGGGCAGGCAGCCGGGCGCAGGCTTCAGGTCCGGCCAGGCCCTCGCCCAGAGCGAGGAGCGAGAGGAGCCGCACAGGGCGGCCGATCGTGGCCGCCGCCTCCACCTTGTGGTGGCCGTCAAGGAGGAAGTGCGTCAGGCCCCAGTGTTGGTAGTGGTCGGTCGGCCGGCCGGAGGCGGGTTCGCACACGTCCAGCGTCGAGACGGCCACGGCCGTCGGGACCGTTGCCCGGCCCATGAGTGCGGCATACGCCTCGACGCGTTCCCTCGTGTTCCATGTCGGAGGAACCATGGGCACGACGAATTCATAGAGGTGCGCGGAGCTGTCGACGGCGGTCTCGAAGGTCCGGTAGTACGGCGTGTGCGGGTACTCCGGGAGCCCCCAGAACTGGTCGAGTCCCCACGTGGCCACCTGCTCGCCGCTGAAGTAGTCGCATTCCTGGCCGGGGACGACCAGACGGGGCTCCACACGGAGCAGCACCGGGAGGTATTCGCCCTCGGGCAGCAACGAACCGAACGCATCGATCACGCCACCGTCGTCCGGATCGGCCAGGGCGCCGGTGAGCGTCTGTCGCACGCTCTCCAGCGACAGGGTCTGCCGGGCGGCCTCCAGTCGGCGGAACAGCAGCGGGCACGTTCCGCACCAGAAGCTGAGTTCGAAGGCGGGCTCCCCGTCGACCACGAGCAACCTGCGCCCCGGCCCGCCCCCGGTCTCCTGCTGCTCCGTCTCGAAGCGCACCCGCGCCTCGGAGGCCGGAGCGCCGAGCCTGCGGGGCTCGCCCGAATCGATCAACATGGGCCGACCGTACGGGACGCCGCGGATCCGCACACGCCCCTGCCGCTGGTGCGTGTGGGCCCGGAAACCGTGCGGCGGTGCGCGGACGTAGGCAGGCTTCACCGGCCGGTCCGTGGCCCCACCACCGCACCCGCACCCCCGGCGCTGCGGCCCCGTCAGCCCCGCGCCCCGTCAGCCCCACGCCCCGTCAGCCCCACGCCCCGTAGCCGCCGTCGATCCGGATCGCCTCGATCCCGCTGATGTACCGGGCCCCGCACCGGTCCTGGGGCAGGACCAGTTGGGCGCCGGTGCGGTCGAGCGGGGTGCCGTCGAGGGTCGTGGCGAGGAGGACGGGAGCGCGGCCGAAGTCCGGGTCGATCTCCGCCCACGACAGCAGGGCTTGATGGCCGTCGGTGCCGCGTACGGCGATCAGGAAGCGCAGGCGGTCCTTGCGGCGGGTGGCGTCGAAGGCGGGGCCCGCGTCCCTGAGCACGTCGTGCAGGAGCGGACCGGTGAAGGTGTGGTGCCGGACGCCGCTCGTGGCGCACTCGAACGCCACCTGGGCCCGGTGCTGGGGCCACGCGAGCAGATCGGGCACCGTCAGCCGGGCCGGGCGGGCCAGATCGCCGGTGAGGACGAGTTCCGACCACGGTCCGGCGGTCGTACGGGCAGCTGCGAGGGACTGGCTCACGGGCTACCACCTCCCGCATGACCGTACCCGTACACGCCTCCCGCACAAACGCACATACCATGCCAGCTGGTAGCACGTGCCGCTCATGCGATGAGACAGGGGATTCTTGCCTGGCATCTGCGGACGTATCATCGGCGCGTGCGCATCTACCGGATCGATGACTCGGCTGCCTTGCCTCACGGTGTCGGCGCCGACGCCCGTGAGGCGTCTGTCGATCCCGGGGCAGGCGTCGGCCCGGCCGGCGCCGTGGGCGAGTCGCACAACGTGGTCGTCGAGAGACCGTGGATCAGGTCGCAAGACCGTGGCTGAGTCCGTTCAGGACCAGAGGGAGTGGACCCGTGATGACCCGTTCCGTACGCCGGATCAGCCGGACCAGCCGGATCAGCCGGACCCTGCAGGTGGTCGGGGTGAGCACCGTCGCTGTGCTGGCCCTCGGCGCCTGCGGCGGTTCGTCCGACGACGCCGATGCCAAGGCGGACGCCTCGGGCTCGGGCTCGGGCTCGGGCTCGGGCTCGGGCTCCGACAAGCTGTCCGGTGAGGTGACCGTCTTCGCCGCCGCCTCGCTCAAGGAGAGCTTCACGGCGCTGGGCGAGCAGTTCGAGAAGGAGCACCCGGGTACGAAGGTGACGTTCAGCTTCGGCGGCAGCGACGCGCTCGCGGCGAGCATCACCGGCGGCGCCCCGGCGGACGTCTTCGCCTCCGCCAGCCCCAAGACGATGGCGATCGTGACCGATGCCGGCGACGCCTCGGGCACCCCGGAGACCTTCGTCCGCAACCAGCTGGAGATCGCCACCCTCCCCGGCAACCCCGACAAGATCGCGTCCCTGAAGGACCTCACGGACTCCGACCTGAAGGTCGTGCTGTGCGACGAGGCCGTACCGTGCGGCGCCGCCGCCGAGAAGGCCCTCGACGCGAGCAAGCTGAAGCTCACGCCCGTCTCGTACGAGGAGGACGTGAAGTCCGCGCTCAACAAGGTGGTGCTGAAGGAGGCCGACGCGGCCGTCGTCTACAAGACCGACGTGAAGGCCGCGGGTGACAAGGTGGAGGGCGTGGAGTTCCCCGAGTCCGCCGACGCCGTCAACGACTACCCCATCACTCTCCTCAAGGAGTCGAAGAACACCGCGACCGCCAAGGCGTTCATCGAGCTGGTGCGGTCCGCCGACGGCCAGAAGGTGCTCACCGAAGCCGGATTCCTCCAGCCGTGACCTCCCCTTCCTCCTCGTCCTCCTCGTCCTCCTCGTCCCCGGACGGGGCCGGTGCCGCGGACACCCCGCACGGGGGCCCGCGGCGCCGCCGCGTCCGGGGTCACGGCCGCCTCCGCGGGCGTCACGGGGGTGCCCCGCTGCCCCTCCTGCTGCCCGCGCTGCTCGGCCTCGCCTTCCTCGTCCTCCCCCTCGTCGCCCTGCTCGTCCGGGCACCCTGGCGGAGCATGCCCGACCTGCTCACCAGCACCGAGGTCTGGCAGGCGCTCCAGCTGTCGCTGCTCTGCGCGACGGCGGCCACCGCGGTCAGCCTGGTGATCGGGGTGCCCCTGGCGTGGCTGCTGGCCAGGGTCGAGTTCCCCGGACGCGGTCTCGTCCGGGCCCTCGTCACCCTGCCCCTCGTGCTGCCGCCGGTGGTCGGCGGTGTGGCGCTGCTGATGGCGCTCGGCCGCAACGGGGTGGTGGGCCGGTGGCTGGACGAGTGGTTCGGGGTGACGCTGCCGTTCACGACGGCCGGGGTGGTGGTCGCGGAGGCGTTCGTGGCCATGCCGTTCCTGGTGATCAGTGTGGAGGGCACGTTGCGGGCCGCCGACCCGCGCTACGAGGAGGCCGCGACGACGCTGGGGGCGTCCCGGTTCACGGCGTTCCGCCGGGTGACGCTGCCGCTGATCGCGCCCGGGGTCGCGGCGGGTGCCGTGCTGGCGTGGGCCCGCGCGCTCGGCGAGTTCGGCGCGACCATCACCTTCGCCGGCAACTTCCCCGGCCGTACCCAGACCATGCCCCTCGCCGTCTACCTCGCCCTCCAGAACGACCCGGAGGCGGCGATCGCCCTCAGTCTGGTCCTGCTCGCCGTGTCGATCGCGGTGCTGGCGGGGCTGCGCGACCGTTGGATGACCGCCTCATGACCCGCGCCGAGAAGCCCGCCCTCGCCCCCGCCCCCGCCCCCGCCCCCGCCCCGAACGGTGACGGGCTCGACGCCCGGCTGGTCGTCGAACGAGGCCCCGCGTTCCGGCTCGACGTGGCCCTCACCGCCGCGCCCGGTGACGTGGTCGCCCTGCTCGGCCCCAACGGGGCGGGCAAGACGACGGCGTTGCGTGCGCTCGCCGGTCTGGTCCCCCTGGCGGACGGGGGCCGGCTGCGTCTGGACGGCGTGGAACTGGACCGTACGCCCCCGGAGGCGCGGCCGGTCGGGGTCGTCTTCCAGGACTATCTCCTCTTCCCGCACCTCTCCGCGCTCGACAACGTGGCCTTCGGGCCCCGCTGCCACGGCGCGAGCAAGGCCGAGGCGCGGACGGAGGCCGCCGCATGGCTGGAGCGGATGGGGCTCACCGACCACGCCGGAAGCAAACCCCGGCAGCTCTCCGGCGGGCAGGCGCAGCGCGTCGCCCTCGCCCGTGCCCTGGCCACCCACCCCCGGCTGCTCCTCCTCGACGAACCGCTCGCCGCCCTCGACGCCCGCACCCGTCTCGACGTCCGCGCCCAACTCCGGCGCCACCTGGACGACTTCGAGGCCGTCGCCGTACTCGTCACGCACGATCCCCTGGACGCGATGGTGCTGGCCGACCGGCTCGTCGTCATCGAGGACGGGCAGGTCGTGCAGGAGGGCACCCCCGCCGACATCGCCCGCCGCCCGCGCACGGACTACATCGCCCATCTGGTCGGCCTCAACCTCTACCGGGGCGAGGCGCAGGGGCACACGGTGCAGGTCGCCGACGGTCCCGCGATCACCACCACCGAGGACATGACCGGGCCCGTCTTCGTCGCGTTCCCGCCCGGCGCGGTCACCCTCCACCGCGACCGGCCCGCCGGCTCCAGCGCCCGCAACCTCTGGCGCTGCGAGGTGACCGGCCTCGAAACCCACGGTGACCAGATCCGCACCGCCCTCACCGGCGAACTGCCCCTGGCCGCCGATCTGACGACGGTCGCCGCCGCGGAACTCGACCTCCACCCCGGCGCCGAGGTCTGGGCCACGGTCAAGGCCGCGCAGACCCACGCGTACCCCGCCTGACCGACATCCGCGTACCCCGCCCGACCGGCATCCGCGTACCCCGCCCGACCGGAGTCGTCGAGCGAGGTCCACGAGGCGAGGGGCTGCCGTCGCCTCGCGGTCGCGACGGGGCTCATGCGGGAGACGCCCTTCCCGGACTACGGTGGACCGCAGCAGCCCGAATCCGGTCAAATCCCCCTCCCGCGAGGCACCCCATCATGAGCCTGAGCATCCGCAACCAGCTCCCCGGCACCGTCACCGCCCTCACTCCGGGCGAGGCCATGGCGACGGTCAAGGTCCGTCTCGACGGCGGTCAGGAGGTGACCGCGGCCATCACCCTCGACGCCGTCGAGGACCTCGGCCTCGCCGAAGGCACCGCCGTACGCGCCCTGGTCAAGGCCACCGAGGTCGCGCTGGCCACCGGCGCGGTGGAGGGCCTGTCCCTGCGCAACCGGCTCCCCGGCACCGTGCGCGAGGTCGCCACCGGTTCCGCCATGGCCTCGGTGCGGATCTCGGTCGAGGGCGGCGAACTCACCGCCGCAATCACCAGGGAAGCGGTCACCGACCTCGGCCTGGCGGAGGGCTCCCCCGTCACCGCCCTGTTCAAGTCGACGGAGGTCTCCCTCGCGACCGTCTGAGCCGCGGCGACCGGCGGCGGGCCGCAAGTCCGGACCGGCTCATGCGTCGTCCCCCGCCCCCGTCTGGAAGGAGACCAGCGGGAGCGCGACGACCGAGGCCGCGGTGCCCACGGCGGAGGCCGACTCGCCGAGGAACAGCAGCCAGAACCGCCGGCCGAGACTCCGGTTCCCGTCTGTGTGCGGTGCCGCTCGCCGCGCTTTCATGCCGCTCTCCTCGCGAACTGTTTCCGGGCGTCGGACAGGGGGTGCGCCGTGCAGGCGGAGGGCAGGGCGACCGCCAGGACCGCGGCGGCCAGTACGCCGGCCGTCCAGGGGACGTCGACGGCCGGGAGGGTGCCGGTGCCCAGCACCACCGCCAGGGGGACGAGACACGCGGCGGCGGTGACGGCGGCCAGCGCCACGCCGACGACCGTCGCGCCCGCGGCCTCGTACAGCACGCAGCGCAGCAGTTGGAAACGGCCGAGGCCGATGGCCCGCAGGTACGCCCGCTGTGCCCGCCGGTCGCGCTGGGCGAGGGAGCTGGTGTTGGCGGCGGCCAGCAGCGCGTAGCCCGCGACGACGGCCACGATCAGCCGTGCGGCCAGGTCGTCGGCGGCGTTGCGCGGGGCGAGGTCGTCCAGGTGGGCGGTGCGGGAGGCGACCTTCTGGCCGCGCGCGCGGGGCCAGTCGGCCGCCGGCCCGGTGAACAGGATGCGGTCGGCGTACGCGGACGGGGTGTGCCGCAGGGCGATGGACCGCGGGATGACGAACTCGGGGAAGGCGAGGTCGTGTTCGTAGACGGCGACCAGGGTCAGCGTCTGCCGGGAGCCGTCCGCCAGGGCCAGCCTCACCTTCTGGCCCAGGCGCCAGTGGTGTCCGTCGGCCTGCATGGCGCCCGCCGCGAAGGTCCCCGGGCCCACGGCGGACATCCGGCCTTCCCGCACATCAAGGTCCAGCACCTCGGACAGGGGAGGTCCGTCGGCACCCCAGGCGCGGGCGGCCACCGGCCGGTCGTCGTACCACGTGGGCGGGGCGGTGACCTCCGTCGCCACCAGCGCCGTCGCGCTCCCGGAGGACCAGGCGGGTGCCGTCGGGGGGAGGCGGGTGCCGGGCTCCGCGGTGACGACCGCGTCGGCGCGCAGCCCCTGTTCGGCCTGCCGCTGCACCGCTTTCCCCATGGTGGCCCCGGCGCCCAGCAGGGAGACGGCGATGCCGACGGAGAGGAGCACCGGCACCGCCATGGCCGTGGCACGGGCGGGCGTCGCCCGCAGCCCCGCCGCCGCGACCCGCCCGACGCGGCGGTCGAGGAGACGGATCACGGCGGCCGTCGGGCGGAGGAGAGGGGGCACGATCCAGGGGGCGAGGACGGCCAGCGACGGGATCACCATCAGGGCGACCCCGGGGGCCATCGCGGCACGCATGGTCGCGGGCAGGTCCATGAACGCCATGACGAACACCAGCGGAGCGCACAGCGTCACCAGCAGCACCAGGCCGGTCACCAGGCGCCCCACGCTCCGGGTGGAGGCCACGGACAGCTCCGCGTCCCGGAGCAGGGCTCCGGGGCCGACCCGGCCCGCCGCCAGCACGCTCGCCAGGGCGGCGAGCACACCGACCCCCGCCGTGGTGAGGCAGACGGCAGCCGCCGTCGCCCAGGTCTGTCCCGGGGAGGGCAGCGGGGTTCCGGCGGGGAACAACTGCCGGTCCAGGAGCACGCGGTGCCCCAGCCGTGCCAGCGGAACCATCCCCACGGCCGCGCCGAGAGCCGCCGAGACCAGACCGAGCCGCGCCACGTCGAAGGCGACGAGGCCGCGCAGCCGGCCCGCGGTGACGCCGAGGGCACGCAGCACCGCGAACTGGGAGAGTCGCTGACCGGTCCAGAGCGAGACGGTGGAGCCGATCACCATCACCGCGCACATCAGCAGCAGGGACATCAGGAGCGACAGCAGGTTCCGCGCGTCCTGCGCGGCGGCCTCCGCCACCGAGTTCTCCGGGTGGTCCGGAAGGCTCGCCCCGACGAACAGCAGCACGGCGGCCCCCAGTCCGGCGGAGGTCGCCGCGCAGGCCAGCGCCGCGCCGGCCACTCTGCCGGGGTAGGTCCTGACCTCGGCGACGAACAGTCGGCGCATGCTCGTCGAGTCGGCGAGGGGACGGGAAGGCGCGGACACGGTTGCTGTCCTCCACGGGAGCAAGGGGCTGAAAGGGGCCGGGGAGAGCACCCGCATCGGGGCCTCCCCGGACGCACATCTTCGAGCGGGTGGTGCGCCGGACGAGCCGCCGGCACACCTCCCGGACGGCCGGGACGGCCGGGACGGCCGGGACGGCCGGGACGGACGGCACCGTCGGCCAGGAGGAAGAACGCTTCGTACCTGGGATCCATACGCCCTCGCCTTTCTTTGCGACCCACGCCTATGCCTCGGACCACAACCATCCGACTCGGAACAGCGCCGCCCGGAGAATCGAAAGCAATTCTTTTCTGTGGCGCCGGTACACACTTTGCGCGCCCGATCCGAATTCCTTCGTCGGGGGCGACACCGAACGTTTCCCTGTCCCGTCACCAGCAAGGCCGCGACAATGTGTCCCCCCGCCCGCCCAGACATGCCGATCACGCTTCCAGGCGGACGCTCCCGGCGGTATCAGCCGTTCGGCAGATGTCGCGGACCCGGCACCCCGTGCCCGTCGCGGTGTCCGTCGCGGTCTGCGCCGGCGCACGGGTCCTCGCGCTCGTCGCGCTCGCCGCCGACGGGCAGCACCAGGACGACCTGCCAGCCGCCGCCCGTCCCCGGCCCCGCGGTGAGTTCGCCCCCCAGTTCCCGGGCCCGTTCGGAGAGGCTGCGGATACCGGTCCCGCCGGCCCCGGACGGCCGCTCCACGGCGAGCCCGGACCGGGGGCGGGTCGCGTCGTCGGCGACCGTGAGACGCAGCACCGGCGCGCCGTCGGCGGTCTCCCGGCGCAGCGTGATCAGCACCCGGGAGGCGGTGGCCGCATGGCGGCGTACGTTGGTGAGTGCCTCCACGATCACCCGGTACCCCATCTTGCTGGCATCGTCGGGGATCCGGTCCGTCGCCACCCCGTCGGTCTCCAGTACGGCCCTCGGGGAACCCGTGCGGTTGAACCGCTCCAGCAGCGAGGGGAGTTCGCCCAGGTCACGGCGCGGCACACCGGGCTGCCGGGCGGGCCGGCCGGCGGTCGCTCCCGGTCGCCCCACGGCATCGCGGACACGGTTCCCCTTCGTGGCCTCGCCGGGGTCGGCGAGCAACTGCACCGTGTGGTCCATCGCCTTGAGGGCCTGCGCGCCGGCGGTACCGATCTCGGACAGCAGTTCCAGGGCGCGCCGGGGATCCTCCTCGGCCAGCACCTGGGCCGCCTCCACCAGCACCACGACAGCGGTGACGTCGTGTGCCGCGTAGTCGTGCAGGTCCCTCGCGAGTTTCATGCGTTCGGCACGCCGCTCGGCCACGAGGGCGGCACGGGCGCGGGCGTCGAGCCCTCGCAGATAGCTGCCGACGCCTGTCGCCACGATGGCCAGGATCGCCCAGATCAGACAGAGTTGCAGGGTCTCGTCACTGCTGGCCGGCGGCACCACCGTCAGCGCGATACGCAGGGGCGACAGGGTGATCGTCGCCGCGAGGAGCACGGTCAGGGCCACAGCGGTCCATGCCTTCGACCGTCGGATCCCGACGACCACGAGAATCATCAGCGCCAGTGTCTCGGCGGTCCACCAGTTCTCCGCCGCGGACCGCGCCGGCCCCTGGTACGTGAAGGTGACCATCAGCGACAGCACGGCGGCGCCGGGAACGGCGGCGAACAGGGCCTTCGGCCGCCGCGGGCCCCAGACGGTGAGTGCCACGGCGGCCGTGACCGCGAACGCGCCGGACCCGCTGATGAGCGGCCCGACGGAATCGGTGGTGCTCACGGCGATCGCCACGGTCGCGGCCACGAGGAGTACGCAGAGAGACCTGCGTAACCATGCCCGCTTCCGGCTTTCCGCGTGCCTCTCCGTCGTCACGTGGGAAAAGGCTAGCCGCCGGGGTCACGCCGCACGCCGGAAGCATCGCCTCGCGCGCCCCGGACGGCGTGAACCGTGCGGCCGGTCGGGCCGGTGGCCGGGGCCCTACCGTTCGATCGGCAATTCCGGGCGCGCTTACGCCAAAAGGAAGCGTTACGTGGCTGAATTCATCCCGCGGTGGCCTCTTTCCGACGTGTCATCATGAGCCGTATGACCACGCGCGTATTACTGGCCGACGACCAGGCCAATATCAGAATGGGATTCAGGAGCATTCTCGAAGCGCAGCCCGATCTGCGGATCGTCGGGGAGGCGGACAACGGGGTGGCGGCGCTGGAGGCGACGCGCGCCCTGCGGCCGGACGTGCTCCTCGCGGACATCCGGATGCCGGCGATGGACGGGCTGGAGCTGACGCGTGAGGTCACCCGCTCCATGCCGTCCGTGCGTGTCGTGGTGGTCACGACGTTCGACCTCGACGAGTACGTGCACGCGGCGCTGCGCGAGGGGGCCTGCGGCTTCCTGCTCAAACGATCCCGCTCGGCCGTGCTCGTCGAAGCCGTACGGGCCGCGGCCGACGGCGATTCCATGATCAGCCCGGAGATCACCACCCGGTTGCTCAGCCGGTTCAGGCAGGAACGCCGTGCGGTCCGGCGGACCGGCGAACCACTGACGTCACGCGAACAGGAGGTGGCCCGGCTCGTCGCGGAAGGGCTGACCAACTCCGAGATCGGCGCCGAACTCTTCATCTCCGCGGGCACGGTCAAGACCCACCTGGCCCGGCTGCAGAAGAAGTTGGGGGTCCGGAACCGTGTGGGGATCGCCGCATGGGTGTGGGAGTCCGGTCTGATGACACAGAGCTGACGGCGCTTCGTCCGGTCACGGACGGCCGTCCGCGGTCGTTTCCCGGCCCGGCCCGGTCGGACGCCGCGTCAGGAGCGGCGGCGCGGGCGGGGATCGCGGACCGGGGCAGCGCAAGCGGGCGGGGAGCGCGGGCGCAGGGACCCGAGGACGAGATGACCTGAAGAAGTCCGTCGTCCCGAGGCAACCCTTTGCGGGGGCTGTGACCACAAGGAATCGGATTCGGCCGGTTCACGCGTCCGGATCCGCCTTCTCTCGTGAACGGCTCGCAAGGAGAACCAGCTCCCCATGAACAACCCCACGAACGGCGGGCGCCGCGGGCGTCATCGTCGTCGCTGGACCGCCACCGCCGTGCTGCTCGGCGCGCCCCTCGCCGTCGTCCCGTATCTCCTGTTCACGCAGGAGGACTCGCAGGCCGCGACGATCGACGGCGCCGCCTTCTACAAGCTCGTGTCCGTGCGCAGCGGCAAGGTGCTCGACGTCAACGGCTTCTCCACCGCCGACGGCACCCGCGTCCAGCAGTGGACCGACCAGAACACCGCCAACCAGCAGTGGCGGCTGAAGCCCGCCGGGGGCGGCTACTACGAGCTGGTGAACCGCAACAGCGGCAAGGTGCTGGGGGTCGCCGGCAACTCGACCGCGAAGTCCGCCGCCACCGAGCAGCAGACCGACAGCTCCGCGACCTCCCAGGAGTGGCGGATCGACGACGTGAGCGGGTCGTCCGGCGCCGTCACCCTCACCTCTCGCAGGAGCGGCCAGGTCCTGGACGTCTCCGGGGCCTCCACGGCCCGGGGCGCGGCGGTCATCCAGTATCCCGGCAAGGGCGGCACCCACCAGCAGTGGAAGCTGGTGAAGGTGGGCGGGACCGGGGCGTCCGGGACCGGTGGCACGCAGGTCCCGGCCAGGACCGGGCCGTACGTGTGGAAGAACGCCCAGGTGGTGGGCGGCGGTTACGTCACCGGTCTGGTGTTCAACCAGAAGGAGAAGGGCCTGCTGTACGCGCGCACCGACATGGGGGGCGCCTACCGCTGGGACACCGGGGCCGAGCAGTGGATCCCGCTGACCGACTGGGTCGGCGAGAAGGACTGGAACCTGCTGGGCATCGACTCGCTGGCCACCGACCCCGTCGACCCCGACCGGCTGTACCTCGGGGCGGGCACCTACACCAACGACTGGGCGGGCAACGGCGCGATCCTGCGCTCCACCGACCGGGGCCGCACCTTCGAGCGCACCGAACTGCCCTTCAAGCTGGGCGGCAACGAGGACGGCCGCGGCGCGGGCGAACGGCTGGTGGTCGACCCCGCGGACAACGGCACCCTGCTGCTGGGCACCCGGAAGAACGGCCTGTGGCGCAGCACGGACCACGGCGCGACCTGGAAGCAGGTCTCCTCGTTCCCGGTCAAGGACGGGGCGGGCAGCGGCGCCGGCATCTCCTTCGTGACGTACGGCAAGGCCGGCAGCGGGACGATCTACGTCGGCGTCCACGACAAGTCCACCTCCCTCTACCGCTCCACCGACGGCGGGACCACCTGGCAGGCGGTGTCCGGGCGGCCCACGGGCCAGCTGCCGCAGCACGGCGTGCTCTCCGGTGACGGCTCGCTGTACCTGACCTACACCGACGCCCTCGGACCCAACGGCGTGACCGGCGGCTCGGTGTGGAAGTACACGCCGGCCACCGGGGCGTGGAAGGACGTCTCCCCCTCCCAGGGCAACTACGGGTTCTCCGGTCTGGCCGTCGACCCGCGCAAGCCGTCCACGGTGATGGTCACCACCCTCGGCCGCTGGTGGCCCGAGGACGAGATCTACCGGAGCACCGACGGCGGCGCGAACTGGAAGGCCCTGGCCGACAGGTCGACGCGCAGCGCCTCCGCCGCCCCTTACGTCGGCACCCACACCGGGCACTGGATGACCGCCCTGGCCATCGACCCCTTCGACTCCGGGCACGTGCTCTACGGCACCGGCAACGGCATCCTGCGCAGCGAGGACGCCGACGCCTCCGACAGCGGCGGCACCAGCCACTGGGTCATGGGCGCCCGGGGGCTGGAGGAGACCGCGCTGATGGACGCGATCGCCCCTCCGGGCGGCGCCGCCGTCGTCACCGCCATGGGCGACCAGGGCGGCTTCCGGCACGACTCCCTGACCGAGGTGCCCTCCGGCCGGCTGGACAACCCGATGATGTCCAACAGCACCGACATCGACTTCGCGCAGTCGAAGCCCTTGACGATGGTCCGCGTCGGCCGTGGGGGCGCGCAGGACGGCGCGTACTCCACCGACGGCGGCGCCAGCTGGAAGGGCTTCGAGGCGGAGCCGGTGCCCTCCGCCCAGGACGGTCACATCGCGCTCTCGGCGGACGGCTCCGCCATCGTCTGGACCGAGGCCGGTGAGGCCCCCTACCGCTCGACCGACAACGGGGCGAGCTGGTCGCGGGTCGGCGGCCTGGGCAACGGCGCCGTGGTCGTCGCCGACCGCTCCTCGGCCAGGACGTTCTACTCGCTGTCCGGCGGCACGCTGCACGCCAGCACCGACGGCGGTGCCACCTTCACCGCCCGCGCGGGCGACCTGCCCTCGGGCCGGCTCACGGCCGTTCCCGGCGTCGCGGGGGACCTCTGGATCGCCGGCGGCGGCAAGGGGCTGCTGCACTCCACCGACGGCGGCCGCACCTTCACCACGCTCACGTCGGTGCGGTCCGCGTCCGCCCTCGGCTTCGGCAAGGCCGCGTCGGGCACCGACTACCAGGCGCTATATCTGATCGGCACGGTCAAGGACGTCGCCGGGGTCTTCCGCTCCACCGACAAGGGCGCCACGTGGCTCCGCGTCAACGACGACGCCCACCAGTGGGGCGCGATCGGCGGCGTCGGAGTCGTCACCGGTGACCCCGACACCTTCGGCCGGGTCTACGTCGGCACCAACGGACGCGGTCTGCAGTACGGCGACCCGTCCTGATCCCACCCCGTCCTGATCCCACCCCGTCCTGATCCCACCTCGTCTGATCCCACCCCGTCCCCGACGCCCGGGCGGGGCCGCGGCCACCACGGTCCGCGGCCCCGTTCGCGCCGGGCCGGGCCGGGCTCAGCGGACGGACTTCGCCAGGGTGGTGGCGCGGTGGAGGAGGTGTTCCAGCGGGCCCCGGCGGAAGAAGCGGGACCAGACCGACGCGAACAGGACGGCCCCGGCGATGAACGAGAGCAGCAGCGGGGTGGAGGCGGACTCCGGTGGGGCGGCCGCTTCGCCGGGGAGGGCGAGGATCACCAGGATGTGGCCCACGTAGAGGGTCAGCGACATGGTGCCGACGGCGATGACCGGGGCCGCCGCCCGGCCCAGCCACGGCAGCCGGTCCACGGCCACCATCAGGCACAGGAGCACGGTGATGGCGATGCCCAGGCTGCCGATCAGGTCGAACGTGGAGCCGGTGTGCGGCTCGGCCGCCAGCAGCCCCCACGCGTCCGGGCCCCACAGTCCCCCGCCGACCGGCATGTCGAAGGACGCCGACGCTCCGCCGGCGTCCTTCATGGCCTCGAACTCCTCCGGGGTGGGCATCCCGGACATGATCTTCCGATCGCCGCCGGACACCCGCAGCACCAGCCAGGACACGCCGTACCCGAACGCGATCATCGCCGGACCGACCACGGCCAGCCGTCGCCGTACCGCGCCGGAGGCCAGGTCCAGCCGCCCCAGCGCCATGCCGGTGACGACGAAGGTCATCCAGGTGATCGCCGGGTAGAGGCCGGTGAGCAGCAGGTCGAGCACGCCGACGCCGGAGAGGCGGGCGATCGGGTCGTAGGAGTCGATGGTGCGCACGAGCGACTCGGAGAGCAGCGCGCGCAGGGCGAACGCCAGCTGTGGCGTGACGACCGCGAGCGCGACGGCGACGACCGCGAGCGTGCCGGCCCGCAACCGCAGCAGGGGCAGGGCCAGCAGGAAGTACACGGCGTAGAAGTTGAGGATGCCGGCCCCGCCGAAGTTCGTCGTCGCCAGCGCGACGCCCAGGACCAGCAGGACCCCGGCCCTGATCACGATCCGGGCCCTCGCCTGCCGGCCGGCCAGGCCGGTCCTCGGTTCCGGGCGGCCCGCGATCAGTGTCAGGGAGAACCCGGCGAGGGTGGCGAACAGCGCCGAGGCGCGGCCGCTCGCCAGGCTCAGGAACCAGTCGCCGACGCCGCCCCCCGGCGTCGGGAAGGGGCCCACGTGCACGGCGAACATTCCGAACACGGCCAGTGCGCGGGCCAGGTCCACGGCGACCAGCCGCGCCGTCGGCGCGGCGCGTTCCGCGAACGTGCCGGACGCGGACCCGGGTGCCGACGCGGGCGCGGGCAAGGAGGACGGAGGCGGTTTCTCGGTGCTTTCGGTCTCGCTCACCGGGGCTACGTTGCCGAGGCAGGTGTCCGGCCAACCACCCGTCAGCCCACGGGAGTTGACCCGCCGGTCGGCTGTCGTCACCCCGCCGGTCGGCGGGCCCTCGGGCGGTCCGGTTCGGCCCGTCAGGAGCAGGCGTACGTGACCGGGACGGAGACCGTCCGCCGGGACGGGGAGAGGATGCGGAGCTGGGCGCGGGCTTCCTGGCGCCCCTTGCCCTGGAACGTCCACAGCAGATGCAGGCGTGCCTGTCGCTGGTCCCGGACCAGTACTTCGCGCAGGACGCCCGAGGAGGTGCCGTCGCTGCGGGTCCAGCGGTAGGTGAGGGTGCCCGGACGCCCGTTCGTGCGGACGAGCCCGACGATGTCCGCGGTGCCGTCGCACCCCAGGACCTTCGGCGCGACCGTGGCCGCCACCGTCCTCACCTGGACGGAGGGGCCGAGGCGCTGCCAGGCGAGGAGGGCGAGGACGCAGAGCAGCACCAGGGCGGGCAGGGCGTGCCGGCGCAGCCGTCTTCGCCGGGGTACGGGGACCGGTGGCACCACGGGCAGCGTCCGGTGGGTGCGGTGCGCGACCTCGGGGGTCACCCCCGGGCCGAAGCGCAGCAGGGTGCCCTCGACACGATCGGGCGGCGTGGGCCCCGGCTCCGGCGCCGTGACGAGCATCGTCCCGGGCCCGGCCGCGGGCCGCGTCGGGAACTCCTCGACGAGCGTGTCACCGGACTCGGGCCGCTGGATCCAGTGGCTGGCCAGCACGGTGGCGCTGTATCCGGCGTCGTCGGAGGCGGATGCACCGCCCGGGGGACGGCCGTCGACGGGACCGTCGAGACGAACGGTGGCGCCGTGCTCGTCGACGGGACCGCCATCGACGACCGCACCCGGCCCGTCACCGGGACCGAGACGCACGGCGCCTTGCTCCCCGGCTGCACCTGGCCGCACGGCACCGCCGTGCTCGCCGGCCGGATCGAAACGGACGGTGCCCTGCTCATCGGCCGGACCGAGACGGACGGTGCCGCGCTCCCCGGCCGGATCGAGACGAACGGTGCCCTGCTCATCGGCCGGACCGAGACGAACGGTGCCCTGCTGGTCAGCCGGATCGAGACGCTCGGTGCCCTGCTCATCGGCCAGATCGAGACGAACGGTCGCGCCCGGCTCGTCGCCGGGGCCGAGACGCACACGGGTGCCCTGCTCCCCACCCGCACCGAGCCGGACCGTGGCTCCGCGCCCGTCGGCGAGACCGAGACGCACGGTACCGCCGTGGTCGTCGGCCGGATCGAAACGGACGGTGCCCTGCTCCCCGGCCCCACCGAGACCCACAGTGCCGCCGTGCTCGCCAGCCGGATCGAGACGGACAGTGCCCTGCTCCCCGGCCGCACCGAGACGAACGGTGCCCTGCTCATCGGCCGGACCGAAACGGACGGTGCCCTGCTCCCCCGCCCCACCGAGACCCACAGTGCCGCCGTGGTCGTCGGCCGGATCGAGGTGGACGGTCGTCGCCTGCTCCCCGGTCGGGCCGAGACGGACCGGGGTCCCCTGCTCCCCTGCCGGGTCCGGTGCCTCGGTCGGCTCCGGGTCGTCGGTGGCCGCCGGGGGCCAGTCCTGCGGCCGGTACGGGCCGTTCGGCGGGGCGGTCACCGGATCTCGCACTGTCGGGTCAGCAGCTGCTGCGACGCGCCGCCGTCGGCGGAGGTGGGGCTGGTCGTGCCCTGGACCGCCCAGTAGCAGCCACCGCGTCCGAAGGTGTGCTCGACGGTGATCGTGTACCGCGTCGCTCCCGTGCGCTGGAAGGTCTGGGCCGCGCCGTCCGCGGCACCCAGCTGTCCGAAGGTGTCGCCCTTGAAGAACGAGACGGTGACGGAGACCGGCCCGGTGCCGTCCGCGGTGATCTCCACGGTCGACGTGGCCGTCGAGAGACCCGTCTGCCGGAAGGCCGACACCGTGACGTCCTTGACGGCCGTGGCGGCGGGCGTGGAAGGCGCCGGCGTCGTCGGCGCCGACGTGCTCTCCGTGTCCACGGGCGGGGTCGTCACCGGGTCCCCGGTCGTGGTGGCGGTGGCCGACGGCTCCCCCGTGTCGGTGGCCGTCGGCGCCGAGGGCGACGGACTCGGTGACGCCGACGCGTCCGCCGACCCGGTCGGGGACGCCGACGGGGACGGGGAGCCGGAGGAGGGCTCGGCGGTGGGCCCCGCCGTGTCCGCACCGGGTCCGGCGCTGGTGGTGGCCAGGGCCTGGGCCGCCTCCTGCGGGGCGGCTCCCGGGGCGTACTGGATGCCGTAGGTCAGGAGGACGCCCAGGAGCGCGGCGGCACCGGACACGACCATCCCGGGCCGGCCGGGCCGCCAGGACCGTGCCCAGCCCCGGCCCGACCCCTGGCTCAGCACCGTACGGGCGGTGTCCGTGCTGCTCCGCGGCCCGCCGCGGGCCGAGGGCAGCAGCAGGGGCAGCAGCGCCACCAGCGCGGCGAGGCGGCTCCGGCCCCGCTCCTCCCAGTACGGCCCGTAGGCGCCGCCGGCGGCCGCCTCCAGATCCGTGACGAACGCCGCGACCTCCGCGGGCCGCTCCTCCGGGTCCTTGGCCAGCCCCCGCCGCACCAGGTCCCGCAGGGGTTCGGGAACCTCGCCCGCGGGAACGGGCGCGTCGATGTGCTGCAGGGCGAGTTCGGCGAGGTTGTCCCCCGCGTACGGCTTGTGGCCCGTCAGGCACTCGAAGAACGTGGCCGTGGCCGCGTACACGTCGGCGGCGGGCGAGGCGGGCGCGCCCGTCCACTGCTCCGGGGCCATGTAGGACGGCGTTCCGGCCACTCCGGCGCTGGTGCCCGCGTCCACCGCGATCCCGAAGTCGACGAGCTTGGACTCCCCGTCGGGGACGACCAGGACGTTCTCCGGCTTGTAGTCGCGGTGGACGACCCCGACGCGGTGCGCGTCGGCGAGGCCGAGCAGCGAGCCCTTGAGGATGACGAGCGCGGCCTCGGGGTCGAGCGGGCCCTGCCGGGAGAGCAGCGTCCGCAGGGAGACGCCGTCCACCAGCTCCATCACGATCGCGGCGCCGTGCGGGCTCTCCACGTACTCGTACAGGCCGGTCACGTGCGGGCTGTCGAGCCCGCCGAGCAGCCGCGCCTCGGCGCGGAAGTCACGTACGAAGCCCGGGCGGGTGCGCAGGGGCTCGCTGAGGTACTTCACCGCGACCGGGACACCGGTCTCCTCGTGCACGGCGAGGACGACCCGCCCGCTCGCCCCGGACCCGAGTTCGAGCGACTCGGTGTATCCGGGCACCGCCCATGTGTTCATTCCACCCCCAAGGCCGCCGTGCGCCGCCGTTCCACCCGCTCCCGTGGGACCGGGTCGCGTGGAGAGTGAGACACATATTCGGCCATGGCGGTTGCGGTACGCCAGCCATGTGTTCGAAACGGATCCTGCGGGTCGTTTCCGGACACTTCCGCCGGGGCACTCGCGAGCTGACCGACAGGAGGTGCCGTATGGCCGGGAAACGACAGCCGCGCAAGGGCGACCGGGTGGCGTGGAAGAGTCACGGGTCCGAGGCCGCGGGCGAGGTCGAGAAGAAGATCACCGAGAGGACCGAGGCGGCCGGACGCACCGTCGACGCCTCCGCCGAGGACCCTCAGTACCTGGTCCGCAGCGACAAGTCCGGGCGTACGGCCGTCCACCGGCCGCAGGCGCTCCACCGCAGGAAGAAGGCATGACGCGCGAAGGGTGACTTCCGCACCGGGTGGTCAGCGGGGGACCGCTTCCCGGTCGGACGCCGGCCATACGTACGGCAGGTCGTCCGGCACATCGGGAAAGGAGCCCGCGTACAGCTCCGGGTCCTTGCGCAGCAGCGCGGAACGGTGGCTGCGGTGGAAGGCGTCGTCGCCGAGCCAGGGCGGCAGCTCCCCGGCGGCCGCCAGCCCCGCCTGGTCACGGGTCGTGGCGCCCGGCCGGAAGGCCGTGAAATCGGTGACCAGGGTGGCCGCGCAGGTGTCCCGGTGGCCCTGCTCGCACCACACCGCGCAGATCTCCAGCCCGTAGCGGACCAGTGCCTCCTCGTAGCCCGCCCACATACGCACCGCCGGATGCCGCCGCCACCCGTACCCGGGCCGGACGAGCCCGCGCAGCACCTGCAGCGCCTCGACCCGTTGTTTGCCGAGCCGGCGGCGGTCCAGGGCCTGTGCCGAGGCCCGGAAATCGGGATAGGGCAGGAAGGTCTGCATGCCGTGGCCCCTCTCCGCGTGCGCCGACCACCGCGGTCCGGGTGATCCCGGTGATCCGGTCGGCGGTCCGGAGTGACGAGTACCCGCACTCGGGCACACCAAGACCGCATACCAGGACATCACACCCGCGGGTCCACGCGAACGGCGGCGCGGCGGAGCCTCCCGCTCACCCTTCGGCGAGCGTGTGGGCGACGAGGGCGTTGGCGTGACCGTGGCCCAGTCCGTGCTCGCTCTTGAGCCAGGCGACGAGTTCCATGTGCCTGGTGAGCGGCGAGGCCCGGATCATGTCCTTCCACTCGGCGACGGGGCGGCCGTACTTCTTCTCGATCGAGGGGAAGTAGGCGGCGGGGCCCTTCACGGGTGCGGTCATGTCGGTCGCGTCCTTTCCGTCGGCCCGCCGGGCGCCACGCCCGCGGCGCCCGGCGGCACGTGTCGGCACGTGTCGTCGGTCATGACCGGCGCAGGCGCCGGAAGTGAGCGGACTCCCGGCGTGATCCGGCGTGATCCGGGTCACTCGGCCCCGGTCTACTTGAGCTCCTCCTCCGTGTAGAGGTCGCTCGCGGCCAGGACGTACTCGTAGTTGGACTTGTCGACGCTGATCGGCTGGAGCAGGTAGGCGGGCACGGCCTTGACGCCGTTCTTGTACGCCCTCCTGTTGTTCAGCTCCGGCGTCTCCCCGTTGAGGATGTCGTCGGCCATGTTCGCGGCCCTGCCGGCGAGTTGGCGGAGATCCTTGAAGACGGTCTGCGACTGCTCGTCCGCGATGATCGACTTCACCGAGGCCAGTTCGGCGTCCTGCCCGGTGATGACCGGCAGGGGCTTGGCGGCGGTGCCGTAACCGGCGGCCTTCAGCGCGGTGATGACGCCGATCGAGATGCCGTCGTACGGCGACAGCACCGCGTCGACCCGCCGGTCCCTGTACGACTGGGAGAGGACCTGGGTCATGCGCTTCTGGGCGGTGGGGCCGTCCCAGCGCAGGGTGGTGATCTTGTCCATGTCGGTCAGGCCGGACCTGACCACCAGCTGCTTGTTGTCCAGATACGGCTGGAGCAGGTGCATCGCGCCGTCGAAGAAGAACTTGGTGTTGTTGTCGTCGGGCGAGCCGGCGAACAGCTCGATGTTGAACGGGCCCTTGCCGTCCTCCAGGCCGAGCTTCTCGATGATGTGCCGGGCCTGCAGCCGGCCGACCTGCTCGTTGTCGAACGAGACGTAGTAGTCGACGTTCCTGGTGCCGAGGATGAGGCGGTCGTAGGAGATCACGGGGATCTTCGCGGCGGCGGCCTGTTCGAGCGCGCCGTTGAGCGACTTGTTGTCGATCGCCGCGATGATCAGCGCGTCGACGCCCTGCTTGATCAGCTTCTCGATCTGCGCGACCTGGGTCTGCGGGTTGTCCTCACCGTAGAGCAGCTCGGTCTTGTACCCCTTGTCCTTGAGGTCCTCGACGACGCTCTTGCCGTCGGTGAGCCAGCGCTCGGAGGCCCGCGTCGGCATGGCGATACCGATGGTGCCGCGCTCGGAGCTGCTCTGGCTGGTCTCGCCGCCGCAGGCGGACAGGGTGAGCGCGAGCGAGACCGCTCCGGCGAGGGTGGCGAGCGCGGCTCTTCGGTTGGGCATGGTGATCGTTCCCTGTTTCTTGTCGTCGTCGAGACGGACCGAACGTCAGGCGGAGCGGCGCCGGTCGCGGAGGGTCCGCCCTGCGGCCTCGCGGTTCCGCCTCGGCACCGGTGGGCGGGGGTACGGGACGCGCCGGGTCATCGCGGATCGCGTCGTCCGCCACCTCGGTCGGGCCGGTGCCCGGACGCGTCGGCTCTCCGGGACCCTTCGGCCGTCGCGGTCCCGCCGCCCGCGTGCACCTGGACAGGGGTGGGGCTGTGCCACGGCGTCCCGGCCACGTCTGTGCTGACTCCGGTGCTGCGCAGGGCACTTGCCTTTCCCGTCGTTCGAAATCTCGTCACATGGTCAGAAGTTTGGCGAGATTGGCGTGACATTAGGAGCGGATGTGCCGGGTGTCAACGGAAAGCACACAAACGCTTTCCCCCGCTGTCCGCCGTGGAGAACCGGGGTGCGGTTCTCGGTGACGTCCAGCATGGGTCACGGCGTCCGCGTCAGGACGACGCGATCTGGCCGATTTCCCCATCACGGGTGGCGCGTCGGCCAACTCGCCTTCTTAGTCGCCGTGTTGGTGCGTTGGCGTGTGGCGGGTTGGCGTGCGGTGCGCTGCCGTGTGGCGGGCTGGCGTGCGGCGGGTGGGCGTGCGGTGCGCTGCCGTGTGGCGGGCTGGCGTGCGGCGGGTGGGCGTGCGGTGCGCTGCCGTGCGGCGGGCCGGCGTGCGGCGCGCTGCCGTGCGGCGGGCCGGCGTGCGGCGGGTGGGCGTGCGGTGCGCTGCCGTGCGGCGGGCCGGCGTGTGGTGTGTCGGCGCGTTACGGCGGTGCCGGGACGGGACCATGGCGGTGTCCTGAAGGAAGGACGGGCGGGATGATGGCCGTCATGCGCATCCGCATCGACGCCGTCGACCTCCCCGGCCGCACCCGCCCCGCCTCCGCCGACGGCAGGGTCCCCGCGTACGACAACCTCCATGTCGCGGTGCAGCGCCGCGACCGTCCGGCCGAACTCCTCGACCCGCAGCCCGGCGACGCCCCGTCCGCCACCTGGACCCTGGAGTGCACCACGGGCACGTCACCGGCCGGCGCCGGGATCAGCGGGCCCCATGTGCAGAACCGGCTGGGACGGCGGTTCGTCTACCTGTCCTGGGGCACGGTCGACGAGTCGGGCACCTTCACCATGTTCCGCCGCGCCAAGCTGATGCTCGACGTGATCCCCGCCGACGTCCTCGCCGCCGCCGCGCGCGACGGACTGCTGGTCGGACGCCTCGGTCTGACCGACTCCCGGGGCGGGCCCCTGTGCGCCCGGGTCGAGCCGCCCCTCATCACCTGGACCGCCGAGCGGGCGGACCGGCGGACGGACCAGCCCACGAACCAGCCCATGACCTAGCCGGCGAACCAGCCACGGAGCGCAGGTCGCCCATCACCACGAGTCACAGACAATCTGTGCCTCCAGACGGCTGAAATCTGTCTTTGTCACTGTAGACATTGCCCTTCGGCGCGACTAATCTCTGACGCATCAAGACGGACTGGCGGCCTGCCGGACACGGAACGGCAGGGTCGCCGCACACGAGCAAGAACGGAGGAGACGCCATCAGGATCGCCCGGCCCGAGGAGCACTCGGCCCGGGTACCGCAAGACCCCGGATGGGAAGGTGGTCTCCGGTCAAGCAGCCGCGATCCCCGCACCCCCCTTCGACAGGGCCGGTAGCGGAAACAGAAGGTCGGCACAGCACGAGAGCCGACAGATGGTGTTGAATTTCCTTCGGGGCCCTGGTGCCGTACGGCGCCAGGGCCCCTCGACGCGTTGCACTACGAGGTGACATGACGGCAGACAGCCCCCTGCACGACCGCCTGGACGACGACGACTACCCCGCGTACACGATGGGGCGGGCGGCCGCGATGCTCGGCACCACCCCGGCCTTTCTGCGCGCCCTCGGTGAGGCCCGGCTGATCACGCCGCTGCGCTCGGAGGGCGGACACCGCCGCTACTCCCGCTACCAGCTGCGCATCGCCGCGCGAGCGCGCGAACTCGTCGACCGCGGCACCCCGATCGAGGCCGCGTGCCGCATCGTCATCCTGGAGGACCAGCTGGAGGAGGCGCAGCGGCTCAACGCCGAGTACCGCCGCCGCGCCGGGCACGAGGCGCCCGACGGCTCGGTCTCCGGTGCGCTGCCCGGTGCCGGCTGACGTTCACGGCCGATAGGCCGCGCGGTTGTGGTACGTGACCTTTCCGTTGGGGAGCTTGGCCGGGGCGAAGAGCTGATCGACGGTCACGAAGTGGAAGCCGCGGTCCGCGAGGGCTCTGATGATGCCGGGCACGGCGTCGACCGTCGTCCGGTGGATGTCGTGCATGAGGACGATGTCACCGGGTCTGGTCTGCGCGTTGACGTACTTGATGAGCCGGGCGGAGTCGCGGTACTTCCAGTCGAGGGTGTCGACGCTCCAGTGCACCAGCGGCCGCCCGGCGGCCGAGCGGACCGCCGCGTTGTGAGCGCCGTAGGGGGCGCGGAACGTGGTGGGCTTCGTGCCGGTCGCCTGCTTGATCGCCGCGTCCGTACGGGACAGCTGTGACTTGATCTTGGTGGCGCTGAGCCTGGTCAGATCGGCGTGGTCCCAGCTGTGGTTGCCTATCTGGTGACCGGCGAGGGCCGCGGTCTTCATCGTCGAGGGGTTTCTCTGGACGTTCACGCCGACGGCGTAGAAGGTCGCCTTGACGTCCCGCTCCTTCAGCAGGCGCAGGAGCCGCTGGGTGTCGGCCACCGGGCCGTCGTCGAAGGTGAGGGCGACGCACTTGACCTTGCGGCAGTCCACGGCCTGGGGTGCGGCCGAGGCGGATGTGGCGGTACCGACCAGTGTGGTGCCGCACAGGGCTGTGGTGATGGCCGAGATGACGAGGCGTCGTTGCATCGGGTCCTCCGGTGGCGGTGAACTTCCCTTGTGAGCAGGGGACTTGCCTCGTAAGACGCACGTACTGCGGCCTTGGATGTACACGGGAAGCGGAAGGGGGCATACCGGAGCGAAACCGCCCGGAGCGGAAGTGACTTTCGAGGCACGGGAGTTGTCACGCCGGGCCCGCGCCGGACCCGCCACACCCGGACCGCCGAGCCAGTCACACCCAGCCCGCCGCGCCCGCCGCGTGCACCGATCCCGCCGAGTGCGCCCAGCCGTGAGTGCCGCGTGCCGACGAACCGCCCGCCGCACCCGACGGGAGACCGCCCCCTCGCAGAACCCATCGCCCGACCTCACCCCCGGTCGGCGCGCGCGGCCACCCCCGCCCCGTGGCCGGAGGCGAGCCCCCAGAGACGCACACCCCCCGGGACGCACCCCGCACCCCGCACCCCGCACCCCACCGCACTGGACCCCGACCGCCGCGTGACTACGCTGGATGGAAGGCATCCATAGCGGGTTAAGATCGGGCAAATCTTCCTAAGGAACCGAACATGGGTCTCGGTGTCGGCCGGTCGGCCGTGAAGCGAAGGTCCCTCAGCCGGGCGGCAGCGGCGGCCGTGGTCGCCGTCGGCCTGGTCCTGACCGGGGCGTGCGGCGGGGACGAGGGCGGTGCGGGCGGGAGCAAGGGGGACGACCTCACCGTCGGTGTCCTGCTCCCGGGCGGCGGAGCCTCCCGCTTCGGACAGTTCGACAGACCCCTGATCGAGAAGAGGCTGAAGGAGCTGTGCCCGGGCTGCCCGGCGGCCACCGTCGCCGCCACGGCGGAACCGGCGGTCCAGCGGCAGCAGCTCGACGCCATGATCACCCGGGGGGTCGACGTGCTGATCGTCGCCGCCGTCGACCCCAAGGCCCTGCGCTCCTCGGTCGAGGCAGCGGACCGGGCCGGCATCCCGGTCGTCGCCTACGACCGGCTCGCCCAGGGCCCCATCTCCGGCTACGTCACCTTCGACGGGGAGATCGTCGGCAGGCTCCAGGGCGAGGCCCTCCTCAAGGCCATGGGCCCCGCGGCAGACGGCGGGCAGATCGTCATGATGAACGGCGCCACCACCGACCCCAACGCCGGCTGGTACAAGCGCGGCGCGCTCTCCGTCCTGGAGGGCAAGGTGAAGATCGGCAAGTCGTACGACACCGTCGGATGGCGTCCGGAGAACGCCTACGTGAACATGAGCGGCGCCATCTCCGCCCTCGGCGCGGACGCCATCGACGGCGTCCTGGCCGCCAACGACAGCCTCGCCGGCGCCGTGGTCTCCGCCTTCGGCGCCAGCGGCGTCCGGCCGCCACCGCCCGTCACCGGACAGGACGCCGACCTCGCGGCCGTACGGCGCATCGTCGCGGGCGACCAGTACATGACCGTCTACAAGCCGTTCGAGCCGGCGGCCGACGCGGCCGCCGAGATGGCGGTCGCGCTGGGGCGCGGCGAGAGCGTCGACCGCATCGCCACCGGCACCGTGGACAGCCCCACCGACCAGGACATCCCCGCGGTCCTGCTCCCGTCGGTCCCGGTGACGGCCGGGAACATCGAGGACACTCTGGTCAAGGACGGTATGTACACCATCGCCCAGATCTGCACCCCGAAGCTCCGGCCCGCCTGCGACAAGGCCGGACTCAGCCCGTGAGCCGCATCCAGGAGGTGGTCCGGTGGTTCAGCCCTTGCTGGCCCTGCGTGGCGTGTCCAAGCGCTTCGCCGCCGTCCAGGCGCTGGTGGACGTCGAGCTGGAGATCAGGGCCGGGGAGGTGGTCGCCCTCGTGGGCGACAACGCGGCCGGGAAGTCCACCCTGGTCAAGGTGATCTCCGGGGTCGGGCCCGCCGACAAGGGGGTGATCGAGTGGGAGGGCGCGGCCGTCCAGATCCGGCGCCCCCAGGACGCCCAGCTCCTCGGCATCGCGGCCGTCTACCAGGACCTGGCGATGTGCGGAAACCTCGACGTCGTCGGCAACCTCTTCCTCGGCCGGGAGATCCACCGGTACGGCGTCCTCGACGAGGTGGAGATGGAGCGCCGGACCCGTGAGCTGCTGCGCACCCTCTCCATCCGCATCCCCGACGTGCGGGTGCCGCTCGCCACGCTGTCCGGGGGACAGCGCCAGGTCGTCGCGATCACCCGCTCCTTCGTCAGCGCGCCCCGCCTGCTGCTGCTCGACGAACCCACCGCCTCGCTGGGTCTGGAACAGACCAACCAGCTCCTCGACCTCATCGAGGAGCTGCGCGACCGGGGCACCGGAGTGCTCCTCATCAGCCACAACATGGGGGACATCAAGGCCGTCGCCGACCGGATCGCCGTCCTGCGCCTCGGCCGCAACAACGGGCTGTTCAACGTGAGCACGACCTCTCAGGAGCAGATCATCTCCTCCATCACCGGCGCGGTGGACAACACCGCCGACCATCGGAGCACCGACCCGGAGGAGACATGGCCGTGAGGGGGAGCGGCCGGGAGGACGGCGGGGAGACGGAGGACCGGCGGGAGAGCGGGCGCCGGTGGTACGGCGACCGCCCCCGCGCGTACGCCCGTGCCGTGCGCCACCGGGTGCACGCGGGCGGGCTGGGTCCGGTGCCGGCGCTGCTCGCGCTCGCCGTGACCTGGACCGTCTTCCAGAGCCTCAACGAGAACTTCCTCTCGCCGCGCAACCTGTCCGTCCTCAGCGTGGAGATCGTCGGCACCGGCATGGTCGCCGTCGGCGTCGTGTTCGTGCTGCTGATCGGCGAACTCGATCTCTCGGTGGGATCGTTGGCCGGGCTCTCCGGTGCCATGTTCGCGGCGCTGAACGTGAACCAGGGCATGCCGGAAGGGCTCGCCGTGCTCGTCGCGGTGGGCTGCGGGGCCGCGGCCGGGGCCCTCCACGGGTTCGTCTTCACCCGGATCGGCGTGCCGGCGTTCGTGGTCACCCTGGCGGGGCTGCTGGCCTGGAACGGCCTGATGCTCTACCTGCTGGGACCGGAGAGCTCCATCAGCTTCAGCGACGACGGGCTGGTCGCCGAGCTGACCACCCGGTCGTTCGGCTCCCCGGCGGTCACCTACGCACTGGCGGCGCTCGGCCCGGCCGTGTACCTCCTGCTGTGCCGACGCGACCGGCGGCGCCGCGCCGCCGCCGGGATGCCCTGCCGGGCGAAGGGCGAGATCTGGTTGCGTACGGCGCTGTTCGCGGCGGTCGCGTTCGCCACGGTCCTCGTCCTGGACCGGTTCGAGGGGCTGCCGCTCGCGCTGCTGATCTTCCTCGCCGTCATCGTCGCCTCGGACCTCCTGCTGCGCCGCACGGTGTACGGCAGGCAGGTCCTCGCGCTGGGCAGCGGTGTGGAGGCGGCACGGCGGTCCGGCGTCGACGTCTCGCGGGTACGGATCTCGGTGTTCCTGATCTCGGGGACCCTGGCCGCGGTCGGCGGTCTGTTCGTCGCCTCCCGGCTCACCTCGGCGACCCAGGTCCCGGGCTCCGGCATGCTGCTGATCAACGCGATCGCCGCCGCCGTCATCGGCGGCACCAGTCTGTTCGGGGGGCGCGGCTCGACCTGGTCGGCGCTGCTGGGAGTGCTCATCATCCAGTCGATCGCCTCGGGCATGGCCCTGCTGGGGGTCCAGCCGGCGGTCCAGTTCATGATCACCGGCGGGGTGCTGCTCATCGCGGTGGTCTTCGACTCCCTGGCCCGCCGCGCGGCGGAGTCACGGGGGCGGGCCTGACGGCACCCGGGACGGTCGGCCACGAGGCGAGCCGGGGCCAGCCACGGAAGCGGCCCCGCCAGGACCGGCGATCAGGTGACCGGATGGTCGGGTGGCCGGGTGATCAGGTGGCGGGTGACCGGGTGGCCGGGTGGCCGGGTGATCAGCCGGCCGTGGCCGTGCCGTCCATCCGCAGGACCAGGCGCAGGGTCTCGGTCAGGACTGCCATGGGGACGGTCGGGTCGGCGACCCGCTGGACACCGAGGCCGATACCCAGACCGAGCAGGGCCGCCGCGGCCAGCGCCGGAACGGAAGCAGCCCCGCCGGGACCGGAGATCAGGTGGCCGGGTGACCGGGTGGCCGGGTGACCGGGTGGCCGGATGGCCGGATGGCCGGATGGCCGGGTGATCAGCCGGCCCTGGCCGACCCGTCCATCCGCAGGACCAGGCGCAGGGTCTCGGTCAGGACGGCCGTGGGGACGGTCGGGTCGGCGACGCGCTGGACGCCGAGGCCGATGCCCAGGCTGAGCAGGGCCGCCGCGGCCCGGTCCGCGGGCATCGCCGGAGTGACGCCCAGTTCCGCGGCGAGCGCGTCGAGCAGCTCGGCGAGCGCCTCGCGGACCACACCGACCCGCGCGGTGATCTCGTCCCGCAGCTCGGCGTCGTGCCGGGCGCTGGTGAGGAACTCGACCTCCAGCGTCGTCCACGCCTCGTCGCCGATGTGCGCCTCGGCCCACCCGGCGAAGGCCGCCAGGCGCTCGTCGATCCCGGCCCCGCCCAGGACGGCGTCCGTGAGCAGCGCCAGCTGCTCGGCCCGGATGTCGTCGAGGGCGGCGAGGCACAGATGGCCCTTGCCGCGGAAGTTGGAGTAGACGGCTCCCTTGGAGAAGCCGGCCGTCTCCGCGACGTCGCTGAGCGAGGTGGCGGCGTAGCCGTGGGAGAGGAACAGCTGCCGCGCGGTGGCGACCAGCCGCTCCCGCGTGCGTTCCTGGCTCTCGACGCGGCTGAGGCGGGCCATGTCTCGCTCCCTCTCCCGTCCTGCGCGGTTCTCGGGGACCCGGCGCGGTCGCGCACCTTCCCGGCCCTCGGATCCTATCTCCGGCACGGACTGTCCACCGCTTTCGGATACCGCTAGTATCCGGATCTCGTCGGTATCCCGAATGGGCGGAGAGACCTCAGTGACCGCGACGAGCACACGAACGACCCCGGCCCGGACGACCCCCTCCCGGGGCCTGGTGCTGGGCTGCGGAGGAACACTCGGCGCGGCCTGGACGACGGCCGCCCTGCACTCGCTCCAGCGGGCCACGGGCTGGGACCCGCGTGACGCCGACGTCCTGGTGGGGACCTCCGCCGGGGCCGAGGTCGCCGCGCTGCTCGGTGCCGGTGTCGGCGTGGCGGAGCTGCTGGCCGCGCAGCTGGGCCTGGAAGGCGCCCGCCCGGAACTCCTCCAGCACGTCGCCGCCCCGCCCGGCGCGCTGCCGCCCCGGCCCGCGGCCTTCCTCGGATCGCCCCGCCTGGCCCGCCGCGCGCTGGGCCGCACCGCTCCCGTCCTGGCCGGGCTGTCCGGCCTGCTGCCCCAGGGCCGCGGCGACGACCGCCGGCTGGTGACCCTCGCGGACGCGCTGACGCCACCCGGCCGGTGGGTGCGGCATCCGGCGACCTGGCTGGTGGCCACCGACTTCGACACCGGCCGCCGTACCGTCTTCGGTCACCCGGACACCCCGCCGACCGCCCTGCGGGACGCGCTCCGGGCGTCCTGGGCGGTGCCGGGCTGGTACCGGCCCGTCACCGTCGGGGGCCGGCGGTACGCCGACGGCGGCATCCTCTCCACCGCCTCCGCCGACCTGCTGGTCCCGAGCGGGCTCGACGAGGTGTACGTCGTCGCGCCGATGAGTTCGCGCTCCCCCGGACCGCGCCGGGGCCTCGGCCGGGCGGAGGCGCTGCTGCGCCGGGTCATGACCCGCACGCTCGACGCGGAGTGCGCCGCGCTGCGGGCGGCGGGGACCCGGGTCGTCCGCATCGAACCCGGCGCCGCCGACCTGGAGGTGATGGGCGGCAACTTCATGGACCCCCGCCGCCGCCCGGCGGTCCTGGAGACCGCCCTGCGCACCACCCGCGCCCTCGTCCGTGCCGCCGTGGGCCATGCCGACGCGACCGACGCCACCGACGCCCTCCCCGCCCCCGCCCCCGCCCGGACAGGAGCCTGAGATGCCCCGGCCCGAAACCCCCGACAGCCCCGACAGCCCCGGCACCCCCGACGCCACCGGCAGCCCGGCCGCCGCTGCCGTCACCCGCGAGACCCGGCACGTCGAGGCGCTGGTCATCGGCAGCGGACTCTCCGGCATCGGCGCGGCGATCAGACTGCGCGAGGCGGGCGTCCGCGACCTGGTGATCCTGGAGAAGGCGGACGACCTCGGCGGCACCTGGCGCGACAACACGTACCCGGGCTGCGCCTGCGACGTCCCCTCCGCCCTGTACTCGTACTCCTTCGCGCCCAACCCCGAGTGGACGCGGGCCTTCGCGGGCCAGCCCGAGATCCGGGCCTACCTCCGCGACACGGCGGACGCGTACGGCGTCACCCCGCTCATCCGCTACGGCACCGAGGTCACCCGGGCCCAGTGGAACCGGGCCGACGCCCGCTGGCACGTCGAGACAAGCCGCGACCGCTACACCGCCCGGTTCCTGATAGCCGCGGCCGGGCCCTGGCACGAACCCCGGCTCCCCGACCTGCCCGGCCTCGACGGCTTCCCCGGCGAGGTCTTCCACTCCTCGCGCTGGCGCCACGACCACGACCTCACCGGCGCCCGGGTGGCCGTCGTCGGCAGCGGCGCCTCCGCCGTGCAGTTCGTGCCCGAGATCCAGCCCCGGGTCGAGCGGCTGCACCTGTTCCAGCGCACCGCCCAGTGGGTGCTGCCCAAGCCCGACCACCCGGTGCCGCGCGCCGAACGATGGCTGCTGCGCAACCTCCCCGCGGCCGGGCGGGCCCTGCGCCGGGCCGAGTACGCGGCACTGGAGGCCCTCGGCGTGGGCTTCCGCCACCCGGCCCTCCTGCGGGCCGTGCGGCAGGCCGGCACGCTCCACCTCCGGGCCGCCGTCAAGGACCCGGCGCTGCGCCGGGCGCTGACCCCCGACCACACCCCGGGCTGCAAGCGGCTGCTGTTCTCCAACACCTACTATCGGGCGCTGACCAGGCCCGGCGTCACCGTGCACCCGACGGCGGTCCGGGCCGTCGAGGGCAGCTGGGTCCTCGGCTCGGACGGCAGCCGTGCGGAGGTCGACACGATCATCCTCGGCACCGGCTTCCACATCCTCGACATGCCCATCGCCCACCGCGTGTTCGACGCGGACGGGGCCGCCCTGGACGACCACTGGAAGGGCAGCCCGGACGCCTATCTCGGCACCACCGTCACCGGCTTCCCCAACGCGTTCGTCCTCCTCGGCCCGCACCTCGGCACCGGCCACTCCTCCGCCTACGCCGTCCTCGAAGCCCAGCTCGCCTATGTGGCGGGCGCGGTGCGCCACGCCCGGTCGGCGGGCCTGACCAGCATGGACGTACGGCCCGAGGTCCAGGCCGCGTTCAACGCCGAGGTGCGGCAGGCGCTGCCGTCCACCGTCTACAACGCGGGCGGCTGCTCCAGCTACTACCTCGACGACAACGGCGTCAACAGCTTCAGCTGGCCCTGGTCCACGGGCCGGATGCGGCGGCGGCTGGCACGGTTCGACCCCGAGGCCTACGTCGTGACCGGCGCCGGCGCCGGCGGCTGAGCCTGCGGCCACAGGGCCGCGACCACGAAGGACAGGCCGGTGGTCACGGCGGCGGTCCCCACCGTCACCGTCATGACGCCGATGACGAAGAGGCCGCTGGCGTCGTCCGACCAGTCGTAGAAGGAGGCCACGGCCAGACCGGCCGTGGTGCCGACGACGGCGCCCGCGATGTGCCGCCGGGACGCCGCCCAGACCACCGGCACCAGCAGGGTCAGCACCAGGCCGATCACCTGCCACGGCTCGTACGGGCCGGTGGACGTGCCGTCGGGGTGCAGATCGTACTGCTGGTCCCAGCCCAGCCAGGCGGCCCACAACGTCAGGGAGGCCACGGCCGTCACCAGGGCGGGCAGCAGGGAGGAGACGGATCTCAGGAGTCGCTGGTTCATGCCCCCAGCCTCCCGGCGCGCCCCTCGGCCGGACAGAGCACAGGTACTCATCCGCACCCGAGTACCTGAGCGGACGGGGGCCGAGCGAGGACCGTACCGGAGGCGGGCGGGGCCTGCCCCCTAAGCGGGTGAAGCCTGGGCCCCGGCCCGTGGCGCGGGGCATGGATGAAGCCCCCGGCCGTATCCGGCCGAGTCGGCGGACACGACGCGCTGGAGTGGAGCGATGAACGCGATGAGACAGAGCCCGGACCGGAACGGTCCCACCGGCACCGCGACCCACGAGGTCCCGGTCCTGATCGTCGGGGGGTCCCTCGTCGGTCTGTCGGCCTCGGTGTTCCTGGGCCGGCTCGGGGTGCCCCACCTGCTGGTGGAGCGGCACTCCGGCACCTCCATCCACCCGCGCGGCCGGGGCAACAACGTCCGCACGATGGAGGTGTTCCGGACGGCCGGCGTCGAGGAGGGCATCCGCCGGGCCGCCGCCACGCTCGCCGGCAACCACGGCATCCTGCAGACGCCCACCCTGGTCGGCGACGCGGGTGAGTGGCTGTTCAAGGAGATCGACGCGGGCGGCGGCCTCGCCCGGTTCAGCCCCAGTTCCTGGTGTCTGTGCAGCCAGAACGACCTGGAGCCGGTGCTGTTCGAGCACGCCGGGCGGCTCGGCGGCGATCTGCGGTACTCCACCGAGATGATGTCGTTCGACAGCGACGCCTCCGGTGTCACCGCGGTCGTCAAGAGCCGGGAGACGGGCGAGCACACCACCGTCCGCGCGCAGTACCTCATCGCCGCCGACGGGCCCCGCAGCCCCGTCCGCGAACAGCTCGGCATCGGCCAGAGCGGCCCCGGCGACCTGTTCCACAACGTCAGCGTCACCTTCCGCTCCCGCGACCTCGCCGAGGTCGTGGGCGAGCGCCGCTTCATCGTCTGCTACCTGACGAACCCGGACGCCGACGGGGCGCTGCTGCCCGTGGACAACCGGGAGAACTGGGTCTTCCACCTGCCCTGGCACCCCGAACACGGCGAAACCCTGGAGGAGTTCACCGAGGAGCGGTGCGTCGAGCACATCCGCCGCGCGGTCGGGGTCCCCGGTCTCGACGTCCGGATCACCGGCAAGGCCCCCTGGCACGCGGCCCAGCGCGTCGCCCGCGGCTACCGGTCGGGACGCGTCTTCCTGGCCGGCGACTCCGCCCACGAGATGTCCCCCACCGGGGCCTTCGGCTCCAACACCGGCATCCAGGACGCGCACAACCTCGCCTGGAAGCTGGCGGCGGTGCTCGGCGGCTGGGCCGGTGAGGCTCTGCTGGACTCCTACGACGCCGAGCGCCGCCCGGTCGCGGAGGCCACCAGCGCCCGTGCCGCCGCCCGCTCGGTCGAGCACAGCCACCCCGGTTTCGCCCCGGCCCCGGGCGTCGGCGGGGGCGGGGGCCCGCAGCGCGGGATCCTCAACGTGGCCCTCGGCTACCGCTACCCCCGGGGAGCCGTCCTCGGCACCGACCCCACCGCGCCGGTCGTCCCCGAGGGCCTCGACCTGACCGGCGAACCCGGCAGCCGGGCCCCCCATCTGGCGGTACGCCACCGGGGCGCCAGCATCTCCACCCTGGACCTGTACGAACGCTCCCTCGTCCTGCTCAGCGACGCGACCGCCGGCGGGGCCGACGGCTGGCACGCGGCCGCGCTCCGGCTCGCCGAGACCCTGTCCGTCCCCCTGACCTCGTACCGGTTCGGCACGGGACCGGACGCCGAGCTGACCGCGGAGGGCGAGAGGGACTGGGCGGCCGCCCACGGGACGACTCCCTCCGGCGCCGTCCTCGTACGCCCCGACGGGTTCGTGGCGTGGCGGTCCCCGGGAGCCGTCCCGGACGCCGAGTCCGCCCTGCGCGAGGCCCTGACCACCTTGCTGGCGACGGACTGACGCCACCTCACACGGCCGGCCGGCTCCGGGGACACTCGGGACCGGCCGGCCTCTTCGTGCGCGCGGCGGCATAGGGAACTGACTGCACGTCATCCTCACTGCCTCACCGCTCATCTGACGAGACGTCGACTCCCTGCGGAGGTCGCGTGCCGGAGAGCCAGGGCGACGGGTAGGCCCCGGAGTTCGGGCAAACCGAACCCACCCACCACCGCCGCCGCCGCCGCCGGGACGAACGACCGCCGACGCAGACGCAGGCGCAGGCGCAGGCCACCGGCCGCCGGTCGCTGGCCGTCGGTCCCAGGCCGCCAGCCGCCAGCCGCCGGTCGCCGGTCGCCGGCGGAAAACCGCAGGCCACAGACCGCCCACCGAAGACCGCCCGCCCGACCGGCCGTATCCGGCCCGCCCGTCGTTCGCCAGGGCGGAGCAGCCGCAGCCCCGCCCGAAGCGCCGTCCGGCCCTCGCCGACCCCGCCATCGCCACCGCCACCGCCGTAGGCGCCCCGTACGGCCGCCCGGCGACGCCGTCACCCGGGCGGCGGACCGGTCACCCGCGCAGTGCATACGAGTCGCGCGCCGGAAGGGGCGGGCCCAGGATCGAGGCACGCCGACGTCTCGCCGAACCGGCCGACGTTCGTCCGTCCCCGCCCCCCCACCGAGGAGATGTGCGCAGGATGACCACCACGTCCGAACGTCTTACGGAGACGCTGAAGCGACAGGTGTCGCAGCGGGTCTCCCAGTCCGTCTTCGACGGCTCCCGGCTCCGTGTCGTCCTCCTCGTGGACGTCTACGACGGCGCCCAGCAGCAGTTCCTGGAGGCGTACGAGCAGCTGTGCAACCAGGTCGCGTCGGTCCCCGGGCACGTCAGCGACCAGCTGTGCCAGTCCATCGAGAACCCCTCCCAGTGGCTGATCACCAGTGAGTGGGAGTCCGCCCCGCCGTTCCTCACCTGGGTGAACAGCGAGGAACACGTGGACATGGTGAAGCCGCTGCACAACTGCGTCCGCGACACCCGCTCCCTGCGCTTCCACATCGTCCGCGAGACCGGCGGCCCGGCCGTGGCGGCCGAGACCGGCGAGCGCCGGCTGCAGACCTCGCCCCGCATCGGCGACGGCCTGATCCGGCACGCGCTCACCTTCACGGTCAAGCCGGGCAGCGAGGAGAAGGTCGCCCGCATCCTCGCCGACTACGCCGCGCCGGACCCGAAGGTCGACGACACCACCCGCCTGTGCCGCACCTCCCTGTTCATGCACGGCAACCGGGTGGTCCGCGCCGTCGAGGTGCGGGGCGACCTGCTCGCCGCGCTGCGGCACGTGGCCCGGCAGCCCGAGGTGCGGGCCGTCGAGGAGGCCATCAACCCCTATCTGGAGCAGGACCGGGACCTGGACGACCCCGACTCCGCCCGGGTCTTCTTCACCCGCGCGGCACTGCCCGCCGTCCACCATGTGACGGCAGGCCAGGAGAGCCCGGACGCCGTACGGCACGCGCTGTACTACCCGGCCCGTGAGGGCTGCGGTCTGCAGCTGGCCGAACTGCTCGCCCGGCAGGACGAGGCGGCGGCGGACGACCCGCAGGGCCCGGTGCTGCGCAGCACGATCTTCCAGCGCGACGACATCGTGGTGCGGCTGGTCGACGTGCGCGGCGGCATCGACAACGACCCCGGCCCCGTCCTCGGCCTCACCGACCGCGCCCGCGCGGCCGAGCTGACGGCGCTCCTGGACGGCGGCGCCCTCGGCGCGGACGGCTCGCCCAGGGAGGGCGCCCCCGCCCGCCTGCTCACGGTCGCCCGCATGGACCTCGTCACCGACCGCCGGGCCCCCGACGCCTGATCCCCGCCACCGGGGGCCGTGCCCGTCCACGGCACGCGCCCCCGACCCCCGCACCCGCCCGACGCAGCTCATGTTCGGAGGAACGTCGTGATCAATCGCCATCCCGGCATCGTGGATGTCAGCGAGGTCGAGCCCAACACCCGGCGCGGCGGCGATCTGCGCGCCATGCTGACCCCCTCCACGGTCGGCTCCACCAGCGGTTTCATGGGTGTGGCCATCGTGGCGCCCGGCGACCGCATCGCCGAGCACTACCACCCGTACTCCGAGGAGTTCATCTACGTCATCTGCGGACAGCTGGAGGTGGACCTCGACGGCGAGGCCCACCCGCTCCAGCCGGAGCAGGGCCTGTTGATCCCCGCCCACATGCGGCACCGCTTCCGCAACGTCGGCAACGTGGAGGCCCGCATGGTCTTCCACCTCGGCCCGCTGGCCCCGAGCCCGCCGCTCGGCCACGTCGACACCGAGGACGCGAACGGCGTACCGATCCCGGTGGAGGCGGCCCACGCCGGACGGGCCGAGCGGCCCCAGGTCCGCTCATGACCAGGCGCGTGGCGGTCACCGGCATAGGCATCGTCGCTCCGGGCGGCATCGGTGTCCCGGCGTTCTGGGACCTGCTGGCCGACGGTCGTACGGCGACACGCGGCATCACCTTCTTCGACCCGTCCGGGCTGCGTTCGCGGATCGCCGCCGAGTGCGACTTCGACCCGGCGGCCCACGGACTGGACGCCGGGCAGATCGCCCGGTGCGACCGGTACATCCAGTTCGCCCTGGTGGCCGGTGAGGAGGCGATACAGGACTCCGGCCTCGACCTCGCCACGGAGAACCCCTGGCGGGTCGGGGTGTCCCTGGGCACCGCGGTCGGCGGCACCACCCGGCTGGAGCACGACTACGTGCTGGTCAGCCATGGCGGGCAGCGCTGGGACGTGGACCACCGGGAGGCCGGAGCGCATCTGCACCGGGCGTTCGCGCCGAGCACTCTCGCCTCGACGGTCGCCGAGCGCTTCGAGGCACGCGGGCCGGTGCAGACCGTCTCCACCGGCTGCACCTCGGGACTCGACGCCGTCGGGTACGCCTTCCACACCATCGAGGAGGGCCGGGCCGACATCTGCATAGCCGGCGCCTCGGACTCGCCGATCTCCCCGATCACCATGGCCTGCTTCGACGCGATCAAGGCCACCTCCCCCGACAACGACGACCCGGCCCACGCCTCGCGCCCCTTCGACGCCGACCGCAACGGCTTCGTCATGGGCGAGGGCGGCGCCGTGCTCGTCCTGGAGGAGCTGGAGCACGCGAAGGCCAGGGGCGCGCGGATCTACTGCGAGATCGGGGGCTACGCCACCTTCGGCAACGCCTACCACATGACCGGTCTGACCAGCGAGGGCCTGGAGATGGCGCGGGCCATCGAGGACGCCCTCGACCACGCCCGGCTCGACCGTACGGCCGTCGACTACGTCAACGCGCACGGCTCGGGCACCAAGCAGAACGACCGGCACGAGACGGCCGCCGTCAAACGGACGCTCGGCGCGCACGCCTACGACACGCCCATGAGTTCCATCAAGTCCATGGTGGGCCACTCGCTGGGCGCGATCGGGGCGATCGAGGTCGTCGCCTGTGCGCTGGCCCTGGCCCACCAGGTCGTCCCGCCCACCGCGAACTACCAGACCCCGGACCCCGAGTGCGACCTGGACTACGTCCCGCGCGTCGCCCGCGAACGGAAGCTGACCAACGTGCTCTCCGTGGGCAGCGGGTTCGGCGGGTTCCAGTCCGCGGTGGTCATGAGCCTGCCGAGGGAGAAGACACGATGAGCGAACGGCGTCCTCGGCGCGCGGCCGTCACCGGAATCGGCGTGGTCGCGCCCAACGGAACGAGCACCGAGACGTTCTGGAAGTCGACCCGGGAGGGCATCAGCGTCCTGGACCGGGTCACCCGCGAAGGCTGCGAGCACCTGCCGCTCAAGGTGGCGGGCGAGGTCCGCAACTTCGATCCGCCGTCGGCGGTCGAGGAGCGCTACCTCGTCCAGACCGACCGGTTCACGCACTTCGCGATGGCCTCCGCCGACCAGGCGCTCGACGACGCCCGCCTGGACCGGCCCGAGACCGACGCGGCCCCGTTCTCGGTGGGCGTGGTCACCGCGGCCGGCTCCGGCGGCGGCGAGTTCGGGCAGCGGGAGCTGCAGCAGCTGTGGTCCAAGGGCAGCCGCTTCGTCGGTCCGTACCAGTCCATCGCCTGGTTCTACGCGGCGAGCACCGGCCAGATCTCCATCCGCCGCGGCTTCAAGGGCCCCTGTGGGGTCATCGCCTCCGACGAGGCGGGCGGTCTGGACGCCGTGGCGCACGCGGCACGGGCCGTGCGGCGCGGCACCGACGTGATGGTGACCGGCGCGACCGAGGCGCCGCTCGCCCCCTACTCGATGGTCTGCCAGCTCGGTTATCCGGAGCTGAGCACCGTGGCCGACCCGGACCGCGCCTACCGGCCGTTCACCGCCGCGGCCTGCGGGTTCGTGCCCGCCGAGGGCGGCGCGATGCTCGTCGTGGAGGCGGAGGGCACAGCCCGGGAGCGGGGCGCGCCCGTACGGGCCCTCGTCGCGGGCCACGCCGCCACCTTCACCGGCGCCTCCCGCTGGGAGGAGTCGCGGGCGGGGCTCGCCGAGGCGATCCGGGCCGCCCTGGACGAGGCCGGCTGCGCCCCGGAGGAGATCGACGTGGTCTTCGCCGACGCCCTCGGCGTACCGGAGGCGGACCGGGCGGAGGCGCTGGCGATCGCGGACGCCCTCGGCGCGCACGGCACCCGGGTCCCCGTCACGGCGCCGAAGACCGCCATCGGCCGGGGCAACGGGGCGGCGGCCGTCCTGGACGTCGCGGCGGCCGTGCTCGCGATGGAGCACCGGGTGATCCCGCCCACCCCGAACGTCTTCGACGTCTGCCACGACCTCGACCTCGTCACCGGCACCGCCCGCGCCGCCGAGCCGCGCACGGCGCTGGTCCTCAGCCGGGGCCTCATGGGCTCGAACGCGGCGCTGGTGCTGCGGCTCGGCCCCGGCGACGCCTCCTGACCACCCCTCCCCACGCACCACCGACGCACCACCGACGCACCACCAAGGAGAACCGCATGAGTGACCGCATCACCGTGGAAGAGCTGTCCGAGCTGATGAAGAAGGCCGCCGGGGTCACCGTCACCCCGGAGGAGCTCCAGCGGCGCATGGAGTCCGGCTTCGACGTCATCGGCATCGACTCGCTCGGTCTGCTCGGCATCGTGGGCGAACTGGAGAACCGGTACGGCACACCGATGCCACCGGACGCTGAGAAGAGCCGCAGCCCCAAGCAGTTCCTCGACCAGGTCAACACCGCGCTGATGGCGGGTGCCTGACATGGCCGGACACACGCAGAACGAGATCACCATCGCCGCCCCGGTCGACCTGGTCTGGGACATGACCAACGACGTCGCGAACTGGCCCCGCCTGTTCAGCGAGTACGCCACCGCCGAGATCCTCTCCCGGGAGGGGGACCGGGTGACGTTCCGGCTGACCATGCACCCGGACGAGAACGGCAAGGTGTGGAGCTGGGTCTCGGAGCGCGAGGCGGACCGGGACACCCTCAGCGTGGAGGCCCGCCGCGTCGAGACCGGGCCCTTCGCCTACATGAACATCCTGTGGGAGTACGAGAAGGTCCCCACCGGCACCCGGATGACCTGGACGCAGGACTTCGCGATGAAGCCCGACGCGCCGGTCGACGACGACTGGATGACGGACAACATCAACCGCAACTCCAAGGTGCAGATGGCCCTGATCCGGGACCGCATCGAGAAGGCCGCCGCCGAACAGGGCGCCGCGCCGGGCCTGACCGACTGAGCCGGACGGAGAACACCCCCATGCACCAGTCCCTGATCGTCGCCCGGATGGCCCCGGGGTCGGCCCCGGACATCGCCAAGATCTTCGAGGAGTCCGACCGCGGCGAGCTGCCGCACCTCATCGGGGTCTCCCGGCGCAGCCTCTTCCAGTTCGACGACGTCTACATCCACCTCGTCGAGTCCGAGCGGGACCCCACGCCCGTCATCACGAAGATGGCCGGGCACCCCGAGTTCCGTGCCATCAGCGAAAGGCTGTCGTCGTACGTCACGGCGTACGACCCGGCGACCTGGCGTTCGCCGAAGGACGCGATGGCGAACCGTTTCTACCGGTGGGAGCGGGACGGCCGCTCCTGAAGCCGCCGTCGGGCCGCCGGGCACGCGCGGGACGCGTGGCCGGCGGCCCGTACGGTCATCCGGGCACGTGGCAGTCGAACGCGTGCAGATAGGCGTTGACCGGGCGCACGTCGTCGATCACCAGTCCCGCGTCCGTGAGTCTGCGGGTCATGCTCTCGGTGGTGTGCTTGGCCCCGCCGACGTTGAGGAGCAGCAGCAGGTCCATGGCGGTGCTGAAGCGCATCGAGGGCGAGTCGTCGACCATGTTCTCGATGACCACGACCCGGGTCCCCGGGCCGCCGGTGGCGACGACGTTGCGCAGCAGCCGGGCCGTGCTGTCGTCGTCCCACTCCAGGATGTTCTTGATGACGTACACGTCGGCCCGGACCGGGACGGCCTCGCGGCAGTCGCCGGGCACGACGCGCGTGCGGTCCGCGAGCGCGCCGCCCGGACGCAGCCGGGGGTCGGCGTTCTCCACCACGCGCGGCAGGTCGAGCAGGGTGCCGTGCAGCTCCGGGTGCTTCTCCAGCAGGCTCGCCACCACGTGCCCCTGTCCCCCGCCGATGTCGGCGACGGACGAACTCCCCGACAGGTCGAGGAAGTCGGCGACGTCCCGCGCGGACTGCACGCTGGAGGTCGTCATGGCGCGGTTGAAGACGTCCGCCGACTCCGGGGCGTCCTCGTTGAGGTAGACGAAGAACTCCTTGCCGTACAGCTCCTCGACGACGTTGTGGCCGGAGCGCACCGCCTCGTCGAGCTTCGGCCAGGCGTCCCAGGTCCACGGCTCGGTGCACCACAGGGCGATGGCGCGCAGGCTGTGCGGGTCGTCCTCGCGCAGCAGCCGGGACATGTCGGTGTGCGCGAACGTCCCGTCCGGCCGTTCGGTGAACACGCCGTAGCAGGACAGGGCCCGCAACAGCCGCCGCAGCGGCTTCGGTTCGGCCTTCACCGCGGCGGCGAGATCCTCCGCGGACAGCGGGGTGTCACCGAGGGCGTCGGCGACCCCCAGCCGGGCGGCGGCACGCAGGGCCGCGGCGCAGGCGGCGCCGAACACCAGCTCCCTGAACCGCATGGGGGGCGGGGGCGCCGGGGTGTCCTGCGCCGGGTGCGGGGTCTTGGCCGGGGTGACCGGCGCGGTGGTGGTCTGTCGGGTCTGAGCGGTCGTCATACGACGCCCTCCTTCTTCGCGTTCGTGGGACGACCGGGGCCGGTCAGCACAGGCCCGTCGGCTTGGACGCCCGGCAGGTGTTGCCCGTGAAGGTGTTGCCCTTGCCGGCGGTGTCCGTGTTGACGATGTCCGCCGGGGCGTTGCCCTCCAGCACGTTGTCGGTGATCCGGTTCCGCTCGCTGGTGGTGCCCACGAAGCTCTTCCAGACGACGATGCCGCCCGACAGCGGGGAGGCGCCGGCGTTCTCCGTGATGCGGTTGCGGGTCACCAGGGTGTCCTCGGCGCCGGTCAGCACGATGCCGGTGCCCTGCAGCGCGTCCAGCCGCGCGGTCTTCGGGCAGGACTTGTTGTTCCGCTCGATGAGGTTGTCGCGCACGGTGAGCGCGCCGGCCCGCGGCATGTTCTCGTCGCCCACGACGAAGACGCCCGCGCAGTTGCCGGTGAGGTGGTTGTCCGCGACGGTGAGGTTGCGCAGGCGCCGGACGGTGAGTCCGATCCTGTTGCCCTCCAGGCGGTTGTGGGCGACGACGGCGCCGCCGCTGTCCGTGGCGCCCTGCTCGGCCTTGACGGTGTTCGCGAGGAACAGTCCCGCGTCGCCGTTGTCCCGCGCGGTGTTCTTGCGGAACACCCCGCGCACCGAACGCTCCTGGGCGATGCCCCACACGCCGTTCTTCTCGGCGGTCACGTGCCGTACGGTCAGCCGGTCGGTGTCCTGGGCGAACACCCCGGACCCGGTGAAGCCGGCCACGGTGAGCCCGGCGACGGTCACGTCCTCGACCTTGCGGTCCTTGGTCCCGGCCACGCAGATGCCGTTGCCGTCCGCGCAGCTCTCGGCGGCCTTGGTCGTGGCCGGTACGACGACGGTGCCGCGGCCCATGCCGCGCAGCGTGAGCCCGTCCGTCGTGATCCTGACGCTCTCCCGGTACGTGCCGGAGGCCACGAGGACGGTGTCGCCCGCCGCCGCGGTGTCCACGGCCTCCTGGATCGACTCCCCGGGAAAGACCACATGGGTCCGGTGTTGGTCGGCGACGGCCGACGGGGCGGCCCCGAGCCCCGCCCCGATGACCGCCGCGATACTCGCCACAAAGGCAATATGCCATTTCGTCATATTCCGCAAGATATGACCAGGTTTGCTCCAAGACCCCCGATAACCCATCCGACGGCGTGTCCCGCGCCCCGGCGCACGAGGACGGGTACGGGTGCGGGCCCGGTCAGCCCCGCGCCCCGGGCCGGGAGCCGGAGTCGGAGTCGGAGCCGGAGTCGGGCCCGAGGCGGCGGCGGTCCTCCTCGTCCCACGCACGGGTGTCACGCGGCTGGACGTACGGCTCCTCGTGCGGGGGATGGCCGCCCTCGACGGCACGCCGACGGGCCAGCTCCGCGTCGAACTCCAGGCCCAGCAGGATCGCCAGGTTCGTGATCCACAGCCAGACCAGGAAGATGATCACACCCGCGACGGCGCCGTACGTCTTGTTGTACGAGCCGAAGTTCGCCACGTAGAACGCGAACCCGGCCGACGCGGCCATCCAGATCAGCAGGGCGAGCAGACTGCCCGGGGTGATCCAGCGGAAGCCGCGGACCTTCGCGTTGGGGGTGGCCCAGTAGAGGACCGCGATCATGATCGTGACCAGGAGGACCAGCACCGGCCACTTCGCGATCGACCACACGGTGAGCGCCGTGTCGCCGACCCCGAGCGCCGTGCCCACCTCGCGCGCGAGGCCGCCGGTGAACACCACGATCAGCGCGCTGATCACGGCCATGACCATCAGCACCATGGTCACGCCGACCCGGACGGGCAGCACCTTCCACACCGGACGCCCCTCGGGGACGTCGTACACCGCGTTCGCGCTCCTGATGAACGCCGCGACATAGCCGGAGGCCGACCACACCGCGAGCACCAGGCCCACGATCGCCATGACCGAGCCGAGCCCGGCGTTGTTCTGCATCTGCTGGACGGCGTTGGTCAGGACGTCACGGGCCGCGCCCGGCGCCAGCTTCTGGATGTTGTCCAGCACCTCCCGCGTCGCCGACTCCCCGACGATCCCCAGCAGGGACACGAGGGCCAGCAGCGCCGGGAACAGGGCCAGGATGCCGTAGTACGTCAGGGCCGCCGCCCGGTCGGTCAGCTCGTCCTTCTTGAACTCCTTCAGGGTGCCCTTCAGCACCGACCGCCAAGAGCGCCCGGACAGCTGCGTGGGGCTGTCCGGCGCCCGCTGTTCCACCCGCTCGTCCGGCCCGACGTCCCGTTCGACGTCACGTTCGGCGTCCCGTTCGACGTCCCGCTCGGCGCCCTGGTCGACGTCGGGCCGCTTGTCATGTCGTTTCAGCGTCCGCATCATGGCGGCCGGGTATCCGACCCGCACCGGCCTATGCGTGCATATGCCACAAAACGGTCAGCGCGGGGGCGCGGGACGGTCGTAGACGTGGTCCGGGGTCACGATCTCGGTGAGGGCGCGGGCGAGGAGCGAGGACGGCTCCTGTCCGTCGTGGGTGATGTCGGTGTTGAGCAGCAGCACCAGGGTGGCCTTCCGCGACGGCAGGTGGACGGTGACGCTCTGGTAGCCGGGGATGGAGCCGTTGTGCCCGATCCAGCCGCCGGACTCGAAGATGCCGAGGCCGTAGCTCGTGCCGGGGAAACCGGTCGGCAGCATCGTCAGCCGCTCGCGCTGGGTCTGCGGGGTGAGCAGGGTCCCGGTGGCGACGATCCTGGCCCAGCGGCGCAGGTCGTGCAGGTCGGAGATCATCGCCCCGGCCGCCCAGGCCCAGCTGGGGTTCCAGTCCGTGGCGTCCTCGACCCCACCGCTCAGCGTCTGGTTCGTGTAGCCGTGCGCGTGCGGCTCGGGGAACTCGCGCCCGTCGGGGAACAGCGTGTGCCGCAGCCGGGCCGGGCCGAGCACGCGCTCGTGGATGAACTCGGCGAGCGGCCGCCCACCGACCTTCTCCACCACCAGGCCGAGCAGGACGAGGTTGGTGTTGGAGTACTGGAACCGCGCACCGGGCTCGAAGGTGTTCCGGTGCCGGAAGCCGTACGCGAGGACCTCGCGCGGGGTGAAGTGACGGGCCGGGTCGCTCAACAGGGCGCGCACGAAGTCCGAGTCGGCGCTGTACGGGAACAGGCCGCTGCGCATCTGCGCGAGATGGCGCAGCGTGATCCGGTCACCGTTCGGCACCCCGCGCACATAGCGCGAGATGGGGGCGTCGAGCCGGATCCGGCGGTCGTCGACGAGGTCGAGCAGCGCGGTGACCGTGAAGGTCTTGGTCTCGCTGCCGATCCGGACGTACTGGTCGGTGGTCATCGGCCTGCCGGTGGCGGTGTCGGCGACGCCGGTCGCGCGGACGTAGCACCCCCGGCCGGGCATCCACAGCCCGACGGCGACACCGGGGATACCGGCCTCGCGGCGGACCTTCGCGACGGCCTTGTCCAGCCGGGCGGTCAGCGCCCGGCCGAGACCGCCCTGCCGGCACTCGTCCTTCCCGTGACGGTCGGCGGTGCCGTGGCGGTCGACCGCGGCAGGGCGGTCGACCGCGGCGTGGACGGTCACGGCGGGTGCCGCCGCCACAGGGGTCAGTACGGACACCACCAGCGCGGCGGCGGCCAGCAGACGGCGGGAGGGGGAGCGTCGCATGGAGGGGCGCCTCTTCCGGAGCGGGGAACAGAGGCGCCCACGTCACCATCCGGGCCCCGGGCCGAGAGCCCCCTCCAGGACGCGTCGAGTCGAGTCCACTCGTTCGGAGCCACGCGCGTCCGCACCATTTCACAGGCCATCGATCACGATTCGAAACTCGCGAAAACCCCCGGCGATCGCTATTCTCCCGAATGCCCAAAATCAGGTATCGACTCCTCTCGTACCGGTCGGAAAAGCGGATCCCGAATGGACTGGATACAAAATGAGAACCGATTACGACGCGGTGGATCATCACTTCGACGGGCCCCAGCCGTTCGAGACGCAGCCCATCTGGCTCCCCGGCCCGAGGGCCGCGTCGGGTGTGTGGGACCCGAACGACGACCTGATCCACATGCCGTACATGGCCCACACCATGGACGTCCCGGTCCCCCCGTTGCCGGACCTGCGCGACCGCCCGCGCCGCCCGGTCAGCCGGCGGCGGCCACGCCCGGGGGCCCACTTCCTTTCGAAAAACCCTAGGATCGTCCCAGTCTTTTTCTTAATTACGACAATCGCCATCTGCGCACTGACGATGCTTTATTGGTCCGTCTCTTATTCGTACGGTCAGCTTCGCGGCATCGCGCTGCTGGTCGTGGCGGAGCATCTGGCGCGCTGGTGGCCCCTGACCGTCTACGGGCCGTGGCTGCTCGCGGGCCTGTCCATCCTGCGGGCCTCCGTCCAGCAGCGGACCGCCCGGAAGTCCTGGGCGGTGATGCTGCTGTGCTCCGCCACGGCGGTGGCCCTGTGCATCGGCCAGTCGACGAGTTCGGTGCTGGCCATGGTGATCGTCGGCATCCCGCCGATCACCGCCCTCGTCTGCTTCCGTGAACTCGTCGGCCAGTTCTCCGCCGGGCAGGGCCCCCGGCACGCCGCCGACCCCCTGAACGCCCCCAAGCAGAACAGGACGTAGGCCGCACGGGCGGCGCGCACCGTCCGAGGGTCAGTCGAGGGCCTGCTCCGTCCAGATCGTCTTGCCCGTCGGGGTGGGACGGGTGCCCCAGCGCCGGGTCAGCTGGGCGACCAGGAGCAGGCCCCGACCCCCTTCGTCGTAGGTGCGGGCGCGGCGCATGTGGGGTGCCGTGCTGCTGGCGTCGGAGACCTCGCAGATGAGACTCCGGTCGTGGATCAGACGCAGCCGCACGGGCGGTTCGGCGTGCCGGATGGCGTTGGTGACCAGTTCGCTGACGACCAGCTCCGTGACGAAGGCCGCGTCGTTCAGTCCCCAGCTCTCCAGCCGGCACAGGGCGTTCTTGCGGGCCTCCGCGACGGCGGACGGATCCGGGGACACCTCCCAGGTGGCGACCCGTGCGGGATCGAGCGCGCGGGGCCGGGCGAGGAGGAGGGCCACGTCGTCGGTGGGCCGCCGCGGCAGTACGGCGCCGAGGACCCGGTCGCACAGCGCGTCCAGCGAGGTGTCGGGGGCGCCGAGCGCCTGCCGCAGCCGGGCGATGCCGTCGTCGACGTCGGTGCCGGTGCCGGTGCCGCTGATCCCGCCACCGCTGCCCCCGCCGTCCACGCCTCCACCGTCTCCTCCACCGTTGCCGCCACCGTCGCCGCCACCCCGGGACGCGATCAGGCCGTCGGTGTAGAGGGCGAGCAGGCCGCCCTCCGGCAGTTCGGTCTCCCGCGACTCGAAGGGCAGTCCGCCCAGGCCCAGCGGGGGCCCCGCCGGCAGGTCGAGCAGTCCGGCGGTGCCGTCCGGGCCCACCACGACCGGCAGCGGATGCCCCGCCCGGGCGAGCGTGCACCGGCGCGAGACGGGGTCGTACACGGCGTACAGGCAGGTCGCCCCGACGACGCCCGCGGTCGCGTCGCCCACCGCCGCCCCGCCCTCGGCCGCCCGCTCCGCACCGGCCTCCGCCTCGGTGGCCAGCCGGGCCACGAGGTCGTCGAGATGGGTGAGCAGTTCGTCGGGGGGCAGGTCGATGTCGGCGAGCGTACGGACGGCGGTCCGCAGCCGGCCCATGGTCGCGGAGGCGTGGATGCCGTGGCCCACGACGTCCCCGACGACCAGCGCCACCCTGGCCCCGGAGAGCGGGATGACGTCGAACCAGTCACCGCCGACCCCGGCGCGGGCGCCGGCCGGGAGGTAGCGGGAGGCGACCTCGACCGCGTCCTGCTCGGGCAGGCTCTGCGGCAGCAGACTGCGCTGCAGCGTGACGGCCGTGCCGCGCTCGCGGGTGTAGCGCAGCGCGTTGTCGATGCTGACCCCCGCGCGCGCCGCCAGTTCCTCGGCCAGGACGAGGTCGTCGTCCTGGAAGGAGTCGGGGTGCCGGTGGCGGGCGAAGACGACGACGCCCAGGGTGGTCCCGCGGGCCGACAGCGGCACGGTCATCGCCGAGTGGAACCCGAAGTCGCGGATGCGGGCGGTCCGCACCGGGTCGCGCGCCACCCAGTCGGCGATCGCGGGCTCGGTCACCCGGTACAGCACGGCCTGCCCCGAGCGCAGACTCTCCACCGGCGGCGAGCCGTCCGGGTACTCGTCCACCTCGCCCGGCGCGACGACCGCCTCCGGGCTCCCGGGCAGCACGGACTGGTGGGCGACGCGCCGCAGGCCGAGCGCACGGCCCGCCCCCGGCACCCGCTCGGGCGGTTCGTGCCGCTCGTCGAGGGAGGCCAGCAGATCGACGCTGACGAAGTCGGCGAGGTCCGGGACCGCGACGTCCGCCAGCTCCTGTGCCGTCCGCGTCACGTCCAGGGTGCTGCCGATGCGCCGGCCGGCCTCCGCGATCAGCTGGAGGCGGGTGCGGGCCCAGTACTGCTCCGTCATGTCGTGCCCGGTGACGGCCACGCCGAGGACCCGGCCGTCGTCGTCCTCCAGCCGGTAGCAGTGGACCGACCAGGCGTGCTCACGGGCCTCGTCGGGGGCGCGCGCGTGGTTCTCCACGTACTGCGGCTCGCCGGTCTCCAGCGCCCGCCGCATCAGCCGCTCGACCTCGCCGACGGCCGGGTCGTCCACCGCCTCCGTCATCCGCAGCCCGCGCAGGTCGTCGTCGTCCAGCCCCAGGGCGGCGCCCGAGGCCCGGTTGGACCGGCGGAAGCGCAGGTCCGTGTCGTGCACCGAGGTCGAGCAGCACGGGGAGTCGAGGAAGGCGCGCAGTGCGAGAGCCTCGTCGCCGGGGCGCGGCCAGGTGCCGGTGAGGGCGCAGACGAGGGACCAGTCGCGGGTCCCGCAGTACGACGTGCGGTGGTGCGCCAGGACCCTGACCTCCACGCGCCGCCCGTCCCGGTGCCGCAGGACGAGCGCGCCGTGCCACCTCGACAGCTCGGAGAAGCGCGGCAGGGCGCCCGGCGCGGGCGCCTCGGCGAGCAGGGCGAGTGCCGGCCGGTCCAGGATCTGCGCCGGTGTGTAGCCGAGCAGCTGTTCGGCGCCCGCGCTCCAGCCGGTCACCGTGCCGTGTTCGTCGACGGTGGCCCGCGCGGTGGGCGCCTCCCCGACCGTGTCCGGGCCGGGGTCCGCCCCCGGTCCGCCGACGGCGTGCCGCTCCATGACCGCTCATCTCACTCTCGCCCGAGACCACCCCGCGCCGAGGCTCGCGCCACTACCTTTGGTATGTCCGATTGCCACCTTTTCACTCTCGTTCGAGACCGCAAACCGGGCAGCGGAGGGCCGGAGCCGCCCGGGGACAAGGGCGCACACGGAACGTCGTAAGTACCCGAACAATCTGTGGCCCTACACGTGTCACTCCCTTGCCAGGCAGGCCCGTTGGGGCAAACATGGGGCAGCTCGTTTGAGCCGAAACCACATCCCTCTCTTTCGCCCGACAGGTAGAACATGTCTACAAGTGCGTCCAGAATGCGGCACGCGGCCGGCGACGGTTACGCGGCCACCGGCTCCCTCAAACAGAACGCGCTCGGCGTCCTGGGCATCCTCTTCTTCGTCCTCTCCGCGCAGGCGCCGCTGACCGGTGTGGCCGGAGCGGCACCGGTGGCGATAGCCATCGGCAACGGCCCGGGCGTCCCCGCGATGTACGTCGTGGCCGGTGTGGTCGTCCTGCTGTTCTCCGTCGGGTACGTCGCGATGGGCCGCCATGTGGTGGACGCGGGCGCCTTCTACTCCTACGTCGGCAAGGGACTCGGCGGTACGGCCGCCGCGGGCAGCGCGGGTGTGGCCCTGCTCGCCTACCACGCCATCCAGGCGGCGGTGTACGGCCTGTTCGGCTCGGTGATGAACGGGCTGGCCCTGCAGTACCTGGACACGGACGTCCCGTGGTGGCTGTTCGCGCTCGGCACGATGGCGATCGTGCAGGGGCTCGGCGCGACCGGCGTCGACGTGGGCGCCAAGGTCCTCGCGGTGTTCGTGCTGGCCGAGATCAGTCTGCTGCTGGTCTTCGGCGTGGTGATGCTCCTCAAGGGCGGCGGCCCCGAAGGGCTGGCCCCGGGCTCCTCCTTCTCCCTGTCGGCGGCGCTGGACGGCGCGCCCGGCGTGGCGCTGATGTTCGCGGTGGCGTCGATGTTCGGCTTCGAGGCGACCGCGATCTACGGCGAGGAGGCGCGCGAGCCGCACAAGACGGTCCCCCGGGCCACCTATCTCGCCGTCGTCCTCGTCACCGCGTTCTTCGCGTTCACGTCCTGGATGCTGATCTCGGCGCACGGCCCGTCCTCCAGCGCCGCCGCCGCGGGCAAGGCCCTGGAGGGCGGGGACGGGGCGGCCTTCGTCGCCGCGCCGGTCGCCTCGGAGCTGGGCGCGTGGGCGGGGGACGCGCTGCCGATCCTGCTGGCCACCTCGCTCTTCGCCAGCATCCTGGCCTTCCACAACTCGGCCAACCGCTATCTGTTCTCCCTGGGCCGGGAGGGCCTGCTGCCGCGTGCGCTGAGCACGCTCAACGGCCGCCAGTCGCCGTGGCTCGCGGGTGTCGCGCAGACCGGGGTCGCCGCGCTGCTGGTCTTCCCCTTCGCCCTCGCGGGCAAGGACCCCGTGCTCACCCTCTTCTCCTGGCTCAGCGGTCTCGCCGTGCTGGCGATCATGCTGCTGTACTTGCTGACCTCCGTGTCGGTCATCGTGTACTTCCGCCACGAGCAGTCCGGTGACACCCGGCTGTGGAACACGCTGATCGCCCCGGCCCTGGGCGCGGGCGGCATCGCCGGTGCGATCTGGCTGATCGTGTCCAACTTCCCCACCCTCATCGGCGGCGACACCACCACCGCCGTCTGGCTCGGCCTGGCCGTGCCGGGGGCGCTGCTGGCGGGCATGGCGATGCCCCTGCTCGCGGGATCGCCGAACAGGCGGTAGCCCTCCGGGGGTGCGTGTTCGAGTGCGGGTGCGTGGGGGCTGGTCTTTCAGGCCCGCAGGGCCTGGGTTTTCAGGGGCGCGGGGAACTGCGCGACCAGCCCCCACCGGACCCGCACCCGACAACGCACCCCCACCCGCCCGCACCACCCGCCGCGAACGTCAGCTCATCGCCCGCTGCTGCCACGCACCGAACGTCGCCACGGGGTCGTCACTCTCCAGCGCCCACGGATACGGCGTCGCCAGCCCCCCGATCGCCCGGAAGACCTCCCCCGCCTCCCCGGCCCGCTTCGCCTGCACCAGCGCGTACGCCAGCAGGTTGAGATCGGCGACGGCCGCCGCGTGGGTCAGATACCCGGGGCGGGGCCAGTCGGCCAGCGCCCGGCCCAGGGCCGCCACCGCGTTGGGCCGGCTCCACAGATGCACGGCGGTGAGCGCTTCGAGGCCGCCCTGGTCGAGGGTGCCCTGGTAGAGATCGATGAGGGCCGCTATCTCCAGGCCCGCCGTCGGCGCCGTCGGCGCCGCACCCGCCCGCACCCGGTCCAGGAAGTCGACGGTCTGCGCGTGCGAACCGCACTCCCACGGCGACAGATAACCCAGCATCTGGAAGTGGGCCTCGCGGTTCCAGGGATCGCGCCGGACGATCTCGTCCCAGAGCGGGAACACCTCCGGGGCCGGCCGCCGCCACAGCCGCAGCAGTCCGAGCCGCACCACCCACGGGGTGGGGTCCTCGGGCCGCAGCGAGACGGCGCGTTCGCAGGCGTCGAGCGCCTCCCGGGTCTCTCCCGGCACCGGCTGTTCCTCGTACCGCGCGCGCAGCAGGACGCCCCAGGCGAACAGCAGTTGCGCGTCCGGGTCCTGCGGCTGTTCCTCGGCCCAGGAGCGCTGCAGCGGCGGTGACGCCGACTCCGCGAGGACGCTCAGCCGGTGGGCCCGGCGGTCCCAGTCCCGCCCGCTGTCGCGCAGCAACTGCTCGATCATGGCGACCGCGAGGCTGCGGCCGCCCGAACTCCCCCTCTCGACCAGACGCTTGCGCACCTTCCCGAGGTCGGAGTCGTCGAGTTCGGGTGCGAGTCTGGTCGTGCTTCGCCGGCGACCGAGAAGAGCCATGCCCGGAGAGTAACGAATTTTGGTCGCACAGTGATGCTTTGAGATGGACGTATGCAGATCCGATATCACGACCGGACAACAGGGCAGAGGACTCTATCTTCAACTCCCTTGTTTTCGGGCCCACTTCACCTTATGCACACGATCTCCGCTCCCTATCATCGGATGATGACGGAACCGACCCAGTCCGGCCCGTACACGGGCCCGCCCGCCCCTGAGCCCCAGCCGGCCGCACCCGCGCCCGGCTGGCCGGCCGCCCCGCCCCCGCAGCAAGGGGCCCCCTATCCCTACGCGGCCACACCGCCCGCCGGTCCCGGCAGACCGCCCGCCCCGCCGGGAAGCCCGGCGGGGACGACGGACCGCGCGGCCGGCGCGCTGCTGATACTCGGCGCCGCCCTCGCCGTCGGCGGCTCGTTCGCCACGCTGGACAAGACGGTCCAGTACCTCGGCGACGGAAGGGGACAACCGGTCTACGAGAGCGTCGCGAAGGCCTGGTCCTACTCCAGCTCGGGAGCGACCGACGGACCGACCTCGGTCACGCAGTTCTCCGGCGTCCCCCTCCTCCTCGGCGGCCTGCTGGCCGTCGCCGCCGCCGTCCTCCTCCTGAGCGGCCGCGCCCGCTCGTTCCCGCTGGGACCCGCGCTCGGCATCGCCGGCGGGATGCTGCTGTTCGGCACGACGCTCACCGTGCTGACGGACGCCTTCAACGACACCCAGTGGGACGAGGACGGCCGGACCACGACCTTCGGCGCCGGCTTCTATCTGCTGACCGTCGCCCTGCTGCTCGCCCTCGGCGGGGCCGTGACCAGCGTCCTCGCCCTGCGCGGCCCCGCCGGAGCCCTCCCCGGCCCTGCCCCTCACCCGTTCGCGGCCCCGCAGGCCGCACCGCCCGCACAGGCCCCTCCGGCCCCGCAGCACTGGCAGGCCCTCCCCGCCGCTGCCCCCGGCACCCCCGGCACCCCTGGCACCCCTGGCACCCCTGGCACCCCTGGCACCCCTGGCACCCCTGGCACCCAGCCGTACCCGCCGGCACCGCCGTCGCAGCCGCAGGCGCAGCCGCACCAGCCACCGCCGCCGCCACCGGCCGGCGGCTGACGCCGGGCGGACGTCGGACGTCCCGCTGGGGGTGTCGTGTCCCGTGTCTCACAGCGGTCACCCCCAGCCTGTGCTACCTTGACATGAAGTGGCAGTTTTGGTTACCAGAGGCTTCTGAGTGCTCTTCGACCTTCCGTCGACGAGCACTCTTTGTTGTTTCCGGGGCTTTCCGGGACTTTTCGAATCTTCCCGTCGGGTCGAACCGTGCTGCGACACCGGGTCCGCAAAGTGTGGGCTCCGGGCACTGCATCAAGGGAGTTACAGCATGGCATCCGGCACCGTGAAGTGGTTCAACTCGGAAAAGGGCTTCGGCTTCATCGAGCAGGAGGGTGGCGGCCCCGACGTCTTCGCCCACTACTCGAACATCGCCACCTCCGGCTTCCGTGAGCTTCAGGAAGGCCAGAAGGTCACCTTCGACGTCACGCAGGGCCAGAAGGGCCCCCAGGCCGAGAACATCGTTCCCGCCTGACTCTGACGCGTACGCATGAGCCGGGGCCCGCGCCCGAAAGGTGCGGGCCCCGGCTCGTGTGTGACCGGCGTCGCCGCATCGAGGAAGGTCCCCATGAACCGCACGGCTCGTACCAACAGCAGCAGCTCCTCCCGCCCCCGTACGGAGCAGGGCTCTGCCACCCGCTCGGACAAGGGCTCCACCGGTGCGGGCTCCTCCCGGGGCAACCGCACCCGCGCCCAGGGAACGGGAGCCGGAGCGGGGTCGGGGTCGGGCAACCCGGGCGCTTCCTCCCGTGCGGCCAGGAACGGCGGGGGCAGGAACGGCACGCCCAAGAACGGTGCGGGCCAGAGCGGCGCCGCGAAGAACGGCGCGCCCAAGAGCGGCCGGAGCCGTCGTAGTGGAGGCGGCAGGCCCGCCGCCGTGCCCGCCGCCGGTGAGTTCGCGCTGCCGGTGACCGTCACGCCCGCGCTGCCCGCCGTCGACGCCTTCGACGCACTCGGACTTCCCGGGCGGCTGCTGGAGACCCTCCGCGCCGAAGGGGTGACCACCCCGTTCCCCATCCAGGCCGCGACGCTGCCGAACTCGCTCGCCGGCCGGGACGTCCTGGGCCGCGGGCGCACCGGGTCGGGCAAGACGCTCGCCTTCGGCCTCGCGCTGCTGGCCCGCACGGCAGGCCAGCGCGCCGAGCCCCGGCAGCCGCTCGCCCTCGTCCTCGTCCCCACCCGGGAACTGGCGCAGCAGGTCACCGACGCCCTCACCCCGTACGCCCGCGCGCTGCGGCTGCGGCTCGCCACGGTGGTCGGCGGGATGTCCATCGGGCGGCAGGCCAGCGCGCTGCGCGGCGGCGCCGAGGTGGTCGTCGCGACACCCGGACGGCTCAAGGACCTCATAGACCGTGCCGACTGCCGGCTGGACCAGGTCGCGATCACCGTCCTGGACGAGGCCGACCAGATGGCCGACATGGGCTTCATGCCGCAGGTGACCGCGCTGCTCGACCAGGTGCGTCCGGGCGGCCAGCGGCTGCTGTTCTCGGCCACCCTCGACCGCAACGTCGACCGGCTGGTCCGCGACTACCTGCACGACCCCGTCGTCCACTCGGTCGACCCGTCCGCGGGCGCCGTCACCACGATGGACCACCACGTGCTGCACATCGAGGACGACGACAAGCACGCGACCACGACCGAGATCGCCGCCCGCGAGGGCCGGGTGATCATGTTCCTGGACAGCAAGCACGCGACGGACCGGCTGGTCAAGAAGCTGCTGGCGGTCGGCGTACGCGCCGCCGCCCTGCACGGCGGCAAGTCGCAGTCGCAGCGCAACCGGGCCCTGAGCCAGTTCAAGGACGGCGACGTGACGGCGCTGGTCGCCACGAACGTCGCCGCGCGCGGCATCCACGTCGACGACCTCGACCTCGTCGTCAACGTCGACCCGCCGGGCGACCACAAGGACTATCTGCACCGGGGCGGCCGTACGGCACGCGCGGGCGAGTCCGGCACGGTCGTCACCCTCGTCCTGCCGCACCAGCGCCGGGACGTCACCCGGCTGATGGCCGTCGCCGGGATCACGCCGACGACCACCAGGGTCCGCTCCGGCGGCGCCGACCTGAACCGCATCACCGGCGCCCAGGCCCCCTCGGGCGTCCCGGTGGTCCTCGCCCCGCCGGTCACCGAGCAGCCGGCCGCCCGCCCGGCGTCGCGCGGCCGTCGCGGCCGCCCCTCCCAGAGCCGTCGGCGCGCCCCCGCGAAGGGCACCGGCCGCTGACCCTCGGCCGCCCCGGCCCCGGAACTCCGGAGGGGGTGACGGCCGTTCACCGGGTGACGTGCGGTACGCACGCGGACGACCGGAACGACCGGCACGACACGGGCTGAAGCCGAGGTGGCAACGCATGGCGATGTGGGATCGGATCAAGGACCAGGCCAAGGGCCTGCAGCAGCAGGCGCAGGGAGCGCGGGGCGGCACCGGACACGGGCGGCCCGGCGCGGGGCCGCTGGGCGCGCCCGGGTCCTCCGGCTCCGGGCGGTCCGGCGGCGGGTCGAAGGCCCAGCTGGTGAGCGCGCTCAAGTCCCAGCTCACCTCCCTGAAGACGGAGCTGAAGAGCGGGGCCTACCGGGACGCCAGCATGGCCATGTGCGCCCTGGTCGCCGCCGCCGACGGGAACGTGGACGAGCACGAGCGGCAGCACGTGGAGTCGCTCATCCTGAACAACGACGTCCTGCAGAACTTCCCGGCGGACCAGCTGCGGCAGCGCTTCAACAAGCACGTCGGTCAGCTGTCGGCCAACTTCCAGCACGGCAAGGCCGAGGCCATGCAGGAGATCGCCAAGGCGGCGAAGAAGCCGACGGAGGCGCGGGCGGTCGTCCAGACCGGCTTCGTGGTGGCGGGCGCGGACGGGTACATCGCCCAGTCCGAGGAGCAGGTCCTGCGCGAGGCGTGCGCGGCGCTCGGCCTCTCCCCGCAGGAGTTCGGCCTCTGAGGCCCTGACACACCGTCCGGGGGCTGACACATCGTCCGGGGGCCGACACACCGTCCGGGGGCGTACGGCGGTGCCCGACGGCGTCGTCGTGCCCCACGGACGCCGGCCGTCCCCACACCCGGCGTCCGTGGAGTTCTGGAGGGGCGAGCGCTGGGTCGGAAGACCCTACGCCCAGCAGCCGTTGACCGTGGCCGCGAGGCCGTCCAGGGCGTCCTTGATGTCGGACGGGCCGGCGGTGGAGTCGTTCTCGATGAAGGAGAAGACCTTCCACTCGCCGTCCTGGGCCTTGGTCAGACCGCTCAGGGCCACGGCACCGGTGAGGGTGCCGGTCTTGGCCTTGACCTGGCCGACGGCGCACTTGGAGTCGGCGGTGTCGAAACGGCCGAACTCCGGGCCCAGCGTGGCCCCCGCCTCGCCCGAGACGGGCAGCCCGTCGATGACGTACTTCAGCGTCCGGGCGTGCCGGGGGTCGGCGGCCAGGTCGACGATGTCGGCGATGGTCCGCGCCGGGATGCGGGTCGCGCGGGACAGCCCGCTGCCGTCGTACATCTCGAAGTTCGCGAGCGAGATGCCGTAGCGGGTGAGGACCTCGCGGACGACGGCCGTGCCGTCCTCGAAGGTGGCGGAGCGGCCCGCGCCGAGCGCGGTCGACCTCAGGAGCGACTCGGCGATGTCGTTGTCGCTGACCTTGAGCATCTGCTTCACGACCGCGGACAGCTTGTCGGACGTGTGCGCGGCGACCGGCACGTCACCCTTGCCGACGACGCCGCGGGTGACGCCGCCGTCGACGGTGACGCCGTGCGCGGCGAGCTGCTTGGCGAAGACGCCGCCCGCGTCGAGGGAGGTGTCGTCGACGTTGTGGGAGTCGACGACCAGCGCGCGCACGGGGGCGACGGAGTCGGGGTAGTAGCCGGTGTTCCAGCCGTTGGCCAGGGTCGGTTCGGGGAAGAGGCTGTCGTCGATCCGGACCTTCACCGAGGTGAGCCCGGCGTTCTTCAGCCCGGCGACGGCGGTCCCGGCGAGCGCGTCGAGGTCGGCGGTCGTCAGCGTACGGTCGCCGCCGCCGACGAGGGTGAGCGTGCCGTCCCCGTACACGACCTTCGTGGTGAACCGGTGCTCCGGGCCGAGGACCGTCAGCGCGGCCGTGGCGGTCGCCAGCTTCGTGTTCGACGCGGCCATCAGCGCGGTGTCCGCGTTGTGGCCCCACACCACCTTGTCGGACTCGGCGTCGATGACGACACCGCCGAGCCTGGTGCCGAGGCGGGTGTCCTGGCTGCGCGTGTTCAGGTTGTCCGCGATCTTCTGCTCGGCGGGGTCGAGTTCGGTCGCGCCGGGCTTGGCGGCCGGCTTGGCGGTCGCCTTGTCGGCGGCGAAGGCGGATGTTCCGGCCATGATCGTCCCGGCCACGGGCGCGATCACGGCGAGGACGGCCGCCCGTCGCAGCGCCGGGTTCGGGGCCTTGGCCTTGCGGTGCCGGCCGGTCGCGCGGACGCCGGAGGAGGGGAGGGGCATGGGGGGCCTCGTGGGGGTGCGGGAGTCGTGCAAGGTGGCGAATCTTGAAAGGGAAAGTAACAGCCGGGACTCCCGGTACCGATGGGTACTTTGTGAAGACTTGACGCGGTGACAGGTGTGTGTGACAGAGGCCACGGCATGCCGTTGTCAGTGGCCGGGGCTAGTCTCCGGACATCTGACCGTTTGCTCCGTTTCAGGAGTTCCGGGCCCCTTCAGGAGGTTCTCGTGGTCTCTCGACTCAACCCGTATCTCAGCTTCGACGGCGACGCCCGGCAGGCGCTGGAGTTCTACCGCGAGGTGTTCGGCGGCGAGCTGGTGCTGAACACCTTCGGCGCGTTCGGTTCGCCGGACGCGCCCGGGGCCGACAAGATCATGCACGGCATGCTGGAGACGCCGAGCGGTTTCACCCTCATGGGCGCCGACACCCCGCCCGGCATGGAGTACACCCCCGGGTCCAGCTTCTCCGTCAGCCTCAGCGGCGACGACGAAGCCGAACTGCGCGGCTACTGGGAGAAGCTCTCCGCCGGCGCGACCGTCTCCGTCCCCCTCGACAAGCAGATGTGGGGCGACGTCTTCGGCATGTGCACGGACCGCTTCGGCGTGCCGTGGATGGTGAACATCGGCGAGCCGCGCGGCTGACCACCGGCGTCACAGTGCCGCAGGCGGCGCCCTGTCGTTGAAGTCCACAGCACCACCCCCAGTGGACCGACGAACGAGGAGACCGGGCGTGCCGAGGGCCGAGGCGAACGGAGTCGAACTCTTCTACGAGGTGGCCGGGGCCGGCGACCCGCTGGTCCTGGTCCACGGCTCCTGGGGCGACCACCACACCTGGCTGCCGGCCCTCCCCGCCCTCACCGCACGCTTCCGTGTCCTGTTCTACGACCGCCGCGGCCACAGCCGCAGCGAACGTCCACCGGGACAGGGCACACGGCACGAGGACGAGGAGGATCTGGCGGCCCTGATGGAGACCCTGGGCTTCGCCCCGGCCTACGTCGCCGGCACCTCCTTCGGCGCCTCGACCGTCCTCGGCCTGGCGGCCCGCCGCCCCGACCTGTTCCGGGGCCTCGTCGCGCACGAACCCCCGCTCACGGGCACCGTCCCCGACGACCCCCGCCTGCGGCCGCCGGTGACGGCCGTCGAGCAGAGGTACGCCTCGGTCCTCGACCGTCTCCGCGCACACGAACCCCTGGTCGCGGCCCGCCGGTTCACCGACGAGATCGCCGTCGGCCCCGGCACCTGGGACCGGTTGCCCGCCCCGGTCCGGCAGACCTTCCTCGCCAACGCCCCCACGTTCCTCGACGAACACGGCGACCCGCACGGGGCCGACCTGGACCTCGCCGGGCTGTCCGCCCGCACCGGGCCGGTCCTGCTGACCCGGGGCGCGGACAGCCCGCCGTGGTTCGCCGCGATCACCGGCCGCCTCGCCGAGGCCCTCCCCCGGGCCCGCACCCTCACCTTCGAGGGCGCGGGCCACATCCCGCACGTGACCCGCCCGGAGGAGTACGCGCGGGCGGTGACGGCCTTCGCGGACGGGACTATCCGAAGGTGACCTTCAGGGTGCCGTCGCCGCCGAAGGACCAGTGCAGGCCACCGGAGTAGGAGGAGCAGCGGGAGCCGTTCGTCCCGGACCAGAACTGGTTGGAGCTGTCGGAGCTGCCGATGATCCGGTCGTTCGTACCGCTGCGGCTGCGGCAGGAGGTGTTGTCGCGGAACACCGACGTACCGCCGTCGAAGTTGAAGTTCCGCTCGGTGTTGTCGATGCTCGCGTTCCCGGAGACCGCCATGGAGCCCGGGTTGCTGTTCCACGTGAAACCGTGCTTGCCGTTGCCGTAGGCGATGCTGCGCCGGACGACGTGGTTCACGGCGATGTCGTCGCCGCCGAGCTTGTAGCCGTTGCGGTCGCCGTTGCCGGCCTGCGAGCCGTCGCTGAGCGTGCCGTTGGCGTAGGCGAGCGAGTCCTCGACGGTCACCGGTCCGATGGGGCCGGTGTCCGTCTTGGTGTAGAGGTCCCAGCCGTCGTCGATGTTGTTGTGGGCCACCGCGTGGCGGAAGACGTTGCCGGTGCCGGTGGTGAGCTTCGCCGCGAAGCCGTCCGCGTCCTCCCCGTCGGAGTCGGCGTTGTCGTGCGACTCGGCGCTCAGGATGAGGTTGTCCGAGGGCCAGTCGGCGGCGGGGGTGGTGGACGCCGCACGGCCCAGCTGCAGCCCGGTGTCGCGGTTGAAGCGGGTCACGGTCCGCTCGATGACGTTGTCGCTGCCGCCGACGTAGATGCCGTTGTCCCCGGCGCGCTCGACGACCAGTCCGTAGACGTGCCAGTAGGAGGCGTTGAGCTGGAGCCCGCGGTTCGACGAACTCTCGCTCTGGGCCGAGAAGTTGAGGACGGGCGTCTCGCCCGGGTAGGCGGACAGCCGGGTGCGGGCGGCGGCGGTCCCGGAGCTGCCGGCGGGGATGGTGACGGTCGACGCCTGGGCGTACGTCCCGCCGCGCAGGTAGATGGTGCCGCCCGCGGTGATGCGGCTGATCGCCGAGGTCAGGGTGGTGGGGGCGGAGATCGTTCCGGCCGCGGAGTCCGTCCCGCCCGGCGAGACGTAGAGCGTGGAGCCGGTCGGCGGGGGCGTGGTGCCGCCGTCGGGCACGGTGGCGTCGAGGCGGTCGATGTTGGGCAGGCCGGTGGAGCCGGTGGGGTTGATGCGGACGACATTGCTGCCCGATGTCACGGGCACGGTCAGCGTCTTGGTGGTCCACCCCGCCCAGGTGCCGGTGCTCTCGAAGGACGTGGTCGCGGCGGCGGCGCCGTTCACCGTGACGCTCGCGGCCCGGGTGCCGGTGGTGCCGTTGGCGAAGCGTACGGCCAGGGTCGCCGTGCCCGATGCGGGTGCGGTCACGGTGAACTGGACGTACGCGCCGGCGGCGTTGGTGCCGTTGCAGAATCCGCTGCCCGTGTACCCGGCCCAGTCGGAGTCGATGGTGCCGGTGCAGACGGCCGGTGACACCTCGGCCTCGTACCGCGCGGTCGCGGCCCGTGCCGCCGTACCGGACGCCGCGACCAGCAGGGCCGCCATCAGAGCTGCGCTCGCCGTCGCTGTGACGGGTCTCATGTGCGTCGTATGCATCGTCGATCTCCTGGGCGGGTTGGCCGAACAGAGTCAGAAAGCGCTTTCTCCAGATGAGTGTCAGGGGGTGTTCTGGACACGTCAATAGATGTGTACGTGGGTAGTGTTCACATGGATGAACTAGGAGAGCGGTGAAGTGTCGCCCCGGAGAGCGGGAAGTCGCTGTTCAGTGACACTTCGATGTCTACGGGAGGGCCGGTGCGGGCGGGTTCGAGGCCGCCGGGGTGGCGTCGTGAAGCGCCGGCCATCCGAGCTTGTGAACGAGCGAGCCCCCGAGCCCTGCCGGTGGGGTCTCGGCTCAGGGGGTCTCGGGGGGTCCGGGGGCGGGGTACACCCGGCCCAGGCCGGCGAGATCCAGTACGGGGATGTACGCCTCCGGGCGAAGCGTGAAGGTCGTGACGCGCGCCGGCGGGTACTTCACGAACAGGCCGGCCCACACCCCGATGCGGGTGGGCCCCGAGCCGATCAGGTGGAAGTCGCCCCGGGCGACCGCGAAGAACACCGGGTCCTCGCTGGATCCGGTGCCCGGGTACAGCAGGGCGTGAGCGGCGTGGCGCGTGGTCGCCACGATCCTGATGTCGTGCGGGCTGGGCTCATGGCATCGCGTCGCCGACCATGCGCGGATCTCGGCGACGACTTCACGGAGAACCGGGTCGGGGATGGTGTCCGGCATGCCTCGCGTCCTCCCTCGGCGTCGCTGGATGCGTTGCCCGGATGCGGCGGTGGGGCGTGGGGCGTGGTGTCCCGCGTGGTCGGGACCCGTGGTGGTGGTCCGGGACCCGTGGTGGTAGTCCGGGACCCGTGACCGTCGTCCGGGACCCGTGGCCGTGATCCAGGACCCGTGACCGTGATCCAGGACCCGTGACCGTGATCCAGGACCCGTGGCGGTGATCCAGGACGTGACCGTCGTCCAGGACCCGTGACCGTGGTCCAGGACCCGTGACCGTGATCCAGGACCCGTGGCCGTCGTCCAGGACCCGTGGCCGTGGTCGAGGGCCCTGGTGGTGCGGGGGCTGTGGCTCGCCGTACCTTTTGCGGCCCGTACTGTTCGGCCCGCGGAACCGTGGCTCTCCGGGGCCCGCGGACGCGGTTCCCAGGGGCGTGCATGGCCTGAACTTCCAGGGGCGCGGGGAACTGCGCGGGAAGCCCACCGGAGCGCCGGCCGTGCACGGCCGGCCCGTCGCACTCCGAGGTCCGCCACGCGCCAGCGCGCCCATGGCGCCCGGACACAAGCAAAGGCAAGGACGTCACGCTCTCCTTGCCACTCTCAACCTATAGCGCACCGGGGGGCTTGCGGCAAGGCCCCCGTGGTGGCGCAGAATCTCCGGGCCGAGCCGGTGTCGACGGCATCGCGGCGAGCCACCCCTCACCCACGACCGAGCGCGCACACCGAGCGCGCACCACCGACCACGCGGACCCGGCCGGCAGTCTCGTCGGCCGGGCCCGTGCGAAGGCCCGGCCGGCAGGCCCGCCCCACAGACGGCCCCACAGACGGCCCCAGGAGGACCAGTCACCAGCAGAATCAGCAGCACCGCAGGCAGGACACCCGGCAGAACCCACGGCCGGCACCCGGCGGCACCCATGGCCGTAAGCGACCCCGCATTCGAAGCGTTCGGAGCGATTGACATGAACCCCCCGACCACCGGCCCCAGCGCGTTCGACCTTCCCGCCCGTCTCTCCGCCAAGGCCGACCCGGAGCTGATCGCGGCCGACGAGCGGTACTTCGAGGCGCTGGCCGACTGTCTCGACCGGTCGATCGCCGAGGTGTCCGCCCAGCTGGACGCCGCGCGCAGGGCTCCCGGCGGCATGGGCCGGCACGCGATGGACCGGGACACGGAGGTCCACCGTCTCACCGCCCGGCTGCGCACCCTGCGCCGCTTCGGCCTGGACCTGTGCCTCGGCCACATGGTGAACCCGGACGACCCCGAACCCGTCTACATCGGCCGTCTCGGTCTCACGGACGGCGCGACCGGGCGCCGACTGCTGATCGACTGGCGCTCCCCGGCCGCCGAGCCGTTCTTCGGCGCGACCCACGCCAACCCGATGGGCCTCACGAGCCGCCGCCGCTACCGGTGGACGAACGGCCGGATCAGCGATTACTGGGACGAGGTCTTCTCCCGCGAGGAGCTGGACGGACGCACCGGCCACCACGCCGCCGCCCTCGACGACCAGTCCGCCTTCATCGCCAGCCTCGGCACCAACCGGTCCGAGCGCATGCGGGACGTCCTCGGCACCATCCAGGCCGACCAGGACGCCATCATCCGCGCCGGTTCCCGGGGCGCGCTGGTCGTGGACGGCGGCCCCGGCACCGGCAAGACCGTCGTCGCCCTGCACCGCTCGGCGTACCTCCTGCACTCCGACCCCCGGCTGGGCCACCGCCGGGGCGGCGTCCTCTTCGTCGGCCCGCACCGCCCGTACCTCTCCTACGTCGCCGACGTGCTCCCGAGCCTCGGCGAGGAGGGCGTACAGACGTGCATCCTGCGCGACCTGGTCGCCGAGGGGGCGGCGGCCGGTACGGAGAGCGACCCGGAGGTGGCGCGGCTGAAGGCGTCGGCGGCGCTGGTGGGCGGCATCGAGAAGGCCGTCCGCTTCTACGAGGAACCCCCCACCGAGGGCATGACGGTCACCACCCCTTGGTCCGACATCCGGCTGGGCCCCGAGGACTGGGCCGCAGCCTTCGACGCGGCGGAGCCCGGCACCCCGCACAACGAGGCCCGGCACCAGGTCTGGGAGGAACTGCTGACGATCCTGACGGACCGGCACGAGGCCGAGGCCGACCCCGGTCCCGACCCGGAGACCACCGCCGCCCCCTCCCCCGCCCTGCTGCGCCGGGCCCTGCTGCAGAACCGGGACCTGGTCGCGGCCTTCAACCGTGCCTGGCCCCTGCTGGAGGCGGCGGACCTGGTCGGGGACCTGTGGACGGTGCCGGCGTACCTCCGGTTGTGCGCGCCCTGGCTGACCCGCGAGGAGGTGCGGTGCCTCCAGCGGGACGAGCCCCGGGCCTGGACGACGTCCGACCTGCCCTTCCTCGACGCGGCCCGGCAGCGCCTCGGCGACCCGGAGACGGCCCGCCGCAAGCGGCGGCAGGCGGCGACCCTGGCCGCGCAGCGTGAGCGCATGAGCCAGGTCGTCGACAACCTGATCGAGGCCGTGGCCAACTCCGGCGCCGACGGGGACGAGGGCATCGGCCTGGTGAACATGCTCCGGGGCGAGGACGCGCAGGTCAGCCTGGTGGACGACTCCGAGCTGTCCACCGCGGACCCCGACCTGCTCGCGGGGCCGTTCGCCCATGTCGTCGTGGACGAGGCGCAGGAGCTGACGGACGCGGAGTGGCAGATGCTGCTGCGGCGCTGCCCGTCCCGGAGCTTCACGATCGTCGGCGACCGCGCCCAGGCCCGGCACGGGTTCACGGAGTCCTGGCAGGAGCGTCTGAAGCGGGTGGGCCTCGACCGCGTCGAGCAGGCGTCCCTGACGGTCAACTACCGGACGCCGGAGGAGATCATGGCGGAGGCGGAGCCGGTGATCCGGGCCGTGCTTCCGGACGCGAACGTGCCGACCTCGATCCGCAGCGGCGGCGTCCCGGTCGTCCACGGCCCCGTCTCGGCCCTGGAGGAGACCCTGGCGACGTGGCTGGCCGCCCACGACGACGGCATCGCCTGCGTCATCGCGGCCCCGGGCTCGCCGCGCAGAGTCCCGGCGACGCCCCGGGTCCGGTCCCTGACCCCGGAACTGTCGAAGGGCCTCGAATTCGACCTGGTCGTCCTCATCGACCCGGAGGACTTCGGCGAGGGCATCGAGGGGGCGGTGGACCACTATGTCGCGATGACGCGGGCGACCCAGCGGCTGGTGGTGCTGACGACGAGCGGCTGAGCCGTCGTTGGTTGAAGGGGCCGTACGCCGGGGCGGTGGCCTCAGGCCACCGTCCTGGCCTCGGCCAGCCGGTGGAACGCCCGGGTGGTACCGGGGTGCACCATCTCGTCCAGCAGATGCCGCCAGTCGGGGTCGGTGACGGGTGCGGGGTGCGCCCGGTCCCACGCGGTGAGGAACGGACCGAAACCGCCGTCGTCCCGCGTGTCGGTGGCCCGCGTGTCCGAAGGCCGCGTCGACTCCATGGGGGTCTCCTTCCGTCCGGGATCCGTGCGCTCGCGGACCCCGCCTCACTCCACGGTCTCGCACAGCCGTGCGATCCGCAGCACGCCTCACCCGCGTCGGGCGGCCCCGTCCGGCCACACCACGTCCACGGGGACGCCGGCCGCCCGCGCGTCGAGGACGGCGTCGGCGGTGCCGCCGCCGTTGCCGGTGGGCGGTGCGCCGTCCCACACGGCGACGAGACGGTCCGCCCGGGCGACGAGTACCGCGTTGGCGGCCTCGTACGCCTGCCGTCCGGCCGTCTCGTAGGGAAGCGCGACGACCTCCGCGGCGGCCCCGACGAGCCGGTCGTAGGACGCGCCGTGCTCGGCCTCGACGGTGTTGCGGCGGTAGTCCCGCGACGGTGTGACGACGACCAGCCGTCCCCCGAGCGCGAGCACGGCCTCGGCGAACAGGGTGTCGGCCCCCTTGGCGACGCAGGACACCCCGACGAGCCGACCGTCGACGGCGTACGGCCTGAGCAGCGTGTCCAGGGCCGCCCGCACGAGGGGGACGGTGCCGTCGGTCAGGTCCAGGTGTCCGGTCACCGCGATGGTCGTCACGGCCGCCCCTCCCTCTCCGTCCGTGCTCACGGGCTCAGCTCGCCGTCGAGGGATGCTTCGCGCGCGTCCGGGTGATGGCGTAGCCGAAGGCCGTCGCCAGTATGTACATGAGGACCGAGTAGACAGCGCTGGGAACCGCCACCTCGGTGCTGTCGAGAATGCTCAGGGCGATGGTGAGGGCGACCGTGGTGTTGTGGATCCCCACCTCCATGGCGCTGGCCACGGCCTGGGGCTCGTTCAGGCGAAGGAGCTTGGCGCCGCCGTAGCCGATACCGAGGCTCGCCAGACAGAACAGGCCGGTGACCAGGCCGACTTGGCGGAGGTAGTCCGCGAGGTTCTCCCGCTCTCCCAGCAGCGCCCCCAGGGACACCGCGACCAGGACGGCGATCGAGAACACCCGGACCGGACGGTCCGCGCGGGCGGCGAACTCCGGGGAACGCGTGCGGACGAGCATGCCGAGGGCGACCGGGACGAGCACGAGGGCGATCACCTGCAGCACCTTGCCGAACTGCAGCCCCAGATCGCCCTCGACGTCGAAGTAGGTGATGGCCAGGTTGGTGATGAGGGGGATGGTGACGGCCGCCAGCACGGAGTTGATGGCCGTGAGGGTGATGTTGAACGCCACGTCGCCGCGGAACAGATGGCTGAAGAGGTTGGCGGTGGTGCCGCCCGGGGACGCGGCCAGCAGCATCACGCCCACGGCGAGCAGCGGGTCCACGTCGAAGGCGACGACCAGCCCGAAGGCGAGCAGCGGCAGCACGGCGATCTGCACGGTCAGCGCGAACGCGACCGCCTTCGGCGAACGGGCCACACGCCGGAAGTCGGCCGTCGTGAGCGAGAGCCCGAGCCCGAACATGATGATGGCGAGCGCGACCGGCAGGCCGGTCGTGATCAGCGCTGAATCGTTCATGCCCCCGCTTCCTGGATGACGGCACGACAGCAGCGGAGACGCCGGACCTGCCGCACGGCCCGTAGATCGCCACAGTGAAGCAGCAGCCGCGCCCCTGTCACAAGGTTCGTGCAGGTCAGAGTGGTTCGAGATCCGATGGGCCGGTGCTCTGCGCGGCGCATATGGCGGGACATGTAGGGCTTCGATACAGGACGAAGAGGATCGGAGGTAGGATAGGTAGCATGAGCGACCCTACCGGCAAGTACTCGATCACCATGCCGCGCGACATCGCCGAGGCGGCCAAAGCCCGCAGCGGCCCCTCCGGCCTGTCCGCCTATGTCGCCGCCGCCGTCGCACGCCAAATCGAGCGGGACAATCTCAACGAGCTCATCCAGGTCGCCGAGGCCGAGCACGGGCCCGTCACCGACGGAGAGATCCAGGCCCTGCGCGACCAGCTCCACGAGGCCCGACGGCGGCAGGCGCATGGAGGTGCGAGCGCCGCATGACCCGCTCCTCGGCCGCCCCCGGCGGCACCCTGGTCCTGGACAGCGAAGGGCTGGCGAAGGCCGTTCTCCGCGACCGCACCGTCACCGGTTGGCTCGCTCTCGCCCGCGCCGATGATCTGCGGGTGGTCACTTCCGCGGCCACCCTCGTGGAAGTGATCCACCCCCGGATCAACCGCCCGGCCCTCGAATGGACCCTCTCCCGTCTCGTCATCGAACCGGTCACCGAGCCCATCGCCCATCACGCCGCCGTACTCCTCGCCGACGCGGGCCTGCACGGTCACAAGTACGCCATCGACGCCATACTCGGCGCCACCGCCCTCGCCGCCCCCGGCCCTACGACGGTCCTCACCTCGGACCCCGAGGACCTGACCGCCCTGTGCGGCTCCCGCCTCACTGTCATCAAGGTCTGAGACAGGGCCGGGCGTACCGTCTCGTCCTCGCCCGGAGGATCACTGGGAAGTAACTTGGGGTCCGCGGCCGTTGCGCTGAGTCCCCGGCCGTCTGTGTCCGTCAGCGTGATGCTGTCGCTGCTGACTTCGTACGCGAGCTTCGTCCGCAGCAGTTTCTGCAAGGCCCGTTCGGTCTTCATGACCTCGCCGGAGCACATCCGTTGGGTGGTGCCGAGACGGGCGAGTGTGAGGTGCCCGTCCCGTACCGTCGCCTGGGCGGTGACGCGGTTGCAGCCGAGGCTGCCGGTGAACCTGCCGGTCTTCCTGTCGATCGTGAACCACACCTTGCCCTCGGCTCCGGACGGGAGAGCACTTGCCGCGTTGTCGTCGACGAGGGCGTCGACCGTCCATGTGGTGCCGTACGGTTGCGCTTCCTCCGCCTTGCTGAGCCTGACCATGTCGCCGCCGTCGGTGGTCAGGCTCAACTTGCGGCCGTCCACCCGGGTCTTCAGCCGGCCCCCGGTGAGGGTGCCCCACAGCGAGTCCTCGAAGGCCATGACCTCCTTCTCGCAGGCCATCTCGGTCAAGCCCGCGTCGGTGAACACGAGGGCGCCCGCGGTCGTTTCCGCGGTGGCGTGGAAGTCGTTGCAGCCAAGGGTGCCGTCGACCGCGCCGTCCTCGCCGATCTCCAGCAGCGCTTCGTCGGGCGCCACCGTGCGCCTGCCGGCGACGGTGAGACTGTCGACGGACCAGCGGACACCGGTGACGGAGGCCGTGGAGTTCGAAATGGTGGATTGCTTCGAGGAGACCGAGCCGACTGATCCGCTGTTCGTCTCGCTGCCGCACGCCGCCACGAGCGGAAGCAGGATCAGGGAGATGAGAGTCGTTCGCTGTGTGTTCATGCCACGGGGACGGCCGAGGTAGGTGGAACGTTCACCGGGTACGGGGAAGCCTCGCCACGACGCAAGCCTCTCGACGGTTCGAGCCGACTTCTCCGCACCGCGCAACGACTCCTCGCCCTGACTGCGGATCTAATCGGCCGTGACCCCCCAGTAGCCGATCTGTGAGGGCCGGCCGTCGACATGGAGCACCGTGCAAAGTCCCTGGGCGCGGTCGGGGTAGGACAGCCGCCCCGCGTCGAGCGCGTCGTCCCACTCGGCGTAGATGGGGCGGCCGTGAGGGGCCCACGCACACACCTCCTCAACGGTCAGCGGCCGCATGAACGGACCGTCGTCCGTGTCGGTGGCATCGATCAAGGCCGGGAAGTCCAGAACAGTGGCTGTGCCGCCGGTGAACACATACTCCTGCCACTTCTCGTCCCGCCACAGTTCTTCGATGGTCCGGCCCGCGAAACCGTGATCGTCCCGCGCCAATGTCTCTTCCTGCGCCCGCCGGAAAGCGGCCGCGAGATCAGACTGGTACGGCCCCGTGTGACTCCAGGCGTTACCACCCATCCTCGCCACCCTCTTCGAGCAGAGTGCGCTTGTGTCGCGTGCACGGGGAAGCCTCAGTTGTCGTGCAGAGGCAGGGGGTTACACGTCTCTTTCGGCGCCACACGCCAGGGTTCGCCGCGCCCATATCAGCGTCGGAGCGACGCTGCCGCAGCAACGTCGGGTATGCGCCGGTGTTGTCAGTGCTGACTGACAGGATCCGCCACATGACTTTATCCATGGACGACTCCTGGTACCGCATGGAGACATGGCTCGCGGCGAACGCGCCGTACACCTACGCAAAGTTGGCGCCTCCGGCCGAGCCCGCCGCGATCACGGCGGCTGAGAAGGCGATCGGACTGACCTTTCCTGACCCACTGACAGAATCGCTTCTACGGCATGACGGAACGAACCATGCCGTTCTCCTGCCACCGTTCTGGATGCCTCTGAGCACGCACGACATCCTGGAGACCTGGACGATGCGGACCGAGATCCACGCCTCGATCTTCGGCGACACCCAAGACGGCGACGCCGAGGCCGAGTACGGGCCATGGTGGCATAGGCAGTGGATTCCCTTCGCGGAGAACGGCGGCGGTGACGAGCTGGTGATCGACCAGCGCCCGACGCGGTACAGCGGCCGAGTAGGCGATGCCTTCCACGAGGAGGGTTGTCACTTCCCGCCGCACGCGATGTGGGCGTCCTTGCCCGCCCTGTTGGACATGACCGCCACCGCGTTGGAGACCGGCGAACCTCTGGACCGCTATACACGCATCGTCAGCGACGAGGGACGGCTGGACTGGGAATTCTGAGCAGGGGGTGCGCGACAGAAGCCGGGCTCGTGTGTGTCGCCCGCCGGTCCTTGCGCGGTGCCGGCGCGAAGACATCCGGCACGAATGCCGGCATCGCCGAGCGCCGTTCACGTTACTCCACACTTCGACCACGCCCGGCCGGTGCGATCGCAGCGCCGCGGACGACAGTCGGAGGGAGGCGGGGAGCGCCTTTCTGAGCACCGCGCCTTCATCGATCTACATAGGGGCGCGGATGGTGGCTCGGGTGGCGCATCCCCTGTCCCGCGCCCGTCTCAGTCGATCGGGATCTCGTAGGCGATCTCCCAGCGCACGTCCGGCACCGTGATGTCGGCCGTCTCGACGGGGCGTCCGCCGCTGTCGTAGTACGTGCGCTCGATGCGGGTCAGCAGCTCACCGACGCTGATCCCCAGCAGGTTGGCCTCTTCCTGGGTGGCCCGGCCAGGACGCGGAACCTCCACGGCGGTCTCGACGGCCACCCCGATCGAACGCATGCGCTCCACGACACCCGCGCCGGCGAGCGGACCCATCTCGGGGAGGACGATCGGTGTGCCGTCGGTGACGGCCATCGGCTCCCACGACTCGGACAGCTGAACAGAATTGCCGTCGGCCAGGAACTCGTAACGGCTTACGACACAGGGGTCGCCCGGATCGATGGCGAGGCGCTCGGCGATGTGTTCCGGAGCAGGCACGCGAGCCTGGCTGTGGGACTCCCAAGTACCGCGCCGCCCCTGCTCCTTCATGTCGGCGCGGAACGGTGACCCGCCGCGGTGTTCGCGGTGCCGGGACCGGATCATGCGCAGCCGCTCACGCGGAGCGCGGACGTACGTCCCGGACCCCGCCCGCCCTTCCAGGACGCCCTCGATGATCAGGCGCTCCATGGCGCGTTGGGTGACGTTGCGGCCTACGCCGTACGCCTCGGCGAGTTGCGCTCGTGAGGGCAGGCGTTCGCCGACGGCCCACTCGCCCGCCCGTACCCGGCGGCGCAGGTCGTCCGCGACTTCGAGGTACGGGGCCTCTCGCGGCATACGGCTCTCCTGCTGCCCCGCGTGCGCAGGGCTGGTGGTGCGGTTGACGGCGACATTGACAAGCTACTGCATCAGGTGGAAGCTACTGAAGTAGAAGCACGCTCAGTGACCGTACACTTACTCAGGAGCCTCGTGCGCCCCCAGGTCGAAAGCATTGCCGCACGACTGGCCGAAGCCACGGGAGTTGATGTGCGTCGCGAGGAGGTTCCGGACGGTGTCCGACTGGAAGTGGACCTGCCCCGCGAGCTGAGCGAGACCACGCGTACGGCGGTTCTGGCCGCCATCGCCGACGCGGATGCGTACGGGCATGGGCGCACCGGCGAGGGGGACCGTCTGTGGGCGCTCGTCATCGACAAGCCGAACAAGTAGGCCCCGGCGACCGCTGACACGGCCCCGGGGCATGGCCGATCTGACCAGGAGACCGACAATGCACCTTGTATCACGCGCACTCACATGGGTGAGGGCGATGCTCTTCGGCCGACCCGAAGCCGGTCGCACAGCCTGCGGCACGGCTCCCTCGCAACCTGTCCCGGGCTCGGCCACACCTCACCCGTCACCCGAAATGTGGGCGGCGTTCCTCGCGAGCGCCCGGCGCCGCAGAGCCCCACGCCCCTGGACGCCCGGCGCACCCCCGCCCATCTCCGCCGACGACATCACCAGCACTCTCGTGGGCATCTACCTTCTCCGGCCCGAGGTACGTCAACGCGCTCGGGCGGCGGCGCGGTTGGCAGAGGAGGCGTGTCGATGACCGACGTACGGAGCCGTCAGCCCGCAGAACCGTGCACCGAGGTCCCCATGCTGCGCGCCTACCGACTGTGGTTCGAGCACACCCGCAGGTGCGCCGACGGATGCAGGGGCGTTCCCAGGGCTCAGGACGGCTGCGAGGACGGACGGGAGTTGTGGGGGACGTACCGCCTCGCGCGCATCGGAAGGACGACATCAGCATGAGCTGGACCGTCAAGCGCACACCGGGCCGTCCCGTACGCCGCACGGACGACGACCGCCTCGCCGTACCCCTCCGCCTGTCCCTGGCCGACGGCCGCACCACGGACACCGACCTGACCCTCACCCTCTCCGAAGCCGAACATCTCCACGCCTCACTCTGCCGCGCCCTCGACGGGGAACCCGCACCTCCGACCGGGCCGGACTGCCGCCGGCCGGTTCAGATCTCGCCCCGGGTGTCGCGTTCCCTGGGGTCCGCGTAGAGGTCGTACAGCGCGGGCGACTCATCAACCGGCCCGGCACGCCCCTCCCTCGGCCTGCCGGGCCGGTCGCGGCGCCGCAGGTGAACAGGGCGTGGTGGGCGAGCACGACGGGGTCTACAACGGCGGTGTCGCATCGCGCCTCGTGCGCGACACACGACGAGGACCGCGAACCGAGCGGTGAGCGGGGTTGCTCGGTCGCATGCGCCGCTGCGGCGGGCCCGGGGTCGGTCGGCTGCCTGTCCTGGGATGCCGCTTCCTGTCTCGCACCAAGTCCTTGAACATCGCGACGTGCACACGGAGGACGGCGCCGAGCGTGAGCAGGGCGGTCAGTACCGCCACGCACGCGAGACCGAGCCACGCGACGAACGCGACCGCCCAGGCAAGTTCGGGTGACTCCGGCCGCTCCGTGGTGGCGAGCCACATGATCAGCTTCACCTCGACGACAGCGTGGCTGACGATGAGGCCGTTCCACATCACCAGGAGAACGGTGTCCCATGCCACGCGTCCCGTGGCGCCCTCTCCTGCTGGCGGCCTCGGTTCGCGGTTCCAGAGTGCCTGGAACTCGACGGTGGCGACGACCAGGATGACGGGGATGACGGTCACCATGGTGGACGCGTAGTCGTCGGTCATCCTGTACGCCATGGTCCCCCCGGCATGCGCTTCAGGGACACGACGGTAGGGCATCCGCGCCTTCGGAGAGTGAAGAACAAGGTGGGTGCCGACAGGGTTTGCGCGCGGAGGGTCCGGGCAGCGGGTATCCGCGGGCAGCCGGGCCTCAACCCGGCAGGGTGGCCCAGCCATAGGGTAAGGATGTGCGAAACGACCGACATGACGAGCCGCTCACCGACGCGGAGCTGGAACTGTTCGTCCAGTACCTCCACCGCTTCGCCCGGCACGACGTCGATCTGTTCGCGCTAGTGGAAGCCGGCGACCCCGAGTACCCGTGTTACGTGGCCATGTCCCGGACCCCGCTGCCCGGAACCGACCCCGCCGCCTACCGCCGACCGTAGTCCTCCCCGGACTCAGTCATCGTTCGCGGCAACCGCCGCAACCGTTGGCCGCCGTGACGATTCCAGGTTCCCCACTCACCATGCCCCAGCGCATGGGTAGTACTCGGGCATGGCCGGTGAACCCGGCGCGGCCTCGTTTCGACGCCACGACCGGCACCAGCGCACCACTCACTCGGCGGCTTCCAGCTCGGCGCCATCCCCGGTGAGTCGCGCCCTCTTCGCCACAACCGCCTCGGGCCCGGCGGGCCCGTGCACCTCTTCGAAGCCTGCGATCAGCTCGTCGAGACCGTCTCGCTCGATCTGTCGCTGCGCCGCCTTCTCCCGGTACGCCGATACTCCCCGCCTGCCGACCCGCTCACGGATCGCCCGCAACGTGCCGGCCGTCAACGTGACCGGGATGCCGCTGCTCGGCCCGTCACCGGACGGAAACTCCGCGCCGTCTCCCCTGCCTCTCGCCATGGCATTGAAGATGCCATGGCGGAACCACTGCCAGGCAGAGCCGCTACTCCTGGATCAGAAGGTCCGGGTGGGTGGCCGTGAAGATCAGGTAGGTGGCCGCCGCGGCTGCTCCCAGCAGGGACAGTGCGCCGCCCGCGACGGCTCGTGACCTGTTCGTCCGGCCCTGTGCCGACGCCCGGTACTCGATTCCGGCCCGTGCGAGGCCGGTGAGGGCCAGGGGCAGGGCGGCCACGGAGACGAGGATCCAGAACGGACAGCAGAACCAGCACGCCACCGACGCCCCGCCGAGGAAGACGGCGAACTCCCCGGTCGGCCGGGGCTCGTCCGGTGCGTCGGTGGGAAGCATGGGGCGATTCAAGCAGAGCCCGCCCGGCGCGAACGCGCCACGCCGCCCAGGGCACGGGCGCGCGAAGAAGCCCCAGGGCGATGCCTGGGGCTTCCTCTCGGGCCGTGGACGCGGGTCCCGGTCGCTGCTGTCGGGGGCTACGACGCCGGCGTCACGTCCGTCAGCTTCCAGCGCTGGTTGGTGCCCGAGTTGGGGATCCACAGGCCCACGCCCGCGCCGTCGTTCGTGGCCTGGCCGCCGACGTCGGCGAGCTGGCCGGTGGCCGTGTTGACCAGGGTCCAGGTGGAGTCGCCCGTGGTGGAGAGGATCCACTGGGTGGCGGTGTCACGGGCGCCCGTGTCCGGTTCGGCGACCAGGGAGCCGCCCCGGACCGCCAGGCGCTTGTGGGAGGCCGCCTCGGTCAGGACGTAGCGGGTGCGGTTGCCCGTCGGGCCGGTGCCGACGCGGTCCAGGGTCCACCGCTGGGCGGCCGTGGCGGCGTTCGGGTTCTTGATGACCAGGCTTTTGCCGTCGGCGGCGAGGGCGAGGTTCTTGCTGCTCTGCACACCGGTCAGGGTGTAGGTGTGGTCGTCCTGCAGCTCGGCGGCGGAGGCGGCCACACCCGAGACGTGGCTGATCAGGAACGACGTCACCGACTGGGCCGGGACCGTGATCGTGGCCTTCTTGTCGCGGACGTCCACGGCCTTCTGGCGGACCAGCTTGCCGGAGGCGTCCGTCACCACCGGGGTGACCCGCGCGTGCTTGCCGACGTCACCGAAGCGCGAGAGGTCCAGCGTCACCGCGCGCGGGGCCGTCGTGCTGTTGACGTGGACGACCGTCGCCTTCTTGCCCTTCTTCGCGACCGCGGCCGTGCTCGACGTGTCGTCGGTCTTGATGAGGCGGTCGCCCGGCTTGATGTAGTGCGTGAAGTTGCGGGCCGTGTCGAACTTGGTGTTCGTGTAGATGGGGCACGACTTCAGCGTGTCCGACGACTTGCAGGAGAACGACAGCTGGATGGAGCCCCAGTTGCCGCCCTTCGCGGACTCGCCGCCCGGCTTCATGTTGTCGTAGTCCTCGACCGGCTGCCAGAACACCCAGGCCTGGGGCTCCAGTTCGCGCAGGTCGTTGACGATCTGCTGGGCGAGGCCCAGCCCCGGGCGCATGTCGGTGAAGCTCTGGCCGTCGCCCCAGTCGCCCTCGACCTCGCTCATCCACAGCGGCTTGTCGGCGGCCTTGGCGAGGTCACGGACCATGGTGCGCTGGCCGGTGCCGTAGGTGTGGACGTTCATCTGGCCGACGAGGTCGCGGACCTCCTTGGGGTAGGAGTTCCAGTTCGTGGCGAAGATGGACGGGTTGGTCTCGTCCATCGCGGAGATCTCCGCGTCCGAACGGGACTTCTTCAGCACCGGGGCGAGCGCCTTGATGACCTTCTGCTGCAGCTCCGGGCCGATGTGGGCGCCCTCCTGGCGGCCGCCGGTCGGCCGGCCGTCCGCGCCGAGCTTGGTTCCCCAGTAGTTGGTGTTGGGCTCGTTGAAGGGGTCGAGGGTGTCGACCTTGATGTGGTGCGCCTTCTCCAGGCGCTCGGTGGCACCGACCAGGTACTTGGCGAAGTCGTCGACCGAGTCGGCCTTCAGCTGGTCCTTGGTGGAGTCGAAGCCGCCGGAGACGTAGCCGCTCTCCGTCATGAACCACGGCGGGGAGTTGCTGAACGTCTCCCAGTGGTCGATGTCGTTCTTGATGCGGTCGACCCACCAGCGCTGGGTGGCGTCCGCGTCCTTGTTCCAGTCGTTCTTGTCGTCGGCGTCCCACCAGTCGACGTCCGTGCGGGTGGTGCCCGCCGGGGCCTTCCACCAGCCCTCGACGGCGCCGCCGGCCCGCAGGTAGTCCTTGACGTCGGGGGCGTTGCCGCCGCCGATGTTGTAGCGGGCGATGTTGAGGTCGAGGCCGTCCTTGCCGAAGAGCAGGTCGGCGAGCTTCTCGCGGATCGCCGGGGGGTAGTCGCCGGTGGCGTTGGCGAACCACACCAGGCTGGTGCCCCAGCCCTCGAAGCCGTCGGCCTTGTAGGAGGGGTCGGGGCGGACCGTGACCGAGGCGACGGCGGCCGTGTCGGCGTGCGCCATCGGCAGGGAGGTCGTGGCCATGACCGTTCCGGTGGCCAGGGCCGTGACGCCGATGGCCCCGAAGAGCCGTCTCGTACGGGTGCGGTGTGCCATTCGAGTACTCCAACTCTTCCGTGTGTCACGTCCCGGCGAGACACGGAGAAAGGGGCCGGCGTTCAGCGTGGTGCGGTGCGTGCGAGGCGTGCGTTCTGTAGCTGTTCCAGCGGATACGGAGCGGTTCGGCGCGCTCTCGCAGGGTTTGCCTGTGGGTTTCCGTCAGTGGATGTTTACGTAAACATCCACTGAGGCGGATGTCTACACTGTCCGAATCGCGGCGGTCAAGGATGCGTAAGAGATCGACACGGCGTTCCAGGTGTGCCGGATGGGGCGCGAGGGCCGGAACAGCGGGCAGACATTCGGGTACGGAACCGGGCAGAGAACCACGGAAGAGTCGGGGGAGATCAGGTGGACGCGACCGACGGTCGTAGCACGAGGAGACGCTCCGCCCGGCCCCGGCAGGGGCCCTCGATGGGGGACGTCGCACGGCTCGCCGGTGTCTCGTCGCAGACCGTCTCCCGGGTGTCCAACGGGTTCGCCGGGGTCAACGAGGACACCCGGCGCCAGGTCCTCGCCGCGATGCGGGAGCTGGGGTACCGGCCCAACAGCGCCGCGCGGGCGCTGCGGCGCGGGGAGTTCCGGACGCTCGGCGTGATCACCTTCTCCCTCTCCACCCTGGGCAACATCCGCACCCTCGACGCGATCGCCACCTCCGCCGCGCGCGAGGGGTACGCGGTCACGCTGCTGCCCGTCGCCGTGCCGACGCAGGACGAGGTGAACGGGGCGTTCTCCCGGCTCGGGGAGCTGGCCGTGGACGCCGTCATCGTCATCATGGAGGTCCATCTGCTCGACGCGGCGACCGTGTCGGTGCCGCCCGGCGTGCAGGTCGTGGTGGCGGACTCGGACGCCGGGGACCGGTACACCGTCGTCGACACCGACCAGGCGGGCGGCGCGCGGGACGCCGTACGGCATCTGCTGGAGCTGGGGCACGGGACGGTGTGGCATCTGGCCGGGCCCGAGGACTCCTTCGCGGCGCAGCGGCGGGCCAACGCCTGGCGCGCCACGCTGGAGGAGGCCGGGCGCCCGGCGCCGCCACTGGTGCGGGGCGACTGGTCGGCGGAGTCGGGGTACCGGGCCGGGCTGCGGATCGCCGAACAGGCGGACTGCACGGCCGTGTTCGTCGCCAACGACCAGATGGCCCTCGGGCTGCTGCGCGCCCTGGACGAGCGCGGGCGCCGGGTCCCCGAGGACGTCAGCGTCGTCGGCTTCGACGACATCCCGGAGGCCGCGTCCTTCCTGCCGCCCCTCACCACCGTCCACCAGGACTTCGCCGAGGTGGGACGGCTGTGCGTGCGGGGTGTGCTCAGCAAGATGCGGGAGGGCGCGGAGGAAGGGGCGGCCGGGCACGGGACGACGCTGGTGCCCACACGGCTCGTACGGCGGCGCAGTACGGCGCCGGCACCGACGCCCGCCTCCTGAACGCGTTCGCCTGATCCGTTCGCCTGATCCGTTCGCCTGATCCGTCCGGCCGACCCCGTTCAGCTCCCGCCCGTCACGGCTGCCGCAGGGGTTCCCGCTCCTGTCCCCGCGCGTGCCGCTCGTTCCAGTGGCGGGCGAGTTCGTCGAGGGCGCGGTGTGTGCGGGCCAGTTCCCAGAGCAGGTAGCCGGCGGCGCCGGCGAACGGGAACCAGGCGCCCCAGTGGAAGACGAGCACCGGCATGGTCAGCAGGCCCACCAGGACGACGAACCTGAGCAGGACGGCCGCGTAGGGCTGGTCGCGTTCGACCATGGCGTGCTCTCCCCGGACGGGGACCCAGCGTAAGCGCGACCTCATCAGCTACCCCCTCGGGCCTCATGAGGCCCCCTCGGGCTCCCCGGGCTCCGGTGACCATCCTCGCGTTCGCCGTCGTGGAAGGGCCAGTGCGCGGTTGTACAGGTTTCTTCACACAGCTCACGCCCGCGCCCGAAGGGCCCGAAGGGCCCGAAGGGCCCGAAGGGCCCGAAGGGCCCGAAGGGCCCGAAGGGGCGACGGTGGGTCGTGCGCCGGGATCGCCGTTACGGTGTGGGGTCGTGACGGGGTTACGGGGTGTGCGCGGGGCGCGCGGGTGGTGGGAGCGGGGGCGGGCGCTCGGGGAGGCCCATCCGTGGGTGGTCGACGGCGGGGTCGCGCTGCTGGTGCAGGCGGCGGTGACGATGCCGTTCGTGGTGCCGCGGGCCGGCGGGCTGCCGGCGCCGACCTGGTCGGCGTACGGGCTGACGACGCTGACCGTGGTGCCGCTGGTGTGGCGGCGCCGGGCCCCGCTCGCCGTACTGCTGGCGATCATGGTGACCAGCCTGGTCTACCGGCTGGCGCCGGACGGGCCCGGACAGCCGCTGCCGTACAGCGGGCTGGTGATCGTCTACACGGTCGCCGTGCTCTCGCCGCCCTGGAAGCGGCTGGTCACCGGAGTGCTGCTGCTGGTCGCGGTGCCGGTGGGGGTGGGTCTCAACAGCCGCTCGGCACGTGAACTGACCTTCTCCGCCTTCGTCTTCGCGGCGGCCTACGTCTTCGGACGGCTGACCGACGCCCGTCAGCGGGCGCACCGCGTCGAGGCCGAGCGCGCCGCCGCGCGGGAGCGGGCCCGGATCGCCCGCGAGATGCACGACATCCTGTCCCATGCCGTGAGCCTGATGATCGTGCAGGCGGAGGCCGGGCCGGTGGCGGTGCGGACGGCTCCGGAACGGGCCGAGGCGGCCTTCGACGCGATCTCCGAGGCCGGCCGGGACGCCATGGTCCAGCTGCGGCGGATGCTGGGCGTGCTGCGCGAGGGGGCCGAGGAGGAGCGCGTGCCCCGCGAACCGCAGCCGGGGGCCGGGGACCTGGCCGGGCTGCTCGACCGGGTGCGGGGCAGTGGGCTGGACGTCGTGCACGAGGTGGTGGGGCGGGAGCGGCCGCTGCCGGCCGCCGCCGGGGCGTCGGTGTTCCGGATCGTGCAGGAGGCGCTGACGAACACGGTCCGGCACGCGGACGCCCGTACCGTCCGCGTGCGGCTGGTGTACGGGGAGGACGAGGTGCGCGTGGAGGTGACGGACGACGGGCGCGGGCCCCGCGCCGGGCAGGTCGGCGGGCACGGGCTCGTCGGTGTGCGGGAGCGGGCGGCCGCGCACGGGGGGACGGCGGAGACCGGGGCGGGACCCGGCGGACGGGGGTTCGTGGTGCGCGTGCGGATACCGGTGGCGCCCCTCGCGGGCGCGGCGGCGGAGGCGGGGAGATGACGATCCGGGTGGTCGTGGCCGACGACCAGGAACTGGTGCGCAGCGGCTTCGCGCTGATCCTCGACGTCCAGCCGGACATCGATGTGGTCGCCGAGGTGGGTGACGGGGCGGCGGCGGTGGAGGCGGTACGGCGGCACCGCGCCGACGTGGCGCTGCTCGACGTCCGGATGCCCCGGATGGACGGGATCGAGGCATGCCGGGCGATCGGCGCCGGGGCCGTCGGACAGGGCGGTGACGGAGGCGGGGGCCGCGGTGTCTGCCGGGTCGTGATGCTCACGACCTTCGACTCCGACGAGTACGTGTACGAGGCGCTGCACGCGGGGGCGAGCGGGTTCCTGCTGAAGGACGTCCGGCGGGACGATCTCGTGCACGCCGTACGGGTCGTGGCGCGGGGCGACTCGCTGCTCGCGCCGTCCGTGGCTCGGCGGCTGGTGGAGCAGTACACCCGGACGCCCGCCGCCGCCAGGACCGCGCGGCCCGACCCCCGGCTCGAAGTGCTGACCGGGCGGGAGCGCGAGACGCTGTTGCTGCTGGCCCGGGGGCTGTCCAACGCGGAGATCGCCGCCGAACTCGTCGTCAGCGACCACACGGTCAAGACGCATGTCGGCAACGTGCTCGCCAAGCTCGGGCTGCGGGACCGCGTCCAGGCGGTGATCTGCGCGTACGAGACGGGTCTGATCGCGGCGGGGGACCCGCCGCGCGGGGCCGCGGCTCCCCCGGCCGGGGGAGTCTCCCGGCCCGGGTCCTCCCCCGCGTCGGCGAGGGAGTGACCGCGGCCGCCCGTCGAAGACCCCCTGCGCGGGCGATCCGCGCAGGGTCGCGGGTCAGCAGGATGGAGCCGTCGAGAGCGACCGAGCGGTCGCGAACACCGGCTCATCTCAACGGAGTTGCTCATGAAGCGCGCCACCCGCACCCTGCTCGCCGCCGCCTGCGTCCTGGGGACGGTGACGGGTCCGGCGGCCCTGCCGGCCGCCGCGTCGCCCTCACCGGGCGCCACGGTGAACACGACCGCACGGCCGCACGGGAACCCCGGCACGGCGCGGACGGACCCCGCGACGGCCGCCGCCCTGGAGGCCGCCGTCGCCGGACTGCCCGCCGCCGACGCCACCGCCGCGCTAGTCCGGGTCGGGGGCACCGACGGGGTGTGGCGGGGCAGTTCGGGGGTGCACGACCTGACGAGCGGGCGGGCGGCCGATCCGCGCGCCCGCTTCCGGGTGGGGTCGGTGACCAAGGTGTTCACGGCGGCCGTGGTGCTGGGGCTGGCGGCGGAGGGGAAGGTCGACCTCGACCGGAGCGTCCGCGCCTATCTGCCGGACCTGATCCCGGCCTCGTACGGCGGTGTCACCGTCCGGCAGTTGCTCGATCACACGCACGGGATCCCGGCGGCCGACTTCCCGGGGTCGACGGTCGAGGAGTGGTACGCGAACCGTTTCCTGGTCCACGACCCCGAGGCGATGGTGCGCTCGGCCACGTCGAAGGAGCGGGAGTTCGCGCCGGGCGAGCGGCAGCACTACCTCAACATCGGCTACACGATCGCCGGGCTGCTGGTGGAGCGGGTGACCGGGGACTCCTACGAGCGGCAGCTGGCGCGGCGGGTGCTGAAGCCGCTCGGGCTGCGGGACACGTACGCCCCCGGGGCCGATCCGCGGATCACCGGCCCGCACAACCACGGATACCAGCGGATGACGCTGGACGACGGGACGACCGGGCTGCGGGACGTGTCCGTGTGGGGGGTGACCGACGGATGGGCGGCCGGGGACCTCGTCTCGACCGCGGCGGACCTGGAGCGGTTCACCGACGCGCTGTTCGGGGGGCGGGTCGTGCCGCGCGGGCCGCTGCTGGAGGCTATGTTCACGGTGCCGCGGGTGACGGCGTTCCCGAGCGGGAAGCCGGCCGAGTACGCCGTCGGGCTCGCCAGGAAGGTGCTCGGCGGGCGGGAGGTGTGGGGCAAGACGGGCGGGCGCTGGGGCTACAACGCGGCCATCGCCTCCACCCGGGACGGCTCCCGCACCCTCGTCTACAGCGTCAACTCCACGGATGCCAAGGGCCAGGACGTGAGCCGGGTGGCCCTCGGTGTGATGGTCGCGGCCTACGGGCCGCCGTCGTGACCGACCCACCGACCCATCGACCCACCGCCCCCGCCGCACCCGCCGCCCCGATCCGTATGCGCCAACTTCCTTGAATACAGGACCAGTTCTGGGCCGGAGATCACGACCGCCACTAGCATCGCCGTCATGCGACTTCGTCGGAGCCATGACAAAAGCATCCTCGATCCGGCCGCCCTGCCCCGTGATCCGCGGGCCGACGAGTATCCGATGCCGAGCGTGCCCCACGGGTGGTACGCGGTGCTGCGCAGTGGGGAGTTGCGGGCGGGGAGGGTCGTCAGCCTGCACTACTTCGGGCGGGCGCTGATCGCGTTCCGCGGGTCGGACGGGCGGGCGGCCGTGCGCGACGCCCACTGTCCGCACTACGGCGCCCATCTGGGCGTCGGCGGGAAGGTCGTGGACGGGACGGTGCAGTGCCCGTTCCACGGGTGGCGGTTCGGGACGGACGGGCGGTGCGTGCAGGCGCCGTTCGCCACGCGGACGCCCAAGGTGTCGATCGGCGGCTTCCCGGTGCGGGAGCACAGCGGGCTCGTGTTCGTGTACGCCGGGCCGGGCGAGCCGGCGTGGGAGGTGCCGGAGATCGCGGAGACGGGGGCACGGGACTTCGCCTCGCCGATCGACGACGTCTGCCGGGCGCGGATCCACATCCAGGAGATGCGCGAGAACATCGTCGACGAGTCCCACTTCCACTTCATCCACGGGCAGAGCGAGCCGCCGGTCCAGCAGTGGCGGGAGGACGGGCCGTTCGCCGAGGCGCGGGGCACGATCAGCAGGCGGGTGTTCGGCTGGGACATCAACAACACGTTCGACTCGTCCATGTACGGGCCGGGGGTGATGGTCGTGCGGGTCCACGGGCCGGTGCTGTCGGTGACGGCGGTCGCGCTCACCACACCCGTCGACGACCGCACGAGCGAGCTGCGGATGCTGTACTACCTGCGCAAACCGGCCTGGCTCCCCTTCCTCACCCCGCTGTTCAAGCTGGTCTTCCGGGCCGAGGCGCTGGGCGAGGTACGGGAGGAGGTCCGGATCTGGGACCACAAGATCCACCAGCCCCGCCCGGTCCTGCTGCCGCACGAGAAGGGGATCAGGGCGCTGCGGCGGTGGTACGCGCAGTTCTATCCGGGGCAGGGGGAAGGGGCGGTCACAGGCTCCGGGGAGGGTGCGATCGGGGGTCCGGGGCAGGGTTCGGCCGAGGGCTCGGCCGAGCACGCGACGGGCGGAACGGACGGTGACACGCCCGCCGGGTCACCCAGGGGCACGACGGTCGGACCGGCGGACGGCACGGGCGGGAGTCCGGTCGACCACCCGGCCGGGGGCAGCGCCGAGGGCCCGGCGGAAGGCGCGTCGCGGGAAGCGGCCTAGGTGTATCGATCACAACAACGCCGCAGGTCGACACACTTGGGGCCGGTCCGGGACATGGCCCCGCGCCCCGGCTCAGGTTGCCGGGAGGATACGGCGCGTCTCGTAGGCCCACATCGCGATCTCGACCCGGTTGCGGGCGCCGAGTTTGGCCATCAGGCTGGCCAGATGGGTCTTCACCGTGCTGAGGCTGATGTGCAGCGCGTCGGCGATCTCGGTGTTGGTCAGCCCGCGGGCGACGGCGAGGAGCACCTGCTCCTCGCGGGCGGTGACGGGGGAGACGGGCTGGGCCACGGGCCGGCCGGCGGGCACGTCCGCGAATGCCTGGAGCAGGCGGACGGTGACGCTGGGCGCGATGAGCGCCTCACCGTCGGACGCCGACCGTACGGCCTGTGCCAGAAGGTCCGGTCCCGTGTCCTTGAGGAGGAATCCGCGGGCGCCGGCACGCAGTGCGCCGTAGACGTACTCGTCGAGGTCGAACGTGGTGATGACGACCACGGCCAGCGGGTCGGCGACGCCCGGGCCGGCGACCAGCCGGGTGGCCTCCAGGCCGTCGAGTTCGGGCATGCGGATGTCGAACAGGCAGACGTCGGGGCGCAGTTCGCGGGCGAGGCGCACCGCCTCCCGGCCGTCGGCGGCCTCTCCGACCACCTCGATGCCGGGCTGGGCGTTCAGCATGATCCGCAACCCGTAGCGGATGATCGCCTGGTCGTCAGCGACGAGGACGCGAATGGACACCGCTCTCGCTCCTCGCTCTCGGCAGTTCGGCTTCGACGTGCCAGCCTCGGTCGGTACCCGGGCCGGCTCGCAGGGTGCCGCCGAGCAGGGTCGCACGCTCGCGCAGTCCGGTGAGTCCGTATCCGTCGCGACCCCGGCCGGTGCGCCGGCCGTTGTCGCGCACGCTCACCCGTACCGTGTGCCGTTCCGCGGCGACCCGGACGACGAGATCCGTCGCGTCGACCGCATGGCGCAGCGCGTTGGTCACCGACTCCTGCACGATCCGGTAGACGGCCGCGTCCACGGTGGGGGACAGCGCGTCCAGTTCGCCGTCGAGCCCCAGGTCGACCCTGAGGCGGCCGCCCGGGGTGCGCACCAGGCGCTCCAGATCCGCGACTCCGGCAGGCGGCGCCAGCTCGGCGCCGACCTCGCGGTCGCGCAGCGCGGCGACCATGGCGCGCATCTCCTCCAGCGTGCGCGCGCCTTCCTCCTCGACCCCCTCCAGCGCCTCGACGGCGGCGGACGGGTCGGTGCCCGCGAGCACCCGGCCCGCCTGAGCGATGATCACCATGGCCGACACGTGGTGGGCCACCGTGTCGTGCAGTTCCCGGGCGAGCTGCTCGCGCTCGCGGGAGCGCACCTGTTCGACCTGCCGCTCGCGAGCGGTCACCCGGAACCGCACGGCGGCGCCGACCACGCCGGGCAGCATCAGGAAGACGAGGCCCACGACCTTCTCGACGACCGGGGTGTCGTCCGCGAGAACACACAGCGTGCCGACCGCGAGGATCACCGCGCCGCCCAGCACGGTCTCGCGTCCCGATCCCCACCGGGGCAGCGCGTACACCAGCACGAGCACGACGATGCCGGTGTACAGGCCGACGGGTTCGCGCGGTGCGGCGACGAGCGAGGCCACCTGGAGCAGGGCCACCGAGCCGAACGCCAGCGTCACCATCGCCAGCGGGCGGGTCCGGCGCCACAGGGGCAGCAGCCACAGCCAGACGGTGAACACCACCGCCACCGGCCGCCACACGACGTCCTCGCGCAGGGTGGCCTCCAGCACCGCACCGGCAAGGCCCGCGGCGAGCAGCGCCCAGTCCCGCCGCACCCGGGCGGGCGCGTCGGGCGGCCGGGGTTCGGTCCACAGGGTTCGCAGGTCGTCTCGGAGCACGCTTCCCAGCCTAGGGACCGCGGCGTGCCGCGCATCGGCCGAAAGGACGGGTTGTCACTCCGCCCCGGGGCCGACGGATCCGCGGCCCGCGGGCCGATGCCGCGCAGCGCCCTGGCGGCGAGCCTCGGCATCGGCGGCCGTACAAGGACGGCCGACGAGGTGGTTGGAGGACCCGATGCTCTCGAAAGCCCTGTTGCGCCTGGGCGCAGGCGCCGCCCGCCATCCCTGGCGGGTGATCGCGGCATGGCTGGTCGCCACCACGCTCGCCGTCCTCGCCGCCGTCGCCTTCGGCGGGCGGACCGCGGACTCGATGACCGCTCCGGGACTGGACTCGCAAAGGGCCGCGGAACTGATCGAGCGGGCCCGCACCGGCCAGGAGGGGATGACCGCCCAAGTGGTCGTCACCCCCCTCGACGGCTCTGCGACGTTCTTCGACCGCGGCAGCGCGCGCACCGCTCTCACGCGGCTGCAGGCCGAGGTGGGGCGGCTGCCGCACGTGCTCGGCACGAGCGACCCGGCGGGGGCGCTCGACGCACGCGCGGACACCGCCGTGCGCGGCGGCCTCGTCTCGGCCGACGGACGGATCGCGGTCGTGCGGGTGCAGTACCCCGACCAGAGCCGGCTGTCGGCCGAGGACCTCGACGCCCTCGTCGGCCTGGGCGACCGGCTGCGCGCCGAACTGCCCCTGCGCATCGAGATGGGCGGGAACCTCTTCTACGCCTTCTCCGACCCCGACGGCGGCGCGAGCGAGCTGATCGGCCTCCTCGCCGCGGCCGCGATCCTGTTCCTGGCGTTCGGTTCGCTCGTCGCCGCCGCGCTGCCGATCGGCATGGCGGTCTTCGGACTGACCGTCGGGGTCGCCACGATGACGCTCCTGGCGGGGGTCACGGACGTTCCCACCTTCGCACCGGTCCTGGGCAGCATGGTCGGGCTCGGAGTGGGCATCGACTACGCGCTGTTCGTGCTCGCCAGGCACCGGGAGTACCTCGCGGGCGGGCTCGATCCGCAGACGGCCGCCGGACGGGCGGTGGCGACGGCGGGGCGGCCGGTGGTCTTCGCCGGCGGCACCGTCGTCGTGTCGATCCTCGGCCTGGCGGTCGCGAACGTGCCGTTCATGACGGTGGGCGGGGTCGCCGTCTCGATCGTCGTCCTGATCATGGTGGTCGCGTCGGTGACGCTGCTGCCGGCCTTCCTCGGCGCGGCGGGCCCGCGCCTGGCCCGGATCGGCCGGATCGGCCGGATCGGCCGGGCACTGCGGGCCGGGTGGCGGCGGGACATGGTGGCGGGCGCCGCTCCCGCCACCGGCTGGCGTCGCTGGATCGGGCACGTCGGCCGGCACCCGGTGCCGTACGCGGTCGGCGCGGCGGGGTTGCTGCTGACCGCGACCCTGCCCGTGCTCGGCCTGCGCGTCGGCCTGCCCGACGACGGCTCACTTCCCCCCGGCCGTACCGAGCGCCGGGCCTACGACCTCGTCGCCGAGGGGTTCGGCCCGGGCACCAACGGTCCCCTCGTCGTCGCCGCGGACCCCGCCGGTGATCCGGCAGTGCTGGACCGACTCGTCGGGGCGGTCTCGGCGGACCCGGGGATCGCGTCCGTCGCGCCGACGCACATCGACCGGGCCACCGGCATCGCGACCCTCGTGGTGTTCCCGACCACCGGCCCTCAGGACAGGGCCACGGCCGACACCGTCGCCCGGCTGCGCAGCGACGTGCTGCCCACGGCGATCGGGGACGGCCCGGCCAGGGCCCACGTCGGCGGCGCCGCCGCGAGCCTGTCCGACGTGGGCCGACGCACCAGCGACCGCCTGCCGCTGTTCGTCGCCGCCGTGCTGGCGATGTCGTTCCTGCTGCTGATGCTGGTCTTCCGCTCGGTGCTCGTACCGCTCAAGGCGGTCCTGCTGAACCTGCTGAGCATCGGCGCGGCCTACGGCATCATGGTCGCGGTCTTCCAGTGGGGCTGGGGAGGCGCACTCATCGGGCTGGAGGCGACGGTTCCGATCGTGTCGTTCATCCCCATGTTCCTCTTCGCCATCCTGTTCGGCCTGTCGATGGACTACGAGGTGTTCCTCCTGTCCCGCGTACGCGAGGAGTACCTGCGCACCGGCGACAACGGCACGGCGATCGTCGAGGGCGTCTCGCGCACCGCCCGGATCATCACCTCGGCCGCCCTCATCATGGTGGCGGTCTTCCTGTCCTTCGCCGTCGCCGACGACCCCTCCACCAAGATGTTCGGACTCGGCCTGGCCACCGCGATCCTCATCGACGCCACGGTCGTCCGCATGGTGCTGGTACCGGCGACCATGACCCTCCTCGGCCGGGCCAACTGGTGGCTGCCGAAGTGGCTGGACCGGATGCTTCCCCGGGGCCCGGTCGGCACCGGCGACACCGACGACACCGACGCGGAGTCCACGGGTCGGACCCCGCGTCCACGGCTGGTCGACCGCTGACTCGACTCCTGCCGCCCTTGGCGTCCGGCCCCCTGGGGACAGGTGGGAGGCGAGGGTTCCCGGGGTTCAAGGGGAGTCTTGGGGGAAGCTCGATCGGACGTGGGCGTCCGCGCTGGATACCGCGACTGACAGGCGACCCCAGGCTTGCCCGGCGACGGCTTCGTCGCCGGGCAAGCCTCGTCACCCAGTGGGCCACCACCGCACGAGCGGGGCTTTCCTGCCTCCTCGTGCAACCCTTCGCCGCCTTCGCAAGTCTCCTGATTGCCGAACAGTGGATCAATTAGTCATACATGGAACAACTTCGGGCAGAAACTAACGGACCAGCACTTCGTCGACCGGGATGTCCGCCGGATGTCCCGCTCCCTCACAGGATCTCAACGCGGGGCCGAGCACAGGCGCATGCCCGGCCCCGCTCCCGACACGCCTCCACGTCCTTACGGCGAACATCGCGGCAGCGCCCCTGATCGGCGGCCTCCTCGCCGCGTCGGCGGCTCGGCCGACGCGGCCCATTCCGCCACGACCGCACGGCGGAGGTCGATTGTGAGGACTGTGCGACGTTTTGGGTGAATGCCGGCTGCCGGGCTCGCCTCGGTGGCCACCCTGGGGCGATCAGCACGGCAACACCCGACTCGTCATCGGCAACAGACCAGCGAAAGGGCCGTACATGAAGCGAACGTTCACCTTGATCAGTGCGCTGGCCGTCACCGCGCTGTCGCCGACCACGGCGCACGCTGCGGTCAAGAAGGCCAAGCCTCCCCTCAGTTGCGAGTCCCGGACGTTCACCTCGACACCGGGTCCTCGCTTCAACGACCCGGAGGACCCCGGCGCCCGGATGAACGTCATGGCCCCGATCATCGAATCGATCAACAGCGCCGGTTGCGGGCAGACCATACGCGTCGCCATGTACTCGATCGGCAGCACGCAGCCGGGCCCGGACTTCGCCAACGCCCTGATCGCCGCGCACCAGCGCGGCGTCATCGTCAAGGCGCTGATGGACGTGCACAGCGACAACGCGGTCTGGCAGTCGTTGGTCACCGAGCTCGGCAACGATCCGCGAGCCTCCAGCTTCGCCGCGCTGTGCCCGGGCGGCTGCCTGACCCACTATTCCGGCTCCTCCCTGCACGCGAAGTACTACATGTTCAGCGGCGGGAGCGGCGCGAACAGGACGGTGACCGTCAGCAGCGCCAACCCCACGTCCGCCCAGGCCAATACCGCGTGGAACAGCAGCGCCACCGTCAAGGGCAACGTCGACCTGTACAACCTCTACGTCCGCTACTTCACCGCCATGGCCAGGGGGGCGCTCAACGGTCCGGGCCCGCTGATGCCCGACTACTACAGCTCCAGCGACGGCCAGGCCGCCAGGACACTGTCCCCGCCCTCCTACCAGTGGCCCAAGGCACGCTCCAAGAGCGACACCTGGGTCGACTTCCTGAACAACGTCAAGGCGCCGGCCACGATCAACATAGCCATGTTCCAGTGGACCTCTCACGGGCAGCCGGGCGACCGGAACTATCTCGAACTGCCGAAGAAGCTGGTGAGCCTGGCCCGGACCGGCGTCAAGATCCGCATACTCCTCACCGCCGGTCAGGTCGACGGCAGCGTGCAGAACCACCTGAAGGACCGGCCGAACATCTCCGTGTACGACACCAGCCGCGGAACCGACGCGAACGGCCACGCCCTGCACTACACGCACGACAAGTACATGATGGTCAGCGGCGGCTACGCGGGTACGGTCAACTCCAGGATCGTGTTCGTCGGCTCCGCGAACTGGACGAGCAACGGCGTCTGGCACAACGACGAGTCGGACCTGAAGCTGGTCGGCCAGTCCAGCTACGACGCGTTCATGACGGACTGGCAGAACCAGTACGACCGCTGCTGCGGGACCGCGACTCTGAAGCTGGGCGCAGAGGAACGCGCCGAGAACACGGCACGCGAGATTCCGATCGACCCGAAGCAGGCCAGGGAGTAGGCATTCCCCGCCGCCCGGTCACCCCTGTGGGTACCGCACGGTGAGTTCTTCGAACCGCACCCGGGGCTTTTCCTTCGCATGGTGGGGAGTGGCCCCCATGCGGGTCCGCCCCAGGTCGGTTACACAGGGGCGAGTTGGGCAAGGCTCCCCCCGTGGAGCAATCCGAGATCATGCGGCGAGTCGTGGGCATCCTCACCGAGGCGATCGAGATGCGGCGGCAGGTCCGTGAGCATCCCGGGGACGAGGTGGCGCTGACGGGCGCCGTCTCCGCGTTGCTCACGGAGACGCTGCCCGGCGAGCGGCTACTCCGCGCCGAGGATGCGCAGACCGTGGTGGGCTCGGAAGTCCTCGTAGTCCTTGAGGTTGAGCGTGGCCAACGGCAGGTCGTAGGTGAGGGCACAGGCCGCGATCCACATGTCGTTGATCGGACGTGGGCGTCCGCGCTGAATGCCCGCGGCTGACAGGCGGCCCCAGGTTGCGGCGACGGCTTCGTCGCCGGGCAGGATCGGGATACCGGAGAGCCAGTCGGCGAGTTCCTGGCGGCTGCGGGTGCCCCAGTGGCGGATCTCGGTCCCGATCAGCCTGGTGCGACCGGGCCGGTGAGCTTGCGCTTGTGGGACAGCGAGGCGACGTCGGTGTCGAGGATGACGGGTTGCACGGCGGCGGCTCAGGCGACGTCGCGGTGACGCTCGGCGTACGTGAAGGCCAGGAACTCCTCCAGTTCCTCGTCCGACTCGAAGGTGTCGGCGGCCAGGTCGTCCAGGGACCGGATCGGCTGGGTGTTCTTCGCGGCCAGCAGCTCCTCGGCCGAAACACGGGGCCGGAGCAGTGGGTAGCCGGAGTACTCCGCGTCGGGTGTGCTCATCGGGACCTCCACGGGACGGGGTAAGGCTACCGAGGCCAGCATACGGGGGCTGCCCCGCGCCATCACCGGGCTTCACCCTCCGGAGCCGAGCACCGAACGTGCGTGCACCGGTCCTCGTAGGTGCTGGCGGGATCTTGGAGGTTCCACAGGACCGGGCGGGCACGTTCGAGCCGATGCTGGTCAAGAAGCGGCGGCTCGGCGGGACAGAGGGCGAGAAACAGCAGGATCGGACTGCAGCGACAGCGGGCTCGTCCTCACCACGTCGACCGGACGGCCTCTCGCCCCGGCCAACCTCACCCGCCGCTTCCCTGACCGGGCCGGGCTCCGCCGCATCCGGTTCCACTACCTCCGCCACTCGGCGGCGATCCACCTCCTGGAACTATGGCGTCGAACTCGTCGTCATCAAGGAGCTGCTCGGCCACGCCCAAATCGGGGTCTACGCGCATGTCCGAATCCGCCTCAAGCGCGACGTCATCGAAATTCCTGGTAACGCCCCCGCAACCCTGCCGAAATCACCGACGGACCCGGCAACAGCGCCGAACCGCCCCTTCGCGCCGCGCCCGTCCGCTGCTATTGCCCTCAACTACTGCCGTCAGACACCCAAGAGCGCAGCAGCCGACCCTACCGGATCGATCTCCGATGGGGCTGGCTTACTCACTCCCGAAGACGCCAGGCAGGGCCCAAAGAAATCCTCGTCCGAAGTCCGAACAATTCGCCCGACCCACCCCATAGAGCCGATTGACACTGTTGCGCGAGCCACAACACGCCAATACTCGACTAATTCAATGGCGTCGACTCACGAACCGGAAATGCATTACTTTCCTGAAAAACGCACCATCATCTCGCAATGATAGGCACGGCGCCCGGAAAAACTAGCGAGCCAAATCAGGAAGTTGTCACAAATTCGAGAAACTCGATCCGGAAGCTCGTTGACGGCCTTTAAGATCCGTCCATATCGAGCCGCTCCGCCATATCGAGCAAGTACTGCGGGAGTTTTGACTTGGCCCCTAGCACCTCGACACCAACAAGGCACCCACTTTCGTCGAAGTCGAGATTGATCATGCCTCCTACCTCGACAGGGTCACAGGGATACATGCGAGCCACCTGCGTGCGCGCTTGCGGGTCGACGAAGTAGACATACGCCGAATTCGCCTTCCGATCATATGTAACTCTAATGTCTGCCACGGTTAGCGCCCTCCCTGGAGGCGGTTGATGTACGCCTGCTCCACATTGGTCATAACAGTATTTACGTTCCCGTCGACGGTCTTGGCGACAAATACCTTGGACCGGGGATCATAGTAGCCGAGCTTCCACTGATCATCGTGGTTATAAGAGAAGGGCTCCTTCTTGAGAACGGCCTGAGCATCCTCTGCCGAAACTCCGCGCCGCTCCAGGCGCTGCGTAGCGTGAATCGTTAATTCATCAGCCTTAGCGGCAGCATTGGGACGCGGAATGACTGACTGCCCCCAATTGCAATAACAATCATCCGCATGCGCAGCATCGCCGCATGCGTTATGCACGAGAATCGGCGTGCTGCCTGCAGCCAATAGTACGTGTGCAGATCAGACACGCTTAGGTTGTGCACTCGGGCGGTCTGGGTCCAGCGCTTGATTTCCTTGATCTGGACCAGGGCGCCGGCGGAGGTGTGCAGCCACTGACCTGTCGCGAGCTCCCCGGCAGGAACCCACATGCGCAGGTCGGGGACCCAGAAGGGGTGGTTGTCCGTAGCGGTGACCGTGCGCTGGACACCCTGTTCGTCTTCGACCGCGATCTTCACGAGGTTCTTCACGCCCTCGCTCAGCAGTTCAGCGGTCACCTTCTCTGGCGATTTCGCGGGGAAGATCGCGTCGGGGGAGCTGGCGCCAGACCGGCCCATCCCCTCCGAGAACCACCTCGCCGAGGAGTACGGCGTTGCGCGTCTCACCGCGCGGCGCACCGCACAGGAACTCCGCGAGCGCGCCCTGATCGTCACCGTGCGAGGCAAAGGCTCCTTCGTCGTCGAGCAGCCGGTCGGCGAAGCGCCCGAAGAAGGTGAACCGAACGTCTGAAGGGGCCGCGCGTCCCGCGCTGCCCCTTCGGCGTCAGCCCATCCCGCCCCAGGTCGGTTACACAGGGGCGAGTTGGGCAAGGCTCCCCCCGTGGAGCAATCCGAGATCATGCGGCGAGTCGTGGGCATCCTCACCGAGGCGATCGAGATGCGGCGGCAGGTCCGTGAGCATCCCGGGGACGAGGTGGCGCTGACGGGCGCCGTCTCCGCGTTGCTCACGGAGACGCTGCCCGTGATCAGGCTGCCCGCCGACGCGAGCGCCCAGGAGGCGACCGGCATCATCACCGACGCCCTGGGGCCCGCGATCGTGGGCCTCGTCAACTGCTTCTCCTACGCCTTCGTGCACCTCGCCGAGGTGCACGACCAGGGGCGGACCGACACCACGGCCGCGGACGTCCTGCAGGCCCTCTCCCTGCAGTTCGCCCACCGCGACGGGGCGTGACGCGGCCGCCCCCGCCGGGTCAGCCGAACATGCCGACCTGGTAGTCGCCCGCCGGCTGGCGCAGCATGACGTTCAGCCGGTTGAAGGTGTTGATGAGGGCGATGAGCGCCACCAGGGCGATGAGCTGGTCCTCCTCGAAGTGCTTGGCCGCGTTCTCCCAGACCTCGTCGGGGACGCCGCCGGCCGCGTCGGCGATGCGGGTGCCCTGCTCGGCCAGCTCCAGCGCGGCACGCTCGGCCTCGGTGAAGACCGTGGCCTCCCGCCAGGTGGCGACCAGGTGCAGCCGCTGGGCGGTCTCCCCGGCGTGCGCGGCCTCCTTGGTGTGCATGTCGAGGCAGTACCCGCAGCCGTTGATCTGGCTGGCGCGGATCCTCACCAGCTCCTGGGTGGTGACCGGCAGCCCCGTCTCGTCGACGGCCTTGCTCGCCGCGACGAGGTGCTTGACGAGCTTTCCGGCGACGGGGCTGGCGAGCAGGTTCAGACGTGCTTCCATGGCGGGCTCCTCGTGTCGTCGTATGCGGTGACAACACGAGGACGGGCCGGACCGGGTGCGATGTGACATGACGGGATGTGACCCCCGTCACGCGCCTTCTCGCAGCTGCGCGGCGGTCAGTAGAGGGCGATCCTCGGATGGACCGTGCCCACGGCCGCCGGGTCGGTGACGGTGACGCGGTACAGCTCCGCGAGGGTCGCGCCGGCCCGCAGGGTGCGCTGCGCCGTGCTCAGGTCGGTGAAGAGGGTGCCGGTCTGGCTGCCGAGGGCGACGGTCTCCCAGCAGCCTCCGGCGGTGCGGTGCTCGACCTTGACGTCCGCCGGGTCGAGGAACGGGCCGGAGTCCGGGGACTCCAGCAGGAGCTGCGGGGCGACGGTCCGGGCCGCGCCCGAGTCGTTGCGGTAGGCCAGGGTGACCTCGTGGCCGCGCCCGTCCGCGGTGAGCGGGACGGTGGCGAGGTCGGCGAAGCCGACGGGTATGGCGGGCGCCTGCGGGGACGTGGCCACGGTGGAGCCGGCCCGCGGCGCGGCCGCCGCGGCGGGGCCCGCGAGGGCGAGACCGGCGGTGGCCACGGCCACGGCGAGGAGGGCGATCCTGAGACGGCTGGTGCTGGATGACACGTGCGTGGATCCTTCGTGCTGGTGGGGGGTGCCGGCAAGGCCCGTACGGGAAGCCGGCCGGGGTCGGGCCCAGGTTACGAAGGGATGGCCGCGAACGGTAACTACCGTGGGGTAGTGGAGAGTTTGAGTGGAAAGTCGGCCATGACGGCACCGCTCTGGCCTTTTTACCGTCTCTTCGGCTAGACATTCTCCGAACTCACATTGACCAGTGGGTTCTCAGGGGTCTCTACCGCTCAGGGGGAACACACCCATGACCACGTATCACCATGCACCCAGACGTTTCTCACGTCTCAGAATCGTCGGCGCCGCGCTGACCGCCCTCGTCCTCGCCGGCACGGGGACGGCGACCCAGGCGATGGCCGCGCAGGACACCGCGCAGAAGCCGCGGTCGGCCTACACCCCGCCGCCCGTCCCCACGCTGGCCTGGTCCGACTGCCAGGGCGGCTTCGAGTGCGCCAACGCGGACGTGCCGCTGGACTACCGGCAGCCGCAGGGCACCAAGATCACCCTCGCGGTGGTCCGCAAGAAGGCGGCCGACCAGACCAAGCGCAAGGGCACGCTGTTCATGCAGCCCGGCGGTCCGGGCAACTCCGGTGTGGACTACGTCCGCAACAACTACGCGGGCCTGCCGGCCAAGCTCCGCGAGTCGTTCGACGTCTTCGGCTACGACGTCCGCGGTGTCGGCCGCAGTTCGGCGCTCACCTGCTTCGACGACGCCCGCTACACCAAGGCCGTCACCGACGCCAAGGGCGTCCCCGGCCCGGACGCCTTCGGTCCCGCGCTGACCGAGGCCGCCGAGTTCGACGCCGCCTGCCAGACCAACTCGGGCTCGCTGCTGCCGTATGTCGGCACCGAGTACGTCGCCCGTGACATCGACCTGCTGCGCCAGGCGCTCGGCGAGGAGCAACTGACGTACTACGGGCGGTCGTTCGGCTCGTACATCGGCACCGTCTACGCCGCCATGTTCCCGAAGCGGGTGCGGGCGCTGACGCTCGACGGCGCGTACGACCCGTACAAGTACGCCTATCGGCCCTACGCCTACGACCGCGACCAGTACCTGGCGCTGGACGGCTCGATGAGCCGCTTCCTCGACTGGTGCGCCTCCGACCAGGCCATCTGCGGCTTCGGCGACGGCGACCCGCGCGGCGCGTTCGAGCAGCTGAAGAAGGACCTCGACGCCAACCCGGTGACCACCGCGAGCGGCGGCAAGGCCAACGGCTACACCCTGGTCTACCGGCTGATGTTCAACATCAACGAGGGCAAGGTCATCTGGCCCTCGCTCGGCGCGGCGCTGAAGAAGGCGCAGGCGCGGGACAACACCTCGTTCCTGCTGCGCCCGCCGTCCCCGGCCAGCTTCGACTTCCTCGGCCCGAACGTGGTCGTCGAGTGCGTCGACAAGGACTACCCCAAGAGCCTGCACAAGCTGGAGTGGAACGTCGAGTCCAACGCGGCGGCGGCGCCGCTGCTGGGCCCGGCCATGGCGTTCGGTCCGCCGACCTACGACCACCAGCACGCCACCGCGTGCGTCCAGTGGCCCGCCGAGACGCCCAGCCGCTACGACGGCTCCTTCCGCGCCAAGGGCTCGGCACCGATCCTGGTCCTCGGCACCACCGGTGACCCCGACACCCCCTACGAGCACGCGGTCGCGCTGTCGCACCAGCTCGACAACGCGGCGCTGGTCACGTTCGAGGCCGAGGGCCACACCGCGTTCGGCCGCAGCGCCTGCGCGACCACCGCGGTGATCGACTACCTCGTCGACCTGACGGTCCCCGCCGCCGGCACCACCTGCGCGGACGAGACCCAGCCGCCGTCCTCCACCCCGAAGACGGCCCCGCCCGGCACGACGCTCGGCGAACTCCGCAACGGCGTCAACGAGCGCGTCGACAGCCTCGGCAAGGTCGGCTGACCGGCCGGCCCGTTCGCTGACCCGGCCGGCCGGTGATCCGACCGGCCGGCCCCGACCCCGGGGCGCCCGCCCCTCCACGGCGAGCGCCCCGGGGTCTCGCACGTCCGCGGCACAACCAGATCTGGGGGGAGCGGGCCCGATGGCCCTGCGCATCCATTTCACGTACGACGACCTGGCCCGGGTGGTCCTCGCGGAGGAGCCCGACCCGCTGTGGGAGGGGCTGCTCAGCCTGCATCTGCTGCAGAACCGGGACGGCCCCCTGGTGTTCGGCCGCTGGCGCCGGGCCTCCCGCGGCCCCTTCGACCCCGAGCTGTCCCGGCTGCGCCAGCTCGCCCCGCCACGCGGCTACTCGGCGGACTTCCTGACCCCGGCCGGGGCCGCCGACGGCTTCGAGGCGGGCCTGGACGCACTGCTCGCCACGCCCCGGGCCCGGCTGCGGACCGACCTCACGGAACTGTCCCTCCCCCGGTCGCTGCCGGGCTGGTCGCGGCCGCTCGCCGACGGCGACCCCCAGGCACTGCGCGGGCTCGGCGGTCTGGTCCGCCGTCATCACGAACGGTTCGTCGCCCCGTACTGGACCCAGGTCCGCGCCTGCTTCGACGAGGCCCGTTCCGCCGCGGCCAGGGCCCTGCTGCGGTCCGGCTTCGCGGGGCTGGCGCAGGGGCTGCACCCCAGCGTGCGCTGGTCCGCGCCGGTCCTGCACATCGCCGGCGCCCATCTGCGGGGCGATCTCCACCTCGACGGGCGGGGCCTGCGGATCATCCCGTCCTTCTTCTGCTGGCCCGGCCCGATCGTGCTGAAGGACGGCTCCCTGCCCCCGGTGCTCGTCCACCCCGTGACGCACGACCCCCGCTGGCTGGCGCCCCCGCCGCCCGCCACCGCCGGCACGCACCAGGCCCTCGCCGCGCTGCTCGGCCGGGCCCGCGCGGCCGTCCTGGAGGAGCTGGCCGACGGCCGCACCACGAGCGAGGTGGCGGCCCGCGTCGGGCTCAGCCCGGCGACCGTCAGCCACCATGTGGCCGTGCTCCGCGAGTCCGGGCTCCTCACCAGCAGGCGGCTCGGCGGTATCGTCCTGCACACCCTCACCGCCCTGGGCGCCGACCTCCTCGAAGGCGGCCCGACCTGCGGCATTCGACCAGGCTCGAAAGCCGTGGTGCGGGCCGGGAGCCGACGCTGAGCATGGGGAGACGGGGCCGTCAGGTCCTCGACCGCCGAACCAGGGACAGGACATCATGCGCATCGCGAATCGACTCGGCGTCGTGCTGGCCGGCACGGTGCTCGCCACCGGCGCCGCCCTCCTCACCGCGCCCACCGCGTCCGCCGCGAACCCCTGCTGGCAGAGCGGCGGCAACTGGTGGTGCAACAACGTGTCCGGGGCGCCCGTCTACCGGGACCCGTACACGTTCCAGGTGGTGGGATACATGTACAGCAACCCCAGCTGGTTCAAGTGCAGTTACGACTTCGGCGCCACCGTGGGCGGCCCGCACCCCAACCGCTGGGTCTGGACCAAGGCCGACAACGGCGCCTGGGGCTGGATGAAGGACACGGACATCTACAGCGAGACCGACCCGCTGCCGGACGCCTCCCCGTCCTGCCCCTGAGCCGTCGGGCGGCGCCGCGGAGATCCGTCAGAAGGGCCCTGGGTCCAGGTTCCCGAAGGACAGCGCGTCCAGGTCGCCGTCGAAGTCCTCCGGGACCAGCGGCGGCAGGTCCGGCGAGGCGGGCGGTGAGGTGCGGTCGGGGCCGGTGAGGGACTGTTCGGTCCAGATGCACTTGCCGGTGGGCGTGTAGCGGGTGCCCCAGCGCTGGGAGAGCGCGGTGATCAGCTGCAGGCCCCGGCCGCCCTCGTCGGTGTCGCCGGCCCTGCGGATGCGGGGCATGGTGAGACTGCCGTCGAAGACCTCGCAGACCAGCGCGGAGCCGTGCAGCAGGCGCAGCCGGACGGGGCCCTTGGCGTGGCGTACGACGTTGCCGACGAGTTCGCTGGCGAGGAGTTCGGTGGTCGGGGCCAGGTCGTCCAGGCCCCAGGCCGCGAGCTGGTCGCGGACGTGGCGGCGGGCCTGTCCTGCGGCCTTGGGGTCGTCCAGCAGGGACCAGGAGGCCATCCGGTCACCGGTCAGGGCGTGCAGGCGGGCGACGAGGAGGGCCGCGTCGTCCGCCGCCGCGTGCTCGGCGGGCAGCAGGCCGTGCGTGAGGGTGTCGCAGAGGCGTTCCAGGTCGGCGGCGGTGCCGTCCTCGTGGGCGGTGCGCAGAAGACCGGCCAGGTCGGCCATGCCCTCGTCGATGCCGCGTTTCGCCGACTCGACCAGGCCGTCGGTGTAGAGCACGAGCAGGCTGCCCTCGGGCACGCTCAACTCCACCGTCTCGAAGGGCGGTTCGGCCGCGCCGAGCGGCGGATCGGCGGTCCACTCCGGGAAGCGCACGGTCCCGTCGGGACACACCAGCGCCGGCGGCGGATGCCCGGCGCGGACCATCGAGCAGACCTGGGTGGTGGAGTCGTAGAGGGCGTACAGACAGGTGACGTACGACTCCTCGCCCATGGTGCCGACGATGTCGTTGAGGTGGCTCATGATCTCGTCGGGGGGCAGTTCGAGGTCGGCGAGCGTGTGCACGGCCGTGCGCAGGCGGCCCATGGTGGCTGCCTCGGACAGGCCGTGGCCCATGACGTCGCCGACGACGAGGGCGACCTGGCCGCTGGAGAGCGGGATGACGTCGTACCAGTCGCCGCCCACGTCCATGCCCTGTCCGGCCGGCAGGTAGCGGGCGGCCGACTCGCAGGCGGCGAGGGCCGGCAGGTCCTGGGGGAGCAGGGCGCGCTGGAGTTCGCGGGACCGGGTGTGTTCGAGGTCGTAGAGGCGGGCGCGTTCCAGGGCCTGGGCGAGGAGCGCGCTGATCGCGGTCAGCAGGGTGCGTTCCTCGTCGGTGAGGCGGCGCGGCCGGTCGAAGGAGACGACGCAGATGCCGAAGGTGTGGTCGGAGGCGGTCAACGGCAGGAAGGCCCACGCCTGTTTGCCCGAGCGGGCGGGCAGGTCGGCGTGCTGGGGGACGTACTCGGCGAACTCCCGCGCTGAGGAGATGAAGACCGGGGTGCCGGTGTCGATGGCGTCCCAGACCGGGCCGTACGGCGTTCTGGGGCGGCGGTTGACGAGGTGGATGAAGTCGTCCGTGTAGCCGACGGCACCCACGTTGTGCAGGCGGCCGTTCTCCACGGTCTGGACGAGCAGGCCGGCCGCGGCGAACGGCGGCAGGACCCGGAGCGCGACCGCGTCGACGACGTCCTGCGAGGTGGTCGCCTTGGCGAGGGCGGTGGTCAACGCGGCGATGCGGTGGGCCCGTTCGGCGGCGGCGCGCTCGGTCTCGCGGCGCTCCTGCTCGTGCCGTCGCTTCTCGGTGACGTCGCTGAAGTAGATGGTGCGGCCGTCGGGGCCGGGAACCAGCCGCACATGGTGGACGAGGCCGGTGTCCGGTACGTGGACGTCGAACCCGGCGGGCTTCTCCTCGGCGGCGGCCTCCCGGCAGCGGCTCTCCAGGCAGGGGGTCTCCCGCACGGAGGGCAGGTCCCACAGCAGCCGTCCGCACAGTTCCTCCGCGGAGAGGCCGAGGGTGCGTTCCGCCTCCAGGTTGGCGAAGGTGATCCGCCAGCCGTCGTCGACGGCGAGGAAGCCGTCGCTCATGTGCCGCAGGGCCCGGCCGAGGGCGTCCCGCGCGGACCGCGACTCGTCGCTCTCCCAGCCGACGCCGATCATCCGGTGCGGCCGCCCGTGCTCGTCGTAGGTCGCCCGGCCGCGGGCCCGTGTCCAGCCCCAGGTGCCGTCGAGGCGCCGTACGCGGTACTCCGCCTCGTAGACGCCGTGTTCGCGGATCGCCCGTTCCGCCGCGGCGAGGGTCGGGGCGAGGTCGTCCGGGTGGACGATCCGCATCCAGTTCTCTATCTGGCCGGTGAACTCGGCCGGCCTGGTGCCGTAGAGCTCCAGGGCCGCCTCGTCCCAGATCAGGTCGCCGGTGCGGATGTCCCAGTCCCAGGAGCCGAGGCTGACCTCCCTGAGCGCCTGCCGCAGCCGGTCGGCGCCCGGCTCGGGCTGCGCGGGGCCCGTCGGCGGGGGCGCCTGCGCCATGCGGTCCTCGGTCCAGTCGACGACCGCCCGCAGGAAGTCCCATTCCAGACCGGTGGGTTCGCCCCGGTCTCCGGTCAGGACGGTGAGCGCGCCTATGGTGCGGTCACAGCTCGAGACGGGTAACGCGGCGAGGCCGGTGCCGGGCCAGGCGGGGGCCGTGGAACCCAGCGGCGACCACACTCCGCCGCCCTGGTGCAGCGCGCGGGCCGGGGGCAGCGGGCCCTCCTGGTCGATGATCTCCCAGGGGCGGGTGAGCGCGGGCGGCAGGCCGGAGGCCGACACCAGACGCAGGGCCGACATCGGCCCCCGCAGATGGACCATGCCCCCGAGCGCGTCGAGTTCCCCGATCGCGTGCTGGAGCGCCAGCCGGAAGACCTCGCTCTCCGCGACGCCGGGGTCCACCGTGCTGAGCAGGGCCAGCCGTGCGTTCATACGGCAGACCCTAGTGCTCTACCCGCACGTAGGGCAGCCCGCCACAGGAATTCCACAACGACCCCCCCCGGTCCGGGCCGCGCGCCAACAGGGCGTGTGGCGGGGCGAGTTGACGGGTCGGCAGGCCGCCGGGCGTGACCATGATCCGCCGACGGTCGTTGGCCGCTGCGACACAGGATGTGGCGTCACCCGGATCTCCGGCCCGACCTCAGCAGGCGGCATGTTCAAGGCATTGAAGACGTTGGTCACGACGTTCGTCGAGCAGTACGCGCGGAACCAGCAGCTCGAACGGGAGCTGCGGGCGCAGCGCGGTGAGCAGGAGCGGCGCTGGCGGGAGGAGGACCGGGTGGTCCTGCGGGCCGCCCTCGCCGCGAACCGGGTCGCCCTGGAACAGCACAACGCCACGCTCCGGCAGGCGGCCGGCGTCTCGTACCTCACCCTGCGCTGCCACGAGGACACCTGGACCTTCCTGGCGCGGACGGCGTTCGGCGCCTGGGAGCCCGGCTGGACGCAGAGCACGCGCGACCCGTACGACCGCGTCGGGCCGACCGCGACCGGGGCGGCCCGTCTCAGCACCGACCCCAACCTGCCGCCGGGCCGGATCACCAAGGCGGAGGGCGGGATGCAGGACGTCCAGCTCTCCGGCCACAACCTGGTGCTGGTCCTCGACGCCCTGCGCGCGGCCACGGCCTCGGACCTCACCGCCACCGGGGCCCGCGCCAGGACGCTCTACGACCGGCTGGCCTCGTTCACCGCCAAACTCGACCCGGCGGCGCCCACGGGCCGCACCACGGGCATCCTCTGGCGGATCGACGACAGTCTGCACGGCCAGTACGTGAGCCGTCCGCCCGGCACCGGGCGCCCCACCGCCGCGCCCCTCCTCCACAAGGTCCCCTCCCCCGCCCCGGCGGCCCGCCGCCGTCCGGAGCGCGACGGCTCCCCCGTGGCGCGGACGTAGGCGTCGGGAGCGGGAGGGGGCCGGGCGGGGGTCAGGCGGGGGTCAGGCGGGGGTCAGGCGCACTCGTCTCCGGCCGGGCGGTCCTTCTTGCGGAACGTCATCCGCGGAGTTCCGTCGCTCTTGAGTTCGTCGGCGACACCGTCGATGTAATTGCCGTACGAGTAAATTCGGTCGTATCCGCGGCCACGCCAGGAATCGACGACGACGACATCGTCACGCTTTCCGGTCAGATTCCAGGTGTACGACTCCACTGCGAATACCGGATTCACGCGGACGACCCGTTTGGTGGGGCTCGCCTCGATCCAGGCGGTTTTCTGGGGGCCGATGTCGATGACGTCGTTGTTGGTCACGGAGACGGAGTTCTCGATGGCCCAGGAGTAGCTGTAGGAGGCCTCGGCCGAGACGCCGAACCAGCTGCCGATGGACGCCTCGACGCCGGTGGAGCCGCCGACGGTGTGGGAGTACGACCGGGAGGTGGCGTACTCACGGGCCAGTTCCAGGTTGTAGCCACTGTCCGTGCAGTTGGTGCGCGTCTCGCTGATGGGGCGCCAGGCGGCGCGGTAGGTCCAGCTGGAGGCGACGGGGTATTCGCAGTGCCCCTCGAAGCGTTCCCAGCCGGGCTGGAGTGTCCACTTGCCGTCGTCCTTGTGCCACACGGGGGCCTCGCGCCAGGCGGAGCTGTCGCGCAGCTCGCCGGTCGCGATGTTGACGTACCAGTCCTCGTAGCCGGTCCCGCCGTCGGCGCCGCAGACGCGCGCCAGCATCTCGTCGGTGTTCCAGGGCTCCTGGCCCCGGATGTTCACGGCGCCGTTCGGACCGGCCGCGTGCGCGGGCTGGGTCGCGAGCAGGCCCGCCATGGCGCCGAGCAGTGCCGCGCCGGCGGCCGCGGCCCTCCGCACCCGAAAACGGGAAAGGAATCCGGAACGGGACAGCGTCGATTTTTCCGTCACTGAGGTGTTCACTCTTCTCGGGGTTCGGGGCGGGATTGTCGAATTACTTCTTACCCGCGAGTAAGTACACTATCGATTTCCGGCGCTTCACCTGTCAAACGCCCAGGAGGAACGGGAAACAAAGCGGCACAACCGGACACCCGAACCAGGGAAATCCGGGCACCGGCGCCGACGCCCGCAGCGGCGCGCGCGTTCCTGTTACGTTCCTGGGACACTTCCGCGGTCCCGGAGTACAACCTTCCGCCGCATCCGGTCGTCCCCTCCGACGACGGCGCCGTCCCGGCGCCGCGCCACGGCAGGGCAGACAGGGGGCGGCATGCGACGCATCGGAACCATGGTCATGGCACTCGCGCTCGCGGGGGCCGCGATCGCGACGGCCGCGGTCACCGCCAGTGCCGCGCCGGGGGGCGCCGGGCGGGGCTCCGCCGCCTGCCCGACGGGCTGGGGCAGCGGCCTCAAGGGCGTCCCGGACAGCGGCACGGTGCCGCTGGCGGACATCAGGACCGGCCGCCACGACTGCTACGACCGCATCGTCTTCGACGTCCCCGAGGGCGGCGACCGCCTCGGCCACTGGGTCCAGTACGTCGACCGGCTCCACCAGACCGCCTCCGGCGACGTCATCCCCGTGGACGGGGGTGCCATCCTGGAGATCCGGGTCGCCGCCCCCAGTCACGACCCCGGGACCGGCGCGGTGGTCTACCCCGGTGAGGTCGCCGAGCCCCTGCCCGGCGTGGACCTCTCCGGCTACCGCACCTTCCGCGACACCCGCTTCGCCGGCAGCTTCGAGGGCGAGACCCAGATCGGCCTCGGCGTCCGCGCCCGCCTGCCGTTCCGGGTGCTGCGGCTCCCGGGCCGCCTGGTGGTGGACGTGGCCCACAGCTGGACCTAGGGCCCCTGGGCACGCGAGGAGTTCCGCCGGGACACGCGCGGCCCGGCGGCGGCATCGCTCCTGACGGGACGACTTGTAGGGTCCGGACGTGGAGAGATCGAACGAGCATGTGAACGACGGAGCCGCGTCGACGCTGCTGGACGTGCTGCTCGGGGCCGCTCGGGAGACCCCCGGACAGACCGTCGTTCACGTCCGGGGGGACGGCCGCGAGCACACGGTCACCTTCGCCGGCCTCCGCGACGACGCCCTGCGCGTGGCGGGCGGGCTCAGGGCGGCGGGCGTCACGCCCGGCACCCCGCTGCCGCTGGTCGCCGACCGGGGCGACACCTTCCAGCCGCTGTTCTGGGGCGCGCTGGCGGCGGGGGCCGTGCCCGTGCCGCTCGCCCCGGAGCCGCGCCGGATCGGCCCGGTGTGGGACCTCCTCGGCAGGCCGCCCGTCCTGGTGGACGAGACCACGGCCGCCGTCGTGGCGGCGACGGGCGACGAGAGCGAGGCTCCCGGGGCCCAGGTCCCGTCCCCCATCAGGATGTTGCGGCTCGACACGCTCCGGCGCGGCCGTCCGCCGCGGCACCTGCACCGGCCGGCCCCCGGCGATGTCGCCTTTCTCCAGTTCTCCTCCGGCAGCACCGGCGCCCCCAAGGGCGTGGAGCTGACGCACGCCGGCGTCCTCGCCAACATCCGCCAGATCCGCGCCGCGATGGCGATCGGCCCGGACGACGTGCTCGCGACCTGGATGCCGTACTTCCACGACATGGGTCTCATCGGCACCCACCTCGTGCCCATGGCCGCGCGCCTGAAGCAGATACGCATCGAGCCGCTGTCCTTCGCGAAGCGGCCCGCCCTGTGGTTCGAGGCCGCCGACCGCCACCGCGCGACCCTGCTGTCGGCCGCGAACTTCGCCCTGGCGCTCGCGGTGCGCCGGGTCCCCGCCACCGCGCTCGACGGCCTCGACCTCGGCTGCGTACGGCTGCTGCTCGTCGGCGCCGAACCCATCGCGCCCCGCGTCTGGCGGGAGTTCACCGCCCTCACCGCCCCGGCGGGACTGGACCAGCGCGCCCCGCTGCCGGTGTACGGCCTGGCCGAGGCGACCCTCGCGGTGACCGTACCGCCGCTCGGCGAGAGCGCGGAGCCGCTGGTGCTGGACCGGGCCGCGCTCGCCCGGGGCCGGGTGACGCAGACCGAACCCGGGCCGCACGCGGTGGAGTTGATGGACCTGGGGCGGCCGGTGGAGGGCTGCGAGCTGCGGATCACCGGTGCTTCCGGGAGCCCGCTGGGCGAACTGCGGGTCGGGCAGGTGGAGGTGCGGGGGCCGCAGCTGGGGCGCGGATACCACCGGGCGCCCGAGGCGAGCGCGGAGGCGTTCGGGGACGACGGCTGGCTGCGCACCGGGGACCTCGGCTTCCTGCGGGACGGGCGGCTGTGCGTCACCGGGCGCCACAAGGACGTGGTGTTCGTCAACGGCCGTACGTTCCACGCCTCCGACCTGGAGGAGAAGGTCGCCGCGACGCCGGGGCTGCCGCCGGGTGCCGTGGCCGTCGTGGGGTCCACCGACCCGGCCGGCGGCGGCGAGCGGGCCGTCGCCTTCGTGCAGTGGGCCCGGCCCGCCTCCTCGGCCGCCGCACCGGTGCTCCGCGCCGCGGCCGCCCGGCTGCGGGAGACCCTCGGCCACGACGACGTCCGGGTACTGCCGCTGCCGCCGGGGGCGTTCGCCCGGACCACCAGCGGGAAACTGCGCCGCGGGGTGCTGAGGACGCGCTACGAGGCCGGCGCCTACGCGGAGGTGGAGGCGCGCTGGGCGGAGGCGGCGGGGGACACCGCGCACCCGGCGGCGGGGCCGACCCCGGCGGAGCGCGGGAGGACCGGGGCGACGAGCCGGACGGACGGGCCCGCAGGGGGCGCTCCCCGGTCGCCGCGGGAGGTCCGGGAGGCGGTACGGGAGGTGTGGGCACGGGCGCTGGAGGTGCCCGTGTCCGCCGTGGGGCCGCGCGAGCGGTTCTTCGACCTCGGGGGGTCCTCGCTGCGCGCGATGACCGTACTGGCCGGGCTGGAGGACGTGTTCGGGGTGACGGTGGAACCCGGCGCGCTGCGCGAGCACGACACGGTGGCGGGGCTCTCCGGCCATGTGCTGTGCCTGCTGGAGGAGGAGCACGCGAAGGGGCTCCCGACGGCCGGACGGAAGCCGTCGGGCGAGGCGGGCCCCGGCGCTCTGGGCGCTTCCGGGGCTCTCGGGGCTCTCGGCGCACCCGGGGCTTCTGGCGCTTCCGGCGCTTCCGGCGCTTCCGGCGCTTCCGGCGCTTCCGGCGCTTCCGGCGCTTCCGGCGCTTCCGGCGCTCCCAGGGCTTCCGGCACTCCCGGGGCTTCCGGGGCTCCTGGCGCACCCGGGGCTTCCGGGGCTTCCGGGGCTCTCGGCGCTCCCGGGGCTCTCGGCACTCCCGGGGCTTCTGGCGCTTCCGGCGCTCCCAGGGCTTCCGGTACTCCCGAGGCTTCCGGTACTCCCGAGGCTTCCGGCACTCCCGAGGCTTCCGGCGCTTCCAGGGCTCCCGGCACTCCCGGCATCCTCGGGCCTTCCGGGGCTCCCGACGCTTCCGACGCTTCCGGCACCCACGACGCTCCCGACGCTTCCGGCGCTTCCAGGGCTTCCGGCGCACCCGGCGCACCCGGCGCACCCGGCGCACCCGGCACTCCCGGCACTCCCGGCGCCTCCGGCGCTTCCGGCACTCCCGGCACTCCCAGCGCTTCCGGGACCCCCGGTGCCGGACCCGTCGGTGCGGTTGCTGTTCTCTCCGTCGCCTGCCGCTTTCCCGGGGCCGGGACGCCGGAAGCCTTCTGGGACCTGCTCGCGCGCGGCGGCGACTCGGTCGGCGGCCTGCCCGAGGGCAGGCCGGAGGACGGGCCCCGCACGGGCTCCTTCCTCACCGACCCCGCCGCCTTCGACGCCGGTTTCTTCGGCATGGACGACGCGGAGGCCCGGGCCACCGACCCCCAGGCACGGATCTTCCTGGAACTGGCCCACGAGGCACTGGAACGCGCCGGGTACGCGGGCCCCCGCCGGGCGGGCCGCCGGATCGGGGTGTTCGCGGCGGCCGGTGACAGCGGGTACCGCGAGATCCTGGCCGAGGCCGCCGACGGGGACCTCGCCCGCCACCCGGCCGCCCTCACCGGCAACCTCCCCAACCTGGTCGCCGCCCGCGTCTCGCAGGTGCTGGACCTGAACGGCCCCGCCCTCGCCGTGGACACGGCCTGCTCCTCCGCGCTGGTCGCCCTGCACCTCGCCCGGCGCAGCCTGCTGGCCGGCGAGTGCGACCTCGCCGTCGTCGGCGGCGTCAACCTGGGCCTGACCCCGACCGGCCACCGCCTCCTCGAAGCGACGGGCGCGCTGTCGCCGAGCGGCCGGTGCCGCGCGTTCGCCGCCGACGCGGACGGCTTCGTCCCCGGCGAGGGCGGCGCCACGCTCGTCCTCGCCCGCCCGGCCGACGCCCGCGCCGCCGGCGACACGGTGCTCGCCCTCGTACGCGGTACGGCGGTCAACAACGACGGCCGCTCGCTCGGCCTGCTCGCCCCCGCCCCGCGCGGCCAGCGCGAGGTGATCGGCCGCGCGTACGAGGGGTGCGGCGCCGATCCGGCCGACGTGTCGTACGTGGAGGCGCACGGTACGGGGACGCCGATCGGCGACCCCGTCGAGGCGCGGTCGCTCGGCCAGGCGTTCCCGCCCCGCGCCGACGGCGTCCCGCGCGGGCTCGGCTCGGTCAAGGCGAACCTCGGGCACCTCCTCAACGCGGCCGGGATGCCCGCGCTCGTCAAGGTCGTCCTCGCCCTCTCCCACCGCCGCCTCCCGCCCTCTCCCCACGCCACCCCGCCGGCCCCCTTCCTCGCCGACGCCGCTCCCGGCTTCCGGCTGGTCACCGGGGACGCCGGGGGTGCCGAGGAATGGACCGGCCCCGGCAGCGCGGAGGGCCGCCCGCTGCTCGCCGGCGTGAACTCCTTCGGCTTCGGCGGCACCAACGCGCACGCGGTGCTGGAGGAGGCGCCGGGGCAGGTCGCCGACGCGGTGTCCGCCGGGGCCGACGAGGGCCCGCGTCTGCTGACCCTCTCCGCCCGCTCCGCCGCCGGACTGCGCGCCGCCGCCGCCGAGTTGGCGGCGTATCTGCGGGCCCACCCCGAGGCCGACGAGGGCGAGGTGTGCCGCAGCGTCAACACGGCCCGGGACGAGGGACCGTACCGGCTGGCCGTGGTGACGGAGGGCGGTGACCTCGCCGAGCGGCTGGCGGCGGCCGGGGAGCCGGGCACGGCGGACACGGCCGGCATGACGGGCACGGCGGGCGCGGCCCGGCCCCGCACGGTGTTCGTCCTTCCGGGTCAGGGCGCCCAACAGGCCGGACTCGGAAGGGAGTTGTACCGCACGGCACCCGTGTTCCGGGACATCCTGGACGAGGTCTCCTCGCTCACCGGGCCGGTGCTCGGCCGCTCGCCGGCCGCCTGGTGCCTGGACGAGGACGCCGACCCCGCCGACCTGGCCCGCACCGAGGTGGCGCAGCCGCTGCTGGTCGCGTTCGGGGTGGCGCTGGCCGGGCAGCTGGCCGCGTGGGGGGTGACGCCGGACGCGGTCGTGGGGCACAGCGTCGGCGAGATCACCGCCGCGTGCGTCGCCGGGGCCCTGTCCCCGGCCGAGGCCGTGGGCTTCGCCGCCGAACGCGGGCGTCTGATGGGCCTGCTGTCCGCACCGGGCGCCATGGCGGCCGTACGGGGGGACGAGGAGACCGTCGCCGCCGTGCTCGCCGAGTCGGACGGCGCGCTCTGCGTGGCCGCCGTCAACTCACCGACGCAGGTGGTGCTGTCGGGCGCCGCCGACGCCGTCGACCGGGCGGTGGCGGCCCTCACGGCCCGTGGCGTGGCCGCCCGCCGGCTGCGCGTCTCGCACGCCTTCCACTCGCCGCTGCTGACGCCCGTGCTCGACCCGCTCCACAGCGCGGCGAAGGCCCTGACCGTCCACCGGACCGGCGTCCCGCTGCTGAGCACGGTCACCGGCCACTGGAACCCCGACCTCACCCACGGCTCCGGCTCCGGCTCCGGCACCGGCACCGGCACCGACTCCGCCACGGGTTCCGGCTACTGGCGCGAGCACGCGATCCGCCCCGTCCGCTTCGGCGACGCGATCGGCCGGCTCCTCGACGAGGGCTACGACACGTTCGTCGAACTCGGCGCCGGTGCGACCCTCGGCGCGCCGGTCCGCGCGACCGCCGCCGGGCGGCCCGGTGTCACACCCTCCGACGTGACGGTCCTGACCGCGCTGCCCGCTACGGCGGGGGCGGGGGCGAGCGCCCTGCTGGAGACGGCCGGCCGGCTCTGGACCCGTGGGGCTCCGCTGGACCCGGCGGCGCCGGCGTCCCCGGCCCGGCGCACGGCACGCCGGGTGCCCGTGCCCACGTACCCCTTCCAGCGCGACCGGTACTGGCCGCAGCGCCTCGCCACACCGCCCGCCGGGCCCGGTACGGCCACCTCCGGTACGGCCACCTCCGGTACGGCCACCCCCGTGACGGAGCCCCTGGTCCGGCCCCTGCTGTGGCGGGACGCCCCGCTCGGCACCGGACCCGGCCCCGCCCCCCGGGTCCGCCTGACCGGCGCCGACACCCCGCTCCGCCGGGCCCTCACCGCCCGGCTCGCCGCGCGCGGAGCGCTCGTGCCGGGGTCGCCGGAGGGCGCGGGGACGGCCGTCGCCCCGGAGACGGCCGCCGTCCCGGAGACCGTGCTGTGGTTCGCCGCCGCCGAGGGGGCGGCGGACGAGGCGGGCACCGCCGTGCCCGCCCTGCGCGAGACACTGTCCTCGCTCGGCACGGGCCCGGCCCGCCTGCTGCTGATCACGGAGAACGCGTACCCGACCGACGACACCGACACCGAAACCGAAACCGGCGCCGACGCCGACGCCGACGCCGACACCGCTTCCGGCACCCACCGCCGCCCCGGCACCCGCCCCGCACAGGCCCTGCTGCACGGCTTCGCCCTGGCCCTGCCCGAGGAACATCGCGGGCTCTCCTCCCTGGGCGTCGACCTCTGCGCCGGGGACTCTCTCGACTCCCGACTCTCCGCGCTGGAGGAGGAGTTGAGCGCCACCGCCACCCCCGGCGCGGGCGGTACCGTCGCCCGGCGCGCGGGCCGCCGACTCGCCCGTACGGCCGTCGCCCCGGCCGTCCCGGCGTCCCCGGCACCGCTTCCCCCGGACGGCACCTACCTGATCACCGGCGGCGCGGGCGGTCTCGGCTCCGCGCTCGCCCGTGACCTGGCGGAACGCGGCACGCCCACCCTGGTCCTCACCGGCCGCACGACCACCCCGCCGCACGCCCTGCTCGCCGACCTGCGCGCCCTCGGCGCCGACGCCCGCTACCGGGCCGCCGACATCACCGACGCGGCCGCCGTCGACGCGCTCGTCGCCGGACTGCCGTCCCTGGACGCGGTGTTCCACGCGGCGGGCACGGCCCGTCCCGGCAGCCTGCGCGGCAAACCCGACGACGAGATCGAGGCCGTCCTCGCCGCGAAGGTCCGCGGTACGGTCCTCCTCGCCGGGGCACTGCGCCGGCACGGCCGGGAGGACGCCGTGTGCGTGGTCCTCTCGTCCGTCTCCGCCGTGCTGCCCGGACTCGCGGGCGCCCTCGGCGACTACGCCGCCGCCAACGCCTTCCTCGACGCCTTCGCCGGCGCCGAACGCGCCGCGGGCCGCCCCTGGCGGAGCGTCGCCCTCGGCCCCGTCGCCGACACGGGCCTGGCGAGCGGCCCGCCCTCGCACGCCGGGCTCCCGCACCACGGACCCGCGCCGATGACCGTGCGGGCCGCCCTGGCCGGTCTCCGCTCGGCGGTCGCCCTGGACGCGGCCCACGTCCTGGTGGCGGCACCCGCGGCCGCCGGCGAACGGCCCCTGCCGAGCCCCCACGCGCCCACAAGCACCGGCAATGGCACCGGCACGCCCGCGACCCCCGAGGTCGCCGCCCTCGTCCGCCGTCTCCTCGCGGAGGCCCTGCACCGCCCCCCGCAGGAGATCGGCGACGACGCCCAGTTCCTCACCCTCGGCCTGGACTCCCTCAGCGCCGTCGACCTCGCCCGCCGCCTGGAACGCGAACTCGGTCGCCCCCTCCCGGCCACCCTCCTCTTCGAGCACCGCACCCTCGGCGAACTGGCCGCCCATCTGGCCGCCACGCCACCGCCGCACACACCGACCCCGGTGTCCGCGCCACCTCACGACCCGGCGCCGAGCCCCGGTCCGTACGCCCCCCACTCCCTCACACCGCTCCAACTCGCCTTCCACACCACCGAGACCCTGCACGAGGGCCTCACCGCCTACGGCTACCTCCGCCAGAGCGTCCGCGGCCCGCTCGACCCCGCGCTCCTCGGCCGGGCGTTCGCCCACCTCGCCGCCCGCCATCCCATGCTGCGGCTGCGGTTCACCGGAGACGACGGCCCGGTCCCCCGCCAGTACGCCGCCCCCGCCGGGCCGGTGGACACGGCCCCCGGCTGGTTCGAGGTACGGGAAACGCCCGACCTGCGGCGGCTGGAACACGACCTGTGCAACCGCCCGTTCGACCTGACCGCACAGGACCCGGTCCGGGCCGTCCTCGTGCCCGACCGCGCCGACGCGCACCTCGCCCATCTGCTGCTGGTCGTCCACCACGCCGCCGCCGACGGCTACAGCCTCAAGCTGCTGGCCGAGGAGCTCTGGTCGCTCCACGCGGCCCTGGAGCGCGGGGACGACCCCTCCCGACTCCCTTCGCCGCAGGGCCGGTTCGCCGACTACGCGGCCGCCGTGGACGCCGAGCGCCGGTCGCCGGCGTACGCGGAGGACCAGCGGTACTGGCGCGACCGCCTGGCCGCGCACACCGTCCCCTCCCCCGCCCTCCCGTACGACGGCGACCCCGAGGCGCCCCCCGCACCGCCCCTCACCCATCACCGCACCGGCATCGACGAGGAATTGACCGCCGCGCTCCGCGAGACCGCGGCACGGCACGGGGTCTCGTTGTTCCATCTGCTGCTGGCCGTGTACGGGCGCTGTCTGGCGCGGTGGAGCGGGCGACGGGCCGTCGCGGTGAACGTGGCGCGGGCCCGGCGGGAGCTGCCGGTCACCGGCATCGACACGCTGGTGGGGCCGCTGGCCGACACCCTGCCGGTGTTCGTGGACGTCGACCCCGACGAGCCGGTCACCGCGCTCGCCGACCGGCTGCGGCGGATCTGGGCCGAGGCCGAGGCGCACGCGACCCCCGGCAGCACCGACCTGGCCCGGCTGCTGTCCGGGCTGCGGCCCGCCACGGGCCCGGCACCGCGCACGGCGGCCGAGGCGGGCTTCAGCTTCGCCCGCTTCCCGGTGGTCCACGGCGCCGACTGGCCCGTCACCGTCACCCCGACGGCCGCGGCCACCGCCTCCGCCGCCACCCGGCTCGGCCTGCTGTGCTGGGAGGCCGACGCGGCCCTGCGTCTGTCGTGGAACCACCCGGCCCGCCTCTTCCGCCCCGAGACCGTACGCCGCCTCGCCGACGAGTACGTCGCCGAACTGCGCGCCGCCGTCACGGGCCCGGCCACCGCGCCGGCCACCCTCACGGGCCCGGCCATCGCCCCGGCCGCGGTGGCGGGCGACGGCCTCGTGGAGCGCCTGCGTGCCCGGTTCCGCGCCACCCCCCTGTCGGTCGCCGTGGACGCCGGCGACGGCACCACGCTCACCTACGCGGCCCTCGACACCGCCTCCGCCGCCCTCGCCGCCCGGCTGCGCGCCCACGGCGTGCGCCCCGGCGACCTGGTCGGACTCCTCACCGAACCGGGCGGCACGGACACGGTCACCGCGGTCGTCGGCATCCTGCGCGCGGGCGCCGGCTGGGTACCGCTGGACGCGACCCACCCGAGCGCCCGGCACCGGGACCAGCTGTCCCGTACCGGCGTGCGCGTCCTGGTCCACGACCGGGCGGCCCGGGAGACCGCCGCCGCCCTGGACGGCGTCACGGCGGTGCCGGTGGTGCCCGACGCACCCGACGCACCCGAGCCGTCGCCGCCCGGCGCCACCGCCCCGGCGGCGGACGCCCCCGCGCTCGCCCCCTGCCCCTCGCCCTTCCCCTCCCCCTCCCCCGATGCCATCGCGTACGTCATCTTCACCTCCGGTTCGACGGGCCGCCCCAAGGCCGTCCCCATCACCCACCGGTCGATGACGAACTACCTCGACTGGTCCCTGGCCACGTTCGGCTACGGCCCCGGCGACCGGCTCGCGCAGACGGCGTCGGTCTGTTTCGACGCCTCCGTACGGCAGTTGCTGGCCCCGTTGCTGGCCGGCGCCACCGTGCACACCCTCTCCCACGACCTGCTGCGCGACCCCGAGGCCCTCCTCGACCGCGTCGTCGCGGACCGGATCACGGTGTGGAGTTCGGTCCCCACCCTGTGGGAACGCCTGCTGACCGCCGCCGAGGACCGCCTCCGGCGGGACGGCACGGCCCCCGACCTCTCCGCCCTGCGCTGGGTCCACGTGGGCGGGGAGGCACTGCCCGCGGCCCATGTGCGCCGCTGGTTCGACCTCCTCGGCGCCCCCGTCGGCGACGCCCCGCGTCCCGCGCACGCCCACCGGATCGCCAACCTGTACGGGCCCACCGAGGCCACCGTCAACGCCACCTGCCACCTCATCGACACCCGCCCCGGCGACGACGTACGCCACCTCCCCATCGGCCGCCCGGTCGCCGGCACCGAACTCGCGGTGATCGGCGAGGACGGACACGCATGCGCCCCCGGCGAGCCCGGCGAACTGCTCATCGCCGGCGTCGGCCTCACCCCCGGCTACCTGGGCGACCCCGACCTGACGGCCGCCGCCTTCACCGAACGGGACGGCCGCCGCTGGTACCGCAGCGGCGACCGGGTGCGCCGCCGGACCGACGGGGTGCTGGAGTTCCTGGGCCGGCTCGACGACCAGGTCAAGGTACGCGGCCACCGGGTCGAACTCGGCGAGATCGAGGCCGCCCTGCTCACCCACCCGGGCACGGCCCGCGCGGCCGTGCTGCTGCGGGAGGGACGGCTGGAGGCGTACGTCGAGCCGAGGACCGGCACCTCCCCGCTCGACCCCCGCGAGGTGCGTGCCTTCCTCGCCCGCACCCTGCCCCCGTACATGCTCCCCGCCCGCGTCCACTCCCTCCCCGCCCTCCCCCTGACCGGCACGGGCAAGATCGACCGCCACCGCCTCGCTCCACGCGACGCGGCAGCCACCGAACTCCCGCGCACGGCGGCCGAGTTGACGCCCACGGCGCCCACAGCCCTGTGGACCCCCACCGAACGCCTGCTGGCGCGCACCTGGTCCGCGCTGCTGGACGTGCCGGAGTCCCTGATATCCCGGCAGGACGACTTCTTCGCGCTCGGCGGTGACTCCCTCACCGTGCTGGAACTGTTCTCCCGCCTGCGCCGGGAACGTCCCGAACTGCCCCGCCCGACCGCCGTCTACACCCATCGCACCCTGACGGCCCTGGCGGCGGCCGTCGACGCCACGGCCCAAGACGCCCGCACCCCCGACACCCCGCAGGACCGGCGGCCCGCGCACGACCTCACCCCCTACCCGCTCACCCCCTCCCAACAGGGCTTCCTCCTCGCCGACACCCTCACGTCCGGGACACCGGACGCCGACCCCGCCTGGCTGGCCCGCTTCCGGGTCCGCGGGCCCCTGGACCCCGATCTCCTCCAGCGGTGCGTCGACGTGCTCGTGGCCCGCCACCCCATGCTCCGCACGGTCTTCCCGGCCGGCGCCCGCCCGCCCGTGCAGCAGGAACTCCCGTCCTCGCTACGGCTCCCCGTCCAGACGGAGACCCTGGCCCACCCGGGCCTCCTGGAGGAACGCGCCGCCGAGGAGGCCCGCCGCCGGTTCGAGCCCTGGGCCTGGCCCCTGCTGCGGCTGCGCCTGCTCACCGTCGCCCCGGACGACCACGTACTCCTCGTCCACGCCCACCACCTCATCGGCGACGGCTACAGCGCGGCCCTCCTGACCCGCGAACTCCTCACCGTGTACGACCGTTTCGCGCGCGGCCTCCCCCACGGCCTGGAGCCCCTGGAGTCCACCTTCCGCGACCACGTGCTGCACCGCACGGCCGCACGGCCGCCGCTGACCCCGGAAGGGGAGGCGTACCGCGCCCGCCATCTCGCCCCCTACACCCCGCCGGTCCTGCGCGCGCCCCACCGGGACGGCACCGCCCCCGCCGTCCACACCGCCGCCTTCACTCTCGACGCCGCCCGCACCCACGCCCTGCGCCGCCTCGCCGGGGCCGCGGGCACGACCCTCCACGCCCCGGTCCTCACCGGGTATTACCGCGCCCTCGCCGCCCTCACCGGCCGCCGCGACCTGGTCCTCGGCCTGGCCGTCACCGGCCGGGACGAGGGCACTCGGGACGCGCACCGCGTCTTCGGCCCGTTCGCCGAGGCGGTGGCCGTGCGCCCGGCGCCCCCGTCCGACGGCCGCTCGCCCGACGGCTGCTCCGCCGCCGACGGCTTCGACGGCTTCGACGAGGACCTCCGCCGGGTCGCCGCGGAGTCGGTCGCGGCCCGTACCGCGGGCCCGCTGGATCTCCGTACGCCCCAAGGGCTGCCCCGTACTGCCCAGTTCTTCTTCACCTTCCTCGACTTCACCGCCCTCGGCGCGCCGCCCGACACCGCCCTGACGCTCCGGGCCGACGACACCGACACCGCACTCGCGCCGCCGCCCGTGGGCACCGACGTCTTCCTCGCCGTCCGCCCCGCACCCACCGGCGACCCCGCCGGCGGCGGCGGTGACAGCGACGGCAACGGCCTGCGGATCACGGCTCGGGTGCCGGCGACCGCCCTCTCGCCCGAGCAACTGACCGCGTTCATGGAGGAGTTGCGCCGTCGGCTGGAGCAGGCAGCGCGTACGAAGACCACCACGGCCACCGGAACCACCGTCGCCGCCCCGCCCCTCGACGCGGCCCTCGTCGGCTACCTCCCCGCCCCGCGGCAGCTCGCCGCCTACGCCGGGCTCTCCCCGGACACCGCGCCCGGCCGTGAGGCGATCCGCGCCCTGCTCTTCCCGGACGGCCGGGCCAGGCTGCTGGAGAGCGTCACCACGCCCCTCGGCAGGTCCGGCTTCGTCGCGCTCCCCCTCTTCGCCGACGAACTGACGGGCCCGCCGCCCGTCGGCGGCCCGGCCACCCTCGCCGCCCTGACCGCGCGCGCGGTGGACCACGCCGTCTCCCTCGGCGCCCGCGGTGTCTCCCTGGCCGGCATGATCCCGGCCCTCACCGGCTACGGCTACGACGTCCTGCGCGAGACCTCCCCGGCCGCCGGGACCGTCCTCACCACAGGCCACGCCACCACGACCGTCGCCGTCGTCAGGACCGTGCGGGCCGCGCTCGCCGCGACCGGACGTGACCTGGCCGGGCTCACCCTCGCCGTCGTCGGCTGCGGCTCCATCGGCACCTCGTCCCTGCGGCTGCTCCTCACCCTGAGCCCCCGTCCGCCGGCCCGGCTCCTGCTCTGCGACGTGCCGGGCAGCGCCCCCCGCCTGCGGCGGCTCGCCGCCGAACTCCTCGCCGACCACCCCGCCCTGTCCGTCCAGGTCGTCGAGCCGGCCGACCGGACCGCCCTCCCCGCCGAGGTCTACGGGACGGCCGACGTCGTCGTCACGGCCGTCGGCGGCGGCCCGACGACCCTGCTGGACATCGACCGGCTGCGCCCCGGCACGATCGTCGTGGACGACTCCTTCCCGCACTGCTTCGACACCGCGCGGGCCCTGCGACGCATGCGTGACGAGCGGGACGTCCTGGTCGTCGGGGGCGGCCTGCTCGCCCTGGACTCCACCGAGACCCACCCGGCACCGGACCTCCCGGCCGCCGTCCTCACCGCCCTCACCGGGGCCACCGGCCGGACGGGGCAGCACCTCGCACTCCACCTTCCCGGCACCCTCGCGTCCTGCCGCCTGGAGTCCCTGCTCCACGCCCACCTCGCCGACCCGTCCTCCGGTACGCGGCTGCCCCTGGTGCACGGCCTGGTCGACCTGCCCCGCGCCCTCGCCCACTGGGACGCCGCCGAGGCCGCCGGCGTCCGCGCGGCCCCCCTCCACCTCCTCGGCCACACCGTCCCGCCGGAGGCCCTGAGCGCCCTGCCCCCGCCCTCGGCCCCGCCCCGGCGGACGCGGTGAGGCGCACGCGGCGCACCCCGCGCGCCGCCGCCCCGGGGCGCCCGGTCAGGTGCCCAACTGCCGTACCAGTTCGGTGGCGAACGCCTCCGTCGCCGGTGCCGTCCAGCGTCTGCGGTGCCGGGCCAGCCGTACGGGGACATCGGCGAAGCCGGGGCCCGGCACCCTGGTCAGCCGCCCCTGTTCCAGATACTCCGCGACGGTCGTCAGCGGCAGCAGGGTCAGCCCCAGTCCGGCGGCGGCGCAGGACCGTGCCGCGTCCACGCTGCCGAACCGGGTGAGCCGGGGGCCGGTCCCGGGCAGCGCGAGCAGCCGCCGCTCCAGCGCGTCGCTGTACGAACAGCCCTGCTCCAGCAGGAAGAAGCTCTCCCTCGCCAGCCGCGCCCAGCCGGCCGGGCGCTTGCGCGCCGCGAGCGGGTGACCGGGCGCGCACACGAGGGCGAGCGGTTCGTGCGCGACCGGCTCGGCGGTGATCTCCGGGAAGTCGGCCTCGTCCTCCAGCAGCAGCGCCAGATCCAGCCGTCCGCCCCGCAGCCCCGCGACGCACTCCGCCGTTCCGGCCGCGTGCAGGTCGACGTCCACCTCGGGGTGGCGGGTGCGCAGGGCCGCGATCACCCCCGGCAGCCGGGTCGCGCACAGGGACTCCGGGGTGCCGACCCGCACCCGCCCCCGTACGGCGCCGTCGCCCTCCCGGCCGCCGGCCCGCAGCCGTGCCACGGCGTCGAGGACCTCCTCCGCCCCTTCCAGCAGACGCCGGCCCGACTCGGTGAGCAGCGTGCCGGTGGGCAGGCGGTCGAAGAGCCGGGTGCCCAGTTCCCGTTCCAGGGTGCGGATGTGCACGGTGACGGTGGACTGGGCGAGGTGCAGTTCGGCGGCGGCCGAGGTGAAGCCGCCGGTCCGGGCGAGGGTGGTGAAGGTGTGCAGCAGTCTGGTGTCCACGCGGCCAGCCTAGGCCGCCCATCGGCATTCCCGATGAGATGGATCGAAATCGATCGTTGGACGCGATCCCGGTCCGGTGACAGCGTGGAGCCATGACCCACGACACGAACGTGACGAGCCCGCTGTCCCGCCCCGAGCCGTCGGCCGGTGCGCCGCGCTCCGGGGACCCGCTGCCCGGAAACCGGCCGCCCGGGAATCCGCTGCCCACGGTCCTGCGCTACGCGGCCTTCACCGACGACCCGGCGGGCGGCAACCCGGCCGGGGTGGTGCTCGACGCCTCCGGACTGGACGACGCGGCGATGCTCGCGATCGCCGCCGAGGTGGGGTACTCGGAGACGGCCTTCGTCACCGCCGCCGACGAGGCCGCGCGGAGGTTCCGGGTGCGGTACTTCAGTCCGCTCGCCGAGGTGGCGTTCTGCGGGCACGCGACCGTCGCCCTGGCCGTGGCCCTCGCCGAGCGGCTGGGCCCCGGCGAGGTCCTGTTCGACACCCTCGCGGGCGAGATCCCGGTCGCCACCTCGGTCGACGCCTCCGACGGCACGGCCCGCGCCACCCTCACCAGCGTGCCGGCCGACTCCCGCCCCGCCACGGCCGCCGAACGGGACGCGGCCCTGGAGGCCCTCGGCTGGTCCGACGGCGACCTCGACCCGGCGCTGCCGCCGCACGTGGCCTTCGGCGGCGTCCGGCACCTGGTCCTGGCCGCCGGCTCCCGCGCCCGCCTCGCGGACCTCGCCTACGACTTCGACGCCCTCGCGGACGTCATGCGGCGGCACGACTGGACGACCGTGCACCTGGTGTGGCGCGAGTCGCCGGACCGCTTCCACGCCCGGGACCCGTTCCCCGTGGGCGGGGTCGTGGAGGACCCGGCCACGGGCGCGGCGGCGGCGGCCTTCGGCGGCTACCTCCGCACCCTCGGCCTGGTCAACGCCCCGGCCACGGTCACGATCCGGCAGGGGGAGGACATGGGCCGCCCCAGCGACCTGCGCCTCGACGTCTCCCCCGGGGACCCCCGCTCGCGGGTGACGGGCCAGGCGGTCCCGATCGGCTGAACCCCGGGGAGCCCAGGGGTGGGGCGGCAAGGAGGAGGCCGCAGGGGAGGGAGCCGCAGGGAGAGGGCCGCAGGGAGAGGACCGTAGGGGGAACCACAGGGACAGGGCCGCAGGGATTTAACTTGCGTAAGTCAAGCAATGGACTTACGGTTGACTGAGTCAATCAAAGAGCGCGCCCCGACGACCTCTTCCCCGGCTCCCCCCGCCCCCGCCCCTCACCCCTCGCCCCCCGCCCCTCGCTCCGCACGGAGGCCCCGCCATGTCCCACTCCCCTGCCCGACCCGCCGACGCGGGGGCCGCCGCCCCGGCACGGCCCGACGCCGTGGTGGCGGTGCTGGCGCTGGCCGGGATCGTCGTCGCGCTGATGCAGACGCTGGTCATCCCGATCGTGCCGGAGCTGCCGAGACTGCTGGACGCGCCGGCGTCCGACACCGCGTGGGCGGTGACCGCGACCCTGCTGGCGGCGGCGGTGGCGACACCGGTCGTGGGCCGGCTCGGCGACATGTTCGGGAAGCGGCGGATGCTGCTGCTCAGCATCGTGCTGCTGGTCTCCGGCTCGGTCGTCTGCGCCCTGGCCGACTCCCTCGTCCCGATGATCGTCGGCCGGGGCCTTCAGGGGCTGGCGGCGGCCGTGATCCCGCTCGGCATCAGCGTCATGCGGGACGTGCTGCCCGCCGAGCGCCTCGCCGGGTCGACGGCGCTGATGAGCGCCTCGCTGGGCGTCGGCGGCGCGCTCGGGCTGCCCGCCGCCGCGTTCATCGCGGACAACTGGGACTGGCACCTGCTCTTCTGGACCTCCGCCGCCCTCGGCGCCCTGTCCTTCCTGCTGGTCCTGGCCGTCGTACCGGAGTCGGAGGTGCGCACCGGCGGCCGGTTCGACCTGATCGGGTCGCTCGGACTCTCCGCCGGACTGGTCTGCCTGCTGCTGGCCGTCTCCAAGGGCGCCGACTGGGGCTGGACCGGCGCGGCGACGCTCGGGCTGTTCGCCGCGGCCGTCGTGGTCCTCACCTCCTGGGGCCTCTACGAGCTGCGGGCGAAGCAGCCGCTGGTCGACCTGCGGACCACCGCCCGCCCCCAGGTGCTGTTCACCAACCTGGCCTCGGTGGCGCTCGGCTTCTCGATGTTCGCGATGTCGCTGGTCCTGCCGCAGCTGCTCCAGCTGCCGGAGCAGACCGGGTACGGCCTCGGCAGGTCGATGATGACCGTCGGTCTGGTGCTGGCCCCGCAGGGCCTGGTGATGATGGCGATGTCCGCCGTGTCCGCCGGGCTCACCAGGGCCAAGGGCCCGAAGGTGACCCTGATGTTCGGCGCGCTGATCGTCGCCGCCGGGTACGGCCTCAACATCGTCCTGATGAGCGAGGTCTGGCACCTCGTCCTGGTCTCCTGCGTCATCGGCGGCGGGGTCGGCTTCACCTACGGCGCGATGCCCGCCCTCATCATGGGCGCGGTGCCGGCGTCCGAGACGGCCGCCGCCAACAGCCTGAACTCGCTGATGCGTTCGCTCGGCACCTCGTTCGCCGGTGCCCTCGCCGGCGTCATCCTCGCCCAGATGACCACCGACTTCGGCGGCCACGCCCTGCCCTCCGAGAGCGGCTTCAAGGTCGTCATGGCCATCGGCGCGGGCGCCGCCCTCCTCGCCTTCGTCCTCGCGTCCTTCATCCCCGGACGCCGCCCGGCCGCCCCCGCCCCGGCCGGCGCGGACCCCGCCGAGGAGCGCGCGCGGGCCGCCGGAGCGGGCCGGGCCTGACCCGGCCCGCTCCTCCCCACGACGACGCCCCCCGGGCCCGAGGGCCGGGGGGCGTCACTGTGCGCGGCGGAACCCGTGTCGCTACGACACGCGGGTCAGCGGGCGTTGATCAGGTGGTGCGGCGGGACCTTCACCGTGCGGGCGCCCGGGGTGCCACCCAGGATCACCTTGCGCAGGGCGATGTTGTTCTTGTGGTTGGTCTCCTGGAGACGGTTCTCCGGGTTGGCGATGACCTGGATGTAGTACGTGCCGTTCGGCAGGTCGGTGATGTCGAAGGACTGGCCGGGACGGTACTGGGTGTACGTGTCGCCGGAGCCGACGTCGAGCACCTCACGCACGGAGATGGCGTCCTCCGAGCCGCACGCGGTGGACAGGTCGGTGTTCTCCGGGTGCCAGTTGGCGTTCTTCACCGTGTAGTTGATGGCGTCGGTGTTGGCCAGGCAGAACGCCTCCTTGCCGGAGCGCACCTGCTTGGACTGGTCCGCGCTGAGCAGGCGGTAGCTGGCGAAGTCCGTGAAGTGCCAGTGCTCGTGGCCCTCGCGCGGGTCCCACTCCATGGTGCCGGTGGGCGTGTAGCCGATCTGCTTGCCCTTGGCGTCGTAGAAGTACTGGTAGGCGTCCATCTTGTCGGCGCCGGGCTTGCGGAAGCCGTCGACGACGAGGGGCGCGGGGCCCGCGTTCCAGACGTTGGCGCTGAAGGCGAGGTAGTCCTTGCCCGCCACGTCGCCGTCCTCGCCGTCGGTGATGGCGATGTCCCAGGCGGGCAGCGACCGCAGGTCCGGCTTGGGAACGCTCTTGGCGACGCCCGCCTTGCCGGTGGGCCGCTTGGCGTTGGCCTTCAGCGCGGGCGCGATGCGGGAGCCGTCCGTGTGGCCGGCTCCGTCGCCCAGGTGCTTGGCGATACCCCGGTCGACGAGGGCGAACGGAAGCTGGGGCGGGGTGGGGGCGTCGGCGCCGCGCGGGCCGTAGTGGTGGCCGTCCAGGGCCGGTGCTCCGGCCGGGGCCGACTGCGCGGAGTGGCCGCCGTGACCGCCGTGACCGCCGTGGTGGGACGACGAGGACTTCGACGCGGTGAGTCCCTCGCCTCCCTCCTCCTCGTCCTCGCGGACCGTCACCTTGACGGTCGGCTTGCTGTCGGGGATGCCGAACAGGTCGCGGTACTTCTTCGCGACCCGCACCTGGGCGGTGTACTCACCGACGGGCAGGTCCACCGACTTGTCGTAGTCGTAGCCGGTGGTGTTGGTGGCCCAGCCCTTCTCCACACCCCACACCGAGCCCAGCGTCCACGGGTTGGTGGAGCAGCTCTGCGGATAGTGGTTGGTCGAGGGGGCGTCCGGGCGGATGCGGCCCGAGGCGTTGTTCGGGCAGAAGTTCCCCTTGGTCTTCACGACCTGCTTGCCGGTCGCGTCCTTGACGGAGATCTCCAGGAAGCCGGTCAGCCCGGAGAAGTCGTCGACCGTGCCGGCGGGCAGGGTGCGCGTCTTCACGGTCTTGCCGTCGCGGAGGATCTGCTTGGCGACGATCGGGTCCTTGTACGACTTCCGCGTCACCTGGAACTCCAGGGGCGCGTTGTCGACCGACAGGTACGTGCCGAGCTGGAGGTTGACGCCGTTGGACCACTCGTAGCGGGTGAGGGTCACGGACTTCGACGCGGCGATCAGCTTGATCTGCGGCGTCCCGGGCTTCGCGGCGGGCGCGGCCCCGGCGCCGGGCGCGGCACCGGCCACGGCCGCCACCACGGTGAGGGACGCGAGGGCCGCGAGGCCGGGGCGCTTCAGGCGGCCGCGACGGTCCTGGGCGGCGCCGTCGCTCCCCGGGCTGTTCGGGCTGTTCGGGCTGTTCGTCGGACTGGTCATCTGGCTGGTCATCGGTTCCTCGTCTGCGAGTGCCATGGTCGGTGGCATCGGACTGGACAACCCACGGACGACGGCCGGAACCGCCCGGACGCACCCCAACACGTCCCGGCCGACCGGACTCGAACCCTCCGCCCTGTGAGCAACCTGTGAGACCGGTAAATGCGGTGTGCGGGTTGCCTGTTGTCGCGGATTTCGACGAAAAGCGCGGTGAGCACGCGTCGCACACATGCCGGTGCGTCCCTGCGGAACCGGCTCCAAGTCCGTGGCGAATCCCCTCAGGAGCGTCACACAGCCTGCACACAGCTCTGAGAATGCCTCGTTAGCGTTGCTGACCGCTCGATCCGCTCGATCCCACGTGCGAACGTGACGTGGCCGGGCCGCGGCCCGGCGGGTCGACGGCGTGTCAACACAGGAAGACCTCGATGGACTACTGCTCCTCATGTCGCCGGCATCTCAACGGTGCCCTCGTGTGCCCCGGCTGCGGCGCCTACGCGCCCGACATCGCGCCGGCCGCGATCGACAGCCGTGTCGCCCCGGCCGGCCCGTCGACCGGGGCGTCGAGAGTCCCGGCGGTCACCTGGGACTACGGAGCGGTGGACGGCGGCGCGCACGGCGGCCCCGTGGAGGGGTTCCCGGCGGACACGGCCGCGCCCGGCACGGGTGACGTCCCCGCGGGCGCCGATGCCGATGTCGACGTCGACCTGGAAGGCGTCCCCGAGCCGCCGCGCGGGCGGGCCGCGCGGCGGCGTCAGCTGGCGCGGTGGAAGAAGAACCAGCGCCGGGCCGTGGTCGCGACCACGGTCGCGCTGGTCGGCGGCGGTCTGACCGTGCTGGGGATGGACCGGCAGTCCACCGACCGCACCCAGGCGGCCACGGCGCCGGACGCCGACAGCCTGGGCGCCCTGGAGGAACAGGGCTCGCAGCGCGGCCGTACACCGGACACGGGGACGGGAACGGGCACGGAGACCGACGAAGCCCGGCGCACCGCGGACGCCCCCACCCGATGGACCCCGTCGGGCGACACCTCGCGCGACCGCTCCGCCGCGAACCGCTCCGCCTCCCGCGCGAGCCGGCCCGACGCCCCGCGGACCGCGCCCGCCACGCCGTCCGCCGAGCGCGCCCGGACCGGTGACTCCGGCACGGGCGGGACGGCGACCGACACCCCCGCGGACGGGGCGACCACGCCCCCGCCCACCGACGCCCCCGGCTCCTCGGCGGACACCGGTACGAGTTCGGGTTCGGGCGCGGACACGGGAACCGGCGCGGACACCGGAAGCGGCGGCGACACCGGCTCGGCGAACGGCAACGGCTCGGGCACGGGCGGCGGCAACGGCACCGGCGCGGCCGACGGTTCGGGCTCCGACACGGCGACGACATCACCCTCGGGGCTGTGCCTGCTCGGGATCGTGTGCGTGAACTGACGTACGGCGCGCGGCGATAGGACCTGGTCCGGCGCGCGCGGGGCCATGTCCGGCGCGCGCGGGGCCATGTCCGGCGCGCCGGGGTCGGTCGCCGTCCGGCGGTGTCGGGCGGCCCCGGAACCTGCCTGCCGGTGCCCGTCGGCCGGTCGGCGCCGGTCCGTGCCCCTCAGTGCTCGTCGGCCATCGGGACCGGACGGGGCCAGGAACGTCCGCTGACGCGTTCGATGTCGGTGTTGAACCGCTCCAGATCGGCGACGAAGCGCCGGAGACGTTCGGCGGGCCAGTCGGCGATGACACCGGTGAGGCCGGTGACGAAGGTCCGCGAACGAGGACGGCATCGGCGTCCTCCTCACCCCCGCCCCCACCCCCACCGCACCACCCGTCCGTCCGCGAGGCGGCAACCGTCTGCCCGACGGCGGCGATCACCCTCGACGAGGGGACGTAGGGCCCTTCCGGACACGGCCCGTGCCCGGGTCAGCCGCCGGCGGTGGCGGCTCGCTCCTCGGCGACGGACCGGCGGCCGGACGGACGGTCGAGGTGGGTGACGACCGAGGCGTAGAACCGGTGCACGGCGTCGTCGACACTGCGGATGAAACCGGACTCGGCGTTGCCCCGGGTACTGCCCATGCCCTTGAACAGGGAGAGCCGGAAGCCGGTGATCTGCGCCCCGTTCGCCGGGAGCAGGTCCGCCGGTTCGGGGCGCAGCCGTTCCAGGGTGCCCCGGGGCCCACCGGTCTCCCCCTCGACGAGGGTCTCGACATGCAGGTCCGCAGGCGCCTCGGCCAGCCGTTTCACCAGGCGCTTGGCCCAGTTGAGCGGATAGCCCTGCTCGGGCGCCGGAACCTCGATGGACGTCCGCAGCTTGCCGGTCCGCAGATCGGCGCTGAGCGCGAGGACCCCCGGGGTGCCCTCGATGCGCACCTCCGACTGCAGTGTCCCCCGCAGGCACAGCTCGTCGGCCATCCGTGCGCGCCGGGCTCCGGGATCGGTGCCGCGCCGGGCACGGCGGACCGGGAGCACCTTCTGGCCCAGTTCGCCGCCGAGCCCCAGACAGACCTGGCGGATGAGCCGCTCCCAGCTCTCGACGACCTCCAGCGTGCGCGGGTCGCCCTGGCAGAGGGTCTCGTCGTCGATGCCGTTGCGGACGGGTACCCAGGCCGCGCCCATGTTCTGGAAGCCGTGGCAGCCGGAGTTCTCGTGCTGGAGGTAGTGCAGGAGCTCCTGGAGCAGCCAGGCGTGCGCGCTGTTGCCGACGCCCTCGTGCCGGATGAGCATCTGGGCCTGGTGGGTGACCTCGGCCCAGGACAGGTGCCAGAGGGCCACCTTGTGCTTGCGACGGCCGTCGATCTTGACCTCGACAAGTGGGCTGCCTTCCAGTGCGACGTCGTTGGACAGCGTGATCACGGCCTCGTAGCCGCGGCGCGCGGCGATGTCCATGTACGCCTGCACCTGTTCGGCCTTGAGGGGGTTGCCGTTGGTCTTGGTCTCCACCAGCGCCGTCCACAGCTTGCCGGCCCGCTCGACCCGGATCACCCCGTCCGGGCGCCTCGGCGTCTCGCCGTGCGGCAGGGACACCTCGGTGAACGTCTCCGTCCGGCCCGCCGGCGCCCCGAACGCGGCGGTGAGCCTCCTGCCGAACTCCGGCACCTGCGCCATCACCGACAGCAGCACCGAGGTGGCCCGCATCTCACGGTCACGGTCGCTCTTCAGCGCGGAGACCGGGAAGAGCCGGGCCTCCCGCCAGGAGTCGTTCTCCGCCAGGGACTTCCTCACCGCCTTGGGCAGCGTGACCTTCTTCTTGGCGGTACGGGGACGCGCGGCCGCCTTCCTGGGCCCGCCCGGCTCCGGATCCTCGTCGGGCTGCCGGGGCTGCCGGGGCGCGGGCACCGCGGGAAGGCCCGCCGCCACGGGGGACGCCTGCTCGACGGCAGGGGCTGCGGCTCCGGCCGCCACGGCCTCGTTCACGGCGGCGGCGAGGGGCACCGCGCCGCCCGCCTCCGCGCGCACGTCCGTCCCGTCGGCCCGGGCGTCGGCCCGGTCGTCCGCCGGGGCCGCGGCGCCTGCCTCGGCCTCACCCGCGTCGGCCTCACCCGCGTCGTCGTCTCCGGCGTCGTCGTCGATGTCGACGCCGAAGTCGGTCGCGAGTCCCGCCAGTCCGGTGTCGTAGCCCTGGCCGACGGCCCGGAACTTCCACTCGCCCGCCCGGCGGTACAGCTCGCCGAAGATGAACGCGCTCACCGACCCGGCGTCGTCGATCGCGAACCGCAGCAGCCCCTCGCCGGAACCGTCCGCCAACGTCACCCGCAGGTCGTCGAGTTCGCCGAAGCGCGCGTCCTCGTAGCGGCTCGCGGCGACGACGATGCGCTCGACGTCGTCCGGGATCGCCGTCAGGTCGAAGACGATCTGGTCCTCGCTGCCCTCCCCGGCGGGCTTCTTGCCCAGGAGCTGCACACTGCCGTCGGCGGCCACCGGGTTGTTGTAGAAGTAGAAGTCGCCGTCGCCGCGCACCTTCCCGTGCTCGCCGAGCAGCATGACCGAGACGTCCGCGTCGCCCTCGCCGGTCGAACTGGCCCACCCCAGCGTCACGCTCACCGAGTCGACGTTGTCGCTCAGCCCCGCCAACCCCACGTTGGCACCCTTGGTCATCTCGTGCATGAAAGCCCCCAATCCCCGCACACGGGCATGCCGGACCCCCTGCGCCCGCCACCCACTTCCCGTGTGACATGCCGCACATTCGACGCAGGCGAAACTCTAGTGCGCCACGCGCCGACATACGCCGATCCGCCGGAAACCGTCCGATCCGGTGACCCGGTGATCAACCTCCGCGCACCCAGGAGGAAGCTGGGACCGGTGTCGTTGCCCCCCAACTTTCAAGGAGACGACCGGAGATGACGAAGCGTCTGGCGCGTAGAGCGGTGTTGCGTGGTGGGCTGGGCGGTGGGCTGGTGCTCGCCGGGGTCGGGGCCGGGGGCGGGGCCGCCTCGGCCGCCGGGGGCCGGGGCGGTGAGGTGTACGTGCCGATCGCGGTCGGGGCCGGGGGCGGGCCCGCCGGGAGCGACCGGGTGCATGTGCTGAGGGTGGGGCCGCGGGACGCGGGGACCGTGGTGGTGCTGGTGCCGGGGATGTTCGGTGCGGCGAACGACTTCCGGCTGATGGCCCGGGATCTGGTGGCCGCGGTGCCCGGGATCCAGGTGTGGGCCGTCGACCGGCGCGAGGAGAGCCTCGCCGACCGGACCGGCTTCACGGGCGGCGCGGACCCGGCCGGCTACTACCTCGGCGGACGGTACCGGACGCTGGAGCCCTCCGCCGCCGGGTACGTCGGCCGGTGGGGGCTGGCGCGCACCCTCGACGACCTGCGGTGCGTCGTGCGCGCCGCGCGCGCGGGCGGGCGGCGCCGGGTCGTGCTCGGCGGCCACTCCTGGGGCGCGACCACCGCGATGGCGTACGCGGCCTGGGACTTCGGCGGGCGGCCCGGCCACCGGGATCTGACCGCGCTCGCGGTCCTCGACGGGGGCGTGCGCGGCGCGTTCGAGGGGGGCGGGGCGCCCGTGCACGACTCGCCGGAGGAGGTGCGCGAGCGGCTCGCGAAGATCGCCGGCGGGCAGGTCTTCGACATGACGCTCAGCGCGGTCGGCGTCGGCGACCGGGCGGAGAGCACCCAGATCTGGTACCAGCTCGCCGGCTGGTACGCCCGGCACGACCCCGAGGGACGCTCCGTCCTCCAGGACCGCGTGCCCGAGGCGCTGCGGGTGCCGTTCCCGGTGACCAACGCCGCGCTGCTCGGCACGTTCGTGGACGCCGGCTTCGGCTGGCCGAACGACATCAGCGTCCACTCCGGCCACCTGGCCGCGGAGGCCGACGCCGACGGCGTACGGGGGTGGGTCGACACGGGGATCACACCGATCGGGCGGGTCGCCGAGGCGTACGCGGGCCCCGTGCCCGGTGTGTGGGAGTGGTACTGGCCGGCGCGGCTCTCCGTCGACCTGGACGTGAGCGACGCCTACGCCGACACCGACCTCGCCCGCTCGCTCGGCCTGCGCCTGCGCCACGCCTCCGGCCTCGGCATACCCCTCTACGCCTTCCAGACCAGCGCCTACCGGGGCACCGCCGTGGAGAGCGCCCGCCGCGTCGTCGCCGGGTCCCGCATCCCGTACGCCGTCTACGAGTCCGACGAGGGCATGAACCACCTCGACCCGCTGTTCGCGGCCACGGCCCACAACACGGCCACGCACACGCTGGCCGCGTTCCTGGGGAGGGTGACTCAGGTGTAGACGAGGGGGCAGCCGCGTCGCAGCACGTGCTGGGCCGCGCGCAGGTACAGGGCCACGTAGAAGGCGGTGTCGAGATCGTCGGCCCACGGGCCCGGCCGGCGCGCGGCCAGTTCCTTCGCCGGGCCGTCGAGGAACCACATCGTCAGGTCGAGGTTGTCGCACATCGCCGGTGTCTCGGGCGGCAGTTCGACGGCCGCCGCCAATCGCTCGGCGAGCGCCAGCACCCGGGGAGCCCCGGCGACCACGGTCGAGTCCGTGTAGGCGGACTCGACGCCGTCCAGCCGGATGTCCTCCTCCAGCGGCATCGGCACCAGCACCGTCCAGCCGCAGAGCGTCTCGGTCTCCGCACGCGTGAGAAGCGCCTCGCACAGCCGCACGAACCCGTCCATCGGCGGGACCAGTTTCTCCTCGAACGTCAGCCCCGAGCCCCGGACCAGGTCCGTCGCCTCGGGCATCGACTCGAAGGCCGGCAGCCCTCGGCGCCGCAGCTCGTCGTCGAGCGCGCGAGCGACCCGCCCCAGGCCGTCCTCGGGCTCCTCCCCCTCCTCGAACCACTCCTGCCTGCCGACGCTGACCACGTAGATGCCCATGCCCGGAACGTACCGCGCCCCACTGACACCCCGGGCGCGACCAACCCCGCCCGGGGGCGGCCCGGGCGGAACCTGCCCCCCGCCCCCGCGCGTCTCCCTGTCGTACAACTGGCCGAGACCTACGGGATCGCCGCCACCACGACCCCACCCCTCACCACAGAGAGCGATGGCCACCGTGCTCGTACTCGTCCTGTCCGTCATCGTGCTGTTCGCCGTCGGCGGCGTCGTCTGCGTCTACTGGACGGCCCGGGGCGACGCCCCCCGCTGGGCCCGCGGCGTGGCCATGGCGACCGACGTGCTGAGCGAGATCGTCCTCAAGGCGAACAAGGGCTCCACCTCCCGCAACAACGGGGACGACTAGGGCGGCGCAGGGGGATCGGAGGGGACGCGTGAAGGGTGTCAGGGGTGGCGGGGCCGACGGCGCGGCGCATCAGATCGCCTTCTTCCTGCGGGAGTCGGCGGCCGAGGAACCCGGGCGGAGGGCCGCCGCCGCCCAAGGGCTCGGGCGGGTGGGACGGCGGGCCGCCCCGTCCGGGGAAGTGGCCGCCGAGGTGCGGGACGCCGTCGTACGGGCCGCGCAGGACCCCGCGGCCGTGGTGCGGGCCGCGGCGGCGGACGCGCTCGGCCGACTGGGGCCGACTGACGGCGACGGCGACGACGCGGGCGCGGTGGTCGTCGCGCTGATGGGGGACGCGGATCCGGCCGTACGGCGCCGGGCCTCGCTCGCCGCCGAGCGGCTGGCGCTGACCGGGCCGGAGGTCGTGGCGGCGCTGCGGCGGCTGTCGCAGGACACGGACCGGCACCTGCGGATCAACGCGCTGCTGGGCCTGCGCGTCCGGGACGAGACGCCCGAACCGGAGCTGCTCGTACGGCTGTTGGGCGACCCCGAGCCCCTGGTGTGGGGGCACGCGCGCACGGCCCTGTACCCGTTGCTTCGGGACCGGCCCGTACGGGAGCTGCTGCTGCGCACCGCCCGGCAGGGCCGGGGGCTGTCGCGGGTGCGGGCCCTGGACATGCTGCCGTCGAAGGACCTGGCCGGGCTGCGCGACTCACTCCTCGCGGGCCTGCGCGACGAGTGCCCGGAGGTCCGGGGCATCTCCGCGTCCAAGCTGTCCGACGAGAACGGGACCCGCGCGGTCGACGCGATCCTCTCCGCGCTGGCGGCCGAGACCCACCCGGAGGCCGCCCGGCAGATGCTCCACACCCTCGGGTGGCGGGGCGAGGAGCGGGCCCTGCCGCTCGCCGTGCGCTGGCTGGACCACCCGGACGCGGGGTCCACCGCGGTCTGGACGCTGGCCCGCCTCGACACGTCGGAGTCCTGGGAGTGGATCAGAACGGTGGCCGTCTCCGGGCCCGGGACCGGGAGCGAGCCGGTGCCCGGTCGTGGCCGTCCCGAGGTCCGGGCGGCCGCCGCCGTGGCGCTGGGCGAGCGGGGCGACCCGCGGACCACCGCGCTGCTGCTGCCGCTCCTGCGCGATCCCGACGAGCGGATTCGGGTGGGAGCACTGCGGGGGCTGGCGGGGCTGGGGCGGCACGGGCGGCCCCGCCGGGAGCGGCGCGCGGCGGTCGAGGCGCTGCTCGCCCTCCTGACGGCCGACGAGACGGTCCTGCGCCACACCCGGAACGCGCTCGGCGAGTACCCCGAGGCACTTCCCGCCGTACGGCGGCTGATCGGCCACCCGTCCGACAAGGTCAGGGCGGCCGTCGTCTCCCTGCTCGACGAGGACGAGGACGGCGACGTGCGCCTCCTGCTCGGCCACCTCCACGATCCGTCGGAACTCGTGCGGTACGAGGCCCTGTGGGGAATCAGCCGGTACGTGAACGGGCACGGCGAGCTGCCGCGCGACGCACACGGCCTGCTCGGCGAGATCACGGCGCTCGCGCACACCCCCCGTTCCCCCCGTTCTCCCCGCTCCTCCGTCACCGCGTTCAACATCCGGCTGACGGCGGGCCGCATCCTCGACGCGCTGCGGAAGCACGGCAGCGCCTGATCCCTCCGGGAGGCGGCCCGATCCCTCCGGGAGACGACGCGAGGCCGGCCCGACGCGGGTGGGCGTCGAACCGGCCTCGGCCGTGGTGTGAACCGGTACCGCCCGGCGGTCAGTCCGTGCCGGACTCCATCGCCGCGCGGTCGAGCAGCGCGTCCTCCTCGGAGACCTCGCCGCGCGAGGCGATGGCCTCCGCGCCGCCCTGGGGCAGCTCCGGCATGGTGCCGATCAGGCCGGTGGCGGCGGCCTGGGAGGCGCCGACGGTGGGGCTGCCGGTGCCGATCAGGCCGAGACCGGCGTACTGCTCCAGCTTGGCGCGCGAGTCGGCGATGTCGAGGTTGCGCATGGTGAGCTGGCCGATCCGGTCGACCGGGCCGAAGGCCGAGTCCTCGGTGCGTTCCATGGACAGCTTGTCCGGGTGGTAGCTGAACGCCGGGCCGGTGGTGTCGAGGATCGAGTAGTCCTCGCCGCGCCGCAGCCGCAGGGTGACCTCACCGGTGACGGCCGCGCCGACCCAGCGCTGCAGGGACTCCCGGATCATCAGGGCCTGCGGGTCCAGCCACCGGCCCTCGTACATCAGCCGGCCGAGGCGACGGCCCTCGGAGTGGTACTGCGCGAGGGTGTCCTCGTTGTGGATGGCGTTGACGAGGCGCTCGTACGCGGCGTGCAGCAGGGCCATGCCGGGGGCCTCGTAGATGCCGCGGCTCTTGGCCTCGATGATGCGGTTCTCGATCTGGTCGGACATGCCGAGGCCGTGGCGGCCGCCGATGGCGTTGGCCTCCATCACCAGGTCGACGGCGGAGGCGAACTCCTTGCCGTTGATCGTGACCGGGCGGCCCTGGTCGAAGCCGATCGTCACGTCCTCGGTGGCGATCTCGACCGACGGGTCCCAGAACCGGACGCCCATGATCGGCTCGACGGTCTCGACGCCGGTGTCCAGGTGCTCCAGGGTCTTGGCCTCGTGGGTGGCGCCCCAGATGTTGGCGTCGGTGGAGTACGCCTTCTCCGTGGAGTCCCGGTACGGCAGCTGGTGCGCGACCAGCCACTCGGACATCTCCTTGCGGCCGCCCAGCTCGGTGACGAAGTCGGCGTCCAGCCAGGGCTTGTAGATCCGCAGGTGCGGGTTGGCCAGCAGACCGTAGCGGTAGAACCGCTCGATGTCGTTGCCCTTGAAGGTCGAGCCGTCGCCCCAGATCTGGACGTCGTCCTCCAGCATCGCCCGGACCAGCAGCGTGCCGGTGACGGCACGGCCGAGCGGGGTGGTGTTGAAGTACGCCCGCCCGCCGGAACGGATGTGGAACGCGCCGCAGGTCAGCGCGGCCAGGCCCTCCTCGACCAGCGCGGCGCGGCAGTCGACCAGGCGCGCGATCTCGGCACCGTAGGTCTTCGCGCGGCCGGGCACCGAGGCGATGTCGGGCTCGTCGTACTGGCCGATGTCAGCCGTGTAGGTGCAGGGGACAGCACCCTTGTCGCGCATCCACGCGACGGCGACCGAGGTGTCGAGCCCGCCCGAGAAGGCGATGCCGACGCGCTCGCCGGCCGGAAGAGAGGTGAGGACCTTGGACATAGGAAGATTATGCACGCTAACGCATGATCATGCAAAGTTGGTCATGGTGATTCAGCTCCCATCGCCGCCGCCGTCTCCCTCCCCGCCGTCCCCCTCTCCGCCGTCCCCCTCTCCGCCCTCACCGTCGCCGAGTTCGGTGAACAGCGTCAGCTGCAGGGCGCCCGGCGCTTCGAGGCGGGCGTTCAGGGAGTTCCACGGCGTGCGGGTCGGCTCGGCGAGCACCTCGGCGCCGGCCGCCGCCAGCCTCGCGGTCACCACGGTCGAGTCGTCCACTTGGAAGGCCACCCGCACGTGCCCGGCCACGCGACGGCCGACCTCCACCTCGTCGATGAACTCCGCGTGCCGCGGATCGGTGATCTCCAGCGTCGCCCGTCCCGCTTCGAGGATCGACACCCGCCCCCCGTCCGACGAGAACGCGGCCCGCTCGGGAAGCCCCAGCACATCCCGGTAGAAGTGCAGCGCGGCGTCGTAGTCGGCGGCCGTGACGACCAGACGCAGTTCACGGACGGTGGGTTCGTCGGACACAACAGCTCCCGGATGCTCAAGGGTTGGACGGCGAGGCGGTGATTGTAGAGTCACGGACCATGACCGAGGAGTGGCGCGACGAGCGGATCGGCAGTGCGCTCCGGGGTGCCAACCCGACCGTGCTGCGCAGGCTCACGGCCGGGTTCGCGGTGATCGGGGACACGCAGTTCCTGCCCGGGTACTGCGTACTGCTCGTGGACGACCCGGCGGTAGGGCGGCTGTCGGAGCTGCCGGCGCACCGGCGGACCGCGTTCCTGGCCGACATGGACCGGCTGGGCGAGGCCGTCGAGCGGGCCTGCGCCCGGCTGGATCCGGCGTTCCGGCGGGTCAACCTGGAGATCCTCGGGAACACGGACCCGTTCCTGCACGCGCATGTGTGGCCGCGCTACGCGTGGGAGCCGCCGGAGCTGGTCGGCAGGCCGGTGTGGCTGTACCCGCGGGAGCGGTGGAGCCACGCGCGGTACGCGCTCGGGCCGCGCCACGACGGGCTGCGCGAGGCGATCGGCGAGGAGCTGGACCGCCTCGCCGGCCGCGCCCGAAGCTGATCAGCGCCCTGCGAGGAGACCGTCCGGCAGCACGACCCCCTGCCCCGCCAGGTGCCGCAGTGCCAGCGCGATGGAGTGGCAGTCGAAGAGGGCCGCGTGTTCGTCGCCCGGGACGCTGGGCCGGGGGAGGCCCAGGGCCTTCCACAGGCGGCCCGAGTTGATGCCCGCCGTCGCCGGGGCGACGGCGTTCAGCCAGGGGCGGAGATTGACGAAGCCGGGGGTGAGCACGCTGGGCCCGATCTCCTCGCCCCGGGCCCGCGCCCAGCCGATGTTCTCGCCGACGACGACCATGTCATTGCCGTAGGAGAGGACGGACTGTCCCTGGCAGAAGGCGAGGAAGTCACTCAGGGCCCGGGCCGGCGCGAGACCGTCCCGGTCGACCGCCTGCTGCCCGATACCGGTGAGGGTCGTGAAGTACGGGGAGAGGACCGGGTTCACCACCGGCCGGACCAGCGTGTCGTACGTGTCGACGACCGCGTACTCCGCGTTCAGCCGCAGCGCGCCGATCTGCACGATCTCCCGCAGCTGGCCGGGGGCCGACCAGTGCTGTTCCATGGCCCCCGGCCAGGTGGTGAACTCCAGGTCGAAGATGACGAAGGTGGACAAGGTCGCTGCTCTCCCCAGGCCGTGCGGGCGGTGACGGAAGCGTCCTGCCCACCGCGGCCGACGATCAGGGCTTCGGGGCCACCGGACGGTTCGGGGCCAGCGGGCCGGTGCCGGTGGACAGGCCCACGTCCGGCAGGCCGCTCGGCAGGAGCCGCCGGGCGTCCGCCGCCGCGATCCCGGACTTCAGCGCCGCCCCGGAGCCCGGGCCCGTGTCCAGGGACGGGCACAGTCCCTTCACCAGGTGGATGATGACCGCGTCGTCGATCGGGCTCGGCTCCAGCTCCGTACCCTCCTCGTTGAGGCGCTGGTACTTCATCAGGTTGTAGCCCATGGAGAGCTGCCGCTTGCCGTCCGCGCCGGTGAAGCTGATGGTGCCGGCGCCGAAGACACCGCCGTCGTGGCCCCAGAAACGCCCGCAGCCGGGGAGGTCGAGGGCGTAGATGCCGAGGCCGTAGTCGATGGTGGCGTCCGGGCCGACCAGGACCGGGACCGTGCGCCGCATCTCCGCGAGGGACGCCCGGCCGACGAGGCCGCCCGTCAGCAGCTCACGGTAGAAACGGTTGAGGTCGTCGGTCGTGGAGATGATCGCGCCCGCGGTGGAGGCCCAGGACATGTCGTAGACGCTGTAGTCGCGGGGCGGGTCGATCAGCCCGTAGAACGACTCGTACATCCGGGCGTGCGGACCCTTGATGTACGGGGTGCGCGGGAACGAGGTGTGGTGCAGCCCGGCCCGGTCGATGACCTGCCGGGTGATGTACGTCGACGCCTTCTGGCCGGTGACCTTCTCCAGGATCAGGCCGGCGAGGACGTAGTTGGTGTTGGAGTACGAGCCGGGCCGCGCGCCGGGCGTGCCGGTGGCGTCGGCGGCGAGGCCCAGCCGGACCAGTTCTCGGGGGCTGATCGAGCGGAAACGGTTCTCGTCGAGGCTGGAGGTGGAGTTCTGCCTGAGGGAGGGGAACGCGCCGAGGACGTAGTCGCCGATGTGGCTGGTGTGGTTGAGCAGCATGCGTACGGTGATGGCGTCGCCGCGCTCCCGGGCGTTCGCGTCGGTGCCGGTCCCCCGGAACAGCTCGGGGACGTAACGCGTGACGGGGGCGTCGAGGCGGATCCGGCCCCGCTCCACCTGCTGCATGACCGCCACGGCCGTGAACGTCTTGCTGATGCTGCCGACGCGGTGCCGCATGTTCGGGGTGACCTTGCGGCCGGTGTCCACGTCGGCCAGCCCCGCCGCGCCGGTCCAGCGCTCGCGGCCGTCGCGCACCGAGGAGTACGTGCCGTACATCCCGGCCTCGTGGATCGCGGCGAGCGTGCCGCGCAGTTCGGCCCGGTCCAGTCTGCCCGACCCGGGAGCCTTGCTCCCGGCGGTGCTGCCCGCCGCGGGTACGGCCGAGGCGGCCGGTACCGCCGTGAGAAGCAGGAGTGTGGTGCCCAGAGCTGTCCCGGCGAGATGGGTGATGCGCACGGCTGGTCCCTCGTTTCCGGCGTTCGTGACGACGCCGACGTGCCCGCCCCGGGCACGTCCGGCTTTCTCAGGGCCCGGGTGGTCAACTCCCTTGCCCTGTACAGCGATTGTCACGAACAGCCGGTCCGCGCCGCATCGTTCCCGCGGACGAGCGCCTTCACAGCGGGGCCATGACATCTGTCACGGCCCCGCGCACGTCGGTGACGGGAGGGGGTCAGAGGCCGTAACGGGACTTCATATGACGCCAGAAGTCGCGGAACATCCACGTGTCGAACTCGGTGATCCGGGTGGCGCTGCCGGCCTTCATCAGGAAGCAGCACTGGCCGGTCGGGGACCAGTCGTAGAAGTCGTCGAGGCCGAAGGTGTGGCCGACCTCGTGCAGATAGATGTGGATGTTCTCCTGGCCGAGGGCACCGGTGAAGTAGGAGCGGCCCATGCGCTGCCCCCAGTCACCGCCGGCGCCGCCGCCGAAGCCCTCGGTGAGCCAGAGGGACTGGTCGTAGTGGCGGGCGGCGCCGCCGGGACAGCGCGAGTAGTTGCCGTCCTGGTGGAAGAAGCGGCCGCAGTCGGGAGCGCACTGCGGGGCTCCGGCGCCGTCCAGGATGTTGGTGTAGACGTCGACGGAGTTGTCGGTCCACTGGAGGGTGGAGCGGTTCTTCACCGCCCAGCCGACGATGTTGACGGGGACGGTGGTGTACGGCCAGGCGTTGTGTCCCTGGCCGTTGTCGACCATGGCCGCCATCCACTTGCCGAACTGCTTCTTCAGCGCGGCGTGGATCTGGTCGCGCAGGGCGGCGCTGACCGGCTGGTCCGACTCCCAGCGGACGCAGTAGTTGACGCTCCCGCGGTTGGCCATGATCTGGTCCCAGCCGTAGTTGCGGAAGCCGTACAGATTCCCGTAGGTCGACTCGACGTGGTTCCAGACCTCGCCGAGGGGCTGGACCAGGTTCGAGGGCGGGTTCCAGACGGCCGCCGCCTCGGCCCGGTCCTGGACGGCGGCCCGGTCGTTGGCCGCCTGCGCGACGGACGGCGTCGTCAGACCGGGCGCGAGCAGCACGGCCAGGACGGCGGCGAGCACGGTGAGCAGTCTCGCGACGCGGGTGTGGGGGGTGCGCATGGTGAACTCCCTCGGTGGGGGGCGGGATTTCACGTGCCTTCACTGCACGAGGTGGTCGCCGCGGCCCCCGCGAAGGTTGCCGCCCACCGGGCACGAGTCACACCGGGCACGAGTCACACCGGGCACGGGTCACCACCGGGCACGGGTCACCGCCGGGCACGGGTCACCGCCGGGCACGGGTCACCGCCGGGCACGGGTCACCGCCCGCACGCCGTTTCCCCCGACCCCGCTGCCTCGCCCGCCTCCCCGGCCTCTCCCGACCCTCCCGACTCCCCCGCCTCCCCGAACCGCGCCAGTGCCACCCCGCCCCCCACACACGCCACGAACCCGGTCACGGCGAGCCACCCGTACCCGGCCCGCGTCGAGTCGCCGAGGCAGACCACCCCGAAGACGCCCGGCCAGACGGTCTCGCAGATGACCATCGCCGCCGTGGCCGCCGTGACCGAGCCCGACTGGAGGGCCTGGACGAGGAGGAGGTAGCCGCCGAGACCGGAGACGACGACGGCGTACGCGGCCGGCTGCGCCAGAATCGCGGGGACGGTCGCGTCCGGCAGCAGACGTACGGCGATCGCGGTGAGGCCGAAGCTCAGCCCCGCCGCCGCTCCCAGCACGACCGCCCGGCCCCGCCGCAGCCGGCCGCCCAGCGCCCACCCGCCCGCCACCACCAGCACCGACGCCACCAGCACCGCGACCCGCAGCGCGGTGTCACCGTGCCCGTCGCCCGTGCGCCCGGCGGACACCGCGAGCGTGGCGAGGCCCAGACACACCAGGGCCACGGCCCCCCACTCGGCCCGCCGCAGCCGCAGCCCCAGCACGGCCGTGCCGCCCACCGCCGTGACCGCCAGCGACGCGGCCACCGCCGCCTCCACCAGGAACAACGGCACCAGCCGCAAGGCCACCACCTGGGCCGCGAAACCCGCCGTGTCGAGGCCCGCCCCAGCGAGGAAGGGCCAGCCGCGCAGCACCTCCACCACGGTCCGGCCCCGGCCGCGGCCGGGGTCCCTCGGCGTCGCCCGCCGCGCGCCCAGCGCCTGCAGCACGGTCGCCGTCCCCATGCACACCGCCGCGCACAGCGCGAACACCACACCCACCACCATGGGGGCACCGTAAGCGGCGGGACGGGCCCGCGGCGGGCAACACCCGCGCACGCACCCACGTGGCCGTCACCCTCGCGCTCTCCCGGCCGCACCGGCTCCCACGCCCTCACGATCGCACAAAGTGCGACAGATTCATTGCTCCCGTTCTGGTCGAAGTCCTAGGGTGGGCCCGGTTTTTCAACAACTTCGGACACCATCCGACGCTCCTCCGCACGTGCACTCCCCAATGTCGTCGAGGAAGGCCCCGGTACATGCCCCACCCGCACCCGCACACAGGCACCCCCGCCGCCCGCCCCGTCATGAGCCGCCGCCGCCTGCTGGAGGGCGGCGCCGCCGTCCTCGGCGCCGTGGCCCTCTCCGGTGGCGCCGCCCACGCGGCCCCGCTCCTCGCGTCGAAGGCCGACGGCACCCCCGAGTGGTCCGGCAACATGGCCCTCTTCCAGGTCGGCGCCGAACCGCCGCACACCACCCTCATGCCGTACGCGGACGTCAGACAGGCACTGGCCGCCGACCGCACCCGCTCCCCGTACCGGCTCAGCCTCGACGGCAAGTGGCGGTTCGCGTACGTCGAACGGCCCGGCGACCGGGACGAGGACTTCTACCGGACCGACGTCGACGACAGCGACTGGGACACCATCCCGGTGCCGTCCAACTGGCAGCTGCACGGCTACGACTTCCCCATCTACATCAACATCACCTACCCCTGGTGGGGCCCCAACGGCCGCGGCGAGGAGGCGCAGCCGCCGAACGCGCCGACCCGCTACAACCCCGTGGGCCAGTACCGCCGTTCCTTCCAGCTGCCCAAGGACTGGACGGCCGGCGACCGCCGCACCTTCCTGCACTTCGAGGGCGTCAAGTCGGCCCACTACGTGTGGATCAACGGCGAACTCGTCGGCTACCACGAGGACTCCTACGACCCGGCCGAGTACGACATCACCCCGCACCTGAAGCCGGGGTCGAACCAGATCGCCGTCGAGGTCTACCGGTACTCGGACGGCGACTGGCTGGAGGACCAGGACATGATCCGGCTGAGCGGCATCTTCCGCTCGGTCTACCTCTGGTCCAGCCCGGCCGTGCACCTGCGCGACTTCAAGCTGGACACCCCGCTCGCCGACGACTACACCACCGCCGAGCTGTCCGTCACGGCGAGCGTGCGCGCCTACGAGGCCGGGCACGAGGGCGCGTACTCCGTGGAGACGCAGCTCTACGACGCCGGCGGACACGCCGTCTGGTCCCGCCCCCTCGTCCAGTCCGTCACCGTCGGCGCCTCCGCCACGGTTGAGGACGTGACCGTCCAGGCCGCCCGGGCCGTGCCGTCCCCCGAGCTGTGGTCCGCCGAGCACCCGACCCTCTACACGGCCGTCCTGCAGTTGCGCGACCCGGCCGGCAAGGTCGTCGAGACCCTCTCCCACCGCGTCGGCCTGCGCGAGTTCGCGCTCAGGAACGGGCTGATGCGGATCAACGGCAAGCCGGTCTCCCTGCGGGGCACCAACCGCCACGAGATGCACCCCGACCGAGGGATGGCGCTCACCCGCGCCGACCTGGTCCAGGACATGGGCATCATCAAGCGGCTCAACATCAACTCCGTCCGCACCTCGCACTACCCCAACAACCCGCTCTGGTACGAGCTGGCGGACGAGTACGGCCTCTACCTCGTCGACGAGACGAACCTGGAGACGCACGGCATCCGGGACCGCTTCCCCGGCAACGACCCCGACTGGACCAAGGCGTGCGTGGCCCGCGCCCGGAACATGGTCCACCGCGACAAGAACCACGCCTCCGTCGTCATCTGGTCCCTCGGCAACGAGGCCGGCGGCGGCTCCACCTTCGTCGCCATGCGCGACTGGATCGAGTCGTACGACAAGACCCGTGTCATCCAGTACGAGGGCGACGACCGGCCGGCCATCAGCCAGATACGGTCGGAGATGTACGACAGCCCGCAGCGCGTCGAGCAGCGGGCGAAGGACACCTCCGACACCCGGCCGTACGTGATGATCGAGTACTCGCACTCCATGGGGAACTCGACCGGCAACTTCAAGAAGTACTGGGACCTCGTCCGGCGCTACCCCGTCCTCCAGGGCGGCTGGATCTGGGACTTCGTCGACCAGTCGCTGACCTGGCCGATCCCTCGGCTGAAGGTCTTCACCGACGCCGGCCCGAACAAGCTGCAGGGCCAACTGCTCACCGCCGCAGGAACGTTCAGCCGCGACAAGGGCCTGTCCGGCGCCACCGGCTTCACCCGCGACCCGGCCCTGGACCTCACCGGCTCCCTGACGCTGGAGGCGTGGTTCACCCCGCACGTCACCGGCGGCCACCAGCCGATCATCGCCAAGGGCGACACCCAGTACGCGCTGAAGCAGAGCGACAGGAGCATCGAGTTCTTCATCTACGGCGGCGGCCAGTGGGTCAGCGTCAGCTGGGGGCTCCCGGCCGAGGGCTGGACCGGCCGCGAGCACCATGTCGCCGGTGTCTTCGACGCCGGTTCCGGGTCCCTCACCCTCTACGTCGACGGCGAGGTGAAGGCCACCCGCACCACGACCCGGCGGCCCGGCGTGAACGTGGCCCCGCTCGCGCTCGGCACCGACACGGACAATCCGACGCGCGAACTCAGCGGCACGATCCGGCGGGCGCGCGTGTACGCCCGCGCCCTGAGCGCCTCCGAGCTGGCCTCCACGGGGCGTGGCGCCGGGGACGAGGGGGTGCGTTTCTGGTTCGACGCGGCGACGGTCGAGGTGAAGGAGAGCCGGGCGAAGGACCGTTCGTTCCTCGCGTACGGCGGTGACTGGGGCGACAACCCCAACGACGGCGCCTTCGTCGCGGACGGCATCATCAAGGCCGACCGGGGCCACACCGGCAAGGCGGCCGAGGTCAAGCGCATCTACCAGGCCGTGCACGCGAAGCCGGCCACCGGCACCACCCTGACCTCGAAGAAGGTCACGCTCACCAACGAGTACCTCTTCACCAACCTCCGCGAGCTGGACGGCGGTTGGACCCTGGTGGCCGACGGCAGGAAGATCCAGGAGGGCCGCCTCACCCGCGACCAGCTGGACGTCGGTCCCCTGTCCACCAAGGACATCACCGTCCCCTTCGACCTCCCCGCCTCCCCGGCCCCCGGCACCGAGTACTTCCTCGAACTCTCCTTCACCACCAAGGACGCCGCCCCGTGGGCCGAGGCCGGCTTCGAGGTGGCCCGGGAGCAGCTGCCCGTGGACGCGGGCAGCCCGGCGGTGACACCCGTCCCGCTGGCGGACGTCCCGGAGCTGACGTACGAGGAGAGCGACGAGGCCGTCACGGTGACCGGCAAGGGCTACCCGGGCCGCTTCTCCGTCACCGTCGACAAGGCGAGCGGCACGATCACCTCGTACAAGGCGGGCGGCAACCGGCTGATCTCCGACGGACCGGTGCCCAACTTCTGGCGGGCCCCCACCGACAACGACCACGGCAACGGACAGCACACCCGGAACCAGACCTGGCGGGACGCGGGCACGAACCGCAAGGTCACGGGTGTGACCGTGCGCGCGCTCGGGGAGCGGGCCGTGGAGATCAAGGTCAGCGGCACACTCCCGACGACCACCGAGTCCACCTACACGACCACCTACACGGTGTTCGGCAACGCCGAGATCAAGGTCGACAACACCCTGCACCCGGGTGCCTCCTCCCTCCCGTACATCCCCGAGGTGGGCACGCTGTTCCTGCTCAACCGCCGCCTGGAGCGCCTGCACTACTACGGCCGCGGCCCCGAGGAGAACCACTGGGACCGCAACAACGGCACCGACGTGGGTCTCTACTCCGGTGACATCGCCGACCAGTGGTCCGGCTACATCCGCCCCCAGGAGAACGGCAACAAGACCGACGTCCGCTGGGCCGCCGTCACGGACCGCAACGGTGAGGGCCTGCTGGTCTCGGGCGACGGCCTGATCGAGATCAACGCCTCGTACTTCACCCCGGAGGACCTGTCGACGGGCCTGCGCCACGACTACCACCTCACCCCCCGCGACACCCCGGTCCTGCGCGTCAACCACCGTCAGATGGGAGTCGGCGGCGACAACAGCTGGGGCGCCCACACCCACGACGAGTACAAGCTCTTCGCCAACCGCGACTACACGTACACGTACCGGCTGCGCCCGCTGACGGACGTGGCGGGGGCGACGGCGGCATCGAGGAGGCCGACGGCGACCAAGTGACCCGCACAGGCCGGTGATCGAACCCGCCGGCCCGTCCGGCACCGCCGACCCGGACACCCCGAAGGTCCCGTCTCTCCGCGAGGCGGGACCTTCGCGTACCCCCCGCGGACCTTCCGGGGCCAGGGGCGCCGGAATTTTGTGACCGGTTCAAAAATCGCCTGTGCCACACCCGTTGACTTCCGTCTCTCCCGGCCCTACTTTCGGCCAGCCGAAATGTTCGGCGAGCCGATCCTTGTTCGAGATATCGACCCCCGGATATCCATCGAAGGAGCCGAATGCGCCCCCCTCACCGCACCAACTCCCCTGCTTTCAGGCGCCGTTGCAGATCCACGCTCATACGGTCCCTCGCCCTGGCCACCACCGCGGCGGCCGCACTCCTCTTCGCCCAGCCGCCCACCGGAGCGGCCTCGACGGCCGCCCCCGCAGCCGAACTGCACGCCGAGCCGGTGGCAGTGACCGACCGTCAGATCGCCGTCCCAGAAGCCCCGATGGGCTGGGCCTCCTGGAACGCCTTCGCCGCGAAGGTCGACTACAACGTCATCAAGCGGCAGGTCGACGCGTTCGTCGCGGCCGGGCTGCCCGAGGCCGGCTACGAGTACATCAACATCGACGAGGGCTGGTGGCAGGGCACCCGCGACAGCGCGGGCAACATCACCGTCGACGAGGCCGAGTGGCCCGGCGGCATGAAGGCCATCGCCGACTACATCCACGGCAAGGGCCTGAAGGCGGGCATCTACACCGACGCCGGCAAGGACGGCTGCGGCTACTACTTCCCCACCGGCCGCCCCGCCGCGCCCGGCAGCGGCAGCGAGGGCCACTACGTCCAGGACATGACGCAGTTCTCGAAGTGGGGCTTCGACTTCGTGAAGGTCGACTGGTGCGGCGGCGACGCCGAGCGCCTCGACCCGAAGACGACCTACCAGGCGATCAGCGACGCCGTGGCCACCGCGACCGCCACCACCGGCCGCCCCCTCACCCTCTCCCTGTGCAACTGGGGCTACTCCAACCCCTGGAACTGGGCACCGGGCATGGGCCCCATGTGGCGGACGAACACGGACATCTTCTACCACGGCCAGGGCCTGACGTACGCGGGCATGCTGACCAACTACGACCGGAACGTGCACCCCACCGCCCAGCACACCGGGTACTACAACGACCCCGACATGCTGATGATCGGCATGGGCCTCACCGCCGCCCAGGACCGCACCCACATGAACCTGTGGGCGATCTCCGGCGCCCCGCTGCTCGCGGGCAACGACCTCTCCACCATGACCACCGCCACGGCGAACATTCTCAAGAACCCCGAGGTCATCGCCGTCGACCAGGACCCCCGCGGGCAGCAGGGCGTCAAGGTCGCCGAGGACACCACCGGTCTCCAGGTCTACGGCAAGGTCCTCTCCGGCACCGGCAACCGCGCGGTCGTCCTGCTCAACCGCACCTCCACCCCGCAGAACATGACCGTCCGCTGGTCCGACCTGGGCCTGACGAACGCCCCCGCGACCGTCCGTGACCTGTGGAGCCGCAGCGACGTCGGCACACCCGGCACGAGCCACACCACCAGCGTCCCGGCGGGCTCCTCCGTGATGCTCACGGTCAAGGGCGGCACCGAGCAGCCGTCGAGCACGTACACCGGCACCGCGGGCTTCTCGGGCGTGGTCGCCGGGAACACCGGCCTGAAGACCGTCGACGTCTCCTACACCAACACCGGGTCCGCGGCCCGCGTCGGCACGCTGACCGTCAACGGCCAGACCTCCACGAAGGTCTCCTTCCCGCCGACCGGCTCCTCCCCCGGCACCGTCTCCGTGGCCATGTCACTGACGAAGGGCAGCGCCAACACGATCACGTTCTCCGGCGCCCCCACCCTCGAAGGCATCGTCGTACGGCCGCTGCCCGGCACCAACGGCACGCTGATCACCGGCACGGGCTCCGGCCGCTGCGCGGACATCGACAACAACACGATCACCAACGGCACCGACGCCCAGCTGTGGGACTGCTCCGGCGGGCAGAACCAGGTCTGGCAGTACACCTCCCGCAAGGAACTCGTGGTGTACGGCGACAAGTGCCTGGACGCCTGGGACCGCGGCACCTCCAACGGCACCCGCGTGGTGATCTGGGACTGCCACGGCGGCACCAACCAGCAGTGGAACGTGAACGCCGACGGCACGATCGTCAACGTCAACTCCGGCCTCTGCCTGGACGCCTACAACGCCGCGACGACCAACGGCACCAAGCTCGTCCTGTGGTCCTGCAACGGCCAGAACAACCAGAAGTGGAGCCGGACATGAGCGACATGACCAGCGGGCGCGGCCTCTCCCGCCGCATGTTCCTCGGCACGGCGGCGACCGTGCCGCTGGCCGCGACCGGGGTGCTCACCCTCGGCGCCGGCACCGCCCACGCCGCCGACTCGGCGTACGCGATGGTCTACTTCACCGAGTCCACCACCATGCTGGAGGCCGACTACGGCCTCCACCTGGCCGTCAGCCAGGACGGGCTCAACTGGACGCCGCTGAACCAGAACGCGCCCCTGGTCACCCCCACCCAGGGCGCCGGCGGGCTGCGCGACCCGTTCCTGCTGCGCAAGCAGGACGGCACGTTCGTCGTCCTGGCGACGGACCTCAAGGGCACCGACTGGAACTACAACAGCACCTACATCCACGTCTGGGACTCGGCCGACCTGCGCACCTTCACCGGCTACCGGCGCGTGAAGCTGCACGACATGACCACCACCCACAGCTGGGCCCCGGAGGCCTACTGGGACGCGGCGCGCGGCCGGTACGGCATCCTCTACTCCTCGGTGAACAGCAGCGGCCACAACGTCATCATGGTCAGCTACACCACCGACTTCGTCACGACGTCCAGCCCCCAGGTCTTCTTCGACCCCGGCTACGACATCATCGACGGCAACCTCACGGTCGGCGTGAACGGCGTCAACTACCTCTACTACAAGGTCAACCAGACCCTCGTGGGTGCCCGCTCGACGACCCTGAACCCCGGCAGCTTCACCCCGTTCAGCACGGCGGCCTCCCACGGCGGCACCGAGGCCCCCACGGTGGTCAAGTCCCTGACCTCCACCACCTGGTACCTCTGGGGAGACACGTACACCCCCAACGGCGTGTTCTACGCCTGGCAGTCGAGCGACCTCGCCGCCGGCACCTGGACCGCCCTCGACCAGAGGCTCTACACCCAGCCGCTCAACTCCAAGCACTGCGGCATCCACCCGATCACCTCGACCGAGTACACCAACCTGCTGGCCAAGTGGGGCGCGCCGGCCTGGAACCGCCTCAAGTCGTACAACTTCCCGTCCCGCTACGTCCGCCACAGCAACTACGTGGGCCGCATCGACGAGTACCCCTTCGACCCGTTCACCGACTCCCAGTGGAAGCTGGTCCCGGGCCTGGCGGACTCCTCCGGGGTCTCCTTCCAGTCGGTCAGCCACCCCACCCGCTACCTCCGGCACTACGACTACGCCCTCCGCCTGGACGTGAACGACGGCACGCCGGCCTTCGCCGCCGACGCCACCTTCACCCGGGTCGCGGGCCTCGCGGACTCCACGTGGTCGTCCTTCCGCTCGTACAACTTCCCGACCCGCTACCTCCGCCACAGCAACTACGTGCTCCGCATCGACCCGGTCTCCACGGCGACGGAGAGGGCGGACGCGACGTTCCGGGTCGGTTACTGAGCCGACCCGCCCGCTCGGTGTGACCGGCCGTCTCCCCGCGTCCCGTTTCCCCGTGCCCCGTCTCCCCGCGCCCCGTTCCCCGGGGCGCGGGGAGGCGCGCGAACGGGCTTGTCCGGCAAGGGTGTTGGCGCCCAGGCGGTCCGGATCTCGTGCGGGCATCTGCGATGCTGTGCGGATGAGCAAAGCATGGCAAGGACACGTCATCGAGGGCACGCGTTTCGTGGTCCCGGCGTCCGGTGTGACGCCCCGGCACGTGCTGTGTGCGATCGGCGTGGGCCTGGATCTCGACGCCCTCGGCCGCGTGGTCGAGGAGGCCGGCGGCGGGGACTTCGAACTCGACGAGTTCCAGCGGGAGCCGGACCCCCGGATGCGGGAGTGCTTCGACGCCGCGCTCGAATCCCGCCAGGTCACCGACGAGGACGGGTTCGGCGAGAGCGACTGGGCCGCGGTGGACGCACACGACTCGGTCGTCTACGTCCTGTCGCCGCCGATCTCCCAGGCCACCGGCCTCGACGTGTCCCGCCGCACGCTGGCCGTCACCGCGGCCCTGCTGGCCCACGGGGTCACCGCGGTGAAGAACGAGTCCAGCGGGGTGGCCTGCGGGCGCGAGCGGTGGCTGGCCCTGGCGAGCGAGGCGGCGGCCGCCGAGACCGTGGACGACCTGGCGCGCGCCCTCGTCCGGGCCTGGGTCGCGCCGGTGATCTACGACGGGGAGGTCTACTACAGCTGCGGCATGCACCTCCTGGGCGAGGCCGACGTGGAGCTGGCCCCCGGCACCACCGGGGTGCCCGAGCCGACGCTGATGCTCGACTGGATCGCCACCATGGAGATCGCGTCGTACTACCTGCTGACGGACCAGCCGGAGCACGGCGTCCAGGACGGCGAGGGCTTCCGCATCGCCGAGGACGCCCCGCGCTGGATCATGAACCGCCTGGAGTGCGAACGGTTCGAGGACGACGACTTCTTCCACAACCCGTACGGCTACTGGCGCCTGACCCCGGCCGCCCGCGGCCCACAGCGACGGGCGAAGCTCAGGAAGCGCAACCCCCGCGCGACGCTGAGGACGCGACGGAAGGGGTGAGAACGGCGGGGGGAGAGAGAACGGCGAGGGGGTGAGAACAACGAGGGCGTGACATCTCCGGGCCAGGGGCCGAACGCCGCGCCCCCCTCCGGCGTCTCAGGAACGACCGCGGCCGCGCCCACCCGGGCGGCCGCACATCGGCGGACACCGGAGGGACACATGGCCGAGCGCACACCCGTCAGGCCCGGCACGATCGCGGCCGTGGCCATCGCCGTCCTGGCCCTCGGCGGGCTCCAGGGCTCGACGGCCGGCGCGCAGACCGTGGCAGCCGTACCGGCCGCCACGACGACCTGCCACGGCACCCGCCCGGAGGGCGGCTTCACCGAGCCGGCCGGGGCCGACACCGTGGACGACACCCCACTGCAGCGGACCCTCACCCGCCTGGACAAGCTGACGACCGGCAGCCACGCCGACGTCTACGCCGGTCTGGTCGTCGACGAGGACACGGCGAGCGCGGACCTCTACCGCATCCCCTCCGCCGCGTTCGACGAGGCCGCCTGCGACGCGGCCGAGCGGGGCGTGACCCTCCGCATCCACGACCACGACATCAACGAACGGGACCTCACCGTCCTCCTCGACCGGATCAGCGAGGACATGACCCGCTGGGACGGCACCTTCGACCTGCGCGAGGTCGGCCTCGACGGCACCGGCCGCATCGTCATCGGCGTCGACGACCCCGCCACGGCCGAACCGATCCTCCGGGCGGCCTTCGGCGAGCACAACGCCAAGTACCTGGTCGTCGAGTACGCCCCCCAGGCGCACTTGCTCTGACCGGCGGATCTTCGAGGATGCAACACCCCCGAAGATCCGCTATAGTTGATCACGAGCCGCTCACCGGAAATGGAAACGCCCGGTAGCACTCGATGCGTTGGTGGTCCAAGGAAAGACGCCCCGCTTCCTGCGGGGAAATGCAGGTGCAAGGCCTGCCCGGCGCTCCACTCCGAGAGCCCCGTTTCGCGCAAGCGAAGCGGGGCTCTCGCGTTTGCGCGAGGCCGCCGATCGCGCCCGCCGGCAGCCCGTGGCCAGGGAGCTGTTCTTCCTCGGCTCGGTCAAGTGGCTGGAGAACTCCGCGTTCGACGACCATGATCTGGCCGCGCTGCAGAAGCACCGGGCTTCGCTCACCGATCGGCCCGTCCCCCTGGTGGCGGTCTCCCGCAGCGGGGTCGGCTGTGCCGGCCTCCGTGCGGCCTACGGTCCGGACGAGCTGTTCGGCGCCTGGCGCAGGACGTGAGCGAGGGCCGGCCGGCGGGCGGTGCCGTGAAGAGGTGACGTCACCGGCCGGCGCTGTCCGCCCTGTTCAGCAGCCGGCTCAGCAGCAGAGCGCCCCCGGCCGCCACGCCCACCGCTCCCACCGCTCCCACTGCCCCTACGGCCATAAAGCCTCCGCGGGAACGCCACGACAGCACCGACCACCGTGACTGGGCGGAGAACAGGGACCCCGTGCTCAGCCATGACCCGGTCGAGATCAGCGACAAGGAGGAACCGATCGAGCCGACCGAGAGGGCGCTCCCGATCGAGCCGATGGACAGCACCGAGCCCACGGATCCCACGGAGAGCACGGATCCGACCGATCCGATCGACAGCACGGAGTCCTGGGACCACAGCGACAGCAGCGAGGAACAGGGCCGGGACGATGCGCACGGGGACGAGGTGGACGGGGAGGCGGAAGGGGCCGAAGGTGCGGACAGCTTCGTCATGAGGCCATGCTGCCCCCTCACTCCCCGGAACAGAGCCCTCCACCCCGGCCGCGGCGGAAAGTGGTGCCGAAGGCGTCCCCGCCGAACGTTCTCGGCGCGTCCCGCGTCTCAGTGGCGCCCGTCCCACCAGGAGGTCTAGGAGGCCATCACCATGCCGACACCCGCCACCGTACGAGTACGCCACCGCGCCCTGGCCGCCGCCGCGTTGGCCGGCACGCTGCTGTCGACGCTCTCCGCGTGCGGGGAGGAGCCGAAGGAGGTGGCGACACCGGCGCCCGCATGGACGGAACCGTCCGCGTACCGGTACACCCTCACCTCGACCGAGGGCGAACGGGCACTGATCGGCACGTTCGAGGTGACGGTCCGGGACGGAAAGGTCGTCAAGGCCACCGGCCTCGACGACAGCGCCCGCCGGGTGGTGGACCACGACCTGTCCCTGGTGCCCACGATCGCGGAACTGTTGCGGCAGGCGGAGGCGGCCCGGCGTGACGGCGCCGACGCGGTCGACGTCGAGCACGCCCGGAACGGCCGTCCGACCGCCCTCTCCATCGACTGGGACGAGGACGCGATCGACGACGAGGAGGCGTACACCCTCAGCGGCTACGAGGCGCTCGGCTGACTCAGGTCCCGGATCGTGCCGCCCACCTTGGCCTTCAGCTTCTTGAGCACGGGAGGCTTGGCGGAGATGGCCCACTGCGGACCGACCAGGTACTTCCCGCCGTAGATGGAGGCCGACTCCAGCCAGACCTCCTTCAGCTTCTCCTTGGGGAAAGTGGTGATGAGGTAGTCCCCCACCGAGGTCTGGCAGACGCCCTCACGCAGCTCCTCCGCCTCGGTCCGGATCTTCACCTCGCACCCCGTCAGCTCGGCGATCACCTCGACCTTGGCCGGCGCGACCACCGCGGCAACGGCACTGGCCTTCCCCGTCGCCTCGTCCCCACCACCCCCGCAAGCCGCCACCAGGGGCAGGGCCACCAGGCCCGCGGCCAACGCGACCCCACCACGCGACAGCTTCCTCACCATGCCCTGATCTCCGTCCGCGTTCCGAAACCCGAGTGCACTCGGGTACGGGTACGTGCGGGGACGGGGGGATTGCTCAATCTCGGGTGGCTCGGGAGGGCTGGGCCTGAGCACCCGTTCCCCGAGCCGCAACCAATCCCGAAGACAACATTGCTCTCCCACGGACGTCTGGTAGATCCTGGCTATGACGTTCCTGGCGGTGATAGAGGGTGATGCGGGCGGATGGCGCATCGACCGGGATGCGCTGACAGACGCGATCCGTGCCCGGTGGTCCGGGGTCGAGATCGACTCGACGCAACGCAGCGAAGTACGCAGTCTCATATGGCAGTTCGAGACCGAGAACGGTGCCGGTGAGGCGTATCTGCACGAGCACGGTAACTGCCTGTACATGGACGTCTGGCAGGAAGACGCCATCTGGTTGGCGATCGTCTTCCGCAGGCTGACACCTCTGGGTCTCGACCTGGTGTTCTGCGATGAGGGTTACACCTTCGCCGTCCGTCTGCGGGCCGGGACGACGGAAGCCGCGTTGACGGACTTGGTGAATGCCACGGGTTGATCTCAGTCCGTGGCGGTGAACCGGAAGACCCAGGACGTCTTGGACAACACCCCATCGGTCACAGTGCAGAGCAGCCACTTGTGTCTGAGCAATGATGTCGACCCCCACTGGGTCGAGAAAGAAGGATGGAGGTCAGCCGAGGTACGGCTGCTCACGATGTTCCAGAAAGTGACGAAGGCGTAGCCGCTGAGTGTGGTGCATGGGCAACTCGTCAAGCGCCTCTGCCGGGATGAATCGCAGTTCCGTGGACTCGTCGGAGATCGCAAGTTGCCCGCCGACCGCTCGGGCGGTGAAGCAGACATTGAACTGTCGACGCACTTCACCGTCCGTGTACGCGATGACATGGCGCGGGTCGGTGTAGGTCCCGACGAGGCCGGTGATCTCCACGTCCAGGCCGGTTTCCTCTTTCACCTCGCGGATGGCGGTTCCCGGGAGCGAGTCGGCCATCTCCATGGCACCGCCCGGCAGCGCCCAAAGATCGTTGTCCAGTCGGCGCTGGAGAAGAATGCGCCCTTCGTCGTCGGTAACCACCGCGGACGCCGCGACGACCAAACTGTTGGGCTTGGGGGCGTCTGCGTCGTCGTAGTACTCGGTCCGTGCCATGGTCACCCTTCTCGGACTGGCGTCGCAGTCACCCACACAGCTTCGAAGCTGTCCGCGTAGGTGTCGAACGTGCCGCCTGCACCAATTCGGCGCAGGTGCCAGACCGGCGCAGCGTAGGCGTTCACGCCCCAGACGTGGGCGTTGACCAGGGTCTGATCGTCGGCCCGGTAGATCGAGTTGTAGAGCGTCGTGGCATGGGTCCGCACCTCGATGCCAGGTACCCCCACGAGGGGGCGATAGTGCATCAGCGCGAGGCGGCAGCGGGACTGAATCCCGTGGCCGAACTTCTCTTCCTCACCACGTTCCAAAACGTTGGAGCTGTCCGCATCGCCAAGTGCGATACGGATCGTGCACCCTTCGGCCGCTCGCTCCTCCAAGAGCTCGTTGAGTCTCGGATACGCCTCGTGCAGGAAGACGGCGGCATAGACCAACACGTCGATCTGCTCGCGCGCCTGGCTCAGCAAGTCCACAAAGGTGGAAACGGGTACGTCCGCCCGCTTGTCGTAGAGAGCCACAAGTTCCGGGCTGATGGCGCGGGCGGGGCGTGCCTGCCTGAGCGATGGCCATAGAGCATGCACATCTTCTCCTAGCGTTTCTGCTGCCACCATGGCCGTGGCTCGACGCGGCGTACGCCCCAGATTGACCCAACGTTCGACGGACTTGGGATCGACTTCGACCTTGTCCGCGAGGGCGTTGTACGTCCAGCCGCCGGCCGCCATGGCAGCACGTAATCTCTCGTTCGGCATCTCAATCTCTCCCAACATCCGGGGACGGCACCAGGGACGTTCTACCGCACGAGGGACGTCCCAAAATGGGGTTTGTCGGTGGTTCCTACGTCCTGCCGGGCGGCGGGAAGCTCGTCGGCATGGCGAGCAATCAGCAGACCAGGCCAGGCATCGGCGAACTGGCGAAGGACCGTGCCAACGGACGCATCGGCGTCGTCATGGGTCAGATCGGCGGTCGCGTGCAGATACGGCCGGTCTGTGGTGGCCGGGAGTGGGATGCCATGCCGGGCAACGTCGTGGCGCTCAGCGCTCGGGAAGAACTGAGCGCACGTCTGGCCATGAAGAACGGCAACAGTCGGGCTGGGCTGTGATGCGCGCCGTCGGTCGGTACACCGGGGTTCTGTTCATCATCTGCGTCAGCGGTTCGTGCGGCTTGGTGATCGGTGTGGCCCTCGGCCCCGGCCAGTAGACCGGCCGCCCCGGACGGGTGCCGTTACGGCTCCCCGCCCCCGTTCGGGGCTGGCCTCCAAGCCCGCTCCCGATCGTCTTCGAGCCGTGCTCGGCGATCAGGGCGGCAGGTAAGTGCCCTGCACCACCTCACACCAGGAGATGGCAGATGACGGCAACAGCGAACGATCAGAGGACCGGCCGCGCGGTGGCGGGTGAGGAACTGTTCCAGAGCCTCGCCCACTTCGTGATCACCCACAACGACCGGTCGCCCGAGCGGGCCGAGCGGATCGCGGACCAGGCGCTCGCCTTCGTCGTCACGGCGGCCACCGCCACGGTCCCCATGGTCCCGTCGGACGACGTGGACCTCGGCCTCCACGCGCTCATCCTGCACACGAAGGAGTACGCCCAGCTGTGCGAGCGGTACGCGGGGCGCTTCTTGCACCACAACCCGAAGCCGGGCGGCGGGGCGCGTGACCCTGAGCGGGTCGCTGCCTCGGCTCGCGCCATGAAGGCGGCCGGGTTCATGGTCTTCGACGACCTGTGGACCGTGGACGGCACGAACCTCGCGCAGTGCGACTCGGACTGCGGCCGACCCTACGGTCAGGACTGACCCACCCCACAGCGACGCGACCGGCCACAACCCGTGGCCGGTCGCGTCCGCCCGGAAGGAGAAGAGACGTTGTCCGGCCCAACCCCTGAACTGCCGATCGTGGTGCTCGACGCGCTCATGCCCACGGCTCACCACCTGGTCATCAACCGCCGGGGCTCCACGGTCTGGGAGGTGGAGAGCCCACGGGGTCACTACGCCGTGAAGCTCGGCCACCCCATCGAGGCCACGGCCGACTGGGCCGCCCAGCCCTGGACCGCACTCGCGCCGGCACGCGAGGGCGCCGTACTGCATCGTCTCGGCCTCAACGAGATCGCCTACGGCGAGTGGGAACGCGGCACCTGGAACTTCCAGCCGTGGCACGAAGGACCCGACCTGTACCGGCAATGGGAACCCTGCCGCCGACCGGACTCGGCCATCGCGCCCCACAACGAGGTTGCCCTGGGCTGCGTCGAGGCACTGGCCGAACTGCACGCGAAGGGCTGGGCGCACGGTGATGTGCAGCCCGCCCACTTCATCATCGGGCCCGAGCGGACACACCTGATCGACCTCGCCCTCGCCCGTGGCGGAAGCGTGCCCGAGGGATACGACTTCCCGTTCCGCGGCTGCCTCGTCCACTACGAAGCCCCCGAGATCTCCCGCAGCGTGCTCGCCACCGGCGAAGCCGAGCCGACACCGGAAGCCGATATCTACGCCCTCGGCGCGTCCCTGCTCATCTCCGCCACCGGCTGGCGAGCGGTCGAATACCCGGACGACGCTCCTCGACCCGTGCAGAGACAAGCCGTGGCGGACGGTCGTCGCCGCCCCGTAAAGGCGCCCGGTGAGCTGGGCGAACTGATCGACGCCATGCTCAACCACGCCCCCGAAGACCGGCCCACCCTCGACGAGGTCCGCGCGGCACTCATCTGACGTCCGTGCAGCGAGTCGGTCCTCAACCGACCTCATCCGTGGCAGGAGGGGGCTCAGCGACGAAGGAGCCCATGCCCGGGGTCGTCGTGATCAGGCCCTCCGCGCGCAGGGCCGCGGTCACCTTGCGGACAGTCGTTCGCGCCACACCGAACTCCTGCTCAAGCCGCACCTCGGAGATCATCGTGCGGGGCGGGTACTGGCCGCTGGCGATCCGCGTCCGGAGCACATCGGCGATCTGGACCCACTTGGGCCGGGTGGGGTCGAAGTCGATCACAGCAGAACCGTACACAGCGACGGAGATTCGAACATAGAGGACTGCCGGTGCACCTAGGTGTAGACAGGTGCACAGAGAGTCGCTACTGTCTGATGCCATGCAAGACCCCGGCGAGGTGGCAAGACCTCCCGGGGCATGGCCAATGCTGTGTGAGGAGCATCGACATGCTCGACCTTATCCGCCGTGCCGCCCGGCGGCTGCGGCTTCTGTTCATTTCCGGCACCGGCAGGCGGCGAGCGGGAGATCGGCTCGTCGTCGGGTCACCCCTCGCCCGGTGGACCGCGGCACCCTCGACCCCCCTCCCGGCGCACCGCTCCCCGTACGGCCTCGACGAGCGGTTCGACGGTGCCGCCACCGTCGCCGTACGCCCCTACCTCGCCGCCCACGAGCAACGGCTCCGGCGGCGGGAGTTGGCCATGGCGGCGATGGGGATGGACATGCCCGGGCCGTGCTGGATCCATGGGGTGGAGGTCGCCTGATGAGGGGCGAATCGGCTGGTGAGGTGCGGTTGTTGCCGTGGGGCGGGGAGGGAGGCAAGGCCTGTTATCTGGTCACCGACAGGGAGGGCGGGGCCGTGTCCCGGCTGGCTGATGTCGCCGAGGGGGTTCAGCTCGGGATGGGACGGGAGCTGCTCGCTCACGCGGGGGAGATGTTGGCGGAGGATGTGTGGGCGGGCGATCCGTCCGGTGGTGAATTCCGGTTTCTGGCCGCGCGGTTGAGTGAGGCGCTCGCGGACGCGCTTCGGGTGGCCGAGAGTCGGGGGCAACGGCTGCGACGAGGCTCGGGCGACGGCGCCGGGTCGGTCACGGGTTGAGGACCGCGTGCGCGGCGGAGTACGCCCTGGCGTGAGCGGGCGACTGCGGCACGTCGGACTTCGCCGCGCGGGGACGGACATTCACTGGCACTTTCACGGGACAGCCGTTAGCCGCGTAACCGTGGCCGGGTCGCGGGGCGGGCAGACTGTAGCCATGCAGCTTCCCGTGCCGGCCGTCGCGGCCACCGCGCTGATCGAGGTCGTCAGGATCTCCAGGCTGCCCGGCACGCGGGACGTCCCGTACCCCGGTGAGGTGGTCGCCCACTGGGCCGGGGAGGAGGCCGCCGAGGTTCTGGCGCTGATGGGGAGCCTGCCCGGCAGCGTGCAGCACCGCTGTGGGTTCTCGCCTGGATGGGGTGTCCGGGCGTACGACTCCACCCTCGACCTGCCGCTGTTCGAGGCGGCGTTCTGCTTCACCTGCGATGAGGTCCGGATGCGAGGGGCCGCCGTGCCGCCCGGCCTGGCCACGCAGTTCTTCGACGCCGGCGCCGAGCAGGCCCGTGCTCTCCTGGCCCGCTTTCGCAGCGCGGCTACGTAGCCGATTCCGTAATCTCACCGATCACGTGCGCGGGCGGCGGCCGGGAGGATGGGTCCGGTTCGCAGGACCGATGGTGAGCGGTGATCCGTGTTGTCGTGGAGGTGGTCGCGTGCGTGTGCGTTCCCTGGCCGGCGTGCTGAGCGGGGCCCTCGCCCTCTCGGCGTTCTCCGTCCCGGCCGCCCGGGCCGACGGTGACACGACGATCACCGACGTCACCGTGAACGGCGGGGCCGAGGTCGCGCTGGGCCCCTCGGCGCCCAGGACGTTCAAGGTGAGCGTCACGGCGCGGGACGACTCGGGTGTCGATGCCATGAACCTGCAGGTGACACTGCCCGGTTACCTCTACCTGGCCTCGGACCGTGGGCTCACCTGCACCGTGAAGAGCGCCACGACCTCGACCTGCACCGGGTCCTGGACGATCGACACGAGGAGCTTCTACGGCAACGGTCCCGCCGACGACCCCTGGTACGTCGTGGCCTCGGTGAAAGCCGAGGACGGCGACCGCATCGACACGGACCGGGCCGGCACCTTCACCGTACGGCGGCTCGCCGGGCTGACCGTGAACGCCGCCCCGGAGCCGGTGGCCAAGGGCGCCCGGCTCACCGTGACCGGCAGGCTGACCCGGGCCGACTGGAAGACCCACAAGAACGCGGGCTACGCGGGACGGTCGGTGAAGCTGCAGTTCCGCGGGAGCGGCACCTCCGCGTACCGCACCGTGAAGACGGTCACCAGCGGCAGCGGCGGCGCGCTCAAGGCCACGGTCAGGGCCACCGCCGACGGCTACTGGCGCTGGACTTTCGCCGGCAACAGCACCACCTCGGCGGCCAAGGCCAAGGGGGACTACGTCGACGTGCGCTGAGCCACCGTCACACCGCCGTACGACGCGGCGCCCGGACCTCTTGAGAGGTCCGGGCGCCACGGAGGTTCACGCACTCACGCGTCGCGTCACGAAGCCGTGCGGTTCGCGCTCTTGCGGCGGGTGACCACGAAGATGGCGCCGCCCGCGGCCACGAGGCCCGCCGCGCCGATGGCGATCGGGATGGCGTTGCCGCCGCCCGTCTCGGCGAGGTCGCCGGGCTCACCGCCGTTGGGGGTGGGGGCCGCCGGGGCGGAGTCGGAGGGAGAGGGCTCGGTCTTCGGGGTGTCGTCGGCCGGAGGCTTCTCGTCGGCCGGGGGCTGCTCGTCCGCCGGGGGCTGCTCGTCGGCGGGCGGCTGCTCGTCCGCCGGCGGCTGCTCCTCGGCGGGCGGCTGCTCGTCGGCCGGCGGCTGCTCCTCGGCCGGGGGGTTCTCCTCGCCCGGAGGCTGCTCGGTCGTGCAGTCCTTCGTGCCGCCGTTCCAGGCCGCGATCAGCTTGTCCTTGATGACCGGACGGTCGGGACCCTTGGGGGCGTCACCGTGCTCGAAGCCGTCGTTCGCGTCGAACTTGCCGTCGAACTTCACCTTGCCCCGGTACAGGTCCACCTGGCCGAAGCAGCCCGCGTCGGGGACCGCGATGTCGAGGGAGTCCGTGCCGCCCTGCTTGACCGTCACCGTGTCGAAGTCGACGAGGACCTGCTCGCCGGAGGTGGCGAAGGTCGGGCCGTGGGCGAGGTAGGACGCGAGGGAGACCGTGCAGGTCGTGGCGTCGGAGGCGGCGCGGACCTTGATGTGGACCTTGCCGTCCTCGGTGGGCTTGAGGTTCTGCTCGTCGAGCTTGACCCAGTCGGCGAACTTCACGCCGTCCAGCGAGAACTCGCAGCGGTCGGTCTCGGTGGGGGTGCCCGCACCCTGGCCGGGGGCGTAGCTCTTCTTGCCCCAGCCGTCGCCGCCGGGCGTGTCGGTGGCGAAGGCCGGACCCGACACGGCCGCGCTCAGCGCGAGAGCCGCGATGCCCGTTCCCACCAGGCGGCTCACGATGACACGTCTCACTTTGGACATGCAGATCCCATTCTCGAACTCGAATGTACGAGACCCGACCCGGGGCGTGGCGGCAGGACGGCAGCACGAGGCCATGCCCGTCCGGGGCCGCGCCAGGGTGTGAGTGGTCGAAGAAAACACTGGGCCCAAGGGTCACTTGAGCCACAGAGTCTGCACATCGTTTACCACTGGGTAGGGGCTGTCAACCTCGGGAAACGACGCCTCGGCACCCGGCTCCGGCTCCCCCGCGGGGACGACCACGCCCTCGGTGCCGCACATTTGGGGCACAAGGGGAAGCAACCCCTCCGAGTTCTCACGGCGACCTCACGAGTGCCCCAACGGCGAGTCGGGGAACCGTAAAGGGCTCGCCAACCCACCGGGCCGCGCGGGTGAGTTGATACGGGCGGATTTGACAACCCCGTCCCCCGCTCCGGACGCTACGTTCATGACATCCATTTTCATTATCGGCGTCAACGGTGCCGCCGACGGCGAGCGGGGTGACGGTCCATGCGCGTGGCCTTCGTAGGCAAGGGCGGCAGCGGCAAGACGACGCTCTCCGCCCTCTTCGCCCGGCATCTCGCCCGCTCGGGAGCACCGCTCGTGGCGATCGACGGGGACATCAACCAGCATCTCGCGCACGCGCTCGGCCTCGACGAGAACGAGAACTTCGGTGCGCCGGCGCTCAGTTCGCGCACCGGTGAGATCAAGGACCATCTGCGCGGCACGAACCCGCGGATCGTCTCGCGCGAGGCCATGGTGAAGACGACCCCGCCGGGGCGGGGTTCGCGGCTGCTGCGGCTGCTCGGGGACGACGAGGTGCACGGCCGGCACGTCGCCCGTGTGGACGGTGTGCCGCTGATGGTCACCGGCGCCTTCGACGAGAGCGATCTCGGCGTGGCCTGCTACCACTCCAAGCTGGGCGCGGTGGAGCTGTACCTCAACCATCTCGTCGACGGGCCCGGCGAGTACGTCGTCGTCGACATGACCGCCGGCGCGGACGCCTTCGCCTCCGGCCTCTTCACCCGGTTCGACATGACCTTCCTGGTCGCCGAGCCGACCCGGAAGAGCGTGTCCGTGTACCGGCAGTACCGGGAGCACGCCGCCGAGTTCGGCATCCCGGTCGCCGTCGTCGGCAACAAGGTCACCGGCGAGGACGACCTGCTCTTCCTCAAGGAGCACGTCGGTGACGACCTGCTGGCGTACTGCGTGCAGTCGTCGTACGTCCGCGCGCAGGAACAGGGGCGGCCCCAGGGTGAGCTGGAGGCGCACAACCTGCACACGCTGACGCAGCTGAGGGCCGCCGTCGACGCCCGTACGAAGGACTGGGTCACGTTCCAGCGCCAGGCCGTCGAGTTCCACCTCCGCAACGCCGCCGCGTGGGCCGATGCCGCCACCGGGCACGATCTGGCCGCCCAGGTGGACCCCGAGTTCCGGCACGGGCCGCAGGCACCGGCCGCCGCCGGGGCCGACGCCCTCTCCGCCGTCTCGCTCTGAGCGGAACACGGACCGCCCCCGCGACGCTCGGCCGGGAAGGCCCGGCCGAGCTCCTGCGCGGGCTTCTCAGCTCGACGTCAGGGTGACCACGGGGTGACTACCCGGGTCAGCCGTTGATGGGAGTGGTCAGGGTCGGGGTGTTGACCACCTTCGCGCAGATGGCGTAGACCCGCAGCTTGCCCGAGTTGGTCTTGTCCATGTTCGTCGCGAAGGCCCACCAGCGCTCTCCGCTGAGCGGCTGGGACGCGGACAGCTGGTACCGGTCGGCGTGCGAGTTGCCCGCGACCACGGTGGCCCCACCGCCGGTCCGGGTTTCTCCGGGCGGGCACTGGGCGACGACCGCGGCGGTGCCGGGGTACTCGCCGGATGCCACGGGGATGGTCACCTCGTTCTCCACGACACGCACGATGTCGTCGGCCTGCGCCAGCGGGGCCGAACCCAGGACCATCGCCACGGCCGCGGCGCCTACGAGACACTTCTTCAACAAGGGATGCCCATTTCGCTCGAGTTTCAGGGGAGAGCCCTCACGTCGTGAGGGCTCTCCCCTGATCTATCGCTGCGCCGGAGCGCGTCTTCGAACGGCGTCTCGAAACTCGCTCACCCGGCGCAACGACTGCACTCCGTCAGCCGGGGCGGTTGTTTCTGCACGTGGGAGCGTGGGGGGCGTACGGGGGCGCACTACCGGCGTACAGCTGCATGGTTGACAGAGGGCGGGGGCGTCCGCGTGCGCGGAGCGGGGGTGTGGGGGCGGGCGACTTCGTCCCGATGGCGACCGATCCGGCACGATCCCGCCCGCGCTTGTGGGGCTCGTGCGCGGTGGCCGGGTGGCCGGTGAACGCTCGCGGCGCGCCCGGTCCGTGCGCCACGGCGTGCGACCGTGCGATTTGCGCCGTCACGAGTTGGCCCACCTGCGATCACACAAGGTGAATAATGGGGCCTGAGGGCGTCTCAGCGACAGAGAGGGTCGCCGTGGGGACCGACAGGGACAGTGCCGTTTCCCGTCAGCGCTTCGACGTGGCCGATGCCGCGCCGTTGTTGATCGACGCGGACGGGTTCGTGACGAGCTGGACCCGGGACGCGGAGCTGCTCTTCGGGTATCCGGCGGCCGAGATCCTCGGCCGCAGCGTCCGCACGCTCCTGCTCGACGAGGACGACGAACGCATCGGCCTCCTGGCCGAAACGCATCGGGCCCTCGGCGGCTGGTCCGGCATCCTCACCGCACGCCACCGCGACGGCCACCCCCTCAAGGTCATGGTCCGCGTCGTCCCCACGCACGAGGCGGCCTCGGCGGGTCACACGGGTGGCTCAGCGCCGACGGGTGGCCCGGGAGCGACGAGCCGTCCGGCCTCGGCGGCGGTCACCCGCCCTACGGGCGGCGCGTCGGCTCACACGGAGCCGGTGGGCGGCTCGGCACGCCCGGCGTACGAACAGGGCCCGGCGGGCAGGGCCGCGGCCCCGGGCAACAGCTCGGGCACGGCCGGCGGCTCGCCGCCCGGCTCAGGCACGACGGGTGGCCCGGCGGCCCCGGCCCCCGGCTCGCACCCGGCGAGCGGCGCGTCGGCCCACACGGAGCCGGTGGGCGGCTCGGCACGCCCGGCGTACGAACAGGGCCCGGCGGGCAGGGCGGCCGCGGCCCCGGGCAACAGCTCGGGCACGGCCGACGGCCCGCCGCCCAGCTCAGGCACGACGGGTGACCCGGCGGCCCCGGCCCCCGGCTCGCACCCGGCGAGCGGCGCGGCCCGCCCGGCGTACGGCTCGGGCCCGGCAGGCAGGGCCGCGGCCCCGGGCAACAGCTCGGGCACAGCCGACGGCCCGCCGCCCAGCTCAGGCACGACGGGTGACCCGGCGGCCCCGGCCCCCGGCTCGCACCCGGCGAGCGGCGCGGCCCGCCCGGCGTACGGCTCGGGCCCGGCCGGCTCCGCCGGGGCGTCCGGTCCGGGCCGGCGGCCCGGTGGGGCGGCCGGACCCGGCTCGGGGGATCCGACCGTCCGGCCCACCGCCGGTCGAACCGGCGCGGGCGGGACGCTCGGCCGTACCGGCCCCGCCACGTCTGCCGGCCCCGCCACGTCTGCCGGGCCCGCCGGATCCGCCACATCGACCGGCTCCACCGGGGCCACCGGGGCCACTGGCGCCACCGGCGCCACCGGCGCCCCCGGCGCCCCCGGCGCCACCGGGGGTGCGGTCTCCCCCGCCGGTGGGGTGTCGGGGGCCGGATCCGCCGGCTCCGGGGGGCCCGCCTCACCGCCCGGTGCCACCACCCTCGGCGGCCGGCCCGCCCCCCGTCCCGGCCGTCCCTACACGGACCGGCCCGCCCCGCCGTCTCCGGCCCAGGGGGCACCGGCGCCCTCGCCCAAGCCCGCCCCACCACGGCCCGAGTCGTCACACTCCGCCGCTTCGGGCGCGCCACAGACGGCAGCCGGAGGCGGCGCGCGCCCGGCTCCGGGGCCCGGCGCCCGGGCGGCCGCCCAGGGCAGGTCCGCGGTCCGGCAGACCGTGTCCGGACCCGGCTCCCCGTCCGCCCGCCTGCCCTTCTCCCCGTCCCCGGCGCCCTCCGGCCCCGATCCGCTCAGGGCGGCCCACTGGATGGCCCTCGTCTCCGATGCCTCGGACGCTCCCGGCTGGGACATGAGCCGGACGGTGCTGGAGCGGATGACCGCGTGGTCGCCCGTGGGCATAGCGATGGTGGACACGGAGCTGCGGTTCGTGTGGTCGAACGCGGCGCTGGAGCGGTTCGGCGGCGGCCGTGCGCACGAGCGCGTGGGGCTGCGGCTCGCCGAGGTGCAGCCGGGCCTCGACGCCGAGCGCATCGAGGCGCAGATGCGCAAGGTGCTGGAGACGGGCGTCCCGGTGCTCGACTACGAGCACGTGGGCCGGCTGCGGTCGGCACCGCACCGCGAGACCGCGCACGCCATGTCGTTCACCCGGCTGGAGGACGACCACGGGCGCCCGATCGGCGTGTACTACACGGTGGTCGACGTCTCGGAGCAGCACCGCGCCCGTATCCGGCTGGCCCTGCTCGACCGGGCCGGTGAGCAGATCGGCCGGACCCTCGACGTGGGCCGCACCGCGCAGGAGCTGGCGGACGTGGTCGTGCCGACGCTCGCCGACTTCGTGACCGTGGACCTGCTCGACTCGGTGCTGCGGGGCGCCGAGCCGGGCCCCCTGGACGACGATTCCGTCCCGCTGCGGCGGGTCGCCCAGCAGTCCGTGCACGACGGGGTGCCGGAGGCCGTCCTGGAGGTCGGCGCGTTCGCCTCGTACGCGGCCGGTTCGCCGCCGGTGCGGGTGCTCGTCGAGGGCCGGTCGTGGTCGGAGCCGCGGCTGGACCCGCTGTCGGCGGAGTGGGCCAAGGCCGTGCCGGGGGGCCGGGCGCTGCCCGTGGAGGCGCTCCGGCTGCACAGTGTGATGATCGTGCCGGTGCGGGCGCGCGGCATCACGCTCGGCATCACCACGTTCTTCCGGCGCGACCGGCTGGATCCCTTCGACGCGGTCGACCTGGGCCTCGCCGAGGAGCTGGTCGGCCGGGCCGCCGTCTGCGTCGACAACGCCCGCCGGTACACGCGCGAGCGCGACGCCGCCCTCGTCCTCCAGCGCAGCCTGCTGCCGCGCCGGCTGCCCGAGCAGGACGCGGCCGAGGTCGCGGCCCGCTACCGGCCCGCCGACGAACTCACCGGCCTCGGCGGCGACTGGTACGACGTCATCCCGCTCTCCGGCGCCCGCGTCGCCCTGGTCATCGGCGAGGTCGCGGGCCACGGCATCGACGGCGCCGCCGCCATGGGCCGCCTCCGTACGGCCGTCCGCACCCTCGCCGACCTCGATCTGCCGCCGGACGAGGTGCTCGCCCACCTCGACGACATGGTGGCCAAGTCGGCGCGGCAGGAGGGCGCCGAGCCGGGCGGGGGCAGCGGCCCGACGGTCGGGGCCCGCTGTCTGTACGTGGTCCACGACCCGGTGTCGGGCACCTGCGCCATGGCCGCCGCCGGACACGCGGCCCCGGCCCTGGTCGCCCCCGACGGCACGGTCACCTTCCCCGCACTGCCCCAGGGGCCGGCGCTCGGCGTCGACCAGCAGCCCTTCGAGGCGCTGGAGCTGGACCTCCCCGAGGGCACCGTCATCGCCCTGCACACCGACGGCCTGCTCGCCGGGTCCTCCCGCGAGGCGCTGTGCCGGGCGCTGGCCCGGCCCGAGCCCTCCCTCGAACGGCACGCCCAGCGTGTCCTCGACGCCCTCGCCCCGGCCCGCCCCACCGACGACGTCGCCCTCCTGCTGGCCCGCACCCGGCGGCTGCCCGCGCACCGGGTCGCCTCCTGGGAGCTGCCGGCCGACCCGGCGCTCGTCGCGGAGGCCCGCAAGACGACCGCGCGGCAGCTCGGGGTGTGGGGGCTGGACGAGCTGGCGTTCACCACCGAACTGGTCGTCAGCGAGCTGGTCACCAACGCGATCCGGCACGCGGCCGGACCCATCCGGCTCCGGCTCGTCCTCGAACGCACCCTGATCTGCGAGGTGTTCGACGGCGGCGCCACCGCGCCCCATCTGCGCCACCCGCGCACCACCGACGAGGGCGGCCGCGGCCTCTTCCTCATCTCCCAGTTCACCCAGCGCTGGGGCACCCGCTTCCTGCCCGAGGGCAAGGTGATCTGGGCGGAACAGTCCCTGGCGGAACCCACGGCGAACCCGTGGGCGGGTTTCCCGGCCTGACCCGTCCGCCCGGGCCTACCCCCATTCCCCGCGGTACGCCATGCGGGGACGCCGTCACTGGCCCGGCCGGGTGAACATCACCCGGCCGCCGTCCGCGTCCCCGCACCCCTCGCCCCCTCCGCCTCCCCCGAATCTCCACATTCCCGGCATCGCGCCGCCGCCTCCCTCCCCTCCCGTGCCCCGTTCGGCCTGATTAGTCGCGGTTGGCACTTCATATGAATGCAGGCGTCGGCTTCGGGCACCGGGTTCCGTCGCCTCGGCAGGACATCAGGAGAAGAGGACGTGGCGTGAAGCGAAGAACTCCGGGGGGCGTGGGTCTGGTCCTGGCCGTCTCGGCGGCGCTGGTGCTCGGTCCGGCCGGCGAGGCGGTCCCGGCCGGCCCCGGCTCCGCCGGCCCGGTCGCCGGCCGGGCACCCGGCGACGGCAACGTGACCGTCCGCGTCTTCAACGAGGTGGACGCCGACGGGACGTACGACAGCGGTCTGGAGAAGGGCCGCGAGGGCGTGCGGGTCACCCTCACCGACGACCGGGGGACGGTGGTGACCAAGACCACCAACACCTATGGCGTCGCCTGGTTCCAGCCGTCGGCCACCCCTCTGCTGGGCGGCCGGTACCGGGTGCAGGTCCACAACCCCGACCCGCGCACCCTGCAGCCGGCGATCGCGGGACTCGGTGACGGTCCGAACGTCATGCGCAGCGGCGTCGGCTTCGTGGACGTCTCCCGGAACCGCAGCGTGACGTACACGACCGGCTTCTGGGAGCCCGGGGTCTACTGCCAGGAGAACCCCGACCTGGTGACCTGCAACCTGACCAAGGGCGACGCCCCCGACACCCACCAGGGGCTGGTGCGGTTCACCGGGAACTTCTCCGACACCCACCCCGGCGGCACGGTCGAGCGGCTGACCAACAACACCCAGCAGGGCGCGGTGTTCGGCATCGGCAACGACCGCACCGGCAACACCTACATGGGCACACTGGTCAAGCGGCACGCGGCGTACGGGCCGGCGGGCGCGACCAACACGGTCTACCGCCGCAACAGCGCCTCCGGGGTGAGCACCTTCGTCACCCTCCCGGGCCTGCTGACCGAGCACGACGAGTCCGACGACTGGCTCCGGGACTACCCCGTCTACAGCCGGGTCGGCCGGGAGGGCATCGGCGACGTCGACGTCTCCGGCGACGGCCGGACCCTGTACGCGGTCAGCCTCAACGACTCCCGGCTGTACACCGTGCCGATCCGCGGCAGCGGCGACGGGGTGTACCCGGGCAGGTACCGCTCGCACGTCATCCCCGAGCCGGAGGACTGCGCCGGCCGCTGGCACCCGTACGGCATCGGGGTGCGCGGCGGCCGGGTGCTCGTCGGCGGGGTGTGCGGCGCGGAGAACACGGTCACGCGCGGCACCCCGTGGGGCGACCCGTCCGAGGTCACCGCGCACGTCTACGAGTTCCGGCAGGGCTCGTTCCGTCATCTGTTCCACACGGCGATGAACTACCCGCGCGGCTGCGCCTACCGGTTCACCGGACTGCCCGCGAGCATCGCCCGCTGCACCAAGCCCGCCACCGTCGGCCAGCCGCTGAGCGCCATGTGGGAGGCGTGGAACCAGCGCGTCCCCGTGCCCGGGCACCTCTCCTTCGTCTCCGCGCCGCAGCCGATCCTGTCCAACATCGAGATCGCCGACAACGGTGACCTGGTGCTGGGCTTCCGCGACCGCTTCGCCGACATGCAGGGGACGGCGACGTACCCCTTCAACGCCCGGAACAGGGGCCTGGTCCGGGCCGTCGCCGCCGGTGACGTGCTGCGCGTGTGCGCCACCGGGACCACGTACACGCTGGAGAACAACGCACGGTGCGACGCGCTCTACGGCGCGCGGCCCAACAACGACGAGGGGCCGGGCCACGGCGAGTTCTACGACGACTCGACCGCCCTCACCGACGCCCACGAGGACCAGGTCACCCAGGGCGGCACGGCGCTCCAGCCGTTCCGGAACAGGCTGTGGAGCACGGTCTTCGACCCCTTCGACAACCACCCCTGGGAGCAGGGCGTCCGCCGCTGGAACACCGGCAAGGGCCGGACCGAGGGCAACCTGACGGTCCAGAACACCTGGAGCGCCGACGCCGCGCGGCGTGCGCTGCTCTTCGGCAAGGGCAACGGCCTCGCCGACCTGGAGATGGTCTGCGACCGCGCGCCCGTCCAGATCGGCAACCGGGTCTGGTACGACGTCAACGGCAACGGGATCCAGGACCCCTCCGAGCCGCCGGTCAGGAACGTGAAGGTGACGCTCGACCCGCTGTCGCCCGGCCCCGACCTCACGGCCCGCACGGACGCCAACGGCGAGTACTACATCGGCGGCGCCCAGGGCCTGCGGCCCAACACCACCTACCGGGTCTCCTTCGACCACCGCGGCGTCGACACCACCGCGCTGCCGGGGCGGCCGAGTCTCGCCTCCCTCAAGTGGACGGTGAAGGACGCCGGTTCGAACCGCGCGATCGACTCGGACGCCGACCTGCACGGCCGGACCGTCGTCCGCGTCGGCGACCCCGGTCATGTGAACCACACGGTCGACGCCGGCCTCACCAAGTCGGTGCGGCTGACGCTCCTGAAGCTGGACAGGAAGACCGACAAGCCGCTGAGCGGGGCGGTGTTCGAGCTGTGGCAGGACACCAACGGCGTCCCCGGCCTGCAGCGCGGCGGTATGCGCAAGGACCGCTTCGTCAACGACTGCGCCACCTCCCGCACCGGCACCTGCTCGTTCGGCTCGCTGCTGCCCGGCACGTACCACCTGGTGGAGACCGACGTCCCCGAGGGCTACCTCAGGCCGAAGCAGCCGGTCACCGGGCCGTACGTGCTCACCCCGGCGAACGCCTCGTCCGGGAGCGGGCTGCCGGTGAAGCTGCGCAACCAGCGGGGAGAGGCGTGCAAGGGCAAGAAGTGCTGACGGCCGACGGTTGACCCCCGCGCGGCTCCGGACGGGCCGTCCCCCGGCACAGACCCCGGTGGGCGGCCCGAGGCCGGTTCCCGTTCGGCCCAGCAGGACGTCTCCGCGGCGCGCGGAATGCCGTATCTCTGGGAGGGGGTTCGGCGAGCGAGTGTGTGAGTACCGGAGGCCGCGTTGACGACCCGACGAAGGACACGCAAGACCCGGATACGTACGGTCGCGGCGGTGACCTCCGCCCTGCTGGGCTGGACGGTGGTCCCCGCGGCCACCGCGGCGCCCGCGCCGGAGTGCGTCACGCGCACCGGCCCCTACCAGTGGGACCTGGAACGCCATCTCCGGCTTCCCGCCGACGGCCGTCAGTCCCCCGCCGACTGCGTGGCGATCCGCGCGTTCCAGCAGCGCACGGGGGTGCGGCCGGCCGACGGTTACGCGGGCCTCGCCACCTACCGCACCATGCTGGTCGTGCAGGCCCGCCCCGACCCGAACGCGGCCGGCAAGTGCCCGGTGCGGACGTACCAGGTGACGTGCGTGGACCTCGACCGTCAGCTGATGTGGGTGCAGGAGGACGAGCGGGTGATCTACGCGCCGGTGCCCGTGCGCACCGGCAGGGACGGCCAGGAGACCCGTACCGGCTGGCACACGGTCTACTGGAAGAACCGCGACCACCACTCCGACCTGTACGACGACGCCCCCATGCCGTTCGCCCAGTTCTTCGACAACGGGCAGGCCTTCCACGGCGTCCTCGACGACCTGTTCCGGGGCGGCTCCCACGGCTGTGTGAACCTGCGCTACGCGGACGCCGAACGGCTCTGGAACATCATGCACGAGGACGACGCGGTGTACGTGTGGGGCGTGAAGCCGGGCACGGGACGGTCGCTGCGGCCCTCCTCCGAACGGGGTTGAGCGGCGGACGCCGACGCGCACCCCGTACGATCTCGGCATGTCCCGCCGCACCTGGATCGCCGTGTCGACCGTCGGCGCCCTCGCCCTCGCCGCCGCGGTGACGGTGCACCTGCTGAGCGCACCCACCTACAGCTTCGCCGCCGCTCCCCTGGCCGGCGATCCCGCCTGCGCCCGGGTCGGCGAGCGCTACCCCGACCGGCTGGCCGGGCTGGAGAGGTCGGCCACCACGACGGAGGGGGCCGCGGTCTGGGGCGACGGGGCCGTCGTCGCGCGCTGCGGCTTCCCCCGGCTCGGGGCCACCGACGACGCGTGCACCCAGGTCGACGGGGTGGACTGGGCCTGGCGTACGAGCACGGACGACGACGGCCGGGAGGTGCTGGTGACCTACGGCCGGGAGCCGTCCGTCGAGGTGCAGCTCACCGTCGGCGAGGCGGCCCCCGACGCCGTCCTCGTGGGCCTCACCCCCGTCGTGAGACATCTGGAGCAGGACAACGAGTGCCTCGCTCCCTCCGATGTCACGGCTCCCACGACACCGCCGCACCACACCCACTGACGGAGCTGGAGTACCCGATGGCCACGAGGAGGACGGCCCGGCCGGCGGCCCTGTGCGCGCTCGTGGTCGTGCTGGCCGGCTGCTCGACGAGCGAACCGCTGGTGCTCGACACGGACTCGGCGCAGTCGGGCATGTCCCAGCCGTTCGAGCGCGTTCCGGTGGCCGAGCGCGCGGACGCTCCCGCGTTCTCCGGCCGTACGGTCGACGGGAAGCCGGTCCGCCTCTCCGACTACCGGGGCGAGGTCGTCGTGGTGAACGCCTGGGCCACCTCGTGCGGTCCCTGCCGGGCCGAGGCGCCCGCCCTGGAGCGCACGTACCGGACGTTCGAGGACCGGGGCGTGCGGGTCCTGGGGATCAGCACCGACGTCGAACGACGGAACGCGCGGGCCTTCCAGAAGGAGTTCGGCCTCTCCTACCCGAGCCTGCACGACCCGGGCGGCCGGCAGTTCCTGGAACTGCCGCGCGGCATGGTGAACCCGCAGCTCCTGCCCTTCACCCTGTTCGTCGACCGGGCGGGCAGGATCGCGGGAGCCGTCCAAGCCCGCCTGGACGAGAAGGAGTTGGCGGCGATTGTCACGCCGTTGCTGAAGGAGGGGAAGGGGGCGGGCCGGTGACACGGGCGGGCCGCCCGGCCACGTCGGAGGAGTCGTCCTCGTCGGCGGACGTCTCGTCCGGGGACTGCTCCTCGGAGGTGTCCTGATCGGTGGGGTCCTCCTCGGACGGCCCGGTCGGCGTCCGGTCGTCCTCGGGGCTCGTCCCCGGGCTCGCCTCACCGGTCTTCTTCGGGTCCTTCTTCGGGTCCTCCTTCGGAGTCTTCCCGCCCTTCGTCGCGCCCTGCCGTTCCTTCTCCAGGACGTCCCGGAGCCGCTTCGCCCCCGCGCGGGCGGCGTCGCGGGTGGCGGTGTCGTCGATGCCGTAGAGGCCGCCGTGGGTGACGAGGGCGGCGGTGTCGCCCACGCGGACGGTCGCGAGGTCGAAGGTGAGGGCGCTGTCCTCGCCCTCGACGTCACCGCTGACGACCAGCCGCAGGCCCTGCCGGGCATCGCCCAGGTCGCCGGGCAGGTCCACGGGGGTGACCTGGGCGCCGTGTTCCCGGCCCTGGGAGCCGGTGATGGTGAACTCCCCGCAGTCGTCGATGAGTTGACGGAGGTGTCCGAGCCGGGCATCCACGTCGGCCCGGTCGTACGCGCCCACCTGGTAGCGCAGCTGGGCGCCGTACTCGAAGTCGTCGAACCCCGCGACGGCCGTCCCGCCCCGGGGCTTGCCGAGGACGTCCTCGGCGTAGACCGCGTCGAGGAGTTCCTGGCACTCGGGGCGGTCGGTGCGGCCCTTGAGGAGGCCGTCCCGCCAGGTCGCCGCGCCCTGGGTGCCGGCCCAGGTGTCGCCGAGGTCGCCCTGGCGGAGCAGGGCGCTGCGGGCCCGGGCGTCGGTGAGGGCGGAGGCGGACGGCGCGGAGGGCGAGGGGGAGGCCGTGTCGTCGACGGCCGCCTCGGGGAAGCCGCGCGGGTGCCCCGGATCGTCCACGAAGCAGCCCGCCGCGCCCGCGAGCATCCCGAGGACCACGACCCGGGCGAGAACACGGTACGGACGACGCATGGCGGAGCCTCCCGGGAGCACGATGTTTCCGCTCCCACGCCAACACCACCCGGGCCCTCCCACCAGCGCACGAGGGCGTACGGGTGAGCCACTCCCCCGTACGGCTCCCCGCCACCCGGACCAGTGGCGTCAGACAGGCCCTAGCCCGAGGAAGGGCCGGTGGACGGGGTCGGGGTCGGGGTCGAGCGCGGGTTCCGGATGTCCACGACCGCATCCTCGGGCAGGCGTTCGAAAAGCCATCGGGCGTCGGCCGTGCGCAGGCCGATCCAGCCGCTGGTGACGTCGAGGGTGCCGGGGGCCTTCTCGTTGTGGGCGATGGCGGCGATCCAGAGCGTCCACGGGCGCCCGGTCGGCGTCGGCGTCGGCGTCGGCGTCGCGCTCGTCCTCCCGCCCGTTCCGGTGTCGCCGCCGGAGTCGCCGGTGTCCCCCGCTCCCGTCGTGCCGCGCGCGTCGACCGCGCCGGGTTCCTCGCCCCCGGGCGTGGCCCCCTTCGCGACGGGCGTCAGCTCCATGACCCACTGCAGGTTCATCACGTACTCGTCACCGAAGCCGGCTGTCACGCCGGAGAACCGCACGGCGTCTTCCTTGCGCGTGACGTGCATCAGGCCGGTCGGCGTCGGTGTGTCGTCCTTCCCGGCAGTGATGGGCAGTTCACGGCCGTCGTAGACGAGGACGCGGCGGGAGAGGTCCACCGTGACCTGGGGAGCGGCCACGGCGCTGGCCGAACCGCTGGCGGCCGTGGCCGGCCGCTGCTCCGTGCCGTGGGAGGCGGCGTTCAGGGTGAGCACGGCGGCGAGGCCGGCCGCCGCGCAGCCGCCCGCGACGGCGACGGACGTACGGCGCCGGCGGCGCCGACGGCCCGCGACTGCGCGGACCTCGGCACCGGAGCCGGGCGGCGGGGCCTCGGCGGTCTCGGCCAGTTCGCGCAGCCGGACGGTGAGGTCATCGGACACGGCCGTCCTCCTTCTCGCCCTCGCCGGGGGCCAGTTCGCGTGCCAGCGCCGCCCGGCCCCGGGACAGCCGGGCCTTGACCGTGCCCACGGGGGCGCCGGTCTCGGAGGCTACCTGTTCCACACTCAAGTCGCACAGATGGTGCAGAACCACCGCCATCCGCTGTGCCTCCGGAATCCTGCGCAACGCGTCGACCAGTACCGCCCGCTCGGGATCGGGCCCCGGCACGTGGTCCGGGGGAGGAGTGCGGCGCACCAGGTCCAGCCAGCGGCGGGCCCGGCGCCACCGGCTCACCGCGAGCCGCATGGCCACGGTCCGGATCCATGCCTCGGGCGCCCCGTCGGCGAGGAAGTCCCGCCGCCGGTCCCAGGCCCGTACGAAAGCCTCCTGCACCACGTCCTGCGCCTCCCCGTGGTCCCCGGTGAAGGCGAAGAGCTGGCCGGTCAGCCGGGGGAACGCGGTCGCGTAGAACGTGTCGAACTCTTCCTCGGTCATGCCCCCCGCCGGTTTTCCCGAAGTTCCTCGCATCGCCGTGCAACCCGGCCGACCCCGCCGTGCGTACAGGTCCCGTACGTACGCCACACATCGAAACACATCGCGGTGTCACACCGCGTCGGACATCCGGTCGTAAGACCACTGGGGGGACCATGACCACGGGGAACGGCGGCTCGGGGAAGAGAGCCGCGGAAGGCGGGACGACGGGGGCGGGGCGGGCCAGGCGTCTCGTCCACGCGCTCGCGGCGACGGCCGCGTGCGCGCTCGCGCTGACGCTCACGGGCTGTGCGGGGGTCGGCGAGGGAGTACGGGTCGAGGGGCCGAGCGCGATACCGAAGGCGCACGCCCGGGCGGACTCGGCGGGCGAGGGGAAGACCGGGGCCGGGCGGGCGACGCCGGTCCCCGCCCCGCCGAAGGCCCTGGAGGGGGCGCGCGTGAACATCGCCGACGGGCAGACCGTGGGGGTCGGCATGCCGATATCCGTCACCTTCGGCCGGCCCGTCGCGCCGGACGAACGCGCGCGGGTGGAGAAGGAGTTGAAGGTCGGCACGGACAACGGCACGGAGGGGTCCTGGAGCTGGGTCAAGGACCACGACCTCGCGGACGGGCAGCGCGTCGACTACCGGCCCCGCGTCTACTGGAAGCCCGGCACGAAGGTCACCGTCGAGGTGGGGGCAGGTCCGGCCCGGCACTTCACGATCGGCCGCTCGCTCGTCGCCACGGTGGACGTGCGCCGCCACGTCATGACCGTCGAGAAGGACGGCTCGACCGAGCACATCCCCGTCACCGCGGGCGCGCCCGGCATGGACACCTGGAACGGCACGATGGTCGTCTCCGACAAGCAGAGCCGGGTGTTCATGGACTCCCGCACGGTCGGCTACGGCGACTCGTACGCGGGCTGGTACGCCAACGCGGTCCACCTCACCACCTCCGGAACGTATCTGCACGAGAACCCGAAGGCGAATACGTACGCCGGCCGCCAGAACGTCACCCACGGCTGTGTGGGTCTCGCGGACGACGGCACGGCGAAGCGGTTCTACGACCAGGTCATCCCCGGGGACGTGGTGAAGGTGACCGGCTCGAAGGAGACCGTGGCCGTCGGGAACGGCTACGGCGACTGGAACCTGGGCTGGGCGGAGTGGAAGGGGGGCAGCGCTCTGCGGTGAGGTGACGCGCAGGGGGACGGGGCGGCGGGGAAGCCGCGGAAAAAATCGTCCCGGCCGTGTCATCCGTGCCGTACGCCTCCCGGGTTTCAGGAGTGTCAGACCAACGCACCTGAAACAACACACCTTTGGGGGTCGTCCGTTCATGACCATGACACGGATGCACACACTCGTCGCCGTCGCAGCGCTGACCACGCTGCTGGCGGGGGCGTCGACGGCGTCGTACGCCGCCTCGCGGGGGGAGGCGGCGCACGGCGCCCGCACGGCGGTGGCCGTCGCGCAGGCCGCGACGGCGGCCCGGAAGGCGCCGACTCCGCGCATCCTCCAGCCCGGTGAGCACGTCGTCGCCGCGCCGGGATTCGAGTTCTGGATGACGGCCGAGGGCAAGCACTGGCTGGAGCCCGACCTGCCGGACTTCCCGCAGTTCCGCAGTGCCGTCGACGGCAACGTCGACCTGTCCCGGCCGGGGGTGTCCCTCCACGCGTCCGCCTTCGAGGGGCGCTACTACCTCTCCGGCCTCTACTACGGAGGCAAGGGAACCGCCTCCCGCGTGACGGTCCGCACGAGCACGGGCCCGGTCCACGGCAAGCTGATCGAGCTGCCCGGGAAGCCGGGCTGGGGCGTCTGGTACGCCGTCGCGGAGCTGCCCACGGTGGACGACGGACAGGAGTTCCTGCGCGCGGTGACCGTCCACGACACCGAGGGCGGCGTCTACTCCCGGCTGCGGCTGCGCTGACCGCCCTGTTCGGCGCGGCGGTCGCCCTGCCGCGACGGCCGCGCCGAAACGGCCGTGCGGGAGCGGGACTTGACCACCCCGCTCCCGCGCGGCATGCTCCCCCGTTCCCGAGCCCCGAGGACCGCAGCCCGTGCCGCAGGAGAAACCCGGATCACCGGAGGCCGCCGACTTCGCCGCGTACGCCACCGCCGCCTGGCCCCGTCTGGTGCGCACCGCGCACATGCTGACCGGAGACTTCCACGAGGCCGAGGATCTCGTGCAGACCACCCTGGCGAAGGTGTACGCCCGCTGGCGGCGCATACCGCGCGACGACGTCGACTTCTACGTACGGCGCTCGCTGGTCAACAACAACATCAGCCGCGTACGCAAGAGACGCGTGGCCCATCTGCTGACGCCGTTCCTGCCCGAGCGGGTGCACGAGCGGCACGCCGGGCACGCCGAGTCGATCGCCCAGCGCGCCGCCGTCCTCCAGGCGCTGGCCGCGCTGTCGGCCCGGCAGCGGTCCGTGCTGGTGCTCCGTTTCTGGGAGGACCTCGGCGAGACGGAGATCGCCCAGCTGCTCGGCTGCTCCCTCGGCACCGTCAAGACCCACCTCCGCCGGGGCCTGCAGGCCCTGCGCGCGCACCCCGAGTTCGCCGGCGCCGCCCACGCCGCCCCGTCGCCCGTCTCCGGAGCCCGCCCATGAACCAGCCCACCCCCGGGACCGGCCCGGACACCACCGCAGCACGAGGGACAGGGAAAGGAGGCGGAACCGACGTGGGTACGGCCGAGGACGGCGCACACGACTCCGGCACCGGGCGGCTGCTGCGCGAGGCCCTCGCCGACGCCGCGTACGACATCACCCCGCAGGCCGTGCCGTTGCGGGCCATCGAGCACGACGGCCGGGCCGTCCGGCGGCGGCGCCGGGCCGCCGCGCTGGGCACGGGCTGCGCCCTGCTGCTGCTCCCGTTCGCCCTGGTGCTGACGCTCCGGCCCGGCGGCCCGCCCCCCACCGTCCGGCCCATGGCGCCACCGGCGCCGACCGCGAGCGCCTCGCCCACGCCCGCCCGGATCGCCGGACCGTACGCCGGGCAGACGCGCGTGGTCGAGCCGGGCGAGCGCGTGGACGTCGGCAAGGGCACCCAGGTCTGGCTCACCGACAAGGGCAAGCACGCGTACGAGCCGTTGATGTCCGAGCTGGTCGAGTTCCAGAACCTGCTCGACGAGGACATCGACAGGAGCCGCCCGGGAGCGGCGATGCAGGAGGCGGTGTCGGGCACCGACTACGCCCTCCTGTCCGGCCTCTACTTCGGCACCCGGACCCCGGCGGCCGGCGTACGGCTCGAACTCCGCGACGGCCGCACCCTCGACGGCACGGTCCTGCGGCTGTCCGGGAAGAAGGACTGGGGGGCCTGGTACGTGCTCACGCACCGCGAGGCGGGGACCCCGCACGCCGAGCGCCTGCGGAGCCTGACCGAGAGGGTCACGGTGTACGACAAGGAGGGCACCGTCCTCGTGTCCCGGACCTTCGACGACTGAGCCCCCGTCACAGAGGGGGCTGCGCGGGGGCCGGGCCGAGGGTGGTGGTGCCCGGGGCGGTGCGGTGGCCGAGGCCGGTGCGATAGGCGTCGAGGGCGGCCTCGACACGGCCGGAACGGCGGTACAGGTCCCCGAGCAGACGGCACAGGTCGGCCAGGTCACCCGCGGCGCCCGCGCGTTCCAGCAGGCTCAGCGCCCGTACGTAGTGTTCCTCGGCGGTGTCCGCGTCCCGGGCGTCCTCGGCGATGATGCCGAGGAGGCGGTGGGCCGCGGCCGAGTGCAGGGCGCCGCGTTCGGAGCTGAGGTCGCTGAGGACCTCGCGGAGCAGCTCGCCGGCCTCCTCGGACTTGCCGCGGCGGTGCAGGACGTCGGCGAGTTCGACGGCGACCTGGCTGGTGTAGAGGGCGGCGCGCTTGGCGGAGAGCATGCGGCGGGCCTCGCGCAGCTCCTCCTCGGCGCGGGCGTATTCGCCGTTCTGGGCGTGCAGATAGCCGCGCATCCAGTGGCAGTTGGCCAGCTCGGTGCGGATCTGGAGCTGCCGGTACAGCTCGGACGCCTTGGCGAGCGAGGCGTCGGCCTCGGCGATCCGGCCCTCGGCGATCATCGTGCGGGCGACCGAGCGGTGCATCCGGGCGACCAGGGCGGGATCGCCGGACCGCGGCGCGAGGGCGAGGGCCAGTTCGGCGGCCTGGGCGGCGCGGGCGTGGGCGCCCATGTCCATGTAGGGGGCGATGACGCCGGTGTAGAGGAGCAGTAAAGCGTCCGGGTCGTGCAGACCGTTGCGGTTCAGCTCGTCGAGGGTGGACTCGTAGAGGTAGCAGGAGTAGCGGAGTTCACCGGCGAGGTAGTGGGCGGTGGCGCGACCGCGCAGGGCGGGGACACGGGCCGGCAGCGGGGCGTCGCCGAGACACTGCTCGACCTGCTCGAACCGCAGCCGGGCGCTTTCCAGGTCCCCCGTCTCCAGGGCGCATTCACCGAGCCCGAGCAGCGCGTCGGCGTGCTCGGCGACCAGTGCGTGCTCCTCCGCCTCGGCGAGGACGGCCGCGAACTCCTCGGCCGCGGCCTCCGTGGCGCCACCGGCGAGGGTGCGCTGGGCGCCGGTCAGCCGCAGCCGCAGCTCGGTGGCGAAGCCGACGGGGCGGCCGGTGGCCAGCTCCTCGTAGTCCACGCCGAGCCGTTCGGCGATGTGCCGCAGGGCCGGTTCGGAGGCGCGGACACGGCCCGCCTCCAGGGTCGAGATGTACGCCGGGGTGTACGCCGGTTCGGCCAACTGACGCTGTGTGAGGCCCTGTTCCGTCCGCAGTTGCTGCACCCTGCGCCCGATGACCTCGGGATCGTCACGCTCGGCCGTACCTGCCATGACGTAAGCATGCCAGTAACCCCGCTTACACCGGCCGCTTTACCGCAACTCGCGCTCCCGGCCGGGACGGAGAGTGCCGTCCCGGCCGGGAGCCGGGGTCAGCCGTCCCGGCCGGGGCTGTGGGGTCAGCCGTCCAGACCGGGCAGGAGGGAGACCATGCGGCTGCCGGTCCGGGCGATCAGGACGTCCCCGTGGAGCAGGGTCTGGGGCATGCCCCCGTACTTGCCGGCGTCGACGTGCCCGCGCCAGATCCGCTCGCCCGTGTCCGCGTCGAGGCCGGACAGATCACCGTCCGGGCCGAGGAAGTACACGACGTTCCGGTGCGACGACACCACCGGTTCCGCCAGATCGGGCCAGTTCGCCTCGCTGCCGGGCACCTTGATGCCGACCGGGGCGGTCCACAGGGTCTTCCCCGTGCTGAGCGAGTAGGAAGACGCCTGGCCCGTACGGGACACGGAGATCAACCGGTCCCCGACGAGGGCCCTGGCGACGTGCGTCCCCCGGACCGGGTAGGACAGCGAGGTCTTCCGGCCCGTCCTGTCGACGACGGTCAGCCTCTCGGTCCTCGCCTTCTGTTCCTCCGTCTCGAAGACCACGCTCGACCGTGCCGGCATTCCGGTCAGGACGATCCGGTCCCCCCAGGTCCCGACGATCTGCTGCCTGCCGGAGAGGGTCGTGACCTTGGTGGTCCGTCCGGTGGCCGGGTCGAGACGGAGGACTTCGGTCGGGCCGGGCTTCTTGGTCTCCGGCGCGCACAGCAGGTAGGGGACGCCGCTCAGCACCACCCGGTCGCACCAGATGCCCTTGCCCCAGCTGTGGCGCCACTTCACCTTGCCGGTGCGCGGGTCGACGGCCGACAGCGTCCGGTCCCTCGGGGTGTTGGCCAGCACCGCGCCGTCGATGAGCAGGACGGCCTGGTCGTCGCGGTTGTCGCTCGCCAGCTCCACCCTCCACAGCACCTTGCCGCTGCCGGTGTCCACCGCCATGAGGTCGGTGCCGGGGGCGTAGTTCCCGTTCGGGTCCTTCTCCGCGGTGTGGGCGCCGTAGGTGTAGAGCACGCCGTCGCGCACGGCGACCGGCCGGCCGGACGAGGTCCCGGAGCCGTCGCCGATCGCCTTGCGCGTCCACAGCCGTTCGCCGGTGTTCGCGTCGAACTTCGCGGCGTCGAACTTGTAGCCGGAGCAGTACAGCGCGGCGCCGTCCACCAGGCAGCCCCGGTCCAGGGCGCCCCGGGCGTCGATCCGCCAGGGATGCCAGCCCTCCGGCGTCTGCGCCGCCGGCCGCGCCGGCCGGTCCTGCTCGCCGCCCCCGCCGCCCCCGAACCCGAACACCGCTCCCACGGTGATCCCGGCCACGGCCGCCACCGTCCCCGCCACCTGCGAGAAGCGGCGCCGGGCGCGCCGGCGTACCACCTTGTCCACCAGGTCGCCGGGCGCCCGTACACGGTCCAGGTCGACGGCGTGCAGCGTCTCCCGGATCTTCCGTTCCACCTGCTCCGTCGTCATCCCTGGACCCCCTTCGGCCTGAACGTGAGCTGCTGTGCCTGGTCCTCCGCGGGCCCGGCGGGTCCCAGTTCCGGTACGAGGGCCCGGAGCTTGGCGAGCGATCTGTGGGCCGTGCTGCGCACGGTGCCGACCGGGCACCTCAGCAGCGCCGCGACCTCGGCCTCCGGCAGGTCCTCGAAGTAGCGCAGCACGACCACGGCCCGCTGGCGCTTCGAGAGCCGGCCGAGCGCCGCCCACAGCGCGATCCGCAGCTCCGACTCGGCCCCGGCGTCGGCGTCGGTGGCCGACTCGGGCAGGACGGGCACCGTCGTCTCCGCGCGGTGTCCGCGCAGCCGCCAGCGGTTGACCTGCTGGCGGTACATGACCTGGCGCACGTACGCCTCGGGCTGCTCGATGCTCGACCAGCGCCCGTAGACCTTCATCAACGCGATCTGCAGCAGATCCTCGGCTCCGTGCCGGTCCCCGCCCGTGAGCAGCACCGCGAGCCGCAGCAGCGCGGTGGAGCGCATCGCCACGAATTCACGGAACTCGTCGTGACCCGATGCCTTCATCGGCCCTCCCCCTTCTCGGCACCCCTCACGACGTGCCGGGCCGCGCACGGCTATCCCTCTCGGAGGGAGATTGTCCGTCCGCCCCGGGAAGAGGGGGAGGCGACCGCCGAACGCACGGGCCCCCGCACCCCTGACGAGGGGATACGGGGACCCGGGTACGGAAGCGGACGACGCGCAGGGGGGCCGGATACCGGCCGTCGCAGCCATCAGACGTCGGAGGTCGGCCGACAGGGGTGGGCGGTCGACCGGCAGGCGTCGGCGGTAGGCGGTCGGCGGTCAGGCGTCGGCGGTCGGCGGTCAGGCGTCGGAGGTCGGCCGGCAGGCGTCGGCCGTCGACCGGCAAGCGTCAGCGGTCGGACGTCGGCCGTCGACCGGCAGGCGTCAGCGGTCAGGCATCGGCGGTCAGGCATCGGCCGTCGACCGACAGGCGTCAGCCGTCAGACATCGGCCGTCGACCGGCAGGCGTCGGCGGTCAGGCATCGGCGGTCAGGCGTCGGCCGTCGACCGGCAAGCGTCAGCCGTCAGACATCGACCGACGACCGGCAAGCGTCAGCCGTCAGACATCGGCCGACGACCGACAGGCGTCAGCCGTCAGACATCGGCCGACGACCGACAAGCGTCAGCCGTCAGACATCGGCCGTCGACCGACAGGCGTCGGCGGTCGGCCGGCTGGCCGGGACGCTCGTGCGCGCCTCCCGGTACGCCGCCACGCTCCCCCGCGCGTGCACGGTCTCCCGCTCCACCGTCGTCAGCGCCCGCTCCCACCGCTGCCGCATCGGCCCGATCAGGCCGCCGCCCACCCCGACGACCAGGATCCCGGCGACCGTGGCGAGCGCGGCGTAGAGGACCGGGCGGGTGACATCCTGGGCGATGCCGGCCTGGCCGAGCGCGGCGATGACGCCGAGGCCGACGACGCAGGCCCAGACCATGGTCGCCAGGCTCCGGCCATAGGAGACGGAGGCGAGCGCGCCCCCGACGATGCCGCGCACCGCGTTGGCGATGGCCATCGCCACCACGACGAGCACGACGGCGACGGCCGCGCGCGGCAGCCAGGCCACGATGTCGTTGATCATCGCGCTGACGGGGTTGGTGCCGAACGCCCCGAGCGCGAGCTGCAGGGTGAGCAGCATCAGCGCGTAGTACACGATCCGGCGCAGGATGCCGGTCAGGTCGTAGGAGGAGTCCTGGAGCAGACGGGACGTTCCGGCACGCTCCGAGAGGCGCTCCGAGCCGGCCTTGCGCAGGAGGCGGTCGAGGACGCGGGCGATCAGTTTCGAGACGAACCAGCCGACGGCCAGGACGACGAGGAAGGCGGCGAGTTGCGGAACGAACTGCGCGACCTTGGACCAGGCGTCGTTCAGGCCCCGGGCGAAGTCGACGGACAGGTCGACGGACAGGCTGACCATGGGTGGTTCTTCCCTTCGCGGGTACGTCGGGTACGTCCCCTCCCCTTGTGGATAGCAGTGGGCCGACCGGGTGACGGCGCAGTTCAGGGCCGTTCGGGTGACCGCGCGCGGGGTGCGCGGACGGCGCGTGCGCCGGAGTGGACGTCCGTCCCGTAAATGCTTTGAGTTCCCCACCACCCCCTGTGACCCTCTTGTCAGTGGCATGACTTAGTCTTCGCACACGCTTCACATGCGTCACACGCGCCGCACAGGTCGAACACACCGGCCCCGCGCGACGACGCACCCACTTCTTCGTACCGGGGGGTTCGACACCGTGCGTATGCGCACTCTTCCGGCTGCCACCGCACTGGCAGTCCTCTTCAGCTCCGCCGCGCTCACGGTCGCGCCGGCGGCGTCCGCCGACAGCACGAAGGTCCTGCCGGTCGCGTCGAGCGCCGACATCGTGGTGGACGGCGTCCACCAGCGGGTCTTCATCAGCGACCCGACGAACGGCAAGATCGTCGTCACCGACTACTACGGCATCGTCCGCAAGCAGTTCACCAACCTGCCGGGCGTCCAGGGCCTGGAGCTGTCCGCCGACTCCGGCACCCTGTACGGGGCCGTGCGCGACGCCGACACGATCGTGGCCGTCGACACGGCGACGGAGACCGAGTCCGCCCGCTACCCGGTGGGCGACGCCCCGGTGGGTGTCGCCGTGGCCGGCGGCAAGGTCTGGTTCGGCTACGGCGCGGCGGCCGAGGGCAACATCGGCTCGCTGGACCTGTCCGGCGCGGAGCCCGTGGTCGCCCTCGACCAGGACACCACCCGCCTCTGGTACTCCGCGCCCATCCTGGACGTGGTCCCCGGCTCCGGCACCGTGGTGGCGGGCGAGCCCGGCGGCAGCAAGCTGGCCGTGTACGACGTCTCCTCGGGCGCCGCCTCCCGTACGGCCGCCGTGGACACCGGCGGCGGGAACATGGGCGACCTCGCGGTCACCCCGGACGGGCAGCGCGTCGTGGTGGCCAGCGGTTCCCCGTACCACCACCAGGTCTTCAAGACCTCCGACCTGACGGCGGACGGCACCTACGCCAGCGACACCTACCCCAACTCGGTCGCCATCGCGCCCGACGGCACGGTCGCGGCGGGCATCGACGGCATCTACGAGCCCGACATCTACATCTACGAGCCGGGCTCCACCACCTCGATCCGGGAGTACGACTTCCCCAACACCGGCGGCAGCAGCGGCGGCGACGAGCTGCCCGACTCCGGCCTGGCCTGGGCGCCGGACGGCTCCCGCCTGTTCGCGGTGACGTACAACGACGAGGGCGTGTACTCGCTGCGCACGCTGGACGCCCCCACCAGGGCGCTCACCACACTCACCGTCAACGCCCCCGCCACGGCCACCCGCGCCAAGAAGCTCACGGTCAAGGGCAAGATCACCTCGAAGGCGGCGTTCCCGGCCGGGGTGAAGCTGACGGTGACCCGCACCGACCTGGAGTCCACGTCCGGCAAGGCCCTCGCCGCGGTGACCGTGGCCGCCGACGGCAGCTACAGCTTCTCCGACACCCCGCCGGCCGGCGGCAAGGTCAAGTACACCGTGAAGTACGCGGGGGACGCGGACCACACCGCCGCGTCCGCCTCCGACACGGTCGAGGTCTCGCGGGCGACGCCCACGCTGACCCTGGACAAGAACCGCAGGACCTACTCCTACGGCGCGGACGTGAAGTTCACCGCGCACCTCGGCACGACGTACAAGAACCGCAAGGTCGAGATCTGGGCCGACCCGTACGGCTCCGACCGGCCGAACAAGCTGGTGAAGTCGGGGACGGTGAACTCGCAGGGGAACCTGTCGGCCACCGTCGACCTGAAGCGTGACACCAAGGTCTCGGTGAAGTTCGCGGGCGACTCGCGCTACAAGGCGAGGACGGTCACCAACACCGTCTACACCAAGGTCAAGATCTCGTCGTCGATCTCGGGTTACTACAAGACGCAGACGGCCTGGGGCCACAAGTACCACTTCATCCGCAAGTCCAAGGACCCCGTCCTGAAGACGGTGATGACGTACTACCCGAACCGTCAGCAGCGCCTCCAGCTGGAGTACTACTACGACGGCGCGTGGCGGGACTGGGGCACCCAGTACTTCGAGCTGGGCACCTCCGGCGGGTCGAACATCACCCTCACCGGCACCCCGACCACGAACGTCCGCCTCCGTTTCCGCTCCGAGTACCACGACACGGCCTCGGGCGACAACGTCAACACCACGACGTACGGGGCCTGGAAGTACTTCATCTTCACCGACTAGACGCAGGTCGCGGCAGCACGGCGAGCGCCGACGGGCGGATCCACGGGTCCCCCGGCGGCGCTCGCCGCTGTCCCGGCCGGGGCGGGCGGAGGGGGACGAAGGCGGGGAACCGGTTGTTCCGGATGAATCCGGAACCGCTCTCCGTTACCTGCCGGTACGTGTGACGATACGGACTCTGCCGAAACTTGAGATCTCAATTTGAGATCACGGCCGCAAAGGAACAGGACATGACCACCCCTGTGCCCTCCGCCCCATCAGCAGTCCCACCAGCCACTTCCGCCGCGCAGCCCCCGTCGGCTGGCACCGCCGGACCCACCGGGCGCCTCCTCGTCGTCGACGACGAGGAGGGGATCAGGTCCATGCTGACGATGGCGCTGGAGTTCCTCGGATACCAGGTGAGCGCGGCGGCGACCGGGCGTCAGGCACTGCAGGCCGTCACACGCCACGACCCCGACCTGATCCTCCTCGACGTCAACCTCCCCGACCTGGGCGGCTTCGAGGTGTGCCGGACCCTGCGCGACCGGGGCAACGCGGTGCCGGTGCTGTTCCTCACCGGGCTCGGCGGTGTCGACGACCGGGTGCGCGGCCTGGACATGGGCGGCGACGATTTCGTCACCAAGCCGTTCGAGCTGAAGGAGGTCGCCGCCCGCGTCCGCGCCCTGCTGCGCCGGTCCGGCGGCGGACGGCCGGCCCCCGACCGCAACCGGCTGCGCGCCGGGGCGATCCAGCTCGACGCCGACGCCCACCAGGTCTGGGCCGCCGACCGGCCGGTCGACCTCACCACCACCGAATTCGCCCTGCTGCGCTACCTCATGGAGAACCCCGGCCGCGTCCTGTCCCGCGGCCAGATCCAGGAACGCGTGTGGAACCACCGCGACGAGGGGTCGGGCGTCGTCGACACGTACATCTACTACCTGCGCCGCAAACTGGGCGAGCCGGGCCAGTCGCTGATACGGACGGTCCGGGGCGTGGGCTACCAACTGTGCACGAACTGAGAGAGGGAGCCGCCGGGGGAGGGGCGGGCGACGACGGCGAGGGCCACGGAGGACTGGACGGCGTGAACGGGCTGGTCGGATGAGCGGGTTCGCCGGACTGGGCGAGAACATCAGGGCGGCCGGGCTGCTCGCGCCGAGTGACACGTGCCTCCGGCCGCAGCCCGGCCGCCCCCTGTCGCCCGTGGAACAGCCGATCCGCCCCCATCGCGCGGGCCGGCGCACCGTCGGTTTCTGGCTGGTCGCCACCCTCGCCACGCTGGGCGCGGTCGCCGCCCTCTCGGCCCACACCCTCGCCCAGCAGCTCACCGCCCGCACCGACCAGGAGATAGCGCGGGCGAGCGCGTTCGGCGGTTTCGGCGGTCCGGCCCCGTCCCTCGGCCGGAACGACCTGGTCCTCGTCCTCGACGCCGAGGGCAGGGTCGTGGAACGCCACTCGGGGTCCCGGGGGCTCCCCGCCTTCCCGGCGCTCACCCCCGCCCGACTGAGGACGTACGCGGCGCGGACCAACCCCTCGGCGTTCGGGGGGAGTTACCGGGCCCTGGTGGTACGGGTGCCGCGGACGGACCGGAACCACGCGGGCGGCTACGTCGTCACCGCGCGGTCGACGGCGGAGGACCGGCGGGCGGTCGAACGCCTCCTCCAGGTCGAGACGGCCGCCGCACTCCCCCTCCTCGCCACCGTCCTGTTCGGCGCACGCCGGCTCGGCCGCCGTGAGGTCAGGGAGCGGGAGGACACCGAGCGTCGGCTGCGGGAGTTCATGGCGGCCGCCGGGCACGAACTGCGCAACCCGCTGACCACGATCTCCGGTTACGCCGAACTCGCCCGGGTCGGCGACCCCGCGTACGAGCCCATGCGGCAGGAGGCGCTCGGCCGGATCGCCACCGAGGTCGGCCGGATGAGCACCCTCATCGACGAACTCGTGCTGCTGACCCGCCTCGACCTCGGTCAGCCCCTGCAACTGACCTGCGTGGACCTGGCCCAGCTCTGCCGCGACGCGGTCTCCGCCGCCCGCGACTGCCACCCCGGCCACCCCGTGCGGCTGCTGCTCGCCCCCGGGGACCACACGGTCACCGGCGACCCGTTGCGGCTGCACCAGCTGGTCGCCAACCTGCTGGCCAACGCGCGGGTCCACACCCCGCCGGGGACGACGACGACCCTGGGGCTCGGCACGGAGGACGGCCACCGGGTGATCGAGATCCTGGACGACGGCCCCGGCATCCCGGACGAACTGCGCGCCCGGCTGTTCGACCCCTTCGTGCGCGGTGAGGAGACGCGGGCCGCCGGAAGCGGGCTCGGCCTCAGCATCGTCGCGGCGATCGCGACGGCCCACGGCGGGACGATCACGCTGGAACCGTCCCACGCGTCGCACCGGGGGGCGTGGTTCAGGGTGCTGATCCCGGCCTCGTCCTGAGCGACCCGCCCGTAGCCCACGGGTTGTGACCGGGGGTGGACTTTGCGAACGGCAGAGGAGTTTCTGATCATTCTCTGATCCGGCTCCGATCCGTTCCGGAGGGGTGACCGCTTAAGTGATCAACGTACGGTGTCCACCTTGTGCAGTCCCGGTGCGGCCCCGTACGACTCCCCTCCGAGGTCGGCCCCGCATTCGCCCTGATCGACGGCTCATCGATCTACGACGAACGGACGACGGCTCATCGACCGGCTCGGCTGACCGGGTACGTGCTGGGCCGACCTCACCTCACCTTCCTGGATCCCGAGTTCGGCCAGACGCTGCCGGGCGTGCGCCAGGGCCCCGGCCCGGCGGCCCGGTACCCGGCCGCGCAACTCCACCAGCACGGAACCGAGTTCGAGGGCGCGTCCCGTGTCCGTGACCAGCCCCCACTGGTGGTGCGCCCGGTCGACCGCCGCCTCGACCGCAGGGTCCCGGGCGGGCCGCCCCGCCGCGAGCCGCGCCGCCGCGACCCCCAGCCAGGTCTCGCAGCTCCCGGCCGCGTCCCCCGCGAACATCGCCAGGTCCGCCCGCACCTCCCGCCAGTGCAGCACCTCCTCCGACCCGTCCCCGAACTCCCGCAGCGCCCCCTGCTCCCAGCGGGCGGCGAGCCCGGCGGCCTCGGCGTGCCGCCCGGCCTCGACGGCCCCCGCGATGGCGCTGTGGGGGTCGGCGGGCAGGGGGGCCGGGTCCGCGGGGGCCGGGTCCGCGGGGGCGGGGTCCGCAGGGCCCGGGTTCGCGGGGGCGGCGGCCACGGGGGCGGCGGCCACGGGAACGGCCGTACCGTGCGGGGGCGTGGCCGGGGGCGCGGTGGCGTCCCGGGCCAGCACCAGGTCACCGTGGCCCCCGGCCCGCGCGACCACCTGCTCGTGGAGGATCGCGGCCGACGGCCGCTGCCCGCTGCGCAGTATGGTCGCCAGCGCCTTCATGTACCCGGGCAGGGCCACCGCCCGGCGCACCCCGCCCGCCGTCGGCGCGACCCGCCCGTACAGGCTCACCCCGGGCCCGGCCGAGAGCGGCTGCTCCGCCAACTGCCGCCACACCTCCGCGTCGGCGTGCAGGTCGACGAAGAGGGTCGTGGATCCGGGGGCGCGCAGCCGCAGTTCCTCCACGATCCAGTGCCACGGGAACGCCGTGTACCGCACGGTCGCCGGCGTCGTCCGCGCCAGCGCCAGATGCACGAGCCGTTGTCTGCGGTCGAGTTGGAGCTGTCCGGTGAGGTAGACGGTGAGCGGCCCCGGCGCGGTGGCCGCCGCGCGCAGCCGGGTGAGGACGGCCTGCGGCTCCAGCGGATCGGCCAGCTCGACGACGTTCGCCGTGCCCGTGCCGGACAGCACCTCGGGGGTGACGGCCGCCAGCACGGGGAGCACGGAGGCCGCGTCCACCAGGCAGCCCCTGCCCATGGGCGAGGCCGCGAGCAGCAGCACTGTTCCGGGCATCGTTGTCTCCCCGCCGTTCCTCGTCGACTCCCCGTCGGCTCCCCGCCGATCACGTACGCCTGCCAGCACGGTAACCGCTGCACGTGCGAACGGGGAAAGAGGCGGGGAGGGAGCGCGGCGGGGGCGGCTCACCGAGGGGTCCCGGGCGCCCTGCGCATCGGCTCCGACGCCCGGCGCACCGCGAAGATCGTCGTGTCGTCGTCGAGGCCGCCGCCGGTGTGGGCGAGGACGCCGTCGCGGACGAGACGCACCAGGGAGGCGGGGTCGAGGGCGGGCGGCCCGGCGGCCAGGGCGCGGGTGAGGTACTCGCGCAGGGGGAAGAAGACGCCCTCGCCGTCGCGGGCCTCCGTCACCCCGTCCGTGACCAGCAGCAGCGTCTCGTCGGGGGCGAGCCGGACCGTGGCCGTCCGGCGGGTTCGCGGGTCCAGCTCACCGAGGCCCAGCGGGAGGCCGTCACGCATCGGCAGGAAGCGCACGCCGTCGGGACGGACCAGGAGCGGGGGCTCGTGGCCGAAGTTGACGATGTCGACGGTCAGGACGTCGAGGCCGGTGAGGTCCGGTCCCCAGTCCGTCCGTTCGCTGCGGAGTTCGGGGAAGTCGAGGAGGACGGCGGTGGCGAAGCGTTCGGAGTCGTCGCGGCCGACGTGCGCGCAGTACCGCACGTGCCGCACCATCCGGGTCTCCAGCCGCTCGGCCACGGTCACCGGGTCGGCCTCGCAGTAGGCGGCCTCACGGAACGTGCCGAGCAGCACGGACGCCGCCTCCACCGCCGCGAGCCCCTTGCCCTGGACGTCACCGACGACGACGCGCGTGCCGTGCGGGCTGGGCTGGATGTCGTAGAAGTCGCCGCCCACCCGGGCCTGGCTGTCGGCGGCGAGGTAGATCTCGGCGTGGTCCAGGCCGCCGACGTCCGGCGGGAGCTGGCGCAGCAGGATGCGGCGGGTGGTGTCGACGACGGCCCGCATGTGCAGCATCCGCTCCTGCCCGCGCAGCCGGACCGCGCACGCGAGCACGGAGAGGATTCCGCCGAGGGCGACGAGCACGAAGTCGGGCAGACCGGTGCGGTACTCGTGCGGCCAGGAGTTGTCGCCCACGAAGTACATGAGCATCGAGAGCACCGCGAACAGCGCCGTCGTCCACACCCCGCACACGGCGGCGGCCAGACCCGGCACGAGCACCAGCCAGGAGATGATCCGGAAGTCGCCGCCCGTGTACCAGTCGATCACGGGCACCGCGAGCAGCACCACCAGCGGCGGGAGCCAGGTGATGTCATGCCCCCGGACCCGCAGCGGCGGGTGCCGCTCGACGGGGTCGGGCTCCCGACGCGCACGCGGCCCCGGCATCGGAATCCGCATGTCCCTCAGCGAAGCACGCCGCCACGCCCCGCGCATCCGCACTCCCGGCCCCCGGCCCCCGGCCCCCGGCCCCAGTCCCGGCCCCGACCCCGGCACTTTCGTCACGGGGTTCGTCGTCCGACTTGCCAGGGGGTCCTCCCAGGTGTGCTCTGGTAGTCGGGGCGGCAAGTCGCGGGGGCGGGAAGAGAGGAGTGCTCCCATGGCGCAGATGGCACCCACTCCGGGCAGGCCGGTGGTGCCGGCCACACCCGACGTCTTCAGCGAGCGCACCCACGCGCTCGCGAACCGGATCGTGCCCGTGGCCCTCGGCCTCGTCTACGGCTACTGGGCGGCGGCCATGAACCGCGACGCCGGCCCGATCACCGGCTGGAACGTCCTGTTCGGCCTCGTGACCGCGTTCGTGTTCGCGGCGCTGCACATCGCCGTGCTGACCGTGGCCCCGCGCCTGCGCCGCGAACTGCACGCGGCGCTCTGGGCCGCCTTCGCGGGCTGCGCGTTCGGGTTCCTCTACAGCCAGGCGTCCCAGCACTCCGTGCTGCGTTCCGTGGCCATGTCCCTCGCCGTCGCGGCGGGGTTCCTCGTGGTCAACTTCTACCGCTACTACACGCACGAGGACGCGGAGGGCCACCGGCTGCGGTGAGCCGGCGGCCGCTCTCCTCCCGCCTCGGTCCTCAGTCCTCAGTCCTCAGTCCTCCGTTCCCGCCTCAGTCCTCCGTCCGCTCCCAGGTACCGGAGGCCGTGAAGGTCCAGGTGAACGAGACGGTCCCGTTCCCGTCGCCGTGCCCGTGCCCGTCCTGGCAGGGATCACAGTCCTTCCAGCGCGGGCACGGGTCCGTGCACGCGGGGACGGACCGGCCGTGGGTGTCGACGTACACGGCGCTCGCCCAGCCGCGGACGTCCGCGAGCCAGTACCAGTGCCGGTCGCCGAAGACCTTCTGGCCACGCACCACGCAGTCGACGCGCGCATGGCTGCCGGGGGCGAGGCGGCCGACGACGCGGGAGTGCGTGGTCGGCTGCTCACGGAGGTTCAGATCACCGCGGGCGACGACCGTGCCGCGCACGGACCCCTCGTGGCCGGCGTGGGAGCGGACCGCCGGGCGGTCCACCGCCGCGGACGCCGTCCCGAGCGCCGTCACCGTCAGCACACCGCCCATGATCCCGGCCGCGACGAGGCCCCGCAGGACCGGGGCACCTGAATGACCACGCATGTTCGGCCTCCTCACCACCCCCTCGCCACTCCCTGTCACCTCCCCTCCAGGTAACACCCGTTCGGGTGAGTGCTCCACCGGAGGCGCCCCGCACGGCCCCTGCCCCATACGGCCCCTGCCCCCGGGCGGACGGCGAGGCCGGCCGTCCCGCCCGGTCCTCCCCGTTCGGCTTGTCCTGGGGGGCCATTCGCAGTCACCCGGGGCCGGAGCGCTCGCGCGGTGCCGGGCCGGGGTCTTGCCTGGAGGGGTGTCCTCCCGTGCCCGCGGCACCCTGTCGGCCGCGCTGACCGTGCTCGCCTGCCTGCTCCTACCGGTGGGCGCGCTGGCCGCGTGGGCGACGTACGAGATCGCGGACCGCACGCGCTACGAGGCCGTCATGGCACCGCTGGCCACCGACCCCGCCGTCCGGGAGGCGCTCGCGGACGCGGTCGCCGCCGGGATCCTGCGCGAGGTGCGGGTGGGGCCGCGACTGCGGCGGCCGGTCGAGGAGTTCACGTACGACGCGGCCCACTCCTTCACCCGCACCGAGGCGTTCCGCACGGCCTGGCACCTGACGAACCGGGCGGCGCACGACGCGGTGCTGACGGCGGTGCGGGAGGAGGGCGCGTACGACGGGAGCGGCGCGGGCGACGGGGGCGCGGAGGGCGGGGGCGCGGATGGCGGGGGCGCGGGCGCAGGCCGTGGAGGCGCGCACGGTGGGGGCGCGTACGCCGGTGCGGTCCGCCCGGTGACGCTCGACCTCGCGCCGATCGGCGAACTCGTCAAACGTCAACTCGTCCGCGACCACGTGCCGTTCGCCCATCGCATCCCGGTCGCGCACACCGAGGTCGAGGTGCTGTCGGCCACGGAACTGGTCCAGCTTCGAAAGGGTTACCGCGTGCTCGAAATCGCCGCGTTCTGGCTCCCGGTCGGCGCCCTCGCGCTGGCCGCCGGTGGCATTCTCGTCGCGACACAACGCCGTCGGGCCGTCTGCGCGACGGGCCTCGGCACGGCTCTGGGCGGTGCGCTGCTCGGCGTCGCCGTGGCCCTCGGCCGCCACCTCACGCTGGCCGACCTGCCGCCCGACGTCTCGCCGGCCGCCGCAGGCGCCGTCTACGACGCGCTCACCGCCACCCTGCGCAGTGTGACCTGGGGTCTGCTGGGCCTCGGCATCACCGTGGCCGCGATCGCCTGGCTCACGGACCGCCTCGTGCGACGTCGGCGAGCGTCCGCAACGCCCCCGCCAGTACCGGCGGAGGAACCGACGCGAGTCCGAGCCTGACGCAGTCCGACGCGGAAGCGGCGGCCGGGGCCCCCGCCTCCCGCTCCGCCCGGCCGGCCCCCGTCCCCACCGCGGGAACGGCGAACGCGGACCCGGGGGTCACCGCCACCCCTCGCTCCGCCGCCGCCGCGCAGAACGTGTCGGCCCGCCACGGTTCCGGCAGCTCCCACCAGGCGTAGTACGCCCGCGGATCCCCCCGTACGGCGAACCCCGCCAGCTCCTCGGCGACCAGCCGCTGCCGCGCCGCCGCGTCCGCCCGCTTCGCCGCGACCAGCCGTCCGACGGTCCCGTCGCCGATCCACCGCACCCCCGCCTCCAGCGCGAACCGCCCCGCCGCCCAGCCGCCCGAACGCACCGCGTCCGCCGCCGGCTCGGCCCGCCCCCGCGGCACCACCAGGAACCCGACCGTCAGCCCCGGCGCCACCCGCTTGGACAGCCCGTCGACGACGAACACCCGCTCCGGCGCGTACGCGGCCAGCGGCGGCGGAGCCTCCGCCCCGGAGCCCCTGTCCCCCAGGAACGACCAGATCCGGTCCTCGATCACCGGCAAGTCCAACTCCCGTACCACACGAGCGAGTTGGCTCCGGCGCCCGTCGCCCGTCGTGACGGACGTCGGGTTGTGCAGGGTCGGCTGCGCGTACACCGCGGACAGCGGCGCCGCCCGGTGCGCGGCGGCCACCGCCTCCGGCCGCACCCCCTCCCCGTCCGTGGCGAGCGGCACGAGCGTCACGCCCAGCCGCGCGGCGATCTCCTTGACCAGCGGATACGTGAGCGCCTCGACGCCGACGCGGCCCCCGGGCCGTACGAGGTGGGCGAGGGCGGCGGCGATGGCCTGGCGGGCGTTGCCGGTGAAGAGGAACCGGTCCGGGGCCGGGCGCCAGCCCTCCGTGGCGAGCAGTCCGGCGGCGGCCTCCCGCGCGGCGGGCGTTCCGGCCGCCGGGGCCGTGCGCAGCGCGTCCGCCAGCACGTCGGGCCGCAGCAGCGGCGCGAGCCCGGCGGCCAGCAGCTCCGACTGGCCCGGCGCGGAGGGGTAGTTGAGCTCCAGGTTCACGGGCGCGGCGCCGGCCGGCTCCGCGAGCGCCCTCCCGGCAGGACCGGGCGGCGCCGCCCGGACGAACGTCCCCCGGCCGACCTCCCCCACCACCAGACCGCGCCGCACCAGCTCCGCGTAGACCCGCCCGGCGGTCGAGCCGGCGATCCCCCGCCGGCGCGCGAACATCCGCTGCGGCGGCAGCCGGTCGCCGGGCCGCAGCCGCCCGGCGGCGATGTCGTCCGCGATGCGATCGGCGATACGCCGGTAGTCGGCCACGACCGTTCCCCGCCTTCTCCCGGCCCTCACCACATTGCACCGAGAGCAAAGATCTTATTGCACCGACCGACGGGGCGACCCTAGGGTCGGATCATGACCGCCGCCTTCCTCGCATACGAGGACGAAGGGGATGCGGGCCCGTCCCGCCCCCTCCCTCTGGTCCTCGTCCACGGCCATCCCTTCGACCGCACGATGTGGCACCCCCAGATCACCGCGTTCGCCGCCTCCCGTCGCGTCGTCGCCCCCGATCTGCGCGGCTACGGCGCCTCCCCCGTGGTCCCGGGCGTCACCCCGCTGTCCGCCTTCGCCGGCGACATCGAAGCCCTGCTCGACCGCCTCGGGATCGGCGACTTCGTCCTCGGGGGCCTGTCCATGGGCGGCCAGATCGCGATGGAGTGCTACCGCCTCTTCCCGCACCGCGTCCGCGGACTCCTCCTCGCCGACACCTTCCCCGCCGCCGAGACCCCCGAGGGCCGGCACCACCGCAACGCCATGGCCGACCGGCTGCTGCGCGAGGGCATGGCGGGGTACGCCGAGGAGGTGCTGTTCCACATGGTCGCGCCGTACGCGGACGCGGAGGCCGTGGCCCAGGTGCGCCGCATGATGACGGCGACCGACCCGGTGGGCGCGGCGGCGGCCCTGCGCGGCCGCGCCGAGCGCCCCGACTACCGCGAGCTGCTCACCCGGGTCACCGTCCCGGCCCTGGTCGTCGTGGGCGCCGACGACACGTACACCCCCGTCTCCGACGCCGAGGCCATGCACGCCGCCCTCCCCGACTCCGTCCTCCACGTCGTCGACAGGGCCGCCCACCTGCCGAACCTGGAGCGCCCGGACGAGTTCAACAAGGCGCTGGAGGGCTTCCTGGCACGGGTGGACGGGGCGCGGCCCCCGGCCGCGTGACGGAGGCGATTCACCCGTTCGGCCTACACCGCATGCGGCGCCCCGCGCCGCGCGTGAGCATGCGGGTGAGCTGTCCATCCGTCGGAGGAGGCCCTCATGGCCCAGCACAGCACCGCACCGCGCTCGAACCCCACGTCGCAGGAGACGCCCTCGCGCCACCGGGAGGCCCGCTCGGAGTGGGCCCACGGCGGGATGGTCTTCGCCGGTGTCCTGATGATGGTCATCGGCGTCATGAGCATCCTCAACGGCATCGCGGCGATCGCCACGGACGACGTGTACGCGAACATCGGGAACTACGTGTTCGAGTTCAGCCTCACCGCGTGGGGCTGGATCCACCTGGTGCTCGGAGTCGCCGTCCTGGCCGCCGGCTACGGCGTCATACAGGGCCGCGACTGGGCCCGTGCGGTGGGCATCGCCCTGACGTCCCTGTTCGCCATCGAGTACTTCATGTTCCTGCCGTACGCCCCGGTCTGGTCCGTGATCTGCATCGGCGTGGCGGTCTTCGTGATCTGGTCCCTGGCAACGGCCCCGGAGTCCCGCACCCGCATGTGACACCCCCGACCGAACCGGCCCGGCCAACACCCCCACCCTGAAAAGCACGGCCCACCCGTGCTTTTCAGGCATGCCACGCCCAAGCTTCCAGGGGCGGGGCCCCGGCTTTCAGGCCCGCAGGGCCTGTTGCTTTTAGGGGCGCGGGGAACTGCGCGAGAAGCCCCACCGAACCCGCACCCGACAACGCACCCCTCACACCCCCCAACCCGCACCCGACAACGCACCCCTCACCCCAACCCGCACCCGCACCCGCACCCGCACCCGCACCCGCACCCACAACACGCCCCACCCACCACGCAACCTTCTCCCCACCCCACCCGTCCTAACAAAGACCCCGCACCGAGAACGAGAGGCCCCGGCCCGTGGAGAGCGCGACCATAGAGCGGCCGGACCCGACACCCGACCCGGCACCGGAAGCCACCCCACCCCCGAGCAAGCGCAAGCGCCACCGCGGCAAGGCCACCCTCGCCGCCCTGCTCCTCCTCGGCGTCACCCTCGTGGTCCTCTCCCGCACCGTCGACGCGGACGCCTTCACCCCGGTCCCCCAACTCCTCGCGTTCCTGCCGTGGCTCCTCGCCCCCACCGCCCTCGCCCTGCTCCTCTCCCTCGTCGCCCGCTGGTGGACCGGCCTGGCCTGGGGCGTCATCGTCCTCGCCGCGCTCGCCTGGTACATCGAGCCCTACGGGAAGGCGACCGAACCGACCGGCCCGGTGCTCGCCGAGGTACGGGTCATGACGTCGAACGTGCAGTTCGGCCAGGCCACCGACGCCCTCGTCAGGGCCGTACTCCGCGACCGCCCCGACATCGTCTTCGTCGAGGAGTGCGAGGTCACCTGCTCGGCCAAGCTCCGTGACACGCTCGGCGACCTGAGCGGGAAGACCCCGGCCTACCCGCACCGCCAGTCCATCGAGGGCTACGGCTCCACCGGCTCCGTCATCCTCAGCCGCTACCCCCTGACGTCCGCCGCCCCGGTCCCCGGCTCGATGGGCATGCCCGGCGCGATCGCCGACATCGAGGGCCGGCCCGTACGGCTGCAGCTGGCCCACCCCATGCCCCCGCTGCCGGGAGAACTGGACACCTGGCGCCGGGAACTCGACGCGCTGCGGGCCTGGGCGGCGAAGGACACCAAGACGCCGGCCATCCTGGCCGGCGACTTCAACGCCACCCAGGACCACGCCGCCTTCCGTGCCGTCCTCGACACCGGCCTGAGCGACGCGGCCCGGCTGACCGGACAGGACCGCAGGCCCACCTGGCCGTCCCGGACGACCCCGAGGTTCGGCGCCCAGATCGATCACGTCCTGGTCTCCCACGAGGACTTCTCCGCACGCGCGATCCGCTTCCTCAAGCTGTCCGGCACCGACCACGAAGCCGTCACCGTGGACCTCGCCCTGCACCGGCGCGGGTGAACCAAAAGGTCACAAACACCCCCCGGAACCCCCGGAATCCCCCCGTCATAATGGGCGCATGTCCCGCCCGTTCCCCATCGGCCTCGCCCCGCCCGACTGGCTCGTGCGGAACCTCCAGCCGCAGCCGACCCCGGTCAACCGGCCGGCCGTCGCCCGCGCGGCGATCGCGCTGACGCTGCCGCTGGCGCTCGGCCTCGCCGCCGGCCGGCCCGAGTACGGCGCGCTCGCCTCCATGGGCGCCCTGTCGGGGGTCATCAGCGACACGGCGGCGGCGTACCGGATGCGGCTGATCAACATCGCGATCCCGCAGATGTTCGCCGCCGTCGGCATCACGCTCGGCTCGCTGGTGTACGGGCAGGGCTGGGTCACCGTCGGAGCGCTCACCCTGGCCGCCCTGGTCTCCGGGATGATCTCGTCGATCGGCGCGGTGGCCTCCGTGTCGGGGCTGCTCCTGCTCCTCAACTCGGTGGTGGGCGCGGGCCTGCCGATGCCGGGGCCGTGGTGGCTCGCCCCGGTCCTGATGACCGGCGGCGGCCTCCTGGTCCTCGTCCTGGCCCTGCTCGCCTGGCCCCTCAGGGCGGGCGTCCCGGAACGGGACTCCGTCGCGGACACCTACCGCAAGGTCGCCGACCTGCTCGCGACCACGACCGGCGACGACCCCGCAGGCCAGGCGGACGCCTACGACGCGGCCCGGCACATCGTCACCCAGTCCCTCAACCAGTCCTACGACCTGGTGCTCGCCCGCCGCGCCCGCCATCACGGCCGCAGCCCCGAACTGGTGCGGCTGCTGGCCCAGTTGAACGCCATCACCCCGCTGGTGGAGGCCGCCCCCGCGGTCCGGCTGTCGGGCAGACCGCTGCCCGCCGAGATCCCGGTGGCCGTACGGCATCTCGCGGAGGCCGTCGAGACGGGGTATTCGGGGCCGCTCGGCCTGCGGCTGCCGGAGCCCCGGAGCGGGATCGGGCGGGCGGTCGACCAGGCGCTGCGGCACGCCGCCGACGTCGCCACCGAGAAGTCGCCGGACGCGCTGCGGAAGGCCGGCGACCGGTCCGGGGGTCCCGCCCCGCTGGGGGTGCGCGCCGCCCGGGTCGCGCGCAACGTCGCCCTCTCCGGCGCCTCCTGGCGCTACGGCCTGCGCCTCGCCCTGTGCATCGGCATCGCGCAGGCCCTGGTGTCGCTCGTGCCCGTGCCGCGCTCGTACTGGGTGGCGCTGACCATCACGTTCGTCCTGAAGCCGGACTTCGGGTCGGTGTTCTCGCGGGCCCTGCTGCGGGCGCTCGGCACGGTCGTGGGGCTCGTGGTCGCGGCCGGCATCCTCGCGGAGGTGCCGCGCGGCTGGTGGGACGTACCCGTGATGCTGCTGCTCGCGCCGCTCATCCCGGTGTTCACCCCCCGGGGCTACGGGTATCAGACGGCCGCCATCACCCCCGTGATCCTGTTGCTGTCCGACATCCTCAACCACCAGGGCACCGGCCTGCTGGTACCGCGTCTCGTCGACTCCCTCATGGGCTGCGCGATCGCCCTGGTCGCCGGATATCTGCTCTGGCCGGAGAGCTGGCACGCCCGGGTCGGCGCCCGGCTCGCGGACGCCGTCGCCGACACGGCCGCCTACGTCGAACAGACCTTCGGCAGGGGTGCGGCCGCCCCCGCCGACCGGGTCCGGATGCGCCGCCGCCTCTACCGGGACCTGTCCGCCATCCGTACGGAGTTCCAGCGGGCCCTGACCGAACCGCCGCCGATCGGCCGGCGGGCCGCCGCCTGGTGGCCGCTGGTCGTGGCGGTCGAACGGATCGTCGACGCGACGACGGCCGCGCGGGTCAGGGTCAAGCAGGGCGCGGAGCCGCCGTCCACGGCCGAGGTCGACCAGGTCGCGCTGCAGCTGCGGGAGCTGTCGGACGGGCTGCGCAGGACGGAGAACCTCTACGAGGTGCGCTCCGACCTCAGCGGGCCGCCCGGGAGCGTGCTGGAGCCGCTGCGCCAGGAGGTGGCGGCGGCACGGGCGATCACCACGCCCAAGTGACCTTCCAGGTTCCCCGGGTCAACCCGACGCAGGCGCCGAATCGTTACGTCAGCCCCGCGCGGGTGACGGGGGGCGAATACGCGGCCGAGGAGCAGTCATGATCAATCCTGTTCAACCGCCCTACCTATAAGGGGATTTTTCATGCGTCGCACCGCGACCGTCCTGCTCGGAACCCTCGCCCTCGCCGCCACCGCGGCCCCCGCCGCCGTGGCGATCCCGGACCCGGTCACCACCGTCACCTGTGTCGCCGAGACCCCGGCCGGCGTGACCGAACTGGTCAGCCCGGCCGCGCTCGCCGACCCGGCCGCCCTCGTGGACCCGGCAGGCCTCCCGGGCGTCAGCTGCCTGGCCCCCTGAACCGCGCGGCAACCCGACGACGTGCGGGCCGTCCTCCCCGACAGGAGGACGGCCCGCACGCGCGTGTGCGGACGGGATCAGACGCCGATGTCGTCGCCGTCCGCGCGCCACACCGCGACGACCGCCGGGCGGACGTAGCTGCCCGGACCGTCGGGCCAGGTGCTCTTGGGCTTCTCCACGGTGGCTCCGTCGATCTCTCCCGGGTGCTGGACGGCGACCAGGACGCGGCGGTCCTGGATGATCGGGCCGCAGGTCTCGGCGCCGCTCGGGACCGTGAGGAACTGCTTCAGCTCACCGCGCCGCTTCCCGCGCGTGGCGACACCGAACAGACCGTCGTGCGAGCCGAGCTGCGAGCCGTCGGTGGAGATCCACAGGTTGCCGTGCGGGTCGAAGGCCACGTTGTCCGGGCAGGAGATCGGGCTGACGTGGTCCTTCGGGAAGCCGGCGAAGTAGGTCGCCGGGTCCTCGGGGTCGCCCGCGACGAGGAACAGCAGCCAGCCGAACGTCGTGCTCTCGGGCCGGTTGCGGTGCTCGGTGAGTTCGAGGACCTGGCCGTGCTTGTTGGCGTTGCGCGGGTTGGCCTCGTCCGCCTTGGGGTTGGCGCCGACACCGCGGTTGGAGTTGTTGGTGAGGGCGACGTAGACCTTGCCGGTGACCGGGTTGGGCTCGATGTCCTCGGGGCGGTCCATCTTCGTGGCGCCGACCTTGTCGCCGGCGAGCCGCGTGAAGACGAAGACCTCCTCGGCGGTCATCCCGTCCACGTGCGAGACGGCACCCCCGGCCGTGGCGGTCGCCAGCGGGATCCACTCGCCGGCGCCGTCGAACTCCCCGTCCGCCGGCAGCTTGCCCGTGCCGTCGATCTCGATCGCCGGGGAGTCGCCGGTCAGCCTGGCGACGTAGAGCGTGCCCTCGTCCAGCAGCGAGAGGTTGTGCTCGCGGACGGAACGGCCCGACCCCTTCTTCATCGTCTTGCTGCTGACGAACTTGTAGAAGTAGTCGAAGCGCTCGTCGTCGCCGGAGTAGACGACCGGACGCCCGTCCGAGGTCAGCCGGATGGTGGCGGCCTCGTGCTTGAACCGCCCGAGCGCGGTGTGCTTGCGCGGGGTGGAGGACGGGTCGTACGGGTCGAACTCGACGACGTACCCGAAGCGGTGCACCTCGTTCGGCTCCTGGGCGACGTCGAACCGCTTGTCGAACCGCTCCCACTTGCGCTCGCTGGCGCCGGTGCCGATGCCGTATCGCTTGTCGGTGGTACGGCTGCTGTTGGCGAAGTACTGGTTGAAGTTCTCCTCGCCGTGCAGCGTGGTGCCCCAGGGGGTGGTGCCGCCGGAGCAGTTGTTGAGCGTGCCGAGGACCTTGGTGCCGGTCGGGTCGGCGGAGGTCTTCAGCAGCGCCGACCCGGCGGCGGGGCCGGTCAGCCGGAACTCGGTGGTGGCGGTGACGCGCCGGTTGAGCTGGTGCCGGGGCACGGCGGTGAGCCTGCCGGTGCGCCGGTCCTCCTCGACCACGACGGCGGACAGGCCGTGGGCCGCCCAGGCGACCTCGACCTGGTTACGGGTCGGGTTGGCGGCGTCGTAGCCGCGGAACATCAGGATCTCGTCGGTGTACTCGTGGTTCGCGACGAGCAGCTTGCGGTCGCGCTCGCCCTGGAGCGGGAGCAGCGCGAGGAAGTCGTTGTTGTAGCCGAACTGCCCGGCCTGGGCCTTGGCCGTCTGGTTCTCGGGGTCGAAGGCCGGGGCGCCGCGCAGGATGGGCTCACCCCAGCGGATGACCACGTTCTGCCGGTAGCCCTCGGGGACGGTCACGGTGTCGGCGGTGTTCGGCGCGACGGCCGTGAACCGCAGACCGCGGGCGGCCTTGTTCCTGCCACCCTTGGCCGCGGCGGTCCTGGCGGCCTCGGCGGACTCCGCCGTGGTGGCCGCGGCGGCGGGGGCGGCGGAACCCAGCGTGACGGCCGAGCCGGCCGCGCCGGCCACGGTGACGACGGCGGCGGCCCTCATCACCGAGCGGCGGCTGAGCGCGCTCGCGATGACATCGCCGACGTAGGCGTTGGGACTGGTGTTCGGTACCTCGTGGAAGCAGGCGTCACCACAGCGGAACCGGCAGGTCAGGGCGGAACGGCCGCCGGGATGCGAGCCGATCATGGGCAGCAGCTTGCGCACAGCGCGCTCCTCGATGCTCTTTGTACATTCTTGGTGTGAGCGCGACGCTAGGGGGACGCGCGTGCGAGCGCGGGGACGCGAGGTGAACAAGGGGTGAACCTGCGGCGCTTCAGGCGGTGTTGACAGCGCGGGGTGGCGGAGATAGTGAAAGCCCCCGCCCCACCCCAAGATCACCACGCCTGGCCGCTAACCTTACGTGTCCGTCCTGGCCAGGGATTGACGGCTTCAACTCACCCGAAGGGTTGCGCACATGGGCATTCTCTCTCTCCTGCGGAATGCGTTCAGCCGCTCACGCAAGGGGCGCGACACGGTTCCTTCGCAGGAGGCGGAGCGGGATTCCGCCCCGGAGGACACCTCCGCGGCGGCGGCCGAGGGGGCCGCGACACCGCCGGCCGCCGAGCCGAGGGTCCCGGCCCCGGCGACCGAGCCCGCGACCTCGTCCGTGGCCGACGACCTCGTCTCGGCGGCCTTCGACAACGTGACGGTCCCGAAGCCGCGGGGCGGCGAGCCGACCGAGAGAACACCGGAGCCGGACGCGACGGCGCCGGAGCCGGAGCCGGAGGCTCCGAAGGCGAACGCGGCGGCCCCGAAGGCGGACGCGGCGGCCCCGGAGACGAACGCCGTGGTTGAGGCCAGGCCGAAGGCCGAGGCGGAGCCGGTCACCGAGGCCGAGCCCGCCGCTGCCGCCGAGCCGGAGATCGTCGCCGAACCCGCCGCTGCCGTTGAGCCCGAGGTGGAGCCCGCCGAGAAGGCCGAGCCGAAGCCGGCCGTCGACACCGAGCCGAAGCCCGTTGCCGCCGCCGAGCCGGAGATCGTCGCCGAACCCGCCGCTGCCGTTGAGCCCGAGGTGGAGCCCGCCGAGAAGGCCGAGCCGAAGCCGGCCGTCGACACCGAGCCGGAGCCCGTTGCCGCCGCCGAGCCGGAGCCCGTCGCCGAGCCCGCCGAGCCGGAGGTCACCGCTGCCGCCGAGGCGGACGTGGAGGAGGTTGCCGAGAAGGCCGAGCCCGAGGTGTCGGCCGAGGCTGATGTGAAGGGTGCCGCTGACGAGGCGCCCGCCGAGCAGGTCGCCGTGGCCGAGCCCGCGGCGGCGGACACCGCCACGGAGCCGGAGGAGGACGCCGAGCCCGTGGCCCCGGCCACCGAGGTGGAGCCGGAGGCCGCCGCGGATGCCGAGCCGGTGGCGGTGCGGGAAGCCGAGCCGGAGCCCGCCGCCGAGGTGACTGCCGATGAGCCCGCGGCGGAGGCGGCCCCCGCGTCCGTCACCGAGGCCGAGGCGTCGGCCGAGCCGGAGCCGTCGGCCGCTGAGGCCGAAGACGCCGGAGACGCCACGGGAGCCGCCGAAGAACCGAAGGCCGTCGCCGAGGCCGCACCGGAGCCCGAGAGCGCTCCTGAGCCCGAGGTCACTCCGGAACCGGCGGCTGCCGCCGAACCGGAAGCCACCCCGGAACCCGAAGCCGCCACCCCCGAACCGGCCGTCGCCGCCGAACCGGAGGCCACCACCCCCGAACCGGAGGCCGCCGAACCGTCCGAAGCCGCCGACCTCGTCGTCGTGGCCGATGCGGCCACCCCCGAAGCCGCGGACGCCGACGGCGGGGCAGCCCCACAGGTGGCACCCGAGGCCGACGACGAAACCCGCACGGGTGGTGCGGGTGGGGGCGCCGATCGGGCCGAGGGCGAAGCCGAGGCCGAGGCCGTTGCAGACACCGAAGGCGGAGCCACCCCCCTGCCGGCCGGCCTGCGCACCGCGTACGACGCCGCCGGCGCCGTACTCGCCAAGCGGGACCTCACCGACGTACGCGCCAAGGTGTACCTCGTCCTGGACCGCTCCGCGTCGATGCGCGGCTACTACAAGGACGGCTCCGCCCAGGCCCTCGGCGAGCAGACCCTCGCCCTCGCCGCCCACCTCGACCCCGAGAAGACCACGGTCCCGGTCGTCTTCTTCTCCACGGAACTGGACGGCACCGGCGAGCTGACCCTCGACGCGTACGACAACAAGGTCGACGACCTGCACGCCGGCCTCGGCCGCATGGGCCGTACCAGCTACCACGTGGCCGTCGAGGAGGTCCTCGCCCAGCACCGCAAGGCGGCGGCCGGCACCCCCGCCCTCGTCGTCTTCCAGACGGACGGCGCCCCGGACGCCAAGACCCCGGCCAACCAGGCCCTCGCGGACGCGGCCGAGAACCACCCCGGCGTCCACTTCGCGTTCGTCGCGTTCGGCGACCCGGAGAACAAGGCCTTCGACTACCTCCGCAAGCTGAAGACGGCCACGACGTCCCACTTCCTGGCCGGCGAGACCCCGCGCGAACTGACGGACGCCGAGGTCTACGAGGGCATCCTGGCCACCTGGCGCCCGTAGCACCGCACCCCGCACCACAACCCGCACGACACCCCCGCACCACCCCGTGCCGCCCGCTTCCCACCCGTCAAAACGGGAGGCGGGCGGCACACCCATGTCGGCTAGGATTTCAAGACTCACGAAAACGACCGACCTGGGAGCATCCCCCGATGGCTCGACACCTCATCACCAGCGCCCTTCCGTACATCAACGGGATCAAGCACCTGGGCAACATGGTGGGGTCCATGCTCCCGGCGGACGTGTACTCCCGGTACCTCCGCCAGCGCGGCCACGACGTCCTGTACATCTGCGCGACGGACGAACACGGCACCCCCGCCGAGCTGGCCGCCAAGGAGCGGGGCCTGCCGGTCGACGAGTTCTGCGCCCAGGCGCACGACGCGCAGAAGGCGGTCTACGACGGCTTCGCGCTGGCCTTCGACTACTTCGGCCGGAGCTCCTCCGCGCAGAACGTCGAGATCACCCAGCACTTCGCTCGCCGCCTCAAGGAGAACGGATTCATCGAGGAGCGGGCCATCCGCCAGGTGTACTCGCCCGCCGACGGCCGCTTCCTCCCGGACCGCTACGTGGAGGGCACCTGCCCGCACTGCGGCTACGACAAGGCCCGCGGCGACCAGTGCGAGAACTGCACCCGCGTCCTCGACCCGACCGACCTGATCGACCCGCGCAGCGCCATCTCCGGCTCCACCGACCTGGAGGTCCGCGAGACCAAACACCTCTTCCTCCTGCAGTCCAAGCTGCAGCACGAGGTCGAGGCGTGGGTCGCGGCCCACGAGGAGGAGTGGCCGCACCTGTCGTCCTCCATCGCCCGCAAGTGGCTGAACGAGGGCCTGCACGACCGCGCCATCACCCGTGACCTGGACTGGGGCGTCCCGGTGCCGGCCGACACCTGGCCGGAGCTGGCGGCGGAGGGCAAGGTCTTCTACGTCTGGTTCGACGCCCCGATCGAGTACATCGGCGCGACGAAGGAGTGGTCGGACGCCGCCCCGGACGGCGAGAAGCGCGACTGGAAGTCCTGGTGGTACGAGGCCGACGGCGGCGAACACCCCGTCCGGTACACGCAGTTCATGGCGAAGGACAACGTCCCGTTCCACACGGTGATGTTCCCGGCCACCGAGCTGGGCATCCGCGAGCCGTGGAAGAAGGTCGACTACGTCAAGTCCTTCAACTGGCTGACGTACTACGGCGGCAAGTTCTCCACCTCGCAGAAGCGCGGCGTCTTCACCGACCAGGCCCTGGAGATCCTCCCGGCGGACTACTGGCGCTACTTCCTCATCGCCAACGCCCCCGAGTCGGACGACTCCTCCTTCACCTGGGAGCACTTCACCGCCACGGTCAACAAGGACCTCGCCGACACGCTCGGCAACTTCGTCAACCGCGTGCTGTCCTTCTCCAGGAAGCGCTTCGGCGACGAGGTCCCGGCGGGCGCGGCGGCGGGCGAGGCGGAGACCCGTCTCGGCGAGGAGATCGCCCGTCTGCTCGCCGAGTACGAGGCGCAGATGGAGGCCCTGCAGTTCCGCAAGGCGGCGGCCGCGCTGCGCGCCCTGTGGTCGGCGGGCAACTCCTACCTGGAGGAGAAGGCCCCCTGGCTGGAGATCAAGACCGACCAGGACGCCGCGGCCCTCACCCTGCGCACCGCCATGAACCTCATCCACCTCTACTCGGTGGTCTCCGAGCCCTTCATCCCGGCGTCCTCGGCCGCCATGCGCGCCGCCTTCGCCCTGAAGGACGACACGGCGGCCTGGGTGACGGCGGAGGAGGCCAAGACCCTCACCTTCGTCCCAGCCGGCACCCCCTTCACCGTCCCCCCGGTCCTCTTCGCGAAGCTCACCGACGAGGACCTGGAGACGTACAAGGAGCGCTTCGGCGGCACGCCGGCGTAGCTCCCGACTTCGCAGCACAGGGACCGGTGACGCAGTTCGGCGTCACCGGTCCCTTTGTGTCGTGGTGAGGGGCGTCGGCTCGTAAAGACGCATGCCCACCGCCGGATTCGAACTCACTCCCGACCCCCGCACGCCCGTGCGAGCCGAGACCACCCCCTCCCGGCCCATCCGCAGGTGGCACCGCGACCCGGCGCTCCATGCTTCGGTGCCGTCGGCGGTCTTTCCCAAGGACCACGGGAGAGAAAGAACCCCACCAAGCCCCACCCCTCCCTCCCGTCCGCAGCGGAAACTCACTCCCGCGAGTGAACATCGCCAACTCAGCTGGATTCGGAACGGGTTGTCTGGCCTACGCTCAGCGCGACACACACAGCCACGGACATCCGCAGCGAGTGCCGGGAGCACGTATCCGCGGCGGACATCCGAACCCACAACCGCAGACATGCGACGGCCCCCGCCGGGACGGCAATCCCAAGGGCGAGGGCCTGACCACCGAGGAAGAAGAGAGCTTCCCGATGGACACGTACGACCCTAGCGCGCCCCCGCACGCCCAGTCCCGTACAGCGGGCAAAAACCACCCGCGCCGGGACCGGGACCCCGCCACCGACGGGAAGCCCCGCCCCGGCGGTGTCATCCACGACAACGCCCGCCACACCGCCCGCTTCACGGTGATCGGCAACCACCTGGCCCAGCACCCGGACCTGTCGCTGCTGGCCATCGGGCTCGCCACACACATCCAGTCGCTCCCCACCGGGGCGCCCGCCGACATCAAGAGCCTCGCCGCACGCTTCCCCGAGGGGCCGGACCGTATCGCCGCCGCCCTGCGCGAACTCGAAGCCCACGGCTACCTCCGCCGCACCCGCGAACGCGTCCCCGGCGGCCGGATCGTCACCCGCACCGTCTCCTGCAACAAGCCCGGACACCACGACACGACGGCGTCCGACACACCCCGGAGGCCGGGTCACCGCACCGCCCCGGAGGAGCGCCCGGCCCGCAGACTCCTGCCCGCCGTCCCCCAGCCCTCCTCCACCTCACCCACCCTCCTGCGCACGGCCACCGACCTCCTCTCCGGCCTCCGCCGCCACGACCCCCGCCTCCTCCTCTCCGAGACCGACGCCCAGCACCTCGCTCCCGGCGTCGCCGCCTGGCTGGAGCGCGACCTCACCCCCACCGCCGTACGCGACGCCCTGACCAGCGACCTGCCCGCCGAGCCCCTGCACCGCCCGGCCGCCCTCCTGGCCCACCGCCTCACCGACCGGCTCCCGCCCCCGCCACCGTTCCACGCCCCGCCGTCACCACCGGAGGTGCTGTACCCGGTCAGGAACTGCCGCGGCTGCGACCGCGGCTACCGCGGCCCCGATCCCCTCCGCTGCGACGCATGCTCGGCCGACGGCAGAGCGGACCCGGTGACGGGCCCCCTACCCGACATCACCGACAGCCCCGAAGCCGATCCGGCACGGTGAATCCCGCTTTCACCCGACAGGACCTCATGTGCTGCCCTCCCTCGCCGCGAACGGATTCCTTCCGCTGGGCCGGTACTCCGTCTCCCTCGACGAGGCGGAGAAGATACTGGTCAGCGCACCGAAGTTCGCGGACTCCTCAACCCGCACGGAGCTGTGGGACGGCCTCCACACCTATCTCGATCCCTTCCTCACCCTGGAGGACACCTACGCGGGGATGCTCGGCGGGCTTCCGCTCATCCACAGGTTGTGGCTGGGCGGCAGCTTCGTGAGCACCAAGCTCGATCCCGAGAACATCGACGCCACGCTTCTGATCGACACGCGCGCCGAGCGTGCCGTACGCGGGAAACGGGGGGCCAAGTGGCTGACCACTGCTTTTCAGAGTCGCGCCAGGATGAGGGAGAAGTACGGCGTCTCACCCCTCCGCATCGGGTACCAGCCCGTTGCCCATATCTTCGAGCCGGAACGCTTCACCCTCGAGGAACGGACATACTTCACGCAACGGGGTGTGTGGGACGACTGGTGGCAACGCTGCAGACTGCCTGACCATGACGACCGCTCACCCTCCGAAGAGAGTGCCGCCCCGGCACGCGGCTACCTGGAGGTGCGACTGTGACCGGCGACAGCTGGCGCGAGCGCAGGCGCGCGCTCCTGGGGGACGGCCCGGCAGAGGCCGAGCGCACCGCACGGCTCCTCGACGCGCTCGGCACCGACGACCGGGACGACGAGGAGATCGAGGCGGAACACCGGGCGAGCCATCTGGCCGCAGCACGCGAGTACGCGCCCGACGCCCGGTTGGACGAGGAACTCCAACTCCGGCTGACCGGGCCGGAGGCCGACGGTGGTGCGCTCCGCTTCCAATGGGGGGACGCGTTGCTCGAACCCGTGGAGCACTTGGTCTCCGCCGCGGCGGGTACCCCTGTGCAGCTGGAACTCACCGGGATCTCGACCGGCAGCACCATCGTGCACGCCCGGCCCGTCACCACCCGCACCGAGTCCGCGGATCCGCTTGCCATGGCCGCACCCGCCACATCCGCCGCCTCAACGGGGCTCGGCACCCTCACCACACTGCTCGACGCCCTGGAGGCCGAGCGTGACATCCGCGAATGGGCCCGGATCTTCGACGCGGTCGAAGCGGTATCGCGTGCGCTGAGCCGTTATGAGCTGGACCTGGGTGTGACCTGGTACGACGCCGACGGACGGATGCGCCGCGCCCGGCTGACGGAGCGGGGCAGGCGCTATGTGAAGCGACTCCGGGAGACCAAGGACCGCGACCAGGAGATCACCATCTCGGGCCGTATCACAGAACTACGCGAAAGCGGCCTGGTGAAGGTCAAGACGGGCACAGCCAAGAACGCCCCCGCCTACGACGTACGCTTCGAGGAGCCCGGGGAGCTGCTGCGCATGCGCCCCGGCCTCGGAGACAACGTCCACTTCCGGGTCCGCTTCCGGCAGCAGCTGGATTCCATGGGCATCGCGCGGTCCGTCGAGTACACGTACCTCGGTCAGGCCGCCGAACAGGGATCACTGCCGTTCGAGCCGTAAGGCGCGCGGCGTATCCGGCGAGCAACCCGTACACCCGGGTGCGCGTCTCCCCGTGCATGGCACTGTTCGGAAACGCGCACACCGTGGACACCGGCAAGGCCCAGCAGGACTACGCGCGCCTGCTGGGGCGTGGGGAGCAGGTACAGGCCGCGTTCCTGCTGATCCGCGACACCATGCTGTTCACCGACCGCAGGCTCATCCTGATCGACAAGCAGGGGCTCACCGGCAAGAAGGTGGAGTACCACTCCGTCCCGTACCGCAGCATCACGCACTTCTCGGTGGAGACGGCCGGGCACTTCGACCTCGACGCCGAGCTGAAGATCTGGCTGTCGGGCACGCATGCACCGATCGAGAAGACGTTCACCAAGGGCGTGGACATCTACGAGGTCCAGGCGATCCTCACGCAGTTCGTGGCCCGCTAGTGCTCTGACCGCATTGGTTCACCGGGGCGGGCCCGCGAACTGAACCTCGACGCGGGTGAGTTCCTGGCAAGATCTCCGCATGTCCGAAGAGAAGGTCGACGCCCTCACGCAGAGGATGGCCGAGCACATGGCCATGCCGTTCCCACCCGGCTTTCGCGGCGTCGACGTCAAGGGCCAGGACATGGTGATGCTCGACGCGGACGCCTATGGCTATGCCCTCGGCGTCGTCAAAGGTCCGCTCAACGAACAGCGCCGCGCGGACCTGACGCGGCTGATGACTGTGGTCGAGCGGGTCCTTCCGGTGATCGACGACGAGTACGCGACCAGGTACTACACGCACGTGCGCGACATGGCTGCTCTGGCCGCCGAAATCGAGGCCCAGCGCGACGTATCGTCCTCTGACATGCAACGTTCGGCGGGGCGATGATCGGGGCGGTTGGATGTGCGGTGACGTCCGATCCGATCGCTGGGGGTGTGGTGGCCGAGCCTGTCCGTATGCGCAGCCTGACCGACCAGGAGGGACAGAAGCTGCAGCAGATCGTGCGCCGGGGCGGCACCAGTACGGTGCGTTTTAGAGTCGCCGGCGTCATGGCCCTTGCATCAGTTCTACTGGTTGCGTGTACGGGTGAAAAATCAGCTCCGGTACGCGGCGATGCTCTTTACGGAGGGTTGCAGTCCCAAGGCGTAGTGGGCAGCGACCAGGCCGAGGTAGGGCAGGACTGGTGGTTCGCGCTCCCGGTTCCCGTCAATAAGTCATCCAAAGAAATAGAGATCACTGAAGTTTCCTTGGTGGATGTCCCAAGGGGAATCAAGGTGGTTGAATATGGTGCCTTCAGCAGAGATGACACAGAAGGGCTGGCGCTGCTGGTGCTCGAGGGAGAGCCGCATATGCCGGATCTCGATCGACTCGAGAATCACATCGAAGAGCCGGTCGTGGTTCCCCCGCGCCAGGAGAGCGACATCTACTATCTCGCCCACCTGAAGATCACGGCTCCGCCGGATCAAGCCGTTCGATACTGCAAGTTTCAATACGTCCAGGGCGGTAAGCAGTACGCTCAGACACTCGACTGCGAGGTCGACCTGAGGACGAAAAAGTCGGTGTAATGGCTACACCTTTCAGCCCCTCGCACCGATGACCATATGTCACATGTACGGTCCTCGACACTTTTCAGTGCCGAGGACCGTATGTGATTTTAGGGCTGCTTTATCCACAGCTCGGTTGGATGTCGCTGCTCGTCAAACACCGCAGATTCAATGCGGTTCGTTCATCGAGCCGCTGCCCGCCGCCGTGGCAGCTCGGTAGACCGGCCTCCCATCGAAGCCCCGAAACCTGAACATCGGTGCCACAGGCGCTCTTCCCAAAGGTCCGGAACTGCGACGGCTGTGACCGTGGCTTCTACTCGCCCGGTCCCGGCGCACGGTGCCGCGACTGCCGGGAGCGCCCCGCCGGGGATCCCGGCCTGGTGCACGGACACCCGGAGGTGGGGCGGTGAGCGGCGAGCGCCTGCTCGCGGCTCGCCGGATACTCTGGCCGGGGCACCCTCTGGAGGACACCATGAGCACCCAGGCCGATCACGGGCATGAGCTGATCCCCCGTCCCGAACAGACTCCTGACGCCCTGCGCGCAGCCCTCGCCGTCGTGGACCCGGGCCGTCTGGAAGAGATGCAGAGGACGAAGGACGAAGCCTTCGCCAAGGCCGTCGAATGGCAGTCCCTGAGTCCCGTACAGAGCTGGGTGCTCGCCTGGGCCAGGGACATCGAGATCGCCCGCCGCCCCGAGCTGTCCGCCCGCCAGGCTCGCGCGAAGAGCGACCTGGAGCACGAGGATCCCGTCGTCGCACAGGAAGCGCTACGAGAGCTGAGCGCCGTACTGGACGATGCCATGAAGGCTGTGCGCGGGTGAGCTGGAAGTGGGAGTACGCCTTCGGCGCGGAGGAGGCCGCCCGCACTGCTCCACCCGGCTTCCTCTCGGGTCTGGAGAAGAAGGCGAACGAACTGGTCAGGGCTGCGGAGGCACTCCACGTACAGGGAGGCGCCCCTGCCGGGTTCGACCCGAAGGGCGGGAACATGATCGTCCCTGGCGGCATGTTCACGTATCAGGTCGTCGTACGCAGCGAGCGGGTCTACGTCGTCCAGATCACCTGTCTGGGATTCTGAGATCTGTGGTGCTGCTCGACCCCTCCACGGTCGAGCCACTCGTAGACCACCCGATCGGCGGGACGGCCCCGCAGCCCACGGGGCCCGGGGAGCGTGCTCGCGCCCCGGGCCCCTCTTCGCGGGTGTCCCGGACCCCTTCCTGATCGGGTCCGGGACACCTTCCCGGCCTCAAGGTGGCGCCCCCGGCCAGGAGTTCGGGAGGGCTACGGCAGCAGGCCGGCGCCCGCGGCCGGCGTACCCGTACCCGTCAGGTCGGTCAGCAGGTCCGTGACCGTGTTCTGGAGGCCGGCGGTGAGGGCCGGGGTCCAGTTGACCGTGGTCTTCAGCTTCTTGGAGCTCGCGGCGTTGTACGCGGCGACGAGGTCGGTGGCCTTGCCGTTCACGATGTTGCCGGTGCCGGCCAGCGAGCCCGTGCCGTCGCCGCTCAGCAGCTTCGCGACCTTCGCGTCGGCCGGGATCCTCCAGACGTTGCGCTCCGCGACGACCTGGGCCTTGGCGCGGGAGTCGATGCTGTACTTGGGGGCGTAGCCGTTGACCGTGGTCGTGTCGTACACGTTGTTGTAGAGGTGGACCTGGCCGATGCGGGCCAGGGGCGCCCGCTGCACGATCCCCTTCCACAGGTTGTGGTGGATCGTCACGCGCAGCTTGCCGGTGGAGTCGGTGTCGCTGGAGCCGATCAGCATCGTCTTGTCGTGGTTCAGGAACTGGTTGCGCTCGACGGTCACCAGGTCCGAGCCGTTGGTGATGTCGAGGGCGCCGTCGTGGACCTGGTACTTGCGGCCGTAGTGGGTCGCCTCGGTCTTGTCGAAGGTCGGCGCGTCGGTGAACGTGTTGTGGTCCGCCCAGACGTTGGTCGCGCCGCGCAGCGTGACCGAGTCGTAGTTGGAGTTCCACTCGCCGGACGAGCCGTCGGTCGGGTCCCAGGCCGGGAAGCAGTCCTGGGTGTCCGCGAAGGTGAGGTTGCGGATGATGACGTTCTTGACGTTCTGGACCGTCAGGCTGCCGCCGAGAATGCCGGCCTTGGTGCCGGGGACGCCCACGAGGGTGGTGTTGGCGGGCACCTTGAAGACGATGTTCTTCTTCTGCTTGGTCTCGGCGGCTTCGCGCGCGGTCTCCTGCGCGCCCTTCGGCGCCTTCTTGCCGTAGGTCGACGGGTCGAACGCCTTCAGGTAGGCGGAGAGCGAGTACCCCGTGCCGGAGGCGTAGTCCGTGCAGGTCAGCTTCTTGCCGGCGTCGTTCGTGTTGGCGTCGATCGTGCCCTTGATCTTGATGATCCGGGGGGTGGTGTCGGTGGCGGAGCCCAGCGCCTTCACGAGCTGCGCCCGCGTCGACACCGTGAAGGTGTGCGCCGCGTCGGCCTTCGCGCCGCCGGTCGTACCGGAGCCGGACGCCGCCCAGCCGTCCTTGGCGGGCAGCACCTGGTGGTACAGGTCGGTGGGACTGGCACTGGCGTTCATCACGAGGACGCCGGCGCCGACCGCGGCGGCCACGGCGGCGGCGGAGACCACGAGGGTCCGGCGCTTGCGGAGGGACCGGCGGTGGGACGGGCGCGGGGAGGCAGAGGCCACGGATGAGTCCTTACGTAACGTACGTGGTGCGGGGGAACACGTGGTTCGTGTGGAGCCCCTGTGAAGGAGGTTCCGACTCATGTGTGGTCACGGCTCACGGATAGGTTGCCGCCGAACTGAACTTTTCCGAGGGCCACTTGAGGAGGGCCGACGGGGGCGGGCGGACGCGGTGCGCGGGGGCGCGGGTCGGTGCGCGTGGGCGCGGGTCCGTGCGCGCGGGTCCGTGCGCGCGGGTCCGTGCGCGCGGGTCCGTGCGCGCGGGTCCGTGCGCGCGGGCGCGGGCCGGCGGAGGGGCCGGTCAGCAGGTGTGGGTCACTTGATGTGGTCCAGCACCTCCCGGAACTCCTTCGTCGGGGAGAACTCCACCAGTTCGACGTCCTCCAGGGCCTCCGGCGAGTGGCCGGGAGACCAGTAGTAGGCCTGTCCGGCCTCGTAGAACTCCTCGCCCTCCTTGGTGCGCATCCGCAGCCGGCCGCGGACCACGAAGCCCCAGTGCGGGCACTGGCACAGATCGTCGGGGAGGCCCTTGAGGGCCGGGGTCATGTCGATGCCCTGGGGCAGCTTGAGGAACGCGACGCTCATCCCGTCGCCCAGGTCCTGGATGCGCACTTCGAGGCCGTCGCCCTCGATCTCGACCGGGGCTTGCGCCCGCGTGACTGCCGTCATGATTCCTCCACGGCCGATCCGTCGCGGGGCCTCGGGAATCTCCGTACGAGGATCCGCTCTCTCGGGAGCCCCGCCACGTCCTTCCAGTCTGCGGCCGTCCTTCACCCGCCTCGAATCGGGGTGACATGCGTCACGACCGAAATGCGCCGCGATGGAGTCGATCGCCCCACTTTTCCAGGGCGACAACACACTCTTCCTTGCATCTATCGGCCATTTCAGCCACCGGATACCGAATCGAACCTGTGGCCGAGATCCATGGCGTCGGCTCCGACCGCCGGCGCGCAACGGCTTTCTGCCTGGTCCCGGACGGGTGTTGACGCGGGGGCGGATGCGGCGGGCGCACGCCCCGTCGCCGGCGGAGCCCGCACGGAGCGTCACCGACATCACACCTGGAGTAGCACACGTGTTCGTTGCCTGGGGTGCTCGACGATCCCCATAATGACCGGGCTCGCCAGGGCCACGGCCACGGCCGCCGAGGTCGCGACGCCGTCGGACCGAAGTCGGACCAGTCTGTGAGGCCATGCATGAGCAGTCACCGCCGGAAGAAGGGCGCCCCCAGGGCCTCCGCCCGCAACGCCGCGAAGGCGAAGCGCCGGGGTGCCGGACGCCGGAGGGCTGTCATAGCCGCGGCGGTCGTGGTGACCGTGGGTGCCGTGGGCGGCACCACCCTCGTCGTGAGCGGTGACGGGCCCGGCGGCTGGCGCGACACGGCCGCCTCCTGGTGGGGCGGACAGAAGTCGGACCCCGCGCCCGATCCCACCCCGTCGAGCACGCCCTCCGAGCGGGAGCGGATCTCCGTCGCGGACGCCCCGGCCTCCCCCACCCCGTCCCGTACGCCGGGCAAGCGCCGGTCGAGCCCCACGCCGAGCGCGTCCCCCTCGAAGAAGCCCGACCGGCCCGCCGAGAAGCCGGCGGACACCGCCGACGAGCCGACGAGGCCCGCGAGCACCCCGAACCCCGCGAAGGCGAAGGTCACGCCCGCCCCCGCCCCGACCAGCGCGGACTCCGGCCCCACGGACCGTGTCCTGCGACTGGTCAACGCCGAGCGCGCGAAGGCGGGTTGCTCGCCGGTGACGGTGGACGCGAAGCTCACCAAAGCCGCGCAGAACCACAGCCAGGACATGGCCGACCACGCGAACATGTCCCACACCGGTTCCGACGGCTCCTCCATGACCGACCGCCTCGGCCGCGTCGGCTACGCGTACCGCTCGGCGGGCGAGAACGTCGCCGCCGGGTACGGCACCGCCGACAGCGTCATGGACGGCTGGATGAACAGCCCCGGCCACAAGGCCAACATCCTCAACTGCGGCTTCAAGGAAATAGGCATCGGCCTGGCAGGCCCCGGCAACTACTGGACCCAGAACTTCGGCACCCCCGCGTAGCGACGCCCGCCGGGCCGCACACAGAACGGCGTGAACGTCTCGCCGCTCACGCCTGCCTTCCAGGTGCTCGGCCTCCCCTCTCCTGGGAGGCTCCTCCTTCGACTGCGGCACCCGAGGCTGGATCACACAGCGCCGGCTTGCGGCGCGTGTTGTGAAACGACTGTGGAGACCCGCCAGTACGTGAGCTTTCAAGATTATTACCGGTGAGTCGTCTGTGACATTGGGGTCCTCGGGGGATCGAGATTTCTCAAATCGATCGACATGGACCACAGTTGACGAACCATCACATACGCCCGAGAGCCGCGGTCACCCTGCTGGCACCGCTGCTCGCCGGAGCCATGACCGTCTCCGCGGTCATCGCTCCCACCTTCGCCGCCGACGCCGGCTCCGCCCCGGACGGCGGAAGTCCCGGCGCCGGTACCTACATCGTGAAACTCGCGGACGCACCCGTCGCCGCGTACGAGGGCGGACTGCCCCGGCTCAAGCGGACGGCGCCCCCCGCGGGCGGACGGCTCGACGCGGACTCCGCCACCGTCCGGAGATACGTGGCGCATCTGGACGACCGCCGGGAGCGGGTCCTCGACACCGTGCCCGGGGTGGAGTCGCTCTACGACTACGCCTACACGTTCAACGGATTCGCCGCCGAACTCACCGGCAGACAGGCCGCGAAGCTGGCCGCGACACCGGGAGTCGTCTCGGTGACCCGCAACACGGTCGCCCGGCTCACGGACACCCGCCCGGACCACGGGCCCGGCACGGACGCCGACGGCCGGGCGGAGACGTACGTACGCGTCGAGGCCGGGGACAGGACCGGGGACGGCGGGGGCAGGGTCCCGGCCCCGGCCCCGGCCCCCGCTCCCGGGCCCGCGCCCGCGCCCGCTCTCCCCCTCGTACCGGAGGCCCAGCGGTCGGCGATCACCGAGCCCGCGGCGGCGACCGGGGACAAGGGCGTGACCACCGGCAGCCCGCGGGCCCCGCGCTCCAAGGCACCCGGCTCCACCACGTCCGCGACCACGACCGCCGCCGACTTCCCCGACACCCCCCGCCTCCTCGGCCTCTCCGGCGCCAAGGGCCTCTGGGCGAAGGCCGGCGGCCCCGCGCACGCCGGCGAGGGCGTCATCGTCGGGATCGTCGACACCGGCGTCTCCCCGTCGAACCCGCTGCTCGCCGCCCTCCCGGAGCCGCGCCCCGACGCCGCCGCCATCGCCGCGAAGTGGCACGGCGAATGCGTCCCCGGCGACGACCCGGCGCACAAGGTGACCTGCAACAACAAGGTGATCGGCGCCCAGTGGTTCGGCGCGGCCCGGCCCGACCCGGACGGCGTGGACATCCCCTCGGCGATGGACACCGACAGCCACGGCACCCACACCGGCACCACGGCCGCCGGCAACCACGGCGTCGCCGCGTCGGTCCCCGGCAGCAACGCCGGGGGCAGGCTCAGCGGCGTCGCCCCGGCGGCCCGCCTCGCCTACTACAAGGCGTGCTGGAGCACCGGCTGCCCGACCGTGGACACCACCGCCGCGATCGACAAGGCGGTGGCGGACGGCGTCGACGTCATCAACTACTCCATCGGCGGGGACCTCCCCGGCCAGCCCGACATGGAGGCCATGTTCAACGCGGCCAAGGCGGGTGTCTTCGTCGCCGCGTCGGCCGGCAACGGCGGCCCCGACACGGTCGCGCACACCGGCCCCTGGGTCACCACGGTCGCCGCGGCGACGCACGACACCCAGTACACCGCCTCCTTGGTCCTCGGCGACGGCCGCCGCTACACGGCGCCCGGCCTGAACCCGGGCGTCGGCTCCACGCCCCTGGTCGAGGCCACCGCCGTGAAGAAGGACGGCGTGGACGACGCCCGGGCCGCACTGTGCGCGCCGGGCACACTCGACCCCGAGCGGGTCAGGGGCAGGCTGGTCGTCTGCGACCGGGGCGGTGACGGCGTCTTCGTCGAGACCAAGGCGAACGAGGTGGCGGCGGCCGGCGGCGAGGGGCTCGTGCTCACCCACACCCCGACCAGCGGCCAGGACTTCTTCGCGTACGTCTTCGCGGTGCCCGTCGTCCAGGTCGCCACCGAGGACGCGAAGGCGGTCCACGCGTACGCCTCCGAGGCCGGCGCGACCGCCGAGTTCACCCCCTCGCGCAGCGGCCACGTGGCCGGCCGGGAGATCACCTCCTTCTCCTCCGGCGGCCCGGACCACTTCAGCGAGGGCGACCTGCTCAAGCCGGACATCGCCTCCTTCGGCATGACCGTCCCGGCGGGTGTGGTGCCCGGCGGCAGCGGCGGGTTCACCGGGCAGTTCGGCTTCGCCGACGGCACCTCGATGGCGTCCCCGCACATCGCGGGCCTGGCCGCCCTGCTGCGGCAGCTGCACCCCGGCTGGTCGCCCATGGCGATCAAGTCGGCACTGATGACCACGGCCACGGCCACCGACGAGAACGGCGACCCCGTCGGCCGCGCCCCGGCCGGCTCCGCCTCGCCCTTCGACCTCGGCGCGGGCCTGCCCCGGGTCACCCGGGCGGCCGATCCCGGCCTGGTCTACGACTCCACGTCCGCCGACTGGACCGCGTACCTCTGCGCGATCGGCCAGAAGCCGGTCACGGAGACGGGTGACGACGCCTGCCCCGCGGCCGCGAAGACGGACCCCAGCGACCTCAACTACCCGTCCATCGCCGTAGGTGACCTGCTGGGCGTCCAGACTGTGACGCGTACGGTCACCAACGTCTCGGCGCACACCGCCACCTACCGGCTGAAGCTCCGGACCCCGGCGGGATACCGCGCCGAGGTCACCCCGAAGCGGCTGACGGTCGCCGCGGGCGGATCGGCGTCGTACCAGGTCCGGTTCGAGCGGACGAGCGCCGCCCTCGACACCTGGGCCTTCGGCTCCCTGACCCTGAGCGACGCGCACAGCCACCACGAGGTCACCAGCCCGATCACGCTGCGCGCCGCGCTGTTCGCGGCGCCGGACGAGGTCACCGTCACCGGCGGTGACACCGCGACGCTGACGGCCGGCGTCGGCTGGCGGGGCGAGCTGACCGCGAAGGCGTCCCTCTACACCGGCGAGAAGACGACCGGCACGCTCACCGGAACGGACCAGTCCGCCTTCTGGGAGAGTCAGCACACCGGCGACGCCGCGGTGAAGCACCGCGTCCACGTCCCCGAGGGCGCCGCCTTCACCCGGTTCGCCCTCACCTCGGCGGACCACGTCCCCGGCAGCGACCTCGACCTGTACGCCTTCGACACCAAGGGGAACCACGTCGGCGCTTGGGCCGACGCCGGTTCCGACGAGCACGTCGATCTGCCGCCCGGCGACTACGACGTCTACGTGGTGCAGTACGACCTGCCGGCCGGTACCACCAGCCAGCGGTACACCCTGTGGAGCTGGAAGGTCGGGCAGGGCGCCCCGGCGGTCACCCCCGCCGTCACCCCGGCCGGGCAGACCGTCTCGGCGGGCGACCACCCGAAGGTCACGGTGGCGTGGCCGGACGCGGTGCGCGGTGAGCGGTACGTCGGTGTCGTCGAGTTCGGCGACGGGTCCGCGACCGTGGGGCGCACCCCGCTGACGATCACCCCGTAGCCACCGGCTCCCGGGGCGCGGAAGGGGGTGGGGGGCGGTGTGCGCCCCTGAAAAGCACGGGGCGCAGCCCCTGCTTTTCATGGGCGCGGGGAACTGCGCGAGCAACCCCCACCGGACCCACACCCGACAACGCACCCCCCACCCCTCTGCCGCGCACCGAACGCGCGCACCGTCCCGGGCGACCGTACCGTCGGAGGCGGGACCGGCCGGGACGTCCGGCCCAAACCCCCGCCGCCCCCGTTTCCCCCGATGGGGTGGCAGAGCGCTCCTTGAGCCCTCGCGCGCTCCGGCACCTGCCGTACAAGTGTCGGCGGTGGCAGGGAAGTTGGCACGACGAGGGGAACGGAAGCAGTGGTGGGACGAGGTCCGGCGCCCGGCCGGGGCAGGTTGCGCGCGACGACGGCCGCGGCGGCGGCCCTGCTGACCCTCGCGCCGGTGACGGCCCGGGCGGCCGGCCCCTGGCCCACGGCCGTGGAGACGATCACGGCGACGACGGCCACGGCGCAGACGGCGGCGAACGGCGCGGGCGCCCCCGGCGCGGTGGCGCCCGCGGCACGGCCCCCGCAGATCGGCGACTTCCTGACGGTCGTCAACGAGGCGCGAGCCGACGTAGGCGTACCCCCACTGGTCTGGGACGAGTCCGTCGCCGCGCACGCCCGACGGTGGGCGCGCGTGCGGGTCGCCGACTGCGAGCTGATCCACTCGAACAGCCGGTACGGCGAGAACCTGGCGAAGGGGTCGAACCCGCGCTACTCCCTCGCGGACGCGGCCCGCCTCTGGCTGGACGAGCGGGACGACTACGACCGCCCCTCCAACGCCTGCGTGAACGACCGGGAGTGCCTGCACTACACCCAGTTGGTCTGGCGCACCTCGACCCGGGTCGGCGCGGCCGGCGCCCGGTGCGGGAACGGCTGGACCTTCGTGGTGGCCAACTTCGACCCGCCGGGGAACTGGCTGGGCCGCCGGCCGTACTGAGCCGTACCGACCGGTCCGGCCGGCGGGGCCGTGATAATTCCCGCATGGCCCCCTCCCGGCACCGCAGAGACCCGGCACCGCAGCGCCCCGCCGTCCTCGGGGCGCACCCGTGAACGGCGTCCCCGACGGGCTCCGCCGGCTCCTGGACGACGTGCTGGAAACCGGTGCCCCGTACGCCCTCGCCCTCACCGGCGATCTCGCGGCGCAGGCACACGGGCTCGTCGAGGCGCGGCCGCCCGGCCGGGAGCTGGAGGTGGCGACGGAGCACGCGGCCCCGATGGCGGAGATCGCCGCGGCGGTCCGGGCGGGCCTGACGGAACGTGGCTGGGCGGCGCACGCGGTGGAGACGTCCCCGCTCTCCGCCCGTCTCCTCGTCACCGATCCCGTCACGGCGGAGGAACGCACCCTCGACCTGCTGAAGGAGACCCTCTGGCATCCGCCGGTCCGCACGGCGTGGGGCCCGGCCCTCTCCCTGGAGGACGTGCTCGGCGCCAAGGTCCGGGCCGTGGCCGACCGGGGCGCCGCCCGCGACCTGATCGCCGTGCACGCGGCCACCGCCCAGCGGACCGTCACCGAACTGGAGGAACTGGCCCGGCGCCACACCTCCGCCACGTCCAGCACCTTCGACCTCACCGACCTGCAGTCCCGTCTGGAGGGCACCGAGTGGCTCGACGACCGGGAGTTCGCCCGCCACGGGCTGGACGCGGAGGCGGTCCTGGGACTCCGCCGCTGGGCCCAGACCTGGGCCGACGACATCGCCGAACGCCTGCTGGAGGAGGAGGCGCTGGCATCCCCGCCGGAGGAGGACCCCGAGTGAGCGGACGACACGTGCCGCCCGGGGCATCCCCGACCGCCGGCCGGAGGGTCAGCGGCCGGCGGTGACCGAGCCGCTCGCGGTGGCCGGTGCCCGGCCCGTCTCCATGCCCAGCGCCGCACGGGCCGCCCGCACATGGTCCAGCCCCTCGACCGCCGTGCGGGAGACCCGCGCGTAGTCGTCGGGCGTGCGGGCCCGGGCGAGCTGGGCGCGGGCGGTGCGCAGGCGTTCGGTGGCGTCGGTCAGGGACTCGGCCGCGGCCCCGCCCGCCCCGGCCTGGGCGCGTACGTCGATGCCGGCCAGGCTGCCGCCCAGCCGTACGACCCGGCGATTGGCGTCGGCCTCCGCGTCCAGGCCGGACGCCGGACCGGGGTCGTCCACGGACCGCCGCCGGGCGACGATCGCGACCACCGCCCCGACGAACAGCAACACCGCCACCAGCACGACCGGTTCCATGGCCTCCTCCAGTTCCTACGGGTTCCCTCACCCTGTACGTCCCATCCCACCTCCTCCCGCTGTGTTCCTCCGTCGGGAAACCTGTGCGTCACCTGATGACCTCCCCAGCGGGTACCCGGGGCGGCTCCGGCACACGCCGAAGGCCCGGAACCACAGGGGGTTCCGGGCCCGGGGGTACGCCGGCGGGGTCAGGTGCCGGTGTGTGTGGCCTCGGGGTCGACACCGACCGTGATGGAGCCGACGACACCTCGGGAGATGTCGTTCTTCTTCCGGTACTTCAGCTTGAGCAGCCCGCCCTGGACGCCGCTGCCGTCGTAGATCGTGTCGTCGTCGAGGGTGGTGCGCTCGGTCGTGGAGGTCGAGTACGGCTCGACCTCGGCGGAGTCGAGCACGGCCTCCTCGGCGAAGAAGAACTGTCCGGTGTGGCAGGTGGTGCCGCCCTCGTAACCGGCGTCCATCCACTCGCCGTCGACGTGCACCTTCGTGTGGATGTGCACACAGCGGCCCCGGTACCAGCCCGGGAAGACCGTCTCGAAGGTGACGAGGCCCTGCCGGTCGGTCTTCCAGGTGCCGCGCAGATAGCGGGTGTCGCTGGTGGGCTCCTCGTGACCGCCTCCGCCGCCCCCGCCGCCTCCGGCCGGCGGCTCACCCGTCGGCACGTCCGTGGGGGTGCCCGTGGGGGCGTCGGTCGGCGGGGTGCCGCCGCCCTCGGAGAAGCTCTCGTAGCCCGAGTAGAGACCGAGCGCGTCGCAGTGCCAGATGTCGACGGCCGCGTTGCGGACCGGCTTGCAGGTCTCGGCGTCGATCACCTTCAGCCGGAGGGTGAGGGGGATGCCCTCCTTGTCCTCGGTGATGTCCTGGCGGAGTTTGTCCGCGTCGATGTAGTACGGGCCTTCGGTGGTCTCCGAGGTGAGCTGGTAGCACTCCTCGCCGGCGCTCGCGCTCGCGGTGGCGAGGGTCTTCTTGCCCGCCTCGCCGTTGGTGCTCGCGCTCGCGGTCGCGACGACCGCTCCGCCCACGCCCACGGCGGCCACGGCGCCCGCGCCCGCCACGACGACCCTGCGGCGCGTCAGGTCCCGCTTGTGCTTCGGCCCTTGGGCCTTCTCGTTTCCGGTCTGGTTTCCCGTCATGGCGAGGAAATTAGGGAGGCAGGCTGTCAAAGGCATGGGAAGGAGCTGTGGTTCACCTCGCATGCGTGCGCGGATTCCGTTCCGGAAGGAGAGGGCGGCTCGAAATCGCCGTCCCTTTCCGGCAGGAATACGGGCGGGCGTGATCTGCCGCATACCCTGTGACACTCCGCCAACGACACCGAAGCGCACGCGGAGGCCCAGGTCAAGGCAGGCACCGGCATCGGGGCGGCGGTGCACTCCCGCCGGTCCGGCCGGGCGGCGCGTCACACCGGACGGTTCACCGGCCTTTCCGGCGCGCGCACGCGAAAGGGACCGGAAATCGACGAACGATTTCCGGTCCCTCCACGGAAAAGCCTGGCGAAAAAGGCAGGCCCTACTTCGGCTGGGGCTTGCGCACCGACAGGTGCAGCTCGCGCAGCCGCGCCTCCTCCAGCTCCGTCGGCGCACCCATCATCAGGTCCTGGGCGTTGCCGTTGAGCGGGAAGGCGATGGTCTCGCGGATGTTGGGCTCGTCCGCGAGGAGCATGACGATGCGGTCGACGCCGGGCGCGATGCCGCCGTGCGGCGGGGCGCCGAAGCGGAACGCGCGCAGCATGCCCGCGAACTGCTCCTCGACGGTGTCACGGTCGTAGCCCGCGATCTCGAAGGCCTTGAGCATGATGTCGGGCTCGTGGTTCCGGATCGCGCCGGAGGACAGCTCGACGCCGTTGCAGACGATGTCGTACTGCCAGCCGAGGATGTCCAGCGGGTCCTGGGTCTCCAGGGCCTCCAGACCGCCCTGCGGCATCGAGAACGGGTTGTGCGAGAAGTCGATCTTCCCGGTCTCCTCGTCCTTCTCGTACATGGGGAAGTCGACGATCCAGCAGAACCGGAAGACGCCCTCCTCGAAGTGCCCGGCACGCTTGGCGGCCTCGACCCGCACCGCGCCCATGATCTTCGAGACTTCCTCGAACTCGCCCGCGCCGAAGAACACGGCGTGACCGGCGGCCAGCGAGAGCCGCTTGGTCAGCTCGGCGACGTTCTCCTCGGTGAGGAACTTGGCGATCGGGCCGGACAGCGAACCGTCCTCGGCCACCCGCACCCAGGCGAGACCCTTGGCGCCCTGCTCGATCGCGTACTCGCCGAGCTGGTCGAAGAACTTGCGCGGCTGGGCGGAGACGTCCGGCACGGCGAGCGCGCGTACGTGCTTGCCGGCGAACGCCTTGAACTCCGAGCCCTCGAAGACGTCGGTGATGTCCACCAGCTCCAGCTGGGCCCGCAGGTCCGGCTTGTCGGAGCCGTACTTGAGCATCGACTCGCGGAACGGGATGCGCGGGAACGGGGAGGTGACGTGCCGGCCGTTGCCGAACTCCTCGAACAGCTCGGTCATGAGCTTCTCGATGGGCTGGAACACGTCCTCCTGCTCGACGAAGGACATCTCCACGTCGAGCTGGTAGAACTCGCCCGGCGAACGGTCCGCGCGCGCGTCCTCGTCACGGAAGCAGGGCGCGATCTGGAAGTACCGGTCGAAGCCCGAGATCATCAGCAGCTGCTTGAACTGCTGCGGGGCCTGCGGGAGGGCGTAGAACCTGCCCGGGTTGAGGCGCGAGGGCACGACGAAGTCGCGGGCGCCCTCGGGGGAGGTGGCGGACAGGATCGGGGTCGCCATCTCGTTGAAGCCGAGGGCCGTCATCTTGTGCCGGATGGCGCTGATCACGGCCGTACGCAGCATGATGTTGCGGTGCATGCGCTCGCGGCGCAGGTCGAGGAAGCGGTACTCCAGGCGCCGCTCCTCGTTGACCCCGTCCTCGGCGTTGATCGTGAAGGGGAGCGGGGCGGCCGCGCCGAGCAGCTCGACCTCGCCGACCTCGACCTCGATCTCGCCGGTGGGCAGGTCCGGGTTGACGTTCTCGGAGCCGCGCGAGACGACCTTGCCGTCGACGCGGACGGTCGACTCCTTGGAGATCCTGTCCAGCGCCTCGTAGGCCGGGGTGCCCGGACGGGCCACCAGCTGCGTGATGCCGTAGTGATCGCGGAGATCGATGAAGAGGATGCCGCCCAGGTCGCGCCGATTGTGCAGCCAGCCGCTCAGCCGGACGTCGGTGCCGACGTCAGAGGCGCGGAGCTCGCCGCAGGTGTGGGACCTGTACCGATGCATCGTCGTTCATCCAGCCTTCGCTGATCGGGGATCTGGCGGGTGTCTCACGGCCGGTGTCTCACGGCCGATGTTTCACGTGAAACAAGCCCAAGGGTACCGGCCACCCCGAGATCACCTCCCCACCATTTACCGCCGACGGACGAGAGCCCTCTCGCACGAGGGGCTCAACCCTGACCGGATACACACGGTCATAGCCATGGGCAGGACCGCAAGCGGTTACTGTCGCTAGCGTCGATTGCCGTCACCTCCGTCGCCACCGGTCGTGTTCCCTTGTCGTGCCTCCGGTCCCGATCGGTACCCGGTACAGCGCCGGTGGCACGGTCCGATCAGCTGTTCTTAGAGTGGGTCAATGCGCACTGGTGAGCCCCCGCCCACTGTGGGGGACGTCCTGTCCGCCCTCGCGACGGGACTGTGGACCTGGGACAGCGCTGCCGAAACCGTCACGGTGGACGCCGAAGCCGCCCGGCTCCTGGGGCTGGCCGCGGAGCCCACGACCCTCACCCAGGCCGGTGCGCGGTCCCGTCTGCACCCCGTCGACTGGAACGAGATCGTGTCGGTCGTGCAGCTCGCCGTCGCCGAGGACACCCTCGCCGAGGTGCGGATCCGGGTCATGGACGAACACGGCCGGGTGCTCCGCACGGTCCGCAGCCGTTCCAAGCCGACGTTCGACCCGGTGCGCAGGTCCTTCGAGCTGATCGGCACCCTCCAGGAGGTCACCGAACCCTCGCCGGCGACCGCCGTCCGCGCGCCGTCCGTCACCGGCGACTGGCGCCGCTCGCGCGAGGCGTTCCTGCTGGACGCCGGGCGCGCGCTGGCCGAGGCGCGGTCCACGGAGGAGGTGCTGCGGGTCGCGGCGGGCCTGGCGATGCCGGGCTTCTCCCCGGACGGGCTCGCCGTCTTCGGCGTGGAGGCCGACCGTCTCACCGTCATCGGCCACCACGGCCACAGCCGGGGCGCCGAGGGCCCCTTCACCCATATGCCGCTGGAGACGGACTACCCGGCCGCCGAGGTGGCCCGCACCGGCCGCGCCGTCTATCTCTCCTCCCCCGAGGACTACAAGGCCCGCTACCCCACCGCCTGGCCGCTCGCCGAACAGTTCGCCCGGCAGTCGTGGGCGTTCCTGCCGCTGACCGTCGCCGGGCGCACGATGGGCGCGTGGATGGCGGGCTTCACCCACCCCGTCACCTTCACCCCCGACGAACGCTCGGTGCTGACCACCGTCGCCCGCATGCTCGCCCAGGCGCTCTCCCGCGCGGGGGCCGCCGAGACCGAGCGCGAGCTGACCGACGGCCTCCAGCGCACGATGCTCCCCACGCTGGGCCCGGAGATACCGGGCATGAGCGTCGCCGCGCGCTATGTGCCCACCGGCGGCGGGCTGCAGGTCGGCGGCGACTGGTACGACATGATCGCCCTGCCGAGCGGGCGCTTCGCCCTGGTGATCGGGGACGTCCAGGGCCATGACGTACGGGCCGCCGGGCTCATGGGCCAGCTCCGCATCGCCCTGCGCGCCTACGCCTCCGAGGGGCATCCCCCGGACGCCGTCCTCTCCCGCGCCTCCCGCTTCCTGCACGGCGTCACCAACGACTCCGCCGCCCACTTCGCCGACCTGCGCTTCGCGACCTGCCTGTACGTCGAGGTCGACCCGGCGTCCGGCGTGCTCGACATCGCCCGCGCCGGGCATCCCGACCCGGTGGTCCGCATGGCCGACGGCACGGTCCTGGTCCGCCCGACGCCGGGCGGGCTCCCCCTCGGCATCGACCCCGACGCCGACTACCCCACCACCCGGCTCGTCCTCGAACCCGGCGAGACCATGCTGCTGTGCACCGACGGCCTCATCGAGACGGGCGGCCACGACCTCGACACCGGCTGGCGCCGCATCCGCACCATCCTGGAATCCTTCGACCCGGCCCCACCCGGGGACGGGCCCGCCGAGGAGCCGCAGGGTGAGGGGCCCGGGACCAACGCCTTAGCCACCGCCGACCCGGGGCCGGCGGGTCTGGCGCCGGGACGGCTGGAGGCACTGGCGGACGCGCTGGTGCAAGGGGTGCACGGCCCCTCCTCGCACCACACGCCCGGCCCGCTCGCCGACCGGCGGGAGGACGACATAGCGATGCTGCTGCTGTGCCGCAAGAGCGAGGGGCACGGCCCCGACGACGCCCTGCGCCCGCCCGTACGCCGCACCGCGCTCACCGTCGCCCAGGCGGAGCCCGAACGCATCGCCGGCGCCCGCCAGCAGGTGCGCGAACTGCTCCACGACTGGAACTGCCGCGACCAGGTCGACTCCGCCGTGCTCCTCGTCTCCGAGACGCTCACCAACGTCCTCGTCCACACGGACGCCGACGCCCTCCTCGTCGCCGAGGTGACCGGCGACAGCGGCAAGCGCCGGATACGCGTCGAGGTCACCGACGCCAGCGACGCCCTCCCCCACAAACGCCACCCCGGCGAACTCGCCTCCTCCGGCCGCGGCCTCGTCCTCATGGACATGCTCGCGGACGCCTGGGGCGTGGACCCCCGCGGCGACGGCAAGAGCACCTGGTTCGAGCTGCACGAGACGCCACCACCGGACGGCCCGAACGGGAGACCGGCGGCCTAGGAACCGCGCACGCGGGGCCGGGGACCACCCGCCCCGTCGGGACTCACCGCCCGGCCCCCTCCACCGCGTACGGCAGGACGGCCGCGGTCGACGGCACCGCGAGCAGCATGCCGAGCACCCCGGCCACCGACGCCCCCGCCGTGATCGCGAGCGTCACGACGGCCGGATGCGTCTGCACGGTCCGGCTCCGGATCATCGCGGCGCCAGGACGCGATCGCCCGGCGGCCCGCCCCCGCTCAGTCCCGCTCGTACACCAGCAGCCGCCGCCCGTGGGACCGCTCGTCCGCCACCACGGTGAAGTAGCGCTCCAGTACGGCGGCCTTGGTCCTGTCCCGTCGCGCCGTCAGGGGTTTCGCCACGTCGGGGCTGTCGGTGACCAGCAGGATCCGTCGCTGCGCGAGCATCGCGGCCCGGATCCGGGCCGGGTCCGCCTCGACTCCCTTCAGCGTCCCGGACCGCTCGGGGCTCCGGGCCAGCGCGATGTCCCGTACGCCCGCGAAGTCGCCGGGGGAGACCACCGCGGTGTCGCGCCGGGCCGACGGCGCGAAGACCACCGCGTCGCCGGGCCGCTTCAGGCGTCGTACGTCCTCGGCGGTCGCGAGGACGTCGTCCACGCGGCTGGCGGGGGACCGTTCGGCGAGCGACTGCGGCAGCAGCGCCACCATCGCGAGGGCGACCACCACCGGGACGAGCCAGGACGCCGCCTGCGGGAACCGCGGCGGGACGGCCTGGACCGCCGCGCCGAGGGCAGCCCCGATCAGGAGCGCCAGACCCAGCATGGCGGACAGGACATAGCGCTCCAGGAACAGGGGCCGGATCAGGGAGAGGCCGAGCAGGCCGAGCTGCGGCACCGCAAGCAACGGCAGCGCGACGGCCGAGACCGACAGCCGCCCCGCCCGCGGCCGGTCCAGCAGGGCCCCGAGACCCCCGATCGTCAGCAGGACGGCGGGCCCGATCATCATGTGCCAGGTCAGCGGCGGTATCCAGGACACCTGGCCGGACTGCCCGCGGCTGAAGAGGATCAACGGCAGGACACCCGCCGTCGCGACCGCCGAGGCCGCCGCCCAGCGCGCCCAGACCGGCCGCGCCGCCCGCGTCCACACCAGGGTCGCCGCGTGCGCGGGCACGATCAGCAGCGACAGCCAGTTCAGCAGCCCGCACACCAGGAGCGCACCCCCGTACGCCGCCCAGAGGGCCACCCCGCGCGCGCCGCGGCCGCCGTCCCGCTCCCGGTGGAGCAGGGTCACCAGCAGCAGGGTCGAGAGTCCCGCGCCGGCCGTGACGATCGCGTACGGGCGGCCCTCCTGGAGGTGGAACTGCACCGCCGGCAGCAGCGCGAACGCCAGCCCGCCGCCCAGGCCCGCCCGGACCCCGGCCAGCCGGCGGCCGATGACCGTCACACAGGCGGCCGCCACCGCCATGGCCAGCACCGAGGGAAGCCGCAGGGTCGTCGTACCGGGGCCGAAGCACGCGAAGAGACCGTGCATCAGCAGGTAGTAGAGCCCGTGGACGACGTCGACCTGCCCCAGCATGTGCCAGATCTCGGGGGCCGACCGTCGTGCCACCTGCCAGGTCGCGGCCTCGTCCCGCCACACCGTGTGCTGCCGGGACAGCCCCCACAGGCCGAGGGCCAGGGTCCACACCACCGGGACCGACCAGAGCGGCAGACGCCGCACGAGGGCCAGGGCCGGGGTCGCGGCCGCCGAGCAGACGGTCGGGACCGCCGCGACGGCGGCGCGGCAGCGCAGGAGCAGCGGGGCCTCAGTGCTCAAGCGACCGGCGGACGCGATGCGTCCCGGCGGCGAACTCCCTGGTCGTCGAGCACTCTGTCCATGGTCTCTCCCCGTTCCCCTGTCCTTGCGGCGAGGGCAGCGGGCACGCCTGACGACGCCCCGGCCTGTGGGCCGGGGCGGTCAGGCGTGCTGATCTCCCCCTGAGTGCCACCCGTCCCGGAGGTCAGCCGACCGGGTGGACATGCCAAAACCTACGCAGGGGGAGGAAGGCTGATCCAGCGGTTTTCCGAGTGGGCATGATCACCCGGACCGCAGTGAACCTGAAGAGGGGAAGCCCCGTCCACGTGTGGACGGGGCTTCCCCCTGAGCGGACCGGCGGTCGGCGGCCTTCAGCCGGCAGACCTGCGGCCCTACAGCCCTTCGGGAGTCATCCCGTGAACCGCCGGGATCGTCCCCAGCCGGCCCTTCTGGAAGTCGTCGACCGCCTGCTGCAGCTCGTCACGGGTGTTCATGACGAACGGGCCGTAGTGGGCCATGGGCTCACGGATCGGCTGTCCGCCGAGGAGAACGATCTCCAGGTCGGGCGTGTGCGCGTCCTGCTGCTCGTCCGCGCGGAAGGTGATCGAGGAGCCCGCGCCGAACACGGCCGTCTGGCCGAGACGGATCGGCCGCCGGTCCGCACCGACCGTGCCCCGTCCGGCGAGGACGTACGCGAGGGCGTTGAAGTCCTCCCGCCACGGCAGGGTGATCTCCGCGCCCGGCGCCACCGTCGCGTGGAGCAGGGTGATCGGGGTGTGGGTGATGCCCGGCCCCTGGTGACCGTCCAGCTCACCGGCGATGACACGCAGGAGCGCGCCGCCGTCCGGGGTGGTGAGCAGCTGGACCTGGCCGCCGCGGATGTCCTGGTACCTCGGGGCCATCATCTTGTCCTTGGCCGGGAGGTTCACCCACAGCTGGATGCCGTGGAAGAGACCGCCGGACATGACCAGCGACTCCGGCGGCGCCTCGATGTGGAGCAGGCCGGAGCCGGCCGTCATCCACTGGGTGTCGCCGTTGGTGATGGTGCCGCCACCGCCCTGGCTGTCCTGGTGGTCGAAGATCCCGTCGATGATGTAGGTGACGGTCTCGAAGCCGCGGTGCGGGTGCCAGGGGGTGCCCTTCGGCTCTCCCGGCGCGTAGTCCACCTCACCCATCTGGTCCATCATGATGAACGGGTCGAGGTGGCGGTAGTTGATCCCGGCGAACGCACGGCGGACCGGGAATCCCTCGCCCTCGAAACCACTGGGCGCGGTCGTCACGGTGAGCACCGGCCGGGCCACCGCGTCGGTCGGCGCGGCGACACGGGGCAGGGTCAGCGGGTTCTCGACGGTCACTGCGGGCATGTCGGTACCTCCTTGTGCGCTCAGTTTAGTTGACTGTTGAACTTTCTGCTACCCCCAACAGCGCACGAGCCGCATCCCATTCCCGCCCGGCCCCGGACAGCAGAACGCCGTTGGTCCCGGAGGACCAACGGCGGGACGACCATCCCGGTCACCGGCGAGGAAGGGGTTCAGCGGAGCGGCACGGCGCACCCGCGGCCCACCCGGGGAGCGCGGGAAGCCGTGCGCACCGCGTCACCCGTCTGCGAAGCAATGGCGTCTAGCCATACATCCGCCGCATCGCGAACTCCACCATCTGCTCCACGGCCTTCGCGTCGAACACCATCCGGTGCTCCCCCTCCATGTCGAGGACGAAGCCGTACCCGGTCGGCAGCAGGTCGATCACCTCGGCTCCGGTGATCACGAAGTACTTGGACTCCTTGCCGGCGTACCGGCGCAGCTCCTTGAGCGAGGTGAACATCGGGATCACCGGCTGCTGGGTGTTGTGCAGCGCGAGGAACCCGGGGTTGTCGCCGCGCGGGCAGTACACCTTGGAGGTCGCGAAGACCTGCTGGAAGTCCTCCGCGGCCAGCTGGCCGGTGGTGAAGGCACGGACCGCGTCCGCGAGGGAGGGCGGGGACGGCTCCGGGTACAGCGGTGGCTGCTGCCCGTACCCGCCCCCCATCTGGCCGCCGGGCATCTGCTGCCCGGGCATCTGCTGCTGCGGCGGCGGGGCGTACTGCTGCTGGGAACCGGCGCTCTGGTCGTAGCCGTACATGCGGCAAAGCGTAACGAGTCACAGATGGACGGCTCGGGGTTGCTTCTTATTACCGATGGGTAGCATCATCGACAGAGAAGCTACTCGTCGGTATGTGAACAAGCGCGAGGATCCAGTGCCTCGCCGATCTCTCTTACGGAGCCGTCGCCATGGGGCACTACAAGTCGAATCTCCGCGACATCGAGTTCAACCTCTTCGAGGTGCTCGGGCGCGACAAGCTGTACGGCACCGGCCCGTTCGCGGAGATGGACACGGACACCGCGAAGAGCATCCTGGAGGAGCTGACCCGGCTCTCGGAGAACGAGCTGGCGGAGTCCTTCACGGACGCCGACCGCAACCCGCCGGTCTTCGACCCGGAGACGAACACCGCGCCGGTACCGGCCTCCTTCAAGAAGAGCTACAAGGCCTTCATGGACTCCGAGTACTGGCGGCTCGGCCTGCCCGAGGAGATCGGCGGCACCACCTCGCCCCGCTCCCTGATCTGGGCCTTCGCCGAGCTGATCCTGGGCGCCAACCCGGCCGTCTGGATGTACTCCTCGGGCCCCGCTTTCGCCGGCATCCTCTTCGAGGAGGGCAACGAGGTCCAGAAGCACATCGCCCAGGTCGCCGTGGAGAAGCGGTGGGGCTCCACGATGGTCCTCACCGAGCCCGACGCGGGCTCCGACGTCGGCGCCGGCCGCACCAAGGCGGTCCAGCAGGAGGACGGCTCCTGGCACATCGAGGGCGTGAAGCGCTTCATCACCTCCGGTGAGCACGACATGGAGGAGAACATCCTCCACTACGTCCTCGCCCGCCCCGAGGGCCACGGCCCCGGCACCAAGGGCCTGTCTCTCTTCCTCGTCCCGAAGTACCTCTTCGACTTCGAGACCGGCGAGCTGGGCGAGCGCAACGGCGTGTACGCGACGAACGTCGAGCACAAGATGGGCCTGAAGGCCTCCAACACCTGCGAGATGACCTTCGGCGACCGTCACCCGGCCAAGGGCTGGCTGATCGGCGACAAGCACGACGGCATCCGCCAGATGTTCCGCATCATCGAGTTCGCCCGCATGATGGTCGGCACGAAGGCGATCTCCACGCTGTCGACGGGCTACCTGAACGCGCTGGAGTACGCCAAGGAGCGCGTCCAGGGCACCGACCTGGCGGACTTCATGGACAAGACCGCGCCCAAGGTCACGATCACCCACCACCCCGACGTCCGCCGCTCGCTGATGACGCAGAAGGCGTACGCGGAGGGCATGCGCGCCCTCGTCCTCTACACGGCCTCCATCCAGGACGAGATCCAGGTCAAGGAGGCGGCGGGCGAGGACGTCTCCGCCCTGGAGGCCCTGAACGACCTGCTCCTGCCCATCGTCAAGGGCTACGGCTCCGAGAAGGGCTACGAGCAGCTCGCCCAGTCCCTGCAGACCTTCGGCGGCTCCGGCTTCCTGCAGGAGTACCCGATCGAGCAGTACATCCGCGACGCCAAGATCGACACCCTGTACGAGGGCACCACCGCGATCCAGGGGCAGGACTTCTTCTTCCGGAAGATCGTCCGCAACCAGGGCGCGGCGCTGAACACCCTCGCCGAGGAGATCAAGAAGTTCCTGGCGCTCGGCGAGGGCGGCGAGCAGCTGGACACCGCCCGCGAGCACCTCGCGAAGGCCGCCGTCGAGCTGGAGGCCATCGTCGGCCTCCTCCTCACCGACCTCGCCGCCACCGAGCAGGACGTCAAGAACATCTACAAGGTGGGCCTCAACACCACCCGCCTGCTCATGGCCTCCGGTGACGTGGTCGTCGGCTACCTGCTGCTCAAGGGCGCCGCGGTCGCCGCCGAGAAGCTCCCGACCGCCTCCGCCAAGGACAAGCCCTTCTACACCGGCAAGATCGCCGCGGCGAAGTTCTTCGCGGCCAACGTCCTGCCGGGCGTCACCCTCGCCCGCAAGATCTCCGAGGGTGTCGAGCTGGACCTGATGGAGCTGGACGAGTCGGCGTTCTAGCCGGCGATCAAGGCGGCTTTCCAGCCTGCCCCGCCCCGGCCGCGTCCCGGTCGTGGCGCCGGACGGACCCTGCCCGTCCGTCCGGCGCCCCCTCCTCCGCACGCTCACCACGAGGGCCCGCTCCCGTCCCCCGGGAGCGGGCCCTCGTACGTCGTTAAGGTGAACCCCATGCGCACACCCCCACGCTTCGATCGCGGCCACACCGACGACCTCATGACCTTCCTGGCGAGCAGCCCGACCCCGTACCACGCGGTGGCGAGCGCCGCGGAGCGGCTGGAGAAGGCCGGCTTCCGGCAGGTCGCGGAGACCGACGCGTGGGACGGCTCGCTCGGCGGCAGGTACGTGCTGCGCGGCGGCGCGATCATCGCCTGGTACGTGCCGGAGGGCGCCGCCCCCCACACCCCGTTCCGCATCATCGGCGCGCACACCGACTCCCCCAACCTGCGGGTCAAGCCCCGCCCCGACAGCGGCGCGCACGGCTGGCGCCAGATCGCCGTGGAGATCTACGGCGGCCCGCTGCTCAACTCCTGGCTCGACCGCGACCTCGGCCTCGCGGGCCGGCTCTCCCTGCGCGACGGAACCACCCGCCTCGTCAACGTCGACAGACCGCTCCTGCGCGTCCCCCAGCTCGCCATCCACCTCGACCGCAACGTCACCTCCGACGGCCTGAAGCTCGACAAGCAGCGTCATCTGCAGCCCGTCTGGGGTCTCGGGGACGACGTCCACGACGGCGACCTGATCGCCTTCCTGGAGGAGGAGTCGGGCATCCCCGCCGGCGAGGTCACCGGCTGGGACCTGATGACCCACTCCGTCGAGCCCCCCGCGTACCTGGGCCGTGACGAGGACCTGCTCGCCGGTCCCCGGATGGACAACCTCCTCTCCGTGCACGCCGGTACGGCCGCCCTCGCGTCGGTCGCCGGTTCCGGCGACGGGCTGCCGTACATCCCCGTGCTCGCCGCCTTCGACCACGAGGAGAACGGCTCCCAGTCCGACACCGGTGCGGACGGCCCGCTGCTCGGCGGGGTGCTGGAGCGCTCGGTCTTCGCCCGCGGCGGCTCCTACGAGGACCGGGCGCGCGCCTTCGCCGGCACGGTCTGTCTCTCCTCCGACACCGGGCACGCCGTCCACCCCAACTACGCCGAGCGCCACGACCCGACGCACCACCCCCGCGCGGACGAGGGCCCGATCCTGAAGGTCAACGTCAACAACCGCTACGCCACCGACGGTTCGGGCCGGGCCGTCTTCGCCGCCGCCTGCGAGAAGGCCGGCGTGCCGTTCCAGACGTTCGTCTCCAACAACTCCATGCCCTGCGGCACCACCATCGGCCCCATCACGGCCGCCCGCCACGGCATCCGCACCGTCGACATCGGCGTCGCCATCCTCTCGATGCACAGCGTCCGCGAACTGTGCGGCGCGAAGGACCCCTACCTGCTGGCGAACGCGCTGGCGGCCTTCCTGGAGGGCTGACGCCGGGTCAGTTCCCCCGCCGCTGTTACTCGGCGGCCTGTCCGGGTACCCGATGTCAACCGGTAGGACCGAACGACCGGAACGACCGGCCGACCCGACCGGACACTGGAGGGAACACTCATGGGCCTGGGCGGGTGCATCATCCTGATCGCCGTGGGGGCCATCCTCACGTTCGCCACCGACTGGGACATGCAGGGGGTCAACCTCGACCTGGTCGGTGTCATCTTCATGATCGTCGGGCTGATCGGTGTCGCCACCTTCAGCAGCATCGCCCGGCGCCGGCGGGTGGTGGTGCCGCCCACGACACCGGTGATCGAGGACGACCGGCAGCAGCGGGGCGGGTACCAGGGCTACTGACCCCGCGAGTGCCGAGGGGCTCCGGAACCGGGGCCACGGGTCACGGGGGCAACCCCCTTCGGCCTACCGCCGATGTTTCGGAGCCGGTCGCGGGGAACGCCTGAAGGCATGAGATTCCTCGTACGCGACCGGCTCCTCGGCATCGGTGACGACTACTGGATCGAGGACGAGCACGGCACGAAGCGGTTCCTCGTCGACGGCAAGGCCCTGCGACTGCGGGACACCTTCGAGCTGAAGGACACCCAGGGGCGGGTCCTGATCGACATCCGCCGCAAGATGTTCGCCCTGCGCGACACGATGGTCGTCGAACGCGACGGCGAGCCGCTGGCCACCGTCCGCCGCAAACGCCTCTCCCTGCTGCGCAACCACTACCGCGTCTCCCTCGCCGACGGCACCGAACTCGACGTCAGCGGCAAGATCCTCGACCGTGAGTTCGTGGTCGAGTACGACGGCGAACTCCTCGCGCACATCTCCCGCAGATGGCTGCGGGTCCGCGAGACCTACGGCCTCGACGTCGTCCGCGACGACGCGGACCCGGCACTGCTCATCGCCGTCACGGTGTGCGTGATCAACCTGGCGGAGCGGGAGAGGGACGACTGACGGCCGGCGACACGATCGGGCCGCTCGCGGCGGGGCTCAGCGGCGCGGTCGCTCCAGCCCCAGCAGCCTGTCCTTCAGGGCCGGGAACTGCTCGCGGGTGGCGGCCACCTTCGCCGGGTCGAACTCCACCGTGAGGACCTCCTCGTCGGGGCCCGCCTCCGCCAGCACCTCGCCCCAGGGGTCGACCACGATCGAGTGGCCCGCCTGGACGACTCCCGCGTGCGTACCGGCCGTTCCGCAGGCGAGGACGTACGCCTGGTTCTCCACGGCCCGCGCCCGCGCCAGCAGGGTCCAGTGCGCGCGCCGCCGCTCAGGCCAGCCCGCCGACAGCACGAAGGTCTCGGCGCCCGCGTCCACGAGCCCGCGGAACAGTTCGGGGAAGCGGAGGTCGTAGCAGGTGGCGATGCCGAGGGTCGTCCCGGGCAGGCGCAGCGTCACCAGGTCCGAGCCCGCGCCCATCAGCACGGCCTCGCCCTGGTCGAAGCCGAAGCGGTGGATCTTCCGGTAGGCGGCGGCGAGATCTCCGGACGGTGAGAAGACCAGGGAGGTGTTGTAGAGAGGCCCGTCAGGGTCCCGTTCCGGGATCGAGCCCGCGTGCAGCCAGACGCCCGCGTCGCTCGCCGCCTTGGCCATCGCCTCGTACGTCGGCCCCTCCAGCGGCTCGGCCGCCGTGGTGAAGGATTCGAACGCGAAGGCGCCGACGGTCCACAGCTCCGGCAGGACGACGAGATCGGCACCGGCCTGGTCCCGCACCAGCGAGGCCACGCGCAGCCTGCGCGAATCGGTCGATTCGTCCTCTTCCACGCCGATCTGGATGAGCGAGGCGCGCACACTACCACCGTCCTGGCATTCGAGCCGTCCACACCGGCCTACGATCGTCACACCAAAGCACTGCCGGGGTGCCTCACAGCAGCGTAACTTAACGTTTCAGAACACCCACCGACAGCCGCCGACGCCCACTCACCGCCGTCAACGCCGACGCCCCCACCGAAACCGCCACCCACATACCCACACGCACCGACCGTACTGACAGGTACCGACCGCCCGAGGGGTCCCGTTTCCGTGAGTCTGCATCCCACTCTTCAGCCCTACGCCGACGCCTGGACCCACTCCGTGGACGCGATATCCGAGCTGGTGTCACCGCTCGTGGAGGGCGAGTGGAACCGGCGGACGCCGTGCCCCGCCTGGTCGGTGCGCGATGTGGTCTCCCATGTCATCGGCCTGGACTGCGAGATGCTCGGCGACCCGCGGCCGATCCACACCCTCCCGCGCGACCTGTACCACGTACGGACCGAGCACCAGCGGTACATGGAGATGCAGGTCGACGCCCGCCGCCACCACACGGCGCCGGAGATGACCTCCGAGCTGGAGTACACGATCATCCGGCGCAACCGTCAGCTGCGCAACGAGTCACGGGACCCCGGCCACAAGGTCCGCGGCCCGCTCGGCACGGAGATCACCCTCGAACAGGCCATGCGCAACCGCGCGTTCGACGTCTGGGTCCACGAACAGGACCTGCGCGCCGCGCTGGGGCAGCCGGGGAACCTGGACTCGCCGGGCGCGTACGTCGTCCGGGACGAACTGCTCTCCGTCCTGCCGAAGGTCGTCGCCGAGGACGCGCAGGCGCCCCGCAGTTCGGCGGTCGTCTTCGACGTGCACGGCCCGGTGGAGTTCATCCGCACCGTCCGCGTCGACATGCAGGGCCGCGGCACCCTGGAGACCTCCCCGGCCCTGGGCCCCGCCGCCGCCATCACCCTCGACTGGGAGACCTACGTCCGCCTGGCCTGCGGCCGGGTCACCGCCGACCTCGTCGCCGACCGCATCAAGGCCGAGGGCGATCCCCATCTGATCGCGGCGATCCTGCGCGCGTTCGCGGTGACCGTCTAGCCGCCGCGCTCCGGGGGCCCGCCGTCGGCCGGCCCTCAGACCGGGACGTGCACCGTCTCCACCCGGCTCGCCACCAGGCGTTCCCTCTCGCGGCGGGCGGCTCGGCCGCGCAGCCGGAGGATCTGCGCGAGGCCGAGCGCCTGGAGAACGAACACGGCGGAGAACGCGACACGGTAGTCGTCGCCGGTCAGGTCCAGCAGGGCGCCGACCGCGAACAGGGTGGTCATGGAGGCCACGAAACCACCCATGTTGGTGATCCCGGAGGCGGTGCCCTGACGCTCCGGCGGGTTCGCCGGGCGGGCGAAGTCGAAGCCCAGCATCGACGCCGGACCACAGGCGCCGAGCACCGCGCACAGGACGACGAGGAGCCACATCGGGGCGTGGCCACCGGGGTACAGGATCGTGGCCGCCCACACCGTCGCCGTGGCGAGGACCGTGCCGAGCGCCAGCGGCAGCCGCGCCCTGTGGTGCCGGGCGACGATCTGGCCGTAGACGAGTCCGACGACCATGTTGGACAGGACGACGAGGGTGAGCAGTTCACCGGCGGTGCCCCGGTCGAGGCCCTGCGCCCGGACCAGGAACGGCAGCCCCCACAGCAGCAGGAACACCATCGCCGGGAACTGGGTGGTGAAGTGCACCCACATCCCGAGCCGGGTGCCGGGCTCCCGCCAGGACGCCGCGATCTGCCGCCGCACGTACGCGGCCCCGTGGTGCGGGAAGGGCTCCGGCTCGTGTCCCTCGGGGTGGTCCTTCAGGAACAGCAGGGTCAGGACGAGGACGACGAGGCCGGCGACCGAACTGCCCGCGAACGCCGCCGTCCAGCCCACCCCGTGCAGCAGACGGGCCAGCAGCAGCGTCGAGACCAGGTTGCCCGCCATACCGGCCAGGCCCGCCATCTGCGCGATCATCGGTCCGCGCCGGGCCGGGAACCAGCGGCTGCCCAGCCGCAGCACGCTGATGAACGTCATCGCGTCACCGCAGCCCAGCAGCGCCCGCGACGCCAGCGCCGTGCCGTACGACGGCGACAGCGCGAAGCCGATCTGGCCGGCCGTGAACAGCAGGACGCCCAGGGTCAGCACCTTCTTGGTGCCGAGCCGGTCGACCAGCAGGCCGACGGGGATCTGCATGCCCGCGTAGACCAGGAGTTGCAGGATCGAGAAGGTCGACAGGGCGGAGGCGCCCACCCGGAAGCGGTCGGCGGCGTCGAGGCCGGCCACGCCCAGCGAGGTACGGAAGATGACGGCGACGAAGTAGACGGAGACGCCCACGCCCCAGACGGCGAGGGCGCGGCGGCCGCCGGGCGGGTCCCCGGGCAGGGACCCGGCGGACGAGGATATGGCGGGGCGGCTCAACGCAGTTCCCCCCGCGCCAGGTTGGAGAACCAGTTGACGTGCCCGTGCACGAGCGCCACGGCCGCCTCCGCGTCACCGGCGCGCAGGGCCCCGAGGATCTCCTCGTGCTCGTGGAGCGCCTTGGTGATGCGGTCGGGGTGGGCGTGCATCACGGCGACGCCCATCCGCAGCTGCCGGTCGCGGAGTTGGTCGTAGAGGCGGGAGAGGATCTCGTTCCCTCCGCTGCGGACGATCTCGGCGTGGAAACAGCGGTCGGTCACGGCGGCCGCGGCCAGGTCCCCGGCGGCGGCCTGGGCCTTCTGCTGGTCGAGCAGCTCCTCCAGCCGGGCCAGGAGCCGGGGCGGGGCGGGCACCGCCTTGCGGACGGCGTGCTCCTCGACCAGCTGCCGGGTCTCGACGACGTCCGCGATCTCCTGTGCGGAGACGGGCAGCACGAGGGCGCCCTTCTTCGGGTAGAGCTTGAGCAGCCCCTCGACCTCCAGCCGCAGCAGCGCCTCCCGCACCGGTGTCCGGGACACGCCGACCGCCTCGGCCAGCTCGCCCTCGGTGAGCAGCGTGCCGCCCTCGTAGCGCCGCTCCAGGACGCCTTGTTTGACGTGGGTGTAGACGCGGTCGGCGGCGGGGGGCTGCTTCACGACGGGGGCAGGGGTGGTGAGGGTGCCGGTGGCGGAGGGAGCGGGGGCGGAGGCCATGTCCACAGCATAGATACAACACGTACGCATCGCCGTCGCGGTCCACGATCCGGACGAAAAACCGCCGTAAGGCTGTCGAAGGGGTGTGAGGTGGGCCTGAATTACCCTCCGCACCACCCGGAGCGCAACCTTTTGTGCTACTCACTTGTCACACGAGAAGCGGCCCTGCTTGCCCGAAACCCGGAGCCCAAGTGGCCGCGCTCCACAGACATTTGACGCAATCGGGGTATTTAACTTGATTACCGCCATAAAGGGCGTACGTGTCCGCAGAGCCGCTGCAGTCGTCGTGACCTCCGGCGCGATGATCGCGACCGGAGTCGTCGGCTCCGCGCCCGCACAGGCCGCGGTCGCCAAGCCCACGCTCAACGCCAAGGGCGCTTTCGTGATCAACCCGGCGACCGGCAAGAGCTTCGGCAAGACGGCGACCACGCCGCGTGCCACCGGCTCCACCACCAAGATCATGACCGCCAAGGTCGTGCTGGCGCAGAAGAACCTGAACCTGGACGCCAAGGTCACCGTCGCCGGCGCGTACAGCGACTACATCGTCAGGAACGGCGCCTCCTCGGCCGGTCTGTTCGTCGGCGACAAGGTCACCGTCCGTCAGCTCCTCTACGGGCTGATGCTGCCGTCGGGCTGCGACGCCGCGTACGCGCTCGCCGACAAGTTCGGCACGGGCTCGACGCGTGCGGCGCGCGTGAAGTCGTTCATCGGCAAGATGAACTCCACCGCCAAGAGCCTCGGCATGACGAACACGAAGTTCGACTCGTTCGACGGCATCAGCAACGGCACCAACCAGTCCTCGCCGAAGGACCTCACCACGCTCGCCCGCAACGTGATGAAGAACTCCACGTTCAAGACGATCGTGAAGACGGTCACCACCAAGCAGAAGGTGACGACCAAGAACGGCGGCTACCGCTACTACACCTGGACGAACACCAACAAGCCGCTGCTGACCACCTACAACGGCACCATCGGCATCAAGACCGGCTCCGGCACCGAGGCCAAGTACTGCCTCGTCTTCGCCGCCACGCGCAACGGCAAGACGATCTACGGCACGGTCCTCACCGCCTCCTCCGCCGACAACCGTCTGGCGGACGCGAAGAAGCTCCTGAACTACGGCTTCGCGGCCCTGTAGGCCCGCCCCGCCGGACGCACGGGAAGGGGGCCACCGCTCACCGCGGTGGCCCCCTTCCGGTTTTCTCGCGCCTGGCTAGAAGTTTCTAGGCGGTATGCGGCTTCCACCATGGTTCCGGCGTGCGCCGGCGCGCACGTCTGCCCGCCAGCTTGCTGCGACGCGCTGTTCGCGCCTTCACGATCTCCTCCAGCTCGGGCGCCTGGAAGAAGATGCGGTGTGTCTGGGCGAAGGCGGCCACGATGCGCTGGTTCGGGTCGGTCTTCCCCGTGTGAACCTCGTCCAGGGGACGGCTGCCGGGCCACCGCGGGTGAACCGAACTCTTCCTCAACGCCTGGTCGAACTCCTTGATCGCCGTGGCGTACGTCCTGAAGCGCTTGGTGATCGTGGACGTGACGAACGACGTACCCTCCGCCAGCTGAGCCGTGTCGTAGTAGGTGGAGGACATGAGCGCCCACAGCCGGGCGTCACCCAGCGTGGGCAGGATCGTGTCCATGAATTGACCGGTAGCCGGGTCGGCGTCCGGCATGCAGGGGATGAGCGTCCGGGGCTTGGTCAGAGGGCGCCGCGCGGCGATCGCGTCGAGGATACGCAGTAACTCGGGATACCCGCGGTCACCCTCGTCGTCCTTGTACGCCCACCCCACCACGGTCCGGCCGGACGGAGGCGGGAGCAACTGGCAGACCGCGAAGGGAAAGAGCGTCCTGCCGTGGTGGGACGTGGACAGCCCGACGGCCTGCGGTCCGTTGCGCCTGATCAGCGTCTGGAACGCGGTCAGACACGTGTGGGTGGTGCGGGCGAGTTCGAAGTCGACATCGACGAGCACCACGTCGAACTTGCCGGGATGAGCGTCCAGGAAGCCGTCCAGACGAGCGGGGTCGGACAGGGCCTCCAGCTTGAAGCGCCCGGGGTCGCCAGGGGATTCCTCCAGATAGAGATTCAGTGTGCCCAGGACCGGCTTCGGGCTGTCGTCCAGCACCAACACGTTGAGAGGACCGGTCATCACGCCGCCTCCACCCTTTCCAGGGCCCAACTCGCGGTCACGGTCGTCCCCGCCGATGGGCTGGTATCGAACTCAAGTCCGCCTCCAAGTTGTGTCAGCAACTGTCCGAGACGGCGCAACGACCCACCCGGGCGCCATCCGTCCTCCATCCCCGGACCGTCGTCGGTCACCCGCACGGTCAGCATTCCGTCGTCGTACACGGTCGCGACGGTGGCATGGGGAAGATTCCCGTCGCCCTCGGCCTTGAGGGCGTTACAGCACAGGTCGGCCAGCACACTGCGGGCGAGCGAGGCGTCGATCGCGCCGAGACGCGTGGGCGCCTGCCGCGGGTCCGGGACCAGGCGGGCGCGGTCCCCGGGCAGAAGGCTGCCACGGACGCCGTCGATGATCTCGCCCACCGTGGCCGCAGGATGCTGGTGGTCGAGTTCGTCCAGGCAGCGCCCCAGTTCACCACGCAGGTAGATGATGAGGTCCTCGGCGTCCCCCGCCGGGTGGTTGCGTGCGGCCCGGAGCACGTAGTGCAGAGGGTTGCTGATGCTGGAATGGACGACCGTGGCGTCCTTCAACCGCTGCTCGACCACCGCCGGCATGATCTCCGTGACCGCGCTCCTGAGCATCTTCTCGTAGACGACCGTGACGGGGTGGAGCAGCAGAAAGCCGACGGCCAGCCACGGCAGTGTGGCGGTGGTCTCCCCGCTGTTCCCCGACAGCAGCACCGCGTACGTCACGGCGAGCACGACGGGGACGGCAGCCCGGGCGGACCGCGCGAAACCCACCGGCCATGCTTCCGAGGGATTGGGCTGATAGAAGACGGATTCGATGATCCAGTGCAGAGTGCCCGACCCGCTGTAGAGGAGGGTGGCCGCCGCGGCGAGCAGTTGGGCAGCGGGATCGTCCGTGAAGGGCCCCGAGGGGGCGCCGATCATCCAGGCCATCGCGAGCGGGCCGAGCGTCTCCAGGACGGCCGGCAGGTTGAGGCGCTGCCAGCCGCCCCGGTCGAGTTCGACACCGAGCAGGCGCACCGGGAGGAACCGGGACTGGGTCATGTCCCCGATGATGTCCTCGCGGGTGTGGATGATGGCCAGGACCGAGCCTACGAACGACAGCGCGGTGACGGCAGGCCACCAGGCCGACTCCTGAGGTCCCAGAACACTCCAGGTGATCCCGGCGACGATCACGGAACACATCAGGCGGATGACCGAGGTGGCTCGTCCGATGGCTGTCGTGTTGCGCCGCGCGATGCGGTACGTCGAGGGCTTGCGTAGTTTCGGGTCGTGCAGGAGCGTCCACATACGGTGCGCGAGATGCCACGGCTTCATCAGCTTCTCCAGGGCGGGTCCGGTCGTTCGGCCTTGTGGCCGTCGGCCAGTCGACCACTCGATCCGGCTCCGCACAGTGCCACTTGTTGCATGAATCGGCACCGTCGATGCCATAACGGCGGCCCACCGGAACAGGAGCACATGTGGCACAAATAGTGCGTGGGGTCCGGCTGACCATGGAGTACGGACGCGGAACGTGTCCCGACCACCCCGATGCAGGGGGCCGCGCGCCGAAGTCACGGCGGGTGAAAGCAGGTTGGCCCCATGAGCCGAGAGGCCGTCTCATGACGCTGGAGATCAGTGAGCTGAACGCGTGCATTTTCACGGCTGGTTGCCTGGTGACGTACTTCGTCCACAAGCACACCAGGTCGTCGCCGCCACTCTCCCCGCCGGGCACCCAAGGGCCGGGGGACGTCCCTGCGGCGATCACCGCCGGCACGGCCGTCATTCTCGCTCTCGCCTTCCTGCTGGGTGCGGACGAGAAGAAGACGGACGACGCACCCGTGCCGGCACCGTCGTCGACCTCCGTACCGTCCGGCCGTCCCAGCACCCACGACCACCCGGGGACCGTTGATGCCGCCCGGTGAACGACCCACCCAGTGAGGCTCCGAACCGCAAGCCGAACCGGGCTTTCTACCTCGCACGGGTGAATATGGTTAGTTCAACTGGCATATTCGATTTCCTCCGCCCTACGTTCCGCAGCGGAGGTGGTTCACATGATCGAACCCAGCAAGCACCAGCCCGAGCCCGGACCCCGGCACGAGGCGATCAACATCAGCGACTTCGTCTACGCAGCTACCGGAGCCCGGGTCCGTCGGCTCACGATGCCGGACGGAGCTCATTGGTTCCCGGCCGTGGACGTGTGCAAGGAGTTGGGACACACCAACACGCAGAAGGCGCTCTCCGACCATGTCCCGGAAGAACAACGAGAGAGTCTCGAGATCCTAACTGGAGGTTACAGTCTCAGCGTTCCCGCAGGTCGGGAGTGGCGTCGAGACATGAACGTGATCTCTCTCCAGGGTCTGATCCTTCTGGTCAACGCCTGTACGAAACCCGCCTGTCTGCCTTTCAAGCAGTGGGTCGCCGAAGTGATCGAGGCCGTTCAGAGGAACGGCTCGTACTCCCTCGCACCGGCCGAGGTACAGCCCTCGGGGCCGGACGGTCCCATCGCCTACGCCATGCCCGAGCAGGTCGCCGAGGCCATCGTCCGGCTGGAGGAGCGCAACCTGCAACTGGACGAACAGTTCGCCGCCACCCAGCACAGGGCGCTCGCCCTGCAGGAGCAGATCGCGGCGACACAGCAGGAGATGGTCGAGACCCAGCGCACCACCCTCACCGTCATCGCCCAGGCCATGGAACGCATCGCGAACCGGCTCGACGCCCTGGTCCCCGAACGGTCGGCGCCGGATGCCGCCGCCTTCTCGGCGCAGCCCACCACGGAGACCGTGCTGGCCGACTGGCGGGAGCGGTTGTCGGTGACGGAGGACGTGTGGACGGTGGCCGTCGTGATCGCCCCGGTGCTGGTCGAGAAGGGTGAGCTGCGGCAGCCGTTGGAGGCGATCGCGGCCCGTACGGGGCTGTCCGTGCACCGCGTCAACGAATGTCTGCGGCTGCTGCGCAAGCACGCCTGCATCCACCCCATGGGCGCGGCGGAGGACGGGGCGCCGGTGTATGTGCTCAGCCGCCGCTGACGGCTCCTGAGCCGAGACGCGGAAAAGGGCCGGTCGCAACAGCAACTTGCGACCGGCCCTTACCCATCAGCCTACTCAGTCGAGGGCCTCACGCCCACGTGATCAGCCTCTTCGGCTGCTCCAGAATCGCCGCCACGTCCGCCAGCACCTTGGAACCCAGCTCCCCGTCGACCAGCCGGTGGTCGAAGGAGAGCGCCAGGGTGGTGACCTGACGAGGCTTCACCTTGCCCTTGTGGACCCAAGGCTGCGGCTTGATCGAGCCGACCGCGAGGATCGCGGACTCGCCGGGGTTGAGGATCGGCGTGCCGGTGTCGATGCCGAAGACCCCGACATTGGTGATGGTGAGCGTGCCGCCCTGCATCGCTGCGGGGCTGGTGCGGCCCTCCTTCGCCGTCGAGACCAGTTCGCCCAGCGACTCCGCCAGCTGGGGCAGCGTCTTGGCGTGGGCGTCCTTGATGTTCGGCACGATCAGACCGCGCGGGGTGGCCGCCGCGATCCCCAGGTTCACGTAGTGCTTGACCACGATCTCCTGGGCGGCCTCGTCCCAGGAGGCGTTGATCTCCGGGTTGCGCCGGATCGCCACGAGCAGTGCCTTGGCGATCAGCAGCAGCGGGTTGACGCGGAGACCGGCGAGGTCCTTGTCCTGCTTCAGCTCCTCGACCAGCTTCATCGTGCGCGTCACGTCGACCGTCACGAACTCCGTGACGTGCGGCGCGGTGAAGGCCGAGCCGACCATGGCCGCCGCGGTCGCCTTGCGGACCCCCTTGACCGGGATCCGGGTCTCGCGCGCGCCGTCGTACGACGCCACCGGCGCGGGGGCCGGAGCCGCGACGGAGGCGGCGGCCGGGGTCGCGGGAGACGGAGTCACCGGTTCGGGAGCCTTCGGCGGGGCGACGGCCGCGTGGACGTCCTCACGGGTGATCACGCCGTCCGGACCGGACGGCGTGATCGTCGCCAGGTCCACACCGAGGTCCTTGGCCAGCTTGCGGACCGGCGGCTTCGCCAGCGGCCGCGGACCGCCGACGCTGTGACCGTGTCCGTTCAGCTCGCCCTGGACGCCCTGGATCGCGGTGGCCGCGTACAGGGTGCCCTCGGAGGGCGCCGCCACCGGCGGCACGCCCTTGCGGGGGCGGCGCTTGGTGGACGACTCGGCGACGCCGTAGCCGACGAGGACCGGCTTGCGGCCCTCGGGCTTGCGGGCCGCCGGCGCGGGCTTCGCCGCGGGCTCCGGCCTGGCCGCGGGGGGCTCCGGCTCGGCCGGGGCCGTCCCGCCCGCCACGTCCACGGCGATGATCGACGTGCCGACGTCGACCGTGGTGCCCTCGGGGAAGTGCAGGGCGCGTACGACACCGTCGTACGGGATGGGCAGTTCGACGGCGGCCTTGGCCGTCTCGACCTCGCAGACGACCTGGCCGTCGGTGACGGTGTCACCGGGCTGGACGTACCACTTGAGGATCTCGGCCTCGGTGAGTCCCTCGCCCACGTCGGGCATCTTGAACTCGCGCGGAGACGTGTCTGTCATCGTCGTCACGGACCTCTCCCTCAGTACGCCAGCGAGCGGTCGACGGCGTCGAGCACCCGGTCCAGATTCGGCAGGTACTCCTCCTCCAGCCGGGCCGGCGGATAGGGGGAGTGGTACCCGCCGACACGGAGGACGGGCGCCTCCAGGTGGTAGAAGCACCGCTCGGTGATGCGGGCGGCGATCTCCGCGCCCGAGCCGAAGAACACCGGGGCCTCGTGCACCACGATCAGGCGGCCGGTCCGCTCCACGGACGCCTGGACCGAGTCGAAGTCCAGCGGGGACACCGACCGCAGGTCCAGGACCTCCAGGGCGCGGCCCTCCTCGGCCGCCGCGTCGGCGACCTCCTGGCAGAGCTTCACCATCGGGCCGTAGGCGGCGAGCGTGAGGTCGGTGCCCTCGCGGACGACCCGGGCCTTGTGCAGCGGACCGGGGATGGCGTCGGGGTTGACCTCGGCCTTGTCCCAGTAGCGCCGCTTGGGCTCGAAGAAGATCACCGGGTCGTCGCTCTGGATGGCCTGCTGCATCATCCAGTAGGCGTCCGAGGCGTTCGACGGCGAGACCACCTTCAGGCCCGCCACGTGCGCGAACAGCGCCTCCGGGGACTCGGAATGGTGCTCGACCGCGCCGATGCCGCCGCCGTAGGGGATCCGGACGACGACGGGGAGCTTGACCTTGCCCAGCGAACGCGCGTGCATCTTGGCGAGCTGGGTGACGATCTGGTCGTACGCGGGGAAGACGAAGCCGTCGAACTGGATCTCGACCACCGGGCGGTACCCGCGCAGGGCGAGGCCGATGGCGGTGCCGACGATGCCCGACTCGGCGAGCGGGGTGTCGATCACCCGGTCCTCGCCGAAGTCCTTCTGCAGGCCGTCCGTCACCCGGAACACCCCGCCGAGCTTGCCGACGTCCTCGCCCATGACGAGGACCTTGGGGTCGGCTTCGAGGGCCCTGCGCAGCGATTCGTTGATCGCCTTGGCGATCGCCATGCTCTTCACGGCGGATTGCCCGGCGCTCTGCCCCGCCGTCTGCGCGGCTGTCTGCGTGCTCATCGCTACTTGCCCTCCTCTTCGTCCACATCGGCGAACGACGCCTGGTACGCGGCGAACTGGGCGCGCTCCTCGTCCACGAGCGCGTGTCCGTCCGCGTACGCGTTCTCGAAGATGGCGAAGTGGTCCGGGTCGGGCATGGCCCGCACCACTTCGCGCACTCGCCTTCCCAACGCCTCGCTCTCCGCTTCGAGTTCCGCGAAGAATCCCTCGTTCGTGTCGGTTTCGGACTCCAGGTGGGCACGCAGGCGCGCGATCGGGTCCTTGGCCTCCCAGGCCACCCGCTCGTCGTCGTGGCGGTAGCGGGTGGGGTCGTCGGAGGTGGTGTGGGCGCCCATGCGGTAGGTGTACGCCTCCACCAGGGTGGGGCCCTCGCCCCGGCGGGCGCGCTCCAGCGCCCACTTGGTGACGGCGAGGCAGCCGAGGACGTCGTTGCCGTCGACGCGGACGCCCGGGAAGCCGAAGCCCTGGGCGCGCTGGTACAGCGGCACGCGGGTCTGCTTCTCGGTCGGTTCCGAGATGGCCCACTGGTTGTTCTGGCAGAAGAACACGACCGGCGCGTTGTAGACCGCGGAGAAGGTGAACGCCTCGGCGACGTCCCCCTGGCTGGAGGCGCCGTCACCGAAGTAGGCGACGACCGCCGAGTCGGCGCCGTCCTTGGCGATGCCCATGGCGTACCCGGTCGCGTGCAGCGTCTGGGAGCCGATGACGATCGTGTAGAGGTGGAAGTTGTTGCTGTTCGGGTCCCAGCCGCCGTTGTTCACGCCGCGGAACATGCCGAGCAGGTTGGTCGGGTCGACACCGCGGCACCAGGCGACACCGTGCTCGCGATAGGTCGGGAAGACGTAGTCGTCGTCGCGGGTGGCCCGCCCGGAACCGATCTGGGCGGCCTCCTGGCCGAGCAGCGAGGCCCACAGGCCCAGCTCGCCCTGGCGCTGCAGGGAGGTGGCCTCGGCGTCGAAGCGCCGGGTCAGCACCATGTCGCGGTACAGGCCCCGCAGCTCGTCGGCGGTGATGTCCGCGACGAACGGGTCGTACTCGGCGTTCCTGACCCGCTTGCCCTCGGGCGTCAGCAGCTGGACGAGTTCGGGCTGGGCGTTCGTCGGCTTCTTGGCAGTGGCGGCGCGCCTGGTGCCGGTGGTGCCGGCCGCCTTGCTGCCGGTGGTGCCGGTCTTGCCTGCGGCGCTGCGTCGCGGCTTGCGCGCGGCAGTGCTCTCCACGGTCACGTGTGCTCCTCCGTCGGTCCGGCCCCCGGGGTTGCCGGGTGACTGGGGGTCCCCCCAGCTCCTTAAGAGCCTGGGGGAGCGGCTCGCCTGATCCCGGTGCCCGTGCACGGGGTGGGTGCCCTTGGCCGGGAACAGACGTGACAGGTGCCCCGGCGAGCGCCCTGCACGAGGCACGTTACCCAGTGCTCCACATTCCTGTGAAACCCCTACTGACCTGCGATTTTCCTTGGATTTCCAAGTAAATCGGTCGGAGGGGGTCCCCGTGGATCGTGTCCGTCGGGAACAGTTGCTGGTCACAGCACTGGTTAACAGCCTGGCAGGGGGCCGGAACACGGGCACGTTATCCCGGCCACCCCGGCCACGGGAAGACTTCACCGGAGGCGGGCGTCGAGATCGGCTGTGGAAGTTGCTCCATCCGTGCGGCCGGATGTCTGCGCTTCGGGCCACGGTTCGGTTCCGTGGGCCCTGTGGAGTCGCGACGGTGGGCGAGGTGTGCGCGCGGTGACACAAGGGTCACCGCGCGCACATTCGAGTCACCCCTCGTCGTCGCCGATGCCGCCGGGCAGACCGGCGGTGTCGCCGCTGCTGCCCTCGTCGGGGCTCTCGCTCACCGGCGGCTCCGGCTCCTCCGAGGTCGTCGGCTCCTCGGAGGTCGTCGGCTCCTCGGAGGTCGGTTCGTCCGTCGGCTCGTCCGTGGGCGACTGGCTGAAGGACGGGGACCGGGTGTACGACGGCGTGTAGTCGGGGTTGTTCCCGGAGCCGGTGTTGTCCTCCGTCTCCTCCTCGGTCACCTCGTCGGTGGGGGTCTCCTTGGTGTCCTTGTCCTTGCTGGAGGACGTCGCCGTCGGGGACTTCGTGGTCCCGGTGCCGCCGCTGTCGTTGGCGTTGTCCTTGCTGTTCAGCGCCAGTGCGACACCCGCGGAGATGGCGATCACCGCGAGCACGGCGAGGATCCACAGCTTGCCGCGGCCGCTGCCCCGGTTGCCCCGGCCCTCGAAGCCGCCGTCGTCCCGGCCGCCGCCGTATCCGGGCAGGATCGGCTGCGGGATCTGCGAGGTGCCGTCCCCGGGGTGGGGCATGACCGTCGTACCGGACATACCGCCCGGCGGGGTGTGCCGGCCGTCGTGCATCGCGACGGGCCCGGTGTTCCAGGTGCCGGTGTGGCCGCCCTGGTCGTACAGCATCTGCAGGCCGTACTGCACGAGGCCGCGCATCTCCTCGGCCGTCTGGAACCGGTCGTCCGGCTCCTTGGCGAGGGAGCGCATGACGAGGCCGTCGAGCTCCGGCGGCGCCGCCCCGTCCGAGGACTCGGAGGGCGGTACCGGGATGTCCTGGACGTGCTGGTAGACCACCGACAGCGGGGTCTCGCCGATGAACGGCGGCCTCAGTGCGAGGAGTTCGTAGAGCAGGCAGCCGGTGGCGTACAGGTCGGAGCGGTGGTCGACGGCCTTGCCGAGCGCCTGCTCCGGGGAGAGGTACTGGGGCGTGCCCATCACCATGCCGGTCTGCGTCATCGTCGTCGACGCCCCGTGCAGGGCGCGCGCGATGCCGAAGTCCATCACCTTCACGGCACCGTTGTCGGTGATGATGACGTTCGCCGGCTTGATGTCGCGGTGCACGATGCCGTGCTGGTGGGAGTAGGCGAGCGCCTCCAGCACACCGGAGACGATGATCAGCGCCTGCTCGGGGCCGGGCGCCTCCGCGTTGATCAGCAGATCGCGGATGGTGCGGCCCTCGACCAGCTCCATGACGATGTACGGCACGGGCGTGCCGTTCACGACGTCCTCGCCGGAGTCGTAGACCGCCACGATCGAATGGTGGTTGAGACCGGCCACGGCCTGGGCCTCACGCGTGAATCTGGCCTTGGAGATGGGGTCTTCGGCCAGGTCGGAACGGAGCAGTTTGACCGCCACCGTACGTCCGAGGCGCACGTCCTCCGCCGCGAACACCTCGGCCATGCCGCCCCGGCCGAGCCGGTGGGTCATCCGGTACCGACCGTCACCGACCAGCCCGCCGTTGCCCCACAACTCCGGCGCGTCCGACATGCCGCCACCAGCCGCCTCGGGGTCGGACGGGCCCTGAGAGCGCTGCTGCTGTGCCATCAGTCCTCGCCGTCGTTTCTGCCCGCGGTCCGCGCGGTACTTGTTACGGTCTCCGTCGGCCACGCTACAGCCTTCACGCAAGGGGCCGGTCCGGGTTGGATGCGCGACGGGGTTCACGACGGGTTCACGGTGGATCCATAGGTCGAGTCGGCCATGAAACCCGCAGCGCGCGCACTCGTGCAAGTTCTGTGTACCGGGCGTACGCCCCCTGTAACGCTTCCGCGACGCTTCTTTCGCGTACGGTCACGGATCGGGCACCGCGCTTGACGTGCCGGTGCCCTGGGGCAGACTTGGCCGGGAATAGCTCAAAGGATCACCAGCAGCATCAGGGATCACCGAATCGCGGGAGCAACGCCAGCAGCTTTCGCGCGCCGATGGGGGACGCAGGAAGATGAGCCAGGATGCCGCACAGGGCCGGTACGCGGGGCGGTCGCTAGCCGGTGGCCGCTATCAGCTGCGTGACCTGCTCGGCGAGGGCGGTATGGCCTCCGTCCACCTCGCGTACGACTCGGTGCTCGACCGGCAGGTCGCGATCAAGACACTCCACACCGAACTCGGCCGCGAACAGGCTTTCCGCGAGCGTTTCCGCCGCGAGGCGCAGGCCGTGGCGAAGCTCACCCACACCAACATCGTCTCCGTCTTCGACACCGGCGAGGACGAGATGGACGGCATGACGACGCCGTACATCGTCATGGAGTACATCGAGGGCAAGCCGCTCGGTTCGGTGCTCGACGCCGACGTCGCCCGGCTCGGCGCGATGCCCGCCGACAAGGCACTGAAGATCACCGCGGACGTGCTGGCGGCGCTGGAGATCAGCCACGAGATGGGCCTGGTCCACCGGGACATCAAGCCGGGCAACGTGATGATGACCAAGCGCGACGTCGTCAAGGTCATGGACTTCGGCATCGCCCGCGCCATGCAGTCGGGTGTGACGTCGATGACGCAGACCGGCATGGTCGTCGGCACCCCGCAGTACCTGTCGCCCGAGCAGGCCCTCGGCCGAGGCGTGGACGCCCGCTCCGACCTGTACTCGGTCGGCATCATGCTGTTCCAGCTGACCACCGGGCGGCTGCCCTTCGAGGCGGACTCCCCGCTGGCCATCGCGTACGCCCACGTCCAGGAGGAGCCGGTCGCTCCCTCCTCGATCAACCGTTCCCTGCCGCCGGCCGTCGACGCGATCATCGCCCGCGCGCTGAAGAAGAACCCGAACGAGCGGTTCCCCAGCGCGGAGGCCATGCGGGACGAGTGCATGCGGGTCGCCGCGTCCCTCCAGCCCGTGGCACCGAGCATCGTGCCGGGCGCGCAGACACCCAGCGGCGCCGGCGTCTCCTCCGCCGTCTTCCCCCCGATCGACCATACGGGGGCGCCGCAGCCGGGCAGCGTCCAGACGCCGTACCAGCCGCACCCGACGGGCGGATACGGTCCGCCGACGCCCGCGCCCGCCCCGTCCTACGGCTACCCGCAGCAGGGCGGTTACCCGACCCCGCCGCAGACCGCCCAGTACGCGCCGCAGCAGGGGTCGGCCACCCCGCCGCCGTACACCATCTCGCCCCAGCAGTCCTCGCCGTCGGCGGGGGGCTCCGGGGGCGGGAAGAGCAACAAGGGCGTGATCCTGGGGGCGGTCGCCGTGTCGGTCCTCGCGGTCGGCGGTCTGATCGTGGCGCTGACCCTGAGCAAGGGGACGGAGGGCGAGGGCGGCGACAGCGGTCCGAGCAAGTCCCCCTCTCCGACCGTGGTCGAGGGGCACAAGGGACCGGACACCTCGAAGGTCATCGACACGACCGCGTGCACGGAGCCCGTGGAGTCGTACAACGACCCGGACAAGATCGAACTGCCGGACTTCACCTTCAAGAACATCGACTCGGTGAAGAAGTGCTTCCAGGCCGCGGGCTGGGAGTACGACGTGCAGAAGGTCGACGAGAACACGTACGGCGAGGGCACGGTGATGGAGCAGTACCCGTCGGCCGACGAGGACGTCGACCCCAAGGACATGCCCTCGATCATCCTCAAGGTCTCCACGGGCAACCCGTCCTGACGCCCCGTGCACCCCGGCATGTGGAAGGGCCCGGCACCTCGTGTGCCGGGCCCTGTGCGTGCGTGGGGGCGGGAGTGTGTGCGGGAGTGCCGGACGGGGTACCGCCCGACGGGCCCTAGAGGTACGGGCCTCCCGAGCGGCCGATCGTCCGCGGGTCGTCGTCGCCCTCGTGGCCGCCGACGCCGGGCGGCAGCGCGCGGCGCATCTGCTCCAGCTGGGCCCGGGCGGCCATCTGCTGGGCGAACAGCGTCGTCTGGATCCCGTGGAAGAGACCTTCGAGCCAGCCGACCAGCTGGGCCTGCGCGATCCGCAGCTCCGCGTCGCTCGGGATCGCCTCGTCCGTGAAGGGCAGGGAGATCCGCTCCAGCTCCTCGACCAGCTCGGGCGCGAGGCCGTCCTCCAGTTCCTTGACCGAGCTGGCGTGGATCTCCTTCAGCCGCGCCCGGCTGGCCTCGTCGAGAGGGGCGACCCGAACCTCTTCGAGCAGCTGCTTGATCATGCTGCCGATGCGCATGACCTTGGCCGGCTGTTCCACCATCTCCGTCACCGGGACCTCTCGGGAGTCCTCGTCTCCTCCGCCGCCCACCGCCATTCCGTCCTGGCCCACGACCAGGATCTGGGGCTGTTCGGGCGACCGTTCGTTCCTCGGCATCTCCATGCCGTTCATTCTCTCCCACGCCCCCACCCCACCGGGCTGGTGCCCCCCACTCAGGGTGATCCACCGTGCACGCGGGAGCCGTCCGGCGCGGGTCGGGCGTGGATCCCGCGCTCCGGGCCGAGATGCCGGGGGGCGGGGGGCGTGTGAGCCTGAGGGCGTGGCTCCTTGGCTTCGCTCGACGCGCCTGACGGGACTCGTCCCCGTCACGGGACTGCTCGTGGTCCTGGTGGCGGGGGCCGTACCGTCCGTCCACGCGGCCGAGCCCGGCCCCGCGGACTCCCGGGCCGGCAGCCGCGCGGGCGAGGGGCGGGAGCGGCCCGGGCGGCAGGAGGTCTGGCCCTTGGCCCCGGACGACACGTACGCGCCCTCGGAGGATCCGGATCCCGAACCGGACGGCCCGGGAACCGGTACCTCGGCGGGCCCGGACACCGCGCCACCCCCGCCGGCCGCCCCGCCCGGAGCCGACAACGCGACCGTCGAGGAACCCGTCCTGCGGGTCATGGCCCTCGGCAGCGGCCTCATCCTGATGGGCGCGGGCCTCGGTCTGGCCTTCGTCGGGCTGCGGATACGGCGGTACTGAGGGGGCGGCGTGCGGGGGCGGCGAGCGAGGGTCGGTCGGGTCTGCGGGCGGCTCGGTCGGGTCTGCGGGCGGCTCGGTCGGGTCTGCGGGCGGCTCGGTCGGGTCTGTGGGCGGCTCGATCGGGTCTGCGAGCGAGGTCGATCCGGTCTGCAGGCGGCTCGAGCCGGTCTGTGGGCGGCTCGGTCGTTTCCGCCGGTTACGGCACGACCAGGAGCACCTTGCCGACGTGGCCGCTGTCCTCCAGCACCCGGTGGGCCGTGGCCGCGTCGTCCATGGGGATCTCGCGGTCGACGACGGGACGCACATGGCCTCCGTCGAGCAGCGGCCACACGTGCTCGCGCACGGCGGCGACGATCGCGGCCTTCTCCTCCCGGGGGCGGGCGCGCAGCGAGGTCGCGCTGATCGCGGCGCGCTTGGCGAGCAGGGCGCCGATGTTCAGTTCGCCCTTGACGCCGCCCTGCATGCCGATGATCGCGAGGCGGCCGTTGACGGCGAGCACGCGGACGTTGCGGTCGAGGTACTTGGCGCCCATGTTGTCCAGGACCACATCCGCGCCCTTGCCGTCCGTGGCCTTGCGGACCTCCTCGACGAAGTCCTGCTCGCGGTAGTTGATCAGGATGTCCGCCCCCAGGGCGGCGCACCGGGCCAGCTTCTCCTCGGTGCCCGCCGTGACCGCGACCTTCGCGCCGACGGCCTTGGCGAGCTGGACGGCCATGGTGCCGATGCCGCTGGAGCCGCCGTGCACGAGAAGGGTCTCGCCCGGCCGCAGGTGGGCGATCATGAAGACGTTCGACCAGACCGTGCAGGTCACCTCGGGCAGGGCGGCCGCCGCGGTCAGGCCGACACCGGCGGGCACGGGCAGCAGCTGGGCGGTCGGGGCGACGACCTTCTCCGCGTAACCGCCGCCGGAGAGCAGCGCGCACACCTCGTCGCCGACGTTCCATCCGGCCACCCCGGGCCCGATCTCCGCGACCCGCCCGGAACACTCCAGGCCGGGGTGGGGGGAGGCGCCGGGCGGGGGGTCGTAGAAGCCCTGTCGCTGGAGCAGATCGGCACGGTTCACCGCGCTCGCCGCCACCTCGATGAGCACTTCGCCCTCGCCGGGTACGGGGTCGGGGACCTCGTCCCACACCAGGGCCTCGGGTCCACCGGGTTCGGGAATCGTGATCGCATGCATGGAGGGGACGCTACTCCCCGACCACCGCGTCACGCCCCCGGCACCCACACCTTCACACCTCCGCCCCGGCCCGTCCCTCGCCGGCCGGTCGGCCGACGGCCCGGGGCCACCGCCGGCCCGGCCGACGCCGTCCGCCCCGCCGACTCGCGCCTCCCACCCAGCCGATCTCGCGCGGCCCGCACCCGCGCCCGTACCGTCGACCTGGCCCCCCGGTCCCGGTCCCGGCTCCGGCCCTGGCCCTGGCCCCGGCCTCCGGGGCCCGCCGTCGGAAACAGGGATGCGTCCCCGGCCGATCGGCGAGACCGTGAAGGGTGCAGTGCCGCGCGGACGCGACACGAGGACCGCTTCGACACCGAGTGCGGAACACGGTCCCGACTTTTCGCGCGGCGACCGATGAGTTTCGGCGGTCCCCGTGGTCTCCCTTTGCGTAGCCCAGGACACGGGCCCCGTACGCGGAAGGATCTCCGACATGAGCGCACAGACGTCCGGCCTCGCGATCGAGACCGCGGGTCTGGTGAAGACCTTCGGCGAGACCCGGGCCGTCGACGGCGTCGACCTGGCCGTGCCGGCCGGCACGGTCTACGGCGTCCTCGGCCCGAACGGCGCCGGCAAGACGACCACGGTGAAGATGCTCGCCACCCTGCTGCGCCCCGACGGGGGCGAGGCGCACGTCTTCGGTCACGACGTGGTCCGGGAGGCCGACGAGGTCCGCGGCCGGGTGAGCCTGACCGGGCAGTACGCCTCCGTGGACGAGGACCTGACCGGCACCGAGAACCTGGTGCTGCTGGCCCGGCTCCTCGGCCACGGCAAACCGGCCGCACGGCTGCGCGCCGGGCAGCTGCTGGAGGCGTTCGGGCTGAGCGAGGCCGCCGCGAAGCAGGTCAAGCACTACTCGGGCGGCATGCGGCGCCGTATCGACATCGCCGCGTCCATCCTGAACACACCCGACCTGCTCTTCCTCGACGAGCCCACCACCGGACTCGACCCGCGCAGCCGCAACCAGGTGTGGGACATCGTGCGCGCGGTGGTCGCCCAGGGCACGACCGTGCTGCTCACCACGCAGTATCTGGACGAGGCGGACCAGTTGGCGTCCCGGATCGCGGTCATCGACCAGGGCAAGGTGATCGCGGAGGGCACGAAGGGCGAGCTGAAGGCGTCCGTGGGCGCCGGTTCCGTCCATCTGCGGCTGCGCGACGCAGCCCAGCGGCCGCAGGCGGAGGAGGTGCTGCGGCTGGCCCTCGACGCCGATGTGCAGCGGGAACCGGACCCGGTGGCGCTGACCGCCCGCGTCGGCGCGGGATCGGCCAACGGACAGGGGGCCGCCGAGGCGGCCGCCCGGGCACTGGCCGAACTGGCCCGCACCGGCATCACCGTCGACAACTTCTCGCTGGGACAGCCCAGCCTGGACGAGGTCTTCCTCGCCCTGACCGGACACGACACCCAGGCGGCGGCCACGCAGGCCGACGACGCCCCCGAGACGAAGGACGAGGCGGCGGTATGAGCACCACGACCACCACCGAGAACAAGGAACTCGCCCCCGTCAGCGCCGAGTCGCTCGCCGCGCTGCTGATCTCCAAGGACCGGCCGCCGCGGCCCGGCGCGCTGTCGGCCTCGCTGACCTTCGGCTGGCGAGCCATGCTCAAGATCAAGCACGTGCCGGAGCAGCTCTTCGACGTCACCGCCTTCCCGATCATGATGGTGCTGATGTACACGTACCTCTTCGGCGGTGCGCTGGCCGGCTCGCCGGAGCAGTACATCCAGTTCCTGCTGCCGGGCATCCTGGTGATGTCGGTCGTGATGATCACGATGTACACCGGGGTCTCCGTCAACACCGACATCGAGAAGGGCGTCTTCGACCGCTTCCGCTCGCTGCCGATCTGGCGGCCGTCGACGATGGTCGGCTATCTGCTGGGCGACGCCCTGCGCTACGCGATCGCGTCCGTGGTGATGCTCACCGTCGGCATGATCCTCGGCTACCGCCCGGACGGCGGGGTGCTGGGCGTGGTCGCCGGGGTCGCACTGCTCATCGTCTTCTCGTTCGCGTTCTCGTGGATCTGGACGATGTTCGGCCTGCTGCTGCGCACCGAGAAGTCCGTGATGGGCGTCAGCATGATGGTGATCTTCCCGCTGACCTTCCTGTCCAACGTCTTCGTCGACCCGAGCACGATGCCGGGCTGGCTCCAGGCGTTCGTCAACAACAGCCCGGTCACCCATCTCGCCTCGGCGGTCCGCGCGTTGATGGCGGGCGAGTGGCCCGCCGCGGAGATCGCCTGGACGCTGGGCTGGTCCGCCCTGTTCGTGCTCGTCTTCGGGCCGATCACGATGCGGCTGTACAACCGCAAGTAGGCGTGCACACCAAGAGGGTGGCCCCGGGGTTCCGCACCCCGGGGCCACCCTCTGGTTCTCCGCTACGGCAGGTGCTTGGTCTCGGGGGTGATCTTCGTGCTCGGCGTGGCACGGACGATGGTGATAAGCCGGTCCGTCAACTGAAGGGGGCCGATGGACGGATCGTCGTAGCCGAGCACCCGATGTCCGCGCAGCACGCTGACGACCAGGTCCTCCGTCTCCCGAACCCCTCGTCCCACCTCCGCTTTTATGACCGGCCGTTCGGCGATGTCGAGCCCGCTGCCCTGCTGGATGAGGTCCTCCATCACCATGCCGGCCGCCGGGCTGAGCACGGAGAGCCCGAGGAGCCGACCGGCCGCGCTGGCACTGGTGATGACGACGTCCGCCCCGGACTGCTTCAGCAGCGGCGCGTTCTCCTCCTCGCGCACGGCGGCCACGATCTTCGCCTGGCGGTTGAGCTGGCGGGCCGTCAGCGTGACCAGGACGGCGGTGTCGTCCCGCGCGGTGGAGATGATGATCTGCCGGGCCTTCTGCGCCTCTGCCCGCAGCAGTACATCGCTGCGGGTCGCGTCACCGACGACCCCCGTGTACCCCTCGGCGTTCGCGGCCTCGATGACCTTGGAGCTGGGGTCCACGACGACGACCTGCTCCTTCTTCAGCCCGGTCGCGCAGACGGTCTGGATCGCCGACCGTCCCTTCGTCCCCCAGCCGACGACAACGGTGTGCTCCCTCAAGGCCGCCCTCCAGCGGTTGTGTCGCCATTCCTCACGGGTGCGTTCCGTGAGGACCTCCAGCGTGGTCCCGACCAGGATGATCAGGAACAGCACACGCAGCGGCGTGATCACGAAGATGTTGGTGAACCGCGCGGCATCGCTGACCGGGGTGATGTCGCCGTATCCGGTGGTGGAGAGGGTGACCGTGGCGTAGTAGAACGCGTCGAGCAGATCCACCGAACCGTCGGAGTTGTCGTTGTACCCCTCGTGATCGGCGTAGACGATCAGGGCGGTGGCAACCAGCAGCAACAGGGCCATCGCCAGCCGCTTGCCGACCTGACGGATCGGCCGCTCGATCTCTCGTTTCGGCAGTCTCACCTGGTGGGTCACGTGACGCTCGTCCGCGTTGCGGGCGATCGCGTCCTGGCCCGGCAGTTTCACGTGAAACACTCCCCGTTTCGACGTACGTCCCCTGGCTGTGCGTCGCCCCCGGCAGCCCGTTGTTTCACGTGAAACACCGTTGGTCCTACGGCCGGTCGGCCGTACCGACGTTTCACGTGAAACACACCTGGATCCCCGCTGTCGCCCAGGGCAGGTCGAGCAGTTCCAGCTCCTGACCCGGGCGGGCGCCGCCGGGTGGTACGACGGCAAGGGCATCGGCGGTGGCGATTCCGCGGAGCATAGCGGGGCCGTTGTAGTGCAACGGCACGGCGTCGTCCCCGCGCAGACCGACGGGAACGAGCCGGGTGTCGTACGGATGCCCGTGCACCCCCTCGCGCAGCGGCACCGTGTACGGCTCCGGGGCCGGGCGGCCGGCGAGAGTCCGCAGCAGCGGCTCGGCGAGGGTGAACAGCCCCGAGACGGCGGCCAGCGGGTTTCCGGGCAGCCCGACGAGATGCTGGTCCTGCCGGGTGCGGGCCAGCAGCATGGGGTGCCCGGGGCGCACCTTCACGCCGTCGACGAGGAGTTCGGCCCCCACACGGCGCAGGATGGGGTGGACGTGGTCGACGGGCCCGGCGGCCGTGCCCCCCGTGGTGACGACGAGGTCGGCGGAGGATTTCTTCACGGCCCGGTGCAGGGCGTCGGCGTCGTCGCCCAGGCGGCGCACGGCGGTGACCTCGGCGCCGAGCGCCCGCAGCCAGGACGGCAGCATGGGGCCGAGGGCATCGCGGATGAGGCCCTCGCGCGGAAGCCCGTCGGTGAGCAGTTCGTCGCCCAGGACGAGCAGTTCGACGCGCGGGCGGGGGAGCACGCTCACCGTGTCGTACCCCGCGGCGGCCGCGAGCCCGAGCGCGGCCGGGGTGATCTGGGTGCCGAGGGGCAGCAGTTGGTCGCCGTGGCGGCACTCCTGGCCCCGGGGGCGGATGTCCTGCCCGTGGACGAGGTCCCGGGTCGGATGCAGCCGTCCCTTGTCGTCGGTGCGGCCGTGCTCGCTGCGCAGGACGGCGGTGGTGTCGGGTGGGATACGGGCGCCGGTGGCGATCCGGACCGCCTCGCCGTCCGTGAGCCGTCCGGGGTCGGCGTGCCCCGCGAGCACGCCCTCCTCCCGCACGGCCCAGGGTCCGGGGCCCGCCACCGCCCAGCCGTCCATGGCGGAGGTGTCGAAGGAGGGCAGGTCGGTGAGGGCGGTCAGGGGCGCGGCGAGCACGAGTCCGAGCGCCCGGTCGACGGGGACCGACACGGGGGCCCGGCGTCCGGCCGTGCGGGCGGCACGTTCGGCGACGGCCCGGGCCTCGGGCCAGGAGGTGGCCCGGTGGGCGGATTCACCCTTGGTCCGGTGCGCGTCGGACCGTCCCGGCCCGGGGGTGTCGCGGGAGGGGAGGGGCTCCTTCGGCCCCTGGACGGCCCTGTCGTTGGCCACGGCCAGCGCCTCCTCCACGTCGAACTCTTCGGCGTCCTGGGCGGTCATCCGGCGTCCGGTCCGGCGCCGGGTGAGTCCTCCTCGGCCCAGCGCAGGGCCAGGGCGGACGCCTTACGGGCGGCCTCGGTGACCGCCTCAGGGCCACCCCCGGCCCGGGCGGCGGCGTAGCCGATCAGGAAGGTGGTCAGCGGGGCGGCGGGCCGGGCCACGCTGTGGGCGGCGTCACGGGCGAGGTCGAGCAGCTCGGTGACGTCGACATCGAGGTCGATCCCCAGCTCGTCCTTGACTGCGGAAATCCATTCATCCAACACGTGGCCATGCTCCCTGATCCGTGCGCGGGCGGCGGCGATGTCGTCCCAGGTGTCGCAGTCGAAGGACGCGACCGGGTCGGTGATGCGGGTGAGGCGCAACGCGGCGGTCAGCCGCCGCAGGGGAAGCCCGGTGAGGCCGTCGTGCTCGGCGGCGAGCCGGGCCAGCTCCCGGCGCAGGGCCTCGGCCCGGTAGACGGCGACGAGGGGCTGGTCACGGCCGTCGGCGTCGGTGACCAGCACGCCGTCGGCGGAGCCCGCGCTGTCCGAGAGGGCGCGGAGCAGACGCCCCGCCGTTTCCTCCCCCAGGAACGGCAGGTCGGCGGAGAGCAGCAGGACCCGTGGCGCGGTGGTGTGCCGGAGCCCGGCGCCCAGCGCGGCGAGCGGGCCGCCGCCCGGGGGTTCCTCGCGGGCCCACCGCACGGGCCGCGCGGTGGGCCGGGGTTCGGCGACGACGACGGTCGTCCCGGCCCCGGCGCAGGCGGTCAGCACCCGGTCGAGCAGCGCCCGGCCCCCTACGCGCACGGCGGGCTTGTCGGCGCCGCCGAGCCGCCGGGCGGCGCCTCCGGCGAGCACGACGGCGTCGAACGGCTCGGTACCGGGGGCGCCCGGGGGCTCGTACGCGGTCACCCTCCGAGTATGCGGGCCCCGACGATCACAGGGAACGTGGGGGAGAGCGCGTGATCAGGGTCCGGCCGGGTCCGATGCGACGGGCGATCGGTCCCGGCCGGGTGGATCAGCTGCTCAGAGCGTGCGCAGCAGCATCGCCGGCTGTTCGACGCAGTCGGCCACGAAGCGCAGGAAGCCGCCCGCCGTGCCGCCGTCGCACACCCGGTGGTCGAAGGTGAGCGAGAGCTGCACGACCTGCCGTACCGCCAGCTCGCCCTCGTGCACCCACGGCTTGGGGACGATACGGCCGACGCCGAGCATGGCGGCCTCGGGGTGGTTGATGATCGGTGTGGAACCGTCGACACCGAACACGCCGTAGTTGTTCAGGGTGAAGGTCCCCCCGGTCAGTTGGCCGGGGGTCAGGGTCCCGGTCCGGGCCGCCTCGGTCAGCCCGGCGAACTCGGCGGTGAGCGATTCCGTGTTCCTGGTGTGCGCGTCCCGGACGACGGGCACGACCAGCCCTCGCTCGGTCTGCGCGGCGAACCCGAGGTGCACCCGGTCGAGCCGGACGACCTCCCGGGCCTCCATGTCGACCGTCGAGTTCAGCTCCGGGAAACGGGCCAGCGCGGCCGTGCAGATCCGGGCGAGCAGCGCGAGGACGGAGATCTTCGGACCGCCGGCCGCGTTCATCGCCGTACGGGCGCGCATCAGTTCCGTCGCGTCGGCGTCCACCCAGCAGGTGGCGTCGGGGATCTCGCGCCGGCTGCGGGAGAGCTTGTCGGCGACGGCGCCCCGGACGCCCCGCAGGGGGACGCGGGTGGCGGAGGGCGCCTCGGCGGGCGCGGGCGGCGCGACGACGGCACTCGGCTCCGGAGCGGGAGCGGTGGCGGGGGCCGTGGCGGCCCGCAGCGCGTGCTCCACGTCCGCCCGCAGGATCAGCCCCTCGGGGCCCGAGCCGTGCAAGGTCCGCAGGTCCAGACCGTTCTCGCGGGCGAGTCGGCGGACGAGCGGGGAGATCACCGGCACGGGTCCGTCCGGGCACGCGGGAGCGGCGACCGGAACGGGTGCCGTGTCGACGACGGTGCGCCGGGCCACCGGCTCGGCCGGCGAGGCGGACCGGACCGGTTCCCCGGGCCGCACCCGCCTGCGGCGCGCCGGCGGGGCACCGGTGCCGTAGCCGACCAGCACGTTGCCGGAGCCCTCACCGGCGGTGGCGTCCGCGGCGGGTGCCCCCACCGCCACCGTCAGCAGGGGCGCGCCGACGGGCAGTTCCGTGCCCTCCTCGCCGAAGCGGGCGGTGACGACACCGCCGTAGGGGCAGGGGACCTCGACCATGGCCTTGGCCGTCTCGACCTCGACGACCGGCTGGTCGATCGCGACGACGTCCCCGACCTGGACCAGCCAACGCACGATCTCGGCCTCGGTCAGCCCCTCCCCGAGGTCGGGCAGCTTGAACTCCAGCACCTGGGCCATCAGTTCCCCGCCTCCCACTGCAGACGGCCCACGGCGTCCAGGATCCGGTCGACACCGGGGAGGTGGTGCCGCTCCAGCATGGGCGGCGGGTACGGGATGTCGAACCCGGCGACGCGCAGCACGGGCGCCTCCAGGTGGTGGAAGCAGCGCTCGGTGACACGGGCCGCGATCTCGCCGCCCGGACCGCCGTAGGAGCCGGACTCGTGCACGACGACCGCGCGGCCGGTGCGGCGCACCGAGGCGGCGACCGTCTCGTCGTCGAAGGGGACCAGGGAGCGCAGGTCGACGACTTCGAGGTCCCAGCCCTCGGCCGTGGCCGCCTCGGCGGCCTCCAGACAGACGGGCACCGACGGGCCGTAGGTGATGAGGGTGGCACTGCGGCCGGCCCGGCGCACGACCGCGCGGCCGATCGGCTCGACGGCCGGCGGATCCTCGGGGTTCCAGGCGTCCTTCGACCAGTACAGGCGCTTGGGCTCCAGGAGGACGACCGGGTCGTCGGAGGCGATGGCGGCGCGCAGCAGGCCGTAGGCGTCGGCGACGGTGGCGGGGGTGACGACATGGAGACCCGGAGTCGCCATGTAGTACGCCTCGGAGGAGTCGCTGTGGTGTTCGACGCCGCCGATGCCGCCGCCGTAGGGGACACGGATGGTGATCGGCAGGGGCATCGCTCCGCGCGTGCGGTTGCGCATGCGGGCGACATGGCTGATGAGCTGCTCGAACGCCGGGTAGGCGAACGCGTCGAACTGCATCTCGACGACCGGTCGCAGGCCGTACATGGCCATGCCGACGGCGGTGCCGAGGATGCCCGCCTCGGCGAGCGGGGTGTCGGTGACCCGGTCCTCGCCGAACTCCTCGGCGAGCCCGTCGGTGACACGGAAGACACCGCCGAGAGCGCCGACGTCCTCGCCCATGACGTGCACGGTGGGGTCGGCGGTCATGGCGTCGCGCAGCGCGCGGTTGAGCGCCTGCGCCATGGTGGCGGGCTTGAGGGCGACGGTGGTCACGGCTGCGCCCCTTCGTTCTCCGCCGCCAGCTCGGCCCGGAGCAGGGCCTGCTGTTCGCGCAGTTGCGGGGTGGGCTCGGCGTAGACGTGGGCGAAGAGGTCCATGGGGTCGAGCACCGGGTCCTGGTTCATGCGGTCGCGCAGGTCGGCCGCCATCGCCTCGGCGGCGTCACGGGCGGCCCGGATGCCGTCCTCGTCGAGGAGGCCGCGCTCGGTCAGCTCGTGCTCCAGGAGCGCGATCGGGTCGTGCGCCCGCCAGGTCTCGACCTCGGCGTCGCCCCGGTAGCGGGTCGCGTCGTCGGCGTTGGTGTGGGCGTCGATGCGGTACGTCACCGCCTCGACCAGCGTGGGACCGCCGCCCGCGCGCGCGTGGGCCACCGCTTCGGCGAGCACCTGGTGCACGGCCGCCGCGTCGTTGCCGTCGACCAGGCGGCCCGGCATCCCGTAGCCGACGGCCTTGTGGGCCAGCGACGGGGCGGCGGTCTGCTTGGCGAGCGGGACGGAGATCGCGAAGCCGTTGTTCTGGACGAGGAAGACCACCGGCGCCTGCCAGACGGCGGCGAAGTTGAGCGCCTCGTGGAAGTCGCCCTCGCTGGTGCCGCCGTCGCCGACCAGGGCCAGCGCCACCACGTCGTCGCCCTTGAGGCGGGCGGCGTGCGCGAGGCCCACGGCGTGCGGGAGCTGGGTGGCGAGGGGGGTGCACAGCGGCGCGACCCGGTGCTCGTGCGGGTCGTAGCCGGTGTGCCAGTCGCCGCGCAGCAGGGTGAGCGCCTGCACGGGGTCGAGGCCGCGGGCGACGGCGGCGAGCGTGTCGCGGTAGCTGGGGAAGAGCCAGTCCCGCTCCTGAAGGACGAGCGCGGCGGCGACCTCGCACGCCTCCTGGCCGGTGCTGGAGGGGTAGACGGCGAGCCTGCCCTGCTTGGTCAGGGCGGTCGCCTGCGTGTTGTAGCGGCGGCCGCGCACCAGCTCGGCGTAGAGCCGGCGCAGCAGCGCGGGGTCGGCGTCGGCCGCCGCGTCCGTGCCGAGCACGCGGTGGGGCAGGGCGTCGGGCAGCAGCGGCGCGGGGTCCGTGCGGGGCTGCCAGGCGGGCGGCGGTGTCGGGCGGTACGCGCCCCGCTGCTCCATGACCGTCATACGGCACCTCCTCGTGGGAGTGGCTCAGGGACGCGGCACGGTTGTGACGCGTCTCACCTACCGATTGTTCGGTCGCTGACGCATTTTGGCTACATGCACCCACAGGCTGTGGACAAACGGTTCTGCACAGCCTGCAATGAACGCAGTCCGTCCATGGCAGGGAGGCAGGGGCACATGGCACCTGAACAAATGGCCGAGCCGCCGGAGCACGGCCCGGCCCTGCCGCCCCCTCGACCGCTGGACGCCATAGACCAGGACATCCTGCGCATGCTGCAGGCCGACGGCCGTGCCTCGATACGGTCCGTCGCCGAACGCGTCCACGTCTCCCGCGCCAACGCCTACGCCCGCATCAACCGCCTCATCGAGGACGGCGTGATCCGTGGCTTCGGGGCGCGCGTGAACCACGAGCGCGCCGGAAAGGGCACCTCGGCCTACATCACCCTCAAGATCGTGCAGAACTCCTGGCGCACCGTCCGCGACCAGCTGCGCCAGCTCTCGGGCGCCGCCCACATCGCCCTCGTCGGCGGCGACTACGACGTCCTGCTCCTGGTGCACACCTCGGACAACCGAGCCCTGCGCGAGGTCGTCCTCACCAAGCTCCAGGCCATCCCGGAGGTGCTCAGCACCCGGACCCTGCTGGTGTTCGAGGAGGAGGACGTGGAGCCGGAGGGGTGACCCGCCCCCGGCGCCCGGGGCTCCCGGCGGGCGCGTGGGGCCCGCCGACGGCGCGCGGCCTCCCCGCACGCGCTCACTCCGGGCGCGCGCTCACTCCGGGGCGCGCAACCCCGTGAAGACCAGGTGCGTCACCGCTTCGGACACTTCCCGCTCGCCCATGCCCCGCCCGTCCGGCCGGTACCACTCCACGATCGAGTTGATCATCCCGAACACCAGCCGGGTCGCGAGCCGCACCTCCACGTCGCGCCGCACGTCGCCCTCGGCGGCCGCGGCCTTCAGCAGGTCGGCGACCCGGTGGTCGAAGTCGCGGCGCCGCTCCAGCGCCCAGCGCTCGGTGCCGGTGTTGCCGCGCACCCGCAGCAGCAGGGTCACATAGGGCAGCTCGGCCATGAGCACCTCGACCATGCGCCGCACGACGTGCTCCAGGCGCTCCACCGCACGCCCCCCGCGCGCAGGCTCCTCGTCGAGGATGCCGAAGAGACCGTCCAGCGCCCGGCTCACGGCCCGGCGCAGCAGCTCCTCCTTGCCCGTGACGTGGTGGTATATCGACGATTTGGAGATACCGGCCGCCTTGGAGAGATGCTCCATGGAGGTCCCGTCGTAACCGCGTTCGTTGAAGACCCGGACCGCGACGGACAGCAGCGTCTCCGGGGTGTACGTGTCGCGCTTGGCGGTCGTCATGAGGAGGTGCCCTCCCGCTTGTCCGAGGCGTAGGCGTGGCGGTAGAGCGCCAGCGAGGGCGCGTAGCGCCCGGAGGGGTCGCGCAGGTGCAGGTCGTCCAGGAGGGCGTACGCCCAGTTCCGGCCCAGTCTGCGGCTCCACTCGAAGGGACCCAGCGGGTAGTTGACGCCCAGCCGCATCGCCGTGTCGATGTCCTCCTGGGTGGCCACGCCCTTGGCGACGGCGTCGTGCGCGAGGTCGATGATCCGCGCCACCGTGCGCGCGACGATCATGCCGGGGGCGTCCCCGATGACACTGACGTCCTTGCCGAGCGCCTGGAAGAGGCCCGTGGCCTCCGCGAGGGTCTGCGGCGAGGTGTCCTGGGAGGCGGACAGGGCGATCCGGGTGGCCCTGCGGTAGTCGAGCGCGAGGTCGAAGTAGACGACGTCCCGGAACTCCACGGAGGTCTGGCCGTCGGCGAGGGCCAGCTGGCCGCCGCTCGGCAGGACGAGCCGGGTGCCGTGGTCCTCCTCGTCCTCGCGGACGGAGATGCCCGCCTCCCGGATCAGCGTGAGCAGGTCCGCGGCGGGGCCGAGGTCGCCCTCGACGACCACGTACGCGGGCGCGGGGACCGGGTCCGCGGTGTGCGGCTCGGGAGGCTCGGCGTCCTCGCCGTGGTCGTACCAGCCCTGGCCCGTCTTGCGGCCCAGCCGGCCGGACTCGACGAGCCGGCGCTGGGCCAGCGAGGGCGTGAAGCGCACGTCCTGGAAGAAGGCCCGCCACACGGAGTGGGTGACCGACTCGTTGACGTCCTGCCCGATCAGGTCGGTCAGTTCGAAGGCGCCCATCCTGAACCCGCCGCACTCGCGCAGGATCGCGTCGATGGTGACGGGTTCGGCGGCCTGCGACTCGTACACCGCGAACGCTTCGGCGTAGAACGGCCGTGCGATGCGGTTGACGATGAATCCGGGGGTGTCGGCGCAGGCCACCGGCGTCTTGCCCCAGGCGCGGGCCGTCTCGTACGCGCGCGTGGCCGAGGTGACGTCGGTGGCGAAGCCGGAGACGACCTCCACGAGGGGCAGCAGCGGCGCGGGGTTGAAGAAGTGCAGGCCCACGAAACGGCCCGGGTTGCGCAGCGCGCCGCCGATGGCCGTGACGGACAGGGACGAGGTGTTGGTGGCGAGCAGGCAGTCCTCGCCGACGACGTCCTCCAAGGCGCGGAACAGTTCCTGCTTGACGTCCAGCCGCTCCAGGACGGCCTCGACGACCAGACCGCAGTCCGCGAGGTCGGCGAGCCGTTCGGCGGCGTGCAGCCGGGCACGCGCGGCGTCCCGGTCGGCGCCGCTCATGCGGTCCTTCGCGACGAGCCGGTCGAGCCGGGCGCCGATCGCCTCGGCGGCCTCCCGCGCCCGCCCGGGCGCTGTATCGAACAGCAGTACGGAGTGGCCCGCGGTCAGTGCGACCTGGGCGATGCCCTGGCCCATGGTGCCGGTCCCTACGACGGCCACGGGGCTGCCGGGGTCGAGTCCTGTCATGTGCGCGATCCTCCCGCACGGGGTTGTCCACAGATACGGCGGACCCCCTTGTCCCGACCGATCGTTCGGTTACTCTAACTCTGTCCGCCCACCCGACGCCCAGTACTCCGTGGGACAAGGCACTTCGCCCCATCCCCCGAAACACCCCCCGCACACCCCTCGAATCCATTCCTGCCCAGGTCAGAGCTCTGAGAAGAGTCCTCGACGTGAGGAGTTGGTCCAGCATGGCCGCCGAACCGTCCGCGCACGCCCTGATCGCCAAGCACCGGCCCGTCCTCGACCAGGCGCTGGAAGCGATCCGCACCCGCGCGTACTGGTCGCCCCACCCCGAGCATCCCAAGGCGTACGGCGAGAACGGCAGCCTGGGCATGGCCGAGGGCAAGGCGGCCTTCGACGCCCTCCTCGGCACCCGGCTCGACCTCGGCCAGCCCGGCACCGACGACTGGGTGGGCGGCGAGGTCTCCCCGTACGGCATCGAGCTGGGCGTCACCTATCCGCACGCCGACCTCGACACGCTGCTGCCGGCCATGAGGGCCGGGCAGCGCGCGTGGCGCGACGCGGGCGCCGAGGCGCGCGCGGCGGTGTGCCTGGAGATCCTGAAGCGGATCAGCGACCGCACCCACGAGTTCGCCCACGCCGTCATGCACACCAGCGGCCAGGCCTTCATGATGGCCTTCCAGGCGGGCGGGCCGCACGCCCAGGACCGGGGTCTGGAGGCGGTGGCGTACGCGTACGCGGAGCAGGTCCGCACCCCCGACACGGCCGAGTGGAGCAAGCCCCAGGGCAAGCGGGAGCCGCTCGCGCTCACCAAGAAGTTCAAGCCGGTGCCGCGCGGCACCGCCCTCGTCATCGGCTGCAACACCTTCCCGACCTGGAACGGCTACCCGGGCCTGTTCGCCTCCCTCGCCACCGGCAACGCCGTCCTGGTGAAGCCCCACCCGCGCGCGGTGCTGCCGCTCGCCCTCACCGTCCAGGCCGCCCGCGAGGTGCTCGCCGAGACGGGCTTCGACCCCAACCTGGTCGCGCTCGCCGCCGAGCGTCCCGGCGAGGGCATCGCCAAGGACCTGGCCACCCGCCCCGAGATCCGCATCATCGACTACACCGGCTCGACGTCCTTCGGCGACTGGCTGGAGGCCAACGCCCGCCAGGCGGAGGTCTACACGGAGAAAGCCGGCGTCAACACCGTGCTGGTCGACTCCACCGCCGACTACAAGGGCATGCTCTCCAACCTGGCCTTCTCCTTGTCCCTGTACAGCGGCCAGATGTGCACCACCCCGCAGAACCTGCTCATCCCGCGCGACGGCATCACCACCGACCAGGGCCCCAAGTCCTACGACGAGGTCGCGGCCGACCTCGCCCGGTCGGTCGGCGGTCTGCTGGGCGACGACGCGCGCGCGAACGCTCTGCTCGGCGCGATCGTGAACCCCGACGTCAAGGCCCGCCTCGAAGCGGCCGCCTCGCTCGGCGAGGTCGCGCTCCCCTCACGGGAGATCACCAACCCCGAGTTCCCGAACGCGGTCGTCCGGACTCCGGTGATCGTCAAGCTCGACGGCGCGCGGAAGTACTGGGAGGGCGCGGAGGACGAGGCCGCCTACCTCAGCGAGTGCTTCGGGCCGGTGTCGTTCGCCGTCGCCGTCGACTCGGCCGCGGAAGGGCTGGAGCTGCTGCGCCGGACCATCGGCGAGAAGGGGGCGATGACCGTCGGCGCGTACACGACCTCCGAGGAGGTGGCCCGGGCCGTCGAGGAGGTCTGCCTGGAGGAGTGCGCGCAGCTGTCGCTCAACCTCACGGGCGGGGTGTACGTGAACCAGACGGCGGCCTTCTCGGACTTCCACGGGTCCGGCGGCAACCCGGCGGCGAACGCGGCCCTGTGCGACGGAGCCTTCGTCGCCAACCGGTTCCGGGTGGTCGAGGTCCGCAGCGAGACGCTCCGCTAGCTCGATCTTCAACGTCCGGCCGGAGCGCGTACTCCTCAGAAGGAGCCCGCGCTCCAGTGGTACAGCGTCATCGCCACACTGGTCGCCAGGTTGTAGCTGGAGACCTGGGGGCGCATCGGGAGCGACAGCAGGTGGTCGGCACGGGCGCGCAGCCCGGCCGACAGGCCGCTGCGCTCGGAGCCGAACGCGAGGACGGCGTCGTCCGGGAGCTTCAGCCCCCGGATGTCGTCGCCCTCGGGGTCCAGCGCGAAGAGCGGGCCGGGAGGCAGGTCGGCCACCTCCAGACGCTCGACGGCGGTGGCGAAGTGCAGCCCCGCCCCGCCCCGCACGACCGTGGGGTGCCAGGGGTCCAGGGTGCCCGTGGTGACCACGCCGGTCGCCCCGAACCCGGCCGCCAGCCGGATCACCGCGCCCGCGTTGCCCAGGTTGCGCGGGTTGTCGAGGACGACGACGGGGGCGGCGCGCGGGGTGCGGGCGAGCGCCGCCAGATGGTCCGCGCGCGAGGGGCGTACGGCCAGCGCGGCGACGGCGGTGGGGTGCGGGCGCGCCACGAGCGCCCGGTACGTCTCCTCCGGGACCTCCTGAAGGAGGTCCGCGAGCCGGTCCCGTACGTCCGGGGCCAGCTCGTCGGCGAGGGCGAGGGCCGCCGCTCGGTCGGCGGTCACGGCCACCGACACCTCGGCGCCGAAGCGGACGGCGTGCTTGAGCGCGTGGAAACCGTCGAGCAGGACGGCGGTGTCGACGAGACGCCGCCAGACACGCAACGGGTCTCCTTCCGGCCGCCGGCCCGACGCGCCCGAAACGACCACCCCCGGACCGCAGTCTCCGGCCGAACCTGCCGACTCACCCGCGGGCCCTGCCACCGGACCACCTGCGGATGCCGACGCCGGACCGGATGCCGACGCCGGGCCGCCCGCGGGTCCTCCCGCCGGTCCGCTCGTGGATGCCGCCGCCGGACGGCCGAGGGCCTCGGCTACGGACCCGACGACAGGCCCCACCGTCGAACCGGCCGGGAAGCCGGCCGCCTCCACGCCCACGGATCCCGCCGCCGCACCAGCAGACCCCGCGGGTCCCGGCACCGAAGCGACAGGACGTCCCGGCACCTGAGCCTCCGTGGGCCCCACCGTCGGGACGCCCCCGGGTTCGCTCAGCGGATCGTTCATGCGGTGAAGCCTACGCGGGGCTGCTCGGCCCCCTCCCCCTCGTCGGGGGCGCCGGGGCGGCGCGGGCCGGGGATCTTGAGGGTGCGCCCCGGCAGGAGCCGGCGCACGACGCGGTCGCGCACGCGCCCCGCCAGCCCGCCCAGACGCTTCAGGAAGGGCGTGGGCAGGAAGACCGCGTCGGCGGCGATCATCGCGAGCGAGAAGAACGGCAGGCCGAGCACGACGGCGATCACGGCGTGCTCGGTCATCATGACCGCCAGCAGCACGTTCTTGACGCGCCGGTTGAAGAGCGTGAACGGGAAGGCGACCTGCACGATCACCGTCCCGTACGTCACCAGCATCACCATCGTGCCGCTCGACGACAGCAGGTCGGAGAGCGAGGCCCAGGGCGAGAAGTAGTCCAGGTGGAACGGGTAGTAGGCCGCCGTGCCGTCCTGCCACCGCCCGCCCTGGATCTTGTACCAGCCGGCCGCCGCGTAGATCAGACACGCCTCGGCCATGATCACGACGAGCGCGGCGTTGTGCGCGAGGTTGCCCACGATGTCGAGCAGCGCACGCGGCTTGGTGTCCGACTCGATGCGCCCGGCGGCCCACCACAGGGCCTGCACCGCCCACAACCCCCAGAAGAACGTCAGCCAGCCGCCCAGCAGACCGCCGGGCACCAGACCGCCGAAGGTCGCCAGCAGCAACCCGAACCCGAGCACGCACCACAGCGCGACACCGCCCCGGTCCTCCGGTGCCTCGCCGTCCAGCTCCAGGCGCTCACGCCCACGCCGGGCGCGCCGCGCGTCCAGCGACCAGACCTGGGCGCAGCGGACGAAGACGAGATAGATCGCCATGAGGTGGAGGACGTTGTCGCCGCCGTCGCCCATGAAGACGCTGCGGTTCTGCAGCGAGAGCACGCCGACCATGAAGAGCACGCTCATGGCACGGGTGTGCCAGCCGAGCAGCAGAAGGAGGCCGGACAGGAGGGCGACGGCGTAGACGATCTCGAACCACACCATGCTGTCGGACCACATCAGCACCGTGAACGCTTCGTTGCTCGCGGTCAGCTGCTGGGCCAGCTCCCAGCTCCAGGGCCCGTTCGGGCCGTAGAGCTCGCGCCGGTGCGGGAACTCGCGCAGCAGGAACAGCAGCCAGGTCGCGGAGAAGCCGATACGGATGATCGCGCTCTGGTACGGGCCCAGCGCGCGATCCGTGACACGGGTGATCCCGTTGCCTATCGGGGCGGTGAGCCGCACCAGAGGACTCCCCTGACGGACCGGGCCGGTGGTCGGACGCACGGAGCCGCTCATCCGGCGCTCGCCTCCGTCCGGCCGGTGGCGGCCCGGCCGGCGCCCCCCGCGTTCGCGGCGGCGTCCGCCCGGTCGTCGTCGGTCACCTGCCACCAGGGCAGCTCGCGGACGACTGGCTTGTCGGACACCTTTTCCTCGCTCCACTCGGGCGCCGGCACGTTGGTGGTACGGGACCGGAGCTGGATCCGCTCGATCACGGCGCCGGGCTCGCCGGCCCCCTCGCGGTCGAGGCGCATCACCACGATCCGGCGTACATAGCGCTGGGACAGATCGCCGCGCGAGGTGGTGGCGCGGTTCTCGGCGTCGTGCGTGGACACGTAGAAGTCCCAGGCCCGGCGCAGTTCGTTCTGCTGGGTGTGACTCGGCACCGGGTTCCCGTCGATCGCGGCGCCGTCCAGCGCGGACAGGTCGTACCAGCCGGTCTGACGCCGCTCACCGTCGGCGGTACGGACCTCCGCGCGCGCCTGCACGGCGATGTTCTGCTGCAGCGGGTTCGGCGCGAACAGCTTCCAGTTCTGCTCGAACTCCGGATACACCCACTCGTCCACCGCCCGACCGTGCTGCTTCGTCAACGTGTTCGAGGGCGCGATATGGAGGAACACCAGCCCGAGATGGACGCAGGTCACCACCCCCACGACCGCGAGCACCAGCGCCACGGCTATCTGGTACGGCAGGGTCAGCGCGGCGATACCGGCCGCCGGCCGCACCGGCCCTCCCGTCCGCTCGGAGCGCGGCCAGGGCGAGGACACCCCCGCGGGGTCCGGCGACGCGCCCGGCGAGGAGCCCGCCGCCGAGCCGTGCGCCGGGTCCTCGGTCAGGGGGGTCGCCAGGTCGGTCGTCGCGTCCGGCGACGCGGTCGAACCCGAAGAAGAGGCCCGCCCGGGGTCTGCGGTCACGGGCGGGGCAAGATCCGCGCTCTCGGGCACGACAGGGTCCGAGGTCAGGGCCGAGGTGTCATGCGCGGCCATGAGCGGCGTGTGGTCCGCCGTCGAGGCAGGGTCCGCGGCCGACGGTGGGGCAGGGTCCGCGGCCGACGGTGGGGCAGGGTCCGCGGCCGGCCGCGGGGCAGGCTCCGCGGCGCTGGACGGCTCAGGGTCCGGAGCCTCCCGCGTATCCCGCGGGACACGCGGCCCCTTGTCGCTCGCGGAGTCGGAGCCCTCGGGCTCGTCCGGCCCCCGCCGGGCGTTCGAGACCTCGTCGTTCGCGTCCATTGCGCCCCGCTCCCCGATTCCACGACCCGGTCCACTTCCCCACCGGAACTTACTCAGCCGCACCCGTCCGGCACACCCCGATGGTCACAACAGTCACATCGTCACACCGCTCGCACGGCACCCCGAGGTTATCCACAGCGGGGGACACCTTACGGCGCGGTGCGTACCGCGCCCGAGGCGTGACCATCCCCCGGCCCCATGCCATTCCCCTCTTCTAGAACCTGTTCTATCTTGACGCCCTGTCATCGGCGACACGGAAGGGCGGAACCGTGGACTTCACCTTCACCGAGGAGCAGCAGGCGGCGGCCGAGGCGGCGAGGGCGGTGTTCGCCGGGGTCGCACCGGACGGCGTGCCGAGTCCGTCGCTCGTACCGGGAGCCGTGGCCGACGACTTCGACCGGGCCCTGTGGGCGAAGCTCGCCGACGCCGATCTCCTCAGCCTGTTGCTCGACCCCGCGTACGGCGGGTCGGGTCTCGATCCCGTCGCGCTCTGCCTGGTGCTCCGCGAGTCGGCGAAGGTGCTGGCCAGGGGGCCGCTGCTGGAGAGCAGTGCCGCCGCCGTCACCGTGCAGGCACACGGGAGCGAGGAGCTGAAGGCGGATCTGCTCGCCCGCGTCGGCCGCGGCGAGGCCGTCCTCACCGTCGCCGCGCACGGCCTGACCGGTCACGACCCCGCCGAGCTCGCCGTGACCGCACGGCGGGACCCCGATGGCTCCTGGATCCTGGACGGCGTGCAGACGGCGGTGCCCTGGGCGCAGCAGGCGGACTTCGTCGTCGTCCCGGCGACGCCCTCGCCGGAGTCGCTCATCGGCCTCTCCGCCGACGGGACCTCGGACGGAACCTCGGGCGAGACCCCGGACGAGGTCTCCGACAGGACCGCCCACGAGACCGGCAAAGGCCCGTCCGCCGTCGGCGGCCGCACCGTGCTCGCCCTCGTCCCCCGCGCCCACGCGGGGGTGACGCTCGCCGAGCAGATCGCCACCCACGGCGAACGGCTGGCGGAACTGCGCCTGGAGTCCGTCCGGATCCCCGCGCGGGACGTCATCGACGCGGAGGGGGCGTGGGAACGGCTGCGGGAGCTGCTGACCACCGGGACGTGCGCGCTGGCGCTCGGCCTGGGCGAGGCCGTCCTCGGCATGACCGGCGAATACGCCGGAAAACGCGAACAGTTCGGCTTCCCGATCGCCACGTTCCAAGCCGTCGCCGTGCAGGCAGCCGACCGCTTCATCGACCTGCGCGCGATGGAGGCGACGCTGTGGCAGGCCGCCTGGCGGATCACCTCCGGAGCATCAGGCGCGCTGCCCGCCGCCGGGGACGTCGCGGTGGCCAAGATCTGGGCCGCGGAGGGCGTACGACGGGTCGTGCAGACCGCGCAGCATCTGCACGGGGGCTTCGGCGCGGACGTCGATTACCCCCTGCACCGCTACCACGCCTGGGCCAAGCACCTGGAGCTCTCGCTCGGTCCCGCGGCGGCCCACGAAGAGGCGCTGGGCGACCTTCTGGCGGCGCATCCGCTGGGCTGAGTACCGCTCATGCCACGCCCCGGGGCGCGCACACTCCTCCGCGCGCCCCATCCGCACACGGCGCCGCCGCCTTCCCCGGCGCCGGCATCCGGGGGAACGGGTTCCCTACAGAACGAACCCCGCCCCGCCCTTGCCGTCCACCACCGGACGGCCCGCGGCCGCCCAGAGCTGCATACCGCCGTCCACGTTCACGGCGTCGATGCCCTGCTGGACGAGATACATGGTGACCTGCGCCGAACGACCGCCCGAGCGGCAGATCACATGGACCCTGCCGTCCTGCGGAGCCGCCTCGGTCACCTCGCCGTAGCGCGCCACGAACTCACTGATGGGGACGTGCAGTGCCCCTTCGGCGTGACCCGCCTGCCATTCGTCGTCCTCCCGCACGTCCAGCAGGAAGTCGTCGTCCTTGAGGTCTCCGACCTCGACCGTGGGCACACCAGCTCCGAGATGCATGCGTACGACGCTACCCGACCAGGCCCGGCCCCGGGTTACTCGTCCCGGGCGAGCAGCCCCGCCAGCTCGCTCTCCCGCTGTTCGACCTCCGCCAGCAACTGGTCGGCGATCTCGTCGAGCAGCCGGTCGGGGTCCTGCGGCGCGAGGCGGAGCATCGACCCGATGGCCCCCTCCTCCAGCTCCCGGGCGACGAGGGAGAGCATCTCCTTGCGCTGGGCGAGCCATTCGAGCCGGGCGTACAGCTCCTCGGCCCGGCTCGGCCTGCGCTCCTCCGGCACGGGCCCGGCCGCCCACTCCTCGGACAGCTCCCGCAACAGCACCTCGTCACCGCGCCCGTACGCCGCGTTCACACGGGCGATGAACTCGTCCCGCCGCGCCCGCTCCTTGTCGTCCTGGGCCAGATCCGGGTGGGCCTTGCGGACCAGCTCCCGGTAGAGCCGGCGAGCCTCGTCGCTCGGGCGCACCCGCTCCGGGGAGCGTACGGGCTGATCGGTGAGCATGGCCGCGGCCTCGGGGAAGATGCCCTCCGAGTCCATCCAGCCGTGGAACAGCTCCTCCACACCCGGCATGGGCATGACCCGGGCCCGGGCCTCCTGGGCCTTGCGCAGGTCCTCGGGGTCGCCGGTACGCGCGGCCTTCGCCTCCGCGATCCGGGCGTCCAGCTCGTCGAGCCGCGCGTACACGGGGCCGAGCTTCTGGTGGTGCAGCCGGGAGAAGTTCTCCACCTCGACCCGGAAGGTCTCGACGGCGATCTCGTACTCGATCAGCGCCTGCTCGGCCGCCCGCACGGCCCGCTCCAGCCGCTCCTCGGGCCGCCCCGAGCCACCGCTCCCGGCGGACGCCTCGTCCCCGGCGGAGGGCACGCTCCCGGCGGACGCCGTTGCCTCGGTGCCCTCGGTCGGTGCCGCGCCCTCGACGGGCTCGGTGGCCTCATCGGGCCGCCCGGGCTCGGTGGGGCGCTCGGACGGTGTCTGCTCGGCTTCCGGGGTCGTCACCCGGCCCAGCCTAGGCCACGGTTCCGACCCCTGGCGAAAGCCGCCGGAGACCGGTGGCGGAGGGACGGCCCCAGGCCGTCCAGCCGCTCGGTCTCCGTGGCCCGGGGTGCCCGAAGACCCCTCGTCGGCCGCCCCTCAGACCCCCATCTCGGCCGCGACCCGTCCCGCCCGCACCGCCGTCACCAGGTCCGCGTGGTCCGCCTCCGTTCTGTCCGCGTAGGTCACGGCGAACGTGGCCACGGCCTCGTCCAGTTCGTCCTTCTTGCCGCAGTAGCCGGAGATGAGGCGGGGGTCGGCGCTGTGGGCGTGGGCGCGGGCGAGAAGGGCGCCGGTCATACGGCCGTAGTCGTCGACCTGGTCGGCGGCCAGGGCGGCGGGGTCGACACTGCCCTTGCGGTTGCGGAACTGGCGCACCTGGAAGGGCAGTCCGTCGACCGTCGTCCAGCCCAGCAGCATGTCGCTGACGACCTGCATGCGCTTCTGGCCGCAGACCACCCGACGGCCCTCGTGGTCCACCTCCGGCACCTCGAAACCGGCCGTGGCCAGGTGCGGCTCCAGCGCCGAGGGGCGGGCCTCCTTCACCTGGAGGACGAGCGGCTCCCCCCGGTGGTCCAGGAGCAGCACGACGTACGAGCGGGTGCCCACACTGCCGGTGCCGACCACCCGGAACGCCACGTCGTGCACCGCGTACCGGGCCAGCAGCGGATGGCGGTCCTCCGACAGCGTGGTCAGGTACTGCTCCAAGGACGTGGCCACGGCGACCGCCTCCTCGTCCTGCACGCGGCGCAGCACCGGCGGGGCGTCCACGAAGTGGCGGCCGCCGCCCTCCACCGCCCGGGTCGCCTTGGCCGCGAAGCGTCCGCTGGTGTTGGCGCGCGCCTTCTCCGAGACCCGCTCCAGCGTGCCCAGCAGGTCATGCGCGTCGGTGTGCGAGACCAGTTCCTCGTCGGCGATGGCATTCCACGCGTCGAGCGCCGGGAGCTTGGCGAGCAGCCGCATCGTGCGCCGGTAGGCACCCGTCGCGTCGTACGCCGCCTTGCGGCAGGTGTCCTCGTCGGCGCCCGCCTCACGGCCGGCGAGCACCAGGGAGGCGGCGAGGCGCTTGAGGTCCCACTCCCAGGGGCCGTGCACGGTCTCGTCGAAGTCGTTGAGGTCCATGACCAGACCGCCGCGGGCGTCCCCGTACAGACCGAAGTTGGCCGCGTGGGCGTCGCCGCAGAGCTGGGCGCCGATGCCGGTCATGGGCGTGCGGGCGAGGTCGTACGCCATGAGGCCCGCGGAGCCGCGCAGGAACGCGAAGGGGGTGGCCGCCATCCTGCCCACCCTTATCGGGGTGAGACCGGCGATCCGGCCGCGGTTGGACTCCTCCACCGCGGACACCGCGTCCGGCCGGTCGGTGGTGAGCGTCAGGTCGGCGTGCGCGCTGCGGGGCACCCGCGTGCGCAGCGCCTTGCCCTCGTCCTTGGGCGACCCCACCGAGGGCCACCGGGCGAACCCCGCCACTCCCGGCACCCGTGCGGCGGCCGACGGCGACGCCGCCCCCGCGTCGGCCCCCGGCACTGCCCCTGCCGTCGTCCCGGCCTCGGTCATCACGACCGCCTCCCCCGTACACGTCCACACGCGAACATCAACTCGTGCTGACGTTACAGCCGGTGGCCGAAACGCGTCAGAGCCTGTGGAAAACTCGGCGTCCCACCCGCCCGCACCAGCGGAAACCCGAGTGCCCCACCCGCTGCCGGGCGGTCCGGCCCAGGTCTGGCCCGCTGCCCGGGCGGTCCGGCCTAGGTCCGTTCCGCCCCCGCGCAGGGCCAGCTCGGGGACAGATGGCTCTGGGACCAGTTCCTGAGTTCCCGCAGCGCCGGATCCAGGGCCGCCCCGGCCTCGGTCAGCCGGTACGTGACACGCAGGGGCGGGCCGTCGTCGACCTCGCGCACCACCAGCCCGGCCGCGCCGAGTTCGGTGAGCCGGTCGGAGAGCATCCGCTCGCTGATGCCGGGAATGGCCCTGCGCAGGTCGACGAAGTGCGCGGGGTGCGGCATCAGGACGGCCACGATCAGCCCCGTCCAGCGTTTTCCGAGCAGGGCGAACACACGGGTGATGCCTTCGTCGACCTGCTGGCACGGCCCGGCGCCATGGATGCCCTGCTGCTCCGCCATGAGAACAAGAGTACTGGTCCGGAGTTCGAGGATGAAAAAAAGTAAGTGACTGTGTTATCCATAGCTGAGGACGAAAACGAAGCCACTTCTTCTGGAGTTCCCCATGGCCACGCTGCTGCACCTGGACTCGTCCGTGTTTCCCGTCGGCGCCTCGTCATCGCGTGCGGTGACGGAGGCCTTCCGCACGGCATGGCAGGACCAGCATCCGGACGGCACGGTCGTCTATCGCGACCTGCACGCCGATCCCGTTCCGCACATCGGCGCCGCCGCGCACACCGCCGGTTTCGCCGACCCGGCCACACACACCCCCGAGCAGGCCGCGGCCTTCGCCGAGCGGGAGAAGCTCATCGAGGAGCTGGAGCAGGCGGACGCGGTCCTGATCGGCGCCCCCATGTACAACTTCTCGATCCCGTCGACCCTCAAGGCGTGGCTGGACAACGTCGTCCTCATCGGCCGCACCGCCATGACCGAGGACTCGAAGACCAAGGGCACCCCGGTCACGGTCGTCGCCAGCCGTGGCGGTTCCTACGCTCCGGGCACCCCGCGCGAACCCCTGGAGTACGTGCAGAACTACCTGACGGCGGTCCTGTCCGAAACCCTCGGGCTGGAGGTCGACTTCATCGTCCCGGAGCTCACGATGGCCCCGCACAACCCCGCGATGAGCGAGCTGATCCCCCTCGCGGAGGCGTCCCGCGCGAAGGCCTTCGACGACGCGGTCGTCAAGGCCAAGAACCTGGCCGCGCGGCTCGCCGCGTAGTACACGCGCGCCGGCACGCGCGGGGCGGCCGCCCCCGTCCCCGGGAGCGGCCGCCCGTGCCGTCAGGCCGCGTAGGTCGCGTTCCGCGCGGTGGTCACCACCCGCTGCCCGTCGGCCTGGCTCAGCAGCCCGGCCGACACCAAGGAGGTGACGGTCGACTGCACCCGCGCCACCAGCGCGCCCTTGTCGGCGAACGGCGCACCGGCCCAGATCTCGTCGAGCAGGGTCGTGCCGTCGGGCTTCGCCGGGTTGGCGACGCCCGAGTCCGTGCCGCCGAGGACCACCTTGGGTTCCGCCCGCCTGACGTAGGCGTGGGTCGGGTCCTCGCTCCCTTCGTGGAAGGGGGCGAACTCGGTGCCGTCCAGTGTGTAGTGCAGCGGCTTCTCCCTCACCGCGGTGAGGGAGGGCAGCAGGTCCCCGGAGAGCCCGGCGTTGCGGTACAGCCCGACCTGCAGATGGCTCGTGGCGCTGTTCCTGCCGACCAGGTTGACCGGCCCGTAGAACAGCGTCTGGAGCGACGGGTCGTCGAGGGCCTTCTCCGTCCGCAGGCGGAACGGGATCGACACCCGTACGACGTCCCCGTCGTCCCAGGTGCGGGAGGGGATCGTGAAGTAGCTCCCCGGGTCCGGCGTGCCGTCCACCACACTGCCATTGACGGTCACCCGGAAGCCCGCGGTCGCCCAGGACGGCACCCGCAGCCGCATCGCGAAGGCCGCGCCGCCGCCTCCGACGGTGATCGTGGTGCCCTGCTCCCGGGGGTAGTCCGTGCTCTGGGCGATGGTCACCCCCTTCACGGACCAGTCCAGCGTCGCGGCGCTGTACAGATTGACGTACAGCGCGCTGCCGTCGGCCCGGGCGAAGTACACGGAGTCCTGGTACTTGGTCGCGCTCTCCATGCCCGTGCCCTCGCAGCAGGTGGTGCCCTGCTTGGGGGTGTAGTCGCGCACGTGCCCGGGCTTCAGCCCGATGAAGTACGTGACCAGGGGCTTCTCGGCGTCGGCCTTGTCCTGCTTGGACCCGAGGACCTGGTTGAGCAGCGCCCGCTCGTAGTAGTCCATGTACTTGGGGTCCTGCTCGTGGAAGAACAGGCTCCGGCTCAGCTTGAGCAGGTTGTAGGCGCAGCAGGTCTCGGCGTTGGTGTCGCTGATCGTCCCGGCGACGGCCCCGCGCGCCTTCCAGAACTCCGCCGTGCTGGTGCCGCCGATCCCGTACATCCGCTGGGGGATCACCATGTCCCAGAAGTTCTTCGCGGCGCTCAGGTAGCGGGCCTCGCCCGTGACGTCGTACAGCCGGACGAGACCGGTGAAGATCGGGATGTGCTGGTTGGCGTGCAGACCGTCGAGCGTGTCCGTGTTCGCGGCGCAGGCGTCGATGAGCTTGTCCAGGTCGAACAGCCTGGCCAGGGCGAGATGGTCCGCCTTGCCGGTGATCGCGTACAGGTCGACGATCGCCTCGACCAGGCCCCCGTACTCCCCGCTGGAGAAGATGCCCCACATGCGCTGCAGAGTGGCGTCCGGCAGTTTCGACAGCCTGGAGTACATCCAGTCGCACAGGCCCGACGCCAGGTCGAGCGCCCGCGCGTCATCGACGTGGAGGTAGGCGTCCAGCAGACCCCGCAGGATCTTGTGCGCGGTGTAGTACGGCGCCCACACGCGCGTGTAGTCGCCGCTGGTCATCGACTCCAGCTCGATGAACTGCGTCTCCGGGTACGCCGCCAGGAACCCGTCGTGGCTGGGCGCGCCCCAGGTGCGGCGCAGGGTGGCGGTCAGGCCACGCCCGGACCCGTCCGCGAAGGTACCGCCGCCGGTCTCGGAGAAGTCGTACGAGGCCAGGTCGCCCCGGCCCGCCGCCGAGTCCGGGGCCCGGCTGCCCTGGAGCGAGGTGATCTCGGCGGCCGTCAGCACCCGGGACCAGACGTTGAACTCGTCGAACGCCCCCACGAAGACCGGATCGGTCCGGAAGTTGGACCGGCCGAGCCAGTTGTTCGCCAGGGCGCCGAGGGCCGCCGGGGTGAGGGACATCGAGGTGTTCCGCGCGACGGCCGTGCCGTCGACGTAGAGCGTGCCGGTGCCGCCGCCGATCGTCACCGCGAGGTGGCTCCACCGGTCGAGCGGCAGGGCGGCGGTGCCGTTGAGCCCCTGCTCCCCGCCCGGCCCGTTGGTCGTGACGGCGAAGCGGGGGACACCGCTCGCGTTGCGCGCCGCCAGATACAGATAACGGGTGGTGTTGTCACCGAAGTCGAAGATCCGCGCCCAGTCGCCGTGGTGCGTGGGCTTCACCCAGGCCGACACAGTGATCGCGGAGGCACCGCCGAGCACGCTGTTCGGCAGGTCGACGTACTGGTAGGAGCCCCGGACGTTCTCCTGCGCGGTGCCGAACCTGCCGGTCACGGCGAGCATGCGCGGACCGGTGCGCAGCGCCTCGCGCACCTCGGCCAGGGCTCCGATCATGTAGCGGATCCTGTCGGAGTAGACCGTGTCCCCGGTGCCGGCATAGGCCTGGGCGAGCATCGTCAGGAAGTGCCCGGTGTAGTGGCCGCGGAGGTTGCCGTTGGCCTCGCCGTCCAGTCCCTCCCAGCCGCCCGGCGCGACCGCGCCCTTGGTGGACAGGCCCGCGTTCGCCCGGAACACCTGCAACAGACGGTCGACGTCATAGCCGCGGCCGTGGTCGAGCATCAGCCGGCGCTTCTCGGCGAACAGGCCCGGGCCGAGCGACACGTCCTTCAGTTCGAACGGCCGCACCGACCAGGCGGAAGGTGTCGGGACCGTGGCGGCGACCGCACCGCCGCTCCCCGCCGCGAAGGAGACCGCGGGTGCGGCCGCGGTGAGCAACGCGGACTGGAGGAGGAAACGGCGGGAGAGCGGCGGTGCCATGTGCGCCTCGTCTCTGGCAGATGCGGGGGGTCAGAGAAAGCGAAATCCGTTCGAAAATACGAACGTTGTGCGAATTGCCGACCAGAAGATAGGTGGGTGACCGACGGGCGTCAACGGTGGTGACGGGTTTCGCAGGACCGCCGCCCGGAGTCGCCACCCGGAGGTCGCCGCCGCCGACGCGGCCCTCCGGCCCCGTTGCGCCGTTTCACGTGAAACATCGCTCGTGTCCCCATGTACGACGATTCACATGAGGCTGACTCGGACGCCACCCGCACCGCGCACAGAGGGCCCGGCACGCCCCCACGACGTTCCGCGCCCCCAAAAGACGAAAGCCCTTACCCAGCGCCCCTGAGAGACTCCTCACACTTCAGGGCCGCGGCTCGGTTCATTCGACACCGTCGAGCAGGTCGCGGGCACACAAAAAGAAGCGGTCCCATCGTGACTACGATGGGACCGCTTCGCTGTGCGCGAGGGGGGAGTTGAACCCCCACGCCCTTGCGGGCACTGGAACCTGAATCCAGCGCGTCTGCCTATTCCGCCACCCGCGCATTGGGTGTGTCCTCAGGCCCCGTTCCTTGCGGTGTCGGCGCCTTCCGACATGCAGAAGATTAGCACGCTGGAGAGGGTGGCTTCACATCACTTGTTCACCGCCGGCCCCGCCGCACGGCGACGCGACGGGAACCACCAGCACGGACCGAACACACGGGCCCTCGGGCCACGTATCAACGAGTGCTGGTTCACGTATCAACCTCGTACCGGTCCCGGCCATCTCCACAGGAGAGGGACGGGGCGCACAGTCCGGTGCGGGACACTGGTCCCGCACCGCCTCTACGATCCTTGGCAGAGTTCGGACGAGGTAGTTCGAAGAGGAGCTCCGGCGGGAATCCGGCAGGGGGACCTCAGTGGGCACCGGCACCGGATGACACCGGTCGACCGGGCCGACCGGGGGAACCAGCCGATTTCCCGGCGCGTGGATACGATCAGTAAGCAGTACCGACACGGTACGCAGAGCGGTGACGACGGAGGAGGTGCCCCATGGGAGTCCTGAAGAAGTTCGAGCAACGTCTCGAAGGTCTGGTCAACGGCACCTTCGCCAAGGTGTTCAAGTCCGAGGTCCAGCCCGTGGAGATCGCGGGAGCGCTCCAGCGGGAGTGCGACAACAACGCGACCATCTGGAACCGCGACCGCACGGTCGTCCCCAACGACTTCATCGTGGAGCTGAGCACACCCGACTTCGAGCGCCTCAGCCCCTACTCCGGCCAGCTCGGCGACGAGCTCGCCGGCATGGTGCGCGACTACGCCAAGCAGCAGCGCTACACCTTCATGGGCCCCATCAAGGTCCATCTGGAGAAGGCCGACGATCTCGACACCGGTCTGTACCGGGTGCGCAGCCGTACGCTCGCCGGATCCACGGACCAGCAGGCGCCCTCCGGCGCCCCGGCCAGCCCGGCCGCCGGCCGCCCCGGCGGCTACGGCTACCCGCCCGCCGCGGCTCCCGCGGGCGCCCCGCCCATGCCGGCCGCGCCGCCCCCGGGCGGTGGCCGCCCCGGCGGTGCCCCGTTCGGCCAGCGACCGCCCGGCGCTCCGGCGGCCGGCGGACGCACGCGCTACTGGATCGAGATCAACGGCACCCGCCATCAGATCTCCCGCCCGACGCTGGTGCTGGGACGCAGCACCGAAGCCGACGTGCGGATCGACGACCCCGGCGTCTCCCGCCGGCACTGCGAGATCCGGACCGGAACGCCCTCGACGATCCAGGATCTCGGATCCACCAACGGCATCGTGGTGGACGGGCAGCACACCACCCGCGCTACGCTCCGCGACGGCTCGCGGATCGTCGTGGGCAGCAGCACCATCATTTACCGGCAAGCCGAAGGGTGAAGCGGGGGCAATGTCAGAGCTGACCCTCACGGTCATGCGGCTGGGTTTCCTGGCCGTACTGTGGCTGTTCGTGATCGTGGCCGTGCAGGTCATCCGCAGCGACCTGTTCGGTACGCGCGTCACCCAGCGGGGGTCGCGCCGGGAGCGGCCGCAGGCGGCCGCCCGTCAGGCCGCGCCTCCGCAGCAGCGCGGCCAGCAGCCCGCGGCCGCTACCGGCGGCGGCGGCCGCCGCGGGCGCAACGCCCCGACCAAACTCGTCGTCAGCGAGGGCACGCTGACGGGCACCACCGTGGCGCTGCAGGGCCAGACCATCACCCTGGGCCGCGCGCACGACTCCACGATCGTGCTGGACGACGACTACGCCTCCAGCCGGCACGCCCGGATCTACCCGGACCGCGACGGCCAGTGGATCGTCGAGGACCTGGGGTCCACCAACGGCACGTATCTCGACCGGAACCGACTGACGACCCCCACGCCGATTCCGCTCGGCGCGCCGATCCGCATCGGCAAGACCGTCATCGAGCTGCGGAAGTAGTGCTACATCATGAATAGGCGCGAGCGGAGCGAGCACGCAGCGGAGTCCCCCACCAGGGGCCCCGGCGCGCTCCCGACCGGAGGGTGGGCACCGTGCGGATGTACCCGGAGCCGACGGGCGAGGTGCGCATGAGTCTGTCACTGCGCTTCGCCGCCGGATCGCACAAAGGCATGATCCGCGAGGGCAACGAGGACTCGGGCTACGCCGGTCCCCGGCTGCTCGCGATCGCCGACGGCATGGGCGGCCAGGCGGCCGGTGAGGTCGCCTCCTCCGAGGTGATCTCCACCCTCGTCACGCTCGACGACGACATCCCGGGCTCCGACATCCTCACCTCGCTCGGCACCGCCGTGCAGCGCGCCAACGACCAGCTGCGCGCCATGGTCGAGGAGGACCCCCAGCTGGAGGGCATGGGCACCACGCTCACCGCCCTGCTGTGGACCGGTCAGCGACTCGGCCTCGTGCATGTCGGCGACTCCCGCGCCTACCTCCTCAGGGACGGCGTCCTCACCCAGATCACCCAGGACCACACCTGGGTGCAGCGTCTGGTCGACGAGGGCCGCATCACCGAGGAGGAGGCCACCACCCACCCGCAGCGCTCTCTGCTGATGCGCGCCCTGGGCAGCGGCGACCACGTCGAGCCCGACCTCTCCATCCGTGAGGTCCGCGCCGGGGACCGGTACCTGATCTGCTCCGACGGACTGTCCGGCGTCGTGTCCCACCAGACGATGGAGGACACCCTCGCCAGCTACCAGGGCCCGCAGGAGACCGTGCAGGAGCTGATCCAGCTCGCGCTGCGCGGCGGCGGCCCGGACAACATCACGGTCATCATCGCCGACGTCCTCGACCTCGACACCGGGGACACCCTCGCCGGGCAGCTCTCCGACACCCCGGTCGTGGTCGGCGCGGTCGCCGAGAACCAGCTCCACCTGCAGGACAACGGCATCATGCAGACCCCGGCCGGCCGCGCCTCCGGCCTCGGCCGCCAGGGCCACGGACAGGGCGGCGGCGAGTTCGGCCCGCCCGGCTCCGGCGACGCCACCGGGTACATGCCGGCCGCGGGCAGCTTCGACGACTACTCGGACGACGACTTCGTCAAGCCCCGCAAGAAGCGCAGGTGGCTGAAGAGATCCTTCTTCGGCGTCCTCGCCCTCGCCGTCGTCGGCGGGGGGATGTACGGCGGTTACCGCTGGACCCAGACGCAGTACTACGTCGGCGCCAACGACGACCACGTGGCGCTGTACCGGGGCATCAGCCAGGACCTGGCCTGGATCTCGCTCTCGAAGGTGCAGAAGGACCACCCCGAGATCGAACTCAAGTACCTCCCGCCCTACCAGCAGAAGCTGGTCGAGGCCACGATCGCCGAGGGTGGTCTGGGAGACGCCGAGAAGAAGATCACGGAGCTGTCCACCCAGGCGTCGGCGTGCAAGAAGAACGCCGAGCGCCGCGAGGCGGCGGACAACAACGCCAAGACCGGCGAGGGCGAGGCCGGCGGGGTCACGGGAACCACGAAGACCTCTCTCACGTCCAAGGCCACACCGACCCCGACGCCGACAGGCTCGGCGTCCCCGACCCCGTCCCAGACCGCACCCACACCGTCGACCGGCCCCAGCCTCTCGGAGGAGGAGCAGGAACTGGTCTCACGGTGCGGTGAGCAGTAGGCAAGCCGCGAGGGGCCCAGTCACACGATGAGCAGTACTACCAACCCGTCGACGCAGCACACGTCCACGATCGGCGCGATCGGCACCCCCAGCCGACGCAACACCGAGCTGGCCCTGCTGGCGTTCGCGGTCGTCATCCCGGTGTTCGCCTACGCCAACGCGGGTCTGGCGATCAACGACCAGGTACCCACCGGCCTGCTGGGCTACGGCCTTGGTCTCGGCGTGCTGGCCAGCATCGGCCATCTCGTCGTACGCAAGTTTGCCGCCTACGCGGACCCGCTGCTGCTGCCGCTGGCCACGCTGCTGAACGGGCTGGGGCTGGTGGTGATCTGGCGCCTGGACCAGTCAGCGCGACTGCAACTGCGCAGCGAGTACTTCGAGGCCTCGCCCCGGCAGCTGCTGAACTCCGCGATCGGTGTCGCCCTGTTCATCGCCGTGCTGATCCTTCTCAAGGACCACCGCGTCCTGCAGCGCTACACGTACATCTCCATGGCAGCGGCCCTCGTGCTTCTGATGCTGCCGCTCGTACCTGGTCTCGGGGCCGAGACGTTCGGCGCCAAGATCTGGATCTCGATCCCCGGCCTCGGCACCATCCAGCCCGGCGAGTTCGCGAAGATCATCCTCGCGATCTTCTTCGCCGGCTATCTCATGGTGAAGCGTGACGCGCTGGCCCTCGCCAGCCGCCGCTTCATGGGCCTCTATCTCCCGCGCGGACGCGACCTCGGCCCGATCATCGTCGTGTGGGTCATTTCCATCCTGATCCTGGTCTTCGAGACCGACCTCGGTACATCTCTGCTGTTCTTCGGCATGTTCGTGATCATGCTGTACGTCGCCACCGAGCGCACCAGCTGGATCGTCTTCGGTCTGCTGATGTCCGCGGTCGGCGCGGTGGGTGTGGCCTCGTTCGAGTCACACGTCCAGCAGCGCGTGCAGGCCTGGCTCGACCCCATGCGCGAATACACCCTGAGCCAATCCGGTGCGGAGGGAATCCACTCCGAGCAGGCCATGCAGGCCCTGTGGGCATTCGGCTCCGGCGGCACCCTCGGTACCGGCCTCGGCCAGGGCAACTCAGACCTCATCGGCTTCGCGGCCAACTCCGACTTCATCCTCGCCACCTTCGGCGAGGAACTGGGCCTGGCCGGGGTCATGGCGATCCTGCTGCTCTACGGGCTGATCATCGAACGCGGCATCCGCACCGCCCTCGCCGCTCGCGACCCCTTCGGCAAGCTGCTCGCCATCGGCCTGTCCGGCGCCTTCGGTCTGCAGGTCTTCGTCGTTGCAGGCGGCGTCATGGGCCTGATCCCGCTGACCGGTATGACCCTGCCCTTCCTGGCCTACGGCGGTTCCTCCGTCATCGCCAACTGGGCGCTGATCGGCATCCTGCTGCGTATCAGTGACACCGCGCGCCGCCCCGCGCCAGCCCCCGCCCCGAACCCCGACGCCGAGATGACCCAGGTGGTCCGACCGTGAATAAACCCCTGCGCCGGATCGCGATCTTCTGCGGGCTCCTCGTGCTCGCCCTGCTCATCCGCGACAACTGGATCCAGTACGTCAAGGCCGACTCCTTGAAGACGGACACCAAGAACCGGCGGGTGGCCATCGAACGCTATGCCACCCCGCGGGGCAACATCATCGTCGACGGCAAAGCCATCACCGGATCGGCGACCACCAAGGGGACGGACTACAAGTACAAGCGCACCTGGAAGAACGGCGAGATGTGGGCGCCGGTCACCGGCTACTCCTCACAGATCGTCGGCGCGAACCAGCTGGAGAGCCTCGAGGACGGCATCCTCACCGGCAACGACGACCGGCTGTTCTTCCGGAACACGCTGGACATGATCACCGGCAGGAAGAAGGAGGGCGGCAGCGTCGTCACCACGCTGAATGCCGCCGCGCAGAAAGCCGCTTTCAACGGCCTCGGCGACAAGAAGGGTGCGGTCGTCGCACTCGACCCCAAGACCGGCGCGATCCTCGCCCTGGCCTCCACGCCGTCGTACGACCCGTCGAGCTTCGCCGGCATCAGCAACAAGGACGGCGAGACCTTCTCGAAGCTGGAGAAGGACGCCGACAAGCCGATGCTGAACCGCGCGCTGCGCGAGACCTACCCGCCGGGCTCCACGTTCAAGGTCGTCACGGCCGCCGCGGCGCTGGAGAAGGGCATCGTCTCGGGTATCGACGACAAGACGAAGACCCCCGACCCGTACCAGCTGCCTGGTACGAGCACCGACCTCACCAACGAGCACGGCGAGTGCAAGAACGCCAGCCTGCGCTATGCGCTGATGGTCTCCTGCAACACCGTCTTCGCGAAGATGTCGGACAACGTCGGCAACGAGGGCATGCGGGAGCAGGCCTCCAAGTTCGGCTTCAACGAGGCCGAACTGGACGTCCCGGTGCGCGCCGCCGAGAGCGTCTACCCCGAGGACAACGAGCCGCAGAACGCCATGGACGGCATCGGACAGGCCTCCAACCGCGCCACCCCGCTGCAGATGGCCATGGTCGCCTCCGCCGTCGCCAACGACGGCGAGCTGATGAAGCCGTACATGGTCGACCAGCTGCGCGCCTCCAACCTCGACGTCATCGAGACGCACGACCCCGAGACGCTGTCCCAGCCGATCTCCTCGGAGACCGCCCAGAAGCTCCAGGACATGATGGAGACCGTCGTCAACGACCCGCAGGGCACCGGCGGCAAGGCGAAGATCGGCGGCGGCGTCACCGTCGGCGGCAAGACCGGAACCGCGCAGCACGGCGTGAACAACAAGGAGAAGCCGTACGCCTGGTTCATCTCCTACGCCAAGCTCAGCGACGGCAGCTCGCCGGTCGCCGTGGCCGTGGTCGTCGAGGACGGCGCGGCCGATCGCGGTGACATCTCCGGTGGCGGTCTGGCCGCCCCGATCGCGAAGAGCGTGATGCAGGCAGTGATCAACAGCAAGAAGTGACCCCGCTCACGTCACCTTCACATCGGTGCACGTTGCGATACCGGTCCTGTATCGGGTGACGCGGTTGGCCAGGTCACAGAAGGCGAGCCGGGTACCGTATGCCCGGAGCACAGCCGCCGGACCACACATCGGTGCGGTCGGGATCCGACGGAGAGGGCTGGTAGGAAGCTATGGAAGAGCCGCGTCGCCTCGGCGGCCGGTACGAGCTGGGCCAGGTGCTCGGCCGTGGTGGCATGGCGGAGGTCTACCTCGCGATGGACACCCGCCTCGGCCGCACCGTGGCGGTGAAGACGCTGCGAGCGGACCTCGCGCGCGACCCCACCTTCCAGGCCAGGTTCCGCCGGGAGGCCCAGTCGGCCGCCTCGCTCAACCACCCCGCGATCGTGGCGGTCTACGACACGGGCGAGGACTACATCGACGGGGTCTCGATCCCGTACATCGTCATGGAGTACGTCGAGGGTTCCACTCTCCGTGAGCTTCTCCACAGCGGCCGCAAGCTGCTGCCGGAGCGGGCCATGGAGATGACCATCGGCATCCTCCAGGGCCTGGAGTACGCCCACCGCAACCAGATCGTCCACCGCGACATCAAGCCGGCCAACGTCATGCTGACGCGCAACGGCCAGGTCAAGGTCATGGACTTCGGCATCGCCCGTGCCATGGGCGACTCCGGCATGACGATGACGCAGACGTCCGCCGTCATCGGCACCGCCCAGTACCTCTCCCCCGAGCAGGCCAAGGGCGAGCAGGTGGACGCCCGCTCCGACCTGTACTCGACGGGCTGTCTGCTCTACGAGCTGCTGACGGTCCGCCCGCCGTTCATCGGTGACTCCCCCGTGGCGGTCGCCTATCAGCACGTGCGGGAGGAGCCCCAGCCGCCGAGCGTCTTCGACCCGGAGATCACGCCGGAGATGGACGCCATCGTTCTGCGTGCCCTGGTCAAGGACCCGGACTACCGCTACCAGTCCGCCGACGAGATGCGCGCCGACATCGAGGCCTGCCTCGACGGCCAGCCCGTCGCGGCCACGGCGGCGATGGGCTCGGTCGGCTACGGCGGCTACCCCGACGACCAGCCGACCACCGCTCTGCGCTCCGACGCCGGCGCCACGACGATGCTGCCCCCGGTCGGTCCGGACGACGGCTACGGCGGTTACGACGACCGCCAGGGCCGCCGCCGCCAGCAGAAGAAGAACAACACCTCGACGATCCTCCTGGTCGTCGCGGGTGTCCTGGTGCTGATCGGCGCGGTCCTCATCGGGCAGTGGATGTTCTCCGGGAACGACGCGGGCAACGACACCCTCAAGGCACCGAACTTCGTCGGACAGACGGAGGCGGAGGCGAGAGCGTCGGCCGAGAACGTCGACCTCAACGTGACGACCACCAAGGCCGAGTGCGAGACGGAGAAGACCGGAAACGTCTGCGCCCAGAACCCGAAGGCCGACGTCAAGGTCAAGAAGGGCGACACCATCGCCCTGACGATCTCGACGGGTGCCCCGAAGGTCGCGGTCCCCGACGTCAAGGGCGTGCCGTTCAACGAGGCCAAGTCCGAACTCGAGCGCAAGGGCTTCAAGGTCGAGAAGGAGACCGAGGAGTCCGACCGCACGGCCGGCATCGTCATCAAGCAGGACCCGGAAGACGGGAAGATCGAGAAGGGCTCCACGGTCACGCTGACGGTGGCCAAGGCCCCGGACAAGGAAACCGTCCCGGACGTGGCCCGGCAGAGCTGTGAAGCCGCCAAGAACCAGATGGCGGCCAACAACCTCGTCGGCACCTGCACCGAGGTCGAGACCGACGACGACGGTCTCGTCGGCAAGGTCGTCGCCACCAGCCCCGAGGCGGGTTCCGAGCTGAACAAGGGCGACACGGTCACCATCCAGATCGGCAAGAAGGCCGAGGAGGAGAAGCCGGAGTCCAAGGTCCCGAACGTCGTGGGACGGACCGTGGGCCAGGCCAAGCAGATCCTGCAGGCGGCCGGCTTCACCAATATCCAGTTCGCGAACGGCAGCGACCAGAGCGACACCGCACTGGTCACCGACCAGGATCCGGACGGCGGCAACGACGCCGACCCGACGCAGACGACGATCACCCTGGCGTCGGTCGGCTTCGGCGGGAACAACGGCAACAACAACAATGGCGGGGGCGACGGCGGCGGCTTCTTCGGATAGCGCCACCGGCTCCTGCAACGACAGAGTCCCGGTCCCCCGAGAGGGGACCGGGACTCTGTCGTTGTTCCGGGACTCTGTCGTTGTCGCGATGTTTCACGTGAAACCGGATGTTTCACGTGAAACATCCACCCCGCAGCCAGGGACGCGACGGCACCCAGCCAGGGGGCGCGACGGCTACCGCAGTTCCTTCGGCAGCGTGCGCTCCGCGTTCACCCGCTCCACGCGCTCCAGCTCGCCCCAGACGATGTACCGGTACCGGGACGTGTAGACGGGCGTGCAGGTGGTGAGGGTGATGTACTTGCCGGCCTTCTTCCTGCCGGACTCCTTGGGGATGTTCGACAGCACCTTGACGTTGTACTTCGAGGTCTCGGTGAGGGTGTCGTAGACCTTGTAGACGTACCAGTTGTCGCGGGTCTCGAAGACGATCGAGTCGCCCTTGCCGAGCTTGTCGATGTTGTGGAACTTCGCGCCGTGGCCGTCCCGGTGGGCGGCGAGGGTGAAGTTGCCGTCCTTGTCCGAGCTGGGAAGGGTCGCCTTGACCGGGTCGGTGTAGTAGCCGGCGACGCCACCGTTGAGGATCTTGGCGGAGGTGCCCTTCTTCACCAGGACCTCGCCGTTGTTCATGGCGGGCACGTGCAGGAAGCCGATGCCGTCCTTGGTGTCCAGGGCACCCGGACCGCTGTCGGCGGCCCAGTTGTCGCGGACCTTGCCCGCTTCCTTGTCCGCCTCGCGATCGGCGAGGACGTTCGTCCACCACAGCGAGTAGACGACGAACAGCCCGAGCACCAGGCCCGCCGTGATGAGGAGTTCACCGAAGACACTGACCGCCATGGCGAGCCGGCTCATCCGGCGGCGCCGTGCAGCGACCTCGGGCGCGCCCGTCTTCTTTTCGGTGTCGCTCGTCTTCTCTTCGGTGCCGTCGGTGGTCACTGCCACAGTTCTTCTTCCGCCCTCGGTCGAGCCCCTACTGGACGAGCGCGTCGGGCTTCCCCTCGCTGCGCGGCCGTTCCTCCACCATCTTGCCCCACACGATCATGCGGTACTTGCTCGTGAACTCCGGCGTGCACGTGGTCAGGGTGATGTAGCGGCCGGGCTTCGTGAAACCGGAGCCCGGGGGCACGGCGTTGAGGACACTGACGTTCGACGGTGGTGTCACCGGCAGGATCGAGGACATGTCGTAGACGTAGTACGTGTCCTGCGTCTCCACGACGATCGGGTCGCCCGGCTTCAGCCGGTTGATGTAGCGGAACGGTTCACCATGGGTGTTGCGGTGGCCGGCGACGCCGAAGTTGCCCGTCTTGTCCTCGGGCATGGCCGTCTTGATGCTGTTGGCGTCGTAGTGGCCGACCATCCCGCGGTCCAGGACCTTCGACTTGCTGATGCCCTCGGCGATCGGCACGACGACGTCCAGCTTCGGGATGTGCAGGATGGCGAAGCCCTGCCCCGGCTCGAACGCTCCCGGCGCGCGCTTCCCGCTCTTCCACTCCTCCTGGAGGCTCGTCGCCTCCCGGCCCGCCTGCTGGTGGGCCCGGATGTTCGACCACCACAACTGGTAGGTGACGAAGAGCAGCATCACCACACCGGTGGTGATGAACACCTCGCCGATCACGCGGCTCGCGATCACCCCCACGCTGGGCTTCTGCGCCCGCGCCGCCCGCCGCGCCTCGATCCGGGACAGCGGCGCCGACGCCGGCGGGGCCGCACCTAAGGGCTGATCGGGCCCCTGAGCGGCCCTGGAGGCCGCGTGGGCCGCCGGGGAGCCTCCGTGCCTCCCGTGCCGTCTGGCGGCCTTACGGCGGGCCGCACGGCCCGCCATGACGGCGGAGGGGGGTATGGACTCGGCCAGCGCCGCCGCCCGTCGCGCTTCCTCCACCCGGAGCGCCACGGTCTCCTCGTCGATCGGAGGGTGTTCCTGGGCCGTGTCCGCGGGCAGGCCCGCCTGGACGCCCGCCGCCGCGTAGAGGTCGTACGAGGCCGGGGGACGGCCCTCGTACGGGGCCTGGGGGCGTTGCCCGTAGGTCTCGTAGGACCCGAACGCGGGCTCGGTGTAGGGCTGCTGTCCGTGCCAGTCGCCCTGGGCGTAGGGAGATGCCTGCGGGGCGGCCCACTGCTGGGGCTCGGCCGGGTCGCGGAAGGGCGTCCCGGGCTCGAAGGTCTCCGCCTCGAACGCCTCGGCGCCCCCGTACGCGGCCTCGCCGCCGTAGGGGGCACTCTCGCGCTCGGGGCGCAGTGCCGTCACGCCGTGGCCCTGCCCACCACGGGGGCGAGCCCCGTCGACCGCGCCACGGCCCCTTGGTCGCCGCACTCCGCCAGCCAGTTGGCGAGCATGCGGTGGCCGTGCTCGGTGAGCACCGATTCGGGGTGGAACTGCACGCCCTCGACGGGCAGCTCGCGGTGCCTGAGGCCCATGATGATCCCGTCGTGGGTGCGCGCCGTGACCCGCAGCTCGGCCGGTACGGTCGTCGGCTCGGCGGCCAGGGAGTGGTACCGGGTCGCCGTGAAGGGGGTGGGCAGGCCCGCGAAGACGCCCTCGCCCTCGTGCTCCACCAGCGAGGTCTTGCCGTGCAGCAGTTCGGGAGCACGGTTCACGACGCCGCCGTACGCCACCTGCATGGACTGCATGCCGAGGCAGACGCCGAAGACCGGGACGCCGGTCGCCGCGCAGTGACGGACCATGTCGACGCAGACGCCGGCTTCCTCGGGGGTGCCCGGCCCGGGGGACAGCAGGACGCCGTCGAAGCCGTCCTGGGCGTGGGCGGTCGCCACCTCGTCGTTGCGCAGCACCTCGCACTGGGCGCCGAGCTGGTAGAGGTACTGGACCAGGTTGAAGACGAAGCTGTCGTAGTTGTCGACGACGAGGACCCGGGCGGGTCGGGCGGCAGTCACTGGTCGTTCACCGTCACATCGTTGAAGGGGAGCAGGGGCTCCGCCCAGGGAAAGACGTACTGGAAGAGGACATAGACGACGGCCAGGGTCAGTACGAGGGAGATCAGGGCCTTCAGCCACGCGTTGCCCGGCAGATGCCGCCAGATCCAGCCGTACATGCCGTCCCTTCCTTCACACCACGGCACCGGAATCACGCCGTACCGCCACCAGACTAACGGCGGAGAGCCTCCGGTTTCCCTGACTCCACGGGCTGGATGGATTCCAGATGGCCCCAGACGACGAGCCGGTGGCTGTGCCCCCACTCCGGGTCGCACGTCGTCAGTGTCAGATAGCGCCCCGCGCGCGTGTACCCGGACTTCCGCGGCAGGGGGTCGATGACCTGGACATCCGTGGGCAATGTCCGATAGGGCCCCTTGTCGATGACGTACGTGAACCAGTCGGCGCCGTCGGACAGGACGACCGCGTCGCCGGGGCGCAGCTTGGGAAAATCTTTGAAGGGATCACCGTAGGTGCGGCGATGGCCGGCGACCGCGAAGTTCCCCTTCTGTCCCAGCTGCGTGGTGTTCGCGTAGTGCCCGAGCCCTTTCTTGAGAGTGTCCGTCTTCGTGCCCTCCAGGACGGGCTTGTTCCACGTGGAACCGAGGCGGGGGATGTACATGAGGGCGAAGGGCTCGGCGTCCCGGTACGGGGCGGGCCGCTGCGGAGCGGTCGGGGCGCCCTGGCCGGACGCCGGCCCCGCGGGCTGCTTGGCCCATCTGTCCCGGAGCAGGTCGACCTGGTGGTCCATCTCGGTATCGGCCTTCACGCCCGTCCAGAAGAGCACGTAGACGACGAACAGCACGATCAGGGTGCCGACGGTGATGCAGAGTTCGCTGACGGTCCTCACGATCACGCGCACCGATACAGGCCCCCCGGCTGCCGTCACTCCACGGGCTTCGCGTACTTCAGATCCACTGTGCCCGAGTACCCGGGCAGAGTCACCGGCCCGTTGTCGGTGACTTTCCAGCCCAGCCCGTAGACGTTGACGTACACCATGTAGTTCTGGATCGCCTTGCTCTCGGCGAGTGCCTTCCGCAGCTTCTCCGGGTCACCGACCGCCTGGATCTTGTACGGCGGTGAGTAGACGCGGCCCTGGAGGATCAGGGTGTTGCCGACGCAGCGGACGGCGCTGGTGGAGATCAGCCGCTGGTCCATGACCTTGATGCCCTCGGCGCCGCCGAGCCACAGGGCGTTCACCACGGCCTGCAGGTCCTGCTGGTGGATGACCAGATAGTCGGGCTGCGGCTCGGGATAGCCGGGGAGCTTGGCGGTGGCGTTCGGCGGGGCGTCGTTCAGGGTGACCGTGAGGGCCTCGCCCCTGAGCTTCTGGGTGCCGGCGTTCTTCTCCAGGGCCTTGAGCCGGGCGTCCTCGGCCTCGGTGCTGCCGTCGTCCCGCTCGGCGAGGGCCTCGACGTCGTCCCGGAGCACCGCGTTGGTCTCGTCGAGCTGCCCGTTCTTGTGGCTGCGCTCCTGGATCAGGTCGGAGAGTTTCAGCAACGAGGCGTCGGTGCGGATGTTGGTGCCCTTGGCGGTGTCGAAGCTGGTGAAGAAGATCAGCCCGGCGAGGGCGAAGACGCCCACGGTGAGCACCCGCACGGGGCGGATGCCTCCGCGGGACGAGCTGTCCTCGCTCCGGTCGGCGGGGGCGGGGCCCGTCCCGGTGGAGCCGCCGGAGCCGGCCTCCGGGGAGGTGCCGGAACCGGCCTCCGGGGAGGTGCCGGAACCGGCCTCGGGGGAGTCGGCCGAATTGCTCAACGTACCCTTATCTCCTTAGGCGCCACGGAAGCACTACGCTAACGGACGCCCGGGGGAGCATTCCGCGTCCCCTTGTACTCTGCCCCGGAGCCCGCCACAGTTCCCTGCGCGGCCACGCAGCGCATCGACAGGAGAGACCCTCGTGCCGAAGTCACGTATCCGCAAGAAGGCCGACTACACGCCGCCGCCGTCCAAGCAGGCCACGAACATCAAGCTGAACAGCCGGGGCTGGGTGGCTCCGGTCATGCTGGCCATGTTCCTCATCGGGCTGGCCTGGATCGTGGTCTTCTACGTGACCGACGGCTCGTTGCCGATCGACGCTCTCGGCAACTGGAACATCGTGGTCGGCTTCGGCTTCATCGCCGCGGGATTCGGCGTCTCCACCCAGTGGAAGTAGCGGTCTCCGCCCGGCGGAAGTAGCTCTCCCCAGAGCTATCCACCGAGTTATCCACAGGCGTTTTCCACAGTGGGGAAAAAGAACGACGATCTGTGGATAACTCACTGGACGTTGACGCCGGTATGACTGACCTACCGGCATCCGCAAGCGCGTTCGCACCTTGCCTGACCTGCGAGAACGCAGGTGAGCAGCAGGGGGCGCACCTGTGTCCGCACCCTATGCACAAGATCCGCCACGTTCTGTGGACAACGGTGCCGGACAGTGCCGAAGAGGCCCCGAAACGGTGACGGTGTGCCATCACCTCAGGTCAGCTGTGCCGTCCGGATCACCGTCATGATCACCACGGCGGCGAGGACCAGGGCGCACATGCCGTACTGGATCAGGGCGCGCCGCTCGCGCGGTGCGTGCACCATCGCGTAGCCGATCAGCACACCGCCCACGAGGCCGCCCACGTGGGCCTCCCAGGCGATGTTGAACATCGGGCTGAAGGTGAAGATCAGGTTGATCACCAGCAGGATGATCAACGGCCGCATGTCGTACCGGAGGCGGCGCATCAGCACGCCTGTCGCACCGAAGAGGCCGAAGATGGCGCCGGACGCACCGAGCGACGGCTGGTTCGGCGCCGCGAGCAGATAGGTGAGCGCGCTGCCCGCGAGGCCCGAGGCGAAGTAGAGGGTCAGATAGCGGGCCCGGCCGAGAGCCGCCTCCAGGGGGCCGCCGATCCACCACAGGCTGAGCATGTTGAACAGGATGTGGGTGACGCTGCCGTGCAGAAACATCGACGTCACCAGCCGGTACCACTGCCCTTCGGCGACGCCCTGGAGCGAGGTGCCCAGTTCCGGGACCCAGGCCCGCCCGATGAGGTCGAACCGGTCGGTGAAGGCATCGCCCAGAACCTGCTGCACCAGGAAGAGCAGCAGGTTCACGCCGATCAGGATCTTGGTGAGGAGCCGGGGATCGGCGGCGATCGTGCCGCCCGCGAGGGTGCGCGGGACGGAGGCGGAGGGTGCGTGGCCCGTGCCGGAGCCGCCGCGGACGCATTCGGGGCACTGGAAGCCCACGGACGCGCTCACCATGCACTCCGGGCAGATGGGGCGCTCACAGCGGGTGCAGCGGATGCCCGTCTCGCGATCCGGGTGCCGGTAGCAGGTGGGCAGGCTCTGCGCGTCCTGCGGGCTGCTCGGCACCTGGTCCATCGGGTCCCCTCCGTGTCGTGTGTGGAGCGCGACGCCCCGCCCATCCCTACGGATGAGCGGGGCGATTGGTTCCCTTCAGGGCCTTGTGACCTTTCGGTTCCGGCCTCGCGGGGAGCCCTGCGTCCTCGGCCCTGGCGGCGCATGCCGACGAGGGTCAGCCCTGGCGGGTCTCCACGACGACCGACTCGATGACGACGTCGTTGACCGGGCGGTCGGTGCGCGGGTTCGTCTGGGTCCCGGCGATGGCGTCCACGATCTTCTGGCTGGACGCGTCGACCACCTCACCGAAGATGGTGTGCTTGCGGGTCAGCCACGCCGTCGGGGAGACGGTGATGAAGAACTGCGAGCCGTTGGTGCCCGGACCCGCGTTGGCCATGGCCAGCAGGTAGGGCTTGTCGAAGGCGAGGTCCGGGTGGAACTCGTCCTCGAACTGGTAGCCGGGGCCGCCGGTGCCGTTGCCCAGCGGGTCACCGCCCTGGATCATGAATCCACTGATCACCCGGTGGAAGACCGTGCCGTCGTAGAGCTTGTCCGTGGACTTCTGGCCGGTGGCCGGATTGGTCCACTCACGCTCGCCCTGGGCGAGCTCGACGAAGTTACGGACCGTCTTGGGCGCGTGGTTCGGCAGCAGCCGCACCTCGATGTCGCCATGGTTGGTCTTCAGGGTGGCGTACAGCTGCTCTGCCACGATCTGCCTTCCGTTGTCCTCTGTGACTCCCCCGATCCTCGCACGGCCGACGCCGTGCGTCCCGCGACGCCCGCCCTCTCGTCCCGGGAGAGCACGCAAAAACCGGCCTAGTACCCCCGGTAGCGGCGCGCTTCGCGACGATCCGTGGCATTGTCGGCACTGTCGCGGACAAGTTCCCGTTGTCCCGTATTCATCCTCTATTGCACGGACCCAATCGCCCGGACCAACGCACGGACCATCGCATGGGCCGGTCCGGCACGGCTCCTGCTGGACGATCGGCCGGAGCCGGCGCCCATGACCCGGATGCCCGCCCGCACATGCCCCGGATCGCTCCGAGAGGCATGATCCCCAAAAGGGTGGAAAGTCGAATTACGTACGCCACCGAGGAGGAGGATCCCGTGACCCGCATCGAGAGCGTGCGCGCCGCGACCGGCTCGGCAAAGGACAGCGTGCTGCACGCCGCGGAAGTGGTGGCGCCCTACGCCGACACGGCCAAGGACAAGGCTTCGCACTACGCGCACGAGGCACGCGTGCTGATCGCGCCGAAGGTGTCGCAGGCCGCGGAGCAGGCCCGCGTCCAGTACGGCGCCCTCGTCGTCCCGCGCCTGGAGCAGGCCCGCACGCATGTGCCGCCCAAGGTCGACCACGCGGCCCATGAAGCCGCCGTCCGCACCCGCAAGGCGGCCCGTCAGGCCGCCGACTACTCCCGCCCCCGCATCGAGCAGGCCGTGGCCGCCGCCGGCCCGGTGCGCGAAGAGGCCACCGCCCGCAGCGTCGCGGCACTGGCCGCACTGCGTGGACAGGTCTCACCGCAGCAGATCCAGAGGCTGGTCCGCAGGCAGCAGCGCCGCGCGAAGCTCGGGCGCGCCGTCAAGGGACTGGCCGTGATCGGCGTCCTGGCCGGAGGCGCGTTCGCCGCCTGGAAGTGGTGGGACAAGCAGGCCAATCCCGACTGGCTGGTCGAGCCGCCCGCCGCCACCGAGGTCTCCGACTCCGGCCGGCTGTCCTCCGTGGACGGCAGCGGTCAGTCCGTCCTCGATCCGGAGGTCGAGGCCAAGCAGGCGGAGGAGGAAGCCGCCGACCGCGACAACCACCGCTGAGGATCTGGGCCCGGCCCCGTTTCCGCCCGGCTGCAGTCGGCCGGCGGAAGATGTCGTCTGCGGCCCGGTCAGGGTCGTCTGCGGCTCGGCTGAGCGGCTCGGCCGTGCCCGAGAGCCCGTCCGACGGGACATTCTCCAACAGCCCGGTGGGGCAGAGGACTTGCTGGTCTTCTGCCCCACCGGGCTGTTTCACGTGAAACGGCGGCCGGCTTCGGGCGCGGTCCACGGGCAGGCCGGAATGTACTGGTCCGGTTGCGAAGAGTGAGGCACCCATTCCGCCACCCTCGCCTGTGACGCAGAACACCGTTTTCGCATATGCGCACACCGACGGACGCCGAGGCACGTCACCCCGTTCCAATGGCCCCTTCACCGCGGAGTGCACACGTAGCGATCGCGACGAACCCCGTCCGCAGCCGCGCCCGCGAATCGGTGCCGGGAACACGAAAAAGGCCGGGCCGGATGTCCTACGACATCCGGCCCGGCCGATCCGCTGTGGAGCCTAGGGGAGTCGAACCCCTGACATCTGCCATGCAAAGACAGCGCTCTACCAACTGAGCTAAGGCCCCGGAGGCGAAGCAACCACCCGGAAGAACCGACCACCGGGGGGCTTCGCAGACCAGAGTACCGGGTCACCCCCGGGATCTCGCAAAAAGATTGGGGGTCCCCGTGGACGACCACTCTCCGTAAGATGCTCGTCGTGGTTCGCTACAGCGAACCACGGTATTTGGGGAAGCGATGGGGAGACGCAATGGACGCCGCACAGCAGGAAGCGACCGCAAGAGCCCGGGAGCTGCAGCGGAACTGGTACGGAGAGCCGCTGGGGGCGCTCTTCCGTAGGCTCATCGAGGACCTGGGGCTCAACCAGGCTCGTCTCGCGGGGGTGCTGGGCCTGTCCGCACCGATGCTGTCGCAGCTGATGAGCGGTCAGCGTGCCAAGATCGGCAATCCGGCAGTGGTCCAGCGGGTGCAGCTGCTGCAGGATCTGGCGGGTCAGGTCGCGGACGGCAGCGTGAGCGCCGCCGAGGCGACCGAGCGCATGGACGAGATCAAGAAGTCACAGGGGGGATCGGTGCTCAGCAACACCACGCAGTCGACGACGAGTTCGGGGGCGCCCACGGTCAAGCGGGTGGTCCGCGAGATCCAGTCACTGCTTCGCTCGGTGGCGGCCGCGGGCGACATCATCGAGGCGGCGGACACCCTCGCCCCGACCCACCCGGAACTGGCAGAGTTCCTCCGGGTGTACGGCGCGGGCCGCACCTCGGACGCGGTGGCGCACTACCAGTCCCACCAGAGCTGAGCCCAAGGCCCGGTCCCCGGAAGGGGGTTCGGCGGCCGGGCCGAGGCCGAAATGGGAACGAGGGTTCTGTAGGCCCCTCTTGAGCCCTGGAGACGTGGACGTAGGCTCCACTCCAGGCAAGCCGGTGGACACAAGCAAGCGGAAGGCAGCGGGGAGACAAGGGGTACAGAGGCGGGACATCGAGCTGCGGGGAGGCCGGGCACGTGCGAGCCGGCTCCGCAAGGGGCGGCAGGAACGCCGTGTCCTCCGCCGGCGGGCAGCCGCGGGGGAGCCGAAGGGGGAACGACGCACAGCCATGGGTGAGGTCTTCGCCGGCCGGTACGAACTGGTCGACCCGATCGGACGCGGGGGAGTCGGCGCGGTCTGGCGCACCTGGGACCACCGCCGCCGCCGCTATGTGGCCGCCAAGGTCCTGCAGCAGCGCGACGCGCACGCCCTGCTGCGCTTCGTCCGCGAGCAGGCCGTGCGGATCGACCATCCCCATGTGCTCGCGCCCGCCAGCTGGGCCGCCGACGACGACAAGGTCCTGTTCACCATGGACCTGGTGGCCGGAGGCTCCCTGGTCAACCTCATCAACGACTACGGCCCCCTCCCGCCCGTCTACGTGTGCGGCCTGCTCGATCAGCTGCTGTCCGGCCTCGCCGCCGTGCACGCCGAGGGCATCATCCACCGCGACATCAAGCCCGCCAACGTGCTGCTGGAGGCCACCGGCACGGCCCGGCCCCGTCTGCGCCTGTCCGACTTCGGCATCGCCATGCGCCTGGGCGAGCCACGTCTGACCGAGACCAACTACGTGGTGGGAACGCCGGGTTACTTCGCTCCCGAGCAGATGCTGGGAGCCGACCCGGACTTCCCGGCCGACCTCTTCGCGGTGGGTCTCGTCGCCCTGTACCTCCTGGAAGGCGCGAAACCCGACTCCAAGGCCCTCATCGAGCACTTCGCCGCCCACGGCACTCCGAAGGCCCCGCGAGGCATCCCCGAGCCGCTGTGGCAGGTCATCGCCACGCTGCTCCAGCCAGACCCCGACTCCCGCTTCCGCACCGCCACGGGCGCCCGAAAGGCCCTCGCCGCCGCCACGGAGCTCCTCCCCGAACCCGGACCCGACGACGAGTTGGTGGAGGTCTTCGACCAACTCGGCCCGCTGCCGTCGGGGTTCGCCCCCCAAGGCCCCCTGCAGAGAGCGTCCGGTCTGGACAAGACCGGAACAGGCGCCCACACCGGCGGCACGGGGACGGACAGTGGCATGTCCTCGCAGGTTCCGGGCCACTTCCCCCCGGCTGCCACACCACCCCCTCTGTCCGGGCCTTCTTCCGGGCCTCCCTCCGCGGCTTCGTCTCCGTCCTCGCTGCCGTTCTCGGCCTCATCTCCGTCGTCGCCCTCGACCGCCTCCGCCTCCTCGCGCTCGGGACCGGTCATGGGAGGTGCCTCACCGTCGGGTGCGGAAGCGACACCTCCGCCACCTCACCACCCGCCCGTCCACAACCCGGCCTTCCAGGGCCCGCCACCCCGGCCCGGCACGGGCACCGCACCACCCACGCCGTCCGCAGCTTCCGGACCGCAGCCCCAGCACATGGGCCTCATACCGCCCCCGCCCACGCCCCCTCCCATGCCCACGACCGCTCCGCCCCCGGCCGGGCCCACCACGTCCGCTCCCGGCCCCGATGCCGGCAGCAGCACCAGCACCGGACATCGGCCGCACGACGAAGCCTCCTCGTCGGCGGCAAGGCCGGCGTCTTCGCCGCACCCCAGTCACATAGCCCCCGGGGTGCCCCCCACCCCCGTACCTCCGCGGCCCGAGCGCGACCCCGCGCCCGTGCAGCCGTCCACGATGTCGGACACCGGCAGCTTCCATCTGCCGCCGCCCCAGGTACTCGCCGCCCGCACCTCCGCGCTCCGGACGGAACAGCAGCGCGGCCACGACCCGGGCCACCCGGAGCACCAAACCGAGCATCAGGCCACTCCCCCCGGCGCGACGCCCGTACAAGCCGTCCCGGCGCAGTACGCCGAACCCACGCATGTCCCCTCCCCCCAGGTCCACTCGCCTCTGGGCCTGGCTCAGGCCCCGATCGCGGCGGTGCAGCAGCACGCTTACGCCTCTACTGGTTCATACACCGCTCGACCCTCCGAGGTTCCACGGCGATCGAGAGCGCTTCCCCGACGCCGCACGGGCCCTTCTCTCAAGGTGGCTCTCCCGGTCCTGCTGCTGGCGCTGGCCTGCTTCGCTGTGGGGTTCTGGGCTCTGGGCCAACTCTGACCTCACCCCTGACCGGCACCGTTCGAAGAGCCAGGCCCCGCCTCACCGCCCCCGGGATGCCCCGTGTCGCCCCCCAGACGCCTCGCCCGCCTCGGGCCGCCCGGCCTGGGCGTCCGCCCCCGCCGTCAGCCGTGCCCTCCCCCTCACCTCGGCGGATGCCCGCCTGCGCGCCACGAGGGTCCACACCACGAGTCCGAACACCAGCAGGCTCCCCGTACCGATGCCACTCGCCGCGACGACCGTCATGGCAAGACGCCGGTCCCCGCCGGAGGAGTCGCCGGAGGAGTCGCCGGAATCCTTGCCGCCGCCGGAAGCGTCCCCGTCGTCGCCACCGCCACCGGCACCCGCTCCGTCCAGCGTCTCCCCCGTGGTCCCCTTCTCCGCGGCCTCCTGGTCGTACGCGGTGACCTCGAAGACTCCGCGCGGCTCGGACGTACCGAGGTATCCCGGCCCGGCGCCGGCCCGGCCCTCCAGCCGCACCCTCAGGGTCAGTCCGAGAGGCTCCTCGCCGTACCGGTCCGCGACCGATGTCCCGAGATGCAGGGCCAGGTAGTACCAGCCCGCGAACCGCATGCTGCTCACTTCGCCGTCGAGGGAGAAACGGTTCTCGTACGCGACGGGCGGGAGCGGGTCGAGGGAGGTGGACCGCTGTTCACCCCTGTAGTTGGCGGTCCCGTCGTCCACGAGGCCGCGTACGGGGTTGTAGAGCGACATGGCGAACGCGTTGCCCACGTACCCGTCGCCACCCGTCGCGCTGCCCAGATCGGCCGTGACGTGGAGCTGCTGTCCCCAGCCCACGGGCACCTTGTAGAACAGCGTCTCCCCGGCCCTGATCCCGGACTCGTCCCGCCAGACGCCCTGCCCCACAGGACTCGCCGTGGCGAAACCGCTCCCGCCGTGCCGGGGCTCGGGGTCGCCGGACAGATCCTCCGGCGGTGCGGAGTCAAAACTCTCGGGAGCACTCGTCGGACCCCCCTTCGTCACAGCGGGTTCAGACACGAAGCCGAGCTCCAGCCCCCACTTCTCCGACGAGCCCTCCGAGGACGAGCCCGACCCCGATCCGGCAGCCGTCCCGGAAACCGCTCCCGCGCCCCCTCCGGCGCCGACTCGTTCCACGACGACGTAGTAGGTCCCCGCCTCCTGACACATGTACTCGTCGCTGCCGATCTCGCGCGAGGCCCAGGCGGTCACGGGGTGCGCGCTGCGGGTGGGACCGAAACGGGCGGTCTCGTAAGCGCAGCGATGCGCGTCGGCGTCCTGCAGGGAGACCCTGATGCCGTCCGCCGAGGCGACCGTCGCTCCGGCGGCGGGTACGACGGTGGCCGAGACGTACGCGTTCGCGGCGGCGTCCAGGTCGAGGCGGTAGTAGAGCTTGCCGCCCGGACCGATGGAGCTGCGGTAGGTCCCGCCGGCCGCCAGCCGCGCGGCACCCGTGCTGCTCGCGGCGCCCTCGATGGTCCTCGCGCCTTCGGCATAGGCGTACGGCGTGGGGTCGTCGGCGGCCGTCGCGGGCCCGGCCGCCGTGATCGCCGCGCACAGGGCCGCTCCCACGGCCGCCACAGTTCGCCACCCGACCGTGCGCCGCCCCATCTAGCGCCACCCCTCGTCGTAGTCCGAAGTTCGCGGCTCCGGAGTCGAAGCCCGCGGGAAAGCCCGAAAGAACCGCGCAGAAGAGCCGTCCGGAAGAACCGCCCGGCAGAAAGCGTGGAAGAAAGCCCGGAGTGAATGCGCCCATCCTGCCGGGCCGTGCCCGCCGGTGCCCTCGTTCCGGGCAAGGAGCGGCCGAAAACAGCCGCTACCAGACCCCTCGCTTTGCTTCGGCAATCACATCGTTCGCCAAGGCGAATCCGATGTCGGCAAGACACTCGTGGATGCCCGAGGGAACGCGGGCGAGGTGCCCGGGCGGCAACACAAAACCCCGACCGCGAGCGCGGCCGGGGTCTGCTCTGAGACTGATGTCGATGTTCACGAACCCGTGGGCACGGAGTCAGTAGCCTCCGTCCACAGGTCCTGCTCGGCGCGATCCGCCTGGATCTGGCGGTACACGAGGAGCCCGCCGATGGCGGCCAGTGCGACCAGGAGAAGCTTCTTCACCGCGCGACCTCGTCTTTCCTTGACGTAGGGGACCTCTGGCGCCCGACTATACACACCGACCGATACCGATCGGTGACCTGCGTCCCGCCCCTCAACTGCCGCCAGGAAGGCCGCAGTAGAACCGGATGCAACTGTTCCGATCGCAGGGTCATCACACAGGTCCCCCACCTCTCCCACACGCGGCGCGAACGCACAGGACAACCGCCTCCGCCACACCTCCGCCGCATCCCCGTCGCCCACACCCCGGCCCCGCCCGCTCTCGCGGCCACCACGGCGCCCGGGGCCCGGGCCCGCACGGCCCCTACGCCCCCGCACGGGCTTCCTGGAGCTTTCCGAGCCCCTTGCGGCCATCCGAGTGGTGTTGATCCGACGATCCACACGCCACGAGCGTCGGTACACGATTCCAGAGCCCACATACACATCATGAGGAAAGTACGCAAATCGCCCAACCCGAAAGTGAGGGGCCATGGCCCAGAACAAGGTCATGAAGCTGTGGACCGCCGTCGTCACCGCCGTCCTGGCGCTGTGCACGGCACTCGGACTGATCACGACCACGGCATCGGCCGCGGTACCCCAGACCGGCACCACCCGCAACTGCGCGGCCCCCACGACGCTGCCGGCCACGGCCTTGCCGGTCCGGCCCCACGATCGCGCCCTGCCCCCCACGATGAAGCAACGCATCCGCGCCGAGGCACACGGCTCCTCGCCCTCCTGCCGCCACCGCGCGCTCCTGGAATCGGAATCCAGGAATTCGGAATCCAGGAATGTCACGGACGCCGTGAACGCCACGAACACCACCGCCCTACGGTCCTCCCTCCCGCAGGCCGAACGGCCCGCCCCACCCCTCCAGCGCTGATCCACCCCAGGCACCAGACCCGCACGACCCCCGTGGCGATCTTGCGTACGAACGCCCCGCGGAACAAACGCGGAACACCAGGAACCCCCGGCCGGAATGGCCGGGGGTTCCTGTGTCACCACTCACCACATACCGATCACCGATCACTGATCACTGATCACCAGTCGAGCCCAGGAACGACGAAGACCCCCAACCGTCATCGGTTGAGGGTCTTCATGCTGGTGGGGCTAACAGGATTTGAACCTGTGGCCTCATCCTTATCAGGGATGCGCTCTAACCAACTGAGCTATAGCCCCGCCGCGCTGTGCGGTGTGTGTCCCGCGCGCTGACTCCTGAAGATTAGCGCACGACGTGGGGAGTCCCAAAATCGATACCCGGAGGGGAGCCGCGGGGCGGTCGGGCAGCCTGACGGGGACGGCGTTCGACGCCGTCCCCGGGGCCGTTCCTAAGTGGTCGCCGTGCTCACTCGTCCTCGGCGAGCGTCAGCTCGATGCCGCCGACGAAGGCCGCGGAGATGTTGTAGATGAAGGCGCCGAGCGTGGCGAGGGCGGTCGCGAGGACGACGTCGATGACCGCGATGATCGTGGTGAACACGAGCACGTTGGGCAGGGACAGGAACGACTGCAGGTCGAAGCCGTTGGACTCGTTCGAGCCGGTGGCCTCGGAGATGGTGGCGCCGACCGTGGAGAACACGCCCATCGCGTTCATGACCATCCACAGCACCGCGGCCGCGACGACCGTGCAGATACCGAGGGCGATGGAGAGCAGGAAGCTGACCTTCATCACGGACCACGGGTCGGCCTTGGCCACTCTCAGCCGCGCCTTGCGCGTCCGCGGCGTCGTGCGCGCTGCCGGGCGCGGCTGGCGCGAACCGTCCGGAGCCGACGGGTACGCCTGCGGCGGGTGGTACGGGCCGGCCTGCTGCTGCGACTGCCGCTCACCGGGCAGCGCCGAGCCACCGGCCTGCGCCTGGGCGGTGGCCTGCGGGGGAGCCGGGCGGGTGGACCCGCCCGCGGCCGCGGCCGTGCCGCCCGGCGCGGGCTGCTGGGCCTGCGCACCACGGGGCTCCGTCACGGTTCCCCCCTGGGGTCCGGCCTTGTCGAGCGACGGCGCGGGCGGAGCCGAGTCGGTCGCGCCCTTGATCGCTTTCAGTTGGGTCGTGTGCGTGTCCATCGCACGCGCGGCGGAGCCACGGCCGCCGCCGTCCGCCTCCGACCCGGTCGAAGTGCCGGCCGAAGTACCGGACGATCCCGCGCCCGTGGCTCCGCTCACGCTGACTCACTCCTCGTGCTACTCGGACGAGGGCGCCTCACCCTCGTCCGTACCGGTCGTCGCGGCACCCTCGGCGGTCTCGTCCACGGCCTCGTCGCCGTCGACCTCCTCCGCCTCCCGCCCCGCCTCGGCGTTACGAGCGATGCCGACGACGGCATCGCGCTTGCCCAGGTTGATCAGTTGGACGCCCATGGTGTCACGGCCGGTTTCCCTGATCTCGTTGACTCGCGTACGAATCACACCGCCCGACAGCGTGATGGCGAGGATCTCGTCGGTCTCCTCGACCACCAGCGCACCGACGAGCGAGCCGCGGTCCTCGACGATCTTGGCGGCCTTGATACCGAGGCCGCCGCGACCTTGGACGCGGTACTCGTCGACGTTGGTCCGCTTCGCGTACCCGCCGTCTGTGGCAGTGAACACGAACGTACCGGGTCGAACAACATTCATCGAGAGCAGCTCGTCGCCCTCACGGAAACTCATGCCCTTGACACCCGAGGTGGCACGGCCCATGGGCCGCAATGCCTCGTCCGTCGCGGTGAAGCGGATCGATTGTGCCTTCTTGCTGATCAGAAGGATGTCACTATCCGACGATACGAGTTCGGCTCCGATCAGTTCGTCATCGGAACCGTCCTCCTTCTCACGGAGGTTGATCGCGATGACACCGCCGGAACGGGGCGAATCGTAATCCTTCAGAGGCGTCTTCTTCACAAGACCGCCCTTGGTGGCGAGCACCAGATAGGGCGCGGCCTCGTAGTCGCGGATCGCGAGGATCTCGGCGATCGCCTCGTCCGGCTGGAAGGCCAGCAGGTTGGCGACGTGCTGTCCACGCGCGTCACGTCCGGCGTCCGGCAGCTCGTAGGCCTTGGCCCGGTAGACACGGCCCTTGTTGGTGAAGAACAGCAGCCAGTGGTGGGTCGTGGAGACGAAGAAGTGGTCGACGATGTCGTCTTCCTTGAGCTTCGTACCGCGCACGCCCTTGCCGCCGCGCTTCTGCGCGCGGTAGTCCACCGTCTTGGTCCGCTTGACGTAACCGCCGCGCGAGACGGTGACGACGATGTCCTCCTCGGCGATGAGGTCCTCGATGGACATGTCACCGTCGTAGGGCACCAGCATCGTCTTGCGGTCGTCGCCGAACTTCTCCACGATCGCGGCGAGTTCCGCGCTGACGATGCCGCGCTGGCGGACCGGGGAGGCGAGGATCTCGTTGTACTCGCGGATCTTGGCCTGAAGTTCGTCGTGCTCCTGGATGATCTTCTGGCGCTCCAGGGCGGCGAGGCGGCGCAGCTGCATCTCGAGGATGGCGTTCGCCTGGATCTCGTCGATCTCCAGGAGCTCCATCAGGCCCGTACGCGCGATGTCGACGGTGTCGCTGCGCCGGATCAGCGCGATGACCTCGTCGATGGCGTCCAGGGCCTTCAGCAGGCCGCGCAGGATGTGCGCCCGCTCCTCGGCCTTGCGCAGCCGGAACTTCGTACGGCGGACGATGACCTCGATCTGGTGCGTCACCCAGTGGCGGATGAACGCGTCGAGCGAGAGGGTGCGGGGCACGCCGTCGACCAGCGCCAGCATGTTGGCGCCGAAGTTCGTCTGCAGGTCCGTGTGCTTGTACAGGTTGTTCAGCACGACCTTGGCGACCGCGTCGCGCTTCAGGACGATGACCAGGCGCTGGCCCGTACGGGACGACGTCTCGTCACGGACGTCCGCGATACCGCCGATCTTGCCGTCCTTCACGAGGTCGGCGATCTTCTGCGCGAGGTTGTCCGGGTTGACCTGGTAGGGAAGCTCCGTGACCACCAGGCACTGGCGGTTCTGGATCTCCTCGACCTCGACGACCGCGCGCATCGTGATGGAGCCACGGCCCGTGCGGTACGCCTCCTCGATGCCCTTGCGGCCGACCACCAGGGCGCCGGTCGGGAAGTCGGGGCCCTTGATGCGCTCGATCAGCGCGTCCAGGAGGTCCTCGTGGGAGGCGTCGGGGTTCTCCAGGTACCACTGGGCGCCGGCCGCGACCTCGCGGAGGTTGTGCGGCGGGATGTTGGTCGCCATGCCGACAGCGATGCCGGCCGAGCCGTTGATCAGCAGGTTCGGGAAGCGGGCGGGCAGGACGGTCGGCTCCTGGGAGCGGCCGTCGTAGTTGTCCGTGAAGTCGACGGTGTCCTCGTCGATGTCACGGACCATCTCCATCGACAGCGGCGCCATCTTGCACTCGGTGTAGCGCATGGCCGCCGCCGGGTCGTTGCCCGGCGAGCCGAAGTTGCCGTTGGAGTCCACCAGCGGCATCCGCATCGACCACGGCTGCGCGAGGCGGACCAGCGCGTCGTAGATCGAGGAGTCGCCGTGCGGGTGGTAGTTGCCCATGACGTCGCCGACGACACGGGCACACTTGTAGAAGCCCTTCTCGGGCCGGTAGCCGCCGTCGTACATCGCGTACAGGACGCGGCGGTGGACGGGCTTGAGACCGTCGCGTACGTCGGGCAGCGCGCGGGACACGATGACGGACATCGCGTAGTCGAGGTACGAGCGCTGCATCTCGGTCTCGAGCCCGACGGGCTCGACGCGCATGACGGTCTCGCCGCCCTCTTCGGGCGTCACTGGAGTGTTCTGGTCGGCCATGGCCGGTGAAGATCCTTCCCTGTGCGGTCAGCTGAGACCGACTCAGATGTCGAGGAAGCGGACGTCCTTGGCGTTGCGCTGGATGAACGCGCGACGGGCCTCGACGTCCTCACCCATCAGGACCGAGAACAGGTCGTCGGCCTGGGCTGCGTCGTCGAGCGTGACCTGGCCGAGGACGCGGTGCTCCTGGTCCATCGTCGTGATGCGCAGTTCCTCGGCGTTCATCTCGCCGAGGCCCTTGAAGCGCTGGATCGAGTCCTCCCGGATGCGCTTGCCGCGCTGCCGGCCCATCTCGATCAGCGCGTCGCGCTCGCGGTCGGAGTACGCGTACTCGATGTCCTCGCGTCCCCACTTGATCTTGTAGAGCGGCGGGCGGGACAGGAACACGTGCCCGGCCTCGACCAGCGGCCGCATGAAGCGGAACAGGAAGGTCAGCAGCAGGGTGTTGATGTGCTGGCCGTCGACGTCGGCGTCCGCCATCAGGATGATCTTGTGATAGCGCAGCTTCTCGATGTCGAAGTCCTCGTGGACTCCGGTGCCGAAGGCCGAGATCAGCGCCTGGATCTCCTGGTTCTGCAGGATCTTGTCGATCCTGGCCTTCTCCACGTTGAGGATCTTGCCGCGGATCGGGAGGATCGCCTGGTACTCGGGGTTCCGGCCGGACTTGGCCGAACCACCGGCGGAGTCACCCTCGACGATGAAGATCTCGCACTTGGTGGGGTCGTTCGACTGGCAGTCGGAGAGCTTGCCCGGCAGCGACGCCGTCTCCAGGAGGCCCTTGCGGCGGGTGAGGTCCCGGGCCTTGCGGGCCGCCACGCGCGCGGTGGCCGCCTGGATGCCCTTGCGGACGATGTCCGCCGCCTCGACCGGGTTGCGGTCCAGCCAGTCGTTCAGGTGCTCGTAGACGACCTTCTGGACGAAGGTCTTCACCTCGGTGTTGCCCAGCTTGGTCTTGGTCTGGCCCTCGAACTGCGGCTCGCTCAGCTTCACCGAGATGATCGCCGTCAGGCCCTCGCGGATGTCGTCGCCCGTGAGGTTGTCGTCCTTCTCCCGCAGGAGCTTCTTCTCGCGCGCGTACTTGTTGACCAGGTTCGTCAGCGCCGCGCGGAAGCCCTCTTCGTGCGTACCGCCCTCGTGCGTGTGGATGATGTTCGCGAAGGAGTAGACACCCTCGCTGTAACCGCTGTTCCACTGCATCGCGAGTTCGAGGGACAGGCTCCTGTCCTTGTCCTCGGCCTCCAGGTCGATCACGGTGGGGTGCACCACGTCCCCCTTGCGGGAGTTGAGGTACTTCACGAAGTCGACGATGCCGCCCTCGTAGTGGTACGAGACGCTCTTGACCTCGTGCTTCTCGTCCTCGCCCGCCTCGTCCGCCCCGGCCGTGGCCTTCGCCGACTCCCGCTCGTCGGCGAGGTTGATCCGCAGACCCTTGTTGAGGAACGCCATCTCCTGGAAACGCCGCGAGAGCGTCTCGAAGGAGTACTCCGTGGTCTCGAAGATGTCCGGGTCGGCCCAGAAGGTGACCGTGGTTCCGTGCTCGTCCGTGGCCTCGTGCTGGGCGAGCGGGGCCGTCGGGACGCCCAACTTGTAGTCCTGGGTCCAGCGGTGGCCGTCGGTCTTGATCTCGACGGACACCCTGGTCGACAGGGCGTTCACGACGGAGACACCCACGCCGTGCAGACCGCCGGAGACCGCGTAGCCGCCGCCCCCGAACTTGCCGCCCGCGTGCAGGACCGTCAGCACGACCTCGACGGCCGGCTTGCCCTCGGAGGGGACGATGCCGACCGGGATGCCACGGCCGTTGTCGACGACCCGCACACCGCCGTCGGCGAGGATCGTGACGTCGATGGTGTCCGCGTGGCCGGCCAGTGCCTCGTCGACCGAGTTGTCGACGACCTCTTGCACCAGGTGGTGAAGTCCGCGCTCACCGGTGGAACCGATGTACATACCGGGCCGCTTGCGGACCGCGTCCAGGCCTTCGAGGACGGTGATGGCGCTGGCGTCGTACGCCGTGGCCGAGGCCTCGGCGACTCCGGCCGGGGCCTCGGTGGACAGGATGTTCTCGTTGGGGTTGCCGGAATCGGCCACGAAGCGCCCTTTCTGGCACAGCACAAGCCAGGCTCCCGGCGGGTTTGCCGGGCCGGCTGCGGCGTTGCGGTGGAAGCCTTTGTCTGGGGTGAACGGTGTTTCCGAAGCGATCCCCGCGAAGGGGGCGGGATTCTTCTCCAGTCTACCGGTAGCGCCGACAGTGATGGGGGTTTGCCGGTACCTGAGTCCGCATGTGCCGCCCTGAACCGGTCTCTCCCGACTCCCCATATGGGGAGCGGGGCTCCAAGAGGCTCACAGCGGCACTCAGCGCTTCCGGGTGTCAACCCTTTGCTACTCCCGGGTCACGTCCGTGTTCGCAACCGCACGCCGTGGCGTGCGGTTGAGCGCACGCCTGTGGACGGGGCCGCGCGGACCCCCCGGTGACGGGCGCGACGGCACCCGGAAATGTGACTACGGTCACCCGTAGGTATCGCCGGGACCCGTGCTTCCCGGGGCCCGCAGGGGCCCGTAGCGACGGGCGGACCCCGCGGGACCGTGCACCTTCAGCAGCCGTACGGTGCCGTGCCCCAGATCCTCGTTGAGCCGGGCGACCAGTTGCGGAGCCAGCAGCCGTACATTCGTCGCCCACGCCGTCGAGTCGCACCGCACGTGCAGAACCCGCTCGTCCTCGTCGTACCGCTCCGGCACGCACCGTCTGGCCAGGTCGTCGCCGACGATCTGCGGCCACCGGCCCATGACGCCGCCGACGGCCGCCGGGGTCTCCCAGCCCCGCTCGGTGATCAGGCGGTTGATCGCGGGGCCCAGCGGCATGGGATCGCGGCCGTCGGCACGGGCACCGGACCGCAGCCCGCCACCGCGCCTGGCCTGCTTCTTCTGCTGTGTGGCCTCACCACGCGCGCGTGCGGCCTCCTTCGCCGCGCGCAGCGCCACGCGCGCGAGGTCCACGCCGGAGGGCTCGGGAGGTGTCGGGGTCGTTCCGGATCCGCTCATACGCGCTCCACCGTCCCGTCGGACACGACGTAGCGCGCCCCTGTCAGTACGTCCGGTACGTCGTCGTCGACCGCGGCGGTCACCAGGACCTGCTCGCCGGGCGCGACCAGTTCCGCCAGCCGCTCCCGCCGGCGGCTGTCCAGTTCGGCGAAGACGTCGTCGAGGATCAGCACCGGCTCGTTCCCCTCGGCCCGCAGCAGGTCGTAGGAGGCCAGCCTGAGGGCCAGGGCGTAGGACCAGGACTCGCCGTGGGAGGCGTAGCCCTTGGCGGGCAGCTGGCCCAGCTTGAGCGTCACATCGTCGCGGTGGGGTCCCACCAGGGTGACGCCCCGCTCGATCTCCTGCTTGCGGCTCTCCGTGAGGGCCGCCGTCAGCTGCTCGTACAGCTCCTCGCGCGCGTGCCCGACCAGCCCGGGGGACGAGGGTCTGTACTCCAGGCCCACCGGGCCGCCCCCGGGTGCCAGTTGCTCGTACGCCTTGTCGGCGAGCGGCTGGATCGCGGCGACCAGGTCCAGGCGCTGGGCGAGCAGTTCGGCGCCCACGCGCGCGAGGTGCTGGTCCCACACGTCGAGCGTGGACAGGTCCATGGTGCGGCCGCCGTGCCGACGGGCCAGCGCGGCCGACTTCAGGAGCGTGTTGCGCTGCTTGAGGACCCGCTCGTAGTCGGAGCGCACACCCGCCATGCGCGGGGACCGCGCGGTGATCAGCTCGTCGAGGAAGCGCCGCCGTTCGCCGGGGTCGCCCTTGACCAGGGCGAGGTCCTCCGGCGCGAACAGCACCGTTCGCACGATGCCGAGTACGTCACGCGGTCTGACCTGCGACGACCTGTTGATGCGGGCGCGGTTCGCCTTGCCGGGGTTCAGCTCCAGCTCGACCAGTTGCTGCCGCTCGCCCTGCCGCACCTGCGCCCGGACGATCGCGCGGTCGGCGCCCATGCGGACCAGGGGAGCGTCCGACGAGACCCGGTGGCTGCCGAGGGTCGCGAGGTAGCCGACCGCCTCCACCAGGTTCGTCTTGCCCTGTCCGTTGGGCCCCACGAACGCGGTGACGCCCGGGTCGAGCGGGACCTCGACCCGGGCGTACGAGCGGAAGTCGGCCAGCGACAGATGCGTGACGTGCATGGTCGGGTGCCGACCTCCCCCAGGGTTGTGGACCGCCGTGCGGCCCTGTGGACGACTGTGTGTCGACCTCGGCGTGTTCGTCCCGCCGTCGGTCGCGCCGGTCGCGCGGGCTACTTCGTCTCGACCGCGTGGCCGCCGAACTGGTTCCGCAGCGCCGCGATCATCTTCATCTGTGGAGAGTCCTCCTGGCGCGACGCGAACCGCGCGAAGAGCGAGGCCGTGATCGCGGGCAGCGGCACGGCGTGGTCGATGGCGGCCTCCACGGTCCACCGGCCCTCGCCGGAGTCCTGCGCGTACCCCTTCAGCCGGTCCAGATGCTCGTCCTCGTCGAGTGCGTTCACCGCCAGGTCGAGCAGCCAGGAGCGGATGACCGTGCCGTCCTGCCAGGAACGGAAGACCTCGCGGACGTCCGTCACCGAGTCGGCCTTCTCCAGGAGCTCCCAGCCCTCGGCGTACGCCTGCATCATCGCGTACTCGATGCCGTTGTGGACCATCTTCGCGAAGTGCCCGGCACCGACCTTGCCGGCGTGCACCGCCCCGAGGTCGCCCTCGGGCTTCAGCGCGTCGAACACCGGCTGCACCTTGGCGACGTTCTCCGCGTCACCGCCGTACATCAGCGCGTAGCCGTTCTCCAGTCCCCAGACGCCGCCGGAGACACCGCAGTCGACGAAGCCTATGCCCTTGGCGGCCAGCTGCTCGGCGTGCTTCTCGTCGTCCGTCCACCGGGAGTTCCCGCCGTCGACGACGACGTCCCCGGGCTGCAGCAGTTCGGCCAGCTCGTCGACGGTCGACTGGGTGGCGGCACCCGCCGGGACCATCACCCACACGACCCGCGGGCCGTGGAGCTTGCCCACCAGCTCTTCCAGGCTGTGGACATCGGCGAGATCCGGGTTCCGGTCGTATCCGATGACGGTGTGGCCTGCGCGGCGGATGCGCTCGCGCATGTTCCCGCCCATCTTGCCGAGGCCGACGAGACCGAGCTCCATCAGTGGTTCCTTAGGTTGCGACGTCTGCGTGCGGGCACGTACGTACCCACCTACGAGCCTAGACCCGGACGCTCACGCACACCTGTGGGCATACCCGCTCATAAGTAGCCCCCGACCTGCGGCTTCGTACCGAGGGCCCGGTGATCCACCGGAACCCACAACCCTGTGGACACCGCCGCGGCCGAGCCGCGGCGGTGTCCGGCCGGTCAGCCGCTGAGCCGCACCGGCATGATCAGGTACTTGTAGGCCTCGTCCGCCTCGGCGTCCAGAGCCGGCTTGCCGCTGAGCAGCGCGGGCTTGGTGGACGTGGTGAACGACAGCTGGGCCACCGGGGAGTCGATGGCGCTCAGGCCGTCCAGCAGGAACGTGGGGTTGAAGGCGATCGAGATGTCGTCGCCCTCCAGCTGCGCGTCGACCCTTTCCACAGCCTGTGCGTCGTCGCTGGAGCCGGCCTCCAGGATCAGCACGCCCTGCTCGAAGCTGAGCCGCACCGGGGTGTTCCGCTCGGCGACCAGGGCCACGCGCTTGACGGCCTCGACGAAGGGCGCGGTCTCGATGACGGCCACGCTGTTGAACTCGGTCGGGAACAGGGTGCGGTACTTCGGGAGGTCGCCCTCCAGCAGCCGCGTGGTCGTACGGCGGCCCGCGCCCTCGAAACCGATCAGCCCTTCGCCCGAGCCCGATCCGGAGAGCGCCAGGATGACGCTGTCGCCGCTCGTGAGGGCCTTGGCGGTGTCCAGGAGCGTCTTGGCGGGCACCAGGGCGACCGCGGACGCCTCGGGGTTCTCCGGCTTCCACAGGAACTCGCGGACCGCGAAGCGGTAGCGGTCGGTGGAGGCCAGCGTGACCGTGTCGCCCTCGATCTCGATGCGCACACCGGTGAGGACGGGCAGCGTGTCGTCGCGCCCGGCGGCGATGGCAACCTGGGCGGCGGCGGAGGCGAAGACCTCGCCGGGGACGGTGCCCGTGGCGTTCGGCATCTGCGGCAGGGACGGGTACTCCTCCACAGGCAGTGTGTGGAGGGTGAACCGCGAGGAGCCGCAGACCACCGTGGCCCGTACACCGTCTGTGGAGATCTCCACCGGCCGGTTGGGCAGGGCGCGGCAGATGTCGGCGAGCAGCCGGCCGGAGACGAGCACCGTGCCTTCCTCGTCGACCTCCGCCTCCACGGAGACCCGGGCGGAGACCTCGTAGTCGAAGCTGGAGAGGCTCAGCTGGCCTTCCTCGGCCTTCAGAAGGAGGCCGGCGAGGACAGGCGCCGGCGGCCGTGCCGGGAGGCTGCGCGCCGCCCAGGCCACGGCCTCCGCGAGTACGTCGCGTTCCACCCGGATCTTCACTGTTGCCGCCTCCTGCTGCTGCCGGCGCTTCTCGCCCTGCCTGGCTTCGTCGTCTGTCTCGGTGTCGGTGGTCCCTGTGACGGGAAGGACACCGGGGACCAGTCTGACGCACACCACTGACACTCGGAGCCTCTCGGGGTCAAGTCGTGACGAGGCGCGGTCGGGCAGCCAGGAGCGAGTTGTGCACAGGACCCACTTCGAAACGGATTCCCAGCTCTCTCTAGTTGGGAGTAGTAGTAGGGCCTGTGGAAACCGTGGATAACCCCGTTTTCGCAGCTCAGGAGGCAAATTTTGTCCACCGGGCCTGTGGGCGGAGGCGGTGGACAACCGGGGGTCTCTGTGGAGAACGGAAAGTTCTGCACACACCGTGCACAGCCCGGGGCTACTTCTCCCCAGCGGCGTCCCCAGGTTTACCCGTCTTTCCCACAGCCCAACCAGGCAACTTCGTGTGACGCCTTTCACTCGACACAGTGAGGAGGCGCGTTGGCTTGCCGAACAGTGGACAGGCATGTGGAGAAGCCGTCGATCACTGGGGACAACCGGGCGTGACCTGTGGGCCGTCGGTGGACAACCTCGTCCACAGTCTGTGGATCACCGCTTCGTCCACAGCCTGTGGAGATCTTTCGTCCACGAATCCACAGGGGACTGACCTGGCCTGATGATCCCTCAGCAAGCGTCCCTGTGGACACGATCTGCATAACTTCCCGGTCCCCAGGGTGTGGACGGAAGAAAGTCCCCGAATCTGTGGAGGGAGGCCGTAACCCGGCTGGTATTCGAACACCTGATGTCGGCTTGGCGACGCCCGAAGCCGGCTCCACGGCGTCCGAAGGCCGGCGCGACGACGTCTGAAGCCGCCTCGACGGCGTCCGAAGGCCGGCGCGACGGCGACCGAAGCAGGCCCGACGACGCCCGAAGGCCGGCTCGAGAACGCCGAAGGCGCCCTCGGGAACACGTCCCGGGGCGCCTTCGGCGGCGTACGACGGCCCTTCGTCAGCCGTTCTTGATGCGGTTCGTCAGCTCCGTCACCTGGTTGTAGATGGAGCGCCGCTCGGCCATGAGCGCGCGGATCTTGCGGTCGGCGTGCATGACGGTGGTGTGGTCACGGTTGCCGAACTGCGCGCCGATCTTGGGCAGCGACAGGTCGGTCAGCTCCCGGCACAGGTACATGGCGATCTGCCGGGCGGTCACCAGGGCGCGACCGCGCGAGGTGCCGCAGAGGTCCTCGACCGTGAGGCCGAAGTAGTCGGCCGTCGCACCCATGATCGCGGTGGCCGTGATCTCGGGGGACGCGTTCTCGCCGCCGGGGATCAGGTCCTTGAGGACGATCTCGGTCAGACCGAGGTCCACCGGCTGCCGGTTGAGCGACGCGAACGCCGTCACCCGGATCAGCGCGCCCTCCAGCTCGCGGATGTTGCGCGAGATGCGGGAGGCGATGAACTCCAGGACCTCCGGCGGGGCGTTGAGCTGCTCCTGCACCGCCTTCTTGCGCAGGATCGCGATCCGCGTCTCCAGCTCGGGCGGCTGGACGTCGGTGATCAGGCCCCACTCGAAACGGTTCCGCAGCCGGTCCTCCAGCGTCACCAGCTGCTTCGGCGGCCGGTCGCTGGAGAGCACGATCTGCTTGTTCGCGTTGTGGAGCGTGTTGAAGGTGTGGAAGAACTCCTCCTGCGTCGACTCCTTGTCCGCCAGGAACTGGATGTCGTCCACGAGCAGGATGTCCATCTCCCGGTACCGCTTGCGGAAGCTGTCGCCCTTGCCGTCGCGGATGGAGTTGATGAACTCGTTGGTGAACTCCTCCGAGCTGACGTACCGCACGCGCGTGCCCGGATAGAGGCTGCGCGCGTAGTGCCCGATCGCGTGCAGCAGGTGCGTCTTGCCGAGTCCGGACTCCCCGTAGATGAAGAGGGGGTTGTACGCCTTGGCGGGAGCCTCGGCGACGGCCACCGCGGCCGCGTGCGCGAAACGGTTCGAGGCGCCGATGACGAAGGTGTCGAAGAGGTACTTCGGGTTCAGGCGTGCCGTCGGCTCACCCGGGCCGGACGCCGGCGCCGGCTGCGCCGCCAGCGGGCCGGGCGCGCTGCTCGCCGGCCCGCCCCGGTGCACGTGTCCGGAGCCCGGCGGCGGCTCGGGAAGCTCGCGCCGGTCCTGGCGCGGATAGTCGGAGTCGGCACCCGGCCGGTCGTAGTCGCCGCGGTGCTGGTCGTACTCGGAACGCTGCTGGTCGTAGGGCGACCGGTCCCTCGACTGCGAGCGGTAGTCCGACGACGGCGAGGCGTAGGGATCCCGCTCCGGGAAACCGAGCCGCTGCTGCTGCCAGCCGTAGTCGTCCTGCGAGGGCCGCGGCCAGGCGCCCGGTTCGGGCCGCTGGTACTCGGACGGATACGCGGGGCGCGCGGTCGGAAGCTGGTCCGAGCGGCCGGCGGGGTGTTCCGAGCGAGGCGGCGGCAACTGCTCACCGGCCCCGCCGCCCAGCTGCTCGCCGCGTCCCGGGCCGCGGTCCTCGGCCCGGTGACGGCCGTATCCGTCGTAGGGGTCGCGGGCCTGGCCGTCGTATCCGTTCTGGGGCTCGTACGTGTTGTTGTTCTCGTAGGCGTTCTGGTTCTCGTACCCACCGCGCGCGTCGCGTCCCTGCCCGTCGTACGGGGCTCTGCCGTCGTAGCCGTCCCGGCTCTGGGCCGGGACGGAGGGCAGCTCCGGCTCCTCGAAACGGTGCTGGACCGGCGGGGGCGGCGGCTCGCCGACGGAGCTGTCCACGGTGATCGCGATACGGATCGGGCGGCCGCACTCCCGGCTCAGGGTCTCGCTGACGATCGGCGCGAGACGACCCTCCAGTACGCCCTTGGCGAACTCGTTCGGAACGGCGAGCAGAGCCGTGTCCGCGACCAGTGCCAGAGGCTGGCAGCGCTTGATCCAGCGCTCGTCCTTCACCTCGACGCCTTGACCGTGGCCCTCACCGAGGAGCTTCTCCAGTACGCGTGGCCACACTGCGGCAAGATCGGCAGGTACGTCAGCCACAGGGCACGCTCTCTCACAGGTCCCACGAACGTGTGGTTCTGGGACAGGTCGGTTTCGGAACTCGGGTGGGGCACTCGGAACGCGGGCTGGTGGGCGGGTCGGGCCCCGGCAGCCAAAGGAAAAGGAACGAATCGGAGTTCAGTCACGGTAGTCACGGCGACGGGTACGGTTCAAGTTGTTGTCCCCAGGCTGTGGACAGTGTCTCTCTGTGACCTCCGGTTTGACCGGATGGCGTAGCCGCGCGTACCGTAACCAGGTCGAGTTGTCGATGGCTGCTGCCGCCTGCCTCCGATGGGCACAGATCGCGTCAGGTGATCGGACAGCGGTGCACTCGGGCGTTTATACGAGCTACTCGTGGGCGCACGGTGACAGCCAGGACGGCACCCGCCAAACACCGATTTCTTTCTGGAGCCCCCGAGTGAGCAAGCGCACCTTCCAGCCGAACAACCGTCGTCGCGCGAAGACCCACGGCTTCCGCCTGCGGATGCGTACCCGTGCCGGTCGCGCGATTCTCGCGAACCGTCGCAGCAAGGGTCGCGCCAGCCTGTCCGCCTGATCCTGATCAGGTCATGACGTCGTGCTGCCTACCGAGCATCGGCTGAGGCGGCGCGAGGACTTCGCGACCGCGGTACGACGAGGACGCCGCGCAGGCCGCCCACTCCTCGTCGTTCACCTACGTAGCGGTGCCACGGACCCGCACGCGCCTGGGGAGAGCGCTCCCCCGACGCGTGCGGGTTTCGTCGTGAGCAAAGCCGTCGGTGGCTCGGTCGTCCGTAACAAGGTGAAGCGCAGGCTTCGCCATCTGATGCGCGATCGAGTCGCCCTGTTGCCCCCCGGTAGCCTGGTAGTAGTACGAGCGCTGCCCGGAGCGGGTGACGCCGACCACGTACAACTGGCCCAAGACCTGGATGCCGCCCTGGGGCGGCTGCTGGGAGGGGGCGCACGATGAAGTACCCGCTGCTGGCGCTGATCAAGCTGTACCAGTGGACGATCAGTCCGCTGCTCGGGCCGGTGTGCAAGTACTACCCGTCGTGCTCCCACTACGGCTACACGGCCATCGACCGGCACGGTGCGATCAAGGGAACGGCACTCACCGCCTGGCGCATCCTGCGGTGCAATCCGTGGTCGCTCGGCGGTGTGGACCATGTCCCGCCGCGCAAGCGCCCACGGTGGCACGAGATGGTGCGTGGCACGTGGCGTGCACGCAAGGGCGGGTCCTCCGCCGCCGAACCGGCCACCGAAGGGCACGTTCCTTCGAGCCCGGCCGCCGAGAGCCCGTCCCATGCCCAAGGAGCATGATTAGTGGACACGATTGCCAGCCTCTTCAGCTTCATCACGACACCTGTCTCCTGGGTCATCGTCCAGTTCCACAAGGTGTACGGCGCCGTCTTCGGCCCGGACACCGGATGGGCCTGGGGCCTGTCCATCGTGTCCCTGGTGATCCTCATCCGTATCTGCCTGATCCCGCTCTTCGTGAAGCAGATCAAGGCGACCCGGGCGATGCAGACGCTGCAGCCCGAGATGAAGAAGATCCAGGAGCGCTACAAGAACGACAAGCAGCGCCAGTCCGAAGAGATGATGAAGCTGTACAAGGAGACGGGTACCAACCCGCTCTCCTCGTGCCTTCCCATCCTGGCGCAGTCCCCGTTCTTCTTCGCCCTGTACCACGTGCTCAACAGCATCGCGAACAACGACACCATCGGTGTCATCAACCAGAGCCTGCTGGAGAGCGCGCAGAAGGCGCACATCTTCGGAGCCCCGCTCGCGGCGAAGTTCACCGACAGCACCGCCGACGTCGTCGCGCTCGACGCCTCGCTGACCACGGTCCGTATCGTCACCGCGGTCATGATCGTCCTGATGTCCGCGTCGCAGTTCTACACGCAGCGTCAGCTGATGACGAAGAACGTCGACACCACGGTGAAGACGCCGTTCATGCAGCAGCAGAAGATGCTGATGTACGTCTTCCCCGTCATGTTCGCGGTCTTCGGCATCAACTTCCCGGTCGGTGTCCTCGTCTACTGGCTGACCACCAACGTGTGGACCATGGGCCAGCAGATGTACGTCATCCACAACAACCCGACCCCGGGTTCCAAGGCGCAGGCCGCCTACCTGGAGCGTCTCTTCAAGCACGTCACGCGGCACGGCAAGACCCGCAACCGCCGCGAGCGCGCCATCGTCAAGGCCATTGTCGTCAAGGGCCGCGACCGCAACGAGCACGAGCGGAAGTTCATCACCGGCCTGGGCAAGGAGGGCCTCGCGGCCCAGAGCGACGGCACGGTGATCAAGAGCGAGGTCGCCGTCGCCACGGCCGAGGACGGCACGCCGACCCCCGGTACGCCCAAGCGCCAGCAGCCCAAGCGCCAGAGCAAGGCACAGCGTCAGTCCGGCGGCGCGAGGAGCGTCGACGACGACGAGCCGAAGAACGAGCCCACGTCGCTGAGCAAGTCCGACCAGCCGGAGGACGCCAAGCCGACGGCTGCGGCCGGCAAGGCCGCGGCCAAGCCCGGCACCGGTGGGCGCAGCAAGGCCCAGTCCGGTCAGCGCAAGGGTCAGCAGCGCCCCAAGTCCCCGTCCAAGAAGTAAGAAGGAGTTCCTCCCGTGACGGAAGGCACCACCTCCACCGCCTCCGAGGGTGGCGACACCCTGACCCGCCTGGAGCAGGAGGGTGAGATCGCGGCGGACTACCTGGAAGGTCTGCTGGACATCGCAGACCTCGACGGCGACATCGACATGGACGTCGAGGCCGACCGTGCCTCTGTCTCGATCATCAGCGACTCCGGTGGCCGCGACCTGAACAAGCTCGTCGGCCGCGAGGGTGAGGTGCTCGAGGCGCTCCAGGAGCTGACGCGCCTGGCCGTGCACCGCGAGACCGGTGACCGCAGCCGCCTGATGCTGGACATCGCGGGTTACCGCGCCCAGAAGCGCGCCGAGCTCTCCGAGCTGGGCGCCAAGGCGGCCGCCGAGGCCAAGAGCAGCGGCGAGCCCGTGAAGCTGAAGCCGATGACGCCGTTCGAGCGCAAGGTCGTGCACGACGCGGTCAAGTCGGCCGGCCTGCGCAGCGAGTCCGAGGGCGAGGAGCCGCAGCGCTTCGTCGTCGTGCTGCCCGCCTGATTCGGTACGTAGTTTCTCCGGCCCCGTCTGCCCGCAGGCGGGGCCGAACTTTGTCAGCCTGTTGTTCTGATGTCAGCGCCCAGTGCGCTCTTGCTGTACGGAAGGACGGTCCCCGTGACGGAGTCAGCGGAGCTCCCCCCTGCGCCCGAGCAGGCACGCGACGTATTCGGTGATCGCTACGCGGACGCGGTCCGGTACGCCGAGCTGCTGGCCGAGGCGGGCGTGCAGCGAGGGCTCATCGGCCCGCGTGAGGTGCCCCGCCTGTGGGAGAGGCATCTGCTGAACTGCGCGGTGCTCTCCGAGGTCGTCCCCGAGGGCGTCACGGTGTGCGATGTCGGGTCCGGCGCCGGTCTTCCCGGTATTCCGCTGGCCCTCGTCCGGCAGGACCTGAAGATCACGCTGCTGGAGCCGCTGCTGAGGCGCACGAACTTCCTGACCGAGGTCGTCGAGCTCCTGGGCCTCGACCATGTGACCGTCGTCCGCGGCCGGGCCGAGGAGGTCCTCGGGACCCTGCAGCCCGTCCACGTGGTGACGGCCCGGGCAGTGGCCCCGCTGGACCGACTGGCCGCCTGGGGCATTCCTCTGCTGCGCCCCTATGGAGAGATGCTCGCCCTCAAGGGAGACACCGCTGAGGAGGAGCTGAAGAGCGCGGCCTCGGCTCTCAGCAAGCTCGGCGCGGTGGAGACCTCGGTCCTTCACGTCGGCGAGGGCGTGGTCGATCCCCTGTCCACGGTCGTCCGGGTCGAGGTCGGGGAGAGCCCGGGTGGCGTGCGCTTTGCCGCGAAGAGGGCCAAGGCGGCCCGGACGGGTCGCGCCCGCCGACGCCGCTAGATGCTGGCCCCGGGCCGTCGCTGATCCGTCCTGGCGACGCGCCCCTACTCCACACAAGCTGCCAAACCCCCGCGTTCCGGAGTGTCGCGTCAGCGTGGCCTGTGTCGCTGGGCATCGTGTTTCACGTGAAACGTCGCTCATTGCTGCACGGCATCATCAGCCGTGGCCGCGCCGCGGCCGAACCGCGCGACCGGAAGCCTCTCGGGTCACTCGGAGAGGTAACGGAGTTTTCCACAGAGGTGGAATTCTCCACAGAAGACCAGGCCTCACTGGTTCACGACCCCGAAGGCATGGGAGGCTCTGTTCATTGCGAGCCTGAAGTCGAGGAGAGTGAATCCTTGCGGTCCGACGCCAACATCGCGGGACCGATGACCGATCCGGTCCCCGGTCCCCGTACCGAGTCGATGGGGGACGATGTTTCACGTGAAACACCGCCCCCGATGGACGACACTCCCATCGGTCGTGCTGCCCAGCTGGCGGTAGAGGCTCTGGGCCGGGCCGGCGAAGGTCTGCCCCGGCCCGAGCAGACCAGGGTCATGGTCGTCGCCAACCAGAAGGGCGGGGTGGGCAAGACCACGACGACGGTCAACCTCGCCGCTTCGCTGGCTCTGCACGGCGCCCGTGTCCTGGTGATCGACCTCGACCCACAGGGCAACGCGTCCACCGCGCTGGGGATCGACCATCACGCCGAGGTGCCCTCCATCTACGACGTGCTGATCGACAGCAAGCCCCTGGCGGAAGTCGTCCAGCCCGTTGCCGACGTAGAGGGTCTCTTCTGCGCTCCCGCCACGATCGATCTCGCCGGTGCGGAGATCGAGCTGGTGTCCCTCGTGGCACGAGAGAGTCGGCTGCAACGAGCGATTCAGGCGTACGAGCAGCCCTTGGACTACATCCTCATCGACTGCCCGCCCTCGCTCGGCCTGCTGACGGTGAACGCGATGGTCGCCGGCCAGGAGGTACTCATCCCGATCCAGTGCGAGTACTACGCGCTGGAGGGCCTGGGCCAGCTGCTCCGCAACGTCGACCTGGTACGGGGGCACCTCAACCCCATTCTTCATGTGTCGACCATCCTGCTCACCATGTACGACGGCCGGACGCGACTGGCGTCCCAGGTCGCCGACGAGGTGCGCACCCACTTCGGCGAGGAGGTGCTGCGGACGAGCATTCCCCGCTCGGTCCGTATCTCCGAGGCGCCGAGCTACGGGCAGACGGTGCTGACCTACGATCCAGGATCGAGCGGTGCCCTCTCCTATCTTGAGGCGGCACGAGAAATCGCACTGAAGGGCGTGGGCGTGGGGTACGACCCGACGCAGGTCCATATCGGTGCTCAGAACAATCCGAGTGTGGTGGAGGGCGTCCAGTGAGTGATCGACGGAGGGGGTTGGGCCGTGGTCTCGCCGCACTGATCCCAGCGGCGGCGACAGGAGAGAAGGATTCTCCCGCGGCGGGAGCGTCCGCACCCGCGCCATCGGCGGTGCCATCTGTCTTCACCCCGGAGCGTGGGGTGGGGGCCTCGAAGGTGGCCACCCTCCCGCCTGTTTCACGTGAAACAGAGGAAGCGTCTTCGAACGGTGCGACGGAGCTGCCGGCCGCTCCCGTCGGCGCCTACTTCGCCGAGCTGCCTCTCGACTCCATCACCCCGAACCCGCGTCAGCCACGCGAGGTGTTCGACGAGGACCTTCTTCAGGAGCTCGTCACCTCCATCAAGGAGGTCGGTCTTCTCCAGCCCATCGTGGTTCGTCAGGTGGGTCCGGCCCGCTACGAGCTGATCATGGGCGAACGGCGCTGGCGTGCCTGCCATGAGGCACAGCTGGAAGCGATTCCGGCGATCGTGCGGGCGACGGACGACGAGAAGCTGCTTCTGGACGCGCTTCTGGAGAACCTCCACCGTGCCCAGCTGAACCCGCTGGAAGAAGCGTTCGCCTACGACCAGTTGCTGAAGGACTTCAACTGCACGCACGATCAGCTGGCGGACCGTATCGGGCGGTCCCGCCCGCAGGTCTCCAACACGCTGCGTCTGCTGAAGCTCTCGCCGGCGGTCCAGCGTCGCGTGGCCGCCGGTGTTCTCTCCGCGGGGCACGCCCGGGCACTGCTCTCTGTCGAGGACTCGGAGGAGCAGGACAAGCTGGCTCACCGGATCGTGGCCGAGGGACTCTCGGTCCGAGCCGTGGAAGAGATCGTCACCCTCATGGGATCGCATCCGAAGGCATCCACGCGGTCCAAGGGCCCTCGTGCCGGCTCGGTGCCCTCTCCGGCGCTGGGTGAACTCGCGACCCGCCTCTCGGATCGTTTCGAGACCCGGGTGAAGATCGACCTTGGCCAGAAGAAGGGCAAGATCACTGTGGAGTTCGCCTCCACGGAGGACCTTGAGCGGATTCTGAGCACGCTCGCCCCGGGCGAGAAGCTGGCACTGCAGAAGAGCCTGCTGGACGACGACACGGAGGAGACGGAGGCCTGAGTCTCCTGAGGGATGGGCCCGCCTTCGGCCCGTCGACCGCCTGAGCGGGCTGCGTCCGATGTATACCGGACACAGCCCGCTCTTTGCTTTGAGGCGGTATCGAGGCAATCACATCGTGGATACGATGCGTTCGGGTAGGGCGCATCGACTGGCGGGTCTTCTGTGGAGAGGCGGAGCCATGCGAACCGTGAGCCGTTCCGGGCTGGTGACGGCAGGTCTGGGACTGGGGGCGGTCGGCGGATTCATCGGCAGTCTGCTCCGGGAGCGGAGCGCTCTGACAGCCGCTCGCGGCGCTGCGGGCGAAGGAAGCGAGGAACAGCCTTCATGGGGCGTCGGCTCGTACCGCTCACGCTGGACAACCTTCAGGACATTCCCAAGCGCTGTCGCTCGTGTGTCTTCTGGGAACTCGACCCAGTCAGCGGCGAGGCCGCGGTAAGAGCAGGCACTCCCGCTCTGGAGAAAGAGGCGTGGATCTCCGCCGTCCTGCTGGACTGGGGATCGTGCGGCCGGGTCGTCTACGTGGACGAGGTACCGGTGGGGTTCGTGCTGTACGCGCCTCCGGCCTATGTGCCCCGAGCGCTGGCGTTCCCCACAAGTCCGGTGTCACCGGACGCGGTTCAGTTGATGACCGCCTCCATCACACAGGGCTATCAGGGCCAGGGGCTCGGCCGTGTGATGGTGCAGACGGTCGCCAAGGATCTCCTGCGGCGGGGCTTCAAGGCGATCGAGGCCTTCGGAGACGCCCGTTGGAAGGAGCCCGCGTGTGTCCTCCCCGCTGATCACCTGACGGCGGTCGGCTTCAAGACGGTTCGCCCGCACCCCACTTATCCGCGCCTGCGGCTGGAGCTGAGGACGACGCTCTCCTGGAAGGAGGACGTCGAGCTGGCCCTGGACCGGCTTCTGGGTGCCGTGCAGAAGGAGCCGGCGTTGCGACCGCTGTAAAACGAAGAGGCCGACCCGCTCGGGTCGGCCTCTTCATGTTTCACGTGAAACATCACTCGGCGATGAAGTCCTCGAGATCGCGCACGATCGCTGCCTTGGGCTTGGCACCGACGATCGTCTTGGCGACCTCGCCGGCCTGGTAGACGTTCAGCGTCGGGATGGACATGACGCCGTACTTGGCAGCCGTGGCCGGGTTCTCGTCGATGTTGAGCTTGACGATCTCGATCTTGTCGCCGTACTCCTGGGCGATCGCTTCGAGGGAGGGCGCGATCTGGCGGCACGGGCCGCACCAGGCGGCCCAGAAGTCCACCAGGACGGGCTTGTCGCTCTTGAGGACATCCTGCTCGAAGGAGTCGTCGGTCACGTTCTTCAGAGTGCCGGCCACTGAGGGCTCCTAACTGGTTGGTGCGGTGGGGCGGACGGGGGTCAGACGGTGGTCTTCTCGGGCTCGGCGGCCTGGTCGCCGTCTGCGAGGGCCGCGAGGTACCGCTCGGCGTCGAGGGCCGCGGCACAGCCGGTGCCGGCCGCGGTGATCGCCTGGCGGTACGTGTGGTCGACGACGTCACCAGCGCCGAAGACGCCGGTCAGGTTCGTCCGGGTGGACGGGGAGGCCACCTTGAGATAGCCCTCGTCGTCCAGATCGAGCTGACCCTTGAAGAGTTCCGTGCGCGGGTCGTGGCCGATCGCGATGAACAGGCCCGTCACCGGCAGCTCGGACGTCTCGCCCGTCTTGAGGTTGCGCAGCTTCAGCCCGGCGAGCTTCTGGCCGCCCTGGATCTCGGCGACCTCGCTGTCCCACACGAAGGAGATCTTCGGGTCGGCGATCGCGCGATCCTGCATCGCCTTGGAGGCGCGGAGCGTGTCCCGGCGGTGCACGACGGTCACGGACTTGGCGAACCGGGAGAGGAAGGTGGCCTCTTCCATCGCCGTGTCCCCGCCGCCGATCACGGCGATGTCCTGGTCCTTGAAGAAGAACCCGTCACAGGTGGCACACCAGGAGACACCGCGGCCGGAGAGCGCGTCCTCGTTGGGCAGCCCGAGCTTGCGGTGCTGGGAGCCCGTGGTGACGATGACGGCCTTGGCGCGGTGCACGGTGCCGCCCGTGTCCGTGACGGTCTTGATCTCGCCGCTGAGGTCCACGGCCACGATGTCGTCCGGAATGAGCTCGGCACCGAATCGTTCGGCCTGGCCACGCATGTTGTCCATGAGGTCGGGACCCATGATGCCGTCCCGGAAGCCGGGGAAGTTCTCCACCTCGGTGGTGTTCATCAGCGCGCCGCCTGCGGTGACGGCGCCCTCGAACACCAGCGGCTTCAGCGACGCGCGCGCGGTGTAGAGCGCCGCCGTGTAGCCGGCGGGCCCGGAGCCGATGATGATCACGTTACGGACGTCGCTCACGGCTTGATTCCTCGTCTCTGGAGACTGCTGCGTACCTGCCGGTGGGAGCTGCTCTCGGAACTCTCACCCCACCCAACGGATCCTAAGGGGCGCGCATTCCCACTGTGTCCGGGCACACGGAGACAGCGCACCGCACAGGGAGCCTGAAGAGACACAACGCCCGAGGCAGTCCTCAGGAGCGAGGGTAGGACTGCTTCAAGAGAACGTCACCGGCGGATTCCGTGGCCTTGTCGACACAGGAGGCGTCGACGACATAGGCGGTGACGCGTGAGTCGTCGGTACGGTCGGGCAGCAGCACCAGATAGGCGTCGTCTCCCCGGTAGGTACCGGGCTCGGTGGCGATCACACCGGTGACGTCACCGATGCCTTGGGCGATACAGCCGGGGACCTCGGCCTTGAGGACGGTGTTCCTGCTCCTGTCGGGCGCCGTCGCGGTTCCGAAGGACTCCTTGCTGGGCGAGCGCTTGGTCCCGTTGCTGTTCTCACCCAGGAGCGCCTGGACCCGCTTCTCCAGCTTCACGCCGGAGAAGGTCGTGGAGGCCGCTGTCGCAGTCTCCGGCCCGGGACCCTCGTTCTCACCGCCCGACTGGACGAGGACTGCCCCGAAGCCCAGGGCCGCGATCGCGAAGACAGCGCCGATGACGGTCGTACGACGCTTGGAGCGCCTCTTGCCGGTGCGTCCGGGGCCGGTGGACGCGCGTGGACGACCGGCAGGCCGATCCACCGCCGACGATGTTTCACGTGAAACATGCGCGGTGTCCTCCTCCCGTGTCGTGCGGGGGACCTCGATGGAAGCAGGCTCCGTGGCTGTCTCCTCCCCCTGGGCCCCGGCGTTCAGAAGAGCCTCGGCGGCCAGGGCCGCGTCGATCCGCCCCGCCACGTCGTCAGGCATACGGGGAGGACCCGGCAGGGTGCCGAGGAGACCACGGATCTCTTCCAGCGAGTCATAGACATCGGCGCAGAGGGAGCACTCGTCCAGATGCTGCCGTAGGTGAGTCGTCCGTGACGCGGGGAGCAGACCTTCGCTGAGGTCGGAGATCTCCGCGACATCGGGATGTCCGGCCGTGTCGGTCGTGGATGTCACGCTCGCCCACCTCCGCCCTTCACAGCAGCTGAATCGCTTGGCCCTGCATCATGTGGTCCTGCTGCGGGTGGGACGGATGTCCCCTGCGTCCGGTTCCTTCCGCGCCCCGACTTTTTGCCGCCGCTCTCACCATCCGCACGCAGATGGGTCAGCAGCGGCAGGAGTCTGGCTCTGCCTCGGGCGCAACGGCTCTTCACCGTGCCGGTGGGCACGTCGAGGATGCGCGCGGCCTCAGCGACCGGGTAGCCCTGCATGTCCACCAGCACGAGCGCCGCCCGCTGATCCTGCGGCAGGGTGCCCAGAGCTTCCAGCAGCTGGCGGTGCAGATCATTGCGCTCGGCCGGGGCGGAAGCGGACTCGTGCGGCTCCAGGAGCTGCTCCAGGCGCTCGGTGTCGTCGACGGGCGACGTCTTGCGCGAGGCGGCCTTGCGGGCCCGGTCCAGGCAGGCGTTCACCGTGATGCGGTGCAGCCAGGTCGTGACGGCCGCCTGGCCACGATAGGTGTGGGCGGCCCGATAGGCGGACACCAGCGCGTCCTGGACGGCGTCGGCGGCCTCCTCACGGTCGCCCAGCGTCCGCAGGGCCACCGCCCACAACCGGTCCCGGTGCCGTCGCACGAGCTCACCGAAGGCGTCGGGGTCGCCCTCCACGTGCCGGGCCAGGAGATCCTGATCGCTTACGTCGCTGTGATCAGCGCTGTGCGCCATCGGACCCCCTCCCTCAGTGAGCTCTCAGCCCGTGAACTTCACGTCGGTGATCGCCTGCTTGTAACCGGACCCGCTGAACTGGTCACGGTTCGCGTAGGGCACATCCGTGAGCCAGACGAGAACGTACCGGGTCTTCACCGCCTTCTTGGCGGAGATCTTCAGGTCCGTGCCACTGGTCCTGTTCGTGGCGATCTTCGTCATGGAGCTGAGGGGGGCGGACGACGACAGGGAGTCGGCCGCGTACAGCGTGGCCGTCGTGTGGTCGCCGGTGTAGTACAGCCCTATCGAGGCGGCTGACACCTCCTTGACCGAGCCCAGGTCGTAGACGATGCCGACGCCCTGCTTGAACGGCGCCAGCGTGGGGCCGTCGTTGTAGGAGTACGTCCGCCAGTACGTCGACGAGCTGTTGTCGTACGTCAGCCTCGCGTCGTTTGCGTGCTGCGGCTTGCCGTCCGGGTAGTACTCCGCGGCGCCCTTGATGCTGAGCGTGGTGACGGGCTTGGCCTTGTCGGTGCCCTTGTCGTTGCCGTCGGTCGTCTGGCTGGTGTCCGGTTCGCCGGACTGGCCGCTCCTGTTCATGAGGGCGTCGGCCAGCTGCCAGCTGCCGAGTCCGAGCGCGGCGATCAGCAGCGCCGAGACGGCCCACTTCAGAGCCTTGCCGGTTCGGCTCTGCAACGGCGGCGGCGGGGTCTGGATCGGCTGGGTGAGACCCGGGTGCGGGGCCGGCCGGCCGTAGCTCCCCTGCTGGTACGTCGTGTGCTGGTAGTCGGGCGGCGCGGTGAACGCGGGCTCCGGCGGGCGGATGCGCGGCATCTCCCCGACCGCCTTCACCAGTTCCTCCGGCGTCGTGCACGGAGTCTCGTGACGGGAGGCGGTGGCGCCGTCGTTGACGAGGGCGCGCATGGAAAGCTCCGACAGCCCCCTGTGGACGCCCGCACGGACCTGGTCGGGCGCGATGAGCCCGACGCCCTTGGGGAGCCCGGAGAGGCCGTGCGCGTCGTTCTCGTACGGCCAGCGCTGGGTGAGGGCGGCGTACAGCAGCGCGCCGATCGCCTCCGTGTCCGTCCGCTGCGGGGTGTCCGAGCTGATGCCGCGCAGCGCGGCGTTCACCGCGAGACCGCGGATGCGCCACTGCCCGGAGGCGGAACGCAGCACGGCGCTCGGGTTGAGCCGCAGGTGTGCGAGGCCCTCGCGGTGTGCGGCGGCCATGGCGTGCGAGACCTGCGTGACCATCTGGTACGCGTCGTGCGGCTCCAGCGGCCCGGAAGCCAGCAGCGCCGTCAACTCCGTGGCGTCGGGCAGCCATTCGTGCACCACGTAGACGAGGTCGTTCTCCTCGACGGCGTCGAGGACCTGGACGAAGCGGGGGTCTCCCAGCAACGCCGAGGACCGGGCCGCCGCCAGCACCGAGCGGGCGCGCGTGTGGTCGGCGGGCAGTACGTGCACGCCTACCGCGCGACGCAGTTTCTCGTCCACGGCACGCCAACTGCTGAAACCGTCCAGACGGGTGACGCACTCCTCCAGGCGGTATCGCCTGGCGAGTTTGTGGCCGCTGTGCAGTTCGGGCGGTGTCGTCTGCGAAGGGTTGCCGGTATCGCCGTGTCCCTGTGCCTCTTCGCTCGCCGAGCTCTCCGTGTCCCGCTCCCGGTTCTGGGCCTCCCCGTCGGCCGTGGACTGGTCCGCTTGTGCGGTCAGCGGCTCGTCGCCGCTGTTGTCTGCCACGTCGACGGCAGCCGTGCTCCGTTCCGCCACCGTCGTTCCTGCCTCCCCATCCGTTGAGCGCTCTGACACGCCAAAGCCAATTGTGCCCACAGTCCGCCGCTATGAGCGACACGCGGCGGCGGACGATGGTTGTGCGCGTACCCCGACCTCAGCGCCCCAGCCGTCCGCGGACCATGCCGACCATCGAGTTGAGCTCTTCGATGCGCATGCGTCGCGCGGCCACGTAGAAGACGCCGAGCAAGACGATTCCTCCCCCTGCGAGCGCGAGCATCGAGCCGCCGACGCCCTGTCCCAGGGTCCGGCTGATGCCGTAGCAGGCGGCTCCACTGAGCAGTGCCGCGGGCAGCGAGGCGATGGACAGCCGCGCGTACGTCCGCATGACCCTGGATCCGTCCAGATCGCCACCCAGCCGCTTCTTGAGCCGACGCCAGGCGATTCCGACACCGATCATGTAGGCCAGACCGTACGAGGCCGCCATACCGACCACGGCCCAACGCGCCGGGATCACGAAGAAGCAGACCGCGGAGGCGCTCGCGTTGACGGCTGCCACGATGACCGTGTTGTAGAACGGGGTCCGGGTGTCCTCGTACGCGTAGAAGGCGCGCAGGACCACGTATTGCACGGAGTACGGGATCAGGCCGAGCCCGAAGGCCATCAGCATGAAGCCCATGTTCGTGGCCGCGCCGGTGCCGGAGGGGCCGAAGATCAGCGTGCACATCGGGATGCCGAGTGCGAGGAAGCCGAAGGCGATCGGCACGATGGCGACCGCGGTGGTTCGCAGGCCCTGCGAGATGTCGTCCCGGACGGCGCCCGTGTCGTCCTCGGCGGCCGAGCGGGAGATGCGCGGCAGGAGGGCGGCCATGAGCGAGACGGTGATGATGGCCTGGGGCAGGCCCCAGATGAGCTGGGCGTTGGCGTAGGCGCTGAAACCGGTTCCGGCGATCTTCGTCTCGCTGACTGCCGCGGTCGCCAACTGGGTGACCACGAGGGCGCCCGCCTGGTTCGCCAGGACGAACAGGATCGTCCACTTGGCGAGCATCGCGGCCTTGCCGAGGCCGTGGCCCTTCCAGTCGAAGCGCAGCCGCATCCGGAACCCCGTCTCCCGCAGGTACGGGATCATCGCCAGGGCTTGGACCACGAGGCCCAGGAGGATGCCGATACCGAGCAGGCGCTCGCCCTCTGGCGGGATGTTCTCGACCGCCATGTGGGAATTCTTCGCGCTGCCGTAGACCCAGAGGAACGCGGCGAGGGTGACGATGATGACGATGTTGTTGAGGACCGGGGTCCACATCATCGCGCCGAAGCGGCCGCGCGCGTTGAGGATCTGCCCCATCACCACGTGGATGCCCATGAAGAAGATCGAGGGCAGGAAGTACCGGGTGAAGGTGACAGCCACGTCATTGGCTGCGGGGTCGGTGGCGAGGGGGGTCGACAGCGCGCGTACGAGCAGGGGTGCGCCGAGCATGGCGAGTGCGGTGAGGAGGCCCAGGATCACCATGACCAGGGTCAGCAGCCTGTTGGCGTACGCCTCACCGCCGTCCTCGTCGTCCTTCATGGCTCGGACGAGCTGAGGTACGAAGACGGAGTTGAGGCCACCGCCGACGGTCAGGATGTAGATCATCGTCGGCAGCTGGTAGGCGACCTGGAACGACTCACCGAGAAGAGACAGACCGAGGGCCGAGACGATCATCGCCGACCGGATGAACCCGGTGAGGCGCGACACCATGGTGCCCGCCGCCATCACGGCGCTCGACTTCAGCAGGCCCGACGCCCGCCCGCCCTTCTTCGGCGCAGGCGCCGGTGCAGATGCGGGCGTGGGCGTCGGAGCGGGCTCCTGGTACGCAGGACGGCCGGGGCCCGGGCCCGGGCCGGGCGAGGGGGCGGGGGCCGGTCCGGGCACGGAAGGCTGGCCCACGGGCGTGGGGCCGCTCTGCTGCTGGTCGCGGAAGAGATGCGCGAACGCGTCCGGCTCGTGGCGCTCCTCGCCGGCCTGGCTCACCAGGTCGTCCACGCCGACGAACTGCGTCGTACGGGCATCGTCGCCGTACGGCAGATGCCGGGTCGGTCCTTCGGGCTCGGGAGCCGGTGTCTGGGCCCACACGCGCGGGTCGGGCGCGTACTGCGGTGACGACGGCTGCGCGTAGAGAGGCTGCTGCGGCTGATACGTACCGGGAGCGGGCGGGGGGTGTGCGGCACGGTCGTAGAGCGCCTCGGCCACCGGATCCTGGGCGGAGAGATCACGCGCGCGGTAGGGGTCCTGGTCGTAGGCGTCCTTGAGGTACATGTCCGCGGGAGGCTGCGGCGGCACCTGGCCCGGCCCGGGCAGCGGGCCGTCGGGATACCCCGAATCGGCCGCGCCCTGGCCGCGGTCACCGTCGTACGGCGCGTTCATGCTTACCCCACCTCATCGTCCCCGGGCCAACCGGCCACGACAATCGCTCAACGGTCCACTCTCTCACCCGTGCCGGACGGGTCGGCGCTTTCCGGAGCGGTGTCCGGTGCCGGGTCACTCGCGTGCTCCGGCTCATCCGTCCCGGACTTCGCCGGGGAATCCTCCTCGGCAGTGTGTACGACTGAGGTCGCTTCGGTGTTCGCTTCCTCGTCCGTCGGAGCCTCTTCGGGCGCCTCGTCGTCCGTCGGGGCTTCCTCCCCCTCCAGCCGGGCGGCCGCACGCTTGCGCTGTGTGTACATCCGGAAGCCGGCGAGGACCAGGAGCAGGACACCACCGGCGATGACCAGCATGACCGCGGGCGTGATCTCGGTGACGTTCACCGTGAATCTGACCTCGTCACCATACTTCTCGCCGTCCGCCGTGTAGAGCTGGGCCACGACGTCGGCCTTGCCGTTGACCTCGGCGTTGGTGGTGAACTTCACGGACTCGCTGTGGCCGCCGGAGATGTCGACCGACTGCTCCCCGGAGGCCTTGTCACCGATCTTCAGGCGCTTCGGTGCCAACGACTCGAGGCGCAGTGTCAGGTCGACGCTTTGCACGAGGTTGTTCTGCACGGTCACGGGGATCGTGGCGCTGCGGCCGGAGAGCTTCGTCTCCGACTTCTCGATCAGCCGGACCTGGCCGGTGAGCGAGTTGAGGTAGGACTGCACGTCGTTGCGGTAGACGGCCGCGTCCATGGAGCGGCCCCGCCAGGACGTGGACATCTCCCGGTCCATGGTCCTGCCGAACGGCGTCACCACACGGGACTGGTCGGTGAGGATCACCTTGAAGCGGTCGAGGTCGGCCTGAGTGCCCTGGATCTCCTCGAACGCCGACTTGGGCAGGGCCTGCTTCCGCAGCGACCGGGGGTAGGCCGAGGCGGACGGAATCCTGGTGCTGGCGCGCGGGTCGGGCTTCGCCGCGGCGGCCTCGGACAGTTCCTGGGGCTGTGACCAGTTGCCCCCTTGGAGTGCCGTCAGAGCCTGGGCCATCGTCTGGGCCTGGCTCGCCGACGGCATCCGCTGGGGGGTGATCACGATGCTGCGCTGCTTGTTGTTCTGGAGGTCGGTCACCAGGCTCTGGGCCAGGAACCTCTGCACCGCCAGCGTCGAACTCTCGGCCTTCGTCATGTCGCCCTGGAAGGCTGTCGACAGCCGGGCGTCCGCGACCACCGCCGTGGTGCCGCCACCGATGGGCCGGGCCGCGTTGGGCGTGTAGGAGAGGCCGCTGCTCTCCTGGAGGCTGTCGCTGCGGGCGATCACCTTGTCGGCACCGCCGGAGATGGCGACCTTGACGATCGACGGGTCGACCGCGCCGTTGACCGGCCAGGCGAAGTCCGTCTCCGGCACCACCCGGAGGATGTTCTCGACTGTGTCCGCGGCCACATCGGTGGCGCCCTTCAGTCGGCTCAGGGAGCCGGCGACCGTCCTGCCGTTGTGGGCCAGCGCGGCCAGATCGGGATCGGCGAAGGGGAGAGCGACCACCTCCTCGCCCTGGACCGCGGTCTCCAGCTCCGCCAGCCAGGCCTTGGCGGCGGCCTGGTTCCTGCCGGCGACGGTGGTGCCTTCGCTCCGGACCCGGTAGTTCCCCGTCATCGCCACCACCGACGCCAGGAGATCCGGATCGATCACCCAGGTGATGTCCAGGTCCTTGCCCAGCGTCAGCATCTGCTCCAGGCGTCCGCCCGCCGAGATCTCCTTGGCGAGGTCGTCGTTCAGGAAGACGGGCGTCTGCTGCTCACCGGGGCCCGTCTCGGCCGTCAGATGGGTGGTGGAGATCAGCGGCCAGAGGTACGTCGTCTTCGTCCTGGTGCCGGCCTCGTCCGGCTGCCACGGCAGGAACGTGCGCTGGATGCCGAGAACCTGGTCGTACTGAGCGGACGCGGTCCGGCCCGAGACCGAGACGCCCAGCTGATAGACGCCGTCCGCACCGAGATCGAGTTCCTTGACGGGCACCGAGAGGGTGAAGGGCTGGGCCACACCGGAGGCGAGTGCGGGGAACTTCTCCTCGTACTTCCCGCCGACCTCCGTGCCGTCGGTGAACTGGTCGAAGCCACTGCGCCTGGCCGCGTCGTCGATGGCCGAGCGGCCCGTCACGGCCTCCGGTGCCACCCGCAGGCCCACGTGGGCGTCCGTGACCGTCTGCTTGCCCTTGTTGGTGACCGTGCCGGAGACGGTGACGGTGTCGCCGTCGGTGGGCACACTGGGGCTGAGCGAGTCGACGGAGACCTCGACGGTTCTCGATCCCGTGGCCTCCGTCAGGGAGACCTTCGGCGACGCCTGCGCGGACGGGGCCGCGGGCACCTGGAACAGGCCGGCGAGCAGGGGCGCCCCGGCGAACAGCGCTCCGGTGCGCAGCAGCCACCGGCGGGCAGGTGAGGGACTGGTCCCCTGGAAGTCTGCCGCCTCGGCCACGCGCTCGCCCGTCCCTCGTCGTCGTCAGTGGTCGTCGGAATGTGCGTCCACGCATGGTAACGATGCGCGCTGAGGGGAAGTGCCGCGGTCCGCTCCACAAGATCGTGCCCAAGGCCGGGCTGTCCGTGTATGTGCACGTATCGGTCGGGTCGGTGCACGGTGCACCTGAGCGTTGCCTTGCGCACGTTCAATGGAGGCGACCGCGGCCACCGGCGCCACGTACCCTTTTCTGTTGTGCCGAACGCCAACGAAGACATCAGTGCCCTGAGCCAGGTGCAGCGCCGCGCGGTGAGTGAACTGCTGCGGGTGTCCCCCGTCGCCGACGACCTCGCACGCCGTTTCCAACAGGCGGGATTCTCGCTCGCCCTGGTCGGGGGCTCGGTCAGGGACGCGCTGCTCGGCCGCCTCGGCAACGACCTGGACTTCACCACGGACGCTCGCCCCGAGGACGTGCTGAAGATCGTGCGTCCCTGGGCGGACGCCCTCTGGGAGGTCGGGATCGCCTTCGGCACGGTGGGCGCGCAGAAGGACGGCTACCAGATCGAGGTCACCACGTACCGCTCCGAGGCGTACGACCGGACCTCGCGCAAGCCCGAGGTGTCCTACGGCGACTCGATCGAGGAAGACCTCGTGCGCCGGGACTTCACCGTGAACGCGATGGCGGTGGCTCTTCCCGAGAAGGAGTTCATCGACCCCCATGGCGGGCTCGAGGACCTCTCGGCACGCGTGCTGCGTACTCCCGGCACCCCCGAGGACTCCTTCTCCGACGACCCGCTGCGCATGATGCGGGCCGCGCGTTTCGCCGCCCAGCTGGGCTTCGAGGTAGCCCCCGAGGTCGTCTCGGCCATGACGGCCATGGCCGGGCGTCTCGAGATCGTCTCGACGGAACGGGTGCGGGACGAGCTGAACAAACTGATCCTCTCCGCTCACCCCCGTGAGGGCCTGAGCCTGCTGGTCGAGACGGGCCTCGCCGAGCATGTGCTGCCCGAGCTGCCGGCGCTGCGACTGGAACGGGACGAGCACCATCGGCACAAGGACGTCTACGACCACACGCTGATCGTCCTGGAGCAGGCGATCGCGCTCGAGGACGCCGGACCGGACCTCACTCTGCGGCTCGCCGCCCTGCTGCACGACATCGGCAAACCCCGTACCCGCCGGTTCGAGCAGGACGGCCGGGTCTCCTTCCACCACCACGAGGTGGTCGGCGCCAAGATGACCAAGAAGCGCATGACCGCCCTCAAGTACTCCAACGAACTCGTCAGGGACGTCTCGCGTCTGGTCGAACTCCACCTGCGCTTCCACGGGTACGGCATGGGTGAATGGACGGACTCCGCCGTCCGTCGCTATGTACGCGACGCCGGCCCGCTGCTGGACCGGCTCCACAAGCTGACCCGTTCCGACTGCACGACACGGAACAAGCGCAAGGCGAACGCTCTGTCCCGCGCGTACGACGGTCTGGAGGAGCGGATCGCCCAGCTCCAGGAGCAGGAGGAACTGGACGCCATCCGCCCGGACCTCGACGGCAACCAGATCATGGAGATCCTGGGTGTCGGGCCCGGACCGGCGATCGGGCAGGCCTACAAGTTCCTGCTGGAGCTGCGCCTGGAGAACGGACCGATGCCGCACGACGAGGCCGTGACGGCGCTCAAGGAGTGGTGGGCTCGGACAGCAGAGGTTTCCTGACGACGGCTTGTCCGTGATCAGAGTGCGGGCAACGGCGCGGTGCGATGTTTCACGTGAAACATCGCACCGCGCCGCTGTTTCTGCGCCGACGGGACCGCCGTCACTGAGGGGGCGATGTTTCACGTGAAACATCGACGCCTTCGGCTCGCCGTTGCTCGGTCATGCCGAAGCGGACCATGGCGGCAGCGATCAGTGCGTAGAGCACGGCCACGGAGATCACCAGAGGGGCCGAGCGGCCATCCGGAGGGAGCATCAGGGCGGCCACGGCGGCGGCACCGACGAAGGCGACGTTGAACAGGACGTCGTAGAGCGAGAAGATCCGCCCTCGGTAGCCGTCCTCGACGGAGGACTGCACGATCGTGTCCGTGGCGATCTTGGCTCCCTGGGTGACCAGTCCCAGAACGAACGCCGCGATCAACAGGGGCGCCTGCGCGAACGGCAGGCTGAGGGGCGGAGCGAGCAGGGCCGCGGCGACGGAGCAGCTGACGATCCAGCGGCTCGGTCCCAGCCTTCCGGCAGCCCAGGGCGTGATCACCGCCGCGGTGAAGAATCCCGCTCCCGAGATCCCCACGGCGAGCCCCAGCAGGGCAAGGCCCTCCTCGGAGCCGGATGCGTCGGAACTGCCGGACGGCCAGGCGTACCGGCAGAGCATGAGGACCATGACCGTCAGGGCGCCGTAGCAGAAGCGCATCAGCGTCATCGACGCCAGTGCCCAGGCCGCCGTCCGTCGCCCGGGCTCGGTGAGATGCCGCAGCCCCGCTGCCAGGCCCCGCGCGGTCCCGGCGAGCGCGGAACGCAACTGGAGCTGCACCGAATCCGGTTCCGGGCCCAGCAGGTCGCGGGCCATACGCACCGAGGCGAGGGCCGCACACAGGTAGAGGGCCGAGCCGAACAGCACCACCGTCGCGTCGGAGTCCGGGCCCACGAGCCGGACGACGAAGGCGAGTCCGCCGCCGGCGGTCGCGGCCAGCGTTCCGGCTGTCGGGGAGAGCGAGTTGGCGACCACCAGGCGGTCGGCGTCCACCACCCGGGGCAGCGCGGCGGAGAGCCCCGCCAGTACGAAGCGATTGACCGCGGTGACGCTCAGGGCGGATACGTAGAAGAGCCAGTCGGGTACATGGCTCAGGATCAGGAGGGCCGTCACGGATGCCAGCAGGGCTCGCAGCAGGTTTCCGTACAGCAGGACCTGGCGGCGGCGCCAGCGATCCAGCAGCACGCCCGCGAAAGGGCCGACGAGGGAGTACGGAAGGAGCAGAACCGCCATGGCGGAGGCGATGGCGGCCGCTGACGTCTGCTTCTCGGGAGAGAAGACGACATAGGTGGCGAGGGCGACCTGGAAGACCCCGTCGGCTCCCTGGGACAGCAGACGCACGGCCAGCAGGCGCCGGAAGTCGCGGAGGCGGAGCAGGACGCGCAGGTCGCGCACGACGGACATGGGGCCCAACCTCACCTATAGGGGAGGGCCCCCGGGCGCATGACCCGGAGACCCTCAACAGCCCACTACGAGCGCTCGGATCAGCGCTCGACCTCGCCCTTGATGAACTTCTCGACGTTCTCGCGGGCCTCGTCGTCGAAGTACTGCACCGGCGGGGACTTCATGAAGTACGAGGACGCCGACAGGATCGGGCCGCCGATGCCGCGGTCCTTGGCGATCTTCGCGGCGCGCAGGGCGTCGATGATGACGCCGGCGGAGTTCGGGGAGTCCCAGACCTCGAGCTTGTACTCCAGGTTCAGCGGGACGTCTCCGAACGCACGGCCCTCGAGGCGGACGTACGCCCACTTGCGGTCGTCGAGCCACGCGACGTAGTCCGACGGGCCGATGTGGACGTTCTTCTCGCCGAGCTCCCGGTCGGGGATCTGCGAGGTGACGGCCTGGGTCTTGGAGATCTTCTTGGACTCCAGCCGCTCACGCTCGAGCATGTTCTTGAAGTCCATGTTGCCGCCGACGTTCAGCTGCATCGTGCGGTCCAGGACGACACCCCGGTCCTCGAACAGCTTCGCCATGACGCGGTGCGTGATGGTGGCACCCACCTGCGACTTGATGTCGTCACCGACGATCGGGACGCCCGCCTCGACGAACTTGTCCGCCCACTCCTTGGTACCGGCGATGAAGACCGGAAGGGCGTTGACGAAGGCGACCTTGGCGTCGATGGCGCACTGGGCGTAGAACTTCGCCGCGGCCTCGGAACCGACGGGCAGGTAGCAGACGAGAACGTCGACCTGCTTGTCCTTCAGCACCTGGACCACGTCCACCGGGGCCTCGGCGGACTCCTCGATGGTCTCGCGGTAGTACTTACCGAGACCGTCGAGGGTGTGGCCGCGCTGCACGGTCACACCGGTGGCGGGCACGTCACAGATCTTGATCGTGTTGTTCTCGGAGGCGCCGATGGCGTCGGCGAGGTCGAGGCCGACCTTCTTGGCGTCGACGTCGAAGGCGGCGACGAACTCCACGTCACGCACGTGGTAGTCACCGAACTGCACGTGCATGAGGCCCGGGACCTTCGACGCCGGGTCGGCGTCCTTGTAGTACTCGACTCCCTGCACCAGCGACGCGGCGCAGTTGCCCACACCGACGACGGCTACGCGAACCGAACCCATTCCGGCTGCTCCCTGTGTGTACGAGTGAGGTCCTGGCAGGGACCTCACGTGGTGGTGTCGCCGGGCGCATCCGGCCCGGGGGTCTCCCCGGGCCGGGGCAGGGCGCCCGGCGCTCCCTCTGTGGTGTCGCGAGCGGGCTCTGCGTCGCCGGGGCCCTTCAGGTCCCGGCCTGCCCGCTCGCTCTCGATGAGCTCGTTCAGCCAGCGCACTTCGCGCTCCACGGACTCCATCCCGTGGCGCTGGAGCTCGAGCGTGTAGTCGTCGAGGCGTTCTCGGGTGCGCGCCAGCGAGGCCCGCATCTTCTCCAGCCGTTCCTCCAAACGGCTGCGACGGCCCTCCAGGACGCGCATACGCACATCACGGGAGGTCTGCCCGAAGAACGCGAAGCGAGCAGCGAAGTGCTCGTCCTCGTAGGCATCGGGACCCGTCTGCGAGAGCAGCTCCTCGAAGTGCTCCTTACCTTCCGCCGTCAACCGGTAGACGATCTTGGCGCGGCGGCCCGTGAGCGGGACGGCGGCAGCATCTTCCGGGGTACCACCCGGTTCCTCGATCAACCAGCCGTTCGCGACCAGCGTCTTGAGGCAGGGGTACAAGGTCCCGTAGCTGAACGCACGGAACACACCCAACGACGTGTTGAGTCGTTTGCGCAGCTCGTAGCCGTGCATCGGGGCTTCGCGGAGCAGACCGAGGACGGCGAACTCGAGTATCCCGGAGCGCCGGCTCATCGTCGTCTCCTCTCTCCCGCTGGCCCCGCCGACACGATTTATGCCGAGCTGATGTATCGACTCGATACATCCAGACGATAGAACGCCCCTACGGATGCGACAAGTGGGGATTCGGTGAACGGGGTCACATCACCGATTAGTAGGAAGCAAGTTGCCTGATTTGGGGTGAAGTTCGGTGCTCAGTGGGTTTTGGCGGTGCGTAGTCTGTGCGGCATGCACACCACCGGGAACCGAGTGACGTTTGAGCACGTCGCCGTCCTGAGTGCGGTACGGATGAATGCCAGCACGACCGCATCCGTACTTCGGGGGGACCGGAAACCAGCCGCCGTTTCCAGGCGCGCACGGGTGCGCCTGCCCGAGGAGTAGTCGTTCGATGAGCGAGCACCGTCGCAAACCGCCGCAGCCGCAGGGAGGCGGACGTGCCGCGGCCCGACGCGGCCAGTCGGCGTCCTCCGGCCGCCGCGCGGCACCGCGGGGCGCCACCGGGTCACTTTCCGAGACCTATGGCCCGGGAGGTGAGGAGAACCAGTACGAGGGCCGTGCCGCCACGCGTCGGGCGTCGCAGAGAAGCGCCGACAGTGGCATCGTCGGGAGCCGTCGCAGAGCCGCCGAGCCCGCCGGGCGTGGACCGGGGCGCGGCCGCGGGCGCGCGGCTCCGCCCGGCAAGCAGCGCTTCATCGACTACCCGCGTGCCGGCAAGTACGGGGTGATGCGCTGGGTGCCGTCGTGGCGTCAGGTGACCGGCCTGCTCATCGGTTTCTTCGGGAGCCTGGTGGCGGCGGCCGGCATCGGATACGCGGTCGTGGCGGTACCGGACCCGGCCCAGGCCGCGACGGCACAGAACAACGTTTACTACTGGTCGGACGGCTCGCAGATGGTCGCGACGGGTGGTGAGGTCAACCGCCAGATCATCGCGTACGAGAAGATCCCCAAGGCGATGCGCTACGCCGTCATGTCGGCCGAGAACAAGACGTTCGAGACCGACAGCGGTGTCGACCCGATGGGTATCGCGCGAGCCGTCGTCAACATGGCCAAGGGTGGTCAGACGCAGGGTGGCTCGACCATCACCCAGCAGTACGTGAAGAACGCCATGCTGGACGACCAGTCGCAGACCCTGTCGCGGAAGGTCAAGGAGCTCTTCATCTCGGTCAAGGTGGGAACCTCGGTCGAGAAGGAAGAGATCATGTCGGGGTACCTGAACACCGCGTACTACGGACGCGGTGCGTACGGCATCCAGGCGGCCGCCCGCACGTACTTCGGCAAGGACGCCGAGAAGCTCAACCCGAGCCAGTGCGCCTTCCTGGCCGCGGTCCTCAAGGGTGCGACGTACTACGACCCGGCCGGCGCGCCGTCGATCGACCCGGAGGCCTCGCCGGAGAACAACCGGAAGCGGGCCACGTACCGCTGGCGCTGGATCCTCAACGAGATGGTCAAGGACAAGCACCTGGCCGCGGCCGAGCGGAACCAGTACAACGATTTCCCCAAGATCCAGAGCCCTCGGTCCAACGCCCAGCTGGGCGGTCAGATCGGCTACCTCGTCGACACCGCCAAGGGCTACATCCTCAACAACACGGACATCACCCAGAAGCAGCTGGAGCAGGGTGGTTACGAGATCCACACGACCTTCGACAAGAAGAAGGTCAAGGAACTCGAGAAGGCCGTGGTCAAGGTCCGCAAGGAGAACATCAAGCCCGGCCAGCGCCCGGACACCGACACCCATGTCCAGTTCGGCGGCGCGTCCGTGAATCCGAAGTCGGGCGCCATCGAGGCGATCTACGGCGGTGAGGACGCCACCAAGCACTTCACCAACAACGCCGACGTCACCGGTGCGCAGGTCGGTTCGACGTTCAAGACGTACGTGCTCGCGGCAGCCATGACCTGGGGCAAGCGCGATCCCGACCTCGACGGGGACCAGGCGCAGGACGAGCGCACCATCGTCTCGCCGAAGAGCCTCTACAGCGGCAAGAACAACCTCAAGATCAAGGACTACGACGGACAGGTCTGGGCCAACGAGAAGGGTGAGGAGTGGCTGCAGGCCAACGACGATGACGCGTCGTACGGCCGCGCGCCGAAGTACCAGATCGACCTCCGCGAGGCGATGCGGGTCTCGGCGAACTCGGCCTTCGTGCAGCTGGGCATGGACGTCGGTCTGGATCGGGTGAAGGAGGCCGCCATCGCGGCAGGCCTCAAGGAGAACAGCCTGACCGGCACCAGCTTCCCGTCCTTCTCGATCGGTATCTCCGATCCCAGTGCGATCCGTATGGCGGGCTCGTACGCGACGTTCGCCGCCAGTGGCAAGCAGAACGACCCGTTCTCCGTGAAGACGGTGGAGCACGAGGGTCTGACCATGTTCGACCACGATGACATCGCCGAGCCCAAGCGGGCCTTCACGGCCGAGGTCGCCGACAACGTCACCGACGTGCTCAAGACCGTCGTGGACGAGGGAACCGGTACGTCGGCCCGGCTGACCGGCCGTGAGGTGGCGGGCAAGACCGGTACCACCGACGGCAACAAGTCGGCCTGGTTCGTCGGATACACCCCGCAGTTGTCGACCGCGATCAGCATGTACCGCATGGACGACGACGAGTCCAACAAGAACCGGAAGTTCCTGGAGATGTACGGCACGGGTGGCCAGGAGACGATCCACGGTGCCTCGTTCCCGGCCGAGATCTGGCACGACTACATGGAGGACGCCCTCCAGGGCCAGCCGGCTGTGGACTTCCCGGAGCCCCAGCCGATCGGTGTGATCGTGAACGACGATCCGGACCCGACTCCGACCCCGACCCCGACCGAGTCGGAGGAGGAGACTCCCGAGCCGAGCCCGACGCCTTCCGAGAGCGACCCCGAGCCGTCGCCGACGCCCAGCGACGTTTGCGACAACCCGTTCGATCCCACCTGTGAGGACCCGGGTGATACCGACGCGGGCGGTACGGATGTCGGGGGAGCCGATGGCGGGGTGACTCCTACACCGACGGAGTCGCAGGACGATACGAGAGGCAACCAGAACGGGGGAGGACTCTTCGGAGGCCCCAACGGGTAGCGTCTCGACCGGCAGAAGGTGTTTCACGTGAAACAAGGGCCATCGCACCGATCAGGTGCGGTGGCCCTTGAGCGTTTCGGGGATCCGGAGAGCGGTGACGGGCTGTGTTTCACGTGAAACATCGACCCCGGCCCGTGACGGGACGCGGCGGCCCTGGGCGGATTCCCAGGCGCGTACGGCAGGATGTGCGGCATGCCCAGTGCAGAGACGACGCGAGTGAGCGTGGACGAGCCGGAGCCCGTACGGCCGACCAAGGAGGACGAGGTCGCCGCGACCGGCAGTGAGCTGATCGGCGGCCCGATCGGGCGGCGGGCGCTGCTCGGCACGTCCTGGTGGACGCCGGTACGAGTCGTCGCGCTCGTGGCGATCGGCATGTTCGCGCTGGGCATGGTGCAGAAGCTGCCCTGCTACGACGGCGCCTGGTTCTTCGGTGCCAGCTCCCAGTACACCCATGCCTGCTACTCGGACATCCCGCACCTCTACCAGGGGCGTGGCTTCGCCGACGGGCTCGTACCGTACTTCGACAAGATCCCCGGCGACATGGAGTACCTCGAGTACCCGGTGCTGACAGGGGTGTTCATGGAGGTCGCCGCCTGGCTCACCCCGGGCAGCGGCACCATCCAGCACCAAGAACAGTGGTACTGGATGGTCAATGCCGGGATGCTGATGGTGTGCGCGGCCGTCATCGCCGTCTGCTGCGCCCGTATCCACCGCCGGCGTCCCTGGGACGGCCTTCTGATGGCGCTGGCGCCGGCCTTCGCGCTGACGGCCACCATCAACTGGGATCTGCTCGCCGTGGCCATGCTGGCCGCCGCCACGCTGATGTGGTCGCGTGGTCGGCCGCTCGCCTTCGGTGTGCTGCTCGGACTCGCCACGGCCGCCAAGTTCTATCCGTTCCTGCTGCTCGGACCGCTCTTCGTGCTGTGCTGGCGGGCGGGCAAGTGGCGTGCGTTCGTGACCGCGCTGCTCGGAGCCGTCGGAGCCTGGCTCGCGGTCAACCTGCCGGTGATGCTCCTGGCCCCCGACGGATGGGCGAAGTTCTACCGCTTCAGTCAGGAACGCGGCGTCGACTTCGGGTCCTTCTTCCTCGTCATCTCGCAGCGGCTGAACATTCAGATCACGGCCGAGACGGCGAACGCGTACGCGATGGTCTCGATGGTGCTCGTCTGCGCGGGTATCGCCGTGCTCGCGCTGACCGCACCGCGCCGCCCGCGCTTCGCGCAGCTCGCCTTCCTGATCGTCGCGGCCTTCATTCTCACCAACAAGGTCTACTCACCGCAGTACGTGCTCTGGCTGGTCCCCCTCGCCGCGCTGGCGCGGCCCCGCTGGCGGGACTTCCTCATCTGGCAGGCGTGTGAGGTGGCGTATTTCCTGGGCATCTGGATGTACCTCGCCTACACGACCAGTGGAGACGCCCACAAGGGCCTGCCCGCCGAGGGCTACCATCTCGCGATCATGGCCCACCTGCTGGGGACGCTGTACCTGTGCGCCATCGTCGTCCGGGACATCCTGATGCCCGATCGGGACCCGGTGCGCCGGGCGGGTGACGACGACCCCTCCGGTGGAGTGCTCGACGGCGCGGAGGACGTTCACGTGTACGGCGCGGCGGCCCGGCCTCCGCGGCACGCGATGCACTTCGAAGGGCCACCGGTGGACTGGGGCAACCGCGACCAACAGGACAGTTCGCTCTGAGCGAACAGAGTGTGGGTGAGTGACGCGGAGGGCCGTACACGAGGTGTCGTGTACGGCCCTCCGCTTGATGCCGTGGGTGATCCGTTCGGCGGTTCGTTCGCCCTGCCCTGAGGCTCCTGCCCCTGAGGGGCTGTCCCCGAGGGCAGAGCCCTCAGCGGTCGACCGACCGGTCGAACTGCGTGGTGGTGTGCCGCAGATGGGCCACCAGTTCCTCGCCGACCTTCGGTTCGGGGGCGTCCGACGGGACGAAGAGGATCGAGACCTGCATGTGCGGCGGTTCGGCGAACCAGCGCTGCTTGCCGGCCCAGACGAAGGGAGAAAGGTTCCGGTTGACCGTGGCGAGCCCTGCCCGGGCCACTCCCTTGGCGCGCGGCATGACGCCGTGCAGCGCCTTCGGCGCCTCCAGCCCCACCCCGTGCGAGGTACCGCCGGCCACCACCACCAGGAAGCCGTCGGAGGCGGCCTTCTGCTGCCGGTAACCGAAGCGGTCTCCCTTGGCGACGCGGGTGACGTCCAGCACCGCTCCGCGGTACTCGGTCGCCTCGTGGTCGCCCAGCCACAGCCGCGTGCCGATACGGGCCCGGAAACGGGTCTGCGGGAACTGCTGCTGCAGACGGATGAGGTCCTCGGACTTGAGGTGGCTCACGAACATGGTGTGCAGCGGCAGTCGGGCAGCGCGCAGACGGTCCATCCAGCCGATGACCTCCTCGACGGCGTCGGAGCCGTCGGTGCGGTCCAGCGGCAGGTGGATGGCGAAGCCCTCCAGGCGCACGTTCTCTATGGCCGCGTGGAGCTGGGGCAGCTCCTGCTCGCTGACTCCGTGCCGCTTCATCGAGGACATGACCTCGATGACGACACGGGCGCCCACGAGGCCGTACACGCCGTCGACCGACGACACGGAGCGGATGACGCGGTCGGGCAGGGGGACGGGCTCCTCAGCGCGTCTGTAGGGCGTCAGCACCAGCAGGTCGCCGCTGAACCAGTCCTTGATCCGGGCGGCCTCGTACGTGGTTCCGACGGCGAGGATGTCCGACCCGAGGCGCGTGGCCTCTTCCGCCAGCTTCTCGTGACCGAAGCCGTAGCCGTTGCCCTTGCAGACGGGCACGAGTCCCGGGAACTGCTCCTGAACATGCTTGTGGTGTGCCCGCCAGCGCGCGGTGTCGACGTACAGCGTGAGCGCCATGGACGGTCCCGGAACCTTTCTGGTGGCTGCGGTGTATCAGAGGTATGGAAACAAAAACGGGGGCGTCAGCGGCGCGACATGTAGATGTCGAGCGCCTTGTGGAGCAGCTTGTTCAGCGGGAAGTCCCATTCCCCGAGGTACTCGGCGGCCTGTCCGCCCGTACCCACCTTGAACTGGATCAGGCCGAACAGGTGATCCGTCTCGTCCAGCGAGTCGGAGATGCCGCGCAGGTCGTAGACGGTCGCGCCGAGCGCGTAGGAGTCCCGCAGCATGCGCCACTGCATCGCGTTCGAGGGCCGGACCTCACGGCCGATGTTGTCCGAGGCGCCGTAGGAGTACCAGACGTGCCCGCCGACGACCAGCATGGTGGCGGCGGACAGGTTCACGCCGTTGTGGCGGGCGAAGTAGAGCCGCATGCGGTTGGGATCCTCGGTGTTGAGGGCCGTCCACATGCGCTGGAAGTACGACAGCGGGCGCGGCCGGAAACGGTCGCGCACGGCAGTGATCTCGTACAGCCGCTGCCACTCCTCCAGGTCCTGGTAACCGCCCTGGACGACCTCGACCCCGGCCTTCTCGGCCTTCTTGATGTTGCGGCGCCACAGCTGGTTGAAGTTCTTGTGGACCTCTTCCAGGGAGCGGTTGGCCAGCGGCACCTGGTAGACGTAGCGGGGCTGCACGTCACCGAAGCCGGCCCCGCCGTCCTCGCCCTGCTGCCAGCCCATACGGCGCAGTTTGTCGGCGACCTCGAAGGCCCGCGGCTCGATGAAGTCGGCCTCGATGTCGCGCAGGCGCTTGACGTCCGGATTCTGGATACCGGCCTTGATGGACGTGGCCTCCCAGCGCCGGATGATCACCGGCGGGCCCATCTTCACCGAGAAGGCGCCCTGCTGCTTCAGATGGGCGAGCATCGGCTCCAGCCAGTCGGTGAGGTTCGGAGCGAACCAGTTGATGACCGGGCCCTCGGGCAGGTAGGCGAGGTAGCGCTTGATCTTGGGCAGCTGGCGGTACAGCACCAGGCCGGCGCCGACCATCTCACCGGTCCTGTCGTCGAACCACCCGAGGTTCTCGGAGCGCCACTCGGCCTTCACGTCGGCCCAGGCCGGGACCTGCATGTGGCTAGCCGAGGGCAGGCTCTGGATGTATGCCAGATGCTGCTCACGGCTGATCGTCCTCAGGGTCAGGCTCATTCAGGGCGCTCCTCGGGCTGGTGTGTCCCCATGGGTACAGGGGCTCCGGCTCTCGCGCCGAAGCCTACTGCGCCCTGCGGGCGCCTCGAATGGCCGTATGGGACCTGGGGCCCGGCCGGGACGCGGCCGGGACGTCAGGTGGTGTCATTCGGCCGCTTGGTCCGATGTAAGGCGGCGGACAGCGAGGAACACGGCCCGCCGCCCGAGCGGCCGGGTGCGCGAAGTCAGCCGATCACTCCACCGAAGAGGCCTCCGTGGGCCATACCGAGGAAGAAACCGACAGCCGAGGCACCGAGACCCACGATCAGGCCGAAGCGCTCACGGGTCGTCTCCGAGATGAACTGCCCGTACGCGCCGGTCAGAATGCCCACCAGCCCCGTCCAGGAGCTGAGCAGATGCAGATGGTGGAACATCGCCGTGACGAAGGAGACCGCCCCGAGTACGAGCGTCACGGCGAGCAGGGTGTCCTGCACGGGGTGGGGCTTGTCGTCGGTGGCGAACAGGGAGCCGGCGATGTTGGGTCGCAATGTCTGTGCCATAGGGCACCTCCTGCGGAAGGCGGCGCATCGTAGCGCCATACACACCCGATGTGTACAGATTGACGGTCACCGCCCCCCAATTTCAACCGGAAGCGGGGGTGCAGGTAGTCTGTACCGTCTGCACCGGTGTCTGCCCAGGCCATGACAGAGCCCCTCGCGGGAACTCGATTGTCAGTGGTGGCCGATACCGTTGCGTACGCATCACAACCCTCCTGCCACGGAACGACCGTGGCCGCTGAGTCCGAAGGAGGTGGGTTCCACATGCGTCACTACGAGGTGATGGTCATCCTCGACCCCGATCTGGAGGAGCGCGCTGTCGCCCCCCTGATCGAGAACTTCCTCTCCGTCGTCCGTGAGGGCAACGGAAAGGTCGAGAAGGTCGACACCTGGGGCCGTCGTCGTCTCTCGTACGAGATCAAGAAGAAGCCCGAGGGCATCTACTCGGTCATCGACCTGCAGGCCGAGCCTGCGGTCGTCAAGGAGCTCGACCGCCAGATGAACCTGAACGAGTCGGTCCTCCGGACCAAGGTCCTCCGCCCCGAGACCCACTGAGCTTCCGCTCAGCTGATCCCGGGATTCGAGTAGCAGCACAAGCAGCCAGCAGCAAACCCGCCGAGAGGTACCCCCATGGCAGGCGAGACCGTCATCACGGTCGTCGGCAATCTTGTCGATGACCCCGAGCTGCGCTTCACCCCTTCCGGTGCGGCGGTCGCGAAGTTCCGTGTCGCGTCCACCCCCCGCACCTTCGACCGTCAGACCAACGAGTGGAAGGACGGCGAGAGCCTGTTCCTGACCTGCTCGGTCTGGCGTCAGGCGGCGGAGAACGTCGCCGAGTCGCTCCAGCGAGGCATGCGCGTCATCGTGCAGGGCCGGCTGAAGCAGCGGTCCTACGAGGACCGTGAGGGCGTCAAGCGCACGGTCTACGAGCTGGACGTCGAGGAAGTCGGCGCCAGCCTGCGCAGTGCCACGGCCAAGGTCACCAAGACCGCCGGCGGTGGCCGCGGTGGCCAGGGTGGTTACGGCGGTGGCGGCGGTAACGGCGGCGGCGGCCAGGGTGGCGGCGGCTGGGGCGGAGGCTCCGGCGGCGGTCAGCAGGGCGGCGGCGCTCCCGCCGACGACCCGTGGGCCAGCGGCGCACCCGCCGGTGGCAACCAGGGCGGCGGCGGTGGCGGCTGGGGCGGCAGCTCCGGCGGCGGTGGCGGCTACTCGGACGAGCCCCCCTTCTAAGACCTCCCGGGCCGGATCACCGGCCTCGGAGGGCGAAGACGGGGGCGCACCCCCAAACTTCTTGATCACACAGGAGAAACACCATGGCGAAGCCGCCTGTGCGCAAGCCTAAGAAGAAGGTCTGCGCATTCTGCAAGGACAAGGTCACGTACGTGGACTACAAGGACACGAACATGCTGCGGAAGTTCATTTCCGACCGCGGCAAGATCCGTGCCCGCCGCGTGACCGGCAACTGCACGCAGCACCAGCGTGACGTCGCCACGGCCGTCAAGAACAGCCGTGAGATGGCGCTGCTGCCCTACACGTCCACCGCGCGCTAAGGAAAGGGTGACCGACCAATGAAGATCATCCTTACCCACGAGGTCTCCGGCCTCGGCGCTGCCGGCGACGTCGTCGACGTCAAGGACGGCTACGCTCGCAACTACCTGATCCCGCGGAAGTTCGCGATCCGCTGGACCAAGGGCGGCGAGAAGGACGTCGAGCAGATCCGTCGTGCTCGCAAGATCCACGAGATCCAGACCATCGAGCAGGCCAACCAGGTCAAGGGCCAGCTCGAGGCCGTCAAGGTTCGTCTGGCTGTCCGCTCCGGCGACGCCGGTCGGCTCTTCGGTTCCGTCACCCCGGCCGACATCGCTTCCGCGATCAAGGCTTCCGGTGGCCCCGAGGTCGACAAGCGCCGCATCGAGCTGACCTCTCCGATCAAGACGCTGGGCGCCCACGAGACGTCCGTGCGTCTGCACCCCGAGGTTGCCGCCAAGGTCAACATCGAGGTCATCGCGGCCTAAGGGCCGTCCTCGCTCAAGCGACGTATGGGGCCGCATCCTGCGAAGGGTGCGGCCCCATACGCGTGCCCGGACGTTCTGCTGCCCGCCCGCCCGCCCGCCCGGCCGCTGGCGCCCGGAGCCCGGCGTCCATCGGTCTGTCGGTCCGTCGGTCTGTCGGTCCGCCTGTGGGTCCAGGGCTGTCGGCGGAGTGGCCGTTTCACGAGGCACGGAGCGAAGTTGCCCTATGTTTCACGTGAAACATCGCCTCGCTCACGTCCTGCTCCGTCAGCGGGTCGCTCCTGTGACGATCCAGAGGCCGGAGCGGGAGCGGAGCCAGAGGGTCAGCATGCGCGTCGCCATCATCAGCGTCATGGCGCCCCAGAGAGCGGTCAGGCCCGCGCCGAGGGCGGGGACGAGCAGAGCGGCTGGGACGAAGACCGCCAGGGTCAGCAGCATGGCCCGGGCGAGGTAGGGGCCGTCTCCCGCGCCCATGAGTACGCCGTCCAGCACGAAGACGATGCCGGAGACCGGCTGTGCCAGCGCCACCACGATCAGAGCGGGGAGCGCGGCCTTCTGTACGGCCGGGTCGTCCGTGAAGAGAGGGATGAACAGGGGTCGGGCGAGCAGCACCAGCAAGCCGAGCACAAAGCCCGTGGCGATCCCCCACTGCACCATCCGGCGGCAGGCTTCGCGGGCTCCCTGGGCGTCGCCCGCACCGAGGTAGCGGCCGATGATGGCCTGTCCGGCGATGGCGATCGCGTCCAGGGCGAAGGCGAGCAGGCTCCAGAGCGAGAGGATGATCTGGTGCGCGGCGATGTCCTCGTCCCCGAGCCGGGCGGCAACGGCGGTGGCGATGATGAGGACGGCGCGGAGGGAGAGCGTGCGGACGAGCAAGGGCATCCCGGCCTGAGCCGAGGCGCGTATTCCGTCGGCGTCCGGCCGTAGGGAGGCGCCGTGTCTGCGGGCGCCGCGGATCACGACCCAGAGGTAGGCGACCGCCATACCGAGTTGGGCGATGACGGTTCCCCAGGCCGACCCTGCGATGCCGAGATCGACGCCGTAGACGAGGAACGCGTTCAGCGCGCCGTTGGCCACGAAGCCCGCCACGGCGACGTACAGAGGGGTCTTCGTGTCCTGGAGGCCGCGCAGCACACCGGTGGCGGCGAGCACGACGAGCATGGCGGGGATGCCGAGCGCCGAGATCCGCAGGTAGGTCGTGGCATAGGGAGCCGCAGTGTCCGAGGAACCGAAGAGAGCGACGAGCGTGGGCGCCGTGGGCATGACGACGGCCACGACCGCGATGCCCAGCAGCAGGGAGAGCCAGATGCCGTCGATGCCTTGCCGGATGGCGGCCCGGAGATCTCCGGCTCCGACACGTCGGGCGACGGCGGCCGTGGTGGCGTACGCGAGAAAGACGAAGACGCTCACCGCGGTGACGAGCAGGGCCGAAGCGACACCGAGACCGGCCAGTTGTGCGGTGCCGAGATGGCCGACGACGGCGGTGTCGACCATCAGGAAGAGCGGCTCGGCGACGAGCGCGCCGAAGGCCGGGACGGCCAGCGTGATGATCTCGCGATCGTGCCGGCGCCGGGTGGCCTTGGGCGGCGCGGAAGCCTGTGTCATGAGCACCAATCTAATCTTCCACAGGTAAGAGATGCAATGCGCTAGTGACTATTACTATCCGCATGGTCGGACGCGGTCTCGCTCGAAGATCGCGACGATCTTGATCCGGTCGGGAAAGTTTTTCTCCTGCACAGCCAGTGGACGGTAAAGGTGCAGCTCAGGGCGTTCTCTTTGGGGGAAGCGAGGTCTTGTTCACAGGGCTGTCCACCGAGTCGTGCACAGGTTTCGCGGGGTTCTCCACAGCATCTGGGCCGTCGTCCACATGGCCTGTGGATAACCAGATTGGCTGACGGTGCCGACGGGCCTACGGTGGTGCGGCGCCCGCTCCTCGGCAGATCACGAAAACCTCGCAAAACCGACGCGCCAGAACCGGAGTTGGGCCTCTCATTTGTCAGTGTCGTGCCGTAGAAATGAGAAGCACGGCGAGGTCCGCTCGGCGGACGGGAGGAGGTCGCTCGGTGAGCATTTCCGAGCCCTTGGACGACCCGTGGGCCGACAGCGGGCCCGGTGATCGTCTGCCGCCTTCCCGACGACGTCCGGACGACGGAGGCCGCGGCAGGGAGGAGCGGCACGACCGCGGCAGGGACAACGGGGAATGGGACGGCGGGGGTTCGGCCTTCGAGCGCGTCCCCCCGCAGGACCTCGACGCCGAACAGTCCGTCCTCGGCGGCATGCTGCTGTCCAAGGACGCCATCGCCGACGTGGTCGAGATCCTCAAGGGCCCCGACTTCTACAAGCCGGCTCACGAGACCATCTACCAGGCGATTCTCGACATCTACGCCAAGGGTGAGCCGGCCGACCCCATCACCATCGCCGCCGAGCTGACCAAACGCGGCGAGATCACCAAGGTCGGAGGCGCCTCCTATCTGCACACCCTCGTCCAGACGGTGCCGACGGCGGCGAACGCCGAGTACTACGCGGAGATCGTCCACGAGCGCGCCGTCCTGCGCCGCCTGGTCGAGGCCGGCACCCGCATCACCCAGATGGGATACGCGGCCGACGACGACGTCGACGAGATCGTCAACAGGGCGCAGGCCGAGATCTTCGCGGTCACCGAGCAACGCACCACCGAGGACTACCTGCCGCTCGGGGACATCATGGAGGGCGCGCTCGACGAGATCGAGGCGATCGGTTCGCGGTCGGGCGAGATGACCGGCGTGCCGACCGGCTTCACCGACCTCGACCAGCTCACGAACGGTCTGCATCCCGGCCAGATGATCATCATCGCGGCCCGTCCCGCCATGGGTAAGTCGACCCTGGCGCTGGACTTCGCGCGCGCCTGTTCGATCAAGCACAACATGCCGAGCGTGATCTTCTCGCTCGAAATGGGCCGCAACGAGATCGCGATGCGCCTGCTGTCGGCCGAGGCGCGTGTCGCCCTGCACCACATGCGCTCCGGCACGATGACGGACGAGGACTGGACGCGCCTGGCCCGCCGGATGCCCGACGTCTCGGCCGCGCCGCTCTACATCGACGACTCCCCGAACCTGTCGATGATGGAGATCCGAGCCAAGTGCCGGCGCCTGAAGCAGCGCAACGACCTGAAGCTCGTCATCATCGACTATCTGCAGCTCATGCAGTCCGGTGGTAAACGGTCCGAGAGCCGCCAGCAGGAGGTCTCCGACATGTCGCGAAACCTGAAGCTGCTGGCCAAGGAGCTGGAGCTGCCCGTGATCGCGCTCTCGCAGCTCAACCGCGGACCTGAGCAGCGTACGGACAAGAAGCCCATGGTGTCCGACCTGCGTGAGTCGGGATCGATCGAGCAGGACGCGGACATGGTGATCCTGCTGCACCGCGAGGACGCCTACGAGAAGGAATCGCCGCGCGCGGGCGAGGCCGACATCATCGTGGGCAAGCACCGTAACGGCCCGACGGCGACCATCACGGTCGCCTTCCAGGGCCACTACTCGCGTTTCGTGGACATGGCACAGACCTGACGCGGGGAAATGAGCTCGACGCACGGTCTCCGGCCCGATGGACTGGGCGCATGACAACACCTCAGGAAGAGCTGCTCCCCGCCACACGCCGGGCCCTGCTGCACCGCATCGCCGTCGCCCAGGCCGAGGGGCGCATGCCGTCGCTGGTCGCGGCGGTGGTCAGGGGCGGGGAGACGGTGTGGAACGGGGCGCGGACCTCGATGGAGGGTCACGCGCCGGACGAGAACGTGCAGTACAGGATCGGCTCGATCACCAAGACCTTCACCGCGGTCCTGGTCCTGCGGCTGCGCGACGAGGGTCTGCTGGACCTCGGCGATCCGCTGGAGAAGCACCTTCCGGGCACCGGCGCGGGAGAGGCGACCGTCGCCGAACTGCTCGCGCACACGGGCGGACTGGCCGCCGAGTCGCCCTCGCCCTGGTGGGAACGCACCCCGGGCGCCCTGCGGCCGGAACTCGCCGACGTGCTCGGAGAGCAGCCCCACCGGCACCCCGTCGGCCGCCGCTTCCACTACTCCAACCCGGGCTTCACCCTCCTCGGCGCGCTGGTCGAGCAGGTGCGGGGCGCGGCCTGGGAGGACGTCCTGCGACGAGAGGTGCTCGAACCGCTCGGGCTGCGCCGTACGTCGTGGCATCCGGAGGCACCGCACGCCGGCGGCTGGGCCGTCCATCCCTGGGCGGACGTGATGCTGCCGGAGAAGGTCGAGGACCTGGGCCGTATGGGGCCTGCCGGCCAGCTCTGGTCCACCACGTCCGACCTGGCGCGTTTCGCGGCCTTCCTGGCCAGGGGGGACGACCGGGTGCTGTGTGCCGCATCCGTCCGGGAGATGCGCACGCCGGCCGCGCCGGGGGAGGCCGCCGATGTGTCGGCCGGTGTGGCGTACGGGCTCGGCATGCAGCTGCAGCACCGGGGCGGCCGGTTCCTCGTCGGCCATGGCGGTTCGGTGCCCGGCTTCCTCGCGCAGCTCACCCTCAGTGTCGAGGACGACGTGGCAGCCGTGGTGCTGACCAACTGCACCTCGGGGCCCGTGGTGTCGGAGGTGGCTGCCGACCTCGTACGCATCGTGGCGGAAGCCGAGCCGCGGATCCCCGAACCGTGGCGGCCGTTGCCCGCCGTGGACGCCTCGGTCCTGGAGCTGGCCGGGCCCTGGTACTGGGGGACCTACAGCTTCGTCCTGCGTCTCGCGGGCGACGGCGGGCTCTCGCTGGACCCTCTCTCCGCCACGCTGCGCGGTGCTCGCTTCCGCGCCCATGACGACGGCAGCTGGATCGGACTCAACGGCTACTTCGCCGGAGAGCTCCTGCGGGCCGTACGAAGGCCGGACGGGACCGTGAGCCACCTGGACCTCGGGTCGTTCGTGTTCACGCGTCAGCCGTACGAGGAAGGGGCTCCGGTGCCCGGCGGAGTGGATCCCGAGGGATGGCGCGGCATCTCGTAGGCGATGCTCGGGCGAGGGGCCAGGGGCACGCTCACGATGTTTCACGTGAAACGTGAGCCCGCCCTCGCTCAGCTCACTGCTCAGAGCGGCAGTTTGAAGCCCACGTGGGTCGCTTCGAAGCCGAGCCGTTCGTAGAAGCGGTGGGCGTCGGCGCGTGTGGCGTCGGACGTCAACTGCACCAACTGGCAGCCCAGACGCCGCGAGGAGTCGACGGCCCACTCGATGAGCTGCGTGCCGAGACCGCTGCCGCGCTCGTCGGCATGCACCCGCACTCCTTCGATGACCGAACGCGTGGAGCCGCGCCGGGACAGGCCGGGGATGATCGTCAGCTGGAGCGTGCCGACGACGCGTTGCTCGCGGACGGCGACCACCACATGCTGATGGGGGTCCCCGCTGAGGCGCTTCAGCGCCGAGAGATACGGGGTGAGGTCGTCCGGCGATTCACGCTGGGCGCCCAAGGGGTCGTCGGCCAGCATCGCGACGATCTCCGGGATGTCGTCTTCGGTCGCCGGACGGATGTCGAGATCTCCCATGCGCACACCCTAGGCGGACACGCTCACCGACTCCACGGCGCGGACCAGGGGGGCCAGTTCGGGATCCTCGGCCGCCTCGTCCAAGGCTTCGCGCAGGGCCGCGTCATTGGTGGGACGTGCCTCGGCGAGGAGCACCAGGCCCGCCTCGGAGACGTCGGTGTAGATGCCCCGGCGGTCGGTCGGGCACAGATAGCGCGCGAGCAGACCACGGTCCTCCAGGCGGGTGACCAGGCGGGTGGTGGCGCTCTGGCTGAGGACGACCGCGTCGGCGACCTGTTTCATCTGCAGGTGTCCGCCCTCGCCGTCGTGCTGGCGGCTCAGCACGTCGAGCAGGGAGTACTCCCGCACGCTCAGGCCGTGCCCGGACTGCAGCGCGCGCTCGATACGGGTCTCGATCCGCCCGTGCAACAGGGAGAGGGCGCACCAGCCCTGGGCGAGGGCGGTGAGCGCGGGATCAGTCGCTGTCATCGGTGTTCCTCCGTTCGGAGCCGCACACTCTCAGGATAGGTCACTCGCGCAATAGTGAGCAGACGCAGATATAGAGCGTCTGCAAGTATTGTGTACGCTGGATAAGCGCACCTGCACCCTTCTGGAAGGTTCCTGTCCTCATGTCTCTCGCCCTCCTGGCACTGGCGATCGGCGCCTTCGGCATCGGTACGACAGAGTTCGTGATCATGGGAGTGCTGCCCGAGGTCGCGGGCGAGTTCGGGGTGTCCATCCCCGCCGCAGGGTTCCTCGTGACCGGCTACGCACTCGGCGTCGTGTTCGGAGCGCCCCTCATGACCGCACTGGGGACCAGGGTGTCCCGCAAACGGATGCTCATGCTCCTGATGGGGCTCTTCATCGTGGGCAACCTGCTCTCGACGCTCGCCCCGACCTTCTCCGTCATGCTGCTCGGCCGTGTCGTCGCCTCACTGGCGCACGGTGCCTTCTTCGGCATCGGCGCGGTGGTCGCGGCCGAACTCGTCGCCCCGGACCGGAAGGCCGGGGCCCTCGCGACCATGTTCAGCGGACTGACCGTCGCGAACGTCGTCGGAGTGCCGCTGGGCACCCTGATCGGGCAGTCCGTGGGCTGGCGGGTCACGTTCGCCGGGGTCGCCGCGCTCGGTGTGGTCGGCCTGCTGGGCATCGCCCGGCTGGTCCCCGACCTGCCGAGGCCGCAGGACGTCCGCCTCCGAGACGAACTGGCCGCCTTCAGGAACGTCCAGGTTCTGCTGGCCATGGCGATGACGGTGCTGGGTTTCGGAGGCGTCTTCGCGGCCATCACCTACATCGCGCCGATGATGACGCACGTCGCCGGCTTCGCCGACTCCTCCGTCACCGGGCTTCTCGTCCTTTTCGGCGTGGGGATGGTCGGCGGGAACCTCCTGGGCGGCAAGTACGCCGACCGCGCGCTGATGCCCATGCTGTACGTCTCACTGGGCGCCCTGGCCGTCGTTCTCGCCCTGTTCTCGTTCACCGCCCACGACAAGACCGCCGCGGCGGTGACCGTCACGCTGGTCGGCGCCCTGGGCTTCGCGACCGTGCCGCCGCTGCAGAAGCGGGTCCTCGACCAGGCGCACGGCGCCCCCACGCTGGCCTCGGCCGTGAACATCGGTGCCTTCAACCTCGGCAACGCCCTCGCCGCCTGGCTCGGCGGGCTCGTCATCGATGCCGGGCTCGGCTACACGGCACCCAACTGGGTCGGCGCGGCCCTGGCCGGAAGCGCGCTCGTTCTGGCGCTCATCGCGTCGATGCTGGAGCGCGGGGGAAACGCCACCGGCACCGCAGTCGAGGGCGCCGGAGCGAGCGCACGGCGGGCTGCCCTCCACCACTGACCGCCGGCAGGACCGCCGGGGCCGTGCCTCAGCCCGCAGCCACGGTCAGCGGGGCGTACCGCCGGGTCCAGTCACCCGGCAGTTCGGAGAGCCCGTAGGTCATCACCGAGTTGAAGGCGATCGATGCCAGGCCATGTTCCTTGGCCCACCCCAGCAGTTCCTCGTGGCGTACGTCGATGTCGGTGCGCAGCCGGCGATCGGTGTGGGCGGCGAGGGAGGCGATGAGCGCCTTCGCCGTGCGAGTGTCACGGGCAATCAAGGGGCCGACGACGTGGTCGTCCATGTTGGGCCAGGCGGCCGCGTATCCGATGATCCTGTCGTTCTCCTCGGCCACACGCAGCTGATCGGCGAAGGCGGGAAGCCGGGTGAGGATATGGGTGCGGTCCGTGCCGAAGACTTCGCCGTCGAGTCCCAGGATGGTGCCGAGGTCCTCGGCCGTGGCCGGACGCGTGTGGACCCCGGGACCAGCTTCTGCGGGGGTGAAGTGCCCGCGAATCATCTCGGCCTGCCCGGTGACCTTGAAGCCCAGCTCCTCGTAGAGCGGGCGTCCGTACGGGGTCGCGTGCAGGGTCAGGGGAGTCGTTCCCATCTCCGCGAGCACATGGCGCATCAATCGGCGGCCGACGCCCTGGCGGGCGTATCGCTCGGCGACCAGAACCATGCCGATCGCCCCGAGTTCAGGGCGCCCCGGCGGGCCGTACTCGGTCACCACGCACGCGGTGACGAGGCCGCCTTCGGGAGCGTCGATGCCATAGCCGGTGCCGGCTGCGAGGAGGAGCCCCCATTTGTGCTCCTCCCGGGGCCAGTCCCGGTCCTCGGACAGATCGGCGCAGGCGGCGCGGTCACGAGGCGTCAGACGGCGGATGGGCAGAGCGGCGGGGGAAGGTGTCGGCACGCAGGTCAGGCTGTCCGACAGGGGCCCTCGGCGTCCACCGGTTTGCGGGCGGACGCACACCCTTTTGGCCATGCGGTGCGCCGCCGGACAGCGAGCGGGCCGATGTTTCACGTGAAACATCCCGTCTCCGGGCAAGGGGGACCGGCTTGCCGTGTCCGCGAATCATTTGGGACACGAGCGCCGGGACTGAGGCCGGACACCCACTCGTGTGCAGGCGGGATGTATGGGATATCTGTCAATTGGTTTGCCGTGCCCGCCAATTGAAGGAATCGCTGATTCGCCCCCGTGGAATTCCCGGCACGCGATGGGGGGACTTGTGTGTGGCGGCCCTGCCGGTAGGGTCGAGTCCGGTTCGTGTCCGAAGCGAGATGCGGCCGTCTCATCACGGGGGTACGAACGCAGCTCAATGCAGCCTAACCGGACAGAGAGATCGGGGACCCGCGTTTGCCGCTACGAGCCGAGGGCGTTCGCGCGCTGTGGAACGCTGCGGTGAGTGCTGCGGCATACGTCACACTCTCGCCTGCGTGTCTGTACGGAGTGGGACCGGATTGAACGTGGCCGCATCGGCCGACAGGGAACGAACGGGGAAAAGCAAGGCCGTCCGCGGGGGAAAGCGTGCGACTTCCTAGCGGGGGGCGTACGTAGATCGACCGAAAGATGTTCGAGGCGAGGCAGACCATGGACGCTCCGACCACCGCGTCGGCCGGCAACGGTACTTCGGGGGGCAGCGACGGAGGCGGCTGGTTCACAGCGCGCACCTCTCCGCCGTCCCCCGGTGAGGACCAGGAGCCCGAGGGGTACCGCCTCGCCGGTCTGCGGCCCGTGGGCCGTTCCCCGGAGCCGCCGAGCGGCGCCGAACAGGGCCGGGCAGGCGCGGTGCGAGAGCGAATACAGAGCTCCGCGGACCTTCCCTCCTTTGTCCCACCACCCTCCCCGTCCGCCCGGCCCGCCGAGGAGCAGGCCGCCGAGCGTTCCGTCTTCGGCACCCGGGTGCCCGCCCCGCCGGGCGGCCCCACGGCCTCCCCCGACGCCGTTCTCATCCGGCGGACGATGGCCGAGGTCGGGCCCGTCGCGGACAAGGTCACCTCGTACTTCTACGCGCTGCTCTTCGTCCAGCACCCGGATCTGCGCTCGATGTTCCCTCCGGCGATGGACGCCCAGCGCGACCGGCTGCTCAAGGCGCTGCTGACCGCCGCCGAGCACATCGACAACACCCCGGTCCTCGTCGACTACCTGCAGAATCTCGGTCGCGGTCACCGCAAGTACGGCACTCAGGCCGATCACTATCCGGCCGTCGGCGAGTGCCTGATCGGCGCGCTGAGCCGGTACGCCAAGGAGAGCTGGAACGACGAGACCGAGGCGGCCTGGGTCCGGACGTACACGACCATCTCCCAGGTGATGATCGACGCGGCGGCGGCGGACGAACTGCGGGCCCCGCCCTGGTGGCTGGCCGAGGTCGTCTCGCACGAGCCGAGGACCCCGGACATAGCGGTGATCACCGTCCGTCCCCATCAGCCGTACCCCTTCCTCGCAGGGCAGTACACGAGCCTGGAGACTCCCTGGTGGCCGCGGATCTGGCGGCACTACTCGTTCGCCTCGGCTCCCCGCTCGGACGGGCTGCTGACCTTCCATGTGAAGGCGATCTCCGCCGGCTGGGTCTCCAACGCGCTCGTGCACCGGGCCCGGCCCGGCGATGTTCTGCGACTGGGGCCGCCGGCCGGCGCGATGACGGTCGACCACACCACCGACAGCGGGCTGCTCTGTCTGGGCGGCGGCACCGGAATCGCACCCATCAAGGCCATGGTGGAGGACGTCGCCGAGCATGGACGGAACCGTCCGGTGGAGGTCTTCTACGGGGCCCGCACCGGCCAGGACCTCTACGATCTCGACACCCTGCTGCGGCTGCAGCAGAGCAACTCGTGGCTGGAGGTCCGCCCGGTCGTCGACCGGCACGGGCTGCTGCAGCTGCCCGACGCGATACGTGACCACGGGCCCTGGAGCGGGTACGACGCCTATCTGTCCGGTCCGCCCGGCATGATCCGCAGCGGCGTCGACGCGTTGAGGGACGCGGGCATCCCCCCGGACCGCATACGGCACGACTCGGTCGAGGAACTGGTGGCGGCCGGCGACTGACCGCCGGGGCGCCGTGCCGAATGCCCCTGCGGGCGCCCCCTCAGCCCAGGTCCGGCGCGTGCATCGCCCGCACGCCCTCGATGTTCCCGTCCAGGTAGTGCCGCAGGGAGAGCGGGACGAGGTGCACGGAGGCGATGCCGACCCGGGTGAAGGGGATGCGCACGATCTCGTACTCGCCCAGCGGCTCGTCCATCTCCGGGCCGTGCCGCTTGGACGGGTCCATGGACTCCAGACGGCAGACGAAGAAGTGCTGGACCTTCACACCGGTGGCGCCGCCGTCCTCCCCGATGTGCTCGACGGTGTCCACGAAACAGGGCACCACATCGGTGATCTTCGCGCCGAGTTCCTCGTGCACCTCGCGGTGGAGCGCGTCGACGACGGTGGTGTCCTCCGGCTCGACACCGCCACCGGGCGTGAGCCAGTAGGGATCCACGCCCGGCTTGGTCCGCTTGATCAGGATCAGGTCGTCGCCGTCGAGCAGAACGGCGCGCGCGGTGCGCTTGACCACGGGTCGTACGGTCATGGGAGAAATGTGGCCCTGCATGTTCCACGTGAAACATCGCCGGCGGGGAAGAGTGGCTCCCTGAGCCGACGGGCGGGCCGTGGGTGGGCGGCTCGTGCAGACCCAGTCCCGCGCCGCTGTCTCAGGACCAGCTCGCAGCGGCCGCCAGCAGCCACTCGTGCGCCCGCGCGATGTGCGGCATGGCCAGGGTTCCGGTCCGGATGACCAGGAAGTAGGTGCGCAGCGGGGGCACCGCTGGGTCGAGGAGCGCGACGAGGTCACCGCGGTCCAGCGCGGCGGCGCACAGATAGCGCGGCAGTACGGCGAGACCGGCGCCCGAGACGGCACAGGCGAGAACCGCCCGCAGGTCGGGGACGACGACGGTGCCGGAGGCGGCGGGCCGGGTGTCGAAGACGGTCGCCCAGTACCGGGCGACGAACGGCATTGACTCGTGTACCTCGACGACGGGAAGGCCCCGCAGCGCATGGGTCCCTGCGCGGCGCAGCTTCTCGGGTCCGATCTCGTCCGCCCAGCGCGGGGCGGCGATCAGGACGTGCTCCTCGTCGCAGAGAGGGGTGGCGGTGAGCAGCGCGCCGCGGGGCTGGGCCGTCGTGATCGCCAGGTCGTGGTGGCCGGCGGCGAGGCCCTCCAGCGCCTTGTCGGAGTCGGCGAAGGACACGCGCAGTGCGAAGCCCTGGCCGTCGTCCCCGGTCAGCTCGGCGAGGGCGGGCAGGGCCCGCTCGGCGGTGAACTCCGGTGGTCCGGCGAGGTGCAGGGTCCGTAAGGAGGAGTCGTCGTCGAGGCCGGTCTCGGCGATCTCCACCAGCGCGTCGAGATGCGGAGCCGCCTTGTGGGCCAGCTCGTCGCCGATGGTCGTCGGGGTCACACCGCGGGCCTGGCGCAGGAAGAGAGGGCGGCCCAGCTGCCGTTCCAGCGTGCGTATCTGCGAGGTGACGGCCGGCTGCGAGAGGCCGAGCAGCGCGGCGGCACGGGTGAAGGAACCGGCCCGGTGCACGGTCACGAACGTGCGCAGTAAGGCCAGATCCATGCTTGTCGTCCCCTCGCCGCCCGGAGTGACCAACCATAAATAAGCCGATAGCCCCCTGTCCCTACTGTGATTGGACACTGACACAGAGTCAACTAGCCTTGGTCGCGCGGTTCTTCGTGCGCGGAACCGGGGACGGTCCGAGCCACGAGGGGGGAGGCTCGGACCGTCCGTCGTGCGGAGCGACGCGCTAGCCGGCGGCCACCGACAGCGCGCGCAGGACGTCGGCCACCAGATCGGCCGTGTCCTCCGCCCCGGCCGACAGGCGGATGAAACCCTCCGGAACCGCGTCACCTCCCCAACGGCCGCGCCGTTCGGCGGTGGAACGCACTCCTCCGAAACTCGTGGCGTCGTCCACCAGGCGGAGCGCGTCGAGGAAACGATCGGCATACGCGCGTGTGGGCAGGGTGAACGACACCACGCAGCCGTAGCGCCTCATCTGCTGCGAGGCGATCTTGTGCGAGGGATCGTCGGGGAGCCCGGGGTAACGCAGCCCGGTCACCTCCGGCCGTTCCCCGAGCGCCTCGGCCACGGCGAGGGCGTTGGCGCTCTGCCGGTCGGCACGCAACTGGAGCGTGGCCAGCGAGCGATGCGCGAGCCATGCCTCCATCGGACCCGGGATCGCGCCGACGATCTTGCGCCAGCGCCGCACCGAGGCCATCAGCGAGGCGTCCCGCCCGACGACGTACCCGAGGAGGACATCCCCGTGCCCGGTCAGCTGTTTGGTGCCGCTGGCCACGGCGAAGTCGGCGCCCAGCTCCAGAGGCCGCTGCCCGAGCGGGGTCGCCAGGGTGTTGTCGACGGCCACGAGGCAGCCACGCGCGTGTGCCGCCTCGGTGAGCCGCCGTACGTCGCAGACGTCCAGCCCCGGGTTCGACGGCGTCTCCAGCCAGAGCAGCCCGGCACCGTCTAGCGCGTCGAGCTGGGCGTCGCCGCCCGTCGGCGCGCTGCGCACCTCGATGCCGTACGACCGCAGCTGCTCACCTGCCAGCGGCAGCACGTTGTAGCCGTCGCTCGGCAGGACGAGGACGTCTCCGGAGCGCAGTTGGGAGAAGAGGACCGCCGAGATGGCGGCCATGCCGGAGGAGAAGGTGAGCGTCTCGGCGTCGTCCTGTCCGGGTGCCTCCAGTTCTCCGACGGCCCGTTCCAGGAGCGTCCAGGTGGGGTTCTGGTCGCGCCCGTAGGCGTATGGGCCGGTGGGTTCGCCCGGCAGGTGGTAGTGGGCGGCGAAGACCGGCCCCGGCAGGGTCGGTTCGTGCTTGACGGGCTCGGGCAGACCCGCCCGCACCGCGCGGGTGCCGTCTCCGGGGCCCTCGGCGGGGTTCTCCGCGTTCATGCGGCCCGTCCCTCCATCGCATCGCGTACGGCGGCCAGCAGCCCGGGGCTCGCCGCCTCCACCAGTTCCAGGCACTCCTCGAAGCCGTCCGTGCCCCCGTAGTAGGGATCCGGGACGTCGAGGTCGTCGCCGGCGGCGGGGTCGTAGGAACGCAGCAGCCTGACCTTGTCCGCGTCCGCCGCGGTCGGCGCGAGGCGCCGCAGCGCCTTGAGATGGCCTTCGTCGAGGGCGATGACGAGGTCGAGGCGGGAGAACCAGGAGACGTGGAACTGCCGTGCCGTGTGGGCACCCGCGTATCCGTTCGCCTCCAGGACGGCGACGGTGCGTGGATCGGCGGCGTCGCCCTCGTGCCAGCCTCCGGTGCCCGCGCTGTCGGCCTCGACCAGGCCGTCCAGCCCGGCCTCCTCCAGCCGGGCGCGGAAGACGGACTCGGCCATCGGGGAGCGGCAGATGTTGCCGGTGCAGACGAAACAGACTCGATAGGTCATGCCGACCTCAGTCCCCGTCGGGCAGGACGAGCGAGAGTGCCCAGGAGACGATCGAGATGATCAGCCCACCGAGGACGGCGGTCCAGAAGCCCTCCACGTGGAAGCTCAGGTCGAGGACGTCGGCCAGCCAGGAGGTGAGCAGCAGCATCAGGGCGTTCACCACCAGGGTGAAGAGCCCGAGCGTCACTATGAACAACGGAAGGGTCAGCACCTGCACGAGCGGCTTGACCACGGCGTTGACCAGGCCGAACACCAGCGCGACCAGCAGCAGGGTGGCGACCTCCTTGCCCGTGCTGTCACCGGTCAGCGTGATCTTGTCGAGCAGCCAGACGGCGACCGCCAGGGCGCCCGCGTTGGCGATCGTCTTGACTAGGAAATTCATCATGTGTCTGATCGTGGCAGAAGCGATCGGTACGAGCACCGGGCAGGGGCGACTAACTCGATGAAGGCATTCCGGTTGGACGAGCTGGAGGCGGAACGTGCCGCCAATGACGGCGCCTATCTGCAGTTCCTGCGCGAACGGAACATGTCGGTCGGTCTGTACGCGCTCGATGCCGGCGCGCTCGATCCGCAGAAGCCGCACGGCCAGGACGAGGTGTACCTCGTGGTGAGCGGCCGAGCGTCGATCACGGTGGGCCTGGAGACCACCCAGGTCGCGCGCGGCAGTGTCGTGTACGTGCCGGCCGGGGTCGCCCACAAGTTCCACCACATCACCGAGGACCTGAGGGTCATGGTGGTGTTCTCTCCGCCGGAGGGCTGACGTCCGCGACGGTGTTCCCTAGGGGGACGATCAGGGACGGACAAGGGGTGCGAAGCCCCCGGACGAGCCCCGCGTGGCCCTAGCATCGACGTCAGGACAGCAGAAGGCCCGGAACGAGTGCCCCGGTGGCGGGGCGACGGGTGGAGACACAAGGAGCAGGGGCGATGCGGGAGATCTTCGCGGGGATGCCGTGGTGGGTGAAGTGGATCGCGGTGCCGGTCATCGCCCTGCTGGTGTTCGGAGGGCTGATAGTCAGCGTCGTCCAGATCGTGGTCGGCCTGCTTTTCAAGCTGCTGGTCTTCGTGGCGCTGGTCGGCGGACTGATCTACGTCGTCAAGAAGTTCACGGCGGGCTCCTCCTCGCGCGGCGACTGGTGAGGCGTCAGCGGAGCGCAACAGGTGAGGCGTGAGTGGGTGAGGCCGGTCAGGGCTCGGCGGTAACAGGAACGTGGGGTTCCCTCCCCAGGGGGAAGTTTCCCGGCGAGGCCGCCGACGAGCGGTGACGGGCGGCTAGAGTCCGGGAACTCGCCGCGGGTTCGACCCCGCGGGCGGCGCATCCCCCTCCCGTGTCCCCCGCACGGGCGGCCCCCCTCGCGCTTCGGGAGTGACCCTCGGCCATGGCTGACACGGCATCCGCAGAACCCCTTTCCGCCTCCGCCCGGCCTCGCTCCCGGTCCGCACAGAGCGCGGTTCCGCCCACACAACCGGGCCCTAGGTCGACACCGGCGATCGCCACCGAGCACGCGCGCGCCCGGGACGCCGACGCACTCCTCCCGCAGCCCTCGCCGCGTACGAGGTCGAAGACTCCGGCTCCCCCCGCTCAGCCACGTACGTCGCCGGGCGAGGAGAAGGCGCGACGTCCCGACCCTTCGGCCCCACAGACGCGTACGCAGACACAGCCAGGGGCAGAGCCGCGGACACGGACGCAGCCGCGGACGCAGTCGTCCGCTCCGACGGCTCGCGCGCAGGCACAGCCACTGGCGCCGCCGACCAGGACCCGGCCGCCGGCAGGGCCCGTACGGCCCGGGGCGCGGCCCGGGTACGGTCCGGGGCGAGGAGCCCGTATCCCGTCCCCCGCGCAGCCCGCGGCGACGGAGGCGAACTCCGGCACCCTGATCGGTTCCGTGCAGCGCGCGATGCGGCTGCTGGAGGCGGTGGCCGAGCGCGAACACGGAGCGCCCGCCAAGCAGTTGGCACGGGATGCCGGGCTCGCGCTGCCCACGGCCTACCACCTGCTCCGCACCCTGGTGCACGAGGGCTATCTGCGCCGCGAGAAGGGGCTGTTCTTCCTGGGCGAGGCGGCCGAGCGGCTGAGCAGCAGCGGAGCACAGCAGAAACGTCGCAGCACGGTGGGTGAGGCTCTGGCGCACTGGCGGGACACCCTGGGCGTGCCGGTGTACTTCGCGATCTACCGGGACGGCGAGATCGAGGTCAAGTGCGTCGCCGACAGCCCGAACACCCCGGCGGTCGAGGAGTGGGCCGACTTCCGCGAGACCGGTCACGCCCACGCCATCGGGCAGTGTCTGCTGTCCCAGCTGAGCGACGAGGCCCGCCGCGACCATCTGGACCGCTATCCGGTGCGGTCCCTCACTCCGTACACCGTCCGTGACGACGAGACGCTGCTACGGCGCCTGGGCCGCATGGGACGGATGGAACCGGTCGTGGAGCGGCAGGAGTACGCCCTGGGCACGGTCTGCGCCGCTCTTCCCGTCACCGTCGGGCCGACCGCCGGGACACTCGCCATCTCGCTGCCCTCGCACCAGGCGGACCGGCTGCTGCCCCTCGCCCGTCAGTTGCAGACCGAGATCGGAAACCTGCTAGGAACACTCGCGATCTCTATCAGTATCTGAAAAATCACTCCTTGTGATCTCCCGTGTACTTTCAGCAAACTTCCAGAGGTGTCAGGCGGATGATTCCTGGCCAGTCGACGAACACGGCGGGGTAGGCGATGCGCGAGTCGGTACAGGCAGAGGTCATGATGAGCTTCCTCGTCTCGGAGGAGCTCTCCTTCCGCATCCCGGTGGAGCTCCGTTACGAGACCTGCGATCCCTATGCCGTGCGCCTGACCTTCCACCTGCCCGGTGACGCCCCGGTGACCTGGGCCTTCGGGCGGGAGCTGCTCATCGACGGCGTCGGGCGGCCGTGCGGGGACGGGGACGTGCACATCGCACCCGCCGACCCGGAGACGTTCGGCGAGGTCCTGATCCGGCTTCAGGTGGGCTCCGACCAGGCCGTGTTCCGGGTCGGCACGGCGCCGCTGGTGGCCTTCCTGGACCGTACGGACAAGCTCGTGCCGCTGGGGCAGGAGCGTTCCCTCGCCGACTTCGACACGCTGCTCGACGAGGCCCTGGACCGCATCCTGGCGGAGGAACAGAGCGCGGGATGAACCGTTACGGCGCCGGGGTGCCGTAACGCTTCAGCGCTTGCGGCGGCGGCCCCGTCCCCCACGCGCCGGGGCGGGCACGGCGGCCGCTTCGGGGGTACCCGGGCGGTCGGCCGAGACGACCAGGGCGGCCAGCGCGGTGGTCACCGGCACCGACGCCACCAGACCGATCGAGCCGACGAGGGTGCGCACGATCTCCTCCGCGACGAGTTCGCTGTTGGCGACCGTGCCGACACTGCTCTGCGCGATCGAGAAGAGCAGCAGCAGGGGCAGCGCGGCACCGGCGTAGGCGAGGACGAGGGTGTTGACCACCGAAGCGATGTGGTCCCTGCCGATCCGGATGCCGGCGCGGTATAGCCCGCGCCAGCCCATCGCCGGATTGGCCTCGTGCAGTTCCCAGACCGCCGAGGTCTGGGTGACCGTCACGTCGTCGAGCACGCCGAGCGAGCCGATGATGACGCCCGCCAGCAGCAGGCCGCTCATGTCGATCGTCGGGTACAGCCCGTGGATCAGACCGGTGTTGTCGTCGGTGTTGCCGGTCAGATAGGCCCAGCCGATGAATCCCGACCCCAGCAGGCCGATCAGCAGCAGCGAGATCAGGGTGCCGATCACCGCCACGGACGTCCGGGCCGAGAGCCCATGACACATGTACAGGGCGATCAGCATGATGGCGCTGGCCCCGATCACCGCCACCAGCAGGGGGTTCGAGCCCTGGAGGATGGCCGGCAGGATGAAGAGGGTCAGCACCATGAAGCTGATGGCCAGCGCCACCAGGGCCATGACACCCCGCATCCGGCCCACCACCACGACGGCGAGGGCGAAGATCCCGGCGAGCAGGGCCATCGGGAGCTTCCGGTTCACATCGGTGACCGAGTACTGCAGGTCCTTGGGCGCGGCGGGCTCGTACGCGACCACGACCTCCTGCCCCTGCTCCAACTGGCGCGACTGGTCCGGCTGCACGATCTCCGTGAACGTACGGCCCTTGTCGTCGCCGGTGTCGACGCGGATCGTGGCCTTCTTGCAGGTGCCGTTGGCCTGCTGCTGGGCGGACGAGCCCTCGGCCGTGGAGGTGTCGCCGGTCGGGGAATCGCCCGAGGCGTTCACCGACGAGCAGTCGACCTCGTCGACCTTCGTCACCGTGGCCTGCTGCGTCTGCCGGTCGAAGCCCACGCCGGTGCGCTCGTGCGCGGGGGCGCCACCGGGCCAGAGCACGACGAGGCCCACGACGACCGCGGTCGCGAAGGGGATCAGCACCGCCGCGATGACCTTGCGCAGGTGCTGCGAGACGGGAGCGGCCGGGCCGTGGCTGTGGGAGTGGCCGTGGCCGCCGGAGGACGGGCCGTGGCCGTGCCCGTCGCCGGAGCCGCGGCCGCCCCCCGGGCCGTAGCCGTGGCCGCCGTCGGATCCATGGCCATGACCGCTTCCGGGGCCATGGCCATGGGGCGGCTCGGGGGGCGGAGGCGGAGGCTGCTGCGTCGTGGTCACCGACCGATCATCGCAAGAACGAGCGATGCCCACTGTTCACCGCGCCACATCTGCCGCTAGCGTGGAGGCACCTTTGCACACGCGGGAGCTCGGAGCACCGGGCTGAGAGGGCGCTGACCTCCGCAGACGCGATGTTTCACGTGGAACATCGCCGGGCGGAAATCGCTGCGTCGACCGCTGAACCTGTTACCGGGTAATGCCGGCGTAGGGAGTAGGTCTCATGACCATCGAGGACACACGCACGCCTGCCTCCAGCCAGACGGGCGGGGCATCCGCCTCGTCCGAGGGCGAAGCAACCGTGGGCCAACAGCCCCGGGAGGACGGGAAGTCCATCGGCTGGCACAAGGCGTACATCGAGGGCTCCCGCCCCGATCTGCGGGTGCCGGTCCGCCAGGTGCACCTGACCAACGGACGGTCTGTCACCCTGTACGACACCTCCGGCCCGTACACCGATCCGGCGGTGGAGACCGATGTGCGGCGGGGACTGCTCCCCGTGCGCGAGAACTGGATCATCGCCCGGGGAGACACCGAGGAGTACGCGGGCCGGCCCGTGCGTCCCGAGGACGACGGGATCAAGCACACCTCGCCGCGCGGCGGACTGCGCAACCTCGACGCGGTGTTCCCGGGGCGTCCGCGTCAGCCACGCCGGAGCCGCGACGGCGGGGCGGTGACCCAGCTCGCGTACGCACGGCGCGGGGAGATCACGCCCGAGATGGAGTACGTGGCCGTACGGGAGAACGTCTCGCCCGAGGTCGTCCGTGAGGAGATCGCGGCGGGCAGGGCCGTACTGCCCGCGAACGTGAACCACCCGGAGATCGAGCCGATGATCATCGGCAAGCGGTTCCTGGTGAAGGTCAACGCCAACATCGGCAACTCCGCGGTCACGTCCTCCATCGAGGAGGAGGTCGAGAAGATGACCTGGGCGACCCGCTGGGGCGCCGACACGGTCATGGACCTCTCCACGGGCCGGAACATCCACACCACCCGCGAGTGGGTGCTGCGCAACTCCCCCGTCCCCATCGGCACCGTGCCGCTCTACCAGGCGCTGGAGAAGGTCGACGGCAAGGCCGAGGAGCTGACCTGGGAGATCTACAAGGACACGGTCATCGAGCAGGCCGAGCAGGGCGTCGACTACATGACGGTCCACGGGGGCGTCCGCCTGGCGTATGTACCGCTCACCGCGAACCGCAAGACCGGCATCGTCTCGCGCGGTGGCTCGATCATGGCGGCCTGGTGCCTGGCCCACCACAAGGAGTCGTTCCTGTACGAGAACTTCGCGGAGCTGTGCGAGATCCTCGCCGCCTACGACGTGACGTACTCGCTCGGCGACGGCCTGCGGCCGGGGTCGATCGCGGACGCCAACGACGAGGCGCAGTTCGCGGAGTTGCGCACGCTCGGGGAACTCAACACGATCGCCAAGAGTTTCCACGTACAGACGATGATCGAGGGCCCGGGACATGTCCCGATGCACAAGATCAAGGAGAACATCGATCTGCAGCAGGAGATCTGCGATGAGGCTCCGTTCTATACGCTCGGCCCGCTGACCACGGACGTCGCCCCGGCGTACGACCACATCACCTCGGGCATCGGTGCCGCGATGATCGCCTGGTGGGGCACGGCGATGCTCTGCTACGTCACACCCAAGGAGCACCTGGGGCTGCCCGATCGTGACGATGTGAAGACCGGCGTCATCACCTACAAGATCGCGGCCCATGCGGCGGACCTGGCCAAGGGGCATCCCGGCGCACAGGAGTGGGACGACGCGTTGTCGGACGCCCGCTTCGAGTTCCGCTGGGAGGACCAGTTCAATCTGGCGCTCGATCCCGACACGGCTCGTGCGTTCCACGACGAGACGCTCCCGGCGGAGCCGGCCAAGACGGCCCACTTCTGCTCCATGTGCGGGCCGAAGTTCTGCTCGATGAAGATCAGTCGCAGCATCACGGAGCGGTTCGGCGGTGCGGCGGCCGAGGGAGCGTCCCAGGAGGAGATCGCCGAGGGGATGCTCCAGAAGTCCAAGGAGTTCGCGCAGGGCGGGAACCGGGTGTATCTGCCGCTGGCGGAGTGAGACCCGGCGTGCGATGCCCCGGTGCTCGGGGCATCGCACCCTCGCGGACCGCGGCAGGTCTGCCCTCCCGTGCCTTCGGCGGGCAGACTGCCTCCATGACAGCGAGAGCACTGAGCAAAGGTGCCAACCTTCCCGTCGATTCTTCCTCGGTACGGGTCGAGCTGACGTGGTCCGAAGACCCCGGTGTACCCGATGTCGATGCCTCGGCCCTGCTGCTCACCGGTGTCGGACGCGTTCGCGACGACGGTGACTTCGTCTTCTACAACCAGCCTCGGCACGCGTCGAACGCCGTGGCTCACCGGGGGAAGCGGAGCGCCGGCGGTGTCCTGACCGACACGGTCGAGGTGGACCTGCGTGCGCTCGAACCGGCGGTCGAGCGGGTCCTGCTGTGTGCCTCGGCCGACGGTGGAACGTTCGGACAGGTGCCCGGACTGACCTTGCGGCTGTGGGACGCGGGGACCGGGACCGAGATCGCGCGGTTCGCCATGGAGGCGGGGACGGAGACCGCGTTCATCGGCGGCGAGCTGTATCTGCGGGCGGGTCAGTGGAAGTTCCGCGCGGTCGGACAGGGGTACGCCTCCGGGCTCGCGGGGCTGGCCTCCGACTTCGGTATCACCGTCGACGACGCGCCCTCGGACCCGTCCGTGGTGTCCCAGACTTCCGCGCCACCTGTTCCGGCCACGGCAGCGGCTGTTCCGGCCGCCGCGCCCCCTTCTGCAGCACCGGCACCGGCACCGACCCCGGCACCGGGTCCGGCAGGCTCCCCGCGTCTCGACAAGGACGAGGAGCGCTTGCCCGTCGACATGCGCAAGCGCCTGTCGCTGCGCAAGGAGCAGGTGGCCGTCAGCCTCAGAAAGCACGGTGCGGAGGGAGTCACCGCCCGCGTCATCCTGGTCCTGGACGCCTCGGGGTCCATGTCCTTCCTCTACTCCAAGGGCATCGTCGCCGATGTCGTGGAGCGCATGGCAGCGGTTGCCGCGCAGTTGGACGACGACGGTCAGATGCAGGCCTGGACCTTCGCCTCGAACGCGGCGCGGCTGCCCGACCTGCGCATCGGGGATCTCCCGGCCTGGCTGCAGCTGCATGTACGGGTAGGGCAGATCAGTCTCTTCCGCCGTGGCAAGAAGCCGGCCAGAGGGCTGGTGGAAGGCCAGGTCGACATGCGGACGGTCGGCATCCAGAACGAGGAGCAGAAGGCGATCGCCCAGGTTCGTACGTACGTCCGGGAGAATCCGGCCGATGCCCCCACGTTGGTCCTGTTCTTCTCCGACGGAGGTGTCTACCGCGACGCCCTGATCGAGCGAGAGCTGCGGGACGCCGTCGAGGAGCCGATCTTCTGGCAGTTCGTGGGACTGGGGCGGGCCAACTACGGCGTACTGGAACGCTTCGACACGCTGCCCGGCCGTCGTGTGGACAACGTCGGCTTCTTCGCGGTGGACGACATCGGTACCGTCCCCGACCAGGAACTGTACGACCGTCTGCTGTCCGAGTTCCCGGCCTGGGTGACCGCGGCCGGCCGGGCGGGCATCATCTGATCCGATGATCGCGGGGCGCGATCAGGCCGGGGCTGCCCGGCAGAAGTACCCGCCGCCTGGAGTGCGGGTTCCGCACGGTCCGCCCCCGACAGCTCGGGTCGGGCGGCGACAGGGGCCACCGGTCCGGGTCAGGCGGCGACCTCCCGAGCGACCCTCAGCCGTCCGGAACGGCGGCCGGAACGCCGGGTCCTACTCGGGCTGGTGTTCCGGCCCGCCGAAGTCCGGGCTGGTGAAGTCCGGGCTGCTGAAGCTGGGCCGGGAGCGTGAGCTGCCGCTGTCCGGGCTGCTGCTGAAGCTCGGGCGGTTGTAGCCGAGGTGCGGCATACGGCTGGGCGGAGCCGGCCGGTCCGGTTCGTCCAGCAGAGCCGGGCTCGGGTTGGCGAGGGCGTCGCGGAGGAACGGCAGGATGCCCCGTTCCAGAAGCGTGTCGCGCCAGGCTTCCCTGGCCCGGGTCACTTCCTCGTTCAGTTCGTTGCGGGCTCCGTCGTCCAGGAGGGCGGTCGCGTTGTTGCGCAGGGCGGTGAGCAGGAGGCCGACAGCGGCCACCAGGATGGCGGCCGCGGTGACCGCGCCGAAGACCCACCCGGTGGTGAGCAGGGTCTCGGCTATCGCGCGCTCCGGGTCGAGCGCCTTCATGACGTACCCCACGAGCAGGAAGAGCACGGCGGCGGTCCCGGCCAGGACGGGCGCGAGTACCGCGGCGATGGCACCGGCGCCCGCGCCGGCCGCCTCGGTGACCTCGCCGACGGTGGCCGCGAGGTTCACGGCGGAGCCGTCCGGTTCGCCGGTGCCGGCCGCCGCCCGCTCCTGGTCGGGCGCGGTGGCCGCGGACGGGCTGCGGAACTCGTCGCGGACCTTCACGTAGTACTGGTACTCGGTCGCCGCGGCGGCCGTGATGATCGCCGTGGCGTTGAGCGCCATAGTGCGCAGCTGTTCGGTGTTGAGCCGCTGGAGGCCGGCGGCGAATTCCGGGCGGTGTGGTGCGGAGCGCAGCACCTCGCCGAGGATCCGCTCGAACTCCTGGCGGTCCTCACTGAGCAGGTGCTGCGGAACGCTGTTCATGTGCATCCCCCGATGCTCCGTAGGGCTTGTGGCTCGGCATGCTGACGAGCCGTCGGGCAGAAACGGAGGGGAGCCTGCTACGGATAAGCCGATGGTAGAGCGGTGACGGCGGGCGGTGACAGGGGGTTTGAAGAATTCGGCCCCTGGCCGACGAAGTCTTTCCGACGTCCCACGCCCGCCCGCCGCCGGCTCAGCCGCGCAGCGGGAGTTCCTGGACCAGCAGCTTTCCTGCCATGGTCACGCCGCCGTCCATGGCGACGGCCAGACCCTCCGCATAGGTGTACGGGCCGTCGACCGAGGGACCCGTGCCGTCCTCGCCGTCCTCCGAGCCGACCTCGCCCAGCAGGTACGGGATGGGGCTGTGGCCGTGCACGATGCGGGTACCGCCGTAGGTCTCCAGCAGCGAGCGCACCGCATCGGCGCCGCCCTCGTCGCGGAAGGAGAAGCGCCGGGTGAACTTGCGGAAGAGGTCCCAGACCTCGTCCGCGTCGTTGCGCGTGATCGTCTCGCGGACGGTGTCGTTGACGGCCTCGATGGAGTCGCCGTAGTCCCGGTAGGCGGTGGTGTCGGAGTGCACCAGGAGGTGGCCGTCGACCTCCTCCATGGCGTCCAGGCGGGCCATCCACTGGAGGTGGTGGTCCTGGAGGCGGTCCATGTCGGTCTTCTGGCCGCCGTTGAGCAGCCAGGCGGCCTGGAAGGTGGCGGTGCCCGCGCCGGAGTTGACGGGGGTGTCGCCGAACCGCTTGGCGCCGAGCAGCAGCAGTTCGTGGTTGCCCATCAGGGCCTTGCAGTAGCCGCCGGCCGCGGCCGCCTCGGCCGATAGGCGCATCACGAGATCGATGACGCCGATGCCGTCCGGGCCCCGGTCGGTGAAGTCACCGAGGAACCAGAGCCGGGCGGTGCCCGCCGACCAGTTGCCCGCCTCGTCGACGAGCCCCTTCTCGTGGAGCGCGGCGAGCAGCTCGTCCAGGTAGCCGTGGACGTCCCCGACGACGAAGAGGGGGCTCGGCCGGGCGGAGGACGCCTCGGCCGGCGCGGCCTCCGGGTCGATCACGACCTGCAGCGTGTCCCCCCGGTTGATCACCGGCAGGTCGCGCTGCGTCGGGGTGTACCCGTCGGGGTAACCCTCGGTTTCCTCGGCGGGCCCGGAGACCTCGCCCGGCTCTGTGGTCTGTCCGTACGGACCGGCCTCGTGGACGTACGCGGGCACACGGAAATCGCGCACCGTCGGCGTCCGCACCTCGGGTCCCTGACCGGCCCCCTGCGTCATCGACCCCTCCACCACCATCGCCCGCATCTGCACCGCATCGGACTGCCTGGTCGCAGCGGCCCGCCGGTGTGTGCGCCCATCATAGGAATGCGGATCGCGCCATGTGATGACCCAGGGGTGGTGAAATGGCGCAGGGCCCCGGTTCACCGCGGTTTTCTCCCGAATTGGGCGGGGCTCTCCCCGCCCAAATCCCGTTCGGATCCTCAGTTCGGGCGTCAACCCTCTTCGGGTGACCGTGGCGGACTGACCGTCGTACGCGGAGGGCGCCGCTCGGACGAGGTCCGCACGATCAGTTCCGTCGGTATCACCTGTTCCACCGGTTGGTCCGATTCGACCCCTTCGATGGCGTCGATGAGGAGCTGGACCACGGCGGTGCCGATCCTGCGCGGCTTGAGCGAGAGCGTGGTGATCGGGGGTTCCGTGGTCGCGTACACGGCGGACTCGCTGCAGCAGACGAGCAGCAGGTCGTCGGGGACCCGCAGACCGTACCGCCGGGCGGCGGCCAGCAGATCGGTGCCGTTCGGGTCGAAGAGGCCGTAGACCGCGTCCGGGCGGTCGGGGCGGGCCAGCAGCCGGTCGGCGGCCACGGCCCCCGCGCACGGATCGTGCGCCGGATAGGCCTCGTACACGGGATCCTGGCCCACGCGCTCGCACCAGCGCAGGTACGCGGTCGTGGACAGATGCGTGTACGTGTCGGTCGTCGTGCCCGTGAGGAGTCCGATCCGGCGGGCGCCCGCGTCGGCCAGGTGGTCGAGGATGCCGAGGACGGCGGCCTCGTGGTCGTTGTCGACCCACGCGGTGACCGGCAGGGTGCCGCCCGGACGGCCGTCGGAGACCACGGGTAAGCCCTGGCGGACCAGATCGCTGACGACCGGGTCGTGGTCGGAGGGGTCGATGACCACCGTGCCGTCCAGGGCGACGTTCGACCACACGTCGTGCCGCGAGGTGGCGGGGAGGATGACCAGGGCGTAGCCCCGGGCCAGCGCGGCCGACGTGGCGGCCCGCGCCATCTCCGCGAAGTACGCGAACTCGGTGAAGGTGAAAGGTTCATCCCCGTACGTGGTCACGGTCAGGCCGATGAGGCCGGACTTGCCGGTTCTGAGGGTTCGGGCGGCCGCCGAGGGGCGGTAGCCAAGTCGGTCGGCGACCTCGCGTACATGGCGTCGGGTGGCGTCCGGGAGCCGGCCCTTGCCGTTGAGGGCGTCGGAAACGGTCGTGATGGAGACTCCGGCGGCGGCGGCCACGTCCCGGATGCCCGCCCGGCCCGACCGGCTGCCTCGGCGGGGAGTTTCCGCGCGGCTCACCTGGTGCTTCCCTGCTGCTGTCATGGCGAGCCGATAGTAGGGCTCATGCGGTGGGGTAGTGCGGACGCATATGCAGTCGTTGACAGGCACGTTTCTGCATGGTCGTTTGGGGATAAATTCCTTGCATTGCAAGGGAGTTGAACGATCCAATGCCAGTACGTGACTTGTCGACGCGCATGGGCCTGCCAAGTAGCTCATGTCTCGAAGAGGTCTCAACTCACCTGCACGGGTGACGCGCGCTACGGCGTGAGCCACCGGCGCGTGCGCTCGGACGCGATGCGCCCCCTGTTTCGTACACCTTCGTACGGTGATGCCCGTGGGGCGGATGGGGCGACTGGGACGTGGAGAAGGATGCGGAGACCGGGCACACGTGGTTGTCCACAGGCCATTCGCAGCGGCGCCGAATCCTCATAAGGTGAGAAGCATTACGTCGACGAGGAGGACTGCGGTGAGCGAGACGAGCCCCAAGCTGCGAGCCGAGCTGGAGGGTATCCCCACCTACAAGCCCGGCAAGCCGGCCGCGGCGGGCGGCCCGGTGGCGTACAAGCTGTCCTCCAACGAGAACCCCTATCCGCCGCTGCCGGGCGTGCTGGAGACCGTGACGGGGTCGGCCGCGTCCTTCAACCGGTACCCGGACATGGCGTGCACGGGGCTCGTGAACGAGCTCGCGGACCGCTTCGGTGTGCCGGTCACGGACCTGGCGACGGGCACCGGCTCGGTCGGTGTCGCCCAGCAGCTGCTGCAGGCGACCTCGGGGCCGGGCGACGAGGTGATCTACGCCTGGCGGTCGTTCGAGGCGTACCCGATCATCACGCAGATCAGCGGGGCCACGTCCGTGCAGGTGCCGCTGACGCCGGGCGATGTGCACGACCTGGACGCGATGGCGGACGCGATCACCGACCGGACCCGGCTGATTTTCGTCTGCAACCCGAACAATCCGACGGGTACGGCGGTCCGCCGTACCGAGCTGGAGCGTTTTCTCGACCGGGTGCCCGGCGATGTGCTGGTGGTGCTGGACGAGGCGTACCGGGAGTTCGTCAGGGACGTCGAGGTGCCGGACGGTGTCGAGTTCTACCGCGAGCGGCCGAACGTCTGTGTGCTGCGCACCTTCTCCAAGGCGTACGGCCTCGCGGGTCTCCGCGTGGGGTTCGCGATCGCTCATGAGCCGGTGGCGGCCGCCCTGCGCAAGACGGCCGTGCCGTTCGGTGTGAGTCAGCTCGCCCAGGACGCCGCGGTCGCCTCGCTGCGCGCGGAGGACGAGCTGATCGGCCGGGTCGGCTCGCTGGTCTGCGAGCGGAAGCGGGTCGTCGAGGCGCTGCGCGGCCAGGGGTGGACGGTGCCGGAGAGCGAGGCCAACTTCGTGTGGCTGCGGCTGGGGGAGCGCACGGTCGCGTTCGCCGGCGCGTGTGAGCGGGCCGGTGTCGTCGTGCGGCCCTTCCCGGGGGAGGGGGTGCGCGTGACGATCGGCGAGACCGAGGCGAACGACATCTTCCTGAAGGTGACGGAGGAGTTCCGCAAGGAACTCTGAGGCGCCAGAGGCTGCTGACCAGGGGGTTCGGAGATTCTTCTCCGGGCCCCCTGCTTATGGGCACCCCCCGCTCCCGTCTCGAACGGGCATGCGTCATACTTGCTTGTGAATGTGAATGCATTCACAAGCGCGTCCCGGTTGTCCTGAGATGTACGTGACAGGCGGGACGGGCTGAGGCAGTGCCACGGCATGGAAGGAGAAGACGTGGACCTCGCTCTGGCGCCGGAGACCCTGGCGCGCTGGCAGTTCGGTATCACGACCGTCTACCACTTCCTCTTCGTCCCCCTCACGATCTCGCTGGCCGCGCTCACCGCCGGCCTGCAGACCGCCTGGGTGCGCTCGGGGAACGAGAAGTACCTCAAGGCCACCAAGTTCTGGGGCAAGCTCTTCCTGATCAACATCGCGATGGGTGTCGTCACCGGCATCGTGCAGGAGTTCCAGTTCGGCATGAACTGGTCGGACTACTCCCGCTTCGTCGGCGATGTCTTCGGGGCCCCGCTCGCCTTCGAGGCTCTGATCGCCTTCTTCTTCGAGTCCACCTTCATCGGGCTGTGGATCTTCGGCTGGGACAAGCTGCCGCAGAAGATCCACCTGGCCTGCATCTGGATGGTCTCCATCGGCACGATCCTGTCGGCGTACTTCATCCTCGCGGCCAACTCCTGGATGCAGCACCCCGTCGGCTACCGGATCAACGAGGCCAAGGGCCGGGCCGAGCTGACCGACTTCTGGCTCGTCCTGACCCAGAACACCACGCTCACCCAGGTCTTCCACACCCTCTCGGCGGCCTTCCTCGCCGGTGGTGCCTTCATGGTCGGCATCGCCGCCTTCCATCTGGCCCGCAAGAAGCACATCCCGGTGATGAAGACCTCACTGCGACTCGGCCTGGTCACCGTGGTGATCGCCGGCATGCTCACCGCGATCAGCGGCGACCTGCTCGGAAAGGTCATGTTCAAGCAGCAGCCCATGAAGATGGCCGCCGCCGAGGCCCTGTGGGACGGCGAGGCGCCCGCGCCCTTCTCGATCTTCGCCTACGGGGACGTCGACGAGGGGCACAACAAGGTCGCCATCGAGATCCCCGGTCTGCTGTCCTTCCTCGCCAACGACGACTTCGACTCGTACGTCCCCGGCATCAACGACGTCAACAAGTCCGAGCAGGAGAAGTTCGGGCCCGGCGACTACCGGCCCAACATCCCCGTCGCCTACTGGGGCTTCCGCTGGATGATCGGCTTCGGCATGGCGTCCGTCGCGATCGGCGCGGTCGGCCTCTGGCTCACCCGGCGCAAGTTCCTGCTGCCTCAGCACCTGCGGGTCGGCGACGACGAGGCCCCCCATCTGGTGCTGCTGCCGGGCAAGGCCCTCGGCCCGACCCTCACCAAGTGGTACTGGCGCATCGCCGTCCTGACCCTGGGCTTCCCGCTGATCGCCAGCTCCTGGGGCTGGATCTTCACCGAGATGGGGCGCCAGCCGTGGGTGGTTTACGGCGTGCTGCGCACCGAGGACGCGGTCTCCCCCGGTGTCTCCCAGGGCGAGATCATCACCTCGATGCTCGTCTTCACCACCCTGTACGCCGTTCTCGCCGTCGTCGAGGTGAAGCTGCTCGCGAAGTACGTCAAGGCGGGGCCGCCGGAGCTGACGGAAGCCGACCTCAACCCGCCCACGAAGATCGGCGGCGACTCCCGTGACGCCGACAAGCCGATGGCCTTCTCGTACTAGGCCGCACCGGGCCAAGGGAGCACAGTCATGGAACTTCACGACGTCTGGTTCGTCCTCATCGCCGTCCTGTGGATCGGCTACTTCTTCCTGGAGGGCTTCGACTTCGGGGTCGGTGTCCTCACCAAACTGCTGGCCCGCGACCGTCCGGAGAAGCGGGTCCTCATCAACACCATCGGACCCGTCTGGGACGGCAACGAGGTATGGCTGCTGTCGGCGGGCGGCGCGACCTTCGCGGCCTTTCCCGAGTGGTACGCCACGCTCTTCTCCGGCTTCTACCTCCCGCTTCTGCTCATCCTGGTCTGCCTGATCGTGCGTGGTGTCGCCTTCGAGTACCGGGTGAAGCGGCCCGAGGAGAACTGGCAGCGCAACTGGGAGACGGCGATCTTCTGGACCTCGCTGCTCCCGGCGTTCCTGTGGGGTGTGGCCTTCGCCAACATCGTGCGGGGAGTGAAGATCGACCGGGACTTCGAGTACGTGGGCGGTCTCACCGATCTGCTGAACCCGTACGCCCTGCTGGGCGGTCTCGTCACACTGACGCTGTTCACCTTCCACGGGACGGTGTTCGTCGGCCTCAAGACCGTGGGGGACATCCGGCAGCGGGCGCGGACACTGGCGCTGCGCGTCGGAGCCGTGACGGCGGGGCTCGCCCTGGTCTTCCTGCTCTGGACCCAGATCGAGAAGGGCGACGGTGCCTCTCTGGTCGCGGCGGCCGTGGCGATCGCGGCACTTCTGACCGCGCTGGCGGCGGTGCGAGCCGGACGAGAGGGCTGGGCCTTCGCCCTGTCGGGGATCACGATCGTCGCTGCCGTCGCGATGCTCTTCCTGACGCTCTTCCCGAACGTCATGCCGTCCTCGCTGAACGCGGACTGGAGCCTCACGGTCACCAACGCATCGTCCAGCCCGTACACCCTGAAGATCATGACGTGGTGTGCGGCCATCGCCACACCGGTCGTGATGCTCTACCAGGGGTGGACGTACTGGGTGTTCCGCAAGCGGATCGGTACGCAGCACATCGCCGAGTCGGCGCACTGAGCCGGTGCGCCGAGCCGGGGTGCCTGCGTCACAGTCGGGGGTGTGTGCGGTGATGTTTCACGTGAAACACACCCCCTTCGGGCTGAAGAGGCATGTTTCACGTGAAACATGCCTGCGGAGAAGAGGGTGTTTCACGTGAAACCGATCGACCCACGACTGTTGCGGTACGCGCGCGCCACCCGCGGGTTCCTGATGGTGGTCGTCGGCCTGGGGGTCGTCGGGGCTGCGCTGGTCATCGCGCAGGCCATGCTCCTCGCGGAAGTGGTGGTCGGCGCCTTCCAGCACGAGATGCCGGTCAGCGCACTCCGCACTCCCTTGCTGCTCCTGGCCGCGGTCGCGCTGGGGCGGGCCCTGGTCTCCTGGCTCACCGAGCTGGCGGCTCACCGCGCGAGTGCGGCGGTGAAGTCGGAACTGAGGGGGCGGCTGCTGGAGCGCTCCGCCGCGCTCGGGCCCGGCTGGCTGAGTGGGCAGCGCACCGGCTCGCTCGTCGCCCTCGCCACCCGTGGGGTCGACGCGCTCGACGACTACTTCTCGCGCTATCTGCCGCAGTTGGGCCTCGCGGTCGTCGTGCCCGTCGCGGTCCTCGCGCGGATCGTCACCGAGGACTGGGTGTCGGCGGCGATCATCGTCGGCACCCTGCCTCTGATCCCGGTCTTCATGGTGCTCATCGGCTGGGCCACCCGTGCGCAGATGGACCGCCAGTGGCGGCTGCTGTCACAGCTGTCGGGACACTTCCTGGACGTCGTCGCCGGGCTGCCGACCCTGAAGGTGTTCGGTCGGGCCAAGGCCCAGGCCGAGTCGATCAAACGGATCACCGGCGAGTACCGCCAGGCGACCATGCGGACGCTGCGGATCGCCTTTCTCTCGTCCTTCGCCCTGGAACTGCTTGCGACGATCTCGGTCGCACTGGTCGCGGTCACCATCGGCATGCGGCTCGTGCACGGCGAGATGGACCTGTACATCGGGCTGGTGGTTCTCGTGCTGGCCCCCGAGGCGTATCTGCCCGTCCGGCAGGTGGGTGCCCAGTTCCATGCGGCGGCCGAGGGGCTGGCGGCTGCCGAGGAGATCTTCGAGGTCCTGGAGACGCCGGTGCCGTCGTCCGGGACCGGGGCGGTGCCGTCCGCCGGTGACCTCCACTTCGACCGGGTGACCGTCCGCTACCCCGGGCGGCCGTACGACGCCGTCTCGGACGTGTCCTTCACCGTGGGCTCAGGTGAGACGGTGGCCCTCGTCGGGCCGAGTGGCGCGGGGAAGTCGACGCTGCTGAACGTGCTGCTGGGGTTCACGCAGGCCGCGTCGGGCGGGGTGCGGGTCGGGGGGAGCGACCTCTCCTCGCTCGACCTGGACGCATGGCGTTCACGTATCGCCTGGGTGCCGCAGCGGCCGCATCTGTTCGCCGGGTCGATCGCCGAGAACGTACGGCTGGCCCGTCCTGACGCGGACGACGCCGCCGTGCGGCGGGCGCTCGGCGACGCGGGTGCGCTCGGGTTCGTGGACGCGCTGCCTGCCGGGGCCGGGACGGTCCTCGGTGAGGACGGTGCCGGTCTCTCCGCCGGGCAGCGGCAACGGCTCGCCCTCGCCCGTGCGTTCCTCGCCGACCGGCCCGTGCTGCTGCTCGACGAACCGACGGCCTCGCTGGACGGAGCGACCGAGGCCGAGGTCGTGGAGGCGGTACGGCGGCTGTCGGCGGGACGGACCGTGCTGTTGGTGGTCCACCGGCCGGCGCTGCTGGACGTGGCGGACCGCGTGGTGCGGCTGGAGGGGCGGGCGGCCGAGGGGGCGTCGGAGTCCGGCCTCGCCGGTGGCGCGGTCGTGCCGGCCGTCGGTGCGGGGGCGGGCGGGACAGCGACCGCCGCACGTGACTCCCTGGACGTGACGGGGACAGGGGCGGGACCGAAGGCAGCAGCCGGGGCCGCCGGGGCTGGGCCGGGGGCGGAGGCAGGTGCCGGGAGCGCGGTGGCTCGCTCCGGAGTGACGTCCGGGGGCTCCTCGCTCTCCGTACTCGGCCGTGTCCGCGCCATGGCCGGGCCGCGCCGTGGCCGGCTCGCCCTGGCCCTGGTGCTCGGCAGCCTCGCGCTGGGCAGTGCCGTGGGTCTGATGGCGACGTCGGGGTGGTTGATCTCACGGGCCTCTCAGCAGCCTCCCGTGCTGTATCTGATGGTCGCGGTGACGGCGACGCGGGCGTTCGGGATCGGGCGGGCGGTGTTCCGGTACGCGGAGCGGCTGGTGTCGCACGACACCGTGCTGCGGATGCTGGCCGACACCAGGGTGGCCGTCTACCGCCGCCTGGAGCGGCTGGCGCCCGCCGGGCTGCGGACGACCCGGCGGGGCGACCTGCTCTCGCGACTGGTCGCCGATGTGGACGCCCTGCAGGACTACTGGGTGCGCTGGCTGCTTCCGGCGGGGGCCGCGGCGGTGGTCTCCGCGGCGTCGGTCGGGTTCACGGCCTGGCTGCTGCCCGAGGCCGGAGCCGCACTCGCCGTCGGGCTCCTCGCAGCCGGGGCCGGAGTGCCCCTCGTCACGGGGGCCGTGGCCCGGCGGGCGGAGCACCGGCTGGCACCGGCGCGGGGGGTCCTCGCCACCCGTGTGGCCGATCTGCTCACCGGTACCGCCGAGTTGACGGTCGCCGGTGCCCTGCCCGCGCGCACGGCCGGGGCACGGAAGGCCGACCAGGTGCTCACCCGGATCGCGTCCCGCGCCGCCACCGCCACCGCGCTCGGTGACGGGCTCACCGCGCTCGTCTCCGGTCTCACCGTCGCCGTCACCGCGTTCCTCGGGGCACAGGCGGTCGCCGACGGGCGGTTGAGCGGTGTGGCCATGGCCGTCGTCGTGCTCACCCCGCTGGCCTCCTTCGAGGCGGTGCTCGGGATGCCGTCGGCGGTGCAGTTCCGCCAGCGGGTGCGCAGGAGCGCGGAGCGGGTGTACGAGGTGCTGGACGCCCCCGAACCCGTACGCGAGCCGGTGGAGCCGGCCGGGGCGCCGGTGTCGCCTTTCCCGCTGCGGCTGGCAGGGCTCGGCGCACGGTACGCCGGGCAGGACCGGGACGCGCTCGCCGACCTGGACCTCACCCTGGAACAGGGGCACAGGGTCGCCGTGGTCGGTGTCTCGGGAGCCGGCAAGACCACGCTCGCACAGGTGCTGTTGCGCTTCCTGGACGCGCGGGCAGGGTCGTACACGGTGGGTGGTGTGGACGCGCACGCGCTCGAAGGGGACGTCGTACGACGGTTCGTGGGGCTGTGTGCCCAGGACGCGCACGTCTTCGACAGTTCGGTGCGGGAGAACCTGCTGCTCGCTCGGAAGGACGCGAGTGAGGCGGAGCTGCGGGACGCGCTCGCGCGGGCGCGCCTGCTCGACTGGGTCGACGGACTGCCGGACGGGCTGGACACCCTGACCGGTGAACACGGGGCGCGGCTGTCCGGCGGTCAGCGTCAGCGACTCGCCCTCGCCCGCGCGCTGTTGGCCGACTTCCCCGTCCTCGTCCTCGACGAGCCCGCGGAACACCTGGACCTGCCGACCGCCGACGCGCTCACCGCGGACCTGCTGGCCGCGACCGAGGGCCGTACGACCGTGCTGATCACCCATCGGCTGGCCGGGCTGGATGCCGTGGACGAGGTCGTCGTGCTGGCGGAAGGACGCGTCGTGCAACGCGGGTCCTACGCGGAACTGGTGGCGGTGGAGGTGCCCTTGCGGGCGATGGCGGAGCGGGAGGCCGCGGGAGAGCTGTTGGCGCGGGTCTGAGCGCGTCGCCGAAGTCCTGGACTCCGCCCGCGAGGACAGGGCGGAGGACCTGTTCGGCCTGACCGGGGCGCCTGGGCCCTCCGCAAGCCTCCGCGCCGAACGGGCCCCAGCCGGGACCCTGTTCGGCCGAGCCCTTTGACCCGTCCGAGGCACCCTGTCCCCCAGGCGTACGACTCGAACAGGACGGTGGCGCCGGCGCGGGTCACTATCGCTGACATGCGCTTCTCTCGCCGGAACCCGCTGTTCGCCGTGGTGCTGCTGTGCGTGGCGGCGGTCCTCGGGGCCGGGCCGACGGCGGCCGACGGTGACGGCGGTGAGGCCGCGGGCTCATCGGGCGAGGCAGGGACCAGTGCCCGAGTGGCGCGGCTGTTCGACGAGGCGGCGGTGGCGACACAGCGGTACGAGGCGGGGCGACGGGCCGCCGCGGGCCAGAGGACGAAGGTGCGGCGGCTGGAGAAGCTGCTCGCGCGGGAGCGGAAGCACATCGCGGTGCTGAACGCCGATCTCGGCCGGATCGCGCGCGCCCAGTATCGGGAGGGAGGCGGCGTGCCGTACACCGCGCAGATGCTGTTCGCCGAGAACCCCGAGGAGTTGATGCGCGGCCGACGGGCCGTCTGGCAGGCCGACCTGGCGGTCAACAACGCCGTGAGCCGGAATCGTCGCGCGGAGGCGCGGCTCGCCCGGGACGAGGCGAAGGCGGCCGCGGCGTGGCGGGCGCTGGAGCAGCGGCGGACCGGACTCGCCGAGATCAAACAGGCGATCCACCAGAAGCTCGAAGAGGCCCAGTGGACGCTGCAGGGAGAGGCCGACGCGGCGGTCGCGGCCGGTGCCTGCCGGGGGGCCGTCCGGCTCGACCAGCCGGACCGCGGGCCCGCGAGCGCGTGGGTCACGCCCGTGGACCGGTACGAGCTCTCCGCGGGGTACGGCAGCGGTGGTGAGCGCTGGGTCAGTCGGCACACGGGACAGGACTTCGCGGTACCGATCGGCACACCCGTGCGGGCCGTCGGGGCGGGACGCGTGGTCAAGGTCTCGTGCGGGGGCGCCTTCGGCATCCAGATCGTCGTCGAGCACGCCGACGGCTACTACACGCAGTACGCGCACCTTGCCGCCGTCACCGTCGACCAGGGCGATCGGGTGACGGCGGGGCAGTGGATCGGGCAGTCGGGCACCACCGGAAACTCCACCGGACCCCATCTGCACTTCGAGGTACGCGTCACCCCGGAGCCGGGGTCGGGCGTGGATCCGGCGCCGTGGCTGCGGGACCACGGGGTGGGGTTGTAGCCCCGACATCTGCCGGTCGGTGGCCGCCGGCAGCCGTGGGTGCGGGACAGGGCGGTCGTCGGCTAGTGACCTGAGTCGGAGATTCGTCGTTGGTTTGGTATGAGTCGTCCGGGTCCGAAGATTCCGCCGTTGTCGGTGACCGATGCCCAGCGAGCCGTGCTGGAGGGCTGGGTGCGTCGCCGCACGACGGCTCAGGCGCTGGCCCAGCGGTCGCGGATCGTGCTGGAGTGCGCCGACGGGCACTCGATCATGGAGGTGTCACGCCGGCTGCGGGTCACTGCGGACACCGTCCGCACCTGGCGGCGACGTTTCCTCGAACGGGGCCTGGACGGCCTGTCCGACGAGCCGCGGCCCGGCGTCCCGCGGAAGATCACCGACGCTGACGTCGAGCGGGTCATCGTCAAGACACTTGAAGAGAAGCCGAAGAACGCCACCCACTGGTCGACCCGGTCGATGGCGGCGGCCACGGGCATGTCGCAGTCGGCGATCCCGCGGATCTGGCGCGCGTTCGCCCTGGCGCCGCACCGGTCGCAGACCTTCAAGCTTTCCACGGACCCGCTGTTCATCGACAAGGTCCGTGATGTCGTCGGCCTGTATCTCGACCCGCCGGAGAAGGCTCTGGTCCTCTGCGTGGACGAGAAGTCCCAGATCCAGGCCCTCGACCGGTCCCAGCCCGTGCTGCCGATGGTTCCCGGCGTTCCCGAACGCCGCAGCCACGACTACGTCCGCGCCGGCACCACCACGCTGTTCGCCGCACTGGAAGTCGCCACCGGCAAGGTGATCGGCTCCCTGCATCGGCGCCACCGGGCCGTGGAGTTCAAGAAGTTCCTGACCAAGCTCGACAAGGAAGTCCCCGCCGACCTCGATGTCCATCTGATCCTCGACAACTACGTCACCCACAAGACGCCTGTCATCAAGAAGTGGCTGCTTGCGCACCCGCGCTTCCATCTGCACTTCACACCGACGAGTTCGTCCTGGCTGAACCTGGTGGAGCGGTGGTTCGCCGAGCTCACGCAGAAGAAACTCAAGCGAGGCGTTCACCGCTCCGTCCAGGCCCTCGAACGCGACATCCGCGCTTGGCTCGCCGACTGGAACGAACACCCCAGACCGTTCATCTGGACGAAGACCGCCGACGAAATCCTCGACAAAGTAGCCGCCTACTGCCGACGAATCTCTGACTCAGGTCACTAGAGGCGTTCCGCCAGCAGTCGCTCGATGACGACCGCCACCCCGTCCTCGTTGTTCGCCACGGTCCGGCCCGAGGCCGCGGCCAGGACGTCCGGGTGGGCGTTGCCCATGGCGTACGACCGGCCGGCCCAGGTGAGCATCTCGACGTCGTTCGGCATGTCGCCGAAGGCGACGACCTCCTCGTGGGAGATGCCGCGCTCGGCGCAGCACAGGGCGAGGGTGCTGGCCTTGGAGACGCCGGGTCCGCTGATCTCCAGCAGTGCGCTCGGGCTGGAGCGGGTGATGGTGGCACGGTCGCCGACGGCGATCCGGGCGGTGGCGAGGAAGTCGTCGGGGTCGATCGACGGGTGGTACGCGAGAATCTTCAGCACCGGCTCGTCGTCGGCCGCACCCCCCGGGGCCAGCAGTTTCTCCGCGGGCGCGAGAATGTCGGGGATCTCCATGTGCAGCTTCGGGTACTCGGGCTCCTGATGGAAGCCGAACGTCTGCTCGACCGCGTAGACCGTGCCCGGCGCGGCCTCGCGCAGCAGCCGTACGGCGTCGAGCGCGTTCTCCCTCGCCAGCGCGCGGACCTTGACGAAGCGATGGGCGCCGGGGCCGCCGTGCAGGTCGACCACCGCGGCGCCGTTTCCGCAGATCGCCAGGCCATGGCCGTGCACGTGTTCGCTGACGACGTCCATCCAGCGGGCGGGTCGGCCGGTCACGAAGAAGACCTCGACGCCTGCCGCCTCCGCGGCCGCGAGGGCGGCGACGGTGCGGGGGGAGACCGACTTGTCGTCACGGAGCAGGGTGCCGTCGAGGTCCGTGGCTATCAGCCGGAGCGGGACGGTCGGGGCCGGGGTCTCGGGCTGTCGCGTCGCTGAGGTCACGGGCCCCATTGTCGCGCATATGCGCGCACGGTCGTGCGGGCGGCCGCACAGGTGAGTGATCGCCGGCCTGGTACGGCCGTCGCCTCCGCCGTCGCGGGAGCCCGCCGCCGGCCGCTACGAGCGACCGCGACGGGTACGGCACGCCTCCTCCGCGTCCGCTGCGTGCCCTCTCAGGACAGCTGCGCCGGTGCCTCCATGGCGATCCGCTCGAAGACCTTCTCGTCCGCGGCGAAGTCCGAGTCCGGGATCGGCCAGTGCACCACGATGTCCGTGATGCCCAGTTCCGCGTGGCGCCCGGCGAAGTCCACGAACGCGTCCAGTGACTCCAGCGGCCTGCCGCGGTCCGGGGTGAAGCCCGTGAGGAGGATCTTGTCGAGCCGGGCGGTGTCCCGGCCGAGCGCGGCGGCCGTGTCGGCCAGCCTCTCGATCTGGCCGCGAATCGCCTGGACCGACTGCTCGGGGGTGCCCGACTCGAACAGCTTCGGGTCTCCCGTGGTCACCCACGCCTGCCCGTACCGGGCGGCCAGCCGCATGCCGCGCGGGCCGTTGGCGGCCACCGCGAAGGGCAGCCGGGGGCGCTGCACACAGCCCGGGATGTTGCGGGCCTCGTGGGCGGAGTAGTGGTCGCCCTCGTAGGAGACGGAGTCCTCGGTGAGCAGGCGGTCGAGCAGGGGAACGAACTCGGCCAGTCGGTCGGCCCGCTCACGTGGTGTCCACGGCTCCTGGCCGAGCGCGGTGGCGTCGAAGCCGGTGCCGCCCGCGCCGACGCCGAGAGTGATCCGGCCGCCCGAGATGTCGTCGAGGGAGATCAGGTCCTTGGCGAGGGTCACCGGGTGCCGGAAGTTCGGCGAGGTGACGAGCGTGCCGAGGCGGATACGTTCGGTGACGGCGGCTGCCGCGGTCAGGGTGGGTACGGCGCCGAACCAGGGTCCGTCCCGGAAGGTGCGCCACGACAGGTGGTCGTAGGTGAACGCGGTGTGGAACCCGAGCTGCTCGGCCCGCTGCCAGGTGTCGCGGCCTCCCTCGTGCCAGCGGAGGTGGGGGAGGATCACGGTGCTCAGGCGCAGACTCATGGGACGAGCCTAAGGCCGGCCGTCGGAAGGTTCCGCTCAGCGCGCCTCGGGAAACCGCAGGTACCGGGGCGGAACCGCCTCGGTCAGCCATACCCCGTTGGCGCTGACACGGAAGACGTGACCGTCCCGGTGCATGGCCCCCGCGTCCACCGAGAGCACGACGGGGCGGCCACGACGGGCGCCGACGCGGGTGGCTGTCTCGCGATCGGGTGAGAGGTGCACGTCGTGCCGGTTCATGGGGCGCAGCCCCTCGTCGCGGATCGCACTCAGGAAGGCCGGCACGGTCCCGTGGTAGAGGTACGGCGGCGGGGTCGCCGGCGGGAGGCCGAGGTCCACGTCGACGGTGTGACCCTGGCTGGCGCGGATCCGGTCGCCCTGGACGGCGAAGCGCTGCTTGTCGTTGGCCGCGACCACGTGGTCGAGTTCCGCCCTGGTGAAGGGGAAGTGATGGGCGGCGGCCGCCTCGATGAGCGTGTCGATCGCGATCCAGCCACCTTCGTCGAGAGTGAGCCCGATCCGCTCCGGCTGGTGTCGCAGGTGTTTGGAGAGGTACTTGGACACTCTCACGGTACGTCGTTCGTCCATGCCGTCAGCGTGCCTGGCGAGACCCGCGTCACGCACGTGATTTTGATACCGATGTTTGATCCACAGCGAAGTGCGGTTATCCACAGGGGAATTGCAGATTCTGTGGACAACTCACCGTCGAATATAGGGTAATTAGTCAAGTTTGTTACTTTCGGGCATATTTGATGTCAGAGCATCCAAAGCGCGTGACTGTACCTCCCGTTCGGCCGCCGCGGTGATGAAGGCCGCAGCTCGTGCCGGCCCAACCAGCTTCTCCACCGCCCGCATTGTCGAGGCCGGTACGCGCACGGAACACGTCTCGTCGACGGGTTCGGCGGCGGCTTCGGGGTCCAGATGACGGCGCAGCCGGCGGGTGGCGAACCTCCGCATCGCACGCGCGAGTTCGACGTCCACCGTCTGCTGGGCGAGCGGGCGCAGTCGTCGGACGAGAGCCGTCGCCTCGACCGCGTCCTCCTCGGTCGGTGGCCGGTGCGTCCCGATGTAGCGGGCGAAGACGTGCTCGGTGGTGAACTCCAGGAAACGGGTGGCGATGTGTTCGACCTGTTCCCTCAACTCCCGCAGATGACCGGCGATCACGGACAACGGCACCCCCGCGGCGTGCAACTCCGCGGCCACGGACAGCTCCTGGGGGCTCGGTACGAGAAAGAGATCCTCCTCGCCGGGGACCCGCTCCAGCACGCCCAGCCGTAGGGCGTCCGCCAGCGCGGCCTCGTCCGGTACGCCGCCGAACCGCTCGGCCAACTCGGCGCGTGACATCCGTACCGCCTTCTCGTCGGTCCACGGTCCGTCGACCTCCGCGGCCAGACCCAGGACCCCGCCGAGGCCGCGGCCCGTGTCCCAGGCATCCAGAAGTTCCTTGATGGAGGCCAGGGTGTAGCCGCGGTCGAGGAGGTCGGCGATCTGGCGCAGTCTGGTCAGATGCGTGTCCGCGTACACGTTGGCCCGGCCCTGGCGTTCGGGGCGGGGGAGCAGCCCTCGGTCCTGGTAGGCGCGGATCGTCCTGACCGTGGCACCGCTGAGGTGTGCCAGGTCCTCGATGCGATAGGCGGCCGCGGCCGGTTCGTCGTTCACCATCCGCGGGTCTCTTCCTGTCGGGGTGCGTCAGCGACGCGCGGGCGGCGGGTGACGGCCGCGCCTCGTGCCTTCCTCCCCCGGCCGGGGAAGGCGCGGCGCGGGCCGCCCTCTGGACACCCGGTTCCGCTCCGTTCTCCCGTGCCGGGGCTCACAACGGTGGCTCCAGCCGGGCGAGCGCGCGCAGCGCCCGCGGGGCGAACCGGGACAGGAGGCGTCCCCCGTGGGCCTCCGGGGTGACGGGCACGACCGCCTGATCGTGCACGACCGCGCGCAGAACGGCCTCCGCGACCTTCTCCGGCGGGTAGTTGCGCAGTCCGTACAGCTTCGCGGCCCTCCGCTGTCGGCGCTGCTCCTCCTCGGGTGCGACGCCGGCGAAGCGCGCGGTCGAGGTGATGCTGGTGTTGACGATGCCGGGGCAGATCGCCGACACCCCGATGCCCCGGCCGGCCAGCTCCGCGCGCAGGCACTCGCTCAGCATCAGGACGGCCGCCTTGGAGGTGCTGTACGCGGGCAGCGACCTGGAGGGCAGATACGCGGCGGCCGAGGCGGTGTTGACGATGTGACCGCCCTGGCCCCGCTCGACCATCTGCCTGCCGAACAGCCGGCAGCCGTGGATCACACCCCACAGGTTCACGTCGAGGACCTTCCGCCAGTCCTCCGCGGTGGTGTCGAGGAAGGACCCCGACAGCCCGATCCCCGCGTTGTTCACCAGCACGTCGACCACGCCGTACTCGGCGGCGACCTTCTCGGCGAGCTTCACCATGGCCTGTTCGTCCGAGACGTCGACCACCTCGGCCCAGGCTTCGGGCGCGCCGATCAGCCGGGACAACTCGGCGGTGCGGGCCGCTCCTTCGGCGTCGAGATCGACGGCGATCACGCGTGCCCCCGCCTCGGCGAACGCGAAGGCCGTGGCACGACCGATACCGGCGGCCGCGCCCGTCACCAGCACCAACTGCCCACCGAAGCGGTCCGTGTACTTCCCGGTCGCCACCGGTGCGGGCCGGCCGCCCTCGGTCGCCGAGACGAACTCGGTTATCCATGAGGCGAGTTGATCGGGGCGTGTCCGTGGGATCCAGTGCTTGGCGGGCAGGGTGCGGCGGGTGAGCTGTGGAGCCCACGATTCCAGGTCGTCGTGGAGCTGCTCGGAGAGGAACTGGTCGCCCAGGGGCGTGATGAGCTGCACGGGCGCGTGGGCGTACGCGTCGTCACGGGGGCGGGACAGCCGGGGCCGCATGTTGTCCCGGTACAGCCACGCCCCGTGCGCGGCGTCCGTGGGCAGCGAGGGACTGGGGTAGCCGCCCCGGGGGAGCCTCTCGGCCCGTCGGACCAGACCGGGCCAGTGCTTGCCGAGAGGGCCGCGCCAGGCGAGCTCGGGCAGCACCGGCGTGTGCAGTACGTAGACGTACCAGGATCTGGCGCCCTGGCCGAGGAGCTGACCGATCCGGCGCGGGGTCGGGCGCTGCACCCGCCGCTTGATCCAGTGCCCCATGTGGTCGAGGGAGGGACCCGACATGGAGGTGAAGGACGCGATGCGCCCCTCGGTCCGCTCGACCGTCACGAACTCCCAGCCCTGTACCGAGCCCCAGTCGTGCCCCACCAGGTGGACGGGGCGGCCCGGGCTGACCGCGTCCGCCACCGCCAGGAAGTCGTCCGTCAGCTTCTCCAGGGTGAACCCGCCGCGCAACGGCTCGGGGGCCGTCGACCCGCCGTGCCCCCGCACGTCGTACAGCACCACGTGGAAGCGCTCCGCCAGCCGTGCGGCGACCTCGGACCAGACCTCCTTGGTGTCGGGATAACCGTGCACGAGCAGCACGGTCGGCTGCTCGGGATCGCCCAGCTCGGCCACGCACAGCTCGACCCCGTCCGCGCGCACCCTGCGCACCCGCGCGCCTTCGAGCGCTCCCGCGTCTTCCATGTCTCCCCCTACGGTCATCGGCAGGTTCCCTCCGCCCACCGCCGGACGTGCGGGAGGTCGTCGTCGAGCCAGAACGCGCTCTCCTCGGGGTTCCGGGAGTCGGTGACGACGAGGATCTCCTCGAACTTCGCGCCCGTGCCCCGGAAGCCGATGTGGGGCTCGACCGCCCACAACCCCGGCCGGGGCGGGTGATCGGAGAACCGGTGGGGCGACCACAGCGGTGACCAGCCCTCGCGGTGTCCGCGCAGCGCGTCGGACGCGAGCCCCTTCAACGCCTGCGTGCCGAAACCGAACACATGCGGTGACCAACGGCGTTCCGTGACCCGGTCGACCTTGTGCGCGATGACTCCGAAGGGGTAGGCCCGATGCCGGTTGGCATATCCCTGACGGACCATGAGCCGGTCCACGTCCTCGTAGATCTCGCGCAGCGACCGGCGTTCGCGCACCTCGCGCAGGATCAGTTCGCGGTGTGCTCGAAGGTCCGTCATCAGCCTGTCGTGCAGCGGGCTCGGTCCGAGGCAGCCCGAGTAGCCGATGTCCGCCGTGTGGCCCTTGTATATGGGGGCCATGTCGAGGATGAACGGCATGCCGGCTTCGAGGCGGCGGTCGGTGGGGAAGAACTGCGGCGGTACACGGAAGTTCACGAACGCCGTGCGGTCCCCGAACCATGCGAACGGCAGGTGGAACCAGTCCCGCACACCCCGCTCGCCCAGCCAGCGACGCTGCATCCGTGCCGCCTCGCGCTCGGTCACGCCGGGCTTCAGCTGGGCCGCGACCGCTTCGGCGCACTCGTACGCCAGCGTCTGGACCTGCCGGAAACCCCGTAGCCGCGCGGTGAGTTCGCCGTTCGGTGCCGCGGTCGTGTCATGCACTGCCCCCACCCGTCCCTCGTTGACTACGGTTGACTACGGTCCGTGTTCGCCATGTGACATCAATGAATGTGACAGTGATCGGCGGCTGCGTCAATGGGGTGGGCCGCGGCTGTGGAGAACCGACGAGGACGGGACGCGCGGAGCGTGGGCGCGAACAGCGGCACGCGGCTCGGGCACGAAACCGAGCCTCCGGGCAGGACCGTGGCCCCCGGGCACGAAACGGCGACCCCGGCCGTTCACCACTTGACGGCCGTGGCCATGGGGCACGCCCCGTCCGGCCGGTTCGACCTCAGGGGGACCCGTAGGGGACCCGGCGGTGGATGCCCCCTACGGGCCCGTACGACTCGAGGGTGATGCGGAGACAGCTCTGCGGGGTGACGACGGCGTCGGTCCGTGGTCCTAATGTCTAGATCGTGACTGTGATCGCGACCGAAAGCCTGAGCAAGCGGTTCCCGAGGGTGACCGCTCTTGACCGGCTCTCCGTGGACATCGGACCCGGTGTGACGGGACTCGTCGGTGCCAATGGCGCCGGCAAGTCCACACTGATCAAAATCCTGCTGGGCCTGTCCCCCGCCTCGGAGGGCCGTGCCGAGGTGCTCGGTCTGGACGTCGCCACCAAGGGCGGCACCATCCGCGAGCGCGTGGGGTACATGCCGGAGCACGACTGCCTGCCGCCCGACGTCTCGGCCACCGAGTTCGTCGTGCACATGGCCCGCATGTCGGGACTCCCTCCGACGGCCGCGCGCGAGCGCACCGCGGACACCCTGCGCCACGTCGGCCTGTACGAGGAGCGGTACCGCCCCATCGGCGGTTACTCCACGGGCATGAAACAGCGGGTGAAGCTCGCCCAGGCCCTGGTCCACGACCCGCAGCTGGTCTTCCTGGACGAGCCGACCAACGGCCTGGACCCGGTCGGCCGGGACGAGATGCTCGGCCTGATCCGCCGCATCCACACCGACTTCGGCATCTCGGTGCTCGTCACCTCGCATCTGCTCGGCGAGCTGGAGCGCACCTGCGACCACGTCGTCGTGGTCGACGGCGGCAAGCTCCTGCGGTCCAGTTCCACCAGGGACTTCACCCAGAGCACGGCGACCCTCGCGATCGAGGTCACCGACAGCGACGAGCACCCCGACGGCACCGAAGCCCTGCGCAAGGCGCTCCACGCGCGCGGGGTGACCGTGTCCGAAGGAAGCGGCCTCCCCGGCGCCGGGCACATCCTGCTGATCACCGCCCAGGGCGACGAGACCTACGACCTGGTCCGCGACGTCGTCGCCGACCTGGGCCTCGGCCTCGTCCGCATGGAACAGCGCAGGCACCAGATCGCCGAGGTCTTCCAGGACAACGACGAGCAGACGGGCAGCCGCGGCGCCCAGGACGCAGGGAAGGAGGCGGTCGGCCATGGCGGTTGAGCAGCACGGTGCGCAGGCACCGGCCCTCGCCGGTGGACAGCCCGCCGGCACGGGCGAGCAGAGCCGCATCCACAACATCGGATACCGCTCGTACGACGGCCCGCGCCTCGGCCGCGCCTACGCCCGCCGCTCGCTGTACTCGCAGTCCCTGCGCGGCGCCTACGGGCTGGGCCGCTCGGCCAAGTCCAAGGTGCTGCCCATGCTGCTGTTCGCGGTCATGTGCGTGCCGGCGGCCATCATGGTGGCGGTGGCGATCGCCACCCGGTCCCAGGGCCTGCCCGTCACGGACCTGCCCGTCAAGTACACCGAGTACGCGGTCATCATGCAGGCCGTCATCGGCCTGTACGTCGCCTCCCAGGCACCGCAGGCCGTCTCGCGCGACCTGCGCTTCAAGACCGTCCCGCTGTACTTCTCGCGCCCGATCGAGACCGCCGACTACGTCCGCGCGAAGTTCGCGGCGCTGACCTCGGCGCTCTTCATCCTGACCGCGGTGCCCCTGCTCGTGCTCTATGTGGGCGCGCTGCTGGCCGAGTTCGACTTCACCGACCAGACCAAGGGACTGGCACAGGGACTGGTGGCCGTGGCACTGCTGTCGCTCCTCTTCGCCGGCATCGGCCTGGTGATCTCGGCGGTCACCCCGCGCCGCGGCTTCGGCATCGCGGCCGTCATCGCCGTCCTGACCATCTCCTACGGGGCCGTGTCCGTCATCCAGGCCATCGCCGACGAGCAGAACAGCCCGGACATGGTGCCCTGGCTCGGCTTCTTCTCGCCCATCACCCTGATCGACGGCGTACAGACCGCCTTCCTGGGCGCCACCTCCGCCTTCCCCGGTGGGCACGGGCCCTCCACCGGGCAGGGAGCCCTCTATCTCCTCGTCGTCCTGGGTCTCATCGCCGGCTGCTACGGCCTGCTGATGCGCCGCTACCGGAAGGTCGGGCTGTGACCACCCTCAACATCGACCACGTCTCACGCTGGTTCGGCAACGTGGTGGCGGTCAACGACGTCACGATGACGATCGGCCCCGGTGTCACCGGCCTGCTCGGCCCGAACGGCGCCGGCAAGTCCACTCTCATCAACATGATGGGCGGATTCCTCGCCCCCTCCACGGGCTCCGTCACCCTCGACGGGACGCCGGTGTGGCGCAATGAGCAGATCTACAAGCACATCGGCATCGTCCCGGAGCGCGAGGCGATGTACGACTTCCTCACCGGACGCGAATTCGTCGTCGCCAACGCCGAGTTGCACGGCCTCGGGGCCAAGGCCGCCCAGCGGGCGCTCGCCACGGTGGAGATGGAGTACGCGCAGGACCGCAAGATCTCGACGTACTCCAAAGGCATGCGGCAGCGCGTGAAGATGGCGTCCGCACTGGTCCACGAGCCGTCCCTGCTCCTGCTGGACGAGCCGTTCAACGGCATGGACCCCCGCCAGCGCATGCAGCTCATGGATCTGCTGCGGCGCATGGGTGACGAGGGACGCACGGTGCTGTTCTCGTCGCACATCCTCGAAGAGGTCGAGCAGTTGGCGGCCCATATCGAGGTGATCGTCGCCGGACGGCACGCGGCGAGCGGTGACTTCCGGCGCATCCGCCGCCTGATGACCGACCGCCCGCACCGCTACCTGGTGCGCTCCAGCGACGACCGTGCGCTGGCCGCCGCACTGATCGCCGATCCGTCGACCGCCGGGATCGAAGTGGACCTGGCCGAGGGTGCGTTGCGTATCCAGGCCGTCGACTTCGGCAGGTTCACGACGCTGTTGCCGAGGGTGGCCCGGGACCACGGCATCCGTCTGCTCACGGTGTCGCCGTCGGACGAGTCGCTCGAGTCCGTCTTCTCGTATCTCGTCGCGGCGTAGGAGGCCGAAGATGTACGACCCCACAGTCGCCCGGCTCACCTACCGGGCTCTGCTCGGCCGCCGTCGGGCCCTCATTCTCAGCGCGCTTCCCGCCCTGCTGATCGTGCTCTCGGTGGCGGTACGCGCCCTGAGCGGAGCCGACGACCAGGTGGCCGCGGACCTGCTCGGCGGATTCGCCCTCGCCACGATGGTGCCGATCATCGGCGTCATCGCCGGGACCGGTGCGATCGGACCGGAGATCGACGACGGCTCCGTGGTGTACCTGCTGGCGAAGCCGGTGAAGCGCCCGACGATCATCTTCACCAAGCTGATCGTGGCCATCGCCGTCACCATGGCGTTCTCGGCGGTCCCGACGCTCGTCGCGGGCCTGATCCTGAACGGCAACGGACAACAGATCGCGGTCGCCTACACCGTGGCGGCGCTGGTCGCCTCGATCGCGTACGCGGCGATGTTCCTCCTGCTGGGTACGGTCACCCGGCACGCGGTCGTCTTCGGGCTGGTGTACGCACTCGTCTGGGAGACGCTCTTCGGGTCGCTGGTGGAGGGCGCCCGCACGCTCAGCGTTCAGCAGTGGGCACTCGCCGTCGCCCAGAAGGTCACCGACGGCGGTCTGGTGACGTCCGACGTGGGGCTCCCGACCGCGGTGGTTCTGCTGACGGTGGTCACGGCGGGAGCGACCTGGTACGCGGGGCAGAAGCTGCGGACACTGAAGCTGGCCGGCGAGGAGTGACGGCGCCCTCCGGGGTGCCTCGCCCCGGAGATCCGCCTCTCTGATCTTGACCGGGGCTTCACGTTCGTCCGGGCAGACTGAGCGAGGAAAGCACGCAGGCATACACGGCCGGAAGGGGCGGCCCGGAGGCAGGAGGCACGGGGATGGCGACAGAGGTGGCGCCCGAGGGCGGCGACGCACCGAGGACGACGACCGACGGCACCAGCACCGGCACCGGCGAGGACGGCTTCTCGTCCGCAGGGGGATCCGACGGCGGAGCCCCGGCGGGTGCGGGGCGGAGCCCGTGGGACGACGTCGTGCTGGACGAGGACTTCGTACGGGACGCCGAGACCGCCGAGCCGTCGGCGCGGGCCCGGATGCTCGCGGCGCGGTGGCGGCAGGAGGCACCTGATCCTCAGCCCTGGCGTTCGGACGAGCCGCCCGCCGGATGGTTCTTCAGCAAGGCGCGGCGTCGCAGGTGGCGCCGACGGTGACCGTCCCTGCGGGCGGCGGCCGGGGCGAAGGATATTCGGTGGCGGACAACTCGGCTGCCGGGCAGAGTGGTTGATGTCCAGGTCGCCGGATCGAGCCGGCGTCACGTTCTGGGAGAGGAGCCCGGCGATGCTGTCCTTCAGGCGCAGTACGTCGAGTTCCCGGCAGGGCAACCCACGGCGGGTTCCGGAGTAGTTACCCCTCCGTCGAGTCCGCGCCCCCAGCGGGGGGTTGCCCGGGGCGGCCGCTTCGAGCGCGCGAATCGCTTCGCGCGGGCCGCCCACCCGGAGGATTGGCCGAGTGGTAAGGCACCGGCTTGCTAAGCCGTGGTCGGGTTCTGCCCGCGCACGTTCGATCCGTGCATCCTCCGCCGTTTCGCTGTCGCTGTGACCTGGCCGGACCACTGGGCCGGGGTATATGGGTCGGGCACCCCGACCGAGCTGGGGCCAGGGTGCTCGCGGGTGGGCTCGTGGCGCCACAGCGGGGAGCGTGCCGGTGCGGCCCGCTCGCGCCACCGCGCAGAGACACTGCCGACTCCGTCAGCCGCGTCCGACGGGAGAACTTGCCGGTCACCGTCACCCCGTCCGACCGGAGAACTCGTCGGCCATCGTCACCCCGTCCGACGGGAGAACTTGCCGGTCACCGTCACCCCGTCCGACGGGAGAACTCGTCGGCCATCGTCACCCCGTCCGACCGGAGAACTCGTCGGCCATCGTCACCCCGTCCGACGGGAGAACTCGTCGGCCATCGTCACCCCGTCCGACCGGAGAACTTGCCGGTCACCGTCACGCCGTCCGACCGGAGAACTCGTCGGCCACCGTCACCCCGTCCGACCGGAGGGCCGGCCCGCGCTGCCACCGCGTACATGCTGCCGGCCCGCGTCCGCGGTGTTCCCGTGGGACACGGTGGCTAGCCGAGCAGGCGGTCCAGTACCTCCGCGATGCCGTCGTCGTCGTTGGAGGTGGTCACCTCGTCGGCGACGGCCTTGAGGTCGGCGTGGGCGTTGGCCATGGCCACGCCGTGGGCGGACCAGGTGAACATGGGGATGTCGTTCGGCATGTCGCCGAAGGCGATGGTGTCGGTGCGCTTTGCGCCGAGGCGGCGGGCGGCCAGGGAGAGACCGGTGGCCTTGGTGAGGCCGAGAGGGAGGAGTTCGAGGATGCCCTCGCCGGCCATGGCGACCGTGACGAAGCCGCCGGCGGCCTGGCGGGAGGCTTCGGCGAGCTCGTCGGTGGTCAGGGTGGGGTGCTGTATGTAGATCTTGTTCAGCGGGGCCGCCCAGAGGTCGGACACGTCCGTGAGCGGGGTGGTGGGGAGGGAGCCTTGGAGGGCGTAACCGGGGCCGACGAGTACCTCGCCTTCCAGGCCCGCCCGGCCGGCCGCCAGATGCAGCGGGCCGACCGCCGCCTCGATCTTGGCGAGGGCCACGGCGGCGAGCTGCCGGTCCAGGGTGACGGCCGTGAGCAGTCGGTGCTCTCCGGCGTCGTAGACCTGGGCGCCCTGGCCGCAGACGGCCAGGCCGGTGTAGCCGAGGTCGTCGAGGATGTGGCGGGTCCACGGGACGGCCCGGCCCGTCACGACGATGTGGGCGGCGCCCGCGGCGGTGGCCGCGGTGAGCGCCTCACGGGTGCGTCGGGAGATGGAGTCGTCGGAGCGCAGGAGCGTTCCGTCGAGGTCGGTGGCGATCAGCTTGTACGGGAAGCCCGAGGTCCGCACGGAAGGTGTGCGGACCTCGGGCGTCTCGGTCGTTCCGGACGCCGCGGTCGTCCCGGGGTCCGTGACATCCCCGGCGGCAGCCGCCTCGCTCACTTGGCCACCGGCTCCAGTACCTCGCGGCCGCCCAGGTAGGGGCGCAGGGCCTCGGGGACGCGGACGGAGCCGTCGGCCTGCTGGTGGTTCTCCAGGATGGCCACGATCGTGCGCGGGACGGCGCAGAGCGTGCCGTTGAGCGTGGCCAGCGGCTTGACCTGCTTGCCGTCACGGACACGGATCTGCAGACGGCGCGACTGGAACTCGGTGCAGTCGGAGGTCGAGGTCAGCTCGCGGTACTTGCCCTGGGTCGGGATCCACGCCTCGCAGTCGAACTTGCGCGAGGCCGAGGAGCCGAGGTCGGCGGAGGCGACGTCGATGACGCGGAAGGGCAGTTCCAGCGACGTCAGCCACTGCTTCTCCCAGTCCAGCAGGCGCTGGTGCTCGGCCTGGGAGTCCTCCGGCGCGACGTACGAGAACATCTCGACCTTGTCGAACTGGTGGACGCGGAAGATGCCCCGGGTGTCCTTGCCGTGCGAACCGGCCTCGCGGCGGAAGCAGGGGGAGAAGCCGGCGTAGCGCAGGGGGAGGCGGTCGGCGTCGATGATCTCGTCCATGTGGTACGCCGCCAGCGCGACCTCGGAGGTGCCGACCAGGTAGAGGTCGTCCTTGTCGAGGTGGTACACGTCCTGGGCGGCCTGGCCGAGGAAGCCGGTGCCGGCCATCGACTGCGGGCGGACCAGCGCCGGGGTCAGCATCGGGGTGAAGCCGGCGGCGGTGGCCTGGGCGATCGCCGCGTTGACCAGGGCGAGTTCGAGGAGGGCCCCGACGCCGGTCAGGAAGTAGAAGCGTGAGCCGGAGACCTTGGCTCCGCGCTCGGTGTCGATGGCGCCGAGGATCGTGCCGAGTTCCAGGTGGTCCTTCGGCTCGAAGCCCTCGGCCGCGAAGTCACGGATCTCGCCGTGCGTCTCCAGCGTGACGAAGTCCTCCTCGCCGCCGACGGGGACGTCGGGGTGGACGAGGTTGCCGAGCTGCAGGAGGAGCTCCTGCGTCTCGGTGTCGGCCGCGTCGCGCTCGGCGTCGGCGGCCTTGACGTCGGCCTTGAGCTGTTCCGCGCGCTTGAGCAGCTCGGCCTTCTCCTCGGCGGACGCCTTGGGGATCAGCTTGCCGAGCGACTTCTGCTCGGCGCGGAGCTCGTCGAAGCGGACGCCGGAGGACCTGCGCCGCTCGTCGGCGGACAGGAGGGAGTCGACGAGCGCGACGTCCTCTCCACGGGCGCGCTGGGACGCACGCACACGGTCGGGGTCCTCACGGAGCAGGCGAAGGTCAATCACCCTCCAAGGCTACCGGTGCGTGGTTCCGGCCCACGAATCGAATTCACCGCGTGACCGTTCTGTGGCGCTTCATGCCGAATGTCGATGGGGGCGGCGAGAGTCAATGCGGGGAGCGTGGCCCCCTGAAAGAGGGGGCGATCGCGGCGCCTGGTTGACTCGACTCCCTTGTTCCGTAGGGGACTTGAGGCCGGGTCGTCCACAGCGGTCCACGGTGTCGAAAAGTTATCCACAGGCTGTGCGAAAGATCTGTGGACTACGGGGAAGGTTCCCGGAAGGGCCGGAGGCCGACTTGAGGATTCCCGGCTCAAACCGCCTTCACGCCCACTTTCGAGTGGATTCGCGGGTAAATGGGTCGCTCTAAAGGATGGACGGGGGGAAACGCATGGACGAAGGGTGACCTACGGGGCTGTGGACGCGCTGGGTGCCGTCAAGGGGATTTGTCGACTGAGTTGCGATGTGTTGTCGACTTGTCCCCAGGTCGAGAAGCCGCCCTGTGGATAACTTCTGTGGACAAAGAAAATAGGCAGGTAGGACTGGCGGCAGGCGTTACGTCCGGTCCCAGGACGGGGCAGGCGTACAGATCCGCCCTCAGGACGCGACTGTCCTGAATCCGCCGCCGTCGCGACACCCGTCGCTAGAACCGGCCGTCCTGGCAGCGCGCCACCCAGTCCGACGCCGCCACGAACTCGGCTTCCGAGGTGCCCGGCAGCGTCGGGCGGATCTTCGCGGTGGCGGCGTCCGCACGCGGGTACGAACCGAGGAAGCGGACCTGGAGGCAGATCCGCTTGAGCCCCATCAGGGCCTCGGCCACCCGGCGGTCGGAGATGTGGCCCTCGGCGTCGATGGCGAAGCAGTAGTTGCCGATGCCCTCGCCGGTGGGGCGGGACTGCAGCAGCATGAGGTTGACGCCGCGGACGGCGAATTCACCGAGGAGGTCGCGCAGCCCGCCGGGGTGGTCGTCGCGCTGCCAGATGACGACGGACGTCTTGTCGGAGCCCGTGGGCGCGGCGGGCCGGGCGGGGCGGCCGACCAGGACGAACCGGGTCTGGGCGTTCTCCGCGTCGTGGATCTCGGTCTGCAGCGCCTCCAGGCCGTACCGCGCGGCCGCGAACTCCCCGGCGAAGGCGGCGTCGTACCGGCCCTCCTGGACGAGGCGGGCGCCGTCGGCGTTCGAGGCGGCGGATTCCCAGACGACGTCCGGGGAGAGGTTGGCCTTCATCCAGTTGCGGACCTGCGGCTGGGCGGCCGGATGCGCGGTGACGGTCTTGATCTCCGACAGCTTCGTGCCCGGCCGGACCAGCAGGGCGAAGGTGATCGAGAGGAGCACCTCGCGGTAGATCATCAGCGGGGCGCCGGCGACCAGCTCGTCGAGGGTGGTCGTGATGCCGCCCTCGACGGAGTTCTCGATCGGGACGAACGCTGCCTCGGCCTCGCCGTTGCGGACGGCGTCGAGCGCCGCGGGGACGGACACCATCGGGACGAGCTCGCGGGTCGCGGCCTCCGGCAGCGTGCGCAGGGCGACCTCGGTGAAGGTGCCCTCGGGGCCGAGGTAGACGTAGCTGGCTGGCATGGGCTCACCCTAATGGGCCTCGCGGGGCCCGGCGCACGCATGCCGTCCCACCACCCCTGCGGGCGACGCGGGGGCTCCGGAGACACCCGTACGCCTGCTGGGGCCCACCGGCCGGATCAGCCCTCCAGCAGTCGCTGCCCCACGTACTCCCCCTCCGCCGCGCCGCCCGGCACCGCGAACAGGCCGCTCGACTCGTGGCGGACGAACTTCGAGAGGGCGTCGCCGCGGTCGAGTTTGCGCTGGACGGTGACGAAGCCGCGGAGGGGGTCCGCCTGCCAGCAGACGAAGAGAAGGCCGGCGTCGGGGACCCCCTTCGCGTCGATGCCGTCGTGGAAGGAGAACGGGCGGCGGAGCATGGCCGCGCCGCCGTTCTGGTCGGGGCGGCTGATGCGGGCGTGCGCGTTGATCGGCACGAGCAGATTGCCCTGGGCGTCGGTCTTCTCCAGGTCCATCGCGGTCGTCTCGGTCGCCTTCTCGCCGCCGCTCAGCGGTGCGCCGTCGGACTTGCGCCGCCCGATGACCTCCTCCTGCGCCTTGACCGAGAGCTGCTCCCAGTCGTCCAGGAGCATGCGGATGCGGCGTACGACGGCGTAGGAGCCGTTCGCCATCCACGCCGGGTCGCCGGAGGTGGACGGGGAGGCGGACGCGGGCACGAAGATCCGCTCGTCGAAGTCGGACTCGGCCGGCTTCGGGTTGCGGGTGCCGTCGATCTGGCCCATCAGGTTGCGTGCCGTCATGGGGTGGGCCGTGGCGCCCGGCGAACGGTTGAAGCCGTTCATCTGCCAGCGCACCCGGGCCGCGCCGCCCGCGTCCTTCTGGATCGCGCGCAGGGCGTGGAAGGCGACGAGTGCGTCGTCGGCCCCGATCTGTACCCAGAGGTCGCCGTTGCTGCGTGTTCTGTCGAGCTGGTCCGAGGAGAAGTCGGGCAGGGGGTCCAGGGACTCGGGGCGTTGCTTCTCCAGACCGGTACGGGCGAAGAAGCTGTGGCCGAACCCGAAGGTGACCGTCAGCGACGACGGTCCCGCGTCCCGGGCGATATCGGTGTCGTCCTGCGCCGCGGGCCTGCCCGCCATCAGCCGCCGGGCCGTGTCCGACCAGCGGCGCAGCAGAGCGGCCGCCTCCTTGCGCCCCGCCCCGGCGGTCAGGTCGAACGCGATGAGGTGGCCACGGGCCTGGAGGGGCGTGGTGATCCCCGGCTGATGTTTCACGTGAAACCTCTCCTCCCCCGCGCCGAGGGAGGAGAGCGGTGTGACCTTCTCGCCCGAGGCTGAGGAGGACGAGGAGGCCCCGGCCGCATAACCGGCGGCGGCGCCTGCGGTGCCCAGCGCGAGTCCGGTCGCGCCGGCGGTACCCAGCAGCAGTCGACGCGAGAGGGCGCCGCCGGCCGCGGGTCCGGCACCGGCCGCAGGCCCGGTGCCGCTGCTGTCACCGGCCCCGGCACGGGCCGTACTCCCGCCACCGCCACGCCCGCCGTCCGGTGTGACGGCGTTGCCTTCGACAAGGTCCTGGTCAGCCATGGTGTGTTTCAGCCGATCTTCGCGTTCTTGCTGACGGTCACCTGGTCGATCTCAGATGTCCGTACGGTGATCTCGATGTTCCAGTCGCCCGCCATGGGGATCTGGACGCCGCTCGCCGTCCAGTGACCGGTGGTGACGCGCTCGGGGACGACGGGCAGGGGGCCGATCTCCTTGGCCTTCAGGGTGAAGGCCACCTTCACCTCGGGGACGTCGAAGGGTGTGCCGTCCGGGCCCTGGACGTAGACGTGCATCTCGTTGGCGCCCACGCGGGCGGGGTCGATCTGGAGCCGGGCCACGCCCTTGCCGTTCTTGCCGCCCGTGTCGAACGACATGTCCAGCGCCAGGGCTCCCGCCGTCTCGTTCTCCTGCCGCACGGCGGCGTTGGCCGCCTTGGCCTCTTCCACGGTGCGGCCGGGTTCCGCCGCGGTCAGCGCCGTCGTGACGGCGAGCAGGACCACGGCGACACCCGCCTCCGCCAGTACCGACCGGCGCAGCCCTCTGCGGCCGGGATCGGCGTCCCGCAGGCGCTTCTCGCGTGTGCTCGCCACCGCCGCCCGCTGCCGGGCGAGCTGGGCGGCCCGCTCGGGCCCCTCGCCGGACCTCTCGTCGGCCGCCTCCCCGGAACCGCCGCCGGTGCGTGCCGCCGACCCATCGGCGGCACGCACCGTCGCAGCGGCTTCGGCGGCATCCGTCTCCGCCACCTCCGGCGCCTCTGGTGCTTCCGGTGCTTCCGTCAGCTGCGCGGTCCAGCGGCGGGAGATCCACGCGATCCCGACCAGCACGGCGACCAGGCCGATCTTCACGAGCAGCAGCTGCCCGTACGAGGTGCCGGTCAGCGCGGACCAGGTGCCGACCTGGCGCCACGACTGGTAGACGCCGGTCGCGGTCAGGACGAGCACGCTCGCGAACGCGACCCGTGAGAACCGTCGTACGGCCTCGGTCTCGATCGGTGCGTCCGCCGGTGCCCGGAACAGTGCCACGAGCAGGGTCGCCAGACCGCCCAGCCAGGCGGCGACCGCCAGCAGGTGCAGGATGTCGACGGGCATCGAGACGCCGGTCTGGATGCCCGTCGAGGCATGCTCGGCCAGCGCCCAGCTCGCGGCGAGACCGGCGGAGACCACGCCTCCGCCGATGGCCAGCCCGAGGGTGAGGTCGCGTCGGAAGGAGCCGTCGTCCTCGCCGTCGTCCTCGCCGTCTTCCTCTCGATCCTCCTCGCCCCTGTCCTCGCTCTTGTCCTTGCCCTCGTCCTGCTCGCCCTCTTCGACCTGCTCGCCCTCTTCGTCCCGTCGTGCGTACGCGCCGAACAGCACCGCGATGAACAGCGCCGCCGCGGCGAGCAGCAGCAGGCGGGAGACGAGGGCGGCGCCCGTCTTCGTCTGGAGTACCTGGCTCAGGAGGCCGAGGTCGAAGACGTCGCCCGGCTTGCCGGAGCCGGTGTACGAGCCGCGCAGCATCAGCATGGCGAGGGTGGCGGTGGTCAGGGTGAGCCAGCCGGTGACCACGAGCCGCTGCACGGGCCGTACGCCGGCACCGCGCTGCCAGCAGGCCAGCACGAAGGCCGCCCCGCCGACCAGCACGATGAAACCGGCGTACGACAGGTAGCGCGCGAAGCCGTACAGACCACCGACGACCCCGCCGCCGGCCTGCTGCTCGGGGACCGCGACCGTCGTCTTGGAGGGTGCCCCCACGGAGAAGGTGAAGGCTCCGGAGACGGGGTGGCTGTCCGCCGAGACGACCTGGTAGGTGACGGTGAAGGTGCCGTTCGGCAGGCCCGAGTGCAGACCGACCGAGTAGCTGTTGCCGCCCAGGTCGGTGACCTTGCCGGTGTCGGCCTCCTTGCCCTTGGGGTCGTACACGCGCACCGCGCCGTCGGACATCGCGACCTTCTCGGAGAAGGTGAGCGACACCTGGTCGGGCGCGTCCTGGACCACCGACCCCTGCTGAGGGTCGCTGCCGGTCAGCGCGGCGTGCGCGGAGACGGGCACGGCGCCGGCGAGCAGCGCCCCGACGGCGGCGAACAACAGCAACAGCAACGGCCTCAACCGGCTCACCGTGCTCCCTCCCTCAGCGCCCGCTGGTCGGCTGGTACGTCGCCGACTTCACGGGCATCTCGACCGTGATGGCCTTGGACTTGGTGAAGTGCAACCGCAGGGACACCGTCTCGCCCTCCTTCGGCTTGCGCTTCAGGTTCTCGAACATCAGATGGTTTCCGCCGCTCTTGAGCACGAGTTCGCCGTCGGCGGGGACCTTCAGGCCCGTGACCTCCTGCATCGCCTGCCCGGTGGTCTCGTGCACGGTGACGTCCTGGGCGATGTCGCTGGTGACGGAGGTCAGCTCGTCCGCCCTGCCGCCGTCGTTCTCGATGACGAGATAGCCGGCGGCCAGGGATTCCGTGACGGGCTGGGGCATGTAGGCGGACTTCACGGACAGCTTCGCCGTGCCGGAGGCGGAGGAGGAGCCGTCGGAGCCGCACCCGGCGAGGACGAGTGCGGCGGTGGTGACCAGGACGGGGCCGGCGAGCCGTGGCCTCACGGGTTCTCGCCCTTGAGCAGCTTCGGCAGGTCCTTCTCGTAGTCCTGCACGGTGGCGTCCTCGTCGTACAGCACATAGCCCGCGTCGGTCTTCGGCGAGAACGCGATGACCTGGGTGCCGTGCTCGGAGACGATCTTGCCGTTCTTCTTGGTGGGCGGGTTGATCGAGATGCCGAGGCGGAGGGCGCCCTGCTGGATGTCGTCGAAGTCGCCGGTCAGGCCGACGATCTCGGGGTCGATGCCCTTGAGCCACTTGCCGAGTTCCGCCGGGGTGTCCCGCTCGGGGTCGGTGGTGACGAAGACCAGCCGGAGGTTCGCCAGCTCGGACTTCGAGACCTTCTTCGCCACCTCCTTCTTCGCGACCGCCAGGTTGTTCATGGTCAGCGGGCAGACGTCGGGGCAGTTGGTGTAGCCGAAGTAGATCAGCGTCGGCCTGCCCGCGGTCTCCTTGCGGAGGTCGTACGGCTTGCCGTGGGTGTCGGTGAGGACCAGGTCCGGCTTGGTGAACGGCTGGTCGAGGACCGTGGAGTGCCTCTGGGGGCCGGTGTCGGAGACCTCGGCGACCGAGGTCGTGGAGGCGCCGCCCGTGCCGCAGGCCGAGAGGCCGAGGACGGCCGCGGCCAGGAGGGCGCCGGCCGCGAACGTCTTCTTCTTCGTGTTCGTGCGCATGGAGGATGTCCAGTTGGTTCGAGCCCCGGCGCGCACGGGACGTACCCGTGCGCGCCGAGGGGGAGGGCCGGGAAGCCGGGGACTCAGGCGTTGGTGCGCCGGCGGCCGGCCAGGACGCCGTAGGCGACGCCCGCGGCGCCGACGACGATGCCGACGACGCCGAGGACACGGGCGGTGGTGTCGCTCGTGGCGGCGGGCTCGGCGGCGGTCTCCTTGGACGCGGCCTTGGCGTCGTCGGCGTTCTCCGACTCGTCGGAGGCGGTGGAGGCGGACGAGCCGTGGTGGTCTCCGGTGGCGGCCGACAGCGCGAGCACGGGCGCCGGGTTGTCGGGCTCCTCCTCGCCGTCCTTGGGCACCTCGATCCAGCGGACGACCTCCTTGTTGGAGTACGTCTGGATCGCCTTGAAGACCAGTTCGTCGGTGTTCTCGGGGAGCTGGCCGATGGAGACCGGGAACTTCTGGAAGAAGCCGGCCTTGATGCCCGCTCCGTCGGCGGTCCACGTGATCTTGGAGATGGCCTCGTCGATCTGTTCGCCGTGCAGTTCGAGGGGCTTGTCGAGCTTGGCCTTGGTGACCTTGATGTTCCAGCCCGGGACGGCCTCCGGCTGGGCCGAGGCGAGCGGGTGGTCGGTCGGGAAGTTCACCTCGAGCTTGGTGGTCGTGGCGTCGTCGCGCTCGTTGGGAACCTTGAAGTTGACGGTCGCGTATCCGCCCTTGGCCGCGGTGCCTTCCGCCGCGACGCTGACGTGCGCGAACGCGGGGCCGGACAGGAGGAGGACGGCGGAACCGGCGAGGGCGCCGACGGCGGCGACACGAGAAGCCTTCATGACTGGTGACACTCCACAGTGAGTGAGGAAGAGGAGGGGACGAGGGGTGCGCGTGCCGTGGACGGCGGCCGGGACCGGGCCCCGGAGCCGAGGCGGAGGCGCGCGTGCGTCGACGCCGTACGACGGACTCCCTCTCCCCGGTGTGGAGTGAGCGGGCGTCGGGTCAGGCGGCGAGGGCGCAGGAGGGGGCCGCGGGCGGGGGGCCGCGCCGCACGAGCGTGTGCTGGAGGGCGGTCGTCCGCAGGGTCGCGGGCGCCGCGAACCCGGCGCGCGGGGCGCGGGGAGCGGCCTCGGGGGCGCTCGGCAGCCCGGCCCGCAGGATCCGCGCCAGCGCGAGCGCGCCGCGCAGGGACCGTACGAGCGGCTCCTGGGCCGACAGGCGGGCCAGGCGCAGCAGCGCCAGGTCGCCGTGGCGGAGCAGCCAGCCGGCGGCGACGGCCGCGAGCGCGTGGCCGAGCATCATGGGCAGCGACGGCAGCAGGGTGGCGGAGGAGCCCGTCGCGGTCGTCATGGTGTCCGCGGGGATGTGCCCCGCGTGTGCGCCGCCGACCCCGGCGTCGACCAGGATCCGCTGGGCCTGGGCGGGGCTCAGGGCCGCCGCGGTCGTGCCGCACACGAAGCGGGCGGCGCGTTCCACGAGCGCCGCGTCCATGGCCTCCGCGGTGCGTGAGGCGGCGGCCGGGCCGTGCTGGCCCAGTCCGAACAGACTGTGCAGCAGGGTCTGGCCCACCGCCAGCGTCGCCGCGATGCCCGGCAGGGAGCGTTCCCGTCCGGCCAAGGTGGCCGCGACGGAGAAGACGCCGACGAAACCCACGCCCAGGGTCCACAGCGGGATCGCCGCGCACGAGGCGAGTGCGTGGCCGGCCGCGGCCAGCGCGACGCAGACCGCGGCGAACACCGCGGCCCGAAGGACCCGGAGTTCACCTCCGGCGCGCGCGGGGCGCGGCGTGGTCGGCGGCTGGGGGCGGGGGGCAGTCATGGCGGGCCCATCATCGCACCGGGGCGCTCCGCTGGGTTCGGCGGGTTCATGGCGGGAGGTACGGGGGTGAGGGGGGCGGTGTTCAGGGGTGGTGGTCGGAGCTGGTGGGTGCGGGCGTTGCGCGATCGGAGTGGGGGGAGGCGGTTGGTTCGGCGGGTGCGGGTCGGGTGGGGCTGGTCGCGCAGTTCCCCGCGCCCCTGGGGGTTGGGGTGTCCGGTGGCCTTGGAAGGCGCCCGGGGGCCACGGCAGGGCTCGCGTCCCTGGGACCACGCCGCCTCCGAGCCCCTGGCCTGCCAGGCCTTCCGACACCGGCGAGCAAAGCCTCCCGTCAACCGAGGGCCAAGCTCCCCCGGCATCGGAGGGTCAACCTCCCGGACCCGGAGTGCCAAACTCCCCGGAGCCGGAGTGCCGAGCCTTCCGGCACGGGAGAGCCAAGTCTCCCGGCGTCCAGGAGCCCAGCCTTCCGCCACCAGAGAACCAAGCCCCCGAGTGCCTGGCTCCTTGGCATCGGAGCACCATGCCTCCCGGTGCCCGAGTGCCTGGCTCCCCGGCACCGGAGAGCCACCCTCCTCGCGTCCGAGTGCCTGGCTCCCGGCGCCCGAGCGCCAAGCCTCCCGGCGTCGGCGATCCAAGGGGCCCGGCCCCGGAGAACGAAGCCTCTCGGCGCCCGCGGTCCGAGCCTCCCCGCGCCTGCGGTCCAAGCTTCCTGACACCGAAGAGCCCAGCCTTTCGGCGCCCGCGATCCAAGCCCCCGGCTCCGGAGAGCCAACCCTCCCTGCCCCCGAGAACGAAGCCTCTCGGCGCTGGCGGTCCGAGTGTTCCGGCGCCCGCGATCCAAGCCCCCGGCACCGGAGAGCCAACCCTCCCTGCCCCCGAGAACGAAGCCTCTCGGCGCTGGCGGTCCGAGTGTTCCGGCGCCCGCGATCCAAGCCCCCGGCACCGGAGAGCCAACCCTCCCTGCCCCCGAGAACGAAGCCTCTCAGCGCTGGCGGTCCGAGTCTTCCGGCGCCCGCGATCCAAGCCGCCCGGCTCCGGAGAGCCAACCCTCCCGGCCCCGGAGAGCGAAGCCTCCCGGCGCCCGCGATCCCAGCCGCCCGGCGCCGGGGGGCCAAGTCCTCGCCCGTTGGGCCGTGGGCTTGTGTGTGCGGAGGGGTGGGTGATTCGGAAGGGATTCGTCCGCATACACCGGATGTACGAGGTGCGCATCCGCCGTATGGGCGGACAGACCGCGTCGGGGCGATTGCGCGGTGCTCTCGGCGGCAATACGTAACGGTATGTCGAGCCGCGGCCGGGAGGCTGGAGCATGAGCATCTGGTGGTCACTCCATCTGCGGCGTGAGGCTGCGAGCGTGCCGCTCGCCCGGCGGCTGCTGATCGGCACGATGGAGACGGCGGGCGTGGACCCGGATGTCTCCTACGACCTCTCCGTCGCCCTCAGCGAGGCCTGCGCCAACGCCGTCGAGCACGGCGGCGGGCTCTCGGCCGGCGCCACCACCGAGGCGTACCGGGTCACCGCCTACCTCGACGGCGAGAAGTGCCGTATCGAGGTCGCGGACTCCGGCCCCGGCTTCCCGCACCGCCCGCCGGTCCGCCCGGCCCAGGCGCTCGCCGACGCCGAGAACGGCCGCGGACTGTGTCTCATCCGCGAACTGGCCGACCACGTCCACATCGGCAACAAACCGGATCACGGCGGCGCCGTCGTCAGCTTCGACAAGATCCTGAAGTGGCGCGAGGACGCCCCGCTGGTAGCGGTGTAGCGCACGCGCACGCCCCACCCCCCGCGGCCGTCAGATCTGGTGCGGCTCCAGGTCCCGTCCGACCCGCTGCCAGGACCGGACCAGCGTGGTGACCGGATGGGCCCGCCCCAGCAGATGGGTCAGCCGGGCCACCGCCCTCTCCTGGAGCTGTACGGCCTCCTCACTGCCGGTCTCCCGGAGGGTGACCGCCAGGTTGCCCATGCCGACCAGCACATCGGGGTGGTCCGGGCCGAACCGCCGGCGCAGTCCGTCCACGGCCCGGCGCTCCCAGTGCTCGGCCCGGTCGTGCAGCCCGCGGTCCCCGTAGGTGTTGGCCAGGTTGAGGCCGGCGGACAGGACGGACGGGTGGTCGTCCCCGAGGGTGGCGGCCAGACAGTCACGGGCGTGGCGGCTCAGCTCCTCGGCCGTCTCCGTGTTGCCGAGGGCCCGGTGGTACATGGCGAGGTTGTTGAAGCAGTACATGGTGAACGGGTGCTCGGCGCCGAACGAGTCCCGGTACCCGTCGAGCACCTCCTCGACCTGCCGGACCGCCCGCGCGGGACCGTCCTCGGCGTCCGTGGCGTAGTAGTCCGCGGCGAGGTTGAGCCCGCAGGCGAGGACCTCGGGGATCGTGCTGCCGTAGCGGTCGTGGTAGCGGGCGTACGTCTTCCAGGTCTCTTCCGTGATCCGCAGCGCCTCGGCGGTGCGGCCCGCCTTGCGCAGGGAGACGGCGAGGCTCTTGTCCGCCTGGAGCACCTCCGGCACCCCCGGGTTGAACACCTGCTCGAACCCCTCGCGGACCTCGCGCAGGAACTCGGCGGAGGTCCGGTAGTCGCCGAGGTCGCGCAGATCGCGGGCGTGGAGCCCCTTGGTGGCGAGGGTGTACGGGTGCGTGGGGCCCAGCAGCGCGGTGCGGCGGCGGACCGTGTCCTCGTCGAGCCGGCGGGCGGCCTCGCTGTCGCCGGCCAGCCGGAAGTCGATGGCGAGGTTGTTGGCGGCGGACAGGGTCCGCGGATGGTCCTCGCCGAAGACGGCCGCGAAGCCCTGGTGGATCCGGGTGTCCAGCTCCAAGGCCTCCTTGAAGCGGCCCAGCGCCCGGTAGTCGGCGGCGACGCTGCCGGACGCGATGAGGACGGTCGGATGGGCCTCGCCGAACAGCCGCCGCCTGCCGTCCCGGGTGCTCTCGTCCATGGCGACGGCGGCCTGGTAGTCACCCTGGGCCCGCAGCACGTTCGCGAGCTGGAAGCGCAGGTTGAGGATCTGCTCGTCGTCCCGGTCCCCGAACGCGTCGGTCCACAGCTCGTGCAGCGTGGTGGCCAGGGTCCGCGCGGCCTGCAGCTCGCCGCGCCTGCCCAGGTAGCGGACGCGGTCCACCATCAGCTGGCGGGGTTCGTCCTGAGTGCAGGAACGGATGTTCGACGGGGTCAGGTGGGGCCAGATCACCTCCAGACCGGGCCACTGCGCCGGATCGTCCACCGCGCCCTCGCTGGGCCGCGCGGCGGCGAGGATGCGGTGCACCTCGTGCATGGTCTCCAGGTGCCGCTGGTCGTCCAGGCTGTCGCGCACCGCCGCCTGCACCAGCCGGTGCACCTGGATCGAGTTGTCGGCCGAGTCGACCTTGGCGAGCGCGAGGCGGTTCAGGGCCTGGGTGACCCGGCCCAGCATGTAGCGCGCCCGCAGGTCACCGTCGTAGGGGAGGAGCGCGTCGATCATCGCGTCGCTGCTGATCAGGGACATCGAGATGGGCTCGGCGGCGAAGAAGGCGCACAGTTCGAGGAGCCGGGCGGCGGCCGGTGACTCCTCGCGCAGCCGGGCGATGGAGATGTTCCAGGTGGCGCCCACGGAGGACGGGTACTCGACCGCGTCCACGGCCTCCTGCACGGACAGCACCCGCGTGGACTGCTCCCTCAGCTGCTCGATGTACTCCTCCACCGGGGTGGCTGTCGTCTCCAGCCAGGCCGCCGCGACCTCCACCGCGAGCGGCAGGTCGCCCAGCGCGTCCGCGACCCGGTCCGCGTCGCCCTCGCGCAGTCCCGGCACCCGGCGGCACAGGTGCTCCACGCTCTCCTCGCGGGTGAAGACCTCCATCTCCAGGGACTGGACCGCGGTCGAGGCGGGCCGCGCGCGGGTGGTGACCAGGACGTGGCCGTAGACATGGCCGGGCAGCGGCGCGGAACGTTCCGGGAAGAGGTGCAGCGCCTTGTCCAGGTCGGGGACGTTGTCGAAGATCAGCAGCCACCGCTCGCACGGGTCCCCCTGCCGCAGCGCCGTCATGGCCGCCCCGGCCGCCTCGGCGACGTCGTCGCCGACGGGCAGGTCCAGTTCCTGGGCGAGCGCGGCCACCTTCGGCAGGACCAGGTCCGGCTGCTCGGCGTCGATCCACCACACCAGGTCGTAGTCCGCCTTGAACCGGTGCGCGTACTCCCGGGCCAGCTGTGACTTGCCCACCCCGCCCAGACCGTGCAGCACCTGCGGCAGCCGCTGTCCGGAGCGGCCGCTGACCAGGCGCTCCCGCAGCCGGTCCAGGATCGGCGAGCGGCCGGTGAACCACGGGTAGCGGGGCTGGACGTTGGAGATCCGGGTGCCGGTGCGGGGGAAGCGCGCGGTGCCTCCGGGCGGCGCGGGCCGGATGTCCGGGTGGTCGAGGCCGGTCAGCAGCGTGGTGTACGCCCGCTCCTCGTCCAGCCGGGTCAGGTCGATGGCGCCCCGGCCGGAGTGCGGCAGGCTGAGCCGGACGTCGTCGACGCGCACCGCCACCGGCCGGTTCCGGGGCTTGCGCCCCCCGGCGCGCACGGCGCCGTCCCAGGCCCGGCGGGCCCGCCGGGAGTTGAGGAACGCGGGGGAGACCACGGCGAGCAGCCGTTCGGAGTCGTCGTCGGTGTCCGTCTCCTCGGCGCCGGAGCCGTTGCCGGGGCGACCGTCGCCGCCGGGCAGCCCGTCGGCGTGCTGCGTCAGCTCCCGGACGTCCGTCGGCACCACCTCGAAGCCCGCGCCGCGCAGCACCGACTCCAGCCAGTCCACCCACATCCGGTCCTCGGAGACGTGGTAGAGCACCAGCCGGGAGACGGGCAGCGGCCGCCTGCGGGTGTACGCGGCCTTGTACCGGGCCCGCTTCTCCTCGCCGATCACGGGCAGCCGGGTGACCCTGCCCTCGGAGACGACGGCGGTGATCCGTTCGCAGGCGCTCAGCATGGAGTTGGCCGTCTTCGGCGGGTCGCCGAAGGCCGCGAGGATCTCCTCGTAGGCGTAGTACGGCTGGTAGAGGACCTCCATCGACGACCAGTAGTCGGTGAGCCGCTCGCCGTCCAGGCCGGCCGGCAGTCCGGCGAAGCGCTCCCGGGCCAGGGCGCGGCCCGCGTCGAGCTTGTCCTTCTCGCCGAGGTCGATGCGCATGGCGAGGGGCAGGATGCGGATGCCCTTGTGGCCGAACCGCTCCCTGACGCTCTGCGCGACGGCCGCGGCGCCCTCGATGCTCTGGCCGCTGAGGGTGTAGCAGACGACCAGGGTGTTGGGCATCTGCACGGTGCAGACGTCGGCGAGGTCGCTGAGGCCGGTACGGCTGTCGATCAGCGTGTAGTCGTAGTGGCGCCGCATGTCCGCGCGCATCGCCTCGAAGAACCGGCCCCCGCCGTAACTGGCGTAGAAGAGGTCCCAGTCCATGTTGCCGATCATCGGGTAGTCGTCGTGGCGGCGGCCGGCGGACAGGAAGTCCAGGCTGCCGCCGTCGGGGAACGACCAGTCGAGGGTCAGGGCGTGCGGGCGGACGCGGGCGTACCGGCGGTGCCAGTCCGGGGCGCGGCCGGGCAGGTCGCGCAGCGCCTCGCGGCGGTAGTCGCCGATGAGGTTGCTCAGTCCGGGGGTCGCCCGGAGCATCGCGGGGTTCAGGAAGGGGTGGAAGAACTTGTGCAGGCCGGGGGCCTCCAGGTCCCAGTCGACGGCCAGGACGCGGTGTCCGCCGGCGGCCAGGATCCACGCCACGTTCGCGAGCGTCATCGTCCGCCCGGTGCCGCCCTTGTACGAGTAGAACGTGATCACCGTGCCGTTGCGGTTCTCCGTCATGGCCGCCGTCCTCCGCCCTGTCCGCCCCGCCCTGTCCGCCCCGCCCTTTGCCGTGCTCCCGTGCTCCCGTGTTTCCGTGCGTCCCCGTGGCACCGGCCGCGCTAGCCGCCCAGGTCCCCCGGGCCCCGCAGCCGCGGGGGCGGCATGCGGGGTCCCGCCGGCGGAAAGGTCCGCGCGTGCGCCTCGTAGGAGGCGACGGCCTGCTTCACGGCCGTCTGCAGTTCGTTGCCGAAGGCGTCCAGGGTGCGGATGCCGCCGTTGAGGGTGCGGTGCCCGCTGCCCTCGGTCATACGGGCGGCCAGGGCCCGCTCGGTGAGCGCCGTCAGCCTCTTCTCCCGGGCCGGACCGGCGTCGTCCTCGCACCTGGGGATCATCACGCTGATCCACGGCCGCTGTTCCTCGCACAGGCGTTCCAGCAGCTCCCGGCCCTTCGCGGAGCCCAGCGCCCACCGGTCGAGCAGCAGCAGTCCCGGTGCCCGGGGCGGGCCGGGCCCGAGCAGCCGGTCGGCGTCCTTCTCGAAGTCCCCGATGTTCACCTTGTAGTCCATGGTGCGCACCAGGTCGGCGGCGTGTTCGCCGAGCGGCCGGGCCGACGCCGGGTGGTACGGGTTCCAGTCCCGCGGCAGCGGGCCGTAGCAGTCGGGTTCACGGCCCGGGGGCAGGTCGGAGCGCGTGCACGCCAGGACCGTGATGTCGAACTCCGGGGGATGCCCCGAGGCGCCGAACGCGCTGGGCAGCGACTCGTACTCGTCGTACATCCGCCCCTCGTCCAGCTCGGTCACCCGGGCCACGTGCACGATCTGCTTCGCCAGCCGGTACAGCGCCCGCTCGTACTCGTCCCGCAGGTACCGGAGTTTGGTCAGCCCGTAGAACCCCTCCTCCGCGTAGTCCTGGCCGAAGGACACGTGGTTGAACTGCAGGTCCCTGGCCGCGTACGGCAGTTGCACGGGTTCCACGGGCACCCATAACGCGGGGATGATCGCGTGCTCCCGCGCGGCCCCGCCGCGTGCCCGGTGGCTGATCTGGCGCTGGGAGAAGGCCCACCACTCCCGTCCGCACTGTTCGCTGATGAAGTAGCGCGGCGAGTACAGCGGCACGAACACCTTGCAGCGCGCGAGGTTCTCCGACAGCTCGTCCGTCCAGCGGGTGCCGACCGCCATGCCCTGGTCGAGGAACCCGGCCCGTGCGCCGCGCGGCAGATCGGTCATCTGCATGATGTGCGCGCACAGCCCGTCGTACAGCTTTTTCACCCAGATGTTCGGATCGGTGTCACCGGCGTCGTTGCGCGGGGTGTGCGCATAACTCAGGAAGAAATAGGGGCTTCCCCCGCCGCCTGCCGCATCTCCTCGCACCCGTGACCCCCGATGCCCGCTGACTTTCCTCAGTGTAGGAAGCGGGCAGGGGCACGTGGAATATGACGAACGGGCCCAATGTCCCTGCTTCAGGCGGGAATTGCCGGATGCTCGAACACGTGGGCGGAGCAGGAGACACTCCACTCCCCTACGGCAGAACGGTCCGCCGGTGCTCCTGCGCCACCCGCCGGGCCGCACGCCGCGCGTCCGCGCTCACCTCGTCCCCCGCCAGCGCCCGCCCCAGCCCCGCGACGAACCGTTCCCCGGTCTGCGTCAGCGCCCCCGACGCCGCCAGGGTGTCCACCGCCTCGGCCGTCTGGTCCCGCCACCGGGAGAACCGGGTCTCGGCCGGCCGCCCGCCCCCGCTCCGCCACCGGGCCAGCCAGAAGTCGACCACCGCGAGATGGGCGTACGTCCCCTGCAGCAGCCCCTCCAGGGGGCGCGGGTCGGGGCGCCAGGGCGCGTAGAACAGCCGCTCGCACGCCGGGTCGTACAGGTCCGTCAGGTCCAGGACCGCGCCCAGCTTCACATGCTGGAACTCGTGGACGAGGAGCAGCGCCAGCGTCTCCGGCGCGTCGGGCCGCGCGACGGCCACGGCCCCGAAGGCGTCGCGGGCCGCCGAGCTGAGGTCGGCGCCCCCGGGGGAGGGCAGCAGCGGGGTGACCACCCGGAGCCCCGCGGCGATACCCGGCGCGTAGAGGGGCAGTTCGCGGCGGATCCAGGCCCAGGCCCCGGCCAGGCCGTCCCGCCACGCCTCGGCCTCCCCCTCGCCGAGCCGGGGGTGCGCCGGATGCCCGTGGCAGGCCCGCCAGGGGTCGGTGTCCTCCAGGGTCACCGACCAGCCGTCCAGTTCGAACCGCCTGCTCCCCCGCCAGGCCGGTTCCTCCGGTCCGTTGCGGGCCACGGTGTACGTCCGCCCGGCCGCCCGGACCGTGAAGCCGCCGGTGTCCGTGCGCACCACGGCCTTCTCGGCGCCCGGCTCCACCGTCAGCGTCCCGAGCGAGGGCAGCCGCAGCAGCCCGTCGCGGACCGGGACGACGACCGCCGCCGGGCGCCCGGCGCGCACCGCCGCGGCGGCGGCGATCTCCGCGATGCCGCGAACGGCCGTCGCGACCGGCTCCGCCGGTCCCGGCCCCGGACCGGCCCCGAGGGAGCCGAGCGCCCAGGGCCGTACGTAGGGGTGGGCGAGGACCGTGTCCACGGCCTCGGGGGCTTCGCCGTCGAGCGCGGCCAGGGTGTCCCATGCCTCCTCCGCGCCCTCGGTGTCCTCGCCCGCCGGTGCGTGCGCCGACGCGTGCCGTACCCGGCCCAGCAGTTCGCGGCCCAGGGCCAGCTGGTGACGGGCCAGCAGGTCCACGGTCGTGTCCGTGCCGCCGCCCGCGGCCAGTTCGTCGAGGACGGCCTCGCCGAGCACGGGGGGTGCGGACTGGTCGCTCATGTGACGGTCCCGGAGGTCGGTGATGAGGGACAGCAGGTCGGAGCAGTACACGGAGGGGTTGCGGAACCCGCTGCCGTCGGCCCGGTAGCGGTGGGCGTAGAGGCCGCCGCCGCAGGAGCGCACCACCGGACAGGAACGGCATTGCTCCGCCAGCCCGTCGAGGCCCTGCTGCCGGGCCACGATCCCGGGATGCGCGGCGACCTCGTCCAGGGAGTGGGAGAACACGTCCAGGCCGGTCGCGGGGGCCCCGTCGTGGGCGGTCTTCAGGGAGTCGGCCTGTTCGAAGGTCCCGTCGGTCTCGATCACGGCGAGGTCGGCCGGGTCCAGGCCCAGCGACTCGGTGAGGCTGCTCCCGCCGCGCAGGGTCCGCAGGACCGAGTCGAAGACCCGGACCTCCATGGCCCGTCCGGTCGCGGTCCAGCGGTCGTGGACGGCCAGCAGCCAGCGCGCGTACGCGGTGCCGTCGACGTCGTCCGCGGGGCGCGACGGAGGGTTTTCCCAGGTGGCGTGCGGGAGGAGGAAGTCGACGCGGGGCGGGGCGAGTTCGGCGAGCGCGTCGTGGACGGCGACCGGGTCGTTGCGCAGGTCGATCGTGCAGAGGATGCCGGCGAAGAGGTGCCGGTGGCGGGGCCGGCCGAGCAGTTCGACGGCCCGGAGGACCCGGTCGTGGCTGCTGCGGCCGTCGGCGTAGCGCCGGTGCAGGTCGTTGGCGGCCCGGTCGCCGTCCAGCGAGACGCCGACCTGGATGCCGAACTCGTCGAACAGCTCCAGGAACCGCTCGTCGAGCGTGACGGCGTTGGTGTGGATCCGCAGATCCAGTGCGCACACGCCGTCGAGCGCGGCGCGCAGTTCGGTGGCGGCCGCGCGCAGCCGGGCGCGGCCCGCGAGGAGGGGTTCGCCGCCGTGCAGCACGACGTGGACGGCGGTGAGCCCGTGGTTCTTCGCGTGCTCGGCGATGCGTTCCGCCGTGGCGCGCAGGACGCGGCCCGACATCACCCGGGGCCGACCGCGCCAGCTCTGGTCCGCATGCTCGTAGACGTAGCAGTGGTCGCACGCGAGATCGCAGCGACTGTGCATCTTCAGCACGAACTGGCGCAGAGGCAGGGGCGGTCGGTCCATGACGGTCACAGGGGTGCGGCCGGTACGGGCGGTGTCAGACGGAGGACTGGAAGGCCGCCACCGCGACCCGTCCCGGACCTGTCCGTTCGACGCCGTTCGACACGGCACGGGTCAGAGCGGGCGACTGCGCGCCCTTGCTCCGCGCCGCCAACTGCACCAAGGACACCCGCTCCGGACCGACGGCGGCCGTGGATCCCGACTCTTCGGCCGTGGGGTCGAGGGATGCGTTCATGAAGACCTCATCAATCTGTGCGTGGAAACCGACGGGTTGCGGTCTTGCGGCTCGATGAAGCGGTTGCCGACAGGAATTTCTCACTCGAACGTCGGCAGCAGAAGAAGTTGGCGTCCGGTCGGACCGGCGGCGCCGAATATCCGGTCGGCTGCTGGTCGCGACCAGAACATAGCCGACGCCGAGGAGTGCTTCGAACGGCAACACAAGCCTCGTCCGTATGAGGGACGGCAAACGTGAGAACCGTCTCATCCGCCGGATCCGGCGCGGGCGGGGCGGCCGGACGGTCTCGTTCCGGGGCGCACCGCGGGCCTCCCGGCACTCTCAGCCCGCGCACAGCCGGACCTCAGCCCCCTGACGGGGTGCGTCCCTAACGTCACCGCCATGACGGGAAACCACACACGCAGGACGATCACCCGGCGCCGCGCCCTCGCGGTCACCGGAGGCACGGTCGCCGCCGGAGGGCTGGTGGCCGCCGGCTACCGCTCGGCGTTCGCGGACGAGAACACGAGCGGCACCGGGGCGACCGCCACCGCGTCCGCGACCACCGCCGACAGCACGTGCATGACGCTGATGTCCAGCGTCACCGAGGGCCCCTACTACCTGGACGGCGCCCTCGTCCGCAAGGACATCACCGAAGGCAAGAGCGGTGTTCCCCTGACGCTGCGCCTCACGGTGGTGGACGCCACCGACGGCTGCACCCCGGTCCCCGGCGCGGCGGTGGAGATCTGGCACTGCGACGCCTGGGGCTACTACTCCGGCTACACCACCGCGAATCCCGGCGGCTCGGCACCCGCCGAGAGCGAGGACGGTTCGACCGCCGACGACGCCACGTATCTGCGCGGCTATCAGATCGCCAACGCGAACGGGGTCGTCAAGTTCGAGACGATCTTCCCCGGTTGGTACACCCCGCGCACCTGCCACATCCATGTGAAGGTGCACACCGGCGGCGAGAAGGAGGACGGCACCTACGAGGGCGGCAAGGTCAACCACACGGGCCAGTTCTTCTTCGACGACGAGATCGCCCAGCAGGTCTTCACCCTGGAGCCGTACTCCCGGCACAGCGGCAGCTACACCACCCTCGACGACGACATGGTCTACGACGGAAGCGGCGCCGCCGGCGGCCTGCTCACCCTCGAAGCGGTGAAGAAGGCGAATCCCGCCCGCGGTTACAAGGGCTTCCTCACCCTCGGCATCGACCCCGACGCCGAGAACACCGGCGCCGGCGGCGGTGGCGGCGAGGGCGGTGCGCCTCCGTCCGGCGAGCCCCCGGCGGACGGGGCCACCGGCTCCGAGTCGGCCTCGTAGGGACGCGCGTGAGCAGCCGCGAGGACGAGACGCTGGCCCGGGGCGCGGTGGCCGCCCTCACCCGGCAGCTGGAACTGACACCCAAGCCCGGTCTGCCCGACCCGCGCGACCTCGGCGTCCGCGTGACCCGCCAGGACCACCGCGCCCTGCGCTGGTCGGCGAAGGCGCTGCTGCCCGGGCTCACCGCGATGGCGGCCTGTGCCCGCCGCAACGGCGCCCCGACCCCGGGACTCCGGGCCGAACTCGGTGCGATCGGGCGCTGCACCGAACACTCGACGCGTCTCGCCGGCGGCGGGCACCGCGGCGCCACCTGGGTGCTGGGTCTGCTGGTCGCCGCGGCGGCCCTGGAGCCGGGCGCGCGCGGGCGTGAACTCACCGCCGCCGCCAAGAAGATCGCCGCGTACCCCGACCGGCGCGCGCCCCGGCGCCCTTCGCACGGCTCCTCGGTCTCCGCCCAGTACGGCGCGCCCGGCGCCCGGGGCGAGGCCCGCGCCGGATTCCCCCATGTGCGGCGGGCGTTGGACGTCCTGGCCGCGGCCCGCCGCGCGGGAACACCGGAGGGGGACGCCCGTCTCGACGCGCTCCTCACGGTGATGTCCACGCTCCAGGACACCGAACTGCTGTACTGCGCCGGGCCGCACGGGCTGCGGCGGGTGCAGGCCGGGGCGCGGGCGGTGATCGAGGCGGGGGGTACGACGACGGCCGCGGGGCGGGAGGCGCTGACCACGCTCGACACGGACCTCCGGGAGCGGGGGTGGAGTCCCCGTGGGAGCGGCTCGCTGCTGGCCGGCGCGCTGTTCGTGGACGCGCTGCCCGTCACTGCCGCGAGGTCGGCCGCGCAGTTCCCCGCGCCCCTGAAAGCCCAGGCCCTGCGGGCCTGAAAAGCAGGGGGCGCAGCCCCTGCTTTTCAGGGGCGCGGGGAACTGCGCGACCAGCCCCCACTCACCCGCGGACGAAACGAGACGACCCCCGGCCCCTCAGCTCCGCAGCGAGGCCATCCACAGCTCAACCTCAGCGGAGCGCCGCGGCAGACCCGCGCTGAGGTTGCGGTTGCCCTCCTCCGTCACCAGGATGTCGTCCTCGATCCGGACGCCGATGCCCCGGTACTCCTCGGGCACGGTGAGGTCGTCCGCCTGGAAGTACAGGCCGGGCTCGACCGTGAGCACCATCCCCGGCTCCAGCGTCCCGTCGACATAGGACTCCACGCGCGCGGCGGCGCAGTCGTGGACGTCCATGCCGAGCATGTGACCCGTGCCGTGCAGGGTCCAGCGGCGCTGGAGACCCAGCTCCAGGACCCGCTCCACGGGCCCCTCGACGAGCCCCCACGCCACCAGCCGCTCGGCCAGCACATGCTGCGCGGCGTCATGGAAGTCGCGGTACTTGCCGCCGGGCCGGACGGCGGCGATACCGGCCTCCTGCGCGTCGTACACGGCGTCGTAGATCTTCTTCTGGATCTCGCTGAACGTGCCGCTGATCGGCAGGGTCCGGGTCACGTCGGCCGTGTAGTACGTGTGCGTCTCGACGCCCGCGTCCAGCAGGAGCAGGTCGCCGGAGCGCACCGGGCCGTCGTTGCGGACCCAGTGCAGCGTCGTGGCGTGCGGGCCGGCGGCGCAGATGGAGCCGTAGCCGACATCGTTGCCCTCGACGCGGGCGCGCAGGAAGAAGGTGCCCTCGATGTACCGCTCCGAGGTGGCCTCGGCCTTGTCCAGCACCCGGACGACGTCCTCGAAGCCGCGCACGGTCGAGTCGACCGCCTTCTGCAGCTCGCCGATCTCGAACGCGTCCTTGACCAGCCGCGCCTCGGAGAGGAAGACCCGCAGCTCGTCGTCGCGCTCGGCGGTGACCTTGTCGTGGAGCGCCGCCTCGATGCCGGCGTCGTACCCGCGGACGACCCGCACCGGGCCGGTGGCCTCGCGCAGCCGGTCGGCGAGTTCGCGCACGTCGCTCGCGGGGATGCCGTACAGCTCGGCCGACTCGGTCAGCGAGTGCCGCCGCCCGACCCACAGCTCGCCCTGGCCGGAGAGCCAGAACTCGCCGTTCTCCCGGTCGGAGCGGGGCAGGAGGTAGATCGTCGCCTCATGGCCCTCGGCGCCCGTGGGCTCCAGGACGAGGACGCCGTCCTCGGTCTGGTTGCCGGTGAGGTAGGCGTACTCGACCGATGCCCGGAAGGGGTACTCGGTGTCGTTCGAGCGGGTCTTGAGGTTGCCCGAGGGGATCACCAGGCGGTCGCCGGGGAAGCGCGCGGAGAGCGCGGCACGGCGGGCGGCGGTCTGAGCGGCCTGGGCGATCGGCTCCAGGCCGTGCAGCTCGGTGTCGGCCCAGCCCGACTTCATGTTCTCGGCCAGCTCGTCGGACACGCCCGGGTACAGGCCGTTCTTGCGCTGCTTGATCGGCTCCTCGGCCTCGGTCGCCTCGGTCTCCGGGGTCGCCGGCTCGAGCTCGTCCGCCACGGTCATCCTCCTAGGTACGGCACTGGACCGCGTCCATCGTACGGTCGCACCGCCGGGGACCCGGGGCGGTCGGGACACCTCTCACCAGGGGTCACCGGCCCCTCACGGCAAGCAGCCGGGAGGGAGCGGTGAGCCGCACCCGAACGAGGGGCCGCCGGGTCTACTCGAACCGTGCCGCCAGCAGCACCACGTCCTCGGTGCCGTCGGCCGCGTCGAGCCGCTCCGGCAGCACGGTGCGCAGGACGTGGTCGGCGATGGCGCCCGGGTCGGTGCGCAGGGCCCGGGGGACACCGGCCGCGGCCGCGTGCAGCCGGGCGAAGGCGCGGTCGACGGGTTCACCGGTGCGCTGGAGGAGGCCGTCGGTGTACAGCAGGACGGTTTCTCCTGAATGGGCGGTCAGCTCCACGCTCGGCGCCTCCCAGCAGGCGAGCATGCCGAGCGGCGCCGACAGGGAGGTCTCCACGAACTCGGTACGCCGTTCGCCGATCACCAGCGGCGGGCTGTGCCCCGCCCCGGCGAGCGTGATCTTGCGCAGCGCGGGCTCCACGTAGGCGAAGAGCGCGGTGGCGGAGCGGGCCGGCTCCGTCAGGCGCAGCAGCAGCTCCAGGTCGGACAGGACGGCGACGGGGTCCTCGCCCTCCATCACGGCGTACGCCCGCAGCGAGGCCCGCAGCCGCCCCATCGCGGCGATCGCGCTGGGCCCCGATCCCGTGACCGAGCCGACCGCGAGGCCGAGCGCGGCGTCGGGCAGCGGCAGCGCGTCGTACCAGTCGCCGCCGCCGCGCGGTCCGGTGCGGTGCCGGGCGGCGAGCTGGACGCCGGCGACCCGGGGCAGCCGGGAGGGCAGCAGTTCCTCGGCGATGGTCGCCATGGAGGCGCGCGTGCGTTCGACCTCGGCGAGCCGGGCCAGGTGCTCGGCGGCGTAGCGCGTGTAGAGCCCGACGAGGTGCCGCTGCCGCTCGACCGGCTCCGCGGGCTCGTCGTAGAGCCAGACCGCGGCGCCGAGTCGGCCGGCGCTCTCGGTGGACAGGGGGAGCGCGTAGCTCGCCGCGTAGCCGAGCCGGGCGGCGACCTCGCGGTGGCGGGGGTCGAGTCCGTCCTCGGCGAACAGGTCGGGCTGGGCGATCTCGCCGTCACCGCCCGGCAGTCCGTCGAGGATGCGGCCGTACGCCAGGGAACTGCGCGGCACGGTCTCGATGTGCCCGAGGTCGGCGCGGCCGAGACCGAGCCCGACGGTGGTGTCCGGGCCGAGTCCGCCGGCCGGTTCCAGGACGAGGAGACCGCGCCGGGCGCCGACCAGGGCGGCTCCGGCGCGCAGGGTCTCCTCCAGCGCGCTGTCGAGTGAGTCCGTGCGGGTCAGGCGTTCGGTGAGTTCGTGCAGCGTCGTGAGATCCGAGACCCAGCCCGCGAGTCTGTCCTGCAGAACGGCCCCGGGAGCGGTGCCCGGTCCTGTGGCGGAAGGGGCCGGTGGGGAATCAGGGGCGGCGGGCGCGGGCGCGACAGTGTGTGCGGGGGAGGGAACCGTTGAATCGATTCCAGCCACTTTCGGAGGGTGAGGGGCGTTCATGGTGTCCGGCTTTCCGACCGGTGCGTATTGCTCAAAAGCATCGCAAACCCCCATGTCATTCTGCGCCGCTAGCAGTCTCTCCACATGTACACGCACTCGTGAGGGGATGTCCAGCATTGTCCTGCTGGGACATCTGGTGTCCGTGAGGCGCTGTTGGACATCTGTCAACCCCTTGTCCATTCCTACGGGTAAAGGAAAGTTGGCCGAAAAGTGTTGTGGTGAACGGTGTATTGAGGTCGACTGGCCTTGTTCAACAGAGCGTCACAGCGGTCGTGATGGGTACGTACTCGGTGAAGGCCAGGGGTGGCGGAGGTCGCCCGGAACCTGGCGACGGACCCGGGCGTCCTATCCACCGACGACCGAGCCCCATCCTCCCGTGGCGGAGGCGGCGAGCACATGCGAGACGGCAAAACGCCAGGCGCCGCCACCCCTACGCCATGCCCATGCTTTTGACAGACGCACGTCGACGCAAGCGATGGACGCGGACGTAACCGAGCCCGGCCCGCAGGGGTTCCCCTTGTCCGCGACAGGGGTGTGATGCGCCAGCAGGTACGCACAGTGCAGTGAACGACACATGTTGTGATGTGACCCACGGTGTTGCCATGCGTGCAACGGAAAGGACGAGCGCTCATGCGCGAGATCCCCGGAAAGCGACGCAGGCTCCTGTCCAGGCGCAGCGGCGGGAGGCCCGAGCTTCTTGAGCAGGCCCTGACGTTCGCGACGGAATGGCAGTGGCCCGTACTCCCGGGTGTGGCGCCGGACCCGCAGGGGCGTGCCCGCTGCGGCTGCCCGGACCCGGAGTGCGTGGTGCCCGGCGCTCACCCCTTCGATCCCGGCCTGCTGGCCGCCACCACCGACGAGCGCATGGTCCGCTGGTGGTGGGGCAACCGCCCGACCGCGCCGATCGTGCTGGCCACCGGTGGCACCGCCCCCTGCGCGGTGAGCCTGCCCGCCCTGGCCGCCTCCCGCGCCCTGGCCGCGCTGGACCGCACCGGCATGCGCCTCGGCCCCGTGGTCGCGGCCCCGCACCGCTGGGCGATCCTCGTCGCGCCGTACTCCATGGAGCAGTTGGGCGAACTGCTCTACGCCAAGGACTTCGTGCCCGGCTCGCTCCGCTTCCACAGCGAGGGCGGCTATCTGGCCCTTCCCCCCTCCGAGACCGGCCACGGTCTGATCCGCTGGGAGCGGGCACCGCTGCCCGGTTCGGCCGCGCCTTGGGTGCCCGACGTGGAGGCGGTCGTGGACGCGGTGGTCGACGCCCTCACTCGTACGGGTGTGAGCGCGCCCGAGTTCTGAGCGCGCCCGGCGCGCACGGGGCCGGGCGCCCCCGGTCGGTCGTTATCTTCCGCACATGCAGCGTCTTCCCGGGGGCCGCGGGGCCCCTCCGCGCGGTCGCCACAGCGCTCCCCCGCCCTGGAGTCGTAGAGCCCTCGAGCCGGCGCGCGGCGGGCCCGATCCACGCCGGCTCCGCCTGGCGGGCCTGACCGCCGCCGTGGCGGTCGCGCTCGGTCTGCCCCTCGCCGCCTCCGCGGGCACCCTCGACGAGGTGCCCGTGTCCGAGCCCGCCCGCACCTCCGACCGCGCCCTCGCCCCCGAGCGGGTCCCGGCCGCCGGACCGGGCCGGGCCGGCGACGCGTTCGCACGGTCCGCCGAGAAGTCCTCCGGGCACGTCGATCCCAAGGCGGGCGGGCCGGACGGACCGGCGGCAGGCGGCGCCGACGAGGCCGCGGACGACGCCGCGGGGTCCTCGCGGCGTCTGCTGGGCATCGGCATCGCCACGGCCACCCGCTGCGGTCCCGAACTCACCTCCCCCGACGGCATCGAGGCGCAGACCTGTGTCCTCACGCAGGGCGAGCAGACCTGGGCCCGCACGTACTACCGCAACGCCACCGGGCGTGAGCTGAGCTCGGTCCTCAGCATGATGGCGCCCGGCGGTCACACCGTACGGATGCACTGCGCCGTGGGTGCGCACGACGAGCCGGGGGCGTGCGAGACGCCCAGGGAGCGCACGCGGGGCGTGTTGGGGGCGTACACGGCCGTGGCGGAGTTCGCGGCCCCGGACGGCGAAGGGCCGCTGTTGCTGCGCTCAGGGAGCAACTCAGGGCGTTCGTAAGGGCGTTGAGGCCGAGCGGGGCCGACGCGGCGGAAGCGTCCAGGACCCCGGGCATGAGAAGACCCGGTTGCTGGCGACGGGGGATGCACCAGCAACCGGGCTAATGAAACCGTAACAAGAGATCGGCGCTTCGCAAATTCGGTCTTGGCTATTCGGACACGAATGCGCTTGTCACGTAGGGGAGTTGTGACAGGAGTCACCACATCCCGAACGCACGCGGCCGGCCGCCCGCACGGCCGGCGCCGGCGCGCACCGTCAACTCAGCGTCACCTGCCGGTTGGTGAGTCCGCCGCGCGCCCGGCGCTCGTCCGGGGTGAGCGGGGACTCGTCGGCCAGGGCCGCGGCGAGCCGCTCGGCGAACTCCGCCGCCGGCTTCTCGACGTCGTCCGCGCCGACCCCGCTGGGGAGGTCCCAGACCGGCACGGTGAGCCCGTGAGCACGGAAGGAGCCGACCAGACGGGTGCCCTCGCCGAGGCTGGAGCGCCCCGCCGCGTGCAGCCGGGCGAGGGCGTCCAGAAGCCGCTCCTCGGCGTGCGGCATGACCCATCGCAAATGGTTCTTCTCGGGGGTCTCGCACCAGTACGCCGCGTCCACGCCCGCGAGCTTCACAGTCGGGATCGCCGCGGAGTTGGCGCGCTCCAGGGAGGCGGTCACCTCCGGGGTCGTGTTCTCCGTGTCCGGGACCCAGAACTCGAAGCCGGTGTGCACAACTGGCTCGAACTTTCCTTCGGGGTCCAGCAGATCCTGCAGACGCGGTCCGTCGGCGGGGGCCCGCCGGCCCTGGACCGGGGTGCCCGGGGCGGCCTCGAGGGCGCGCTGGAGGGTGTCGGCGAGGTCGCGGCTGATGTCGCCGGACGACGTGTCGTTCTGCAGACCGAGCAGGACCGAGCCGTCGTCGCGGCGCAGCGCGGGCCACGCCATGGGCAGGACGGTGGCGAGCGTCACCGACGGGACGCCCTCCGGGAGCGCGTCCTTCAGCTTCAGCTCGACGGTGGCGGCGGGCACCAGCTCGCGCAGCGCGATCCAGTCGCACTCACCCGCCAGGCCCTCGAAGGGGCGGTGCACCAGCTCGGTCACCGCCTGGGCGGCGGCCCGGCCGTGGCACGCCTTGTAGCGGCGGCCGCTGCCGCAGGGGCATTGCTCGCGCGCGCCGACCACCGGGACCTGCCCATCGGCGGCTGCGGCGCCGACTCCGCCGGTGCCCTGCGGGCGCTTGGCCTTCGTGTGGGGTCGCTTCTTGGCCATCGTGGGTGTCTCCCGATCACGGCTCGTCTCGTACTGGCGCGAGCCTAGCCGCTCGTACGACGGCCGACGGGACCCTGTGGACAACGCACCGAGTCGTCCCGGAACCGGTGGTTCGGGCCGGGTTGCGTACGCCCGGCCGCGGGCCGCCCGGTCAGTCCAGGTCGTCGAACGCGTCCGCGAAGTCCAGGTCCGGGACGGTCGAGACCGACGGGGCGACGACGCGGCTCGCGAAGTCCTCCCGGCGGTGGGCGCGGTAGATGTCGTCCTGGACGACGACCCACACGGTGACCTCGCCGCGGTCGTCGTCGCGCACGCCCCAGTCGTCCGCCAGTGCCGTGACGATGTTCAGCCCGCGGCCGCCGTGCGCGGTGACCGAGGGCGTGGACGGAACCGGACGGGTCGGACCACCGCCGTCCGTCACCTCGACCGTGAGGCGTCCGGTGGGATCCATGCGCCAGGCGCAGCGCACGTCACCGTCGCCAGCCAGGGCGTCGCCCAGCGGCCTGCCGTGTTTGCACGCATTGCTGAGCAGTTCGGAAAGGATCAGCAGGGCATCGTCGATGACCGTGTCCGCCACACCGCCGTCGCGCAACTGATCGCGCATGCGGTGCCTCGCCTGCCCCACGCCCGCAGGGCCATGGGGTACGGCCATGCTCGACGACGTGGGCACCTCCTGTGCCACCACCAACGCCACCCCCGAGACCTCCTTCGCCCCACGCCACGGTGTGAATGCCCCATGGGACTGGACCGGAAACCGGCCGGAACACGTGCTCTGGCGCACTCGCGACGGTCGAACACGCACCGAACGCGCCGGAGCACTCCCGGTAGCCGACTGGCTGAATTTCGTCCCCGATATGCCGACTTGTCCCCGGTGGCCGACCGGGCGCCTTGGCGGAATTCTTACCTCCGTCAAGTGCCGCACAGGGGTGGTGAAGGGGGTCGGGGCGGTGGTCGCAGCTGTGAACAGAGGCGTGTTCGGAACGGTCCCCGGCGTGGTGTTGGAAGCTGTCGGAATCGGTGTGTTCGAGGTTGTGGGAGGCCGTGCGGTCGGCGGGTCCGGACGGGTCCCGGCGGGGAGGCGCGGGGCCCGGTGTGCGGGAGGGCGGCCGACGGGCTGGGGCGGGCGCGCCGGCGGGCTCGGGTGGGCGGTCCGGCGAGCGCCTGGCGCAGTTCCGGCGGGCTCGGGCGGGCTCGGGCGGGCGTCGCGCGGTCAGCGGCTGAGCTGGTGGAGCACCGCGCGGGGGCGGTTGGTGATGATGGCGTCGACACCCAGCCCGACGCAGAGGTCGACGTCCTCGGGCTCGTTCACGGTCCACACGTGCACCTGGTGGCCGGCGCTCTTCAGGCGCTCGATGTAGGCGGGGTGATTGCGCACGATCCGGATGGAGGGGCCCGCGATCCGGACACCGTGCGGCAGCCGTCCGTCGCGCAGCCGGGGGGAGACGAACTGCATCAGGTAGACCGTCGGCAGGGTCGGGGACGCGACGCGGACGCGCTGCAGCGAGCGCGCCGAGAAGCTCATGATCCGTACCGGTGACTCGGCGGCCGCCTCCGGCGCGTCCAGCCCGAACCGCTTCAGCAGGACCAGCAGCCGTTCCTCGACCTGGCCCGCCCAGCGGGTGGGGTGCTTGGTCTCGATGGCCAGTTCCACCCGGCGCCCCGCGTCGGCCACGAGTTCGAGCAGGCGTTCGAGGGTGAGGACGGAGGTGTCGGCCCGGTCCTCGGGGGTGACCTCCCAGTCGGGGGCCTCGTCGCCGTTCTTCCAGGAGCCGAAGTCCAGGGCCGCCAGATCGGCCAGCTCCAGCGCGGAGACCGCGCCCCGGCCGTTGGACGTACGGTTGACGCGCCGGTCGTGGACGCAGACGAGGTGGCCGTCCGCCGTCAGCCGCACATCGCATTCGAGGGCGTCGGCGCCGTCCTCGATCGCTTTCTTGTACGCGGCCAGGGTGTGCTCGGGGGCCGCCTCGGAGGCCCCCCGGTGGGCGACGACCTGAATCGGGAGCTGTCGTACGTGGGTCACCGCGTCATGGTGCCACCGGGACGGGGTACGCGTGGGGGCGGTGACGGTGGACGACCGGGTTCGTACGCACAGTACGCGTTAATAGTCCGATAGATCCTATATAAAGGATGGTCCCGGACCCACAGGCACCGCTTATGGTGCCCTGACGGCTCGTGGGAAAAGCTGACCCCATACAAAAATGCGCACAGTCCGATGCGCGACCAACGAACAGTCGACCGCCTACAAGGTGAAGCCGTGGATCGAGGAGAAAAGCTGTGAGCACCGAGAACGAGGGCACCCCGGTACCCCCGGCCCCGTCCGCACCTCCCGTGCCGGTGGACACTGCCGCTGCCTCCGCGCAGACCCCGGCGCACGAGCCGAGCGAGCCCCCGGCGGAGCCCTCCGCCGCGCCCGCGGGCGGAACGAGCGCCGACAACGCGCCGACGACCCAGCTCCCGCCGGTCCCGCCGACGGCCCCGGAGCCGGGTGCGACCGCGGTGCAGCCGCACGTGCCGCAGGCGGAGCGGCCGGTGCCGCCGCACCCGACGGCCGAGCAGCCGGTGACGCAGCACGCGACCGGACAGCACCCGACGGCGCAGTACCCGACCGCTCAGCAGCCGGTGGCGCAGCAGCCGGGGGCGCATCAGCCGCACCCGGAGCTGGTGTCCGCCGGGGCACCGGGGTACGCGGCGGCCCCCGGTCAGGGATACGGCATGGGCCAGGCGCCCGGCGGTGGTTACGGACACGCTCCCGGTGGCCCCGGGTCCTCCGCGCCCGACGCCTCCTGGCCCCCTCCGGCACCGCCCGCGGTCCCGTCGTACGCGGACAACGGCGGTGGCGCGTACGCGGACACGGGCGCGGCCGGAGGAGTCGGTGGCCCCGCCGGACCCGGCGGGCCCGGTGACGGCGGCTGGGGCTCCTCGTGGCAGCAGACGCAGCAGCCGGCCCCCAAGCCGGCGGGCAAGAAGCGGGGCGGCCTGATCGCCGCGGTGCTCGTGGCCGCGCTGGTCGCGGGCGGCGTCGGCGGCGGCATCGGCTACACCCTGGCCGACCGCAACGACAACTCCACGGGTTCCACGACCGTTTCGGCCTCCCAGAACGGCGGGGACGTCAAGCGCGCCGCCGGTACGGTCGCCGCCGTGGCCTCCTCCGCGCTGCCGAGCACGGTGACCATCGAGGCGTCGAACAGCGACGGCGACGGCGGCACGGGCACCGGCTTCGTGTTCGACAAGGAAGGCCACATCGTCACCAACAACCACGTGGTGGCGGAGGCCGTCGACGGCGGCAAGGTGTCGGCCACCTTCCCGGACGGCAAGAAGTACGCCGCGGAGGTCGTCGGCCACGCGCAGGGCTACGACGTGGCGGTCATCAAGCTCAAGAACGCCCCGTCCAACCTGCAGCCGCTGACGCTCGGCGACTCCGACAAGGTCGCGGTGGGCGACTCGACGATCGCGATCGGCGCACCCTTCGGCCTGTCCAACACGGTCACGACGGGCATCATCAGCGCCAAGAACCGTCCGGTGGCCTCCAGCGACGGTTCCTCCGGCAGCAAGGCCTCCTACATGAGCGCCCTGCAGACCGACGCGTCCATCAACCCCGGCAACTCCGGCGGCCCCCTCCTCGACGCCCGCGGCAATGTCATCGGCATCAACTCGGCCATCCAGTCGGCCAGCAGCGGCGGCAGCTTCGGCTCCGGCCAGGCGGGCTCCATCGGCCTCGGCTTCGCCATCCCGATCAACCAGGCCAAGAACGTGGCCCAGCAGCTGATCAGGACGGGCAAGCCGGTGTATCCGGTGATCGGCGCCTCGGTCTCCCTGGAGGAGGGCACGGGCGGAGCGAAGATCACCAACTCCGGTGAGGGCGGCTCGGACTCCATCACCGCGAACGGTCCCGCCGACAAGGCCGGCCTCAAGCCCGGTGACGTCATCACCAAGCTCGACGACCACGTCATCGACAGCGGCCCCACCCTCATCGGCGAGATCTGGACGCACCGCCCCGGCGACAAGGTCACCCTCACGTATACCCGCGACGGCAAGACCCGCACGGCGGACGTCACCCTCGGCGAACGCGAGGGCGACAGCTGACCCGCGCCTCGACCGCGCGCCCCGGCGCCGGAACACCCTTGATCGGTGGGGTGGTTCGGCACCGGGGCGCGCGGGTGTATGCGCCCCCGGGACGGTGACCTCCCGGCCCCTATTGCCGGCGGGGGCCCTTCACCGCCCTGAACTCCTCTCCGCCGTAAAGCGACTCGTAACGGATCTCGATCCGGAGCCGTTCGGTGACGAGGCGCCAGAACGGCTCGTGCGCGACCGGATCGAAGTCGTCCAGGACCAGCAGCGGCAGCTCCTTGCCGGCGAGCAGCGGCAGTCCTCGGGGCAGCGTGGAATGCCTCGGTTCCATCGGCAGGCCGGCGGTGATCCGACGGTGGCTCTCGTGGCCCCAGCCACCGATCTCGGCACCGTCCAGCCACACCGTGGTCCCGGTGACCAGGGCAGGGCCCAGACCTGCGTTGAGCACCTGGATGCCGGTGCGCCCGCCTTCGACGTCCCTCACCCGCCTGATCTGCAGGAGCGGTCGCACCGACTGACGGTTGTGGGCGCGGGTGCTCCTGGACTCGGTGAAACTCACCCACAGCGACGCCAGCGCTATGACGGTCGCCGACACCGAGATGACGATCTCCGGTTTCATGGCCCCTCCCCCCATGGTTGTAGCGGTCCGACGCGTCCCACGCGACAACCGAGAACCGGCCGAACCCCGCCCGCCGCCCCGATCCCCCGCATCACCGCCCCTCCCACGGACCAAGCCCCCGAGCACCGCCCACGCCGGGTACGCTGTACCCGCTCCGCCCCAGGTCGGCGGGGCGCAGGTGGGTTGCCCGAGCGGCCTAAGGGAACGGTCTTGAAAACCGTCGTGGCGCAAGTCACCGTGGGTTCAAATCCCACACCCACCGCAGGTGAGCGGCCCCTGACCAGGTAAATCGGTCAGGGGCCGTTGTGTTGTGTGGTACCCGCTGGCTCCCGTGATTCCCCGCGACTTCCCGCTCGATCGGGCACGGGTGGGGCACGTGCACCTTCTGATCCGTAGCTCTACAGAGATCGGTCATTGGAGGCCATACAGGCTGTGGGGAGGATTGTGAGGGCCGGTGACGGTCGCTGCTGGTTGCTGGGGTTGCTGTACGTCGTTGCGGTACAGCAACGGCTACCAGTCCCGCCAGTCATCCGTGATCTCGGTGCGGCTGATGCCTCGCCTCGCCGCCAGGGCGGGGACGTCGATGCCGTGCTCGGTCAAGGTCTGATCGATGTAGAGGCACAGCTGTTCACGCTCTTCGGTTTCGTAGCCGGCGCCGTCGTGGTCCTCATTGATCTCGTTCAGCGCCACCACGACACGCTTGATCGCTTCGAAGGCCTGCTCATCGTCCCGGTCCCGGAGTACGGCCACATCCAGCTCGAACGTGCGCAGGGCTCCGTCCGTCGCCGCCAGGAGCGACCCGGGGAAAAGCTCCGACAGGAAGGCATCTCCCGGCTCCCGTGTCCCCGCCGCAACCTCCGCTGTCTCTTCGTCCACACGCGCACGCCAACGTGCTGATGGTCTGATTGCCATGTCCTGGACCGTAGGTCCAGGCTTTGACAGTGCCGCTGTTGCGCACTCTTTCCAACTGTGGTGGTGGGACGGTGGGCTGTGTGCAGGGGCGTTCACCTGCGTTCATAGGCGGCCCGCTCGTGGGCTTTCCCCCGACGCCTGGTCTCGTATGAACGGCCGTGAACGGGGCTGAATGAGACGGAAACTGAGACGGCCCCGGCAGGCTATGAGGGCACGCAGACTCTGGTGCTCAGGCCTGTGTCTGCCTGTGTTCATCGTGGCTGGATGCCAGGGGGACGAACGGGAGTTCGGGGATGCCAAGTTCTTGGCGCATGGCCGCTGCTGCGGCCTGGGCGGCCTTGTAGTACGTGTGCTGTGCGGTCTGGAAGGCCCCGTCAGTGACTTGCGCACCCTCTGCGAGGAGGTCACGTAGCGTACGGACGGTGCGGAACGCGTCGACACCCAACTCCACTACACGCGGCGGAGCGAGCATCGTCAGGCCGAAGCGCTGCTCGAACAGACCAGACTCGGAGAAGGCCGCGCGGACCGCACGCCTGCGCTCTTCCGGCATGTCGTAGGTTGCCTCGGCGGCAAAACGCATACCTTCGGTCGCACGGGCCAAGTGGGCGAGGTAGGTCACGAAGGTCTCACGCAAAACGGTCTGCGCATCGGCCTGTTGGGCGCGTTTCCAGCGGTCTCGGTCCACGACGAACGTTGCGACGATGCCGGCCAGTGCACCGGCTATGGCACTCAGAGGTGCAGTCCAGTCCATGAGAGGCACTGTATTGACTCCACGAGGGGGCTGCCGAAGCAAGAACGGCACCTGCGGGTGACGCTCTCAGCTTGGGAAGCTTAGGTCATCTGGAGGCCAATCGGACCTCTGACCTGCTGAAACAGATTGATCGCCGCCCCTCGGTGCGCTGCTCCTTGCCCCGTGATTCCCCGCTGTTCCCCGCCTGTTCTGGCACGCATGTGGCACATGCCTGCCAGGTCAGTGGAGTCTCGATGGGAGTTAAGCCACGCAAGGGGCGCCGTAGTTGCCGAAGTTCTAGAGTTCCTCAACTTAGAGGTCGTTCTCTTTCCGAACCCCGTGTGCGGATTCTGCTGGTCAGGCATGAGATTGCGGCTGCCGCGGGAGCCTCGAGTCATTGCTGATCGAGTTGCTGTGGAGGGCGGATGCCGTCGATGCGGGCGGTTCTGGAAGCGCGGCGGAAGGCCGCAGCTGTGCGGGTGGAGGAGCTCGAAGCCGAACTTGAGCGGGTGCGGGTGGACTTGGCGGACGCCGAAGAAGTCCTCAGACGCCGGGCGATCGGCCTCGAGCAGTTTCTGGAAGCGCTGGCCGAAGAAGAACAGCCTGCCGAGATGACTGTCGGTCTGCCGAGAAGGAAGTCGGTGGGACCGCGCCGTGCGGTGCCGCATCGCCAGAACGCGGCCGGCCTCGAGGACCTGTCGGTGGACTACCAGGCGGTGATGGAGGCTGCGGCGCAGGTCGGCGCGGACGGGCTGGGTGCCCGGCGGGCGGCCGTGGTGCTGGGTTGGGACAGCGCCTCCGCCTCACGGGTCGAGGGTGCACGAGCACGGCTGAAGAGGCTGGTGGAACGAGGCTGGCTGGTGGAGGTGAAGCCCGGAAGATTCACCCTGCCGGCAGGACGGCGGACTGATGAGACTGCGCGGCCAGGCGGCGGTTCATCAGGGCGATCATCGACCAGCGGATGACTGCTTCGCTCGTGTCGGTGCGGCGTTCGTAGTCCCGGACCAGGCGCCGACTGCGCAGAAACCAGGCGAAGGACCGCTCGACGACCCAGCGGCGGGGCAGTGGCTGGAAGCCGCGGACGTCTTCGCCTCGGCGGACGATGTCGAGGACGATCCCCAGGTGCCGGCTGGTCCAGTCGGTGAGGTGGCCGGTGTAGCCGCCGTCGGCCCAGACCCGTGCCAGCCGCCTGAAGCGGCCGGCTGCCGTCGGCAGAAGGGTCCGGGCGCCGTCCCGGTCGGTCACGGACGCCGGCGTGACCAGCACGGCCAGGAGGAGCCCGAGCGTGTCGGTGAGCAGGTGCCGCTTGCGTCCATTGATCTTCTTGCCCGCGTCGAACCCGCGTGAGATGTGGGCGACGGTGGCGTCCGCCTTCACCGACTGCGAGTCCATCACCGCCCCACTCGGCTCCGGGCCACGGCCTTCGGCCTGGCGAACGGCCTGGTGCAGGCGATCATGCAGTTCGCCCACCAGCCCGGTGTCCCGCCAGCGGGCGAAGAAGGCATAGACCCGCGGCCACGGCGGAAAGTCGGACGGCATCGCCCGCCACTTGATGCCGTTGTCGACGAGATAGCGCACCGCGTCGATCATCTGTCGGTGGCAGAACCCCTCCGGCCGTCCGCCTCGGCCCGCTAGCCAGCCCGGAACCGGCAGTAGATCTTTCACCACCGCCCACTCGGCATCGCTCATGTCCGAGCCGTACCGGGGCCGGCGCCCCGGCCGGTCAGCCGCGTTCCCGAACCTGTGGGCGAGACAGTCACACCCACGAGTGGACGGACTGGACCCGGCAACCATGACCACGCGACACTTCGACAACAGGGCCTCTTGATCCTCGCTGGACTCGACATCCGCGAGCTACCAAGAGGCCCTTCTTCCATGCACCCGCACCGACCGACTCACCCGAACCAGGCCCCTGTTCGAACCCTGCCGACCACCTGAGCGGATAGAGAACAGCCAGTTACGGAGCCACTTTGGCGCGAGCCTCGAAGATCATGGCCCCAACGTCGTGCTTTACCGGGCAGGTCCACTACCTGCCCGACGCGCCGGAAGCTTACGGGGCCATGATCACTCGCGCCAAAGCAGCGCCACCCCAAAGCCGCTCCACCGACCGTCGTACAAGGAGCTCATGCGTCACCTGCCGCCAAATCGAGTAGCTCCTGTCGGTCTCCCCAATGTCCCGCCATCGCGCGACTCGTGGCCTCACATACCTTCAATCCGAAAATCTAAGAGGATGCCGCCTTAAGGCCTTCTTCTAGCTCACCAACAAAGGCCCTCCAAGACGGCACATTTCTAACGTTCCCATCATGGTCCAGAAGCTCCATTAGCCGCTGGCGATTCTTCGAGAACCGTTGCACTTTCTGGAAATCAACCAACCTGCGGCCAGTAAGACCACTGGCTTTTGCAAGTGTGTCTTTTAGCTGCTGCTTAGGGTCGGCGATGCGTTCAACATTCGCCGCCTTCGGGAGCGACAGATCCATTTTTCCTCTTGGGTTTCCCGCCACCTGGCGGATGGCGCCTTCATCCAAGAGGAGCCACGCTTCGAGCATTGTCACAGGAATTGCAGGAACGTGCGCCAATTCGGGCCATTCCGACTCGACGGCTGATGTGATCTCACTTCGACGAGCTTCAGTTCCATCACGATCAGCGTCTCTATGCAGGACTGCAAAGTCGTACTTATCACTCAGTTTGCGAGTGGCTCGTAGCTTATCTGCAACACTGCGCCCTACCGGTTGACTGCTGAGCCAATTCAGATCTGGAGCGCTTACCGAAATGTCCACGTCACATCGAGCAGCAATTTGCTCAATGTGCGGAACCAGGCCAAGATCGCTGCTGCCCTCGCAAAGATATAGGACTCTCAGGGTCATGCAACATCCCCCTCGATAGCCAGCTGGGCTCCTGGAGGGCTCTGCAGATAAGGAAGGATATCAGCCTTAGTAACAAAATCCTGAGTATTGGCTGACCGCCAAGTTCCCTCAAGAGGGCGCAACCTCAGCCGTCGAGTGATTCGACCATCAGGCAACTTGTAGGCGGCCGTATCCGCAAAGAGCAGGTCATCGGGGTCCGTTAGCTGCACCACACCCGGCGCATGCGTATTAATCAATACTTGGCGAAACGGGTTGTCATCCCCTGGCGTATCCATGGGGTCGACAGCCAGGTCGCGTACGAGTTCCACCATTGCCGGGAGGTTTGCGGGGTGGATTCCGTTCTCCGGCTCTTCCATGCAGATCAACCCCCGGACCTCAGGGTCCTCAAGCAAAACACAGAGAGCCAGGAAACGAAGGGTTCCCTCTGAAAGACTTCGAGCAGGAAGGGCCATTCCGCTCATCTCATGAAGTCGAATGGTCAAGAGTTCCCGTACGTCATCTTCTTGCACATCCAACGACTTCACCTGTAGGCCAGACAGGTCCGACAATCGGTTGGCAACTCGCGAGTAGACCTGCGAGGTGAAATCCTCATCTTCAGGATTAGAAAGCCCAATCCTGAAAAGAGCACCAGGCAAATGCAAGCCGTTGGATTGAATTGACCTAGGATCAATGTACTGATCAGAACTACGCAGAGCAGAGGGCTCCAAAGCCAGCCTGCGCCATGATTGCATTTCTCGCCGCGCGGCCAAAATTGTCGGGTCGTCGCTTGAGGTTACAGTTGAAACTACCGTGGCCCGCGCCCGACTCGCTGCTGCGGGGCGAGGCTGCCCGCGACTACCCCCATCCTGGTGAATCCTAATTACCGGATCCCCATCCTCGACAGAAGTCGAGATGAACGAAGTTCCATATCGCTTGCTTTGGATCATCGTGTCGCGAAACAGCGGCTTACTGTGCGGAAAGCGCAGTTTAGAATGAGCATCCCCCTTGCGAATATACCCAAGACTTTCATGCAGGAGAATAAACCGGCCAATCTTCTCCGCCCCACGCGGAATTTGGTATCCGAGTTCTAGTTCGTAGCGGAGAAAGGATGAGGTTGCCGGATCTGAGAGGCGCCCAAAATCATCTTCAATCTGACCAGGGGGAACAATCATCTCGGCTGCAAACCGCATCCGGTGCTCGCCTGTACCGTATCCGTTCCAGAAAAGATCCCGAGCGTCACCATGGCGCTCTGTGTGGGTTCCTCGTACTTCTTGAGCGGCCTCCATCAGAGAACCGTCAGCCAAGAGACTGAGGAACTGGATCGCATCAAAAAGGTTTGACTTACCCGTTCCATTCACCCCAGCAATGCACGTGAAAGGGCCAAGTTCAACGGACAAGTCAAGCAGGTTCTTAAAGCCGTCAACCTCAAGCCGGGTTAGCAAGTGTCCTCCAGAGCGATGTGGCGAGACCGGGCGGATACCAACAGGATAGCCTTTTGGGGCCTGTCAAGCGTGGCTTGAAGGAGATCCTGCACAGGCCATCCGGCGGCTGCCGTCGATCGACGGCAACACGCCCGACTGGTATCGCGTTGCCGTCTCACTGTGCGTCATTTGCCCTCACCTGGAGTTGGATAAGCGGCACGCCCTGGGGGCAAGGTGCGGTGCTGACCACACACCCATCTGCCTCTCACGTGCGCCGGGGCTGACCTGGCTCGGGCCGTCTCTGGGCCGTCCGAGAGTGGCCGACGACGACAGGCGACGACAGTTGCCAACCACTCTGCCCTTGCTCAGAGGCAGTACACCTGTCTTCGCCCCGGGTGCCAAACCCCGGATGTAACTGGCTGTTCTCTATCCGCTCAGGTGGTCGGCAGGGTTCGAACAGGGGCCTGGTTCGGGTGAGTCGGTCGGTGCGGGTGCATGGAAGAAGGGCCTCTTGGTAGCTCGCGGATGTCGAGTCCAGCGAGGATCAAGAGGCCCTGTTGTCGAAGTGTCGCGTGGTCATGGTTGCCGGGTCCAGTCCGTCCACTCGTGGGTGTGACTGTCTCGCCCACAGGTTCGGGAACGCGGCTGACCGGCCGGGGCGCCGGCCCCGGTACGGCTCGGACATGAGCGATGCCGAGTGGGCGGTGGTGAAAGATCTACTGCCGGTTCCGGGCTGGCTAGCGGGCCGAGGCGGACGGCCGGAGGGGTTCTGCCACCGACAGATGATCGACGCGGTGCGCTATCTCGTCGACAACGGCATCAAGTGGCGGGCGATGCCGTCCGACTTTCCGCCGTGGCCGCGGGTCTATGCCTTCTTCGCCCGCTGGCGGGACACCGGGCTGGTGGGCGAACTGCATGATCGCCTGCACCAGGCCGTTCGCCAGGCCGAAGGCCGTGGCCCGGAGCCGAGTGGGGCGGTGATGGACTCGCAGTCGGTGAAGGCGGACGCCACCGTCGCCCACATCTCACGCGGGTTCGACGCGGGCAAGAAGATCAATGGACGCAAGCGGCACCTGCTCACCGACACGCTCGGGCTCCTCCTGGCCGTGCTGGTCACGCCGGCGTCCGTGACCGACCGGGACGGCGCCCGGACCCTTCTGCCGACGGCAGCCGGCCGCTTCAGGCGGCTGGCACGGGTCTGGGCCGACGGCGGCTACACCGGCCACCTCACCGACTGGACCAGCCGGCACCTGGGGATCGTCCTCGACATCGTCCGCCGAGGCGAAGACGTCCGCGGCTTCCAGCCACTGCCCCGCCGCTGGGTCGTCGAGCGGTCCTTCGCCTGGTTTCTGCGCAGTCGGCGCCTGGTCCGGGACTACGAACGCCGCACCGACACGAGCGAAGCAGTCATCCGCTGGTCGATGATCGCCCTGATGAACCGCCGCCTGGCCGCGCAGTCTCATCAGTCCGCCGTCCTGCCGGCAGGGTGAATCTTCCGGGCTTCACCTCCACCAGCCAGCCTCGTTCCACCAGCCTCTTCAGCCGTGCTCGTGCACCCTCGACCCGTGAGGCGGAGGCGCTGTCCCAACCCAGCACCACGGCCGCCCGCCGGGCACCCAGCCCGTCCGCGCCGACCTGCGCCGCAGCCTCCATCACCGCCTGGTAGTCCACCGACAGGTCCTCGAGGCCGGCCGCGTTCTGGCGATGCGGCACCGCACGGCGCGGTCCCACCGACTTCCTTCTCGGCAGACCGACAGTCATCTCGGCAGGCTGTTCTTCTTCGGCCAGCGCTTCCAGAAACTGCTCGAGGCCGATCGCCCGGCGTCTGAGGACTTCTTCGGCGTCCGCCAAGTCCACCCGCACCCGCTCAAGTTCGGCTTCGAGCTCCTCCACCCGCACAGCTGCGGCCTTCCGCCGCGCTTCCAGAACCGCCCGCATCGACGGCATCCGCCCTCCACAGCAACTCGATCAGCAATGACTCGAGGCTCCCGCGGCAGCCGCAATCTCATGCCTGACCAGCAGAATCCGCACACGGGGTTCGGAAAGAGAACGACCTCTAAAGCCGTGGAGCCGACCGCCCCAGCCACGACGTACCCCTTCTCTCGCGGCAAGCGGCTGATTGCTGTGCGCGCGGCACGGGCGCCGGCCGGGCTGGAGCGGGGCGGAGACAGGAGCGCAGGCCCGGCCGGGGGCCGGGCCGCGCGCGGGGAGCGGAGCGAGCCGCCTTGAACCAGTAGAGAAAGTTGTAACGCAGTCGCTCGCTCGGGGTCTGTCCGGTCCCGGTAGATGCCTGACGTCCCCTCCCGGGCTTTGGCACGCTGGCCGCTGTTCTAGGACCGCGTAGCGGCGGCCGCGATGCCAGCCGCCTGCAGCTTCTGGGCGAGTAGTTCCAGCTCAGGAAGCGTTCCTGAGTAGCCACCGCTCAGAACACGGCGCAGCACAGCCTTGGCGTCGATCAGATCGATGCCCAGCTCGGCTCGGAGCACCCTCATGATCACGACACTGTTTGCCGACTCATCGAGCACTTGTAGGGTCGCCGGCCCATGCTCCGCAAGCAGCTGCTGACGCTGTTCACTCGGTAGATCCCCGTCACACACGGCCACCGCGAACCCACACGCAGAACACGTTGACTCGATGTCCCACCGCAAGCGGCCGTCAACGAGCGCTTGGACACCGCAGCACTCCAGCTCCGCACCGCAGTCGTGGCACATCGCGGAGTACCTGACCGACTCGAAAACGACCTGCGGGACTGTAAGACGTTCGGTGTAACTCCCGATCATGGAAGATGCATCGATGACCAGTGAGAACGTGTCCGAGTCCGAGGGTGTCGAGTCCGCAGGCGCGGTGTCGGCGAAGGCCGTTGACGACCAGTTGATCGACGAGCTGGTGCACCGGGCCCAGGCGGAGGGGCTGCAGCTGACCGGTGAAGGCGGGCTTCTGCAGCAGTTGACGAAGCGGTTGCTGGAGTCCGGCCTGGAAGGCGAGATCACGGACCATCTCGGCTATGACAAGCACGACCCGGTCGGCAAGAACGGCGGCAACTCCCGCAACGGCAAACGCACCAAGACCGTGCTGACCGACGTCGGCCCGGTGGAGATAACGGTGCCGCGCGACCGGGACGGGTCCTTCGAACCGAAGATCGTCAAGAAGCGTCAGAAGCGCCTGACCGGCGTCGACGAGATGGTCATCTCGCTGGCCGCGAAGGGCCTGACCACCGGCGAGGTGCAAGCCCACCTGGCCGAGGTCTATGGCGCCGAGGTCTCCCGCCAGACCATTTCGACCATCACCGACCAGGTCCTGGAGGGCATGGCCGAATGGCAGAGCCGTCCTCTCGACGCCGTCTATCCGGTGGTCTTCATCGACGCCATCCACGTGAAGATCCGCGACGGCGCGGTCGCCAACCGACCCGTCTACGTGGCCCTGGCCGTCACCACCGAGGGCCGTCGGGAGATCCTGGGCCTGTGGGCCGGCGACGGTGGCGAGGGCGCCAAGCACTGGCTGCACATCCTCACCGAGATCAAGAACCGCGGCGTCAGCGACGTGCTCATGCTGGTCTGCGACGGACTCAAAGGCCTGCCCGAAGCGGTGGAGACGGTCTGGCCCAGGACGATCGTGCAGACCTGCGTCGTGCATCTGCTGCGGAACTCCTTCCGCTATGCCGCCCGCCAGGACTGGGACAAGATCGCGCGTCTCCTCAAGCCCGTCTACACGGCGCCGACCGAGGAGGCCGCCCTGGACCGGTTCGCGGAGTTCGCCGAATCCTGGGGCAGGAAGTATCCGGCGATCGTGAAACTGTGGGAGAACGCCTGGGAGGAGTTCACCCCCTTCCTGCGGTTCGACACCGAGATCCGGCGCATCGTCTGCACCACCAACGCGATCGAGTCGGTCAACGCCCGCATCCGCCGGGCGGTCAAGGCCCGTGGCCATTTCCCCAACGAGCAGGCCGCCCTGAAGTGCGTCTACATGGCGATCATGTCCCTCGATCCCACAGGCAAGGGCCAGGCCCGCTGGACCATGCGCTGGAAGACCGCCCTGAACGCTTTCGACATCACCTTCGACGGCCGCCTGTCGGCGGCCCGTCAGTAATCTCAACTACCGCAGTTACACCACTCGTTTGACAGTCCCCGACCTGGCGTCTGGTCGAGGAGCGGCGCATCCGGTTCGTGAAGGTCGGTCGGCACGTTCGTATCCCGGAGAGCGCCGTTCGGGAGTTCATCGCCGCCAACACCGTGGAGCCGACCGTTCTGCGGCCAACGGGCCTCCGGAGGGCTGCCTGATGGCTGGCAAGCGCAAGTCCCGCCGGAACTTCGGCCGTGTCCGCAAGCTCCCCTCGGGCCGCTTCCAAGCCCGGTATCCGGGGCCTGACGGCGTGCTGCGGCCTGCGGATCGTACGTTCGCCACGTCCACGGATGCTGACCGGTGGCTGGCCAAGAAGCGCATCGAGATCGAAGACGGGCGTTGGCTCGACCCTGCCGAGGGGCAGACGACCGTGCGCGACTGGGCGGCTCGCTGGCTGGCTGCCGTCTCTCCTCAGCTCAAGCACAAGACACAAGCGTCGTACCGGTCGCTGATCAACTCGCTGATCAATCCGGCGCTCGGCGACCGTGAGCTGTCGGGCCTCCGGCCGATCACGGTCACTGAGTGGGTGGCCAGCATGAACACCCGAGGACTCAGCGCCTCGCGCATACGGCAGGCGTATCGGGTCCTGTCGCAGATCATGCGGGCCGCTGTCGACAACGACATGATCTCGCAGACGCCGTGCAGGGGCGTGAAGCTGCCGCGCATGCCGCAGACCGAGCCGCACATCCTGACCCCGCTCGAAGCCTCCCGGATCGTGCGGAGCGCTGCCAAGCCGCATGACGTACTGATCGCTCTCCTGGCCTACGCGGGCCTGCGGGTGGGGGAGGCGTTCGCCCTCCGGCGCGTTGACATCGACGTGTCCGGCGGCTTCGTCCTGGTCGACGAGAACCTGGCCGAAGCCAACGGCGCCTTGGTCTTCGACACACCGAAGTCTCACCAGAAACGGCTTCTTCGCGTCGGCCCGTCCCTCGCGAAGCGACTCGGCCGGCACCTGGAGACCCTGTCCGGCGGGGATGACGCACTCCTGTTCACGACACCCGGCGGGAAGCCGCTGCGCTACAACCAGTGGCGCAAGGCGTACTTCGACCCCGCCGTCTCGGCGGCCGGGCTCACCGACGTGACCCCGCACGACCTTCGGGCCTCACACGGGACGTGGGTCGCCGACCGCTACGGCGTTATGACCGCCGCCCACCGGCTCGGCCACTCGAACGCGAGCGTCACGACTCGGCACTACGCCCGACCGGTCGCCGGTCGTGATGACCAGGTTGCCGAAGCGGCCGATGCATGGCTTGGAGGGCAAGAAGGGACCGGCTCTCCCGAAGCCCATAAACCCCTCTGAGGCACCCTGCACCTGCGACGCCCCTGGCCAGAAGCACGGTCAGGGGCGTTGTGCTGTGCCGCAGTGTCCAATTCACGTCTATGCGCTGCGCATATGCACCGATACTCTGCGTGCTCATGGGGAAAGTGGTGCGTCTGTACTGGGGATACATGGTGGCTGCTGCCTTGGTCGTGGCCTGGAGCCAGCAATGGTCCTTGCCTGTGATCGTGGCTCTGTCACTCGGCGTCTCGACCTATGCCGCCTTCCAGGTGCCGGTCTGGTGTGGAGCGGTGAACCGAGACGGGCAGACCTACTGCCGCAACAACGCTTATGGCGTGTTGATGGGGTGCTCGAAACGTCAGCACAGGTGGCAGAAGATCAAGATGATCGTTCTGCGCAGCAAGATCGGGAACATGAGTCGCTCCGTGTTTCCGACGGCGAAAGAGAAGTTCAATGGCGCTCTCGCCGTAGGAGGGCTGTTGTCGGCTGTCGCCGCCGTGATCGTTCCCGCTGTGACTGGCGGCTGAGCGGGCACGACCGAGCGCCTGGGGCACGTAGCGGGCACGACGAGGACGCGGACGGCTCCGCCGGGGCGCTCGTACGCGTCTGACCTGCGACGGAGGGACAGGCGGCCATGATCGCCGAAAGGTCTTGAAAACCGTCGTGGCGCAAGTCACCGTGGGTTCAAATCCCACACCCACCGCGTACGTGGACGGCCCCTGATCAGGTCATACGGTCAGGGGTCGTTCGGCGTTCCGCTGGGCCGGCCTGGCCGGTCTGTGGTTCCTCGTGGGTTTCCGCTCGGTCCGGTGCGGCCGCGGTTCCTGCTCGGGCGTCCTCCCCCTGAACACCCGGCTGCTAGCGTCCCGCGCCATGTGGGCTCATGAGATCGTGGCCGGTCGACCGGCTTGGCGGCATGTTTCTTCTGGTGTGGTCTTCCGGGCCGTTCCCGGGGGGACGTTCCTGATGGGGCTGTCCGACGGGGAACTGGACGCGATGCGTGCGATAGAGCGGGCCGGCGGCGCCGATGAGGACCTCGAACCGTTCTTCGCCGAGGCCGGCCGGGCCCGGCCCGTGCGGGAGGTGCGGGTCGAGCCGTTCCTGATCGCCCGGCATCCGCTGACGGTGGCGCAGGCGCGGCACTGGCTGCCCGAGTACGAGGACGGTTTCGCCGCATCGGACGCGTGCACGGCCCGCTTCGAGGACGACTTGGACGACCTGCTCGGAACGCTGCCCTTCCGGCTGCCCAGCGAGGCGGAGTGGGAGTACGCGGCCCGGGCCGGTACGACCACGCTGACCTTCCGCGGGGACGGGAGGCCGGACGAGGACCACGTGCTCGACGACTTCGGCGACGAAGAACGCACCGCCGCCGCCGAGAACGCCTTCGGGCTGGCGGCGATGGGGTCGTCGAACGAGATCTGTGCCGATGTGTGGATCCCGCACTTCACGGATGCCCCGGCGGACGCGCGACCCCGCACCGGTGACGGACCGCGGGTGGCGCGCGGGGGTGGCGGTGACCTCTTTCCGTGGCAGGGCTGCGACGAGTGGGTGCTGCTGCTCTCCGCCACCCGTGACGAGTCCCAGGACTTCACCGCGGTCCGCCCGGTCGCATCCGTGCCGACCGGTGCAGGTGCGGGGGCAGGGGATGGATCTGGGTGAGGGGCGAGGCGGGGACTGCCGCCGAGCCGGGCACTTGTCCACCTGGCCCGTCCGGCCGAAGGGCCTCGCCCCCGGCAGCCCAGGCCGGGGCCGCCCGGCCGTCGTGGGTACGAGATGCGGGGTCCGGGCGGGGCGCTGATGCTGGTGGGGACCGTGTACGCGGTGGAAGGAGACGCCATGTCTGTGATGGACAAGCTCAAGCAGATGCTGAAGGGGCACGAGGAGCAGGCCGGGCAGGGCATCGACAAGGCCGGTGACTACGTCGACGGCAGGACGCAGGGGAAGTACAGCGGGCAGGTCGACTCCGCGCAGGAGCGGCTCCGGCAGCAGCTGGGTTCGGAGCAGACGGGGCAGGGCGACACCGGTCGCGAGGAACCGCCCCGGTAGGAGCGCCGGGCGGTCGACGGGAGCGAGAACCGGTCGGGACTTCAGCCCACCTCTGTTCGACCGGTTCTCGTCGTCGGCGGCGGCGGTGGGCTACGGCCTCCGGCCCGACATCCGCGCCGCCGATGCCACCGTCGAGCGGGCCTCCCGTTCGGTGAGGCCCGTGCGTACGGCCGCCTCGACCAGGGCGTTCGTGAGGTCCGGGCCGAGGCCGTTCTCGTAGGCGCGGCAGGCGGCCCAGAAGAGCCGGGTGTTGCGCTGGCCTTCCTGGGCGGTCAGGACGAAATGGACCAGGCCGTGGCCGTGGGCATGGGTGCCGGCGGGGCCGGCGGGGTTCGTGCGCGGCGGTGGGGACAGCAGGCGGAGCAGGGCCGGTGGGCAGGGGGCCGGTGCGAGGTGGGAGGTCCCGGGGGCGGTGCCGTAGACACCGTGGTCCGTGCGGGAGCCGGGGCCGACGAGGTAGCCGCCGGCGCCGCGGATATCGATGCCCGGGGCCAGCCGGCTCGCGGAGTTGGGGACGACGACGTCGGGCGGGCCGGTGAGCCAGATGTGGCGGCCGCCGCTGGGGGTCAGCACGACGACCGTCTCGGGGATCGTGAAGAGGTGCCGCAGAGCCAGTTCGCGCAGGGCCGCCGAGGAGTCCGTACCGGACTTCGTGTCGAGGTCGACGCCGATCAGGTGGTGGGGGTGGAGGCCGCAGGCGATGCCGTAACCGGTGGCCCAGGGGGCGGCGGAGAAGAGTTCGCGGACGCGGCGGGGGTCGGTGGAGGCGTCGTGGACGCCATGGCCGAAGCGGCCGCACTCGCCGTGGCAGGGGCGGGGGTGGGGGTCGTCGCGGTGCGGGGAGCGCAGGGCCGGGAGTTTCGAACGGGAGAGCGGGATGACCGCCAGTCCGCGTTCGGCGGCGGAGAGGGCGTGTGCCAGGGCCAGGGTTCCGGTGCGCCGGTCTGTGGTGGCCATGCTTCCATGTTCGTACGTACGTTCGATAATGGGAAGGGGGTTCGGTCGGCCCTTTCGGTCGTCGTGAGGCTGTGCGTCGGCTGTTCGTGGGCTGTGTATAGGCCGTTCGTGGGCTTTCGCGGGGCGGCGAGGGTGTGTGGCGGAACGCTTCGCCCCCTTGTCCCGGCCCGTCCTGGCGGAGTGTGTCGGGGTGGCTGGTGCTGAGCTGGGAGTTCCTTGATCCAAGGGGGTTTATCGACTTGTCCTCACGCTTCAGGGGGAATCGGGGCTTCCGGGGTGGTTCGCCAGGGTTCGGTGGGCAACTCTTGGGGTGCGACGTCGAAGACCAGCACCGAGGCGGTCGGCCAACTGCCCCGGGGCAACCCGTACTTGTGTGAAAGGCCCTGGAGGAAATGCACATGGCAAGCATCCGTACCGCCCGCGTACTCGCCGCCGTCTCGGCACTCCCGCTCGCCGCCGCCCTCTTCGCCGGTGTGGCAGCGGCCGACAACGGCTCGTTCGCGGACAACGGATCGAACGCCGGCGTGGCGAACCTCGTCGGCAGTGGGGTCGGCCGCGACAACAGCGGCAACTCGTCGACCTCGCAGCAGCAGGCGATCGGCTCGGGCGCCTCGAACCAGAACAACACCGCCCAGGTCAACGGCTTCGGCCTCACGGCCATCGACCAGAAGAACGCCGTCGTCAACTTCGCCGACATCTGGTGAGCCCGTCGAGGGCGGGCCGGGGTTCCGGGGGCGGGCGGATGAGGTCGCCCCGGCCCTGAGGTCCGGCTCCGGCCCTCGGGTGCGGATGCACCGGACATGGAGAGCATGTGGGACATGTTCGTGGGGTGTGACTCGCCTGTGCGGCGGCGCCGAAGCGCCGCCGCACAGGCGTTTCCGGATGTCCGCCGGGTGCCCGTGAGCGGGGAGGGATGCCCCGGCGACCTTGACAGTTGCGGCACCAGTTCCTTCAATCTGACGGGTAGTCAGAATTGCTGTCGGTTGTTCGGTTGTCCGCGGAAGGGGCGGTGGGGCCGTGGCGGTGCCCGAGGACCTGCCCGTACGGCTCAAGGCGTACGAGGGGCGCGCCGCCGTCCTCGGCGGCCGGGGCAAGGATCCCGTCAACGCGCCCATGATCAGGCACTGGTGCGAGGCGCTGGGCGACTCCAACCCGGCGTACACCGGCCCGGATGCCATCGCCCCGCCCACCATGCTCCAGGTGTGGACGATGGGCGGACTGAGCGGGCACGAGACCCGCTCGGCGGCGTACGACGAACTCCTCGCGCTGCTCGACGACGCCGGGTACACCTCCGTCGTCGCCACCGACTGCGAGCAGGAGTATCTGCGGGCGCTGCGGCCGGGGGACGAGATCACGTTCGACTCGGTCGTCGAGTCGGTGTCCGAGCGGAAGACCACCCGGCTCGGCACGGGGCACTTCGTCACGACCCGCATGGACGTCCGGGCCGGTGAGGGAGGCGGCGAACTCGTCGGCACCCACCGCTTCCGGATCCTCAAGTACGCACCGGCGAGGACGTCGGGGACGTCCGGGACGCCCGCCCCGGCCGACGGACGACAGCGCGACTGGCAGGACCGGCAGGACCGGCAGGACCAGGACGGGCAGGACCGTCAGGACCATCAGGACGGGCAGGGTCGGCAGGACGGGCAGGACCGGCAGGAGCGGAAGCAGCAGCCGTCGGAACCGCGCCCCCGGCGCCCCCGTCCCGTCGTCAATCGCGACAACGCCGGGTTCTGGGAAGGCGTCGCGGGCCATCGCCTGCTCATCCAGCGCTGCACCGACTGCGGCACGCTCCGGCTCCCCTGGCTCCCGGGCTGCAACACGTGCGGTTCCCCGGGGTGGGACACGGTCGAGGCGAGCGGCGACGGCACGGTGTACTCGTACGTCGTCATGCATCATCCGCCCTTTCCGGCCTTCGACCCGCCGTACGCCGTCGGGCTGATCGAGCTGGCGGAAGGGGTCCGGATCGTCAGCAACGTCATCGGGGTGCCGTACGACAAGGTGCGGATCGGGATGCCCGTACGGCTCGCGTTCGTGCGCTACGACGAGGACTTGGAGCTGCCGGTGTTCAGCGCGGACGGGACGGTTGGGTCGGACGGGACGGCCGGCGCGGACAACACGGCCAGGTCGGACGGGACGGCCAGGTCGGACGAGGCGGGGGAGGAGGTGGAGCGGATATGAGGGTCCGGGTCGGCGACGCGCTGCCGCCGCTGGAGATCGAGATCACCCGTACGCTCGTCGTCGCGGGGGCGATCGCCTCGCGCGACTACCAGGACGTGCACCACGACCCCGAGTTGGCGCGGCGGCGCGGATCACCGGACGTCTTCATGAACATCCTGACGACGAACGGGCTGGTGGGCCGCTATGTCACCGATCACTTCGGCGCGGACGCGGTGCTCCGCAAGGTGGCCATCCGGCTCGGTGCGCCCAACTACCCCGGGGACACGATGGTGTTGACCGGCAGGGTCGAGACGACCGACGGGTGCACCGCCACGGTCAGGATCATCGGCGAGAACGGGATCGGCAGACACGTCACCGGCACGGTCACCGTCACGCTGCCCACGCCGGAGGCCCACGCGGACGACCTCGGTTCTCCTTCCGCCACCCACACCGGGGGGCGGACATGAGCGTACGAACCGTCGACCGGCTCGGGGGGCGGGCCGCGATCGTCGGAATCGGTGCGACCGAGTTCTCCAAGGACTCGGGGCGCAGTGAACTGCGCCTGGCCGTGGAGGCGGTGCGGGCGGCGCTCGACGACGCGGGGCTGACGCCGGCGGACGTGGACGGGATGGTGACGTTCACGATGGACACCAGCCCGGAGATCACGGTCGCGCAGGCGGCCGGCATCGGTGAGCTGTCCTTCTTCTCACGCGTCCACTACGGCGGCGGCGCCGCGTGCGCGACCGTGCTGCAGGCGGCGCTCGCGGTGGCGACGGGTGTGGCCGAGGTCGTGGTCTGCTACCGGGCGTTCAACGAGCGCTCGGGCCGGCGGTTCGGGTCGGGCGTACGGCACCGCGAGCCGTCGGCGGAGGGCGTGGCGCTGGGCTGGACGCTCCCGTTCGGGCTGCTCACGCCCGCCTCCTGGGTCGCGATGGCGGCGCAGCGCTACCTGTACGCGTACGGGCTGACCCCCGAGGTGTTCGGGCACGTGGCCGTGGTCGACCGGAAGTACGCGGCGACGAACCCGGCGGCGTACTTCCACGGCCGCCCCATCACGCTGGACGAGCACGCGGCCTCGCGGTGGATCGTCGAGCCGCTGCGGCTGCTGGACTGCTGCCAGGAGACGGACGGCGGTCAGGCGCTCGTCGTGACCTCGGTGGAGCGCGCGCGGGACCTGCCGAAGCCGCCCGCCGTGGTCGTGGCGGCGGCACAGGGCGCGGGCCGGGCGCAGCAGCAGATGACCGGCTTCTACGACGGGGATCTCACCGGGCTGCCGGAGATGGGCGTGGTCGCCCGCCGGCTTCTGCGGACCTCGGGGCTGGGTCCGGACGACATCGACGTGGGCATCCTGTACGACCACTTCACGCCGTTCGTGCTGATGCAGCTGGAGGAGTTCGGCTTCTGCGGGCCGGGGGAGGCGGGGGACTTCGTCGCGGAGGAGCGGCTGCCGATCAACACCCATGGGGGGCAGCTCGGCGAGGCGTATCTGCACGGGATGAACGGCATCGCGGAGGCGGTACGGCAGGTGCGGGGCACCGCCGTGAACCAGGTTCCCGGCGCCGAGCGGGTCCTCGTCACCGCCGGGACCGGGGTGCCGACCTCGGGGTTGGTCCTGGGGACGGGCGGGTGAGGGGGCGGGATGTGACGGATGAGGCGGCTTTCGGGTGCCTTGGGGCCGGTGCCGTACACCCCGGGCAGGCGGTTCTCAGGGGTACACCCTCAGTACCTGGGGGCTGCTCATCCACCTCCAGTAGGTGAGGTCTGCCCCACTTCTACAACCTGAGAGGGATTCGGCTTCGGGACCTGCGGCCGATCCGCCGGGCGTGGCCCGCTCCTAGCGTGGAGCCATGACCATACCCGTCTGCACCAGCGCTTCGACGGCCGCCGCAGCAGGGCCGCGGACCCTGTCGACCCCGGCCCGGCCGACTGCGGCAGCCCGACCGACTGCGGCAGCCCGGCCGACGGCGGCCCCCCGCTCGTCAGCGGCCGCCCGTTCGGCGACGGCCCCCCGTTCGGCGACGCTGGCCCGTCCGGCGACGGCGGCCCGTCCGGCCGCGGTCCGCTCGGCCGGGGCCGTCCGGTCGGCGGCGGCGCGGTCGGCGCAGCCTGGCCTGACGAACCTGCCGACGAACCTGCCGCACGCGTCGCCGTACGCGTCCTACCCGTCGTTCTCGGCGTACGTGAAGGACCGCCAGCCGGTGCTGCTGCGGACCGCCCGCTCGCTCACCGCGAACCCGTGCGACGCCGAGGACCTGCTGCAGACCGCGCTGGCCAAGACGTACGTCGCCTGGGAGCGCATCGAGGACCACCGGGCCCTCGACGGTTATGTGCGCCGGGCGCTGCTGAACACGCGCACCTCCCAGTGGCGCAAGCGGAAGGTGGACGAGTTCGCGTGCGACGAACTGCCGGAGCCGGAGGGGACCCAGGCCGCCGACCCGGCCGAGCAGCAGGCGCTGCACGACGCGATGTGGCGGGCGATCATGAAGCTGCCGGCGCGGCAGCGGGCCATGGTGGTCCTCCGGTACTACGAGGACCTGAGCGAGGTACAGACGGCCGAGGTTCTCGGCGTCTCGGTCGGTACGGTGAAGTCGGCGGTCTCGCGTGCGCTGGGCAAGCTGCGTGAGGATCCCGAACTGGAACCCGTGCGCTGAGTCGTTCGTTGGGTTTGTCGGGTATCCGGCCCGAAGCCGGACGCCCTCGCACTCGCGCTCGATGGGGCACCTCGTCTGATCGATCATCCTGTCCCCTAGTGACATACCGCTCGGTATGTGAGCAGAATCAGCGCAACCGTTACCACCGCGTAGGCAGAGCCGCCCCGGGAGGACGCCGTGCTGAGCACCATGCAGGACGTACCGCTGTTGATCTCCAGGATCCTGACCCACGGGCAGGTCATCCACGGGACGTCGCAGGTGATCACATGGACCGGTGAGGGGGAGCCGGAACGCCGCACCTACGCCGAGATCGGCGCCCGCACCGCGCAGCTGGCCCACGCCCTGCGCGAGGACCTCGGAGTCGAGGGCGACGAGCGGGTCGCGACGCTGATGTGGAACAACTCGGAACACGTGGAGGCGTACTTCGCGATCCCCTCCATGGGCGCGGTGCTCCACACCCTCAACCTGCGGCTGCCCCCCGAGCAGCTCGCCTGGATCGTCAACCACGCCGCCGACCGCGTGATCATCGCCAACGGCTCGCTGCTGCCGCTCCTCGCCCCGCTCCTCCCGCACCTCAAGCCGGTGGAGCACGTCGTCGTCGCCGGCCCCGGCGACCGGTCGCTGCTGGCCGGAGCGAGCGTCCAGGTGCACGAGTACGAGGACCTGATCGCCGGCAAGCCGACCACGTACGACTGGCCCGAGCTGGACGAGCGCTCGGCCGCCGCCATGTGCTACACCTCCGGCACCACCGGCGACCCCAAGGGCGTCGTCTACTCCCACCGTTCGATCTACCTGCACTCCATGCAGGTCAACATGGCCCAGTCCATGGGGCTCACGGACGCGGACCTCTCGCTCGTCGTCGTCCCGCAGTTCCATGTCAACGCCTGGGGCCTGCCGCACGCGACCTTCATGACCGGTGTCAACCTGCTGATGCCGGACCGGTTCCTGCAGCCCGGCCCGCTCGCCGAGATGATCGAGACGCTGAAGCCGTCGCACGCCGCCGCCGTCCCCACCATCTGGCAGGGCCTGCTCGCGGAGCTGACCGCACGCCCGCGCGAGGTCTCCTCGCTCAACCAGGTCACCATCGGCGGCTCGGCCTGCCCGCCCGCCCTCATGGAAGCCTTCGACAAGCTGGGCATGCGCGTCTGCCACGCCTGGGGCATGACGGAGACCTCGCCGCTCGGCACGATCGCCCGGCCGCCGGCCCACGTCGAGGCCGGTTCGGAGGAGGAGCTCGCGTACCGCCTCACCCAGGGCCGCTTCCCCGCCTCCGTCGAGGCCCGTCTCACCGGCCCCGACGGCGCACGCCTGCCCTGGGACGGGGAGTCCGCCGGTGAGCTGGAGGTGCGCGGCCCCTGGATCGCGGGCGCGTACTACGGCGGCCAGGGCGCCGAGCCCGTCCGGCCCGACGACAAGTTCAGCGAGGACGGCTGGCTGAAGACGGGTGACGTCGGCACGATCAGCCCCGACGGCTTCCTCACCCTCACCGACCGGGCCAAGGACGTCATCAAGTCCGGCGGCGAGTGGATCTCCTCCGTCGAGCTGGAGAACGCCCTCATGGCCCACCCGGACGTCGCCGAGGCCGCCGTCGTCGCCGTACCGGACGACAAGTGGGGTGAACGCCCGCTCGCCACGGTCGTGCTGAAGGAAGGCTCCACCACCGACTTCGCCGCTCTCCGCGCCTTCCTCGCCGACGAGGGCCGCATCGCCAAGTGGCAGCTGCCGGAGCGCTGGACGATCATCGAGTCGGTACCGAAGACGAGCGTCGGCAAGTTCGACAAGAAGGTGCTGCGCAGGCAGTACGCGGAGGGCTCGCTGGACGTGACCCAGATCTAGAGCTCGACGGGCTCGACAGGCTCGACGGGCTCGACGGGCTCGACGGATCTGCCAAGGGTCCCGTACTCGTGCATACGGCGGTGGGGCGGTGTTTCACGTGAAACACCGCCCCACCGCCGTCCTCGGGCTCAGTTCGTGCCGACTCGTGCCAGCAGGTCCACGATCCGGGTCTGCACGTCCGTGCTCGTCGAGCGTTCCGCGAGGAACAGGACCGTCTCCCCCGCGGCCAGGCGCGGGAGTTCGGACGGGTCGACGGCGGCGGTGTAGACGACGAGCGGTGTGCGGTTCAGCTGGCCGTTCGTCCGCAGCCAGTCGATGATTCCGGCCTGGCGGCGGTGCACCTGCAGCAGGTCCATCACGACCAGGTTGGGGCGCATCTGCGCGGCCAGCGTGACGGCGTCCGCGTCGGACGCGGCCCGCGCGACCTGCATGCCACGCCGTTCCAGCGTCCCGGTGAGGGCGAGCGCGATCTCCGCGTGCTCCTCGATGAGCAGGACGCGCGGCGGATGCTGCTCGGAGTCGCGTGGCGCCAGCGCCTTCAGCAGCACGGCCGGGTCGGCACCGTACGCCGCCTCGCGTGTCGCCTGGCCGAGCCCCGCCGTCACGAGTACGGGGACCTCGGCGGCCACGGCGGCCTGGCGCAGGGACTGCAGTGCCGTGCGGGTGATGGGCCCGGTCAGCGGATCGACGAACAGGGCGGCCGGGTAGGCGGCGATCTGGGCGTCCACGTCCTCGCGGGAGTTCACGATCACGGGCCGGTAGCCGCGGTCGCTCAGTGCCTGGTGGGTCGCCGCGTCCGGCGCGGGCCACACCAGCAGCCGCCGTGGGTTGTCCAGCGGCTCCGGCGGCAACTCGTCGTCCATCGGCTGCGGATGCGGACGGTCGGGGACCTCCACCGCACCGCCGGGCCCGTCGAGCGGCTCGGGACCTTCGTCCGCGTTCTCGTCGGGCGCCCCTATGGCGTACGACCGTCCGGCACCCTCCGTGCGGCCCGTCAGCCGGGACTGCCCGGCGAGGGACGGCTGGGGCGGGAGGGGGACCTGCCCGGCGAGGGAGGGCTGCGGGGGCAGCGGGACCTGGCCGGCGAGCGACGGCTGGGACACCTGTGCGGCGGCCTGCTGCGGCTGGGCCGGGGGCGGCGTCTGGCCGGTGCCGATGCGGAAACCGGTGCCGTTCGTCGGGCTGGACTGCGGGTGCGGGCGCGCGGCGGTCTCGGGGCGGTCGCCGGTCGGCTGCGGCGGTGTCCCCAGCTTGCGGCGACGGCCCGAACCACCGGGCTGATGGGGGGTGGGCGTGGCTCCGCCCTGCGCCTGCGCGCCGGCCTGGGCCTGCGGGCCGCCCTGGCGGGAGAAGGGGACGCCCTGGCCGAGCGTCCGTACGCTGATCGCCCGCCCGTGGGTGGAGTTGGAGTCGAGGGGAGCGGCGGCAGGGGCCGGAGCCGGTGCCGGTGCCGTCGGAGTGGCCGGGGCCGGGGCCGGGGCTTGGCCCTGCACCTGTCCCTGCGTCGGGGCCGGAGCCGGTGCCATGGCTTCGGCGGGCAACGGCTGGGCGGCGCGCGGCTGTTGTACGGCCACTTCCGGCGGCAGCGGGGTGCCCGAGGAGGGGGTGGACTGCGGAGGCAGCGGCGCCTGCGGAGCGGGTACGGGGATGCCGGCACCGGAGGTCTCGTGGCGGGCGTCGGGCCAGGACTGCGGCTGGGGTGCGCCGGGAGCCGCGCCCTGCGCGGGGACGGCCTGCTGGGCGCCGGGCACGCCTGCCGCGGGCACGGGCTGGGCGATGCCCTGAGCCGCTGCCGGCTGCGCCCCGGGGACCTCTTGCTGCGGCGGGACGGTGCCCTGCGCGGGCACGGGCTGTCCGACGCCCGGTTGTCCGGGGGCGGCCTGGCCGGCAGGGGTCTGACCGCCGGCCGCCTGGGCGGCGAGCGCCTGTCCCACGGCCGCCTGGGCCGCGCCCGCCGGCACCCCCTGCGGAGCGACGGGCCGGCCGGCCGCGACCGCGACAGGCTGACCGGGAGCAGCGGCGACGCCCTGTCCGGGCACCTGCTGCGGGACGGCCTGCACGCCCTGGAGGGGTACGGGCTGCGGGGCGCCCTGCATGTTCTGGACGTTCTGGACGGGGACGTTCTGGACGGGGACGGGCTGCGCGGCGACCGGCGCCACACCCTGGGCGGGCACCTGCTGCGCCGGGCCTCCCTGCGGAGGAATCCCCTGCGCCGGGGCACCCTGGACCGGCACCCCGGGCGCGGGCGCCGCCACGGCCATGCCGTCACCCCCCTGGGGAGCGGCCTGCCGGACCGCTCGGCGTCGGCCGGTCGGTGTGGGGATCGGGTGCGGTTGCGGTGGGGTGTGGTCGTCGGCCGCCTGGTGCGGGGCGGCGTCGTGACGGCCGTCGTCTACACCATCGGCGGGCACGCCCGTGCCCTGACCCGCGCCGGGGACCTGCGCCGCGCCGGGGACCTGTGCCACGCCAGGCGTACCCGGCACCTGACCCACGCCCGGCACCTGACCCATACCCGGCCCCACGGCTCCCCCGGCCTGCACGGGCACGCCCGCCGGTACGAGGCCCGCGGCGGGAACCGGCTGCGCACCGGCCACCGGCTGCGCACCGGCCACCGGCTGCCCCGCGGCGGCCGGGGCCACCCCGCCGCCCGCGACACCCGCGCCCGGAGCACCCTCACCCTGCACGGGCGCGGTGGTGCCGGCGGGCAGTGGCATCGGCATGGGCATCGCCGCGCCGGGCGCACCCGGCCCGGCGGGCAGAGGCACCGGACCGAGCCCGGCCGCCTGCGCGTACTCGGGTCCCCGGTCGGCCTCTGCCGGCGGCAGCGCGAAGACGGCGCGCGCGCCCGGCTCGGGCGCGGCGGCACGCTCCTCCGCACTGGCCAGAGCCCGACGCCGGCGCCCGGTGGGCTGCTGAGCGCCGCCCGCGTCGGCGGCATCGGAGCCGGCGGTACCGGGACGGGAGCCCGCGTCGGCGACGCTCAGCTCACTGCCGGTGCTCTGCCCCGAGGGCAGCGCGGCCGGCAGGGCGTTCTGCGCGGCGGCGGGCTCCCGGCGCGCGCGTCGCCCGCCGGGCGCGGGCACGCCCTGCGGCGGCACCGTTCCCCCCAGTCCGCTGGCGGCGGCAGCGGCTCCCGCCGCGTGCTCGGCCGCCGTGACGACCGCGCCCTCGGCGGCCACGGGTTGTCCGGTGACACCGCGCCCCTCGGCGCCCCCGTCAGCCGCACCGGCCGCGGCGATCGCGACCGGCGCGTCCTCGGCCCGGCGCCTGCGCCGACCGGTGGGAGCGACGGCGGCCTCGGGCCCGCCGGCCTCGGGGGCGTCCTCGCTCTCCAGGAAGGCGTCCACCGACGACCGCCGCGCCCGCCTGCGCCCGCCACCGGCGGCGGCCTGCTCGGGCAGGGCGACCTCGGCGCCGCCCGCGGGGGCACCGGATCCGGCCTCGGCGTCCACCACCGCGGGCAACGGGGCGGCGGGCACGGCCCCGGCGCCGCCCCCGAGCGGCACCTCCAGCACATACGCGCTGCCGCTCATCCCCGGCACCTCGACCGTCTGCAGCACACCGCCGTGCGCCCGGACGATCCCCTGGACGATCGGCTGGTGCACCGGGTCTCCCCCGGCGTACGGTCCGCGCACCTCGATACGGACGACCTCACCGCGCTGCGCGGCCGCCACCACCACGGTGTTGTCCATGTACCCGCCGGCGGACACGGGCGTGTTGCCCGTCGCGTCCACACCGGCCACGTCGGCGACGAGGTGCGCGAGCGCGGTCGCGAGCCGCACCTGGTCCACCTCGGCCTCGATGGGCGGCGCGTGCACGGCGAACTGCACCCGCCCCGGCCCGATCAGCTCCACGGCCCCGTCGACACCGGCCGCGACGACCGCGTCCAGCATCACGGCCGTACGCACGAGGCCGTCCTCGCCCGCGTCGATCCGCTGGTAGCCGAGCACGTTGTCGATGAGGGTCGTGATCCGCGAGTATCCGGCGGTCAGGTGGTGCAGCACCTGGTTGGCCTCGGGCCACAGCTGTCCGGCGTCGTCGGCGGCGAGGGTGCCCAGCTCGCTGCGGAGCTGCTCCAGCGGGCCGCGCAGCGAGGTGCCCAGCACGGCGAGTAGCTGCTCGTGCCGCGCGGCCAGCGCCTCGTACCGGTCCTTCTCGCGCTCGCCGAGCGCCGCGTACCGCTCGTCGCCGGCGGCCAGTTCCTCGGCGTGCTGCTCGCTCAGCTCGGCCAGCTCGGCGGCGTGCTCCTCCCGGACGCCCGCCAGTTCCTCGGCGTGCTCCTTGGCGAGCCGCTCCAGCTCCTCCGCGTGCGTCTCGGCCTCGGAGTCCTTCTCCTCGGCGAGCTTGTCGTACGGCCGCCGGTCGGTGAACGTCATCACCGCGCCGACGAGCTGGTCCCCGTCCCGCACCGGCGCGGTCGTCAGGTCGACCGACACCTTCTCGCCGTTCTTCGCCCACAGCACCTGCCCGCGCACCCGGTGCTTGCGCCCGGACCGCAGGGTGTCCGCGAGCGGCGACTCGCCGTACGGGAAGGGGGCGCCGTCCTCGCGGGAGTGCAGCACGAGCGTGTGCAGCTCGCGTCCGCCGAGGTCACTGGCCCGGTAACCCAGTATCTGCGCGGCGGCCGGATTGACAAGAACGATCCGCCCGTCCGTGTCCGTCCCGACCACGCCCTCGGACGCGGCCCGCAGGATCATCTCGGTCTGCCGTTGCGAACGCGCGAGTTCGGCCTCGGTGTCGACGGTGCCCGAAAGATCCCGTACGACCAGCATGAGCAGCTCGTCGTTGGCGTAGCCGTAACCGTCGTACGCCTGCTGGCCGTTCTCCAGATTCGCGGATGTGACCTCGACCGGGAACTCGCTGCCGTCGGTCCGGCGGGCGGTCATCCGGGTCGGCTTGGTCCGCCCGGTCGGGTCCATGGTGTCGGGCCGCCGCATGGAGCCCGGGATGAGCCGGGAGTCGAACTCGGGGAGCAGGTCCAGCAGACCGCGTCCGACCAACGCGGTCCCGGGGGTCTCGAAGGCCTCCAGCGCGATCGTGTTGGCGTTGACGACGGTCCCATTGGCGTTGACCAGCACCAACGCGTCGGGCAGCGCGTCCAGTATGGCTGCGAGGCGAGCAGCGCCTCGGGATGGCCTGCTGCTCACGAGACGCTTCCTCCCTGTTACCGCACCTTGCCGACCGCTGGGCCCGAGGCCATCTTGCCAACCGGCCCGCAACGTGTCACGCGAGGGAGTCTACGGGCAGAGGTTGCGCTCGCGACGCCGGATGAGAGGGAGGTCGCACACCGAACATCTGGAGATGCGGTGACTGTGCGGACGGGGATGCCGTGACCGTGCGTTTTGCCGGGGGGCCTTGTCGGCGGCACATATGTACGGGCTGCGCGCGGCTGTCGAACGGCCCGCCGCCCCCACCCGCCGGGTGGCCGATTCCCTCCCTCCCCACCCTCTCCTCTCTTTTCTCTTCCTTCCCCGTCTCTCTAGGCGCGGAGGTCCGGCAGTACGGGCACGAGCGCGTCCCAGCGGGCGATCTCGCAGCCGTTCCGGCGGTCGAACGTCGCGTCGACGCGACGTCCGGCCCAGGTCCCGGTGACATGGGCGGTGGCCGGCCCGCCGTACTGCATCGTGCACATGGCCTGGGACCCCGCCGGCGCGAAGGGATCCGTCCCCCACACCGTGCGCCGGTCGAGTCGTCCGCACGCCCCGCTCGCGTCCGGGTGACTGCCGCCCTGCGGATGACACCGCAGGACGAACGTTCCGTCCGCCCTGCCGCCGGCATCCCGCACGGTGACGGTCAACCGGTCCGCGGAGCCGAAGGGGCCGGTGAGCGAGGGCAGGGGCAGCGGCGTTCGCGACACCGCCTCGGCGGCGTACGCGTCCGGCGCCACCGGCGCGAGCGTGCCGGCGGCGGCCGCGGCCAGCGAGGCGGCGGCGCCGAGGAGCAGCCGGCCCAGAGCGGCGGGGCGACTGGGCGACGCGGCGGGAGGAAGCGGGCGGGTGGAGGGAGGGAGCGGGCGGGTGGAGGGAGGACTCTGCGACATGACCTGACTAACGTCACGCCCGCCCCACGGTTGCGTGCGGTGCCACCCCTCGTCCCCACCCGTCGCGGTCGGCCTCCGCACCACTCCCGACGTGCCCTACGGCTTTGCCCTGCGGCCTCTCCGCCTAGTACCGTGGGAGGCGATTGGTGACAGCCCACCAGGCTGTGTCATCATCTGCACGCACCACTCGCGCTCGCGCGGGCGGTTGTGCTGGAGGCGTCGCCTAGTCCGGTCTATGGCGCCGCACTGCTAATGCGGTTTGGGACTTCAATCCCATCGAGGGTTCAAATCCCTCCGCCTCCGCGCTTGATCACGAAGCCCCGGTCCATCGGACCGGGGCTTCGTCGTTCCCGCCCTCGGCCCGAGACCGCCTCGCAGGTCGTTTTCCCAGGTCACAAGGGGTAGGGGAAACGGATTTCACATGGCGACGGCAGTCATGTAATGTTCTTCCTGTCGCCGCGAGCGGGCCGAAAGGACCAGGAACGGCAGAAAACAGAACAAGCACTCGTAGCTTAACGGATAGAGCATCTGACTACGGATCAGAAGGTTGCAGGTTCGAATCCTGCCGAGTGCACCAGAGAGAAGCACCTAGAGTGCTGGTCAGAGGCCCTGAACTGCTAAGGCGGATCGGGGCCTTTGTCGTGCTTGGTGAGCGTTCGTCTCACGATTTCTCACATCCCCAGTTTGATCATGGTCAGCCGAGCAGCTCGGCGAGCTTGTCCGAACCCGCCTTCAGCGACTGCGGGTCGGGGTGCACATACGTCCGCTTCGTGAACGACAGGTCGCTGTGCCCGGCCCACGCGCTCACGACCGTGTCCGGCACGCCGTTGTTCGCCATCCACGACAGGCACGCGTGCCGGGCGTCGTACAGCCGGACCTTGCGCACCCCGGCCGACTCCATCCGCTCGTACGCCCGCCGGCGCAACCAGTCGGTCTTGACCGCGGCCCCCAGCTCGTCGACGACGACCCGCCCCGACGCCTCGTAACCCTCGCCCGCCTGGAGACGCTCGCGCGCCTGGCGGGCGCGGAACATCCGCAGCGCGGCGAGCACGATCGTCGGCAACGGCAACTTCCGCTCGCCCGAGGCCGACTTGGTGTCCTTCTCGATCACCTCGCCCGCCACCAGCGTCCGCGTCTTCTCGACGGACACGGTGCCGGCCTCGAGGTCCACGTCGATCCACCGGAGGCCGCAGACCTCCGCCGGGCGCAGGCCGATCAGCGAGAGCAGCATCGCGGCGTACAGACGGTCCGGGGCGACGTGCGCGAGGAACGTCTTCACCTCGTCCTCGGTCCACGGCACCCGCGCCCGGCGGCGCTCCTTGTCGTCCTTCCGGGCCTGCCTCGGGATCGTGACGTGCTCAGCCACGTTCCGCGCGACCAGGCCCCGACGGATGCCCAGGTTGAGCGCGGCCCGCAGACGACCGAGGGTGAGGCTCACGGTACGGACGCTCAGGCCCGTACCCGGCTTCCCGCCGATCCGGCGCGCGCTGGTCAGCATCCAGTCGATGAGCGACTCGACGTCGTCCTCGGTGAGCTGCTGCAGGTGCTTGGTGCCGAGGTGCGTACGGACGTACCGCATCGCGTCCTCGTACGAGCGCTTCGTGGCCACCTCGACGTCTCGTGTCGCGGTCCTCAGCCACATGTCGACCAGCTCGGCCACGGTCGTCTTCGCCGGCGCGATGAAGGTGCCGGTCGACTTCTGGTGCTGGATCCGCGCGTACTCGTTGAGGGCCTCGGTCTTGGTGTCCTTCGTGACGGTGAGCTGCTTCCGCCGCATCACCGGCTCGCCGGTCTCCGGGTTGAGGATCACTGCCCCCGTGGCCTTGTCCCTCTTGGGCTCCTGGCCGACGTCGACGACGAACCGGTACCGGACCTTGCCGCCCTTGAGCGTGATCTTCTTGATCGGGTCAGCCATCTTCGCCGCTCTCCCCCTGGCTGCGGTACTTCTCGGGAAGCGGCTGCGGCTCGTCGATCGTCATGCCCGTCAGCTGCTGCAGCAGGCTCCGCACCTGCGGGTCACGCAGACTCGGCAGGTTCCGCATCGCGTCGTTCATCGGCCCGACCGGATCACGCAACCACGGAGGAAGACTGAACAACTGATGCTCGAGCAGCTGCGTCTGCTCCCTGCCCGGAGTCACGTGCAACGGGCGCCGTCCGTTCGCCCAATCCCAGGCCACGTCGGCCGCCACCGCGCTGGTACCCGTGATGAGGACTTGCTCGTCGGGGGAGTCGGTGAGGCGGAGCAGGAGAGCGGAAGGCGATACCTCGAGCGCGACCGCCAAGGCGGCCAGATCATCTACATCAACCTTCCGCTCGCCACGCTCGAGCTTCGAGATCGCGGACGCCGCGATGGGGCGTCCTCCGCGCTTCAGCCTGTCAGCCAGCTGGTAGGTGGAGAGTCCCCTGTGCTTGCGGACCCGGCGCACGTTACTGGCTACAGCCTCGGCAGTCGGCCCCATTGCGACGGCCCCGCGGCCAGTCCTCTGCTCACTCATGAGCCTCAGCGTAGGGCTCAAGGGAATCTTTCTGAGCCTCGGAACGTCTGTTATCGTCTGCGGCATGCGTCGACTGTAAACGCATATGCTTCTAAACTCAACTCATGCGAGGCGGGATATGAAGGATCTGCTTCTCACTCCGAAGCAGGTGCGGTCCGTGTACGGAATTGCGCCCCAGACCCTGGCGAACTATCGCTGGCGCGGTGTCGGTCCGGACTATGTGAAGACAGGGCCGGGGAAATACGCCCGGGTCCGGTACCGCAGCAGCGCCATCGAGCGGTGGCTCAAGACGCAGACCGTCACTCCCGGGGGCCTGACATGAACGAGAGGTCACGGGCCGCTGGGGGTGAGGCGCTACAACCCACCCTCGACGACATCAGGCGCTGGCCAGCCACGGTTGACGTCCCTCGCGCGGCAGCGGCTCTCGGGGTCTCGAAGAGCCAGCTCTACTCGCTGATCAAGCGGGGCGAGTCTCCTGTACGGGTTCTCGATTTCGGGGCCAAGAGGGTTGTCACCGCGAGCCTCGTACAGCTTCTCGAAGCGGCATGAGCCGGGCCCCCACCAGGCCGCAGGTGTTTCAGCACCCGCGCGGTAGGGGCCCTCATCCGATCCAGCAAAGCCGAAGCCCTGGGCCAAATCGCTCGCAGGCGACCCAGGGCTTCAACACAGAACGGACCCACCGATGATGACACGAACCGACCCCCGAGGGAGAGCCGAGCAGGTAGGCGGCCCGCCGACGATGAGCCACGCCCTCGCCTACGCCGCGCACGGCTGGTCCGTCTTCCCCCTGGCGGGCAAGACGCCGGCGATTCCCCGCGCGCACGAAGCCGGTCACCCCTGCCGCGGGGAGTGCGGCCAGCACGGGCACGGCTACCACGACGCCACGCGCGACCCCGCGCAGATCACCGCGTGGTGGAGCCGCTACCCGTTTGCCGGCATCGGTCTGCCCTGCTCCCCGAACGGCCTGGCCGTGGTCGACATCGACCCGCGCAACGGCGGACACGCGACGCTGTGCCGCCTCGAGGCCGAGCACGGGACACTGCCCGCCACGCTCATGCAGCTGACGGGCGGGGACGGCCTCCACCTGATCTACGCTCACCCCGGCGCCGATCTGCCCGGCAAGCTCGGCCCCGGCGTCGACGTCAAGGCCAACGGCTACATCGTCGCCGCGCCCTCGCTGCACCCCTCCGGCGCCCGCTACCGCTGGTCAGGCGACGGACAGTTCACCCACCCGCTCGCGCCATGGCCGCCCTTCCTGGGAGCGCGCGCCACCCCTGCCCGGCCCGTACGGCAGATCGAGACGGCCCGCCCCTTCGACGGGCTCGTCGGCCTGGTCGCGTTCGTACTCGAGGCCCGCGAGGGCGAGCGGAACTCCCGCCTCTTCTGGGCAGGGTGCCGCGCCCTCGAGCTGGTGCGCGCGGGCAAGGTCGAGGGCGACGCCGTCCACGGCGCGCTGCTCGACGCCGCGGCCCGCATCGGCCTGTCGGACGCCGAGGCCTCGAGGACCCTGCACAGCGCGGAACGGGCACCGCGCCGGGCGGGAGCGGTCGCGTGACCAACCCCCGTGACGACGCCCGCGAGATGCTCGAGAGCCACGGCATCACTGCACAGCGCCTTGCCCCCACGCGCTCGCTGCGGCTCACCCGTGCCTCCGAGATCGACCCGGAGCCCGTGGTGTGGGCGTGGGAGCCGCAGCCTGGCGAGGGCCGCGTTCCAGCCGGCGCTCTCACTCTCGCGGCAGGACGCGAGGGCACCGGCAAGTCGAGCTTCGGCATCTGGGTCGCCGCCCGCCTCTCCCGAGGCGACCTCCCCGGCACCTTCTACGGGCACCCCAAGAGCGTCTTCTATGCGGCAGTTGAGGACTCCTGGTCACGCACCCTGGTGCCCCGGCTCATCGCGGCCGGCGCCGACCTCGAGCGCGTGTTCCGCGTCGACGCCGAGGAGACGCTGCTCGACGCGGGGGGCGCGCACCGGGCCGAGACGATGATCTCGCTCCCCATGGACGTCTCACTCATCGAGAAGGCCATCGAGGAGTACGACGTCGCCGGGCTCATCGTCGACCCGCTCATGTCGACGCTCGGCAGCAGCACCGACGCCCACCGCACCCAGGACGTGCGCCAGGCCCTCGAGCCTCTCGTGCGGATGGCCGAGCGGACCAAGGCGCTCACCCTCGGCATCGCGCACTTCAACAAGGGATCCAGCACCGACGCCTCTCAGCTCATCTCAGGATCCGGTGCCTTCAAGGACCTCGCCCGCGCGGTCATCGCGTTCGCCCGCGACCGCGAAACCGGCGAGCAGGTGATGACCCAGACGAAGAACAGCCTCGGCAGCCTCGACCTGCCTTCCCTGTCGTACCGGATCGAGGGCTACGACGTCCCCACCTACAAGGGCAACGCCAACGTCGGACGACTCGTGTTCACCGGGATCTCCGAACGCAGCGTCGAGGACACCCTCGCCGCCCCCGTCGACCGCGAGGAAGTCAGCGAGCGCGATGAAGCCGTCGCCTGGCTCGTCGGCTACCTCACCGACAACGGCGGCGAGGCAGCGGCCGGGGACGTCATCAAGGCCGCAGAGAAGGACGGCATTGCCAAGCGCACGTTGCAGCGCGCGAGGAGCAAGGCACGCGTCCGCTCCGAGCCGTCCGGATTCGGCAAGAGCAAGAAGTGGACGTGGGTACTCAGCGTCACCGACGAGAGCGTAGATGCCAGCGAAAACACCGTAGGTGCCGTAGGTGCCAGCACCCACGGGCCTGGCACCTACGGCACCTACGTGTCACCTACGGAATCCCCGTCACTCACCGTCACCCGAGACGACCACGACCATGACCCGCCGGAACGCCCCGCAGCGAGGCCCGCATGAGGGGCCGGCTACGCCCCCGCACGGGCCGCTCTCAGGCTGCACCGCCGCGCGCTGAGTCCTCTGCTACAGCGTCCGCTACTGCCGTGGACGCATACGCGCCCGCCGAGCACTGCCCACTTCACCGCGGGCCGGGAGAGGGGGAGTCGGCAACACCAGGACGAACGTCCGGGGCCCCGCCACGGTGAACCCCGCACGCACCGTCTCAGAAAAAATCCCGACGATGAGCAGGAAGCGAGACCCATGACCAGCAAAGTCACCCCGGAACGCGCACGCGAGGTAGCCCGGAACCTCGGCTACAACGTCCCCGAACCGGAGGTACCGGCCGATCCGGAGGACCTCGCGGAGATCGCCGACCGCTACGGCCTCAGCCCCGATCTCCTCAACGGCCGCAGCCTGGCCGCAGCCGAGCACCTTGCCGCAGCCATCTACCAGCACACCCACCCCGAGGAGCAGACCATGACCCACACCACACAGACCCCGAGCACCGCGCCCACCGCCGAGGAGCGGCGCGCCGCCGAGGCCGCGGCTCGTGAAGCCGACGCCGTCGAGCAGCACCCCGCCGTGATCGCCGCGCGAGAGGCAGCCGAGGCCGCGGCAACGCTGCTCACCGACCTCGAGCGGCGCGTCGTCAACGGCGACCAGGAGGTGACCGTCGACGACACCGGCAACGCCCGTGAGCGCGCGCGCTTCGCTCAGCTCAAGCTCTCCGCTGCACGCCGCTCAGTCCGTGACGAACGTGAAGGGGCCCGGCGCCAGGCGCTCGAGGACAGCATCACCGAGGCCCGGACCGCCCTCGCGGAGACACACCCGCTCGCGCTGGAGGAGAAGCGCCAGGCCGCGCTCGCCGCCGTGAGTGAGTACCTCACCGCCATCGGGGACCGCAACAAGTCGCTCCGCCACGCGCACACCACCTTCGGCCGCCTCGGCCTGCCCCGGCACGATGGAGACTGGGCAGCGGCAGACGTCGGCGACCACCACGCCGTCACCGGATACGACAGCATCCGCATCGACTCCCAGCCGTACGAGCCGCTCGCCCCGGCCAAGGAACTGGACTACGTCATGTGGAAGGCCAGCACGACCACCGGCGTAGGCGGCCCCGGCGGCCGGCCCCTCCGCGTCGAGGCCAAGAGCACCGTCGTGCCCAACGCCTGGAAGTAACACCCACCGACCCGGCGTCAACGTCACCGTGTGCACGCCGCGGCAGCACACGGATCGATGGTGGCGAGCAGCAACTCATCAGCCTCTCCTCGCTGCACAGACCCACCAGCGCCGCGCCCCTGGGGACTGGCCACCGGCCCGCCCCCGGGGGCACTCCTATGTCCGGCCACGGACACCGCACAGACTGACCTCGGACCGCGCGCCACACCGCCCCGGTACTGCCCTCCCCTCGGTCCGGCCGAGGGCGTCCGGCCAGAGGGAGACACCCCCTCCCCCTCCTCCCACCCCGCCCGGCCCGGCTCGTGCGATCGATGAGAAACGGAAATTTCTCGCGAGAATCGCAAAAGAATCTTCTCTGCGAACCACGGGACAGAAGCCACGAGTGGCCGCTGTCGAGCGGCTGCGGCCCGGCGCGCCAGCGTGGAGGGCGAGGGCGACGCACTCCACTACGTCACACAGCCCGCCCAGGAGTGCACGGGTATGCAGATGACCGCCGCGCGCAGGGCTCCTGACCTGGGGGGAGACCCCTCGAGCGCCTCGATCCCGACCGCAAGCGTATAGACGCTGGCTCCCGCTACGGGTCTGGGCGGTTCAGCCCACCCCCTCGACCAGCAGTGATCACACACCGCGCCGCTCCCCCCACGATCGACGCATACCCATGCAGTCACTTCCCCGCAGGTAGGGCGCTTGTAGCCGTAACACCGTGCCGCTAGGGTGGTCGTATGCCCTCACGCCCCGTCACTCGCCGCCCGCGCTGCGAGCACTGCCCGGCACCGCTGCCGGTGCGGGCACGGGCGGATGCCCGCTACTGCTCCGCAGCGTGCAAGCAGGCCGCCTACCGTGAGCGCCGCGCCGCGGAGACCGGCGGAATGCCCCGTGAGATGACCGGCCGGGCCCGCTGGGTCCGGCACTCGGCACGCAAGGTCCCGCTCACCACGCACGGCAAGCCTGCCAGCAGCACCAATCCGGCGACCTGGTCCGACTTCGCGCGGGCCTACCGGTCGCGGGTCGGTGCCGGCATCGGGTACGTGCTCACGAAGGGGGACGGCACCGTGTGCCTCGACCTCGACCGGGTCATCCGTGAAGACGGCACCCTCGTGCAGTGGGCCGAGCTGCTTCTGAGCCAGCTTCCCCAGACCTATGTGGAGGTCTCCCGGTCGGGCCGGGGACTGCACGTGTTCGGGCGGGGCTCCCTCGAGGGCACCGGCCGACGCTGGCTGTACGCAGACGGCACCGGCCTCGAGGTCTACGACGATGCCCGGTACATCGCCATGACGGGCAACCGGTGGCGGACGTCCCCGGCGAGGCTGGGTGACCTGAGCGAGGTCCTCGCAACGCTCCTGTAAGCACCCTCGGCGGCGCCGAGGATCCGTCCGCTGGCCCCGGCCCGGCCGCGGTCGTCCGTACGGCTTCGAGAGACTAAGCGGGCACCGCCCGGGCACTCCCTCGAGGCCAGGCGCTGCCCCCGCTCAGGTCAGGTCCAGCACCATGCAGTCGTAGACCGGGGCCTCTTCCCATGGGTGGGACTTGCCCACCTTGCGGTACCCCCACGACGCGTACGCCGACTGTGCGGGCGCGGCCTCGGGCTCCGGTCGCATCGTCAGCGTCACCCGCTCCACCGCCAGGCCCTCGAGCAGCTGCTCGTGCAGCCCGGCCGCGATGCCCCGGCGGCGCCACGGTTTGCGCACGGCCAGCTCGAGGACCGCGAACGTCCGCCCGCCGGTCTCGTGGGTGAACTCCTGCGGGAGCGGCTCGAGGAGGTTGCCCCACCATCCGGTGTCGGCCGGTAGCCGGTAGCCGTACGTGAAGCCCACGACGTGGCCCTCGTCGCGGGCGAGCACGAGCCGGAAGCCGGGGCGCGTACGGATCTGCTGTTGGTAGCGGTCGATGAACTCGGCCACATCGCGCGGCCCTTCGCAGTAGGGCGGGTCCGCGTACACCTCCTCGTACGTGGCGAGGAACGCATCGAGCTGGCCAGCCGCTTCCTGCCCCTCGTACCGCTCGTACGTCACCTCGGTCATCTGCCGTCTCCCTTCGCGTGGGTGTACTCGGCCAGTTCTCCGGCCGCTGTGCGGGCGCTGGTGGCGTCCACGGCGTCGAGGAGTCCGTGCACCTCGGCCAGGCGCCGCGTGACGCGCCCGGACTCGACTTCCTCGAGGTGCTCGAGGCTGCCCACGGCCTCGGCGGCGCCCTCGTCGACTTCCCCGGCCCGTACGAGCCCTCGAGCGAGGGTGAGGCGGTACAGGGCCCGGTTACGGCCGTAGGTGCGGTCCTGGTGGGCGAGCGCGGCCCGTAGGAACGGCACGGCCGCCTTGTGGTGACCGGCGTCGGTGTAGAGCAGGCCGTGGGCGTAGTCGAGTTCGGCGTGCCCGTGGAACGCGGCCCACTCGGGGGCCGGCCTTCCACGGTCGGCGCGCTCCACCATGCGCATGGAGTCGGCGAGACGCTTACGGGCGCTGCTCTGGTCGTTCATGAGCGCGAGCGCGCGGGCCTCGCGGGAGGCGATCAGGGAGAGCAGCACCGCGGAGCCGAGGCCTACGGCGCGCTGGTGGGCGGCGCGGGCGAGGTTGTACCCGTCGCGGGGGCGGCCCTCGAAGCTGGCTTGCATGCTCAGGGCCGTGAGCACGAGCACCTCGAGGCCCTCGTCGCGGAGCACGGTGGCGGTGGTCAGGGCCTCGCCCCAGTAGCGGCGGGCGGTGTCCTGGTCGTCGTTGTCGTAGTACAGCCAGGCGCAGTGCTCGGCCGTCTCCCCAGAGAGGAGCTGGAGTTGGCGGCCGATGGTGTCGGGGTAGGTGCCGGTGTTGATGACGCGCCGGACGCGGGTCAGGTGCCGTACGGCCAGGGAGCGGACGTCACCGCCCCCGTACGCGTCGTCGAGGGTGTAGAGCGAGCGCAGGCCCTCGCGGAGCTCCACCAGGTGCGCCGTGCCCACGGCTTCGGACGTACCCAGGGCGAGGCCGGCGACGGCGCCGACTGAGTCGGTGACGAAGGCGCGGCGGTCCACGGACACCCCCTCGCGGAACTCGGGTACTGCTTCCACCGTGGCACTCGGTTCCGGTCCGGGAAAGCCCAGGTTGAGCGGACTTGTGCCGAACATCGCATGCAGCACGCGCCAGGCCCGGGGCCGCGGCCGGGGAGGCGCGGGGAGCCGCCAGCGCCGGAACTGCCGGTCGGTGACCGTGACCTGTTCCCCCACCAGCGCCGCGGCCGAGTCGAACGCGCGCAGGAACGCCTCCGGCCTGTCCCATCCGCGTGCCGCGCATTCGTGCGCGAACGGCGTCCGCTCGTCGTCCACTCCGCACCCCCGATGTGCTGTTCATCCGACCGTAGCCGCTGTGTCCGGCGCGGAAAGTCCGTCTGCCGCCGGAAAGTCCGCCCGAATGTCCGGGGCCATGTCCGGCGCACAGGCGCGGGCGGGAGTTGGCTCGTGGTGAGAGGACACAGCGAGGGGAGTCTCGAAGGTGAGCACCGTGCAGAAGACGACGATGGACCCGCCCGTCGAACTCGGGCTCCCCGCCGAGGAGCCCAAGCCTCCGGCCGACTGCGAGCACTGCGCCCGCCTGGCGGAGCAGCGGGCCACCGCCAGAGCGGCCGACGACCTGTCGCGCGTCTCGGACCTCAACGTCGCCATACGCGCCCACCACCGGCCGCGCCGGAAGATCAGGCGGTGACCGTGCCCGGGCCGGCCCTCGGCGACACGGTCGAGGACACCGTCCGCAGACGGGTCGGCAGGGTCATGGGCTTCGAGGGGCCGTACGTGCAGCTGCGGCCGATCGGCGGCGGCCGGGAGTGGGACGCCGACCCGGGCAAGCTGCGGCCCCTGTCCCTGAGCGAGGCCCTCAGCGCGGGCGTGGCCGAGGCCAACGCCCGTTCGCGGGGCGGGGTGTCATGAGCCCGCGCGCCCTCCCGACCATGTGGCAGCTGACCCGCGCGCAGCGCAATGCGGAGCACTGCGTTTGGTGCTGCCTGCCGCTCGGGGACGATGCCGTGTACGCGGGCATAGCCGTCGGCTACTGGGGCGCTCACAATCGCAGTGTCGGCGTGTACGCCTGCCCCGACTGCGCCAAGACCCAGTGACTTCGGGACCGGTCTTACGTCCGATTGGTGGCCCCCCTCTGACGGTGGCCGGTCCCGAAGAAGGTGGGTGCTCGCCCCCGGCGGGCGCCTCCTCCTCCCCGGTCCGGTCGCCAGCCCTCCGCGCGGGGGCCGGCGACCGGACCGGCACCCCCGGCCGGTGGAGGTCCCCGGCCCGCACAGACCCCCGGTCCGGCCGCGCAATGCTTCCCAGGCGAGGCGGCCGGACCGGGTCTCCTGCGCAGCTTCTACGCACAGACCGAGCGGCCCCCAGACGGTGACGAGTGTCCGTCTGGGGGCCGCTCGGTGGTGCCGCAGAGCTACGGCGGGAGGGGCGGGGTCACTTCTGGTGGGGGCAGTTCTCCACCCACCAGCCGCAGTCACCGCAGTACTCGAGGACGCGGGCGAGGAAGCGTCGGATCATGGCTCGGTCACCTCCCCCGGTCCGGTGTGGACGTGGGTGTGGTTGGGGCGGTCGGGGTCGGCGATCGTGTAGATCAACATCCCCTTCTGACCTCCGAGAGGGGTCACGCCGAGAAGCTCGTGACCTGCGCATTCGCTACAGGAGGGGCGCCCCTCCTGCGGCGGGGGAGGGGCGGACGAATCGGACATGCGGCGTGCCGAGCGGTACAGCGCGACCGCCCCAACGACGACGACCAGGAGCACCCCGGCGGCCTCGTCCACGGCGAAGGCGACCGCCACGACGACCCCCGCGAGGATCACGAGCACGCATCCGCCGGCCGCCCGGGACGGCTCCTCCGGATCCGCTGCGGGCTGCTTGCTGCCGCCCATCAGACGGCCGCGTACAGGTTGTCGCCGCACCAGTTCGCCGCCTGCGCGAGCGGCACCGCGGCGAACCCCGCGACCCCGGCCGACGTGCCGAGAGTGATGCCGCACCAGGCGCCGAGCTTCAGTGTCTTCGAGGTGTCGTCGCCGGCCTTCTTCACGGCCGCGATGAACACGCACGTGGCGATGAGGACGAGGGCCGCCCCGGGGCCGGACAGGGGGACGAACGTCTTCGCCCCGGCCTGCTGGCCGATGGACTCGCCGACACCCCAGACGAGGGCCACGTCGCCGAGCCAGTTCGACAGGCCCAGGACGCTGCTGGACGCGGCGCCGATCAGGCCGCCGATCCCGAGGGTGGTCAGGCATCCGTACGCCCAGGAGGCGAGGAACGGAAGTAGCTTGGCCGCGTGCCGGGCGGGGTCCTTCATCAGCTGCTTGCGGCCGGGCCACCAGCTCATCAGCTGGTAGCCGAGGATGCAGAGTCCGACGGTGACGCCCCCGAAGGTGACGTAGTTCATGGTGGGTTCCTCAGCGGAGGATGACCACGCCGAGCGCGGTCATGGTGATGATCAGGGCGACGGTCCCGGAGATCTTCGGGACGTCGTGCAGCGCGACGGCGCAGAGACCGAACAGCGCGAGGAGAGCGGCAGCAGCGAAGAAGCCAGCGGCGATCACGAGCCGACCAGTTCGGCCTGGATGCGTTGTGCGCGTGGCTGGCCGATCGAGTACGTATCTCTGAGGGACCGGATCGAGGGCGCGCGGCCGTCGGCGAGCAGCTGCGCGAAGTCGGTCCGGGCCCGTTCGGTGAGGTCGTCCTCGGCGCCGTCGGCGCGCGCGTATCCGGGCGGGAGCGGGAGCGTATCCGGTGTATCCGAGTCCGTATCCGGGGTGGATACGGCGTCCTCGGCGCGCTCGTGTTCCTCCTGCTCAGCGGGCGGATACGCGGCCGGGTACGGGCGGATACGCGGGAGTTCCTCGAGGCTGGCGAACGGGCCGAGGACCGGCAGCACGGGCGCCTGCTCGACCGGCTCGGGGGCCGGTGTATCCCGCTGTACCTCGACGGGCGGGTACGCCTCGGGTACGGCGGATACGGCGGGCGCGGGGGCGGGCTCCTGGTGGTGCCCGCCGAGCCGGTGGACGCGCCACAGCACGAGCGGGGCGACCGCCGAGACGGCGACGACGAGGGGCACGTCGACGGGCAGGAGACCGACCTCGACGAGATGGCTCGCAGCGTTCACGCCGATGAGCACGGCGACGACCGCGAGGACGTCCCGGCGGGCGCGGAGCGCGGCGAGCGCGTAGACGTCGAGGGCGGCCGGGACGCCGGCGGCGACGTACTGGCCGAAGCCGCACGCCACCGCCAGCCGGTACTCCGCCGATGCGAGGACGACCAGGACCGCGACCAGCGCGGCCCACAGCAACGGGTCCCGCTTCACCGGCCACCCCCGTACCGCTTCGGGTCGCAGATCACGCAGACGTGCTCTGCGCCCCCGTCGTGGCAGTTGCCGACGCACCCCCGGCAGTACGCGGTGTCACCGTGGCGGGCGCGGCCGTCGGACGCCGTGTCGTCCTCGTTGAACGGCTTCCGGCACCGCCGGCACCGGTTGCGCTCTCGCGCGGCGGCCTCTGCCTCCTCGGCGCGCAGCTTGCCGCGCAGGTAGTCCGCGTTCCATCCGATGTCTGCCGGGTCCTCGGCGAGGGCGCCCTCGACCGCGGTCCGTGCCCAGCGTGTCCGCTCGGCCATCCGCTTGTCGTAGTCCTCGACGCCGTACGGGAGGGTGAACGCGTCGAGGACGACCGCCAGGAGCGCGCGGAGGTCGTGGGAGTCGCCCGGGTTCGTGGTCTGCTCGCTCACTTCTCCTCACCTCCGGCGAGGATCGCGGCGAGCTTGCGGGCTTCGTGCCGTAGGGCGCCCGCGTGGCAGACCAAGGCATCCGCGAACGCCTGCAGACCGGCGGGCGTGACAGTGACGGCGAACTCCTCCTGCACCAGATAGCCGCACAGCTCACGCGTGTCGAGCTTGGCGAAAGGGGCCTGCCCGATCCGGAGCCGGTGCAGCGCGGCCCCACGGAAAGCGAGGCTGGTCTCGGGCCCGTAGTGGGTCAGGTCGGAGCGATGGACCGGGACGTGGTCGTCGTGTCCCACGCACCAAGTGGGCTCCGGGATGGTGACGTTGCCGTGGTCGACGGTCGCCAGAGTGACAGCGCGCTGGTTCATCGGGCGCCGCCCATCAGCGCGGCCAGCTGCTCGCGCATGGCGCGCAGGCGCAGCTCGTAGGAGTGGAGGTTCGACAGCATCTCGTCCAGGCCCTCGAGGTCGAGGTCCTGCCTGTGGCCGTCGACGACGACGCGCGGGCCCTCGCCCACCCACTGGCTCAGGTAGACCTCGGGGAACTCCCCGCCGCAGTCGCCGGCCATCGTCACGCGCGGGCCGTCACAGTGGACGTCCTCGGGCAGCCGCGGCGGCACCTGGTGGCTCGTGACGCACGCTCCCCCGAGTCCGCCGCACGGGCCCTCCGGGCCCGTCGGCGCCTTGGCCAACTGCGCGTGCAGAGCGTGCATGTCCTCGAGGAACACGGCCAGGCTGCCGATCACCCGAGCCGCTTCCTCGCTGTCGAGGGCCACGCCCTCGCCGCCGCAGTTGAAGGACAGGGTCGTCGAGCCGGAGTCGGTGTTCGCGTACAGGCCCGCGCTCAGCAGCACGGCCGGGTGACCGGCCATCCCTTCGGGCACCGGCATCACGGCCTCGGTCCCGCTGTGCTCGACGAGGGTCTCGCCGTTGGCGTAGCGGCGCTCCACGCACTCGTCGACGGCACACCAGGGGAAGTGCCCGGGGTCGTCCACCTTGAGGGCGTGGCTCGAGGGGCGCTCCACCGCCGGCATGGCGCCCAAGTAGTTGGCCAGGCCCTCGACGCTCCCGGCGAACGCGCGCAGCTTCGACGCCTCGGTGAGAGCCTGCTGCGGGGTCAGGTCCACCCCGGCGACGCCGACGAACGGCCCGCCTCCGAGGTCCACCAGGCGCGCATCGATGTACGGGGCCGTGTGGCCGGGGGCAATCAGGGCCACGGCAGCGCTCACGTGGTCGCCATGGTGCTCCGGCTCGAGGGCCCGCAGGCACCACTCCGGGCACTCCGCGGGCTCCTCGGCGAGGAAGGCGGCCACGGCCGGGAACTGCGCGTCGACGGACCGGCGGACCGCCTCGCGCTCCTGCTCGGCGAGGACCTCCGCCACGGTGGTCTGCGCCCTGGTCCGGGTCGCGTTCGGGTTGGCGCGGGCCTCGTCGGCATCGGCGAGGATCTCGCCGAAGTCCATGGAGGCGATCTGTACGGTGGTGCTCATGGTTCGGACTCCTTGATCAGGGTGGGTCTGGATCAAGGCGCCGTGCGGTGGGTGAGATCACCGAGCGGCGCCGCCCCGTCTCACACGCGTCTCACGGACTGCGTGGGAAGGACGGGATGCGGAGCCTCTGAGCCGGTCTCGGGGGGCGCTCTCTGGAGCCTGTGGAACCTGTGGAAGTCCTTCAGATCACTACGGATCAGAAGGTTGCAGGTTCGAATCCTGCCGAGTGCACACAGGTGAGAGGCCCCGGAGAGATCCGGGGCCTCTTGCGTTGAACGGACGTGCGGCAGCGGAGGACGGCACAGGGCTGCGGGGAGGACGGCGCGCGGGTTGCCGGGAGGTGCGTACGTGGTGGTCGATGGGGCTGGACGGGTGCAGTTCGGTGTCTGACTCGGCGGCCTCCGCTCGGAGCCGCGCACCGGCGGATTACATGGGCCCGTGCCTCGGCGTGGGGCGTGCCGGTGTCCTTCGCGGCCCCGGGTCCGACGAATGAGAGAGCGCAATGGCAGAGCGCGACCCTCGCAAACGCACCGGCCGCCGCCCGCTTCTCCGCGGGCTCGCCGCCGCCGTGCTCACGACCGGCCTGCTGGTGGCCTCGACGGGACAAGGACACGGAACCGCTGCGGCCACCGCGGCGCCCGGCGCACAGTTCACGCCGTTGACGGCGGCGGTGCTGACCGAACCGGCGCCGTTCGTCGCCACGGACGACAGGACGCACCTCTCGTACGAACTGCTCACCACGAGTTCCCTGCCCAGCAGCACGCCCCTGCGGCTCGACCGCGTCGAGGTCCGCGACGCCCGCACGCACCGGGTCGTCGGCTCGCTGAGCGGTCAGGCGCTGGCCGACGCCGCCAACCCGGTGGGTGACCCGCTGCCGGGTGCGGACGCGGACACTCCGGCGCCTCCCGGGCCGACGCCGACCGTCATCCAGGGCTCCCAGCAGTGGATCATCTGGCTCGACCTGGTCCTCGACCGCGGTGAGCGGGTGCCCAAGGTCCTCGAACATCACCTTGAGGGTGCCGTTCTGGCGCCCTCCGGCACCGTCGCCTTCGAGGAGACGGTGCAGTTCACCCGGACCGCTCACAGACCGCCGTTGAACCTGGGCCCGCCGGTCCGTCCCGGTACCTGGTACTCCAGCGAGTCCTGCTGCGGCAACACCCACCACCGGCGGGGCCTCGCTCCGATCAACGGCCGTTTCTACGTGCCGCAGCGCTTCGCGATCGACTGGTACCGGGTCGGCAGGCAGGGGCAGACCTGGGAGGGCGACCCCGCGCGGCTCACCAGTTACCTGAGCTACCGTCAGCCGGTCGTGGCCTCGCTCGGCGGCACCGTGGTGGAGGTCCAGGACGGGATCCCGGACAACACGCCGCCCGAGACACCGCCCGTCCCGCCGATCGAGGACACGGTCGGCAACCACGTCACCGTGGAAGTCGCGCCGGGCCGCTATCTGCTCTACGCCCACCTGACACCCGGCTCGCTCCGGGTCCGGGAGGGCGACCGGGTCGCCTCCGGCCAGGTCCTCGGGCTGATCGGCAACAGCGGCAACTCGACCACCCCGCATCTGCACTTCCAGGTGATGACCACCCCCGAGTTCTTCCCGACCGACAGCCCGCCGTTCACGTTCCGGCAGTTCCGCGTCGTCGGGCAGGTCGAGCCCCGGATCTGGGACGACAACCTCGGTCTGCAGCCGACCGGCGTCCTGCCGATCACGCCCTCGCCGTACGACGGGCCGCACCGTGCGCGGTATCCGCTCGACCGTGAGGTGCTGAAGTTCTGACCATCGGGTTCTGACCATCGGGTTCTGACCATCGGGTTCTGAGCACCGGGTTCTGAGCACCGGTTCTGACCACCGGGTTCGTGGGGCGGCGATCACACGACGCCGTCAGTGGAGCGTGTCGGGAGAGAGGCCGGGGACGGAAGAGGGCGGACTGGCGGATACGCGTGGGCGCATACTGGTCGAGATGACAAAGCCAGGTGCACCGAAGCGCTATTTGCCCACCAGTCCCTTCAAGGCCCCGGTCGCCCCGCCGCCCAAGCACTTCGCGGTGGGCGACCAGGTCACACACGACATGTACGGCCTCGGCCGGGTGATCGGCATCGAGGACGGCATCGCCGCGCTCGTCGATTTCGGGTCCGCGCGACAGCGGATCCTCAGCCCGTACACCAAGATGAGCAAGCTGTAGTCCGAGACACAGACGGAAACCAGGGCCGGGCCCGGGTCGGGGCCGGGTTCTGAAGCGGCGGCAGGTTGCGCTCCGCGGGGAGCGCGTCCCGCCGTGCCGTTCTGCCCCACCACGGTGTCTGCTCCCACCACGGTGTCTGTTCCCACCAAGGTGTCTGCTCCTCCACGGTGTCTGTCCCCGTCCTCGCCCGGCCGGGCGGCGGCGTTGTCAGTGGTGCCCTCTAGGGTCGTGAGGGATGGCACGCGTGTGGAGATGTACGGGTCTGCGGTGGGGCGCGGACGGGCCGCTGCTGGCGTGGACCGGCGGGCGCCTGAGTCCCCTGCCGCGGGGGAAGGCGATGGCCTTCGGGGTCGTGGCCGAGGGGCGGCGGACGTGCGTCGGCGCCAGGGGCAACCCATGTCCGCTGCGGGCCGGGGTCTCGGGGCGCAGCACCGGGGCCCGGTGCGAGGAGTGCGCGCGTCTTGACCGGGCGCATTCCGTGGCCGCCGACACGATCGCCGATGACCCGCGGCCGTATCACGTGTACCTCGCCTGGTTCGGGCCCGGCATGGTGAAGGTCGGGATCACCGCCGTCGAGCGGGGCTCGGCCCGGCTGCTGGAGCAGGGGGCGGTCTCCTTCGGGTGGCTCGGGCGGGGGCCGCTGATGGCCGCGCGGCGGGCGGAGGAGGTGCTGCGGGCCGCACTCGGGGTGCCGGACCGGATTCCGTACGCCGAGAAGAGAGTCGTACGGGCCCGTCTGCCGGGCGCCGGGGAGCGCGTCTCCGAGCTGGCCGTGCTGCACGGGCGCGCGCTGGGGCTCGCGGGGTGGCCCGAGTCGCTGGAGCCCGTGCCGTTCCGGGCGGTCGATCACTTCGGGGTGTTCGGGCTCGACGGGCTGCCGGCCGCGGACGGTGTGGTGAGTGAGCTGGTCGCGGGCGGGGTCGTGGGCGGCGAGGTGCTCGCCGTCGCCGGGCCCGATCTGCATCTGGCCACCGGCCGGGGCGTCGTCGTCCTCGACAGCCGCCTCATGACGGGGTGGGAATTGACCGCGCCCGCCGGCCACGAGGCCCGTGACGCCGTCACCGTGCCCGTACGGGAGTCGGGGAGCGGGAGGGACGGGGGCGGCGTGCAGGACGGGCTGTTCTGAGCGCGGCGGCTCGGCCCTCGGCGCGGGCGTAAAGACTGTGATCCCTTTTGGATCCCGTTCGGAAAGTGTGTGGACGGCGCTCGTGGCCCGGCCCGACAGTGAGGCCATGGATGATCAGCGGACAGCACCTGCCGACGTACCTGCCGGCACAGCCGAGAACACACCCGATGGCACACCCGACGACGCATCTGGCGACGCGCTCGTCGACCCGTCCGTCGTCGCGCCGGTTCCTGCTCATGAACCCCCGTACTACGCCGTTGTCTTCACCTCCACGCGGACCCGGGACCAGAGCGGGTACGCGGAGACCGCCGAGCGGATGGAGGAACTGGTGAAGGGGGTGCCCGGGTTCCTCGGGATGGACCAGGCGTGGCGGCCCGGCGGGCCGGCGATCACGGTGGGGTACTTCCGGGACGCCGAAGCCATCGAGCGGTGGCGGACCGACGTCGAGCACCGGGCGGCGCAGGAGCGGGGGAGGGCCGAGTGGTACGAGAACTACACCCTGCACATCGCCAAGGTCGAGCGGAGTCACAGCTTCGTGCGAGGGGATGGGGACGGCCGGGGCTGGGGCAAGGGCGAAAGCGGGGGCGGGCGCGAAGCATGACGGCGCTTGCGTAAGAGCGGGGTCAGGGCGGGGGCGCGGGGGCGCGTCCCCGCGCTCGTGGAGCTGTGGGCCCGCGGTGCGGCGGCCGGGAGAACGCCGTGGGGACGACCGGGAAAGCGCTGGTCGGCGGGGGCGGTGTCCGAGAGGTCGGAGATCTTCCCAGGGGCTGCCTGAGAGGTACCTGTGCGTTTCTCAGAAAAATCACAGGTTCCGGAAAGGGCGTTCTCAGGGGGCGCCGACAAGGTGTCCAGCATGACCACGACCTCGCCCCAGGGGCGCACCGAACTGCTGAGGCCGGACGGGAGCCCCGTCCGCGTGCTTGTGGTGGACGACGAGCTGTCGATCACCGAACTGCTGTCCATGGCCCTGCGCTACGAGGGCTGGCAGATCCGGAGTGCCGGGGACGGCACGGGCGCCCTCCAGACCGCCCGGGACTTCCGGCCCGATGCCGTCGTCCTCGACATGATGCTGCCCGACATGGACGGGCTGACCGTTCTCGGGCGGCTGCGGCGCGAGCTGCCCGATGTGCCGGTGCTCTTCCTGACCGCGAAGGACGCGGTCGAGGACCGGATCGCCGGACTGACCGCCGGCGGGGACGACTACGTCACCAAGCCGTTCAGCCTCGAAGAGGTCGTCGCCCGGCTGCGCGGGCTCATCCGCCGCTCCGGCGCCGCCGACCGCCGTTCCGACTCGATGCTCGTCGTCGGTGACCTCATGCTCGACGAGGACAGTCACGAGGTGTCGCGGGGCGGGGCGAACATCCACCTCACCGCCACGGAGTTCGAGCTGCTGCGGTTCCTGATGCGCAATCCGCGGCGCGTGCTCAGCAAGGCGCAGATCCTCGACCGGGTGTGGTCGTACGACTTCGGCGGCCAGGCCAACGTGGTCGAGCTGTACATCTCGTACCTGCGGCGGAAGATCGACGCCGGGCGGGAGCCGATGATCCACACCCGGCGCGGGGCCGGTTACTTGATCAAGCCCGCGGCGTCGTGAGCGGGCGACGGCGGACGCGTACGCGGTCGTGGCCGCGGCCGCGGCGAGGGCGGGGACGACGGCCGCGCACGCTGCGTACGCGGCTCGTCGTCTCCGCGGTGGCGTTGATCGCGGTGGTGGCCTCGGTCATCGGGACGGTGACGACGTTCGCGCTGAGCGAGCATCTGTACGACCAGCTGGCGGCCAACGTCAAGGACATCGCCAAGCGCACCGACGGGCCCAGGGGGCCGGGGCCGGGCGCTTCCCTGCAGAGCGGGGCGCCGGGCGGCTCCGACACCCTCACCCTGACGACGGACGAGAAACTCCAGTTCGTCACGAAGGGCGGTTCGCCGGAGTACACGATCGGTGCCGCCGTGGAGGACGGGACCGTGACCAAGGGGGTCGTTGGCAAGCTGGCCAGCTCCAGCACCACCGGCCAGCAGGAAATGACGGCCGTCACCTTGAGCAAGGCCGACCTCGCCGCACTCGCCGGAGTCTCGACGGACGGCAGGGCACACCGCGTGAGCCTCCCGGACCAGGGCGACTACCTGGTCCAGTACGAGACCAACCGCGACGGTGACACGTTCTACGTGGGCCTGCCCACCAAGTCCGTCACCAGCACCCTCAACACCCTCATCGCCGTCGAACTCAGCGTCACCGGCGCCGGGCTCGTCGCCGCCGGGATCGCCGGGTCCGTGCTCGTCGGGGTCGCCCTGCGGCCGCTGCGCAAGGTGGCGGCCACCGCGACCCGGGTCTCCGAACTGCCCCTGCACACCGGCGAGGTCACCCTCAACGAACGCGTCCCCGCCTCCGAGACCGACCCGCACACCGAGGTCGGCCAGGTCGGCGCCGCGCTCAACCGCATGCTCGACCACATCCACGGCGCCCTGCACTCACGCCAGGAGAGCGAGACGCGCGTACGGCAGTTCGTGGCCGACGCCAGTCACGAGCTGCGGACGCCCCTCGCGTCGATCCGCGGCTACGCCGAGCTGACCCGGCGCGGCCGGGAGGAGATCGGGCCCGACACCCGGCACGCGCTCGGGCGGATCGAGTCCGAGTCCGGGCGGATGACCATGCTGGTCGAGGATCTGCTGCTGCTCGCACGGCTCGACGCCGGCCGGCCGCTGCAGTTCGAGCAGACCGACCTCATCCCCCTCGTCGTGGACACCGTCAGCGACGCGCGCGTCGCCGGGCGGAGCCACAGCTGGCGGCTCGACCTGCCGGACGTGCCCGCCCTCGTGTCGGCCGACGCGGCCCGGCTGCAGCAGGTCCTCGTCAACCTGCTCGCCAACGCCCGTACGCATACGCCCCCCGGCACCACCGTCACCGCGCGCGTGCAGCGGCGCGGGCCGTGGATGTGCGTCGACGTCGAGGACGACGGGCAGGGCATTCCCGAGGAGTTGCTGCCGCACGTGTTCGAGCGGTTCGCGCGCGGCGACTCGTCGCGGTCCCGGGCGTCCGGGTCGACCGGGCTCGGCCTCGCCATCGTGCAGGCCGTGGCCGACGCGCACGGCGGCGCGGTGACCGTCGACAGCGTGCCCGGCAGGACCGTGTTCACGGTGCATCTGCCGGCCCTCGGCCGGGACGTGCCGCTCCTCGACGACGCCGCGAACTGGCAGCTCGACGAGGCCCGGTACGACGGGGAGTTCGACGGAGACGACCTCGTGGCCGACGCCGTACGCCGGGAGCCGGACTCACAGGCGCACCACAGTGTGAGCACACGGGCATAACAGAGCGGCTCGCGAATGTGGTGGTCATGCGAACCGACTCTTCTCCCGGCACCCTGCCGGCGCGGGAGCACCTCCCGGCCGGAAACGCCGGTACGCCTGTCCTGGACGTAGTGATCCCCGTCTACAACGAGGAGAAGGACCTCCGGCCGTGTGTGCTCAGACTGCACGAGCACCTCGCGCGCACGTTCCCGTACGCGTTCCGCATCACGATCGCGGACAACGCCTCCACGGACAGCACCCCGCGGGTGGCGCGGCGGCTGGAGGCGGAACTCGCGGAGGTCCGGTCCTTCCGGCTGGAGCAGAAGGGGCGCGGGAGGGCCCTGCGGACGGTGTGGTCCGCGTCCGACGCGCCGGTCCTCGCCTACATGGACGTGGATCTGTCCACCGACCTGAACGCGCTGCTGCCGCTGGTGGCCCCGTTGATCTCCGGTCACTCCGACCTGGCCATCGGCTCCCGGCTCGCCCGCTCCTCGCGGGTGGTGCGCGGCACCAAGCGCGAGTTCATCAGCCGGGCCTACAACCTGATCCTGCGCGGCTCGCTGCAGGCCCGCTTCTCGGACGCGCAGTGCGGGTTCAAGGCGATACGCCGGGACGTCGCCCAGGTGCTGCTGCCGCTGGTCGAGGACACCGGGTGGTTCTTCGACACCGAGATGCTGGTGCTCGCGGAGCGGGCCGGGCTCAGGATCCACGAGGTGCCGGTGGACTGGGTGGACGACCCGAACTCGACCGTCCACATCGTGCGGACCGCCACCGACGACCTCAAGGGGGTGTGGAGGGTCGGGAAGGCGCTGGCCACCGGGTCCCTCGCCCTGGACCGGCTCGCCCGGCCCTTCGGGGACGACCCCCGCGACCGTGAGATCCAGGACGTACCGCGCGGCCTGGCCCGCCAGCTCCTCGGCTTCTGTGTCGTCGGCGGCCTCTCCACCCTCTTCTATCTGCTCCTCTACAGCGGCTTCCGGACCCTCTCGGGGTCGCAGACCGCCAACGCGCTGGCCCTGCTGGTCTCGGCGGTCGCCAACACCGCTGCCAACCGGCGTCTGACCTTCGGCGTCCGGGGCCGCGGCGGGGTCATCAGGCACCAGGCGCAGGGGCTGGTGGTGTTCGGCATCGGACTGGCCCTCACCAGCGGCTCGCTCGCCGCGCTGAACGCGGCCACCTCCGACCCCGCGCACTCCACGGAGCTGGCGGTCCTGGTCGCCGCGAACCTGGCGGCGACGGTGCTGCGGTTCCTGCTGTTCCGGGCCTGGGTGTTCCCGGACCGGCGCGACGGGGCCCCCACGGAGGGCTCGGCAGTCGTCGCCGCGCACCACCCCGCCCAGCACACCCGCTCCGTTCCCCACCCCACCTCCCTTTCCGTTCCCCACCCCACCTCCCCGCCGGTCCCCGCGGCCGCGGCGACGGTACGGCCGGGACAGCCGGGGCCGTACGGCCACCAGGACCGGTTCCGGCCGACGTACACCACCACCCCGTTCCGCGCCGGAGAAGCCGCGGACCCCACCTGGGGGGAGCCGACCATGCCGATGCGGCCGGTGCGCCCGCACGATCAGGATTCGAGGAACGCACGATGACCACGCAGTTCGAGACGACGAGCCGGCCGGGGGATCCCGGCGCCGACGGGGAACCGCCGACCACGGCCCCGCAGGGACCGGTGGTGGCACAGGCGCCCGCCGAGCCCCCGGCCCCGGAAGCGGGTGAGCCCGCGCCGCCCTTCGCCCGGCGGCTGTGGCGGGGACGGCCGGAGGACCACCGCTGGACACGCCCCGGTTTCCTGCTCGCGCTGCTGCTGATCGGCGGCCTCTACACCTGGAACCTCACGGCCTCCGGCTACGCCAACTCCTTCTACTCGGCGGCCGTGCAGGCGGGCAGCCAGTCCTGGAAGGCGTTCTTCTTCGGCTCGCTGGACTCCGCCAACGCCATCACCGTCGACAAGCCCCCGGCCTCGCTCTGGCCGATGGCGCTGTCGGTGCGGCTGTTCGGCCTCAACTCCTTCGCGATCCTGTTCCCGCAGGTCCTGATGGCCGTCGCCACCGCCGGAGTGCTGTGGGCGGCCGTACGCCGCCGCTTCGGCGCCCCGGCCGGCTTCCTCACCATGGCGGTGTTCGCGCTCACGCCGGTCGCCGCGCTGATGTTCCGCTTCAACAACCCGGACGCGGCCCTCGCCCTGCTGATGGCCGCCGCGGTCTACTGCACCCAGCGCGCCCTGGAGAAGGGCCGGACGAAGTGGCTGGTCTGGGCGGGCGTGGCCATCGGCCTCGCCTTCCTGGTCAAGACGCTGCAGGCGTTCCTGATCCTGCCGCCGCTGGCGATCGTGTACGTCGCCCTCGCGCCCTCCCCGCTGAGGAAGCGGGTCGGCCAGGTGCTGCTCGCCGGGCTCGCGATGGTCGTCGCCGGCGGCTGGTGGGTCGCGATCGTGGAGCTGTGGCCCGCGTCCTCCCGCCCCTACGTCGGCGGCTCGCAGAACAACTCGTTCCTCGAACTCACCTTCGGCTACAACGGTCTCGGCCGTCTCAACGGCGAGGAGACCGGCAGCGTCGGCGGCGGTGGTGGCGGAGGCGGTGGCGGCAACTGGGGCGAGACCGGCTGGGACCGGATGTTCAGCTCCAACATCGGCGGCCAGATCTCCTGGCTGATCCCGGCCGCGCTGATCCTCTTCTGCGCCGCGATCTGGGCCACCCGGAAGCTGAAGCGCACCGACACCACCCGTGCGGCCTTCCTCCTCTGGGGCGGCGCGCTGCTGATCACCATGGTGGTCTTCAGCTTTATGCAGGGCATCTTCCACGAGTACTACACCGTGGCCCTCGCCCCCTACATCGCGCCGCTGACCGGTATGGGCGCGGCACTGCTCTGGGAGCGGCGGACCGCACTGTGGGCGTCGCTGACGATGGCGGCGGCCATGACGGCCACCGCGGCCTGGGGTTACGTCCTGCTCAACCGCTCCTCCGACTACCTGCCCTGGCTCAAGTGGGTCGTGCTCGTCGGCGGTCTGACCGCCGCGCTCGGCCTGGTCTTCGCGGCCCGGCTCGGCCGGCGGCTGGCGCTGGCGGTCGTGGGGCTGAGCCTCGTCACCGCGGTCGCGGGGCCGACGGCGTACACGCTCACCACGCTGGGCGAGGGGCACACCGGTTCGATCGTCACGGCCGGGCCGTCCGTCCAGGGCGGACGGGGCGGCGGCCCCGGCGGCGGGGGCGGCATGGGCGGCGGTCCTGGCGGCGGAGGCGGCATGCCGGGCCAGAACAACCAGCAGGGCAACCAGAACCAGCAGGGCAACCAGAACCAGCAGGGCGGCCAGAACCAGCAGGGCAACCAGAATCAGCAGGGCGGTCAGAACCAGCAGGGCGGTCAGAACGGCAACGGTCAGATGGGCCAACCCCCGACCGGCGGCTTCGGCGGCGGGCAGCAGGGCCAGGGCAACGGCCAGACCCAGAACGGCAACGGCCAGACCCAGAACGGCGACGGCGGCCGTGCGGGCGGTGGCGGTGGTGGCGGCATGGGCGGCCTGCTCAACGGCGCCTCCGTCAGCGACGAGGCCAAGGAACTGCTGGAGAAGAACGTGGGTGACTACACCTGGGCCGCCGCGGCCATCGGCGCTCAGAACGCGGCGAGTTACCAGCTGGCCACCGGCGACCCGGTCATGGCGATCGGCGGCTTCAACGGCAGCGACCCGTCCCCGACCCTCGCGGAGTTCAAGAAGTACGTGGAGGACGGCAGGATCCACTACTTCATCGGCGGCGGCTCCGGCGGCGGCATGGGCGGCGGCAACGGCACCTCCTCGCAGATCAGCTCCTGGGTCCAGGAGAACTTCGAGGCGGTGACGGTCGACGGCACGACGTTCTACGACCTGACGCAGGCGAAGTGAGGAGACGGCGGAGGTGAGCGGGGGCGGTGGCCCGGGGGTGCGGACGAACCCCCGGGCCACCGCCCTGTCCTACGCGGCAGCCACGCGCACCCACGTGCCGCGTACGCCGCGTTGTACGCTGTATAAGAGCTGATCTACGGTGGACGGCATGCCGACCGCCACCACCGCTGCCGCCCCCGCCCCCGCCTCCGGCACCCGAGGCCACCCCCGGCGCTGGCTCATCCTCGGTGTCATCTGTCTCGCTCAGCTCACCGTGCTGCTGGACAACACCGTGCTGAACGTGGCGGTCCCCTCCCTCACCGAGGAACTGGGCGCGGCCACCTCGGACATCCAGTGGATGATCAACGCGTACTCGCTGGTGCAGTCGGGACTGCTGCTCGCCGCGGGCAGCGCCGCCGACCGCTACGGCCGCAAGAAGATGCTGATCACCGGGCTGGTGCTGTTCGGTATCGGTTCGCTGGTGGCGGGACTCGCCCAGTCCGCCGGGCAGTTGATCGCCGCGCGGGCCGGGATGGGCGTGGGCGGCGCGCTGCTGCTCACCACGACCCTCGCCGTAGCGATGCAGATCTTCGCCCCGGAGGAGCAGCCCCGGGCGATCGGCATCTGGGCCGCGGTCAACGCGCTCGGCTTCGCCGCCGGCCCCCTCCTCGGCGGCTTCGTACTCGCCCACTTCTGGTGGGGTGCCATCTTCCTGATCAACCTGCCGGTCGCCGCGCTGGGCGTGGTGGCCGTGATCGCCCTGGTCCCGGAGTCGAAGAACCCGCTGGGGGGCCGGCCGGACGTGCTGGGGGCGGTGCTCTCGACGATCGGGATGACCGCTCTCGTCTACGCGATCATCTCGGGCCCCGAGCACGGCTGGACCTCGGGTCTCGTGCTCGCCACGGCCGCCGTGGCCGTCCTCGTCCTCGCGGCCTTCGCGTACTGGGAGAGCCGCATCCCGTACCCGATGCTCGACCCGCACTTCTTCCGCGACCGGCGCTTCACGGGTGCCGTCGCCGGCGCGGTCCTGATCACGTTCGGCATGGGCGGCGCGCTCTTCCTCCTCACCCAGCATCTGCAGTTCGTGCTCGGCTACGACGCGTGGGAGGCGGGGCTGCGGACCGCGCCCCTTGCCCTGGTCGTCGTCGCGCTCACCTTCTCGGGACTGTCCGCGAAGTGGACGGCCCGACTGGGGATGCCGGTGTCGATCCTGCTCGGCATGGTGCTGATGTCCGGCGGACTGGTCTCCATCGCGACGACGGCCTCCGGCGGTTACACCGGGACACTGCTCGGGCTGGTGCTGATCGGGGTGGGCTGCGCGATCGCCAACCCCGCGATGGCACACGCGATCATGAGCGCGATCCCGCCGGCCAAGGCGGGGGTCGGGGCCGGGATCAACGGCACGCTGGCGGAGTTCGGCACCGGGCTGGGGGTGGCGGTGCTGGGGGCGGTGCTCAACTCCCGGTTCGCGGCGCTGATCCCGGTGGCCGCGGTCTCGCTGCCGGCCGCGCTCGGGGCGGCGGACACGGCCGCGGAACGGGCCCGGGTGATGGCCGCCTTCTCCTCCGGGCTGGAGACGAGTCTGCTGGTGGGCGCGGTGGCCGTGCTGCTCGGGGGGCTGGTGGCGGCGGGGTTGCTGCGCCGGGCGGAGAAGGGGGCGGTGGGGTCGGCGGGCGCCGCATAGCCGGCGGAGTCACGTCGTCGGGCGGCCGGCGCGCCCGGGCGTGGTCGTTCGCACCCCCAGGGGGAGCCGCACATCGCAGCAGCCCCGCCCCTTCGGGCGCGCGCCCGCCTAGCATCGTCACCACTGGAGGAACGTCTTGGAAGGTGCGTCATGGTGAAGGGAGCCGGTCGGCCCGAGGGAGCCGCGCGGGCCAGTGTCTGGCTGGAGGGGACGGCCAGGGCCCGCCGGGGCGGGCAGCCGTCGGGGCTGGACCGTGAGCGGATCACCGCGGCGTCCGTACGGCTGCTCGACGCCGAGGGGCTGGGCGGGTTCTCGATGCGCCGGCTGGCCGCCGAGCTGAACGTGACGGCCATGTCGGTCTACTGGTACGTGGACACCAAGGACGAACTGCTGGAACTGGCGCTCGACCAGGCGTTCGCCGAGATGCGGCTGCCCCCGGAGGACTCCGACGAGGACTGGCGGAGCCAACTGCGCACGCTGGCCGGGCAGTACCGGGCGGTCCTGGTCCGCCACCCCTGGGTGTCACCCCTGGCCGGCACCTTCCTCAACATCGGCCCGCGCTCGCTCGACTTCTCGCTCGCCGTCCAGCGCGTGATCGGCCTGACCGGGCTGCCCCCGCACGGCCAGGCCGGCGCGATCGCCGCGGTCTTCCAGTTCGTCTACGGCTTCGGCACCATCGAGGGCCACTTCGTGCAGCGCTGCGCCGCCGCGGGGGTGACCCAGGAGGAGTACTTCCGCCAGGCCATGAGCGCGGTGTCCGACTCCCTCGCCCCGCACGAGGTCATCCGGCACTCCGCGGACCTCATGGAGGCCCGCGGCGGTGACACCGTCGAGGAGATGCGCGAACGGGACTTCGTCTACGCCCTGGAGACCCTCGTCGCCGGCATCGAGGTGATGGCGACGAGGGGCTGAACCACGCGCGACTCGAACGACGGACCCCGGGCCCCTCAGCCCTCCTGCGCCAGCCGCGCCGGGAAGCCTCCGGTGGCCACCGGCCCCCACTTCACCGGGGTGACCCGGATGATCGACTTGCCCTGCTTGACCATCGCCTCCCGGTACTCGTCCCAGTCCGGGTGCTCGCCCGAGATGTTGCGGAAGTACTCCACCAGGGGCTCGACCGAGTCCGGCGAGTCGAGGACCTCCGCCGTGCCGTCGATCTGGACCCAGGGGCCGTCCCAGTCGTCGCTCAGCACGACGACGCTCACGCGCTCGTCCCGCTTGGCGTTGCGCGTCTTGGCCCGCTCGGGATACGTGGAGACCACGATCCGGCCCGAGTCGTCGACGCCGCAGGTCAGCGGGGATGCCTGGGGGCTGCCGTCGGCCCGCCGGGTGAGCAGGAGCGCCCGGTGCCGGGGGCGGACGAAGTCGAGCAGCTCTTCGCGGGAGACCGAGGTGTTGGTCGCGATGTTCCTTGCCATGGCGCCAGCGTAGGGCGCGCCCGCCGCACGAGCCTGTCCCTGGCGTGCGTACCCACGCGCCTGGCCCAGCACCCGCGCCCCTTGCGGGAGCGCTACGCGCCCCGCCCCTGTACGGCCTGCACGTCCAGCTCGACCTTGAGCGTCGTACCGATCGCCGCGATCCCCGCCTGCACCACCTGGTTGTAGTTCATGGCGAAGTCCGCGCGGCGGAGTTCGGTGGTGGCGCGGAAGGCGGCGCGGGTGCCACCCCAGGGGTCCGCGCCCGTGCCCAGGTACGCCAGGTCCAGGTCCACGGGCCGTACGACCCCGCGCATGGTCAGCTCGCCGTGGACGGTCCAGCGGTCCGGGCCGGCGGGGGTGAGGCCGGTGGAGATGTAGGTGATCTCGGGGTGGCGTTCGACGTCGAGGAAGTCCGGGGAGCGCAGGTGCTGGTCCCGCGTCGCGTTCCCGGTGTCGATCGAGGCGGCCCGTATCACCGCCTCCACCCGTGACTTGGTGCCCTCGTCCGGTGCCGGGGCGATCTCGATCGAGGCCGAGAAGTCGGTGAAGCGGCCGTGGACGCTGGAGATGCCGAGATGCCGGGCCAGAGCGGCGACGGAGGAGTGGGCGGGGTCGACGCTCCAGGGGCCGGGCGGCGGCAGTTCCGCGCCGCCGAGCCGGGCGAGGGTGACCGTGCCCACCTCCGCGCGGCTGCTCGCCGTCACCAGGGCTCCGGCGGCGAAGGGGCTGTAGCCGACCGCCGTGACGATCACCGTGTACGCGCCGGGCGCGAGAGGCGTCGGGTCGTGCACGCGCCCTTCGGCGTCCGCCCCGGCCCGCAGCACCTGCGTACCGGTCATGTCGGTCACCGTGACGACCGCGTGCGACACGGCCCATCCGTCCCGGGTGCGGATCCTCGCGGTCAGTCCGGTCAGTCCGGTCGGTCCGGTCATTCCAGTCGGTCCGGTCATTCCAGTCGGTCCGGTCATTCCGGTCGGTCCGGTCGGTCCGGTCGGTTCCATGTCCGTCCCACTCCTCAGCGATGCGGCCGGCCGGTGGAGCGGGGGTGGCTCCACCGGCCGGTGGTTCGACTTCTGAACTACTCGCCGGGGTGGGCGAGTTCGATGTCGTGGCCGTCGACGCCGGGTCCGGCGACCGTCAGGGCCGTGGCCACGGGCGGGTAGCCGGTCGCGATGACCGTGTACTCGCCGCTGTCCAGATCGGTGAAGGCGTACGCCCCGTCCGTGCCGGTGGTGGCCGTGCCGACCACGTTGCCCGCCGCGTCGACGAGGGTCACCCGGGCGTCGGCCAGCGCTCCGCCCGGCGCCCGGACGACCCCCTGGAGCCGTGCCCCGGCCTCCAGGTCGATCTCGATCCGGGTGACCCCGGTGCCGCCGACCTCGACGGGCAGCGCGCGCGGCCGGAACCCGGCGGCGTTCACCGCGACGGTCACTCCGCCCGGGACCAGCTCGCCGAAGCCGAACTCGCCCTGCTCATCGGTGACTCCACTGGCCAGCACGTCGCCGCGCACATCGGTCACCACGACCATGGCGTCCTGGACGGCCGACCCGGCCCCGGCGGCCCGCACCACACCGCTCAGCCCGCTCGTGCCGCTGAGCAGGATGTCGTACGCGACCGGCTCGCCGCCCACGACCACCGTGGACGCCTGCGGCTGGAAGCCGTCGGCGGCCGCGATCAGGACGTACGACCCGGGGGCGGGCGCGTCCACCGTGTAGGTTCCGTCGGCTCCCGCCACCGAACGGCCGAGCTGCCGTCCGCCGAGCGAGATCAGGGTGACGGCGGCCCGCGGCACGGGCACGCCCTCGGCCCCGCGGACGTGACCCCGTACGGGAGTCCCGCCGCCGCCCGGCACCTGGGCCGGAGCCGTGACCGCCGCCGAATGCTCGGCGGTCGCGGCGTTCTCCTCGGTGGCCGTGGTCGTGGCCGGTGCCGCGGCCGGGAGGGTCTCGGTCGCCTGGGTCGCCTGGGTCGCCTGGGTCGCCTGGGCCGCCTGGGCGAGCGCCCCGGTGGTCCGCAGCGGGACCTCCTTGATGAAGAGGGAGAAGACGAGCGCGAGGACGGCGAAGGGGGCGGCGTAGAGGAAGACGTCTCCGATGCCGTGGCCGTAGGCGCTCTCGATGACCGAGCGGATCGGCGTGGGCAGGGCGTCCAGGTCGGGGATCTCGCCGTGGCCCGTGGCCGAACCGGACACGCCCAGCTTGGCGAGGCCCTCCTGGGCGTAGTGCGAGATCCGGTGGCTCAGGACCGCGCCCAGCGCCGAGACGCCGATCGCGCCGCCGAGGGAGCGGAAGAAGGTGACGACCGAGCTGGCGGTACCGAGGTCGCCGGGGGCCACCTGGTTCTGCGTGCACAGCACCAGGTTCTGCATCATCATGCCGACGCCCAGCCCGAGCAGCGCCATGAAGATCGCGACGTGCCAGTACGCGGTGTCGTACCGGAGCGTGCCCAGCAGGGCGAGCCCCGAGGTCACCAGCACACCGCCGGCGAGCAGCCAGGCCTTCCAGCGGCCGGTGCGGGTGATGACCTGGCCGGAGACGGTCGAGGAGACGAACAGGCCGGCGATCATCGGGATCGTCATGACACCGGACATGGTCGGCGACTTGTCACGGGCCAGCTGGAAGTACTGGCTGAAGAAGATCGTGCCCGCGAACATCGCGACACCGACGAAGAGCGAGGCCAGCGACGCCAGCGCGATCGTCCGGTTGCGGAACAGCCGCAACGGCATGATCGGCTCGCTCGCCTTCGACTCGACCAGCAGGAACAGCGCGAGCAGCGCCACCGTGCCGCCGACCATCGTGTACGTCTGCCACGACACCCAGTCGTACTTGTCACCGGCGAAGGTGACCCAGATCAGCAGCAGGCAGACCGCGGCGGTGATGAGGAAGGCGCCGGCCCAGTCGACCTTCACCTTGCGCCGGACGACGGGCAGGTGCAGGGTCCGCTGGAGCACGATCAGGGCGATGACGGCGAAGGGCACGCCGACGTAGAAGCACCAGCGCCAGCCGAGCCAGCTGGTGTCGGTGATGACACCGCCGACCAGCGGGCCGCCGACCATGGCGGTCGCGAAGGTGGCGCCGAGGTAGCCGTTGTACCGGCCGCGTTCGCGCGGGGAGATCATCGCCGCGAGGATGATCTGGGCCAGCGCGGAGAGGCCGCCCATGCCGATGCCCTGGACCGCGCGGAAGGCGATGAGCATCCCGGCGTTCTGGGACAGACCGGCGGCGGCCGACCCGAGCACGAAGATCACGAGCGCGAGCTGGATCAGCAGCTTCTTGGAGAACAGGTCGGCGAGCTTGCCCCACAGCGGGGTGGACGCGGTCATCGCGAGGAGCGACGCGGTCACCACCCAGGTGTAGGCGCTCTGTCCGCCGCCCAGGTCCTTGATGATGTCCGGCAGCGCGTTCGACACGATCGTCGACGACAGGATCGCCACGAACATGCCGAGCAGCAGTCCGGTCAGCGCTTCCATGATCTGCCGGTGCGTCATCGGGGCGTGGTCGCCGCCACCGCTGTGGGGAGCACCCTTGGCGGTGCCTCCTCCGTGCTTGGCGTGAGCCCGCACACCGGCTGGTGTGGTCGTTGCCATGGGGCTTCCTTTTCCTACGGGTCTTTGCGGGTGTACGGGTCGGGGTGAACGCCGTTGTACGGGCGTTCGGATCGGCGTGCGGATGGCGGGGCCGCGGTGTGGGGCCGCCGGGCGGGGCCCGCGCGTCGTCGCGTCGGCCGTCAGACGGGGGTACGGGTCGTGGTGGCGTCGAAGCTCTCGCGGAGCCGGGCCAGCAGCCGGGCGAGCTCCGCGATCTCGTCGTCGGACCAGTCGCTGAGCCGGTCGGCCATCAGCCGGGTGCTGCGCCGGTCCAGCTCCGCGAGCACGGCCCGGCCCTCGGGGGTCAGGCGCAGGATGCGCGAGCGCTTGTCCACCGGGTCGGGGAGGCGTTCGATCCAGCCCCGCTCGGCGACGTGGGCGACGTGGCGGCTGGTCACCGACATGTCCACCGAGAGCAGCTCGGCGAGCCTGCTCATCCGCATCTCGCCGTGCCGGCCGAGCAGAGTCAGGACTCCCGCCGATCCGCCGGGGCACTCGTGCGGCAGCATCCTGGCGAGCTCCCGCTTCACGGCCCCGATGGCACTGAGCTGGCGGACCAGCTCCTCGTAGTGCGCCTGCCCGGCCATGGAGTCCCTCCCGTCTTTGTTGCTTAGGGCAACCATAAGACTGGATGGTTGCTGCAGGCAAATGAAATGGGATCCGCGCGGCCCAAGTCTTGGCAAAGGAGAACGGTGCGCGGTCGGGTGGCGGGCGACCCCGCTTGGGGGCGTCCTCCGGGATTCGCTAAGGTCTCGGGCCATGGCCGACAACCAGAACCCCCACACCCAGGGCAACTACGACCCCGCGGGGAGCACGCAGATGTTCCGCGCCTTCGTCGACGAGACGCCTTCGGGGGGCCGTCAGGCCGCCGCGAGGGGCTCCGCCGGGCCGCGGGTCGGTGTGATCGTCGGTGTTCTCGTGGCGGTGGCCGTGGTCGCCGCGGTGGTGTGGCTGGCGCTGTAGCCCTCCGGGGTGCGTGGCGCGCCTACTCATGTGCCGCCGCCTGTGATCGGGCGGGCCCGGGTGCGTCGTGGTTGCTCGCGCAGTTCCCCGCGCCCCTAAAAGCCGGGCTGCGCCCTGTGCTTTTCAGGCCCGCAGAACCGTTGGCATTTTCGGGCCCCGCGGGGCCTGGCCTTTCAGGCCCGCAGGGCCTGGGCTTTTAGGGGCGCGGGGAACTGCGCGAGAAGCCCCGCGCACCCGCACCCGACAGAGCACCTGCACCCGGCAAGGCGCCCGCACACGTCCCGCGCACACGCCTACCGCCGGGGTGCCATGCTGCCATCGGCCCCCCGGCGGGTCACGTGTCAACGCGTGGCTGACGCCGGCTCAGTCGGAGATCAGGCCCTCGCGGAGCTGGGCCAGGGTCCGGGTGAGGAGGCGGGAGACGTGCATCTGGGAGATGCCGACCTCCTCGCCGATCTGGGACTGCGTCATGTTCGCGAAGAACCGGAGCATGATGATCCGGCGCTCGCGCGGCGGCAGCTTGGCCAGCAGCGGCTTGAGGGACTCGCGGTACTCCACGCCCTCCAGCGCCGTGTCCTCGTAGCCGAGACGGTCCGCGAGGGAGCCCTCGCCGCCGTCGTCCTCGGGGGCCGGCGAGTCCAGTGACGACGCGGTGTAGGCGTTGCCGACCGCGAGGCCGTCGACGACGTCCTCCTCCGACACGCCCAGTACGGCGGCGAGTTCGGTGACCGTCGGGGAGCGGTCGAGCTTCTGCGACAGCTCGTCACTGGCCTTGGTGAGGGCCAGGCGCAGCTCCTGCAGCCGGCGCGGAACCCGCACCGACCACGAGGTGTCGCGGAAGAACCGCTTGATCTCGCCCACGACCGTCGGCATCGCGAACGTCGGGAACTCCACGCCCCGTTCGCAGTCGAAGCGGTCGATCGCCTTGATCAGGCCGATCGTGCCGACCTGGACGATGTCCTCCATCGGCTCGTTGCGCGACCGGAAACGGGCGGCGGCGTAACGCACCAGCGGGAGGTTGAGCTCGATGAGGGTGTCCCGGACATAGGCACGCTCGGGGCTGTTCTCGTCCAGTGCGGCCAGCCGCAGGAACAGGGAGCGGGACAGGGTGCGGGTGTCGATGTTCGCCGAGGCCGACACGGCCGGAAGGTCAGTCACCGGCGGAGCCTGGGGACCGGGAAGGTCCTCAAGCGCCTGAAGGTCCTGAGGGGCCTGGATAGCGTCGGGCGCGGTTTCGCTCTTGTCGAGCGTGAGCACCTTCGAGCTGCCCTGGTCTGCGGACATGCCACCCCCTTTGGGTCGCGGACGGTCGCGGCGGACGCTCCGTCGTAAGGAACGCAGCCTCCACCTGAATACCGGCGGCGAGGCCACGGCAAACGCGCTGGGGAGAGAATGTCACACGTCGGCAACGCGATGTAGTGACATGTCGACATGGAGAGGGTGAATAAGCCCTGGAAAAGGGCTGTCTGACGGGATTTCAGAGCAATTCTGGCGGAAGAGGACGCGATGAGCGATTCGCTCTCCCCGGTGACCCCTCGACAGCGCATTCGGTCACGCCCATGGCCTGCGCACGCGCCTTGCTGGCCGATTCTGTGCGCCCCGCCTGCCCTCGTGCGCCCCGCGTGCCCCACGGTCCATCCGGGAATCCATGGAGGATTTCCGGTTACCGACGGTCACCCGGTCCGCTCACCGGGCGGCGCCCTCTCCGTCGACCCGCCCGCACCCGGCGGACACCCGAGTACCCGGCGGACACCCAGGTACTCGGAGGACGCTCAGGCACCCGGCGGACGCTCAGGCACCTGGCGGACGCTCAGGCACCTGGCGGACGCTCAGGCACCTGGCGGACACCCAGGTGCTCGGAGGACGCTCAGGCGCCCGGCGGACGCTCAGGTACTCGGAGGACGCTCGGGCACCCGGCGTCGAAGCGGAGCGCCTACGCCTCGATCCGGTTGGCCGAGCGCAGCCGTGCGAAGCTCCGGGCCAGCAGCCGCGACACGTGCATCTGGGAGACGCCCAGCTCGGCGCTGATCTGCGACTGCGTCAGATTGCTGTAGTAACGCAGCAGCAGGATCCGCTGCTCGCGCTCGGGCAGCTGGACGAGGAGATGCCGTACGAGGTCACGGTGTTCGACGCCGTCCAGCTCCGGGTCCTCGTAGCCGAGGCGGTCGAGCAGTCCCGGCATTCCGTCGCCCTCCTGGGCGGCCTCCAGCGAGGTCGCGTGGTAGGAGCGGCCCGCCTCGATGCAGGACAGGACCTCCTCCTCGGTGATGCGCAGCCGTTCGGCGATCTCGGCGGTGGAGGGGGTGCGCCCGAACGCGGTGGTGAGGTCCTCGGTCGCGCTGTTCACCTGGACCCACAACTCGTGCAGCCGGCGCGGGACGTGGACCGTGCGGACGTTGTCGCGGAAGTACCGCTTGATCTCCCCGATGACGGTCGGCATCGCGAAGGTCGGGAACTGCACACCGCGGTCCGGGTCGAACCGGTCGATGGCGTTGATCAGCCCGATGGTCCCGACCTGGACGACGTCCTCCATGGGCTCGTTGCGGGAGCGGAAGCGGGCGGCCGCGTAGCGCACGAGCGGGAGGTTCGCCTCGATGAGCGCCCCCCGCACGCGGTTGTGCTCCGGGGTGCCCGGCGCCAGATGCTTCAGCTCGCCGAACAGCACCTGGGTGAGGGCCCGGGTGTCGGCGCCGCGGCGCTTCTCCGGGGCGGGCGCGGTGGCCTGGGCGGTGACCTGGGCCGACGTGGGCTCGGGAGCCGGGACTTCTTCCTGGGGAGGCGCAGTACTGGCCGACACGGTCAACGCCACCTCTTCATCCATCAACTCAACCGTCAAAAGCGGTCATAGCATCACAAGACATGTGCACTGTGATCAAGCACCGCATAGCGCCGTGTTGAACAAGACTGGAGAGCGAGAGGAGCAAGTGGGTGTAAAAAAACCCCGCACTGTTCGAGTGCGGGGCGGAAGGGCCGGGGCGTACGGACGACCGCTACGACCGCTACGGCTGCGACGACCGTATGGCCGCGGCTCAGAACTCGTAGTCGGCGACGACCCAGGTGGCGAACTCGCGCCACAGCGCCACGCCCGCCTGGTGGTCCGGGTGCTCGGCGTAGGCGCGCAGGCCGTCCAGGTCGTCGAACGCGGAGTTGATCGCGAAGTCGTAGGCGATGGGGCGGTCGCTGAGGTTCCAGCCCAGCTCCCAGGAGCGGATCTCCGCGATGGTGCCGTCCAGGGCACGGAAGGCGCTCTCGCCGCGCACGACCCGCGGGTCGTCGCGCTCGACGCCCTCGTTGAGCTTGAAGAGGACCAGGTGGCGGATCATGGGTGCTCCGGGAAGGTCGTACGGGGCAGGAGGGCGGGGCGGAGGCTACTGGGCCCCGTCGGCGAGCCAGGTGAAGAAGTCGCCGATGGACTTGGCTGCGTTGGAAATGCCCTCGAACCCTATCTGGACGTAGCTGGCGGCGTTTTCCGGGTCCGTGATGATCACATAGGCCACGAAGACCACGAGCACGTACACCGCGATCTTCTTCCCCTGCACCGCCACCGCGGCCTCCCCCGCCTCGTGCGCCCCATGGGCCCTGTCGGTCCCTCTTTGTCGGCGGCGAGTGTAACCCGATCATCCGTTCGCAGGAGAGACGCCGGACCTCGGGCTTTCGGGGCCCGTGCGCACTGCCGGCCCTACGGCACCGCGCTCCGGCATCCACGGATGCCGGAGCGCGGAGCTGGACCAGTGGGCCTGGCCTACCACCAGTCCGTGCACTGCACCGCCTGGCCGCCACCGCCGCCGCAGGCACGGAACCGGTAGTTCGGGCTGTTGTCCGTCACCTTCGCGGCGCTGGTCAGCGGGTGGCCGTCGCGGCTTGCCTTGAAGGGGCCGCACTGGACGTGGACATCCCGGCCGTTCAGCGTCCAGTCCATCCAGACGTCGTCGCCCACGCGAGGCACCGTGAGCGCGGCGAAGCCGTAGATCTTGCCGTCGATCCTGGCGGCTTGCAGGCTGATGCGCCCGACGAGCCCCTGCGGGTCGGACGGACGCAGCGTCTTGGAATCGGGGCCGGCAGGTACACCGGTCATATTGTCGGGGATGTCGCGGAAGCCGTTGGCTCCGCGCTCGCAATCGGACCGGGCCGCCAGTGCCGTACCCGGCGCGGCGACGACGACTCCGCCTGCCAGCAGCAGGCCCGCGGCGGCGGTGCAGGCCGCTTTGGCCAGTGGACGACTGATCATGACAAGACTTCCCCTCGGGCGACGGACGGCGAGTACGGCTCAGCCGTGGGCGCCGCGATCCGAACCCGGGCGGCGCCGTCCCAGACAAGCACGGGGGACGGAGATCGCAGTCCTGTCGATTCCCGGGTTGTGCCGGCGCGAGGGATGTGCATGCACGTGCGCTTCCGAGGGTGTCGCCCGCCTCGGGATGCCGCTCCAGCACGAAGGGCCCGGTCCATCGGACCGGGCCCTTCTTCAGCGGTAGCGGAGGGATTTGAACCCTCGGTGACTTGCGCCACACTCGCTTTCGAGGCGAGCTCCTTCGGCCGCTCGGACACGCTACCGAGGGAGACCTTACAGCAAGGTGGGGCGTGCTTTGAAATCGGTATCGCCCGGGGCTCAGCGGGTGCGGAAGAACTCCGTGAGGAGCCTGGCGCAGTCGTCGGCGAGGACGCCTTCGACGACCTCGGGACGGTGGTTGAGGCGCCGGTCGCGGACGACGTCCCAGAGGGAGCCGGTGGCGCCGGCCTTCTCGTCGCGGGCGCCGTAGACGACCCGGTCGATCCGGGACTGCACGAGGGCGCCCGCGCACATCGTGCAGGGTTCCAGGGTCACGACCAGCGTGCAGCCGGTCAGCCGCCACTCGCCCGCCCGCCGCCCGCCCTCTTCGGCGGAGGCGCCGCGAGCCCCGGTGTCCCGCAGTGCGGCGGCCGCCCGGCGCAGGGCCAGTACCTCGGCGTGGGCGGTCGGGTCGCCGGTGGCCTCGCGCTCGTTGTGCCCGGTGGCCAGCACGGTCGTGCCGTCCGGGGACAGGACGACCGCGCCCACGGGGACGTCACCGCCCTCGGCGGCCCGCCCGGCCTCGGCCAGGGCGAGCCGCATCGCGGCCCGCCAGGGATCACGTACGGGATCGGGTCCGCCCGGTGCCGGCGCGTCGGTCGCGTCGGTCACCGGGGGACCTCAGCCGAGGAACTCAGCGGACCGTCTCCAGGACCTCCGACGCCCCGAGGGCCTCGGCGATCGAACCGAGGGCGTCGTCGGCGTCGAGAGCGCGCAGCTCCTTCTCGCCCACCCCCAGGTCGTCGAGGATCTCGGTGTCGCCGACGGGGCTGTGCGGCACGGCCTCGGCGGACGTGTCGTCCTCGTCGTCGTCGGACTCGCCGTCCTCGGTGCCGTCGAGGTCGAGGGACTCCAGGTCGGCGGCGTCGTCGCCGGGCTCCCTTCCGAGCAGTTCGTCGGTGAGCAGGATCTCGCCGTAGCTGCTGCGGGCAGCGGCGGCGGCGTCCGACACGTAGATACGAGGGTCGTCCTCGCCATCGATGCGGACGACGCCGAACCAGGCGTCCTCCTGCTCGATGAGCACCAGCACCGTGTCGTCGCCGGGCGAGGCTTCACGGGCCAGGTCGGCCAGATCCGACAGGGTTTCCACATCGTCGAGCTCTGTGTCGCTCGCTTCCCACCCGTCTTCGGTGCGCGCGAGCAGTGCGGCGAAGTACACCGTGACTCTCCCACTGTCATAGGTGTGCCGGTTGGGGGTCCCCCCGGCGGAGGCTGTGGGTGGGGAGGCTTGCGGTCCGAGCCCCACCCACTCGGAATCGTGGCAGAAACAGAGCGCTCAGGGGACGTCTTCGGCTCCCTGTGTCCGGCTGTTTTGATCGCCGGTGGGTCCGCCGTTCACCTGCGCACCTGTTGCCGCCACCAGCGGATCGTACGCGGAGTTCCCGGCAGCATATGCACGGCCACCCCGTGAACGCCCCCACATACCCCACGAACCCGGCACATGGCCCTCACGGCGAGGGGACGAGGGGGAAGGGGACGGGGAGGGAGAGGCGCGGAGAGGGCCGGTGTCAGGTCACCAGCGGAAGGTGCGCATACGCATGGCGTGGCGGAGCCGGGCGGCCTTGGCGCGGCGCGGCTGGACCCGGTCGCGCAGCTCCCGTGCCTCGGTCAGCTCCCGCAGGAACTGTGCCCGCCGCCGCCGGCGCGCGGCCTCGTTCTCCCGCCCGCTTCCCTGCGCCGCCCCGTCCGCCATGCCTGCCACCTCTTCGGCCCCTCGCACCGCCACCCGCACCCCTTCCACGGCTTCGTCCACGGCTTGATCCACGGCTTGATCCACGGCTTCGTCGACGGACCTGTCCGCGGCTTCGTCCTCGGTCACCCGAGCCGCGCCTCCGGTTCCGCGCGCCGTCCCGACCGCCGGGGGTCCCGTCCGCCCGGCGCTCCGCGGCGCTCGACGGTTCCGTCGTTCCGCTCTGTCGGCCGTACCGGTCGCGCCGCGGGTCGTCCGCCCCGGCGGACGTGGGGAAACGTTGTTCGGGTCTGGCATGGGCTCACCACCGTCAGGCGTCGGTCGTTCCGTCGCCGCTCCGTTCATCCCACTTTCCCTACGATGGCGGGTTTGATGCCATCGGAAGAAGCTCGGAGGAAGCTCGGAGGAAGCGGTGGGTGGGGGACGGTGAGGGGGCGCTCGGGGTTGTTGCCCCGGTTACTGTTGTGGACATGCGTCTCCACGTCGTCGACCACCCTCTGGTCGCCCACAAGCTCACCACGCTGCGCGACCGGCGCACCGACTCCCCGACCTTCCGTCGCCTCGCCGACGAACTGGTCACCCTGCTCGCCTACGAGGCCACGCGGGACGTGCGCACCGAGCTGGTCGACATCACGACGCCGGTCGCCGCGACCACGGGCGTCAAGCTCTCCCACCCGCGCCCGCTCGTCGTGCCCATCCTCCGGGCGGGCCTCGGCATGCTCGACGGCATGGTCCGGCTGCTGCCGACCGCCGAGGTGGGTTTCCTGGGCATGATCCGCAACGAGGAGACGCTCGAGGCCTCCACGTACGCCACCCGCATGCCGGAGGACCTGTCCGGGCGTCAGGTGTACGTCCTCGACCCCATGCTCGCCACCGGCGGCACCCTGGTCGCCGCGATCCGCGAGCTGATCGCGCGCGGCGCCGACGACGTGACCGCCGTGGTGCTCCTCGCCGCCCCCGAGGGTGTCGAGGTCATGGAGCGGGAACTGGCCGGCTCACCGGTGACGGTCGTGACCGCCGCCGTCGACGAGCGCCTGAACGAGCACGGCTACATCGTGCCGGGCCTGGGAGACGCGGGCGACCGGCTCTACGGCGCCGCCGAGTAGGTCCCCGGACTCGTACGTCAGCGGTCTCGTACGTTCAGCGGTCTCGTACGTTCAGCGGTCTCGTACGTCAGCAGGGTTTCGCGGCGGAGGGCGTCGGCTCGGGTCTGGTCAGATCGGCCAGGGCCTTGTCGGCGTCCTTCTGCTTGCTGAGGGCCTTGAAGCCGGTGCCGATGACGAGGTCGACCTCGGTGGCCTTCTTCCGGGCGTCGGTCTTCAGCCGCGCGCCGGTGAGCTGGGTGTTGAGTACGGGGAGCGCCGCGCTCTCGGCGGCCTTCGCGCCGAGCAGTATCGCGGTCCCCTTGACCTTCTTGTCGTACTCCTCGGTCGCGTTGCCCACGTTCCCGATGCGGAAGCCGCGCTTCTTCAGGGCGGCGGCGGTCTCCTTGGCGAGACCGGCACGGGGGGTGGCGTTGAGGACGTTGACGGTGATCCTGCCGGGTGCGGGATAGCCCTTCGCGGGTGCCGCCGGCTTCCCGGCCGACCCGCTCTTCTTCGGGGACGGGCTCACCCGGGACGCGCAGTCCGCCTTGGGGCCGGCCGCGGCGGCCTGGTCCCCGTCGCCGGTGAAGACGTCGATGAGCTGCAGGGTTCCCCAGCCGGCGAGGCCCAGCGCGGTCACGGACGCGACGACCGCGAGGACCAGCCTGCGACGCCTCCTGGGCCGGCGCAGCTTCGGGTACTTGTCCCCCGTGATCCGGTACTGGCCGCCCATGCCGGGAGGCGTCAGCATGCTCATGGGCGCAGCGTAGTGCCGTTGGACGGCGATGCCTACTAGATGATCATTCACCGCGCTGCAGTCCAACCCGAAAGGGCCAACCGGCCACCTGTTCGGGGGCAGGAGGCGGACGGCAGGGGGTGGTGCGGGCTAGTCCAGTTCGAGGACGCGGGCGTGGAGCACCTGGCGTTGCTGGAGGGCCGCGCGGACGGCGCGGTGGAGGCCGTCCTCCAGGTACAGATCGCCCTGCCACTTCACCACGTGCGCGAAGAGGTCGCCGTAGAACGTGGAGTCCTCGGCGAGGAGGGTCTCCAGGTCCAGCTGCCCCTTGGTCGTCACGAGCTGATCGAGGCGGACCGGGCGCGGTGCGACGTCCGCCCACTGCCGGGTGCTTTCCCGGCCGTGGTCGGGGTACGGCCGGCCGTTTCCGATGCGCTTGAAGATCACACGGAAAGCCTACCGGTCGAGACGTTCCGGGCGCAGCCATGGCGGCGGAGTGTGAGCGCGGAAAAGGATGAGCGAAGTGGGGCAAAGCGGTGATTCCGTGGGGGCTGGGGACGGTCGTCGGTGCCCGGCGTGGGTCTTTCGCGGAAGGCGTGGGTCCGGGGCGGGGGGCGGCGAACGCCCCGGGGCCGGCGGCTCCGGGGCGTTCGCGGTGGGGGTGCGACGGGGTCAGCCGACGGCCCGGCGGTGTGCGGGGTCCGGGTCCGTGACGGGGATCTGACGGTCCGCGGGGGATTGCTCACCCGTCCGTTCTCCGGTCCGTTCTCCGGTCCGTTCGAGGGGCCGGGGGGTCGGCTCGGGGGTGCTGCGCAGGGCCTCGGCCCGGAGGAGGGCGCGGAGGACCGTGTAGGGGTCAGCGGGCATGGGGGTGTCCGTCCTGTCCTGTGCTGTGGCTGGTTCAGCGGTGCTGAGGTGGTGGTCGGGTGAGCGGGGCTCTCTCAGCAGCGCAGGACCACGGAGCGCAGGGGGTGCGGGGCGTACGGGGGGTGGGGCGACGGCGAGGCGGGGGCGGGCCGGGGGCTGTGGTGGTGGCCGGGTGCGGCCGGCGCCGGCCGGAGCGGTGGCGCGGGGCGTGAGGCGGGGCGGGCGGCGCTTTCGAGGGGGTCGTACTCGGCGGCCGGGAGCTCGCTCGCCAGGGCGGGCGCGAGCGAGGGGACGCCGGCGGCCGGGGTGGCGGGGACGAGCAGGGCGACGGTCAGGGCGAGCACCCGCAGCCAGGCTCCACGCCGGGCTCTCTTCCTCGCTCGGGCACGGAGGGCTTCCGTGAGGGTGGGGTGCACGAGGGAGGGATTCCCGGGGGAAGGGCGGGCGCACCGGGTGGGACGGGGGATCCGCTCGCTCGGCGTACGGGCATACGGGCAGGGGTGCGGGGGTGTCCGGGCGTGCGGGCGCACACGTGTGGGGGTCAGGGCGTGCGGACATACGCCCGCGGAGCGTCCGACGTGCGGGCAGGCGCCCGCGGGGCGCCCCCACGCGCATGCCCGCACGGATACGTGGGCGTGCGACTGTGGCCGGGTGTGAGGGGGCTGGCGGGCCGGCGGGGGTCTGCGGCCTCCGGCGTAGGGGCAGGCGTCTGCGGGGCGTTCGGCGTGTGGGTATGCGTCTGCGGGGCGTCGGGTGTGCGGGCAGGTGCCCGTGGGGTGTCCGGCGTGCGGCAGGTGCTCGTGGGGTGGCCGGGATGCGCGGGCGTGCGCGTGGCCGGGTGCGTGCGGGGGCCGGCAGCGGTGTGCGGCCTCCGGCGTGCGGGTAGGGGTGTCCGGCCTCCGGCGTGTGGGCATGCGTCCGCGGGGCGTCCGGCGTGCGGGCAGGGGTGTGTGGCGTCCGGCGTGTGGGCATGCGTCCGCGGGGCGTCGGGCGTTCGGGCAGGTGCCCGTGGGGTGTCCGGCGTGCGGTAGGTGCCCGTGGACGGGTGCGTGAGGGGGGCCGGGCCGTGCCCGGAGTGGGCCGGGCCGTGCCCGGAGTGGGCCGGGCCGTGCTCGGAGTGGGCCGGGCCGTGCTCGGAGTGGGGCGGTGGCGGTGTGGTTAGGTGCCGGAGGACTTCGCCGCCTTGGCCGCCGCCTTCATCTCCTGTTTGTGGGCGCGGACCTTGGCCAGGGAGTCGGGTCCCTTGATGTCCGCCACGGAGCGGAAGGAGTCGGGGTCGCCGTAGGAGCCGGCGGCTTCGCGCCAGCCGGTGGGGTGGACGCCGAGCTGTTTGCCGAGGAGGGCCAGGAAGATCTGCGCCTTCTGCCGGCCGAAGCCGGGGAGGGCTTCGAGGCGGGAGAGGAGTTCCCCGCCGGTCGCCGCGTCCCGCCAGACCGCGCTCGCGTCGCCGTCGTAGTGGTCGACGAGGTACTGGCACAGCTGCTGGATCCGCTTGGCCATGGAGCCGGGGTAGCGGTGTACCGCCGGTTTGGCCGACAGCAGCGCGACGAACGACTCCGGGTCGGCCGCCGCGATCTCATGGGCGTCCAGGTCGTCCGCGTCGAGCCGCCGGGCGATGGTCCACGGGCCCTTGAACGCCCACTCCATCGGCACCTGCTGGTCCAGCAGCATGCCGACCAGCGCGGCGAGCGGACTGCGCCCGAGGAGCTCGTCCGCCTCGGGGTCCTGGGCGAGGTGAAGGGTCACGTTCATGCCCCGATGATCGCCCGCCGGAAGGCCCGCCGCAGCCCGGCCCCGGGCGGACGAGGACACCGCTCCCCCTACGGACGCCAGTAGCCCAGGGCGTGGATCCGCTGCTTCGGTACGCCCAGCTCCTTGCGGAAGTACGCCGTCAGGGCGCGGGTCGTCGTGGTGTCGCAGGCGATCCAGACGTACGGCGCGGGGGTGTCCGCCAGGAGGGCGGGGGCCTCGGCCCGGACCTGGGCGAGGAGACGGGCGCCGGCGTCCTCGCGAGGCACCGGGCGGAAGTCGTGGCGGCCGGGATCGAGGCGGACGGGGAGTCCGCCCGCGTCGGGGGCCGGCTCCCCGAACTCCTTCGCCATCTCGAACCAGATCGTCGCCGGGGCCGACGGGAGCGCGCGGAGGAGGGAGTTGACGGCCGGGAGGGAGGCCGGGTCGCCGATGGCGAGGATGCGGGAGGGGGCGGGGTCGGGGTCGGTGAAGGCGGTGCCCTGGACCGTGGCCTCGATGGTGTCGCCGGGCTCGGCCGTGCGGGCCCAGTCGGCGGCACGGCCGTCGTGGAGGGCGAACTCCAGGCTGAAGGTGCCGGCGGCCGGGTCGGGGTCGACCAGGGTGTACGCCCGCTGGTGCGGTTTGCCGGCGGCCTCGAACCACAGGCGTACCCACATCGTGGGGTGGACCCCGGTCACCGCGAGCATGCCGCCGTCGGTGAGGTGGACCCGGCGGTAGTGCTCGGTGACCTGTTCCGCACCGGTGACCGTGAGGACGAAGTCCTTCCCGCGGAGCAGTTTGAGGACCGCCCCCTCCCAACCGTGCCCCTGCCCCATGGCTTCTGCACCCTTCGCGTACGCTTTGATCACCGATGATTAGGTGAGGCTAACCTAAACATGCACAGGGTGGGAGATCGGGAGAGTGCGGAACATGCGGGACGGCGGCGGACAGGAGCCTGTCCGAGAGAACGTGGTGAGCCAGGGATCCCCGGAATCCCGGGAATCGGCCGGCGAGCCCTACGGGACGTACCGCGACGCCTGGGGCATCCCGCATCTCCGCGCCGCCGGCGTCCGCGCCCTCGCCCACGCCCAGGGCCGGGTCACCGCTCTCGACCGCGCCTGGCAGCTGGAGGTCGAACGCCACCGCGTCCAGGGCACCTCGGCCGCCTTCCTCGGCGCCGGGTCCCTCGGCTGGGACCTGTTCGCGAGACGGGCCCGGCTCGCCGACACGGCCCGAAGATGCTTCGACCGGCTGGAGAGAACGGACCCGGAGACCGCCGACTGGGTCCGGGCGTACGTCGAGGGCGTGAACGACGGGCTGGCCGAGGGCGGGCGGCGCGCGCCCGAGTTCGGGCGCGCCGGGCTCACGCCCGGGCGCTGGGAGGTCTGGCACCCGCTCGGCGTGTGGCTCGCCACGCACATCCTGTTCGCCGGGTTCCCCGCCAAGCTGTGGCGGGAGGAGGCCGTACGGCATCTCGGTGCCGACGCGGTCGGGCTCTTCGCCACCGACGGCCCCGCCACCTCCGGCAGCAACGGGTGGCTCGTCGACGGCTCCCGTACGGCCACCGGGCAGGCCGTCATCGCCGGGGACCCGCACCGGTTCATCGAGGAACCCGGCGTCTACCAGCAGATCCACCTCTCCTGCCCGGAGTTCGACGTGGTCGGCCTCGCCGTCCCCGGCCTGCCCGGCATCGCCCACTTCGGCCACACCGGCGACGTGGCCTGGGCCATCACCAACGCCATGGCCGACTACCAGGACCTGTACCGGGAGCGGCTCCGGCGCGCGAACGGGAGCGGGGACGAGGGCGGGAACGGGAGCGGGGACGAGGGCGGCGGCGAGGGTGGTGTGGAGGCTCTCGATCCCGACGGGGTGTGGCGGCCCGCGCACCGGCATGTGGAGGTCGTCGAGGTCGCGGGCGGGGAGCCCGTGGAGGTGGAGGTGATCGAGACCGCCCGGGGGCCGGTCGTCGCCGGCGGCCCGGATTCCGGTGCCTCCGACACGGTGGGTCCCCTCGCTCTGCGCTGTCCGCCGCGGGTCACCGGGGACCTCGGGCTGAGCGCGCTGCTTCCCCTCCTCCGGGCGCGGGTGGTCGCCGATGTGGACCGGGCCTTCGACGCGTGGGCCGAGCCGGTGAACGTCGTGCTGGCGGCGGACACGCGGGGCGGGGTGCTGCACCGGGTGGCGGGGCGGGTGCCGCTGCGGAGCCGGGACAACCGGACCCGCCTGGTCGCGGCCTGGGAGCCGGGGCACGAGTGGCGGGGGTGGCACGAGATGCCGTACGGCACGGTCGAGGACGGTGTGGCGGTGATGGCCAACCAGCGCGGGCCGGCGACCCCGCTGGGCGTGGAGTTCGCGCCGCCGCACCGAGCCGACCGCATCCGCGCGCTGCTGGACCGGAAGCGGGTGTGGTCCGCCGCGGAGATGCCCGCGCTCCACATGGACACCCATCTGTCCTCCGCCGGGCCCCTGCTGGACCGTCTGGCCGCCCACGGCTCGCCGAGGGCGGCCACCGGGAACACCGCCGTGGGGCTTTCCCCGGCCGCCGCCGCGCTCCGTGACCGGCTCCTGCGCTGGGACCGGCGGATGGAGGCGGACAGCGTCGACGCGGCGGCGTACGCGGCGTTGCGCACAGCGGTCGTACGGCGGCTCGCGGCGGAGCCCGCGTTCGCGGCGCTCGCGGTGCCGCCGGCGTACCCCGAGGTCTTCCGGCCGTGGCTGTCGCTCACCGTCAGGATCGGGTTCGCGCTCGAACATCTGCTCAGGGCGGAGGAGTTGTACGGGATCGACCGGGACGCGGTGGTGCGGCAGGCGCTGGAGGAGGCCGCGGGCGGGACGGCCGGGCGCTGGGGCGACGGCCACCGGCTCGTGCCGTGGCGCGCGCTCCCGGACGAGGGCCCCGGCGACGGCCCGGACGGCGGCCTGGACGGCGGCCCGGACGACGGACCGGACGCTTCCGACGGGCCGGGGCTCGCCGGGGACCACGACTGCGTCCTGTGCACCAGTGCCGTCCCCGGCATCACCGACCTCAGCGCGCGCGGCCCCGCCGCCCGCTACGTCTGGGACCTGGCCCGGCGCGAGGACAGCCTCTGGGTGGTGCCGTTCGGGGCGTCCGGCGTGAGCGGCTCGGCCCACCACCGTGACCAGCTCCCGCTGTGGCTCGGGGGAGAACTGGTCCCGGTCGTCACCGACTGGGACTGCCTCACCCGGGAGGACGGGGACGGCGCGGCACCGGACAACGACAGGCGCGGAACGGGACAGCGAGGAGAGACACGATGAGCGGCGAGGCGTACGGCGACCGGGTGGCCGTGCACGAACAGGTGGTCGACGGCTTCGGGACCGTGCGGCTCCTGCCGCTGGACGCGAAGGCCGACGCCGGGGTGGTCCACGGCTGGGTGAGTGAGCCGAGGGCCGAGTTCTGGGGCATGAACGGGCTCACGGAGCAGCAGGTCCGGGAGGTGTACGAGGGGCTGGAGGCGTTCGACACCCACCATGCCTACCTCGCCGTGCTCGACGGCGAGCCGGTCGGGCTGCTGCAGACGTACGAGCCGGAGGCCGACCGGGTCGGCGAGTGCTACGAGGTCGAGCCCGGGGACATCGGCGTCCATGTGCTGCTGGCGCCCGCCGGGGAGGGCGGAGGGCGGCCGGGGTGGTCGTCCTCGGTGCTGGCGGTCTTCGCGTCGTACGTGCTGGTCGGGCTGGACCGGCCACGGGTCGTCGTCGATCCGGACGAGCGCAACGAGCGGGCGATCGCGCGGTTCGCCCGGCAGGGGTTCGAGCGTGGGCCGGTCGTCGTCCTGCCGGAGGTCGACCTGCCGGAGGTGTATCTGCCCGAGAAGCGGGCCCGGCTGGCGTTCCTGCGGAGGGAGAGCGTGCTCGGCCGGTAGGCGCGAGGGGCGGCGCTCCGAGCGGTGTGTTCCCGGCCGAGGGGAGGCCGACGGCAGGCCAAGGGGGAGGCCGGCGGCGTAGCCTCGGTCGGATGACTCCCGAAGACCTCATCGCGCACTACGCGTTGCAGCCCATCCCGCGTGAGGGCGGCCGTTTCCGGCAGACGTGGGCGGGGCCCGAGCGGGACGACGGGCGGCCGGAGGGAACCGCGATCGTCGCCCTGCTCACCACCGAACCCGGCGACTACTCCGCGCTGCACCGGCTGCCCGGCGACGAGATCTGGCACTACCACCTCGGCGACCCGCTCCGGATGCTGCTCCTCGCCCCGGACGGCTCCTCCCGGGTCGTCGTCCTCGGGCCGCGGGTGCTCGACGGGCAGCACGTGCAGTACGTCGTGCCCGCGGGGACCTGGATGGGGGCGAGGGTCCTCGACGGCGACGGCGACGGCGACGGCGACGGCGACGGCGACGGAGGCGGAGGCGGGGGCGGCGAGGGCTGGACGTTGTTCGGGTGCACGATGGCGCCGGGCTTCACCTTCGAGGGGTACGAGCACGGCGACGCGGCGGAGCTGGCGCTGCTGTACCCGGACCGGGCCGCCGAGATCGGGGAGCTGGGGCGGGCGTAGGTCGAGGGCGGTCGGCGGCCCGGGGACGGGCCGGGCCGGTGCGGATCGCGTTGAACGCGGCGTTCGTGGCGTCCGTACCTGTTCGAGGAGTCCGACAGCCGGCGACCGTGGATCCGGAGCACTACGTGGACCGACGCAGGTACAGCGACACCGTCGAGGACGGGGTCGGCAGGAGCGGCAGGGGCACAGCCCGGTCCGTGGACCGAAGAGGCCGCCCGGGCCGCGGGGTGCGACGCCTCGTGCTGCTGGGCACCGCGCTGATCCTGTTCCTCCTCGCGGGCGCGGGCAACGCGTCCGCGCACGCCGCCCTCAAGGGGAGCGATCCTGCCGACGGCAGCGTCCTCGACGTCGCCCCCAAGGACATCACCCTCCGCTTCACCGAGTCCGTGAGCCTCCTCCAGGACTCCATCCGCGTCGTAGACCCGGAGAACCGGGCGGTCGACACGGGCAAACCGGGGCGCGCGGGCGGCCGGTCGGACACGGCCAGCGTCACCCTGCCCACCGGCCTCGACGACGGCACGTACACGATCGCGTGGCGAGTGGTGTCGGCCGACAGCCACCCCATCTCGGGTGCCCTGCTCTTCTCGGTCGGCGAGCCCTCCGCGACCACCGCGGTCCTCCCCGCCGACCTCACCGAGGACCCCCTCACCTCCTCCCTCTACGACATCACCCGCTACTTCGCGTACGGCGCCCTCGCCCTGCTCATCGGTGTGGCCTTCTTCCTCGCGGTCGTGCTCGGGGGGCCGAGCGAGGCGCTGCGCAGGCTGCTTCCGGCCGGCTGGCTGGCCCTGCTGCTCGCCTCGGCGGTCCTGCTGCTGCTCCGCGGACCGTACGAGCGAGGTACCGGCGTCGGGGCCGCCCTCGACCTCTCCGTGCTGCGCGAGACCCTGGTGAGCCGGCCGGGACTCGCCCTGCTGGCCCGGCTGGTGCTGCTCGCGGCGGGGGCCCTCCTGCTCGTGCGCGTACGCCGGCGGGGGAACGTCTGGGGCAGGGGCGCGCTGGCCGGCGGTGCGCTGCTGTCCGTGGGACTCGCCGGGACCTGGGCGGCCGCGGAGCACGCCTCCGCCGGTATCCAGGTGCCGGTCGCGATGACCTCCTCGGTGCTGCACCTGCTCGCCATGGCCGTCTGGCTGGGCGGGCTGACCGCGCTGCTCACGGTGCTGTACCGGGCGCCCGAGACGCTGTCGGCCGCCGTGGTCAACCGTTTCTCCAGGCTCGCCTTCGCCTCGGTGGTCGTCCTCGTCGTCACCGGCGTCTACCAGTCCTGGCGCGGCCTGGGCTCCTGGTCGGCCTTCACGTCCACGGCGTACGGGGAGGTGCTGGTCGCCAAGCTGGTGGCGGTGCTGCTCCTGCTGGTGGCGGCGGCGTTCTCACGACGCTGGACGGGGCGGCTGGGGGAGGTTCCGGCGGAGGGTCGGGCGGAGGTTCCCGAGCCGGTGAACGCGGTGAACGCCGGGGACCGGGGCGCGGTCACCGAGCCGGCGGCGGTGGCGGTGGCGACGCGCGTGTCCGAGCGCGTCGGAGCCGCCGGTGGCGCGGGTTCTGACGCCGGCGAGGTTTCGGGCGGTGGCGCCGATGTGCCCTCGGGCGGGGCCGACGGCGACACACCGTCCCTCGACCACGCAGGGCCGTCGGCCGAGGAATCCCCGGCCGTGGACGCGCCGCGCCAGCGTCTTCGGCAGTCCGTGCTCGCGGAGTTCACCGTCGCGGTCGTCGTGCTGGTGATCACGACCGTGCTGACGGGCACCCTCCCGGGCCGGGCGGCGGCGGAGATCGCGAAGGAGAGCGCGAACGAGGCGGCCGGTGGGGTCACGGCCTCCTCGACGACGATCCCCTTCGACGTGGGCACCCCGAACGGGCACGGCAAGGTCCAGATCGACCTCGGCCCGGGGCGCGTCGGCAAGAACTCCGTGCAGGCGGTCGTCTTCGGCCCCGACGGCGGTATCGCCACCGTCCCCGAACTGCGGCTCACCTTCACCCTCAAGGCCCAGAAGATCGGCCCGATCGACGCGAAGATCACCGACCGCGGCGGCTACTGGGTCACCGACGAGCTCCAGCTCCCCCTGCCGGGCAAGTGGACGATGAGGCTCACGGTCCGTACCACGGAGATCGACCAGGTCACCGTGGAGAAGTCGGTCCGGGTGAGCTAGCGCGACCACCTCGACCACCTAGCTCGACCACTCACCTCGACCCCCTACCTCGACCACCGATGGGCAACGCCTCTATCGCTCCGCGGGGCGCCACACGTACCGGACATCCGGCTCGCGTTCCTCGTTGCGGTGCCCGTCGGTGGTCTCGGCGGCGACGAAGCCGTGCCGCTCGTAGAAGCGACGAGCCGGCACATTGACCTGGAAGGTCCACAGCGCCAACCCGGACGGGCGGCGCTGCTTCGCCAGGTTCACGAGGCGGCCGCCGATGCCCTGGCCCTGCCAGGCGGGATCGAGATAGAGCTGATCCAGGTCCTCGTCGTCCAGCACCATCATTCCGACCACCGACCCGTCGGCCGTGGCCACCCACGTCTCCTCGCCGGGTACGACCACCTCGCGGAACCAGGCCCGGACCTGGTCGTCCGTGTGCGCCCGGCGCACACCCGGGAGCGCCGTCGCGAAGGAACGCAGCCACACATCGGCCACCGCGGCAGCGTCCGAGGCGACCGCGCGTCGGACCTCCACCTTGCTGATCTCCACAGCGACGCATGCTCGCAGCCGCACGATGAGGCCGCATCCGCTTTCTCTCGAACGCCCGTGCTGACTCCGGACGCGGGGCTCATCCGGTGTCGAGTATCCGCCGCATCGTCTCCGCCGCGCGTACCGCCGCGTCGGCACAGCAGTTGTTGAACAGGACGTGCAGCTCGTCGACCCGTGCGGCCGCGGACCGCAACCGGGGTGCCCAGGCGGCGAGTTCGGCCGTGGAGCAGGAGTACCGGAACCGGTCCTCCTTGCTGCCGGTGCCCCAGGCGGGGCTGCGGCCGTGGAACCGTACGACGGCCAGCTCGGGCGAGGTGACGGGGACGAGCGGCGGCAGGGAGGTGTCCAGGCCCTGGGCCATGTCGACTCCCACGGCGACCAGACCGAGCCGGGACAGCGACTCCGCGGTGCGGCCGGCCTGGTCGCCCCGCCACCACGCGGGGTGCCGGAACTCGACCGAGACGGGCCGGCCGGCCGTACGCCCCGCGCACTCCTCCAGCAGCTCCTGCGCCCGCCGCCCCGGCGCGAACCACGGCGGGAACTGGAACAGCACCGCGCCCAGCCGCCCGGCCGCCCGCAACGGTTCGACGGCGTCGGCGAACCGCTCCCAGACCCGGTCCCGCAGGGCGGGCGTGCCCCGGCGCGGCTCCGGTCCGAGTAATTCCCGGAGATCCTCGGGGAGGGCCGCCGGGCGGGTCGGGTGGCCGGTGAGGAGGGAGAACGCCTTGACGTCGAAGCGGAAGGCGGGGGGTGTCCGCTCGGCCCACAGGAGGCTGTTGCGGCGGCTGGGCAGCGCGTAGTAGCTGGAGTCCACCTCGACGACCGGGAACCGCTCGGCGTAGTAACGGAGTCGGGGTCCGGCCTCACGGTGCCCGCGCGGGTACCAGCCGCTGGCCAGCAGCGCCCGGTCCGTCCACGAGCAGGTCCCGACGAGGATGTCACCCATGGGGTGCCGGTTACCCGGAATCGGCGACCTGGCCACCCGCCCCGCGTCACCGGTGCCCGCCTTCGCGGGTGCCCGACTTCGCCGGGGCCGCTACTCGCCCCGCTCGTGCAGCGGCCCGCCGCAGAGCGGCTTCGAGGGTGTGCCGTCGACGCCGACGGGCCGGTCCCCGGCGATCATCACGCGGTGCATGATGCGCGGGAAGTCCAGGTGGGCGGCATCGCTCGGGGCCAGATGGACGGTGGCCCGGTTGTCCCACAGGGCCACGGAACCCGGCTCCCAGCGGAAGCGGACCGTGTACTCGGGACGCGTGATCTGCTCGACGAACATCTCCAGCAGGAGCCGGCTCTCGGCCCGGCTGACGTCGACGATGTGCTCGACGTAGTACGGGTTGACGTACAGGATCCGTTCGCCGGTCTCGGGGTGGACGCGGACGACCGGGTGCACGGACGCGACCTGGTGGTCCTGGAGGTGGCGGAGGTAGGGGTCGGGGCCGGAGCGGGCGAGATAGCCGACGCCCAGCCGGTGTTCGGCGTGCAGCCCGTCGGCGAACCGGCGCACCGGCTCCGACAGGCCCGCGTAGGCGGTGGCGAGGTTGGCCCAGGTCGTGTCGCCGCCGTACGGGGGCACGCGCTCGGCGCGGAGCAGGGTCAGGGCGGGCGGGTCGATGCGTGCGGTGTGGTCGGCGTGCCAGCCGCGGAGGGTGGAGTGGCGGCGGCGCTCCAGCCACTCGGCCTGGTCCATCCCGTGCTTGCGGCCCAGCTCCTGACGGTCGGCCGTCGTCTCGATCTCGGGGAACGCGGCCGGGGAGACCGAGCCCCGCGCCCGCAGCCGGACCGGTTCGCCGAGGCGGCGCGCGAACGCGATCTGGCCGGCGTGGTCCAGCCGCTGCCCCCGGAAGAACACCACCTTCCAGCGCAGCAGCGCGGCCCGGATCCCGGCGACCGTGGTGTCGTCGAGCGGGTCGGCGAGGTCCACGCCGTGGATGTCGGCGCCGATGTGCCCGGAGGCGGGGCGCACGTCGAGGGTGTCCTCCGGTCCCCCGGAGGACGTGTCCGTGTCGATGCCCATCGCTCGCTCGCCCTTCGACGCAGGTCGTAGGCCCGGTCTTCCCCCGGGAGCGCCCGTGCATGCGGTGCGGCCGGGAAAGTGTCCTGATCGGACGGCTGCCGAGCCGCGCGACGAACGCGACCGCCAAGTGGGTCCGCCGCCGGTGTCGTACCGCTCCCGGCGCCGCCCCGGACTGCGAAACTGCCAACGCATCGTACGCGGCAGGAAGTTGACGTCATGAACGACAAGCTCACCGTAAGCGTCCTGGGTACCGGCATCATGGGCGCCGCGATGGCCCGCAGCCTCCTCCGTGCGGGGCACACCGTACGGGCGTGGAACCGCACCCGGGAGAAGGCCGAGCCGCTGACCGCCGGCGGAGCGCGGGTCGCCGACAGCCCGGCCGAGGCCGTGCGCGGGGCCGACGTGGTGCTCACGATCCTGCACGACGGGCCCGCCGCCCTGGACGTGATGCGGGCGGCGGCGCCCGCCCTGCGCGCCGGAACCGTCTGGGTCCAGTCCACGACGGCCGGGGTCGAGGGCGTCGCCGAACTGGCCGCGCTGGCCGGTGAGCTGGGGCTGGTCTTCTACGACGCCCCGGTCCTCGGCACCCGGCAGCCCGCGGAGGCGGGGCAGCTGACCGTGCTGGCCGCGGGCCCGGTCGAGGGGCGGGCGACGGTGACCCCCGTCTTCGACGCCGTGGGCGCCCGTACCGTCTGGACCGGCGAGGACGGTGCTGCGGGCACCGCGACCCGGCTGAAGCTGGTGGCCAACAGCTGGGTGCTCGCCGCGACCAACGCGGCCGGGGAGGTGCTGGCCCTGTCCCAGGCCCTCGGCGTCGACCCGCGGTCCTTCTTCGAGATCATCGAGGGCGGCCCGCTCGACATGGGCTATCTGCACGCCAAGTCCGCGCTCATCCTCGACGACCGGCTCTCCCCGGCCTCCTTCGCCGTCTCGACCGCCGCGAAGGACGCCCGTCTGATCGTCGAGGCCGGCCGACGACACGGCGTACGCCTCGACATCGCCGCCGCGGGCGCCGCCCGCCTCACCCGCGCCGCGGCCCAGGGCCACGCCGACGAGGACATGGCGGCCGCGTACTTCGCCAGCTTCGGCGAAGGAGAAGGAGAAGGAGAGGGGGAGGGAGAAGCGGAAGGGGAGGGGGCAGGGAGGGACGGCTAGCCCCAGGCCGTAGGGGGCGCGGAGGGGTCACTCCCGCCCGAGGACGGCGGCGGCCGTCTCCACACCCTCGCGGGTGCCGATCACGATGAGCGTGTCCCCGCCGGCCAGCCGGAAGTCCGGTGCCGGCGACGGGATCGCCTCGGCCCGGCGCAGAACGGCCACGACGGACGCGCCCGTCTCGGTCCGCATCCGGGTGTCGCCCAGCACGCGCCCGTTCCAGTGGGACGTCGAGGCCACCTCGATCCGTTCCGCGACCAGCCCCAGTTCCGTGGTGGACAGCAGGCTGGGGCTGTGGTGCTCCGGCATCAGCGCGTCGACGAGGGCGGTCGCCTCCCCCGGTGACAGCCGCACCGACAGCGCGCACGCGTCCGGATCGTCCTGTCGGTACGCGCTCAGCGTCCGGGCCCCGTCCCTGTGCGCGACCACGGAGATCCGCCGCTGCTCCCTGGTCGTGAGGTCGTAGCGGACCCCGATCCCCGGCAACGGCGTACTGCTGAGTCGCGGAGCACCCACGGCCGGCCCCCTGTCTGATTCGGATATGTCGTCGGACAACCGTCGGTGCCACCCTAACGAGACCCGGAAAACCGGCGGCCGGCTCCGGGACCGGCTCCCCGGTGGAACAATCCCCCTTCAACGCCTGGAGTGCCCCGGACCGCCCCGGACCGTCCCCGGACCACCCTCGGCTCCGCTCCGGGCGCCGACCGAAAGGATCCCCGCCATGATCGTCACGGGTGCCCCCACAACCCACGCGGCGGCCGCCCGCCGGCCCCGCGCGTCGGGCACCCCGGTGACCGGCGGAACGATCGCGGACGGCCCCACGACCCCCGGTGCCGGCCTGCTCCCGCCCTACGCCGAGGGGATACCCATCGCCGCCGGTGGCTCCGGAGACGGCGGGGTCGTCGGAGCCCCGGGCGCCGCCGGAGTACGCGCCCCCGGGACCTGCGGAGCGTGCCCGTGATCCAGTGGGTCTCCCTGGGGACCGGCCCCCGCCCCGTCCCCCAGCCCGTGGCGACCCCGCTCGTGTGGGCCACGGCCTTCGCGGGCGCGATGGCGCTGGTGGCGCTCCTGAACGCGCTGGTCGGCACGGACCAGCCCGGCCTGGCCCTGGCCGCGCTGTCGTTGCTCTCCGCGCTCCTCGGCGGATACGCCCGCTTCACGGCGGCCCCCGGCACGGCCGCCCTGTGCTGGCTGTTCCTCAACGGCTTCGCCATTCCGCCCGCAGGCGTGCTGACCTGGACCAACCCGCGTGACACCTTCTGGCTGGTCTGTCTGCTCACCGCGGCCCTCACCGGCACCGCCCTCGCCCGGCTCCTCCAGGCCCGCGCCGCCTACCGCCGCCTCACCACGGCCCAGCCGCCCCCGCCCGGGCCCGACTTCTGGGACCGGCCCCCGGCCCGCTGACCGGCCGTGGCATGAAGTTGAGTGAGCGCGTGCAGCAAGCTGACACGAATCGCCGTCCTGCCTGCGGTTTTCCGTTGGCAGAGTGGGAGTCACCGCGGGGGCACGACCGGCCCGGAACGCGCGGGGGACAACAAACGGGGGTACGTCGTGGGGTTCAAGGGATGCATCGGGTCCGCCGAGTTCACCGGGTTCGGCGGCTTCGCCGGGTTCAAGAAGGCCGCGGTGGTGGCGGGCGCGGCGCTCGCGCTCGCCGTGGCGGGGGGACAGGGCTCGGCGCAGGCGCAGGCGCAGACGCAGACGCCCGCTCAGGCCCAGGCACAGACCCAGGTACGGGTTCAGGCGCAGGCGCAGGCGCAGGTGCAGGTGCAGAGGGCGAAGGTGTTCGGCCCCGTCGTCGATCCGATCGTCGAGCGGGTCTGCGGGACCCCGCTGCCCATCCGGCTGCCGCTCTGCGGCGAGCCGGGCGCCGGCACCGACAAGCCCGTCAACGGCTGGCAGATCGAGAAGCCGAAGCAGTAGCCGTACGGCCGGCAGTACGGCAGCAGACAGGGGGTGCCCCCGGCGATCAGTCGCCGGGGGCACCCCCTTTTCCGCTGCTTCCGTCCGGTGGCCTCCCCCGGAACCTCTCCCGGCCTCACACCCAGCCGCGCTCCCGCGCGAGGAGCGCCGCGTGCGCCCTGCTGCTCGCGCCCAGGATGCGCAGGACGTCGGCGACATGGCGGCGGTACGTCCGTACCGACACACCCAGCGAACGCGCCCCCGATTCGTCCTTGCCGACGTGGCACATCGCTTCCAGGACCTGCTGCTCCATCTCCGTGAGCCCGCCGTCCTCCGCGCCCGCCCCCGCGTCGATGAGCACGGTGAGATCGGTGGCCTGGTCCCAGATCTTCTCGAACAGCGCCAGGATGTTCGCGACCAGCCCCGCCTCCCGGGCGAGCAGGGCGCCGCGCCGGGTGTCGGCGGGGTCGACCGGGACGAGCGCCGTGCGGCGGTCGTAGACCAGGAGCCGTTCGGCGATGGTGTCCGCGACCCGGATCTGGGCCCCGAGAGAGGTGAGGTCGCGCAGGTAGCCGACGGTCGGCGCGTGGTCCAGGGCCTCGCGCAGGACGACGTTGCGTATCCGTACCCCGCGCCGCAGACAGCGGGTGTCGAGCGGCCGGGCGTGCGCGATGTTCGCCGGGGTCAGCTCGGTGTACGGCTCGACCGAGAGGATCTCCTCACGGGCGAAGAACGCCAGGTCGTCGATCCGCCCCCGGATCTGGCCGAGATCCTCCAGGCGCTCGATCGGCCCGGAGTCGGGCCGCTCCTTCACACTCTGCTCGGCGCGCAGGCCGGCTATCAGGTGCCGGGACTGGGTGACCTGCTGGAGCTGCTGGTGGAGTTCGCGCAGCCGCAGGTCGGTGAGCCGGTCCACGGCGGTCTCGGGATCGGCGGCGGAGATCACCTCGGGCCCGCCGTCCGCTCCGGTTCCGGCGCCTTCCGCGCCGTGCAGCAGGCCGAGTTCGGTCAGACGCTCCAGTGCTCCCGCGATCTCGTCCAACGGGACGTGCAGCAGCAGCTGGATGTCCTCGGCCGTCGTGCCGGGGTTCCGCAGAAAGTGCCGGTAGATGCCCTCTTCCGTATCGGTGAGTCCGAGTACGGACAATTCCCCCATGGTGCCTCCGTTTGATCACCGATGAGAGTACCTGCAACAAGCTGCACGGTCACTGGCAGCAAGTAGCGCTCCTGAACTGCCCGACGGGGTGCTCCCGTTTGGCATTGTTCTCTGTGTCGGAACGAACGAACGCCGACCGAAGCAGAACAAGAAGAAGCAGTAGCAGAAGAAAAAGAAGTCGCAGCAGAAAAAGAAAAGCTGCGCACGCGATGTCCAGCGGCATCGACGCAATGACGACCAGAGACGAGAAACGGGGGACAAGGTCATGACGTCTTATTCCGTACTCCTGCCTTTTCTTCCGCGCCGGCCGGAGCAGATCCTTCCGTACGCCGGACTGGTGCACTGGAGCAACGCGAGCCGCCTCTGGCAGGGGCAGTCCGTGATGATCGAACCGCACCAGGGCTTCGTCGCGGCGGCGGGAGCGGGATTCCGCGTACCGACCGGGCTCGGCGTCACGCTCATGCCGCTCCGCCACCCCTACGAGGCCGCGCTCCAGGCCCGCTCGCTGGCGATGGCCACCGGGCAGCCGGTGACCGCCGGATTCGGGCCCGGCGGCCGGCCGTTGCAGCGGTCGCTGCTCGGCGAGCCGTACCGCAGTCCGCTCACGGCGGCGCGCGAGTACCTCTCGATCGTCCGCGGCCTGCTGGCGGGGGACGCCGTCGACGTCCGGGGCGAGTACTTCAGCTGCCGGGCCGAGATGCCGCGCTACCCGGCACCGCGTGTGGAGATCGGGCTCGGCGTGCTGCGGCCCGGCATGGCGCGGCTCGCGGGTGAGGTCGCCGATGTGGCCGTGACCTGGCTGACTCCGGCGCACTACCTGCGGGACACCGTGCTCCCGGCGATGCGCGAGGGCGCGGGGGACAAGGGGCGCGGAACGCCGAGGCTCACCGCCATCGTGCCGCTCGCCCTCGCCCGGCCCGACCGCGAACCCGCCGAACTGGCGCTCGCGAGCAACGCCGCGCATCTCCAGGGCGCCCACTACATCGACATGCTGCGCCGGTCCGGCACGGATGTCGCCGGAGACGATCCGGCGGCGAACGCCAAGGCACTCGTCGACGGCGGGGCGTTCCTCAGCGGGGACCCGGACGAACTCGTCGCGAAACTGGGCGCGTTCCGGGACGCGGGAGTGGACGAGATCGTCCTGAATCTGACCGGTGTCTGCAATCTGTACGGCCCACAAGCGGCCCTGGACGAAACGAAGCGAATTCTGGCCGCCCTGGCCGCCTGACCGTGGGGGAAGACGAAACAATGGCTGATCTGAAAGAGCGGCTCATTCACTGGGGGACCGGTGAGTCCGGCACCGCCGCCGAAAGTGCGCCCGAATTCCCGTACGACGGCTTCTCGTACGACGGCGCGAAAACCGTCGTGCTGGAGAACCGGGAGCATCTCGCCGCGGTGCTGCGTTCCGGAGTCGTCGGAGCGGACACGCTGGTCCTCGTGCCGGGTGCGCCCGGCGAGGAGCCTGCGGCGGACGGCCACCGCGTCCTCGGGTACGAGGGGTCGCTGGCCGGCGCCGGCGGGGAGTTCTCCCCGGGCGCGGGCTTCTACCTCCAGATCCAGGGCTACGGCATCAGCGAGTACATGTCCGTCGCCGGACCGACGCTCGTCCGGATCGCCGACGACACGGACTTCGACGTCTTCCTCGCCGACGCCGACCGGGCCCTGCTCGACGGCACCTTCCCCGACTTCCTCACCCACCCCGCCATCCAGCTCGCCGATCTCCCCGGCCTCGGCGCCGACCGCACCCCGGCTGCCGGACCCCGGCACCGGCTGTACGTCGACGCGGACGGCGCGGTCTCCACCGCGCCGGGCGGGACCCGTCTCGGCACGGCGGGCGACGGCCCCGACGTCCTCGACGCGCGGTGGCGGCGGCTCAACGACGGCACGGGCACGACCTGCGGGGTGTGCCTGGGCGCGGTCGTGGACCCCGGCCTGCGGGAGACCGCCCTGGCCGCCCGGCCCTGGCTCGGGCGCTACCTGGCCGCCCTCGGTGCCATCCGCTCCCTGCGGGCCCGGGGCGTGGACGGTGACATCCGGGTCTCCGGCTTCGGCGGGCGGATCACCGAGACGCTGGCCGCCGGGGCCGACGCCGACCTGCGGGACGCGGACGCGCCGCTCCTGCTCTGGACCGACCAGGACGTGTACGTGCACGCCCCTGCCCCCGGCCGCACCTTCAGCGTGGAACGGGCGGCGGCCACGCCGGTCGAAGCACTGCTGGCCTGCGGTTCGGCCGAGGCGGCGGCGGAGTACGCCGATCCGGAGCACACCGTACGCATCGAGCGGTTCCTCGCCCGGGCCGGAGCGTGACCACCACCATGACCAGCACCATCAGCACCATCAGCACCATCAGCATCACGACCACGACCAGCGCCGGCACCACGACCAGCGCCGGCACCATGACCAGCGCCGGCACCATGACCAGCGCCGGCACCACGACCGGCACCGGCACCACGACCGGCACCGGCGCTGCGACCGGCACCGGCGCTGCGACCGGCACCGGCGCTGCGACCGGCACCGGCGCTGCGACCACCCTGACATCACCGTCCCCACCCGCGGCCGTCCCCGGACGCGCCGGGGAGCTGCTCGCCCGGCTCGGCACCCGTGCCGTCACCGGCGACCTCTACGCCGAAGCGGGCGCGCAGGTCTACCACGACGTGGCCGGCCGCAGCACCCACGAGGTACGCGAACTGACCGGTCTCGTACGCACCCTGCCCGGCGACGTCCTCGACCTCGCGGCCGGCTCCGGGCGGCTGACCATGCCGCTGCTCGCGCTGGGCCGCCGGGTCACCGCCCTCGACCTCTCGCCGTACATGCTGCGGCTGCTGGAGGACCGGCTGGCCGCCGCGCCCGCCGCCCTGCGCGAGCGCTGCACGGTCGTCGAGGCCGACATGAGCGACTTCGCGCTGCACCGCACCTTCCCGGTGATCGTCCTCGGCACCACCTCCGTCTCGCTCCTCGACGAGCGCGGCCGGACCGGTCTCTACCGGGCCGTGCGCCGGCACCTGGCGCCCGGCGGACGGTTCCTGCTGTCGACCGTCGGCATGGACACGGACTCCGGCGAACCCGCCGAGGCCGAGCTGGTGGTCGAGGCCGAAGGGGGCCGCGCCTACCGGATGTACGAGCACTGGGCGGTCGGCGACAGCGCCCGCACGGTCACCGTCTTCCCCGCACTGATCCCAGACGACGACAGCCCGGTCCAGGTCACCACGACCAGCGTCGGCGTCCTGCCCGCCGCCCTCCTCGAAGCCGAGCTGGGCGCCGCCGGATTCACCGTCCGCGCCCGGCACCCGCTGCCGGCCGTCGGCTCCCGCCACCACGACGTACTGCTCGAAACGGAGGTCGCACCATGAGTCCCGGCACCACGAGGAACGCGCTGTGGCCGTCCCTGCTGGCCCCCGCCCTGCACGGCTCGGACGCGCTCTGCGCGGTCTCCGCGCACGGGGTACGGGTCCGGTACGCCGACGGCACCGAACTCCTCGACGCCTCCAGCGGGTTGTGGAACACCAACCTCGGCTACGGCAACGAGGCCATCGCCCGGGCCGCCGCCGACGCGCTGCGCGACGCCTCCTACCTGAGCGTCTTCCGCTACGAGAACACCTACGCCCGGGCCGCGGCCGCCGCCCTCGTCGAGCTGTGCGGCACCGACATCTACGGCCGGGTCCTCTTCTCGACCTCCGGGGGCGCCGCCAACGACCTCGTCATGAAGCTCGCCCGCCACTACCACGCTCTGCGCGGCGAGGACCGCCGCAAACTCGTGGTCGGGCTGCGCGGCAGCTACCACGGTCTGACGTACGGCAGCTTCGCGCTGACCGGCGAGGACCTCGGCCAGCAGGTGTACGGCGTCGACCAGCGCCTCATCCGCCATGTCGACCCCAACGACCCGGTCGGCATCCGCACCCTGATGGAACGTCAGGGGGCGATGGTCGCGGCCGTCGTCGTCGAGCCGGTGCTCGGCTCGGGGGCGGTGCCGCTGACGGAGGAGTACGTCGACGAACTGCTGCGGCTGCGCGAGGAGTACGGCTTCCTGCTGGTCGCCGACGAAGTGGCCACCGGCTTCGGCCGGACCGGCGACTTCTTCGCCTCCCAGCGCTGGTCCGCCCGGCCCGACCTGCTGGTGACCTCCAAGGGGCTCACCAACGGGACGAGCGCGGCCGCCGCCGTCATCGCCGCGCACACGGTCGCGGACGCCTTCGACGCGGCGGGCGCCATGCTGACCCACGGCGAGACGCAGGCCGGCACGCCCGTCACCTGCGCCGCCGTCCTGGCCACGATCGCCGAGATGCGCCGCCTGGACGCGGTCGCCCTCGGCCGGGCCCTCGGCGAACGGCTGGACACGGAGCTGACCCGGCTGGTCGACGAGCACCCCTGGGTGACGGGCACCACCGGCGTGGGCTGTTTCCGGTCACTGCGGCTGACCACCCCGGACGGGGAACCGCTGCCGCAGGCCCGCGTGCCCGAGCTGGTCGCCGCGATCCGTGCGGCGGGCGCCCTCGTGCACCCCGGCGTGCACGGCATCCAGCTCTTCCCCGCCCTGACCTACACCGACGCCGAACTGACCGAGCTGATGGACCGCATCCGCGCCGGACTCGCCCTCTTCACCCGCGGGCCGATACCGGCGGAGGCGGCGGCATGAGCCACGGCCGGGGCGGACCGACCCGGGCACTGATCGGTCCCGACGCCCTCACGGCATGGCTCCCCGACGGGGCGGGCCGCACGGCCGCCCTCCTCGTGGACACCGCCGTCGCGACGGCGGGGATCACGGCCCTGGTACGCGACCGCCTCGGCCGCGCCCACTGGCGGACGGCACAGACCGCCCTGACCGCCGGCCCCGGTGATCTCGCCACGGCCGCCGCCCTCGCCGAGGGTCTGGCCGACGAGTCGGCCGGTGTCGGACTGGTGGTCGCCGTCGGCGGCGGATCGGTGCTCGACCTGGCGAAGATCGCGGCTCTGCTGCGGGCCAACCCGGTCGCGTACACCCGCCTCACGGTGCCCCAGCGCGGCGGCCTGATGGGCCTGCCGGGCGAGGTCACCCGTACCGTCCCGCTGCTCGCCGTACCCACCACCCTCGGCACCGGCAGCGAGCTGAGCGCGGTCGCCTGCCTGGCGTACCCGCAGGGCAAGCGGCTGATCCTCGGCGGCGTACTGCGGCCGGAGGCGGCCCTGCTCGATCCGTCGGCCACCGCCACGCTGCCCCGCGAACTGGTCGTGGAGGGCGTCCTGGAGGCGCTGTTCCGGGCGGTCAGTCCGTACGCCGGTGACCACCGGGAGGACCACCGCACCGAGGACCGGCTCACCGAGACGGTCGCCCGGCGGCTCGTCCAGCTGGGCTACGAGGCGGTACGGGAGGAGGAGCCCGGCGACGCGCTCCGCCTCGACATCGCCAAGCTCAGCGGGCTCACGCACGGCGAATGGCTGCACCAGGGCCGCGATCCGTACGCGGTCAAGGGCTGGCTCATCGCCAACGAGATGTCGTCGGCCCTCGGCGTACGGAAGATGACCGCCGTCGCCGCGCTGCTGCCGCACCTGTGGCGGGCCGTGCTCGACGGGGAGCCCCGGCTGGGCTCCGCGCCCCGGCTGCGCCGGATGTGGGCCGGACTGCGCGACGCCGCGCCGCCGGACCGGGCACGGGCCCTGCCGGAGGACCCGGCCGACGGGATCGCCGCCCTGATGGACGACTGGCGGGTGGGCCGGCGGCTCACCGCCGACGGCCCGGGACGGATCGAGGCCCTGGCCGAGCGGACGGTACGGGCCTGGGGCGCCGGGCTGCCGATGCTCGGCGGGCTCCGGGCGGAGGACGTACGCCGCCTGCTGGACGCGGCGCTCGGCCCGGCCACCGCACGGAGCGCGACCACCGCGCAGACCGTGCCCGGCGCGCTCACCGCGCGCGTCTGAGACTTCCGCTCCCGGTCCCGGGAGCGGGCGAACCAGAGAGCGACAGCTCTCGACACCCATGAGAAAAGGGGGAGTTCCCATGCAGGAGAACTTCGAGAACGAGACCTTCACCTCCGCCCTGGAGCTCGGCATGCAGGAGCTCGAGGCGATGGAGGCCCCGGGCTGGTGGACCGCCGGTGGCGTCGTCGTCGGCGCGACGGTCGTGTCGGCCGTCGGTGTCTCGACGGGCGTCGCGGTCTCGATCATCACCTGATCCACTCGAGACCACTCGACCATCACTCGACGGCATTCGGCCCCGCTCGACTGCCACTCGACTTGATCCAGTATCAACTCAACGGGAGGGAAACAGATATGAAGGACATCGTCACGCAGGAGCCCACCGGCTTCGACGCGTCGCTGGAGCTGGGCATGCAGGAGCTGGAGGCCATGGAGGCCCCGGGCTTCTGGAGCGGCTTCAAGACCGGCGTCGTGATCAGCACCGTCGCCAGCGCGGTCATCGCCACCTGATCCGGCACCTCGCCTGATCCGGCCGATCGGCCGGCAGCGGTAGCGAACCGCATACGGATTTCCGCGGCGGCGTCCCGGGCCCGCACAGGGCCCCGGGCCGCCACCGCGGAATCCGCGCTTCGCCTCCCGTCCCCTCCCCCCACCCCGGTCCCACCCCGTCCCACCAAGGAGTCCAGCATGGCCAACAGCCGAGACAAGGCAGCGGCCGAGAACAAGAACCTCGCCTTCGCCTGCGCTCTCATCCCGCTCGGCATGGCGGTCGCCACCACGCAACTGACGGGCGGCCTGGAGATCTTCGTCATGGCCGGCCTCGGTGCCGTCATGCTGAGCTGCCTGGTCCGGATCGGCGCCAACCTCCGTAAGGAACGCCGTTGAGCACCGCGAACGCGTCGAGCACCGCCGACGCCCCCGTCGTCGCCCTGCGCGGCCTGACCAAGCGCTTCGGCGAGGTCACGGCGGTCGACGACCTGACCTTCGAGGTCCGGCCCGGCCGGATCGTCGGCCTCCTCGGCCGCAACGGGGCCGGCAAGACCACCTCGCTGCGGATGCTCCTCGGCCTGTGCCGGCCGACGTCCGGGGAGGCGACCGTCTTCGGCCGTCCGTACGCCGAACTGCCCCACGCCGCCCGCCGGGTGGGCGTCAGCATGGACGTAGTGGGCCCCCTGCCCGGAGCGAGCGCCCGGCGCGAACTCACCATCTGGGCCCGGACGCTGGGCCTGCCCGCGCGCCGCGTCGAGGAGGTCCTCGACCTGGTCGGCCTGGCCGACGGCACCACGGCCTCCCGCCCGGTCAAGGGCTACTCGACCGGCATGAAGCAGCGCCTCGCGCTGGCCACGGCCCTGCTGCCCGATCCCGAACTCCTCGTCCTGGACGAGCCCGCCAACGGCCTCGACCCGGACGGCATCCGCTGGCTGCGCGGCCTGCTGCGCGGCCTGGCCGACGAGGGCCGGACCGTCCTGGTCTCCAGCCATCTGCTCGCCGAGGTGGAGCAGACCGTGGACGACGTGGTGATCATCCAGAGCTCGCTGCGGTACGCCGGCCCGCTCGACGAACTGGTCGGCCCGGGCGAGGGGGAACGCCTGGAGGACCGGTTCTTCGCCCTGGTCGACCCGGCGACAGCCCCGCAGGACCCGCCGGCCGCCTCGGCCGGCTCGGCCACCACGACCGTCTCATCCGCTGTCGGAGGAGGACAGAACCATGCGTAACCTGCTCGCCGGCGAATGGACCAAGGCGTGGACCGGCCGCGGCTGGCTGATCCTGGCCGGGTGCGGCGTCCTGATGTCCGTCCTCGGTTCGCTCGGGTACGCCTCCGAGGGGGCCGCGGCCATCGAGAAGGGCACCCTGGGCCGGGCCGCCGTGACCGACGACATCGTCCGCTCCTGGTTCATGATGTCGCTCTTCACCTCCCTCTTCGGCGCGGTCTTCGTGTCCCGCGAGTACACCTCGGGCGCCATCGGCCGCTCCGTCCTGATGAGCGGCGGCCGCACCCGCCTGCTGGCCGCCAAGGTGCTGACCGCCACCGCCGTGGGCGCCCTCGCCGCGCTGCTCACCGCCGGGCTGTCGCTCGCCTCCGCCTGGGGGACGCTCGCGGCGAACGGGACCGGGCCCGCGTGGCACGGCGAGACCTGGCTGATCCTGCTGGGCGTCTGCGCCGTCAACACGCTCGCCGCTCCCTGGGGCGCGCTCGTCGGCTGGATCGTGAGGCACCAGGTGGGTGCCGTCGTGACCGTCGTCGCGCTGACCCTGGTCGTCGACCCGGCGCTCCAGCGGCTGGTGCCGGAGGTCGGCAAGTACCTGATGACGATCGCCCAGAGTTCCGTCTACCGGGACCAGAAGCCCGACCTGCTGTCCACGCCGCTCGCGCTGCTGGTGATCACGGGCTGGCTGACCGCCGCCGCGCTGCTCGCCCGGAAGCTGTTCACCTCCCGCGACGTCGTCTGACGGTCCGCCGGCCGTCGGCCCCCGACGGCCCGCACCCCGCCCCCGCCCCCGCCCCCGCCTGACCTCACCCTGGCCCGCCGTCCGATGTCGCGCCGGACACCACCGCGACGTCGCCCTGCGGCATGCCGTCCCGCGCCCCACCCCGCCATCCACCCCGCCATCCACCCCGCCGTCCACCACCCCGCCGTCCCGCTGTCCCGCCGTCCCGAGGAGAGAACCAGGCATGTCCAGCTCACCCGCCGGTGCCGTACTACTGGCCCCCGAGCGGCTGGCCCGTCCCCGCCTCGCCCCCGACGTGGTGGTCCACGAGCCGGCCGAGCCGGGCGCGCCCTGGGTGGTGCAGCGCGGCAGCCACCAGTACTTCCGCCTCCAGGAGGACCTGGCCCGCCTGGTCCGGGCCGTCGACGGCGTACGCGGCCACGACGACCTGGCCGAGGCCCTGGGCGCGCCCTGGACCCGGGCCGACGTCGGCTCGGCGGTACGGACGCTCGCCGGGGCGAAGGTGCTGGACGACGGCGTACCGAGGAAGAACCGCGGGTCCTGGTTCCGGTTCGTCCCGCCGCTCACCCTGCAGTTCACCCTCCTCAAGCCGGACCGGATGCTGGCCCGCCTCGCCCCGCTGGTGGCGGCCGCCGCGCACCGCCGGGCCGCCCTGGCCGCCTCGGCCGTCGCGCTCGGCGGACTGCTCGCCCTCGCCTTCCGGGCGGCCGATCTCCAGGGCGCGCTGGGGCGCCCGTTCTCGCCCCTGCTCTACCTGTGCGTGATCGGCGCGGTGCTCGCCACCACCGCCGTCCACGAGATCGGCCACGGCGCGGTCCTCACGTACCACGGCGGACGGCCGACCCGGATGGGCATGATGCTCTTCTACATGTCGCCGGCTTTCTTCTGCGACGTGTCCGACGGCTGGCGGCTGCCGCGCAAGGAGCAGCGGGTGGGGGTCGCCCTCGCCGGTATCGCCACCCAGACCGTCATCGCCGGGGCCGCCGCCCTCGCCACGCTCTTCATGGGCGACTCGGCGGCGCGCGACGGGATCCTCGTGTACGCCGTCGTCACCTATCTCTCCGGTGTCCTCAACCTCCTGCCGTTCGTGAAGCTGGACGGCTACATCGCGCTGATGAGCCACCTCGACATCCCGCACCTGCGCGACCGGGCGATGACCGACGCCCGCAGGTGGCTGGCCCGTCTGCTGGCCGGCGGCACCGGCTACCGCCGCGAACTGCCCGGCGTGCGCTGGGCGGTCCCCTTCGGCCTGCTCTGCATGACGTTCCCGCTCTACATCGTGGCGGGCGCGATCACCCTCTGGTCGGACAGCCTCCAGCGCCTCGGCGCCCTGGGCGCGCTCCTCGTCCTGTGCGGCATCGGCTACTTCGTCCACCACCTGGCGCGCGGCGTACGCCGCTTCGCCCGCGAGGCCCGTACGGCGGGCGGCCGCCCCCTGCGCCTCGGCGCGGTGCTCACCCTCGCCGCGGCCGCCGTCGCCGTCCTCGGGCAGCTGGTCCAGGTCCCGTACACCGTCAACGGCGGCTACACGAGGGCCGAGGACGGCCGCATCACGCTGCTCCTGCCCCTGTCCACCGACCGTGCGCTGATCACCTCCGGCGCCCCGGTACGCCTCTACCGCGCGGGCATCGCGACCCGCGCGCAGACCGGCTCCGCGACGGTCGCCGTCGACGGGGCGGACGGCACGGAGGCCATGGCCCCGCTGTCGGCGCTGATCCCGGTCCGCAGCGAGGCCCTGCCGACCCCGGCACTCGGCCTTCCGCTGGAGATCCGCGACGGGCGGGACCGGACCCCCGCCGATCGCTCGGGCGCGGCCCAGCTGGACGCGGGCAGCCGCCCGGGCTGGGAGTGGCTCTACACCAAGTACGTCGCACCGGCCTGGCGCTGGTGACCGCCGGCCGGGAAGCCGGCCGCCCGAGCAGCCGAGAAGCATTCGCGCAGCCGAGAAGCATTCGAGCAGGCGAGAAGCATTCGGGCAGGCGAGAAGCATTCGGGCAGGCGAGACGAATCCGAGCAGCGAGACGAAGAGGGAGAGGGAGACCGACGACCATGGATCTCCGGTACGTGACCTACTGCCAGGCGGGCACCGCGTTCTACGAGGACCCGGCCGTCGCCGCCACGGCCACCGGGCCCGCCGACACCGTGGCGGAACCACCCGCCGGCTGGACCCGGACCGTCAACGGCGACTGGGTGGTGCTGACCCCGCCGGACACCGAACTCCCCGGCCAGGGCTGGAAGATCCACGTCTCGGCGACCCAGGACAACGCCGACCGGATCCTCGACGCCGTCCGCGCCTACTGCGTGCGCGAGAGGCTCACCTTCAAGTACATCCGCAGCGCCGAGGTCCTGAACCGGCGCAACAGCAAGTACGGCGACCGCGGCGCGAGCGGCAAGTTCATCACCCTCTACCCGCTGGACGAGGTCCAGTTGGAGCGGGTGCTCGTCGCGCTGGACGCCGAGATCGGCGGCGAGCCCGGCCCGTACATCCTCAGCGACCTGCGCTGGCGCTCCGGCCCGCTCTACGTGCGCTACGGCGGGTTCGTCGCCCGCCTCGGCCGGGACGCGAAGGGCGATCCGGTGCACTGCATCGAGGACCCCGAGGGCCGTCTCGTCCCCGACGTACGCGGCCCCGGCTTCCGGCCCCCCGCGTGGGTCACCCTTCCGGACTGCCTCGCCGAGTCCCTCGCGGCCCGCAACGCGAGCACGATGGGCGACTTCCCGTTCCGCGCGGTCAGGGCGCTGCACTTCTCCAACGGAGGCGGTGTCTACGAGGCCCGCGACCTGCGCCAGGGTGCCGGAAGCGACGCCACGGTGCTCCTCAAGGAGGCCCGCCCGCTGGCCGGCCTCGACGAGGAGGGCGAGGACGCGGTGGCCCGGCTGGAGCGGGAGCGCTGGGCACTGGAGCGGCTGGCGGGCCTGGACTGCGTACCGCCGCTGATCGACTACCGCAGGGGCCGCGAACACTACTTCCTGGCAAGGGAGTTCGTGCCCGGGGCCTCGCTGCACACCCGCATCCACGAGGCCAACCCGCTGCTGAACCCGGACGCCGACACCTCCCCCGAGTCGTTCGCGGCGTACACCTCCTGGGCCCTGTCCGTCCTCGACCGGATCGACGCGGGTGTGCGGGACCTGCACGCCCGGGGCGTGGTCTTCGGCGACCTGCACCCCAACAACGTCATGGTCCGCCCGGACGACTCGGTCGCCTTCATCGACCTGGAGACGGCGACCCCGGTCGAGGCCGCGGCCTCCCAGGCGATCGGTGCGCCCGGCTTCCGCGCCCCGGCGGGCTGCACGGGCCCGGCGGTCGACCGGTACGCCCTCGGCTGCCTGCGCCTCGCGGTGTTCCTGCCGCTGACCGTGGTGCTGGGCTGGGGACCCGGCAAGACACGGCAACTGATCACCCTGGTGACGGAGAACTTCCCGGTACCGGCGGACTTCGCGGAGCGGGTGGAAGCGGACCTGACGGCCGCGGAGCGCGCCGCGGGCACCGGGTCCGCCATGGGCACCGGGGCCGCCGCGGGCACCGGGTCCGCTGTAGCCTCCGGGGCCGCCGTCGGTGGCGAGCCCCTCGTCGGCGAAGTGGCGGCGGCGACGGCCCCGGTCTGGCCCGGAACCGAGAACCTCACCCCCACCGACTGGCCCTCCCTGCGCGACGCGCTCGCGGCCGGAATCCTGGCCACCGCGACCCCGGACCGCGACGACCGCCTCTTCCCCGGCGACATCGCCCAGTTCACCGCCCCGGGCGGCGGCCTCGCGCTCGCCCACGGCGCCGCCGGCGTCCTGTGGGCACTCGCCGGCGCGGGTACGGAGATCCGGCCGGAGCACGTGGACTGGCTGACCGAGCGCGTACGCCGCTGGACCGACCCCCGCCCCGGCTTCTACGACGGCCTGCACGGCATCGCGTACGCCCTCGACGCCCTGGGCCGCACCGCCGAGGCCCGCGAGGTCCTGGACCGGGCCCTCGCCCTGCCGCTGGACGACGTCGACGGCTCCCTCTTCGCCGGCCTCCCCGGTATCGGCCTCTCCCTGCTCCACTTCGGTCACCTCGACGCGGCCGAACGCCTGGCGGACCTGGTCGCGGACCGCACCCCGGGCGGCTACGCGGCCCGCCCCCGCCCGGGCCTGCTCCACGGCGCGACGGGCGCGGCCCTGTTCCTGCTGCGCCTGTACGAGCGGACGGGCGACCCGAAACCGCTGCACGTGGCGGTGGAGGGACTGCGCCACGACCTCACCGAGCTGGTGAACGGGCCGGGCATCGGCCGGATGCCGTACCTGGCGGTGGGCGGGGCGGGAACGGCGATGGTCATCAGCGACCTGCTCCCGCACCTGACCTCCCCCGAGCCGGACCTGACCGACTCGCTCCCCCTCCTCCGCACCTCGCTGGCCTCGCTCTACCAGGCGCAGGCGGGCCTGTTCCAGGGCCGGGCGGGAGCCGCACTGGCCCTGCGCCACCTGCACACGCACCCGGGTACGGACCCGGCCCTGCCTCGCCACTGGGCGGCCTTCGGCTGGCACGCCGTCCCCCACGGGGGCCACCCCGCCTTCCTGGGCGACCAGACGCTGCGCCTGTCGACGGACCTCGCCACCGGCACGGCGGGCGTCCTGCTCGCCCTGGACGAGGCCCTCGGCACGGGCAAGGGCCTGCCGTTCCTCCCGACCCCCCACCGCCCGTCATGAGGGGCGACCACGTGGTCCTGATCGCCCCCCGCCCCACCGCGGGCGCGGGCGCCCCCGCACCGGCGGCCGTCCGGTTCCTGGCCCTGCTCCCGGAGGACTGGCACTACGAACCGGATCTCGGGGACGACCACTTCACCGTCCGCCTGGCTCCCCCCGCCGGAACGACCCCGGCCCCCGACCTGACCCACACCCTGGACCACATCTTCAGGGACCCGTCCTTACGCTCCTGGCACTGGACGGACATCACCCACCACGCCTGAACAGCGCGCATGGCATGTCGGACCGCATGAACGACGCCACCGACCCCCGCAACCCCGCGGGCATCCGCGTGGGAGACATCTACGAAGACTGTTCCTTCCACCCGGTCCTGTGCACCGAGGTCGACGACGACGGCTGGGTCGTCCTGAACGGCATCTCCCTGATCGACGGCACCTTCCCCCGCTCGTGCGACGCCCAGCACTGCGCACCGGTCCGGATACCGCTGGAGCCGAGTATTCGAACTGGTGAGAGGTCGACCCCCACACGCTTCTGAACGGTGCTGGACGGAGGTGAATGCCACCACCACTGCAACCACCGCAGGCCTATTTGCCGCTCTCCGGGCCGTACCACTGGAGTGCCTGGCCGGTCACTGCCGCGATGCAGGCGAAGTCGTGGTCGCGGTGCAGGAGGGTGAGCCCTTGCAGCTCGGCCGTCGCGGCGACGACGAGATCCACCGCACCCGCACTGCGATGCTTTCCCTGCTTGGTGAGGGCTTCCTGGACCTGCCAGGCGCGGTCGTAGGCTCGGTCGTCGACGGGAACCCAGCCGAAGATCAACCGCATGTCCTCGATGCCGCGCGCTCTGTCGGCGGCCGAGCGAGCGCTGTAGAAGAACTCAAGCTCGGTGATCGGGCAGGCGGCGATGAGCCCCGCGGCTGCCGCCTGGTCCCAGCCGTACTGCTCCGCGTCCTCACGCATGAACCGAGCGAGCGCGCTGGTGTCGATCAGGAACTGGGCCGAGTTCACCGACGGTAGTTCCCCTTGTTCTCGAATAGCCCCAGATCGAACGCGCCGTCCGTGGCCGTGGCCCGCAGCCGGGCGAGAGCCAGGGCGCGGCGCCGGCTCTCCAGCACCTCGCGAAGAGCGGTGTTGACCGTCTCCTTCTTGGTGCTCGTACCCAGCGCTTTTGCCACGTCCGCTACCAGGTCGTCGTCCAGGTCGATAACCGTCCGACTCACGAGTGCCTCCCTGATATCAAATGTGGGGTCAAGTATATCTCACGAGGTGTCTGCAAGGTGCGCACACCAGGTGCCCGGGCACCCGGCGCGCCCGGGCACCCGGCCTTGGCCGTCGAGTCCTACGCGGGCATCACGCCATGGATGCGGGAGAGAGTGAAGACGCGTTCCGCTTCGCGCAGGTGGCACCACGCGTCGAGGTAGGGCGGGTCGAGTTCCAGGTCGCTGAGGGTCCGTACGGTCCGGTTGCCCGAGGTGGCGACGTACTCGACCGTGATGGCCGCACCGGTGTCGATGGCATGGGCGATCTGGCGGACGTCGCTGTACGACAGGTGCTTCGCGTATCCGGCGACGATCTCCTCGGTGTCCGTCGCGAAAGGCACCCCGCTGCCGAACGGGTCGGGTTCCGGTGCCGTCGTCGGGGCCTTGAGCAGCCGGTCGGCCAGGACGTCCATCCCGGTGTCGGTGGGCAGGTCCGAGGCGCGGGTCGCGATGGTCCGGGGGCCGCGCCGCCCGACGTTCCCTCGCGGGGGCGGGACGGCGGCGGCCCTCTGCGGCAGGCGCTTCTCGATGCGTACCGTTCCCCGTGCGGTCTCGGCAACCGGGGCGTAGCCCGCGGCACGGAGCGTGGCGAGAGTCGTCGCCGGTGGGCTGCCGCTGACCAGGACCGTGGGGGCGAGTTGCCGCAGGGCGAGGTTGGACAGTGCGCGGTGGGTGGCGAGTTCGGCCAGGAGCGCGGGTTCGTCGCCGTGGATGACACAGGCCGCGGGGGCGATGCGCACCCGTCCATGACCTCGCGCGGTGTCGGCGATGAGATAGGTCAGCGCCTGTGGCAGGGCCGTGGCGGAGCTACCGGCCAGGTCGGCTGCGATGTCGTCCGGGGTGCGGCCGGCGTCCAGGGCCCGGCGGATACTGCCGGCACTGAAGCGCCATACAGACGCCGTGCCACTGGTCTCCCGGTCGGCCATCGAATCCAGCAGCGCCGAGAGTCGCGCGGACGGGGTGCCGGTGACGACGGCGGTGAGGTCGGCGCCGATCCGGGCCGTCGTGGTCGCGGGGGGCAGCAGCCGCCGGGCCGTGATGTGGAGCTCTTCGTCGGCGTGGGCCGCCAGGTGGGCACCGAGTGGGGACAGCGCACCCCGTGCCAGCACGCCCAGCAGTTCGCCTTCGCGGATCACGGTGCTGAACGGTGCCGTGTCCTCGGGTGAGGCATCGTCGGCGAGCGGACGGTGCCAGGCCACGAGCGGCCCCAGCTCCGAAGAGACCGTCACACCCTGTCCTGCCGGGAGCCCCGCCGCCGCGGTGAGCAGCCCGTGGCGTGCTTGCAGACAGCCGCCGCAAGCAGGCGCACCGGCGAGCGCGGGAAGCGCCTTGTTGTCTTCGTCGCGCGCCCGGGTGGGGGTGAGCGGCAGGTCCCGCCATGCTCGGAGCAGTACGGCGAGTTGTTCTGCGGGCTCCTGCTCGGCCCAGGTGTCGTACGCCTCGGTGGGAGGTACGCGATCGCCGTCGCGGGCCAGCAGCCCGGCGGCGCACGCGGTTTCCAGGGCGATACGTACGACGGCGTCGTCCGCTTGCGCTGCCTTGCCGATGCGGGCCAGTTCACGCGCGCCGATCCCGCCCGACTTCAGCCGGGTCGGTGGAGCGGTCGCGCACGCCGACAGGACGGAGGCGGCATGGGCCGCGAACGCGGTGGCGGCCACCGCGGCCTCCCGCTCCACCTCCGCCGAGGTGATGGGCACCAACTGTGGGACGGGCGGCAGAGGTTCGAAGGGAGCGTGCCAATCGGGTCCCCGCAGAGCCAGGGCCACCTCGACCGGCATCCGGACGGGCCCGTACTGGTGACGGTCCTGGAGCAGAAGCCCGCGGTCGAGTGCCCATCGGCCGCCTGGTGGGAGGTCGCGGCCAGGAGCCCCGAACACGACGAACGGTGACTGACGTGGCGTGGACCTGGCGCTCTGCTCGAGCAACTTCCGTGTGGCCGCCGGTGCCCCCGCCACCAGCGCGGCGACCCGTACCGCATCACTGTGATGCTCCACCAGAGCCGCGAGTCGCTGCTGCTTGGTGCCGGGTGGCTTGATACCCAGGACCGCCAGCATGCCGCGCAGTTCCTCCGAGGTGGTGCCGGCCAGCAGCTCTTCCAGCGGGGCGTCAAGCCCCAGGGGCGTGCTCCACGCCTGCCGCAAGGGCGTAGGCATACGGAGTGCCTTGTTACCGTCGTGCCACACGAGCGCCCGATCCGACAGTGCCTCCAGGGTCGCGTCCAGCGCGTGTGCCGCCGCAGGGGACGTCGCGCCGAGCAACTCCGCCAGGCTGTCCCGGGTCGCTCGGGCTCCCAGGGCGGCCAGCGCCTCGGCGGCCTGCAAGCACGGCAGAGTGAGTTGCGGCAGGACGAGTGCCACGGACCCCGGACGTTGGAGACGGTCCGCCAGTTCCCCCACCGAGCGTGGTTCGGGAGAGGAGGCTGCGTCCTTCCGCACGGTGAGTACGCGTGCCAGGCGGGAACCGTCGAGTTCGCTCAGCCAGGTCGCAAGCGTCGATCGGGACTTCATGAGGGTGCACCTCGACAGACAGGGAACGTCACAGGCGGGCCGAAGCCGCTTCGGCGCCATGGTCAGGATGGCGCAGTTCCATGATCCGCGAACGCCGTACGAAGACAGAGCCCACGGCACCTCTCCGCCGGGCCAAGCCCGACGAGTCGAGCCGACGGCAGGAGTAGATCCGGCTGTCCGCTCACCGAAATATCTTTAATGAGCGGATATAAGTGCAACCAAAACTGCAACCAGTGCACGACGAAGAGCCGAGCCGCGATTGCGGCTCGGCTCTTCGTTTCGCCTGTTCAGGCGGCTGCGGAGGATACGAGATTCGAACTCGTGAGGGGTTGCCCCCAACACGCTTTCCAACTGTGGTGGTAGGTCGCTGGGCTGTGGGCATAGGCGTTCACCTGCGTTCATGCTCGTCTGCCCAGTAGCTCGAACTCGATCTGCGGTCCCGCCTGAACGCCCGTGAACGAGCCTGAATGAGACGGGAAGTGAGACGGACGACGACGTGGGCGCCGAACACCGGACGAGGTGCAGCCCAGGACCGCAGCGCGCGTCTGCTGTCGGCTCCTGCAGCAGGCTGGCGATGAGGCTGTCCAGCATGGCAGCTCATCGCGGCATACCTTCCGTGGCTACTCCCACTCCTTTGGTCTAGCCCCGGTGGCTGCTTTAAGCCGCGAGACTTAACTTCGACCTGCAGGAGGAGTCATCGTAGGGAATTGACGGTAGCAGAACGGAGAAGGTGTATGAGGATCCCGTGCCCTCAAGGGGATGGCGATTGCAGCGCTCATGAGCCGGTAGCCGTAATAGATCAAGGTACGGTTTCGCTCGTTCATGAGCCACTGCTAGGGATTATTTTCCCGAAGGGCCTTGAACCTCTGATGCAAGAAGCAACTCTCCTCGAAGATTCGTCGTCCGACGTTCGGAAGCAGTTGATCGAAGCAACGGTAAACCCCGGATTTCAACTAGTGGGATCTCTCACCGAAGGCGTATCCAGCGGTCACCGTCGCGTCGTGGTGCAATGCACGTGCGGACACACCTGGATTCTCGATGAATGATCCGAAAGTGCTCAATGCCGGGGACGCGAATGATGGGGGCCCGACCCTCCGCCCTCCGACTTTTGAGGAAATCGTAGCAATTGAGGCCTATAGAGAGGTTGTGAAACAACAACTGACCTCTATTAATACAGCCTCATCAAGTGTCCTGACCGCCTCTCTCTCGCTGGCGACTGCATACACGGCACTACTCGTATTTGCAGCCCCGAAGGGACACCTAGAGGTAGGTTGGGTGGTATCGCCGTACGGATTCTTTGCGGCAGCCGCCCTGGCCTGCGTGCTAGCTTTGGTCAAGGGGGTTAAGAGTGATGCCGGTAGCGATATGGGGAAGATCGAGGAAAGCGTCAAGCCTGTAGCGAAGGCAAAAAAAGGTCCTCTTGTGGGTAGCCTTTGCTGCGCTTGTCGTCGCTCTCATTGTGGCGGGATTCATCACTGCCAGTGGTTACGCTCAAGCCGACGCCGAGAGTGAAGAGAAGGTCGCGACTGCAGTATTTTCACCTCAAGGAATTTCTTCGGTTTCGAAGGTGTGCGGAAACCAGGATAATCCGACCCGTGTAACCATCAAGGAAGCCACACTCTCAGCTGACTTTATTGAGCTTAGAGTGGATCTCGGAAAAGGCGAAAACTCTTGCCCCGAGAATGGCCAGTGGCTGCGAATTGCAAAGTCCGACATCTATTTGCTGCGCATCTCAGAGTGAGGATGTCGAATCAGACGAGAAGCTCGGGTTTTCTGCTGGCAGTTGCTGTGCCGACCTACGGCGGAGCGGTGTTGGAGTCCTGGTCGCACCCGGGGCAAGTTCCCGCTGTTCCTCGTGGTTCCCCGCAGGATCTGGCACGCGAATGGCACGGGCCATAGCCTCGTACGTCCCTTGGCGGAGCTGTGCTGGGAGTGTCTGATCCTCAGCCGACGACAGTCGGCCACGATGGTGGGTGTGCCGACCGATCAGGCGCGCGTGTGCATCGCTGCACCCTCGCCGGTCTCAGCCACGCTGCCATGCCGTCGACCAGAGTAAGCCGCGCCGACGGAAGCGTGGCGGTGAGACCTGGAGTGAAGACTTCTTCGTCCCGAAGCAACTTGAGTGGGGGTGCTGCCATGGGTTGGTGTGCCTCTCACCTGCGCTGACCGTCCGCTGACGTTCGCAGTCGTCCTTTGTTTGTCGGTGTTATCACGCAGTCGGACCACTCAGGGTTCCGGGGGCGCGATACAGTGCGCGCCGTGGACATACCCGGCTTGTTCGTCTGGATCGCTCTCGGTCTGGCCGTCTTGCAGGTGCTCGGCCTCGTTCCCGTCATCCGCCGACTGCGCGGATCCGACTCGGCGGTGCGTTTCGAGGCGCGCCTCGACCTGCTGGACGTCGTCGCCTCCCTGCTGCTCTTCGGCGGCTTGCTGCTGAGTCTCGCAGTGGCGGAATCCTGGTTCCGGCTCACCTTCGTCGGCTTCGCGCTCATGGCCGCCGTGTACGCCGTGAAGGGCGTCCACTGGTTCCGGGCCCGCCGCCGTCACACGACCTGACCCAAACGACAGCGCTAACCGCTCGGCGAACTACTTCTTCTTGCCCTGGGTCTTGTCGGGGATCTTGGGGAGCTGGGTTTTTGCTGGTCAGGGGCGGTGGGATCGTGCGCCTGGTGGTCGTCGTTGGTCGTTGTTGGCCACTGTTGAGCGGCCTCGGACGGCCCAGGGACGGCCCAGCCATGGGGCCCACGAACAGCGTCAGCCAGCGGATGTGGCCCGCCATTCGGCGTTGATGCAGCCCTCTTCCATGTGCCACCACTCCTTGGCCACGCCGTGTTTGAGGAGTCGTTGCACCTTGGCGAGATCGGCGGTGGGTGGGATGTCAAGGGCGACCATGCGGAACCGTTCTATGCCCTCGCCGCAGACGTCGAGTTCGTGAAAGGCATTGAGCACGCTCTGCCGTGCGGCTTCGGAGCCGTCGTCACGGAGCACGATGAGGCGGATGGTGCAGTTCTCCGAGCGTCGAACCACCTCGCCGGCCCATTGCGCGCCTTCCTCGTCGGGCTCGGTGGCCACGACGTCCCCGCACGCGATGCCCCGGACGAACCACGGGATGTTGTCGAGCCGCGCGGTGCCGTCGCCCTGGTCGACGGCCCACAGGCTCTCCACCGATGCCGGGGGCCAGTCGTCCTCGATCTCAAGCCGGAAGTGCACCTTCACGTACGGGCCTTCGGGGTTCGTCATGGTGCTCAGGATGCACAGTCCCGCCGCGCCTGTCGTAGGTGGGTGATCGGAGACGTCTGCTCAGAGTGGGGACATGGGTTCGTCTGCGCCTCAGCCGACGACAGCCAGCCACGACGGCGGGTGCGCCGACCGATCAGGCGCGCGTGTGTCTCGCTGCACCCCCACCGACCTCAGCCACGCTGCCGGTGTCGTCGACCAGAGCAAGCCGGGACGGCCGGACCGTAAGGATGGTGCCTGAGCCCTCAGCTTGGGAAGCTTGTGTTTCTTGGCGACGGTTGCTGTGCTGACCTGCGATCGAGCGGTGTGGGAGTCCCGTTGCTCGTAAGGCAAGTTACCGCTGTTCCCCCTGGCTCCCCGCAGGATCTGGCACGTGAATGGCACGGTCCTTTCAGAGGCAACGAACCCCGGCCGAGCTCGACACTGGGTGTCTGAGCTTCAGCCGGCGACAGTAAGCCACGATGGCGGGTCAGCCGACCATGCAGGCGCGCGTGTGCCTCGCTGCACCCCCGCCAGCCTGAGCCACGCTGTCGGCCGTCGACCAGAGCAAGCCACGACGGCGGAAGCGCGCAGGTTGCCACTTTGCCGCGATGACCTCTTCGTCCGGAAGTAACGTGGGGTCACCTGCGCCCGAAACGCAGATAACACTCATTTGATCCGCCCCCGGGGCACGCAGGCTTGGCGCGCCTCAACTCAGTCCCACCGGACAGGGTGCCTACCCACGTCACCGCATCGGCTGGCCTGTGGTGCATGCGGCTCGGGTGACCGTACGCGTGCACCACAAACTGACAGGTCAGTGGCTATAAGCCTCTTAGTAAGTCTGCAGGTTGTTCACGGGACGGTGCGTGGTGGGGCCTACCTTCAACGAGGCCAAGCGAACACAGCCTTCTCGGCAAGAGCTTTTTGCCGTGCGGCGATCTCACCTGCAGTCCACTGCGTGTGCTGACCGACTGTGGCTGTAAGGGAAAGCGCCGACGACTGAAGGATAGGAGCCTTAACCGCGAAGGACTTGTTGCCGATCTTTCCGTTCTTCCCTTTCGGAAGCAAAGTCATATTCCCAAGACGATAGGCCCAGTTGTAACGTTCGTCTGCCGTCTTGAATGATGGCCAATCCGTTTGCGTGGCATTCTGCGGAAGAACGTGCTCAAGGTTGAGCTTGTCGCCGTCTTCGTTGGGAACTAGCTCAGGCTCGGAGGTCTTAGCTTCGTAGCGCTCCAGAGCCAGAAGATAATAGCGGGCCGTGGCATTTTTGGGTACCCGCATAATCGCAAAAGCTTCTTTGAACTGATCGTCCGACGGGATAGTGCTTCCCAGTCTTTCTCTCACGCTTTTAACTGTCTTAACTTGCCCGCTGCGGATTGCGACAGCGGCGTCACAGTAGCGTTCTTCCGTTGTTCCGGAGTTGATCGTCTCTGTGACGGTCCCTCGAACGGACCAGCTCACAGCTGCGCGAAGTAGCTTCTTAAGCTCCACTGCTGAGAACTTATCCATCGCGGCGAGCAATAGAGCCCTGTTAGGTGCCAGGTTGAACCTGGCTAGAATCTGCAGATCGGCCTTTCCCGCATGGTCCAAGGTGGTCCAGAATTCATGACCGGGGTTTGTGATAGCTGAATATTTTTCTGCCGCTCGGGAGAGGTCAATCGTGAACTGCGAAGCTTGACTCTTAGTCCTCACCTTTTCCTTAATCTTTGCGTATAGGTCTCGTTCCCGCGTCAAGCCATAGCGGGAGCTCCAGTAGTGTCGCAAGAAGGCGGTGAACTTGCTATCTGCGGCAGAAAGTTCTAGGGCCCCGAGGGTGCGCATCCAGTAGTCGCGTACTTTGTCGAGTTCACTCCCTGCTTTGCCGAAGATGTAGTTCTTGAGAAGGTCGGCAGTGGTTAGGTCGGCCCCCCGGTTGTTCAGGGTCTCGAAAATTACATACGCATCGGATTCGGATGGAACTTCGATAACTCCAAGGCGAACGCGTTCGCGGAGAAAAGTGGCCCATTGGAGAAGTCTCTTCTCCGCTTCATCACCGACTGAGTCGGCAACTTCGCCCACAGCTTCTGACAGGAACGCGTAGCCCTTCATCACCGCGGGAGCTTTACTGTCGGCCGCTTTGGGGTCAGCATCTCCCGATACGATAGAAGCAAAAATGGAATCGTCTTCGGGGTTCAGAATTAGGCGAGGGTCCTTGCCCTCCGATTGCAAAGTTTCCTTGGCAAGGTAGTCGCGCTCGATTACGCTGAACTTCTCGTTACCGCGACTCTCGAGGTGATCGCGGATCGCGGCCAATAGCAAGGACGTAGTCACGATGCGCTGCTGACCATCGATGATGGTCTTTCGTGCACTGTCCCCTTCGGTGGTGAGTACAACCGTTCCGAGGAAGTACTCGTCAGTTTCTCCAAAGGCGTGGCGTAGATCGCTCCAGTACTGAGAGACCTCCGCATCTGGGCGCCAGCGGTACGAGCGCTGATAAATAGGGACGCGCATCTCTTGCATTTCGATCAGCTCCGCAACACCGACGAGCTGAAACTTGATCGAGGTAGGCGTCGCTTTGGCAGAAGGCATGCTTCGTATCGTAGGACACTGCTTGAGAGCAGTACATGGACTTGGCGAACTTGGGACCGCATGTTGACGGCACGTCGGGTGCGGCGCCCTCCACCCATACGGCGATGCACTCGGCTAGCGACTGCCCAAGTCACGCCAGGAACTGCCTCCACGCAGCTGAGCTTGGGATCCCAGTCCCCTACTTGCCCATGCGCCGTGTTGAAGCCGATCGTTGCCCGCATACGCGGCCTCGGTCCAACAAGGGCACGAGTCCTTGCCGCCAGACCCCGCGCTCGGCATCGACGAACTTTTTGTACGCCATCCCGTTGTCCTTGCAGTCGCTTAACGGGAGGCGGTGCATCGCATGCCATTCCTCTATTGTGCCGAATGGCGCACCACCTGGGGGTTTGTCAATGTTCGCCCTTCATCTTTAGTCCTTCGATACTCTTTCCCAACGCACGTGCATCTGGGCATGTTCCAGACCTGATTGGACCCATTCGGTCCTCTTGCTTTTTTCACCTAGTATTATTGTCAAAATCTCCAACATTGATTCCCAATACGGGATCGAATCAGCATGGAGCCCAATTCTGAATTGAAGTGCAGCGATTCGACTCATCAGGCCGAGTTTTGTTTCTGTATTATGCATCTCGCCGAGTGCGTCCAAAATGGCGATATAGTGATTCACTGCCATATTGAAATTCCCTTGAGCTTCATATGTTAAGCCAAGTTTGAGGCGAAGCTCATTCTGATGGGATCGACTCAGCCGTTCAAATTGCCTTAGCTCCATTAGCTCCTGAAGTAGCTCGATGGACTTCTCGTACTCTCCGACTGAGCGGTAGATACGCGACAATGACATCCCGAAATGCATCACCGCATAATGATCTTCGCCATAGGAATTTCTTACGATTCTCGTTGCTGTCTCCATTAGAGGCAGGGCCTCCTGCGGCAGTCCAGCAGCTAGGTAAGCGTTTGAGAGGGACCGGAGTGCGGTGGCAACATGCGGATGACCGTTGCCGTCTGTCTCTGTTGTTCGGTGGAGTACCTCTCGCAGATATGGGATGCCTTTGCGCGGCTGTCCAGTGGCGCAATACGACTCTCCTAGGATGTGCTTGAAAGTACGCCAACGATAATCTGCTGGATGCAGCACTGTACTCGCAATCCTGAAGGCCTGTCTCGCAGTGGCTAAAGCCTCCCTTTCCTGCTGCATGTGCTGGTATATGTCGGCGATATGGACAAGTCGCAGAGCGACTTGATAGCTCTCGTTTCCCCAGGTGATCTGAGCTATATCCAAACACCGTCTCGCGACTTGGATAGCTGACTCGTGATCGTCCATCTCGTTGTAGATGTGATGCAGATGCGTGAGATGGTCTAGGAGCCCAGGATGAATGGCGCCGTGTAGCTGCTCTGCGACGTCAAGTGCTAGTACCCCTAGCCGTTTGGCTTCTTTATGCTCCCCTTGAATGAACAGGAAGATGCTCGCTTGGTTGAGGATGTGCTCCCATGTCTCATTGGGCAGCGTTGCGTCGATATGGCTGGCGCACGCTAAAATATGTGGAAGCAGATCCCACCAAAATGGCCAGCCTTCTATGTGATGCTCAGGGTCGTAGGGTGCCTTGCTAGCAAGGCGCTGAATAGCTGCATCACGGGCCCCCGTAGCGCCCTGTCCGTTACGTAAGACAGACTGAACCAATCGGTGCATAAAAATTCGGCGGCCGCTGGAACCAGTGCTTAGCATGCTGTGAGCTGTAAGCTGGCCGATCGCGGCCCTAAGCTGGGGCGCGCTTCCGACGTCCTCTAGTAGTTCAAGTGGTATGGCCTCAGAACCGTACCAAGAAATTGACTTCAGTATATTTGTTGATAGTGGATCAAGTTTCGCAAGAGTGATTTGCCAGATTCGAGCCACCGTGCGCTCTGCGTCTCCTCCTTCTGGGCCAGCGTCATAAAGCTGGGCTGGGTATTCAGCCAGCATGTCGAGGTAATCGCTGGGCGTCGTGCCAGTCTCCAGGCAAAATGCTGCAGCCTGTTCCACCGCCAGGGGAAGGTAGCCAAGTGATTCACATACTTTGGCAACGTCGCTCATTGGCGAGGAGTGATTCTCGATGTGATTGAAGAGCTCGACGGCCTCGCTAGGATTCAAAACATCTATCTGCATCAGTGAGGCAGTATCGTGCCATCCGGAAAACTTGCGCGTTGTAATCAAGCAGCGGCCGGCGCTTAAGTGCGGAAGGATGGAGCGCACGTGTGCTGCGTCGGTGACATTGTCGAGGATTAGAACCCACCCTTGGTGAGTTTCTAGCCACTGTAAGGCCCAATTAGCTAATGCGTCATGTGGTAGGAATTGTCCTAGAGTAGGCTGGAGGGAAGTAGCCAGATTCGCCAATCCATTTTGTAGCGCTGACTCAGTATCGGCAGTGATCCACCAGACCAGATTGCAATCTCTGCCGTGTCTGGCTGCCCAGTACGCTGCCAGTGTGCTTTTGCCGATTCCTCCGAGGCCGCAAACTACAATTACTGGGATAGTTTCCTTATGTAGAGCCTCATTTATTAAATGCAGAATCTCAAGCCTGCCTACGAAATGTCGCGGCACATGCGGTAGATTGCTAAGTCTTACCGGGGTGGGTACGGCTTGAGGTGCCACTAGGGCATCTGCAGATAGAAGCGTTGAATTATAGACGTGCTGTACAACGCTGGTATTGTGATCGCCAGTTACGGCGATCTCAATATCTCCACCCGCTGCGACGGCGCGTGACCCGGATGCTTGAACGGTGCGCCCAGGTGTGGTTTTCTGTTCCTTTTTGCTGTGGTTCATTGGTCGTGCCTTGATGCGCTATCGCCCGTGTTTACGGTTCCTGTGATGTCACCGCCCACAGCAACTGAGCGGTCGCCATGCGCGGTTATTCCGTGGGGCCGTCCCGGGGCGGGCTGTGGTGGTACTCGCTGGCTAACCGTTCGCATCAATGTGGTGTTGCCAGTCGCAACTGTTCCGCTGATACTGCCGCCTGTAGACACGGATCTTTCTCCGGTAGAAACGACCGTCTGCCCGAGGGGCTGTGTGTTCGTCCGAAGAAGCAGCAGCAGCGATACAACTCCGGTGAGAAGGGCGACGACTGCTCCGATGACGCTGGCCACCTTATCGGCGTAGTCGAGATCTCCTGCGGCGGCTACTGCTATCAGGACGGTTGTGACCGCGGCCCCCGTCCCGGCTCCGGTCAAGGCAAGTCTTCTTCCCCACCCAGTCATGAGCCCATGATGCTCCGATCGCTCTGATCGCGCAGCTGGTTCCCCACAACGAGTGCTAAAGGCGCGATTCTGGTACGAATGGAGGCATCGCCCGCACGGCGGGCAAGACGTGGCCCGGTTGTCAGGAGGCGAGCCGCACACCTGCCGGCTACGGATGCGGGCGGTGGAACGGATTTGGTCGGTGGCCTGCCCCGGTCTGGGGTCGAGCCTGATCAGGGGGCCGTACGCTGGTTGGCAACTCGGGCAGGCTTTGGGCCTGACCGCAATGTGCACGAGTGGCCCCCTGGTCTTGCTCGGCGCGGGACCCGGATCGGGGAGGTGGCTAAAGCCGTGGAGCCCCTAGCCACGACGTACCCTTCTCTGGCCTCAATCGGCTGCATGCTTTGAGCGCGGCACGGGCGCCAGCCGGGCTGGAGCGGGGCGGAGACAGGAGCGCAGGCCCGGCCGGGGGCCGGGCCGCGTGCGGGGAGCGGAGCGAGCCGCCTTGAACCAGTAGAGAAAGTTTGAATCATGGCCGGGCTGCCTCGTGGTGTAGAACCCTGAGCATGGGGAGTGAGCGGCGGGAGCGGATGCGGGCGCTTGGCGCGCGTCTTCGTGGGCTTCGGGCAGAGGTGGGCCTGACGGGGGCGGTGCTGGCGCAGAGGGCTGGTGTGGGGCAGCCGACCGTGTCCAAGGTCGAGACCGGGCGCATGGTTCCGAGCGTTGATGTGCTCGACCGGCTCTCGCGTGCCCTCGGCCTTGATGAGTCCGCCGCTCGTGAGGTGCGGGAGCTGTTGGATGCCGTGCTCGCTGCTGCCGATTCCGGCCAACTCACCGACGACGCACCCCCGGACGCCACCACCGTTGACGCTGAGGTTCGTTCCGCGCGACTGGTGCGGTCGTTCCAGTGCCTTGTGCTTCCCGCCCTGCTTCAGAGCGCGGAGTACGCCCGACACGTCTTCGCGAGTGCGCCGAACTCGACACCTGGGGCTGTCGGTCGGGCTGTTGCTGCCCGTGTCGAGCGGCAGAGCGTGTTGTACGAGCCGGGGCGGGAGTCGGCGTTCGTGTTGACGGAAGCCGTGTTGCGGACCTGGCCGGGGACCCCGGCGCTCATGCTCGCCCAGCTCGACCGCCTCCTGGCCGTGGAGAGCCTGAGCACGGTCCGTCTCGGGGTCATCCCCTGGCGCCGGCCGGTGCCGGTGCTGCCTCGTCACGGGTTCACCCTGTGCGACCAGCGGGCCGTCGTCGTCGAGACGTTCGACCGCGAGCGTGTCACGGTTGACCCTGTCGAACTGGCCACCTACGAGGAGACGTTCGCTCGCTTCGAGGAAGCTGCGGTCTTCGGCGACGACGTGCGAGAGCTGCTGTTGCGGGTGATGCAGGAGTTTCGAAGGCTGGGCGATACCCTCACTCGATAGAGGAATAATTCCTCTAGATGCCTGGCTCATTGTCTACTCGTGGGAATACTCTGCCGCTGTGCTGTCTAGCCCTCTAGACGCAGAGGAGGGGTTTCCCATGCTGACCAAGTGGTGCCGTGCCTTTCCCGGCCTGCCCGAAGAAGTGCCGCAGGCCCGCCGCTTCGTTGCCGCGCTGCTCGATGAGCGAGGCCCGGTCGACGACGCCGTCCTGATCGTCAGTGAGCTTGCGACCAATGCCGTGCGGCACTCGTCGAGTGGTCTGGCCGACGGTTGGTTCCTTGTGATCGTCAGCTTCGGCCATGACCTTGTACGCATCGAGGTGGTGGACACGGGCAGCGAGGGTGAACCCTGCCTGCGCGATGCGACGGAGCAGGAAGAAGGCGGCCGTGGTCTGGCGCTGATCGCTGCCTGCGCCAAGGACTGGGGCGTCAAGAACTGGCCAGATGGCCGGAGCGTGTGGGCAGAGCTGATGCGGGAGAGAGTGTGACTGGGGCTGTGTCGGCGACCGTCCGCTTTCGTTTCGTGGGCGGTACCGGGTGAGCCCTCGGGGTGTGCCCAACCGGCGGTCTCAGTTCTACGTGATCGGAGTGCATACGGGTCGGCGTCTCCCGCCCATTCCGTCTAGGGCCCTAGACTCCTGGTTATCGCTAGGAGGTGAGGTCATGTCGGACCAGTTGCAGCGGATCATGGCGATCGATGATCCCTATCTGCTCCTGCGCGAGGTCACGACTCGGTTGGCCGACGCGCAACAAGAGGTGACCGAGCTTGCTCGCCTTCGCCGACGAGTGGTCCAGGACCTGCACGCGCAAGGGCTGTCGTACGCGCAGATCGCCGAGAAGGCGGGCCTGAGCCGCGGGCGCATTCATCAGATCCGGCACACGGGTCCGGCGCCGGAAGGGGCCTTCCTCGGCCGGGGAGCGGTCACCATCGCCACCCCGCTGCGGCGGGACGATGAGCGCGGGCGGACCGTCGTCGCCATGGATGACGTCAGTTCCGGCAAGCGGCTGGAAGATCTGGCGCGGTCGTACGGGCTCGACGTCGCCTCGGAGCATGTGCAGGTGAGCGGTGAGATCGACCTCAACCGGGACGGCCTGGTCGTCGTCTGCGGTCCGCGCATGTCTCAGGAGATGTGGGACACGTACGCCCAAGATCCCGTGCTCGGCTGGGAGCAGGCGGAAGACGGGCCCTGGACCGTGGTGGACCGGCGGACCGATACGGTCTACCGCTCGGGACAGGACAGTGATCCGGCCCGGCCGTACGACGTCGGATACCTTGGTCGGCTGCCTCGCCCGGACGGCAATGGCTCGCTGATCGCCATCGCCGGTATCCACACGCAAGGTTCCCTCGGCGTCGTGCAGCTGCTCGCCAACGACCTGTACGCGCTGTGGGGGCAGGTCGGTGACCGCCGGTTCTCCACGCTGGTTGGAGTCGAGTACGACCCCGACACCAGCGAACCGCAGTCCGCCGAACTGCTCTGCCCCCTGTACCGGCACGACGAAGAGACGACGGTGTGAGAGTCACCTTCGCCACGCTCCCCGCCGAACCCGGCCCCGACCGGGAGAACGAGGACTTCGCCGCTGCGGCTCCGGGCGCGGCCGTCCTCCTCGACGGCGCCGGCGTGGGCGGGGCCGAAACCGGGTGCACGCACGGCGTTGCCTGGTTCTCCGGGACTCTGGGCGGTCTGCTGCTGCGCGGCATCACCGCTCGTCCCGTAAGGCCGCTCTCGGAGTGTCTGGCCGACGCGATCGGCCTCGTCCGGTCCCTGCATGAGGACAGCTGCGATCTCGCCTACCGGGCCAGTCCCACCAGTACGGTCGTTGCCGCGAGGATCGTTGGCGGGGGAGTCCTGGACTACCTCGTACTCGGTGACTCCTCCCTGCTGATGGCAGACCGGGGCGGCCGTACATCCGTCGTCACCGACCGGCGCCTGGGCGAGATCGGCAAGCGGCTTCGCGGTCCCGTCGACGCCTTGCCCACCGGTACGCCGGAACACTCCGCCGCGCTCGCCGAGTACCAGGACACCCTGACCGGGTTCCGTAACCGGCCGGGCGGCTTCTGGATCGCTGGCCCCGATCCGAGGGCGGCTGAGCATGCCCTGACGGGAACGGTCTCCCTGGATTCGCTGGCGTCGGTGACGCTGCTGAGCGATGGAGCGACTCGGCTCGTGGACCGGTTCGAACTCGCCGACTGGGCAGAGGTGTTGTCCGTGCTCGACTCGTCGGGGCCGGATGAACTGATCCGCCGGGTGCGTGAGGCTGAGGCCGACGACCCCGAGGGGCGGCGCTGGCCGCGTGGGAAGGCTCGCGACGACGCTACCGTCCTTCACTGGGCACTGAGCACTGGCCTGACGCTGACATAGCTCGGGTCGCTCGCGCAGGCGTTGAGGTCACAGACGCGCTCGTATACCCCCCTAGACAGTTTGGATTTCGACCGCTACCTTAATTGTCAACCCCCCTAGACAGTTAGGTGGGTGGTCCTCCCTTGCGCTGTCTAGGGGGGTATCCAGTTGGTGTGGTGCCGCTCAGCGAGAGGTGCCAACGACCCAGTGAGGTACAGAAAATGCGTGTCATTCCTGTGGACACTTCGGCCGCGACGATGCTCGTCACGAAGCTGCCCGAGGTGAAGGTGAGGGACCGGCAGACCGGTGAGGTCGCGGTTGACCCGGTGACCAACCAGCGGCTCATGACGCTGGAGCTGGTGTTCATCGCGGCCGGTGGTTCGGACATGATCAAGGTGACCGTTCCTGAGCCGGGCATCGGTGACGGTCTGGTCATGGGTGCGCCGGTCATCCTGTCGGGGCTGATCGCCCGGCCCTGGGAGAGTGAGTTCGGCGGGCGGGCCCGGCACGGGATCGCCTACCGGGCCGACGCGGTCATGGTCAACGCTCCGGCTCCGGCTCGGGGTTGAGCGCCGTGACCGACAACTTCCGGATTCCGCTGCCGGTCCTGCTGCTGGCTCTGCTCGTCCTGGTCGTGCTGCTGGTCATGCGCCGTCGTACGCCGGTGGTGTTCTGGTGGCTGGCGGGGTATCCGGTCGCCGTGCTGCGGGTCCTCGTCTCGTACCGGGAGACGATGGACGCCTGTGGTTTGACGGTCCCGGCCTCAGCCGTCCGCCGGGCCACCGCTCGGATGATGGGGCGGCAGGCGGCGCCCGTACCGCCTCGGCGGTCGTTCCCGCTGCCGACCGGGTCCGGGCTCGTGATGCGGCTGCGCATGGCGGCCGGGCAGGCTCCCGAGGACTTCATGGCCTCGGCCGACCGGTTGCGGCACGCCTGGGGCGCCCACGCCGTGTACGTCCGTCCCACGAAGCCGGGGCGGCTCGAACTGCGGCTGGTCGGCTGGGACGTGCTCGCCGATGTGCGGCCCGCTCCGCGTCGGCCGGCCTTCGGGTCGCCGCTGTGCCTGCCGCTGGCGCTGCGGGAGGACGGCGTATGGCACGAACGGGACTTCCGCACCGTGCCGCACGAACTGATCCTCGGCGCCACGCAGTCCGGCAAGTCCGTCTACCTGCGCAACCTGCTGTGCGGTCTGGCCCGGCGGCCGGTCGTGCTCGTCGGCATCGACTGCAAGTGGGGTGTCGAACTGGCGCCGTTCGCGCCCCGGTTGTCCGCGCTCGCCGACACCCCCGACCGGGCCAACGAACTCCTCGACGCGTTGCTGGACGAGATGGAGGCACGGTTCCGGCTGATCGGTCTCCGTAGCGGGGCCGGGGCCGGGTCCGGTCCGGACGCCGTGCTCACCTCGGACGTGTGGGGACTGCCGGAAGCGGTCCGGCCGGTGCCGATCGTCCTCGTCGTCGACGAGGTGGCGGAACTCTTCCTCGCCGCGAGCCGCGACGACGAGAAGCGACGCGACGCCATGGTCACCAAGCTCATCCGCCTCGCCCAGCTCGGCCGCGCGGCCGGCATATACCTGGAGGTCTGCGGGCAGCGCTTCGGCTCCGAACTCGGCAAGGGCGCCACCATGCTGCGCGCCCAGCTCACCGGCCGCGTCTGCCACCGCGTCAACGACGAAGCCTCGGCCAACATGGCCCTCGCCGACATCTCGCCTGAGGCGGCGCTCGCCGCCACCGCCATTCCGGCCGAACGGCCCGGCGTCGCCGTCGTCGGCGACTCCTCCGGCGGCTGGTCCCGAGTCCGCTCCCCTCACCTCACCCTCGACGACGCTGCGGCCGTCTGCCGCGACACCGCCGCCCTGGCGCCGGAACTGCCCCGGCTCGCCTTCCTCCGGCCCACTGTCGCCGTCGAGTCCGCCGGGCCGTCCCCTACGACCGCTGCCGCTGCCGCTGCCGCTGCCGCTGCCGCGCCCACTGCTCAGCCGGTGACCGAGTAGCCCTCTCCCTCCCCTCCCGGCCGGCGTGATCGCCTCGCGCCATGTCCCTACCCCTCCCATGCCAAAAACCGGAAGGACGACCGATGTTCTGCGAACACTGCGGTGACGTCGACGGCAACGAAACCGGCGTCGACCACGACGAACGTGACTGCCCCTGGTACGACACTGACGACACCCCGCTGGCTGTCGATGCCACCGAGCTGGCCGACACCCTGACGGCCGCCGCCGACGGCTCCCCCGCCCGGCGGGCCGCCATCGGCCTCCTGACCGGTCACGGTCTGTGGGTCAAGCGGCTGGCCGAGCGGCCCGGCCTGCTGCTCGTCGACTACTCGGGCCCCGTGCCGGAGCCGTACGGGGTCGACTGGCCCAAGGTCGTTCAGGCGCTGGAGGGCAAGGAACTGCCCGCTTCCAGCGGGGAACTGCGCATCCTGGCCCTGGCCGCCTCGCTCGCCGACGATGCTGCCCGCATCCCGCTGGGTGACGCTGTCGGCGGCCTGGACGCGACGAACCTCGACCTCGTTCTACGGGCCATCGCCACCGCCAACGGCCGTCCCCTGGCCCGGTGACGACCATGGTCAAGCGCCTGCGGGTCGACGCCGTGATCGTCCAGGCGGTCATCGCGGGCGCCCTGTCCTTCTCCCACCTGCACGACCTCGCCGAAGCGGCCGGACAGGGCGGCTGGAAGGCGTGGGCCTACCCGGTCAGTGTCGACCTCCTCTTGGTCGCCGCGTGGCGTCGGATGCGGCAGGCCCAGGAAGCGGGACAGGGGGCCGGGGGGCCACGGTTGTGGTTCCTGGTGGCCCTGGCCGCCTCCCTCGGCGCCAACGTCGCCACCGCCGGGCTCCTCGACCTCGACGACGTCCCCGCTTGGCTCCGGGTCGTGGTCGCGGGCTGGCCGGCCGTCGCCTTCTTCGGCGGCACGCTCCTTGCCCACACACCACATCAGCAGGAAGCGCCAGAGGCTCCGGCCCCGTCGACCACCGGCCCCGAAAAGGAGCCGCACTCCGCCCCCACCGCCGTCGACATGCCTGACCGGGACGCGCTCCCGGCACCGTCCACGGACCCCGATCCCGCCCCTGAACCCACCACCACCGAACCGGTCACCGATCCCGACCTTCCTCCTGCTCCCGCTCCAACTCCGGCTCTGGCGCCCGTTCCCTCCGTCGCGCTCCCTCCCGCCCTCGTAGACCGCGTCCGGGCCCTGGCCGACGAACACCACTCGGCCACCGGCCACCCCGCCGACCCCGACACCGTCCGCGCCCGGCTCGGCCTGCCCCCGTCCATGACCGCATCCGTCGCCGCCCACCTCTGAAAAGGAGTCCCGCCATGCACCGCCGCTTCCGCAACGTCCGCCGTATCGGCCCCGTGAACGTCGCCTCCTACATCGAGCGCGGCAAGCACCGCCACTTGGCCGCCTGCACCGCGCCCCGCTGCGACTTCTCCGCCGAGTACGACTCCCGCGCTGCCGCTGAACTCGCCGCCCGTACCCACCGCTGCTCCGCCTGACAGGAGACCAACCCTCCATGGACGTACCGCTCTGGCTCGCCCTGCTCTGCGTCGGGGTCCTGGGCGTCAAGCTCATCCGCCCGCCCTGGTGGCTCATCACCGCGCTCCTCCTCGGCGGCTACCTCATCGCCGACAGCCTCCTGGCCCCCGTCATCAACTCCCTCGTCAAGTAACCGCGACACGTGTAAGGAGACCTGCTCATGTTCCGGCCCAAGATCCCGACCATGCCCCAGCCGACCGGCCTGGTCACCCCGCCCGTGATCGTCCAGCCGACCGCCGTCACCCCGGCTGCCCCGAGTCAGCCGCTACCGGCCCCCACCACGACCACTCCGGCGCCGACACATCCGGTGGTCCAGCTCACCCCCGGTACCGCGCTGGCCCTGGTCGGCGCCGGTACCGCCGTGGTCCTGGTCGTCGGCGCCGTCCTCGTCTCCATGCTCCTAGCCGTCGCCGTCACAGCCACCTCGACCGCCGTCTGCGCCGTCGTCATCCGCTCCCTTCTCACCCGCCGCTGACTCAACGGCTCCACCTGCGTTCAGCCTGCCCACACTGTCTAGCCCCCTGGACGGTGTGGGCGGTGGGCGCGCACAACCCTGATCCCCTGGCAGGAGGAACCCGCACATGCACCCCCCGGCTCCCCTCGGAGCCATCCGCCACCTCGCCGCCCTCGCCCGGCACGGAGACCTCAGCGCCTACGCCCGACAGATTCAGCACCTCGGCGGCTGCGAGCGGCCCGTACGGATGGAGGGTCACCGGTTCGACATCCACGCGGCCACGGGAGAGATCGTCCGCGAGATCGCCGACACGGACCTTCCGGCCGGACAACTCCTCATCCGCTGCAACAACCGCCGTGCTACCCGCTGCGCGGCCTGCGCTGAGGTGTACCGCAAGGACACGTTCCACCTCGTCACGGCCGGACTGAGCGGCGGCAAGGGCATCGGCCCGGCCGTCGCCCAACACCCCCGCGTCTTCGCCACGTTCACCGCCCCCTCCTTTGGTCCTGTCCACAACCGCCCCACCACCGGCCGTTGCCGCTGCGGCCGGGCCCACCCCGAGGACGACCCTTCCCTGGGCACTCCGCTCGACCCCGACCGGTACGGCTACCACGCGGCCGTCCTCTGGAACGCGCACGCCGGTGCGCTCTGGGCCCGCTTCACCACTTACCTGCGTCAACAGCTCGCCTCCCGCGCGGGCCTCACCCGCTCAGAACTCCGCGACACCCTCAAGGTCTCCTACGCCAAGGTCGCCGAGTACCAGCGGCGCGGCGCCGTCCACTTCCACGCCGTGATCCGCCTCGACGGCCCGGAAGGTGCCGAGGACACCCCACCGTCCTGGGCGACGACTGAACTCCTCACCGACGCGATCCGTACGGCGGCCCGCATCGCCGAAACCCCCGGCCCCCTCCTCGACGCGCGCCCCTACAGCTTCCGCTTCGGGAAGCAGCTCGACCTTCGCCCCATCCGCTCGGCGGACTTCGCGGGCACCTCGGAACTCTCCAGCCGCGCCGTCGCCGCGTACATCGCCAAGTACGCGACCAAGGGCGCCGAGACGGCCGGCACCCTCGACCGCCCGATTCGCAACCCCATCACCGACCTCATCGGCTCCGGTGTCACCGACCACGCCCGACAACTGATCCTCACCTGCTGGCACCTCGGCGCCCGCCCCGAACTCGAAGCCCTCCGCCTGCGCAAGTGGGCCCACATGCTCGGCTTCCGCGGCCACTTCTCCACCAAGTCCCGTGCCTACTCCGTCACCCTCGGCGCCCTCCGCCAGGAACGCGCCGACCACAACGAAGCCCTCACCCGCGCCCGCGCCGCCGAAGCAGGCCACCCCCTCCCCGACCCGAACTCCACCCTCGTCCTCTCTCACTGGCGCTTCGCCGGGACCGGCCTGACCGCCGCAGAGACCTGGTTCGCCGCCTCACGCCAACCCGACGACACCCCCTCGACGGAAGGAGAACCCACCCATGGTTGAGCGCCACCTGACCCTGGCCACGACGGACCCCTTCGACCCTTCCCTGGCCCTCCTGACCGTCGAGGAAGCGGCCCGGCGACTCCGCATCGGCCGTACGACCTGCTTCCGGCTCGTCCTCGCGGGAGAGATCGAGTCCGTCATGGTCGGGCGGCTCCGCCGCGTCCCCACCGACGCCGTACCCGCCTACGTGGCCAAGCTGCGTCACCGACCCGCCCAAGCGGCCTGAGAGGGATGACATGGCAGAGCAGAAGCGCACTCGTCAGCCCAACGGGGCCTCCACCATCTACCTCGGCAAGGACGGCAAGTGGCACGGCCGAGTGACGGTCGGCGTCCGCGACGACGGCAAGCCCGACCGCCGTCACATCGAGCGCAAGACCAAGGCCGAAGTGACCAAGGCCGTGCGCGAGATGGAGCGGGCGCGGGACGATAAGAAGCTCAGGAAGCCGGGGCAGAGCTGGACGCTCCAGGCCTGGCTTGAGCACTGGGTGGAGAACATCGCCAAGCCATACGTCTCCGAGAACACGTACGACGGGTACGAGGTCGACGTACGCGTTCACCTCGTGCCCGGCCTGGGCGCCCACAAGCTCGACAAGTTGGAGCCCGAGCACCTGGAGCGCTTCTACCGGAAGATGCAGGCGTCCGGGAGCTCCGCCGGCACCGCCCACCACGCCCACCGCACGATCCGGGTCGCCCTCGGTGAGGCCGTCCGGCGCGGGCACGTCGCCACGAATGCCGCCGAGATCGCCAAGGCTCCACGCCTCGAAGAAGAGGACATCGAGCCGTACACCATCGAGGAGGTGCAGAGCCTGCTCGTCGAAGCGGCCAAGCTCCGCAACAGCGCGCGCTGGGTCGTCGCCCTGGCGCTCGGCCTCCGGCAAGGTGAGGCGCTGGGACTGCACTGGGAAGACGTCGACCTCGCCGCCGGGTACGTCCGTATCCGCAAGAACCGGCTTCGCCCCAAGTACGCGCACGGTTGTGGCGCCAATCCGTGTGGCCGTAAGGCGGGCTATTGCCCCAAGCGGGAGCAGACCCGGCGCGAGCACAAGTCCACCAAGAGCCGTGCCGGGCGGCGCACCATCGGCCTGCCTGATCCGCTGATCAAGATTCTCCGTCAGCACCATGACGCTCAGGAGCGGGAGCGGGTCGCGGCCGGCTCCGACTGGGAGGGCAAGGGATACGTCTTCGCCTCGCCGGTCGGCGGGCCGCTGAGCCCCAATACCGACTTCCACGTCTGGAAGCGGCTTCTCCGAGACGCTGGCGTCCGTAACGGCCGTCTCCACGACGCTCGCCACACCGCCGCGACCGTCCTCCTGATCCTCGGCGTACCTGACGTCGTGATCGACTCGATCATGGGTTGGGAGCCCGGGGGAGCGGCCCGAATGCGTGCCCGGTACATGCACGTGACGGGGACCATGCTCCGCAAGGTCGCGCAGCAGATCGGCGACGCTCTTTGGGAGCTCCCGGAAACGAACTGAGACGGAAAGTGAGACGGACAACGTCGAAGGGCCCCACCGCGAACGGTGGGGCCCTTCGACATCGTGCCCGGTGAGGCACTGGCGGAGGATACGAGATTCGAACTCGTGAGGGGTTGCCCCCAACACGCTTTCCAAGCGTGCGCCCTAGGCCTCTAGGCGAATCCTCCGCCGGGAACATTACATGACGTCGGAGGGTGGTTGCGAACTCGTTCGGGGGCGGGTGATCGACGCGGAGGGGCGGGCGGGGAGGCGGGGCGGCGGCCGTCGGGGATCGGGTAGGGTGGGGGCAGCCCCTCACGCGGCGCTATCTGACTGAACTCCCCCAGGGCCGGAAGGCAGCAAGGGTAGGTTGGCTCTGGCGGGTGCGTGAGGGGTCTTGTGCTTCCAGGGCGCGCTGAGTGTCCGCGCGTCCGGGCCCGCGCCCCGCGCCCCCTGCCTCCTCGCCCGAGCCCCGCGCCCCGAGCACCCGTGACGCCCGCCCCGGTCGACGGCGGTGCCCGACGGCGATGCACGGCCGTCCGCCGGTCCGGGTTGTCAGTGGGCGCCTATAACCTCGTATGCGTGTCGTCTCTCGCGCTGTACCGCCGTTATCGCCCGGAGTCGTTCGCCGAGGTCATCGGGCAGGAGCATGTCACCGACCCGCTGCAGCAGGCGCTGCGGAACAACCGGGTCAATCACGCGTACCTGTTCAGCGGGCCGCGCGGCTGCGGGAAGACGACCAGTGCGCGGATCCTGGCCCGCTGTCTGAACTGCGAGCAGGGGCCCACCCCGACCCCGTGCGGCGCGTGCCAGTCCTGTCAGGACCTGGCGCGGAACGGACCGGGTTCGATCGACGTCATCGAGATCGACGCGGCCTCTCACGGTGGTGTGGACGACGCCCGTGAGCTGCGCGAGAAGGCGTTCTTCGGCCCCGCGAGCAGCCGGTACAAGATCTACATCATCGACGAGGCCCACATGGTCACGTCGGCCGGCTTCAACGCGCTGCTGAAGGTCGTCGAGGAGCCGCCGGAGCATCTCAAGTTCATCTTCGCGACCACCGAGCCCGAGAAGGTCATCGGCACGATCCGGTCGCGTACGCACCACTACCCGTTCCGGCTGGTGCCCCCCGGCACGCTCCGGGAGTACCTCGCCGAGGTCTGCGGCAAGGAGAAGATCCCGGTCGACGAGGCGGTCCTCCCGCTCGTCGTGCGCGCCGGGGCCGGCTCCGTGCGTGACTCGATGTCCGTCATGGACCAGCTGCTGGCGGGCGCGACGGACGAGGGCGTGACGTACGCCATGGCCACGTCGCTGCTCGGATACACGGACGGCTCGTTGCTCGACGCGGTCGTCGAGTCCTTCGCCGCCGGGGACGGGGCCGCGGCCTTCGACGTCGTCGACCACGTCATCGAGGGGGGCAACGATCCGCGGCGGTTCGTCGCCGACCTGCTGGAGCGGCTGCGCGACCTGGTGATCCTGGCCGCCGTGCCGGACGCCGTCGAGAAGGGCCTGATCGACGCCCCCGCCGAGGTCCTGGAGCGGATGCAGGCCCAGGCCGGCGTCTTCGGCGCCGCCGAGCTCAGCCGCGCCGCCGACCTCGTCAACGAGGGCCTCACCGAGATGCGCGGCGCCAATTCGCCCCGCCTCCAGCTCGAACTGATCTGCGCGCGCGTGCTCCTCCCGGCCACCTACGGCGACGAACGCTCCGTCATGGCCCGCCTGGACCGTCTGGAGCGCGGGGTCAACTTCTCGGGCGGCGGCGCCGGACCCGCCCTGGGCTATGTGCCCGGCCCCGAGGCACACGGGGGAGCGGCGGCCCCGCCCCCGGGCATGACTCCGCAGGCCGGAGGGGCCCCTTATGCTCCGCCGGCCCCCCAGGTCCCGCCCGGTGGCGGCCCCGCCGCCGCCCGTGCCGCGGTCCGTGGGGGTGGCGGGCCCGGGACCGGAAGCGCCGCCGGGGCAGGCGCGCCGGGCCCGGACGCGTACGGGGTCCCGGGCGCCGCCGGCGGACAGCCCGCCCCGGCCGCGGCGGCCCCGCCGGTCGCCCCCGAGGCCCCGCCGGCCGCCGCGCCGGCGCCCCCACCGCCCCCCACCGCCCCCGCCGACGCACCGGCCTCCGCCCCCGGCTCCTGGCCCACCGCCGCCTCCGCGGGAGGCGGGCGCCGTCCGGGCGGCTGGCCGACGGCCGCGCCCGCCGGCGGCGGCCCCGCGCCCATGACCCCGGCCGCGCCCCCCGCCTCGGGCCCGCCCGCCGCGTACGCCCAGCCCGGCGCCCCGTCGGCCCCGCAGCCCCCCGCCGCCCACAACCCGGCCCCCGGCGGCCCCGACCCCCGCACGCTCTGGCCGAACATCCTGGAGACGGTGAAGAACCGCCGCCGCTTCACCTGGATCCTGCTCAGCCAGAACGCGCACGTCGCCGGGTTCGACGGCACCACCCTGCAGATCGGCTTCGTCAACGCGGGCGCCCGGGACAACTTCGCGAGCAGCGGCAGCGAGGACGTCCTGCGCGCGGCCCTGGCCGAGCAGTTCCACGTGCACTGGAAGATCGAGGCGGTCATCGACACCTCGGGCGGCTCCGCGGGACCGGGCGCCCCCGGCGGCTACGGCTCTCCGGCGCCGGCCGCCGGAGGCTACGCCGGTGGCGGCACGGGCGGCGGCCACGGCGGTGGCGGCGCCGGTGGATACGGCGGTGGCGGTTACGGCGGCTCCCCGGCCCCCGCGTCCCGCCCCGCCGCGCCCCCGCCCGCGGCGGCCTCCCGCCCGGCATCCCCCGGCTCGGCGGCGCCCCACGCGTCGGCCCCGGCCGCTCCGCCCGTCGCGGCTCCGCCCCCGCCCCCCGAGCCCCCGCCCGTCTCCCCCGAGGACGACATCCCCGAGGACGACGACCCCGACCTCGACGAGTCCGCCCTCTCCGGCCACGACCTCATCGTGCGCGAACTGGGGGCGACCGTGGTGGAGGAGATCACGAACGAGTAGCGGGCGCGCGGAGGTGGGGACGGGCGGACTCCCGCCCCGCCTCTGGTGCGATCCTACGAACCCGCCGCGTCCCACTCTTCGGAAGCCCCCACAAGGCCCCCCGCCCCCTCCGGCTAGGCTGGCACCGTGAAGGTCCTCGTCATTGGTAGCGGTGCCCGTGAGCACGCGCTGTGCCGTTCGCTGTCCCTCGATCCCGATGTCACCGCACTCCACTGCGCGCCCGGCAACGCGGGCACGGCGGAGGTGGCCGAGTCGCACCCGGTCGACGCGCTGGACGGCGCCGCCGTGACCGCGCTGGCCACGCGGCTGGAGGCCGACCTGGTGGTCGTCGGCCCGGAGGCCCCGCTGGTCGCGGGCGTCGCCGACGCCGTGCGCGAGGCGGGCATCCCGGTGTTCGGCCCGTCCGGCGAGGCCGCCCAGCTGGAGGGCTCCAAGGCGTTCGCCAAGGAGATCATGGCCGGAGCCGGCGTCCCGACCGCGCGGTCGTACGTCTGCACCACCGCCGAGGAGATCGACGAGGCACTGGACGCCTTCGGCGCGCCGTACGTCGTCAAGGACGACGGGCTCGCGGCGGGCAAGGGCGTCGTCGTGACGGCGGACCTCGCCCAGGCCCGCGAGCACGCGCTCGCCTGCGGCCGGGTCGTCATCGAGGAGTTCCTGGACGGCCCCGAGGTCTCCCTCTTCGCCATCACCGACGGGGTGACCGTCGTCCCGCTGCAGCCCGCGCAGGACTTCAAGCGCGCGCTCGACGGCGACGAGGGCCCCAACACCGGTGGCATGGGCGCGTACTCCCCGCTCCCGTGGGCCGACCCCAAGCTGGTCGACGAGGTGCTGCAGACGGTGCTCCAGCCGACCGTCGACGAGATGCGGCGCCGCGGCACCCCCTTCTCCGGCCTCCTCTACGCGGGCCTGGCCATCACCGGCCGAGGCGTACGGGTGATCGAGTTCAACGCGCGGTTCGGCGACCCGGAGACCCAGGTCGTCCTCGCCCGTCTGAAGACCCCGCTGGCCGGTGTGCTGCTCGCCGCCGCCAACGGCACCCTCGGCGACCTCGAACCCCTGCGCTGGAGCGCCGACGCGGCCGTCACCGTGGTCGTGGCCTCGCACAACTACCCCGGCACACCGCGCACCGGCGATCCCGTCACCGGCCTCGACGAGGTCGCCGCCGTGGACGCCCCGCACGCGTACGTCCTGCACGCCGGCACCAAGCGCGCCGGGGACGAGGTCGTCAGCGCCGGCGGCCGCGTCCTGTCCGTCACGGCCACCGGCAAGGACCTCACCCAGGCCCGTGACCGCGCCTACACCGCCGTGGCCCGCATCGGCCTCGACGGCTCCCAGCACCGGTCGGACATCGCGGCGAAGGCGGCGGCCGAGGCGTGACCGCCTGACGGTTGTCCGCCCTCGCCTGACGGTTGTCCGCCTGACGGTCGTCGGCCCCCGCCGGCACCCGCACGCCCCCTCCGTGTCCCTCCACATCCATCCCCTTCGCGACATCTGCATGCGAAGCACCGCCAACGGGTACGAAACCCTGGCCCCGGAATCCCTCGGAGCCCCCAGGAACCCCTGGGAAATCCGCCGGAATCCGGGGCCCGATCCTTGCCCGGCGTCCTTCACCTCTCCCCAAAGCCATTCCATCGAGTGAGCGATGGCCCATCCGGCTGACGACGGCCTGGGCCCCAACTAGGGTGCGGCGCAAGCGTTCCGGCACTTGGCCCACCGGCATTGCGATGTCGGTGGTCGGTGCCACAGTGGGGGAGTGAGCAACGTCAGGGCATTCGGCGGCGACCACGGTGACGAGCAGTCGCCGCGGTGGCAGTCGTCGCGGGGTGCGCCGTACGGGACAGCAGGGGGTGACGTCGGGTCGTGACCGGTATGGCAGGTGGTGAGGAGGCGGGCGCACAGGCCGCGCGCGCCCGGGCCCTCGCCGTGCTGCGGGTCCGCAGCAGGGCGCTGGCCGTGGCGTTGTTGCCCGCGGCCGTGGCCGTCGTGCTGCTGGTCGGCGGGGCGACCGGCCGGCTGACCGGCCCCGGCTGGTCCCTGGCGAGCCGTGTCGTGTCCGGCCTCGCCCTCGTCGTGCTCCTCGCCGCCGCGGGCATCGCCCTCGTCGTCGCCCGGGCCCGGCCCGCCGTGAGCCCCACGGTCGCGGTCACCGAGGAGGCCGCGCCCGATCTCTACCGCCTGGTCCGGGACCTGGCCGACCGCCTCGACGTCCCGCCCCCCTCGGCGATAGCGCTCACCCCGGACTGCGACAGCTGGCTGGAGGACCGCACCCACCCGTCCCACAAGCCGCCCGCCGGACCCCGCCGCTCCTCGGCCGACGGTGCCGAAAGCGCCGACGGTGCCGCCGGTGCCGAAGGGGCTCAGGGGGCCACCGGTTCCCGCGGCGGAGGCCCGCGCGCCGACGAGATGGCGGACGGGCGCGGCTCGTCCGCGGGACTGCCCTCCCCCCGGCGGCATCGCCCGCCCACCGCTCCGGTGCTCGTCATCGGCTCGCCGTTCCTGTGGTGGATGCGGGTGGGCGAGCTGCGGGCGGTGCTCGCGCCGGTCGTCGCGGGCACGGGACCGTCGGCGCACCCGGACATAGCCGCGGCGCGCCGTTTCGTCCGCGGGCTGGACGCGGCCGTGGCGGTCGCCTCGGCCCCGTCGCGCGGTGTGCTCGTCCGTCCGGCGCTGGCCGGGGTCGGCTGGGTGACCCGGCTGCTGCTGCGCGGCTGCCGGGGGCACGCTGCCGAGATGGAGCGCGGGGTCGCCGCGGCGGCGGCCGAGCGTGCACAGGCTGTGGACTACGGTCTGCGGATCGTCGCCCAGGAGCAGGTCGGCCTCGCCTACGCGGGCTGGGACCGGCTCCTCACCCGGGTCGCGCTGCCCGCGTGGCGGATGGGCCGGTGGCCGTCCCGTCTGGACGCGGGTGTCGTCGCCGCGCTCACGGAGCTGTCGCGCCGTGACCGTCTCGCCGAGGGCTTCACCTCCCGGCTGGGCGAGCGCCCCGCCTGCGACCTGCTCGAAGAGCCCGGCGTGGTCGACGAGGCCGCGTCCCTCCTCGCCGCCCGCCTCTTCCACGGCGGCCCCGCCGAGGCCGGCCCCGACTGGTCCCCGGTCGACTGGCACGAGTACCCGGACGAGGTCGTCGACCGGAAGTGGCGCACCGACGCGGCCCGTCTCCACCGCGTCCTCGACACCCTGGGCACGCGCCTCCCGGCGGACGACCCCGGCGGCCCGGCCCCCGGCGGCCCCACGCTCTCCCGCGTACTCACCCACCTGACCACCCTCACGGCCGACGCCCCGCACCCGCCGGCCGCCACCGGGACCCCCGGTCCGGGCGCCGCCACGACGACCGCGCCGCACGACCGGCCGTCCCCCCACCCCCTCACCGGGCGGCCCGCCACCCCCACGGCCCCCGAACACCACCCGCTCGCCCCCTCCACCGTGTCGAGCGCCGCCTCCGCCGCCGAGGACGAGACCCTCCTCGGCGCGCCCCCGGCCCCCCACGACCGCGCACACGAGCACAACCCGGACCTGGAACCGGACGGCCACCACATATCCCCGCCCCAGGCCGACGCCGACGCCGGCCCCGAGCCGGACCCCGACTGCGCCCCCGACCCCGACCTCGACCCCGACGACGAACCCGGCCTGGCCAACGCCCGGTCCGCCGCCCTCGCCGCCGCCCTGACCGCCGAGCTGGCGCGGGAGGAGGCCGCGGTCCCGGCGGGCGGGCACACCGCCGCCGGCGCGGTCGAGGCGCCGGGGCCGGACCGGGCGCTGTGGGACGACGGCCTGCTGCCGCTGTTCCCGATGCAGCCGCCCCGCACGGGCCGCGACCTGCTCACGGAGCACGTCGCCGCGATGGTGTGCTGCGCGGCGATGGACACGGCGGGCGCGACCCCGGGCCTGGACTGGCTGGACGGCCCCTCGCTCCTCGTCGACGGCGTACGGGCGGCCGATCTCGCGCCCCGCGTCCTCACCCTCGTGGAGGAGGGCGACCCGGCCCCCCTCCGCGACTGGCTCCTCCGCCTGGGCGTCCGCCCGGAGAAGCCGGTCCGTCTGGTCTGAGCGCGACGCGGGCCGGGAGGCCGGACGCGCGGTGACCGAGGGAGTCCCGAGGGGGGTGTGGCCGGTCGGAAAGGGGAGCCCAACTCCCCTTCCGGACCCGGCTGTTCCACTCTCACCGATTAGCGACGAACGGTGACGAACCGCGTGCGTCATGTGATGTGCTGGAAGCGATCGTGTACGGAGCATGTGCCTGCGACAGCTCACGGGGGCGAGGGAGGGGAGAACTCATGAGCTCGGAGCACCACCACATCCGCCGCTGGGAATCGGGCGCCCTCGCCCATGCCGTGACGGACCCCTTCGGCCAGGGCCCGGTGCCCTGGCTCCGGGGCAATGTGACGTACTTCGACGACACCGGCCAGGTGGTCCCCTGGTACGTGGAGCCGGGCCCGCCCGAACCCTCCGCGTCCGCCCGGGGCACCCGCGCCCGCCTCCCCGCCCCCCGCACCCCGCCGGGCCCCCGCTCCGCCGACGACGTGCGCCGGCAGATCAAGGGATTCACCGCGACCGGGGCCGCCGCCCCCGGCCAGTCCATCGACTTCCACGTCACGGTGGACCCGCCCCAGGAATTCGCCGTCGACATCTACCGCATCGGCCACTACAGCGGTGACGGCGCGGCGAAGATCACCACCAGTCCCCGTCTCTCCGGCATCGTCCAGCCCCCGCCCCTGGCCGCCGACCGCACGGTCTCCTGCCACCACTGGTGGCTCTCGTGGCGGCTGCAGATCCCCGCCCACTGGAACGTCGGCGCGTACGTGGCGGTCCTGACCACCGCCGACGGCTACCGCTCCCACGTCCCGTTCACCGTCCGCGACGACCGCCGGGCCGACCTGCTGCTCCTGCTCCCGGACATCACCTGGCAGGCGTACAACCTGTACCCGGAGGACGGCCGCACCGGCGCCAGCCTCTACCACGCCTGGGACGAGGACGGCCGGCTGCTCGGCGAGTCCGAGGCCGCGACGACGGTCTCCTTCGACCGCCCGTACGCGGGCGCCGGTCTCCCCCTCCACGTGGGCCACGCCTACGACTTCATCCGCTGGGCCGAGCGCTACGGCTACGACCTCGCCTACGCCGACGCCCGCGACCTGCACTCCGGCCGGGTCGATCCCGGCCGCTACCGGGGACTGGTCTTCCCGGGGCACGACGAGTACTGGTCGCCGCAGATGCGCCGCACCACCGAACTCGCCCGGGACGGCGGCACCTCGCTGGTCTTCCTCTCCTCCAACACCATGTACTGGCAGGTGGAGCTGAGCCCGTCCCCGTCCGGTGCCCCCGACCGCCTCCTCACCTGCCGAAAACGCCGGGGCCCCGGCAGACCCGCACTGTGGCGCGAAATCGACCGCCCCGAGCAGCAGTTGATGGGCATCCAGTACGAGGGCCGGGTCCCCGAACCGCACCCCCTGGTCGTGCGCAACGCCGACCACTGGCTCTGGGACGCGACCGGCGCCCACGAGAACGACGAGCTGCCGGGCATGGTCGCCGGGGAGGCCGACCGCTATTTCCCGCGCACCCCGCTCCCGGAGCACCGGGGCCGCATCCTCCTCGCGCACTCCCCCTACCGGGACAAGGACCAGGTCGTCCGCCACCAGGAGACCTCCCTGTACCGGGCCCCGTCCGGAGCCTGGGTCTTCGCGTCCGGGACGTTCGCGTGGTCCCCGGCCCTGGACCGTCCCGGCCACGTCGACACCCGGGTCCAGCGCGCCACGGCGAACCTCCTGGACCGCATCTGCAAACGCGACTGAGGACACCGAGCACAGCCCCTGGCCAAGATCGGTCGCCCGCGTACGGGAGAATCGAGCCACTTGGACATCACCACGGGGAGGAACCGTGTCCGGATTCGTAGAAAAGCCCGAGCCGATCCAGGTTCCGGGCCTGGTGCACCTGCACACCGGCAAGGTGCGCGAGCTGTACCAGAACGAGGCGGGCGACCTCGTGATGGTCGCCAGCGACCGAACGTCCGCGTTCGACTGGGTGCTGCCGACGGAGATCCCCGACAAGGGGCGCGTCCTGACGCAGCTGTCCCTCTGGTGGTTCGACCAGCTCGCCGACCTGGTCCCCAACCACGTCCTGAGCACCGAACTCCCGCCGGGCGCCCCCGCCGACTGGGCGGGCCGCACGCTCGTCTGCAAGTCGCTGCGGATGGTCCCGGTGGAGGCGGTGGCCCGCGGCTACCTCACCGGCTCGGGCCTGCTGGAGTACAACGACTCCCGCACGGTCTGCGGCCTCGCCCTCCCCGAGGGCCTGGTCGACGGCTCGGAGCTGCCGGCGCCGATCTTCACCCCCGCCACCAAGGCCGCCGTCGGCGAGCACGACGAGAACGTGTCGTACGAGGAGGTCGCCCGCCAGGTGGGCGCCGAGACCGCCGCCCAGCTGCGCCAGACGACCCTCGCCGTGTACGGCCGCGCCCGGGACATCGCCCGGGACCGGGGCATCATCCTGGCCGACACCAAGTTCGAGTTCGGCTACGAGGGCGACACCCTCGTCCTGGCCGACGAGGTCCTCACCCCGGACTCGTCCCGCTTCTGGCCGGCCGACCTGTGGGAGCCGGGCCACGCCCAGCCGTCCTTCGACAAGCAGTTCGTCCGCGACTGGCTGACCTCGGACGCCTCCGGCTGGGACCGCGGGAGCGAGCAGCCCCCGCCGCCGCTGCCCGAGGAGATCGTCGCCGCGACCCGCGCCAAGTACGTGGAGGCGTACGAGCGGCTGACGGGCGTCACCTGGAGCTGATGCCGGAGGCCGGGGCCCCCGCCCCGGCCTCGCCCGCAGCCACGGCCGGGGCGGAACGAAGAAGACCCCGGTCCAGTGGACCGGGGTCTTCTGTCACGAGCGGACGACCAGGTTCGAACTGGCGACCTCAACCTTGGCAAGGTTGCGCTCTACCAACTGAGCTACGTCCGCGTTGCGCCGTGGCGCAGCACCACTATACCCAACCTCGCTCCCGTGCGAGACGCACTGCCGCGTGCCGGTTCTCCACCCCCAGCTTGGACACCGCAGACGACAGATAGTTCCGGACCGTGCCCTGGGACAGCGCGGCCCGCTCGGCGATCTCCGCGACGGGTGCCCCGTCGGCCGCGAGTTCGAGCACCTCGGCCTCCCGCGCCGTCAGCGGGGAATCCCCGGAGGAGATGGCGTCGGCGGCCAACTCCGGGTCCACATAGCGGTTCCCCGCGTGCACGGTCCGGATGATCTCCGCGAGCCGCTGCGCGCTGACGGTCTTGGGGACGAACCCGCGCACACCCGCGGCGAGCGCCCGCTTCAGATGCCCCGGCCGGCCGTGCCCGGTGACGATCAGCACCCGGCAGTCCGGCAGTTCGGCCCGCAGCGATGTGGCGACCCTCACACCGTCCGCCCCCGGCATCTGCAGGTCGAGCACGGCGACGTCGGGCTCGTGCGCCCGGGCCATGGCCAGCGCCTCCGGTCCGCTCGCCGCCTCCGCGACCACGGCCAGGTCGTCCTCCAGCGACAGCAGCGCGGCCAGCGCGCCCCGGATCAGATGCTCGTCGTCGGCCAGCAGCAGCCGCACGGGCCGCCCCGCGCTCACAGGTGCGCCGGTCATGACACACCCCCGGGTACGGCCGCGGCGGCCGAGCCCGGTGCGACCGTGCCGGACACCGGGGCGGACGTCGCCTCCGGACCGCCCCCCGCACCGGCCGGGCCCAGCGGCACCCGCGCCACCACCCGGAACGCCTCCCCGCCCACCGGCCCCGCCTCCAGCGTCCCGTCCACGACCGCCAGCCGCTCCCGCAGCCCCGCGAGCCCGGACCCGGCGCCGACGGAACGGCCGGCGAAGACCTGCGCACCCGCCGTCCGCATCCCGTCGTTCTCCACGGTCAGAACCACCTGCCCCTCGGTCACCTTCAGCATCACCGCGCACCGCACGGCGTTCCCGTGCCGGAGCACGTTCGTCGTTCCTTCCCGCACCACCCAGGCGAGCGCGGACTGCACCTCACCGGGCAGCCCGGCGGCCTCGGCGCCGTCCACCGTGCAGTCGATGCCGGCCGCCGCCAGCACACCCTGCGCCCCGGCCAGTTCGACCCCGAGGTCGGCCTCCCGGTACCCCCGGACGACCTCCCGCACCTCGCGCTGCGACTCGTGCGCGATCCGCTGGACCTCGATCATCTGCTCGACGGCCTCGGGCCGTTCCCGGCGGGCCAGCTGGACGGCCAGCTCGCTCTTGAGGGCGATGACCGCGAGGTTGCGGCCGATCACGTCGTGCAGGTCGCGCCCGAAGCGCAGGCGCTCCTCGGCGACGGCGAGCCGGGCGCGGGTCTCGCGGGCGTCGGCGAGTTCGTAGACGGCGTCGAGCAGCCAGACGGAGAAGACGGCCGTGAAGGCCAGGGCCCCGCCGCTGATCACCACGACCATCGACGCGATCAGCGTGTCGGCCGCCGGTGCGCCCAGCAGGAGGAGCAGCAGCGCGGAGCCCGCCGCGAAGCCGCCGACGATGCCCAGGACCTGCTTCCGGCCGCGGATGCCGAGCGTCACGTTACCGACGCCGAAGACCACCACGATGCTGAAGATGCCGGCGTTGTCGGCGATGTCCCCCTTCACGCCGTGCTCGGCGATCACGAAGGTGAGGACGGCGCTCACCGCGGTGACGGCGGTGAGGACCCACAGCAGCCGTACGGGCTGGGCCCGCCGGCCGCGCGTCCAGTCGAGCGCCTGGGACGCGGTCACCGCACAGGTCGCGGCGTGCGCGCTGACCAGGAGCAGCATCAGCCAGCCGGGCGGCTGCCCCGGCCCCACCTCGGCGAAGGCGGGCAGCCCGGCCGCGAGGAGTTCGATCACCGCGAACATGTGGAACGACCACCGGGTGTACGTCTCCACCTTCGCCGGTGTGCTCTTCACCCGCCACCAGGTCCCCGGCCCCCGCATGGCTCAACTCCCCTCATCGGCGCGGCTCCCAGCGGAACCACCGTCGTACAGCAAACACCGCGATCACGGTCCAGGCCAGCGCGGTGGCGACGGCGCCCAGGGCGTCGTACGCGGACAGGTCACCGGTCCAGCCGCCGCGCACCAGGGTGATCACGGGGGTGAGCGGCAGCAGTTCGAGGAAGGACGCCAGGCGGTCCGGCAGCACTTCGAGCGGCACGGTGATGCCGGACCCGAGCAGCGACACGAACATCAGCGGCAGGCTGGTGACCTGCGCGCTCTCGGCGGTCCGGCTGACGCTCGCGGTGACCGCCGCCAGCGCCACGCACAGCACGACACCCAGCAGCACCCCCAGCACGGCCAGGTGCGGCGCGGCAGGCGCCTTCATGTCCAGCAGGACCGTGCATCCGATCGCGACGACCACGCACTGCGCGAGCGCGATACCGGCGGCGGGCAGCGCGGCTCCCACCAGGATCTCCGGGTCGCGCAGTTCGCCGGTCCGCAGCCGCTTCAGGACGAGTTCCTCGCGGCGGACGACGAAGATGTTGGTCAGGGCGGTGTAGACCGCGAAGAGCAGCGAGAAGCCGACGGCGGCGCAGAGCATGACCGTCCCGACGTCCAGCCCCGCCTCGTCGAGGTCCATCTGGTCCGTCGCCGAGCGCACGCTGAGCGGCAGCACCAGCGGCACGAACAGCGCCGTGAACAGCGTGGCCCGGCTCCGCCCCAGCAGCGTCAGCTCGGCGCGGGCGAGCGCGGTCATCCGGCCCCTGAGGGTCGTCGTCCCGGCCGTGACGGCCGGTGCCGTGCCCGCGGCCGTACCCGCCGCCCCCGCACCCGTACCCGTACCCGCGGTCCCCGTACCCGTCGTCGTTCTCATACCGCCACCCCGCCCTTGTGCGTTCCCTCGCCCGCGGGCGATCCCATGTCCGTACGTGCCCCAGCGACCGCCCGCGCCGCCTCCGCCGTCTCCCGCGCGATCCGCAGGAACGCCTCCTCCAGCGAGGCCGACCGCACCTCCAGCCGGCGCAGTTCGATCCGCGACCGCTCGGCCCACAGCAGCAGCCCGGTGGCCGCCCGCTGGAGTTCGTTCGTGCGCAGCACCACCACGCGGTCGTGCTCCTCGTGCCCGGTGACGCCCAGTTCGCCGAGCGGCGGCAGGTCGCCGAGGAAGTACCCGGCGGGCAGTTCGAAGGAGATGCGGGACGGCTGCGAGGCGGTCACCTCGGCCGGGGTGCCGGTGACGGCGACGGCGCCCTCGTGGAGGATGGCGAGCCGGTCGGCCAGGTCCTCGGCCTCCTCCAGGTAGTGCGTGGTCAGCAGGACGGTCGTTCCCCCGTCCCGCAGTTCCCGCACCAGTTCCCAGGTGTCCTGGCGGCCCTCCGCGTCGAGCCCGGTCGTCGGCTCGTCCAGGAAGAGGACCTCGGGGCGCCCGAGGAGCGCGAGCGCCAGGTCCAGGCGCCGCTTCTCGCCCCCGGACAACTGCTTGACCCGGACACCGGCCCGCCGCCCGAGGCCGACGATCTCCAGCGCCTCCCCGACGGGCCGCGCCCCGCTGGTGCAGCCCGCCCACATCCGTACCGTCTCCGTGACGGTCAGCTCGGAGGGGAAGCCGCCTTCCTGGAGCATCACCCCGATCCGGGGGCGCACGGCCGCGCGCTCCCCGTAGGGGTCGTGCCCGAGGACCCGTACCCGGCCGCCGGACGGCGGGGCGAGCCCTTCCAGAACTTCGACCGTCGATGTCTTGCCGGCGCCGTTGGTGCCCAGGAGCGCGAAGAGTTCTCCCCGGCCGACGGAGAAGGTGATTCCCCGTACGGCTTCGAAGCCGCCCCCGTACACGCGGCGCAGGTCGGTGACCTCGATCACGTTCTCGTGATCGTGAGTGTTCACGTCGTCGTGCCCGTTCGTCTTCATGTCCTCAAGCGTCGCGGTGACACGGGCCGCGGAGCAGTGCGCGGTGTCATCACTCGGCATGACAAATGTCAGACGCGGGAGCGGGATACGAGGAAGAGGGGGAGGGCGGCCGTGAAGAAGACGAGGAACACGAGGACACGAAGAACACGCGGGCACGAAGAAGGCCCCGGTCCAGTGGACCGGAGCCTTCTTTCACGAGCGGACGACCAGGTTCGAACTGGCGACCTCAACCTTGGCAAGGTTGCGCTCTACCAACTGAGCTACGTCCGCATTGCCTCCGATCGGCTCCCACCGATCGGCGCGAGGACTACTTTACCTGATCCACAGGAGTGGTCGGTCAAGCGATCCAGAGCGGGTGACAGGAATTGCACACTGCGCCTTCCCCCTGGAAGGGGGATGTTCTACTACTGAACTACACCCGCGTGACTCCGGTGAGCCGGGCCTTTCGGCCTTGCCCCTCGGCGTGCTCCAGACTCTAGCTGATCCGCCGGGGGGCAACGCAAGTCGGTTGTCCCCCGGGGCCCAAGTCGGCCGCCCCCGGGGCCCGCTGACGGGTCCTGAGGGCGGCCGTGTCCGGAGCGGCGCCTACTGCGCCTCGGCGAACGCCTCGTAGACCCGCTTGGGGATCCGGCCGCGCGCGGGGACCTCCAGCTTGTTGGCCTGGGCCCAGGCGCGGACGGCCGCGGGGTCCGGGGCGACCTGGGTCTGCTTGTAGGTCCTGCCCGACCTCGACCGCTTGCGGCCGGCGTCCACGTAGGGCGCGAGCGCCTTACGCAGTTTCCTGGCATTGGCTTCGTTCAGGTCGATCTCGTACGACTTGCCGTCGAGTCCGAAGGCGATCGTCTCCGCCGCTTCCGAGCCGTCGATGTCGTCGGAGAGAGTGACCACGACACGCTGCGCCACGAATATCGGTCCCTTCGTGCGACATCTCCGTCGTTGACGTGCCCAGACGTCAGGAAGATGTCGGTTGTCCGGCTGTTATTTGGGCAAAGTATCGCTATTGCCAATTCATTTGTACAGTGCCCGGCATTGCAATGTGAGGACAGACTTAATCCGCCCGCGTGTCCCTCGCGCAATAGGGATCCCGGATCTTTCCCAGAAGTTTTCATGAGGGTGATCACCCGATACCGGATCGTGACCGCCGTCACCCGGAATCCCTGTAGTTTCCTACGAATCTACCCGCGTAGAAATTTTGTACGGGTAGTCTGAAGGAACCTGCTCAGCACCACACACCGGGAGTGCCAGTGGCACGCGTCGTAGTCGACGTCATGCTCAAGCCGGAGATCCTCGACCCCCAGGGCCAGGCGGTGCAGCGCGCGCTGCCGCGTCTCGGTTTCGAGGGCGTCTCCGACGTACGTCAGGGAAAGCGATTCGAACTGGAAGTTGACGGACCGGTGGACGACGCCGCGCTCGCCCGCATCCACGAACTGGCGGAATCCTTCCTCGCCAACACCGTGATCGAGGACTTCACCGTCAAGGTCGAGGAAGTCGCGGAGGCCGGAAAGTGACCGCTCGTATTGGCGTCGTCACATTTCCCGGCAGCCTCGACGACCGGGACACCCAGCGTGCGATCAGGCTCGCCGGTGCCGAGCCCGTCGCCCTGTGGCACAAGGACAAGGACCTCCACCAGGTCGACGCCGTGGTGCTGTGCGGCGGCTTTTCCTACGGCGACTATCTGCGCGCCGGAGCCATCGCGCGCTTCTCGCCGGTGATGGAGACGCTCATCGAGCAGGCGAAGGCCGGACTGCCGGTCCTCGGCATCTGCAACGGCTTCCAGATCCTCACCGAGGCCCACCTCCTGCCCGGCACGATGCTGCGCAACGACCACCTGCACTTCATCTGCCGCGACCAGAAGCTGCGGGTGGAGAACGCCGAGACCTCCTGGACCACCGACTACACGGCCGGCCAGGAGATCCACATCCCGCTGAAGAACAACGACGGGCAGTACGTCGCCGACGCGTACACGCTCGACAAGCTGGAGGCCGAGGGCCGAGTGGCCTTCCGGTACCTCGACTTCAACCCCAACGGCTCCCAGCGGGACATCGCCGGCGTCACCAACGAGGCCGGCAACGTGGTGGGCCTCATGCCGCACCCGGAGCACGCCGTGGAGCCGCTGATCGGCACCGGCCGCACCGACGGCCTCCCCTTCTTCACCTCGATCCTCAAGAAGCTGGTCAACGTATGAGCCGGACGCCTCTGGACACGGTCGAGCACGCGGCCGCGACCCCCGACGTCGAGCTGCCCTGGGCCGAACTGGGCCTGAAGAAGGACGAGTACGAGCGCGTGGTCGAGATCCTCGGCCGCCGCCCGACCGGCGCCGAGCTGGCCATGTACTCCGTCATGTGGTCCGAGCACTGCTCGTACAAGTCGTCGAAGGTCCACCTCCGCCAGTTCGGCGAGAAGGCGCCCCAGTCGGACGCCCTCCTCGTCGGCATCGGCGAGAACGCCGGGGTCGTCGACGTCGGCCAGGGCTACGCGGTCACCTTCAAGGTCGAGTCGCACAACCACCCGTCGTACGTCGAGCCCTACCAGGGCGCGGCCACGGGTGTCGGCGGCATCGTGCGCGACATCATCGCGATGGGCGCCCGCCCGGTCGCGGTCGTCGACCCGCTGCGCTTCGGCGCGGCCGACCACCCCGACACCAAGCGCGTCCTGCCGGGCGTCGTCGCGGGCATCGGCGGCTACGGCAACTGCCTGGGCCTGCCCAACATCGGCGGCGAGGTCGTCTTCGACGCCTGCTACCAGGGCAACCCGCTGGTCAACGCCGGTGCCATCGGCGTCATGCGGCACGAGGACATCCACCTCGCGAAGGCGTCCGGCGCCGGCAACAAGGTCATCCTCTACGGGGCCCGCACCGGCGGCGACGGCATCGGCGGCGCCTCCATCCTGGCCTCGGAGACCTTCGACGACGCCAAGCCCTCCAAGCGCCCCGCGGTGCAGGTCGGCGACCCCTTCCAGGAGAAGCTCCTCATCGAGTGCACCCTGGAGGCGTTCCAGGAGAAGCTGGTCGTCGGCATCCAGGACCTCGGCGCGGCGGGCCTGTCCTGCGCCACGTCCGAGCTGGCGTCCAACGGCTCCGGCGGCATGCGCGTCACCCTCGACGACGTCCCCCTGCGCGACTCCACGCTCTCGCCCGAGGAAATCCTCATGAGCGAGTCGCAGGAACGCATGTGCGCGGTCGTGGAGCCGGAGAAGGTCGACCGGTTCCTGGAGATCTGCGACAAGTGGGACGTCATCGCCACCGTCATCGGTGAGGTCACCGACGGCGACCGGCTGGAGATCTTCTGGCACGGCGGCAAGATCGTCGACGTCGACCCGCGCACGGTCGCGCACGACGGTCCGGTCTACGAGCGCCCCTACGCCCGGCCGTCCTGGCAGGACGAGCTCCAGGCGGACGACGCCAACAAGCTCCCGCGCCCGGAGACGTCCGAGGAGCTGAAGGACCAGGTCCTGAAGCTGGTGGCGTCCCCGAACCAGGCGTCGAAGTCCTGGATCACCTCGCAGTACGACCACTTCGTGCAGGGCAACACGGTGCTCGCGCAGCCCGAGGACTCCGGCATGATCCGCGTCGACGAGGAGAGCGGCCTGGGCGTCGCCATCGCGACCGACGGCAACGGCCGCTACGCCAAGCTGGACCCGTACCACGGCGCCCAGCTGGCCCTGGCGGAGGCGTACCGCAACGTCGCCACCACCGGCGCCAAGCCGCTGGCCGTCTCCGACTGCCTGAACTTCGGCTCGCCGGAGGACCCGGCGGTCATGTGGCAGTTCGCCGAGGCCGTACGCGGTCTCGCGGACGCCTGCCAGCAGCTGGGCACCCCGGTGACCGGCGGCAACGTCTCGCTCTACAACCAGACGGGCGAGGTGGCCATCCACCCCACCCCGGTCGTCGCGGTCCTGGGCGTCATCGACGACGTCGCCCGCCGCACCCCCGTCGCCTTCCAGGAAGAGGGCCAGCTCCTCTACCTGCTCGGCGACACCCGCGAGGAGTTCGGCGGCTCGGCCTGGTCCCAGGTCGTCCACGACCACCTCGGCGGTCTGCCCCCGCAGGTCGACCTGGAGCGCGAGCGCCTGCTGGCCGAGATCCTGATCTCCGCCTCCCGCGACGGCATGATCGACTCCGCGCACGACCTGTCCGACGGCGGCCTGGTCCAGGCGGTCGTGGAGTCGGCGCTGCTCGGCGGCAAGGGCGCCCGCCTGATCGTCCCGGACGGTCTGGACGCCTTCACCTTCCTCCTCTCGGAGTCGGCCGGCCGCGCGGTCGTGGCCGTCCCCCGCTCCGAGGAACTCCGCTTCACCGACATGTGCGGCGCGCGCGGCCTCCCGGCCACCCGCATCGGTGTCGTCGACGGTGACGTGGTGGAGGTCCAGGGCGAGTTCACGCTCTCCCTGGAGGAGCTGCGCACGGCCCACGAGGGCACGATCCCGGCGCTGCTGGCGTAGTACCCCGTACGACGGAGCCCCGCCCGGATCGGTACGTCCGGGCGGGGCTTCCCTGCGTTCCGGCGGGTCAGCGGACGTAGGCCCCGAGGATCTCCGTGTCGAGTTCGATGCCGACCGGACCGGGGAGGGACACCCTCTCGCCGAACGCCGCCGTGTGCACGTCGCGGTACCCGCCGACCAGCGGGTCGGGGCCGCTGTGCACGACGACCGTGCGGGAGCCCCGGTCGATCAGCAGGTACAGCGGGATCCCGGACCGCCCGTAGGCGGCCGGCTTCTCCCGCCGGTTCCACCGGTCGGTGTCCGCGTCGTAGGAGGTGACCTCGACGACCATGAGGACCCCGTCGGGGTCGGCCCACTCGCCGTGCCCCGCGAAGTGCGCCTCGGGCACGAGCACCGCGTCCGGTCTCGCCCTGCCCTCCCCGGACGCGTCGACCCGGAGCCCCTGGCCCCGGTACAGGTCCAGGTCGGGCCTGGTCCGTGGTCCGCAGACAGTGCCGGGCCAGCCGGGCCACGACGGTGCCCCGGTTGCCGTCCGCGGCCTTCTTGACGCCGAGCCGTCCGTCGATGAACTCCAGCGTGACGGTCTCGGGAGCGGCGGAGGCGATCACCTCGAACTCCTCCACCGACATCTGGGACGCGCGCTCGGCCCCGGCCTTCATGCTGCCCCCTTCGACGTGAAGGCCAGTGTCACCGGGACTCCGGCGCCGCCGGGCGCAGTTCACCGTCGATCACGCTTTCGAGTGACCCCTCCCGTCCGCCCCGCCCTCGCCCAGAAGGGCCCTAGGCTCGTCCCATGCCCCCCGCCAGGAAACGCCCCCGCGCCTACGACCCCGCCAAGACCCGCAAGGCCGTGCTGGCCCAGTTCGGGAACGTACGGGAGGCCGTGGGCACCCTCACCACCGAACAACTCGCGCTGCCCACTCGGCTCGGGCAGTGGACCGTCCGGGACCTGGTCGCGCACCTCACCATGGCCGTGGAGAGCGTCAGCCGGGCCCTGGAGCGGCCCGGGCCGCCGAAGGCCGGGCTGAACCCCCTCGACTACGCCTCCGCGACCGCCGCCCACGCCGAGGCGATCGACGAGGGCAGCCGGGGCCTGGCCGCGGCCACCCCGGACCTCGCCGCCCGCTATGCGGACGTGGAGCGCCGGATCACCGACGCGCTCGAAGCGGCCCCACCGGGCCGGATCATCGACACCCGGGCCGGCGGCATGCTGCTCGACGACTACCTGGTCACGCGCACGATCGAGCTGGTCGTCCACACCGACGACCTGAACGCCGCCGTCCCCGGCCTCGACGTTCCGTACGACCGGACCGCCCTCGCCACCTGCGTCCGGCTGCTCGCCGACACCCTGGCCGCACGGGCTCCCGGCGGCTCGACGGAGGTGCGGATCCCGCCGTACGCCGTGGTGCAGTGCCTGGAGGGGCCGCGGCACACCCGGGGCACCCCGCCGAACGTCGTCGAGACCGACCCGCTGACGTGGATCCGGCTGGCCACCGGCCGCCTGGACTGGGCCGGCGCCCTGGACGAGGCCGAGGTCAGCGCGAGCGGCGAGCGGGCCGACCTGAGCACGCTCCTGCCCCTCATGCGCTGATCCGGGCCACGGAACCCGGTGGAACCACCCACGCATCCCACCCGTCCCACCGCCATGGACAAGCGACTGCGACTGACCCTCACCGCCCTGGCCGTGCTTCCGCTGCCGCTGCTCGCGGCCTGTGGCTCCGAGTCCGCCGGCGATCCCGGCAGCGGCGCCGTCGACGCGAGCACCAAGAAGTCCTCGGTGACCGGCGTCCGCTGGAAGGTGGACAGCCTCACCGTGGACGGGAAGACCGAGCAGGCCCCCGACGGCGCCTACCTGAAGATCGCCGACAACGGTGACGTCGACGGCAACTACGGCTGCAACACCTTCGGCACGACCGCCGCCTTCGGGAAGGACGGCATCGACTTCGAGGCCGCCCGGTCCACCGAGATGGCCTGCGGTGACGCGCCCATGAAGTTCGAGAAGACCTTCGCCCGCACCCTCGACGCCGGGACCTTCACGGCCGGGACCACCGACGGCGGACTCACCCTCACCACGGGCGACGGCGACACCGTGAAGCTGACGAAGGAGCGGCCCGCCGGGCTGTACGGCACGAAGTGGCGGGTCGACTCCCTCATGGACCACGACGTCGCCACCTCGCTCCCCGAGGCGGCCCGGGGCAAGGCGTGGTTCACGCTCGACAAGGAGGCGGGGACCCTCAGCGCGAGCGTCGGCTGCAACGACATCTCCGCGAAGGCCACGGTGAGCGAGGACAGCATCACCCTCGGCAGTCCGCGGACCACCCGGAAGATGTGCTCCGACTCACTCATGGCCGCCGAGCGGAGCTTTCTGAAGATCTTCAAGGGCACGGTGAAGTATCGGATCGATCACCGCAGCATCACGCTGACCAGCGAAAACGACACGGGTATCGGCGCTGTCGCCGACAAGTGACGTGCGAAGGGCCGTAGTCGGGAACGGGGGCGGGCGGGATCACCGGATTCGGACCGGTGCGCGATCTCGCCTACACTCGGTGGCGTGCCACGTGGTGACGGACGACTCAACCACGACCTTCTCCCCGGCGAGAAAGGCCCCCAGGACGCGTGTGGCGTCTTCGGTGTCTGGGCTCCGGGTGAAGAGGTCGCGAAGCTCACTTACTTCGGGCTCTACGCCCTCCAGCATCGGGGCCAGGAATCCGCGGGTATCGCGGTCAGCAACGGCTCCCAGATCCTCGTCTTCAAGGACATGGGCCTCGTTTCCCAGGTCTTCGACGAGACCTCGCTCGGTTCCCTCCAGGGTCACATCGCGGTCGGTCACGCCCGCTACTCGACCACCGGTGCCTCGGTGTGGGAGAACGCCCAGCCGACGTTCCGTGCCACCGCGCACGGTTCCATCGCGCTCGGCCACAACGGCAACCTGGTCAACACCGCCCAGCTCGCCGAGATGGTCGCCGACCTGCCCAAGCAGGAGGGCCGTACGCCCCGCGTCGCGGCCACCAACGACACCGACCTGCTCACCGCGCTCCTCGCGGCCCAGGTCGACGAGGACGGCAAGCCGCTGACCGTCGAGGAGGCCGCCCCGAAGGTCCTCCCGCAGGTCCGCGGTGCCTTCTCCCTGGTCTTCATGAACGAGCACACCCTGTACGCCGCCCGTGACCCGCAGGGCATCCGCCCGCTGGTCCTCGGCCGGCTGGAGCGCGGCTGGGTCGTCGCCTCCGAGGGTGCCGCCCTCGACATCTGCGGCGCGAGCTTCGTCCGCGAGATCGAGCCGGGCGAGTTCATCGCCATCGACGAGAACGGCCTGCGCAGCTCCCGGTTCGCGGAAGCGAAGCCCAAGGGCTGTGTCTTCGAGTACGTCTACCTGGCCCGCCCGGACACCGACATCGCCGGCCGGAACGTGTACCTCTCCCGCGTGGAGATGGGCCGCAAGCTGGCCGAGGAAGCGCCCGTCGAGGCCGACCTGGTCATAGCGACCCCGGAGTCCGGCACCCCGGCCGCCATCGGTTACGCGGAGGCCTCGGGCATCCCGTTCGGTGCGGGCCTGGTGAAGAACGCCTACGTCGGACGTACGTTCATCCAGCCCTCGCAGACGATCCGCCAGCTCGGCATCCGTCTGAAGCTGAACCCGCTGAAGGAAGTCATCAAGGGCAAGCGCCTGGTGGTCGTCGACGACTCGATCGTCCGCGGCAACACCCAGCGCGCGCTGGTCCGGATGCTCCGTGAGGCGGGCGCGGCCGAGGTCCACATCCGGATCTCCTCGCCGCCCGTGAAGTGGCCCTGCTTCTTCGGCATCGACTTCGCGACCCGCGCCGAACTCATCGCCAACGGCATGACGATCGACGAGATCGGCACCTCGCTCGGCGCCGACTCCCTGGCGTACATCTCCCTCGACGGCATGATCGAGGCGACCACCATCGCCAAGCCGAACCTCTGCCGTGCCTGCTTCGACGGCGAGTACCCGATGGAGCTGCCGGACCCCGAACTGCTCGGCAAGCGCCTCCTGGAGACCGAGCTGGCCGCCGGACCGGCCGCCACGGCCGCGGCCGACGCGATCCGTCGCCCGTAAGCCCGTCCCACCTGCAGTACGACACGAAAGTTCTCACCGTCATGTCTGAGACAACTGGTGCCAGCTACGCAGCGGCGGGCGTCGACATCGAGGCGGGCGACCGCGCCGTCGAGCTGATGAAGGAGTGGGTGAAGAAGACGCAGCGCCCCGAGGTCCTCGGTGGCCTCGGCGGCTTTGCCGGCCTCTTCGACGCCTCGGCCCTCAAGCGCTACGAGCGCCCGCTGCTCGCCTCCGCCACGGACGGCGTCGGCACGAAGGTCGACATCGCCCGGCAGCTCGGCGTGTACGACACCATCGGCCACGACCTGGTCGCGATGGTGATGGACGACATCGTGGTCTGCGGCGCCGAACCGCTGTTCATGACCGACTACATCTGCGTCGGCAAGGTCCACCCCGAGCGGGTCGCCGCCATCGTCAAGGGCATCGCCGAGGGCTGTGTGCTCGCCGGCTGCGCCCTCGTCGGCGGCGAGACCGCCGAGCACCCCGGTCTGCTCGGCCCGGACGACTTCGACGTGGCCGGTGCCGGCACGGGCGTGGTCGAGGCGGAGCACCTGCTCGGCCCGGATCGCATCCGTACGGGTGACGCGGTGATCGCCATGGCGGCCTCCGGCCTTCACTCGAACGGGTACTCGCTCGTCCGTCATGTCCTGCTGAACCAGGCGGGTCTCTCCCTGGACGCCGAGATCGCGGAGCTGGGCCGCACCCTCGGCGCGGAGCTGCTGGAGCCCACCAAGATCTACTCGCTGGACTGCCTGGCCCTCACCCGCACCACCGAGGTCCACGCCTTCAGCCATGTCACCGGCGGCGGTCTGGCGGCCAACCTGGCCCGGGTGATCCCCGACACGCTGCACGCCACGGTCGACCGCTCCACCTGGACCCCGGCCCCGATCTTCGACCTCGTCGGCAGGACCGGCCAGGTCGAGCGCCTGGAGCTGGAGAAGACCCTGAACATGGGCGTGGGCATGATCGCCATCGTCCCCCAGGAGTCCGCGGACGTGGCCCTGACGACCCTGGCCGACCGTGGCGTCGACGCCTGGGTGGCAGGCGAGATCACCGACCGAGCCGACCACCCGACCGGCGCGCAACTGGTGGGCGACTACGCGCGAGCCTGAACGCCGACGCGCCCAGGGGGGCAGGCCGAAGGCCGCCCCCAGGGGCGCGAGGAACTGCGCGAGAACGCACGACGCACCCGCAGCCGCCAGATCACAGTGGCACCCGAGCTATGAGGCGCCCCAGCCCCGAGCGGAGCGAGACCGCACAAAACCCGGTCCGGAGGTGGAAACCCACCCGGACCGGGTAAGCGCGGCGTTACGGCGTCAAGCCCCGCGGCGATGCGACGCGGGACCGGACTCGTCGTCCTCGTCCTCATCGTCGTCGTTGTAGAGATCCGCGTACTGGGCGTACGGGTCGTCGTCGTCTTCGTCATCCTCGAACGGCTCGCCATTCGGCGGCTGGCTCGAAGTCGAAGCGCCCAGCTCATTGGCCAGACGCGACAAATCAGTCCCGCCGCTGCTGTACTTCAGCTGGCGGGCGACCTTCGTCTGCTTGGCCTTTGCCCGGCCGCGCCCCATGGCTCGACCCCCTCGGATACGGGGCTCGATGGCCCCAGAGTCTTGACACGCGTTCATGATCTGGAACGGACTCTCCATGGAGAGACCGGTCCGTAGGGCTTCCACGGTACCTGAGCCCACGCCCATACGGTACGTCGCCCGCAGGACGTGCCCGTGCCCAGAACCTGCGAGGAGCCCTTTCCCCGCTGGTCAAAGGTGATTTTAACCGTTTCTGGGCGGGCGACCCGCCGACGGAAGTGAGAGTTCTCTCTAAAGCCGCCGGCGGGTACCGGCCGGCGCCGCGCGAAGAGCCCGCGGCGCCGGCCGTCCGGACTCAGTGGCCGCGGCGCAAGGCCGCCTCGTGCATCCGCTGTTCGGCGATCCGGTCGGCCGCGGCGGCCGGCGGAATCCCATCCGCCTTCGCACGTGCGAAGATCGCCAGAGTGGTGTCGTAGATCTTCGCGGCCTTCGCCCTGCACCGCTCGAAGTCGAACCCGTGGAGCTCGTCGGCGACCTGGATGACCCCGCCCGCGTTCACCACGTAGTCCGGCGCGTAGAGGATCCCGCGGTCGGCGAGGTCCTTCTCGACGCCGGGGTGCGCGAGCTGGTTGTTGGCCGCGCCGCACACCACCTTGGCGGTGAGGACGGGCACGGAGTCGTCGTCGAGGGCCCCGCCGAGCGCGCAGGGGGCGTAGATGTCGAGCCCCTCGGTCCGGATGAGCGCGTCGGTGCCGGCGACCGCGGTGACCCCTTCGGGGTGCCGGTCGAGGATCCGCCGTACGGCGTCCTCGCGGACGTCGGTGATCACGATCTCGGCGCCCTCGGCCAGCAGATGGGCCACGAGGTGGTGACCGACCTTGCCGACGCCCGCGACGCCGACCCGGCGGCCGCGCAGCGAGGGATCGCCCCAGACGTGCTGGGCGGAGGCCCGCATGCCCTGGTAGACGCCGAAGGCGGTGAGTACGGACGAGTCGCCCGCGCCGCCGTTCTCGGGGGAACGGCCCGTCGTCCAGCGGCACTCGCGGGCGACGACGTCCATGTCGGCGACGTAGGTGCCGACGTCGCAGGCGGTGACGTACCGGCCGCCCAGCGAGGCCACGAACCGGCCGTAGGCGAGCAGCAGTTCCTCGCTCCTGAGCCGCTCGGGGTCGCCGATGATCACGGCCTTGCCGCCGCCGTGGTCGAGGCCGGCCATGGCGTTCTTGTAGGACATCCCGCGCGCGAGGTTCAGCGCGTCGGCGACGGCCTCCGCCTCGGTCGCGTACGGGTAGAAGCGCGTGCCGCCGAGAGCGGGGCCGAGCGCGGTGGAGTGGATGGCGATGACGGCCTTGAGGCCGCTGGCCCGGTCCTGGCAGAGCACGACTTGCTCGTGACCGCCCTGCTCCGACTGGAACAGGGTGTGCAGGACGCCGTCAGATACTTCGGTCACTGTGGTGACTCCTGGGTAAGAAGCGGCGGTGGGGTACAGGCTCCCGTACGGGTGGCGGGGTCTGTGGGGATGAGAGTAGAGCCTGCGTCCGCCGTACAGCGGCGCAGCTTCAGGATCACCCCACGGGTGGAGTAGGCACGTGTGCGATCCGCACAGTTTTCCGGCCCGCCGGTGGGCGGGTTCGGCAGGTTTCCCCGGTGGCAGCCGGGGGAGGGAGCAGGCGTGCCCAAGGTGTCCTCGGTGATCGTCCCGTACGCGTCCTACCTTCGCGTGTACGAGCCGCTGGCGGCCTTCCCCGAGCCGGAGCGCGGCCACTGGACCCGCTACGCCCGGCGCACCGACCGGCCCTCGTACCAGGACGAGCTGCGCCGCTCGCTGGCCGACCTGCTGCCGACCCCGCCGGTCCCGGTGCCGGTGCACGAGAGCGGGGACGCCTTCGTGCTGGAGGCCGACGGGGTGGTCTGTGTCTGCCCCTGGCGGACCCGGCTGCGCGGCTGGCAGGCGCTCGGCGATCTGGCCGAGGAGCTGCCCGCCCCGGTCCTGGACGCGGTGCTGCCGCCGCTGGTGCGCCGCCAGGCGAGCCAGGACTACGAGCGGTGGATGGCCGGCAACCCCGACGCCCGCCCGTGGATCCGCACGGCGACCTGGCAGGTGCCGCTGAACTGGTTCGTGCTCGTCTCGGACGAGGAGCGCACGTACGAGAAGGGATCCGGCGAGAATTCGCCGGTGCTTCGCTATCGCACGCCCATGGTGCAGGCCCGGCGGCGGGTGGCGCGGGGGCTGCGGACCCTGCGGGACACCGTCGACGAGGGGCCGCTCGTCGACGGTCTGGTCGATGTGGGCCGCTGGCTGGAGGAGTTCCATCCGCGCTCGCTCGTCGAGCTGGACTACGGCGGCCTGGTGCACGTCCTGCCCGCCGCCGAGCTGGACGGCGACCACTCGGCCGCCGATGTGGCCGAGGGCATCGAGGCCCTGCGCGAGGGGGACGGGGCGGCCGCCGGGGCGGCGTACGGGCGGCTGGTGGAGCGCTGGCGGGCGGTGCGGGACCGGCGCTCGGCCAACTGAGACCGCCCTCGGCGATCAGATTCGAGCACTCGGCGAGCAGAACCGGACTGATCCGGTTGAACCGACTCAACCCCGCAGCCGTACATGTGACGTGTGGGGGCGGTGGGCAAAGGCTTTCCATGGAGGCCGAACCATGGTGAACTGTCCACCCTTGACCAAGGCTTGACACCGCGCAGTTATCTGCGAGGTGTCACAGGGGGGACGTAGGTCCCGATCCGGGCTTTTGCGTCAAGAAGCCGCCAAGCGTGACGGATTGCACTTACGCGGGCCTTGCCTCTTACGCACCTCCTCGTGTCAAAATAGGACAAGGAGCCCGGGGGAGGCTCCTTCTGCCCGCGTATGGGTGGAATCTCAGCATTGCACGCTATTGGGGGGTCTTGAGACTCCTGCACGCCACTGTGACTGATCGTCACAGTGGCGTGACTGTCCGCTATGGCATGGTCCATCGGCATCCGTCGCTGATGAACACCTGGGAGGGCAATTCCATCGGTTTGGCCGACGCGGCTGGACAGATGGTGTAGTTGTAGTGCCGAGGACAAGCCGTTCGTCCTATAACCGACTCGACTCGCGTCCGCCATTTCGGGCAACGCGGGTCAAGGTGCAGAATTTAGAGGAAAGAACCGAGAAGGTTCGGTTCTCCCGAGGAGGCCGCTCATGACCGCTCGCACCCCTGATGCCGAGCCGCTGCTGACCCCGGCTGAGGTCGCCACCATGTTCCGCGTCGACCCCAAGACGGTCACGCGGTGGGCGAAGGCCGGCAAGCTCACGTCCATCCGCACGCTCGGCGGACACCGCCGTTACCGCGAGGCTGAGGTCCGCGCACTGCTCGCGGGCATCCCGCAGCAGCGCAGCGAGGCCTGAGACCTCGCCCGACAGGGCATTTCGGCTGGTCCCCCATCGGCCGGGCGCCCGGAAGCACCACCGCTCGAACCGCTTTGAACGACGCGGGTTCTGCCCCAACAGATCCCACGCCCCAGCCACACAGAACTTTCCGGGAGGCCCCAGGTCCCCCGGGCATCGGTCAGGCAAGCACCAAGGGTGCGTCGTAGATCGCGCTGGACTCCGCCGGGTCCAGCGCGATCTTTTTTGTGCGCCGAACGGCGGGTTCCCGGTCCGGAAGCGACAGGTTGTGCGCGGGCTTGTCGGACTCTGGGGAGGCCTGTCGGATCTCCTGTGCAGGCCCCGGGAGACTGGTGCAATTGCACATATTAAATTGACCAGTTGTAGGAGACCGGTAAGAACCCGCGTTTCGAAAACTCATGCAGTGACACCCGTCACATGGCGGGATGCTTGTTGCCCGATCGGCATCTGCGGTAGAGGGGGCGGGAGTTGCCCGTCGCGCGCCCTCGCCGGGTACGTTCCCTCCGGGGCGCGTCTCACGCCTTGGAGGGCGCCCCGTCCTCCGCGGCGTCCTCCGCGCCGTCCTCGCCGCCCGTCCCGTGCTCCGTGGCCAGCCGCAGCAGGCGGTGGCAGATCGGACAGTGGCGGGTGAGGTGGCGGTACGACGAGGCGGCCGACAGATGAGCGCGGAGCAAGGCGCGGGTCTCGTGCCGAGCGGACGCCGTCATACGCCACCTCCGGGGTCTCGGGGCCCTGAGTCTGAGGTACCGGCGGAATGTGACGCCGTCAACCCCGCCCGGGCCGGAGGGAAGGCCGCAAGCCCCTTCCGCGGGCGCGGGAGCCGCACGATCCGGCACAGGCGCCCCGCACGCCCCCGTCCGCCTCCACGGGGATCAGGGGAGGCCGGCGCGCACCCGGCCCTCGACCACCGGGGCAGCGCCCGGTGTCGAACAGCGAGAAGGCCCGCATCCGTTCGGATGCGGGCCTTCTTCTTCGTGCGGTCCTGACGGGATTTGAACCCGCGGCCTCCACCTTGACAGGGTGGCGAGCACTCCAAACTGCTCCACAGGACCAGGTTTCGCAGTCCGCGCCTTGTTGCCGCGCTGGCCTGCGAGAAGAGACTGTACAGGAGCGGGTGCCCCCGCGCGAACTCACTTTCCGTACGGGGGCGGTTACGGCACCGCCGCGTCGATCGCCTTCACGATCCGCTTGTCGGAGACGGGGTAGGCGGTGCCCAGGGCGTGCGCGAAATAGCTCACGCGCAGCTCCTCGATCATCCAGCGGATCTCCAGGACCGACGCGGGCACGGGCCGTCCCTGGGGCAGCTGTTCCCGCAGCCAGGCGTACTCGTCACGCATCTCGTGGACCTTCTCCATCCGGGACGTGTCCCGCTGCACGCCGGTCGGCATCTGCTGCAGCCGCCGGTCGGCCGCCACCAGATAGCGCATCAGGTCCGGCAGCCGGCGCAGTCCCGCCTCCGTGACGAACCCCGGCTTCACGAGGGCGTCCAGCTGCCCCCGTACGTCCGCCAGGTTGGCGAGGAGGGCCGGGCTGCGCATGGACTTCAGACGGCGCTCACAGGCCTGCCAGGCGGCCAGTACCTGCTGCACCTGGCCGACCGTACGGACCGTGGTGTCGACGATCTCCGCGCGCACCTTGTCGTACAGCTTGCGGTACGACGACTCGTCCCAGGCGGGTCCGCCGAAGTCGGCGATCAGCTTGTCGGCCGCCGCCATGGCGCAGTCGTCGAACAGCGCCTGGATCGAACCGTGCGGATTCGCGGACAGCGCCAGCTTCTGGGCGTTGGTGAGCTTTTCGCTCGCGAACTTCGCAGGGTTGACCGGAATGTTGCGGAGAATGAGCCTCCGGGTGCCCTTCCACATCGCTTCGGTCTGTTCCGCCTCGGTGTCGAAGAGGCGGACGGAGACCGTGCCGGCCGCCGGACCGTCGTCGACGAGAGCCGGGTACGCCTTCACCGGCTGCCCCGCGCGGCGGGTCTCGAAGACACGGGTGAGCGAGCCGATCGTCCAGTCGGTGAGGCCCTTGCGCTCCAGGGACTCGCCGCCCTCGCGTTCGGCGGTCGCGGCGGCGGCCTGGGAGAGGGCCTGACGGGCCTTCGGCTTCAGCCGCAGCCGCAGCGACTCCAGGTCCTTGTCCTCGGCCAGCTTCCGGCGCCGCTCGTCGACGATCCGGAAAGTGATCTTCAGATGGTCGGGGACCCGGGACCAGTCGAAGTCCTCGGGCGTCACCGGGACGCCCACCATGCGCTTCAGCTCGCGGGCCATCGTCACCGGCAGCGGCTCCTGGAGGGGCACCGCCTGGTCGAGGAAGCGGCGCGCGAAGTTGGGCGCCGGCACGTAGTTGCGGCGGATCGGCTTGGGCAGGGAACGGATCAGCTCCGTCACCACCTCCTCCCGCAGCCCCGGGATCTGCCAGTCGAAGCCCTCGTCGGTGACCTGGTTGAGGACCTGGAGGGGGACGTGGACCGTCACACCGTCCGCGTCCGCACCCGGCTCGAACTGGTAGGTGACCCGGAACTTCAGCTGCCCCTGCCGCCACGAGTCCGGGTAGTCGGCCTTGGTGACCGCCTCCGCCGACTCCCGGATGAGCATCGCGCGCTCGAAGTCCAGGAAGTCCGGCTGCTCATGGCGCTTGTGCTTCCACCAGGAGTCGAAGTGGGCGCCGGAGACCACATGCTCGGGGACCCGCTGGTCGTAGAAGTCGAAGAGGGTGTCGTCGTCGACCACGATGTCCCGGCGCCGGGCCCGGTGCTCCAGCTCCTCGACCTCGCTGAGCAGCCGGCGGTTGTCGGCGAAGAACTTGTGGTGCGTACGCCAGTCGCCCTCGACCAGCGCGTTGCGGATGAACAGCTCACGGCTCGCCTCCGCGTCGACGCGCCCGTAGTTGATCTTCCGCTGGACGACGATCGGCACGCCGTACAGCGTGACCTTCTCGTACGCCATCACGGCCGCCTGGTCCTTCTCCCAGTGCGGCTCGCTGTACGTGCGCTTCAGCAGGTGCCCGGCGAGGGGTTCGACCCACTCGGGCTCGATCCTGGCGTTGACGCGGGCCCAGAGGCGGCTGGTCTCCACCAGCTCCGCCGACATCACGAAACGCGGGGGCTTCTTGAAGAGGGCCGAGCCCGGGAAGATCGCGAACTTGGCGTTCCGGGCGCCCAGATACTCGTTCTTGCCCGTGCTCCGCCCGCTCTCGCCCCCGGTCTCCTTCACGTCCTTCATGCCGATGTGGGAGAGCAGACCGGCCAGCAGGGAGAGGTGGATGTGCTGCTCGGGGGCGTCGTCCTCGTTGAGATGGATGTCCATCTGCCGGGCGACCGTGCGCAGCTGGCTGTAGATGTCCTGCCACTCGCGGATCCGCAGGAAGTTCAGGTACTCCTGCTTGCACATCCGGCGGAACGACGACGAACCGCGCTCCTTCTGCTGCTCGCGGACGTACCGCCAGAGGTTGAGATAGGCGAGGAAGTCGCTCGTCTCGTCCTTGAAGCGGGCGTGCTGCTGGTCGGCCTGGGCCTGTTTCTCGGCGGGGCGCTCGCGCGGGTCCTGGATGGACAGCGCGGCGGCGATCACCATGACCTCGCGGGCACAGCCGTTCTTGTCGGCCTCGACGACCATCCGGGCCAGCCGCGGGTCGACGGGCAGCTGGGAGAGCTTGCGGCCCATCGGGGTCAGCCGCTTGCGGACGTCCTTCTGCGCCGGGTCGAGCGCGCCGAGCTCCTGCAGGAGCTGGACGCCGTCACGGATGTTGCGGTGGTCCGGCGGATCGATGAACGGGAACTTCTCGATGTCGCCGAGACCGGCGGCGGTCATCTGCAGGATGACGGAGGCGAGGTTCGTCCGCAGGATCTCCGCGTCCGTGAACTCGGGCCGCGCCTCGAAGTCGTCCTCGCTGTACAGGCGGATGCAGACACCGTCCGACGTACGGCCGCAGCGACCCTTGCGCTGGTTGGCGCTGGCCTGGGAGATCGCCTCGATCGGGAGCCGCTGGACCTTGGTGCGGTGGCTGTAGCGGCTGATGCGGGCGAAGCCCGGGTCGATGACGTACTTGATGCCGGGGACGGTGAGGGAGGTCTCGGCGACGTTCGTGGCCAGCACGATCCTGCGGCCGGTGTGCGGCTGGAAGACGCGGTGCTGCTCGGCGTGCGAGAGCCGTGCGTACAGCGGCAGGACCTCGGTGAACCGGTAGTTCTTCTTGATCAGGGCGTCGGCGGTGTCCCGGATCTCCCGCTCCCCGGAGAGGAAGACGAGGATGTCGCCCTTCCCCTCGCCCTGCAGCTCCTCGACGGCGTCGCAGATCGCGGTGATCTGGTCCCGGTCGGCGTCCTCGCCGTCCTCCTCCAGCAGGGGGCGGTAGCGCACCTCCACCGGATACGTACGGCCGCTGACCTCGACGATCGGCGCGTCGCCGAAGTGGCGGGAGAAGCGCTCGGGGTCGATGGTCGCGGAGGTGATGACGACCTTGAGGTCGGGGCGCCTGGGCAGCAGCTGGGCGAGGTAGCCCAGCAGGAAGTCGATGTTGAGGGACCGCTCGTGGGCCTCGTCGATGATGATCGTGTCGTAGGCGCGCAGCTCGCGGTCCGTCTGGATCTCGGCGAGCAGGATGCCGTCCGTCATCAGCTTGACGAAGGTGGCGTCCGGGTTCACCTGGTCGGTGAAGCGGACCTTCCAGCCCACGGCCTCGCCGAGCGGCGTCCGCAGCTCCTCGGCCACGCGCTCGGCGACCGTGCGGGCGGCGATACGGCGGGGCTGGGTGTGCCCGATCATGCCGCGTACGCCACGCCCCAGCTCCATACAGATCTTGGGGATCTGCGTCGTCTTGCCGGAGCCGGTCTCACCGGCGACGATGACGACCTGGTGATCGCGGATCGCGGCCGCGATGTCGTCCTTCTTCTGGCTGACGGGCAGCTGCTCGGGGTACGAGACGGCCGGCACGCGCGCGGCGCGCTCGGCCATGCGGGACTCGCCCCTGGCGACCTCCGCCTCGATCTCGGCGAGCACGGCGGCCCGGGCCTCGGGCTTGCGGATCTTGCGCGCGCCTTCGAGCCTGCGTCCGAGCCGGTGCGCGTCGCGCAGGGACAGCTCGGCCAGGCGGGGGGCGAGGGCGCCGAAGGCGGGGGCAGGTGGCGTAGACATACGGAACCCAGGATCTCACCTCGACGAAACGAGGGGCGAACGCTTTTGCGTCCGCCCCTCGTCGTGTGCCTGTGATGCGCGTTACCGCACGTCGACGTAGTCCTCCGCGCCGGCGCCCGCGAAGTGCTTGCTGTCGGGCTCCAGGTGGACGGGCACCCAGGTGCCGTCCATCGGGGCCTTGATGCCCTTGGCGAAGGAACCGTTCGCCTTGGTCTTGACGGTGCCCATCAGGTACCAGTCCTTCTCGCCCCGGGGCCGGAACAGGATCTGGACCCGCTTGCCGCCGTACGCCTTCCAGCTGGTCCAGCCCACCGTGCTCGCGGGCTTGGCCTCCTGGAGGACGCCCTTCACGGTGAGGGTGTGGTTCTTGCGGACCGGCTCGGGGGAGGCGCCCGCGCCCTTGATCCGGGTGAGGGCCTTCACCTTGCGCATCGCCTTGCTGGTGGTGCCCTTGAAGTCCCGCTTGCTGTCACCGGCGTAGCGCAGCCGCCAGTAGCCGTCCGGGTTGCCCTTGAGACCCTCGACGATGAACTGCGACCCGAAGCCGGTCGTGACCGTCTTCTTGGTCGTCCAGCCGGTCTTTCCGTCGGCGGAGTACTGGATGCCGACCTTGATCCGGCCGCTGTAGTAGTTGCCGGACAGGTCGACGCTGCCGGTGATGTCGAGCTGGGCCCGCTCGTTCTGCGCCGCCGTGAACTCGGTGAACCGGCTGGTCGAGGTGACCTTGGCCTTCACGTCGGCGGTCGCGGTCCGCTGGATCCAGGGGTTGTACGGGTAGGGCGGGAAGCCGACCTCGAAGGTGGTGTCGCCGTACACGCGCCTGACGAAGGTGAAGCGGCCGGCGGCGTCGCTGGTCGCCTCGGTCGCGTCCGTGATGCTGCTGTTCTTGTAGTCCAGCTCCAGCGGGATGCCCGCCAGCGGCTTCCACTCGGCGCCGCTGCGGTACTCCAGCCGTCCGGTGACCTTCATCTCGGCGTTCGCCACGACATGGAAGCTGCTCTTGTCGAGGAGCAGGCGGGTCGCCGCGGCCTTGGGCGTGATGCTGACCCAGGGGACCGTGGCGTAGCCCAGGTCGCTGCGGTACTCGGCGCGGGCCCAGCCGCCCTGGCTCACCTCGCGGGCGAGCGAGAAGTGACCCTGCTCGTCGGTGGTGACGGTCTGCTCGACCGAACTGCCCAGGTCGACGTCGACGGACGCGCCGGGCATGGCCTCGGTCGCCCGCGTGCTGGGATCGCGGAGAACCAGATCGCCGGTGGCCGTGACGAGCTTGTCGTCGATGTTCGGCTCGGTCGGTGTGACGGAGAAGCCCGAGATCACGGGCTGCTTCTGGTAGCGCAGCACGCCCGCGTTCTGCTGGACGGTGGTCTCGCCGCCGCTGGTGGTGGCCTCGACGTCGATCGTGTACTCGCCGAGGGCGTCCAGGTGGACGGGCGGGGAGGACCAGGTGCCCTCCCAGGAACTCGCGAAGTACGTCTGGGTGAACTCGGTGACCGTGGCCACCGGGGTGTCCGTGTCGGCGCTGCCGAGCGGACGCAGCTTCGCGGTGATCTTCTTGACGTCCTCGCCGACCGCGCTGCCGTGGCCCAGGCGTACGTCGATGACCGACCAGTCCGCCGAGTCGCTGGACGCCTCCTGGACGACCGGAGCGGCCGCGTGGGCCGTGCCCGGTATCGCGAAGGTGGAGAGCAGGACGGCACCGGCCGTCACGAGCCCCCTGGTGATGTGTCTCAAGAACCCCCCATGGTTCTCGGTGGGCCGCGGCTCCGCGGCGGCCTCACTGTGAGCGACGAAAACCCCCTCCGGTCTCCCGGAGGGGGTTTTCGCGCGATGTGGCTGGGGCCGGGGTCGAACCGGCGACCTATCGCTTTTCAGGCGATCGCTCGTACCAACTGAGCTACCCAGCCGCGGTGCTTCGTGAGAAACACCAGCGGTCCTGACGGGATTTGAACCCGCGGCCTCCACCTTGACAGGGTGGCGAGCACTCCAAACTGCTCCACAGGACCAAGCTTGTGCGGGACTAGTCTCGCACACGATTTTGCGTGCCCCCAACGGGATTCGAACCCGTGCTACCGCCTTGAAAGGGCGGCGTCCTAGGCCGCTAGACGATGAGGGCTATCGGCCCGCCTGGGCGCTTTGTCAGCGCGTCGGGGACGTGAGAAGCATATGGGATGGCAGGAGGTATCGCCAAAACGGTTTACGGGCCGCCGGGGGACCCGTTGGGGGACCCGCCCGTGGACGTCCTTCCGGAGGGCGACGGGGACCGCTCGTCCCCCGGCCGGGCCCCCGGCTGGTTCTCCTTCGGCAGATGGCGGCTGACCTCCGCCGTCGTCAGCCCCAGGCCCCCCAGCCTGATCTCGTCCCACGCCTGGAGACGGCGCGTGTCCCGGTCGAGGTAGAGGACGGACGCCTCGATCGGATCGGGGTTCCTGCCCTCCACGGCCCGCAGGCCGCTGCCGCCGGTCGAGCCCTCGATGCGCAGCCGGGTCCCCTGGCTCAGCATCTCCATCTCCTGGTGGTGCAGGTGCCCGGCGAGCACCAGCGGGACCTGGCCGTCCGTCTCCCGGGCGGCGTCCGGGTTGTGCGCGACCGCGATGTCCACGGGGGTGCCCGCCGCCTTCTGGGCGCGCAGGGCGTCCGCCAGCCGCTGCCCGGCCTCCTCCTCGGACGGCAGGCCCGCCTTCCCGGTCGAGCGGTCCGGGGTGAACTGCGGGTCCCCCGTCCCCGCGAACCGCAGCCCGCCCACGGTCACCGCCTTCCCCTCGTCGAGGACGTGGGTGTGGTCGATGCCCTCCATGTAGCGCTGGGTCAGCAGCGAGTCGTGGTTGCCGCGCACCCAGACGTACGGGGCCCCGAGGTCGGCGATCGGGTCGAGGAACCCGTTCTCGGCGGCGCTGCCGTGGTCCATGGTGTCGCCGGAGTCGACGATGACGTTGATCTCGTACTGCTCGACCAGCGAGGCGATGATCTTCCAGCTCGCGGGGTTCAGATGGATGTCGGACACGTGCAGGACGCGGATGGTCGTCGGGTCCGGCTGGTACGCGGGGAGCGTGGACGTGACGTCGTACAGCTTGGTCACGTTCGTCACCAGGCGGGCCAACTCCTTCTGGTAGACGTCGAATTCGGTGACGATGCTGCGTGCGTTCCCCACCAGTGACGGCGCGGAGGAGAGCAGGCCGGAGAACTTCGGCTCCAGGACGGAGTTGGGGTTCCAGGTGGCGGCGGCGGTGCCTCCGGCGCCGGCCAGCAGCACGAGGGCGAGGCCGCCGGCGGCGAGGGCACGGCGGGGGCGGCGGTACACGGCGAGCCCGAGCGCGGTGGCCCCCGAGACGACGGCGACGCCGGAGCGTACCGCCAGGTCGACGGTGCCGTGCCGCACGTCGCCGGCGATCTCCTCCTGCAGCCCGGAGATCCGCTCGGGGTGGTCGACCAGGGCCTGGGCCCGCTCCGGGTCGAGCTGGTCGACGTTGACGTCCAGGCGTACGGGGGCGTGGTGGCTGTTCAGCTCCAGGGCGCCCAGCGGCGAGACGTTGATCTTCGTGCCGCCGGTGAGGGAGGGGCGCAGCGTCATCGTCGTGTTCATGGGGCCGACGGGGGTGCGGACGTTCCCCACGACCAGCAGCCCCAGCCAGGCGCCGACCAGGACGACCGCGACCAGGCCGAACGCCCGTTTCCAGGGGTGGGGGCGCCGGGCCGGCTCGGCGGTCGGGTGCGCGCGGCGGGACCGGTGGCGGCGGGCCAGGGCGCGGAGGCACCGGCGCAGGGCCGTGCGCGGGGAGCGCGGGGTGTCGGCGGCGGAGGGGTCGGCGGGGACGCGTGCCATTGGTCGCGTATGCCCAGGGGTGGGGGCGGATATGCGGAGGGGGCGGGCGGGGGCCGGGGGTTTCGCCCGGTCGTCGCACGGGTGCGGCCGCGGCCCCGCCGTCGTACGGAGCGGGCCGGGTTCGCCGTGTCCGGCGGGGGCCGTGTGCCGCCCGCGTCTCTCGTACCCGCGTGTCGTGCATGACAATGGCCGTGTGCTGGAGATGACGCGCGAGGAGTTCGAGGAACTGGTCGCCGAGGCGTTGGACCGGATTCCGCCGGAGCTGACACGGCTGATGGACAACGTGGCGGTGTTCGTCGAGGACGAGCCGCCCGCCGACGACCCGGAGTTGCTCGGGCTGTACGAGGGGACTCCGCTCACGGATCGCGGGGAGTGGTACGCGGGGGTGCTGCCGGACCGGATCACGATCTACCGCGGGCCGACGCTGCGCATGTGCGAGACACGGGAGGACGTGGTCGCGGAGACCGAGGTGACCGTGGTGCACGAGATCGCGCACCACTTCGGGATCGACGACGCACGGCTGCACGCGCTGGGGTACGGCTAGGAGCGGCGGGCGCCGGAGGGTCGCGTGTCCTCTTGCGGGCGGCGGGAGTTGGGCAGGGGGACTCCCCTTCACGCCCCCCTCGGAGGTGGCCGCCGTGCGCGCCTTGAACGTATCCGTCCGTCTGGCCGCCGCGGTCATGGCCGTAGCGGCGGCGGCCGGCTGTATGAGCGTGGGGGACGAGGCGCGGGAGCCCGGGTCGTCGCCGACGGCGGGGCAGCCGGGCGGTGAGAAGCCGGACGGCGGTACGGCGGTGACGGACGCGGGCGGCACGGGATACCGGTCCGGGCAGGGGAAGCGGCCCGGCCACGCCTCGCCCGGCCCGTCCTCCTCCCCGTCCCCCTCCGTGTCCGCGTCGGCCTCCGGGAAGGCCGGGCCTTCCGGGAAGGCGACGCCGCCGAAGGGGGACGGGGGCGAGGGGAAGGGGGAGCGGCCGGAGAAGCCCGAGCCGCCGAGGGGAGAACCGTCCCCGCCGCCGGTGGTGGAGCCCGAACCGGAGCCGACCGAGCCGGCGGAGTCGCCGTCGCCCCCGCCCGAGCCCTCGGCCGAGCCGTCGTCGTCGGCGCACGAGCAGGGCGCGCAGCTGATGGAACGCGAGCCGGCGCCGCAGGCGGGGGACGCGGTGTAGGGCTGCTCCACAGAGGTCCGAAGGAGCTGCCCCGCCGATGCTGTATGGTGATGTATCTGCCGCCGTTTGACGTCGGCCCTCACCCCCGCCCGAATCGATCGGGCCCGGACCTGCGGACATCCGCCCGGTTTGCCTAGAGGGGTGGCGGGTGCGTATGGTGGCAGATCGTTTGATCCCATTGCCCCATTGCCCGGCGCCATCACAGAAGCGCGCCGTGTGGCGCGTACTCTCCCTTGCCGTGGCGGACCGCATAGAGGCGGTCGTGTGCGAATCACGGAGTTGACGGGCGCGTGCCGACGAGACTCCGGAAGGTTTCGCATACGCATGTCCATTTCCAGTACTGATCACGTCGTCGTGCCCGAGAACGGCGAAGACGTCGACACTCTCGCGAGCGTCGAGAACGGCTCCGCCGAGAAGGCTCCCGAGGTGACGTTCGCGACGCTCGGCCTTCCCGAGGGCGTCGTGCGCAAGCTCGCGCAGAACGGCGTGACCACCCCCTTCCCGATCCAGGCCGCGACCATCCCGGACGCCCTGGCCGGCAAGGACATCCTCGGCCGCGGCCGCACCGGCTCCGGCAAGACGCTGTCGTTCGGTCTGCCGCTGCTCGCGCAGCTGGCCGGCGGCCACACCGAGCGCAAGAAGCCCCGCGGTGTCATCCTCACCCCGACCCGTGAGCTCGCGATGCAGGTCGCGGACGCCCTCCAGCCGTACGGCGACGTCCTCGGCCTGAAGATGAAGGTCGTCTGCGGCGGTACGTCGATGGGCAACCAGATCTACGCCCTGGAGCGCGGCGTCGACGTCCTCGTCGCCACCCCGGGCCGCCTGCGCGACATCATCAACCGCGGCGCCTGCTCGCTGGAGAACACTCAGATCGCCGTCCTCGACGAGGCCGACCAGATGTCGGACCTGGGCTTCCTGCCCGAGGTCACCGAACTGCTCGACCAGGTCCCGGCCGGCGGCCAGCGGATGCTGTTCTCCGCCACGATGGAGAACGAGATCTCCACGCTGGTCAAGCGCTACCTGAGCAACCCGGTGACGCACGAGGTCGACAGCGCCCAGGGCAACGTCACGACCATGTCGCACCACATCCTCATCGTGAAGCCCAAGGACAAGGCGCCGGTCACCGCCGCGATCGCCTCCCGCAAGGGCCGCACGATCATCTTCGTCCGCACCCAGCTGGGCGCCGACCGCATCGCCGAGCAGCTGCGCGAGGCCGGGGTGAAGGCCGACGCGCTGCACGGCGGCATGACCCAGGGCGCCCGCACCCGGACGCTGGCCGACTTCAAGGACGGTTACGTCAACGCGCTGGTCGCGACCGACGTGGCCGCCCGCGGCATCCACGTCGACGGCATCGACCTGGTCCTGAACGTGGACCCGGCCGGCGACCACAAGGACTACCTGCACCGCTCCGGCCGTACGGCCCGCGCGGGCCGCAGCGGCACGGTCGTGTCGCTCTCCCTGCCGCACCAGCGCCGGCAGATCTTCCGCCTGATGGAGGACGCGGGCGTCGACGCCTCGCGCCACATCATCCAGGGCGGTACGGCCTTCGACACCGAGGTCGCCGACATCACCGGCGCCCGTTCGATGACCGAGGTCCAGGCCGAGTCGGTCGACAACGCCGCGCAGCAGGCCGAGCGCGAGGTCGCCCAGCTCACCAAGGAGCTGGAGCGGGCCACGCGCCGCGCCGCCGAACTGCGCGACGAGGCCACCCGGCTGACCGCGCGTGCCGCGCGGGAGCGGGGCGAGGACCCGGAGGCGGCCGTCGCCGCCGCCGCGGAGGCCACCGCCGTCGCCGCCGTCGAGGCGGACGCCCCGGCGGCCGAGGCTCCGGCCGCGATCGCCGAGCAGCCGGCCGAGCGTCCCGCGTACGAGCGTCCGGCGTACGAGCGTCCGGCGTACGAGCGTCCGGCGTACGAGCGTCGTGACGACCGTGGCGGCAGCGGCTTCCGCCGGGACAACGACCGTGGCGGGTTCCGCCGCGACGGCGAGCGCGGCGAGCGCGGCGGGTTCGACCGCCGGGACGACCGTCGTGACGGTGACCGTGGTGGGCGTTCGTTCGAGCGTCGTGACGACCGTGGTGGCAGTGGCTTCCGCCGGGACAACGACCGTGGCGGGTTCGAGCGTCGGGACGGCGAGCGCGGTGGGCGTTCGTTCGAGCGTCGTGACGACCGTGGTGGCAGCGGCTTCCGCCGGGACAACGACCGTCGGGACGGCGACCGTGGTGGCCGTACCTTCGAGCGTCGTGACGACCGTGGTGGCAGCGGCTTCCGCCGGGACAACGACCGTGGCGGGTTCGAGCGTCGGGACGGCGAGCGCGGTGGGCGTTCGTTCGAGCGTCGTGACGACCGTGGTGGCAGTGGCTTCCGCCGCGACAACGACCGTGGCGGCCGCTCCTTCGAGCGTCGCGACGAGCGTGGCGGCCACCGGGGCAGCGACCGTCCGTTCAACCGCGACCGCCAGGGCGGTGACCGTCCGGGCTTCCGCTCCGGCGGCCACGAGCGTCCGTACGGCCGTCGTGACGACCACCGCGGCTCCGGCTCCGGCACCGGCTCGTCCTTCGGGCGCCGTGACGACAAGCCGCGCTGGAAGCGCAACGGCTGATCCGCTCGCCGAGGCCGGTGGCTGACGCCGGCTGACGACTGAGAGCAGTTGAAGGGCCCGTACGACTCCGGTCGTACGGGCCCTTCGCGTGTGTTCGGCCCCGCCGGTCCCGCATCGGCCGGTCTCCGCCGATTTTCGGCCACCGTGTGGCGCATATCACGTCCCCGGAGAGGGAATTGCTGGGGGCATGACAGATGACGACATAGCCCGTGGGGCGGCCGGGGCTTCGGCTCCGGACTCTGTGTCGGTCTCGGTGTCCGACGAGGAGCGGTTGGCCCAGCTGGGCTACACGCAGGTCCTCGCCCGCCGTATGTCCGCGTTCTCCAACTACGCGGTCTCCTTCACGATCATCTCGGTCCTCTCCGGCTGTATGACGCTCTACCTCTTCGGCATGAACACCGGCGGGCCCGCGGTGATCACCTGGGGCTGGGTCGCGGTCGGCCTGATGACGCTCTTCGTGGGCCTCGCCATGGCCGAGATCTGCTCGGCCTACCCGACCTCCGCCGGCCTGTACTTCTGGGCCCACCGACTGGCGCCGGAGCGCAGCGCGGCCGCCTGGGCGTGGTTCACGGGCTGGTTCAACGTGCTCGGCCAGGTCGCCGTGACCGCCGGCATCGACTTCGGCGCGGCGTCCTTCCTGGCGGCCTATCTGAACCTGGAGTTCGGCTTCGAGGTGACCCCCGGCCGGACGATCCTCCTCTTCGCCGCGATCCTGCTGCTGCACGGCCTGCTGAACACCTTCGGCGTCCGGATCGTCGGTCTGCTGAACAGCATCAGCGTGTGGTGGCACGTGGTGGGTGTGATCGTCATCGTCGGCGCGCTCGTCGTCGTCCCCGACAGCCATCAGTCGGCGTCGTTCGTGTTCACGGAGTTCGTCAACCACACGGGCTGGGGCAGCGGGCTGTACGTGGTGCTGCTGGGCCTGCTGATGGCGCAGTACACCTTCACCGGGTACGACGCCTCCGCCCATATGACCGAGGAGACGCACGACGCCTCGACGGCCGGCCCCAAGGGCATCGTCCAGTCCATCTGGACGTCCTGGGTGGCGGGCCTGGTCCTCCTCCTCGGCTTCACCTTCGCCATCCAGTCCTACGACGGCGCCCGCGAGTCGGCGACCGGGGTGCCGCCCGCGCAGATCCTGCTCGACGCGCTCGGCGTGACCGGCGGCAAACTGCTCCTGCTCGTCGTCATCGGCGCACAGTTGTTCTGCGGCATGGCGTCCGTCACGGCCAACAGCCGCATGATCTACGCCTTCTCGCGCGACGGCGCGCTCCCGTTCTCGCACGTCTGGCACACCGTCAGCCCGCGCACCCGCACCCCCGTGGCGGCGGTCTGGCTGGCGGCGGGCGGCGCGCTGCTCCTCGGCCTCCCCTACCTGATCAATGTCACCGCGTACGCCGCCGTCACCTCCATCGCGGTGATCGGCCTCTACATCGCGTACGTCATCCCGACGCTGCTGCGGCTGCGCAAGGGCGACGCGTTCGAGCGCGGCCCCTGGCACCTGGGCCGCTGGTCGCGGGTGATCGGCGTCATCGCGGTGGTCTGGGTCCTCTTCATCACCGTCCTGTTCATGCTCCCGCAGCTGTCCCCGGTCACCTGGGAGAACTTCAACTACGCGCCCGTCGCCGTCCTGGTGGTGCTGGGCTTCGCGGCGATCTGGTGGGCGGCCTCCGCCCGCCACTGGTTCCTCAACCCCGGGCACGCGCGCAGTGTGGCGCGGGAGGCGGCGCGCAAGGGGGTGCCGGAGCCGCTGGATCCATGACCCGGTGACGGGGCGACAGGGCAGGGACCGTTCGCCGACCCGGCAACGGCCAACTCGCCCTGCTTCCGGCGATCTTCCGTCCGTTCTGTTCTGCGGCGGACCTTTTTGCGGCACTCCGACGCGGCCGGGTCACCGATACCCGATCGGACTCCCGGCCACGTCCGGCTATGCTCGGGGAGGCAACATCGCCTGGGCCCTTAGCTCAATTGGCAGAGCAGTGGACTTTTAATCCATTGGTTGTGGGTTCGAGTCCCACAGGGCCTACCGATGCGGGGGAGGGGAAACCCCCTCTGACCTGCTACGCAGCGCCTGAGTCGGCTTCGGTCGGGTCGGGCGCTGCTTCGTTTGCAAGCCACTGCGTGAGCGATGCGTGAGCGGATGCGTTCGTGGCCTGCGGATCGGGTGCAGCCTGGACGGACGAATCGGCAGCCGCCTGACGCGATCGCGGGATCAGCTTCGCTGCCTTCTCGGCGATGTCGCGGTCCAGCTCAGGGAGCAGGCTCGTGTATGTGTCCGAGGTCAGCGTGATGGTGGAGTGGCGCAGGGTCTCCTTCACCGTGTGGATGTCGCCGCCGCCTCCGTGCGTGAGCGTCGCGGCGACGTGACGAAGGTCCCGCAGGGTGATGGGTGGCAGGTCGGTCGTGGCCAGGATGCGGCGGAACGCTTCCGAGACCGTCTCCGGGTGGAGCCAGGAGCCGTCCTCCTTGGTGAACACCTTGCCGGTGTTCTGCCAGGCGGTGGACCACTCGGCGCGCTCCTTCTCCTGGCGGGCCTTGTGGTCGCGTAGGGCGGCGATGTTCACGCTGTCGAGCGCGATCGTGTTCGCGCTGCCGTCCGTCTTCGGCTCGGACTCGTAGGGGTCCCAGCCGTCCACCACGATCTCCTTGGCGGGGGTGATGAGGCCGGCGTCGAGGTCGATCTCGTGCCAGTCCTGGCCGACCGCCTCGCCGCGCCGGAGGCCGCGCGTGCCCATGAGGGGGAAGATCGCGTACAGGCGGTCGCCCTCGGCGGCGTCGAGGAAGGCGCCGAACTGCTGCGGGGTCCACACCATGACCGGGCCAGGCATCTCGCCCGTCTCGCGCCACCGCCGGACCCGCTCCTCCGTCCACAGGAGGGGCTTCGGGCGCCTGCCGGACTCCAACTCGACGTGGGAGGCCGGGTTGAAGGTGATCAGCTGCTGGGCGATCGCGGAGTTGAGGGCCGCGCGGAGAGTGCGGCGAATCGCCTGACGACTGGCCGGGCCGGTTGTCTTCCGGAACGGCTTCATCTCCGCCAGCTTGGCCCGTTCGGCCGCGAGCAGCTTCCGCTCGACTCCGACGGGGCGACCGGGCTTGCTCGGCTTGCAGCGGGTGATCTGCTCTCGCCGGGCTTCGTTCTCGGCCGCGATCACCTCGTTCTCGTCGGCGATCGCGTCGAACATCTCCACCAGGTGGCCGACGTTGAGGCGGTCGAGGCGTACGTGTTCGATGCGGGGCTTCAGGTGGACGCGGATGTGGGACGCGTAGCCGTTGAGCGTGGTCTTACGGCGCTTCTTCGCGGCGAACCACTGGTCGAGCCACTCGCCGACGGTGAGGCTGCCAAGGAGGGCCAGGCCGGCCCGCAGACGGCGGCGGGTCTCCTCGATGGCCGGCAGCGGGGCTTTCTCGACTGAGACCTCCTCCAACATGGCGACGAGGCGCTGGAGGCTGTCGGAGTCGTCCCTGTCCGCCAGGGCGAGCAGGGAGCGGACGTGGTCGAGGTCCGCCTGAGCGTCCTTCAGGGAGTCGTAGCCGGCGCGGCTGAAGGAGCGACGGGTGCCGTCGTCGTGGGGCGGGAGCTCCTGGCGTATGGAGTATGCGCCGTGCTTGCGGCTGGAGAGCTGGGGGCACTTCTTGCCGAGCGGTTTGCCGGTCTTGGGGTCGCGGCAGTAGCAGCGGCGGTGGGTGGAGCCCTTCAAAGGCGTTCCTCCGGGGTGGTGTTGGGTTCTTCTTCGGGTGGGTCGACGTCGCCCAGCGCGGGGGGTAGACGGGGTGGGGTGGCGCCCTCCTCGCGGAGCTCGCGGCGGAGGTGGCGGAGGTTGTACTTGGCGGAGATGGCCTGGTCGGCGTACTTGGTCCGCTTGCGCTCGGCTTCCTCCTGCTGGGCGCGGCTGGTGGCCGTCTTGGCCGCGAACCGGGCCTGTTCTTCCTCTTCGAGGGCGGCGAGGGCGGTTTGTACGAGGCTGGCGTGGCGCTCGAAGTCGGGGACCAGGCCCGCGTCGTACATCGGCACCTCCTCTTCACCGGTGAAGTGCCGTAGCGCGTCCCAGGTGGGGATGAGGTGCTGGAAGGGGAGCTCCTGGGTCTGCTCGACGTAGCCGACCGGGAAGATCAGGCAGACCGGGTACGTCTCCAGGGCCGCCGCCAGGACCATGACGTCCACGAGCGGCAGATTGGCCCGGCGGCCGGACTCCATGTTGGCGATCACGTTGCGCGGGATGTGATGCCCGAGCTGTTCGCACCGGTCCGCGAGGTCCTGAGCGCTCCATCCCATCTCCTTCCTTCTGCGCCGGACTTCGCCGGCCACGTTGGCCTTGACCCGGTCTGCCCATTCCGGGAAGTCGTCCTCATCAGCATCCACACCGCGTTGTGTCATGCAGACACATTAGCTTGGTCATGATGGTTGGTGCATGCCTGGAGTCGGACGTGATGGGCGCGTTCGCCGAGGGCTGTACCGAAAGGGGTGCGCTGCATGCGCGAAGAAGCGACGACCGGGCAGTCGAAGGGCTTGAAGGGGATGAGTCGGGAAGAGCTGCTTGCTCTCCCTGTATCGGTTGACCTGGAGACGGGCAACCGTGCTCTGGGACTCGGGCGGAGTAAGGGGTATGCGCTGGCGAAGCGGGGCGAGTACCCGTGCAAGGTGCTGCGGCTCGGCAACGCCTACCGGGTCGTGACCGCGGATCTGCTGGAGCTGCTCGGGCTGGCGGCGTGAAAGCGAGGCAGCGTAGCAGACGGTTCTGCGCTGAGCTGACACAGAAACGCTGGACTGTCGACGGGCGTGGACGTACTGTCCGTGTTCCCTCGGGGAACAACGCGAGCGTCCCGTCTCGGGACAGAGCGAGTGTTCAGTCTCTGAACGCAGCGAGCCTCCGGCGCGGTAACGCCGGAGGCTCGGGAAACCCCGCCGCCCGCATCCAACGAACGATCCGCGCGCACCGGGCCTGCATGCCCGGTGGCGCAGAAGAGGAGCCGCCTTGTGCAACCTACGACACCCGAGCCCTATTCCGCGCCCGGTACCGCCGCCTGGCCGCTGGTCGCGGTGCCGGGCAACCCCGACCAGCGCGAACCCGAGAACACCGCGCCGGTCGAAGCCGCCGCGCCCTCGGACACACCCCTGGATCCGGAGCCGACACCGGGCTCGGCGCTGCTGGACGAACTGCGCGCGAAGATAGCCAGGTTCGTGATCCTGCCCTCGCCGGAGGCGCTGGACGCGGTCACGCTGTGGGTGGCGGCGACGCATCTGCAGCCCGCGTGGCAGCACGCCCCGCGTCTGGCGGTGGTGGGGCCGGCGAAGCGCTGTGGCAAGTCACGGCTGCTGGACGTGCTCACCGAGACGGTCCACGAGCCGATGCTCACCATCAACACCACACCGGCTGCGGTCTTCCGGTCCATCACCGAGGAGCCGCCCACCCTGCTGGTGGACGAGGCGGACACCATCTTCGGCACGCCGAAGCAGGCGGAGAAGAACGAGGAGATGCGCGGCCTGCTCAACGCCGGCCACCAGCGCAACCGGTATGTCACCCGGGTCGTCGGCAACGACCACACCCCGCACCGGTTCGCCACCTTCGCCATGGCCGCGCTCGCGGGCATCGGCGACCTGCCCGACACGATCATGGACCGGTCGGTGGTGATTCGTATGCGCCGCCGGGCCGAGGGCGAGAGCGTCAAGCCCTTCCGCTCCCGCCGCGACACCCCAGCCCTCCACGACCTGCGCGACCGCATCGCCGCCTGGGCCCGGCCGCTGCTCGACGAGGCCGCCGACCTGGAACCGGCGATGCCGGTGGAGGACCGCGCCGCCGACACCTGGGAACCCCTGGTGATCGTCGCCGACCTCGCCGCCGGCCCTTGGCCCTGCCTCGCCCGCGCGGCGTGCGCGGAGATGGTGGCGGCCGAAGTGGCGGCCGAGGAGGACCACCCCAGCTCAGCGCGGATCCTGGCCGACATCCGCCGGGTCTTCGTAGCCCAGCGGGAGGTCGACAGCCTCTCCACGGACGAACTCCTGCACCACCTGCGCCAGGACATGGAAGGTCCGTGGGCGGAGTGGGGTCGCAAGGGGCTGGGCCCGCGTGAGCTCGGCTCGCTGCTGCGCGCCTTCGACATCAGGCCCGGCAACGTCCGCCTCGCCGACGGCACCCAGCGCAAGGGCTACACGCGCAACAAGTTCCTCGACGCGTGGCGGCGCTACTGCCCCACCGTTCACTCAGTGAACGCCGAACCCACCACCCCAGCCTCGGGCTGAGCCGCGCCTCCCCCGGTGACCGTCCCTGCCGTCCCTGCCGTGATCCCGCAGGTCAAACGGCATGCGGCCGGGACGGAAACCGGGGACAAGACGGCAACGCGATCATGACGACCGCACGGCCACCAACCTGACGCTGCCCCGATCCGTCTTGTGCCGTCCCGGGCGTCCCCGCCGTATCACCGCAGGTCACCGCGCATACGGCCGGGACGGCAAGACGGATGCGATCCGTCCGTGGCCACCGAACCGCAGCACCCGCCGCCCGTGTGTGCCCCAGGACGCGCCGGCGCCGCCAGGACGGAACACCAGCCCTCCTGCCGTACCGGCCCTGACCTGCGCTTGCAACGGCCAAGACGGCTAAGACGGACCACGCCATCACCCCCAGGAGAACCCCGCTTGACCACCCTCTCCACACCCACCCACCGGGACCGTCGCCCTGACGGAGGGCGGCCGATGACGACCAAGCAGGCGGCCGAGCGGTACGCGCTCGTCGCGGCGGGAGTCGTCATCGTGGCGCTCACCGCCGGCGGGTTCTGGCTGTCGTACGCGCACCTCGCCGAGGTGGCCGGACAGCACGGTCTCAAGAGTTCGCCGGTCCGTCAGTGGGCCTGGCCAGCGACTCTGGACGCTTTCATCGTCGCGGGCGAACTGCTGATGCTCCGCGCGGGCCTGCGCCGGGTGACCGACGGCTGGGCCATCGCCCTCACCGCCACCGGGTCGGCCGGTTCCATCGCGCTCAACGTGGCCGGGGTCAGCGGCACGGGCAACGCCAGCGCCGTGCCTCTCCTCGACTACGTGGTCGCCGCGGTTCCCCCGACCGCCGCGCTGCTGGCCTTCGGCGTCCTGATGCGGCAGATCCACCAGCTCGTCGACCAACCCGCCGACCACCCGTACGCCGCTTCCGTCCAGGCGCCGGAACCACCGGTCACCGCGCACGCCAAGCCCCCGGCCGAGCTGGTCCGGCCAGCGGAGCCTCCGGCGGCTGGTTCCGTCCAGCCGACGGAACCACCGCCCGAGGTTTCGGAGAGCAAGCCGCGGGGTGGCCGTCCGCCCAAGGCCACGCTCGCGGAGCTCGTGGAGGTTGGGCGGATCGCCCTCGCTGAGCACGGCACTCTCAGCCGGTCCCTTCTCCGGAAGGCAGTTAAGGACAGGGACTTGACGATCGGCAGTCAGCGGCAGACCGAGGTGATGAGGATCCTCCAGCCCGATATCGAAGCCGCCGCCGAGACCGGTCCGAACAGCGGCTGACCGGAAATCCAACGGGGTGACCGGAACCCCTTTCCGGTCACCCCGCCCAGCCGACCACTGCCCCACTCGCCGTCCGCTTGTCCACACCTGTGGATGGCGTGCTGGCCACCAGCACTCCGCCAGCCCTTGCCTGCCGACCCGCCTGCCCCCGCTTCTTCCGGAGAACCGCCCGTGACACACGCTCCGCACCGCTCCGACCACACTCCCGACGAGCCGCTGCCGCTGACGAAGTCTCTTACGCTGATGGGGCGTTTGCGCCGCGCGTTCGGACGGGCTGCCCCTGGCGGAGCCAGTAGTACCCCGAGTCCGACTCAAGGCCGGACTTCGGGGGTCTCCGCCCCGGGGGTGGCGGAGACGGCCCGGCGCCAGGGGGCGCCGGACCAGGGGGTCGGGGCCGAGGGCGGCCCCGACCTGGACACGCTGCACTCCGTCCAGCAAGCCGTCCTACGCCCCGAAGACAGCGCCGTCGTCGTCGGCGAGCCTGCCGTGCAGAGCGTGCAGCCCACGATCCGCCGCTTCACCGGCACCAAACGCAACGACCGCGTCGGCCCGCTGCGCTTCACCGGCGACCAGCGAGCCCACCTCCAGCAGGCCGCTGCCGAGCACGGCTACAAGGGCGACTCCGGCTTCGCCGCCGACATCGTCCTCGCCTTCATCACCGGCCGGTTCACCGCCAACCTGCCCCTGTCCGAAGACCGCCGCCGCATCCACATCTTCCGCGCCCAGGTCCTGCGCCAGCTCAACCGGATCGGCGTCAACATCAACCAGATCGCCCGCGCCCTCAACAGCGACCACACCCCACCCGACATACGCCAACGCCTCAGCGAACTCCACCACCTGCTGGAGCTGATCGCCGAGGCCCTGCGCCAGCCCACCGACCCGGAGGAGGCCGGGACAGCGTGATCGCCTCCATCAAGCCCGCCGGGACCAACACCCGTGGCCTGCTCGCCTACCTCTACGGCCCCGGCCGCCACGACGAGCACCTCGACCCGCACATCGTCGCCGGCTTCGCCATGCTCGGCATGCCCGACCCCGGCCGTGACGAGAACGCCACCCTCACCGAACTCGCCCGCTACCTCGACGAGCCCGTGCGGCTGCGTAACAGCGAGTTCGGCAAGCCGGTCACCGACCACGTCTGGCACTGCCCGGTCCGCGCCGCCCCCGAGGACCGCTACCTCTCCGACGCCGAGTGGGGCGAGATCGCCCAGCGCATCGTCCAGGCAGCCGGCATCGCCCCGGCCAGCGACGACCTGGCCTGCCGCTGGATCGCCGTACGCCACGCCGACGATCACATCCACATCCTCGCCACCACCGTCCGCGAAGACGGCCGCCGCCCCAAGCTCCATGACAGCGGCCTGCGCGTCGGTGACGCCTGCCGCGAGATCGAGAAGGACTACGGGCTGCGCCGCCTGAAGAAGGGTGATCGCACCGGCGCCCGCCGCCCCACCCAGGCCGAGATGCACAAGGCCGAACGCCTCGGCTGGGATGAGCCTAGCCCCGAGTGGCTCCAGGACCGCATCCGTGCCGCCATCCCCCACGTGACAGGCGCCGAGGAATTCATCGCCTACCTCGAAGCCAGCGGCGTCGAGGTCCAGGTCCGGCGCGGCCCGTCAGGCGACCTCCTCGGCTACGCCGCCGGCCGACCCGGCGACGTCAACGAGGCCGGCGAGCAGATCTACCATCCCGGAAGCAAGATCTCCCCCGACCTCTCCCTGCCCAAAATCACCGCCCGCCTCGAATCCAGCCAGCCCGAAGAACACCCCACCGCCCGCCGCAACCACCCCAGCACCCCGTGGCACCAGGCCACCGACGCCCTCGACACCCTCCACACCGACCTCGCCGACGACACCCACGCCCAGGCCCACATCACCGCCCTCGGCGAACTCCTCGAAGCCACCGCCCAGAAGGCACCCGCCAACCTGCGCGCCGAACTCCAGGCCGCCTCCAAGGCGTTCGCCCGCGCCCAGCGGTCCCAGGTCCGCGCGGAAGACCGTGCCGCCCACGCCCTGCGCAGCGCGGCACGCGACATCGTGCACACTGCCACCGGCCCAGACGGCAGCGCCTTGGCCGCCCTGGTCGCAGCCCTCGTCTGGGCCGCCATCGTCGCCGGGCGCTGGCATCAAGCGAAGAGCCATGCCCACCAGGCCGACGCTGCCCGCGAGGCCGTCCAGCACCTCCAGAGCGCTGCCGACCATGCCATCGCACCGGTGCTCGCCGAACTCACAGTCCGGCCGCCCAGGGAGCAGGCCCGCCGTGTTCTGGCCAGCGACGTACGAGCAGCCGTCCCCGACCACGCCGAGCGGATCCTCGCCGACCCGGCCTGGTCCGCGCTCGCCACCGTCCTCGCCGACGCAGAAGCCCGCGGCCACCAACCCCACCAGCTCCTCAAGGAAGCCGCCGCCCAACGCGAGCTGACCACGGCCCGCCAACCCGCTCGCGTGCTCATCACCCGCATCCAGCACACCGGCCGAAACCCAGCACCCAACCGCCGAGCCGAAGCCGCCCGCCTGCAGACGACCACAGCAGGCTCGATCCCCACTCAGCAGACCCGAAACGGTCGGCTCCCAGCGGTGACCCCATCGCCTACCGAACAGCAGCACCGACAGCGCCGGTAGGCACCCAGCGCAGTTGCCCATCCGGCATGGCCAAATCTGACTTGGAAGCGGAAGGTGGCTGGCCCGCTGTCTCGACACCACGGCGCCCACGAGGCGCTGAAGGTTCGGGTCGAACCCCTCATTGACGTGGTGGACGTGGTACTTGGGCGGGCCAGCGGCGGGTTCTGAGCCGGTACAAGCGCTCCGGCTGAACGCCATGAACGGGCCCGGCTACCGGTGCTGGCCGGTAGGCGTGACGGCGCACGGCGCAGCTCTGATCACGACCGCGCGGACAGTATGGGGGCGAGCAGCTCCAGCACTTCTTCCCAGCGGTAGCGGTCGGCCCCGCCGCCAGCCTTCGGTCGGTGGGGCTCGTACGAGCCGATCAGGACGCCCATCTCGCGCAACTGCTCCAAGCTCCTGCGGTAGGCGGGGTGGGCGGCCTGGGCGGAGTTCAGGTAGGGCAGTACGGCGACGGGGATGTCCATCGCGGGTGCTTCGCACAAGATGCCAAGGGCGAGGTTGTCGGAGATTCCGGCGGCCCATTTGTTGACGGTGTTGAAGCTGGCCGGGGCGACGGCGATCGCGTCGGCGGGCCGGGTCGGGCGCGGCTCGCCCGCCGACCGCCAGGCCGAGCGAATGGGACGGCCGGTCTGGGCCTCGATCGCCTCCACGTCGAGGAAGCCGAGCCCTTGCGGAGTGGTGACGACACCGACGTCCCACTGCCGCTCGTGCGCTGCGGTGATCAGTTTGCCGACGTCACCGGCGACTCCGGCCGCGCAGACCACGATCTGGAGGAACGGCTTGTCGGGCTGGTCACTCACGCGGGCACTCCCAGTTGGCGGCTGAAGTGGTGCAGTTCGGGCAGGGCCCGGCGGCGGTCGCGGGCTGCCATGTCGGCGACCAGTTCGCGTACGGCCGGGCGGCGGATGTCCTGTGCCGCGCAGCTCTCGGCGATGCGCAGGGCCTGGTAGCCGTCGGCGAGTCTGCCCTGCTGACTGTAGGCGCGGGCGGTCTCCACCCACAGGGCGGCCCGGCGCTCGGGGACGGGAATGTGGCGGCGCATGAGGGGCCGGGCGGTCTGCAGGGCTATGCCGGCGTCGCCGAAGGAGACGGCCGCGCTGACCTTGTGCAGGGCGACGTTGGTGGGGCTGAAGTTCGCCCAGGCGTCTGGCTGGTCGAAGGCGACGTAGCGGGCCACTTCCTTGGCCTCGGTGAGGAAGTCCTGGGTGGTGTCGCGGTCGCCGTTTCTGCTGGCGGCGGTTGCCCCGCGCAGCAGGAGCAGTCCGAGTGCCGCCAGGTAGCGGGGGGAGCGCTGGTCGTAGGAGCCGGTGAGCTGGTCGGCGGTGTGGCGGACCATGTTCACGGCTTGGGCGGTGTGCTTGTCCCGTACGAGGGCGTGGGCGTGTACGCGGACGCTGGCGGCGAGGACGATCGGGTCTCCGGATCGTTCTGCCTCGGCCATGGCCCGACCGGCCGCGAGCCAGGCGTTGCCCTGGTCGGCTCGTTTCAGCAGCAGGCTCACCGATGTCTGGTATGCGGTCGCGAGCAGCCCGGACGCCTCCGCCGAGCCAGCTGTGCCACCGTCGGCGGCTTGGCGCAGGTCGGCGATCAGTCCCGGCAGGGTCTGCTCCAGTTCCGCGTAGTCGCACACGTAGAACATCCGGCGTACTGCCCGCACCCGGTCCCGCAACTCGTCGATGCCCAACGCTTGCCCGGTGGCGGCGGGGCCCGTGCCCGGCATCAGAACCTGGATCAGGTCGTGATGCGCAGTGGTTGACGATGGCGATGAGGGCGGCGGGGCCGCGAGCGCGGCCACGCTCGCGGCGAGGAAGGTACGGCGGTGCATGTCCTCTGCTCCGGGCTCGGCGGCGGGGCTGGTGTCAGCAGCGGCGGCGAGGCCGAGACGGTGCGGTGGAATGTCCAGCACCTGCGCGACCTCGCGCAGCGTGCGCACGTCCTCCGTGCCCCTGCCGCTTTCCAGACGGCTCACCTTCGACTGGTGATACCCCAGTGTGGCGGCCACGTGCTTCTGCGAGCGCCGCTGTAAAACACGTGCCTGACGGATCACTTCGCCGATCCGTCAGGCCTCGCTCTGTTCTTCGGCCATCTGTGCCACGGCCCCTCCTGCCGTCGCCGATCCTGCCTGCTCAACCGAGCGTAACTGAGCGGCGATTCACCGCGATGCGGCTCCTGCATAAGTGATGCAGCCCCAGCACACGGCGTAGTCCCGCTTGCCTCCGGAGCGGTTGCGTGGAGCAGCCGCACCGATCCAGGAGGCAGCTCATGGAAGCGGACCAGATCCGATTCTCCGTTCACGGCACACCTGCCGCCGCCCGCTCCGCGCGGCGGCGGCTCGCGAACGGGATACGGGGCTGGGACGCTTCCCTCGACCAGGACCTGCTGAACACGGCAGAACTGGTCGCCGCCGAGCTGCTGACGAACGCGGTACGGCACGCGGGCCGCGGCCCGATCTCGGCCGGCGCCCGCCTCGACGGCGAGCGTCTGCTGATCGAGGTGACCGATGCCAGCCGCAAGGTCCCGCGAGCCGGACTGCCGGACGCGGAGGCAGAGGGCGGGCGCGGCCTGTTCCTCGTCGCCGCCCTGGCCGATCGCCACGGAGTCGATCCGCTGCCGTCCGGCAAGCGGTGCTGGGCCGAGTTCAAGGTCGGCGGCCCCCTCCAACCCTCACGACACGTTCCTCTGCAAAGGAGTTGACGGTTGACAGCCGTACGGATCCCTCCAGTCGCCGCCGAAGTGGTGGCCATCCGACCCGGGAGCCCTCTCACCGGCTCCGTGACGGTCGACGGGTCCAAGAACGCAGCCCTGCCGCTCCTGGCCGCCGCGGCGGCACTGCCCCGCCCGGTGCACCTGGACAACGTCCCCGCGAACGCAGACGTCGAGACGATGCTCGCCCTGCTCCAGCAGGCCGGCTGGCACACGGCTCGACCCGTCAGCGACCCGCAGACCGCAGCGATCCTGCCGGGCGACAAGCCCGAGGCCGGGCCCGACCTCGACATCGCCGCCCGCATCCGGGCCTCGTACTACCTCGTCCCCGCCCTGCTCGGCGCGTACGGGCGGGCGCGGCTCCCCTGGCCGGGCGGCTGCCGGATCGGGGAACGCGGCATGGAGCAGCACTTCAAGGTCTACGAACGCTTCGGCGACCGCACGATCATCGACGACCACGGCTACGTCGTAGAAGTAGCCAGCACTCCCAGGGCCGGAACCGTCTCACTCACGCTGCCCTTCCGCTCCCGAGGCGCGACCATCGCCGCCCTCCTGCGCGCGGTCGTGGCCGGACGGCCACTGCGGCTGGGGATGCCCAACCTCTCGCCGGAAGTGCTCGCTGTCGTAGAAGCGTTGCGGGCGGCTGGCTGGCAGTGCCGAGTGAGCGAGGCGCTTCTCGCCCTCGCGCCGCCCTTGTCTGTTCCCACGGAGAGCATCGTCTGGCGGGTGCCCGGCGACAAGATCGAGGCCGGGACTCTGGCGTGCGCGGTCGCGGTCACAGGCGGCGACGCGCGCATCTGCGGCGTACGTGCTGACGATGTCGTCCCCTTGGTCAGGGCCTTGCGATGGCTCGGGGTCCCCGCCTACGCGGAGGACGACGTACTCACCGTCCGAGCGCGAGACAGCAGTCCCACCAGCCGGTCACTGCGAGCCGTCGCTTCCCTCGCCCCCGGTGGCCTGGACGCTGACTTCGAGCCGTCCCTGATGGCCTTGGCCCTCACCCGCCCCGGCACCCACCTCTTCTCCGACACCATCAACCCCGGCCGCCACGGCAACCTGCTGCCGCAGCTGGCCCGTCTCGGTGCCGCGATCCAGGAGCTGTCCTCCACCAAGTGTCGTCTCACTGGTCCGCAGCAGTTGACCGGCGCCGGAGTAGAGGCCACCGACATCCGCACCGGCTCCGCCCTGCTCATCGCCGGCCTGACCGCGCACGGCGTCACCACCCTGGGCGGCCTCGACCAACTCCGACGCGGCCACGCCGACCTCCCCACCAAGCTGTACACCCTCGGCGCCGACATCTGCGAGGTCACGCCATGAACCGGCACTTACGGCGGATCATCGCCACGACCGACGTCCACTCCGCCTTCGCCTCCCCCGCACCGATGCTCGCCCATCTCCACGCAGCCAGGGCCGAAAGCCTGATCGTGGACTGCGGCGACTTCTTCGAAGGCACCGGCTTCTACCGCCTCGGCCAGGGCCAGATCGAGCGCGAGATCCTCACCAGCCTGTACGACCTGCTGGCCCCCGGGAACCACGGCTGGCGCCACCACTTCGAGCCAGAACTCCGCGAGATGACCGTGTGCGCCAACACGACTGACGACGCTGGCAAGCCCCTCTTCGACCGCGTACGCATCGAGCGGATCGCCGGCCGACGCGCCGCCGTCACCGCAGTGATCGGCACCCAGGCGTTCAGCGCGATTCCCGCCGGCGAACGGATCGGTCACCACGTCACCGATCCTGCCCAGGCACTGCGCGAGGTGATGCTCGCACACCACCACCGCGCCGACACCTGGATCGTGCTGTCCCACTCCGGATTCGACGAGGACCTGAAGCTGGCCGCCGCCTGCCCCTTCGCGGACGTCATCTTCTCCGGGCACTGCCACAGCGACACGTACGGCCCCGTACCCGTGGGCGACACCCTCGTGGTCAAGGGACGCGAACTCGGCATCGGATACGCCACCGCAGAGCCCATCGGAACCGGCTGGGCCGCCCGCACGGGCACCTTCCCCAGCTCGCACGGGCTGCCCGAGGCCCTCGCCACGGTGCAAGACAAGATCGCACTCGCCAGCCGGACGCTCGCGAGCCCGCTTGGCATCGTGAACGAGCCCTACCGCAATGCCCCGTTGGACCGGCGCCAGTTGCTGGCAGAGGTTGCCGGCCGACTGCACTCGGGCCTCGGCGCGGACGCGGTCGTCCTCAACGAGACCGCCCTGCGCTCCACGCCGCTCGACGAAGTGCTCACCCTCGGTGACCTGCTGACCATCGAGCCCTTCGACAACCAACTCGTCCACGCCCGCCTCCCCGACGACCACGCCCAGGACCACGAGAAGCTGCTCAGCCACCTCACCGACCGTGTCGGTCCTCTGGTCATCGCTCCCACTCCTTTGCCCCCGGCGACGAGGAGCGTGTTGACGACTGACTACCTCGCCGACAGCCACCTCGGCGGACGAACACATCAAGCCGGACTACGGCTCGGCCAAGCCGTGCAAAGCGTCCTGGCCACACCCCTGGCGGGTACCGCCCCCACCGTCGCAGGAGGCGAGCGATGATCCTCACCGGCCCCGAGATCACCACCGCTGCCCACGACGGACGCCTGACCATCGACCCCTTCGAGCCGGGCCAGGTCAACCCCAATAGCTACAACGTCCGCCTCGGCCCCACCCTTCTGACCTACACCGACACCGTGATCGACGCCCACCGCCCCAACCCCACCCACGAGATCACGATCGGGAAGAGCGGATACGTACTCCGGCCCGGCGAGCTGTACCTCGGACACACCGTCGAACAGGTCGGCTCCGACACCTACGTACCGCTGCTCTTCGGCCGCTCCTCCGTCGGCAGGCTCGGGCTGTTCGTCGAGATCACCGCCCCGATCGGCGACATCGGCTTCCACGGCCAGTGGACGCTGATGCTCTCCCCGATTCGCCCGCTACGGGTGTACGCGGGCATGTGTATCGGGCAGATCATGTTCTTCGTCTCCACCGGCGCCATCGCCCCCTACCAGGGCAAGTACCAGGCCGCCGTCGGCCCGCAGCCCTCCGCCTACTGGCGCGACACGGCCCGGCTCAAGGCGGTCGCCTCGTGATCCTCACCGGCCCCGCGATCAGCGCCGCGATCCAGGCAGGCGAGATCACGATCGACCCGTACGACCCCGCCCGACTCTCCCCGAACGCCTACGACTGGCGACTCGGCGACACCATCCGTATCTGCGACGGAGACCTGGACGCAGCCGTCCCCACCGAGTTCGCCGAGCGGACCATCCCCGCCGCGGGCCTGGTGCTGAAGCCGGGTGTTCTCTACCTCGGCGTCACGCTGGAGAGGACGGGCTCCGAGACGTACGCGCAGATGCTCAACGGCGATCGGACCATCGGGGCGCTCGGTATCTGGGTCCACGTCTCCGCCCCGCTCGGCCACCAAGGCCACGCCATCCGCTGGACCCTGGAGATCCGCGCCGTCCGGCCGGTGCGCATCTACGCGGGCATGACCTTCGGCAAGCTCGTCTTCCTCAGCGCCTTCGGCACACCGGCCAGCTACCAGCACCAGGTCGCCAAGTACGCGGCGTCGGACGGCATCGACATCTCCCGCCTCTACGAAGAGAACCCGGGAGGATCCCGGTGACCCCGCAACCGACCGCTGGGCCGCTGGCCGCCACCCTGCTGGACCTGCCCGCCGGAAGCCCAGGAGGCAGTGTCGAACTCTTCCTCGACCTCTACACGGGCGAGCAACCACTCATCCCCGCAAGGGCGTTCATGCTCGCCCCAACCGGCCCGCGCCCTCACCTCCCGGTTGGCCTCGACCTCCTCCAAGTCCCCGGAAAGTGCCTGGAGGGACAAGCCTTCACCCAATACGTCGCCGCCCTTCGCTCAGCTCTGGCTGCCGCGATCGACCCGACCCTGATCGACGTGCTGCATCTGCAGCACCTCACCTTCGGCGCCACCCCCGCCCTGATCCGCGCGCTCCCCACACACCCCCGCATCGCCTTGGTCCACGGCACCGACCTGCTCTTCGCCGAGATCCACCGCGACCAGCTCCAGGTGCTGCGTGAGACGACAAAGGCCGCCGACGCCATCGTCGTCCCCACCAGCGCGATGGCCGACCAACTCCGCAAACTCGTCCCACTGGTCAACCGCCGCAAGATCACCCACATCCCCTGGGGCATCCCCGACCACCTGATCACCGACCCACCGGCCCGGCCTCCCTGCTCGCCGACGAGCCATCTGCGGCTGCTGTATGCGGGTCGACTCACGGCCGAGAAGGGCGTCGAGGCCCTGGTGAAGAGCCTGGCCTCGGTGCCGGGCGTCGAACTGAGCATCGCCGCACCGCAAGCCCACTTCCACACCCTGACCCCGCTCCTGCAACGAGCTGGCGTACGAGCCCGCTACCTCGGCTGGCTCCGCCGCCCACAGCTGTGGAAATCCTTCACCGACCACGACCTACTGGTCATGCCCTCCACCACCCTGGAAGCCATGGGCCTGGTCGCACTGGAGGCCCAAGCCTGCGGCCTCCCGGTCCTCTACCAACCCGTACCCGGCCTCAGCGAAGCCCTCGCCGCCTCCGGCGTGGCAACCGACTTCACCAACCCCGCAGCCCTCGCCCGTGACCTGGACCGGCTACGCACGACACCTGGCCTGCTCCCGGCTCTGCGACAAGCGGGCTACGCGAACGCCGCCCACTACCCGCTCTCCGCCACCGCCCAGGCCCTGACCGATCTGGGTCGCCGGCTCACCTAGAACCACCCTGTCCAGCCGATGTCCGACACGCCATTGCCACACCCCACCCACCCCCGTCACTACGCTGACCGGCGGGATGCCCACGGCGAACAGGGAGAACATGACGTACCGCACCGACCGCATCGAACTCCTGCTCGACGAAGGCGTCCGCGACAAGGTCTACCCCGGCGCCGTCTGGGCCGTCGGCGACGCCTCCGGCATCCGGGCCCAAGGCACCACAGGAGTTCTCGACCCCGACGAACCGAACGCTCCGATGCGCTCCGACACCGTCTTCGATGCCGCGAGCCTCACCAAGATCCTCGCTGTCTGGTCCTCCGTCGGAGCCCTGTGGGAGGAGGGCAAACTCGACCTCGACTCCCCGCTGGGCGAGTTCTGGATGGAGGTCGACGGCCACCCGCTCGCACCCGTGACAGCCCGCCAACTCCTCACCCACACCGCAGGCGTCCCGCTACGGGCCCAACTGAAGAACCTGTACGGCACCGACCCCCAGGACATCCGCGACGGCGTACTGCACGAAGCCCTGCACCGCCCACCAGGCGAGGCCGTCGAGTACACCGACCGAGCCGCACTCATCCTCGGCTACCTCGCCGAACACCTATCCGGCCAGCCCCTCGACGAACTCGCCACGGAACGGACCTGGCAGTCACTGGGCATGAACTCCACCCGCTTCGGCCCCCTACCCGCAGACATGGCCGCCCGTTGTGCGCCCACCGAACTCGACTCGGACACCAACACCCACCTCAAGGGCACGGCCCACGACTTCTCCGCCCGCCTCCTCGGCGGCGTGTGCGGTATCGCAGGCGCCTTCACCGTCCTGGACGACCTCGCTCTCTTCCTGCGCCACATGCTGGACCAGAACCGCGTCCCGGAACGGGCAGGATTCGGGCCTGCCTGGACGGCGGAGTCACTCACCATCCAGACGGGCCGCCTGACCCCCGCGCGCGGCCTCTTCTGGCACCCCGCACCCGGCGTCGATCCGTCCGACGACATCTGGGTCCACTACGGCTTTACCGGCACCGGCATGTGGATCTCTCCCCAGCGCCAGCGGTGGGCGGTCCTGCTGACCAACAAGCTCTACTACACCCGCGACAGGCAAGCCCTCACGGATATTCGCAACGCCTTCCGCACACTTGCCTTCGGCTGAGCCTGTCAGCTGGGCGGCTTCTTTGTACGGCCCGCGCTATTCGCCGTTCATGTAGCGGCTGACGAGTTCGGCGTGAGGAGGGTTCGCTCCGGCGGAGGAACAGGTCAGGGCGGCGACGTGGGCCGCGAAGGTGCATGCGTCGGTTACGTCGGTGAGAGACAGCGTGTCGAGTCGGCCGCCGAGGTGTCCGAGGGCGGCGAGGCGGTGGAGCAGGCCGGCGGTGAAGGAGTCTCCGGCGCCGACGGTGTCGACGACGTCCACGGCCGGGGTCGGGACGGTGACGTGTACGCCGTCGAGGGAGGCGAGGGCGCCGCGTTCGCCGAGTGTGATCACGACCAGGCGAGCACCGGCGGTGTGCCAGGTGTCGCATGCCTCTTCGGGGCTGACGCCTGGGAGGAGCAGGTCGAGGTCGTCCTCGCTGAGGCGGAGGATGTCGGCGAGGGCGCACCAGCGAGGCAGGCGTTCGCGGTACGCGGCGGGCGGTACGAGCAAGGGGCGGACGTTGGGGTCGATGGACACGGTGGCGTGTTCGCGGGCCTTGGCGAAGTGGTCCTCGATGCGGGTGCCGCCGGGGTGGCGTATCAGGGCCAGCGAGCCGGTGTGCAGGCAGGCCGCGCCGTCCCACCCGGTGGTGGCGAGTTCCTCGTCGGTCCACTGCCAGTCGGCCGTGCCGTCGGCGTAGAAGGTGTACGTCGCCTGGCCGGACTTGTCGAGGTCGGCGATGGCGAGAGTGCTCGGCTCGGGGGCGGTGACGCTGTCGGTCAGGTCGACGCCGGAGGTGCTGAGCCGGGTGCGGAAGAGGGTGCCGAAGACGTCGTCGGAGAACCGGCCGAGGAAGCGCGTGGGGGTGCCGAGCCGGGCGAGGGCGACGGCGGTGTTGGCGGGGCCTCCGCCGGGCAGGGCGCGCAGCACGAGTTCGCCGGGGTCCGACCGGGCGGGGTCGGTGAAGGCGTCGGCTACGCACTCGCCGAGGACGGTGATGCTGGTGGAGGACCCATGTCGGGGCATGGTGGCGGTCTGCCTCTCTCAGGAAGCGCGTGGGGGTGTCGCGCTGGGCCTGTCGGTCGAATGAACCAGGGCCTGTCCGGGCGGCGGGGAGGAACACCGGACAGGCCCTGGTGGATCAGGAGGGCCGGCTGTCGGTTCCGTCGCGGAACAGCAGGGCCGTGGTGTCCGGGGGCAGGAGGCCGTCCTTGTCCAGGGGGCCTGAGATGAGGAGCGGGCCATAGCCGGTGGGAAGGGGAATGGGCTGGTCGGAGAGGTTGACCGTGCAGAGGAGGCCCTCGCCTCGTTCGAAGAGGAGGGTGCCGGGCGGGCTGTCGAGCCAGCGGAAGTCCTCGGCGGTGAGGCCGGGGTGGTCGCGGCGCAGGCGTAGGGCCGTGCGGTAGAGCTGGAGCATGGAGGTGGGGTCGGCCTGGTTGGCCTCGGCCGTGTACGCCTTCCAGTCCTCGGGCTGGGGGAGCCACGGCGGGGCCCCGGAGGTGCTGAAGCCGAAGGGTGGGGTGTCGCCGGTCCAGGGGAGGGGGACGCGGCAGCCGTCGCGGCCTCGGACGGTGTGGCCGGTGCGTTCCCAGATGGGGTCCTGGAGGAGTTCCTCGGGGATGTCCTCGACTTCGTAGAGGCCGAGTTCCTCGCCCTGGTAGACGTACGCGCTGCCGGGCAGGGCGAACATCAGCAGGGCGGCGGCGCGGGCTCGGCGGGTGCCGAGGGCGAGGTCGGTGGGGATGGGCTTGTCCCGGAACAGGGCCTGGACGCCGGTGTCGGCGCGGCCGTAGCGGGTGACGTGACGGGTCTCGTCGTGGTTGGACAACACCCAGGTGGCGGGGGCGCCGACGGCGGCGAGGCTCGTGATGCTGCGGTCGATGACCTCGCGCAGTCTGCCCGCGTCCAGGGGGCACTTGAGGAAGTCGAAGTTGAAGGCCGTGTGGAGCTGGTCCGGGCGGAGGTACTCGGGCATGCGGCTGGGGCGGACGTGGGCCTCGGCGACGAAGACGCGGGGGTCGGGGTAGCTGTCGGCGATGGCGCGCCAGCTGCGGAAGATGTCGTGGAGGCCGTCTCGGTCCCAGTGCGGGTGGTCCTGCTGGTCCTCGCCCGTCAGGACCGAGAACTCGGTCAGGCCGAGGTCGGGGAGCGCCGGGTCCTTGATCATGCCGTGGGCGACGTCGATGCGGAAGCCGTCGACGCCCAGGTCGAACCAGAAGCGCAGGATCGACTCGAACTCGGCGCGGACTTCCGGGTTCTCCCAGTTCAAGTCGGGTTGTTCGGGGGCGAAGAGGTGGAGGTACCACTGGCCGTCGGGGGTGCGGGTCCACGTACGGCCGCCGAAGGCCGCGTGCCAGTCGTTGGGGGGCTCGCTTCCGTCCTCGCCCCTGCCGTCGCGGAAGATGAACCGGTCGCGTTCCGGGGAGCCGGGGGCCGCCGCCAACGCCTCCTGAAACCAGGCATGTTGGTCGGAGGTGTGGTTGGGGACGATGTCCAGGATGACCCGCAGGCCCAGCTCATGCGCCTCCGTGATCAGTTGCTTCGCCTCGTCGAGGGTGCCGTAGGTGGGGTGGATGTCCCGGTAGTCGGAGACGTCGTAGCCACCGTCGGCCAGCGGGGACGGGTACCAGGGGTTGATCCAGATCGCGTCCACGCCGACGTAGGCCAGGTACTGGAGGCGGGAGCGCAGGCCCGCGATGTCGCCGGTGCCGTCGCCGTCGCCGTCGGCGAAGCTGCGTATGTATACCTGGTAGATGGCGGCCGTGCGCCACCAGTCGGCTTCGGGGTGCGGCGAGGTGGGGGTGGGGTCGGTCATGGTGCTCGGTCCTGACTGTCTGGAGAAGAAGGTGGTGGGGGGCGGGGGTCAGCCCTTGACCGAGCCCTGGAGCAGCGCCTTGACGAAGTGGCGTTGCAGGAACAGGAACACGAGGATCGTGGGGGCCATGATCAGCAGGGCGCCGGCGTTCAACAGCACCTGGTCGGTGGCGTATTTGGTGGTGAACGCCTGCAGCGCGCCGGCCATCGTCCGCTTGTCGGGATCGTCGATCAGCACCAGGGCAAGCAGGAACTGGTTCCAGGTGGACAGGAACATCAGCAGCGCCAGGGAGGCGATCGCGGGGCGGGCGAGGGGGAGGTGGATGTGGAACAGCGCCCGCCAGGGACCCGCGCCGTCCATGCTCGCCGCCTCGGACAGTTCCTTGGGGACGCCGGCGAAGTGGGCCCGCATCCAGAACACCGCGAAGGGCATGTTCATCCCGATGAGCGGGAGGATCAGCGCCCATTGGGTGCCCAGCAGGCCCATGGCCCTGGTCTGTTCGTAGAGCGGGACGATCACGATCTCGTACGGGAGCGTCAGCGTCATCACCAGGATGATGTAGAAGACGCGGCCGAGGGGGATCTCCAGGATCGCGATCGCGTACGCGGCCATCGTGGAGATCAGGACCGCTACTGGGACCACGCCGAGCACGATCAGGGTGCTGGACTTCAGCAGGGTCGTGATGTTGGCGACGTTCCAGGCGTCGACGAAATTGTGCCAGTGCGGGTCGGAGGGCCAGCTCAGGCCCGAGGGGAAGGTCCCCTGGGGTGCGAGGGCCGCGCTGACCATGCTCAGCAGGGGTACGACCGAGTAGAGCGCGGCGGCCGTGATGAGGATCAGTCCGGGAGCGCGGCGGCGAAGTGACCGCAGGCTCTGTGTCTGCGTGCGTTCGGGCATGGTCACTTCTCCCGGAACAGGCGCTGGAGCGGTACGACGACGGCGATCACGACCAGGGCGAGGACGACGGCGAGGGCGGAGGCCGCGCCGAGGCGGGCGTCGTTGAAGGCCAGGGTGTAGACGGCGACGCCGGGGACCATGGTCTGGGTGCCGGGGCCGCCCTGGGTGGAGAGGTAGACGACGTCGAAGCTGGCGAGGGCGGCGATGATCGTGATGGTGACGCAGACGCCGATCTCGTTGCGCAGGCCGGGCAGGGTGACGGCGAGGAACTGGCGGATCGGTCCGGCGCCGTCGATGCGGGCGGCCTCGTACAGGCTGCCGTCGATCTTTCCGATGCCGGAGAGCAGCAGCATCGTGCACAGCCCTGTGGACAGCCAGGTGCCGATGAACCCGACGGCGGTCAGGGCCCAGGTGAAGTCGGCCAGCCAGGGGCGGGCGAGGGAATCGAGCCCTACGGCTCGCAGGATCTGGTTGATCACGCCGTTGTCGGAGTACATCCAGGTCCAGGCGACGCCCGCGGCGGCTCCCGGGATGATCTGCGGGAGGAAGAGGAGTGTGCGGGCCAGTCCTCCGGTGAAGCGGCCCTCCAGCTGTCTCAGTACGGAGGCGGTGATCAGGGCGATGGTCACCGGCAGGACCGTGAAGAAGAGGATCAGGTAGAACGCGTGGAGCAGGGTGGTGAACTGCTCCGAGTCAGTGAAGACCTCGGTGTAGTTCTCCAGACCCACCCAGGTGGAGGCCCCGATGCCGTCCCAGTCGTAGAAGGAGTACTGGATCGACATCAGTACGGGATAGAAGTTGAAGACGCCGTAGAAGGCGAGGGCGGGGAGGGCGAAGAGCCAGCCGGCCCACCGCCGGGCCCGGAGCCTGCGACGGCTCCGGGCGGCGACGGCGCCCACCTTGGTCGGTCGGGTGGAGGACATGATGCTCAGCTGCTCTTGAGGGCGTCGGCGTAGGTGGTCTGGAGGGTGTTGACCATTGCGGCGGGCTTGACCTTGCCGGAGACCAGGAGCTGGAGCTGCTGGGTCAGCTTGGTGTTGACCTCGGGGGCGGCGTTCTGCAGCCAGCTGTCGAAGCCGTTGTCGACGGCGATGGTGGCGTAACCGCCCTGGATCTGGTCCGTCAGTGTGCCGGACAGCGACGGCTTGCCCGGGGAGGCCGTGCCGTCGGTCAGCGCGGCGTAGCCGTTGTCGACGGCGACCTTCGCGGCCTCGGGGGTGGTGAGGAAGTCCAGGAACAGGCCGGCGGCGTCCTTGTTCTTCGAGCGCGCGGCGATGGAGAAGGCGAGGGTGTTGCTGGTCATGCCCGTGTGCGGGCCGTTCTTCTCGGCCGGCGGCATCGGGAAGACGCCGTACTTGCCCTTGAAGTTCTTGTCGATGGTCTGGGTGATCCAGCTGCCCTGGAAGAAGAGCAGGCCCTTGCCGCCGGTGAACTGGCCGTACGACGCCTCCTGGTTGAGGGCGTTGACGTCGGAGGCGAAGTAGCCCGCCTTGATCCACTTCTGGAGGGTCTCGGTGGCCTTGACGGCATCCGGGGTGTCCAGGGTGGCGTCCGGCTGGTGGTAGACGATGGCGCTGAGCTTGTCGGCGCCCATGTAGTTGCCCAGCAGCAGGCTGTAGAGGTGGCCGATCAGGCCGTCCTGGTTGGAGGCGACGATCGGGGTGATTCCGGACTTCTTCGCCTTGGCCATGACGGCTTCGAGCTCGGCGATCGAGGACGGCACCTTCTTCATGCCGACCTTGGCGGCCAGCTCCTTGTTGTAGAAGACGCCGACCAGCGGGCCTGCCGAACCGCCCGCCTGGTAGAGCGGACCCTCGCCGATCACGCCGTTGGACACCCGGCCGGGTGCCAGCGCGGAGGCGGGGACCTTCGCACTCCAGTCGTATGCCTTGTCGTAGGCGTCGAGGTTGGTGAGCAGGCCGTCCTTCACGCCGCCGAGGAGGTCGGAGGGCTGGACGATGTCCGGCGTTGAGTCGGAGGCGAGCAGCCTCGGCAGCACGGTGTTGTAGTTGTTGTCCGCCTCGACCCGCAGCTTGACCTTGATCTTCGGGTACTTGGCCATGAAGGCGTCGGCCAGGCCCTGCTCGTAGGTCTCCAGACCGGCCGCGGAGAACAGGGTCAGGGTCGCGGCCTTGTCGGCGACGGCCGTGTTGACGGCGGTCGGGGTCGCGTTCGCGGAGCCCGAGTCCGAGCCGGGGGCGCTGCACGCGGCGAGCGTGGCCAGCGCGGACGCGGCGGCGACGGCCGCCAGCGGGGTGCGCAGACGACGGCCGACGGTTCTGGCGGGGGAGGTGGGGTGCTGCTGCTTGGGCATGATGCCTCCTCGCATCCATGCGGCTGCCGTTCCACATCAATGGTCGGCAGACAGAGGGTCGGTGCGCTTCCCCTGCCTGGGCCGCTGGATGCGCGAAGCAGGTTTCGGAAGCGTTTCCGTTGCCGAAAGACTGAGCTTGCCGACCGAGCCTGTCAAGTAACGAAACCGCAACATGCATTTGACGTGCCGAAACGATCAGATGGCCGCATGGGGCGACATTCGACCCGGCGGAACCTCTCGGAAACCCTTCCGAGAATTATGGAAGCGTTTCCGAAATCTTCCCGGAGTGGGTTAGCCTTCCCGCATGGCGCAGAGCTCCCAGAAGATCAACATGGCGGACGTGGCCCGTGCCGCCGGCGTCTCGATGGCCACCGCCTCACGCGCGCTCAACAACGAGACCGGCGTCGCCGAGGCCACCCGCCGCCGCGTCCTCGCGGTCGCCGAGGAGCTCTCCTACGTGGTCTCCCCCGAGGCGTCCCGCCTCGCCGGCGGCGACACCGGCCGAGTCGCGGTCGTCGTCCCGCACATCTCCCGCTGGTTCTTCGCGGCGCTGCTGGAGGGCCTGGAGTCGGTGCTACGGGCCGCTGACCTGGACGTCCTCCTCTATCACGTCGACGGCATCGAGGACCGGCACGACTTCTTCCACCGGCTGCCGGCGCGGCGCAAGGTGGACGCGGTGGTCGTGCTGGCCTTCCCGGTCGGGGAGGAGGAACAGCGGCGGCTGGAGCTGATGGGTGTCACGGTCATCGCGGCGGGCGGCCAGCACGCGCCGTACCCGAACGTGTCGATCGACGACGAGACGGCGGGCCGTCAGGCCATGGACCACCTGCTGTTCCTGGGCCATCGCCGGATCGCGATGATCGCGGCCGTGGACCCCGACCAGCCGGACGAGGTGCAGCCTTCGGGGCGCTCGAACGCGTACTACGCCGCCCTGCGCGACGCGGGTATTGATGTGGACGAGCGGCTAGTCGTGACCGTGGACTGGGGTGGGGGTCAGGGGGCCGACGCCATGGCGAAACTTCTCAGTCAGCGGGAGCCGCCGACGGCCGTCTACGCCCACTCGGACGAGGTCGCCCTCGGCGCGATCCGTACGCTGCGGCGGGCCGGGCTGCGCATCCCGGAGGACCTTTCGGTGATCGGCATCGACGACCATCCTGTGGCCGAGCTGACGGACCTGACGACCGTGCGGCAGCCGGTGCGGGAGCAGGGGGAGCTGGCCGGGCGGATGCTGCTGCGCATCCTGGGGGGCGAGGAGACCGAGCGCGATGTGGTCGTGCCGACGCAGCTCGTCATCAGGGGGAGCACGGCGCCGCCGCGCGGGTAGCCTCCCTCTTCCACCGGGCTCGGTTCATGTATGCGTGGGGACGGGATTGTCAGTGGTCGCCCGTAGCGTAAGTGAAAGGAGCGAGTCGAGAGGCCACGGGCATGAATGCGAGCTACTACCGCGGGCAGTTGGAGCGGAAGAACAAGGCGCGTGCCGACGCGGACAAGAAGGTCGGCGAGTACCGCCGTAAGGAGGCCGACAAGCGCGGCGCCACCGCCAAGGCCCGTGCCGCAGCAGCGAAGTCGAAGAGCGCCACCACGGTGAAGAGCAAGCTTCGCGAGGCCGACCGCTACGAGGATCAGGCGAATGCCGCAGGGCGCGATGCAGCGTCGTGGACTGCCAAGGCCGCCAAGTACGGCCAGGAAGCAGCCGACCTGCAGGTCAAGTTGGCCAAGGCGGAGCAGTCTGAGCGCCAAGCGGCCGAACGTGCGCGTGAGCGTGAGCAGAAGGAGGCGGAGCGCCGGGCAGCGGCCTCGCAGCGGATGATCCATGGGCGTCTCGCCGCCACGGAAGGGCAGGTCAGCGTCGTGCTACGGGAGCTGAGGGCACCGAAGCCGGAGAAGCTGCGTGTGCTGATGCTGGGAGCCTCCTCGGAGGGGGACCTCCGGGTGAACCGGGAGCAGGCGCGGATCCGGAGGGCGGTGGAGCAGGCACTGCACCGTGACCTTGTTGCCCTGGACGTCCGCCCTGCCGCAACGACGGATGACCTTCTGGACGGACTCAGCCAATTCCGTCCACACGTTGTGCACTTCTCCGGCCACAGCGACACTGACCTGATCGCCTTCGAGCAGGACGTCGACGAACCCCACGAAGGTGCCGTTGTCACGGCCCGTGCCTTCGCGAGCGCGATCAAGGCCACCGACGACCCGCCGCTGCTGGTTCTGCTCAACTCTTGCCACTCCGCCGCCCAGATCGACAACCTGGTTCAGACGGTGCCCTTCGCGATCGGTATGGCGGATGAGATCGGCGACGGGGATGCGATCACGTATGCAGCACGGTTCTATGCCTCCGTCGCCAACGGTCACTCCGTCCAAGCGGCACATGACTTGGGACGAGCGGCCGTCGAACTTGCCGGCCTACCCGATCATGAGCTCCCGACGCTCGCATGTGCCACAGACGTGGATCCCAAGGCGACGTTCCTGGTCAAGCCCCCGCAGTGACGGCACCTCCTGAGGACACATCTAGGAAACGGCGTCGACCAGTGAGTACTCCGAGATCTGTTTCTGCAGTTCAGCGCATGGACAGCCACGAAACCTCTGGTCGGCGCCTGTCTTCCCAATCGCTACGCGAATGACGGAACCTAAGTCCCCGACTCCACGGGTTGGTGTACCAGCTGGCAGCCCCTAATGCGTGAGCGATGCGTGAGCGGACGCTTCGGCACGAGGCGGGAGGTGGTGGATCGTCAGTTACGGCGTACATGCTCTGACCAGGTGGTTCCGGACTCCGAAGCAGCGTCCGAAACCACCCGTCATGCTTTGGCCAGGACTTTTAATCCATTGGTTGTGGGTTCGAGTCCCACAGGGCCTACGCAAGAGCCCCAGCTCAGACCACGTCTGGACTGGGGCTCGCGCCGTTTTCGGGGGCTCAGGGATCGCCGGGTCGCCCCTTGCTGGCCCGAGTGCAACGGCCGCCGTTCGGGAGTCGCATGGTGACTGAGGGCGGGATCGCTAGTCAGCGGTCCCGTTCGGTTCCGGGCCATCAACGAGGGACTCGGGCACCTTGATGATGAATGTTCCCTTTGCGGGCACCGTGTCGGCGATGCCTCGCTCCCGCAGCTCCCGGATCGCGCGTCGGAGGGTGTTGATCCCGATGCCGTACCGAGCGGCGAGATCTGGCTCCGAGGCCAAGCGTGCGCCTACGGGCAGGCTTCCCGCGCGAACCTGGGCGGCGATGTGCTCGGCGATCTGCATGTACACGTAGATCCGGGACGCGGGATCGGGGCGCCACTCCTGAGCTTCGGTCATGACGGTACGTTAGCCGGTCAGGGGTGATCATAGTTGGGCAGTGAGAGTCATGACGCTCCCTACCGAGTCATAGCGCTACCTGACTCGTCATGTTTACAGTCGGAGCAGCAAAGACCCCGGCGAGGTGTGGAGACCTCCCGGGGCACGGCCCACGCTTACAAGGAGCGTCGACATGACCGACCTTATCCCCCGCGCCCTTCACTGGCTGCGCCTCCTCTTCTCTCCCGGCCCCGGCAAACGGCGCCTCCCCCGCCAGCGTCCCTACCTCTGCCTGCACGTGACCGCCGTACGCCACCCCTCCATTCCCGCGTCCGCGTACTCCGACCTCCCCCGTCATCGTTCCCCGTACGGCCTCCACGGCCCCATCGACGGTGCTGCCTCCGCTCTCGTGCGCCCCTACCTCGCCGTGCACGAAGAGGAGGCCGCTCTCCAGCAGCGACGCCGTCTCGCGCTCGTCCTCGCCGCCGACTTCGGGGTCGACCTCGATCAGCACCTGGTCGGTCTGCGGAAGGCGGCCGTCTGATGGAACACGTCAACGGCACACCCGTACCCGGTCGTGGACGCGCGCTCCGGCTCCTGCCCTGGCCGTCCCCCAAGGGCAAAGCCTCGTACCTGGTGACCGACCACAACGGCGGCCCCCTCTCCCGTCTCGCCGACGAACTGGAGGCCACCCAACTCGCCACCGGCACCGACGTTCTCGGCCTCGCCCGCACCGTGCTGGAGGACCCGGCCTCGCCGTACACCGAGGTCCGCTACGCGGGCATCCGTCTCGCCGAGTGCCTGACGGACGCCCTGCGCGTCGCCGAGTCCAGGGGCGCGCGCCTGCCGGTGCCGGAGACCGAGGCCACCGACGACGGCGAAGGGACCGAAGGGACCGACGGGACCGGACGCGGGATGTAGGCACAGCCCGCGGACGCTTCGCCTCCGTCCGGCCGACCGGCGGACACCGCGCCGGCCGGACGGAGGCGAGCCGAACCACTCACACCTGCGGTCGCCCCGACCCCGACCCCGGCCCAGACCCAGACCCGGACACCGGCTCTGGCCGATGCCCCGCCTCCGATCCGGGCTCCGGCGTCCACCGCGCCGTAGCCACGTACGAGACGACGACCGCGACGATCACCAGCGGCATGACGGTGACCCCTTCGAGCCCGATCAGCAGCGTGGCCAGCAGGACGGAGACCAGGGGGAGGCGCAGCATCGCGGCGCTCATCGCGCCGATACCCATCGCGAACCCCGCGACCAGGCTCAGCCCCGGGAGGTGGGAGCAGAGGATGCCGCCCGCGGCTCCCACGAACATCGCGGGGAAGATCGGGCCTCCCCGGAAGGCGCTGAGCGACACGCAGTAGGCGAGGCCCTTGCACAGCACCAGCAGCGCCAGCGCGCCCACGGAGTACGTGGCACTGTGCGTGAGGAAGGGGTCCAGCGCGGTCTGTCCCGAATAGAGCACGTCGGTCGCTGGCTTGTCCGTGGCCTCCGCGTAGCCGATCGCCAGTCCCGCCACGACGAGGCCGATGACGACGGTGGCCGCCACTCGACGCCGTTCGACGTGCGTCCTGAGCCGGACGGCGAGCCATCGGATGCCCGCGGCCACCAGCGCGGCCGACAGCCCGATGAGCAGGGCCCAGCCGAACTCCGCCGCCGTCGGGCGCACGGCCTCGGGTACGTCGCGCAGGACCAGGGAGTACGTGCCCAGCCCGGTCCAGGAGCCGAGTCCGACGAAGACGAGCGCGCCGATGCCCGAGGCCAGCAGCCCGGGTACCAGCACCGTCGTCATCATCATCCCGCCCAGCCCCGACGCCTCCATCAGCAGAAACGCCCCCAGCAGGGGCGATCCCAGCAGGGAGCTGACGGCCGCGAAACTTCCCGTCGCACCCAGCACCGCGCTCATCTGCTCCGGCGGATCACGTCTGACCAGCCGCACGGCACCGGCGGCGAGCCCGCTGCCGAGTGCCAGGAGGGGGGCCTCGGGGCCGAGGACGGCGGCGAAGCAGAGCGTCGCCAAGGCGGCGAGGAAGATGCCGGGGAGCTCGATAGGCGCGGGCACACCGCCGGGCTGGAACCCGGCGCTCGGTTCATGACCGCCGTGCCCCGGCAGGTAGCGGACCGTCAGACCCACCAGCAGTCCCCCGACGGCGAGCAGCGGCAGCGGCCACCAGGACGGAGTTCCTTCGAAACCCAGGGACTCGGGCAGATCCGAGTAGATCAGCGGCTGGAGCTCCCCGACCAACGCGAGGAACCCGAAGGCCGCCGCGGACACCGGTACGCCGATCAGCGCGGCCGTCAACAGGAGCACGAGGTAGGCACGGCTCCGCAGAAGCGTCCTCGGGTCCGGAGACGGGGAGCCCCCGGACGCGTCCGTACCGACCGGCATGCGCACAGCCTCCTCGCGGGTGCAGACGTCGTTCCGCGCGCTCCCGAGCCTGACACGCGGGGCAAGGTGCGGCTCGCCGGCCGGGGCTGTGCGTGTGACGGAGGGCGGGGCAACGGCGGCGGACGGCCGCCGTCACGCTCAGGTGTGAACAATCCCGACTGCCGGATGGCTGAAACCGGTCACTCGTCCTTCGGTCCGCGGACGACTGTGACCGGGGCGCCCTGCGCTGGATGGTTTCTTCTGGTTTGTTCCGCGGGCGAGTCGAGGTGACGGACGCATACACCCGTCGCTTTTCGGTCACTCTTCAGTATTTGCGCAACATATACAGTTCGTGCCCTGGTTGGGCCGACATGTCTGCATGTGCGTGCCATGAACGCGGGGAGGGCGGATGAAGAGGATCCTGCTGACGTCGGGGCTCGTCGGAATGCTGGTGACGGGGTCCGCTGTGCCGACGGCGGCCATCTCGGACGCCGGGTCGACGCCCTTGCCCGGCACGGGCGCGAGGGTCGAGGTCAGCGCGTGGCAGTGCAACGCCTACGCCGACAAGTGCTCCTTCAAGACGTCGACGAAGACCACGAGGGGCGGGGCGAGGTACCCGGTCAGCAGGATCAGCAACACGGCGACGGTGAAGGCCAACGGCTGGCAGGCGACCCTCGCGCTGAGCCCGAGCGGTACGCCGGTCAGCGAGAACACCCGGCAGGTCAGCTGGACCAACCAGAACACCTGGATCGCCGACATCAGCGGGATCGCCGACCCGGGAGGCTCGCTCAACACGAGCATCACCACCTGTTCCGACGGCGGCGCCTTCAAGTCCGGCGTCAAGGCGTTCGCTTCGGCCTGTGCCAACGACTGAGCGGTGAGGGAGCACGTGGACCGTCGTCGCCGGGCGCTCCTGTCGGTGGGTGCGGTGGCCGCCACGGTGGCGCTCGGCGCCGCGGTGTTCGGCGGCGGGCCGGTGGAACGGCCTGCGCCACCCGGCGCCGACCTGGCCACCCAACTCGACGCCCTGCGTGGCGCGAACGATCTCGTACGCGCCACCCGCGTGGACGTCGGTCGCGATCCCGCGCTGTACCCGACCGCGTACGGGCGTCTGGAGGCGGCCCTTGCCGAGGGGTCCCGGGGCGGTGGCGGTACGGGCCGAGGCGGGGGCGTGCCCGAGGTCCGGCCCGCCCGGCTCGCCGCACTCGCCCGTACCGACGTCCTGGACACCCCGGCATGGCGGGCCCACTACGTGTGCCTCGCCCTCGGAGGGAGGGGAGCGGGCGAGAGCCGCGAGGCGACCGCCGTACTGGAGCGGGCGGGGCTCCGGGACCGGGCCGGGCGGGAGGCGCTCGGGTACCTGACCGCGCCGGACGCCGGGGACGACGCCCTCACCTCGCTCGCCACCAGAGCCGCCTTTCTGCAGACCCTGACCTGCCTGGGGCGGGACGACGAGGTGCCCTGGGCCCGGCTGGAGACCCTCGCCGCGGACACCGCCCGTGCCGAGCAGGCCGTACCGGTGCTCTACGCGACCGAGGCCCTGCGCGCGGTCGGCGTACGGGCCCGTGCGACGCGTGCGGTGCGCGGGGCCGACGCCCGGCTGGCCGCGGGGTGCGCCGCCCTCGACCCCATCCAGCGGGCCGCCCTGACCCTGCTGCGGGACCGGCTGACCCGGCGGACGCACGACTGCCTGGTGCCGATGCTGTCGGACTCCGACACACAGACCCGGTGGCTGGTCCGTCGCGCCCTGATGACCGACGGCGCCGAGGCGGGCTCCGGCGCCGGCGCGCTGCCCGAGCCCGTGGGGCACGTCCGGGCCGACGGCCTCGTCACGAAGACGCCGGCCCAACTGGGCACGCTGACCGCCACCTACGACGCCGCGCGAGCCCTGACGGCCGGCGCTCAGCAGGAGCACACGCCGTACTGGCTGAAGCGGCGACTGGCGCGGATGGGCGCGGACGCCGGCCTCGAACCGTCCGATCGGCTGCTGCTCGCCATGACCTGCCACCGGCTGGCCCTGACCTGTGGACCGCAGGCCGCCAGGGGAGCGGCGGAAGCGGCTCGGCTGACGGTCCCGAGGCGTCTGACGCGGGACAACGAGCGCCGGTGGTACGGCGTCATGGCGGCACGTGCGGAGTTCGGACTGGGCTGCGGGCGTACGGCCGTGGGGGCGCCGGACGGCCCGAGCGGCGGGGGCCTGTCCGCTCGTTCGCTGCGCGTCGTGGTCGTGCTCGCGGACGCCGGATGCACGGCCCAGGCGGCACGGCTCGCCGAGGGCACCGACCTCACGGAGCAGACCCGGAGGGCGCTGCGCGCGGGGGACCTGATGACCGCCTCGGACGCGGTCCAGGCGGCCCTCGCCTCCGATCAGAGCATTCCGCAGAGTCTCTGGGACGACCTGCCCCGGCTTCTCCGGCGCTACAGCGACCCCGCGTTCCCCGACCTGTACGCCGCCTCGCCGGGCGGCGCGGCCTCGGCGGACGCCACCAGAGCGGCGTACTACCTCCTCGCGTGACCATCCGGAAGGACACCGCCCCATGAACACCGCCGCCCCACCCGCCGCCCCGCCCGCCGTGGTGGCCGAGGGCCTCGCCTTCGGCTACGCGTCCGGCGGAGGTCTGACCCGTGCGGATCTCACGCTCGACGCGGGCACCATGGCAGCCGTCGAGGGCCCGTCCGGTTCGGGCAAGAGCACGCTGCTCGCCCTCCTCGGGCTGATCCTCTCTCCGGCCGCGGGCTCGCTGCACCTCACCGGCACGGACACCGGATCCCTGTCCACGGCCGGCCGGGATCTGCTGCGGCGCCGGTCGATCGGCATCGTCCTGCAGGATCTGGGGCTGCTGCCGTTCCTGAACGCCTGGGAGAACGTGGCCGCCGCGTTCGGTCCCCGGCTCACCCGGCACCGTACGGAGGCCCGGGCGCTCCTCGGCGATCTGGGCATGGCGGACCTGGCCGACTCCCGGGTCACCGAGCTCTCCGGCGGGCAGCGGCAGCGCATCGCCGTCGCGCGAGCGGCCGTCAAACGGCCGGTGCTCGTCCTGGCCGACGAGCCGACCTCGGGCCTCGACCCCCGGACCGCGAACGCGGTGATGACAGCGCTGCGTTCGTGTGCGGAGCGGGGTGCGGCCGTCCTGCTCGTCACGCACGACCCGGCGGTCGCCGCGCGCTGCGACCGGCGGTACGTGCTCGACGGGGGAGTCCTGTCGGCCGCCGACTCGTCGGACGCCCAGGAGCCGGCCGTCGGCAGGCAGGAGGCCCGGGAGCCGGCGGCGGGCCTGCGGGACGCCCGGGAGGGGAGCCTCGGATGAGCCGCTGGAGTCTGTACACCTGGACGCGTGACGCCCGTTCGCTGCGCAGGGCACTGCCGGCCCTCACCGTTCTGGCCGCGCTGCTGACCACGTCCGCGGGGGTGGCAGCCGGTGCCGCCGAGGCCGTCGAGCGGGACGTGCTCGGCTCGGGCGGGCTCACCCAGATCGAGCTGTCCTCGTTCGAGGGCGACACCTCGGTCCGGCCGCTCACCACCTCGGCCCTGCGGGACGCCGCGTCCGTGCCGGGCGTACGGCAGGTCGTCGCCGACTACCCGTCCGTGCTCTACGCCGCGGAGGAGGGGACGTACGACCTGGCCGGTCACACCCTGACGCCGGGGGACGACCTGCCCGTGGTGAAGGGGCGGAACCCGGCGGGCCCCGGTGGGCTCGGGCGGGACGAGGTCGCTCTGCCGGCCTCAGCGCAGGGGACCGACTTCGCTCCGCTCCTCGGCCGTACCGTCGCCTTCGGATACACCCGGGCGACGGGTGCGGCGTCCGGCACCACCCAGGTCATCAGACTGCGGGTCACCACGCTCTACGACCCCGCCTGGCAGGCCGACGGTCCCGACGTCGCCTACCTCGCGGAGGACACGGCCGCGCTGCTGGCCGCGGCGCGCGCCGGACAGACTCCGGACACCTTCCGCGCGCACGAGGGCGCGCAGTCCGCCGTCGTACGGGTCGGGCATCAGAGGCAGGTGGCCGCCGTCACCAAGTCGCTCCAGGCGGACGGGTTCTCGGCGTCGCCCGTGTCCGATCGTGTGCGTGACCTGCCCGGGCTGTTCGGGGTGGCGGACCTCGCGATGCGGGCGGGGGTGCTGGTGCTGGCGATCGGCGCCGTCGGGCTCGGGTCGGTACGCGCGGCGGACAGTACGCGGGCCCGGCTCGGGCAGTTCGCCGTTCTGCGGATTCTCGGGTCCGGGCGCTCGGAGCTCCGCAGGATCCTGCTCGGTGAGGCCGTCCTCTCGGGCGGGGTGGCCGGTGTCGTGGGCGTCCTCGCCGGTACGGGCGTGTCCGTGGCGCTGGCCGGTCCGCTCAGCGACCTCCTCGGGCTGCCCATCTCCCGCACGGACGCCCTGCCGGGTCCGGCCTGGGCCGCCGCCGCGCTGCTGCTGCCCGCCGTGGGCCTGGCCACCGGCACCCTCCTCGGCAGCCGTGACGTCCTGCGCCGTGACCCCTACCTCACGGCACGGGCCCACGGCTGAGGCGCGGACACCCGCTCCTCCTTCCTCGGGGACAGCCGGCAGGGGACAGTGGCACGACGGGGGCCGAGGGGGAGCGCGGTCGGCGAAGGAGAGGAACGGCTCGTGATCGAGGCGGAGTTGAAGGTCCGGGTCCGTGCGCCGGAGGTGGTCGCGCGGGTGCTCGGTGGGTGGGGTGAGGGCAGGGTCGAGACGTATCTGGACACGTACTACGACCTGCCGGACGGCAGCCTGCGCGGGCGGGACGAGGAGCTGCGGCTGCGGCTCCTGGCCGACCACGGCACGGGGGAGCGGCGGACCCTGCTCACCTTCAAGGCGGCGGCCGTGGACGAGGCGTCCGGTTCGAAACCCGAGTACGAGACGCGGGTCGAGGACTCGCAGGTCGCGCACGCCATCCTGCGGCACCTCGGCTATGTGCCGGCGATCGTGTTCGAGAAGCACTGCCGCAGCCACGCCTTCGAGGCGTACGGCCGGCGGATGCTCGCCACCCTGGTGCGGGTCCCCGAGCTGGACGGCACGTTCCTGGAGGTCGAGAGCCTGGTTCAGGAGGAGGACGAGGTCGCCGGGGCCCTCGACGACATCCGCGCGGTCCTTCGCGACCTGGGCATCGCACCCGAGGACCTCACCCGCGAGTCGTACACCGACGCGGTGGCGGCGGTCCGCGGCGCTCAGCCCCGGAGGAGCGGGTGAGGGCAGTCGTACACAAACACCTGGGGCGTACAGAAACACCTGGGGCGTACAGAAACACCTGGGGCGTACACAAACACCTGGGGCGTACACAAACACCTGGGGCCGGAATCCTTGATCGGATTCCGGCCCCAAGTCTTCAGTAGCGGGGACAGGATTTGAACCTGCGACCTCTGGGTTATGAGCCCAGCGAGCTACCGAGCTGCTCCACCCCGCGTCGTTGAAACCAGTGTACGCCATCCGCGGGACCCCGAGCACACGCATTGATGTGGGGGCGGGAGGGCGACGGCGGAGACGGTGCCGAGGGGGCGGGGCTCAGCCGGTCAGGTGGCGGTTGGGTGCCTGTGCCCGCTCCTCGAAGTCCCCGATCAGCACGACCACCGCCCCCTCCGCCGCCAGCACCGCGTTCCCGGCCGCCGCGTCCTCGACGAACGTGTCCGGCTCGCGCCAGGCCGTGACGACCCGGCGGATGCCCGCGTCGAGGACGAGCCGGGCGCAGGGCGCGGGGCGGGAGGCGCGGCGGGCGCACGGTTCCAGGCTGCTGTAGACCGTGGCGGAGGCCAGGCGCGGGTCGGCGGGGTCGATCTTGGCGAGGGCGGCCTCCTCGGCGTGGACCACGGGGTCGCCGCCCTCGCGGGAGTGGCCGCGTGCCAGTTCCGTACCGTCCTCGGCGACCACCACGGCCCCCACGCTGAACGCGGTCCGCGAGGGCGGGCACGCGGCGGCCAGTTCGCAGGCCAGATCCAGCCAGTGGCGGTCGGCGGGGGAGACGTCCCGTCCGGTGCCGGGGACGCTGGGGGCGTAGCGGATGAGGACGATGTCGCCGACCGGCCGGGTCTCCAGCAGGCGGAGCCGGCTCCTCGGCCCCCCGGGGTACGCGCCCGTCCCGAAGAGCCGGGGCGCGTCCGCCTCCCCCACGAACACCGGTGCCACGGCCAGTTGGATCTCGTCCGCCAGGTCCTGCCGGAGCAGCTGGGTGTGCACGAGGCCGCCGCCCTCCACCATGAGGCGCCGCACGCCGCACACGTCCGCGAGGTGGTCCAGGACGGCCGTCCACTCCAGTTCGGGGCCGACGGAGACCACGGTCACGCCGTCCGGTCCCGTCGGCAGGCCCAGCCCGCGCAGCCGGTCGGCGCCCTTGTCCGTCGTGTACACGGCTTTCTCGCCGCCGGTGTGCCAGAACCGTGCCGCCGGGTCGAGATCGCCGGACGCGCTGACCGTCACCTTCAGCGGGTACTCGGGCAGCCCGGCGGCGACACGGGCCGCGCGCCGCTCGGGGGAGTTGACCAGCAGCCGGGGGTTGTCGGTGCGCAGGGTGCCGGCGCCGATCAGGATGGCGTCGACGGAGGCGCGCACCTCGTCGACCCGGTCGAAGTCGGCCGGGCTCGACAGCAGCAGCCGCTCGGGTCCGGTGTCGTCCAGGAAGCCGTCCAGGGAGACGGCGGCGGACAACAGGACGTAGGGCTGGGGCATGGGACGCGCTCCCTTGGTTCAAGTTTTAAACAATACCTACACTGTACGTATGACGACCCGCTGGCTCACCCCCGACGAACAGCGTGCCTGGCGCGCCTACGTGGCCGCGAGTTCCCTTCTGGAGGACGCGCTCGACCGCCAGCTCCAGCAGGAGGCCGGCCTGCCGCACCTCTACTACTCCATGCTGTCCGCGCTCTCCGAGACGCCGGAGCGCCGCATGCGGATGACCGAACTCGCCGAGCGCCTGAAGATCACGCGCAGCCGGCTGACGTACGTCGTGACCAGGCTGGAGAAGGACGGCCTGGTGCGGCGCGAGGACTGCCCGTGGGACAGGCGCGGCAGCGTGGCCGTGCTCACCGACGAGGGCATGACCCTGCTGGAGCGCACGGCGCCGGGGCATGTCGAGACGGTGCGCAGGGCCGTCTTCGACCATCTCGCCCCCGAGCAGATCAGCCAGTTCGAGGAGATCTGCGGGGCCATCGCGGCAGCGATCCAGGGCGGCAGCCCCCTCGCGGCCCCCGGCTCGGACGACCTCCCGTGGCGCCGCCGCGCATGCCCGTCGAGCCAGCAGGGGCAGCAGGGCGAGCCGGGCGGGTCGGGCGAGCGGGACCCGGGCGGGTCGGGCGAGCGGGACCGCGCCTGAGGGGCGTGCGGCACCGGCGCATGGCCTCGCGGCGCATGACGGGAATGTGACGTACCCCCAAATCAGTTGCTTGAAATTTGAAGCACGGGTTAGAGTCACTCCGAGCGTTGTGCTTCAAAACTGAAGCACAACGACACCCCGCACCAGGACCGGAGAACCCGCATGCCCGACATTCCCGCTGCCACCCCGCGTGCCCGCGTCCGGGTGCCGCTGCGTTTCCAGGACGGTTACGCCGTCGACGCCGAACTGGTCACCTTCCACGGCCTGGTCGACGGCCAGGAGCACCTGGCGATCGTCCTCGGGGACCCCGCCCCCGGCACGGACCCCCTGGTCCGGCTGCACTCCGAGTGCCTGACCGGCGACGTCTTCGGTTCCGCACGCTGCGACTGCGGTCCGCAGCTGCGCGAGGCGGTGGAGCGGATCGCCGAACGCGGTGGCGTCCTCCTCTACCTCCGCCAGGAGGGCCGGGGCATCGGCCTCTACAACAAGCTCGACGCGTACGCCCTCCAGGACCAGGGGCTCGACACCTACGAGGCCAACGCGGCCCTCGGTCTGCCCGAGGACGCCCGCGACTACACGGCGGCGGCCCAGATGCTGGGTGCCCTCGGCATCGACGAGCTGGACCTGCTCTCGAACAACCCCGACAAGGCGCAGCAGCTCCGCGACCTCGGCGTGGGCGTCCGTCACCGCGTCCCCACCGGTGTCTTCACCACCGCCCACAACGTCCGCTACCTGCGCGCGAAGGTCCTCCAGACCCAGCACACGCTCCCCCTGCCGGAGCTGACGGGACTGACGGGACTGGCAGGAGTGACGGCGGGCTGACCCCGGCGAGGGTCGCTCCCCTGCCCTCCGTCAGAAGGGCCCTAGCCCACTCGGCCCCGCCGACTGGCCCCGCGCCCCGCCCACGGAAACCCTGTTTCCGTGGGCACGGAGAACGGATGGCGGGTGTGAGGGAGCCGGTCGGGCGGCGGTTCTCGTTCCTCCGTACGCTCACACGCGCCGTCCCGGCCCTGCTGATCACCGTCGGACTCTTCTACGACCACTTCACCCCGCGTGAGTTCACGGCGGTCCCCTTCTTCACCGCCGCGCCCCTGGTGGCGGCCCCGCTCTTCTCGCTGCACGGCACGGTGATCACCGGGATCGTCTCGATCTCCGGGGTCAGCGCCGTGCGCGGCTACTACGGCGACACGGGGCAGGTGGACGCGATCACCGAGATCGCCACGGTGGTCACCGTCGCCGTACTGGCCGTACTGATCAACCGTCTCGTCCGCCGCAGCGACGCCCGGCTCGCCACCGCCCGGGAGATCGCCGAGGCGGCGCAGCGGGCCGTCCTGCCGGTGCCGCAGGAGCGGATCGGCGGGCTGGAGATCGCCGCGCGGTACGAGGCCGCGCAGGCGGGGGCGTCGATCGGGGGCGATCTGTACGCGGTGCAGGACTCGCCCCACGGCGTACGGCTGATCGTGGGCGACGTGCGCGGCAAGGGGCTCGGCGCGGTGTCGGCGGTGGCGGTGCTGATCGGCGCGTTCCGGGAGGCGGCCGAGCAGGAGTCGACGCTCGAAGCGGTCGCCCAACGGCTGGAGCGGGCGCTGGCCCGGGAGGCGACCAGGCGGGAGGCCGCGCTGCGGGACGCGGCGGTGGAGTACGAGGGGTTCGTGACGGCCGTGCTGGCGGAGTTCCCGCACGGGGCCGGGCGCGCCCGGATCGTCAACCGGGGGCATCCCTCCCCCCTCCTGCTGCTCGCCGACGGCACCCTGTGCTCCCTGGACGCGCCGCGGCCGGCCCTCCCGCTGGGCATGGAGGACCTGGGCGCCTGGCCCGACCGCGCGGAGGAGGCCGGGTTTCCGCGGGGGGCCACGCTCCTGTTCCACACGGACGGGCTCTCGGAGGCGCGGGACGCGTGCGGTGTCTTCTACGATCCGATCGAACGTCTGTCCGGGCGGGTCTTCTCCGCGCCGCGCTCCCTGGTGACGACCCTGGCGGACGAGGTGCGCCGGCACACGGGGGACGGTACGACGGACGACATGGCCCTGCTGGCGGTCCGCCGGCCGTGACCGCGGGCGGGTGCGGGGCCGGTGACCGCCTCTATATCACCCAGCGTGGCTGTTCGACCGTTCTCCGTAGACGTGCTGATGTCCCGTCAGAACTTTTGTTACTCCTGAGGCAAGTCAACTCGCCCGTTTTAAACCCCTCATGACCCGTAAAGTCCAGCAGAGGGGCCGGAACGATCATTCAGAACAGCTTGGAATGGAGTACTCACGTCTATTAACGTTCGATAACGCAGCGCGGTCGTCCCAGCCGTCACAAGAGACGGCTCCGTGCTCACGCGCCGAATCCCGCAAGGGAACCGGGGAACCACCACCCTGGGGTGAATCGCACGGAGACCGTCGTGGCAGTCCGCACGACCGGTTTACGCGCGTAGGAGACCTTCCTGCTCCGAACCCGTCAGCTAACCCGGTAGGCGAGGAGGAAGGAAGGAGTACGCCCACGTGGCGTCGAACCGGTCCGCGACCGAAGCCCCAGTCGTGCCGAGCCAACGCGAAGGCGAGAGCCGGACGTTCGGCTACGGCAGCTACAACAGCGACAACGAGGGCCCCTGGCAGGAGTGGAATCCCAGCGAGGACACCCTGCGCCCCGCTCGCGGCCGGCACCGTGTCGCCAAGAAGACCGGTGTACTCGCCCGTGGCGGTCTCGGCCGCAGCTCCACCGTCCTCGGCGTCGGTGTCATAGCCGCCGTCAGCGGCGCCGGCATGGCCAGCGCGCAGTCCGGCAAGGCCCCGGTGTCCATCTCGATGCCCGACATGCCGAACGTCGGCTCGGTCTTCGAGGACGAGGCCGAGGAGCCGGAGCCCGAGGCGTCCAGGACGCCGCTCAGCAGCGCCGGCCTGACCCCCGCCGAGGCCCAGCAGGGCACCGCGGACGCCGGTGAGGCCCTGCGCGCCCGCATCATCGCCCAGGCCGAGTCCCAGCAGGACGCCTTCGACAAGGCCGCCGCCGAGGCCGCCCAGACCGCCGCCGCGGACAAGGCCGCCGAGCTGGCCGCCCAGGAGAAGAAGGAAGCCGAGGCCAAGGAGGCCGCCGCCAAGAAGAAGGCGGCGGAGGAGGCCGCGGCGAAGAAGGAGGCCGAGCGTCTGGCCTCCCTCGCCACGCAGTTCACGCTGCCCACCTCCTCCTACACCCTCACCTCCACCTTCGGCCAGGCCGGCCCCTACTGGTCCTCCGGCTACCACACCGGCCTCGACTTCGCCGCCCCGACCGGCACCCTGATCAAGGCCGTCGGCAGCGGCACGATCACCCAGGCCGGCTACGAGGGCTCCTACGGCTACAAGACCGTCCTCACCCTCGATGACGGCACCGAGATCTGGTACGCCCACCAGTCCTCCATCGGCGTCAGCGTCGGCCAGAAGGTCGCCACCGGCGACGTCATCGGCCGCGTGGGCGCCACCGGCAACGTGACCGGCGCCCACCTCCACATGGAGGTCCACACCGGCGGCTCGGCCAACGGCATCGACCCGGCGGCGTGGCTGCGCAGCAAGGGCCTGACCCCGTAGAGCGGTCGGACGACGAACGACGACGCCGCGTGGGTCCGTGAGGACCGCGCGGCGTTCGTCGTCCCCGGGACCGGCCTCCGCTCGGACGCCTCGCTCCCACGGCTTCACGCGGCGTTCACGCCAGGGCGGAATGCGGGCGTCCGCCGGGCTGGTTGAGGGATGACATGACTTCTCTTCGCAAGCTGGGCACGTCCGACATCGAGGTCTTCCCCCTCTCCCTCGGCGGCAACGTCTTCGGGTGGACGGCCGACGAGGCACAGTCCTTCGCCGTCCTCGACGCCTACACGGCCGCCGGGGGCAACTTCGTCGACACCGCCGACTCCTACTCGGCCTGGGTGGAGGGCCACACGGGCGGTGAGTCCGAGAGCATCATCGGCAGGTGGGTCAGGTCCCGGGGCAACCGGGACGACGTGGTCATCGCGACCAAGGTGAGCCAGCACCCCGAGTACCAGGGGCTGACGGCGGCCAACATCAAGGCCGCGGCCGACGCCTCCCTCGCCCGCCTCGGCACGGACCGCATCGACCTCTACTACACGCACTTCGACAAGCCCGAGGTGCCGGTGGAGGAGATCGTCACCGCCCTCGACGACCTGGTGAAGGCCGGCAAGGTGCGGGCGATCGCCGCGTCCAACATCACCCCCGAGCGTCTGAAGGCGTCCCTGGACTTCTCGGACGCCGAGGGCCTGGCCCGCTACGTGGCCGTCCAGCCGCACTACAACCTGGTCTCCCGGGACACCTACGAGGGCCCGCTGCAGACCGTCGCCGCCGACGCCGGCCTCTCCGCCGTCCCGTACTTCGCCCTCGCCAAGGGCTTCCTCACGGGCAAGTACCGCCCCGGCATCACGGTCGACAGCCCCCGGGCGGCCGGTGCCGGCGCCTATCTCGCGACTCCGGCCGGCACCCGCGTCCTCGCGGCCCTCGACGAGATCGCCGAAGCCCGTGGGGCCGCCCACGCCACCGTCGCCCTCGCCTGGCTCGCGGCCCAGCCGACCATCGCCGCGCCGATCGCCTCCGCGCGCAACCTCGACCAGCTCCCGGACCTGCTGGCCGTCGCCGACCTCACCCTCACCCCCGAGGAGCTGCGGCGCCTGACCGACGCGTCGGCGTAGCCCACACGGCCCCGGCGGCGGGTCCTAGGAGCGGTACGGGTTGTACCCGGGGTACGCGGCCACTCCGTAGGCCACCGGCTGGGGGTGGGGCCCGTACCCGCCGTACCCGCTGTATCCGGCGTACGCCCCGTACTCGTAGCCGTACCCGTGCCCATAGCCATAGCCATAGCCGTACCTGGGCTCGGCGTCCCGTCCGGCGTACCCCATCGCCGGGCGGGCCACCTCCCGCCGCCGCCACAGCTCGAACAGCAGCTCCCGCTCACGGAGCGCGAAGTCGCTCCCGGCGCGCCCCCGCAGGCCCCGGTGCCGGAGGAACGCCAGCCGTGTCGCGTACGCCTCGTACTCCGCCACCGACCGCGCCCCGGCCTTCCCGAAGTGATGGGCCGCGTACTCCCGCGCCACCCGCCTGGCCCGCATCGAGCCCAGCACGTACGGCTCGGGCGGGGTCAGCCAGCCCGCGGCCGCGTACGCCGGCAACGCCTCCCGCACGGTCCGCAGCTCCCGCTGCCGGGCCCAGATCACCCACCACGTCAGCAGTCCGAACGCCGGCACCATGAACCCCGCGTACACCGCGAAGAACCCGTACTCCCCGAAGGTCGCCGAGCCGTTCCACACCGAGTGCATCGCCATGGCGAGCAGCAGCCCGCTGAGCGGCACGAGGACGCGTCGACCCCGCTGCCAGTCGGCGGAGACCGCCGCCACCCCGAAGCCGATCCCCGTCAGCACGGTGAACAGCGGATGCGCGAACGGCGACATGATCACGCGCACGAAGAAGGTGGCCGCGGTGACCGACGCCAGCCCGGTCCCCCCGCTGAGCTGGTCGGTCCCGAAGGCGGTGCCCAGATAGAGGATGTTCTCGGTGAACGCGAAGCCGGTCGCGGTGAACCCCGCGATCACCACCCCGTCCACGAGCGAGGTGAAGTCGCGTCGTCTGAACAGGAAGACGAGCAGGACGGCCGCGGCCTTGGCGGTCTCCTCGACCACGGGCGCTATGACCGTGGCGCCCAGGGTGTCGGCGTGCGAGGGATCGGCCGTGGCCGTCGCTATCCAGCGCGTCGCGAAGCTGTTGGCCACGATGGCTATCAGCGCCGCCGCACAGGCCCCCCAGGCGAACGCGAAGACCAGGTTCCGCCAGGGCCCCGGCTCCACCCGGTCCAGCCACCGGAAGGCGGACATGAGCAGCGGCAGCGGCAGCAGGGCCAGCCCCAGTCCGACGAGGAACCCCTCGGTGCCGGTCTGTTCGCGGACGAGCGCGAGGATGACGAGGCCGGAGACGGCGAGCAGCGCGGTCAGCGCGCCGTATCTGACGCTCTTCCGCTGCCACCAGCGCGTGGGCCTGAACGCGTACCCGTCGGCCGAGCCGTGGGGATGCGTCGCGTAGGGGGGACTGGTGGCCATTGCATTGACCCTAACGAGGGAGGGGCCCGCCCGCGACGGCACGTGGTGCGGCCCACCGGACCGCGCCCGCCGCCGGGTTCGGTCCATGACGACGGCCTTCAGACGCCTGTGGGGGGGTGTTCGGGTTGGTCGGACTGCCGCGTCCGCTGTCGCTCCTGCTGCTGTTCACGCTGCTGTACGCGGCGGAAGAGCAGATCGTTCACCACATGACCCTTGTCCAGTCCCTGCCCCTCGAAACGGGTCAGCGGCCGGAAGGCCGGACGTGGCGCGAAACCGCCGTCGGCCCGGGTGTTCTCGAAGTCGGGGTGCGCGGTCAGCACCTCCAGCATCTGTTCGGCGTACGGCTCCCAGTCCGTCGCACAGTGCACGACCGCGCCCGGCGCGAGCCGTGACGCGACGAGCGTGAGGAACTCCGGCTGGATCAGCCGCCGCTTGTGGTGCCGCTTCTTCGGCCAGGGGTCGGGGAAGTACACCCGGAGCCCGTGCAGCGAGGCGGGCGGGAGCATCTCCCGCAGGAGGATGATCGCGTCACCGTTCGCGACCCGGACGTTCGTGAGGCCGTGCTGGTCCGCGAGGTTCAGCAGGTTCCCCTGGCCCGGGGTGTGCACGTCCACGGCGAGCAGGTTGGTGTCCGGATCGGCGGCGGCCATCTCCGCGGTCGCCTCGCCCATCCCGAACCCGATCTCCACCACGACCGGCTTCTCGTCGCCGAACAGCCCGACGAGGTCCAGCGGCCGTCCGTCGATGTCGAGCCCCCACTTGGGCCACAGCCGCTGCAGGGCGTCCGCCTGCCCGGCGGTCACCCGGCTCCGCCGTGGCTGGAAACTCCTGATCCGCCGCTCGAAGTGCGACCCGGCGGGATCCGGCTTGGGCCCGTCCGGGAAGCGCGGCTCACCCTTGACCCGGGTGTGCCGAAGGGAGGCACCGGAGGTGCGGGGCTCGGGGGCATCGGCGGAGTCAGACACAGTGCCCCGATTTTACGACTCCCGCGCGCCCCGTCACGCCTCGGCCGACGCTGTCAGGCTTCCTGTCACGCCTCGGCCGACGCCGGCAGGGTCCCTGTCACGCCTCGGCCAGCGCCGCCAGGGCCCTCCTCCCGACCTCCCGCCCGATCGGCAGGGACGCGGTCGCCGCGGGGGAGGGCGCGTTCAGCACGTGCACCGCGCGCGCTCCCTCCCGGATCATGAAGTCGTCCACCAGCGTCCCGTCCCGGAGCACGGCCTGGGCCCGTACGCCCGCTGCCGTGGGCACGAGGTCCCCCTCCGAGACCGCCGGCAGCAACCGCCGCACGGCCGCCGTGAACGCCCTCTTCGACACCGACCGGCGCAGCTCCCCCGCCCCGTACCGCCAGTGCCGCCGGGCTATCCGCCAGGACCCGGGCCAGGCCAGCGTCGCCCCCAGCTCACGCATCCGTACGGTGCCCCAGGCGTACCCCTCGCGGGCCAGCGCCGGCACCGCGTTGGGGCCGACGTGGACGCCGCCGTCGATCCCGCGGGTCAGATGCACCCCGAGGAACGGGAACGCCGGATCGGGCACCGGATACACCAGTCCACGGACCAGCTCGGGCCGCGCCAGCTCGAAGTACTCCCCCCGGAACGGCACGATCCGCATCCCGGGGTCGTCCCCGGTCATCCGGGCCACCCCGTCGCAGTGCAGCCCCGCGCAGTTCACCAGCACCCGGCCGCGGACCACGCCGCCGCCCCGGATCCGGACGGCTACCCCCAGCGAGGCCCGCCGGTCGATCCGCTCGACCTCGGCGCCGTACCGGATCTCGGCGCCGGACGCCCGCGCGAACTGCCGGGCGACCCCGACGTAGTCGCAGATGCCGGTGGTGCCGACGTGTATGGCCGCGAGCCCGCGCACCTCCGGCTCGTACTCCGCGATCTGGGCGGCGCCCAGCTCCCGCACCGGGATCCCGTTCTCCCGGCCGCGCTGGACCAGGGCGTGCAGCCGGGGCAGCTCCGACTTCTCGGTGGCCACGATCAGCTTCCCGGTGACCGCGTGGTCGATGCCGTACTCGGCGCAGAACTTGACCATCTCGGCGGCGCCCCTGACGGCGTACCGCGCCTTCAGCGAGTCCGGCCGGTAGTAGATCCCGCTGTGGATGACGCCGCTGTTCCGCCCGGTCTGGTGCCGGGCCGGGCCCGGTTCCTTCTCCAGCACGGTGACCCGCGTGCCCGGTGCGGCCCGCGTGATCGCATACGCCGTCGACAGCCCGACGATCCCGCCGCCGACCACGAGCACATCGCAGTCGTACGCGCCCTGCCTCCGCACGCGCCCCACCTCCCGACTCCGATAGTGCACTGCACCACTGACAATGCCCTCAAACCCGGAAGCCGTCTTCATGGCACTGGTCACGTCTCGATACCGGGCGCCCGGCGCCGCGCCCTGAAGGGGCGCGGGGAACTGCGCGAGCAACCCCCACGCACCCGCACCCGCCGAAGCACACCGGCCCCGCAGACGAACAGGCGCCCGGAAACCTACGCCGGCGTCATCAACAGAGGCCGCGCCCTCTCCCGCAACTCGATGACCCGCGGCTCGTCCCCGTACGGCTCCAGCCGGTGCAGAAGATCCTTCACATACTCGGTCGTGCGCGCCGAGGAGATGCGCCCCGCGACCTCCACCGCCCGCACGCCCTGCTCGCACGCCGCGTCGAGGTTGCCGGACTCCAGCTCGGCGACCGCCGACACCACCAGCCGCAGCCCGTGCGAGCGTACGAACTCCTCCGTCGGCCGCGACAGCGCCTGCTCCGTGAACCGGCGCACCTGACGCGGCGCCTTGAGGTCCCGGTAGCACTCGGCCGCGTCCGCGGCGAAGCGGTCGTAGCCGTAGAAGCCGAGCCAGCTCGGGTCGTTGTCGCCGTCGCGGGCCCGCTCCAGCCAGCCCTCGGCGGCCTTGAGGGCCGCCCCGGCGGCCACCGCGTCGCCCGCGCGCGCGTGGGCCCTCGCCTCGACCAGCCGGAAGAAGCTCATCGTGCGCGCGGTGGCCAGGCCCCGGTTGCGTTCGAGCGCGGCCTGCGCGAGGTCGACTCCCTCGTCGCCGAAGCCGCGGTAGGTGGCCTGCAGGGACATCGTCGCCAGCACGTATCCGCCGAGCGGTACGTCGGCCGCGGCCCGCGCGAGCCGCAGCGCCTGGATGTAGTACCGCTGCGCCGCCTCCTGCTGACCCGTGTCAAAGGCCATCCAGCCTGCGAGGCGGGTGAGTTCCGCGGACGCTCCGAACAGCGCGCGGCCCACCTCGTCGGAGTACGAGCCGAGCAGCAGCGGCGCGGCCTCGACCCGCAGGCACTCCGGCACCATGGACGAACGCCAGTCGCCGCCCCCGTACTTGGAGTCCCAGCGCCTGGCGTCCTCGGCGGCCTCGCGCAGTTTCTGCACGTCGCTGTGGCCGACCTTCAGCGGCGACCCGGAGCCCTCCGCGGAGCCCGCCTCGCGCGCCACCGAACTGTCGGCCGGGGTTATCAGCCAGCGCGAGGCGGGTGTGGCGTACGCGCTCACCGCGAACGATCCGGCGAGGGACTGCCAGATGCCGCCGGAGCCCGCGCGGCGGCCGGCGAGGTCGAGGCGGTACAGCTCCGTCGCCGCGCGCACCGCCTGTCCGACGTCACGGGGGAAGGCGAGGCCCACCTCGGGGGCGGGGTCCGCGTCCGCCAGGCCGATCTCGTGGAGCGGCACCGGACGGCCGAGCTTCTGCCCGATCGCGGCCGCGATGAGATGCGGCGCGGCACCCTGGGGGACCATGCCCTTGGAGACCCACCGCGCCACCGAGGTCTTGTCGTAGCGAAGTGTCAGCCCGCGTTGGGCGCCAAGGTCGTTGACGCGACGCGCGAGTCCTGCGTTGCTGATTCCCGCGAGGGCGAGAACGGCGCCGAGCTTTTCGTTCGGCCCGCGTTGCTCCCTGGACATTGCGCCACCCCTCGAACAGACGGCTGCCGCGGCGGCATAGGCACGCGGCATTCGTAAACCCAGCGTAGTTCGCCGCATCCCAAGCGTTAAGGGGCGTAAATCCGGTTGGCGGGATTGTGGTCCGTACGAAAGTGCGGGCGCAGCACGGAGGGTGGTGATGTGCTCCCGATGTGTGGCCGTGCGCCTGTCCGTGCGCTCTACTCCGGCCACCGGGGGAGCGGTTCCATGGTGATGCGTGGGTCGGCCCGCTGTACTGGATCCAGTGGGCTGGGGGACACCGCCGCCTACATCCCCGCGGGCGGCGGACCGGTCCGGGGGGCGAACTCCGCCTCCCGGACTGTGCGTTGACGCTGTGTCGTCATCGGGGGTGGTACGGCGGGCGTGCCGACTTCGCCCTTCGAGGACGATTTGGCCGAAAATCGACGGTGGTCGTCGAGCGTGAATACCGCTCCGACCACGTCTGTTGAGGGCGCGTTAGGTGTTTTGGGGGAGCGTACCGGGGGCGCATTCGCGTCGTAGACCCGGGGTCCACGGGGATGGACCGCCCCTCGTCCAGGCCGACTTGAGGAGACGGCGGGGGAGCGTTCAGGGCTCCTCGGGGGCGCACTCGACGGTGCGCAAGCCGGACCACACGCCTCCGGCAAGCCTCCTTCGTGGCAGCATGGGGACCGTTCGTACGGTGCACCGGTTGTCCACAGCCTGTGGAGGCGTCGATGCGGTGGTTGGTGGGTTGGAGCAGTACCGCCGCTGGCGCGCCCGCCTTCGGTTCCGCCGGCGCGACCGGATTCGACGGCGAGAGCGTGCACCCGGTCGGCTCCCACCTCCTGTGGGGCGACCCCGACCCGCTGTGGGCCGTCGGCGACTGGCGGCCCGACGAGGTGCGGGTCGTGACCGCCGACGTCCAGACCAGGATCGCCGTGCTCGGCATCTGCGGCGCCACCGACGAGCAGCTGCGCGTGGGCCTGTTCGCGGCCCGGGGCGGCGCCCTGCGCCACCTCACCGCGTGGCCCGGCAGCTACACCGCCGTCGTCCAGGTCGGCCGCCGGGTCACCGTCTGCGGCGATCTCGCGGGCGCCCGCCCGGTCTTCCACACCCCCTGGGCGGGCGGCACGGCGTACGCGACGGCCGCCCTGCCCCTCGCCGACCTCGTCGAGGCCAACCTCGACTTCGGGCACCTCGCGGCCCTGCTGGCCGCCCCCGACGTGCCGGACGCCCTCCAGGACTCCACTCCGTACGACGGCGTGCGCCGCATTCCTCCGGGGCACGCACTGATCCTGCGCGCCGGGGCGCGTGAGATCGCCGGCTACGAGCCGGTCGCCTCCCTCGCCGTCGCCGCGCCCTCCGCCGACCCGGACAGCGCCGTGGACGCGGTCCGTGACGCCCTCGTGGAATCCGTGCGGGTCCGTCTCTCCGCCCCCCGGCACGTGCCCGACGTCGACCCCGGCCCGGTGCCCGGCATGGGCCCCGCCGAGCGCCGCGCCGCCCGCGGCATGCCCGTCCCCGGCATCGGCGCCGACGTCTCCGGCGGCCCCGCCTCCGGCACGCTCGCCCTGCTCGCCGCCGGCCTGCCGGGCGCCCCCGGCACGGTCCTCGGCCACGGCACGGGCGCCGGCGAACGCCTCCTCGCCGTCACCTTCAACGACCTGGTCACCTCCGGCCGCGAGACCGAACGCGAACGCGCGGGCACCCTCGCCGCCAACCCCCGCCTCCACCACGTGGTCGTGACCGGCGGCGAGGAGGTGCTCCCGTACGCCGACCTCGACGTCCCCCTCACCGACGAGCCCGGCCCCTCGCTGGTGACGGCGGCCCGCCACCGCGCCCGCCTCGCCTCCGGCAGCGCGGACCACTTCACCGGCTACGGCGCCCGCCAGGTCCTGGACGCCCACCCCGCCCGCCTCGCCGACCTCTTGATGGACCGCAAGCGCCGTCACCTGGTCCGGCCGGTCGCCGCCCTCGCCAAGGCCGACGGCTCGGTGATGGTCCCCGCGCGCGTGTACGGCGCGGCGCGGAAACTGGCCCGCACCCCGTACCGCTCCGGCGTGGAGGTCCTCGCCGACCGTCTGATGCAGCGCCGCTTCGAGGAGCCCGGCGGCGCGGTGGGCGCCTCCCTGGCCGCCCTCACCTGGGCGAGACCGGGGCCGGCGGCCCGCTGGCTCACCGGCGAGGCCCTGGCAGAAGTATCGATTCGCCTGGGTGCGACGACCGGCCGCTCCACCGTCGGCCCCGGCCAGCGCCCCGGCGACTTCCGCGCCCGCGCGGCCCTGGCCCGGCACGCGGCCGACCTCCGGGTGCTGGAGCAGGCGGTGGAGATCCGCTCCCAGCGCCTGCACACCCCCTTCCTCGACAACCAGGTCGTCCGCGCCTGCCGCGCCCTCCCCGAGGCCCTCCGCGTCCAGCCGGGCGCCCGCGCCGCGATCCTCCGTACGGTCCTGGAGGGCGCCGGCGTCACCGACCTCCCGCCCGGCTGGGGCGCCCCCTCCCACGCCACCTCGCAGGCCGCCGCCCGCACCGGCCTCCGCGTGGCCGCCGACACCCTGATCACCCTCTTCGACACGCCCCTGCTCGCGCAGGCGGGCATCGTCGAGGCCAGGGTCGTCCGCAAGGCCCTCCGCGCCGCCGCCGAGGGCGAACCCCTCCCGCTCGACGGCCTCGCCGATCTGGTCGCCCTCGAACTCTGGCTGCGCCGCCTCCTCGCCCGCCGCGGCACCTGCTGGACGGGCACCCCCGCCCGACAGCGCGCCGTACCCGCGGGCATCACGCCCCAGAGAGGCGCCCTGGGCACGGGAGCGACGGCGCGCCAGGTCTGACCCGCCGGGCCCCGGGCCCGGTCCACGTCCGACCCGCCGGCACGCGCGCCCGCCGGCGGACGGCCGGCCGCTCAGCCGCAGCCGAACCGCGAGTCCGCCCAGTCCGCGAGCACCGGCAGGTCGTAGGGGCTGTGCGGCTCCACGACCAGGCGTACCGTCTCCCGCCCGCCGAGAGCCACCCGTACCGGTACCGCCGGTTCCCCGCCCCGTACCGGACCGGACCTCCACAGCCGGACCCCGTCGCCGTAGACGGAGAAACGGACCTCGCCGAGGCCCTGCGTCAGGTCGTCGACGCCGACCAGCGCGTCGTACGTGTCGCACCGGCGGTTGAGGTCGATGGTCACGGAGGAGCGGCCGTGCACGGTCACCCCGTTGCCGTAGCGCTTTCCGGCGATCGACATCCCGTACCGCTGCCAGACCCAGCTGCTCTCCGCGAGCCGCATCTCGGGCGCGGTGCCGTCGCCGAGGACGTCGTACCGCAGCTCGTTCCACCGGTAGACGGCCGGGGGAGCGGGCGGGGCCGGAGGCGGCGGGGCGGGAGTCGGTGGGGGCGACGGCTTCGGAGCGGGAGCCGAGGGCGGGGCCGGCGTGGGCGACGGCGTCGGCTTCACGGCCGGTGCCGGGGTCCTGGACCGCGACGGCGCGGGCGTCGGCTCCGGCGCCGGTGACGGCCGGGACATCGGCACCACCCGGGCGGGCGCGCCCCTCGCGGGCGTGTCCCGGGGCGTCGACGGATCCGGCCGGGGCGCGGCCACGGCGGGCCGCGAGGCGGACGGCCGGTCCGACGGCTCCCCGGGCCGCACGTCGTCGCCCGTCAGCGCGAGCGCCACCGCCGCGGCGACCATCCCGGCCACACTCACCGCGATCCCGGCCTTCGCGGGTCCGCCGAGTCCCTCCGCGGCGGCCCCGCCGGCCCCCTTGCCCGCCGCGGCCGCCGCTCCGACGGCCCCGGCCCCGGCGCCCCCGGCGACGAGCGCGGCCACCTTCGCGTACCCGGCCGCGCCGAACCACCCGATGACCGCCACGGGGACGACGGCCGGGATGCCGCTCGCGACCTCCTTGATCTGCCCGGCGGCCAGTCGGCACGCCGCGCACTCCTCCAGATGCGCGCGCAGCCCCCGCTCGGCCCGCGTCCGCAGGCCGCCGCGCGCGTAGGCGCCGAGCCGGTCGGCGTAGCGCCCGCACTCCCCGGGGTCGCCGGCGAGCGTGGCGCTGACATGGGCCTGCAGATACGCCTGCTTGAGTCCCTCCCGTGCCCGGCTGGCCAGCACCCGGGTCCCGTTGGCGTCGAGCCCGAAGAGGGTGGCGACCTCGCTGGGCGACTCGTCCTCGACCTCGGTGTGCCACAGCACGGCCTGCCAGCGCTCCGGAAGCGAGCGGAACGCCCGCATCGCCATCGACTGCTCGGCCTCGTGCATCGCCCGCACGTCCGCGCCGAGGTCGAGCGTGTCCGTGTCCGACACCCGGGCGCCGCGCGAGGCATGGGCCGCGAACACCGCGAAGTCGTCGACCAGCTGCTCCCGCCGGGCGGAGCTCGTCCACGTCGCGGCGACCCGTCGCACGGACGTCAGCAGATAGGCCCGTACGGCGTGCTCCGGCCCCGCGCCGCCCCGGACCGCCTGCAGCATGCGGGCGAAGACCTCGGCCGTCAGGTCGTCGGCCGTGTGCGCGTCCCGGCAGCACGTGCGCGCGTACCGGCGTACGGCCTCCGCGTGCCGCCGGTACAGCTCCTCGTACGCCGAGGCGTCCCCCGACCGCATCCCCTCGATCAGGTCGGCGTCGGAGGGCGCCCGCGGGGGCAGCACCCCGGAGTCGAAGCTGTCCCACGGCGCCGGAAGCCCGCGCCCGCCCTGCTCGGGCACCTGGGGCTCCGCCCCGGCCCCGGCCGCCGCCGTCTCCGGCGCCGGCTCGTCCCGCCCGTCAACACCCATCGCGGAAGCCCCCGCCGCCGGCCGACCCAGTCCCCAACACCAGGGCAGAGTGCCATATTGGCTTTTGTTCAGCCCCCGGTAGTACGGGCATACCACTCGTCCGAGGGGGCTTCCCAGACCTCAGAGCGACGATTCACCCGTACGAGTAACACGCGTCCCGGAAACGTGCGCGGGAACGGGCAGGGGGCCGTGGAACAGGCGGGGGCGGCGCGGGGTGAGGACACCCACCCCGCGCCGCCCCCGGGGCGGAACGTCACCCGATCGCGGTCACGAAGGCCGGGACCGCAACCCCTCCAGCAGAATGTCGAGCAGCCGAGCGGACGCGGCGGCCTGCTGTGCCGCGTCCGGCAACGCCGGCGCTCCCGTGGCGATCACGAGCAGGACGTCCGCCACGGTCACGTCCTCGCGCAGCTCACCCGCGCCCCGGGCCCGCTCCACCAACTGCCCCACGACCTCGAGCAGCGCCGAAGCACCGGCGTCGTCCACGGGACCACCGGAACCGGCGGTGCCCACGGCCGAACCGGAGCCGGACTCGGACGGGACGAGCCGGAGCTCGGCCGACGGCTGGACCCGCTGCTGCGGCACCCGCGCCTCGTCCGGGACGATCGCGCCGATGTCGTCGGACCCGTCCTCGGCGACCCCGACCCGCAGCACCTGCGGCGGCAGCAGCCGCCCGGCACCGGAGGCCACGGAGGTCCGCAGGAAGCGCGACAGCGCCTGCCACGGGTCCTCCTCCTGGCCGAGCGCCACCCTGGCCTGTTCGGTGAGCCGAGACGTCTCCTCCTCGGCTATCCGGCGGACCAGGACGTCCTTGCTCGGGAAACGCCGGTACACCGTGCCGACACCGACCCGCGCACGGCGGGCCACGTCCTCCATCGGCGCGCCGTACCCCAGCTCACCGAACACCTCGCGCGCCGCGCGCAGCACGTGCTCGAGGTTGCGCTGTGCATCCACGCGGAGCGGAGCGGACCGCACTCCCTCACCGCGTCCGTTGCCGCCCGCCGAGCCGATCGCACCACCGGGTGCGATGGTGGACGCGGACGACCAATGGGACTCCTGAATATGCATACGTGTTCCCCCGGTAATGACGTCTCCCCCCGGAGACTCTCCCCGTCATCGGAAGCCGGAGCGGCGGAACGAGCGTCCAAGGTCGTCGGTGGTCGCCGACTTCCTTCGCCGGCAACCCGGTCCCCGAGCCGGACCGCCCGTCGCGGACCCCTCGGAAAACGGACCCGAACCCGCGATCCACGACCTCGACCCCGGACTCGACCGAACCTCTTGAACGCATCCCCCTACACCCCGTCGACACACGAACATAGTTGAGAGGGAGTCAATTCAGAAGGGGCACGTTCCGCACGGAGCGCCCCTCGATCGGAGTACGGGTGGTTTACGTCCGGTTTGCACCCCCTCCCGTCGCCCGACTCACACCGTCTGACCTGCGCACCTGTCGCACACGCCGGTGAATCGGCCATCTCCGCGCGATTGTGGAGACCGGTCACACAAATTGCCGGGCCTGTGGACAAACCAGCGAGCAAGGTGCGTCATGGGATGGTGAAGGAACCGATGCGCATTCTCATCGTCGGCGGCGGTTACGTCGGGCTGTACACAGCGCTGCGCCTGCAGCGACAGCTGAAACCGGAACTCGGACGGGGCGACGTCGAGATCGTCGTCGTGTCCCCCGACCCCTATATGACGTATCAACCCTTCCTTCCGGAGGCGGCGGCGGGCTCCATCTCGCCCCGCCACGTCGTCGTGCCGCTGCGCCGCGTCCTGAACCACTGCAAGGTCGTCATCGGCGAGGCCACCGCGATCAACCACGCCAAACGCATCGCGACCCTCGACACCCTCGCCACCGAGGAGGAGGGGACGGAGTCCGAGCAGCTGACGTACGACGAACTCGTCCTCGCCCCCGGCTCCGTCTCACGCACCCTGCCCATCCCCGGGCTCGCGGACTACGCCATCGGCTTCAAGACCGTCGAAGAGGCCATCGGCCTGCGCAACCACGTCATCGAACAGATGGACATCGCCTCCTCCACCCGCGACCCCGCGATCCGCGACGCGGCCCTGACCTTCGTCTTCGTGGGCGGCGGCTACGCCGGAGTGGAGGCGCTGGGCGAGCTGGAGGACATGGCCCGCTACACCGCGCGGTACTACCACAACGTCAAGCCCGAGGACATGAAGTGGATCCTCGTGGAGGCGTCCGACCGCATCCTCCCCGAGGTCGGCGAGGAGATGGGCCGCTACACGGTCACCGAACTGCGCCGCCGCAACATCGACGTACGCCTGCACACCCGTCTCGACTCGTGCGCCGACCGCGTGGCCGTGCTCAGCGACGGCGCCCGCTTCCCGACCCGCACGGTCGTCTGGACGGCCGGTGTGAAACCGCACCCGGTCCTCGCCGCCACCGACCTCCCGCTGAACGAGCGCGGCCGGCTGAAGTGCACCGCCGAGCTGACCGTGGAGGGCGTCGCGCACGCCTGGGCCGCGGGCGACGCGGCCGCCGTCCCCGACGTCACCGCCGAACCCGGCAAGGAGACCGCCCCCAACGCCCAGCACGCCGTACGCCAGGCCCGCACCCTCGGCGACAACATCGCCCGCTCCCTGCGCGGACAGCCCCTGGAGAAGTACGCGCACAAGTACGTCGGCTCGGTCGCCTCCCTGGGCCTGCACAAGGGCGTCGCCCACGTCTACGGGCGGAAGCTCAAGGGCTACCCCGCCTGGTTCATGCACCGCGTCTACCACCTGAGCCGGGTGCCCACCTTCAACCGCAAGGCCCGCGTCCTCGCCGAATGGACCCTCTCCGGCCTCTTCAAACGAGAGATCGTCTCGCTCGGTTCACTCGAACATCCCCGTGCGGAGTTCGAACTGGCGGCCGGTGGAAAGCCCCCGGAGGACCCGAAGGGGTCGTCCTGACCCGATCCAGGAACTCCACCGACCGGGCCGACGTCTGACGGATGTCGGTCCGGTCGGCCAGACTGGTCCGCGACGTGATCCATTTCCCGGGCGGGGCCACCCCTCGCCCACACGTACCCACGACCAGGCGTCCCCCACCGCCGCACCCGGGACGACAACCCCCGGGCCACGGCCGGATCCGGAGCCGGCCACAGACGACACCACGAGGCACGAGGCAAGGATTCGGTGAACTTCACGCGCTGGAGCGCCCGGCTCCCCGGTACGCAGCGCCGCGCCGCAGCGCGGACCGAACACACGGTCACCCCGGACCGGCGGGGGGACGGATCCGTACCCGCCGCCCGCGCCGAACGGCAGACCGACGACCCCCCGGACGGCACCCCCGCCGTACCCGCCGTCGACGACCTCCCCACCCGCGAGATCCTCGACCGCATCCCGGCCCTCGTCGCCCTCGTCCACGGCTCCGACCACCGCACGGCCTACGTCAACGACGCCTACGCCGCCGCCTTCGGCGCCCGCCCGCTCGGCGAACCGGCCCGCGAGGCCCTGCCGGAGCTGGACGACCTCGGCCTCCTCCCGCTCCTGGACCAGGTCCTGCGCAGCTCCAAGCCACGCACGGTCAAGTCCCGCAAGGCCGCCGGCGGCCGCAGCTACACGATCACCTGCACCCCGGTCGCCGTCCCCGGCGGAGCCGGCCGGAGCGACGGCGGTGTCCTGATCTTCGCCGCCGACGTCACCGACCACGCCGAGGCCGCCGAACGCCTCCGCGCGAGCGAACGCCGCCAGCGCGAGACCGCCGTCACCCTCCAACGCTCCCTCCTCCCCCAGGAGCTGGAAGAACCCGACGACCTGCGCATCGCCGCCGTCTACCACCCCGGCGGCACCGAGACCGCCGTCGGCGGCGACTGGTACGACGTCATCACCCTCGGCGGCGGCCGCACGGCCCTCGTCATCGGCGACGTCATGGGCCGCGGGGTGCGCGCCGCCGCCGTCATGGGCCAGCTGCGCACGGCCGTCCGCGCCTACGCCCGCCTCGACCTCCCCCCGCACGAGGTCCTCCAGCTGCTGGACGGCCTGGCCACGGAGATCGACCCCAACCAGATCGCCACCTGCGCCTACGCCGTCCACGACCCCAACGAGGGCCGCCTGGTCTACGCCTCGGCGGGCCATCTGCCCATCCTCGTCCGCGACGAGAGCGGCACGGTCCTGCGCGCCGACGAACCGACCGGTCCCCCGCTCGGCACCGGCGGCTGGACCCACGCCTCCGGTTCGATCCCCCTCGGCCCCGGCTCCACGGCCGTCTTCTACACCGACGGGCTCGTGGAGCGCCGCAACGAGGACCTGGACGAGGGGATCGCCGCCCTGGAACGCGCCCTGTCCGGCGCCACGGGCACTCCGCAGGTCGTCTGCGACCGCCTCGTCCGCTCGACCGGCGTCACCGCCGACCACGACGACGACGTGGCCGTCCTCGTCCTCCAGCACCCCGCCCGCGTCGGCCCCGACGGCGAACTCTTCCGCAACGCCGCGCTGGAACTCCTCGGCGGTGTGGAAGCGGCCCCCCGCGCCCGCGCCTTCGCCTCTGGCGTCCTGACCAGCTGGCGCTTCCCGCCGGAACTCCACGACCTGGGCGTCCTGGCCGCCAGCGAACTCGTCGCCAACTCCCTCCAGCACGGCACACCGCCGATGCGCCTGCGGCTGCGCCGCACCGACCGCCGTCTGATCGTCGAGGTCACCGACGGCGACGACCACCTGCCCCGCCGCCGCAGAGCAGACGCCGCGGACGAGTCCGGCCGCGGCCTCGCCATCATCGGCACGATCGCCTCCGACTGGGGCAGCCGCCGGACGCCGGGCGGCGGCAAGGCGGTCTGGTGCGAGTTCGCCCTCCCCGGCCGCGGGACGTAGGACGGGGGCGGGTGGGGCTGATCGCGCAGTTCCCCGCGCCCCTAACAGCATCAGGCCCCTGCGGGCCTGAAAAGCAGTGGGCGCAGCCCCTGCTTTTCAGGGGCGCGGGGAACTGCGCGACCAGCCCCCACCGGGCGGACGCATGGGGGTCGAAGGGGCGCAGCCCCTTGAGGATGGGAAGGGTAAGGGCGGCGGGGGCGACCCCTACGCCGACACGACCCCCGGCTGGGACGCCGAGGCAGCCGCACCCCGGGCGACCACCCGGCTCGCCCCGAGCCCCGGCTGATCCTGCACCGCGCTGAGCCGCCGCCCCAACCGCAGCGCCAACACCGTGATCCCCAACGAGAACAGCAGGAACGTCACGACGTACGGCGCGTGCAGCGAGGCCCCCATGGGCCCGCCCACCGCCGGCCCGACCGCCAACGCGAGCTGCTTCACCAGCGCGAACGCGGAGTTGTACTGCCCCGCCATCCCCGTCGGTGCCAGATCGGCCACCAGCGGCGCGACGGTCGGCGACAACATGGCCTCGCCCAGACCGAACAGCGCGTAGGTCGACACGAACGCGGCGGTCGCCATGGTCTCGCTGGTCTGCCCCAGCCCGGCGAACCCGGCCACACCCCACGCGACGGCCCAGATCAGCCCCACGGCGGCGATCACCCGGGACCGCCGGCGCCGCTCCACGAACCGCAGTACGGCGAACTGCGCGATGACGATCACCGCGGTGTTGGCGGCGAGCGCCGTGCCGAGGGCGGACGTCGATATCCCGGCGGCCTCGACCCCGTACGCGCTCAGACCCGACTCGAACTGCCCGTAGCAGGCGAAGAACAGCACGAAGCCCAGGACGCACAGCTGCACCATGGCCCGGTTGCCGAGCAGCTGCTTCCAGCTCCCCTCGGCCGACGCCCCGGCGACGGGCACGCCCGCGACCTCGGCGGTGCGAGGCGCTCGTACGGTCGCCATCACACCCACGAGCAGCAGGAACATCGCCGCCTGTATGGAGAACAGCAGGACGAACGACCCCGCGCGCGTGGCATCGACCAGGTGCCCGCCTATCAGCCCGCCGACCCCGAGCCCCAGGTTCTGCAGGAAGAACTGCGTGGCGAAGGCCCGGGACCGGTTCTCCGCGTGCGAGAAGTCGACGATCAGCGTCGCGAGCGCGGGCTGTGTCACGGCCTGTCCGGCTCCGAGTGCCGCCGCGGACAACAGCACGGTCGTCGCACTGGAGGCCAGCCCCAGGCTGAGCGAACCGACGGCAGCGGTGACCAGGGCGGTGAGCAGCACGGGAAGCGGGCCGCGCCGGACTATGGCCCGCCCCGCGAAGGGCAGCACCACCAGCGCTGCCACGGCGAAGACCGCCAGCACCAGCCCCGCCGTCGTCGCACCGAGATCCCGCACCTGCGCCACATAGACGTACAGATACGGGACGGTGAAGCCGAGTCCGAACGCGCCGAGCGCGTTGCCCATGTGAATCCGGCGCATCGCTGCGCCCGTCCCCCTGGTCACGTTCACCTGCCTAGGTAAGGGAAGCCCTCAGCTCAAGGGTTAGCACTGAAGACTTCGAAGCTAAAACTTAGAAGCTAAACAGTACACCTCGAAGGACTTCGACGCCAAGCAGCGCCGTGCCATACTTCGCCCATGGGCGACACCCCCGACACCTCCGGCAGCGCCGAGCCGACGCTCGACGAGCAGATCGCCGCCTACCAGCGCGAGTTCCAGGGCCTCGACCCCCAGGTCGAGAAGATCGTGTCGGCGCTGTCCCGCCTCAACCGCCGTATGAACGTCGCCTACGGCCGCCAGACCGCCGCGCTCGACATCAGCAACGCCGACTGGGAGGTCCTCAAGGCCCTCGTTCTCTCCGGCGCTCCGTACCGGATGGGCCCGAGCGAGCTGGCCAAGCGGCTCGGCCTCACCCCGGCCGCCATGACCCACCGCATCGACCGCATGGTCGCCGAGGGCCTGGTGACCAGGGAGCGCGACGAGAGCAACCGGGTGCGCGTCATCGTCGAACTGACCCCCGAGGGCCGCGAGAAGTGGCTGGAGGTCATGCGCCTCGCCTCGGTCTTCGAGGAAGACCTCCTCCAGGACCTCTCCCCCGTGGAGCGCACCGTGCTGGGCGAGGTCCTCACCCGGCTCCTCCGCCGCGTCGAGCACGCCCAGCCGGACGCCGGCGGCCGTCTCACCGACCTCGACTGAGCGGTACGGTCGAGAGCGCCCGAGGTTTGGTCGCGGGTCACCCGGGGGAGGCTTGACAGTCCACCCTGCGATCCGTAAAGTTCTTCGGGTTGCCACGGAGCCTTAACGGTTCTGCGACAGCACCTCCGCCGCCTCGAGCGGCACACAAACCAACCAGTGCGACTCCCAGTCGGGATGAATTCGGCGCGCCCGAATGCAATTCGATTTGGGTTCGACAGCCCCGATTGGGAACTGCCGAGCAGATCCGCTAAGGTTTGGAACGTCGGAACGGCCCAACAGCCGCGAGGACAAAGCCCGCTGACTGGGAATCAGGCCCGAAAGGATCTGATAGAGTCGGACTCGCCGGAAAGGGAAACGCGAAAGCGGAAACCTGGAAAGCACCGAGGAAATCGGAACCGGAAACGGTCTGATAGAGTCGGAAACGCAAGACAGCAAGACCGAAGGGAAAAGCCCGGAGGAAAGCCCGAGAGGGTGAGTACAAAGGAAGCGTCCGTTCCTTGAGAACTCAACAGCGTGCCAAAAATCAACGCCAGATATGTTGATACCCCGTCTCCAGCATTCGCTGGGACGAGGTTCCTTTGAAATAAAACACAGCGAGGACGCTGTGAACCATCGGACTATTCCTCCGGTGGTTCCGCTCTCGTGACGTGTGCACCCGATCACGGGTAAACATTCACGGAGAGTTTGATCCTGGCTCAGGACGAACGCTGGCGGCGTGCTTAACACATGCAAGTCGAACGATGAACCACTTCGGTGGGGATTAGTGGCGAACGGGTGAGTAACACGTGGGCAATCTGCCCTTCACTCTGGGACAAGCCCTGGAAACGGGGTCTAATACCGGATACGACACTCTCGGGCATCCGATGAGTGTGGAAAGCTCCGGCGGTGAAGGATGAGCCCGCGGCCTATCAGCTTGTTGGTGAGGTAACGGCTCACCAAGGCGACGACGGGTAGCCGGCCTGAGAGGGCGACCGGCCACACTGGGACTGAGACACGGCCCAGACTCCTACGGGAGGCAGCAGTGGGGAATATTGCACAATGGGCGAAAGCCTGATGCAGCGACGCCGCGTGAGGGATGACGGCCTTCGGGTTGTAAACCTCTTTCAGCAGGGAAGAAGCGAAAGTGACGGTACCTGCAGAAGAAGCGCCGGCTAACTACGTGCCAGCAGCCGCGGTAATACGTAGGGCGCGAGCGTTGTCCGGAATTATTGGGCGTAAAGAGCTCGTAGGCGGTCTGTCGCGTCGGATGTGAAAGCCCGGGGCTTAACCCCGGGTCTGCATTCGATACGGGCAGACTAGAGTGTGGTAGGGGAGATCGGAATTCCTGGTGTAGCGGTGAAATGCGCAGATATCAGGAGGAACACCGGTGGCGAAGGCGGATCTCTGGGCCATTACTGACGCTGAGGAGCGAAAGCGTGGGGAGCGAACAGGATTAGATACCCTGGTAGTCCACGCCGTAAACGGTGGGAACTAGGTGTTGGCGACATTCCACGTCGTCGGTGCCGCAGCTAACGCATTAAGTTCCCCGCCTGGGGAGTACGGCCGCAAGGCTAAAACTCAAAGGAATTGACGGGGGCCCGCACAAGCAGCGGAGCATGTGGCTTAATTCGACGCAACGCGAAGAACCTTACCAAGGCTTGACATACACCGGAAACGGCCAGAGATGGTCGCCCCCTTGTGGTCGGTGTACAGGTGGTGCATGGCTGTCGTCAGCTCGTGTCGTGAGATGTTGGGTTAAGTCCCGCAACGAGCGCAACCCTTGTTCTGTGTTGCCAGCATGCCCTTCGGGGTGATGGGGACTCACAGGAGACTGCCGGGGTCAACTCGGAGGAAGGTGGGGACGACGTCAAGTCATCATGCCCCTTATGTCTTGGGCTGCACACGTGCTACAATGGCAGGTACAATGAGCTGCGAAGCCGTGAGGCGGAGCGAATCTCAAAAAGCCTGTCTCAGTTCGGATTGGGGTCTGCAACTCGACCCCATGAAGTCGGAGTTGCTAGTAATCGCAGATCAGCATTGCTGCGGTGAATACGTTCCCGGGCCTTGTACACACCGCCCGTCACGTCACGAAAGTCGGTAACACCCGAAGCCGGTGGCCCAACCCGCAAGGGAGGGAGCTGTCGAAGGTGGGACTGGCGATTGGGACGAAGTCGTAACAAGGTAGCCGTACCGGAAGGTGCGGCTGGATCACCTCCTTTCTAAGGAGCATCTAGCTGCCGCTAGGCAGCCAGGGCCACAACGTCGGCGAACGTCCGACGGTGGTTGCTCATGGGTGGAACGTTGATTATTCGGCCGGTTCGTCGGGCCGGAGGCTGTGAGTACTGCCCCTTGCGGGTGTGGAAAGCATGATCTCCGGACGAGAGACTGGTCGGGCACGCTGTTGGGTGTCTGAGGGTATGGCCGTACGGCTGCCTTCAGTGCCGGCCCCAGTGAACTCCGGTGATTGTCCGGGGGTGATGGGTGGTTGGTCGTTGTTTGAGAACTGCACAGTGGACGCGAGCATCTGTGGCCAAGTTTTTAAGGGCGCACGGTGGATGCCTTGGCACCAGGAACCGATGAAGGACGTGGGAGGCCACGATAGTCCCCGGGGAGTCGTCAACCAGGCTTTGATCCGGGGGTTTCCGAATGGGGAAACCCGGCAGTCGTCATGGGCTGTCACCCTTGCCTGAACACATAGGGCAAGTGGAGGGAACGCGGGGAAGTGAAACATCTCAGTACCCGCAGGAAGAGAAAACAACCGTGATTCCGGGAGTAGTGGCGAGCGAAACTGGATGAGGCCAAACCGTATGCGTGTGAGACCCGGCAGGGGTTGCGTATACGGGGTTGTGGGATCTCTCTTCTGTCGTCTGCCGGCGACAGGACGAGTCAGAAACCGTTGATGTAGGCGAAGGACATGCGAAAGGTCCGGCGTAGAGGGTAAGACCCCCGTAGCTGAAACATCAGCGGCTCGTTTGAGAGACACCCAAGTAGCACGGGGCCCGAGAAATCCCGTGTGAATCTGGCGGGACCACCCGCTAAGCCTAAATATTCCCTGGTGACCGATAGCGGATAGTACCGTGAGGGAATGGTGAAAAGTACCGCGGGAGCGGAGTGAAATAGTACCTGAAACCGTGTGCCTACAAGCCGTGGGAGCGTCGGGCAAGCACTTGTGCTTGCCTCGTGACTGCGTGCCTTTTGAAGAATGAGCCTGCGAGTTTGCGGTGTGTTGCGAGGTTAACCCGGGTGGGGTAGCCGTAGCGAAAGCGAGTCCGAACAGGGCGATTCAGTAGCACGCTCAAGACCCGAAGCGGAGTGATCTAGCCATGGGCAGGTTGAAGCGGAGGTAAGACTTCGTGGAGGACCGAACCCACCAGGGTTGAAAACCTGGGGGATGACCTGTGGTTAGGGGTGAAAGGCCAATCAAACTCCGTGATAGCTGGTTCTCCCCGAAATGCATTTAGGTGCAGCGTCGTGTGTTTCTTGCCGGAGGTAGAGCACTGGATAGGCGATGGGCCCTACCGGGTTACTGACCTTAGCCAAACTCCGAATGCCGGTAAGTGAGAGCGCGGCAGTGAGACTGTGGGGGATAAGCTCCATGGTCGAGAGGGAAACAGCCCAGAGCATCGACTAAGGCCCCTAAGCGTACGCTAAGTGGGAAAGGATGTGGAGTCGCAGAGACAACCAGGAGGTTGGCTTAGAAGCAGCCACCCTTGAAAGAGTGCGTAATAGCTCACTGGTCTAGTGATTCCGCGCCGACAATGTAGCGGGGCTCAAGCGTACCGCCGAAGTCGTGTCATTCCAGCAGATACCCCCAACGGGGGCTGGGATGGGTAGGGGAGCGTCGTGTGCCGGGTGAAGCCGCGCCGGAAGGCAGTGGTGGACGGTTCACGAGTGAGAATGCAGGCATGAGTAGCGATACAAACGTGAGAAACGTTTGCGCCGATTGACCAAGGGTTCCTGGGTCAAGCTGATCTGCCCAGGGTAAGTCGGGACCTAAGGCGAGGCCGACAGGCGTAGTCGATGGATAACCGGTTGATATTCCGGTACCCGCTGTGAAGCGTCAAACATCGAACCAGGCGATGCTAAGTCCGTGAAGCCGCCCCGGAGCCTTCGGGCAAAGGGGAGTGGTGGAGCCGACGAACCAGACTTGCAGTAGGTGAGTGATGGGGTGACGCAGGAAGGTAGTCCATCCCGGGCGGTGGTTGTCCCGGGGTAAGGGTGTAGGCCGTGCGATAGGTAAATCCGTCGCACATAAGGCTGAGACCTGATGCCGAGCCGATTGTGGTGAAGTGGATGATCCTATGCTGTCGAGAAAAGCCTCTAGCGAGTTTCATGGCGGCCCGTACCCTAAACCGACTCAGGTGGTCAGGTAGAGAATACCGAGGCGTTCGGGTGAACTATGGTTAAGGAACTCGGCAAAATGCCCCCGTAACTTCGGGAGAAGGGGGGCCATCACTGGTGATCCGATTTACTCGGTGAGCTGGGGGTGGCCGCAGAGACCAGCGAGAAGCGACTGTTTACTAAAAACACAGGTCCGTGCGAAGCCGTAAGGCGATGTATACGGACTGACGCCTGCCCGGTGCTGGAACGTTAAGGGGACCGGTTAGTCAGGATTCGTCTTGGCGAAGCTGAGAACTTAAGCGCCAGTAAACGGCGGTGGTAACTATAACCATCCTAAGGTAGCGAAATTCCTTGTCGGGTAAGTTCCGACCTGCACGAATGGCGTAACGACTTCTCGACTGTCTCAACCATAGGCCCGGTGAAATTGCACTACGAGTAAAGATGCTCGTTTCGCGCAGCAGGACGGAAAGACCCCGGGACCTTTACTACAGTTTGATATTGGTGTTCGGTTCGGCTTGTGTAGGATAGCTGGGAGACTGTGAAGCTCGGACGCCAGTTCGGGTGGAGTCGTCGTTGAAATACCAGTCTGGTCGTGCTGGATGTCTAACCCGGGTCCGTGATCCGGATCGGGGACAGTGTCTGATGGGTAGTTTAACTGGGGCGGTTGCCTCCCAAAGGGTAACGGAGGCGCCCAAAGGTTCCCTCAGCCTGGTTGGCAATCAGGTGGTGAGTGTAAGTGCACAAGGGAGCTTGACTGTGAGACCGACGGGTCGAGCAGGGACGAAAGTCGGGACTAGTGATCCGGCGGTGGCTTGTGGAAGCGCCGTCGCTCAACGGATAAAAGGTACCCCGGGGATAACAGGCTGATCTTCCCCAAGAGTCCATATCGACGGGATGGTTTGGCACCTCGATGTCGGCTCGTCGCATCCTGGGGCTGGAGTCGGTCCCAAGGGTTGGGCTGTTCGCCCATTAAAGCGGTACGCGAGCTGGGTTTAGAACGTCGTGAGACAGTTCGGTCCCTATCCGCTGCGCGCGTAGGAATATTGAGAAGGGCTGTCCCTAGTACGAGAGGACCGGGACGGACGAACCTCTGGTGTGCCAGTTGTTCTGCCAAGGGCATGGCTGGTTGGCTACGTTCGGGAGGGATAACCGCTGAAAGCATCTAAGCGGGAAGCCTGCTTCGAGATGAGTATTCCCACCCACTTGATGGGGTAAGGCTCCCAGTAGACGACTGGGTTGATAGGCCAGATATGGAAGCCCAGTAATGGGTGGAGTTGACTGGTACTAATAGGCCGAGGGCTTGTCCTCAGTTGCTCGCGTCCACTGTGTTGGTTCTGAAACCACGAACAACCCCATGCCTGGGTCACGGGTGTGGTGCGGTTGAGTGTTTCATAGTGTTTCGGTGGTCATAGCGTGAGGGAAACGCCCGGTTACATTCCGAACCCGGAAGCTAAGCCTTACAGCGCCGATGGTACTGCAGGGGGGACCCTGTGGGAGAGTAGGACGCCGCCGAACAAATATTGGGAAAGGCCCACACCTTATGGTGTGGGCCTTTCTGCGTTTCCGGGGGTTTTCCGGTCCGGAAACCGGATGAACCCGGCGGCAGCCCGGTACTACCGTGGCCGGCATGAATCTGCTGGTGAGGGCTGTGCGGGCTGATGAGTGGCGGGACGTGCGGGAGCTGCGCCTGGCGGCGCTGCAGGATCCCGTGGCGCATCTCGCGTTCCTGGAGACGTACGACGTTGCCTCGGCGAGGCCGGACTCCTTTTGGAAGGAGCGGACCGAAGGGGCTGCGGAGGGGGCGCGCGAGCGTCAGCAGTTCGTGGCGGAGGGCGAGGACGGCCGGTGGGTCGGGACCGTGACCGTGCTCGTGGAAGAGGCCGGCACGCGGGACTTCTTCGGAGGGACCGTCGAGCGGCGGCAGGCGCATCTGGTGGGCGTGTTCCTGCGGGACGGATACCGGGGCATGGGCGTGGGCGAGCAGCTGTTCGCGGCTGCGGTGGAGTGGGCCCGGGGCGTCGGCGTGGACCGGGTGCGGCTGTTCGTGCACGAGGGGAACGGGCGGGCCGTGGCCTTCTATCGACGGAACGGGTTCGTGGACAGTGGGGTGACGGTCGAGGGGGATACGGGGCTGGAGCTTGAGCTGGAGTACGTGCTGACGGCCGCGTAGAGGGACCGGGCGGGGCTGGTGTTAGCGTTCGGCGGCATGGACGACAGCGTGTATGTGGGCAACGCCGGCAAGGACGCGGCGCTGGACCGCGGGTGGCTGCTCGGGCACTTCAAGGCGGAGGGGGATCCGCGGAGAAGTGAGGCCGTGGAGATCAAATGGGGGGTCCACCCGCAGGGCGACACGCGTGCGCAGTGGGTCCGGGGCGAGGAACGTACCGCCCTTCAGGTGTTGATCAGCGGTCGGTTCCGGGTCGACTTCCCCGGCCGTAGCGTTGTGTTGGAGCGCCAGGGCGACTATGTCGTCTGGGGGCGCGGGGTGGATCACTCCTGGGTCGCGGAGGAGGAGTCGGTGGTGCTGACCGTGCGGTGGCCGTCCGTCGCCGGGTACGCGGTGCCTTCCGAGGAGGAGCAGTCGGCGGCGGAGTGACCGATCCCGGGACTGTGCACGGCCGCTACGGCAGCGGGATTTCCTGGTGCGGCCAGCGGGATCTGGCCTGTTCGCGGGAGCGGAGGAGGGCCAGGGTGGGGAGGCCCTGGTCGGCGCCCCCGGTCAGGAGCGCGGGGAGCTGGGGGAGGGGGGCCACGGCTGCCACGTCGTCCAGGACCAGCGTGAGTGGTGGGTCGAGGCGGCCGGAGGATGACCGTTCGGCCATGCGCCGGCCGCGCTCGACCACGCTTGAGGCGAGGGCCGTCAGCAGGGGCATGGCGGAGGGGTTCGCCTTGGGGTCCTCGATGGGGTCGCCGACCACATAGAGCGTTCCCCCCTCGCGTACGAAGGAATCCAGGGCGAGGGAGTCGGCGCGGTTCGGTGTGCAGGATTCCCGGATGTTGACCGTGGAGAGCGCGGAGAGGGCCCGGGCCGTCAACTGCTGGGCGATGTCGCGGCGTTCGGGGTGCGAGGTGAGGGCCGATTCCAGTTCGCCCGCCGCGCCGGGGGCCGCCTTGGGGTTCGTGCGCAGGGTGCGGACCGCTTCCTGGACGTTGCCGCCCTGGGCCCAGCGGTGCAGATGGCGGATGGTGCGGTTGTCTATGGCGGCGGCGTGGAGGTAGCTGCGCAGGAGGGTTTCGGCGGTGTCCGCCATGGCCTGGTCGATCTTGGCGGTGGGGCGGATGGCGGCGAGCAGGGCGGTCGCCCTGGCCAGCGCTGTCGGCTTGTCCTCGCAGCCGGTGACGGGGGACCAGTGCAGGCGGGCCGGGGTGTCGCAGCGGTGCGCGGGGTCGTAGAGGAGGACCGGGCCGAGCTTCGCGCGGGCGTCCTTCGTCTCCGACCAGACCGTGGGGTCGGAGGTGACCACCAGGGCGGGGCCCTCGGCCTCCCGTACGGCCTGGACGGCAAGGGGGCGGCGGGACTCGGCGGGGCCCAGGACGACCGGGGGAACCGAGGGGATCAAGGGGGCCGAGGGGATCGTGCGGGTCGGCCCGCCTGGGTGCGGGTCGGCCGGTGCGCCGGCCTCGGCCGGTGGGGCGGGTGGTGCCGACGGGGTGCCGTGCCGTGGCTCGGGGAGCGGTGGAGCGAGGGTGGCGGGGAATCCCGCGGGTGGGGCGAGGCGGCCGCTGGGTGAGGGGAGGGGGGCTGCCGGGTCCCCGTGGGTGCCGGACGCCGGGGTGGTGCCGGCCGCGGTGGGGGGCTCGGCGTGGGTGACCTGTTCCACCGGGGTGTGGGCGGGGGACGCGGTGGGCGGTGCTGTCGTCGTGGCTGCCGGTGGGTGGCTCCGGGCGGCCTTCTCCCGGGCCCGTACGGCCTTCCAGCGGGCCAGCGTGCCCATGGTGAAGACGGTCAGGACGAGGAGGACCATGAGCTGGCTGATCACGAGGCCCCAGAAGAGGCCGTAGCCGGAGAGCTGGTCGGCGGGGGTGTCGGGCCAGGCGGCGGCGAGGTCCTGGGGGGCGGAGACCAGGTTGCGTACGGCGAGGGGGGTGCGGCCGAAGGTGACGGCGTCGGGCCAGGCGCCGTGGGCGAAGACGCCGGCCAGGCCGGTGGCCGACCAGATCAGCACGGTCAGGCCCACCAGGAAGCCGAGGAGGGCGATCAGCAGCCCGTCGGGGATGCCGCCGCCGCCCTGCCGGGGGTGCCGGTCGTCCGGTCTCATCGCATGCCGCCGTTCACGCTGTCACCCTGTCCTGGCCCGACCCTGTCCGTTCCCGCTCGCACTGTCCTGTCGGTCTGTCCTGTCGGTACTCGTCCCGGTCCCGGTCAGGCCACCGTCGACTCGGAGGAGCCGTAGCCGTCGATCTCGCTCAGCCGGTGTTCGACGAACGCGGCCGCCCTTTCCTCCGCCTCCAGCTCGGCGGCGCGCAGGGCGTCGTCCTCGTCCGCCAGACGGTCGGCGGAGGACTCGGTCATCGCGCGGTCGGTGAAGACGAGGGGGCGTTCGGTCTCGGTGATCAGGTGCTTGACCACCTGGACGTTGCCGTTGACGTCCCAGACGGCGATGCCGGGCGTGAGGGTGGGGATGATCTCCACCGCCCAGCGGGGCAGGCCCAGGACACGGCCCGTGGCTCTCGCCTCGTCCGCCTTCTGGGCGTAGATCGTCCGTGTCGAGGCCATCTTGAGGATGGCGGACGCCTCCTTGGCCGCCGCGCCGTCGACGACGTCGGACAGGTGGTGGACGACCGCGACGAAGGACAGGCCGAGCCGTCGGCCGAACTTCAGCAGACGCTGGAACAGCTGGGCCACGAACGGGCTGTTGATGATGTGCCAGGCCTCCTCGACCAGGAAGATGCGCTTCTTCCGGTCGGGGCGGATCCAGGTGTGCTCCAGCCACACGCCGACGATCGCCATCAGAATGGGCATGGCGATGGAGTTGCGGTCGATGTGGGACAGGTCGAAGACGATCAGGGGCGCGTCGAGGTCGATGCCCACGGTGGTGGGGCCGTCGAACATGCCGCGCAGGTCACCGTCGACCAGGCGGTCCAGAACCAGCGCCACGTCCAGGCCCCAGGCCCGTACGTCGTCTATGGCGACGTTCATCGCCTCCGCGGACTCCGGCTCGGGGTGGCGGAGTTGCTCGACGATGTCGGTGAGGACCGGCTGGCGTTCGACGATGGTCTCGTTGACGTAGGCGTGGGCGACCTTGAGGGCGAAGCCGGAGCGTTCGTCCAGGCCGTGGCCCATCGCCACCTCGATGATCGTGCGGAGCAGCGCCAGCTGGCCCGTCGTGGTGATCGAGGGGTCGAGGGGGTTGAGGCGGATGCCCATGTCGAGGGCGGCCGTCGGGTCCAGGCGGATGGGAGTTATTCCCAGCTCCTGCGCGATGAGGTTCCATTCGCCGACGCCGTCCTCGCCCTGGGCGTCGAGGACGACGACCTGGCGGTCGCGGAAGCGGAGTTGGCGCAGGACGTACGTCTTCTCCAGGGCCGACTTGCCGTTGCCGGACTCGCCGAGGACGAGCCAGTGCGGGGCGGGGAGCTGCTGGCCGTAGAGCTGGAAGGGGTCGTAGATGTAGCCCTTCCCCGAGTAGACCTCGCGGCCGATGATCACGCCGGAGTCGCCGAGGCCGGGGGCGGCGGTCGGGAGGTACACGGCCTGGGCCTGGCCCGTGGAGGTGCGCACGGGGAGGCGGGTCGTCTCGACCTTGCCGAAGAGGAAGGACGTGAAGGCGTCCGTGAGGGCGGACATCGGGTCCCGCATCAGTGCTTCACCTCCAAGTGCGGTGGGGCTCCAGGGGTCCTCGGGTGATCCCGCATCGGGGCAGCCCTACCTTCGGATTCCGGTGGCGAACGGGAGCGTGTTGACGAAGGCCCGGTGGTGTTCGCGGTCGCACCACTCCAGCTTGAGGTACGACTTACCGGCCGAGGCCCTTATCGTGCGCTTGTCGCGTGCCAGGGCCTCCGGGGAGCGGGAGGAGACGGTGATCCAGCCGACGAGGTTGACGCCGGCCGCGCCGCTGGCGAGGTCCTCGCCGCGCTGGTCGAGGCGGGAGTGGGAGGCCACGTCACGGGGGTCGACGGTGCGGTTCATCTTGGCGGCGCGGGACGCCTCCGCCTCGTCGTTCGTCTTCTCCGTGAGCATGCGTTCGATGGCGACCTCGGTGGGTTCGAGGTCCATGGTGACGGCGACCGTGCGGATGACGTCCGGGGTGTGGACCAGCAGGGGCGCCAGGAAGTTGACGCCGACCGGAGTCATCGGCCACTCCTTGACCCAGGCCGTGGCGTGGCACCAGGGGGCGCGGGTGGAGGACTCGCGGGTCTTGGCCTGGAGGTAGTCCGGTTCCATCGCGTCGAGTTCGGCCGGCCAGGCGTTGCGCTTGGTCATGGCCTGGATGTGGTCGATGGGGTGGTCCGGGTCGTACATGGAGTGGATGAGGGAGGCGAGGCGGCCCTGCCCGAGCGGCTGCCGTACGCGGATGTCGGCCTCCTGGAGGCGCGAGCAGATGTCGGTCAGTTCGCGGGCCATGACGACGGCGAGGCCGGCGTCCTTGTCGAGCTTGCGGCCCTTGGGACGGGCGGCGCGGGCCATGGCGTGGCCCTCGGCGGCGAGTTCGCGAGAGTAGTGCATGCAGGCGACGAGGTACGCGCGGTGCTGCTCGCTGCTGGTGGAGACCATGGACTGGAGCTGGTCGTACGACTGCTGCAGCCAGCCCGGGGCGCGGTCGTCGCCGCGCTGGGCGACGTCCTTGGCGTGCGCGTCGGGGTCGGCGGGGAGGGTGCGCGCGAGCATCTGCAGCCGGGTGACGAAGCCGTCGCCGTTGGCCACGTGCTTGAGGAGGGTGCCGAAGCGGTCGACGAGGGCTTCCTGGTCCTCGGAGTCGCGCAGGCCCACGCCGGGGCCCTCGATCTCGATGGCGGCGGTGACGGTCCGGCGGTCGGCGTGCAGGAGGACGGCGATCTCGTCGGGGCCGAAGGGCGCGGCCAGCCAGGTGATGCGGCCGATGCCCGGCGGGGGGCCGACCTCGACCTCACGGCCGTCGAGGCGGGTGCCGGCCTCCATGTTGGTGGAGCGGTACGTGGTGCCGCGGCGCAGGCTGCGCTTGTAACTGCGGTTGATCTCGAACCACTTGTAGAAGGTCCGGCGCTTGTACGGCACGTAGACCGCGGCGAGCGCGAGCATCGGGAAGCCGGTGAGCAGGGCGATGCGGGGGACGAGTACGGGGACGAGGAGGCCGGACATCATGCCGAGGAACGCGCCCGCGATGATGAGCGCGATCTCGCCGGACTCGCGGTTCCGGCCGATGATCGCGTTCGGCCGGGCGCGGCCGATCAGATAGGTACGGCGGGGCGTGACCGGATGGGACAGATGGTGGGACTCGGTCGTCAACGCCCTTCACCTCCCGTGCGGTTGCTGTTGCGGGTGTTGCCGGCGTGGGGGGTGTTGACCGGGCTCGTGCGGGGCGGGGGTGCGGCGGAGGGGACAGTTCCGCCGCCTCCGTTCGCGGGGCGCGAGCTGTGGGCTGCCACGCCGCCGGATGCGGGGTTGGCCTGGCGGGGGGTGGTGTTCCCGCCGCCGCCGTTGTTGTCGGCCCGGGAGCTGTGGGTCTTGATGCCCTGGGCGACGAGGCTGGCCGGGGAGCTGATGACGGCGGCGGCCTTGCCTTCGGCGCCGCGCATGATGCGGTTGTTGCGGGAGCCGGCGATCTCGTCACCGAAGCCGGGGACGAAGCGGTAGATCATCGCCGAGGCGAAGATGGCGAGGAGGATGATGGCGAGGCCGGAGACGACGGCGGAGAAGGCGTTGGGGCCGTCGTCCGCGGAGAGTGCTCCCGCGAGGCCCAGGACGATCACGATCACGGGTTTGATGAGGATGACCGCGATCATGATGCCCGCCCAGCGGCGGACGTGGCCCCACAGGTTCTTGTCGACCAGACCGGCGTAGACGACCGTGCCGAGGAGGGCGCCGACGTAGAGCAGGGCGGCGCGGATGACGAGCTCCAGCCAGAGGACGCCGGCGGCGAGGATGGAGACGAGGGAGACGACGATCAGCATGATCGGGCCGCCGCCGATGTCCTCGCCCTTCTTCAGGGCGCCGGAGAAGGTGCCGAAGAAGGTGTCCGTCTGGTCGCCGGTGGCTTGGGCGAGGACGTCGGTGACGCCGTCGGTCGCCGAGACGACGGTGTAGAGGATCAGGGGGGTGAAGGCGGAGGCGAGGACGGTCAGCCAGAGGAAGCCGACGGCTTCCGAGAGGGCCGTGGTGAGGGGGACGCCCCGCACGGCCCGCTTGGCGACCGCGAGCAGCCACAGGACGAGGGTGAGGATCGTCGACGCCGCGAACACGACGGCGTACTGCTGCAGGAACTTGGGGTTCGTGAAGTCGACGTTCGCGGTGTCGTTGACCGCGGCGGAGAGTTTGTCGATGGTCCAGGAGGCGGCGTCCGCGCAGCCTTGGGCGAGGGAGGAGAGGGGGTCGAGGGTGGTGGCTACGTCGTTGGGGAGGGTGCGGGTGTTGCCCCTGTCGCCGGATCCGCGTTCGCAGTAGTCCTGAGCCGGGCCGCGGATCAGGTCACAGGGGTTGTTGCTGTCAGAAGGACTGGGTGTGGGCGTGGGGGCAGCGAAGGCGTGGCTGGCCAGAAGGACCGCGGTGGCCTGAACGGCCGTGACAGCGGCAGCGACCTTGAGCGCGCTGTGCTTAACGGGCATACGTGAACCCTCCGTACTCCTGGACGGCCTTGGTCATGTCCTCGGCGGTGGAGGCCTTCTGGTCCCGCCCGACCGGGACGGGGCCGTCCTTCTGAGTAAAGTCGGTGACCTTCCAGTCGCCGCCGACCCACTGCAGTTCGTACGTGGTCGTGAACCAGCTTTCGGTCACCGGGTTTGTGGAGTCTTCGCCGGACATGCCGAAGAGCGAGGTGTACCAGAGTTCGACAGAGGCGGCGCGGTCGCTGGAGGTGGTGACCTTGGTGCCCACGGGGATGACACGCGAGATGAATGTTTGCCCGCTCGGTGCTGAGCCGTCTTTACTCAGGCCGATGTTGGCCAAGAAGTTCGCGTCGGCGTAGACATCGTCGAGCTTGCCCTGACGGTTGGCCGCGACGTCGGGGGCGTAGACGGCGTTTACGATCTCGTGCCGCCGCTGAGTGTTGAACATGTCAGCCGAGCCCAGCGCAATAGCGTAGTTAGCCGCTGCGCTCTCAGCTCCCTGAGCATTTTGCGCGTAGCCGTTGGGAATCCCTGCGGCCTTCGACTTGACCGGCTGCTCACCGGAAGCGGCCGTCGGCGCAGTCTCAGCCTTGTCGGAGACTCCCGCGCCGTCGCCGTCGCCGCCACGGTTCGCGAAGGCGATGGCGGCGATGAGGAGGACGACGACGCCGACGACGGTGACGAGGCTTCTGGAGGAGGAGCGGGGGCGGCGGGGGGCGCCGCCGTACGGGTCGCCGCCGCCTTCGGGGAGGCGGGTTCGGGTCTGGCCGGTGCCGGCGTATCCCCCGTACGCGTCGTCACCGGAGCGTGAGGACTCGCCGTACCCCTGCTCGTCGCCGAGACTCATGCCGCAGTCGCCCCTTCAACTTCGACGTCGTACCGAAAGGCGTAGCAGTACGACGGTAGCCGCGCTGGTTCCCGCGCGGGCGCGGTGTGGAGACTCGACATCAGGGAAACGCAACCTCAGCCGGTGGGCACGACGGACGGGTGGGGTGGGAGGGGGAACCGGGCGGAGCCGGCGGCCCGGCCGGGACGTGGGCGGGCCGCCGCGCTACACGGCCATGCCGTACACGATGGTGAAGAGCGTGCCCAGGGAGCCGATGATGAAGACGCCGGTGAGGCCGGCGATGATGAGGCCCTTGCCCTGTTCGGCGCTGAAGGTGTCGCGCAGGGCGGTCGCGCCGATGCGCTGTTTGGCCGCGCCCCAGATCGCGATGCCGAGGCACAGGAGGATGGCGACCGCCATCACGACCTCGATCATCACGCGTGCCTCGTTGCCCAGGCTGCCGAAAGGCCCCCAGTCCGGGGCGATTCCGCCGATGATGGTGGTGATGTCGCCCTTGTCGGCCGCAACGAACATGTAAGTCACCGCCCCTAGTGGGTCGTTCCGTTGTCTTCGATGGCTGTGCGGCGCGTCCGCCGGGGCGTCCGCTTCGCACGCCTCCACGCGGGTGCGCAGAGGTCGAGCCCATTCTCGCCGACAATCACGCCGAGGTATGTCGACTTGGCGTCATTGATTGGCGGTTTTCGTACGGATCCCTTGCCGCCGGCCCGTGCGGGCCCCTAACGGGGGGCGCGGAACGGTAAACGAAGGGTCGTATCGTCACTCTGTGTATCACGGCAGGTCACGCCGGGCAACGAGGAGGAAACGGAACCTGTGGTGTGGTTCCGTCGTTATTCCCCTTTCGTGTCGTCTGGGGGCTTGCCCGGCCCCGCTTCTGACGGGGTGTCGGGAGTGTGCGGTCGCTCCGGTGTTCTCCGGAGTCCGAGTGTGCCTGATGTGGACGTAAGGGTCGTGTGTGGGGGTCGGGTGATCGGGCGGGGCCGACGTCAACACCGGGGTGGGCGCACGGCCTTGTCCCGGCGCGGGAGGAGGAGAAGCCGGGTCACCGCGTGGTCGTCCATGTCCGCGTGAACAGTTCGTGCGGAGGGACCGGGCACAGGAGGCGGGGGAACGGGCCGCGCAGGTCGGTCGGGGTGAGGGCTTCGGCTCGGTGGTGGGGCAGTTTGGCGGTTTCCAGGGGGAGGTGGGGGGACTTGAGGTCGGTCCAGGGGCCCGGTACGAACAGGGTGCGTCCCGCTCGGGGGCGCTTGGCCCGCTCCACCGCGCCCGTGGTCAGCAGTTCCGTCTCCGCGGCCCGGTGGCGGGCGGGAGTCCAGTCGTTCCAGCGGCGGATGTTCTGGTCGGTGGGGCGGGCGAGGGTCAGGAGCTGGAGGTACAGCGTCGCGGCCTCGGGGCCGATGCCCAGGGTGCCCGCGGCCTCGGTGACCAGGCCGGGGACGCTCAGGGCCGGGTTCAGCTCGTAGCCGCCCGGCGGTACCGGGGTCGTGGAGACGCGCTCGGTCATCCGGGCGAGCCCGCCCGTGCGCAGCTCCTGGATCGCGTGGACCTCGCCCAGGAGGCGGGGCAGGGCCAGGTCGCCGCACAGGCGCTCGGTCCGTTCCAGCGCTGCCGGGGCGGCCGGACCGGCGAGGGCGGAGGTGTGCAGGAAGACGTCGCCGTGGGGGGCGGAGACCACGAGGAGGCCGTCGTCGTACACGGCGGTCGGTGCGGTGGCGTTCGCCCTCAGGGGCTGGGCGCAGGGCAGTACCGGGCCGGTGTGGGGCGCGAAGCCGGGGGTGCCGGGCGCGGCCGTGGCGAGCGACGGGTGGCGGCCCAGGTGGACGAGGGTGCCGGGGGTGTCCAGCAGGGCCCGCAGTCTGCCGAACAGCCGCACCGCGGGCCCCGCCGAGGGGTCGCCGACCGGGCGCTCGGTGAGGGCCCAGGCCACGACGGTCAGGAGTTCCCGGTCCGGCAGCGCGTAGCCGCCCACGCGGGCGCCCGCGGTGCCGTCGGGTTCCGCCCGGTGCAGCTGGAGGCCGCCGCCGATACCGCCCGCCAGGACGAATCCCGGTGCGCCGAAGGCGGTCCGATCGGCGGGCACCCGCCCGGCGGTGAGGCCGTGCGCCCAGGTGGCGGGGAGGCCCAGGTCCGCTTCCACGGCGTCGGCCAGGGCGTCGTCGACGTACGGGGTGGCGCCGAGCAGGGTGACCCACGCCTCGGCCATGCGCTCCGCGGCCGCGACCGTGCCGCCGTCCTCCCACAGGTCGGCCGGGGCCTCCGGTACACCCGCGGCGAGGACCGCGCGTCGGCCGGCCGGGCCGAGGCGGTGCCACAGGGCGCGGTACTCCTCGATGACCTGCCTGTTCGCCCCGTACGGCTTCGAACGCAGCAGCTTCGTGTCGTCGTCGGACCCCTTGCGCCGGGGGAGACCGGCCAGGACCAGCAGGGCGATCGGGCCGCGCGCCCCCGTGCGCCGGGAGAAGACCTCGACGGCCCGCGCGGGCAGGGGCAGCGGGCCCCGCCGCTCCACCAGGTCCAGCAGCTCGGACAGCCGGGCGGTGTCGTCCCGCTCGACGGTCACCGTGGTGTGGCCGTCGTCCCCCTCGGTGGGGGAGGAGGCCATGGGGCCTGCGGGACCGGGTGACGGAGCCGGGGCCGGGGCCGCCGCCCGCCGGACGAAGCGGGCGGTGCCGCCGCGTTCGCCGGCCGAGGTGACCAGGTCCCCGGCGGAGCGGGACGCGGCGAGCGCCGGCAGCGGTGCGCGGCCGGTGCGCCAGCTGCCTCCCCGTTCGGCGAACGGCTGGCCGCTCCAGGTGCCCAACAGCGCGGCCAGGGCGGTCCGTTCCTCGGCGGAGGTGGTCTCCACCGCGGCCCGCCAGGCCACCGCGTCGATGTGGCCGAGCAGAGCGGGCCAGTCCAGCGGCTCGGCGGGCAGGGCCAGCCGTCGGGTCTCGTCGTCGATCTCGCCCCGCAGATACCGGCCGTCCGCCGCGATCGAGGTGAGCGTCGCGGGCCGGGGGCCGGGCACGGGGGCGCCGTGGGCGCGGAGTTCGGGCAGGAGGCCGTGGAGGGCGGCGGACAGGGCGGTGTCCGGGATCTCGGCCGGCAGGGTCACCACCGGCCCCGACCGCATGATGCGCACGCGCCGGGACAGTGTCGCGCGCCGCCGGAGGACGTCGGCGGCGAGCAGCGTCACCCGCACCACGCCGTCCACGATCCTCGGTTCGGTCACCTCGGGCAGGAGCCGGCCCAGGACGGCGCGTACGGCCGCCTCCGCGGCCCCGGTTCCCTCGGCCGCGCCCGTACGCGCCCCCGGTGTCCCGGCGGTCGCCGCGCCGAGCAGGGCGCGGGCGTCGGTGTCGCGGACCGCGCGGAGCGCCTTGGAGGAGGAGTCGTCGCGCGGGGTGAGGAAGTGCCAGTACGCGGGCGGGGGCAGGGGGCCGACGCTGTGGGGTGAGGGGGTGCGGCCCCGGTGGCGTGCGGTGGCGGGGAAGCCGTGGGACTCCCAGAGCAGGGAGCCGTCGGCGGTGGCGTGCACGCGTACGTGGTGCGGTTCGACCAGGACGGCGTCCTCGCCGCCCTCGGGCGCCCGGAGGATGCCCCAGGGGTGCAGTCCGGGGCGGGTGCTGACGAACCGTCCCTCGCGGCCGTCGACGGTCCGCAGCAGGAAGTCGGTCGGGGAGGGGCCCGCGTACGGCGTGCGGTACTGGACGTGGCAGCCGGTCAGGCGTCCGTCCTGGCCCAGCGGGGACGGCGGGGCGTCCTCGGGCAGGGCGGCCAGCGTGAGCGCGTCCGCGAACACCGCCCGGCCGGGCGCCGGTTCCATGTCGCGGTGGAAGCCGGGCAGCTCGGGGTCGCCGCTGCGGGCGCCCGTCGCGGGGTCGACGCGCTGCCAGTCGCCGCGGAAGACGTCGGCGCTCCAGACCCGCTCGCCGTCGCTCATCTGCAGTTCCCGGCTGCCGATGCCGGACCGGTCGCCCGGCCGGAGCACGCGGTCGCCGTCGTACCGGCCGCCGTCGGGGCTCGCGAACTGGAAGCCGAAGCCGCCGTCGATGAGCCCGTCGTACGGGCGCAGCCCGAGGCGCTGCTCCGGTTCGAACACCTCCTCGGGCCGGTCGGCCCAGCAGGCGTGACTGGCGAAGCCGGTCCGTTTGTCGGTCGTCCAGCTCACCAGGAAGCGGCCGCCCGCGTAGTGCACGCTGTGGCTCGTCGTGCCCTCGGGGAGGTTGAAGGCGCACGCGCCGCGCCGACCGGTGTGGTCCACGGCCACGGCCCGGTCGTCGCCGTAGACGGTCAGCACGGGCCAGGTGGCGGTCACGCCCCGGACGACGCGCCCGGCCCGGCCGTTCCGGTCGGCGGCCTGCGCCCGGCCGTTCCGGTCGCCAACCTCGCCGTGGCCGTCGCGGACGGTGTCCCCGGCTGTGCCTTTCCCGGCGCTCCCGGCTCCGGCACCGTCGGTGGCGCTCCCGGCTCCGCCGGACACGCCGGACACGCCGGTGCTTTCGCCTCCGCCGGACCCGGCGGCGCTCCCGGCGCCGCCACACCCATGAGTGCTCCCGCCTCCGCCGGCCTCGTCGGTGCTCTCACTCCCGTGGGCCCCGTCGGCCCCGTCGGCCCCGTGGGCCTCGTGCGCCCCGTCGGCGCTTCCGGCCCCGTCGGTCGTCGGTTCGGCGGTGAGTTCTGTCAGGGCCTTCTCCAGGGCCGGCCAGCCCAGTTCCTCCGGCAGGCCCGCCGTCAGCGCGCGGGACAGGGGGCCGGTCAGGTCCAGGGTGGCCAGGGCCTCCTCGACGCCGTCCAGGGCGGTGGCCGTCGGGCGGTCGAGGAGGCCGGTCAGTTCGTCCACCGCCTCGTCGGCCGCCGCGATGCCGCCGTGCCGCAGCTCGTCGAGCAGTTTCTCGATCCTGGTGCGCACCTCGGCCGCGATGGCCGCGTTCTCCGGCAGGCGGGTGATGGCCGTGCCGCCGCCGCGCAGCCCGGCGTGGACCGTGCCCTCCAGCCGGGGCCCGAACACCGGGTCGGCCGCGAGGGCGGACAGGTCGCGCCGCGACCGGCCGCCCCAGAAACGCAGCCGGATCGAGTCGCCCGGGTCCTCGACCGCTGCCCCCTCCGCGAGACAGGCGTCCAGCAGATCGGCGTCCAGCTCCGGATGCCCGTAGCGGTCCTCGTGCAGCCGGACGGGCGTCCCCGCCGCGCGCAGCCGGGGCGCGAACAGGGCCACCAGTTCGAACAGTTCGGGTGGTGCCTGCTGCGACGTCACACCGCCGCCCGCCACCCGCGCGTGCTTGTACCTCCGCGCGTACCGCCCCAGCCATCCGGCGACCCCGCCCTCCGGCGTCACCCGCCCGGCCACCACGGCCCGTGCCGCGCCCGAGCGCAGCAGCACCCGCAGCCAGGAGGCCGCGTCGCCCCGCGAGTCCGGGAAGACGTCCACCAGCGTGGCGTACACCTCGTCGTCCTGCGGGAACTCCGCCAGCAGGGCGGCGAGCGCGTCCAGCAGCGCGTCCGGTACGGCCTTCTCCCTCGCCGCGCCCACCACCGCGGCGAGCACCCGCGCGTCCTCGTCCCGGCCGAGCCCCGCCGCCTTCGCGGACGCCCGCACCCTTCCGGCCAGCGTCGCCGGCAGCTCGCCCGGGGACGCCGCCCATGCCGTGAGCACCCGCGTGTACTCCGCGTGCGCCTCGTCCGCGCCGAGCACCGCGGCCAGTCGGCGCTGATGGCCGGTCAATTCCGCGACCGGCAGGGCTCCGCACCCCGCGAGGAGCAGGACGTTCGCCCGGTACCACTCCTCGTCCACCGGCAGCCCGTGCTCGCGCTCCGCCGTGCGCGCCAGTGCGAACGCCTTGCCCGCGTACCGGGCGCTCCAGCCGGTCAGCCGATGGCCCACCATGTCCCAGAACCAAGGCAGATGCGCCGGAGGCAGCCTTCCGGCCCACTGCTCCATGCCGGTCAGGAAACGGCCCGGCTTCTCGTACGCCACCGGGATCCGCGCGCGTACCGCCGCCAGCGCGTCGAGCGCGACGGGTTCGCCGGCCGGGTCGTGCGCTCTGACCCAGTCGATGTACACCGTCGATGTGTGCGGCTGCGTCGGGAGCGGGACGTGGACCTTCATACCGAGATCGTGGCACGCGTGACTGACACCGCCGTCGGCCGACCCGAACGTCGGCCGCCTGTGGTCCGCCACGTCTCCAGCACCTTCTCCTACGCCGTCTCCTGCACCGCCTCCTGCGCCGTCTCCTGCGCCGTGACGACGTTGGTGATCATTCCCCCGGCGGGTGGCCGCCTCTACACTGGCTGACGGCGGACTGGCGCGCGGTGAGGGGCGGTTGACGGTGCGTAAGGCATGGATCGTGGCGATCGCTGCCTGCAGCGTCGGCCTCAGCTTCGTGATGCTGCTGGTCGTGGGCGTCTACATGGTCGCCGGGAACCTCGCGGGCGGCATCGGCGGGAAGTCCGTCTCGCTGGCCAAGGGGGCCGTGCCCGCCGCCTACCAGACCCTCGTGCAGAAGTGGGGCAATCTGTGCGACGCCATCAATCCGGCGTTGCTGGCCGCGCAGCTGTACCAGGAGAGCGGGTTCAACCCGAAGGCGCAGAGCCCCGCCGCCGCGCAGGGGATCGCTCAGTTCATCCCGGGGACCTGGGCCGCGCACGGGGTCGACGGGGACGGGGACGGCGATCGTGACGTCTGGGACCCGAATGACGCGATTCCGTCGGCCGCCTCGTACGACTGCTCCCTCGCGAAGTACGTGAAGGACGTGCCCGGTGATCCGACGGCGAACATGCTCGCTTCCTACAACGCGGGGGCGTACGCCGTCATCAAGTACGGGGGTGTCCCGCCGTACAAGGAGACGCAGAACTACGTCAAGACGATCACCACTTTGTCGGAGAGTTTCGCCGCGCCCACGAGCCGGGTCGATCCCAGCGAGCAGGCGGCCGGGGCCATCGCGTACGCGCAGAAGAAGCTGGGGACGCCGTATCTGTGGGGCGGCACCGGTACCGCTGAGCAGGGCGGACGCTTCGACTGCTCGGGGCTGACGCAGGCGGCGTACGAGAGCGTGGGGATCACGCTGCCGCGGGTCGCGAACGATCAGTACAACGCGGGGCCGCATCCGTCGCGGGACGAGCTGCTGCCCGGGGATCTGGTGTTCTTCTCCGACGACCTCACCAACTCCCGGGCCATTCGGCATGTCGGTATCTATGTCGGGGGCGGATATATGATCGACGCTCCGCGCACGGGAGCCGTCATCCGTTTCGACCCGATTGACACCCCCGACTACTTCGGTGCCACCCGGGTTACCGAAGATGGCGCGAAAGCATTGCCCACAACGGTCTGACAGAGCCGTAATTGTCTGTGAACCCCTGCCCTGAGCTGCAGAGACGTGTCTCTCTTCGATAACGTCTGCGTGATCATTCGGTGGAGGGTGGAACGCATGGAAGGGGAGTGTGCGTTCCTGATTGACGTAGCCCGTTGACGCTCATGCGGAAGCACTACGTACCACGGGGGTGGCAGAGCGCGGCGCACGTAAGGGTGCGGTCGCGAGAACGATGACGAAAGGGCCGCAGCACGATGGCTGGACTCGCCGCGCATGCCGCAATCGCCGCTGAATCCGGATCGAATCCCGACGTCGAGCTGCTCTACGAGATCAACGGCCTCGCCAAGGACGCGCCGACCTGGCTCGACCGGGTGATGGAGTTCGTGGGCGAGTACGGGCTGCTCTTCGCGATGGTGCTGCTGATCCTGTGGTGCTGGTGGGGCGTGCGGAGGCGGGGCGGGGAGGATGCCGCCGCGTCCGTGGCCGCGTTGATGTGGGCGCCGCTCGCCGCCGGGGTCGCCGTGCTGGTGAACGTGCCGATACGCGGGTTCGTGGAGCGGCCCCGGCCCTTCCTCGACCACGAGGGGCTGGAGGTGTTGGTCTCCGGCAAGACCGACTACTCCTTCGTGAGCGATCACGCGACGCTGATCATGGCGATGGCGGTGGGGCTGTTCGTCGCCAACCGGAAGTTCGGCATGGTCGGGCTGGTGATCGGTCTGCTGGGCGGGTTCATCCGCGTGTACATGGGCGTGCACTACCCGACCGACGTGATCGGCGGGTTCGCGCTGGGCACCGCGGTCGTGCTGCTGCTGTCGCCGCTCGCGATGGCTCTGCTCACGCCGTTGATGAAGGCCGTGGAGCGCTCGCCCCGGGTGGGGTGGGTCGTGCGGGCCCGGGGGCGGGACGGGCGGCGTGCGGTGATTCCCGGGGCCCGGGTGGGTGGGGCTTCCGCGGACGCGGAGGAGCGGGATCTGGCTGCCTGAGGGTCCGTGCGGGTGCCGTGTGTGTCCGGGTGCGCCCGGGATGTTCTTCGCCCCCGCCGCCCCTACCCGTCCCATCCTCAAGGGGCTGCGCCCCTTCGACCCCCATCCTCCGCGGGTCCGGTGGGGCTTCTCGCGCAGTTCCCCGCGCCCCTTCAAGGCCCCTCCGGGGCCCTACAGGGCCTGCGGGAAGGTGAAGAAGCGGTTCGGGTCGTACTTCTTCTTCAGGGTGGTCAGCCGGGGGGCCGCGTCCCCGTAGTACGCCTTCTTCCAGTCCGTGAGGGTGGGGTCCGTGTAGTTCTGGTAGGCGGCGCCGGAGGCATGGCGGGCCATGGACTTGTGGGCCTTGTCGAGCCAGGACTGGGCGGTCGCGCCGGAGGTGCCGGACTTCCATGAGGCGAGGTACTGGGCCAGCATCCGGGAGCGGCGGTGGACGAAGGCCGTGGCCGTGGGGGAGACGCGGTTGACCTGGCCGCCCAGCGCGGTCAGGGCGATGCTGCCGGCCCCGCCCTTCACGCCGGTGATCTGGGTCAGCAGGGTCTGGACGCCCGCCGAGGAGATCGAGCGGTCGAAGAAGTCCGAGCGTGCCGCGTACGTCTCGCGGCCCAGCGCGCCCTGCGGGGAGCGGCCCGGGGTGGAGCCGGGCAGGTGGCACTTGGCGTCGGCCGAGAAGGAGCCGCAGCCCGCGTACCCCTCCATGGCGTCCTGGTACGAGCGGCGCCGCAGGGAGACGCTGCGGGCCGGGGTGCCGACGCGGTCGGCCAGCCGGTCGAGGGCGTTCTCCAGGTCGCCGTAGGTACCGAGGGAGAAGGCGGCGACCGCGACGGACGGGCTGCCCCCGTTCTCCAGGTGGCAGGAGGACCAGATCTCGTCGGGCTGTGTCGGGCCCCACTCCTGCCAGGCCCGCACCACGGCGGCGGCCTTGGACCAGGGCCAGGTGAGGTACGCGGTGACGCCCTGGGGGGCGGGGTGGGTCCTGAAGCGGAGTTCGGTGACCACGCCGAAGTTGCCGTTGCCCGCGCCGCGCAGGGCCCAGAAGAGGTCCTTGTTGGTGGTGGCGTTCGCGGTCAGCTGCTTGCCGTCGGCCGTGATCAGCGTGGCCTGGGTGAGGCTGTCGCAGGTCAGGCCGTAGGCGCGGGAGGTGACGCCGTGGCCGCCGCCGAGGGTCAGGCCGGAGACGCCGACCGTCGGGCAGGAGCCGGCGGGGATGGTCACCCCCTTCGCGGCCAGGGCGCGGTAGACGTCGATCAGCTTGGCGCCGGCGCCCACCACGGCCTCGCCCCCGGAGGCGCGGACCTTGTTCAGCTTGGAGACGTCGACGACGAGGCGTCCGTTGCCGGAGGACCAGCCCGCGTAGGAGTGGCCTCCGTTGCGTATGGACACCTTGATGTCGTGGGCCCGGGCGTAGGCGAGGGTCGTACGGATGTCGTCGGCGTGGGCGACGTAGGCGACGGCGGTGGGCTTCAGGGTGTCGAAGCGGGTGTTGTAGAGCTGCCGGGCCGTGGACCATGCCTTGTCGCCGGGGCGGTAGAGGGGGCCGTCGAGGTCGCGGGCGAGGGCGGACCAGTCGGCGGCGGAGATCCTGGACGCGATGCCGGTGCCGGTCGTGGTGGTCGTGCGCAGGGAGGTGTCCGTGGCGCGGCCGGCGGGGGCGGGGTCCGTGCCGGTGCAGGCGGAGGCCGTCAGCGTGGTGAGCGCGGCCGCGCCGCCGCCGATGAACATGCGTCGTTCCATGTGCGTCTCCCGGTGCGCCGCGTGGTGGGTCGTGGAACGAGACGGGGTGGGTGGTGACGGGGTTCCCGGAATCGACCCTGTCTCCCGTGTCTCCCTGTCTTTTCCGGTCCTCGCGGGCCGTGGCCCTTCGGACCACGATTCTGCGACCGCCGTCCCCGGCGGGTTCCGCCGGGGTCCCGGAGCGTCGATGTGAGGGCTCCGTGAGGGTCTCCCGGGGGTTTCGGGCCGTCGCGCGTCGGGACCGTGGCCGGGCCGGGGGCCGCGCGGGGGCGTAGGGCGGCCCCGGATGGGGGATGGTTTCTCTCTGTAGTTGAATGCGTTCGGAGAGTTACAGCGTCTGGGAGTGGTGAGGTCGTGTGGAACGCTGGGGGCCTGTGGGGTGCGCGGCCGGGGGTCGCGGGATCGGAATCCGCGCGTGTTCTTCCCGTGAGCGTTCCGTGACCTCACCGCACTTTCGGCAGGGGTTCACTCGCCGTTCACTTCCGTCCATCGGCGGCTTCACCTGATCTGCCTAATTTCGGCCTTACCCGGTGCGGGATGCGGGCCGAAACCAGGCCGTGCACCCCGTGACGACAGCAGTTCGAGGGACTGACGGCACCGGCCGGGCAGGTCCCGAGGCTGATACGACGACTTCGCACGCCGCCATGTGGACGGCGGCTCCTGGAAGGAACTCCCGAAAGTGAAGCTTCAGCGCACGAACCGCCTGCGCGCCCTTTCTCTCGGTGCTGTCGCCCTCACCGGCGTCCTGACCCTCTCGGCATGCGGGTCCGACGACACCAGTGGCGGCGCGAGCGGCAGCGGCGACACCCCGGCGGCCGCCGGCAAGATCGACTGCGGCGACGCCAAGGGCCAGCTGCTGGCCGACGGCTCCTCCGCGCAGAAGAACGCCATCGACGCCTGGGTGAAGCAGTACCAGGGCACCTGCAAGGACGTCGTGATCAACTACAAGGGCAGCGGCTCGGGCGCGGGCATCACCGCGTTCACCCAGGGCCAGATCGCCTTCGCGGGCTCCGACTCGGCGCTGAAGCCCGAAGAGGTCACGGCCTCCAAGGAGGTCTGCAAGGGCGGTCAGGGCATCGACCTGCCGATGGTCGGCGGTCCGATCGCCGTCGGTTACAACGTCCCGGGTGTCGACAACCTGATCCTGGACGCCAAGACCCTCGCCCTGATCTTCGACAGCAAGATCACCAACTGGAACGACAAGGCCATCAAGGCGCTCAACCCCGACGCCGAGCTGCCCGACCTCAAGATCCAGGCCTTCCACCGCTCGGACGAGTCCGGCACCACGGACAACTTCACCAAGTACCTGATCGCCGCGGCCCCCGACAACTGGAAGTACGAGGGCGGCAAGGCCTGGCAGGCCAAGGGCGGCCAGTCCGCGCAGGGCTCCTCCGGTGTCGCGCAGGGCGTGAAGGAGACCAAGGGCGCGATCTCCTACATGGAGCTCTCCTACGCCAAGGACGGCATCAGCACGGTCGACGTCAAGACCGGCGCCGCCACCCCGGTGAAGGCCACCGTGGAGAACGCCACGAAGGCCATCTCCGAGGCCCAGGTCGTGGGCACCGGCAAGGACCTCGCGCTGAAGCTGAACTACACGCCGACCGCCGAGGGCGCCTACCCGATCACCCTCGTCACGTACGAGATCGTCTGCGACAAGGGCAACAAGGCGGACACCCTGACCGCCACGAAGTCCTTCCTCACCTACATCGCGTCCGAGGACGGCCAGGCGCTGCTCTCCGAGGCCGGGTACGCCCCGATGCCCGAGGAGATCATCACCAAGGTCCGTTCGACCATCTCGGAACTGAGCTGACCCGAGTGCGGTCCGGTCCCCTCGGGACCGGACCGCACCGTCCGGTGCACCGCCGCCAGGAGTCCTCCGCCAGCGCGGGTGGCTCCGCCCCGAGCCGCCGCCCGTACCGCGCCGGCTCCGCAGACCGGAGAACCTGATGGACATATCGACCAAAGACACTCCCGCTCCCCCCACCCCACCGACTTCCGCGTCCGCCGAACCGCAGCGCGTCGAGCGTGGCGTCACCCGCCTCGGTGACCGGGTCTTCCTCGGCCTGTCCCGCGGGTCCGGCGTCTTCCTGCTGGTGCTCATGGCGGCCATCGCCGTGTTCCTCAGCTACCGGGCCGCGCTCGCGATCAGCAAGGACGAGGCCAACTTCTTCACGACCTTCGAGTGGAACCCCACCGCGGTCCCGCCGGTCTTCGGCATCGCGGTGCTGGCGTTCGGCACCATCGTCTCGTCGGTCATCGCGATGGCCATCGCGGTCCCGGTCGCGGTCGGCATCGCCCTCTTCATCACGCACTACGCCCCGCGCAGGCTGGGCGGCCCGATCGCGTACGTGATCGACCTGCTCGCCGCCGTGCCGTCCATCGTGTACGGCCTGTGGGGCATCCTGGTCCTCGTACCGCAGCTCGACGGGCTCTACGGCTGGCTGAACGACTACCTCGGCTGGACCGGCATCCTCGAATGGCAGGGCGGCGCCCCCCGTTCGATGCTGACCGTCGGCATCCTGCTCGCGATCATGATCCTGCCGATCATCACCAACGTGAGCCGCGAGGTGTTCCGCCAGGTCCCGCGGATGCACGAGGAGGCCGCGCTGGCCCTCGGTGCCACCCGCTGGGAGGTCATCCGCATGGCGGTGCTGCCCTTCGGCCGCTCCGGCGTCATCTCCGCCTCGATGCTCGGTCTCGGCCGCGCGCTCGGCGAGACCATGGCCGTGGCGATGGTCCTGTCGTCCAGCTTCGAGATCAACCTCAGCCTGCTCGACCCGGGCGGCGGCACCTTCGCCCAGAACATCGCCAGCAAGTTCAGCGAGGCCACCGAGATGGGCCGGGACGCCCTGATCGCCTCCGGTCTGGTCCTGTTCGTCATCACCCTGCTGGTCAACGGCGCGGCCCGGCTGATCATCGCCCGCCGCAAGGAGTTCTCGGGGGCCAACGCATGAGCAACGCCACTCTCACCCCGAAGGGCCCGAGCACGCTGCGGGCCGCGTCGCTGCCCAAGTGGTTCGCCTGGGCGGTCGCCGCGGGCTCCGTCGCCCTGGGCCTCGGCATCAGCGCGCTGGCCGGCCTGGAGAGCTCCATCCAGTGGGCCCTGATCGCGGGCATCCTCTTCGTCCTCGGCTCGTACGGCATCGCCGCGCGCGTCGAGGGCAAGCGGCAGGCCAAGGACCGGGTCGCGACCAGCCTCGTGTGGGTCGCGTTCCTGCTCGCGGTGATCCCGCTGGTCTCCCTCATCTGGGAGACCATCAGCCGCGGTGTGAAGGTCCTCGACGTCTACTTCCTCACCCACTCGATGGGTGTGGTCGCCACCACGGAGCCCGGCGGCGGTATCTACCACGCCATCCTCGGCACCCTGGAGCAGGTGGGCATCGCCGCCGTCATCTCCGTGCCGATCGGTGTGCTGACCGCGATCTACCTGGTCGAGTACGGCCGGGGCCGGCTCGCCAAGGCCGTCACCTTCTTCGTCGACGTCATGACGGGCATCCCGTCGATCGTCGCGGGTCTGTTCATCCTCAGCACCTGGATCCTGATCCTCGGGATGGGCCCCTCCGGGTTCGCCGGCGCGATGGCGCTGACCATCCTGATGCTGCCGGTCGTGGTCCGCTCCACCGAGGAGATGCTGAAGCTCGTCCCGAACGAGCTGCGCGAGGCGTCGCTGGCGCTGGGCGTGCCGAAGTGGCGCACCATCCTCAAAATCGTGCTGCCGACCGCCATCGGTGGTATCACGACAGGTGTGATGCTCGCGGTCGCCCGTATCGCCGGTGAGACCGCTCCGGTCCTGCTGCTGGTGTGGGGCTCGAACTACATCAACGCGAACCCCTTCACCGACCCGCAGGCGTCGCTGCCGATGTACATCTATCTGCAGTTCCAGCAGAGCGGCGGCTCCGGAGCGGCGTACGACCGTGCCTGGGCGGCGTCGCTGACGCTGATCGCCTTCATCATGATCCTGAACCTGGCGGCCCGCGGCATCGCCCGTTGGAAGGCCCCACGATGACGAGGACAACGCGCGGCCGTACCGCGCGGCCGGTCGCTGACGCGGCCACCCAGCGACCAGTTCCCCCGCGAAAGAAGCAGTGATCTCCATGGCCAAGCGAATCGACGTCAGCGGCCTCAACGCCTACTACAGCTCGTTCCGGGCCATCGAGGACATCTCGATGGCCATCGAGCCCCGCACGGTGACGGCCTTCATCGGCCCCTCCGGCTGCGGCAAGTCCACGTTCCTGCGCACCCTGAACCGGATGCACGAGGTCACGCCGGGCGGCCGGGTCGAGGGCAAGGTCATGCTCGACGACGAGAACCTGTACGGCGCCGGGGTCGACCCGGTCTCCGTGCGGCGTGAGGTCGGCATGGTCTTCCAGCGTCCGAACCCGTTCCCCACGATGTCGATCTACGACAACGTGGCGGCGGGCCTGAAGCTGGTCGGCGGCAAGAAGAAGTCCGAGCTGGACGAGATCGTCGAGAAGTCCCTCAAGGGCGCGAACCTCTGGAACGAGGTCAAGGACCGGCTGAACAAGCCGGGCTCCGGCCTCTCCGGCGGCCAGCAGCAGCGGCTGTGCATCGCCCGCGCGATCGCGGTCGAGCCGAAGGTGCTGCTCATGGACGAGCCGTGCTCCGCGCTCGACCCGATCTCGACGCTCGCCATCGAGGACCTCATCGGTGAGCTGAAGGAGCGCTTCACGATCGTCATCGTGACGCACAACATGCAGCAGGCGGCGCGTGTCTCCGACCGTACGGCGTTCTTCAACCTCGCGGCGGTCGGGCAGCCCGGCAAGCTGATCGAGATAGACGACACGGAGCGGATCTTCTCCAACCCGTCCGTGCAGGCCACGGAGGACTACATCTCCGGGCGCTTCGGCTAGGCCGCCGTCCGCGAAGGACCCCTCGTGGTGCTGCATGGCGGTGCCGCCGCGAGGTAGGTGAAGGGCCCGCCCCCGGTCTTCCCGGGGGCGGGCCCTGCGCCGTTCTCGGGGGCGTGCGGCCCTACAGGAACGCCAGGTTCACGATCCAGAAGCTCGCGGCGGCGACCAGGGCCGCGGCCGGCATCGTGATGAACCAGCCGAGGATGATGTTCTTGGCCACGCCCCAGCGGACGGCGTTGATGCGCTTGGTGGCGCCCACACCCATGATCGCCGAGGTGATGATGTGGGTGGTGGAGATGGGGGCCTTGAAGATGAAGGCCGTGACGAACATGATCGACGCGCCGGTGGTCTCGGCGGCGAAGCCCTGCGGCGGGTCGAGTTCGATGATCTTGCGGCCCAGGGTGCGCATGATGCGCCAGCCGCCCGCGTACGTGCCGAGGGAGAGCATGACCGCGCAGACGATCTTCACCCAGACCGGGATGGGGTCGCCGTAGTCCTCGACGTCCGCGATGACCAGCGCCATCACGACGATGCCCATCGTCTTCTGGGCGTCCTGCAGACCGTGGCCGAGGGCCATGCCGGCCGCCGACACGGTCTGCGCGATCCGGAAACCGCGCTTGGCCTTGTGCGGGTTGGCGCGGCGGAAGATCCACATGATCGCCGCCATCACCAGGTAACCGGCGACCAGGCCGACCACCGGTGAGACGAACATCGGGATGACGACCTTTTCCAGGACGCCGGACCAGTAGACGGTCGTACCGCCGGCGAGCGCCGCGCCCACCATGCCGCCGAACAGGGCGTGGGAGGAGGACGAGGGCAGGCCGAAGTACCAGGTGACGAGGTTCCAGGTGATCGCGCCGACCAGGGCCGCGAAGAGGATGCCCATCCCCTTGGAGCCCTCGGGCGTGGAGATCAGGCCCTCGCTGACCGTCTTGGCGACACCGCTGCCGAGGAACGCGCCGACGAGGTTCATCACCGCGGCCATGGCGAGGGCCGCGCGGGGCGTCAGCGCGCGGGTCGACACCGAGGTCGCGATCGCGTTCGCGGAGTCGTGGAAGCCGTTGGTGTACGTGAAGAAGAGCGCGACCCCGATGGTCACGACCAGAGCGAAGGTGTCCATGAAGGGTTCAGGACTCCTTGACGGCGATGGTCTCCACCGTGTTCGCCACGTGCTCGAACGCGTCCGCCGCCTCCTCCAGCACGTCCACGATCTGCTTGAGTTTCAGCACCTCGATGGCTTCGTACTTGCCGTTGAAGAGCATGGCCAGCAGTTTCCGGTGGATCTGGTCGGCCTGGTTCTCCAGACGGTTGACCTCGATCCAGTACTCCGTGAGGTTGGCCATGGTCCGCAGGTTCGGCATCGCCTCCGCGGTCAGCTCGGCGGCCCGCGCCAGCACCTCGATCTGCTGCTCCACGCCCTTGGGCAGGTCCTCGACGTTGTAGAGGACGACCAGGTCGACGGCCTCCTCCATGAAGTCCATGATGTCGTCGAGGGAGGACGCGAGGTTGTAGATGTCCTCGCGGTCGAACGGCGTGATGAACGAGGAGTTCAGCTGGTGGAAGATCGCGTGTGTGGCGTCGTCACCGGCGTGTTCGGCGGCCCGCATACGCTCTGCGATCTCGGCCCGGCCGGCGGTGTCCGCCCCGAGCAGTTCCATGAGGAGCTTCGAGCCCGTGACGATGTTGTCCGCGGATGCGGCGAACATGTCATAGAAGCTCGTCTCCCTGGGGGTCAGACGAAAGCGCACGTGGGGTCCTCGGTATGCATGGGTTTCGGTCAGGCTGATGCTAGGTGCATCATCCGGCCACGGCTAATGGGCCGTCCACCAGTGTCGCCCATCAGGCAGATCGGTCGGCACGGGGGCTGCCCGCAGGGCGTATACCCGCCAAAGTTCGCTACCATATACCCGGTAGGGGTATATGTCTGGAGGCTGCGATGACGACCACAGGGGCCGGCGCGGGAGCGCCCTCGGCCGTAGACGGTGTGGAGCAGGGTGTCGTGACCGACCACGACCGTGGAATCCACGGGTACCACCATCAGAAGGCCGAGCACCTGAAGCGTCTGCGGCGCATCGAGGGACAGATCCGTGGGCTCCAGCGGATGGTCGACGAGGACGTCTACTGCATCGACATACTGACCCAGGTCTCCGCCTCCACCAAGGCCCTGCAGTCCTTCGCGCTGCAGCTTCTGGAGGAGCACCTGCGGCACTGCGTCGCCGACGCGGCCCTCAAGGGCGGCGCCGAGATCGACGCGAAGGTCGAGGAGGCCACGAAGGCGATCGGCCGGCTGCTGCGGACCTGAGCGCCGGGGGAGTCCGGAGGGGTGTCGCCCGGGGTCGCTTTTCGGCCACCGGGGGGCGATCGTCGGGGCGGGGTCACGGTGTCCCGCCGGACGGTGCCGCCGCGTGCGGCCGTCCGCTAGCGGGCCGGCCCGTCCTCATGGGCGCGCTCTTCCCGGACGCGCAGGACCTCGTCGATGCGGTCGGGGCTGAGGCGGTCGCCGTCGGTGGTCGAGGCGGCGATGATGAGGTCGCCGCAGAGTTCGATCTCGGCGAGGGCCACGTGGTCCTGAACCGCCGTACCGCCTGCCGGAGCCACGCGCATCACCTCTTCTCTGCCGCCACCGACCCCTAGGGTAGGCAGCGGGCCACAGCCCGCGCATGGCACCAACGGACCATTTCCGGCCCCGTACTCTCCGCTACTCCTCGGCGATCTTCCCGGCGTAGATGTCCTCGGGCCGCGGCAGCCGGACGGTGACGGGGACGCCGAAGTCGTACAGCAGGGTCGTCGAGGCGACGGCGACCGTGCCCTGCCTGCCGCCGTTGACGAAGCTGAACCGGTGGCGGACCTTGCGGACGCGGCCCTCGTCGTCGAGATAGGCGTCGAAGGGCACCCGGGCGGTGGCGAAGCCCCGGGCCGCGGCCCGCAGGGCGGCCCGGTTGCCCTCGGAGGCCGCGCGGGAGGCGGTGGTCAGATCGGCGGTGCCGCGGTAGTGCCGGACCCGGGTGCCGTCCACCTCGCTCTCGCCGACGAGCCGCGCCGTCCGCGTCCCGCGCAGCACCTCGGCCGCGGCGAACGGGTCGGTGGCGCCGCCGGTGACCAGATTGCCGTCGGAGAGGGTGCCCGTGTCGACGCGGACCCATTTGTCGGCGGGCACGCCCGCACCCCGGTTCTTCATGAACAGGGCGCCGGGCGCGAGGAGTTCGGTGATCGGGCGGTGCTCGCTGCGGCCGGCGGGGTCGTGCGGGAGCAGCACCTTCAGCCGGCCGAGCCGTCTGGCGTAGTCGTAGACGCCCTCGCCGTGGATGGTGACCCGGGTGCCGCCGGTGGCCATCTCCATCTCGGTGCGGGCCTTGGAGCTGCCCGCGCGGACGAGGGCCGGGGCGGCGCGGTGCAGCAGGTCCACCGGGTCGGTGGGGAGGGAGTCGTCCTCGGGGCCGCCGGGGTGGCAGCCGGTGACACCGGTCGCGCCGACTAGGAGTCCCGCCGCGACGAGTGCCGCGCCCGTTCTGCTGTGCCGCCGCGTCGCCATCGCTAGCCAACCCCCTGGCCGGGTCCGTACCGGGTCTTCTGCTCGTTCGGATAACGAGAGGCCGGAAAGGTCGTCACGCGGGAGCGCGCGGGCCGGGGAGCGCGGGTGCCCGTCGGCGGGGGCGGGCGGGGGCGGAAGGGATCGGGGCCGCCCGTCCTGGGTAACGTTGTCGGTGTGGCGCATCAAGGCGAGCCGGTACTCCCGCAACAGCATCGGACGACCACTGTCGAGCAGGGCCGGTTCTGTGTGGCGAGATGCAGCTGCGGCTGGCGCGGGCCCGCCCGGCGGGCCAGGAGCCTGGCCCGGACGGACGCGGAGGGGCACACGGCGAGCGGGGTGTGAGCGGCGGGCCGGGCGGACGTGACGCCGGCGGGCGCCGGGCGTGGCGCAGGGCCGTCAGGCGTGGCGCAGGGCCGTCAGGAACTCGTCGACCAGTTCGCGGTCGCGGGGCTGGGTGAGGCGTGCGCGGGCGGCGTCCGGGTCCAGCCAGAGGATCCGGTCCACCTCGTCGTTGGGGGTGAAGTGGCCGTCGGTCGCCTCGGCCGCCCAGTAACTCACCCGCTTGGCGCGGCCGTTGACCACGTAGTGGGCGGTGGGCAGCCGGGGGCCGGGCGCGCAGCGGTGGCCGGTCTCCTCCTCGACCTCGCGCACCGCGCCGGTGAGGGCGTCCTCGTCGCGCTTCAGCTTTCCCTTGGGATGCGACCAGTCGTCGTACTTGGGCCGGTGGACCAGGCAGATCCGCAGGTCCCCGGCCTCCGGCGAGCGGCGCCACAGGACGCAGCCGGCCGCCTGGATGACGGAGTCGCTGTTCTCGGTCACGACGTGCTCACCGCTTCCTTCTGCCAGGACTGCTGGAACGCGAACCGGGCGGCCTCGACCTCGTGACGCTGGTCGGCGTGCAGGACGCCGAGGGCGTAGGCCGTGGCCGGGGCGATCCGGGGGGTGCGGGCGGCGGTGGCCGCGGCCGAGCCCGCCTCGGAGGCGTCGCGGTGCCGGTTGAGGGCCTCGCCGGCCGCGAGGAGGCGTACGTCGACGGGGACGGCCTCGGGGTGGAGGACCTCCAGGGCGTAGCGGTGCAGGCGCAGCAGGAGCCGTACCTGGTGCCAGGGGGCGTCCTGGGGGTGTGGCGTGGTGTCCGGGGAGAGGCCGTGGACGAGGGCCTCGGCGTTGTACGGGTGGGCGGCCGTGTGCAGGGGGAGGCCGGAGACCGCGTCGCACAGGCGGTCGTGGGCGGCCGCGGCGAGGGGGCGCGGGTCCGTGGTGGGGGCGGCGGGGGAGAGCGGGACCTCGCTGGCGAGGACGGCGACGCTGTCGGCGACGGCGTGGAAGCGGCTGGAGCCGAGGGCCTGGAGGGCGGCGGAGTGGGCCCGGGTGCGGGCGAGGGTGAGCTGGCGGTCCAGCAGGGCGCCGGCCTTCGCCGCGCCGACGGTCAGGGTGCCGCGGTCCGGGGTGGCCGGGGGGCGGGTGCCGACGGCGGAGGCGGCGGGGCGGGCGGCGGAGCGGCCGCCCGCGGCGACGGTGGTGGCGGTGCGGGCCGGCATCGCCTGCTGGGCCGGGAACGGGGCCGCGCCCGAGAGGCGGTTGAGGGCGCCCACCAGGCGGTCCAGGCGGGCCGCGTAGGCGTGCTCGCGTCCCAGCGTGCCGGCCAGCCAGGCCAGTTCGGGGCGGAGCGCCTCCGACCAGTCCGTGTCCAGGAGCGGGCGGAAGGTGTGCAGGGTGCCGCTGATGCGGCGGGCCGAGCGGCGCAGGGCGAGCGCCGCGTCGGCGGACTCCCCGGCTCCCGCGGCCGCGCCCCCACCGGTCTCCCGGTGGGTGCGCAGCGCGCGGAGGAACTCCGTGGCCCGGGCCCGCAGATAGCCGGCGACGGCGTCCGCGGGCACGGCCGTGGAGTTCGTGGGGTCAAGGTGTTGCTGTGCCACGCCGGCGCCTCCGGGCGTCAATGAGCATCTCCTGGACGTTGCGCAGGGGCTGGCCGTCCGTGTCGTACGAGTGCCGGGTCCACTCGCCGTCGGGGCCGAGGTGCCAGGAGGAGGTCAGGTCGGACATGCCGGTCTCCAGCAGGCGGTTGAGGGCCGCCCGGTGGGCCGGGTCGGTGATCCGGATCAGGGCCTCGATCCGGCGGTCGAGGTTGCGGTGCATCATGTCGGCGCTGCCGAACCACACCTCGGGCTCGCCGCCGTTGCCGAAGATGAAGATCCGGGAGTGTTCGAGGAAGCGGCCGAGGACGGAGCGCACCCGGACGTTCTCCGACAGGCCCGGGACGCCGGGCCGGATGGCGCATATGCCGCGCACCCACACGTCGACCGGCACACCCGCCTGCGAGGCCCGGTAGAGGGCGTCGATGAGGGCCTCGTCCACGATCGAGTTGACCTTGATGCGGACGTGTGCGGGACGTCCGGCACGGTGGTGCTGGACCTCCTTGTTGACGCGGGCGATCAGGCCGTCGCGCAGGGACTTGGGCGCGACGAGCAGGCGGCGGTAGGTCTCGCGGCGGGAGTAGCCGGAGAGCCGGTTGAACAGGTCGGAGAGGTCCGCGCCGACCTGCGGGTCCGAGGTGAGCACGCCGAGGTCCTCGTAGAGCCGTGCCGTCTTCGGGTGGTAGTTGCCCGTGCCGACGTGGCTGTAGCGGCGGAGGGTGTCGCCCTCCTGACGGACCACCAGGGACAGCTTGCAGTGGGTCTTCAGACCGACCAGGCCGTAGACGACGTGGCAGCCGGCCTCCTCCAGCTTGCGGGCCCACTTGATGTTGGCGTGTTCGTCGAAGCGCGCCTTGATCTCGACCAGCACGAGGACCTGCTTGCCGGCCTCGGCGGCGTCGATGAGCGCGTTGACTATGGGGGAGTCGCCGGACGTCCGGTACAGGGTCTGCTTGATCGCGAGGACGTCCGGGTCCTCGGCCGCCTGCTCCAGGAACGCCTGCACCGACGTCGAGAACGAGTCGTAGGGGTGGTGCAGCAGCACGTCCCGGCTGCGCAGGGCGGCGAAGATGTCCGGCGCGGACGCCGACTCGACCTCGGCCAGGTCGCGGTGGACGCCGGCGACGAACTTGCGGTACTTCAGCTCGGGCCGGTCCAGGGAGGCGATGCGGAAGAGGCCGGTGAGGTCCAGGGGCCCGGTCAGCGGGTAGACCTCGGACTCCTTGATCTTCAGCTCGCGCACCAGCAGGTCCAGGACCTCCTGGTTGATGTTCTCCTCGACCTCCAGGCGCACCGGCGGCCCGAAGCGGCGCCGCATCAGCTCCTTCTCCAGGGCCTGGAGCAGGTTCTCGGCGTCGTCCTCCTCGACCTCCAGGTCCTCGTTGCGGGTGACCCGGAAGGCGTGGTGCTCCAGCACTTCCATGCCCGGGAACAGCTCCTCCAGATGGGCGCCGATCACGTCCTCCAGCGGGACGAACCGGCCCGGGGACGCCTCCAGGAAGCGGGACAGCAGCGGCGGGACCTTGACCCGGGCGAAGTGCGAGGTGCCGGTGACCGGGTTCTGCACGCGGACGGCCAGGTTCAGGGAGAGACCCGAGATGTACGGGAAGGGGTGCGCCGGGTCGACGGCCAGCGGCGTCAGGACCGGGAAGATCTGGTGGCGGAAGAGGGTGAAGAGGCGGGCCTGCTCCTTCTCGGCCAGCTCGCTCCAGCGGACCAGGTGCACGCCCTCCTCGGCCAGCGCCGGGGCGACGTCCTCGTGGAAGCAGGCGGCGTGCCGGGCCATCAGCTCACGGGAGCGGGCCCAGATCATCTCCAGCACCTCGCGGGGCTGGAGCCCGGAGGCGGACTTGGTGGCGACGCCGGTGGCGATGCGGCGCTTCAGGCCGGCCACGCGGACCATGAAGAACTCGTCGAGGTTGCTGGCGAAGATCGCCAGGAAGTTCGCCCGTTCGAGGAGGGGGGTGTTCGGGTCCTCGGCCAGTTCCAGGACACGTTCGTTGAAGGCGAGCCAGCTGCGTTCCCGGTCGAGGAAGCGGCCCTGCGGCAGCCTCGCGCCGCCGTGGTCCTCCTCCTCGTATCCGTCGAGGTCGGCGTCGATGTCGGGTTCCAGGTCGGAGACCGCGGCCGACACCGTGTGCGGGCGGTGGCCCGTTATGGAGCCGACGGTCGGCTGTGCGTGCTGGACCTGGTCTGCCTGGGCGTTGGACTGGCTCATGGCACCATTCTTCCGCGCCGCGAGCATCACAGGCGCGTCGGACAGGGCCGGTGGGAGTGCGGCGACGGGCGCGAGGGCGTTCGCGGCGTCGTTCTCGGCGATGTCGGCGTCGATACGGGCCACGACGTCGACGACACCGGCGGCGTGGTCCGGGGCGGCGGGCACGGTCGCACGGGGGCCGTTCCCCGCGCTCTTCCCGTTGCTTGGGCCGTTGCGTGGGGGAGGCGAGGGCTCGGGCACGACGGGGTTCATTGCCGAAGCGTCGCAAGGTCGTCTTAATCGCCGGTTACGGAGACCTTACGTGCGGGATAGCGCGGGGAGGCCCGCCGGTTCCGCGCGGACCTGCGCCGGGCCCCGGCGCACGCCGTTCCGCCGTCACGCGCCGTTCACCTTCCGTACGCCGTCGGCACACCCCTCCCCCCGTAGGAGGGGCGTGCCGGGTCGATGGGCCGGCCTGTGGCCGGGGGCCGTCAGCGGGCGCGACGGCGCAGCAGCCGGAAGGCGGCGACGGTGGCGAGGACGGCGACGGCGAGAACGACGCCGGTCATCATGAGATGCAGCGGCCAGAAGTGGGACGCCGGGTGCACCTCGGCGTACAGGTCGGTGAAGCCGTTCTTGCTCATGCACGTGGTGTAGTCGAGGTCGGAGTCGGCGTCGAAGCAGGTCAGGTCGTTCACGCGAGTGCCGGAGCGGGTGATCGCGCCCAGCTCCAGCTGGTCCGCCGTCATCGGCAGCCGACTGGCGGCGGTGCCGGTGAGCGTCGTGGACGGCCACAGCTCGTCGTACCGCACGTCGAGCCACGCGTGGAACGCGACCATGAAGCCGAGGGCCACGGTGAGGGCCGGCAGTGCCCGCCGGAGGGCGAGGCCCGCCAGGGCGCCGACGGCCAGTGCGCACAGGGCGTACGCCAGGACCACGGGGCCGCGGTTCACGAAGGGGTCGGTGTAGTACCACTCGTCGCCGCGCAGGTCCCGGTTCGAGGACCAGGCCCAGCGGTAGACCGGCACCAGGACGGCGAGGCCGGCGGTCAGCGCGACGGCGGGCACCACGAGCTTGACGGTGAGCCACCGGACCGGGGTGACGGACTGGGTCCAGGCCAGCTGGGCCGTGCCCCGCTCCAGCTCACGGCCGGTGAGCGAGGCCCCCGCCCAGGCGGCCACGGCGTAGCAGGAGTAGGCGATCAGGCTGCCTACCCAGCTCATGCCCATGGAGTAGCCGAAGGCCGACTCGAAGTCCTTGCAGCCGCCCTCCAGCTTCTGGCAGGCGGCCCGCTCGGCGCGTATGTCCGCGCCGGTGACGTACTGCAGCCAGAGCATCCACCCGACCATGAGCAGCACGTACGCGCTCCACACCAGCAGCGCCGGGCGGTGCAGACGCCACACGGTCCAGGTCAGGCCGCCGCGAGGGGGCGTGGTGCCCTCGGTGGGCGCGGTGACGGTCGCGGTGCTCATACGGTTCCTCCTGTACGGCGGCGCAGCAGGCGGAAGGCGGCCCAGACCAGCAGGGCGGTGACGGCGAGGACGATGCCGGTCTCGACGAGCTGGAGGGGCCAGAAGTGGGAGGAGGGGTGGTAGTCGGCGTAGTACCCGGTGATGTGGGGCGGGCCGCAGACGTCGTCCAGGCACTCCACGTCCGAGATGCGCTCGCCCGAGGCCATGAGGTAGCCGCGGTCCACCAGGTCGCCCTGCCAGTGCGGCTCCGGTGTCCTGGTGACGACGGTCTCGACCGGCCACAGGGCATGGCGCTGTGGCCGCAGGACGCCCATGACGACGGCCACGCCCGTGAACCCGGCGGCGAGCGCGGGCAGGGAACGGCGGATCAGCAGGCCCGCGAGGACGCCGAGGGCCAGGGCGAGCAGGGCGTACGCCGTGGCGAGGGTGCCGTTGGCCGTGAAGGCGGTGTACTCGAACCAGTCCCGGCCCGACACGGCGTGCCGCAGCCGCTCCTCCCGCGACCACACCAGCCGGTTGAGCAGGGTCAGCAGCACCGTCCCCGAGACGATCACCACGGCCGGGACGGCCAGCTTGGCGGCGAGCCAGCGGGCCGGGGTGACGGACTGGGTCCAGGCCAGCTGGGCCGTGCCGGTCTCCAGTTCGCGGCCGATCAGGGCGCCGCCCGCCCAGGCGCCGATCAGGGCGGGGGCGAGGGTGAGGATCGCGGAGCCCAGGTTGACGGGCAGTTCGTAGCTGGAGTAGGCGGGGCCCGTCGAGCAGTAGTCGAGCGGCTTGCAGCCGCTTCTGACCCAGTCGGCCCAGGCCGCGTCGAGCCCCGGTCCGGTGGCCCACACCAGTCCGCCGCCCACGAGGACCACCAGCAGTCCCCAGAACCACAGCGCCGACTGGTGCACGCGGAGCGTGGCCCGGATCAGGCCGCGGGTGGGGGACATGGCCGGGGCGGGGCCGCGCTTTCCGGGGCGGGCGGCCGGGGTCGCGGTGACCGTGGTGCTCATACGGCCGCCTCCTGAGTCCCGGCACCCTCGTCGTCGAGCAGGAGAGCCGGTGCCTGAGGTGCCCTCAGGTGGGCCAGGACCAGCTCCTCCAGGGTCGGTTCGGCGGTCTGCCAGACGGGGGCGACGGGGCCCTGGGGGCGGATGAGCGCGGTGAGCTGACGTCCCGTCGTGCGGGACTCGACGACCGTGTGCGGGGTGAGGTCGCCGGCCGGGCCGGTGACCAGGGTGTGCGCGGCGAGGATCTCGTCCAGCGGGCCCGCGAGGCGGACGCGTCCGGCGCCCAGCAGGAACAAGTGGTCGCAGGAACCCTCCAGTTCGGCCACCACGTGCGAGGACATGACAACCGTGGTGCCGTGCTCGGCGGCCTCCGCGAGCAGGGTGCCCATCAGCTGGTGCCGGGCGAGCGGGTCGAGGTCGGCCATCGGCTCGTCCAGGAGCAGCAGTTCGGGCCGCTTGCCGAGCACGAGGGCGAGCGCGACCCGGGTGCGCTGGCCGCCGGAGAGGGAGCGGACCTTGGCGGCCCGGTCCAGCCCGCCCTCGTCCACCACCCGCCCGGCGACGGCCGCGTCCCAGCGCCCGGGGTTCAGCTCATGGCCCAGCCGCAGGGTCTCGGCGACGGTGAGCTGGGGGTACAGGGGCTTGTGCTGGGCCACGTACCCGATGCGCTCGCGCGCCTCCGCCGGGGTCGTGCCCAGGACGCCGATGGTGCCCTCGGTGGGGCCGAGCAGCCCGGCCGCGTGGGCCAGGAGCGTCGACTTGCCCGCGCCGTTCGGTCCGACGACCGCGCACACCCGTCCTCTGGGCAGCCGCAGCGTGCAGTCGCGCAGTGCCCAGCCTCCCTGTCGCCACCCGAACTTCTTGCCGAGCGCGGCCGCCTCGATCGCGGTCCCCGTCATGCCTCGTCCCCCTGATCCCTCTGGTCGTGCCGATCCCCGCTGAACTGCTCGTCCAGTACGGAGGTGAAGAGCGCCGCCACGTCGTCCCGTTCGAGCCCGGTCTCCCTGGCCCGTGCCGCCCAGTCGTCCAGCTCGGCCCGCAGCGGGGAGTCGACGGGCGTGACGCCCAGCGACTTCCGGACGAACGTGCCGAGGCCGCGGCGGGCCTCGACCAGCCCTTCGCGCTCCAGCTCGCGGTAGGCCTTCAGCACCGTGTTCGGGTTGATCGCGGTGGCTTCCACGACCTCGCGGGCCGTGGGGAGCTTGTCGCCGGGTTCCAACAGGCCGAGCCGCAGGGCCTGTTTGGTCTGCTGGACGATCTGGACGTAGGTGGCGACACCGCTGCGCCGGTCGATGCGGTACTCGACCACTCGACAACCACCCTTTCACTAATTGAGTAGTGAAAGGGTGGTGCAAGAGAGGGGGCGGTGTCAACAACACCGCCCCCTGCTCGGGGAAATCTCCGGGTACGTCAGGGTCTGCCGCGGTATCTCAGGTTTCGCTGCGGTACATCAGGTCCGTCTCGTACGTCACGAAGCCCAGCCGCTCGTACACGGTCACCGCCGCCTTGTTGTCGGCGTCCACGTAGAGCATCGCGGTGGGCAGGCCCTGGGCGGCGAGGTGGCGCAGGCCGATCGTGGTGAGGGCCCTGCCGAGGCCGCCGCCCTGCGCGCCGGGGCGCACGCCGACGACGTAGACCTCGCCGAGCTGTTCCGCGGCGTGCGCCTTCGTCCAGTGGAAGCCGACCAGTTCCTCTCCCCGGAAGGCCAGGAAGAACCCGGCCGGGTCGAACCAGGGTTCGCCCTTGCGGTCGTCGAGGTCGCGCTGGGTCAGGGAGCCCTGCTCGGGGTGGTGGGCGAACGCCTCCGCGTTGGCGGCGAGCCAGGCCGCGTCGTCCTCGCCGGGGACGAAGGCGCGGACGGTGACTCCCTCGGGCAGGACCGGCTCGGCGGGGTCGAAGTCGGTCAGGGAGCGGCGCATCTGGCGCAGTTCGCGGAAGAGGGTCAGGCCGAGGACCTGGGCGAGATGGCGGGCGGCGGAGTGGCCGCCGTGCGCCCAGACGCGCAGGCGCTTGCCCGACTCGGCCAGCAGGGCGGAGCCGAGGGCCCGGCCGTGGCCGTGACCCCGATGGGAGGGGTGGACGACCAGCTCGGCGGCGGGCGCCTCGACGGGGTCGTTGTCCTCCAGCTGGGCGTAACCGACCAGATCCTCGCCGACGCTGAGGAGGAGGTGGCGTACGCCTTCCCGGGGGCCGCCGCGGAGCTGGAGGCGGCCCTGCTCGGAGACCGCCTGCTGGCCGTCCACCTGGGCGGCCTCGTCCAGCAGCGCGAGTACGGCGTCCTTCTGGGCGGCGGTCAGGTCCGGGCGGGTCTCGATGCGGCGCGCTCCGCTGGGCTGGGCCGTGTCGTCGCTGGTCATGGGTTCGAGATTAACCGGGGGTGCGGTGGGGGCGCGCCTATGAGCCCGGCCGGTTCCGCGGTCTTTGCGGGTGCGGCTTGAATCTGGCTGGTCGCGCAGGTCCCCGCACCCCTTCGGGGCGCGCCGTTCGCCCCCTTTCGTCACCAGTCCTCCTTGATGGCAACCAGGTCGTAACCATGAACCCCCTGTCGCGCTACGCGCGTTGACCCTACGCTTCGGGCCGACGGGGCCTGTTCTCACGTTTTCCTTACTTCTCACGAATCCAGGGGGGCACATGTCAGCCACACCCCAAGCGCGGCGCCGCCGCAATCGGATCCTCGCCGCCGCGGCCGGCCTGGCGACCGTCGGGGCGCTGGCCGCCGCGATGCCGGCGAGCGCCGGTGAGGCGCCGTCGCACAAGCCCGGCAAGACCAAGCCGCGCTACCAGGACGTGCAGCTGCTGTCGTTCAACGACCTGCACGGCAACCTGGAGCCGCCGGCCGGTTCCTCGGGCCGGGTGACCGAGCTGCACCACGACGGTACGACCACGACGATCAACGCCGGTGGTGTCGAGTACCTGGCCACGCACCTGCGCGAGGCCCGCAAGGCCAACGCGAAGTTCTCGATCACGGCCGCCGCCGGTGACATGGTCGGCGCCTCCCCGCTGATCTCGGGCCTGTTCCACGACGAGCCCACCATCGAGGCGCTGAACGGGCTCGACCTCGACGTCACGAGCGTCGGCAACCACGAGTTCGACGAGGGCGCCAAGGAACTGCGCCGTCTGCAGAAGGGCGGCTGCCACAAGGTCGACGGCTGCTACGTCGACGGCAAGAAGTTCAAGGGCGCCGACTTCCCGTACCTCGCGGCGAACGTCATCGAGGAGAAGACCGGCAAGCCGCTCCTGAAGCCCTACTGGGTGTGGAAGAAGAACGGCGTCAAGGTCGGCTTCATCGGTGTGACGCTGGAGGACACCCCGGGTGTCGTCTCCGCCGAGGGCGTCAAGGGCCTCAAGTTCAAGGACGAGGTCGAGACGATCAACAAGTACGCCAAGGAGCTGGAGGACCAGGGCGTCAAGTCGGTCGTCGCGCTGATCCACGAGGGCGGCGCCCCCGCCTCCCAGTCGTACAACTACGACTGCGACTCGCCCGGCGCCGGTGACGGCATCTCCGGTCCGATCGTCGACATCGCCAAGAACATCACGCCGAAGGTCGACGCCCTCGTCACGGGCCACACGCACGCCGCGTACGCCTGCACGATCAACGACCCGGCGGGCAAGCCGCGCATGGTCACCTCGGCCGCGTCCTTCGGCCGCCTCTACACCGACACGACGCTGACGTACGACCGTGTGACCGGCGACATCGCCCGTACGGCCGTGAAGTCCGCGAACCACGTGGTCACCCGGACCGTGCCGAAGGCCGCCGACATGACGGCCCTCATCAGCAGGTGGAACACCCTCGCCGCCCCCATCGGCAACCGCGCCATCGGCTACATCTCCGCCGACGTGCCCAGCACCGGCACCGAGTCGCCGATGGGTGACCTCATCGCCGACGCGCAGTACTGGTACGGCAAGTCGCTGGACCCGGAGGTCGACCTCGCGCTGATGAACCCCGGTGGTGTGCGCGCGCCGCTCACCTACGCGGCCAAGGGCACCGAGGGCGACGGCGTGGTCACCTACGCCGAGGGCTTCACGGTCCAGCCGTTCTCGAACACGGTCAACCTGCAAGACTTCAAGGGCTCGCAGATCATCCAGGTCCTCAAGGAGCAGGTCAGCGGTTCGAACACCGCCGCGCCGAAGGTGCTGCTGCCGTCGTCCGGTCTGACGTACACGCTCGACCTGCGCAAGTCCGGCGCCGACCGCGTCCTCGCCGACACCGTCAAGCTCAACGGCGTCGCCATCGACCCGAACGCCACCTACCGTGTCGCCACCAACAGCTTCCTCGCGGGCGGCGGCGACGGGTTCACCACCCTGGGCCTGGGCACGAACGACCGGGTCGGCGCGGACGACCTCAGCGCGCTGGAGCAGTACCTGCTGGCCAACTCCTCGGCGAGCAGCCCGATCGCGCCCCCGGCCGCCAACCGGATCACGATCCTCAACTAGTCACCCCGCCCCGCGGGCCGCTCGGCAAAGAAGGTTCCCCGCGCCCCTCCTGGGGGGTGCGGGGAACCTTTTTCGTCACCGACGCGGCGCGCGGGCGGGCGGGAGCCTCACTTGGCGCAGGTCTTCGGGTCCAGCTTCTGCTCCCACTTGTCCTCGCGGCCGTCGGGCTGGCCGTTGGGCAGGAGCTTGTCGGAGGTGCCGTCGATGTAGTAGCCGTACGAGTAGATCGTGCGGTAGGAGCGGTTGCGCCAGGTGTGGACGGTCTTCTCGCCGTTGCCCTTGTTCCAGGAGTAGTCCTCGACGTAGAAGATCGGGTTGACGCGGACCACGCGCTGGAACGGCGTCCACGTGACGGCGATCTGCGTGCACGGCGGGATGGTCTTCTCGCTGCGGCGCTCGAAGCTCGACGACTTCTCCCAGCCCCACTCGTACGAGAAGCTGCCGCCCGCGCTGCCGGAGAAGATGCTCTTGGCCACGGACAGGCTGATCTCCGCGCCGACGCTCTTCTTCGCGAACGTCTTCGTGCTGTAGCTGCTGACGAAGGTCTCCTTGTCGTCCTTCGAGCCCCGGTTGCCGATCCAGGGGGAGGTACGGACGGGGGCGCCCGTGGTGGACCAGGTCGACGCCTGCGCGTTGCCGCACCAGCCGCGGAAGGTCTCCCAGTCGCCGGCCGGCAGCCACAGGCCGACGACGTCCCGCAGGTACTCGTCCCGCGTCTTGAACTGACCCGTACGGACGTTGAGCGCGCCGTACACGCCCGTGAGGCTCGTCCTCTGGCCGCAGAGCCGCTCGATCATCGAGTCGGTGTTGCCGGGGTCCACGCCCCGGATGTTCGTGGCGCCGCCGGGCCCGCCGGCCGCCTGCGCCGAGCCGGAGCCGGCGAGGAGGCCGGACACGGCCAGCGCGGTGGAGGCGGCGACGAGGGCGCCCTTCTTGAGGGATGCCCTGACCTTGAGTGCGGTTCGCATAGCTGTGCGCTCCTACGGATGTACGCCGGCGTCGGCAGCCACCGGTTCGGTCGTCTGGGGAACGAGGAACTCGAAGAACTCCCCGGTAGGGAACACGACCGACCTCACAGCGGCGTCAGAGCCTCCTCCGGCTCTTCTCAGAAACATGTCACGAACACGTCACGACTGGCCGCCCCTGCTGACCGCGATCCGCAGCACGTCCTCCAGCGACTCCGCCGCCCGTGTCAGCGCGAACCGCACCGCCCGCTCCCCGGCCGCCGCGTCCGCCAGTACGGCCCTGCTCCCGGCCAGCACCGCTTCCGCCGACCCGAGTTGGGACACCTCCACACTGTCCGCGAGGAGGGAGAGGGGGCCGGGGTGGGCGGTGTCCGGGTCGAGATAGCAGGGCTTGCCGTCTGGGGTGGTCCACGGCAGCAGACGCAGTCCGTCCCTCATGCCGGGACCTCGATGCGGTGGTAGCCGAAGACGTCGTGGCTGTACAGCTCCTCCGCGCTGAGCACGTAGGGCCGTACGAGGGTGTCGTAGCGCTCGAAGGGCCAGATGTCGTCGGGCCGGTGCGGCGGGGGAGGAGGGGCGGGTTCCGTCGGCTCCTCCGCCTCGGGTGGCGGGGGACCGGGCGCGGCCCAGCGGAGCAGTGCCTCGCAGAGCCGGACGAGGAGTGCGCGCATGGCGGTGCCTCGGCTTTCGTCTCAGGGTTTTTTCAGGGTCGTCCTGACGAGCGGTGATGACCGTTCGTGTCCTGATCGTCACGGCTGGGTCCTACGCTGCGGAAGGGGGTCGGCGTTGTCTGGCGCCCCAGACAACGGTGAGGGGTGACGTGGGCGAACTGGTTGACGTACAGGACGAGTCGGGGCGTGTCACGCTGGGGCGGACCCTGCTCCTCCTGCGCGAGAAGGCGGGCAAGACGCTGACCCAGCTGGCGTCGGAGACCTCGTACGACAAGAGCTATCTCTATCGCCTGGAGAAGGGGGAGCGGCTCTCCAAGCGGGCGGTGATGGAGGACCTGGACACCTACTACGAGTCGGGTGGCCTGCTGGTTCGCCTCTGGCGGGACGCGCGCAAGGAGGTGATCAAGGACAAGTACAAGGCGTTCATGGAGCTGGAGGCGACGGCTCGGGTCATGTGGATGTTCCAGCTCCGCGTGCCGGGCATCTTGCAGACCGAGGACTACGCCCGCACGGTGTTGTCGGGGTTGTCTGGAGCCCAGACAACGGCAGGCAACAGCGATGCGATCGAGGAGCAGGTGGCTGCGCGGCTGGGGCGGCAGGAACTGCTGTACCGAGACCCGGCGCCGAGCGTCCGCGTGATCCTCGACGAGGGGGCGGTGCGGCCCGTGCCGAAGGTGAAGGTGTGGAAGGACCAGCTCTCGCACTTGGTGGAGACCGCGGAGTTGCCCTCCGTCACGATTCAGGTCGTTCCCTGGGCGGCCGGTGTGCATGACCTCATGGACAGCCACCTCTGGCTTTTCTGGCAGCGGACCGGCGATCCCGTCGCGTACGTGGAGGGCAATGGGATCGGCGAGTTGATCGATGATCCGGACAAGGTCCTGGCCTTCCGGCTGTCCTACGATCTCGTTCGGGACGCGGCGCTGCCTCCGGCCGAGTCGATCGCGTTCATCAAACGACTTCTGGAGGAGCGCAGATCATGAACCGGACCCTCGACCTCGGCGCCGCTGCGTGGCGCAAGTCGTCCTACAGCGACGGGGGCGGGACGAACTGCCTCGAAGTCGCCGACGAAGTCCCCGGCATAGTCCCCGTCCGGGACAGCAAGGCCCCGGACCGCCGTCCCCTCCTGTTCACCGCCGGTGCCTGGTCCGCCTTCGTCGAGGGCGTCGCGGCGGACTGAGCACCTTCGGGTGAATGCGGGCCGGAACGGTGCGCCCCCGGTCCTACGGTGAGGCCATGACAGAGACCACCACCATCCAGGTGTCCAAGCAAGCCCGTGATCATCTCGCCCAGGTGGCCGAGGAACGCGGTATGACCCTTGGCCGGCTGATCGAGCAGCTGGCCAAGGAGCAGCCGACGGCGCAGCAGATCGCGGAGCGGGTCGCGGCTGATCGCAAGGTGCTGCGTGAGCAGATGGGGTGCACGCTCACGGACGAGGAGTTCGACAACGGGCCGGACGTACTGGCCAACGTCTACGCGATGGCTGCCGAGAAGATGCTCTCCGGCCGCCGGACGACGCGCTCGGACCGGGGGCACACCGGGTGATCGTGCTCGACACGGGCTTCCACTGACCCCGAGCACCCCGGCCCGCACCCCCACTCACACCCCCGCCGCCTCCCCCGGCGGCGGAGTCGCCGCGCCCGGCAGCCGGACCGTCGCCAGGGTGCCGCCGCCGTCCGCCCGGGACAGGGACACCTCGCCGCCCGCCTGTTCGACCGTGCGGGCCACGATGGACAGGCCCAGGCCCGAGCCCGGCAGGGCCCGCGCGCTGGGGGAGCGCCAGAAGCGGTCGAAGACGTGGGGGAGTTCGTCGGCGGGGATGCCGGGGCCGTGGTCGCGGACCCGGAGGACACCCCCGTCGAGGGAGACCTCGATCGAGCCGCCCTCGGGGCTGAACTTCACCGCGTTGTCGAGGATGTTGACGATGGCCCGCTCCAGCGCGGACGGCTCGGAGCGGACGTACCAGGGCTGGAGGTCCGCCGTGATCGTCAGCTCGGGGCCGCGCAGCCGGGCCCGGCGCAGGGCCGCCTCCACGGTCTCCTGGAAGTCGACCACCTGGAGGTGCCGGCCGCCCTGCTGACCCGCCTCCGAGCGCGACAGCTCCTGGAGGTCGCCTATCAGCGCGGCCAGTTCGGTCATCTGGGCCTTCACCGAGGCGAGCAGGGCCTTGCGGTCGTCCGCCGGGATGGGGCGGCCCGTCTCCTCGCTGCGGGTGAGGAGTTCGATGTTGGTGCGGAGCGAGGTGAGCGGCGTACGGAGTTCGTGGCCGGCGTCGGCGATCAGCTGCTGCTGCAGTTCGCGGGAGCTGGCGAGGGCGCTCGTCATCGAGTTGAAGGAACGGGACAGGCGCGCGACCTCGTCCTCGCTCCGCTCCTCCACGGGGATGCGGATGCCCAGGTCCTCGGTGCGCGCCACGTGCTCGACGGCCTCGGTGAGCTTGTCGACCGGCCGCAGACCCGCACGTGCCACGGCCAGACCGGCCGCTCCGGCACCGACGACCCCGATGCCGGAGACGAGGAGGAGGATGAGGGCGAGGTCGTTGAGGGTGGACTGGGTGCCCTTGAGGGGGAGCGCGACGACGATCGCCGCGTTGGACGTCTCGCCGGTGGCACGGTCGGTGAGGGTCACCGGCTCGGTCATGATCCGTACGTCGGCGCCCTCCGAGTCGGTGCCGTTGCGGAAGAGGGCGAGACCGCGGTCCGTGCCGCTGACGATCTCCTCGTCGCCCGCGCTGACGTTCACCAGGCCCGCGGAGAAGGGCAGCACACAGGGCGTCCCGTTCTCCAGGATCACCTGGAAGTAGGTGTTCTGGGGGCCCTGGCGGCCGTCGTTCTTCGCCGGGACCTGAGTGCAGGAATTGACCGCCTGTGCGGCCGTGTTCCGCATCATGCCCATGGACTTCTTCAGGTCGTCGTTGAGCTGGTCGTACAGCTTCCCCTGCACGATGAACCAGCACGTCACCGACACCGCCGCCACCGCGAACGCCACCGCCGCCGCGACCAGCATCGCCAGCCGCGCCCGGATCGGCAGGGACCGGTAGCGGCCCAGGAGCCGTCTCACTCCGCGCCGCCCTGCCGCAGGACGTACCCGACACCCCGCACCGTGTGCACGAGCCGCGGCTCGCCGCCCGCCTCGGTCTTGCGGCGCAGGTACATGACGTACACGTCGAGGGAGTTGGAGGACGGCTCGAAGTCGAAGCCCCAGACCGCCTTCAGGATCTGCTCCCGCGTGAGGACCTGGCGCGGGTGCGCCATGAACATCTCCAGCAGCGTGAACTCCGTACGCGTCAGCTCCACCGGGCGCGCGCCCCGCGTGACCTCGCGCGTCGCCAGGTCCATCCGCAGGTCCGCGAAGGTGAGCGCCTCGTCCACCTCGGCGGTGTCGGCGAGGGCGGACGCGTAGGTGCTGCGGCGCAGCAACGCCCGTACCCGGGCGAAGAGTTCGTCCAGTTCGAACGGCTTGACCAGGTAGTCGTCCGCGCCGGCGTCGAGGCCGGTGACACGGTCGCCGACGGTGTCGCGGGCCGTGAGCATCAGGATCGGGGTGGTGTCGCCGGCGCCGCGGATACGGCGGGCCGCGGTCAGCCCGTCCATCCGCGGCATCTGGACGTCGAGGATCACCAGGTCCGGCCGGTACGCGGTCGCCTTCTCCAGCGCGTCCGCGCCGTCGACGGCGACCTCGGTGCCGTAGCCCTCGAAGGCGAGGCTGCGCTTGAGCGCGTCGCGCACCGCCGGCTCGTCGTCGACGATGAGGATGCGCTGGGGTTCGGGGGCACCTTCGGCGGGGCTCATGTGGGTGTCGTCCTCGTGTGGGATGGGGTACGGGGCCGGGGGCGCCGTAGGGGGCTGGTCGCGCGGTTCTCGTCCTAGCCTTGCACGTCACCCGGCCGCGCAATAGCGCGTGCGGATCAGCCGCGGATCAGCCGCGGACCGGGCGCGGATCAGCCGCGGACCGGGCGTCGGCGGGGCCGGCCAGCCGTGGCGCGACGGGCCGGGGCGGCGACGGCGGACGCCACCTCGGGGGCCCTCGTCACCGCCGGGTGCAGCTCGGCCGCCACCGCGAGGGCGAGGCCCAGCCCGGCCGGGTCGCCGGCGGTCTCCACGTCGTGCGAAATCTGCGTGATCATGTCGAACTCCTTTGGACTGCACGGGGCTGGAGGGGACTGCACGGGCCTGGCCGGAAGCGGTGCGGACCTCAGTCCGAGCCGCCCGCCCGCAGCGTGCTCAGGTCGGCCTTGACCGTGTTGACCGGGATCGCGAAGCCGAGGCCCACGCTGCCGGCGCTGGAGGAGGAGGCGTCCGCGGCGGAGTACATCGCCGAGTTGATGCCGATGATGTTGCCGTTCATGTCGATGAGGGCGCCGCCGGAGTTGCCCGGGTTCAGCGAGGCGTCCGTCTGGAGGGCCTTGTACGTCGTCGTCGACGAGCCCGTGTCGCCGTTGAACTGCTGGCCGCCGAACTCGAACGGCCACTGCCCGCCGCCGCCACCGCCCTGCTGCTGGCCCTGGCTCTCGTCCGTCGAGACCGTCACGTCACGGTCGAGGGCGGAGACGATGCCGCTGGTGACCGTGCCGGTCAGACCCTCGGGGGAGCCGATCGCCACGACCTGGTCGCCGACCTTGACGCCGGCGGAGTCGCCGAGCGTGGCAGTCTTCAGCCCGGAGGCGTTCCGCAGCTTGATGAGGGCGAGGTCCTTCTTGCTGTCCGTGCCCACGACCTCGGCCGTGTAGGTCTTGCCGTTGCTCGTCGACACCTTGATCTGGGAGGCGCCGGCGATGACGTGGTTGTTGGTGACGATCTCGCCGTCACTGGTGATGATCACACCGGAACCGGTGGACTCACCGGCGTTCGAGCTGGCGTTGATCTCCACGATGCTCGGGCTGACCGCCGAGGCGACCCCGGCGACGGTGCCCTTCTGGCTGGTCGGCACCACGCTCGTGCTGGTGGAGCTGGAGGTCGCGCTGTTCGTGCCGGTCAGCTCCTGGATGCCGTACGCCGTACCGCCGCCGATCGCCGCCGCGACGAACGCCACGGCCGCCACCAGCGCGATCGGACCCCGGCTCCGCCTTCTCGACGGGGCGGGCGCCGGTGCCGGTGCCGTCAGCGTCCCCGTGCCCGCTCCCGCCGTCGCCGAGGCCGGCTCGTACGCCGGCGGAGGCGGCCACTCCGGGTTCACCGGGGCGGAGGCGGGCTGCTGCTGGAGGTACGCGGGCTGCTGCTGGGTCTCGCCCTGGGCGTACCCGGAGTGCTGCTGCTGACCCTGGTAGGGGTTCTCACCCTGGTAGGGGTTCTCGTACTCGCCGCTGCGGCGGAAGCTCTCGGTCATGACTCAGAGCCTGCCGCCCGACCATGAGACGTTCCTGAGTGCTCCCTGAGAACCGAACCAGAAGCTCGTTCGCCCCATATAAAGGCGCCGGGCCCGCCAGACATGGGAAAGCAAGGAAGCATCGTGAGAGGAGCGATGACCTACCCGGTGTTCAGCGGCCGGCCGGCCCCGATGGGGCTACGCGCACCCGCACGACCGCCGGGCCACCAGCGTCGACGGGAACAGCTTCACCCGCTCGCGCCGGGACCCGGCCACCCGGATCCCGTCGTCCAGCACCAGGTCCACCGCCGCCCGTGCCATCCCCGTACGGTCCGTCGCGATCGTCGTCAGCGGCGGATCGGTCAGCGCCGCCTCCTTGACGTCGTCGAACCCGACGACGGCCAGCTCGCTCGGCACCTCGATGCGCAGCTCGCGCGCGGCCCGCAGCACACCGATCGCCTGGTCGTCGGTGGAGCAGAAGATCGCCGGCGGCCGGTCCGGCCCGGCCAGCAGCTTGAGCGCCACCTGATAGGCGTCGTACCGGTTGTAGGGGGCCTGGAAGAGCCGGCCCTCGGTGGGGATGCCGGCCTCGTCCATGGCGCGCCGCCAGCCCTCGACGTGGTCGGAGACGGGGTCGCCGACGAGCGGGGTCTCGGCGATGCCGCCCAGGCAGGCGACGTACGCGTACCCGTGCGACAGGAGGTGCTCCACGGCGAGCTTCGCGCCGCCGATGTCGTCGGTCACCACGGCCACGTCGTCGATCGCCTCGGGCCGCTCGTGCAGCAGCACGACCCGCGCGTCCCACGCCTCTATCTCGGCGGCCGCGTTGTCGTTCAGGGCGTGGCTGACGAGGATCAGTCCGGAGACCCGCATCCCGAGGAACGCCCGCAGATAGTGGACCTCGCGCTCGGCGACGTAGTCGGTGTTGCCGACGAGCACCATCTTTCCGCGCTCGGCGGCGGCCTGCTCCACGGCGTGGGTCATCTCGCCGAAGAAGGGCTGGCGCGCGTCCGGCACGATCATGCCTATGAGGTCCGTGCGCCGGGAGGCCATCGCCTGGGCGACGCGGTCGGGCCGGTACGACAGTTCCTTGATCGCGGCGAGGACACGCTCGCGCGTGGCCGGGGCGACCGGCCGGGGTCCGTTGTTGATGACGTAGCTCACGACGGCGGTCGAGGTACCCGCCAGTCGTGCCACGTCATCCCGAGTCACCTTGGCCACGCGCGGAGTCTACGCGGATGGATCGCCGCTGGGCAGGGCGTACGCCGGCACACCGAAGGGTTACCGGCGCGTACGAAGCCCAGCGGGACCGTCCCTACGCCTCGGCCGCGACCTCGACGGCCTCCAGAGGCGCCGTCTCGTCCGCATCCGCCGCCTTTGAGGAGGCGGCCCTGCTCTTGGCGTCGTCACCGACGCGCTCCGCCTTCTCGGGCGTAACGAATCGATAACCGACGTTGCGGACCGTTCCGATCAGGGACTCGTGCTCGGGGCCGAGTTTGGCGCGCAGCCGCCGTACGTGGACGTCGACCGTCCGGGTGCCGCCGAAGTAGTCGTAGCCCCAGACCTCCTGGAGCAGCTGGGCGCGGGTGAAGACGCGGCCCGGGTGCTGGGCGAGGTACTTGAGGAGCTCGAACTCCTTGAACGTGAGGTCGAGGACGCGGCCCTTGAGCTTGGCGCTGTAGGTCGCCTCGTCCACCGAGAGGTCGCCGTTGCGGATCTCCATGGGGGAGTCGTCGTTGACGATCTGCTGCCTGCCCATGGCGAGCCGCAGCCGGGCCTCCACCTCGGCGGGGCCGGCGGTGTCGAGGAGGACGTCGTCGATGCCCCAGTCGGCGGTGACGGCGGCGAGGCCGCCCTCGGTCACGACCAGGATGAGGGGGCAGCCGGGGCCCGTGGAGCGGAGCAGCTGACACAGGCTGCGGACCTGCGGGAGGTCGCGGCGGCCGTCGATGAGGATGACGTCCGCACCGGGGGTGTCGACGAGAGCGGGGCCTTCAGCCGGGGCCACGCGCACGTTGTGCAGCAGCAGGCCGAGGGCCGGAAGCACCTCCGTGGAAGGCTGGAGGGCATTGGTCAGGAGCAGCAGAGAACTCATACGTCTGGTTCCTCCTCGGTCCCTGCGAGGACGTGTGTTGGCACTGTGCGCCACCGCGATCTTCGAATGCGGTGCCGATCAGTGTTTCTGCTCTGCGATCCCGGGGCCCGTACACCTGCGGTCACCTGGCGTTTCCCGCTCGTATACAACGCTTCCGAAAGCACAAAAGGACCCGGGGGCAACATTGCCCGAGTCCTCTGTCCAGCAGAATAGCCCACATGAGTGCTGGTCCGGCAGGCCATGTGACGCGATCTTCCGACATTCCGAACTCTGAGACGGCCGGTCGAACGAGTTCGGCGCCGCCCCGCACCCCTTTGCGCAGGTTTCTACGCACTGACGACGGGGTGAATATCGAGGTCGTATACAACCCGAAAGCCGTTGTATACAAAGGCGCGGCGGGCACCGGAACTCCATCTTCCGGCCCTCTCGCATTCATCGTCGCGCATGGCTTCACCGGACATGTCGATCGTCCACATGTTCGGAGGGTGGCGCAGGAGCTCACGCGGTACGGGTCCGTCGTCACCTTCTCCTTCCGGGGTCACGGACGGTCCGGCGGCCGCTCCACGGTCGGCGACCGCGAGGTGCTCGATCTCGCGGCGGCGGTCCGCTGGGCCCGCGCGCTCGGGCACGAGCGCGTCGCCACGGTCGGGTTCTCCATGGGCGGCTCGGTCGTCCTGCGCCACGCGGCCCTGCGCGACGGGACTCCGGGCGACGAGGCCGTGCGCGATGAGCCCGTGCGCGACGAGGCCCTGCCCGACGGCCCCGACGCGGTGGTCTCCGTCAGTGCCCCCGCCCGCTGGTACTACCGCGGCACGGCCCCCATGCGCCGGGTCCACTGGCTCATCACCCGCCCCGAGGGCCGCCTGCTCGGCCGCTACGGCTTCCGTACCCGTATCCACCACCGGGACTGGGACCCCGTCCCCCTCTCCCCGGTGGAATCCGTCCCCCTCATCGCCCCGACCCCGCTTCTGGTGGTCCACGGCGACAGCGACGGCTACTTCCCGACCGACCACGCCGACATGCTGGCGGCCGCGGCGGGGGAGAACGGCGAGCTGTGGCTGGAGCGGGGGATGGGGCACGCGGAGAACGCGGCGAGCGCGGAACTGCTGGCCCGCGTCGGGGAGTGGGTATCGGGGAGGGTGCGGTGAACGGATGCCGCCGCGGTTTCCCCGCCGCGCCGCCCGCCCCGTAGCCTGATCCCCGTCACGACTAATACAGAGGAACGCAGATGCCAAAGGGCACCGTCCGCTACTGGGCCGCGGCCAAGTCCGCAGCCGGCCTCGCCGAGGAGCCCTACGACGCGGCCACCCTCGCGGACGCCCTGAACGCGGCCCGCGACCGACACCCCGGCGAACTCGTCCGCGTCCTGCGGCGATGCTCGTTCCTCGTCGACGGCAACCCGGTGGGCACCCGCGCCCATGAGACGGTACGTCTGGCCGAGGGCGGCACGGTCGAGGTGCTTCCGCCGTTCGCAGGAGGGTGACCCCCAGATCATGAGCAACCAGCCGTACGGGTACGAGGGCCACCAGGGCTACGACGAGTACCAGCGGGCGCAGCAGTACGGGGCCCCGGCGCAGCCCGAGTGGCAGGGCTACGACGAGGGTCGGGCCGCCCATGCCCAGCAGTACACCCAGCAGTGGGAGGGCCAGACCTGGGAGACCCAGATCCAGCCCCAGACCCCGCCCGCCGGTCATCTGACGGAGACGGCGTACCTGCCCCAGCAGCCGGACGGCCCGAGCGCGCGGTACGGGCAGCCGGGGCAGGACGGGCAGCAGGGGCACCCCGGTCCACAGGGGCACCCCGGTCAGCAGGGGCAGCCGGCTCCGTACGACCTGTACGGGCAGCAGGCGTCTCAGGCGCCTCAAGCACCTCAGGTACCTCAAGCGCCCGTGCCGGCCCCGGCGGACCCCGCCGCGGCGCCCGAGCCCGGGTACGGGCCGCCGACCCTCACCGGCAACACCCGGGTCACCGACGCCCAGCGGGCGCGGGCCGAGGGGCGGTCGCCGATCATCGAGCCCGGGATGCAGCCCGCGCTGATCACGGCCGTCCTGGGCCTGCTGCTGGCCGGTGCGGCGGCGATCGGCGCGTACGCCCTCGCCGTGCCGCTGGTGATCCTCCAGGCCGTGACCGCGGCGGGCTGGTTCCGGCTGAACGGCATGTGGCCGGCCCGGCAGGGCATCGTGCTGGCGTTCGCGGGCGCGCTCGCGGCGGACGCGGCCCTGTTCGCGGCCGGACGGGAGCACGCGCCCGCCGCGATCCTCGGGACGCTCGGTGTGTGGGTGCTGCTCGCCCTCGTGCTCGGGCTGCGCAGCCACGCGGACCCGGACGAGCGGATGTACGGCCTGATGGCGACGGTGGCCTCGGCCGCGCTGGCGATCATCGCGACCGGTCATCTGGCGGCCGAGGCGGACGCGGTCACGGTGGGCGGGGTCGCGGTGGCGGTGGCCGTGGTGGCCCGCGCCCTGCCGCTGCCCACGCCGGCGTCGGTGGTCGTGGCCCTGCTGGCGGCGGCCGGCGCGGGCATCGCCGTCGGCGGTGCGACCGGCCTCGGCACCTCCGGGGCCCTGCTCGGCGCCGGGGCGGGCCTGTGCGCGCTGATCGGACACCGGGTCGCGGCGTACGACTACCCGTCGCGCTTCGTCCACTTCACCGCGGGCGTGGCCCTGCCGCTGACGGCCGCGGCCCCGGCGGTGTACCTCCTCGGCCGCGCCCTGGCCTGACGGCCCACCGTCGTACGTTCGCCGGGTGCGGCCCGGTGGGGCTCCTCGCGCAGTTCCCCGCGCCCCTGAAAGCAGGGGCTTCGCCCCTCGCTTTCGGGGCGTGCGAGGGCTCGGCTTTCATGTCCGGCGGGGGCCCGGGTGCTCAGGCCCGCAGGGCCTGGTCGTTCAGGGGCGCGGGGAACTGCGCGACCAGCCCCCACCGGACCCGCACCCGCCCACGTACCCGGAACACCGCACCCGGAACACCCCACCCCGGCCGCCCCACGTCGCCCCTGTCACAGCTGATCAACAAGGCACCCCGGCCCACCCCGCCTTTACGCCCACACGATTACTCTCGCGGAGAACGGCCACTCAGGTCGTTGACAACGGGACCGATCGCCGGGCCGAGCGCCGAGTGGACTACGTGGGGAACACCGAGACATGCGCGCACTGCGAATACTTGTCATCGTCGCCGTGATCCTGGGCGGCCTCTTCGTGATCGCCGACCGCGTGGCCGTCGGCTTCGCCGAGGACGAGGCGGCCCAGCAGCTGAAGACCGGCGAGGGCCTCGCGACCACCCCCGACGTCTCCATCAAGGGCTTCCCGTTCCTCACCCAGGTCGCGAGCGGCGAACTCGACGACGTCGAGGTCGGCATCGAGGACTACGAGGCGACCACCGGCAAGGCGGGCGAGAGCATCCGCATCGCCGACCTGAAGGCGACCATGCACGGCGTCGCCTTCTCCAGCGACTACAGCTCCGCCACCGCCGCCACCGCCACCGGCACCGCGACCATCGCGTACGACGAACTCCTCAAGGCCGCCAAGTCCGCGCCCACCCAGATCCTCCCCGGCGCGACCGCCCAGGTCGTCGGCCTCTCCGACGGCGGCAAGGGCAAGGTCAAGGTCGACATCAAGGTCACCTTCCTCGGCAAGTCGACGACCTACCCGGTGCTCAGCACGGTCACCGTGGACGGCGACACCGTGAAGGTGCACGCCGACAACCTGCCGAACCTCGTCGTCGAGGCCGCCGAGGGCCAGGTCCGCTCGATCACCGACTTCGAGCAGAAGATCGACGGTCTTCCGGGCGGCATCGAGCTCGACAAGGTCGAGGCCGCGCCGGACGGCGTGGACATCACGGTCCGGGGTTCGAACGTCAGGCTCGCCGGGTAGGACGGGGGCGGGACCCGGGACCGTGACCCGAGGGCGACGGACGGACCTGCGGTGTCCGAGTGGCGAGACGGCGATGTCCGCAGGGCAGCTGTGACGATCGCTACACCCCCCGGGAATCGCCGCGCCGGCAGTGCGTACCCCCTTTCGGTCCCACATTACGGACGATCGCGTCTCAGTATCCGACATGCCGGTGACACGTCCGCCTGTCCGTCCCTACGATCGACAGTCATGAAGCGACAGGCGGATCTCACGAAGCGGCGGGCAGTAGACCTGTGCCGCGTCGCCGCCATGCTCTGTCGCACTTTCTGAGCGAGCGGCGGAGTCCTGCCGCCGCGTCCCCGATGCCTGCCCTGTTCGAGCCAGGGCCCATCCCCGCGCGCCCCGGCCGAACCGCCGGAGGCACCCGCAACCCGCCCCCGCCGTAACTGCCCCGGAGGAGAAAGAGCATGAGCCGCAGCGACGTCCTGGTAGACGCCGACTGGGTCGAGGCCAACCTCGACGACCCGAACATCGCCATCGTCGAGGTCGACGAGGACACCACGGCGTACGAGAAGAACCACATCAAGAACGCCATCCGGATCGACTGGACGAAGGACCTCCAGGACCCGGTCCGCCGTGACTTCGTCGACCAGGAGGGCTTCGAGAAGCTCCTGTCGGAGAAGGGCATCGGCAACGACACCCTCGTCGTCCTCTACGGCGGCAACAACAACTGGTTCGCGTCGTACGCCTACTGGTACTTCAAGCTGTACGGCCACGAGAACGTCAAGCTGCTCGACGGCGGCCGCAAGAAGTGGGAGCTGGACGCCCGCGAGCTGGTCGACGAGGTGCCCGTGCGCCCCGCCACCGAGTACAAGGCCAAGCCGCAGAACACCGCGATCCGCGCCTTCCGTGACGACGTCGTCGCCGCGATCGGCTCGCAGAACCTGGTCGACGTGCGCTCGCCCGACGAGTTCTCCGGCAAGCTGCTCGCCCCGGCCCACCTGCCGCAGGAGCAGTCCCAGCGTCCGGGCCACGTGCCCAGCGCCCGCAACATCCCGTGGTCGAAGAACGCCAACGACGACGGCACCTTCAAGTCGGACGACGACCTCAAGGAGCTGTACGCCGACGAGCAGGTGGACCTGGCGAAGGACACCATCGCCTACTGCCGCATCGGTGAGCGCTCCGCGCTGACCTGGTTCGTCCTGCACGAGCTGCTCGGCGTGGAGAACGTCAAGAACTACGACGGCTCCTGGACCGAGTACGGCAGCCTCGTCGGCGTCCCGATCGAGCTCGGCGCCAACAAGTAAGACACCCCCGCGTACCCACCCGACCGGCCTTCCTTCCGGTCAGACCCCTATCTGAATCTGGAGAAAGACATGTGCGGAGCGAAGGCCGGCGGCCCGGACGCCTCGACGATCAAGCCCGGTGAGACCACGATCCAGGGCCAGGTGACCCGCGACGGCGAGCCGGTGGTCGGTTACGTCCGGCTGCTGGACTCGACCGGCGAGTTCACGGCGGAGGTCCCGACCTCCGCGACGGGCCAGTTCCGCTTCTACGCGGCCGAGGGCACCTGGACCGTCCGCGCGCTGGTCCCCGGCGGCACCGCCGACCGTACCGTCGTCGCCGAGCAGGGCGGCCTGGCGGAGGTCGCGATCGCCGTCTGAGGCGGTTGTTCCCGAACGGCCGAGGGCCGTACCCCTGATGTCCGATCCGGGGTACGGCCCTCGGCCGTGCGCGGTGCGCGGGCCTACGCTGGAGACATGTACGCCCGCCGGCGCCACGCCTACTTCGCCATGATGGGCACGTGCCTCGCGCTCTTCGTCCTGGCCTGGGGCGTCGTACGCCTCTGGTCGGTCCCGGTCGCGGTCGGCATGTGCGTGGTCGCCATGGTCATCCCGCCGCTGGCCGCGGTCGTCGCCAACCGGCGCGGCCCCGACGACCGCTGGTGGGACGACCCCTCCGGCGACCCGAAGTCCGACGAGTGGTGGGACGAGCTGGACGGCCGGAGACGGCCGAGACCCTAGGCCGTGTCCGCCGCTCAGTAGACGAGTGCCCGGGCGTCGTCCGCGAGCGCCTCCTGCACGAACACCTGCGCCCCCGCGATCCGGACGCCCTCGATGACGTCCTTCTCGGTGATGTCGCGGCGGGCGGCGCACTGGGTGCACAGGGTGAGCGTGCCGCCCGCGAGGACCGAGTCGAGCAGATCGGGGAGCGGGGCGGCGTGCGGCAGCTCGAACTCGGCGGCCCGGCCCGGCAGCGCGAACCACGCGGACTCACCGGTCAGCCACAGGGACACCTCCACCCCGCTGGCCACCGCCACGGCGGCCACCGTGAACGCCTGCGAGCACCGCTCGGGAGCATCCGCCCCGGCCGTCACCTTGATCACGAGCTTCTTCGCCATGGCCGCATGGTAGTCCGCGCCGTGATCACCGCACCTCGCGGCGAACCCCGGACCCCGGCCGCGTAAGCTGGGGTCCGGCCTTGTGCAGTACCGAACCCCGCTCATCCGAGGAGCACCCCGTGGAACTCTTCTTCGAAATCCTGCTGGTCCTGGTCGCCGTCGGCGTTCTCGCCTTCGCCGGTCTGACCGTGAAGAAGCTGTACCAGGGCCAGCGCTGACCCACTCCTAGGAAGAACCGATGATCGAGATCCCGTCCGACCTGCACAAGGACCTCGTCCCCCTCGCCTTTCTGCTCGGCGACTGGGCGGGCGCGGGCGTCCACGACTTCCCCGGTGCCGAGAAGTGCAACTTCGGCCAGGAGGTCACCTTCTCCCACGACGGCCGGGACTTCCTGGAGTACCACTCCCACACCTGGGTGCTGGACAAGGACGGGAACAAGGTCCGTCCGCTGGAGACCGAGTCCGGGTTCTGGCGCATCGACGCCGACCGCAAGGTCGAGATCGTGATGACCCGTGACGACGGTGTCGTCGAGGTCTGGTACGGCGAGCTGGCCAAGCAGAAGCCGCAGATCGACGTGGTCACCGACGCGGTCGCGCGGACGGCGGCCTCGGGACCGTACAGCGGCGGCAAGCGGCTGTACGGCTATGTGCACAGCGACCTGATGTGGGTCGGCGAGAAGGCGACGCCCGACGTGGAGCTGCGCCCCTACATGTCCGCGCACCTGAAGAAGGTCGTCACCCCCGAGGACGTCGAACGCTGGGCGAAGGCCCTCCCGGACGACATGCCGGACGACGGCATCGCGTTCTTCAAGTAGTCCTAGACTCTGAGGTGTGGTGAGCACCGACTGGAAGAGTGACCTCAGGCAGCGCGGCTACCGGCTGACGCCGCAGCGGCAACTCGTGCTCGAAGCCGTGGACACTCTGGAGCACGCGACCCCCGACGACATCCTCGTGGAGGTGCGGAAGACGGCCTCGGGGGTCAACATCTCCACCGTCTACCGGACCCTGGAGCTGCTGGAGGAGCTGGGGCTGGTCAGCCATGCCCATCTGGGGCACGGCGCGCCGACGTACCACCTGGCGGACCGGCACCACCACATCCATCTGGTCTGCCGGGACTGCGAGAACGTCATCGAGGCCGACGTGTCGGTGGCGCAGGACTTCACGGCGAAGCTGCGCGAGACCTTCGGGTTCGACACCGACCTGAAGCACTTCGCGATCTTCGGCCGCTGCGAGAGCTGCACACTCAAGGCTTCAACTGCCAAGTCGTAGGCTAGGCATATGAAGAGCCCTCTGCTGTCCCTGCCCGGCGCCGTCCCCGCCGAGGGGGTGGACGAAGGTGTCGCCGCGCACTACGGCGACCTGTTCCGCGAACAGCGCACCCTCGCCGACGGCACCGGATTCGTCGACCTCTCCCACCGTGGCGTGATCGCCGTCTCCGGGGAGGACCGGCTCAGCTGGCTGCACCTGCTCCTCACCCAGCACGTCAGCGACCTCCCCGTCGGCGAGGCCACCGAGGCGCTGATCCTCTCCGCCAACGGCCACATCGAGCACGCGCTGTACCTGGTCGACGACGGCACCACCGTCTGGGCCCATGTCGAGCCCGGCACCCAGGAGGCGCTGCTCGCGTACCTGGAGTCGATGAAGTTCTTCTACCGGGTCGACGTGGCCGACCGCACGGACGACGTCGCGGTCGTCCACCTCCCGGCCGGCTCGATCACCCAGATCCCCGAGGGCACGGTCGTCCGCGAGACGCCGTACGGCCGTGATCTGTTCCTGCCGCGCGCCGACCTGGAGCCGTTCGCGGAGAAGGCGGGCCCGGCCGTGGGGCTGCTCGCCCACGAGGCGCTGCGGGTCGAGCACCACCGCCCCCGCCTCGGCTTCGAGACCGACCACCGCACGATCCCGCACGAGCTGGGCTGGATCGGTACGGCGGTGCATCTGCAGAAGGGCTGCTACCGGGGTCAGGAGACCGTCGCCCGCGTGCAGAACCTCGGCAAGCCCCCGCGCCGCCTGGTCTTCCTCCACCTCGACGGCAGCGAGGTCCACCTCCCGCCGCGCGGCGCGGAACTCCGCCTCGCCGACGACGGCCCCGACGGCCGCAAGCTCGGCTTCGTCACGACGTCCGTACGCCACCACGAACTGGGCCCGGTGGCGCTGGCACTGATCAAGCGCAACGTGCCGGTGGACGCGAGGCTGATGGCGGACACGACGGCCGCGGCACAGGAGACGGTGGTCGAGCCGTAGGCGAGGGCTGTCCGGGCGGGCTACATCTCCAGCAGCACCGTGAACGGGCCGTCGTTCGTCAGCCCGACCCGCATGCTCGCCCCGAACCGCCCCGTGGCCACGGTCGCCCCCAGGGCCCGCAACCGCGCGACGACCTCCTCCACCAGCGGCTCGGCGACGTCGCCGGGGGCCGCCGCGTTCCAGGTGGGCCGGCGCCCCTTGCGCGCGTCGCCGTACAGCGTGAACTGGCTGATCACCAGCAGGGGCGCGTCCACGTCGCTGCACGACTTCTCGTCGCGCAGCATCCGCACGGACCACAGTTTGCGGGCCAGCTGCGCCGCCTTCTCCTCGGTGTCGTCGTGCGTCACCCCGACCAGGACGCACAGCCCCTCGCCCCGGATCTCCCCGACCGTCTCACCGTCGACGACGACACTCGCGCCGTCCACTCTCTGCACCACCGCACGCATGCCGACCATCATGCCGCCGGCGTCCATCAACCGTGTGTGAGGGGTCCCTCGTACGGGGGGTTTGTGATCACCGGGGTTTGAGGGTCGCTTTGCCCGGTCTTTCTCATTGATCCATTACCGACCATCTGGGGTGGATCGCGGCGACTCGGTCACAAAGCGGCCACCGAGAGTGGCACCATGCTCACACACACCGGTCGAGGGGACGGTTGAGGCGCATGAGCACATCGAGTACCGGGCAGCCCCCGGGGACTGCGACGTTTACCCGTACGACCCCGGGGCCCGGCCCCGGTATCCGCAGGCCACCGGTCCAGCGCACGGACAGCGGACCGCTGCCGCCGCCGGACCAGGCCGAGCACGACCTGTCCCGGCTGCGGCTGCCCGAGCTGCGCGCGCTGCGCCGGGACGCCCAGCGGGACGAGGCCGACCTCAGCTATCTGCGGCGGCTGCTCCAGGGCCGGATCGACATCCTGTGCGCCGAACTGGCCCGCCGGGGCGGCGCGACGGACCCCGCGACCGCCGACGAGCCCGCGGCGCTCGTGGACCGGCTCTCGGCGATCCTCACGGACGCCCCGGCCCGGCAGCGCTCCTCGGCCCGGCACGTCACCGTGGGCACGCCCTACGGCGAGGAGTACCGCCGACTCGCCGCCGAGCTGCTCGACGAGGTCGAACTCTCCGACCTCCGGGCCCGCACCGACGACGAACTCACCGCCGGGCGCGCCCGTCTCGTCCACCACGAGCGACAGATCTCCGGCCGCCGCCAGCGCCTCCAGCGCACCGCCGACGACTGCAGCGCGGAGATCGCCCGCCGCTACCGGGAGGGCGAGGCCCAGGTGGACGACCTGCTGACGTAGGGAGGGCCGGGTACGGGTGGGCTGGTCGCGCGGTTCCCCGCGCCCCTGAGAGCCCAGGCTCCCGCGGCTCTGAAGGCGACCGGCGGGCCTGAAAAGCAGTGGGCGCAGCCCCTGCTTTTCAGGGGCGCGGGGAACTGCGCGAGAACCCCCACCGGGCCCGCGGCCGGGGGTCGGAGGGGCGCAGCCCCTGAGGGAGGGACGGGCAGGGGCGGCGGGGGCGGGAAAAACCCGCGACACACCGCGGAGCACCCCCCTAGCGTGACCCCATGAGCGCCTCCCCCGACACAGCCGTACGCCCCGTCACCGAGGACGAGATCCCGGCCTGGCTGAACGCCCTGAACACCGGCTTCCTCCGCCCCCCGGAGTCCCTCTCCGAGCAGGAGCTCAAGGACCGCTCGTTCCACATCGACCCGTCCCGCACCCTCGCCGCGTTCGACGACTCCCGCGTCCACGCCCCCCTCACGCCCGCCGACACCGCCCAGGTGGTCGCGACCTTCCGCTCGTTCCCCCAGGAACTTACGGTCGTCGGCGGCCGGACCGTCCCCGCCGACGCCATCTCGAACGTCACGGTCAGCCCCACCCACCGCCGCCGCGGCCTCCTCACCCGGATGATGGCCCAGGACCTCACCGCCGCGAAGGAACGGGGCGACGTCGTCGCCACCCTGATCGCCGCCGAGTACCCGATCTACGGCCGCTACGGCTTCGGGCCGGCCACCTGGACCACCGAGTACACCGTCGACGTGCCCCGCACCGGCCTGGACCCCCGCTGGTCGGGCCCGGCGGACGGCGGCCGGGTCGACCTCGTCGACGGCGCGGCCGTCCGCGCGCTCGGCCCCGCCCTCCACGACCGGCTCCGCCAGGCCCTGCCGGGCGCGGTGAGCCGCGACGAGCGCTGGTGGCGCGTCAACACCGGTGACCTGCGGACCAGTTCCTCCTGGACCGATCCGTTCTACGCCGTGTACCGCTCGGCGGCCGGTGAGATCGAGGGCCTCGTCTCCTACGAGGCGGACGACAGCTGGCAGATGAAGCAGCCGCAGAACACGGCCGACGTCAACTGGCTGATCGCGACGACCCCGGCCGCCGAGCGCGCCCTGTGGCACTACCTCTGCTCGATCGACTGGATCACCAAGGTCAAGTCCGGCTGGCGGGCCCCCGACGACCTGTTGCCGCACTTCTTCCCCGACCCGCGCGCGGTTAGCGTCACTACCCAGGCAGACTGGCTGTGGGTACGGATCCTGGACGTCGTACGGGCGCTGGAGGCGCGTACGTACGCGGGGACCGGGACGCTGGTGCTGGAGATCGCCGACGCGGGCGGCTTCGCGGACGGGCGCTACCGGCTGGACGCGGGCCCGGACGGGGCGAGTTGCGTGCCCACGAGCGAGGACGGGGACCTCGTGCTGAACGCCTCGGACCTGGCAGCCCTGTGGCTGGGCGACGAGTCGGCCGTACGGCTCGCCGCGCTCGGCCGGGTCCGGGAACAGCGGAAGGGCGCCGCCTCCGTAGCCGACGCCCTGCTGCGGACGTCCAGGCGCCCATGGTGCCCGGACATCTTCTGACCTTTCGTGATGGGTGCGGAATCCGTAGCTGTTCAGTTGTGGTTGTGGCTGCGCATTCAGTTGTGGCTGATCCATTCAGTTGTGGCTGTGCGGACCGGTCGGGCTCCCGGCTCCCCTCCGGAGGGGAGAGCGATCGGTCGGTCTCGGTGTCACCAACAGTCAGCAGCTTTGACCATGTTGTGAAAGTTGGCGACCAACTCCTCCTTACTTATCTCCGCTTGGAGTCGTCTCATAACCACCTTCCCACGAACTGCACAAAGATGGCGAGAAGTTGTAGTGTTTGTTCGTGGAGCGGGAACGCACGGCCGTCGATGGGCGGAAGTCGTCACAGCGGCCCCAGAGGTCACACCACGAGGTGGCCGACGTGTTGCGCGGCCGGATCAGGTCCGGCGAGCTGCGACCGGGACAGCGCATGCCCACCCAGGCGAAGCTGGCCGACGAGTTCGGCGTGGAGCGCGGGGCCGTACGGCAGGCCCTGCGCATCCTGCAGTCCGAGCACCTGCTGACCAATGTTTCCAAGGGCAGTCCGGCCACCGTCGCCGCAGGCCCGGGGGCGGCGGCCGTCGGCGGGCCGGAAGCGGCCCCGCGGCCCACGATGGTGGAGCTGGCCCCCCGGGTGTCGGCGGCGTTCGCGGCCCCGCACGTGCGGATCGACGCCCTGTGCCTGACCTCCGTGTCCCTCACGCTCGCCGTGGGTGAGTCGTTGCGCGCGATTCACGCGGGGCGCTTGAATCCGGCCAGGGTCGACGTCCGGGTGATGCTGCCCAGCCGGGACATCCCGCTGGCCTTCCCGGCCCCGGTCGACGCCTCGGTCGACGGCCGGCTGCAGCGCCGCTGGCTCGCCCAGCGCAATGCCCAGGGGCAGGTCCTGAAGCACAATCTGCTGGCCCTGCGGTCCACGCACCGCATCGACGTCCATGTCTCCTTCCGCGCGCTGCCCTTCACCCCGCCCGTGAAGCTGTACCTGCTCAACGGCCGCGAGGCGCTGTTCGCGTACTACACGGTCCAGCGGAAGGAGGCCGAAGTGGACAGTGAGCAGCTGGAGATGTACGACGCCGAGGGCACCCAGTCGACGCTGTTCGCGTTCGAGCGGGGCGCGGCCGCGGCGCCGCGGGACACGACCTTCGTCGAACAGTCCGGCCTGTGGTTCGACGCGCTGTGGGAGACGATCAGCTCGGACCTGCTGCTCACGACCTGAGGAGCCGGGTGCCGGCGCCCCGACGGCAGGGGCGCGCGGCTCACATCGCGGGGCCGGCGAACATCAGGGCGAGCATGACCGCGCCGATCGAGCTGCACGTGTGGTTGTTCGCCTTCAGTCCGACCGTGAGGAACAGCAGGCCGACGGCTCCCATGGTGCCGTAGCGCCACTCGACGAATCGCTGGAGGGCGACGACGACGAGGGCGGAGGCGAGGGCGAGGGCAGCGGGCATGGTGGTACCTCCTCCGAGGGGCTGGGTGCCGTGCGGCGGTGACCGGGGGCCGGTGGGAATCAAGAGCTGTGCCAACTTGACCAAGTTGGCAGCCAACTTCGTTTAAATGGTTCCCATTTGGTCAATGTTTATAACCACCTTGCGGTGAACTCCCCAAAGATGGGTGAGAGTTGTACCGTTTGGTCGTGACTCAGGAGAACGTTGCAGTGAACGGCAGCAGAAAGCTCTCGTCCCAGGAGATCGCCGACACCCTGCGGGACCGCATCCGCGGCGGCGAACTCAGGCCCGGCGAGCGCCTGCCCACCCAGGCCGAACTGGCGGAGGAGTTCGGCGTGGAGCGCGGCACCGTCCGTCAGGCGCTGCGCGCCCTCCAGGACGACGGGCTGCTGAGCAACGTGAGCAAGGGGAGCCCGCCCCGGGTCGCCGAGGCCGTGCACCCCGCGAGGGACGAACCGCAGCCGACGATGGTGGGCCTCGGCCCCCGCCTCGCCGCGGCCTTCTCCGCGCCGCACGTCCGGATCGACGCGGCCTGCCTCACCGCCGAGACCCTGATGCTGGCCCTCGGCGAGCCGGTCCGCCGCATCCACGAGGGCACGATCCGCCCGAAGTCCGTCGACGTACGCATCCTCCTCCCCTCCCGGAAGATCAACCTGGCCTTCCCGGTGCCGGTGGAGGGGCGGGGCGCCGACGACGAGGACCCCGTCCACAAACGCTGGCTCGACCAGCGCAACGCCCAGATCCGCGTCCTGCGCCACAACCTCCAGGCCCTGCGCACGTCCCACCAGCTCGACGTCCGCGTCGCCTTCCGCGCGCTGCCCTTCACCCCGCCCGTGAAGCTGTACCTCCTCAACGGCCAGGAGGCCCTGATCGCCTACTACATGCTGATGCAGCGCGAGGAGCAGATGGAGGACGGCCCCCTGCAGATGTACGACGCCTTCGGCACGCAGTCCCTCCTCTTCTCCTTCGAGAAGAACACGGGGCCGCGTGACGCAACCTTCGTGGAGCAGTCGCAACTGTGGTTCAACGCGCTCTGGGAAACCATCACGACGGACCTGACACTCTCCTAGTGACTCCTGATACGGCGCAGACTGAAGCGGTGACGGTAGAGACAGAGATCCTGCGAGCACTGATCACCCCGGTTCGTTACGTTCTCTTCGACTTCGACGGACCCATATGCAGGCTCTTCGCCGGACACACGGCGGAGCAGGTCGCGAAAGATCTGGTGACCTGGCTGGAGGGGCAGGGCCTGAGCGGGCTGCTCACCGACGAGGAGCGGGTCCACTCCGATCCGATGGTCGTGCTGTACGCGGTCAACAGACGGCATCCACGCAGCGACCTCGTGACGGAGCTGGAGGAGCGGCTCACCGGGCAGGAACTCAAGGCGGTCCCCTCCGCCATGCCCACGGCGTACGCCGATCCGCTCATACGGACCTGGTTCGCGAAGGGCGGACGGTTGGCGGTGGCCAGCAACAACTCGGCGCGCACCGTCTCGAGTTACCTGGCCGGCCGGGGCCTCGCCGAGTGCTTCGTCCCGCACCTGTACGGGCGCACCAGTGATCTCGATCTGCTGAAGCCGGACCCGCACTGCCTGAACCGGGCTCTGAACGCCCTGGGAGCCTCTCCCTCCGCGGCCCTGATGATCGGTGACACCCCCACGGACCGTGTCGCGGCCGCACGGGCCGGAGTGCCGTTTCTCGGCTACGCGCGAAGCGACCGGAAGGAGAAGCTGCTGAGGGATGCGGGCGCCGAGGTCGTCGTGCGGTCGCTGCAACCCGTGCTGCGTGTGCTGCGGGCTCAGGCCTGAGCCATCAGCAACAGGAACACCACGGCTCCGGCGGACAGAAACGTGGTGTTGCGGGTTCTGACGCCGATGCCGAACAGCACGAGGAACGTGACCCCCAGGGCGCCGTACCGGGTTCTGAACAGTTGCTCCATGCCGAGTACCGTCACGGTCAACAGCAGTTGCACGAACGCCATGGGAACCAGCCCCCATTTCCTCCATGATGGTCCATCAACAACCGTTCCAATTGGACTGGTTGACTTGGATGGGATGTGCCCGGACTGGTTGATCCCTTAACGGGCCTACCGGTTTTGTTACGAGGGCCAGTCAACCGAAGCAGTCAACTCGGCCGCCAATGTGACTGAAGACGGTTTGTGCGACGCGTAGGAGCGGTACGGTCGCGGTGTGAGCGCAGGACGTGCGGACGGCGGCGGCAGGCGGTTCAACTCCCTTCTGGAGGAGCTGCGTGCCCGCATCGCCGACGGCAGGTACGCCCTGGACAGCAATCTGCCGCCCCAGCGTGAACTCGCCGACGAGTTCAGCGTCTCGCGTGACACCGTGCAACGTGTACTGCGCGAGTTGAAGAGTGAGGGCTGGATCGAGTCCCTCCAGGGCAGCCACTCGAAGGTGGTGAAGAGCCCCATCCACTCGGGGCGGGAGCCCCAGGCCGCTCCCAGGCTGCGTGCCGCGCTGGGACCGTTCGTGAGCCGGGCCTTCTCGCAACCCGTCGTGACGCTGGACGTCTTCACCTTGACGTCGGAGAGTCTGGACGCGCATGTCCGGCTGCAGGCTGAACACATCCGCACCGGAGGGCTCGCTCCCCCCCAGCGCATCGAGCTGCGGATGCTGCAGCCCGACGCAACGATGGAGCTGCCGTACCCCCGGGCCATGCACCCCGTCGCCGAGTTGGGCGAGGCAGGCCAATTGGACCGGTTGCAGGACCAGATACAGGAAAGGCTCCGGGAGATCACCCGACGTCACACGACCTCGTTGCGCGTGGCGCTGCAGGATCTGCAGACAGAGGGCCTGGTGCCGTCCGTGGAGGTGGAGGTGCGTTTCGTCCCGCTGGTCCCCACCTTCAAGCTCTATCTGCGCAGGGGTGTGGAGGCGCTGTTCGGCCCGTACGAGGTGGTGGAGCGCCCCATCCTGCTCGACGACGGGACGGAGATCGACGCCCTGGACGTGCTCGGTCTGGGATCAACCCTGACCCGGCACGTCAACGACGAGGGCGACCCCAACTCCACCGGGTCGGTGTTCATGGAGAGCATGCAGACCTGGTTCGACTCCTGCTGGGAACGGCTCGCCTCGACCTCCTGAAGTGCGGGTGGCGAGGGCGGATGCGTGCGCCGGGCCCTTGTGGCGGGAGTCACGCTCTCGCGCCGATTTCGCGACTTGGTCAAGCTGTCTGAGCGTGGAGCACTACAGTGTGCCCACTCATCTCGCGGCGCATGCACACCGCGGTGCACAACCTTTCAGGAGTGACCTTTGGGCCGTTCGCCAGTGCCCGGGTCTTCCGCTCCGAGGACGGAGCCGGACGACGCCTTCGACAGCCTCGTGGCGTACGCGAGGGCCGAGGGGGAGCCCAGCCGGGGCCACCACAACCTGAACTACGTCGTGCGGCCGCCGGAGGAGATCACCGCGGGACTGCCGACGCTGGCGGGTCATGACCGGGTCACGGTCCGGCAGAGGATGCGTGACGCGCTGCCCGTCGTGATCCGGACCTGGCAGGACGAGTCGGAGGTGCTCAGGTCCATCCGCGGTGAATTGCCTCATGTTCCGCAGTGTCTGGTCAAACACGGTGACGTCACGGTCCTGAGCTATGTGCAGGGTGTGCCGCTCTCCACCATCTGCCGCAGCGGCAAGCCGTTGGAGCCCCACCTGATCTCCGCTCTCGTCGGCCTGTTGGCCGACATGACGCAGGTGAGAAGGAAGGACCTGCCGCCGCTGCCGCAGTCCTGGCCCCGGACCAGCCGGGACAGCCGGGCCTTCCTCAGGGCTCTGGCGCTCGCGACCGAGGAGCAGATCAGGCAGCCCAACTGGAACAGGTTCGGTGGGCTGTTCGCCTCGCTGGGCATTCCCGACGACGCGATGGTGCGGTTCGCGGAGCGTGTGCCGGCGATGGTCAGCCGTCCCTTCGGCCTGCTCCACACGGATCTGCATCGTGACAACGTGATCTTCTCCTATCACGGTGACCCGCCGTTGATCTGCGTCGACTGGGAACTGGCGACCTACGGTGACCCGGTGCACGACCTCGCCACGCACCTGGTGCGGACGGCCTACCCGCGGGAGCAGTGGGTCGAGGTGACGGACGCGTGGCGAGCGGCCATGGAGCAGCGGCGCAGCAAGGCGGTCAACGGAGTCGAGCGGGATCTGAGGCACTACGTCGCGTTCGAACAGGCTCAGTCCGTCTACCCCGATGTGATGCGTGCGGTCACCTCGCTCGGCGGACACCTCGACCAACGGGACGTGGATGCCGCGACCCAGGCCGTGCACCGGGCTCTGCTGGTGGCCGAGGAGCCGCTGCGGCTCAAGAACGTGCCGGACCGCAGGGCCATCGAGCGGGTTCTCGTGAGCTGGTACGTGTCCAACGGCAAGCAGCACATTCGTGACAGACGGGTGCAGTCCATCCCCTGGCGGGCCGACAAGCGGGTGCGGCTGCACCCGAAGTTTCCTGCCTGGGCCGTCAGGGACGCGCTGTTCGCGGAGGGTGCCGCCCCCGCGCACCACGTGTTCAAGGGAACCGCCCATCTCAGTACGGCTGTGCAGGTCCGGGGCATCCCTTTCCCAGTCATGGTGCGACGGAAGGTCGGAGCGGCCACCCCCCGGGAAAGGCGGTTCCTGAACGAGCACGCCGTACTGATCGCGATCGAGAGGTCCGGCGTGAACGTGCGCGCGCCGAGGGTGTTGGCCCTGGGCGATAGCCACCCGAGCCTGGGCGACCGGTTCACCATCCACACGTACGAGGGTCCGGAAGGCGAGATCCGGCACCCGGACCATCCGGCCGAGGGGCTGTTGCCGCACGAGGCCGACGATCTCGTCGACCAGCTCAACGAGCTGACCCGGGTGGACTGTGAGGAGTTGGGCTCGGACACCCTCGGACATGACTTCTGGCGGGGGCTGCGCACCGAACTGCTGCGCATGGTCGACGAGCTGCCCAAGGAGACGCTGGCGCTCGCGAGGGAGCTGGGACTGCCCGGTAACATCCGCCGACTGGGCGAACTTCTCGACCGGCACATGGTGACTCCGCGCCGGTCCGTCCTGCTGCACGGCGACCTCAACCCCTGGAACCTCGTACGCCGAAGCCGTGGTACGGGGTTGACCCTCATCGACTGGGAGATGGCGATGGTGGGCGACCCGCTCTACGACCTGGTCCGTCACATACACCTGACCCCCACGCTCCCCGACATCCGCGACCGGCTGTTCACCCGCTGGGCCCGTACGCTGCCGGAGGACTGCACCAAGGGATGGCCGGACGACTGGCGTGTGTACCGGTGGATCGAAACCGTCCGCTCCGCCTACGTGGACCTGGACCGGCTGGTCACGGGTGACAGCCTCGACGCCCCCAACGTCCGTCGGGCGGTGGACACCTACGCCATGACCCTGGCCTCGGCGACCGCGTCCCTCGGGCTCGGGGTCAAGCCGGCCAACCCCTATCTCGCACAGGCGCTGCCCCGCCTCGATGTGGGAAACGACAGGACGAGCTGAGCCACGGACGGATGGCCGGGCTCCGCGGCTGGTTGGCACGGGAGCAGGTCCTCGGAGTCTGTGAGCAGGACTCGGCCTGCGTACGCTCGACCGCATGAGTGAGACCGGCCTGCGTGAGCGCAAGAAGCGGCGGATGTACGAGCGGGTGTCCGAGATCGCGATCGGGCTGTTCCTGGAGAAGGGGTTCGATGCCGTGTCCGTGGCCGAGGTGGCCGCGGCGGCGGAGATCTCCAAGCCGACGCTCTTCCGGTACTTCCCGGCCAAGGAGGACCTCGTGCTCCACCGGATCGCCGATCACGAGGACGAGACGGCGCGGGTGGTGGCCGGGCGGGCCGAGGGGGAGTCGGTCGTGGGGGCCGTGCGGGCGCATTTCCTGGCGGGGCTGGCGCGGCGGGACCCGGTGACCGGGCTGAACGACCATCCGCAGGTGCTCGCGTTCCACCGGCTGCTCTACGGGACACCATCGCTGGTCGCGCGGGCGTACGGCCATCTGGAGCGGGCCGAGGCCGCGCTCGCGGAGGTGCTCGGGGGCGGTCTGGACGCGCGGATCGCCGCCGGGCAGATCGTGGCCGTACGGCGGGTGCTCGCGGAGGAGAACCGGCGGCGGGTCGAGCGGGGGGAGCCGCTGGAGGAGGTCGAACGGGACGCCGTTGCCGCCGCTGAGCGGGTGTTCGGGCGGCTGGAGGGGGCGCTTCCGCTCGATGGCGCGGCCGTCTGAGAAGGGCACCCGGGAGGCGGCCCGGGGCAGCCCGTTTGGCTCCCGGACGTCCTCGCCCCGCATGAGCCTCGGTAAAGAATGTAACTCGGTTACGTTATTTCGGTACGCTCGGTGGAATGACGTCTCCCGAACCCGCCGTCGAACCCGCCTGCGACCCCGCACTCGACCCCGCACTCGATCCCGCCCTCGACCCCGCACTCCGGCGCACGCTCGCGGACGAGCGCGCCTACCACGACATCTGCCGTGCCGCCCTCGCCGCCATGGTCGACGGCGCGGGGGAGCAGGTGCTCGTCGGGGAGGACGTCTCCGCGTCGGGGGCGGACGCCGAAGTGCTCGGGTACCGGCTGCGCAGCCGGGCGAAGGAGATGCGGGAGCTGCCCGAGGGGCCGTTGTTCTTCGGGCGGCTCGACTTCGACGACCACACGGACGCCGATCACGCCGGGCAGAGCTACCACATCGGGCGCCTGCGGATCAGCGAGGCCCCGGCCGTGCCGCCGCTCGTCGTCGACTGGCGGGCGCCGGTGTCGCGGGCCTTCTACCAGGCCGGTTCCCGGGACCCCCGGGGCGTCGCCGTCCGGCGCCGCTTCGGGTGGGCGCCGGGCAGCCGGGGCGGCTCGGCCGACCTCACGGGGCTGGAGGACGAGCGCCTGGACCGTCGCGGCCCCGGCCACGACCGGGCCGCCGCCCACCCCGGCAGCCTGCTCGCCGCCGAGATCGAGCGGCCCCGCGTCGGCCCCATGCGGGACATCGCCGCCACCATCCAGCCGGAGCAGGACGACCTCGTGCGGGCGGATCTCGGCACCTCCGTCTGCGTCCAGGGCGCCCCCGGCACCGGCAAGACGGCCGTCGGGCTGCACCGCGCCGCGTACCTCCTCTACACGTACCCCCAGCGCATCCGCCGCGGCGGACTGCTGATCCTCGGCCCCAACCGCACCTTCCTCTCCTACATCGCGGAGGTGCTGCCGGCCCTGGGCGAGACGGGGGTACGGCAGTCGACGGTCACGGACGAGATCGCCCGGCACCCGGTCACGGCCCAGGACGACGAGCGCGCGGCGGTGGTGAAGCACGACGCCCGGATGGCGGAGGTGCTCCGCCGGGCCCTGTACGCGAGGGTCGCGGGCGACGGCCATCGCTTCGACGCCCTCGTCCTGGCGGAGGGCTCGTACCGCTGGCGGGTCTCGGGGGACGAGCTGCGGCGGATCGTCGCGGACGTACGGGCGCAGGATCTGCCCTACGACGTCGGTCGGGAGCGCGTCCGGGCGCGGGTCGTGCGGCTGCTGCAGCTACAGGCGGAGCGGCGGGCGGGGCCCCGCCCGAACGCCTGGGTGTACCGGATCTCGCGGTCGCGGCCGGTCGGCGCGTACGTCGACGCCGTATGGCCCAAGGTGCGGCCGGAGGAGGTGGTGGCCGGGCTGCTCGGGGACCCGGACGCGCCGGCCTGCGCGGCGGAGGGGCTTCTCGACGCGGGGGAGCGGAAGGCCCTGCGCTGGGCGAAGCCACCGCGTACATGGCGGTCGGCCCGCTGGTCGGCCGCCGACCTCGTGCTCCTCGACGAGGTCGCGGGCCTGCTCGCCCACCCGGAAGGCTACGGCCATGTCGTCGTCGACGAGGCCCAGGACCTCTCCCCGATGGAGTGCCGTGCGATCGCCCGCCGGGCGGCCTACGGCTCGGTGACCGTCCTCGGCGACCTGGCCCAGGGGACGACCCCGTGGGCCGCCCGCGACTGGCCCGGACTCCTCGCCCACCTGGGCAAGCCGGACGCCCATGTCGTCCCGCTCACCACCGGGTTCCGAGTGCCGCAGGCCGTCGTGGGGCTGGCGAACGGGCTGCTGGGGCGTCTGGGGGTGCAGGTGCCCGCCGCCCGGTCCCTGCGGAGGGACGGGGAGCTGCGGATCAGGAGCGTGGAGGGGGCCGAGACCGGGGCCGAGGCCGGGGCCGGGGCCGTCTCCGGAATCCTCCCCGGAATCGTCTCCGCGACCGTCGCCGAGACCGTCGCCGCCGTGCGGGACGCGCTCGCCCGAGAGGGGTCCATCGGGGTCATCGCGGCCGACGGGCCCGACGTCGTACGGCTGCGGGAGGCGCTGGGCGCGGCTGGGATCACCGTCGGCGGGCCGGGCGAAACCGGTATGCGGGTGGCGGTGTTGGGGGCCGGGGAGGCGAAAGGGCTGGAGTACGACCATGTCGTGGTCGTCGAGCCGGCCGCGATCGTGGCGGCGGAGCGGCGGGGACTGCACCGGCTGTACGTCGTGCTCACGCGGGCCGTGTCCCGGCTGGACGTGGTGCACGCGCGGGCGCTGCCCTGGTGAGCGGGTCGTGCCGGATGGGGGGTGAGGGCGAGGACGGCGGGCGGGGGTCTCGGCCGACGACCGAGGGTGGCGGTGTGATCGTGTTACCGGAAGGCGGCGGAGTCATGACCGTACCGGCACCTTGGTGATCGACGGCGTGGCTACGGTGAGCGGTGCCGGTGAGCGGCGCGAACGCGAGCTCGTTCTCCCTCCCCCCAGGGGGCTCGCGCGCCGCTCACCGGACCGTTCAGGGAGCCGTCGGCACCGCCATGGCGTCCAGCACCGGGATCAACTGCTCCTCCTCGTACGTGAGGTGGGCTTCGAGTTCGGCGACGAGACGCTCCACCTCGCGGAGTACGGCGTCGGCGGCGGCGTTCTCGTCCGTCACGGCCCGGCGCAGTTCCTCGCAGAGCGCGGCGATCCGCTCGTGCTCCTCGTGGAGGCGGGTCAGGGCCGGGACCAGCTCGGGGTGGCGCTCGGAGAGGTGGGGGAAGAGCCCGATGTCCTCGCCGGTGTGGTGGTTGTGGAGGCCCTGGCAGAAGGTGAGGCAGTTGACGCGCAGCTGCGCACCGAGGCCGGGCCGGCCGTTGCTCGCGGTCAACTCCTTCTTGATCAGCGCGAGTTCGCGGCGGAAGGCGTCATGGACGACCTTGATGGCCTCGCCCAGGGAACCGGCGTTGATGTGCGGGGGACCGGACACGGGGACCTCGCGCAGGGCGACGACCGGGATCGTCCGGTCCGTCTTCGCCTGGTACTCCGCCCAGCCCGGCTCGTCCTCGACCGCCCGCGCGAACGCCCGGTCCCGCTCCTCACCCTCCAGTACGACGGCCTCGGCCTCGTAGGTGAACGCCCCGCTCTCCACGGTGACGCGGGGCTCGGCCGTGATGTTCCGGTACCAGTCGGGGTGCTTCGGCGATCCTCCGGCCGACGCGATGACCAGGATCGTGCCGTCGCCGTCGGGGAGGTAGCCGAGGGGAGTGGTGTGCGAATTGCCCGTACGGGCGCCGGTGGTGGTGAGAAGGATCAGCCGGGCGCCCTCGAAGGGGCCGCCCACCTCGCCGTGGCGGGCGCGGAACTCGTCGATGACCTGCTGGTTGAAAGGGTTGGGCATTCTCTGCTTTCCGTTGACGGCCGTGCGACGGGAAGGGGGCACGGAATTCGGGCAGGGGTGATCGCCGCAGCGCGCGTCCGCGAATGGCCGACGGAATGGGGGTCGGCGTTGAATACGCGGGGTGCGTGCGGTTGATTCGGCGCGCGAGAGAGAGGGTGACGGGGCGCGCCCGGGGCGCGTCGTGGAACACCGAAGAAATGCCGAGGAATGCCGAGGAATGCCGAGGAACGTCGAGCGATGTCGGGCGACGCCGAAAGAACTCGGCGGAGCGCAGGCAGACATCAGTGGCGTGCCGCTGATGAACTCGACGAACTCGACGAACTCGACGAGCACCATGAACTCGGCGAGCGCGATGAACTCGTACGAAGGAGAACGGTGTTCGGTGTGCGCGACTTCAGCAGGCGGGCTCCTCGCCCGCCCCGGCCTCATTCGGAGGCCGGGCAACCGATCCACTCGCGGCGCAAGGCCGACCCGGCAGTCATGCGCCCACCATAAGGGGAGGAGTGGGCGCCCGGCAATGTGTATTCAGCCTGCATTACGGCCGGTTCTGGGAGAGGGGGCCGGCACGCCGGAAAGAAATGACCTGACTCACCGTCCGGTCAGGAGTTTCGCTCGGCTTCCCGGGCCGCGTGTTCCAGGCGCCCGCGGTACTCCTCCCACCATGCCGAATCGCTCGCCGGGATGCTCGTGTTGCCCTCATTCATTCCGACGGCCCCGTCGATGAGTTCGCGGACGATGTCGGCGTGGCCGGCGTGCCGGTGGGTGTCGGCGATCACGCGGACCACGGCGTGGTGCAACGTCACCTCGTCCTTGCCGTCGGGCCACCACGGCACCCTGCCGACGGTGTCCAGCGGTAGCGCGTCGAGGGTCGCGTCCGCGTGCGCCCAGGCCCGCCGGTAGAGCGCCACGACGTCCGCGCGGGACTCGTCGGCGGTGGCCCACATGTCCGCGTTGGGCTCGGCGTCACCGTCGAGCCAGGGCAGCGGTTCGCCCGAGGGGCGCCCGAAGGTGTCGCCGAGGTAGCCCAGTTCGACGCCGGCCGTGTGCTTGATCAGCCCCAGGAGGTTGGTGCCGGTCGGTGTCAGCGGGCGTCGGATGTCGTACTCGGACAGCCCGTCGAGCTTCCACAGCAGGGCGTCGCGGGCGGACTGCAGGTAGAAGTGGAGGTCGGCCTTGGCACTCGGCGCGGCGGCGGTCATGAGGCAAGTCTGCCGCTCGCGGGACCCCTGTCCACCGCCGCCCGGTGCCGGTCGCGCGTCTCCGGTGCCCGGGAGGGGAACTCGTACACGGTGAAGTCGGTGAGCCGGACGTAACCGAGGCGCTGATAGAGGGCGTTGCTGGTGAGGTTGCCGGGGTCCGTGAACAGCACGACCTCCTTCGCACCCGCGGCCAGCGCGGCGCGGCTCGCCTCGACCGTCACGGCGCCCGCGTAGCCCCGGCCCCGCAGACGGGCCGGTGTGTAGACGGGGTCCACCCTGCTCATGGCGCCGACGACCGAGGTCCTGGCCGCCGTCGAGACGGGGGTGCCGTCCGGGGTCTCCCAGAACGTGAAGTGCCGGTCGGCGAAGCGTGAGTCGGCCCAGGAGCCGGCGTCGATCAGGTCGATGGAGGTCTGCTCGCCGACGTCGACGCAGAACTCGCGGCAGAAGCGGATGAGCTGCTCCCGGTCCTCCTCGCCCACGGCCCGCCCCCGGCCCTCGGGGAAGGGCTCTGGTGGGGTGAGCGTGCCCAGACGGTAGAGATGGAGCCGTATGCCGGGCACCGGCTGCGCACCTGTCCGCCGCTGCCACGCCTCGGCGAACGCGGTGGACGAGTCGTGGTCCCCGACGACGCCGGGAACCGGATGCTTCAGCTCGGCCAGACGGACGGCGAGCGCGTCGGCCTGCCCGTGGGTGAGGGACGTGACGCTCAGGGAGCCGGCCGGGGTCCGCTGCAGGAACGCCGCCCGGACCTCGCCCGCGCTCTCCAGTCGGCCGAAAACGGGGCCCGCGGAGCCGTCCTGCGGGGCCACCCCTTCGGTTCTGTACTTCTCGGTCAACGTCAGCGGCATGGTGTGCAGAGCGGGTCGCGACCGCAGGAAGTCCCCGGCCCGGGCGTGAAAGTCATGGACGTCGGCGGTGAGGTGCCAGTCGTTCGGACGCATGCCTCATGCTTCCCCATCCCACCGGGGCGCCCCGGACTTTCCGGCCAGGGGAGCCGGCGCAGGCGAGGGAAGCCAAGGGGGCGGCCTCCGGATCGCCACGGGCGTCGGACGGCTGTGATGCCGTCGTCGCCACGTACGGATCACACTCCAGCCGCAGCAGCCGGCCGAGTTCCAGCCGGGACAATCGCGCGGACCGGGGTACGACGGAACGTCCGCACCTGCCCGGCCGCCTCAAAACGCGTCGGCCACCTCACCGTCAGCGGCCCCGCATTGCAGGTCGCCGCCCGCGTCGCCCATCCGGCCGCAAGTGGCGTGGCGCACTTTTGCAAGCGGGTGCTTGCAATAGTTAGCGGGGGTGGGGCATGGTGGAGGCATGGCATCGCTCAACGTCGGCAATCTCGGTGAGTACCTGCGTGAACAGCGGCGGAACGCGCAGCTGTCGCTCAGGCAGCTCGCCGATGCCGCCGGGGTGTCCAATCCGTATCTGAGCCAGATCGAGCGCGGGCTGCGCAAGCCGAGCGCGGAGGTGCTGCAGCAGGTCGCCAAGGCGCTGCGGATCTCCGCCGAGACGCTGTACGTGCGGGCCGGCATCCTCGACGCCGAGCGGGATCGTGACGAGGTGGAGACGCGCGCCGTCATCCTCGCCGACCCCACGCTGAACGAGCGGCAGAAGCAGGTGCTGCTCCAGATCTACGAGTCCTTCCGCAAGGAGAACGGATTCGAGATCGACGTCGACCTCGGCCCCGGCGCGGAGACGGACCCGGAAGCACCCCCGGCCCCCGGCCGCGCCCCGCACGCGGCCGGTGACGGCGACGATGCCGGTCCACGGCAGACGGCGAGTTGACGACGTCGACGACCCCGACGACGTCAACGACGCCGGCGGCTTCGACGCCGGAGTCGCCGTCCGCGGACCGGAACCACACCCACCCTCAGCTGCAAGCAACCCGGAGGACCAGCACCATGGCCATCACCGACGACATCCGCAAGGCCGTCACCGACCCGACGCCGTTCTACTTCGCCGCCGGCACCGCCGACCTCGCCCTGCAGAAGGCGAAGAAGGTCCCCGGCATCGTGGAGCAGCTGCGTGCCGAGGCGCCGGCCCGGATCGACGCCGTGCGCCAGACGGACCCGAAGGCCGTCCAGGAGAAGGCGACCGCGCGGGTCAAGGAGACCCAGGAGACTCTGCAGACCAAGGTCACCGAGCTGATCGGCACCCTCGACACCGACCTGAAGAAGCTCGGCGAGACCGCTCAGGACCTCGCGCTGCGCGGTGTCGGCGTCGCCGCCGAGTACGCCGTGAAGGCCCGGGAGACGTACGAGAAGGTCGCCGAGCACGGTGAGCAGGCCGTGAAGACCTGGCGTGGCGAGGCCGCGGAGGAGATCGAGGAGCTGGCGATCGCCGTCGAGCCCAAGTCCAAGCCGGTCGAGGTCAAGGACGAGCCCGCCGCCAAGCCCGTTCCGGCCCAGGCCGCGCCCGCTCCCGCCGCCAAGAAGGCCGCCCCGAAGAAGCCGGCCGCTCCGGTCCGCAAGGCGCCGGCCGCGAAGAAGACCACCCCGCCCGCGAAGTAGTCGGCAGGGCGCGCCGCCCGGTGGGCGACATAGCCGACGGAGAGGTCGGCGACAGAGCGAGAGGTACCCGCGCGGTATCTCGGAGGTACCCGCGCGGTACTTCGCGGTACGGAGAACGGGCCGGGCACCTTTGGGGTGGCCGGCCCGTTCTACGGGTACGGTGGCCGCGTAGGAGAGACAGTCGGTATACGGATGCGTGAACGGAACGGGCGGTGGTGGGCACCATGCTGATGAGCGGCTTCGCGGGGTTCATGGGGCTGTTGCAGCTCGCAGTGATCGCACTCGCCGCATTCGCGGTGATCGATGCCGCGTTCCGGCGGGAGGACGCGTTCCGCGCGACGGACAAGCAGACCAAGGTGTTCTGGCTGATCATCCTCGGCATCGCGCTCGTCGTGAGCCTGCTGTTCCCGATCCTGTCGTTCCTGCCGATCATCGGCCTCATCGCCAGCATCGTGTACATCGTCGACGTCCGTCCCGCGGTGCGCCAGATCTCCGGCGGCGGTGGCCGGGGCGGCAGCCGGGGCTCCAGCAGCGACGGTCCGTACGGCCCGTACAACGGCGGCCGGTGACCTCCCGGGAGGTCAGCCCTCCCGGTCCAGCAGGAGGACCGCCACGTCGTCGGTCAGTTCGCCGCCGTTGAGGTCGCGGACCTCGTTCACCGCCGCGCGCAGCAGATCCTCGCCGCGCAGTCCCTCGCCGAGCTGGCGGCGGACCATCTCGACCATGCCGTCCTGACCCAGCCGCTCCTTGCCCTGGCCGATCCGGCCCTCGATGAGGCCGTCCGTGTACAGCATCAGGCTCCAGGCGGCGCCCAGCTCGATCTGCGTACGCGGCCAGCGGGCGTTCGGCAGCAGGCCGAGCGCCGGACCGCCGTTGTCGTACGGCAGCAGCTCGGCCGGCGGGGTGGGGCGGATGCCGCGGCCGTGGCGCGCGATCAGGGGTGCCGGATGTCCGGCGAGGCAGAGGCCGGCGCGGCGGCCGTCGGGGGCGATGTCGACCGTGCAGAGCGTCGCGAAGATCTCGTCGCTCTCGCGTTCGTGCTCCAGGACGCGCTGCAGCGTGGACAGCAGCTCGTCGCCGCAGAGCCCCGCGAACGTCAGCGCCCGCCAGGCGATCCGCAGCTCGACGCCGAGTGCCGCTTCGTCGGGGCCATGCCCGCAGACGTCGCCGATCATCACGTGGACGGTGCCGTCGGGGGTGCGGACGGTGTCGTAGAAGTCGCCGCCGAGCAGGGCGCGGGAACGGCCCGGCCGGTAGCGGGCGGCGAACCGCAGTGACGAGCCCTCCAGGAGAGGCGTCGGCAGCAGGCCACGCTCCAGGCGGGCGTTCTCCTGGGCGCGCAGCTTGGACTCGGTGAGCCGGCGCTCGGCCGTGTCCGACCGCTTGCGTTCCACCGCGTAGCGGATCGCGCGGCTCAGCAGCCGGCCGTCCAGTTCGTCCCGGAAGAGGTAGTCCTGTGCTCCGACCCGCACGGCCTCTGTGCCGCGTTCGGTGTCGCCGGAGTCGGTGAGGGCCAGGACGGCGTGGCGGGGGGCCAGTTGCAGGACGTGCTTGAGGACGGAGAGTTCGTCCTCGGGCCGGTCCGCCGCCTCGGGGTCCGCGTCCGCGGGGCGGGGCGGGGCCGGGAGGGCCAGGTCCAGCAGGATGCAGTTGACGTCGTCGGTCAGCAGCCGCTGGGCCTCGGTGAGGTTGCGGGCGGTGCGGACGCGGATCGGTTTGCCCGTGGAGTCGAGCAGCTCGGGCACGTTGAGGGAACCCGCCGGGTCGTCCTCGATGAGCAGGACCGTGAGGTTGGTGGGGCCGCCGGGCTGCGTGGAGGGGCCGGGCAGGCCCGCGGGGCCCGTGGCGCGGTCGCCGTGCGGGCCGGGCGTGTTCGACTTGTCTGCAGGGGCCAGGGCCGAGGCGTTCATGGCCGCCCCCTCTCCGGACGGTCCGCTGGGCGCGGACGCGGCGTGCGCCTGACCACACTCCACGGCCGGGATCGCTCTCTGCCGCGGTACGGGTACGGGCATCGTGTTTCGGTTCCTTCCCTCCCCCCGAGGGCACGGCGGGGCGAGGGACCTCGACCCACCGACGGGGACCATAGCGCCAGGCGCCGCCGCAACGGAATGCTCGGCGGGACGCCGGGCGGCAAACGGCCGGAGTCATATGCCGCATCATGTACCGCACTTGGACATGGCAGGGCTTTCTTCTGGGATGACGTATGTCACGCGGCGGAGGTTGAGCCGGGTGGGGAAGGTGGTGAGTGTCACGTGGGGTGGGTCACGCGAGGCGGGCGTGTGAGGCGGGCACGCGGGCGGGCACCAGAGGCGGGCCTGCGAGGCGGGCACGCCAGAGGGGCACACGGGGGGTACGCGGGGTGGGTACGCCAGAGGGGCACGCGAGGTGGGTCCGTGGTGCGAGCCGGCGCTCGGCACGGCCCGCCGCCCCCGAGCGCCCCGCCCACGCGTCCGAGGTGCAGTCAGCCGCCCACGCGTCCGGAGTGCAGCCAGCGGCCCACGCGACCGGGGTGCAGTCAGCCGCCCACGCGTCCGGGGTGCAGCCGGTCGCTCACGCGTCCGGTCGTACGACTCCCAGGATCTGCATCGTCCCCGCCCCGGCGATCGACACCTTCCGGTTCGGACGAGGGGCGTGGACTATCGAGCCGTTGCCCAGGTACATGGCGACGTGGCTGGCGTCGGCGTTGTAGATGATGAGGTCGCCGGGACGCATGTCCTTGATGTCGATGTGCTGGAGCAGGCGCCACTGTTCCTGGGACGTGCGGGGGATGGTCAGGCCGGCGGCGGCCCATGCCTGGCTGGTGAGGCCGGAGCAGTCGTAGGTGTCGGGGCCCTCGGCGCCCCACTCGTACCACTTGCCTATCTGGTCCGTCGCGAACTTCACGGCCCGCTTGCCCTGCGGCGACGCCTTGCCGTTGATCTCGTCGAGGATGCCGGAGCCCAGCCAGGTGGCCTGTGACTGCTCGGCGGCGGCCTCCTCCAACTGCGCCAGCCGCTCCCGCTCGTCGTCCTCCAGCTGGCCTTCCAGCTCCTGCGCGGCGGCGATCTGCTTCTTGATCTTCTTCTTGGCCTTCTCCTTGGCCTTGCGGTTGGCCTCCAGCTTCTTCCAGCGCGCGGCGGCGTCCTTGGAGTACTGCTCCAGGTCCTCCTGGGTCCGGGTCATCTCGGCGAGCAGACCCTTGGTCGCGAGCTGGCCCTGGCGCAGGCGGTCCGCGCCCTCAAGGAAGTCCTGGGGGTTCTCGGTCAGCCACAGCCGCACCTCGGGCGGAAGGCCGCTGCCGCGGTACTGGGCACGGGCCGCCGCGCCGATCAGGTCCTGCAACTTGTCCAGCCTCGCGTGGCCCTGGTCGACCTCGTGCGCCAGGTCGACGAGTTCCTCGGACTGTTTGTCGGCCTTCTCCTCGGCCGCGTTGTACGCGTCCGTGGCGACCGCCGCCTCGTGGTAGAGGTCGTCCAGCTTCGCGCGTACGGCTTCCAGATCCTCGTTGCTCACCGGGGTCGGGTACGTCTGCGGCGTACCGGAACCGCCCGCGGTGCTCGACGGGGTGGGGGTCGGCTCGGTCGGACTCTTCTGGCTCGCGTACGCGTCGACCGGTGCGGCCAGCACGGTCATCGCGCAGACCACGGCCACGGCCGCCATGGTCAGGTTCCGCTTGCCGGCTCCCATACCCCTTGCCCCCAACCTCGCCAGAAAGAGAGAAAACTGGTTAACCGTCAGTAACGTGCCGGTGCCCGGTGATCGTGTCACGGCCTCGCGTGATCCAAAAGAGGTAAGCGGCGACGAACTCCCCGCCCTCGGCTCCGCCTTGCGACACCCCCGCGCCCGCCCCGCCGCTGTCATGCCGTTCCCCACCCCTCGCCCTCCACCCCTGCTGCCTGCCGCCCGTGCCCCTGCCGCCCCCGGTCTTGCTGCCCCCCCTCCGTATGTGACGCCCCTCCGTATGTGACGTCGCTTCTGTGTGACTCATGAGCCGAGGGGATCGTTGCTCCCGACTGTGTGACGATCGACCACGGCCGATTGTTCCCGTGAGTCACGAGAATGTTGCTCTGTGTAATCAGTCCGAAGGTGCAGGCGCTCACGCCCTCGGGGCCAGTGCCTCCCACGCCACCGTGATCTCGCCCTGCCGCCATCGGGCCACCCCGTCCCGGACCGGCCAGTCCGTGCTCAGGGCGCGGGCCGTGCGGATCCAGCGCTGGCGTGCGCCGTACGAGGCGTACGGCGCCGCGGCGGCCCAGGCGCGGTCGAAGTCGCGGAGGAAGGCGTGCACCGGCTCACCGGGGACATTGCGGTGGATGAGTGCCTTCGGGAGGCGTTCGGCGAGGTCGGAGGGGCGGTCCAGGGAGCCGAGGCGGGTGGCGAAGGTGACCGTGCGCGGGCCTTCCGGACCGAGCGCGACCCAGACGTGCCGACGGCCGATCTCGTCGCAGGTGCCTTCGACGAGCAGGCCCCCGGCGGAGGAGTGCGTGGCCGGCGAGAGACGGGCGCACAGGCGCTCCCAGACGGCCCGGACCTCCTCCTCGTCGTACTGGCGCAGGACGTTCGCCGCCCGGACGAGGGTGGGGCTGCCGGGCACCGGGACCTCGAACCCGCCGTGCCGGAAGGTCAGGCCCTCGCGCGCGTACGGCCCCGCGGCCGCGACCCTCGCCGGGTCGATCTCGATGCCGACCACCTCGGTCCGGGGTGCCACCGCGCGCAGTCGGCGCAGGAGTTCGACGGCGGTCCAGGGGGAGGCGCCGTAGCCGAGGTCGACGGCGAGGGGGGTGCCGGCGCGGCGGAGTTCGGCGCCGTGCGTCGCCGCGATCCAGCGGTCCATGCGGCGCAGGCGGTTGGGGTTGGTGGTGCCGCGCGTGACGGTGCCGACTGGTCGTGCCATGCGGCGAGCGTATTCCTCGAACGGTTGAGCGAGGTTCGGTAATAATTCCGCAAAGAGGAAATGGAACGGACTCCTCCGGCGTTCTGCCCGACCAGAGGGCCCCACACCCTCCGAACGGCATGCCCGGAGCGAGGAGGACGCCACGTGAGCCACTACGTCGGCAGGCTCGGACGGCGCTCCCCGGCCGGCTCCGGGCGGCTTCGGCTGCACCGGAAGCCCCGCCGGGTCGCGATGCTGTCGGTGCACACGTCACCGCTGCACCAGCCCGGCACGGGTGACGCGGGCGGGATGAACGTCTACATCGTGGAGCTGGCGCAGCGGCTGGCCGCGCAGAACGTCGAGGTGGAGATCTTCACCAGGGCCACGACCGGGGCCCTGCCCCCGACGGTCGAACTGGCCCCCGGCGTCCTCGTGCGGCACGTCGACGCGGGGCCGTACGAAGGGCTGGCGAAGGAGGAGCTCCCGGCCCAGCTGTGTGCCTTCACGCACGGGGTGATGCAGGCATGGGCGGGTCACCGGCCCGGCCACTACGACCTCGTCCACTCGCACTACTGGCTCTCCGGCCACGTCGGCTGGCTCGCCGCCGAGCGCTGGGGCGTGCCCCTGGTCCACGCCATGCACACCATGGCCAAGGTCAAGAACGCCGCGCTCGCCGACGACGACACCCCCGAGCCCGCCGCCCGGGTCATCGGCGAGACCCAGATCGTCCGCGCCGCCGACCGTCTCATCGCCAACACGGCGGAGGAGGCCGGTGAACTCGTACGCCACTACGAGGCCGACCCGGACAAGGTCGCCGTCGTCCACCCGGGTGTGAACCTCGACCGCTTCCGTCCGGCCGACGGGCGCGCGGCGGCAAGGGCCCGTCTCGGCCTGCCCCAGGACGCCCTCATCCCCCTCTTCGCCGGCCGTATCCAGCCCCTCAAAGCCCCCGACGTGCTGCTCCGCGCCGTCGCCGTCCTCCTCGACGAGCGTCCCGAGCTGCGGTCCAGGATCGTCGTACCGGTGGTCGGCGGGCCGAGCGGCAGCGGCCTCGCCAAGCCGGAGGGGCTGCAGAAGCTGGCCGCGCGGCTCGGCATAGCCGATGTCGTACGGTTCCGGCCGCCCGTCGGCCAGGAGCAGCTCGCGGACTGGTTCCGGGCGGCGTCCGTGCTGGTCATGCCGTCGTACAGCGAGTCCTTCGGGCTTGTCGCCATCGAGGCGCAGGCGGCCGGTACGCCGGTGCTGGCGGCCTCGGTCGGCGGCCTCCCGGTCGCCGTGCGGGACGGGCGGACCGGGTTCCTGGTCCAGGGCCACGATCCCGCCGCCTACGCGCGCGTGCTCCGCGATTTCGCCGACACCCCGGACCTGCCCGCCCGCATGGGCGCGGCCGCCGCCGCGCACGCCGAGTCCTTCGGCTGGGACACCTCGGCCGCCGCCACCGCGGAGGTCTACACGGCGGCCATGCACGACCACCGCCGGTACCGGGTGCGGGGCCACCACGGGTGAGCCCCGCAGGGCCGCCGTGGCTCCACGGCCGACCGGTCGGCCGGCCGACCGGCGGACTGGCGGACTGGTCGACCGGTTCGTACCGGCGGGTACGCTCGCCCCATGGCTGACGAAGCGTCGATCATCGAGCAGGTCCTCACCGAGGCCGAGCTGGAGTGGGAGAGCCCGGCACCCGGCACGTACGTCGTGAAACTCCCCGGCACCCGCAAACTCTCGACGACCGTCTCCCTGATCGTCGGCCGGCACTCCCTCTCCCTCAACGCCTTCGTGATCCGGCACCCCGACGAGAACGAGGCGGGCGTCCACCGCTGGCTCCTGGAGCGCAACCTCAAGCTGTACGGCCTGAGTTACGCCGTCGACCCGCTCGGCGACGTCTACGTCACGTCCCGGCTGCCCCTCTCCGCCGTCACCCCCGACGGCATCGACGGCCTCCTCGGCCAGGTCCTGGAAGCGGCCGACGGAGCCTTCAACACCCTGCTCGAACTGGGCTTCGCCTCAGCGATCCGCAAGGAGTACGCCTGGCGCGTCTCCCGGGGCGAACCGACCCGCAACCTGGACGCGTTCAGTCATCTGACCCGGGACGTGGCGGCCGACCGCTCCGATAGCGGCCAGGGGTGACACCCACCCACCGTCCGAAGTGCCGCGTCAGATGGGCCTGGTCGTAGAACCCGGCCGCCGCCGCGGCCTCGCCCGGTGGCATCCCGTCCAGCAGCAGCCGCCTGGCCCGCTCCACCCGCCGGGACATCAGGTACTGGTGCGGCGCGATCCCGAAGGCCGCCCCGAACGCCCGTACGAGATGGGCGGGGTGGGCGTGCACCGTCCCGGCGGCCTCCGCCAGGGTCACCCCGTCGGTGACCCGCTCGTCGAGGAGTTCCCGCAGCCGGTGGGCGACCGTACGACCGTCGTCAGGCCGCGCCGCTGAACGCGCCGGCGGCCTGCGAAGATGCCGCCGCAGCCGCTCCCCGACGAGTGCCAGCCGGCTCTCCGCCTCCAGCTCGTCCCCCGGCCGCGCGAGCGCCGTGTGCAACTGCCCCACTCGCCGTCGCAGCTGCGGATCCCGCAGGTCGGGACCGTCCACGGCCGCCCCGATCAGACTCGCGTCCAATGGGCTCGCGTCCAGGTCCAGGTAGAGCACCCGCTTGCGGAAACCGTGCTCCGTCACAGGCGCCCCGTTGTGCGGCACGTACGGCGGCAGCAGCGAGACGGTGTCGTTCGGCGTCCCGTGCTCGTGCCGGTCCAGCTCGTACCGCACGGCCCCGTCGTCGACGATCAGCAGCGTCCAGACGTCGTGCACGTGCATCGGGTAGGCGTACTCGGTGTAGTGCGCGTGGAACACCTCGACGATGCCGGGCACGCGCGGCCGCCAGGCGGCCACCTCGCGCTGGGGGCGCCGCTGCGCTTGCGGGGATCGCTGCCGCTGAGGGCACATGCAAAGAACGTACAAGACGGGGGCGTACGCCGGTCGGCAGTCTCGTTCCATGAGCAGTGAGACCTCCGCGAGTACGCCCCCCATCCGCTTCGACACCAAGATCGCCGTCCTTCTTCGCGACGACCTGGAGACCTGGCAACGGCTCAACGTCACGTCGTTCCTGGTCAGCGGTATCGGCCCGATGATCCCGGAGGTGGTCGGCGAGCCGTACGAGGACGCTGACGGCACGGTGTACCTGCCGATGTTCCGCCAGCCGGTCCTGGTCTTCGAGGGCACGAAGGAGGTGCTGAGGGCGGCCCACACGCGGGCGCTGGCGCGTGCGCTGCCCCGCGCCCTCTTCACGTCCGACCTCTTCACCACGGGCAACGACCGCGACAACCGCGCGGCCGTACGGGCTGTGGGCGCGGGGGAGCTGGACCTGGTGGGGCTCGCGGTGTACGGGCCGCGCAATGGGGTGGACAAGGTGGTGAAGGGGGCGCGGATGCATCCGTAGGCTGCTTGGGCCGAGCCGTGTGCGCCGGTCTCTGTGGCCGGCACGGCTGTGCGGGGTTCCGCCTCGGGGTGGCGGGTCTGTGCGGCCCTCGGCGCCGGGCTGCGTCCCGCGTCCGTCGGATGCCTCGGCCGCCGGTCTCCGCCGTGTGGCGCCGCCGGTCTTCGTCGGGTTCCTCGGCCGCCGGTCTCCGTCGGATGTCTTGGCGCCGGTGCCCGCCGGGTGCCGCCGCCGGTCTTCGTCGGGTGCCGCTTCCCAGCCTCTGCCGGGTGCCTCGGCCTGTTGTCTCCCCGGGGTGCCTCGGCCGTTGTCTCCGCTGGCTGCCCTTTCGGGCTGCTTCCACCAGGCGTGCCCGCTGCCGGTCGTCCGGCGGGGTGCCCGACGAGGGCCGCTCAGGTTGCGTCCTCGGACGGCCGCCTCTCGGGCGGCCCTCTCAGACGACCGTGCCTCCGGCGACGTGCTCTCCGTCGACCGGCCGCACGCCGACGGGCTATACGGCGCTGGACCCTCCGCCCACTTGTTCTACGGCGCTGGACCCTCCATCCACCGGTCGTCCGGCGACGGGCTCACCGAAGCCAGACCCTCCGCCGACAGGCTTCCCGGCCCCGGGCTCCCGGGCGGCAGGCACTCCGACGCCTGGCGCATCAACCTCAGGCACCACGACCTCAGGCACTACGACCTCCCGCACCACCACTTCCCGCACCACCGCCTCCTCAACGCCCGACACCTCGACGCGAGGCTCCCCGGTGAGGTGGGGCTCGGCAAGCTCCGCCTCAGCCCCCGGAAGCCGCCGCATCAACGCCCAGTACCCCACCCCCGCCACGGTCCCGATCACGGCACACAGCCCCCACAGCCACCCGGCACCCCAGCGGTCGATGACGACGCCGGACATCAGCGGCGCGACGAGCGCGGCCACGGACCAGGACATCGTGTACATGCCCTGGTAGCGGCCGCGCCCCTGCGCGGGCGAGAGGCGGACCACGACGCCGGTCTGGGTGGGCGCGTTGACGATCTCCGCCAGGGTCCAGACGCAGACGGTGAGGGCGAAGACGCCGATCGACCCGGCGAAGGCGGTGAGGCCGAAGCCGTACCCCGCGAGCACGGACGAGACGATGAGAAGCCGTCCGGGGTCGCGGTGCTCGATGATCCGGGTGACCGGGATCTGCAGGGCGACGATCAGCACTCCGTTGACGGCGATGGCGAGCCCGTAGTCGGCAGGGGTGAAACCGGCCGCCCCCATCGCGACCGGCAGACCCACCGACCCCTGCTGGAAGATCAGCGCGACGAGGAACGAGAGCCCGACGACACCCATGAACCGGCCGTCACGCAGCACGGTCCCCAGTCCGACGTCCTCCGCCCCGGCCTTCTCCGCCGCCGTCCGCTCGGGGCGGGACTCCGGCAGCTTCAGGAAGACGACGATCGCGCAGACCAGCGTCATCCCCGCCTCGGCCAGGAAACCGGCGCGGTAGCTGACCTCGGCGATGAACCCGGCGCCCATGGAGGAGACGGCGAAACCGAGGTTGATGGCCCAGTAGTTGAGGGAGAACGCCCGGACGCGGTCCTCCGGCCGGACGATGTCCGCCATCATCGCCTGGACGGCCGGGCGGGAGGCGTTGCTGGCCGCCCCGACGAGGAAGGCGACGGCGGCGATGGCCACGGGGTCCTGGACGAAGCCGAGGAGCGCGACCGATCCGGCCGTGGAGGCCTGGGCGACGAGCAGGGTGGGCCGCCGCCCGAGCCGGTCGGCCATGACGCCGCCGACGAGCGAGGAGACGACCCCGCCGAGCCCGTGCAGCGAGGCGACGAGACCGGCGTAGGAGGCGGAGTACCCGCGGTCCAGCGTCAGATAGAGCGCCATGAAGGTGGCGACGAACGCGCCCAGCCGGTTCACCAGCGTGCTGGTCCAGAGCCACCAGAACTCCCGGGGCAGTCCGGAGACCGACTCCCGGACGGCACGCCGGACGGCGACGAGTGGCATGCGGATCCCCCACGGACGTAAGCGGCCAAGACAGCGGACACACCTTACGAACGCGCTCGGGGCAGGGCCACCGAATTACCCCGCCCCTCGATGGTCTGTCCGCCTGTCGGCCAGGTGGGTGGTGATTCCCGGCCGTGGATTACGCTCGGAGCCATGGCCGACGCACCGTACAAGCTGATCCTCCTCCGCCACGGCGAGAGCGAGTGGAACGAGAAGAACCTGTTCACCGGCTGGGTGGACGTCAACCTCACGCCGAAGGGAGAGAAGGAGGCGACGCGCGGCGGTGAGCTGCTGAAGGACGCCGGCCTGCTCCCGGACGTGCTCCACACCTCCCTCCAGAGGCGCGCCATCCGCACCGCGCAGCTGGCCCTGGAGTCCGCCGACCGCCACTGGATTCCGGTGCACCGGTCGTGGCGCCTGAACGAGCGCCACTACGGTGCCCTCCAGGGCAAGGACAAGGCGCAGACGCTCGCCGAGTTCGGCGAGGAGCAGTTCATGCTGTGGCGCCGCTCGTACGACACCCCGCCGCCGCCGCTCGCGGACGACTCGGAGTTCTCCCAGGCCTCGGACGCGCGCTACGCGACCATCCCGCCGGAGCTCCGCCCCCGCACGGAGTGCCTGAAGGACGTCGTGGTCCGCATGCTCCCGTACTGGTACGACGGCATCGTCCCCGACCTCCTCGCGGGCCGCACGGTCCTCGTCGCCGCCCACGGCAACTCCCTGCGCGCCCTGGTCAAGCACCTCGACGGAGTCTCGGACGCCGACATCGCGGGCCTCAACATCCCCACGGGCATCCCGCTCTCCTACGAACTGGACGCCGACTTCAAGCCCCTCAACCCCGGCGGCACCTACCTCGACCCGGACGCCGCGGCGGCGGCGATCGAGGCGGTCAAGAACCAGGGCAAGAAGAAGTAAGCAGCGCCGAACAAGCCCCCTACCTGCGGGTTGTCCGCCGGTAGGGGGCTTCTTGGTGGGGCTGGGCCGTCTGTGGGCCGTCAGGTGCGGGACGGCTCGGGCCGGGGTCGGAGTGCCCCAGGTACTCGGCGAGGGCCTTGATGTTCTCTCCGGCGTCCAGGAGCACCGAGGCGTAGAAGTGGCGGAGCGCGTGCATGCCGTTCTCGCGGGACTCGACGTAGGACTCGCCCGGCTTACGCTTGGGGATCACCCCGGCCGAGGCCAGCGCCCGCTTCCACACCTCCTCGTTGAGCGAAGTCCGCCAGACTTCAGTTGCTGGACCACGTGAAGCGTGTCCGACTCGAAGTCGATCGCGTCGACAGCGACGCCAAGGATCTCGCCCTGGTGGAGCCCGCAGCCGCCACCCAGGTCGACCATGGCTTGGTACCGCTCAGGCATGGCGGCCCGCACGGCGAAGACCCGTTCCGGCGTCCAGGGAGCGACGCGCTTGACGTCCACCGTCGGCGGCCGGACTGAGCGAGCAGCACACGGATTCCGGGGGAGATGACCGTCGTCCACGGCCGCACTCAGCGCGGCACGCACGTTGGAGTAGATCGTCCGGGCGTACGAGCCCCGGACGCCGTTCTCTTGCAGCTTCCCCACCCAGTCATGGATGTGAGCAGGCTGGAAGGAGCCGAGCGGACGCGAGCCCAGGCAGGGGAAGGCGTGCAGCCGAAGCTGCGACTCCATCGACGCCTGAATTTCTGAACAAACAGTCCCGGACGGCACCGAGTGACCGCCATGTCACCGGGTGGATGTCTTGGAATCACAGGCTCCAGGGCGGCCGTCACGCGGGTACCGGGCGGTGAAGTCCTCGTCACTGCAGAGGCAGTCGAGGCGGTCACGGATCCTCGCAGTAGTCGCATCCACACTCGTTGAGATACGGGACAATCCACATGCACTTCGTCACTTCCCGGTAGTCCACGGAGGCCACCGAGTCGGGCAGGAGGATCGGCAGGGGAACTGCGTCCTCGTAGATCTTCTCGGCGTCTGCCGAGTACCGGATGTAGGGCAGCAGCACGGAGCTGTACATCGCCTCTGCCGCGGCCGTGCCGCGGCGGGCTGCCACCTGCTCGGGCCAGGTCAGCGGCTGCGTGCCGGTGAGGATCAAGCGCTTGAGTGTCGGCCGGCCGGGGACGGACCGGCTGCCGCGCTCCTTGTCGCGGACTCGCTCCAGTTCGTCCGTGAGCCGCTTGACCAGCTTGACGGCCTTGGGGTCGGCCTTGATCGACGGAATGACGGAGTCCTCTTCGTCCAGCATGCGCAGCACGGAGGAGGACATCATGCCGTAGCTCGCCGGGAAGTCCAGGTAGAAGACCGCTTCGTCGCCCTTGTAGGAGTGCAGGATCTCGGCGAACCAGTCGTTGCGGTCCGCGTCCTCTGCGATGGCGAGGTCCGCGTCGGCCATGGCGGGGCTGCCGGGCACGACGCGCAGGTTCTCGATGGGCTCGAAGTCCTCTTCGGGGTCGTCGCCGTCGCCGACGCGGTAGCGGGCGGGCAGCGCGACCTCGTCCAGGGTGGCCCTGCCGTAGAGCAGGTCGATCGCGGTCTTCTTGCCCTTGAGGGCGGTCTCGTCGTAGCCGAGGACGCTGGTCGCCGACATGTTGCTGTCGAGGTCGAAGACAACGCCTGGGTAGCCGTCCAGGGCGGCAATGACGGCCATGGACGTGGCGCTGGTGGTCTTGGTGGACCCGCCGCCTTCGATGATGTACGCCCAGATGAGGGGCCAGTTCCGGCCCTTGGGGCGGAAGTCGGAGTCGTACCACCACCAAGACGACAGATCCGGGTCCAGGGTGTCCTCGCTGCGGTCCGTGTCGGTGGACGGGATCTCTTCGGGAGCCACTTCGGGCTTGGACTCGGCGCTTTCACGCTTGAGCCGCGGGAGCTCGCCTGCCATGAGATCTCCAGGACTGCGGTGGGCACGGGGGGCGAGACTAGCGTTTCCGGACCCTTCCCTGCCCAGAATTTGCGCTGGATACGGCGGGAGGTGGCTCGCTCCTGGATGGCGGGGTGGATCGACAACGCCGCGTTGCCGCTTCGGTGTTGGCCCCGGTGTCGCGCGTTTCCGCTGGAACCGCAAAAAGGGCGCCGGCTTCCAAAGCGATGGAGGCCAGGGCCCTTTCTGCGCGTGCCCAGCCGCGTCGGGCTGCCCAGGTGGCGGGGCTGCCCAGGTGGCGGAGGTGCGCAGGTGGCGGGGCTGCCCGCGTCGGGGTTGGGGATGTCGGCGGCGGTTGCCGATGCGGCTGGGTGTCGCATGGTGGTGAGCGGGACGGCGCCCGGTTCGGTGTCGGGTGCCCAGACCATTCGCCAGGTGTCGTCCCACGCGCAGCCACTAACTACTCGGATGGCTGACGCGCCGTCGTGGCGGGCTTTCGTTGACTGAGGCCGAGACGGGCCGCGACGAAGGTGCCGGCCGTCAGCCGAACGAGGCCCCGCACCGGGCAAAGCCGGGCCGTCCCTGGGCCGTCCGAGGTCCCTCAACAGTGGCCGATGACGACCAACGACGACCACCAGGCCCGCGAGCCCACCGTCTCTGACCAGCAAAAACCCAGCTCACCAAGATCCCCGGCAAGACCCAGGGCAAGACGAAGTAGTTCTCCATGATCACGCCCCCGACCTGCGTATATGGCGCAGGGCGGGGGCGTATTCGTACGGCTGGGACCTGCTCGGGCCCCGTCAACCTCAGCTCGGCCCGCGCCCCCGCACGAAGACGCTCAGGCGGAACGTGGTCGGGTGGGTGTCGCGGCCGCAGAGTCTGTCCAGCCGTGCCGCCGTCCAGTCGATCTGGGCGTCCGACGCGCGGAGGCGGCGGAGATGCGTGTGCCATTCCGATTCGTCCTGCGTTTCGAACAGCACCTCCCACCGGCCCGCCTCCGACCGGACCACGTCCGACCGGCCCGCCTCCGACCGGACCATGTCCGACCGGCCCGCCTCCGACTGACCCGCCTCCGACCGGACCACGTCCGACCGGCCCGCCTCCGACCGGCCCGCGTCCGGGGCGAAACGCGCCGAGGTCCGCCGGGCCTCGTTCTGTTGTCCTCGTTTCCTTCTGCGCTGTCCGGGCATCGGCCCAGCTTCATCGGCGTCCGCCGTCGGGGCAAGGTCCCGGGCCCCCGGCGGCGGATGTCACGCGGCGCCCGTGACGTCCGGTGCGACGAAGCGGCGGTGCAGGGGGCTCAGGGTGGTTTCCGGGGTGCCCGTGAGGCCCGCTTTCTGGATCGCGGGGGCAAGGCGTTCGGCGAAGAACGACTCGAACGCCTCCTGGGATTCCCAGACGTCGGTGACATGGAGGCCCCGGTCGTCGAACCAGGCCACGTGCAGGTGGCCGCCGGACGCCGGGACCTCCTCCCAGTCCACCGCGTCCCGCACCGCGTCGTACTGCTCCGGAGTCACGTCCGCCCAGAGCATGGACATCACCACAGCCATCGCATCCCCCTTGGTTCGCACCGCGATCGGTGTCGGCAAGTGGATGGTTCCATCCCGCGAGGTCCGCCGGACAGGGCGTGCGGAGGCGTACCGGCGCCAGGCCGGGACCCCGCGCGCTCAGACCGCCAGCGGCACCGGGTGGATCTCGTCCGCCATGTGGCCGGCGCGTTCGTGGATGCGCTGCACGGCCTCGGCGGAGGGGGCCTCGGAGAGGCAGTACACCGTGCCGGACTCGGGGTCGGCCCAGGCGCGTTCGAAGTGGACCTGCTCGTCCTTCTCTATGGCCAGGTCGGCGTTGTGCGCCTCGCGCAGCTGGTCCGCCGTGATGCCCTTCATGTTGTGGTGGACGTCCATGAACTTGCTCATGGCCGCACCTCCCTCTTCCTGGTCGGCCTCTGCTTCCGTCCTCCCTTCATGCTGCGCCCGTACGCCCGAGGGTGCGACCCCTCGCCGGCCGCGCCGGGGCCCGAGGCGGGAGGAGGGGCCGTCGCCGGAGGCGGCCGCGGCCCCTCCTCCCGCCTACGGGCGACAGCGGCCCGTGCCGGTCAGCCGCACTGGCACGGGTTGCCGGACTGGCAGCCGCAGCCGCATCCGGAGCCGCAGCCACAGGCGCCGACGAGCGGCAGAATCCTGATGTCCGCGGGCTGATGGGTGTCGCGTACCTGTGTCGGGTCCGGAGTGCTGGGGCTGGCGGGTGATGGGGAGTCGGCCATGGTCCCTCCTCGGAGGTAGCTGAGGCAGCTGGGGCGGCAGGGCGGCCGCTGGCGGTCGGCCGGCCGGGCCCGCGGCAGGGCATCGATGGTCCGAGCCTCGCCCGCGTCCTGCCCGTGCCCATTGGTGGTCCCATTGCAGGGCCTCGCGGCCGGGCGCATCAACGGCGCACGGAGGCGCCCGCACGCCCTACCGGGCGGGCGGGCGCCGGGGGCTCCGCAACAGGAGCCCCGCGCTCCCCTCTCGCGAGGGGGGACTACGCCCCCTCGACCCCCGTGACCGGCTGGATGTCCGCCTGCAGCTCGTCCGCGTGCTCACCCGTGACCAGGTACACCACGCGCTTGGCGACGGACACGGCGTGGTCGGCGAAGCGCTCGTAGTAGCGGCCGAGGAGGGTGACGTCGACGGCGGTCTCGATGCCGTGCTTCCAGCGGTCGTCCATGAGGTGCTGGAAGAGGGTGCGGTGCAGGAGGTCCATCGCGTCGTCGTCGCTCTCCAGCTGGAGCGCGAGGTCGACGTCCTTGGTGATGATGACCTCGGCGGCCTTCGCCATCAGGCGCTGGGCGAGCTGGCCCATCTCCAGGATCGTCGCGTGCAGGTCACGCGGGACCGTGTTCTCGGGGAAGCGGAGCCGGGTCAGCTTGGCCACGTGCTGGGCGAGGTCGCCGGAGCGCTCCAGGTCCGCCGACATACGCAGCGACGTCACGACGATCCGCAGATCCGTCGCCACCGGCTGCTGCCTGGCCAGCAGGGCTATCGCGCGGGCCTCCAGGTCGTGCTGGAGGTCGTCGACCTTCTTGTCCGCCTCGATCACGCTCTCGGCCAGCTTCAGGTCGGCGTCGAGCATCGCCGTCGTGGCGCGACCGATCGCCGAACCGACCAGTCGGGCCATCTCGACCAGGCCCTCACCGATCGAGTCAAGTTCCTCGTGGTACGCGTCCCGCATCAGGGTGTCCCTCTCTTACGTACGTCAGCTCGTGGGTAACCAGAAAAGCCGTTCCGGAGACCGTTGCGCCAGGCCAGGGAGGCCGAACGACCCATATGAACGGCGACGGCGAAACGGTGACCGGGGGCCCGGACGAACCCCACGCTCCCACGTTCAGGCCCGTACGCGTCCGTTTCGGCCATCCCAAATGAACCAATACTGGCTCCAAGGTGAACTCTGGGCGACGAGTGTTCGAGGTCGCCCTCCGATCGCTGTGGGGATGTCCGACCTCGTGCCTAACCTGGATGCATGGACGTGAACGCGGCGGTCGCCGCAGCGGCAGCGATCGCCGGAGTGCTCACCGGCGTCATCGCCATGCTGGCGTTCCGCGTCAGCGAACGCGAGCAGAAGCGTCCCACCAGGACCTCCCTGCACACGGACCCGGTGCTTCCGCCCGGCGTGGACACCGTGCTCTCCGTGCTCCGCTCCTCCGCCGTCGTGCTCGACGAGGCCGACGCCGTCGTCAAGGCCAGCTCCGCCGCGTACGCCCTCGGGCTCGTGCGGGGCGGCAAGCTCTCCATCGAGCCGATGCTCAAGATGGCGCGCGACACCCGCCGGGACGGCGAGATACGACAGGTCGAGCTGGACCTGCCGCGGCGCGGCACGGGACGCGGGGAGGCGCTCGCCGTCTCCGCGCGCGTCGCGCCCCTCGGCTCCCGGCTCGTGCTGCTCCTGGTCGAGGACCTCACCGAGGCCCGCCGGATCGAGGCCGTGCGGCGGGACTTCGTCGCCAACGTCAGCCATGAGCTGAAGACGCCGGTGGGCGCGCTGTCGCTGCTGAGCGAGGCCGTCATGGGCGCGTCGGACGACCCCGAGGCGGTGGAGCGGTTCGCCGGGCGCATGCAGATCGAGGCCACCCGGCTCACCAACCTGGTCCAGGAACTCATCGACCTCTCCCGGGTGCAGAACGACGACCCGCTGGAGGACGCCGAACCCGTCCGGGTGGACGAGCTGGTCGCCGAGGCCGTCGACCGCTGCCGCCACCAGGCGGGCACCAAGCAGATCACGATGGCCGCCGGCGGCACCGCCGAGCTGCGCGTGTGGGGCAACCGCGGGCAGCTCGCCGCCGCCCTCGGCAACCTCGTCGAGAACGCCGTCAACTACTCCCCGGCCCGCACCCGCGTCGGCATAGCCGCACGTCAGGTGTCCGGGCCCGGCGGGGACCATGTCGAGATCGCCGTGACCGACCAGGGCATCGGCATCTCGGACAAGGACAAGGAGCGCATCTTCGAGCGCTTCTACCGCGTGGACCCGGCCCGCTCCCGCCAGACCGGCGGCACGGGTCTCGGTCTCGCGATCGTCAAGCACGTGGCCGCCTCGCACGGCGGGGAGGTCACGGTGTGGAGCTCGGAGGGACAGGGCTCCACGTTCACCCTCAGGCTGCCGGAGGCGGGCGCGTCCCGTGTCCGTGCGGACCGGCACCCGGACCTCGACGACGAGGACGGACAGCCCGACACCGCCCCATCCCCGTACGGACCGTACGCATCGCATCCCGCCCCGGAGGTCCTTCCGTGACCCGAGTGCTCGTCGTCGAGGACGAGGAGTCCTTTTCCGACGCCCTGTCCTACATGCTCCGCAAAGAGGGCTTCGAGGTCGCCATCGCGACCACCGGGCCCGACGGCCTCGACGAGTTCGAGCGCAACGGAGCCGACCTCGTCCTGCTCGACCTGATGCTGCCCGGGTTGCCGGGCACCGAGGTCTGCCGTCAGCTGCGCGGCCGTTCCAATGTCCCGGTGATCATGGTGACCGCCAAGGACAGCGAGATCGACAAGGTCGTGGGCCTGGAAATAGGAGCCGATGACTATGTCACCAAGCCCTTCTCCTCCCGCGAGCTCGTCGCCCGTATCCGGGCCGTACTGCGCCGCCGCGGCGAGCCCGAGGAGGTCACCCCGGCCGCGCTGGAGGCCGGTCCCGTCCGGATGGACGTCGACCGTCACGTGGTCACTGTCTCGGGCTCCAAGGTCGACCTCCCCCTCAAGGAGTTCGACCTGCTCGAAATGCTGCTGCGCAACGCGGGCCGTGTCCTGACCCGTATGCAGCTCATCGACCGGGTCTGGGGCGCCGACTACGTCGGTGACACCAAGACCCTCGACGTCCACGTCAAGCGCCTCAGAGCCAAGATCGAACCGGACCCGGGCGCGCCGCGGTACCTGGTGACGGTGCGGGGCCTCGGGTACAAGTTCGAGCCGTAGGCCGACGCCCCGCCGGGCCGGGTGCCGCCGTAGGGCGACGACGCGGCCCGGCGCCCGGCAGTGGCCGGCACCGGCCCGCGCTGTCGTGGCCGAACGCCGAAGGGCGGCACCCCCTGCGAGGGGTGCCGCCCTTCGGCGTCGGCGCGTGCGGCGCTCAGTGGCCGCCGCTCTCCTCGGAGGACGAGGAGGACGGGGAGGCCGTGGAGCCGGCGGCGGTGCCCTCCTCGGCGGCGGACTCGCCGTCGGCCGGGGAGCTGGAGACGGTCGCGGACGGGGAGCCGGAGGTCTTCTCGGACGGGGACGCGCTGGCGGGCGGGGCCTCGGGGATGTCGCTCGGGCCCCACTTCTCGAAGTAGTGCTCGGCGGGGACCACGAAGGCGCGCAGGCCGACCTCGCCGGTCTCGCTGAAGGAGAAGGTGACCTTCTGGGCGTTGCCGTCCTGGACCGCTTCGGTGAGGTCCGTCAGGACCGCGGAGGCGTTGTTCTCGCCGCCCAGGATGACGGAGCCGCCGGCCGGGACGACGATCTTGCCGCCCTTGCCCTCGCCCTTGGCGGCGGTCAGCTCGGCGGTGCCGGCGCCCTCGACGGTGACGGATTCCAGGGTCTGGTCGGTCGTGGCACCGTTGAAGACGGTCGCGGAGACCACGGCGGGACCCTTGGTCTCGGTGCCGGGCTGGGTGACCACGATCGCGTTCTGGATCTTGATGTCGCCGACGCTGGTGGCCGCGTTGTCCGGCTTGATCTCCAGGGTCTGGGCGTTGTTGCCGGCGGCGCACGCGGCGAGTGAGGCGATCGAGAACGCGATGGCGGCGGCGGCGAGGGCGCCGCGTCGAAGGCTGCTGCTCACGGCGGCGGCAACTCCTAGAACGTGGGCGGTACGTGGTCTGTAGCGGCCTTAGGTTACCGAGCCGTCCCTCCGCCGCCGCACCCGACCCTCCCCAAGTCCCCGACAAGTCCCCGACAAGTCCCCGACAAGTCACCGGAAGCAATGGGCGGCCCCCGTCGGCACCTCTGTCCGGCATTCACAAAACCCCCTCGGACTTCGCCGGGGCCGTGCCGCCGATTTCCGCCGGGGAATGCCGGCCGGTACGGAAAATCGATCAACCGTCAGAACAGCGGCCGGACGCCTCCGCGAACACGGGCCGGAACGCCCACGGGAACGCCGGTCAGAACGCCGATGAGAACGCCGATGAGAACGCCGATGAGAACGTCGGCCGGAAGGCCGGTCGGAACGCCCGTCGGAACACCGGCCGAACGCCGGGCGGAACACGCGCGGGAACCGCCCCCGAAACGTCACCGGAACGGCTTCAGAACACGATCCGGTAACGGCGGAACGGCACGGGTTGATCGAACTCCTTGATCAATTCCGGATTCGTCTCGTACCCGACTCCGCTCATCGAACGGAGTAGCGTAAGTCGCACACATGGGGGCGGACAAAGCGGGACGTTCGGGCGCTCGTACGGCCCTCCGGATGCGTGTAACGTACGCGTTTCCGTCCGCCCGGAGAGCCGCTCCGACCTGCGGATACCCTCTCCCGTTCGGCCCTCGCAGCACGTTCCTGTTGCAGTTGTCAAGCCCCGAGATGCGCCCTGACCTGCGAAAACGCCATTCAGAACACGCCGTTTCCGTGTTACCCTGGATAGCCACGGAAGGGGTACCTGTCACATGACGTTCAAGGTTGGCGACACCGTGGTCTATCCCCATCACGGGGCCGCGCTGATTGAGGCCATCGAAACTCGCCAGATCAAAGGCGTGGACAAGACCTACTTGGTGCTCAAGGTCGCTCAGGGCGACCTGACGGTGCGTGTGCCGGCGGACAATGCGGAGTTCGTCGGTGTACGTGATGTGGTCGGTCAGGACGGCCTGGACCGGGTCTTCGAGGTGCTGCGCGCACCGTATGCCGAGGAGCCCACGAACTGGTCGCGTCGCTACAAGGCAAACCTGGAGAAGCTCGCCTCCGGCGATGTCATCAAGGTCGCGGAAGTCGTGCGTGACCTGTGGCGTCGCGAGCGGGAGCGCGGACTCTCCGCCGGCGAGAAGCGCATGCTCGCCAAGGCCCGCCAGATCCTGGTGAGCGAGCTCGCCCTCGCGGAGAACACGAACGAGGACAAGGCCGAGGCCCTGCTCGACGAGGTTCTCGCGTCCTGAACTGACTCCTGAGGCAGGCAGCCAGCCCGCTCAGCCGTTCAGCGCAGCACATCGAAATGCCGCGGTGCCCGATGACGTACGTGATGTCGCCGGGCGCTGCGGCATGTTCGTACCCGGATGCCGAACGCCTCAAGGGGAACCCCGATACTCGGCGATACTTGGCGTGCCCCGGTGCTCCTGCGAGCTCGGAATGCCCGTACCTGTCGTACGCGTACTCCTGGCTCGTACTTGGCGTGCCGGGCCCGGGCAGCTGGCTCGACCAGATGTCACGGAAGGGTCCGGTCAAGGTGTCGCGCCCGGCACGCTGTGGCCATACCCACGTAGGCCGAGCACACAAACCTGACAGGAACCGATGTCTGACGATTCGCGCCCTTCGCCTTCCGCAGCCGGGGCGGCACCCCGTACGGCACCCCGCACGGCGGCCGTGATCCCGGCGGCGGGCCGGGGCGTACGCCTCGGCCCGGGCGCCCCCAAGGCGCTGCGTGCGCTGAACGGCACCCCGATGCTGATCCACGCGGTACGGGCCATGGCGGCCTCCCGCGCGGTCTCCCTGGTGATCGTCGTGGCACCGCCCGACGGCGCCCCCGAGGTCAAGACGCTGCTCGACGCGCACGCCTTGCCCGAGCGGACCGACTTCCTCGTCGTCCCCGGCGGAGAGTCGCGCCAGGAGTCGGTGAAGCTGGGGCTCGACGCACTGCCCCCCGGCTACGACGTGGTCCTCGTCCACGACGCGGCCCGTCCGCTCGTGCCGGTCGACACCGTCGACGCGGTCATCGAGGCCGTACGGGACGGGGCGGCCGCCGTGGTGCCCGCGCTGCCGCTCGCCGACACCGTCAAGGAGGTCGAGCCGGCGGACGCGCCCGGTGCGCCGGAGCCGGTCGTCGCCACGCCCGAGCGCGCGCGGCTGCGGGCCGTGCAGACGCCCCAGGGGTTCGACCGGGAGACGCTGCTGCGGGCGCACGAGACGGTCACCGGGGAGGTGACCGACGACGCGAGCATGGTGGAGCGGCTCGGGCTCGGCGTCGTGGTCGTGCCCGGGCACGAGGAGGCGTTCAAGGTGACGCGGCCGCTGGACCTGGTGCTCGCGGAGGCGGTTCTGGCGCGCAGGAGGCTGAACGATGGGTTCTGAGAACGCCGGGGTCGCGGCGCCGGGGTCGCTGCCGGGTTCCGTGGTGCTGCCGCAGGTCGGGATCGGTACCGACATCCACGCCTTCGAGGAGGGGCGGGAGCTGTGGTGCGCCGGGCTGAAGTGGGAGGGCCAGGGGCCGGGTCTCGCCGGGCACTCCGACGCGGACGTCGTGGCGCACGCCGCGTGCAACGCGTTGTTCTCCGCGGCCGGGATGGGGGATCTCGGGCAGCACTTCGGGACGGGCCGGCCGGAGTGGTCGGGGGCGTCCGGGGTGACGCTGCTGGCCGAGGCGGCGCGGATCGTACGGGCCGGGGGGTTCGTCATCGGGAACGTGGCCGTGCAGGTGGTCGGGGACCGGCCGAAGATCGGGAAGCGGCGGGACGAGGCGCAGAAGGTGTTGTCGGAGGTGGTGGGGGCGCCGGTGTCGGTGTCGGGAGCCACAACCGACGGGCTGGGCTTTCCCGGGCGGGGCGAGGGGCTGATGGCGGTGGCCACGGCCCTGGTCGTGCGGGTGGGGTGAGCCGGGGCTCTTCTCGCCCCCGCCGCCCCTACCCGTCCCATCCTCAGCGGGGCTGCGCCCCTTCGACCCCCATACGTCCGCCCGGTGGGGGCCGGTCGCGCAGTTCCCCGCGCCCCTGGAAGGCCGGGGCTGCGTCGCTTTGACCTCCGGCCGCGGGTCCGGTGGGGCTTCTCGCGCAGTTCCCCGCGCCCCTGGAAGGTGCGGGGGTGCGCACCCATCGAGTTCCATGTGCAGGCCCGGTGGGGCTTCTCGCGCAGTTCCCCGCGCCCCTGAAGGGCGCGGGGTGTGCACCCATGGAGTTCCATGTGCCGGTGCGGTGGGGTTTCTCGCGTCGTTCTTCGCGCTCCTTTTTGGGCCTTCGGCCCGTCCGAGGGGTGCTGTGGCACGGTGCTGGGTGCGCATACGTCACGAATCTGCCGTCCTTGGGGTGAAGGGCTCGGGGCACGGCTGGTGGGCCACTACGCTTGGGGGCGTGACTATTCGCCTGTACGACACCAGCGCCCGGCAGATCCGTGACTTCGCCCCGCTCACGCCGGGTTGTGTCTCGATCTACCTGTGTGGCGCCACGGTGCAGGCGGCTCCGCACATCGGGCACATCCGGTCGGGGCTCAACTTCGACATCATGCGCCGGTGGTTCGAGTACCGCGGGTACGACGTGACGTTCGTCCGGAACGTCACGGACATCGACGACAAGATCATCGCGAAGGCGGCCGACCAGGGCCGCCCGTGGTGGTCGATCGGGTACGAGAACGAGCGCGCGTTCAACGACGGTTACGGCGTGCTCGGTTGCCTGCCGCCGACCTACGAGCCGCGGGCCACCGGGCACGTGACCGAGATGGTCGAGATGATGCGCGGGCTGATCGAGCGCGGTCACGCCTACGAGGCCGACGGGAACGTGTACTTCGACGTGCGCTCGTTCCCCGGGTACCTGCAGCTGTCCAACCAGGAGCTGGACAACCTCCTCCAGCCCTCCGGCGAGGGCGAGACCGGCAAGCGCGACCCTCGTGACTTCGCCATGTGGAAGTCGGCGAAGCCGGGGGAGCCGACCTGGGAGACGCCCTGGGGCCGGGGGCGGCCGGGCTGGCACCTGGAGTGCTCGGCCATGGCGCACAAGTACCTGGGCACCGCGTTCGACATCCACGGCGGCGGCCTCGACCTGATCTTCCCGCACCACGAGAACGAGATCGCGCAGGCCAAGGCCTTCGGCGACGACTTCGCGGCGTACTGGGTGCACAACGCCTGGGTCACCATGAGCGGCGAGAAGATGTCGAAGTCGCTGGGGAACAGCGTCCTCGTCTCCGAGATGGTCAAGCACTGGCGGCCCATCGTGCTCCGGTACTACCTGGGCACCCCGCACTACCGCTCGATGATCGAGTACAGCGAGGCCGCCCTGCGCGAGGCGGAGTCGGCGTTCGCCCGGATCGAGGGGTTCGTCCAGCGGGTCATCGAGAAGGCCGGCGGGGTCGTGGAGCCCGCGGCCGAGGTGCCACCGGCGTTCGCCGAGGCCATGGACGACGACCTCGGAGTGCCGCAGGCGCTCGCCGTCGTGCACACCACGGTCCGGCAGGGCAACAGCGCGCTGGCCGCCGACGACAAGGAAGAGGCCGTGGCCCGGCTCGCCGAGGTGCGGGCCATGCTCGGCGTGCTCGGCCTCGACCCGCTCGACGCCCACTGGGCCGGTGCCGAGGGCGACCGCGGCGAGGACCTCCACGGGGTCGTCGACACGCTCGTCGGGCTCGTGCTCCAGCAGCGCGAGGCGGCCCGTGGGCGCAAGGACTGGGCGACCGCGGACGCCATCCGCGACCAGCTCAACCAGTCGGGTCTGGCCATCGAGGACAGCCCCGACGGCCCGCGCTGGACACTCGGCCCGCGCTGAGCAGAGCTCCGGTCACCTTGATCGATTGTGCCGCCCGGGCCTCCGGGCGGCACACTGCATTACGTACACACGACGACGTACGCCCGACGCGTACGCACACACGCTTCAGAGACGGGTAGGTCATGGCCGCTAACAACCGCCGCATGTCCGGCAAGAAGGGCGCGCAGGTCGGCAGTGGCGGCCAGCGGCGCAAGGGTCTGGAGGGCAAGGGCCCGACGCCGCCCGCCGAGATGCGCAAGAAGCACAAGGCCAACCGCATCGCCAACGCCAAGGCCAAGCAGGCCGCACGCCGTCCCGTGGCGCGCGGCCGCGGCGGCAAGGGCACGTCCGAGATGGTCGTCGGACGCAACCCCGTCGTCGAGGCGCTGCGTGAGGGCGTGCCCGCCTCGACGCTGTACGTCCAGCAGTTCATCGACAACGACGAGCGGGTGCGCGAGGCGCTGCAGCTGGCGGCCGAGCGCGGCGGCATCAACCTCATGGAGGCGCCGCGGCCCGAGCTGGACCGCATGACCAACGGACTCAACCACCAGGGCCTCGTCCTCCAGGTCCCGCCGTACGAGTACGCGCACCCCGAGGACCTGGTGGCCGCCGCGTACGACGAGGGCGAGGACCCGCTGATCGTCGCCCTCGACGGGGTGACCGACCCGCGCAACCTCGGTGCCGTCGTCCGGTCCGTCTCCGCGTTCGGCGGCCACGGCGTCGTCGTCCCCGAGCGGCGTGCGGCCGGGATGACCGCCGGCGCGTGGAAGACGTCCGCCGGTACGGCCGCCCGTACGCCCGTCGCCCGCTGCACCAACCTGACGCGCGCGCTGGAGGCGTACAAGAAGGCCGGTGTCGTGGTGGTCGGACTCGCCGCCGACGGGGAGTCCGAGATCGGTGAGCTGGAGGCCCTCGGCGGCCCGGTCGTCATCGTCGTCGGCAGCGAGGGCAAGGGCCTGTCCCGCCTCGTGGGCGAGACGTGCGACCACCGGGTGCGGATCCCCATGCCGGGCGGGGCCGAGTCGTTGAACGCCGGTGTCGCGGCGGGAGTCGTGCTGTACGAGGCGGCCCGTCGTCGGGCGTAGTTCCGTCGGTGTGACGGGTGGGTGACCTGGCCCCAACTGGGGTTTCCGGGAACGCCGGATCACCTTGACGGGGTCCGGACAGATCAGGGCGGTCAAAGCAGTGTCCTAACGACACGTCACTCGGTTAGATGAGTGTGGACACCAGAACACCCCGCACACCCACGGGGGACCGTTCGTCGGGATTCGAATCGGGATTCGACGACGCTCCCGCGCTGAGCATGGTGAAGGTGCCGAGCGATCCGGCGCAGGTCATCGTCAACCACGCGAGTTTCCGCGTGCAGTTGGGCGCCTCCACGCGGGCGTCCCCGCGCATCGCACGGCACTTGAGCGCCGGCGCGGACACCGCGCGTATCCCGGCCGTGGGCGCGGCAGGGCGCTCCGGGGCGCCCGCCGCCGGGCGCCGGCGCGCGCCCGTCGTCTGGAGCGGGAGGTCCGCGCCGGACGACACCGGGGCCCACCGGCTCCTCCAGGCGGTACGCGGCGCGGGCGTCGGCCGCGGGGCTCCCGACCCGCTCGGCGACACCGGCTCGACCCAGGTCATCCCCCGCGTGGACGGGCCGCGCGGCGGCTACGCGGGCGGCGGGGGGCGCTACGGCGACGAGGACGGGCGTTACGCGGCCGACCTGACCGTCGAGACCGTCGAGACGCCCCTCGTGGGCAGCCAGCGCACGCACGGCGACCACACCGACGGCACCCGGCTGCTCCCCGCCATGCGGACCGTCGACAGCGCGTACGACGAACCGGAGTACGGCCAGGACGCCTACGCCGACGGGGAGTTCGCGGACTCCTACGGCGACGGCGAGGACGAGCGCGGCGGACGCCGGACCGGCAACGAGCCCGTCCGGCACGCCTATTACCCCGGCCGCCGGATGAACCTCGGCGTGGTGCTGCTGCCGCTGCGCGTCTTCCTCGGCTTCATCTCCGTCTACGCGGGCATGGGCAAGCTCTGCGACCCGCACTACTTCGACGGCGGCAAGCGCGGCTCCATGGTGAAGTGGCTGAACACGCTGCACCCGTGGGAAGTCGCCGAGCCGCTGCGGCAGTTCGCCCTGGAACACCCGGTGGGCTCGGGGCTCGTCATCGCCTTCGCCCAGGTCATCGTGGGCGTGCTGACCGTGTTCGGACTCTGGCAGCGGGTCGCCGCCGGTGTCGGGGCGCTGCTGTCGGCCGCGCTGCTGGTCACCGTCAGCTGGAAGACCGTCCCCGTCTACGAGACGCCGGACATCATCTACCTCGCCGCCTGGTCCCCGCTGATCATCGCGGGTGCGCCGGTGTACTCGGTCGACGGGCGGCTCGCGGGCGGCGCCTGGCGCACGCTCGGGCCGCGCGCCGACATCTGGGAGCTGCGGCGCTACGTGCTGCGGCGCGGCGCACTCGTCGCCGCGATCGTCGTCGGGCTGACGCTCCTCGTGGGGTCCCTGTTCGGCGGGGCGGTGCGCGACGCCGACCGGATCGTCGTCCCCGGGCCCGGGGAGGCGCCGCGCAACGAGCTGCCGGGATCGCCGCTGCCGGGTGAGCCGAGCGCACGCCGTGAGAACAGCCCGTCCGCCTCCAACTCGCCCACCGCGGGCGCGACGTCGGCGACGCCGTCGGAGGCGGCCACGACTCCCGGGGCCGCGCAGCCGTCCACGGGGGCGGTCACCGGGGGGCAGCCGAGCCAGACGCAGGGCACGGCGGGGCAGGCGCCGCCGCAGCAGACCGCGCCGGCCCAGCAGGCGCCGAGCACCACCGCCGGGCCCAGCTCCAGCGGAGGGGCCTCCAGCGGCGCGACCGGGGGAGCCACCGGGTCCACCGGGGGGTCCGGCGGGGGTAGTTCCTCGGGCGGGCAGCCCGGGCTGGTGGGGGGCCTGCTGGGGTAGGTCCGCCGGTTTCCGGCGATGTGCGAGTGGGCCCCGCGCGATCTTCGCGCGGGGCCCACTGCCGTGTCGGGAGAGAAGGACCTGTCCGGAGAGAAGGACTGCCGGAGAGAAGGACTGCCGGAGAGAAGAGAGGACGGTGGCCGTCGTTCAGCGGCTCAGGGCCGCCAGTTCCTTGGCCGCCTCCGTGAGGTCCTTGGCCGTGTCGATGGCCCGCCAGTAGGCGCCCTGGGGGATGGGGAAGCCGGCCAGACGGCGCTCCCGGGCCAGCCGCGGGAACGTGGTGCGCTCGTGGTCGCCGCGGACGGGCAGCAGGTCGGTGAACTCGGGGGAGAAGACGTAGACGCCCGCGTTGATCTCGTACGTCGTGGGCGGGGCCTCGATGAAGTCCGTCACGCGGCCGAAGCCGTCCGTCTTCACGGCGCCCCACGGGATGCGGGGGCGGGCGAGCGCGAGGGTGGCGAGGGCGTCGCGTTCGGCGTGGAAGTCCGCCATGTCGCGCAGCGAGAAGCGCGTCCAGATGTCGCCGTTGGTGGCGTACCAGGGGCGGTCGGGGTGGGGCAGGTGGGAGGCGGCGTACTTGAGGCCGCCGCCCCGGCCCAGGGGTTCCGTCTCGACGACCGTGGTGACGCGGACCGGCAGGTCGGCCGAGTCCAGCCACTTCTGCAGGACGTCGGCGAGGTGGCCGCAGGAGACGACCACGTCGGTCACGCCCTCCTCGGCGAGCCAGGTGAGCTGATGGCCGATGATCGGGGTGCCCGTACCGGGGATCTCGACCATGGGCTTGGGCCGGTCGTCGGTGTACGGACGCAGCCGTGAGCCCTGGCCACCGGCGAGGACCACGGCTTGAACGGGGCGCGACGCGGCGTTCGGATCGGTCATGCCCGAACTGTACGTGGCGCCCCGTTCGCGGGAGCACGGCCCTGGGATCGGTGTACGGGGATGCCGGGTGCCGGGAGCGCCCGGGGATCCTTGTGGGGCCTTGGAAAGCCTCTGGGAGCCTCTGAGAGCCCCGGGGGAGCCGCTGGATGCGTCTCTGTGGTCTCCACGGCGCTGCGGGGCCCTCAGCGGTGCGTCGCGCGCTCGTCGGCGCCGCGCCGCGCCGTCCTCAGCTGTACTGGGCGGCCACCCCCGTCGCGAAGGAGGTGTCGCAGACCGGGCGGGCGAAGGACTGGGCCCGGGTGGGGCCGTAGGCGCGGACCGCGGCGCGGCCGAGGGCGCGGGCGATGGAGGTGCAGTGCTTCGCCAGTGCCGGGCGGCCGTTCACCGCCTGCTGGAGGTGGGTGAGGGCGACGCCCGGGTTCTCCTCCTGGAGTTCCACGAGGAGCTTGTCGCGCAGCACCTCGTGCGGGGCACGGGTCTTGGCGCGCTGGGAGACCTCCGAGGCCGCGAGCATCGACTCCGCGGGCTCGGTGCCCGTCCAGTTGACCCGGGTGACCGCGAGGGTGCCGGAGAGGACCATGACGACGGGCAGGACCAGGGCCAGGGAGCGGCCGATCCGGCGGGCGGGACCGCGGCCGTGGCGCGTCCGTTGCGTGTGGGTGTGGGTGTGCTTCACGCGAGTGAGGGTAGCGCGGGGTAGTGATATGGCGACATTAGGTCACCGATACGGGGGATGTCGAAGCGCCGCCCTCCGGGTGGCGGGTTGACGCACGCCGGTCGAAATCACCCTGTTTGTCGGGGTAGTTGGCGGCAACGAAAAAGGCCCCGCGGATGTTTGCGGGGCCTTCTTCGTCAACCTGGGTGATTTATCCCGGGCTGGAGGTTTCGCGCACGGTCACGGACGGGCCGTGTCCGGATCAGTCGGAGAGACGCTCGCCCGTGGAGGTCGAGAACACGTGGTTCTCGCCCGGACGCGGTACGACGTGCAGCGTCGCGCCCTTCTCGGGGACCTGGCGGCCGTTGACGCGGACCACGAGGTCCTTGGTCTCGCCGCCGACCTCGGCGGTGCCGTAGACGTAACCGTCGGCGCCGAGTTCCTCGACGACGTTGACGGTGACGGCGAGGCCGGCCGGGGCGTCCGCGGCGTCCTTGGACAGGGCGGAGGCGACGGAGCCGTCGTGCTCCACGACGTCGAAGTGCTCGGGGCGGACACCGACGGTGACGGTGGTGTCACCCTTGTCGGAGGCGGCCTTGAGCGCGTCGCGGTTGACCGGGACGACGCTGTTGCCGAACTTCACGCCGCCGTCGGTGATCGGGACCTCGACCAGGTTCATGGCCGGGGAGCCGATGAAGCCGGCGACGAAGAGGTTGGCCGGGCGGTCGTACATGTTGCGCGGGGTGTCGACCTGCTGGAGCAGACCGTCCTTGAGGACCGCCACGCGGTCGCCCATCGTCATGGCCTCGACCTGGTCGTGGGTGACGTAGACGGTGGTGATGCCGAGACGGCGCTGCAGGGACGCGATCTGCGTACGGGTCGAGACGCGGAGCTTGGCGTCGAGGTTCGACAGCGGCTCGTCCATGAGGAAGACCTGGGGCTCACGCACGATGGCGCGGCCCATGGCGACACGCTGGCGCTGACCGCCGGAGAGGGCCTTCGGCTTGCGGTCCAGGTACTCGGTGAGGTCGAGGATCTTCGCGGCCTCCTCGACCTTCTGCCGGATCTCCGCCTTGTTGACGCCGGCGATCTTCAGGGCGAAGCCCATGTTGTCGGCGACGGTCATGTGCGGGTAGAGCGCGTAGTTCTGGAACACCATGGCGATGTCCCGGTCCTTCGGCGGCAGGTGCGTGACGTCGCGGTCACCGATGCGGATGGCTCCGCCGTTGACGTCCTCGAGCCCCGCGAGCATGCGGAGCGAGGTGGACTTGCCGCAACCGGACGGGCCGACCAGGACGAGGAACTCGCCGTCCTCGATCTCGATGTCGAGACCGTCGACGGCGGGCTTGGTGGAACCCGGGTAGATCCGGGTCGCCTTGTCGAACGTAACTGTGGCCATGGGTCGTAGGCCCCCTTCACCGGCAGGAACGTGCCGGACGATCCGAGTAAAGGTGGTGATCCACCGCGGACGGTTCCACGGTGGTGTAGTCCACGGCAGTGGACTGGGTCAGGACGGTACCTGCCGTTCACCCGGTCTGTCAGTACCCGGGCCCCTGTGAACTTCGCGGAAATTTTCGACGAGCACACCCTGTGACGTGGGTACACTGCACGGGCGCCCCCGCGAGGGGCCCCGCCTCCTTAGCTCAGCTGGCCAGAGCAACGCACTTGTAATGCGTAGGTCGTCGGTTCGAATCCGACAGGGGGCTCCGAGAAACCCCAGGACAGATAGCCGCTGACCTGGGGTTTTCTGCTGCTCGGGGCGTGACGCGTCACACAGCCGGTGAGCCGTGGGGTGGCTTGCGTGAGCGATGCGTGAGCGGGGCGGTCCGGTGCCCTACTTCTTGGGCTTCTTCCGCTTGCCCTTCTTCTCGGCCCTGGCCTTGGCTTTCGCCTTGTCCTTGGCCTTCTTGGCGGCCTTCGCCGCCTTGCGGGCGGCCTCCTCCGCCTCGGTCTTCCGCTGAAGCGGGACCAGCTTGGCGGTGGCCTCGGCCGCGTTCCTGCCGACCTGGGGCAGGACGCTCTGGTAGATGTCCCGCGTGATCCGGGTGTCGCTGTGCCCGAGCGTGTCCGACACGATCTTCACGTCGATGCCGGCGGCGAGCATGAGCGTGGCCGCGCCGTGGCGGAGGTCGTGCAGCCGGATCGGAGGCAGCCCGGAGGCGGTGACGAGGCGCTCGAAGAGGTCGGTGACCTTGCCGGGGTGTAGCCAGGAGCCGTCTTCCTGGGTGAAGACGAGGCCGGTCTCGACCCAGGCCGACGCCCACTCCTCGCGGTCCGCCGCTTGCTGCTTGCGATGCCGCTCCAGCACGTCGACGGTGTCGTCGTCCAGGGCCACGACGCGGAACCCGCTGTCGGTCTTCGGCTCGGACGCCTCGACTTCCCATCCGTCCTGGATGAGTTGGCCGGTGACGCTGAGGGAGTGCCGATCGAGGTTGGTCTCCGACCAAGGCTGGCCGCATGCCTCACCGCGACGCAGGCCGCGGAAGGCGATCAGATGCCACATGGCGTACAGGCGGTCCGTGGCCACGAAGTCCAGGAACGCACCGGTCTGTTCCGGCGTCCAGACCATGACGGGGGAGGGCTTTTCGCCGGTCTGTTGCCACCGGGCGACCCGCTCGTCCGTCCACACCAGGGCCTTCGGCTTGCGGACGGGGTCGATCTCGACGTGGGCCGCTGGGTTGAAGGTGATGATCTGCTGGCCGATCGCGTCGTTCAGGGCCGCGCGGAGTGTGGCCTTGATGTGCTGGCGTGTGGACGGCCCGGTGACGCGGCGGAAGGGTGGCATCGCGTCGATCGCCGCCTTCATGGCCGTGCGGCGGGCCCGGTTCTCCACGCCCTTCCACGGCACGGCCGCCAACTCCTCGACCGCCGTGCGCCGCTGGGCGTTCTGCTCCAGGATCCCGGCGTTGGCGTCGGTGATGGCGGTGAACATCTCGCTGAGGTGGCTCACGCGAAGCCGGTCGAGGCGCCGGTCGCCGATGTGGGGTTTGAGGTGCACGCGGACGTCGGTCTCGTAGCGGCTGCCGCCAGACTTCCGTATGCGCTTGCCCGCGAGCCACCGGTCCAGCCACTCGCCCACAGTGAGGCTGCCCACGAGGTCCTGGCCGGCGTTGAGGCGCCGCCTCGTCTCCTCCACGTCGGGGAGGGGCAGCTTGTCGCGGCTGACTTCGGCCAGCATCTCGGCGATCAGCTGGACACCCTCGGGGTCGTCCGGCTCGGCGAGCCCCAGGAGTGCGCGTACGTGGTCGAGGTCGGCCTGAGCCGCTTTGAGGCTGGCGTACCCGCCACGGGCGAAGGATCGTCGGCTGCCGTCCTCGCGGGGCGGCAGCTCCTGGCGTATGGAGTACGTGCAGTGGTTCCTGCTGCTGCGCTTGGGGCAGGAGGTGCCGAGTTCCTTGCCGGTCTTCGGGTCGCGGCAGGAGCAGCGGCGGTAGGTGGAGCCCTTCAAAGGCGTTCCTCCGTGGTGGTTTTGGGGTCAGGTTCGGGTGGGTCGACGTCGCCCAGTGCGGGTGGCAGGTGGGGTGGGGTGGCGCCGTCCTCGCGGAGTTCGCGGCGGAGGTGGCGGAGGTTGTACTTGGCGGAGATGGCCTGGTCGGCGTACTTCGTCCGCTTGCGCTCGGCTTCTTCCTGCTGGGCGCGGCTGGTGGCGGTCCTGGCCGCGAACCGGGCCTGTTCTTCCTCTTCGAGGGCGGCGAGGGCGGTTTGCACGAGGCTGGCGTGGTGTTCGAAGTCGGGGACCAGGCCCGCGTCGTACATGGGCATTTCCTGCTCGCCGGTGAAGCGCCGCAGGGCGTCCCAGGTGGGGATGAGGTCCTGGAAGGGGAGTTCCTGGGTCCGTTCGACGTAGCCGACCGGGAAGATCAGGCAGACCGGGTACGTCTCCAGAGCGGCGGCCAGGACCATGACGTCCACCAGGGGCAGGTTGGCCCGGCGTCCGGACTCCATGTTGGCGATCACGTTGCGCGGGATGGGGTGCCCGAGCCGCTCGCACGCGTCGGCCAAGTCCTGTGCGCTCCATCCCATCTCCTTCCTTCTGCGCCGGACTTCGCCGGCCACGTTGGCCTTGACCCGATCCGCCCATTCCGGGAAGTCGTCCTCATCAGCATCCACACCGCGTTGTGTCATATGGACACATTAGCTTGGTCATGATGGTTGGTGCATGCCTGGAGTCGGACGTGATGGGCGCGTTCGCCGAGGGCTGTACCGAAAGGGGTGCACTGCATGCGCGAAGACGCGACGACCGGGCAGTCGAAGGGGATGAGTCGGGAAGAGCTGCTTGCTCTCCCCGTATCGGTTGACCTGGAGACGGGCAACCGGGCTCTGGGGCTCGGGCGGAGTAAGGGGTATGAGCTGGCGAAGCGGGGCGAGTACCCGTGCAAGGTGCTGCGGCTCGGCAACGCCTACCGGGTCGTGACCGCGGATCTGCTGGAGCTGCTCGGGCTGGCGGCGTGAAAGCCGGGCAGCGTAGCAAACGGTTCTGCGCTGAGCTGACACAGAAACGCTGGACTGTCGCCGGGCGTGGACGTACTGTCCGTGTTCCCTCGGGGAACAACGCGAGCGTCCCGACTCGGGACAAAACGAGTGTCCAGACTCGGGACAAGGCGAGTGTCCCGCCTCGGAACGCAGCGAGCCTCCGGCGCAGCAACGCCGGAGGCTCGGGAAACCCCGCCGCCCGCATCCAACGAACGACCCGCGCGCACCGGGCCAGCCATGCCCGATTGCCGCAGGAGTGGAGCTGCCCTGTGCAACCTACGACACCCGAGCCCTATTCCGACCCCGGTAAAGCCGCGTGGCCTGCCGTTGCCGTGCCCGGCCAGCCGGGGCACCCCGCGGGCGAAGAGACGCCAGCGGCCGACGACACGGTGCCGGACTCGTCCCTGGACCTGGCGGATCAGCCTGTCGAACAGGCGGTGCCGGACCCTGAGCCGACGCACGGCTCCGAGCTGCTGGACGAACTGCGTGCCCAGATAGCCCAGTTCGTGATCCTGCCCTCGCCGCAGGCGCTGGACGCGGTCACGCTGTGGGTGGCGGCGACGCATCTGCAGCCCGCGTGGCAGCACGCCCCGCGCCTGGCGGTGGTGGGGCCGGCGAAGCGGTGCGGCAAGTCACGGCTGCTGGACGTGCTGACCGAGACGGTCCACGAGCCGATGCTCACCATCAACACCACCCCGGCCGCGGTCTTCCGGTCCATCACCGAGGAGCCGCCCACCCTGCTGGTGGACGAGGCGGACACCATCTTCGGCACGCCGAAGCAGGCGGAGAAGAACGAGGAGATGCGCGGCCTGCTCAACGCCGGCCACCAGCGCAACCGCTACGTCACCCGGGTCGTCGGCAACGACCACACCCCGCACCGGTTCGCCACCTTCGCCATGGCCGCCCTGGCCGGGATCGGCGACCTGCCCGACACGATCATGGACCGGTCGGTGGTCATCCGGATGCGGCGCCGGGCGGAGGGCGAGAGCGTCAAGCCCTTCCGCTCCCGCCGGGACATCCCAGGACTCCATGATCTGCGGGACCGTATCGCCGCCTGGTCCAGGCCACTGCTGGACGAGGCGGCGGATCTGGAGCCGGGTATGCCGGTGGAGGATCGGGCCGCCGATACCTGGGAGCCCTTGGTCATCGTGGCCGACCTGGCCGCCGGGTCCTGGCCCCGCCGGGCTCGCGAGGCGTGTGCGGGGATGGTGGCCGCGGAGGTCGAGGCGGAGGAGGACCAGCCCGGCGAGGCCCGGATCCTCGCCGACATCCGCCGTGTCTTCGTCGCCCAGCGCGAGGTCGACAGCCTCTCCACGGACGAGCTGCTGCACCAGCTGCGGCAGAACGCCGAGAGCCCGTGGGCGGAATGGGGCCGCTATGGGCTGACCTCCCGCGAGCTGGCGAGGATGCTGCGTCGGTACGACATCAAGCCCGGCAACGTCCGGCTCGCCGACGGAACCCAGCGCAAGGGCTACATGCGCAACAAGTTCCTCGACGCGTGGCGGCGCTACTGCCCCACCGTTCACTCAGTGAACGCCGAACCCACCGCACCGGCCTCGGGCTGAGTGTTCACTCAGTGAACGCCGGGCCCGGCGCCCCAGCCTCGGGCTGAGCCCCGCCTCCCCCGGTGACCGTCCCTGCCGTCCCTGCCGTGATCTAGCAGGTCACACGGCATGCGGCCGGGACGGAAGCCAGGGGCAAGACGGCAACGCGATCATGAAGACCGCGCTGCCACCAACCGGACGCTGCCCGATCCGTCTTGTGCCGTCCCGGACGTCCTCACCGTATCGCCACAGGTCACCGCGTATGCGCCCGGGACGGCACGACGGTGCGATCCGTCCACGGCCACCGAACCGCAGCCCCACCGCCTGCCCCAGGACGTGCCGACGCTGCCGGGACGGAATACCAACCTCTCAGCCGTACCGGCCCTGACCTGCGCTTGCAACGGCCAAGACGGCTAAGACGGACCACGCCACCACCCCAGGAGAACCCCGCTTGACCACCCTCCCCACACTCACCCACCGGGACCAGCGCCCTGACGGAGGGCGCCCGATGACGACCAAGCAGGCGGCCGAGCGGTACGCGCTCGTCGCGGCGGGAGTCGTCATCGTGGCGCTCACCGCCGGCGGGTTCTGGCTGTCGTACGCGCATCTCGCGGAGGTCGCCGGACAGCACGGCCTCAAGAGCTCCCCGATCCGGCAATGGGCCTGGCCGGCGACCCTGGACGCGTTCATCGTCGCGGGCGAACTGCTCATGCTCCGCGCGGGCCTGCGCCGGGTGACCGACTGGTGGGCGATCACCCTCACCGCAACCGGGTCGGCCGGCTCCATCGCGCTCAACGTGGCCGGGGTCAACGGCACGGGCAACGCCAGCGCCGTTCCCCTGCTCGACTATGTGGTCGCCGCGGTTCCCCCGACCGCCGCGCTGCTGGCCTTCGGCGTCCTGATGCGGCAGATCCACCAACTGGTCGACCAACCCGCCGACCGCTTGGACGCCGCACCCGTCCAGGTGCCGGGACCACCGGTCACCGCGCCCGCCGCGCCCGCCGAGCCCGTCGAGCCCGTCGAGCCACGGGCCGAGCCGGTCGGGCTCGCTGAGCGTCCGGCCGCCGGTTCCGTCCAGCCGACGGAACCACCGCCCGAGGTTTCGGAGGGCAAGCCGCGCGGTGGCCGTCCGCCCAAGGCCACACTCACAGAGCTCGTGGAGATCGGCCGGATCGCCCTGACTGAGCACGGCACACTCAGCCGGTCCCTTCTCCGGAAGGCCGTCAAGGACAGGGACCTGACGATCGGCAGTCAGCGGCAGACCGAGGTGATGGAGATCCTCCGGCCCGACATCGAAGCCGCCGCCAAGACCGCTCCGAGCAGAGGCTGACCGGAAACCCAGCGGGGTGACCGGAACCCCTTTCCGGTCACCCCAGCCAGCCGACCACCGCACCGCTCACCGTCCGCTTATCCACACCTGTGGAGGGCGCGCCGGCCACCCGCACTCCGCCAGTCCTTCCCCCCGACCCGCCTGCCCCCGTCCCTTCCGGAGAACCGCCCGTGACGCACGACCCGCACCGCTCCGACCACGCTCCCGACGAGCCGCTGCCGCTGTCGAAGTCCCCTACGCTGATGGGGCGTTTGCGCCGCGCGTTCGGACGGGCTGCCCCTGGCGGAGCCAGTAGTACCCCGAGTCCGACTCAAGGCCGGATCCCGGGGGTCTCCGCCCCGGGGGTGGCGGAGGCGGCCCAGCGCCAGGGGGCGCCGGACCAGGGGGTCGGGGCCAAGGGCGGCCCCGACCCGGACACCCTTCGCTCCGTCCAGCGAGCCGTCCTGCGCCCCGCAGACGCCGCCGACACCGCAGCCGTCGCCGCCGGCGAGCCTGCCGTGCAGAGCGTGCAGCCCACGATCCGCCGCTTCACCGGCACCAAGCGCAACGACCGTGTCGGCCCGCTGCGCTTCACCGGCGACCAGCGAGCCCGCCTCCAGCAGGCCGCTGCCGAGCACGGCTACAAGGGCGACTCCGGCTTCGCCGCCGACATCGTCCTCGCCTTCATCACCGGCCGGTTCACTGCCAACCTGCCCCTGTCCGAGGACCGCCGCCGCACCCACCACTTCCGCGCCCAGGTCCTGCGCCAGCTCAACCGGATCGGCGTCAACGTCAACCAGATCGCCCGCGCCCTCAACAGCGACCACACCCCACCCGACATACGCCAACGCCTCGACGAACTCCACCATCTGCTGGAGCTGATCGCCGGAGCCCTGCGCCAGCCCGCCGACCCGGAGGAGGCCGGGACAGCGTGATCGCCGCCATCAAGCCCGCCGGATCCAACACCCGTGGCCTGCTCGCCTACCTCTACGGCCCCGGCGGCCACGACGAGCACTTCGACCCGCACATCGTGGCCGGCTTCGCGATGCTTGGCATGCCCGACCCCGGCCGCGACGAGAACGCCACCCTCACCCAACTCGGCCGCTACCTCGACGAGCCGGTCTCCTTGCGTAACAGCGAGTTCGGCAAGCCGGTCACCGACCACGTCTGGCACTGCCCCGTCCGCGCCGCCCCCGAGGACCGCTACCTCTCCGACGCCGAGTGGGGCGAGATCGCCCAGCGCATCGTCCAGGCCGCCGGCATCGCCCCGGCCGGTGACGACCTGGCCTGCCGCTGGATCGCCGTACGCCACGCCGACGACCACATCCACATCCTCGCCACCACCGTCCGCGAAGACGGCCGCCGCCCCAAACTCCACGACAGCGGCATCCGCGTCGGCGACGCCTGCCGCGAGATCGAGAAGGACTACGGGCTCAGGCAGTTGAAGAAGGGCGACCGCACCGGCGCCCGCCGCCCCACCCAGGCCGAGATGCACAAGGCCGAACGCCTCGGCTGGCAACAGCCCAGCCCCGCCTGGCTCCAGGACCGCATCCGCACCGCCATCCCCCACGTGACAGGCGCCGAGGAACTCATCTCCTACCTCGAAGCCAGCGGCGTCAAGGTCCAAGTCCGGCGCGGCCCGTCAGGCGACCTCCTCGGCTACGCAGCCGGCCGCCCCGGCGACGTCAACGCGGCCGGCGAGCAGATCTACCACCCCGGAAGCAAGATCTCCCCCGACCTCTCCCTACCCAAAATCAAGGCCCGCCTCGAATCCAGCCGGCCCGAAGAACACCCCACCGCCCGCCGCAACCACCCCAGCACTCCGTGGCACCAAGCCACCGACGCCCTCGACACCCTCCACACCGACCTCGCCGACGACACCCACGCCCAAGCCCACATCACCGCCCTCGGCGAACTCCTCGAAGCCACCGCCCAGAAGACACCCACCCATCTGCGCTCCGAACTCCGGGCCGCCTCCAAGGCGTTCGCCCGAGCCCAACGCTCCCAGGTCCGCGCGGAAGACCGAGCCGCCCACGCCCTGCGCAGCGCGGCACGCGACATCGTCCACACCGCCACCGCCCCGACGGCAGCGCCCTGGCCGCCCTGGTCGCCGCCCTCGTCTGGGCCGCCATCATCGCCGGACGCTGGCACGACGCGAAGCACCACGCCCACCAAGCCGACGCCGCCCGACAGGCCGTCCAGCACCTCCAGACAGCCGCCGACCGCGCCCTCACCCCGACACTCGCCGAACTCACAGCCCGGCCACCCAGGGATCAAGCCCGCCGCGTTCTCGCCAGCGACGTACGAGCAGCCGTCCCCGACCACGCCGAGCGAATCCTCACCGACACGGCCTGGCCCGCGCTCGCCACCGTCCTCGCCGACGCCGAAGCCCGCGGCCACCAACCCCACCAGCTCCTCAAGGAAGCCGCCGCTCAACGCGAGCTGGCCACCGCCCGCCAACCTGCTCGCGTGCTCATCACCCGCATCCAGCACACCGCCCGAAACCCAGCACCCAACCGCCGAGCCGAAGCTGCCCGCCTGCAGACGACCACGGCAGGCTCGCCCCCCACTCAGCAGACCCGAAACAGTCGGCTCCCAGCGGTGGCTCCAACGCCTACCGAACAGCAGCACCGACAGCGCCGGTAGGCACCCAGCGCAGTGCGCCCATCCGGCATGGCCAAATCAGGCGGATGGCCTCGCCGTTCGCGGCGGAGGCCATCAGTTCCTACGGCTCGGCGCAGCCGCACAGCTTCGGCTTCGCGCGGAACGGCAGCGGGCGCGCCGGGCGGGTGGACGACTTACGCACATGTTCGCCTCAGAGAGCCGACCGAACACCATCACCACTATCCCTGCTTGGCGTACTCCACGAATGCCGTCCAGGGGGTTCGCTGGACGGCTATGAGCCCCCGGTCGCGGGCCTTCGTGTCCCGAACCATCACGTGCTGCGCGTCGTTGTCGGCCACTTCAACGCAGTTCTCCGTCCCGGTGTAGGAGCTGGTACGCCAGTTCGGGGCCACGGGCTGCATGGTGTCTCCTAGTCGCTCGGCATCTGATCGAAGTGGTGGATCGCAGCGAGGATCAGGTCTCGGACTGCGGCACCGTAGACCGCTGACTGCTGCAAGAGGGCGAACGCCTTGGTGTACAGCTCGATTTCACGGGGCTGGGTGACGGAGAACTCCGCCGAGTAGGTCTCGACGAGGACGAGCTTGTCGTCGAACATCGAGAAGGAGTTCCCGGGCCAGATGCCCAGGGGCGCGGAGCGGGGGATGATGCCCAGGCTCAGCCGGGGGAGCCGCATGACCGCAAGCAGGCGATCGAGCTGCCCCTTCATCACCTCGGGGCCGCCGAAGTTGGTGTAAAGGGCCTGTTCGCCGAGGACCACGTTGAAGATTCGGTTGCCCCGGTACAGGTACTGCTGCCGTTCGAGTCGCTTGGCGGTGGCCGCTTCCGCGTCGTCGGGGATCTCGTAGTAGTCGACGACCTGTCTGAACGTCTCGGCCGCGTAGTCCGCCGTCTGGATCGTTCCCCACACCAGCGTCGGGTGCCAGATGCGGAAGACCCTGGTCTTGGCGTAGACCGGCAGGGCCTTGCGCTGGCGTCGTTCCGCCCCAGTCTGCAGCTGCCGACGCCACTCGAGCCACAGCTCGTCGATGTGGCGCACCGTGGCTATCAAGTCATCAACGAGCTCTTGCCTGTTGGTCTTGATGCACCAGACCCGGATGTCGTCTTCGCTGGGGTTCTGCTTGCCGTTCTCCAGCCGGGAGACCTTGGACTCGGCCCAACCTGTGGCCACGGCGAATGCCCGGCCGCTCGCGAATCCGGCGTCCTTCCGGAATCCGCGCAGCCGGACACCCAGTGCCTCTCGTGCTTCTTGAGCTTGGTTATTCACGGATGGGTCAGGGCTTGTACTCGGCGTGCGGGATGGCGGCGGCCCAGAGGAGGTCACGCACGCGGACGCACTCGGCCACGGTGTCCGGGTCCTCGATGATTTCCGACCCCAGCACTCGGCCTTCGGGGTCGAAATGGCCGACGGCGAGGAGACGGTCGTCGTACAGCCACCAGTCGTTACCGCCGACGGGCAAGTCGATGCCTTCCGGCAGACGGTGCCGCGGAAGCCATCGGATGTCCTCGCCGGCCTCCTGGTTGAGGCGGGTCAACGAGTGCTCCCAGCCGACGTACTGGGAGTGCGGCTCGGTGACGACCCGGACGCGCCTGACGGTCTTGCCTTCGCCCGTGACGCGCTTCATCAGCGTCATCCAGGGGTCGAGCCACACGTAGTCGTCGGGCTCACCCCTCTGCCAGCGTGCGTAGGGCGTGTCCTCGATGGGAGACCCGTAGTCGTCCCTCAGCTCCAGGTGGAAGGCATCGCGTTCGAAGCTGTTGAACAGCTCGTCACGCTGGGCCGAGGTGATCAGGTCCACTGTTCTCCTCCAGTAGGGCCATGATCGAGGACTTGGGGACCTCGATGCAGGTCTCATAGTCGGGCATCCGCATCTGACTCAGCGCCTCGGGATCGGTCATCTCCGGGCCTTGCAGGATGCACGTGTCCTGTTCCGTGACGAGCATGATCGGGGCGGTGAAGCTCTTGATCTCGCCGGTCGTATGTCCGTCCTTCGTCAGGTGCTCGAACAGCTCCGGCGGAACCTCGATCACCGTCTGACCTTCGGGCACGTCGAGCCGCATGAGCAAGTCGTTCGCGAACACCTTCCAGCCTTGGATGACGTAGCTGTCCTGGTCACTGGCGTACAGGGTGGGGCTGTCTCCGGGGGTGGAGTTCTTACCAAGGAACCGTAGCTTCACGGCTGCTCTCCCGTCCGCTGCCTTGCGCTGGTTTGCGCGACATGACGATGGTCAGCGAGGTACTCAGCCCAGTCAATCGACTTGCTGCAAACTCGCGCAATCTTCTTGGGGGTTGAGAGACAGCCGTCCTACGGTCGTCTCCAAACCCGAGCAACCAAGGGAAGCCGGCGGACGCGCCTGAGGTGTGGCGCCGAGAGCAACCTTCCTGCCCGTGACGTGCGGAGGACAGCGATGGCTCTTGCCTTGCAGAGTGCGACCGCTCCCGAGGCGACGCGCGGCAGATTACGGAACGCTTCCGGCGGCATAGCCAGTGCTGTTCCGCCGCACGAAAGGGTTCCGCAGGTACACGGTCCGGGGAGAGACATGGACCAGCCAGTTCGCTTCGTCGTCTCCTGCACCCGCACCCCGCAGCGAGTAGGGCAATTGCGCCGGATCAGTGCCGCTCACCTTCGGCTGTGGGGGATCGGCTCCTGCATCGACACAGCCAACCTGCTGATCAGCGAGTTGGTCACCAACGCCGTCCGATACGGCGAGACGGAGGACGTCAGCATCTCCGTCTCGTACTGGCGGGGCGAGGTCCGCATCGAGGTGGCTGACGGAACTCCGGGCCGACCTCAGGTGAAGAGACCGGCCGCCGACGAGGAGAGCGGTCGCGGCATGCTGATCGTCGAAGCCCTGGCCGAGGACTGGGGGACCAGCGAGGACGGCACACTCACGTGGTGCACCATCGCGGTACCGGAACCGGTGGTGCCCAAGTCGGGTTTCTGGTGCGAGTGGCGCCAAGAGGACGGCAGGCAACTCTCGCTCGCAGCCATGCCCACGCCGGACCGCGCGATCCGCTGGGCTCGCATCCAGATGCGCGTCATCGCCTCGGCCATCGACGCGTCGGTGGCTGGCTACGTCTGGGACTGGCTGTCCGACGGATGGCGCGAGCCCGCCGAAGCCCTGAAGAACGGCGAGGAGTTCACGCTCCCCCTCTCGGCCGGACGCTACAGGTTCATCTGGCATGCCCGTCCGGTGCGCTTCGTGCCCGTGGTCGGCGGAACCCCTCTGCCCCACCTCGCGGAGGAGGAACCGGAATGGGACTGAGGCCCGCCGAGCTGTGGAGCCGGTTCGACTGGCAAGGCGGGACCTGCTTCAAGTGCGAGCGGACCGGACTTCCCGTGACGGGGATCGGCGATATCACCGTGGCAGGCGAGACCTTCGCCCTCCAAGCCTGCCAGTGGTGCGTGTTCAGGCTCGAACAGCTCCACTACACGATGAGCGAGCGAGCCGTACGTCGGCAGCGCCCCCGGACAGCCGCGCCCGCACCGCCTCGCCCCATCACCCAGTGGCCCACCAGCGCGCCACTCGACAGATCGCCCGCCCATGTCGCGTAGCTGGGCAGCCGCGCCATGGGCGGGCCCTCGCCCCCCGTCCCTGCCGTTCGAACTGGAGGCTCCCCCAAGACCTCAGAAGGACAGGTCGCGGCAGGGACGGGGCCGCCACCCGACCACGAAGAAGAGAGGCGCCTTGGCGACCGAGGAACAGAAGCCACAGGAACTGGACGACGGCGAGCTGTTCGACCTCATCGGCGCGGTAGGTGCCGGGATCGGCGTCGCCAAGGACGAAGGGCTCCCCCCAGCCGCCCGTCGGATCGGCACGGACGCTGCGGAGGACGCCGCAGCCAAGCTCGCGGACCTCAAGCGCCTGGGGCCGATGTAGAGCCGCGCGCCCATCCAGACCCCCGTCGGCAGGCACCAATCCGCATATCTCCCCGTGCCTGCCGACGGGCCCATTGCGTCACCCGAGATGCGGAACCGAGACCGCCGTCATGCCGGAGACCTGCCTATGTGTCCGTGCCCCGATGCTCGCTGCCTGTCTGTATTGCCCCCGTTGCATTACTGCTTACTGATCACGGCTTGGTCACAATCATCGCGGGTTTGGTGTGCGGCGGAGCTGAGAATGTGAGGGAAGCGATGCCCGGTGTGGGGTGGCATGGTGTGGGTTGTGGAGGCGGGAAGGCGGCAACGAGGCAGTGATCTGACCTGAGTTGGAGGCAGTCAATGCGGCACATCCTTCGTCGAGTCGCGTTGTGATAACAGTGTGAATAAACCTGGTCTTTACTTTCACGAGTTACTGCTGTTTGATCCTGCGGCTCGTGGCGCATCGGGCGCACGGGGTGATCGCAGGAGTTGTGTTGAGACCAATCAGGGGGCGGGGCTTCCCGTCTTCACGGGGGCGGGCGAGACTGTCACGCGGCTCGCTGAGGCGTGTGGCGCTGGCGGTGGCCGTGGTGATGGCGGCGGAGACGGCGCTGGTGTCGCTGGTGTCGGGTGCGGCGTTCGCCACCGGCTCTGACGCCACCGAGGTGGTGTCTGCGTCGGACAAGAAGGCGGCTGCCTCGTCGGCGGATTCGGCGGCGGCGGCGTTGCTGATGGCTCGGTTGCAGGACCGGAAGATCGAGGTGTTGTCGGAGCGTTCGGCGACGTCGACCACGTACGCCCTGCCGAGTGGTGAACTGCAGACATCCACGTATGCCGGTCCTGTCCGGCAGAAGGTGGGCGGTGTCTGGCAGGACATCGATACTTCGCTGTCGGACAAGGGTTCGGCCTTGGAGCCGGATGTAGCGGCGGCCGAGATCAAGGTCTCCGACGGCGGGGACAAGGCGCTGGCGTCGGTGGCGAAGGGGGAGAAGTCCTTCGGGATGGGCTGGGAGTCCGAGCTGCCCACCCCCTCGGTGAAGGGTGATACCGCCTCGTACGACATCGGGGCCGGGCAGACGCTGACGGTGACGGCTCTGGCTCAGGGCTTCAGCCAGAACGTCGTGCTGGACACCGCTCCCCAGGCGGGCTTGCAGTTCCGCATTCCGTTGGACTTGGACGGCCTGAAGCTGTCGGTGGCCGATTCCGGGCATCTGCTGATGAAGGACGGCGCCGGGAAACTGGTGGCCGAGGCGCCGGCACCGATGATGTGGGACTCCTCCAAGGACAAGCTCTCCGGCGAGTCGAAGCATCAGGAGAAGGTAGCGACGAAGGTCGAGACCGCCGAAGACGGCGGCCAGACCCTGGTTCTCACCCCAGACGCGGACTACTTCGAGCGGGATCTGACCTATCCGGTCACCGTCGACCCCACATCCACGCTCGCCGTCACCACGGACACCTGGGTGGCCACCGACTACACCGACTCGCAGGTCTCCTCGACGGAGTTGAAGTCGGGCACGTACGACGGGGGAAACACGAAGGCCCGCTCGTATCTGAAGTTCGACGTGTCGGCGTTCAAGGGCAAGCACATCACCGACACAAACCTGGCGCTGTACTCGTACTACTCCTCGACCTGCCAGACAACGGGGGCGGGCACACAGGTGCGGCGGATCACCGGGTCGTGGTCGTCGTCGGACATCACCTGGGGCGACCAGCCGTCGACCACCGCGACAGGCGCGGTGACGAACACGGCGGCCAAGGGCTACTCGGCCACCGACTGCCCCGCCGGCACGATGAACTTCGACATCGACGCCATCGTGCAGGCATGGGCGGACGGTTCCACGAACCATGGTCTGCGGATCGCGGGCGCCGACGAGGCTGACTCCTTCACCTGGCGTCGTTTCCGCTCAGCCAACTACGTGTCGGGGGACGGCTCCACCGAGCCGCACCTGACGGTGACGTACAACTCCCACCCGGCGTTGCCCGCTTCGACGGCGATCTCGCCCTCGCAGGTCAACACCTACAACGGCAACCGGTATGTGACGTCGCTGACGCCGACGTTGTCGGCGAAGGTGACCGATCCAGACGGATCGAAGACGAAGGCTCAGTTCGAGATCAGCGCGGACCCTGCCTACGCGGACACCACCTACTCCTACACGGGTACGTCCGCCTCAGTGGCTTCCGGCTCCGCCGCGACGCTCGCGATCGCCTCGGCTAACGCGTTCCCGGCCGGAGCGCACCTGCGTTACCGGGTACGGGCGTACGACGGCACGGACTACGGATCCTGGACCGGCTACACCACATTCGTGCTGAACACGACTAAGCCCGCAGCTCCGACCGTCTCCTGCGACACGTACGAGGAGAACGGCTGGACCGCGAAGGCTGATTCCGCGGTGTCCTGCACCATCGACACTCCCTCCAGCGATGGTGCCGGCTATCTCTGGGGCTTGGACGACAGCGGCCTGCCGAACAAGAAGCTCGACACCACGAATGGATCGGGTGGTGACGCGGCCACTATCTCGATCGACCCGGCGAGCGGCTGGCACACCCTGTATGTCCGTACGGTCGACTCCGGCGGAAACCTGTCCACGTCCACCACTGCCTACAGCTTCGGTGTAGGCGCCGACGGCGCGGCGATTCTGTCGCCGCAGGACGGCGACGACACTGCCCGCCGCCTGACTCTGTCTGCCAAGGGGCTGCCTTCCTACACCGGCGTGACGTGGCAGTACCGGCGGGGCGAGGCAGACGACTGGCACACCGTGCCGGTCGCGCACGTCACCGCCTCCGGAAACGCAGTCTCCTCGTGGCCGGTTGCTGTCACCAGCGGCACCGCCACGAAGTTGGTGTGGAACACCGTCTCCTCGCTCACCGAGGACGGTGTGATCGAACTGCGTGCCGCGTTCACCGACGGCACCACCACCGGCCATTCGCAGACGGTCGAGGTCACTCTCGACCGCGACGCCGGCACTGCTCCGTCGACCCAGGTTGGCCCCGGTCAGGTGAACCAACTCACCGGTGATTACACCCTGTCGGCCACGGACGCCACGGCATTCGAGGCGAGTGTGGAGCGCACATATTCATCCCGCGCCAACGCCACCGACACCGAGGGCCAGGCCGAGATCTTCGGCCCGGGTTGGACGTCGTCCGTCACGGCAGCAGCGAGTGACTACACGCAGCTCCGCGAGACCTCCGGCACTTCCGTCGAGGTGCTGTCCGGCGACGGAAGCGCGATCGCGTTCACGGAAACGAGCGGGGGCGGCTGGGAGCCGGAGATCGGCGCGGAGTCCCTCACTCTGGCCTATTCGACCAGCACCGAGAAGTTCACACTGACCGACACGGAAGCCAACACCGCCGTGTTCGCCAAGGTGGAAGATTCCTCGACGACGTGGGCGCTCTATTCGTCGGCCTCGGCGGTCGACGACTCGACGGTCACCGTCTTCTCGACCACAGTGGACGTCGACGGCAAGAAGCTGGCGCGTCCGAGATACGTGGTTTCGCCGACGAGCGCGGTCAACGCGACGACCTGCCAGGCGACGCCGTCCACGAAGGGCTGCCGGGTACTGGAGTTCGTCTACGCGGACGCCACGACAGCCACTGACAGCGCGGTGGGCGACTTCAAGGACCGGGTCAAGTCGATCCGGCTCTGGGCCACCGACCCCGGTGCCTCCGCCGCGACCGCCGAGACCATTGCTTCCTACCGGTACAGCGGCTCCGGCCGTCTGCGCGAAGCCTGGGACCCGCGGGTCAGCCCCGCGCTGAAGACCACCTACACCTACGACTCCGACGGCCGCGTCGCCACGCTTGCCGCACCGGGTGAGCTGCCCTGGGCGTTCACCTACGGCAAGGCCGGCTCCGCGCTCACCGCGGGGGAGGGCATGCTGCTCAAGGCGTCCCGCTCTGGTCTCGCCGAGGGCTCCGCGAGCGCCACGTCGGGCACAGCGGCCACCACGGTCGTCTACGACGTCCCGCTCTCCGGCGCCACTGCCCCGTACCAGATGGACGCCGCCAAGGTCGCCACCTGGGCCCAGAACGAGGCGCCCACCGACGCCACAGCGGTCTTCCCGGCCGACTCCGTACCGTCGTCCAGCAACGGTGCGGGCCTGGCAGCGTCCGCTTACGGTCGGGCGACCATTACCTACATCAGTGCCAATGGCGAGGAGAGCAACACCGCAGGCCCTGGCGGCGCGCTCACCACCACCGAGTACGACGAGTACGGCAACACGGTGGCCGAGTTGACCGCTGCCAACCGTGAACTCGCTCTCGGCACAGCAACCGGAGCTTCGGACGAACTGGCTACGCTCGGTGTGGGTGACCTGTCCACAGCCGAACGAGCTCAGCAGTTGTCCACGGTCTCGGAGTACTCGGCGGACGGCGAACGCCTCACAGACGAGTACGGACCGCTGCACCAGGTGACCCTCACGAAACAGCTGACCGGCTCCACCAGCGAGACCACGCTTGCCGCCGGGACAGTGACCCCGGCCCGTGAGCACACGTCGTACTCGTACGACGAGGACCGACCTACCTCCGCCGCGGTCTCCGGCCTCGTGACCTCGGTGGTGACAGGAGCGGCAATACCGGGATACGCCACCGACGCGGACACGCAGACATCGACGGCCGCCTACGACTGGGCCACCGGACAGCAGAAGTCCACCAGCGGCGGGGAGGAGAGCACCACGGTCACGACGTACGACGGTTCCGGCCGCGTGGCGACCACCCGCACCGCGGGATCGTCGGGCTCGGACGCCGGCACGCTCCAGTACACGTACTACAGCGCAGATGGCACGGGCGCCTGCTCCTCGGTGATCTGGGCCGGGCTGCTGTGCCGGACCACACCGGCGGCCACGATCACGGGCGGTGGCAGCAACCCCGCCAGCCTGGTCACCACGGTCTACACCTACGACCGCTGGGGCCGGATCGCTAGCAAGGCCGAGACAGCGAACAGCGTGACCCGTACCACGACGACCACCGTGGACGCCGCAGGCCGCGTCACCAAGACGGCGATCACCGGAGGCATTGGTACGGCCGCACCGGCCATCACCGTCACCTACAACACGGACAACGGCAAAGTCGCCACGCAGTCCTCAAACGGCCAGACGATCACCTACGGATACGACACCCTCGGTCGCCAGATCTCGTATGACGACGGTGCGGGCAACACCAGCACCACGGCCTACGACCTCCTGAACCGACCGGTCAAGACCACCGACTCGGCACCGTCCACGGTGACCTACACCTACGGCACAGCCGGCAACATCAAGACCCTGACCGACTCGGTAGCAGGTACGTTCACCGCCTCCTACGATGCGGACGGCGTACTGACCTCCGAAACCCTGCCGGGTGACTACAAACTCACCGTCAACACCGATCCGACCGGCAAAAAGACCGGCCGCGAATACACGGCCTCGGACGGCGTCACGGCGGCTTCCGACAACGCCGGATATGCGATAACCGGCCGTCAGACGAGCCACACGCAGACAGACGGCTCCACTACCCAGTCCGAATACGCCTATGACAGCTCCGGCCGCCTCATCCAGGCAGCCGATACCACCACGACCGGCTGCGTCACCCGCGCTTACACCCTCGACACCAACAGCAACCGCACCGCGCTGAAGACCAGCTCAGACGACTGCGACAGCAGCACCGACGACACCACCACGGCCACAACGTCGTACACCTACGACAGCGCGGACCGCCTGGTGAACTCCGGCTACGCCTACGACGCGTTCGGCCGCACTACGTCCAACGGTGAATCGTATCTGGCCTACCACACCAACGACTTGGTGGCCTCGGAAACCGTCGGCACCAGCCGTAACACCTGGACCCTGGACGCCGCCGGACGCCTCGCCGTCCAGACTGCCCAGATCCAGGCAACCGATGGCTCGTGGAGCACTGGTGGCACCACCACCAGCCACTATGGTGACGCAACTGACCGTCCGACGTGGAGCAAGACCGGCGACACGGTCAGCCGCAACATCACGGACATGACGGGTGGGCTGACCGCCACCACAGGGGCCAGTGGCTCCATCGTCCTCCACTTCGCCAACATCCACGGCGACATCATGGTCCAGCAACCGCTCGACACCACCGTGGCGAGCACGGTCCAGCACTACGACGAGTACGGCAACAAGCTCCATGGCACCCCTGCGGCTCAGTACGGCTCACTCGGCATCTACCAGAGGTCGACTCACACCCTCAGCGGGCTGACCCTGATGGGAGTCCGGTTGTACGACTCCACTACCGGGCGCTTCCTCAGTGTCGACCCTGTGCTCGGGGGCAATGCGAACACCTACAACTATCCCTCGGACCCGGTGGGCAAATACGATCTCGACGGTCGAAAAGCGATTAAGAAATACAACAAGACTAAGCTTTCCTGTGGCTATGTCAGTTGCACCCTGAAGTTGAGTCGAAAGAAGACGAAGTGGCTCACGGATCGCATGGAAATCGGTAACTTCGGGATAACCGCGATAGCGGCCTGGATCGAATATTCGGCTGCAGCTGCATCTGGTCCAGCTCTTCTCCTGGCTACTGCCATCTATGCTACAGGTGAGGTGTACAGGCAGTGGCTCATTAAGACGCTCGAGTGGTATCCAAGAAGGGGCACAAAGACAGTGAAGGCTTATGTATCGATTCCCGCGTATGTCACGCATCAGTAGGTCAAATCAGCCTGGCGGAAAGCGGGAGGTTGCCCCGCTGCGAACATCGCCTGTGGGTAAATGGTCGCTCTGTCTTGGGTTGTCCGGGATATTCTTCTGGATTCTCGGATGGGTGTGCATGTCGTTTCCTTGGCGTCACGGCGATGCGATCGGTCAAGGCATGCTCTACGCGACGCCTGCTCTAGAGGTGGCGGCAATTATCTTCGCCTATCTGCATTTTCGAAGAGGTGGAATTGGCCGGAAAGAGTGATACGAGGATGGCTGCTAGCCGCCTGGGTTTCGCTCCAGCCCCCTGCTGTAGCTGGATTTGATCCAGTCGAGTGACTTGGTGAGCCCTTCCGGTCGTAGACCGGAAGGGCTCACCAACGTAGCAGATGGGTGATTTGCGTTATTTCTCCGGAGTGGTTCCGGGTGTCGGATTGGTGGCTGGCGCCTTCATCCTGGGCGGCGTTGTCGCGCCGACCGATTTATCAGTGGTACCTCGAGTATCTCCTGAAGCACTACCCCCGCAGAGGAACAAAGATTGTCAGATCTCACGTGGTCCCCACGTACGCCTGGCATCAGTGGGTCGGAGACCTCAGTGCGTTGGTTCATGTCATCTATGGCGGGCAGGGCATCCGTGATGCTTCTGTCCCTGGCTCTGGCGCTCTTCACCGGTGCCGTCTTGTGGGGGCTGTTCACCGAAAGTGAGCAGCAACTTGACCTGTCGACCGGTGTTCTGCGTCTCGCCCTGTTTCCTGCTTTGTTCGGAGTGCTGCTGGCATTTCAGCATCGCCGGACGATGCAACGCCGGATATCGGATGAGCCTCCGGGTCCTGTTCCGCGGCCCGCTTGTCCGGGCGCTGGAAGGACAGCCCCCACCGCTTCAGGTAATAGGAGCAGCGGTTGATTCCTGGATGGCGAGGCATCCTCTCCTCTCTACCAGGAAGACTCTCAGTCGCCTGTTTTCTCATAGGCGTCGGGGTGATTACTTCCGGGGCGGTATGGGTGATCTCTTCTTATGATGAAGGGTCCTCGCAGGGTGGTGTGCTTATCTACGTGGGATCCGCCATCGTGGTGCTCGGGGCGCCGCTTGCACGACTTCATCATCGAGAAATCGACTCCCGAGGAGATAAGAACTCGGGTGTTGATTCCTGACCCATCGCACCTGATGCTTTAAGGGTTCGGCGCAACCTCTCGCGCTGAGGCTGAACCGGACCCTGAGCGACGTCAGCCTTCCAACGGGCTCTAATTTGGAAGGACGACGTTGCCGAATGGGGAAGAGGGCGCCCTGGACCGCTCCGGGATCGGTGGAGGCTCCATCAGACTGGAGCGATTCATGTGTGCCGCCGACGGAGTTCGTGCGGATCAGCGTCCGCAGTCTCCGCCGCGATGCGTGAGCAATGCGTGAGCGGACGGCGCGGCAACATATGGACGCAGAGGCAGGCGCAGAGCTCCCTGCAAGTCGTTGATCAGGGGAAACAGGATCTGGTGTGATCAGGCGACATCCGCTATCACAACCTCACCAGCCCTTGTAATGCGTAGGTCGTCGGTTCGAATCCGACAGGGGGCTCTGCCGGAACCCCGGGTCGGATTTGTCTGACCTGGGGTTTTTCTTGGTTCAGGTCGTAGGGGTCCAGCCGCCGTTGGCGTACCAGTACTGCGGCAGGCCCTTGGTGCCGCTGGTGCGGAACGGGGTGCCGTGGTCGTCGATGCGGGCGGTGCCGGTGTGGCCCTGGGAGGACCAGTCGAGTTCCAGGTACCAGCTGCAGTCGCAGTCGACGGTGCGGGCGTCGATCATCAGGACCTCGGGGGCCTTCGCGGAGACCCGGTAGGGCATGCGTCTGGCCGGGGTGCCCGTGCCGCTCTCGATGGTCTGGGCCGGGCGGGCGACCGGGCGGTCCTTGTCCAGGTCCACCGCGAACGTGCGGGGGTCGAGGTCGGCGCCGCAGCCCTGGCCCGTGAAGTAGACGGTGCCCTTGAGCGGGGCTGATCGTTCCACGACGCGGACGTGCAGGGCCTCCAGGACGACGGCCGTGTCCGTCCGGCCCTGCACGGTGATGTCCATGAGCGTCCGGCCGCCGTGCACCGCGCCCTGCGAACGTGCCCAGGGGGCGGCGTCCTGCGGGAGCGGGGGCGGCGGCACCTGCCGGGGTGCCTTGTCGATGATGTAGTCGTGGTCGCAACCGGTCCCCCAGAGCTGGGAGTTGACCGTCCAGGTGAGGGGTGGGGCGGTCGTCTCGGGGGCGGCTTTCCCGGCCGAGGCGGGCGCGGAGGCGTGTGCGGAGGCGGGTGCGGGCGGTGTCGGGGAGCCGTGCCGCGGGTCCGGCGTCTTCGCGGTCGTCGGAGACGTCAGCGCGGACAGGCCGATCAAGGCGGCTGCCAACGCGGTCACGACAGCCGCGGCGAGTCCTGCGCGGCGCCTGTACCAGGGCGTTCGCGGGGCGGGCGCGGGCGCGGGCGCGGGTGCCGGAAGGGGAGGGAGGCCGGGGGGCTCGGTGGCGTCCGGGGCGGGCGGGGCCGCCGTCCGGGAGCGGCGGCGTGCCGCGACCGCCAGGATCCATCGCCGGTGCAGCTCGACGCGTTCGGCCGGGTCGGCCCCGCACAGCGCGGCGAACCGTTCCACGACCGTGAAGCCGAGCGGTACGGCCTCCCCCGCGCAGTACCGGTGCAGTGTCGAGGCGTTGATGGAGAGGGGGCGGGCGAGGGCCGCGTAACTGAGGTCCGTGCGCGCCTTCAGGTGTCGCAGCAGCGCCGCGAAGTCCTCCACCTCGTCCTGGGACGGCACCCGGTCCTCCTGCCTCGCGTCCCGGGACGGCGTCCCGGGCACCCTTCATGAAGGGACTCCTCATGAGGAGAGAGGACGGGAGGGCCCGGGGCGGTTCCCCCGTCGTCCCGGAGGCAGGTCAGCGCAGGCGGCGGGCGAGTTCCAGGTCCTCCGGGTCCAGGGGCCGACCCTCCTCGATCTCCCAGAGGGCGTTCTGGAGGAGACGGGCGCGGGTCCAGGCGAGGGCACGGTCGCGGTCCAGGGAGAGGACCTCGGTCATCGCGTCGAAGCGCCAGAGGACGTCGTCCGGGTCGAAGCGGTTGTTGAGGGCCGGCCAGAGGTCGAAGGCGGGGTCGCCGGCGAGGGGCTTGGGGTCGATGGCGAGCCAGCGGGCGCGGTCGGCGCCCAGGACGTTGTCGAAGTGCAGGTCCCAGTGGAGGAGGCGGTCGCCGGGTTCGGCCATCACCTCGCGGAGCGCCGCCGCGCAGTCGGCGATCAGACGGCGGTCGGACGCATCCGGGATGCGGGCCAGCACCGGGGGCGTGCGGTCCAGCATGTCCGCCGCGATGTCGGCCAGGCGGCGCAGGGCCGGCGGGGCCGGGGCGGCGGTCAGCCGGGCCAGGAGGCGGGCGATGACCAGGACGGCCGCGTGGGTGTCGGGCTCGTGGGACAGCATGCGGGCCGGGTCGAGGCGTTCTAGCAGCATGGTGCCCGTCGCGGGGTCGTGGTCCAGCAGCCGTACCGCCCCGTCGCCGTTCCAGACGCGCAGGGCGACCGGCTCGCCCTCGCTCTCGTCGTCGAGGATCTGCAGCTTGAGCACGGCCGGGGTGCCGTCGGCCGTGCGGACCACGGGCAGGACCAGGGCGCACATGCCGTGCATGGCCGGTCCGTCGGGGCGCAGCCCCCAGTGGTCCAGGAACCGGGCGGCCAGGCCCGGCAGGGCGGCGGCGAAGGACCGGCCCTTCTCCTGGAAGTACTTCTCCAGCGTGGCGGCCAGTTCCGCCGGTACCGGGACGGTGTCGGTCATGGGGGCGACCCTACGGGCGTACCGGCCCGGTACGCCTTCGATTTCCGGCCCGGCGGCGGCTCGTGGGCCACGAAATCCGTAGGAGACAGGGCCCCTCGGCAGGGGTTAGCGTCCCGCCATGAGCAGCTCGGACGCGATGGCCGGCACCGTCAACGGTGGGATCTCCTTCTGGTACGCGCAGGCGGGCCTCCCCGTCCCGAGGGAGCCGCTGGGCGGGGACGCGGCCGCCGACGTGGCGATCGTCGGGGGCGGGTACACCGGGCTGTGGACGGCCTACTACCTCAAGAAGGCCGCGCCCGGACTGCGGATCGTCGTCCTGGAGCAGAAGTTCTGCGGGTACGGGGCCTCGGGGCGCAACGGCGGCTGGCTCTACAACGGCATCGCGGGACGGGACCGGTACGCCCGGCTGCACGGGCGGGAGGCCGCCGTGCGGTTGCAGCGGGCGATGAACGAGACCGTCGACGAGGTCGTGCGGGTGGCGGGCGAGGAGGGCGTCGAGGCGGACATCCACCGGGGTGGGGTGCTCGAAGTCGCTTACACCCCGGCCCAGTTGAGCCGTCTCAGGGCCTTCCACGAGCACGAGAGGGCGTACGAGGAGGACGACCGCGAGCTGTACGGCGCGCGGGAGACGGCCGAGCGGATCAGGGTCGCGGACGCCGTGGGCTCGACGTGGACGCCGCACGGGGCACGGCTGAACCCGGTGAAGCTGGTGACGGGGCTGGCCGCCGTCGTCGAGGGGCTGGGGGTGACCGTGCACGAGCTGACGCCGGTGACCGAGATCCGGCCCGGGCACGCGGTCACGCCGTACGGCACGGTCCGGGCGCCCTATGTGCTGCGCTGCACGGAGGGGTTCACGGCGAACCTCAAGGGCCAGCGGCGGACCTGGCTGCCCATGAACTCCTCGATGATCGCCACCGCGCCGCTGACGGCCGGCCAGTGGGCGGCGATCGGCTGGGAGGGCCGCGAGACGCTCGGCGACATGGCGCACGCGTACATGTACGCGCAGCGCACCGCCGACGACCGGATCGCGCTCGGCGGCCGCGGGGTGCCGTACCGCTTCGGGTCGCGGACGGACAACGACGGGCGTACGCAGGCGGCGACGGTCGAGGCGCTGTACGAGATCCTGGTGCGGTTCTTCCCCTCGCTGGCGGGGGTGCGGATCGACCACGCCTGGTCGGGCGTGCTCGGGGTGCCCCGCGACTGGTGTGCCACGGTCACCCTCGACCCGTCGACGGGGCTCGGCTGGGCCGGCGGTTACGTCGGTTCCGGTGTGGCCACCACCAACCTCGCCGCCCGCACCCTGCGCGACCTCGTCCGGCGGGACTCCGGGCAGGCCGGGGACACCGAGCTGACCTCGCTGCCGTGGGTGAACCACCGGGTGCGCAAGTGGGAACCGGAGCCGCTGCGGTGGGCGGGGGTGCAGGGCATGTACGCCACGTACCGCGCCGCGGACCGGCGGGAGGCTGCCTCGCACAAGGGGGAGTCGTCGCGGTTGGCGCGGGTGGCGGACCGGGTGGCGGGGCGGCACTGAGGGCGCGGGGGCGCGGCGCGGGCCGGCGGGGGAGGGCGCGCGGCCTGGAGCTGGTGGCGGCGGGTGCGCGGCGCGGGGCTGGTGGGGCGGGTGTGGTGGCTCATGCGCGCTTCAGGTGCTGGGAGGTTCGTGACCTGCGGCCCAGGGCCAGGGAGACCGCCGCCAGGGCGCTGTTGAACGACACCTCCGAGAGCACTCCCGGTGCCGCCACCTGGTCGCCCGCGAGGTAGACGCCGTCGCCGCGGTCCACGGCCGGGCGGTCGCGCCAGGTGGTGCCGGGCAGGTCGACCGCGCCCGTACGGCCGTTCGACGTGGCCTCGCGGCGCCAGGTGACCCGGTCCCGCCAGCCGGGGAAGCCCAGGTCGAGCAGGTGTTCGGCGCGGGCGACACCGTCGGCCCGTGCCGCGTGCGGGCCGATCGGGAACTGCCCCTGGAGCAGCTGCTCGCCCGCGGGGGCCAGCGTGCGGTCCTGCGCGGTGAACCGCTCGATCCACCCGGGCGCGTCCAGGTCGGAGACGGCGAACGCGTCCCCGCGGCGGGTGCGCAGGGCGAGGTCCACGAGGGCGGTACGGCCGCTCGGCCACGTCAGCGAGTCGTCCTTGAGCAGGCGGCGGGCCGCGTCCAGGGAGGTGGCGACGACGACCGGGCCGGTGTCCCTGCCGCCGAGGGCGTCGAGGCTGTCGACGCGGCTGAGGGTCTCCATGCGGACTCCCAGGTTCCAGGCGCGGGCCGCCATCCGGTCGATGACGCTCGCCCAGCCGCCGCGCGGGTAGTGCGCCTCGGGGGGCAGTTTCGTGGCCCGGCGCAGCCGTTCCTGCACGAACGCGGCGGACAGGGAGCCCGGGTCGTGGTGGAACAGCGCCACCGCCGCGTAGTGCGCTGCGGCGCGCGCGGCCTCCTCGCCTGCCTGCCCGGTCGCCCAGGTGAGGAAGTCGGCGTCCACGGGCGCCTGCGGGCCCGTGCGGCGGGGGCGCAGGAGCCTGAGCATCGCGAACGGCGGTGTCCGGCGCAGGACGCCCTTGTGGTGCAGGCGCAGCCGGGCGGCCTCCAGCGGGGGGAGTGGGGCGAGCGGCCCGATGAGGTCCCGTTGCGCGAGCCATGTCCAGTGCGGGCCGCCGCTGTAGAGGGCGTGCGGTCCCTCGTTGGTCCGGTACGGCCCCTCCGCGGTCCGGGCCCGGCCTCCGAGCGTGTGGTGCGCCTCGTACACCGTGACCCGCGCGCCCGCCTCGGCGGCGGTGATCGCCGCGGTGAGTCCGGCGAAGCCGCCGCCGATGACGGTGAGGGGGGTGTGGGTGCGGCTGGTGGGCATGGCGGGGGCTCCCTCGGGTCGGTGTCTTCGGTCGGGCGGTTGGGCGGTTGGTCGGTCGGCCCGTCGGCCGGTCGGTACGCGGCTGTCGGTGGGTACGACGGGTCGGGGCGCCGGAATGTGACATGGCCGGTCACGGCGGGGTGTTCGCGCAGGTCACGTGGACTGTCGGTGGTGGGGTGCAGGATGGGGGCATGGCGAGGGCGAGGTCGGTGGTGAAGGTGGCGCGGCGGCCGGAGGTGCGGCTGCCGGTGCTGGAGGCGTTCGCGGGCGGGGAGCTGGAGCCCGACGGGGACTATGACGGGCTGGAGTTCCGGGAGCGGGACCTCGCGGGGCAGGACGGCGGGGGTGCCCGGTTCATGGACTGCGCGCTCACGGGGTGCGCGCTGGACGAGACACGGCTGCGGCGGGCCCGGGTGCTCGACTCCGTGCTCACCGGGATACGGGGTGTCGGTACGGATCTGGCCGAGGCGACCTTGCGGGATGTGGAGCTGGTGGACGCGCGGCTCGGCGGGGTTCGGTTGCACGGGGCCGTGCTGGAGCGGGTGCTGGTGCGTGGGGGGAAGATCGACTACCTGAATCTGCGGGACGCTCGGCTCAGGGACGTGGTCTTCGAGGACTGTGTGCTGGTGGAGCCGGATTTCGGGGGTGCGCGGTTGGAGCGGGTGGCGTTCGAGGGGTGTGCGCTCAAGGGGGTTGATCTGACCGGGGTGACCTTGGTGGATGTGGATCTGCGGGGGGCTGCTTCGGTGGAGATCGGGCGGGGGGTGGAGCGGTTGTCGGGGGCGGTGATCAGTGCGGCTCAGTTGATGGATCTGGCGCCGGTGTTGGCGGGGGAGATGGGGATTCGGGTGGAGGGGTGACGTTCGGGGTGCCGGGTTGGTTTTCGCCCCCGCCGCCCCTACCCGTCCCATCCTCACAGGGGCTGCGCCCCTTCGACCCCCATACGTCCGCCCGGTGAGGGCTTCTCGCGCAGTTCCCCGCGCCCCTGGAAGGCCGGGGTTGCGTCCCTTTGACCTCCGGCCGCGGGTCCGGTGGGGCTTCTCGCGCAGTTCCCCGCGCCCCTGGAAAGCAGGGGCTGCGCCCGCTGCTTTCCAGGCCCGACACCGGTCGACTTTCAGACCCGCGAGAGCTGGACCTTCAGACCCACGAGGACTGAACCTTCAGACCCACGAGGGCTGAACCTTCAGACGCACGAGGGGTGAACCTTCAGACGCACGAGGGGTGGTTTTCCAGGGTCACGGGGGCGGGTCTTTCAGGGGCATGGGGGTCTGGTCTTTCAGGACCCACGGGGATCTGTTTTTCAGGGCTGCAACGGGGCTGATCTTTTGGGCCGACGTGAACCTGGGCTTTTTGGGGGCGCGGGGAACTGCGCGAGAAGCCCCACCGGGCCGCGGACGAAATGCCACGCACCCCCACCGGGCCGCGGCGGACGAAATGCCGCGCCCCAGTTGGCCGCGGACGAAAGGACGAGACCCAGTTGGCCGCGGACGAAATGCCGCGCCCCCGGCGGGGCTACGGCATTCTCGGGAAGCGGGACTGGAGGGTCCAGATCGCTGGGTTTTCGGCCAGGGGCTCGTGGAGGTCGCAGAGGTCGGCGATCACGTCGTGGAGGAAATCGCGGGCCTCGCGGCGGAGTTCGGTGTGGGAGAAGGTGAGCGGAGGTTCCTCCGCCGGCATCCAGTCCGCCTCCACGTCCACCCACCCGAAGCGCCGCTCGAAGAGCATGCGGTCGGTGGACTCGGTGAAGTCGAGTTCCGCGTACTGGGGCCGGGAGGCGCGGGAACCGGCGGGGTCCTGGTCCAGCCGCTCCACGATGTCGCACAGCGCCCACGCGAAGTCCAGCACCGGCACCCATCCCCAGGCTGTGGACAGCTCCCGGTCCGCCTTGGTGTCGGCGAGGTAGACGTCCCCGCAGAACAGGTCGTGCCGCAGCGCGTACACGTCGGCGCGGCGGTAGTCCGTCTGCGGCGGGTCGGGGAAGCGGTTGGAGAGGGCGTAGCCGATGTCGAGCACGTAGGCGATGGTGTCATGTCCTCATAGGATCCCCGACGTGTCCCGATCCGCACCGGTTGTCCCGTCCGCCCTGCTCGCCGTCGCACTCGCACTCGCCCTCACGCTCACGCTCACGTCGTGCGCCGACAGCGGTGGGGCCGCCGACAGGACCAAGGGCTCCGCCGGCCTCCGGGACCCGTACTTCCCCGGGCTCGGCAACGGCGGGTACGACGTCACCCACTACGCCCTCACCCTCGGCTACGACCCCGACGCGCCGGCCCCCCTGCGGGCCACCGCCGTCGTCACCGCGCGGGCGACGCGGGACCTCTCCTCCTTCAACCTCGACCTCCGGGGCATGGACGTCGCGTCCGTCGCCGTCGAGGGCGCGGCGGCGCGGTGGAAGCGGGCGGGGCAGGAGCTGACCGTCACCCCCGAGCGGGGGCTCGACGAGGGGCGGACGTTCCGTACGACGGTGCGCTACTCGGGCACGCCGGAGACGATCACCGACCCGGACGGCTCCCGGGAGGGCTGGCTGCCGACCGCCGACGGCGCCCTCGCCCTCGGCGAACCGACGGGCTCGATGACCTGGTTCCCCGGCAACCACCACCCCTCCGACAAGGCGTCCTACGCCATCACGGTCACCGTCCCCGAGGGCCTGCGGGCCGTCTCCAACGGGGAGTTGACGAGCGAGAGCGGCGACGGCGGGCGTACGACGTACTCCTGGCGCGTCGCCGAGCCGATGGCGAGCTATGTGGCCACGCTCGCGATCGGGCGGTACGAGGTCGGGCGGTACGAGATCGACCGCTCGACGGTGGGCGGGGGCAGCGGGACAGGCCGGCTGCCGGTGTACGTGGCCGTCGATCCCACGCAGGCCGGGGACAGCCGTGCGGTCCTGGGCCGCATCCCGGAGGTCGTCGCGTGGGCGGAGGGGAACTTCGGCCCGTACCCCTTCTCCTCCACCGGCGCGATCGTCGAACGGCCGCAGGACGTGGCGTACGCGCTGGAGACCCAGAACCGGCCCGTCTTCCCCGGCGCCCCCGACCTCTCCCTCCTCGTCCACGAACTGGCCCACCAGTGGTACGGCGACTCCGTCACCCCCAGAAGCTGGCGGGACATGTGGCTGAACGAGGGGTTCGCCACCTACGCCGAGTGGCTGTGGGCGGAGGACCACGGCGGTGACACCGCCCAGGAGACCTTCGACGCGCTGTACGTGGGCGACCACTTCCGGGACGCCGAGGCGAACGAGGCCGTCTGGGACTTCCCGCCCGCGAAGCCGCCGAGCGCCGCGCACATCTCCGACAGCCCCGTGTACGAACGCGGAGCCATGGTCCTGCACAAGATCCGCGAGGCCGTCGGCGACGACGCCTTCTTCGGGCTGATCCGCGGCTGGGCGACCGCCCACCGCCACGGCAACGCGGACACGGCCGACTTCACGGCGTACGTGGAGAAGTACGCGGCGAAGGCGGCTCCGGACGCGGACCTGACCCCGGTCTGGGAGGACTGGCTGTACGGGGAGGGCAGGCCGCCGAAGCCCTGAGGAGACGAGGAGACGAGGAGACGAGGAGACGAGGAGACGAGGAGACGAGGAGACGAGGAGACGAGGAGACGAGGGGACCAGAAGACCAGGAGAAAGGGCGTCAGGGACGGCCGGTCCCGTGCTCCGAGGGGGCCTCCGACTCCTCGAACTCCGTGAGCAGCCGGGGCAGTTCGGGCGGCCACACGGACTCCGTCGCTGCGGAGAGTTCCCGTCGGCTCCACCAGCGCCAGGCCAGGATGCCCTCCGCCGCGCGCGCCGTGGCGAGGTGGCCGCCCACCGGCTCGCGGCGGGGGCCCCGGGCGGCGTACAGGTGGTCGTGCTGGCGGACGGGGACGCCTGCGCGGGTGAAGTCATGGGTCCAGGTGTGGAGGAAGGCGCCCGGTTCCACGTCCGTCCAGCCCGTCTCCTCGCGCAGCTCCCGCCGGGCGCCCTCGCGCGGGGTCTCACCGGCCTCCAGACCGCCGCCGGGCAGGGCCCAGTGCACGCCCACCTCCTCGTTGTCGTACTGGAACAGGAAGACCGCTCCGTCCGGATCGAGTACGGCGACCCGCGCGGCCTGCCGCGGCGCGCGCAGTGTCCTGCGCAACACGCTGCAGGGGCGCCCCAGCTGCCGGTCCCGGCGCCGCTCGATCACCTCGTAGCCGAGGGACGTCCAGAACGCGAGGCCGCCGGGGTTGTTGTCGAGTACCGCCAGCCGTACGGCGCTGCGCCCGGCCCGCCGGAAGCGTTCCTCGACGAGGTGCGCCAACCGGCTGCCGTACCCCCGTCGTTGCGCGGTGGCGTCGACGAGCAGCAGCCCGATCCACGGGTCCGGGTCGGCCGGATCGGGATGGCGGGCGAGGGTGAGGGCGACCCCGACGAGCCGCCCCTCCCCGGCGGTGCGGGCGAGCAGGATCTCCGTCTCCGGGTCGGCCAGCTCCAGTGACAGGGCCTCGGCCACCTGTTCGGGACGGATGTCGTTCGCGTCCGGGAAGTCGCCGCTCAGCGCGTAGAAGTCGCGCTGGGAGGCGTACAGGGCCGTGAGTTCGTCGAGGAGGGGGCCGGGGACGGTTCCGTCCTCGGCGGTACGGAGGGGCGCGAGCAGCAGCATGCCCGCACGCTATCGACCGGGTCCGACAGCCGGCTTCGGCTCGGGGCGGCCCTGCACGCGAGCCCGCCTACAGTTTCTCCCGGGGAGCGAGGAGCGAGGAGCGAGGGGGGAGCGCGTGGAGCAGAGGGTGCGGGTGCACAGGGCCCGGCTGGGCGGCGACGAGGTGCGGGTGATCCGGCCCGCCCCGTCCCCCGCGCGGCTGGTGCTGCGCGACGACCGGCACTGGCTGTCGATGTACGCCGACCGGGCCGGCGCGGAGCAACTGGTCGCGCTGTGGGCGCTGGCCGCCCGGTCCGCCCGCTCGCTGGTCCATCTGCCGCTCCGCGCCCAGCGCGCTCCCGATGGCGTCGATGGCGTCGATGGCGTCGATGGCGTCGACGGGGGCGAGGGTGGCGTCGACGGTGGCGGCGAGGGTGAACCCGTCTTGCTGGACCTGGTGCTGCTCCACCACAGCCTGCGGTTCCCGGTGGCGTCGTGGAAAGAGGTGCGCGCCCGGCTCGACGCGGGCAGGCCGCAGACGACGGGCACCCCGGAAGGGGACTTCCCGGAGGCGGACACCGTCCGGTACGAACGGTGGCACCACCGGTCCTACCGCGACCACCTCGCCTTCGACATCGCCGCGCACACGCTCTTCGTCGTGGGCAGCCCCACCGCGTTCCGCGAGCGCGGCGCTCTCCTGCGCGGGCTCGTCGACGAGGCCCCGTCGTACGGGCACCGGCATCCGGAGGCCCGGCACTTCTGTGTGGAGCTGGGGGCGGGGCCCTGGTCGCGGCCGCAGAACCGACGGGGCGTGCCCGCCTCGCTGCACATCCAGTACACCCCCGACTGGCGGGTGTGACCCGGGTCGCGCGACCTAGGCGAGGCGAGCGGGCACGGGTGCGGGGGCGGGCACGGGTGTGGGCGGGACGGCCGAAGGCCCCGCCGCGACAGGGGTGTCGGGGCGGGGCCTTCGGCAGCGTGGTGCGGTGGTGCGGTGGTGCGGTGCGCCGGGAGTCGTGGTGCCCCGGGCGTCGGGCCGGACGTCAGACGTTGACGCCGAAGTCCTGGGCGATGCCGACGAGGCCCGAGGCGTAACCCTGGCCGACCGCGCGGAACTTCCACTCGGCGCCGTTGCGGTACAGCTCGCCGAAGACCATGGCGGTCTCGGTGGCCGCGTCCTCGGAGAGGTCGTAGCGGGCGATCTCGGCGCCGCCGGCCTGGTTGACGATGCGGATGTAGGCGTTGCGGACCTGGCCGAAGTTCTGCGAGCGGTTCTCGGCGTCGTAGATGGAGACCGGGAAGACGATCTTGTCGATGTCGGCGGGGAGGCCCGCCAGGTTGACGTTGATCGCCTCGTCGTCACCGGCGCCCTCGCCCGTGCGGTTGTCGCCGGTGTGGACGATGGTCTGGTCCGGGGTCTGCTTGTTGTTGAAGAAGACGAAGTGTCCGTCCGAGTAGACCTTGCCCTGCGTGTTGACCGCGATCGCGGAGGCGTCGAGGTCGAAGTCCGTGCCGGTGGTGGTGCGGACGTCCCAGCCGAGGCCCACGGTGACGGCGGTCAGGCCCGGAGCCTCCTTGGTGAGCGAGACGTTGCCACCCTTGGACAGGCTTACAGCCATGGTTGGGAGTCCTTCCCTCGTTGCGTGCGGGCACTCGCGTGCCTCTACGGGCTTCGTACCGGGGACGAAGCTACCTGTACCCCTATGAACGTCGGGAGGGGCGCCAGAGGTTCCAGCGCTTTTTACTTTCTTTACCCACCCTTCCGGCGCCCGGTGAAAAGGGCGTGACGTGGACCGGACATCCGCGCGACCATGGGGGCATGTCCGGTCCTCACGTCATCCGTGGCTCCGTCTCGCTCCCCGAGGCCGAGCTCCAGTGGCGTTTCTCGCGCTCCTCCGGCCCCGGCGGTCAGCACGTCAACACCAGCGACTCCCAGGTCGAGCTGCGCTTCGACCTGGCGAACACCGAGGCCCTGCCCGAGGTGTGGAAGGCGCGTGCGCTGGAGCGTCTCGCGGGCCGGCTCGTCGACGGGGTCGTCAGCGTACGGGCCTCCGAGCACCGCTCCCAGTGGCGCAACCGGGAGACCGCCGCCGTACGGCTGGCCGCGCTGCTCGCGGAGGCGACCGCGCCGCCGCCCAAGCCGCGGCGGGCGACCCGTATCCCGAGAGGGATCAACGAACGGCGGCTGCGGGAGAAGAAGCAGCGGTCCGACACCAAGCGGGGACGGTCGGGGCGGGACTGGGGCTGAGCCGTACGCGGCGGGGCGTGTCCTACGGGGCCAGTTGCCGGTAGCGGCCGCGGAAGTAGCCGAGCGGGCCCGTGGTCGTGCCCGCCGCCGTCGCGGCGAGGACCCGGCCGATGACCAGGGTGTGGTCGCCGGCGGTCACCCGTTGCTCGGTGCGGCACTCCAGGGTGGCCAGGGCACCGTCGATCAGGAGGGCGCCGCTGGTCCCGCCCCGGGTGTGCGCGAGGTCCTCGAAGAGCAGACGGTCGCTGACGCGGTTCTTCATGGCGAAGCGGGCCGCCGCGGTGCGCTGGTGCTCGGACAGGACGGAGACCGCCCACAGCGGCTGCTCGGCGAGGAGGTCGTCCATCCGGGAGCCCTCGCGCAGGCTGACCATGACGAGGGGCGGGTCGAGGGACACGGACATGAAGGAGGTGGCCGTCATCCCGACGTCCTCGCCGCGCGGCCCGTCCGGGCCCAGCGCCGCCTCGTGCGCGGTCACCAGGACCACACCCGCCGCCAGCCGGGACATCGCGGCGCGGAATTCGTCTTCGCTCACCCCCTCAGCATGGACCGAGGGGGCGACGGCGGGCGAAACCGGGTCGGGGGTGGGCGCGGCCGGGGGAGGGGCTGACAGCGAGTTCTTCGGCACGCCCGCACGCTAGCCCGCGGCCGTCGCCCGCCACATCGGGCCCCCGCCCGATCCCTCCCCGTCCCTGCGACCTAGGGCCGCTCCGACCAGGGCTCGTCCACACGGGAGAACGGCCTCGCACCGCCCGCGGAGCACATCCGCAGATCCGGTTGAGCGCATCCGCCGGCTCCGCGGAGCGCATCTGCCGACCTGGCCGAGCGCATCTGCCGACCTGGCCGCGTACATCCGTCGACCAGGCCGCGTACATCCGTCGACCAGGCCGCGTACATTCGCCGACCAGGCCGAGTGCATCTGCCGACCCGGCCGAGCACATCCGCCGACCCCGCCGAGCGCACCGGCCCCGCCGAGCGCACCCGCCGGCCCGGCCGTCGGAACTCTCGGCCGTCGTCACAGCTGCCAGACCAGGACGGCTCGGCCCTCCCGGGCCGTCGCGCCCAGGAACTCCGTCAGTCCGGCGTGGTGGTGCCGTGCCGCGTCGAGGTACAGCGTCGCGGTGGGCGCGTCCGGGTAGAACCCCGTCTCGACCAGTTCCCGGGGATCGGTGTGCGCGACGAGCCGGTCGCACTCCAGGGCGGCCAGCGCGTTCGCCGCCGTGGCGACCTGGCCGGGGGTCAGGTAGTGGTAGTCCCCGGCGGACGGGTCGGGGTAGCGGACGGGCTGCTCGCCGTTGATCACGTCCACGGGGAACCCGGCCCGCCGGAGCAGCAGCTCCTGGAGTCTGCGGGAGTCGATGGCGTAGTAGCGCGCGTCGCGGGGCGCCGGCTCGTACGCCTCCTCGCCCTCGCGGACGTCCTCCATGTGGTTCCACGCCCAGTCGGGATCGTTTTTGATCCGCTCCAACTCGTCCGCCGTCAGGCGGAGGTACTCCACGGTGTCGCCCATGGGCTCATGCTAGGAGCCCAGGTCGGCCCCGCTGCCGGCGATCGTCCCCGGTCGGCGCCCGCGCACAGCGCCTACACAGAGTTCTGAATTCTGTTCAGGAAGCGCACGAGAGAAACGCATAAACTCCACTCAATTGCTCATGTTCTGTTGTGACTTGAGTCACAGGAGCCATATTTTGTTGACCCTGTGTACCGAGTGGGCTTCGCGCTGTGATTCAGTGGCGGGGACGCTGCAAGCTGTAAGCGGGAACTGTAAGCGGTAGTAAGCCCGCGAGTTAAGCAGGTTACCTGGAGCCTGGAGCTGCCACGAGATCTCGGGGGGAGGGCGAATGGAAACCGACTCGGAGCCCTACGTCCGGCTGACGACGCTGCGGCAGTTGCACCAGGTGATGGCGGACATGAACACCGCGCGCAGCCTGGCCGACACGCTGCAGACCGTCGCCGACGGCGTGGTCAACGGCCTGGGCTACGAACTGGCCTGCGTGAACCTCGTCCGCCCCGACGGCGACCTGGTCGTCGCCGCCCTAGCCGGGAACAGCGCCGCCGAGGCCCTGATCACCGGCCGCGTCGGCTCCCGCGAAGCCTGGGACCGCCGGCTGAGCATGGGCGAGGCGTGGGGCGACCTGCGGTTCATACCCCACACCGAGGGGTGGGTGCTCGACGAGGACGACGTACCGCAGTGGTACACCGACGGCCCCGCCCCCCGGTTCGAGGACGAATGGCACCCCTCCGACCGGCTCTTCGCCCCGATGTACACCCCGGGCGCCGGCGGCGCCTCCTGCGGCGAACTGCTCGGTGTCGTCTCGGTGGACCGGCCGCGCAACGGTCGGCGACCGGGCGCATGGGGCCGCGAAGCGCTCCAGATGTACGCCTTCCAGGCCGCCATCGCGATCAGCAACGCCCGACTGCGCGCCAACATGCAACGCGCACTGGTCAGGCTCGAAAGGGAGCAGCAGGCGCTGCGCGCCAGCGAGGAGTCCTTCCGGCAGGCCTTCGAGTACGCCCCCTCCGGTATGGCCATCGCCGAGATGGGCGGCGACCAGCACGGCCGGATCCTGCGGACCAACGACGCGCTCTGCCGGCTGCTCGGGCGGCCCGCCTCCGCGATGCGGCGCTACTCCTTCTCCGACCTCGTCCACCCCGAGGACATCGGCACGCTCCTGCGGACCTCCGCCGAGGGCGGGCGCGCGGAGCTGCGGCTCGGGCGGCGCGACGGGACGTACGTCTGGGTGTCGCTGCGCAACAGCGTGGTCGCGGACGCCGCCGACGGGCCCCGGTTCCTGCTCACGCACGTCGAGGACATAGAGGAGCGCAAGCGGCGTGAGCTGCAGCTCGCGCACCGGGCCTCGCACGACGCCCTGACCGGGCTGCCGAACTCCGCGGAGCTGCGCTCGCGCCTGTCCTCCCGCCTGTGCCAGCGCCCCCAGTCGCTCCCGGCCGGTGCGGCGGCCGACTCCATGAACGCGGCCTTCGGACACTTCGGTGAACAGGGGGAATTCGGCGGCGGGTACGGGGAGTTCGGGGAGCACGGCGGTGCCGAGCACGCGGCGCGGCTGCCGCACCCCTCGTTCGACGACTACGAGGCCGCCGGACGCCACGGGCACGCCTTCGACTTCCACCGGGCCGGCGGCGCCTTCGACAGCTTCGACCACCATGTCCACACGGTCGCGCCCGAGGACGAGCGGGACGACGGGACCAAGGGGCTCGCGGTGCTCTTCTGCGACCTCGACGGGTTCAAGTCGATCAACGACCGGTTCGGGCACAACGCGGGCGACGCCGTCCTCATCGAGGTCGCCCGGCGGCTCAGCCGGGGTGTGCGCGACGGCGACACGGTGGCCCGGCTCGGCGGCGACGAGTTCGTCGTCCTCGCCGACGGCCTCGGCCGCGCGGACGCCCAGGACCTCGCCGTACGCCTGCGCAACGAGATCATCCAGCCGATCCGGGTCGACGGCCGCGCGATGCGCGTGGGGGCCAGTTTCGGTATCGGATGGGCGCATTGCGGAATGACGGCGGACGAGGTGTTGAAATCAGCTGACGAGCGGATGTACGTCGAGAAACGATCTCGTCCCAGGCAGCACAGGCGGGCCGGGTAGCGTCCGGAGTGATGCTGCATACATGCGTGTATCGGTGCAGGTCAGCGGCGTGCGCCGGAGGGAATTCGGCCGGTGGGCGGTGGGTGGGCCCGGTGATGAGGTCCGAGTCACCCGTTTGGGTCCCCGCGAGCGGGTAGGCTCGCTCTCCTACACCCCGAAGCAATGATCCGCCACCCGTACGTGTAAGTACCGCACCGCTGAGGAGACCTAGGGATGACGCCCGGCAACAACGGCGCGAGCACGCCCGAGGACGACGACCCGTTCGGCTACCTCTACGAGGACGGGCAGGCCCGAGGAGCCCAGCCGCCCAGCGCGAGCTACGGCTACCCGAACGCGGTCAACCGGACGCGGCCGGTCGGGGAACGCCAGTACGGGCAGCAGACCCAGCAGGCTCCGCAGGCCGCCACCGCGCAGTACGGACAGGTCCCGCAGCAGGGGTACGGCCAGCAGCCGCCCGCCCGGCCGAACGGGCACCACCAGACCGCCGAGAGCTTCTCCGGCGGCGCCCCGACGACCCGGCAGCAGGCGTACGGCAACGGCGGGGGCGGCCGCGGCCGTGGCCCCAACACCAAGGGCCTCCTCATCGGCGCGATCGCCGTCGTGGCCGCGGTCGTGATCGGTATCGGCGTCGTCATGCTCGGCGGCGACGAGGGCGACGACGCCTCCGGCAAGGACACGGGCGCCGGCACCACCCCCACCGCAGGGGAGAGCAAGGACCCCAGCCCGTCGCCCAGCAAGTCGAAGAAGACGGAGCCCGGCGAACTCCCCAAGGCCGAGGCCAAGACCCTCCTCCTCGGCGGCAACGCGGCGATCGCCTCGGACGTGCCGGGCGCCAGGTCGGACGGGGGCTTCTACGTCGGGAACTTCAACTCCGTGGGCTCCTCGGTGACGTGGAAGGCGGAGGACGTCCCGAAGACCGATTCCTACCGGCTGTACGTCATCTACGGCGTGCCCGGCAAGGATGCCAACGCCACGCTCACGGTCAACGGCAAGGTCCAGAGCCGCCCGCTCAACCTCAAGAACTTCTCGAAAGCCCCGGAGGGCGACTACGAGAAGGGCTGGACGTACAGCTGGTCGGCCGTCCAGCTCAACAAGGGCACCAACGAGATCAAGATCTCGTGCGAGCAGGGCAACTCCTGTGACGTCAACATCGACCAGATCTACCTGGCCGGCAAGAACGAGGAAGCCGAAGGCTGAGAGCCTTCGCTCACGCCGCCGTGACCTCCCCCGTCACCGTCACCCGCCCCACCAGTTCCTCGTACGTCTGACGGTCGAACTCGCCTGCCACCGGGGTGAGTACGGTCGCCGCCGACAGGGCCACGGCCCGGGCCAGGCGGTCGGGCCAGGGGAGGCGGTCGGTCAGGCCGGAGAGCAGGCCCGCCACCGCCGCGTCGCCCGCTCCGGTCGGGTTGCCGCGGAAGCGGCGGGGCGGGGTGGCGCGCCAACTGCCTTCGGGGGTGTGGGCGAGGAGACCTTCGGGGCCCAGCGAGGCCACGACCGACTGCGCGCCCCGGCGGCGGGCGTCCCGGGTCGCGCGGGACGGCTCGTGTGAGCCGGTGAGTTCGGCCAGTTCCTCGGCGTTGGGCTTCAGCAGGTCGGGGCGGGCCGCCACCCCCCGGCGCAGGGGCTCGCCGCTGGTGTCCAGCAGGACGGGCACGGAGTGGGTCCTGGCCGTGCGGATCAGACCCGCGTACGCGCCCACCGGCACCCCCGGCGGCAGGCTGCCGCACAGGGCCACCACCGAGGCCGAGCGCAACAGTTCGACGTACGCCTCCTGGAAGGCGGACCACTCGGCGGGGGAGATGAGCGGGCCCGGTTCGTTGAGCTGGGTCGTGTCACCGCTCGCGTCGGCCACGGCGACCGTACGGCGGGTCGCGCCCTCCACCGGGAGCAGCGCGTCCACCACCCCCGGTGTGTGCGTGAGCCGGTCCCGCAGGGCCCGGCCGGTCGCACCCCCGGCGAAGCCGGTGACCGTCACCTCGTGGCCGAGCGCCGCCAGGACGCGGGCCACGTTCAGGCCCTTGCCGCCGGGGCGTTCGGTCACGTCCGTCACCCGGTGCGTGGCGTGCGGCCGGAGTTCCCGTACGCGGTAGGTGATGTCGAGAGCGGTGTTCAGTGTGACCGTGAGGATCACCCGGGCTCACCCCTTGGGGCTCGACAGCGGCTTCGACCGCGACTGCGCGGAGGCTCGATCATGCCAAACGCGCGGCGGTCGGCCCAGACCCCCTGGTCTCCGCCGGCGCGCACCGGAGCCGGCGGCCGGCCGGATCAGGCCGGTCGTGCCGGCCCGTCGCCGAACGGGTCGACCACCCACTCGCCCTTGCGCAGCACGCCCTTGAGGTCGAAGTCCGCGTCGAGGAGGACGAGGTCGGCGTCCTTGCCCGGGTCGAGGGAGCCGATGCGGTCGTAGAGGCCGAGCAGGCGGGCCGGGTTGGCGGACAGGGCGGCGACGGCGTCCTCGACCGGGATGCGGTCCACGGTGACGGCACGTTTGAGGGCGCGGTCCTGGGTGAGGGTGGAGCCCGCGATCGAGCCGCCCTCCACCAGGCGGGCCACACCGTCCGCGACCTCGACCTCCAGCGGGCCGAGCATGTAGCGGCCGTCGCCGAAGCCGGCGGCGTCCATCGCGTCGGTGATGAACGCGACCCGGCCGGCGCCCGCGTGACGGAACGCCAGCTGCAGGGAGGCCGGGTGCAGATGGGTGCCGTCGTTGATCAGCTCGACCGTGATCCGGTCGTCCTCCAGGAGCGCGGCGATCGGCCCGGGCTCGCGGTGGCCGAGCGGGGGCATCGCGTTGAACAGGTGCGTCGCCACGGTCGCGCCCGCGTCGATGGCCCGGACCGTCTGCTCGTACGTGGCGTCCGTGTGTCCGATCGCCGCGATGACGCCGAGTTCGGCGAGGAGGCGTACCGAGTCGAGGCCGCCGGGGAGTTCGGTGGCCAGCGTGACCATCACCGCCCTGCCGCGTGCCGCGTCGATCAGTTTGCGGACCTCGGCGGGGTCGGGGTCGCGCAGGAGCGACTCCGCGTGCGCGCCCTTGCGGCACGGGGAGATGAAGGGGCCCTCGAAGTGGATGCCGGCGAGATCGCCCTGCTCGGCGAGTTCGGACAGCAGGCCGGCGCGGTGGGCGAGGCCGTCCATGTCGCCGGTGACGGTGGAGGCGACGAGGGTGGTGGTGCCGTGCAGGTGGTGGGTGCGGATGCCGCGCAGGACGTCCTCGACGGTGCCGGAGGTGAAGGAGGCCCCGCCGCCGCCGTGGTTGTGCAGGTCGACGAAGCCGGGGACCACCCAGTGGCCGCGGACGTCGATGGTGTGGGCGTTCTCCGGGGGGGTGTCGGAGATTTTGGTCCCGTCGATGGTGAGACGGCCGTTCTTCACCGTGCCGGTGGGGAGGACGACGTTGGCGCCTTCCAGGACATAGGGGTGCGCTGTGGGCGGCGACTGCGGGCCCGTGGGGGCTGGTCGCGCGGTTTCCCGTGCCCCTGACGGGGCGCTGTCGGAACCGGTGGCAGGATGCGCGGTCCCTGACGGGGCGCTGCTGTCGGACCCGGTGTCGGAAAATGCGGGGGCCATCAGGTGGTTACCTCCGAAGGGGCCTTGGGAGCCGTGGGGGTCGTGGGGGTGAGGAGGTCCCAGGCCATCAGGCCCGCGCCCAGGCTGCCCGCGGTGTCGCCCAGGGCCGCGGGCACGATGGTGGGGACCTTCTGGAAGGTCACCCGGCTCTCCACCGCGGTGCGGAGAGGGCCGAACAGGGTGTCACCGGCCTCCGCCAGACCGCCGCCGATGATGAGGGTGCGGGGGTCGAGCAGGGTGAGGGCGGTGACGAGACCGTCGGCGAGGGCGTCGACCGCGTGCCCCCAGACGGCGACGGCGCGCGGGTCGCCCGACTCGACGGCCTTGGCGCAGTCCGCCGCGTCGGCCCCGGGGTCGCCGCAGGCCGCCGCCCATGCCTCGCTGACGGCCGCCGCGGAGGCGAACCGTTCCAGACAGCCGCGCTGCCCGCACGGGCACGGGGTGCCCCCGGGGCGTACGACGATGTGGCCGATCTCGCCCGCGAAGCCGTGGGCGCCGGCCTCCACCCGTCCGTCGACGCCGATCGCGCCGGCGATCCCGGTGCCGAGCGCCACGAAGAGAAAGCGGTCCGCGCCCCGGCCCGCGCCCACGCGCCCCTCCGCGAGCCCGCCGGTGCGCACGTCGTGGCCGAGGGCGACCGGGACGCCGCCGAGGCGTTCGGCGAGGAGCGCGCGCAGCGGGACGTCGCGCCAGCCGAGGTTGGCGGCGTAGACGGCGATGCCCCGTCCGGAGTCGACGATGCCGGGCACGGCGACCCCGGCGGCGGCCGCGGGTTCGCCGAAGTGCCGCTCGCCGTGGGCGCGCAGTTCGGCGGCGAAGTCGAGGATCGAGCCGACCACCGCCTCCGCCCCGCGCTCGCGTCCGGTGGCGCGCCGCGTCTGGTGCAGCAGCACGGGGGGTGCGCCGGGCACGGGGCCGGCCCCGACCAGTGCGGCCTTCATCCCGGTGCCGCCCACATCGAGGGCGATGACATGTCTCACGGGGACAGTGTGGCCCTTTGACCCGCGAGAGGTCTAGTCCACTTACCGAGTCGTGGTGTAGACCTTGTGGTGTAGACCTTATGGAGTGTTTGGGAAGTTGAGCGATCAACGGCCTTCCGTACGGGGCCTGTGATTCAGGCTGTTGTGCGCGGGGCTCATGCGACAGGTTTGGGGCAGTGGGAGTGCGACAGCGGCAGCGACAGAGGCGGACGAGGACCGGAGCCGGGAACAGCGGAGCCGGAAACGGCGGAGTCAGGAACGGTGCCGTGGCGGCGCTCACCGCGCTGGGACTGACGGCGACGCTCGCGGGCTGCGGCGGCTCCGCGGCCGACGGCCCCGGCGTCACGCTGAGACTGGTCGCCGCCGACTACGGCGACTCCAAGGCCAACAGCTCCCAGAAGTACTGGGACGCGCTCGTGAAGGCGTACGAGAAGAAGACGCCGGGCGTGAAGGTCGACGTCAGCGTCTACTCCTGGAACGACGTCGACCGCCGGATCAAGGAGATGGTCGCCGCCGGTGAGGCCCCCGATCTCGCGCAGGCCGGCACCTATGCCGACTACGCCTCGGCCGGCCGGCTCTACGAGGTCGACGACCTGCTCTCCATCCCCGTCCAGGCCGGCTTCCTGCCCCAGCTCGCCGACGCGGGCAAGGTACGGCGGGTCGCGTACGGCATGCCGTTCGCGGCCTCCACCCGCGTCCTCTTCTACAACAAGAAGCTGTTCGCGAAGGCGGGCCTCGACCGCGCCCCGCGCGACTGGGACGAACTGGCCGCCGACGCCGCCGCCCTCGACCGCGCCGGAGTCACCACCCCCTACGCGCTGCCGCTCGGGTCAGAGGAGGCGCAGGCCGAGACCATGCAGTGGCTGCTCAGCGGCGGGGGCGGCTACACCGACAACGTCGGCACCTACCGCATCGACTCCCCGGACAACGTCCGCACCTTCACCTGGCTCAAGGACAGGCTCGTCGACCCGGGCCTCACCGGGCCCACCGCCCCCGGGGAACTCAACCGCGCCGACGCCTTCGCGGCGTTCGCGCGGGGCGAGGTCGGCATGCTCAACGGGCACCCCACCCTGATGCGGATGGCCGCCGACAAGGGGGTCGCGTACGGCACGGCCGCCATGCCGGGGCGCGACGAGCGGGAGCACGCGACCATGGGGGTCGCCGACTGGATGATGGCCTTCAAGCAGAACGGCCACGGGAAGGAGATCGGTGACTTCCTCGACTTCGTCTACAGCGACGAGAACGTGCTCGGCTTCTCCCGGGAGTACGACCTGCTGCCGGTGACCGCGTCCGCGTCCCAGGAGATGGCCGGGGACAAGGGCGAGGCCGCGCTCGGACCGTTCCTCGACGCGCTGCCCAGCGCGGAGCTGTATCCGGTGGGCAAGACGTCCTGGTCGGATGTCAGCGCGGCGGTCAAGGAGCAGGTGGGGCGGGCGGTGCGGCGCGATGCGAAGCCGGGGGCCGTGCTTACCGAGCTGCAGCAGACGGCCACCATTGCCGAGCGGGGGGAGTGAGGGGGGCTCTTGGCCGGGGGCGGGTGCGTTGTCGCGTGCGGGTGAGTGGGGCTTCTCGCGCAGTTCCCCGCGCCCCTGAAAAGCAGGGGCTGCGCCCCATGCTTTTCAGGCCCACCCGACAACGCACCCCACCCCGCCCCACCCCCTCGCGCTGTCACACTCCTCCGTTACCGTCGTCGTATGGACGAGCTGGACGCGCGGGAGCAGGCGATTCTTGCCGTGGAGCGGCAGGGGTGGGGCGGGCCCGGGGCCAAGGAGCGGGTCATCCGGGAGCGGCTCGGCCTCGCCCCCGTGCGGTACTACCAGCTGCTCAACGCGCTGCTCGACGACCCCCGCGCCCTCGCCCACGACCCGGTCACCGTCAACCGGCTGCGAAGAGTCAGGGAGGGACGCCGGGCCGAGCGATGACGGATAGGGTCGACGCCATGGGCAGCCACAAGGACGCAGAGAACCCCAAGGCCACCTTGCCGACCCCCGTGACCCAGGCCGGGCGGGACGCGCTGGACGCGATCCTCGGCCGCCCGGGCGGCACGGTGATCGCACTCGACTTCGACGGCACGCTCGCCCCGATCGTCCCCGACCCCGAGCAGGCCCGCGCCCACCCCGACGCGGTCGCCGCCCTCGCCGCCCTCGCCCCGAAGGTCGCCTCCGTCGCCGTGGTGACCGGCCGCCCGGCGGCCGTCGCCGTCCGCCACGGCGGCTTCGCCGGTGTCCCCGGACTGGAACACCTCGTCGTCCTCGGCCACTACGGCGCCGAACGCTGGGACGCCGTCACCGGCACCGTCAGCGCCCCCGCCCCGCACCCCGGAGTCGCGGCGGTCCGCGCCGAACTCCCCGGCCTCCTGGACGGCGTCGGCGCCCGGCAGGGCACCTGGATCGAGGAGAAGGGCCGCGCGGTCGCCGTGCACACCCGCCGCGCCACCGACCCCCAGGCCGCCTTCGACGCGCTGCGCGCCCCGCTCACCGACCTCGCCGCCCGCCACGGCCTCATCGTCGAACCCGGCCGTATGGTCCTCGAACTGCGGCCCCCGGGGATGGACAAGGGCGTCGCCCTGCGCGAGTACCTGGCGGAAACCGGCGCCGCGTCCGTCCTCTACGCCGGTGACGACCTCGGCGACCTCCCCGCCTTCGCCGCCGTCGAGAAACTCCGCACCGAGGGCACGCCCGGCCTCCTGGTCTGCAGCGGCAGCGCGGAGGTCAACGAACTGTCCGAGCGGGCGGACCTGGTGGTGGACGGCCCGCAGGGAGTCGTCGACCTCCTGGCGGCCGTCGCCGCGCACGTCCGACGCGGAGGGCCCTGAACGGCGGCCCCGGCTACCGGCCCTCCTCCAACGCCCGCAACTGGTCCAGGAACCACTGCGTCGGCGGCAACGCGGTGGCCGCCGCGACCAGCCGCTTCCCCCGCTCCGCCCGCTCGTCCGCCGACAGGCTCAGCGCCTCGTGCAGCGCGGCCGCCGTACCCGCCACGTCGTAGGGGTTCACCACCACCGAGTCGTCGCCCAGTTCCTCGAAGGCCCCGGCCTCCCGGGACAGCACCAGCACACACCCCTCGTCGGAGACGACCGGCACCTCCTTGGCGACGAGGTTCATGCCGTCGCGGATGGGGTTCACCAGGGCCACGTCCGCGAGGCGGTACGCCGCCAGGGACCGGGCGAAGTCGTCCTTGAGGTGGAGGACGACCGGGGTCCAGTCCGGTGTCCCGTACCGCTCGTTGATGTCGTCCGCGACCCGCTCGACCTCGGTCATGTAGTCCCGGTACACCGCGAGGTCCTGCCGCGACGGGTACGCGAAGGCGACGTGCACGACGCGCTCGCGCCAGGTCGGCCGGTCGTCGAGGAGCTGCCGGTAGGCGTGCAGGCCGCGCACGATGTTCTTCGACAGCTCCGTGCGGTCCACGCGGACGATCGTGCGGCGCGGGGTGCCCTCCGGGGCCGTACCGATCTGCTCCCGCAGCAGGGCGATGCGGTCGTCGACGTCCTCCTGGTGGGCGCGGGAGCGCAGGAAGTCCGCGTCGGCGCCCAGGCCGTGCACGCCGATCCGGGTGCCGGACAGGCTCTCCGGGCCCAGGACGGCCCGGCAGCACGCGGTGAACGCGTCGGCCCACCGCTGGGTGAGGAACGCGGCCCGGTCGGCGCCGAGGATGCCGTCGAGCACCTGCGCGGCGATGTCGTCGGGAAGCATCCGGAAGTAGTCGACGGGTGCCCACGGGGTGTGCGAGAAGTGGCCGATCCGCAGGTCGGGGCGGAGGTCGCGCAGCATCCGGGGGACCAGGACCAGGTGGTAGTCCTGCACCAGCACGGCCGCGCCGTCCGCCGCCTCGTCGGCGAGCGCCTCGGCGAAGGCGCGGTTGTACGTCTCGTACGCCGCCCACTGCCGTCGGAACTCCGCGTCGAAGGCCGGTTCCAGGGGGGTCTGGTAGAGCATGTGGTGCACGAACCACAGCGTGGAGTTGGCCACGCCGTTGTACGCGTCGTGGTGCACGTCGGCGGGGATGTCCAGCATGCGCACGCCCGGTTCGGAGACACCGCGTCGTACGGCCTCGCGGTCGCCGTCGCCCAGGGCGGAGCACACCCAGACGGCGCCGGAGGACGGGTCGATCGCGGAGAGGCCCGACACGAGACCGCCGCCGCCGCGCTTCGCCGCGAGCGTGTCGGTCTCCTCGTCCAGCGTGTAGGTGACGGGTCCCCGGTTGGACGCGACGAGTACGTGGGCCGCGCCGTGCGTTGATGCCATACGGCTCAACCTAGCCAAGGGCTCCGCCGGTCAAACGTGGGGTGCGGCCGTATACAGGAGTGCCTCATGAGGGTGGAGCGCCTGTTGTGTGGCGGGTGCGGGTGGGTGGGGGCTGGTCGCGCAGTTCCCCGCGCCCCTGAAATGCCCGGGGCTGCGCCCCGGGCATTTCAGGCCCGCAGGACCGTTGGCTTTCAGGGGCGCGAGAAGCCCCGCACCCCCGCCCCCTACGCCGCCCTCCGCTTCGCGTACTCCGTGATCTCCACCATCGGCGGCCGCTCCTCCAGGTCCACCGAATAGGTGCGCGGCTCAAAACCCTCCCGGCCCCGTTCGAACTGCGTCAGGACCGGCCGGATCAGATGCCCGCGGGCCAGCCGGAGCTGGGCCGTGCGGTAGATCGCCGCGGACATGCGGCCCAGCGCCGCCCCGTCCTGGTGCCGGTGCTTGCGGACGCCCACGTCGACCTGGGCGAGCGCGTCGAGGCCGACCAGGTGCAGCGCGTCGACCAGCATGCCCAGCTCGATGCCGTAGCCCACGGGGAACGGCAGCCGCTCCAGGAGCGAGCGCCGCGCCGCGTACTCGCCGCCGAGCGGCTGGACGAAGCCGGCCAGCTGCGGCCAGTGCATGTTGAGCAGGGGGCGGGCCATGAGTTCCGTCACACGGCCGCCCTGGCCGGCGGCGGAGCCGAGGGGGCGGTCGTACATCGCCTTGACGAGGTCGACCCCGGGGTCCGTGAGCAGCGGGCCCACGATCCCGGAGACGAAGTCGGACGAGAACTCCCGGAGGTCGGCGTCGATGAAACAGACGATGTCGCCCCGGGTGACGAGCAGCGAGCGCCACAGCACCTCGCCCTTGCCGGGCACGGCCGGGACGCGGGGCAGGATGTCGTCGCGGTGGACGACGCGCGCCCCGGCCGCCGCCGCGACCTGCGACGTCCGGTCGGTGGAGCCGGAGTCGACGACCACGATCTCGTCGACGAGCGGGACCTGCCGCATGAGGTCGTGGCGGATGATCGCGACGATGTCGCCGACGGTCTCCTCCTCGTTCAGCGCGGGCAGGACGACGCTGACCGACTGGCCGCTCGCTCGTTTCGCGGCCATGATCCTGTGGAGCGGGCGGTCGGCCGTGGACCAGGAGCGGGTGTTCAGCCAGTGCTCGACTTCCTTCAGCACAGTGCGCGGCTCCTCTGCGTTCATCTCGCGGTTCGGACGGCTCTCTCAACTGTCCTGGCCTTCGGTTACAGTCTTGGACAACGCTGGTGACCATCGCATGTCGGTGCCCGTCGGCTCATACAACCAAATACCGCTCATCCAGAGGGGCAGAGGGATACGGCCCGATGAAGCCCCGGCAACCCTCCAGCCGGTCTGACCACGTCGTCGTGGTGAGGCTCCCGGCTCGGGAAGGTGCCAAATCCGTCTCGCGGCGAAGTGCGCCGCGAGGAAGATGAGGAGAAAGGGCCTCGCCTCCATGGCTGCGCAGACTGTTGCAAGCACCACCGACTCCCCCTCCACAGTAGACCTCGGCCCCGCCGCCGCACTGAGCTGTCGTGAGTGCGGCCACCGCGTCCCCCTCGGGCCGGTCTTCGCCTGCGAGGAGTGTTTCGGGCCGCTGGAGATCGCGTACGACTACTCCGCCTACGACACGGAGGAGCTGCGCAAGCGGATCGAGTCCGGTCCCGCGAACATCTGGCGGTACGCCCCCCTGCTGCCCGTCCCGGCCGACGTGGCGACCAAGCCGAACATCAATCCCGGCTGGACCCAGCTCGTGCAGGCCGACAACCTGGCCGCCGCGCTCGGCGTCGACGCCGGCAAGCTCTTCGTCAAGGACGACTCCGGCAACCCCACGCACTCCTTCAAGGACCGGGTCGTCGCCCAGGCGCTGGAGGCGGCCCGCGCCTTCGGCTTCACCACCCTGTCCTGCTCCTCCACGGGCAACCTGGCCGGCGCCGTCGGCGCCGCCGCCGCCCGCGCCGGCTTCCGGTCCTGCGTGTTCATCCCGCACGACCTGGAGCAGGGCAAGGTCGTCATGGCCGCGGTCTACGGCGGCGAGCTGGTCGGCATCGAGGGCAACTACGACGACGTGAACCGCTTCTGCTCCGAGCTGATCGGCGACCCGGCCGGCGAGGGCTGGGGCTTCGTGAACGTCAACCTGCGGCCGTACTACGCGGAGGGCTCCAAGACCCTGGCGTACGAGATCTGCGAGCAGCTGGGCTGGAAGCTCCCGGATCAGCTGGTCGTGCCGATCGCCTCCGGGTCGCAGCTCACGAAGATCGACAAGGGGCTGCAGGAGCTGATCAAGCTCGGGCTCGTCGAGGACAAGCCGTACAAGATCTTCGGTGCGCAGGCCGAGGGCTGCTCGCCGGTGTCGGTGGCGTACAAGGCGGGCCACGACGTCGTACGGCCGCAGAAGCCGAACACCATCGCGAAGTCGCTGGCGATCGGCAACCCGGCGGACGGGCCGTACGTGCTCGACATCGCGCGGCGGACCGGGGGGGCCGTGGAGGACGTGACGGACGAGCAGGTCGTCGAGGCGATCAAGCTGCTCGCGCGGACCGAGGGGATCTTCGCCGAGACCGCCGGTGGTGTGACCGTCGGCGTGACGAAGAAGCTGATCGAGGACGGGCTGCTCGACCCGACGCTCACCACGGTCGTGCTCAACACCGGTGACGGTCTCAAGACGCTGGACGCGGTGGCGGGGACGGGGCTCACCGCCACCATCCGGCCCAGCCTTGATTCGTTCCGCGAGGCCGGTCTCGCGTAAGCAGGACCCGTCAGCAAGTCGTTCTGCTGCGGGTAAGTGGGGGCTTGTCGCGCAGTTCCCCGCGCCCCTTAGGTTCGCTGCACTCCCCGGAGGTTTCACATCATGTCCGTCAACGTCCGCATTCCGACCATCCTTCGCACCTACACCGGCGGGCAGGCCGAGGTCAGTGCCGAGGGCGGCACCCTCGCCGAGGTCATCGCCGACCTGGAGAAGAACCACAACGGGATCGCCGCCCGGGTTCTCGACGACCAGGGCAAGCTGCGGCGGTTCGTGAACGTGTACGTGAACGACGACGACGTCCGGTTCGAGCAGGGGCTGGAGACGGCGACGCCGGACGGCGCGGGCGTGTCGATCATTCCGGCCGTCGCGGGTGGCTGACCCCCGGTCCGTACCGGTCGGTAGTAACCGTCGGTAACTTCGATTACCGAGCGTTCATCGAATTGCCCCCTCCGTGAGAGAAGCGGAGGGGGCAATTCTCTATGGTTGAGCACTGTAGAGTTGGGGAACCCGGTCCGATCACCGTAGTGATTCCATGCCGGACGCATATGTGATTCCGCCGCACGCCCTATATGAAGTAGCCAAAGTGTGCAGGGTATTTGCGTGTTTCGCTCCTTTTGTGGAGCCCGACTTGCCCTGAATTCGGGCGAATTGTTCGTACATTCCCGACCGGTCGTGTCCAGATTTCTCGTCCGATTGACCTGTTGCAGAGGGCAGTTGGACAGATACATTCGGCCGCGGTCGACGCGTTCCGGCGCACACCCCCAACCGTTGGGGGGTGAGGTCTGACCCGGATCCGCGAAGTGTGGATCTGTGCAAGGGCCAGTAATAGGGGAGTTAGGCATGGCTCAGGGCACCGTCAAGTGGTTCAACGCGGAGAAGGGGTACGGCTTCATCGCGGTCGACGGTGGTGCGGATGTATTCGTCCACTACAGCGCGATTCAGATGGACGGCTACCGCACCCTGGAAGAGGGCCAGCGGGTCGAGTTCGAGATCTCGCAGGGTCAGAAGGGGCCGCAGGCGGACATGGTCCGGCTCGCGGCCGGCTGAAGTACGCGCCGGGTTTCAACGCAGCGACGTTCTTCGTTCTTCGTAGGAGGGCTCGCACCCCGCTCCGGGGTGCGGGCCCTCTTGTGTGCGCAGGCCCCCGGACCGGTCCCGGAGGGGTGCGCACCGGGGTCGCGCGCGGGGCGCGAGGGGCGCGTTCACCTGCGGATCATCGAGAGGCGCTTGCACTCGCAGGGGGCGAGTGCTAATCATTGGCGTTAGCACTCTGAAGGTGAGAGTGACAACGAGGACCGGGTCGGCGAGGCCCGCAGGCCGGGTGGGGCAAGGAACCACGAGGCAGGCAGGCCGTCCGTCGCGGGCGCCAGCGCGGTCCGGAGCAATCCACCCCCTGTCCGGGAGGACCACTTCACATGGCCAAGATCATCGCGTTCGACGAGGAGGCACGGCGCGGCCTCGAGCGCGGCATGAACCAGCTCGCGGACGCCGTCAAGGTGACGCTCGGCCCCAAGGGCCGCAACGTCGTCCTCGAGAAGAAGTGGGGCGCCCCCACGATCACCAACGATGGTGTGTCCATCGCCAAGGAGATCGAGCTCGAGGACCCGTACGAGAAGATCGGCGCCGAGCTGGTCAAGGAAGTCGCCAAGAAGACGGACGACGTCGCCGGTGACGGTACGACCACCGCGACCGTCCTCGCCCAGGCGCTCGTACGCGAGGGCCTGCGCAACGTCGCCGCCGGTGCCAACCCGATGGCCCTCAAGCGCGGCATCGAGAAGGCCGTCGAGGCCGTCTCCGGCGCCCTGCTGGAGCAGGCGAAGGATGTCGAGACCAAGGAGCAGATCGCTTCCACGGCCTCCATCTCCGCCGCCGACACCCAGATCGGCGAGCTCATCGCCGAGGCCATGGACAAGGTCGGCAAGGAAGGCGTCATCACCGTCGAGGAGTCCCAGACCTTCGGTCTGGAGCTGGAGCTCACCGAGGGTATGCGCTTCGACAAGGGCTACATCTCGGCGTACTTCGCCACCGACATGGAGCGTATGGAGGCCGTCCTCGACGACCCGTACATCCTGATCGCGAACTCCAAGATCGCGAACGTCAAGGACCTGCTCCCGCTCCTGGAGAAGGTCATGCAGTCGGGCAAGCCGCTGCTGATCATCGCCGAGGACGTCGAGGGCGAGGCCCTGTCGACCCTGGTCGTCAACAAGATCCGTGGCACCTTCAAGTCCGTCGCCGTCAAGGCCCCGGGCTTCGGCGACCGCCGCAAGGCGATGCTGAACGACATCGCCATCCTCACCGGCGGCGAGGTGATCTCCGAGGAGGTCGGCCTCAAGCTGGAGAACACCACGATCGACCTGCTGGGCCGCGCCCGCAAGGTCGTCATCACCAAGGACGAGACCACGATCGTCGACGGGTCCGGCTCCTCGGAGCAGGTCCAGGGCCGGGTCAACCAGATCCGCGCCGAGATCGAGAACAGCGACTCGGACTACGACCGCGAGAAGCTCCAGGAGCGCCTGGCGAAGCTCGCGGGCGGCGTGGCCGTCATCAAGGCCGGTGCCGCGACCGAGGTCGAGCTCAAGGAGCGCAAGCACCGCATCGAGGACGCCGTTCGCAACGCGAAGGCGGCCGTCGAGGAGGGCATCGTCGCCGGTGGTGGCGTGGCCCTGCTGCAGGCCTCCTCGGTCTTCGAGAAGCTGGAGCTGTCGGGTGACGAGGCGACCGGCGCCAACGCCGTGAAGCTCGCCCTGGAGGCCCCGCTCAAGCAGATCGCCGTCAACGGTGGCCTGGAGGGCGGTGTCATCGTCGAGAAGGTGCGCAACCTCCCCGTCGGCCACGGCCTGAACGCCGCGACCGGTGAGTACGTCGACATGATCGCCGAGGGCATCATCGACCCGGCGAAGGTCACGCGCTCCGCGCTGCAGAACGCGGCCTCCATCGCCGCGCTCTTCCTCACCACCGAGGCCGTCATCGCCGACAAGCCGGAGAAGGCCGCCGCGCCCGCCGGCGGCGGCATGCCGGGCGGTGACATGGACTTCTGATCGACCCCGGTCGATCACCGTCCTTCCGTACCGAGGGCGGCACTCCCTGGACCCAGGGGGTGCCGCCCTCGGGCGTGTCCGGGGTCACATCGGAGGCGGGGGCGGGGGCGGAATGCCGGGGTGGGCGAGGCGGTTGTCCGGAGGGTGGCTATATGCACGCGCATGTAATGCGAGTCACCGGCCTGTTCCATCCGTTCGTCCCCGAGGAGCCCTCACGTGACCACCGCCTCCCCCTCCCGTGCCGCCGAGGTACTGTCCCGGCCCGTCACGATCAACGGTCTGACCGTTCCCAACCGGATCGCCATGGCGCCCATGACGCGCACGTTCTCGCCCGGCGGTGTGCCGGGGGCGGACGTGGCCGCGTACTACGGACGGCGGGCGGCCGCGGGGGTCGGCCTGATCGTGACCGAGGGGACCTACGTCGGGCACGAGACCGCCGGTGACGTGCACAACGTGCCGAGGTTCGCCGGTGAGGAGCAGCTCGCGGGCTGGGCGAGGGTCGCGGAGGCGGTGCACGCCCACGGCGGCACCATCGTCCCGCAGCTGTGGCACATCGGGGCCGTCCGGCGGCAGGGACAGCTCTTCCCCGACGCGCCGGTCCTCGGCCCGTCCGGGCTGCGGGTCGACGGCACCGAGGCCGAGGGCGGCCGGGCCATGACGCAGGCCGACATCGACGAGGTCGTCGAGGCGTTCGCCAAGTCCGCCGCCGAGGCCGAGCGCATCGGCATGGACGGCGTCGAGCTGCACGGCGCCCACGGCTACCTCATCGACCAGTTCCTCTGGGAGCGCACCAACCGCCGCACCGACGCCTACGGCGGCGACCTCGTCTCCCGGACGAAGTTCGCGGCGGAGGTCGTGGCGGCCGTGCGGGACTCCGTGTCGGCCGGCTTCCCCGTCATCTTCCGCTACTCGCAGTGGAAGCAGGACGGGTACGACGCGCGCCTCGCCCACACGCCCGAGGAGCTGGAGGCCCTGCTGAACCCGCTCGTCGCGGCCGGCGTCGACGCGTTCCACGCGTCCACGCGCCGCTACTGGCAGGCGGAGTTCGAGGGTTCCGAGCTGAACCTCGCGGGCTGGACGAAGAAGCTCACCGGCAAGCCCGCCATCACGGTCGGCTCGGTGGGCCTGGACGGCGAGTTCCTCACCGCGTTCGCCGGTGAGGGCGCGCCGTCGAAGGGGATCGACGACCTGCTGAACAGCCTGGAGGCCGAGGAGTTCGACCTCGTCGCCGTGGGCCGCGCGCTCCTCCAGGACCCGCAGTGGGCCGCGAAGGTCCTTGACGGCCGCTTCGACGAACTGAAGGCGTTCCAGCCGGCGGCGCTGACCTCGCTCAGCTGAGCTTCGCCGGGGCGGTCGTACGGGTGTTGCCCTGCCGCTCCTGTCGCCCCTGCTCCTCCCGCTGCTCCTGTCGTCGCCGGTCCATCGCCGCACGGATCTCCGCCGCGAGGGTGCGGACGGTCGACGAGGACAGGGGCGCGTCGGGGCGACGCGCCGGAGCGCGTTCGCCCCGGCAGGGGCCGCAGACGCCGCCCGGCAGGGCCTCCGGTCGGCCCGGGGTGCGGCAGTGGGCGCATTCCAGCATGCGCAGGGGAGGGCGGGACGACGACGGCTCCGGGGCCTGCCGCGGTTCCGGCTCCGGGGGGAGCTTGTCGCGGAGGCGGGTGCGGATGAGGGCCGCCGGGCTGTGGACGGGGGTGGGGAGGCCCGCCGTGAGGGCCCGGCGGATCGTCTCGTCGGTCGCGCCCCGCTCGAACCACGGCAGCAGCAGCGGAGCCAGGTCCGCGCAGTCGGCCTGGGAGAGGGAGAGCGCGGGGGTCTCCCGGCCCAGGGCCGCGAGGAGGATGTGGGCGCGGGAGCGGGTCGGCGGCGGCTTGTGCGACTCCTCCGGTACGTCACCCCGGGTGAACCTCGCCCACCAGTCGTCGTCGCGCGCGGTACGGGAGAACCACGTTCGGGTGATCCAGTGGGAGGTCCCCGACACGGCGGTCAGATGTTCGCGGCCCCGGCGCAAGTGCCCTGCCGCCTGGAGCCTGTTGAGGGCGGTCCGCAGGGCGCACTGGCCGTACGGCAGCTCCTTGGCCAGCGTCTTCACGCTGATGTCGGCGCCGTCGGGGAGGCGATCCAGGTACGCGGCGATCGCCGCCTCGCGGGGGAGGAGGTCCGCGAAGTCATGTGCGGTGCGCGGGAGTTGACCGGGCGCGGCACGTTTGCCGTAACCCGGGGCCGCCATGGGGTGGCGATGCGGAGGGTGAGGGTCCGCGTGCACGGGCGGGACGGCAGCACTAAAGTTGGCAACAGCCATGGGATCGAACTTTTCCTTCGATCTTGTAGGTCAAGCCCCCGCAGGTGTTGGTAGCACCTGGCGGGGGCTGTTTCGTCTGCGGGCACCGTATCAGCAACGTCACGTTGCGTTGCAAGTCGACCGCATGCCGTCAACTTGCCGGGTGGGAGGGTGGGTTGAGGCCCACCTCCCGTTCCTTGAAAAGAGGGCTCGGGGCTGACCGCTTGAGCTTCGGGGCGTCCCGGCGGGGGCTAATTCACTCGCCGGAGGGCGGGGTGGCCGGGTAGCGTGGGCGCACTTCGGTGATCACGCTCTCCAGAAGGACGCCGCAGAACGGGAGCGGGCGACACGCACACACGCGGGTGCGTGGCCAAGAAGCGGGCGGCAGTGAGTTTGCCCTGCCCTTCTTCCGCGCACAGGAGTGTCCCGCCATGAGTTCCCTCGCCGTACCCGCACGCATCCCCCTCGGGCTCGGGCTGCCCGTCGACGACCCCGCCGGGCTGCTGACCTGGGCCCGCCTCGCCGACGCCAGCCCCTTCCGCACACTCGGACTGCTGGACCGCCTCGTCTACGACAACCCCGAGCCGCTGGTCACGCTGGCCGCGCTCGCCGGGGCCACGAACCGCGTCCGCGTCCAGACCGAGGTCCTGCTCGCCCCGCACCACAACACCGCGATCCTCGCCAAGCAGACGGCCACGCTGGACCGGATCTCCGGCGGGCGCTTCACCCTCGGCATCGGTGTGGGCGGGCGTGAGGACGACTGCCGGGTCGCCGGGATCGACATCCGGCGGCGCGGACGTCGCCTCGACGAGCAGCTGGAGCAGCTGCGGTGGGCCTGGTCGGGGCAGCCGTACGCGGAGGGGGTCGGACCGGTCGGGCCCCTGCCCGCCACCCCCGGCGGCCCCGAGATCCTCTTCGGCGGCTTCGCCCCCGCCGCGCTCGAACGCGTCGCACGCTGGGGCGACGGCTTCCTCGGTGCGGCGCTGCCTCCGGCGTACCTGGGCCGCCTGTTCCGTGACGTCGAGGCCGCCTGGGAGAAGCACGGGCGCTCCGGGCGCCCGAAGCTCGTGGCCCAGGTCAGCGTCGCGGTCGGGCCGCCGTCCGTGATCGCCGACGCCCGCGCCCACCTGCTGCGCTACTACGCCTTCACCGGGCGCGCGGAGTACATGGCGGAGGGGCTGCTGACCACGCCGGAGGCCATCCGGGCGGCGGTCGACGGGTACGCCGGGATCGGGGCGGACGAGGTGGTCCTGTACTGCTGGTCGTCCGACCCCGATCAGATCGGGCGCCTGAGTGAAATGCTGTTCGATCAGTAGGTGTTGATGCGGTAGGCGTTGGTGGCGGACGGGGGTCCCGGTGGGTACGAGACGCGCGCGGAAGATGTTGCGGAAGATGGAGAGCGGGGAACCCCTACGGCTTGCCTTCGGCATGTCGACGATGAAGGGACTCACCCGACTCGCCTTCCTCGCCGAGCAGTTCGGGTACGAGTACCTGGACCTGAACACCAGCGGCGACAACAAGATGGTGCTGCGGCTCGTGCCCGACCCGAGCCCCGAGGGCCGGGAGCGTGCCGCGCGGAACCGGGCGCGGTATCCCGACGCGCGGAACGGGGGTCCGTTGCCGCCCGTCGTGCCTGACGAGATCGAACTCCTCAGGGCCCGCATGATGTTCGACCTCGGCCATCAGCACACGGACAAGGAGAGGTTGGGCCTCGCGGGTATCGGTCTCACCGGGCTGGCCTTCGGCATCGGATACCCGTTCAAGGGCGTTGCCGTCGGTGTGGCTGTCGCCGTCGGCGTCGGCAGCTGGGTCGTGCTCATGGGGCTGGCGTACCTGGGGCTCGCCGCGACCCGTCGCCGCAACGCCGGGTACGCCGCGCGGCTCCGGGCCGCAGGGTTCACGCCGGTGACCGACCCGGCCGGGCGCCTGCGCTACCTGCCGCCGGGCGGCCGGCCACCGGGTCACGGCAACCCGTTCGGCTGACGCTTCACGTCAACAGGCAAGGGCAGCCTCCGTGTTGGGCGCTTGGTGACACTTGGAGGGAAGTTGTCCCCTTTGTGGCACGGGCGTGCCAGGCTGGGCGGTCAGGGATCGAGGGCGGGGGACGGCTGTGCGGCGAGGGATGCTCGGACTGGTGTGTCTGGTGGGGTTGCTGTGCGGGTGCGGCGGCGCGGGTGACGGTCCGGGCGGCGACTCGAAGGCGGCGGGGTCGGACAGGCCACGCACCACGGCCTTGCCCTCGGGTTCATCGGGCGGGGGCCGGGCGTACGTGACGTTCACGTCCGAAGAACCCGTGTCCGCGGAGGCGTTGGACCGGGCGGCCGGGCTGATGCGGGAGCGGGTGAAGGCCGCCAAGCTGACGGATGTCGAGGTGACGGTCGAGGAGCGGCGGCAGATCACGGTGGCCGGTCCGGCCGGGAGCCAGGAGTCGCTGAAGGCGCTGGGCGCGCCGGCCGAGCTGGCGTTCCGGCCGGTGCTGGCCCAGGCGCCGGCGGAGGACAAGGGCCGGTGCCGGGCGGACGTGGACGCCTCCCCGTCGCAGCCGCTGACCGCGTGCGGGGAGCAGCAGGACGTCCTGTCCACGTACGAACTCGGCCCGGTCGCCGTGCCCGGTACGGAGGTGTCCGACGCGGCGGCGGACGTCGACGCGGCACGCGGGGGCGGCTGGTTCGTGACGCTGGAGTTCACCTCGGCGGGCGCGAAGAAGTTCGCCGACGTCACGGGCAGGCTGGCCCGGCAGACGTCGCCGCAGAACCAGTTCGCCATCGTCCTCGACGGTGAGGTCGTCTCCGCCCCTGCAGTGACCAGCGCGATCACCGGCGGCACGGCCGAGATCTCCGGGAACTTCACCCCGCAGGAGGCCGAGGAACTGGCGGCCAACCTGGACTCCGGTGCCCTCCCCGTACGGCTGCGGGTGTCCTCCGTGACGACGCTGCCGGCCGGTGTCGGCTGAAGTCCTTCTGCCGGGCGGCTGTTAGTCTCCGAGGCCGACGAAGGGGGCAGCTCAGTGGCCAAGGTCAACATCAGTCTCGATGCCGAACTGGTGGTGGAGGTGATGGTCCTGGCGGGAGTCGGATCGCCGCAGGACGCCGTCGAGGCGGTCGTGCGGGACTACATCGCCCGGGGGCACCGCACCGAGGCCCGCACCGGGCTCAAGGAGCAGGGCCTGCGCGAGGTCGACGTCAAGCCGCAGGAGCCCCAGGGCTGATCGCGGTGCCGGCGGCTACGGGCGTTCGAGGTACTGGAGGATGCCGCCGACGGAGAAGCAGAGGGCGCCGGTGAGGGTGCCCCAGTTGGCGATGTCGGCGTTGATGAGGCTGCCGGTGGCCGGGCGGGTGTAGGCGGCGAACGCCGAGACCATGAAGAGGACCGAGCCGAGCTGGTTCACGGCGACGATCCACCAGCCGAGGTCGTGCGGCAGCAGGCGTGGCCGGCCGTGGCAGATCTCCACCAGGGCGAGGTGTCCGGAGATCAGGAAGAGCGCGCAGCCGATCATGTCGGGCGTCCAGATCAGACGGTTGACCTGCTGCACGCTCAGGCCCTGCAGGAAGGAGTCGAGCAGGTTGACGCCGAAGACCAGGGTGCCGGCGAACAGGACGAACGTGCTCAGCCAGTCGGCCCGGCCCGGCTCGTAGCTCCACCAGCGCCAGCGCCGGGTGACCAGGACGCCTTCGCCGCCCGGCACATGGCGAGGCGCGTTGATCACCTGGAGCAGGGACACATAGCCGCCGGTGTTGAAGAAGAGGCCGCCGGCGAAGTAGATCGACGCGGCGGTGGTGGCGTCGCCCGAGCCGAACTGGGCGACGGCGGCACCCGCGGCGAACAGCGCTCCGCCGACGACGAAGACGGTGGCGGCGATCGCGTTGAGCCTGCGCAGCCGGGCGACGGCGGTGTCGTCGGCGCGGGCGTGACGGGCGGCGGCCGCGCCGGTCGGGTGGACGGTGATGAGCCCGCGGCGCCGGGCGAGCCGCGACTCCCAGACCGCGGTTCCGCCGCCGGGCGGCTGCCAGGTGAGCCGAGTCGTGAACGGGCCGGCGCCCTCGGCGCGCTGTCCTGGCTGTTCCGACAGTGGTGGCTGTCCGGGCTGGCTCATCGAGGGTCGTCTGCCGCTGCGCCCATGGTGTCTCCCCAGGTCACTGAGGCCGGGCACCGTCGGCCACGGACCCTGGACCCCCGTCGACTCTGCCAGATGCGAGGGGGAGGCGGCCCGGTGCCGGAGCGGCCGTTGGTCCGATCAGCGGATGCCGGTCGGCGGCCGGTGATCAGCACGTTCAACACGCTCCCGCCGGGTCGCCGCTCAGACGTTCCCCATCGGCTCGATGTCCATCCGGACCGGCTCGCCCCAGATACGGGTCACGTCGTAGTCCGTGAACTCCTGGACCAGGCGGTACGCGACGGCGGGACGGGGGCCCCGGCGCTGGGCGGCGAGGAACAGCTCGGCCTCGCGGCGGTCGCGGCGGGGGGTGCCGCAGAGCTGCCAGACCTGGCCGTTCCACGCCTCGGGGAGCCAGCGCTGCTGCGGCTCCGGGCGGTCGTCCCGTACGCCGTAGCGCGAGGGGGCCTGGGCGGTGGGGCCGGTGGGGCGGGGAGGGCCGTAGCTGTCGTTCAACTGGGTGCGGCGGGCGGTGCGGCGGCGGGTCTCGCACAGGAGACAGAGGTCGGGGGCCTCCTCGTCGACCGGGCCGTTCGGATGCTCGGCGCAGCGCGTCGTCGGCTTGGCCGACGTGACCGTCTCGTCCAGCAGCTCCAGGGCGCGCTTGATGTCCTCCTTCACCTCGTGCAGCCGGGCGTCCGGCGTGTCGGCGGTCAGCGCGTCGCCGTGCTCGCCGAGGAGGCGCAGGGCGCGGCCGAGGGCGGTGAGCTGGGCGTGGTTCACGGGCTCGGTCCTTCCCTGGCGGGAGTGGGCAGGTGGGGCATGCGGGACACGGGACATCGGCGATCCCCACCACCGTGCCACACCCCACTGACATCACCTCCGGGGCCGGGCCTCGCAGGGTCGGCTATGTACACTGAAGGGCGGGATCGCCGATGATTCTGTACATCGCGGGAGCCGGAGGGCCGTATGTCCCTGACGCACATCGACATCGACGACGAGGCGCTGGAGACCGCCAAGCGCCTGGGCGGGCACCGGACGAAGACGGCGGCCGTGGCGAAGGCGCTGGAGGAGTACAACCTGCGGTTGCAGCGCGGCGCCGCGCACGACAAGTACTTCGAACTCGCCCAGCAGTGGGACATCGAGGGGGCCGAGGCCGCGCATCGCGCGGACAAGGAGGCCCACCGCGCGTGAGCGGCTATCTGCTGGACTCGTCCGCCCTGTGGTGCCTGCTCCGGGACCGGCGTCTCCACGACGTGTGGCGCCCGGTCGTCATGGACGGCGACCTCCGGTCGTGTTATCCGCAGCGGGCGGAGTTCCTGCGGTCCGCTCGTGATCTCAAGGAGTACGAGGCGTACCTCGCGATGTTCGAGGACCTGTACGCCGATGCCTCCGTACCGAAGAACGCGCCGCACTGGATCGGCGGACTGCAACTGAGGGCCGCCGAGCGGGGCGAACACCAGGCACTGTCCGCCGTCGATCTGCAGATCTGCGCCACCGCCGCTCACCACGGTCTGGTCGTCCTGCACGACGACAGGGACTTCGTGACGGCCGCCCGTCTGGCGGTCGAGCTGCGCCAGCTCAACGTTCACCAAGGGCCCCTGTAGGTCGGTGGGTCAGCCCGTCGTCGCCGCTGCCAGGGCCGCCCGCAGATGGCCTCCGGTCTCTGTCAGCAGGCGGGTCGCCGTGGTGGCGTCCACGCCGCTCAGGATGGTGAGGATGGCGTGCTTGACCTGGCCGTTCGTGGCGGTCAGGGCCGTCTCGATCTCGGCGTCCGTCGCGCCCGTGGCGAGGGCGACGATGCGGTGGGAGCGAGCGCGGAGCTTGTCGTTGGTGGCGCGGACGTCGACCATGAGGTTCCCGTAGGTCTTGCCGAGGCGGATCATGGTGATCGTCGAGAGCATGTTGAGGACCAGCTTCTGGGCCGTGCCCGCCTTGAGACGGGTCGAGCCGGTGACCAGCTCGGGCCCGGCGACGACCTCGATACCGTGGTCGGCCGCCGCGGCGAGGGCGCTGGCCGCGTTGCAGGACAGGCCGATCGTGAGCGCGCCGGCCGCGCGCGCGTGCTCCACCGCGCCCACCGCGTACGGGGTGCGGCCGGAGGCGGAGACACCGACCACCGTGTCGTCGGGCGTCAGCCCGAGCGCGTCGAGGTCGGTGCGGGCCAGTTCCGCCGAGTCCTCCGCCCCCTCGATCGAGGTGACCACGGCCTCCCGGCCGCCCGCGATCAGGCCCATGACCTGCGAGGGCGCGGTGTTGAACGTCGGCGGGCACTCGGACGCGTCGAGGACACCCAGCCGCCCGGCCGTACCCGCTCCCGCGTAGATGAGCCGGCCGCCCCGCGCCATCCGCTCCGCGATCGCGTCGATGGCCGCCGCGATCAGCGGCAGCTGCGCGGCGACCGCCGTCGGCACGGTCGCGTCCTCGGCGTTCATCAGCTTCGCGATGTCGAGCGTCGGCAGCTGATCGATGTCGGCCAGCTCCGGCCGGAACGCCTCGGTCGTCAGCGACTCCAACTCGGCGCGCACGGCGAGGTGGTTGGAGAGGGCGTCGGCGGTGGCATCGGCGGTGGTGTCGGAGGTCGTGTCGGAGGAGGCGGGAGGCGGGGTGGGGGGCATGGCGGCTCATTCCGTACGGGGCGGTGCGGTGGTACGGCGGTGCGCGGGACGTCTCGTGGCGGTGGCGGTGGCGGTGGCGGTGGCGACGGGCGGACTGTGGGCGGCGGGGCGTAGGTGTGGCGGTGTGGCGGTGCGCTGGTGTGCCGGTGGCCGGTGCGTTCGCGCGGATGTGCGTGGGGGCGGGGAGTGGCCTGGACGCGGGGGCGGGGCGCTCGTCGCCCGGCCGCTAGCGCGACGGGCCCCCGGTGCGGTGCCGGTGCGCCAGCGCCTCGTACGACGCCGACAGCGCGGGCGCCGCCGACTCGTACGTCCGCTGTGCCACCCCGACGAACAGGCAGTCCACCACCAGCAGCTGACTCGTCCGGGACGACATCGCGGCCGGTCTCAGCTCGCTCTCCCGGGCCGTGGAGGTCGTCAGCACGTGGTCGGCGTACTGGGAGACCGGTCCGTCCGGCCGTCCGGTGATCGCTATCGTCGTCGCCCCGTGGTCGAAGGCGACCCGCAGCGGCTCGATCACGTCGCCCGTCGAGCCGGAGTGGGTGATCGCCACGGCCACGTCCTTCGCGCGAAGCTGCACCGCGTTGGTGACGGCGAGGTGCGGGTCGCTGTGCGCGTGGGCTATCAGCCCTATGCGGAGCAGCTTCTGCGTGAGGTCCTGGGCGACGAGCCCGGACGCGCCGACGCCGTAGATGTCGATACGACGGGCCCCGGCCAGCGCTCCGACCGCCGCGCCGAGCTGGCCCATGTCGAGTCCGGCGGCCGTGTCCGCGAGGGTCTGCTGCTCGTCGTAGGCGAGTTTGGCGACCACGTCGGACAGCGGGTCGTCGACCGCGATGTCGGCCGTCACCGAGGGGGCGCGGCCCGACTGCTGGTGGGCGGCGAGGCCGGCGAGGGCGAGCCGCAGGTCGCGGTAGCCGGGGTAGCCGAGGAGGCGGGCCGTGCGGACGACCGTCGCCTCGCTGGTGCCGGTCAGCTCGGCGAGGCCGGTGACCGTGAGGGCGGCGCAGGCCGCCGGGTCGTTCGCGACGGCCTCCGCGACGCGCTGCATGGAACGGGTCATGGACGGGGCCAGCGTCCGCACCTTCGCCGCGAGGGCGGCGGGGGCGGGGGGTGCGGACGACGTGGTGGGGGACCCGCTCCGCCCCTCGGCGGGGCGGCTCGCGCCCTGTCCCGCCGCGGTTGCGAAAATTTCCTTCACGTCATCACTCACATAATGAAAGATATTTTCTGTCCGGCCCCGTGGTCAAGGGCCGCACAATGGATGCATGAGCCCCAGCAGTGACCCCGTGAGCCCCCTTGAGCAGGCGCTGCACGCGGCCCGCGCCCTCGTTCTCGCCGATCTGGCGGCCGGGAGGGTCGCCGAGGCCGATGTCGTGTCCATGGTGGAGGAATCGGTCGTCCAGCGCCGCTGGTGGGTCGAGCAGTGGCCGGACGGGGTGCCGTACGTCGCCGGGCTCGTCGCCCAGGACGTCCAGGACGCCCTGCTCGAACGGTACGGCCGCTGGCCCCTCTGCCCGGTCTGCGAGGACGGCGACCCGCACGCGCTCGACGTGGAACCGGAACTGGGACCCGACCCGCGGTGGGTGTGCCACCAGGCGGGGGTGCGGGTCGCGGCGGTGGGGGCGCTGGGGACGGCCCTCGCAGGAGAGTCCGCGGACGAGTCCGGGGAGGGGTTCGGGAAGGGGTCCGGAGAGGGCTTCGGGAAGGGGTCCTCGTCGTGAGTCTCTACATCGATCCGCCCACCTGGCCGGGGCACGGGCGCATGTGGTCCCACCTCGTGAGCGACGCGTCCTTCGACGAACTGCACGCCTTCGCACGGCGGTTGGACATCCCCGAGCGCGCCTTCGAGCGCGACCACTACGACATCCCGTCCCACCGCTACGAGGAGGTCGTACGGGCGGGGGCCGTACAGGTGGGCTCGAAGGAACTGCTGCGCAGGCTGACGGAGGCGGGACTGCGCAGACCGAAGCGGCGCGGAGCCACGACGGCCTGAGCGGTCCCGGCCGTGCGGTCCCGGCCCGTGCGTGCCCGGTCTGAGCGGTCCCGGCCCGTGCGCGTCCGTCCCGGCGGGCGTCAGGCGTCGAGGCGGAGTTCGTACGCGAACTGCGTCCCGTGCTCGCCGTCGCCCCAGTCGTCGCTGACCTTCTCGAAACCGGCCCGGGAGACGACGCCCTGGGAAGGCGTGTTGGTCTTCTCGACGACCGCGAACAGCGTCCGCACGTCCCCCTGCTCCCGGGCCCTTTGCCGGGCCCAGTCGGCCAGTGCCCCCAGAGCCTCGGTCATGTAGCCGCGCCCGCGAGCCCCCTCGACCAGGTCGTAGCCGACCTCGACGCGGCCCTCCTCGTCCGGTGCGCCGTGGTAGCCGAGCGCGCCGACGGCGAGCCCGTCCTCCTTGCGCACGAGCACGAACATGCCCCACTCCGGCCGGTGCACCCCCGCCTCGTACCCCTGGAACGTCATCCCCGCCCCGACGCGTGTCCCGTCGACGGGCCCGCCCACGATCCAGTCGAAGCCCCCGGTGCCGCCCTCGGCGAGATCGGACGCGGCCGCGGGGTGGACGCCCTGGAGGACGAGCCGTCCGGCGTCGATGTGCAGCGGATTGCGCCACTGCCACTGCGTGACGGGCGCCCGCCCCGGCAGCTCGCCCCGGCCGGTGGCCCACAGCAGCGTCGCCCAGGGGTCGTCACCGGGCCTGACGTGCGGAAAGAGGCGCGCGAGCACGGACTCGCACAGCCCGACGGGCGGTACGTGCGCGGACGCGGGCAGCCCGAGGCCCTCGGCGATGTCGAACGTGTGCAGCAGCACCTCGGCGACCCCCATCGCCGCGAAGCCCTCACGGTCGGCCGCGCGGAACGGATACGGGTGGAAGCCGCGGACCGAGCGGGGAGTGGCGGTGACGGTGGCCGCCAGCAGCACGCCGGTCGTCCGGATCACCTCCAGGACGTCGGTGTTGTTCTCGCACTCCGACATGTCGATCTCGAACGGTACCCAGCGTGCCGTCGGCCGCCCCGCCAGCTGCCCCGCGTACGCGATCAGGTCCGAGGCGATGTGGTCGGCCGTCCCCCGGCAGCTCCACTCCAGCCGGCCGGCCTTCACGCCCTCCCAGTCCCGGTCGGCCACCGTCCCCAGCACCGCCAGACAGTGCTCGACGGCTTCCCCCACCTGATCCCCACCCATTGGTCGCATGGCGGCGAGGATAGGCGGCGTCAGACGTCCGTACGTACTGGATTTACGGCGCTGTCACCGCTCCCGGCCACCAGCCGCGAGGACCGCGTACGCCGGTGCAGGCGCAGCGACACGGCGGTGGTGCCGATCGCGGCGGCGGTGATGGCGGCGCCCGCCCAGGCGGTGGAGGCGAAGCCGTGGCCCGCGTCGATGACCACCCCGCCGACCCAGGGTCCGCCGGTGTTGCCGAGGTTGAACGCGGCGGTGGTGGTGGCGCCGGCCAGGGTCGGGGCGGCGCCGGCGACGTTGAACAGCCGGGCGTTGAGCGCCGGGGCGGTGTAGAAGCAGGACACCCCGAGGAGGAAGGAGAGCAGGACGGCGGCCACGGCGTACTGGGCGAGCAGGGCCAGGGCGACGAGGAAGACGGTGGAGGCGGTGATGCCGCTGATCAGCACCCCGAAGAGGTGCGCGTCCGCGACCCGGCCCCCGATCGCCGTGCCGATCAGCGCGCCGATCCCGAACAGCGCGAGAACCGTCGGCACCCAGCCCGCGTCCAGCCCCGCCACGTCCGTGAGCAGCGGCGCGAGATAGCTGAACGCGCAGAAGACGCCTCCGGCGGCGAGTGCCACGACGGCGATCGTCAGCCAGACCTGGCGGTCGCGGTAGATCCGGACCTCCTGCCCCAGCCGGGGCAGCTCCTCGGGCCGGGGAATGGCCGGAACCAGGGTCACGACCCCGACGAGCGCGATCGCCGAGGCCACCGCCACCGCCCAGAACGCCGAACGCCACCCGAAGTGCTCCCCGAGGAACGCCCCCGCGGGAACCCCGAGCACGTTCGCGATCGACAATCCGCCGATCATGATGGCCAGCGCCCGCGCCCGCGCGTTCACCGGCACCATCGCGACGGCCACGGCCGCCCCGACCGCCCAGAACCCGGCACAGGCGAGCGCGCTCACCACGCGGGAGGCGAAGAGGACGCCGTAGTTCGGGGCGAGGGCGCCCGCGACCTGCCCGAACCCGAAGATCGTGATCAGCGCGACGAGCGTCGTACGCCGGGGCAGGCGCAGGGTCGCCACCGCCAGCAGCGGCGCCCCGACCACCATCCCGATCGCGAAGGCCGAGATCAGCAGCCCCGCCCGGGGGATCGACACGTGCATGTCCTCGGCGATGGGCGGCAGCAGCCCCGACAGCATGAACTCACTGGTGCCGAGCGCGAAGACGGCGAGGCCGAGGACGTAGACGGACAGGGGTATGCGGAAGCGGGCGGCGGGGTCCGGAGCGGTGGTGGGAGAAGACATATACAGGGGCAACCGAGGACCGGCGGGCCGCATTCCCCCTGTTCCTACCCGGCCGGTTCCGTCAGGGCCGCCAGTTCGGTGCGGAGGTTCCTCCGCGCCCGGCCCTCCCACTCCCGCTCCCCGTACGGCGTCCTGAACAGCCGGGGCAGGTCCAGGAGCTGGCGCAGCACCGCCGCCCGGCCCTCGCGGAACGCCTGGTCCGGCACGAACCCGTACTCCTCCCGCACGGCGGCGGCGTAGGCGGCGTACGCCTCCGGCGGCGACGCCAGGATCGCGAGATCCGCGTCGCACAGCACCTGCCCGTTGGTGTCGTCGTCGGCCGGATCGTGGGTGATCGTCAGCCGCACCAGCCGGGCGACCTCCGCCACCTTCTCCGCCGGCACCCCGGCCTCGGTCAGCGCCCGCTCGGCGAGCCGGGCCGACCGCTCCTCGTTCTCCGACCGGTCGGGCAGGTACACGGCGTCGTGGAACCAGGTCGCCAGCCGCACGAGATCCGGGTCCGCCGCGAACTCCTCCAGCACCTCGATCCGGTCCAGTACCGCCGTGAGGTGGTCGAGGGTGTGGTACTTCCGCTGGGGTTCCGCCCACCGTTCGATCAGGTTGTCGGCGTACGGCTCCGGCGCGGGCCCGGGGGCCCCGTCCCGGGCGGAGAGCAGCGCGGGCAGCCACCGGTGGCGGAGGGCTTCCCGGCGGGCGTCGACGGTGTCAGGGTCGGGCGGCATACCCGCATTGTGCCGTGTCCGCGCGACCGCGCGACCGCGCGACCGCGCGACCGCGCGACCGCGCGACCGCGCGACCGCGCGACCGCGCGACCGCGCGACCGCGCGACCGCGCGACCGGGCGACCGGGCGACCGGGGCCGGGCTCAACCCCCATGGCTGGGCCCGGCCGTACGGTCACCCGGGGATCAGCCCCAGGTGGCGAGGAACTTCGCCGCGTAGCCCTTCTCCTGGCCCGCCGCGTTGGGGTGGAAGGTCGCGGCGGTCTCGGTCAGGTTGACGCCGTGCAGCCACGGGTCGGTGCCGCACGCGCCGTGGCCGCCGAACGGCTTGCGCATGTCGACGAAGTAGGCGTTCTGGCCGGCCGCCGCCTTCTGGGTGCCCTCGGCGAGCGCGTCGGCGAAGCCGTTCATCGCGGTGCGCTTGCGGGGGCTGAGGTCGATCGGGGAGCACGTGCCGGTCGAGGACAGGGCCTTCGGGTAGCCGAAGACGAGGATCAGCGCCTTCGGGGAGCGGGCCTTGATGTCCTTGTACAGGGCGGTGAGTTCGTCCACCATCTGGTTCCTGGCGTAGTACGACGTCCACATCGTGACGCTCTCGCAGTAGCTGTCGTCCTTGGTGAGGCAGGCCTCGACCACCGGGGCGAACTGGGCGTCGTTCCCGCCGACCGTGAGGGTGACCAGGTTCGTCGTCGGCTTCAGCGCGGTCAGCTGCTTCGCCCGGACGTCAGGGATCTTCGCCCCGCTGCACGTGACGTCCGTCAGCTTGTACTCGGGGTTGGCCGCCGCCCACAGGCGCGGGTAGTTCTTCGTGCTCCGCCTGCAGTCACCGCTCGCCGGGTCGTACGAGCCGGCGCCGACGCCTGAGGCGTACGAGTCGCCGAGGGCCACGTACTCGGCGGTCGGGGCCGCCGCCTGGGCCGGGGCAATGGTTGCCGTGAGCGCTCCCGCGAAGGTCATCAGACCGGCGGTGACGGCCGAGGCTAATCTGCGCATGGGTTTCTTCTCTTTCACTGTTCTTCTTCAGCTCTTCTTCAGCGTTCTTCTGTCGTCGGTGAGTCGGTGCGCCGCGTCGCTCAGAGCCGCGGGGGGCGCAGACCGGCGTCGCGGGCGAGGAGGGCCGCCTGTACCCGGTTGTCGCAGTCCAGCTTGTTCAGGATGCGGCTCACGTAGGTCTTCACGGTGGCCTCGCTCATGTGCAGGCGGCGGCCCGCGTCCGCGTTGGACAACCCTTCGCCGAGGAGCGCGAGCACGTCGCGTTCCCGTGCGGTCAGCACGTCGACGCGGCGCCTGGCCGCCTCCGCGCGGGTCGATTCCGGGGAGGCGAGGGCGTGCACCACATGACGGGTGGCCGCCGGCGAGAGATACGCGTTCCCCGCCGCTGCCGCCCGCACGGCGTGGATCAGTTCGTCGGGCGCGGAGTCCTTGAGCAGGAAGCCCACGCTGCCCTGGCCGAGGGCGCGCAGGACGTTGTCCCGCTGCCCGAACGTGGTCAGGATCAGGGCCCGTACGTGCGGCGCGACCCGGCGCAGTTCGCCCAGGGTCGTCAGCCCGTCCATCACCGGCATCTGGATGTCCAGCAGGGCCACATCGACGGCGGTGCTCCGGGTGCTCTCCACCGCCTCGCGGCCGTTCCCCGCCTCCGCGACCACGTCGATGTCGGGGGCGGACATGAGGATCATCCTGATCCCGGCCCGGATGAGCGGCTCGTCGTCGGCGACGAGGACCCGGATCACTCGGCCTCCTGCGCGGTGTCGGTCGGGGAGCGGATGGCATGGCCCCGCCATCATGCCCCGATCCGGTCCGACAGGTCGCGCTCAAGATCCGACAGGTCGCGCTCAAGGTCAGACCTCGTCCGTGAAGGTCTGCTTGTCCACCAGTTTCCCGTCGCGGAAGCAGAACCGGAAGAAAACGCTCGTGAGAGCGTCGGGGTCGTCGGACATGAAGTGGAGGCAGGTGGCGCCCTCCGGTACCGGCGGGCCCTGCTTCTCCAGGCCCTCGGTCAGTACCGAATCCCCGTCGGGCAGCTTCTCCCGCAGCGCGGACTCGGGATCGCCGATCTTCGCCGCCTCGTACACGCTCGGCGAGAGCGACACCTTCTCCGCCTCCTTCATGAGTTTGCCCAGCCCCCATGCGCCGAGGCCGAGCACCCCCACGACCACGACGACCGCCGTGACGGCGCAGCCGATGGCGATGTTCTTGCCTTTGCTCATGGTGGCGGCCAACTCCCCTTGTGGATCAGTTCGGTCGATGACCGCTCCACTGTCGTCGGCCGTGCCTGCTCCGGACTGCCCCACAAAGTCGTCGTCCTGATCGACGAAAGTCGCGCCTCCGGTGTCGTGAGGGCCTCCGGTGCCGTAGGGAAGGATGCCCGCGACGCGGAAGCCGCCGTCGGTGCCGGGGCCCGTGTGCAGCATGCCGCCGACGAGCCGGGTCCGTTCCCGCAGGCCCTCCAGGCCCCGGCCGCCGCTGACCGGTGCGGGCGTGGCCTCCGGCGAACTGGCGGCCGATACGGGGCCGTTGGCGACCTCCACCACCAGGCTGTCCGGCTCGTAACGCAGGGCGAGGGTGATCGGGGCGCCGGGGGCGTGCTTGAGGGCGTTGGTCAGGCCCTCCTGGGCGATGCGGTACGCGGTGTGGTCGGCGGCGGGGGCCAGGGGGCGTACCGTGCCGGACCTGCGGAGGTCGACGGTGGCGCCCGTCGCCCGGGAGGATGCGACGAGGGCGTCGAGGGCGGCGATCGTTCGGGAGCCGTGCCGGCCGTCGCCCGGGTCGCCGGTGCCGGGGCCGGTGCCGGGGCCATTGTCGGCCTCGGGAACTCTCCTCGCTCGTCCGTCGGTTCGGCCGCGCTCGTCCCTCTCCTCGTGGAGGACGCCCACCGCCTCCCGCAGTTCCTCCATCGCGGTGACGGATGCCTCGCGCAGGATCCGTACGCCGTCCCGCTGGCGTTCGTCGAGGTCGGGGTCGACCTGGAGCGCGCCCGCGTGGACGCTGATCAGGACGAGTTGGTGGCCCAGGCTGTCGTGCATGTCCTGGGCCAGGCGGTTGCGTTCCAGGAGCCGTGCCTGCCGTGCCACCATCGCCTGCTCGCGCACGAGTTGGTCGTTGTGCCGCCGCAGCACGGCCAGCAGCTCACGGCGTTGGGCCCGGTAGCGGGCGATCATCGCCGGTCCGACCGACAGCAGCAGGAACAGCCCGGTGGTCAGCGCGACCGCCATGGGCCACGACAGCGGATCGGCCGCGGTGACCGCGGTGTGGACGGAACGCGCGCCATGCAGCACGAACGCGGCGGCGAACACGGCCACCGCCCGCCAGGGTCCGACGACGCGGCTGCCCGCCGACCAGCTCACGCACATCAACAAGGGTGTGGCGGCGTCCAGTTCACCGGCCGCGGCGGCGGTGACGAGCAGGACCGTCGCCGGCAGCGAGCGCCGGGCCGCCGACAGCACGGCGACCCCCGCGGCGACGGCGAAGCTGCGTACACCGAACCCGGCCACCGCCGCGTCCAACTGCCCCGCGAGCCACGCGAGAACACCCGCGAGCACGACCTCCCCCGCGATACGCCGACGGCTCCGGAGTGCGATGTGTGCGGTCTTTGCCTCATCCACGGGCCGACGATAGGCGGCCTCCGCACGGGGCCGCGTCCTCCTCCGGTCGTAGCGGCGAACGACGAAAGAGGGCTGATCCCCCCTTGCCCTCACGACGACGATGACGTGCCGGGAAGCAGCGGTACGACAGGGGGACTCCACGTGAGGGACGACGAACAGCTCCAGGGGCACGCGCGTTTCACCATCCGGCAGAAGACGGCCCGTACGGCCAACCAGTACGTGGTGACCGTGGCAGGGCCGGGCGACCGCGAGGGGGAGGTGGTCGCCTTCGCGCGGCGGAAGGTCATGTCGGCCAAGGAGGAGGTGACCATCTACACCGACGAGTCGAGGACCAGCGTGCTGTGCACGTCCGAGGCCCGTCAGGTCGACGGCTTCGGCGCCGTCCACGACGTACGGGACGGCGCCGGTGCCGTCATCGGCTCGTTCCGCGAGCGGCCCGTCGTCTCGCTGGTGCGCTCGACCTGGGCCATGGAGCAGCCGGGGACACCGGAGCTGACCGGCCGCGAGCGCAACAGGGTGGTGGCCCTGCTGCGCCGGGTCTGGGAGTTCCTGCCGTACCTGGAGTACGTGCCCTTCCTCTGGCCCTACCACTTCGACTTCACGGCGACCGGAGGAGCAAAGCGGCTGATGTCGCTCGACAGGAAGTTCGGCCTGCGCGACCGGTACGTGCTCGACATCGGTTCCGCCGACATCGACCGCCGTCTCGCCATCGCGCAGGCCGTGGCACTGGACACCCTTGAGGACCGTTGACGCCTACCGGAGCAGGTACGCCTTCACCACGGTGACCTCGTAGGTGTTGCCGCTCTTGTCCGTGAGCTTCGCCTTGAAGGAGACCGACTCGGCCTTCTTCGGGTGGTTCAGCACGAGGCTCCGCTCACCCTTCTCCGTGGTGACCGGGGCCTTGGTCCACTTCTTGCCGCCGTCGTAGGAGACCTGGACGGCGAGGGACTTGAAGTCCTTGGCCGCGGGCCCCTGGAGGGTCAGCGGGACCGTGAACCTGCGGCCGGCGGGCGCGCTGCCGGCCAGGTCCAGCTTGGGGGCGAAGCGGACCGAGGAGAGCGGCAGCGCCCGGTAGAAGTCACCGGTGACCTTCTTCGAGGTGAAGGTCCAGGCCGCGACGAGACGGGTGCTGACCCCGGCGACCTTCGTGGAGCGGGTCACGTCCGTGCTGACCCGGTACGTGGCGGACCGGGACGGCAGACCGCTGAGGTCCTGGCAGAGCGGCCCCGCCTCGTCCACGATCTTCTTGCCGTCGACGGTGACGGCGGAGCGCCGCCCGGTGGTCGCCGACTCGACGTAGTTCCCTGAGCCGTCCGCGAACTCCCCTATGCAGACACTGAGTTCATTGCCCCAGCGCATGGCGGTGTTGTACTTGTCGATCTTCGGGCTGAACACACCGACGTTGTGCGTCCGCGTGTACGTCTTCCCGGCCTGGTAGGCCCGAACGGCGGGTTCGGACACGTAGACGTCGAAGTCGCCGCTCGCTCCGGGCCGGAGCTGCATCGTGCTGAAGCCCCACTTGACGCCCTTGGGCGCGTTGACGTACGCCTTCGCGGTGGACGGCAGGGCGAACGGCTTGCTGAACGTCCCGTTCGCGGCCCCCGAGCCCGTCTCCCAGGTCGGGATGACCACGCCCTTGGCGTTCTTGACGGAGGCGCCGATCCCCAGCTTCACCAGGGCGAGTTCACTCGCGGCGACCTTGCGGGTGAGCCCGGTGAACAGCGAACCGCTCCGGTCGTAGACCACGTTGTACGTCGTACTGCCCTTCTGCCAGGTGCCGCCGACCTGCGAGCCGAACTCCTTCGCCGGCAGCGTGGCGCCCACATGGCCGGTGCGGAACCCCTTGAAGGAGGCCATCTGCCAGTCCGAGTTGTGGAAGAAGGAACCGGTCTCCAGGGAGTACCGCACGAGCGTCTGCACGCTCTTGGCGGACCCCGGCACGGTGATGTCCACCGGCTTGGCCTTACGGGCGTCGAAGGTCACCGTGGTCTTCTTGGTGACGGTGAGCTTCGGCTGCGTCATCAGCGCGAGATCCGGGTCGGCCGCCGCCCCCTTGGGCGTCCGGACCACCGACTCCAGCAGGTAGGTCCCCTTCGGCACACGGGCCTTGACGACTCCGTCGCCGTCGGTGTCGTACAGGTCCTGCTGGAGGTCGACGTTCTGGCCGAGGACCAGCGTCCCCGACTGCGAGGGCCTGCCCTCGGTGTCGACGTACTTCAGGGTGAGGTCGTACGCCTCCGCCTCGCGGTGCACGGCGAAGGAGGTACGGACGCGCTGGCCGCCCTCGGTCGCGCGGGCGACGAGCACCCCGGCGAACACGCCGTCCTGGCTGCCGATCCGGGTGTCCGCCGTGACGTCGACACCCGCGGTGCCGCCCGCCGGGACGGTGATCCGGTCGGCGCCGACGGTGAAGAAGCCGGCCGGTGCGGGCTTGCCCTCGGGCCCGGTCGTCCCGGTCGTCGACAGATCGAGGGTGACGGGCTCGGTGCCGTCGTTGCGGTAGCTGATCCGGCGGGTCACCGGCTTGTCGTCGGCGTGCGGCCACAGCTGCGTGCCGAGGTTCACCGAGGACTGCTCGCCGGCCACGGTCTGCGTGATCGCACGGGCCAGGTCGGTCCGCCCGGTGCCCTGCTGGAACGGTGACAGACGGGCACCGGGCTCGGTGGAGGAGGTCAGCGCCCGCTTGATCCGCTCACCGGTCCAGTCCGGGTGCTCCTGCGCGAGGATCGCCGCCGCGCCCGCCACGTGCGGGGTCGCCATCGACGTACCGGACATCGACACATAGCCGGGGATGGCCGGGTCGCCCTCGGTACCCTGGGCGGCCTTCGCCGCGACGATGCCGACACCCGGAGCGGTGAGGTCCGGCTTCAGCGAACCGTCGGCCGTGGGGCCGACGCTGGAGAACTCCGCTATGGCGTCCTTGCGGTCCACCGCGCCGACGGTGAGCGCGGAGGGCGCGCTGCCGGGGGAGCCGATGGTCTCCGCCTCCGGGCCCGAGTTCCCGGCCGCGATGACGAAGAGGGTGCCGCTCTCGGCGGAGATGCGCTCGACGGCGTTCTCCAGCGGGTCGTTCGTCGCCGAGTCGTCGCCGCCGAGGGAGAGGTTGGCGATCCTGGCGCCCTGGTCGGCGGCCCACTGCATGCCCGCGATGATCCCGGACTCCGAGCCGGAACCGTCGTCGCCGAGCACCTTGGCGTCCAGGATCCGCGCGCCCGGCGCGACCCCCTTGTGCGTGCCGCCGGACCTCGCCCCCGACCCCGCCACGGTCGACGCGACATGCGTGCCGTGGCCGACGCGGTCGACGGTGCTGCCCGACCCCGAGAAGTCCTTCTGCGCGATCTCGACGTTCTTGAGGTCGGGATGCGTCTCGTCCACACCGGTGTCCAGTACGGCGACCTTCACCTCCTTGCCGTCGTACCCGGCCCGCCAGGCCGTCGGGGCGCCGATCTGCGCCGTGCTCTTGTCGAGGGTCGCCTCGCGGCGGCCGTCCAGCCACACATGGGCGATGCCCGGAGCCGCCGTCAGTGCCTGCCCGCCGCGCCGCTCGGCCGTGAGCGCGTCCCAGACCTCGGCCGCACCGCTCTTGGGCGCGCTCAGCGCCTCGCCGCCGACGGCGGGCAGCTCGCGGCCCACGCGGACGTCCGTCTCCGCGATCGCCGCCTGCGCGGTGGCCCGCTTCTTCGTGTTCTTCGTGTACGAGACGATCAGCGGCAGCGTCGCCCGGTGCGCGTCGTCGTACTCGGCCTTGAGCAGCCCCGTCACGTCGAACAGCCGACGGTCCACCGTGCCCTGCCCGATCAGGGGGAGCGCGTCGGCCGGCAGGACGTACGTCCGGTCGCCCGTCCGCCGCACGGCCATCGGGATGTCCTCGCGGCCCTCACCGGGCTGCACGCGGGTCACCCGGCCGGCGGCGTCGACGTGCACGCGGTCGCCGGATATCAAGGTGACGACGGCTCCGGCGCGCCCCCCGCGCGCCTCCGCCATGCTCTCCGCCTTGTCGGCGGACGCGGCCCCCGAGGTACCGCCCGCCACCGTGAGACATGTCGTGACCAGTGCGGCGACCATGGCCGCACCCCTGCTTCTTCTGTACCGCAGCACAGCTCTCCCACCCCTGGAAACGTTGACGAATTGCCGAGAAAAGACGGTCCCGAGGCGTCAGGCGTTGCCCAAGTGGACGCTCCTCATGGGCCGTTCGACGGCCCAGCGGTACGCGGCCCCGATCACGAGGGCGAGATAGCCCAGGGCGGCGGAGTTCAACAGCTTGCGGCACAGGGCCCGGGACAGGGAGCGGGACGAGGAACGGGGCGAGGCAGTCATTTTCTGAACTCCGTTGCGACTACGGGACGTTGACCATTGCGGTGCTGCTTGCGCTGAGGTCGACGATGTCGTCTCGGAGAGCCGGGCACCTGAGTACGGCTACCTAGGTTCTGCTCCGTGATCGGACGTGACTTACGAGTACGTCCGCCTCACGTTCCCCACGAAACGGGACCAGGCGGCGGCCCGGAACACGAGGACACCACCGGCGGGGTTCTTGCTGGCGCGGACGGGGACGCGGACGGGGACGAGTGCTCGATCAGGGCGCTCACGATCAAGGACTGGGCGCCGATCCTGGTCCCCGGCCTGCTCGGACGGCGGAGCACACGTGGGCGGTGGTCCGGGCCTACGACCCGTTTCCGGCGGAGGAGCGTCCAGGTTTCCGCATCCTGCGCGTCCCGGCCTCCAGCATCCCCCGGTCGTCCGGGTGCGGGACGTGACGGCCTCGTCCGACATCCCCGCCTGTTGTAAATTGGACTAGACCTGTTGTCGTCCATGTGAAGCCGAAGCCCGACGGAAGGGGCCCCATGACCACGCGCGCGCTTCTGGAGGTGATCGCCCTCGATGCCGAGGACGCCGTCGCCGCCCAGACCGGTGGTGCCGACCGGCTGGAGCTGGTCGCGGACATGGGGGCCGACGGACTCGCCCCGACCGTCGCGACCTTCGTGGAGGTGCGGGCCGCCGTCGACATCCCCGTACGGGTCATGCTGCGGCTCACCGACGGGTTCGCGGCGGGGCGCGTGGACGCGCTGGTGCGGGTGGCGCGCGAGCTGCGGGCGGCCGGGGCGGAGGAGTTCGTGCTCGGGTTCCTGGGCGAGGACGACGGGCCCGATCTGGGCGCGGTGGAGCGGGTGGTCGCCGAGCTGGACGGGCGGGCGTGGACGTTCCACCGGGCGATCGACCGCGCCGCCGACCGGGAGGCCCTGCGCAAGCAGCTCGCGGACCTGCCGGGTCTGGACACGTACCTGACCGCGGGCTCGGCGGACGGGGTCGACGACGGACTCCCGGTGCTGCTGGCCGAGGCCGCGCGGCGCGGCGACCCCGGCTACACCCAGCGCCTGATGATCGGCGGGGGCCTGCGTCTCGACCACCTCTCGCGCCTGCGCGCCGCCCGCGTGGACGCCTTCCACATCGGAGGCGCCGCCCGCCCGCAGGGCTGGGCCACCCCGGTCGCCGCCGACGCCGTACGCACGTGGCGTACGGCCCTGGACGCGCGCCGCGGGTGATATGACGGCGGCCGACCCGCCGGTCACCGCCCGTGCGAGGGGAGTGTGGCCCGGCCGCGTCCCGTGTCGCCGAGGTCCTCCCGCAACCGGGCCAGCAGCGGGGCGAGCTGACCGTGGGTCATCTTGCGCAGGCGTCCCTCGTGCGTCCAGGCGCTGACCGCCGTGGGGTCGATGAGTACGATCTCGGGGGTCCAGTCGGCGCGGAAGCGGATGACGGCCTGCATGAGCGGGACCCACTTCAGCCGGTCCGGGTGCTGGAAGCCGGGCAGGGGAGGAAAGGCGGGCGGCTGCCAGTCGGGGCCGTGGACCTCGCGCAACTCCTCCTGGCGTTCGATCAGTTCGTACTCGGCGGCGAGCCGGAAGTGGTCGTACTCCTGCCGCAGGTCCGTCCCCTCGCGGTCGCCGTAGAGGAGCACGAGCACCGACTCGGGGCGGCGCAGGCGCATCACCTCGGTGAGTTCCCACAGCGTGCCCGCGCTGGTGCCGGCCACGAGGAGGACGAGGCGGGCGTCCGTGATCAGCGAGGTGACCGTGGGCTGCCAGTCCCCGAGGGGGAGATAGAGACGGCGAGAGCCGGGCAGCGGGAGCGCCTCGTCGGGCTCTCCCACGGCGAGGGGGCGTCCGAAGCCGCGGAAGGTCCGGCACACCCCTTCCTCCAGGGTGAGCGAACTGCCGTTCACCAGCGCGCCGCCCGTCCCCGTCCAGCGGCTGAACGCGTGCCGCATCGCCGTGCCGGTGACGTCCTCCGCGAAGGGGCGCAGGTAGAGGACGTACGGTTCGCTCCTGGCCTCGTCGAGCGAGCGGACCACGCGGACGTGATGACGCCGACCCTGACGCCGCATGCGCATGCCCACCGTCAGCGACACCGCGCCCCAGAGCCCGATGCCCAGGACGATCAGGACGTTGCGCGGCACGGACTCGTCGGCGACGGGGACGAAGACGGTGTTCAGCCGGCTGGCGGCCATGATGACGAACAGCCCGCCGCAGAACGTCCCGGCCAGACCGACCAGCCGCAACCCGCAGCCGAGCAGCGGGCGTTGACGCCGACGGGGGGTCCCGAGGGGCGGAAGGCCGACGGGCGGAGTGGGGGAGGGCGGGACGGGTGGCACGGGCGGGACGGGCGGACCGTGGTGATCAGTCATGCAAGCCACTGGACCGGAGGCCGTGGCCGCCCGCAATCGAACCGGCGCGGCCGAGGGGGGATACGGCCCCGGATTCGCTCTTTCGTGGCACGTACCGGCCGCCCTCGCCGCCGCCCGCTCCCCGGCGGCCATGATGAACCGGTGGCAGACCTCAACCAGTCCCTGTGGAACTCGGACGTGGAACCGGGCAGTTACACGGTCCCGGCCGGGTACGCGCCTGCCAACGCCGCGTACCTCAGCATGCTTTTCGAGCAGTACAAACTCTGTGTCGAGACGGCCGACCGGGTCAGCGCGCGGCGGGGCGCCGCCAACACCTTCTTCCTCTCCCTCAACAGCGCGATCGCCACGGCCATGGTCGCGGGCCTCGGTCCGCGTCCGGGCAGGGTGTCCGCGTGGCTGCTCCTCGCCGGTCTGCTGATCCTCGTCGGGCAGTGCGCGGCGTGGTACCTGATGGTCCGCTCCTACCGTCAGCTGAACACGGCGAAGTGGGCGGTGATCGGCGCCTTCGAGAGCCGGCTGCCCGCGTACGCCTACTCGCGTGCCGAATGGGCGGAGCTGGGGGAGGGCGAGGACTGGCGCAGATACATGCCCCTGACCCGCCTCGAACAGGGGGTGCCGCCCCTGTTCGTGGCCGCCTACGGGGTCGGGTTCCTCGCGCTGGTGCTGTAGGGCCCCGACCCACTGCCCGCTGTCCGCTACGCGTTCGGGTCGAAGGTGATCCCCGACGGCTTCGCCTTGGAGAGGTTGGAGGCGAAACTGCCGTCCTTGAGGCCGAAGTTGGCGCTGCCGAAGTCGTACGCGACCAGGGTGTCGCGGACGCCGGCCGGGTAGCCGTTCCAGCCGACGAGCGGGGGGTACTGCCAGGTGCCCTTGTGGTTCTCCGGCGGCTCGTCGTTGGAGCCGGCGAGGCGGAAGCAGTGGGTGCGGATGCCGTCCTTGTGGTAGACGATCTTCGCGTGGGTGCCGTCCCAGCGCACCGACGACGCGGCGTGCACGGTGAAGCCGCCGTGGTTGGAGGTCGAGACGTACTGGGCCGTGCCGTTCTGCACCCAGACGACGACGTGCTCCCAGTCGTGCCGGTGGCCGCCGATACCGCTGCCCGCGACCGCCTGGTCCTTCTCGAAGTAGAGGTCGTACATGATCGCGCACCAGCCGTTGTTGCACTTGTAGCGCGAGTACCCGTTGGTGTTGTCCAGGTCGGACGCGTCCCGGCAGCTTCCGCTGAGCGAACCGGACGGCTTGAGGCCCCCGTTGACCGTGCCCGTGGGGCCGATCGCGGGGGTCGAGTAGCAGCCGTCCGTGTCGTAGTCGTACGCGGGCTGCCATGTCTTCTCCAGCGCCTCGGCGTTGGCGGGGAGCGCGCCGGGCGGGTCCGCGTACGCGCTGCCCGCCACACCGACGACCAGCGCGACGGTGGCGCCGAGCGTGACGGCGGATCTGCGGAATCGACGCGAAGTACGCGTGCGTGAACCAGTCTTCACTGCGACCTCCTGATGGACCGCGGCGCGGGGGTGAACGGCCGGGAGCCGGGGGTGGGGACATGCCGACCTGCTCGAAGTGGCATGCGCAGGTCAGATTCGCCGTACTCGCGGGTAGTGCGCAAGAGGCAGGCGGGGTCGGAGTGATGAAAAATCAATCACCGGGCGGATCCTGTGCGTTACCCGTGCGCCGCGCCCCGTACGCCGGGACGCCGAAGAGACCTGTTCGTCTGACGGCACCGCGCCCTGTACGCCGGACGCCGACGGGGCCCGTACGTCGGACGCCGACGGGGCCCGTTCGTCGAACGTCACCGCGCCCTGTGCGCCGGACGCCGACGGGGTCCGCTCGTCGGATGTCACCGCGCCCCGTACGTCGGACGTCACCGCGCCCCCGTACGCCGGACGTCACCACGCGGGGCACATCACGGCCAGATATCCGCCTCGTAGTTGTTGTGTGCGAACTCGCCGCGGAGGGCGGCTCGGAGATCGTTCCGCCCTTCGCCCGCGGGCATAGTGGTCTCCGCCCCGCTTAAGCCGGGGCATGACAAGCGCTTCAACACACGGGGACGGGCTTCCATGCCATTCATACGCCGCCGCGGCCTCACGGCCGCCGCCGCCGTGATCGCCGCGATCATGGTCACCAGCACCGCCTGCAGCAAGACCGACGAGAGCGGGGCCAAGAGCTCCGGCTCGACGACCGCGGGGGCCGACGCGGGCGACGGCGTCGACACCGGCGAGAACCAGAGCGGCGGTGACACCACCGTCGGCGGCTTCAAGCTCCCCAAGGGCGTGCCGACCGACCTCACCGGTGACGCGCTGCGGAAGTGGAAGGACGGCGGCTGGCAGGACTTCGACGACTGGGCCTCCAGGGCCGAGGACTTCGCCAACCCGTACATCCAGGACTTCTGGACGCCCGAGCGCATCGCCGAGGCCGAGGAGAACCTGCCGGACCTCCCGGCGATCGCCGAGGCGGGCAACACGGCCACCGGCGGGAGCAAGACCACCCAGGTCTGGCTGCCCGACGGCAAGGTCAAGAGGCAGCAGGCCACCAAGGTCAAGGCGACCTACCACAAGAACGCCGCCCCGGTCGGCAAGCTGTTCTTCACCACGCCCCAGGGGTCGAGCGTCTGCTCCGCCGCGGTCGTGAAGGACCCCGCCCACCCGGGCAAGTCCAACCTCGTGTGGACCGCGGGGCACTGCGTGCACGCGGGCAAGGGCGGCGGCTGGTACCGCAACATCGCCTTCGTCCCCTCCTTCAACGACACCGGCCGGCTGGACATCAACCAGGCGTCCCGTGACTACCGGGCCGCCAACGTCTCCCCGTACGGCCTCGCCTGGGCCGACTGGGCCACCACCTCCGGCACCTGGATCAAGGGCGGCGCCGCCAGCCAGGGCACCGTGGCCGCCGCGTACGACTACGCGGTGCTGCACATGAAGCCGGAGAAGGGCGCCAAGTCCCTGGAGGAGCGCGTCGGTTCGGCCCTGCCGGTGTGGTTCAACGCCCCCGCCGCCAACAAGGTCAAGAACATGAAGGTCCGCGGCTACCCGGCCGAGGCCCCGTACGACGGCTCGAAGATGTACCACTGCCAGGGCGCGACCAAGCGCTTCGTCCTCGGCTACGGCTACCCGAGCGACTACCCGGCCCAGTACATGGTCGGCTGCACCATGAACGGCGGCGCCTCCGGCGGCCCCTGGTTCATGAGCCACAAGGGCCGCACCTACCTGGTCTCCAACAACTCCCTGAGCGACCGCTCCACGTTCATCACCGGCCCGCGCCTGGGGAAGAACGCCAAGCAGGTCTACCTGGCGACCAGCAACAAGTTCAAGTAGGCCGCACGCGCAGCACCACGGCCCCCGCGCACACCACGGCCCCCGCCGACCTCGGTCGCCGGGGGCCGTCGTGCGGGTACCCGCGCGCACGTACATTCGAGGCCATGAACACGTCCGAGTGGTGGGAGAGGCTGCCCGCCGGCATCCGTGCACAGGTGGACGGATACGTCCTCCAGGACGCCGGCTTCCAGGCGGCCCGCGTCGTCCACGCCGCGGGCCGGGCCCAGGGCCTCGGCCTCACCGAGGCCCAGCGCATCGTCCACGACCGCTACGGCCACCACGGCGACCGCGTCGCCCGCACCCCGGACAGCCCCCTCGACCCGGACTCCCTGGCCGCCCTCGCCGCCGGCTGCCCCGGCCGCGTCACCTCGATCGAGGCGGTCTGGGACGGCGACACGGTCCACGACTGGTTCGTGGAGCTGCTCGCCCTCACCACCGATCCCCAGGGCGAGCACCGGCTGGCCACCCTCTACCGGAGCACGGCCGAGCGGTACCTCGGGGCGACCAGGGAGGGCGACGGCGCGTTCACCGGCCACCCGTCGGCCGTCGCCGCCGACCGCTGCGGCCGAGCGCTGGCCGACCGCCTCTCGGTCCCCTTCCGCTTCGCCTCCCCGCACACCCCGGACGACCGGGCCCGATGGGACGCCGGGGACGGACGGGATGAGCGGGACGCCGGCTAGCCGAGCTGTTCCGGCAGCGGGCCCGTGTGGGTCACGATCAGGCCCGACACCGCTCGGGTGAGGGCCACGTACAGGCGGCGCAGGCCCGTGCGTTCGTCCGGTTCGCCGTCGACGACCGCCCGGGGTTCGTCCAGGACGACGTAGTCGTACTCGAGACCCTTGGCGAGCGAGGCCGGGACCAGCGTGAGCCGGGTCTCGTACGTCGTCTCCTCGCCCGGCGCCAGAAAGCCGATCCCGGCCGCCGTCAGCGCCTCGGCGAGCGCGGGGACGCGGGCGTCGGCGGCGATGAGGCCGGTCGAGCCCTCGTTGCGGAGCAACTCCAGGCAGGCGGCGACGACCTGGGAGTCGTCCGCGCTCGGCCGGACGTCGAAGAAACCCGGGTTCTCACGGACCGACGCGACTGGCGTCAGACCGGGCGCGATGTGCGGGAGGAGCCGGGAGGCGTACGTGATCACGTCGGTCGGCACGCGGAAACCGGCCGTCAGCTCCTCCACATGGGCCTCCGCCTTGCCGAGGTGCGTCAGGGCCTCCTCCCAGCTCCGTGTCGCCCAAGGGGTCGTGCCCTGCGCGAGGTCGCCGAGGACGGTCGCGGACCCGGTCGTGCAGCGGCGCCCCACCGCCCGGTACTGCATCGGCGAGAGGTCCTGGGCCTCGTCGAGGACGACATGCCCGAGGGAGTGCGTGCGCTGCACCAGGTCGGCGGCCTCGTCGACGAGCACGGCGTCGGCGGCGGACCACCTGGCCGTCTTCACGCTCCGCGCCGGCTTCGCCCACAGGATCGTCTTCTGCTCGTCGGCGGTGAGGATCCCGTCCGCGTGCGCGGCGAGGAAGTCCGCGTCGGAGAGCAGCCGCAGGACCAGCCTGGCGGGCTCCACGGGCGGCCACACCGCCTTCACCGCCGCCTTCACGGCCGCGTTGCGGGCCACCGCGTCCTGCACCCGGTCGTCGGGCGCCTCCCCGGACCGCTCCATCTGCACCAGCACGGCGTGCGCGATCCGCTGCGGCAGGGCCTCGCGCGCGGCCCCGTAACGGATGTCCCGCTCCAGCAACTCCCGCACGATGTCCTCCAGTTCGTACGCCGGTACGCGCCAGCGACGGGAACCCCGGACGACCATCACGGGCTCGGTGGGCAGGGTGACGTGCGAGCGGACGGCCCGGCGCAGCACCTCGGCCATCCGGGCGTTGCCCTTGACGACGGCGGCCGGTGCCTCGTCCGTGCCCCGCACCTCGACGTGGGAGACGAGGTCGTCGACGGTGGCCTGCTTGACCTCCAGCTCGCCCAGCGCGGGCAGGACCTGCTCGATGTAGTGGAGGAAGGAGCGGTTCGGCCCGATGACGAGGGTGCCGGTGCGGGCGAGGCGCTCGCGGTGGGCGTAGAGGAGGTAGGCGACGCGGTGCAGGCCGACGGCGGTCTTTCCGGTGCCGGGGCCGCCCTGGACGCAGAGGGAGCCGGCGAGGTCGGACCGGACGATCTCGTCCTGCTCCGGCTGGATGGTCGCCACGATGTCCCGCATCGGACCGACGCGCGGCCGCTCGATCTCCTGCTGCAGCAGCTTGCTGGTGGTGGCCGCCTCGGCGGGGTCGGAGAGGTGCTCGTCCTCGTAGGCGGTGAGGTCGCCGCCGGTGTAGCCGAAACGGCGCCGGAGGCCGACGTCCAGCGGATCGGTCCGCGAGGCCCGGTAGAACGGCTGTGACACGGGGGCGCGCCAGTCGATGACCATGGGATCGCCGTCCGCGTCGTGCACGTGACGGCGCCCGATGTAGAACCGCTCCCCGTCCGCGCCCTCGGCCCGGTCGGCGCCGGGGGCGTGCAGGTAGTCGAGACGGCCGAAGAAGAGCGGGGTGTGGCTCAGGTCGGCCAGCGACTTGATCCGCTCCTCGATCTGGCGGGCCAGCACCTCCGCGTTCACCCAGTTCGCGGTGACGTCCTTGATGTCCAGCGCCTCCACGTCCTCCCGCATGGCACGCAGGGCGGAACGGGAGGCGGCGAGGTGCGAGCGCTCTCGGGAGAGGGGGTCGGCCGGGTGGGTGGGGTCGGCGGTGGGGTGCGCGGACAAGGGGGTGCCTCCGGGTGGCCTACGGGACCTAGGGGTGCCGCCCTCACGGCGTGCCTGACGGCGGTGTGCCTGAGGGCGTGTGCCTGACGGCGGTGTGCCTGACGGCGGTGTGCCTGAGGGCGGTGTTCTGCCTGTGGCGGTGGCCGACCGGTTTCCGTCCGGGCGACGGCGCTCCACGGAAGGGAGGCGGGCAAGAGCGGAGAGTGTAGGTGAGGGAGGGGGGCCAGGGCCAACGGGTTTCCCGGCGGTACCCCTAGGGGGTGCGTACGTCGCGGGTACGAGGGGCGGCCCAGACCTGAGAGTGAGCCGGGGACTCAGCGGGTTCACTCCGCAGACCGACGCGATCCACAGGCGGACGTTCCACCATGGAGACATGAGTGCAGCGACGTTCATCCCCGCCTCGGCCTCCGGCCGACCCGGTCCGCCGTCCGGCGCGACCGGTCTCGACGACCACCACAACCGTCACCGCCTCGCCGACGCCCTGCGCGCCGTCAAGGTCTTCGCGAGCGCCGCCTTCGGCGTGATCGTGCTCGGTGAGTACGCGGAGGAGGCGGGCATACGCCGCCGGTGAGGCCCGGCCCCACCCCGCGTCCCGTCTCGTGAGGCCCGGCCTCACCCCGCGTACCCCGCCCACCCCGCCGCGCCCCGCGCCCGGCGCCCGGCACGGGGCGGTCGCTCCTGCCTGTGCCGCCCGACGCCCCCGGCTCCCGCTGCCCGCACTCAAGGCGGCCCGGTCCTCGGCGCCCCGGCGGCACCGGCCGCCCCGCGCGTGGCCGCCGCGCCCTCAGCAGTCCGTCAGCAGCTCCTCAGGCTCCTCAGCCCTCCGTCAGCAGTTCGTCCGCGTCCATGATCCGGTAGGCGTACCCCTGCTCGGCGAGGAACCGCTGCCGGTGGGCGGCGAAGTCCTGGTCGATGGTGTCCCGGGCGACCACCGAGTAGAAGTGCGCCTGGTGGCCGTCCGACTTGGGGCGCAGGACGCGGCCGAGACGCTGGGCCTCCTCCTGGCGGGAGCCGAAGGTGCCGGAGACCTGGATGGCCACCGTGGCCTCCGGGAGGTCGATGGAGAAGTTCGCGACCTTCGACACCACCAGCACGTTGATCTCGCCCTGCCGGAACGCCTCGAACAGCTTCTCGCGCTGGGCGTTGCTGGTCTCGCCCTTGATCACCGGCGCGTCCAGATGGGCGCCCAGCTCGTCGAGCTGGTCGATGTACTGGCCGATGACGAGGATCTGCTGCCCCGCGAAGCGGCGGACGATCGCCTCGGCCACCTTCCGCTTCGTCGCGGTCGTGGAGCAGAAGCGGTACTTCTCCTCCTGCTCGGCGGTGGCGTAGGCGAGCCGCTCGGAGTCGGTGAGGTTCACCCGGACCTCGACGCAGTCGGCGGGCGCGATGTAGCCCTGCGCCTCGATTTCCTTCCAGGGGGCGTCGAACCGCTTGGGCCCGATGAGCGAGAACACGTCCGACTCCCGCCCGTCCTCCCGGACGAGGGTCGCCGTCAGCCCCAGCCGCCGGCGGGCCTGCAGATCGGCGGTGAACTTGAAGACCGGAGCGGGAAGGAGATGCACCTCGTCGTAGACGATGAGCCCCCAGTCACGGGAGTCGAACAGCTCCAGGTGCGGGTAGACGCCCTTCCGGCGGGTCGTGAGCACCTGGTACGTGGCGATGGTGACCGGCCGGATCTCCTTGCGCGTCCCGCTGTACTCGCCGATCTCCTCCTCGGTCAGCGACGTCCGCTTGATCAGCTCGTGCTTCCACTGGCGTGCGGAGACGGTGTTCGTGACGAGGATGAGGGTGGTCGACTTGGCCTGGGCCATGGACCCGGCTCCGACCAGCGTCTTCCCGGCACCGCAGGGCAGGACGACGACGCCGCTGCCACCGTGCCAGAAGTTCTCCACGGCCTGCTTCTGGTAGGGCCGCAGCGCCCAGCCGTCCTCGGCCAGCTCGATCGGGTGGGCCTCGCCGTCCACGTATCCGGCGAGGTCTTCGGCGGGCCAGCCCAGCTTCAGCAGGGTCTGCTTGATCTGCCCGCGCTCGGAGGGGTGCACGGCGACGGTGTCCGGGTCGATCCGGGCGCCGACGAGCGGAGTGACCCGCTTCGATCGCAGGATCTCCTCCAGCACGGGCCGGTCGGTGGTGGTCAGGACGAGACCGTGCACCGGGTGCTTGGAGAGGGTGAGGCGGCCGTAGCGGTCCATGGTCTCGGCGACGTCCACGAGGAGCGCGTGCGGCACCGGGTAGCGGCTGTACTGCACCAGCGCGTCGACGACCTGCTCGGCGTCGTGCCCGGCGGCCCGCGCGTTCCACAGGCCGAGCGGGGTCACCCGGTAGGTGTGGATGTGCTCGGGCGCCCGCTCCAGCTCGGCGAACGGCGCGATGGCCCGACGGCACTCGTCCGCCTGCTCGTGGTCGACCTCCAGGAGCAGCGTCTTGTCGGACTGGACGATTAGGCAGGACACACATACCTCCGGAGATAAGGTCGTCTCATGACAGAACCAACGCCTGTCACAGCACGGGCTATGCCCCGTGCCCGACGCCGGAAGGGCGTCCCGGCCAGCGCGCCGGGGATGCGCGCCGCTATCTATGTTCGCCTATCGCGCGAAACCGACGAGACGACTTCGCCGGAACGCCAGCGCGCGGCCTGTGAAGCGCTGTGCGAGGCACGCGGCTGGGAGGTCGTGGCCGCCGAGGAGGACATCGATGTCTCGGGCTTCTCACGCGGGCTCGACCGGCCGGGACTGCAACGCATCCTGACCAGACTCGCCGAGCTGGACGTGATCGTGTTCTTCAAGATCGACCGGCTTGCGCGCTCGACGGTCGACTTCGCGGAGATCATGCGACTCGCCGAGCACCAGAGCGTTGCGCTCGCGTCGGCGACGGAGCCGCTCGACCTCACGTCGTCCATGGGCCGGGCCATGGCGAAGGTGATCGCGGTCTTCGCCGAGCTGGAGTCCGACACCATCGGCATGCGGGTGTCCAGCGCGCACGAGCACCTGCGCCGCGAGGGCCGCTACACCGGCGGTCGGGTGCCGTATGGGTACATGGTCGTCCCCAACCCCAACGGGGCGGGTAAGGTCCTCGCGGTCAACGAGGACGAGGCCAAGACGATCAAGCGGATCGTGGAGCGGGTCTTGGCCAAGGACTCGCTCATGCAGATCATCAACGACCTCAACAAGGACGGCGTCCCGTCGCCCGGCCACACCTCACGCCAGACCACGGGCAAGCGCAGCGACTCCAAGCAGTGGTACACGACCACGCTGCGCAGCCTGCTGGGCAACCCCCAGTTGCTCGGCCAGGTCATCGAGGACGGAAAGCCGATCCTGCGGACGGACGGTCTGCCCCTGGTCAACCGCCCGCCGATCCTCGACACGGACACCTGGCAGGCGCTCCAGGACGAGTTGGAGCGGCGGGCCAACCCCGGTGAAAAGCGCCGGGAGGGTACGTCGCTGCTGCGCGGCATCATGCACTGCGGAGTCTGCGGCGAGCGCATGTACACCTTCAGCGGGCGCAACGGTCAGCTTCGGTACCGGTGCATCGGCCCGCTGAAGTACCGCCAGCGGGCGGCCAAGGGGGAGGGGAAGCAGGGCGTGAAGTGCTACGGGCCGACCGTGGCGGGGGTGACCACCGAGGAGCACGTCACCGAGCAGTTCCTCGCGAAGTACGGGCACCTTTCCGTGATGCGGATGGTCCAGGAGGTGGGCGAGGACTTCCGCCCGCAGATCAGGCAGGCCGAGGAAGCGTTGGCCGACCTGCAAAAGGATCGCTATGACCGGGGCCTGTTCAGAGGCGACGACGGAGCGATCCGGTACGCGGAGCAGTACGCCAAGCTGGAAGAGCGACTGGCGGCCCTGAAGGAGAGGCAGCGAACGGCGAGGCCGGGCGGTGTGAAGGCGGAGCCGACCGGCGAGACGCACGCCGAGCAGTGGAAGCGCTCGGACGTGGCCGGTAAGCGAGATCTGCTGTTGAACGCGGGCGGCTACGTGGAGGTGGCACCCGCGCGGCGTGGCGGCAAGAAGCTGGACACGTCGCGTCTGTCGGTGTACTTCGGCGAGGAGGGGCATATGCGGCGAGCGGCAGCGGCGAAGGAGAGCGAACGGGAGACCGAGGCGGCTGACAGCCAGGTCTGACGCCGACGTCACTGGACACACCAGCGGCGCCCCCACCTGACGGACGAGGTGGGGGTGCCGCGTCTGTGTTCATCCCACAAGCCCATTTTCTCGGTTAGCCGCCGTGCCGCGGACGGCCTGTGCCGCGCGCATGACGCAGGTCGGTGCCGCAGCCGTAGCTTCGCGGATCCGCAGCGGTCCCGCATTCGGCGTGAACGGGCAGGCGGGGACGGATTGTCAGTGCTGGTCTCTACAGTCCTCGCAGTCCTTAACTATCTGGACAAACTCGATCTTCTTCGTGAAGATCTCTTACGATTTCCTTAACTGGGGGGTACTAGTGAAGAGACGTTTCAGACCCGGGAGTTCGCGAACTCTCGGGACCAGCGCATGCGTGCTGGCCGGCTTCCTGGCTCTGCAACTTGGTGTCCCAGCCCAGCCTGCCGGTGCAGTCGGGACACTCGATGCACCGCAGGCGGCGCCGAAGCCCGACAGCGACGACGCAAGCATCGGCGCGGCCCGCATTCGTGCTGCCGTGCTCGGTAAGCGGGTCGAAGTCCCCTCCCTGCGCACCGAGAGCTCCACCGTGTACGTCAATCCCGACGGTTCGGTGACCGAGGAGTCAACCACCGGGCCGATCAGGGTCAAGGACGAGAACGGTGCGTGGCGGAACGTGGACACCACGCTCGTTCTCCGGGACGGGGTCGTCCAGCCCAAGCAGGCCGCTTCGGACATCAGGATCTCCGATGGAGGCTCCGGCCCTCTCGCCCAGGTGAGCGAGGGAAGTCAGAGCCTGGGTATCGGCTGGGACGGGGAACTCCCCAAGCCCGTGCTCAAGGGCAACACCGCGACCTACCAAAATGTCCAGCCCAACGCTGATCTGGTGGTGTCTGCACTGCCGGAGGGTTTCTCGCATCTCCTTGTACTCAGGGAGCGGCCGGAGGAGCAGGTAGAACTGCGCATACCCGTGGCGGCCGAGGGTTTGAAGCTCCGTGAGACCAACGATAAGCGCTTGCTCTGGGAGGGCAAGGACGGCCGGGATGTGGCCACCGCGCCTGTTCCCGTCATGTGGGGGTCCGAGGAACGTGCCGGTTCACGTGAACCGGAGGACATCTCCGATGTCGCCGTGACGGTGGAGGGCAGCGGAGACAACCAGACCCTGGTTCTCAAGCCGGCCAAGTCGTTCCTTGACGATCCTGATGTGCAGTACCCGGTGACGGTGGACCCGACCAGCACCCTGCTCGGTCCGATCACGGACACCTGGGTTCAGGACGCGGCCTATCCATCGTCCCAGCGAGGCTCCACCGAGCTGAAGGCCGGCACATACGACGGAACCGAGAAGGCGCGTTCCTACCTCAAGTTCGATACAGCCAGGTTCAGCGGCAAGCGAATCATCGACGCCGACCTGCGTCTGTACTCCTACTGGTCGTCTTCCTGCTCGACGGCAAACGCCGGAGTCCAGGTCCGGCGGGTGACCGCCGACTGGGACCCCTCGGCGATCACCTGGTCGACCCAGCCGAGCACCACCACAGCGGCGGCTCCGGTATCGAAGACGGCGAAGGGCTATAGCTCGAACTGCCCCGCCGGTCATGTCTCGTGGGATGTCGCTGGCATCGTTCAGGCATGGGCAGACGGTCAGCCCAACTACGGGGTGCGGCTGGCAGCCGTGGATGAGACTGACCCCCTCACCTGGCGGCGCTACCGGTCCGCCAACTACGTCGACGGATCGCACGACTCCGCAACGGAGCCTTCGCTGATCGTCACGTACAACGCAGCGCCTGCCGTACCCACGCAGCTGGGAATCACCCCGCGCAAGACGGGAACGCAGCTCACAATCGGATCCCTCACGCCGATGCTTCAGGCGGGGGTCAACGACAGCGATGCCGGTTCCGCACTGATCACCGAGTTCCAGGTGGAGCCCGATCCCGCACACGCCGACACCACGTACACGTGGGCGGGGAAGACAGTGGAGTTCACGCCGGGAACTGTGGCCACGACCCAGATTCCGACCGCCTCCGCGCTACCGGACGGCACCCACTTGAGGGTACGGTCACGTACCAGCGACGGGATCGACACGTCTGCTTGGTCCGGCTGGACGACGTTCCTCGTTGATGCGAGCGCTGTGCGGCCCGCAGACCTGCCCAAGCAGCTCCAGGCCGGAGCGACCGACACCGCGTCTCCCTTGGTCACCGGTGTCGTCAGTTCGCTCAATGGCGGCATGGTCGAGGCTCAGTTCCGGCTCGGCAACGCGAGTGGAACCGAGCTTTTGGGCAGCCAGTTCGTACCCAACGGCGAGCGTGTCGGCTTCCAGATCCCCGCCGACAAGCTCACCTCGGGAGGCCCGTTCGACTGGTCGATGAGGGCCTGTTTCGAGGGCAAGTGCTCCGCGTGGACGGCGAAGACCGCGATATCCGCAGGGTCCGGTACACCGCCCGCCGAGACGGCTGCGGCCACGTCAGTGAGTGTTCCGCTCACCAAGGCCACGGTCTGCACCGACGCGGCGACCTGTACCGGTGACACCGGTACAGCGCTGAAGGTTGGCAGCGTATCCGGCAAGAACTGGCGCAGCTATCTGAAGGCCGACCTGTCGAATGTCCCGGCTGGAGCGCGCATCACCAGTGCCACGCTGCAACTGCAGTCGTCCGCGACCACACCCGACCTCGCGGTGCACGCGCTCAACGACGCATGGACCACCGGCGGGACGGGAGCGGATCTGGACAAGGTCACCGCTCCCGGCGTCAACCTGGATGCCACTGCCCCCTGGAAAATCGACGTCACGGGCCTTGTCACCGGGTGGGCCGACGGTGCCAATGCCAACCACGGCCTCGTCCTTCGCCGGGCGGAAGGCGCGTCTGGCACGGCGGGTATCAGTTTCACCTCGGCCTCACTCACCGTCGAGTACGGCGCCGCCACCGCACCGTCATCGCCCCGGGACCTGCGGGCCCAGGCGGGTGACCAGGGCGCACTGCTCACGTGGACCGCGAGCCAGGACAGCGGTTACAACGACACGCACCTCACGTACGAGGTAACCGCGGTCGACTCGTCCGGTGCTGTGGTGGCCACCCGCACCACAAGCGGCACGGACGCCGTGATAACCGGCCTCACGAACGATGCTCCCTACACGTTCCGGGTCAAGGCAACCAGCCCGTATGGCACCAGTGACTCCGTCACCAGCAATGCCACCACCCCGCTGGAAGCTCACCTGAGCACCGCCACGTACACGGCGACACTCAACGAATACCTTGAGGCCGTCGCCGCTCTGACCACGGGTGCACACGACAGCGCCAGTGCCGCAACACAGGGCAAGCCGCATGCCGCGAAGTACTCCTCGCTGCTGAAGGCCGAGGAGTTCTGGCTGCTTGACATCCGTGAGGCCCTGGAGGCGGACGACCTCACCTACACGGCAATGACGTCGACCCTGTCAGACATCCTCGTGATGCCCTCCGCCGACGGTTCGGTGGCCGTCCGGGCGACCGTGAGTGAGAAGCGGACTCTCGCCGACAGCCCGGAGGAACCGGAAACCAACGAAACGGCAGTCCTCTACACCTTCTCTGGGGAGGACGCGCCTGTACTGGACAGCAAGCTCAACGCGCAGCAGTTCGAGCAGCGTCTGTCGAAGGGAGACGACGCTTTCGGAACTGTGACGTACGGCAGCGTGGAGAGCAACATCTCACCCACCGCGCTCACCCGGCAGGTACCCGACAGCCCAGCCGCGCTCGGCTTGGACCCGGCGCAGTACGAGGCGTACGCAAGCATCAGCCGCAGCGGCACCGCGAACTGGGCAAAGAAGCACTGGAACGACCGGCACGAGTACAGCCAGGACTGCACCAACTTCGTCTCCAAGGCGCTCTATCACGGCGGCGGAATGCGGATGAAGGGCGTGGGCAAGGACAACAAGAGCGTGCACAACTGGTGGCGTACCAAGCACTCGGCGCCGCCGCACACCGGCACGGGGTTCTACTACCGGTGGTCCCACACGTGGACCGTTGCCGATAAGATGGAGCACTTTCTGAGCCTGCACAGTGCAGGCATCGTGAACACTGAGTCGAAGCAGAGTGAGGCCAAGATCGGTGACGCGGTCTTCTTCAACTGGCGCGGCGAGGGAGGCTGGGACCATGCTGGCGTCGTCACCAAAATGAAGAACGGCAAGGCGTACGTGAGTGCCCACAACAACAACCGCCTGAACCAGCGACTTGACGTCTACATCAAGAGCAAGAGGGGCACGTGGGCAAACATCCATCGCGTCATTCCGGAGTGGTACTGATGCCCAGGACGCTGAAAGCACGGTGGCTCATAGCCGCTGTCGCCGCCCTGAGTGTTGCTGCGGGCGTTCTGGTCTGGTGGCTGCAGCGCGATCCGGCGCCGTACGCCTTGCGGAGCACCCCCGAGGTGCACCTGACAGTGAATCCCACCAAGTCCGACTATCCCGAGGCCGGGGAGGTCGCCCGCGAGACCGAACTGGTGCTGCAGGTCTATGTCCAGCGCCTCCAGGACGGTGACGCCAAGGACCTGGCTAACATCGGTGTTCCGTGGTACACGGGCAGGGAAGCGGCCGCTCGTCGCCTGATCTCCAAGTTCGGCGCGCAGGCCGACCAGCCGGTGAAGGCTGTAGTGGCGGACCCCGTCACACCGGGGCTGGCCAGTGTCGAGCTTCGCTTCGCAGACGGAAGCGAACAGACGCTCGACCTCACTCGTGATGACGGCGTGTGGTGGGTGGATATGGGTGAGGGCGACCCGATGAACCCGTAGACACCGTGATCCCTTGGGGGCCGCCCTTCTCAGGGCGGCCCCCTCTTGGTGCTCCGACTCGGGCTCAGCGCAGCCGCTGCCAGCGGAGGCCGCCGCATTGCGCCGGGCCCGCGCCGGATGGGCATGACAGGATTCGAGGGCGGCTGCAGCAGTGCCGGGGCGGCGGCACCGCGCACTGCTTGAACAGGGCGTTGACTGCAGCGCGGATGAGATAGGTGACCGGCAGATAGGCCCGGCGGCATCAAGGTGGTGCCTGCGCCCCGCGTAATGCCCTCTCAGGTCAGACGGCGTGCTGGTCGGGGTTGCGCCAAGGGCCGATGACCTTGATAGCAGGGCGGCAATACGACAGCGTTGCACCGTCGCGGGTCGTGAACTCGACTGTCTCTGCGACGAGTTCGCAGAGGGCGTCCCCGTCCGTCTCGGACAGTGCCTTCCTGAGCGTGGGGACGGACTCTGCCAGGTCCCAAGAGGGGGAACTGAGGCGGAAGCCGCCAAGGGCGTGTGCGTCGGCGAGGCGGAACGAGAGTCGAGTACTGGGCTGGGGTTCAAAGCGGGGTGCGGCTGTCAGCAGGCCGGCCTTGATGGATTCGGGGCCGGAGATGACGACCCGCATGGAGGTTGATCGGGGCAGCACCTCGAAGTGGTCGGCTTCGTGGCTGTCGTGGGACGGCGATTGCCTGCCGAAGAGCTGCCCGATGACCGTGGCGACTTCCGCAGTCCCAGTGGAGACACGCCAGGAGCCTTGGCCGCAGTGGAAGCGGCCGACGAACGTCGTCTTGCGGTTGATCATGAGAAATCCCCCTCCTGCTTGAGGCGTTGCGTATGGGCTATGTCGTGGCGGACCTGGGCTGCGAGGAACTCCTCACCGGGGCGGTAGCCGCTGCTGAGGTAGGTCCAGGAGGAGGCGGTGACGAGGGTGGTCTCGTCGGTGGCGGGGAGGCCGGCGCGGGCGCGGGCGGCTTCGGCCTGGGCGAGACGCCAGGCGCGGCGGACGTCGCGGAGTGCGCCGAGGGTGGTGGAGTAAGCGCGGGACTTGGTGGAGAAGTGGCCGCGGAAGCCGAGCATGTGGGCCCACTTCCAGAGCTTGAGGTGGGCGAGCTCCGGCAGGTGGCCGAGGGCCCAGGCGGTGCGGATCATCTGCCGTACGTGCTGCTGTACGGGCAGGGCCTTGATGGGTTCGGCCTGTCCGGTGCCGTCGCAGTCGGCGCACACGTCGTGGAAGCGGTCAGGGCCGCGTACGTAGCCACGTCCGGCACAGGGACGGCACATCAGAGTGCGGTCCACGGTGCCGGTGCCTTCGGCGTTCTTGGTGGCGTACTTGGCGACGTACCCGGCCACCTTGGCGTCTGTGTACTCGGCAACGCGGGCGTCTGTGAGTTCGCCGTCGCCCAGAGCGGTGATGGGGTCGGCCTTGTACCGGCCGCCCCAGGCGATGACGCGTTCGCCGATGGCGTCGGACTCGATGGTGAGCCGAGCGCTCTTCACGGCCAAGCCCACGGCAGCGCTCAGGGCGTCGAAGGTGGCCCAGGCCGGGGGCGGGCTGGTGTGTCCGTCGGGGCCGTCGAAGCGGATCACGGCGTGGAAGTGGACCAGGCCGCGCTTTTGGTACTCGGCGACCTTGGCGAAGGAGACGCGCAGAGCGGAGTTCAGGGCCTTCTGTGTCATGCCGAAGTGCTTGGCCAGGGCCCGGCGCAGGTAGGTGGTGAAGCGCGCCCAGAGCTGTCCGGCGTGGGCGTTCCACAGAACGGCGCCGGTGTAGTCGTAGGTGGCCGGGTTCAGGGGGGTGCCGAGTTCGGGGGCATCTTCGGCGTGGGTGTCGCCGCAAGCGCAGGGGCGGGGCTTGCCCGCGTCGGTGGTGGGCCGGTTGTGGACGGGGCCGAAGGAGGGGGCGGTGAGGGTGACGAAGGCGCGGGGGTGGTCGCGGACGGTTTCGGCGACGTTCTTGCCGCCGGAGAGTCCGGCCTTGATGAGGTGGTAGGTGTCGGCGGCGTAGACGCGGGAGCAGGCGGGGCAGCGTGAGGAGCGGCGGTTGCCACAGGTGGTCAGCAGGCGTCCGGAGGGTTCGTCTTCGGAGCGATAGGAGCGGACCACTTCCTTGGTGGTCTGGTCGGTGGTGATGGTGAAGCCGTGGAGGTTGACGGGGCTGGTGCAGCCGCGCAGGTCGCGTACCTGCTGCTGTACGCGGTCGAAGTCGTGGGTGTTGGCCAGTTCGATCAGATCCCGCAGGCCGGGGCTGATCACGTGGCGCAGGTCGAGGGGGCGGCGCATGGGTGGCGGGGTCTCCTTTCCGGCGCGAGGGTGGGACCTGCGGGCAGCAGCGATTCAGTGCGCTCGGGCTGCTGCCCGCAGGCATGGCAGGTCGGGCCCAGGGACGGGCGAGGTGGGTGGTGCCGGAAGGCCGGCGGGGAGAACGCGGCTCTACAGAGCGGCGTGAAGAGCCGTGGCCATGGGCAGGCCGATGCCTAGTCGCCTCTTGAGCTGGGCCGGAGAAATCGTTTCTCCGTGCTCGGCGTGGTGGGACGCGGCGATGGTGCGCGCTTCGATCAGCAGCGGCTCGGGGACCTTGACCGCAGGCGCGGTGAGGGCCGAAGCGATCGGGGCCGGGGCCGGGCTCAGTTCCGGTGTGACGGGCGCGGTGGACGCAGCAACGGGCGCGGGCTGGAGGGGTGCCGGGGCAGGCTCTTGTGCCGTTTCCGTCTCGTCAACCGGGGCCGGGGCGGTTGCTTCCCTGGTGACCGCGTGGAAGGAACGCAGGAGCTGGGGGCCGACCGCTCCCCAGCCGAGGAGCAGCAGCGGGGCCACGGCGTCCAAGGCAGCGCGGCCGTAGTGCGCGGCGGTGATCGGTTCGGCGATATTGAGAGCCAGGGTGAGCAGGCCGGAGACGTGCATGAGGCGGGTCGCCGCTTTCATCTGCTCCGGCGGGACGCCCCGCAGGGACAGGTAGCGCAGGGCCACCAGGAGCCCGACCACGGACAGGTCGACCATGGGGGCGATCAGGGGTGCGATGGGGGCGGGGACGCCCAGGCGCAGGGCCAGGGCCCAGACGTTGCCGAAGGAGAAGACGAACGCAAGGAGGGCGATGATGCCCATGACCACGGTGACGGTGCGCTGAGTGATCCGGTCCTCAGACATTGGGTGTTCACCTCCTTTCACAGGTGGTGGGGCGTTGGCCGCCGGGTCGTCAGGCCGCGATCGGCGTGGAGCCGTCGTCGTTCGGGTCGGTCTTGGTGAGGTCGACGGTGGGGAGCAGGTCGGCCGGGTCGGCGGTCAGGTGCGCGGTTTGGTGCGCGATCTCGGCCGCCCACTCGTCCGGCACGTACGGGGTACGGATGCGGGTGAAGCCGGGCTGTGACTGGTGGTTCATCGAGGCGACGCCGACATAGGCCGGGTCCTGAAGGTTGATCGGGTTGGCGTCCGGCCAGTCCCGGATGTCCTCACCGAGGGCCGCCACGGCGGCTTCGGCGGTCTTCTGCGCGAAGCTCAGGCCGATGGGGCACACGTCGCGGATGAAGGTCGGGATGGCATCGCCTGTGCTCTTCTGCGTGGCGAGGATGACGAGCATGCCCACCGAGCGGCCCTTCTTGACCAGGTCTTCCACGAGCCGGGCGTTCTCGGCGGCGAGCGCGGCGAGCCTCTTCGTCTTGGGGTCGCTGCCCTTGTGGTCGCGGAAGTAGGTGTGCGCCTCATCGATGATCAGCACGACCAGCGGCCACTTCTCGGACGGGTCCACGTCCCACACGGACTTCACCCCGAGCACATCGCGCACCAGGGTCGAGCGCACCCGCCGCAGGTCCACCAGCCGCCGGAACAGCTTGTTGGCCTCTTCGAGGTCATCGCCCACGAAGGCGAACATGCGCCGTACCCAGTCCGCGTAGTCACCCTCGTACGCGGCGGACACCTTGCCGTCAGCGCAGGCGAACTGAACCCACGGCGCGGGCGCCCAGTCGGACAGAAGCCTGTTGATCAGCGACGTCTTGCCCTTGCCAGGGAGGCCGGCCACGCCCATACCGGTCACGTGCCGAAGGTCGACGGACACCGGCTGGGCGTACTCGTCCACGCCCAGATCCAACCGGGCGACCTTCTCCGGCACCTTGCCCGTGGGACGGTGCTCGGTGGGGAACTTCAGCGGATCGAGCCGCACACCCCGGATGACGACCGAGCCCGGCTCATCCTGCGTGACCGCCACTCGCGTGCACCGCCAGGCGTCCGCCAAATGCGGGGCAACCTTCTGGTACTGCTCCAGGCCGACCCCCGGCAAGCAGCCCGCCCGCGCGATCACCCCGTACGCGTCGTGCGTCACCTTCAGCGTGGGGACCAGGACGCGAGGCTTGACGGGCTTGCCGTCCGCGTTCGACAGCGAGGCCAACGCGGTCGGCATCTTGTCGATGGCGCACAGCTTCAGCATCTGCGCGAGCCGCTTCCAGGTCCGCCGCACCCGCACGGCCTGCCGGATGGACTGCCGCGTCATGGCATCGGCCCGCAGGTAGCGGACGACCCACACCAGCGCCCACACGGCGACACCGGCCAGACCCACCCCGATCAGGACCGGGGCGTAGCCCATCACCTCACTCACGTCGTTCACGGTCACTTCGCTTCCTTCTTTCGATTCCGGTTTCGGGTGCGGTCGGTGGGTGTCGGCGCAGCGAGGATCAGGCAGATTTCCGCGCGCTGGACCGCTTCGGAGGGCGGAAAACCGTGGTTCGCCCACATCGCCGCGACGAGACGAACCCTGTCGTCGTGACCGGCGAGCGTCAGGCAGATCTCCGCATGACGAAGAGCCGATGCGGGTGGAAAGCCCGCCCTCTCCCACACCGCCGCGACACTGTGAAGCCGGGTGTCGCGGCCGGTGCGGGAGAAGTCGGTGCCGCTCACGCCGTCTCAGCGGCCGGAGCCGAGCCGCCGACCAGGTCGAGGCGGTCCGCGCGGTACGCGATGCCGTCCGAGAGCGACCCGTTGAAGATCCGGGCCCACGGGGTGGCGAACAGCTCCACCGGCATGACCGGCACACCCGGCTTGAGGCCGTTGGGCAGACCGGTCTCCGGAACGGTGATCTTCATGGCCTCTGCGCGGTCCTCCTCCATGAAGAAGAGGGTGATCGTGAACAGCTTCGCGCCGGTCTCACGGTCGGTCGCGAACTGGGTCTTCTCGGCGTCCGCGTACTTCGGCACGGCCATGTTGCCGACCATGAACGACGCCGACGGGAGCAGACCAACACGGATACGAGCCATGGGGGCACATCCTTTCGATTCGGGCCGGTGGTTCCGGCCGCACCACTACATAACCACAACACGCGCTACACACGTAACACCCGCACAGCCGGTGCCTCGCTACACACGCCACACAAGGGTGAGCGGGTGTATCGCGTGTGGGGTAAGCGCCGTATCCTGCGGGCATGACACTGCCGCTCGAAGACGACTCCCGGCCGCCATACGTCCAGGCCGCCGAAGTCCTCCGCAGAGAAATCAGCACCGGCCGACTGAAGCCCGGCGACAAGCTGCCCTCTGCCCGCGCCCTCCAGGACCGGTACGGCATCGCAAGCAGCACCGTGCAGAACGCGCTACGGCTCCTCAAGAGCGAAGGGCTGATCTACAGCGTCCAAGGCCGGGGCAGTTTCGTTCGCAACAGCGCCACCACCGCGCCGGCCGAAGCAGCCCCCGGCGAGCAGGGCCAAGAGGATCGGCTCGTAACAGCCGACGACGCTCCCGGCCCCAGCGCGGAATCACTCGCCGAGGACATGAAGGCCATGAAGGCCGACATCAAGCGGCTTGAGGACGCGGTGACTCGGCTTCTGGAGATCGTGGAGGCGCAGCCGCGGAAATAGCCGTCGCCAACCGCTGCACCATCGCATCCAACCGGGCAACCGCCGCGCATACGTCGGTCAACTCCGCATCCAGCACGGCTATTTCATGCTCGGTCATTTTCCGCTCCCCGCCTTGCTTCCGTGCCATTTCCTTGCATCCCATCGAGCCGCCCAGAGTCAGCCGAATCCGGGCTTGCCCGCGCAGACCGACCAGCAGTCATCACGCCTGTTGAGTCAGGTCTACCGCTCCGACCGGACACGTTCGAAGGCCCCGGCCTCACGCTCCCGTCCAGCGGGCAAGAACCTTTCCGCGCGGCCCGCATGGCGGGAGGCGTGACCAACCGGCGCCCACTCGGCGAACAGAGCGAACCGAGAGATCCAGGCCCACGGCGAGGCGAAGAGGTCGGATTGCATGCGGCGCGCTCCGCTTGAATCCGAACGGACGCCCCACCGCCCCCGCACTTTGCGGCCAACACCACACATCTCCCTTCCTTCGCCGAGGAACATCAATGGTCCGGAGAATCGCCGGTTTGGCTAACCGGTGATCGTCGGCTATGTTCCGCCCATCACGCCGAGGGGTGCCTATAGGGGTTCGCTTTTCGGGTCGGGTGTGACCCCGAGTAAATGTGACCCTCGCCACTCCCCTGCTCCTCTCGTGCGGCATTTCGTCCCCCTCCTCTCGCGCTCATAGACGCCGCAGATTCCCGTCCCCTCACCTGCTATCAGGTACAGAAATCCGCCCTGGCGTGACAGCCCGAATGTCACGGATTGGTAACGGCGAGCGCGATTTGCCGTGTGTTTTTCCACAGCTCCAACCCTGGACTGATTTACCTGTGGATAAAGTCTGCCGACCGCCGGATCAAATAGGCAGCAATGCGCCCATGTACGTCTATAACGGTTGCGGAGGCGCGGAGCGGATTGGGAAGTCGAGGACATCGCATGGGCGCATGACCGGCCACGGGCCCAGAGCAGCGGAGCTGTTCAGAGTTTCTTTACTGGATCAAGGCGGCCCGCCTACGGCGGGCCGCGCGCGCTGGCGGCCATGGGCCGCCGCCGCTCCTTGTCTCCGCCACCGCTCCGGCGGCCCCCACCCGCTCAGCGCGCAGCCATGCCGAGGCGAACAGTCAGACCAGGAAGCAACGCGACCACTCCGAGAACCAGGACCAGGCCGACCCCGACCAAGCGAGGCCGCGCCATCCGACCAGTCCGCGCTTCTCAGCCGATGGACTTCAAAGCAGCAGGCAGGCCCATGGGCCAGGCCGTTCGTCGGCAACGCCCAGGCCGAGAAGGGGTCGAGGGCCGTGACGAATGGAGGAAGCGTGGCTGAGGCCGGCGGGGGGTTGCTGGAGACACACGTGACGGGTGCTCGTTCGACGCACCCGCCGCCGTGGCTGACTTTCGGTGGTGCAGGTCAGAACTGGGATGCGGACAACCGGACTTCAACAGTGACCCTCTCAAACTGGACAGCGGGGTACCTGGGTTGCAGCCGCACCCGCGTTCGAGCACGCCGAGCGCCCCGGTACCATCGGCACCGGGTTCCTGACCAGGGATTCCAAGACCGGACCACCCCAGATCGCTGTCCAGGCTGAGGGGTGGTCCGGTCTCTTCTTGTGGGCGTCCGCCGCCCGCAGCACGGGCACGAGCGGCGGACGCCAGGAAGCCGCAAGCAGTCCCCTCGGGGGAGCGGGGACAGTGCGGCGGGCTTACCGAGGCGGCAGCTCGATTTCGATGGCGAGCGCGCCGAGCGCTTCCTTCTCCGCCGGGTAGATATCGCGGATGTTGGCGAGCTGCTGCTCTCGGGAGGAGGCCGGGTTGACGTTCGCCGGTCCCTCCCCGTCGAGCAGTTCCTCGAACGTCCTGTACTCCGTGACCCGCTTCACCAGGACGTCACACGTCGCTTCGGTGCCCTTGATGCGGAAGCGGATGACGTCTCCGGCGGCCAGGTCTTCGAGGTGGGGGTACTTCACCCGCACCTCGATGGTCTTCTCACCGGCAGCGACGAGGTCGAAGTAACGGCGGTAGAGGTTCAGTTCGCGGACGCGCGCGGCGGCAGTCTCCGTCATGGGGCGGGAACGCTCCTTGCTGTTGCAGCGGACATGAGCCGGCCGAGTTCACCGGCCGAGTACGAGCGGAAGAAATGGCGTGGGTCGGCGAGTAACACGTCGGTCAGACCGAGCAGGCGATCGACGTACTCTCCCAACGAGCCAGGCCACTCGCGGGTGTCGAGCATCCACGGGGCCGCACCGTCGGGCAAGGGCGCGCGCCCCTCGCGGATGAGGGACTTGGACAGCTTCGCGCCCGTGTCCGTGACGACCTGGGGGCAGAAGAGCCGGGCGGTCATCTGTCCGCGAGTGAGGCCCACAGCCTGAAGGGCGCCGTCGACGAGAAGACAGCCGGGCATCCAGTCGCTGCCCTTGACCATGACGTGCAGCGTGCCTCGCGCTCCAACGACCGCCAGTTCCTTGACGAGGTTGCGGTACAGCGTGGCGAGGTCGAGGTATCCACCCGTCGCGGGTTCGATGACGACCTCGTATTCGCCGTGGTGCAGGCACACAGCCGAGATGGTTGCCCGCTCGAAACCGTCGTCACGGACGTGGGTGCGTTCGGCGTACTTCTCGGCCCATCCGCAGCCAGGGCGCGGGCAGGGAACACGAACGTGTGGCACGCCGGACGACGGAGCCAGGTGCCAGCGTGCGGCGTCCAGGCGGGGCAGCAGGAGCAGCCAGGTACGGCGGAAGTGCTCGCCCGCCTGCTGCTGGCTGTAGGTCTCGACGGAGTACGGCACGTCCAGGCGCTCGGACAACGCGGTGAACAGCGGGCGGTACAGCTTGTCGACCTGGTCAGCGATGCCCGCCTCGCCCAGGGCGTGCGCGTAGGCCCGTTGGTAGCGGTGACCGGTCTCCTTGTCGGTGACGATGGCGTACGGGGCGTTGTCGAGTGCGCCGAACTGGACTTCAGCCGGTACGCCGAACCTGTCCCGGATCCGGGCCGCCGTGGCGAACGTGAGCGCCTGAACCAGGGACGTGCCGACGTGCGGTGCTCCGTTGATCTGCGTTCCCACCACGAACACGATGCGCTCCGGGGCCACCTCGGCGATGTGCGGCCTCAGCAGGTCCTCAGCACTGGTCAGCGCGTTGGCGAGCACGGTGTTCGGCGATACGGGATAGATGGTCACCGCGTCTTCCCCTCGGTAGATGGGCAGGACAGCGCCGCAGAGCGGCGAGTGTGCGTTCAGCGGGTGAGCTGCGATTTGCGTGGTGGACCCGCCCCCGCGCCGGGGGGAACCGGAAAAGACGCGGGGGCGGGAGTCATCGGGTCGGACGACGCCCGCGGGGACGTCGGTGACGGCCCGCCCTCACCGAGGGGTGGGGTAGCCCCCTGGCCAGGGAAGGATGCTGCGGAAGGCGAGGCCGGCGAGTCGGCAACGGGAACACGCGGAGGCAGTACCGAGCGTCGTAATCCGTCACGGTGAACACGAAGACTCGGCCTGCGGCGAGGGCTCGAAGGGCTTGCTCGTAGGCCGGATCGCTGTTCGCCCACGCTCGCAACTCGACATCAGGGCGGGGGACTTCCGGACCCGTGGGAATGAGCGGCGCGCCACGGAGGCTCTGGGCCCCGACGTCAGGGGACAGCAGCCGCGCGAAACGGTGCGCGGACGCTCTCAGCCACCGTGCCGCGAGGCGTGGGGAACGACCGCGATAGGTAGCGAGCAGGACTTCGAGGGAGCCGCTGAGGTCATGAGCAGTGGCCTCACACCGGAATGCGACGGGAGGTCGCACGAAGGCACGTGCAGAGGTCGGTGGGGCGAGCGTCAGCACGTCCCGGCTCACCGCCGACGATCCTGGGCTGATTCCCTCGCCTGAAGCATGCGGCCGAGCTGGTTGTAGTACAGCTCGACTTGCGCAGGGGTGAGGACGAGCATCGACTCGCAGACGCCGCCGTCCTCGTAGTGGACGGTCACCGCCATAGCGGCTTGCTGCGCACGCGGGTCGTACACGGCGTCGCGCTTCACGGGTGTGACGTGCGTGACCGGAACCGGCACGGGGCGGAGGGTGCTTCCGTCGGACCTTGCGCGCCAGTCCACGCCTCCGCCAGGCGGACGGAGTTGGTAAGACGCCGAGCTGTCGCTTGGCAGAGCGACGACGACCCCGATCGTTCCCGCCTTGGCCAGATCGATGGCGAGGTCGCCAAGGCGGGGGTGGAAAGGGCTCCCTGCGGTTAAAACGGTCTGAGACGTGGGGAGTTGCTGCGAGGTTCGTTCGGCCATGCCCAGAAGCTAAGTGTGCGCTCGGGGCCCAATATGAACCGCAGGAATATGACCCTCAGCCGTCGAGGTGAAAGCGGTCTGACATGCGGCGCAGCTTCTCGCGAGTGCTTGCCCGTTCGGCGTACACGATGCTGCGCAGAGTTGAACGCGCCATGGGGTGGTTGCGGACGAGCTGCGGAGCGATCTCCTCAGCCTTTTCCAGCTCCTTCAGAGCCTTGTCGCGGTTCCCGTCCCACAGCCACGCGCGGGCTAGGTCCATGTGGTGATGCCCCTGACGGGAGTTGGGAAGAGACGCGACCAACTCCTTGCTCGTGCGCCGGTTTATCGACAGCGCCTCACGTTGCTCGTGCATCTCCAGGGCGACGCTGATCGCGTGGATCTGCACGTTTCCCGGCGAGAAGGTCAGGCTGTGGCGGTCGTACACCGGAGGGCCGGCGGCTTCCTGCATCCGCTTGGCCGCACTCCGCGCGTGCTTGATCCGGTCCTTCGCTTCGGCCTTGCGGCCACCGCGCGCGGCAGACACAGCAGCGCGCAGTTGCAATGTCCCCCAGGCCCGAACAGCCAACGGGTCACCGCGGTCGTACTCCCGCTGCACACTTCGAATCGCCTTGTCGGACAAGGCAACAGAGTCGTCCCAGTCCGCCGTTGCCCACATGTCCCACACGCGCATCCAGTCGGCGACGGCAGGCATCACCGGGTCGCCAGACAGCCGCGCCGACCATGCGGCCCGTTCGCATGCCATGGCGACCAGTTCCGGGTGTCCAAGGGCGTGCGCGGCGGTGTGTGCGAACTTGCAGCACACCGCGTAGATGGCATACGCCTCTTCCTGCTCGTGGCCCGTGGCGACTTCGGCCAGGGCGCGCGCCTCGCGGAACAGGTCGGGGAGCACCTGCACGATCGCCACGTTCGCGGCAGCGTCACGGAGGCGATGCAGGCGGGTGGTTTCCTGCCACAGCTGACCGGCTGGGCGGGGGGTTCCGTCGAAGACGGGAGCGAGGTCGTAACGGCGTAGCTCACGCATGATCGCGGCGGCAGACACCTGCCACTGATTCTCGGCCGGGGTGGTGCTGCTGTACGGCCGTCCGATCAGGTCGTTCGGGTGCACGTGCAGTTCCGAGGCGAGCAGGTTGAGCAGGCCAACGCGGTCGAGTTCGATGTGCCCGCGTTCCATCTTGGACACCCAGCCCTGTGTCTTGCCCAGCGCGGCAGCGAGGTCGGCTTGCGTCATGCCGAGGCGGAGCCGTGCGCGACGTGCGCGACGGCCGATCTCTTCGGCTTCTTCCAGCATCAGCGCGCCCCCCTAGGGGTGAGGCGCCGACGGTCCAGCAGGCGGCGAGGCATCGTGCTCCATCCATCGGGGCTTCTACCCTTGACGGTACAGAGGTCGCGTGCCGCCTGTGGAGTGCTGTAGGTAGAGAAGTGCTCGGCGACGCTGTGTCAGCGGATCGCTTCGTCCATGAGCAGGTAGAGCAGGCCGACGAGAGAGCCACTGCTCACGACCTCGCGACGGTCGATCATGCCCCGCACCTCCGTGAGGGGAATCCCACGACAGCTGAATCATCGGCCAGCTGACAGGGTGGTGTCATCGGCCAGAGCCGGACGTGGTGGTCGCTCGGGACGAGAGGTCCAGAGGCTGTTCGCCTGCGGGCCGACATCAGGCGACGGCGACCAAGTCGTGCGGCGTGTTGTTGAACCTCCGGCCGGCGGTTTCGGTGACGGTCACGATGTCCTCCAGCCGAACGCCGAAGCGACCGGGGAGGTAGATGCCTGGCTCGATCGAGAAGCACATCCCGGGGACCAGAACCTGTTCCTCACCCTCCACCATGTAGGGCGGCTCGTGCGTGGTCAGGCCGATCCCGTGGCCGGTGCGGTGGATGAAGTACTCTCCGTAGCCGGCTTCGGTGATCACAGCCCGGGCCACCCGGTCGATCTCCTGGCATGCCACCCCGGGCCGCACAGCCTCGAACGCGGCCTGCTGAGCGCGCCGCACGATCCCGTGGACCTCACTCACTTCGTCGGGGATGTCGGTTCCGACGTGGACGGTGCGGGTCGTGTCGGAGCCGTAGCCGTCCTTCAGTCCACCGAAGTCCAGCACCACGGTGTCACCGTTGTGGATCACCCGGTCACCGGCTTCGTGGTGAGGGTTTGCGCCGTTCGGCCCAGAGCCCACCACGGTGAAATCCACTTGGCTGTGGCCGAACTCGGTGAGCAGTCGCGCGAGGTCGGCAGCGACTTCGTTCTCGGTGCGTCCGGCGAAGGTGACGTTCAGGATGGACCGGAATGCCTCATCGGCGGCGGCTCCCGCCGAGGCCAGTCGCTCCAGTTCGTCGGCGTCCTTGACCGCACGCAGCATGGGCAGAGCGCGGGTGAGCGTGCGATAGCCGCTCCTGGGCAGGGTTTCCTGCAGGCCGAGTAGGTGCATGGCCCAAGCTGAGTCCGAAATGCCGTACCGGCCGTCCGGCTCCAGAAGGGGGCTGAGCGTCGCATACGGATCGGTGCCGTCGGTCCAGTCCGTCAGCGTCAGTGCCGTTGCTCCAGGGGCGTGTTGGACGTCGGGGATCTCCAATCGTGGTGCCACCATGGTGGGTTCACGATCGGGAGCGAGAACCAGGGCAGTCAGCCGCTCGGTGATGGCCGTGGGCTGGTAGCCGGTCAGATAGACGAGGTCGGGGCCCGGCGTGATGACCAGCCCCGACAGACCCGCACTGACGGCGGCTTCGGTGGCTCGTGCCATCCGGCGGGTGAAGTCCTCGACGGTGAACGGTTTGGGCATGCTGTCGGTACTCCTTGGTCGAGCCGTCTGGTCAACTCGTATGGCTGTCCGCGTAGTAGCCCAGGAACAGCGCCTCGACCAAGGCCATCCGCTCGATCTCGGTGGGGTCCACGCTCTCGTTGGGGGCGTGGATCAAACAGCGCGGTTCTTCCACGCCCATCAGGATCAGCTCGGCCTGGGGGAATGTCGCGGCGAGCACGTTGCACAGTGGGATCGAGCCGCCCTGGCCGAGGTAGGACATGGGCCTGCCGTATGCCTCCCGCATGGCCCTGTCGAGCGCGACGTAGGCAGGGCCGTCGCTGGAGGCGCGGAAGGGGGAGCCCGTGCCCTCCCGTTCCACGTCGACCCGGGCCCCCCAGGGAGCGGCGGCCTTCAGGTGCTCAGCGAGTGTCTCTGCCGCCCGCTCGACATCCGTCCCAGGCGGTACCCGCAGGCTGACCCGGGCTCGGGCCCGGGCGGGAACGGCTGCTGCCGAACCCACTACGGGTGGGCAGTCGATGCCAAGCACAGTGACCGCCGGCCGAGCCCACAGCCTGTCGGCGATAGTGCCGGACCCCAGAAGCTCGACGCCGCTCAGTACCCCGGCATCCGTGCGGAACTGTTGCTCCTCGTAGTCGACACCCTGCCAGGCTCCGTTGCTGTGCAAGCCGGTGATGTGCGTGCCGCCGTCGGCGTCACGCAGGGAGTCCAGCATCCGGATCAGCGCGGCCAGCGCGTCCGGGGCGGGTCCGCCGAACATGCCCGAGTGCATGTCCCCGGCCAGCGTGGACACAGTGACGACGACGTTGACCAGGCCCCGTAGCACGGTCGTGACGGTGGGAACGCCCACGGCCGCGTTGCCGGTGTCGCAGATCAGCAGCGTATCGGCGCGCAACTCGTCGGCGTGGTGCGGTACGTACGCCTCCAGTCCGCCGGTGCCTTGCTCCTCGGAGCCCTCGACGACGAGCTTCAGGCCCACAGGGATGTCATCGCCGAGCGCCCGCAGCGCGGTGAGGTGCATGACGATGTTGCCCTTGCAGTCGGCGGCGCCGCGCCCGTACCAGCGTCCGTCCCGCTCGGTCAGCTCGAACGGCGGTGTCCGCCAAGCGGATTCGTCGAGCGGAGGCTGCACGTCGTAATGGCTGTAGAGCAGGACGGTCGGTGCGCCGGGGGGCGGCGGCCGATCACCGAGCACCGCATGGCTGCCGTCCGGAGTCTCCGCCAGCCGCACGTTCTGAAGCCCGGCGTCGGCGAACGCGGACGCCACCCACTCGGCCGCGTGCCGACAGTGCTCAGGCGGGAACTGGCGTGGGTCGGCGACGGATGGCAACGCCACCAGTTCGGCCAGCTCGGCCTTGGCTCTGGGCATGAGTCCGGCCACCCGGCCGGCGAGGTCACTAGTCATTGACGAGGTCCGCAGTCTTCAGGTCGTCGATCTTCTCCTGGTAGTCGGCGAGTTTGTCGGGGCAGTAAACCCTGATGACTTCGGCACCGGCCTCCAGAATCCGGGAGTCGGCGATGATCGGACGCATGCCCGGGCCACCCGCGCCGTTGGCCATCTGCACCCGCCACAGTCCCCGCTTCAGAGCGGAGTTGGGGTCTGTGCAGACCGCGCCGCCGTCCGTGCCGAGGGCAAGGGCGATGTTGTCGGTGTCGAATCTGCGGAAGCCCTTTGCGACCAGGGCGTCGGACAGCTCCTGAGCCTTGCGCCGTGCCTCGTTGGTGGCTTTCTGCTGCGTGTATGTGAAGAGGCCGATGACCGCGATAACGACGAGTACCACGCTGGCGCCGATGTAGATCCACTTGTGTTCGGAGGCCATCCGAGTCGGGCTCATGCCGTACCTCCCTCGACCGTCGCGTCGCTGGCATCGGGCTGGCGCCAGCTGGGTTTACGCGCCTTGAGAAACGCGAAGGGGATGACGAGACCCAACAGCAGCAGGCCCCCGCCGACGATTGCGATGTAGGCCCAGACGCTGCCGCCGCCGAACTGGGAGGACGGCACGAAGCCGATCACCATCGCCAGAGCCGAGGCCACGAACCCGACCACGCACATAGTGGTGAGCATCGGAGCACGGTAGCCGCGCGGGTGGTCGGGCTGGGTGCGGCGGAGCCGGATCGCCGCCACGAACATCAGCAGGTACATGATCAGATAGACCTGGGTGGTGATCACCGAGAAGACCCAGTAGACGCTGGACACATCTGGGATCAGCGCGTACATCAGGGCGATGACTGTCGTGATCACCCCCTGGGTGACCAGGATGTTCTGTTGGATGCCGTTTTTGTTCAGCCGCTGGAGGAACGGAGGGAGGTAGCCCTCCTCCCGGGAGATGAGCAACAGGCCCTTGGACGGGCCGGCCAGCCAGGTCAGCATGCCGCCGAGGGAGGCGGCGCACAGGCCGACGGCGACGATCGGCACGAGCCAGCCGATGTGGAAGTACTGGAAGAAGACATCGAAGGCTTGCATGACGCCTGCGGTCAGGCTGATCTGGCTTGCGGGGATCACCCAGCTGATGGCGAGGGCCGGAAGAATGAAGATCAGCAGGACCATGCCCATGGCCAGGAACATCGACTTGGGGAACTCCTTGGCCGGGTTCTTCAGCTTGTTGACATGTACCGCGTTCATCTCCATGCCGGAGTAGCTGAGGAAGTTGTTCACGATCAGGACCAGGCTGGCCACTCCGGTCCACTGGGGGAAGAAGTTCGAGCCGTTCATCGGTGCGGCGGACGGGTTGCCCTGTCCGAGGAAGACAATGCCCAGGATCACGAGCAGCGCACCCGGGATCAGGGTCCCGATGACCAGGCCCAGCGAAGCCAGCCCCGCGACGGCGTTCGTGCCCCGTGAGGACACCCAGACGCCCGTCCAGTAGAGCACGACGATCACGATCGCCGTGTAGACACCGTTGCTGGCCAGGTCCGGGTTGATCACGTAGGCGATGGTGCTGGCCACATAGGCGAGCAGCGTCGGATAGTAGAAGATCGTCATCGCGAACTGGCACCACACAGCGAGGAAGCCCATGGTCTTGGACAAGCCCTGCGAGACCCAGTTGTAGACGCCTCCGTTCCAGCCAGAGGCGAGTTCCGCCGACACCAGCGCGGTCGGCACCAAGAAGACGATCGCAGGCAGCAAGTAGAGGAACACGCAGGCCAACCCGTACACGGCCATCGTCGGAGAGGCACGCAGACTGGCGACGGAGCTGGTCGTCATCATCGCCAGCGTCAGCCACGTCAGCCACTTCGTTCCAGGGACGGCCGCAGCCGCGCTCGCGGCTCGATCGGCTCGTGCCCTGCCCGCGCCCTCGCCCGGTACGTCCATGGCGCTCATCGGTGCCTCCTTCACGGAGTGGTCGGCGCGAGTTGCGCTCAGAGCCACTTTCGTCACTCTCTGTCTGGTCGCGCATGTCGGCGAACGCCGAAGGAGTGAGTCGACCGGCCGCGCAGGGCACGGCTTGGCCTCGGTGCACGACGTGCAGAAGAAGTCGTCCTCACTAGACCTGTCATCCTCAATCCGCGAGGAGGCCGCGAGGAGGCAGAGAACAGCCGGGACTGCATCCCCGCATCCGAGTGGTCCACGTTCTGACAGAGGCAGCCCAGCACCACGAGCGCACCAGATCAGGCGGGGAACAGCGGGGAATCACGGGGAGAGTCGCGCAGTCGGAGGAAGCCGCAGCCCCGTGACATCAGCCTGGGAAGCGATGGCGCTTGAGTGGCCGTATGGCCGCTGACTTGCGTTGATTCGTGGCGCCGACGCCGTTGTGCGGGTCTGGTCGCACCGCTGTTGACCGTGGTTGTCCGTTCTTACGGGCACGGATTGGGCACGGCCTCGGCTCGTGTCGTTCGGTGGCACCACAGGTCGCGTGGGGTAGCTGTCCAGGACACGGGGGCCGGAGCTGTACGGCTGACCTTGCGTGCGCAACCAGCAACCTTTCGAAGCGGACTTCGCCCGGCTGAAGGGCGGTCACTGCTCATCGGTGGTGTCGGGCGTCCACTCCGCTCCGGTGCGCAGGCGGAAGGCGGCGACGGCGGCCTCCACGGTAGGGAAGAAGTGCCGGGGGTCGATGGTACGAGTGAGCCCGTACCGTTCGATCTTGCGCCTCACGGGGTCCTTGAGCTCGGCGAACACCAGATGCACGCCCCGCGCGTTGAGGTTCTCGTCGAGTTCCTCCAGGACGTCGGCGGCGGTCGTGTCCACGTCGGTCATGGGCTCCGCCGCGATCACGATCCAGCTCGGCCGCGGGCCGGCGTCGGCCAGACGCCTGATCTCGTCGCGGAAAGCGTTGGCGTTGGCGAAGAAGAGCGGGGCGTCGAACCGGTAGATCACCAGGCCCGGCAGGTTTCGGGCCTGCGGGTAGGAGCGGATGTCGTGGTAGCCCTCCAGGCCCTGGACCCGCCCCAGCACGGTGTTGTACGGCCACCAGGCGCGCCGGAAGACGTTGAGGACGGACAGGGCCACGGCGATGGCGATCCCGGGCAGTACGCCGAGCAGGGCCACCCCGACGAAGGCCGCGAGGCACAGCAGGAACTCCGCCCGGCGTTGCCGCCACAGCCGTACCGACCCCGGGACGTCGGCCAGGGACAGCGACGCGGTGATGACCACGGCGGCAAGGGCCGGCTGGGGGAGATTGCGGAACAGGCCCGGGGCCAGCACGAGCATGAGGACGATGAGCGCCGCTCCGACGACCCCGGTGAGCTGACTTCTGGCCCCCGCGCGCTCCGCCACCGCCGTACGGGATCCGCTCGTGCTGACCGGGAAGCCCTGGAAGAGACCGGCCGCAAGGTTGGCCACACCGATCCCCGCCATCTCCTGGTTGCCGCGGACCTCCTGCCCCGTGCGGGCCGCGAAGGCCGACGCGTTGGAGATCGTGTCGGCCAGGGACACCAGGGCGATGCCCAGCGCACCGCCGAACAGCGGTGCCAGGTCGGCGAGCCGGATGTCGGGGATCGTGAACGGCGGGAAGCCCTCGGGCAGTTCACCGACCAGGCTGACGCCGTGCTCGCCGAGGTCGAAGACGGCGGCCGCGGCGATCGCCAGGACCACCATCGCGAGCACGGCCGGGATCTTCGGCATCAGGCGTTGCAGGACCAGGATCACGACGATCCCGCCGACGCCCACCGCGGCGGAGGCCGGCACCGCCGCCCCGTCGGCGAGTTTCTGTACGAAGCCGACGCACTCGCCGATCAGGTTGTCCGCCTCGACCTTGAAGCCGAGCAGCTTGGGCAGCTGACCGATCAGAATGGTCAGGGCCAGGCCGTTCATGTAGCCGATCATCGTCGGTTTGGAGATCAGGTCGGCGATGAACCCGAGCTTCGCCACCGAGGCCAGGATCATGATGGCCGCCACCATGAGCGCGAGCACCGACGCCAGCGCGACAGCCCGGTCGGGATCCCCGCCGACCGCCACCAGGGGGAGCACGGTGGCGGCGATCATCGGCCCCAGCGAGGAATCCGGGCCCAGCACCAGGATCCGGGACGGCCCGCACACCGCGTATCCGACCAGGCAGAGAACCGTCGTGTACAGACCGGTGATGGGCGGCAGGCCCGCCAACTCGGCGTACGCCATGCCCTGCGGCACGAGCAGCGTGGTCAGGACGACCCCCGCGACCAGGTCCTTCACCAGCCACTCGCGCCGGTAGGACGACACCGCACGGATCCCGGGAACAGCCTGCAACCGGGAGAGAAGTCCGGGGGTGGTGTGCGGGGTTGTCACAGACGCTCCCTCCGTTCCGCCCTGCCGCTCCCGGTCCTCTCCGACCGGTCTCGACCATTCAGGCGTCTCTCGACCGACGTGCCATGAGCTTGCCCAGTTCCCACAGGAGCAGAAGCGCCAGGGCGGCCAGCAGCGCCCAGCCGAACTGCCGCGCGTTGATCTCGGTCGTCCCGAGGACGCGGCGGAAGCCGTCCATCTGGGTCACCAGCACCGCGAGCACGAACTGGGTCAGCGCCACCCAGTTCATCTGCCTGCTGTCGAAGGTGGACGTCGTCAGCACCGACTCCGTCTCGCTGCGGCACTCGAACGCTGCCACGACCAGACAGAGGGCGAAGGCGGTGAACGCGATCGACTGACCGGTCCCGACGCTGTCGAACAGAGCCTGACCGAGCTTGATCAGCCCGAGCAGGAGGCCGGTGATCGCCAGCCCGCCGAGTCCGACCGTGACCAGGACGGGCCGGGTCAGGACCGACTCCCCTCGCGGGCGCGGCCTGCGGCGCATGAGTCCGGGGCTCTCCCGGTCGAAGCCCAGCGCGAAGCCGAAGGAGGCGTTGACCACGAAGTGGATCCACAGCACCTGCGGCGGGGTGAAGGGCTCACCGGCGGCGATGTTGAAGACGGTGGCCCCGAGAAAGGTCAGGACGAACGTGACCAGCAGGAGCAGGACGAACCGGATGTACTTGGTGAGGTTGTCGTAGAGCCTGCGGCCCTGTTCCACGGCGTAGACGATGGTGGCGAAGCGGTCGTCGGAGAGGATCATGCGTCCGGCGTTCTTCGCCACGTCCGTTCCGCTGCCCATGGCGATACCGATGTCGGCGCCCTTGATGGCGGGTGCGTCGTTGACGCCGTCCCCGGTCATCGCCACGACATCGCCCTTCTTCTTGAGCGTGTCGGCGAGCAGCACCTTGTGCTCCGGCGCGACGCGCCCCACCACGCCGATGCCGTCGATGCGGGCGAGCTGCTCCTCGTCGCTCATGGCGGCGAAATCGGCGCCGAGGACCGCCTCTCCGGGGATGCCGAGCTGTCGCGCGATCGCCGCCCCTGTGGTGACGTCGTCACCGGTCACCATCCGGACCCGGATGTGCCCCGCCTGCGCGTCGGCCACGGCGGCTCTGGCATCCTCCCTGGGCGGATCGACCATGCCGACGAGGCTGGTCATCCGCAGGTCGGTGACATACGCGAGCAGGTCGCCGTCCGGATCGAAGCCGGCCGGGTCCAGATCTCGGGTGGCCGCGGCCATCACCCGGCGCCCCTCGCCGCCCATCCGCTCGGTCTGGGTCTCGGCGCGCGCGCCCAGTTCGGCGTCCCACGGGATGGTCTCGCCCGCCGCGAGCGCGGTGGAAGCACGCGCCACCACCGCCGGGACCGCGCCCTTGACGAAGCACCGGACGACCTGCCGCCCTGAGGCGTCGACCACCGAGTTGAAGGTGGCCATCAGCTTGTATTCCGGGTCGAACGGCAGCGTGGCGAGCCGAGGAAGACCCTCCCGGGTGGCGTCGATGTCCAGCCCGGCCTTGTGCGCGAGCACCAGCAGCGCGCCCTCGGTGGGATCGCCCACCACCTCGCCGTCCACCAGCTTCGCGTCGCTGGCCACCACGTACGGCACGATCGCGTCCTCGACGCCCGTGGAGGAACCCGCGGCATGGTGGACCTTCCCGTCGAGCCCGTAGCCGGTACCCGAGACGGTGTACCGGTCGGTGGGACTCACCACTTCGACGGCGGTCATCTGGTTCATCGTCAGGGTGCCGGTCTTGTCCGAATTGATCGCCGACGTGAACGCGAGGGTCTCGACCGACGGCAGTTCCTTCACGATGGCGTTCCGCTTCGCCAGGTTGAGGCTGCCGACGGACAGGATCGCCTGGGTCACGGTCGGCAGGGCCTCGGGGATGGCGGCGATTGCCAGCGACACCGCGCTGACGAACAGGACGTCCCAAGCCTGGTCGCGCTGGCGCCCCAGGACGAACATCACGATCATCGTCAGAGCCGCGGCCCCAGTGATCCACAGCGTCAGGGTGTCGAGCTCCTTGGTGAGCGGCGGTACCTCCTTCTCGGTGGCCGACAGCATTCCGGAGATCTTGCCGACCTCGGTTCCGGCGCCGGTCGCGGTGACGACGAGGATGCCGCTGCCGTGGGTGACCGGGGTGTTCATGAACGCCATGTTCGTCCGGTCGCCGGGCGCGGGCAGGGGGCCCTGCAGTGTGCCGGCGTCCTTCGCGGCGGGCACGCTCTCGCCGGTGAGCGCCGACTCGTCGATCTGCAGGGCACTGGCCTCGATGATGCGTCCGTCCGCAGCGACCTGGTCCCCGGCCGCGATGAGCACGATGTCGCCGACGACCAGCTGCTCGGCAGGGATCTCGGCCTCCGTCCCGTCCCTGCGCACCCGCGCCGTCGCCTTCATCATCGACTGCAGCGCGTTCATCGCGCTCTCAGCCTTGCCCTCCTGACGTAGGCCCACGACCGCGTTCAGCAGCGTCAGGACGATCAACAGGATCGCGGTGGTCCACTCCTTGATGAGTAGCGAGACGACGGCCGCGACCACGAGGACGATCTGCATGTAACTGCGGTACTGCAGGAGAAACCGGCGCCAAGCCGGGGTTCGCTTCTCCTCGGGCAGCGCGTTCGGGCCGTGCGCGGTCAGGAGCTGCGTGGCCCGTGCCTTGGAGAGACCCACCGCCGGATCGACGCCGAAGGCCGCCACGACCTCCTCGGGAGCGCGCGCGTACCAGCCGTCCTGCGAAGGCCGATGCGGCCGAGGCTGTTCTCCCACGGGATTCGAACGCGTCGTCATCGTTCTGCCTCCGATCCGTGGCCACGGACGGGCCCGGCGCGGTCGCGCACCGGGCCGGCATGTCTAGCCGCGCTTCTTCTTGGCCGATGGATGCCGGTCGGCATATGGGTCCGCCGACGCCCCGGCGGGGGCTTCCCGCTCCAACTCACCTTTGGTGACGAGCAGTTCCTTCCGTGCCGCTTTCCCCACGTCGGGGTACCGCGGATCGATGTCCATCAGGCTGTGCGCGAGGATCGCCGCCGCGCAGATCCGCGCGAACCACTTCCGGTCCGCCGGCACGACGTACCAAGGCGCCCACTTCGTGCTCGTGGCCGACAGCATCTCGGAGAACGCGCGCTGGTAGTCGTCCCAGTGGCGCCGCTCCCGGACGTCGGCCGCGGAGAACTTCCAGTTCTTCTCCGGCAGGTCGATCCGCTTCAGGAAGCGGGTGCGCTGCTCCTCCTTCGACAGGTTGAGGAAGATCTTCACCACCTTGAACCCGTTGTCCGTGAGGTAGCGCTCCCAGTGGTTGATCTCCCGGTAGCGCCGCTCCCAGATGCCCGGCCCGCGTGTGTCGTCCGGCAGCTTCTGCCGGACGAGGTTCTCGGGGTGGACTCGCACGACGAGGACCTCCTCGTAGTGCGAGCGATTGAAGATGGCGATCTCGCCGCGCGCGGGCAGCCGGGCGGCGTAGCGCCACAGGTAGTCGTGGTCGAGTTCGTCGGCGGAGGGCACCTTGAAGCTGCTGACCCGTACGCCCTGGGGGTTGACGCCGCTCATCACATGGCGGATCGTCCCGTCCTTGCCACCGGCGTCGAGGGCCTGGAGACAGAGCAGCACGCCGTACGTGTCCTGGGCGGCCAGCCGCTCCTGGTACTCGGCCAGCAGCGACACCCCGGTGCGCAGCAGCTCGATCCCGTGCCGCTTCTTCAGACCGGCCTTGTAGCGAGGGTCGTAGTCACGCTCCAGGCGCACCTTCGACCCCGGTTTCACCCGGAGTGGCCCGACGAAATCCGCGATGCGTTCGGCTCTCTCGTCCGACATCAGGATCAGCCCCTCGCTGGACCGGGGTGAGCACGGCGCGTCCCGGATGCCGCCCTGCCGTCGCCGGCCTGACTTGAGGCGGTGCCGTCGGCATCACGGAGCACCCTGCGAGACCGGCGTTCGACCAGGATCGGGATGTAGGCCCTGACCCTGGCCTGACGGAAAGAGTCGTACGCGGCCCTGACCGTCGCCTCTACGGTGACCGCGTCGACCGATGGATAGGCTGCACTCAGCCGCACCACCATGTTCTGGATGGACACGAGTTCGTCACGCGAGCCGTGTGACGGGAGGTTCGGCTGCGCAGCCGAATCAGTGCGCTCCACAGGTTCGGGGCGACGACGCAAACCCTCGACGGGAACGCATGCGACCTGAGGAGTCTGCTCTTCGATCGTCATGGCCGTTGATCCCATGTCCCACGACCTCCGGACCGCAGAACCACGTATCCCGCCACAGCCGCGACAGGATCCCTTGTGCTCATTGTCCGCGCGCCCGGACAAGATCGCTCCCTGAGGCCGGGGGCGGGAAGCCATGGAAGGAGGAGGCGTCCGCACGCCCGGGCGACTGATCGAGGGAACTCGTCATCGGTTCCCCGCGCGCGCTTCCGCTTTCACCCGCGTGATGTCACGGCTACGGCACCTTGCGCGACCTGGGCCTGGACGCCGAAGTTGCCGTACCCGCCGCGGGCGGCCACAGGTGCCGACGTAACCGACGGGCAGGAAGCGGGGGTGCTGTTGACCAACATGGGGGAAGCAGGCCGGCACGCCCACGCGGCCGACTATGCCACTGACGCGATCCTCACCCTCGACCGACGGGGCTTCCGGACCGTACGGCCATTGGGTCGCCACAAGGCGTTCCGGGTACTCCCGGACGACCTTCCGCTCTGACGCGAGATCCTCGGCGGCCAAGCGCGCGCTCCCGCAAGGAAGTTGTGTCCCCTCGTGTCGAGTTGAGCGATGATCGGTAAGCGTCCGGCGTCGTTCGGGACGGGCAGGCTGAGTGCTCTCACCGCACGGACCTGCTGATGGTTGACGTGAAGTTGCAGGTCAGTGCTGTACTACAACGTGAGCGGGCTGCACCCCCGAAACACTCATGCCCACCGCGTGCCCAATCTTCGAGCACGACTTGTGCCAGAAAACGCGGGAGAGCCCCGCTCGCGCAAAAGCCCCAGGCCACTGACCTGGGGCTTCAAGAAGAGCGGGTGACGAGAATCGAACTCGCACTCTCAGCTTGGGAAGCTGCGGGCCCATGGGGGCCGATTCGCGTCCTGACCTGGAGGAACGGTGGAGCCTACTGACATGGCACGCGAACGGCGACCCCGATGCGCCGGACGTCACCGTGACGCCCCTGTTCCGCTCCTCGGACGCTTGCACGTTCGAGGAACAGGACGCAGAGCGCATGGCTCCGGCCACTGCAAGATCGCCACGCCTGATCCGGTTGACCGGCTCGACGCGCGCCGCCATCTGAGGGTGCCTACGCTTGAGTCGCAACCGCCGGGCAGGCGAGGGGGACGCGTTGAGCGGGGGGCGGTTCAACTCCCTACAGCACGAGAAGGAGACCCCAGCATGGCTACTGCATCTGAGACTCCGGTACTCGACACGATCGCCGCCATGACGATCGACTCCATCGAGCGCTGCCACATGGACGAGCGGACGCTCATCCTCGCCCGCATAGCCGCACTCGTCGCCATGGACGCACCGGCGATCTCCTACCTGGCCCACATCAACCCAGCGATGAAGGCCGACTTCACGGTCGAGCAGCTGCAGGACCTTCTCGTCGCGATCGCTCCGGTGGTAGGGACGGCGCGTGTCATGTCGGCCGCAGGCCACATCGCCCAGGCGTTCGGTGTCGCACTCGCCGTGGCCGAGAGCGAGGCCGAGGCCATCGCACAGGCCGAGGCCGACAGCCGCAACGCCTCCTGAGACAACCCTGCATCGGTGGTTGCTGGCTAGCAGTGCATTACAGCAACCACCCCGGCTGCACAGCTCGGACCTATTCGTTAGTGTGTGCATCGCACCTGATCGTATGGACGATGAGGGGACCATTCACACGCGGCACCTTTCGATTCGGCCAAACGTCCAGTGTGCCTGATCGACAAGGATTCTCGCGGCCCCGATCCTCCGGACCCACGGTCTTATTACATGTCTATTCATTCCGATGAGTGGCAGGAATTCAGATTTGCCGCATTGATTCCGAAGAATGCGCACCGTGCAGCCAACCACCCCGGCAGACCCGGTCACCCCGTCCGTCTCTCCGCAGGGCACCACGCTCGGCTACGCCCTGTTCGCCACCCGCTGGCTCCAGGCACCCCTGTACTTCGGCCTCGTCGCGGCGCAGGGGGTGTACGTCTACAAGTTCTTCAACGAGCTGTGGACGTTAATCGTCAGGTGCGTGGGCGGCAGTGCCACCGAGACCTATGTGATGCTCGCCGTGCTCAAACTGGTCGACGTGGTCATGATCGCCAACCTGCTGATCATGACGATCGTCGGCGGCTACGAGACCTTCGTCTCCCGCATCGGCCTCCAGGGCCACCGTGACCAGCCGGAATGGCTCTCGCACGTCAACTCCAACGTGCTCAAGGTCAAGCTCGCCACCGCCATCGTGGGCATCTCCTCCGTCCACCTCCTCCAGATGTTCGTGGACGTCCACCACACCTCGCACCACGCCCTGCTCTGGGGCACGGTGATCCACATGGCCTTCATCGCCTCCGCGGTGCTCCTGGCGTACATGTCGGGGCCGATGCTCCGCGAGGACAAGGGCCACGGCTGCTCCCACCCCGGCCCGTCCCACACCGCGAAGCCGTTCGTGCCGAACCCGCGGGTGCCGGCGGAGCCCACGGGGTTCCGGGACGAGGCCGGCGGGCCCACGCCGTCGCCGGGACCGGACCTGCTGCCGAAGGGCCCGGCCGCCTCCGCCCTCCGGCGGGGGACCCTGCCGATCCCGGCCCAGGCCGCCCCGTACGAGAACCACCTGGCCGACGACGGCCGGGTCTCCGCCCCCGGGACCCGGTTCACCCGGGGCGGGGCCCGCATCGTGCCGTACGAGGCCCGGCCCACGCCGCCCCTGGCCGAGAGCGGGGTCGAGGGGCGGGTGCGGGCGGCCGGCTTCCCGGCGCGGAAGCTGCTGGAGGACTTCGACACGAGCCACCCGTCCTCCTTCGACCGACGGGTGCTGACCCGGCTCGGGACGCTGGACTTCATGGCCGCCGGACGGAACGTGGTGTTCGTCGGCGCCCCCGGCACCGGCAAGACGCACCTGGCGATCGGGCTCGGCGTACGGGCCTGCCAGGCCGGGCACCGGGTGCTGTTCGCGACCGCCACCGAGTGGGCCGCGCGGCTGGCCGGGGCACGGGCCGAGGGCAGGCTCGCGGAGGAGCTGACCGCGCTCGACGCCTGCCCCCTGCTGATCGTCGACGAGGTCGGCTACCTCCCCTTCGACACGGACACCGCCCGGCTGGTCTTCCAGCTGATCGCGCACCGCTACGAGCGCGCCTCGCTCGTCGTGACCAGCGACCGGCCGCTCGGCCGCTGGGACGAGATCCTCGGCGGGGCCGCCCCCGCGGTCGTCGACCGCCTCGCGCACCACGCCGAGATCGTCCGCCTCGAAGGGGACAGCTACCGGGTCGGCCGCGTCACTTCAGCAGGCTGACGTTCTGGATCAGGGGCCCCTCCACACCGATGCCCTCACCCACCAGGGTGCCGAGTTCGGGCAGGGGCAGGGGCGGGTTGGCCGCCGCCGGGGAGGCGAGCACGCCCACCAGGGCGACGGCGGCCAGGGCGACGGCGGCCAGGGTGACGGCGGCCAGGGCGGGGACGAGCGTGAGAAGGCGGCGCATGCGTACGGGTGGGCCTTTCGAGCGCAGGGAATCGATCTCGATCGGACCCAGGGTGGCTGCCCCGCCGCCCGCCCCCCGATGCGCACACCGCCGCCCGACCGCCCGTCCGGGGGATTTCACCCGGTGGCCTGCATGAACGCCGGGGTACGCCCGTACGGGTGAGGGTCGGGAGACGGCTTGATCGACTTGATCGACACGGGCGGATCCGAGGGGGCCGCGCCGCCGCTCAGGTCGTGTCGTCCGCCAGCTCCGCGACGCCCGTGATCCGGTGCAGCGGGAACGTCCGCACCTCGTCCGCCGTGTGGTCGTACGCCGTCACGAAGCCGCCCTCCACGCGGACCGGGGCGATCACACGCTGGCTGGCGGAGCCCTCGGCGTTGACGTAGCCGATCCACAGGGCCTCGCCGGTGAGGACGGCCGCCTGCATGGTCGCGAGGGTCTCGGCTGAACCCGTGCGGGGCAGAGCGCCCGACGGGGCGGGCTCCCCCGTCGTCCGGCGGGGCGCGGTGGAGGCGAGGTCACCGGCGCGAATGGCGCGGATCGCGGCGCCCAGCAGCGTGTCGTCCGGCGCCGGAGGCCCGTCCGGGACGGGCTCCGGGGCCGTGCGGGGCGGAGTGCGACGGGCATGGGCCCGGGTGATCAGGACATCGCCCTCCGCCGACTCGGCGGCCGGCGCGTAGCCCATCGCCCGCAGCCCGTCCAGCAGCGTCGCCGGGTCCGCCTGCGCGGCGAGCACGGTCGGCGCCAGCCGCCGCAGCCCGAGCCCCTGCGCGCGCCTGTCGGCGAGGATCTCGCTGAGCATCGCGTCGTCGTCGCAGCGCACGTACGCCGACGCCGCGCCGATCCGCAGCTGCCCGTGGCGCCGGGCCACGTCGTCGATGAGATACGCGAGCGGCTGCGGGACCGGCGTACGGGAGTGCGCGGCCAGGAAGTCGTGCAGGTCGGAGGCGCTCCGGCCCGCGTCCAGCGCCCGGCGCACCGACCCCGGCGTGAACCGGTACACCGTCGCGCCACCCTTCGACTCCACGTCCGCCAGGACCCCCAGCGCGTCGGCCAGCGGCCGCTTCAGCGGCCCGGGAGCCACCGCCGTCAGGTCCGCCTGCAGCAGCACGTGGTCCAGCGGCTCGGGCAGCAGCGGCGCGAGCAGCCGCGCGGCCCGGGAGGCGGCCACCGCCCGCTCGGCGACCGGGTCGGGGGAGGGCGCCGGAGGGTGCGGCAACGGAACGTGATGGGCGGGGAGCCGGTCGCCGGGCGTCTCCGGCAGGTCGGCGGGGGCCGCGTCCTCGTGCGGCAGACCGAGGAGCGCGCGGCCGTGCGAGGACAGCGCGCCCCGCCCGGTGACTCCCAGCGACTCGGCCTCCGACAGGGTCCACCGGGCGATCCGGGCCCGCAGATCGTCCCCCTGCCGGGCCTGCGACGCAGACGCCGACGCCGACGCAGACGCAGACGCCGACGCCGACGCAGACGCAGACGCCGACGCCGACGCCGACGCCGACGCCGACGCCGGGGACGAGGACGAGGACGATGACGCGGGCTGCGGCGACGGGGACTGCTGACCGCCGCGCGTGGGGCGCTCCCAGTGCAGCCGGGCCAGCACGGAGTCGGGCGTGGCCGACGTGCCCTCCGGCAGCCCCGCCAGCAGCGCGAGGACCCGGTGCCGCACCTCGGGCGCGGCCGAACGGTCCAGCCCCGGCCCCAGCGCCGACAACGTACGGTCCTTGGCGTCCCGCTCACCGATCACCCCGGCCGTACGGGTCGCCGACAGCCACGCCGTGGCCAGCCGCGCCCAGCGCTCGGCGGCGGGCAGCTCCAGCCACTCGTCGTACGCCGGGGTCGCGGCGTACCGTTCGTCGGCCTCGCCGTCCGACGCCAACAGCCCCGCCGCATAAGCCAGTTCGACCCAGAACGCGGTGGTCTGCTCCGGCAGGTCCAGGGCCGCGGCGGTGCGTTTCAGGTCCCGCACACTGAGCCCGCCCGCGCGCAGGACGCCCGGCCCGCCCTCGTCCCAGTCCTTCAGCAGCTCCTCCACGGTCGCCAGCGCGGTGTACGCCTGACCGGCCGCCGTCGCGTCCACCACCTGCGGACGGTGCGCGCCCGACGCCTCCACGGGCGGCGGCAGCGGCCGCACCTCCCGGTGCGCCCGGCCCGCCCGCAGATGCAGCGCCACCTCGCGCGGCAGGACGACCGTGCCGGGGGCGGTGGGCAGCAGCAGACCCCGGTCCAGCAGCCACCGCAGATGGCCCGCCGGACTGGCCGTGACCTGCCCGTACGGCGGCCCCCACATCAGCCGCGCCAGCACGTCGAGCGACTCCGGGGGCGCGGCGGCGAGGAGCGCGGCCATGCGGCGGCGATCGCGGAACAGCCCGCCGAGGGCGGTGACGGCCGACACCGAGTCGTGGGTGCTGGCCAGCCCCGCCTCCGCGACGATCTCCTGCACCCGCCCCGGCGACATGCCCGCCGTGGCCTCCGCGACGGTCGGCCCCAGACCGGTCGGGGAGGGGTGCTGCGGGGAGGGGGCGAGCAGCTCCCGGGCCGTGCGTACGAGACGCAGCCGGTCCTCGGGACCCCACACGAGGGCCTGGTCGCGCAGGGCGCCGAGCGCGTGGGGCAGCGCGGCGGTGACGGCCGGGTCGCCCTCGTCACCGGCCAGCAGTCCCGCGAGTTCGCCGTACGACGCCGGGTCGGACGCCACGGCCAGGGCCTGCGCGGTCTGCAGAGCGAACCGGTCCAGGCGCTCCAGGGCCCGCACCACCGAGGCGCGGGTCCCCGCGCGGGTCGCGAGCTGGGTCAGGTCGGTCGGCACGGGCGTGATGAGGTCCGGCCGCGCCCGGAGCAGCACGGCGAGCGAACGGTCGTCCCGCCCGCGCAGCGCCTCCGCCAGCGAACGGGGGGCTCCACCGGCAGGCGCCGCCTCCGTGGGGGTGTGCTCCTCGGTGCTCATCCGGCCAACGTTAGCGCCTGGGCTCCGCCGGGCTGGGGCGCCTCAGGGGGTGGGGGCGTTCGGATCGTCGGCGGGTGCGGGTCCGGTGGGGCTTCTCGCGCAGTTCCCCGCGCCCCTGAAAGGCGGGGGCTGCGCCCCGTGCCTTTCGGGCGGAAGCGATAACGTCGGGAGGAAGCACGCGCGCCAACCCCGGAGGGGCTTCGTGGGGATTGAGAGCGACCAGGTCGTCTACGAGTATCTGAGCCGGGTCGGTGATCTGGCTCAGCAGCGGCAGCTGCCGTCGGCGACGCGGATGCGTCTGGTGGCGGGGCTGAGGGACGAGATCGACCGGCGGCGGGCCAAGGCGCCCGTCGACAGTCCGGCCGCCGTGCGGCGCATCATCGCCCGACTGGGTACGCCCGGTGAGGTCGTCGAGGCGGCCGGGGCGCCCGGCGACGTACCCGAGCCCCGGGCCGCCGCGGTGCCGGTGCAGCGGGCGACCGGGGCGGACGGGGACGGCACGGACGACGCCGGGGAGCCGGCCAAGGGGCTGTCCCGGGGGCTGCGGAAGGTCGTTCCGCGACCCCGCCCCGCCGACGCCGGCATCGCGCCGCCCCCGGCGGGCGGTGCCGCCCCGCCGCATCTCGCCCCGCTGCACGAGCTGGGCGACGGCGACGCACAGCCCGACTGGTGGCGGGTCGGCGGCGGTGGGGGGCCCGCGGGCGCGGACATCGGGTTCGGGCTGGGGGACTCCGTTCCCGGGTTCGTCGGCGGTGTGGAGATCCCCGAGCTGCTGAAGCCGCCGCCGGTGCGGGCCGAGGAGGAGGCGGTTCGCGGAGCCGCCGAGAAGGAGAAGGAAGCGGCGGCCGCGGCGGCGGCAACGGTCGTCACGGAGGAGGACGGCGGACGGCGGCGACGGCTGCGGCTGCCCCGGCTGCGGGCCTCGGGGGCGGGGTGGAGCAATCCGCTGCTGCTGCTGGCCGCCGCGCTGCTGGTCGCGGGGGCGGTCATGGGGAGCCTGGTGCCGCTGGGGCTCGGGTGGTTGATCGCCTACCTGTCACGGAGGCTGACGCCCGCCGAGTCGAAGTGGGCCGTCATGGGCATTCCCGGGGCGGTGGCCGCGGGCGGGGTCGTGTGGCTGTGGGGACGTACGGACGGGCGCTGGGGCGAGCCGATCGCCGAGGGCCACATGGGCGCTGCGCTGGCGGATGCGTGGCCCTGGTTGCTCCGGGTTGCTGCGGTGTCCTCGGCGCTGTATCTGTTCTGGCGGTCGCAGCGGCCCCGGTGAGGGTGGGGGTGCCGTGTGCTGTGCTTGGGGGTGCGCGGGGGAGCTCGGGGGTGCGGGTGCGTTGGCGGGTGCGGCCCGGTGGGGCTTCTCGCGCAGTTCCCCGCGCCCCTGAAAAGCCGGGGCTGCGCCCCGTGCTTTTCAGGCCCGCAGGGCCCATTGGCTTTCAGGCCCGCAGGGGCCTGATGCTTTTAGGGGCGCGGGGAACTGCGCGACCAGCCCCCACCGGGCCGCACCCGCCAACGCACCCAGGAGCCTCCCCGCACCCCCCTCGCCCCACAATGGGCGGTATGACTTCTCGCGCACTCACCGTCGGGTTCGATCTCGACATGACCTTGATCGACTCACGGCCGGGGATCCACGCCTGCTACGAGGCACTGGCGGCGCGGACGGGCACGTACATAGACGCCGACCTGGCGATCACCCGCCTCGGCCCCCCGCTCGCGGACGAGCTGGCGTGCTGGTTCCCGGCCGCGGACATCCCGGCGATGGCGGAGCTCTACCGCGCGATGTACCCGGCGATCGCGATCGCGGCGACCCCCGCGATGCCGGGCGCGCCGGAGGCCATCGCGGCGGTCCGGGCGGCCGGCGGGCGGGCGATCGTCGTCACCGCCAAGTACGAACCCAACGCCAAGCTGCACCTGGAGCACCTCGGCATCGAGCCCGACGTGGTGGTGGGCGACCTGTGGGCCGAGGCGAAGGCGGCCGCGCTGCGCGAGCACGCCGCGAGCGTCTACGTCGGCGACCACACCGGCGACGTCCGCGGCGCCCGCACCGCCCGGGCGTACGCGGTCGCCGTGGCCACCGGCCCCTGCGACGAGCGGGAGCTGCGCGAGGCCGGCGCCGACGTCGTCCTGGCGGACCTGACGGCGTTCCCCGCGTGGCTCACGAGCCACCACCGCCCCTAGGGAATCAGAGACAGGGAATCAGAGACAGGGCATCAGGGGCAGGGCATCAGGGGCAGGGCATCAGGGACGTACCTCGCGCGCCCTTCTGCGCCCCGCCGCGACGGACTGCAGGACTCCCGCGCCGGCGACGAGGAATCCGACGCCCATGAGCATGCTCAGGACGAACATGTAGGTCGGGAACGGCTCCGTCCCGAGGAAGAGCGGGGCCACGGTGACGAGGGTGGCCACGGCGCCGACGAAGAACACGATCGCCCCGGCACGGATCAGCCGGTCACCGGGTTCGGCGGAATTCGGTTGGGTTTTGTCACGCACCCGACCAGGGTAGTTCCCAGCGCGAGGGAACAGTCGGCCGACGTCTTGTCACCCGTCGAGAACACCGTCGGAACATCTTCCGGACGCGTGCTCGAAAGAATGAGCGTGCCTACCGAAAAGTACGAGCCTGTCACCTCGGCACATATAGAACACTACGCTCCTGCCATGACACCTGGTCTGCGCTACCTCGCCTGCCTCCGGCTGTCCGCCGACTCGGACGGCTCCACGTCCATCGAGTGGCAGCGTGGCGTGATCCGACACCACGTCAGTTCCCCGCACCTGTCCGGTGTTCTGGTGGGGGAGGCGGAGGACACGGACGTTTCAGGCTCGATGAGCCCTTTCAAGCGCCCCAAGCTAGGACGCTGGCTCACGAAGCGAGCCGATGAGTTCGACGTGATCATCGCAGCGAAGATGGACAGGCTGACCCGTCGCTCGATGCACTTCAACGACATCCTGGAGTGGGCGCAGGAAAACGGGAAGTTGATCGTCTGTGTTGAAGAGGGGTTCGACCTGAGCACCCCTCAGGGAAAGATGATGGCTCGCATGACGGCTGTCTTCGCAGAGGCCGAGTGGGACGCAATCCAGGCGCGCATCCTCAACGGCGTACAGAGCCGCCTGGAGAACCGTTCATGGCTTACGGGCGCTCCGCCTACCGGCTACCGAATCAAGGCCGTGGAGGGAGGCAGAAGGAAGGTGCTGGAGATTGACCAGGACTTCCACCCCTACGTAGAAGAGATTTTCACCCGTGTCCGTGAGGGGCAGTCCACACATCGGATTGCCCGAGACTTCAACAGTCGCGGGGTGCTCACATGGGGAGATCACCTCAGGAAGTTGAGGGGGGAGAAGATCAGGGGAACGCAATGGCAATCGACCGTCATCAATAAATTTCTGCGCTCCTCTTGGATTCCCGGTGTTTATACGTACAAAGGGGAGGCTGTTCTGGATGATCAGGGAGAGCCTGTCATTCTTCCGGAGAAAACTCTGGCATCCATGGATGAATGGGCAGACCTGGTTGACAGGATCAAACCGGCTTCCAAGCATGCAGGGGCAGAAAGTCGTACAGGGGGAAAGAGTCTGCTTGCCGGTGTCGCGCGCTGCGGAGAGTGCAATTCACCCGTGACCTCTCTCCTTGGCTCCGGCCACACCAGGAAGGACGGCGAGAAGATGCCGGGACACAGGTATTACCGCTGCTCCAGCAAGTTCAAGGGTGGCGGCTGCGCCGCGGGCCTCTACGTCCGTGCCGATGTGCTCGACGCGTGGGTCGAGCAGGAGATTCGGGGAAGCGTCGGAACCTGGGAGATGTACGAGCGAGCCGGTAAGGGCCCCTCTCGGGCACGGGAACTCCAGTCGGCAAAGGTGCGCCTGGAAAAATTGGAAGCCGACTTTCTGGCAGGAGAGTACGACGGTGAGGGGCAGGGAGAGTCGTACCGGCGTATGCATAAGGGGATGTCGGCGAAGGTGGTTCTCCTGGCCAGGCAGGAGGAAGAGAGGGTGAACTCGACTCTCAGGGCGACAGGGAGGAAGTACGGGGAAGTGTGGGAGTCCAAAGGTCGAGAAGACCGTAGGGAATTCCTCCGCGCTTATGAGGTGAAGGTCTGGGCCTGGAGCAAGGGGCAGGACGAAAGCGGAAGGGGAATGGTCATGGACCTGGGAGCTATCCAGGACATGGCGAGTGAGCTTGCTCTTGCCCGCCCTGGAGAGAAAGGCGGGACGATGAAAATGGTGATCAGTCATAACGTCACCGAGGAATGCCGATCGAAGGCGTTGGCGTTCAGCCGCTGAGGAGAGGTGAAAAGAGAGGACCTGCCTTTGGCGGTTGAATGCGGATGGGAGGTGGTCGGGTCCTCCGCGTGCCTTGCCTTTCCATACGGCTGTCCCACCTGATCCCGGACGCCTCGATCGGCAGCAGGGCCGCTTCTGGCCGTAGTTGACACGGTCTGCTGAGTGCCGCCCCTTGGGCGCCGTGGCTGATCAGCGGCCTCCCGGTCGGCGTCTGGGTGGACCGGCTGCGACGCAGACCGATCATGCTGGCCGCCGCCGCGGTCTCCTTCTTGCTCTTCGCCAGTGTCCCGGTCACCGCATGGTTCGGCTGGCTGAGTATCGGACCACTGCTGACCGTCGCCCTGCTGACAGGCACGGCAGCGGTGTTCTTCCAGACCGCCTACAGCGCCTGTCTCGCCTGCCTCCTGGAGCCCGAGGGCAACGCCAAACTGCACGGCAGCGCGTCCGCCGCGCAGATTGCCGGGCTCGGCTCCGGCGGTCTGATCGCACAGTTGGCGGGTGCGGTGAACGGGATGTTCGCCAAGTGGATGTGCGCGAGGGCCTGCGACTGATCGCCGTCGACCCTTGGTTTCGCACGTTCACACTCTTCGGAGCCGCCTCCAATCTGGCGCTCATGGGATACCAGTCGATCCAGGTGGTCTTCCTGGTCCGGAGCGTCGGCCTGCCCCAGGGGCGGTCGGTGTTCTCGTCGCGGCTACCAGTGCCGGAGGCGTGGCAGGGGCATTCGCCGCGCGTCGTGTCGCTCACCGGATCGGCACGGCCCGCGCGCGACACTGCTGTTCGAACTGGTACTTCCCCTGCTTGCTCTGCTCATCCCGTCATCCCGTCATCCCGCTGACCGTCGACGGGGCCGGGATCCTGCTTCTGGCAGGCGGCTTCAGCGTCTCCGCAGGCGTCGTCGCCGGCACCCCGCTCGCCGCACTGATCCTGCTCTTCTCCCCGATCCGGGCATCCCGGGACCTGCCCAGATCCCGCCGACCGACGAGGGAATTCCAGACTTCGACCGGATTCTGATGATGGGGCCCCGTTACCACGCGAAGACCGCGACCGAACCCGGAGGCCGGAATCGCTCTCCGCATTCCTACGGGAACTCTCACCGGCAACTGCTCGCCCAGGGGTGAGGGAAAGTTCCTTTCACCATGAGGTCGCCTTTGCTGAGCTTGAGCGCACCCGCGCCGGTCTCTACCCCGTCAAGGCTGCAGGAGTCTCCCCCCCCACGTACCCTCTACCGGCACATTGGACGGCCCCTCACACTCCCTGCACCACGTTGCGCATCTGTCGAGACGGGCAGGGGCTCAGTCTCGTTTTAAGGCGTGTTCGGGTGGAGAGACCCCCGGTAGGCTGTCGCAACGGCAGATCAAGGGTGTCCGGCCAGTCCGGGAGCGATCGAGGGAGCGTGTGCTTTGCCGACTGGCAAGGTCAAATGGTTCAACAGTGAGAAGGGCTTCGGCTTTCTCTCCCGTGACGACGGCGGTGACGTCTTCGTCCACTCCTCCGTACTGCCCGCCGGTGTCGACACCCTGAAGCCCGGCCAGAAGGTCGAGTTCGGGGTCGTCGCCGGTCAGCGCGGTGACCAGGCGCTCTCCGTGACGATCCTGGAGCCGGCCCCCTCGGTCGCCGCCGCCCAGCGCAAGAAGCCCGACGAACTGGCCTCGATCGTGCAGGACCTGACCACGCTGCTGGAGAACATCACGCCCATGCTGGAGCGCGGCCGGTACCCCGACCGTGCCGCGGGCGGGAAGATCGCGGGTCTTCTCCGCGCCGTGGCCGACCAGTTGGACGTCTAGCGTCGGCAACCGAGCAGGTCGCCTAAGGGAATTCGAGCGCGTCCGGGCCGAGGGGCGGTACCAGTCCCTCGGCCGCCGCGCGGGTGAGCAGACCTCTGACGGCCGCGTAGCCGTCCTCGCCGAGGCCGGCCGTGAACTCGTTGACGTACAGGCCGATGTGCTGGTCGGCGACGGCCGGGTCCATCTCCTGGGCGTGTTCGAGGACGTACGGGCGGGAGATCTCGGGGTCGTCCCAGGCCGCCCGGACGGAGGCGCGGATCGTGTCGGCGAGCCCGGTCAGGGCGTCGGCGCCCAGTGAGCGCTTCGCGATGATCGCGCCCAGCGGGATCGGCAGCCCGGTCGTCCCCTCCCAGTGCTCGCCCATGTCGGCCAGCTTGTGGAGGCCGTAGTTCTGGTAGGTGAAGCGGGCCTCGTGGATGACGAGTCCCGCGTCGACCCTGCCGTCGCGCACGGCGGGCATGATCTCGTGGAACGGCAGCACGACGATCTCGCCGACCCCGTCGGGCAGGGTGTCCGCCGCCCAGAGGCGGAAGAGGAGGTACGCGGTCGACCGCTCGCTCGGCACGGCCACCGTACGGCCGGTGAGGTCCGTGCCCGGCTCCCGCGTCAGCACCAGCGGGCCGCAGCCCCGTCCGAGCGCCCCGCCGCAGGGCAGCAGCGCGTACTCGTCGAGGACGTACGGCAGCACGGCGTAGGACACCTTCAGCACGTCGAGTTCACCGCGCTCGGCCATGCCGTTGGTGATGTCGATGTCCGCGAACGTCACGTCGAGCGCGGGCGCGCCGGGAATCCGGCCGTGCGCCCAGGCGTCGAAGACGAAGGTGTCGTTGGGGCAGGGCGAGTACGCCATGCGCAGCGCGGTCGTCCCGGCGGGGGTGGTGGCGGGGTTCACGGGCGCCGCCTCAGTGCTCGTGGGCGTCGGAGGGGGCGTGGTGCTCGTGGGGCTCATGTGACGCGTAGGGCTCATGGGGGTCCCAACTCTCCAGTACGGGCGTGAGCTTCCCGTAGGCCGCGGTGAGTGCGGTCAGCGCGTCGCCGATGCGCCAGGCGGCGCGGTCGCGCGGGCCCACGGGGTTGGAGACGGCGCGCAGTTCGAGGACGGGTGTGCTGTGGGCGGCGGCGGCCTCGGCGACCCCGAAGCCCTCCATCGCCTCGGCCAGTGCGCGCGGGTGCCGGGCCCGCAGGGCGGCCGCGCGCTCGGCGCTGCCGGTGACCGTGGAGACGGTGAGCACGGTGCCGGTGCGGGCGCCGGCGGCGGTCGCGGCGGCGCGCACGAGGTCGCGCGGCGGGTGGTGGGTGACGGCGCCGAAGCCGAGGTCGGTGACCGGGACGAAGCCGTCCGGGGTCTCGGCGCCCAGGTCGGCCGCCGTGATCTCGTCGGCGAGGACGAGCGCGCCGAGGGGCGCGTCGGGCGGGAAGCCGCCCGCGATACCGGCGGACACGACCAGCCCGTACGGCCTGCCCGCCAGGGCCGCCGCGGTCAGCGCGGCGGCGGTGGAGGCGGCGGCGAGGGCGGGGCCCACACCGGCGGCGAGGAGGTCGTGCTCGTGCGGGGTGCCGTGGAAGCGGTGGAGGGTGCCCGCCGGGATGCGTACCTCGGTGGCGGGGCCCGGGAGCGCCCGTGCCACCGCGTCCCGTTCGGCCGGGACGGCGGTGGCTACGAGGATGCGCATCGGCGGCGGCAGGGGATCAGGCGTCCGGGTTCGTGAGCTTGAAGTTCCACACGCCCTTGATCGCCGAGCCCGAGGCGTTCTGCTCGACGATGCTGATCGTCAGCGACTTCTGGGCGGGCTGGCCGGGCTGGGTGGCGAAGAGGCCCGGGTTCTCGAAGGACCAGTACGTCTTGTCGAACGTGTCGCTGGTGGCCTGCTCCCCGTTGATCCACAGGGCCCAGCCCGTCTTCGCCACCTCCGGGTCGACGCCGATGCGCAGGGCCTTGCCCTCCGGCAGTTCGATCGACTTCGAGGGCTTCTCCTCCGCGCACTCCTTGGCCTGGGCGACGTCGAGGGTCCGGTAGCACTCGGCCTCGGCGCTGATCGACTCGGTGCCGATCGTGACGGTGGCCATCGGCGTCGGCTCATCGCAGGCCGACAGGACGAGAAGTCCGGCGGAAACGGCGCCGAGAGTGGCTGCGGCGCGACGGGAACGCGGGAAGGTCATGGGCGAAGGCTATCTGGCCCGTCCGGGGGTGCCCCTACGTGGGGTACGGCGTGCCGGGCCGGCCGGGGAATCGGTCAGGCCACGCGGGCGCGGGGGGCGCCGCCGTGGCGGGCGGAGGAGAGCAGGCCGCGCACGGTGGTGAGCCAGCCCGCGGCGACGATCGCGGCGGCCATGGCCATGCCGAGGGTGCCGTTGAGGGGGAGGGCGATACCGATGGCGCCGCCGACCACCCAGGCCATCTGCAGCAGGGTCTCGGAGCGGGCGAAGGCGGAGGTGCGGACGAGTTCGGGGACGTCGCGCTGGATCAGGGCGTCCAGGCACAGTTTCGACAGGGCTTGCGAGAAACCGGCGACGGCGGCGAGGCAGGCGATGAAGAACGCGCTGAAGAACAGGGCCGCCGTGATCGCCACACCGAGTTCGACGGCGACGACGGTGACGATGATCAGCTCCGGCGACCGCTGCTTCGCCCAGGCCCCCACGGCGGTGCCCAGGGCGTTTCCGGTGCCGGCCGCCACGGCCACCATGCCCAGGGAGACGGCGGCGCTCTGTCCGTGCAGGGGGTGGATGCGCAGCAGGAACGCCAGGAAGAAGATCAGGAACCCGGAGAGGCCGCGCAGCGCGGCGTTGGCGGCCAGGGCGTGGGTGACCGCCGGGCCGACGGTCCTGAGGCCCGGCCGTTTCAGTGTCTCGCTGCGGTGCGGGCCGTGCAGGTGCTCGGGATCGGCCGCGAGCAGGGCCCGGTCCTCGCCCTTGGCGGAGTCGACCTTCGCGGGGAGCGTGAAGGAGAGGAACGTACCCGCGACGAAGATCACGAAGGCGCCGTAGAGCGGCCAGCGCGGGCCGAGGGCCTGCAGCCCGGCGCCGATGGGCGCGGCGACGCCGGTGGCCAGCAGGCCGCAGAGGGTGACCCGGGAGTTGGCCTTCACCAGGGAGAACCGGGGCGGGAGGAGGCGGGGGACGACCGCGCTGCGGACCACCCCGTACGCCTTCGACGCGACCAGGACGCCCAGGGCGGCGGGGTAGAGCTGGAGGCTGCCGGTCTCGACGGCGCCGACGAGGAGGAGGGCGAGGAGGGCGCGGGCCAGCATGGCGCCGGCCATCGCGGCGCGGCGGCCGTGCGGGAGGCGGTCCAGCAGGGGGCCGACGACGGGGGCGAGGAGGGCGAAGGGGGCGAGGGTGATGGCGAGGTAGAGGGCGACCCGGCCGCGGGCCTCGTCGGTGGGGACGGAGAAGAACACGGTGGAGGCGAGGGAGACGGTGATCATCACGTCGCCCGCGCCGTTCACTCCGTGCAGTTCGATGAGTTTGCCGAGGCCGGACTCGCCGGCGCCGTGGGCGTGGGTGGCCTTGCGGATGCCGCGGGCGGGGCCGGTGAACGGCAGGTGCAGGGCGCGGCCGACCGAGCGGACGGCGCCGGTCACCCGGCCCGATCCGCGCGCTCCGCTCCGCTCGGCGCCGGTCACCTCGTCATAGTGCCCCGAGAAGGGGGACCGTAGTGCGCCTACCGCTCGGATGGCCCCGACGACGGCCGGTCTCCTACGACGGCCGGTCCCCGGCGACGGCCGGTCCCCTACGACGGCCGGTCCCCGGCGCGGCGGGTCGGCGGGGTGAGTCGGCGGGGTGGGTTGTCTGTCTGCGGGCGGGTGGGGGCTGGTCGCGCAGTTCCCCGCGCCCCTGGGGTGCCGGCCTGAGATTTTCTGGTGGGCCGGTGTCGGGGTGGTGGGGTCGGTTGTGTGTCTGCGGGTCGTGGGGGTTGATCGCGCAGTTCCCCGCGCCCCTGAAAAGCCGGGGCTGCGCCCACGGATTTCAGCGCCGACACCGGCCGCCTTCCGGGCCCGCGGGGCCCTGGGCTTTCAGGCCCGCAGGGGCCTGGGCTTTCAGGGGCGCGGGGAACTGCGCGAGAAGCCCCACCGGCCCGCGGACGGGCTGCGACCTCCGGGTATCCGCAGCCTGCCCGGTGGTTTTCTGCCAACTGCCGGGGGCGCCCACAGAGCCCCCGACGCACCCCTCCCCGCCCGGGCCCAGCGCAGCGGATTCGTGGAACCGCTACGTCGGTGTGGGCGCAGAGCCTCGGAGAAGGTAGCGTGCATAGCGCGCCTGCGGCGGTTGTTCTCGGCCGCGCGCCTCTCGTTCATCCCGCAGAATGGATGACATAGGTGCGCCCGAGTGCGATCGGGCGCGGACGTCGACGCGGCCCCCTGGTCCGCTCCGTCCGCACCCCCCGCCGAGGGAGGCGCACTCGTGAGACGGCGTAGGAGAGAAGCGATACCTGTGAGCGCAGCGACAACGCGAAGCCGCACCCCCGACCGTCTGTGTGCCGAGGCCGTCGACCTCGCCCGCTCCGCCGCCGAGGAGGCCGCCGCACCAGGCGTGGTCGGCGAGCACGCGGGGCTCGTGTCCGAGGGCGACCGGGTCGTGACGCACTTCTTCGAGTGCAAGGAGATGGGCTACCGAGGCTGGCGCTGGGCCGTCACCGTCGCCCGCGCCTCACGCGCGAAGTTCGTGACGCTGGACGAGGTCGTCCTGCTCCCGGGCCCCGACGCGCTGCTCGCGCCGGAGTGGGTGCCGTGGAGCGAGCGGCTCCGTCCCGGCGACATGGGCCCCGGCGACCTGCTGCCCACGGACGCCGAGGACCTGCGCCTGGAGCCCGGGTACTCCGGCGAGGACGAGCCCTTGCCGAACTCGCCCGTCTCGCACGACATGGCCGAGCTGGTGGAGGCGGAGGACGCCGAGGTCACCGCCGGGGTCCCGGCGAACCTGCCGCTCGCGCCGACCCGCGGATCGATCGCCGCCGTCGCCGAGGAACTGGGCATGCGGCGCGCCCGGGTGCTGTCCCGGTACGGGCTGCACACGGCCGCGGACCGCTGGGAGGAAGGGTTCGGGGCGAAGACGGCGATGGCGCAGGCCGCGCCGGCGGCGTGCGTGAGCTGCGGGTTCCTCGTCGCGATCGGCGGTTCCCTGGGGCAGGCCTTCGGGGTGTGCGCGAACGAGTTCGCTCCGGCGGACGGGCGCATGGTGTCCCTGACGTACGGCTGCGGGGGGCACTCGGAGGCGGCGGTCATGCCCGCGCCGCCGCGGCCGGCTCCGCCGCGGCTGGACGAGACCCGCGTGGACCCCTTCCCGCTGCGGCCGTCGGCGGATTCCGGGTCGGTGCCGGTGGGTTCGGAGGAGGCCGAGTCCGAGGCGGATCTGGGGCATTCATAGGGCCTTCTCGAAGGGCGCCTCACAGCTCGGGGGTGCGGGTTTCGTCGGCGGGTGCGGCTCCGGTGGGGCTTCTCGCGCAGTTCCCCGCGCCCCTAAAAGCCAGGCCCTGCGGGCCTGAAAGCACAGGTTCCGCGGGCCTGAAAAGCACGGGGCGCAGCCCCGGCTTTTCAGGGGCGCGGGGAACTGCGCGACCAGCCCCCACCCACCCGCACCCGCCCACGTACCAGCTACCCCCCACCCCCCTGAGCGCACGGCCGGGCCGGCGCAGCGACGCGGTACCTTCGTGGACACCAGGCGACAGGGAGAAGTGAACCGTGAGCAAGTTCGTGCGGCCGGCGGCCGAGGGTGCGGACCCGTTCGGGACGGCTCGGCTGCGCCGGGGCGTGCTCGACGCCTGGGCCACCAGTCCGGCCCGGTTCCGTGAGGACGCCAACGCCGAGGAGGATCTCGTCCTCGGCGGCTACCGCGACCGCCTCGTCGTGGAGTTGGCGCAGAACGCCGCCGACGCGGCCGCGCGGGCCAAGGTGCCCGGCCGGCTGCGGCTGACGCTCCGCGACGGCGTCCTCGTCGCCGCCAACACCGGCGCCCCCCTCGACGCGGGCGGTGTGGAGTCGCTGTCCACGCTCCGCGCGTCCGCGAAGCGGGATGCGCAGGGCCACGACGGTGCCGTGGGCCGTTTCGGCGTCGGTTTCGCCGCCGTGCTCGCCGTCACCGACGAGCCCGCCGTCGTCGGACGGCACGGCGGTATCCGCTGGTCGCTGGCCGAGGCGCGGCTGCTGGCCGCCGAGACCGCCCGGCACAGCCCGGGCCTCGGGGACGAGATCCGCCGCCGGGACGGTCATGTGCCGCTGCTGCGGCTGCCGTTCGCGGCCGAGGGGAGCGCCCCGGAGTCGTACGACACCGTCGTCATCCTGCCGCTGCGCGACACCGCCGCCGCCGACCTCGCCGAGCGGCTGCTGCACGCGGTCGACGACGCGCTGCTCCTCGCCCTGCCCGGTCTCGACGAGGTCGTCATCGAGATCGGCGCCGACGAGGTGCGGACGGTGCGGCGGAGCGTGGAGGGGGCGCACGTCGTCGTCGAGGACTCGCGGGACGGGGTCACGCGCTGGCGCACGGCCGCCGAGCACGGGGCGCTCGACGCCGCGCTGCTCGCCGACCGGCCCGTCGAGGAGCGGCTGCGGCCGCACTGGTCCGTCACCTGGGCCGTGCCGACCGGGCCCGACGGCGCGCCGGTACGCCCGCGCACCAGCCCCGTCGTGCACGCGCCCACCCCCAGTGACGAGGCCCTCGGCGTGCCCGCGCTGCTCATCGCCTCCTTCCCCCTGGACACGACCCGGCGGCACGCGGCGCCCGGTCCGCTGACCGACTTCCTGGTGGAGCGCGCGGCGGACGCGTACGCGGGGCTGCTGGCCGCCTGGGAGCCGGTGGCCGAGGGGATCATCGACCTGGTGCCCGGCCCGCTGGGCAAGGGCGAGCTGGACGGCGCGCTGCGCCGGGCGATCCTGGAGCGGCTGCCGCGCACCGCGTTCCTGCCGCGCGCGGTGACGCCCGAGCCGGACGACGAACCGGACGGGCTGGAGGGGTGGACCGCCGCCCTGCGCCCCCGGGACGCCGAGGTCGTCGAGGGCGCCGGCGCGGAGACCGTGCGGGTGCTCGCCGACGTCCTGCCGAGCCTGCTGCCCGCCGGGCTCGAACGGCGCGCGGAGCTGCGCACGCTGGGCGTCGCGCGCCTGCCGCTGGGGGACGTCATCGACCGGCTCGCGGGCCTGGAGAAGGCGCCCGACTGGTGGCGGCGGCTCTACGACAGCCTCGCGGGCGTGGACCCGGACCGTCTGTCCGGCCTTCCCGTCCCGCTCGCGGACGGGCGGACCACCATCGGGCCGCGGCAGATCCTCCTCCCGGCCCCCGACGGCCCGCAGGCGGCCCGCCCCGAGACCCTGGCCCGTCTCGGGCTGAAGGTCGCCCACCCGGACGCCGCGCATCCGCTGCTGGAGAAGCTGGGCGCCCTGCCCGCGACCCCGCGCGCCGTGCTCACCACCCCGCAGGTCAGGGCCGCCGTCGCCGCGTCCCTGGACGACGACGGCGGGGTCTGGGACGAGGAGGACGGACGGCCGGACGCCGACGAACTCGCCGACCTCGTCCTCGCCCTGGCCCGGGACGCCGCGCTCGAACCCGGCGACGAACCCTGGCTCGGCGCCCTCGCCCTGCCCGACGAGGACGGCGAACTGGCTCCCGCCGGTGAACTCGTCCTCCCCGGCAGCCCCTTCGCCCGGGTCATGCGCGAGGACGAACTCGCCCTCGTGGACGCCGAACTGGCCGACCGCTGGGGCGAACAGCCCCTGGCGGCCTGTGGAGTCCTCGCCACCTTCGCCCTCGTCCGCGCCACCGACGTCGTCCTCGACCCGGACGAACTGGAGCCGCGCGACGGGGACTTCGCCGAACCCGACGACGCCGGACTGCTGGACGCGGTGGACGTGTGGTCCGAGGACGTCCTCGACCGTTTCCCGGACAGCCCCGTGCCGCCGGTCGCGACGGAGATCGTGGCCGTGCGCGACCTGGACCTCGTCGACGAGGACCGCTGGCCGGAGGCGCTCGCGCTGCTCGCGCAGCCGCCGCTGCGCGACGCCCTCGTCCAGCCGGTCCGCGTGCTGCTCCCCGACGGCACCCACGAGGTCGTCCGCCCCTACACGGCCTGGTGGCTGCGCGGGCACCCGGTCCTCGACGGCCGCCGCCCCGCCGGTCTCCTCGCGGCCGGCGGCGACCCGCTGCTGCGCGGCCTGTACGACGAGGCCGACGCCACCGGCTTCGACGACGAGCAGGTCCTGCGGGCGCTGGGCGTGCGCACCTCGGTGGCCGCGCTGCTGGACGAGCCGGGCGGCGCCGCCGAGCTGCTGGACCGGCTGGCCGACCCGGACCTCCCGGTGTCCGCCGCCCAACTCCACGGTCTGTACGGCGCGCTGGCGGACCTCGACCCCGACCAGGTGACCCTGCCGGACGAGCTGCGCGCGGTGGTGGACGGCGAGGTGACCGTCGTGGACGCGGCCGACGCCGTCGTCGTCGACTCCCCCGACCTGCTGCCCTTCACCGCCGGGACACCCCTGCTTCCCGTACGGCCGTCGCGGGCCGGGGAGCTGGCCGAGCTGTTCCAGGTGCGGCGGCTCAGCGAGTCGGTGACGGGCGAGGTGGACTCCGAGGGCACGGAACACGACGTCCCGGAGGCGGTGCGGGTCCTGCTCGGCCCGGCGACCCCCGCCTCGTACGTGGAGCACGAGGAACTGCTCGTCGACGGCGTGGAGCTGGACTGGCGCCGCACCCGCGACGGCGTTCTGCACGCCGCCACCCTGGAGGGCGTCGCCGCGGGGCTCGCCTGGGCGGCGGGCCAGTGGCCGCGCCGCTTCGAGGTGGCCGCCCTGCTCGAAGACCCGTCGAGGACGGCGGAACTGGCACGGGACCGCTGGTTCGACTGAGGGGCGGACACACCGTCGAGCGGCGGACACATGGCTGAGAGGCGGACACACGATGAGGGCGGACACACGATGACGGCGCGGGTCACGGCGGTGAGCGCGAACGGGACGTACTCCTTCAGCAAGCCGAACCGGACGAGCATCACGCTGCTCACCGGGCTCGGCGTCGAGGGCGACGTCCATGCGGGGAAGACCGTGAAGCACCGGTTCCGTATGACCTACGAGCCGGACGCGCCCAATCTGCGTCAGGTGCACCTCATGCACGAGGAACTGTTCGACGAGCTGGCCGCGAAGGGCTTCACGGTCGCGGCCGGTCAGCTCGGTGAGAACGTCTCCACGCGCGGGGTCGACCTGCTGGGACTGCCGACGGGCGCGCTGCTGCGCCTCGGCGACGAGGCGGTCGTCGAGGTCACGGGGCTGCGCAACCCGTGCGACCAGATCAACACGTTCCGCAAGGGGCTGCTGAAGGAGGTCTTCGCGCTCGACGCCTCGACCGGGGAGTTCACCTTCAAGTCCGGGATCATGGGGGTCGTCCGGCAGGGTGGTGTCGTCCGCCCCGGTGACGGGATCGCCGTGGAGCTTCCCGCCGGGCCGCACCGACCGCTGGAGCGCGTCTGAACCCCTGCGACCTGGCGGTTCCGCCCGGTTGCGCCGGGGGTGGCGCGAGGTTCACTGTGATCCGGGACACATTCGCATCGGATGCGCGAAACTCGTACAACCATTCCCCTGCCTCGTGGATCTGATCACCCGAGCCGACGGCTTTCTCAGGAGTCCCGGGCGTCACACGACTCCCGGAACCCGGCCGGCTCGACAGACCTGAACCGGGCCTCGCGCGACGGAACCGTCCGCGAGACCCCTTCCACGTGGGGAATACCTTGCACAAGCGTGCGATCGTGGGTGCCGCCATCGGCGCCCTGGCCCTGTCCGCCTTCGTCGCCCCGGCCGCGCAGGCCGCTCCGACCGCCGGCGACACGACGATCTCCAACGTCGTGGTCAACGGCGGCAAGCCGGTCGTCGTCGGCACCGGCAAGAAGACCGTCACGGTCACCTTCAAGGCGTCGGACAACGCGGGCATCGACCTCGACGACGTCACCGTGGTCCTCTACCACGGCGCGACCCTGGACACCGCCGACAGCGGCGCGGTGGCCAACGGCAACTCCGACAGCCGCGCCACCTGCACCGAGGTCAGCGCGACGACGGCGTCCTGCAAGGCGAGCTTCACCGTCGAGACGCAGAAGAACCTGATCAACTCCGTCGCCGGCACCTGGAAGGCCTGGATCTTCGCTTGGGCCAACGACGACGACAACGCCAAGAAGGACCCGGCCAAGACCTTCAAGATCCAGCGCCAGACGAAGCTCACCGGCGCCAACGCCTCTCCGGAGCCGGTCAAGAAGGGCAGCACCATCACGGTCACGAGCAAGCTGACCCGCGCCAACTGGGACACCGAGAAGTTCCCGGCGTACGGCGGCCAGTCCGTGAAGCTGCAGTTCAAGAAGAGCGGCACGTCCACCTACACGGACGTCAAGACGGTCAAGTCGTCCTCCACGGGCGCCCTGAAGACCACCGTCAAGGCGTCCGCCGACGGTGCCTACCGCTTCACCTTCGCGGGCAGCTCCGGCACGGCGGCCGTGACCTCGGCGGCCGACGCCATCGACGTCAAGTAAGCGGCGACGTCGAGCAGACAGCGACAGCGAGGGGGCGTCCCGGTTCCGCCGGGGCGCCCCCTCCGTCGTGGCGCGCGCCGGTCGACGGACCCACGGCCCTCGGCGCCCCGGGTGCCCACCAGCCGTCAGGGCGACGGCCGGCGCCCCTTTTTTCGGGCGCCCGGCCTTCTCCGTACCGGAGCGCCTTTCCGTAAGGAATGACCCCGACTCCCGTAAGAGTCCGCGGAATTCCGTAAGAGACGTGCCAAACGATTCGTATACGTCGTCCAAGAGTGCGTATGGCCAGGCCAAATTCGGGTCCGGGACGAATGCGGGCGCGGGAACGCGTGTTCAGATCGTCCGGGCCACAAGGCCCTGGATCACTCATTTTCCACGTGGGGAACACATGCGCACCAGAGCCACCGTGGCCGCCGTCGTCGGCGCCCTGGCCTTTTCCGCCCTCGGGATACCGGCCGCGCACGCCGCCGGTTCGACGGCGATGAGCGGCAACCCGTACACCCTCGACGTCAGCTTCTCGAACTTCAAGATCGCGAAGTCCGTCAAGGTCGGCATCGGCGGCACCGTCGACACGCCGGTCTCGTTCACCCTGAAGCACGGCTCCGGCGTGAACATCACCGCGAAGGACTTCGTCACCGAACCCTTCCTCTACCGGGGCACCTTCGGCGACGACGACACCCCGCAGCTCTTCGGCGACGACTTCGCCACCTGCAAGGTCACCACGTCGACGACGGCGAGCTGCAAGGGCACCATCACCATCCGCCCGGGCGAGGGCGACCTGCTCAACTCGCAGGCCGGGACCTGGAAGGCGGGCGCCGACGCCGTCGCCTTCAACGGCCAGGACCCCTCGAACGACAAGCTCGACTACAGCAAGATCGGCTACAAGGAGCAGGGCGGACTGGCCTCCACCCTCGTGCAGCGGCTCGCGAAGCTCACCGTCAACGCCGGTCCGGAGCCGGTGAAGAAGGGCGGGACCGTCACCGCGACGGGCCGGCTCACCCGCGCCGACTGGCAGAGCCACACCTACAAGCCCTTCGCCAAGCAGCCGGTCAAGCTGCAGTTCCGCAAGGCGGGCAGCAGCACGTACACCACCGTCAAAACCGTGTACTCGGACGCCTCCGGCAACGTGAAGGCCACCGGCACCGCCACGTACGACGGGTACTGGCGCTTCAGCTACGCCGGGGTGACCACGACGGCGCCGGTCGGCGCGACGGCCGACTACGTCGACGTGAAGTAGGCCCCGCGCGGTGACATGACAGGGGACGGGCCGTGCTGCCGGAGGCTGCCGTGCCGGGTTTCCCGCGCCGTCACAGGCTCGGGAAGAGCAGCAAGAAGAACAGCCACAGCAGCACGGCCCAGAACAGCGCCGCCGCCAGCGACACCAGCAGGGAACTGCGCCACTTCAGCACCAGGAACGGGAAGAGCACCAGGGCCGCCCAGTAACCGGCCACGTCGATCGACATGCCGGCGGCCTCCTTGAGGTCCCTGGCGCGGCCCGTCGCGATGCGGCGCAGCAGCCGCTGCGAGGCGAAGCCGTACAGGCCGAAGACGATGGGGAAGAACCACAGCGGGGTGATCGAGACCAGCTCGGTCTCGGAGAACTCGTCGAACATGACGAAGTAGACGAGACCCGCGCCGAGGAGCCCGCCGATCAGCGCGGTGACGTAGAGCGCGGTCAGCGCCGCCGGTTCGGCGGCTCCGGCGGGCAGCGGCACCGCCGAGGCGTAGGGGACGTCGGCCGACGGGACCCGGGCCACCTGGTGGCAGTGCGGGCAGCGGACGTCCTGCCCGACCCGGTCGGCCGGAGCCGAGATCCGGTGTCCGCACGGGGCGTGGAACTCCACCGACTGGTACGGGTTCATGCGCTGCTGCTCCCCTCCCTGCGCCGCCTCCCGGTGCCGTGGGTGCCGGTGACGCGACGGCGCGGCCTCGTCGAGGCCGCTCGGAGGAAGAGGACGCCGGCCGGGGTCGTCCGGGTTCCGGCGCGGGCGTACGCCCTACGGCGCGCGTGTGTGCCCTACGGCTCCGCTGCGCGCCCTACGCGGGGAAGCGGCGGTCCACCCACCTCCACAGGAACTCCAGCAGGGCCGACGCCCCGGCCGCGACGGCGACCGCGATCCACGGCATGGTCGCCCCGACCAGCCGCAGGGCGAAGAAGTCCTGGAGCGAGGGGACGACGAGGACCACCAGGAAGCATCCGCCCATCGCGGCGACCAGGCCCAGACGCCACCAGGTGTACGGGCGGGCGATGATGGCCAGCACCCACAGGGAGATCAGGAAGAGCGTGAGGGTGGCCGCGCTGGTCTCGGCCTCCAACGCGCCCTCGCCCGTGTAGTGATGCCGGGCGATCAGATACGTGACGAAGGTGGCGACGGCGGCCAGCACACCGCCGGGGATCGAGTACCGCATCACCCGCCGCACGAAGTGGGGTCGCGCGCGCTCCTTGTTGGGGGCCAGGGCAAGGAAGAACGCCGGGACGCCGATCGTCAGGGTCGAGAGCAGCGTCAGATGGCGGGGGAGGAAGGGGTACTCCACCTGCCAGCAGACGACGAGGACGGCGAGGAGCACCGAGTACACCGTCTTGACGAGGAACAGGGTCGCCACCCGCGTGATGTTGCCGATGACCCGGCGGCCCTCCGCGACCACCGACGGCAGGGTGGCGAAGCTGTTGTTCAGCAGGACGATCTGGGCGACGGCCCTGGTCGCCTCCGAGCCGGAGCCCATCGCCACACCGATGTCGGCGTCCTTGAGGGCCAGCACGTCGTTCACGCCGTCGCCGGTCATCGCGACCGTGTGGCCGTGGGACTGCAGCGCGCCGACCATGTCCCGCTTCTGCTGCGGGGTGACCCGGCCGAAGACCGTGCCGGAGTCGAGGGCGTCCGCCATGCCGTCGCGTTCGCCGGGCAGCCGCCGGGCGTCGACGACCTCGCCGGTCAGGCCCAGTTTCCCGGCCACCGCGCCGACCGACACCGCGTTGTCGCCGGAGATGACCTTCGCCCGTACGTTCTGCTCCTCGAAGTAGCGCAGGGTGTCGGCGGCGTCGGGGCGCAGCCGCTGTTCGAGGACGACGAGGGCGGTCGGGCGGGCGTCCCGGGCGACCTCGGGGTCGTCGAGTGCGCGGGTCACCCGGGCCAGCAGCAGGACACGCAGCCCCTGCTCGTTGAGCCGGTCGGTCTCGGTGAGGGCCGGGTCGCCGTCGGGGAGCAGGACGTCGGGGGCGCCCAGCAGCCAGGTGCTGGACCCGCCGTCGCGCTCGCCGAAGGACGCGCCGCTGTACTTGCGGGCGGAGGAGAACGGCAGGGACTCGGTGCAGCGCCGGCCGCCGCTGTCCGGGCAGGCGTCGATGACGGCCCGGAGGGAGGCGTTCGGGCGGGGGTCGGACTCCCCGAGCGCGCCGAGCACCGTGCGGACGTACGCCTCGTCGGCGCCGTTCAGGAGGCGGAGTTCCGTGACGTCCATGCCGCCCTCGGTGAGGGTGCCGGTCTTGTCCAGGCAGACGGTGTCGACGCGCGCCAGGCCCTCTATCGCCGGCAGTTCCTGCACCAGGCACTGCTTGCGGCCGAGACGGATCACCCCGATCGCGAAGGCGACCGAGGTCAGGAGCACCAGGCCCTCGGGGACCATCGGGACGATGCCGCCGACCGTGCGGGCGACGGAGTCCTTGAAGTCGTTCTCCTTCACGATCAGCTGGCTGACGACCAGGCCGATCGCGGTCGGGATCATCATCCAGGTGACGTACTTGAGGATGGTGGAGATGCCGGAGCGCAGTTCGGAGTGGACCAGGGTGAAGCGGCTCGCCTCCTCCGCGAGCTGGGCGGCGTAGGCCTCCCGGCCCACCTTGGTCGCGGTGAAGGCCCCTCCGCCGGCGACCACGAAACTGCCCGACATCACCGGGTCGCCGGGCTGCTTGACGACGGGGTCGGCCTCTCCGGTGAGCAGCGACTCGTCGATCTCCAGCCCGTCGGTCTCGACGCACTCGCCGTCCACGACGATCTTGTCGCCGGGGCCGATCTCGATGAGGTCCCCGAGGACGATCTCGGAGGTCCCGACCGGCGCGGCGACCCCGTCCCGCCGGACCGTGGGTTTCGCCTCGCCGATCACCGCGAGGGAGTCGAGGGTCTTCTTCGCCCGCCACTCCTGGACGATGCCGATGCCGGTGTTGGCCAGGATCACGAAGCCGAACAGGCTGTCCTGGATGGGCGCGACGAACAGCATGATCACCCAGAGGACGCCGATGATCGCGTTGAACCGGGTGAAGACGTTCGCGCGGACGATGTCCACCAGGGAGCGGCTGCTCCGCACGGGTACGTCGTTCACCTCGCCGCGGGCGACCCGGCCGGCCACCTCGGCGGCCGTCAGACCACGCGCCCGCCCCGGGTGGGCCGGGGCGGCGGTGGGGTGCACAGGATCGAGTTCGGTACCCGCGTCGATGTGCGTCATGCCTTCGACGGTACGTGCGGATTTGGGCCTTCACCCGCCGAGTGGGCCAAAGATCCGACCTGGGGAGGAGGACCGGACGCCGCCGTGCCGCCGGGGTCGTACGGGATGTGTGGGGGGTGGGGCGGGGCCGCGTGGGGGTGGGGGGCCGCCGGGTGTCCGGGGGCTGTGCTTTCTCGGCTCCGCTGTCGTCACCCCGAGACTGTCGCCCGGACCGCTCGGGGTGACGGGCGCGTCTGTCGTGCTGCCGGGCTCGTGTGTCGTCCGTCGGGTGGGGGTGCGGGCTGCCGGTGTCCGGGAGGTGGTGTGGTCCTCGGCCCGCTGTCGTCACCCGGGGGCGCCCCCGGCGGGCCCCGCTGTCGTCACCCGGGGGTGTCTCCCGGCCGCCTCGGGGTGGCGTGGGCGTGGGCGTCCGTCAGGGCGCCGGAGGCGTACGTTTCCGGCCGCGGGGCGCCGCGCCGGGGCTGCCGACCGGCCGGTTCTCGGGGCTGCAGCCCCGGCTCCGGCCCGGCTCAGTTGGGGGCGGGCCGCGCGGGCACGTCGTCGTTCAGCCGGTGGCCGGCCGCGCGGTCACGTCGTCGTCCTCGGAGCCGGCCGCCCGGCTCCCGGCCGCCTCGGTTCCGGTCTTCGAGGGCTCCGCGGTCTCGGGCTCCGCGGTCTCGGGTCCAGCGGTCTCCGGTCCAGCGGTCTCGGGCCCAGCAGTCCCGGGTTCCGCCGCCTCGGGCGCCGTCGTCCCGGGCCCGGTGGCCTCCTCCTCGGCCTTCCGTGCCGCGTCCCGCTTGATCGCGGCGTCCCGTCGGCGGACGTAGTAGATGCCGATGAACCCCAGGCCGCCGCCCGCGAGGCACGTCCAGATCCACCAGGTGTGACCGTGGTCCTCGTACCAGCCGTAGAAGGGGAGCTGGACGACGAAGAGGACGAGCCACACAATCGTGCCGCCGATGATGGTCGGCACGATGGGCCCCTCCAGGGGCGCCGGTGCCTCGTGCTTGGGGGTCCACTTCGCCATGGGGCACAGCTTACGAGGCGGACGGGTCTACGCGCGGAGATGGCGAGAGCTGAATTATATGTTCATACTGAAACGGTTTCTGTCTGACCGCTTCTGTTCGTAGAAAACTCCAACAGCGCTGGACTGCCCTGTTGGGGATGAGGTTCCGCATGTCCCCGCAGAGCAGCACCCTCGGCGTGTTCGACCGCCACTTCCGGATCACCGAGCGCGGCAGCACGCTGTCACGCGAGATCCGGGGCGGTTTCGCCACCTTCTTCGCGATGGCGTACATCATCGTGCTGAACCCGATCATCCTGAGCAGCGCGAAGGACATGTACGGTCACCAGCTGGACTACGGCCAGCTGGTCACCGCGACCGCCGTCACCGCCGCCTTCACCACGCTCCTCATGGGTGTCATCGGCAACGTGCCGATCGCCCTGGCGGCGGGCCTCGGCGTGAACACGGTCGTCGCGCTGCAGCTCGCGCCGCGCATGTCGTGGCCGGACGCGATGGGCATGGTCGTCCTGGCCGGTTTCGTCGTGATGCTGCTGGTGGCCACGGGGCTGCGGGAGCGGGTCATGAACGCCGTGCCGCTGGGCCTGCGCAAGGGCATCTCCATCGGTATCGGTCTGTTCATCATGCTGATCGGGCTGGTCGACTCCGGCTTCGTCACCCGTATCCCGGACGCCGCCCACACGACCGTGCCGCTCCAGCTGGGTGCCACCGGGCACCTCGACGGCTGGCCGGTGCTGGTCTTCGTCCTCGGCGCGCTGCTGACGCTCGCGCTGATCGTGCGCAAGGTGCCGGGCGCGATCCTGATCTCGATCGTCGCGATGACGCTGCTCGCGGTCGTCGTCCAGGCCGCCGCCGACCTGCCCGAGGGCGCCTGGGGGCTGACGACGCCGAAGTGGCCCGGCAACCCGGTCGCGAGCCCCGACTTCGGACTGATCGGCCAGGTCAGCCTCTTCGGGGGGTTCTCGAAGGTCGGCGTGCTGACCGGTGTCCTCTTCGTCTTCACGGTCCTGCTGTCGTGCTTCTTCGACGCGATGGGCACGATCATGGGCGTCGGCGACGAGGCCAGGCTGACGGACGCGGACGGCCAGCTGCCCGGCATCAACAAGGTGCTCTTCGTCGACGGCATCGCCGTGGCCGCCGGCGGCGCCAGCTCCTCGTCCGCCACGACCTGTTTCGTGGAGTCGACGGCCGGTGTGGGTGAGGGTGCGCGCACCGGGTTCGCGAACCTGGTCACCGGTGCGCTGTTCGCCGTCGCGCTGTTCCTGACCCCCGTCGCCACGATGGTGCCCTCCCAGGCGGCCACCCCGGCCCTGCTCGCGGTCGGTTTCCTGATCCTCGCGAACTCGGTCCGCGAGATCGACTGGGCCGACTACACCCTCGCGATCCCGGCCTTTGTGACGATGGTGATGATGCCGTTCACCTACTCGATCACCAACGGCATCGGCATGGGCTTCATCACCTTCGTCGTACTGCGTCTGGCCGCCGGCCGTGGGCGTGAGGTCCCGGTGGCGATGTACGTGGTGGCGGCGGTCTTCGGCTTCTACTACCTGATGCCGGCGCTGGGGCTGACGTGAGCGGCGCCCGGCTGCCTCACCTCACCCCGTAGAACTTCTCCGTCTCCTCCACGGCGGTCTGGAACCGCTCGTCGAAGTCGTCCCGGATGAGCGTCCCGATCACATAGTCCTGGACGCTCATTCCCCTTTTCGCCGCGTGGGTCCGGAGCCGGTCGAGCAGCTCCCCGTCTATCCGCAGGCTGAGCACAGTGGTCCCCATGTGTACAAGAGTCGTGTATCCACCGCCTCTGGTGTCACGTTCCGCTTACTAGTCACTCATATGAGTGACGAGGGGCCCCGAACGGGCATGAGTGGTGGGCCTCACGGGCACGGCTGTGGAGTTCCGGTGGTCTTTAGCGAGAGTAATGAGTTATGCTAAAGAACATGCCTGACCTGAACCATGGCGACGACGAGGCCGCTGTGAACGCCCTCCGTTCCGCCGTGATGCGCCTGTCCCGTCGGCTCAAGCACCAGCGGGTCGACGAGTCGCTGAGCCCGACCGAGATGTCGGTGCTCGGCACCCTCGCCCGCTGCGGTACGGCCACCCCCGGTGAGCTGGCCCGCAAGGAGCATGTGCAGCCGCCGTCGATGACCCGGATCGTCGCCCTGCTGGAGAGCAAGGGCCTCGTGAAACTGGAGCCGCACCCCGAGGACCGGCGGCAGAAGGTGGTCACCCAGACCGAGCGGGCCGAGGCGATGCTGGAGGAGAGCCGCCGCAAGCGCAACGCGTTCCTCTCCTCCCTGGTCGAGGGCCTCGACCAGGACGAATGGGAGAAGCTGCGCGCGGCCGCGCCGGTCCTGGAGAAGCTCGCCCACCTCTGACCCGCCGCCCGGCCGCCGGGCGCGCCCCGGCCGGGGCGCACGCCCGCCCGGCCACCGGTGCGCCCCGGACGGCGGCCCGCGCGCCGCCGGGGCGCGGGCATGGGCGGGCCCCGGAACCGGCAGGCACAAGGAGACGGAAGTGCACAGAATCACCTGGAAGAGGGCGTAAGAGGCCAGAGCAGACAGAACAGGAGTCGTGAGGCTGACGCAACCGCACGACACGCACGCGTTCCACCCAAGGAGGCGAACCCTTTGAGTACGGGCCCCGGAGCAGCTTCCGTCCCCGCGCCACCGACCCCCCACACCACCCCGCCCCCGCACGAGGTGCGGGAGGCACCGCCGGATACCGCCGGCCCGCAGACCCGCCCCACCGCCCCCGAGGCGCTCCCCGAGGGGCCGCCCGCGACCCCGGCGGACGCCACCGCCCCGCCAGTGACCCCCACCGACTCCCCGCCCGCCGCCGCGCCGGACACCCCGGCCGCCCCGCAGGTCCCCGCTGCCCGTGAGCGCGCGTCCATGTTCCGGTCGCTGCGGGTGCGCAACTACCGGCTGTTCTTCGTCGGACAGGTCGTCTCGAACGTCGGCACCTGGATGCAGCGGATCGCCCAGGACTGGCTGGTGCTGAGCCTGGCCGGTTCGTCCACGGCCGTCGGTGTGACGATGGCGCTGCAGTTCCTGCCGATGCTGCTGTTCGGGCTGTACGGCGGTGTGCTGGTCGACCGGTTCCCCAAGCGTCGGCTGCTGTTCCTGACCCAGACGTCGATGGCGGTCACGGGACTCGCGCTCGCCGCGCTGACGCTCTCCGGCCAGGTCCAGGTGTGGCACGTGTACGTGGCCGCCTTCGCCGTGGGCATGGCCACCGTGGTCGACAACCCGGCCCGGCAGTCGTTCGTGTCGGAGCTGGTCGGACCGGACCAGTTGCAGAACGCGGTCAGCCTCAACTCGGCGAACTTCCAGTCGGCCCGGCTGGTCGGCCCCGCCGTCGCCGGCGTGATGATCACCACCGTCGGCTCGGGCTGGGCCTTCCTCTTCAACGGCCTCTCCTTCGTCGCCCCCATCGCCGGACTGCTGCTGATGCGCACCCGCGAGCTGCACCCCGTCCGGCGCGCGCCCCGCGCCAAGGGCCAGCTCCGCGAGGGTCTGCGCTATGTGGCCGGCCGTCCCGAGCTGCTCTGGCCCATCGTCCTGGTCGGCTTCATCGGCACCTTCGGCTTCAACTTCCCCGTCTGGCTGTCGGCGTACGCGGACGACGTGTTCCACTCGGGCGCCGGCTCGTACAGCCTCTTCAACACCCTCATGGCGGTCGGCTCGGTCGCCGGCGCCCTGCTCGCCGCCCGCCGCGGCACCGCCCGGCTGCGGGTGCTGATCGGGGGCGCGCTCGCCTTCGGCCTGCTGGAGATCGTGGCCGCGCTGGCACCGGCGTACTGGATGTTCGCGCTGCTCATGGTGCCGATCGGGATGTTCGGCCTGACGGTGAACGTCACCACCAACACGGCGATCCAGATGAACACCGACCCCGTCATGCGCGGCCGTGTCATGGCCCTCTACATGATGGTCTTCCTCGGCGGCACCCCGCTGGGCGCGCCGGTCGCCGGCTGGGCCACCGACGCGTACGGCGCCCGCGCGGGCTTCGTCGCCGGAGGCGTCGTCTCCACCGTCGCCGCCGTCGCCGTGGGCCTGGTCCTCGTCAGGGCCGGCGGACTGCGGCTGTCGATGGGGTGGAACCGGGGGCACCCGAGGATGCGGGTCGTCCCCAAGGAGCGGGCCGTTCCCGTGACGACGGCGGCGTAGACCTGCGAAGGTGGCCCCATGAGTGCCACGCGTACCGTGCGGCTGTTCGCCGCCGTGCTGCCGCCCGCCGATGTCCTCGACGAACTCGAGGTTCTGGTCGGGGAGTTGAAGGGTCTCGCCGGGGCGGACCGGTTGCGCTGGACCGAACCGCCCGGCTGGCACTACACCCTCGCCTTCTACGGGGAGGTCCAGGAGGACGTCGTGGAGGAGCTGTCCCGCCGCCTGGAGCGGGCCGCGGGGCGGAGCGAGCCGTTCCCGCTGGCGGTGCGCGGCGGCGGGCAGTTCGGGCACGGGCGGGCGCTGTGGGCGGGCGCCGAGGGAGACCTCGACGCGCTCCGGCTGCTGGCCGACCGCGCGGAGGCGGCGGCGCGCAGGGCCGGGGTGCCGATGGGGGAGCACCGCCGGTACACGCCCCATCTGACCGTGGCCCGCAGCCGGAGCGACATCGACGTACGCCCGTACGTCGACGTCCTCGGCACCTTCGCCGGGCGGACGTGGACGGTGCCCGACCTCGTCCTGGTGCGCAGCAACCTGCCGACGTCCGGGGTGCCGGGGGAGCAGCCCCGGTACGAGGCGGTGGGGCGCTGGCCGCTCGGGGCGGCCGGATGACCGTTCGGGCCGCCGGTTAGGCTCGGGGGGTGGACCCGAAGACCCGTAACCGGATCATGGCCGGTGTGCTTGTGCTGATGTTCGCGGTGGTCGCTCTCGCGGCGGCGCTCGGCAGGTGAGCGCCTGATTCCGGTGGCCGTCGGGGAACCGCGGACCGTCCTCGCCCCCCGCCCTGCCGTGAGGGCCGGTCGCGCGGTTCCCCGTGCCCCTTACGGGCGGCCGCCGGTGGTCACCAGGCGAAGGCCTCCGGGGACGGGCCGGGGCCCGGGAAGATCTCGTCCAGCGAGGTCAGCAGCTCCTCGCTCAGGTCCAGCTCGCTCGCGCGGATCGCCGACCCGAGCTGCTCGGCCGTACGGGGGCCGACGATCGGGCCCGTGATGCCGGGCCGGGTCAGCAGCCAGGCGAGGGCGGCCTCGCCGGGTTCGACGCCGTGCTTGTCGAGCAGGTCCTCGTACGCCTGGACCTGGCCGCGCACGGCCGGGTCGGTGAGGGCGTCGGCGCTGCGGCCGGAGGCGCGGCGGCCCTGCGTGGCCTCCTTCTTGATGACCCCGCCGAGCAGTCCGCCGTGCAGCGGCGACCAGGGGATGACCCCGAGCCCGTACTCCTGGGCGGCCGGGATGACCTCCATCTCGGCGCGGCGCTCGGCGAGGTTGTAGAGGCACTGCTCGCTGACGAGGCCGATGGTGCCGCCGCGGCGGGCGGCGGTCTCGTTCGCCTGGGCGATCTTGTAGCCCGGGAAGTTGGACGAGCCCGCGTAGAGGATCTTCCCCTGCTGGACGAGCACGTCGACGGCCTGCCAGATCTCGTCGAACGGGGTGGCCCGGTCGATGTGGTGGAACTGGTAGACGTCGATGTGGTCCGTCTGCAGCCGCTTGAGGCTGGCGTCCACGGCCCGCCGGATGTTCAGCGCGGAGAGCTTGTCGTGGTTGGGCCAGGAGTCGGCGGAGGCCGCCATGTTGCCGTAGACCTTGGTGGCGAGGACCACCTTGTCGCGGCGGTCGCCGCCCTTCGCGAACCAGTTGCCGATGATGCTCTCGGTACGGCCCTTGTTCTCGCCCCAGCCGTACACGTTCGCCGTGTCGAAGAAGTTGATGCCCGCGTCCAGCGCGGCGTCCATGATCGCGTGACTGTCCGCTTCGTCCGTCTGCGGACCGAAGTTCATCGTGCCGAGGACCAGCCGGCTGACCTTGAGACCTGTGCGTCCGAGCTGTGTGTACTTCATGACCGTCCAGCCAAAACGGTGGAGTGCGCTCTAGGCAAGGGGGACGTGCGGGACGGGGTCCATGATCGGCTAAGCCCGTCGTGGACGTGCCGGGGCGAACAGGAGCAGCGGGGTCGCCAGGAGGAGGAGGCCGCCGACGGCGATCGCGGTGCGGGGGCCGGTGAGGGCGGCGAGGAGGCCCCAGAGGGCGGTCGTGGCGGCGGTGACGAGTTTGCCGGTGACGGACCAGGCGGTCAGCACGCGGGCGACGCGGTCCGAGGGGGTCCGGGTGAGGCGCTGGGTGGCGAGCACGGGGGTGAAGACGCTGATGCAGGTGATCAGACCGAACTCGGTGATCATGACGAGGACGAGCCCCGCCGGGCCGCTGCCGACGAAGGCCAGGCCCAGCGGCCAGCAGGCCCGCAGGGTTCCGGCGACCCGCAGGACCCGGTCCGTGCCGTGCCGGGCGACCAGTCGGGGGGAGAGACGGGAGCCGATCAGCCCACCGAGGCAGGGGACGGCGAAGGCGAGGCCGTACTGCCAGGGGGCGAAGCCGAGTTCCCCGACCATGAGGATCAGCAGCAGCGGGGCCGGCGCCATGATCAGCGCGTTGACCAGGACGGTGTTGGTGAACAGGGGGCGCAGGACGGGATCGGCGAGGAGGAACCGCCAGCCGTCGAGGAGGTCGGCGGGGCGCAGACGGGGTGCGGGGGCGCGCTTCGGGGTGGGTACGACGGGCTTGCGGAGGGGCTCGGACGTCGTGGGCCCGGAGCCACCGGCGGGCACGACGGCGTGCGCGGGCGCCGCGGGCGCCGCCGGTGTCGCGGGTGCTGAGGGTGCTGCGGGTGCGACGGTCTGCGCGGGCGCTGAGGGTGCTGCCGGCGCCGCGGGTGCGGCGGCGTGTGCGGGCGCTGCGGTGCCTGCCGGGCGCGGTTCCTTGTCGCTGATGTCGCCGATATCGCCGTTGTCGCCGATCGCCCGGATGCCCGCCGCCGAGAGCAGATAGCTGCCGGCGTCGATCAGCAGCGTGACGACCGGCCCGAAGAGACCCATGGCGGCGCCGCCGAGCGGCGGGCCGAGCATCGTGGTCGTCCAGGTCGTGGCCTCGAAGCGGCCGTTGGCGGCCACGAGGTGCTCCGCGGGGACCAGGGACTTCAGGAAGGCGCCGCTCGCCGCGGTGAAGGTGATGTCGGCCACGGCGACGACCACGGAGACCAGGAGGAGCTGGGAGAAGGTGAGCAGGCCGAGGGCGTAGGCGGCCGGGACGGTCAGCAGGGCCGCACAGCGGACCAGGTCCATCGCCGTCATCACCGGGCGCTTGCGGCGGAACTCCACCCAGGGGCCGAGCGGCACGGCCACCGCCGCGCCCACCGCGAGGCCGACGGCCGCCAGTGCGGAGACCTGCGCCGGGCCGACGTGCAGGACCAGCACCGCGATCAGGGGGAACGCGTCGAACGACAGCCGCGTACCGAACGCGCTGACCGTGTACGCCGTCCACAACCACCGGAACTCCCGCCCCAGCCCGCCGCCCCGCGCCATCCACCCGCCCCGCATCCGCCGTCGCCGCCTCCGACCGGGACATCCAAGCGAGTGGGCCGCGGCCGGGCAAGTGCGGACGGCGGGGCCGGGAGGTCGCGGGTGAGGGCGTCAGCCCCGGGGGAGATCGGCGGTCGGCAGGACCAGGCCGAGGAGGGTGGTGGTCATGTCGACGTCGCCGCCGTAGGTGACCGACAGGTCGTTGATGTAGTCGCCGTCCTTGGGCTGGGTGAACAGCCGGCATGTGCCCGTGTACGGGTCGGCGATCAGGTAGACGGGGACCTCGGCCAGCGCGTACGCGGTCTTCTTGGGGCCGTAGTCGTTCCTGGCGGTGTCCTTGGAGATGACCTCGGCGATGAACTCGACGTCCTCGTGACGCCAGCGGCCGTGGGAGTCCTTCTCGGCGTCGTCACGCAGCTTCGCCACGTCCGGGGCGAGGCCGTTCAGCTGGCCGGGGAAGTCGATGCGGACGTCCGAGACGGTGTTCACCCCCTTCCCGAAGGCCTCCAGGAGTGCCTGGAGGATCGCGAAGATGGTCTTCCAATGGGCATCCCGCTGCGGCGACATGTAGACGGTCCCCTCGACGATCTCGACCTTGTATCCCTCGGGGACGGGCATCTTCTCGAGCCGCTCGAACATCTCGTCCAGCTGCCGCGTGTTGTCGCTCTCGGCCATCGCGATCCTGTCTTCAAGGACGGTCATCGTGGCGCTCCTCCCCGGCCGCCCCTCGATCGAGGACGGCCGCGCAGTACAACGATACGTACGGTGACGAGGGCACGACCGATGAAGGGACGCGGAGGCTATGCCTCCTCGTACGGTCCCCCCAGGTCCCACGCCTCGTGCATCGCGTTCGCGAAGGTGGCCGCGATCTTGTGTTCGCCGGAGGCGTTGGGGTGGGTGCCGTCGTAGGTGTCCCAGTGGATGTCGTACGACGGGGGCGCGGAGGCCAGGAGGAGGGGGGAACGGGGTTCGTCGAGGTCGGCGGCCGTCTTGGCGAGGAGTTCGTTGAAGCGGGCGACCTGGGCGGCGAAGGGGGCGTCGGACTCGGCGCGGACGTTGGGGGTGACCGGGAGGAGGACCATGCGGACGTGCGGGTTCGCCTCGCGGGCGGCCGCGACGAAGCGGCGGGTGTTCTCGGCGGTCTGCTCGGCGTTGGTGTAGAAGCCGAGGTCGATGAGGCCCAGGGAGACGAGCAGGACGTCCGCCCGGTGGGAGCGGACCGCGTCGGCGATCAGCGGGGCCATGTGCAGCCACCCCTCGCCCCAGCCGGCGAGGTGGGCGCGGGGGAAACGGGGGTCGGTCCCGGCGTACTCGTACGACGTCGGCGCGTCCGTCGCCTTGTCGTGCAGGGTCTCGCGCGGTCCGACGATCTTGAAGGGGCCGTCGTACGTCGTGCGCAGGTGCTGCCAGAGCCGGTAGCGCCACGTGTGTTCGCCCGCGCTCCCGATCGTCATGGAGTCGCCTACGGGCATGAACCTGAGCATCCGCACATCATGAACGATCGCTACCGGCCGGTACGACCTCTCGACGCAGAACATCCCTGTGAACCCCGCCACGTGGGCGCTCCTGGAGGAGCAGCGGGCGCAGCCCTTGCTCCTCCAGGGGCGCGGGGAACTGCGCGAGAAGCCCCACCGGGCCCGCACCCGCCCACGCACCCGACACCCCCACGGCGCTCCCACAACCACTCAGCGGAGCGAGATGGCAGGCTTGGGCCCATGCGCCGTCGCCCCCTCAACCACCCTCACCCCCTCCGCCGGTTCCGCGCGCCCCGCGCGGCCCGCGCCGGCTTCGCCGGTCTCGCCGCGGTCCTGCTCGCCGCCCTCCCGGCCGCGCCCGCGTCCGCCGACGACGACGGGTTCACGATGAAGGACTCGCGGATCACCGAGTCGAGCGGTCTCGCCGCGTCGCGTCAGCACCCGGGGGTCTACTGGACCCACAACGACAGCGACGACGGCGCGTTCCTCTACGCGGTCGACAGCAGGACGGGCGAGACGGTCGCCACGGTCACCATGACGGGCGTCGGCACCCCGCGTGACGTCGAGGCGATCTCCATGGGGCCGGGCGACAAGCTCTACGTCGGCGACATCGGCGACAACCTCGGCGGCACCTGGGCGTACGTCTGGATCTACGAACTCCCGGAGCCGAAGGAGCTGAAGGACCAGACGATCAAGGCCACGCAGTACGTGGTGAAGTACGAGGACGGGGCGCGGGACGCGGAGGCGCTGATGGTGCATCCGAAGACCGGGCGGGTCTACATCGCGGACAAGAACGAGGAGGGCGGATCGCTGTACGAGGGCCCGGCCGACCTCTCGCCCTCCGGCACGAACGTGTTCAAGAAGGTCGCGGCCGTCCCCGACCTGGAGGTCACCGACGGCGCCTTCTCGCCGGACGGCAAACAGCTCGCCCTGCGCGCGTACTTCGGCGGCATCCTCTACGACTGGAACGGCGGCAGGATCAAGAAGGCCGAGCGGCTGAACGTGCCCCTGCAGCGGCAGGGCGAGTCCGTCACCTTCGACACCGACGGCTCGAAGATCATGTACGGCAGCGAGGGGGCGGGCAGCTCGGTCGTCGCGAGGGACGTGCCCGGCGGCGGCTCCGGAAGCGGCGGTTCCGGCTCGTCGTCCTCCGGCGGGAAGGACTCCGGCACGGCCGGAGCGGACGGCGAAGGGACCGGCTCCACCTTCAAGGTCGGCGCGCTCGCCGTGGCCGGCGGGGTCGTCGTCCTCTGGGGCTTCAGGCGACTGCGGCGACGCCCGTCCTCCTGAGCCCGGGGATCCTCCGGGGGCTCCTCCCGGCCTGCGGAGTCACTCACCCGTCCACGGAGGTCACCGCGGTCACCGCGGTCACCGCAGTCCCCGTGGACTCCGTGGACTCCGTGGACTGGGCGGACTCGGTGGACTCGGTGGACTCCGCGGTCTCCACGGTCGCCCCCGTCCCCGTCCCCGCCCCCGCTCCCGCCCCCGCGCGCCGCCGGTTCACCAGCGTCTCCAGCCCGTCCAGGACGCACTGCAACCCGAACTCGAAGTGGTCGAACTCCGCGCCGAACGCGTCCTCGGAGAGGCCGGCGAGAAGGGGGTAGCGGCCGGAGAGCATGAGCTGTTCGAGGATCGGCGCCTGGGCCTGCCAGAACTCCGCGTCGGTGAGGCCGGTGCGGTGTTCCGCCTCCTGCTCGTAGAGCTGGGTACGGGCGGCGCCGACGACGTAGCCGTCCACGGCGATGATGGCGCTGACCAGTTCGGGGTCGGTCAGCCCCATGGACTTGATGCGCGAGAGCACCTTCTCCAGGCCGTCGAGCGCGCTCGGCCCGAGGACGGGGCGGGACTGGTTGACCTGCAGCAGCCAGGGGTGGCGGCGGTAGAGCGCCAGCGTGGCCCGGCCCAGGGCCTCCAGGGCGGAGCGCCAGCCGCCGTCGCCGAGGTCGGCGGGGTTCTCTGAGGGCCGCTGGACGCGGTCGAGCATCAGGTCCAGCAGCTCGCCCTTGCCGGGGACATAGCGGTACAGGGACATGGTCCCGGTGCCGAGTTCGGTGGCGACCCGGCGCATGGAGAGGGCGTGCAGCCCCTCCGTGTCGGCGACCCGGACCGCCGCCTCCACGATCCGGTCCAGGGTGAGCCCGGGCTTCGGGCCGCGGCTGGGGCGCGGGCCGGTGCCCCAGAGCAGTTGCTGGGTGCGGACGATGTCGCCGCTGCCGCTGGTCTCCGTACCGCTCGCGGTCCCGCCGGCGGTACGGGCCGCCGTACCGCCCTCCGTACCGCTCCTGCCCCTTGTCATGCGCCCGAGTCTAGATCCTCGCGAAAAAACTGGGTACGTCGTACGCGTAATCGGGTACGGTGTACCCGGTTCTGATGCGGCGTCCGAAGGGGGACTCATGAGTGAGGGATACGCGGTCCGGGCCGAGGGCCTGGAGAAGCGGTACGGGGAGAAACGCGCGCTGGACGGCTTCGACCTCACCGTCCGCGAGGGCACGGTGCACGGCCTCCTCGGCCCGAACGGCGCGGGCAAGACCACCGCCGTACGCATCCTCTCCACGCTGCTGCGCCTGGACGGCGGCCGGGCGGCGGTGGCCGGCCTCGACGTGGCCCGGCATCCGCGCGAGGTGCGGGCCCGTATCGGGCTGACGGGCCAGTACGCCGCCGTGGACGAGGTGTTGACGGGCCGTCAGAATCTGGAGATGTTCGGCCGGCTGTTCCACCTCGGCGGGAAGCGGGCGAAGCTGCGCGCGGTCGAGCTGCTCGACCGGTTCGACCTCACCGACGCCGCCGACAAGGGCGTCGGCAAGTACAGCGGCGGCATGCGGCGGCGGCTCGACCTCGCCGCCTCGATGATCCTCGCCCCGTCCGTCCTCTTCCTCGACGAGCCGACGACCGGCCTCGACCCGCGCAGCCGGGGTGAAGTCTGGGACTCCGTACGGGCGTTGGTGGCCGGCGGTACGACCGTGCTGCTCACCACGCAGTATCTGGAGGAGGCCGACCGGCTCGCCTCGCGCATCACCGTCATCGACCAGGGACGGGCCATCGCGGACGACACCCCGGACGGGCTGAAGAGCACGGTCGGCGGCGACCGGATCGAGGTCGTCGTCGCCGAGCGCGCCGACATTCCGCGTGCGGTGAAGGTGGTCGCCCGCGTCTCGGACGGCGAACCGGAGTCGGACGAGACGGAGTTGCGCGTCCACGCGCCCGTGACCGACCGCGTCTCGGCCCTCACCGAGGTGGCCCGCACCCTCCAGGACGAGGGCGTGCGGGTCGAGGACATCGGCCTGCGCAGGCCCAGCCTGGACGACGTGTTCCTGCGCCTGACGGGCCACCGTACGGAGAAGACCGCCGAGAACGGCGAGGGGGCCGCCGCATGACCACCGTCGAACCGAACGCCGCCGGTGCCGGGAACACCGCCACCAGCGCCGTCGACCTGGACGTGTCGAGCGGGCGCGGCCGTACGTACTGGCTGCTGGCCGACGTCTGGAACATCGTCCGCCGCGGCCTGACCCACTACCGGCGCCAACCGGTGAACATCGCCTGGCAGCTGGGCTTCCCGATCCTCTCCGTCCTGCTCTACGGCTATGTCTTCGGCAGCGCCATGCAGGTGCCCGGCGGCGGGGACTACCGGGACTTCCTGATGCCGGGCATGTTCGTGATGACCATGGCCTTCGGGTTCATCAACACGGCGACCCTCGTGGTCTACGACTCCACCAAGGGCGTCATCGACCGGTTCCGCTCCATGCCGATGGCGCCGTCGGCGGTGGTCGCGGGGCGGGGCGTCACCGATCTCCTCGGCGCCTGCGCGGAGTTGGCCATCATGATGCTGACCGCCTTCGCGATGGGCTGGCGACCGGAGGCGGGCCTCGGCTTCCTGGCCGCGTTCGGCCTGCTGCTCTGGCTGCGCTTCGCGCTCATCTGGATCGGCGTCTGGCTGGGCCTGCTGGTCCCCAACCCGGAGGCGGCGGGCGGACTCTTCGCGGTCGCGTTCCCGCTGACCATGATCTCCAGCATCTTCGTCGCCCCGCAGCTCATGCCCGACTGGCTGGGCTGGATCGCCGCCTGGAACCCGATCTCCTCGACGGCCGCCGCGACCCGTGACCTGTTCGGCACGCCGGTCGGCGGCGGTGACTCCTGGATCGAACAGCACGCGCTGCTGATGGCCGGGGTGTGGCCGGTGGTGCTCACGCTGGTCTTCCTGCCGCTGGCGGTGCGGAGGTTCCAGAAGCTGAGCCGGTGAGCCGGTGAGCGGGTGAGCGGGTGAGCCGGGCCCCCGGGAGCGGGGGCTGGGCGGCCTCGCGGGGCGCACGGCCCGGGGCGTCCGGCGTATCAGGTGACGCCGGATGCCTTGACGTGTTCATGCGATCTGTTTCCAATGGGAGGCACGGGTGATGGGAGCGCTCCCATCGGTTACGGGCCCGCCCCCTCCCGAGGAGGAAGCAGCGACATGTTCCGCAGCTTACGGAGAACCCTGGGCGCCCTGTGCGCGGCCGCCGCCCTGCTGCTGCCCCTGGCCGGCGGCGCGCACCCGGCCGCGGCGGCCGCCGCGCCGGACGCCGCCGCCGAGGCCGGGGCCGGCTACTGGCACACCAGCGGCCGGCAGATCCTGGACGCGAACGGCCAGTCGGTCCGGATCGCCGGCATCAACTGGTTCGGTTTCGAGACCGCCAACCACGTCCCCCACGGTCTCTGGTCCCGCGACTACAAGAGCATGATCGACCAGATGAAGTCGCTGGGCTACAACACCCTCCGGATGCCCTACAGCGACGACATCCTCAAGCCCGGCACCATGCCCGACAGCATCAACACCTCGGGCGGCAAGAACGCCGACCTCCAGGGCCTGACCTCGCTCCAGGTGCTGGACAAGATCGTCGCGTACGCCGGTCAGAGCGGACTGAAGGTCATCCTCGACCGGCACCGTCCGGACGCGGCCGGGCAGTCGGCGCTCTGGTACACCTCGGCCGTCCCCGAGACGACCTGGATCACCAACCTCAAGGCGCTGGCGACCCGTTACAAGGGGAACCCGACGGTCGTCGGCATCGACCTCCACAACGAGCCCCACGACCCCGCCTGCTGGGGCTGCGGCGACACCGCCAAGGACTGGCGCCTGGCCGCCCAGCGCGCCGGCAACGCGGTCCTGTCCGTCAACGCCGACCTGCTGATCCTCGTCGAGGGCGTCCAGACCTTCAACGGCGTCTCGGGCTGGTGGGGCGGCAACCTGATGGGTGTGGCCCAGTACCCGGTGCAACTCGACGTGGCGAACCGGCTGGTGTACTCGGCCCACGACTACGCCACCAGCGTCGCCCAGCAGGACTGGTTCAGCGATCCGTCCTTCCCGGCCAACATGCCGGGCATCTGGGACAAGTACTGGGGCTACATCTTCAAGCAGAACATCGCCCCGGTGTGGGTCGGCGAGTTCGGTACGACGCTCCAGTCCACGACCGACCAGAAGTGGCTGGCCGCCCTGGTGGCCTACCTCCGCTCGACCTCCGCCCACGGCAACGACTCCTTCCACTGGACCTTCTGGTCCTGGAACCCCAACTCCGGTGACACCGGCGGCATCCTGAAGGACGACTGGCAGACGGTGGACGCCGTCAAGGACGGCTATCTCGCGAGCGTCAAGGCCCCGGGCTTCCCGCCGGGCGGGGGCACCGGCCCCGGCGGCCCGGGAGACCCCGGCGGCCCGGGCGGCGGCACGCCCGCCTGCACCGCCGCGTACACGGTCAGCAGCGACTGGGGCGGCGGCTTCAACGCCGAGGTGAAGGTCACCAACACCGGCACCACCGCCCTCTCCTCCTGGAAGGTCACCTGGACCTGGTCCGGCTCCCAGCGGGTGACGAACATGTGGAACGCCTCCTACACCCAGAGCGGCGCGACGGTCACCACGACCAACGCCGCACACAACGGCACGGTCGCCGCGGGCGGTTCGGCGAGCTTCGGCTTCGGGGGCGCGCCCGGGGGCGGGGGCGCGCCGAGTGTGAGCTGTACGGCCACGTGACGAGCGGGGGGTGAGAGGGCGCCCGGTGCAGCCGCCGGGCGCCCTTCTCCGGCAGATCTCCGGCGGAGCGGCCGAGGCGGTGCGGCGATCTGTCCGGATTGGCGCAACCGCCCCTTTCTGTGAGTCATTTGCGAGTAAGCAATGACTCAATTCGGTCAAGTCTTGGTCGAATTAGTTATCGCGGTGTGTCCTCTTCGGGAACCATGCGGCCTGGGCCGCGAACCTCGCGGACCTGCACCCCCCATCGTTCAGAGAGAACTTCATGAGAAGAAGCGCAGCCGTGCTGTGCGGCGCCGGCGTTGTTCTGGCCGGGACGCTCAGCGCCGTACCCGCCAACGCCAGCGGGTCGCCCTCCGCGAACACCGTCCAGGCCGCCGTCGCGAAGGTCGCCTGGAAGAAGTGCGCCACCGACAACTACCCGACGCTGCAGTGCGGCTCGGTGAAGGTGCCGCTCGACTACGCGAAGCCGAGCGGGAAGAAGATCACGCTGGCGCTGTCCCGCGTGCCGCACACCTCGAAGACGTTCCAGGGCCCGCTGCTGGTCAACCCCGGCGGCCCCGGCGGCAGCGGTCTGACGCTGGCCGGATTCGTCGCCTCCTCGCTGCCGAAGAAGGTGGCCGCGCAGTACGACGTCATCGGCTTCGACCCGCGTGGCGTGGGCGCGAGCAAGCCCGCCCTGGACTGCAAGCCGGGCTACTTCGACCCGGTGCGTCCGGACTCCGTGCCGAGCACGTCGGCGCTCGAGAAGGCCAACGTCGAGCGCGCCCAGTCCTTCGCCCAGGCATGCGGCACGAAGTACAAGGACGTCCTGCCGTACATCAACACGATCAGCGCCGTGAAGGACCTGGACTCGATCCGTAAGTCCCTCGGCGCGAAGAAGATCAACTACTTCGGCTACTCGTACGGCACCTACCTCGGCGCGGTCTACGCCAAGCTGTACCCGACGAAGGTGCGGCGTCTGGTGCTCGACTCGATCGTCGACCCGACGGGTGTCTGGTACCAGGACAACCTGGACCAGGACTACGCCTTCGACAAGCGCCACAAGGCGTTCATGAAGTGGGTGGCCAAGAACAACGCCACCTACAAGCTCGGCACCGACGCCAAGAAGATCGAGGCGAAGTGGTACGCCATGCGTGCCGCCCTCGCCAAGAAGCCGGTGGGCGGCTCGGTGAAGGTGGGTGCCTCGGAGCTGGAGGACACCTTCATCCCCGGCGGGTACTACAACGGCTACTGGCCGTTCCTCGCCGAGGCGTTCGCCGCCTACGTGGGCGACAAGAACTCCGACCCGCTGGTCGAGGCGTACCAGAACTTCGCCGCCATCGACTCCTCCGGTGACAACGGCTACAGCGTCTACACCTCGGTGCAGTGCCGTGACGCGTCCTGGCCGCGCGACTGGAAGCAGTGGACCAAGGACAACTGGGCGGTCTACAAGAAGGCCCCCTTCATGGCCTGGAACAACGCCTGGTACAACGCGCCGTGCGCGTTCTGGCCGACCAAGTCGCTGAAGCCGGTGAACGTCGCCAACTCCAAGCTGCCCCCGACGCTGCTGTTCCAGGCGACGGACGACGCGGCCACCCCGTACCAGGGTGGTGTGACCGTCCACAAGCTGCTCAAGAACTCCAGCCTGGTGGTCGAGCAGGGCGGCGGCAACCACGGCATCACGCTGAGCGGCAACAGCTGCCTCGACAAGTACCTGGCGACGTACCTGACCAACGGCAAGGTGCCGCACGGCAAGGGCACGGCCGACGCCACCTGCAAGAAGCTGGCCGACCCGAAGCCGGCGGCCGCGGAGCAGTCGGCGCAGTCGACGCTGAGCACGGCACCGGGTGACGCCGCGACGAACGGCGAGACCCTGCACGGCATCCTCGGCTTCCGGGGCTGACCGCGCGTCAACGAACGAGAAGGGCGCCCGGCACGTGCTGCCGGGCGCCCTTCGGCGTCGTACGAGACGGTGTTACAGCTTCTCGATGACGTAGTCGACGCACTTCGTGAGGGCCTCGACGTCGTCCGGGGCGATGGCCGGGAACATGGCGACGCGCAGCTGGTTGCGGCCGAGCTTGCGGTAGGGCTCGGTGTCGACGATCCCGTTGGCGCGCAGGACCTTGGCCACGGCGGCGGCGTCGATCTCGTCCGAGAAGTCGATCGTGCCGATGACCTGGGAGCGCTTGGCCGCGTCCGTGACGAACGGGCTCGCGTACTTGCTCTCCTCCGCCCAGGTGTACAGGCGGGTCGAGGAGTCCTTCGTCCGGGCCGCGGACCAGCTCAGACCGCCCTGGCCGTTGATCCACTTCAGCTGCTGGTCGAGCAGGAAGAGGGTGGCCAGCGCCGGGGTGTTGTACGTCTGGTTCTTGCGGGAGTTGTCGATCGCCGTGGGGAGGCTGAAGAACTCCGGGATGTGACGGCCGGAGGCGTGGATCCGCTCGGCGCGCTCGACGGCGGCCGGGGAGAAGACGCCGATCCACAGGCCGCCGTCGGAGGCGAAGGACTTCTGCGGGGCGAAGTAGTAGACGTCGGTCTCGGCGATGTCGACGGGCAGGCCGCCGGCGCCGGACGTGGCGTCGACCAGGACGAGGGCGCCCTCGTCGGCACCGGCCACCCGCTGGATCGGGGCGGCGACACCGGTGGAGGTCTCGTTGTGGGTGAAGGCGTAGACGTCGACGCCCGCCTCGGCGGACGGCTCCGGGTGGGTGCCGGGGTCGGAGGAGACGACCGTCGGCTCGGCGAGCCAGGGGGCGAGCTTCGCGGCCTTGGCGAACTTCGAGCTGAACTCGCCGAAGGTCAGGTGCTGGCTCTTGTTCTCGATCAGGCCGTGGGTCGCGATGTCCCAGAAGGCCGTGGAGCCGCCGTTGCCGAGGACGACCTCGTAGCCCTCGGGCAGGGAGAACAGCTCGCTGATGCCCTCACGGACCTGGCCGACCAGGTTCTTCACCGGGGCCTGGCGGTGGGAGGTGCCGAGCAGGGAGGTACCGGTCGCGGCCAGCGCGTCCAGCGCCTCCGTCCGCACCTTGGAGGGGCCCGCGCCGAAACGTCCGTCGGCGGGCTTGATGTCAGCGGGGATCTGGATATCAGCCACGGGCATGGAGCCTAGCGGCTCCGCGAAACGCGGGCGAAACGTCGTCCGTCGGGTGAGACGGGGTCACCGGGCGCCTCCTGACCGGGGGCGCGGGTCTCGTCGGCGGGTGCGGGTGAGTGGGGGCTGGTCGCGCAGTTCCCCGCGCCCCTAAAAGCCCAGGCCCCCGTGGCCCTGAAAGTCGACCGGTGCTGGGGGCTGGAAAGCAGCGGGCGCAGCCCCTGCTTTCCAGGGGCGCGGGGAACTGCGCGAGAAGCCCCACCGGGCCCGCGGCTGGGGGTCGAGGGGCGCAGCCCTTCAAGGATGGGACGGGTAGGGGCGGCGGGGGCGACCCACCCGGCGTCAAGCCCCCCGCACGGGCCCCGGCGAGAACCGCACCGGCAGTTCCACCAGCCCCCGCAGCCAAGGAGAGGCACGTCGGGACAAGGACGTGGGCGGGACCGCGAGGTCCATGTCCGGGAGCCGGTCCAGGACCACTTCTATACCCGTTCGGGCGATGACCTCGGCGGTCTCCTGGGCCGGGAACGGGCAGCGGTGCTCCCCGTGGCCGAAGGAGAAGTGCGCGTTGTTGCCTCCGGTGAGCGCGTCCCCCCGCGCCCGCACCCGCGGGTCGGAGTTGGCCCCCTGCAGGCCGAGCAGCACGAGGTCGCCCGCCCGCAGCACCCGGCCGCCGAGCCGGGTGTCACGGGTGGTCCAGCGCCCGGCCGCGTTCTGGATGGGCGCGTCCTCCCACAGCACCTCGTTCATGGCCTCGGCCACACTGCTGCGCCCGCCGAACAGCGACGCCGCGAAACGCTCGTCCGTCAGCATCAGGTGCAGGGAGTTGCCGATCCAGTCGGCGGTCGGCTGGTGCCCCACCGCCAGCATCACCATCACGTCGTGGGTGACCTCCTCGACCGTCACCTCGTACGCGCGCGCCCTCGCCAGCAGCCGGGAGACCACGTCGTCACCGGGCCGCGCCAGGCGCTCCGACACCAGCCGGTCCATCGCCGTGCGCAGATACCCCTCCGCCGCCATCGCCCGGTCCTGCCCGTCGAGGATGTCGTTCAGCGCGGCCACGAGACCGGGGCCGTGGTCCTCGCGGAGACCGAAGAGGTACGCCAGCACCCGTACGGGCAGGAGCGCCGCGAACTGCCCCACCAGATCGGCCGCGCCCACCCCGCACACCCCGTCGATCAGCTCGTCCGCGAACCGCTCGACCTGGCCGCGCAGTTCGAGCGGTTCGACCGCCTCCAGCGCCTCCTCGATCAGCGCGGCACGCTGCCGGTGCCGTTCGCCGGTCGTGCCGAGCACCGAGGGCTGCTGCGGACTGATCACGGGAAGCAGCGGCCAGTCGGCCGGGATGTTCCGCCACTGGTTCCACAGCCCGGAGTCCCGGCTGAACAGCTCCGGATCGCTGGTCACCTGGTGCAGTTCGCTGTACCCGAGCACCAGCCACGCCGGTACACCCCCGTCGAGGAGCACGGGCGCCACCTCGCCGTGTTCCCGCCGTAGATCCCGGTAGAGCGGGGCGGGCGCACCCCGGAAGCGCGCGCCGAGGAGGGGGACGGGGGCGGACGCGGACGGCGGGAGCGGAGACGGGGGGAACGGCTGGTCGCCGTCGGCGTCAGAGGTTGCGAAGTCCAACTAGCACCTGCTCCAGGATGTCCGGGTCGATCAGCGTGGCCTGGTTCGGATGCCGGGCGCTGACCCGGCCGGCCGAGAGGAGGTCGGAGAGCAGCACCTTCGTGATGCTCACCGGCAGCCGCAGCTCGGCGGCGATCTCCACGACCGCCGTCGGCCGCTCCGTCAGCCGCAGGATCGCCACGTGTTCCGACTGCATGCCCGGCAGCGGCTGGCTCTCGGCCACCACCAGGGTCATCAGGTCGAACGGCGTTCCGGGGGCCGAACGGCTGCGTCCCCCGGTGAGCGTGTAGAGCCGGTCGGGCAGGTCGTCCCTGCCGGGCCGGCTCATGACGTACGGGGCGCCAGAGCCGTAGCCGCGGTCGGGGTCGTCGTCGTGGAGGTGGTCGTGGCGGTGGTCGCGGACGTGGTCGCGCCGGTCCGGTGACGCGGCTTCGCGCTCAGGTGCTCGCCGAGCTGTTCGATCAGCTCGCTCATGTTGTGGCCGACGAGGCCCGGGTCGGCGTCCTCGTCCGTCACCAGGGCCAGATGCGCGCCCTCGCCCGCCTCCACGATGAACAGGACCCCGCCGTGGAACTCCGCCATCGCCGACCGCACGCCTCCGCTGCCGTCGCCGAACTCCACGGACGCCCCGTGGGAGAGCGACTGGATGCCGGCGGCGATCGCGGAGAGCTGGTCGGCCCGGTCGACGGACAGTTCGGGGGTACGGCACAGCCTCAGGCCGTCCCGGGAGAGGACGAGCGCGTGCCGGGCGCCCGGCGTGCGTTCCAGCAGTCCCTCCATGAGCCAGGTGAGCCTGTCGTCGGCGGTGGTGCCGATACCGGTACCGGTCATGGGGTGGGGTCGCCTTCCAGGTGGGGGTGCGTGCGCGGGTCCGGGGCGGGGAGCCGCTCCCCGGCCGGGCCGGGGTCCGGGTCCGGGGTGGGGTCGGGGTAGGTCGGGGAGGGGACGGACGCGGAGGCGGTGTCGCCGTCCGGGGCGGGGCGGGTGTCCCGTACGGGTTCCCGGACCGCTTCCGGAACGGGCTCGCGTGCGGGTTCCCAGGCCGGTTCCGGAACGGTCTCTCGTACGGACTCCCAGGCCGGTTCCCGTACGGGATCCAGCTCCCATCTCGCCTCCCGTGCGGGGTCCGGCGCCCAGGGCAGCTCGGCGGCGGCCTCCGCCTGCCAGACCGCCTCCTTCACCGCCTCCGGCTCCCACGCGAGTCCCCGCGAGGGCTCGGGCTCCCATTCGCTCTCCCGTACGCGCGGCCCGGGCTCCCAGGCCGCCTCCGCCACGGGTTCGGGTCCGGGCTCCCACGCCGCACCGGCCCCCGCGCCCCACTCGGGCTCCCTTACGGGCTCCAGCTCCGGCGGGCGCACGGTCTCGGCGGGCGGGGCGGTGTCCCGTACGGGTTCCAGGGCGGTGCCCGGCTCCGGTCCGGCCGAGGTGCCGGGCAGATCGGGGGAGCCCTCGTCCCCCGCGGCGGTTCCCTGGACGAACGCCTGGTCCAGCCCGCCGCCCGTGCCCCGCACCGCGCGGCGGAAGCTGCTGAAGCGGACCGCTCCGCTGCCGGCGTCCTCGGCGGGCCGGGAGGTCCGTGCCGGCCGGGTGGGCGCGTCGGCGGCGGCCTGGGTACGGGCTTCCGCGTCGGCGAGGGACTGGCCGCGCCGACGCCGGGGGAGGCCGTCGGAGGGGGCCGGGGTCTCGTCCGCCGAGCCCGGCCCGGGCGTGTCGCCGGAGCCGGACGCGTACTCCCCGGTGCCGAACTCGGAACTGAGCGACGAGGTGAACGACGAACCGGACCACGACCCGGACGCGGACCCGGACGGCAAATCGGACCACGACCCGGACGCGGAACCGGACGCGGACCCGGACGACGAATCGGACCACGGCCCCGACCCGGACCCGGACGCGGACCCGGATGACGAATCGGACCACGCCCCCGACGCAGACCCCGACGCGGACCCGGACGAGGAGCCGGCCCACGACCCGGACGAGGCATCGAACGGCGCTCCGGACGACGAGCCGTACAGGGAGCCCGGCGAGGAACCGGGCGTCGGCGGACCGGCCGGGGTGTCGGAGGCGGCCGGGTCGGGCGCCGGTGTCCCGTACCTGAAGCCGGACAGGGAGTCGATCAGGGCGTCGGCCACCGGGTCGGCGACGGGCGCGGCGGGGGCGGCGGGGGCGTCCGCCGGGAACTCGTGGGTGGGCGTCGGCTCGGCGTCCAGGTCGCGCGGGGCGCGCACGCCCGCGTGGGGCGGGGGCGCGGACGACGTGGGTGCCGTGGGGACGCTGCTCGCCAGGACGTCCTGCGGGATGAGCATCAGGACGCCCGTGCCCCCGCGCGCGGACGGGCGGAAGGAGATGCGCAGGCCGTGCTTGCGGGCGAGGCGGCCGACGACGGCGAGGCCGAGACGGGTGCCGGACAGGCTCGCCAGATCGGTCGCCTCGCCCGACACGGCCCGTTCGGCGCGCCGGAGCTGGACGTCGCCCATGACGAGTCCGGAGTCCTCGACGGAGATGATCGCGCCGGCCGGGACCTCCTCGACGTACACATGGACCTCGGCGGTCGGCGGCGAGAAGTTGGCCGCGTTGTCGAGGAGTTCGGCGAGCGCGTGCATGACCCCCTCGGCGGCGTGCCCGGCGACGGCGGCCTCGCTGGAGGAGTGCAGCCGGACCCGGCGGTAGGCGCCGATCCGGCCCATCGCGCCGCGCAGGATCGACTCCATCGGGATCGGGCGCGCCCAGCGGCGGCCCGAGCGGGCGCCCGCGAGGACGGCGACGGAGTCGGCGAGACGGCCCGCCTGGGCGGTGCGGTGGTCGAGGTGGAGGAGGTCGGCGAGGACGTCCTCGTCGGCGTGACGTTCCTCCATGGCGCGGAGGTCGGCGAGCGTGCCGGTGGCGAGGGCCTGCATCCGGCCGGCCACGTTGGCGGTGACGGCGAGGAGGGCGGACCGCTCGGTCTCGGCCTGTCTGGCGCGTTCCGAGAGCAGGACCCGCTCCTGGGTGACCTCCTCCGCCGTACGGTCCCGTTCGTCGGACAGCCGTGCGCGCTCGCGCTCGGACTCCGTCGTCAGCCGTACCCGTTCCCGGGCGAACTCGGCCGCGATCCGGGCCCGCTCCTGGACGAACTCCTCGGTCAGCCGTCCGCGTTCCCGCGCGTACTCCTCGGCCGTCCGCACCCGCTCCCCCAGCAGCAGACCGGTCTCCTGGGAGACGGCGTCGAGCCGCAGGCGCAGCAGGCGCACCGACACGCGCGCGTGCACGGCGACCGCGACGGCGGCCGTGAGCAGCAACGCCGCCGCGCCGGCGCCCCCGGCGAGGGGCAGGCGCAGGGACTCGGGCGCCACCGCGACCGCGGCCCCGGCGGCGGTCGCGGAGAGCAGGGCGGTCACCAGGGGAAGGGGAAGGACTGAGCGCGTGGCGGGGCGTTCGCCTGGTGAGCGAGGTGAGCTGGGCGCGGTCATCGGCTGGTGTCCTCGGTCGGTTCTGAACTCGGTAACTCAGTCGGTTCCTGGATTCGGTAACTCGGTCGGTCCCTGAACGAGAAGCGACGTCTGGTGCTCAATTGGGCGTCACTATATGGGAGTTCGTGACGGGGGTTGGCCGGTTTCCGGTTAGCTCTCCGGAATCAAGCCAACGTCCCCGGTGAGCGGCGCGCCGCCTTTCCGCCCGTCGCGCCCCCGCCTCGTCGTCGCCTCGTCGTCACTGTCAGTGGTCGGGTGCATCCTGGGACGCATGACGGAACTCGGGGGCACGACGGGCGGTGGAGGCGCGGCCGCGCGGGACACGGCAGGTGACGCGGACGCGGCGGCGCTGCGGGCCGCCCTGCCGGCCGCGCTGCGGGCGGCCGGTGTGCGCGGCGAGGCGGCCTTCGGCGTGACGGCCCGTGCGCTGACGACCATGGACGCGTCCAACTACCGCCGGGTGCCGCTGGGCGTGGTCGCGCCCCGGGACGCGGACGACGTGGCGGCCGTCCTGTCCGTGTGCCGGGAGCACGGCGTCCCGGTCGTCGCGCGCGGCGGCGGCACCTCGATCGCCGGGCAGGCCACGGGCACGGGCGTGGTGCTGGACCTCACCCGCCACATGAACCGGCTGGTCTCCCTCGACCCCGGGGCGCGCACGGCGGTCGTCCAGCCGGGCCTGGTCCTGGACCGGCTCCAGGAGGCCGCCGCCCCGCACGGCCTGCGCTTCGGCCCGGACCCCTCCACCCACAGCCGCTGCACCCTCGGCGGCATGATCGGCAACAACTCCTGCGGCGCGCACTCGGTCGCCTGGGGCACCACGGCCGACAGCGTCCGCGCACTGTCGGTGACCGACGCCAGGGGCGAGGCACGGCGGCTCGGGCCGGGCTGGTCGGGCGCGCCGGACGGCCTCCGCCCGCTCGTGGAGCGGGAACTGGCCCGCCTGCGCACCGGCTTCCCCGACCTCCCCCGCCGTATCTCCGGCTACGCCCTCGACGCCCTCCTCCCGGAGAACGGCTCGGACGTGGCCCGTTCCTTCTGCGGCTCCGAGGGCACGCTCGGGGTGCTCACGGAAGCGGTCGTCCGTCTCGTCGAGGCACCCCGCGCGCGTGCCCTCGCCGTCCTGGCGTACGCCGACGAGAGCGCGGCGGCGGAGGCGGCCCCCGGCCTGCTGCCGCACCGCCCGCTCACGGTGGAGGGCATGGCCGCGGACCTCGTCCCGCCGGGGACGGCCGGCCTCCCGGCGGGCGGGGCCTGGCTGTTCGTGGAGACGGGCGGCGCCACGCCCGCCGAGGCGCGGGCGCACGCCGGCACGCTGCTCCGCGCGGCCGGGGCGGACGGCGCGCTCGTGGATTCCCTGGTGGTGACCGACCTCGCCGCCCAGCGCGCGCTGTGGCGGGTCCGCGAGGACGCGAGCGGTACGGCGACCCGGATGCCCGACGGCACCGAGGCGTGGCCGGGCTGGGAGGACTGCGCGGTGCCACCTGCCCGGCTCGGCGCCTACCTGAAGGACTTCCGGGGCCTGCTGCGCGCCCACGACCTGCGGGGCACGCCCTACGGCCACTTCGGCGACGGCTGCATCCACGTCCGGATCGACTTCGATCTGCTGACCCCGGCGGGCATCGCCCGCTTCCGCCGCTTCTCCGAGGAAATGGCCGAACTGGTCACCTCGCACGGCGGCTCCCTCTCCGGGGAACACGGCGACGGACAGGCCCGCGCCGAACTCCTGCCGACGATGTACGGGCCCGAGATGGTCCGGCTGTTCGAGAAGGTGAAGGGGATCTGGGACCCCGACGACCTCCTCAACCCCGGCATGCTCGTCCGCCCGGCCCCGCTCGACGCGAACCTGCGCTTCGCGGTCCTGCCGCGCACACGCGTGCCGGTGGAGTTCGCCTACCCGGACGACGGCGGGGACTTCTCGGCGGCGGTCCGGCGCTGCGTGGGCGTCGCCAAGTGCCGGACCACCGAGGTGAGTCCGGCGTCCGGGGCCGTCATGTGCCCCTCCTTCCGCGCGACGGGGGAGGAGGAGCACTCCACCCGGGGCCGGGCCCGCCTGCTGCACGAGATGCTGGCCGGCGAGGTCGTCACCGACGGCTGGCGCTCACCGGAGGTCCGGGACGCCCTCGACCTCTGTCTGTCCTGCAAGGGCTGCCGCTCCGACTGCCCGGTCGGCGTCGACATGGCCACGTACAAGGCGGAGTTCCTCCACCACCACTACGCCGGCCGCCGCCGCCCGGCGTCCCACTACGCGATGGGGTGGCTGCCGGTGTGGCTCCGCCTCGTGGCCCGTACGCACACGGCCGGACTCGTCGGCTTCCTCGCCGGCGTACGCCCTCTCGCCGCGCTCGCCAAACGGCTGGGCGGGATCGCAGAGGAGCGGGAGCTGCCCCGGCTCGCGCGGGTGCCGTTCACGCGGTGGTACGCGCGGTCGCTCGGGGAGCGGGTCCGGCCGGAGCCGGCGGACGAGGAACGCGCCGCACCGGCCGCACCCCCGACCGTGCTCCTGTGGCCGGACACCTTCACGGAGCACCTCTCGCCGTCCGTCGGGCGAGCGGCGCTGAAGGTGCTGGAGGCGGCCGGTCTGCGGGTGCTCGTCCCGCCCGCGAGGGAGGGCCGGGTCTGCTGCGGCCTGACGTACATCTCGACGGGCCAGCTCGACCGGGCCCGCGCGGTGCTGCGCCGCACGCTGGACACGCTGGACGTGCTCGATGCGTCCAGGAGCCCCGCGCCGGGGCGGCGACCGGCGGACGAGGACCCGGGCTTCACTCCACCCACACTCCCCGTCGCCCTCCCCGTGGTCGTCCTCGAACCGAGCTGCGCGGCGGCGCTCCGCACCGACCTGCCCGAACTGCTCCCCGACGACCCCCGCGCCCACCGGCTCGCCGCCTCGGTCCTCACCTTCGCGGAGGCGCTCGAACGCCACGCCCCGCACTGGACCCCGCCCGTCATCGGCCGCCCGGTGACCGGCCAGACCCACTGCCACCAGCACGCGGTCCTGGGCGACGCCCCCGACCGCCGCCTGCGCACGGCCGCCGGCCTCACCGGCGACCTCAGCGGGGGCTGCTGCGGCCTCGCTGGCAACTTCGGCTTCGAGAAGGGCCACTACGAGGTCTCGGTGGCCTGCGCGGAGGACCAACTCCTCCCGGCGGTACGCAACGCGACCCCCGACACGCTGATCCTGGCGGACGGCTACTCCTGCCGCACCCAGCTGGAACAGCTGGCGGGCAGACGGGGGCTGCACCTGGCGGAGGTGCTGGCGGAGGGGTTGCGATGAGCGACGTGACCGTCCAAAAACGCCCGTCTTCCCGGGGGCAGGGGCATAACCTCGGCGCTGACATGGTCCGACGGGGAGGGGTTGCAGCATGCAAGGGCAGGACTGGATCAGACATACCGGAGAGCTGTTCGAAGCGGCGATGTTCGGCGGGGACACGTCCGCGCTGGAGCGGTCCGACGGCGTACTGGACGCGGTCGAGGCGCCGCTTTCCCTGGCGCGCGGCAAGCTCCTGCACGTCCGCTACCTGAACGATCGCGAGGAGAACAGCCAGGAACTGGTGCTGTTCGAGCGTGCGGCCGAGTTGTACGAGCGTCTGGGGGACGCCTCGGGCGAGGCGGACGCGTTGTTCTGGGTCGGCTGCTGGCACCAGGTGGTCAAGGGGGACGGCGCCACCGGCAGGGGCTACTTCGAGCGGTCGTACGCGCTGGCGAGATCCGTCGACGACCGGATGACGATGTCCTACGCGGTCCGTCATCTCGGCTTCGCGGACAAGGACGCGGGCCACTTCGACCGGGCCCGCGAGCGGCTGACCGAATCGGTGACACTGCGCCGGGAGATCGGCTTCAGGGCCGGAGAGGCGGCCGGCCTGGTGGCACTGGCCTACCTCGCGGCCGAAACCGGCGACTCATCGGCGGCCTCCCGCCATCTCCGTGAGGCCGGCTCCGTCGCCGAGAGCTGCGGCGCCAAGGCCGTGTCGGGCTGGGTCGAGCAAGCCAGCACGCTGATCCCCTCCTAGGTCGCGGGCCCGTCCTACCGCGTGGAGGGGCGCCCGGGAGGGGTCGGCCCGAGGCCGCCGATGGACTGAACCGTCAGTTCTCGCCGAGCCCCGTCGCCCGCCCCTGCGCGTCCCACCGGATCTCCAGGACGCGCACCACGGCGTCCCGGTCGAGGGGCCCGAACACGTGGGGGAACAGAACGTCCGCCCCGACCCCCGGCGGTGGAGCGGGCGCGGCCGCCTCGAACTCCACCCGGGCGGACAGCCGTTCCTCGTCGAGGACGAGCACGTGCAGCGGTTTCGGCGCGTCCCGGTAGAAGGCGTTGACGACGGCCAGGGTCGTCGCCTCGTCGGGAGAGCAGTGCACGAACCCGTCCTCCGGCAGCGAGGAGGGCGCGTACGGCTGGTCGGGGTGGGCGTTCCAGGCATCGAGGGAGACGACGTGGTAGATCACAGGCCGGTTATACAACAGGGAGACAGGTCCGACGGCCGGGAGGCTCGGTGCACGAGAACAGGTGGGTCAGTACCTCGATGCCGTATCTGACCCCGCGGGAGCAGGCGCGGGGCGATGCCTGGGGCGCGGACGCGGCGGCCCGGGGGAGGCGGGGCACCCAGCGGATCCTGCACGCCGGTGAGGTGGCGGCGCCCGCCGAGGTCGCGTTGCTGCTCGGGCAGGCCGAGGGCGAGCCGGTCGTCGTACGCCGACGCCTGATCCTCCTCGACGACCACCCGCACGAACTCACCGACACCTACTATCCGGTGGGCATCGCCCGCGGCTCCGCTCTCGCCGGAACCGCGAAGATCCCCGGAGGAGCCGTCACCCTGCTCGCCCGGCTCGGTCACGTCGGCGCCCTCGTCCGCGAGGACGTCACGGCCGACCAACCGGACGACGAGGAGCGGGCGACCCTCCGGACCGCGCCGGACGAACCGGTGCTCCGGCTGACCCGGGTCACCCTCGACCGCGACGGCCGCCCGATCCAGGTCGACCGGATGGTGATGCCGGCCAGGAGCCAGCGACTGCGCTACGAGATCGCGATCGAGACAGGCCCGTAGCGGCGGAGACGACCGCCCGCGCCCGGCTCGTTCACCCCGGGACCCCCGCCTTCCCCCGCCCCACCTGAGTCCGCACCGCCCCCATGCTCGCCCCGATGACCAGGGCGATCGCGAGGGCCTCGGTGGCGGCGAGGGCCTGGTCGAGGATCAGGAAGCCGGCGGTGGCCGCGATCGCGGGCTCCAGGCTCATCAGGACCGCGAAGGTGGACGCGGGGAGGCGGCGCAGGGCGAGGAGTTCGAGGGTGTAGGGGAGGACGGAGGAGAGCACGGCGACGGCGGAGCCGAGGGCGAGCGTCGTCGGGTCCAGGAGCCGGGTCCCCGACTCGACGATGCCGAGCGGCAGGAACAGCACCGCCGCGACGGCCATGGCCAGCGCCAGCCCGTCGGCCTGCGGGAACCGCCTGCCCGTACGCGCGCTGAAGAGGATGTACAGGGCCCACATCGCTCCGGCGGCGAGGGCGAAGGCGACGCCGAGCGGGTCCAGGGCGCCGAAGTTCCCTCCGCCGCCCAGGAGGAAGACGCCGCAGAGGGCGAGCCCGGCCCACACCAGGTTCACGGCCCGGCGGGAGGCGAGAACGGAGAGCGCCAGCGGGCCGAGCACCTCCAGGGTGACGGCGGGGCCCAGGGGGATGCGGGCGACGGACTGGTAGAAGAGGCCGTTCATCGCGGCCATGGTGGCGCCGAAGACGACCACCGTGCCCCAGTCGGTGCGCGAGTGCCCGCGCAGCCGGGGGCGGCAGACCACGAGCATCACCACCGCGGCCACCGCGAGCCGCAGTGTCACCACCCCGAGCGCCCCGGCCCGCGGCATCAGCGTCACGGCCAGCGCCCCGCCGAACTGCACCGAGATCCCGCCGGCCAGCAGCAGCCCTACGGGCCCGAGGGCACCCGGACCGCGGGAAGCGCGGGTGCCGCCGGTGGTGAGGTCGGCCGTGGGGCCGGCCGCCGGCGAGGTCGCGGCGGCGGGCGCGGACTGGTCAGCGCGGGGGAGTGTCACGGGGGCCGTCCAAGAAGAGCGGGGAGTGCGGAGAAGAAGGGAGTCCGGAGAAGAAGGGAGTGTGGAGGAGAAGGTCGAGAGCGGGCCGGGAAGTCGTATCGTTCAGTATGAGTGACTTGAGAGTGCAAAGCAATGGACTAAGTCATGTCTGTAAGAGTTTTTGCAGCTTACGTTCGCCGCGACCCCTCCACTCTCCCGCCCCAAAAATGCAAGCACGCTTGATTGTTTATGGCGCCGCTGTCATGCTCCCCCCATGGCCGACCCGACGCCCGTGATCGACGACCTCCATGCCGAGAGCGACCAACTCGACTCGCTCGTGGCCGAGTTGAGCCCGGAGCAGTGGGCGCTCCCGACGCCCGCCCCCGGCTGGACCGTCGCCCACCAGATCGCCCACCTCGCCTGGACGGACCACTCCTCCGTGCTGGCCGTGACCGACCAGGCCGCCTTCGCCCGTGAGGTCGAGAGCGCGCTGACGGCACCCGGCGACTTCGTGGACCTCGGCGCGGAGGAAGGGGCCGGAAAACCGCCCGAGCGGCTCGTCGCGGACTGGCGGGCCGGGCGCGCCGCCCTGGAGGACGCCCTGCGCGCGGCACCCGAGGGCGCGCGCTTCCCCTGGTACGGCCCGCCCATGTCCACCGCCTCCATGGCGACCGCCCGCCTCATGGAGACCTGGGCCCACGGCCTGGACGTCGCCGACGCGCTCGGAGTCCCCCGGATCGCCCCCGGCGACCGGCTCCGCCACATCACCCGGCTCGGCATCCGCACCCGCGACTTCGCCTTCGGCGTGCACGGGCTCACCCCGCCGTTCGAGGAGTTCCGCGTCGAACTCACCAGCCCCGGCGGCGAGCTGTGGACGTACGGCCCCGAGGACGCGACCGACCGGGTCGGCGGTCCCGCCCTCGACTTCTGTCTCCTGGTCACCCAGCGCGCCCACCGCGGCGACCTCGCCCTGCACACCGAGGGCGCCGACGCCGACCGCTGGCTGGACATCGCCCAGGCGTTCGCCGGCCCTCCGGGCGCGGGACGCGAACCGAAGGGGACCACCCGGTGACGGCGACGGTGCCGACGCCGGCCGCCCCCCTCCGCATCGGCAACGCCTCCGGCTTCTACGGCGACCGCTTCGACGCCATGCGCGAGATGCTCACCGGCGGCGAACTCGACGTCCTCACCGGCGACTACCTCGCCGAACTGACCATGCTCATCCTCGGCCGCGACCGCCTGAAGGACCCCACCGCCGGATACGCGCGCACGTTCCTGCGCCAGCTGGAGGAGTGCCTGGGCCTGGCGCGGGAGCGGGGCGTACGGATCGTCGCGAACGCCGGCGGGCTCAACCCCGCCGGGCTCGCCGACGCCGTACGGGAGCTGGCCGCCCGGCTCGGCGTCCCCGTCCGCGTCGCGCACGTCGAGGGCGACGACCGCACCGCCCTGCACCCCGGCAGCCTCGCCGCCCACGCCTACCTCGGCGGCTTCGGCATCGCGGCCTGTCTGCGCGAGGGCGCCGACATCGTGGTCACCGGCCGGGTGACGGACGCGGCCCTGGTCACCGGGCCCGCCGCCGCCCACTTCGGCTGGGGCCCCGGCGCGTACGACCGCCTCGCGGGCGCGGTCGTCGCCGGGCACGTGCTGGAGTGCGGCACGCAGGCCACCGGCGGCAACTACGCCTTCTTCGGCGAGGCCGGCGCCACCCGCCCCGGCTTCCCGCTCGCCGAGATCCACGCCGACGGTTCGGCCGTCATCGCCAAACACCCCGGCACCGACGGCCTCGTCGACGTCGGCACGGTCACCGCCCAGCTGCTCTACGAGACCGGCGGCGCGCGCTACGCGGGGCCCGACGTCACCGCCCGCCTCGACACGGTCAGGCTCACCCAGGACGGGCCCGACCGCGTCCGTGTCCACGGCGTCCGCGGCGAGGCCCCGCCCCCCACCCTCAAGGTCGGCGTCAACCGGCTCGGCGGCTTCCGCAACGAGATCGTCTTCGTGCTGACCGGGCTGGACATCGAGGCCAAGGCCGGCCTCGTCCGCCGGCAGATGGCGGATGCGCTCGCCAAGTCCCCGCCCGCCGAGGCCCGTTGGAGTCTCGTCCGCACCGACCGGCCCGACGCCCCGACCGAGGAGACCGCGAGCGCCCTGCTGCGGCTGGTCGTCCGGGACCAGGACCCGGAGAAGGCCGGACGGGCGCTCGGCGCGGCGGCCGTGGAACTGGCGCTCGCCAGCTACCCCGGCTTCCACGTGCTGGCCCCACCGGGCAAGGGCACGCCCTACGGCGTCTTCGAGGCGGCGTACGTCCCGCAGGACGAGGCCCCCCACACGGCCGTCCTCGACGACGGCCGCCGCATCCCCGTACCCCCGGCCCCCGACACCGCCGTACTCGACGACGTGCCCGAGCCGCCGCTGCCGGAACCGCCGCCGGACGGTCCCACCCGGCGCGCCCCGTTGGGGCTGGTCGCGGGGGCCCGCAGCGGGGACAAGGGCGGGGACGCCAACGTCGGCGTGTGGGTCCGGACGGACGCGGCCTGGCGCTGGCTCGCCCATGAGCTGACCGTGGACCGGTTCCGGCAGCTGATCCCGGAGAGCGGCACCCTGGCGGTGACCCGGCACGTCCTGCCGCACCTCCGCGCCCTCAACTTCGTGGTCGAGGGCATCCTCGGCGAGGGCGTCGCCGCGCAGGCCCGCTTCGACCCCCAGGCCAAGGCCCTCGGCGAATGGCTGCGCTCCCGCCACCTGGACATCCCGGAGTCCCTCCTGCCCCCGCCCGCCGCCGACCGCCCGGAGTCGCTCCTGCGTCCGCCTGCTGCTGACCGCCCGGAGTCGCTTCTGCGTCCGCCTGCTGCTGACCGCCCGGAGTCGCTTCTGCGTCCGCCTGCTGCTGACCGCCCGGAGTCGCTTCTGCGTCCGCCTGCCGCTGATCGCCCGGAGTCGCTCCCGCGCCCGCCCGCTGGCGATCGCCCGGAGTCGCTTCTGCGTCCGCCCGCCGCCGATCGCCCGGAGTCCCTCCTGCGTCCGCCTGCTGCTGACCGCCCGGAGTCGCTTCTGCGTCCGCCTGCTGCTGATCGCTCTGAGTCGCTTCTGCGCGCGCCTGCCGCTGATCGCCCGGAGTCGCTTCTGCGCCCGTCCGCTGGCGATCGCCCGGAGTCGCTTCTGCGTCCGCCCGCCGCCGACCGCCCGGAGTCCCTTCTGCGTCCGCCCGCCGCCGACCGCCCGGAGTCCCTCCTGCGTCCGCCCGCCGCCGACCGCCCGGAGTCCCTCCTGCGTCCGCCCGCCGCCGACCGCCCGGAGTCCCTCCCGCGCCCACCCGCCGACGACCGCCCGGACCCCGCGGAGGTACACCCGTGACCGTCCTCAGCTCCGCCCTCGACCCGGGCGCCCCCGAGCACGCCGCGAACCGCGAGGCCATGCTCGCCCGGCTCGCCGCCCTCGACGTCGAGCACGCCAAGGCCCTCGCGGGGGGCGGCGAGAAGTACACCGCCCGGCACCGCGGGCGCGGCAAGCTGCTCGCCCGTGAACGCATCGAACTGCTCCTCGACCCGGACACCCCCTTCCTGGAGCTGTCCCCGCTCGCGGCCTGGGGCAGCGAGTACGCGGTCGGCGCCTCCCTCGTCACCGGTATCGGCGTCGTCGAGGGCGTCGAGTGCCTGATCACCGCCAACGACCCGACCGTGCGCGGCGGCGCGAGCAACCCGTGGAGCCTGAAGAAGGCGCTCCGGGCCAACGACATCGCCCTCGCCAACCGCCTGCCCTGCATCAGCCTGGTGGAGTCCGGCGGGGCCGACCTCCCCTCCCAGAAGGAGATCTTCATCCCCGGGGGCGCGATCTTCCGCGACCTCACCCGGCTGTCCGCCGCCGGCATCCCCACCGTCGCCGTCGTCTTCGGCAACTCCACCGCCGGCGGCGCCTACGTCCCCGGGATGTCCGACCACGTGATCATGGTCAAGGAGCGGGCGAAGGTGTTCCTCGGCGGCCCGCCGCTGGTCAAGATGGCCACCGGCGAGGAGAGCGACGACGAGTCGCTGGGCGGCGCCGAGATGCACGCCCGCACCTCGGGCCTCGCCGACCACTTCGCCGTCGACGAGCAGGACGCCCTGCGCCAGGCCCGCCGGGTCGTCGCCCGCCTCAACCACCGCAAGGCGTACGCCGATCCGGCCCCGGCCGCCCCGCCGAAGTACGACCCGGAGGAACTGCTCGGGATCGTCCCCGGCGATCTCCGTACGCCCTTCGACCCCCGCGAGGTCATCGCCCGGATCGTGGACGCCTCCGACTTCGACGAGTTCAAGCCCCTCTACGGCACCAGCCTCGTCACCGGCTGGGCCGCGCTGCACGGCTACCCGGTCGGCGTCCTCGCCAACGCCCGCGGGGTCCTCTTCAGCGAGGAGTCGCAGAAGGCGGCCCAGTTCATCCAGCTCGCCAACCAGCGCGACATCCCCCTCCTCTTCCTGCACAACACCACCGGCTACATGGTCGGCAGGGAGTACGAGCAGGGCGGCATCATCAAGCACGGCGCCATGATGATCAACGCGGTGAGCAACAGCCGCGTGCCCCACCTGTCCGTCCTGATGGGCGCCTCCTACGGCGCCGGCCACTACGGCATGTGCGGGCGCGCCTACGACCCCCGCTTCCTCTTCGCCTGGCCCAGCGCCAAGTCGGCGGTCATGGGCCCGCAGCAGCTCGCCGGCGTCCTGTCGATCGTGGCCCGCCAGTCGGCCACGGCCAAGGGGCAGCCCTACGACGAGGACGCGGACGCCGCGCTGCGCGCCATGGTGGAGCAGCAGATCGAGTCCGAGTCCCTGCCGATGTTCCTGTCCGGGCGGCTGTACGACGACGGGGTCATCGACCCCCGCGACACCCGTACCGTGCTCGGCCTGTGCCTGTCCGCGATCCACACCGCGCCCTACGAGGGCGCGCGCGGTGGCTTCGGCGTCTTCCGGATGTGAGGCCCATGATTACTTCCCTCCTGGTGGCCAACCGGGGCGAGATCGCCTGCCGGATCTTCCGCACCTGCCGTGACCTGGGCATCCGTACGGTCGCCGTGCACTCCGACGCCGACGAGACCGCCCTGCACACACGCTCGGCCGACACCGCCGTACGCCTGCCGGGCGCGGCCCCCGCCGACACCTACCTGCGGGGCGACCTCGTCGTGAAGGCGGCCCTCGCGGCCGGCGCCGACGCCGTCCACCCCGGCTACGGCTTCCTCTCCGAGAACCCCGGCTTCGCCCGCCAGGTCCTCGACGCGGGCCTCACCTGGATCGGCCCGCCTCCCGAGGCGATCGAAGCCATGGCCTCCAAGACCCGCGCCAAGGAACTCATGGGTCTGACCCCTCTCCACAAGGTCACCGAGGACGACCTGCCGGTCCTGGTGAAGGCCGCGGCGGGCGGCGGCGGACGCGGCATGCGCGTGGTCCGCCGGCTCGACGACCTGGACGCGGCACTGCGGAGCGCCCGCGCCGAGGCCGCGAGTGCCTTCGGCGACGGCGAGGTCTTCGTCGAGCCCTACGTCGAGAACGGCCGCCACGTCGAGGTCCAGATCCTCGCCGACACCCACGGCACGATCTGGCCGCTCGGCACCCGCGACTGCTCCCTCCAGCGCCGCCACCAGAAGGTCGTCGAGGAGGCCCCGGCCCCCGCCCTCTCCGGCGAACTCACCGAGGAACTGCACAGCCTGGCCGTATGCGCCGCCCGAGCCGTCTCCTACACCGGCGCGGGCACGGTCGAGTTCCTCGTCGCCGACGGCCACGCCCACTTCCTGGAGATGAACACCCGCCTCCAGGTCGAACACCCGGTCACGGAGGCCGTCTTCGGCGTCGACCTGGTCGCCGAACAGATCCGCGTCGCCGAGGGCCACGCCCTCCCGGCCGACCCCCCGCCCGCACGCGGCCACGCGATCGAGGCCCGCCTGTACGCCGAGGACCCGGCCCGCGACTGGGCCCCCCAGACGGGCACCCTGCACCGCCTGTCCGTGCCCGGGGTCCGCCTGGACACCGGCTACGAGGACGCCGACACGATCGGCGTGCACTACGACCCCATGCTCGCCAAGGCCGTCGTCCACGCCCCCACCCGCGCGGAGGCCGTCCGCGCTCTGGCGGGCGCCCTGGAGCGGGCGACGATCCACGGCCCGGTCACCAACCGGGCCCTGCTGGTGAACTCCCTGCGCCACCCGGAGTTCACCTCGGCCCGCATGGACACCGGGTTCTACGACCGCCACCTCACCGGCCTCACCGGCCCCGCCCCCGACCCGTACGCCCCACTGGCCGCCGCCCTGGCCGACGCCGCCGCCAACGGCGACCCCCGCTTCGGCGGCTGGCGCAACCTGCCCTCCCAGCCGCAGGTCAAGCGATACGTCATGGCGGGGGAGGAGCACGAGGTCCGCTACCGGCACACCGGGACCGGCCCGGAGGCGGACGGCGTCCGGGTGATCCACGCGGACGGCTGCCGCGTCGTCCTCGAAGTGGACGGCGTACGGCGGACGTTCGAGGTCGCACGGTACGGCGACCGCGTCCACGTCGACGCCACCACCCTCACCGCCCTCCCACGCTTCCCCGACCCCACCACCGCCCACGCCCCCGGCTCCCTCCTGGCCCCCATGCCGGGCACGGTCGTCCGGGTGGCGGACAACCTGAAGCCGGGCTCGGCGGTGGAGGCGGGCCAACCCCTCCTCTGGCTGGAGGCGATGAAGATGGAACACAAGATCACGGCCCCGGCGACGGGCACCCTGACGGCTCTGCACGCTGTACCCGGCCAACAGGTGGAGATGGGCGCCCTTCTGGCCGTGGTCGAGGAGCAGCCCCGATAGGGGCGCGGGGAACTGCGCGACAAGCCACGAACCACTTGCAGCCGCCACGCGACCGACTCACCCTCCCCCATAGGAGCCCTCATGTCCCCCGTGCTGGAATCCGAAGAACACAAAGCCCTACGAGCCGCAGTCTCCGCCCTCGGCAAACGCTACGGCCGCGACTACATCACCACGACCACCAAAGAGGGCCGCCACCCCGACGAACTCTGGGCCGAGGCCGCCAAACTCGGCTACCTGGGCGTCAACCTCCCCGAGGCGTACGGCGGCGGAGGCGCGGGCATCGCCGAACTCTCCATCGTCCTCGAAGAACTCGGCGCCGCGGGCTGCCCGCTCCTCATGCTGATCGTCTCCCCGGCGATCTGCGGCACGGTGATCGCCCGCTTCGGCACAGAGGCCCAGAAACAGACGTGGCTCCCCGGTTTCGCCGACGGCACCCGTCTCATGGCCTTCGGCATCACCGAACCCGACGCCGGCTCCAACAGCCACCGCATCACCACCACGGCCCGCCGCGACGAGACCGGCGACTGGCTGCTCACCGGCCGCAAGGTCTACATCTCCGGCGTCGACCGGGCGGACGCCGTCCTCATCGTCGGCCGCACCGAGGACGCCCGCACCGGCACCCTCAAGCCCTGCCTCTTCATCGTCCCCACGGACACCCCGGGCTTCCAGTACCGCCCCATCGACATGGAACTCCGGGCCGCGGAGAAGCAGTTCGAGCTGACCTTCGACGACATCCGGCTCCCCGCCGACGCCCTCGTCGGCGACGAGAACGCCGGACTGCTCCAGCTCTTCGCCGGCCTCAACCCCGAGCGGATCATGACGGCCGCCTTCGCGATCGGCATGGCCCGGTACGCCCTCGCGAAGGCCGTCGAGTACGCCCGCGACCGCACGGTCTGGCGGCAGCCCATCGGCGCGCACCAGGCGATCGCCCACCCCCTCGCCCAGTCCCACATCGAACTCGAACTGGCCCGCCTGATGATGCAGAAGGCGGCCCACCTCTACGACATCGGCGACGACGCGGGTGCCGGCGAGGCCGCCAACATGGCCAAGTACGCGGCGGGCGAGGCATGCGTGCGGGCCGTCGACCAGGCCGTGCACACCCTCGGCGGCAATGGCCTCACGGCCGAGTTCGGCCTCGCCTCGCTGATAACGGCCGCCCGCGTGTCTCGTATCGCGCCGGTGAGCCGGGAGATGATTCTCAACTACGTCTCCCACCACACCCTGGGCCTGCCCAAGTCGTACTAGGCCGTACCGGCCTGGGCCCCGCATCCGGTCGCCCTGGAGGAACCATGTTCCGCAGCGAGTACGCAGACGTCCCGCCCCTCGACCTCCCCATCCACGACGCCGTACTGGCCCGTGCCGCCGAGTTCGGCGACCTGCCCGCGCTGATCGACGGCGTCGACGGCACGACCCTCACCTACGAGCAGGTGGACCGCTTCCACCGCCGTCTCGCCGCCTCCTTCGCCGCGGCGGGCGTCCGCAAGGGGGACGTGCTCGCCCTGCACAGCCCCAACACGATCGCCTACCCGACGGCGTTCTACGCGGCCACCCGCGCGGGCGCCACGGTCACCACCGTGCACCCGCTGGCCACCCCCGGCGAACTGGCCACCCAGCTCCGGGACTCGGGGGCGAGCTGGATCGTCACGGTCTCCCCGCTCCTGGAGACCGCCCGCGCCGCCGCCGAACGCGTCGGCGGCATACGGGAGATCTTCGTCTGCGACAGCGCCCCCGGGCACCGCTCGCTGATCGACCTGCTCGCCTCCACCGCCCCCGAACCGTCCGTCGCCCTCGACCCGGCCACGGACGTGGCGGCCCTGCCGTACTCCTCCGGCACCACCGGCGTCCCCAAGGGCGTCATGCTCACCCACCGGTCCATCGCCACCAACCTCGCCCAGCTCGAACCCCTGATACCGGTGGGCCCCGGCGACCGCGTCCTCGCCGTCCTGCCGTTCTTCCACATCTACGGGCTCACCGCCCTGATGAACGCCCCGCTGCGGCGCGGCGCCACGGTCGTCGTCCTGCCCCGCTTCGACCTGGAGACCTACCTCGCGGCGATCGCCCGCCATCGCATCACCCACCTCTACGTGGCCCCGCCGATCGTCCTCGCCCTCGCCAAGCACCCGGCGGCCGAGCGCCACGACCTCACCTCGGTCCGGCACATCCTGTCCGCCGCCGCGCCCCTGGACGCGACGCTGGCCGCCGCCTGCTCCGCCCGCCTCGGCCTGCCGCCGGTCGTCCAGGGCTACGGCATGACCGAACTCTCCCCCTGCTCCCACATCGTGCCCCTCGACCAGGCCGCCTCGGCGCCTCCCGGCACCGTCGGCAAGCTCATCGCCGGCACCGAGATGCGGATCGTCTCCCTCGACGACCCCGGCAAGGACCTCGGCCCCGGCGAACCCGGCGAGATCGTCATCCGGGGCCCCCAGGTGATGAAGGGCTACCTGGGCCGCCCCGAGGCCACCGCCGACATGATCGACGCCGACGGCTGGCTCTCCACCGGCGACATCGGCCACACCGACGCCGACGGCTGGCTCCACGTCGTCGACCGCGTCAAGGAACTGATCAAGTACAAGGGCTTCCAGGTCGCCCCCGCCGAACTCGAAGCACTCCTCGTCACCCACCCCGGCATCGCCGACGCCGCCGTCATCGGCCACTACGACGACAACGGCAACGAGGTCCCGCACGCCTTCGTCGTCCGCCGCCCCACGGACCGCGAACTCTCCGAGAACGAGATCATGATGTACGTCGCCGAACGCGTCGCCCCCTACAAACGCGTCCGCCACGTCACCTTCGTCGACACCGTGCCCCGCGCGACCTCCGGGAAGATCCTCCGCCGCGAACTCAGGGAGCGCCTGTGACCGACCCCCACCCCCTCGTACGCACCACGCACCACCGGGGCATCACCACCCTCACCCTCGACTCCCCGGCCAACCGCAACGCGCTCTCGGCCGCCCTCGTCGCCGGACTCCGCGACGCCCTCGACGGGTGCGGCAAGGACGACACCGTACGAGCCGTCGTCCTCACCCACACCGGCAGCACCTTCTGCGCCGGCGCCGACCTGCGCGACCCGCCCGACCCGGCGGCCCTGGTCGCTCTCCTGCGCCTGCTCCTGGAACTGCCCAAGCCCGTCGTCGCCCGGGTCACCGGGCACGTCCGCGCGGGCGGCCTCGGCCTGCTCGGGGCCTGCGACATCGCCGCCGCCGGACCCGAGGCCACCTTCGCCCTCACCGAGGTACGCATCGGGGTCGCGCCCGCCGTCATCTCCCTCACCCTGCGCCCCCGCACCGACCCGCGCGCCCTCGCGCGCTACTACCTCACCGGCGAGCGCTTCGGCCCCGCCGAAGCCGCCCGCATCGGGCTGATCACCGACACCGGCGCCGACGTCGACGACGTGCTCGCACCCGTCCTCGACGGACTGCGCCGGGCCTCACCGAGGGCCCTGGCGGAGACGAAACACCTGCTCACGGCTAAGGTGCTGGAGAACTTCGACCAGGACGCGGGCGAACTGACCCGGCTCTCGTCCCGGCTGTTCGCCTCCGCCGACGCCCGCGAGGGCATGACGGCCTTCCTCGAAAGACGGGAACCGGGATGGGTGCTGTGAGCGCCGTGGGCGCCTCCGACGAGACCGAGACCGAGACCGAGACCGGGACCGAGGCCGAGACCGAGGCCGAGACCGAGGTCGAGGTCGACGCCGAGACCGATACGGGTACCGGCACCGGCACCGGCACCGGCTCGTCCCCGGTGGCGGACCGGGGACCCAAGCAGGACCGCAGCCGGGTCACCCGCAAACGGCTGCTGGAAGCCGCCGTGTCCTGCCTCGCCGAACACGGCTGGGCCGGCTCCACCGTCTCCGTCGTCGCCGAACGCGCCGGCGTCTCCCGGGGCGCCGCCCAGCACCACTTCCGCACCCGCGAGGACCTGTTCACCGCCGCCGTCGAATACGTCGCCGAGGAACGCTCCCTCGCCCTGCGCGCCCTCTTCCCCGAGGGCACCACCGACCGCCGGGCCGTCGTCGCCGCCGTCGTGGACCTCTTCACCGGCCCCCTCTTCCGGGCCGCCCTCCACCTCTGGGTCGCCGCCTCCGACGAGGAGCAGCTCCGCTGCCGCGTCACCGAACTCGAAGCCCGGGTCGGCCGCGAGACCCACCGCATCGCCGTCGAGCTGCTGCGCGCCGACGAGACCGTCCCCGGCGTCCGCGAAACCGTGCAGGGCCTCCTCGACATGGCCCGCGGCCTCGGCCTCGCCAACCTCCTCACCGACGACTCCGGCCGCCGGGACAGGGTGGTGGCCCAGTGGGCGGCCCTGCTGGACGAGGCCCTGGACCGAGGGGCCCCGAAGCCGCCCCGGTGACCGGGCCCTACGGACTCAGCCGCTCCACCCGCCACGACCCGTCCGCCTCCGCCGCGTACCGCAGCCGGTCGTGCAGCCGGTTCCCCCGCCCCTGCCAGAACTCCACCGTCCGCGGCGTCACCCGGAAACCGCCCCAGTCCGGCGGCACCGGAACCTGCTCGCCCTCCGGATAGCGGGCGTGCAACTCCTCGTACGCGGCGTCCAGCTCGGCCCGCGAGGAGATCACCGTGGACTGCGCGCTGGCCCACGCCCCCAGCTGCGAACCATGCGGCCGGGTCCGGAAGTACGCCGCCGTCTCGTCCCGCCCGGTCCGCAGCGCGGTCCCCGTCACGATCACCTGCCGGGCGATCCCGTGCCAGGGGAAGAGCAGCGAGACATACGGGTTCTCGTCCAGGTCACGGGCCTTGCGGGAGCCGTAGTTCGTGTAGAAGACGAAGCCGCGCGCGTCGTACGCCTTCATCAGCACCGTACGGGAACTCGGGCGCCCCTCGGCGTCCGCCGTCGACACGACCATGGCGTTCGGCTCGAACACCGCGCCCTCCCGCGCGGCCTGCCCGAACCACCGCGCGAACTGCTCCATCGGGTCGCCGGCCAGCTCGCTCTCGTCGAGACCGTCCGCGCGGTACTGCTTGCGCATGACAGCGGGGTCGTGATCGTTCACATGGTCATCCTGCCGTATCGACGGTTCATCGGAAGAGAAGTGGCACTGAGTGCCGCAGACACTCCCCAAACCTGGCACTCAGGCGTATGGTTTTGGAACCCCCTGTCGCACACATCAAGAGGAGCCGCCTGATGTCCGACTTCGTACCCGGGCTCGAAGGAGTCGTCGCGTTCGAGACGGAGATCGCCGAACCGGACAAGGAGGGCGGCGCGCTCCGCTACCGCGGCGTCGACATCGAGGACCTGGTCGGCCACGTCTCCTTCGGCAACGTCTGGGGCCTGCTCGTCGACGGCGCCTTCCGCCCCGGCCTGCCGCCCGCCGAGCCGTTCCCCATCCCCGTCCACTCCGGCGACATCCGCGTCGACGTCCAGTCCGCGCTGGCCATGCTCGCCCCGGTCTGGGGCCTCAAACCCCTCCTGGACATCGACGAGGAACAGGCCCGCGCCGACCTCGCCCGCGCCGCCGTCATGGCCCTCTCCTACGTCGCCCAGTCCGCCCGCGGCCAGGGCCATCCCATGGTCCCGCAGCGCGAGATCGACAAGGCCCAGTCCGTCGTCGAACGCTTCATGATCCGCTGGCGCGGCGAACCCGACCCCAAGCACGTCGCGGCCGTCGACGCCTACTGGACCTCCGCGGCCGAGCACGGCATGAACGCCTCCACCTTCACCGCCCGCGTCATCGCCTCCACCGGCGCCGACGTCGCGGCGGCCCTCTCCGGAGCCGTGGGCGCCATGTCCGGCCCCCTGCACGGCGGCGCCCCCTCCCGCGTCCTCGGCATGATCGAGGAGATCGAACGCACCGGCGACGCCGACGCCTACGTCAAACAGGCCCTCGACAAGGGCGAACGCCTCATGGGCTTCGGCCACCGCGTCTACCGCGCCGAGGACCCCCGCGCCCGCGTCCTGCGCCGCACCGCCCGTGACCTCGGCGCCCCCCGCTTCGAGGTCGCCGAGGCCCTGGAGAAGGCCGCCCTCGCCGAACTCCACGCCCGCCGCCCCGACCGGGTCCTCGCCACGAACGTCGAGTTCTGGGCCGCGATCGTCCTCGACTTCGCCGAGGTCCCGGCCCACATGTTCACGTCGATGTTCACCTGCGCCCGCACCGCCGGCTGGTCCGCGCACATCCTCGAACAGAAGCGCACCGGCCGCCTCGTCCGCCCTTCCGCCCGCTACGTGGGACCGGGCGCCCGCAGCCCCCAGGAGATCGCGGGCTACGCCGACATCGCCGCGCACTAGAACACGGGCGTACCGTCACGCGGGGCTGAGCAGCCCCGCGTGATGCCGCTCCGCGACCAGCGGGTGCGCCCGCAGCTTCCCCTTCAGCTCGTTGAACCCGTACTCCGCGAACAGCGGATTGCCCGGATCGTCGGTCACCCCGGGCGCGACGGACGCGTACGGGAAGACGAGCGGCTCGACCCGCGCGTCGAGCCGGGGGTTGTAGAAGAACGGCACCGAGAACCGCTCGGTCGCCCCGGCCGGACTCACGACCCGGTGCCGGGTCGCGAGCAGATAGCCGTTCGTCGCCACCTCCAGCAGCTCCCCGAGATTGACCACGAACGCCCCCGGCAGCGGCGGCACGTCGTGGAACAGCCCGTCCGCACGCTCCACCTGCAACCCGCCGACCCGGTCCTGCAGCAACAGCGTCAGGAACCCGTAGTCCTTGTGGGTCCCCACCCCCTGATCGGCACCGTCCCCCGCGCTCCCCGGGTACCGCACCAGCTTCAGATGCGGATGCGCCCGCTCCCCGAAGACCGGGTCGTAGAAATCGGCGGGCGCCCCGATGGACACCAGAAGCTCACGCAGCAGCCGCTGCGCCACGGCACCGAGCCGGTCGATCCACGCGAGGGCGGCCTCCCGCAGCTCCGGCAGCGAGTCGGGCCACTGGTTGGGCCCCTGCAGCCACCAGTAGGCGGGCTCCCCGTCCCCCGGCGGACGCGCGGCCCGCTCGGCCCCGATGTCCAACTGGTCCCGCCAGTCCCGGCTGCCGCCCGTCCGCTCGTCGCCGGTGCGCGTGTACCCCCGGAAATGCGGCGAGTTGACGTTGTCGATGGCGAGCCGCTCGGCCTCGGGCAGGGCGAAGAACCGCCGCATGGCGCCGGTGAGCCGCCGGGTCTCCTCCTCGCTCACCCCATGGCCGACGAGCTGGAAGAACCCCACGTCATGGGCGGCACTGTGCAGCTGCGCGTGCAGCAGCGCCCGCGCCGCGGGCCCGCGATCGGCGGCGGAGAGATCGATGATGGGCAGCTGGAGGGACGACGATGCCGTCGCTGAGTTCGTCATGAGATGCGTCCGAGGTGAGAGAAGCGTGCTGGGGGCCGGGTTCCGAGGTCAGACGGAAGGCCGACAGCCCATGCTCGTGACGCGCACGAAGTCCACGTGCCGGCGTCGAACGAGTATCGGAAGCATGGTGAAAGCATACTGCGCCCTAAGAAACGCAGACGACCCGCAGACTCTGGGTCCCTCCGCCCAAGAGCGAAGAAGCCGGCCGGACGTACCGGCGAGCCTGCGGGTCGGGTGACTGCTTGAGATTGGGCCGGCTGCACGCTCGACGCGTGCTGGTCCGGCACCGCACTGTGTGTGGTGCAGGGCCGCTAGCCCGCAGCCACCTCACGCGTCCGGTTGCAATACATCTGCCGAACCACCTCCTCTCTCGTGTACCGCACACCCTAGGAAGCGCTCCGGGGACGCTCAAGTGATTTTCCGAGGGGATTGCCGAGGAATTACCGCAGGACGGCGAAGACCCCGTGTGCCCGGGTGTCGTCCGGCAGCGTCCAATGGCCGGTGACCTGGCCCTTCACGGAGGACGTAAGGCCGGAGGGGCCCGGCTTGAGGACACGGTTCAGGTGCAGGACGAGGCCGCCGGGGCCGAGCTTCAGTTCGGTGCCCTCGGCGGTGTCGGTGGCCGGCGAGGCGGCCGGGGGCAGGGGGCCGTCCCCCTCGTAGGACCGGGTGACCTCGTGGTCCGGGGTGTCCGTGAGGCTCTGGGCCTGGGGCTCGGTGTGGCCCTCGACGAGGGCGAGGAGCTGGGTGATCAGCACCGGGTCGTGGCAGCCGTCGTAGGCCCAGCGTGGGCCCAGGACGCCGTGGTCCATGGTGCCGACGAGGGCGTGGGCCGCGTCGGGGAGTTCGGCGCCCCGGTAGGTGAGGGGGACCAGGTAGTGGACCGGGGCCGGGCCGGAGGTGTCGGTGGCGACCATGAACTCGATGCCGACCTCGCCCTCGGGGTCGTCGAGCCGGAAGCCGCCGGCCCGGGCCAGTACCGGGGCGTCCGGGCCGCCGGAGTACCAGGGGCGGGTGGGCAGCCAGGAGGTCAGCAGTTCGAGCTTGGTGGGCTTCAGGGTGGTGTGGTGGATGACAGCCATGCGGGGATTCTCCGCCGGGACGATCGGCGGACGCGAGCCCTTGCCTTCGCCTGTCGGGGGACCCGCGCACGTCCTCCTGCGACTTTCCTACTGCGACGACCTCTCCAGGGCTTCGAGGTCCAGGGCCGAGGCGATGCGCAGGGCGACTCCCTCGGCGTAGGTCGCGTCGGAGCGTTCGAAGGGGGTGCGGCCTGCGGTGCGCAGGAAGGTGACCACGCCGAGGGTGCGGCCCCGGCTGCGCAGGACCGCGCAGAGGGCGTGGACGGTGTCCGGGGGCCACTGGCGTCCGGTGGCCCATTCGCGGGCCGCTTCCGGGGTGGCCGTACCGGCGCTGGCGCGGACCGAGCCGGCCCGGTCGACGCACTGCAGGGCCGGGTGGCCGGGGCCGTAGCGGACCGGGATGCCGGCGTGGCCGGCGAGGTGGCTGGGGCCGGGCCGGCCGGAGGGGGTGGCGGCGGCGCGCACGAGGCGGGCGGGGCCTTCGCCGTCGGTGAGGGAGCCGCCGGAGACCCGGTCGATGAGGGCGTGGTCGGCGAAGCCGGCGAGGGCGAAGTCGAGGTGGACGGTGGCGGCCTCGCCGGGGTCCTCGCACTCGGCGGCGGCGCGCGCGGCCCGGTGCAGCTGGTTGACGCGGAAGCGGAGCTGCGCGGCTTCCTGTTCGCCCTGTTTGGACTCGGTGATGTCCTGGAAGAGCCAGCCGACGCCGAGGGGAACCGGTTCCTCGGCCAGTGGTGAGGCGAGCCGCAGGAAGCCGCTGCGCCAGCACCGGCGCTTCTCGCCCTCGGGGGTGCGCACGCCCACCCAGATCTCGGCGGGCGCGGGCGGGGCGCCCTCGGCGAGGACGTGGGTGAGGGCACTCTCCAGTTCCTCGACGCCCTGGGCGAGGAGTTCGCCGAGGGGGCGGCCGAGGACGGAGGTGCGGCCGATGCCGAGTGAGCGGGCCGCGTGGGCGTTGACGACGGCGGGGCGCAGGTCGGCGTCGACGAGGACGACACCCCAGGACGCGTCCTCGAAGAGGGCCTCGCTGAGGGCGATGGACCGTTCGAGGTCGATCTGCGCGTGGACCTCGCTGAAGGCGCAGTACAGGCCGGCGGGCTTGCCGTCGGGTCCGCGTACGGCGGCGGACTGGGTGCGTACGAGGACGCGTCCGCCGTCCTTGGTGACCAGGGCGAACTCGTGGACCTGCCGGCCGGCGGCGTGCATGGCGGCCATCAGCCGCCCCTCGATCTCCTCGGCGTCGGCGGTCCGTACGGCCCATCCGGCGAAGCCGCGGCGGCCCACCGCCTCCTCGGCGCTCCAGCCCAGGATGCGTTCGGCCTCGCGGTTCCAGTGGGTGACGACGCCGTCGGCGTCGAAGGCGCAGAGGGCGGCGTCCATCCCGTCCAGCAGGGCGGCGAGAAGGTCCGAGCCACCGGAGTCCGTCCTTCCGGTGCCGTCGGTGTCCTCGCCGTCCACCGAGCCGTCGGTGCCCTCGGCGTCGGTGTCCTTGGCGTCCTTCGCGTTCTCGTCCGTCGGACCGTTCCGCTCGGGCTCGTCGGGTCCGAGCTCGTCGGTGGTCCCACGACGCCGGGAAGCACTCACCTGAACCCCCTGCAGGCTGCGTTACGTCCGCGTGTACGGCGCGTCGGTTCGCTCACTGGCCATCATTCAACTCGAACGTGACCCAGCCCACATCTGGTTCACGCAAGATTTGGACGAAATCGTTGTTCGCGGGATTTCCTCCTCACCCTTCTCAACGTTCCCACGAACCCGGTTGCTCAGTCAGCGCAGGTAGAAGATGCGATCTCCGTACTCCCGCATGATCCGGTCGTTCCAGTCGAGACCGCCGTCGACGTTCCCGGAGCGGAGCAGGGGCGGCTCGATGCCCCGGTCCGCGAGGGAGGCGGCGGCGGTGGCCATGACCGACTGGAGGAGGGCGGAGGTGACGACGGTGGAGGCCGGGGCGAAGGGGGCGGGGATGGTGTCGAGGGTGAGTTCGGCGTCGCCGACCGCGATCTTCGAGTCGAGGACGAGGTCGCAGTGGTCCTTGAGGAAGGTGCCGGAGGAGTGGCGTGAGGTCGTCGCCGTGGCGTATGCGACGGAGGTGAGGCCGATGACCTTCACCCCGCGTTCCCGGGCGTGCGCCGCCATCTCCACGGGCAGGGCGTTGCGGCCGGAGAGGGAGATCACGACCAGCAGGTCGCCGGTGCGCAGGGGGCTGTTGTCGAGCACGGCGGTCGCCAGTCCGTCGACCCGTTCCAGTGCGGAGCCGAGCGTCGCGGGCAGCACGTCGACGCCGAGCGTGCCGGGGACGGCCAGCAGGTTCATCAGGGCGAGGCCGCCGGCCCGGTAGACGAGGTCCTGGGCGGCGAGAGAGGAGTGGCCGGCTCCGAACGCGAAGAGGCGGCCGCCGTCGGCGACGGTGTCCGCGATCAGTTCGCCGGCCGCGACGACCGCCTCGGCCTCCTCGTCCCGTACGCGTTCCAGCAGCCCGATCGCCGCGTCGAGGAACCGCCCACCCGCCGTGCCGCCGTCCAGCCCCATGCGCCGACCCCTTCGCCTTCTGTCGTTTCCCGAGTCCCGAGTCGCGAGTCCCGAGTGTCGCGGATCACGTTAAAGGTCTGGACCAGTGGGGTGTCAATATGGCTGCGGGCGAGCGGTGCCGACCGGCTGTGTGCGATCCGCGCCCGCCCTCGGACCGCAGCCGCCCGTCCCGGGACCGCGGCCAGTCCGTCCCGGAGTCGCAGCCGCCCGTCCCGGAACCGCCCGAGTGGTTCGTCGTCCGCCGGAAAGGGGCGTCGGGTCACAAATCGGCCACCCGACGCGAGTCATACCGCCGTCGTTCCCCCGGCACCACCCGGTTGTCGGTCGGATGCGTAAGAATTGGGTCCAGGGCCAGCGCAGCAAGTCGCAGCAAGCCGGTATGGCCGTCGAAGCCTCCGGCTGGATCTCATCGAGGGGCACGTATGTCCGGACTGATCGATACGACGGAGATGTATCTCCGCACCATCCTCGAGCTGGAGGAGGAAGGTGTGGTCCCCATGCGTGCCCGGATCGCCGAGCGGCTCGACCAGAGTGGCCCGACGGTGAGCCAGACGGTCGCGCGCATGGAGCGCGACGGCCTGGTGGGCGTCGCCGCGGACCGTCACCTGGAGCTGACCGAGGAGGGGCGCCGGCTGGCCACGCGTGTGATGCGCAAGCACCGCCTCGCGGAGTGTCTGCTCGTCGACGTGATCGGCCTGGAGTGGGAACAGGTGCACGCGGAGGCGTGCCGCTGGGAGCACGTGATGAGCGAGGCGGTCGAGCGCCGCGTCCTGGAGCTGCTGCGCCACCCCACCGAGTCGCCGTACGGCAACCCGATCCCGGGTCTGGAGGAGCTGGGCGAGAAGGACGGCGCCGATCCCTTCCTGGACGAGGGCATGGTGTCGCTGGCCGACCTGGACCCGGGCACCGAGGGCAAGACCGTGGTCGTACGCCGGATCGGAGAGCCCATCCAGACGGACGCCCAGCTGATGTACACGCTGCGCCGCGCGGGCGTGCAGCCCGGTTCCGTGGTGAGCGTGACGGAGGCGGCCGGCGGTGTCCTCGTCGGCAGCGGCGGCGAGGCGGCGGAGCTGGAGGCGGACGTGGCCTCCCACGTGTTCGTCGCCAAGCGCTGACCCCCCGCCCGAAGCCGCCCTCGCCCCTACCGCCCCGGCGCCGGTAGGGGCACCCTCCCGCGCACCGGTACCGGCGCGGCCCCCCGCCGCACCGGCTGCGCACGCGCGCCGCCGCTCCTCGCCGCCGACGGGTGCCGGGGCAGGGGCCCACGCCCCCCACGCCGCACACCCCGGCCTGCGCCCGCGCGCCTCAGCCTTCTTCCGTGCCTGGCCGAAGGGGACGCCGGGACCGGTACCGAGCGTGGGCGGCTCCCGTCCTCGGCGCACGCGCGCCGCTGCTCCCCGCCGACGGGTGCCGGGGCAAGGGCCCCGCGCCATCGACGCCGCACACCCCGGCCTGCGCCCGCGCGCCGTCAGCCTTCTTCCGTCCCTGGTCGAAGAGGACGCCGGGACCGGTACCGAGCGCGGGCGGTTCCGGTCCTCGGCGCACGCGCGCCGCCGCTCCCCGCCGACGGGTGCCGGGGCAGGGGCCCCGCGCCATCGACGCCCCACACCCCGGCCTGCCCCCGCGCGCCGTCAGCCTTCTTCCGTTCCTGGCCGAAGAGGACGCCGGGACTGGTACCGAGCGCCGGCGGCTCCCGTCCTCGGCGCACGCGCGCCGCCGCGCCCCGCCGCCGACGGGTGCCGGGGCAGGGGCCCACGCCCCCCCCACGCCGCACACCCCGGCCTGCGCCCGCGCGCCTCAGCCTTCTTCCGTCCCTGGTCGAAGGGGGCGCCGGGACCGGTACCGAGCACGGGCGGCTCCCGTCCTCGGTGCACGCGCGCCGCCGCGCCCCCACCGACGCGCTGTCCACCCGATGCGCGCCTCCGAGGGGCGCGTCCCCCGCACTGGCCGATCCCGGCCGCTGACGTCGGCCGATACCGCCGCGCCGACGTGCGACGGTCCTCCGCCCTGACCGTCGGTACGGTCCCGGGACCGTACCGACCGGTGGGGCGCACCGCGGGTCCGGCCCGGCGCGGGCCGGTGCCCGGCACGTAACACGTGGCGGCGCCCCGCGACCCTCGCCGCCGAAGAGGCCGGCCCCGCGTCACGCCCCGCTGTCCCCGACCGTCGATCGTCGCGGCGGGCGCCGCCGTGGTCGACGGGGGTTCCGAGACCATGCCGCCCGGTGGGGCGCACCTCGGGTTCAAGATCGGTGTCGCCGGGCTCGCGCCGCCCGCCCCCGACCGTCGACCGCCGCCGTGCGGTGCCGGTCCTCCGTCCTGGCCGTCGGGGGTGCCGGGGTCGAACCGGCCGGTGCGGCGACCCGTGGCCCTCGCTGCCGAGGATGCCTGGGCCCGTGCGCCCGCTGCCGCTCACCGATTGACTGCCGCCGCCGCGAGCGCCGCCGTGCCGCCCGGTGGGCGGTGCCGGGGCCGTGCCGACCGGTGGGCGGGCCGCGGGTTCAGGGCTCGGTGTCAGCCGATACCGCCGATGCGTCATGTGAGCCAGCCCCACGGCCCCGCGGCCTCGCCGCCGAGGCTCCCGGGGCCCGTCCCGACGCGCTGCCGTACCGGTGGGTTCCGGCCGTCGGCGTCGTGTACCGGCCGAGTTCGGTCGGCGGTGGCGGTTCGTGGCGGCTTCTGGGCGTCGTTGTTCCGGGTGTGTCGGCGGGTGTTCGTATCACCTGCCAACTCCCGGTACTGGAGGGGGAGTTGTGGACGGGAGAGGTCCGCGTCCGGGATGCCGGTGAATCGAAGATTCAGTGCGCGGAATCGCAGCGCGCAACCCGTTCGCATGCGAGGCTTGCGCGTGAGGCATATGACCTGAGGGGCTCTTGGCCGCCCGAGACGGCGGATCTCCGGTGGCAGGGGAGGGGGCAGGGCGTGATGTGCCGTGGACGTGAGGAGGGCCCCGGCGCCACTCGGCGCCGGGGCCTGTCCTCCCCTGTGCTGACCCGGAGCCCCGAGCTCCCAGGGTCATCCCCCTCGGACCGTTGTCCCCGAGCGGTCCGCCTCCCGTTGAAGATCTCCCCTCGGCGACGGCGGGCAATCCCTGAGGGAGGTCACTCGAATGAGGGGTGTTGGCGCCCGGAGCGGCATCCTCGAATGTGTATTCGATAACGTGTGCGGCGTGGCGCCGCGTGACTCGTGCCATAACTGATGCGCACACCCCACACGTAACGTGTCAACCGATATGCACGCTGTAACACAAGTGCCCGTCGTCCGGGCGGCGCGCACAGGGCGACAGCGGCGGGAGCGACGGCGGATGCGGCGGGGAAGCAGTAAGGGCAGCGGCAAGGGCAGCAGCGGAACAGCGGAACGACAGCAGGTGGGACGAGTGGACCGACCGGCTCGAAATGGGTACACGAGGCGGGAGCGAGCGGTCCGGGCGGGAGTCTGGGGGGTGCCAATGGTGCGGCGTATCGACGTGACGGGAGCGGACGGCGTGAGTCTCGCCGCCTGGGAGTTCGACGAACCGCCCAAGTCCGGCGAACACGAGCCCCGGCCGGGGGTGCTGTTACTGCACGGCCTCATGGGCCGCGCCTCCCACTGGGCCCCCACCGCCCGCTGGCTCTCCGAACGGCACCGCGCCGTCGCACTGGACCAGCGCGGCCACGGCCAGAGCGCGAAGCCGGAACAGGCCGCCTACACCAGGGAGGCCTACGTCGAGGACGCCGAGGCCGCCGTCGAGCAGCTGGGCCTCGGCCCGGTCGTCCTCATCGGCCACGCCATGGGCGCCCTGACCGCCTGGCAGCTCGCCGCCCGCCGCCCGGACCTGGTGCGCGGTCTGATCATCTGCGACATGCGGGCCTCGGCGCTGGGCGCCGCCTCGCAGCGCGAGTGGGAGAACTGGTTCAAGGCGTGGCCGCTGCCGTTCGCCACGCTCGCCGACGTCCGCAAGTGGTTCGGCGAGGACGATCCCTGGGTGGAGCGCCCGAGCCCGTCCCGCGGCGAGTTCTACGCCGAGGTCATGCACGAGGGCCCCGACGGCTGGCGGCCCGTCTTCGACCCCGAGCAGATGCTGAAGACCCGTGAGACGTGGGTGTACGACGCGCACTGGGAGGAGCTGACCCAGGTCCGCTGCCCCGCCCTCGTCGTCCGCGGTCTCGACGGCGAGCTGGGCCGCGCCGAGTCCCAGGAGATGGTCCGCGTGCTGCCCCACGGCCAGTACGCCGAGGTCGCCGACGCGGGCCACCTCGTCCACTACGACCAGCCGGACGCGTGGCGCGCGGCGATAGAGCCGTTCCTGGACGGCTTCGCGGACTGACCCCGGACGAAGCGAAAGGGCCCCGTATCCCCGGGTTCTAGTGGTCGTCGCAACACCCCAGTTCAAGGGGTGCGATGGACTTCGAGGTTCGTGAGGAACGGGGCAACTACGGCGCCAAGCCTCTGGTCCGGGAGCGGGAGGAATACCTTCGGCTTGTGGATCTTGGGATAAGCAACACGGAAGCCTGCCGGATCGTCGGCATCAACCGCCGCACCGGCACACGATGGCGTTACGGCCGGCAGGCATCCGGGAAGAAGAGGGCGTACGCGCCCATCGCCGACACCGGGATTCCGTGGGAGCCCCATGAGGTGCCTGCCCGATCGGCGGCAGAGCCCGAAGCGGCTGGCCCGTCCCGGTACCTGGGCGAGGCCGAGCGCATCCACCTCGCCGACCGGCTGCGGGAGAAGGCGTCCATCCGCACGATCGCGGCCGAGCTGGGCCGCAGCCCCTCCACCATCAGCCGGGAGATACGCCGCAACCGGCGGCCCATGCCCAGGGGCGGCTGGGCCTACCAGCCATTCCACGCCCACCGTCGCGCCGAACGGCGACGCCCCCGTCCCAAGCCCGGCAAGATCGGGCAGAACCCCGAGCTGCGGGACTTCATCCAGGACCACCTCACCAAACGGTGGAGTCCGGAGCAGATCTGCCACGCTCTGCGCAGGCGCTTTCCCGACCGGCCGGAGATGCACGTGGTCCACGAGACGATCTACCAGGCCCTCTACGTCCAGAGCCGCGGTGAGCTGAAGCGGGAACTGACACGAGCCCTGCGGACCGGACGCGCCATGCGACGGCCCCGCCGTCAGGCTGCGAGCCGCAGGCAGCGGTTCCCGCACCCGATGGTCATGATCAGCGAACGGCCCGCCGAAGCCGCCGACCGCGCCGTTCCCGGCCACTGGGAAGGCGACCTCATCATCGGCGCCAACACCCGCTCCGCCATCGCCACCCTGGTCGAACGCAGCACCCGCTACCTGATGCTCCTCCACCTTCCCCACGGCCACAGCGCCGCCGCCGTCCGCACCGCGCTGGTCGACACCGTCCAGACCCTCCCACCCCACCTGAAACGATCTCTGACCTGGGACCAGGGCACGGAGATGGCCTACCACCACAACTTCACCGTCACCACCGACGTCCCGGTCTACTTCTGCGACCCGGCCAGCCCCTGGCAACGCGGCTCCAACGAGAACACCAACGGCCTGCTGAGGCAGTACTTCCCCAAGGGCACCGACCTGTCCGTCCACACCCGCGAGGACCTGGACGCCGTCGCCGCCGAACTCAACAGCCGCCCACGCAAAACGCTCGGCTGGGAAACCCCAGCCGAGCGTCTGTCTAAACTGCTCGCGGCTTGATCAACTCACCGCGGTGTTGCAACGACCCCTGGAATTCGCCATCGCTCCGGGGCCCTTCCTCGTCGTTGTAGTGGTGACCCGACAGGTGACCCGACAGGTGACCCAGCGGGTGACCCAACAGGGTTCTCACGCAAGCCATATGGCTCCCGGAAGCCTCAACTGTCCGCGGTGGGCGTGCCCTTGCTCCCCGCGTCGATCCCGAAGGCGGTCGTCACGCCCCGCACCTCACCGTCGGCGTGGAGAGTCAGCGACGTCCGTCCCTGCCGCACGCGTAGGCGAGCGGCGAGATCAGTTCCTCCGCGTCCGGCAGCCACCGGTTCGCCGGCGTGGGGCGCCGGGCCCACTGCACGGCCCCCCGCGACCCGTACCGCGTCGGCGGAGCCGCCACGTACTCGCCCTCGCCCAGCGCCTTGAGGTCGAGCGCCAGCGGCGACCAGCCCAACTTCCGTACGAGATCGGGGACCTTGACGGAGGCACCGGGCAGCACGAAGAAGTGCATCCGGCGGTCCGGCGTCCAGGTCACCGGGCCGAGTGTCAGCTCCATGCGCTCCATGCGGGCCAGCGCCAGCAGTCCGGCCGTCTCGGGAACGTCGATCGTGTCGAACGTGTGGCCGGTCGGCAGCAGGATCGACGCGGTGGGCTGCTTCGACCACAGACGGCGTGCGACGGTCGCACTGCCGGTCGCCTGGGTCGCCCAGTCCTCGCGCGCCGGGTGCGCGCCGGGGGTGGCGCACACCGTGTTGCCACAGGAGCAGTGCTGCACCCCGTCGACGGCTTCCAGCCACGTACCGGGGAACACGTCCCAGTGACGCTCTTCGGCGTATCGAACGGCGGTGTCCAGCAGCGATTCGCCGCGCTGCTTCGGGATATGGGCAGCTTCAGGGCCCGCGATGGTCTCTTCCACGATGAACACAACTCTAGCGGTCATCAGGGGTTACGGAAGTCACATGCGCGGGGGAGAGCATCGCCGATCGGCCCGGGGCGCATCGGCGCACGGGCGGGGGCGCGCGGGCGGGATCACGAAGTGAGCCGGGTAGCCACGTGTGGGGTACAGCATCCGTGTTTACCCCGGCAATCCAGGTATGTCTCGCATCTTCGGTATGTCGGCGGGGCATTGATCTTCGAGGCCGGATCCTTTCGCCAGATGGGTACACGTATGCGAGAGGAATCGGCCACTGAGGACACGTCAACTCGGTGCGTGGGCAAGGCACCACAGCCACAGGGGGTACGCCATGGCCGCAAGGCCGCTCGTCGCCAGGCAGCCGAACGAACGACTGCAGGCGCTCATCCAGGAAGCGGGCTGTTCCAACGCGGGACTGGCCCGGCGGGTCAACATGTGCGGCGCGGAGCACGGCCTGGATCTCCGTTACGACAAGACGTCCGTGGCCCGCTGGCTGCGGGGACAGCAGCCGAGGGGCCGGGCGCCCGCGATCATCGCCGAGGCCCTCGGCCGCAAACTGGGCCGGACGGTCACGATCGACGAGATCGGCATGGCCAACGGCAAGAACCTCGCGTCCGGGGTCGGTCTGCAGTTCTCGCCGACGGTGCTCGGGGCGATCGAGCAGGTCTGCGAGCTGTGGCGCAGTGACGTGGGGCGGCGGGACTTCCTCTCCGGCTCGTCCGTCGCCGCCTCCGCGCTCGTCGAGCCCAGCCGGGACTGGCTGATCTCCGCACCGGACGCCCAGGTCGCCCGCACGGCGGGACCCCGCGTGGGGTCGGCCGACGTGGACGCCGTGCGCGCGATGACACAGGCGCTCGTCGACCTCGACCACCAGTACGGCAGCGGGCACGTACGGCCGGTCGTCGTGCACTATCTGAACAGCGTCGTCTCGGGGCTGCTCGCCGGCTCCTACCGGGAGGCGGTGGGGAGGGAGTTGTTCGCCGCGGTCGCCCGACTGACCGAACTCGCCGGGTACATGGCGGTCGACACCGGGCAACCCGGCCTCGCCCAGCGGTACTACATCCAGGCGCTCCGCCTCGCCCAGGCCGCCGGCGACCGGGCCTACGGCGGGTACGTCCTGGCCGCGTCCATGAGCCACCTCGCCGCGCAGCTCGGAAACCCGCGGGAGATCGCGCAGTTGGCGCGCGCGGCGCAGGAGGGGGCGCGGGGGCGGGCCACTCCGCGCGCGGAGTCGATGTTCCACGCCGCGGAGGCGCGCGGGCACGCGCTGATGGGCGACGCGCGCGCCGCGCAGGCCGCGGCGGGGCGGGCCGTCGAGGCACTGGAGGGCGCGGACCCCTCGGCCGGGGACGACCCGGTGTGGATCAGGCACTTCGACGAGGCGTATCTCGCCGACGAGTTGGCGCACTGCCACCGGGATCTGGGGCAGGCCGAGGCGGCGGCCCGGCGGGCCGAGGAGTCGCTGGCCAGACATCCGGAGTCACGGGCCCGGCGGCGGGCGATCGGCTATGTGCTCCTCGCCACGGCGCAGGTGCAGCAGCGGGAGATCGAACAGGCCTGCCACACGGGGACGAAGGCCGTGGAACTGCTGGGGTCGCTGCGCTCGAACCGCGGGGCCGAGTACCTGGACGAGTTCCAGCAGCGGCTGGAGCCGTTCCGGGAGGAGGCGGTGGTCAGGGAGTTCGGGGCGCGGATGGACCTGCAGGCGGCGTAGAGCGCCGCGGAGGGGGTACTGGGACGGCTCGCTCGCGCGGTTTCCCGCGCCCCGGCGGAGGGCTTCGGCCCCCCGTCGGGGGCGCGGGCGGTGCAAGGGCCGTCATCCGGAACCGGTAGCGTGAGCCGACGATTCCGCAAGTCCCCCATTCGTAGGAGTCTCGGTGACGCAGAGTGGACAGGGCGAGGAGCCCTCGGCGCGTACCGCGCGCGAAGGCATCGTGCTGCCCTCGGACGGTGGGGCGCCCCTCCATCCGAGCGATCTGCCACCGGCGCCCCTGCCGCCGGCCCCGCCCCGGCCCTGGGACCAGCGTGAGCCGTGGGACCAGCGCGAGCCCTGGGGCTCCGGGGAAGCCGCCGCGCCGGCCGCCCCCTACAGCGGCGCGCCGTCGGCGCCGGCCGCTCCGGAGTGGGGCGGCCAGGGGAGCCAGGGCGCGTACGACACGTACGGCGCCCAGGCCGCGTACGGCACCGAGGCCGCGTACGGCGCCCAGGGCGGGACGCCGCTGCCGCCCGAGGGCCCCCAGGGGCAGACGTACGGCCTCGGGGGCTACGGCGGGGTGGGCTCGGGCGCGCCCCTGCCGCCGGTCGCCGGTGGGGCGGCGGTGCCGCAGGCACCCCTGGACGAGGGGGCCACCCAGTTCCTGCCGCCCGTGCCGGCCGCCGGCGCCCTGCCGATGGACGAAGGGGCCACGCAGTACATACCGCCGGTGGCCGCGCACCCGCCCGCCGCGGAGGCCGCCACGCAGTTCCTGCCGCCGGTCGGGCCGGGCGCGCTGCCCCCCGAGGCGTCGGCCGACGCGACGGCGTACCTCGGGCGGGTCCCGGACCACGGCGCCGGGCCGATGCCGCCCGCCGGCCACCCCGGACAGCCCCCGCACGCGATGCCCGGCGGGAATCCGGACGCCCAGCCGACGCAGTTCATACCGCCGGTCGCCGCGCAGACACCCGCACCGCCACAGTCGTACGGCGCGCCGGGGCAGCAGCGGGCGCAACAGCGCCGGCAGCCCCCGCAGCAGCCGGACGTGTTCGACAGTCTCTTCCGCAGTGACGCGGGGGCCGCGGGTGTCTCCGGGGCCACGCAGCAGTTGCCGAAGATCGACCCCGCGCAGGCCCCGCAGCCGCCGCAGGGCCCGAGCGGTCACGGCGGCCACGGCGGTCACGCCGGGCGGTCGTCCTCCGGGAGACGGGAGAGCGGCGGCGCGGGGGGCGGCCGGACGAAGTCGCGGGCGCCGCTCATCGCGCTCGTCGGGGTGGGGATCGCGGTGCTCGGCATCGGGGCGGGCGCGCTGATGGCCGGTTCGGGGGACAAGGAGTCGCCGAGCGCCAACACGCCGGTGGCGGCGACCGGGGAGCCCGAGGAGTCGAAGGCGCCGGCCGACCCGGCGAAGGCGCAGGCGGTCGCGCTGGACAAGCTCCTGGCGGACAGCGGCAACAGCCGCAACAGCGTGATCAAGGCCGTCGGGAACATCAAGACCTGCACGAACCTGGGGCAGGCCGCCACCGACCTGCGGGACGCGGCCGAGCAGCGCAACGAGCTGGTCACCCGGCTCGGTGAACTGTCCGTCGACAAGCTGCCCGACCACGAGGCCCTCACCGCCTCGCTCACCAAGGCATGGCAGGCGTCCGCCTCCGCCGACGACCACTACGCCGCGTGGGCCGACCAGACCGCCGGCAAGAAGGGCTGCCGCAAGGGCCAGGCCCGCCCCACCGGCCAGGCCCAGGCCGGCAACGTGGCCAGCGGCACCGCCAGCGCGGAGAAGGCCAAGGCCGCGAAGCTCTGGAACACGATCGCCACGAAGTACGGCCTGACCCAGCGCCAGGCGGTCCAGCTGTAACGACGCGCCCCGGCCGGCCGGCGGTCCGTCCGCCGGACCGAACCGGCCGGTCCGCTCAGCCCTCCGCCTCCACCAGGGTCTTCTCCACGTTCACGAAGTCCTGGCGGGCGGCGACCAGCCGGCCCTTGCGGACCACCTGGAAGGTGACGTCGGGGTTGACGAGGCGGGGGAAGCCGGCGGAGGCGATGAGGTCCTCGAAGCGCCACCGCAGGGGCGGCGTGAGACCGCCCGTGCCGACCTTCAGACCGTCGTCGAGGACGTGCCGGACCGCCTGGGCGGTGACCTCGCCGTCGCCGATCTTCTCCAGGGCGGCCCGCAGGACGGTGTACGCGATCCACGTGGTCTGCACCCCCGGGTCCGCCGGGTCGATCCGGTTGTCGTCGAAGGCGTGCTCCCGGATCACCCGCTTCATCCGGTCCCACCGCTTGTCGGTCTCCACCGGGTACCAGCCGGTGACGTACGCCCCCTCGTACGGCCCCGACCTGCCACCGGTGGCGTCGATCACCGTCTGGTCGACGCTGCCGAGCACGGTCCCGGTGCGGACGGACGGGAAGTCCGCGCGGTCCCGGCGGAAGGAGTCCATGAAGGTGAAGGTGCGGTCGCCGAGCGCCGGGACCACACACCCCCGCGCGGCCGGATCGGCGGCGGCCCGCCGCAGCGCCTCCCGCGCGTGCCCGCCGTACTCGGTGGCGTCCTCGGCCGCCAGCTGGTCCTCGGACCCCTGGTGGCCCCCGGAGCGCAGCCCCGAGTCCAGCAGCAGGGGCAGCTGGTCGCCGGCGATCGAGTCGGGGCGTACGAGGGCGACCGGGCCGCACGCCTTGGCGAGCTGCTCGCCGAGGCCCGCCATCAGCGCGGCCTGGCCGCCGTTGACCGGGTAGGACAGCGCGCTGGCGAACTCGTCGTCGGTGACGCCGTAGCCGCCGATGTAGGGGATGCCCGCGGACTCCAGCGGGGCGAGGTAGGAACGGCCGTGCTGGCTGTAGGACCCGACGACGGCGACCACGTTCGCGTCGGCGGCCCGGCGGGCGCACTTCGCGGCGGTCACGGTCTCGTTGTGGTCGTTGCAGGTGAGGATCTTCAGCTCGCGGCCGTTGATGCCGCCGTTGGCGTTGACCCAGCGGGCGTACGCCTTCGCCATCGCGGGCATGCCGGGCTTGTTGGTGGCGGCCGTCTTCTCGGGGGCCCAGGTCATGACGGTGACGGGGCCGTCCCCGGTACCCCCCGTGGTACCAGGGACGACCCCGCACCCGGCGACGAGCGACGCGCACGCCGCCAGCGTGGTGGCCCTGACCAGGCGTGTGGCGAGCCCGTGGGGGAGGTGGGTCAGCAGAGGGATCCGTCGTGCCCGGAAGCCAGTCATGACTCCGCACGATTCCGCCACATCGCCAACCCGGGCGTCACGGAGGGGCAACACGAGGTGACCGGGAGGTGAATTGCGAAGAGCTACGATCGTATTTTCCTGAGGTCGCAGAGAGGAACGCAGGATCGATGACCGTCCAAGGCTCGGAGACCCCTTCCCGTCGCGGGCGTCGCTCATCCACCATGGGCGACATGCCACTGAACGACATGCCGTGGTGGCGCTGGCGCAGCAATGTGCGCTCCGCGCTGCACATGCTCTCCGACCCCGGGTTCCAGCGAGACGTCTGGCTGGCCGGCGTCGACGGGTACGGGGACGTCACCGATGCCGTGTACCGCCTGGTCGAGGACACCTGGCTGGACAACTGGTCCGCCGAGAAGTACGTCGGCACGATCTTCCGGGACGCCCAGGAGGCGGCCCTCGTCGACACCGCCGTGCTGCGCGTGCTGCGGATCATGCACCAGGTCGGCCCGGACGCGCCCGTCTCCGCCTACCTCGACCACGACGCCTGGCCCGAGGCCGTGCGGGCCGCCCGTGAGGCCCACGTACGCCTCTCGGCGAGCGACGGGGAGGACCCGGACACGGCGCCGCGCACCCTTGAGGTGCTGCGGATCATGACGCGGGCGGCGTAGGCCGCCCGCGGGGTGGCGCGGGCGGGGCGCCGGGGGCGGGGGTCCGGTCCTCGGGACGGTTGCCGGTACGGGTACGCCATATGGGACCCTGTCGGGCATGAACGCGCAGTCCACCCGAGCCGCGGCCCCCGCCGACCAGTACGTCCTCACCCTTGCCTGCCCGGACAAGCCGGGCATCGTGCACGCCGTGTCGAGCTACCTCTTCATGACCGGCGGCAACATCGAGGACAGCCAGCAGTTCGGCGACCACGACACGGGACTGTTCTTCATGCGCGTCCACTTCTCGGCGGAGGCGCCGGTGAACGTGGAGAAGCTGCGGGCCAGCTTCGCGGCGATCGGTGACTCCTTCCAGATGGACTGGCAGATCAACCGGGCCGACGAGAAGATGCGCGTCGTCCTGATGGTCAGCAAGTTCGGTCACTGCCTGAACGACCTGCTCTTCCGGGCCAGCATCGGGGCGCTGCCGGTGGAGATCGCGGCCGTGGTCTCCAACCACACCGACTTCGCCGAGCTGGTGAGGTCGTACGACATTCCGTTCCACCACGTTCCGGTCACCAAGGACACCAAGGCGCAGGCCGAGGCGCGGGTGCTGGAGATCGTGCGCGAGGAGAACGTCGAGCTGGTCGTGCTGGCCCGCTACATGCAGGTCCTCTCCGACGACCTGTGCAAGCAGCTGAGCGGGCGCATCATCAACATCCACCACTCCTTCCTGCCGAGCTTCAAGGGCGCGAAGCCGTACCACCAGGCGCATGCGCGGGGTGTGAAGCTGATCGGGGCGACGGCGCACTACGTCACCGCCGACCTCGACGAGGGGCCGATCATCGAGCAGGAGGTCGAGCGGGTGGGGCACGGGGTGACGCCCGAAGGGCTGGTCGCGGTCGGGCGGGACGTGGAGTGCCAGGCGCTGGCGCGGGCGGTCAAGTGGCACGCGGAGCGGCGGATCCTGATGAACGGGCGGCGGACGGTCGTCTTCGCGTAAGGGCTCCGCCGGGCGGGGGTGCCTTGTTGCTCGGGGGTGACAGCGGTTCGGCGGGTGCGGGTGCGGGTGCGGGTGGGTGGGGGCTGGTCGCGCAGTTCCCCGCGCCCCTGAATGGGCTGCGCCCGATTCAGGCCGTCTTCGGGTGCGGGTGGGTGGGGGTTGCTCGCGCAGTTCCCCGCGCCCCTGAATGGGCTGCGCCCGATTCAGGCCGTCTTCGGGTGCGGGTGGGTGGGGCTGGTCGCGCAGTTCCTCGCGCCCCTGAGCGGGGCGCGGTCCTGACGGGGCGCGGGGCGGCTTTCTCCGGCTTCCTTTACATGCGGCTCAGGGCCGCTGCTGCGAAGAGGACGTCCTTGATGGCCTCTCGGTCGCCGGACTGGCCCGCGGCCGCTTCCTGCGGGGGGACGTGGCCGGCGGCGAGGCGGCAGAACTCGACGCCGTCCAGGGCTACGTGGGCGACCTCGTGGTCGGTGGAGCCGGTGGTCGCGGGGGAGTCCAGCGGGATGAGCCACTCTCCGCCGCCGGAGCCCTCGATCTCCAGGCGGAGGCTGCGGCCGGGCGTGCCGGCGGGCGGGGACGCCAGTCCGGTGCGGCGGCGCTCGGCCAGGGACAGCGGCAGCATGCGCGCCGCCAGGTCGATCATGCCGTGCAGATGGCGGCCGGAGGGCGGCTCGTACGGGTAGTCCACGGCCTCCGCGATGTCCTCCGCGTGGATCCAGCACTCGAAGGCCCGGTCCAGCATCGCGTCCCGCAGGGGCAGTGCGAAGCCGCCGTACGAGACCGCCAGGCGCCCCGAGCCGTCGGAGCCGTCCCGGTCGCCGTCGCCTGTGAACGACGTCGTGCGGACGATGTCGTGGCTCTGCTGCCGCCAGGGCGTGCGCAGGGCGCGACCGGGCGGGAAGTGGGACGCCTTCCAGTACGCCTCGGTGCGCCCCGCGGGCGTGCGGTCGACCGGCCCGTCGTCCTCGGCGGTCGGCAGGTCGAGCGGGTCGTCCAGGCCGAGCGCCGTCGCGACCAGCCCGTCGACGCTCAGCAGATGCGCGATGACCCCGGCGACGGTCGTCCGCCGGCTCACCGGCCCGGCGCCCTCGAACCAGCGCAGGCGTACGGGCGCGTGCCAGTCGGCGGTGCCGATGTCCTGCAGCAGCGCGTCGAGGCGGGCCGTCTCCGCGTCGTACGGGGCGGCCCAGCGCGGAACGGGGATGCGCGGCGGGCGGCGGCCCAGACAGACGCCCAGCACCTGGGTGCGCAGCGCCGGGTCCAGGTCGAGGCTCTCCGGGGGATGCAGCAGGCCCACGGCCTCCCGCAGCCGCCGGGCCTCGTCCGCGCACGTCCCGCACGTACCCAGGTGCTCCTCGACGGCCAGCGCCTCCTCCGCCGAGCACGCGGCCAGCGCCCAGGCGCCGAGCAGGGCCTTGAGCACGTGGTGCTCCAGCACGAGGACCGCCGGGGGCGCCGCCGGCGGGACGGGGTCCGGCAGCGGCAGTCCGGTGTCCTCCACGGAGGAGCGCGGCAGAGGTATGCGCGGCGGTCCGACCGGCTCCTTGCCGTCGCCGCCGCGGGGGCCGTCGGGTCCGGACGGTCCGCCGGAGCCGTTCCCCCGGCCGCCGGGCCCCTCGAACGGGGTCGGTCCGCCCGTCACGCCGTGGCCCCGGGTTCGGGCGGGGTGCCGGAGGGGCGGGTGTCGTGGGCGGTGGACAGGAGCTGCAGGCCGAGGCGGAGGCGGCGGCGGGCCTCGTCCTCGGTGACGCCGAGGTCGGCGGCGGTCTGGCGGTAGTCGCGGCGCTGGAAGTACGCCAGCTCCAGGGCGGCCCGCAAGGGGGTGGGCATCGCCTGCACTATGTAGTCGGCGCGGGCGGCGACCGAGGCGTGGTGGACCTTGCGCTCCAGGTCCTCCGTGGTGCCGCCGTCGCCCCGGGCGAGCGCGGCGGTCTCGGTGGCGCGCAGCCGCTGCACCGCCAGGCGGTGGGTCAGCGCCGCCACCCAGGAGCGCAGGGGGCCGTGCCGGGGGTCGTACGCCTCGGGGTTCTCCCAGAGCTGGAGGAACACCTCGCGGGTGATGCCGTCGGCGCCCCGCTCGTCGCCGAGGACGCGGTGGGCGAGCCCGTGCACGAGGGACGCGAACCGGTCGTACAGCTCACCGAGCGCCGCCGCCTCGCCCCGTGCCAGCCGCTGCTGCATCCTGCGGTCCCAGCGGGGCGGTGCGTCCTGCGTCGCCATACGGCCCCCTCACCCTGCTCGTACCCGCGCCGTTCCTGATGGCCGCCGGACCGCGGAACCGCGGACCCGGTGTCCGCCCGTCCCGTCCCCGGTCCTGTTCCAGCCTCCGTGCACTGCCGTCCCGAATGTAGTCGGCACCGCTCACCGCGCACGCCCCTTTATGGCAATGTGCGCCCCTCCTGGGGGCGGAGGTGGTATGACCGCCGGCGCAAGCCGTTTCCATGCCGCCCACGTGGGCGTCCGCCCATCCTTCGTATGCTTGTACGACCGCTGGCGTGACCCCTTGTGACCCCTTGTGACTCCGCATGGCTCGGATCTGCCCGCATTCGACCGATGGATGTCCGATCCGCATCCATTCGCGGGCAATAGTCGATCACATGTGACCGTACTCGATAGAAATCGCACCGAAAAGGCCCCTGAATTGGCTCGCTTACCCCGCGCTTTCGGCGGGCGGGGGGTGTTTCATGGAACGACGGCGGGGCAGCCGCGCAGCAGGAAGCGGTGCAGTGGCTTCCGGTTCGGCGACTGAGAGGCATCGCGGTGACGTTCCAGGTGACCGACGGCGATCAGGACGGGCAGGGCGTACAGGGCGAGGACGTACGGGGTGACGACGTCCGGGGTGCGGGTGTGCGGAGCGAGTGGGTCGTGCTGCACGTGTCCGGGGAGATGGACCTGGTCACCTCGCCCCAGCTGCGTCAGCGGGTGCACCAGGCCGTGGCCGACGGCCGCCGCAGCCTCGTCCTCGACCTCACCGACGTCGTCTTCTGCGACTCCAGCGGTGTCGGGGTCCTCGTCGCCACCCGTCGGCTCATGCGGTCGTGCCGGGGACGGCTGCGGCTGATCCTGCCCGCCGACGGCCACGCGGGCGGCGGCCCGTCCGAGGGCGCGCACGTCAACCGCGTCCTCGCCGCCCTCGGCGTCCGCCGCCTCTTCGACGTCCACCCGGACGTCGCCTCGGCGGTCGCGCCGGAGTCCGACGACGAGGCCGGCCCCCTGTCGGCCTGACCTCTCGCATCCCTCCCGAGGAGCGGCACGCGCGCGGGAGGCGTCGCACACGGTGGTGTCCCGGCGGCCACACAGTTGTCCCGGAATTCCCGCGGTCTTGGTACAAGCGACGCTTTCCCGCACCGTCAGGGCCTCTGACGTCGTACGCTCCGTCCGAGAAGCACCCCACTTGACGTAAGGCGGGCCCGAGGAAACATGGTCAGCAGCGAGTACGAGCGCAGGATCGCCGCCCGGTTCGCCACCTTCGACCAGGACGGCAACGGCTGGATCGACCGCGAGGACTTCAGCGCGGCGAGCAAGGCGGTTCTCAACGAGTTCGGCACCACCGCCCGTTCGGACAAGGGCCAGGCCCTGTACGGCGGCGCCGAGGCGTTCTGGCAGGGCATGGCCGGCATAGCGGACCGGGACGGCGACCAGCGCATCACCCGGGACGAGTTCGTGAACGGCGCGGTGAAGCGGCTGCGGGACAACCCCGACCGCTTCGCCGAGATCGCCCGCCCCTTCCTGCACGCGGCCCTGGCCGTCGCGGACGCCGACGGGGACGGCAGGGCGACGGTCGAGGAGACCGCCCGCGTCCTCAAGGCCCTCGGCGCCCCCGAGGAGGTGGCCGCCGCGGCCGCCGCCACGCTCGACACCGACGCCGACGGCAAGGTGGACGAGGTCGAGGTCGTGAACGCGTTCGCCCGCTACTTCACCGTCCCCGAGTAGCGCTCCCGGTTCCCGAGTAACGCTCCCGCAGCTTGTACTTGAGGACCTTCCGCAGGGTCTCGTTGCGCGGAAGGGCGTCCACCACCTCCACCTGCTCCGGCAGCTTGTGGACCGACAGCCCTTCCGCGCGCAGGTACGCCACCACCGCCTCCAGCGTCAGCGGCTCGGCCGACGGCGGCTGTTCCAGCACCGCGCAGACCCGTTCCCCGCGTTCGGCGTCCGGGAGTCCGATCACCGCCACGTCCCGGACGGCGGGGTGGCCGTGCAGCAGGTCCTCGATCTCCTTGGCCGAGATGTTCTCGCCCTTGCGGATGATGACGTCCTTCGCACGGCCCGTCAGCACCAGATGGCCGCTGCCGGTCAGATGCCCTAGGTCGCCGGTCACGAAGAACCCGTCCGCGTCGAAGGCCGCCGCCGACTGCGCCGGGTCCAGATAGCCCCGGCAGACCGCCTCCCCCCGCAACCGCACCTCCCCGTCCGCCGCGATCCGGATCTCCATCCCGGCCGGCGGCCGTCCCTCCGTCGTCGCCAGGTTCTCCGCCGAGTCGTCCGGCGCCCCCATCGTGATCATCGGCACCTCGGTCATGCCGTAGCCGTGGGTGAGCTGCACGCCCATCTCCCGGACGACCGCGTGGTAGACCTCGGGCGGCTTCGGCGCCCCGCCGCCCGCGAGCAGCCGCAGGGTGGGCACGACGGGCACGCCCGGCTGCTTGCGCTGCTCGGCCAGGAACATCGAGTAGAACGCCGTGGACCCGCCCGCCACGGTCACCCCGTGCTTGCGGTAGCCCTCCAGCGCGTCCGGCAGCGCGAAGTGCTCGAACAGCACCGCCGGGAAGCCGTACAGCAGGAGCATCACCAGGTAGTCCGGTCCGCCTATGTGCGCGTACGGGAAGGCGATCGAGCCGACGTCGTCCCGGGTGAGGCGCAGCGCGTGGGCGAGGCAGGAGCCGCCCGCGATCAGTGAACGGTCCGTGTGCAGGACGCCCTTGGGGTCGGAGGTGGTGCCCGAGGTCCAGTAGATCCAGCGGACGGTGGTGCCGTCGGCCGGCGGGGCGGGGAGCGCCGAGGGGTCGCCCTCCGGGAGCCGGTCGTACGCCTCGAAGACGCCGCGCGCCCCCAGCCGCCCGGCCATCTCCGTGTGGTCGAAGCCCCGCCACTCTCCCGGCACCGCGAAGAACTCCGCCTTCGACTCCCGCAGCGCGAAGCCGACCTCGCGGTCGCGGTAGAAGGGGATGACCGGGGACTGGACGGCGCCGAGGCGGGCCAGCGCCAGGGAGAGCAGGACCGTCTCGATCCGGGTGGGCAGCTGCCAGGCGACGACCGTGCCCGGGCGTACGCCCCTGTCGTACAGCCCCGCCGCCACCCGCTCGGCGCGGGCGCGCAGTTCGCCGAAGCTCACGGCGCGGTCGTCCTGGAGCAGGACGGGCCGGTCGGGGGTGAGGCCGGCGCGGCGGTCGAGGAGTTCCCACAGGGTGCGGGACGTGCCGAGTGCGTGGGCGGTGTCATTCACAGCGCGGGGCCCCCTTCTTTTGAGGCTCGGTTCGCCTCCGGGGCGCCTCAGTCGGTGTCGAGCCCGCGACCGTGCTCGACCCTGCGGGCCTCCGCGCGCTCGCGGGCTCGACACCGACGCGCCCCTTCGGCTCACTCGCCACTGGCTGACGGTATGTCAGATCGTGGCCAGAGCGTAGGCCGGGGCGCCTTGTCGGTCCAGGGGTGTGCCACTAACCTGCTCACGAGGATCTGACGGTCCATCAGATAACTGAGTGGGGGATCCATGACCGAACTGCCCCGCATCATCAGCGTCGACGACCATGTGATCGAGCCCGCGCACCTCTTCGACACCTGGCTGCCGGAGAAGTACCGCGACCGGGGTCCGAAGCCCCTCACCGCCGGGATCGGCGAGCTGGCGTACGTCGCCGGCAAGTACCAGATCACCATGGACCCGGAGGGGCAGCCGACGGACTGGTGGATCTACGAGGACCTGAAGTTCCCGTACAAGCGGAACATCGCGGCCGTCGGCTTCGACCGGGACGAGATGACCCTGGAGGGCATCACCCGCGAGGAGATGCGGCGCGGCTGCTGGGACCCGAAGGCCCGGCTGGCGGACATGGACCTCAACCACGTCGAGGCGTCCCTCTGCTTCCCGACCTTCCCGCGCTTCTGCGGCCAGACTTTCGCCGAGGCGCACGACAAGGAGGTCGCCCTCGCCTGCGTGCGCGCCTACAACGACTGGATGGTCGAGGAGTGGTGCGGCGACAGCGGCGGCCGGCTCATCCCGCTCTGCCTGATCCCCCTGTGGGACGTCGGCCTCGCGGTCGAGGAGATCCGGCGGAACGCCGCCCGGGGCGTGCGGGCCGTCACCTTCTCCGAGATCCCCACCTACCTCGGCCTGCCCTCCATCCACTCCGGCTACTGGGACCCCTTCTTCGCGGCCTGCCAGGAGACCGGCACGGTCGTCAACATGCACATCGGCTCCAGCTCCCAGATGCCGGCCGCCTCCCCCGACGCGCCCCCCGCCGTCCAGGCATCGCTCTCCTTCAACAACGCGATGGCCTCGATGATGGACTTCCTCTTCAGCGGGGTCCTGGTGAAGTTCCCGACCCTCAAACTCGCCTACAGCGAGGGGCAGATGGGCTGGATCCCCTACGCCCTGGAACGCGCCGACGACGTCTGGGAGGAGCACCGCGCCTGGGGCGGCGTACGCGACCTGATCCCCGAGCCGCCGTCGACGTACTACTACCGGCAGATGTTCTGCTGCTTCTTCCGCGACAAGCACGGGGTCGCCTCGCTGGACGTCGTGGGCCGGGACAACGCCACCTTCGAGACCGACTACCCGCACGTCGACTCGACCTTCCCGCACACCAAGGAGGTCGCCCTCGACCATGTGAAGGGCCTCGACGACGAGACCGTCTACAAGCTCATGCGCGGCAACGCGATCCGCATGCTCGGCCTCGACTTCGACCGCGACCGCGGCCTCGCTAAGTAGGGTCCCGGGCGATGGATCTCGCGTACAGCCCGGAGGAGGAGGAGTTCCGGGCACGGCTGCGGGAGTGGCTGGCGAAGACGCTTCCCGCGCTGCCGCCGAAGCCCTCCCCCGACGACTGGCCCGGGCGGCGCGCCTACGACCTCGGCTGGCAGCGGACCCTGTACGACGCCGGGTACGCCGACGTCCACTGGGACGCCTCGCCGACCACGCGGCTGATCTTCCTGGAGGAGACGGAGAAGGCGGGCGCCCCGTACGTGGGCGCGGGGTTCGTCGGGCTGCTGCACGCCGGGCCCACCATCGCCGCCGAGGGGACGGCCGGGCAGCGGGCGCGCTGGCTGCCGCCGATCCTGCGGGGCGAGGAGGTCTGGTGCCAGGGGTTCAGCGAACCGGACGCCGGCTCCGACCTCGCGGCGCTGCGCACCCGCGCGCGCCGGGACGGCGACACGTACGTGGTGAGCGGGTCGAAGATCTGGACCTCGCACGCCGAAGTCGCCGACTGGTGCGAACTGTTGGTGCGCACGGACCCCGGGGCGCCGAAGCACCGGGGCATCACCTGGCTGGCCATGCCCATGGACGCGCCCGGGGTGACCGTACGGCCGCTGCGCACCCTCGCCGGCTCCACCGAGTTCGCCGAGGTCTTCCTCGACGAGGTGCGGGTGCCGGTCGCCAACCGGGTGGGCGAGGAGAACGACGGGTGGCGCGTGACGATGGTGACGCTGTCGTTCGAACGCGGAACGGCCTTCGTCGGCGAAGTGGTCGCCTGCCGACGGGTGTTGGGGGAGATCGCGCGGGAGGCGCGGGAGAACGGACGCTGGGACGACTCCTCCGTGCGGCGGCGGCTGGGACGGCTGAACGCGGAGTTCCGGGCCCTGTGGCGGCTCACGCAGTGGAACGTGAGCGCGGCGGAGGCGTCCGGAGGGGTGCCGGGGGTGGGCGGGTCGGTCTTCAAACTCAGGTACTCGCGCGCGCGGCAGGAGCTGTTCGACGCGGCGGGGGAGGTGCTGGGGGCGGGGGCCGTCGACCTCGGGCGGCCGTGGGTCCTCGACCGGCTCGCCTCGCTGTCGTACACCATCGCCGCGGGGACCTCCGAGATCCAGCGGAACATCGTGGGCGAACGGATCCTGGGGCTGCCCAAGGGGTGACGGGCGCGTGCGGTCTCGAATTCGGTCTCGTACTAGGTCTCGTACTCGGTCTCGTACTCGGTCTCGAACTCGGTGTCGATGAGGGGCGGTCGGCTGTGCGGTTTCGGCTCACGGAGGATCAACGGGCGTTGCGCGACGGCGTTCGGGAGCTGCTGGCGCGGCGCTTCGGGCAGGAGGCGCTCCGGGCGGCCGTCGAGCGACCCGGGCTGGACCGGGGGCTCTGGCGGGAGCTGGGGGCGGCCGGGTTCTTCGCGTTGCGGCTGCCGGAGGCGGAGGGCGGGGTCGGTCTGGGGCTGCCGGAGGCCGTGTTGGTGTTCGAGGAGGCGGGGCGTGCCCTGGTGCCGGGGCCCCTCGTGGCCACACACCTCGCGGCGGGCACGGTGCCGGGAGCGGCGACCGGGGAGGCCGTGGTGACCGCCGTCGGGGGCGGGGGACTGGTGGAGTGGCTGGCGGAGGCGGACGCGGTCGTGGACACGGCGGGGGATGTGCGGGACGCGGGAGATCTGTCGGCGACGGGGGGCCTGCGGGGGGCCGGGGATCTGCGGGAGGCCGAAGGGCCGCAGGAGTTCGGAGAGCTGCGAGAGGCCGGAGACCTGCCGGAGGCCGGATGTCTGCGAGGGACCGGAGGTCAGCGGGAGATCGGAGATGTGCGGGGGACCGGAGATGTGCGGGAGATCGGAGATGTGCGAGGGACCAGAGATGTGCGGGGGACCGGAGGTCGGCGGGAGGCGGGAGGTCCGTCGGTGGCCGTGGAGGTGCGGTCGGTCGATCCGTTGACGCCGCTGCACCGGGTGCCGGGGGGCGGTTCGGACGACCGCCTCGATGATCTGTTCGTCCTGCTCACCGCCGCCGAGCAGGTGGGGACGGCGGTCCGGGCCTGTGAGGCCGCCGTGCAACACGCCCGGACGCGGGAGCAGTTCGGGCGGCCGGTCGGGGCGTTCCAGGCGGTCAAGCATCTCTGCGCCGAACTGCTGGTGCGGGTGGAGGTGGCGCGGGCGGCGCTGTACGCGGCGGCGGTGACCGCCGATCCGGTGGACATCGCGGTGGCCCGGCTGCTGGCCGACGAGGCCGCGGTGCGCGGGGCCCGTGACTGTCTCCAGGTACACGGCGGCATGGGGTTCACCTGGGAGGCCGACGTACACCTGTGTCTGAAGCGGGCATGGGTACGGGCGGAACGTGGCGGATCGATCACGGAGAGTGAGGAGTTGTTGGCGAGGGAACTGCTGAGCGAGGCGGTCCGACCGCGCTGACCAGGTGCGGAGCGGCAACGTGTGGCACCGTAATCCGCGAATGTCGCGGAACGTGGCATACCGGAATTACCGAGCGTTGATACCGGGTTGTGTCCTAGGTGTGACTTGTCACGGCCTGGAGTCGGAGTCCCGCTCCGGTACCTTCTGGTGGATGCGAGTGGTTCCGAGGTCGAGCCGAGCCGGTGTTGCCCCTGTGGCGGCCCCGGATCCGGCGGTGCGCGGTACCCGTGAAGTGGGCCGGAGTCTCGCGGCCCCAGTCTGTTCGACTCCCCGCGACGAGCGTCGCACAGTATGCCGTACGCGTACTCCTTCGCGCTGGAATATGCCCGAAGCGCTTGTTGGGGTGACTGTACGTCAACCATGCTGTCCTGTAAGGGGATCACGTTCCGTGATCCCGGTGTCGACGGTGTCGATGACGGTGGCGTCGGCCAGGCAGCAGATGACCACGATCGTGGCCCCTGAGGGGCGTGCGGCGATGTGTCCGCCGGTTCGGATGGTGTGAGCGGTGCAGGTGCTTCAAGTGCAGCTGGAGATCCGGCCCGACCCCGCAGAGGTGGGTCGTGCACGGAGATGGGCCCGTTCACGGCTCGCCGGGTCCGGGATAGGGGACGACGAACCGCTCGCCGAGACGCTGATCCTCCTGGTCTCCGAGCTGGTCACCAACGCGGTGGTGCACACCGGCCGTCCGGCCGTGCTGCGGCTGCTGCTGTCCGGTCTGCGTGACGGCGCCATCGGCAAGGTCCGCCTGGAGGTCGCCGACACCAGCGCGTGTCCGCCGGCCCCGCGGTGCGCCGACGGCGACGAGACGGGCGGACGCGGCCTCGCCCTCGTCGAGGTCCTCGCGGACCGCTGGGGCTGGTCGTACGAGGGTGTCGGCAAACGCATCTGGTGCGAGCTGGACCGGGTGGTGCCGGGGGTCGCCGGGGCGGTCGGCTTCTCGGGTGCGTCGGGTGGTGCGCCGACGGCGGGCGGTGGCGTCCTGGCGCCGGCGGTCTATCCGGCGTGCGGCGCGGTGACCGGGGTCGCGGCGGTGGCCCGGGAGAGCCGGGCGCGCGAGGGAATGGCGTACGAGGCGGTCTAGGCCGGGGGCGGTCGACGCTGTGGGCCGGCGCCACACACCTCTGTGGAAGGGGCGGGCCGGGTCTTCAGGGGCGCGGGGAACTGCGCGAGCAACCACGACGCACCCGCACCCGACAGTGCCCCCCGCCCCGGTACCCATCCGCCCGCGGCCCTGCCCCTCGGGCGGAGCCGGGTCGACGGTGAGGCTGTGGGCGGGCGCCCGGCCTCCTGGCGGCCGTCGCCGCGCACGTATGTAGAAGGGGCGGGCCCGGGTCCCCGGGGGCGCGGGGAACTGCGCGAGCAACCACGACGCACCCGCGCCCGACAGTGCCCCCCGCCCCGGTACCCATCCGCCCGCGGCCCTGCCCCTCGGGCGGAGCCGGGTCGACGGTGAGGCTGTGGGCGGGCGCCCGGCCTTCTGGCGGCCGTCGCCGCGCACGTATGTAGAAGGGGCGGGCCCGGGTCCCCGGGGGCGCGGGGAACTGCGCGAGCAACCACGGCGCACCCGCTCCCGCACACGAACGGCACCCCCCGCCCCGCCGGGCGCCGCACCCCCCGCCCCGCTGAGCGCCGCGCGCGCCTGCGCGCGAGTGCGCGGCGCGGGGCGGCCCACCGGCGGCGCCCGACCCGTGCGCCGGGACGTGCTTCCGTACGCACCGCCGCGATACCGGTTCCACGCGGTCGGCGCCCGAACGGGTGTTGACGTGTCGTGTCCGTTTGATCACGCTTGTGTCCAGCGATTCGCCGCGAGGGGACGACGAGGGTTTCGGTGACGGAGGTCCTCGACGAGCGTGGGTCGTGTTCGGCGTCGGCTCGCGCAGGGATCCGGGGGCGGAGCGGGCCCGCCGAAGCCGGATGGCGGCGCGCGGTGCCGTGCTCGGGGCGGGCAGCGGCGCGCCGCCAGCCGGCTCAGGGTCCTCCCTGTCCGGCCCGGCCCCGGGACCCGTGGCGCGGCGTGTCTACAGGATGGCGACCGGCGCCACCGGCGTGCCCGTGGCGCCGACGAACGGCTCGGGCATCGCCGAGAGCAGGAAGTCGTACCGCCCGGCTTGTCCACAGGCTGTGGACAACTCTTCCAGATTCCAGTTCTGCCCCTGCGGCATGCCCATCTCGACCAGGTCGAGCGCGTGCACCGGCAGCCACAGGTCCTCGATCTCGGGCGGGAAGATCTCGAACGTCAGCGTGTCGTTGGCGACGGCGGCGACATCGCGCGCGTGGAACCACTCCGGAGTACGCAGGGAGAGCCCCGGTGAGGGGAACGCGTACGCGTGCTTGTCGCCGCTGAGGTAGGTCCGGATCTGCCCGGTGCGGACCAGCACGATGTCCCCCGCGCGGACCCGGGTGCCCGCCAACTCCTCGGCCGCGTCCAGGTCTTCGGGGGTGACCGCATGGTTGCCGGGCAGGCGGTCGTCACCGAGTCCCAGGGCGCGCGGGACGTCCAGGAGCACCCCGCGCGAGACGATGTGCCGGGCCTTGTCGATGCCGGCGAAGGCCGCGCCGCCGTGCGAGGTGATGGTGTCCGCCGGGCGGCCGTTGTAGATCCGGCCCGAGTGCGAGACATGGGTGAGCGCGTCCCAGTGCGTCGCCGCCTGGAGCCCCATGGTCACGGTGTCGTCGCTGCAGGCGACCGTGCCCGGCCCGAAGATCTCCTGGTTGATCTGCACCATCGCGTGCAGCGGGTTCACCCGGCCCGGCATCATCCCCGTCTGCACCCCGTCCTGCTGGAGGGGCAGCGCGAGCGGCACCCGGCGCCCGGAACGGACCGAGGCGGCGGCCTCCCGGACGACCTCGTCGGTGATCAGGTTGAGGGTGCCGATCTCGTCGTCCACCCCCCAACGCCCCCAGTTGTTCACGCGCTTGGCGATGTCGTGGAACTCCACGGGCAATGACATCGGCCCTCCCCGGGGCTTGTGTGGGTGTGTCCGGCGGGCCGTAGAATCGCCGTACAGCAAATCTGACGGCACGTCAGGTAATGGTGCGTCAGATAACGGTCCGTCAGACACCGCGATGAGGGGAAGGGGCCGGGGTGGGAAACTTCTTGGCAGGCAAGGTCGTCGCCGTCACCGGAGCGGGGCGGGGGATCGGCCGGGCGGTCGCCCTCGGCGCCGCCGCCGAGGGTGCGCGGGTCGTCGTCAACGACTACGGCGTCTCCGTCGACGGCTCCGAACCCACCAGCTCCGTCGCCGAGACGGTCGTCAAGGAGATCGAGGCGGCCGGCGGCGAGGCCGTCGCCGTCGCCGACGACATCTCCACGATGGCCGGCGGACAGCGCCTCGTGGACACGGCCGTGCGGACGTACGGGCGTATCGACGGCGTCGTCTGCGTCGCCGGGATCCTGCGCGAGCGGATGCTGTTCAACATGGCCGAGGACGAGTGGGACCCGGTGATCGCCACCCATCTGAAGGGCACGTTCACCGTGTTCCGGGCCGCGTCCGCCGTCATGCGCAGGCAACGGTCCGGCACCCTGATCGGGTTCACGAGCGGCAACCACCAGGGGTCCGTGTCGCAGGCCAACTACAGCGCGGCCAAGGGCGGGATCATCTCCCTGGTCCGCAGCGCGGCCCTCGGCCTGCACCGGTACGGGGTGACGGCCAACGCGGTGGCGCCGGTCGCGCGTACGCGGATGTCCGCGGGTGTGCCGACGGAGCTGACCGAGATCGGTGAGCCGGAGGACGTGGCCGCGTTCGTGGTGTACCTGCTGTCGGACCGCGCCCGGGAGGAGCGGATCACCGGACAGGTCTACACGGTCGCCGGGCCGAAGATCGCGGTGTGGGCACAGCCCCGGGAGCTGCGCTCGGCGTACGCGGAGCAGGGGTGGACCCCGGAACGGATCGCGGAGGTGCTGCCGGGGGCGGTGGGCACGGACCCGATGCCGCTGCTGGAGCGGGTGGAGGCGATGGCCCGGGCGGCGGCGGCCGGGGAGCGGCCGAACGCGTGAGGAGCGCCTGAGGGGCGGGGCCGCACCCCTTGGCGTTCGGCCCCGCACCCTGACCCGCAGCCGGCGAACGGGAGGTGGCATGGACTTCGGGTTCAGTGACGAGGACGAGGCGTTCCGGGCGGAGGTGCGGGCCTGGCTGGCGGCGCACGCCGGAGCGGGCGAGGACCGGAGGGCCTGGGAACGGACGCTGGGCGCCGCCGGGTGGATCGGACTCGGCTGGAGCGAGGGCGGCTACGGCAACCGGACGGCCACACTCGTCCAGCAGGTCGTGTGGGCCGAGGAGTACGCGCGGGCCGACGCACCCGCCCGGTCCGGGCACATCGGGGAGAAACTGCTCGCGCCGACGCTGCTCGCGTTCGGCAGCGAGGAGCAGAAGCGGCGGTTCCTGCCGCCGGTCGCGCGCGGCGAGGAACTCTGGTGCCAGGGGTACAGCGAACCGGGCGCCGGATCGGATCTCGCCGGAGTGCGGACCAGGGCGGAGCGCGCGGACGACGGGTCGTACCGGATCACCGGGCAGAAGATCTGGACCTCGCTCGCCCACGAGGCCGACTGGTGCTTCGTGCTGGCCCGTACCGAGGCAGGGTCGCGACGGCACCACGGGCTGTCGCTGCTGCTCGTGGCCATGGACCAGCCGGGCCGGATCGAGGTGCGGCCCATCCGGCAGATGACCGGGACCAGCGAGTTCAACGAGGTGTTCTTCGACGGGGCGCACGCCCGCGCGGAACACGTCGTCGGGGGCGAGGGGAACGGCTGGCGGGTCGCCATGGGCCTCCTCGGCTTCGAGCGGGGGGTGTCCACCCTCGCCCAGCAGATCGGCTTCGAGCGGGAGTTGGGCGACGTCGTACGGGCCGCCGTGGCGAGCGGGGCGGCGGACGATCCGGTCGTCCGCGACCGGCTCGTCCGGCAGTGGGCCGAGTTGCGGGTGATGCGGTGGAACGCCCTGCGCACGCTCGGCGGCGCGGAGGGCGGCGCGGAGCCGGGCGCGCCGAGTGTGTCCAAGCTGCTGTGGGGGCGGTGGCACCAGCGCCTCGGCGAGCTGGCGATGGAGGTGCGGGGCGCGGGGGCGGTCCTCGGGCCACGGGACTGGTCGGCGCCGGAGCCGTACGCCCTGGACCCCTTCCAGTACCTGTTCCTGTTCAGCCGGGCCGACACCGTCTACGGCGGTTCGGACGAGGTGCAGCGCACGATCATCGCCGAGCGGGTGCTCGGTCTGCCGAGGGAGCCGAGAGGCCGAGCTGAGGGGTGAGGGCCATGCGCGGAGTGGTGTTCGACGGGAAGCGGGCCGAGGTCGTCGACGACCTGGTCGTACGGGACCCGGGGCCCGGGGAGGTGCTGGTGGCCGTCTCGGCCGCCGGGCTCTGCCACAGCGACCTGTCGGTGGTGGACGGGACGATCCCGTTCCCGGTGCCGGTGGTCCTGGGGCACGAGGGGGCGGGGGTCGTCGAGGCGGTGGGGGCGGGCGTCCGGCACGTCCGGCCCGGGGACCACGTGGCCCTGTCCACCCTCGCCAACTGCGGGGCCTGCGCCGACTGCGACCGGGGGCGGCCCACCATGTGCCGCAGCGCGATCGGACGGCCCACCCGCCCGTTCTCGCGCGCCGGGCGGGAGGTGTTCCAGTTCGCCGCGAACTCCGCCTTCGCCGAGCGGACCGTGGTCAAGGCCGTCCAGGCCGTGCGGATACCGGACGACATCCCGCTCACCTCCGCCGCGCTGATCGGCTGCGGAGTGCTGACCGGCGTCGGCGCGGTGCTCAACCGGGCGCGCGTCGACCGCGGGGACTCCGTCGTCGTGATCGGTGCCGGGGGCATCGGGCTCAACGTCGTCCAGGGCGCGCGGATCGCGGGGGCGACCCGGATCGTCGCCGTGGACGCCAACCCGGAGAAGGAGGCGGCGGCGCGGCTGTTCGGGGCCACGCACTTCCTGACCTCCACGGCCGGTGTGCGGGACATCCTCCCCACGGGCGCGGACCACGCCTTCGAGTGCGTCGGCCGCGTGCAGCTCATCCGTCAGGCGATCGACCTGCTGGACCGGCACGGCCAGGCCGTCCTGCTCGGCGTGCCGGCCGCGACCGCCGAGGCGTCCTTCCTCGTCTCCTCCCTCTACCTGGACAAGTCGATCCTCGGCTGCCGGTACGGCTCCTCCCGCCCGCAACGGGACATCGCGCTCTACGCCGACCTCTACCGCGAGGGCCGCCTGCTCCTGGACGAACTGGTCACGGCCGCCTACCCGGTGGAGGAGTTCGCGAAGGCGGCGCAGGACGCGGAGGAGGGGCGGGTGGCCCGGGCGGTGCTCACCTTCTAGGCCACGGGTTCGTGGGCCCCGTGTGGGGCAACCGTTTCGGCCGGGGAACACTCCCTTCGAACGGGGAGGGGAGCCGGTGATGACGCGCATGGCGGCGGCTGGAGTGGCAGGGGAGGGCGCGGTCCGCGAGGGGGCCGCGCCGTCGGCGGTGTCCATGGCCGTACTGGGGGTGGAGGGCGCGCTGCTGTGCGCGGTGCTGTTCCTGCTGGGGGCCGGCGCGCTGCCGGGGCCCGGGGTCGGTACGGCGTTCGCCGTCGTCCCGCTGCTGCTCGTGCTCGTCCTGTTCGCCGCGACCATGCTGACCGTGGGGTACGTTCTCCCGGCCGTCCTGCTCGCCCACTGGACCGCACGGCAGCTGACCGGCCGTATCGCCTGGTGGTGGATTCCGCCCGCCTGCACGCTGTGGGTGCTCCCCGCTCTGGCCGCCCCGTCGTGGCAGCTCACCGGCTTCGTCCTCTACGCGGCGGTCCTGCCCCCGGCCCTGACCACCCACCACGCCGTCGCACGTGCCGAGGCGGGCCGCCCCGTCCAGCCCTGCGCCGCGATCCTCGGGTGGGGGACGCTGGTCGTGCTGGGGGTGGCGGCCGTCGGCGCGATGCTGCTCGTCAGGTCCTGAGCTGCCCGAAGCGTCCCCGGTGGAACAGCAGCGGCGGCGTCCCGTCGTCCGTGTCCAGCGCCTCCACCCGGCCCACCACGATCAGATGGTCGCCGCCGGTGTGCACGGCGTGGATCACACAGTCGATCCAGGCGGCGGCGCCGGCGAGGCGGGGTGAGCCCGTGACGGGGGCCGGGGTGTGGGCGACACCGGCGAACTTGTCCGCTCCGCTGACCGCGAACCGCCGGCACAACTCGCCCTGCTCCGCGCCGAGTACGTTCACGCAGAAGACGCCCGCGCGGGCGATGCGGGGCCAGGTCGTCGACGTACGGCCGACCATGAACGCCACCAGCGGCGGATCGAGCGAGAGGGACGAGAACGACTGGCAGGCGAAGCCCGCGGGGGGCTCGGTGGCGGCCGGGGCGCCGGCTCCCGCCGACGGTCCGGTCGCCGGGGCGGTGATCACCGTGACGCCCGTAGCGAAGGCGCCCAGGACGCGGCGGAACTCCGCCTGGTCGACCGGTGCGCGCTCGTTCTCGCCCACGCAGCGCAGTTCGGGGCGCGGCAGCGCCTCGACGCCCGGCTCCGGACGCGTCGTCCTCCGGCCGCTGTCCGCCGGGTCCGCCGGGTCCGTCCTCAGGTAGCGGACGGCGGCGGCCGCCATTCCCGCATGTCCCATCACCTTCTCATTGAAACTGACGGTCCGTCAGAAGTGAAGGGGAGATGGGTAAAGTCCCGCACCGGTTCCTCCGCGGCGGTTCCTCCGCACGTGTTCCTCCGTACGTGTTCCTCGGTGGCGGTGGCGGTGGCGGTGGCGGTGGCGGTGGCGGTGGCGGTGGTGGTGGTGGTGGCGGTTTGCGTGACGGGCCGGGGCTCAGCGGCCTTCGTAGCGCGGTGTCCGTCGCTCCACGAAGCTTTTCACGCCCTCCTGGGCGTCCGCCGTCGTCATGTTGATCTCCTGCGCGGCGGCCTCGGCGGCGAAGGCGGTGGCGCGGTCGGCGTCGAGGGAGGTGTTGACCAGGTGTTTGGTCAGCGCCAGGGCGCGGGTCGGGCCGGCGGCGAGGCGTTCGGCCCACTCGCGGGCCGTCTTCTCCAGGTCTGCCGCGGGGACGACGCGGTTGACGAGACCGAGGCGTTCCGCGTCGGCGGCGGACAGCGCGTCCCCGAAGAACATCAGCTCCTTCGCCCGGTGGAGCCCGACGAGCCGGGGCAGCAGATATGCGCCGCCCCCGTCGGGGACCAGGCCGCGTCGCACGAACACCTCGATGAAGCGGGCCTCCTCGGCTGCCAGCACCAGGTCGCAGGCGAGGGCGAGATGCGCCCCGAGGCCGGCCGCGGTGCCGTTCACCGCCGCGATCACCGGCTTCTCGCAGTCGAGGACGGCCGCGACGAGGCGCTGTGCGCCGAGCCGGATGGTGCGCGCCACGTCACCGGCCACCCGTTCCCCGCCGGCCGACGCGCCGCGCAGGTCCGCCCCCGTGCAGAAGCCCCGGCCCGTCGCCGTGATGACGACCGCGCGCACGGCGGGGTCGGCGGAGGCGTCGGAGAGGAGCCGGATGAGGTGGTCGCGCTGGTCGGGGGTGAGGGCGTTCATCGCCTCGGGGCGGTTGAGAGTGATCCACGAGACGGCGTTGTCAGTGGCGTGCAGTATCAATGAGTCACGGGATTTTTCGGGATGTTCATGGGGGGAAGCGGACATGCGGGTGCTCCTGTTTCTACGGAGAGTGACAGTCGGCGTGGTGGTCCTGGCCGGTGTGGCTGTCCTGGGTGCCGTGGGTGCCGTGGGTGCCGTGGGCGCCCTGGGTGTGCCGCCGTGCCGGCGCTCAGCGGCACACTGCCAGCGCGTCGAGCGCCACGGCCCCCTGTCCCCTCGGCAGCACCATCAGCGGGTTGATGTCCAGCTCCGCTATCTCGTCCCCGAGCTCCAGCGCCATGCGCTGCACGCGGAGCACGACCTCCACGAGGGCGTCCACGTCGGCCGGGGGAGCCCCGCGTACCCCGTCCAGCAGGGCCCGCCCGCGCAGTTCGGCGAGCATGGCGTGCGCCTGGTCCTCGGCGAAGGGGGGCACGCGTACGGCGGAGTCGCGCAGGACCTCCACGAGGACACCGCCGAGACCGACCGTGACGGTGGGCCCGAAGAGGTCGTCGTGGGTGACGCCCACGACCATCTCCACACCCCGCTCGACCATCTGGCACACCAGCACCCCGTCGAGGGAGACGTCCTCGTAGCGGGCGATGTCGGTCAGCTCGCGATAGGCGTCCCGGATCTGGCTCGCGGAGGTCAGTCCGACCTTCACCAGGCCGAGTTCCGTCTTGTGGGCGATGCGCGCACCGGACGCCTTCATCACCACCGGGTAGCCCACGAGGCTCGCCGCGCGTACGGCCGCCGCCGCGCTGGTCACCAACTGCTCGCGCGGGACACGTATCCCGTACGCGCGCAGCAGCTGCTTGGCCGCGTGCTCGCTCAGCTGCTGCCCCGGCCGCATCAGCGCCTTCGCCTTGCGGAAGGAGGGCGAGGGGGAGCGCGGGGCCTCGTCGAAGGGGGAGCGGTAGGCGCTGGTGAAGCGGGTGTGGTCGAGGTGGGCGCGGACGGCCGTGATGCAGTTCGCGAAGGTACGGAAGGTCGCCACCCGGGACGAGCCGAGCAGCGTCTCGCGGTACGCGGCCTCGGTGCCCACCGGCGACCCCCACACCACGCACACCAGCTTGTCCGTCCGCTCGGCGGCGGCCACCAGGTCCTGGGCCAGCTTGTCGCTCATCGGCGGGAAGGGGCCCGTGATGGGACAGATCAGCACCCCCACCGCGGGGTCGTCGAGGATCGCGTCGAGGATGCGGGGCCCGCGCCAGTCGCCCACCGGGTGGCCGCCGTTGTCGACGGGGTTGGCCACGCTCAGATAGTCCGGGATCCACTGGTGCAGCTCGGCCTGCTTGGCGGCGGAGAGGGTGGGGAGGGGGAGTCCGGCCTCGGTGGCCAGGTCGGCGAAGTGGGCGCCGGTGCCGCCCGAGATCGAATAGACGACGACACCCTCGGGGCGGGGGTCGGCCGCTCCGGCGGTGCGGGGGCGCCGGGCCCGTGCCAGGAGGGTGGCCGTGTCCTGCAGTTCGTCGAGACCGTCGACGCGGATCACGCCGTACTGCCGCATCGCCGCGTCGACCACCGCGTCCGCGCCGGTCAGCTTGCCGGTGTGGGAGGCGGCGGTGCGGGCGCCGGTCTCCGTGCGGCCGACCTTGACGGCGACGACGGGCACACCGCGCCGGGCGGCCCGGTCGGCGGCGAGCAGGAAGGCGCGGCCGTCCTTGAGGCCCTCGACATAGGCGGCGATGGCGCCGACCTCGGGGCGCTCGGCGAAGTAGGAGATGAAGTCGGCGGTCTCCAGATCGGCCTCGTTGCCGGTGGGGGCCCAGTGGGAGAGGCGGATGCCGAGTTCCTGGAGGGAGAAGACGGGGCGGCCCTGGTGGCCGGACTGGGTGATCAGGGCGATCGCCGGGCCGTCGAGGTCGTCCCGGAAGCGCTCGAAGGCGTTGAGGTTGGTGTTGGGGCCGAGCAGCCGCAGACCGTCGGCGCGGGCCACGGCCGCGGCCAGCCGCTCCTGCGCGGCGGCACCCTCCGCGCCGGTCTCGGCGAAGCCGGAGGCGAAGGCGACGGCGAACTTCACCTTGGCCTCGGCCAGTTCGCCGATCACGGGGAGGGGGTCGGAGAGGAGCAGTACGGCGAGGTCGACCTGTTCGGGCAGGTCGGCCACGGTGGGGACACAGGGGATGCCGAAGACCGACTCCCGCGTGGGGTGCACGGGGTGCAGCCGGGCGCCGACGCGTTCGGACCAGGCGAGCAGCTGCCGGGTGATCCCGGTGTTCGGTCGTCCTTCGGAGTCCGAGGCGCCGACGACGGCCATGGATTCCGGGCGGAACAGCCGGTCGAGATCGGGGACGTCGGCGTACAGCGGACGCCCGCTGACGTCCAGGTCGCCGGCCTCGGCGGGCCTGCCGTGCACGACCTGCGCGGGGTGCTCCCCGCACGCGATGGCCCGGGCCCGGCGGGAGTCGGTGGTGAGGGTGCCGTGGGTTGATCCAAGCATCGGTCCGCCCGCTCCTGTGTGACAGCCAATTCAGTGACGTGACGCATTCACGTTTCTGACGACACGTCAGATATCAGACTACTGAACTGACGCTCCGTCAGGAATGGTCGTGCGGGCAAAGCTACGCGGCAGTAAGGAGGTTGTACCCGTACGAGGGGGCGGTCAGACGTGGGGGAGGGGGGTGGGTCTGGGGCGGGAGGGGGTGGGGGGGGAGGGGCGGGGGAACGGGAGGCGGGGTCGGGGAACGGGGGGCGGGAGTGGGCGAGGAAGGGGAGCGGGGGCAGCAGCGCTCGTCCGACGCCTGGCCGTTCGGGTGCCGGGTGCCGCTGTTTGTTCTGTCGTCCGGCTGTTCGCCCACCGCGCCGTGTGCCGCCTGGCGGTTGTGTGGTCCGGCCGTTCCGTCGTTCGCCCGCCGGGCCGCCGGGCCGCCGGGCCGCCGGGCCGCCGGGCCGACGGGCCGACGGGTCGGCCGGTCGGCGGGTCGGCCGGTCGATCGTTCAGCTGGTGGTGCGGATCTGTACGGTGACCGCGTCGCGGGTGGTGACGCCACCCCTCTTCGCGATCGTCCTGGCGATCTTCTCGGCGTCGAGGGCGAGTTCGCGGAACATGCCGCTGATGGGGTTGGTGAAGCCGGTGAAGTAGAGGCCGGGGGCGTTCCCCGGGGAGCGGGCCCCGTGCACGACCGGCTTCCCGCGTCCGTCGAGGACGTCGAGGTGTCCGACGAGCCCGTCGAGACCGCGGCGGTAGCCGGTCGCGGCGATCACGGCGTCGGTCTCGATCCGGGTGCCGTCGCCGAGGGCGACCTTGCCGTCCTCGAACCCCTCGACCGAGCCGACGATCTCGACCTTGCCCTTCCGTACGGCGTCGATGAGCCCGACGTCCTGCACGGGGACGGCGCCCTCCTGTACGCGGGAGTAGAGACCGGTGTCGGGCCGGGCCAGGCCGTGCGCGGACAGGTCGGGGACGCTGAGCTTCGCCATCGGCTTGGCGAGCCGGTCCACGAGGGAGACGGGCAGCCGCCGTACGAGGACGCCCGTGTACTGGGCCGCCCATCCGGCGGTCGACCGGCGCACGATGTGCGGGGCCGTGCGCACCGCGAGCCGTACGCGTCGTGCACCGCCCTCGACGAGGTCGACGGCGATCTCGGCGCCGGTGTTGCCGATGCCGACGACGAGGACGTCACGGCCGGCGTAGGACTCGGGGTTGCGGTATCCGGAGGCGTGCACGAGGTCACCGGTGAACGTGTCGCGGCCGGGCCAGTCGGGGACGTGGGGCGTGTGGTTGTAGCCGGTGGCGACGACGACCGCGCCGCCGGTCAGCTCACGGCCCCCGGTGGCGTGCAGCAGCCAGCCGGTGCCGTCGGCGGTCCGCTCCACGCGGGACACCTCGACGCCGGTCACGATCTCCAGCTGGTGCACCTCGGCGTACTTCTCCAGGTAGCGCACCACGTTGTCCCGCGACACCCAGCGCCCGAACCGGCGCGGCATGGGCAGGCCGGGAAGTGCCGACAGGCGGCGGGTGGTGTGCAGGTGCAGCCGGTCGTAGTGCCGCCGCCAGGACGCCCCGACCCCCTCGGCCTTCTCCAGCACCACGGCCCGCACCCCCCGAGCCCGCAGCGCGTACGCGACGGCCAGCCCACCGGGGCCGCCGCCGATCACGTAGACGGGGCGGTCGGGGGAGGCGGGAGTCACGGAAGCTCTGGAGTCGGCCATGCGCCTGAGCGTATTCACGCCCTCATTTGTTGGGTCTCGGTCAAGCCCGGAATTGGTTGCGGATTGATCACGGGTGTAGGAGGGGTGGGTGGGGTCTGTGGCGTAGGTCTCTCGGAATGTGGGGGTGAGGGGGAGAGGCACCTGGGGGTGAGGTCGCGGGGTGCGGGGTGCGGGGTGACGGCGCGCGGTCCGGCCGCGGTTCCGTTCTCCCCGCCGATCGCCTACACCCCTTTGCGCGGCCGTCCCCGCCGGGGGGCGGCGGGCCGCCATGACGTCACGTCCTCGGCGGACAGGCCCAGGCGGTCGAGGTGGTGCTCGTAGCTCCTCCGGTACCGCTCGTCCCCGTCGGATGCCGTGACCGGGCCGAGGCCCCGGTCGACGGCGGTGACCCAGGGCAGCACCTCCGCGAGTGCGGAAAGCAGCGGCAGGGCGGACTCGGGCCGGTGCGCGTGGGCGTGGGACTCCGTCTCCAGGGTGTCGAGCAGTACCTGCGCCCGCTCGCGGGCGTCCCAGCCCGCCCAGCCGAGCAAGGTCGTGGAGGACAGAGGGGCGATGGAGGAACCGAAAGAGACGAGACGCTCGTTCGGCAGGTCGAACTTCCCGCGTTGTTTCCAGTAGGAGGACTTGAGGAAGTCCACGGTGGTGAATCGAGGCGGCTCCGGCAGGTCCCGGGCGTCGACAGGACCTCGCTCGTCCTCCCGCGCCTGCGCCTGCCACAGCTCTTCCCACGTGCGCCGCTTTGCGAGGCCCGACGGTCGGTACCGGAGCGGCGCCGCTTGCGGCACGTGTTCGGTGGTGAGCAGGTCCAACAGCACACGCGGGATGCCTGTGCCGACCGCGTGAGCCGGGTCGGCGTAGAGCGAGAGCAGGGACATGAACTCCTCGTCCTCCGCGAGCAGGTCACTCAGCTCCCACACCGTCCGAGCGACCGGGCGCCGACCGTTCGGCGTGGTCTCGAACCACAGCCGTTCCGCTTCACAGTGGTCGAGCAGACGCTCCCGGAGGATGTCCTGGACGATGGCATCCCAGTCGGGAGCGATCCAGCGGTGCTTGTACTCGGGCCGCTCCAGCAGCGCCAGGAACGCGTTCCGGGAGATGGCCTCCGCTCGGCGCTGTACGAGGTTCCTGTACTCGGACGGCCATTGCTCGGGAATCTCGGTCACCGGGGTGGCCTGATGGCGTGTGAACCACTTGCCCTCTGGATCGTCGGTGAACCACGACGTTCCCGTCTCGCCTACGGCGATCCTCCTGGCGAGCGTGATCTCGAACGCCCGCTCACCGACCTGCAGAGGAGGGGGCTCGACCACGGCAGTCAGTTCCTCGGTGTCGTCGACGATCCCGTACGCCGCGTACACCTGCCAGTCCAGCTCCTCCTGGAGCCCGATCATCCGCGCGCGGAGCGAGAACCAGCGCTCCCTGGCCGAGTCCAGCGTCCGGGCGGTGAGAGGCGCATCCGGGGCGGAGATCTCGGACAGACAGACGGCCGACTCGGTGGCCAGCGCGTCGATCTCCTCCGCCGTCGCCGGTGGGAGGGTGCCAGGGAGCGGGAGGTCGAGCAGACGGCCGGCCGTGAACTCGTAGATCTTCTCCCAGGCCTCGCCGCCTCGGAGCGTGCCGATATGGGCCTGCCCCTTGCTCTGACTCACCTGCTTCAGCCAGAAGCACGCGGCCGAACTGTTGAGCACCCCGAGGAGTCCCAGATGGGACGACTCCGTCGCGTTCGGCGGGAGTTTGATCACCGGTGCTGAATTCAGGGGTACTGCACCGCCGCGGAGAACCGTGAAGTGGGGGTGGGTGGCGACCCAGGGGAAGACGATCGACCACGGGTGAGCGTCCCAGTCCAGCGCGAACTGGTGCCAGTCGTACCAGGGGGACGACTTGTTGGCCCCCCGGCGCTGTCGCAGCACCGTGCGGTAGGGCCACAGCCGTCGCCGATGCCGTGGGAAGAGGTCCAGGTCGATGACCTCTCTGCCGTTCCCGGTGCGAGGGAAGAACGCCCTCCCGGGCGCGTCCGAGGACCAGTCGCGGACCTCGGACCCCGTCAGTACCGGGACCGTGGCAGCGTCCTCGACACCGTAGCGGCGGAAGGCGGCGGGGGTGGAACAGAACAGGTCGTCGGAACCGGTGTTGGCCGCGTATCCGATGCGGGCGACGCGTTCGCGAAGGCGCTTCCCGTTCTCCATGAGACGCAGCACATGACGAGCGGCCGAGGGAGTGAGGCTCCAGGGGAACACGTTCAGCTGCGCGCGTTTAAGGAGGTAGGACTCGGCCCAGTGGCCCATGACACCGGGGGCGAACGCCAGTCGGCACAGCGACTGCCAGGCGGGTGCGTCGGCGGGTACCGCCGGCAGGAGCTCACCACCGCGGGTCTCGCCACGGAGGCTGACGACGACGTGGACGGGAACCTCGGGCGGGGGAACGCGGTTCTGACCGACGAGGATGACGGTGGGCGTGCCGTGACCGGGGATGTAGGCCCCGGAGGTGTCGATGACGTGCGAGAGCATCACGCGTGGCAGGACGCGTTCGATGAGCTTGCGGCCGAAATCGCGCTTCATGAAGGAGTTGGCCACCAGCAGACCGATCCGCCCGGCCGAGGCACCCGGCAGTGCCAGACGGAAGGCGAGCTCCGTGAAGGGCACCGACAGGGCGTAGGGCCCTTCGCAGCTCTCGTACGTGTCGCGGTAGGCCGCGAAGAGAGCCTTGTCCTTGACGGTGACGTACGGGGGATTGCTCGTGACCGCATGGTAGGAGGAGGGGCGCAGAAGGCTGTGGCGCTCCGCGTACTCGTCGATGTCGGCCGGAGATCCGGAGCCGGTGAGTCCCGGCCCGGTAGGGAAGTCGGTGAACTCGGGGCCGAGGGAGGCACCGGCCCGGTCGTGCAGAAGCGCGTCCCCGGTCGCGACCAGCAAGGGGATGTCCGGAACGTCGTCCAGTCTCCGTGCCCGGGCGACGTCCATCGCGGCCATCAGCAGCCGGAAGCGCGAGATGCTGACGGCACAGGGATCGATGTCGCACCCGTGAACCGAGGCGAGAGCCCGGGCGGCGCGCTGCCATGGGCTCATTTCGGGGCGGGCATCGGACCAGCGACGGCACAGGCGGGCGTACGCGTCGAGCAGGAACCCACCGGTGCCACACGCGGGGTCGATCATCCGGAATCCAGCCGGCCCGGCTGTCGATCCGTGGGCCTCCAGTGCCGGCTCCAGGGTCAGATCGTGGATCAGCTCGACCACGAAGTCCGGAGTGCTGACCTGCCCAGAAGACTTCCGGTCCTGGTCACTCAGGTGCCCGTAGAGATCGGCGAGGAACCGCGTGTCCCGTGACGCGTCCTCGAAATCGTGGACAAGGAGCCCGTCCGGGGTCCGAAGACGCCAGAAGTCGACGAGCGCCCGGCGCGCCTCGTGGCTCGGTCGCATCCGCCACATGGGGTGACTGCTTCTGCTGAAGACCGCCGCCATGGCGGGGTGGGAAGAGAGACGGTTCACGGCGGAGCTGATCGGGTCGTCGGCACCCGGCTCGGCACTCGGCTCGGCATCGGGCTCGTCGGCCCGCCGCGTGGCGAAGGAAAGGTCGAGCAGTCCGTTGTCCTCGCAGAACCGGACCAACACGGTGGCCAGGACCCACCCGGTTGCGATCTGCGAGAGCTGCTCCTCCAGCCGGGCCTGCCACGTCGACGCGGTCAGCATCTGCGCCCGGGCGGCCCTGTACTCCTCGCGCATCCTGTCGGTGGCGGGGTCGGAGGGGGCGCGCGTGGTCAGATCGCGCGCGATCTCCGACCTGATCCGCCGCAGGTCCGTGAGCAGGCCGACGCGAGACGACATGGCCCTTCCTCCTTCTGGGACGGACGGGCATTCATGGCCGGTCGGTCCACCATTGCATCCGACGCTGAGGTTATCACCGCGAGAGTGTCGTAAATAGTGGAGAGTGTTGGAGTGTTCCCTTAGGCTGTTCACTCGTACGGCCGTCGACCGGCGGTCGGCTCGACGCGATCCGGTGCTGTGGAAGAGGTGTGCCCCATGGAGGGGAACGACAGGGCGTTCAGAGGGATCTGGCTGGCGCTCATTCTGCTGGGATCCCTGGTGTGCGCGGGCCTCGCCGCCGTAGCCGTCCGGGCGGCCGGCGGCGAGATGGTGACGGTTCTGACGACGGGAGGGGGTGCGTTCCTGGGCTTGGCAACCCTGGGGCTCGCGGCCCGAGCGTTCCTCGCGGCGCCCAGTCGGTAAGGAGTACACTTCTTAGGGATGTACTCCTAAGGAGGAAGTGTGGTGCGTCAGAAGAGGTCGGTCAAACCTCCTCATGTGTTCGACCGCGGGCCCGAGTGGGAGGCGCTCGTGGCCTTCGCGCACCGCCCCCTGCCGCAGGCCATGCTCGGGGTCGTCAGCGGTCGGCGTCGGATGGGCAAGACGTATCTGCTGAGGGCCCTCGTCGAACAGCACGGGGGCTTCTACTTCGGGGCCACGGCGGGTACGGCCACGGAGTCGCTTCGCCAGTTCAGCGCCGCCTTGGCCGAACACGTGGGTTCTCCCGCGTCCTTCTCCTTCGCGACGTGGGACGACGCCATCTCCTACCTCTTCGGGCTTGCGGCCGAGGGCGAAGAAGGAGAGGGCGAGGCGCGCCCGGGTCTCGTCGTCATCGACGAATTTCCCTATCTGGTGAAGGTCGCCCCCGAACTTCCCTCTCTCATCCAGCGCGAGATCGATCGGCATCAAACGCGGGTGAGCCGAATGCGGCTGCTTCTCTGCGGTTCGGCGATGTCGGTCATGGGTGGGCTGCTGGCGAGCACGGCTCCCCTCCGGGGCCGGGCGCAGCTCGAACTGGTCGTCAGGCCCTTCGGGTATCGGGCCGCCGCGGAGTTCTGGGGCGTGGCCGAGGACCCCGCCCTCGCAGCCCGACTGCACGCTGTCGTCGGCGGTACGCCCGCGTATCGCCGGCAGTTCCTGGCGGACGACGTTCCCGAGGACCTGCGCGCCTTCGACGACTGGGTCTGCCGTACCGTCCTCTCTCCGTTCAGCCCCCTTTTCCGCGAGGCGCGTTATCTGCTCGCCGAGGAGGCCGACATCAGGGACACGGCGCTCTATCACTCGGTCCTCGCCGCCGTGGCGCAGGGCAACTCGACGCGGGGCGGCATCGCGGGATACATCGGCCGCAAGTCCGTCGACATCTCGCATCCGCTCAACGTCCTGGAGGACAGCCATCTCCTGGTGCGGGAGTCCGACATCTTCCGGGCGGGCAAATCGCAGTACCGCATCACCGAACCTCTGATCAACTTCTACGAAGCCGTGATGCGTCCTGCCTGGGCCCGGCTGGAGAGCGGCCAGGCGGCGGAGGTGTGGGAGCAGGCGGCCGAGCGGTTCGCGGCGCAGGTGGCCGGACCGCACTTCGAGGCGGTCTGCCGTGAGTATGTGATCGGGCCGGGGCGGTCGTTGCTCAGTACTTCTCTGGGAGAGGTCGGCAGCGGCGTCGTGACCGACTCGGCGGAGCGACGGCAGTTGCAGGTCGATGTGGCCGTCGTCGAGCCGGGTTCCGGAGGGCGGCGGCCCTCGGTCGGCCTTCTGGGAGAAGCGAAATGGGGCACTGTCCTCGGAGTCGGCCATCTGGAGCGACTGGACCGGGCCCGCCATCTGCTTGCCCAGAGGGGCTTCGACACGAGCCACTGCGGGCTGGCCTTCTTCAGCGCGGCGGGATTCAGTGACGCGTTGCGTACCAAGGCCGAGGAAGGCGGCGTGCTGTTGGTCGGCCTCGATGAACTCTACGGACGGGCCGCGCCGGTCGGGTTCGCGCCCTAGGCTTCGTCGGCCCGCCCGCGTCTCTTGTGGATTTTCCCTCCATCCGCTGAACTGACGTACCGTCAGAAACCCCGTGCGGGCGCGGAAGGGTGGCGATGTGCATGGAGACGATCTGGCTCGGCGGTGCCGAGTGGCTGGCCGTGCTGCGTATCGGGCTCGGGCTGTGGTGGCTGGAGAGCTGGCGGCACAAGGACAAGAAGGCTTGGTTCGAGGGGGCTGGGATCGAGTGGGCCGCCGGAGTGGCGGAGAAGCATCGGTGGGGGGCGGTGCGCGGCGGGTTCGATGTCGTCGTCAAGCCGCGGCGCAAGGTGATGGCGTACGTCGTCGTCTACGCCGAACTCGCCCTCGGACTGGGGCTGATCCTCGGGTTCCTCACGCCGGTCGCGCTCGTGGGCGGGCTGCTGCTCAACCTCCTCTATCTCGTGCTGATGATCCACGACTGGGCCGAGCAGGGGCAGAACTCGATGATGGCGCTCATCTCGGTGGTGGGGCTGTTCGGGATGTCCTGGCAGACGTGGTCGGTCGACAGTGCGCTGGGGTTGTTCTGACGTTCCGGGAGGGGGAGGGGTGCGCGAGGGAAGGGACGACGGATGAGCGGCGGGGGTGGGAACAGTGGGGGTGGTGGCGTGCGGTTCGATCTGCCCGAGGTGGACGACTTCACGCGCACGTACTGGGACGCCGCCGCCGGCGGGCGGCTGCTGCTGCGGCGCTGCGGGGCGGCGGGATGCGGGCGCGCTCATCACTATCCGCGGGAGTTCTGCCCGTACTGCTGGAGCGAGGACGTGCGGTGGGAGGAGGCGTCCGGGCACGCCACGCTCTACACCTGGTCCGTCGTGCACCGGAACGACCTGCCGCCCTTCGGGGAGCGGACGCCGTACGTCCCCGCGGTCGTCGATCTCGCCGAGGGGCCGCGGATGATGACCGAGGTGGTGCGGGAGGAGGGGGCTCCGGAGGCGGGGCTGCGGATGGGGATGGCGTTGGAGGTCGCCTTCCGGGAGGGCGGGGGTGTGGTGGTGCCCGTATTTCGCGCGCGTCCGTGAGGGGGCGCGCGTTTCAATGGGGGCGTGAGCCGTACTGATGAGCGATCCGCCGGTCCGTACCCCGAGCGATCCGCCGGTCCGTACCCCGACCTTCCCCCGCCGTCCTCCGGCGAGCTGCCGCACGGGCACGGCCTGCGGCTGTGCGCGTGGGACCCGGAGTCCGACGCGGACGTGGAGGCGTGGTTCCGCGGGCGGGCCGACCCCGACTTCCGGCGGTGGAACACCCCCCTGATGCCGGACGAGGATCTCGACGGCGCCCGGGAGTCGCTCCGGCTGCGGACCGAGTCCGACGCGGAGGGGAAGACCGTGTCCTTCCGCGTCGCGGACGCGCGCAGCGGTGTGACCCTCGGGCAGGTCGGGCTGAGCGGGATCGACATGTCCCTGCGCAGGGCCGTCGTCGGCTACTGGGTGCTGCCCGAGGCCCGTGGCCGCCGGGTCGCCACCCGCGCCCTCGACCTCGCCGCCCGCTGGACCTTCACCGACTTCGGCATCCACCGGCTCGAACTCGACCATGTCGTCGGCCATGCCGCGTCCTGCCGGGTCGCCGAGCTGTGCGGGTTCCCGTACGAGGGGACCATGCGCGGGGCGGCGTTCGAGGAGGAGCGCCACGACGCCTTCCGGGACGCCCATCTGCACGCACGGCTGGCCACCGACCCGGCACCGGAAGGACTCTGATGAGCACGGACGACCACTCCGCCCACGAGTCGGCGTACCAGAACCACGAGAGCGTCGACGACCCCGACGGCTACTTCGGCGAAGCCGTCGCCGCGCACTACGACGACCCCTCCTCCCCCAGGTTCGGCGCGGAGGCCATCGACCCGGCCGTGGAGCTGATCGCCGGGCTCGCGGGCGGGCCCGGCGGGGACGCGCGGGCGCTGGAGTTCGGGATCGGCACCGGGCGGATCGCGCTGCCGCTCGCCCGGCGCGGTGTGCCGGTGCACGGCATCGACCTGTCCCGGGCGATGGTGGAACGGATGCGGGCCAAGCCGGGCGGCGCGGACATCGGCGTCACCCTCGGGGACTTCGCCACGACCCGGGTGGACGGTCCCGGCTTCACCGTCGCCTACCTCGTCTTCAACACGATCAACAACCTCACCACGCAGGACGCCCAGGTGGACTGCTTCCGCAACGCCGCCGCGCATCTCCTGCCGGGCGGCCGCTTCGTGATCGAGGTCGGGGTGCCGGATCTGCGGCGGTTGCCGCCGGGGCAGGACGCGGTGCCGTTCCATGTCGGGCCGACGCGGCTGGGGTTCGACACGTACGACGTGGCGACGCAGGGGATGCGGTCGCACCACATGGTCGTCGTCGAGGGGCGGCCGGTGTACCGCTCGATCCCCTTCCGGTACGTCTGGCCGGCCGAACTGGACCTGATGGCCCGGCTGGCCGGCATGCGGCTGCGCGACCGCTGGGCGGGATGGAAGGGCGAGCCGTTCACGAACGACAGCACCGAGCACGTGTCCGTGTGGGAGAAGGTCTGAGCGGTCCGCGGGTGCGCCCTCCGCGCGCCTCCGCGCCCCACTGCGCCAAGGCCACCCCGGCCACCCCGGCCGTCACGGCCAGAGCAGCTCCGTGACCCAGCCGTCGCCCTCCCGCCGGTAGTTCAGCCGTACGTGCCGTCGTCGGGCGTCGCCCTGGAAGAACTCCACCTCGTCCGGCTCCACGACGTACGCCGTCCAGGAGGGCACCGCCACGTCCGGCTCGCGCTCGGCGCGTTCCCAGGCGGCCTGCGAGGCGCGTTCCAGCTCCTCGTACGAGGGCAGCACCTCGCTCTGGTGGCCCACGAGGGCGGCGGCCAGCGCGCCCGTGGAGCGGGCGTGCAGGTCGGCGTGGGCGACCTCGGCGGGCTGGACCGTGACGCCGCCCCGCACCCGGACCTGGCGGCCGAGGAGGGGCCAGTAGAAGCCGAGGGAGGCGTACGGGCGGGCCGCGAGGTGGCGTCCCTTGCGGCTGCCGGCGTGGGAGGCGAAGTGCCAGCCGTGCGCGTCCACGTCGTGCAGCATCACCGTACGGACGTCCGGCCGGCCCTCCGCGTCCGCCGTGGCCAGCGACATCGTGTGCGGCTCCACCTCCCCGGCCGCCACGACCTCGCCGAACCAGGCGGCGAAGAGCGCCACGGGTTCGGCCGGGGCCGCCGCCGGGTCGAACAACGGCAGCGCGCTGACCTGCGGATCCCAGACCCGCAGACCCCGCAGGGCCTGGACGAGAGCGGACGGCGGGGCGGAGTCCGGGGACGCGGGCCCCGACGGGGCGGAAGGTTCGATCATGGGTGGGACGGTCTCACACCGCGCCCGGGGCGGACGAGACCCGTCGTCCGGGGCGGACGAGACCTGTCGCGCGGGGCGCGCGAGCCCTTTCGTGCGGGGCGCACGCGCTTACGCGCGCAGGGCGGGCGAGATCCGTTGCTCGGGGCGGACGAGACCTGTCGCCCGAGGCGGACGAGACCCGTCGTCCGGGGCGGACGAGACCTGTCGCGCGGGGCGGGCGAGCCTTTCGTGCGGGGCGCACGCGCTTACGCGCGCAGGGCGGGCGAGATCCGTCGCTCGGGGCGGGTGAGACCTGTCGCCTGAGGCGGACGAGACCTGTCGCCCGAGGCGGGCGAGCCCTTCCGTGCGGGGCGCACGCGCATACGCGCGCAAGGCGGACGAGATCCGTCGCCCGAGGCGCACGAGACCTGTCGCCCGAGGCGCACGAGCCCTTTCGTGCGGGGCGCACGCGCATACGCGCGCAGTGCGGACGAGACCCGTCGTCCGGGGCGGACGAGATTCGTCGCCCGGAGCGCACGCGCATACGCGCGCGGCGGCAACACGCACGGCACCGGGCGAGAAACGTCGGCCCGCACTCACTCCCGCCCCAGTACCACCGTCCCCGACGAGCAGAACCAGCCGCCCGTCCCCGACGCGACGGCCAGGCGGGGCGGGGTGCCGTCGGAGGTGGGGATCTGGTGCGGGCCCGCCTCGCCGCGCAGCTGGCGTACGGCCTCCACGAGGAGGAACAGGCCGCGCATACCGGGATGCTGGGCGGAGAGGCCCCCGCCGTCGGTGTTGACGGGCAGGTCGCCGGTCAGGGTCAGGCGGTCCTTCTCCACGAAGGCCCCGCCCTCGCCCTTCGCGCAGAACCCGAGGTCCTCCAGGGTCACGAGGGTCATGTAGGTGAAGGCGTCGTAGATCTCGGCGAAGTCGATCTCGGCGGGGCGCACGCCCGCTCGTTCGAAGGCGAGGCGGCCGCTGACCGCCGCCGGGGAGACCGTGAAGTCCGGCCACTCGGACATGGTCGTGTGGGAGGTGTACTCGCCGGTGCCGAGGATCCAGACGGGCGTGGCCGGCCGGCAGTCCCGTACGTACTCCTCGGCCGCCAGCAGGACCGCCGCGCCGCCGTCGGACCGTATGCAGCAGTGGAGCTTGGTGAACGGGTCCGCGATCGGCGTGGAGCAGAGGACGTCGTCGACGGTGATCGGCGTGCGGAACATGGCCTCGGGGTTGGCCGCCGCGTTCGACCGGGCCTGTACGGCGACGGAGGCCAGCTGTTCCAGGGTCGTCCCGTACTCGTGCATATGGCGGCGCGCGGCCATGGCGTACTTGGAGATCAGGGTGTGCCCGTACGGGACCTCGAACTGCAGGGGGCCGCGCGCCCCGAAGGAGAGGGTGCCGGTGCGGCGGCCCGCCCGGATGTCCGCGCGGGCGGTGGAGCCGTAGACGAGGAGGACGACGTTCGCATGCCCGGCGGCGATCGCGTCCGCCGCGTGCGCCGCCATGACCTCCCAGGTCGCGCCGCCGACCGAGGTGGAGTCCACCCAGGTGGGCCGCAGGCCCAGGTACTCGGCCACCTCCACCGGCGCCAGCGTGCCGAGTCCGGCGGAGGCGAGGCCGTCGACGGCCGTGTGCTCCAGTCCCGCGTCGGCGAGGGCCCGGCGGGCGGCCTGTGCGTGGAGCGCGTAGGGGGTGGCGTCGTCCACCCGGCCGCAGTCGGACAGCGCGGCACCGACGATCGCGACCTTCCGGCCGCCGCCTCGCCGTGCCGTGTCACGAGGGCCACCGGATCCGGAAGGAGCGGGCGCAGCGGTCATGGATCTGACGGTACATCAGATGAGCGGGTCGGCAACCCTGTGCTTCCGCGGTCTTCCGGCCTAATATGACGGACCGTCAGATCACGTTGACGATGGGGGAGTGGAAGGGGGACCGCCATGGACGCCCGCTTCACCGCCGAGCAGGAGGAGATCCGGCGCACGGTACGGGAGTTGCTGCTCAAGCGCTGCGGCCCGGAGGAGGTCCGGTCCGCCGTGCGGACGGAGGAGGGGTACGACCCCGGCCTCTGGCTCGCCTTCTCCGAACAGCTCGGACTGCCGGGGCTCGCGCTCCCCGAGGCGTACGGCGGCGTCGGCTGCTCCGCGACCGAACTCGCCCTGGCGAGCGAGGAACTGGGGCGCGCCTTGGCCCCCTCCCCACTGCTGTCCACCGCCGTTCTCGTCGCTCCCCTGATCCTCGCCCTCGGCACCGAGCCGCAGCGCGCCGTGCTGCTGCCGCGCCTCGCCGCGGGCCGGCTCACCGCGGCCCTCGCCGTACCGGGCACCGCACTCTCCGCCGCCCTGGCCCTGACCTGCGACAACGGAGGATCGTGGGCCGGGGGCGGCCGGGCCGGCGGCATCCAGGCGCGACGCGTCGGGGACGGGTGGCGGCTCTACGGGGAGGCCGGGCAGGTGCTCGACGGGCACAGCGCGGGGCTGCTGCTCGTGGCCGCGCACACCGGGGGCTACGCCCGGTCGCGGACGCTGCTGTTCCTCGTGCGGGCGCCGCGCGGGGAGGCGGGATCCGGCGGGGGCCTCGTCCGGGTGCGGCAGACCTCCATCGACGAGACACGGCCGGTGGCCCGGCTCGAACTGCGCGATGTACAGGCCGAGTTGCTGGGGGAGGAGGCCGGGGCCGGCGCGGGCGCCGACGCCCGCGTGCTGTCGGCCCTGGCCGGGGCCGGGGACGCGGCCGCCGCCGTGCTCGCGGCGGAGGCCGTGGGAGCCGCCGACCGGGCGCTGGAGCGGACGGTCGCCTACGCGCGGCAGCGGGAGCAGTTCGGGCGGCCGATCGGGTCGTTCCAGGCCGTGAAGCACCGGCTCGCCGATGTGTACGTGCGCGTGCGGGCGGCCCGGTCGGCGGCGTACTACGCCGCTTGGGCCGCCGCGCGGTCCGGCGGGCCGGGCGGAGCGGGCGGCGGGGAGCGGGTCGGCGGGCTGGCGCTCGCGCAGGCGCTGGAGGCGCTGCGGGTGGCGGCGGGCGAAGGCATCCAGCTGCACGGGGGCATCGGTTTCACCTGGGAACACGAGGCACAGCTGTACTTCAAGCGGGCGGCGGGGGACGAGGCGCTCTTTGGGCCCGTGCACCGGCTGCGGGGGCGGGCGGCCGACATCGCGGGTATCTTCACGGCCGACGAGACGGGGGTCCCCACGGCCGACGGGCCGGACGAGCGGAGGGTGGTGCGGGGCGGATGACTTCGAAGAGGGCGGCCGGGCCGGCGGCAGGGGCGGCGAAGGGCGGGAAGGGCATGACGGCCGTGAAGGACATGGGCGTGCGGCTGGTGCAGAAGGTCTCCTCGGCCCCGGCGTTCGCCCGGGTCGCACCGCACGTCATACCGGCGCTGGACCGGGCCGTGCACCGGGTCACCCGGGGGCGGGTGCTGCTCAGCGCGCAGCTGCTGCCCGGTGTCGTCCTGACCGCGACCGGCGCGCGCAGCGGGGAGCCGCGCCGTACGCCGCTGGCCTGTATGCCCGAGGAGGGACGGGACAGCTGGGTGCTCATCGGGTCGAACTTCGGCCGCCCCGGCCACCCGGCCTGGAGCGCGAACCTGCTGGCCCATCCCGACGCCGTGATCAACTGGAAGGGCCGGGACATCCCCGTCACCGCGCACCTGCTGGCGGGGGAGGAACGGGCGGCCGTCTGGAAGGAGTTGCTGCGCTTCTGGCCGCCGTACTCGACGTATCAGGCGCGGGTGGACCGCGAGATACGGGTGTTCCGGATCGTACGGCGGTGAACCGCGTCCCGGCGGTCTCCACGGATTCCCCCGGCTCTCAAGTCCCCCTGAACAGACCCGCTGAACAGACCCGCTGAACAGGCCCGCTGAACAGGCCCGCTGAACAGGCCCGCTGAACAGGCCCGCCGGGCAGTCCCCGGAACGCGGCAGGCGGCACTCCTCGGCCGAGGGTGCCGTCTGCGTGACAGGAATCGCGTCCGGGGGCGTGCCCGGGTGCTCCTGGTTACTTCAGGGGTTTCTTGCCGGTGATGCCCAGGTGGACCAACAGCGCCAGGTTGGGGCGCAGTTCGGCCTGCTTGACGCCCCAGGTCTGGAAGCCCTTCTGGTGCCCGGAGACCGAGGCGAGCATCGCGACGAGGGAGCCGGCGAGGGCCGCCGGGTTCACGTCCTTGTCGACGCGGCCCTTGGCCTGCAGCTCGGAGACCGTCTCCGACAGGGAGTTGGTGACCGAGTTCAGGATCTTCATACGGATCTTGTAGAAGCGTTTGTCGCCTTCGGCGGCGCCCAGGTCGACGACGCGGAGGATGGCGTCGTTCTTGCGCCAGAAGTCCAGGAAGCCGTCGACGAGTTCCTGTGCGGTCTGCCAGCCGGCCTTGCCGACCCAGGAGCGGCCTTCGAGCAGGCGCGTCAAGGTGGCGCCCTCGGCGGCCATTTGCTCGGCGATCTCCAGGACGGCGCCCTCGACGTCCGGGAAGTACTGGTAGAAGGTCGCGGGTGAAGTCCCCGCCTTCCGGGCGACATCAATGACTTTGACGTCCCGGTAGGGCGACGAGCTGAGCATCTCGCTGAGGCAGTCGAGCAGCTTCTGCCGGGTCGCCTGCCCTCGTCGGCCGGCCACGCGGCCGTCGACGGTACGCACTTGTCCTGTCATGCCGTCAGCTTACCGAGGGGCGATCGGAGCGCGATTCGGCCGACTGCAAATGGGGAGCAGGGGCGTCACCTAGGGGTTCGTGCGCTGATCACGCAGTGTGGTGGCGCGTTTGTTTCGGGTGAGCGGGGCCCGACGGACAGGGTGCCGCGGGCCCGGGAGCCGCGGGGCGCGGCCCCGGTTCCCCCGGTACGGACGCGCCCGACGCGCGCCCCGCGTGCGCCGCCCTTAGCTTGGCCCTATGGCCGATGAGACGGGAGCCGCCGCCGCAGCGGGAGCCGCCGCCGCAGCGGGAGCCGCCGCCGGGGCGGGAGGTGTCCCGTTCCCCGAGGGCGTCCCCTGCTGGGTGGACGCCCAGTTGCCCGACGTGGAAGCCGGCAAGCGGTTCTACGGCGAACTCTTCGGGTGGACCTTCGCGGTGGCCCCCGGGGACGGCGCGCACGAGGTGTGGGCGTACGTCGAGGGCGCCCCCGTGGCCGCCCTCGCTCCCAAGCCCGACGGCCGCCTCCCCACCGTGTGGACCGTGCACTTCGCCACGCCGGACGCGGTCGCCCTCACCGCCCGGATCACCGCGGCCGGCGGTCAGGTGATCACCCCGCCGACCCCGGTCGGCACGCTCGGCGTCGCCGCGCTGGCCACCGACCCCGAGAGCGCCGTCTTCGGCCTCTGGCAGCCCGGCGCGCACCCCGGCTTCGGACGGCGCCACGAGCCCGGCACGTTCGCGTGGGCCGAGCTGTACACCCGGGACACCAAGGCGGCCAACTCCTTCTACGCGCACCTCTTCCACGACGCCCTCTTCGGCCCGGACGCGGTCCCGGACTTCGGCCGTGCCGCGCTCACGGACGTCTTCCCGGCCGAGATGCCGCCGCACTTCCTGGTCCACTTCGGGACGGAGGACTGCGCGGAGGCGGTCGCGGCCGTCGGCCGGCTCGGGGGGCGTGTGCAGGTGCCGCCGTTCGCCACCTCGTACGGGAATGTGGCGGTCGTCACGGACAACCAGGGCGCGTCGTTCGCGCTGCTGCAGCGGAAGGACGGAAACGCCTGGCGGGAGGCGCCGCAGGAGGCGGAGCAGACCGAACAGCACCCGGACGAACTGCGGCAGGAGGGCGACGACCGGCGTACGGACGACCCCCCGGCGCAGGGCGCACGCGACGCGAACGCCCCGGAGGACGACGGCTGACCAGCGGGAAGACGGTGACCGGCAGGCGGGTGAACGGGTGTCCGGCTCCTGGTGCGCGCGGGCGCTCCGGGGGCGTGACGGGGGCGCTGCGCGGGCGGAAGGACGCGGTTGTGCGCCGGTGGTACGTCGCTCGCCCCGGTGTCCCACCATCCGGGCTCCCGCTTCCCGAGAGGCGGACCCACGTGGTTTTGTCCTGAGACACCCCGACTCGCCCCCGGGTTCGCAACCTGCCCCCGCTACAGGAAGAATCGGGGTGCGTGCCGCCAGGGCGGTGCGGTGGTGAGACGCTGCACGGGGTCGCGCGCACAATACGGGTGACGCGGTCCGTACGGGGAGGTGGCAGGGCAAGTGGTGGATCAGCTGACGCAGCACGATCCGCGGCGGATCGGGCCGTTCGAGGTGCTGGGACGGCTGGGTGCCGGCGGCATGGGGCTGGTCTATCTGGCGCGCTCGGCGTCGGGCCGGCGTGTGGCGATCAAGACGGTGCGGACGGAACTGGCCGAGGACCAGCTCTTCCGGGTCCGTTTCACGCGCGAGGTCGAGGCGGCCCGCGCGGTGTCCGGCTTCTACACGGCGGCGGTGGTCGACGCCGACCCGCGTGCCGCCGTGCCGTGGCTGGCGACCGCGTACGTTCCCGCGCCCTCCCTCGAAGAGATAGTGAACGACTGCGGACCCATGCCGGTCCAGGCCGTCCGCTGGTTCGCCGCGGGCGTGGCCGAGGCCCTGCAGTCCATCCACGGCGCCGGGCTCGTCCACCGCGACCTGAAGCCCTCCAACGTGCTCGTCGTCGAGGACGGGCCCCGCGTGATCGACTTCGGCATCGCGTCCGGCGTCTCGAACACGCGTTTGACGATGACGAACGTCGCCGTCGGGACGCCCGCGTACATGTCGCCCGAGCAGGCCAAGGACTCGCGCAGCGTGACCGGCGCGAGCGATGTCTTCTCGCTCGGCTCGATGCTCGTGTTCGCCGCCACCGGGCACGCCCCGTTCCACGGCGCCAACCCCGTCGAGACCGTCTTCATGCTGTTGCGCGAGGGCCCCGACCTCTCCGGTCTGCCGGAGGACCTGCGCCCGCTGATCGAGTCCTGTATGCAGATGGACCCGACCGCGCGCCCCAACCCGGCCGACCTCCAGGCCCAGCTCGCCCCGCACCTCTTCGGCTCCGGCTCGGACGACAGCGGTACGGCCTCGGCGTGGCTGCCGGAGAAGGCCGTCACCATGATCGAGACCCGTCGGGGCGGGCGCCCGGCGCCCAAGCCGCAGACCTCCTCCGGCCGCAGCGGCGGCGGCCGCCCGACCGCCCCGGTCCCCCCGCCCCGCCGCCGTACGACCCCGCGCCCGTCCCCGTCGGCGCCCCCGACACCGGGCCGGTGCGGCTCGCCGGCGGTCAGGTGCCCATCGGGCCCGGGCCCCGCGTCGCCGACGCCCGTGCGGCCGCCGTGAAGGCGCCCCCGCCCGAGGCGGGCCTCGCCGCGTCCTGGTCGCGGCCGCGCGCCGGCGTGAACGGCGCCGACCCCGCGCCCGTCGCCACCCCGCCCGCCACCCCCGAGTCGGCACCCTCCGGCTGGCGCCCCTGGCGTTTCCGCATGTCGAACGATGTGTGGGGCACCCCGTCGGTCGCCGACGACCTCGTCTACGTCACCTCCTTCGAGGTGCACGCCCTGGACGTGGCCACCGGCCGGCGCCGCTTCAAGACCCGTGACGTCGCCTGGTCGATGGCGGTCGCGGACGGACGCATCCACGCCTCCGACGGACCCACCCTCTTCGCGCTCGACGCCCGTGAGGGCGGGGACCTGTGGCGGCTGTCGACGGACGCCTGGGTGTACTCGCTGAAGGCCGACCGGGGCACCGTGGTCACCGCCACCCGCGGCGGCGGCGTCCAGGGCTGGGAGGCGTCCAACGGGCAGAAGCTCTGGGAGCTGACCGGCGCCCAGACCGACTTCGAGACCCCCGAGGCCGGACCGGTCGTCCAGGACGGCACGGTCTATGTCTGGAAGGACGCCCGGCTGCGCGCGCTGGAGGCCCGTACGGGCGAGGAGCGCTGGTCGTACCCCATCGGGGACGCGGCCTCCTGCGGCGGCGTCCCGGTCCGGCTCGCACCCGCCGCCGACGGCTATGTGTACATCTCCGCCGGCAGCCGCGTCCTCGCCGTCGACATCGCGAGCGGCCATGTCCGCTGGCACTTCGAGGCACCGGCCGTCTTCCTCTCTGCGCCCACGTTCGCGCCCGGCCCCGCCGTCACGGGCGGCGGCGTCTACCTCGCCGACTACCTCGGCACGGTCTACGCCCTCGACGCGACCGACGGCCGCGACCGCTGGCGCATCGCCACGGAGGCCCGCTCCTCGCTGGAGCCGGTCCTCGTCGCCGCCGGACACGTCCACGTCGGCAGCGGCAAGGGGCTCTACACCCTCGACGCGGTCACGGGCACACCGAAGTGGCGCTTCCAGGCGGGCGGCGAGATCGTCGGCGCGCCGTCGGTGGCGGAGGGACGGATCCACTTCGGCTCGACGGACCACCTGCTGTACACGCTGAAGGCCGACGACGGCCGCCTGCGGTGGAAGCTTGCCACGGGCGGGGAGATCACCGGGTCGCCCGTCGTCAAGGACGGCGTCGTGTACGCCTGCAGCAAGGACCGGTGCGTGTACGCGCTGGACGCGGAGAAGGGGACGGGGACGGCCCGGACGTCCTAGCACCGCGAGAGTCCCCCTTCCCCCTCCCCGGCCCACGCACGCACCGGACGTGACGTGGGCCACAGACCGTGAATCTCCGCTCCCCCTGTAAGAAGCCGGCCGCCCCGCGCATTGCTCGGTGAGACAGCCGATACGAGGGGATGGCGCGTGACCCATGCGCAACGCTTCAGGGACATCTACGAGGAGTGCTATCCACGCGTCCTCGCCTACGCCACCAGCCTGGTGGGACGGCAGGTGGGGGAGGACATCACCAGCGAGACCTTCACCGTGGCCTGGCGGCGGGTACGGGACATCCCGCGCCCTGCGCTGCCCTGGCTCCTGGGGGTCGCGCGCAACCTGGTGCGCGAACTGCGCCGCCGCGACGCCCACCAGTACGCCCTCGCCGCCGCGGAGGCACAGCAGATCGGCCGCGGTGCCCGCGGCGAGACCGGTGACGTCGCGGCGGACGTGACCGAACGGGACGCCGCGCTGCAGGCCCTGGCGAGCCTGTCCGAGGCCGACCGGGAGCTGCTGACACTCATCGCCTGGCACGGGCTGAGTGCCCGGCAGGCCGCCCGGGTCCTGGGCTGCACCACCGCGACGCTGGCCGTCCGGCTGCACCGAGCCCGCCGCCGTCTGGAGAAGGCCCTGGACCCGGCGCACCCGGCGCACCCGGCCCCGGCGGCCCCCGTACGGAACGCGCACTCCACGGCGCCCGTACCGCCCGCGTCCCCCACACCGCCCGCACCGCCCGCACCGCCCACACCCCACGCACCCCAGGCCCCCGGCCGCACCGATCGCAGAGGAGCACTCACGTGAAGGACACCCACGGACGGTCCGGGCGGCCCGACGTCATGCAGGTGCTCGCGGACGCCCGGCCCGACGAACTGGACCCGTCGAAGCTCGCGGACTCCCCGCGGCAGCGCGCGGACCTGGCGCGCATCCTCGCCCGGTCGACGGACGACCGCCCGGCACGCCTCCGCGTCCCGGAGCGACTGCGGTCCGGCATCCGGCCGTTCGGCACCGCGGCCGCCCTCGCGGCCGTCGCCGCGTCGGCCGTGGTCGTGAGCACCCTCGACCGCGACCCGCTCGGCACCCGCCCGGGCGCGTCCCCGCACTCCTCCTCCGCCGCAGGGCCGGACGCGTCCGCGCCGGACGGACGCCTCGAACTGCTCAGCGCGGCCAGGAAGGTCGGCACGGCGGACGGCGAGGGAACGTACTGGCAGACCACCACCCGCTCGCAGGACGTGAACGTCGTCGGCGCGGAGGACGGCAAGGGGCAGCTCCTCGCCGTGCGCGACACGGCGACCTCCCGGTGGTCGGTGGGGGTGCGCCCGGGGACCCGGAGCCTGCTGGTCTCCGGTCTGGACGCCGAGATCGCCCCCCGGACCGAGGAGGACGCGGCACGCTGGCGGGCCGCCGGCTCCCCTCGGACGATGCAGGCGGAGGTTCTCGGCAACGAGGCGGGCGGCACGCTCGGGTACACGATGGGGCCCCGGCGGCCGATGGTCATGCGCACGGACGCGGACGAGAAGATCTACGCGCTCGGCCCGCGCAACGCCTCCTACCAGGATCTGCTCGAACTCCCTTCCGGTACTGCGGAGTTGCGGCGGGAGCTGGAGCGCCGGCACGGGCAGGACGAGGGCGCCGAGATCGGCGACCGCACGGCCTACGTCCTGCGTCAGGCCGCCGACCTGATCACGATGCCGGTGAAGCCCGCCGTCCGGGCCGCCGCGTACCGGGTGATGGCGGAACAGCCCGGCGTCCGCGGGCTCGGGCGGGTCACCGACCCGCTGGGGCGCAAGGGCGTCGGCATCGCCTTCCCGGGCACGCACGCGACACCGCTGGGCCGTGTGGAGCAGCGGGTCGTGGTGGACCCGTCCACCGGCGGGCTGCTCGCCGAACTGCTCGTGCTGGTCGAACCGTCGGCCAGGGCCCGCGAGGCGGGTCTCGACGCCGGCACGACGGTGAACTACACGGCGACGACCCGGACGGGCTGGGCCGACAGCCAGATCGAGGTACCGGCGAACGCCCGGCACTGAGCGGGGGCGGGCGGGGCGGCGTCCCGGGTGCGCGGGGGCGTGGGTGCGCGGGGGTGCGGGCCGGAGTTCACCGCACCCGGTACCCACCCGGCCGGCGGCCCGTGAACAGCTCCGTCTGCCGGTCCGTCGGCAGGTTGCCCAGGGAGACCAGGTGCGGGGCGTACGCCAGCGCGTGCGCCCGTGCCGTCTCCCGGGCGGCCCAGCAGGCGCGGACCGTGCCCTGGACGGCCTCCGGCGGGTACCCGGCGATCACCTCGGCGCAGCGGAGCGCGGCGGGGACGGATCCGCCGGGTTCCGTCACCTCCGAGACCAGGCCCACCTCGTACGCCCTGCGGGCCGACATCCGCTCGGCGGTGCCCGTCAGGGCCATGCGGGTGGCCTCCCCGTAGGGCATGCGCTGGGACATGAGGATCGACTCGAAGGCGCTGACCATGCCGTAGGTGGTGTGGGGGTCGAAGAAGGCGGCCGAGGGGTCCGCGACGAGGAACTCCGCTTCGCCGAGGAGGTAGAACGCGCCGCCGCAGGCCATGCCGTTGACCGCCGCGATCACCGGTTTCCAGAGGTCGTTGGATTTCGGGCCGACCCGGAGGAGGGGGTCCTCGATCGTGTAGGGGGAGTGCGGCTGGGGGACGGAGGAGGCCGCATCCCGGTCGAGGCCCGTGCAGAAAGCCCGGTCGCCGGCGCCGGTCACGACGACCGCCCGTACGGTGTCGTCGTAGCGCAACTCCCTCCAGGTCAGGGTCAGTTGCTCGATCGTCGTCAGGTCGAGGGCGTTGTGCCGCTCCGGGCGGTCCAGGGTGAGCAGGGCGACGCCCGTGTCCTTGTCCGTCGTGGTCCGCAGGGTCACGGCCGCTCCAGTACCCATTGGGGGAGGCCGTCGGCGGTGAAGACCACCTGGACCCGGGCGCCGATCCGCAGACGGTCGGCGGGGACGGAGTCGAGGCGGGCGCCCGGCGCGCTCACCAGGTTGCCGACGAGGCGGACGCGGGGGGCGTCGGCGAGTTCGACGAGGACGACGTTGTACGGGGCCTGCTCGGCGTAGTCGGGCAGGAGGGGCGGGTGGGGCAGGACGTACGACCAGATGCGCCCCCGGCCGCCGACCCGGCGCCACGTCGCCGCGAACGAGCGGCAGTGGGGGCAGCAGGGCCGGGGCGGGAAGCGGAGTTCGCCGCAGTCGGCACAGGCCTGGATGCGCAGTTCGCCCCGGGCGGCGTACTCCCAGAAGGGGGCGCCGTCCTCGTCCACGGCGGGGGTCAGCATGTCCTCGACTCCTTCGGTTCCGTCCGGTGTTCAGTTCCTCAGCAGCAGGGCCGACGTCGGGACGCCCTCGCCCGCCGTCACCAGGCAGCTCGCCGCCCCCGGTACCTGGGCGGTGCTCGTGCCGCGCAGCTGCCGTACGCCCTCGGTGATCAGGTTGAACCCGTGGACGTACGCCTCGCTGAGGCCGCCGCCGGAGGTGTTGAGGGGCAGCCGGCCGCCGCTCTCCAGGGCGCCGCCCTCGGTGAACGCGCCGCCCTCGCCCCGGCCGCAGAAGCCGTAGCCCTCCAGGGAGAGGGGGATCAGCGCGGTGAACGCGTCGTAGATCTGGGCCACGTCGATGTCGTCCGGGGTGATGTCCGCGTGTTTCCACAGGTGCCGGGCGGCGGTCCAGGCGGGGCCGGTCAGCGGGTCGTCGTTCCAGTAGTTGACCATGCCGTGGTGCTGGGCGGGCAGGCCCTGGGCGGCGGAGTGGACGTAGACGGGGGTGCGGCGGCAGTCGCGGGCGCGTTCGGCGGAGACCACGACACAGGCCAACGCCCCGTCCGTCTCCAGGCAGTTGTCGAAGAGGCAGAGGGGTTCGCTGATCCAGCGCGAGTTCATGTACATCTCGCGGGTCAGGGGGCGCTCGTACATGATCGCGGCGGGGTTCTGGTTCGCCCGGTTGCGGCAGGCCAGGGCGACGTTGAAGAGGTGGTCGCGGGTGGTGCCGTACTCGTGCATGTGGCGGCGGGCGAGCATGGCGATCTCGTCGGCGGGGCGGAGCAGACCGTAGGGGCGGGTCCACTGCGCGGGGGTGGGGAGCTGGACCGTGGTGTTCTTCCACGGGCGGGGGCCCGAGCCGCGTTTGCGGGACCGCCAGGCGACGCCGACCGTGGCCTGGCCGGTCGCGATCGCGGCGGCCAGATGCGCGACCGTGGCACACGAACCGCCGCCTCCGTAGCCGACCTTGCTGAAGAAGGTGAGGTCGCCGAGACCGAGCGCCTTGGCCACCTCGACCTCGTCCGTCTCCTCCATCGTGTACGAGGCGAGCGCGTCGACCTCGTCCGGGGCTATGCCCGCGTCGTCGAGTGCGGCGAGGATCGCCCGGCACGCCAAGGCCCGTTCCGTTGCCGGCAGTTGCTTGGCGAAGGCGGTCTGGCCGATGCCGACGATCGCCGTCGCGTCCTTGAGCACGGTCATGGGAGCCATGGGGCACACCTCCGCACAGGCTGCGGAGCACACCTCCGCACAGGGGCTGTCGGCTGCTGACAGTCCGTCAGGGTACAGCTAATCTGACGGGTAGTCAGCTCATGGCCGGGCAGTACGTGGACACTGGTTTCTCGCTACGGAGGCTGCTGTGATCGGTGAGGTGGAGGGACGCGCGGACCTGGGACGGGAGGCGTGGGGGACCGTCCCCGGGCTGGTCCGCTCGGCGGCCCGGCGGTACGGCGGGGACGAGGCCGTCGTCGACGGGCGTACGCGGGTGTCGTACGCGGAGCTGGGCGCGCGGGTGGAACGCGCGGCGGCCGCCTGCGTCGCGAACGGCGTCCGGACCGGCGACCGGGTCGCCCTCTGGGCGCCGAACTCCCTCGACTGGATCGTCTCCGCGCTCGGCGCGGTCTCGGCGGGCGCGGTGCTCGTCCCGCTGAACACCCGCTTCAAGGGCGGCGAGGCGGCGGACGTGCTGGCGCGCAGCCGGGCCAGGCTGCTGTTCGTCACCGGGACGTTCCTCGGGACGTCGTACGTGGCCTCGCTGCGGCGGGCCGCCGGCGCGGACGGCGGACGGCTGCGGGCGCGGGGCGCCGGGAGCGTGTGCGAGCGGCCGGGACCGCTGCCCGGACTCCCGCACCTGGAACAGGTGGTGGTGCTGGCCGACGACGCACCCGCCGACTTCCGCACCTGGAAGGACTTCCTCGCGAGCGGCGACGGGGTGGGGGAGCGGGCCGTGCGGGAGCGGGCGGAGGCGCTGACCGGGGACTCCCCGTCCGACATCGTCTTCACCTCCGGCACCACGGGCCGGTCCAAGGGCGTGGTCATCACCCACGCGCAGACCCTGCGGGCGTACGAGGTGTGGAGCGAGCTGGCCGGGCTCCGCCGCGGCGACCGCTACCTCATCGTGAACCCCTTCTTCCACACCTTCGGCTACAAGGCGGGCGTGATCGCCTGCCTCATGCGGGGCGCGACGATGATCCCGCAGCCGGTGTTCAACGTGGAGACGGCGATGGCCAACGTGGCGGCGGAACGCGTCACCGTCCTGCCCGGCCCGCCCACCCTCCACCAGTCCCTCCTGGACCACCCCGCCCGCGACGACTACGACCTCGGCTCCCTGCGCCTGGTGGTGACCGGCGCGGCGGTGGTGCCGCTGCGCCTGGTCGAACGGCTGCGGGCGGAGCTGCGCGTGGACACCGTCCTGACGGCGTACGGCCTGTCCGAGGCGTCCGGCATCGTCACGATGTGCCGGCGCGGCGACGAGCCGTCGGTGATCGCCTCGACGTCCGGGCGGGCGATACCGGGGACGGAGGTGCGGGTCGTGGACCCGCTGGGCTCCGCCCTGCCTCCGGGCTCGCCGGGCGAGGTGCTCGTCCGCGGCTTCAACGTCATGCGGGGCTACTTCGAGGACCCCGCCGAGACCGCCCGCGCGGTCACCGCCGACGGCTGGCTCCGCACCGGTGACGTCGGCGTCCTCGACGAGGCGGGCAACCTCCGGATCACCGACCGCATCAAGGACATGTTCATCGTCGGCGGCTTCAACGCGTACCCGGCGGAGATCGAGCAGCTCCTCGGCCTCCACCCGGACGTGGCCGACGTGGCGGTCGTCGGCGTCCCCGACACCCGCCTCGGCGAGGTCGGCAGGGCCTACGTCGTCCGCCGCCCCGGCTCCCACGTCACCGCCGACGACCTCATCGCCTGGTCCCGGCGCGAGATGGCCAACTACAAGGTGCCGAGATCGGTGGAGTTCATGAGGGAGCTGCCGCGGAACGCGAGCGGGAAGGTGGTGAAGGGGGAGTTGCGGGGGCGGTGAGGGGTGGGCGATGCGGGATCGTCCGTGCGCGCCCTCGCCGGTACGCGGTCGGCCCGCTACCGGTCGGCCCGCTACCGGTCGGCCGCCGTCCGCCCGGCCGGGTCCTGGCCGGGTGGTTCCTGATCGAGTGATCTCCGGGCCGTCGCGTGCAGGTCGCGGATCTCGTGCATCGCCTCGCGCCAGGCCGGGTCGACGTGGTCGACGGTGCGGGCGGTGTGCTCCGCGGTGTGCAGGCGGGCGGCCGTGGCGGGGTGCCGGGCGATCTCGACGGTGACGGCCCAGGTGTCGAGGAAGCGGGTGATCGGGCCCAGGCTGCCCGTGCGGGCGGCCAGGGTGATGGCCTCGTCCTTCTGCCGTTCCATCTCGCCCAGGCGGTGCGGCGCCACCCGCGCCAGGGCCGCGCGCAGCGCGGGCGGGGTCCTCTCCGGCCGCGGCACGACGGGCGTGCCCGGCCCGGCAGGCGCTGTGATCATCCTCGTCCCTCCCTGAGCACCGCCCCCGGACACACCTCGGCCGCGGTGGCTCCCCCTCCGCGCCACCGCGGCCGATCCCCCGTCAGGAGAAGGTCACTTGCCGCCCAGGTCCAGGGCGGGCGGGGCGGGTGCGTGCTGGTCCATCGTGGTGATCTCCGGGTCCTCGCTCGGCGGGGCCGGCGCGTGCTGGTCCAGCGTGGTGACCGGCCCGTCCTTCTTCGGCGGGGCGGGTGCGTGCTGGTCCATCGTGGTGATCTCCGGGTCTTGCTTCAACTTGTCGCTCATCGCTGGAACTCCCCGTGAGTGAACGGTGCTTCTGGGCGGAAAGCGCCCGTTCGGCAACTCCCCCGGGGGTCGCCGAACGGGCGTTTCAGGTGGCCTCGACCGACCGTGAGGCCCTTCGGATCCGCCTGCCCCCCGACGCGACGGATCGATGAACTGAGCTTGTCAGCCGCCCATAAACGTTCGATGAACGTCCTGCCCCAGGGATGTCACGCCGCCGCGAGCGGATGCAGCAGACCGCGCACCTCGTCGGCCTCCGCCGAGTTGTTCCGCTCGTACATCGTCAGCGCCTCACGCCAGCAGACACGGGCCCGGTCCGACTGGCCGAGGGCCACCAGGGCCCGGCCCAACAGGGTCAGGGCATTGGCCCGCATCCAGTCGCCGCCGATGCAGCCGATCGCCAGCGCCTGTTCGGCGTGCTGGGCCGCCTGCGCGGGCCGCCGCGCCGCCAGGTGGACCTGGGCCACCCGGAAGTGGGTCGTGCCCTCCCACAGCCGTTGCCGGTTCTCGGTGAAGATCAGCAGTGCCGCTTCGAGCTGTTCCAGGGCCTCATGGAGCCGGCCCGCCTGGGTGAGCACGATTCCCGAGGCATAGCGGGAGTTCGCGAGGCGTACGGTCAGACCCAGCTCGTCGTAGATCTCCACGCCCCGCCGGGCGAGATCGACGGCGCTGGCGGTACGGCCCATGGAGGCGAGGGAGCGGGACAGGTTGCACACCGCGCTCGCCTCGCCGGGCTTGTTGCCGTCCGCCTGGAACGCCTCGATGGCCCTGAGCAGGAAGGCTTCGGCGTCCGGGAAGCGGGCGGTGCAGATGGCGATGATCCCCAGTTGGTTGGGGGCGGTGCCGCTGGTCCAGGGGTCGCCTGCCGCCTCGTTCACCAGATCGGCGCGCTCGGCCTCCCGCTCGGCCTCGTCGAAGCGTCCCGCCTGGCTGAGGACCTGGGCCAGTGTGATGCGTGCCCGGGTCTCGGCGTGCGCGTCCCCGACGGCCGCCGCCGCGTCACGCGCGGCGAGCGCGGTCGTCTCGTAGCGGCGCGAACCGGCGCCGGACTCGGCCAGGTCGATGGTGGCCAGCAGCAGGTCGACGGCCCGGCGCAGCGTGGACGCCCCCAGCGACTGCTGGACGCATGCGAGGAGCGGTTCCGCCTCCGCGTGCAGCCAGTCCAACGCGTCGGAGGCGGAGACGAACTCCCGTCCCGCATAACGGCTCCGCTCCAGATGGGCGACCGTCCGGTCCCCCGGCCGCTCGATCGCGTACACCCGGGTCGCCGTCGCCAGATAGAAGTCCAGCAGCCGGGACATCGCCGCGCTCCGCTCGCTCGGCGGCTGTTCGTCGCGTTCGGCGCATGCACGCGCGTAGAGGCGGACGAGGTCGTGGAAGCGGTAGCGGCCGGGGGCGGCGGATTCCAGGAGGGACGTGTCGACGAGGATCTCCAGGAGGTCCTCGGTCTCCTCCGGCGGCAGGTCCAGCACGGCGGCCGCCGCGGCCAGCGAGATGTCCGGGCCGTCCGCGAGGCCGAGGAGGCGGAAGGCGCGGGCCTGCGCGGGCTCCAGCTGGCCGTAACCCAGCTCGAAGGTGGCCTTCACCGCCAGGTCACCGGCCTGCAGCTCGTCCAGCCGGCGCCGCTCGTCGGCGAGTTTGGCGGCGAGGACGGACACCGTCCACGTCCTGCGCGCCGCCAGCCGGGACGCGGCGATGCGGATGGCGAGCGGCAGGAAGCCGCAGGCCGCGACGACGTCGAGCGCGGCCTTGCGCTCCGCGGCGACACGCTCCTCGCCGACGATCCTGGTGAAGAGCTGCAGGGCCTCGTCGGGCGACATCACGTCGAGGTCGACGAGATGGGCGCCGGCCAGGTCCACCATCCGCACCCGGGCGGTGACCAGGGCCGCGCAGCCCGCCGTGCCGGGCAGCAGCGGCCGTACCTGGGCCGCGTCCCGCGCATTGTCGAGCAGCACCAGGATCCGGCGGCCGTCCAGGACCGACCGGTACAGCGCGGCCCGCTCCTCCAGGGAGTCCGGGATCGCGGAGTCGGCCGTGCCGAGCGCGCGCAGGAACGAGCCGAGGACCGTCTCCGGCTCGGCGGGCCGGGCGCCGGCGCCCTGGAGGTCGACGTACAGCTGCCCGTCCGGGAAGGACGACCGGGCCTGGTGGGCCACGTGCACGGCGAGTGTCGTCTTGCCGACGCCGCCGATGCCCGCCAGCGCGGACACCGACATCACCTGGCCCTCGGCGCCGGACGCCTCCGCCAGCACCTCGCTCAGGTCCTTCACGAACGCGGCGCGGCCGGTGAAGTCCGGAACCGTTGCGGGAAGTTGGGCGGGCCGGACCGGGGCCGCGGAGGTCTCGGCCGCGAGGGGCGCGGAGGGCTCCGCGAGGCCCGGGTCCGCCTGGAGGATGCGCTGCTGCAGCTCCCGCAGACCCGGGCGGGGGTCCACGCCCAGTTCGTCGGCGAGCAGGCGGCGGGTGTCGGCGTAGACCGCGAGGGCCTCGGCCTGCCGTCCGCTGCGGTACAGGGCCAGCATCAGCAGTTCGCGCAGTCGCTCGCGCAAAGGATGGGCGGCGGTGAGCGCGGTCAGCTCGGAGACCGCCTCCGCGTGGCAGCCCTGTTCCAGGTCCATGTCGAGGCGTGACTCCACGAGTTGGAGACGCCACTCCTCCAGGCGGGCGCGCTGGGTCTCCGCGTACGGTCCCGGCAGGCTCGCCAGGACTTCGCCGTCCCACAGTCCCAGCGCCCTGTTCAGCAGCTCGCGGGCCCGGAGCAGATCGCCGGAGCTTCTTGCCTTCTCGGCGTCGGCGGCGAGTTCCTGGGCCACGGCCAGGTCCAGCGCGCCGCCGGGCAGTTCGCGGACCGCGTAGCCGCCGGACTCGCTGACCAGCACCCCGGGCAGCACCTTGCGCAGCCGCGAGGCGTACGTCCGCACCGCCGCCAGCGCCTGCGAGGGCGGGTCGTCGCCCCACAGGGCGTCGATCAGCTCGTGCGCGGTGGCCGTGCGGCCCTCGCGCAGCAACAGCGCGGCCAGCAGTGCCCGTTGCTGAGGCGAACCGGTGGCGAGGGATTCGGTGCCGCGCCAGGCCCGTACGGGTCCGAGCACGGCGAAGCGCAGGTCGGCCGGCGGCTGGGGGGCCGGTTCCGGAACCGTTGCGTCCACGGCGGCCCTCTGCTCCGGCACGCGCGGCACACCGCTCTGCGGCACTCCCGGTTCACCACCCATCGACGTCTCCCAAGCCTCCTTGGTGCACGAGCCAGTTTGCCTTGCTCGTGGCGGATCCGTCAGCCGTGGAGGGGTTCGATCACGCGGAGCCACGGGAGTGTCACCAGGTCCACACAGGCGAACAGATTACTGACGGGTCGTCAGATCAGCGCTACCGTGACGGACATGGACACCTTGGAGACGAGCGCCACGGATCCCGCCACCGCCCCCACCCCGTTCCCGAAGATCATCTCCGTCGACGACCACACGGTGGAGCCGCCGAACGTCTGGCAGGACAGGCTCCCGAAGAAGTACCTGGACACGGCCCCCCGGATCGTCCGCGCGCCGCTGAAGGAGATGACGTTCCTCGGCGGCCGCTTCAAGCCCGTGATGGGCGCTCCCGGCGACGACGGCCCGATCGGCGACTGGTGGGTCTACGAGGACCTGCACCGCCCGCTGACCCGCCTGGACACCGCCGTCGGCTACTCCAGGGACGAGATCAAGCTGGAGATCATCACCTACGAGCAGATGCGCCCCGGCTCGTACGACGTCCCGCAGCGCCTCGCGGACATGGACGTCAACCACGTCCAGTCGGCCCTCTGCTTCCCGACCTTCCCGCGCTTCTGCGGCCAGACGTTCACCGAGGCGGCCGACCGCGAACTGGGGCTGCTGGGCGTGCGGGCCTACAACGACTGGATGGTGGAGGAGTGGTGCGGCCCCGACGCCCGGGGCCGGCTGATCCCGCTGACCCTCATCCCGCTCTGGGACGCGGAGCTGGCGGCGGCGGAGGTACGCCGGAACGCGGCGCGCGGCGTGCGGGCCGTGGCCTTCTCCGAGATACCCCCGCACCTCGGTCTGCCCTCCGTCCACACCGACGACTGGGACCCCTTCCTCGCCGCCTGCGACGAGACCGGCACGGTCGTGGCGATGCACATCGGCTCGTCGAGCCGGATGCCGTCGACCTCCGCCGACGCGCCGCCCGCCGTCGGCTCCACGATCACCTTCGCCAACTGCTGCTTCTCGATGGTCGACTGGCTGATGAGCGGCAAGTTCGAACGCTTCCCCAACCTCAGGGTCATGTACGCCGAGGGGCAGATCGGGTGGATCCCCTACATCCTGGAGCGCGCCGACGTGGTGTGGGAGGAGAACCGGGGCTGGGGCGGGGTGGCCGACAAGGTCCACCGCCCGCCGTCGGAACTCTTCGCCGACCACGTCTACGGCTGCTTCTTCGACGACGCGTTCGGGCTGAGGAACATCGACGCGATAGGCGTCGGCAACGTGCTGTACGAGACCGACTACCCCCACTCCGACTCCACCTGGCCCGAGTCGCGGCAGGTCGGCGAGGCGCAGATGGGCCACCTGGACCCGGACGTCGTGGACCGCATCGTGCGGCGGAACGCGATCGAACTGCTGGGCCTGACGAAGGAGGGGCTGTGGGCGGGGCCGGGGAGCGCGAGGTGAGCGGGACGGGGGAGCGCGAGGTGAGCGCCACCGGGGAAGGGCGGCCGGGCGGGTCCGGCGGCGGGCTCGCCTTCGGGATGCAGCTGCCGGTCCAGTCGCAGAGCACCCTCTACGCCGAGCCCTGGGAGGCGGACGCCGGCCCGGAGGACCTGGCACGGATCGCGCGGGCCGCCGACCGGGCCGGATTCGCGTACATCGCCGCCTGCGACCACGTGGCCATACCGCGCCGCCTCGCGCCCGCGATGAGCACGGTCTGGTACGACCCCGTCGCCACGCTCGCCTACCTGGCCGCCGTCACCGAACGGGTCCGGCTGCTCAGCCATGTCGCCGTCGTCGGGCTGCGGCAACCGCTCCTGACGGCCAAGCAGTACGCCACCCTCGACCACCTCTCCGGGGGCCGGCTGGTCCTCGGCGTGGGCGCCGGCCACGTGCGCGAGGAGTTCGAGGCGCTGGGGGTGGACTTCGAACGCCGGGGCGCGGTCCTGGACGAGTGCCTGGACGCCCTGCGCGCGGCCCTCGGCCCGGACGAGTTCCCCTCCCACCACGGCAAGCTCTACGACTTCGAGGACCTGGGCCAGCGCCCGCGCCCCGCCCAGGCCCGCGTCCCGGTGTGGGTCGGCGGTTCGTCCCCCGCCGCCGTCCGCCGGGCCGCCGTACGGGGCGACGGCTGGCTCCCCCAGGGCGACCCCCGCGACCGCCTCCCGTCCCAGATCGCCCGCCTGCGCCGCCTGCGGGAGGAGGCCGGCGTCGCGACCCCGCTCACGATCGGCGCGATCACCGAGCCGCTGTACATGGGCACCCCGTCCTGGGAGGTGGGCCGCCGCACCCTGACCGGCAGCCCGGCCGCCCTCGCGGACTCCCTGCGCGCGTACGGGGCGATGGGCGTGAACCAGATCCAGGTGCGCTTCCGGAGCCGAGGGGTGAGTGAACTCGCGGACCAGGTGGGGGTGTTCGGGGCCGAGGTGGGGCCGCTGCTTCAGGAGGACTCTGCGAGGACCCTGTGAGGTCTGCCGATGGTGTCAGGCAAGGCGGTGAATGCCCTTCTCTGGCAGCATGAGGTGCATGCGTGGCTGGAGGAAATACTCTGTCAGCCTTCCCGAGGACCTCGCCGAGGCTGTACGCGCGCAGGTGGGCCCCGGGGGCTTCTCGGCCTATGTGGCCGAGGCACTGGAACAGCGTGTGGCCATGGACAAGCTGCATGACCTGGTCACCGACTTCGAGACCGACCATGACCCGCTCTCCCGGGAAGAGGTCGCAGCGGCTCGCGCCGCGCTGCGTCCCGACCGGCGTGAGGCGAGCGGGTAGCGTCGCCTGATGCCTGGCCACGCTTCTCTCCGGTCACCGCGACGGCCCTGCCCCTACCGCGGCCGCATCAGCCGCAGGTCCTCGCCCCACGCGTCCAGGACCGGACCGTGCCCGGCGCGGCGCGTCACCGTTTCGACCTGGGCGAAGAGGCGGCGCTGTGTGGAGACGTCGCCCGTGGTCGTGATGTCGTGCACGGCGTCCAGGAGCGTGGCCGTGTTCCAGTCGGGGAGCGGGAAGCGGGTCAGCTCCCACTCCAGGTACTTGTTGTAGGGGCGCGGGCGGCGGTCCAGGGCGAAGAGGGTCTCCAGCAGGTGGCGGACGCTGTCGGCGGCGTCCAGGCGGGCCGCGAGCGCCTGGCCGTCGCGGTCGTTCTTGACCGAGCGGTAGAGGGAGTTGGCGTAGGCGTCGAGGTGGGCGGCCGCCTCCCGGCGGGCCTCGTCCGCGCCGAGCCGCGCCTTGGCCGCCAGGATCCGGGCGATCTCCCCGTCCAGCCGGTCGAGCACGACCCGGGCGCGGGCCAGGGCGTAGCGCTCGAAGCCGGGCATGCCCGTCGCGCGGAAGTCGTCGAGGGAGAGGACCACGAGGTCGAGTTCCGGCGTGCGGTGTCCGTGGCAGCGGGTGAGGGACGTGGCCGTGCCGTCGGCGAGGACGACGTACAGGTCGTGGTCGGAGTGCGCGGTGGTCATGCCCTCGTGGGCCCGGGAGCCCTTGAGGACGAGGCCGACGACGGCCGGGTCGGCGGTGGCGAGTCCGACGAACGCGTCGTAGGAGTACGAGAGGGCGGGCCGCTGAGCGGTCATGGCGTGATCTCCGGGTGGGTGGAGGCGGGTAGGCCGAACCGGGCGGCCCCGGGACTCGCCGGTGTCGCCCGCGTCCTCTGCGGCGGCACTCGGCCACCGCCCGGCGGATCAACGCACGTCCGGACCTTACCGCCCGTCCGCTCCGCGAGGGTCCAGCCCTCTGAACTCGGCTGCTGCGCACGAGAGTTCAGGACAGACGGGTTTCGGCCGCCCGTTGGCCGGGGCGGCGAACCTGTCAGACAGCTTCGCTTTTCGTCCTTGAAACTTCGAACAACTGACCCCGGAGTCACGTATGTAGGGGAGTCATGGCTTCGGCGGAAGGACACGCGAGGTGCGATCCCCCCGGCACGTCAGAACGTCCCAGCACGCAGGCACCCCCGTTTCGGCTGTTCCCGCACAACCCACCCGAGTCCCGGCACGCCCACCCCGCCCGACGGCACCGTCGCCCCCCGGCCTGTCCGTCGCCCTGGCCTGTGCCCCGGGGCAGTGGCCGCACGAGGACTGGCCGGGCCCCGACGACCGGTACGTGAGCAGCGCCCTGCTCGTCCCGCCGCCCTACCGTGAACTCCGCGAGACCGAGGCGGACGTCGTGGTCCTGCGCTCCGAGGACCCGTCGGTGTCGTTCGCGGGGCTGCTGAAGGCCATGGGGCCCATGAGCGCCCCGGTGATCGTCGTCAGCCCCTGCCGCGACCCCGAGACGGTCGTGGAGGCGTTCCGGGGCGGGGCCGGCTACCTGGTCGACGGCGACTACTGCACCTGCATGCTCTCCTCCGCGGTGGTGGCCGCCACGGTCGGCCACACCTACTTCTCGCCCGTCGCCTGCGCCGCCATCCGGGACGCGGCCCGGCACCTGCCCGGGCACGGGGAGGCGAGAGAGCGGCTGCGCTCACTGCTCTCGCCCCGCGAGCGCCAGGTCATGGAACTGCTCTCCACCGGCCTCGGCGCCCAGGAGATCGGCCTGCGTCTGTCGCTGAGCGAGAAGACCGTCCGCAACAACCTCAGCAACATCTACGCCAAGCTGGACGCCCGGGGGAGCACGGAGGCCGTACTGAGATGGCTGGGAGCGACCCCGGAGGTTCGCGTGTGAGAACACTCGGCTGAAGTCCTTCGAGGCAACTTCGATAAACGCGGACGCGTTTACCGGAAGCCGCACAAAAAATCCCCCGCGCAGGGCACGGGGGATTATTCGGGTTTCTCCGGACGCTATTGGATGGTCACTTCGGAGAGCGGGATCTCGACGTCGGTCACGTTCTCGCCGCCCTGCTCGAATCCGGGTTCGGCGCGCACGCTTCCCTCGCTGTTGATGATTCCGTTGGCCTGGGGCGTACCGCACTGCACGTTGCGCAGCCAGAGGCGGCCGTCCGGAGTTCCGCTGGCCAGCAGCTGCGGATAGAAGACGTGCACGTTCGTCGCCCCCTCACTGGGCGAGAAGAACACCGTCTGACCGTCCTGGGCCTCCTTGTAGGTGGCCTTGAGGAAGCCGCTCACGTCGGTGCGCTTGTGGGACCACATGAAGAAGGCGATGTGGTCGGCCTTCACCGTGTCGGACCGGGAGAAGGAGAACGACGACGTGGTGTCGTCGCGCTTGATGTTGATCTCCGAGGTGGAGAACTTGCCGCCGATCTCGAAGAAGGAGTTCCCCAGCTTCGTGCTGCCGTCCACACTGAAGCCGTCCTCCAGCTGGATGACGCGTGTCACGGACGCGGTGCCGCTGAAGGTCTTGGTCGCCGCGGTGCTGACCCCGCAGTTGTCGGTGACCGAGGTGACCCGCTCGTTGGGACCCAGGCTGTCCCTCTTCACCTGGACGTCCACGAACTCGCAGTTGTCCAGTTTGTCAGAGTTTGTGCGGCAGTCGGTGGCCACTTCGTCGGGGGTCGCGGCGCCGGCGCTGTACATCAGGGGGATGGCGAGACCCAGGGCGGCGACCGGTGCCAGCGCGAGGGTGATGCGCTTCTTCTTGCTGCGGTGGTTGCCGCTGCGCCTGGTGCGTGTCATGCGTGTCTCCTGCGAGGGGAATCGGGGGGATGAGCGGATGGAGAGGGGTGCCCGTGCGGGGAGGGCGCGGGGAGGCGGCTCGCCGGGATCCGGGGGGAGGTGTGGTGTGGGGGCGACCGGTGGCGGCCGTCAGCAGTCCTCCAGCACGACCTTGCTGGTGCCGTCCGCGAGTCCGGGTGTGCCCGCGGCGCTCTCCAGAATCACCGGACCCTCGACGACGTCCGGCGCCACGAAGTTCTGCTCGGGCGTGGGGTTCACGGCGAAGCTGCCGGGGTCGGCGTCGATGCGCACCCGCCACTCGCCCGTCATGCGCTGCATCTTCGGCGTGAACGTCACGTGCATGACCTTGCCGACCGGCACTTCCCGGGTTTCCGACTCGCTTGCGGTGGCCGTTTTGACGGTCATGTCGAGGGTGCCCTTGTGCTTCACCCAGGATCCGCTCAGTGCTCCGAAGAGGCCGCCGAGGGCACCCTGCTGGGTCACGGTGTACTTGCCCTCGCCCTGACCCACCGCCTTGGAGAACTCGGTGGTCACCTTCGACGGTTCGGTGGCGTTCGGCTCGCAGTTCGGGAAGTCGACGGTGACCTTCTCCGTGGGACCGTCGAAGGTCTCGAACTTCGTCTCGACGAAATCACAGTTGTCGGACTCGAAACTGGGACCGGCAACCGGATGTCCTCCGAAATCGAAGATGTCCTGCTGCTTGCCGTTGAGTACCTTCGCCCGCTCGCACTTCTTCATGATCTGGTCGGCCGTCAACTCCTCGGCGGCGCTGGCCGACGGCAGCAGAACGGCGGCGACGGCCACTCCTGTCGTGAGCGAGGCTCCGATGGCGATGTACCGGACCTTCTTGTTCTTGAAGCGCCTCTTGGCTGCCATGTCGCAGTGTCTCCTTGGGGGTGGCTTTACCTTTCGATGAGGGATTATTGGCCGCCTTTACGGATCCCCGACAGGGTCAAATATCCCTACCTGCCGGTCACTTATGATTGCGTGAGTGAATGATTCACCGGCTATCTGACGCATCATCAGATTCAGCGGTACCCTGACCTCGGCCAACGCACCGCGAAGGGAGTCCACATGGGCAAGCTCGACGGACGTGTCGTCCTCGTCACAGGCGCCGCACGCGGCCAGGGCGAGCAGGAGGCCCGGCTGTTCCGGACCGAGGGGGCGGAGGTGGTCGTCGCCGACGTCCTCGACGACCAGGGGGAGGCCCTCGCCAAGGAGATCGGCGCGCTCTACGCCCACCTCGACGTCGGCCGCGAGGACGACTGGGCGGCCGCCGTGGCCGCCGCCAAGAACGCGTACGGCCGCGTCGACGGCCTCGTCAACAACGCCGGCGTCCTGCGCTTCAACTCCCTCGTCGACACCCCGCTCGACGAGTTCATGCAGGTCGTACGGGTCAACCAGGTCGGTGTCTTCCTCGGCATCAAGACCCTGGCCCCCGAGATCGAGGCGGCCGGCGGCGGCACGATCGTCAACACCGCCTCGTACACGGGGCTGACGGGGATGGCGTACGTCGGCGCGTACGCCGCGACCAAGCACGCGATCGTCGGCCTCACGCGGGTCGCCGCGCTGGAGCTGGCCCGCAAGGGCATCCGGGTCAACGCGGTCTGTCCCGGTTCCGTCGACACCCCGATGACCGACCCGGGCGACGAGGCGTCCGCCGAGACGGTCGCCAGGCTCTACCGCAAGCGTGTCCCGCTCGGCCGGATCGGCCGCCCCGACGAGGTGGCCCGCCTGGCGCTGTTCCTCTCCTGCGAGGACTCGTCCTACATCACCGGGCAGCCGTTCGTGATCGACGGCGGCTGGCTGGCCGGGGTCAGCCTGCTCTGAGGGCGGGTTCCGGACGCCTATCTGACGGCACGTCAGCTATTGACGCTCCACGGGGCCGGTGGAACAGTCGGCCCTGACGAGATCTGACGTACAGTCAGATAATGCCGCCGGGTATCGCTGAGGACGGTGAACCTCCTTGGAATTCGGGCTCTTTGTACAGGGATACGTGGGCAAGCGGGCCGAGACGGACCCCCTCGCCGAGCACAAGGCGCTGATGGAGGAGACCGAGTACGTCATCCAGGCGGACAGGTCCGGCTTCAAGTACGCGTGGGCGTCCGAGCACCACTTCCTGGAGGAGTACTCGCACCTCTCCGCCAACGACGTCTTCCTCGGCTACCTGGCCCACGCGACCGACCGCATCCACCTCGGCTCCGGCATCTTCAACCCGCTCGCCCAGGTCAACCACCCCGTGAAGGTGGCCGAGAAGGTCACCATGCTCGACCACCTCACCGAGGGCCGCTTCGAGTTCGGCAGCGGACGCGGGGCCGGCTCGCACGAGATCCTCGGGTTCATCCCCGGGGTGACCGACATGAACCACACCAAGGAGATCTGGGAAGAGACCATCGCCGAGTTCCCCAAGATGTGGCTCCAGGACGAGTACGTCGGCTTCCAGGGCAAGCACTGGTCGCTGCCACCGCGCAAGATCCTGCCCAAGCCGTACGGGAAGTCGCACCCCGCGATGTGGTACGCCGCCGGGTCGCCGCCCTCGTACTCCATGGCCGCGCGCAAGGGGCTCGGCGTGCTCGGCTTCAGCGTGCAGAAGGTCTCCGACATGGAGTGGGTGCTGGAGAAGTACAAGAGCGCGATCGTCGACGCCGAACCCATCGGTGACTTCGTCAACGACAACGTCATGGTGACCACGACCGCGATCTGCGCGCCCACCCACGACGAGGCGGTGCGGATCGCCGTGAACGGCGGGCTGCACTATCTGCCCTCGCTCGTCTTCCGGTACCACGACACGTTCCCCCGGCCCGACGGCTTCCCCGTGTGGCCGGAGACGCTGCCCGAGTACAACGAGGAGTTCATCGAACTCCTCATCGAGGAAGAGCTGTTGATCTGCGGCGACCCCGACGAGGTGTTCCGGCAGTGCAAGCGGTGGGAGCAGGCCGGGGCGGACCAGCTGAGCTTCGGACTGCCGGTGGGGGTGCCCAAGGAGGCGACGCTGCAGACGATCCGGCTGGTCGGGGAGCACGTGATCCCGAAGATCGACACGGATCCGGTGCACCGCACCTCGCGGTTCCGCTCCGCGGCGAGCGCCGGCTGAGGGGCGCCCGGCGCCGGCGGGCCGCGGTGCGCCCTCGGCGGCAGGCCGAGGTCTTGCGTCGGCGGTCGGCTCGTCGGCGGTCGGCTCGTCGGCGGTGGGCTCGTCAGCGGTGGGCTCCTCGGCGGTCGGCCGTTCGTCCGGCGGCTGCGGGCCCGTCTTGGTGGCCCGCGCAGTTCCCCGCGCCCCTTCGGGGCGCGGCAGCACAGCCTTCGTTTCCCGTGCTTGTCGCCTGTGTGGAAGGGGCGTAGCCGTGCTCGACCATGTGATCAGAGGCGCGACCGTCGTGGACGGAACGGGCGCCCCCGCGTACACCGCCGACGTCGGCATACGCGACGGCCGTATCGCCGTCGTCGGGGAGGTGACGCAGGAGTCCCGCACCTCGGAGGACGCGCGCGGGCTCGTCCTCGCCCCCGGCTTCGTCGACCCCCACACCCACTACGACGCCCAACTGTTCTGGGACCCGTACGCGACACCGTCCCTCAACCACGGGGTGACGACCGTCGCGGGCGGGAACTGCGGGTTCACGCTCGCGCCCCTGAACCCCGACCGCCCCGAGGACGCGGACTACACGCGGCGCATGATGTCCAAGGTCGAGGGGATGTCCCTGGTCGCGCTGGAGGAAGGCGCGCCCTGGAACTGGAACGGCTTCGGGGAGTACCTGGACGCCCTCGAAGGACGGATCGCCGTCAACGCCGGCTTCATGGTCGGCCACTGCGCGCTGCGGCGCTACGTGATGGGCCCGGACGCCGTCGGCGGACAGCCGACCGACGAGCAACTGGACGCGATGCTCCGGCTGTTCCACGAGGCGATGGACGCCGGGGCGTGGGGGCTGTCGACCACGCAGTCCTCGACGCACAGCGACGGCGACGGCATGCCGGTCGCCTCGCGGCACGCGAGGCCCGCCGAACTGATCGCCCTGTCGAGGGCCGTGGGCGAGCACGAGGGCACCCAGATCGAGGCGATCGTGGCGGGCTGCCTTGACCAGTTCAGCGACGACGAGATCGATCTCTTCGTGGAGATGAGCGCGGTCGCCGGGCGGCCCCTCAACTGGAACGTCCTCACCATCGACGCCGCCGTCCCCGAACGCGTGCCGCGCCAGCTGGAGGCCAGCGAACGGGCGCGCAAGGCCGGCGGCCGGGTGGTGGCCCTGACCATGCCGATCCTCACCCCGATGAACATGTCGCTGGGCACGTTCTGCGCGCTCAACCTGATCCCCGGATGGGGCCCGGTCCTGGGCCTCCCGGTGCCCGAGCGGATCGCCCGCCTGCGCGACCCCGAGGTCCGGGCGGAGATGCTGCGGCGCGCGGACTCCAAGGAGGCCGGCGTCTTCCGGCGGCTCGCGAACTTCGGGCGGTACGTCATCGGCGACACCTACAGCGAGGCGAACGAGGGCCTGACCGGCCGCGTCGTCAAGGACATCGCGGCGGAGCGAGGCCAGGAACCCTTCGAGTGCCTGGTGGAGATCTGCGCCGCCGACGACCTCCGTACGGTCCTGTGGCCCATGCCCACCGACAACGACCCCGGCTCCTGGGCCCTGCGCGCCGAGACCTGGCGGCACGAGGACGTGCTGCTCGGCGGCTCGGACGCGGGCGCCCACCTGGACCGGATGTGCGGCGCCCCGTACACCACCCGGTTCATCGGGGACTGCCTGCGCGGCCGGAAACTGGTCGGCCTGGAGCAGGCGGTGAAGATGCTCACCGACGACCCGGCGCGCCTCTTCGGGCTGCGCGAACGGGGGCAGGTGCGGGAGGGCTGGCATGCGGACCTCGTCCTGTTCGACCCGGAGCGCGTCGACGCCGGCAAGGCCACCCTGGTGCACGACCTGCCGGGCGACAGCCCGCGCCTCGACTCCCGGGCGATCGGCGTACGGGCGGTCTGGGTCAACGGCGTCGAGGCGATCCGCGACGACGTGGTGACCGGGGCCGTGCCGGGCAAGGTGCTGCGGAGCGGCCGGGACACCCGGACGGTGAGTACGAAGTGAGTCCCACGGGGGCCACGCAGCGGCAGCGGTTGTTCGTCGGCGGCTCCTGGGTGGAGCCCGACGGCGGGCACTACGAGGTCGTCGACCCGGCGACGGAGGAGGTCGTCGGGTGGGCGCCGGAGGCGTCGCGGGAGCAGGTGCACGCGGCGGCCGCCGCCGCCCGCGAGGCGTTCGGGCCGTGGTCGCGGGTACCGGCCGCCGAGCGGGCCGCGATCCTCGCCCGTACGGCGGACCACATACGGCGCCACCTCGTCCCGTACGCCGAACTCGCACAGGCCGAGAGCGGTGCGACGACCGGCACGGCACGGGCCATGCAGGTCGGGGTGGGGGCGGCCCGGTTCCAGCGGTACTCCCGCGTCGAGCCGGTGGAGGAGCCCATCGCCCCGCAGATCAACGAGGCGGGTCCCTTCGGCCGGGCGGCCGTGATGGGCGCCCTCGCCGTACGGCACCCCGTGGGCGTGGTCACCTGCATCACCTCGTACAACAACCCCTGGGCCAACCCGGCCGGGAAGATCGCCCCCGCCCTCGCCATGGGCAACACGGTCGTCGTGAAACCGGCCCCGCAGGACCCGCTCTCCGTCTACCGCATGGCGGAGGCGCTGGAGGCCGCCGGTCTCCCGCCGGGCGTGGTGAACGTGGTGAGCGGCTCCGGCGCGGAGGCGGGTGAGGCCGCCGTGGACTCCCCGGACGTCGACATGGTGAGTTTCACCGGCTCGACGGCGGTCGGACAGCGGATCGCGGAGGTGTGCGGGCGCGGGATGAAGCGCCAGCTGATGGAGCTGGGCGGGAAGGGCGCGGCGGTCGTCTTCGACGACGCGGACCTGGGCGCGGCGGTCGCCGGCATCGCGACCACCTTCACCTTCTACAGCGGGCAGATCTGCACGGCACCGACACGGGTGATCGCCCAGCGCGGTGTCTACGGCCGCCTGGTCACCCAACTGGCCGCGTACGCCGACCGGTTGACGGTGGGAGACCCGCGGGAGGCGGGCACGGTGGTCGGCCCGGTGATCTCGGCGGCGCACCGGGACCGCGTCGAGTCCTATGTCGAACTGGGCCGCAAGGAAGGCGCCCGGGTGGTGACGGGCGGGCAACGGCCGCCGTACGAACGGGGTTTCTACGTCGCTCCCACGGTCCTCGCGGACTGCGTCCCGGACCTGCGCGTCGTCCGCGAGGAGATCTTCGGCCCGGTGGTCGTCGTCCTCCCCTTCGACGACGAGGACGAGGCCGTGGCCCTCGCCAATGACAGCGACTACGGCCTCATCGACTACGTCTGGTCCGGGGACGTGGCCCGCGCCTTCCGGGTGGCCCGGTGCCTGCGGGCGGGAGGCGTGGGCGTGAACACCGTCGGCCGCAACATGGAGGCCCCGTTCGGCGGGTTCAAGAAGAGCGGGGTGGGGCGCGATGTGGGGTCGTACGCGCTGCACGCGTACAGCGAGACGCAGGCGATCGTCTGGCCGGGGTGAGGGCTTCCCCTCCGTTCCTCCCGGACGCGATGATGTCCGCATGCTGCGTGAGCCGGACGAGCGGGGTGAGGGAGGCGAGCGGGGTGAGCCTCGGGGGTCGACGGACCGGCCGCTCCTCTATCTCGACGTCGACGGGCCGCTGAACCCGTACGCCGCGAAGCCGGAGCGGCGGCCCGCCGGGTACACCACCCACCGGATGAAACCGCAGGGCTGGCTCGCCCAGCACCCGGGACAGCCCGAGGCGTACGTCAAGCCGCTCCGGGTCTGGCTCAACCCCGAGCACGGACGGCGACTCCTGCAGCTGGCCGCCCTGTTCGACGTCACCTGGGCGACGACCTGGGTCGGCGAGGCGAACACCTACATCGGGCCGGTCCTCGGGCTGCCGGAACTGCCCGTGGTGGAGTGGCCCGCCGGTCCGGGCCCGTCCGGGCCGCCGCAGGTGTCCGGCACGGCCGCGACCCCCGGGATCTTCTGGAAGACGCGGCGCCTCGTCGAGCACGCGGCCGGGCGCCCCTTCGCCTGGGTCGACGACGAGATCGGCCGCGCCGACCGGGAGTTCATCGCCGCCCACCACCACGGCTCCGCCCTGCTGCACCGCGTGGACCCCCGCCTCGGCCTGCGGGACCCGGACTTCACCACGCTCGCGGCGTTCGCCCGCACGACGGGTTGAGGGGGTAGGGGGCCTGCCCCTAGTCGGCTTCCAGCTCGGTCGGGTCGCCGCGGCCGACGGACAGGGACCAGCGCACGGTGGAGGGGGCATTGACGGTGACGGTGCCCGCGCGGACCGCGTCCTCGACGGAGAACTCGTTGTACTCACCGCTCACTTCACCGTCGCCGCAGGCCACGGAGAACGAGGCATCCATGGGACGCAGGGAGACCTCGATCTCCCCTTCGCCCTCGCACTCCGCCCCGACGGTCAGCGCCTTGCCGTCACCCTTCTTCGCCTTGCCGAACTCCATCGCCGCGCTGCCCCGAGCGCCGTCCCGACGCAGCACGATGCGTTCGGCCATGTCCAGGTCCGGGGCGACTTCCTCGGCCGTCTCGGACACGGCGGCCTCGTCCCCCTCGCCGGAGTCCGCAGCCGGTGTCGTCCTCGCGGGGCTCGACTCGGCCGTCCGTACGGGCTCCCGCCGCTGCGAACCGGTCTCGGCGTCCGCCGAGCAGGCGGTGGCGGCGAGGAGGACGGCCCCCGACAACAGGGCCAGGGCGGTGAGTGTGCGGCGTGGCATACGTGTAGTGCGTGACATGAACGGCCCCCGTCTGTCGGCCCGTTGGTGGCGGGCGAGGCGGTGATCGTGACACCGGGCCGAACACGGCAACAAGGCGAAAGCGGGGGTTCAGAGCATCATCTGAGGTTGGCGGCGCCCACCCGCCGTGCGCCCGTGGCCCCTCCCCGGCCCCGCCGACGACGCCCGCGGGGCCGCGCCGGACGACGTACGTCAGCCCGCGTCCGCGACGACCCGCAGGCGGGCCACCGAGCCGGTTTCCAGGGCCGTCCACACCGAGCCGTCCGGGCCGAGAGCGATGCCGTGGGGTTCCGAGGCGGGGGTCGGCAGCGCGTGTTCGTGGATCTCGTGGTGGTGGCCGTCGTACGTGATCCGGCCCACGCGGTTGGCGCCCCACTCGGTGAACCAGCAACCGCCGTCGGTGTCGGCGACGATGGCGTGCGGGCGGGACGCGCGGTCCGGCAGCGGGAACTCGTCGATCTTCCCGTCCGGAGTGATCCGCCCGATCTGCCCGGCCCCGATCTCGACGAACCACAGGGCCCCGTCACCACCGTCGGCGATGCCCACGGGACCGGCGCCCGGCGTCGGCAGCGGGTGGACGGTCACGTCACCGTCCACCGTGACGGCACCGATCGCGTTCGCCTGGTTCATCGTGCACCACAGCCTGCCGTCCGGCCCGGCGGCGATGGCCGACGGGAACGCCCCGGCGACCGGGAGCGGGAACTCGACGACCTCCCCCTCGGTCGTGATCCGCCCGATCCGGCCTGCCCCCGCCTCCGTGAACCACAGCGCGCCGTCGGGCCCGGCCGCGATCCCGAACGGCCCGGCGTCGGGCGTCGGCAGGGCGAAGGACGTGACCTCCCCGGCCGTGGTGATCCGACCGATCCGGTGCCCCTTGAACTCGGTGAACCACAGCGCGCCGTCCGGCCCGGCCGTGATGACCGAGGGCCCGCCGGACGCCGATGCGAGGGCGTACGAAGCGGTCTCCCCGTCGGGCGTGATCCTGCCGACGCGTCCGGCGTGGACCAGCGTGAACCACAGGGCGCCGTCCGGCCCGGCGGCGATTCCGTACGGCCCCGCCTCGGCGTCGGAGACGGGGAACTCCTGAAGGGACACGGCCGGGCGGCGAGAAGTCATGGATGCGAAGCCTCAGTCGAAGAGTCGAAGAGTCGAAGAGTCGAGAAGTCGAAGAGTCGGGGCCGGGGAACGGCGGTCGACGCCCAGCGTTCCAGAGCGGGCCGCGCCCTGTCGCCCGAATTGCCGCAGGGGCGTGGGCCGTTGGAGCAGCCGATCCGCCCCGTCCCCTACGGTGGCCGCATGGCTGACGAGATCTTCCGGGACCGGTGGCTCGCCGAACTGTACGACCCGCTCGACCCCGATCGCGGCGACCTGGACGCCTACCTCCTGCACGCGCAGGAGTCCGGCGCGCGGAGCGTGCTGGACATCGGCTGCGGAACGGGCGTCCTCGCGCTGCTGCTCGCGGAGCGCGGGGTGGAGGTGGTCGGGCTGGACCCGGCCGGTGCCTCCCTGGACGTCGCGCGGGCCAAACCGGGGGCCGACCGGGTCCGGTGGGTCCACGGCGACGTCACCGCCCTTCCCCCGCTGCGGGTCGACCTCGTCACGATGACGGCCAACGTGGCGCAGGCGATCGTGGAACCGGAGATGTGGCGGCGGACGCTGGCGGGCGCGTACGAGGCCCTGCGGCCGGGCGGCAGTCTGGTCTTCGAGACCCGCGACCCCGCCGCGCGGGCCTGGGAGGAGTGGAATCGCGAGGACTCGTACCGGGTCACCGAGGTAGCGGGGTTCGGCGCGGTCGTGAGCTGGGTGGAGCTGACGCGGGTCACCGGCCCGCTGGTGAGCTTCCGTTGGCACTACGTCCTCGACGGCGACGACGGCGATGACGGCGAGGTGACGCTGACGTCGGACTCCACCCTCAGGTTCCGCGAGCGGGCCGAGGTCGAGGCGGATCTCGCCGCCCACGGATACCTGCTGGAGGACGTACGGGACGCCCCCGACCGCCCCGGCAGGGAGTTCGTGTTCGTGGCGCGCCGGCCGGCGGCGGACTGACCCGTTCCCCTCTCAACCCCCGACCGGGTGCCGCGGTCTTACCGGGCGTCATCGACAGGAGGGCGCAGTCCATGCAACTCGATCCCGATCTCTGCCTGGCCGTTCCGGCGGGCTTCGACGACTCGGACGCCGATACCCAGGTGCATCCCATGGCGCGGAAGCTGTTCCCGGCCACGAGCGCAGCGGAGGCGTTCCGGAAGGCGTCCGTGTGGGTGGGGGAGCACGACGTCTTCCTGGTGGACGTGTCCTGGGACTATGAGTACGACGAGGACGAACCGTATGTGCTGAGCGTCTACTTCAGTTTCGAGCCGGATCCCGAGGACGACTGACCGGGAGGGCGTTCCCCGCCCAGATCGACCCGTACCGTCAGCAGCCCCGACCCCAGCACCCGGACCGCCGCGCTGTTCACCCGGGGCAGGGTGCGCAGACGGGCCACCGGGTCGTCGTCGGGGAGGAGGTGGGCGGTGCCGGTGTGCCAGCGGCCCCGGATGCGTACCCGCACCGACGGGTCGGCCTTGATGTTGCGGATGTAGTGGGACCTCTCGCCGTACTCGGAGACCAGCCAGAACGTGTCGCCGACGCGCCGGCCGCCGACGGGGGTGCGGCGGGGGAGACCCGAGGTGCGGCCGGTCGTCTCCAGGAGGGTCTGGAGCGGGATCCGGCGCAGCACCGGATTGGCGACGTGACGCTGGAAGGCCGTGACGGCCCGCTGCTTGGGGCCCGGGCGTTCCGGGCCGTCCGCAGGGCTCGCGTGGCTCGTCATGGGCGTGGTTCCCCTCGGAAGGTGGCAGGTACTGGTCACAGGATCGGGTACGGGCGAAGGCGGTGGGCGGACGGTGCGGGTCGTGACGTGGAACCTGTGGTGGCGGTTCGGACCCTGGCAGGAGCGGCAGAAGGCGATCCTCGCCGTGCTGCGTGAACTGCGCCCCGACGCGGTCGGGTTGCAGGAGGTCTGGCAGCGGGGCGGCGAGCCCGGCCGGGACGGCGGGTGCGGGGACGGGGGCGGGGACAATCTGGCCGGGTGGCTCGCCGGGGAGCTGGGGATGCACTGGGCCTGGGGCGCGTACGGGGACGCCGGCCGCTGGCAGCGGCGGATCGGGGACCCGGACGTGGGGATCGGTGGCGCCGTGCTCAGCCGGTGGCCCGTGCGGGAGCGGGACACCATCGCGCTGCCGAGCGGAGACGGCGGCAGCACGCGCGGCGCCCTCTACGCCCTCCTCGACGCGCCGGGCGCGCCGGTGCCCTTCTTCACCGCCCACCTCAGCTCGGCGACCGACGCGTCCGCGGTGCGCTGCCGGCAGGTCACCGCGCTCGCCGGGTTCGTGGCCCGGCACCGGGGCGGACATGCCCACCCGCCGGTGATCACCGGCGACTTCAACGCCTGGCCCGACTCCGACGAGGTCCGGCTGTTCGGCGGCTACAAGACCGCGCCCGCTGTGCCCGGACAGTGTTTCTTCGACGTCTGGGAGTACGCCGAGCCGGGCGCGCCCTCGGCCACCTGGGACCTGGCGAACCCGTACGTCGCCGGGTCGTTCGGGCCGAGCGTGCGGGTCGACTACATCCACGTCGGACCGCCGGGGCCCGGCGGGCTCGGGCACGTGCGCGCCGTGCGCAGGGCGGGCGAGGGGCCCGTGGACGGCGTGTGGCCGTCCGACCATCTGGCCGTCGTCGCCGACCTGGCGGGCCCGGCGGACGGCCGGGCGGACGGCCGGGCGGACGGGACCGGCCCCGGCTGAGACCCGAGGCCGCCCGCGCCACCCGTACCGCCCGTACCGCCCGCACCGCCCACGCGGCGGGCTACGGCTTCCGGCCCACCCCGCCGTGCTGCCCGATCGGCTTCGGCTTCGGCTGCGGCTCGCCCTCGGCCGCGGGGTCCGGGTGCCACAGCGGTACGGAGACGATGCCGGGCTCGATCAGGTCGAGGCCGTCGAAGTAGCCGGTGATCTGGTCGATGGGGCGCAGGAAGTACGGGACCGCGCCGGTCTCGTTGTACGCGTCCTGCGCGCGCTCGTAGTCGGGGTCGGTGCCCCGGGAGCCCTCGTTGATGTTGAGGTAGCTGCCGGAGGGGAGGCCGGCCATGAGACGGCGGACGATGTCGCGGGCCTCCTCGTAGTCGGCGACGTGGCCCAGGATGCCGCTGAGGATCAGCGCCGTCGGCCGGGACAGGTCCAGCGTCCCGGCGGCGGCCGCGAGGATGCGCTCGGGCTCGTAGAGGCTCGCGTCGACGTACGCGGTGGCCCCCTCGGGGGCGGAGTACAGCAGCGCGCGGGCGTGCGCGAGGACCGTCGGGTCGTTGTCGACGTAGACGATCCGCGCCTCCGGCGCGCTCCGCTGCGCGACCTGGTGGGTGTTGTCCGCCGTGGGCAGCCCGGTGCCGACGTCCAGGAACTGCCGGACGCCCTCCACCTCCACCAGGTGCCGGATGCTGCGCCGCAGATACGCGCGGCTGCTGCGGGCGATGGTCACGATGCCGGGGAAGGCACCGGCGTACGCGTCACCGGCCGCCTCGTCCACCGGGTAGTTGTCCTTGCCGCCCAGCCAGTAGTTCCAGATGCGGGCGGAGGCGGGCACCGAGGTGTCGACCTTCTCCTTCGCCGCCGGAGCCGCCGCCGGGTCGGGCGTGGTCGCGTGATCGGTCATGGGCGCCGTCTCCTCCGCCGTGCAGGTGCGTCCGCGCGTACGGCTCGGCCGGTGTCGGTCGTGCGGGCCGTGGCAGCCGTACAGACGCAGGTGATGTGTCCAGCCAAACCTAAGGCCCAACGCACGTATTGCGAACGCGGGTTCTCCCTACGGTCACCGGATCTTCCGGCAGGCTGCTACCGCCGTCCGAGGAAGATCGGGTTGGTGAAGGCCGCCAGCGGGCCCGGGAAGCCCGGCACGATCGCCGGCCGGCGGACCTCGGCCCGTACGTACGCCGCGTACGAGGCCGTCGTACGCCACTCGGCCGAGCCGGTGCCGGACTCCCCGAGCGCGGCCGAGGTGAACAGCACGCCCTGGTCGGTGACGAAGCGGATGCTGCAGCCCGCGCTGCCCGTGGCCTCCAGACGGACGGTGACGGGGGTGTCCGGCGCCACCTCCAGCCGCTCGCCGATGCCCGCGTGCTCGCCGCGCGCGCCGGTTGCCGTGAAGGACACGGACACGTCCTTGGACTCGGCGACGTAGGAGCGGCCCGCCCGCAGGCCCTCCTGGACGGCCTCCCTGGTCAGGTCGTCGGCGAGCACCACCGTCTGGGGGCGTCCGACCGGGTCGGGGTCGCGGTGGGCGTCGCTGTTGCCCATCGCCGGGATCCAGCCGCGTCCCTCCTTCACTGACGCCACGAGCATGCCGTCCCAGTCGGCGAGCGCCACCTCGTCCTCCGGCGAGTAGGCGCCGTTCCACACCTCCACCGCGTCCGCCTCGCCGAAGCCGAACTTCCAGTTGCAGCCCACGCAGGTGGCGTGCGGATGCGCCGGGACGACCAGGCCGCCGGCGCGGCGGATCTGCCGGGCGTACCGGCCGAACCGGTTGTCCCGGGCCCGGTAGCGCCAGTCGACGAAGGTCCCCGGATCGATGCCGAGCGCCACGACGTGACCGTTGCGGGTGGTGACCTCCTCGCCCAGCATGACGAGCAGGTCGTCACCCGCGTGCTCGGCCCAATGGGCGTGCGCGGAGGGGGTGTTGTGCTCGGAGCTGTTGATGAAGTCCAGACCGGCCGCCCGCGCCAGCGCCGCGAGTTCGCCGAGCGTGCGGCGGCCGTCGGAGTACCAGGAGTGCAGATGGCAGTCGCCCCGGTACCAGGCCCGCCCGCGCCCCTCGGCCCGCTCCGGCGGGTACACCGGCCGCACGACCGGGGCCGGGGTGCCGTAGGTGAGGGTGACCGTGATCTCGTACGGCAGCCCGTCCGGAGCCACCGTGTACGGGCCCAGCGCGATGTGCCAGGTGCCGGGGCGAACCGGGCCCGGCAGGTAGCCGGGGGTCGCCTCGTCCGTCCGGAGGAAGAACTCCGAGCGGGCGCCGCCCGACCAGCCCCGGAAGCCCTTGCCGCCGAGAGCGGTGCCGCGCTCGTCGAAGATCCCGATGTCCAGGGCGTTGCCCGGGGTGCCCGCCGGGACGGCCGGTCTGTCGTAGCTGTACGAGACCCTCAACTCCCGTACCCCCGAGGGCACCTCGACCGGCAGGTACACGAAGTCGGGGGAGCCGGTGGGGAGGGTTCCCCGGATGGTCCTGGTCTCCTGGTCACCGTGCGCGGCCTCGGCGCCGCTCGTCCCGAAGGTCACGCTTCCCAACGTAAGTGTGGCCGCCGCCGACGTCACGAACAGCGCGCGCCTTCCGAGTCCGTCGCGGTCGCCGTCGCCGTCGCCGTCGCCATCGCCGTCCCGGTCCGCCTCGGCGTGGTCGTGGTCGTGGTCGTCGCACATGCTGCTGCTCCCCAGGTCGGTCGTCGTGAGGGACAAGGCGTGGGTGGTGCAGGGGTGGTGCGCGCCACCTTCCTATGCGGTGGTGAACTGAGGGACAAGGCAAGGAAATCGCCGGTTTTCGTTTCGCCCCGGAAGGACATGCCGGAGACGGAAGAGGAAGAGGAAGAGGGAGTCGGAGGTACCGGGTATGCGGACACCCACCTGCCTGCTGGGCGGCGCCGGGATCACCGACCGGGTGGCGTACGGGCACGACGTGGACCGGTTCGTGGAGATCGGCTCGCTGACCAAGGTGCTCACGGGGACCGTGCTGGCCCGGCTGGCGGCGGAGGGGACGGTCGGGTTCGACACCCCGCTGGAGGACTGCCTCGACGAGGTGCCGGGCGGCACGGGCGTCACCCTGCGGCATCTGGCCGAGCACACCTCGGGACTGCCCCGTCTGCCCGTCGGGCCCCCGGGCCCGCCGGACGATCCGTATCTCACCTTCACGGCGGCGGCGCTGCGGGAGACGTTGCACGGCCTGGACCGGCTGACGGCCGGACGGCTGGGCGAGCGGGAGTACTCCAACCTCGGCTACGCCGTCCTCGGTTCCGCGCTCACGGCCGCCACGGGGTGCTCCTACCAGCGGCTCGTCGACCGTCACGTCCTGGCGCCGCTGGGGCTGGCGGAAGGGGTGGTGACGGCGGGTCCGCCGGAGGAACGACGGCTCGTGCCGCGCGACCCGTTCGGCCGGGCGCGTCCGCTGTGGACGCTGACCGGGCCGATCCTGCCGGCCGGCGGTATGTGGTCCACCTGCCGGACACTGGCGCACCTCGTGGTCGCCCTGCTCGTCGAACGCCGGCTGGGCGATCCGGCGCCCTCCTGGCAGCGGGGGCCCTCGGTCCGGTGGCACAACGGCGCCACGCGCGGTTCGTCCGTGCTGGGCGCCGCATGCGACGACGGACGGTGGATCCTGGTCCACCGGCTCGGCGGCCCGGCCCGCACGGAACGTCTGGCGACGCGGGTGCTCGCGGCATCCGGCCGAGCCTGAAGATCCAGGACAGGGGGGTGCCGACCGGTCGGTATGGACATCCCCGTCCCGAGCCGCTACAGATGACGCATGCGCATCTCCGTGACGATCTTCCTCACCGACGAGACGATCACCCCGACCCGGCTCGCCCGTGAGCTGGAGCAACGCGGTTTCGCGGGGCTCTACCTCCCCGAGCACACGCACATCCCCGTCGAGCGGACGACCCCGTATCCGGCCGGCGGGGACCTGCCGCGCGAGTACGGCCGCACCCTCGACCCCTTCGTGGCGCTCGGCCAGGCCGCCGCCGTCACCGAGCGGCTGGGCCTCGGCACCGGGATCACGCTGGTCGCCCAGCACGACCCGATCGACCTCGCGAAGCAGATCGCGACCGTCGACCACCTCTCCGGCGGCCGCCTCACCCTCGGCCTCGGCTACGGCTGGAACGTGGAGGAGGCCGCCGACCACGGGGTCACCTGGCGCACCCGGCGGGAGCTGGTGCGCGACCGGATGGCGCTGATGCGGGCGCTGTGGGCGGACGAGCCGACGGCGTACGAGGGGGAGTTCGGGAGCGTGCGGGCGAGTTCCGCGTATCCGAAGCCGGTGCAGAAGGCGCGGGGTCCTGTGGTGGGGCCGCGCACGCTCATCGGCGGCGCCGCGGGGCCGAAGCTGTTCGCGCACATCGCCGAGTACGCGGACGGGTGGCTGCCGATCGGAGGGCGGGGCCTGGGGGAGGCGCTGCCGGTGCTGCGCACGGCGTGGGCGGACGCGGGGCGCGATCCCGCGGGCCTGCAGGTGGTCCCGTACGCGGTGCAGCCGAGCGCGGGGAAGCTGGCGTACTACGCGGAGCTGGGCATCGAGGAGGCCGTGGTGCAGTTGCCTCCGGCGGGGGAGGCGGAGGTGCTGGGGCTGCTGGACGAGTACGGCACGTTTCTCTAGCGGGCCCGGTGCATGGGGCTCTCCGCGCCGTCCGGCTCGGCGGGTGCGGGCCCGGTGGGGGCTGGTCGCGCAGTTCCCCGCGCCCCTGAAACACCGGGGCTCCGCCCCGAGCCTTTCGGGGACACGGGGGCTGAGCGCTCCAGGCCGACGGGGGCCCCGGCTTTCGGGCCTGCGGTGAACTGGGCTTCGGGCCGGCGGGGCCCGGGCTTTCGGGCGTGCGGTGAACTGGGCTTCGGGCCGGCGGGGCCCGGGCTTTCGGGCGTGCGGTGAACTGGGCTTCGGGCTGGCGGGGCCATGGCTTTCGGACCTGCGGTGAACTGGGCTTCGGGCTGGCGGGGCCCGGGCTTTCGGGCCCACGGGGGCTGAGCTTTCCAGGCTGGCGGGGCCTGGGTCTTTGAGGGGCGCGGGGAACTGCGCGATCAGCCCCCACGGGCCCGCATCCGCCGATGCACCGAACCTCCCTTCCCCTCAGGCGCCCGCTCAGGGCCGGCGCCGAGGGCGTTTCGGCCCTGGCCCAGCGCCTCGCCCTCCCAGGGGCGCGGGGAACTGCGCGACCAGCCCCCACCGACCCGCATCCGCCGACGCACCGAACCTCCCTTCCCCTCAGGCGCCCGCCGAGGACCGCTGCCGAGGGCGTTTCGGCCCTGGCCCAGCGCCTCGCCCTCCCAGGGGCGCGGGGAACTGCGCGACCAGCCCCCACCGACCCGCACCCGCCAAGACACCGCACCTCCCACCCCACCACCGACCCCCCGGCCCCCACCCCACCCGGAGCCCCCGCCAAGGCGGAGCCAAGCCGCTCGTATGCTCGACGAATGACGACTTCCGCGACCTCCGGGCCCGCCCCGACCGAGAACTCCATGCGGCGGGCCCTCAAACGCGCCCGCGACGGCGTGGCCCTCGACGCGACCGAGGCGGCGGTCCTCCTCCAGGCACGCGGCACGGACCTGGAGGACCTGGCCGCCACGGCCGCACGCGTGCGGAACGCGGGCCTGGAGGCGGCAGGCCGCCCCGGCGTCATCACGTACTCCAAGAGCGTCTTCATCCCCCTCACCCGGCTCTGCCGGGACAAATGCCACTACTGCACCTTCGTCACCGTGCCCGGCAAACTCCGCCGCGCCGGCCACGGCATGTTCATGTCCCCGGACGAGGTGCTGGACGTGGCCCGCAAGGGCGCCGCCCTCGGCTGCAAGGAAGCACTGATCACCCTCGGCGACAAGCCCGAGGACCGCTGGCCGGAAGCGCGCGAATGGCTCGACGCGCACGGCTACGACGACACGATCGCGTACGTCCGCGCCATCTCCATCCGCATCCTGGAGGAGACGGGCCTCCTCCCGCACCTCAACCCCGGCGTCATGAGCTGGACGGACTTCCAGCGCCTGAAGCCCGTCGCCCCCTCCATGGGCATGATGCTGGAGACGACCGCGACCCGGCTGTGGTCCGAGCCGGGCGGCCCCCACCACGGCTCCCCCGACAAGGAGCCGGCGGTCAGGCTGCGGGTCCTGGAGGACGCGGGCCGCTCCTCCGTCCCCTTCACCTCCGGCGTCCTCATCGGAATCGGGGAGACGTACGAGGAGCGCGCGGAGTCCCTCTTCGCGCTGCGCAAGATCTCCCGCGCCTACCACGGCATCCAGGAACTGATCATCCAGAACTTCCGCGCCAAGCCGGACACCGCGATGCGCGGCATGCCGGACGCGGAGCTGGACGAGCTGGTCGCCACGGTGGCCGTCGCCCGGCTCCTGATGGGGCCGGCGGGCTGCATCCAGGCCCCGCCGAACCTGGTCGAGGGCGAGTACGAGCGGCTGATCGGCGCCGGCATCGACGACTGGGGCGGGGTGTCCCCCCTCACCATCGACCATGTGAACCCCGAGCGCCCCTGGCCGCAGATCGAGGAACTCACCGCACGCTCCCGCGCCACCGGCTTCGAGCTGCGCGAACGCCTCTGCGTGTACCCGGAGTTCGTCTCGCGCGGCGAGCCCTGGCTGGACCCGCGCCTCCTCCCGCACGTGCGGGCGCTGGCCGACCCCGAGACCGGGCTGGCCCGCCCGGACGCCGTGGTCGAGGGCCACCCCTGGCAGGAGCCGGAGGAGGTCTTCGTCGCCGTCGGCCGCACGGATCTGCACACCGCCATCGACACCGAGGGCCGTACCGGCGACCGCCGGGAGGACTTCCACTCCGTCTACGGCGACTGGGGCGCCCTGCGCGAGGCGGCGGCACCCGGCATGGTCCCCGAGCGGATCGACACCGACGTCCGCGCGGCCCTGGCGACGGCGGCCGACGACCCCACACGGCTGTCGGACGCCGAGGCCCTCGCCCTGCTGCACGCGGACGGCCCGGCGCTCGACGCCCTCACCCGGATCGCGGACGACGTCCGGAGGTCGGCGGTCGGCGACGACGTCACGTACATCGTCACCCGCAACATCAACTTCACCAACGTCTGCTACACCGGCTGCCGTTTCTGCGCTTTCGCGCAGCGCCGCACGGACGCCGACGCGTACACCCTCTCCCTTGACCAGGTCGCCGACCGCGCCCAGCAGGCGTGGGACCTCGGCGCTGTCGAGGTCTGCATGCAGGGCGGCATCCACCCCGACCTGCCCGGCACGGCGTACTTCGACATCGCGCGGGCCGTGAAGACCCGCGTCCCCGGCATGCACGTCCACGCCTTCTCCCCGATGGAGGTGGTGAACGGCGCGACCCGCACCGGGATGTCCGTCCGGGAATGGCTGACGGCCGCGAAGGAGGCGGGCCTCGACTCCATCCCCGGCACGGCCGCGGAGATCCTGGACGACGAGGTCCGCTGGGTCCTCACCAAGGGCAAGCTCCCCACCGCCACCTGGATCGAGGTCGTGACGACCGCCCACGAACTGGGCATCCGCTCCTCCTCGACCATGATGTACGGCCACGTGGACCAGCCCCGCCACTGGCTCGGCCACCTGCGCACCCTGGCCCGCATCCAGCAACAGACCGGCGGCTTCACGGAGTTCGTGACGCTCCCCTTCATCCACACCAACGCGCCCGTGTACCTGGCGGGCATCTCCCGCCCCGGCCCGACGATGCGCGACAACCGGGCGGTGACGGCGATGGCGAGGCTGCTGCTCCACCCCCACATCCCCAACATCCAGACCAGCTGGGTCAAACTCGGCACCGAGGGCGCGGCCGAGATGCTCCGCTCGGGCGCGAACGACGTGGGCGGCACCCTGATGGAGGAGACCATCTCCCGCATGGCGGGCTCCTCCTACGGCTCCTACAAGTCGGTGAAGGACCTCATCGCCGTCGCCGAAGCGGCAGGCCGCCCCGCCCGCCCCCGCACCACCCTCTACGGCGAGGTCCCGGAGGAACGCCAACACACCGCCACCCTGTCGGACGGCCACCTCCCGGAACTGCTGCCGGTGGTGGAGTGAGTCCCGCCGGCCCGTCGCCCGGAGCGCCGTTCCTCAGTTCGCCTCGCCGCCACCCGTCGGCAGATGCGTCACCACCAGCACCACCCCGCTCAGCAGGAACACCCGCAGGGCGGCGTCGAGGCCGTTCCAGTCGGCGGACTGCCACATGACGAAGTACTCGCCGCCGATGGCCAGGAAGCCGGCGCCGAAGAGGAGGAGGACCATGAGGAGGCCGAGGGTGCTGTAGCGGCGGGCCGTGGGGAAGGTGCCGGAGGCGAGGGCGCGGGCCCAGAGGCAGGTGGCCGCGATGAGTACCAGGGCCGTCACGGTCTCCCAGGCGATGATGAGGACGTAGGCCGCGTCCTGGAGGCCCTTCGACTCGATGGCACGCCACATCAGGTGCTCGTCCTTGAACGTGGTGTCCATGGCGAGGACATGGCGGACGAACTGCTGGTTCGTTCCGAAGTCCGTGATGTTGCTGAACGCCACCAACGCCATGTAGAGGGCGACCGTGCCGACGAGCAGGGTCGAGGCGAGCGGGAGGAGTGAGCCGCGGGAGGTCCGGGTTTCAGCCATGGTTCCACTATGTGCCCGGGCCACGGATCATCCCCAGGCGTTTTTCGGCGCGTTGGATCACAATGGGAGCCGCCGATGGCGGAGAACCATGGCGAACCGAGGACGGCCGGAGGGGTATCCATGGGGCGCGCGCAGCCGCCGATCCCGACGATGCAGGAGCTGATCCGGCGGCGCACCCGCCAGGGCTTCGTCGGCCGAACCGCCGAACGGGCCGCCTTCCGCGCCAATCTCGCTCTGCCCGTCGACGACGAGCGGCGCCGCTTCCTCTTCCACGTGCACGGCAACGCGGGCATGGGAAAGACCTTCCTGGTCCGGGAGTTGGAGCAGATCGCCCGGGAGCACGGGGCCCTGACCGCGTACGTCGACGACGGCGTCGGCAGCGTGCCGGAGGCCATGGCCGTGATCGCGGACCGGTTCGCCCGGCAGGGAAGGCGGTTCAAGGAACTGGACCGGCTGCTCACCGCCCACCGCGAGCACCGGTACGAGGCCGAACTGGCCGCCATGGCCGCGGCCGAGCGGGAGGGACCACGGCACAGGACGGCCGGGGGAGCGGCGGACGAGGGTGACGCAGGGGGACCGGGGGCGTCGACGCGGGCGCGGCCCGGCGGAGCCGCCGAGCCGTCGGCCGCGAGCATGGCCGCCGCCCGGGCGACCCTGGTCGCACTCGGGCTCGTCCCGGTCGTCGGCCCGTTCGCCGGTGCCGTCGATCCCGCCCAACTCGCCCGCCAGGCGGACCGGTTGCGGTCGGGCCTCGGCACACGCGCCCGCGGTCGCGAGGATGCCGAACTGCTGCTCGCCCCCGAACTCGTCCTCACCCCGGCCCTGTTGGAGGAACTGGCCGGCGCCGCGGCCGAAGCGCCCTGGCTGGTCCTGCTCTTCGACACCTACGAGCGCACCGGTGCCTTCCTGGACCCGTGGCTGCACGACCTGGTCTCCGGCGACCGCCACGGCCCCCTCCCCGGCAACCTGGTCCTCGTGACGGCGGGCCAGCGCCCGCTCGACGCCACCCGCTGGGGCGGCCTCGGCGACTTCGTCCTCGACCTCCCGCTGCGGCCCTTCACGGAGGCCGAGTCCCGCGGTCTCCTCGCGGCCCGGGGTGTGCTCGCCCCGCCGGTGGTGGAGGAGGTCCTGCGGCTCACCGGCGGCCTGCCCGTCCTGGTCTCGACCCTCGCCGAGGCCCGCCCCGCCGGCCTCGACGACCTCGCCGACGCGGGCGACGCGAGCGCCACCGCCGTGGAGCGCTTCCTGCGCTGGGAGGGCGACCCCGTACGCCGGGCCGCCGCGCTGACCTGCGCGTTGCCCCGGTGGCTGGACGCGGAGGTGTTCCGCGTGGCCGTGACGGGCGAGGCCGAGGGGGCGGGTGCGGACCAGGGAGCGGGCGCCGAGGACCCCCACGCGCTGTTCGCCTGGCTGCGCGCCCTGCCCTTCGTGACCGACCGCGGGGACCGGGTGGTCTTCCACGACGTCGTACGGGCGCCGATGGTGCGGCTGCAGCGGACGCGGTCGCCCCGGGACTGGGGCGAGCGGCACCGCCGGCTGGCGGAGGCGTTCGCCGGGTGGCGTGCGCGGGCCGCGTCCACACAGGAGGGCGGGGAGCCGTGGGGGGAGCCGCGCTGGCGCGAACTGCGGCTGGCCGAGGCGTACCACCGGCTGTGCGCGGGGGAGCGCGGGGCGCTCGCCGGGATGCTGCGGGACGTCGTGGACGCGTGCGGCGAGGACACCGCCGTGGCCCGGCGGTGGGCCGAGGCCCTGGCCCAGGCGGGGCAGGACGCCGACGACGAGGACACGGCCCGCTGGGGGCGGGACCTGCTGGGCGCGCTGGAGCGCGGCGGTGTCCACGACGCGCTCGGAGTCCTGCTGCTCCGGGCCCCCCTCGACACCGGGCACCAGGCGTACGCGCGCGCTCTGCGGGGGCGTGCGCTGCACCGGGACGGCGCGCACGAACGGGCGGTGACCGAGTACGACCAGGCCCTCGCCCTCGACCCCGGGTCCGCCACGGCGTGGCAGGGCCGGGCGGTCGCGCGGGCGCACACCGGCGACTACGCGGGCGCCGTGGCCGACCTCGACCGGGCCGACGCGCTCGCCCCCGACGACATCACCACCCTCGTCCTGCGCGGCGACTACCACCGCCTCCTCGGCGACCCGGACGCGGCGGTCGCCGACCTCGACCGCGCGGTCGCCCTCGACCCCGTCCTCCGCTCGACGTGGGCCTCGCGCGGTGCCGCCCGGCATGCGCAGGGCCGCCTCGACGAGGCACTCGCGGATCTGGACCGCGCGCTGGAGCTTGACGGGGAGTACGTCTGGGCGCTGGTGCGCCGGGCGCGCGTACGGCGGTCCCGGGGTGAGCAGGAGCGGCGGCTGGCCGATCTGCACCATGCCGTCGCCCTCGACCCGGACGCCCCCTGGGTCCGCTGCGAACGCGGTGACGCCCTGCGGGCCGCCGGCCGCGACGAGGAGGCCCTCGCCGACTACGACCGGGCCATCGAGCTGGACCCCCTGTACGCCTCCGCGTACGCCAGCCGGGGCGTCGCCCGCTTCCGGCTGGGCCGCCACGACGACGCCCTCGCCGACCTGGACGCGGCGGTCGCCCTGCTCCCCGGGTACGCCTGGGCCCTGCGCCACCGCGCCGCCCTCCACCTCGAACTCGGCTCCCCGGAGCGGGCGCTGGCCGACGCCGAGCGGGCGCGGACGCTGCTCCCCGACGACCCGGCGGTCGCGGACGTGCACGAGCGGGCCGCGGCAGCGGCAGCGGCGACGGCCCGGCGGGCGGAGCCTCCGCGACCTCCGGAGTGAGCCGCCAGGAGTGCGCCGCCCGGAGTGAGCGCCAGGAGTGAGCGCCAGGAGTGAGTCGCCCGGAGCAGGTCACCCGGAGTGAGCCGCGCAGCGCGAGCCGTCCGGAACGGACCGTCGGAGGATGTTGCGCCGGCGCACGCTTTCTCCGAGAGTGGGACCCCGGCGCACGACCTGTTCATCTCTGCGCGTCTGTGCTGGATTGACCGAGCGATCGCACATCGGGTGTTGTTCCGTGCTCGATGAGAGCCCTGAATCGACAGTTCCTGTTCGATTACAGTGCTGGACTGTCGAGCCGTACGGGCGTACGGATGTACTGATGTACTGACGTACGGGTCGAGGCCGGGGCCATGAGGAGGCTGGGGTGGGTGCGACAGCCGGTGCCGTCTGGGGGCGTGTCGAGCAGCAGGACTACCGCAGCCGCGTGCGCGGGACGCTGCTGGGCGCGGCCGTCGGCGACGCGCTGGGCGCCCCCGTCGAGCAGCTGACCCTGGCGCAGATCGGTGAGGCGTACGGCCCCGAGTGGCTGACCGATCTGGCCTCCGCGTACGGCAGGCGCGGCGCGATCACCGACCTCACCCAGCTCACCCTGTTCACCGTCGACGGGCTGATCCGCGCCCAGGTCCGCCGTGACACCGGCGTGTGGCACCCGCCGACCGACCTGCACCGGGCGTATCTGCGCTGGGCCGCGACACAGCGCGACTGGGGCCCCGACGAACGCCGCAAGGACGACGGCTGGCTCGCCCGCGAGGAGTGGCTCTACGCGCGCCGCGACCCCTCCCTCATCTGCCTCCTCGGCTTCGCCGACGGGACCATGGGCACCCTCGACGCCCCCAAGAACCCGGGCGCGTGCGGCGCCGAGGCCGCGGCCCGCTCCGCACCCTTCGGTCTCCTCGTCGGCTGGGAGCCCCAGCTGGTCTTCCAGCTGGCCGTCGAGTGCGCGGCGCAGACGCACGGCGCCCCCGCCGCCTATCTGTCCGCCGGCTCCTACGCCGTGATCGTCCACGCCCTGGCGCGCGGCGAGGGTCTGGACGCCGCCGTGCAGAAGACCCTGGTCCTGCTGGCCGCCCGCCCCGGCCACGAGCCCGTCGCCGACGCCCTCCAGCAGGCCGTCGCCGCGGCCCGCCAGGGCACGCCGTCCCCCGCCGTCGTCGAACGCCTCGCCGGGGACGGCGCGGCGGCGGGACTGCTGGCCGTCGCCGTGTACTGCGCGCTCGTCGGCGAGGACGTCCGCCACGGCCTGTGCCTCGCCGTCAACCACAGCGGCCCCTCGGGGGCGTCCGGCGCCCTCACCGGCGGCCTCCTCGGCGCCCTCCACGGCGAGACCGCGCTGCCCCCCGCCTGGCTCGCCGAACTGGAGGGCCGCCCCACGATCCTCGTCCTCGCCGACGACTTCGCCCTCGAAATGACCCAGGGCCCGGCCCTGCACGCCCCGGGCGGCGCGGTACCGGGCTGGCTGGCCCGGTACCCGCGCGCCTGAGAAAGCGCGACCACGGTGCCGCTCATGCCCGACTGGACCCTGCGCCCGGCCCGGCCGGCCGACGTCGACCCCGTCGCCGAGCTGCGCGCCGTGGTCATGCGCCCGGACCTCGAACGCCTCGGGCGCTACGACCCCGACCGCGTCCGCCGCCGCCTGCGCGACTCCTTCGACCCGGCCCACACCTGGATCATCGAGGTCGGCGGGGTCCTCGCCGGCTGCGTGGCCCTGCGGCCGGCCGCCGACGCGCACTGGCTGGAGCACTTCTACCTGGCCCCGCACCTCCAGGGCGCCGGCATCGGCTCCGCCGTGCTCCGCACCCTCCTCGCCCGCTCCGCCCCCGCCGGCCTCCCGGTCCGCCTGAACGTCCTCCGGGGCAGCCCCGCCCGCCGTCTCTACGAACGCCACGGCTTCCGCCTGGAGACCGAGGACCGGGTGGACGCGTTCCTGGTACGCCCGCCGGACGGCGGGTGAGCGCACGCCCCTCGTCCATGGGCCCCGCGGTCGCACGCCCCGCGCGAAATGGGTTTCGTGCCGCGAGCGCGTCCCCCTACCGTGGCCCGGTGAGCACACGGATGATCATCCTCAACGGCGGTTCCAGCGCGGGCAAGTCCGGCATCGTGCGCTGTCTGCAGGCCGAACTGCCGGACCAGTGGCTGGCGTTCGGGGTGGACTCCCTCACCGAGGCCATGCCCGCGCGGATGCAGACGTCGGACGGCGGCATCGCGATCTCGGCCGACGGCGAGGTCGGCATCGGGGCGGACTTCCGCGTGCTGGAGCAGGTCTGGGCCCAGGGCCTGGTGGCCATGGCCCGCGCGGGGGGCCGTGTCATCGTCGACGACGTCTTCCTCGGCGGAGCGGTCTCCCAGCAGCGCTGGCAGCGGCTTCTCGACGGCCCGCACGGCGCCGGAGTGGACGCGCTGTGGGTCGGCGTCCGCTGCGAAGCCGCCGTCGCGGCGGGCCGCGAGATCGCCCGCGGGGACCGGGTCCGGGGCATGGCCGAGGCCCAGGCGCGCCTCGTCCACGAGGGTGTGCGCTACGACCTGGAGGTCGACACCACCCACACCGAGTCCCTGGACTGCGCCCGCGCCATCGCGGCCCACCTCGGCAGCCGTGAGGGCCGCCCCCGGAACCCCTCCCGGGCGCGGCCCTCGTAGCCCTCAGACCCCGCTCGGGCTGGACGCGTCCTTCCCCTGGGCCGGTACCGCGGCCGCCGCGCCGGCCCCGCCCCTGCCGTCCCCGTCGCCGTCGGAGTTGATGATCTCGATGAGCGCGAGCCGCTCGGGGGTGTCCTCCGGCTTGACGAAGCCGATGACGACGTACAGCACGAGCGAGACGGCCAGCGGGATGGAGACCTGGTACTGCAGGGGTACGCCGCCGTCGATGTTCCAGTGGATCGGGTAGTTCACCAGCCAGAAGGCGAACAGCCCGCACGCCCAGCTCGTGAGTGCCGCGGTCGGGCCGGAGCGGCGGAAGGGCCGCAGCAGGCCGAGCATCATCGGGATGGCCATCGGGCCCATGAGGCCGGCGACCCACTTGATGACGACGGTGATGATGTCCTTGAACGCGGGCGAGTTGACCTGGGTGGCCGCCGCCATCGACAGGCCGAGGAAGACGACCGTCGTGATGCGGGCGACCCGCAGCCCCTGCCCCTCGCTCCACGTCCGTGCCCGGCGCCAGATCACCGGCGCGCAGTCGCGGGTGAAGACGGCCGCGATGGCGTTGGCGTCGGACGAGCACATGGCCATCGTGTGGGAGAAGAACCCGACGATGACGAGGCCCAGCAGACCGTGCGGCAGCAGCTGTTCGGTCATCAGGGCGTACGTGTCGCTGCCGTTGCCCGTCTCCGACTTCACCAGCAGCGGGGACATCCACATGGGGAAGAACAGCACCAGCGGCCAGACCAGCCACAGGATCGCGGACAGCCGGGCGGAGCGCTCGGCCTCGTACGGGGTGGCCGTGGCCATGTAGCGCTGGGCCTGGTTGAGCATGCCGCCGTTGTACTCGAACAGCTTGATGAAGAGGAAGGCGAGCAGGAAGACCGTGCCGTAGGGGCCGACCAGCGGCTCGGCGTGGCCCTCCAGCTCGGGGCGGTCCCAGACCCCGAAGAAGCCGCCGTAGTCACCGAGTTTGGCGACGACGGCCACGAACATCGCGATACCCGCCAGGAGTTGGATGACGAACTGGCCCAGCTCGGTGAGCGCGTCGGCCCACAGGCCGCCGATCGTGCAGTACACGGCCGTGATCGTGCCCGTGATCAGGATGCCCTGGTTGAGGGAGACGCCGGTGAAGACGGAGAGCAGGGTGGCGATCGCGGCCCACTTCGCGCCGACGTCCACGATCTTCAGCAGCATCCCGGACCACGCCAACGCCTGCTGTGTGCCCAGGTTGTAACGGTTCTTCAGGTATTCGAGCGGCGAGGCCACGTGCAGCCGGGAGCGCAGCCGGTTGATGCGCGGCGCGAACAGCTTGGAGCCGATGGCGATGCCGAGGGCGATGGGGAACGACCAGGTCACGAAGGAGGTGACCCCGTAGGTGTAGGCGATGCCGGCGTAGCCGGTGAACATCACCGCGCTGTAGCCCGACATGTGGTGCGAGATGCCGGAGAGCCACCAGGGCATCCGGCCGCCCGCGGTGAAGAAGTCGCTGACGTTGTCCACGCGTTTGTGCGACCAGACGCCGATGGCGACCATCACACCGAAGTAGCCGATGAGCACGGCCCAGTCGAGACTGTTCATGGGCCCCCTTCCAGGGTCCGCCGCCAGGGTCAGGCATGTGAACTCTGGGTTCGGTGGCATGGCCACGGCAAGGAAGGGGTAAGTCAAGAGGGGGTAAAAAAGTTCCGAGCGATGACTTCAGTTCATGTACATGAACGATGAGTGGCCGAAAAGGATCACTCTCCTCCCTCGGGCGGGAGCCCCGGCGGGAGCAGGTCAGCGCATCAGTTCCCCGGCGTTGACGAGCAGCGACTGGCCGGTGATCGCCCGTGCGCGGTCGGAGGCCAGGAAGACCGCCGCGTCCGCGACGTCCCCGTCCGTGGCCAGCTCCGGCAGTGCCATCCGCTCGGTGAGCCGCGCCAGCACCTCCGCCTCGGACACCCCCTCGCCGTGCGCCGAGAACCGCACGTACGCCTCCACGGGCGGCCCCCACATCCAGCCCGGCAGGACGGTGTTGACCCGGATCCGGTGCGGCCCCAGCTCCCGCGCCAGCGAGTACATCGCGCTCGTCAGCGCGCCCTTGGACGCCGCGTACGCCGCCTGCCGCACCTGCGAGGGCGCGGCCACCGCCGACTGCGTGCCGATGATGACGACCGCCCCGCCGCCCGCCTCCTTCAGGTCCGGCAGGCACGCCCGGGTCATCCGCAGGGTGCCCAGCAGGTTCACGTCGAGGACCGCCTGCCAGGTGGTGAAGTCGGCGTCCTCCAGGCCCCCGAAGTAGCTGTCCCAGGCCGCCACGTGCACCACCGCGTGCACGCCCCCGAACCGCTCCCGCGCCAGCGCCGCGAGCGCCGCGCACTGCTCCTCGTCGGTGATGTCGGTGGCCCGGTACGCCGTGTGCGCGCCGCCCGGGTCCACCTCCGCCGCGGCCTTGGCGAGATGCGCCTCCGTGCGCGCCCCCAGCACGGCGTTCCCGCCGTCCCGGACGACCGCCGCGGCGACCCGCAGACCCAGCCCCGCCCCGACTCCCGAGACGACGACCGTCTTTCCGCTGAGCAGTGACATCGGAGACCTCCCGGCTCTGGCGCATTATCTGACGGAGCGTCAGAGTATGGGCGACCGCAGGTGGACGGAAGGGGAAGCACATGAGCGACGCCGAGCACACGGGCGAGGACACCCGCAGCGCCACGTACGCCGAACTGGCCGCCGTCGGCCCGTACGGTGTCCACCCCGGCCATGCCCTGATCACCATGGTGGAGCCGCACCCGGGCCACGAGTACGCGTACAACCGCTGGTACGAGGACGACCACTACTACGCGGGCGCGATGGCGATGCCGTGGATGTTCTCGGGGCGCCGCTGGGTCGCCACCCGCGACCTCCAGCTCCTGCGCACACCCGAGAAGTCGGCGATCGCCCAGCCGGTCACCGCCGGCTGCTACCTCTCCACGTACTGGATCACCGACGGCCGCTACGACGACCACATGCGGTGGACCGTCGCCATCAACAGGCGGCTGAATCGCGACGCACGCGTCTACCAGGACCGTACGCACGTCTTCACGGCCTTCCAGGACCACGAGGTGACCGTCTACCGCGACGGGGCCGCCGGCCCCCGGGACTTCCATGCCCTCGACCACCCGTACGCGGGCCTCGTGCTCCAGGTGATCGACGCCGAAGGGCCCGGGGAACGGGCGGAGTTGCTGGAGTGGCTGCGGTCCCGCCACCTCCCGAAGCGGCTCGCGGGATCGCCGGCCGCGATGGTCACCGTCTTCCGGCCCACCCCGCTGCCCCTGGACCGGATGTCGTACGTCAAGCAGGTCGAGGGCGTCGACACCCGCCTGACGCTGCTGTGGTTCCTGGAGACCGATCCGCGTGACCGCTGGGAGGCGTCCTTCGGCGGGCTGGGCGAGGCGGTCGCCGAATCGGGCCTGGGGCGGCAGGAGTTGCTGGCGCCGTTCGTCCCGACGGTGCCGGGTACCGACAGGTACGTGGACCGGCTGCGCTGATGCCGCGCCCGGGGCCGCCCCCCTGGAACGCGGGCAAGGCCGAGCCCCCTCGGCCAGGACGGCGGGCCGGTCGAGAGGGCTCTGTCAGTGGGTGTGTGTGAAGTTGGGGTGATGAGGGAGGTGGTGATGGTCGTGGTGAACCATGGTCACGCGAGGTCGAAGGCTCCCCGGCCGACCTCGGCCACGAAGGCGCTCCACGAGTCGGCGGGGAACGCCAGCGTCGGCCCGTCGGTGACCTTGGAGTCGCGTACGGACAGGGCCGAGACGACGGGGGACTTGACCTCGACGCACGCGCCGTTGCCCGTGGAGTAGGACGACTTGACCCACGAGTTCTGGGCGCCTTGCTGAATTGCCATTTCTGCTCCGCTTGCCGGTTGGTCGCTGAGTTGCTGTCGCCGAGCCGTGGAGAGGGAAGGGGAAACGGTGCTGTCCGCTACCGGAATCCACGGCTCGGTTTGCGCCAAGGTCGTTGCTTTCCTTGGCGTGATCGACGCTACTCGCCAACATCGCCTGACGAAGCGACTATTCACTCGGGTGGGTGGCATATTCCATGGGGGTCTTCCCCTCGAGTGTGTCGAGGGTGTATCTTCCGGCCCCTTCAGTCCCATCCGGGCCGGGAGAGCCCGTTCACTCGGGACGGAGCCGCGCGTACTCCTTCGCGATCTTCTCGATGAGCTGGCGGGATTGCTCCACGTTCAGGGCCTGGGCCCTCAAGTGCTCGTACATCACGCTGTACTTCTGGACGTCGGCCGGCTTCTCCAGGTACAGGTCGCTGGTCACGCCCTCGATGTAGACGACGCTGGAGTCCGACGCGTCCGGGAACTCCAGGATCGCGTACTGCCCGTTCAGCCCGGGGTGCGCACCCATGTCGAAGGGGATCACCTGGACGGTGACGTGCGGGAGTTGGGACTGCTCGACCAGGTGCTCCAGTTGCTCGCGCATGAGGGAGCGGTTGCCCACGACCCGGCGCAGCGCGGACTCGTCGAGGACCGTCCACAGCCGCAGCGGGCTCTCCGGGGCGGAGATACGTTCCTGTCGCCTCAGCCGTACCTGGACCCGCTTCTCGATGTCGGCGGCCGTCGTCTCGGGCAGCGCGCCCGCGATGAGCGCCTCGGCGTACGGGCGGGTCTGCAGCAGCCCGGGGACGACCTGGGGGTCGTAGACGCGCAGACTGGCCGCGTCGGTCTCCAGGCCGATGTAGACGCTGTACGGGACGTCGCCGAAGGCATGCCACCAGCCCTGCTGCCGGGAGTCCTTGGCCATCTGCATGAGGGAGTCGACGACCCGCTGGTCCTCGACCTCGTAGACCCCGCAGAGATCGCGGACGTCACGCTGGCTGATGCTGCGGCGGCCGTTCTCCAGGCGGCTGATCTTCGACTGGGAGACCAGCAGCCGCTCGGCGACCTCCTCGGCGGTCATGCCCTTGAGCTCGCGGAGCCGACGCAGCTCCTGGCCCAACCGGCGTCGCCTGACGGTGGGATTGACGTTGGACGCCACGGGACGTGCACCTCCGGCTGCGTGCCTCTACTTTGCGTATCTGCTGCTGAGCAGATTGCCACCAAGGTGCCGAGTACCGCTGGAAAACAGCGGATATGCGCTGCGCACGCGCCCTTTGTGCCGGTGATTTTCCGCCGCGGAGGGATCTTCGCCGGACGGACACGGGTGCGCGGCCCGGGCGGCTCGGACGCGACCCGGACGTACCCCGACGCGCCCCGGACGCGGACATGCGGTCGCGCGGGGCGTGCGGGGCGTGTGACGGCCCCGCACGCCCCGCGCGAACCTGCGGCTCCCGAACCGGGTCCTGGGTCCCTCGGCACGTGCGAGACGCACGACACGCGCGTGACGTCCGTGGTGCGGTGGGGGCGGGACCCGCGGCTCCGGGGTCCTGCTCCCACCGCACACCACGGTGCCGTGACGCGCGCGTCGAACGTCGAGCTCCGCGCGTGCCTCAGGTGTGTCGGGTCTTTCGGGTGCTGCGCGTACTCAAGTGCTGCGGGTGCTGCGGGTGCTGCTCAGTGCGCCACCACGCGGGCCATCGAGCCACGGCGTGGCTGCATCGGAACGCCGCGCGCGGGCTCCGGTGCGGGTGGCCTGGCGCCGGGGGCGGCCTGACGGCCGGTCGGTGCCGGGCTGCGGCGTGGCTGCGCGGCCACACCGTTCTGCACATCCATGACGGCGTGGGCCACCAGGCCGCCCATGGGGTCGTGCCGGATCAGGTCCCGCAGCCGGGAGCGGGACGAGCGTCCCTCGTTCCCCGGATACAGGTGCTTGCCGAGGCCGACCGCGTGCGCCAGGGCGGCGAGCGCCGCGGTCCGCGGGTCCGGCGGTACGCCGGTGCGGATCGCGGAGTCCAGCCGGGCTCGGATCTCCCGGCTGATCTCGGTCTGACTCGCCTGGTAGCGAGTGGTCGGCAGCACTCCGCACATCTGGCCCGCCACGGCATGCACCATGCCGCACCGCTCCAGATGCGAGAGGTAGATCTGGCGGAGCCCGAGACGCGGCCCGCCGATCCAGTGGACCGCCCGTACGGGAGCGCCACGCCTTCGCAGCAACTCCAACGCGCAGTCCAGAGTCGGATCTCCAGTCGGCCGTGGGGACACCACGGCGATACGATCCCCGTCTGGGGCTATCCGTCCGGCCAGCGCCAGCTCCACTAGCTGCGCTCCGGCCAGACCCAGGTCGAGCGACTGCGGCTGCGCGGTGGTACCCGTGGCCGGGTCCAACGCCAGCAGCAGAAGCTCCTCCGGAAGTGTTCTGCGGCTCCTGCCCATCCATGCCTCCCCGCGTGGATGAAAGACAGGGTGACCCCTCTCACATTGGTCTGTCGAGGGTGCGTGACCGGAATGTAGTGGAACCGATAGGTATGTCGTTCTCGTCTACCGCAGGGGTTAAGCCCGCACACAGGACACTGGTACATGGTTCGGACAGCGGCGAGGCGCGGTGGTGCGCCGGTGGCTAGTGTCCGGGCGGCGGGTTTTTTTCACGGATTCGCGGATTCACGGGTTCACGGTTCACGGTTCGGTTGGGCGCGCGCTCCTTGGACGGGCGGCGCGCGGGAGGAGGCATCGGTGGCGGGCACGTCCCCCGACAGGTCGAAGCGGTACGAGTCGTCGACGGAGTCGACAACGGGGAACGAGCCACCGGTCCGGGACACCCCCGGTCCCGCGAAGCCGTCCCCCGACCCACGCCTCGCGATGTCCCGGGACACCGCCCCGAAGCCCGACCAGGCGACGGCGGTGTTCTCCCGCCGCTCCCTGACCGAGACGACGGAGGTCGCGACCGACCGCGACACGGCCGAGGCCGATGCGGCTGCGGCCGTGCCGGGTGACGGTGGTCCGGAGACGGGCGGCTCGGGTGCGGACACGGGTTCCGGCGGGCCGGCAGCCGGGCCGTCGGGTGCCGGTGCCGGTTCCGGCGACTCGGACACCGGTTCGTCTCGCCCTGCCGCGGACACCGCGTCCGAGTCCCCCTCCGACGACGCTTCGGCGGATGCCGGCTCCGGCGACGGTGAGGGCTCCGACGGCGCCCCGAACGCCCCGCACGGCTCCGCGCAGGCCCCCGCCGACTCCGACGAGGCGGAGGACGGCCAGGGCGGCGGAGAGGAGCGGCACCGGGAGGAGACCCCCGGGAGCGAGCCTGCCGCCGGAGCCGCCGGAGCCGCCGGAGCCGCCGGAGCCGCCGGAGCCGCCGGAGCCGCCGGAGCCGCCGGAGCCGCCGGAGCCGGTGAGGGCGCCCGGAGCACGGCGGACGAGCCCGAGGCCGCCGACGAGGCCCCGACGGACGAGCCCGGCGCCGATCACGACGACACCGACTCACCTGAACGCGGTGCCGACGCGCCCGCCCCCGCCGCCTCGGCGGCCCGCCTGCCCGGCGCCCGCGCGGGGGAGGAGAGCGACCGCGTGGCCGCCACGGGTACGGACGCGGATGCGGAAGGCGAGACCGACGCAGACGCGGACGCAGCCGCAGATGCCGATACCGGCACCGGCACAGGCACGGGGGTCGGCGTCAAGGACAAGGCCGAGGCCGAGGCCGAGGCCGCCCCCCGGTCCCCCCGCACCGGCGACGACTCGAAGACGACCACGCTCCGCGTGCCCGCCGCAGCCGTGCGGACGGAGCCGGAGGACGCGGTCGTCGCCCGTGCCGCGGGCGATGCCCACCCCGAGGACGCGCGTCCGGCTGCGGCCGACGAGGTGAAGGACCGTTCCGCCGCCGACGAGCGGGATGCCGTCGACGACGAAAGCCGGGCCGAGGGGAAGCCCGAGGGCGAGGGCGAGGACCCGGCCGCAGCCGAGGCGGAGCAGGCCGAGGCGAAGCAGGCCGTGGACCAGCCGACCGCCATCTTCCGGGCCCCGCGGCCCCCCGCCGTGGACCAGCCCACCACCATGCTCAAGCTGGGCGGCGCCACCGCCCCCAAGGCCACCGAACCCGCCGACCGGGCCGAGGCCGACGCCGGGACCGACCGGGCCGAGGCCGACGCCGAGCCCGCCGGGAAGGCCCTCGCGGACCCCCCGGCCCCGTCCGAGCGCACCAGCAAATTCGTCGCCCTGAAGCCCTTGGACGAGCACGCCCCGGCCAGGCCCCCGGCCGCCGCGCCCGCCGCGCCCGACGGGCCCGCCGTCACCCCGGCGGAGGCGACGCGGGCCATCCCGCAGGTAGGCCCCGAGCGGACGACACAGCAGCCGCTGCCGCCGAAGCCGCCGCTCGACCTGCTGGCCGAGCTGACCAACACCCCGCCGCCGCGCCAGACCCCCGTACGGACGTTCATCCGCCGGGTCAAGATCTGGACGCCCCTGGCAGTCCTGCTGGTGATCGTGTTCGCGGTCGCACAGTCCCTGCGTCCGCTGCCCGCCCCTGCCCTCGCCCTGACCGCCGACGAGTCGTACGCGTTCAAGGGCGGCAAGGTCGACCTGCCGTGGCCCGCCGAGGGCCAGGGCTGGATGGACGTCAACGGCATCGGCACGATGGACAGCTTCGGCGAGCAGAAGCCCGTGGCCATCGGCTCCGTCGCCAAGGCGATGACCGCGTACGTCATCCTCAAGGACCACCCGATGAAGCCCGGCGAGAAGGGCGAGACGATCACCGTCGACGCCAAGGGCGAGACCGAGGGCGGTTACGACAAGGACGGCGAGTCCACCCTCAACACCGTCAAGGAGGGCGACGAGCTCTCCCAGTACGACGCGATCGCGGCCATCATGATTCCGTCCGCGAACAACATCGCGCGGCTGCTGGCCCGTTGGGACAGCAAGGGCTCGGAGGAGGCGTTCGTCAAGAAGATGAACGCCGCCGCCAAGGACCTCGGGATGAAGAACACGACGTACACCGACCCCTCCGGGCTGAAGGAGACGACCGTCTCCACCGCCGAGGACCAGGTCAAGCTCGGCAACGCGCTGGTGAAGATGAAGGCCCTCACCGACATCACCAAACTGCCCACCTGGGTGGACCCGTCGGGCAAGAAGTGGGACAACTACAACCGTCTCGTCCCGTACAACAACGCCATCGGCATCAAGACCGGCTCCACCACCGCCGCCGGCGGCAACCTCCTCTTCGCGGCCACGCAGGAGGTCGGCGGCGAGACGGCGATCGTCGTCGGCGCGGTCCTCGGCCAGCACACCCCGCCGATCATCGACACGGTCAACGCGGTCAGCAAGACCGCGATGATCGCCGCCCAGGACGCGCTGACCTCCGACACGATCCTGAAGAAGGGTGACGTCGTCGGACAGGTCGACGACGGACTCGGCGGCCGGACCCCGGTCGTGGTCACGAAGAACGTCTCGGCGGTCGGCTGGGCCGGCAAGACCGTGCGGCTCGAACTCGACGCGAACGCGACCATCCCGCACGAGGCGAAGCCGGGGACCGTGGTCGGATCACTGATCGTCGGCAACGGCACCGGCGACGGGGTGAAGGTCCCGGTCGCCCTCCGGGAAACGCTCACCGAACCCGGCTTCCTCACCAAGCTGACCCGGGTGAGCTGAGCGACCCGACGCCGAGGCGCCCCTGTCCGACCATACGGACGGACAGGGGCGCTTCCGCATGTCCGGGACTTGTTTCCCAAGGCGCTGGGGTGCTTCTTCCTGGTGATCGATTGTCATGGACGGGACTCGGTTCGCAATGCTTTGATCCCTGCGGGATCGCTGTGATCGCTCAGGGTCACAGCCCGGACTGACCATCCGCCCGACCATCGCCACGGGGAGATCGTCTTGACCGAGACCGCGGGCCCGAGCTGCCCTGCCGACCTGCACACCACCCTGCTCCCGCGAGCCGAGCGGCTGACCGCCTGGCGGCACCGGCTCGCCCACGCCCTCGCCCTCGCACCCCTGGAGGTGCGCACCCCGCACGCGGCCGACTTCCCGGCCAGCCTGCGCCTGGTGGACCTCGGGATCGTCCGGGTCGCGACCACCACGTCACCGCCGCTGGAGGCCCACGCCCGCCGCGCCGCCCGCCCGTCCGGCCCGGCGGCCGGGGGGCCGCGTCGCTACGCGCTGGTGCTCAGCCGGGCGGGCCACGTCACCGTCGCCGACGAGAGCGGACGGGCCGTCGCGCTGGCCCCGGGCGACCTCACCTTCTGCGACACGACCCGCCCGTTCACCGTGCGCATGACCCCGCCGGTGCCGTCACCGGACGCCGGGGTCTGCGGCGGCGGCGCCGGGCGGGTGTCGGTGCTCACCGCCCTGGTGTCGGCGAAGCTGATCCCGGTGCGGGCCGAGGGCGCCGAGCAGTGGCTGCTCACCCGCTTCGCCCGGACCGAGGCCATGGCGTCGATGCTCTCGCGCCACCTTCACGACGTCGTACGGCAGGCCGGGAGCTGGAGCCCGGCCGACCGTTCCCGTGTCGCCGCCGTCACCGTGGACCTCATGGGGGCGCTCCTGGCCAGGCCGGACGGCGGTCCGGCCGCCGGGACGGGCTCCGGGCGGGGGGCCGATCCGGCCGCCGACCCCGAGCGGCTGGCCCTGCAGAACCGCATCCACACCCACATCCTGCGCCACCTGGGCGACCCCGGACTCGGCCCCCGCGAGGTGGCCGACGCGCACCGGATCTCCCTGCGCCATCTGCACCAGCTCTTCCACGAACAGGGGCTGACGGTCGCCGCCTGGATACGGCACCGCCGGCTGGAGGGCTGCCGCCACGACCTGGCCGACGGGGGTCAGCGCGGCACGCCCATCCAGACCATCGCGACCCGCTGGGGGTTCCCGGACGCCGCGCACTTCAGCCGGCTCTTCCGGGCGGCGTACGACATCGCGCCGAGCGAGTACCGCAAGGCGTGTACGGGGCCGGAGCCGAAGCCGGCCTCGGAACCGGCCCCGGAACCGGCTCCGGAACCGGCCCCGGAGTGGGGGCCCGCCCCCGTGTCACCCGCGCACCACCCGGCGCACGCGTATCCAACCGTTGCGCACGCATCGCCAACGACTTCCTGACCCGCGTTCGGAAGGATCGTCCTCGCACGGCAAGCCGGTCGGCGTCCGCCGACCGGCAAGCGGCAACGGAGGAATACAGAGATGCGCAAGATCGCCATCGCGGTCGCCACCCTCGGTCTCGGAGCCGGCCTGATCGCCGCCTCCCCCGCAGCCACCGCGGCCGACACCGCGGGCGCGGCGGCCCAGATCCGGGCCGGGTCCATCACCCTCTTCGAGCACGACGACTTCGGCGGACACAAGGCCGTGTTCAGCGCCACGGACTGCAACCTCTCCAACAACAAGTGGGCCGGCACCAACACGATCATGGACAACGAGGCCAGCTCCATGTCCAACGGCCGTACCTCGTCCGTCTGGCTGTGGCAGGGCGCGGGCAAGACCGGTGAGTCCTACCGTGCCGCCGCGAACAGCGCGGACGCGGACTTCAGCAACAACGACATCGGCGACAACTCCGTGAGCTGCGTCGAGTTCTGAGGCAGCCGGGTCTCCCACCCGCACGCGCCATGAGGGGGCGCCGCGTCCGGACGCGGCGCCCCCGCGCACGTACCGGCACGCCCACACGTACACGCCCACACCCACACATACAGGCAGAGGAGCCCGCGTCCATGTCCTTCCCCGCGTCCGTACGCCTCGCCCGCCGGCCGCTGCGCGGTGTCGCCGTCCTCGGTCTGGTGGTCGTCACGGCGGGCTGCGCGGCCGACACGACCACGCGGCGGCCGCCGGCCCGCGAGCAGGCCGCCGCCGAGGCCGCGCCCGCGCCGAGCGCGGAGGCACGGGAACTGGTGCTGCCCTTCGACACGTACAAGATGTCCAAGGCGGACGACTACCTCGTCGCGGCCGCCGAGGACGTGCTGATGGGGGACTGTCTCAGGGCGAAGGGGATGGGCTGGACGGCCCGTCCACCGGTGAAGGCCGCCGAGACGGACCCGCCGAACCGGCGCCGTTACGGGGTCATCGAGGACGCGGTGGCCCGGGAGTTCGGGTTCCACGCGCCGCCGGACCCGGTCGCCGAGGTGCGCTTCACGTCCGCGCTGGAGCGGCGGGCCGAGGCCCTCACCGCCGGGGAGCGGCGGGCCGCGTACGGCGACGACGGCACCGGCGGCTGCTGGCGGCAGGCGCACGACCGGCTGCTGCGGGGAGTGCCCGCGTCCGACTACGGCGTCCTCAACCGCCGTGCCCTGCGCGCCTTCGAGGACTCGCGGCGCGATCCCCGGGTGCGGGCGGTGTTCCGTGAGTGGAGCGCCTGTATGGCGAAGGACGGCTTCCGGTACGCCGATCCGCCGGCCGCGGTGAACGACCCGCGCTGGGGTGCCTCGACGGCCCCCTCCGCCCGCGAGATCGCGACGGCACGCGCGGACGTCCGCTGCAAGGAGGAGACCGGAGTGGTCCCCGTCTGGCGCGCCGCCGAGACCCGCATCCAGCGGGCGGCGATCGCCGAGGCCCCCACGGACTTCCAGGCCCTGAAAGCCACCCGCCAGGCCCACCTCACCGCGGCCCGCGCAACGCTCCGCGAACACTCCTGACCCGGCTCCCGGCTCCCGGCTCCGGGCTCCCGGCTTCGGTGCAGTCGCGCGTCCCCTGCAGCGCCTCGCTACCCGCTGCCCCCTACTCGCCCCCGCCCGTCCCCTTCTCGTCCGCTTCCTTCTCGCATTCCAGGGTCGTCTTGCGGGACGGGCCGCCGTACTGGGAGCTGATGCGGACGTCGCCCGGTTCGTGCACCGTCAGGCGGGTGAACTCGGTGAGGTCGCCGTCGGATTCCCGGTCGGCGGTGAGGCAGCCGTTGTCCGCCCAGAGCCAGGGGGAGTAGGCGACGCGCACGGTGACCTCGCCGGCCCTCGGCATGTGGACGACGAGGTTCGCGCCGTCCGCGCTGACGACCGTGGCCGGCCTGTCGACCAGCGGGGTGGCGTTCTTCACCCGGTAGATCTTCCAGTTGGCGTCCTGCCAGACGGGCTGCAGATAGTCCGGCCCACTGGTCACCAGCGCGTGTTCCAGCTCCGCGGGCCCGTCCGGCTCCCCGTTGACGAGGACCACGAACCCGACGGCCCACTGCGACAGCCACGCCTTGTACGCGGCCGGCGTGAACGCCCCCTCGGGCACCTCGGTCCCGCCGTGCCCCTCGTAGAAGAGGCGGCCGCGCTCGACGTCGGCCTGCCGGTTCCAGCCGCGCGCCATGTTGATGTACGGCGCGAGGATGGCGGCCTCGCGGTGGTCGCGGGCCGGCACCACCTCGACGCGGGTCTTCCAGGCGCCGAGCCGCTTCAGCTCCTTCACGACGCCGTCCGTCTTCACCGCCCACTCCGGCACCTTGGTGTTGGTGACGATGTCCGCGGTCGTCTTGCCGGTCAGCCAGGTCACCGACAGCACCAGGGCCACCGCCCCGGCCACCGTCCGCCGCCGGGGCGTGAACCAGGACAGGGGGAGCCGGGAGCCGTCCGCGCGGGCCTCGCCCCGGTACAGGCAGATCGCCAGGGCCGCCGCCGGACCCGCCAGCTCCAGGAGCCGCTCGACGTTCGTGCCGATCGGCGTGGGGATCAGGTAGCAGAGGACCACGCCGAGCGCGTAGATCGCGGCGCTCAGGCGCAGCACCCGCCAGGCGCTCGGCGCGACCAGCACGACCACCGCGCACAGCACGACCGGCGGCCATATCCGGCTGAAGGCCATCGGCTGCTCGCCCTCGAACGGGAACAGCAGCGTGGTCACGGCCACGACAACCACCGGCGGCAGGATCAGCACCCCCGCCCGGCCCCACTCACGGCACAGAAGATACGCGGCGCCGACCACGAGGAGGAACAGCCCGGAGACGGGGCTCCCGAGCGTGGACAGCGTCGCGCACACCGCCGCCACCGACAGCTGCCGCGCGCCCCGACCGCTCAGCACCGCGAGTAGGGCCCCCATCGCGAAGGCCGTGCCCAGCATGAACGTGGAGCGCCCCGACACCACCTGGCACCACAGCGAGAACGTCGCCGCCAGCGCGACCGGCACCGGCGCACGTACACCCGTACGAGTGACGACGGCACCGGCCAGCCAGGAGGCGGAGAGCCCCGACACCAGCGTCACGGGGACCACCCCGCACGCCGCCATCAGGTACGGCGAGAGCACGCTGTAGTTCGCCGCGTGCAGACCCCCGTACCAGAACAGGTTGACCGCGGAGTCCGGGTACATCTTGGCGAACTCCGCCCACGCCACCTGGGCCGCCAGATCGCCGCCGCCGGTCGCGAAGACCGCCCACCACACGACGTACAGCGGAAGGGCGCACAGGGCGGCCGTGAGGGGCACCCGATGGCGTTCCCGCCACGGCTCGCGCGACGGTTCGTCGGCGCGCGAGACGGGTCGTCGTGGGGTCAGCTCGGCAAAGGCCACTGCGGCTCTTCCGTTCCGTTTCGGCTCGTGCGGGCGGGTGCGGTCTGCACGGACGTCGTCCCTGGCGTTCTCCGTGTGTCGAGGTAGACGCTAACCACTCGCCGACAGTTGGCCGACAGGACGTGTGCGATCCGCTACGGCGGTAGGGAAACCCCTACGGCGGCCCGCGTCCCGGCCTCCTCGCCATTCGACCACAGCGGCACCCGGTACCCGGCACCGGCACCGGGTGGCGGCACCCCGTGCCGGTGCCGGCAAGGTCAGGATGCGACCGGGAACGCCACGTCGCACACCGGGTCCTCGGGACCCGCCGCCTCCCAGTCCGCGAAGTAGATCTCCCGGCACGGCCCGGTGATCTCCAGCCCGCGCCCGGCGATCCACCGCTCGACCGCCTCGAACGCCGCGAGGATCTGCGGATACGCCACCTGGGCCTTGCTGATCCGCGTGTACACCAGCCGCCCCGCCGGCTCCACGCGCACCCGCGTCTCCCAGGACCGCCCGTGCGCGGCCGCCCACGCCCGCGCGGCACTCTCGTCCGCCACCGGGACGCACGCCTCCGCGGGGCCGTCGCTCTCCATCGACACCTCGGCGTGGTAGACGACGAACGGCGCGCCCGTGCTTCCCCCGCACGCCTCCGCGCCCGCCTCCAGCCGCCCCAGCGACGCCCCGATCCACGCCGGCAACTCGTCCGCGAGCGTGTGCCGTGACTGGGTCAGCAGCACCTGCGCAGCGGTGTCGACCGTCTCGACCGTGAACGTTCCGTCCATCTCGGATCCCCTTCCCGACAACCGTCCACGGAGGTAGGCGACCAGGGTCCGCTGGGACGCGAACCGCTCCTCGGCCCCGGCCCAGTACGCGTCGAGCCGCTCGGCGGCCCGCGTGCCCTCCTGCTCCACGGCGCCCACGATCTCGGCGATCCGGGCGAGAGGCATGTCGAGCTGGCGCAGCAGCGCCACCAGACGGGCACGTTCGGCCTGCGCGGCCCGGTAGTACCGGTAGCCGTTCACCTCGTCGACGTACGCCGGCGTGAGCAGCCCCAGCCGGTCGTACAGCCGCAGCGCCTTCGCCGACAGCCGCGCGCGGGCGGCGAAGGCGCCGATGGTGAGCAGGCCGTCCATGTCGTCCACGTGCACTGGGTCATCCTCCGTCACCGGGCGCCCTCCGCCCGGCGAGAGGGACGGTGCCCCCTGACCCAGGGGCAAGGTCAACGCGGGGCGGTCAGCCGATGGCCTTCTCCACGGCGGCGACCAGCTCCGCGGACTCCGGCTCGGTCTGCGGCGAGAAGCGGGCGACGACCGTGCCGTCGCGGCCGATCAGGAACTTCTCGAAGTTCCAGCGGATGTCGCCGGTGTGGCCCTCGGCGTCCGCGTGGTCCACCAGACGCTCGTACAGCGCGTGCCGGCCGCCACCGTTCACCTCGACCTTCTCGGTCAGCGGGAAGGTCACGCCGTACGTCGCCGAGCAGAACTCCGCGATCTCCTCCGCCGAGCCCGGCTCCTGCCCGAGGAACTGGTTGCACGGCACGCCGAGCACGGTGAAGCCCTGCGCGGCATAGCGCGCCTGCAGCGCCTCCAGGCCCGTGTACTGCGGGGTGAGGCCGCACTTGGAGGCGACGTTCACGACGAGGACGGCCTGTCCGGCGTACTGCGCGAGGTCGGCGGAGCCGCCCTTCAGGGCGCCGATCTCGACGTCGAGGGGGGAGGGGGTGGCGTGGTCAGTAGTCATAAACGGATGCTATCTCCGGAAGCCTGTTCGCCACCGCGAGGGTGCGACGCCCGCACCAGCACCTCTCCCTCCGGGGTGCGCCCGTACAGCACCGACCGCCCGGCCCGTCCCCGCCGCACCAGCCCCGCGTCCAGCAGCACCCGCAGATGCCGGCCGACGGAGCCGAGTCCCTGCCCGGTCACCGCGCACAGCTGGGTGGTGCTCATGGGGGAGTCGAGGAGGACGAGCACCCGGGCACGGGCGATGCCGAGGAGCGCCCCGAGGGCGGCCGGGACGACGGGGGTGCCGCGGCCGTACGCCTCACGGCCGTACGCCCCGTGACCCTGACCCTGACCCTGAGTGTGGCCGGGGCCGTCCCCGCCGTCGGCGAGGACGCCCGAGCACGGGTACACGACGGCGTACCGCTCCCCCTCCTCCCACGCCACCCACCCCGTCCGCTGCCGGGTGACCGGCACGAAGACCAGCCGCGCCCCCGAGATCTCGCGCGGCGGATATGCGTGCGCGTTCACCTGGAGCCGGTTCTCGCCGAGCCACCGCATCCCCGGCCGCATCGCGTCCAGCACGGCCGCCCAGCCGCCCTGCCCGAGCCGTGCCGTCCGTGCGAGCACATCGGCCTCCAGCACCCGCCGACGCCGCTCCCAGTAGGGCCGTACGGTCTCCTCCCACACGTACGTCAGCAGGCCGGCTGCACGGGCGGGCAGGTCGTCCCGGTGCAGGGCGGCGGGCAGCGGGCCGGGCCGGGAGAGGGTGAGGTGGGCGCGTGCGGCGGCGGGGTCGGCGTCCCGGACGCGGGCGATCTCGTCCGCGAAGGACTCGTCCTCGCGCGGCGTGGGTGTCAGGAAGTCGGCGATCCAGTCCCGGCCGAGCCCCGCGCGGACCAGCAGCGCGGTGACGGGGTCCCGGCCCAACTCGCTGCGGTACGCGGGCAGATGGGCCGCGAGCCAGGCGTGCTCCCCGGGGTGCGTGGCGACCCCGGCGTGCAGCATCTTCAGACTCGCGAAGGTCTCCGCGAGCGGGGAGACGACGAACCGGCTCCCGGCGAGGGTGTCGGCGTTGACCTGCCACCAGCCCACGCGGCCACCTCCCGGGGTGCGACGCGAGCCCGCCCGGCCCGGCGGGAGCTTTCGCGTGTGCGCGAAACATTACGGCGGGCGCGGTGCGGGGCCCGAGTCTCCTGTCCCATGCGCAGCCACGGCTACCAAGCCCTCTTCCGCACCCGGGAGTTCACCCCTCTCTTCCTGTCCTCCGCCCTCCAGGTCGCGGCCTCCACGATCGGCGGCCTCGCCCTCGCCACCTCCGTCTACACGGCGACGGGCTCCCCGCTGCTGTCCGCCCTCAGCATGTTCGGCCCGTCCCTCGCGCAGGTGGCCGGCGCGACGACCCTGCTCTCGGCGGCGGACCGCCTGTCGCCGAGAGCGACGATGACGGGCCTGGCCGTGGCCCTCGCGGCGAGCACGGCCGCCCTCGCCCTGCCCGGCCTGCCGCTGTGGGCGGTCTTCGCGGTGATCGCGGCCCAGGGCCTGGTCGCCTCCCTCGGCGGCGGGGTCCGCTGGGGCCTGCTGAACGAGATCCTCCCGGAGGACGGCTATCTCCTCGGCCGCTCGGTGTTCAACATGCTCCACGGGGTGACCCAGATCGCCGGGTACGCGACCGGCGGCGCCCTGGTCGCGCTGCTGTCCCCGGCGGTCACCCTCCTGGTCGCGGCCGCCCTGTACGCGACGGCGGCCCTGTGCACGGCTCTCGGTCTGTCCCGCCGCGCCCCGCGCGCCACCGGCCGTCCGTCCGTCGCCGAGACCTGGCGCACGAACGCCCGCCTGTGGTCCTCCGCCCCGCGGCGCCGCCTCTACCTGGGCCTGTGGATCCCCAACGGCCTGGTCGTCGGCTGTGAGTCCCTCTTCGTCGCGTACGACCCCGACCGGGCGGGCCTCCTCTTCGCCTGCGCCGCGCTCGGCATGCTGGCGGGCGACGTGACGGTCGGCCGCCTCCTCCCGCCCCGGATCCGGGACCGCCTGGCCACCCCGCTCCTGCTGCTCCTGGCCACCCCGTACCTCCTCTTCGCCGTCCACCCCCCGACCCCCGCCGCGGCGGCCTGCGCGACCCTCGCCTCCGTCGGCTTCGGGGCGAGCCTGGTCCAGCAACAGCGACTGCTCGCCCTGACCCCGCCCGAACTCACGGGCCACGCCTTGGGGTTGCACTCGGCAGGCATGCTCACGTTGCAGGGAGTGAGCGCGGGTCTGGCGGGCGGGTTGGCCCAACTGGCCTCACCGGGAACCGCGATGACGGTGATGGCGGGAGCGTCGGTGCTGGTGACGCTGGTGTTGTGGGCGGCGGGACGAGACGAGCGGACGGGGCTCACGTCACCGGCGCGCGTGTCGTGAGACCGACGTCGGGTTACGCCAGCCCCAGGACCACGCGAACGCGATCTTCCACAGTCCGCATCTCGCTCGCATCCAGCAGACCGAGACGTCTCCGGAGCCTTGGTTTGTCCACGGTGTGCAGGTCGGTGCAGTTCACGTACGACTCGTCGTACTTGGTCACCCCGCAGTCAGGGCCGATCGGAACGTGGGTGGAGGCGGGGCCGCTCGTTCCGGTGATCACGGCGACAGTCAGCGCCGACAGCGGTTCGGCGATGCGGTTCACCGTGAGGACGACCACCGGATGCGGGCCGAAGGGGCCGGGGAGGGCGCAACCCCACACCTCGCCCCGCAGGGCGGAGCCGATGTTCACCACGCGGTGTCGTCCGCCGCCGCCAGTTCGTCCGCTGTCGCGGGCACGACGCCGACGGGAGTCGGAGCCGAAGCGCCCTGGTAGAAGTCGCGGATCTCCTGGGCGGCTGCCACCTCGGCCGCCTCGCGGGACAACAACCGAAGCCCTTCGCGCAGGGCATCGGAGAGCGAGTGCAGGTTGAGGGTTCGCATCACACGTTGCAGATCGGCCAGTTCGTCCGGGCGCAGCCGTACCTGGGCCACGCTTGTCGCACCGCCGGCGCCCCGCGTCGGTCGGGTCGGCGCGGTTCGGGCCGCTGTGGCCGAGGTGCGCTTCTTGCTCTCGGCACCTTCTGCGCGGTTCTTCTGCTCGGCCTTCGGAGTCATTCCCACCCCCTTGATTCCGCTGTAGGACAAATGTCGTACACCCAGTGTCATTCCTGTGCCTTTCGTGGTCAAGCGTGCTGAGTCGCTGCCGCCTCAGACGGCGGCGGGGAGCGGGTCCCGGGTCCGGCAGTCGCGACAGTGGCTGTGTCCCGCGGAGTGGAACCCCCGGTCGCAGCCGTCGCAGTTCCGCATGGGCAGGACCGCCGGGCGCTCCGCGGTCTCGGGGCTTCCGGTCGCAGGTGCGCAGGTCAGTGGAGTCTCCTTGAGCCGGTAGGCGAGGATGCCGACCGGGCGGACCAGGAGGTCTGCCGGGAGTCGTGCGGTGAGGTGGTCCGTGATCTGGGTGGGCAGCAGGCCCACCGCGAGCCACCGGCTGACGGCCGGGGCGAGGCGAGTGGCTTCCCGCTCGGACAGGACGAGGCGGGGGTCGGCCCGACGGAGGCCGGCGAGTACGGCGACGGCCCGGGGGTCGACGTCGGCGAGCAGGGCCGATGCCTCCGCTTCCGTCCTGGAGTCCGGCTTCGCCGCCTCCTCCGTCTTCTCCCCCACCTGCGCGGGCACCTGCACCTGCACCGGCTCTCGCACGGCCCCGGACGTGGACGCTGACGTGGACGCGGCCTCCGCCCCGGGCACGGGCGCGGAAGTGGCGGGCCGCTTCCGGGGCGCACGCGCCTTGGGCGGCCGGGGAGGCCCGCCCGGGTCTGGGTTGGGGTCCGGGTCGGGGTCGCCGCCGGGGACGTCGTAGAAGTACGTGCGGGTACGGATGTGCCCCGTGGGCGTCCGCTCGCGGCGGCGTTCCAGGTATCCGGCGGCTTCGAGCTCCCTGAGGGCCCGCGAGATCAGGATCTCGCCCTCGTCGAAGTGCTCGCACAGGGCGGTGATGCTCACGAGGGTGCCGGTGGGGAGGGAGGAGATGTACGTCGCCACACCGACCGTGACCGCGCTGCCGCGCCGCTGCGCGAGGGCGTTGGAGATCACCGTGAAGTCGGCCGTGAGGCGGGTGCGTACGTGGATCACGCCGGAGCTCGGTGCTCCGGCGTCGGCGCGCAGGCGCGCGTTAGACTGCGGGTCAGCCATCGGGAAGGTGCTACTTCCTGGTTGGTCAGGCCCTCGATCGGGATTGCAGTCCCGGCCGGGGGCCGTATCTGTTTGCGGTTGTCGCGGCGAACGTAACCGCCCGCATCCCGCGCCTGCAAGCCGGTCACTCGGACGGGTGACGCGGGCCTCGCGGCCAGGGAGGGTGGGTGGGCGGGTAGTTCTTTCCCCCGGTTCTTTCAGGAGGTCAGCGGCCCGCCGGACCCTCGCGGACAAGGGCCCGGTGAGCCCGGAAGGCGGACGGCGGCCAGGGCCCGGTCGTCTCAGGGGCGGTGGTGCGGCCCGGCTTTCAACTCGCCTATGAAGACGGCCCAGGAGGCGGCTTCGAAGCACAGCGCCGGACCGTGCGGGACCTTGCTGTCACGGACGGGGACGACCGCTCCTCGGAACCGGTCGGCCACCTCCACGCAGTTGCCGCCCTCCTGATTGCTGTAGCTGCTCCTGCGCCAGGCGGCGCCGTTCAGATCGGGACGGGACCTTCGCTCCACGGTGGTTGTCCTCCATCACGGATCGGATCATGTCGAGCGACATGAGCGGGGGCAGAGCTGCCGCCCGCAGCCGATCGTAAGTCAGCGCGAAACTCCTGACTTCGTCCGGATCCTCGATGAGTTGGCCGTAGTGCGCGCCTTCCGTGTAGGCGATCTCCGAGCCGTCCTGCATGGTGAGCACGGTGAGCGATCCGCCCAAGGCATCGTGCTCGCCCTGGTCGAACGGCAGTACCTGCACGGTGAGGTGAGGCTCCGCCCTGGTCCCGAGCAACCGCGCCAACTGCTCACACATCACCGCCTGGCCGCCGACCGGACGCCTGAGCACCGCCTCGTCGAGGACCACCCACAGCTCGGGACGAGCGGGCGTACCGAGACGCTCCTGTCGTCCCATGCGAAGGGCGACCCGCTCTTCCAACTGCTCCTTGCCTGCGAGCGTTCGGCCGACGCTCAGCACTGCCCGCGCGTAGTCCTGCGTCTGCAACAGGCCAGGCACCACATGAGCCGCGTACTCGCGGATGGTCACCGCCCGCGCCGAGTACTCCATGAACTTCCGTGACCAGTCCGGAAACGCCTCCCGGTACACATACGGCCACAACTCGACCAACAGGTCGTCCGCACCGAGGACCGCGTCCAGCGCACGCGCCAGCTCCAGCGTCGGCTTCGCTCCGGACGCCCGCTCGATCTGGGTGATCCGCGTGCTCACCACGTGCGTCCGGTCACCGAGCTCGGCCTGCGTCAGTCCGGCCGCCGTACGGAGCCTGCGCACTCGCGCGCCGAACAGGGCCGCCATCGACGTGCTGGGGTCAATTCCGTTGGCCAAAGCGTCACTTCCGTTCCTTACGGGAGGAAAAGTAAGGCTGTGTCACCTGTCGAGCGTAGGCCGACCGGACGATTCTTGAGCACGGAAAGTGATGACTCGCGTACGTCGCGACATGTCTCGGCTCGACGGACAAGGACGGACCAACCGTGCTGACAGGAACGACCACCCCGGGAGACGGGCCACGACGGAGCGCCGCGCACCCTGCGGCGAAAACCGGCGCGCCGACAGACGCGGAACGCGAACTCCCGGCGTTCGCCGAGCAGTTCGCATCCTCGCCGAGGGGTGTGCGGCTCGCCCGCCGACTCACCGTCCGCCGCATGCAGGAGTGGGGCTACCTGTCGGTGTCCGACACGTCGTGCGCGGTCGCGCTCGTCGTCGGCGAACTCGCCGCGAACGCCGTACAGCACGGTCGAGTACCCGGACACGGCTTCGGCCTTCGGATCGCCCTCGACGCGGCTGCGGGCCTGGTTCGCGTCGAGGTCGCGGACGCGGCCTCCGCGAAATGGCCGCCCAAGGCCCCGCCCTTGTCGTACCCCGAGGGCGAGTCCGGTCGAGGCCTGCTCCTGGTGGACGTCCTGGCCGTGCGCTGGGGGTCGGCGCCTCGTCGGCCCGTGGGGAAGACGGTATGGGCGGAGGTGTCCATCGAAACAGCCGGGCGGGCCGCCGGAGGGAAATCCGGTGGCCCGCCCCTGGCGGGAGCTGGTGATCAGCCGACGTCGGAGGCGTCCAGTCGGTACAGCCCGCTGTAGTCGCTCACGGCGCTGCCGTTGTCCTTGACCCACTCGGCGATCTCGGTGGCGGCGCTGTCGCTGCTGCCGATTCCCGCCGTCCTCAGGACTGGTACGGCTGCCGCTGCGGCTGGCCGTGGGACTGGCCGCCGGGACCGCCCGCGCTCTGTGCCTGGAGCTGTTCGGCCTGCTCGGCGGTCACCTTCTGCTCCGCGCCGCAGAAGGTGCACTGGGTCTGGTACTTCGTCGAGAACGGGAACAGCGGCACGAAGAACAGGGTGAACTTCGTGACCCGCTTCCTGAGCGTGTGCGCGGCGGGGTTTCCGCACTGCCCGCACACCAGCGTCAGTATCGCGAGCTGGTACAGGTATCCCTTGGTGCCGAAGATGACGAACATCTGATCCTTCCCGGGGCGCTCGGAGACGCGCCGCACGCACCGCAGTCACCGCACGCGCCGCACACACTGCCCTCCAGTGTGCATGTTCCGCACACCGAGCCCGCCGGCACGGCCGAGGGCGGCGTCCCGTCGCCGGAACGCCGCCCTCGGGGGTGCGGCGGATGATGCCGGTGCCGTCAGCCCCGGTGGGGGGTGCCGTGGATCACGAGTTCGGTCACGTCCACGTACGTGCAGCCCGAGGGACCGGAGTCCTTCGCGCAGTCCACACCGTTGTCGGCGGCCTGGCTGCCGAGCAGCGTCAGCCGGACGTAGCGGACGTCGTCACCGGTGCCCGCCCGGAGGGCGACGGCGTTCTCCCGGCCGGTGTCGACGGGGCCGAAGTGCCCCTCGGCGGCGGTGGTCCAGGTGGTGCCGTCGGCGGAGGTGTCGATCCGGTAGTCGCCGAGCGACGCGGTCGTGTCGTCCCCGCAACCCGCCGTCGGATCGACGAGCAGCTCGCCGATGTCCACCGCCGCGGGCAGCCGGACCGTGTTGTGCGGGTGCGCTCCGCCGTCGCCGACGTCCGAGCCCCAGACGGTGCCCGCCATGTCGATCAGCCCGCCGGGCCCGCAGCCGAACCCGGAGTTGTCGGGTCCGCCGAAGTCCGCGACCTCGGCACCGCCGGAGGAGGCCGCCCAGTCGCGGCGCACCTGCCAGTCGGCGGCACCGGCCCGTCCGACGACGAGGGTGCGGATCTGGGGCTCGTAGCCGTTGCCGCTCGCGTACACCTTCCGGTACGTGCCCTCGGGGACGTCCGGGATCGTGTACGTGCCGTCCGCCGCGGACACGGCGGAGAAGTCGGCGCCCGGGAAGCCGGAGGAGTGCCCGCTGATGCTGACCGTCACCCCGCCCACGGCGGCGCCGGACGCGTCGTCGGTGACCTTGCCGGTGAGGGTGGCCACCGGGGTGTCCGGGCCCGGCGGCAGGGAGAAGTCCTCGTCGGGCCGGGTGTCGTCACCCGAGAGGGCGGCGGCGAAGTAGCCCATGCCCCGGTGCGCGAAGACCTTCCAGATACGGTCGTGGGCGCGTCCCCCGTTGACCACGGTGTCGGCCTGGAGGATGGCGTTGCGCTGGTCGAGGAAGCTGGGGTTGGCGGGCGACAGTTCCATCGCCCGGGTCACCAGCGACTGGGAGAGCGGGCTGCCGAGCGCCGAGCGCAGGTCCCACAGGGTCTCGCCCCAGATCTCGCCGTCCGCGTGGCTCTCCGGACCACGGCGGGAGATCTTCCCGTAGTCGCCGTACGTGTACCCGCCGGGGCCCGCCGCCGACGTGCCGGGGCACCTGGGCGAGGTGGAGCCGACCGGGCAGTCCAGCGCCTGGGTCCGGCTCGGCGCGGAGTCGGCCCAGCCGGCCGGGTCGAGGGTCATCTCGCCGTCCGTACGACGGGTGTCCCTGCGCAGGTGCTCGTCGGCGAGGAAGTCGAGGGCGTACCAGTCGCTCCACGCCTCGCCCATGGCCCCGGCCTGCCGGCCGACGAGTGTCGAGACGCCGTCCGCGTCGACGACGAGCCGGTTCGACAGACCGTGCGTGTACTCGTGGTAGACGGTCGCGGCGTCGTCGCCCCAGTTGCCCTGCACGATCGGATAGCCGTCCGACGGCGCGGTGAGGTACAGCTGCATCGTCGGCGGCCGTCCGTCCGGCGGCGTCCCCATGTTGGCGTTGTTCAGGTGGTCGTCGTCGGGCAGCCCGTCCTTGACGGCCGCGCCGTCGTCGGTCTGTGCCTGGACGGCGTCGCCGTCCCGGGCGTCGAAGTTGCCCGCGGCCCGGGTGAAGCCGATCGGGGCGGCCTTCAGGTGGTCGTGGAAGGTGCCGAGGAAGGAGAAGACCTGCGCGGCGTTCTGCGCGCGGTTGGTCTCCCAGGAGTTCGGCGTCTTGGCGTCCCAGGAGCACGGCACCGGGGTGCCGCAGCCGTCACCGGTGAAGGGCTTGAACGGGAAGGAGAAGGCTCCCTTCTTCGTCGGCGCGACCTCCTCCCCGGCGTCCGGCTGGTTGTTGTCGTTCACGTCGCTGTAGACGTGCGCCACGGTGCCGTCGAGGGTCTTGGCGCCGGCGGGCAGCCATCCGCGGGCGGTCAGGTTGCGGGAGCGCTGCCTGCCGCCCCGTACGTCACCGGGCGCGTGATCCCAGGCCAGAGCCTTGGCGGGCGGAGTCGTGGCCTTCCTGCCGGCGTTTTCGCTGGCCTTCTCGGTGACCTTCATGGTGGTTTCATTGCTGGCCTTATTGCTGGCCTTCTCGGCCGTCGTGACGCCGTCAGTCCGGCCGGACTGACGACCGGCGGACCGGTCGGCGGACTGGTCGGACGACAGGTTCTGCCGGTACAGCACCCGCCCGGTCTCCGCGTCGACGACGTGCAGCCACATCGCGTGGCCGTCCGGCGAGGTGACGGTCCGCCACGCGCGGCGGGCGGCGCCGCCGGATGCCGCGTACACCACCTGCTTGGCGGTGTCGCCGCGGGTGTTGTCGTCGCCGACGGCCCGGGCGCCCGCGATGTCCCGGACGGCGGTGTGCCGCGCCTGGGTGCCGGTGATCCGCCCGGCAGACAGCGCGGACGGCAGGTTCCGCACGGGGGAGCCCTGCACGCTGATCAGCCGCCCGTCGCGGGCGACGTGGGCCTTGACGCCGTTGCCGAACACCGGGACACCGTCGACCGACTGCACGAAGGACAGATGGCGGGTGCCGGCGACGTCGGTGTACTGCTTGCGCAGCGTCAGGGCGCGCACCTGGCCGGCGGAGAGGCCGAAGACGTCGGGATGGGCCCGCAGGTACGCACGGGCGATGTCCTCCGGGTCGGCCGCGCTGCGCGCGGTCAGATACCCGTCGAGCCGGGCGACCTGGCGCGCGGTGCCCGTGGCCGGGTCGAGTTCGAGCACGCCCTGAGCACCGAGCCGGTCCCGCAGCCGCTGTACGCCGGGCCGCTGCTCGGCCTTCGCCAGCCGCGCGTCACGCCGTACCAGCGTCTGCTGCGACGGGGCGGGCGGCTCGCTCTCCGCCGCGGGGGATCCGTTGCCCGGGGCGGGGCGGCCCGTCGGGTCGTCCGGCACCGCGTCGGCGGAACCGGGCAGAAGGGCGACGGCCAGCGCCAGGCCGGCCGTCGCGGTGAGTATGGTCGCTCGCGTTCTCTGCGAGGAGGCTTTCGCCATGTCACTGCCTCGTGGGGGGTGAGGAGTCCAACGACCGCCCGTAGCGGTCGAGTTGTGCGTTTCGACCCTGTCATCCGCACGGGGACGCCTGAAACCCTGAAACTTCAAGTTTCACAGAAACACCGCAGGCCCCACGACTGCCTGGACGAGCGCATGGGTACGGGGCGCGTGCGCCCGCGCGATCAGCGCCCCTCCTGCTCGTAACGTGCCACCCGGCGCGCCAACTTGGCCCGGTACCGCTCCGGTGCGTGCGAGGCCAGGGAGCGCCGGACCATCTCCTCCGCGACCAGACTCTCGGCGTACTCCCGGAGCGAGGGAATCCGCAGCAGGACGGCGCGCTGCGCCTCCGCTTCCTCGACGGTCCTCAGCGGGGTGCGGTCGTTGCGCTCGTGGTTGCAGCCCCAGTGGGTGAGACGCACGTTGTCACGGGTGTCCGTGCCGCCGGCCGCGACGGTGCGGACGTGGTCGACGCTCGGGGACCGCGGATCAGGGTGCCGCCGGTCCCGGTCCACCGGATCCCCGCACAGACCGCACACCCAGCCGTCCCGCACACCGATCTCCGCCACGTCGTAACGCTCGACGCGCCCATGGGCCCGCAACCGCGCCCGCCGCCGCCGATCCTGCACCCGCTTGGCCTCGCTGCGAGACGGGGGCGCGGGGGGTTCCGGGTCGCTCACCGCCGCCCTCTCCTTCGCTGGACATCGACGTGCCGTCCGACCTCGGCCTACGGCAGGACCGACCAGGCATGTGGGCCTTGGCCATGTGTCCCAGGGCTCCCGCGCCGACCGTGGCTGATCGCCCTCGTTGGTGTCGGTCGCCGACGTCAGCCGACGTAGGCCGCCCTGCCCGTACGCGACGGTCGGGACGGACCTACTCGGGTGCACTCACCGGCACCGGGCGCCTGAAGTTCTTGAACGTCACGACGTTGCGTGCCGAGTTGCCGGACATCTCCAGCCACTGTTCGAAGCGCACGACTCGACCGGCTTCATTGACCCATACGTCGCAGGCGAACTCCTCGGTACCCGTGGCACGCATCCTGTCGTACAGCCGACGGTCCACCGTGCGGAGTTGGTCCTGGGTGAGGCTCCCTGAAAGCCGGTACGCCGCGACTCCGCCGGTCTGTTCCTGACCCTTTCGGGCATTCGGCCCAAGGTCCAAGAGCAACTGTGCGTAAGCAGCGTAGTCAGCTATTCCCGGGCTTGACGAGTCCAGTTCCGTACGCTGCCACTCACCGGCCGACCCGTCCTCATCGCGTGTCCTCGTGTAGGTGGCGTCCTTGAGGAGGATCGTCTCCGTACGGAATGCCTGGTCCTTCGGGACACTGTCGGAGGTCGCCAAGGTCAGTTTGCCCGTAGGGCCCGATCCGTTGAAGTTCATCCGTCCGGCCATGACGACCGTCAGCGTGGAGCCCGTATAGGTCTCCGTCCTGATCTCAGCCGAGTAAGGAGCTGGGTCGGCGTTCTTGAGCGCCGCCTCGACTTCGAACGCACCGTCGGACCCTGGTGTGGCCGCTGATCCGCTCCTCGACGTCGGTACGGATGCTTTCTCGGTCTCTCCGGCGCCACACCCGGTCATCAAGACGACGGCCGCGATACCGGCCGCCACGGTGGCCAAGTGGCGCATGACAGGGGACCTCCTCCATGTGCTGACAAGGGGACCGAGTGTGTCATGTGCACAGCCGGAAGGGCTCCACTTTTCCCTGGGCACGCCCTGCTCCCTGTTCCAACTGCCTGCAGGGGGCGAGGCAAACCGGTGCGCGCCGTACCCCCGACGACCGCGAGGCCGCGAGCCACGAAGCACTTGCTCTCCGCGTGATCACGCCCGACCGCGGTGGCGTCGAGCATGGGGAGGGGGCCGCACCGGCGGGTGCTGCCCAGGTGCCGTGTTGCCCGGGCGTCGTTCGGAGAGGCCAGAAACTCTACCGGCGCGGGAGGTTGACCGTCGACCGTTTCCAGGCTGGGAAGGAACGCGTGGTCCGGACCGGTACGAGCGTTCTTGGCGTGCTCAGGCACCGGGAGGATGCGTCGCCGATTCAGTTCAGCCACGTCGATCTGCGACGGTGCTTCTCACGCGCGCCGCCCGGGACAGCAGTGGAGACGCCCCTACTGCCGTCCGGACGGCAAGGGCCTGTGGCCCGGCACTTCTCTGCGCGCCTGGCAGGCTTCGAACCTGCGGCACCCGCTTCAGGAGGGAGCTGGCTGGAAGGTAGATGAACTGCGGATACTCCGACCAAGCCAGTTGGCAGGATGGTTCCGGCCGGTCCTCCTGCCGACCGTGGCTGACTCTTGCATCCGGCACGACTGCGGCACGTGACGCGTTGACGGCTGGAACCTGTCCCGGCACTGTCTTGCCCGGTGAACTCATGGCTGCGGTCGCCAGCTGGGTGGTGCGGAGCTACGAGCGCGGTGCGGCCTTGCGGCAGGTTCGGCAAAGGGTTCTGTTCAGGGCTTCCGCCTGGTCGAGAGGCATCGGCATGACGCTGTACGTCCCGAATCCCTGGGCGGTATTGCCCAGTTGTCCGGAGCCGATGTCCGCGCAGTCCTCGTAGAGGTGGTAGCGGTCTCCTCGCTCAGGGACATACACGTCACTCATACCGGATCCTTCTCCACCCACGGCTGTCGACGTGAGTGCTCTCCAGCCAAGGACCATGACGATATACGAGGTGGTCGTGTCTCCGTCCAGAGCGCCCTCCCTTCTCGGCAGCGCCTGGTGAGTACTTCTGAGCACACCACGCCCCAAACCCCAGAACGGCACGCCGCCGTCACGGATCCCGGCGGCGACAGCCCGTGAACTGTCCGGGCACACGAACTGGCACCTCTCCCGCGCGTGAACCCTCCTGGCCCCTTCGGACAACAGGGGGTGCAATGCACTCCACTCCAACCGAACGAAGAAGCGAGGGCCTCGTGGGGGACCCACCCACCGACGACGCGCTGATCATTCAGGAATCCCTGGAGCGGCCGGAGATGTTCGCCAGGCTTTACGACAGACATGCCGCCGAGATCCACCGGTATGTGATGCGCCGCCTGGGCGACAGTCATGCCGACGACATCACGGCGCAGACCTTCCTCATCGCCTTCCGCAACCGCGCGCGCTTCGACGTCGCGCGCGCCAGTGCCCGGCCCTGGCTCTACGGCATCGCCGGCAACCTCATCGGCAGCCACCGCCGCTCGGAGGTGCGGGCGCTGCGGGCGCTGGCCCGTACCGGCGTCGACCCGGTGGCCGAGTCCTGGTCGGAACGGGCCGACGAGCGGGTGACGGCCGAGGCATCGCAGCAGGCGCTGGCCGGGGCGATCGCGGCCCTGGCCGCGAAGGACAGGCATGTGCTGCTGCTGGTCGCCTGGGCGGACTTCACCTACCAGGAGTGTGCCGACGCCCTCGGGGTGCCGGTCGGCACGGTCCGCTCCCGGCTGAACCGGGCGCGGCGCAAGATGCGTACGGCGCTCGGCGCCGACCCCACCCTCGTCAGCGACCACAGCGGGGCGGTAACCCATGGATGACATGACCAAGATGCACGAACTGCGCGCCGACGCGCCGACGCCGGACCGGGCGCGGCTGGCCCCCGGCCGCGAAAGGCTGCTGCAGGCAGCACAGCAGGGTTCTGTCCGCAGGGTGCGGCTGGACTGGCGCATGGCGGCTGCCGGGGTCGCCGCGACGGTGGTCACGATCGCGGTGGTGGTGACCACGCTCGTCGGCGGCGACGGGCCCGAGCGCGGCGTGCAGCCGGCCGGACCCGACCTGACGTCCCCGACGGCACTCCTGGAGCAGGCGGCGGACGTGGTGTCGCAGCAGCCGGATCTGCATCCGCGCGACGGCCAGTGGATCTACCTGAAGACCGCACAGTGCCAGTACGGAGCGTCGGACGCGGCGCCCGATGCCAAGCCCGAGGTGAGGGAGGAGTGGGTCCGGTACGACAGCCCCGTGCGGGAGGACGACGAGGACGGCGACACCGAGCCCTCGCAGCGGCGGCTGTACCGCCTGCTCGCCGCACTGCCGGACGACCCCGCCGAGATCCGGAAGCGGGCGGCGGACATGTTCCCGCTGGGCAAGGACACCGGCTTGACGCGTGAGCAGCGCGAGACCTTCGCGCTCCTGGCGACTGTCGACGAGGCCTACCCCGTGCCTCCGCAGGGGATGGCCAAGCTGTACCGGGCCCTGGCCGCGGACCCCGGGATCGAGGTGGTTCCGCACCTGGTGAAGGACCCGACGGGGCATGACGCCATCGCCGTATACCCGGACCTGGGCAGCAAGCCCGTACAGCGCCGGGAGTACCTCCTCGACCCCGACACCTTCCAGTACCGGGGGAACCAGTCGGTCGCGGTGCGCGACTACGAGGAGAAGTACGAGGACGGCGCGTCGACCGGACGCTCGTACAAGAAGGGCGAGGTCACATCCTGCGAGATGAAGACGACCCAGGCCCTGGTCGACCGGGAGGGCGAGAAGCCCTGAACCGAGCGGGCGGCAGTGCCCCAGCGCTCCTGAGCCTCTCGGCGGTCCACCCCGGCGGCGCTGAGAGGCCGGCCGCCGCGCAGAGGCGGAGGGGCACCCGGCCCGGCCGGCTCCTCGTCGAGTGCCCCGGCCGACCGGCCGTTTCGTTCAAGGGGTGTCACGGGCGCGGAAGGCGCTGGGGCTCACGCCCCGATGGCGTTTGAAGGCGGCGCTGAAGCCGAAGGCATCGGCATAGCCGACGGACTTGGCGATCCGAGCGATGGAGGAGTCGGTGTCGGACAGGAGCGCCTCGGCCTCGTCCATGCGGCATCCGTTGAGGTAGGCCAGTGGCGGGCGGCCCATCACCTTGGTGAAGCGTTTGGCGAACAGCGCTCGGGAGACACCGGATTCGGTGGCGAGCGCCTCTACCGTCCATCTCTGGGAGGGCCGGGCGTGGAAGGCTTCGAGAGCGGGGGCGAGGATCGGGTCGGCCAGGCCGCGATACCAGTCGGGAGCTTCCGAGCCCGCCCGGTCGAACCAGGTACGCAGCGTGCACACCAGGGCCCAGTCCAGCAGTCGGTCCATCAGAGCCTGGGAGCCGGCGGAGCGCAGGGCGGCGTCGGCGGCGGCCTTCTCCAGCCAGGAGCAGACCTCCGTGTCCTCGTTGATCACGAGTACGGGCGGCAAGGCGCGGAGCAGTCGTTCATGACGATGGCCCGAGGCGCGGTATGCGCCCACGATCAGGGCGGTTGCTCCGTCCGGTTCGTCGCCCCAGCGGATGCCGCCGAGGTCTTGGGCCGTGCATGCGGCATCCGCCGCGAAGCACGCGATTTCGTACTCGACGTGTGGGCGGTCGAGGGTGGCCGACTGGTCCACGAGGTGAAACGTGTCGGGGCCGCGCACGATGGCCGTGTCACCGACGCCGACCGCTTGTTCGCTGCCGTCGGGCAGCAGCAGGATGCCACCGCCCCGCAGCACACTGACCATCGTGAGCGGGGCGCCGTCGACGAAGCGGATGGTCCAGGGCGCTTCCAGCACGGCGTGGCTGACGATCGAGCCCTCGGCCCGGATGCCACTGAGTAGCGCACTCAAAGGATCCACGGATGTCATCGTAGACGAACGTAGACGAACTCCTATGTGGCGGAGCGTTTCCCCTATGGATCGTCTAAAGGATCACGGGTGTACTGGACCGGTCGAACCGACCGAGACCCAGCCAGGAGAAACCGTGTCGCACCGCAGCAACGCTGCCAGGACCGCCCTCGTGGTCGTCGCACACCACCGGACCGATTCCCTCACCGCGCACACCGCACGCCGTACCACCGCGCGACTCGAGTCCGCCGGATACCGCGTCGACCTGCTCGACCTGCACGCCGAGGGGTTCGACCCGCGGATGAACGTGGCGGACCAGCCGGACTGGGGCAACCGGGAGAAGCCGTACTCGGACGAAGTCCAGGCCCATATGCGGCGCGTTCTCGACGCCGACGTCGTCGTCGCCGTCTTCCCCGTGTACTGGCAGAGCGTGCCCGCCCTCCTCAAGGGCTGGATCGATCGCGTGTGGAACTACGGATTCGCCTACGGCCGCAGCAAGCCCCGCCTGGCGGGCAAGCGCATGCTGTGGCTGGGCCTGGCCGGCGCCACCTCCGACGACCCCGTCACAGAGGGGATGCAGGCCGTGCTGGAGACCAACCTGAGCGAGGGCATCGCCTCTTACTGCGGCTTCTCCTCCTCCTCCGTCGCCCTGCTCCCCGACGCCGAGGAGCGCCCACAGCGCGTCGACGCCGAGGGCAATCTGCTCATCGGCGACGCGGTCGCGGGAGCCGAGCGCGAGGCGCAGTACGCCGAGTTCGACCGCCGCGCGGCGAAGGCCCTGGAAGGGTTCCTCGCCGCGGAACCGGCAGCCGCCTGAGGACGGACGCAGGCCGCACGACCGTGAACAGCGCGATGATCCCGGCCGGCGCCGTCCACAGATCGACCAGGAGGCCCGGCGGCGCGGCGAGCGCCGCCGTGATCATGCCGGGGAGCCGGGTGAAGCAGTTCACCACCGCGGTGAACGCTGTACTGATGCCGGGGCCTCAACTCCGCCCGGTCGGTCGGCGATCGGGCCGTTCGTCCGACCTGTACGACGGCTGTGACGTGTCTCACCGGAACTCGCCCGCACCGTACGTCAGCTCAAGACGTGACCACAGATATGCGAACCCGGGTGCGAAACGGAGATCCGGACGCCTTCGCGGAACTCTTCGACGCGTGCGCCCTCGCGGTGTACAACCACGCCTTCCGGCTGACCGCCGACTGGTCGCTGGCCGAGGACGTGATGTCGACGACCTTCATGGAGGCGTGGCGGCGCCGGGCCTCGGTGGAGGCCGAAGGCGGCTCGCTGCGTCCGTGGCTGCTGGGCATCGCCACCAACGTCGCCCGTTCCCACCACCGCAGCAACCGCCGCTACCGCACCGCGGCGAGCGCCGCGGCCGCCGCGCACGCCGCCGAGGAACGGGTCGAGGACCACGCCGAGGAGACCGCCGGACGCCTGGACGACCGGCGCCGCATCAACGCCACGCTCGCCGCCCTCAGCCTGCTCAAGCGCCCCGAGCGTGAGGTCCTGACGCTGTGCCTGTGGGAGGGGCTGGAGTACACCGAGGCGGCCCGCGCCCTGGGTATCCCGGTCGGCACCGTCCGCTCCCGCCTCTCCCGCGCCCGCGCCAAGCTGCGCAAGCTCGCCGACGCGCAACTGCTCGGAGAAAAAAGGGAACCCATTCGCATGAACCGGCAGATAACAGGTGATCGCGGATACGCGGTCCGGTCCGCACAGGAAGGAAACCGATGAACGCCAGCCCCTCCCACCGGCCCCACCCGGCCGAGTGGACGGAGACGCAGAGTCTGCTGCCCTCCGCCGAGCGGGATCTGCCGGCGGGCCGCCACCAGTTCCACAGGGAGCAGATGATGGCCCGGATCCACGAAGACCTCCGCACCCCCTCCCGTACGTCCGCCACCTCTCCGGTCGCGCCCGTGAAGCGCTCCAACCCGTTCCTGCGCCGTACGATCCTCCTGCCCGCCGCGGCCCTCGCCCTGGCCGGCGCGGTCGCGGGCGGCCTCACCCTCACCGGCGGCGGCGACGGGGCCGGTGGCCACGGCCGCACGACCGTCCTGGCCACCGGCCCCGCACTGACCACCAGCATTGGCGTCGCCGACGCCAAGGGCGCCCCCCAGCTCCTCGAACGCATCTCCCTGGCCGCCGCCGACACCTCCGAGCCCACCCCGCGCAAGGGCCAGTACATCTACATCGCCTCGAAGGTGGCCGACACCTACATCGCGGTCGACGGCGACAACAAGAGCGCGGCGGTCAGTACCAAGCTGCACTCCCGCCAGGTCTGGAAATCCCTCGACGGCAGGGACGGCTGGCTGATCGAGGCCGGTGAGACCAGCGACAAGGGCATGACCCTGCAGAGCGACACCCCGGACAGCGCCGCCTACAACGCCCTGGCCGAGCTGCCGACCGACCCCGACGCGCTGCTGCGGCGGATCTACCGCGCTTCGGACGCCGTCCGGGACCCCGAAGTCCCCCGCGACCAGGCGGCCTTCGTCGCGATCGGCGATCTGCTGTTCGAGAGCTACCCGCCCGCCGAGGTCGGCGCCGCCCTCTACAAGGCCGCGGCCAAGATCCCCGGCGTCGTCGCGGTGAACGACGCGGTCGACGCCACGGGCAGGCACGGGATCGCGATCGCGCGGGAGGACCCCGTAGCCGGCGAGCGCACCGAGTGGATCTTCGACAAGAAGACGCTGCGGTTCCTCGGCGAGCGCGTCGTGGTGGTCAAGGCCACGCCTGACAGTCCCCTCAAGGTCGGTACCGTCGCGCACACCAGCGCGATCACCGAGCGCGCGGTCGTCGACGCCACCCGGCAGGTCCCCGGGCAGGCAAGTTCGTGACCTGGATCGAGCGGACCCATCACCGCCGCCGCAGACAGGCCTCACTCGACCGGCTGACCCCGTCGAATTCGAGACCGTCATGACCACGCCGGCCGTCCAGACCGCGTGCCCGAACCCGTCACCTGAACCTGCACCAGACCCGACCCTGTCCGGCGCGGTTCACCTTGCACATTGCTGAACGCCATATGTCCGGATAGGACTGCCGTCACCCTTGCCGTCAAAGGCCCCGGACCATGATCGGTCCGGGGCCTTTTCGCTGGTGCCCCCGGCAGGATTCGAACCTGCGACACCCGCTTTAGGAGAGAGGCGGGGGAGCAAGGCCGCTGACCTGGAGCTTCGATACCTGCCCAGGCTGCTGAGAATTCGCCCGCGAGATACCCCCGTTGACCGTGGCTGACCCCTGCATCTGGCACGGCAGTGGCACGAACCTCAGCCGACGACAGTCAGCCACGACGGCGGGTGCGTCGGCCGACCACGCACGCGTATGCCTCGCTGTACCCCCACCGGTCTCAGCCACGCTACTGGCTTGTGTCGTCGACCAGAGCAAGCTCTGACGGCGGATCCCGTCACGACGATGCGCGAGCCCTCAGCTTGGGAAGCCCAGGTGATTCGAGGTAGCCGCTGTGCCGACCTGCGGCGGAGCCTGAGCGGCGTCCGGTTGGCTGCTTACCGCTTACCCGGCATTCCCCGTGGTTCCCCGCACGACCTGGCACGGATCTGGCACGCCCCCGAGTCTTGGCCGAACACAGGTCCACCCGAGAGTCGTCGGCCTCGGCATCGCCACGACGCAGAATGACGTACGCAGGTTCCCCCCCCGGCTCTGCGGACGGTTCAGCCTCATGCTCGTTGGGCCGTCCGGAGTCCAGTCTCGGCCGCCAGGCTCCACCGTTGTCCGGCGACGTTAATGAGCCGGTAATGTCAACCGTGAGGATCAAATCACCTTTCCATTTTCGATAATGATGTGCTCCGCGCAGAATCGAAGAAGGGGTACCTCGCGAGCCAGTTCCGCATCGTTAACGAAAGGGAAATAGCGCGGGCGTGCACCGTCCTTAGCGTGCACGAGGGAATTGCGTGTCTGATAGATCCTCTTAGCCAGAGCGCTTTTCACTTCGGGTTCACGTTCATTGGCGAGGTCAACCGTGACATTCTCGGAAAATGATGGCGATTGCTTCTTGTAATAATCGAGTAGATCACCGTCGTGGGCGTTTAGTTCGCTGGCAAGTCTCGGGAGGTCTACGTACTTATCGAGGACTAGATTAAGTGCGCGCTGTTCGTCCACGCCTCCCTCGTCGCGAACCTTTCTCTGCGTAGAAGAGATCAGCTTTATGACACCCTGAATATCCTTAGCTCGCTTGAGGGAGAAGGCAGGATCGGCAATTTTCCTGCGCACCTGCTCTACGAAATCGTCATTGAATACGCGCTCAAAGAAGTGCTCTGCAATGTGATAGTACGAAAGGTACTGAAGCATAGGACTGTCGGCGGAGACCGCGAGTTGATAATGATGCACGAGGTCGGATTTGTAAGTCATTCGAGGGGCATCCATCGTTGCGTCGGCCGCCCGACCTCTCCTCCTCACGCGACCCGAGGAGACCAAGTGCTCTAGATTATCCGCAACTCGATAGGAGACGTCATAGTTGTAGGCAAGTTGGAACAGAAAGGCCTCGGAGATCTCCCTGAAGTCGGACCGCGGCTTGGCCGATTCTATTTTCAGAGTGATAAATGGAACGATTTCTCCGACGATTCTCCGAGCAAGTGGAGCGCCAGGTTTGATCATGTTTTGCACATCTTCGGGAGATAGGTAGATTTGCAAATCTCGCCGATTGCGTGACGTGCGCAGAAAATTTGCCCTTCGCGCCTGATCGCCCTCTCTCATTTCCCTTAGCACGCTTAGCGAAAATTCCAGACTGGGATTTCCGATGGAGAATTTGAGCCCATTTTCATCGAAGGAGGACGTTTCTTCGATTGTGCGAATATTGAACCCCATCCGCGCAATGCTCGTGGCATTGCGGACCACCATTACTTCAAAGGAAGTTCCCCAGCTTACTTCCGCGCCTTGCAGCCCCCTAGCCGCATTGGCGCGTTCCATGGCGGACTTGATCTCTGCGACTTCAAGTCGGTCGATTCGATGCGCCGTGTCGAGGGTAACTGGTTTCTGCAGGATCACTTGACTTTCCGTCCAGGCGTCGATTGCCAGGACGAGTTTCAAGCAATCCATCGCCTCTTCAAAATCAATCTCGGTCATAGAACCGCATCCCCTCCCCGCTTGCGCTCTGATCCAAGTGTTATACCCTCACGGGCTGGCTGATGCGTCCGGTTTACGCATCTTGGGCCAGGTCAAAGGTCGGCGGAGCGGGTTTGGCCGGTGGCCTGCCCGGTCTGGGGTCGAGCATGATCAGGGGGCCGTACGCTGGCTGGCAACTCGGGCAGGCTTTGGGCCTGACCGCAATGTGCACGAGTGGCCCCCTGGTCTTGCTCGACGTGGGACCCGGACCGGGGAGGTGGCTAAAGCCGTGGAGCCGACCGCCCCAGCCGCGACGTACCCCTTCTCTCCGGCATCAGGTGGCTGCATGCTTTGAGCGCGGCACGGGCGCCGGCCGGGCTGGAGCGGGGCGGAGACAGGAGCGCAGGCCCGGTCGGGGGCCGGGCCGCGCGCGGGGAGCGGAGCGAGCCGCCTTGAACCAGTAGAGAAAGTTGTAACTCAGTTGGTCTGCTGGGGCGGTCGGGGCTTGAAGTCGTATGCGCAAGCTGGCAGTTCTGTGGCCTGGCGGTGTGCGAGAGGCAGAAAGATCACGGGGCGGATCGTCCAGGTGATGCGGGTCGAGTCGAAGGTGACTGACACGGTGCAGGGCTCGGAGCGCATGAGGGCTCGGCGTGTGTCTATGCGGCCGTCGTACAGCCACTGCCATGCCTGCTCGGATGCTTCCGGGTCGAATGCCGGTGAGATGGTGCGGAGCGCGACGGCTACCCATCGGTCGGCCTGGGGTGCCGTGTAGGCGTCGAAGGATGCCCGGAGTACCAACTCGCCCTCGTCGGTGAGGTCTTTGGTCCAGCACTCGCACCAGTAGCCCCGGCGGGCTTCGTCCTTCAGCACAGGTGGTCTCCCGGTCGGGTGCCGGTGAACAGTTCCGCGGTGACCGTGTAGCCGCCGTTGCTGCCGTGGACGACGACCCGGTGGGCGAGTGCGGTGACCATGCCCAGGCCCCGGCCGTGTTCGGCCTCGTCGTCCTGGTGCTCGGCCTTGGGGGTCGTGCCGGTTCCTCCGCCGTCCGTGACCGAGAGGGCGATCACCTGCCGGGTTACCGCGAGGGCCAGGTGGAAGCTGCCGGATTCCATGCCGCTGGCCGTGTGGAGGATCGCGTTCGCGCTCAGCTCGCTCACGATCAGCTCGGCGTCCTCGGCCAGGGGAGATCCGCGCAGGATGTCGCGGGTCCAGCGGCGGGCCCGGCTCACCTCTTCCGGAAATCCTGGGCAAGTGAGTCCCCAGACCCGGGCGATGCTCGTATACTCGTGCATACAAGTTCCTTCGTGCTGGTAGGCCGCCATGTGCAGCGGGTTCGGGCTAGACGAGTTTCACGCCGTCGTGGGCGCGGATGGCCGGCGGGGATGCCGCGTCCAATGCGTCGGTGACGCGGATCGCGTATGCCTCGTCGGCAAGCTCGGTGACTTCTTCACGGGTGGCCCAGCGCAGTGCGCGGGTCTCGTCGCCGGTGGTCGGTGTGCCGTCGGCCGCCTCGCAGCGGAAGACCAGCGAGACGATCAGGCCTGTCATGTTCTTGTAGACGCCGGTCAGGGTCGCGGGAAGTGCGATCTTGATGCCGGTCTCTTCGAGGACTTCGCGCTGGAGGGCTTCGGGGAGGGTTTCCTCGCGTTCGAGGACTCCGCCCGGGGGTTCCCACTTGCCGTTGTCACGGCGTTTGATCAAGAGGGCCCGGCCCTGGTCGTCGACGATGACTCCGGCGACGCTCACGGAGTGCGGACGTTCGGTGCTCACGTTCCTCGGCCCTCTCGGCTGGCTAGGCTCTCCACCGTAGCAACAACAATCGCCCACTCGTCTAGATATCTAAAGGAGTACACGTGCCCTCTCTTCCTTCCGGCTTCCTCGGTGATCTCGATCCCACGAGTGATCGTGCGGTCTTTCGGCAGATCGCCGACCAGTTGCGCGAGGCCATCGACCGTGGGCGGTTCAAGGAGGGTGAAAAACTGCCCTCGGAGGCTGAGCTTGTTGACCACTACGGGGTATCCCGGATGACGGTCCGCAACTCCTTCTCCGTCCTCCAGGGCGAAGGGCTCGTGCATGCCGAGCACGGCAAGGGCGTCTTCGTCCGGCCCCGGCCGCCCGTGCGGCGGCTCGCCTCCGACCGGTTCGCCCGGCGCCACCGCGAGCAGGGGAAGGCGGCCTTCATCGTCGAAGCCAACGCGGCCGGCAGTCACCCCCAGGTCGACAGCCTTGAGGTCAAGGAAGAAAAGGCCAGTCAGGACGTATCGACACGGCTCGGGTCCGTGCGGCGGGTGCTGGCTCGTCGGCGCCGGTATCTCCTCGACGGGCGGCCGGTCGAGTTCGCCACCTCGTATCTGCCGCTCGACATCGCGCGCGGTACGCCGATTGCTGAGCCGAACCCCGGGCCCGGCGGGATCTACGCCCGTCTCGAAGAGCTGGGTCACCGCCTCGACCACTTCGAGGAGGAGATCCGCGCCCGGATGCCTTCGCCTGCCGAGGTGAAGACGCTTCGGCTGGCCTCCGGTGTGCCGGTGATCCATCTGATCCGGACTGCTTTCGATGCCGAGGGGCGGGCCGTGGAGGTCTGCGACACGGTCATGGCGGCGGATGCGTACGTGCTGTCGTATCAGCTTCCGGCGACGTGATGAGGTGATTTGCGGTGGTGCGCGGGGGACGCTTCTCCGACTCGTACGCCCCAACACGCATACTCGTATAGACGAGTGGGCAAGTGGTGTGGCAGGGTGGTCCACATGAGCCCGGAGGTCGGGTTCACAGACCGCATCATGTATAGACGAGTAGATGGGTGAATTTCCTTGCGCACCATTCGTGTTGAGACCTCGGCCGCGACGATCCTGCTGACCGAGGCTCCCGAGCCCAAGGTCCGGGACCGGCAGACGGGCGAGATCGCCAAGGACGCTCTCAGCGGGGAAGCGCTGATGACGATCGGCGTCGTCTACATCGAGGACGGTGAGTCGTCGCTGGTCAAGGTCACCGTGCCTGAGGGCGGTGTGGCCGAGGGGCTGACGCTGGGGGCGCCGGTCTCGCTGCCGGGGCTGGTGGCCCGGCCGTGGGAGTCGGTGTTCAACGGGCAGCAGCGTCACGGCATCGCTTTCCGCGCCGCCGCCGTGACTCCGGCTGCCTTCCCGGCCGCCATGGGGGCCACGGCCTGATGTCCGATCTGGTGACTCTTCTAGAGGTGGGTGGTCCTGTCGCCGCGCTCGGTGGCGGGGCTGCCTACACCCGGGCCAAGCACCCTCGCGTGTACTGGCCCACGGTCGGCCTGCCGATATCGACCGCCCGGCTCTTCAGCTCGTACAGCTCCGTCATGGAGGCGTGCGGGCTGACCGTGGCGCCGTCCCGGCTGCGGGTCCTCGCCGTCAAGGCCACCACTCGGCGAGAGGTCCGGCCGGTACCGCCCCGGCGGGGCATCATCCGGCCCACCTCAACCGGGCTGCGGCTCCGCCTCCGGCTCGCCCCGGGCCAGGAACCCGCCGACGTCGCCGCCTCGGCCGAACGGCTGCGGCACGCCTGGGGCGTCCACGCCGTGTACGTGACGACGGTCAAGCCGGGCGTGGTCGAACTTCGGCTCGTCGGCTTCGACGTGCTGCGGAACGTCCGGATGCCCCGGAAAGCCACCGCCGAACTCCTCAAGGTGCCCGTGGCACTGCGGGAAGACGCCACCCCGTTCGTACGCGACTACCGCACCATTCCGCATCAGCTCACCCTCGGCGCCACCCTGTCGGGCAAGTCCATGTACCTGCGCCACCTGATCACCGGACTCGCCCGGCAACCCGTCGCGCTCGTCGGCATCGACTGCAAGCGAGGGGTGGAGCTGGCGCCGTTCGCCTCCCGGCTCTCCGCCCTCGCCACCGATCCCGACGAAGCTGCCGAGCTGCTGCCCGTGCTCATCAAGGAAATGGAGGACCGCTATGACCTGATCAAGGCCCGGCAGGGCATCGCACCGGGCACACCCGACGAGGAGATCACCTCCGACATCTGGGGCCTGCCCGAGAGCGAACGCCCGGTGCCGATCGTGCTGTTCGTCGACGAGGTGGCCGAACTCTTCCTCGTCGCCACGAAGAAGGACGAGGAACGGCGAGACGAGATGGTCACCCAGCTCATCCGGCTCGCCCAGCTCGGCCGCGCCGCCGGGATCTACCTGGAGGTGTGCGGGCAGCGCTTCGGCGCTGAGCTGGGCAAGGGTGCCACGATGCTCCGGGCTCAGCTGACCGGACGGGTCTGCCACCGCGTCAACGACGAAGCCTCCGCGAAGATGGCGCTCGGCGACATCGCCCCAGAAGCGGTCTTCGCCGCCTGCGCCATCGCTCCCGAGCTGCCCGGCCTGGCCGTGGCCGGTGACACCTCCGGCGGCTGGTCCCGCATCCGCACCCCGTACCTCTCCCTCAGCGACGCTGCCGGGATCTGCCGGGAGGCGGCCCCCCTGGTGCCCGACCTGCCCGCGCTCAAGCCCTTCCGCCCCGACACCCCCGCACGGCCCGTCGAGTCCTCGGCCCCGACGGTGCAGCCGCACCCGGTGACCGACTGACCTTCGCCCACCCCTCACCCCGGTCGGCGTGACCGTCTCACGCCAACTCCCTACCCCTGTCATGCCTGAATCCGAAAAGGAGCCGCTCATGCGCGCCCAACTGGCCCGTGTCGACGCGGTGCTCGTCCAGGCGCTCATCGCCGCCGCGCTGTCCTTCGCCCACCTGCACGACATCGCCTCGGCGGCCGGTCAGGACGGGTGGAAGGCGTGGGCCTACCCGGTCTCGGTCGACCTGCTGCTCGTCGCCGCCTGGCGCCGACTGCGCTCGGGTGAGGCGAAAGCGGCCGGGTGGTGCTGGTTCGTCATCGCCCTCGCCGCCTCCCTCGGCGCGAACGTCGCCACCGCCGGCCTCCTCGACCTCGACAACGTCCCGGCCTGGCTGCGCATCCTCGTCGCGGGCTGGCCCGCCGTCGCCTTCCTCGGCGGAACCCTCCTCGCCCACACCACCCCCGCGACAGCCGGCGAAGACCACAAGGGCCCCGAGGACACGGACGACACCGTGGACCAGGAGCACGCGCCCGAACCTGCCCCCGAGGAACCGCCGCCGACACCACCGGCCATCGAGCCACCGCCGCCCGAGCGGCCCGCCGTACCCGTCCCGGCCGCCCTCGTCGAACACGCCCGCAAGGTCGCCGCCGAACACCACACCCGCACGGGAGCACCGATCGACACCCCGACGCTCCGCGCCCGCCTCGGCGTCCCCGCGCCCATGGCCGAAGCCATCGCCGCCCACCTCTGAGAGGAGATCCCGTGTCCGCCAACCGCCGCTTCCGCAACGTCACCCGCATCGGCCCGGTCCAGGTCGCCACGTCCTACGACGGCCGGGGCCGCGAGAAGCACACCGCCGCCTGTACGGCTCCGCGCTGCGGCTTCTCCGCCGACTACGACAGCCGTGCCGCCGCCGAGCTTGCCGCACGCACCCATCGCTGCCCCGTCCGCTGATCCTCCGAAGGGACCCCGTACACCGTGACCGTCAGCCTGCCGCTCGTCGTCGTCCTCGGCTTCTTCGCCTGGGGAGCGGTCAAGTTCCTCGGCGTCCGCACCTGGGTCGTCGTCCTGATCGCCCTCTTCGGCTTCTACCTCTCTCAGACCTTCCTCGCCCCCGCCATCGAGTCCGGCACCCGCTCCGGCGTGGACGTCATAAACGGCTCACATGCCTAGACGAGTAGATGAGGAGAACGTGACCGTGTTCCTGCCCAAGTACCCCGACAGCCCCACCCCGCCGCCCGCACACACCCACACCCCGGCCGATCCGGCGCCCGTACGGCGCTCGCTCCCGGCGGTCTCCATCAGTCCCGGAGTCGTGGCGGCCGTGGTCGTCGGCGGTGTCGTCCTCACCGCGCTCCTGGCCGCCGTCGCCGTCTCGGCCGTCTCCGTCGCCATCGCGGCCGTGGTCCTGCGCTCCCTGATCCGCGAGCAGAACCGGCGCTGAACGCGCACGACACCCGGGGCGGCACACACGACCAAGCATCTGCCGCCCCGGGGCCATCACTCCTGACCGAGCCAGTCAGAAGGAGAACCGCCATCTTCACCCGCACGACACCGCCCCCGCTCCCGGAACTCGCGAAGCTCGCGGAGCACGGCACCCTGCCCGGTATCCTTCGCCAGCTCTCCGGCCTCGGCGGCTGCACCAACCCGATCCGCCTCGACGGCCACCGCACCGAGCACGACGTCGACACCACGACCGGCGAGATCGGCCGCGTCCTCCAGCACCTCGACTCCACCGACCTCCCGGCCGGCCAACTCCTCGTCCGCTGCAACAATCGCCGTACGACTCGGTGCGCGGCCTGCTCCGAGGTCTACCGCCGCGACACCTTCCACCTGATCACCTCCGGCCTGCGCGGCGGCAAGGGCGTCCCCGAACACGTCGCCACCCACCCGCGCGTCTTCGCCACCTTCACCGCACCCAGCTTCGGCCCCGTCCACAACCGCCCCTCCAGCGGACGCCCCTGCCGCTGCGGCACCCACCACGACCAGGACGACGCCGTACTCGGTACCGCCCTCGACCCGGACACCTACGACTACGAAGCGGCCGTCCTCTGGAACGCCCACGCCGGTCCGCTCTGGCGACGCTTCTCCACCTACCTCCGCCGGGAAGTCGCCAAGCGCGCGGGCCTGTCACAACGCCGCTTCCGCGACCACGCCCGCGTCTCCTTCGCCAAGGTCGCCGAGTACCAAAAGCGCGGCGCCGTCCACTTCCACGCCGTCATCCGCATCGACGGCCCCACCGGCGGCGACACCCCACCCCCGCCCTGGGCCACCGCCGAACTCCTCACCGACGCCATCAAAACAGCGGCGGCCAAGGTCCGAGTCGACGGCCCGGCCATCGACGGACGCACCCACACCTTCACCTTCGGCCCCCAACTCGACGTCCGCACCATCCGATCCGCCGACTTCAACGACGGCCAGGAACTGACCGAGCGCGCGGTCGCCTCGTACATCGCCAAGTACGCCACCAAGGGCGCCGAAACCGCCACGGGAGCTCTCGACCGCCCACTCAAGTTCGCCGCCGAACTCGCCCAGCTCGACATCAGCGACCACGCCCGCCGCCTCATCCGAACCGCCTGGACCCTCGGCGCCCGCAAAGATCTCGAACACCTCCGCCTCCGCGCCTGGGCCCACATGCTCGGCTTCCGCGGCCACTTCTCCACCAAATCCCGCCGCTACTCCACCACGCTCGGCGCCCTCCGCGACGCCCGCGCCGAATGGCGCCGCGCACAAGCCGCGACAGCCAACGGACCGACTCCGGATACGACGTACGTCCTCGCCCACTGGGTCTTTGCAGGAACCGGACTCTCCGACACCGAAGCCTGGCTCGCCGAATCCCTCACCCCCGCTCCCGGAACGGAAGGAGAACCCACCCGTGGCTGACCGCTACCTCACCGTGGCGCAGGTGGCCGAACTCCTCGGCACCACAGAACGCTTCCCGCGTCGCCTCGTCGCCGAGCGACGCATTGCGTTCGTCAAGGTCGGCCGCCACGTCCGCATCCCAGAGAGCGCGGTGAATGCCTTCATCGACGCAAACACGGTGCAGCCGATCGGCCACCGGCGAGGCTCTCTCCGGAGGGCCGCCTGATGGCCAACAAGAAGGGGAGGCGCAGAAACTTCGGGTCGGTCCGGCAGCTTCCGTCCGGTCGGTGGCAGGTCCGCTACCGCGACCCGGAGACGGGCCAGTTGCGTCCGGCCGAGAAGACCTACCCGACCAAGACCGATGCTCAAGCCGCTCTCACGCACATCGAGTCCGACATCACGCGTGGGCAGTGGTCGGACCCGGACGCCGGGGCGGTGAACTTCGAGGAGTACGCAACCGCGTGGCTGCGGGACCGGAAGCTCGCCGACCGTACCCGAGAGCGGAACGAGTCGGTGGTGCGGCTGCACATCCTGCCCACCTTCGGGGCCGGATCGGTGGCCGACGTGACGACGACTCGGGTGCGCAGTTGGCGCGGCAGGCTCCTCGCCGCCGGCATCGGTGAGCCGACGGTCGTCAAGGCGTACCAACTGCTGCGGGCCCTGATGAACACGGCCGTGGACGACGAGCTGATCCGGCGCAACCCGTGCCGCGTCAAGGGGGCGGATCGCTACGACGTACCCGAGCGGCCGATCCTCACGGTGCCCGAGGTCTTCGCCGTCGCCGACTCCATTGCGCCGCGCTACCGGCTGCTCGTGCTCCTGGCGGCCTTCACGACGCTGCGGTTCGGGGAGCTGGCGGCCCTGCGGCGTCGGGACATCGACCAGGAGGGGCTGACCGTCACTGTTCGCCGGGCTCAGGCTGAGTTGCAGAGCGGTCTGCTGTTCGACAAGGCGCCGAAGTCTGCGGCCGGGGTGCGTACCGTCTCCTTCCCGGCCGAGCTGCTCGGCGAGGTCACGCGTCATCTGGAGCACTTCGCGGCTCCTGGTCGTGACGGTCACGTCTTCGTCGGGCCGCAGGGCGGGCAACTGCGACGAAGCAACTTCCGCGATGACTGGGTCAAGGCCCGGAAGGCTGCGGGCGTCACGGCCGAGCTGCACTTCCACGATCTTCGGCACACGGGCAACACGCTGGCCTCGACGGCCGGGGCCAGCACCCGTGAGCTGATGACTCGCATGGGCCACAGCAGCTCGCGCGCCGCGCTGATCTACCAGCACATGACCAGCGACCGTGACCGGGCCATCGCCGACCGGCTCGGGGTGATGATCCGCGAGGGCGGGGGAGAGTCCACCGGCCAGGAGTGATGTGGCATCCGCGTGGCATTAGTGGCACGCGTGTGGCACGGCCTCGAACACGACGAAGGGCCAGCCTGGGAGGAAAACCTCCTGAGCTGGCCCTTTGGCTGTGCCCCCGGCAGGATTCGAACCTGCGACACCCGCTTTAGGAGAGCGGTGCTCTATCCCCTGAGCTACGAAGGCAAGGTGCCCGGTCAGTGTAGCGGGTGGTGGGGTGGTGGGGTGGGGGTTGGTGTCCGGGGTGGGGTGGGGGTGGGCCGGAACTGGGTGGGGTGGGCAAACAAATCGGTTTTGCGGGGCGTGGGGCGGGCCTAGCATGCCTGCCGGTGCTTCGGATGCTGTTCGGTGGGTCGGACGGTGTGGTGGGGCTCGACCGAGCCGGCTGAGGGGATGTGGGGCCGTTGTCTGCGGTGATCGAGGCGCGTGGGCTGTCCAAGGTGTTCCGGACGACCGTGCGGCGGCCCGGCCTCGCGGGGGCGCTCAGATCGCTCGTCAGTCCGCAGCGCGTGGACAAGGTCGCGGTGCGGGACGTCGAATTCAGCGTGGGGCGGGGGGAGTTGCTCGCCCTGCTCGGTCCCAACGGGGCCGGGAAGTCCACCACCATCAAGATGCTCACCGGCATTCTCACGCCCACCTCCGGTGAGGCGGTCGTCGCCGGGGTCGTCCCGCACCGGGACCGGGAGCGCAACGCCCACAACATCGGGGCCGTGTTCGGGCAGCGGACGCAGTTGTGGTGGGACCTGCCCGCGCGGGACTCGTTCGAGATCCTCCGGGACATCTACGGGGTCCCCGAGGGGCAGTTCCGGGACCGTATCGAGGAGTTCGACGGGCTGCTCGAACTCTCCGAGTTCTGGGACACCCGCGTCCGGCACCTGTCGCTCGGGCAGCGGGTCCGCTGCGATCTCGCCGCCTCCCTGCTGCACGACCCGCCCGTCGTCTTCCTCGACGAGCCCACCATCGGCATGGACGTGGTGGTCAAGGAGCAGGTGCGGCGGTTCCTGCGGCACCAGGTCGAGCAGCGCGACCGTACGGTCCTGCTCACCACGCACGACATGACCGAGGTGGAACGGCTCGCCGAGCGCGTCGTGCTCATCAACCACGGCCGGATCGTCCTCGACGGCTCGCTCCAGGAGATCCGGCGCCGCTTCGGCGGCACCTGGCAGGTCCGGGCCACCCTCGCCGACCCGGCAGACGTCGACATCGTCGCGACCGTCGGCGCCGGCGCCCCCGTTCCGCTGCCCGGGTTCGCCGGGGTCGGGGTGCTCCGCCGGGAAGGGCCGCGCGTCGTGTTCGGGCCGGTCGGGGAGGACGCGCCCAGCGTGCACGAGGCGCTGAAGGTGATCATCGGGCGGTTCCGGGTCGCTGACCTCGCACTGGAGGAGAACGACCTGGAGGACGTCATGCGCGCCGCCTACCTGAGTGACCTGCCACCAGCCGGTCCGACGACAGCAGACCAGGATCCCGTCACACCCACTCCACCCACTCCACCCACTCCACCTGCCACACCTGCCACACCTGCCGCACCTGGTACATCCGCCTCGGCCTCCGCCTCCCCCTCCCAGGGCGGCTGACCCATGGCCGCCCCGTCCACCCGGTCCACCCCGTCCGCCCCACCCGCCCCGCCCGCCCCGTCCGTCCTCACCCGTGCCCGCCGCGTCTCCTGGATCACCCCCCGCGGTGAACTGCTCGCCCCGCCCCGGATGACCGCGACCGCCGTACGCCTCCTCGTCCAGGTCTGCCTGGTCGTCTTTCTCTGGCGCGGGCTGTACGCGAACACCGACTCCAGCGCCGGGCTCGACGAGACCCAGGCCGTCGGCTATGCCGTCCTCGCCGTGCTCGCGAGCCGTATCCGCGGCCTCGACCGGCGGGCGGGCCGCGACACGGTGATCCAGCACCTGCACTTCGGCACGATCGTCTACTGGTACCTGCGGCCGATGAGGCCCCAGCGCTACTACGCGCTGCGCGCCCTCGGCGACCAGCTGTACGGCTTCGGCTGGGTGCTCGCCGGATACCTGCTGTCCCTCGCCGCCGGAGTCGTCGCCCCGCCCGCCTCCGCCGCCGTGGCCGGGGTCTTCGCGGTGAGCCTGCTGCTCGGCCAACTGGTCCTGTACTACGTGATGATGCTGGTCGACCTGCTGTGCTTCTGGACCCTGCGCAACGAGGCGGCCCTGCTGATCCTCGTCTTCGCGCAGAACCTGCTCTCCGGCGTGTACGCCCCGCTGTGGTACTTCCCGGACTGGTTCATCACGCTCAGCGCGTTCCTGCCGTTCCAGGCGACGCTCGGCGTACCGCTGTCCATCTACGTCGGCCGGATCGCCGTCGGCGACGCCTTCGGGCAGCTGGCGGTGCAGGCCGTCTGGATCGTGCTGCTCGCGCTGCTCACCCGCCGGCTCTGGGAACGGGCCGGCCGTCGCGTCGTGGCCCAGGGAGGATGACCATGACGGCACCCCATGGGACCGCGCACGCGTGGCGGGTCGTCTGGCGGATCACCAGGCTCAACTTCAAGGCCCGGCTGGAGTACCGGGGCGAGTTCCTGATGAACGTCGCCGTCGGCGCGATCTGGCAGGTCTCCATCGTCGTCTTCGCCTCGGTCCTGCTCACGCGGTTCCCCGGACTCGGCGGCTGGTCCAGCTCCGACGTGCTGCTCATCGCCAGCATGCGCATGCTGGCCCACGGGCTGTACGTGCTCTTTCTCGGCCGCGTCCAGTACATGCAGGTCCTCGTCCAGGAGGGGATCGTCGACCCCTGCCTGATCCGTCCGATGCCGGTCTACCGGCAGGTCCAGCTCGCCTTCTTCCCGGTCAACGCCATCGGTGACCTGGTCGTCGCGGCCGGACTGTTCGTCGCCGCGCTGCAGCGCAGTTCCCTGGACTGGACGGCGGGCCGGATCGCGTACGTGCTGGCCGGGGTGGCCGGCGGCATGCTGGTCGAGGCCGCGCTCTTCACCGCCCTGGCCGCCGCCGCGCTGCACTTCCCGGCCACCGCGTACTGGAGCCAGTGGCTGGAGGAGCTGATGGGGACCTTCGGCAGCTACCCCCTCAGCATCCTCCCGAGGGCCGTGTCCGCCGCCTTCACCTTCGTCGTCCCGCTCGCCTTCATCGCGTACTTCCCGGCCGGGGTACTGACCGGCCACGGCGACGCGATGGGCGTACCGGAGGCGCTGGCGGTCGCCTCCCCCTTCATCGGTCTCACCGCGTTCGTCCTGTCGCGGCTGCTGTGGAACTGGAGTCTGAGCAGATACACCGGCGTCAACGGGTGAGGAGAGGAGACGAGTTGAGGTGGCTTCCCCCGAACTCAGGCGTGAGTCGGCTCACTTCAGCCGTGTCTCCAGCCCGTCCAGCACCCGGTCGAGCCCGTACCGGAACCCCTCCTCCCGGGCCTCCCGCGGGTCCGCGCCCCGCTGTTCGGCGTAGCCCTCGCGCAGCAGGGGGAAGTCCTGGGCGGCCTGCTCGGCGGCCGGCCACAGCCGTTCGACCATGCTCTGCTCGTCCTCGCCGCTGCGGGCGAGGACGTTGAGCCAGGCGGCCTCGCTGGTGGCCGTGCCGATGACGTACGCGACGAGCGTCGACAGCGCCCGGTCGGCCTCGTCGGCCGGGAACCCGGCGGTGGTGAGCAGCTTCAGCATGGCCTCGGAGCTGCGCATCCAGTTCGGGCCGAGATAGGACATGCCCAGCTCGCCGAGGATCGAGGCCATCCAGGGGTGGCGCAGGATCGTGGCGCGCAGGCTGTGGGCGCATCTGGCCGTGTCGGCACGCCAGTTCGCCGGGACGGGGTCGGCCTCGACCTCGATCTCGCCGTAGATCTCGTCGACGGCCAGCTCCAGCAGCTCGTCCTTGTTGGCCACATGGCGGTAGAGGGAGGTCGCTCCGGCGCCCAGTCGGCCGCCGAGCTTGCGCATGCTGAGCGCGTCGATCCCCTCCTCGTCGAGCAGCCGCAGCGCCTCGGCGACGATGTGCTCCCGGCTCAGCACGGGCTGCTCCCGTGCGGTCCGGGGCCGCGTCCACACGGACTGGAACCCCTCCTGCTTCCTGACCGGCTTCTCGGGTGCCATGGGGAGCCTCTCCTCTGCTGCGTACGGCTGACGCGCACAGCGTACGGCTGACGCGGCTCGCGTACGGTGTTCGCTCACGGTGTTCGCGACGGACCGGAGCCCTCACGTGCGGACTCCGGTGTTCGGCGTTCGGTGTTCGGTGTTCGGTGTTCGGCGTAGGGCGTCGGGCATGGGGTGGGGCGCAGGTCAGACCTCGGGGACGCGGCGGAACATCCCCGCCACCGCCAGCTCGCCCTCGATCCGCCCCGCCGCGTCCCGCAGTGCGGGCAGGACCTCCTCCACGCACTCCGCCACCGAACGGCGGCTGCTGTGCATGGCGACGTTCACCGCGGCGACGACCCTCCCGCCACCCTCTCGCACCGGCACGGCGACGGACCGCAGGCCCTCCTCCAACTCCCCGTCGACGAGGGCGTATCCGGTCTCCCGTACGCGCTCCAGGACGGTCCGCAGTTCCTGCCGGTCGGTGACCGTGTGCGGGGTGAGGGCGGCGAGAGCGTCCGGCAGGGGGGCCTGCGGGAGCAGGTCGGCGAGCATGACGCGGCCCAGGGAGGTCGCGTACGCCGGCAGCCGGGTGCCGAGGGTGATGTTGGCGCTCATGATGCTGCTGGTGGCGACCCGTGCCGTGTACTGCACCTCGTCCCCGCCCCCGGTGAGGATCGCGAGGGACGCCGAGTCGTGGACGCGCGCGGAGAGTTCGGCCAGGTGCGGCGCGGCGATGCGGGGGAGGGGCAGCATCGACAGGGGTGGGAAGCCCAGGCCCAGGACGCGGGGGGTGAGGCGGAAGACACGGTCGGACGACTCGACGTACCCCAGGTGTTCGAGGGTGATCAGCGCGCGCCGGGCCGTCGCACGGGCGAGCCCCGTGGTCCGGGCGACCTCGGTGAGGGTCAGCTCGGCGCGTCCCTCGCCGAACGAGGTGATCACGGTGAGCCCTCGGGCGAGCGACTCGATGAACTCCCGGCCCAGTTCCTGCTTGGAGGCGCCCGTCCAGGCGGCGAGACCGGAGGGGGCGGAAGGGATGGAGGGGATGGAGGGGATGGAAGGGGCGGAAGCGGCGGCCGGGGGCGAGGGTCTGCGCAACTCGCCCTGCTCGCGCGGCAGTTCCTGTTCCATCGCCGCCACGGCCGTCCGCAGCCTCGGCAGCAGCGTCGATCGCAGGGACTCCGCCGTGTGCCGGCTGGTGTGGCTGACGACGTTCGCCACGCACGCGATGCGTCCCGTACGGGGGTCCCGCACGGGTACGGACACCGCGACCAGCCCCGGTTCGATCAACTGGTCGTCCAGCGCCCACCCTTGGGCGCCCGCCCGTGCCGTACGGTCCTCGAAGTCGTCGTACGCCCCGGCACGCGGAGGCACCGCCGGGAAGCCGTGGCCCTCCGGGTCGGCCGTGCGGCGGGTCCGCCACCGGGCCCAGTCGGTCGGCTCCCACTCGGTGGCGAACAGCGGTCCGGGGGCGGTGCGTTCGGCGGGGAGGAGGTCGCCGATGCGGAAGCTGAGGGACATCGCGCGGCGGCGGGTCGCCTGGTGGATGAAGCGGATGCCGTCCCGGTCGCGGACCGCGAGGGAGACCGACTCGTCCAGTTCGTCGGCGAGGGCGTCGGCGTGGGCGTCGAGGAGGCGGGGGAGGCGCAGGGCCGCCAGATAGGCGTTGCCCAGCTCCATCAGGCGGGGGGCGAGGACGGCGTCGCGGCCGTCCAGGCGTACGTAGCCCATGCGGGCCAGCGTCGCCGTGATCCGGTCGACCGTGGAGCGCGCGAGCCCGGTGGCCTTCTCCAGCGCGCTCGGACTCAGCGTCCCGTCCGCCTCGGTGAGCCGACGCAGCACGGCGATGCCCCGCATCAGGGGTGCGACGGCTTCTGCGGGCGCGGCGGTCGTGGCGGGGGTGGTGGCGGCCGCGCCGGGGGCGTTCGGGAGCATGCGCTCACGGTAATGCGCCCCGGCCGCGCCGCCACGCCGGGTGCTCAGTGGCTCGGAATTCCGCTCCCTTGCGCCCCTGACCAGCGGCCGACGGGGATCCGAACGCGGCCGGCGGTGGACTGAGAAGCGCGGGGCGCAGCCCCTGCCTTTCAGGGGCGCGGCGAACTGCGCGAGAAGCCCCACCGGCCCCGCACCCGACAACGCACCCGACCACGCACCCCCGACATCCGCCCCCCTCCCACTCCGCGCCCCCTCCCGCTCCGCGCCCCCCTCCCGCTCCGCGCCCCCCTCCCGCTCCGCGCCCCCCTCCCACTCCGCCCCCCCTCCCACTCCGCGACCCCTCCCGCTCCCCGCCCCCTCACCTCCGCCTGACCACCACCCGATGGCTCCCCCCGGCCTCCACCCCCACCACGGCGATCTCCACCGCCGCCCGTCTGTCCCTGAACGTCTCACCGGGGACCAGCGGCGCGTCGGACAGTTCCGCGTGGACGTTGGGGCTGCGGGTGCACCCCCCGCTGTCCCGGCGGGCGTCGTGCACCTTGATGGGCCCGTTCCCGGTGTCGACCGTCGCGTCGACCCGGTACACGAGCACCCCCGGCCGGCACACCGCCGCGTCGTTGCCCGCCCGGGTCCGCAGCTCGGCGACGTACGCCGACCGGGAGCCCAGTGGGACGACGACCAGCTTCGCGCCTCCGGCGGTGGCGAGCGGGGTCAGCGTGTACGCGGCCGCGCCTGCCGCCGCCGCGCAGCCGACCTGCGTCTCGTCGAGCCACCCGAGCTTCCACTTGTGCCAGCCCAGCAGATCGTTGTCGACGCCCCAGTCCTCGCTCATGATGTCCCAGTGCCCGACCGCGCCCCCGCCCTCGTGGGTGTAGAGGTCGGGCAGCCCGAACACATGGCCGTTCTCGTGGGGCAGCACCCGGTACCCGGTCTCCCCGTACGAACCCGAGCCGTCGTCCTGCCGGCTGTAGACGAACGACGCGTTGGCGACCGGCACGCCGTCCGCGATCGGTGCCTCCCGGTTGCCGGCGAAGGTCACCGACAGGACCGTGTCGAGGGCGGAGGGGCCCGCGTTCGGGGTGACAAGCACGTTGATCAGGTCGTACGACCGGAAGTCCACGAGTGGATCAGCGGCCCGCACCATGTCCTGGACCAGGCGGCGGTAGCCGGGGTCGAAGGGGGCGCCGCGCTCTATGCCGTACGAGCGGAAGGACTTCGGCATCCGCAGCCAGTCGGTGAGCGGCGCCTCGGGGCGGTAGTCGATACGGCCGTAACTGCTGGTCCTGAACCACTTCTGGGTCTGCGGGGCGAACTCCGCGAAGCGGTCCATCGCGCTGCCCTCGCCGGGCGCGTCGGAGAAGTCGATCATCAGGTTGAGCGCGCGGACCGTGCCGGTGGAGCGGGCGTAGCCGGGCGGGGTGGGGATGCCCTCGGACATCTGCGTGCCGAGCGGGCCGCGGATCATGCAGGGGTCGAGCGTCGAACCGCGCAGCAGGGCGCCGGCCCCCGCGGCCCTGGTCGTCTCCTTCGCCACCAGCTGCCCGGTGCCGGCCGAGGTGGTGACCGCGAGCGTGAGGGCGGTGACGGAGGCGAGCGCGACGATCCGGCGCGGACGTATCCGGCGCGAACGGGCCCGTTGGCTCTGGTGGCTCTGGTGGCTCTGGTGGCTCTGGTGGGTCTGGTGGGTCTGGTGGGTCCGGTGGGGACGTGTCCGGCGCGCGGGTATCCCGTTTCTGCGGAACGGCTGCTGCATCCACGCGCCCTTCGCTCCACGGCAGCCGTCCGTGACGAGGCTGTCCTCTTTCGATCACCCTCGGACGAGGGGTGCGCGGGCGCGCGCTGGAAGGGCCGAACGTGGGCAGCCGCCTCTGTGACTCAGGTCACAGGAGAAGTCTTCGGTGAGGGGAAATAACCGGGGACCGTCTCCCCGTTTAGCCTTGTGTCCGAACGAAACGGGGACTCCATCCCCGGATAGTCACCGGGCGCCCCCCACACACCACCGGATCAGCAGCAGAGGAGTACGCCGTGGAGACCGCCACCGCCACCGCCGTACGTCGCAAGGTGTCCCGCCCCCGGGCCGACGCCCTGCGCAACCGGGAGCGGATCGTCGGCGCCGCCCGGGAGATGTTCGTGGAGTTCGGCCCCGATGTGCCGCTCGACGAGATCGCCCGGCGGGCCGGCGTCGGCAACGCCACGCTGTACCGCAACTTCCCGGACCGCGACGCGCTGGTCCGTGAGGTCGTCTGCTCCGTCATGGACCGTACGGCCCTGGCGGCCGAGGCCGCGCTCACCGAGACCGGTGACGCGTTCGAGGCGCTCTCGCGCTTCGTGCACATCTCGGCCGACGAACGGATCAGCGCGCTCTGCCCGATGATCCAGAACACGTTCGACCAGCACCACCCCGACCTGGAGGCGGCGCGCGAGCGGCTGGAGGAGCAGGTCGAGGGGATCATGCAGCGGGCCCGGGACGCCGGGCAGCTCCGTTCCGACGTGGGCGTCGGCGACCTGATGATCGCCGTCAGCCAGCTCAGCAGGCCCCCGGCCGGCACCCAGTGCGCGGGCGTCGACCGGTTCCTCCACCGCCATCTGCAACTGCTCCTGGACGGCCTACGCGCCCCGGCCCCCTCCGAACTGCCCGGTGCTCCGGTCACCGTGGAGGACCTACGGAGGCCCTGCCCGTCCTGATCCGCTGACCCACTGACCTGCTGACCTGCTGACCTGCTGATCTCTCTGATCCGCTGACCCCGAGGCTGTCGACGACGACAAGCCGCTCCCTCACGACGCCCTTATCCGTCACCGATACCGATCTTTCCGTCACGAAGTCCCGAAGTGGGTACCCCCATGTCCGAAACAGTCCGCAGCGCCTCCGGATCCTCCGGATCGGCCGCCGACCTGCAGAAGCAGCAGGACGACGCGCACGCCAGCCGCTGGAAAGCGCTCGTCTTCATCGCCCTCGCCCAGCTGATGGTCGTGCTCGACGCGACCATCGTGAACATCGCCCTCCCGTCCGCCCAGCAGGACCTCGGGATATCCGACGGCAACCGTCAGTGGGTCATCACCGCCTACGCCCTGGCCTTCGGCGGTCTGCTCCTCTTCGGCGGCCGTATCTCCGACCTGTGGGGCCGCAAGCGCACCTTCGTCACCGGCCTGATCGGCTTCGCCGGCGCCTCCGCACTGGGCGGCGCGGCCACCGGTGAGGCGATGATGCTGGGCGCCCGCGCGCTCCAGGGCGCCTTCGGCGCGCTGCTCGCGCCCGCCGCGCTCTCCCTCCTCGCCGTGATGTTCACCGACGCCAAGGAGCGCGCCAAGGCGTTCGGCATCTACGGCGCGATCGCCGGTGGCGGCGGCGCCGTGGGCCTGATCCTCGGCGGCTTCCTCACCGAGTACCTCGACTGGCGCTGGACGTTCTTCGTCAACATCCCGTTCGCGGTGATCGCCGCGGTCGGCGCGTACTTCGTCATCCGTGAGCCGGCGGGCGGCCGCAACCGCTCCCCGCTCGACATCCCCGGCGTGGTCCTGTCCACCCTGGGCCTGGTCTCCCTGGTCTACGGCTTCACCCGGGCCGAGTCCGACGGCTGGGGCGACTCGATGACGATCACCCTGTTCGTCGCCTCTGCGGTCCTCCTCGCGGCCTTCGTGTTCGTCGAGTCCAAGGTCAAGGCCCCGCTGCTGCCGCTGCGCGTGATCACCGAGCGCAACCGTGCCGGTGTCTACCTCTCCCTCGGTCTCGCGATCATCGCGATGTTCGGCCTGTTCCTCTTCCTGACCTACTACCTGCAGATCGTGAAGGGCTACTCGCCGGTCAAGACCGGGTTCGCCTTCCTGCCCATGATCGTGGGCATGATCACCGGCTCGACGCAGATCGGCACCCGCCTCATGACCCGGGTCGCGCCGCGCCTGCTGATGGCCCCCGGCTTCCTGGTCGCCGGCCTCGGCATGCTCCTGCTGACGCAGATGGAGGTCGACTCCTCCTACGCCGGCCTGCTCCTGCCGGCGCAGCTGCTGCTCGGCCTGGGCATGGGTACGGCGTTCATGCCGGCGATGTCCCTGGCGACGTACGGGGTCGAGCCGCGTGACGCGGGCGTGGCCTCCGCCATGGTCAACACCTCGCAGCAGGTCGGCGGCGCCATCGGTACGGCGCTGCTGAACACGATCGCCGCCTCCGCGACCACGTCCTACATCGCGGACCACATCGGTTCGGCCACCTCGAAGCCGGCCGCCCAGCTGGTCCAGCTCCAGGGCATGGTCCACGGGTACACCAACGCGATCTGGTTCGCCGTGGCCATCCTGGTGGTGTCCGCCACCATCGCCTTCACCTTCGTCACCACGGGCAAGCCCGACATGGCGGCGACGGGATCGGACGACGAGGGCGCGACGGACGAGCTGAAGGTCCCGGTGATCGCCCACTGAGTACCGCGCCGGACTGACGGAAGCCGTGCCGGAAAGGGAGGGGCGGGGCAGGGGGTCACCCCCTGCCCCGCCCCTCCCGCACAACGGCAGGCGGCCCCAGAGGCGCGCGACCCCACCCACCCCGGACACCGCCTGCACCTGTGGGGCCCGCGACCCCGCGGACCCCCGGATCCCCCGTCACCCCTTGGGGCCCACGACCCCATTGACCCCCGGATCCCCCGTCACCCCCTGGGGCCCGCGACCCCACGGACCCCACGGACACCTTCACGACCCCACGGACACCTTCACGACCCCGCGGACTTGCAGGCCCCCCAAGCGGTCCCACCCGCTACGGACTTCCCGGACCCCACGACCCCTCAGGCACGGCACGGGCCCCCACACCCCCACGCTCCCCTACGCGCCCCCAGCCCCCGAGCACCCCTCAAGGGAAACGGCGACGACCCCGCCGCCGAACCCGGCGGAGCGCTACCGGAGCCACGGCAGGTCCGCCCCCGCCTCGCTGGGCTGGAGCCCCTCCGCGACGATCCCCATGATCTCGCCGAGCGCCTTCACCTGGTCGTCGGTGAGACGGTTGAACAGCGCCTGCCGCACCGCGCCCACATGCCCGGGCGCGCTCTGGCCGAGCATCTCCTGACCGCCGTCCGTCAGCACCGTGAACTGGCCCCGCTTGTCCGACGGGCAGTCCTCGCGCCGCACCCACCCGTTCTTCTCCAGCCGGGCCACGGCGTGGGACAGCCGTGATCGCGTGATCTTCGTCTGCATCGCCAGCTCGGTCATCCGCAGCCGCCGCTGCGGAGCCTCGGACAGAACGACGAGCAGATGGTAGTAAAGGTGCGGCATGCCCGCGTCACGCTGCAGCTGGCGGTCGAGGTGGTCCTCCAACAGGGTCGTAGCGTGGACATAGGCCAGCCAGGTGCGCCGCTCCTCGGCGGTGAGCCAGCGCGGTTCTTCCTCAGTGGATGCGGTCTTCATGCTCCCACTGTACGAGGCCCCTTCTTGAATTTTGAACTATAGAGATGTAAGGTGAAACCAGAAATATTGAGACTTCAACTACTGGGGAGTTGGGAGGAGTCTCAAGCGCCTGGTGAGCCAGGCGAATCCAAGGAGACAGAAGCGACCACCGGGCCCGCCGAGGCGCGCGCGTCGTGGTGCGTCGCGTGTGCTGAGGGAGTCACCCCTATGTCCGCCGCCCCCGTCGAGCGCATGCCCGCCCTGTACCTGAGCCACGGGGCCCCGCCGCTCGCCGACGACCCGATCTGGCCCGGCGAACTGGCCGCCTGGTCCGCGACCCTGCCCCGCCCCAAGGCCATCCTCATGATCTCCGCGCACTGGGAGGAGGCCCCCCTCGCCCTCGGTGCGGTCACCACCATCCCCCTCGTCTACGACTTCTGGGGCTTCCCCGAGCACTACTACCAGGTCCAGTACGCCGCCCCGGGCGCCCCCGAGCTGGCCGCCTCGGTCCGCAAGCTGCTCCAGGCCCCCGGCATCCCCGTCCAGGACATCCCCGACCGGGGTCTGGACCACGGCGCGTACGTCCCGCTGGTGGAGATGTACCCGGACGCCGACATCCCGGTCCTGCAGATCTCCATGCCGACCCTCGACCCGGTGAAGCTGATGGACATCGGCCGCAAGCTCGCCCCCCTGCGCGACGAGGGCGTGCTGATCGTCGGCTCCGGTTTCTTCACCCACAACCTCGCCGCCCTCCGCCAGGCCGGGACCCCCGCCTGGTCCGCCGAGTTCGACGACTGGGGTCACCAGGCCCTCGAAACCCGCGACTGGGACTCCCTGCTCGACTTCCTGCACAAGTCCCCGGCCGGCCAGCTGGCCCACCCCCGCACGGAGCACTTCGCCCCCCTCTTCGTCACGATGGGCGCGGCCGAGGCCGCCGGCGAGCTGGACGCCCAGCGGTCGGTGATCGACGGCTTCTGGCTGGGCCTGGCGAAGCGGTCGGTGCAGTTCGGGTAAGGGGTGACAGTTGGCCCGCGGGCGTACGGACCCGCGGGCCCACGGGCCTGCGGCGTGCGGACCCACCGGCGTACGGGCCTGCGGGCCCGCGGCGGTCCCTTACCCGAGAGGTCATCGACCCCGGCCCGTCCGCCTGCCAGGCTCGTCGGAGTCGGAGCGGCGAGGCTCGTGCGAGTCCCCCCGCCCGGCCCGCCCGAGCCCGGCCGACCGGAGGGACCCCACCCCATGCCCGCCTACGCCATCGCCCACCTGAGGGACGCCGCCCCGCACCCGGAGATCGCCGAGTACATCGAGCGCATCCCCGCCACCTTCGAGCCGTACGGCGGCCGATTCCTCGTGCATGTCGCCCGGCACGAGGTGAAGGAGGGGAGCTGGCCGGGGGCCGTCGTGGTGATCGGCTTCCCCGGGATCGCGGAGGCGCGCAGCTGGTGGGACTCTCCCGCGTACCAGGAGATCGCCCCACTGCGGTCACGGCACATCGCGGGCGACATCATCCTGGTCGAAGGGGTACCCGACGGCTATGACCCCACCGCCACCGCGCAGGCCATGAGGGACTCCCTGCCCACCGAGCCGCCGCCCACCGAGCCGCCGTCCACCGAATCGCCGTCCACCGCCGAGCGGTAGTCCGGCCGGCGGCGGTCAGAGCTCCTTCTCGTACCAGGCCACGTCCCAGTACCGCCCGAACTTCCGCCCGACCTCCCGGTACGTGCCGACGTACCGGAACCCGAACCGCTCGTGCAGCCGCGTCGACGCCTCGTTCGGCTGGGCGATGCCGGCATAGGCGCGGTGGACGTCCTCGGCGGCGAGCGCGGCGAAAAGGGCCCGGTACAGCAGTGTGCCGACGCCCCGGCCACCCGCGTCCGGGGCGAGGTACACCGACACCTCCACCGAGGTCCCGTACGCCGCCTTCGGGCGGAACGCGCTGCTCGTGGCGTACCCGAGAATCCGCTGTGAGTCCTTCGCGGTGGCAACCATCAGGCGGTGCGGGCCGTCTTCAGGGTGGGAGAGCAGCCAAGGGCGGCGCTCTTCCGGAGTGAGGACAGCGGTATCGAATGTGATGGGCGTCTCACGGACGTAGTGGTTGTAGATGTCGGTGAGGGCGGCGAGGTCGGTCGCGACTCCTGGTCTGACCTGCACCTCCGCGGACTCTCCGGACATCTCGCCTCCCCTTGTGGCGGCACAGGGTACTGCAAGATCAGAAAAATAGTGGGACGGGTTGGGAATTCTGTCCTGATTCCAGTCGTTGTTTCCTTCGGAAGCAGGGCACTCGGGAGAGTGTCCGAGCGGCCGCATCAAGACACACGTAGGAACAGACACGACCCTGCCAGCCCACCATCGCAAGGGAGCACGCATGGCAACCCCTGCCGTCGCCGCTCGTCGTTCGTCCGCCTCCGGCCGGACCGACGCGGCTCGCAGCGTTCGCGCCTCTGGCGGCGAGATCGCCGACCGCGACCTGGTCGGCATGTACCTCGACGAGATCGCGCGTACACCGCTGCTCGACGCCGCCAAGGAAGTCGAGCTGTCCCAGGTCATCGAGGCGGGCGTGTTCGCCCAGCAGATCCTCGACGGCGAGGAGGAGGCCCAGGCGGACGCGACCCGCGAAGAACTCGAAGCCCTCGTCGCCGACAGCGAGCGGGCCAAGGACATCTTCATACGGTCGAACCTGCGCCTCGTCGTGGCCGTCGCCCGGCGCTATCCGCGCAGTGGTCTGCCCCTGCTCGACCTCATCCAGGAGGGCAACGCGGGCCTGGTCCGCGCGGTGGAGAAGTTCGACTACCGCAAGGGCTTCAAGTTCTCGACGTACGCCACCTGGTGGATCCGGCAGGCCATCACCCGGTCCATCGCGGACCAGTCGCGCACCATCCGGCTGCCCGTGCACCTCGTCGAGGAGCTGGGCCGGATCCGCCGTGTGCAGCGCGAGTTCAACCGCGAGCACGGGCGCGACCCCGAGCCCGCCGAGATCGCCGCCGAGCTGGGCTCCAACGCGGACCGTGTCACCGACGTCCTCGACTGGGCCCGCGACCCGGTCTCGCTGAACATGTCGGTGGACGACGACGGCGACACCCAGTTCGGCGACCTCCTGGAGGACACCTCCGCGGTCTCGCCCGAGCAGTCCGTGCTCACGCTGCTGCGCAGCGAGGAGCTGGACGGCCTCATCGGGCGCCTCGACCAGCGCACCGCGTCCATCATCAAGATGCGGTACGGCATCGAGGACGGCCGCGAGCGCACCCTCACCGAGGTCGGCAAGGAGCACGGGCTCACCCGCGAGCGCATCCGCCAGATCGAGAAGCACGCCCTGCTCGAACTGAAGAAGCTCGCCCGCGACACGGGCTTCGACGCGGTCGCCTGAACGACCCGTCGCCCCACCCGTTCCCGACCCGTTCGAGGAGCGGTACGGCGACCGTCGCCCGGTACGGACCACCAGCCCCGTACGGCCCAACCCCTGGGGCCGCAGCGGGGCTTGGTCCGCCGTGCCGTCCGCCCGTCGCCCTGTCCCCGCCGGGACTTGGCCATTTCTGTACCGCTGGTTGGCCGTAGTGCGCCGCTTCAACTCCCCCTTCCCGGGGCACAAGACTTCCGGGCCCACGACTTCACCGGGCCCGGAGCCGTCAGGCCCGGGACCCCGAGTCCGAGGGAGTCGGAGTCACACCACAGCACACCCCGCAGCACACCCTGAACACCCCGCTCGCACCGGTCCGCATCGCACCGCCCCGAGACCACCCGAAGCCAAGTCCCGACGCTCTCCCCCCAGCGCCGGGACTCTCCGAGAGCCGGGCTTCGGCGCCTCCCCCCCTTGGCGCCGAGGCCCGGCTTCTTTCCGTCCGCCGGGCCGGGCAGAACGAAGGGCCACCCCGGACCTGAACCCCGGGGTGACCCGAACGGCAGATTGTGCCACAGCGGGCGTTCTCCGCCGGAGGTGTCGCGAAGGCCGAACCCGCACGTCACAGCCCTCACGGAACCCTCGCCCCGCCCCTCACTCCCCGGCGCCGCCCGCCGCCCGGGTCAGCCGGGCACCCAACTCCCTTACGTAAGACACCAGTTCAGGCGGCTCGTGCACGGTGAACTCACAGTCGACCATGGCCACCCGCACGGCCAGCCACTCCACGGCATCGCCGACGGAGGCCCGCAGCCGGCAGCTGTGCTCGTCGACCGGTTCGGGCGTACCCAGCCAGCGGGGCAGCCGGGCCGCGATGAACTCGGCGGGCGCGGCGAAGGTGACGTCGAAGGCGTAGGTCTCCTGCCGCCGGTACATCGACCGCCGCAGAAACTCCTCCGCGCTCCCCGTCGGCAGCTCGCGCGGGGCGAACCGGGCCCCGGTGGCGAAGGGTTCCTCCACCCGGTCGACCCGGAAGGTGCGCCAGTCGGCGCGATCGAGGTCGTAGGCGACGAGATACCAGCGACGGCCGGTCGACACGAGCCGGTACGGCTCGCAGTGGCGCCGCGAGTCCGTGCCGTCACCGGAACGGTAGGCGAAGCGCAGCCGCTCCCCGCCGGCCACCGCCGAGGCCATCACGGTCAGCGTCTCCGGCGTGACCGTCGCGCCGTCGCCGCTGGTCAGCGGAGTGGTGGCGGCCTGCAGCGTGGAGACCCGGTGGCGCAGCCGCGACGGCAGGACCTGTTCGAGCTTGGCGAGCGCCCGTACGGACGCCTCGTCCACGCCCTCCACAGCGTGCCCGGCCCCGGCCCGCAGGCCGACCGCGATCGCCACCGCCTCCTCGTCGTCCAGGACCAGCGGGGGCATCGCCTTGCCCGCCACCAGCCGGTAGCCGCCGTCGGCGCCCATGGTCGCCTGCACCGGATAGCCCAGCTCGCGCAGCCGGTCGATGTCCCGCCGGACGGTCCGCCGCGAGACCCGCAGCCGGTCGGCGAGTTCACCGCCCGGCCACTCGCGGGGCGTCTGAAGGAGGGAAAGGAGCTGAAGCAGCCGCGCCGGGGTGTCCGTAGTCATGCTCCGAGCATGCCGGATAACTAGGACACGATCTGACCTACTCGGCCTCTACCGTCACAGCATGACCTCGACAACGAGCGCCCTGAAGGGGCGCGGCGAACTGCGCGACCAGCCCCGACCGACCGCCGGTGACCCGGCCACCGTCACCGAAACAGCGCTTCCGTCGCCCCCCGAGGCCGACCGGCGGCGCTGGATCGCCCTCGCCGTCGTCATGACGGCCGCCTTCATGGACCTCGTCGACGTCACCATCGTCAACATCGCCATCCCCTCCATCCAGCGCACCGAGCACGCCTCGTTCAGCCAGATCCAGTGGATCACCGCCGGGTACGCGCTCGCCTTCGCCGCGGGCCTCGTCACCGGCGGCAGGCTCGGCGACATCCACGGCCGCCGGCGGATCTTCCTCCTCGGCATCGGCGGCTTCACCCTCGCCTCCGCGCTGTGCGGCCTCGCCGCGAACCCGGAGATGCTGGTGGCGGCCAGGATCGCGCAGGGCGCGACCGCCGCGCTGATGGTGCCTCAGGTGCTGTCGATCGTGCACGCGACCTTCCCGGCGCACGAACGCGGCAAGGTCTTCGGCCTGTTCGGGGCGATCGTGGGCCTGGGCGCGGTCTCCGGTCCGCTGCTCGGCGCGCTGCTCATCGAGTGGAACCCGCTCGGCCTCGAATGGCGGGCGATCTTCCTCATCAACCTCCCGGTCGGCGTCGCGGGCCTGATCCTGGGCCGCCGCTTCATCGCCGAGTCCAGGGCACCGCACGCCCTGAAGCTGGACCTCGTGGGCGTCGCGCTGGTCACCGCCGGTCTGCTGATGCTGCTCTACCCCCTCACCCGGGGCCGGGAGCTGGGCTGGCCGCTGTGGGGATACGTCTCGATGGCCGGCTCGCTGGTCGTGCTCGCGGTGCTGGTGGCGTACGAGCGGCGCAAGACCGCGCGCGACGGGTCCCCGCTCATCGAACTGTCGCTGTTCCGGGTGAAGAGCTTCGCGGCGGGCATCGCCGTACAGACCGTCTTCGGCATCGCCCTCGGTGTGTTCTTCCTCGTCTGGACGCTCTACCTGCAGACCGGCCTCGGCTGGAGCGTCCTGCGGGCCGGTCTCACCGGTGTCCCGTTCTCCCTCGCCGTGTCGGTCGCGGCCGGCGTCTCGGTCCAGAAGCTCGTTCCGCGCTTCGGCCGCAAGGTCCTCCAGGCGGGCGCGCTGCTGATGGCGGCCGGAGTCCTGCTGTACAGGGGCGCCTCCGAGCACTACGGCCTCGCCATCACCTCCTGGCAGATGACCCTCCCGCTGGTCGTGATGGGCGCGGGCATGGGGCTCATCGTGGCCCCGCTGACCGACGCGATCCTCTCCGGGGTGCCGCGTGAGCACGCCGGGTCCGCGTCCGGGCTGATCAGCACGGTCCAGCAGATGGGCAACGCGCTGGGGCTCGGCCTGGTCGCCGTCGTCTTCTTCGGCGTCATGGACGACCACCTCGCTCCGGCCGACGTCCGCCCCGCCTTCGTCGACTCCTTCGAATACGCCCTCGGCTGGGTGGCCGCGGTCCTGTTCGCGATCTTCCTGCTGATGTTCGCGCTGCCGAGGCGGGCGACGGAGGCTGGGGTGGCGGAGACCGGGGCGGCGGTGACCGGGGTGGCGGCGGAGACCGGCTTGGCGGCGCAGGACGCGGTGGCGGCGCAGGATGAGGCGGTGGCGCGGGACGAGGCGGTGGCGCAGGACGGTGACGGTGAGCGGGCGTCCATGGAGCCCGGGGTGCCGGCCGTCGTGGAGGCCGGTGGGCCGGTGCGCTGACCTGTCGGCCGGTGGGGTTGCCCGCCGGGCAGACGACGAGAGCGGGGCGGGGGACCTTCGGGTCGCCGGCCCCGCTCTCGGCGTACCGCCCGGTCACGCCCGCCCCTGCGTGTCCGCGCCCGCCCATGCCCACTTGTGCCCGACCATGCCCGACTGTGCCCGTATCGCGGTCGTACCTGTTTACTTTCCGGACATCCCGGCGTAGTCTCCGAGCGAAACCACAGAGTCGGGCACCAGTCGGAGGCGAACGGGCATGTACGCACCCGAGCGGCAGCAGGAGATTCTCCGGCTCGCGCGTGACGGCGGCCGGGTGGACGTGGTGTCGCTGGCCGAGCAGTTCCAGGTCACGGCCGAGACGATCCGCCGGGATCTCAAGGCCCTCGACCGTGCCGGGCTCGTCCAGCGCGTGCACGGCGGCGCGATCCCCGCCGGCCGCCTGGACTTCGAGCCGGACCTCGCCGAACGCGAGGGCACCGCCGCCGACCAGAAGGACCGGATCGCCCAGGCCGCCCTCGCCGAACTGCCGGACGACGGCACGATCGTCCTCGACGCCGGTACGACCATCGCGCGCCTCGCCGCCGCCATCCCGCTGGAATCCGCCCTCACCGCGGTCACGCACAGCCTGCCCATCGCCGCCCGCCTCGCCGACCACCCGGGCATCCAGCTCCATCTGGTGGGCGGCCGCGTCCGCCACCGGACCCGCGCCGCCGTGGACGCCTGGGCGCTCAGGGCCTACGGCGAGATCCGCGCGGACGTGCTCTTCGTGGCCGCCAACGGCTTCTCCGTCGACCGCGGTCTGACCACCCCCGACCTGGCCGAGGCCGCCGTGAAGCGCGCGGCCGTCGCCGCGGCCCGGCGCGTGGTGCTGCTCGCCGACTCCTCCAAGCACGGCCAGGAGCACTTCGCCCGCTTCGGCGACCTGACCGACGTGGACCTGCTCATCACCGACAGCGGGCTGAGCGTCGAGGACGCCCTCACCATCGAACGACAGGGCACCGAGGTGCTGCGCGTCCCGGGCGCCGACGCCGCGGGCGGCTCCCACACGAGTGGCTCCACCCCGGGCGGCTCCCACGAGGGCGGCTCCCACGAGGGCGGCTCCGCCGCGGGCCGGAAAGACCGCTCATGATCCTCACCGTCACCCCGAACCCGTCCCTCGACCGCACCTACGAGGTCCCCTCCCTCGACCGCGGCGAGGTCATCCGGGCCACCGGTGAACGCATGGACCCGGGCGGCAAGGGCGTCAACGTCTCCCGGGCGGTCGCCGCCGCGGGCCGGCGCACCGTGGCCGTACTGCCTCTCGGCGGAGCACCGGGCGCCCTGGTCGCCGACCTGCTCGACGCCCAGGGCATCGAGGTCGCCCGGGTGCCGGTCGCCGGGGCGACCCGCTCCAACATCGCCCTCGCGGAGGCCGACGGCGTCCTGACGAAGATCAACGCACCCGGCCCCGAACTGTCCGCCACCGAACGCGAACTCCTCCTGGAAGCGGTCCGCGCCCGGTCCGCCGACGCCTCCTGGATCGCCTGCTGCGGCAGCCTCCCGCGCGGCCTCGACCCGTCCTGGTACGCCGAACTCGTCGCCCGCGCCCACGCGGCCGGCGCCCGTATCGCCCTGGACACCTCCGGCCCGGCGCTGCTCGCCGCGCTCCGCGAACGCCCCGACGTCGTCAAGCCCAACGCCGAGGAACTGGCCGAGGCCGTGGGACGCCCCCTCGCCACGGTCGGCGACGCCGTCAAGGCCGCGGAGGAACTTCGTGAGATGGGGGCCGGTGTGGTGCTGGCCAGCCTCGGCGCCGACGGTCAGCTCCTCGTCGACGCCTCGGGTGCCTGGTTCGGCACCGCCCGCGTCGACGCCGTCCGCAGCAACGTCGGCGCCGGCGACTCCTCCCTCGCCGGTTTCCTGATCGCCGGCGGGCACGGCCCCGAGGCGCTCGCCTCCGCCGTCGCCCACGGGGCCGCGGCCGTCCAGCTCCCGGGCAGCGTCATGCCGACACCCCGCGACCTGGACCCGGCGGCGGTCACGGTCACGGCGGAGGTGCCGGCGGACCGGGTGCTGAGGGAGCCGGTGTCGTGACGCGGGAATCGCGAACGAACGTTCATTTTGGCCGGGCGGCGAATCTGCCCGCGCCCGCGCCTCGCGTCGCCGTCTCGGTCTCCCTGCGAACGAACCTTCGTTTTACCTCCTCCGGCCCGGTCTCTCCGCGAACGAACCCTCGTTTTGCCTCCTCCGCCCCGGCCTCTCCGCGAACGAACCTTCGTTTTGTGGCATCCCTCGCCGCACCCCGTCCCCACCCCCGCCCCTGCCTCCCGGCCCCCGCCCCCCACACTTCCGTCCCCACCCCCGCCCACCACACCCCCCGGGCGATACGCGTGCGAAGGAGCCCGCGATGAGCGAGATGATCACCGCGGACCTGGTCGACCTCGACCTGTCCGCCGAGACGAAGGAAGCGGCGGCGCGTGCCCTCGCCGAGCGCATGGTGGCGAAGGGCCGGGTCACCGACCTGGACGGCTTCCTCGCCGACGTGGCCACCCGCGAGGCACAGATGCCGACCGGCCTCGACGGCGGCATCGGCATCCCGCACTGCCGCAGCGAGCACGTCACCGAGCCGACCCTCGCCTTCGGCCGCAGCGCGGCAGGCGTCGACTTCGGCGCGCCCGACGGCCCCGCCGACCTGATCTTCCTGATCGCCGCGCCCGCGGGCGCCGACGACGCCCACCTCACGATCCTCTCCTCTCTCGCCCGCCAGCTGATGAACACCGAGTTCACGGACGCGCTGCGCGCCGTGGACGACGCGGCCCACGCCGCCGCGCTCATCCGGGGCGACGCCACCGGCGCCGACGCGGCCGAGGGCACCGAAGACTCCGCGGCGGCGTCGGGCGGAACGGCCTCCCCCGACGCCGCCGCGGTCAGCACCACCCCGACCGGAACCACCCCGACCGGAACCACCCCGGCCGAGACCACCCCGGTTCCGGCAGTGGCCGCCCCGGTCCCGGCCGCGGCCGCCCCCGCCGAAGCCCGCCCCTTCCGTATCGTCGCCGTCACCTCCTGCCCCACCGGCATCGCGCACACCTATATGGCTGCCGAGTCGCTGGAGAACGCGGGCCGGGACGCCGGTGACGTCGAGCTCGTCGTCGAGACGCAGGGCTCGGCCGGCTTCTCCCGCCTCGACCCGGCGGTCATCGCCGCCGCCGACGGCGTGATCTTCGCCCACGACGTGCCCGTACGGGAGAAGGACCGGTTCGCCGGCAAACCCACCGTCGACGTCGGCGTGAAGGCGGGCATCAGCCGCCCCGGCGCGCTGATCGCCGAGGTCCGGCAGAAGGCCGAGCGCGGCGAGGTCACGGCCGCCGCCCGGCCCGGCACCCCCGTCGACCGCGCGGGCGAACCCGGCGACGGCTACGGCACCAAGCTGCGCAAATGGCTGATGTCCGGTGTGAGTTACATGGTCCCGTTCGTCGCGGCGGGCGGTCTGCTGATCGCCCTCGGCTTCGCGATCGGCGGCTGGGAGATCAACCAGGCCAAGCCCGTCACCGAGCACTTCGACTGGCTCCAGATCGACAGCTGGGCGGCCCTGCTCTTCCAGATCGGCGCCGTCGCCTTCGGCTTCCTGATCCCGGTCCTCGCCGGATACATCGCCTACGGCATGGCGGACCGGCCGGGCCTCGTGCCGGGCTTCGTCGGCGGCATGATCGCCGCCAACATCAACGCCGGCTTCCTCGGCGGCCTGGTCGCCGGTCTGATCGCCGGCGGAGTCGTCCTCGGCATCCAACGGATCAAGATCCCGCCGGTGATGCGGGGCATCATGCCGGTGGTCGTGATCCCGCTGATCTCCTCGCTGATCGTCGGCTTCCTGATGCTCGTGGTGATCGGCAAGCCCATCGCCCAGGCACAGAAGGGCATGACGGACTGGCTGAGCGGCCTCTCCGGCAGCAACGCCGTCCTGCTCGGTGTCCTGCTCGGCCTGATGATGTGCTTCGACCTGGGCGGCCCGGTCAACAAGGTCGCCTACGCCTTCGCCACCGCCGGCATCGCCGTGCAGGACCCCAGCGACTCCGCGATGAAGATCATGGCAGCCGTCATGGCGGCCGGCATGGTCCCGCCGCTCGGCATGGCGCTCGCCACCACGCTCCGCAAGAAGCTGTTCACCACCGCCGAACGCGAGAACGGCAAGGCGGCATGGGTGCTCGGCGCCTCCTTCATCTCCGAGGGCGCGATCCCCTTCGCCGCGGCCGACCCGCTGCGCGTGATCCCGGCGTCCATGGCGGGCGGCGCGGTCACCGGCGCACTGGCCATGGCCTTCGGCTCGACCCTGCGCGCCCCGCACGGCGGCATCTGGGTCACCCCGCTGATCGGCAAGCCGCTCCTCTACCTGCTGGCCATCGCGGTCGGCACGGCCGTCACCGCCGGCCTGGTCATCCTCCTGAAGGGCCTGCGCAAGACCCCGGCGGGCACGGCGGCCGACTCCACGCCCGCGACCGCCGAGGAGCGGACGAAGGAGCCGGTCGCGGCCTGAACCCGCGACCGTACGCAGGCCGCGGCCCCCACCCGGCAGGGGCCGCGGCCTCACGCGTCCCGGGAGACCGCGGCCTCACACGTACTCGCCCCCGCGCGCCCCTTTAGGGCACTTTGACGTGCGTATGACGTGTACGCCACACCTGCGAGATACGTCACGGTCCGGGCCCGAAGTCCCCTCCTGTGGTGTCTACTGGACGGCATGCCTGAGCACGTGTCGATCCTCCAGCCGCTGGGCCTGGCCGCCCTCGTCCTCGCGTCGGTCGTCTGGGTCGCCCTGCTGGTCCGCGTACTGAACCGGGACCACCAGGTCCACCGAGGCCGCTTCGCCGCACTGGCCGGCCGGCGCGGGCAGCGCGGGTGGGGTCTGCCGCACCAGCGCCGCAGGGGCCCGTACGTGGAGCACGTGGAGCTGACCCCGGCGGAACAGGACGCCTTCGCGTTCCTGGCCCGCCAGTTCAGCGACGACCGCCTCGCCTGAGCCCGCCACCGCCCGGGCCTTCCGCCGCCCGGGCCCTCACGGCCCGGGTGTCCGCCCGAGCCCGCTAGCCGAGCGTCCCCGCCCGACGCTCCATCGCGTCCCGGGCCGCGTCCTCCGTCGCGTACACCTCGCACATATGGCGTCCGTCCGCCGTGGCCGTGTGCTCGACCTCCCACAGCGAGATCTCCTGCCCGTCCGTGAGCAGGAACGCATGCTCGTAGAGGGAGAAGCTGAAGCCGGGCCGGCCCCGCCGCGCGGGACGGTGCGGACGGCCGAACGCCTGGGTGATCTCGTGGGCGAACGCGGTGCGCAACAACAGCGTGGCCAGCTCGTCCCCGGGCGAGTCCGGATTCTCCGCGCGCCGCAGCAGGCGACGCGCATGGTCCGCCGAATCGTCCGGCACGTACTCGTGGCGGGGCTCGGGGAACGCCGCCAGCTCCACGACGGCGGGCAGTTCGAAGTCGGCGGCGTCCGGCGGCAGCGGCAGGCGCGCGGTCGCGGCCCGCAGCTCCTCCTCGTCCGTGTACACCTCGTGCTGGACCTCACCGCCGAGCGCCGTATTGTGCACCAGCTCCCACAGCGTGACGGCCGAGCCGTCGGCCAGCAGCCAGGTGTGCCGGTACGTCGCCCGATGCAGCCCCGAACTGTAGTGCGCGGAATGCAGCGAGCTGTCGTGGGCGAGGGCACAGTCCAGCTGCCGGAGCGTCTCGTCGGGCAGCTCGAAGGAGTTCAGGGCGCGGCCGAGGAGCCGCGCGAGGTGCTCCTCAGGAGACTCGGGCGACTCGGGTGGTTCGTACGCTGCCGTCTCGTACGGAACGCTCAAGGTTTCTCCCGGCGTTGCTGCATGTCACCTTGTGGGTGCATACCGTAGCCCCTCGGTCGGACATCATGTCCGGGAACCGAGAAAACGTACGCCCGTTGAACGACGGAGCCGCGCGGTCTGTTCCCGCGCGGCCCCACGAACCAGCTGAACAGAGTGGTCAGATACCGCTTCCGGCCGTCCACTCGCTCCACGGCATGTTCCAGCCGTTGAGGCCGTTGTCCGGCGCGACTGTCTTGTCCGGGGAGTTCTTCACGATCACCACGTCGCCGACGAGGGAGTTGTCGAAGAACCACTTGCCGGGCGTGTCGCCGCTCGCGCCCTGGGCGTCGGCGAGACCGATGCAGCCGTGGCTGGTGCCCTCACGCCCGAAGGGCGGGTTGCCCCGGTTGTACCAGTAGTTGCCGTGGACGAACGTGCCCGACGTGGTCAGCCGCATCGCGTTCGGCACGTCCGCGATGTCGTACTCACCGCCGAAGCCCACCGTCGACCCGTTCATCCGCGTCTGCCGGAACTTCTCCGAGATCACCATCTGGCCGTTGTACGTCGGGTTCGCGGCGGCGCCCGCCGAGATCGGCACCGTCTTCAGCGTCTTCCCGTCCCGCTCGACCGTCATCGTCTGCGTGTTCACGTCCACCGTGGAGACCTGCGCCCGCCCGACCGTGAAGGTGACCGTCTTGTCCTGCACGCCGTAGAGACCGTTCGCGCCCTCCACGCCGTCCAGGTCCAGCTTCACCGTGACCTTGGAACCGGCCTTCCAGTACTCCTCGGGCCGGAAGTCCAGGCGCTGCCCCCCGAACCAGTGCCCGACCACCTGCTGCCCGCTGCTCGACGTCACCTTGATGTGCGACTGCACGGCCTTCTTGTCCGTGATGGCCTTGTCGAAGGTGAACGACACCGGCATCCCGACCCCGACCGTGGTGCCGTTGTCCGGGGTGTACGTCCCGATGAAACTGTCGGCCGACGACACGGTCGTGAAGATGGAGTTGGCCGCCGCCGTCTTCCCGGCGGCGCTCTTCGCGGTCGCGGAGATCCGGTACTTCGTACCGCGCTCCAACTGCTCCTTCGGCTTCCAGGACCGCCCGTCCGCCGCTATCTCGCCCGCCACGGCGGCGCCGCTCTCGACGGCGGTCATCTTCACCTCGGTCAGCTTGCCGCCGCTGACCTTCACCCCGGTCGCGTTGATGGACGCGCCCGTCGACCCGTCCTTCGCCGAGATCGTGATCCGCGCCACCGCGTCCTCGGCCGAAGTCCCCTTGCCACCACCCTTGTTGTCGGCCTGGGCGTCTCCGCCACAGCCGGTGAGGGTCAGCGCACCGACCACCAGCACGGCACAGGTCCCCAGTGCCCGCCGTACAGCAATCTTCGGCCTTGTCACGATCTGCTCCAGCTTCTTCGCGTCCGCGTGATCCGCGTGATCTACGTGCTCCGCTCGGTTACGTGGAGAAAGAGCCGGCGACGGCCGGGAGGGTTCCCGCTGACTCCGGCCTGACGGCATCGCGTGACAGAACCGGGACAATCGCCCCCGGCGGCACCGGCTGAACCCGACGGCACCCGCTGAACGCTGGAACTACCGATCCCTCAGCCCCTTTTGATCCCCTTGGGGGCCTCCCCCCGCCCCCACCCCCTCCCCTCCCGCGCCCCCTCCCCTCCCACCGCCCCATCGCCCGCCCCCTCCCTCCTCACGCGTCCCCGTACAGCTCCCGGTACGACGGCCACGTGCCCCCAGGCCCGTCCACCGACTCCGCGGCCCGCACCGCCCGTACGATCGCCCGCGTCACCAGGTCGGCGCCCGCCGCGAGGAGTTCGTTCAGGGCGAGGGGGCCAGCCTGCGGCGGCAGCGGGCGGGCGCCCGTCGCCAGGGTGAACACCGTGTCCCCGTCGTTGAGCAGATGCACGGGGCGCACGGCGCGGGCGATACCGTCGTGGGCCGTGCCGGCCAGCTTCTGGGCCTGGGCGCGGGTCAGGTCGGCGTCGGTGGCGACCACGGCCAGCGTGGTGTTCATCGGGGGAGGGGGACTCTGCGCGGCCGCCTCCGCGATCCGGCGCCGCGCGCTCGCGTGGACCTCCGGCGGCGGGTACGCCGCACGCCCCTGGAACAGCTCCCCGTAGAGCACCCCCGTCTCCGGATCCGTCACCGAGCCTGCCGCGTTGGCCACCACCAGAGCGGCCACCGTGATACCCGAGTCCAGCACGGTGCTCGCGGTGCCGATGCCGCCCTTGAGCAGCCCGGCCGTCGCTCCCGTCCCGGCACCCACGCACCCCTCCGCCACCGGGGCGCCCGGCCCGCCGGCGTCGGCCGCCTCGACCGCGGCCCGGCCGAGCGCGGCATCCGGTCTGGCCCCGAAGTCCCCGCCCCGGCCCAGGTCGAAGACACAGGCGGCGGGAACCACCGGCACCACGTGCGCCGGGTCCCGGCCGACGCGCACGCCCCGCCCCCGCTCCTCCAGCCAGGCCATCACGCCCGACGCCGAGTCCAGCCCGTACGCGCTGCCGCCGGTCAGCACCAACGCCTCGACCTTCTGCACCAGGTTGCGCGGGTCGAGCGCGTCCGTCTCCTTGGTGCCCGGTCCTCCTCCGCGCACGTCCACCGCCGCGACCGCGCCGCCCACCGGGGCCAGCACGACCGTGGTCCCGGTCAGCCAGCCCCCGCCCGCCCGGGTGGCGTGACCGACCCGCAGACCGGCGACGTCGGTGAGCGCGTCAACGGCCATGGGCGTCACGGGTGTCGTGGGCCGGGTCCGCCCCCGGGGCCTGGCGGGTCTCCTCGGCGTGGTGGTCCCGGGCAGTGAGTGTGACTCCGACCGCGACCGTCGCGGCGGCCACGAAGCCGGCGGCCGGGACCGCCCAGTGACCCAGGAACGTGCACCCGACCACGGCCAGCGCGGAGAGCGGCAGAACCGCCTGCCGGGTCGTACCCACCTTGTAGTGGCGGGCGTGCAGCGCCCACACGGACAGGAGATACAGCGCCGTCGGCAGGGTCACCGCGGCGGACGCGGCCAGCGTGGAGATGTGCGCCTTGCCGACCGCCTGCTCCACCGCCACCTCCAGCCCGGCACCGATCGCGGCCGCCGAGGCGAAGATCAGGTAGTGGCCGTAGCCCCACAGGAAGCTCTCCTTGCTGGAGCGCAGATGGCCGTGGATGGGGACGGTGAAGTAGACCCACCACGCCGAGAACACGATCAGCAGTCCGCCCGCCGCGATCGGCAAAAGCTCGCCCAGCGCGTCCTCGTCGTCCACCGCCGACTTCACGGCGACCGTCGCCGCCAGGATCGTCTCGCCGAGCACGATGATGGTGAACAGGCCGTACCGCTCGGCGATGTGATGCGGATGCCAGGACGTCTGGAAGCCCTTCTCCGCGAACACCGGGACGCTCAGTTCGGCGATCGCCATCACCAGGAACAGCCACGGCCTGGCCGGCTCCGGCAGGACCAGCAGCCCCAGCCAGCCGATCTGGCAGAGCGCCACACCGCCCGCGTACCGCAGGGCCGTGGTCCGCTCGGGGCCCGTCGCGGTCCGTGCGGCCCGCAGCCACTGCGCGGTCATCGCCAGCCGCATGATCACGTACCCGAGCACGACCAGCAGCCAGTCGTGGTCCTCGAAGGCCCGGGTGACCCCGGCGGCGAGCACCAGCACACCGGCGATCTGGACGAGGGTCACCAGCCGGTACGGCACGTCGTCGTTGTCGTACGCCGAGGCGAACCAGGTGAAGTTCATCCAGGCCCACCAGATCGCGAAGAACACCATCGCGTAGTTGGCGATGCCCTCGGCCGCGTGCGCCTCCGCGACGGAGTGCACCAGCTGGACGCCCGCCTGGGCGACGGCGACCACGAAGCACAGGTCGAACAGGAGCTCCAGCGGCGAGGCGACCCGGTGCTCCTCCCCGCGCCCCCGTGCGACCAGCCTGCGCACCGGGGCCCGGCCGGTGGGTGCGGGAACCGAGGGGGTCGGGGGCGTGGAACGGGACGTCATGCGGCCAAGCACACCAGATAACCCGGGGAAATTCCTGCCCGGGGTCGCACAAGTACCGGGAGGGACCGACGGAGTGCGCGGACATGCCGGGCGGACGCGCGGACTGGCTCGGCGAGCGCGTGGTCGTGCCGGGCGGACGCGCGGACGTGCGGACGTGCCCGGGGGAGTGGCCGGGGCCGCCCGTCGGCCGGGACCGGGGCCGTACTCTGGAGGCATGAGTACCGCTCCCGCCCCCGAACCGCGTGACCCCAAGGCCGCGCTGGTCTTCGACGACCCGTTCAGCCGTCCGTCGTCCGACGACACGGACCACGGATGGGGCGAGCGGCCCGGCGACGGCGGCGACAGCGCGGCCGACCTGAAGCGCTTCCTCGACGAGAAGCCGCCCCACCACCTCTGACACCGCCGGCCGAGGGCAGCGGGAGCCGCTACGTGCGGTCGTGGCCGGAGCCGCGCTGGGCCACCAGGGCGTCGCGGATCTCCTTCAGGACCTCCAGCTCGGTCACCTCGATGACCTCGTGCGTGCCCTCCTTCGCCTTGCGGCGGGCCTCCTGACGGGCCAGGTACTTGGCCATCGGAAGCACCATCAGGAAGTAGACGACGGCCGCGGTGATGAGGAACGTGAGCGTCGCGTTCAGCACCGTGCCCCAGAGGATCGAGACGCCGTCGGTGACCGTGCCGTCCGTCCCCACCTTGCAGGGGTCCTTCAGGCAGTAGCTGTACTGGTCCAGGTTCTTCGTGCCGAACGCCCCCACCAGCGGGCTGATGACCCCCTTCACCACCGAGTTGACGATGTTGGTGAAGGCCGCGCCGATGACCACGGCGACGGCCAGGTCGACGACGTTCCCCCGCATCAGGAAGGCCTTGAAGCCCTCCCAGACGCCCGGCTCCTTCTGCTTGCTCACCACGAGGCCCTTCCGCGCTGATTGTGGAACAAATGACTCCGCAACCTACGGCAGGGCCCGGCCCCCGTGTCCAGTCGGGTCCCACCATCGTGGGATCCGGCGTCACCACAGTGTCACCGCCAGCCGGGACGTGGCACTCGCGCCGGCCAGCCGGGCCGCGGTGCGGCGGGGCACGGTCAGGACGACCAGGGCTCCGCTCTCGGCGGCGTCGGCGGCCGGCACCTTGGAGACCCGGGCGCCGCGGGCGACGATCCGTGCGGCGCCGGCGCCCGTCGCCGACTCCTCGGCCGCGATCACGTCGACGCGGTCGCCGGGGCGCAGCAGCCGTACCGTCGCGGCGTCGGCGATGCGTACCGGCGCGGTCACCCTCTCCACGGGGGCGGGGCGCTCGGGGACCGGGTCGGCCACGGGGTGGCCCCTGACCCGTCCGGACTCCCGGGGGCCCGCTCCTGTCACCAGCAGGGCCGCCGCGGTCACCGCCAGGCCCGCGGCCATGGCCCGTCGCCGGCAGCGGGCGAGACGACGCAGGCGGTGTGCCCCGCCGCGCACCCTGAGCGGTGCGAAGTGCGGAACCTCGCAGGTGGGAGGGGCGTCGGCGCCGGGTGGGCCGATGGCCCAGGAGGGGACCCGCCCGGGCGCGGGCCGGGACGGCGACGGGGAGGAGGACGGGGGAGGGGCCGGTGGCAGGGACGGCGACGGGAATGGGGACGGCGACGGGAACGGGGACATGTGAGGGGGCCGGGGCGTCGGCTCGGACGAGGGACGGGACATGGGGACCACCACCTGCTGTGGGAGATCGGCTGGCGGTCCCACGATGAGGGCCGGCGGCGGAACCCGCCGAGACCTGTGGACCACCGGCCGACTGTGGAAAACCCCATCACCCGAACGAGGAGTTCCGTCGGAGCCGTGGCAGCCGGAACCCCCCGTCAGGGCAGTGTCGCGGCAGCGTCAGGGCAGGTCGAACCCCGGGTCCATGCCGCCCAGTGCCGTCGCGCACAGGCAGTCGCGGCTGTCGTTCGCCGGCAGGGCGGCGACCGCGTCGAAGAGGACGCCCCGCAACCGGTCGACGTTCGCGGCGAACACCCGCAGGACCTCCTCGTGGGAGACGCCCTCGCCGGTCTCGGCGCCGGCGTCGAGGTCGGTGACCAGGGTCAGGGTGGAGTAGCAGAGCTCCAGTTCGCGGGCGAGGACGGCCTCGGGGTGGCCGGTCATACCGACGACGGACCAGCCCTGGGCCTGGTGCCAGAGGGACTCCGCGCGGGTGGAGAAACGGGGACCCTCGACCACCACCAGGGTGCCGCCGTCCACCGGTTCCCAGTCCCGGCCGCGCGCCGCTTCGAGGGCGGCCCTGCGGCCCGTGGGGCAGTAGGGGTCGGCCAGTGAGACATGGACGACGTTGGGGACGGACCCGCCCGGCAGCGGAAGGCCGTCGAAGTAGGTCTGGGCGCGGGACTTGGTGCGGTCCACCAGCTGGTCCGGGACGAGGAGCGTGCCCGGTCCGTACTCCGGCCGCAGTCCGCCCACCGCGCACGGCCCGAGCACCTGGCGCGCGCCCACGGACCGCAGTGCCCACAGGTTGGCCCGGTAGTTGATGCGGTGCGGCGGCAGATGGTGCCCACGGCCGTGGCGCGGCAGGAAGGCGACCCGGCGCCCGGCGATCTCACCGAGGAAGAGGGAGTCGCTGGGGGGTCCGTAGGGGGTGTCCACCTGTATCTCGGTCACGTCGTCGAGGAAGGAGTAGAAACCCGACCCCCCGATGACACCGATCTCCGCCAGGTCCGTCCCCGCCGCGTCCGTTCCTGTCGCGTCCGTCCCCGTCGGCTCGGTTCCCGTCGACTCCGTCCCCGCCGAGCCCGTCCCCACCGTGCCGTCCGCCGTGCTCGTCCCGCCCACCGGCCCCGTCCCGTCCGCCTGCTCCGTGTTCGCCATGCCCGCACCCTAACCGGGGCCCGGACACGCCGAAGACCCCGCCGTCGTACGACGGCGGGGTCCCGGACGAGGGTGCTAGGCCGCCGAGGTGCTGCTGGTGGAGGAAGAGCCCGCGGACGACGACTTCGAGTCCGAGGACGACGAACCCGACGAGGACGAGGACGAGGTCGACGCGGACTTGGAGTCCGAGGACGACTTCGTGTCCGACGACTTCGACGTCGCGGGGCTACTGCTCGACGAGGAGCCGCGGCTGTCGTTCCGGTAGAAACCGGAGCCCTTGAAGACGATGCCGACCGCGGAGAACACCTTCTTGAGGCGGCCGTTGCAGGCGGGGCACTCGGTCAGGGCGTCGTCGGTGAACTTCTGCACCGCTTCGAGGCCCTCACCGCATTCGGTGCACTGGTACTGGTACGTCGGCACTGGTCTTCCTCCTGGCACTCTCACTCGATGAGTGCTAACGACGGTCCATAGTGACGTATTCCCCCGGGATCAGTCCACTGTCACCGGCACTCGGTGACCGACGACACGCGCGACGGTACGGCTCCGGGGGGTGCCCACCAGCCTCGTACGCAGGGCGAACAGCGTGGCGAGGGCCAGTACCGTACCGGCCGCGGGCACCAGGAATCCGGCGCCGGTCCACAGCCGGTCCTCCAGCTGGCCGGCGGTGGTGACGGCGGCCGCCTGGCCGAGCGCGACCGCGCCGGTGAGCCAGGTGAAGGCCTCCGTGCGGGCGCCGGACGGGACCAGCGAGTCGACCAGCGTGTATCCGGTGATCAGGGCGGGGGCGATGCACATGCCGACCAGCAGGCCGAGCGCGGCGAGCACGAGCACGGAGTCGGCGGTCCACAGGGCGGAGGCGGCCAGCGCGAGGGCGGTGTAGCCGACGAGCAGGCGCCGCTGCGGGGCCGCCTTCCAGGCGATCGCGCCGCAGACGATGCCGGCGAGCATGTTGCCCGCGGCGAAGACGCCGTACAGGACGCCGTTGATGCCGGGCTCGCCGATCGACTCGGAGAAGGCGGCGAGGGAGACCTGCATGCCGCCGAAGACGGAGCCGATGCCCAGGAAGGTGACGATCAGGACGCGTACGCCGGGCACGGCGAGCGCGGAGACCCGCTCCACGCGCGCGTGCGCCGCGGGAACGACCTGGGGCTGGGTGGCGCGCTGCGCGGCGAACAGCAGACCGCCGACCAGGGTGAGCCCGGCCTCGGTGAGCAGACCGGCGGCCGGGTGCACGGCGGTGCAGAGCGCGGTCGCGAGCAGCGGGCCGAGCACGAAGGTCAGCTCGTCGGTGACGGACTCGAAGGCGGCGGCGGTGCTCATCAGGGGCGAGCCCTTGAGTGTGACGCCCCAGCGGGCCCGCACCATGGGGCCGATCTGCGGCACCGACGCCCCGGTCGGCACGGCGGCCACGAACAGCGCCCACAGCGGGGCGTCCATCAGGGCCAGCGCCGTCAGGGTGAGGCCGGCGGCACCGTGGACGAGAACGCCGGGGATCAGGACGGCCCGCTGTCCGTGCCGGTCGGCGAGACGGCCGCTGTAGGGGGCGAACAGCGCCATGGAGACACCGGTGGCGGCCGCCACGGCGCCCGCCGCCCCGTACGAGCCGGTGGTGTGCTGCACCAGCAGGACGAGGGAGAGGGTCAGCATGGCGAACGGCTGGCGGGCCGCGAAGCCGGGGAGGAGGAACGTCCACGCGCGCGGGGTGCGCAGCAGCTGCCCGTATCCCGGGCGGGAGGCCTTCGAGGGGCCAGGGGTGCGCGGGGTGCGTGAGGTGTTCGAGGAGACCGTGGATGCCACGGCCGTGCCTTTCCGCCGCCTGGTAGCGCGCCCGTGCGGGGGGCGCCGAGAGCTGTCCTCTTGCGCTACTGCGGTAGATGCCGGAGCCCGCTGAGAGGGGCGTCCCGGCCGCCATACGGTCGCGCCAGCTCTGCGTCAGGCAGAGTTGGTCCGATCAAGTGCGCCTTCATCGTACAGGGATGATCGGCCGGGGAGCCTGTGAAACCGAGCACCATGGGCGGCCGCACCTCCGAATCCAGAGGGTGTGAACAGGACGAAACCTCCCCTTAACGCCCCGCCCCACCTTTCCCGCGCCCGCCTCCGCTCCCGCCCCGGCCTCCGCTCCCGCCGCCCCGGCCTCCGCTCCCGCTCCCGCCCCGGCCTCCGCGTCCACTCCCGCCCCGGTTCGCCTCACCGCCACCCTCCCCGTCCCCGTCCCCGTCCCCGTCCCCGTTCCCGTTCCCGTTCCCCGTCCCCAGCCAGTAGGCCAGCTTGCCGCCCTGGCCGACGGCCCTGAGGCGGCGTTCGGCCTGGTCGCGGACCGGGTCCGTGGCGACGACGAGCAGTTCGTCACCGCGGCGCAGCACCGTGGTCGGCAGGGGCACGAAGGAGGTGCCGTCGCGTACGACGAGGGTGACGGCGGCGCCCGGGGGCAGCCGCAGCTCGTTGACCTCGACGCCGTGCATCCGGGACTTCTCGGGGATGGCGACGGACAGCAGGTGGCCGCGCAGGCGTTCCAGGGGCGCCGACTCGATGCCGAGGTCGGCGGCCGCCTCGCCGGAGCCGAGCCGCAGCTTGCGGGCCAGCCAGGGCAGGGTGGGCCCCTGGACGAGGGTGTAGACGACGACCAGCACGAAGACGATGTTGAAGATGCGGCGGCTGCCCTCGATCCCGCTCACCATGGGGATCGTCGCCAGGATGATGGGCACCGCGCCGCGCAGGCCGGCCCAGGACAGCAGGGTCTGCTCGCGCCACGGCACCCGGAACGGGGTCAGCGCGACGATCACGCTCAGCGGTCGCGCGACCATGGTCAGCACCAGGCCGATCACGAGCGCGGGCCAGATGTCGTCGCCCATCTCGTGCGGGGTGACGAGCAGGCCGAGCAGGACGAACATGCCGATCTGGGCGATCCAGCCGACGCCCTCGGCGAAGCCGCGGGTGGCCGGCCAGTGCGGCAGCTTGGCGTTGCCGAGGACGACGGAGGCCAGGTAGACGGCGAGGAAGCCGCTGCCGTGGGCCATGGCGCCGGCCGCGTAGGCGGTGACGGCGATCGCCATGACGGCGATGGGGTAGAGGCCGGAGGCGGGCAGTGCCACGTGCCGCAGGCCCCAGGAGCCCAGCCAGCCCACGGCGAGGCCGATCGCGGCGCCGATCGCCAGTTCCAGCGTTATCTCGCCGATGAGCACGTACCAGTGCTCGACCGGTCCGGCCATGGAGAGCGCGGCGACGAGGATGACGACGGGGGCGTCGTTGAAGCCGGACTCGGCCTCCAGGGTGCCCGTCACGCGCGCGGGGAGGGGGATCTTGCGCAGCACGGAGAAGACGGCCGCCGCGTCCGTGGAGGACACGACCGCGCCGATGATGAGTGACTGCCGCCACTCCAGCCCGATCAGGTAGTGCGCGCTCGCGGCCGTGACCCCGACACTCACCGCGACCCCGGCCAGCGCCAGTGAGGCGGCGGCGGGCAGGGCCGGCTTGATCTCCTTCCACTTCGTGCCGAGGCCGCCCTCCGCGAGGATCACGACGAGGGCCGCGTAGCCGATGACCTGGGTCAGTTCGGCGTTGTCGAAGTGGATGTCGCCGATGCCGTCCTGGCCCATGGCGATGCCGATGCCCAGGTAGACGAGCAGGCTGGGGAGCCCGCTGCGCGACGAGATCCGGACCGCGGCGACCGCGACCAACAGGACGAGCGAGCAGACGAGCAGGAGCTGGTTGAGGTCGTGGACAGTCAGAGGGCCGTACCTTTCTCGCCGAACCGCACGTGGTTCCGGATGGGGCTGCCGAGCACTGGATGCGGGGCACGCGCGCGTGGGCGTGCCGAGCCGATCACGGAAACCGTGCGATTGCGGTTACGTCAGTGCAAGTACTTCGTTACCTTACCTAACTCTTGACGATTTCTTGACGCTCGCGGGGGCAAGATCGAACAGCCGTCCGCGCCAGTTCCCGACTCCGCGTCAAGTCGTGCCGGGCCCTGCGCCTATGGTTGCTCCAGCGTTCAGTACAAAGCACAGCCCGACCTGCCGCTCGTGTTAGGACAGCAAGGACAGCGATGCCCACCGACAATCCCGCCTCCTCCGGCCAGCAGTCCGGCAAGTCCGGCAGGAAGAAGGGACGCAAAGTCCGTCTTCTCCTGATCGTCCTGGTTCTGGCCATCATCGGTGGCGTCGGCTACGGGGCGTTCTGGTCCGTCTCCACCGTGCGCGCCTCCTTCCCCCAGACCAAGGGTTCGATAACCCTGGACGGTCTGTCGGGACCGGTCGACGTCAAGCGCGACGGCTACGGAATCCCGCAGATCTACGCCTCCTCCGACGAGGACCTGTTCATGGCGCAGGGCTACGTCCAGGCGCAGGACCGGTTCTACGAGATGGACGTGCGCCGCCACCTGACGGCCGGCCGCCTCTCGGAGATGTTCGGCGAGAGCCAGGTCGACACCGACGAGTTCCTGCGCACCCTCGGCTGGCACCGCATCGCCGAGGAGGAGTACCAGAAGACGCTCTCGGCCGAGACCAGGAAGTATCTCGACGCGTACGCCAAGGGGGTCAACGCCTATCTCGCGGGCAAGGACGGCGCCGACATCTCGCTGGAGTACGCGGCCCTCGGCTTCGAGAACGACTACAAGCCCGAGGAGTGGACCCCGGTCGACTCGGTCGCCTGGCTGAAGGCGATGGCCTGGGACCTGCGCGGCAACATGCAGGACGAGATCGACCGCGCCCTGATGACCAGCCGCCTCGGCCCGAAGCAGATCGCCGACCTGTACCCGCAGTACCCCTACGACCGCAACGGGACGATCGTGCGGGAGGGCCAGTACGACGAGCTGACCAAGACCTGGTCGGACGGGTCGGGCTCCTCGCAGAACGCCGGCGGCTCCACCCAGGGCACCGGCGGCACGGGTACGGGCACCGGCGGCACCGGAACGGGCACGGGCACAGGGCAGGGCGCCGGAGGCTCCACGCAGGGCACCGGCGGCGCGGGAACGGGTACGGGCACCGCGGGGACGTCCACGGACTCCGGAGCCCTCCAGACCCAGCTGGGCGGCCTCTACAACGTCCTGGAGAACCTGCCCGAGGCCGTCGGCGTGAACGGCAACGGCATCGGCTCCAACTCCTGGGTCGTCTCCGGCGACCACACCATCACCGGCAAGCCGCTCCTCGCCAACGACCCGCACCTGTCGGCGTCGCTGCCCTCGGTCTGGTACCAGATGGGCCTGCACTGCAAGGCCGTCTCCGCCAAGTGCCAGTACGACGTCTCCGGCTACACCTTCGCGGGCATGCCCGGCGTGGTCATCGGCCACAACGCCGACATCGCCTGGGGCATGACCAACTCCGGCGTCGACGTCACCGACCTCTACCTGGAGAAGCTGACCGGCGACGGCTACCAGTACGGCAGCAAGGTCCTGCCCTTCGAGACCCGCGAGGAGACCATCGAGGTCGCCGGCGGCGAGTCGAAGAAGATCGTCGTCCGGCTCACCAAGGACGGCAGCCCGCTGCTCTCCGACCGCAGCAACGAACTGGTCCAGGTCGGCAAGAAAGCCACCGTGGACCAGGACGCACCCGACCGCGGCGACGGCTACGGCATCGCCCTGCGCTGGACCGCGCTCGACCCCGGCACCTCCATGGACGCCGTCTTCGCCATGAACAAGGCCAAGGGCTGGGCGGACTTCCGCAAGGCCGCCGCCCTGTTCGACGTCCCCTCGCAGAACCTGATCTACGCCGACACCGAGGGCCACATCGGCTACCAGCTGCCCGGCAAGATCCCCACCCGGGGCCGGGGCGACGGCTCGATCCCCGCACCCGGCTGGGACGCCAGGTACCGCTGGACCGGCTACATCGACCAGGACGAACTGCCCTGGGAGTTCGACCCGAAGCGCGGCTACATCGTCACCGCGAACCAGGCCGTCGTCGACAAGAAGTACCCGTACACGCTCACCACCGACTGGGGCTACGGCACGCGCGCGCAGCGGATCACCAGTCTCATCGAGTCGAAGATCAAGGGTGGCGGCAAGATCTCCACCGACGACATGCGGCAGATGCAGATGGACAACAGCAGCGAGATCGCCAAGCTGCTCGTGCCGCTGCTGCTCAAGATCGACGTGAACGACCCGCACGTGCGCGAGGCGCAGAAGCTCCTGGAGGGCTGGGACTACACGCAGGACGCCGACTCGGCGGCCGCCGCGTACTTCAACTCCGTCTGGCGCAACATCCTCAAGCTCGCCTTCGGCAACAAGCTGCCCAAGGAACTGCGCGTCGAGGGCCAGTGCCTGTCGGTGGAGCCGGTCGACGCCACCGGGCCGGCCGACGAGGACCGCAGGGTCCGCGAGTGCGGCAGGCGGGACGCCGACCAGGCGCAGCCGGACGGCGGCGACCGCTGGTTCGAGGTGGTCCGCCGGATCATCGACGACCAGGACAACGCCTGGTGGTCCGCGCCGAAGACCCGCACCCTGGACGCCGTCGACACCCGTGACGAGCTGTTCAACCGGGCCATGCGGGACGCCCGCTGGGAGCTGACCGCCAAGCTGGGCAAGGACATCGACACCTGGAGCTGGGGCCGGCTGCACCGGCTGTTCCTGAAGAACCAGACCCTCGGCACCGCGGGCCCCGGTTTCCTCAAGTACATGCTCAACCGCGGCCCCTGGAAGCTCGGCGGCGGCGAGGCCACGGTCAACGCCACCGGCTGGAACGCGGCGGGCGGCTACGAGGTGGTCTGGGTGCCCTCGATGCGCATGGTGGTGAACCTCGGGGACCTCGACAAGTCCAAGTGGATCAACCTCACCGGCGCCTCCGGGCACGCGTACAACGCGCACTACACCGACCAGACCGACAAGTGGGTCAAGGGCCAGTTGCTGACCTGGTCGTTCTCGGACAAGGCCGTCGAGCGCGACACCAGCGACACGCTGCTGCTGAAACCGTGACGCCGGTCTGAACGCGGGAAAGCGGCCCTCCACGCGCGCGTGGAGGGCTGCTTCCGTGTCCGGGTCACCGGAACAGTCGTATGCGGGTCACCGGAACCGCCGTACCCCCGCCGGGGTCACCACCGCGTGCACCGGGCGGTCGTGCGGCTCCTCGGGCACCCGCTCCACGACCTCCGTGTCGTACAGGAGCACCACCAGCGCCGGGTCGGCTCCCGCGCGTTCCAGGCGGGCCAGGACACGGTCGTAGGAGCCGCCGCCCCGGCCCAGCCGCATCCCGCGCGCGTCGACCGCCAGGCCCGGCAGCAGGACGACGTCGGCGGTGGTCACGGCCTCCGGGCCGAGGCGCTCGCCGGCGGGTTCGAGCAGCTCCATGCGTCCGCCGCCGTGCCGTACGCGCGCGAGGGCGGGCTCTCCCTCGTAGGCGCCCCAGTCGAGGTCGTTGTCGGGGAGCAGCACCGGCAGCAGGACGCGCACGCCCCGGGCGCGGAGCGCGTCGAGGAGCGCGAGCGTGCCCGGTTCACTCCCCACGGCGACGTACGCCGCGACCGTGCGCGCGTGCGCCAGCTCGGGCAGACCGAGGGCCCGTTCCGCAAGGGCGCCCGTCGTGTTCCGGACGTCATCCGTCGTCAACCCGTTCCTCACCAGGAGGAGCTCTCGTCGCAACGTTCGCTTGGAAAGCTCCGGTTCAGGTCCCATCCGGCTCACAGGTAGCTCCAGTATTGTTCGTAATCGGCTTATATGAGAACGAATTCATCGGAGCCACAGATTCCCCACAAAGGCACCGGATATGGTTCCGCCCATGAGTGAGGCGAACCCCAGGATCAGCAAGGCTGTCATCCCCGCCGCGGGTCTGGGAACCCGGTTCCTGCCGGCCACCAAGGCGACTCCCAAGGAGATGCTGCCGGTGGTCGACAAGCCGGCGATCCAGTACGTGGTGGAGGAGGCCGCGTCGGCGGGTCTCGACGACGTCCTGATGATCACCGGCCGGAACAAGCGCCCCCTTGAGGACCACTTCGACCGCAACTACGAGCTGGAGTCGGCCCTCCAGAAGAAGGGCGACGCCCACCGGCTCGCCAAGGTCCAGGAGTCCAGCGACCTCGCGACCATGCACTACGTCCGCCAGGGCGACCCCAGGGGCCTCGGCCACGCCGTCCTGTGCGCCGCGCCGCACGTGGGCGACGAACCCTTCGCGGTCCTCCTCGGCGACGACCTGATCGACCCCCGCGACCCGCTCCTGAAGCGCATGGTCCAGGTCCAGGAGGAGCACGGCGGCAGCGTCATCGCGCTCATGGAGGTCGCGCCGGAACAGATCCACCTCTACGGATGCGCCGCCGTCGAGGCCACGGTCGACGGAGACGTCGTCAAGGTCACGGGCATGGTCGAGAAGCCGGAGGCCGCCGACGCCCCGTCCAACTACGCGATCATCGGCCGGTACGTCCTGGCCCCGCAGATCTTCGAGGTGCTGAGCCGCACCGAGCCGGGCCGCGGCGGCGAGATCCAGCTCACCGACGCCCTCCAGCAGCTCGCCGCGGACGAGAAGGTCGGCGGCCCCGTGCACGGCGTCGTCTTCAAGGGCCGCCGCTATGACACCGGTGACCGTGGCGACTACCTGCGTGCCATTGTCAGACTCGCATGCGAACGTGAGGACCTGGGCCCGGACTTCCGGACCTGGCTTCGCAGTTACGTAGCCGAGGAGATGGAGCCACAGTGAGCACCGCCGCGACCCGCACCACCGACCCGGACCACCTCTGGTCGGTGACCGAGCACCTGGAGGACATCCTCGCCACCGTCCGCCCCCTGGAACCCATCGAGCTGCAACTCCTCGACGCCCAGGGCTGCGTGCTGGTCGACGACGTCACGGTGCCGATCTCCCTGCCGCCGTTCGACAACAGCTCGATGGACGGGTACGCGGTACGGGTCGCGGACATCGCGGGCGCGAGCGAGGAGTTCCCGGCCGTGCTCACGGTGATCGGGGACGTCGCGGCGGGCCAGGCGGAACAGCCGCACGTGGGGCCCGGCGAGGCCGCCCGCATCATGACCGGCGCCCCGCTGCCGCCCGGCGCGGAGGCCGTCGTCCCGGTGGAGTGGACCGACGGCGGCCTCGGCGAGGGACCCGTCTCCGGGATGCGCGCCCGCAGCGCGAACCCCGAGGGCGCCACCGGCCAGGTCGCCGTGCACCGCCCCGCCGAGGCCCGCGCGCACGTACGCGCGCAGGGCAGCGACGTGAAGGCCGGCGAACGCGCCCTGGCCGCGGGCACGATCCTCGGCCCGCCGCAGCTCGGACTGCTGGCCGCCATCGGGTACGCCTCGGTCCGCGTCCACCCCCGCCCGCGCGTGGTCGTGCTCTCCACCGGCAGCGAACTGGTCCCCCCGGGCGAGACCCCGGCCACCGGCCAGATCCACGACTCCAACAGCTTCGCCCTCACCGCGGCCGCCCGGGACGCGGGCGCGATCGCCTACCGCGTCGGAGCCGTCGCCGACGACGCCGAGACCCTCCGCTCCACCATCGAGGACCAGCTCGTCCGCGCCGACCTGGTCGTCACCACCGGCGGGGTCAGCGTGGGCGCGTACGACGTCGTCAAGGAGGCCCTGGAGTCCGTCGGCGACGAGGAGGAGGAGGGCGCCGGCATCGACTTCCGCAAGCTCGCCATGCAGCCCGGCAAACCCCAGGGCTTCGGCACCATCGGCCCCGACCACACCCCGCTGCTCGCGCTGCCCGGCAACCCGGTGTCGTCGTACGTCTCCTTCGAGATCTTCGTCCGGCCCGCCATCCGCACCCTGATGGGCCTGCCCGACGTCCACCGGCCGACGGCCACGGCCACCCTCCGCGCCCCCAAGGCGCTGACCTCGCCCGCGGGACGCCGGCAGTACCTGCGCGGGACGTACGCCGACGGCGAGGTCACGCCCGTCGGCGGCGCCGGATCGCACCTCGTGGCGGCCCTCGCGCACGCCGACGCGCTGATCGTGATCCCCGAGGGCACCGAGTCGGTCGAGCCCGCGTCGGAGGTCGAGGTCGTCCTGCTCGGCTGAACCCTCGGGGGTGGCGTACCGTGTCGCGCACAACCGACCGCGCGCCGCACCGCGACGGGCCCCGACCGGGAGCGTCACACCACCATGAGTACGCCGCACGACCGACTGACCCACATCGACGAGGCGGGCGCAGCCCGCATGGTCGACGTCTCCGGGAAGGACGTGACCGCGCGCACCGCCCGCGCCAGCGGCCGGGTCCTGGTCTCGCCGACGGTGGTCGAACTGCTGCGCGGCGAGGGGGTGCCCAAGGGGGACGCCCTCGCCACCGCGCGCATCGCCGGGATCATGGGCGCCAAACGCACCCCCGACCTCATCCCGCTCTGCCATCCGCTCGCGGTCTCGGGCGTCAAGGTGGACCTGTCGGTCGCGGACGACGCTGTGGAGATCCACGCCACCGTGAAGACCACCGACCGTACGGGCGTCGAGATGGAGGCCCTCACCGCGGTCTCCGTCGCCGCCCTCACCGTGATCGACATGGTCAAGGCCGTCGACAAGGGCGCGGTCATCACGGACGTCCGCGTCGAGGAGAAGACGGGCGGCAAGTCGGGCGACTGGAACCGGACATGACGCCGCCCGCCGAGGACACCGGGAGAGCGCCCCACCGCGCGCTGGTCGTGACCGCCTCCAACCGGGCCGCGGCCGGCGTCTACGCGGACCGGGGCGGACCCCTGATCGCCGAGGGGCTCCGGACGTTCGGGTTCACCGTCGACGGACCCCGGGTCGTGCCCGACGGAGACCCCGTGGAGGCCGCGCTGCGGGCCGGAGTCGCCGCCGGGTACGACGTGATCGTGACGACCGGCGGCACCGGGATCTCCCCCACCGACCGCACCCCCGAGGCCACCCGCGCGGTCCTCGACCACGAGGTGCCCGGCATCCCCGAGGCCATCAGGGCGTACGGCCGGGACAAGGTGCCGACGGCGGCACTCTCCCGGGGCCTCGCCGGAGTCGCGGGCCGGACCCTGATCGTCAACCTGCCGGGCTCCACCGGCGGCGTCCGGGACGGCCTGGCCGTACTGGAACCCCTGCTCACCCACGCCGTCGACCAGCTCCGCGGCGGGGACCACCCGGCATCCGGCCACGGGGGTGCGAGCTGAACACTCCATCCTGGCCCGTGGCGCTGGTCGACGGCGAAGTCGTCCTGCGGCCCATAAAGATGCGTGACCAGCGGGCCTGGCGCGAGGTGAACCGGCGCAACCGGGACTGGCTGCGCCCCTGGGAGGCGACCATCCCGCCGCCCACGCCCAGCGGACCCATCGCCCACCGGCCGACCTACCGTCAGATGGTCCGCCATCTGCGGTCGGAGGCCAACGCGGGCCGCATGCTGCCGTTCGTGATCGAGTACCAGGGGCGGCTGGTGGGCCAGTTGACGGTCGCCGGGATCACCTGGGGCTCCATGTGCTCCGGACACGTCGGCTACTGGGTGGACGAGTCGGTGGCCGGGCGCGGGGTGATGCCGACGGCGGTGGCACTCGTCGTGGACCACTGCTTCCGGACCGTCGGACTGCACCGCATCGAGGTCTGCATTCGCCCCGAGAATCGGCCCAGCCGGCGCGTGGTGGAGAAACTCGGATTCCGTGAGGAAGGTCTTCGTCCACGATATCTTCACATCGACGGGGCCTGGCGCGACCATCTCGTCTTCGCGCTCACCGCGGAGGAGGTCCCCGAGGGGCTGCTCGGGCGCTGGCAGCGCGAACGGGCGCGGAACGCACGGAACGCCGGTTCCGACGCCGGCACCACGGGGCCGCCGCCATAGACGCCCATGGACGCCCCCATAAATGAAATGCGTGTTCGAAAAAATGCCCCGGCCGGTGAACGCGCGGCGATCGGACGGCGATCCGGCTTGAACGAGTCGGCACGTTCTCGGGGCGTTCTCGGGGCGCTCTCGGTGCGTTGTGAGTGCGTTCTGGCACGTTAATTTCGTGCTCTCGGCGGCCCGCTGATCGGATCGGTCACAAAAAAAGCTCGAAATATCAGCCGGATCGTGCGACACACCGGCTCAATTGGCGGATGGCCTCACGCAAACCCCTCTACCGTGTGAGTCGTGAGCAGCAGCGGCCTCATCTACGCAGTCATCGTCGGGGCCTGGGCCGCCTACTTGGTGCCGATGTGGCTCCGTAGGCAGGACGAGCTGAACGAAGCCCGTCCGACGGAACGCTTCAGCACCGCCATCCGGCTGCTTTCCGGCCGGGCGGGGATGGAGCGCCGATACGCCAAGGACCTGCGGGCGCGCTCCACCGACGAGGGGGAGCCCAGCGCCGGACCGGACGACGTCACCGACTCGGTGGACGTCCGGGCCTTCGCCATGCCCCCGCACCGGGAGCACACGAAGGCCCAACTGCCGGTGGAGCGGGGTGAGCCGGAGCCGCAGGGGCAGCAGCCGGGGAAACCCGCGGCGCAGGCGAGCGCACCGGCACCGTCGAAGCCGCTGCCCCAGCAGAGCGGGGCACCGCAGACCAAGCAGCCGGGCACACCGTCCGGGAAGCAGGGCGCGGCCCACTCGTCGGGGGCGGCCCACTCGTCGGGCGCGGCCCACCCGTCGGGGGCGGCCCGCCCGTCCGCACCCGCGCGCACGAAGCGCCCGGACAAGCAGACGGCGGGCGCACGCCGGGGCACCTCGGCGGAGGCCAAAGCGCGCGCCCAGCGCTCGAAGGTACTCGCGCGCCGACGGCGTACGACGGTGCTGCTCTTCCTCGCCTTCACCCTCGGCGCGGTCGTCGCGGCGGTCGGCGGACTCGCCTTCCTGTGGGCGCCGGCCGTCCCCGCGGTACTGCTGAGCGTGTACATCGCGCACCTGCGCCGCCAGGAGCTGAAGCGGTTCGCGTACACCATGGACCGGCGGCAGGCGGAGGTCGCGGCCCAGCGGCTGCGGGAGCGGCAGCCCCAGCGGCGGCGCCCCGCACCGGACCCGGTGGACACCGACGAGCCGGAGGACGGACCCGAGAGCGAGGAGAGCCGGGCCGAGCTGACCGCGCTCGCGGCCGACCGCCGCGCGCTCGTCGAACAGACCGACCACGCCGAGTGGGTCGACCAGCAGCGGGAGCGCCAGCGGCGGCCCGGCCAGGGCGACAGCTGGGACCCGGTCCCCGTGCCGCTCCCCACCTACGTCACCGCCCCGGTCGCCCCCCGCGCCACCTCCGGCGTGGACCTCGGCGCCCCGGACGCCTGGAGCTCCGCACGCTCCAGCGCGGCCGACCCGCACGGCACCCCGGGCGCCCCGTCCCACCCCGCGCCCGCCACCGGGCGCGAACCGGAGGCGGAGCGGGGCGCGGAGGAGGGAGCGGCGGACGCCGGTGCGGACGAGGCGGACGCGTCCGACGACGGCCGCTGCGACGCCCGCCGGGCCGCGTCCGCGCGCCGCTCCCGCGAGCGGGGGCGTACGCCGCTCTTCGACCAGTACGAGGACGGCGACCGCCCCCGGGCGGCCAACGAGTGATCTCACGGCCCCGGAACTCTCCCTGGCGCTGACCAGCCAGGGAGCCCGCCGGGGACCGTCGGGTGGCGCCTCGGATACGGATTTCCGAGCACGGCGATCGGGGTGCTAGAGTTTCACTCGTTGCAAGGGCCTGTGGCGCAGTCTGGTAGCGCACCTCGTTCGCATCGAGGGGGTCTGGGGTTCAAATCCCCACAGGTCCACGCAGCTCAGAGCCTCCAGTGGTGATCACCACTGGAGGCTCTGACGTGTTGTCAGGACGATGATCCGTCAGCGCCCACGCCGGGCGCCCGCGCCGGGCCCCCGCGCCGGGCCCCCGCGCCGGCTCCGTGATCGCGTCGAAGTACGGCCGTCCACCACGACCTCCTGGGCGGACGGATCGAGGCCAGGTTCACGGCGGCGGCGCCGCGCCCCCTGCGGGTAGAGGGACAGCTTGAGCCGGCAGCGGTCGTGGGCCACGCGATGGGGGCTTCTTCACGGGCACACCGTAGGGGCCCGACACCGCGACGGGCGCCGGGATCTACGGGCGGCCGGAGGTCAGCCGCGCAGGTCCTTCGCGAAGCACAGGCTCAGCTCGTGGAAGCGGTAGTAGCCGAACTTCCCGCAGGGCTCGTAACCGCTGGAGGTGTAGAGCGAGACGGCCTCGGGCTGCTTGCTGCCGGTCTCCAGGACCATGCGGGCGCGGCCTGCGGCGCGGGCGTCGGACTCCAGCGCGGCGAGTATGCGGCGGGCCAGGCCCAGGCCCCGCGCCTCGGGGGTGACGTACATCCGCTTGATCTCGGCGTCGCCGTCCCGGTTGCCCTCGTCGTTGGCGTCCTGGCTGCGCCAGCCGCCCGTGGCCAGGGCTCTGCCGTGCTCGTCGTAGGCGATCAGATACAGGCCCCGCGGTGGCAGGAAGTGCGCCGGGTCCATGTGGGTGGCGTCGCCGTCGTCGCCGTAGCGGACGCTGTATTCGGCCTGGACCTCGTCGTTCAGCTTCACGGCGTCGGGGTGGTCGAAAGGCACAGGGTGGATAATCATGCCTTGCATCGTACATCTATGCATGACGCTCTCCGCGGGGGTGTGCGGCGCGGACGCGTCCCGGCGGCGCCCGGAGCGCGGCCGTCCGGTTCGATCCTCCTCGTATCCGGACCCCGTCCACGGTACGGGTATCGTGCCCGCGTGCTGACTGTGACCTCTGTGAACGTGAACGGGCTGCGGGCCGCCGCGAAGAAGGGCTTCGTGGAATGGCTCGCCGGAACCTCGGCGGACGTGGTGTGCCTCCAGGAGGTGCGGGCCGAGCCGGAGCAACTCCCCGAGGGGGTGCGGCAGCCCGAGGGCTGGCACGTCGTGCACGCCCCGGCCGCCGCCAAGGGGCGCGCGGGTGTCTCGCTCTACACCCGGCGCGAGCCCGACCGCGTCCGGATCGGCTTCGGGTCGGCCGAGTTCGACGGGAGCGGACGGTACGTCGAGGCCGACCTGCCCGGCGTCACCGTGGCCAGCCTCTACCTCCCCTCCGGTGAGGTCGGCACCGAGCGGCAGGACGAGAAGGTCCGGTTCATGGGCGAGTTCCTGCCCTATCTCAAGGACCTGCGGGAACGGGCCGCCGCCGACGGGCGCGAGGTCGTCGTCTGCGGCGACTGGAACATCGCCCACCAGCAGGCCGACCTCAAGAACTGGCGGGCGAACCAGAAGAACTCCGGGTTCCTGCCGGAGGAGCGGGCCTGGCTCGGCCAGGTCTTCGACGAGGCCGACGGCGCGTACGTCGACGTCCTGCGCGCCCTGCACCCCGACGTGGAGGGGCCGTACACCTGGTGGTCGTACCGGGGGCGGGCCTTCGACAACGATTCAGGTTGGAGGATCGACTATCAGGTGTCCACGGCCGGGCTCGCCGCCAAGGCGGTCAAGGGGTTCGTGGAGCGGGCCGCGACCCACGCCGAGCGGTGGTCGGACCATGCGCCGGTGACGGCGGTCTACGACCTCTGAGCCGTCGCCGGACGGCGACCCGCGCCACACGTCCTCGGCACTCTGTGCCGCTGTGCGCCGGTTGTTCGATGGCGGTGTGGACATACTCCTCCGCAGAAGACGGTGCCGACCGGTCGGAGGGGTGGTCGTGCGGGGGCAGGGGCCAGAGAGTCACAACGAACTCGGCGGCATCGTGTGCGGTCCCAGCGTGCAGGCCGCCGTCGTGTACGGCGACGTGCGGATCCGTACCGGCGACGGCACGGCACCGCGACCGCGCGCCGCGGTGCCGTGGCAGCTTCCGCCCGTCGTCGCGCTCACGGCCCGCACGGCCGAGGTCGAGCGTCTGGACCTGCATCGCGCCTCGGCCTCCCGCCGGGGCCACCCCACCCTCGTCGCCGTCAGCGGCCTCGGAGGGGTGGGAAAGACCGCTCTCGCCCTGTCCTGGCTGCACGGGCTGCGTCCGCACTTCCCGGACGGTCAGCTCCATGCGGACCTGGCCGCCCAGTCCTCGTCGGGGCCCGCCGACCCCGCCGAGGTGCTGGGCGGATTCCTGCGCGCACTGGGGGTGCCGTCGCGACAGGTGCCCCACGGTCGGGAGGAACGGGCCGCGCTCTACCGGTCCTTGACCGCCGAGCGCGCCCTCGTCGTCCTGCTCGACGACGCGGCCACGGCGGCCCAGGTACGGCCGCTGCTGCCGGGCGGGCGCAACGTCACGCTCGTGACCAGCCGGCGGCGGATGCCGGGTCTGACGCTGGAAGGCTGCCACCGGCTGCATCTGGAACCCCTCGCCCCGCACGCCGCGGTCGAACTGCTCGCGGCGACCCTCGCCGACGACCGTGTCGCCACCCAGGCCGACGACGCCCGAGCCCTGGTGGGTCTGTGCGCCGGGCTGCCGCTCGCCGTGCGCGTCGCGGGCGCGCGGCTCGCCGCCCGGCCGGGCCGGCGGATCGAGACGATGGTGCGGGCTCTCGCCGCCGAGCAGGGGAGACTGGACGCCCTCGCGATCGAAGGAGACCTCGGCGTGCGCGCCGCACTGGACCTGTCGTACCGAGGGCTGCCCGAGGCGGCGGCCAGGCTCTACCGTCTGCTCGCTGTGCACCCCGGGAGGGAGTTCGAGAGCACGGTCGCGGCGGCGCTGCTGGCGCGCGGGCCCGCCACCGGTGGACCGGAGCACGGCGACACCGCCGGGCCGCCCGGCGACGGCGCCGCTCCCCGGGACCGCGACGCGGTCCACGCGCTGGAGCACCTGTACGACGCCAACCTGCTCGTCGACGTCGGCGAGGACCGCTACCGCTTCCACGACCTCGTCCGGCTGCACGCCGTCGAGAAGGCCGCGCAGGACGAGTCCGAGACGGAACGCGCGGCCGCGTTCCGCCGGGTCGCGGACCACTATCTGGCGACCGCGACCCGGGCGGAGAGGGCCGTCGAGCCGTACCACCCTCTGCGGGAGCGCTCCTACGGCCCCGGGCCGGTGGTCGAGGCAGCCCTGGGGCCCGGACCGCGGGCCGCACTGGACTGGCTGGAGCGGGAACTGCCCCAGGTGATGGCGGTGCTCCGGCGTGCCAGGCAGGCGGGCGCGCCGGACACCTGCTGGCAGCTCGCCGATGCCCTGGGCCCGCTCTTCGTCCGGCGCAAGCACTACGACGAGTGGCTCGCCGCGTACGAGGAAGGGCTGGCCGCGGCCCGCGAGGTGGGCGACACCCGGGCCGTGTGCCGGATGCTCACCTCCGGGGGGCAGGGCGAACTCGGCCGTGGCGGGTACGGCCGGGCGCTGGCGATGTTCGAGGAGGCGTCCGGGCTCTTCGCCTCCCTGGGGGACCCGCTCGGCCACGCCCGCACGCTGAACTACCGGGGTCTGGCGCACCAGCGCCTGGGGCAACCGGGCGAGGCGGCCGCGCTGTTCGCCCGCGCGGCCCTCGAACTCCCCCGCTGCGGTGACGCGCGCGCGGGCGGACTCGCCCGGCTCAACGTCGCCGACATCGACCTCGCTCTCGGCCGTCCGCAGCGGGCAGCCGACGGGGCCGCCGAGGCACGGGCCGTGCTGTTGGCCGCGGACGACCCGTACAACGCCGCTCGCGCCGCGACGTTGCTCGGCCGGTCCGTGCTCCTGCTGGGCGAGCCCGACGAGGCGGAACGGCTGCTCTCCGGAGCGGTCGCCGATCTCGGTGCCGTGGGGGCCGACTCCGAGACGGCCCGGGCGCTGCATGCGCTGGGCGTGGTGGCCGAGGGCCGCGGGCAGCGTGCCCTCGCCCGTGACCGCTACGAGCGGGCGCTCGCGCTGGCCGTCGCGGCGAACCAGCCGGCACAGGCGGACGAACTGCACGAGCGACTGCGCCTGCTGGTCGGGACCGGGACCGGCACAGGAGCGCAGGCCGGTCCCGACGGCGTCGGATGACGCGGAGCGGCCGGTGTCGACCGGCGGCACCACCGGACCGCGTGGGCGTCCGCTTCCCGGCCGCGTTCACGGCCCGGCGCCGTCGGGCGGGCCGTATCGCACCAGGGTCGGAGGCGCCGCCGCCTCGGGGGCGAGGCGGGCGACCGGGGCGCGCAGGCGCAGCTTCCGGTAGAGGAGGGCGCGCATCCTTCGCGCGAACCGGCCCGGTTCGGAGGTGATCCGGGCCGCGACGCGCGCGTACCGGCCCGGGCGGTAGGCGAGCGAACTCTGCCGCAACTGGCGCAGCAGCGGCCGGTCCGTGTCCAGCCACGGCGCCAGCGCGCGCAGTTCGGCCATCGGCGACGAGGGATCGAGGTCCGTGTCCGGTGAGCCGGAACTCAGCAGACGGGCGCCCGTCATCGTCCCGTAGAGCGACACGGAGCCGTGGTCTCCCACGATGTAGTCGGCCGCGACGACCGCGCCGCTCCATTCGGCGTCCTGGCTGACCAGTCCGATGCCGCAGCGGCCCAGCCCGGCGAAGGCGCTGCGGATGTGCCATTCGCTGTGGGCGTTCCAGACATTGGAGTGCAGCATGACGACGATGCGGAACTCCTCCCGGGGCAACTGGGCGGCCAGCTGTTCCAGCAGGCTCCAGTGGCGTCCGACCAGGGAGTCGGGGCCCCAGGTCGAACAGACCAGGACGAGCTCCTGCCACGGTGCCGCGCCGAGTGCGCGCCGGTACAGGTCCCGTGCGGGCAGGCTCGCGGCGACGCGGTCGTAGCAGGGATCTCCGACCACCTCGACCACCGGAAGCGCCTCGGGGCACTCCCGGCCGAGACGGGTACGGTCGTCCTCGTGCGCCAGCACGATCGCCGCCGGCACCACCACCCCGTCACGGATCAGCCACTGCCGGCCCAGCCCGTACACCTCGCGCACGGCGGGCAGACGGACGCGGCGGCCCTGGGGCAGGGAGACCCTCCTGTTGTACGAGGCGCCGTGCGGGAGCACGATCACCGGGACGTTCAGTTCGTGCAGACTCCCGTAGCTCGCGGCCAGCGCGAGGTCGAAGCGGGTGTGCACCGCCTGGCCCCAGGGCACGACGAGAGCCCTGGTGGTTTCCAGGAACTCGTCCACGCCGTGGTTGAAGACGTCACCGGCCACCGTGAACATGACCTGGACCCGCGGGTCCCCCTCCAGCAGCCGTACCGCGTCGAGCAGCCGACGGGCGGAGGTGACGGTGTGCACCACCGCGAGCACGCGCTTGCGGATGCGGAAGGTCGCCCAGCGCTCGACATCCAGACGCAAGGGCACAGCAGGGCGCCGGTCGGCGTCCGGCATCAGCAGACTCATATGAACTCCCCCGTGGATGAAGCGAGTTGAGTCGTGGCCGTATCCGGTTGGTGCGCGGCCACAGTGGGGGGTCTGCCCGGGAGGACGGACGGCGGACTTGCAGAAAACTTGCACCTTCCGCCTGCGCATCCGCACCCGGCCCCGTGCGCCCCTGCACGCGCCTGTGCGCCCTGTCTTGCACCTCTGTTCCTTTCGCGGGGCGGTGGCGACAGTGAGACGCGAGGTGGACAGATGTGCGATCCACCAGCCCGCCCGTGCGGAGACCGCCGGCGTGAGGAAAGCACGACCGCGAACGACGCCTGGACGAAGCGAACCACCTGGGGGAAGTGGTGCACCTTCTTGCGCTCGGGCCGCTCGAACTGTGGCACGAGGGACGGCAGTACCCGCTCGGTTCTCTCAAGGAACGCCGGGTGCTCGCGGTCCTGCTCTACGCCCAGGGCGATCCCGTCGCCGTCGATACGCTCGTCGAACGGGTCTGGGACGACGACGAGGTGCCCGTGACCGCCGTGGAGACGCTGCACACCTACCTCTCCCGGCTGCGCAACCGGCTCCGGCGCGCCGTAGGTGACCTGGCACTGCTGGAGCGCCCCTCCCCGCGCCGCTACCGGCTGCGCGTCCGGCACGCGGACGACGTGGACTTCGTACGGCTGCAGCGGCTGCGCGGTGAGGCCCGCGCGGCCGCCGGACGCGGGGACCGGGAGTACGCGGTCGGGCTGCTGCACACCGCCGCGTCGCTGTGGCGGGGGGAGCCGTTCGCGGAGTTCACCGGCGACTGGGCCGCGTCCGCCCGGGCGCGGCTGACGGAGGATCACCGGCGGGTCCGCGAGGAGCGCATCCGGCTGGAGCTGGAGCTGGGCCGCCACGCCGATCTGCTGGGTGAACTCCGGGAGCTGGTCTCCCTGGAACCCCTGGCCCAACAGGCCGTCACCACCCTGATGCTGGCCCTGTACCGATCGGGCCGGGACGGGGAGGCGCTGGCCCTGTACCGCACGACGCGCGCCCGGCTGAACGAGGAACTCGGCATCGACCCCGGCACGGAACTGCAGGAGCTGCAGCTCCGCATCCTCGGCCAGGACCCCACCCTGCGGGAGCCGCACCCCGCGGGCGTCGCACCCGGAGCCGGCCGGGGCGGTGGCCCGTGGGCGGCGGAGCCGGCGGGCAGGCATCCGGGAAGCAGTCTGCCGCGCGACACCAGGGACTTCACCGGCCGCGCGAGCGAGATCGACATCCTGCTCGCCGACCGGGGACCCGGCGACACCGGGACGGCGCTCCCGGTCACCGTGGTGCACGGCATGCCCGGTGTCGGCAAGTCCGCGCTGATCGTCCACGCCGCCCACCGGATGCGCGGACGCTATCCGGACGGCCAGTTCTACGTGGACCTGCGCGCCTACGGCGACCAGCCGCCCCACGATCCGGCGGACGCCCTGGCGTTCCTGCTGCACACCGTCGGGGTCCCCGATCCGCTGCCGGTCACCCTGGACGAGCGGGCCGCGCGCTGGCGTGAGTGGACGGCCCGGCACCGGGTGCTGGTGGTGCTCGACAACGCCCGGGACGCCGAGCAGATCCGCCCGCTGCTGCCCGGCTCACCGGAGTGCCGCGCGATCGTCGCCAGCCGTAACCGGCTCACCGAACTGGACGGCGCCACCTCGCTGTTGCTGGACGTGCTGTCCGTGTCCGAGGCCGGTGCGCTCTTCGCCCGGATCGCGGGGGCGGCCCGGGTCTCCGACACCGTAGCCCTGCGCCGTGTCGTGGAACTGTGCGGCAGGCACCCGCTCACGCTGTCCTTGCACGCGAGCCGGTTCCGGCACCGGGACACCTGGGACCTGGAGTACGTCGCGGACCGGCTGGACGGGGCCGGCGACCGGCTGGAGGAGTTCGACGAGCGGGTCGCCGCCGCCCTGGAGATGTCCTGCGCCGACCTGGACCCCTCGGCGCGCAGACTCTTCCGAGGGCTGGCCCTGCATCCGGGCCCCGACATCACCCTGGAGGCGGCGATGGCGCTCTCCGGCGATGTCGACCCCGGTGCCGTGCGCCGTGCGGCCGAGTCCCTGCTGGACCGCCACCTGCTCGACGAGCCGGTCCGGGACCGCTATCAACTGCACGATCTGGCCCGTGCGTTCGGCGGCCGGCTCGGCCGCCGGGAGGATCCGCCGGCCGAACGCCGGGCGGCCCTGCGGCGGTTGTCGTCCTACTACCTCACGGCTGCCGACCGGGCGGACCGGCTGGCCCACCCGCGTCGACGCAGACGCCACGTCCCGGCGGAGCTGGTCGCGCCCGTCGGCCCAGGGTTCACGACGGCCCCGCACGCCGAATCCGCCGCCGACGAAGCGACGGTGTGGCTGACGGTGGAGCGGGGCAACCTGCTGGCGGTGGCCCGGACGGCCGCGGCGGAGTTCCCCGAGTTCGCCGCTCTGTTCCCGCACGTCCTCGCCCACTCCCTCCAGCGCTGGGGCACGCACGACATCACCGCCGAACTGCAGTCCGCCGCACTGACCGCGCTGCGCGCGGCCGGCGACCGGCCGGCCCTGGCGTGGACGCTGGTGGAGCGCGCGAGCGTCCTCGCCCGGGAGAACCACGGCGAGGCTCTCGCCGCCGCGACCGAGGCCCTCACGCTGTACAACAGACTCGGCGACACCCGTGGCCGGGCCGACGCGTCACTGGAGATCGGCCGGGCCCATCTCGGGGCGGGCCGCGGCGAGGCGTGTCTGCGGGAACTGGACCGGTGCCTGGCGCTCTACCGTGCCGTCGACGACCGGCACGGCATCGCCGCGACCCTCAACGTGCAGGGCACGGCCAGGGTGCACCGGGCCGAGTACACCGAGGCGGCACAGTGCTTCCGGACCATGCTGGGCATCAACCGGGAGCTGCGGGACCGTCATGGTGAGGCCGTCGCATGGAACAACCTGGGGGACATCCGGCTCGCTCTGGGACTCCACGAGGAGGCTCGTCACCACTACGAGCACGCCCTGGTCCTGATGCGCGAGGTCGGCGGAAAGAAGGAACTCGCGATTCTCGACACCAACCTCGGGGCCGTGTACGCGGCGACCGGCCAGCCGCAGTGGGCGCTCTCCTGCTTCCGCCGGGCCCTGGCCAGTCACCGGGCGGGTGGGGACGCCATCGGTGAGGTCAACACCCTGATCTCCCTGGGCGAGACCTGCGCGAGTACCGGCCGTACGGCGGAAGCCCTGACGCACTTCGGCGCGGCGGAGGAGGTGGCCCGACGTATCGACAACGCGTACGAGCGGCAGAGGGCCCTCCTCGGAATTGCCGACACGCATTACCGGGAGAGACGGTGGGGTATCGCCCTGGAGACCTATCGGAACGCGCTTTCCATCGCGCACGAGCACGGGTATTCCCTGTGTTCGGCGCGGGCGCTGGCCGGTATTTCCCGGGTGGGTCTCTGTATGGGCGACATTCGGTCCGCCCGAGCCCACGCGGAACGCGCGCTGGCGATGTACCGGAGGCTCGGGGCGGACGGGGAGGCGGCTGAGCTGCACCGCTTGTTCGACGACCGGGGTGCTACCGGCTCGTGAGAGCCGGTGTGCCTACCAAATGCACTCGGCGTGCGCCGAGGTCATGTTCATGACGAGAATGGCGGCGGTGGCGAAACAGACGGCGAGCGTGCGCACTTCTCTCCTGATCGAAAAAGTATCCACAAGTGGAACGTCCGAACGATGTTTGGCCTACGTTAGCGGATTCGAAGCCGATTCGATGATGTGTGGAATCGATTCTGCTCACTCGTTCGGGTGAATGTGGCGCGCGTGGAGTGTGTTCTGTACTTATTTATTTGTCGACTCCCGTAGTCGTCGGTCCAGCGCCAGTGACAGCTCCGCCTCCATTGCGCTCTTTGCCAGAGGGCGCAGGCGGTGGAGGTCTTCGGGGGTGTGGTCGGGCTGGGTGCTGAGGAGGTCGGTGAAGAGGGTGGCGAGGGCCTCGGCGTGTTCGCGTACGCGGCGGCCGACGGTGAGGACGTCGGCCAGTGAGACGCCCTCGCGGACCAGGGCGGCCGTGACGTCCAGCAGGCGGCGGCTGATGTGCACGATCTCGCCGCCGTCGGTGGCGAGATAGCCGAGGTCCAGGGCGGTGGCGAGGTTCTCGGGGGTCGCCTGGTCACCGAAGTGGTCGGCGAGTTCCTCGGGGGAGAGACGGACCGGGACCTCCTCGGTGGGGTCCCCCAGGCCGAGCAGTTCGCCCACGTCGCGGCCCTGGTCGAACGCCTCGGCCAGCTCGGCTATGCCGCTGAGCGTGTGGCCCCGCTCCAGCAGGGCCGAGATGGTGCGCAGCCGGGCCAGGTGCGTGTCGTCGTACCAGGCGATACGGCCCTCGCGGCGGGGCGGCGGGATCAGCCTGCGCTCCCGGTAGAAGCGCAGGGTGCGTACGGTGATGCCGGCCTCCCTGGCCAGCTCCTCCATGCGGTACTCGTGTCGCTCGCCGTCTTCTGCCACCCGCGCAGCCTATGTCGTACCGCTGGTAACTCCAGAGGGCCGGACCCCTACCCATCGGTACGGTCCTGCCCTACGCTCCCACTGCGCCAGTGATTACTGGCGCGGACATGAGGTGCGAACGCGGCGTGCGCACGCGATGAGGCGTGGAGGTACCGGATGGCCGGGCAGGATCAGGGCGGGCGGGAACGGGTGCCGCATGTGCGGGTGGCGGTGGTCGGGTCCGGGTTCGGCGGGCTCGGCGCGGCCGTGCGGCTGCGGCGCGAGGGGATCACCGACTTCGTCGTCCTGGAGCGGGCCGGTTCCGTGGGCGGCACCTGGCGCGACAACGACTACCCGGGGTGCGCCTGTGACGTGCCCTCCCATCTGTACTCGTTCTCCTTCGCGCCGAACCACGCCTGGCCGCGCGCCTTCTCCGGGCAGGAGCACATCCGGGCCTACCTGGAGCACGTGACGGACGTCTTCGGGCTGCGCCCGCACATCCGCTTCGACTCCGAGGTGCTGCGGATGGCCTGGGACGGGGAGCGGCTGTGCTGGGACATCGAGACCAGCGGCGGGCGGCTCTGCGCCGACCTCGTCGTCTCCGCCACCGGGCCGCTGTCCGATCCGAGGATCCCCACCGAGGCCGAACTGCCGGGTCTCGGCTCCTTCCCCGGCAAGGTCTTCCACTCCGCCCGCTGGGACCACGGCTACGACCTGCGCGGCAAGCGGGTCGCGATGATCGGCACGGGCGCCTCCGCGGCCCAGATCGTGCCGGCGATCGCGCCCGAGGTCGGCCGGCTGACCCTCTTCCAGCGGACCCCGCCCTGGGTGATGCCACGGGTCGACCGGAGCATCGGCCCCGTCGAGCAGTGGCTGCACCGGCAGCTGCCCTTCACCGCGCAGGCGCGGCGCGGAGTGCTGTGGGGCGTCCGGGAGATGCAGGTGCAGGCGTTCACCAAACGCCCCAAGGCGCTGGGCCTGGTGGAGCGGGTGGCGAAGCGGAACCTGGCCCGCGCGGTGCGGGACCCGGAGCTGCGCGCCCGGCTCACCCCCGACTACCGCATCGGCTGCAAGCGCATCCTGCTCTCCAACACCTACTATCCGGCGCTCACCCGGCCGAACGTCGACGTCATCGCGTCCGGGCTGGCCAAGGTCGACGGCTCCACGCTCGTCGCCGCCGACGGGTCCGCCGCCGAGGTCGACGCGATCGTCTTCGGCACCGGGTTCCACGTCACCGACATGCCGATCGCCGACCGGGTCGTGGGCGCGGACGGCCGGACCCTCGCCGAGGCGTGGGCGGACGGCGGGATGCGGTCCCTGCGCGGGGCGTCGGCCGCCGGGTTCCCCAACTGGATGACGATCATCGGGCCCAACACGGGCCTCGGGAACTCCAGCATGATCCTGATGATCGAGTCCCAGCTGAACTACCTGGCCGACTACGTACGGCAGTTGGACGTGCTGGGCGGCCGGGTCGCCCTGGACGCCCGGCCCGCCGCCGTGGCGGCCTGGAACCAGCGGCTGCAGCAGCGCATGGAGCGCACGGTCTGGAACACGGGCGGCTGCACCAGCTGGTACCTCGACGCCGACGGCCGCAACACGACCGTCTGGCCGGGCACGACCAGCGAGTTCCGCAGCGCGACCCGGCGCGTCGACCTGAGCGAGTACACGGTGCTGCGGGCGGCCCGGACGCGTACGGAGAACGACGAGACGCCCGGGGCCTCCGCGACGGACGGCACGGCGAAGGTGGAGGCCGGAGCGTGACAAGACTGACCCATGTGAAGCACGGGCCCTACGCCCCTCCCGTCGCCGTCCGGGAGTTGACGGCCGTGTCCGCCGACGGGACGCGGCTGCACGTCGAGACACACGGTCCACAGGACGCGCCCGCGGTGGTCCTGGTGCACGGCTGGACCTGCTCGACGGCCTACTGGGCGGCGCAGGTGCGGGAACTGGCCGCCGACCACCGGGTCGTCGTCTACGACCAGCGCGGCCACGGCCGCAGCACCGCCTCCGCCGCGTGCCACGCGGACGCCCTCGCCGACGATCTGGAGGCCGTGCTCGCGGCGACGCTCGCGCCGGGCGAGAAGGCGGTGCTGGCCGGGCACTCCATGGGCGGGATGACGCTGATGGCGGCCGCCGGGCGGCCGGGCTTCCGGGAGCACGCGGCGGCGGTCCTGCTGTGCAGCACGGGCAGTTCACGGCTGGTCGACGAGTCGCTGGTCGTGCCGATGCGGCCGGGCCGGGTACGCACCTGGCTCACGCGGCAGGTCCTCGGCTCCCGGGCCCCGCTCGGGCCGGTCACACCGGTCGCCCGGCGCATCCTCAAGTACGCGACCATGGGCCCCGGCGCGTCGCCGGTGATGGTCGAGGCGTGCGCGCGGATCGTGCACGCGTGCCCGGCGCGGGTGCGGCACGCCTGGTCGCACGTCCTCGCCACCCTCGACCTCGACCACGGGGTACGGGAGTTGACGGTGCCGACGGCCGTCGTCGTGGGCACGGCGGACCGGATGACCCCGCCCGTGCACGCGCGGGCGCTGGCCGCCGCGCTGCCCGACTGCGTGGGCGTGAGCGAGCTGACCGGGGTCGGACACATGGCGCCGGTGGAGGCGCCGGAGGCGGTCACCGCCCGGATACGCGGGCTGGCGGCGGCACATGTACGGGTGGAGCGGGACGAGTTGGAGGAGGCGGGCGCATGAGCAACGGCAGCACCCTGGAGGGGCGGGTCGCGGTCGTCACCGGGGCCGCGCGGGGCGTCGGGGAACTCCTCGCGCGCAAGCTCTCGGTGCGGGGGGTGAAGGTCGCGCTCGTCGGCCTCGAACCGGACGAGCTGAAGCGGGTGTCGGAGCGGGTGTACGGAGACTGCGCGTACTGGCACGCCGATGTGACCGACCAGGAGGCCATGACGCGGGTCGCCGCCGAGGTGAAGGAGCGGTTCGGGCGGGTCGACATCGTCGTCGCCAACGCGGGCGTCGCCACGGGCGGGCCGTTCGTGGACTCCGACCCCGAGTCCTGGCGGCGGGTCATCGAGGTCAACCTCGTCGGATCGGCCGTCACCGGGCGGGCGTTCCTGCCGGCGCTGATCGAGAGCCGGGGGTATCTGCTGCAGATCGCCTCCCTCGCCGCGATCACCCCGGCGCCGATGATGACGGCGTACTGCGCCTCCAAGTCGGGTGTGGAGGCGTACGCGCACTGTCTGCGGGCCGAGGTCGCGCACCGGGGGGTCGGGGTCGGGGTCGGGTATCTGTCCTGGACCGACACGGACATGGTGCGCGGGGCCGACAAGGAGGAGGCGATGCGGGAGTTGCGGGAGCGGCTTCCGTGGCCAGCGGGGAAGACGTATCCGCTGGGGCCGGCGGTGGACCGGCTGGTCGCCGGGATCGAGCGGCGGTCCAGTCATGTGTACGGGCAGTGGTGGCTGCGCGGGATGCAGGGCGTGCGCGGGTATCTCCCGGGTCTCATCGGCACGTTCGCGCCACGCGAGGTGCGGCGGATGGAGCCGCGGCTGCGCGGGGTGGCCAAGGGGCTGGTGGGGGCCGGCGGGGCCGCGGACGAGCGGACGCGGGGGGTCGAGGCGCCGGAGCCCCGATAGCGGTGCGTCACCGTACGTCACTGATCGAAATGCATCGTATGTCCGCCCGTGTTTGTCTGGTCGAGGCCCGATCCCCTCACCCACAACGGGAGTGAATCCACATGGGCATGAAGGACCAGTTCCAGGACAAGGCTGAGCAGCTGAAGCGTAAGTCCGGGCAGTCGCCGCAGGAGCGGCAGCAGGCTCAGCGGCCTGGTGAGCGTGAGCGTGAGCAGCACGGGCGCGAGCCCGGCCGTGAGCACGGGCAGCCGCAGCGCGAGCACCGGCCGCAGCGCGAGCACGGGCAGCCGGAGCGTGGCGCGCGGCGGCGGGACGAGGAGTCCGAGCGGCTGATGCGGGACGACGAGGACCGGTTCCGGCAGGACGTGTAGTGCCGGACGTGTAGTGCCGACGTGTAGTGCCGGACCCGCTCCGGACACGCTGAACGTGGGGCGCCCTCCTTCCGGGAGGGCGCCCTGCGTCGGCCGCGTCGTGCGTCCCGCGCCAGCCGGTCAGGGGCGTCCCGGCAGTTGGGGGCGGCTCCGGTCGGGGACGCCGGTGTGGTCCGGCGGGTCCGCCGGGGGGTGGGTCTTGAGGAGGTCCAGGGCCAGGGTCACCGCCGCCTCCAGCTGGGTGTTGCGGCCCTCGGCCCAGTCCAGGGGGGTGCGCAGGGTCTCCAGGTCCGGGGTGACGCCCCGGTTCTCGACGGTCCAGCCGTACGCGTCGAACCAGGCGGCGTTCATGGGGACGGTGATGACCGAGCCGTCGCCGAGCTGATGGCGGCCGGTCATGCCGACGACGCCGCCCCAGGTGCGCTGGCCCACGACGGGGCCGAGGGCGAGGAGTTTGAACGCCGCCGCGATCATGTCGCCGTCGGACGAGGTCGCCTCGTCGGTCAGCGCCACCACCGGGCCCCGCGGGGCGCTCGACGCGTACGACACCGGCTGGGCGTCCCGGGTCAGGTCCCAGCCGAGGATCGTGCGGGACAGTTTCTCCACCACCAACTCGCTGATGTGGCCGCCCGCGTTGCCGCGCACGTCCACGATCAGGGCGGGCCGGGAGACCTCCATGCGCAGGTCGCGGTTGAACTGGGCCCAGCCCGAGCCGCCCATGTCCGGGATGTGCAGATAGCCGCAGTGGCCACCGCTCAACTCCCGTACCACCTCACGGCGTTTGGCCACCCAGTCCTGGTAGCGCAGGGGACGTTCGTCGATCAGCGGGACCACGGCGACACGGCGGGAGCGGCCCTCGCCCGCGGCATCCGAGGGGCCCGAAGGGCCTTCCTCGGCAGGGCGGGCGACGGGCCGGGCGAAGGTGAGTTCGACGGTGGTGCCGCCCGCGCCCGCCAGCAGGGGGTACGGGCCGGTCGTCGGGTCCACCGGGCGGCCGTCGACGTGGGTCAGCGCGTCACCTTCCCTGATGCCGGTGCCGGCCAGCGGGGAGCGGGCCTTGGAGTCGGAGGAGTCGCCGGGCAGGATGCGGCGGACCGTCCAGTGGCCGTCCCGGCGGACGAGGTTGGCGCCGAGGAGGCCCTGGCGGCGCTGGTAGTGGGGCGGGCCCTCGTTGCGGCGGGCGGCGGAGACATAGGCGTGGGAGGTGCCGAGTTCGCCCAGGACCTCCCGCAGCAGGTCCGCGAACTCGTCGGGGGAGGCGACCCGTTCGACCAGGGGGCGGTACTGGTCGAGGATCGCGTCCCAGTCGATACCGCTCATCCCGGGGTCCCAGAAGTAGGCGCGGATCAGCCGGCCGGCCTCCGCGTACGACTGGCGCCACTCGGCGGCAGGGTCGACCTCGTGCAGGACGCGCCTGAGGTCGATCCAGACGGTCGAGTCGCCGTCGCCGGACTCGGTGGCGGGCACCGCCCGCAGATCGCCCTCGTCCACGACGACCAGCCGTGAGCCGTTGCCGCTGACCGCGAACCAGTCGAGATGATCGACGAGTTCGGACTTCTTCGCCCGGCTGATGTCGAAGTGTTCGAGGGTCGGGCGGCCCGTCATGTCGTCCGGGTTGGCGAAGGTCTCGCCCAGGGCGCCCGAGATCGGCCAGCGCAGCCAGACGAGGCCGCCGCCGGAGACCGGGTACAGCGCCGAGTACTTGGAGGCGGTGACGGGGAAGGGGGTGACGCGGCTCTCCAGGCCCTCGGTCTCGACGGTGACCGTCCCGTCGGTGTCCTCGTCGTCGGTCGGGTCCATGCCGCCGGCGACCGGGCGGCCGTCGGGGTTCAGGGCGAAGGGGGACGGTGTGGCGGAGGAGAGCGGCAGCAGGTAGGGGCGGCAGCCGAGCGGGAAGGACAGGTCGCCGGTGTGGACGTCGTACACCGGGTCGAAGCCGCGCCAGGACAGGAAGGCGAGGTAGCGGCCGTCGCGGGTGAACACCGGGTTCTCGTCCTCGAAGCGGCCGCTCGTGACGTCGACGACGAGCCGGTCCTTGATCCGGGCCATCTTGATCTGCCGCAGGGAACGGCCGATGCCCGGGTGGGACCAGGTCAGCCAGGCGCCGTCGGGGGAGAAGGCGAGGTCGCGGACGGGGCCGTTGAGGGAGGCGATGAGTTCGACGACCTCGCCGTCGGACTCCTCCGTCGTGTCGAGGAGCAGGACCCGGCCGTCGTGCGCGGCGACGGCGAGACGCCCACCGCTCGGGTCCGCCACCAGCTCCAGGACCCGGCCCAGGCCGCCGGAGGCGAGGCGGCGGGGTTCGCGGTCGCCGGTGGCCCGGGGGAGGTGGGCGATCTCGACCGCGTCCTCGCCGTCCGCGTCCGTCACGTACGCCACCTGGCCCCCGGAGCCGAGCATCTCGGGCAGCCGGACGCGTACGCCGGGGGTGTCGGCGATGGTCCGGGCGGGGCCGTCGCGGTGGGTCAGCCAGTAGAGGCTGCCGCGTACGACGACCGCGCTCGCCCGGCCCGTCTCGTCGACGGAGAGGCCGTCCACGTGCTGCGCGGCCGGCACCTGGTAGGGCCGCCGCCCGGTGAGCGCCCCGCCGAGCGTCACGTCCAGGCGCCGGGGGCGGGCGTCGGGGGCGAGGTCGTCGACGATCCACAGCTCGCCCGCGCACTGGTACACCACCCGGGTGCCGTCGCTCGACGCGTGGCGGGCGTAGAAGGCGTCGTGGTCGGTGTGGCGGCGCAGGTCGGAGCCGTCGTACGCGCAGGAGTAGAGGTTGCCGACGCCCTCGTGGTCGGAGAGGAAGGCGATCCGGCCGCCGACGAACACGGGGGAGTGCAGGTGCCCTTCGAGGCCGGCCAGCAGCCGTTCGCCGTGCAGCCAGAGGCGGCCCGTGGCGCCGCCCCGGTAGCGCTTCCAGGAGGCCGGTTCGTGCGGGGGCGTGCCGGTGAGCAGCAGGGTGCGGCGCTCGCCGTCGATCTCGGCGGACTGGATGTCGGAGACCGGGCCCCAGGGCAGTTTGCGGCCGGGGTCGCCGTCGGTGCGGACCTTGTAGGCCCAGGTGAAGTACGAGAAGGGCTCGCCGTGGGAGGCGACGGCGAGGATGTCCGAGCGGCCCTGCCGGTTCGGGGGTGTCCAGCCGCGGACCTCGGTGTCGGGACTGCCCCAGTGGGTGAGCCGGCGGGCGGGGGCGCCGCCGTCCACCGGGGTCAGATGGATCTCCGGGGTGATGCTCCGCCAACTCGTGTACGCGATGTGCCGGCCGTCGGGCGAGAAGCGCGGGCAGGCCACCTTCGTACGGTCGACGGTCAGCCGCCAGGCACGGTCCGAGCCGTCGAGGGGTGCCAGCCACAGGTCGTCCTCCGCCACGAAGCAGAGGCGGTCGCCGCTGAGGTGGGGGTGGCGGAGGTAGCCGGCGTCCGGGCCCGCCTGCCGTGCCTGCTCCCGGCCCGTTGCCCGCTCACGGGTGCGCTCGCGGTCCGGCCCTTGGTCATGGGTGTCGCTCACCTCCCCATGCTTCGCCGCGGGGGAGGCCCCGGCAACTTCACCCGCCGTGGCTCCGGCGACTTCACCGTCGTGACGCCGGCCGCTTCACCCGGCATGGCCCCGGAGGGCTTCACCCGCCATGGCCCCCCGAGGCTTCCTGGGGGCTTCACCCGCCGCGGTCCCGGCGACCTCACCCGCGGCGGCTCCGGCGACTTCGCCCGCCGTGGTCCCGGCGACCTCACCCACCGCGGCTCCGGCGGCTTCGGCCGTGACCCTGCACACGTACGAAACGGTTTCGTTTTCTTCGCGGGTCGGGGTATCGTCGTAAGCGTACGAAACCGTTTCGTTCGGAAGCGGGGTTCTCGGCCCGTGCCCCGGTGGCACGGCCGGTAGCCTTGTCGTCCCGAACGGGAAGCCGGAGCAAGGGGAGTGGGATGACGGAGACCGCGACGGTGCGCCGCAGCCGGATCACGCCCGAACGCGAGGCCGAGCTGTACGCGGCCGTCCTCGACCTGCTCCGGGAGGTCGGCTACGACGCCCTCACCATGGACGCCGTGGCCGCCCGCACCCGGTCCAGCAAGGCCACCCTCTACCGCCAGTGGGGCGGCAAGGCCGAGCTGGTGGCGAAGGCGATGCGGGCCAACAAGCCCCGTCCGGACTTCGACTCCGTCGACACCGGGTCCCTGCGGGGCGACATGCACGCGCTGATCATGAGTCAGGACGACTGCGCCATCGAACAGAACTCCGCGCTCATGCGGGGGCTGGCCATGGCGATCCACGGGAATCCCGACCTCCTGAAGGCGTTCCGCGAGCTGATCATCGAGCCCGAGCTGCTGGAGATCCGCCGCATGCTGCAGCGTGCCGTCGACCGGGGTGAGATCCGCGAGGACAACCCGGCCGTCGACTACGTCCTGCACATGTTCGTCGGCGCCTTCGTCGCGCGGGGCATGATCGACGAGCTGCCTCCGACCCAGGCCTTCATCGCTTCGTACATCGACGCCGTGGTCCTCCCCGCCCTCGGTGTGCCGACCGACTGACCCACCTGTGCGAGGCCGCGTGACGCGCGGCTGAGCCCCATCTGACGCCCCATCCGACGCCCCACCTGACGCACCGCTCATGTCGTCGGGCCGATCACCCCTGCCTCGCCCCGCCCTGCCTTCTCCCCTCCCCGCGGCACGGGCTGATCCGTTCTGCCCTCCTGCACGTCCACGACCTGAACGGGAGTACCGCCCCGTGGCCACTTTCCTCTACAGACTCGGCCGGTTCGCCTTCCGGCGACGGCATGTCACCGTCCTGATCTGGGTGGCGCTGCTGACGCTCGCGGGCGTCGGCGCCGCCTCCGCGCCCGCCGCCGGCTCCTCCTCCTTCTCCATCCCGGGCACCGAGGCCCAGAAGGCCTTCGACCTGCTGGAGCAGCGCTATCCCGGCATGAGCGCCGACGGCGCCACCGCCCGGGTCGTCTTCAAGGCGCCCGCGGGCGAGAAGATGACCGACGCCGCCAACAAGGCGGCCGTCGAGAAGACCGTCGCGGAACTGGGCGACGGCTCCGAAGTCGTCTCCGTCAGCGACCCGTTCACCACCCGCGCGGTCAGCGCGGACGGGACGATCGCCTACGCCTCGGTGACGTACGAGGTCCCGGCCATGGAGCTGAAGGACTCCTCCAAGGAGGCCCTGGAGACCACCGCGCACAAGGCGCAGGCCGCCGGGCTCACGGTCGAGATGGGCGGCGACGCCCTGCAGCCCGAGCCCGAGACGGCGGCCACCGGCGAGATCATCGGCCTCGCCCTCGCCGCGGTCGTCCTCGTCGTCACCCTGGGCTCGCTGGTCGCGGCCGGACTGCCGCTGCTGACGGCGATCATCGGGGTCGGCATCGGCGTCTCCACCATCACCGCCCTCGCCAGCGCGCTCGACCTGGGCGACACCACCTCCACGCTCGCCCTGATGATCGGTCTCGCGGTCGGTATCGACTACGCGCTGTTCATCGTCTCCCGCTACCGGTCCGAGCTGGCCGAGGGCAGGGGCCGCGAGGAGGCGGTGGGCCGGGCCGTCGGCACCGCCGGGTCGGCGGTCGTCTTCGCGGGACTCACGGTCGTCATCGCGCTGGCCGGACTCGCGGTCGTCAACGTCCCGATGCTGACCAAGATGGGTCTCGCGGCGGCGGGCACGGTCGTCGTCGCCGTCCTCATCGCCCTCACCATGGTCCCGGCGCTGCTCGGCTACGCGGGCCGCAAGGTCCGGCCGGCCGGCGAGAAGGGTGGGCTGCTCGGACGCGGCAGGGGGAAGAAGTCCACCGCAGGCTCCGCCGCGGTCGCCGGCGCAGGCTCCGCCGGGGTCCCCACCGCGGACGCCGCCGGGAGTGCGGTCGTGGCGAAGCCCGGACTGGGCACCCGCTGGGCGAGCTTCGTCGTCCGTCGCCCGGTGGCCGTGCTGCTGCTCGGTGTGGTCGGCCTCGGAGCGGTCGCGGTGCCCGCCACCCAGCTGGAGCTGGGCCTTCCCGACGACGGCTCGCAGGCCACGTCCACCACGCAGCGCCGGGCGTACGACCTCCTCTCCGACGGCTTCGGCCCCGGCTTCAACGGCCCCCTGATGGTCGTCGTCGACGCCAAGGACAGCGCGTCCCCGCAGCGGGCCGCCACCGCGGTGACGGACGGGATCAAGGGCCTCGACGATGTCGTGACGGTGACCCCCGCGACGTTCAACAAGGCCGGCGACACCGCGATGATCACGGTGATCCCGAAGTCCAAGCCGTCCTCGACGCAGACCGAGGACCTGGTGCACGCCATCCGTGACGCGGGGGCCGGCGTGAGCGCGGACACCGACGCGAAGGTGCTGGTCACCGGTGCCACCGCGATGAACATCGACTTCTCGCAGAAGCTCACCGACGCGCTGCTGCCGTATCTGGCGCTCGTGGTGGGCCTCGCCTTCCTCCTGCTGATCGTGATCTTCCGGTCGGTCCTGGTCCCGCTGAAGGCGGCCCTCGGCTTCCTGCTCAGCGTGCTGGCCGCGCTCGGCGCCGTGGTCGCGGTCTTCCAGTGGGGCTGGCTGGCGGGGCTGATCGGGGTCGAGGAGACCGGGCCGATCATGTCGATGATGCCGATCTTCATGGTGGGCGTGGTCTTCGGTCTCGCGATGGACTACGAGGTGTTCCTCGTGACCCGCATGCGCGAGGCGTACGTGCACGGTGAGAACGCGCACCAGGCCGTGGTGACCGGCTTCCGGTACAGCGCGCGGGTGGTCGCGGCCGCCGCGGCGATCATGATGGCCGTCTTCGCCGGCTTCATCGGCTCCGGCGAGTCGATGATCAAGATGATCGGCTTCGGTCTCGCCATCGCCGTCTTCTTCGACGCGTTCGTCGTCCGCATGGCCATCGTCCCGGCCGTCCTCGCCCTCCTGGGCGACCGGGCCTGGTGGCTCCCGAAGTGGCTCGACCGCGCGCTGCCGAACGTCGACGTCGAGGGCGAGGGACTGCGGACGGCCGACACCTCCGGTGACGTGGCCGAGGACGACGAGGACGAGGACGAGGACAGGGAACTGGTCCGCGCCTGACGCGGGCGCCCGCACAGAATCAGGACCGCAGAATCAGGACCGCCGGTGAGGCCCCGTGGAGACGGGCGCCCTCACCGGCTTCCGTGCGAGGGGTGAAGATGACGGGTGACAGGAGAAGAGGCGCGAGGACCGAGAGAACCGACAGAGCCGACGTGTGTGCCGGGACCGGGTGACCGGCGTGCGTGGCGGGGCAGGGGGTGCGGGCATGCGTGACGGGGTTGAGGTGTCTGGTGTGCGTGACGGGGGAGGGGTGTCTGGCGTGCGCGAGGAGGCCGTGGGGACCACCGGGCGTGACGAGGGCGAGTTGCTCGGCGTGCGCGAGGAGGCCGTACGGGCGGGCGGGGCCGACGACCGGATACGCGAGGCCGACCGGACCCGTGGCGCCGAGCCGGCCGGTGAGGTCGAGGCCGGTGAGGCCGGGCGGGGCGAGCGCCCGGGCGAGGCCAACCGGGCGGGCGAGTTCGGCGGGGCCAACCGGACTGGCGGGACCGACCGGGACGTGCACACAGGTCGGGCCGGCCAGGCGGAGCAGGCGATGCGGGTCGGTGGGGCCGACCAGGTCGATGAGGGAGGCGTCCCCAGCGCGCCCGACCGGGGTGCGCGGGCTGGTGGGGCCGAGCAGGCGGAGCAGGCCGGTCAGCGCCTCGGCGAGATCGGCCGGGTCGATGGGGCGGGCGGGCTCGGTGTGGCCGAACAGACCCGGCAGCGCGTCGGCGAGGTCGGTCAGGTCGATGGGGTGGGCGCGCCCGCCGGCTTCGACCGGACCGGCGGGTCGGAGCCGGCAGGGCGGGTGGACGAGGTGGTCGCGACGGCGGTGCTCGGGACGAGCGGGTCGGGCCGCCCCTCCTCGGGGCCGAACGCGAGACCCTCCGCGCCTTTCTCGACCATCACCGCGCGACCCTTGCCATGAAGTGCGCGGGTCTCACCGACGAGGAGTTGCGGCGTCGGTCGATGCCCCCGTCGACGCTGTCGCTGCTGGGTCTCGTACGGCACATGGCGGAGGTCGAACGGGCCTGGTTCCGCCGGGTGTTCGAGGACCAGGACGCCCCCATGGTGTGGTCGAAGGAGATCGACTTCCAGGCGGCGTACGACGCGAGCGCCTCGACGCGGGCGGAGGCGTTCGGGGCCTGGGAGGCGGAGGTGGCGACCTCGCGGCGTATCGAACGGGAGGCGGAGTCCCTGGAGCTCACCGGTCGCCAGCCGCGCTGGAACGAGGACGTCTCCCTGCGGATGGTCATGATCCACGTCCTGCTGGAGTACGGCCGGCACAACGGCCACGCGGACTTCCTGCGGGAAGGGATCGACGGGACCGTGGGGGCGTGAGGGCCGACGGGGCCGCGGGCACCTCGGGGACCGCGCACGAGCCCCCGCCGGCCCGCGCGGGACGCCTCCGGCGCCTGCGGCGGCACATGCGGGCGGTGGACGGGCGGGGCGTGACCGGGGTCGTCGTCGGCGTCGGGAACGTGCTGCTGTGCTGCGTGCTCCTCCTGGCCGCCGTCGGCGTGCTGTTCGTGGAGCCGGCCACCCGTGCCGAGGAGACCGCGGCCTGGCATCTCGCGGGCCGGATCTACGGCTGGTGGTTCCTGGGCGGCCTGGTCCTGCTCCCGGCGCTGGGGATGACGCGGACCCTGGCCGTCCACCTGGCCACGATGATCGCGGCCCCTGCCGTGCTGTTCACGCTCGTGGTCCTGGCTGCCGTACGGTGACCGCAAAAGGCGCCCGACCCACGAGGCGCCCTTGGCGGACTCCTGGGAAGCGCACAGCAAACCCTCATAGCATCACGCGCATTCCATGACGGGGACACTCGGAAGGCGTGGTTCGGCATCATGAGCACAGCACCCGGCAACAGCGGCGGCCACCGCCGAGGGCACCACCACGACGACGAGTTCGACAGAGGGCTCTCCCACGACCTTCCCGTGCTGGCCCGCCGCCGCATGATCGGACTGCTGGCCGGCGCGAGCATGGTCCCGTTGCTGGCGGCCTGTTCCACGGACGACTCCGGCACCGGCTCCGCGTCGGACGCCTCCTCCTCCGGCTCGTCCTCCTCCGGCTCGTCCTCCTCCGGTACGTCCTCCTCCGGCACCTCCGGCTCGGACTGCGAGGTCATCCCCACCGAGACGGCCGGCCCGTACCCCGGTGACGGTTCGAACGGCCCGAACGTCCTCAAGGAGAGCGGTGTCGTCCGGAAGGACATCACCAAGAGCTTCGGCTCGGCGGACGGCGTCGCCGCAGGCATCCCCCTGACGATCACCCTGACCGTCGTCGACCGGTCCTCCGGCTGCGACACCCCGAAGAAGGGCGCGGCCGTCTACCTGTGGCAGTGCGACCGCGAGGGCCGGTACTCCCTCTACTCCGACGGCGTCACCGACGAGAACTACCTGCGCGGCGTCCAGGAGACCGACGACGAGGGCCGGCTCACCTTCACGTCGGTCTTCCCCGGCTGCTACCCCGGCCGCTGGCCCCACCTCCACTTCGAGGTCTACGACAGCCTCGCCGACGCCACCGCGGCCGGGAAGACCGCCGCCGTCTCGCAGCTCGCCTTCCCCAAGGACGTCTGCGAGACCGTGTACGCCACGGACGGCTACGGCGACAGCGTCCGGAACCTCGGCGAGCTCTCCCTGGAGACCGACATGGTCTTCAGCGACGGCTACGACCAGCAGCTCGCCACCATGAAGGGCAGCACCGGCAAGGGATACACGGCGACCCTCACCGTGCCGGTCTGACCCCCCGGAGCCGTTCAGTTCGGGCCGAGGTGCGCCGTCTCCCCCCACCGCGTCGGCCGCAGCCGTCCCCCGTCGCTCTCCCACTGCGAGACCGAGGCGTTGGGGACGGGCGGCAGCGCGCCGGGGGAGGCCGCGCCGAGGCCCGCGCAGACCAGACGGACGGCGACGGCGATCGCGTCATGCGCGACCAGCAGCACCCGCCGGCCCCCGGCAACCCGGTCCAGCTCGGTGACGAAGTCCCGCACGCGCAGCACCACATCGGTCAGCGCCTCCCCGCCCGGCGGACGGTAGTACCAGTCGCCGACCAGGGCCCGCCGGTCCGCCTCCTCGGGCGAACGGGCCCGTTGCGCGCTCGGCGGGTGCAACTCGAAGATCCCCGTCTCCCGGTCCCGCAGCCGTTCGTCGACGAGAAGCGGGGGCGGGACCACACGCGGATGCCCGGCCATCGACTCCCAGGTCTGCCGGGCCCGCACGTACGGCGAACAGACCACCAGGTCCGGCCCCGGGCCGCCGTCTCCCCTGCCTCCGTCCGCGGAGATCCCCGCCAGCCACCCGCCCAGTGCCTCGGCCTGCGCCCGGCCCCGCCCGGACAGCGGGACATCCGCGTCCCGGCCCGGCAACGGCACGGTCGACCCGGTCCGCTCGGCCTCGGCGTACGCCACGTTGGCGGTGCTCTGCCCGTGCCGGACCACCCACAGCGACGCGAGGGCGTACGGCGGCGCGAGCCCCTCCCCGGGCGCGAGCCCCGTCCCGGGCGCGGGCGTCCACCCCTGCCCGGACTGCCCGGACGCCCCGGTCAGTGCGCCACCGGCACGGCCGTGTAGGTGCGCCGCAGGAAGCGGATCAGTGCCTTCGTGTCGAACTGCATCACCGCCACCCCCTGCGCGGAGTGGAACTCCATGACCGCCTGGACGCGGCCGCAGGGCCAGATGCTCACGGGCCCGGAGGTGGTGGGGGTACGTAGGCCGCGTTCGAGCAGCTCGCGGGGGAAGGTCCACTCGTCGGGACCGGGCAGGCGCACGCGGACGGCGGAGGCATCGCTGTCGGGGTCGTAGCGCAGGACGACCGGCACGGTGTCCCGGTCGTCGGGGGTGTCGGTGACGACGTGGGCCCGGGCGTACTGCTCGACGGTGACAGACATCGGGCTGCTCCTCACGCTGAGTGACCCAAGCAGAAGCTGTGAATCCGCTGTCCACTGCCTCTCCAATGTCGCATATTTTCCGCCCGGCGCCCCCGGAGGGCCCACTGGACGACCCGCCGGAACGCCCTAAGGCCGCCCTAAGGCTGCCGGAAGGCCGCCGGAAGGCCGCCGGAAGGCCGCCCGCAGGCTTCGGCGAGCCTTGCGCAGTCCGCAGTGACGCGCTCTTGCAACAGACTCGCAAGAGGGCTCTATCATCGTAAGGTTCCAGCCAGCCGCGGCTACCAGGAGAGCGAGCCCTCGTATGCACGTGCCCGACGGATTCATCAACGCCCCCGTCTCGGTGGCAGCCGGAGTCGTCGCCGCCGGCGCGGTCGCCGTGAGCCTGCGCGGGGCCCGCCGGGAGCTGGCCGAGAGGACGGCGCCGCTCGCCGGCCTCGTCGCCGCGTTCATCTTCGCGGTGCAGATGCTGAACTTCCCGGTCGCGGCCGGGACCAGCGGACATCTGCTCGGTGGCGCCCTGGCCGCGATACTCGTGGGCCCCTACACCGGGGTCCTGTGCGTGTCCGTGGTGCTGCTGATGCAGGGCATCCTCTTCGCCGACGGCGGCCTCACCGCGCTCGGCGTGAACATCGACGTCATGGCGGTCGTCACCTCCGTCGTCGCCTACGCCGTCTTCCGCGGGCTGGTGAAGGTCCTCCCCGGCAAGCGCCGCTCGGTCACCGTCTCCGCCTTCGTCGCCGCCCTGGTCTCCGTGCCCGCCGCGGCCGCCGCCTTCACGCTCGTCTACGCGGTCGGCGGCACCACGGACGTGCCGATCGGCTCGGTCCTCACTGCCATGGTCGGCGTCCACGTCCTCATCGGCATCGGCGAGGCCGCGATCACCGCCGCCACGGTCGGCGCCGTCATCGCCGTACGCCCGGACCTCGTGTACGGGGCCCGCGGCCTGACCACCCCGCTCAAGCTGCGGATCGACGGCGAACTGGTCGACGCCCCCGCCGCCGCGCCGGCGGCCCCGCCCGCCCCCGTCGCCGCCCGCTCCACGCGCAAGGTGCTCCTCGCCGGCCTCGGCGCCTCCCTCCTCCTCGCCGGTGTCGTCAGCTTCTACGCGTCCGCCAGCCCCGACGGGTTGGAGAAGGTCGCCGCCGACAAGGGCATCGACGCCAAGGCCGAGGACCACGCCGCCGCCGGTTCCCCGCTCGCCGACTACGGCGTCGAGGGCCTCGACAACGCCCGGCTCGCCGGCGGTCTCGCGGGCGTGATCGGAGTCGGTGTCACCGTCGTCGCCGGCACGGGCGTCTTCTGGGCCGTCCGCAGGCGGCGCGCTGGCGAGGACGTGTCCCCCTCCGCCGTCCCCGGGAACGTCGGCTGACATGGGTGCCGGCCACGCCCACAAGCTGTACCGGCACGCGCACTCGCCCGTGCACGCGCTGCCGCCGCACACCAAGATCGCGGCCGTCTTCGCCTTCGTCGTCGTCGTGGTGTCGACGCCCCGGGAGGCCGTGTGGGCGTTCGGGCTGTACGCCGTGCTGCTGGGCGTGGTCGCGTACACGGCCCGGGTGCCCGCCGGGTTCCTGCTGCGGCGGCTGCTGATCGAGATCCCGTTCGTCGCGTTCGCCGTGCTCATGCCGTTCGTGGCGCAGGGCGAGCGCGTCGAGGTCCTCGGGATGTCGCTGAGCGTCAGTGGGCTGTGGGGCGCCTGGAACGTCCTCGCCAAGGGAACCCTCGGCGTCGCCGCCTCCGTCCTCCTCGCGTCCACCACCGAACTCCGCGCCCTCCTCCTCGGACTCCAGCGGCTCAGACTCCCCCCGCTCCTCGTCCAGATCGCGTCCTTCATGATCCGCTACGGGGACGTGATCACCGACGAGCTGCGGCGGATGCGGATCGCGCGCGAGTCACGCGGGTTCGAGGCGAGCGGCGTACGGCACTGGGGGGTCCTCGCCAAGACGGCCGGGGCGCTGTTCATCCGCTCGTACGAGCGCGGTGAGCGGGTCCATCTGGCCATGCTCAGCCGGGGGTACGCGGGAACCATGCCCGTGATCGACGAGGTGACCGCGTCCCGGGCGCAGTGGTCGTACGCGTTCGCCCTCCCGGTCGCCGCGCTCGTGGTGTGTCTGCTGGGATGGAGCCTGTGACCGTGTCCGAGAACCCCGCACCCCCGTCCCCGTCCCCGTCTCCGTCTCTCGAAGTCGCCGGGCTGGCCTTCGCTTACCCCGACGGCCATCAGGCCCTCTTCGGCGTCGACTTCACCGTCCGGCGCGGTGAGCGGGTCGCGCTGCTCGGGCCGAACGGGGCCGGCAAGACCACGCTCGTCCTGCACCTCAACGGCATCCTCACCGGGGGCGCGGGCACGGTGACCGTCGCGGGGATGCCCGTCGGCAAGCGGCACATGGCGGAGATCCGGCGGAAGGTCGGCATCGTCTTCCAGGACCCGGACGACCAGCTGTTCATGCCGACCGTCCGGGAGGACGTGGCCTTCGGGCCCGCGGCGGCGGGGATGGCGGGGGCCGAGCTGGAGGCCCGGGTGGACCGGGCCCTGGCGCAGGTCGGCATGACGGAGTTCAAGGAACGGCCGCCGCACCACCTCTCGTTCGGGCAGCGGCGGCGGGTGGCCGTCGCCACCGTCCTCGCCATGGAGCCGGAGATCCTCGTCCTCGACGAGCCGTCCTCCAACCTCGATCCGGCGTCGCGCCGTGAACTCGCGGACATCCTGCGGGCGTTGGACGTCACCGTCCTCATGGTGACGCACGACCTGCCGTACGCGCTCGAACTGTGCCCGCGTTCGCTGATCCTCAGCGAGGGGGTGATCGCGGCGGACGGGGCGACGGGCGAACTCCTCGTCGACGACGCCCTGATGCGGGCCCACCGCCTTGAACTCCCGTTCGGCTTCGATCCCCGGTCGGTGCGGGTGGGGTAGGGGCGGGGGAAGGGTGCGTGGTCGGGTGCGGCCCGGTGGGGCTTCTCGCGCAGTTCCCCGCGCCCCTGAAAAGCCGGGGCTGCGCCCCGTGCTTTTCAGGCCCGCAGGGCCGTGGTCTTTCAGGCCCGCAGGGGCCTGATGCTTTTAGGGGCGCGGGGAACTGCGCGACCAGCCCCCACCGGACCCGCACCCGACAACGCACCCCCGGCGCCCCCCACCCCCTGGACCCCCCACCCCCCGGACCCCCCACCCCCCAACGCCCCGCATCCGCGACAATGACCCCCGTGACGAACGAAGCGGATGCGCAACCGCACGGATCGCTGCTCCTCGACGAGCAACTCTGTTTCGCGCTGTACGCGGCCCAGCGTGCCGTGACCGCCGCCTACCGCCCGCTGCTCGACGAACTCGGCCTCACCTACCCGCAGTACCTGGTCATGCTCTCCCTCTGGGAGCACGGCGAGACCACCGTCAAGGAACTGACGGCCGCCCTGCGGCTCGACTACGGCACGGTCTCCCCGCTGCTCAAGCGGCTGGAGTCGGCCGGACTGCTGCGCCGGGAGCGCTCGCTGCGGGACGAGCGTTCCGTCCGGATCACCCTCACCGGCCGCGGCGAACAGCTGCGCGACCGCGCGGCCGCCGTCCCCGCCACCCTCGCCGCCGCCACCGGACTGCAGGCCCCCGAGGTGGCCCGGCTGCGCGAGGAACTGTGGCAGGTGACGGCCCGCGCGACCAAGGCGGCGGGCCGCTGAGCATCGGTGACCTCGTGGCCGGTGACCTTTTGTTACCCATGGTTACTACCCCCTGGTAACCGCTGTCCCCTACCGACCGGTACCTTGTGCACGATGTATTCGTGCGCGCCTGTCCTGGGGAGGCCACGCGCTCGTCCTGGGGGAGGCCAAGGAAGTGACTGACCACGCCGCGGTGGAGACCGGTGCGGACAGCCGTCCGGACACGCGTCCGACGAAGATCATGTACGTCGCCGAGGCCACCGCGCACGGCGGCCGGAGCGGGTACATCACCAGCCAGGACGGCCAGATCGACCTCAAGGTCGCGATGCCGCCGGCGATGGGCGGCGACGGCGACGGCACCAACCCCGAGCAGCTGTTCGCGGCCGGATACAGCTCCTGCTTCCACAACGCGCTGGTCCTCGTCGGCCGCCGCGAGGGCTACGACCTGACCGGCTCCACCGTCGCCGCGAAGGTCGGCATCGGCCCCAACAAGCAGCGCGGCTACGGCCTCGCCGTCGCCCTCAGCGTCTCCCTCCCGGTCATCGACCAGGAGATCGCGGCCAAGCTCGTCGACGCGGCCCACCAGGTCTGCCCGTACTCGAACGCCACCCGCGACAACATCGAGGTCACCATCCTGCTGGGCTGAGCGCGGCGGAGCGGCGGGGGAGGCTCCGCAACAGGCCCCGGGCGGCAGGAATCGAGCACCGTGCCTGTACGTTGCATCCGTCGTCGCGGCGAGCGGTCGCGACGGGCGGTGGGGGCGCGCGGTCGAGGAGCGTGACCGCGGCGGGCGAACGGACAGGAGCACCGGTGTGGACGTGAACGGTACGGTCGCCGGGGGCTTCGAACCGGTCAGGACAGCGTTCGTACGCAACTTCGAGGCGCTCGGCGAGCGGGGCGCGGCGGTCGTCGTGTACCTCCACGGGCGCAAGGTCGTCGACCTGTGGGCCGGCACCCGTGACATCGACGGCGACGAACCCTGGCGGCACGGCACCGCCCAGATCATGCGTTCGGCGACGAAGGGGGTCGCCGCGGCGGTGGCGCTGATGCTGGCCGAGCGCGGTGGACTGGACCTCGACGCGCCGGTGGGCCGCTACTGGCCGGAGTTCAAGGCGCACGGCAAGGACCGCACGCTGGTGCGGCACGTGCTGGGTCACCGGGCCGGGCTCCCCGTCCTGGACCGGCCCCTCACCCCCGCCGAGGCCCTCGACCCGCGCCGGGGACCGGCGGCGGTGGCCGCGCAGGCCCCCGCCTGGGAGCCCGGCACCGATCACGGCTACCACCCGCTGACGTACGGCTGGATGCTCGACGAACTGGTCCGGCGCGTGACCGGGCGGGGTACGGGCGAGTGGATCGCGTCCGACATCGCCGCGCCGCTGGGCCTGGACGACGACCTGTGGCTGGGCCTGCCGGACGCGGTGGCGGCGGCCGGACGGGTCGGCCGCGCGGGCCGTCTGGAGTCGGCACCCGAGCCCACGGGCGGCCTCCGGGTGCGCGCCAAGCGGACGGTCACCGAGGCGTACGACGACCCGGACTCCCTCACCCGCCGGGCCTTCGCCGCGATCACCCCGTTCCCGGACCAGAACGACCCGGCGTACCGCGCGTCCGCCCTCCCCGCGACCAACGGCATCGCGACGGCGGACGGCCTGGCCCGCTTCTACGCGGCGCTCCTCGGCGAGGTCGACGGCGTACGGCTGTTCGCCCCGGCGACGCTGGCGGCGGCCCGCGCCGAGGAATCCGCCGGACCCGACCGCGTCCTCGTCATCAACACGCGCTTCGGCCTCGGCTACATGCTCCACGGCACCGCTTCCCCGCTGCTCGGCCCGGGCTCCTTCGGCCACCCCGGCCGGGGCGGCCCCCTGGGCTTCGCCGACCCGGAGAGCGGCATCGCCTTCGGCTACGTCACCAACGGCTACCGCAAGACGGTGACGGCGGACCCCCGGGCGCAGGCGCTCGTCAGGGCGGTGCGGACAGCCCTGCCGCAGGGCTGATCAGGGCAAGCGCGATCCGCCGCGGAGGGGCCGCCACGGATGAGCGGCCGGACCGGCCCAGGGCTCCCCCGCTGGTGTCCTGGCCCGGTCCCGGTGATCCGGACGGCCGCACTCCACGGCGGCGATCACCAGGATGCGCGGAAAAACCACCCGTGTCGTTGGCTGACGGTCCACTGTCACTTGGCAACGCGTCCACTGTTCGCCACGGGCAGGGCCGGGCCAGGCCGGGGCGGGGTGATGCCGTCCGGCCGTCCGCGACCCTTCCTGCCGTTCAGAGAGCTATCGGATGGGACGTCCGCCCCGACGCCGAGTCGATCTCGTCGTGGGCCTTGGTGAGGAGCTTCATGGCCAGCTCGTTCAAGGCCCGCGCACCGGCGATCTCCTCACCGACCCGCGGCTGCGAGGCGTCGGTGCGGTGACGGCTGGCATAGCCGTTCGCACGTACTTCCTGCCCGTCGGGGAGCCGTACGAGCGCCGCCGCCCGGGTGCGCTGGTCGTCCTCCTGGAACTCCAGCTCGACGTGCCATCCGACCGTGGACTTCATCATGACGATCACCTCCGAAACCACTCCCTCCAGAGTGCGCCTCCCCACCCACAACCGCACGACCGCCCAGCGCCACAAGATCGCCCACCCGGTTATCCCGCCCGCAGCATCAGACCGATCCCCACCACCAGCAGCCCCGCCGCCACGAGTCTCGGGGCTCCGAAGCGTTCCTTGAAGAACACCGCCCCGATGGCCGCGCCGACGATGATCGACGACTCTCTCAGGGCCGCGATGGGGGCCAGTTCCGCCTTGGTCTGGGCCCACAGGACCAGGCCGTACGCCAGCACCGACAGGGCGGCTCCGAGCAGGCCCACGGCGGCGAAGGGGCGGAGTCGGGCCACCGTTCCGCCGCGCCAGCGCCACACCGCGTACGCGGGGATCGCCAGCCCCTCCAGGGCCATCAGCCAGGCGATGTAGCCGAGGGCGGACCCGGAGGCCCGTACGCCCAGGCCGTCCACGACCGTGTACGCGGCGATCGACAGGCCCGTGGCCAGCGCCGCGCCGATCGCCGCCCAGTGCGGACGGTCGCCGCGCAGGCCCCACAGCGCGACCCCGCTCAGCCCGGCGCAGCTCAGCAGGATGCCGGCCGCCGCCCAGCCGTCCGGGACCTCGTGCGCGAAGACGGCGGCGAGGACGGTGACGACGAGGGGTGCGGAGCCGCGGGCGAGGGGGTACGCCTGGCCGAAGTCGCCCAGCCGGAAGGACGTCATCAGCAGCACGTAGTAGACCAGGTGCACGATCGCCGAGGCGATCAGGTACGGCCACGCGCCGGCCGCCGGGAGCGGCACGAACGGCACCATCACGAACCCGATCAGTGCCCCGCCGCCGGCTATCAGCGTGAAGCCGACCAGCTTGTCCGTGATCCGGTGCGCGAGGGCGTTCCAGCCGGCGTGGGTGACCGCGGCGAGGAGCACCGCCGCGGTGACGGCCGGGGTCACGCGTGCGGCTCGCGGACGTCCACCAGGGTGGCGCCCGCGTGGGCGATCAGCGTCGCCGGAGCCATGGGGAAGACGGTGTACGGGGTGCCGGCCGCCGCCCACACCGTCGGGTGGTCCAGGAGCGAGCGGTCGGCGAGGACACGGGTCCGCGTCCGGTGACCGAAGGGCGGGACCCCGCCGATCGCGTACCCGGTCGTCTCCCGTACGACGTCCGCGCGGGCCCGGGTGACCTTCGTGGCGCCGAGTTCGCGCCGGACCGCCTCCAGATCGACCCTCGACGCGCCGTCCATGAGCACCAGCACCGGGACGCCGTCCGCCTCGAAGATCAGCGACTTGCAGATCTCGCTCAGTTCGCAGCCGAGCGCGGCGGCCGCCTCCGCCGCGGTCCTCGTCGCCTCCGGGAAGCGGCGGATCCGGGCGTGCAGTTCGCCCAGGCCCAGCCCGGTGAGCGCCTCGGCGAAACGGGGGTGGGCCACGGAGCCCTCGGTGTCCTGCGTGGGGTTGGTCATGCGGGCACGCTAGCGGTGCGTGTACGGGCCATGCGAGGGGATTGTGGGGAGGTCCGGTGGCCCCGGTGGCCGCGGGCCCGGTGGTCCATCCAGCCACAGAGACGGCACTGGACCTGCAACGGCGTTTCGCTGACGATCTGGGCATGACACAGACCCCGACCGCCGACGGCACCCGCGCCTTCCTGATCCTGCACGGGTGGCAGAACCACCGCCCGGCCGCCCACTGGCAGCACTGGCTGGCCGACCGCCTCACCGACCTGGGCCACGAGGTGGCGTATCCGCAGCTGCCCGAGCCGGACGACCCGGACCTGGAGCGGTGGCTGGCCGAACTGGACGCGCTGCTGGGCGAGTTGGCGGGCCGACGGATCACGGTGGTCTGCCACAGCCTGGCCTGTCTGCTGTGGCTGCACGCGGTGGCGCGGGACGACGTCCTGTCCGGCCCCGTCGACCGCGTCCTGCTCGTCGCCCCGCCCGCCCCCGAAGTCGCCCTGGACCACCCGGAGATAGCCGAGTTCGCCCCGCCGCCGCCGGACCCCGCCCGGCTGGCGGCGGCCGCCTCGTACACCCGGGTCGTGGGCGGCGACGACGACCCGTACTGCCCCGGCGGCGCGGCCGCGGTCTACGCCGGGCCGCTGGGCCTGGACGCCGACGTACTCCCGGGCCAGGGCCACCTGGACCTGGACGCGGGCTACGGCTCCTGGCCGTCGGTCTTCGACTGGTGCCTGGACGCGACGCCCGGATCGTACGAGAAGGCCCCCGTGCACGGCCGTACGTGACCGACGCCGACGCCGAAACCGACGCCGAAACCGACGCCGAAACCGACGCCGAAACCGACGCCGACGTCGAAACCGACGCCGAAACCGATGTCGAAACCGATGTCGAAACCGATGTCGAAGGGGACGCCGACGCGGATGTCCGCCGCCGGTCACCCCGGGCTCAGCCCCCGCTGCCCGCCTTCAGCAGCGCCGCCACGATCGGGCCCGCCGACTCGCTGCCGTGGCCGCCCTGCTGGACGACCCCGGCGGAGGCCAGGTCGCCCTTCCAGGCGGTGAACCAGCCGTTGGGCTCCTTCTGGCCGTCGACCTCGGCGGAGCCGGTCTTGGCCCCGAAGTCGGGGCCGAGACCCGACATCGCCTCGGCCGCCGTACCGGCCGCGGCGGTGTACCGCAGGAGTTCGCGCAACTGGGTGCGGGCCTCGGCGGACAACGGCCGCGCGGCGGTGGCGAGGGTGCGGCCGTCGACGGACGGGGCGACCAGGTAGGGCTGTTTGAAGGCGCCCGTCTTGGCCGTCGACACCACCGACGCCATGTTCAGCGGATTCATCCGCACACCGCCCTGGCCGATCAGCGAGGCCGCCATCGGGGCGTCGCGCTGCACCGGCACCGCGCCGTCGAAGCTGGACACGCCGATGGCCCAGTTGTTCAGGCCGAGCCCGAAGACCTGCTGGGCCTCCAGGGTCAGGGAGTCGTCGTCCAGCTTCTTCGCCTGGGAGATGAAGGCGGTGTTGCAGGAACGCGCGAAGCTGGCCTTGAACGTGCCGTTCCTGATCTGGAACTTGTCGTCGTTCTGGAACTTCCAGCCGCCGTACGAGGAGAACTTGGGGCAGGGGTGGACCTTCTCCGCCGACGCGAGCCCCTTGTCGATGAGCAGCGCCGACGACACGATCTTCATCGTGGAGCCGGGAGCCAGGGAGCCCTGGAACGCCACGTTGAAACTGCCGGAGTTGGCCGCGGCCAGGATCTCGCCGGTCGAGGGGCGCATCACCACCACCGACGCCCGCTTCGTGGCCGCCACCTTCGTCTCGGCGAGGGCCTGCAGCGCCGGGCTGAGCGTCGTCCTCAGCTCCCCCGGGGTGCCCTCGCTCAGCTCCAGCAGCGTCTTGTCGGCGGCCTTCTCCTTCGTGGACCTGGTGGAGCCGGCCGACTTGGTGGACTTGGCGGAGGACCCGCCGTCCGACCCGGTCTTCTCCGGGTCCGCGCGGACGATCCGCAGTTCGACGCCCGCCCTGCCGCCCGCCTTCTTGCCGTACTTCTCCCTCAGACCGTCCAGCACCGAGCCCAGCGACGGGTACTTCTTCGTCGTCAGCTCACCGCCGTCCCGGTCGAGGGCCTTCACCGGGGGCGTGCCCGCCTCGCCGGTCACCAGGCGGTCGCCCTCGGCCAGTTCGGGGTGGACGACGGACGGCCGCCAGTCGACGACGGGTTCGCCGTCCTTCTTCGCCCGGACGACGGTGAGGGCGCTCTCGTAGGTGAGCGGCTTCTGCGTGCCCTTGTAGGAGACCGTGCCCTTCACCGTGAACGGCACCTCGTCGCCCGCGCGTCTGCCCCGGGTGAGGGTGACGTCCTTGACGTGGGCGTCCTTGGCGAAGCCGGTCAGCGCGGCCTTCGCGGCCGCCGCGTCGTCCGTGGCGGCGGCCGCCTCGGTGACGGTGCCCTTCTGCCAGGCCGTCAGGAACGCGGTCGCGGCCGTACGGACCTCACCGGCGGACAGGGGCCCGCTCTTCACGGCCTTGGCGTCGGCGGAGCCGTCGTCGGCCGACGCGCCGGCGCCGAACACCGTGTACACGGCGAACGCGCCGCCGCCCAGGGCCGCGACCGCCGCTCCGCCCAGCACGAGATGCCGCCGCGGCCTCCCCGACTTCGCGGCCTTCCGCTCGTCGACACGCCTTCTCTTACCCACGCTCCGACCTTCCGCTGCCCCCGACTGCCCTCTCGTCCCACAACGAGAACCCCCACACTAGAGTCCCGCGGGTCACTCCGTGGGTGGGGCCGGGTTTGTCCGCGGGTGGGTGGGGGCCGGTCGCGCACCCCCCGCGCCCCTGAAACGCGGGGGCTGCGCCCCACCGCGTCTCATCGACCCGCTCACCCCCCGGCCTTCAGCACCTCCACCACGATCGGACCGGCCGCCTCGCCGCCTCGGCCGCCGCCCTCCGACATCGCCGCCGCCGCCACGTCCCCGCGGAACCCGGTGAACCAACTGTCCGCCACGGCCTGCCCGTCGATCTCCGCGGAGCCGGTCTTCGCCCCGATGTCACCGCCGAGTCCGGACATGACGGTCGCCGCGGTCCCCCGGGTCGCGGTCAGCCGCATCATCTGCTTCAACTGCGCCGACGTACCGGCCGACAGCCCCTTGGCGGTGGCCAGCTTCCGGTCGTCCAGCTCCGGGGACACCAGGTACGGCTGCCGGAAGGTGCCCGTGATCGCCGTGGACGTCACCGAGGCCATGTTCAACGGGTTCATCAGGACGTCGCCCTGGCCGATGGCGTTGGCGGCGCGGTTCGGCCCGCCGGAGGGCGGCACCTTGCCGTCCATGGAGACGATGCCCGTCTTCCAGTCGTCCCGGCCGATCCCGAACCGTTCCTGCGCCTCCCGGGTCAACGACTCGTCGGACAGCGGCTTCTCGTCGATCAGCTTGATGAAGGCCGTGTTGCAGGACCGCTCGAAGCTGTTGGCGAGCGTCGCGCTCGACGTCTCGTCCGCCTTCAGGCCGGGCAGGTTCTTGAAGGTCTGGCTCATCCAGGTCGCCGTGTCGGGGCAGGGCGCGGGGCCGTTCATCGAGGTCACGCCGTTGTCGATGAGCATCGCGGCGGTGATGATCTTCATCGTGGAGCCGGGCGGGAGTTCACCCTGGAAGGCCGCGTTGAAGTCGTCGTCGCGGTGGTTGGCGACGGCCAGCACCTGTCCGGTGCTGGGCTGCACGGCGACCACCGACGACTCGGGGTGCTGGGTGACCGCCCGCTCGGCCGCCGCCTGGATCCCCGCGCCGATCGTGGTCCGCAGCTTGCCCGCCCTGCCCTTGACGAGGGTCAGCAGGGTGGTGTCGCCGGCCTCCGCGGCGGCGTGGTGGATGCCCAGCTCGATGCCGGGGGTGCCGCCCGCCTCGGCGCCGTATCGGTCGCGCAGGGTGTCGAGGATCGGCCCGAGGGAGGGGTACTTCTCCTTCGTCAGCACCTTGCCGTCGCGGTCCACGGCCTCGATGGGCGGCGCCGCCGCCTCCCCGGTGACCAGCGTGTCCCCCTTCTTCAGCCCGGGGTGCACGACGGAGGGCCGCCAGTCGACCAGGGCCCGCCCGGTGGTCTTCCCCCGCACGACGGTCAGCCGGCTCTTGTAGGCGAGGTCCTTGCTCTTGCCCTTGTACGACACGGTCGCCCGGACGGAGAACGGGACGGTCCTGCCGCCGCTGCCGGTGGGCTCGTCCGGCTCGATCCGTACGTCGTCGATGCGTGCGACGCCGGTGAAGCTGTCGAAGACCTTCCCCGCGTCCAGCGCGTCGTTCGTGTAGGACGCCGCCGCCGACGGGTCGCCCTTCTCCCACGCCGCGAAGAACTTGTCCGTGGTCTCCCGGACCTCGTCCGCGTCCGGGGGCCCGGTCCGTTTCTGCGGACTTCCCCCGTCCCCGTTCAGCGCCGTCACGAAGTTGTACCCGCCGTACCCGGCACCGCCCAGCATCGCCGCGAGCACCCCGCCGACTATGGCGCCCTTGACCCCCTTGCGCATGACGCGACTCCCCCTTTGAACGCGTTCAGAAACCGCTTGCCGGGGCTCACTGTAGGCACGCCGGGGTAACACGTGGGGCAAATGACTCCCGTGTGTGCCCTGATTGTTAGCCCGCCGGAGCTGGGCGCGCCGCTTCCGGCCATCACACCCAGGTATCCAGCCACATCCGCGACCGCCACGAGTCGATCGGGATGGGCTGGCCGGTGTGCAGGGGCGAGAGGTGGATGCAGTCCGCAGGGCGGGGCCCGATGGGGCCCTACGGCGCGTTCGCTTCCTCTGCGGGCCGTCTCGGGAACCCCAGGCCCGCCCCTGGGCCGTGATCATGGTTCATGTGGTCCGAGAGGATCATGGCTCAGAGCGGTTCGGTCAGCCTGTCCGCCACATCGGATGATCAGTAGGCGGTCGCCCTACCGATCTGGTGAGGCTGATGCTCCGTGGTTTCACGTTCTGCCTGGCGGCGTTCACGAAGGCGAGATGCTTGGCGTCGAGCCGGTCCTGAAACCGCAGCCAGTTCTCAAGCCCTCCCCGTCCGGATTTGAGTTCGTGCTCCCACTCCCAGAAGTCAGTGTCGATCGCGTCTCCCGCGCTGACCACCGCCGGTGTGGCAACGAGGCGCACTAACCTCGCGCTTTCACGAAGCGGGCTGTCCGGCAGGTGATCAGGCAAGCAGAAAGTGCCTCTGACCAGCGAGAATGAGGATTGCTGAGGTCCTTGTTCCCGCCCCTGTCGGAGGCACTTTCCAGGTGAAGCAGCCTATCGGGTCCTATCCCCATGTCCTTGTCCGGGACGACGGCCGGGCCGTGGTCTCGCAGGCCGGTTCAGTGCTGCTGGTCGAAACCGTCCGCAAGACCGGCCTCGACCAGGCCATATCCGCAGCACTCGCCCCCTGGCGGAAACCGCGGGCCGTCCACGACCCGGGCAAGATACTCGTAGACCTTGCGCTGGCGGTCGCGCTCGGCGGCGACTGCCTCGCCGACATCGCGATGCTGCGGGCCGAGCCGGCCGTGTTCGGACCGGTCGCCTCCGACCCCACGGTCTCCCGCCTGATCGACACCCTCGCCACCGCGGACGAGAAGGCGCTGAACGCCATCCGCACCGCCCGGCACGAAGTCCGGGCCCGCGCCTGGTCGTTGGCCGGCAGCCGGGCACCGGACACCGGTGGGCAGGTGATCGTGGACCTGGACGGAGTCCTGGTCGTCTCCCACTCCGACAAGCAGGATGCCGCCCCGACCTGGAAGAAGACCTACGGCCACCACCCGCTGATGGCCTTCGTCGACCACGGGCCGGGCGGGACCGGCGAACCCGTCGCCGCTCTCCTTCGTCCTGGGAACGCGGGCTCGAACACCGCCGCCGACCACATCACCACCACTCGCCTCGCCCTCGCTCAACTGCCCAAGAAGTACCGGCGCGGACGGCAGACCCTCATCCGCTGCGACTCCGCGGGCGGCACCCACGAGTTCGTGGCCTGGCTCGCCCAACGCGGGCGCTGGCTGTCCTACTCCGTTGGCATGGTGATCAACGAAACCATCCACCAGCACGTTCTGAAGATCCCGGCATCGGCCTGGACTCCGGCCATCGAGACCGACGGCGAGGTCCGCGACGGAGCATGGGTCGCCGAACTCACCGGCGACATCCTTGAGGGCTGGCCGAAGGGCATGCGGCTGATCGTCCGCAAGGAACGGCCGCATCCCGGAGCCCAGTTGAGGATCACCGACGCGGATGGCATGCGGGTCACGTGCTTTGCCACCAACACCGCCGACCGCCCGATCGCCCAGCTTGAGCTCCGTCACCGCCTGCGGGCCCGGGCCGAAGACCGGATCCGGGCCGCCCGCGCGACCGGCATGCGCAACCTGCCCCTGCACGACACCGCGCAGAACAAGGTGTGGCTGGAGATCGTCCAGCTCGCCCTCGACCTGCTGGCCTGGATGCCCATGCTCGCCCTGACAGGCCAGACCCGCCTCTGGGAACCCCGCCGTCTGCGATTCCGCCTGTTCTCCGCAGCCGGGCAACTCGTCACCACCGGCCGGCGCCGCGTTCTCCGCCTCGCCCGCCACTGGCCCTGGACCGGTGAGGTCACCACCGCACTCGAACACCTTGCACTCTTGTCGAACCCCGGCTGACCAGCAACCTTCCCGCCCCTACGAGGGAACCAGTCCACCGGAGCAGTGGAACCCGGCGTCCACCCGAGACGAAACTCGGGCCCTCGGCCTGCCCGCCATGAGCCCCAGAAAGCGGAACGGTCCACCGACTACGTCAGCGGACCGTCACGAAAGATCGAGGCTAACCCCATCACCCGGTTCCACTCCGGCCAATCGATGTCCGGTCGTTCTCCGTGGCGCGCCCACTGGCTGAGCTGTTCATTGATCACTGCATAGGTCTTGAGAACCTCGGTGCATCCATCGCGAATCGCTTCTCGTGTCCAGTGGTGTTCCTGAGACTTACTTCCGATGCGGCCGCCGACAAAGAGGCCCGCGAGTGTGGCCACTGCGCCTATCGACGGGCCGAGCAGATCCTGAAGAACCATGCTGGAACGGTAGGCCGGGGCTGTATGCGCAGGTAGCGGCCTATCCAAGAGAGTGGGCCAGGATCAGCGCATCTCATCATGCTCATGTACGGCAAAGAGGCGATCGACTGCCTTACGGGTGCGCCCCTCGCTGCTCGGCAAGAGGTGCGTGTACGTCCGGAGCGTGAACTCCGGATCTACTTTGTCCCAGATACTGGCTGAGGGCCCGGATGTTCTCGCCTGCGTCCAACAGCACGGATGCGTAGAAGTGACTGATTCCCAATGATGCTTGTCAACCAGTGAGCCGTAGGGTGCTGCTCATGGATTCGTTGATCACTGCCGTCCGTGAACAGGGCGAGGCTGCCCGGTTTCTCGCCTGGCCGGGCGACTTCGACCTGGACCGAGGCGACCATGTCGAGGAGGTCCACCTCGCCTCGGGGGCTGCGCTCGAGAGTTTCGCCGGCGACGGCGCTGGGGGCACGTACTTCTTCTGCGGTGATGGTGGAGAGGAACGTCCCATCCTCTATGCCGACTCCGAAGGAGGTGCGGCTCTGGTTGCGATCGGCCTGCCCGAGCTCCTGCGGCTGCTGCTGGTCGCCCCTTGGTGGCGCGACTGCCAAGCGTTCACGGACGAGGAGAGTCGAGAGCTCTCGGCCGAGTACCTGGAGGACATGCCGGATCTCGCGGCTCGGAGAGACCGTGCCGCGGCGGCCCTGGGCCTCGACCTGCCAGCACAGGCAGACGTCTTGGCCCGCTTGCGGGAGGTAGCTGTTCGGATGGGAGAAGACTTCGTCCTCATCTTCACGCCGGAGGACCACTCCTACGAGCCTCTCATCAGGAACTGAGACACACCGCGGCAGCAAGCACGCGCCGTCCCAGGCGACAGGGATCAGCCCACCGCGAGACCGCGCTGAGGTGGTAGGACGTCGAAGGTTCGCTGGTCGCGGATGAGGGCCCACAGGACGTCGAGGCGTCGACGGGCGAGGGCGAGGATCGCCTGCTTGTGGCTCTTGCCCTCGGACCGTTTGCGGTCGTAGAAGGTCTTCGAGGTGGGACAGAAGAGAGCGGCGATTTGAGCGGAGAGATAGAAGACGCGCAGGAGCCGGCGGTGGTAGCGATGTGGCCGACGCATGTGGCCACTAACCTCGATCTTTCGTGACGGTCCGCTGACGTAGTCGGTGGACCGTTCCGCTTTCTGGGGCTCATGGCGGGCAGGCCGAGGGCCCGAGTTTCGTCTCGGGTGGACGCCGGGTTCCACTGCTCCGGTGGACTGGTTCCCTCGTAGGGGCGGGAAGGTTGCTGGTCAGCCGGGGTTCGACAAGAGTGCAAGGTGTTCGAGTGCGGTGGTGACCTCACCGGTCCAGGGCCAGTGGCGGGCGAGGCGGAGAACGCGGCGCCGGCCGGTGGTGACGAGTTGCCCGGCTGCGGAGAACAGGCGGAATCGCAGACGGCGGGGTTCCCAGAGGCGGGTCTGGCCTGTCAGGGCGAGCATGGGCATCCAGGCCAGCAGGTCGAGGGCGAGCTGGACGATCTCCAGCCACACCTTGTTCTGCGCGGTGTCGTGCAGGGGCAGGTTGCGCATGCCGGTCGCGCGGGCGGCCCGGATCCGGTCTTCGGCCCGGGCCCGCAGGCGGTGACGGAGCTCAAGCTGGGCGATCGGGCGGTCGGCGGTGTTGGTGGCAAAGCACGTGACCCGCATGCCATCCGCGTCGGTGATCCTCAACTGGGCTCCGGGATGCGGCCGTTCCTTGCGGACGATCAGCCGCATGCCCTTCGGCCAGCCCTCAAGGATGTCGCCGGTGAGTTCGGCGACCCATGCTCCGTCGCGGACCTCGCCGTCGGTCTCGATGGCCGGAGTCCAGGCCGATGCCGGGATCTTCAGAACGTGCTGGTGGATGGTTTCGTTGATCACCATGCCAACGGAGTAGGACAGCCAGCGCCCGCGTTGGGCGAGCCAGGCCACGAACTCGTGGGTGCCGCCCGCGGAGTCGCAGCGGATGAGGGTCTGCCGTCCGCGCCGGTACTTCTTGGGCAGTTGAGCGAGGGCGAGGCGAGTGGTGGTGATGTGGTCGGCGGCGGTGTTCGAGCCCGCGTTCCCAGGACGAAGGAGAGCGGCGACGGGTTCGCCGGTCCCGCCCGGCCCGTGGTCGACGAAGGCCATCAGCGGGTGGTGGCCGTAGGTCTTCTTCCAGGTCGGGGCGGCATCCTGCTTGTCGGAGTGGGAGACGACCAGGACTCCGTCCAGGTCCACGATCACCTGCCCACCGGTGTCCGGTGCCCGGCTGCCGGCCAACGACCAGGCGCGGGCCCGGACTTCGTGCCGGGCGGTGCGGATGGCGTTCAGCGCCTTCTCGTCCGCGGTGGCGAGGGTGTCGATCAGGCGGGAGACCGTGGGGTCGGAGGCGACCGGTCCGAACACGGCCGGCTCGGCCCGCAGCATCGCGATGTCGGCGAGGCAGTCGCCGCCGAGCGCGACCGCCAGCGCAAGGTCTACGAGTATCTTGCCCGGGTCGTGGACGGCCCGCGGTTTCCGCCAGGGGGCGAGTGCTGCGGATATGGCCTGGTCGAGGCCGGTCTTGCGGACGGTTTCGACCAGCAGCACTGAACCGGCCTGCGAGACCACGGCCCGGCCGTCGTCCCGGACAAGGACATGGGGATAGGACCCGATAGGCTGCTTCACCTGGAAAGTGCCTCCGACAGGGGCGGGAACAAGGACCTCAGCAATCCTCATTCTCGCTGGTCAGAGGCACTTTCTGCTTGCCTGATCACCTGCCGGACAGCCCGCTTCGTGAAAGCGCGAGGCTAATGCGCCCTGAGTCCCGTGGGACCGGGGCGAGACCAGCGACTCCGGCGAGGCGCCCCGCACTCCCGAAGGCGTCCCTGTCCCCTCCGGTGCAGGCGATGAACTCCGCCCCCAGCAACGGGCCCATTCCGGGCATGCTGACGATCACTTCCGCGTCGCGATGCTCACGGAAGCGGGCAGCGATCTTCAGGTCGATGCTGGAGATCTCCTCGTCCAGCGCCAGTACGGCCTTGGCCAGGGTTTGGACCACAGCGGCGGCCGTGGTCTCCCCGGCGACAGCAGTGTGCTGGGCCTGCCCTGCAGCGACGGCAGCGTCGGCCAGGGCCTGCGTGCCACGCACTTTGCGGCTCTTCAACCAGTTCGCCAGTCGGCTCGGACCGATCCGTCGTAAGGCAGCTGGCGTCTGGTAGCCGGTCAGCAGCACGAGAGCACCCTTGGATGCGGCGTAGTCGAACGCCCGCTCCAGAGCAGGGAAGTACTCCAGCATCTGAGCCCGCATTCGGTTGATGGCCCGCGTGCGGTCGGCTGCCAGGTCGCAGCGGCGAGCGGTGAGAATCTTCAGGTCCACCGCGATCTCATCCCAGTCCTGCAGAGGCTGCAGGTCCCTGCGCATCGGGGCCTGGTCGGCGATGACGTAGGCGTCCTTGGCGTCGGTCTTGCCGTCCCCTCGGTAGCTGTGGGAGGCGTGGTGAACTGTGCGGCCAGGGATATAGACGAGCCGTTGGCCGTGACCGGTGAGCAATGCGATCAGCAGGGCGGCTCCGCCCGCGTTCAGGTCGACGGCCCAGGTCACCGGGGCATCCTGAGCCAGCGCGAGGACGTCGCGTATCAGCTCCAGCAGTTCCGCCTCGTTGTTTGGTACTCGGCGTGAGAGCACCTTCGTCCCGTCTGTGTCGATCACCGTGCAGTGGTGCGCGGCCTTGCCGGCATCCGTCCCTGCCCAGAGCTCGGGCACCCGAGCCTCCCTCGTCGATCGGTTGACTGGTCCCTGCAGACGACCACGCCGACGTGTCCTTACGAAGCGATCTCTGTTCGCGCATCCCAATGAGTGGCCGTGTCGTCGCGGGGCGCTGGGCGGCCTATCAGTCAAAGCCACACGGACGGCATGAGCGCTTTCAGCCACACCCAGGCCCCTGGGTCTCCCGATCGTACGAAGGAGCGGAATCAACCCGCCAACAAGGTAAGGAGCGCGTGCATGCCGTCCTCGGGGGCCGACGCGTACGCATCGCCGCGCTTGGGCTTTGGGATGACCCCTGCGTCCGCCAGGGAAGTGTCACGTCCATCGGGGCGACTCCTCGGAATGGGCTCGAAGGGCGGCGCCACGCCCTTCGAGCTGTAGGCGGTCGTGCTGCCGACACAAAGCGGAGCGAGTGCCAAGAAGACCGAGCAGCACACCACGGCGGAGACGGTTGCGGACATTTCTGCCGGACGGCGCAAGGTCCTGCGCCGGGAGGGCGAGTTGGTCGAGGTGTTTGCCGCTTACCTGGCCGCGGTGGGCCATAAGAGCCACAGCTTCCAGATCACCATCGAGGGCGAGCCCGGAGCGCTAACCCCTGACCTGTACGACGCTACGGATCATGCGCTATATGAGGCGAAGGGGCGGACCACCCGGGCAAACGTACGGAGGCGATCGGGCAGTTGACTGACTACCGCCGGCGCATCCCCGAACGGGCGAGTCTGCGGGTGGCCGTGTTGCTGCCTAGCGAGCCCATCGCAGACGTCGGGATCTCCTCAGCGAAGAGTCCGTCGCGCTGGTCTACCAGACCGGTGACGACCTGAGTTCTTGTTGCGTGAGCTGGCCACGGGCGCGGGCTCGCCCGGCGATTCTGAGCAACTCGACTGCTCATGGACCGAGCGAGGTGCGGTCTGTCAGGCTGGTAGAACGCCGCGGTGGCTACGGCTGCTGGCACCTCCGGGCTCGCCGCCCACGCGGCGAGCCCCGGCCCGGGCCTACTCCCGGATGACCTTCATCTCATCGATGAGGATCGCGTCGTCAGAGAGGTTCGCAAAATCCGGGTTCTCGCCCTTGTATACCTTCGCGATAGCGTAGGCCTTGATGTCGACGACATCCTGTGCCGTTACCGCGAAGACGCGCAGTTCCCATTCCGAACCCGGGCCATCGTTCGCTCCACCTACACGGACATCGGGGCATGTCCACGCAGTTTTGGCCTCATTGACCACGCACGGGCTGTAGAGCGGCCAAAGCTGTCCACTCGACTCTTGGGCGTTGAACCCCCAGACTGCGTACCCCTTGGGGAGGTCCTTGATCCACCCGCTAAGGCGCACTTTACTTCCCACCTTCACAGACGTCGGCTCCGTGATCTCCCCTGTCGGTGCTACCTCGACCGGCGCGGCGTCCTTGTCTCGCTGAGCTGTGTAGGTAGCACCTCCCGTGATCATGGACGCGATGATGGCGGCAGAGACGCTGCACATCACCGGATGGCGTTCCATCCAGTTTGGTCCCGCAGAACCCGAAGAGCTGGACATGTCCCCTCCCTCACATGTGGCAAGGGGAAGCATTTCCTTCAATACCTCTTCATGGCATCGCTGAAGTGTCGCGAATTAGCTATAAAAGCCCCGTAGAGTGTATGTGTAGTGCATTTTGGCCACATCGCGCCCATTGCTTCTAGCCAGTCTTGATACCTTCGGCTGTGGAAGCGGTTGCGCTTGGTCACGGCCTTGCGAATGTTGCCTGAGGTCCTGCCCTTGTCGCCGCTCACACTGAATGCCTGCACGGCTATCCAGCCGCCGAAGATGACGGCGGCGAACCCGATGCCCTCGAGCGCGACGTCACGGCCGCGCGGGAGACGGCCGGTTTGGTGGCCCTGGCTCCGGGCCGGCGTGGTCGATGGCGTAGATCGGTGACGACTCGCCCCTCGGGGAGGACAACGGACGCGACCGCCGGGACGGTGCCCGGCTGGACGGGAGCGAGGGGCGCCGGTGCGGCGGGGTGATGGGGGTGCTCGTCGGCGCCCGGCAGCGACCCAAGGTGTATCCCCGGTAAGTCTTCATGATCGAGCAAGAGGTTCCCGACGACGTTCTAGCCGCTTACGGGCGGCTTCGCGGCGAGGGCTTCACAAGGCGTCTGGTGTCCGAAACGGCAGATCGGACCTGATGGGTGCACCGTTCACTCGTCTCAGTTGTCCGTCTCGCTCATCCCGGTCCAGAGCGGTCCATCACGGTCCACGCCTACGGCGATGGACGGGTATGGCCGCCCGCGAACGGCTCCCTGGCCATGCTCTAGCCGGGTGTGGAGCCCCGAAGCGGCGTGCGGCGGCCTCGGTTGAGGCGTTCGAGGTCGACAGCAGCCTGCCTTGGATCACGCACAGCGGCTACACCAAGACCGGTCGTGCCGGTGAGGTCACCGTGCACCGTTTGTGCTTTTAGATGCGTTAGCTCCAGCCGGTCATTGCTTTTGCTTCAATGGTGCGAGAATTCGATCAGATTGAGTCTGTATTTTTCGTGAATGGATCGAATGTTTTCGAGTGTGGTCGGTACTGCTCTAGCGGTCTACGGCAATTCCAAAGGGTGTCCAGGGCGGAGCCGGGTGACACAGAAGGTGGTCCTGTTGTCGCCTGCTAACGTCGATGTTGAGGCAGACGGCGGGCCCGCATCGCAGAGGGCGGGTTCTTCAACCACTGTGGACCTGCGCCAACAGGTTCCGCGTCGCCCAGACCAAATCGTTTCTCGAAGGGAGCGCGAAACGGTTGTGGCCCCCCGCGCCAACGAGGGGCCACCAATCGCATGGTTCCAACAGCTCGCACCGTCATCAGGCAAATGATTGGAGAAAGCCATCAGTACCAAACCCGAGACTACGGGCCCGGCCGTAGTCCCGTCGAGTCAGCATGTCTCGCCGGCTCCTTCCGTGTCGCTGGAGAAGCCCCAAACCAGCGATGATCCAACGTCGCGCTGGCGGAGGCGCCTACGGGAACTGACTCGTATCGCCAGTCGGGAGATGGTCCGCAGTATTGCTGCGGCGAGCGGCGCTGGCATCGTGACGGGAATCATCTGGTGGGTTCAGCACCGCTGAGCCCTTGAGGGCCGGGACTGCGGGTGCCCGGCCCTACTTCAAGATCGGGCACGTTGCTGCACTTCGGCCGCTTGCGGCTCACCGCACCATCGGGCCGTCTCCGGGCCGTCCGAGGGCGGCCGACGACGACCACTGACGACCAACGACGACCAACGACGACCACCATGGCCCGGCACCGGTCGCCTGGCCATGGTGCGTCTGCGCAGCTAGACCCAGGTATCCAGCCACATCCGCGACCGCCACGAGTCGATGGGGATGGGCTGGCCGGTGTAGAGGGGCCAGAAGTAGATGAAGTTCCAGGCGATCAGGAGGACCAGGACGCCGGCGCCCGCCGCGCCGGCCACGCGGCGGCGTTCCGGGGCGCCGGGGGGGCCGAGGATGGCGCCGATCATCATCGTGACGGCCAGGCAGAGGAACGGCAGGAAGACGACGGCGTAGAAGAAGAAGATCGTGCGCTCCTGGTACAGGAACCAGGGCAGATAGCCGGCGGCGACACCGCAGGCGATCGCGCCGGCCCGCCAGTCGCGGCGGAAGAGCCAGCGCCACAGGACGTACAGGACCGCGAAGGCGGCCGCCCACCACAGCAGCGGGGTGCCGATGGCGAGGACCTCGCGGGCGCACTTGTCGGCGGTGTCGACGGGGCAGCCGTCGTTGCCGGGGGACGGGGACTCGTAGAAGTACGAGACCGGGCGGCCCAGGACGATCCAGCTCCACGGGTTCGACTGGTACGTGTGCGGGGACGACAGCCCGATGTGGAACTCGTAGACCGCGTGCTCGTAGTGCCACAGGCTGCGCAGCCAGTCCGGGAGCCAGGCGAACCAGCCGCCCTTGCCCTCGGTCACCGCCCAGTTGCGGTAGTAGCCGCCGCTGCCGTCGTCGGGGGAGAGGATCCAGCCCGTCCAGGAGACCAGATACGTGGCGATCATGACCGGGACCGTGGACAGGAACGCGAGGCCCAGGTCGCGCTGGAGCGTCGCGATCAGCGGCTGCCGGGCGCCGGCGACCTTGCGGGCCGCGTAGTCCCAGAGCACGGTCATGATCCCGAAGAACACCAGGAAGTACAGGGCGTTCCACTTGGTGCCGAGGGCCAGGCCCAGGCAGAGACCGGCCAGCCAGCGGTACGGGCGCCAGCCCAGGCGTGTCGTCTCGGCGACCAGGACGTCCGGGCGCACCACGCCGTCGCCGTCCCGGGGGAGGGCGGCGGCCAGGCGTTGCCGCGCCTTGTCGCGGTCGACGACCAGGCAGCCGAACGCGGCCAGCACGAAGAACATCAGCACCTGGTCCAGCAGTGCCGTGCGGCTCATCACGAAGTGCAGGCCGTCCACCGCCATCAGCGCGCCCGCCAGGCAGCCGAGGAACGTCGAGCGGAAGATCCGACGGCCGATCCGGCACAACATCAGCACGGAGAGCGTGCCGAGCAGGGCCGTCATGAAACGCCAGCCGAACGGGTCGAACCCGAACATCAGCTCGCCCAGACCGATCACGTACTTGCCGACCGGGGGGTGGACCACGTAGGCCGCCTCGGTCGGGATGGGCACGTTCCCGTTGTTCTGGAGGATCAGCTCGTTGGCGTTCTTCGCCCAGTTGACCTCGTAGCCGCGGTGGACGAGCGCCCACGCGTCCTTCGCGTAGTACGTCTCGTCGAATATCACCGCCCTGGGGCTGCCCAGGTTGTAGAACCGCGTCAGCCCGGCGAACAGCGTCACCAGCAGCGGACCGCCCCACGCCGACCACCGGACCAGGCGTGCCGCGCCCTTCTCGCGCAGCCCGAGCGCGGCCCACACCCGTGGGCCCGGCCGGGTGTACGGGGGGACGAGCCGGGTGCGGACGTCGCCTCTGGGGGGCGCCGCGTAGCCGAATCGGCGCAGGCGGTGCTGCCACGACGGCCGCTGGTCTTCGGTGGCCTGGTCCTGCCGGGTGTCCGTGGAGGACGCGGTACTGGTCACCGCGCCATCGTAGGGAACACGGCTGTGGGAGTCCCGTGGGACGGGAATCCGGGCCGGGCGCCGCCGCTGGTCCCGCGCCCCGCCACCGGTCCCGAGCCCCGCCGCCGCTGGTCCCGCGCCCCGCCGCCGGCTCCGCCCCTGGGAGGATGGGGGGGTGACTGGAATCCTTGTGTTGGCAGGTACCCCCATCGGTGATGTCGCGGACGCGCCGCCCCGGCTCGCCGAGGAACTGGCCGGTGCGGACGTGGTCGCCGCCGAGGACACCCGGCGGCTGCGGCGGCTCACCCAGGCGCTCGGGGTGCAGCCGGGCGGGCGGATCGTCTCCTACTTCGAGGGCAACGAGGCCGCGCGTACGCCGGAACTCGTCGAGGCGCTGGTGGGCGGGGCGCGGGTGCTGCTGGTCACCGACGCGGGCATGCCGTCCGTCTCCGACCCCGGGTACCGGCTCGTCGCCGCGGCCGTGGAGAAGGACATCCGCGTCACCGCCGTGCCGGGTCCCTCCGCCGTTCTCACCGCGCTCGCGCTGTCCGGGCTGCCCGTGGACCGGTTCTGCTTCGAGGGGTTCCTGCCGCGCAAGGCGGGGGAGCGGCTGGGGCGGCTGCGCGAGGTCGCCGAGGAGCGGCGCACGCTCGTCTACTTCGAGGCGCCCCACCGCCTGGACGCCACGCTCACGGCGATGGCCGAGGTCTTCGGCGCGCAGCGGCGGGCGGCGGTGTGCCGCGAGCTGACCAAGACGTACGAGGAGGTCAAGCGCGGGCCCCTCGGGGAGCTGGCCGAGTGGGCGGCGGCCGGGGTGCGCGGCGAGATCACCGTCGTGGTCGAGGGGGCGCCGGAGAAGGGGCCCGAGGAGCTGGACGCGACGGAGCTGGTGCGGCGGGTCCGGGTCCGGGAGGAGGCCGGGGAGCGGCGCAAGGAGGCGATCGCCGCGGTGGCGGTGGAGGCGGGGCTGCCGAAGCGGGAGGTCTTCGACGCGGTGGTCGCGTCGAAGCGGGCTGCGCCGTAGGGGGACGAGGGGGTGGGGGGTGCGTGGGCGGGTGCGGGTCCGGTGGGGGCTGGTCGCGCAGTTCCCCGCGCCCCTGAAAGACACAAGCCCTGCGGGCCTGAAGCCGACGGCCCTGCGGGCCTGAAGCCGACGGCGCTGTGGGCCTGAAAAGCAGTGGGCGCGGCCCATGCTTTTCAGGGGCGCGGGGAACTGCGCGAGAAGCCTCACCGGCGTGCGCCCGTCGACGTACCCGACCCCCCACCCCCGACGCGCCCCATGTCCCGGCAAAGCAGAGCAAAGCACAGCCCTCGCGCGAACGGCCTTCCCACAAGGACGGGCCAAAACGGCTTCAACAGTCGGCAGGTGGGGTGCACTCCAGGTCCTCCGAGGAGTCCCATGGGTGCAGAGGACGTACTCGTCCTCGGCGTCCAGCGGACCAGAGGAGCTGGCAATGACCGAGATCGCAGAGCGCGCAGTGCTGCGCGACACCGCCACCGCCGTCGTTCACGAGTCCTACTCGTTCGCCTGCATGCGCTGCGGGCACGGCTGGGAGCAGTCGTACGAGATCGAGCACCACAACGACGCCCAGGGCCGGGACTTCGTGATGTACGTGGCCGACGGCAAGGTCGTGCCGTCCCCGCTCTCCCGGCCGGCGTGCCAGAACTGCGACGGTCATGTCGTACGCATCATGCGGGCCGGCCAGGTGTCGTCGGTCCGGGACGCCGAGCACCGGCGCCACGTGCCGAAGCCGCGCCCGGCGGCGGCGGACACCGCGGACGCGCCGGACGCGGCGGACACCGGGGCGGCGGAGGCCGGGGAGCACCACCACTGGCACTTCTCCGACCTGCTGCACCCGTTCCACCGCAAGGCGAGCTGATCCTCCCCCCAGTGAGCCTGCAGGGCATGTCCCGATCGTGCGATTCGTAGGATCGGGGCATGCCTTCGAACGACTCCGGTACCGCGTCCGGCAAGAACGCCAGGAACGACAGGAACGCCGCGCCGCCGCTCCCCGAACCCCTGCGGGTACCGGTCGCGGATTCGCACACCCATCTGGACATGCAGTCCGGCACGGTCGAGGAGGGCCTCGCGAAGGCCGCCTCCGTCGGGGTGACCACGGTCGTCCAGGTCGGCTGCGACATCAAGGGCTCCCGCTGGGCGGCCGAGACGGCCGCGCGGTACGAGGCCGTGCACGCGACGGTCGCCCTGCACCCCAACGAGGCGCCGCGGATCGTGCACGGCGACCCGGACGGCTGGTCCCGGCAGGGCGCCCGGACCCCCGGCGGTGACGCGGCCCTCGACGACGCGCTCGCCGAGATCGACCGGCTGGCCGCGCTACCGCAGGTCAAGGGCGTCGGGGAGACGGGCCTTGACTACTTCCGGACCGGACCGGAGGGCAAGGCCGCCCAGGAGCGCTCCTTCCGCGCGCACATCGAGATCGCCAAGCGGCACGGCAAGGCGCTCGTCATCCACGACCGCGACGCCCACGACGACGTGCTGCGGGTCCTGAAGGAGGAGGGCGCTCCCGAACGGACCGTCTTCCACTGCTACTCCGGCGACGCCGCCATGGCCGAGGTCTGCGCCGAGCACGGCTGGTTCATGTCCTTCGCCGGGAACATGACCTTCAAGAACGCCCAGCCGCTGCGCGACGCCCTCGCCGTCGCCCCCCTCGAACTCGTCCTCGTCGAGACCGACGCGCCCTTCCTGACACCCGCGCCGTACCGCGGACGGCCCAACGCGCCGTATCTCGTTCCGGTCACGGTCCGGGCGATGGCCGCGGTCCGGGGGATCGGCGAGGACGCGCTGGCGACGGCGATCGCGGCGAACACGGCGAGGGTGTTCGATTACTGACGGATCACGCTCCTTGGGCCGTACGGGTGACCCAGAAAGATGATCAGTGGCCCGTGTCGCGACACTGCGTGACCACGTTGCTTTGGAGGGTGACCGAAGTCCGCTAGGTTCACGTCGCCCGACCCGGACCCGGATCCCCTCTGGAGCGTGTCGTCGTGAGCAACGTGCAGTCGTCGTCGTACGAGACCTACGAGAGCCATGGCCCGGACGGTACGGGCCGGCCGCCGGTCGCGCACGACGCCGGGACACTGCCGTACGGGACCGGAGTGCCGCCGTACGAGGCGAAGACCCTGTCGTACGAGGCCAAGACCCCGCCGTACGAGGCCGAGACCCTGCCGTACGGGGTCTACGCGGACACGTACCGGCCCGCCTACGCCGCCGCCCCCGCGGAGCCGGACGGGCCGTTCTCCGGGCCCGGCGCGGCCGCCGAGGGTGGCGCGGGCGGCTCGCGGCGGGCCGTGCGGCGCAGACGGGCCGCCGACCGGCCGGGATCGCTGCGGCGGCTGGTCCCGCAGGCGCTGGTGGTGGCCTTTCTCGCGGGCGGGACCTCCGCGTTCGTGGCGAAGGACAAGGCGATCGAGCTGACCGTCGACGGGCGGCCGCGCACGCTGCACACCTTCGCCGACGACGTCTCCGAACTGCTCGCCGACGAGGGGGTCGCCTTCGGCGCCCACGATGTCGTCGCCCCCGCCCCGGGTACCGCGCTGAGCAGCGGCGACGAGGTCGCCGTCCACTACGGGCGGCCCGTCGCCCTGACCCTGGACGGCCGGCGGCGCGAGGTCTGGACGACCGCCCGCACGGTGGACGGGGCGCTCCGGCAGCTCGGGGTCCGTGCGGAGGGCGCGTACGTCTCGACCTCACGCTCGCAGCGGATCGGGCGTCAGGGGCTGGAGCTGGACGTCCGCACCGAGCGCACCGTCACGATCATGGCGGACGGGCGGACGAGGACGATCCGTACGAACGCGGCGACCGTGGGGGAGGCGGTGGAGCAGGCCGGCATCACCCTGCGCGGTGAGGACACCACCTCGGTCGACGCGTCGAGCTTCCCCCGGGACGGACAGACGGTGACCGTGCTGCGGGTGACCGGGTCCACGGAGGTGCGGGAGGTGCCGGTCCCGTTCCGGGTGCACCGCGTCGAGGACCCGTCCCTCTTCCGGGGCACCGAGGTCGTCGAGCGGGCGGGCCGGCCGGGCACCCGCCGCATCACGTACGCGCTCCGCACGGTCAACGGGGTCCGGCAGCGGCCCCGGCTGCTGCGCACGGAGGTCGTGCGGGAGCCGCGGGACCAGGTCGTGAAGGTCGGGACGAAGGCGATGCCCACGTCCGTGGCGGGGGCGGAGGGGCTGAACTGGGCGGGGCTGGCGGCGTGCGAGTCCGGGGGGCGGGCGAACGCGGTGGATCCCTCCGGGACGTACGGGGGGCTGTACCAGTTCGACACCCGGACCTGGCAGAGCCTCGGCGGGAGCGGCCGGCCGCAGGACGCGTCCGCGGGCGAGCAGACGCTGCGGGCGAAGAAGCTGTATGTGCAGCGGGGGGCGAGTCCCTGGCCGCACTGTGGGGCGCGGCTGCGGGGGTGAGGGGTGCGGTGCCTGTGGTCTGGGGCGCCTTGGGGGGTGGGGGGTTCGGTTCGTCGGCGGGTGCGGGTGCGTGGGGGTTGGTCGCGCAGTTCCCCGCGCCCCTCAAAGCATCAGGCCCCTGCGGGCCTGAAAGCCCAGGCCCCGCGGGCCTGAAAAGCGACGGCCTGCGGGCCTGAAAAGCGACGGCCTGCGGGCCTGAAAGCACGGGGCGCAGCCCCTGCTTTTCAGGGGCGCGGGGAACTGCGCGACCGGCCCCCACCCACCCGCACCCGAACATCGCACCCCACCCCGCCCCGTACCCTGGGTGCCGTGAGCAGCCCCCCCGACGCCCTCCTCGGCCCCGCAGACGTCCGTGAACTCGCGGCAGCGCTCGGCGTGCGCCCCACCAAACAGCGCGGCCAGAACTTCGTGATCGACGCCAACACGGTCCGCCGGATCGTGCGGACCGCGGACGTCCGCCCGCAGGACACGGTCGTCGAGGTGGGCCCGGGTCTCGGTTCGCTCACCCTCGCCCTGCTGGAGACCGCCGACAGGGTCACGGCCGTCGAGATCGACGACGTCCTCGCCGCCGCGCTCCCCGCCACCATCGCCGCCCGCATGCCCGCCCGCGCCGACCGCTTCGCCCTCGTGCACTCGGACGCGATGCAGGTGACCGAGCTTCCCGGCCCCCCGCCCACCGCGCTCGTCGCCAACCTCCCGTACAACGTCGCCGTCCCCGTGCTGCTGCACATGCTGGAGACCTTCCCCAGCATCGAGCGCACCCTGGTGATGGTGCAGGCGGAGGTCGCCGACCGGCTCGCCGCCGGGCCGGGCTCGAAGGTGTACGGCGTGCCGTCGGTGAAGGCGAACTGGTACGCGGAGGTCAAGCGTGCTGGGGCGATCGGGCGGAACGTCTTCTGGCCCGCGCCGAACGTCGACAGCGGGCTCGTCTCGCTGGTCCGCCGGACCGAGCCGGTCAAGACCGCCGCCACCCGACGGGAGGTGTTCGCGGTCGTCGACGCGGCGTTCGCCCAGCGGCGCAAGACGCTGCGGGCCGCCCTCGCCGGGTGGGCCGGCAGCGCGGCCGCCGCCGAGGCCGCCCTCGTCGCCGCCGGTGTCTCCCCGCAGGCCCGCGGCGAGTCCCTGGGCGTCGAGGAGTTCGCCGCCATCGCCGAGCACCGCGTCACCGAGGGCACCGCCGGCACCGGGACCCGTACCGGCGCCAGGACCTACGACAGCCACCACACCGAGGAGCACCACCGCTCGTGAGCGTCACCGTTCGCGTCCCCGCCAAGGTCAATGTGCAGCTCGCGGTCGGCGGTGCCCGGCCCGACGGCTTCCACGACCTGGCCAACGTCTTCCTCGCCGTAGGTCTGTACGACGAGGTCACCGCGACGCCGGCCGACGAGCTGACCGTCACCTGCGCGGGCCCCGGCGCCGACCAGGTCCCGCTGGACCGGACGAACCTCGCCGCGCGGGCCGCGCTCGCGCTGGCGGAACGCCACGGCGTCGAGCCGGCCGTGCATCTGCACATCGCCAAGGACATCCCGGTCGCCGGCGGCATGGCCGGCGGCAGCGCGGACGCGGCCGGTGCGCTCCTCGCCTGCGACACGCTGTGGGGGACGAACGCCTCGCGCGACGAACTCCTCGACATCTGCGCCGAGTTGGGCAGTGACGTGCCGTTCAGCCTGGTGGGCGGGGCGGCCCTCGGGACCGGACGGGGCGAGCAACTCCGGCCCCTCGACGTCGGCGGCACCTTCCACTGGGTGTTCGCCGTCGCCGACGGCGGGCTCTCCACGCCCGCCGTCTACCGCGAGTTCGACCGGCTGCACGCAGACGACACCGTCCCCGAGCCCGTCGCCTCCCAGGTCCTGCTCGACGCGCTCGCCAAGGGGGACGCCGACGCGCTGGCGGCCTTCCTGCCGGACTCCAACGGCCTCCAGCCCGCGGCGCTCTCGCTCTTCCCGAAGCTGGCCGACACCCTCACCGCCGGCGGCGCGGCCGGCGCGCTCGCCGCGCTCGTCTCCGGCTCGGGCCCGACCACGGCCTTCCTCGCCCGGGACGCCGACGCGGCCCACGCCGTCGCCGAGGGGCTGCTCGCGTCCGGCACCTGCCGGACGGCACGGGTGGCCGTCTCACCGGCCCCCGGGGCGACCGTCGTCCGGAACACGAACACCCAAGCCTAGGTACTCAGACGGCAGTTGAGTACGGGAGCGCTGACGCCCGACCGGGCGCCGGCGCGACCATACTCCCATGAGTGCAACCGTGCATGCCGGCGCGAGCGCGAGCGAACTCGCCGCCGCCACCCCGTCCTCCCGTGACCGGTACGTCGACCTCCTGCGCGTCGCCTCCCTGGGCACGGTCGTCCTCGGCCACTGGCTGATGGCGGCGGTCACCACCGGCGGCGGGGAGGACGGCCGGGTCGAGGTGGGCAACCTCCTCGCCGTCGAGCCGGGCCTGCAGATCCTCACCTGGGCCCTGCAGATCATGCCGGTGTTCTTCTTCGTCGGCGGCTTCTCGCACGCCCTGTCCTACCGCTCGCTCGGCCGCCGCCACCCGGACGGCGACTCCGTGTACCCCGCCTTCCTCCGCGCCCGCCTTCAGCGGCTCCTGCGGCCCACCATGGTCTTCATCGGGGTGTGGGGCGTCGCGGCAGTCTTCCTCCAGCTCGCGGGCCGGGGCGGCGGACTGCTCGACGTGGCGCTGCGGCTGGTCGCGCAGCCGCTGTGGTTCATCGGCATCTATCTCGCGATGGTCGCCTTCACCCCGCCGCTGCTGAGGCTGCACGAGAGGTACGGGTGGGGCGCGTTCGGGGCGCTGGTCGCGGCGGCGGGCGCCGTCGACGTGCTGCGTTTCGCCCTCGGCGTGCCGTACGTCGAGTTCCTCAACTTCGCCTTCGTGTGGCTCGCGGTCCACCAGCTCGGGTTCCTGCGCGCCGACGGGCGGCTGACCCGGCCGTACCTGCTCGCCGGGGCCGGGCTCGCGGGGGCCGCGCTGCTGGTGGCGTACGGGCCGTATCCGCTGTCGATGGTCGGGATGCCCGGCGAGAAGGTGTCCAACATGGCGCCGCCGACCTTCGCGCTGCTGTGCCACGGGCTGTGGCTGGTCGGCGCGGTGGAGTGGCTGCGCGGACCGGCCGGGCGGTGGCTGGAGCGGCCGAGGGTGTGGCGGGCGGTCGTGGCGGCCAACGGGGTGTCGATGACCGCGTTCCTGTGGCATCTGTCGGCCATGCTCGGCGTCTACGGCGTGCTGCTCGCGCTGCGGGTGCCGCTGCCCGCGCCCGCGACGGGCGCCTGGTGGGCCCAGCTGCCCCCGCGCATCGTGGCCGCGGCGGTGCTGACCGCGCTGCTCGTCGCCGCCTTCCGGCGCTTCGAGCGGCCCGCGGCACGCGCCGGCGTCCCGCGCCCGCGCGGGAGTGCGCACGGGCCGACGGCGTACGCCGGAGCGGCCGCCACCGTCGGGGTCGTGCTCTGCCTCTTCGGGGTGCTGGGGCTGTCGATGGTCGGCTTCGGCGGGCTGTTCGAGGGGCGTACGGCCCTGTTGATCGCCGTACAGGTGAGCGCGCCGGTGGCGGTGGCGATGACCGTCGCGGGCTGGCTGCTGGTGGAGCGGGCGGGGCGCGGGCGCCCGTCGCGGATCCGTTCCGTGTGAGCCGGCGCGGAGGAATCGCGCCGGGCGGCCAACGCGAACGCCGTCCCGGCCGTCTTCCTCGCCGAGACACCGACGGCATCACGCCGTGCCCCGCACCGCACCGGCGCGGCCCGGGTCTCGCACGAACGCCGCGCGCCCCGGGTGGACACGCCCCCGGGGCGCGCGGCCTCCGGCAGCGGGTGCGGGTGCGTCGTGGTCGCGCGGCCCCGGCTTTCAGGGGCGCGGGGAACCGCGCGACAAGCCCCCACCGGACCCGCTGCCGGACGCAGGGGCCGTCCTGCTCGCCCCGGCCGGGCGCCCGTCACGCCCCCTCCACCCCGCCGACTACCCTGGAGGGTCGATCGTCCCCGTGGCAGGAGAGTAATGGCCGTCAACCTGGTCAATGTCGAGAACGTCAGCAAGGTGTACGGCACCCGCGCCCTGCTCGACGGGGTCTCGCTCGGCGTCTCCGAAGGGGACCGGATCGGTGTCGTGGGGCGGAACGGGGACGGCAAGACGACCCTGATCCGGATGCTCGCCAAGCTGGAGGAGGCCGACTCGGGCCGGGTCACCCACTCCGGCGGCCTGCACGCCGGCGTGCTCACCCAGCACGACTCCCTCGACCCCGCCGCCACCGTCCGCCACGAGGTCATCCGGGACATGGCGGACCACGAGTGGGCGGGCAACGCCAAGATCCGGGACGTGCTCACCGGCCTGTTCGGCGGTCTCGACCTGCCCGGCTTCCCGCAGGGCCTCGACACCGTCATCGGCCCCCTCTCCGGCGGCGAGCGGCGCCGCATCGCGCTCGCCAAGCTGCTCATCGAGGAACAGGACCTGATCGTCCTCGACGAGCCCACCAACCACCTCGACGTGGAAGGCATCTCCTGGCTCGCGAACCATCTGCGGGAGCGCCGGTCCGCGCTCGTCTGCGTCACCCACGACCGGTGGTTCCTGGACCAGGTGTGCACCCGGATGTGGGACGTGCAGAAGGGCTCGGTCTACGAGTACGAGGGCGGCTACTCCGACTACGTCTTCGCCCGCGCCGAGCGCGAGCGGATCGCCGCCACCGAGGAGACCAAGCGGCAGAACCTGGTCCGCAAGGAGCTGGCCTGGCTGCGGCGCGGCGCCCCGGCCCGTACGTCGAAGCCGCGCTTTCGCGTCGAGGCCGCGAACGAGCTGATCGCGGACGTGCCGCCGCCGCGCGACAAGAGCGAGCTGATGAAGTTCGCGTCGTCCCGGCTCGGCAAGACCGTGTTCGACCTGGAGAACGTCACCGTGCAGGCCGGCCCGAAGGTGCTGCTGAAGCATCTGACGTGGCAGCTCGGGCCGGGCGACCGCATCGGCCTCGTCGGCGTCAACGGCGCCGGCAAGACCTCCCTGCTGCGGGCCATGGCCGAAGCCGCCCGCAGCGAGGGGGAGAAGCAGCCCGCCGCCGGCCGGGTCGTCACCGGCAAGACGGTCAAGCTCGCCTACCTCTCCCAGGAGGTCGCCGAGCTGGACCCGAACCTGCGGGTGCTCCAGGCCGTGCAGCAGGTCCGCGACCGGGTCGACCTCGGCAAGGGGCGCGAGATGACCGCGGGGCAGCTCTGCGAGACCTTCGGGTTCAACAAGGAGAAGCAGTGGACGCCGGTGAGCGACCTCAGCGGTGGTGAGCGGCGCCGGCTCCAGCTGCTGCGGCTGCTGATGGACGAGCCCAACGTCCTCTTCCTCGACGAGCCGACGAACGACCTCGACATCGAGACCCTCACCCAGCTGGAGGACCTGCTCGACGGCTGGCCCGGCTCGATGATCGTCATCTCCCACGACCGGTTCTTCGTCGAGCGCACGACCGACCGGGTGTTCGCGCTGCTCGGCGACGCGGCGCTGCGGATGCTGCCGCGCGGGATCGACGAGTACATCGAGCGGCGGCACGCCATGGAGGAGGCCGCGGCGGCCTCCTCCGGGATCGCCGTGAAGCCCGCCGCCGCCGAGACCCCGCAGCGCAACGCCGCCGACGCGCGGGCCGCGAAGAAGGAACTGCAGAAGATCGAGCGGCAGTTGGACAAGGTCTCCGAGAAGGAGGCGACGTTGCACGCGCGGATCGCCGAGAACGCGACGGACTTCGCGAAGGTGGGGGAGCTGGACGCCGAACTGCGGGCGCTGGCCGGCGAGAAGGAGGAGCTGGAGATGCGGTGGCTGGAACTGGCGGACGACGCGTGAGCGCTCCGCTTCGTGCGGGGTGACGCGAGTTGGCCCGGTGTTCGATGCCGGGTGCGGGTCGAGCGTGGTTGCTCGCGCAGTTCCCCGCGCCCCTTTCGGGGCGCGGAGGGCTTGCGGCGTATGGGGCGTGCGTCCCGTGAAGGGGGCGTGAAGGTGCGTAACGGAGGCATTACGGGCCGGTTCTCCCTTGGGAACAGGGGTGCGACCGGCCCCGTGCGGAGGAGCCTCGCAGTGATAGAAAGAGCCGTCTGAGAAGAGTCTTCACAGTCTGAGAAGCGACACCACGCGTGACCACGGGTGGCTCGAAAGCAGCGAACAGGGGGAAAGCGCTGATGGTTCAGCCACCCGATCAGCCGCCGCAGGGCGGCTACGGAACACCGCAAGGCCCGCCGCCGCCGTCACAACCGCAACCGCCGCAACAGCCGTACGGCTACCCGCAGACGCCCCCGCCGCAGGGCCCGCCCGTTCCGGGTCCCGGCTACGGCTACCCCCAGCAGCCGCCGCCCGCGCAGCCCGGCCCCTACACCCAGCCCGGCCCGTACGGACAGCCGCAGCAGTCCGGCCCCTACGCGCAGCCCGGCCCGTACAATCCGTCGCCGCAGGCCGGTTACGGCTACCCGCAGGCGCAGTACCCGGGCGCGCCCACCCCGCCGGCGGCCGGTGGCGGTGGTTCCAAGAGCCCGTTCAAGGGCAGGCCCGCGATGATCGTCGGTGCCGCCGTGGCCGCACTGCTCGTGGTCGGCGGCACGGTGTTCGCGGTGACGCGCCTCGGGGACGACGGCGAGAAGAAGCCGGTCGCCAAGGAGAGCACGGAGCCGAGCCAGGACGACAAGCCCTCGGAGGCGCCGTCCGCGCCCGTCAACGAGGGTGACGGCAGCGGCGACGGCGGCGAGGACCTCGACATCTCCGACCTCAACGCGGACGTCAAGGCCGGCGAGGCGAAGGTGCTCTGGTACAAGAGCGCGCCCGACGCCCCCGGTTCCGGTGCGAGCGCCCCCGGCCTGTGGGTCACCGACAAGGTGGCGGTGAAGCCCGCGTACAAGCAGCTCTTCGGCTACAACGTGTCGGACGGCAACCCCGCCTGGGACCCGATCGAGTTCCCCGGCAAGATCTGCGCGGTCACCCCGAAGGCGACCGCCGCCGGCCGGGTCGTGATCTCGTACCAGAAGAACACCTCGAAGAACGCCGAGTGTGACCAGCTCCAGCAGATCGACCTGAACACCGGTGACAAGGGCTGGTCGGCGGAGGTGGAGGAGGGCGAGCTGTTCGACAGCGCCATCAGCGTCGGGCTCTCCGTCACCGGGGACACGCTCATGGTGGGCCGCTCGCAGTCCGGGACGGCGTACGACGTCAACACCGGCAAGAAGCTGTTCGACAAGAAGAGTTACGGTCAGTCGTGCTACCCGGCCGGGTTCGCGGGCGGCGCGCGGCTGATCGCCGTCTCCTCCTGCGCGGTGACCACCGACAAGGAGCACGACGAGGTCCAGGAGCTGGACCCGAGGACCGGCAAGGCCAAGTGGACGCGGAAGATCCCCAAGGGCTGGAAGGTCGAACACGCCTACTCGGTGGACCCGATCGTGCTCTACCTCGCCAACGAGGAAGAGAACACGTGGAACATCTCCACGTTCAGGGCCGACGGTTCGACCCGCTCGCAGGTCGACTCCGACGACTCGTTCGCGCCGGAGTGCGACGGCGGCATCCTCACCCGTGACGTGGCGGGCTGCACGGCCGTGGCGGCCGACGCGAACACCCTCTACCTGCCGACCGAGGAGAAGGACGGCACGAACGAGGTCGTCGCCCTGAACCTCGCGACCGGCAAGGAGAAGTGGCGCCTCAAGTCGCCCTCCGCCGACGCGGAGATCGTGCCGCTCAAGGCGGAGGGGGGCCGGCTCCTGGCGTACGTGGAACCCACGCGTGACGCGGGCGGCCAGGTCGTGTCCGTCCCGGCCGCCGGTGCCCCCAAGGCGACCAAGCTCCTCCAGATGCCGGCGAGCGCCGCGGAGATCGAGGGCTCCTTCTACGCGAAGGCCGTCGACTACGTGGACGGGCGCTTCTACATCTCCACCACCCTGCTGACCGGAGTCGACGACGCGAAGGAGAAGTTGATGCTGGCCTTCGGCAAGTGACCCGCACGACCGCCACGAGCCACGCCCGGGCGACCCCCCGGCCGCCGACTCGGGCGACACCCCGGCCGACGTCCCGGACGACGCCCTGGCCGCCGACTCGGGCGATACTCCGGCCGGCGTCCCGGGCGACGCCCTGGCCGACGTCCCGGATGCCGCCCTGGCCGCCGACTCGGGCGACGCCCCGGGCCCGGCGCGTGAGCCCGCTCCGACGCGGGGCTTCGGTTTGGCCTGTGCCACTGGTTCGGCCTGTGGCTTCGGTTCGGCCTGCGCCATCGGTTTGGCCTGTGGCCTCGGTTCGGTCCGTGGCTTCGGCTCGGCCTGTGCCACTGGTCCGGTTCGTGGCTTCGGTTCGGCCGATGCCACTGGTCCGGTCTGTGGCTTCGGTTTGGCCGGTGCCACTGGTTCGGTCTGTGCCAGCGGTCCGGACTGTGGCCTCGGTTTGGTCCGTGGCTCCGGCTGCGGCTCTGGCACCGCTCCGGTCCGTGGTCTCAGGTTGGTCCATGGCGCCGGCTCGGTCTCCGGCCCCGGCCTGGCCTGTGGCTTCGATTCGGTTCGTGGCTTCGGTTCGGCCGGTGCCACTGGTTCGGTCTGTGCCATCGGTGCGGACTGTGGCCTCGGTTCGGTCCGTGGCCCCGGCTGCGGCTCTGGCACCGCTCCGGTCCGTGGTCTCTGGCCGGTCCGTGGCGCCGGCTCGGTCTCCGGCCCCGGCCTGGGCTGTGGCACCGGTTCAGTCGGTGGCACCGCCCGGGTCCGTGGCACCGGCCCGGCCTTCGTCACCGGTCCGATCGGTGTCAACGGCCCGGCTGGTGTTGACAGCCCGGGGCATACCGTCGGGCCGGCCCGTGGTTCCTGCTCGGTCCCCGTCGTCGGCCGGTCCCGCGCGCCGGTCCGGGCCTCGGGCGCCGGGTGTCCGGCGCCGTCCGGCCCCGCCGTGAACCGGTCGACCACCCCCTCCGTCCCTCTTCTGTCCTCCGCTATCCGCTTCGAGGTATTCACGTCATGACGCAGCCGCCGCCCCCGCCGAACCAGCCCCCGGGCCCGCCCCCGAACCAGCCGCCCGCCGAGCCCCCGTCGCTGGACAAGGGCCAGCCGCCCGCGCAGCCCCCGCAGGACACTCCGCCGCAGGGCGGCTTCGGCGCGCCCACGCCCCCGCCGGCCGGCGGTTTCGGCGCCCCGGCACCCCCGCCGCAGGGCCCGCCCGCGCCGGGACCGGGCTACGGCTACCCGCAGGCGCCCCCGGCCCAGCAGACCCCGCCCCCGGCCCAGCCCCCGCAGGGACCCCCGCCCGCGCAGGGCCCCGGCTACGGCTACCCGCAGACGCCCCCGCCGCAGCCCGGCTACGGCTACCCGGGCCAGCCGGGTCCGTACGGACAGCCGCAGCCCGGCCCGTACGGCCAGCACCCGCAGCCCGGCCCCTACGGGCAGCAGCCGCCCGGCCCCTACGGTTACCAGCCGCCGACCATGGCGATGCACCCGCAGGTGGGGCAGCCGGCCGGCAAGAAGAAGGTCAACGCCACGGCGATCATCATCACGGCGGCGGTCGTGGCCATCGCGCTGATCGTCGGCGGCGGTGTCCTCTACACCTCCACCAGCGGGGGCGACGACACCGGAAAGAAGGACACCGCCAGTTCGGAGGGCACGACCGGCGGCAAGGACGACACCAAGGGCGACGACGGCGGTTCGTCGTCCGGCGGCTCCTCGTCCGGCGGCGTGGAGGTGCCGACCGAGGCACAGGAGAAGGCGCCCGGCAGCGCCGCCGCGAAGATCCTCTTCCAGGTGCCCGCGCACGAGGTCAAGGAAAAGCTGACCATCGACAGCGTCAAGGGCTCCTGGCTGACGAAGACCACGTACGCCAAGTCCGCCCTGAACAAGATCGTCGGCTACGAGCCGGACACCGGCAAGACCAAGTGGACGCTGGACCTCACCGGTCAGACCTGCGCGGGCTCCCGTGAGATCACCACCGAGGGCATCGCCGTCGTGGTGACCGAGTCGGCCAAGCGCAAGAACAACGACGACCGCCAGCCCTGCACCGAGGTCACCGCGTTCAACGTCGAGACCGGCAAGGAGGTGTGGACCAAGAGCGCCGACACCAGCGGCGAGAAGGTGCCGTTCGGCGAGGTCACCATCTCCGGCACGACGGTCGCGGCGGCCGGCGGCTACGGCGGCGGCGCCGCGTTCGACGTCAACTCCGGCAAGGTGCTGTGGTCGCCCAAGGTCGGCGAGTGCACCGACGAGGGCTACGCGGGCGGCGCCCAGCTGATCGCGGTCCGCAAGTGCGGCGACTACGGCAGCGAGACCTTCCAGATCCAGCTGCTCGACCCGAGGTCGGGCAGCGTCAAGTGGACCTACAAGGTGCCCTCCGGCATCCAGCGCGCCAAGATCATCTCCACCAAGCCGGTGGTCTTCGGCGTGGTGACCGGCAGCGACGTCCCGCTGACCGGCACGACGGACATCTTCTCGCTCGACGACAGCGGCAAGCTGCGCGCCAAGATCTCCATCCCGGACGACAAGTACGACTACGAGTGCCCGGTCCGCGGTGTCTGGGCCTGCCGGGGCATCTACGTCGGCAACGACAAGGTGTACATGCCGACCAAGAACCACGACGGCACCGGCTCGTACAGCTCCACCAACGAGATCGTCTCCTTCTCGCTGGCCACGGGGAAGTCCACCGGCGACCGGGTCGACGCGGGTGACGACTACGACCTGTTCCCGATCCGGATGGACGGGCCGAACATCATCGCCTACAAGGACGGCCCGTACGACAAGGGCGCCCAGATCGTCTCCATCGACGGCAAGACGCTGAAGCAGACCAAGCTCCTGGAGACCCCGTCCTCCGAGTCGGTGCTCCGCGCGATCAGCGGGATGACGCCCACGCTGAGCGAGATGCTCTACACCGACGGACGGTGGTTCATCGGCTCGGAACTGGTCAGCAAGCCGTATTCGAAGGACGAGAAGGAGTACACGGCGCTCGGCTTCGGGGTGAAGTAACCCCAAGCGCCCCCTCGATCTCCGTCGTCGGCCCCGCCCCAGCTCAGGGGCGGGGCCGTGCACGTATCCCGCATCCCTCTCGAATGGGCGGGAATTTCGGTAATCCGGGCACTTCTCTCCGGTAGGGGGAGCGCAACGTCGAACAAGCGTGTAGCTTCCGGGGGCATGAAGAGCGGGGAGCCGACGGTGAAGTCGGGGGGCTTCTGTCCGTGAGGACCAGTGGGCGGCCATAGTTGGCAACCATCTGGGGGACTGGGGGGTGGGGTGGCTCGATGGGAGTCCGGCTCATGGTGGTCGACGATCACCGACTGCTGGCCGAGGCGCTGGCCTCGGCGTTGAAGCTGCGCGGGCACCGGGTGCTCGCGGCGACGGCGCCGGCCGCGGGCGCGGCGGATCTGGTGATCACGAGGGCACCCGAGGTGTGCCTGCTCGGGACGGCGACACCCGCCGAGCCGGGCATGTTCGACCCGGTGGTGAAGATCAAGCGTGAACGCCCGCAGGTGGCGGTGCTGGTGCTCGGCCCGGTGCCCAACCCGCGCGGCATCGCGGCGGCGTTCGCGGCCGGCGCGTCCGGCTACGTCCGGCACGACGAGCGCATCGAGGGCGTCGAGCGGGCCATCATGAAGGCCCGCGCGGGGGAGGCGGCGGTGGCGCCGCAACTGCTGCAGAGCGCGTTCGGTGAACTCCTCAACCCGGCGGCCCAGCCGGACGACGAGGGACAGCGGCTGCTCCAGATGCTGACCCCGCGGGAGGTCGAGGTCCTGGTGCGGGTCGCGGACGGCGAGGACACCCGCCTCATCGCGGCGGGCATGGGCATCGCCCCGTCGACGGCCCGCACGCACGTGCAGCGGGTGCTGATGAAGCTGGGCGTGGGCTCCCGCCTGGAGGCGGCCGCCCTGGCCGCCCGCACGGGCCTCCTGGACCGGGCGGGCCCGGTCCCGCACCCGGAACCCTGATCACCCACCCGGCGCGTGGGGCCTGCCGTCGCTCATGGCGTGGAGGAGGTGGGCGCGGGGGAGGCGGCGCGTTCGACGCAGGTGTCGCCTTCGCCGCCGTCGGAGAACGTCTACTTCCGCCACGTGCCGGGGCCAGTGACACGGCTTCTCCCGTCCGCGGTACGCCGCGTCGGGCCTCGGCGTCGATGAAGACCGTGCCGCGGGGAGTGCCACGCCATGCCGTGTCCGACTCGGCGACCGGCCCGCCCCCGTAGGGCATGCCCCTCGGCCCCTTTGAAGCGGTCTGCCGGACCGTGCCTCGCCGGTCGTACGGCCTCTCCTCCTCGGGCCGGACAACGTGCCCGTGATCGTGGACGAGGTAGAGGCCGAGGTGGCGCGGGATGTCACCCTCGCGGCGGTTCTGCAGACCCCTACAGGCCGGACGACGCCACCGAGCTGTTCGACGACGACCAAGCCTGACCCGCCCGGCCTGACCCGGCCGACGTGACCCGGCCGGTTCGGCGTGCACCCGACGGCCGGGCGCGGACTTCCCACCGTGCCCCACGGGTCGTAGCAGCGGATCCCCTGAACACCCGCCGGCTCCTGGTGTTGCCCCCACCCCCCGCCGCGCGCGACGGCTTCCCTCGCGCCCCCTCGCCGGCGCCCCGACCTGTGGGCTTTGACAGGTTCGCGATGTGTGCTCCATCATCAATTCACTAGTCGACTAGTGAATTGGTGGTGAAGGGGTTGGAGTTCCGCATCGACAGGCGGAGCGGGGTCGCCGCCTATCAGCAGATCGTTCAGCAGACCAAGCAGGCGCTGCGGCTCGGCGTACTCGGGCCCGGCGACCAGTTGCCCACGGCCAAGTCGGTGGCGCAGACCTCCGCGGTCAACCCCAACACCACGCTCAAGGCGTACCGCGAGCTGGAGCGGGAGGGGCTGGTCGAAGCGCGGCCGGGGCTGGGGACGTTCGTGAGTCAGTCGCTGGCCCGTCCGCAGGCGGCGGTGGATTCGCTGCTGCGCGGCGAGCTGGAGAGCTGGATGGACCGGGCCCGCGAGGCGGGTCTCGAACAGGACGACGTGACCGCTCTGGTCACGTCGGTGATGGAGGAGCGGTACGCCGGGACCGGGCCTGCCGCCGAGCACGCGGGACCGCCGGGACCGACGGGACCGGTGTGACCCGCAGGAACCACCACAGGAATCACAGGCACCACAGGCACCACAGGACGAGGGGACACGCATGACGAGCTATGAGACGGGCTACGGGGGGCCGGCGGACACGTCCGCGATAGAAGCCCGCGGGGTGGGCCGGAAGTACCGCCGGGGCTGGGCGCTGCGGGACTGCTCCTTCCGGCTGCCGGCCGGGCGGATCTGCGGTCTGGTCGGTCCCAACGGGGCCGGAAAGACCACGCTGATGTCCATCGCCGCCAATCTGCTGGAGCCGACCACCGGCACCCTGCGCGTGTTTGGCGCGGCCCCCGAGTCGGCGGAGGCCACCCGGCGAACCGCGTTCCTCGCCCAGGAGAAGCCCCTGTTCCGGCGCTTCACCGTCGCCGAGACGCTGCGGATGGGACGAGAGCTGAACCCCGGCTGGGACCAGCGGGCCGCCGAGGACATCGTCCGCGCGGGCAACGTGCCCTTCGACGCGAGGATCGGCACACTCTCCGGCGGCCAGCGCACCAGGGTGGCCTTCGCCGTCTCCTTCGGCAAGCGTCCCGACCTGCTGCTCCTCGACGAGCCGATGTCCGACCTCGACCCGCTGGTCCGCCACGAGCTGATGGGCACCCTGCTGGCCGAGGCCGCCGAGCGCGGCACCACCGTGCTGATGTCCACCCACATGCTCGCCGAGCTGGAGAACACCTGCGACTACCTGTTGGTCATCGCGGACGGCGGGCTGCGTCTGGCCGGTGAGGTCGACGAACTGCGCACCTCCCACGCCGTGCTGACCGGGGTCCACTCCGACGGGCGGACGCCCCCGGAGCTGGCGTACCACACCGTGGTCGAGACCCGCACCAGCGGACGGCAGTTCACCTCGCTCGTACGCCCCGACGGGCCGGTCACCGGCGGCCCGTGGGAGGCGAGCGTCCCGAACCTGGAGGAGCTCCTGCTCGCTTATCTGCGCTCGCCCGATGCCCCGCCGCTGATCAGCCCCAGTTCCTACGTCGCCCCGCAGGCGGTGGCGGCATGAGCACGATGACCGGCACCGACGGCATCTCCTACGACCCCGCCGCCGCGGAGGCCGGCCGTGGCCGCGGCCTCCGGCTCAGCGGCATGAACTGGCTCGTCTGGCGTCAGCACCGCGCCGCCTACTGGACGCTGCTGGCCGCCACCGCCGTCACCGTCGCGGTGATCGTCTACCAGCGCCAGCAGATGATCACGTACCTCGACGGGTACGGCTACCCCGACCTCAAGTCCGGCTGGGAGAACAAGTTCGACCAGAAGCCGCTCAACGCGGCCGCCGGTCTGCTCGGGCTCCTGCCCGTCGTGATCGGCGTGCTCCTCGGCCCGCCCCTGCTCGCCGGCGACCTGGAGACCGGCACCGCCAAGCTGATCAACGCACAGTCCGTGAGCCGCGTCCGCTGGCTCGTCACCAAGCTCGCCATGACCGCGCTCGTGGTCGTGGTGTGCGCCACGGCGGTCTCCGCCGCGTTCACCTGGTGGTGGTCACCTGTCAAGTCGTCGTCGTACGTCCTGACCTGGGCCGAGCCGGGTGCGTTCGACAACAGCGGACCCGTGCCCGTGGCGCTCACCTTGCTCACCGTCGTCGGGGGCGTGGCGATCGGCATGCTGCTGCGCCGGACCCTGCTGTCCATGGTCGTCACGCTGGGCTTCGCCGTCGCGCTGCAGATGGCGTGGTCGTACGTCCGGACGTCCCTCGGGAACGTCGCCACGATCACCACCCACAACGGTGTCGGTGACAACTCCTCACCGGACCTGCCCGGCAACGCCTACGTCCTGGACGAGTCCTACCTCACCGCCTCCGGTGACCTCATCGGCTGGGGCAGCTGCGCCGAGGCGACCGAGAAGGCCCGCGAAGCCTGCCTGGACAAGGCGCAGGTCGTCGGCTGGTCCGTCGACTACATCCCCTTCTCCCAGATGTCGTCCATGCAGTGGCTCGGCGCCTCGATCCTGCTGGCCCTGACCGCCGGCATCGCGGCGTTCGTCATCCTCTGGGGTCGCAAGCGCCTCGTCTGACATCCGTCCGAGCGCCTCGTCCGACCCGATCCTCCTCGCAGTCGTCACCCCGTACGCGGCCGAGCGGCCACACCGTCGCTCCGCCGCGTCCCGATGCTGCCCCGATTCGGCGAACACATCGCCATGAAGCATGTCGAAAGGCCCGAGTTGAAGTCGCACAAGCGCAGGAAACGAGCGGTCACCACCGTCCCGCTGGCGGCCGCCCTGGCGGCGGCGCTCGGCGCCGGGCTGCTGGTGAGCACGTCCGACAGCGCCGAGGCCGCCCCACCGGGGCCCCGGGCCGGCGCCCCCGCGAGGACCGTCACCCTCGTCACCGGCGACCGGGTGACCCTCGACGCCGAGGGCAAGGTCACCGGCGTGACGGCCGCCGAGGGCCGCGAGGGGATGGCCTTCCGCGTCCAGCAGGCCGCGGGCCACGCGTACGTCCTGCCGCGCGACGCCGAACCGCTGCTCGCGAACGGGACCGCCGACCGGCGGCTGTTCGATGTGACGCACCTGGTGCGTTCGCGCTACGACGACGCCCGCCGCTCCGACCTGCCGCTGATCGTCACCTACGACAAGGGCACGTCCCTGTCGGCGAGCACGTTCCGCGGCGCGGGCGCGACCGTCCGGCGGGATCTGCCGAGCATCAACGGCGACGCCGTACGCGTCCGAAAGTCCGAGGGCGCGGGACTGTGGGAGACCCTCACCAGCGGCACCGGCTCCGCGAAGGTCAGGAAGATCTGGCTGGACGGGAAGGTGAAGGCGACCCTGGACAGGAGCGTGCCGCAGATCGGCGCGCCCGCGGCGCACAGGGCGGGATACGACGGCAAGGGCGTCGAGGTCGCCGTCCTCGACACCGGCATCGACGCCACCCACCCGGACCTCAAGGACCGTATCGAGGCGGTGAAGAACTTCTCCGCCGCCGCGGACACCGTCGACCGCGCGGGCCACGGCACCCATGTGGCCTCGACGATCGCGGGCTCCGGGGCCGCGTCCCCCACGGGCGCGACGTACGCGGGCGTCGCGCCCGGCGCCCGGCTCCTGGTCGGGAAGGTGCTCGACGACTCCGGCGAGGGCGACGACTCCGGTGTCATCGCGGGCATGCAGTGGGCCGTCGCGCAGGGCGCCGAGGTCGTCAACATGAGCCTGGGCGGCACCGACACCCCCGGCATCGACCCCGTCGAGCAGGCCGTCGACGACCTGTCGGCCCGTTCCGGCGTCCTGTTCGTCATAGCCGCCGGCAACGACGGCCCGGGAGAGGGCACCATCGGAACGCCCGGCAGCGCGGCCGCCGCGCTCACCGTCGGCGCGGTCGACCGCCGGGACGCCATCGCCGGGTTCTCCGGCCGAGGTCCCACGGCCGACGGCTTCCTCAAGCCCGATGTCACCGCGCCGGGCGTGCACATCGTCGCCGCCAGGGCCGCCGAGGGCGACATGGGCGACCCCGCCGCCGACGGCTATGTCTCCCTGAGCGGTACGTCGATGGCGACCCCGCACGTGGCGGGCGCCGCGGCGATCCTGGCGCAGCGACACCCGGACTGGACCGGCCCGCAGATCAAGGCCGCCCTCACCGCCTCCGCGAAACCGACCGACGCCACCTCCGCGTACACGCAGGGCACCGGCCGGCTGGACGTCGCCAGGGCGATCACCCAGCAGCTCACCAGCAGTCCGACCGCGCTCGGCTTCGGCACCCAGGCGTACCCCCACACCGACGACCGGCCGGTCACCAAGGACGTCACCTACCGCAACGCGGGCACCGAGCCGGTCACCCTCGACCTGGCCACCGAGGCGTACGGCAACGACGGAAAGCCCGCCGCCGAGGGCCTGTTCACCGTCTCGCCGCAGCGCCTCACCGTCCCGGCGGGCGGCGAGGCGACGGCCACCGTGACCGCCGACACCCGCGTGGGAACGGCCGACGGCGGCTTCGGCGGCTCGCTGACCGCCACCGGCACGGACGGCACGACCGCCGGCGGCACGACGACCGCGCGCACCTCCCTGGGCGTGGTCCGCGAGGTCGAGTCGTACGACCTGACCGTCAAGCACCTCGACCTCGAGGGCAAGGCCCTCGGCGACGCCTCGACGAGCATCTACGGTCTGGACAACGACGTCTGGACGGACGCCTCCGACGAGAAGGACGGCGAGGTCACCATCCGTCTGCCGAAGGGGCGTTACGCCCTGGAAGGCATGCTCCGCACCGCCGGCGACGGAGGGTCCGTGCTGCTGCACCCGAAGTTCGCGCTGACCGAGGACACGACCGTGGTCATGGACGCCCGGAGGACGAAGCCCGTCAGGATCACCGTGCCGGACGCCGCGGCCAGGCCCGCGGGCGCGATGTTCTTCTTCCACGTCGACGTCGACGACAAGCCGTACACCTCCGTCTACGACGTCCCCTCCTTCGGCAGCATCCGCGTCGGACAGCTCGGCGCCCCGGCGCCGGCCGCCGAGGTGTCCGCTCTGTACCACGGCATCTGGACCCACAAGGCCGTCAACTACCGGCTGGCCTGGAACCGTACGGGTGATCTGTCCGGCTTCACCGAGAACGTCAGGCGGGCCCAGCTCACCAAGGTCGAGGTCGTCGTCGGTGCGCCGGTCAAGGGCAGGACCACGACCGTCGCCGCCGCACCGCTGATGTACGGCGGCTTCTACAACCCGCACACGACCGCGGGCCGTCTGCCGCTGTCCGGCACCGACTACGTGCTGCCCAACGGAATCAAGTGGTTCTACCAGGCCAGTCAGTACGGCGCGCCCGACGCCGAGGGCGAGCCGACGTGGGAGAGCACGCAGGCCGGCATTCCCCGGGCGTACGGGGCGGGCAAGGTCCACACCCAGCGGTTCAACGTCGGCGTCTTCGGTCCGTCCCTCCCCTCGGGCCCCCTCTCGGCCGTCCTCGACCGGCCCGAAGCGGTACGCGTCGGCGACACCTTCTCGGCGTACGTCCCGCTGTTCTCCGACGGCGTCGGCAACCTGGGAACCTCCGACCACACCCGGGCCAGGAGCTCGCTCCACGCCGACGGCAAGAAGATCTTCGCCGTGAACGCCCCGCTGAACGGCGACTCGTACACGGTCCCCGCGGGCAAGCGCACCTACAGGCTCGCCGTGGACGTCTCCCGCGACCCGGCACGGTTCGCGGTCAGCACCCGGACGACCGCCACCTGGACCTTCGCCTCGGCCCACGTCCCAGGTGAGACCCCCAGGCGGCTCCCGCTGACCGTCGTCCGCTACACGCCCAAGCTGTCGACGGCCAGTACCGCCAAGGCCGGTACGACCCTGACCGTGCCCTTCACCCTCCAGGGCGCGGCCACCAAGGCCACCACGCTGCGCAAGCTGGCCTTCACCGTCTCCTACGACGACGGCAGGACCTGGAAGAAGGCCACCGCCGTCGACGGCAAGCTGCTCAAGCTGCGCAGTCCCGCCGAGCCGGGCCCCGTCTCCCTGCGGGTCGCCCTCACCGACGCCGACGGCAACACCCTGACCCAGACCGTCCACCGGGCCTACCGCACGACCAAGTAGACGACCACGACGCAGTCGGCCCCCGCCGGGCAACCGGCGGGGGCCGACCAGTCTGGATCTGGTGATCTTTGTTTGTTTGTGATGGTGACGAACGTCGGAACCTGTGCTTTGATGTGTTTGGTTCTGTTTGATGGGTGGGATGGGGAGTCCGGCGTGAAGAAGACCTCGACCCGGCTGGCCGACGGTCGTGAGCTGATCTACTACGACCTGCGCGACGACACGGTGCGCGACGCGGTGGACAAGCGACCCCTGGAGCGCACCGTCACCACGTCGGAGGTACGCCGGGACCCGCTGCTCGGCGACTCGGTCGCGATCGCCTCGCACCGGCAGGGCCGCATCTACCACCCCCCGGCGAACGAATGCCCGCTCTGCCCCTCCGAGGGCGACCGGCTCAGCGAGATCCCGGACTCGTCGTACGACGCCGTGGTGTTCGAGAACCGCTTCCCGTCCCTGGCCGGTGACTCCGGCCGCTGCGAGGTCGTCTGCTTCACCTCGGACCACAACGCCTCCTTCGCCGACCTCACCGACGAACAGGCCCGTCTCGTCCTGGACGCGTGGACCGACCGCACGGCGGAGCTGTCGCATCTCCCCTCCGTCGAGCAGGTGTTCTGCTTCGAGAACCGCGGCGCCGAGATAGGCGTGACCCTGGGCCACCCGCACGGGCAGATCTACGGCTACCCCTTCACCACACCCCGCACCGCGCTGATGCTGCGCTCCCTCGCGGCCCACAAGGACGCCACCGGCGGCGAGAACCTCTTCGACGCCGTCCTGCGGAGCGAACTGGCCGGCGACCGGATGGTCCTGGAGACCGAGCACTGGGCCGCCTTCGTGCCGTACGCGGCGCACTGGCCGTACGAGGTCCACCTGTACCCCAAGCGCCGCGTGCCCGACCTGCTCGCGCTCGACGAGGACGCCCGCACAGAATTCCCCCAGGTCTATCTGGAACTCTTGAGGCGCTTCGACCGGATCTTCGGCGAGGGTGAGCCTCCGACCCCGTACATCGCGGCCTGGCACCAGGCCCCGTTCGGCACGCTGGAGGAGTTCGAGGGCGTCCAGCGCGAGGACTTCGCGCTCCACCTCGAGCTTTTCACCATCCGCCGCACCTCCGGCAAGCTGAAGTTCCTCGCGGGTTCCGAATCCGGCATGAACGTGTTCATCAACGACGTGCCGCCGGAGCGCGCGGCCGAGCGACTGCGAGAGGTAGCGAGTTCATGAGCGGCAAGTACCTGGTCACCGGTGGCGCGGGCTATGTCGGCAGCGTGGTCGCCCAGCATCTGCTGGAGGCGGGCCACGAGGTCGTCGTCCTCGACAACCTCTCGACCGGCTTCCGCGAGGGCGTGCCCGCCGGCGCGTCCTTCATCGAGGGCGACATCCGCGACGCCGCCAAGTGGCTCGACGCGACGTTCGACGCCGTGCTGCACTTCGCCGCGTTCTCGCAGGTCGGCGAGTCCGTGGTGAAGCCCGAGAAGTACTGGGACAACAACGTCGGCGGCACCATGGCCCTGCTCGCCGCGATGCGCGAGGCCGGTGTGCGCAAGCTGGTCTTCTCCTCCACGGCCGCCACCTACGGCGAGCCGGAGACCACCCCGATCGTCGAGTCCGCGCCCACCAGGCCGACCAACCCCTACGGCGCCTCCAAGCTGGCCGTCGACCACATGATCACCGGCGAGGCCGCCGCCCACGGCCTGGGCGCCGTCTCGCTGCGCTACTTCAACGTGGCCGGCGCCTACGGCACCTGCGGCGAGCGCCACGAGCCCGAGTCGCACCTCATCCCGCTGGTGCTCCAGGTCGCCCAGGGCCGCCGGGACGCGATCTCCGTCTTCGGCGACGACTACCCGACCCCCGACGGCACCTGCATCCGCGACTACATCCACGTCGCCGACCTCGCCGACGCCCACCTGCTGGCGCTGGACGCCGCACGGCCCGGCGAGCACCTCATCTGTAACCTCGGCAACGGCAACGGCTTCTCGGTGCGCGAGGTGATCGAGACCGTCCGGCAGGTCACCGGCCACCCGATCCCCGAGGTCGTCGCCCCGCGCCGCGCCGGCGACCCGGCGACCCTGGTCGCCTCCGCCGACACGGCCCGCGCCCGCCTCGGCTGGAACCCCTCCCGAGCGGACCTCGCCGGGATCGTCGCGGACGCCTGGCGGTTCGCGCAGGCGCACGCCGAGTAGGCAGGCGCACGCCCCGTAGGCAGGCGCACGCCGAACGGGGCGGAGACGCCCCGATGGGCGCCCAGTAGTGTGCCGGCCCGGCCCGTTTCACACGGTCGAGCCGGTTCGTCGGTCGAGTACGGAAAGGTCAGGGTCAGGGGATGAGCGAGGCTGTCGTCGTCGCCGAGCGGTTCGAGGAGCTGTACGGGGCGGAGCCGGAGGGGGTGTGGGCCGCGCCGGGCCGGGTGAACCTCATCGGCGAGCACACCGACTACAACGACGGCTTCGTCATGCCCTTCGCCCTCCCGCACACCACGATCGCGGCGGTGTCCCGGCGCACGGACGGCCTGCTGCGCCTGCACTCCGACGACATCGAGGGCGGCGTGGCCGAACTGTCCCTCGACGCGCTGACCCCGGGCGCCGACCGCGCCTGGACGGCGTACCCGTCGGGTGTCGTCTGGGCCCTGCGCGAGGCCGGCCACACGGCCGTCACCGGCGCCGACATCCACCTCACCTCGACGGTCCCCACGGGCGCGGGCCTGTCCTCCTCGGCGGCCCTCGAAGTGGTCGTCGCCCTCGCCCTCAACGACCTCTACGCCCTCGGTCTCAAGGGCTGGCAGCTGGCCCGCCTGTGCCAGCGCGCGGAGAACGTCTACGTCGGCGCCCCGACCGGGATCATGGACCAGACGGCCTCCGCCTGCTGCGAGAGCGGCCACGCCCTGTTCCTCGACACCCGGGACCTCTCCCAGCGGCAGATCCCCTTCGACCTGGCCGCCGAGGGCATGCGGCTGCTCGTCGTGGACACCCAGGTCAAGCACTCCCACAGCGAGGGCGAGTACGGCAAGCGCCGCGCCGGCTGCGAGAAGGGCGCCGCCCTGCTCGGCGTCGACGCGCTGCGGGACGTCGCCTACGACGAGCTGGACGCGGCCCTGAGCCGCCTCGGCGACGAGGAGGAGGTCCGCCGCCTGGTCCGCCACGTGGTGACGGAGGACCAGCGCGTCGAACGCGTGGTCTCCCTGCTGGAGTCGGGCGAGACCCGGGCGATCGGGCCCGTCCTCGTCGAGGGCCACGCCTCGCTGCGCGACGACTTCCGCATCTCCTGCCCCGAACTGGACCTCGTCGTCGACACCGCGCTGGGCGCGGGCGCCCTCGGTGCCCGGATGACCGGCGGCGGCTTCGGCGGCTCCGCGATCGTCCTGGTCGAGGAGAGCGACGCGGACGCGGTCACCAAGTCGGTCGAGGATGCCTTCGCCGCCGCCGGTTTCACCGCCCCCCGGGTCTTCGCGGCGGTGCCGTCGGCGGGCGCCCGACGGCTCTCCTGACCTCAGCCGATCCTTTTCGTCAGCGTGTACTCGGTGATCCCCGGCGGATAGTCGGGGATCACGCACACCACCTCGTAGCCGAGCCGCTTGTAGAAATCCGGGGCCTGGAAGTCCCAGGTCTCCAGGCGGACGGACCGGCAGGCCCGGTCGCGGACGGCGATCCGTTCGGCCGTCGCCAGCAGCCGCGAGCCGAGGCCCTCGCCGCGGTGGCGCTCGTCGACCCACAGATAGGTGACGTGCAGCCAGGTGGCCCAGGTGTGGCCGACCAGTCCGCCGGCGACCTCGCCCGCCTCGTCCAGGGCCCACACCTGGAGCGGGGACTCCCGTTCACCGGGGGTGCCGCGCAGCTCACGGAGGACCGGCGAGGCGGCGGTGTTACTCGCGCGCAGCCGGGAAAGCAGTAATTGGCTTCGTTCTCTGTCGACTTCTGTCTCGATACGAAACATGTGGCCCACCATAAACGTGCCGGACAAACAGTTCTGCAAATTACCTTCCGCTCCTGCTCCCCGGCCGTACTCTGATGAACAGCGCCGGTGGGGGCCGGTGCTGATCAGGGGGCGAGACAGTCGGGTACGACGCCCGGAGTGGGGGTAGCGGTTCAGCACGGCGGCGGCCGTGCGGCTGCGACGCCCCGTCCCAGGTGTTCACCGGGGCACGCTTCGGGCGCCGTACTCGCGCCGGTCGTCCCCCGACCAGTGGGGGTTTCTGTGGTGCGCATCCGAGTACTGGTCGTCGACGACCACCGTATCTTCGCCGAGTCGCTCGCCGCGGCCCTGGCCGCCGAGCCGGACGTCGACGTGTCCGCGGCGGGCAGCGGCCCCGCCGCTCTGCGCTGCCTGGACCGCGCGGCGGCCGAGGGACGCAGGTTCGACGTGCTCCTGGTCGACGCCGACCTGGGAGCCCATGCCCCGGGCGCCCGCCCGGCCGCCGTGCCCGTGGCCGTCTCGGACGGTGGCGAGGACGGGCTGGTGGACGGGATATCGCTGGTCGCGGGTGTGCGTTCGGGCCAGCCGAGCGTACGGACGGTCGTCCTCGCCGAGAAGGACGATCCGCGCCGGGCCGCGCTGGCCCTCCAGGCGGGCGCGTCCGGGTGGGTCGCCAAGGACTGCTCGCTGTCCCGGCTGCTCACGGTCATCCGGGGCGTGCTGCGGGACGAGACGCATCTGCCGCCCGCGCTGCTCACGGGTGTCCTGCGGGAGTTGACCGCCGCGCGCAAGCACCGCACGGAGAGCGAGCGGCTCGTCGAGTCCCTCACCCCGCGTGAGCGGGAGGTGCTGCGGTGCATGGTGGCGGGGCTGGGGCGCAAGGCCGTCGCCGAGCGCCTGTTCCTCTCCCCGCACACCGTCCGCACCCATATGCAGAACGTCCTCGGCAAGCTGGGCGTCCACTCCACGCTCGCCGCCGTCGCGCTCGCGCGCCGGGCGGGGGTCGGACCGGTGGACCTAGCCGGGGATGTTGTCGAACGGGGCGGTCAACTGGCGTAGCAGGCCCGCCAGGTCGCCCCGCTGGGTGCGGGACAGCTCGGCCAGGATCGCCCGTTCCTGGTCGAGGAGCCCGGCGAGCGCCTGGTCGGCGCGGTCCCGGCCCTCGTCCGTGAGCCGGACGAGCACGCCCCGGCGGTCACTGGGGTCGGGCAGCCGCTCGACCAGGCCCTTCTTCGTCAGCCGGTCGATGCGGTTCGTCATCGTGCCCGAGGTCACCAGCGTCTGCGTCAGCAGCTGGCCCGGCGAGAGCTGATACGGGTCCCCCGCACGCCTCAGCGCGGTCAGCACGTCGAACTCCCACGGCTCCAGCTGGTGCTCGGCGAACGCCAGCCTGCGCGCGCGGTCCAGGTGCCGGGCGAGTCTGCTCACCCGGCTGAGTACTTCCAGCGGCTCCACGTCGAGGTCGGGGCGCTCCCGGCGCCACGCTGCGACCAGCCGATCGACCTCGTCCTCCATGACGATCAGTGTAGTGGTTGTGTCGACGTGAAGTCTCTTGAGATCGAGAGAGTTAGGAGCAAGTCTCTTGACTTCGAGATAATCGCCCGTGAGAGTGAGGACGGAGCGACACGGATCCACGAGGAGGTACCCCCATGCCCGCGACCAGCCCCACCTGGGACCCCCAGCAGTACCTGCGGCACGCCGGCCACCGCGCCCGCGCCTTCGTCGACCTGCTCGCCCACGTCCCCGACCCGCCCGCCGCGCACCCGCGCGTCGCCGACCTCGGCTGCGGCCCCGGCAACGTCACCCGCCTCCTCGCCGACCGCTGGCCCACCGCGCACATCACCGGGTACGACAACTCGCCCGAGATGCTCGACCGGGCCCACGTCGACCACGAGGGACCCACCCCGGGCGGCGGCAGCATCGACTTCACCCCGGCCGACGTCCGTACCTGGGTGCCCGGGGAGCCGTACGACCTGATCGTCAGCAATGCCACGTTCCAGTGGGTGCCGGGGCACCTCGACCGCTTCCCCGCCTGGGTCGACGCCCTCGCCCCCGGTGGCACCCTCGCCTTCCAGGTCCCCGGCAACTTCGACTCGCCCAGCCATCGCCTCATGCGCGAACTCGCCCACTCCGCCCGCTGGAAGGACCGGCTCGGCGACACGCTCCGCCACGAGGACGCGGTCCACACCCCGGCCGGCTACCTCGCCGCCCTCGCCGACCTGGGCTGCGAGGCCGACGCCTGGGAGACGACGTACGTCCACCTCCTCCAGGGCGAGGACCCGGTGCTCGACTGGGTGAGGGGTACGGGACTGCGGCCGGTCCTCACCGAACTGGGCGCGGACGCCGAGCCGTTCGTCGCCGAGTACCGGGCGGCCCTCCGCGCGGCCTACCCGGCCACCGCCCACGGCACCCCGTTCCCGTTCCGCCGCATCTTCGCCGTCGCCCGCAAGCCGGAGGGGGCCTGAGTTTCCAGGGCGGTGGGGCCGGGCGCGCTGCCCGAAGTCGATGTTGTGCAGAATATTGACGGCGGGTAGACAGGCGCCTACCTTCGCGGTGTTCCCTCCCTCTTCCCCCCTCGCTCCAGGGAGAACCGCATGCCCCCGTCCCCCCTCCCCACCTCCGCCGAACAGCCCGGACCGCCCGAACAGGCCCTGCGCGCCAAGCAGTTGCGCCGCGTCGCGCTGTCCGGGCTGCTCGGTACGGCCGTCGAGTTCTACGACTTCCTCGTCTACGGCACCGTCGCCGCGCTCGTCTTCGGCGAACTGTTCTTCCCGGGCGCCGACCCGGCCGTCGGCACGATCGCCGCGTTCGGCACGTTCGCCGCCGGATACGTGGCCCGCCCCCTCGGCGGCATCGTCTTCGGGCACTACGGCGACCGGCTCGGCCGCAAGTCCATGCTGCTGCTGACCATGGGCCTGATGGGCGGCGCCAGCTTCCTCATCGGCCTGCTGCCCACCTACGACACGATCGGCGTCTGGGCCCCCGTCCTCCTGATCACCCTGCGCGTCCTCCAGGGCATCGCCATCGGCGGCGAATGGGGCGGGGCCACCCTGATGGTCGTCGAACACGCCGGCGAGAAGCGGCGCGGACTGTGGTCCAGCTTCACGCAGATGGGAGCCCCGCTCGGCTCCCTGCTCTCCTCGCTCGTCGTGACCTTCGTCGTCGCCATGCCCCGCGACGAGTTCACCGCGTGGGGCTGGCGTGTGCCGTTCCTGCTCAGCGTCGTCCTGCTCGGCGTCGGCCTCTTCGTCCGGCTGAAGGTCGTCGAGAGCCCGCTCTTCGCCCAGGTGAAGAAGGACCGGACCGAGGCGCGGCTGCCGATCGTGGACGTGCTGCGCCGGCCGCGGGCGCTGGTGCTGGCCGCGTGTGTCGGCATCGGCGCGTTCACGGCCCAGTCGCTGCTGACCAGCTACCTGATCGCGTACGCCACCGGGATCGGTTACCCCCGGCCGCAGGTCCTCACCGCGCTCACCGTCTCCGCGTCCGTCGCCCTGGTCGTGCTGCCGTGCGCGTCGGCGCTCTCCGACCGGGTCGGCCGCCGGCCCGTCGTCCTCGCCGGGGCCGTCGCCTCCGTCGCGCTCGCCTTCCCCGTGCTCGCGCTGGTGGACTCCGGTTCGCCCGGACTGCTGATCCTCGCGGTCGTCCTCGGCCACGGGTTCGCCCAGTCCGTGATGTACGGGCCGCTGGGGGCGCTGCTCACCGAGATGTTCGGGACGAAGGTGCGCTACACGGGGGCGTCCCTCGGGTACCAGCTCGCCACCCTGATCGGTGCCGGGTTCTCGCCGATGATCGCGGGGAGTCTGGTGGCGGCCGACGGGGGGTCCAGCACGCCGATCTCGCTGCTGATCTGCGGGGGTGCGGCGATCACCGCCGCGACCGTGTGGTTCGTCCGCGAGACCCACCGGGATTCACTGGGCGAGGTGTCCCTCCGGGAGGGGGCGGCGAGGGAAGAGGTGGCTTCGTAGGGGGATGCGGCGGGCCGCGGCCGGGTTCGGGGCGGGGGGGGTGCGGGTGTTCGGGTGCGGGTCCGGTGGGGGTTCTCGCGCAGTTCCCCGCGCCCCCTGCGGGGCGGTTCTGTTGGGCGGTGGTGGATTGCTTGCCGGCGGGGGAAGTCGCCTGAACCGGCCCGCGCAGCCCCCGTACCCTTACCGCTGTGGAGGACGCGATCCTGGAAGTCGATGTCGTCGGTGCGCAGTTGCGGCCGCAGTCGTTGGTGCTGTCCTTCTTCGGTAATCACGTGCTCGACCTGGAGGAAGGCGACCTCGGGGTGTACTCGGGGAGCATCATCGACGTGCTGGGGCGGGTCGGCACCGGAGAGCAGGCCGTTCGGTCCACGCTGACGCGGATGGTGAACCGGGGGCTGCTGCGGCGGCAGCGGGAGGGCCGGAGGATGTTCTTCGGGCTCACCCCGCACGCGGGGGACATCCTGCGCGACGGCGGACAGCGCATCTGGCGCGACGGCGCCGTGAACGAGGACTGGGACGGCACCTGGACCCTCCTCGGCTTCTCCCTCCCCGAGTCCTGGCAGCGCCAGCGGCACGATCTGCGCTCCCGGCTCACCTGGTCCGGATTCGGCGCCCTCTACAGCGGCCTGTGGATCGCGCCGGGCCGGGTGGACGTGCGGGGAATCGTCTCCGAGCTGGGTCTGGACGCGCATGTGAAGGTGTTCCACGCGCAGGCCGACGCGTTCACCGACGTCGGCCTGATGATCCGCGAGAGCTGGGACCTGGAGGGACTGGCCGCGCGCTACGTCGCCTTCGACAAGCGGTGGACCACCGCCGATCTCACCGCCGCCGACCCGATCGCCACCCGGCTGCGGCTCGTCGCCGAATGGCTGCGTGTCATCCGCACCGACCCGCGCCTTCCCGTGCGGCATCTGCCCGCCGAATGGCCCGCGCGACAGGCCCAGGACACGTTCCGGCGTATCGCCGCGCACACCGCGGAGCCGGCCGCACGGATGGCGGCGGACGTACTGGAGACGACTCCGCTGCGGCCCGCCCCGCTCGAAAACCAGTAGCACGCACATCAGTCGGTGACGTCGCGGCCGATAATTCCGGCGCGCGCGTGGCCGAGATTATTCTGAGTTCCTGTTTCTGGTGAACATAATCTCGGCCCACTTTTCCTTCCCCCTCCCATCCGCCTGACCTGGCCGGCAGGGGAGCCTGCCGTGACCAGGCGAATCCGTGACCAGGCGAATCCGGGGCCATGAGGATCCGTCGAGCCGCCCGGCGCGTTCCGGCGGGAATCGGGACGTTCGCCGCATAGGCTTTTCGCCGTCCGGCGGGAATTTCACCGTATGACGCGCTTTCGGGGCGTCCGGTCGATTTCCGCTGCGTCCGTTCGTTCATTCATGCATTCACCCGTTCATTCGCTCACCCGTTCACTCATTCCTCGTTCTATCGCTCATTCGTCGATCGCCGACCATGTGACAGCCGTGCCCGCGCGCATTCCCTGACCGACCGGCGCGATGCCGCCCGCGCCCGGGCGGTTTCCAGGGGAACCACATATGAAGATCGCTTTTCTGATCAACAACGCCTTCGGTATCGGTGGCACCATCCGCTCGACGGCCAACCTCTCGGCCGCGTTCGCCGACCGGCACGACGTCGAGGTCGTCAGCGTCCACCGCTCCCGCGCCGAACCGGCCCTCACGTTCGATCCGCGCGTCCGGCTGACCTCGCTGATCGACCTGCGGGAGGGAACCGCCGGCTACGAGGGCGACCACCCGCTCACCGAACGGCCCGGCACGATGTTCCCGTACAGCGGGGCCACCGGGAACCTGCCCTACACCGGGCTCCAGGACGCACGCATCGGCGGCTTCCTCGCCCGCACCGAGGCCGACGTGGTCATCGCCACCCGTCCGGACCTCAACGGCTACCTCGCCCGCGACGGCCGTCGCCGCTACCTCCGCGTCGGCCAGGAGCACCTGAGCCTCGACCAGTACCGCGAACCGCTGCGCACCGACCAGACGAAGGCCATCGCCGGTCTGGACGCCTACGTCACCGTCTCCGAGGCCGACGCCGCCCAGTACCGTGCCGCGCTGCCCCACGTCGGCACCACCATCGTGTGCGTGCCCAACGGCGTCCGGGCCGGCGCCGTCGAACGCTCCACCCTCGACTCCCGGGTCATCGTCGCCGCCGGCCGGCTCATCCCCATCAAGCGGTACGACCGGCTGGTGAACGCCTTCGCCAAGGTGGCCGCCGACCACCCCGGCTGGACCCTGCGCATCTACGGACGCGGCCCGCAGAAGGAGAACCTGCGCGAGCAGATCGACCGGCTCGGGCTGCACGACCGGGTCTTCCTCATGGGGGCGGTCTCACCGATCGAGACCGAGTGGGCCAAGGGCGCCGTCGCCGCCGTCTCCTCCGACATGGAGTCCTTCGGCATGACCATCGTCGAGGCCATGCACTGCGGGGTGCCGGTCGTCGCCACCGACTGCCCGCACGGCCCCGGCGAGATCATCACCGACGGCCGGGACGGCATCCTCGTCCCGCTCGACGGGGACGTCGACGCCTACGCCGACGCCCTGAACCGTGTCGTCACCGACGAGGCCCTGCGCGAACGGCTCGGCAAGGAGGCGCTCACCAAGGCCGGGACGTACGCGCCCGCCGCCGTCGCCCGCCGCTACGAGGACCTCTTCGAGGAACTGGCCGGCGCCCGGAGCCGCCGCCGGGACGGCGCCGCCCGCCTCGGACGGCTCGCCGTGAGGGCCGCCCGGGCGCTCCGTTCGCGCCGCGTGCGGGACACACCCGCCGCCGGAACCGGGGGGAGCGCCGCCACCCCGTCCGCGCACGCCCGCGCCACCGGCGACGGCGGTCTCGTCGTCCTGCTGGACCCCGCGGAGCTGCCGGCCGGGCCGCTCGACTTCGTCGCCCGGCTCCGCCGCGACCCCGGCGAACGGCAGATCGGCGTGCCGGTCCTGCCGGGCGCCGACGCGCCGGACACCGTGCTGCGGGCGGTCCTCCGCCCCACCGAGCACACCCTCGCCGAGGGCCGCTGGGACTGTTACGTCGTGCCGCGCGGCACGGCCAAGCGGCTGCGGCTGACCGCGCGGCTGGTCGAGCAGGCCGCGCTCGTCGGGCGCCCGCCGCGCGCCGGCCGGGACGGCGTGGGGGCGTGGATCCCCTACCCGACCGCCGACGGGTTCCTCGCGCTGCGGACATGGCTGCGGCCCGCCCACGCGGAGATCGACACCGTCGAGGTCGGCGAGGAGTCGGTGACCGTCACCGCGACGCTGTACGGGGACGCCGACGCCGTGCGGGAGGGGGCCGAGGTCCGGGCCGTCTCCCGGACCGACACCGCGTACGACTTCACCGTCGTCGCCCGTGCCGTCGGGGAGCGGGTGGTGCGGTTCACCGTTCCGTACGGCGAGATCATGGCCCGGCGCGCGGTCGAGCACGATCTGTGGGACCTGACGGTGGCGGGAGTGCCGGTGGGGCGGATCGGCGGGGACGTGGTGGAGCGGCGCAAGACCGATCTGGTGCCGGGGCGGGTGCTCGTGCACGCGGGGCGGGGGTGGACCCGGGTGCGGCCGTACTTCACGGTCCGCAACGAGCTGGCGCTCAGTGCGCGGGATGTGGGCGAGGGCGCCTGACGGCTCGGGGGTGCGGTTCCGTCGGCGGGTGCGGGTGCGTGGGGCTTCTCGCGCAGTTCCCCGCGCCCCTGAGAAGCAGGGGCTGCGCCCCGTGCTTCTCAGGCCCGCAGGGGCCTGATGCTTTTAGGGGCGCGGGGAACTGCGCGAGAAGCCCCACCGGGCCCGCACCCGACAACGCACCCCCGCTCAGCTCTTGCGGTGTCCGATCAGCCGCGGCTTCTGGTTGAGGCCGTCCAGGCCGTGCCACGCCAGGTTCACCAGGTGCGCGGCCACCTCCGCCTTCTTCGGGCGCCGGACGTCCAGCCACCACTGCCCCGTCAGGGCGACCATGCCCACCAGCGCCTGCGCGTACAGCGGCGCGAGCTTCGGGTCGAAGCCGCGGCTCTTGAACTCGCGGCCGAGGATGTCCTCCACCTGCGTGGCGATGTCGGAGATCAGGGACGCGAAGGACCCCGTCGACTGCGGGATGGGGGAGTCACGGACCAGGATGCGGAAGCCGTCCGTGTACTCCTCGATGAAGTCCAGGAGCGCGAAGGCGGCCTGCTCCAGCAGCTCGCGGGGGTGACCGGCCGTCAGGGAGCTGGTCACCATGTCCAGCAGACGGCTCATCTCACGGTCCACCACCACCGCGTACAGGCCCTCCTTGCCGCCGAAGTGCTCGTACACCACCGGCTTGGACACCCCGGCCTTCGCCGCGATCTCCTCCACCGACGTCGCCTCGAAGCCCTTCGCGGCGAACAGGGCCCGCCCGACCTCCAGCAACTGTGCCCGGCGCTCGGCGCCCGTCATCCGGGTGCGGCGCACACGCCGCGGCTTCTCGTTGCTCGGGGTGCTGCTGGAGTCGGTCGCCACGGCGTCAATCATGCCGCCTCGGCGGCCGCCGTCCGGTGCTCGGAGCCGTCCTCACCCGTCTTGCGCCTGGAATCGATACGCGAGCGTGACGGCCAGCGGACGTCGTACGCCCACCCGAACACCTCGAACCAGCGGATCAGCCGCGCGGAGGAGTCCAGCTGGCCGCGCTCCACGCCGTGCCGGGCGGAGGTGGGATCGGCGTGGTGCAGGTTGTGCCAGGACTCGCCGCAGGACAGGACCGCCAGCCACCACACGTTGCCCGAGCGGTCGCGGGACTTGAAGGGGCGCTTGCCGACCGCGTGGCAGATCGAGTTGATCGACCAGGTCACGTGATGCAGCAGCGCCACCCGGACGAGCGAGCCCCAGAAGAACGCCGTGAACGCGCCCCACCAGGACATCGTCACCAGACCGCCGATCAGCGGCGGCAGCGCGAGGGAGAGCATCGTCCAGTAGATGAACTGACGGGAGATCGCCCGGAGCGCCGGGTCCTTGATCAGATCCGGTGCGTACTTCTCCTGCGGGGTCTGCTCCTCGTCGAACATCCAGCCGATGTGCGCCCACCACAGGCCCTTCAGCAGCGCCGGGAGCGTCTCGCCGAAACGCCACGGCGAATGCGGGTCGCCCTCGGCGTCGGAGAACTTGTGGTGCTTGCGGTGGTCGGCCACCCAGCGGACCAGCGGGCCCTCGACGGCCATCGACCCGGCGATCGCCAGCGCGATCTTCAGCGGGCGTCTGGCCTTGAACGAGCCGTGCGTGAAGTGCCGGTGGAAGCCGATCGTGATGCCGTGGCAGCCCAGGTAGTAGAAGAACACCAGCAGACCGAGGTCCAGCCAGCTCACGCCCCCGAAGTTCCAGGCCAGCGGTACCGCCGCGACGACCGCGAGGAACGGGACGATGATGAACAGGAGCAGCGTGATCTGCTCGATCGAACGCTTCTGCTCGCCGCCCAGCGTGGCCGACGGCGCGGGCGAGCCGGCCGCCGCGGAGCCTGGCGAACCATGTGCGTTCGGCGCGTCTTCGATCACATCGGACCTTGTGCTCATGGGCGTCCCCTGGGGGGTCGAGGGTGGAGAGTGGGGGGAAGTGCCTGCGGCGACAGCGTGCGAGGGCCACCTGACGGCATTCCCTACGGTTCCGTAACCTACGGCATCGTAAGTATGGCAGCGCGGTGCCGGGCGGCAAGAGTCCACCTCTCTGCGCGTCCAGGTGTGGCGGACGGGCTCGCTGGACAGGTGGCACTCAGTGCCGCAAAAGTGGCACCCGTCTCCGGAGGCGCCCGCACGGACGCCTATCCTGGACGCGGTCGGACAGCGCGGTCCGCTCCGCATCCCGCCCGCACGCCGGGGCCCGCGAGGCCGCCGCCCACCGGGCCCCCGCCCGGGTTCCCCTCCGGACGAGCTTCAACACTGCAAGGAGCCGCACCTGTGAGCAGTGCCGACGACCAGACCACCACGGTCAGCAGCGAACTGCGCGCCGACATCCGGCGCCTGGGCGACCTGCTGGGCGAGACCCTCGTACGCCAGGAGGGCCCCGACCTTCTCGACCTGGTCGAGCGCGTCCGCCGCCTGACCCGCGAGGACGGCGAAGCCGCCGCCGACCTGCTGCGCGGCACCGAGCTGGAGACCGCCGCCAAGCTCGTCCGCGCCTTCTCCACCTACTTCCACCTGGCCAACGTCACCGAACAGGTGCACCGCGGCCGCGAGCTGAGGGCACGCCGTGCCGCCGAGGGCGGCCTGCTCGCCCGAACGGCCGACCGCCTGAAGGACGCCGACCCCGAACACGTACGCGAAACGGTCGGGAACCTCAACGTCCGCCCCGTCTTCACCGCCCACCCCACCGAAGCGGCACGCCGGTCGGTCCTCAACAAGCTCCGGCGCATCGCCGCGCTGCTGGAGACCCCCGTCATCGACTCCGACCGCCGCCGCCACGACACCCGACTGGCCGAGAACATCGACCTCGTCTGGCAGACCGACGAACTGCGCGTCGTACGCCCCGAGCCCGCCGACGAGGCCCGCAACGCCATCTACTACCTGGACGAACTGCACGCCGGCGCGGTCGGCGACGTCCTGGAGGACCTGACGGCCGAGCTGGAGCGGGTCGGCGTCACCATCCCCGACGCCACCCGTCCCCTCACCTTCGGCACCTGGATCGGCGGCGACCGCGACGGAAACCCCAACGTCACCCCCCAGGTGACCTGGGACGTCCTCATCCTCCAGCACGAACACGGCATCAACGACGCCCTCGAACTCATCGACGAACTGCGCGGCTTCCTCTCCAACTCCATCCGCTACACCGGAGCCACCGAGGACCTGCTGACCTCCCTCCGGGCCGACCTCGAAGCCCTCCCCGAGATCAGCCCCCGCTACAAGCGCCTCAACGCCGAGGAGCCCTACCGCCTCAAGGCCACCTGCATCCGGCAGAAGCTGGAGAACACCAAGCAGCGCCTGGCCAAGGGCATCCCGCACGAGGACGGCCGCGACTACCTCGGCACCGCCGAACTCCTGCGCGACCTCACCCTCATCCAGACCTCGCTGCGCGAACACCGCGGCGGCCTCTTCGCCGACGGCCGGATGAACCGCACCATCCGCACCCTGGCCGCCTTCGGCCTCCAGCTCGCCACCATGGACGTCCGCGAGCACGCCGACGCCCACCACCACGCCCTCGGCCAGCTCTTCGACCGGCTCGGCGAGGAGTCCTGGCGCTACGAGGACATGCCCCGCGAGTACCGCCACAAGCTCCTCGCCCGTGAGCTGCGGTCGAGGAGGCCGCTGGCCCCCACCCCCGCGCCGCTGGACGCCGCCGGCGCCAAGACCCTCGGCGTCTTCGAGACCGTCAAGAAGGCGCTCGCCGTCTTCGGCCCCGAGGTCATCGAGTCGTACATCATCTCCATGTGCCAGGGCGCCGACGACGTCTTCGCCGCCACCGTCCTCGCCCGCGAGGCCGGTCTCATCGACCTGCACGCCGGCTGGGCCAGGATCGGCATCGTCCCGCTCCTGGAGACCACCGACGAGCTCAAGGCCGCCGACACGATCCTCGAAGAGATGCTCGCCGACCCCTCCTACCGACGGCTCGTCGCCCTGCGCGGCGACGTCCAGGAGGTCATGCTCGGCTACTCCGACTCGTCGAAGTTCGGCGGCATCACCACCTCGCAGTGGGAGATCCACCGCGCCCAGCGCCGCCTGCGCGACGTCGCCCACCGCTACGGCGTACGCCTGCGTCTCTTCCACGGCCGCGGCGGCACCGTCGGCCGCGGCGGCGGCCCCTCGCACGACGCGATCCTCGCGCAGCCGTGGGGCACGCTGGAGGGCGAGATCAAGGTGACCGAGCAGGGCGAGGTCATCTCCGACAAGTACCTCGTGCCGTCCCTGGCCCGGGAGAACCTCGAACTCACGGTCGCGGCGACCCTGCAGGCATCCGCGCTGCACACCTCCCCCCGCCAGTCGGTCGAGGCCCTCGCCCGCTGGGACGCGGCCATGGACCTGGTCAGCGACGCCGCCCACGCGGCCTACCGCCGGCTGGTCGAGGACCCCGACCTGCCGACGTACTTCCTCGCCTCGACACCGGTCGACCAGCTCGCCGACCTGCACCTGGGCTCACGGCCCTCCCGCCGCCCCGGCTCGGGTGTCTCCCTCGACGGTCTGCGCGCCATCCCCTGGGTGTTCGGCTGGACCCAGTCCCGGCAGATCGTGCCCGGCTGGTTCGGTGTCGGCTCCGGCCTGAAGGCACTGCGCGAGGCCGGCCTGGACACCGTGCTCGACGAGATGCACGAGCAGTGGCACTTCTTCCGCAACTTCCTCTCCAACGTCGAGATGACGCTGGCCAAGACGGACCTGCGGATCGCCCAGCACTACGTCGACACCCTCGTCCCCGACGAGCTCAAGCACGTCTTCGACACCATCCGGACCGAACACGAGCTGACCGTCCGCGAGGTGCTGCGCGTCACCGGCGAGGAGAAGCTGCTCGACGCCAACCCCGTCCTGCAGCAGACCTTCTCCATCCGTGACGCCTACCTCGACCCGATCTCGTATCTCCAGGTCGCCCTGCTCAAGCGTCAGCGGGACGCTGCCGCCGCGGAGGAGGAGGCGGATCCGTTGCTGGCGCGGGCGCTGCTGCTCACGGTCAACGGTGTCGCCGCGGGGTTGCGCAACACGGGCTGACTTCGGCGGATTCGTTCGCGGCGGGCGGCCCGGTGGGGGCCGTTCGCGCAGTTCCCCGCGCCCCTGAAAAGCAGGGGCTGCGCCCTGTGCTTTTCAGGCCCGCAGGGGCCTGGGCCTTTAGGGGCGCGGGGAACTGCGCGAGAAGCCCCACCGGGCCGTCAGCCGCTATCGAACCGTCCGCCCCGCGCCGCAGGCTCAGAGCGCCACCCACGCCGCCGTGATCAGCGCGAACCCCAGCCCGCCCAGCACCCACGCCGACCGCACCATCCGCAGCCCCCCGGCCACCACCACCGCCGCCAACAACAGCGCCCCACCCAACGGCACCCACGCGTGCAGCAGACCCGCCGGACCCGTCCGCACCACGTCACTGCTGCCCGGCTTCACCACGACGGTGTACGTCTCACCCGTCTCCACCGCCACCGACCGCTCGATGTCGACCCGGCCCCGGGCCCGCGACCCCGCCGACACCGGCTCGTACGGACCCCAGCAGGTCTCACCGACGCACCGGGACACCGTCATCGTGCCCTGCTCGCGCCCCTTGCTGAGCATCACGTGCTGCGCGCAGTCCCAGGAGCCCCACACCCCGGCGATCAGCAGCACCACCGCGATCACCCCGGTCGCCGCCAGCCGCCCGTACCGCAGCGCGACCGACGTACCACCGCCGCCCGCGCGCCGACGGCGCGGCGAACGGTGAGCGGGTGCTTTGGTGGCGGGCATGGCGGGGATCATTGGCCATGCCCCTGCGGTCGGTCAACTCCCCCAGGTCGGCGCCCACGAGCGCACGAATCGGGACTTGTCCGGATCGGCTCAGGAGTTGTACGTCCCCTGCGCCCGCTCCAGCCCCTCGATCACCAGGCACTCCACCGCGTCCGCCGCCCGGTCCACGAAATAGTCCAACTCCTTGCGCTCCGCGGCGGAAAAGTCCTTCAGCACGAAGTCCGCGACCTGCATCCGGCCCGGCGGACGACCGATCCCGAACCGCACCCGGTGATAGTCGGAGCCCATCGCCTTCGTCATCGACTTCAGCCCGTTGTGACCGTTGTCACCACCACCGAGCTTCAGCCGCAGCACACCGTAGTCGATGTCCAACTCGTCATGAATCGCCACGATGTTCGCCACCGGCACCTTGTAGAAGTCCCGCAGAGCCGTCACCGGCCCGCCCGAGAGATTCATGAACGACATCGGCTTCGCCAGGATCACCCGGCGGTTCGCCGGCCCCGGCGGCCCGATCCGCCCCTCCACGACCTGCGCCTGCGCCTTCCCGGCCCGCTTGAACCTCCCCCCGATCCGCTCGGCCAGCAGATCGGCCACCATGAACCCCACGTTGTGCCGGTTCGCCGCGTACTCGGGCCCGGGATTGCCGAGCCCGGCGACGAGCCAGGGGGCACTCGGATCGGTCGTCACGTGCATGTCTCCTTGGTACGCGGGCGGATACGCGCCAGCCGCCGCCCCCCGGAGGGAAGCAGCGGCTGACGAACCGATGACGGAGCGAGGGCTCAGGCCTCCGCGGCCTCGTCACCCTCGGCGGACTCCTCCGAGGGCTCCTCGGCCTGCGCGGCCAGCACCTGCAGCACCACGGCGTCGGCGTCGACGGCCAGGGTGACACCCTTCGGCAGGGTGATGTCCTTCGCGAGGACGGACGCGCCGGCCTCCAGGCCCTCCACGGAGACCGTGACCGACTCGGGGATGTGCGTGGCCTCGGCCTCGACCGGCAGCGCGTTCAGGACGTGCTCCAGCAGGTTGCCACCCGCCGCCAGCTCACCCTCGGCGTGCACGGGGATCTCGACGGTGACCTTCTCGCCCTTCTTCACGAGCAGCAGGTCGACGTGCTCCAGGAAACCCTTGATCGGGTCGCGCTGCACGGACTTCGGGATCGCCAGCTCGCTGGTCTTGCCGTCGATGTCCAGGGAGATCAGGACGTTCGGCGTACGCAGCGCGAGCAGCAGCTCGTGGCCCGGAAGGGTCAGGTGCAGCGGGTCGGAACCGTGACCGTACAGAACACCGGGAACCTTGGCGTCGCGACGGATACGGCGGGCGGCGCCCTTGCCGAACTCGGTACGGGTCGACGCGGCGAGCTTGACCTCGGACATGATCACTCCTCGTAGAACGGGGGAAAGGTGGTCACCCGGCCAAACCATCGGCCTGCTACGAAGAGCGCGTCGATAACGGACCGCCGTACACACGGGTACGGCCTCCCTCGCCGAGCAACTGCAGCAGTCTACTCGGAAAGGAAGGCCGTACCCAAAACGATCTCCGGCGAACGCCGGTGACCCCTACTGCTCGTCGAAGAGGCTCGTCACCGAACCGTCCTCGAACACCTCACGCACCGCGCTCGCGATCGTCGGCGCGATCGACAGCACCGTGATCTTGTCCAGCTCCAACTCGTTCGGCGTCGGCAGCGAGTTGGTGAACACGAACTCGCTCACCTTCGAGTTCTTCAGCCGATCCGCCGCCGGACCCGACAGCACACCGTGCGTCGCCGTCACGATGACGTCCTCCGCACCGTGCGCGAACAGCGCGTCCGCGGCCGCGCAGATCGTGCCACCGGTGTCGATCATGTCGTCCACCAGGACACACACCCGGCCCTTGACCTCACCCACGACCTCGTGGACGGTCACCTGGTTCGCCACGTCCTTGTCACGCCGCTTGTGCACGATCGCCAGCGGCGCGCCCAGCCGGTCGCACCAGCGGTCCGCCACCCGCACACGGCCCGCGTCCGGCGACACCACCGTCAGCTTGTCCCGGTCCACCTTCGCGCCCACGTAGTCCGCCAGCAGCGGAAGCGCGAACAGGTGATCGACCGGACCGTCGAAGAAGCCCTGGATCTGGTCCGTGTGCAGGTCGACCGCGAGAATCCGGTCCGCACCCGCCGTCTTCATCAGATCCGCGATCAGACGCGCCGAGATCGGTTCACGCCCACGGTGCTTCTTGTCCTGCCGCGCGTAACCGTAGAACGGCACGATCACGGTGATCGAACGGGCCGACGCACGCTTCAGCGCGTCGATCATGATCAGCTGCTCCATGACCCACTTGTTGATCGGAGCCGTGTGGCTCTGGATCAGGAAGCAGTCCGCACCACGCGCCGACTCCTGGTAGCGGACGTAGATCTCGCCGTTCGCGAAGTCGAAGGCCTTCGTCGGGACGACCCCGACACCCAGCTGCTGGGCGATCTCCTCGGCAAGCTCGGGGTGGGCGCGGCCGGAGAAGAACATCATCTTCTTCTCGCCGGTCGTCTTGATCCCGGTCACAGCACTGTCTCCTCAGAGGTTCTCAGCCAGGCATGCGGAAGCCGCTCACTCAGCTGGGGTGCGGGTGTGCACTTATCACGGTACGACGTCCTTGGCGCACCTGTTTCCGGTCAGCTTGCGCTTTCGTCTTCCCGGGCGGCCGCCTCGGCGGCCTTCGCCGCCGCGCTCCCCGGACGCTTACGAGCCACCCAACCCTCGATATTCCGCTGCTGGCCACGGGCCACGGCCAGCGAACCGGGCGGCACATCCTTCGTGATCACGGACCCCGCGGCGGTGTACGCGCCGTCCCCGACCGTGACAGGCGCCACAAACATGTTGTCCGAACCCGTCTTGCAGTGCGACCCGACGGTCGTGTGGTGCTTGCTCTCGCCGTCGTAGTTCACGAACACACTCGCCGCACCGATGTTCGAGTACTCGCCGATCGTGGCATCACCGACATACGACAGATGCGGGATCTTCGTCCCCTCGCCGACCGTCGCGTTCTTCGTCTCGACGTACGTACCGAGCTTCGACTTCGGACCCAGACGCGTACCCGGGCGCATGTACGCGAACGGCCCCACGCTCGCCTGCGGCCCGACCTCCGCACCGTCCGCCACGGTGTTGTCCACCCGCGCGCCGGCCCCCACCCGCGTGTCCTTCAGCCGCGTGTTCGGCCCCACCTCCGCGCCCTCGCCCAGATGCGTGGCACCCAGCAACTGGGTCCCCGGGTGGACCAGCGCGTCCTGCTCGAACGTCACGGTGACGTCGACCCAGGTGGTGGCGGGGTCGATCACGGTCACCCCGGCGAGCATGGCCTCGGTCAGCAGCCGGTCGTTCAGGATCCGCCGCGCCTCGGAGAGCTGCACACGGTTGTTGATCCCGGCGATCTCACGGTGGTCCCCGGCGACCGAGGCACCCACCCGGTGCCCGGCCTCCCGCAGGATCCCCAGCACGTCCGTGAGGTACTCCTCACCCTGGCTGTTGTCGGTCCTGACCTTCCCCAGGGCGTCCGCGAGGAGCTGCCCGTCGAACGCGAAGACCCCGGAGTTGATCTCACGGATCGCGCGCTGCGACTCGGTGGCGTCCTTGTGCTCCACGATCGCGGTCACGGCACCGGAGGCACCGTCGCGCACGATCCGGCCGTAGCCGGTGGCGTCCGGGACCTCGGCGGTCAGCACGGTCACCGCGTTGCCGTCGGCCGTGTGCGTGGCGGCCAGGGCGCGCAGCGTCGCGCCCGTGAGCAGGGGAGTGTCACCGCAGACGACGACCACGGTCCCGTCCACGACCCCGCCCAGCTCCTCCAGGCCCATCCGCACCGCGTGGCCCGTGCCGTTCTGCTCCGCCTGCACCGCCGTCCGTACGCCGGGGTCGGCCTCGGCGAGATGCGCGGTGACCTTCTCGCGGGCGTGCCCCACGACGACGACCAGGTGCTCCGGCTCCAGCTCCCGCGCGGCGGCGAGGACGTGACCGACCAGCGAACGGCCACAGATGCTGTGCAGAACCTTCGGTGTGGCCGACTTCATACGGGTGCCCTCACCCGCTGCGAGGACGACGACGGCTGCCGGGCGGGTTGCGCTCACGGGGATGCCCTTCGGCTGTGGATGGGGAGGGGGTTGTCATCCGCAGGATACCGGGGCGTTGAGAGGGGGAAATGGGAGCGGGCCCTGACCCGTGGTGCTTGGGGTCAGGACCCGAACTGAGGTCTTGTGTGCTGTGGGCTCCCGGAGAAGGATTCGAACCCTCATTCAACGGACCAAAACCGTTTGTCCTACCCTTAGACGATCCGGGATAGTTTAACCGCTATGTCCGATTTCCTAGATCGGAAGCGATGCCGCCCCCCACTATGCCGTACCAAGCGCCCTCCATGCGACGGTATAGGTCGGCGCTGCGGAGCACGTAGATGCTCAGGCAGCCTCGATAGGCCTCTGTGGTGTTCTTCCGCTTCGTCTTCGGGTTGTGCTTCTTGAGGGTGGCCTTCTGTAGTGCGGAGGGATTCACGCCGACTAGTTCGGCCCAGAATGCTTCGGCGTCCGTCACGTCGGCCGACTCGTGGATGCTCACGCGGAAGCGCAGTCGGTCACGCTCCACGCCGAGTGCATCGAGCCAGCGTAGGAAGAAGCGGATGACGTTCGGGTCGCTGTTGATGAAGGCCAGCCTCTCTCGTCGGCTGTACGACTTGTCCTTGGCGCCTTCCGCCCAGTAAAGGGCGACGCCCGCCAGGAAGACCTCTCGTTCGGACAGCTCGCCGATCGCGTGCATGGCTGTGGCTTTTGTCAGTCGGCGCTCCTCTTCGCGGCGCTGCAGTGTGGCCTCCCAGCCTCTTCTCGCGATGGCCGACGCTTCCTCGGCGCTGCGCGTGCGCTCCGGCTTCGGCAGGTCCCGTACCCAGAGCGAGATCGAGCTCTTCGAGCAGCCCAGCTCGACCTGGATCTGGTCGTACGTCCAGCCCTGGAGGCGTAGCTCTCTGGCCCTGGCTCGGAGGTCGTCCTTCGCGTTCGGACGCTTCGTCCATTCCGGCGGCGGTTCGCCTTCCAGGAGGCGGTTGAGGAGGTCGTTGTTGTCGACGTGGAGTCGGTCGCGGATCTGGCGGCGGCTGAGGCCTTCGCGGCGCAGGGTCAGCGCCTGGTCCCGTAGTCCCTCGAAGTCGGCGTACTTGCCGTGTGGATGTGCCATGGGCATACCGTCCGGGTGGAATGAGGGGTTCCGGGGTCGAACGACGGGCGATTCAGCAGTTCGAGGGAAAGCGGGTGGTTTCGCTTCTGTTCGAAGGTGGGGCGTGGTGTGGGGCGGTACGGGAAACTCGCCGGAAAAGCCGTGGCGCTCGAACGTAGGCTTGGGCCATGACCACGACGGGGGAAGACCACACCGCGGCCGGGACGGGGGACGGGGCCGGGCCGTGGTGGTGGGAGCGGCGTCGGGGGGCGTTCCTCGACGGTGGGCTGGCGCTGGTGTCGGCGGTCGAGTGCGCGGTGGAGGGTGTGACGTTCGCGCGGAACGCCGGGCTGCCGGAGGCGGTGGGGGTCGCGTTCGGGGCGCTCGCCGGGTCCGTGCTGCTGGTGCGACGGATGTGGCCCGTCGCGGTCGTGCTGGTGTTCATCGCCGTGGCGCCCGCCCAGATGGGCTATCTGATGGGGCTCGTGGGGCTCTACACGCTGGCGGCGTCGGAGGCGCCGCGGCGGATCATCGGGGCGTTGTCGGGGATGGCGTTCGCCGGTGTGTTCATCGTGTGGTTCGTGCAGGCGACCCAGAGTGATCTGCGGGGGGACGGGGCCGTCGGGGGCGGGGAGGCGTTCGCGCCGTTCCTGGCGTCGACGATGGCGATCGGGCTGACGGCGCCGCCGGTGCTGCTGGGGCTGTACGTGGGGGCGCGCCGGCGGTTGATGGAGAGCCTGCGGGAGCGGGCGGATTCGCTGGAGCGGGAGTTGCAGCTGCTCGCGGAGCGGGCGGAGGAGCGGGCGGAGTGGGCCCGGGGTGAGGAGCGGACCCGGATCGCGCGGGAGATGCACGACGTGGTGGCGCACCGGGTGTCGTTGATGGTGGTGCACGCGGCGGCGTTGCAGGCGGTGGCGCGGAAGGATCCGGAGAAGGCCGTGCGGAACGCGGCGCTCGTGGGGGACATGGGGCGGCAGGCGTTGACCGAGTTGCGGGAGATGCTCGGGGTGCTGCGGTCGGGTGAGGGGTTCTCGTCGATGGCGCGGGTGGAGCCGGCGTCGGCGCCGGTGCCGTTGGCGGCGGTGGGGGCGGCTGCCGCGGCCGCGGCCTCGCGGGCGGAGGACGAGGCCGGTGAGGGGCCGTGTCTGGCCGAGCTGGAGGCGTTGGTGGGGCAGTCGGCGGCGGCGGGGATGGTGGTCGAGCTGTCGGTGGAGGGGGAGGTGCGGGTGTACGCGGCGGAGGTGGAGCAGACGGCGTACCGGGTGGTGCAGGAGGCGCTGACGAATGTGCACAAGCATGCGGCGGGGGCGAAGACGCATGTGCGGTTGGCGCATCGGGCGGCGGAGATAGCGATGCAGGTGGAGAACGGGGCGCCGCCGGTGCCGGGTGCGGCGGGGGCGGCGCGGTTGCCGAGCGGGGGGAACGGGTTGCTCGGGATGAAGGAGCGGGTGGCGGAGCTGGGGGGTGTCTTCGTGTCGGGGCCCACGGACGCCGGGGGGTTCCGGGTGTCGGCGGTGATTCCGGCGTCGTAGGGGGCGCGGGGGTGTGGGGGTGCGTGGCGGCTCGTGGTGGCTCGTGGGGGGGCGTTGCGGGTGGTCCGGGGCGGCGCGCCGCGTTCAGTTGGCGGTCAGGCGGGTCGGGTCGGTGCCGGTCAGGAGTGTGGTGAGGGCCGCGTCGATGGTGGGGCCGAGGTACCAGTCGCCGGTGTGGTCGAGGGCGTAGGTGCGGCCCTCGGCGTCGATGGCGACGAGGGAGTGGGTGGCGGTCTCGTGGCCGAGGGGGCAGACCTCGGTGTCGAGGGCGCGGCCGAGGTCCCCGAGGGTGCGGGCCATGTGGAGGCCGTGCAGCGGGTCGAGGTGGAGGTCGGCGGGGGCGAGCCGGCGGCCGGGGCCCTGGGCGGTGAGGCGGAGGCCGCCGAACTCGGCCCATGCCTCGACCGCGGCCGGGAAGACCGCGTGGCGGTGGCCGGCCGGGGAGGTGTGCTCGCGCAGGGTGTCGGCCCAGATCTCGGCCTGCTTTATGTCCCAGCGGCCCGGCAGCCATCCGGCGGTGCGCAGGGCGGCGTCGACGGGGACGGAGAAGCGGGTGGTGGAGGTGCGGTCGGTGTGCATCTGCCCTTTGTTCGTCGGGGGTTCGTCGGTGGTTCACCGATGGTGCTGGGGTGGTGCGTCGGTGGTGCGTGGGTGGTGCGCGTGCGGGCCGGTGAGGGGCCGGGGTTCCGGCGTACCAGGTGGCTCGCGGTCCCGGAGCGGTTTCGTGTGTTCCGACGCGATTTCCGGGGGAGAGGTTCCTGGCCGGGAGGGTGTCCGGTGGGACCGGGCGGGGTGGTCCGGCTCAGTTGTCCTGTGCCGGGTCCACGACGCGGACGCCGAAGTGGGCGCTGAGCGCCGCGCAGGAGCGGCAGGGGGTGGCGAACGCGCCGTGGAGGGGGTCGCCGTCCTCGCGGATGTGGCGGGTGGTGAGTTTGGCCTGCTTGAGGGCCTTGCGGGCCTCGCCGTTGGACATGGGTCTGCGGGCGGCGCGCCTGCTGCGGGCCGCGTCGGCGGCGGTGATGTGGCGGGAGATGAGGATGGCCTCCGCGCAGCGGCCGGTGAAGCGGTCGCGCTGTGCGGTGGCGAGGGAGTCGAGGAACTCCTGGACCAGGGGGTGCAGGGGCGGGGCGTGGTCGCCGCGGGCGGCGGTGCCGGTGAGGGTCTCGCCGCGTACGGAGAGGGCGGCGGCCACGGTGGGCAGGATGCCGTCGCGGCGGTGGAGGAGGGCGGGGGCGTGCGGCTGTTCCGCGGTGCTCCAGCCGATGCGGGGGTCGCCCGAAGGTCCCGCCTGCGTCGCGCTCATGAACGTGATCCCCTCCTGTGCATACCCCGCCAGGGGACACAGAGTGCCAAACGGCGTGGCCCGTGCGGAAGCTGGGGCAGTTCGACACGCCCGGGCTTCGGCGTTCCGTAAGGGTGGTGTGACGGCTGGTCACGGAACCGGAGGCCCGGTGACCGGTGCCGTCGTACCGCATAGGCTGTCGACCACCGCGATCCTTTCGGTCTTGCGATCGAAGGTGGGCGGAACAGGCCGTATCAGGGTCTTTTCCGCTCGGGGGAGCGGTACGACAGAGCGACATCGCAGCCAGAGCAGGTCACACAGAACGCCGCAGGGGGCTACCGCCATGACGACAGGTCGGCTCGGGCAGCAAGCCGCGCCGCCGAACGCGGCCTACGCCGGGCAGGTCGTGCAGTTCCCGGACCCCGTCCGGGCCGCGCGTCATCCGAGGGGTGTCCGTGTCGACGCGCACGGCTATCCGGACTTCTCGCCCTACGCGCGTGCCGCGGCGGAGATCGCCGATCCTCCGGAAGGGTTCGGGGTGGACGAGCTGCGGTTGACGGACTACGTGTCCGCGAACGCGGCGCTGGCGGCGACCGGGCACGAGTTGTGGGACACGATCCCGCCGGTGGCGACGCCACACGGCTGGACGTGGCACCACGCGCCGGGCGGCCGGCGGCTGGAGCTGGTGCCGGTCGAGGTGAAGGCGCTGCTGCGGCACCACGGTGGTATCGCGACGGCGCGCGTGGACCAGCACAAGCGGGGCACGCGGCCGTTGCAGGAGACCCGGCCGGCGCACTTCGGGCTGCCGAAGTCGTCGGCGGTGGCGGTGACCGAGGCGCAGGTGCAGGGGGTCGAGGAGGATCTCGGGTACCGGCTGCCGGGTGCGTACCGGTCGTTCCTGAAGGCGGCGGGCGGTTGTGCGCCCGTCGGGGCGGCGCTGGACGCGGAGCTGGGGCTGCTGGTCGACCAGCCGTTCTTCACGGTGCGGGACGAGGCCGCGGTCAACGATCTGGTGTACGTCAACAAGTGTCTGCGGGACCACCTCACCAAGGATTACCTGGCCGTGGCGTTCGCGCAGGGCGGGATTCTCGCGGTGAAGGTGAAGGGCGACCGGATCGGGTCGGTCTGGTTCTGCGCGTACGACGACGCCCGTGACGTCGATCCGTCGTGGCCGCCGGCCGAGCGGGTGGAGCGGCTGCTGCTCCCCGCGGGTGCGGACTTCGACGCGTTCCTGGCCCGGCTGGCGGGCAATCCGCCGGAGTTGGAGACGGTGGCCAACCTGATGGTGGACGGTGGCTTCGCGCAGGCCGTGCCGGTCGCCGCGGGCGCCGCCGCGTCCTCGGTGGGGGAGTGAGTTTTCGATGGTGACGTTCGCTCAGGCGCAGGAGCGCGCCGAGGAGTGGATCAACGGGGATCTGCCGGCGTACCAGCACCGTGAGGTGCGGGTGCGGGAGTTCGATCTCGGGTTCGTGGTGTGGGCCGAGGACCGTGCGGACGGTCCGCGGTCCGACGGTGGCGCGCAGCGGCTGGTGATCGCCCGGGACAGCGGGGATGCCACGTTGTGGCCGTCGTTGCCGGTGGGTGAGGTGATCCGCCGGTTCGAGGAGGAGTACGGCCGGGTGGACGAGGCTCCGGCTCCCGCGCCGGTGCCGGCGGCCCGGGTGGATCTGAACCAGACGTCGTTCCTGCTGACTCCGCCGGAGTGGCTGCAGGAGGCGGCGGACCGGATGGGGATCCCGGATCACCGCGCGGGTGCCCGGGACGACGCTTCGGACGGTGCGGGGTCCCGTGCGGCGGCCGCTGCGGCCGACGGTCCGGGCGGGTCGGGCTCGGTGGGCGCCGACGGGGCGTCCGGGGGCGGTGGTGCGCTGCCCGAGACGCTGGCGGGGCCGGTGGGGCAGTCTTCCTCCGGCGGTCGTGGGGTGTCCGACGCGCCGGCCGACGCCACGCCGTGGCCCGCCGCCGCGTCGGCGGAGGACGAGGTGCGGGACGCGGTGCCGCCGCCGAGGGAGACCGAGCCGCAGGACGAGGTCCCCGGGGTGCCCGACGGGGCGACGCCGTGGGCGGGCACGGACACCAACGCCGATGCCGGGGACGACCGTTCGGTGCCGCTGCCGGAGACGGTGTTCGCGCGGCAGCTGACCGAGGTGAGCGACGAGGACGACGCTCCGGCGCCCAACGCGCTGCCGGACGCGCAGACCGCGCTGATCTCCGGCGGCAGCCGGCTTCCCCGGACGGCCGTGTCGCCGGTCCTGGGCGGCCCCGGCTCCGCGCCGGGCACGCCGGGCGCCCCGGCGCAGCAGCAGCCGTCGGGTCCGGGGACCCCGCCGCCGGGCGGGCAGTCGTACGGGTATCCGCAGGGGCCGGGTGGCCCGCAGGGTCCGGGGACCCCGCCGCCCGGTGCGCAGTCGTACGGGTATCCGCAGGGGCCCGGTGGCGCGCAGGGTCCTGGTACGCCGCCGGGGCGTGCGCCGGCGCCCCATGCCGGTGACATCGCCGACGCGGCCACGAGCAAGGCGGCGCCGCCGCGCCGGGGCGGTGGGCCCGGTGTGCCGCCGCCCCCGGCTCCGCCCGGTGCCCCGGGTGCTCCGGGCGGTACGCCTCCGCCGCCGTCCGGGCCCGGTGCGCCGGGTACCCCGGCGGGCGGGTACGTGCCGACCCAGCTGGTCTCCGCCCTCGGCCCGAACGGGCCGGAGAGCCTTCCCGGTGCTCCGGGGCAGCCCGGTGGTCCGGGTGCGCCCGGTGCCCCCGGGGTGCCGAATCCGCCCGGGGGCACGCCCGCCGGGGGGATGCACCACGCGGCCACCATGCTCGCCGGGCCCGCCGTGGGCGGTCCGGGCGCGCCGCTGCCGCCGGGTCCGCCCGGCGCTCCGGGGCAGCCGGGTGTGCCCGGGGCTCCCGGTCACCCCGGGGCTCCCGGTCACCCCGGGGCTCCCGGTCAGCCGAGTGGCCCCGGCGGCCCCGCTGGTCCCGGGCCCGTGCACCATGCCGAGACGATGCTGGCCGGGCCTGCCGTGGGCGGTCCGGGCGCGCCCGGGATGCCGCCGGGCGCGCACCCGGGGATGCCCGGTCGTCCAGGGCAGCCGGGGCCGGTGCCCGGTCCGCCGATGGGTGCCCCGCCGGCGTACGGCTATCCGCAGCCGCCCGTGGGTCAGCCCGCCGTCGGTCCCGGTTACCAGGCCGTGCTGCGGTTCCGGGCGCCGGACGGTTCCGAGCAGCAGGTGATCCGGCGTTCGGCGCCGGGGACGCCGCACCCGGAGTGGCAGATCTTCCATGAGCTGCGGGGCATGAACATCCCGCCGGAGGCGGTGCTGGAGCTGCACACGGAGCTGGAGTCGTGCGAGCTGCCGGGGGCGTACTGCGCGCGGATGATCCGTGAGCAGTGGCCGAACGCCCGCATCACGTCCATCGCGCCGTACGGCAAGGACCACGCGAGCCGCCAGCAGGGCATGGCCCAGCTCATCGCCCACCAGGGTGAGTTGCACCAGGTGGCGGACGGTCCGGCCCGGCACGCGCCGGTGCGGGCGCCCCTGCATCCGGTGCAGCCGGCGCCGCCGGTCCCGCCGGAGGCGATCGGTCAGGAGATGGCGGCGGCGTTCGGGCCGGGGGTGTTCCGGTTCGACCAGCAGGCGGTGTCGCGGCAGGGCGTTCCGCCGATCGTGGCGCACACGCTGGTCGTGGCCGGGCTGCCGGTCGACATGGGCCCGTTCTTCTGGGCGCAGGCCCAGCCGGGCCGTCCGGTGCCGACGCTGGCGGAGCTGGCGCAGGAGCGGGGGGTGCAGCCGGCGGCCGACGCGGGGTCGTACCTGGTGATGGGCAGCGACTTCGGCAAGGCGCTGTGTGTGCAGTACGGCACGGCGAACATCGTGGCCGTGCCGGTCGAGGCGGGGCCGGGCGGTGCGCCCGTGCCGCCGCAGTTCGTGAACACCGGTCTGCCGGAGTTCGCGCGCTGCCTGGCGCTGCTCGGCCGGATGTGGCGGCTGCGGTTCGGGCTCAACCAGGAGCAGGCGGGCCGCTGGACCGTCGACTTCCAGGCGCAGCTCGCCGCGCTCGACCCGGCGGCGCTCGCCTCGCCGGAGAGCTGGTGGTCGGTGCTGCTGGAGCAGATGTGGGACGGGTTGCTGTGATCCGTCGCGGCTGACGCCGCCGCGCCACGCGCGCGTGTGCCGAGGGCCCGGCCCGGTCGTACGAGACCGGGGCCGGGCCCTTCGCGTGCGCCGGCCGCCCCCGCCCGGGCCCCTGCTCCTGTCCGGCGCACGCGGGTCCTCCCGTGACCCTCGCACGGAGTGTCGCGTTATGAACCTTTCTGTCCGATCCATCAAGATGTGCGCGAAATCATCATTTCGTGTGCGTCCGGCGGAGAGGGCCCAGCATGAGCAGCGCACCGACGGCACCCCATGACTTCGCGTTCGACGTCGTACGGCGCGGCTACCGCACCGACCAGGTCGACGCCCACACGGCGGCCCTGTCGCGGGACCGGGACGCCGCGTGGGAGCGGGCCGCCCGGCTGACCGTGCTGGCCCGGGAGATGGGCATCGAACGAGACCGGCTGCACGAGACGGTCGCCGGACTGACCCCGCAGACGTACGAGGCACTCGGCGAGGGGGCCCGGCAGCTGTTCTCCCTCGGTGCCGAGGAGGCCGCGGCCGTGCGCGAGCGCGGCCGTGAGGGCGCCCGGCGGATCGTCGCCGAGGCGGAGGAGACGGGGCTGCGGCTGCGGGAGGCGGCGGAGGCATACGCCGACGAGGTGCGCGGCGAGGCCGAGGAGCGGGCCCGGCAGGTGGTGCTGGCCGCCCGGGCCGAGGCCGACGAGCTGCGCATCGAGGCCCGGCGCGGGGTGAAGGAGGGGCGCGGCGAGGCGCTGGCCGCGCTGCGGGAGGTGCGGGAGCGGACCGAGGGGATGCTCACCGAGCTGGCCAAGGAGTACGACGAGCGGGTGGCCGGCATCGAGCGGGAGGTGGCCGAACGGGAGGCCGCGTTCGACGCGGGGCTGGCCGAACGGGTGGCTCGGGCGGAGGCCGCCCTCGCCGAGGCGGAGCGGGAGTTCGAGGCGGCGGAGGCCGATGCCGTACGGATGCAGGACGACGCGGAGGAGCGGGCCGCCGAGGCGCTGGCGGAGGCGCGGCGGCGGGAGGAGTGGGTGGTGCGGGAGACGGAGCGGGTGTTGCGGGAGCACGGGGAGAGGTGGGACGAGGTGCGGGCGCAGATGGACTGCATCCGGGACAGCCTGTCGGCGCTGACGGATTAGGTCGCGGGCGCGGCAGGGGGTGGGGGGTGCGGTTTCGTGGGCGGGTGCGGGTCCGGTGGGGGCTGGTCGCGCAGTTCCCCGCGCCCCTAAAGGCATCAGGCCCCGCGGGCCTGAAAAGCGACGGCCCTGCGGGCCTGAAAGCCCAGGCCCCGCGTGCCTGAAGAGCGACGGCCTGCGGGCCTGAAAAGCACGGGGCGCAGCCCCTGCTTTTCAGGGGCGCGGGGAACTGCGCGACCAGCCCCCACTCACCCGCACCCGCCCACGAACCCCGCACCCCCCACCCCCTCAGGCGCCCCCGTCCCGCCGCGCACCCCCCGCCAGGATCCACCCCTCCACCGCCTCGTACTGCCGACGCTGCTCCCCGGCCCGCTCCCCGCCGGAGGCCACCGTGCCGAGCCAGCCCGCGAGGAAGCCCAGCGGGATGGAGACGAGGCCGGTGGTGGTGAAGGGGAACCAGTTGAAGTCGGCGCGCGGGAACGCCGAGTAGGGGGAGCCGGAGACCAGGTTGGTGCCGGTCATGAGGACGAGGACCGAGAGGCTGCCGCCGACGAGGGTCCACATCAGCCCCGTACGGGTGTACCGGCGCCAGAAGAGCCCGTAGACGAGCGCGGGCGCGATCGCGGAGGCGCCGAGGCAGAAGGAGAGGGTGACCAGCGGCTGGAGGTTGCGGTGCTGGACCAGCGTGGCGAGGAGGATCGCCGTGACGCCGACCGCGCCCGCCGAGAGCCGGGCGACGGTCATCTCGCGGCGCGGGGTGAGGGGGCGGGGGGCGCAGGCCGCGAAGACGTCGTGGGCGAGGGAGTTGGCGCAGGCGAGGATCATCCCGGCCACGGAGGCGAGGAGGGTCAGGAAGACCGCCGTGGTGACCGTGGTGAAGAGCAGGGTCTCCGCCGTGGACACCTCCGTGCCGAACGCCGCCATGGAGCCCAGCAGATAGGCCGTGTTGCCCTGCGGGTCGGCCCCCGCGATCGCCTCGCGGCCGATCAGGGCCGTCGCCCCGAAGCCGATCACCGAGATGATCAGGACGAAGAGGGCGACGGAGGGCACCGCCCAGGACAGCGAGCGGCGGACCTGGCGGGCGCTGTTCGCCGTGTACATGCGCATGGTGACGTGCGGCAGGCAGGCGCCGCCGAGGACGACCGTCAACTGGGCGCTGATCATGTCGAGTTCGGGGTGCGGGCCGCCGGAGAACTGCAGCCCGGAGCTGAGGTAGCCGCTGCCGATACCGCTCCGCTCGGCCGCCGTGCCGAGCAGCAGACCGGGGTCCCAGTCGAACTTGTCCAGGATCAGTACGGAGATCAGCGCGCCGGAGCCGAGCAGCATCACGATCTTGATGATCTGGATGAGGGCGGTGCCCTTCATGCCGCCGATCGCCGCGTAGCCGATCATCAGCGCGCCGACGACCACCACGACACCGGTCTTCAGGCTGTCGCCGGAGAAACCGAGGACGAACGCCAGCAGGTCGCCGGTGCCTGCCAGTTGGACCAGCATCATGGGCATCAGCGCGGCGATGGTCACGACGCAGGCGACGATCCGTACGGACCGGCCGGGCATCCGCCGGGCCAGCGCGTCGCCCATCGTGAACCGGCCCGCGTTGCGCAGGGGTTCGGCCAGCAGGAACATCAGCAGCATCAGGGACAGGGCCGTGCTGAGGGCGAGGACGACACCGTCGTAGCCGAAGAGGGCGATCACTCCGCCGGTGCCCAGCACCGTCGCCGCCGAGATGTAGTCGCCCGCGATGGCGAGGCCGTTGCGCAGGGGGGAGAGGGAGCTGTAGCCGGTGTAGAACTCGTCGAGGTCGTCCCGGTCCGGGCCCGTCATCACGCAGAGCAGCAGGGTGATCGTCGCGACCGCCGTGAACCCGACGAGCGACATGGCCCGGGCCGACCCGCTGAACTCGGCGAGGCCGCCCGCGGCGGTGGTCAGGGGGGTGAAGGTGGTCATCGGGCGGCCCCCCGCCGCGCGTCCGCCGCCGCCAGTTCGCGGATGCGGTCGGCCAGCGGGTCGACCCGGTGGCGCGCGGTGTGCTCGTACAGCCAGATGGCCAGACAGGTCACCGGGACCTGGAGCAGGCCGAGCAGCAGGCCCGTGGAGAGTCCGCCGCTGACCTCGCTCGTCATGAACGACGGGGCGAACGCGGACAGGACGAGGAAGAGCACGAAGTAGCCCAGCGCGGCCAGCGTCGCCACCCGCCGCTGCCAGCGGTACGCGCTGCGCAGCACCCGCAGGTCGCTGTGGTGACCGAGGGGCGGGTGAGTGCGGGCGGACCGGGGGCCCGGGTCCGCGGCCGGCTCCTGGGGGTCCCAGGGGTAGGTCCGGTACGAGGGGGACGAGGTGTGCGGAGGGTACGGCGTGTGCGGCGGGCGGTACGGCGGCTGGTGCGGGGGTGACGAGAAGGCGTCGGTCATCCCTTGGTCTCCTTGCGCGGCTCGGGTCCTTCGTGGACCGCGGGGAGCGGGGGGCGGGCGTGAACGCTACTCGGGGGTGCGGCGGTGCGCGAGCGTTTCGACAAACTGATCGGTCGGTATGCGCTTACTAGACGCATCTCACGCTGACCTGGGGTGTTACCCGGATTAACTCAGGTTTTTGAACGAGGGTCAGGAGTGTCGGCGGCGAGTACCGGGAACCTGCGCGGTGCCACCAGCAGCACCAGGAACGCCACCGTCGCCGCGCAGGCCGCGCCCAGGTAGACGGCGTGGACCGCGTCCGCGAGCGCGCGGCGGACCGGTTCGGCGGCCGCGTCGCCCGCGCCGAGGGACCGGGTGACGCCGTCCAGGTCTCCCGCGCCCCCGAGCCGGGAGGCCAGCACCCCGTTCGCGACCGCGCCGAAGGCCGCGGCCCCCAGCGTCTGCCCGGTCTGGCGGCAGAAGAGGATCGACGCGGTGGCCGTGCCGCGCTCCTCCCACGCCACCGTCGACTGGACGCCGATGATCAGCGGGAGCTGGAAGAGGCCCAGCGCGGCGCCCAGCAGGAGCATCAGCAGCACCGGCTGCCATGCCTCGCCCGGGTAGGGCAGCAACGGGAAGGCGAACAGGAGCGCCGCGGCCGCGGCGATGCCGAGCAGCGCCGTGTCGCGGAAGCCGATGCGGCGGTAGACGTGCTGGCTGAGGGCCGCCGACACCGGCCAGCTCAGCGTCCAGACGGAGACCACGAACCCGGCGGCCACCGGCGCCAGCCCCAGCACCGACTGGGCGTAGGTCGCGAGGAACACCGTCGGCGCGACCATCAGCAGACCCAGCGCTCCGAGCGCCAGGTTCACCGACGCGATCGTGCGCCGGCGCCACACCCAGCCGGGGATGATCGGTTCGGCCGCCCGGCGCTCGATCAGCACCAGCAGGGCGATCAGGGCGGCCCCCGTGCCGAGCAGGGTGAGCGAGGGCGGCGAGAGCCAGGCCCAGGCCACCCCGCCCTGCACCAGGGCCAGCAGCAGCGCCCCGCCGCCGGCGAAGACGGTCAGGGTGCCGGCCCAGTCCACCCGGGGGCGGCCCGTCGACTCCCGCCGTGGCTCGTGGAGATGACGGACGAGCAGCCACAACGCCGCCGCGCCGAGCGGGAGGTTGACGAGGAAGATCCACCGCCAGTCCGCGTACGCCGCCAGGACGCCGCCCACCCCGGGGCCCGCCACCGCCGACACCGCCCACACCGTGGACAGCCTGGCCTGGATCCTGGGCCGCTCCTCCAAGGGGTAGAGGTCGGCCGCCAGCGTCTGGACCGTGCCCTGCAGCGCCCCGCCGCCCAGGCCCTGGACGACGCGGAAGGCGATCAGGGAACCCATGTTCCAGGCCAGCGCGCACAGCAGGGAGCCCAGCAGGAACAGGACCGCCCCCACGACCAGCACCGGCTTGCGGCCGAAGGTGTCGGAGAGCTTGCCGTAGACGGGCAGGGTGACGGTGACGGCGAGCAGATAGCCGGAGAACAGCCAGGAGAACACGGAGAAGCCGCCGAGGTCGGCGACGATCTGCGGGACGGCGGTCGACACGATCGTGGAGTCCAGCGCCGCCAGACCCATGGCCAGCATCAGGGCGGCGGTGACGGCCCCTCGCCGGTCGGGTCCGGTGCGCCGTGCCGTGTCGCGCAGGACGGGGCGTATGTCGTCCACCGGATTGCCGCCCACGGAATCGTCGTCCACCGGATGCCTTCCCCTTGCACCTATCTGCCGCCGACCACCATGCCATTGACCCTCACGCCACGGCAGGGTGCAGCCTGGTCGCGGCGCGGGGAGGAGGCCGACCCCGAGACCGTCTCCTCCCGCCGGGCGACAACCCCTAGGGGTACCTCCGCACTACGGCTGGGGACGGGTTCGTACCGACGGAGGAGGAGACCGGGCACCTGCCGTCCTTAACCTGGCTTTACGCCGCTGGGGGGCGGTGTACCGGACCGGTGGGGGTGGGGTTTTCCCCAGCAGAAGACTGCGCTGGGCACCAGCGCGCCGGGCCCCCTCCGCAGGCCAGACTCAGCAGCACAGCACAGCACAGCACAGCACCGCGTACGGCCCGGCACCACGCTCGTACGGCTCGCCCACTGAGCAACGGAACCATCCGCTGCCCGACTTAGGAGACATACCGTGACATCGGCTGTGACCATCACCAGGCACGGGGGTACTGGAGGGACTACGGCCGTTGCCGCGCGGGCGCGGCAGGTCGTCAAGGCGTACGGGTCCGGGGAGACCCGCGTCGTCGCCCTCGACCACGTGGACGTGGACATCGCGCGGGGCCAGTTCACCGCGATCATGGGCCCCTCGGGGTCCGGCAAGTCCACCCTCATGCACTGCCTCGCCGGACTCGACACCGTGTCGTCGGGTCAGATCTACCTCGACGACACCGAGATCACCGGGCTCAAGGACAAGAAGCTCACGCAACTGCGCCGGGACCGGATCGGGTTCATCTTCCAGGCGTTCAACCTGCTGCCCACGCTGAACGCGATAGAGAACATCACGCTCCCGATGGACATCGCGGGACGCAAGCCGAACAAGGAGTGGCTGGGCCGGGTCGTCGACACCGTCGGCCTGAGCGACCGGCTCAAGCACCGGCCCACCCAGCTCTCCGGCGGCCAGCAGCAGCGCGTCGCCGTGGCCCGGGCGCTGGCCGCCCGGCCGGAGATCATCTTCGGTGACGAGCCGACCGGCAACCTGGACTCCCGGGCCGGCGCCGAGGTCCTGGGCTTCCTGCGCAGGTCGGTCGACGAGCTGGGCCAGACCATCGTGATGGTCACCCACGACCCGGTGGCCGCCTCTTACGCGGACCGGGTGCTGTACCTGGCGGACGGCCGCATCGTCGACGAGATGCTCAAGCCGACCGCCGACACCGTGCTGGACCGGATGAAGGACTTCGACGCCCGGGGGCGTACGTCATGACCGTCATGAAGACCTCGATGCGCAACTTCTTCGCGCACAAGGGGCGGATGGCGCTCTCGGCCATCGCGGTCATGCTGTCGGTGGCGTTCGTGACGGGGACCCTGGTCTTCACCGACACGATGGGCACCACGTTCGACAAGCTGTTCGCGGCCACCTCCTCCGACGTCACGGTCAGCGCCAAGGGCGCCTCGGACAGCGGGGAGACGCGGTCCGACACCGGCAAGCCGCCGGTCATGCCGGCGTCGGTCGTGGACAAGGTGGGTGACGCGGACGGCGTGAAGTCGGCCGAGGGGACCGTCTTCTCCACCTCGGTCACGGTCGTCGACGCCGACAAGGACAACCTCTCGCCCACCAGCGGCGCCCCGACCATCGTCGGCAACTGGAACGCCAACGACGCCCGCACCATGAAGATCTCCTCCGGTGCGGCGCCCCGCGGCCCGGACCAGATCATGGTCGACGCGGACACCGCCGACAAGCACGACCTGAAGCTCGGCGACGAGATCGGCGTGATCAGCGCGGTCGGCACGCATGAGGCGAAGGTCTCCGGCATCGCCGACTTCCAGGTCACCAACCCCGGCGCCGCGATCTTCTACCTCGACACCGCCACCGCCCAGAAGACCCTCGTCGGCGAGACCGGTGTCTACACCAACGTCAACGTCACCGCCGCCGCCGGCTTCACGGACGCGCAGGTGAAGAAGAACGTCTCCGCCGAACTGGGCGGCGGCTACAAGGTGCAGACCGCCAAGGAGGTCGCGGACGCCAACGCCAAGGACGTCGGCGAGTTCATGGGCGTGATGAAGTACGCCATGCTCGGCTTCGCCGGGATCGCCTTCCTCGTCGGCATCTTCCTCATCATCAACACCTTCTCGATGCTGGTCGCCCAGCGCACCCGCGAGATCGGCCTGATGCGGGCCATCGGCTCCAGCCGCGGCCAGGTCAACCGGTCGGTGCTCGTCGAGGCGCTGCTCCTGGGCGTGTTCGGCTCGGTCCTCGGTGTCGCCGGCGGTGTCGGCCTCGCCATCGGGCTGATGAAGCTGATGAGCGCCACCGGCATGAACCTGTCCACCGACGACCTCACCATCGCCTGGACCACCCCGGCGGTCGGCCTGCTCCTGGGCATCGTCGTCACCGTCCTCGCCGCCTACGTGCCCGCCCGGCGCGCCGGCAAGGTCTCCCCCATGGCCGCCCTGCGCGACGCCGGAGCACCGCTGGACGCCAAGGCCGGCCTCGTCCGGGCCGTGCTCGGTCTCCTGCTGACCGGCGCCGGCGGGTTCTGCCTCTACCTCGCCTCCGCCGCCGACAAGGCGAGCGAGGGGTCGATGTGGCTCGGCGGCGGGGTCGTCCTGTCCCTCATCGGCTTCGTCGTCATCGGCCCGCTGCTGGCCGGCGCGGTGGTGCGGGTGCTGGGCGCGGTGGTCCTGCGGGCCTTCGGACCCGTCGGCCGGATGGCCGAGCGCAACGCGCTGCGCAACCCCCGCCGCACGGGGGCCACCGGCGCCGCCCTGATGATCGGCCTCGCCCTGGTCGCCTGCCTGTCGGTCGTCGGCTCCTCCCTGGTCGCCTCGGCCACCGAGCAGCTCGACAAGACGGTCGGCACGGACTTCATCATCCAGTCCGACCGCGGTGAGCTGATCACCCCGCAGGCCGTCGAGGCCGCGCGCTCCGCGAAGGGCATCAAGAGCCTCACCGAGTACAAGTGGACCCAGGCCGACTTCACCACCCCCGACGGCAAGACGCTCAAGGACACGGCGATCACCGCCGCCGACCCGAGCTACGCCACCGACCTCGCCACCGAGGTCGTCGCGGGCAAGCTGGCCGACGCGTACAGGCCCGACTCGATGTCCGTCCACGAGAAGTTCGCGAAGGACCACGACGTCCGGCTCGGCTCCAAGATCGCCGTGGCCTTCAAGGACGGCCGCACGGCCGACCTGACCGTCCGCGCCATCACCAGCAGCGACGTCGTCATCGACGCCGGGGCCATGTACACCTCCATCGACACGATGGCCAGGTACGTGCCGGCCGACAGGATGCCCCTCGACCAGCTGCTCTTCGCCTCGGCGAAGGAGGGCCAGGACGCGGCCGCGTACACGTCCCTCAAGGACGCGCTGCACGACTACCCGCAGTACGAGGTCCGTGACCAGACGGACTACAAGGAGGCCCTGAAGGGCCAGATCGACCAGCTCCTCAACATGATCTACGGCCTGCTCGCCCTGGCGATCATCGTCGCGATCCTGGGAGTCGTGAACACGCTGGCCCTGTCGGTGGTCGAACGGACGCGTGAGATCGGTCTGATGCGCGCCATCGGCCTCTCCCGCCGCCAGCTGCGCCGCATGATCCGCCTGGAGTCGGTCGTCATCGCCCTCTTCGGCGCGCTCCTCGGCCTGGGGCTGGGCATGGGCTGGGGCGCGACCGCGCAGCAGCTCCTCGCCCTGGAGGGCCTGAACGTCCTCGACATCCCGTGGCCGACGATCATCGGGGTCTTCATCGGCTCGGCCTTCGTGGGCCTGTTCGCCGCGCTGGTCCCGGCGTTCCGGGCGGGCCGGATGAACGTGCTGAACGCGATCGCCACCGACTAGCCACCGGGCACGGGGGGCCCGGGAACGGGGGAACGGGGAACGGGGGAAACCGGGGGAGGGCCCGGCGTCCGGAGGCGAAGGCTTCCGGGCGCCGGGCTCCACCCGTTTCAGGAGGCTCCTCGCTCCGGGGACGTGCGCTTCAGCAGCACGAACCCCTGGATGACGCCCCGCAGCGCATACGTGTCGCGGGGATGGAGCTGCCGGGCGTACGCGGGGACGTCCTTCACCCAGCCCGTGCGGTTGTTGAAGGCGATGTAGTCGGGCGCGAGCTTCCCGGTCCGGCCGATCCAGAAGACGCGGCAGCGGGAGGTGAGCCGGCTGATGGGGCCGATGTTGACCTCGACGGTGGCTCCGTCGGGGATGGTGCCCAGCAGCCTCTCCACGGCCCCGACCTCGGCCGGGACACGATAGGCGGACCCCTCGGTGAGGGTGCCCAGGGGCAGTGAGGGCGTCAGCGCGACGGAGGCCGCGAGGACGGCGGCGGGCAGATGCAGGGCGTACGAGCGCAGCCACGGGCGGAGGCTGTGACGGGCGCCGGGCAGCGCGTCGACGAGCGCGAGGAAGAGCATCGGCATCAGGACGGCGCTGTAGTGCCAGGCCGTGCCCCAGTAGTTGTGGTCGGAGGCGACGAACCGCCAGCCCAGGGTGGGCAGGACGGCGAGGACGAGCGGGGAGCGCAGGGCGAGCAGCCCGCTGGTCGGGATCAGCACCCACAGGACCGTACGGATCTTGACGTCCAGGCCGTCGAGCGGGCCCCCGCCGCCGACCTTCGCCAGGTAGTCGGAGGAACCGGCGGTGTTGAAGGCCGGGATGAGCACGGTGAACGCGAGCAGGGTGGCGAGCGCGCCGAACACCGCGACCGCGAGGGCGTACGGCACCACCCGGGGCGCGCCGTGGCGCCGGGCCCGGAGTGCGACGACGGCCGCGACGACCGCCAGCGTCAGCCCCTGGTCCTCCTTGACCAGGACCAGGGGCAGCCCCCAGAGCAGCGCGGCGCGCCACCGCCGGGCGAGCAGCGCCTCCAGGGAGAAGGCGATCAGCGGCACCGCGAAACAGATCTCGTGGAAGTCGAAGTCCACGGCGTTCTGCAGCCCCCACGACAGCCCGTACGCCACCCCCAGGGCGAGCCCCCGCGCGCGCCCCAGCGCCCGGGTGGCCGCACGGGTCACCGGCACCGCCGACAGCGCGAACAGCGCCGCCTGCACGACCAGCAGCGTCACGGACGTGGGGAACAGCCGGTAGAACGGCGCGAGCAGCATGGTGACCGGGCTGAAGTGGTCCCCGAGCACGTTGTACCCCGGCCCCTTCAGCTCGGCGATCGGCGCCTGGAAGTGCGCGTACGCCCGCACGGTCTGCTCGTAGATGCCCAGGTCGTACGAACGGGTCCCCATCCGCAGGTACCGCCCGACCGACACCGTCGCGTACGCCACGAAGAACAGGAACGCGAGCACGTACGGCTCCCGGCCCACGAGCGGGAGACGCCGGTCACGGGCCGGTGCGGCCACCGCGACCGGCCCCGGTATGAGCGCCGGACCCGACGACTCCGTGGACGGGGCGCTCGATGCCATGGGTACTCACGTTCGACAGGGGACAGGGGCGCCCATAGAGACTAGGCGCCCCTGGAAAGCAGTGGGCGCAGCCCCTGCTTTCCAGGGGCGCGGGGAACTGCGCGACCAGCCCCCACCGGACCCGCGGCTGGGGGTCGAAGGGGCGCAGCCCCTGATGGATGGGAAGGGTAGGGGCGGCGGGGGCGAGAAAAAGCCGTCCACGCCCCCCGCACCACCCGTCGTACCCTGGACACCCCCGGCCCCTCACACGAGTCCGGGCGTTCGTGTTGCCCCACACCAGTCGCCCCACACCTTTTGCCCCACCAGACCCCACCCCTTGCCCACCCGGACGGGAAACGCCCCGAATGAGCCTCCACGGCCTGCTAGACGCCGTAGTCAAGGACGCCCCCCTCGCGGAAGCGATCAGGGCGGCATCCGACGGCCACCGCAACCACATCGACCTGGTGGGCCCCCCGGCGGCCCGCCCCTTCGCCGTGGCCGCCCTCGCGCGGGACGCCGGCCGCCCCGTACTCGCCGTGACGGCGACGGGCCGTGAGGCCGAGGACCTGGCGGCTGCCCTGCGCTCGCTGCTGCCCCCGGACGGCGTGGTGGAGTACCCCGCCTGGGAGACGCTCCCGCACGAGCGCCTCAGCCCGCGCAGCGACACCGTCGGCCGCCGCCTCGCCGTCCTGCGCCGCCTGACCCACCCCCGCCCGGACGACCCGGAGACCGGTCCCGTCTCGGTCGTCGTCGCCCCCGTCCGCTCGGTGCTCCAGCCGCAGGTCAAGGGCCTCGGCGACCTGGAGCCGGTCGCCCTGCGCACGGGCGGGACGGCCGATCTGAACCGTACGGTCGAGGCCCTGGCGGCAGCGGCGTACGCGCGTGTCGAGCTGGTCGAGAAGCGCGGCGAGTTCGCCGTGCGCGGCGGCATCCTGGACGTCTTCCCGCCGACCGAGGAGCACCCCCTGCGGGTGGAGTTCTGGGGCGACGACGTCGAGGAGATCCGGTACTTCAAGGTCGCCGACCAGAGATCGCTGGAGGTCGCCGAGCACGGCCTGTGGGCGCCGCCCTGCCGTGAGCTGCTCCTCACGGACGAGGTGCGCGCCCGCGCCCGCGAGCTGGCCGAACGCCACCCCGAGCTGTCCGAACTCCTCGACAAGATCGCCGAGGGGATCGCCGTCGAGGGCATGGAGTCCCTCGCCCCGGTCCTCGTCGACGACATGGAACTGCTGATCGACGTCCTGCCGAAGGGCGCCATGACGGTCGTGTGCGACCCGGAGCGGGTGCGGACGCGGGCGGCGGACCTGGTGGCCACCTCGCAGGAGTTCCTCCAGGCGTCCTGGGCGGCGACCGCCGGGGGCGGCGAGGCGCCGATCGACGTGGGCGCGGCCTCCCTGCGGTCCATCGCGGACGTCCGCGACCGGGCCCGTGAGCTGGACATGATGTGGTGGTCGGTGTCGCCGTTCGCGGCCGACGAGGAGCTGGGCTCGGACACCCTCAAGCTGGGGATGCACGCCCCGGAGACCTACCGGGGGGACACGGCCAAGGCCCTCGCCGACACCAAGGGCTGGCTCGCCGACGGCTGGCGCACGGTCTTCGTGACCGAGGCCCACGGCCCGGCCGCCCGCACGGTCGAGGTGCTCGGCGGCGAGGGCGTCCCGGCCCGGCTGGAGGCCGAGCTGGGGGAGATCGCCCCCTCGGTCGTGCACGTGGCGTGCGGCTCGATCGACTACGGCTTCATCGACCCCGCCCTGAAGCTCGCGGTCCTCACCGAGACCGACCTGTCCGGGCAGAAGGCGGCCGGCAAGGACGGCGCCCGGATGCCCGCCCGCCGCCGCAAGACCATCGACCCGCTCACCCTGGAGGCGGGCGACTACATCGTCCACGAGCAGCACGGTGTGGGCCGCTACATCGAGATGGTCCAGCGGACCGTGCAGGGCGCGACCCGCGAGTACCTGGTCGTCGAGTACGCGCCCGCCAAGCGCGGCCAGCCCGGCGACCGCCTCTACATCCCCACCGACCAGCTGGAGCAGATCACCAAGTACGTCGGTGGCGAGGCGCCGACCCTGCACCGCCTCGGCGGCGCCGACTGGACGAAGACGAAGGCGCGCGCGAAGAAGGCGGTCAAGGAGATCGCCGCCGACCTCATCAAGCTGTACTCCGCCCGGATGGCGGCGCCCGGTCACGCGTTCGGGGCGGACACCCCGTGGCAGCGCGAACTGGAGGACGCCTTCCCGTACGCGGAGACCCCCGACCAGCTGACGACGATCGCCGAGGTCAAGGAGGACATGGAGAAGACGGTCCCCATGGACCGCCTGATCTGCGGCGACGTCGGCTACGGCAAGACGGAGATCGCGGTCCGGGCCGCGTTCAAGGCCGTCCAGGACGGCAAGCAGGTCGCCGTGCTCGTGCCGACGACCCTGCTGGTGCAGCAGCACTTCGGCACCTTCAGCGAGCGGTACTCGCAGTTCCCGGTGAACGTCCGGGCCCTGTCCCGCTTCCAGACGGACACCGAGGCCAAGGGCACCCTGGAGGGGCTGCGCGAGGGCGCGGTCGACATCGTCATCGGCACCCACCGCCTGTTCTCCTCCGAGACGAAGTTCAAGGACCTCGGTCTGGTCATCGTCGACGAGGAGCAGCGGTTCGGCGTCGAGCACAAGGAGCAGCTGAAGAAGCTGCGCGCGAACGTGGACGTGCTGACGATGTCCGCGACCCCGATCCCGCGCACCCTGGAGATGGCGGTCACCGGCATCCGCGAGATGTCGACGATCACCACACCCCCGGAGGAGCGCCACCCGGTCCTGACGTTCGTCGGCCCGTACGAGGAGAAGCAGATCGGTGCGGCGATCCGCCGTGAACTCCTGCGCGAGGGCCAGGTCTTCTACATCCACAACCGGGTGGAGTCCATCGACCGGGCGGCCTCCCGGCTGCGGGAGATCGTCCCCGAGGCGCGGATCGCGACGGCCCACGGACAGATGTCGGAGCAGGCGCTGGAGCAGGTCGTCGTCGACTTCTGGGAAAAGAAGTTCGACGTCCTCGTCTCCACGACGATCGTGGAGTCGGGCATCGACATCTCCAACGCGAACACGCTGATCGTGGAGCGCGGGGACACCTTCGGCCTGTCGCAGCTGCACCAGCTGCGCGGCCGGGTCGGCCGGGGCCGGGAGCGCGGCTACGCGTACTTCCTCTACCCGCCCGAGAAGCCGCTGACGGAGACCGCGCACGAACGGCTCGCGACCATCGCCCAGCACACGGAGATGGGCGCGGGCATGTACGTGGCGATGAAGGACCTGGAGATCCGCGGCGCGGGCAACCTGCTGGGCGGCGAGCAGTCCGGGCACATCGCGGGGGTCGGCTTCGACCTGTACGTGCGGATGGTCGGCGAGGCGGTCGCGGACTACCGGCGCCAGCTGGAGAGCGGCGGGATCGAGGAGGAGCCGCCGCTGGAAGTGAAGATCGAGCTGCCGGTCGACGCGCACGTCCCGCACGACTACGCGCCGGGCGAGCGGCTGCGCCTGCAGGCGTACCGGGCGATCGCCTCCGTCAACACCGAGGCCGACATCGCCGCGGTGCGCGAGGAACTCGTCGACCGGTACGGCAAGTTGCCCGAGCCGGTGGAGAACCTGCTGCTCGTCGCCGGACTGCGGATGCTCGCCCGGGCCTGCGGGGTGGGCGAGATCGTCCTCCAGGGCACCAACATCCGCTTCGCGCCCGTGGAGTTGCGCGAGTCGCAGGAGCTGCGCCTGAAGCGCCTGTACCCCGGCACGGTCATCAAGCCGGCCGCCCACCAGGTGCTGGTGCCCCGCCCGAAGACGGCGAAGGTGGGCGGGAAGCCGCTGCTCGGGCGGGATCTGCTGGGCTGGACCGGGGAGTTCCTGGCGTCGATCCTCGGGTCGTAGGGGCCCCGTGAAGTGGTGGGTGCCGCCGGGGCACCCACCACCGGTGCGTCCGGCGGCGGCTACGGTGTCGAGCGGGCGGGACGGGGAACCCCGAGCGGGACCGCCGAACGGCAACGAACAGAGGGAAGGGGTGTCGCGTGGTACGTCTGAGGGGTGGGGTCGCCGTCGTCGCTCTGGTGCTGGCCGCCGCGACCGGCTGCGAACTGGACGGCACGGGCGGTGCGGCCGGACCGCAGGAGAACCCCGCCGGGGGCGGGGGCGCCGCGTACGCCGCCGCGGAGGCGCTGACCGTCAAGGGGCGGGCGCCGAAGAACACGTACGACCGCGACGAGTTCGGCAGCGCCTGGGCCGACACGGACTCCAACAGCTGCGACACCCGCGACGACATACTCAAACGCGACCTGGACGACGTGAAGTTCCGCGACGGGGACTGCACGGTGGTCTCCGGGATGCTCGACCCCGACCCCTACACGGGGAAGGACGTGCCGTACGTGCGGGGCCGCAGCAAGGTCGACGTGGACCACGTGGTGGCCCTCTCCGACGCCTGGCAGAAGGGCGCCCAGAAGTGGGACGACAGCAAGCGCATAGCCCTGGCCAACGACCCGCTCAACCTGCTCGCGGTCGACTCCGGCACCAACCGGGGCAAGGGCGACGGTGACACGGCCACCTGGCTCCCGCCCAACAAGGCGTACCGCTGCACCTATGTGGCCGCCCAGGTCGCCGTGAAGACGAAGTACGGCCTGTGGGTCACCTCCGCCGAACAGGCCGCCATGAAGCGGGTGCTGCGCACCTGCCCGCAGCAGAAGCTGCCCACCGGCGGCAACCCGACGAAGGCCCCGTCCCGCTTCCACGCGGGCTGAGGCCGTCGCGGTGCCGCCGCGCGGCGCGGCGGATCAGCCGAAGTCCTTGTCCATGTCGATGACCTTGCCCTCGGGGGCCTCGGCCGGGACCGGCTTGTCGAAGTCGGTGAAGACCAGGTCGCCGGGCTCCTTCGCGGACTTGCTGACGACCCGCAGGAGGTACGGCTCGCCCTTGGTGGCGACGTACAGGGTGTAGCTGTCCTTGCCGTCCTTCTCCTTGAGGACGATCGCGGGAGTGCCGTCGACCTCGGCGGTCTTGCCGCGCGTGGCGTCGGAGTTGACGTCCTCGAAGTCCGCGAGGACGGTGTCGAGGTCGCAGAAGCTCGCCATGTCCTTGGAGTCCGCGGAGGTCGCGGACGTCTTGGTCCACTTGCCGGCGAGCATGTCGACGACCATGTCGGCCTCCTCCTTGGAGGAGTCCTTCGACTGGGCGCGCAGGAACGCCTCGTCGTACTTCATGTAGAGGGTGTCGCCGACCTTGATCAGCTCGGCCTGGCCCTCGCCGCCCATGCTCATGGTGCCGGCGCAGTCGCCCTTGCGGTTCATCGCCATGTCCATCCGGACCGTGCCGCCGGCGGACTCGTCCTGGATCTCGCCCTTCATCCGGAGCGAGTCGGCGCCCGAGGTGGCCTTCACGGCCTTGTCGGCGATCTCGCCGCCGGTCAGACCGGCGAACGGGCCGTCCGCCTTCTCCTCGCCGGGCAGACAGCCGGTGAGCGAGAAGGTGGCCGCGGCGGCGATGCAGAGAGCGGCGAGTGCGGTGCGACGCATGGGAGTTCCCCCCTGGGAAATCGGTGTGAGCTGCGTGGGACGAGCGGTGGTGTGGCGCTGTGCGCCGCGGCGTTCCCGGGTGTGACAGCACGTCCGACGTGTGACCGCCCGGTTGGGGCAGTCCGTCGTTCGATGGGTCAATCAGAGCAGAGCCTGTGAACCGAGTCAACACGGTTCACAGATTTGAGTCGGTTCACGATGTGAAGGGGTAGATCTTGCGCCCGTCGGTATGCTCGACGTCACACCACCAGGTACGAGGGGAGCCGGGCGCGTGCAGGGGAACGGAACAGAGGTCACCGCCGCGGAGATCGCGCGGCTCGCCGGCGTGGGGCGCGCCGCCGTCAGCAACTGGCGCCGACGGCATGCCGACTTCCCCAAACCGGTCGGCGGCACCGAGACCAGTCCGGCCTTCGCGCTCGGCGAGGTCGAGGAGTGGCTGCGCCACCAGGGCAAGCTCGCCGAGGTGCCCCTGAAGGAGCGCGTCTGGCAGCAGGTCACCGGGCACCCGGACGGGCCCGTCACCGCCCTGGTGCACGTCGGCTGCGCCCTGCTCCACCTCCACGAACGGCCCCTGGCCTGGCTGGAGTCGAGCGCCTGCCCCGACGACGGGCAGCTGGCCCGGGACCTGGCCGAGCCGCTGTGGCAGGTCCTCGCCCCGCGCCTCGGCCCGTCACCCGAGTCCGCCGTGCCCCGGCCGACGCCCGCCGGGCTGCTGCCCTCGATCCCGCTGCTGCGCGGCGCCACCGAACTCGCGGCCGACCTGGGCGCGCGGCAGACCTTCGAGTTCCTGCTCGCCCGGCACCTCGACGCCAACCCGCGTCAGTACACGCTCACTCCGGCCGGCCTCGCCGAGCTGATGGCCGAACTCGCCGGACCCGCCCGCTCGGTGCTCGACCCGGCCTGCGGCACCGGAGCGCTCCTGCACGCCGTCGCCGCCCGCCCCGGCCAGGAGCTGTACGGCCAGGACAGCTCCCGCGAACTGGCCGCCCTCACCGCCCTGCGCCTCGCCCTCGGCAGCGGGAACGCCGCGGTCCGCACCGCCGCGGGGGACAGCCTCCGCGCGGACGCCCACGAAGGGCTGCGGGCCGAGGCCGTCCTGTGCCACCCGCCGTTCAACGAGCGCAACTGGGGCCACGACGAACTGGCCTACGACCCCCGCTGGGAGTACGGCTTCCCGGCCCGTACGGAGTCCGAACTCGCCTGGGTGCAGCACGCGCTGGCCCGCCTTCAGGACGGCGGCACCGCCGTGCTGCTGATGCCGCCGGCCGTCGCGAGCCGCCGCTCCGGGCGCCGTATCCGTGCCGACCTGCTGCGCCGGGGCGCGCTGCGCGCCGTGATCGCCCTGCCGGTCGGCGCGGCGCCCCCGTACAACATCCCGCTGCACCTGTGGGTGCTGCGCAGGCCCGGCCGGGCCCCCGTGCCGCCCGAGTTGCTGCTCGTCGACACCGGCCGGCTCGTCCACGAGGGGCGCGGCGGGTCCGACCGGGCGGCCGTCCGTACCGCCGTGCTCGACGCCTGGCGGACCTTCGACCGGACCGGCGAGGTGACGGAACAGCCGGGGCTGAGCCGTTCGCTGCCGGTCATCGAACTCCTCGACGACGACGTGGACCTGGCCCCCGCCCGGCATCTGCCGCCCCCGGCCGCGGGCGGCGGCGCCGAGCAACTGGCCGCCGTACGCGACCGCCTCGGCGAGACGCTCCGCCTGACCACCGACCTCACACCCGCGCTCGCCGGGGAGGCGGGCCCCGCCCGCTGGCCGCTCACCACGGTCGGCGAACTCGCGCGCGGGGGAGCCCTGGTGCTGCGCACCGGCGGAAGCGGCCCCCACGCGCGCGTGCTCACCGACCACGACGTGCTGGCCGGCACAGCACCCTCGGGAACGCTGCCCGGGGCCGGCGAGGACCCCGTGCTCGTGGAAGCCGGCGACATCGTCGTCCCCGTCCTCGGCGGCGGCGGGGTCGCACGGGTGATCGACGAGGAGACCGCGGGCGCCGCCCTCGGCCGCAACCTCACCCTGCTGCGCCCCGACCGGGCCGCGCTGGACGCGTGGTTCGTCGCCGGCTTCCTGCGCGGCACCGCCAACAGCCGCCAGGCCAGCAGCTACGCCTCCACCGCGACCCGCCTCGACGTACGCCGCCTCCAACTGCCCCGGCTGCCCCTGGACCAGCAGCGCCGCTACGGCGAACGCTTCCGCGCCCTCGCCGCCTTCGAGGACGCCCTGCGCCAGGCCGGCCGCCTGGGCGAACGGCTGGTGAGGGGCATGTACGACGGACTGACCGACGGCACCGTCGCCCCGGACTGACACCTCGCGCGGGGACACCGGCGGGCGCCCGCCCGCCCCGGCCGACTCCCGCCGTCAGCCGCCGACTTCCGCCCACTCCCGGCTACCGGACGGAACCGCTCCGCCCACGGCGGCGTGACCAGCACTGCAGTACTACAACGGTTGTCCACATCCCTGGACCTCATGTCGTGATCGACCGATACCCTCGGGACGACATCGCGCGTTCACTCTCACCAGGCCCTCAGGAGCAGCCATGCAAGGCCACGGCTATGCGCCGACACCTCCCCCCGGCCCCGACCAGGGGGGCCAGGTCACACTCCGTGTGATCTTCGTGGTGGTCGCGGTCATGAGCTGTGGCCTGCTCGCCTGGGCCTGCATGGTGCGGCTCGCCTCGGTGACCCGCAGGCCCCGCGACTGGTGGCTGTTCGCCCTGTCGCTCGTCCACATCGTCGTGACGCTGTACATCATCGGCAGCGACCCGGGCGAGGAGGAGTTCACGACCTGGCGCGGCGACGTCGGCATGGGGCTGCTGTTCGGCGGACTCGCGGCGATCGTCGCGTACTACCTGTACGCGGACATACGCCACTTCAGCCGCGCCCGGGGGCTCCACGCGTCGCCGTACGCCCAGACCACCGGGTACGCGCAGCAGACCGGCTACAACACCGGGCAGAGCGGGTACAGCTACCCGCCCGTCCAGGTCCCCCAGCCCTACACCCCGCCGCCGGTCCCGCAGCCGCCCGCCCAGCACCAGCCCCCGCCGCAGCCCCGGCCCGCCCCGGAGCCGCAGCGCCCCGGGCCCGCCCGTATCGACCAGGTGCGCGCCGAGCTGGACGAGCTCAGTGACTATCTCCGCAATCACGAAGGAGACCGGTGACCCAGGGGAAGGGAACCGGACGCCTGATCACCGGCCGCTACGAACTGTCCACGCTCATCGGCCAGGGCGGCATGGGCCAGGTGTGGACGGCGTACGACCAGCGCCTCGACCGGCGCGTGGCGGTGAAGCTGCTGCGCCCGGACAAGGTCGCGGGCCAGGAGGCCGACGAGCTGCGCCGCCGCTTCGTGCGCGAGTGCCGCGTCACCGCCCAGGTCGACCACCCCGGCCTGGTGACCGTGCACGACGCGGGCAGCGAGGGCGAGGAGCTGTTCCTCGTCATGCAGTACGTCGACGGGGCCGACCTCTCCGACCACCTTGCCGAGCACGACCCGTACCCGTGGCAGTGGGCCGTCTCGGTCGCCGCGCAGCTGTGCGCCGTGCTGTCGGCCGTGCACGCCGTGCCGATCATCCACCGCGACCTCAAGCCGCGGAACGTCATGGTCAAGCAGGACGGCACGGTCACCGTCCTCGACCTCGGCGTCGCCTCCGTGATGGACACCGACACCACCCGCCTGACCCACACCGGCTCACCCATCGGAAGCCCCGCCTACATGGCCCCCGAACAGGCCATGGGCGGCGCGGTCGGCCCCTACACCGACCTGTACGCCCTCGGCGTGCTCATCCACGAACTGCTCAGCGGGAACGTCCCCTTCACCGGCTCCACGGCCCTCGGAGTCCTGCACCGCCACCTCTACGAGCCGCCGGTCCCCGTCCGCCGACTGCGCCCCGAGGTCCCCGAGAACCTGGAGGCCCTGGTCCTGCGGCTGCTCTCCAAGGACCCGCAGCACCGCCCGTCCTCCGCGCAGGAGACGTACGAACAGCTCCTTCCGCTGCTGCCCGCGCGCGGCATGCCCACCGGCTCCCCGCTCGACCCCACGCGCCCCTTCCTGCGCCCGCACGCCCCCTGGCCGGACCGCGCCCGCATCCCCGCGCCGCAGCCGTCCGCCGTGCCCGACCCGGTGCCCGCCGTCGACAAGCCCGATGTGGCGGGCGCCGTCGACGAGGTCAAACGGCTGCTCGGCGAGGGCCGCATCACCCAGGCCGTCGACATCCTCGGCGCGATCCTCCCGGCCGCCGCCGCCCAGCACGGCGAGCACTCACCCGTCGTCCGCACCCTGCGCAAGCAGTACGCGGCCACCCTCATGGACGACGGCCAGTACCGCCGCGCCCTGCCCGAGCTGCGCCGCCTCGCCGACGAGCGGGCCACCGAGGCCGGACAGGCCGACCCCCAGGCCCTGCGCTGGCGCTACGACTCCGCCCAGTGCCTCGAACAGCTCGGCGAACCGGCCGCGGCCCTCGCCGAGTACCGCTCCCTGCTGCCCTACTACGAGAACCAGTACGTCGGCGGCGACCCCGAACTCGCCCTCGACGTCCGCCGCCGCATCGGCCACCTGCTGCTCGCCCTCGGCGACCGGGGCGCCGCCCACGAGACCCTGGGCCGCCTGCTGCTCGACGTGGAACGGCTGCGCGGCCCCGGCCACCCCCTCGCGGGCGAGGTCCGGCGCACTCTGCAGTGGCTGGGGCAGGTACGCGGCTGACAGAGCTGACGCTGTCGGCGGCCGGGATGGGCCGGGACGGGCCGGTGGCGGCGGGCTCCCGGAGCGACGGTGCCCGAAGTCGGCGTGAATCGTTGGTCGAATGGCTGGCCGAGAGCAGGGCCACTGCCTACCATCGATCACCGCAAGACCTTGTGCACCGCCGCACAATCTCCTCGGGAGGCTCACTTGCACCGCCGCCGTCGCTCCGCGCTCCTCCTCTCCGCAGCGATCGCCGCCGCGGCCCCGCTCCTCACCGCCTGCGGAAACGACGCGCATCCCGGCGCGGCGGCCGTCGTCGGCCAGGACCGGATCACGGTCGCGCAGCTGGAGAACAGGGTGAACGAGGTGCGCACCGCCCAGCGCGCCGTCAGCACGGACGACAGCCAGTACCAGCAGGCCGTCGCCCAGAGCAGCGCCCTCACCCGCAACACCCTGAACGGCATGGTCCTGGAGAAGGTCCTCGACCAGGCCCTGAAGGACGCGGGCGTGACCGTCACCCGCAAGGAGGTCCAGAAGTACCGGGCCGACCTGGAAGCGCAGGCCGGCGGGGCCGAGGCCCTGGAGACGGCCTACCTGCAGCGCTACAGCGTCGCCCCGGGGCAGCTGGAGGAGAGCCTCCGCAGCGACGTCGAGGTCCAGAAGCTCTCCGCCGCCCTCGGAGCCGACCTCAACACCCCGGAGGGCGGCGCCGCCTTCTGGAAGGCGCTCTCCAAGGCGTCGAAGGAACTCGACGTGGACCTCAACCCCCGCTACGGCAGCTGGGGCGTCGACCCGTCGTCCGGCAGGGTCGGGCTGGTGGACGCGAAGACACCATGGCTGAAGGAGGTCACCCGGGCGGCGACGCCGGAGCAGGCGCAGGGGTGACCTCCGGGCCCCCGCCGATGCCCCGGGCGCCCGCCTGTGGACAACTCCGGGGGCCGTCCGTGACGTGGGTTACGTTCGTGGGGTGAACGCACACCGCCCCGACGGCACCTCCGCCACCACGGCCCCCGAGAGCACGGCCCCCGGCCCCGGCCGGGTCGTCCTGCTCACCACCAGCCACCGTGTCGCGCCCGGCCTGCTCTCCTGGCCGGCCTGGCAGGCACTGCACGGGGCCGACCGCGTTCTCTGCGCAGACGCGGCGCATCCCCAGCTCCCCTACCTCCGCGAGGCGGGGATCACGGTCGAGCGGGCGGCCCCCACGGCCGAGGAACTGGTGGACGACTGCGCCGGCGACCGCACGGTGGTCGTGGTGGCCGGCGCCGACGGCGAGCCCCGCCTCACCGACGGCCTGGCCCGCCTCGCCGGCTCCGGCCGCGCCCGGATGCCGTCCCTGGAGCTGCTGCCCGCCTCCTACGACCTCCCCGGCGCCCGTCTCCTCGACCTCGTCCAGGTCATGGACCGGATCCGCGCCGAGTGCCCCTGGTCCTCGCGGCAGACGCACCGGGGCCTCGCCAAGTACGGCATCGAGGAGGCGTACGAACTCGTCGAGGCCATCGAGGAGGGCGACCGGGACGAGCTCCGTGAGGAGCTGGGCGACGTCCTCCTCCAGGTCGTCTTCCACGCCCGCATCGCCGAGGACGACCCCGACGCCCCCTTCTCCGTCGACGACGTCGCCGCCGGCATCGTCACCAAGCTCATCCACCGCCACCCCCACGTCTTCGGCGACGCGACGGCCACGACCCCGGAAGAGGTCAAGGAGCACTGGCTGCGCACCAAGGCCGTCGAGAAGCGGCGCGAGTCGGTCACCGACGGCGTACCCCTCGGCCAGCCCGGTCTCGCCCTCGCCGCCAAGCTCTCCTCCCGCGTCCGCACCGCCGGCCTCGACGTCCCGATACCCGTCGGCGACGACCTCGGCCACCGACTCCTCGCCCTTGCCGCCGACGCCGAGTCCCGGGGCATCGACCCCGAGGCGGCGCTCCGGGCGGCGGCCCGCGCGTACCGGGACGCGATCCGGGTCGCGGAGGGCGTCCACCCGGAACCGGAGGGCATCCGCCCCGAAGCGGAGGAACGGACGGACGCAGACGCGGACGCAGACACGCACACGGACACGGACACGGACACCGACGGAACCTGAACCGCCGGTCGCCGGTCGCCGGTCGCCGGTCACCGCTCGCCGACGCCGTCGGCAGCCGGGGCACGGGCAGGCCGCCCCGCCGGCGCCGGATACCGTCGGCGGGTGACCAACCAGCCCGCACCCAGCTCCGCCGTGCCCACGGGTACCGGCGCGCCCGAGCTCTTCACCTGGGAGTTCGCCACCGATCCCTACCCGGCGTACGCCTGGCTCCGAGAGCACGCCCCCGTCCACCGGACCCGTCTGCCCAGTGGTGTGGAGGCGTGGCTGGTCACCCGCTACGGCGACGCGAAGCAGGCCCTCGCCGACGGGAGGCTGTCGAAGAACCCTGCGCATCACGCCGAGCCCGCGCACGCCAAGGGGAAGACGGGTATCCCCGGCGAGCGCAAGGCCGAGCTGATGACGCACCTGCTGAACATCGATCCGCCGGACCACACCAGGCTCCGTCGCCTCGTCTCGAAGGCGTTCACGCCCCGCCGGGTCGCCGAGTTCGCCCCCCGGGTCCAGGAGCTGACCGACCGGCTCATCGACGGATTCGCGGACCGGGGGGAGGCCGACCTCATCCACGAGTTCGCCTTCCCCCTGCCCATCTACGCGATCTGCGACCTGCTCGGCGTCCCCCGCGAGGACCAGGACGACTTCCGGGACTGGGCGGGCATGATGATCCGGCACGGCGGCGGTCCGCGGGGCGGTGTCGCACGGTCGGTGAAGAAGATGCGCGGCTACCTCGCCGACCTCATCCACCGCAAGCGGGAAGGGCTCACCGACCACCCCGCCCCCGGCGAGGACCTCATCTCCGCGCTCATCCGCGCCTCCGACCACGGTGAGCACCTCACCGAGAACGAGGCGGCGGCGATGGCGTTCATCCTGCTGTTCGCCGGGTTCGAGACCACCGTCAACCTCATCGGGAACGGCACGTACGCCCTCCTCACCCACCCCGGGCAGCGTGCCCGGCTGCAGAGCTCCCTCGCCGCCGGGGAGACCGGACTGCTCGAAACAGGCGTCGAGGAACTCCTGCGCTACGACGGTCCCGTCGAACTCGCCACCTGGCGCTTCGCGACCGAGCCCCTCACCCTCGGCGGGCAGGACATCGCCCCCGGCGATCCCGTCCTCGTCGTCCTCGCGGCGGCCGACCGCGACCCGGCCCGCTTCGACGACCCCGACACCCTGGACCTCTCCCGCCGTGACAACCAGCACCTCGGCTACGGCCACGGCATCCACTACTGCCTCGGCGCGCCACTCGCCCGGCTCGAAGGCCAGACCGCGCTGGCGACGCTCCTCACCCGCCTCCCGGATCTCCGACTCGCGGTGGATCCCATCGACCTGAGGTGGCGCGGCGGGCTCATCATGCGCGGACTGCGCACATTGCCAGTGGAGTTCAGCTGATTCGGTATCAGGAGGGCTGGCCAGAAGAAGCAGGGAAAACGAACGATTGTCCTGAGGTTCGCCCGTCATGGTGGCCGTGAGTCGAGTGGCGGCCGTATGTGCGGCTGCCGCACTACGGTCCGATGTCATGAAGCTGGTGGTGCAGGTGAAGCTGCTGCCGACGCCCGAGCAGGCGTCGGCGCTGGACGTGACCCTGAGCGCCTGCAACCGGGCTGCCACCTATGCCTCTGCCGTCGCCTTTGCCAAGGACTTGACGGACCGTAACGGTCTACAGAGGGACGTGTATGCGGATTTGAAAGCAACCTTCGGGTTGTCCGCACAGCCGGTGGTGCGGGTGGTGAAGAAGGTGGTCGACGCCTACGCGACACTGAAAGCCAATCTGCGGGCTGGCAATGTGGGGTCATCTGCCTCGAAGCGGTACCGCAAGGCGGTCGGCGCCCCGATCGTCTTCCGGCCGGAGGCGGCGCAGCCGTTCGACGACCGCTGCCTGTCCTGGCAGTGCGACGCACGCACGGTGTCCATCTGGACGGTGAATGGGCGGATGAAGGGCATCCGTTTCGCCTGCTCGTCCGACCAGCTCAAGATGCTCATGGCGCATCGCAAGGGTGAGAGCGACCTGGTCCAGCGGGGTGGCAAGTGGTTCCTCATCGCTACCTGCGAGATTTCCGAGCCGGACGTTTACGAGCCAGTCGACTGGATCGGGGTGGATCGGGGCATCGTGAACCTGGCCACCACCTCCGACGGTGCCAACCATCAAGGGCGCGGCTTGACTCGCTATCGACGTTGGCAGGCTTGCAAGCGCGCTGAGTTGCAGCGGAAGAACACCCGATCGGCTCGGCGGCGCCTGGCTTGCTGCAGGCAGAAGGAGAAGCGCCATACCGCTCACGTGAACCATCGGATCAGTAAGGAGATCGTGTCCGTCGCCCAACGCACCGGTCGCGGCATCGCTGTCGAAGCACTCGGCGGCATTCGCGAGCGGGTACGGCCACGCGGCGGCCAGCGGGACAGGCTCTCCTCCTGGCCTTTCCACCAGCTCGGGCAGCATCTCGCCTACAAGGCCCGCCGGGCTGGGGTGCCATTCCTGGAGGTGGATGCGGCCTACACATCGCAGCGTTGTCCGCGCTGCGGCCACACCGAGCGGGCCAACCGGTCCGACCGGGATCACTTCCGTTGTCGTCGGTGCGGCCTCGCTGGGCCTGCCGATGTCGTCGCCGGGGTCAACGTGCGCAACCGCGCACGCTCGGCGTGGGCATTCGTCACCATGCCCGTCCCGTCACCGGCGTAGCCGACAGCGGGAGATGCGACCCGTGACCGTCCTGTCGTAGGGGGCAGTCGGGAGCGCGACGCGGTGTGAACTCTCATGCGGCAGCCTGATGGTTCACGGCCGAGATGGTGACGTGATCTGTGCTGCATCGACTTGTTATAAACGATCGTCTAAGGCTACGTTCACACGTCAGTGCGAAGGGGTCGTCACGCCCGTCGCACAGGCCACCGCTGTCGTGTGAAAGGCAACCGCATGCTCTCCGGGAACGGTCGTCACCGTCGCCCCCGTCAGGCTCCGGCTCTCCTCGTCGCGGCGGGAGTGACCGGGTCGGCCATCGCCATCCCGCTCCTCGGCGCCACCGGCGCGAGTGCGGCGAGCGGAACCACCTGGGACCAGGTGGCGGAGTGCGAGAGCGGTGGCTTCTGGAGCGCGGACACCGGGAACGGACGCTACGGCGGTCTCCAGCTGACCCAGGCCAACTGGGAGAAGTACGGCGGCCTCGAGTACGCGAAGACCGCGGACCTGGCCAGCCGCTCCCAGCAGATAGCCGTGGCCGAGAAGGTCCTCGCCGACCAGGGCGTCGGCGTCTGGTCCACCTGCGGACTGCTCCACAACCTGGGCGGCGACTCCGGTTCCGCCGACGTGGACACCGGCGTCGCGGACGACTCGTCGAACTCCGGCAGCGGTTCCGGTACATCCGGTTCGCCGGATTCCTCCGCTTCGCCGGACTCGGCCGACTCGGCCAAGTCGACCGACGACGCCGACTCCGGCGACGGCTCGGGGAAGCGGGCCGCCTCGCCGACCCCGTCCGCGGACGCGGACACGGACGACGGTTCCGCGAAGGCGACCACGGACTCCGACTCCGACTCCGCGGACTCCACCGGCTCCGGCGACGGCGACTCCCGCACGTCCGGCGGCGGAACGTCGGACGACGCGCGCCGGAGCGACGGTTCCGCGGCCTCCGGCGACGGCGAGAGCGGTACGGGCCGCCACCGCGGCGCCAGCGCCGACGAGGGATCCGGCACGGACACCGGCTCCGCCGCGGAGTCCGGCGACGGCTCACGCGCCGACGGCACCTCCTCCGGCCGTCACGCCTCACGGGACGGCGGCGCCTCGCGCGAGGCGGTCGAGGGCGCCTACACCGTCCGCGTGGGGGACAGTCTGACCGGCATTGTGGACTCGCTCGGCCTGGACGGCGGGTGGCGGTCGCTGTACGCCGAGAACGAGCGCACGGTCGGAACCGACCCGGACCTCATCCTTCCCGGTCAGACCCTCGAAGTCGGTGCCGAAACGGGCGAAAAGTAGCGGCAGTTCGGGTCATGGTTCGACCCTGATTGCCCGTTTTGATCTCCGTGGGAGATGAATCACAGACCCCCTGATCGTCTTTGAAATTCGGGCAATCACCTGTTTACGGTCGTGACCGCTCGCCACAGCGGGCCCTCCCGGTCGGCACGCCGAATCCTGCCATCGGCCGTGAGGAACAGTCGTCGCGTCAAGCGCCGTAGGCAGGAGCGGGGGACCCAAGGTAAGTGCCGGGTCCGGCGGTTGCGGCCCTTCGGGGGCGCAACGACCGGAACCGGCTGGGGGTGAAGCCGCGCGACGTGAGCCGAGAGGCGAGCGTGCGCGGCCGGGCAACTCAACCGGCCCGAACCCGACAGCTCACCTCGCAGGCGTCGGTGAGGGGATCTCTCCATGCTGTTCTCCAGCAAGGGCAAGCACCGTCGCCCGTCCAAGGCCGCTCGCGCCATCGCCGTCGTCGGCGTCACCGGTGCCGCCGCCGTCGCCGCCCCGCTGATGGCCGCCGGCAGCGCCTCGGCCGCCACCGCCTCCGAGTGGGACGCCGTCGCCCAGTGCGAGTCCGGCGGCAACTGGTCCATCAACACCGGCAACGGCTACTACGGCGGCCTGCAGTTCTCGGCCTCCACCTGGGCCGCCTACGGCGGTACGCAGTACGCCTCCACCGCCAACCAGGCGAGCAAGGCCCAGCAGATAGCGATCGCCGAGAAGGTCCTCGCGGGCCAGGGCAAGGGTGCCTGGCCGGTCTGCGGTGTCGGCCTGTCCGGCGCCTCGTACGACGGCGCCCCCGCCTCCTCCGGCACCACGAACTCCTCCGGCTCCTCGCAGAGCACGCAGGAGAGCACCAAGAAGAGCACCGAGGGCAACCGCGCCTCCCGCTCCTCCGAGCGCGCCACCGTCAAGACCCCGACCGGCAAGAAGGTCAAGAAGGGCGACGGCGAGTACAAGGTCGTCAAGGGCGACACCCTCAGCGGCATCGCCGCGAAGAAGCACGTCAAGGGTGGCTGGGAGAAGCTCTTCGAGCTGAACAAGGACATCATCGACGACGCCGACTTCATCTACCCGGGCCAGCAGCTCCACCTGAGCTGACCCACGGCGTCCACGACGGCCGCCACACGCCTGCCGCCCCCACGGCCGCCCCCACGGCCGGGCAGGCGAGGGCAGGTTCAGCCGGGCCGGAAATCAGGCCGCTCCCCGGCTGAACCACAGCCCGCTCACATCCGTGTCCTCCAGAGTGAAGACCTCGTGAGGGCCGTCCCCCCGTCCCCACGGGCTCCCCGCCCCGGTGCGCATTCCCCCGTACGCACCGGGGCGGGGCTTTTTTTGCACCGTCGGCGACTTCTCTTGTTCACCCCCCCTTTGTTCCGGGCGGGAACAATGGGTACGGTCTGTCTGTCCACGGGACGGTCGGTCGGCTGCCGACGGCCCGGGGGCGGTTAGGCTCTAGTCGCACGGCCCCAAGCGGCCCCGCACAACCAGCGTCACATCCCATGAAGGAGATGCTCGTGCCGTCCATCGACGTCGTCGTAGCCCGGGAAATCCTCGACTCACGAGGCAACCCCACCGTCGAGGTCGAGGTCGGCCTCGACGACGGCAGCACGGGTCGTGCCGCCGTTCCCTCCGGTGCCTCCACCGGCGCCTTCGAAGCCATCGAGCTGCGGGACGGCGACCCCAACCGCTACCTCGGCAAGGGCGTCGAGAAGGCCGTCCTCGCGGTCATCGAGCAGATCGGCCCGGAGCTGGTCGGCTACGACGCCACCGAGCAGCGCCTGATCGACCAGGCGATGTTCGACCTGGACGCCACCGACAACAAGGGCTCCCTCGGCGCCAACGCCATCCTCGGCGTCTCCCTCGCCGTCGCGCACGCCGCCTCCGAGGCCAGCGACCTCCCGCTCTTCCGTTACCTGGGCGGCCCGAACGCGCACCTGCTGCCCGTTCCGATGATGAACATCCTGAACGGCGGCTCGCACGCCGACTCCAACGTGGACATCCAGGAGTTCATGATCGCCCCCATCGGCGCGGAGTCCTTCTCCGAGGCCCTGCGCTGGGGCGCCGAGGTCTACCACACCCTCAAGAAGGTGCTGAAGACCAAGGGCCTGTCCACCGGCCTCGGCGACGAGGGCGGCTTCGCCCCGAACCTGGAGTCCAACCGCGCCGCCCTGGACCTCATCCTGGAGGCCATCAAGGAGGCCGGCTACACCCCCGGCGAGCAGATCGCCCTCGCCCTGGACGTCGCCGCCTCCGAGTTCTACAAGGACGGCGTCTACACCTTCGAGGGCAAGGAGCGCTCCGCCGCCGAGATGACGGAGTACTACGCCGACCTCGTCGCGTCGTACCCGCTCGTCTCCATCGAGGACCCGCTGTTCGAGGACGACTGGGCCGGCTGGAACACCATCACCGAGAAGCTGGGCGACAAGGTCCAGATCGTCGGCGACGACCTCTTCGTCACCAACCCCGAGCGCCTCGCCCGCGGTATCGAGGAGGGCTCGGCCAACGCCCTGCTCGTCAAGGTCAACCAGATCGGCTCGCTGACCGAGACCCTGGACGCCGTCGAGATGGCGCAGCGCAACGGCTTCAAGTGCATGATGTCCCACCGCTCCGGCGAGACCGAGGACGTCACCATCGCCGACCTGGCCGTCGCCGTGAACTGCGGCCAGATCAAGACCGGTGCCCCGGCCCGCTCGGACCGCGTCGCCAAGTACAACCAGCTGCTGCGCATCGAGGAGATCCTCGACGACGCCGCGGTCTACGCCGGCCGCTCCGCCTTCCCGCGCTTCAAGGGCTGAGCCGCCGACTGACCCGTTGAGGGCCAAGCCCGCGCCAGTCGTACGTACGTCCCCGTACCGGTCCCGTACCGTGTGCGGGGACGTACGCGCGTGCGCGGGAGAAGGCAGCAGCGGAAGGGGACGCGGGACATGGCCGTGAAGGACCGGGACCGGGACCGTTTCTCCACCGCGACCCGGCTGAAGGTGCTCGGTGAGCAGACGGCCGCCCGGGTCTACCGCTCCCAGGCCAAGCGCCAGGTCCGCCGCTCCCGGCTGACCGGCCGGGCCGCGCTGCTCGCCCTCGTCCTCTGCTCGATGATCGTGGCGCTCGCCTATCCCATAAGGCAGTACGTCTCCCAGCGCGCCGAGATCGCCGACATGCAGCGGCAGCGCCAGGAGGCGCGCGAGCGGGTCGAGGAGTTGCGCGACCTCAAGGCGCGCTGGCAGGACGACGCGTACGCCGAGCAGCGCATCCGGGAGCGGCTGCACTACGTGATGCCGGGCGAGACCGGCTACACCATGATCGACCCGGACGCGGCGAAGCAGTCCCGTACGACCCAGGGGGCGGCCGACCGTCCCTGGTACACCAATGTCTGGGACGGGGTCGACAAGGCCGACGCCGCCGACAGCCGGACGGTCACCTCCGTGACCGTCGACCGATGAGCCACACCGAGGACTTGAGTAGCAGGTTATGCAGACCCCTCCGCCGACCACCGAGCGCACCGAGCCGACCGACGCCGACGTCGAGGCGTTCCAGCAGCAGCTCGGGCGCCCCCCGCGCGGCCTCCGCGCGATCGCGCACCGCTGTCCGTGCGGCCAGCCGGACGTCGTCGAGACGGCCCCGCGTCTGCCGGACGGCACGCCGTTCCCCACGACGTACTACCTGACGTGTCCGCGCGCGGCCTCCGCGATCGGCACGCTGGAGGCCAACGGCGTGATGAAGGAGATGACACAGCGGCTGGCGACGGACCCCGAACTGGCCGCCGCCTACCGGGCCGCGCACGAGGACTACATCGCCCGCCGCGACGAGATCGAGGTCCTGGAGGGCTTCCCGAGCGCCGGCGGCATGCCGGACCGCGTGAAGTGCCTGCACGTCCTGGTGGGGCACTCGCTGGCCGCCGGTCCCGGTGTCAACCCGCTGGGCGACGAGGCGATCGCGATGCTGCCCGAGTGGTGGGCGAAGGGCCCGTGCGTGGTGCCCGCGCCGGAGTCCGCGAAGGAGGACGGCCAGTGACCCGGGTCGCCGCCGTCGACTGCGGCACGAACTCCATCCGGCTGCTGGTCGCCGACTGCGAACCGGCCACCGGTGAACTCGTCGAGCTGGACCGGCGGATGACCATCGTCCGGCTGGGCCAGGGCGTGGACCGTACGGGACGGCTGGCGCCCGAGGCGCTGGAGCGGACCTTCGCGGCCTGCCGGGAGTACGCGGCCCTCATCAAGGAACTGGGTGCCGAGCGGATCCGCTTCGTGGCCACCTCCGCCTCCCGGGACGCCGAGAACCGGGACGATTTCGTCCGCGGGGTGTTCGACATCCTGGGCGTCGAGCCCGAGGTGATCTCCGGCGACCGGGAGGCCGAGTTCTCCTTCACGGGCGCCACCAAGGAGCTGACGGGCCGCACCGACCTCACCACGCCGTACCTGGTGGTGGACATCGGCGGCGGCTCCACCGAGTTCGTGGTCGGCGACGGCCACGTGCGCGGCGCCCGTTCCGTGGGCATCGGCTGCGTCCGGCTGACCGAGCGGCACCTCGTCCGGGACGGGGCCGTCGTCGACCCTCCCGGGCCGGAGCAGATCGCCGCGATCCGCGCCGACATCGAGGCCGCCCTCGACCTCGCCGAGCGGGACGTCCCGCTGCGGGAGGCGCACACCCTCGTCGGGCTCGCCGGTTCGGTGACGACCATCTCGGCGATCGCCCAGGATCTGCCCGCGTACGACTCGGTGGCCATCCACCACTCCCGGGTCTCCCACGACCGCGTCCGGGAGATCACCGAGTGGCTGCTGGCCTCGACGCACGCCGAGCGGCAGGCGGTGCCGTCGATGCACCCGGGCCGGGTGGACGTGATCGCCGCGGGCGCTCTGGTCCTGCTCTCGATCATGGAGCGGATCGGCGCGTCGGAGGTCGTGGTCAGCGAACACGACATCCTGGACGGAATCGCCTGGTCCGTCGCCTAGCTCCCGGGCGGCCCGCACCTGTTTTACTACTCGTCAGTAGCCTCGCTTGAGCTGTTCGGATAACGTATGAGCGCGTCCGAGGGGTGCTCCGGCGCCCCTCGGCGGCCCTCCGCCGGGAAACTTCGTGAAGTTCTTCACAAGAGAATCGGCCCAGTTGAGCGATGTTTTGAGGCTCCGCAGAGCGTTCCGGGGCTTCGGGGGGTCGACGGGGCGTCCCCGAGGGGATGTCGCGGGGGTCTCGTCCGTGTGAAACCGGGGGGTGGTCCAGCGCTCCCGGGAGACCGGAACGGCAGTTCACGCGGCCTTGACAACGGTCAAACCCACCGGCTGGTTCCCTGGTGGACCGCGGGTCCCGCCCAAGGGGTCGCGCAGTGTAGCAGAGGGGGCGAGGAAGCTTGTGAAGGGGCGCACGAGCGACCCCCGGATGGCGGGTACATACTCGATGGCATGAGCACCACGGAGCGTCCCAGGATCCTCGTAGTAGGCGGTGGGTACGTAGGCCTGTACGCAGCTCGGCGCATCCTCAAGAAGATGCGCTACGGCGAGGCGACCGTCACGGTCGTCGACCCCCGGTCGTACATGACCTACCAGCCCTTCCTCCCCGAAGCCGCCGCCGGCAGCATCTCCCCCCGGCACGTCGTCGTCCCGTTGCGACGCGTGCTGCCGAAGGCGGAGGTCCTCACCGGTCGGGTCACCACCATCGACCAGGACCGCAAGGTCGCCACGATCGCCCCGCTGGTCGGCGAGGCGTACGAGCTGCCCTTCGACTACCTGGTGATCGCGCTCGGCGCGGTCTCCCGCACCTTCCCGATCCCCGGCCTCGCCGAGCAGGGCATCGGCATGAAGGGCATCGAGGAGGCCATCGGCCTGCGCAACCACGTGCTGGAGCAGCTCGACAAGGCCGACTCCACGACCGACGAGGACGTCCGCCGCAAGGCGTTGACCTTCGTCTTCGTGGGCGGTGGCTTCGCCGGCGCGGAGACCATCGGCGAGGTCGAGGACATGGCCCGCGACGCCGCGAAGTACTACAAGAACGTGTCCCGCGAGGACATGCGCTTCGTGCTCGTCGACGCCGCCGACAAGATCCTCCCCGAGGTCGGTCCGAAGCTCGGCAGCTACGGCAAGGAGCACCTGGAGGGCCGTGGGGTCGAGGTCTACCTCAACACCTCCATGGACTCCTGCGTAGACGGCCACGTCGTGTTGAAGAACGGGTTGGAGGTCGACTCCAACACGATCGTCTGGACCGCCGGCGTCAAGCCGAACCCGGTCCTCTCGCGCTACGGCCTCCCCCTCGGCCCCCGCGGCCACGTGGACGCCCAGCCGACCCTCCAGGTCACCGGCACCGACTACATCTGGGCCGCGGGCGACAACGCCCAGGTCCCGGACGTCGCGGCCCGCAAGGCCGGCGTCGAGAACGCCTGGTGCCCGCCGAACGCCCAGCACGCGCTGCGTCAGGCGAAGGTCCTCGGCGACAACGTGGTCTCCGGTATGCGGGGCTTCCCGCAGAAGGAGTACGCGCACTCCAACAAGGGCGCGGTGGCGGGTCTCGGCCTCCACAAGGGCGTCGCGATGATCGTCATGGGCAAGATGAAGATCAAGCTCAAGGGCCGTCTGGCGTGGTACATGCACCGCGGCTACCACGGCCTCGCGATGCCGACGTGGAACCGGAAGATCCGTGTCTTCGCGGACTGGACCCTCGCGATGTTCCTCAAGCGTGAGGTGGTCTCCCTGGGCGCCATCGAGACTCCTCGCGAGGAGTTCTACGAGGCCGCCAAGCCGGCGCCCGCGCCGGTCGCCGCCGCGAGCAAGACCGCCGAGAAGGCCAAGGCGTCCTGACGCCCTGACCCCTGGTGTCCTCCGAAGGGCCTCCCGCCATCCGTGGTGCGGGGGGCCCTTCGGGGTGCGTGGGGGAGCTCGGGGGGTTCGGTTCGTGGGTGGGTGCGGGTGAGTGGGGGCTGGTCGCGCAGTTCCCCGCGCCCCTGAAAAGCAGGGGCTGCGCCCCGTGCTTTTCAGCGCCGACACCCGCCGCCTTCGGACCCCCGGGCCCCTGGGCTTTCAGGCCCGCAGGGCCTGGGCTTCTAGGGGCGCGGGGAACTGCGCGAGAAGCCCCACCGGGCCCGCACCCGAAGAACACACCTCCCCACGGGAATACGGCACAGCCCCGCAGGTGATTACCGTGGCGTTGGACATTCCGGGATCTCCTGTCACGGAGGTGTGCGCCATGCAGGACGCCGCGTCGCGGCTGAAGAACCTGTTCGAGCAGCTGTCGGGAGAACCGCTCCCGGTCCGGCTGCGGGCCTGGGACGGCTCGACGGCAGGCCCACCGGAGGCCCCCGCCCTGGTGGTACGCAACCGCAGGGCCCTGCGCCGGCTGCTGTGGAAGCCGGGCGAACTGGGCCTGGCCCGCGCCTGGGTCGCCGGCGACCTCGGCGTCGAGGGGGACCTCTACGCCGTACTGGACCTGGTGGCCGCCCATGTGTGGGAGCGGGACGAGGACGCCCGGAGCACGCGCCGGGCCCTGCGCGACCCGGAGGCCCGCGCGGCCGTCGGAGGTCTGCTGAAACTGGCCGGCCCCGCCGCCCTGGTCCCGCCCGCCCCGCCCCGCGAGGAGGTCCGCGCCCGCCACCGGCACACCCGGCGCACCGACAGACGGGCCGTCAGCCACCACTACGACGTGGGCAACGACTTCTACGAGCTCGTCCTCGGCCCGTCGATGGTGTACTCGTGCGCCTACTGGCCGGCCCCCGACGCCACCCTCGAAGCCGCCCAGCACGACAAGCTCGACCTCGTCTGCCGCAAACTCGCCCTGGCCCCGGGCATGCGGCTCCTCGACGTCGGCTGCGGCTGGGGCTCCCTGGCCGTGCACGCGGCCCGCGCGTACGGCGTGCACGTCGTCGGGGTCACCCTCTCCCAGGAGCAGGCCGCGTACGCCCGTAAGCGGGTCGCCGACGAGGGCCTCACCGACCGTGTCGAGATCCGCGTCCAGGACTACCGGGACGTGGTCGACGGGCCCTACGACGCCATCTCCTCCATCGGCATGGCCGAACACGTCGGCGCCGACCGGTACCTGGAGTACGCCAGGGACCTGTACCGGCTCCTCGCCCCCGGCGGACGGCTGCTCAACCACCAGATCTCCCGCCGTCCCCAGCAGGACGAGGGCGCCTACTCCCTCGACGGCTTCATCGACGCGTACGTCTTCCCGGACGGCGAACTCGCCCCCGTCGGCACCACCGTCACCCAGCTCGAACGCGCCGGGTTCGAGGTGCGGGACGTGGAGTCCCTCCGCGAGCACTACGCCCTCACCCTGCGCGCGTGGGTCGCCCGGCTCGAAGCGGGCTGGGCCCGGGCGGTCGCCCTCGCCGGTCCCGGCCGCGCCCGTGTCTGGCGCCTCTACATGGCCGCCTGTGCCCTCGGCTTCGAACGCAACCGGCTCGGCGTCAACCAGGTGCTGGCCGTACGGCCCTCGGAAGGGGGCGCGTCGGGGCTCCCGCTCAGGGCCCGGACCTGGGGAGCCTGACTCCCCGTACAGGGGCGTGAGCGGCCGTACGGGGGCGCGCGAAGGGCCCCGTTCCGCACCGGAACGGGGCCCCTCGGTCGGTCGTCGCCGCTCCCGCGCGGCTACTCCGACTTGATCGCCGCCAGCATGTTGAGCTTCGCCGCGCGGCGGGCCGGCCACAGCGCGGCCAGGATGCCGACCGTGGCGGCGAGCAGCAGGAAGACGGCCATCCGCGCCCAGGGCAGGACCAGTTCGTACGTCGGCATCCGGCTGGCGAGGAGTTCGCCGGCGGCCCAGCCGAAGAAGACGCCGAGGCCGATGCCGAGGACACCGCCGAACAGGGAGATGACGAGGGACTCCAGACGGACCATCCGCTTGATGCCCCGCCGGTCGAGACCGATCGCCCGGAGCATGCCGATCTCCTGCGCACGCTCGAAGACCGACATGGCCAGGGTGTTGATGACACCGAGGACGGCGACGATCACGGCCATGGCCAGCAGGCCGTAGAGCATGTTCAGCATCAGTGTGAACATCTGCGCGATGTCGTCGGAGAGGTCCTTGCCGCTCTGGACCTGGATCGCGGGGTTGTCGCCGAGGGCCTTCTCCAGCCGGTCCTTGGTGGCGTCGGAGGCACCCGCCGAGGTCTTCACCATGACCATCATGTCGGCCGGGTCGGCGGAGGCGGGCAGCCGCTCGGTGAGCGTGGCGTTGTCCAGGAGGATGCCCCGGATCAGTTCGTTGCTCTCGTAGACCCCGGCGACCGTCAGCTTCTGCTTCTCGCCGCCCTCGAAGCTGGCCGTGAACTCCGAGCCCGCCTTCCAGCCGCGCCGGGCGGCGGTGTCCGCGTCCACCACGACGTCCGCACCGCCGACCTTGAACGTCCCCGCGTCGAGGGGCAGGTCGGTGACCTTGCCGATCGCCGCGCCGTTGACGCCCGTCAGGTACTCGGTCTCGTCCCCGATGCGGGACTCGGCGTTGCGCAGCGGGGAGACGGCGGTGACGCCCTCGGCGGCGGACAGCTTCTTCTCCACGTCGGGGGAGAGGTAGCTGCCGCTGGTCATCGAGACGACGTAGTCCGCCTTGATGGCGTCGGCGGCCATCCTGGAGATGGCCTGCTGCAGGCTTCCCGCCATCACCGTCATCCCGGTGATCAGCGTCAGACCGATCATCAGCGCCGAGGCGGTCGCGGCGGTACGGCGCGGATTGCGCACGGAGTTCTGCCGGGCGAGCTTGCCGGAGATCCCGAAGACCCGCATGAGGGGGGACGCGGCCGCGATCAGCGGGCGGGAGAGCAGGGGGGTGAGGACGAAGACACCGATGATCAGCAGGACCGCGCCGATGCCCATCGGGGCCTGGCCGTCCGAGCCGTCCATCGTGGTGGCGTACAGGACGGTGGCGGCGCCGGCGCCCGCCAGCAGCGCGCCCAGCGTGTTCCGTACGACGAGCGACTTGGTCGTCGCCTTCGCGTGGACGCTGCTCATCGCGGCGACCGGCGGGATCTTCGCGGCGCGGCGGCCCGGCAGCCAGGCGGCCAGCATGGTGACCAGCACACCGACCAGCAGGGCGGTGCCGACCGTGCCGGGGGAGACCACCAGCGGGCCGTCGGGGACGGTCTCGCCGAGGGTGCTGATCAGAGCCCGCATCCCGGCGCCGATGCCCACACCGGCGACGAGGCCGGTGACCGCGGCGACCGTGCCCACCACGAACGCCTCGATCAGCACGGACCGTGTCACCTGGCGGCGGGAGGCGCCGACGGCACGCAGCAGCGCCAGCTCCTTGGTGCGCTGGGCGACGAGCATCGTGAAGGTGTTGGCGATGATGAACGTGCCCACGAACAGGGCGATCCCGGCGAAGACCAGCAGCGCGTTCTTCATGCCGCTCATCTGGGTGGCGATCTGCGTGGCCTGCTGATCGGCGAGCTGCCGTCCGGTGATCGTCTCCGCGGCGTCCTCGGGGAGGACCTTGTCGACGGCCTGCCGCAGCTGGGTCTGGCTGGTGCCGGCCGCCGCGGCCACGGTGATCTCGTCGTACTCGCCCTCGTCGTGGAACAGCTTCTGCGCGGTCGCCGTGTCGAACAGGGCGAGGCTGCCGCCGGCCGCGACATTGCCGTCGTCCGTCGTGAAGATCCCGCTGACGGTCGGGGTGAGGACCGGGCCGTCGACGGACAGCCGGATGGTGTCGCCCACCCGGTACCCGGCCCGCTTCGCGGTCTCGGAGTCGATGGCGACCTCGTCCGTGCCCTTCGGCGCGGTGCCGTCCCGGAGCGGATAGCGGGGATCGTCCGTCCCCCAGAAGTTCCCGCCCTGCGACTGGAAGCCGCCGCCGATCAGCTTGCCGTCCTTGTCGGCGAGGGCGGTGAACCCGCTCACCACCCCGATCGCGGACTCGGCGCCGGGCACCCCCTCGATCTTCTTCAGCAGACCCGGCGTCAGCTTGGGCTGCTCGGCGACGGTGTCGCCCTCGTCCGGCTGGTACCCCGGCCGGACCGCGACGTCCACATGGTCGAAGCCCTTGGCCGAACTCCGCTGCAGCGCGTCCGAGATGGTGTTCGTGAAGACCAGCGTGCCCGAGACGAAGGCGACGCCGAGCATCACCGCGAGCACGGTCATGAGAAGCCTGGCCTTGTGCGAGAGCACGTTGCGCAGGGCGGTACGGAACATGAGTGGGGTCCCTGTCAGGGGTCGGAGGGGCGGGGCGAGGGTGAGGGGGAGCGCCTAGCTCGTACGGCCCTTGCTGTCGAACCGCTTCATGCGGTCGAGGACGGAGTCGGCCGTCGGCTCGTGGATCTCGTCCACGAGGCGTCCGTCGGCGAGGAAGACGACCCGGTCCGCGTAGGCCGCGGCCACCGGGTCGTGGGTCACCATCACCACGGTCTGCCCCAACTCCCGTACGGAGTTGCGGAGGAAGCCCAGCACCTCGGCGCCCGAACGCGAGTCGAGGTTTCCGGTCGGCTCGTCGCCGAAGATGATGTCCGGCCGGGAGGCGAGAGCGCGGGCCACGGCGACGCGCTGCTGCTGGCCGCCGGAGAGCTGGGCGGGCCGGTGGCTCAGCCGGTCGGCGAGGCCCACCATGCGGATCACGGTGTCCAGCCACTGCTTGTCCGGCTTGCGGCCCGCGATGTCCATCGGGAGGGTGATGTTCTCCAGCGCGGTCAGGGTCGGCAGCAGGTTGAACGCCTGGAAGATGAACCCGATCTTGTCCCGGCGCAACTTGGTGAGCTGCTTGTCCTTGAGCGAGCCCAGCTCGGTGTCGCCGATGCGGACGGAGCCGGAGGAGAAGGTGTCCAGGCCCGCCACGCAGTGCATCAGCGTGGACTTGCCGGAGCCCGAGGGGCCCATGATCGCGGTGAACTGGGCCTGCCGGAAGTCGATGGAGACCTGGTCCAGCGCGACCACCCGGGTCTCGCCCTGTCCGTAGACCTTCGACAGTTCCGTGGCGCGGGCGGCCACGACGGTGGCCCGGTCGGCGAGGGGAGTGGTGGTCACGGGTGGGTGCTCCTTGGGGGCGGGTGACGGTCGAGGGGGCGCCGGAAGGACGGCCCGGGGCGTGCCCGGCCGTGCGGCGCGGCAGGCCGGAAGCCGGTCGCTTCGTGGATGTCTCCATCGTCCCGAGGCGAGGGCGCCGTGTAGTCAGCCGCTGTCCTGGTTCCGGGGGCAGACTTGCGACGGACGGGCGGGCGGGGCGTCATACCTGGGGATGACGGCGGCGTCCGCCCGGAGAGCGGGCCGCCGGGAGCCGTGGGCGTGCGCCGGGCCGCGTGACCGGCGGCTGAGGTTTCCTGTCCGATTCGAGGGACCGTCAGATCCCCGTCGCGGGACCCCGATGACCCACGAGAGCCGCCGCGTCACCGCGCGTGTCCTCACCGGGGCGCTCGTTCGGGCGGTGAAATTCCGTCATTCCCCATACGCCCGGTCGTGCCGTCCGGAAGGCTATTGGCAAGTGCGGATGGCGTGTTCCGTGGGCTGATGCACCCTCAGACGTCAATAAAATAAGACAACATCGGTCCGCCGGTCGAGTGTTCGGGCGAAGCCTCCCGATAGGCTCGGAAGCTCAGCGCGGAGCCCATGGCCTGCCCGGATGGTGGAATGCAGACACGGCGAGCTTAAACCTCGCTGCCCCTCGCGGGCGTACCGGTTCAAGTCCGGTTCCGGGCACCTCCGACCAAACTCGAACATTTTCGCCCACACTCTCACATGCCGCCCTCGGGCGGGCAGCGCCCCGGGGGCGCGTGACGGTGTGGGCGCTCTCGTGTTCGGTCTCCGGATGATCGCGGACTCGTACCGGGTTGGTCAGGGGTTGTGGGGTGTGGGGCGGGGAATCACGGAGACGCGTAGCGTGTTCGAGGACATGGCAGGGAAAGATCCTCCCCAAGCAGTAGAGTCAATCCTTTGCCTACCTATTACTCTTGAGCCAAGGCCACGCAGGGTGGCCATGGAGGAGTGAAATGAGGAGCAGCAACCCGGTCTTCTCGCGACGGGGGTTCAGCCGCGACAACGGCTACGCGGGCTTCAACACCGCGCCGCAGGCCGGGGGAGCAGCTGTCGGCACCCAGGGCAACCCCTACGCCCAGCAGGGCGGCAACCCGTACGCGACGAACCCGTACGCCCAGCAGGACGTCCAGCACGGTGTCCCGCCGCAGGCCCCGGCCCGCACGGGCGCCATGACCATGGACGACGTCGTCATGCGCTCGGCCATGACGCTCGGCACGGTCGTCGTCGGCGCGGTCCTCGCCTGGGCCCTCCTGCCGGTGTCGCCCACGAGCTACGGCCTGGCCATCGGCGCCGCGCTCATCGCCTTCGTCCTGGCGATGGTGCAGTCCTTCAAGCGCAAGGCCTCGCCCGCGCTGATCCTGTCCTACGCGGCCTTCGAGGGTGTCTTCCTCGGTGTGCTCAGCGAGATGTTCAACACGCAGTGGAGCGGCGCGCCCTTCCAGGCGGTGCTCGGCACGATGGCCGTCTCCGGCGCCACGCTGCTGGTCTACAAGGCGGGCTGGATCCGGGTCACCGCGCGGTACGCCCGCATCGGTATGACCATCGCGATCGCGTTCGTCCTGGTCATGGCGGTCAACCTGCTCCTCGTCGTCTTCGGGCTCGCCCCCGACGGCGGACTGCGCAGCATGGGCCCGCTCGGCGCGGTCGTCGGCATCCTCGCGATCCTGCTCGGCGCCTTCTTCCTCACCCTCGACTTCAAGCAGATCGAGGACGGCATCGCCTACGGCGCCCCGCGCGAGGAGGCCTGGCTGGCCGCGTTCGGCCTGACCATGACCCTCGTGTGGATCTACGTCGAGATGCTCCGTCTGGTCGCCATCTTCAGCGGCGACGACTAGGAGTGACCCCCAGGAGACGGGAGTGATCCCGCCCCGGCGATGAAGGGCCCCCGGACCTCACGGTCCGGGGGCCCTTCGTAGTTCTCGGCGTCTTCAGCGGAGTTTCCGCGCGGCCCTCCTCAGGTCGTACTCGTGAATGATCGCTTTGGCGTGTCCGTACGCGAGGTCGTACTCGTGCCGGAGCCAGCTGACCTTCTCCTCGAAATTGTGGAGAGCGGGGCCGTCGTCGACTTTGCGCAGCCAGTCGGAGACTTCACGACCGGTGCAGTGAGGGATGCGGGCGAGCAGGTTGCGGTGGGTCTCCTCGGAGAAGACTTGGGACATCGGCGCCTCCGGACGAAAGGGAATGTAAGCCGGTCCTTCAGGTCACGTTGCCTGAGTGGCGGGCTGTTGGCAACAGTCCGGTGAAGGCGCGTACTCTCGCGGCGTGCTTGATACGACACCGTTGACCCGTGCCGTGGATCATTTCGCCGACCGCCTGCGGGCCGCCCCGCAGAGCCGGCTGCAGCGGGGGGCCGCCGCGGAGGCGCTGGCGCTGGCCAGGGAGATGGCACGGCGTGCCCAGCGGCTGGAGGCGCCGGGCACGGACGCCCGGGAGATGCCGGACGTGGGGATGTTCGCGGCGGCCGATCAGGTCATGGTCGCCGGGAACGATCTCGCACTGGTGCTCGGCGACGAGGGTGCGGTGGCGGAGGCCGTGGCGTTGGTGGAGGAGGCCCAGCGGCGGGCCGGGGTGTGAGCCCGGGGCGCGGCGGCCCTTACAGCGACGCGATGACCCGGTCCGCCAGGATGTAGACCATGTCGTCGCCGCACGCGAACGTCAGGGTGTACGCGCCCGAGATGCCCGAGCCGCCCAGGAGGACCGGGGTGTCACCGGTCTGCAGGGCCGTGGCCAGGCGTTCGGCGGTCTCGCGGTGCCCGGGGGTCATACAGAGCGTGGTGCCGTCGGCGAAGACGTAGACGTCGAGGGTGCCCAGGGGGCCCGGACGGACGTCGGCCAGCTCGGTGCGGGAGGCGGCCAGGTCCTCCAGGCAGGCGACCGTGCGCTCGTGGTCGTTGGTGACGGGCGACTGCACCGGCACGAAGTCGGGGTGCGAGGGGTGCCGGCGGCGGGCCGCGGCCAGCTCGGCCGAGTCCGGGGCGAACTCGTCGCCCTCCAGGCTGGGCTCGATCACCGGCTCCAGGTGCTCCAGACCCGCGAAGTCGGACTGCCGGGGCATGAACAGGTCGCTCTCGGGCAGTCCCAGCAGGGAGGGCGCGTCGGCGACGTCACGGGACTCCTGCGCCGCCCAGAAAGCCCTCGCCTCGGCCAGCTCACGCTCCCGCTCCTCGGCGAGCGCCTCGGCGACGGCGGCGCGTATCTCCTCCGTGTCGGCGGCCGGCCGGGCGGCCGGTACCGGCGCCCGCACCCCGGCGGCCCGGCTCGCGGCCAGCTCGGCGCGCAGGGCGGTGACCTGTCGGCGCAGCCCCGTGAGGGTGCGCAGGACGGCGACGCCCACGGCCGCGGTGGCGGCCGTGGTGAGCAGCAAGGCGATCGGCATAGCGCTCACTGACGTACTCCCGGTTCAAAGTCGACCCCCGACTTCCTACATCAGCTTGAAGGGCGGACTAACCAGCTGTCAGTGCGTAACGTCACGAATCGGGCAGGAATCTGGGCCCGATGTTTGGTAGTGAAACGACTCTGACCTGCGTAAATCCCTCTCCGAAGGGAGATAGGTCACATCCTGGGGGAGATTGGATCACAAAACGGCCCGGAGGCCCCGGAAAATCGGGACTCCGGGCCATGGCATCGCGGAGCGCGTTCGAACAGTCACGGCTCCGCGTGCGGGCGGCGGGTCAGCTGAGGCGCTCGATGACCATTGCCATGCCCTGACCGCCGCCGACGCACATCGTCTCCAGACCGAACTGCTTGTCGTGGAACTGCAGCGAGTTGATGAGCGTGCCGGTGATGCGGGCGCCGGTCATGCCGAAGGGGTGGCCGACGGCGATGGCGCCGCCGTTCACGTTCAGCTTGTCCAGCGGGATGTCCAGGTCGCGGTAGGAGGGGATCACCTGGGCGGCGAAGGCCTCGTTGATCTCGAACAGGTCGATGTCGTCGACGGTGAGACCCGCGCGGGACAGGGCCTGCTTCGACGCCTCCACGGGGCCGTAGCCCATGATCTCGGGGGAGAGGCCGGAGACGCCGGTGGAGACGATCCGGGCGAGGGGGGTGAGCCCGAGGTCCCGCGCCTTGGTGTCGGACATGATGACCAGGGCGGCGGCGCCGTCGTTCAGCGGGCAGCAGTTGCCGGCGGTGACCAGGCCGTCCTCGCGGAAGACGGGCTTCAGGCCCTGCACGGCCTCCAGGGTGACGCCCGCGCGCGGGCCGTCGTCCTTGCTGACGACCGTGCCGTCGGGCAGCGTCACCGGGGTGATCTCGCGCTCCCAGAAGCCCTTGCCGATGGCCTCCTCGGCGAGGTTCTGCGAGCGGACGCCGAACTCGTCCATGTCCGCGCGGGTCACGCCCCACTGACGGGCCAGGTTCTCGGCGGTCTGCCCCATCGCGATGTACGGGTCGGGGAGCAGGCCGTCCTCGCGCGGGTCGTGCCAGGAGGCGCCGACCGACTTGGAGACGGCCTCCGTGCGGGCCTCGGCCTCGGCGAAGAGGGGGTTGCGGGCGGTCGGGATGTCGCTGGTGCCGCGCGCGGTGCTGCTGACGACCTCCACGCCCGCCGAGATGAAGACGTCGCCCTCGCCGGCCTTGATGGCGTGCAGGGCCATGCGGGAGGTCTGGAGCGAGGAGGAGCAGTAGCGGGTGACGGTACAGCCCGGCAGGTGGTCCATGCCCAGCTGGACGGCGACGATACGGCCCAGGTTGTGGCCCTGCTCGCCGCCGGGGAGGCCGCAGCCGAGCATCAGGTCGTCGATGTCCTTCGGGTCCAGCTCCGGGACCTTGGCGAGGGCGGCGGCGACGATGGTGGCGGTCAGGTCGTCCGGGCGCAGGTCCTTCAGCGAGCCCTTGAAAGCGCGGCCGATGGGGGAGCGGGCGGCTGAGACGATCACGGCTTCGGGCATCACGGCTCCATGGCATGCGACGGAAAGCAGGGCTGTGGGGGAAGTTACCCGTACGTATGGGCGGGGTCACGGGTAGTCGGGTGTGACGCCGACCGCACTTTTCTAAGCGCTTGCTTTTTGGGGTGGGGCGCCTAGTGGGGCGGGGGGTGCGGGTGCGTCGGCGGGTGCGGGTGCGTGGGGGCTGGTCGCGCAGTTCCCCGCGCCCCTGAAAAGCAGGGGCTGCGCCCCGAGCTTTTCAGGCCCGCACGCCCGTCGGCTTTCAGGCCCGCAGGGCCTGGGCTTTTAGGGGCGCGGGGAACTGCGCGAGAAGCCCCACCGGGCCGCACGCGCACTGCTACGGGCGCCCCCGGGCTACGAGGCGCCCGGCTGCGCCTCCGCGGAGGCCGCCGGGGCGGGGTCCGTGGCCGGCACCCGCCGCCGACGCCGCCGCTTGAGCAGGGCCCAGGGCCCACGCGGCCCCGTCGGCATCGCGGCCGTCACCTCGGTGCCGGGCTCGGACGCGGCCTCCGCGGCCGCCCGGGCCACCGGCAGGAACCCCTCGCGGCGGCTGACGTCCGGCCGCTCCTCGTCCGCCGGCCACAGGCCCAGCGCCGCGCACACCGTCGGCAGCACGGCCATCGCGGCGGTCGCGTAGCCCTCGGCGGAGGGGTGGTAGTTGTCGGGGCCGAACAGCTCCCGGGGGTTCTGTTCGAACTCGGGGCCGAGGAGGTCCCCCAGCGACACGGTGCGGCCGCCCTGCTCGACGGTTCCGATCGTCTGGGCGGCCGCCAGCTGCCGCGAGGCCCGGCGGGCGAGCCAGCGCAACGGCTGCTGCACCGGCTCGATGGTGCCGAGGTCGGGACAGGTGCCCACCACCACCTCGGCCCCCGCGGTCCGCAGCCGCCGCACGGCCGCCGAGAGGTGGCGGACCGAGCGCGTCGGCGGCATCCGGTGGGTCACGTCGTTCGCCCCGATCATGATCACGCAGACGTCGGGGACCTGGGCCGGATCCTCCAGGACCAGCGCGACCTGCCGGTCGAGGTCGTCCGACCGGGCGCCCGGCAGCGCGACGTTGCGCAGCAGCACCGGGCGCTCCGCGACCGCCGCGAGCCCCGAGGCGATCAGCGCGCCCGGGGTCTGCCGGGACCGGTGGACACCCTGGCCGGCGGCGGTGGAGTCGCCGAGCATGACGAGGCGGAGCGGGGGATCGTCAGGGGCGTCGTACGAACTGCCGTACGACCCGTAGCCGTACGCGCGGCCGTACGGGCTGCCGTGCGTGTGACCGTACACACCCTCCGCGCTCGGCGGGTGCGGGCTGTGCCCGTTGCCCACGATCCGCTTGGCCATCCGTACCTCGGCCAGCAGCACACCCACGGCGGCGGCGCCCAGCAGACCGATGCCGCCCCCGCCGTACGCCGCGCCCGCCGCGATGCGGCGGGCCACCCGTGCTCTCGACATGCTCGTCATGCGTCGCCGCCACCTCCTCGTTCCGTACCCACTCCTTGCCCCGTACCGGCCCTCGGCCAATCCCGACGACGGGTGAACAGGGAGGAGAAGAGTGAGGGTGGGGCTTAGGCTGGCGGAACATTACGACCATCCCTTTTTGCGGCTCCGGAGACAACGGTGCAATTCCACGACTCGATGATCAGCCTCGTCGGCAACACCCCGCTGCTGAGGCTCAACAGCGTGACCGAGGGCATTCAGGCGACCGTCCTGGCCAAGGTCGAGTACTTCAACCCCGGCGGTTCCGTGAAGGACCGCATCGCGCTGCGCATGATCGAGGCGGCGGAGAAGAGCGGCGAGCTGCGGCCCGGCGGCACGATCGTCGAGCCCACCAGCGGAAACACGGGTGTGGGGCTCGCCATCGTGGCCCAGCAGAAGGGGTACAAGTGCATCTTCGTGTGCCCCGACAAGGTGAGCACCGACAAGATCAACGTGCTGCGGGCCTACGGCGCCGAGGTCGTCGTCTGCCCCACCGCGGTCGCCCCCGAGCACCCCGACTCGTACTACAACGTCTCCGACCGGCTGGTGCGGGAGACCCCCGGGGCGTGGAAGCCGGACCAGTACTCCAACCCCAACAACCCGCTCTCCCACTACCACTCGACCGGCCCTGAGCTGTGGGAGCAGACGGAGGGGCGGATCACGCACTTCGTGGCGGGCGTCGGCACCGGCGGCACCATCTCCGGCACCGGCCGCTACCTCAAGGACGCCAGCGACGGCCGCGTCCAGGTCGTCGGAGCCGACCCCGAGGGGTCCGTGTACTCGGGCGGCTCCGGGCGGCCGTACCTCGTCGAGGGCGTCGGTGAGGACTTCTGGCCGACCGCCTACGACCGGACCGTCGCCGACGAGATCGTCGCCGTGTCCGACAAGGACTCGTTCCAGATGACCCGCCGCCTCGCGAAGGAGGAGGGCCTGCTGGTGGGCGGCTCCTGCGGCATGGCGGTCGTCGCCGCGCTGGAGGTCGCCGAGCGGCTCGGCCCGGACGACGTCGTGGTCGTCCTGCTGCCCGACAGCGGGCGCGGCTACCTCAGCAAGATCTTCAACGACGAGTGGATGGCCGACTACGGCTTCCTGGAGGACGAGGGCCCGAGCGCCCGCGTCGCCGACGTCCTGAACGACAAGGTGCACGGCGCCATCCCCTCGCTCGTCCACATGCACCCGGACGAGACGGTCGGCCAGGCCATCGAGGTGCTGCGCGAGTACGGCGTCTCGCAGATGCCGATCGTGAAGCCGGGCGCCGGGCACCCGGACGTCATGGCCGCCGAGGTGGTCGGCTCCGTGGTCGAACGGGAACTGCTGGACGCCCTGTTCACCCAGCGCGCCTCGCTCGACGACCCGCTGGAGAAGCACATGTCGGCCCCGCTGCCGCAGGTCGGCTCCGGAGAGCCGGTGGGCGACCTGATGTCCGTGCTCGGTACGGCCGACGCGGCGATCGTGCTGGTCGAGGGCAAGCCGACCGGGGTCGTCAGCCGGCAGGACCTGCTCGCGTTCCTCGCCAAGGGCGGGGTGTAGCGGCGACAGGCCGCCCGGCGGTCTCGCCGGACGCGCGTCACGGAGACGAAATGCCCGTAAAGGGCCCCCTGCGTCGAAAATTGTTGCGAGGCAGGGGTTTGACTTCGCAGAAGTGGTACGAGGGCGTCACGTCCACGCAGCACTCGCTTAACACGGGTCCGGCACATTGGTGGATGTCGGCAGGGCGGGAGCGGCTCCCCGCCCCGGCCGACGACGAAACGGCGTCAAGGACCTCCGGAGCGGCTCCCGGACCTCCATGGACGCCAAGGACGCGCAAGCCCGGTCCTGACCCGGCCCGCGTCCCCGCGGGGACCGCCGTCGTCCCGCCCCCCGTCACACGGGGGTGCGGCGGTCCCCGCGCACATCTCTTCCGGTGACCGGCGTGCGGATCACCGCCCTCAGTCCGGGTCCGTGCTCCCGCGCCCGAGCCGGCGCAGGGTCGACGAACCGCGCAGGGCCCAGGCCAGGTTCACGCCCACGATGCCCGCCCAGGTGACGAACAGGCCCCGCAGGTCGGCCACGCCGCCGCCGATGCCGGACAGGGGGATGGCGGCGACGAGGGAGACCAGGCCGAAGCCGTAGCGCTCGCCCCAGCTGTCGGTCGACCTGGGAGCGCGGCTGCCGCGGGCCACCACCATCTGCTGCTCGGCGACCTGACGCCGGACCCTGCGGTCCACCGCGCCGTCGATGCGCTGGTCGACCTTCTCCAGGAACGAGTCGACGAGCGCCGACTCGTACTCCTCGCCCAGCTCTCGGCGGGCGTGCAGGGTCGCGGCGAGTTCCTTCTTCAGCTCGGCGTCCCCGAGCCGGGTGTCACGAGCGTCCATACCGGTCATGCCGTCCACGGTAGGGAGCCGCGGGCCGCCCGGCACTGGGGTTAGCCCCCCTGTCCGCGCACCGGTTTCCCCACGCCCGCCGCGCGCACCTCGCGGGGCGTGACCCCGTACCGCTCTCGGAAGGAGCGGCTGAAGTGCCCGGAGCTGCTGAACCCGAACGCGAACGCGATCTCCGTGACGGTCCGGCCGTCACCCCGCTCCAGTTCGGCGCGGCACCGGGTCAGCCGCAGCGACTTGATGTAGCCCCAGATGGTCTCGCCACGCTGGGCGAAGACGTCCTGCAAGGTGCGCAACGGCACGCGCAGAGCCGCGGCGATGGTGCCGGGGCGCAGATCGGAGGTGCCGATGTGCCGGTCGATGTAGGCGCAGGCGTTGGCGAACAGACCTGCCTGCAGGGCGGCCCGGCCGACCGCCTGGTACGGGCGCAGGCAGGCGGCGAGCAGTTCCGCCAGAACCCGGGACGCGGCCTGGCGGGCACCCTCGTCGAGGTCGCCGGCGCAGTTCGCGATGTCGTCGGCGACCGTACGGAACAACCGCACGGCGGGCCGGTCCTCCGGCAGCTGGATCACCGACCGGAAATCGAGTGACGGGCACAGCCCGGCGGCGACCTCGCGGGGGAACATGATCGTGCGCTTGCGTTCCGTCTCGGTGACGGCGAACCGTCCCGGCACGGTGCTCTCCCACACGGTGACGCTGCCCGGCCGCGACTCGACGGCCGTGTCGCCGTGCCTGATCAGGCTCCGGCCCTCCAGCTGCAGGAGAACGCCGATCCATTCGCCGTCGGTCCGGGCGATCTCGCGGTGGCCCCGGCGGGCCGTGACGGGGGCCACCGTGCAGTCGACGAGCCGGGCCCGGCCCAGCTCGCACGAGCGGACCCGGACCCGGTCACCGAGGCCGTGCGGCGGGGCCGTGGCCCGCGACTCGACCGTCCAGGGCAGATGTGTGGCGGACAGCAGAGCCTCGTCCTGCTCGTGTCCCCCGCGCCAGTCGAGGCGGGTCGTCCGCACTGCCGTAGTGCTCATGCACGGAGTCAACCACGCCGTCCCCGCCCCGAGGGCTCCCGTGACCGGTCGCGGGCCGTGCCGCGGCCGGGCCGTCGCGGCGCGGGCGGATTGCGCGAACCGGCAGGTTCGGTTGCGCGCACGGACCAGCGGGGACGCGGGGCGGCCGTGAGGATCCCGGTATGCGAACCGACATCGAATTCCAGACCAACGACGGCGTACGGCTCAGCGGCTGGCACTACGTGCCGGAAGGGCCCGGCCCCTTCCCGACGGTCGTGATGGCCACGGGCTTCTCGGGGGTCAAGGACGGTGGGCACACGCCCGCGTACGCCGAGCGCTTCGTGCGCGAGGGACTCGCGGTGCTGGTGTACGACCACCGGAACTTCGGGACCAGTGAGGGCACGCCCCGGCAGGAGATCGACCCCCTCCTGCAGATGCGGGACTACAGCGACGCCGTGACCTTCGCCGAGACGCTGCCGCAGACCGATCCGGAGCGCATCGGCGCCTGGGGCTCCAGTCTCTCGGGCGGCCATGTGATCGTCCTCGCCGGCCAGGACCGGCGGGTGCGCTGTGTCGTGAGCCAGATGCCCATGGTCAGCGGCCGGGAATGCGGTCGGCGCCTGGTCCCCGCGCCGGCCCTCGCCGCGGCCGCCGCGTTCCAGCGCGCCGACCGGCTGGCGCGCATGGCAGGCAAGGAGCCGGCGATGATCCCGGTGGCCAGTCCCGACCCCACCGCGCCGGCGGCGCTGCCGACCCCCGATTCCTGGGAGTTCTTCCAGTCCGAGCGCGACCTTCCCACGTACCGCAACGAGGTGACCCTGCGGTCGATGGAGCTGGTGTCCGGCTACGAGCCGGGGCTGCTCATCGAACAGGTCAGCCCCACCCCCCTGCTGATGATCGTGGGTGAGGCCGACCTGGTGTGCCCGCCCGACCTGCAGCTCGGCGCCTACGCGCGGGCCCGGGAGCCGAAACGGCTGCTGACCGTGCCGGCCGGCCACTTCGACGCGTACAGGGCGGGTCCGGCCTTCGACCGGGTGGCCGACGCCGCGGCCGAGTTCTTCGCCGAGCAGTTGCGCTGACGAGCGCCCGGCGACCGGCCCTCCGGCCGCCGGGAAGCACGCCCGCGTACGCCGGTGCCCGGCATCTCTTGCCCTGCCTGCATAGCCTCATGCAGAGTTCTCGGTGTCTGAATATCCGGTGGCCGAACGGTCGGCCGCCGACCGGCCGGTGCCAGGACACCGGTGTCCGTGCAGGGCTGGAGGCTGCGGATGAGGTCCTCTCCGATCGTGGGTGCGTCGGACGCCGCCGCCGTCGCCGGGGGCGGCGGCCTCGTCGTCCTCGACGGGCACGCCCTCGGGGTCGCCGACGTCGTCCGGCTCGCCGACGGGGCCGCGCGGCCCGTACCCGGCAGCGAGGCGATGCGGCGGGTCGAGGAGTCCTGGGACGCGGCCCGGCAGATCGCGGCGACCGGACGGGTGTACGGCCGCTCCACCGGCGTCGGCGCCAACCGCAGCGAGGACGTGCCCACCGAGGCCGCCGCCGAGCACGGTCTGCGGCTGCTGCGCAGCCACGCGGGTGCCGTCGGGGACGAACTGCCCGCCCGGCAGGTACGGGCCATGCTCGCCGTCCGCGCCAACCAGCTGCTCGCGGGCGGCGCCGGACTGAGGCCCAGCGTGGTCACGGCCCTCTGCGAGGCGCTGGAGAGCGGGGCGTACCCCGTGGTGAACGAGTTCGGGTCCGTCGGTACGGGCGACATCGCGGCACTGGCCCAGATGGGGCTGGCCCTCGCGGGGGAGCACCCGTGGCGGGGGCCGGGCACCGGCGGGGAGGCCGGGGCACGGTTCGAGGCCGGCACCGGGGTCCCCGAGGCCCAGCCGCTGGACAACAACGACGCCCTCGCGCTGATCAGCAGCAACGCGCTCACGCTCGGACAGGCCGCGCTCGCGCTCCACGAGCTGCGGGGGCTGATCGCCGCCACCCAGGTCGTGGCCGCGCTGTCGCTGCTCGCCGTGGACGGCTCGCACGAGGCGTACGCGGCGCCCGTGCACGTCGCGCGCGCCCACCTGGGGTCGCGCGAAGTGGCCCGGCGCATGCGGGAGCTGATCGGGGCGGCCGACCGGCCCACACCCCCGCTGGGCCGCATCCAGGACCCGTACGGCTTCCGGTGCCTGCCGCAGATCCACGGGCCCGCCCTGGACGCGGCCGACGCCCTGGAGGGCGTCCTGGAGGTCGAGATCAACGCGGCGGCGGAGAACCCGCTGATCTGCCCCGAGGACCTGGCCGCCTACCACCACGGCGGCTTCTACCAGGCCCAGCTCGCCCTCGCCCTGGACCACTTCAGGCTCGCCGTGACGCAGGTGGCCCGGCTGTCGACCTCCCGGCTCTCCTCCCTCAACGAGCCCGCCTACACCCGGCTGCGCCCCTTCCTCGCCGACCACGAACCCGCGTCCTCGGGCGTGATGATCCTGGAGTACGCCGCCGGGGCCGCCCTCGGTGATCTGCGGGCCTTCTCGGCGCCCGCGTCGCTCGGCCACGCTGTACTCTCCCGGGGCGTCGAGGAACAGGCCAGCTTCGCCTCGCTCGCCGCCCGGCAGACCCTGCGGGCGTGCGGCCCGTACCGGCTGGTCGTCGGGTGCGAACTGGTCGCCGCGGTGCGGGCGTTGCGCCAGCGCGACCTGCGGCCGGATGCCGGGCTGCCCGTCGCGCGGGCGCTGGAACTGGCCGAGACCGTGCTCGACGCGGACCCGGCCGACCGGCCGCTGACGGCGGACGTCGGCGCGGCGGCCGAACTGCTCGACCGGTTCACCGAGATCTGGACGGACGTCCAGGCGGACCCACTGAGGGGGAGCGCGTGATGAGCGCGGACAAGGGCACGGGCGTGACGGACAGTCCCGCCGCGCGGCTGCAGGCGCTCTTCGAGGGCCACCGGCTGACGCCCACGCAGCGGCGCATCGCCCACAGCATGGTGCGGCGGGCGGCCGACGTGCCGTTCCTGTCCAGTGTGGAACTGGCGGAGCTGGCCGGGGTCAGCCAGCCGTCCGTGACGCGCTTCGCGGTGGCGCTCGGCTTCGACGGCTACCCGGCGCTGCGCCGCCATCTGCGCGACGTCGCGCCCGCCGAGCCGGCCCCGGACACCACCGCCTACAACGAGTACCAGCAGGCCGTGGAGGCGGAGATCGAGAACCTGCGGCACCTGGCCGAGGTGCTCGCCGACCCCGGGCCGGTCGCGCGGGCCGGGCGCCTGCTGGCCGCGTCCCGCCCGCTGCCCGTGCTCGGTCTGCGGGCCGCGGCCTCCCAGGCGTACGGCTTCGGCTACTTCGCCGCCAAGGTCCACCCGGACGTACGGCTGCTGCACGAGGGCGGCAGCATGCTGCACGACCGTATCGACGCCGCCGTACGGGCGGGTGCGAGCGCGCTGCTCTGCTTCGCGCTGCCCCGGCATCCGCGCGAGGTCGTCGAGACCCTGGCGTACGCCAGGGAGGCGGGCCTCTTCGTCGTCACCGTCGCCGACTCCGCGTTCGCGCCCGTCGCCAAGGTCTCCGACCTGCTGCTGCCGGCGGCCGTCGGCACCGGGCTGGCCTTCGACACGGCCTGTGCCCCGATGCTGCTGGGCCGGGTGCTCCTGGAGGCGATGTGCGACGACCTGCCGGAGGCCCAGGCCCGGCTGGAGGAGTTCGACGCGCGGGCGGCGAGCAGGGGGCTGTTCGTCGAGTAGCCCCTCCGGCCGGGAGATCCCGCCGATTCTCAGGCGCGTTTCACGTTCGCCGGATACCGTGCCCGCGACCGTCGTGACGACGTCCGAAGCGGGACGGGAAGGGGACAGGTGTGGCGCGCGGAGGGCAGGGGCTCGCTCGGGTGGCCGTCGTGATGCGGGCCGGGGCCGGGCCGACGTGGTGGCTGGGAGTGGTCGCGGCGGGGGCCGGCGCGGTGCCGCCGGGCCTGACCGGGCGGCGGATCGGTGTGCTGGCCGGGGCGGCCCTGTTCCTCCTCGCCGCCGCAGCGGTGGCGTGGGCCCGGCGCGGCCGGTACCTCGCGCCGGAGCGCGCGGCCGTGCGCGCCGGCAAGCACGACGTCCTCCAGGACCGTGCCGTGACCCTGCGCAACTGGCGCCGGGGGCACCGCTGGTGGCTGCTGCTCGCTTTCCTGCTCGCCCTGGGCTCGTCCCTCGCGCTGCCCGCGGCGGGCGGTCTGCTGCTCGCCGGAGTCGGCGCCGGCCTGCGTCTCAGGGCGGCCTGGCTGGGCCGCCGCGAACACGCCGCCGGCCTGCTCTACTGGGTCCCCGTGGACCGGCTGTCCGCGCGGGGCGGCGGGCCTGCCGGTAAGCGGGTGGACGCGTACCGGGTCACCGGGCTCGGCGCGGGCGACGCGGCGCCCGGGGGCGGCCGGCGGTAGGCCGCGCGCCCTCTCAGATGGTGCTCAGGGTCCGCCTGGCCAGCTCGTACGCCGGGAGCATCTCCTCGTGTTCCTCGGTGTCGAGGCCGCCGAGATGGACGACGACGGGCCCCTTCGGGGTGACCGTCAGGAAGGCCCGCTCCTTCTTGGTCTCGCCCAGGGCCTCGCTGGTGTAGAGGTACTCGACCTCGGCGCCGGAGACACCGGAGTCCGAGCGGAACGCGTGGTACTCGGCCTCGCTGGTGCCGCCCTCCGCCGCCACGAACTTCTTGAGCAGGGCCTTCGCCTCCCCGCCCTTCGCACCGGCCTCGCCGGTCCACACGCGGAGGAAGCCGATGTTCCCGGCCGGCTTGGCGTCGATCTCGCACGCGGCGGTGAACGGGCCCTGGTGCAGCAGCCCTTCGGCCAGTTCGGCGGCCAGCTCCTCCTCCTCGGAACCGCTCCCGCCGCCGGGCGCCCCGGTCTCGACGGCCTGGGGCCGCCACTTCTCGGCGGTCTCGAAGGTGACCGGCAGTGCGCAGGCGGAACCGGCCGCCCCCACGCTGCCGCCGCTCCTGACGGTCTCCTGCGACGACCCCGACCCGGACCGCTCCTCCGCCGGCCTGCCCGCGCTCGCCGACGGCTTTCCTTCGCCGCCCTCCGCCGGCTCCGCGCACCCCGTCAGCACCCCGGCCAGCAGCGCCAGCAGCGCCGGCACCGTCCCCCGTACCACTGTCCCCACCGTCGTCCTCTTCTCCTGGTCCCAGGGCGGACACGGTAGCGGAGCGGGAGGGGTGTCGTTCGCACGAGTGTGCGGGCGGGGCCGAGGTCGGAGGTGCCGGGAACGTGCTCGGCGGCGCTCCCCTGGTGGGGTGCGCCGCCGGAGCCCTGGTGTCGGTCGGGTCAGACCTCCAGCTCCGCCTCGATCCGCTTCAACTGGTGCCTCGCCATGGCCAGGTTGGCCCGCTTGGCGTCGAGCACCAGATAGAGGAAGAGGCCGTTGCCGCCGCGGCCGGTGAGCAGGCGGATCAGGTGGTAGGCGTCGGACAGGGTGATCAGGATGTCCTCGATCTCGCCCTTGAGGCCGAGGTGTTCCATGGTGCGCAGCTTGGCTCGGACGACGTCGGTGTTCCCGGCGGCGGCGACGTTGAGGTCGAACCCCTTGCTGCCGCCGATCGTGCCCAGTGCCATGCCGCTGGTGTAGTCGACCAGGGCGGCGCCGGTCGCGCCCTCGATGGACGCGAGGGCCTCTTTCAACGTGGTCTCGGTGTTGGCCATGGTGTGCGGTGTCCTTTCAGCTTTCACTGGTGGTAGGTGCGTTGGGAGTGGTTCGGGGGGTGGTGCGCGAGGGGAGGGCGCGGGGGGTGCGGCGGGGCATGGTCGACCTGACCGTGGCCTTGGCCGGTGCCGGGGACGCGGCGGTGGCCGAGGCCGTGCTCGTGGCCGTGCTCGTGGTCCTCGCCACCGCTCGGGCCGGGTTCCTGGTGACCGGCCTGGTCTCGGCGGCCGCGGAGTCGTCCGGCCGCGGCCGGGCGTCCATCAGCTCGCCTATCCGGCCGCCGGCCCGGCGGCCCTCCAGGTGCAGCCGGCCCACGTTGACCCGGTCCTGGGCCAGCAGGGTCAGCACCGCGGAGGAGCCCGCCGCGTACGTGGCCACATAGCCGTCGTCGCCGCGCAGCAGCAGTTCGCGCAGCTCGCCCCGGCCGGCGGTGTCCGTCATCCGTACGGCGACGCCGAGCGCGGCGGCGGTGAGTGCCGCGAGGCCCTCCGGTTCGACGCCGGGGGTGTCGTGGGCGAGCACGAGCCCGTCCACACTGGCCGCGAGCGCGCCGGTCAGTTGGGGTACACGGGCCCTCAACCGGTGCAGTTCGTCGAGGACTTCGGCCTCCGCGGCCATGAGCAGTCTCCTCTCGGCGGGACGCTCCCGCTGCCGCTCAAAGGGCCTCCAGCGCATCCCTGAGCCTTTGCAGTAGAGCCACGTCGGGGTCTGTGGTGGTGAGGGGCCAAGGTGGGACGAGGGACGGGGCCGCGGCGGTGGCCGCGGGTCCGGCGATCGCGGATCCGGCCGGTCCGGTGGTCGTGGGTCCGGCCGTCGTGGGGCCGGTGGCCGCGTGCCGGCCCGGAGCGGCCGGTGGGGTGAGGGCCGCCGGTGGGGCGAGGCGGCCCGGATCGGGTGACGTCTCGGTGTGGCCCGGGTGCGGGGCGGGGGAGTGCTCGGGGTGGGGGGCCCGGGAGTGGTGGTCCGGGCCGGCCGGCGCCGGTGGGGTTCCCACCGGGGTGTGCCGGGTCGCGGATATCAGCCCCGCGGCCGCCAGCCTCCGTACGTCCACCAGGGTGTGGAAGGCCGGGCGGCCCAGGGTGAGGGAGATCTCGGCGGCCGTGCGCAGACCGTTCACCTGGCCGAGCACGGCTCCCTGGCGGGCCGGGACCGGGGGCACGCCCCGGTCGGCGGCCCTGGCCAGCGGCGCGTCGTCCGTCTCGGCGTCGGGCCAGATGCGGTGCAGCAGGTCGCGGCGGCGCCGGGCCTCGCGCGCCACGGCGGCCACCGGCACCGGACGGATCGGCCCCAGCCAGTGCGCGGCCCCGTAACGGAAGCTGGCCGGGGCGCTGCTCGGGCCGAGCACGAAGTACGCCGCGTCGAACAGCGCCCCCGCGTGGCACAGTTCGAGAGCGCCCCGCGCGACCCGGCCGCTGTCCACGAGGAACCGCCCGACCCGCAGCCCGGCCCCGGCCGTGTCGACCGCCTCCCGCCAGCCGTCGCGGTCCAGGACGCCCCCGGTGGCGAGCAGCACGTCGAGGCCCGGGGAACGGGGGCTCTCGGCATGCACGACCTCCCCCTCGGACAGGTACAGCGAGCCGCTCTCGCGCAGCAGTACGCCGGTGGCCCGCTCGGCGGCGAGCCGGCTCAGCATCGGGGAGACGGCCTGCCGGAAGTGTTCGCCGCGCACGGGCAGCGGGGGCGCCGGTGTGGTGATCACGCTCATGCCAGCACCAGCCGTCCCGCCATCTCGCCGAGCCGGATCCGGGCCAGCGCGAGGTTGCCGTCCGAACGGGTCAGCCACAGGTGCAGGAACACACTGCTGTCGAAGGTCGTCCGCACGAACCGCAGCACGTGGTACGTGTCCCGGTTGCTGACGATCAGGTCCTCGACCGGCAGATCCGCGCCGGACCAGTCCGAGCCCTCCTCCGGTGCGAACGCCCGGTGCTCCGCCGCCAGCCGTGCCAGCTCCGCCGCCTCCGCGGCGGTCGTCTCGTGGTCACCGCCGGGTGCCTCCCCGACGGTGCCCAGGGCCAGCCCGCTGGTCCAGTCGACCACCGCGGCGCCCAGGGCACCGGGCAGCCTCATGGCCTCCACCAGACACTCGTCGATTCCGGGCACCGTGGCTCCCCTCCTGCCTGCGGTTCGGCTGAGTGACGCAGACGCTACGCAACGTGTGCGTGGGGAGTGAGCGATCTGGCATTTTCCGGCGGAACATGCGGAGAGGTGACTAAGGTAGGTCGACTTGCCTGCTTTTCGCCGCTGTTGGGTGCCGGGCGGTCCGCCGACGCGCTGAGGTGCGGCTATGCGGCCGGGTCGCATACCGGGGGCGGGCGGGGCGCCGGGTGTCCCTCATTCTGGGGGGCGCGAGGGGCGCGCGTGTGGTGCGCATTCCTGGGCCGGGAGCCCTTCGGCACGTCCGGGCGCTCCTCGCCGACCCGGGGCGCGGGCGACATCGGGCCGTCGGCCACGCCCGGCGGCGCGGGTCAGAGCCCCAGCAGCCCCGACCTCTCCGCTCCTCCCGCCTCGGCCACGATCTGCTCCACGGTCTGCGCCTGCCGCACCACCGCGAACCGCGTCCGGCCGTCCCCGGGGGCGTATCCGTAGATCCCGGGCCGGGGAAGGGAGTTGTACGCGTAGTGGTGCGCGAAGTAGTACGCGCCGGTGTCCAGCGCCGCCGCGTAGTCGCCCGGCTCCAGCAGCGGCAGCGAGCGCCCCTCCGCCAGCAGGTCCCCCGCGAAACAGGCGGGGCCCGCCACGTCCTGCACCGCCACCGGCCCGTTCTTCACCCGGCCCTTCGCGTCGTACGCGGCGATCCGCAGCGGCCATGACCCGGGCGCGTACACCGTCCGCGTCGCCACCTGCACCCCCGCGTGCGTGACCGCGATGGCCCGCCCGCCCGCGCTCTTGGTGTACTCGACCCGGGCGACGATCGCCCCGTGCTTGGCCAGCAGCGACCTGCCGAACTCGGTCACCAGCCCGTACCGCCCGTCGAACAGCCCCGGCACCGCCTCCGCGAGCAGCCGCGCGTACTGCTCGTACGTCGGTGTGGCCGCCTCCGAGGCGAAGTTCACCGGCAGTCCGCCGCCGATGTCGATCGTGTCGATCTGCCGCCGCCCGATCCGCCGGTTGATCTCCTCGGCCAGCTCGTACGTCTCGGTGATCCCCCGGGTCATCAGCGACAGCGGCATCCCCTGGGACCCGCTGTGCGCGTGCAGCCGGCTCAGCCAGGGGCGGTCCAGATACGCCCGGACGACCCACTCCCGGGCTCCCTCGTCCCGGAGGGCCACGCCGAACTTGGAGGTGGCCGTCGCCGTGGACAGCGCGTCGATCGCGCCGGAGCCGACCTGCGGGTTCACCCGGATGCCGACGGGGGAGCGGGTGGTGGCCGACCGCACGAGCGCGTCGATCCGGTCCAGTTCCTGCGGGTTGTCCGCGTTGACCGCGATGCCCAGCGCCAGCGCCTCCCGCAGCTCGGCCGGGGTCTTGGCGGGCGAGTCCAGCACGGTGCTCCTCGGCGGCACCCCGGCCGCCCGAGCGAGGGCCAGCTCCCCGGCACTGGCGACCTCGGCGCCGATCCCCGCCTCGCGCAGCAGCCGCAGCACGGGAACCAGCGGCGTCGCCTTCACCGCGAACGCGTGCAGCACGGGCGTCCCCGGCGCCGTCACCGCGTCGAAGGCCCTGCGCAGCGCGCCCGCCGAGGCCCGGATCCCGTTGACGTCGAGGAGGGCCACGACCGGGGTGCCGGGGGACAGCAGCCCCTGCTCCACCGCCGCCCGCACGGCCTCGTCCCGCCGCGCGGCGCGCTCGTCGTCGGTGTCGTACAGCCGCAGTGTGCGCTCGGCCGCCTCCTCGTCGTGCCGACCGCCGGGCCGCTCCCCTTCGGTCCCGTTCGTCACGTCTCCCATCCTTCCCCCGCTGTCGTGTCGTCGTCCGCACCCATAGGGTCAGTGTGTCCAGCCAAACACCCGTGGCGCGCCGCCGCTGGCCCTACCGGTGTATTGACTAGCTCTATTCAGCAAGTCAGGATGTGAATAGTTGCTGTATAGAGCAGGAGGCAGACCGTGTCAGGACCCCGCCCCGTTCGAGCGCCGCGCGGTACGGAACTCAGCACCCTGGGCTGGCAGCAGGAAGCCGCCCTGCGCATGCTGCAGAACAACCTCGACCCCGAGGTCGCCGAGCACCCCGACAAGCTCGTCGTCTACGGCGGCACGGGCAAGGCCGCCCGGGACTGGCGCTCCTTCGACGCCATGGTCCGCACCCTGCGGACCCTCAAGCAGGACGAGACGATGCTGGTCCAGTCGGGCCGCCCCGTCGGTGTCATGCAGACCCACGAGTGGGCGCCCCGGGTCCTCATCGCCAACTCCAACCTCGTCGGCGACTGGGCCAACTGGGAGGAGTTCCGCCGGCTGGAACAGCTCGGGCTGACCATGTACGGCCAGATGACCGCCGGTTCCTGGATCTACATCGGCACCCAGGGCATCCTCCAGGGCACCTACGAGACCTTCGCCGCCGTCGCTGCCAAGAAGTTCGGCGGCACCCTCGCCGGGACCATCACCCTCACCGCCGGACTCGGCGGCATGGGCGGCGCCCAGCCCCTCGCGGTGACCATGAACGACGGCGTCGCGATCTGCGTCGACTGCGACCCCCGCGCCATCGACCGCCGCATCGAGCACCGCTACCTCGACGTCAGGGCCGACTCGCTCGACCACGCCCTCCAGCTGGCCGTCGAGGCCCGCGACGCCCGCCGCCCGCTCTCGATCGGCGTCCTCGGCAACGCGGCCGACCTCCTCCCCCGGCTCCTCGCGTCGGGCGCCCCCATCGACATCGTCACCGACCAGACCTCGGCCCACGACCCCCTGGCGTACCTCCCCGTCGGCGTCGACTTCGACGACATGGCCTCCTACGCCGCCAAGGACCCGGCCGGCTTCACCACCCGCGCCCGCGAGTCCATGGCCCGGCACGTCGAGGCGATGGTCGGTTTCCAGGACGCCGGCGCCGAGGTCTTCGACTACGGCAACTCCATCCGCGGCGAGGCCCAGCTCGCCGGCTACGACCGGGCGTTCGCCTTCCCCGGCTTCGTCCCCGCCTACATCCGGCCCCTGTTCTGCGAGGGCAAGGGCCCCTTCCGCTGGGCCGCCCTCTCCGGCGACCCCGCCGACATCGCCAAGACCGACAAGGCGATCCTCGACCTGTTCCCGGAGAACGAGTCCCTGCACCGCTGGATCAAGATGGCAGGCGAGCGCGTCCACTTCCAGGGCCTTCCCGCCCGCATCTGCTGGCTCGGCTACGGCGAGCGGGACAAGGCCGGCGAGCGCTTCAACGACATGGTCGCGAGCGGCGAACTGGCCGCCCCGCTGGCCATCGGCCGCGACCACCTGGACTGCGGCTCCGTCGCCTCCCCCTACCGCGAGACCGAGGCCATGCTCGACGGCTCCGACGCCATCGCCGACTGGCCGCTGCTGAACGCGATGGTGAACGTGGCCTCCGGGGCGTCCTGGGTCTCCCTGCACCACGGCGGCGGCGTGGGCATGGGCCGCTCCCTCCACGCCGGCCAGGTCACGGTCGCCGACGGCACGAAGCTGGGTGGCGAGAAGATCCGCCGCGTGCTGACCAACGACCCCGGCATGGGCGTCATCCGGCACGTCGACGCGGGCTACGACATCGCCGAGTCCGTCGCCGACGACCGGGGCGTACGGGTGCCGATGCGCGAGGGTGAGGACGCGTGACCCAGCGCGCAGGGGAGCATGAAGAGGGGCGCGACGGCAGCGCGGAGGCGGGTGCGCACGCACGTGCCCCCCGCCCCGTCACCGGCGGTGCCTCCTTCCACGCGATGTGGCGCGACCTGCTGCCCCTCGGCCGGCATCCCGGCTCCGGCGGCTACCGCCGGTTCGCCTGGACCGCCGCCGACGCCGACTGCCGGGCCTGGTTCGAGGAGCAGGCCCGGGACCGGGGCCTGCACCACGAGGTGGACCGGAACGGCAACCAGTGGGCCTGGCTCGGCGACCCCACCGCCGGGGACGCCGTGGTCACCGGGTCGCACCTCGACTCCGTGCCCGACGGCGGGGCCTTCGACGGCCCCCTCGGCGTGGTCTCCTCCTTCGCCGCGCTCGACGAACTGCGCGCCCGGGGTGCCCGGTTCGACAAGCCGCTCGCCATCGTCAACTTCGGTGACGAGGAGGGCGCCCGCTTCGGACTGGCCTGCGTGGGCTCCCGGCTGGCCACCGGGCAGCTGACCGCCGAGCAGGCGGGACGGCTCACCGACGGCGACGGCGTCACCCTCCCCCGGGCGATGGAGGCCGCCGGATACGACCCGGAGGCCATCGGCGCCGATCCCGAACGCCTCGCGCGCATCGGCGCCTTCGTCGAACTCCACGTCGAGCAGGGGCGGGCCCTGGACCTGTCCGGGGACGCCGTCGGGATCGCCAGCGCGATCTGGCCGCACGGGCGCTGGCGGTTCGACTTCCGCGGCGAGGCCAACCACGCCGGCACGACACGGCTCGTCGACCGCCGGGACCCCATGCTGTCGTACGCGGAGACCGTGCTCGCCGCCCGCCGCGAGGCCCGGTTGGCCGGTGCCGTCGCCACCTTCGGCAAGATCTCCGTCGAACCGAACGGGGTCAACGCCATCCCCTCCCTCGTACGCGGCTGGCTCGACTCCCGCGCCGAGGACCAGGCGACGCTGGACACGGTCGTCGGCGCGATCGAGGAGGCGGCCCGCGACTACGCCCAGGAGCACGGGATCGAGCTGGACGTCGTCCGGGAGTCCTTCACACCCGTGGTCGAGTTCGAGCACGCGCTGCGCGACGAGATCGCCCGCATCCTGGGCCGGGACACGGCCGACCTGAAGGTGCCGGTCCTCGGCACCGGTGCCGGACACGACGCCGGGATCCTCTCCGGGACCGTCCCGACCGCCATGCTGTTCGTGCGCAACCCGACGGGTGTCTCGCACTCCCCGGCCGAACACGCCGCCGAGGACGACTGCCTGGCCGGGGTGACCGCGCTCGCCGACGTACTGGAAGGGCTGGCCCGCAGGTGACGGAGACGACCTACTGGCTCGAACACGCCTGGCTCGGCACGCACGTCGAGCCGGGCGTGACCCTCACGGTGACCACCGAGGGCCGCGTCGGTGCCGTGCGCACCGGCACGACCGCCCCGCCCCCGGGCGCGGCCGTCCTGCGCGGGCTCACCCTGCCGGGCCTTGCCAACGCCCACAGCCACGCCTTCCACCGGGCCCTGCGCGGCACCGTGCAGGTCGGCTCGGGCACCTTCTGGACCTGGCGCGAGGTCATGTACCGGGTCGCGGACCGGCTGACCCCGGACACCTATCACGCCCTCGCGCGGGCCGTGTACGCGGAGATGGCGCTGGCCGGGATCACGGCGGTGGGCGAGTTCCACTACGTGCACCACGCCCCCGGCGGCACCCCGTACGCCGACCCGAACGCCATGGGCGAGGCCCTCGTCGAGGCCGCGGCCGAGGCGGGCATCCGGATCACCCTCCTCGACACGGCCTACCTCTCCGCCGGCTTCGGCAAGGCACCCGACCAGCACCAGCTCCGCTTCTCCGACAGCACGGCGGAAGCCTGGGCGGAACGCTGTTCTGTTCTCAAGGACCGGGATCACGCGCGGATCGGTGCGGCCGTGCACTCCGTACGGGCCGTGCCGGCCGGGCAGCTGGCGACCGTGGCGCGCTGGGCCGAGGAGCGGCGGGCCCCGCTGCACGTGCACCTGTCGGAGCAGACGGCGGAGAACGACGCCTGCCACGCGGCGCACGGCCGCACCCCCGCCCAGCTCCTCGCCGACCACGGTGTGCTGGGCCCCCGCACGACGGGCGTCCACAACACCCACCTCACCGACGAGGACATCGCCCTCATCGGCGGCAGTGGCACCGGCACCTGTATGTGCCCCACGACCGAACGGGACCTCGCGGACGGCATCGGCCCGGCCGTCGCCCTGCAACGGGCAGGCTCCCCGCTCTCTCTCGGCTCCGACAGCCACGCCGTCGTCGACCTGCTCGAAGAGGCGCGCGCGATGGAGCTGAACGAGCGCCTGCGCACCCGTACGCGCGGTCACTGGACGGCGGCGGCCCTCCTGCGGGCGGCCTCGGCCGACGGCCACGCGGCGATCGGCTGGGACGACGCCGGCACCCTGGAGACGGGCGCGCTCGCCGACTTCACGACGATCGCGCTCGACTCGGTCAGGACAGCGGGGCCGCTGCCACGGCTCGGCGCGGAGACCGCGGTATTCGCCGCGTCGGCAGCGGACGTGTCGCACACGGTGGTGGGAGGTCGGCACGTCGTACGGGACGGGGCGCACACCCTCGTACCGGATGTGCCGAAAGCCCTCGCGGACGCCGTCGCAGCACTGCGCGGATGACCCCGGCCGGCCCGCCCCCGGGCCGGCTCCCCGATCCAGAACCCGAACCGACCGCCGACCAGGCAACCAAGGACGCCATGAGCAGCCCGACGACCGACAGCCCCGCCCACTCGGCGAGCACCGCCAGCACGCTCATCACCAACATCGCTGCCCTGGTCACCAACGACCCCTCTCTCGGCGACGGTTCCCCCCTCGGACTGATCCAGGACGCGGCCGTCGTCATCGACGGCGACCGCATCGCGTGGACCGGTGATCAGAGCAAAGCACCCGCCACTGACAATCGGGTCGACGCCGGTGGACGGGCGGTGATCCCGGGCTTCGTGGACTCCCACTCCCACCTCGTCTTCGCGGGCGACCGGACCGCCGAGTTCAACGCCCGCATGTCCGGCCGGGCCTACAGCGCGGGCGGCATCCGCACGACCGTCGCCGCCACCCGCGCCGCCACCGACGAGGAACTGGAGGCCAACCTCACCCGTTACCTCCGCGAGGCCCTCCGCCAGGGCACGACCACCTTCGAGACCAAGTCGGGCTACGGCCTGACCGTCCACGACGAGGCGCGGGCCCTGCGCATCGCCGCGCGGCACACGGACGAGGTGACGTACCTCGGCGCCCACATCGTCTCCCCCGACCACGCCGAGGACCCCGCCGCCTACGTCGCGCTCGTCACCGGCGAGATGCTCGACGCCTGCGCCCCGCACGCCCGTTGGATCGACGTCTTCTGCGAGAAGGGCGCCTTCGACGGCGACCAGGCCCGCGCGATCCTCACGGCGGGCAAGGCGAAGGGCCTGCACCCGCGCATCCACGCCAACCAGCTCTCCTACGGCCCCGGGGTCCGGCTCGCCGTCGAACTGGACGCGGCGAGCGCGGACCACTGCACCCACCTCACCGACGCCGACGTGGACGCCCTCGCGAGCGGCAGTACGGTCGCCACGCTCCTGCCCGGCGCCGAGTTCTCCACCCGCGCCGAGTGGCCCGACGCCCGCCGCCTTCTCGACGCGGGTGTCACCGTCGCCCTCTCCACGGACTGCAACCCGGGGTCGTCGTTCACCTCGTCCGTCCCCTTCTGCGTCGCGCTCGCCGTACGGGACATGGGAATGACACCGGACGAGGCGGTCTGGGCGGCCACGGCGGGGGGCGCGCGGGCGCTCCGCCGCGACGACGTCGGCCGGCTCACGCCGGGCGCGTACGCCGATCTCGCGCTGCTGGACGCGCCCAGCCATGTCCACCTCGCCTACCGGCCGGGTGTGCCCCTGGTCACGGGCGTGTGGCGCAGGGGTGTCCGCGTGGTCTGACCGGCCCCGGCCCGCAGGCGGTTCGGACCGGTCCCGTGAAGGGGCCGGTCCGGACCTGTCTCAGGAAGAGGCCGGTCCGGCCCCCGCCTTCCAGCGCTGCCCCTCGCGCCCCGACGCCAAGGCGAAGCCGACGGAACCGAGCGCGTCCGGCGTCACGGCGAACCGCCCCGCGATCGCCGGGCGGATCGCCCCCCGGGAGTCGACCTCGAACCTGAGGTTGTCGCCGTTCTCCCCGTCGAGCGAGTCGCACTCCCAGACGCCCACACCGTCGTCGATCGACCCACGGCTGTCCAGGCACAGGTCGGGATCGGCGAACGACTGGAGGACGGAGCGCCCGGAGTCGAGCCGCCAGCGCTGGGTGGCGCGCGAGGAGCAGGTCGCCGTGACGACGTCGGTGCCCTTCGCCAACGGGCCCCGGATGTCCAGGCACAGCCCCGAGGCGACGTTCACCACCTGCGTGTAGGCACCGCTCAGCGGCCCTCCGTACGGCGACGACGGCGTCGGCGAGCCCGTGTCGGACGGACGCGGGCTCGGGCTGCGCGTCGGCTTCTCCTTCCGCGGGGGCTTCGAGGGGCCGGCGGTCTCCGAGGGGGTCGGGGACGGCGTCGGGCTCGGCGGGACGCCGGGGTTCGTCGACTCCGACGGCGGCACCGAGGGCGTACCACCGGAACCGGCCGCGTCGTCGGACGACGACGAGCCGACCGACCCCGAGAAGACCAGGAACGCCAGCAGCGGCGCCAGCGCCACCCCGAGGGCCACCGAGGTCAGCGCGATCCGGCGGGACCGTGACCACTTGGCCCGCGTCACCCCGTCCGGCGCCTCGGCCCCGAGCGGGGCCAGGGGCTCCGTGGGCGGTCCCGCCGCCCAGGCCCCGGCGGCGGCCGTCGCCGCCCCGCCGACGGAACGCTCCCCGCCGCCGGAGGTGAAGTCGGAGGTGAAGTCGGAGCCGACATCGGAGCCGAAATCGGAGCCACCGGAGGGGAATCCGGAAGCAGAAGCGGAAGAGGTGCCGGACTCCTGCCCCAAGCCGGAGGCAGCGGCAGCGGCAGTACCGGGCCCCGAGCGAGCGCCGGAGCCACTGCCCCGGCCAGACCCGGAGCCGCTGCCAGCGCCGGACCCCGAATCGGCCGCCGTACCCGAACCCGGGGCCGACGCCCCCTCCGCGCCGGCCCCGGGCGCGGCGCCCCTGCCGGGGCCGCCGCCCAGGCCCGACTCCGCCCACGCCTCCGCCGCCGCGGCGGTCGCGGCGGCGGCCTCGGCCCACCCGCCCGCTCTGGCGCCCGCCCCGGGCGTCCGGGCCGCCTCCTCCCACCCCTGGGCCTCCGGGCCCGCGAAGTCCTCCGCGCCCGCGCCGCGCGCGCCCCGCGCGCCGCGCGTGTACGCCGTACCGCCCCAGGGCAGCAGCCCCTCCGCCAGCGTCGCGCGCGGGCTGTCGCGCAGGGCGCACAGCTCCTCGTAGGCGCCGGCGCAGTAGGGGCAGTACGCCATGTGGGCGTGCAGATCGGTGCTGTGGCGAGGGGAGTCCGGTCGTACGGACTCCTCGATCAGCCGGCGGAAGTCCTGGCAACGCGGGTCGTCCGAGGCGGCGAGACGCACGCGGAGGCATGCCTGGCGCAGGGGCTGGAGCGCGGACTCCCGCCGGTACGCCACGTCGTCGGGGGTGAGGCCGAGCAGCACGGCCGTGCGCTCGTCCGGCTCCTGCTCCACGAGGCCGTACCAGATGAGTCCCTGGGGCCGGGGCGGCAGCAGCTGGAACGCCGCGAGCAGGGGCGGGACGGGGCCCTCGGGGCCCGCCGCGGCCAGCACCGGGCGCAGGGCGGGCGCGAGACCGGTGGCGTGTTCGTCGGTGGTCCAGGTGGCGGCCACGCGGACGGTCAGCAGGAGCAGTTGGTGGCGCCAGGGCACGGCCGCCTCGGTGCCGCGTGCCGTCTCCCGGGTGGCGGTCGTGAACGCCTGCGTCGCCAGCTCCAGGGCCGAGGACTCGCTCGCGGCACACAGCCGGGCGTAGGCGAGGACCGACGGGTGGTGGCGCTCACGCAGTTCGCGCAGGGCCGTGTACGCGATCGGCGAGTCGGCGCGCAACAGCGCGGTGAGCCGCGCGTCCGACGCGTCCGCGTGCTGGTGCTCGGACCCGTCGTCGGGGCGTGCGCCCGGCGTACCGGTGTCCTGCCGTTTCTCGTGGCTGTCGTCGTCGCCGGAGCGCTCGTCCCTAGCCCGAGTCATCCTCGTGCCTCCTCGCACCCCCGTGACCGCCAGTCGGCTTCTGGAACACCGAACACTCTGGCGCGTGACCATAGTGACGGAAGGTGAACCGGAGGGAAGGGGTTTCTTGCGGTAAGGGGGTGAGAGATCGGCAGGCCGGAAACGGTTCGGCCGGGTACGCGAGGAGTGTCGCAACTCCTGCCGCACCCGGCCGCCTTCTGTCACGGTCGCGGTGACCGCCGTCGCCGCCGTCACCGGAGGCCCGCGGCGCGCCCGGCCGCTCACTCCTCCAGCGTCAGCCCCTTGCGCAGCCGTACCAGCGTGCGGGACAGCAGCCGGGAGACGTGCATCTGGGAGATGCCCAGTTCGTCCCCGATCTCGGACTGCGTCATGTTGGCCACGAACCGCAGGGAGAGGATCTGGCGGTCGCGCTGCGGCAGTCCGGCGATCAGCGGCTTCAGGGACTCGACGTACTCGATGCCTTCGAGCCCGTGGTCCTCGTAGCCGATCCGGTCGGCCAGCGCGCCCTCGGAGTCGTCCTCCTCCGGCTGGGCGTCCAGGGACGAGGCGGTGTACGCGTTGGAGGCCGCCATGCCCTCGACGACCTCGTCGTTGGTCAGCCCCAGGCGCTCCGCCAGCTCGCCGACCGTGGGGGCGCGGTCGAGCTTCTGGGCCAGCTCGTCACCGGCCTTGGCCAGGTCGAGCCGGAGTTCCTGCAGCCTGCGCGGTACGCGTACGGACCAGCTGGTGTCGCGGAAGAAACGCTTGATCTCACCGACGATGGTGGGCATCGCGAACGTGGGGAACTCGACGCCCCGGCTCAGTTCGAAGCGGTCGATCGCCTTGATCAGGCCGATCGTGCCGACCTGGATGATGTCCTCCATGGGCTCGCTGCGCGAGCGGAACCGGGAGGCGGCGAACTTGACCAGAGCCAGGTTGAGTTCGACCAGCGTGTTGCGGACGTACGAGTAGTCGTACGTGCCTTCCTCAAGGGACTCCAGCCGCTCGAACAGGGTCTTGGACAGCGCCCGCGCGTCCACCGGTCCCACCTCGTCGTACGGGGGGATCTCCGGCAGGTCGGCGAGTCCGTCGCCCGGATCGTGGGCGAGGTCGTCCTGCGTCTCTTCCGGGGCGGATGCCGACGTCGCCCTCTGGGTATGCGATGCGTCGAGCCGGGGTGACATGATGTCCTCCATCGTTCTCGGCATATGGCCGCCGATGCCTGTACGTGCACTGCGGTGTGCGGCGCCTCCAAAGCCGGCCGTGTCGTTTGGTGCACTACTAGCCCTACCTGCTTTCCGGACGTCGTCGCAAGTGCGTGCTGCACTGAAATGTCCCTTTTCGGGGGATTGTTCGGGTGTCGGAGAGTGTGGAGAAGGCGTAGTGTTCGAGGGCGAGTCAGCAGTCACGACGGTCGGGAGAGAGACGGCATGGACCGTGGGACGGTCGGCAGCGCACAGTCGGGCCGGCTACGGGTCGAGGTGCGGGAAGAGGGCTCCAGCGCCGTGGTGACGCCGGCGGGTGAGCTGGATCACCACACCGCCGATCTGTTGCGCGAGCCACTCGAGAGCTGCCTGGAAAAGGGCTTCACACGTCTGGTGGTGGACTGCTCGCTGCTGGAGTTCTGCGACTCCACCGGGCTGAACGTCCTGCTGGGCGTGCGGCTCAAGGCGGAGTCGGCGGGCGGCGGAGTCCATCTGGCGGGCATGCTCCCGGCGGTGGCGCGGGTCTTCGAGATCACCGGGGCGGACGCGGTGTTCACCGTCCACGACACCCTCGACGCGGCCCTGGGGGACTAGGCCCGCGTCCGTCGGCCGCGGCCCTCGCGCGAGGGCGATGTCGGTCCGGCCGCCGCGGCCGTCGGGCCTGCCGCCCGGCCCGCGAAAGGGCCCCCGGCATCCCCTCCCGACCGGCTGATTGTTCGCGTCCCGGGTTCTGTGCCGAAAACATGGGTGTTCTGACGGTTCGCTCGGGCAGGAGACATGCTGAACGTGCCGGCGAGCGGGCCGGCCGTCCGGGGGCCCGGTGGCGGGGTGTGGACGGGCGACGGGGCGTACGGCGCGGGTCCGCGGGCGGCTCCGCGGCTGCTCGGCGGCGGTGCGGCGGCGACCCGACGACGGCTCGGCGGTGACTCGGAAGTTCGGTGAAGTGTGACGGGGAGTACGGATGGCGCAATGGGTGACATCAGAAGACAGCATGTGCCGCGGGCCGGCGTCCCGCATCCTTGATGAGTCCTGAATCGTGTACTGGTGAATCGGTGAGGTGAAGCGCTGATGAGCACCACCCGGCCCTTCTCGCCGGGCGACCGCGGCCCGGAACCGGGTGCCGGCGGCGCTTCCGGAGCGCCCGGGGGAGACCCGCCCGTGGTCCCCGCCACGGGGCGTCGGTCCCGTCGGCTCAGCTTCGAGGGCGAGAGCGGCGTGGTACCGCTCGCCCGCGACTTCACCCGCCAGGCGCTGTACGAGTGGGGCTGGCTGCCGGCCGCGACCGCGGACCAGCGGGCGGCTGCGGAGGACGTCCTGCTGGTGGTCTCCGAGCTGGTGACCAACGCGTGCCTGCACGCCGAGGGCCCCGCCGAGCTGCGGATCGGGTGCGACAACAAGGTGCTGCGGATCGAGGTGTCCGACCGGGGGACGGGGAATCCGGCCCCCCGGACCCCGCACCGGGCGGGCCGCCCGGGCGGACACGGCATGTTCATCGTGCAGCGGCTGTGTCTGGACTGGGGGGTCGTACGGGAGCCCGGCGCGTCCGGGAAGACGGTGTGGGCGGAGCTGGGGGCGCCGGCCTGACCGGGACGGCGGGTCGCCTCCGGCGGGTTGCCGGGGGCCGATGCGCGGCGCCCCGAGTCGTGGCCCTCCGGGCGAGGGCGTCGGCATGGTGTGGGCCGTGGGCCTCCCCGGGGTCGTCGGGCCTGCACCGCGGCCGAGTGCTCCGGGCCTCCGGTGGCCGGGCCGATGGTCCGGCGATGGGCGCTGGACCGGCGCGGTGGGGCCGCGCCCGTGGTCGCGGAGTGCGAGGCGGTCGGCGTGGACCGCTGACCGCGGGTCCGGCCCGTAGCCATGGAGGACCGGTCGGCGTGGACCGCTGACCGCGGGTCCGGCCCATAGCCATGGAGGACCGGGCGGCCGCCGCGGCCGTCGAGCCGCGCCGTGCGCCACGGCGGGCCGCCCGCGCACTCGTCGCCGCGCACCGCACAGCTCGCACCCCTCCGACGCGCTCCTCCGACGCGCTCCTCGCCCGTGCGCCCCGAACTCCCGCCGCACCACACCCCCCGCCGCACCCCGAGCCCCCGCATCCCGAGCCCTCGCATCCCGCGCCCCGGGCAGTCGCCCCGGGGCATCGACACTCATCCGACACCTGCGTGTGTCTTCCTTCTCCACGGGCCCCGGCGTACCTTGAGCCGCCGATCTGATGTTCCGTCAGAAATGTGGGGTGCCGAGGTGTCGTACCGGACGTACCAGAAACGAACCGCCGCGCTCGCGTCCCTCGCGGCCCTGGCCGGAACGGCGGTGCTGATGGCCGCCCCGGTGGCCCATGCCGAGGTCGTGGACGTCGAGTACAACTGCAAGACGCCGATCGGGGACAAGTCCGCGGTGTCGCCGATCGACATCAAGGGCGTCGAGAGCGGCGACGGTTACAAGATCACGATGTCGTGGCAGAAGGGTGTGTCGTCCAGCCCGGTGGAGCTGGGCAAGGGCGCGATGACGCCGAGCGCCACGATCGAGCTGGGCGGGGCCGACAGCGGGACGCTCACGGTGACCGGGCCGGCGAACCAGGAGGCGATCCCGCCCAACACGCCGATCAAGATCAATGACCTGAGCGGTACGTACACCCCGAAGAAGACCGGCAAGGTCGAGTTCACCGCGGGTGTCCTCACCATCAAGGCCCTCGGCACGGTGACCACCTGCACACCGGGGAACGATCCAGGTCCCTCGCTCACCCTCGACGTCAAGGCCGCCGGCGGGGGCGGTACGGGCGGCTCCGCCACGGGCGGCACCGGCGGTTCGGGCGGTGAGCTTCCGCGGACCGGGCCCCTGGACTCGGCGGTCGCGCTCGGCACGCTCGGCGGGACGGTCCTGCTCGCGGGCGCGGCGGGAGCCCTGTGGGTGACCCGCAGGAACCAGGCGGTACGTCGCTGACGGGAGCCGGAACGTGAGCAGAAGGCGGCCGGGCCCGGCGGCCCACCCGACGACACGGCACCCCATCCCGCGCGCCTCGGCGTTCACCGCGGCGCTCACCGGGGTGCTCGTCCTCGTCGTGGCCCTCCTGGCGGTGCCCCTCGACGGCGGCAGCGCGCTGGCCGCGGACAGGCCGACCGTGAAGCTGTCCAAGGCGCAGGCCGGAACCGGCGGTTCGGTCACCGTGACCGGCGCCGGCTGGCGGCCGAAGGCGATCCTGATGGTGCTCATCTGCGGCCGGGCCACGCCCTCGCGGGGGGTGCCCGGCGGCACCGACTCCTGTGCCAACGCCGACGGGCGGGCCGTCACCGCCGACGGCAAGGGCGGCTTCCGCCGGGAACTGCCGGTGTCCGAGCCCCCGGTGCCCTGCCCCTGCGTCGTGCACGTCTCCACCATCACGGGCCCCGACGCGGCGGCCGACGCGGCCTTCCAGGTCGCCGGGCACTCGGTCGAACCGTTGCCGAGGGAGGCCGCGGGCGGCCGGCTCTCGCTGCTGACGGACGCTCGCCTGACGGGCTCCGACGGGCTGTTGACCTGGTTCGGCGCACCCCCCGCCCGCGAACTCGTCCTCACCGTCGGCAACGTCGGCACCTCGCCGGTCAGGAACCCCGTCTTCCAGGTCGGCACCTCCCACGGCGTGTTCGCCCCGCGCTGGGAGGAACAGCGCTGGCGCGGAACGATCCGGCCCGGGGGCAGGGCACGGATCACGCTGCCCGTGGACCTCGCGGCCGGGGCCCACGGCGACTACACCGTCTCCCTCACGTACGGCGGGAAGGTCCTCGCCGAACGGCCGTGGACCGTGGGCCGTCCCTGGGGCGTCACCCTCTTCTGGCTGATGCTCTGCCTCGTCGTCCCGGCGGTGCTGTTCCGGACGGGCATGGCCGTGGTGGACCGGGTGCGCCCGGCGCGCACGGCGCCCGAGGGGCGGGGGCGAGGCCGGCGCCTGCCGGCGTGGGTGCCCCGGCCACGCCCCTCGAACGCGGCTCACGCACACCCCCGTACGCCGTCCCCCGTCCGTACGGTCCCGGGCCCAGGCCCGGACCCGGACCCGGACCCGGACCTGCCGTGGTTCACCCCCGACACCCGCCGCGACACCACCGTGACCGACCCGCCCGCCTGAGACGGACGGACGGACGTACGTACGCGCGTGACCCCGGGAGCGCGGCACGGGACAGGGCCGCCGTACCCGCAGGCACGGCGGCCCTGTCCGTGACCGGCCGGAGCCGGAGGTCAGTTGACGTCGCCCGTGAGGGCCCTGACCTTCTTGCGGTACATGTAGATCGCGAAACCGGCGAGGACCGCGAGGGTGGCCTCGACGGCGACCATGCCGGTCCCGCTGAGGTCGAAGCCGCCGACGGCCGGGTTGGAGAGCAGACCGGTGATCGAGTCGCCCGCGGTGACCGCGAGGAACCACACGCCCATCATCTGGCTGGCGTACTTGGCCGGGGCCATCTTCGTCGTGACCGACAGGCCGACCGGGGACAGGCACAGCTCGCCGACGGTCTGGATGAAGTAGATGCCCACCAGCCACATCGGGCTGGCCAGGGTGCCGTTCGCCGCCATGCCCAGCGGGATCAGGAAGAAGAAGAACGAGACACCGATGAGCACCAGGGCCATCGCGAACTTCACGGCCGTGCTGGGCTCCCGCCCCTGACGGTTGAGCCACAGCCACAGCCACGCGAACACCGGGGCGAGGGCCATGATGAACAGCGGGTTCAGCGACTGGTACCAGGAGGTCGGGAACTCGAAGCCGAGCAGCGAGCCGGCCACCTTCTGGTCGTTCGAGCCGAAGGCCTGGACCGTGGAGGCGCCCTGGTCGTAGATCATCCAGAACACGGCGGCGGCGACGAAGAACCAGATGTAGCCGGTCATCTTGGACTGCTCGGCGGTGGTCAGCTCCTTGTCCCGCTTGATGCGCAGCAGCACGCCCGCCGGGACGACGAGACCGATGACGGTCAGCGGGATCATCGCCCAGTTCAGGGTGAAGTGGCCGCTGAGACCCACGGCGCCGTAGAAGACGGCCGCGACGGCCAGCCACAGCAGGCCCTTGCGCAGCCAGGCGGCGCGCTCCTCGGCCGCCAGCGGCTTGGGGACGATGTCGCTGGTCGGGCTCAGGGTCCGGCTGCCGGCGAGGAAGACGGCCAGACCGATGGCCATGCCGACCGCCGCCAGACCGAAGCCGAGGTGCCAGTTGACCTCCTGGCCGACGGTGCCGATGGCCAGCGGGGCGAAGAAGGCACCCGCGTTGATGCCCATGTAGAAGATCGTGAAGCCGCCGTCGCGCCGCGGGTCGCCGGGGCCGTCGTAGAGGTGGCCCACCATCGTGGAGATGTTGGCCTTCAGCAGACCGGAACCGGCCGCGACCAGTGCCAGGCCGGCGAAGAACGGTGCCTGACCGCCCGGCAGGGCCAGCACCAGGTGGCCGGACATGATGGTGACGGCGGCGATCGCCACCGTTCTGCGCGGGCCCCAGACACGGTCGCCGAGCCAGCCGCCGGGCATCGCGAGCAGGTACACCATCGCCGAGTAGACGGCGACGATCGTGGTGGTGGTGGCCAGGTCCATGGCCAGGCCGCCGCCCATGCTCCCCTTGCCGGCGTCGGGGCCGCCGGAGAGCAGGTAGACGGTGAGGAGGGCCTTCATGCCGTAGTAGGAGAACCGCTCCCACATCTCGGTCATGAAGAGAGTGGCCAGTCCGCGGGGGTGGCCGAAGAAGGTGGGCTCGGTGCCGGGGGTTCCCCGGCCGGCCGGGTCCTTCGTCAGGCTGGACGCCATGGTCGTTCCTTGCAGATCGGGACGGCGCACGTGGGGGCGCGCGCCCGGTGGTGGGGCGGCCGGCACCGGACGGCCGGCACGTCCGCCCCGCCACACGGGGTTCCGCCCCGGATCACGGGACGGCGGACGGCGACCACCGGGATCCACACCCCTCTACGCGCGTTGACGCATCGTCGCGTCCCGCGTGTCCGGGGCCCGGCCACAGGTCATTGCGTACCTGTCCTTACGCACAGGAAAGAGACCTTCCGCGCGGATATGCCGCCGAAGGTCCCCTCGTGTCGCTACAGGCGTTCCGTCACCATACGTCAGAAGGACGCGCGAAAAGGAAGAGCTTGAGAGCCGGATCACAGGTAAGAACGCAACCATGGGCGTGCATTCGAAGGTCCCACTTGGGTTCGGGATGTGCAGACGCAGGTGATGGAGAGGCGCCGGGTGCCGCCGGAGCGCCGTGCCCACGGGGCCCGCGCGCGATCCGCACCACTTCGCGCCGCCTTCTCCACATGACGTCACATGACGGTGTGGATCTTCACGGGCGGCGGGACGAATCGCCCGCCGCAGTGGATCATGCGCGGGGAAGGTGAGAGAACCCTCGGACAAGGTGTGAATCCCGCTTGCCGATCACCCTCCACCTGCGGTTCTCGTCGGACTACCATCACCCCATGACCCGTGTACTGCTCGCCGAGGACGACGCGTCCATCTCGGAGCCGTTGGCTCGCGCACTGCGCCGGGAAGGGTACGAGGTGGAGGTCCGCGAGGACGGTCCCACCGCGCTGGACGCCGGCATGCAAGGTGGCATCGACCTGGTCGTCCTGGATCTGGGGCTGCCCGGCATGGACGGCCTGGAGGTGGCCCGCAGGCTGCGTGCCGAGGGGCACACCGTGCCGATCCTCATCCTGACCGCGCGCGCCGACGAGGTGGACACCGTCGTGGGCCTCGACGCGGGCGCCGACGACTACGTCACCAAGCCCTTCCGGCTCGCCGAGCTGCTGGCCCGGGTCCGGGCGCTGCTCCGGCGCGGCGCCGCGGAGCCGGCGCAGCCGCCCGCCACCCACGGGGTGCGGATCGACGTCGAGTCGCACCGGGCGTGGATGGGTGACGAGGAGCTGCAGCTCACGGCCAAGGAGTTCGACCTGCTGCGGGTGCTCGTGCGCGACGCGGGCCGGGTCGTCACCCGGGACCAGCTGATGCGGGAGGTCTGGGACACGACCTGGTGGTCGTCGACCAAGACCCTCGACATGCACATCTCCTGGCTGCGCAAGAAGCTGGGCGACGACGCGGCGAATCCGCGGTACATCGCGACCGTGCGGGGCGTCGGGTTCCGGTTCGAGAAGAACTGAGCGGGCCGGTGGGGCCGGGCGCCCCGCGGGCCGGGGGAGTGTGCCGTGTGTCGGCCGCGGTGGGTCGTGGCCGGCCGCGCGCTTCCCCGGGCACCTGCCGCGGCGGTACGGGGGTGGGCGGCCGCGGCAGGTGCCCGGGGAAGCCGGCCACGGGTGACGTCCACCCCTGACGGGAAGGCCCCGCGCGGTCGCCCTCGACCGCGCGGGACCCCCACCACGGTCACCCCCGACCGCGCAGGCCCCCCACGGGCAGCTGCCCGCTCCCGGCCCGGCGGTGCGCCCCGGGTGCCGCACAATCGAAGGTCCCCAGAACACTCCGTCCCGGGTCCCGGAACACTCCGCCCCGAGGTCCCAGAACACCCCGCCCCGTTCGGAGGGCAAGCGTGCGCCGCCGTCTCATCCAGTCCACCCTCGCCGTCGTCCTCGTCGTCATCGCCGTCTTCGGGGTCTCCCTCGTCATCGTGGAGACCCGCACGATCAGCAACAGCGCCCAGGAGCGGGTGGAGTCCGAGGCGGTCCAGCTGACGAGCATCGTGGACAGCCGCATCATCGGCGACGAACGGATCACCGCCGAGGTCCTCCAGGACCAGGTCGGCGACCAGCGCTACGCCCGCATCGAGATCCCCGGCCAGAGCACCATCGAGATCGGCGAGAAGCCCGTCGGCGACGTCATCCGCCACGAGGCCAGGGGGGAGAAGGACGAGACCGTCACCGTCGAGGAGTCCCGCTCGGCGGTCAGCCGCGAGGTCGGCCGTACGCTGCTGATCATTGCGGCGGTCGCCCTGCTCGCCGTGATCGCCGCGGTCCTCCTCGCCGTACGCCAGGCCAACCGCCTCGCCTCACCGCTCACCGACCTCGCCGAGACCGCCGAACGGCTCGGCTCGGGCGACCCGCGCCCCCGGCACAAGCGGTACGGCGTCCCGGAGCTGGACCGGGTCGCGGACGTCCTGGACGCCTCCGCCGAGCGCATCGGCCGCATGCTGACCGCCGAGCGGCGCCTCGCGGCGGACGCCTCCCACCAACTGCGCACGCCGCTGACCGCGCTGTCCATGCGGCTGGAGGAGATCACCCTCACCGACGACCTCGCCACGGTGAAGGAGGAGGCGCACATCGCGCTCACCCAGGTCGAGCGCCTCACGGACGTCGTGGAACGGCTGCTCACCAACTCCCGCGACCCCCGCAACGGCTCGGCCGTCTCCTTCGAGCTGGACGAGGTCATCAAGCAGCAGCTGGAGGAGTGGCGGCCGGCCTACCGCAGCGCCGGGCGGGCCGTCGTCAGCTCGGGCAAGCGCCACCTGCAGGCCGTGGGCACGCCGGGCGCGGTCGCCCAGGTGCTGGCCGCGCTGATCGAGAACTCGCTCATGCACGGCGGCGGCACGGTGGCCCTGCGCACCCGCGTCATCGGGAACCAGGCGGTGATCGAGGTCACCGACGAGGGGCCCGGGGTGCCCGCCGACCTCGGGGCGCGGATCTTCGAGCGCGCCATCAGCGGACGCAACTCGACGGGCATCGGGCTGGCCGTGGCGCGCGACCTCGCGGAGGCCGACGGAGGGCGCCTGGAGATGCTGCAGGCACAGCCGCCGGTGTTCGGGCTCTTCCTGTCGCGGACGCCGGTACGCACCCCGTCCGGCGACGAACGGCCCGTCCGGTGACGCCCGGCCCGTCCGGTGACTTTCAGGGGTGCCCGCGCGTGACCGCGTGACCCCTCAGCGCCGCTTGCCCGTGACCGCCGGCGGGTGGACGGGCTCCGCTTCGAGGAACGACTCCGCGCTCGCCACGGCCTCACGTGCCGGGAGCGCCCGGAACACCCAGGTGCGGTACGACCAGAACCGGAACAGCGTCGCGACGCCGATGCCGAGGAACTTGAAGACGTTGGACTGCAGCGGGCTGTCCCAGTCGAATCCGTACGTGGCCGTGTAGAGCACCCCGTTCTCGATCACCAGTCCGACCACGCTGAACAGCAGGAACAGCGACATCTCCTTCGTCCGGCCGCTCTTGTCGCGGTCCCGGTACGTGAAGTAGCGGAAGCCGACGTAGTTGCACGCGATCGCGACGACCGTGGCTATGACGCTGGCCCGCACGACCTGCAGCTCGGTGGTGTGCCGTACGAGGTTGAACACCGCGAGGTTGACCAGCAGCCCCACACCGCCCACCGCGCCGAACTTGACGACCTCGCGTACGAGCAGGTCGATCCGGCGGCGCAGGGCGCCGTGGGGCCGTGGATCAGGCCCCGAGCTGGTATGTCCCATCGTGTGCGGCCCCCGTCGCTCGGTCCGGTCGGTGTCGTGCCGGTGGTCGGCCGGTCGCTGCCCCGTCCGAAATGAGTTGATCTTCGGTCGAAAATCCACTGGTTCCGCCATGCTAACCAGCCCTCCTGGGCAATGCCTGTGCGGAAGCTCACAGCCGGGACACGGGGGAGGTCCCGGGGCCGTCCCGGGGCGCTCCGGGGCGGAATCGGGCGGGGAGAAAGGGCACCCGGGAGTGGCCGATTCCGTGGCCGATACCCTGGGGGCGTGACGTTCCCGGTAGTCGGCATGGTCGGCGGGGGGCAGCTCGCTCGTATGACACACGAGGCGGGCATCCCGCTCGGCATCAGGTTCAAGCTCCTCAGTGACACCCCTCAGGATTCCGCGGCGCAGGTCGTCGGTGATGTCGTCATCGGCGACTACCGCGACCTCGACACGCTGCGTGCGTTCGCGCAGGGCTGCGACGTGATCACCTTCGATCACGAACACGTACCCACCGAGCACCTACGGGCTCTGGAGGCGGACGGCATCCCCGTGCGCCCCGGTCCGGAGGCGCTCCAGCACGCCCAGGACAAGGGGGTGATGCGGGCGAAGCTCATGGAGATCGGCGTGCCCTGTCCACGGCACCGCATCGTCGCGGACCCCGACGACGTGGCCGCGTTCGCCGCCGAGGGTGAGGGATTTCCGGTCATCCTCAAGACGGTCCGCGGCGGCTACGACGGCAAGGGCGTCTGGGTCGTCCGCTCCGTCGAGGACGCCGCCGAGCCGTTCCGCGCCGGGGTCCCGGTCCTCGCGGAGGAGAAGGTCGACTTCGTCCGGGAGCTGGCCGCCAACGTCGTACGGTCGCCGCACGGCCAGGCCGTCGCCTACCCGGTCGTGGAGTCGCGGCAGGTGAACGGCGTCTGTGACACCGTCATCGCGCCGGCCCCCGACCTGGACGAGGCGCTCGCCCTGGGGGCCGAGGAGATGGCCCTGCGCATCGCCAAGGAGCTGGACGTCGTCGGTCACCTCGCCGTCGAGCTGTTCCAGACCCGCGACGGACGCGTCCTCGTCAACGAGCTGGCCATGCGCCCCCACAACTCCGGCCACTGGAGCCAGGACGGCGCGATCACCTCGCAGTTCGCCAACCACGTACGGGCCGTCCTCGACCTGCCGCTGGGCGACCCGCGCCCGCGCGCGAGGTGGACCGTCATGGTCAACGTCCTGGGCGGCGACTACCCCGACATGTACTCCGCGTACCTGCACTGCATGGCCCGCGACCCCAAGCTCAAGATCCACATGTACGGCAAGGACGTGAAGCCCGGCCGTAAGGTCGGTCACGTCAACACCTACGGCGACGACCTCGACGACGTGCTGGAGCGCGCCCGTCACGCCGCCGGATACCTGAGAGGCACGATCACAGAATGAGCCCGGTCGTAGGCATCGTCATGGGGTCGGACTCCGACTGGCCCGTCATGGAGGCCGCCGCGCAGGCCCTCGCCGAGTTCGAGATCGCGTACGAGGTGGACGTCGTCTCCGCGCACCGGATGCCGCGCGAGATGATCACCTACGGCGAGGACGCCGCGGGCCGGGGCATCAAGGTGATCATCGCGGGCGCGGGCGGCGCCGCCCATCTGCCCGGCATGCTCGCGTCCGTGACCCCGCTGCCGGTCATCGGCGTGCCCGTGCCGCTGAAGTACCTCGACGGCATGGACTCCCTGCTGTCGATCGTGCAGATGCCGGCCGGGGTGCCCGTCGCCACGGTCTCCGTCGCCGGGGCCCGTAACGCCGGTCTGCTGGCCGCCCGCATCCTGGCCACGCAGGACGAGGAACTCCTCGGCCGGATGCGGGAGTTCCAGCAGGAGCTGAACGACCAGGCGACCGAGAAGGGCAAGCGGCTGCGCGCCAAGGCCGAGGGAGCGGGCAACGGCTTCGGCTTCGGGAAGTAGGCGGCACGGACATGACGGGGATCACGGGGGAGATGGCCATGACATCGCTGGAGGCGGCCCGGGAGCTGCTGCGGGAGTTCCCGGTCGCGGACGGGCACAACGACCTGCCCTGGGCGCTGCGCGAACAGGTCCGCTACGACCTCGATGCGCGGGACATCGCCGTCGACCAGAGCGCGTTCCTGCACACCGACCTGGCACGGCTGCGCGCGGGCGGGGTCGGCGCGCAGTTCTGGTCGGTGTACGTGCCCTCGAACGAGGCGTTCCTGCCGGCGGCGGTACCCGCGACCCTCGAACAGATCGACTGCGTAAGGCAGTTGATCGACCGCTACCCCGCCGAGCTGCGGGCCGCGTTGACCGCCGCCGACATGGAGGCGGCCCGCGCCGAGGGCCGGGTCGCCTCGCTGATGGGCGCCGAGGGCGGCCACTCCATCGACAGCAGCCTCGCCACCCTGCGGGCGCTGTACGCGCTGGGCGTGCGCTACATGACGCTCACCCACAACGACAACATCCCCTGGGCGGACTCCGCGACGGACGAGCCGGCGGTCGGCGGTCTGTCGGCCTTCGGCCGGGCGGTCGTGCGGGAGATGAACCGCGAGGGCATGCTCGTCGACCTCTCGCACGTGGCCGCGACGACGATGCGTGACGCGCTCGACACCTCCGCCGCCCCGGTGATCTTCTCCCACTCCTCCGCGCGGGCGGTCTGCGACCACCCCCGCAACATCCCCGACGACGTCCTGGAACGGCTCCCGGCCAACGGGGGCGTGGCGATGGTGACGTTCGTCCCCAAGTTCGTCCTCCAGGCCGCCGTGGACTGGACGGCCGACGCCGACGAGAACATGCGGGCCCACGGTCTGCACCACCTCGACACCACCCCCGAGGCCATGGCGGTCCACCGCGCCTTCGAGGAGCGCACCCCCCGCCCGGTCGCCACGGTGTCCACGGTCGCGGACCATCTCGACCACATGCGCGAGGTCGCCGGGATCGACCACCTCGGCATCGGCGGCGACTACGACGGCACGGCCTTCCTCCCGGACGGCCTGGGCGACGTCTCCTGCTACCCGTACCTGATCGCCGAGCTGCTCGACCGCGGCTGGTCCCGGACCGATCTGGCCAAGCTGACCTGGCGCAACGCGGTCCGGGTGCTCGGCGCGGCGGAGGACGTGGCCCGGGACCTCCAGGCCCGGACGGGCCCGTCGAACGCGACGCGCGAACAGCTGGACGGGTGACACGGCCGCACGGGTGACCCCGGGCGCCGCCCGGACATCACCCGGGTGGCGTACGGCGGCCCCGGCGCCGCCGTTCAACCCGAACGCGCCACCCGCCAGGAAGGCGGACGGCCTCCGTGCCACGGTGACGAGTACTGCGATCACCCAACGGCTACGGAGGTCCGCCATGGCAGATCTGCAGGACGAACTGCACGCCGCGGGGGAGGCCGGCGAACTCGACACGCCCCCCGACACCCCCCACGACCGGCCCGGGAAACCCGGCCACCGGCCGCGGGGCGCGGAGCCCATAGCCCCCGGCGACGGGCGGGCCGGGGCCGACAGCGGCCGGGCCGTGGACGCCGACCACGCCACCGAGCCGTCCACGGAGCCCTCCGCGGAACCGTCCGCGGAGTCCTCCGAGCCCTCCGACGAGCTGGCCGAGGCGCACGCCTTCCTGGCCGCCCACCCCGTGGCCGACGGCTACAGCGGCCTGCCCTGGGTGCTGCGCCAGCTGCCCCGGTACGACCTGGAGCTGGGCGAGGGCGGGGTGGACACCGATGTGCCGCGGATGCGCAAGGGCCACATCGGCGCCCTGTTCTGGTCGCTGCACCTCCCGGAGGGCCCGGCGGGCGAGCGGCCCGTCGACGCCACCCTGGAGCAGCTGGACCTGGTCCGGACGGTCGTCGACGCCCACCCCGAGGGCCTGCGGCTGGTGAACAGCGCGGGGGAGACCACCGACGCCCGCAACCGCGGCCGCGTCGCCGTGCTGCTCGGCCCGGCCGGAGCGCCGGCGATCGGCGGCTCCCTGGGCATCCTGCGCGCGCTGCAGACGCTCGGCCTGAAGGCCCTCACCCTGGCCGGAGCCTCCTGGGCGGGCGAGTCGGGGCTGAGCCGGTTCGGCGAGGAGGTGGTCCGCGAGATGAACCGCGTCGGCGTCCTCGCCGACCTCTCCGGCGCCGGCGAGGCGACCGTGCGCCGGGTGCTCGCGCTCTCCCGCGCCCCGGTCGTGTGCACCCGCTCGGCGGCGGGCGCCCTCCGGGCCCACCCCGCCAACCTCTCCGACGACCTCCTGGCCGCGCTGGGCGAGGCACGGGGGCTGTGCATGGTGCCGCTCACCGCCGAGCAGACCGGCCCGTCCGTCCGCGATGTCGCCGACCACCTCGACCACGTGCGCGCGATCGCCGGCCCCGAGTGCGTGGGCCTGTCCGGCACCTACGACTCCGGCGCCGCCCACCCCGAGGACCTCAACGACGCCTCCTGCTACCCCCGCCTGATCGCCGAACTCATGCACCGGGGCTGGTCCGAACCCGACCTCGCGCTCCTCACCTGGGGCAACGTCCAGCGGGTCCTGCGCACCGCCGACTTCACGGCCAGAGCGGCGAAGGACCGCCGGGAGGCCTCGACGGCGAGCATCGCCGACCTGGACGGCTGACGGGGCCGCCGCGCCCCGGGCAGGGGTGCGGGGAACCGCACGGCCCGCGGCCGCCCGGTTCCCCGCACCCCTGCTCCCGTCGCGGGACTCAGGCGCGGCAGAGGCAGAACGGATGCCCCGCGGGGTCCGCGTACACCCGGAACCCCCGCTCCCGGTCCTCCGCGTCCAGCACCGTCGCCCCCAGCGCCAGCACCTCCTTCTCCGCCGCGTCCATGTCCGCCACGTTCAGGTCGAGGTGGAACTGCTGCGAGCGCTCGGGCGAGGGCCACCGCGGCGCCTCGAACCCGGGCGCCTGCTGGAACGCCAGCCGCACCCCCTTGCCCGGCACCTCCAGATCCACCCAGTCCCCCTCCCCGCTGACCTTCCCGCCCAGCACCTCGGCGTAGAACCCGGCGAGCGCGGCCGGGTCGGGACAGTCCAGAACGACGACATCCAGCTCGGCGATGGCCATGGCCTTCTCCCTGTTCGTTGCTGCGTGCGAACTCCGGTTACCTGTAGAGGAGGGTAACCAGTAACGGTTACCTCATGCATGCCAAATAGAGGTAACGTCCCCGGTATGAGTGCGAGAGCGTCCGCCCCCGGCGGCCTGGCCCTCGTCGAGAGCCTGGTGAACACGCTGGACCTGGAGACGGGCGCCGACCGGCTGGACACCCCGGAGAGCCGCGTCCGCCTCGGCCTGGCACCCGACGACGACCTCGCCGCCGTACGCGAGCTGCGGGAGTCCCTGCGGGCGACCCTGCTGGCCCACGCCGGGCACGCGCCGCACGGCCCGGTGACCCCGCTCGGCGCGCTGCTGGCCGCCGCGCCCCTGATCGTCGCGGTCTCCGCCGAGGACGGCTCCGCCGTCCTGCGCCCCGCCACCGACCCGGCGCCGCTGGTCGCGCGCGTGGCCGCGGCCGTCGCCGAGGCCCTCACGGCGGACACCTGGCAGCGCCTCAAGGCGTGCGAGGCCCCCGACTGCCACTGGGCGTACTACGACCGCAGCCCGGCCGGCCGGGGCCGCTGGTGCTCGATGCAGGTGTGCGGCGCCCGCGCCAAGATGCGCCGCTACCGCGCGAAGTAAGCGCTTCGCCCCCACCGGCGCCCGGAACCGTGGACAATGCGGGGAGACGCCGTTCCGGCCGACTGAGCCTCGGCCGGAGCGGCGTCGCCCGTGCCCGGGAAGACCGACCCGCCCGCGTGCCCCGGCCCCGGCCGGATGTCCTTACGCCGTCGGACGGTGTCCTTAGGCCGTCGGCCGCCCCATCGCCCGGTACGTCCACCCCGCCCGCCGCCACAGCTCCGGGTCGAGGGCGTTGCGGCCGTCCAGCACGAGCCGGGTCGAGGCGACCTCGCCCAGCGCCGCCGGGTCCAGCTCGCGGAACTCGCGCCACTCCGTCAGATGCAGCACGATGTCGGCGTTGCGCACGGCCGCGAGCGCGGAGTCGGCGTACCCGAGCGTCGGGAAGAGCCGCCGGGCGTTGTCCATGCCCTTGGGGTCGTAGACGGTGACCTGGCCGCCCTGGAGATGGATCTGCCCGGCCACGTTGAGGGCGGGGGAATCGCGTACGTCGTCGGAGTCGGGCTTGAAGGTCGCGCCGAGCACGGCGACCCGCTTGCCCAGGAAGGACCCGCCGCCCAGCGCCTGCCGGGCCAGCTCCACCATCTGACCGCGCTGGCGCATGTTGATGGAGTCGATCTCCCGCAGGAACGTGAGCGCCTGGTCGGCGCCCAGCTCGCCGGCGCGGGCCATGAACGCCCTGATGTCCTTCGGCAGACAGCCCCCGCCGAACCCGATGCCGGCCCGCAGGAACTTCTTCCCGATCCGGTCGTCGTGCCCGATGGCCTCCGCCAGCTTCGCGACATCGCCCCCGGCGGCCTCGCACACCTCCGCCATCGCGTTGATGAAGGAGATCTTGGTGGCGAGGAAGGAGTTCGCGGAGGTCTTCACCAGCTCGGCGGTCGGGAAGTCGGTGACGACGAAGGGGGACCCCTCGGCCACCGGTGTCGCGTACACCTCCCGCAGCAGCTTCTCGGCCGTCTCGCTCCGCACACCCACCACGATCCGGTCCGGGTGCAGGGTGTCGTTCACCGCGAAGCCCTCGCGCAGGAACTCCGGGTTCCAGGCCAGCTCGGCGTCGGCCCCGGCGGGCGCGTGCTCCGCGAGATACGCGGCCAGCCGGTCGGCGGACCCCACCGGCACCGTCGACTTGCCGACGACCAGGGCCGGGCCCGTCAGATGCGGGGCGAGCGAGGCGAAGGCCGCGTCGACGTAGGACATGTCACAGGCGTACTCGCCGTGCCGCTGCGGGGTGTTCACACAGACGAAGTGGACGTCGCCGAAGGCCGCGACCTCGGCGTAGTCGGTCGTGAAGCGCAGCCGCCCGGTGGAGCCCTCGATCCCGGCGACGTGCCTGCGCAGCAGCTCCTCCAGGCCCGGCTCGTACATCGGGACCTCGCCCCGGCGCAGCATGTCGATCTTCTCGTCGACGACATCGAGCCCGAGCACCTCGAATCCCAGCTCGGCCATGGCCGCGGCGTGGGTCGCGCCGAGATAGCCGGTGCCGATCACGGTGATCTTGAGGGCCATGGGTGCTCCTGGGATGTCCGGCCGGGGCGGGCACGCACGCACAGCCGTGTGCATGCGTGCTCGTGAGCATAGTCGGGGCGTGTCCGGGGCCCTCACCGGGCAGATTCCCCCCGACGAGGCCGCCGCGGCCTGTCGTCAAACTCACGTACCGGTCCCGTGGGCCGACCTCTAAAATTTGAGTTACTTAACGGTAGTTAGCGTCAGGAGCGTGAGAGACCTTGGCCGGATCGGCTGATTTCGACCTGTACCGCCCGTCCGAGGAGCACGACATGCTCCGTGACGCGATCCGTTCCCTCGCCGAGGCGAAGATCGCGCCCCACGCCGCCGCCGTGGACGAGGAGGCCCGCTTCCCGCAGGAGGCGCTGGACGCGCTCGTCGCCAACGACCTGCACGCCGTGCACGTGCCCGAGGAGTACGGCGGCGCCGGCGCCGACGCGCTCGCCACGGTCATCGTGATCGAGGAGGTGGCCCGCGCCTGCGTGTCGTCCTCCCTCATCCCGGCCGTCAACAAGCTGGGCTCCCTGCCCGTGATCCTCTCCGGCTCCGAGGAGCTGAAGAAGAAGTACCTGGGCCCGCTCGCCAAGGGCGACGGGATGTTCTCGTACTGCCTCTCCGAGCCGGACGCCGGCTCCGACGCGGCCGGCATGAAGACCCGCGCGGTCCGCGACGGCGACTTCTGGGTCCTCAACGGCGTGAAGCGCTGGATCACCAACGCGGGCGTCTCCGAGTACTACACGGTCATGGCCGTCACGGACCCGGACAAGCGCTCCAAGGGCATCTCCGCGTTCGTCGTCGAGAAGTCCGACGAGGGCGTCTCCTTCGGCGCCCCGGAGAAGAAGCTCGGCATCAAGGGCTCCCCGACCCGGGAGGTCTACCTCGACAACGTCCGCATCCCCGCCGACCGCATGATCGGCGAGGAGGGCACCGGCTTCGCCACGGCGATGAAGACCCTGGACCACACCCGCATCACCATCGCGGCCCAGGCCCTCGGCGTCGCCCAGGGCGCGCTCGACTACGCCAAGGGCTACGTCCAGGAGCGCAAGCAGTTCGGCAAGCCGATCGCCGACTTCCAGGGCATCCAGTTCATGCTCGCCGACATGGCCATGAAGATCGAGGCCGCCCGCGCCCTGACCTACCAGGCCGCCGCCAAGTCCGAACGCGGCGACAAGGACCTCACCTTCCAGGGCGCCGCCGCCAAGTGCTTCGCCTCGGACGTCGCCATGGAGGTCACCACGGACGCCGTCCAGCTCCTCGGCGGCTACGGCTACACCCGCGACTACCCGGTCGAGCGCATGATGCGCGACGCCAAGATCACGCAGATATACGAAGGCACGAACCAGGTCCAGCGGATCGTCATGGCCCGCAACCTGCCGTAATCCCTTCGGCGCAGTCCGTGCACAGCCCCCGGCACCCCGCCGGGGGCTGTTGTCTTCCGGGGCGGAAGGGGCGGATTGTTTCCGTCCGCCCGATGGCGGACGGGGGCGGGCGGGCGTAGGACGGAAGGGCACGGGGTCCGCCCCGGACCCCGCTCCCACCACCCCCAGGAGGAGCCATGACGCAGCACGCCGGAGCCATGACCACCATGAGCAAGGAGATGCAGGAGTGCATCGACGCCTGCATGACGTGCCACAGCATGTGCGAGGAGACCATGAGCTCCTGCATGCAGGCCGGCGGCCAGGCCCAGATGCAGATCATGCGCGCCCTGATGGACTGCGCCGAGATGACCCGTATGTGCGCGGACATGATGATGCGCCGCTCGCCGCTGTCCGCCGAGATGTGCGCGATGTGCGCCCGCGCCTGTGACATGTGCGCGGAGGCGTGTATGTCCATGCCGGACGATCAGCAGATGATGCGCTGTGCCGAGGCGTGTCGCCGCTGCTCCGAGACGTGCCGGACGATGGCGGGCGCGACCGCCTGACCCGCACGGCACACGACCGAGGGGCACCCCGTCACGGAGTGCCCCTCGACCACGCGGCTCGCGGGGTCAGTTGTCCGACACCGTCACCGTCTCATCGTTCTTCAGCTGCTGCACCAGCTGCTTCACCTTCTCGGTGTTCCACTGCAGGTTGCCGTTGCCGGTGTTGCCCGAGATCGGCATGTTCATGGACTTGCCGTCGCCGCCGGTCACGCCCTTCATCGCCCAGAACATGTCGGCCAGGTCGAACAGGCTCATGTCCTTGTCGACGATCAGGGTGTCCAGGCCCGCGCTCATCGTCGGGTACAGCTTGAAGGGGTTCAGGATCGTGCTCGGCGTCGCCGTCTGGCTGGCGAGGGCCGCGAGGAACTTCTGCTGGTTCTTCGTACGGTCCAGGTCGCTGCGCGCCAGGGCGTAGCGGGTGCGGACGAAGGCGAGGGACTGCTCGCCGTTCAGCGTCTGCTTGCCGGCCTCGAAGTTCGCGCCGGACTTGGTGTCCTTCAGGCCGCCCTTGGGGATGTCGATCTCCACACCGCCGACCGCGTCGACGATGTTCGCGAAGCCCGCGAAGCCGATCTCCACGTAGTGGTCGATGTGCAGACCCGTGTTGGCCTCGACGGTGCGGACCAGCAGCTCGGGCCCGTCCTCGGCGTACGCCGCGTTCAGTTTCACCTGCCGGCCGGTGCCCTTGAACGTCTTGCCGGACTCGGAGCCGACGAACGTCGGGATCGTGACGTTCGAGTCGCGGGGCAGCGAGACCAGCGTCGGCCCGTTGGACCCGGTGTGCAGGATCATCATCGAGTCGGTGCGCTTGCCGTCGGCGGAGCCGGTGTGCAGCTCCTTCTTCTGGTCGGCGGACAGGCCCTCACGGCTGTCGGAGCCGACGATCAGGTAGTTGGTGCCCTCGCCCGCCTCCGGCCGGTCGATGACCTTCGACAGGTCGACCTCGCGGTTCAGCTTGGAGTCGGCCCAGAAGTACGTGCCGATCGTCGTCGCGAGCACCACCACGGTGACCGTGATCGCCGTCAGCTTGATACGGCGCCGCCAGTTCGGCGCGGGACGGTCGCCCCGGCCGCCGCCGTGGCCGCCCGGACCGCCGGTGCCGCCGGCGCCGTACACCTGGCCGGTGTTGTAGTCGCTCTGGTGGTTGCCGCCGCCGTACTGGTCGGGGCCGCTGTTGCCGTAGCCGTCACCGTACGGGTCGCCGTACGACGGCTGCTGGGGCACACCACCCTGAGGGGGTGCCGACGGGCCGCGGCGGACCTGGCGCATCACACGCGGACCGTCGGGCTGGGCGTAGTCGCCGCCACGGTTGTTGCCGGACCATCCCTCGGGCCAATCGTTCATGCGCCCCAGTGTGCCGGGTCGGGCCATGCCCTTTACAAGGGTCGATGAAAAACAAAGGCAGGGCTGTTGCGAAGCCGACACAAATTGCACGGTTTTGTAGGGGAGCGGGCGCTCCGGATGATCGGGACGGTCAGGAGCACGAGACCTGGTCGCCCCGCACCACACCCGACTCGCCCTGCCCGGTGTTCTCCGCCCGCACCTTGCGGACCTGCTTGAAGTCCGAGCCCGCGACGACCCGGAGCATGGGGCCCTGGGCGCGCACCGGGCGCAGTTCCGAGCCCGGGAGGGCGGTCGCCAGGGAGTGCGCGGAGCGGTCCCACCGGGGGTCGTAGACGACGACCGTACGGCGGACGTCCTGCCGCGGGGCGTTGACCGGGGCCTTCGTGGTGCGGAAGCCGGTGGCGGCCAGCTGGCGGTCCACCTTCCTGCCGAGGCCGGGGACGGCCGTGCCGTTCTCCACCTGGACGCGGATCTGCTGCGGGGCGACCTCGACCAGGGTGTGCGCGCCGCGCGCCTTGTAGGGGGCGAGCGGGCGGTCGTCGCGCAGGGCCTCGAACAGGCGGGCCGCCTTCGCGTCGTCCCACTTGAGGGTCGAGCCGATGCCCTTCACGGCGTACCCCATGCGCCCGATGGGCACGGTGGTGAACTCGGACGAGGCCGGGGTGAGGTTCCGCAGCGCGCGTCCGAGGTCGATCAGCTCGCCGGTGCCGAACTCCTTGTCGGCGCGGACGGAGCCGAGGACGGCCTGGGTGATGTCCCGGAACTTCATCGGGTTGAGCAGGACGCCGGAGGAGGTGGCCTGGGACATCAGCGACGCCATGAAGCGCTGCTGGCGCTTCATGCGGCCGAGGTCGGAGGAGCCGTCGGCGTGCCGGGAGCGGACGTACTGCAGGGCCTGGCCGCCGTCCAGCTCATGGGTGCCGGCGGTGAGGTCGAGGCCGGTGTAGGAGTCCTTGAGGGGCTGGGCGGTGCAGATCCGGACCCCGCCGAGGACGTCGACGGTGCGCATGAAGCTGGTGAAGTCGACCTCGACGTAGTGGTCGATCTTCACCCTGGTCATGTGCTCGACCGTGCGCACGGTGAGCTGCGGGCCGCCCTCCGCGTAGGCCGCGTTCAGCTTGATCGGGTGACCCTTGTGGGTCCGGCCCGTGGCGCGGTCGGTCCGCCCGGGCGTCTCGGCGTACGAGTCGCGCGGCAGGCTCACGACGCTCGCGCGCTCCCGGTCCTCCGAGATGTGCACGATCATCATCGTGTCCGTGCAGTGGCAGGGGGCGCCGCCCAGCCGGTACCTGCGCCGCTCCTCCTCGCTGATCCGGTCGCGGCCGTCGGTGCCCACCAGCAGGACGTTCATGCCGTGGCCCGCCTCGGGGCGGTTCTTCATGTCCTTGAAGGCGTCGACCCGCTTGATCTCGCCGTCCAGACGGGTCACCACCGCGTGCCCGATGCCCGCGGCGGCCAGCACCACCACGGAGAGCGTGGTCACCGCCCGCATGGCCCAGCTCCGCCGCCGCGGGGGCACGGGAGGGCGGGGCTGCTGCGGGCGGGCTGGGCGGCGGGGCGGTGTGGACACGGGGGACACCTCCGCGAGACCGGTGAGGGGAGTCAGGGAACCGTGAGCACCGTAGGGCCCCGGGATCGACGGCCCGTCCACGCGACCGGGCGGCGCGCGTCGGTGTCCCCCGTTCGCGGTAACGTGAGCCCCCTATGAACGCCAAGCCCGACGTGCCGCTCCCCGCCGTGTCCGTGATCATGCCCGTCCTCAACGAGGAGCGGCATCTGCGCGGAGCCGTCCAAGCGATCCTCGCGCAGGAGTACGCCGGCGAGATGGAGGTCGTGATCGCCCTGGGTCCGTCCACGGACCGCACGGACGAGATCGCGGCCCGGCTCGTGGCCGAGGACCCGCGCGTGCACACCGTCCCGAACCCCACCGGGCGGACACCCGCCGCGCTCAACGCCGCGATCAAGGCGTCCCGCCACCCGATCGTGGTCCGGGTCGACGGCCACGGCATCCTCTCGCCGAACTACATCGCCACCGCCGTACGGCTCCTGGAGGAGACCGGCGCGCAGAACGTCGGCGGCATCATGCACGCCGAGGGCGAGAACGACTGGGAGCACGCGGTCGCCGCCGCGATGACCTCGAAGATCGGCGTCGGCAACGCGGCCTTCCACACGGGCGGGCAGGCCGGCCCGGCGGAGACGGTCTACCTGGGCGTCTTCCGGCGCGAGGCGCTGGAGCGGCAGGACGGCTACAACGTGGAGTTCATCCGCGCCCAGGACTGGGAGCTTAACTTCCGCATCCGGGAGGCGGGCGGCCTCATCTGGTTCTCGCCCGAGCTGCGGGTGTCCTACCGGCCCCGGCCCAGCGTGAAGGCGCTCGCCAAGCAGTACAAGGACTACGGGCGCTGGCGGCACGTCGTCGCCCGCTACCACGAGGGTTCCATCAACCTGCGCTATCTCGCCCCGCCGGCCGCGGTCTGCGCGATCGCTGCCGGTGTCCTGGTCGGCGCCCTGCTGACCCCGCTGGGCTTCGTCGTCCCCGGCGGCTACCTCGCGGCGATCGTCGCCGGCTCGGTCCCGGCGGGCAAGGGGCTGCCGCTCAAGGCCCGCCTCCGGATCCCCGTCGCCCTCGCCACCATGCACATGTCCTGGGGCTTCGGCTTCCTCACCAGCCCCAGGTCCCTGGCGCGCAAGGTCATCGCATCCCGCCGCCCCGCGGTGCTCGCGGAGAGCTGAGCACGACAGCGCACGACACCTCGGGCCCCTCCCGTCCGCGAGAGGGGCCCGAGGTGTGTGCGCCTTCCGGGCGGAACCCGAGCGTGTACGGCACCTACCAGGTGAAGCCCGGGTTGACCTCCATGCAGGCGTCCGTCTTCGCCCCGTTCAGCGCGTCCGCCGACTCCGGGGTCTTGTCGTCCGTCTTCGCGGCCTTGTACGTGTCGCCCTCGCGCCAGTCGGCGCCGACGAACAGCGTGACCCCCGTGACGTCGGTGGACTTCTCCACCTGGCCCAGCGGGATGCCGAGCGCCTTGGCGACCGCCTGGGCGTCGCCCTCCAGCTCCGCGCTCGGATAGCGCACGACCGTCTTGTCCTCGACGACCGCGCTGGTCGTGTCGGACGTGGCCTTGGCGAAGCCCTCCTTGACGAGCAGCTGCGACACCGTGTGCGCGCGGCCCGCGACCGGGGCGAGGGTGGACGTCATGGTGCCGTTGCGCACCAGCACGCCGATCCGGTCCGTCGCCGCCGCCGGGTCGTCGGAGCCCGCCTCCACGGCGGCGGTCTTCTTCTTGTCCTTGCCGTCCAGCGCGATGTCCTCCCGCACCAGCCGGAACAGCTTCTCCGCGTCGCCCTCCTTCGGCACGACACGCGCGCCGACGTACGTGAACGGCATCGTCGTCATCGTGATCCGGGCCGGCTCGACCTTGCGCAGCTCCGTGCTGAGGTCGTAGAGCTTGGCGACGTCACCGAGACCGTCGTCGACCGTGAGGGACTCGGTGGCCTTCTCGGCCAGCCTGCGCAGCTTGTTCGGGTTGGTGATCGTGGCGTTCTCGCGCAGCTCGCGGACCATCGCGTTCATGTACTGGTGCTGGGCCTTGGCCCGCGCGATGTCGCTGCCGTCCTCGAAGCCGTACCGGGTGCGCAGCCACTGCAGGGCCTGCTTGCCCTTGATGTACGTGGTGCCCTTCTCCAGCTTCAGCCCCGAGCCCTTGCCCTCGCTGGTGTGCGAGTAGATGTTGGCGCTCACGCACACCGGCACACCGCCGATCGCGTCCGCCATCGACACCACACCGGCGAAGTCGACCATCATGAAGTGGTCGACACGGATGCCGGTCAGCTTCTCCCAGGTGGCGACCGTGCAGCCGGGGCCGCCGCGCTCCAGCGACTGGTTGGTCATCGCGTGGGTGAGCGCCCCGTACACCTCGCCGCTGTCCGGGTCGGTGCACTTGGGGATGTCGAGCAGGGTGTCCCGGGGCATGCTGACGACCGACATGTTGCTGCGGTCGGCGGACAGGTGCAGCAGCATCTGGACGTCGGCCAGTGGCGGGCCGTCGAAGGTGTCGCGGGCGCCGCCGAGCTTCTGGTTCTCCTTGGTGTCCCGCGCGTCCGAGCCGATGAGCAGGATGTTCAGCGGGGTCTGTCCGGCCGCGTTCGGGGTGGGCTCGGCGATCTTCGTGTCGCCGAGGTTCAGCTTCTCCTTCTTGATGTTGCCGTTGAGGTGCCGGTAGTAGAGATAACCGGCGCCCGCGGTGCCGAGTATCACGACCGCCAGGACCGTCGCCGACCAGCGCAGCACCCGTCTGCGCCGGGGCTTCGCGCTCGTCTTCGCGCGCCCCCGCCCACCGCCGTCGCCGCCGCCGCGGCGGTTGCCCCGTCTCTGCTCCGGGACCTTGACGTCCGCGTCGCCGCCCGAGCCGTCCGAGTCGCCGTCGGAACCGGCCGAGCCGTCCTCCGGCTCCAGGTCCCCTTCCCGGTCGCCGGGTTCCTCGACGCGCGGTCGCCCCCCGTCCCCGCGCACGTCACTCCGTACCATCTCCCTGCCCCTCCCCACCCTGCTGTGACGGGGACGCCCCCGCCTCCTGTTGGACTGTCGAGACCCCGGCTCGGATGTACTCATGTTCTGTTGAACGCGTCATGCGTTCCGGCCGGATGACACGTGGGCATGGGTCGCTGCGGCGGCAGGCCGCCCCACGGCATCACGGCGACATCAGAACCGACCGGCCGGGCGCGTTCCCGCGCCCGTCCGGTGAGTCACCGACTCTCGACTGCACTTGCGTCCTGAAAGACGCGCCACGACCCCCTCAGGTCATCAACTGGCGCACTTTTCCTTGTCCGCGGTGTTCTTCTCGACGTCCAGGTCCGCCGCGGACGTCGCGTCCAGCGGCACCCCCGCTCCCTGGAAGTCCTTGCCGAGGGTCAGCACCATCGAGGGCAGCCCCTGGGCGTTGGTCTCGCTGTTGCCCTTGCCGGGCTTCAGCGCGGACGCGGACAGACCCATGAGGTCGGCCAGCTTGCGCGCCTGGTCGGCCTGGCCGGGGTCGTACGCGAGGGTCGTCTTCGACAACGTCTTGTCGGCGTTGCCGAGCTGGCTCGACTTGGTCACGCCGACATCATTCTGCAGCCAGCTGAGAGTGGCCTGTGCGCTGCCGGCCTCGGCACCGCCGTTGTAGACGCTGACCCGGACCTCGGAGGCGTCGGCGCGCTCGCCCTTGAGCTTCGCCGCCTCCTTCGCCTTCTTCTGCTTCTTCACCTCGGTGAGCGAGATGTCGTTGCGGATCGTCGAGAACAGCTGCTCGGCCTTCTGCGGCATGGGCAGCACGGTCGCGCCGTCGGTGTTGTCGATGACCGGGACGGTGGTGAAGGTGATGTTCTTCGTCTTCACCTTGCCGACCTCCTGGCCGAGCGAGGCCAGCTTCTGGATGTCGGAGATCCTGGAGTCGACGCTCAGCGCGCTGGTGGCGGCCTCCGCGAGGTCCAGCACCTTCCCCGGGTCGGTGAGCGTGTCCTCGGACTTCATCTGGCGGATCATCGAGCTGAGGAACTGCTGCTGCAGCTCGATCCGGCTCAGGTCGCTGCCGAGGCCCACGCTGTACCGGGTGCGCAGGAACGCCAGCGCCTGCTCGCCCTGGATGGTGTGCTTGCCCTCGGAGAGGTCCAGCTTGGACTTGGAGTCCTTGATGGGCTTGGCGAGGCAGACCTCGACGCCGCCGATCGCCGTGGAGAGTGTCTTCACGGCGTTGAAGTCGGCCACCATGAAGTGGTCCGACTTGATGCCGGTCAGCTCCTCCACCGTCCGCACCGTGCAACTCGGCGTACGGCCGTCCTGGCCGAGACTGGTGTTGAACCGGACGTTCGGCGTACCCGCGATGTTCTTCTGGGAGCCGTCCTCCTGCGTCGTCGGGCAGTCCGGGACGTCCACGATCATGTCGCGCGGGATGCTCATCGCGGTCGCGTTCGAACGGTCCTTGGAGACGTGCAGCAGGATCGTGGTGTCGGCGTGGCCGACGCTGTCCTTGTCGCCGTAGCTCCCGTTGCCCGCGCCGGTCCGCTTGTCGGTGCCGATCACCAGCAGGTTGATCGCCCGGTCCTTGCTGAAGCCGCCGGTGCCGGCGCCGTCGTCCGAGATCTTCTGGATGTTGTTGTTGAGGTGCTGGTAGTAGAGGTAGGCCGCGCCGCTCACGCCCACCAGGACGAAGGCCAGCGTGCCGCCCGTCCACACCAGGATCCGCTTGCCCTTCGACTTCTTGGGCTTCGCCTTGGTCCTGCCCCGGCCGCCGCGGCGGCCCGGCAGCGGGTCCTCCTCGGGCACACCCCGCCGGCGCCGGGGTCCCGGCAGCGTGTCGGGGATCTCCCGGGTGTCCGTGCCCGCCGACGCGGAGCGCGCGGAGGCGCCCGCCGTCACCTTGGCCCCCGCCGTGGCGGGCGCCGCCCGGCGCGGCCTCGGCACCGCCGACTGCGGTGCGGAAGGACTCAGTCGCAGTTCGTATTCACCGGTGTTCGGGTTGAGTACCCACTGGTCTGCGGGGTCGATGTCGTCCGCCCGCCCACGGCCTTGCGCGTCCACGGTTGTCTGATTCCTCCGTCGGGGCCACGCGGCGCCTTCCCCCTCAAAGGACGCTCGGGTCTCGATACAACTGGTGCGCGACCGAAGGACCGACGCACCGGATCGCTCACACTAGCCGCACGATCAGGCGTCAAGCGACGGCGGTGACAAATTGCACGTCCCTACACCTGGGCAATCTGCCCATTTCCTAGAGCATTTGTTCCTGGTGTTGACGCGCGCTTTACCTGAGGAACCGCTTCCGGGTCACGCGCAGTCCTTCTGTGCGGCCGTGCTCCCGCGGAAAGTCGGCACCGGATCGGGTGTCCCGGACGGGCTTCCGGAAAGCCGTTCCGTGCGCGCTTCCCGCTTCCCGCCGGGCAGTTCCCGGGCGATCGCCAGGGGTTCGTCGGCGCGCAGCCGTGCGAAAAGTCTCCGTGCCGCCGGTTCGACGAGCTCATCACGATTGACGTCGTACGCATACGACTTCCTGGGAACGGTCAGGAATTGCACCTTTTCCATGGGAATCTTGCGCAGACCGCGCACAAGGTCGTAGAGCCCGCGCAGACTCGCCAGTCCCGGGTCCGTGGTGAGCGACGAGGTGGCGGCGTCCAGGACCGGATAGAGCTTCACCGGATTCAGCAGGACGTCATTGCCGCGCACCTTCGCGGCCAGCGCCCCGAGGAATCGCTGCTGGCGGTCCATCCGTTCCGTGTCGCTGCCGTTCCCGAGCGACTTACGGGCCCGTACGTACCCGAGCGCCTGTTCCCCGGTGAGTTTCACCCGGCCCGCGGGCAGCCGCAGATCGGCCTCTTTGTCGTGAATGGGTGCGGCGAGGCACACCTCGACCCCGTCGACGGCGTCGACCATCTCCTTGAAGCCCTGGAAGTCCACGACGATGTGATGGTCGATCCGGATGTCGGTCATCCGCTCGACCGTCCGGACGGTGCAGGCCGAACCGCCCACCTGGAAGGCGCGGTTGAACATGGTGAACGCCGGTGCGGAGCGGCGGCCGTCCGCCCGCCGGCAGCTCGGCACGTCCACCATCAGGTCCCGCGGCAGCGACACCGCGGTCGCGCTGCGCCGGTCGGCCGCCAGATGCAGCAGGATCGTGGTGTCCGACCGCTCGGTCCCGGAATCGCGCCCGTACTCGCCGTTCCCGTTCCCCGCCCGCGAGTCCGACCCGATCACGAGGATGTTCTGCGCGCCCCGCACGAGCGCCGTCGGCCGCTCCTTCTCGAACCGCGCCAGCTCGTCCGCCGCCGTCCGGTCCGACGTGATGTTCCCGTCCAGCTTCCGGTACGCCACCCACCCCACGCCCACGGCCCCGACGACCAGCAGTCCCACCCCGCCCGCCACCCAGCGCACCCACCGCCGCCGCCGACGCCGGGGCCCGGCCCCGGTGGGCGACCCGCCCGCACCGGGCCCCAGCCCCACCGCCCTTCCTCCGACGTCGTCCACACCTACGACGATGGCGCGAGGGGGCCCCGGAGGCGGCCGGTGCTGCTCCGAATGGGGGGAGGGGCGGACTGCCCGACGGCCTGAGCAACGGCCGACCGGTGCCCCGAAAGGGGCGCGGGGAACTGCGCGAGAAGCCCCACCGGGCCCGCACCCGCTTGGGGAGGGCCGGCCTGAACGAAGGCAAGGACCGCGCTGCCCGAGGAGCCCGAGCAGCAGCCGCGCCCGAAAGGGGCGCGGGGAACTGCGCGAGCAACCCACCACCACCCGCAGCCGCCGGCGGAGGGCCGGGCTGTTCCGTGCGCTGCCCGGGCGACCGGTGCCCCGAAAGGGGCGCGGGGAACTGCGCGAGAAGCCCCACCGGGCCCGCACCCGCGTGGGGAGGGTCGGCCTGAGCGAAGGCAAGGGCCGCGCTGCCCGAGGAGCCCGAGCAGCAGCCGCGCCCGAAAGGGGCGCGGGGAACTGCGCGAGAAGCCCCACCGGGCCCGCACCCGCCCGACCACCGCACCCCCCACGGCGTCACCGCGTCACGCCACCCCCGAGAGCCACCTCACCAAGAGCCACTCCCCCAGCCCCCGCAGCGGAGCGTCACCGCGTGGTGGCCGTGACCCGCTCACTCTCCACCCGCTTGGCGAGCGCGTCCTCACCCAGCTCCCCGAGATGCCGGCACAGCACCACGGACCCGCCGCTCGCGAGCGGCCCGTACAGCCCCGCCGAGAGCCCCTCCCACGTGTCGTACCCCAGCCCCGACAGCAGCCGTGACCCGGGCCCGGTCAGCCCGAGACCCCCCGCCTCCGCCCGCGCCCGCTCCACGACCTCGGCCCCGCTGAACTCCCGCCCGGCCACGACCAGCGCCGCCTCCTCGGGATCCACGGGCGCGTACGCCACGAACCGGTCCCCCTGCGAGGGCACCTCTACCGCGTAGTCGGCGAACCCGGCCGGAACCTGCGGGAACCGCCCCCCGAGCGGCCGCAGCGCGAGCGCGATCCGCTCCCCGGAGCACGCGCGGGCCGCGTCCAGCGTGTCCGGCCCGCTCACCACGACGTCGGCCGCCCCCGGGTCCCCGCCGATCTCGGCGACGACCCCCACCGACGAACACGCCAGCAGCCACACCGCCGTCTGCCAGTGCGCCGGCAGCAGCAGCGCGACCCGGTCACCCGGCTCCGCCGACAGTTCGCCCTGGAGGAGATTCGCGGTCTTGGCCACCCAATTGGCGAAGGTGGCCACGGACAATTCGACCCGCTCGCCCGTGGCGTCGTCGTAGAAGGTCACCAGAGGGCGTGCGGGATCCGCGGCCAGCGCGGATCGCAGCAGGTCGGCAGGGGTGCGGTCGGTGGCGTTCACCCGTGCAAGCCTACGCGGGGACCGGTCCGCCCGCGGCCCCGGGCGGACCGGAATCGCCACCGGTTCGGCGCAGCGCAGCCGACGGTCCGTCAATTCCGCGATGGACAGATATGTATGACTATGTCCAGGATCGGACGCATGCGTAGATCACGATTCCTCGCGTCCTCGATCGGCGTCACCTGCGCGGCGGCACTCGCCCTCCCGGCGGCACTCCCGGCGACGGCCTCCGCGGCGACCCCGACGGACTCGTCCTCCACGGCGGCCCTGCACCCGGCGCGTACCCCGGCCCCGACCGCCCCGCTCGCGCTCGCGCCCGCGTCCGGCAGCACCCAGTCCCTCCCCCTCCTCCCCCTCGGCACGGACCGGAACCTCGGCCCGGCCGCCGCCGAACAGGGCCTCGGCAAGCGGGACGTACGGTCCTTCTCCCTGGTCGGTGTCGTCTGGGACAACCCGGACACCGAACTCCAGGGCCGCGTCCAGGTCCGCACCCGCGCCAAGGGCACCGCCCGCTGGTCCGGCTGGCAGGACGTGGAGACGCACAACCACGAGCACGCCGCCGACCCCGACACCGCCGAGCGCGCCTCGGGCCGGGTCCGCGGCTCCACCGCCCCGCTGTGGGTCGGCGACTCCGACGGCGTCGAGGTGCGCGTACGCGCCGAGACCCAGGGCCGTACGACCGCGCCGGGCGTCCAGATGCTCCCGGACGGCCTACGCCTGGAACTGGTCGACCCGGGCACCGGCACCCTGGAGGGCGCCGCGGGCCCGAACGCCGTGCACGCGGCCGACCCCCCGCCCGTCGGCACCCCCGCCGACGCGCCGCGGCTGGGCGCCCTGACCGCCGAGTCGGCCGCCGCCTCCGCCGTCAACGCCGACCTCGCTCCGCTCGGCGCCACCGCCATCCCGGCGCTGACGCGCAAGGAGACGGAGGAGCGGCTGGCCAACGTGGCGCCCGGGGTGAAGCCGTACATCGGCCCGCGCCCCCGCATCATCACGCGCGCCGGCTGGGGCGCGGACGAGAAGCTGCGCGAGCGCGACTTCCGCTACACCACCCGGGTCAGCGCGGCCTTCGTGCACCACACGGCCTCCGGCAACAACTACAAGTGCGCGCAAGCCCCTTCGGTCATCCGCAGTATCTACCGCTACCACGTCGTGAGCAGCGGCTGGCGGGACATCGGCTACAACTTCCTCGTCGACAAGTGCGGAAACATCTACGAAGGGCGCGCGGGTGGCGTCGCGAAGCCCGTCATGGGCGCGCACACCCTCGGCTTCAACACGAACAGCATGGGCGTCGCGGTCCTCGGCAGCTACGGCACCACCAAGCCGCCCGCGGTGGCGGTCAAGGGAATCGCGCAACTAACCGCCTGGAAACTCGGTCTTTACGGTGCGAACCCCAAGGGCAAGACCTACCTCACGTCGGGTGGTGGCAATCTCTACGCAAAGGGCAAGAAGGTACAACTGCATGTGATCTCCGGTCACCGGGACGGGTTCGCGACCGAGTGCCCCGGGGGGCGCCTCTACGGAAAGCTCGGTACGGCCCGCACGGAGGCCGCCCGCTATCAGGGCCGGTAGCGCGGCCACAGGAGCACGGGGGACCCGAGGGCGCGCTCGTCGCGCCCTCGACGCGACTCCGTCGCCTGCGCGCCCCGCCGCCCGCCGACGGCCCGGCGCACGGCCGCGAAGGCGCCGTGGAACGGTCTGCATACACTGGCCGGTCGAATGACAGTTCGGCCGGTCCCGGCAGGAAGCAGAGACGACAGGTGACAGAAGCGATCCTCCTGGTCGGCGGCAGAGGCACCCGGCTGCGTCCGCTCACGGTGCACACTCCGAAGCCCATGGTCCCGGCGGCCGGAGTCCCCTTCCTCACCCACCAGTTGGCGAGAGCCAGAGCCGCGGGTGTCGACCACATAGTCCTCGCCACCTCCTACCTCGCCGAGGTCTTCGAACCCCACTTCGGCGACGGCTCCGCCCTCGGCCTCCACCTCGAATACGTCACCGAGGAGGAGCCGCTGGGCACGGGCGGCGCGATCCGCAACGCCGCCTCGCACCTGCACTCCGGCCCCGAGGACCCCGTCCTCGTCTTCAACGGCGACATCCTCACCGGCCTGGACATCCGCCGCCTGGTCACCACCCACGGGACGACCGGCGCGGACGTCTCCCTCCACCTGACCCAGGTGACCGACCCGCGCGCCTACGGCCTCGTCCCCACCGACGCCACGGGCAGGGTGCTCGCCTTCCTCGAAAAGCCCCAGACCCCCGAGGAGATCGTCACCGACCAGATCAACGCGGGGGCGTACGTCTTCCGCCGCTCGGTCATCGACACGATCCCGGCGGGCCGCCCGGTCTCGGTGGAGCGGGAGACGTTCCCGGACCTGCTGGCGGCGGGAGCGCATCTGCAGGGCATGGTCGACTCCACGTACTGGCTGGACCTCGGCACCCCCGCGGCCTTCGTCCGGGGCTCCGCCGACCTGGTCCTCGGCCGCGCCCCGTCCCCCGCCGTCCCCGGCCGCTGCGGCGACCGCCTGGTGCTGCCCACCGCCCGGGTCGCGGGCGACGCCAAGCTGACCGGGGGCACGGTGGTGGGCGAGGGCGCGTTCGTCGGTGAGGGCGCCCGGGTCTACGGCAGCACGGTCCTGGCCGGCGCGGTCGTCGAACCCGGCGCGGTGATCACCGACTCCCTCATAGGCGCCCGTGCCCGCATCGGCGAACGCTCCGTCCTCACCGGCGCGGTCATCGGCGACGGCGCGGTCGTCGGCGCCGACAACGAACTCCGCACGGGGGTCCGGGTCTGGTGCGACGCCCAGATCCCCACGGGGGCGCTCCGCTTCTCGTCGGACCAGTGAGTGCCGGGTGTTGTTGTCGGGTGCGGGTGCGTGGGGGCTGGTCGCGCAGTTCCCCGCGCCCCTGAAAAGCAGGGGCTGCGCCCCGAGCTTTTCAGGCCCGCAGGGCCTGGGCTTTCAGGGGCGCGGGGAACTGCGCGAGAAGCCCCACCGGGGCCGCGGGTGCCCCACTACAGGCGCCCGATGTCCCCCCGCGGCATCCGCGGCGCCCGCCGGGCCGGCCCGCGCCCCGACAGCAGGATCAACCGAGCCGCCCGATGCCGCTGCCCCGCATACGGCTCCAGCAACGACAGCATCACCGAGTCGTCCGCGTCCCGGTCCCCGGCCAGCACGAACCCCACGATCCCCGGCAGATGCAGATCCCCCGTGGTCACCGCGTCCGCCGCCCCGTGACTGCGCTGCACGGTCTCCGCCGAGGTCCACGGCCCGATCCCCGGCACCCGCTCCCACCGCGCTCGCGCGTCCTCCGGCGCCATCCCCACGGCCTCCTCCAGCCGCCCGGCCACCCGCACCGCGCGCAGGATCGTCGACGCCCGCTTGTCGTCGACCCCGGCCCGATGCCACTCCCAGGACGGGATCAGCGCCCACTCCCGCACCGAGGGCATCACGAACATCCCCGGCGGCACGGGCCCCGGCGCCGGCTCCCCGAACTTGCGTACGAGCAGCCGCCACGCCCGGTACGCCTCGTCCGTCGTGACCTTCTGCTCCAGCACCGACGGGATCAACGACTCCAGCACCAGCCCGGTCCGCGTCAGCCGCAGCCCCGGCCGCCGCCGCCAGGCCATCGCCACGACCCGATGCCGGGGCACGAACGCGTCCGGCTCGTCCGAGGCCCCGAGCAGCGACGGCATCCCGTCGAGCAGCCACTCGGCCCCGGGCCCCCACGCCTCCGCCTCGACGACACCGCCCCGCAGGGCCACCCGCAGGGTCCCGGGTCCCACCGGTGTCCGGCTGGCCCGCCACACGGACCCGTCCGGCACGGCCCGGAAGGTGGGATCGTGCGGCCCCCGCCGCAGCGGCCCCAGCACGAGCCCCGGATCGAGCGGTCCTTCCGGCACCCAGGTCCGCCGCTTCCCCGCCGCCACGGCCTGCCGGGGCACCCCGCCGGGCACGACGACATGCCCGCCCCGCACCGTCGTACGGGTGGGCCGCTGGGGGAAACGTCCGGCCAAGAGAAGGTCCTAGGAGAAGGTCCTGAACAGAGATGCGCGTCCTACGAGCCTAGGGCGCCCGGCGACTTCCGGAGCCCGCTCGGCTCACCGGACCTCGATGAACGCCCCCGCGTCCCGCCCGGCCCGCGCCGGAGGCTCCCCCGCCGCGTGTCCCACGGCGACCGCACCCATGGGGTCCCAGTCCTGCGGCAGCCCCAGCACGTCCCGTACGACGTCCCGGCAGAACATCGTCGACGAGACCCACGCCGAACCCAGCCGTTCCCCGGCCAGCGCGACGAGGAGGTTCTGCACCCCGGCGCCGGTCGCGACCACGAACATCTCCCGCTCGGCCGCGTCCCGCCGCGCGTCCCCGTAGACGTGCGACCCGTCCATCACCAGACAGGGCACCACCAGGTACGGCGCGTTGCGCAGGACGTCCCCGCGCCGCACCCGCTTCGCGATGGACTCCTCGCTCTTGCCGTCCCGCCGCAGATCCGCGATCCACGCGTCCCGCATGGCGTCGAGCAGCCGCACCCGGGACTCCTCGGACTCCAGCAGCACGAACCGCCACGGAGTCGTGTGGTGCGGCGCCGGCGCGGTCACCGCCGCGGCGACGGCCCGCCGTACCGCCCCGGGATCGACGGGATCGTCCGTGAACGCCCGGACGGTCCGCCGCTGCGTCACCGCCAGCCGTACGGCCTCGGAGGTGCCGAGCCGGAACATGTCGTCCCGCGCCCCCCGGACCAGGCCCCGCGTGCCCTCGCCGTCGTCCTCGGCCACCACGTGCCCGAGCCCCCGCACGACGGCGACGGGCCGCCCGGCGGCCTTGCCCTTCACCAGGTCGCCGGCTGCGGCCAGTTCGTCGGCGGTCGCGACGACGGTGGCGCTGAGCGGGTTGCCGTACGCGTCGGTACCGCCGCGCAGGTCGTCGAGGACCCGCACACCGGCCGCGCCGATGGCGACATCCGTCAGCCCGCTGCGCCAGGGCCGCCCGAACGTGTCGGTGACGACCACCCCGACCTCGACGCCGAGCGCGTCCCTGACACCGTCCCTGACGGCCCGCGCCGAGGCGTCGGGGTCCTCGGGCAGCAACAGCACGGTCCCGGACGGCGTGTTGGAGGCGTCGACCCCGGCGGCGGCCATCACCAGACCCTGCCGGTTCTCCACGATCCGCAGCGTTCCGCGCCGCGCCACCACCCGCACGGTCTCGGCGTCGATCGCGGCCTCCCGGTCGGCCGCCTCGACGACCCGCCCCTCGGCCTTGGACACGATCTTCGAGGTGACGAGCAGCACGTCCCCGTCGGCCAGCTCCGGCGCGGCCGCGACGATCAGCTTGGCCAGGTCGTCCCCCTCGCGCACCTCGGGGATGCCCTCCAGGGCCCAGACCCGGTACCCGGCGCCGGGCGTCACGTCTCTCCCGCTCTCCGCGTTCCCGATCTCCGCGTTCCCGCTCTCCGCGTTCCCGCTCTCCGTGTTCACGCGCCCCGCACCTCCTCCGCCAGTGCCAGCGCCTCGCGGGCCATCGCCGCCGTCGCGTCCAGGTCGGTCATCATCAGCGGCACGGCCCGGCACCGGATCCCGGCGCTCTCCACGCGCTCGACGACGCCCGCGTCCACGGTGTCGACGAGCCAGCCGTCGAGCAGCCCCGAGCCGTAGTGCTCGGCGACGGCCGCGGCGGTGGACTCCACGCCGACGGCGGCCAGGACCTTGTCCGCCATACCGCGCACGGGGGCGTCACCGACGATGGGGGAGAGGCCCACGACCGGCACCCCGGCCTCGGCGATCGCCTCCCGGATGCCGGGCACGGCGAGGATCGTGCCGATGGAGACGACGGGGTTGGACGGCGGGAAGAGGATCACGTCCGCCGCGGCCAGGGCCTCCAGCACCCCGGGCGCCGGCTTCGCCTGCTCGGCGCCGACCGGCACGATCGCCTCGGCCGCCACGGAGGCCCGCAGCCGCACCCAGTACTCCTGGAAGTGGATCGCCCTGCGCTCGCCGGGCCCCGAGGCGGGCCCCGAGGCGGACCCCGAGCCCGTGTCCGAGCCGCTGTCGGGCATCGTGACGGCGACATGGGTCTCGACACGGTCGTCGGTCATCGGGATGAGCCGCACACCCGGCTTCCACCGGTCGCACAGCGCCTCGGTGACCGCGCTCAGCGGATACCCGGCACTGATCATCTGCGTCCGCACGATGTGCGTGGCGAAGTCCCGGTCCCCCAGCCCGAACCACTCGGGCCCGGCGCCGTACGCCGCGAGCTCCTCCTTCAGGTGGAAGGTCTCGTCGGCCCGTCCCCAGCCCTGCTCCTCGTTGATGCCGCCGCCGAGCGTGTACATCACCGTGTCCAGGTCCGGGCAGACCTTCAGCCCGAAGAGGTGGATGTCGTCCCCCGTGTTGCCGACGACCGTGATGTCCGCGTCCGGCGCGGCCCGCTTCAGACCGCGCAGGAACCGGGCACCACCGATGCCGCCTGCCAGAACCACAATGCGCATGGAAGCAGTCTCGCAGGCGGGACCGACACCGGGCCGCCCGCCCGGGACCACGGCCGGTTTCCGGCGGTCCCCGGTCAGGCCGTGACCGCCGGTGCCTGCGCCGTGCAGGCCTTCGCGTGCATCGGCATCTCGGTCAGCCCCGGGTAGTAGACGTGCAGACTGACGGCCGGCTCCAGCGCGTCGTTGACGACCTCGTGCGCGTAACCCGGCGCGAACACGCGCTGCGCGCCCGCGCCGAGCACGCGCGTGCCCCGCTCGGTGCGCTCGGTCAGCGTGCCGTCGAGCACCGTGAGTACGCCGGAGGAGCCCCCGTGGTCGTGCAGCCCGGTGCCCTGCCCCGGCACCCACGACAACAGCCACACCTCGTACCCGGGGCCGGTCAGCAGCCGGTGGTACCAGCGCGTGGTCGCGTCGTACTCGACGAGGTGCTCCCACCGGGAGCGGTCGTCGGCGAGGGAACGGGCCAGTCCGGCGAACTCGGCCACGGTGACCGGGTGTTGGCGCGGCGCCTGGAGGAGGTGCGGTACTTCGAGAAGGTCGCCGGCGATCTGGAGGTCGCTGTCGCTGTTCATGAAGTGGGGAGGTCCTCGACGGAGTGCGTGGGGGAGGGCGGGGTGTCACCGGCCGTCCGCGTGGGTCGCGGACGGGGTGGATGCCCGGTCGTCCGGGCGAAGAGGGGAGGGCGGCCGAGCCGGGAGGGGCTCAGTGGCAGCCGGAGCGCGTCGGGCTCAACAGCTGGGACAGCAACAGCGACAGCTACAGCGAGCAGCACCGAGGGACCCGGCGGAGCGGGTCGAGGTGAGTGCCAAGTTCGCGAGCATGCCCACAAGCACAGCGGCTCACACCTCCGCTGTCAACTTCCCGTCCGGTATGTGGATGCCGGTTCACCTCTTTCGGTGCATCCGCGCGGCGAAAGGTTTGTGCCCCGGGTCTCGGGGAGACATGGCGTCCATCCGGGCAAGCCGTCGGCACGCGCGCGTGGCGGGCCGTGGGCGCGTCCGGAGCGGGCCGACTCCGACGAGTCGGAACGAGATCGAACTCCTGGTCGTCTTCTCCCGTAAGGGAGGGAGAACCCCCACCGGAACTCCCGCCTGCCGTCAGGCTGCTGTCAGGGTTTATGCCGATTTGAACACTTTCCGCATAGCCTTGGTTCCGCAGAGTGAATAAGGGGCTCAATAGCAGATCTCGGCTTGACTCGCCCGTAGCAGCACACTTGTAATTTCACTCGTGTCGTTCAGCCGAAATCGGTAACGGCCGCACGACGGGGACGCGAAAGACGGACGAGGGGCGCACATGACCGAGCTCGTGCAGCAACTGCTGGTCGACGACGCGGACGAAGAACTCGGCTGGCAGGAGCGCGCGCTGTGCGCCCAGACCGATCCCGAGTCCTTCTTCCCCGAGAAGGGCGGCTCGACCCGCGAGGCCAAGAAGGTCTGTCTCGCCTGCGAGGTCCGCTCCGAGTGCCTCGAGTACGCCCTCGCCAACGACGAGCGGTTCGGTATCTGGGGCGGCCTGTCGGAGCGCGAGCGCCGGCGTCTGAAGAAGGCGGCCGTCTGACCCGTCCCGGAACACCCGACCCGTCCCGGGCGCAGTCGAACAGAGACAACCGAACATGTACGGCCCGTCGCGCGTGGGTTGTCCACAGGCGGCGGGCCGCCGTGCTGCTCAGCCGTTAGTGTGGGCCCTCGTCCGAGACGTCCCGCTGTCCCCGCCGGACACAGACGTCCACCGCAGTCCATCGAACCGGGGCCCGTACCTCGATGTCCGTGCACAGCCACACCTCAGTTCACCAGGACGCCGCTCCTGAGTTCCCACGCCATGTGGTGACCGCGGTCCTCGTCGCGCACGACGGCGCCCGCTGGCTGCCCGACGCGCTCGCCGGACTGCTCGGCCAGGAGCGCCCCGTGCAGAGCGCCATGGCGGCCGACACCGGCAGCGCGGACGACTCCGCCCGGCTCCTCTCCGACGCCCTCGGCGCGGACCGCGTCCTGCACCTCGCCCGGCGGACCGGTTTCGGCCAGGCCGTCGAGGAGGCCAACCGCACCGCGGGCGTCCTCACCGAGGACGACCTGGCGTACCTCAGACGCCCCAGCGGCTGGGACCCGGTGACCCGCACCTGGCGCGACGACGCGTACGACATGCCGGAACTCCCGCACGGAGAACCGGTCCAGTGGCTGTGGCTGCTGCACGACGACTGCGCCCCCGAGCCCGACGCCCTCGCCGAGCTGCTGCGGGCCGTGGAGAACGAACGCGAGCTGGGCCGCGACGACGTCGCCGTCGTCGGCCCCAAGCTGCGCGGCTGGTACGACCGCCGTCAACTGCTGGAGGTCGGCGTCACCATCGCCGCCTCCGGCCGCCGCTGGACCGGCCTGGACCGCCGCGAGCAGGACCAGGGCCAGCACGACCACGTGAAGCCCAGCCTCGCCGTGTCCACCGCCGGCATGCTGATCCGCCGTGACGTCTTCGAGGAACTGGGCGGCTTCGACCGCCGCCTGCCCCTCATGCGGGACGACATCGACCTGTGCTGGCGCGCGACCACCGCCGGACACCGCGTCCTCGTCGCCCCCGAAGCCGTCGTACGGCACGCCGAGGCCGCCTCGCGCGAGCGCCGCACCGTCGACTGCGTGGGCCGCAGCGCCGCCTCCCCGCACATGGTCGACAAGGCGGGCGCGGTCTACACCCTCCTCGTCAACTCCCGTACCGCACAGCTCCCCTGGGTGCTGCTGCGTACCGTCCTCGGCACACTGATCAGGACCGTCGCGTACCTCGTCGGCAAGGTCCCCGGACAGGCCGTCGACGAGATCCGCGGTCTGCTGAGCACGCTGCTGCGGCCCGAACGGATCATCGCCGGGCGCCGCGCACGAGGCCGCTCGCAGCTGGACAAGGGCGAGCTGCGCCCGCTGTTCCCGCCCCCGGGCGCGACCGTCCGGGCCACCGTCGAACAGGTCGCCGGCGACCTGTTCGGCAGCTCCGACACCGAGACCCCCCAGGCCGGACGGCACGGCGGCGCCGTCGAGTCGGGTGCCGGGGACGACGACGCCGAGTTCCTCCAGGTCGAGCGGTTCGCCCGGCTCAAGCGCGTCGCACGCGCACCCGGGCCCGTGCTCTTCGCCCTGCTGCTGCTCACCTCGCTCCTCGCCTGCCGTGAACTGCTCGGCGGCGGCGCGCTCGCGGGCGGCACCCTGCTGCCCGCCCCCGCCGACTCCGCCGCGCTCTGGTCGCGCTACCTGGACGGCTGGCACCCGGTCGGGACGGGCGGATCCGAGGCCGCGCCGCCGTACCTGGCGATCGTGGCCATGCTCGGCTCCCTCCTGTTCGGCTCCGCCGGACTGGCGGTCACCGTGCTCCTGGTGGCGTCCGTGCCCCTGGCCGGCTTCACCGCCTACTTCGCCTCCCGCTCCCTGGTCGAGTCCCGGCTGCTGCGGGCCTGGGCCGCCGTCGTCTACGCCTTCCTGCCCGCCGTCACCGGCGCGCTCGCGACCGGCCGCATCGGCACCGCCGTCCTCGCGGTCCTGCTGCCGCTCGCCGCCCGCGCGGGCGCCGCGGCCGCCGGGCTCACCCACCGCACCGGGGCGCGCGGCACATGGCGCGCCACCTGGGCGTACGCGCTGCTGCTGACGATCACCACCGCGTTCACGCCCGTCGTGTGGCCCCTCGCACTGCTCCTCGGCCTCGGGGTCCTCGTCGTACGCCGCCGCGAGATCACCGCCTACGGCCCGCGCTTCGTCGCCCAGCTCGGCACCCCGATACTGATGCTCGCCCCGTGGTCGCTGACCCTGCTGCCGTTCGGCTTCTTCGAGGAGGCCGGCCTGGAGTACGGCGGGAGCCCGGCCTCGGCGACCGACCTGATCGGCATCAGCCCCGGCGGGCCCGGCACGGTCGGCGGGCTCACCCTCGTCGGCGTCGTCCTCGCCGCGCTGGCCGCCCTGCTCCGCGCGGAGCGTCAGCCGGCGATCCGGACCGCCTGGACCGCCGCCCTGGTGGCCCTCGTCCTCGCGGTCCTCTCCAACGGCTCCACCTGGGCCGGCCCCTCGACCCTCGTCTACGGCATCGCCCTCCTCGCCGCCGCCACCCTCGGCGCCGACGGGGCCCGCCACCGGGTGGCCGAGCAGAGCTTCGGCTGGCGGCAGCCGGTCGCCGTGCTCATCGCCCTGGCCGCCGCCGTCGGTCCGCTGCTGGCCGCCGCGGGCTGGGTCCTCGGCGGCGCCGACGGCCCCCTGGAGCGCCGCGACCCCGTCCAGGTGCCCGCGTTCGTCGCCGAGGAGAGCGGCACCCGCGACCAGGCCCGCACCCTGGTCCTCGACAGCGACTCCACCGCCGAGGTCGGCTACACCCTGGTCCGCGGCTCCGGCGTCCGCCTCGGCGACGCCGAACTCACGGCCGCCGCCGGGGACGACGAACGGCTCGACAAGGTCGTCGCCCACCTCGTCGCGGGCTCCGGCGCCGACCAGAGCGACGAACTCGGCGGCTTCGCCGTGCGCTACGTCCTCGTCCGCCCCGGCTCCCCCCGCGAGGTCAGCCGCGTCCTGGACGCCACGCCCGGCCTGAGCCGCCTCAGCCAGCAGGACGGCAGCGCCCTGTGGCGGGTGGACCGCCAGGTCTCCCGGGTCACCGTCGAGACCGGCTCCGGCGCCCCGAAGGCCGTCGCCGCGGGACCCGTCGAGGTGCACACCACCCTCCCGGCCGGCGGGTCGGGCCGTGTCCTGCGCCTCGCCGACACCGCCGACGAGTCCTGGACCGCCACCCTCGACGGCAAGCCGCTCACCCCGACCACGGTCGACGGCTGGGCCCAGGGCTTCCGACTGCCCGAGGCGGGCGGCCGGCTGGACGTCACCTTCGACGCCCCCGTCACCCACACCGGCCGGCTGTGGGCGCAGGGCGCGCTCGCCGTCGTCCTCGTGGTCCTCGCCCTGCCGGGCCGCCGCCGGGACGTCGACGACGACCTCCCCGACGAGCCCGTCGCCGTCCCCGCCCAGGACGTCACCGGCGACGGCCGCCGCGCCCGCCGCCTGCGCGCCCAGGCCGAGGCCGAGGCCGAACAGCCCACCGACCCCGAGCTGCCGCACCTCCCGCAGGAGGTACCGGTCGCCGCACCGGTCCCGCAGCAGCAGGCGTACGGGGAGTGGGACGCGGCCCCCGCGGACGCGGGCGCCGGATACGGGCAGTACAACCAGCAGTACCAGGGCGCCCAGCAGCAGTACCCGGCGGGCGCGTACGACCAGCAGCACTACCAGGCCGACCCCTACCAGGGCGGCCAGTACGACCCGTACGCCTCCTACGGGGGCACCACGGCCTCGTACGACCAGACGTACACCCAGGGTTACGACGCGACGTACGACCCGTCGCACGGCACCGGCGCCGACAGCGAGCGCCGCGACGGGAGCCAGCAGTGAACCGCCAGACCCTGTCCCTGATCGCCGGCGCGACCGCCCTCGCCGCCGTCACCGGCTTCGCCGTGATCAGCACCCCCGACACGGCGGGCGGTGACACCACCGCGAAGGCGGCCGCCCAACTGCCCGTGCAGCGCACGAGCCTGCTCTGCCCGCAGCCGAGCACCTCGGACCTGGCGGAGACCGCGTACACGTCCTTCACCCCCGTCACGAAGGACACCGGCGGCGAAGGCGGCGCCGAACTCGTCGCGGCGGGCGGGCAGTCGACGGACACGGGCGACGAGGACGGCAAGAACAACAAGGACGGCAAGGACGAAGAGGACGGCAAGGGCAAGCGCGTCAAGCCCGTCATCGAGGCCAAGGGCCCCGGCAAACCCGTCACCGGCAGCACCGACGGCGGTGACGCCCCCGCGCTGATCGGCACGGCAGAGGGGAAGTCCGCCCCCGGCTGGACGGTCCAGGAGACCACCGAGGTCGCCGCGGGCACCGGCCGCGGCCTGCTCGGCGTCAACTGCACCGCCCCGGACACGGAGTTCTGGTTCCCGGGCGCGAGCACGGCCGCGGGCCGCACCGACTACGTCCACCTCGTGAACCCCGACGACTCGGCGGCCGTCGTCGACATCGAGCTGTACGGGAAGGACGGCGTCCTGAAGTCGACGGTGGGGGACGGCATCACGGTCCAGCCGCGCGCCTCCGAGCCGGTCCTGCTCTCCACGCTCTCCGCGGCGAAGGAGGCCGACCTCACGGTCCACGTCGGCGTCCGCAGCGGCCGGGTCGCCGCCTCCGTCCAGGCCCTCGACGACAAGCTGGGCGGCGACTGGCTCTCCGCCGCGGCCGACCCGGCCGGCAGCCTCGTCCTCCCCGGCATCCCGAAGGACGCGACGTCCGTGACCCTCGTGGCCTTCGCCCCCGGCGACACGGACGCCGACCTGAAGCTCCGCCTCGCCTCGCCGAACGGTCCGATCACCCCGGCGGGCCACGAGACGCTGCACATCAAGGCGGGCATGACCGCCACGGCCGACCTGGGCGACATCACCCGTGGCGAGGAGGGCTCCCTCTTCCTCGCCCCCACGGGCCGGGCGATCCCGGTGGTGGCCGCCCTCCGGGTGGTCCGCGGCAAGGGCGACAACCGGGAGACCGCCTTCATCCCGGCCACCCGCCCCGTCGGCGCGCGCGCCACGGTCGCCGACAACCGCGCCAAGGGCACGACCCTCGCCCTCACCGCCCCGACCGGCACGGCCAAGGTCAAGGTCACCGCGTCCGCGGGCAGCGGCGGCGGCGAGGCCACGACCAAGACCTTCACGATCAAGGCGGGCACCACCCAGCACGTGGACATGCCGGCCCCGAGCGGCCTGAAGGGCACCTACGCCCTCACCGTCGAAACCACGTCAGGCGCCCCCGTCTACGCCTCCCGCCTCCTGGAGTCCAAGCTCGACTCCGTCCCCGCCTTCACCATCCAGACCCTCCCGGACGACCGCGGAACGGTAGCGGTCCCGAAGGCACACCAGGACCTGTCGATCCTGCAGAGATGACTCCCGAGGCCCCTGGAGAAGCCGGGGCGCAGCCCCGCTTCTCCAGGGGCGCGGGGAACTGCGCGACCAGCCCCCACCGGGCGGACGTCTGGGGGTCGAAGGGGCGCAGCCCCTTGAGGGATGGGACGGGTAGGGGCGGCGGGGGCGAAAAACTCGGCCACCCCCCGCCGCGTCAGTCCTCCCCGTACCGAGGATCCACACTCTCCGGATTGAGCCCGAGCAGCTCCGCCACCTGCTCCACCACGACCTCGTGCACCAGCGCCGCCCGCTCGTCGCGCCCCTTGGTACGGATCTCCACAGGCCGCCGGTAGATCACGACCCGGGCCGGCCGCCCCTCCCGCGCCGCGACGGTCCCCCCGAGCGGCACGGCCTCGTCGTTCCACGCCCCGTCCCCGGGCCCGTCGAGCCGAGGCACCTCCAGCACAAGGAAGTCGATGTCCGCCAGTTGCGGCAACCGCCGTTCCAGCCGCTCCACGGAGTCCTGCACCAGATCCGCGAACACCTCCGCGCGACTCGCCGCGAGCGGTACCTGGGGCGGCGCGATGGGCCCGCGCATCCCCCGGCCGTGCCGGTCTCGGCGGCGGGGCCCGGGTGCGAAGGCGGCGCGGGGCGGTACGAGGTCGTCCATCACCTGTGAAGCGTAATCCCCGGCAGGCCCGCCCGCCGGGCTCCACGCCCCCGGCGCCGCCGCCGGTCCGCCGCCGCTGACCTGGCACGGCCGGCCCGGCACGTCCAACCGGCTCGCCGCGGGACGGTCTCCGGAGGGTGGTCGGCCGTGTCAGAGGTTGACCATTCAAGCCAAGGTTGGGCTCGATTCCGATCCTCTGCGAGACCGACGAACTCGCCCCAATTAGCATGATATGTACATGGACTTGGCCGGTTTCCGTGCCGTTCGGCATCCCGGACAAGGGGTTACTCGCAGGTCAACGCGCCGGGTTCGGAGGGGAGTGTGGGGCGTTTCACAGCACGACACGGTGGAGTGACCTGGTGGAGAGTCGTCGCGGCCCGCTCAAGAGTGCGGTACCGTCCAACATCGTGAGCCCTGTACGTCGCTGTTCGCGCACCGCTTGCGGCCGCCCCGCCGTCGCGACGCTGACGTACGTCTACGCCGACTCGACCGCGGTCCTCGGCCCCCTCGCCACCTACGCCGAACCCCACTGCTACGACCTGTGCGCCGAGCACTCCGAGCGCCTCACCGCGCCGCGCGGCTGGGAGGTCGTACGGCTGCTGGACGCCTCGGCGCCCGCACGCCCCAGCGGTGACGACCTGGAAGCCCTTGCCAACGCCGTGCGCGAGGCGGCCCGCCCGCAGCAGCGCGCGGCGGAGGCCGGTGGCGGTCCGCGCACGGCGGACCCGATGGAGGTCGCCCGCCGCGGCCACCTCCGGGTCCTGCGCTCCCCGGACAACTGAGCACCCGCTCCTCCGGCAACAGGCGCCCTGAGCAAGGCCGTTGAGCCCCCGCCCGCGCACCTCGCGTGGCCGCGGTCCCCGCCTCCCGTCCCGGCCCGCCCGCCGCCCGGCCGTGAGTCCGGGCGTTCCAGGAGGTCACACGGTCCACCGCCGGCGCCGCCGGGTACTTTGGTGGCCGGTGAGGACTTCTGGAGGATGTGCCCGTGGCTGCTGATCTGTCGACGATCGTGAAGGCGTACGACGTGCGCGGGGTGGTCCCGGACCAGTGGGACGAGACCCTGGCCGAACTCTTCGGGGCGGCCTTCGCGCGGGTGACCGGCGCGGACGCCATCGTGACCGGCCACGACATGCGCCCCTCCTCGCCCGGCCTGTCGCGTGCCTTCGCGCGCGGGGCGGCGGCGCTCGGCGTGGACGTGACCGAGATCGGCCTCTGCTCCACCGACCAGCTGTACTACGCGTCCGGCGCGCTGAACCTGCCCGGCGCGATGTTCACGGCCTCCCACAACCCCGCCCGGTACAACGGCATCAAGATGTGCCGCGCGGGCGCCGCCCCCGTCGGCCAGGACACCGGCCTCACCGAGATCCGTGAACTGGCCGAGAAATGGAGCGAGTCGGGCGCGCCGGCACCGGCCGCCACGCCGGGCACGATCACCAGGCGGGACACGCTGGAGGACTACGCGGCCCACCTGCTCGGCCTCGTCGACCTGACCTCCGTCCGCCCGCTGAAGGTCGTCGTCGACGCCGGCAACGGCATGGGCGGCCACACCGTCCCCACGGTCTTCGCCGGACTGCCCCTCGACCTCGTCCCGCTCTACTTCGAGCTGGACGGAACCTTCCCCAACCACGAGGCCAACCCCCTCGACCCGGCGAACCTCGTCGACCTCCAGCAGCGGGTCCGCGAGGAGGGCGCCGACCTCGGCATCGCCTTCGACGGCGACGCCGACCGCTGCTTCGTCGTCGACGAGCGGGGCAACCCCGTCCCGCCGTCAGCGATCACCGCCCTGGTCGCCGCGCGGGAACTCGCTCGGCACGGCGGCAAGGGCACGGTCATCCACAACCTGATCACCTCCCGGTCCGTCCCCGAGGTGGTGCGCGAGCACGGCGGCACGCCGGTGCGCACCCGCGTCGGCCACTCCTTCATCAAGGCCGAGATGGCCAGAACCGGCGCGATCTTCGGCGGCGAGCACTCCGCCCACTACTACTTCGCCGACTTCTGGAACGCCGACACCGGCATGCTGGCCGCCCTGCACGTCCTCGCCGCCCTCGGCGGCCAGGACGGCCCGCTCTCCGCCCTCGTCGACCGGTACGACCGCTACGCGGGCTCCGGCGAGATCAACTCCACCGTCGCCGACCAGGCGGACCGTCTGGCCGCGGTCCGCTCCGCCTACGCGGATCGGGCGGACGTCACCCTGGACGACCTCGACGGCCTCACCGTCTCGGCCGCCGACTGGTGGTTCAACGTCCGCCCCTCCAACACGGAACCGCTGCTCAGGCTGAACGCGGAGGCGAAGGACGAGCCGACGATGGCAAAGGTGAGGGACGAGGTCCTGGCGATCATCAGGGCGTGACCCTGGGAGAAGCACGGGGCGCGCAGCCCCTGCTTTTCAGGGGCGCGGGGAATTGCGCGATCAGCCCGCACGGGCGGACGTCTGGGGTGAAAGGGGCGCAGCCCTTGCTTTTCAGGGGCGCGGGGAACTGCGCGAGAAGCCCCACCGGGCGGACGTCTGGGGGTCGAAGGGGCGCAGCCCCTGGAGGATGGGACGGGTAGGGGCGGCGGGGGCGAAACGGCACCCGCCCCCAACCCCGGCGCCGACCCCCGCACGGCGGTACCCTGACCAGGCCGCACACCGCACGAATCCGCCCCCCGAAGGGACCCGACATGCCGCTCGAAGCCGGCCTCCTGGAGATCCTCGCCTGCCCGGCGTGCCACGCCCCCCTCACGGAGGAGGACACCGAGCTGACCTGCACGAGCCAGGACTGCGGCCTCGCCTACCCGATCCGGGACGGCATCCCCGTACTCCTCGTCGACGAGGCCCGCCGCCCCGCGTGACCCGCGCGATCGGGCCCTCGCGCGAGGCGTGATCGGCCCGAGCCGGGAAACCCGGCGAACAGGCGACACGGCGTACCAGGGCACCCGGCGAATCGGAGGCTGCCGCCCATGCTGGACGAATCGTTGCTGGACACCCCCGACGCCCTGTCGGAGGCCGACCGCCGCGACCTGCTGCGCGGCGCCGCCGAGGCGGGAGCCCGGGTCCGTACGGCCATCCGGCTCGGTGCCGAGGCCGGCATCCCGGGGCTGAAACCGGACGGGCGTCCCCGCGCCCTCCTCGTCGCGGGCCCCGGCATGGCGTCCGCGGGCGTCGCCGACCTGCTCGGCGCCCTCGCGGGGGCCAACTGCCCCCTCACCCGTCTCCACCCCACCGGCGTGGCCCCCGCCGCGGGCGCCCTGCGCTGGGAGCTGCCCGGCTGGGCAGGCCCGGTCGACCTCCTCCTGGTCGCCACCGCGGACGGCAGCGAACCCGGCCTCTCCCTCCTCGTCGACCAGGCGTACCGCCGAGGCAGCACGGTCGTCGCCGTGGCCCCGGCCCGCACCCCCGTCGCCGAGGCGGTGGAACGCGCCCACGGACTCTTCGTCCCGATGGCCACCGGTCCGTACGAGCAGGAGGTGCCGCTCGGCGCCGCCGCCCCCGGCGTCCTGTGGGCCCTGCTCACGCCGATGCTCGCCCTGCTGGACCGCACCGGCGTGGTCACCGCCCCGCCCGACGCCCTGCAGAAGGCCGCCGACCGCCTCGACCAGGTCGCCGAGCGCTGCGGCCCGGCCATCGCCACCTATAGCAACCCGGCCAAGACACTCGCCGCCGAACTGGCCGACTCGCTCCCGGTCATCTGGACCGAGGGCCAGGCGGCGGGACCCGTGGGCCGCCGCTTCGCCTCCGCGCTCGCCGACCTGGCGGGCCGCCCGGCACTCGCCGCCCAGCTCCCGGAGGCCCTCGCCTCCCACGCGGTGCTGCTCTCCGGCCCGCTGGCCGCCAGCGCCGACCCCGACGACTTCTTCCGCGACCGCGTCGAGGACGCACCCGTCCTGCACGCACGCGTGGTGCTGCTGCGCGACCGCCCGACCGGCGGGCTGAGCGCCGTCCCGGCCGCCCGCGAGCTGGCCCTCGGCCACGACACCGCGATCAGCGAGCTGGAACCCGAGGAGGGCAGCGACCTGGAGACCCTCGCGGAGATGATCGCCATCACGGATTTCACCGCCGTTTACCTGTCGCTCGCCTCCGGAGCCTGATCCTTGCCGCAGCCCGGCCGCGGCCGGGCCCCGCAGGCTCCCCACGTACGGAGAAACTCACAGCATGGACCGCCTCGACAACACCGTCCGCCCCTACGCCTGGGGTTCGACCACGGCCATCCCACAGCTCCTCGGCGTGGCGCCCACCGGCGAGCCGCAGGCGGAGATGTGGATGGGCGCCCACCCCGGCGCCCCCTCCCGCACCGGGCGCGGACCCCTCACCGAAGTCATCGACGCGGCCCCGGAACGCGAGCTGGGGTCCCGGACGGTCGCCAGATTCGGCCCCCGCCTCCCCTTCCTCCTCAAGCTCCTCGCCGCCGGCGCCCCCCTCTCCCTCCAGGTCCACCCCGACCTCGCACAGGCCAGGGAGGGCTACGAGGACGAGGAGCGGCGCGGCGTCCCGATCGACGCCGGCCACCGCAACTACAAGGACGCCAACCACAAGCCCGAACTCATCTGCGCCCTCACGGAGTTCGACGGCCTGTGCGGCTTCCGCGACCCGCTGCGGGCCGCCGACCTGCTCGCCGGCCTCGACGTCGACTCCCTCAAGCCGTACGTCGACCTGCTGCACGCCCGGCCCGAAGAGGCCGCGCTGCGCGAGGTGTTGACCGCGATCCTGGGCGCCGACCCCGAGGAGACGGCCCACACGGTCACCGAGGCCGCGGCCGCCTGCGCCCGCCTCGGCGGCGCCTACGCCCCGTACGCCGACATCGCCCACCACTACCCGGGCGACCCCGGCGTCCTCGCCGCCATGCTCCTCAACCACGTGACCCTGCAGCCCGGCGAGGCCCTGTTCCTCGGCGCCGGCATCCCGCACGCCTATCTGAACGGCCTCGGCGTCGAGATCATGGCCAACTCCGACAACGTCCTGCGCTGCGGCCTGACCCCCAAGCACGTCGACGTCCCCGAACTCCTGCGCGTCGTCCGCTTCGAGGCGACCGACCCGGGCGTGCTGCGCCCGGAAGCGGCCCCCGACGGCGAAGAGCTCTACGAGACCCCCATCGACGAGTTCCGCCTCTCCCGCTACGTCCTGCCCGAGGCCACAGCCCCGCACGACCTCACCCGGGCCACCCCGCAGATCCTCCTCTGCACCGCCGGCTCGGTCCGCGCCGGCGAACACACGCTCGCCCCCGGCGAGTCCGTCTTCGTACCGGCGGACGAGCGGGCCGAGGTGTCCGGACCGGGCACCCTGTTCCGCGCCACCGTCATCGCCTGAGCGGCACCGAACCGCCGCCAGCGGGGTGCAACAATGCCCCCTGCAAAAGGCGGGCAAAGCCCGGCCGGTGACGGACGCAAGCGTGGGTACCCATGCCCACGCACGGGCACACGCGTAGGCGAAGGGACACCTCGGACACATGAGCGCGTCAGGCGGCACCAAGGCGATCGTGGCGGCACTGGCCGCCAACCTCGCGATCGCGGCAGCGAAGTTCGTGGCGTTCGTCTTCAGCGGCTCGTCATCGATGCTCGCGGAGTCGGTGCACTCCCTGGCCGACTCCGGCAACCAGGGACTGCTGCTGCTCGGCGGCAAGAAGGCCCAGCGCGAGGCGACCCCGCAACACCCCTTCGGCTACGGCCGCGAACGCTACATCTACGCCTTCCTCGTCTCCATCGTTCTCTTCTCCGTCGGCGGCATGTTCGCCCTCTACGAGGGCTACGAGAAGATCAAGGACCCGCACGAGATCGACCACTGGTACTGGCCGGTCGGCGTCCTCGTCTTCGCGATCATCGCCGAGTCCTTCTCCTTCCGGACCGCCATCAAGGAGTCCAACGGCCTGCGCGCCGGCAAGTCCTGGACCGAGTTCGTCCGTCACGCCAAGGCCCCCGAGCTGCCCATCGTCCTGCTGGAGGACCTCGGCGCCCTCGTCGGCCTCGTCCTCGCCCTCGGCGGCGTCGGCCTCGCCCTGCTCACCGGCGACGGCGTCTGGGACGGCATCGGCACCCTCTGCATCGGCGCCCTGCTCATCCTGATCGCGATCATCCTCGCGGCCGAGACCAAGTCCCTGCTGCTCGGCGAGGCCGCCGGCGCGGACCAGGTCAGGAAGATCGAGGCCGCGATCGTCGACGGCGACACCGTCCCCGCCATCATCCACATGCGCACGCTCCACCTCGGCCCCGAGGAGCTGCTGGTCGCCGCCAAGATCGCCGTCCGGCACGACGAGACGGCCACCGAGGTCGCCCACGCGATCGACGCCGCCGAGGCCCGCATCCGCGAGGCCGTCCCGATCGCCCGCGTGATCTACCTCGAACCCGACATCTTCAGCGAGACCGAGGCCGCCAAGGGCGCCGACCCCGAGGCCGCCCCCGGCGGTCCGGCCCCCACCGCCGAGCACTGAGCCCACCGGTCGGCACCGTCCGGCTCTGACGTGGGAAGGGCCCGTCGCGCACGCGCGCGACGGGCCCTTCCCGTCTCGGCCCCCACCGCGCCCGGAAGCCCACGGACGGGGATACCGGCCCCCGACACCGCCGGTGCCGACCCCGGCTTCGGCTCAATCCGTACCCAGGCGGACTGGGGCAGGCAGGGCCGACCGGTGTAGCTTGGGACGGAGCCAGACGTCGCTGCTGATGGCGGTCGGGCGGTCCCACCGAGGACCGGCCGAGGGAGAGAGGGCCTCCGACGGACTGCGCTGCGCGCACGCGGGCATCCCTGTGTCCTCTTCAGGGCACCCCTGTGTCCGCCGCCGCGCAGACCAGCCCTGACCACCCTCGACCCGAAACCGAGGAGCAGCTCTTCATGACGACTGTCGACAACCGGCAGGACTTCAAGGTCGCCGATCTCTCCCTGGCCGCGTTCGGCCGCAAGGAGATCACCCTCGCCGAGCACGAGATGCCCGGCCTGATGGCGATCCGCAAGGAGTACGCCGAGGCACAGCCCCTCGCCGGTGCCCGCGTCACCGGCTCCCTGCACATGACCGTGCAGACCGCCGTTCTCATCGAGACCCTGGTCGCCCTCGGCGCCCGGGTCCGCTGGGCCTCCTGCAACATCTTCTCCACCCAGGACCACGCCGCCGCCGCGATCGCGGTCGGCCCGGACGGCACCGTGGACAACCCCCAGGGCGTCCCGGTCTTCGCCTGGAAGGGCGAGACCCTGGAGGAGTACTGGTGGTGCACCGAGCAGGCGCTGACCTGGCCGGACAGCCCCACCGGCGGCCCCAACATGATCCTCGACGACGGCGGTGACGCCACGCTCCTCGTCCACAAGGGCGTCGAGTACGAGAAGGACGGCAAGGTTCCCGCCGTCGACACCGCCGAGAACGAGGAGCACCGCGTCATCCTCGAACTCCTCCACCGCACCATCACCGAGGGCTCCCAGAAGTGGACCCAGCTCGCCTCGGAGATCCGCGGCGTGACCGAGGAGACCACGACCGGCGTCCACCGCCTGTACGAGATGCAGCGCGACGGCCAGCTGCTCTTCCCGGCGATCAACGTGAACGACGCCGTGACGAAGTCGAAGTTCGACAACAAGTACGGCTGCCGCCACTCCCTGATCGACGGCATCAACCGCGCCACCGACGTCCTCATCGGCGGCAAGACCGCCGTCGTGTTCGGCTACGGCGACGTGGGCAAGGGCTGCGCGGAGTCCCTGCGCGGCCAGGGCGCCCGCGTCATCGTCACCGAGATCGACCCCATCTGCGCGCTGCAGGCGGCGATGGACGGCTACCAGGTCACGACCCTCGACGAGGTCGTCGAGACGGCCGACATCTTCATCACCACGACCGGCAACAAGGACATCATCCTGGCCTCGGACATGGCCCGGATGAAGCACCAGGCCATCGTGGGGAACATCGGCCACTTCGACAACGAGATCGACATGGCCGGCCTGGCCAAGATCCCGGGCATCGTCAAGGACGAGGTCAAGCCGCAGGTCCACACGTGGACCTTCCCCGACGGCAAGGTCCTCATCGTGCTGTCCGAGGGCCGCCTGCTGAACCTGGGCAACGCCACCGGTCACCCGTCGTTCGTGATGTCCAACTCCTTCGCGGACCAGACCCTGGCCCAGATCGAGCTGTTCACCAAGCAGTCCGAATACCCCATCGGGGTCTACACGCTGCCCAAGCACCTCGACGAGAAGGTCGCCCGGCTGCACCTCGCCGCGCTCGGCGTGAAGCTCACCACGCTCCGCCCCGAGCAGGCGTCGTACATCGGCGTCGACGTCGAGGGCCCGTACAAGGCGGACCACTACCGCTACTGATCCGCCCGCCGACGGGTGCGTCCACGCGGTGACGCACAGGCCGCACCCGTCCGGCAGCAGCTCCCAGGCAGGCCCCCGCACCCCCGTGCCGGGGGCCTGCCCGTTCGCCCCGTGCTCCGCACCGGACCGGGCCGACCCGTCAGGACCCAGAACCCCCATGCCCCGCGGCCGGTATTCGCTCCACGACCCGCACGACCACACCCCCCTCGCCGAAGAACACTTCCACTGCGCACCCGGCCCGTCCGGCTGGCGCTACGTCTCCCAACGGACCACCCCGTCCGGTGATCACGCCGGTTCCGTCGACCTCGCCCTCGACGAACTCGGCCGCCCCATCCGCCTCGAACTGCACGCCGCGAGCTGGCAGGTTCGCGGCGCCGCCCTCGACGGCGTCACCTGGGTCCGTACCGACCCCACCGGCACCGAGGCCACCGAAGGCAACGTCCGCGCCCACGCCTTCACCGGAACCTCCCCCGCCTTCCTGATCGCCACCGCCCGCCTCCTGCGCCTCACCCCCTCCGCGCCCGCCACGCGCGTACGCCTCGTCGCCTTCACCGACCCGGTCCTGGCCCCCCGCACCCTGGACCAGTCCTGGGCGCTGATCGACAGAGAAACACACGCCACTGACAACGGCCCCCTGGCCGTGGACACCTACCAGGTCACAGCCCTGGACACGGGTGAGCAGCACAGCGTCCACCTCGCCGGCGACGTCGTCCTCGCGGCCCCCGGGATCGAGCTGGAACACCTGGAGACACCGCCGTCGACGTTCGAGTGAGAGCGCCCCAACATCCCACGGCCGACCGCTGACCGGCGGCCGGGCGAAGACTCACGCAGGCGGCGCGAACCCGGTGGCGGGACGCTCGGCAGGAGGCGTCTGAGGCGTCTGAGGCGTCTGAGGCGGCGACGTGTGGGGCTGAGGGGTCGCCGGTGCCGCGGAAGTGGTCGCTCCGGGGCTCACGTACCCCCCGGGCGGCGCGTACGCCGGAGCGACCGAGGGAGTCCCCGGCCCGCCGCCCCAGCCGGGCCCACCGGCAGGCGCACCCGGTACGCCCGGTACGCCCGCCGCCCCGGCCGCGCCCGCGAACGCCTGCCGAGCCTCCCGCGCCTGCCGCTCGTGGACCACGGCCGCCAGGTACGCGCCCGGCGGCACCCCGTACGGCGGCGGAGCCCCCGTCCGCGCCGCGAGGTCCGTGGCGAGACGTTCCGCCATCGCCGCGCCGACGTGCGGGTCCAGCTGCCGCATGCGGGTGAGGTACTGGCGGACGGCCAGCCACAGCCCGTCGGGAACGGCTGACAGGTCGAGTTCGGAGAACCGCCCCGCCAGCCAGGGCGGTGGCGGCGGCACGAACGCCGTCTGTCCGGTCGGCACCCGCTCCCGCACCACCAGCGTCCCCGCGAACACGTCACCCAGCCGCCGTCCCCGCGCCGACACGAGCGAGGCGATGCACGCGACGACGCCGAACGTCATCAGGATCTCGACGACCCCGACCGCACCGCGCACCAGCGCGTGCCGGAACCGGATCGGTCCCCCGTCGTCCCGCACCACCCGCAGCCCGCACGCCAGCTTCCCCAGCGAACGCCCATGACTCAGCGTCTCCACCGCGATCGGCCCACCTACCAGGACGAGCAGGAAGCTCGCGATGGATATCGCCGTCTGCGCCGCCTCGTCGAGACCGGCCGTCGACAGCACCAGGACCAGGACCACCGCCAGATACACGACCATGGCCACGACCAGGTCGAGCAGCACGGCCAGCGCCCGGCTCGGCAGCTTCGCGGGCCGCAGCTCCAGAGCCACCGCCTCGCCCGTCACCAGCTCACTCACACCCGTAGTCCTTCCGGTTTCCTGCCCTGACCTGCCCCGAGAGTGGCCAGTCTGCCAAGCTGAGGACAGATCGCGCCGTAGTACGACCAGTGAGATCAGTAAGACCCGTACGACAAGCCGACACGCGGTTTCGCAGAGGGACGAGGAGCAGCACACCCGATGGACCTCGACGTCTTCGTGTCCGCCCATCGTGCCGAGTGGGACCGCCTCGACGCCCTGCTCCGCCGCCAGCGCCGGCTCAACGGTGCCGAGGTCGACGAACTCGTCACCCTCTATCAGCGCACGGCCACCCACCTCTCACTGATCCGGTCGAGCGCCCCCGACCCCCAGCTGACCGGACGCCTCAGCCGACTGGTGGCACGCGCGCGAAGCGCGGTGACGGGCAACAGGCGGGCCTCCTGGCGCGACGTCACCCGTTTCCTGACCCACCACTTCCCCGCCGCGGTCTACCGCTCCCGGCACTGGTGGGTCCCCACCGCCCTGCTCTCCACACTCGTCGCCGCGCTCCTCGGCTGGTGGATCGGCGTCCACCCGGAGGTCCAGGCATCCCTCGCGGCGCCCGACGCCCTGCGCGAGATGACCCGCCCCGGCGGCCAGTACGAGACGTACTACTCCAGCCATCCCGCCGCGTCCTTCGCGGCCCAGGTCTGGACGAACAACGCCCAGGCCGCCGCGATGTGCCTGGTCCTGGGCATCTTCCTCGGCCTGCCGGTCCTCTGGATCCTGCTCCTGAACATGCTGAACCTGGGCGTGGGCATCGGCCTGATGGCCTCGGCCGGGCGTCTCGACGTGTTCCTCGGACTGATCCTTCCGCACGGCCTCCTGGAACTGACGGCCGTCTTCGTGGCCGCCGGCACCGGCCTGCGCCTCGGCTGGACCGTCATCGACCCAGGACCGCGCACCCGGCGCGTGGCCTTGGCCGAGGAGGGCCGAGCCGCCCTGGGCATGGCGATAGGCCTGGCGCTGGTCCTGTTCGTCTCCGGAGCCATCGAAGGCTTCGTCACCCCGTCCGGCCTGCCTACCTGGGCACGCATCAGCATCGGCGTCCTCGCCGAACTCGCCTTCCTGGCCTACGTCTACGTCCTGGGCGGACGTGCCGTCCGCGCCGGTGACACGGGCGATGTGGAGGAGCACGAACGCAGCGCCACGGTCCCCACGGCGGCCTGATGTGCGTCCACCCCTGCCGGACTGTTAGTCTCCTCTTCGTTCCCGCAAGAGCCGTTGACACGGTGCGTGTGGGGAGGTAGATTCGAACAGTTGCCTAGAGGTGGTCATACCCCAGGGCACAGTGAAAATCTATCGGCCTCTCGTGAAGGTATTTTCCCGAGTGCGCCCACCCGATGATTCGGAAACGAACGGCCGGTCAGTCCGGCCAAAAACTTCTGATAAAGTCGGACTCGCCGGAAAGGGAAACGCGAAAGCGGAAACCTGGAAAGCACCGAGGAAATCGGAACCGGAAACGGTCTGATAGAGTCGGAAACGCAAGACAGCAAGACCGAAGGGAAAAGCCCGGAGGAAAGCCCGAGAGGGTGAGTACAAAGGAAGCGTCCGTTCCTTGAGAACTCAACAGCGTGCCAAAAATCAACGCCAGATATGTTGATACCCCGTCTCCAGCATTCGCTGGGACGAGGTTCCTTTGAAATACAACACAGCGAGGACGCTGTGAACCATCGGACTATTCCTCCGGTGGTTCCGCTCTCGTGATGTGTGCACCGACGCTTTTAATTAAGCACAGTCGGGTAAACATTCACGGAGAGTTTGATCCTGGCTCAGGACGAACGCTGGCGGCGTGCTTAACACATGCAAGTCGAACGATGAACCACTTCGGTGGGGATTAGTGGCGAACGGGTGAGTAACACGTGGGCAATCTGCCCTTCACTCTGGGACAAGCCCTGGAAACGGGGTCTAATACCGGATACGACACTCTCGGGCATCCGATGAGTGTGGAAAGCTCCGGCGGTGAAGGATGAGCCCGCGGCCTATCAGCTTGTTGGTGAGGTAACGGCTCACCAAGGCGACGACGGGTAGCCGGCCCTGAGAGGGCGACCGGCCACACTGGGACTGAGACACGGCCCAGACTCCTACGGGAGGCAGCAGTGGGGAATATTGCACAATGGGCGAAAGCCTGATGCAGCGACGCCGCGTGAGGGATGACGGCCTTCGGGTTGTAAACCTCTTTCAGCAGGGAAGAAGCGAAAGTGACGGTACCTGCAGAAGAAGCGCCGGCTAACTACGTGCCAGCAGCCGCGGTAATACGTAGGGCGCGAGCGTTGTCCGGAATTATTGGGCGTAAAGAGCTCGTAGGCGGTCTGTCGCGTCGGATGTGAAAGCCCGGGGCTTAACCCCGGGTCTGCATTCGATACGGGCAGACTAGAGTGTGGTAGGGGAGATCGGAATTCCTGGTGTAGCGGTGAAATGCGCAGATATCAGGAGGAACACCGGTGGCGAAGGCGGATCTCTGGGCCATTACTGACGCTGAGGAGCGAAAGCGTGGGGAGCGAACAGGATTAGATACCCTGGTAGTCCACGCCGTAAACGGTGGGAACTAGGTGTTGGCGACATTCCACGTCGTCGGTGCCGCAGCTAACGCATTAAGTTCCCCGCCTGGGGAGTACGGCCGCAAGGCTAAAACTCAAAGGAATTGACGGGGGCCCGCACAAGCAGCGGAGCATGTGGCTTAATTCGACGCAACGCGAAGAACCTTACCAAGGCTTGACATACACCGGAAACGGCCAGAGATGGTCGCCCCCTTGTGGTCGGTGTACAGGTGGTGCATGGCTGTCGTCAGCTCGTGTCGTGAGATGTTGGGTTAAGTCCCGCAACGAGCGCAACCCTTGTTCTGTGTTGCCAGCATGCCCTTCGGGGTGATGGGGACTCACAGGAGACTGCCGGGGTCAACTCGGAGGAAGGTGGGGACGACGTCAAGTCATCATGCCCCTTATGTCTTGGGCTGCACACGTGCTACAATGGCAGGTACAATGAGCTGCGAAGCCGTGAGGCGGAGCGAATCTCAAAAAGCCTGTCTCAGTTCGGATTGGGGTCTGCAACTCGACCCCATGAAGTCGGAGTTGCTAGTAATCGCAGATCAGCATTGCTGCGGTGAATACGTTCCCGGGCCTTGTACACACCGCCCGTCACGTCACGAAAGTCGGTAACACCCGAAGCCGGTGGCCCAACCCGCAAGGGAGGGAGCTGTCGAAGGTGGGACTGGCGATTGGGACGAAGTCGTAACAAGGTAGCCGTACCGGAAGGTGCGGCTGGATCACCTCCTTTCTAAGGAGCACTTCTACCGAGCCTTTCGGGGTGAGGTCAGAGGCCAGATCATCAGCGAACGTCTGATGCTGGTTGCTCATGGGTGGAACGTTGATTATTCGGCCGGTTCGTCGGGCCGGAGGCTGTGAGTACTACCCCTTGCGGGTGTGGAAAGCATGATCTCCGGACGGGAGACTGGTCGGGCACGCTGTTGGGTGTCTGAGGGTATGGCCGTACGGCTGCCTTCAGTGCCGGCCCCAGTGAACTCCGGTGATTGTCCGGGGGTGATGGGTGGTTGGTCGTTGTTTGAGAACTGCACAGTGGACGCGAGCATCTGTGGCCAAGTTTTTAAGGGCGCACGGTGGATGCCTTGGCACCAGGAACCGATGAAGGACGTGGGAGGCCACGATAGTCCCCGGGGAGTCGTCAACCAGGCTTTGATCCGGGGGTTTCCGAATGGGGAAACCCGGCAGTCGTCATGGGCTGTCACCCTTGCCTGAACACATAGGGCAAGTGGAGGGAACGCGGGGAAGTGAAACATCTCAGTACCCGCAGGAAGAGAAAACAACCGTGATTCCGGGAGTAGTGGCGAGCGAAACTGGATGAGGCCAAACCGTATGCGTGTGAGACCCGGCAGGGGTTGCGTATACGGGGTTGTGGGATCTCTCTTCTGTCGTCTGCCGGCGACAGGACGAGTCAGAAACCGTTGATGTAGGCGAAGGACATGCGAAAGGTCCGGCGTAGAGGGTAAGACCCCCGTAGCTGAAACATCAGCGGCTCGTTTGAGAGACACCCAAGTAGCACGGGGCCCGAGAAATCCCGTGTGAATCTGGCGGGACCACCCGCTAAGCCTAAATATTCCCTGGTGACCGATAGCGGATAGTACCGTGAGGGAATGGTGAAAAGTACCGCGGGAGCGGAGTGAAATAGTACCTGAAACCGTGTGCCTACAAGCCGTGGGAGCGTCGGATATGTGCTTGCACATATCTCGTGACTGCGTGCCTTTTGAAGAATGAGCCTGCGAGTTTGCGGTGTGTTGCGAGGTTAACCCGGGTGGGGTAGCCGTAGCGAAAGCGAGTCCGAACAGGGCGATTCAGTAGCACGCTCAAGACCCGAAGCGGAGTGATCTAGCCATGGGCAGGTTGAAGCGGAGGTAAGACTTCGTGGAGGACCGAACCCACCAGGGTTGAAAACCTGGGGGATGACCTGTGGTTAGGGGTGAAAGGCCAATCAAACTCCGTGATAGCTGGTTCTCCCCGAAATGCATTTAGGTGCAGCGTCGTGTGTTTCTTGCCGGAGGTAGAGCACTGGATAGGCGATGGGCCCTACCGGGTTACTGACCTTAGCCAAACTCCGAATGCCGGTAAGTGAGAGCGCGGCAGTGAGACTGTGGGGGATAAGCTCCATGGTCGAGAGGGAAACAGCCCAGAGCATCGACTAAGGCCCCTAAGCGTACGCTAAGTGGGAAAGGATGTGGAGTCGCAGAGACAACCAGGAGGTTGGCTTAGAAGCAGCCACCCTTGAAAGAGTGCGTAATAGCTCACTGGTCTAGTGATTCCGCGCCGACAATGTAGCGGGGCTCAAGCGTACCGCCGAAGTCGTGTCATTCCAGCAGATACCCCCAACGGGGGCTGGGATGGGTAGGGGAGCGTCGTGTGCCGGGTGAAGCCGCGCCGGAAGGCAGTGGTGGACGGTTCACGAGTGAGAATGCAGGCATGAGTAGCGATACAAACGTGAGAAACGTTTGCGCCGATTGACCAAGGGTTCCTGGGTCAAGCTGATCTGCCCAGGGTAAGTCGGGACCTAAGGCGAGGCCGACAGGCGTAGTCGATGGATAACCGGTTGATATTCCGGTACCCGCTGTGAAGCGTCAAACATCGAACCAGGCGATGCTAAGTCCGTGAAGCCGCCCCGGAGCCTTCGGGCAAAGGGGAGTGGTGGAGCCGACGAACCAGACTTGCAGTAGGTGAGTGATGGGGTGACGCAGGAAGGTAGTCCATCCCGGGCGGTGGTTGTCCCGGGGTAAGGGTGTAGGCCGTGCGATAGGTAAATCCGTCGCACATAAGGCTGAGACCTGATGCCGAGCCGATTGTGGTGAAGTGGATGATCCTATGCTGTCGAGAAAAGCCTCTAGCGAGTTTCATGGCGGCCCGTACCCTAAACCGACTCAGGTGGTCAGGTAGAGAATACCGAGGCGTTCGGGTGAACTATGGTTAAGGAACTCGGCAAAATGCCCCCGTAACTTCGGGAGAAGGGGGGCCATCACTGGTGATCCGATTTACTCGGTGAGCTGGGGGTGGCCGCAGAGACCAGCGAGAAGCGACTGTTTACTAAAAACACAGGTCCGTGCGAAGCCGTAAGGCGATGTATACGGACTGACGCCTGCCCGGTGCTGGAACGTTAAGGGGACCGGTTAGTCAGGATTCGTCTTGGCGAAGCTGAGAACTTAAGCGCCAGTAAACGGCGGTGGTAACTATAACCATCCTAAGGTAGCGAAATTCCTTGTCGGGTAAGTTCCGACCTGCACGAATGGCGTAACGACTTCTCGACTGTCTCAACCATAGGCCCGGTGAAATTGCACTACGAGTAAAGATGCTCGTTTCGCGCAGCAGGACGGAAAGACCCCGGGACCTTTACTACAGTTTGATATTGGTGTTCGGTTCGGCTTGTGTAGGATAGCTGGGAGACTGTGAAGCTCGGACGCCAGTTCGGGTGGAGTCGTCGTTGAAATACCAGTCTGGTCGTGCTGGATGTCTAACCCGGGTCCGTGATCCGGATCGGGGACAGTGTCTGATGGGTAGTTTAACTGGGGCGGTTGCCTCCCAAAGGGTAACGGAGGCGCCCAAAGGTTCCCTCAGCCTGGTTGGCAATCAGGTGGTGAGTGTAAGTGCACAAGGGAGCTTGACTGTGAGACCGACGGGTCGAGCAGGGACGAAAGTCGGGACTAGTGATCCGGCGGTGGCTTGTGGAAGCGCCGTCGCTCAACGGATAAAAGGTACCCCGGGGATAACAGGCTGATCTTCCCCAAGAGTCCATATCGACGGGATGGTTTGGCACCTCGATGTCGGCTCGTCGCATCCTGGGGCTGGAGTCGGTCCCAAGGGTTGGGCTGTTCGCCCATTAAAGCGGTACGCGAGCTGGGTTTAGAACGTCGTGAGACAGTTCGGTCCCTATCCGCTGCGCGCGTAGGAATATTGAGAAGGGCTGTCCCTAGTACGAGAGGACCGGGACGGACGAACCTCTGGTGTGCCAGTTGTTCTGCCAAGGGCATGGCTGGTTGGCTACGTTCGGGAGGGATAACCGCTGAAAGCATCTAAGCGGGAAGCCTGCTTCGAGATGAGTATTCCCACCCACTTGATGGGGTAAGGCTCCCAGTAGACGACTGGGTTGATAGGCCAGATATGGAAGCCCAGTAATGGGTGGAGTTGACTGGTACTAATAGGCCGAGGGCTTGTCCTCAGTTGCTCGCGTCCACTGTGTTGGTTCTGAAACCACGAACAACCCCATGCCTGGGTCACGGGTGTGGTGCGGTTGAGTGTTTCATAGTGTTTCGGTGGTCATAGCGTGAGGGAAACGCCCGGTTACATTCCGAACCCGGAAGCTAAGCCTTACAGCGCCGATGGTACTGCAGGGGGGACCCTGTGGGAGAGTAGGACGCCGCCGAACAAATATTGGGAAAGGCCCACACCTTATGGTGTGGGCCTTTCTGCGTTTCCGGCCCTTCTGTGTCTCCGGAGTAACCCGCCTCATCCGCTGATCCGCCCTCCGATCAGAGACGTCCTGCCGCCTTCAGCGCCAGGTAGGCGTCCGCGAGGGCCGGCGCCAGGTTGTCCGGAGTCGCGTCGACCACCGTGACACCGTGGCGGCGCAGCTGGTCGGCGATGCGATGGCGCTCCGTCTGGGACTGAGCCGCCGCCGCGGCCTCGTAGACGGCGTCCGTGGTTCCTCGTGCTTCCGCCATACGGGCGATGTGCGGGTCGGCGACCGAGGCGACCAGGACCGAATGGCGCTGGGTGAGGCGGGACAGGACGGGGAGAAGGCCCTGTTCCACGGGAGCCGCGTCGAGGGTGGTGAGCAGGACGATCAGGGCGCGACGAGGGGCCGTACGGAGCGCGGTGGCCGCGAGGCCCCGGGCGTCCGTTTCGACCAGCTCCGGTTCGAGCGGGGCCATCGCGTTGACCAGGGACGGAAGGACGTCACCCGCCGAGCGGCCCTGGACGAGGGCCCGTACGCGGCGGTCGTAGGCGAGAAGGTCCACCCGGTCGCCGGCGCGGGAGGCGAGGGCGGCCAGCAGGAGAGCCGCGTCCATGGAGGCGTCGAGACGGGGGGCGTCGCCCACGCGGCCCGCGGAGGTGCGGCCGGTGTCCAGCACGAGAAGGATGTGGCGGTCCCGTTCGGGACGCCAGGTGCGTACCGCCACCGACGACTGGCGGGCCGTGGCGCGCCAGTCGATGGAACGGGTGTCGTCGCCGGGGATGTACTCACGGAGGCTGTCGAACTCCGTGCCCTCGCCCCGGGTCAGGACGCTGGTGCGACCGTCGAGTTCGCGGAGCCGGGCCAGCTTGGACGGCAGGTGCTTGCGGCTGGTGAACGGGGGCAGCACCCGTACGGTCCAGGGAGCCCGGTGGCTGCCCTGGCGGGCGAAGAGGCCGAGGGGGCCGTAGGAGCGGATCGTGACCCTGTCCGCCTGGCGGTCGCCCCTGCGGGTCGGGCGCAGCCGGGTGGTGACGCGGCGGCGCTCGCCCGGAGGGATCGTCAGGCGGTGGCGGGAGGCCGCCCCCTCGGAGCCGGGGAGCCAGCTGCTGGGCGGCCAGGCGTCGCGCAGATGGGCGCGGAGGGGACGGTTGGTGGGGTTGGTGACCGTGAGGGTGACGTCCGCGGTCTCGCCCAGGCGCGCGGAGGTGTCACCGGAGCGCAGGAGGCCCAGGCGGCGTACGGGAGCGGCGAGGGCGTAGTCGCAGGCGCACGCCAGTGCCAGGGGGGCGTTCACCGCGAGGATGCCCGTCCAGCCGGGTTCCCAGATGCCTACGGGGAGGGTGCCGAGGGCCGCGAGGAGCGCGGCGCGTCCGGTGGGGGCCATCAGCGGGGGACGGGGACGTGGGCGAGGATCGCGTTGATGACCGCGTCGGCCGTCACGCCCTCCATCTCCGCCTCCGGGCGGAGTTGGACGCGGTGGCGGAGGGTCGGCAGGGCGAGCGCCTTGACGTCGTCGGGGATGACGTAGTCGCGACCCGTCAGCCAGGCCCAGGCGCGGGAGGCCGCGAGGAGGGCCGTGGAGCCGCGCGGGGAGACGCCGAGGGTGAGGGAGGGGGACTCCCGGGTGGCGCGGCAGATGTCCACGACGTAGGCGGTGATCTCGGGGGAGACGGTCGTCTTGGCGACGGCGGCGCGGGCGGCTTCGAGGTCGGCCGCGTTCGCGACGGGGCGTACGCCGGCGGCGCGCAGGTCGCGTGGGTTGAAGCCCTCGGCGTGGCGGGTGAGGACGTGGATCTCGTCCTCGCGGGACGGCAGCGGCACCGTCAGCTTGAGGAGGAAGCGGTCCAGTTGGGCTTCGGGCAGGGGGTAGGTGCCCTCGTACTCGACGGGGTTCTGGGTCGCGGCCACCAGGAACGGGTCCGGGAGCGGGCGCGGGGTGCCGTCGACCGTGACCTGGCGTTCCTCCATCGCTTCGAGGAGGGAGGACTGGGTCTTGGGCGGAGTGCGGTTGATCTCGTCGGCGAGGAGCAGGTTGGTGAAGACCGGGCCGGGCTGGAAGGAGAACTCGGCGCTGCGGGTGTCGTAGACGAGGGAGCCGGTGACGTCGCTCGGCATGAGGTCCGGGGTGAACTGGACGCGTTTGGTGTCGAGTTCGAGCGCGGAGGCGAGGGCGCGGACGAGCAGGGTCTTGGCGACGCCGGGGACTCCTTCCAGCAGGACGTGTCCGCGGCAGAGGAGGGCGACGACGAGGCCGGTCACGGCGGGGTCCTGGCCGACCACGGCTTTGGCGATCTCGGCGCGCAGGGCCTCCAGGGAGGCGCGGGCGCTGCCCGGGTCCCCGGTGGCCGTGGCGTTGTCAGTGGTCGGGTCCATCATGAACGGCGTACCTCTCTTTCGAGGGCGTCGAGGTGGTCGGTGAGGGCGATGAGGGCCGCGTCGTCGCCGGGCGGCGGCCCGAAGAGCAGGGGGTGCAGGGGCTGTCCGTCGCCGTGGAGGTGGGCGGACAGGGCGGGGAGCAGGGCCTCGGGCGTGTGGGCCCGGGAGACGGGGACGCCGACGAGGGGGGCGAGGCGGGTGCGGGTGGTGGAGCGGAGAGCGGCGGCGGCGCGGTCGCGGGCGTCGGCCTTGCGGTAGAGGCGGGCGCGGCCTTCGACGGTCTCGGAGGCGCGGATCGCGACGGGGAGCTTCTCGGGCACCAGGGGGCCGAACCGGCGTGCGCGCCAGAAGGCGGCGAGGGCGCCGGCGAAAAAGAGCTGCAGGGTGCCCCACAACCAGCCCGAGGGGAGCAGGCCGAGGAAGCCGCGGTCGCCGGAGTCGGGCGCGGAGTCGGAGAGCGAGGGGAGGTACCAGACCACATGGGGGCGCGAGCCGAGGAGTTGGAGGGCGAGGGAGGCGTTGCCCTGCTCGTCGAGGCTGCTGTTGAGGAGGATGTCGGGGGCGCCGAGGACGACGGTGTCGCCCTTGCCCTCGGCTGCCGGGACGCGCACCAGGGTGGGCAGGCCGTTCTCGGGGTAGCAGGTGTCGGCCGCGCCGACGGTGACGTCGTAGCGGATGCCGCCGGTGTCGGCGCTGCCCGCACGGCGGGCGGCCGGCAGTTCGCAGCGGGGCCGGAGCGTGGAGTCCAGGCTGAGGGCGGCGTCGGCGGTGACGCCGGGGGCGAGGGTGCGCACGGACGGGGCGCCGGGGGCCACCAGGACCGTGCGTCCGCCGGAGTCCCCGGTCGCCGCGCGGAGGCGGCTCTGCTGGGAGTCGGTCAGCAGGTCCGGGTTCGCGACCAGGAGCGTCGTGTCGGGGCCGGCCGCGGTGGCCGCCCGGTCGAGGGAGGTGACGAGCCGGGTGGACACGCCCCGGTCGTCGAGGAGTTCGGCGATGGCGCGGCTGCCGTCGGTGTCGGCGGAGCGGGGGTCCAGGCGGCCGTGCTGGGCGCCGGAGCGGATCACGGCGATGACGGCGGCGGCCGTCAGGAGGATCACCGCCGCGAGGACGACACCGCGCGCGCGGGTCCACACCTGGCGGGCCGTGGGCGAGACCGAGGTGGACGGAGGCGTGGCCCCGGCGGTCATTCGGCGGCTCCCGGGCGGGTGCCGCGGGCGGTGCCGGGGGTGCTGCCCGCCGGTGCGGGCCTGGTGCGTTCCAGGTCGGTGTCGAGGGCGGCGAGCCGGAGGTACGTTTCCTCGGCGACGGACCGGCCGCCGTACGTGACGTCGTCGAAGTCCCGGGCGGCGGTGTGCAGGCGGTCCGCGTGGGCGGGGAGCGAGGTGCCCGCTTCGGAGGCCGCCTCGTCCGCGGTGCGGCCGGGGCGTACGTCGAGCAGGGCGCGTTCCTCCAGGGAGCGGACGACGGCGCGCATGCGTTCCTGGACGGCCTGGTTCCAGTGGCCCTGGGCGGCCTGTGCCTCGGCGGCCGCCCGGTGTTCGGCGGCGCTGCGGGGGCGGTCGTCGAAGAGGACGGCGGACGAGGCGGGAGCGCGGCGTGGGGTGCCCAGGCGCCACCACAGGGCACCCAGCAGGGCCAGTACGGCCAGGACGATGACGACGAGGCCGAGCGTGCCGCCGGGGGTGGCGGCCGAGGCGGCGCCGAAGACCTTGTCGAGCCACTGCCAGAAGGCGTCCAGGGCACGCTCGTACCAACTGGGGTCGTTCTGGTGGTACATGCCCTTGGACAGCTCGCGTCGGGCCGCCTCCCGCGCGGGGTCGCGCGGGAGGGTGAGGGGCGGCTCGTCCGCCGAGCGCCACGCCGTCGGTACGGCTGTCAGTGCTCCCCCCGCCAGGTTCACCCCGTCAGCTCCCCGGGGTGGCGCCCGGGGCGCCGCCGTAGCCCTGGAGGCCGGCGGCGCGGCCCAGTTCGAGGTCGAGGGCCTCGCGGCGGATGCGCTGGTCGATGTAGAGGAGCACGGTGACGCCCGCGCTGATCGGGAAGGTGAGGGTGGACCCGATCACCGCGCCGACGCCGCTGATGACGAGGTAGGTCCAGCCGAGTGTGGTGCCGCCGGTGGCGAGGAGGCCGGAGATGCCGTCCCCGTCGAGGGCGGCGCCCGCGAAGGAGAAGGGGATCACGACGATCGACGCGACGATGTAGGCGATGATCGCGGCGAGCAGCTGGATGCCGAGGACCCGCCACCAGGAGCCGCGCACCAGCTTGACGGAGCGGCCCAGGGACTTGCGGACGCCCTGCTTCTCCAGCATCAGCGCGGGCGAGGCGAGCGAGAAGCGGATCATCAGCCACACGGTGAGGACGAAGGCGCCGAGTCCGCCGAGGAGGGCGAGGAGGACGCCTGCGCCGGTGGAGCCGCCGGTGGCGAGGAGGATGCCGGGGAGCACGCCGACGGCCATGACCAGGACGGCGATCACGAGCAGGAGGACGGTCAGCCCGGCCAGCCTGAGGAGCTGGGGGCGGGCGTCCCGCCAGGCCTCGGCGGTGGTCACCGACCTGCCGAGGACGGCACGGCTGGTCACGGTGGTGAGCAGGGCCGTCGCGATGATCGTGCCCAGCAGGGAGATCACCATGACGACGGAGGTGCTCAGCAGGGTGTCGCGCAGGGCGCGGCCCAGTTCGCCGGGGGTGGCGGTGGGGTCGTTGAGGGCGTCGGCGCTCGCGGTGTCGTCGAGGACGAAGCCCTGGAGCAGGATGACGGCGATCTGGGTGACGACCGCGACGGCCAGGGAGATGCCGAGGACCGTGCGCCAGTGCGTGCGCATGGTGGAGACCGCGCCGTCGAGGATCTCGCCGATGCCGAGGGGGCGCAGCGGGATCACACCGGGCTTGGCGGCGGGCGGAGGGCCGCCCCAGCCGCCGCCCCAGCCCGGGGTGCCGTAGCCGGGAGCGCCGTATCCGGGGCCGCCGGGGGCTCCGGGGCCGGGGTGGCCGCCCCAGCCCGGCACGGGCGGCGGTGGCGGGGTCGGGCCGGGGGCCTGCGGGGTGGGAGCGGACCACTGGGCGGGCGGCGGCTGCTCCTTGGACCACTTGGACTGCTGCGGCGCCTGGCCGGGACCCGCCTGGTCCGCGGGCTGTGCGCGGTCGGCGTCGGTCCGGTCCTCGGGCCGCGCGGAGCCCTGCGGGTCCGGCTCCTGGCCGCCGGAGGGGGCGGATCCGGGCGAGGCCCAGCCCGGAGTGTCCTTCATCGTCGCTCCTTCACGGTGCTCGTCCGCGGTCGCGGCGGCGGCTTGGCGCCCATCGTGCCACGCGCTCCGCGCGACGTGACCGGGGGCCGTATCCGCTGCGTACCTTCAATTGTCCGACGGATACGGGGCAGACTGACCGCATGGCTGATCAGTACGCGCGATCCGGCGACGACACCCGGCCGAGCGAGATACCCGCGATCCGATGGGACGAGCCGCCCGAAGGCCCCGTCCTGGTCCTCCTCGACCAGACGAGACTGCCGGCCGAGGAGGTCGAGCTGGTGTGCACGGACGCGCCCGCGCTGGTGGAGGCGATCCGGGTCCTCGCCGTGCGCGGGGCGCCGCTGCTGGGGATCGCCGGGGCGTACGGCGTCGCGCTCGCCGCCGCGCGCGGGTTCGACGTGGAGGACGCCGCCGCGGCGCTGGAGGGCGCCCGGCCCACCGCGGTGAACCTCGCGGTGGGTGTGCGCCGGGCGCGGGACGCGCACCGGGCCGAGCTGGGCCGGACGGGAGACCGGAAGCGGGCCGCCGAGGCGGCGCTCGCCGCGGCGCGGGCGCTGCACCGGGAGGACGCCGAGGCCAGTTCCCGTATGGCCGCGCACGGTCTGGCGCTGCTGGACGAGCTGCTGCCGGGCGGCGGGCACCGGGTGCTCACGCACTGCAACACCGGGGCGCTGGTGTCGGGCGGTGAGGGCACGGCGTTCGCGGTGGCGCTCGCGGCGCACCGGGTGGGGCGGCTGCGGCGGCTGTGGGTGGACGAGACGCGTCCGCTGCTGCAGGGGGCCCGTCTGACCGCTTATGAGGCGGCGCGCAGCGCGATGGCGTACACCTTGCTCACGGACAATGCCGCGGGCTCGCTGTTCGCGGCAGGAGAGGTGGACGCGGTGCTGGTGGGAGCCGACCGGATCGCCGCCGACGGATCGGTGGCGAACAAGGTCGGGACCTATCCGCTCGCGGTGCTCGCCCGGTATCACCACGTGCCGTTCATCGTGGTGGCGCCGCTGACGACGGTGGACGCGGACACCCCGGACGGGGCGTCCATCGAGGTGGAACAGCGCGCGGGGCATGAGGTGACGGAGATCACGGCACCTCAGGTTCCGTCGGCGGGAGCGGAGGCGGGAGGCGGGATCGCGGTGGCACCCCTGGGGACCCAGGCGTACAACCCCGCGTTCGACGTGACACCGCCCGAGTTGGTGACGGCGATCGTCACCGAGGAGGGGGTCGTGTCGCCCGTGACGGCTGAGGCGCTCGCAGAGCTGTGTGACAGGTCACGCCAGGTAACGATTTAGTTAATGGGATGATGGCATTCATGAAGGGACGAGTCCTTGTCGTCGACGACGACACCGCACTGGCCGAGATGCTCGGCATTGTGTTGCGTGGTGAAGGTTTTGAGCCGTCTTTCGTAGCCGACGGCGACAAGGCGCTGGCCGCGTTCCGCGAGGCCAAACCGGATCTGGTGCTGCTGGATCTGATGCTGCCGGGCCGCGACGGGATCGAGGTGTGCCGCCTGATCAGGGCGGAGTCCGGGGTGCCGATCGTGATGCTCACGGCCAAGAGCGACACCGTCGATGTGGTGGTCGGCCTGGAGTCGGGCGCGGACGACTACATCGTCAAGCCGTTCAAGCCGAAGGAGCTGGTGGCCCGGATCCGGGCGCGCCTGAGGCGGTCGGAGGAGCCGGCGCCGGAGCAGCTCGCCATCGGTGACCTGGTCATCGACGTGGCCGGGCACTCGGTGAAGCGTGAGGGGCAGTCGATCGCGCTGACGCCTCTGGAGTTCGACCTGCTGGTCGCGCTGGCGCGCAAGCCGTGGCAGGTGTTCACCCGGGAGGTCCTGCTGGAGCAGGTCTGGGGGTACCGCCACGCGGCGGACACCCGTCTGGTGAACGTGCATGTGCAGCGGCTGCGCTCCAAGGTCGAGAAGGACCCGGAGCGGCCGGAGATCGTGGTGACCGTCCGTGGTGTCGGATACAAGGCAGGGCCCAGCTGACATGTCCGGTGACAGTGCCGCTTCGGCGCCCGGCCAGCCGGGGACCCGCGCGGAGCGGCCTGTCGGCCGGAAGGCGCCCGGTTCCGGCTGGAGGCGTCTGCTGGAGGGCGGGTTGCTCCAGGGCGGAGTCCAGGGCAGCCCGGTCCTGAGGCTGTTCATGCGCTGGGTGCGCCGCCCGCTGCTGCCCGTGATGCGGCTGTGGCGGCGCAACATCCAGCTCAGGATCGTCGTGACGACGCTGCTGATGTCGCTCAGCGTCGTGCTGCTGCTGGGCTTCGTCGTCATCGGGCAGGTCCGCAACGGGCTGCTGGACGCCAAGGTCAAGGCCTCGCAGAGCCAGGCCACCGGCGGGTTCACCGTCGCCGAGCAGAAGGCCGACGACGACGCGAGCGCGGCCGGGAACGACAACCCGGATCCGGACGGCGACCGGGTGCAGAACATCGGCGAGTGGACGACCACCCTGGTGACCTCGCTCTCCAGCGGCGGCCAGGGCGCGTTCGACGTGGTGACGCTCAGCCCGGCCTCCGCCGACGGCGACACCGGGAGCCTCGGCCCGCGCGTCTCCGGAGGCGTGGACTGGGACCTCAGCGTGCCCGAGGAGCTGCGTGAGCGGGTCGACGACGGCACCGGCGCCGTACAGAGCTACACCCGGATCCACTACGACAACGGGCAGGAGTCCCAGCCGGGGCTGATCATCGGCAAGCAGGTCAGCGATCCCAACAGCAACCCGTACCAGATGTACTTCCTCTTCCCGCTCACGCAGGAGGAGAAGTCCCTGAGCCTGGTCAAGGGGACCCTGGCGACGGCCGGGCTGTTCGTCGTGGTGCTGCTCGGGGCCATCGCCTGGCTCGTGGTGCGGCAGGTCGTCACGCCCGTGCGGATGGCGGCCGGGATCGCCGAGCGGCTGTCCGCCGGGCGGCTGCAGGAACGGATGAAGGTCAGCGGCGAGGACGACATCGCGCGGCTCGGCGAGGCCTTCAACAAGATGGCGCAGAACCTTCAGCTGAAGATCCAGCAGCTGGAGGACCTGTCCCGGATGCAGCGGCGGTTCGTCTCCGACGTGTCGCACGAGCTGCGGACGCCGCTGACGACCGTACGGATGGCGGCGGACGTCATCCATGACGCGCGGGTGGACTTCGATCCGGTCACCGCGCGGTCGGCCGAACTCCTCGCCGACCAGCTGGACCGGTTCGAGTCGCTGCTCGCTGACCTGCTGGAGATCAGCCGGTTCGACGCGGGCGCGGCGGCCCTGGAGGCCGAGCCGATAGACCTGCGTGAGGTCGTGCGGAAGGTCGTCAGCGGGGCGGAGCCGCTCGCGGAGCGCAAGGGGACCCGGATACGGGTGCTGGGCAACCAGCAGCCCGTCGTGGCCGAGGCCGACGCCCGGCGGGTGGAGCGTGTGCTGCGCAACCTCGTGGTCAACGCCGTGGAGCACGGCGAGGGCAAGGACGTCCTGGTCAAGCTCGCGGCGGCGGGCGGCGCGGTGGCGGTGGCGGTGCGCGACTACGGCGTGGGGCTCAAGCCGGGGGAGGCCACCCGGGTCTTCAGCCGTTTCTGGCGGGCGGACCCGGCACGCGCGCGGACGACCGGTGGTACGGGACTGGGGCTGTCCATCGCCCTGGAGGACGCCCGGCTGCACGGGGGCTGGCTGCAGGCGTGGGGCGAGCCGGGCGGTGGTTCGCAGTTCCGGCTCACCCTGCCGAGGACGGCGGACGAGCCGCTGCGCGGTTCCCCGATACCCCTGGAGCCGAAGGACTCCCGGCGCCATCGTGGGCTCAACGACGCCGGCCGGCCGCTCGCGGGCGGCGGCAAGCTCGCCACGGTGCCGGTCCAGGCCGGTGAGCACGGAGCCGCCAGGGCGGCCATAGGGCCCCGGCCGGGTGGCGGGCAGGCTCCCACGGCGGATCCGACGGCGCTGCCGGGCAACGGCGCGCGTGTGGTGCCCCGGCCGGGCGGGCCGTCCGTGACACCGCCGCCGACGCCGCCCGAGCGGCGGCCCGACAGTGGTCCGGACGAGGCCGCGGAGAAGCCGGCCGACAGCGGTGCGGAACAGCACGAGCAGGGGGAGGCATTCCGTGGGCGCTGACCGTGCGGAAGGCGGCCGCGGGCGTCCGGTGCGGGTGGCCGTGCGGCTCGGGAGCGCCGGTGTGTGCGCCGTGCTGCTGGCGGGGTGCGCGTCGATGCCGGGCAGCGGTGACATGCGCGATGTCGAGTCCACCCCGAGGCAGGACTCCAAGGTGCGGGTCTTCGCGCTGCCGCCCGGCGACGACGCCGAGCCGCAGGAGATCGTGCAGGGCTTCCTGGAGGCCCTGACCAGCGACGACCTCCGGTACGAGACCGCGCGCAAGTATCTGACCGGCGACGCGGCCAAGGAGTGGGACCCGAACGAGTCGACCACGGTCCTCGCCGAGGCCCCGACCCCCTACACCGCCGTCACGGGGGACCGTCCCGACGCCGACGACTACCGGTTCGAGCTGTCGGGCAAGAGGGTCGCCCGGGTCGACGAGCAGCACGCGTACACGCCCACGAGCGGCGAGTACCGCAGGACCGTGCATCTCACGCGTGTGAAGGACACCGGGCAGTGGCGCATCGACCGGCTGCCGTCGGGGGTGGTGCTCGGCCGTTCCGACTTCGAGCGCAACTACAAGTCCATCAACAAGTACTACTTCACCTCCGCCGCGCAGTCCGGTGAGCCGGGCACCGTCGCCGACCCCGTCTACGTGCGCAGCCAGGTCGACCCGGTGACCCAGGTGGTCCGCGACCTGCTGCAGGGGCCCACCAGCTGGCTGAACCCGGTCGCGAGGACGAGCTTCCCCTCCGGTACGGCCCTCCGGAAGGGCACCCGGGCGCTGACGCCCGACGACCAGAACAGCCTGGTCGTGCCGCTGAACAAGAAGGCCGACCGGGTCTCGGCGAGCAGGTGCAAGGAGATGGCCGCCCAACTCCTGTTCACGCTGCAGGACTACATGCCCACGGGTGTGACCGATGTGGAGCTGCAGGGGTCGAAGGGCACGCAGCTGTGTGCGCTGAGCGAGAGCGAGGCCGGCGGTGTCGCCTCGCACGGCGCCGACCGGAGCGCGAGCTTCGAGTACTTCATCGACGGCGACCGCAAGCTCGCACGGCTGTCCGGGCAGGGCGCGGTGACCACGCCGACACCCGTACCCGGCGCGCTCGGTGACGGTGCGAAACCGCTGCGGTCGGCCGCCGTCTCGCGCGACGAGGAGCGGGCGGCCGGTGTGTCGGCCGACGGCAGCGACCTGTACGTGGCGCCGCTGACGCCGGGGACCACGATCGGCGAGCCGGTGCTGCACAGCTCCGGTGCCACCGCGAAGGACCGGCTGACGACACCCAGTTGGGACGGCCGGGGCGACCTGTGGGTGGCCGACCGCGACCCTGAGAACCCTCGTCTGCTGGTCCTGACGGACGGCATGGGCGACCCGCTCGAAGTCAGGACGCCCAACCTCGACGGGCGCATCGAGGCGGTGCGGGTGGCCGCCGACGGGGTGCGGGTGGCGCTGATCCTGAACAACGAGGGCAAGCGGGCGCTGTACATCGGGCGCATCGAGCGGGACGCCGACGCGGAGAGCACCACCGTCTCCATCGTCGAACTGCGGTCCGTTACACCGGACCTGGAGGACGTCACCGCCATGTCGTGGGCCGGCGACAGCCAGCTCGTGGTCGTGGGGCGCGAGCCCGGCGGTGTGCAGCAGATGCGGTACGTACGCGTCGACGGGTCCCCGACGCCCGGCTCCGGGCCCTCCGCGCTCACCGGGGTGGAGGAGATCGCCGCGTCCGAGGACGAGAGCCAGCCGCTGGTCGCGCACTCGGCCGACGGGATCGTCCGGCTGTCGCCGGGGGCGCAGTGGCAGACGGTGGTCAAGGAAGGGTCAGCGCCTGTCTATCCCGGATGAGTGCGGCGCCGGTCCATCCGGGATGAGTGCGGCGCCGGTCCATCCGGGACGAGCGCGGCGCGGGGCACGTCGTCGTTCCCGCACTCGTCATTCATTCGTGTGGGTGACAACCACTGTGCGATGGCGATGAGTTGTCCACAGGCGGTTGTCCACAGGGGTGGCGGAGCCGCGGGTGCGTCGGCACAGTGGAGGCCATGCGGGGGTGGTGGCGGGACCTCATGGATCTGGTGCTGCCGGCCGAGTGCGGGGGGTGCGGGAGGTCGCGCGCGGTGCTCTGTCCGGAGTGCCGGGCGGCTCTGACCGGAGCCGCGCCGTGCCGGGTGCGACCGGTGCCGGAGCCGTCGGGACTGCCCGTGGTGCACGCGGCGGCGCCGTACGAGGACGCGGTGCGGGCCACGCTGATCGCGCACAAGGAACGGGGGGCGCTGGCGCTCGCCGGACCGCTCGGCACGGCCCTGGCGGGGGCCGTACGGGCGGCCGTACGGGCCGGTGGCGGCGGGCCGGTGCTGCTGGTCCCGGTGCCGTCGGCGCGGCGGGCGGTGCGGGCGCGGGGGCACGACCCCGCGCGGCGGATCGCGCTTGCGGCCGCCGGGGAGCTGCGGCGCACCGGGTCGCCGGCCCGGGTCGCCGGGGTGCTGCGGCAGCGGCGGGCGGTGGCCGACCAGTCGGGGCTGGACGCCCGGCGGCGGTTGGAGAACCTCGCGGGTGCTCTGGAGGTGGCGGCGGGGGGTACCCCTCTGCTGGACGGGGGCGCGATCGTGCTCGTGGACGACCTGATGACGACGGGTGCCTCGCTCGCGGAGGCGGCCAGGGCGGTTCGGACGGCGCGGGACGGGCATGCGGCCAGGACGGGGGAGTTCGTTGCGAGAGGAAAGCCGGAGGGGGCGGTGCGAACACGGGGGGTGACGGGAACGACGAGGGGGAACGGTGTCGAGGACAGGATCAGAGCGGCCGTCGTCGCCGCACCACCCGACTCTTTCGAAATAAACCGGAACTGACAGAGAACTTGCATCGTTGCAGGTAATGAAAGGGCCATTTCACCTGAACGGAGGTACGCCCCAGTAGAGGGTGACGACATCCGGCCGGGCGAGATATGTTCGGTTGTGAGGGAATGGCCCCGGCCGTTCACCACATATCTGAATGCTGCGCTGCGGCTTTTCCGAATCACCCCGTACCGGTGGGTGGAGATCTTGTCCACGGGGGAGGAGGAGGTGGAAGTCACCGAGTCCGCGGTTCCGGGAGCCACCGGAACCTGGTGCACAAGGGAGATGCTCCGCCAGTGGAGCGGAGCGATCCGGGAACGGAGTTCTGCGTGGACATCGTCGTCAAGGGCCGCAAGACCGAGGTGCCCGAGCGGTTCCGCAAGCACGTGGCCGAGAAGCTGAAGCTGGAGAAGATCCAGAAGCTCGACGGCAAGGTGATCAGCCTCGACGTCGAGGTGTCCAAGGAGCCCAACCCCCGACAGGCCGACCGCAGCGACCGGGTGGAGATCACGCTCCACTCGCGCGGGCCGGTGATCCGGGCCGAGGCAGCGGCAAGCGATCCGTATGCGGCGCTCGACCTGGCGGCGGACAAGCTGGAGGCCCGGCTGCGCAAGCAGCACGACAAGCGTTACACGCGCCGTGGAGCGCGCCGTCTGACGGCCGCGGAGGTCGCCGACCACGTCCCCGGCGTGGCCACGCTCAACGGCAACGGGTACGTCGCCGACGAGGAGAAGGCGGAGGGCGTTCCCACCAAGAAGATCGGTTCGCTGGAGGTGAAGGGCGAGGGGCCCCTCATCGTCCGCGAGAAGACCCACGTGGCATCCCCGATGACCCTCGACCAGGCTCTCTACGAGATGGAGCTGGTCGGGCACGACTTCTACCTCTTCGTCGACTCCGAGACCAAGGAACCGAGTGTCGTCTACCGGCGGCACGCCTACGACTACGGCGTCATCCACCTCAGCACGGACCCGATGGTCGCCCAGGCGCATCCGGACGCCGCGGGCGGCGCGCTCGGCGGCTGAGCGCGCCGGGTGACACCGGCCGGTGCCCCTGGAGCGCTTGTGCGCCCCCAGGGGCACCGGTGTGCGACCCCTTGAGGCCCGCTCTGTCACCGCAGGGTGGGCCGGGCATGAAATCATGGCCGAACCGGCCCCAACCGGGGGGCCGTTGCCTTGGGTTGGCAATGGCACAGAAACACAGGGCCACGGCCTTCAGGGGGAGGAACGATGGCGGACAGCAGTTTCGGACCGATGCGTGACGTGAATGCCGACGGCGGTTCCACCGGCACGGACTCCGCCGAGGGCTCCTCGCGCAAGGAGCCGATCCGGGTCCTCGTCGTGGACGACCACGCGCTTTTCCGCCGCGGCCTGGAGATCGTGCTCGCCGCCGAGGAGGACATCCAGGTCGTCGGTGAGGCCGGGGACGGGGCGGAGGCGGTCGACAAGGCCGCGGACCTGCTGCCCGACATCGTGCTGATGGACGTGCGGATGCCCAAGCGCGGCGGTATCGAGGCGTGCACCTCCATCAAGGAGGTGGCCCCCAGCGCGAAGATCATCATGCTGACGATCAGTGACGAGGAGGCCGACCTCTACGACGCGATCAAGGCGGGGGCGACCGGCTATCTCCTCAAGGAGATCTCCACGGACGAGGTGGCCACGGCCATCCGCGCCGTCGCCGACGGGCAGTCGCAGATCAGCCCCTCGATGGCCTCGAAGCTGCTCACCGAGTTCAAGTCCATGATCCAGCGGACCGACGAGCGGCGCCTCGTGCCGGCGCCGCGGCTGACGGACCGGGAACTGGAAGTGCTGAAGCTGGTGGCCACCGGGATGAACAACCGGGACATCGCCAAGGAACTGTTCATTTCCGAGAACACCGTGAAGAACCACGTGCGCAACATCCTGGAGAAGCTGCAGCTGCACTCCAGGATGGAGGCCGTGGTCTACGCGATGCGGGAGAAGATCCTCGAAATCCGCTAGATCTGCCGGACCCGCTGAACCCGTCACGCCAGGGCGCGCACCAGCGGCTCCCGCAGTTCCGGGGCGTCGACCCGCTCGACGCGCACGTCCGTGCAGTCCACCCAGGTCGCCGCCTCCAGAAGGGCCTGGGCCACGGCCGGGACCGCCTTCGGGCCGTCGAGGGTGACCTGCTTGGCGACCAGGGTGCGGCCGTCGCGGGCGGGGTCGACACGGCCGACGAGCCGGCCGCCGGACAGGACCGGCATCGCGAAGTAGCCGTGGACCCGCTTCTGTTTGGGGACGTAGGCCTCCAGGCGGTGGGTGAAGCCGAAGACGCGCTCCGTGCGGGCCCGTTCCCAGATCAGGGAGTCGAACGGGGACAGGAGCGTGGTGCGGTGGCGGCCGCGCGGGGGCGTGGCGAGCGCCGCCGGGTCGGCCCAGGCCGGCTTGGCCCAGCCCGCCACCGTCACCGGGACCAGGCCCGAGTCGGCGACGACCGCGTCGAACTGCTCGCCCTTGAGACGGTGGTAGTCCGCGATGTCCGCGCGGGTGCCGACGCCCAGGGCCTCACCGGCCAGCCGGACCAGGCGGCGTACGCACTCCGTGTCGTCCAGCTCGTCGTGGAGGAGGTGGCCGGGGATCGCGCGCTCGGCGAGGTCGTACACCCGCTTCCAGCCGCGGCGCTCCACACAGACCACCTCGCCGTGCATCAGGGCGCGTTCGACGGCGACCTTCTCCCCGGACCAGTCCCACCACTCGCTGGTGCGCTTCGCGCCGCCCAGTTCGGTGGCCGTGAGGGGACCCTCGTCACGGAGCTGCTTGATGACCCGCTCGTAGGCGCCGTCGGGGAGTTGGTGGTTCCACTGGGGGCGGGAGCGGTAGGCCCGGCGGCGGAAGGCGAAGTGGGGCCACTCCTCGATGGGGAGGATGCAGGCGGCGTGGGACCAGTACTCGAAGGCGTGCGTGTCCGTCCAGTAGGCGCGGTCGACGGTGGCGCGGCCCACGGCGCCGAGGCGGGCGTACGGGATGAGTTCGTGGGACCGGGCGAGGACCGAGATGGTGTCGAGCTGGACCGCGCCCAGGTGTCGCAGCACGCCCCGGACGCCGGACCTGCGGTCCGGGGCGCCGAGGAAGCCCTGCGCCCGGAGGGCGATTCTGCGGGCCTCGTCTGCGGAGAGTTCGGTGCTGGGGCGCGGAAGGGAGGTCATGCTCCGCAGGGTAGGGGAGGGCACTGACAGGCGGGGCCGGGCGGCTCGGTGGCGGGGTCAGGGCCGTGCCGGCACGTACGGTGTCGCGGACGGCAGGCCCAGGTCCGAGGGGAGCAGGGAGGCCATCCAGCAGTCGCGGCGGACCCCGTGGTTGTCGAGACCGGACCTGAGCGTGCCCTCGAAGACGAAGCCGGCGCGTTCGGCCACCGCGCGGGAGGCGGCGTTGCCCACCTCGGCGCGCCATTCGAGGCGGTCCAGGGCGAGCGAGGTGAAGGCCCAGTGGGCGGCGGCGCGGGCGGCCTCGGTGACGTAGCCGTGGCGGCGGTGCTCCCGGGTGGCCCAGAAGCCGATCTCGCCGGTGCCGGGCAGACGCATGGTGATGCCGAGCATCCCCGCCAGGTCCCCGGCGGGCAGGAAGAGGCCGAAGGTGAACATCGAGGCGTCGGCCCAGCCCTCGGGAACGGCCCGCTCGACGAAACCCTCGGCGTGCTCCCGCAGATACGGCGAGGGGATCGTGGTCCAGCGCTGGATGTCCGGGTCCTGGGCGGCCGCGTACACCGTGGCGGTGTCGCGCCGGTCCACGGTGCGCAGCAGCAGGCGCTCGGTGGTCAGGGTGACGGGTTCCATCGGGCGATTCTGCTCGGTGGCACACGGGGGGCGCCATCCCCTTGCGCGCCGGTCCTCCGGGGCCGTCGCGGGGGTGCCGGTGACCGGCGCGGGGGCGCGGCGCGTGAGGGAACGGTCACGATGTGCGCATTTGGTGGGCGGAACGCGGCACCATCCGCGGCGCCTGCCCGTTGTCCTGGTGAGCTGTCACCGCCAGACCTCCCGGCACGGCGGGGTCCTCGCTTACGATGGCCGTTGCTCAAGCTGTGATTCAAGACTGTCAACTGTCATTGAAACCGACCCTCCCCAGGCCCGACCGGCAAGGAGACAAACCCCCGTGTCCGTCCTCTCGAAGATCATGCGTGCAGGCGAAGGCAAAATCCTGCGCAAGCTGCACCGCATCGCGGACCAGGTCAACTCCATCGAAGAGGACTTCGTCGACCTCTCCGACGCCGAGCTGCGCGCCCTCACCGAGGAGTACAAGCAGCGGTACGCCGACGGTGAGAGCCTCGACGACCTGCTCCCCGAGGCGTTCGCCACCGTGCGCGAGGGTGCCAAGCGCGCCCTCGGCCAGCGCCACTACGACGTGCAGATCATGGGCGGTGCCGCCCTCCACCTCGGCTATGTCGCCGAGATGAAGACCGGCGAGGGCAAGACCCTCGTCGGCACGCTGCCCGCGTATCTGAACGCGCTGTCGGGCGAAGGCGTCCACCTGATCACGGTCAACGACTACCTGGCCGAGCGCGACTCCGAGCTGATGGGCCGCGTCCACAAGTTCCTGGGTCTGAGCGTCGGCTGCATCCTCGCCAACATGACGCCGGCCCAGCGCCGTGAGCAGTACGCGTGCGACATCACCTACGGCACGAACAACGAGTTCGGCTTCGACTACCTGCGCGACAACATGGCGTGGTCCAAGGACGAGCTGGTCCAGCGCGGCCACAACTTCGCGATCGTCGACGAGGTCGACTCCATCCTGGTCGACGAGGCCCGTACGCCGCTGATCATCTCCGGCCCGGCCGACCAGGCCACCAAGTGGTACGGCGACTTCGCCAAGCTGGTCACGCGGCTGAAGAAGGGCGAGCCCGGCAACCCCCTCAAGGGCATCGAGGAGACCGGCGACTACGAGGTCGACGAGAAGAAGCGCACCGTCGCCATCCACGAGGCGGGTGTCGGCAAGGTCGAGGACTGGCTGGGCATCGACAACCTCTACGAGTCGGTGAACACTCCTCTGGTGGGCTACCTGAACAACGCCATCAAGGCCAAGGAGCTCTTCAAGAAGGACAAGGACTACGTCGTCATGGACGGCGAAGTCATGATCGTCGACGAGCACACCGGCCGTATCCTCGCCGGCCGCCGCTACAACGAGGGCATGCATCAGGCGATCGAGGCGAAGGAAGGGGTGGACATCAAGGACGAGAACCAGACACTCGCCACGATCACCCTGCAGAACTTCTTCCGCCTCTACAAGCGCCACGACCACAACGGCAAGGAACAGCCCGGCCTGTCCGGCATGACCGGTACGGCGATGACCGAGGCCGCCGAGTTCCACCAGATCTACAAGCTCGGTGTCGTCCCGATCCCGACCAACCGCCCGATGGTCCGCAAGGACCAGTCCGACCTGATCTACCGCACCGAGGTCGCGAAGTTCGAGGCGGTCGTCGACGACATCGTCGAGAAGCACGAGAAGGGCCAGCCGATCCTCGTCGGTACGACGTCGGTCGAGAAGTCCGAGTACCTCTCGCAGCAGCTGAGCAAGCGCGGCGTCCAGCACGAGGTGCTCAACGCCAAGCAGCACGACCGGGAGGCGACGATCGTCGCCCAGGCCGGCCGCAAGGGCGCCGTGACCGTCGCCACCAACATGGCCGGCCGCGGTACGGACATCAAGCTCGGCGGCAACCCCGACGACCTCGCCGAGGCGGAGCTGCGCCAGCGCGGCCTCGACCCCGAGGAGCACATCGAGGAGTGGGCCCACGCCCTGCCCGAGGCCCTCGCGAAGGCCGAGGAGGCGGTCAAGGCGGAGTTCGAGGAGGTCAAGGAGCTCGGCGGGCTCTACGTCCTCGGCACCGAGCGGCACGAGTCCCGGCGTATCGACAACCAGCTGCGCGGTCGTTCCGGCCGTCAGGGCGACCCCGGTGAGTCCCGGTTCTACCTCTCGCTGGGCGACGACCTGATGAGGCTCTTCAAGGCCCAGATGGTCGAGCGTGTGATGTCCATGGCGAACGTGCCGGACGACGTCCCGATCGAGAACAAGATGGTCACCCGCGCGATCGCCTCGGCCCAGTCGCAGGTCGAGCAGCAGAACTTCGAGACCCGGAAGAACGTCCTCAAGTACGACGAGGTCCTCAACCGGCAGCGCGAGGTCATCTACGGCGAGCGGCGCCGCGTCCTGGAGGGCGAGGACCTGCAGGAGCAGATCCAGCACTTCATGGACGACACCATCGACGCGTACATCACCGCCGAGACCGCCGAGGGCTTCGCCGAGGAGTGGGACCTCGACCGGCTGTGGGGCGCCTTCAAGCAGCTCTACCCGGTGAAGGTCACCGTCGACGAGCTGGAGGAGGCCGCCGGGGACCGGGCCGGGCTGACCGCCGAGTTCATCGCCGAGTCCATCAAGGACGACATCACCGAGCAGTACCAGGCGCGTGAGACGCAGCTCGGCCCCGAGATCATGCGTGAGCTGGAGCGCCGGGTGGTCCTGTCGGTGCTGGACCGCAAGTGGCGCGAGCACCTCTACGAGATGGACTACCTCCAGGAGGGCATCGGCCTGCGCGCGATGGCGCAGAAGGACCCGCTGGTGGAGTACCAGCGCGAGGGCTTCGACATGTTCACCGCCATGATGGAGGGCATCAAGGAGGAGTCCGTCGGCTACCTGTTCAACCTGGAGGTCCAGGTCGAGCAGCAGGTCGAGGAGGTCCCGGTCGAGGACGCGAAGCCGTCCCTGGACAAGGGCGACGCCGTGCCGGCCCAGGCGGGTGCGTCGCGGCCGGAGATCCGCGCCAAGGGCCTGGAGGCCCCGCAGCGCCGTGACCGGCTGCACTTCTCGGCGCCCACCGTCGACGGCGAGGGCGGCATCGTGGAGGGTGACCTCCCCGAGGACGAGCCGATCCGCTCCGAGGCCGACGGCCTCACCCGCGCGGAGCGCCGCAAGCAGCAGGCGAAGACCAGCCGCCGCCGCAAGAAGTGAAGACCAGCCGCCGCCGCAAGAAGTAGGGACGCGGGCCGTGAGGCTGTGAGGGCCGGGCACCTTCGGGTGCCCGGCCCTTCGCGCGTCGTGGCGCCGCCGTTCAGTCCTCGTCGTCCGGGTGGGGGAGCCTCGGGCCGCCGAGTTCCACCGCCGTGCAGCGCCAGCGGTGGTCGGGGCCGTGTTCCAGGCGGAAGGCCATGGCACGGAGGCGGTCGCCGGCGCCGATGCGGGCGAACACCTCCAGGGCGCCCGGGCCGGCCACGTAGTAGCCGATGTCGCGGACCACGGGGTCGGTGTCTCGGGGCAGGCGCAGGGTGCCGTGCTCGGTCAGCAGGGCCAGTTCGTCGTAGGCCCGCCCGGCGGTGTGGCGCAGCATGCTGTGGACCGGCCGCCGGCCGCTGAGCACGGCGAGGAGGAGGTCGGCGAAGCGGTCGGTGGGGCGGGGGTGCGGGGTGTGCCCGGCGGTCGTGGGGGTGGTACGGGGCGAGGGCTGGACCGAGGGCGTCGCGGTCGTGGAGCGGCGTGCCGACGGGCGGCCCTCTCCCGGGGCCGTGCGGGCCGGGGTGCGGCCCGGGCGGCGGGTGTCGTGGCGGACGGGCGGGCGGGTGCCGGGGGTGCGCCTGGTCCTGGTCATGACCTTGTTCATCGGAAATCCCCGTTCGTCGGTGAGGCCGCCGGGTACCAGGGCGGGTACCAGTCGGTAACTTGGCGATGGGGATCTTGTACGAGGCCGGAGGGGGCCGTCGCAAGGAGGCGCGGGCCGTTGCCCGGGGCCGGGAAATGTTCACCTATCAGGGTGACGGCGAGGGGGGCGGGGCCCGGCGGGGCGCGGGCGTACCGGGTGAGACGACGGGCCCGGGGTGGACGCGTCCGGGGCGCCGGGCGGGCGCTCGAAAGGGGACGCCCGCACGTATCCTGAAGGGCCTCCGGAGGCTTCGCGGGGCCTTCGCGGCGGGACCCGGGACGCAGCGCGCGAACGGACCGCCCGGACGCACCGCCGGACGCTCCGGGGCGCTCCGAGATCACGACTACGAAAGCGGCCTGCCATGCGCGTCTACGTCCCCCTGACCCTCCCCGGGCTCGCCGAGGCGTACAAGACGGGTGAGCTGGGGGAGGGGGCGTTCGTCGCGTACGCCGTCACCCCGGCCCTGCGGGAGTGGTACCTGTCCGACGACATCGAGGAGCTGGAGTACGCGGCGCTGAACCGGGCGGCGCACGCCTCGCTGCGGCTGCTGGCCGTGGACCCGGGGGCCGCGCGGCGGCGGGTCGTCGTGGCGGTGGACGTGGCCGACCGGGACGCGGTGGCCGATCCCGACCGGGGCCTCGATCCGGCGGCGCTCGGGGAGGTGCGGGTCGCCGGCCCCGTGCCGCTGGGCAAGGCGGCGGCCGTGCACGTCGACTCGGCGGAGGCCGAGGAGGAGGTGGGCGAGGCCGCGGACGCGCTGGGGGCGGCGGACCAGGGGGACGACGACGCGCAGTTCATCGTGGACGGCGCGGACGACCACGAACTCCTCTGGTACGCGACCCAGGAGATCCCGAACCTCGTGGGACTCGGCGGCTGATTTCCGCGCCCCCGCGGCGGCGGTCGACCGCGGGCGCCCCCCGTCGGGGCCCGCGGGCGGCACACGGCCCGAGGTCGGGAACGGCGGCGACGGCTGGGCGGCGCTGTCCTCCTGCCGACGGCGACGACGAGTGCGCGACCGCCGCCGGACACCGCCGGCGTGGTGGCGGTTCCGGGGCCGGGCGGGTGTGGGTCGGAGGCGGTCGACCTGCCGTCACAGGTGTTCGAGGCTGGTGGCCCCGGTGGGTGGTGGGCATGCGTTGTCGGTGGTGAGGGGTAGTTTGCCTGTATGGGGATGAACGGAGCCGGGGCGCACATCGTCTGGGACTGGAACGGGACCTTGTTGAACGACAACGAGGCGATCATCGGGGCGACGAACGCGGCGTTCGCGGAGCTGGGGATCGAGCCGATCACGCTGGAGCGGTACCGGGAGCTGTACTGCGTGCCGGTGCCGAAGTTCTACGAGCGGCTGATCGGGCGGCTGCCCTCGGACGAGGAGTGGGAGGCCATGGACGTGGTCTTCCATCGGTACTACGCCGAGCACCGGGTCGCCTGCGGCCTGACCGACGGTGTGCCGGGGCTGCTCACCGAGTGGGTCTCCGGCGGGCGCAGCCAGTCGATCCTCAGCATGTACGTGCACGAGGAACTGGTCCCGCTGGTCCGTGGCTTCGGGATCGAGCCGCACTTCGTCCGGGTCGACGGGCGCACCGGCCCGTCCGGGGGCAGCAAGGCCGAGCACATGGTCCGGCATCTGCGCCGGCTCGCGGACGTGGAGCCGGAGCGGACCGTCGTGATCGGGGACGCCGCCGACGACGCCGTGGCCGCCCGGCACGTGGGAGCGCGGGCCGTGCTCTACACGGGCGGTTCCCACAGCAGAGCCAGCCTGGAGTGGGTCGGGGTGCCCGTCGTGGACACCCTGGAGGAGGCCGTCGAGGAGGCCGAGCGGCTCGCCGCGTGACCTCCGGCCCACCTCACCCTCCTGACCCTCCGCTCATCACGTCACCGGCGCCTTGGCCCGCAGCACCGTGAGGAACTCGCGCATCCAGGCGGAGTGGTCCGGCCAGGCGCGGGCGGAGACGAGCGTGCCGTCGACGACCGCCTCGGCGTCCTGGAAGGTGGCGCCGGCGGCCTGCATGTCGAGTTCGAGGGCGGGGTACGCGGTGACGCGGCGGCCCGACAGCGCGTCCACGGCGGCGGTCAGCAGCGGGCCGTGACAGATCTGGGCGACCGGCTTGTCGGTGTCGAAGAACGACTTGAGGATCTTGCGCAGCTCGGGGTCGTTGCGCAGGTACTCCGGGGCCCGGCCGCCGGGGACGACCACCGCGACGTACTGACCGGGGTCGACCTCGGAGAAGGCCAGGTCGGCGGGCCAGGAGTAGCCGGGCTTCTCGGTGTAGGTGTCGTAGCCCGGCTCGAAGTCGTGGACGACGAACCGGAGCTGCTTGCGGCTGGGGGCCGCGATATGGACCTCGTACCCCTCCTCGCGCAGGCGCTGGTAGGGGTACAGGACCTCCAGCGACTCCGCCGCGTCGCCGGTCACGATCAGGATCTTGGCCGTCATGGTGGGCTCCCCTCGCTGCGGCAGGGTTCTCCTCGTCAGGCTATGGCTTCCCCAGCGGCGCGTATAGGCTCGGTTGCGCGGAGGTAAGCTCAAAAGTGCGCGAGGGGTACTGTGCAGAACGTCAAAGTTCCACCCCCTGTTTTGTACACATACGGCTCATGACGTGCCCCCCGTCCGGAGGGATAGCCTTGTGGCGTGATCAGCGCGATAGTTCGCGGGGACGTCGTCGTCCCTGCCCTGCGCCCGGTGAGCACGGACGACATCCGTGTCCGGGCGGCGGTCGCTGGTCCTCGCGGGCGGGAGGGAGCCACCAGGGCTCCCGGGACGCCGGGTACCCCCACGGACGGCACGCCGCCGAGAGCAGCGTCACATCCCCGTCGGGCACCGAGAATGGCTGATTACCCCCCGCTCGTCTCGCCCTGCGGCATAGCGTCGAACCAGACCGGACACCCCGTGTCGTGGTGGCGCGTCGGAGGGCACGAGTTCGTACTTCCTTCTACGTCACGCAACGGCGCGCGACAGGAGCCAGAGGACAATGCAGACCAAGCTGGACGAAGCCAAGGCCGAGCTGCTCGAACGGGCCGCCCGGGTAGCTGAGAACAGCCCGGTCGGGGGGTATCTACCGACTGGGACGACGAGCGAGAGCAAGTCCGGCATCCCGGACCACGACACCGTGCTCGCGTTCCTCCAGCGCTACTACCTGCACACCGCCCCGGAGGACCTCAGCGGCCGTGACCCGGTCGACGTCTTCGGAGCCGCGTACTCCCACTACCGGCTGGCCGAGAACCGCCCCCAGGGCACGGCCAACGTACGGGTGCACACCCCGACCGTGGAGGAGAACGGCTGGACGTGCAGCCACTCCGTCGTCGAGGTCGTCACCGACGACATGCCCTTCCTCGTCGACTCCGTGACCAACGAGCTGTCACGCCAGGGACGCGGCATCCATGTCGTCATCCACCCGCAGGTCGTCGTCCGCCGGGACGTCACCGGCAGGCTCGTCGAGCTGATCACCGAGCCCTCCGCCGTCGCCGCGGCCGCCGCGGCGGTGGCCGCCGGGGAGACGCTGCCGCACGACGCGCACATCGAGTCCTGGATCCACGTCGAGATCGACCGCGAGACCGACCGCGCGGACCTCAAGCAGATCAACAACGATCTGCTGCGCGTCCTGTCCGACGTCCGCGAGGCCGTCGAGGACTGGGAGAAGATGCGGGACGCGGCGGTCCGGATCGCCGACGGTCTGACCGCCGAGCCGACCGCCGACGACCTGCGCGAACAGGAGGTGGAGGAGGCCCGCGAGCTGCTGCGCTGGCTCGCCGACGACCACTTCACCTTCCTGGGCTTCCGCGAGTACGAGCTGCGCGAGGACGACTCGCTCGCCGCCGTCGCCGGCACCGGCCTCGGCATCCTGCGCTCCGACCCGCACCACTCGGGGGACGACCAGCACCCCGTCAGCCCCTCCTTCGAGCGGCTGCCCGCCGACGCCCGCGCCAAGGCCCGTGAGCACAAGCTCCTCGTCCTGACGAAGGCCAACAGCCGGGCCACCGTCCACCGCCCGTCCTACCTCGACTACGTGGGCGTGAAGAAGTTCGACGCCGACGGCAACGTGATCGGCGAGCGGCGCTTCCTCGGCCTGTTCTCCTCGGCCGCCTACACCGAGTCCGTGCGCCGGGTGCCCGTCGTCCGCCGCAAGGTCGAGGACGTCCTGCGCGGTGCCGGGTTCTCGCCCAACAGCCACGACGGGCGCGACCTCCTGCAGATCCTGGAGACCTACCCGCGCGACGAGCTGTTCCAGACCTCGGCCGACGAGCTGCGGTCCATCGTCACCTCCGTGCTCTACCTCCAGGAACGCCGGCGACTGCGGCTCTACCTCCGCCAGGACGAGTACGGGCGCTACTACTCCGCCCTCGTCTACCTCCCGCGCGACCGGTACACCACCGGCGTACGCCTCAGGATCATCGACATCCTGAAGGAGGAACTGGGCGGTATCAGCGTCGACTTCACCGCCTGGAACACCGAGTCGATCCTCTCCCGGCTGCACTTCGTGGTCCGCGTCGAGCCCGGCACCGAACTGCCGCACCTCAGCGACGCCGACAAGGAACGCCTGGAGGCCAAGCTCGTCGAGGCCGCCCGGTCCTGGTCGGACGGGTTCGCCGAGGCGCTCAACGCCGAGGTCGGCGAGGAGCGCGCCGCCGAGATGCTCCGCAAGTACGGCCACGCCGTCCCCGAGGGGTACAAGGCCGACCACAACCCCCGCTCCGCCGTCGCCGACCTCGTCCGCCTCGAAGCGCTCGACCAGGACGAGGACTTCGAGCTGAGCCTGTACGAGCCGGTGGGTGCCGCGCCCGACGAGCGCCGGTTCAAGATCTACCGCAAGGGCGGCTCGGTCTCGCTCTCCGCGGTGCTGCCCGTCCTGAACCGCATCGGCGTCGAGGTCATCGACGAGCGGCCCTACGAGCTGCGCTGCGCGGACCGGACGACCGCGTGGATCTACGACTTCGGGCTGCGGATGCCGAGGCAGCAGGCCGGCAGCGTGGACTACGCCGGGGACGACGCCCGGGAACGGGTGCAGGAGGCATTCGCCGCCACCTGGACCGGACAGGCGGAGAACGACGGGTTCAACGCGCTCGTGCTGAGCGCCGGCCTCACCTGGCGGCAGGCCATGGTGCTGCGCGCGTACGCCAAGTACCTGCGGCAGGCCGGATCCACCTTCAGCCAGGACTACATGGAGGACACCCTCCGCAACAACGTCCACACCACCCGGTTGCTCGTGTCGCTGTTCGAGGCGCGGATGTCACCGGACCGGCAGCGGGCCGGACGGGAGATCGTCGACGCGCTCCTCGAAGAGGTCGACGCGGCGCTCGACCAGGTGGCGAGCCTCGACGAGGACCGCATCCTGCGGTCGTTCCTCACCGTCATCAAGGCGACGCTGCGCACCAACTTCTTCCAGGAGGCGGCCGGCGGCAAGCCGCACGACTACGTCTCCATGAAGTTCGACCCGCAGGCCATCCCCGATCTGCCGGCCCCGCGCCCGGCGTTCGAGATCTGGGTGTACTCGCCGCGTGTCGAGGGCGTGCACCTCAGGTTCGGGAAGGTCGCCCGCGGCGGGCTGCGCTGGTCGGACCGGCGGGAGGACTTCCGCACCGAGATCCTCGGCCTGGTCAAGGCGCAGATGGTCAAGAACACCGTCATCGTGCCCGTCGGCGCCAAGGGCGGCTTCGTCGCCAAGCAGCTCCCGGACCCGTCGGTGGACCGGGACGCGTGGCTCGCCGAGGGCATCCGCAGCTACAGGACCTTCATCTCCGCCCTGCTCGACATCACCGACAACATGGTGGCCGGCGAGGTCACCCCGCCCGCCGACGTCGTCCGGCACGACGAGGACGACACCTATCTGGTCGTCGCCGCCGACAAGGGCACCGCGACCTTCTCCGACATCGCCAACGAGGTCGCCGAGAGCTACAACTTCTGGCTCGGGGACGCCTTCGCCTCCGGCGGCTCGGCCGGCTACGACCACAAGGGCATGGGCATCACCGCCCGCGGTGCCTGGGAGTCGGTCAAGCGGCACTTCCGCGAGGTGGGCGTCGACACGCAGTCCGAGGACTTCACGGTCGTCGGCATCGGTGACATGTCCGGTGACGTGTTCGGCAACGGCATGCTGCTCAGCGAGCACATCCGGCTCGTCGCCGCCTTCGACCACCGGCACATCTTCATCGACCCGAGCCCCGACGCGGCCACCTCCTACGCCGAGCGCCGCCGGGTCTTCGAGCTGCCCCGCTCCAGCTGGGCCGACTACGACACCGACCTGATCTCCACCGGCGGCGGCGTCTTCCCGCGCACCGCCAAGGCGATCCCGATCAACGCCCACATCCGGGACGTCCTCGGCATCGAGGACAAGGTCGCCAAGATGACCCCGGCCGACCTGATGAAGGCGATCCTCAAGGCCCCGGTCGACCTGCTGTGGAACGGCGGCATCGGCACGTACGTGAAGGCGTCGACCGAGTCGCACGCCGACGTGGGCGACAAGGCCAACGACGCCATCCGGGTCGACGGAGGGGACCTCAGGGTCCAGGTCGTCGGCGAGGGCGGCAACCTCGGCCTGACCCAGCTGGGCCGGATCGAGTTCGCGCAGACCGGCGGACGGGTCAACACCGACGCCATCGACAACAGCGCGGGCGTGGACACCTCCGACCACGAGGTGAACATCAAGATCCTGCTCAACGGCCTGGTCGCCGAGGGCGACATGACGGTCAAGCAGCGCAACAAGCTGCTCGCCGAGATGACCGACGAGGTCGGCCGTCTGGTCCTGCGCAACAACTACGCGCAGAACACGGCGATCGCCAACGCCCTCGCCCAGTCCCCGGACATGCTCCACGCCCAGCAGCGCTTCATGCGCCACCTGGCCAGGGAGGGCCACCTCGACCGGGCGCTCGAATTCCTGCCCACCGACCGGCAGATCCGTGAGCGCCTGAACGCGGGCCAGGGCCTCACCGGCCCCGAGACGGCCGTCCTGCTCGCCTACACGAAGATCACCGTCGCCGAGGAGCTGCTGCACACCGAGCTGCCCGACGACACCTACCTGCGCAAGCTGCTGCACGCGTACTTCCCGGCCGCGCTGGGCGAACGGTTCCCCGAGCACATCGACAGCCACCCGCTGAGCCGGGAGATCGTCACGACCCTGCTGGTCAACGACACGGTCAACACGGGCGGTACGAGCTTCCTGCACCGGCTGCGGGAGGAGACCGGGGCCTCGCTGGAGGAGATCGTCCGGGCGCAGACCGCGTCCCGCGCGATCTTCGGGTCCGGCGAGGTGTGGGACGCCGTCGAGGGCCTGGACAACAAGGTCGACGCGGCCGTCCAGACCCGGATCCGCCTGCACTCCCGGCGCCTCGTCGAACGCGGCACACGCTGGCTGCTCAACAACCGGCCCCAGCCGCTGCAGCTCAGCGAGACCATCGCGTTCTTCTCCGAGGGCGTCCACCTGGTCTGGGGCGAGCTGCCCAAGCTGCTGCGCGGCGCGGACCTGGAGTGGTACCAGGAGATCCACGACGAGCTGACGGGCGCCGGGGTCCCGGAGGAGCTGGCCACGCGGGTCGCGGGCTTCTCCTCCGCCTTCCCCACGCTCGACATCGTCGCCGTCGCGGACCGGGTCGGCCGGACGCCGATGGAGGTCGCCGAGGTGTACTACGACCTCGCCGACCGGCTGCGCATCACCCAGCTGATGGACCGCATCATCGAGCTGCCGCGCGCCGACCGCTGGCAGTCCATGGCCCGCGCGGCGATCCGCGAGGACCTGTACGCGGCGCACGCCTCCCTCACCGCCGAGGTCCTCTCCGCGGGCAACGGCTCCTCCACGCCCGAGCAGCGCTTCAAGGTGTGGGAGCAGAAGAACGCCGCGCTGCTGGGCCGGGCGCGGACGACCCTGGAGGAGATCCAGACCTCCGACGCGTTCGACCTCGCCAACCTGTCGGTGGCGATGCGGACGATGAGGACGCTGCTGCGCGCGCACTCGTAGCGGTACGGCGAAGGGGGCGCTCCACGGCTGTGGGGCGCCCCCTTTCGTGTGCGTGCCGCCGGGGCTACTCGCCGCTCTTCTTCCAGAGCGTCAGCTTGCCCTCGACGCTCGGTACCTCCCAGCTGTACTCACCCGGGGTCAGCTTGGTGATCTCGTACAGGGCGAGGTTGCCGTCCTTGGTCACCGTGCAGAGGAGGGAGCCCTCGGGGATGATCCCGTCCTTGCCGAAGTCGTCGGGGCCCACGAGGGACGGCAGGGCGTCGGTGTCCGCACCCGTGCGGCACTGCTGGAGGGTGCGGCCCTTGCTCTTGCCCATCGTGGTCTCGAAGCTCCACTGGCCGTTCTGGATCGACATCTCCCGTGTCTCGTCCCTCATCTCGGCCTTGATGTCGATGCTCGGCCGGTCCAGGTCGATGTAGGTGTAGTTCTCGGCGGGCGTGCGCAGGACGAAGGACTGATTCTCGAAGGCCAGGGTGAACTTGGTGTCCGCGGACACGGTGGCGGACTCGGAGGGGTCGGTGACGTCCTGTCCGTCGCTCCCGCCGCTTCCGTCGTCGTCGGTGGGAGCGGGGGTCGGGGTGCCCTTGTCCCCGGCCGTGCCGCCGCCCTTCGTGTCGCTCGCCTCGCTGTCCTTCTTCTCGTTCCCGTTCAGCACGTACGCCGTGGCTGCCGCGCCCGAGCCGGCCACGAGGACGAGGGCCAGGGCGACGAGGGCCGCTTTCAGCCCCCGGCGGCTCTTCTTGGCCGGGGCGGGGGCCTGGCCCGCCCCGGGCTGCGGGGTGAGGTGGTACGTGTCCGTCGCCGGGGGCGGGTAGCCGTAGCCGGGGGGCTGTGTCTGGGGCGGCGGGCCGAAGCCGGTGGCCTGGCCCGGCTGGGGCGCGCCCTGGGTGGTGCCCGGTGCGGTTCCCTGGGCCGGCGGGGCCGTGGTCGGCGGGGCGGCCGGAGGTGCGGCGGGCATCTCGGGTGCCGTCGGCTGCGGCGGGCTCTGGACCGACTGCTCACGGCGGGAGATCTCGGCGGTGAGCGGTGCCGGGAGCCAGCCATGGAAGTCGCCGAGGGCGCGGCCCGCCGACTCCTGGCAGAGCGCGGCCAGTTCCTCGGTGCCGGCGCGGGCGGCCGGGTCGGCGGTCAGGCAGCGCTCCAGCAGGGGGCGCAGCCGTTCGTCGTACCCGTCGAGCCTCGGTGGCCGCTGGGCGGTGTTGGCGATCTGCGCGGCGATGGTGATGGCGCCGCCGTCGCCGTACGGGTGGCGTCCGGTGGCCGCGACGGCGGCGATCAGGCCGAGCGAGAAGACGTCGGTGGCCGGGGTGACCTGCTCGCCGAGCGCGTGCTCCGGGGACATGTACTGCGGGGTGCCGATCAGACCGCCGGACTGGGTCAGGTGGGTGGCGTCGGCGGCGCGGGCGATACCGAAGTCGATGACGTACGGGCCCTGGGAGCCCAGCAGGATGTTGCTCGGCTTGAGGTCGCGGTGGATGACGCCGGCCGCGTGGATGGAGGTCAGGGCACGGGCCGCGCAGCCGATGAGCTGGAACACGGCGGGCAGGGGCAGCGGACCGAAGCCGACCAGGGCGTCGTGCAGGGAGATGCCCGCGATGAACGCCGAGGCCAGCCAGGGGAGTTCGCCGGTGGTGTCGTGGTCGACCACCGGGACGATGTGGTAGCCCTGCACGCGCCGGGCCGCCTGGACCTCCTGCTCGAAGCGGCGGCGGAAGTCGGCGTCCTGGCCGTACTCGCGGCGGATGACCTTCAGGGCGACGGGCTGGCCGCCGCGGGTGTGCGACAGATAGACCGTGCCCATGCCGCCCTCGCCGATCCGGGCGTGCAGGTGGTAGCCGGCGGTCTCTCTCGGGTCCTGCGGTCCCAGTGGGCTCAGGATGTCGCCAGTGCTGCTGCTGATGGGAGCCTCCCCCGGTGCGGTGCCGAACTCCTGTGCTGTGTCTGGGCACTTGAAGCGGTCCGAAGCTTATACGGCACTTATGACACTTGGGGCGGGTGTTGCGGTTCCCGCGGACCGGGGGGTGCGGACGCGGTAGGGGCGGGGTGGTCCGGCGCGTTCTCGGGTGCGGGTGCGTGGGGCTTCTCGCGCAGTTCCCCGCGCCCCTGAAAGCATCAGGCCCCTGCGAGACCAGCCCTCACGCACCCGACACCCGACGCCCGCACCCGACACCCGCACCCGACACCCGCACCCGCACCCGACACCCGCACCCGACACCCGCACCCGACACCCGCACCCGACACCTGCACCCGACACCCGCACCCGACTCACGGCTCCCGGCGCACCCGTTGGCGCCATTCCTCGTCCCGGACCGTGATCGGGGCCGTCGGCGGAAGGCGTCGGACCGTCGGGGCCTCCGAGATGTGCGGCGTCGGGGCCGTCGGGGCCTCCGTCAGTGACAGCGAGCGGAAGGCCGTCTCGATGAGGGTCACCGACGTGGCGACCGGGGCCGGGAGCCAGCCGTCGAAGTCGCGCACGTCCCGGCGGGCCGCTCCCGCGCAGTGCTCGGCCAGGGCGGCTGCGGAGGGACGGGAGGCCGGGTCGGCGGTGAGACAGCGGCGCACGATGTCCAGGAGCGGCCGGCCGATGCCGTCCAGGGCGGGCGGGGCGGCGTCGGTGGCGGCGATACGGGTGGCGATGGCCAGCGGGTTGCCCCGGCCGTACGGGTGGGCGCCGGTGGCGGCGACCGCGGCGATCAGGCCGAGCGCGAAGACGTCCGACGCGGAGGTCACCCGGCGGCCGAGGGCGTGCTCGGGGGACATGTAGCGCGGAGTGCCGATGAGGCGTCCGGCGGTGGTGAGGGTGGCCGCGCCCGCCGCCCGCGCGATGCCGAAGTCGAGCAGCCAGGGCCCGTCCGCCGCGAGCAGCACGTTCGCGGGCTTGACGTCACGGTGGATCACCCCGGCGGTGTGCACGGCGTCCAGCGCGTACGCGGTGCAGGCCAGCAGCTGCAGGACCGTGGGGACGGGGAGCGGGCCGTGGGTCTCCAGGGTCTGGTCGAGCGGGACACCCGGCACGTAGTGGGTGGCGAGCCAGGGCCGCTCCGCCCCGGCGTCGTGGTCGACGATCGGCACCAGGTGGTAGCCCGAGACACGGCGTCCGGCGGCCACCTCGCGGGCGAACCGCTCACGGAAGGCGGGGCTGCCGGCGTACTCCGGGCGGACCAGTTTCAGCGCGACCGGCTGGCCGCCCCGGCTGCGCGAGAGATAGACGGTGCCCATCCCGCCCTCACCGATCCGGGCGTACAGCGGATACCCGGCGATCTCCCGCGGATCCTCCACCCGCAGCGGCTCAGGTACCACCCCGCGCATCGACCGCCCCCTCCGCTCAGCCTCACTCCGGAGCGTATCGCGGCACGGCCGCGGCGGTGGCGGATGAGGCGACCCGCGCACCACCCGCGCACCGGCGCAGCCGTCCGCCCGAGTGGCTCCGCACCGCACCACGGTCTATAGAGGGGAGGAGAACCGGTGGAAAACAGGATGAGTGGGGTGAGCGCGGACGTGGACCAGGGACCCGCCGTATCCGTCGTCGTGATCGTCTACAACGACGCGGCCAGGCTGTCCGCGGCCGTCCGCTCGGTGCTGGAGCAGACGCTGCGCGGCGTCGAGGCCGTGATCGTCGACGACCACAGCACGGACGGCTCCTACGAGGTGGCCGCCCGCCTCGCCGCCCAGCACCCCGGCCGCGTACGGGCGTACCGGCTGCCCGAGAACAGCGGCGGCTGCGGGGCGCCCCGCAACGCGGGCATCCGGGAGGCCCGCGGCGCGTACGTCGTCTTCCTTGACAGCGACGACGTCCTGGAGCGCGACGCCTGCCGGAACCTGCTGGAGGCCGCCGAGACCACCGGCGCCGACCTCGTCTCCGGCCTCTGTGTCCGCGTCCACGTGGACACGCGCACCCGCAAGGAGGTCAAGTGGTACCCGTGGCTGTACGCCCGCACCCGTACCCTCGACTCGATCGCCGAGCTGCCCGACCTGCTGGTCTACGACACCCTGTCGACCAACAAGTGCTACCGCCGGGACTTCCTGGTCGAGTGCGGCCTGCTGTTCCCCGTCGGCATCCACTACGAGGACCTCTTCTTCTCCGCCCAGGTGTACGCGGCCGCCCGCCGGATCACCCTGATCCCCAACCGGGTCTACGACTGGAACGTCGTCCGGAACCCGGGGCCGGCCGCGGCCTCGATCAGCAACCGGCGGGCCGAGATCGCCAACTTCGCCCACCGCATGGAGATCCACCGCCGGGTGGACCGGCTCCTCGTCGAACGGGGCCTCGGGGAACTGAAGTTCCACAAGGACGTCAAGTTCCTCAAGCACGACCTGGTGCTGCACCTGCGGGACCTGCCCTTCCGTGACGCGGCCTACCGCGAGGAGTTCGCCCGGCTGGCCCGTGCCTATCTGACGTCGGTCGACCCGGCCGCGTACGACGAGGCCGGCCCCGTGCACGCCGTCTGCGCCTTCCTGCTGCGCGAGGGCGACTGGGACAACCTGCTGCCGGCCGTGGACACGCTCACCAACCGTGACAAGGTGTCCGCGCCGCTCGCCGAGCGCGACGGGCGGGTCTACTGGTGCGCCGAGCACCTGGACGCCCCGGGGGAGGCGGGGGAGTTCGCGCGCCGCGTCCTGGACGTCACCGCACTCGGCCACCACTCCCGCCCGGTCGGCACGCTGTTCCTGCGCAACGAGCTGACGCGGTACGAGCAGGACGCGGGCGGCGGGGGCCGTGTCCGGCTCGCCGGACGCGTCACCAACCCCCTCGGGACCGTCCCGCCCGGCGCCCGGCTCACCGCCGAGCTGGAGTTCTACGCCCGCCGCCCCGGTGTGCGCTTCCAGACCTTCCGGGTGCCGGTGCCGACCGTCCGGCACGAGGGGCCGTACCTCACCTGGGAGGCCGCCGCCGACATCACGAGGACGCTGCGCCCGCTCGGCGTCGTGGACGCCGTCTGGGACGTACGCCTGCACCTGGACGTCGACGGCGAGCGCACCACCAGCCGGCTCACCGCGGCCGAACCGGGCCTGGTCACCGGCGAGTTGCCGGTCCGCCCGCGCCTGACCCGGCTGGTCGCCGACCGGATCGAGCCGCAGGTCTCCGCCCGCGGCCACCTCGCCTTCCGGCTGGTCCCCGACAAGAAGGCCCACGCCCTCGTCACCCGGGGGCTGCGCGGCACACCCGGCCGGCTCGCCAAGTCCGGCTACCGCGGGGCGAGGACGCTGCGCGCGCGAGCCACCTCGGGGGAGACCAAGGTCCGCCTCTACGAGGAGGTGTTCCGGCGCCTGCCGACGCGCCGGCGCCTGGTGGTCTTCGAGAGCCACCTCGGCCGGCAGTACAGCGACAGCCCCCGGGCGATCTACGAGGAGATGCGCCGCCAAGGCCTCGACTTCGAGGCGGTGTGGTCCCACACCGGCCGCCCCGAGGGCTTCCCGGCCGACGCCACCCTCGTCCGCCGCTGGTCCCTGCCGTATCTGCGGGCGCTGGCCCGCGCCGAGTTCTGGATCGACAACCAGAGCTTCCCGCTGAAGCTGACCAAGCGCCCCGGCACGACCTACCTCCAGACCTGGCACGGCTCCGCGCTCAAGCGCATGGGCTTCGACGAACCCGGCTGGAAGCTCAGGACCCGGGCCGAGCAGGCCGAACAGCAGCGCACCCTGGACCGCTTCGACCACTTCCTGATCCGCTCCGAGCACGACGTGCGCACCCTGGCGAAAGCCTTCCGGCTGCGGGAGAAGGTGCTGCTGCGGGTGGGCTATCCCCGCAACGACGCGCTCGTACGCGCCCAGGGGACCCGTCCCGCCTCCGAACGCCCGCCCCTGGCAGCAGAGTTGGGCATCCCGGCGGACAGGAGGATCCTGCTCTACGCCCCCACCTTCCGTCACCGGGGACAGCGCCGCCTCGCCCTCCCCTTCGACGTGGAACGCTTCGCCGACACGTTCGGCGACGAGTACGTGCTCCTCGTCCGCGCCCACTACCTCGACCACGTCGTGCTCCCCCCGTCGGTCCGGGGCCGGGTCGTCGACGTCTCGGCCCACCACGACGTGACCCCGCTGCTCGCCCTCGCGGACGCGCTGATCACGGACTACTCGTCGGTGATGTTCGACTACGCCCTCCTCGACCGCCCGATGCTGTTCTTCGTGCACGACTACGAGGAGTACGTGCACGAGGGCCGGGGCACCTACTTCGACCTGCTGGAACGGGCGCCGGGCCCGGTCGTGCGGACGGAGGAGGAACTGCACACCGTCCTGCGGACGATGACGCTGGAGGACCAGACCCTCAAGTACGCCGCCGCACGCGAGCGGTTCACGGCCGACTTCGGCGAGTACGACAAGGGGACGGCGGCCCAGAGCGTCGTCGACCAGTTCTTCTCCGAGTGGAGGCGCGCGTGACCGGGCCGGACGGGACAGGGCGGGCCGGGGCGCGGGACGTCTTCCTGGTCTCCAACAGCGTGGACGAGACGGGCGGGGTGACCAGCTGGTCCCACCACCTGGCCCGCCTCCTCACCGGGCGCGGACACCGGGTGCACGTCATCGGGATCGCCACCCCCGAGGACCCGCACGACCTGGGCGAACTCCCCTACCCCACCACCAGGCTGTACGCGGGGCAGCCGCCGCCACCCGGCCGCGCGCGGGAAGCGAGCAGACGGGCCCGGGCGGACGTGCTCACCGGCCTCTTCCGGGCCGCGCGGCCCGGCGGCGTGGTCATCGTGACCCAGGTGTGGGCGATGGAGTGGGTGACGCTCGCCGACACCACCGGTCTCACCGTCATCGGGATGAGCCACGAGTCCTTCGAGGCCGCGCGGCGCTCCTCGCGCTTCCGGCGGGTGCTGAGGTACTACCGGGACGTCGACCGGATGCTCGTCCTCACCCGCGAGGACGCCGACCTGTGGATCGGCGAGGGCCTCAACAACGTCTCGTACCTGCCCAACGCGGTGCCCTGGCTGCCGCGGACGCCCTCGCCGCGCACCGGGAAGGCCGTGATCAGCATCGGCCGGCTCAGCGACGAGAAGGGGGTCGACATGCTCCTCGACACCTGGGCCGAGGTGGCACCCCGCCATCCCGACTGGACCCTCCTCGTCCACGGCTCCGGCGAGGACGAGGAACTGCTGCGCAAGCAGTGCACGGCCCTCGGCCTCGACGGCTCGGTGTCCTTCAGGGGCCGTACGGACGACGTGCCCGGGGCCCTGCGCGCCGGCTCGGTCTTCGCGCTGTCCTCCCGGGCCGAGGGCTTCCCCCTCGCGCTGATGGAGGCCATGGCGATGGGCGTGCCCTGCGTCGCCTTCGACTGCGCCCCCGGCGTCCGTGAGATCATCCGCGACGGCGAGGACGGCCTCCTCGCCGCGCCCGGCAACACCGGTGAACTCGCCCGCAGGCTGGACCTGTTGATGACCGACAAGAGCCTGCGGGACCGGATGGGCGACGCGGCGGGACGGAACATCCGGCGGTACGCGACGGAGGAGATTTTGGACCGGTGGGAGGCGCTGTTCGCCTTCCTGGAGAGGTGAGGCGGCGCCCGCCGTGCCTTGCCCGCCGAGCCTACTTCTTGCCGCCGGTGAACCTCTCGTACTCCTTCAGCACCTCGTCCGTGGGCCCGTCCAGGCGGAGTTCACCGCGCTCCAGCCACAGCACCCGGTCGCAGGTGTCCCGGATCGACTTGTTGTTGTGGCTGACGAGGAAGACCGTGCCCGCGTGCTTGCGCAGTTCGCGGATGCGGGCCTCGGAGCGCTTCTGGAAGGAGCGGTCGCCGGTCGCCAGGGCCTCGTCGATGAGCAGCACGTCGTGGTCCTTGGCGGCGGCGATGGAGAACCGCAGCCGGGCCGCCATGCCGGAGGAGTACGTGCGCATGGGGAGGGTGATGAAGTCCCCCTTCTCGTTGATGCCGGAGAAGTCGACGATCTCCTCGTACCGCTCCTTCACCTGCTCGCGGGACATGCCCATGGCGAGCCCGCCGAGGTGGACGTTCCGTTCGCCCGTCAGGTCGTTCATCAGGGCCGCGTTGACGCCGAGCAGGGAGGGCTGGCCGTCGGTGTAGATGCGGCCGTTCTCCACGGGGAGCAGTCCGGCGACCGCCTTGAGCAGGGTCGACTTGCCGGAGCCGTTGGTGCCGATGAGCCCGATGGCCTCGCCCCGGTACGCGGTGAACGACACGTTCCGCACGGCGTGCACGGTGCGCACCCCGGCCGCCTTCTCGGACTTCTTCCGCCGCAGGATGCGGTTGAGCGCGGCGGTGGCGGTGCCGCGCCCGGCACCGGTGCCGTTGACCCGGTAGACGATGTCGACGCCGTCGACGACGACGGTGGGGACGGGTTCGGCGGCGGTGACCGCAACGGTCTCGTGCCGCGCGTCCGGGACGGTGACGGGGGAAGTGATCGTGTCAGCCACGGCCGTAGGTCTCCTCAGCCTTCCAGAAGTAGATGAATCCGCCGACGCCCGCGAGGAGCGCCCAGCCCGCGGCGATCGCCCAGACGTGCGGCGGGAGCTGGCTCGCGTGGAAGCTGTCGATCAGCGCGAACCGCATCAGGTCGATGTAGACGGCGGCCGGGTTGCACTCCAGCAGCAGGTGCACGAAGGCCGGGACGTCCCGGTTGTCGAGGATGCGGTCGATGCTGAACATCACGCCCGACGTGTACATCCAGGTGCGCAGGACGAACGGCATCAGCTGCGAGATGTCGGGCGTCTTGGCGCCGATCCGTGCCATCACCATCGCGATGCCGGCGTTGAACACGAACTGCAGCGCCAGCGCGGGCACCACCAGCAGCCACGACAGCGCCACCGGCACCCCGAAGGCCAGCAGGATCACGACCAGCGCGGCCATGGAGAACAGCAGCTGCTGGAGCTGCTGCAGGCAGTACGACAGGGGCAGCGAGGCCCGGGGGAAGTGCAGCGCCCGGACGAGCCCCAGGCTGCCGGAGATGGCGCGGGTGCCCGCCATGATCGAGCTCTGGGTGAAGGTCCACACGAACACGCCGGTCACGAGGAACGGGACGTAGTCCGGCACGCCCTTCTTGGTGCCCATCAGCAGGCCGAAGATCAGGTAGTAGACCGCCGCGTTGAGCAGCGGGTTCGCGACCTGCCAGATCTGGCCCAGCTTCGCCTGGCTGTACTGGGCGGTCAGCTTGGCCGTGGCGAAGGCGGTGATGAAGTGCCGTCTGGCCCACAGCTGCCGTACGTACGCGCCGAGGGTGGGGCGGGCCCCGCTCACGCTGAGGCCGTACCGCTCGGCGAGCTGGGCCGGGGTCTCGGCGGGGGCGCCCCGGCCGGCCGCGCCGGCCGGGGCGTCGGCCGCCTTCGGAGGGGGCGGTGTGTGGAGGACCTGGCTCACATCCGCTGCTTTCGCTAGTGGGGGCGTCCGCGTGCCCGGCTGCCGGGCGCTCGGGGTTTTCGCTCAGGGTTCTTACGTCGTCCTTGCCCGGCTCTTACGTCGGGACGGGACCGTATCGTCGCAACGTGAGCGTAAGCCGATTCGACGTCGGAACGCAACCGTTTCGTCGTGGCGCCCTATGCTGGGGGCATGACGACGAACGCCGGCCCCTCCGCAGCGCAGCCGCCGCCACGGCAGCCCCGCCGGGCCCCCGCCGGGGCAGCCGTGCTCCGGGAGGACGTGACCGAGGCGATCCGGGCCGCGGTCTTCGAGGAACTGGCGGCCGTCGGCTATGCCCGGATGTCCATCGAGGGGATCGCGCGCCGGGCGGGCGTCGGCAAGACGGCGGTCTACCGGCGCTGGCGCTCCAAGCTGCACCTGGTGCTCGACCTCGTCTCGGCGGTCGCCGTGCAGGGCCTGCCGATGCCCGACACGGGCTCGCTGGAGGGCGACCTCCGGCTGCTCTACGAGGTCACGTCCCGCGCCCTGCGCCACCCGGTCGCCGGCCAGATCATCCCCGACCTCCAGGCCGAGGCCGCCCGCAACCCGGAGATCGCCGAGGCGATGCGCAAGGCGCTGCGGGAGGGCCAGCAGGGCGTGGCCACGGGGATCGTCGCGGCGGCGGTCGCGCGCGGCGAGGTCGGGGCGGACGCCGACGAGGACCTCGCCCTGGACGTGATGTTCGGGCCGCTGTACTGGCGGTCGGTGGTCGTGCGGTCGCCGAAGCTGCCGAAGGGGTATCTGGAGAGCCTGACGCGGGCCACGGCCGCGGCGCTGCGGGCCCTGTAGGGAGAGCGGGAGCCCGCCGGGCTGAACGTTTTCCGTGCGGGAGGCGTCTTGGTCACAGTCGCTCAGGAATGGGGTCGCCGTGACTCTCGTACGCTTACGCTCCCGTGCTCGCTCCGTACTCCTCGCCGCCGCGCTGGTCGCGGGCACCACGGCGGTGACGGCCGCCTGCGAGGGCGGGACCGCCTCCCCCGAGTCGACCGAGAGGGCGTCCCCCCGGGGCACCACGGCGGCGAACAAGGTCATGTGGCAGGAGCCCGCCTCGTACGTCTACACGCTCACCTCCACCTCGCAGGTCCTGACGGGGCGTTTCCGGGTGACGGTCCGGGACGGCGAGGTGGCCGACGCCGTCGGTCTCGACGGCGACGGCAGGAAGGCGCTGGCGGACGGGCCCGGCGAGGTGCCCAGCATCGGCGACCTGATCGACACGCTGGAGAGCGCCTGGCAGGAGGGGGCGGACACGGCGGAGGCGGAGTACGCCCCCGACGGCCACCCCTCGCGGATCACCCTGGACCCGGCCGAGAACGCGATCGACGACGAGGCCGAGTACGTCATCGACGGCCTGAAGACGGGCGACGGCTGAGCGCCCCGCGTCGGGTGCGGTTTCGGCGGCGACGCGGGGCGCGGGGGTGCGTGCGGGCGTGGGTTCCGGTGCCGGCGTCGGTCAGAAGAGGTCGGTCAGGTCCGGGCCCCGGCCGTCGACGACGTCCGGGGGCTTGATGCCGTACCCCTCGGCGGAGCCGAAGTAGGTCGGCTCGCCGGGCTCGGCGGGGGTGCCCAGGGCGGCGTCGAGCGACCGCAGGGCCGCCGCGAGCCGGGGGGCGTTCTGCCGCTCCACCTCCGGATGCGGCTCGCCCCGGAAGTCGAACGGGCCCCAGACGTCGTGGTGGAGGGCCAGCTCCACCCAGATGCCGGGGGCGTCCGGGGCCACCGTCAGTTCGACCAGCCGGTGTTCCCCGCGCTTCTCGCCCGTCGCGTCGATCCAGGTCCCGGACCCCACCACGAGCACGCTGCCGACCGACGCCTCGGGGAAGCCGACGGGGCGGCTGCGTGCGATGCGCAGGGGCACGTCCTCGTCGTCCATGGGGCCCTGGAGCGCCATCCGGGTGACGAGCCCGGTGCCGCCGCTGCCGTACACGGTCCAGTTCCATTCGAGGCTGTCGGGGACCAGCAGTTCGTGCTCGCGCAGGACGGCGCACATCCGGGCCGCGACGGACAGCGCGGAGTCCAGGCCCGAGGGCGCGGACTCGTCGAGCTCCCACGTCCACGACGCACATTCCTTCGGGGCGCGCATGAGAAGGGACACGGAATTCCTCACGGATAGGTCGGGCCGTTGGCCGGGATGGTGATCGAGCCGTCCTGGAAACGCAGTTCGAAGGTGGCGTTGATCCTTTTGGCGTGCCTCTCGACAGACTTCAGGATGTCATCGGTGACCGCGCCCTTCACGTCGTGGATGTCGAGGATGGCGACCTTCTGGCCCGCGATCTCTCCGGCGAGCTGCTTGGCGGCGATCTTCTTGGCGGCGGAGTTGATGCCGGAGACCGACTGCACGTCCTTGAGCTGGACGCCGTACTCGATCCTGTCACCCGCCCTGACCAGCACATCCAGGTCCAGCCGGTCGCCCGGCGCCTTGAACTCGAAGGCCACGTCCTTGGCGCCCCGGGCGCTCAGGTCCGCCGCGTGCTCCATGGCCATGTGCACCGAGGGCGTCATGTCGCCCTGCTTGACCTGGAGCAGGAGGTCCTTGTAGCCGGGCATGTCCGCGAGGTTCCCACGGGTGATGTGCTCCGCGATGCCGGCTCCGTAGGGGCTCTTGTTCAGCTGGGTGAGCATGCGCTCCAGGTCCTGCGACTTGAGCTTGAGCTTGTCGCTCTTGAGCGCGTTCACGACCTCGGCGTGCTGGTCGGGGCGCATGGGGCCGGTGGGAGGCGTGAGCGTGGTGTCGCCCTCGCTGAAGTCAGGCGGGCCGGATCCGTCCCCACCGCCGGGTCCGTCGCCCCCGCCGGGACCGTCCCCACCACCGGGACCGTCGCCTCCCGTGCCGGGTCCCTCGCCGTGCCCGCCGCCACCGGGTCCTTCGCCGTGCCCGCCTCCGCCGGGGCCGTCCCCGTGGCCGCCGCCGGGCGTCTCGCCGTGGCCACCTGCGGGGCGCTCGCCATGTCCGCCCGTGGGGCGTTCGCCGTGTCCGGCGCCCGTCGGGCCGTCTCCGCCCCGGGGGCCACCGCCACCACCGGTCGGCGTCTCGTGACTCCCGGACGGCCCGCGGCCCAGGTCGTCGGCGCGGCCGCCGGGCAGGTGCTCGGCGCGGCCTCCCGGCAGATCGCCCGCGCGGCCGCCCGGCAGATCGCCCGCGCGGCCGCCCGGCAGGCCGGTGTCCGAGGCCCGTCCGGTCCCGCCCAGGTCGTCGCCGACGCGCCCGACCACGGAGCCGCCGTCGCCCGCCCTGGCCCCCGCGCCCACCGACTCGGGCTGCCGGGACCCCGCGTCGACGCCCCGCTCGGTGGCCGTCCCCTCGTGCCTGATGCCGTCCAGGGACTCCCGGACCGTGCCGTCGGCGTTGTGCACGACCAGCGTGTCGGTGTCGAGGTAGACGACCTCGCCCGTGGGTGTCTCCATGCGGACGGAGTTCTCGGGGGTGAGCCCCGACGGCAGTTCGTCGGCGATGTTCGGCGGATCGGCGATCTTGTACGTGCCCTCGCCGAGCTTGATGTGGGTGCCGTCGGTGATGCCGCGCAGGCTCGCCATGACGTCGCTGATCTTCACCGCCGTCGCGCCGACGCCCTTGGTGATGTACGTCATCGGGTCGACGATCCTGCCGGCCTTGCCCGCGAAGGAGATGGCCCGGGCGATGGCGCCCGCCTTGCCGGCGCCGGAGACCGCTCCGCCCGCACCGCCCGTGAAGATCGTGGTCACGACGTTGAAGGTCACCGCCCCGGCCGCCCGGGCCGGGTTCTTGCCCCACTCGTCGTACGCGATGAGCGCCTTGCCGGTCTCCACGACGGCCGTACGGGAGTCGCGGATCCAGGAGGGCAGTTTGTCGTCGGGCGTGAGCCAGAACGCGGCGGCCGTCACCGGGTTGGACATGATGACGATGCCGGTCGCCAGCTTGCCGAGGCCGACCCACGCCTGCCCCGCCGCGTCCCAGCCGTTGAAGCCGACCAGCGTGCCGAGGCCCTTGATCGTGCCCCACACCCCGTCGACCACGAAGCCGACCGCGAAGTCCCAGACGTGCTCGTGGACGTAGTACCAGGGGTTGGACTCCTCGACCGGGTCGCCCCACGGCAGACCGCCGGCGTTGTTCAGGTCCTCGCCCCGGTAGCCGTACATGTTCTCTTTGTTCGAGCCGTCGTTGACGACGAGCGCCTCGCCGCCGACCAGCGCGACGATCTTGTTGTAGCAGTCGCGCTCGGCGGCCTGGAACGCGGCGTACGTGGCGTTGATGTCCGAGCGGCGGTTGTTGTTCTCCTCGACGAGGTCACCGTCGGCGCGCCACTCGTCGTCGTCCGCGATCTTCGCGCGGAAGGCGACGGCCTCCTGGCGGAGCCGGTCGAACTTCTGCTTGAGCGGACCGACGGCGGCGGCGTACGTGTCCAGCGCCGAGGCCACGGTCTCCAACTCCGTGGCGAACTCGTCGCCCTTGGCCGCCACCGGCGCGGTCGTCGCGAACAGCGCTTCCGCCTCGGGGGCCTTGTAGTACGCGGAGAGGCCGCCGAAGCGGGTATGGACCGCCGCGCCCGAGTCCTTCAGGGAGGTGCCGGCCGAGCGGACGCCCGCGATGTTCTGGTCGAGCAGCTCCAGGTTGCCGGTGAACTCGGGGACTTCCTCCGGGATGACGGGGACGTCGTCGCTCACTTCGGCCCCTGCCCGCCGTTGCCGCCGACACCCGGCGGCGGCGGGACCACCGTCGCCTTGAGGGCGCTGGCCTGCTGCTCGGCGGCCATGTCCAGGTCACCCGTGACATAGGCGTTGGTCGCCTTGGCCGCGCCCTGCACGGAGTCGATGGTCCGCTGCGCCATGTACGCCAGCTTCTGCTGACGCTCCTGCAGATACGTGCTCAGCGCCGCCGCGACCGGCCCGACCGGCACCCGGGGGGTGCCCGCCGCCACCGGCCCGACCATGGGCCCGCTGAACTGCCCGCCCGGCACGGCCGTTCCGGCCGACTCGGCCGCGCTCGCCATGTTCGACACCAGCGAGTTGGCGGCCTTCTCCAGGCCGCCCGCCGCCTCACCGGTCGACCTCAGCGTGGTCTGCACGTTGATCGGATCGATGTCCCATGCCGGCATCGCCGCTACCCCCGTAACGCCCCTGTCGGATACGTCTGTTCGTCGCTCGCCCGTGGCTCACCCGCCGCCGCCCGGCGTGCTCCCGCACGCCTCGCGCGCTCGTACGTCGGTTGCCTGTTCGCTTCCCTCAGTACACACGCGCAAACGACACCGGACAGTTCCCACGGTACGACGATCCCGTCACGGTTCTCCCCGGATCCCTCACCGTGTGGGGTGGTTCACCTGCCGGCCCGCCCACGCCGACGCGATCATGTCGTCGACGCCGTACCGCGCCTTCCAGCCCAGCTCGGCGGCGATCCGGTCGGCGGAGGCGACCACCCGCGCGGGATCGCCCGGCCGCCGCCCGACGGCCACGGGGGACACGGTGTGGCCGGTGAGCGCGGTGATCCGGTCGATCATCTCCCGCACCGAGACACCGTCCCCGCGACCGATGTTGAGGGTGAGGTCGGTGCCCGGGGCCTCGCGCAGCCGTCGCGCTGCCGCCACATGGGCCTCGGCGAGGTCGACGACATGGATGTAGTCCCGGACGCAAGTGCCGTCCGGGGTCGGGTAGTCGGTGCCGAAGATCCGTGGCGGGGCGCCCTCGGAGAGCTTCTCGAAGACCATGGGGACGAGGTTGAGAACACCGGTGTCGGCCAGGTCGGGGCTCGCGGCCCCCGCCACGTTGAAGTAGCGCAGGGAGGCCGTCGACAGGCCCGTCGCCCGGCCGGTGGCCCGCACCAGCCACTCGCCGGCCAGCTTGGTCTCGCCGTAGGGGCTCATCGGCACGCAGGGGGTCTCCTCGGTGACGAGGTCCACGTCGGGCATGCCGTACACGGCGGCCGAGGAGGAGAACACGAAGGACCCGACCCCGGCGTCCGTGACGGCCGACAGCAGGGTGCGCAGGCCCTCGACGTTCTCCCGGTAGTAGTGCAGCGGCCGTTCGACGGACTCGCCGACCTGCTTCTTCGCCGCGAGATGGACGACGCCGGTGACGCCCCGGTCCCGGACGACGCGCGCCAGCCGTTCCGCGTCGAGGGTGGAGCCGATCTCCAACGGCACGCCGTCGGGCACTCGTTCGGCGACCCCCGTGGACAGGTCGTCGTAGACGACGGTCTCCTCGCCCGCGTCGAGCATCGCGCGCACCACGTGCGCCCCGATGTATCCGGCGCCACCGGTGATCAGCCAGGTCATGGACGACCGTCCCCTCGTAGGCCGTGGCGACGGGTGACGCCACGGTGGTGATGCAGGTGCAATCAGTCGCTTCTCAGTCACCTTCTCGGCCGTGAACGGCCGAGCTTGTGCGCTCGGTCGTTCACACCTTGTCGCGCTCCCGACTGTCCCCTACGACAGGACGGTCACGGGTCGCATCTCCCTTTCCGGTCAGACCGGTTGCGGGACGGGCATGGTGACGAATGCCCACACCGAGCGTGCACGGTCGCGCACGTTGACCCCGGCGACGACATCGGCGGGCCCAGCGAGACCGCACCGACGACAGCGGAAATGATCCCGGGTGGGCCGGTTGGCCCGCTCGGTGTGCTCGCAGCGCGGGCAGCGCTGCGAGGTATAAGCCGCGTCCACCTCGAGGAAGGGCACCCCGGCCCGTCTGGCCTTGTAGGCCAGGTGCTGTCCGAGCTGGTGGAAGGGCCAGGAGGAGAGGGTGTCCCGCTGGTCGCGGCGTAGCCGTACCCGCTCACGGATCCCGCCAAGGTGCTCGACAGCGATCCCGCGACCGGTGCGTTGCGCAACGGACACGATCTCCTTACTGATGACGTGGTTCACCTGCGTGGCATGGCGGCGCTCCTTGCGTGTGCGGCGGGCCAGGCGGCGGGTGGCCGAGCGGGTCTGTCTGGCCTGGAGTTCGGCGCGTTTGCGGGCCTGCCAGCGCCGGTAGCGCGACAGACGGCGGCCCTGGTGGTTCGTGCCGTCACTGGTGGTGGCCAGGTTCACGATGCCCCGGTCCACTCCGATCCAGCCGGCCGGCTCATACGCTGCCGGCTCGGGAATGTCGCAGGGGGCCATCAAGAACCACTTCCCGCCACGCTGGACGAGATCACTCTCGCCCTTGCGGTACTGCACGAGGGCCTTGAGCTGGTCGGGTGAGCAAGCGAAGCGGACGCCCTTCATCCGCCCGTCGACGGTCCAGATCGACACGGTGCGCGCGTCGTACTGCCAGGACAGGCAGCGGTCGTCGAACGGCTGAGCCGCCTCCGGCCGGAAGGCGATCGGGGTACTGAGCGCCGTGCGGTGGCGCTTGGAGGTGGGCGGGCCCAAGTTCCCGGCCTGCAGATTGGCCTTCAGGGTCGCGTAGGCGTCGACCACCTTCTTCACCGCCCGCACCACCGGCTGCGCCGACAGTCCGAACGTGGCCTTCAGATCGGCGTACACCTCCTTCTGCAGGCCGTTGCGGTCTTTGAGGTGCTTGGCGAAGGCAACCTGCGAGGCGTAGGTGGCGGCCCGGTTGCAGGCGCGCAGGGTCGCCTCGAGCGCCAGCGCCTGCTCGGGCGTCGGCAGCAGCTTCACCTGCACCACCAGCTTCACAGCATCGGACCGTAGTACGACGTCCGCACACACAACCGCCGTTCACCCGACAGTCACCACAGCAGGTGACCCGCAGGACATTCGTTCGCATTCTCCGGCTCCGCCGGGCAGCCGTACGGGCGCTCCGTGCCGGTCAGAGAGCAGATGCGGCGACGCTCCGCGTCGCAGCCGCAGGAGGCGATTCCTCCCCGGCGTGAACGCCGGGGCATCCTCGCCAGAAGTAGGTGAAGCAGGCGTTTCAGGCGGCGCAGCACCACGTCGGCCGCGCCCCGCCAACCGGGTGCGAGCCGCAGCGCGAGCGACCCGGCGTGCGTCGCGTACGGCTGGGCGAGGAGCACGCCGTGGCGTGTGCTCGGCAGGACGCTCCGGCGCAGCAGCCCGGTGCCCGCGACCGCGTGCGCGGTGGTGTCCCGGTGGGTGCCGTCCGCGAAGCGCAGCCGCAGCCGCAGGTCCCAGGTCCCGCCGCCCAGCGCGGACAGGTCCAGCGGGATCTCCGCCGTCCAGCCGTCGGAGTCCGGCTCGGCCGCGAGCGGGGCCGAGCCGGTGAAGCCCACCCGCCCGTCCCGGCGCGCGGTGAACTCCGCCCGCACGCTCAGCGGACCCGCCTGCGTCAGCCGCCCGTACAGCTCGTGGAGCCGCAGCCGGAGCGTCGTCCCGCGCGCGCGGGGCCGCAGTTCCGCGTCGACGGCGGCCGGCAGCAGGTGCACGGGGCGGACGAGGAGATGGTCCAGCTCCACCTGGGGCAGCTCCGCGGACCAGACGGGCGTGCCGTCGTCCGCGCGCGCGTAGGGCGGGGTCAGCCGGGCGGGACGGGCCGCGATCTCCTTGAGGCGGGCCAGGTCGCGCGGCTCCTCGGCGGCGAGGATCACCCGGGCGACGACCCGGCCGGGCGCGGGCGCCGCCGCGAAGTCGCCCTCGTCGAAGGAGGCCAGGTGCGCGCGGGTCACGGCCCACCACTCGCGCCGGTACTCCGCGCCGCGCAGGTCCAGCTCGCGGGCGTACATCCGCAGCGAGCGGTCGAGGAAGCGCGTCCGTGCCGCCCGCGCCAGCCGCTTCTCGCCGGCGCCCAGCAGGATGTCGTACGACAGGCGGTCGGCCTGCGTCCGGGCGCGCCAGTTGGCCATGCCGGAGCGGTCGAGGGAGAGGGACAGCCGGGCGGCCGAGCGGCGCACGTGCCAGACGTACACCCGGTCGGGGACGAGCGCGACCCGTGGCGCCGCGGCCAGCACACGCGCGCCGAAGACGAAGTCCTCGTACCGGAAGCGGCCCTCGGGGAAGCGGATCGCGTGGTCGCGCAGGAAGGCGGTGCGGTAGAGCTTGTTGACGCAGAGGGTGTCGTGCGCCAGGCGTGCGCGCTGGGCGGGGTGGGGGACGAACGTGCGCCGGGCGTACAGCTCGGGCTGCCAGGGGGTCTCGCGGCCGGACGGCAGCTCCCTGCGCACGCACAACCCCGACGCGACCGGCGCGTCGTGCTCCAGGGCGGCGCCCAGCAGCGCGTTCACGGCACCGGGCGGCAGCACGTCGTCGCTGTCCAGGAACATCACGTACGGGGCCGCCGCCGCGTCGAGTCCGTCGTTGCGCGGGGTGCCGCAACCGCCGCTGTTGGTCGGCCGCCGCAGGGTCCGCAGCCGGGGTTCGGTCTCGGCCAGCCGCTCCAGCAGCTCCCCGCTGCCGTCCGTCGAGCAGTCGTCGACCGCGATCACCTCGCGCACGGCCGGGCCCTGCGCGAGCGCCGAGCGGACGGCGTCCGCCACGTGGGCGGCGTCGTCGTACCCGATGACGACGATGGAGACCTGCGCCTGCCGGAGAGTCATGGTTGCCCCACACCTGTGAGAGATATGTGGGCAATCTTCCCTTAAGGGCGACTTTGCGGCCTGGTGAGGAAGAGGTCGTTCCTGGCGGTCCGGCCGGTCGTGGCCGGGGCCGCGGTCAGTTCTCCGGCTGCTGTCGCAGTGCCGCCTCGTCCAGTGCGGCCGTCAGGTGGTCCAGGCGGTCGCGCAGGTCGCGGATCTCGTCGACGTCGAAGCTGGTCGCCGAGACGATGCGGCGTGGTACGGCCAGGGCGCGCTCGCGCAGTGCGGTGCCCTCCTCGGTCGGCCGCACCACCACCGACCGCTCGTCGCGCGCGCTGCGTTCCCGGCGGACCAGCCCGGCCGTCTCCAGGCGCTTGAGCAGCGGGGAGAGGGTGCCGGAGTCGAGCCGCAGATGCTCGCCCAGCTTCTTCACGGGCAGTTCGCCCCGCTCCCACAGCACCAGCATCACCAGGTACTGCGGGTAGGTGATCCCCAGGTCCTTGAGGATCACCCGGTAGACGCCGTTGAAGGCGCGGGAGGCGGCGTGCAGGGAGAAGCAGATCTGCCGGTCGAGACGGAGGAACTCCTCCTCGGAGACCTGCCCGGAGATCTCCGGGGAGACCCCCTCGGGCGTGGGGACGGCGCTCGTGGTCATGGATCCAGCGTAACTCCTGCCCGCCATTTAGTTGTGGGCAATTGAATTGTGTGCTCTACTTAGGTCCGTGAACGGCGGTCGGACCGGACCGCCGGACGTGAGATGACCTGTGAAAGGGATGGTTCTCCCATGGACGCGCTCTACACCGCTGTCGCCACCGCCACCCACGGCCGTGACGGTCGCGCCGTCAGCAACGACGGCAAGCTCGACCTCGACCTGGCCCTCCCGGTGGAGCTGGGCGGCAACGGCCAGGGCACCAACCCCGAGCAGCTCTTCGCCGCCGGCTACTCCGCCTGTTTCGCCAGCGCCCTCGGCCTCGTCGGCCGCGCCGCGAAGGTCGACGTCAGCGACGCCGCCGTGACCGCCGAGGTCGGCATAGGCAAGCAGGGCGAGGGCTTCGCCCTCAAGGTCACCCTCCGCGTCGAACTCCCCGACTCCGTCGACGAGGCCACCGGCCGCAAGCTCGTCGAGCAGGCCCACCAGGTCTGCCCCTACTCCAACGCCACCCGCAACAACATCCCGGTCGAGCTGGTCGTCGAGTAGTCCGGCACGTACTCCGCGGCACCCACTCCGCGGCCCGTCGGCGCGGTCCCGCGAGGATCGGCGCCGACGGGCACCGGCTCAGCTCGCCGTCACCACGTCGAGCGAGCCGCGCGGGGCCGTGACGCGTTCCAGCAGCAGGGGCAGCCCCAGCACCGGCAGCAGCCAGGCCACCACGATCAGCCGCTCGCCCCAGATGGTGATGTCCGGGTGCCCGGCCTGGTTCAGGATTCCGGTGCACGCGCCGGCGATCACGAACCACCCGAACACCGGCCGCTGCCGCGCCGCGCCCCACGCGCCCGCCGCCAGCGCGGCCAGGAACAGCGGCTGGATCAGCTGCCGGCGCACCCACTCCACCCAGAACGCGGACTCCAGCCGCAGGAACTCCGGCCACAGCCGGGCCCGGTCGGGGTGCGTGTAGTGGTCGGTGAGCAGGTCCTGCAGACTCTCGGTGGACGCCGGGTGGCGCAGCAGTCCGGCGAGCACCGGCGTGCACACCACCGCGCCCGCCGACACGGCCGCGACCGCCCGCACCCACGGCTCGACCGGCCCACGCCCCGCGCGTTCTTCCCCGTGCTCACCACCGCGTGCGCCACCGTGCTCTCCCGCACGTGCGTCACCGCGTACCTCATCGTGCTCACCACCGCGTGCGCGCCGTACCGCGACCACCGCGCACGCCCCCAGCAGGCACACCCCCAGGAACAGCGCCTGCGAGTGCTTCACCGTGAACAGCGCCGCCAGGGCCCCGCCCACCAGCGACACCCCGGCCCGCACCCGCCCCTCCATGGCCAGCGCACACCCCCACAGCGCCGCCAGCGTCAGGGCCAGCAGCACCCCCTCGGTCATGGGCCGCATGGCGGTCGCACCGCACGGGAGCACGTAGTAGAGGGCCTGCCCGGTGAGGGCCACGGGAGTGGGGGCGCGGACGGCGCGCAGGACGAGGAACGCCAGGACGCCCCCGGTCGCCGCGATCAGCACGCTCGACAGCCACACCCCCCACACGACCCCGAACACGGCGACGAAGGGGGCCAGCAGCACCGGGTACCCGGGCCGCGCCTCGAAGATCCGCTGGAACCGCTCCGAGGCGAACGGGGGAATGAGGCCGTCGGTCCGCCCGGCCGCCAGCCCCCGGTCCACCTTCCGCCACAGCTCCCGGCGGCACTCCCCGGCGACCCGCGCGGCCGGACTCGGCGCGCGGAACCGCACCACGTCCACCCCCTGCTTCCGCCCGGCCGTCGCCGCCCTGCTCCCGCAGTAGTGGTCGATGGCCCCGGCCGCCGCCTCCCGCGGACCCGCGCCGCCGAGAGCGAGGGCGTACGCGACGTAGTTCTTGGTGTCGGGGGTGGCGCGCCCGGTGACGCTCGCGAACTGGAGCAGCGCGAAACCGGCGGCGAGCAGCAGCACCCACGCCCGCGCCCTCATGACAACACGAAGCCCTGGCTCGTCACCGGTCCGGCTGTCCCGGCTGTCCCGGCGGTCCCGGCCGTCCTCGGCGCGGGCACCGGCACCGCCCGCTCGCCCAGCATCAGCATCCGTACCACCCGCTCGGCCGCCCGCCCGTCGTCGAACTCGCAGTACCGCTCCCGGAATCCGGCCCGCAGTCGCGCCGACTCACCGTCCCGCCACTGCCCGGAGTCGAACAGCCAGGCCAACTCCCGGTAGGAACGGGCCACATGGCCGGGCGGGTCGGCGGTGATGTCCAGGTACAGGCCCCGGCTCGCCGCGACGGCGTCCCGGTCGTCGGCGTACACGACGATCGGCCGGTCCAGGTTGGCGTAGTCGAACATCAGGGCCGAGTGGTCCGTGACCAGGACATCGGCGGCGAGCATCACCTCCTCGGCGTGCGGCTCGTCCGTCGCGTCCACGACGACACCCCGCCGGTGCAGCTCGGCGAGCCCGAAACCGCGCGCCGGGCCGTCCGCGAGCGAGGGATGCAGCCGTACGACGAGGGTGTGGGCCTCGCCCAGGCTGCGTCGCAGATCGGCGGCGAACCGGGCGAGGTCGAGGCGTTCGACGTGGCCGCCCCGCCGGTGGTCGCGGAGCGTCGGCGCGTACAGCACGACCGTGTGCCCGGCCGGGACGTCCAGCCGGGCACGGATCCGCGCCCCGCCGTCCGGCCCGGCGTTCACCAGGACGTCGTTGCGCGGGCTGCCGGTCCGCAGCGAGGTGAACCCGCACGGGTACGCCCTGCTCCACACCAGCTCGGAGTGGCGGTTGGCGACGAGACTGTGGTCCCAGCGGTCGGCCCGGCGCAGCAGCTCCGGCACGTCCGCCCCGAGCCGGGCGCCCGGCCGGTGCAGCAGATCGGCGCCCATGAACTTGAGCGGGGTCCCCTGGTGGGTGTGGACGTGCACACTGCCCGGCCGCTTGGTGAGGGCGCCGGGCCAGGGGGTGTCGGCGACGAAGTACGCCGCCCGCGCCGCCAGCCGCCGGTACGCGGCCGAGCCCGGCGTCACGTACTCCACCCCGGGCGGGAGCGCCGCCACCCGCTCCGGCCGCACCACCCACACCCCGCGGATGTGCGGCGCGAGATCACGGGCGGCCCGGTACACGGCCGCCGGGTCCCCGAGCACACCCCGGTGCGCGTCCGCCGAGTACAGCGCCAGACCGGGGTCCAGCGGCAGCCGCTCCTGGGCCAGTGACCAGCCCCGCCCGACCAGTTCGGCGCCGGCCGCCCGCCACCGCTCCCCGCGTACGCCGAGCGCGGTACGGACCCGGGTCACCCGGTGCCGGGCGCGGTAGGCCGCCCAGCCGCCCTCCAGGACGCGGTGCCCGGGCGCCGCCGGACCGCCGTCCGGCCGGTACTTCCGGTACAGCGCGGCCGTCCGCCGGAAGAACTCGGCGCGGTCGCCCGACGGCACCCGGTCCGGCTCGGCGAGGACGGACAGACAGTGCTCCGCCATCCGGTTCCGCACCAGGGCACGCCAGCCCGGCGGCCCGGGGCAGGAGTCCGGCAGGCCGAGGACGCGCTCGTACTGGTCGTGCACGTCGAAGTGCCCGCGGTGCGCGGTGGACAGCAGGCCGCCGGGCCGCCGTTGCCGGTGGGCCACACAGATCCGGTCCAGCGTCGCGATCCGTCCGGCGCCGAACAGCACCGGGAACGTCCACGGCGCGTCCTCGTAGTGGCCCGGCGGGAACCGGAAGCCGTGCGTCTCGACGAACTCCCGCCGGTACGCCTTGTTCCACACGACCGTCGGCAGGCCGAGGACCCGCGGGTGCTCGGCGGCCGTGAAGGTGCCCGCGCCGGCCTCGGCCAGGAGGGGTGCGGGGCCGGCGCGCCGCGTCTCGCCCCACGCGTGCGCACGAACGTGGTCGAAGACCAGCACATCGGGGTCCCCGGCCTCGGCCAGGCGGTCCGCCAGCGCGCGCAGCGCTCCCGGCGTGAGCGTGTCGTCGCCGTCGAGGAAGAGCACGAAGTCCCCGGTGGCGTACGGCAGTCCGGCGTTGCGCGCCCGTCCCGGGCCCACGTTCGCGGGCAGGTGCAGCACCCGTACCCGGGGGTCGCGGCCGGCGTACGCGTCGAGGATCGCGCCGCTGCCGTCGGGCGAGCAGTCGTTCACGGCGATCACCTCCAGATCCCGGTACGACTGCTCCAGGACCGAGTCGAGGCACGGGCGCAGAAAGCCCCGCACCTCGAACACGGGGACGATGACACTGAAACGGGGCATGACCGTCAGCTCCTCACGAGGGTCGCGGCGGCCGGCGCCGGGGCCGGGGTCCGTCCGGCGAGCGCCACGAGGGGCGGCAGCGCCCGGGGCTCCTCGCCCAGGAACACCCGCCGGACGACCCGCTCGGCCGCCCGCCCGTCGTCGAACCGGCAGAACCGCTCCCGGAAGACGGCCCGCAGGGCGTCGGCCTCCAGGTCCGCGTACGACCCGTCGCGGAACAGGTCCGCCAACTTCCGCTCGGTGCGCGCCGTATGACCGGGCGGCACGGCTGGCAGGTCGAGGCAGACCCCCCGGGTCTCCCGCAGGAGGTCCCAGCCCGCCGTGTGGAGCACGATCGGCCGGTCGAGGTGGGCGTAGTCGAACATCAGGGACGAGTGGTCGGTGATCAGCGCGTCGGCGGCGAGACAGACGTCCGCGACCGAGCGGTGCGCCGTGACGTCGATGATCCGGCCGCCCTTCCCGGGGGCGCGGGTTCCGCCCCGGCCGTCACGGGTCCGCAGCAGCAGCACGTACTCCTCGCCGACCGCCTCGCAGAACGCCTCCGGATCGAGCGTGGGGGTGGCCCGGTCGTCGGGGGTGTCGCGGTGCGCCGGGGCGTAGAGGAGGGCCTTCCTGTCCTCGGGCACGCCCAGCACGCGCCGGGCGCGCGTCACGTCCTCGGCCGTCGCCGTGTAGTAGACGTCGTTGCGCGGGGAGCCGTACTCCAGCGACGCGTACGTGCCGGGGAAGGCCCGCTCCCAGGTCTCCGTGGAGTGCCGGTTGGCGGAGAGCACGAAGTCCCAGCGGTCCACGTGGGCGACGAGGCGGGTGAGACCGCCGGTCGCGGCCGCCGCCACCGGGTACGGGGCCCGGTCCGCGCCCGTCGTCGCCACCGGGGTGCCCCGCTGGGTCCGGACATGGACACCGCCGGGGCGGGCGAGGACCGTGTCGGCACCCGCCGCCTCGGCGTCGGAGGCGTCGAGGACGTACCGGGCGCGGGCGAGGGCCCGCCGGTGCTCCGGACCGCCGAGCACGGCGTACGCGGCGCCCTCCGGCACGGTGTCCACCTCGTCGGCCCCGACGAGGAAGACCGAACGGAGCCGGGGGGCGAGTTCCCGGGCCTTCGCGTGGACGGCCGTGAGGTCGCAGCCGATGTCGCCGCCGGGGTGCGCGCGGTACACGACGAGGTCCCTGTCCGGCGGCAGCCGGCGCTGGACGGCGCACACGGCGCGGTTCAGGGGCGCGCGCGGGCGGGGAAGCGCGGCCAGCGCTCCGGCGGCCGCCCGGTCGGCGGCGCACAACGCCCGGAAACCGGCGTACGAGCCGGACGCGAGCAGACGGTGCTGGACACCGAGGCTGCCGCCGGGTGGCCGGAACCCGGCCGGGACGTAGTGGCGGTAGAGGTGCGTGGCGCGGCGGAAGAAGGCGCGGCGGTGGTGGACGGGCAGCCGCTCCGGGTGCGCGGCGCTGCGCAGCACCGCCGCGAACAGCTGCGCGAACAACGCGTCCGGCACACCCTGTTCGGCCGTGGCCCGGGCGAGCACCAGCTCCACCTGGTCGAGCAGTTCGAGCTGGTGCTCGCCCGGTGTGTGCAGCCGACTGCCCTGCCGGCGCAGCAGATGGCGGACGCACACCGTCTCCCGCAGCTCGGCCGTACGGCCGGCGGCCAGCGCGACCAGGCCGCTCCAGCCGAGACCGGTGTGGTGGCCGATGGGGAACAGGAGCTGGCGCCCGGCGAGGAAGTCCCGGCGGTAGGCCGCGCTCCACGCCGGGGTCCGCGGACCGGCCGGACGCACGACGGTCGTCCCGCCCTCCCACCAGTGCGCCCGCTCGTGCGCGAAGTACAGGACGTCGGGGTCGCCGGCCTCGGCCAGCCGGTCCGCGACCGCCCGCAGCGCGCCCGGCGCGAGCGTGTCGTCCCCGTCCAGGAACAGCACGTACGTGCCGTGCGCCGCCGCGATGCCCGCGTTGCGCGCGGCGCTCAGCCCGCCCGAGGGCGGCGACGCGACGGGGACCACCCGGCTGTCCCGGCCGGCGTACGCGGTGCCTACGGCTCCCGCGGCGGAGTCCGGGGCGTCGTGGACCGGGATCAGCTCGAAGTCGCCGAACGGTTGGGTGAGGACCGAGTCCAGGGCGAGCGGCAGCCGCCCTTCGACACCGTGCGTGGGGACGATGATGCTGAAGCGGGGCATTCTGTCCTTTCGAGGCGAGCCTGTCGGGTGCGGGTGCGGGTGCGGGTGCGGGTGCGCGTGGGGGAGCGGGTGCGGGCCCGAGTGCGGGCGCGTGGAACGTCTACGTGCCGAGCGCCCCGTCCGCCGCCGGACGGGCGGCCGCGGCCGACGGGACGGGGTGCCGCTCGGCCAGGGGGACGAAGTCCGGCGGCGCGGCCTCCCCCAGCACCACCCGCCGCACCACCCGCTCGGCCGCCCGCCCGTCGTCGTACGGACAGAAGCGCTCCCGGAACGCCGCCCGCAGCTGCGCCGACCGCGACCCCCGCCAGTGCCCCGTGGCGAAGATGTCGATCAGCTCGTCCTCGCTGCGCGCCACCGCCCCCGGCGGGAAGGAGCGCAGATCGAAGTAGGTGCCGCGCGCCGCCTCGTACGCCTCCCAGTCCTCCGCGTGGATCACGATCGGCCGGTCGAGGTTGGCGTAGTCGAACATCAGGGAGGAGTAGTCGGTGACCAGCGCGTCCGAGGCGAGGCACAGGTTCTCCACGCTCGGGTACCCGGTGACGTCCAGCAGCCGGCCGTGCGCCAGGTCCGTCAGCGGCGAGCCGTACCCGTGGTGTGCCCGGGCGAGGACCACGAACCGTGGCCCCAGCTTGCGCAGCACCCGCTCCAGGTCCAGGTGGGCGCGCTGCGAGTGGCGGTAGTCGCGGTGGGTGGGGGCGTAGAGGACGGCGACCGCGCCCTCGGGGATGCCGAGGTGCTCGCGCACCCGGGCCACGTCCGTCGAATTCGCCCGCAGGAACACGTCGTTGCGGGGCGATCCGTATTCGAGGGTCGTGTACGGGGACGGGTGGACCCGCTCCCAGACGAGGGTGGAGTGGCGGTTGCCGGACAGCACGTAGTCCCAGCGGTCGCTGTCGCGCAGCGCGGCGCCGAAGTCCGTGCCGCGCGCCGCCGCCGGCCGGTCCTGGAGGTCGAGCCCCATGCGCTTGAGAGGCGTGCCGTGCCGGGTCTGCAGCAGGACCTGGCCGCGGCGCTTGACCAGGCGCCGGTCGAAGTCCACGTTGCTCACCAGGTACGTGGAGCGCGCCAGTGCCGTCCAGTACGCCATCGAGCCGGGGAGCACCCGCCGGGCCGCCACCGGCAGCGTGTGGTGGTGCTCCGGGCGCGCGGCCCAGAAGGTGCGCATGTGGGGGACGTACGTACGGAAGGCGTTCTCCAGCGCGGCCGGGCCGCACTCGTAGCCGCGGCCGTCGTACGCGGCGAACACCGCCCGGTCGGCGCGCAGGGGGAGGAGGCGCTGGAGGCGGTAGTGCAGGCGCAGCCCGGCCGTACGCAGCAGCCCGGCGAGGCCGCGCAGGAGGCGTCCGGCGCCCCGGGCCAGCCGCGCCCCGGCCCACAGGGCGCGGTGGAGGCGCTGACCGCCGATCAGCAGGAGCGCGCGCCGGAGCCGGGCGCGGGCGCGGACGGGGGCGCCCGGCGTGCGGTAGCGGGTGCAGTGCGCGCGGACCGCGCGTACGAACTCGGCGCGAGCCTCGCGCGGCAGCCGGTGGCGCGCGGACAGCACGGAGATGAGGTGGTCGGTCATGAGCCGGAACAGCACCGGACGCCACTGCGCCAGCTCCGGCCGCTCGTCGAGGTACGCGAACACCCGGTCGTACTGGGCGAACACGTCGAAGTGGGCGAGGGTGGTCGCCCCGAGCAGGCTGCCGTGGCGGCGCCGGCGGTGGTGGACGCAGACCCGGTCGAGGGTGGCGACGGACTCGGCGGCCATCAGGACGGGGTACGTCCAGGCCGTGTCCTCGTACACGCCGGGCGGCAGACGGAAGTCATGGTCCTCGACGAACTCCCGCTTGTACGCCTTGTTCCACACCACCGGGCGGACGTGCAGCAGGCCCGGCCGGTCGTCGAGACGGAAGGGGGCGGGGCCCCGCTCGGTGAGCCGGGGGGCGCGTGCGTCGCGGACGGACTCGCCCGACCAGGAGACGCGGGCGAAGTCGTGCACGAGGACGTCGGGTTCCCCGGTCTCCTTGACGCGGTCGGCGATCGCCTGGAGCGCGCCCGGCGTGAACGTGTCGTCGCCGTCGAGGAAGAGGAGGTAGTCCCCCCTCGCGTACTCCATCCCCTTGTTGCGGGCGGCCCCCGGGCCGGCGTTCTCCCGCAGGCGCACGGTGCTCCGTACCCGGGGGTCGCGGGCCGCGGTCTCGTCGGCGATGGCGCCGCAGTTGTCGGGGGAGGCGTCGTCGACGACGATCAGTTCGAGGTCGGTGAAGGACTGGGAGAGCACGGAATCCAGGCATTCCTGCAGGTACGCCTGAACCTTGTACGCGGGAACGATGACACTGAACCTGGGCAAGGGGGACATCCATGGGTCGGCGCGGGCATACTGCCCGGAAACGGCCGATGGGATGATTTGGTTACGGCGCGTGTTCCATACGGGGGACTTCAGGGGGAGTTGGGGGCGCGCGGGTGTGTATCGGGTGCGGACGGTGGTGAGTTGCGCGACCGGCCCCGCATCCCCTGCCTCGTCCGCGCCCCCGCGCCCGCCCCGCAACCACCCCCGCTGCCGACGAACTCGCCGGTTTCCGCGCCTACTTCACGGCTCCCGCCATCACCCCCGACACGAACTGCCGCTGGAACGCGAAGAACACGGCCAGCGGGATCACCATCGAGATGAACGCCCCCGGCGCCAGCACCTCGATGTTGCTGCCGAACTGCCGTACCTGCTGCTGGAGCGCGACCGTCAGCGGCTGGGAGCCGGAGCTGGAGAACACCAGCGCGACCAGCATGTCGTTCCACACCCACAGGAACTGGAAGATCCCCAGGGACGCCAACGCCGGTGCGGCCAGCGGCAGGACGACCGTCACGAACAGCCGCACCTCGCCCGCGCCGTCCAGCCGCGCCGCCTCCAGCAGCTCACGCGGGATCTCCGCGAAGAAGTTCCGCAACAGGAAGATCGCGAACGGCAGTCCGAAGCCGACGTGGAAGAGGACCACACCGATGATGTCGCCGAAGATCCCGAGGTCCCGGAAGAGCCCGGACAGCGGGATCAGCGCCACCTGCACCGGCACCACGAGCAGCCCCACCACGGCCATGAACCACCAGTCGCGGCCCTTGAAGTCCAGCCAGGCGAAGGCGTATCCGGCCATCGCGCCGATCAGCACGACCAGCAGCGTCGCCGGGACCGTGATCCAGACCGTGTTGAACAGGGCGTCCGTGATGCCGTCGTTCTCCAGCAGCGACCGGTAGCTCTCGGTGGTGAGCTGGGCCGGGGCGGAGAACACCGTCCACCAGCCGGAGGAGGAGATGTCGGTCGGGTCGCGGAACGACGAGACCAGCAGCCCGAAGGTCGGCACCAGCCAGAACAGCGCCACCAGCAGCAGGAACACACGCAGCACGCCGCCCGCCGCGCCGCTCGCGAGCCGGGCGGCGACGGAGCGCTTGCCCGCGGTTCCTGCCGGTGCGGCGTTTCCGGCGGCTCCGGGGCGTTCCTCGACAGTCGTCACCGCTGGCGCTCCTTCCTGAGGCGCCGGATGTTGACCCACATCACCGGCAGCACGAGCAGCAGCAGGACCACACCGATCGCGCTGCCGAGACCGAAGTCGCCCCCGCCGCCGTACGACACCAGATACAGCTGCAGGGCGAGGACGTTGGCCTCGTCCTGGGTGGGCTGCGGGGCGATGATGTAGACGAGGTCGAACACCTTCATCACGTTGATCATCAGGGTGACGAGGACGACGACCAGGACCGGCGCGAGGAGCGGCACGGTGACCTTGCGGAACACCTGCCACTCGTTCGCCCCGTCCACCCGGGCCGCTTCGAGCAGATTGCGGTCGACCCCGGCGAGGCCCGCCGCGATCAGCACCATCGCGAAGCCCGCCCACATCCAGACGTACGACCCGATGACGGCCGGGGTGACGAGCGTCGGGCCCAGCCAGTCGATGCCGTTGTAGGGCGCCGCGAAGTTCGAGCCGGGCAGCCGGAGGCGGGACCCGTCGGCGGACTCCGGCAGGCGGAAGGTGCCGTCGGAGCCGCTGGTCGCGGTGGCGACGACCTCGCCGCCCTTCACCGCCTCGACCTTCACGCCCTTCAGTGCCTTCTCGCCCGGGTCGACGGCCCCCTTCTCGCCGCCCCCGCCGAGCCGGAAGTCCAGCCAGACGGTGCCCGTGACACCGTCCCCGGAGGCGGAGTCGGCGGCCTTCGCCTCCCGCGTGTCACCGGGCAGGCTGTTGGGCGCGATCCCGACGAGCGGGAGGAGCGCCGGGGTGCCCGCCCGTACGGTGCCCTCCGTGGTGAACGAGCCGCCGCCGGACGCCTTCAGGTCGCTCACCTGCGCGTTGGGCCGGGCCTTCGGATACACGGACTCGTCCACGAAGACGTCGTGCACGGACGTCACGACCGCGTTCGCCACACCCTGGTCCGGGTCCTGCTCGTACACCAGCCGGAAGATGATGCCCGCGGCGAGCATCGAGATCGCCATCGGCATGAAGACGATCAGCTTGAACGCCGTTCCCCAGCGCACCCGTTCGGTCAGCACCGCGAAGATCAGCCCGAGCGCGGTGACCAGGGCCGGGGCCACCGCGACCCAGATCGCGGTGTTGCGTACGGCGACGAGGGTGGAGTCGTCGGAGAAGATCTCCGCGTAGTTGTCGAGGCCGACGAAGCCCGAGCCGTCCGCGTCGAACAGGCTCCGCCAGACCGAGTACCCGATCGGGTAGACCACGAGCGCGCCGAGCAGCACCAGCGCGGGCAGCAGGAACAGCACCGCCACCCACAGCCGGGTGCCCGTCACGCTCTTGCGCGATGCGGCGGGGGGCGTCGGCAGCGCGCCGGCGCCCCCCGCCGTCTTCGTCACGGCAGACGGCATGAGGTCGTCGTCAGCCGTTCCCGTAGGCCTTCGCCGCGTCGGCCTCCAGCTGCTTCTGGGCCCCGGCCACGTCGTCGGGGTCCTTCAGGAAGTCCTGGAGGTCCTTCCACTCACCGACGCCCTGGGTGCCGCCGAACGCCGCCGGGGCCTGGTCGGACATGTCGAAGCGGAAGTCGTCGCCCGCCGCGAGCAGTGCCCCCGCGATCTTCCGGGTGGCGTCGTCCTTGTAACTTCCCTCGTCCATCTCCTTGTTGGGGGAGAGGAAGCCCCCCTGGGCCGCCCAGATCTCCGCCGCGTCGGTCGAGGCGAGGAAGGTGAGCAGCGCCTGCGCGCCCTTGCCGTCCTTCAGGGCCACGGCCGCGTCACCGCCGGTGACCACGGGGGAGTCGTCGCCGACCGCGGGGAACGGGAAGACCTTGGCGTCCGTGCCGATCTTCGCGTCCGTGTCGCCGTTGATGGTGACGGCCACGAAGTCGCCCTCGAACACCATGCCCGCCGGGGTGTCCCCGCTGAACGTCTGGGTGATCGACTTCGGGTACTCGGTCTGCAGCGCGCCGGACGCCCCGCCCGCGATCAGGTCGTCCTTGCCCCACAGCTGGGCGAGCGTGGTGAGGGCCTTCTCGACGGAGGGATCGGTCCACTTGATCTCGTGCTGGGCGAGCTGGTCGTACTTCTCCGGGCCCGCCTGCGAGAGGTAGACGTTCTCGAACCAGTCGGTGAGGGTCCAGCCGTCGGCTCCGCCGATGGACACGGCGGGGGAGCCGGCGTCGGAGAGGGTCTGCGCGGTTTGCAGGAACTCCTCCCACGTCTTGGGTTCCTCGGTGATGCCGGCCGCCTCGAAGGCCGCGGTGTTGTACCAGACGAGGGACTTGTTGGCGGCCTTCGCGTAGACGCCGTACTGCTTTCCCTCGTAGGCGCCGAGGTCCTTCCAGCCGTCCGAGAAGTTCTTGTCCAGCTGCGCCTGGGCCTCGCTGCCGAGCGGCTTCACCCAGCCCTTCTCGGCGAACTGGTGCAGCACGCCGACCTGCGGCAGGAACGCCACGTCCGGCGGCTTGCCGCCCTCGATCTTGGTCCCGAGGAACGTGGAGGTGTTGTTGCCGGTCGGCACGAAGGTCACCGAGGCGCCGGTGCGTTTCTCGAACTCGTCCAGCACCTTCTGGAAGTTGTCCAGCTCCGGGCCCGTGAAGACCGCCGCGACCTCCAGCTTCTGGCCGTCCAGCTTGGGCAGGCGCACGGTGGCCTCGTTGCCGCCCTCGCTGCCGTTGTCCCCCTTGTCGCCGCCGTCGTCGTCACCCCCGCACGCGGTGAGCGAGAGGGCGAGGACGCCCGCGGCGAGGGCCGCGAGGGCTCTGGCCGTGGGGGGACGGGTGGGCCCGCCGGCGGATGTGGGCTTGCGGCTGCGAACCCCCTGGCCTAAGAGGCGAATCCGGTTCAAGCGGTGTGTACGGTGCGTGCCGTGCGTGTGGCGCATCACTGACCCCGTTCTCCGTGCGTCGTCGAACGTAGAGCGCTGTCCCGTGCGCTCTGGTCTACGCCGCGTGGTCGGGGGCGGCAAGAGCGCCTGCCGCGTCAGCGTCTTGATCGTGACCGCGTCGTGACCATGAGGGCGGTGCGGGGCGCTCCGCGCGGGGGTGGCGTGGTGTCGTGGTCGGGGGCCTGTGCGTCGTGGTTGCCCGCGCGGTTCCCCGCGCCCCTGTCGGGCCTGCGGCCCTCCTTGGGGGTGTTGCGCTGTGGGAGCGGCGTCCCGTTCGACGTGGTTGCTCGCGCAGTTCCCCGCGCCCCTTGAAGGGGCCTGCGGCCCCTCGTCGGGGGGTGTTGCGCTGTGTGGGTGAGGGGGAGGTGCGTCGTGGTTGCTCGCGCAGTTCCCCGCGCCCCTGTCGGGCCTGCGGCCCTCCTTGGGGGTGTTGCGCTGTGGGGGCGGCGTCCCGTTCGACGTGGTTGCTCGCGCAGTTCCCCGCGCCCCTTGAGGGGGCCTGCGGCCCCTTGCCGGGGGGTGTTGCGCTGTGTGGGTGAGTGGCGGGTGCGTCGTGGTTGCTCGCGCAGTTCCCCGCGCCCCTTGAGGGGGCCTGCGGCCCCTTGCCGGGGGGTGTTGCGCTGTGTGGGTGAGGGGCGGGTGCGGCGTGGTTGCTCGCGCAGTTCCCCGCGCCCCTGTCGGGGCGGGGGGAACGGTCAGAGGAGGGATGGTACGTGGGGTGCCGAGACCTCTCGGGCGGCGCGGTCCAGGGCGCTGGCCAGGAGGGCCAGGTCGGTGGGGCCGTTGCCCAGTTCGCGGACGGGACGGCGGGCCGGCGGGTCGCCCATGCGGGACCAGTCGAGCGGCACCACGGTCGGGCGGAGGGTCGCGGTGCGGGGGATGCGGCCCGTGACCCGGCCCGCCTGGAACACGGTCGTCCGGCCCCCCTCGCCCAGCAGCTCTCCCCGGCCGGGCGCGGGTTCGTCCGGACCCGGCATCGGCGCGCTCAGGACCACGCGTCCGCCCGCCGCGCGGCCCAGCTCGCTCTCGCCCGCGCGCCCGCCGACACCGGTCGTGGCCACGAGATGCACCCCGAGACGCTCACCCTCCCGGGCCACCGCCTCCAGGGCCCGTACGACGGAACCCGCCGCCGGCCGCCCCGTGGACCCCAGGGCGGGTGACAGCAGGGCGTCCAGGTCGTCGACGACGACCACGAGCCGGGGCAGCTCCGAGGCCGCACTCCTGGCGGCCCCGCCCCTGCCGTCCGGGTCGGTGTTCCTGCGGCTCGCCGCCGGCCGCAGCCGCAGGGTGGAGCTGGAGGACGAGTCGAGGTCGGCGGCCCCGGCCCCCGAAGCCCCGGCCGCTGACGCGCTCGCCCCCGACACGCCCGCTCCCGACGGCGCCGAGCGCTGCGGGACGATACGCCCCGAGACCTCACGCCGCGTGTGCCACTCCACGAACCCCAGCCCGTCGAGCAGTTCGTACCGCCGCTTCAGCTCCGTGATCAGGGACTGCGCGAACTCCCGCATGCGGACGGGGTCGTTGGCCGTGAGATGCGTCCCCACATGGGGCAGGTCCGTACAGACCCCGAGGCCCTCCCCGGCCCGCCCGCCTCCGCCTCCGGAGCCGTTACCGGCGCCGCCGTCCCGTCCGTCCACGAGGGCGATGCCCAGCCGGTCGGGCCGCTCGGCGGCGGCGAGCGACGCGGCCACCGACCGCAGCAGCTCCGTACGGCCGCTCCCGGCAGGCCCCTCGATCAGCAGATGCGGCCCCTCGGCCACCAGGTCCACCGAGACCGGACCGCGCGGCCCCGCGCCGAGCACGGCCCAGGCCCGCCCGCCGAGCGCCGTCGTGTCGTCGGCGGCGTCCGCCCACCGGGTCATCAGCGAGGCCGGTGTGGCCCGCGCCAGCCCCAGCTCGTCCAGCAGGCGCGCCGACTGCGGCAGCGGCGCCGAGACGCGCGCCTGCCGGTCCCCGGCCGCCCCGTCCGATCCGTCCGTCCGCAGCGGCGCCAGCGCCCGCGCGAACCGCTCCGCCCACGCCGGCGACACCGCGTCGAGCGTGGCCACCGTGCCGTGGTTCAGCAGCCCCGGCGCCTCGCCCGGGTCGAGGGAGGCCGGCTCGCGGGTGCCCGGACGCGTCCCCTCGTCGGCGCCGGAGCGCGTGCTCTCCGTGAGGTCGAGGTGGGGGTGCGTACGGCCTCCCGCGGCGGGGTCCGCCGCGGGGGAGCCGTGGGCGGCGTCGTCGCGGCCCGGGCGGCCCTCCCGGGAGCGGCCCGGCGCGGCGCCGTCCGCCGGGCGGCCGGAGCGGGCCGCACCCGGTGCCCCGGAGCCGCCCCCCGCGCCGTATCCGGTGGAGGCGACCCGCAGCAGGCGCAGCGCCGTGGCCACGTCACCGCTGAGCAGGGCGACGGCCCCGCACGCGCGGAACGCGGGCGAGGTCGCGCAGGCCGCCGCGTACGTCTCCGTCACCGGCGAGGCGGGTGACGCGGACTCCGTCTCGGCCAGGCACACGACATGGATCCCGGCGAGGGGTCCCTCCTGCGCCAGCCGCACCACGGCCTCCCGCACATCGGCGCCGCCGGGGTCCCCGTCCACGATCACCACCGTGTACGGCCCCGTGAAACCGCCGCCCGCCGGTCCGTCCTCCCGGGCCCACGAGGGCCGCCGCACGGTCCGGCGGCCGGAACCGCCCTCGTCCCCTCCGGTCCCGTGATCGGCCGGGCCGGGCGCTCCGGCCGTCGTCGCCCGTCCGCCGTCGGCGCCCGGCGTGCTCCCGGGCGCGTGTCCCGCCGCGTCCGCCGCGTGGTCCTCCACCCGGCGCAGCAGCTCGTCCAGCCGGGCCGTCGTCTGCTCGCGGTCGTAGGCGAGCAGGAGACGGCAGTCCTGGCCGTGGGCGGGGCGGAGGTGGGGGAGCCAGCCGAGCCACGACCAGTCGGCGGCCCGTTCCCCGGCGGAGCGGGAGCGGTCCGCGCTGATCAGGACCAGTTCCAGGGCGTCGGGGGAGTGCAGCGCGGCGAGCTGGGCCACGACCGCGCGGGCCAGTCCCGTCAGCCGGGGACGCGGCCCGGCCAGCCCCAGCGCCCCGACCTCGCGCAGCCCGGTGGTCACCGGCACCGCCGGCAGCAGTCCCGGTCCGTCCGGAGCCGGCCGGTCCGCCGTCCCCAGCCGCACCGTCAGTGCCTCCGGATGGTCCGGCCCCCGCTCCCACAGTCGGGCACCCGGCCCGAGCGCGGTGAGCAGCAGCGCGGCGGGATCCGGCCAGGTCTCCGGCAGCCGCTCCCCGCCGGACGGGAGCCACGAGGCCGTCGCCCCGGGCTCGTCCTCGTCGTCCTCCGTGTCGTACTCGTACGGGTCGTAGTCGGCCTCGGCCTGGGTCCGCCCGCCGGCCAGGCGCCGGGCCCAGGCGCCGAGGCCGCCCCGTTTGCGCACCCCGCGCGGCACGTCCGTGCCCCGAAGGGGCGTGCCCTTGCGCGTGCCCGACCCGGCGGGCCCGTCGACGTCCCCGGGCTCCGCCGGCGCGCCGGGACCGCCCGGCCCGGGTGCCCCGCCGGTGTCGTGGGACGCGCCCGTTCCGTGCGCGACCTCCGCCGCGCGCGGGTCTGCGGACCCGTGGGCGGCCACGGCACCGCGGTGGTGGTCCCCGGTGTCGCGGGGGTGGTCACCGCCGCGCCCGCCGTGGACGTCACCGCCCCGGCCGGGGGTGTCCGCCGCGCCGTCGTCCTCGTGCGTGTGGTCCCGGCCGGCACCGGACGCGGCGCGGCCCGCGCCGGCGGACCCCCCGCTCCGTGCCGTCCGTTCGATCCCGGGCACCCCGCCCTGCCCCGGCACCGTCCGCCGCTCGGCAGGGCTCTGACCGGAGCCGGGTGCCGCCCCCGCTGCGACGGGGGAACCCGTGTCCCGGGCCCCGACGCGCACCCGCACGTGCCCTTCCCCGTCCGGGGCCGTGGAGATCCCCCGCGCGCCCGACGAGGAGGCCAGGCGGAGCGCGGACTCGCCGATGCGCAGCAGCGCGCCCGGGACCAGGCGCACCGGACGGTCGCCCACGCGGACGCCGTCGAGGGTGGTGCCGTTGGTGGAGCCGAGGTCCACGACGGAGACCCGGCCGTCGGAGGCGAGGGTGACCGCGCAGTGCAGCCGGGAGACGTCCGGGTCGTCGAGCGGGACGTCGGCGTCGGCGGAACGGCCGACATGGATCCTGCCGCCGTGCAGCAGATGGACGCCGCCCGCGTCGGGGCCGGCCACGACATGGAGCTGTGCGGCGGCCTCGTCGACCTCGGGGCCCGCTTCGGCGGGGCCGCCCAGGGAGAGCACGGCGCCGTCGATGAGGGGCGGCTCGCCGAGGGTGCAGCGCTGGGCGTCGAGGCGCTCGGCACCGGCGTAGAGCACGACCTGCCCGCCGCCCGCCTCCCGGCTGCGCTCCAGCCGCTCCGCGCCGCCCTCGCCGACGGCGGACGCGAGGCCCGCGGTCACGGCGGCCAGCGCCGTCCCCGCGGGCGCCGTGACCAGCACGTCGCAGGCCGTGGCACGTCCTCGCGGCTCGGAGGTCGGTCCCAGCGGGTCTACGACGGTCAGCCGGATCTGCATCGCCGTCAGCGGTCCCTTCCGCGCGGGCACCCGCGACGACGAGGACGAGACTGCGCGGTCCCCACCGCAGACTTCCCCCACCGCTCACGGGCACGTCGGCCAGTACTGGAGGCATCCTCGCACCTGCCGCCGACAACGCGCCCGCCGCCCGGCATCAAGTGATCTTGATTGGTCGGCTCTGCCCCCAAAAGTGCCTGACCAGTGCCCGCCAGTTGATCACTTGAGATCGGTCACGTCCCTTTCGGGAACGGCGTACGTCCGTATCGACCACCGCGTCCGTCCGTATCCGGAACGGCCCTCATCCGTCCGCGGCAACCAACCGCCCAGGCATGAGCGTCTTTCCATCGAACGCACACGGGTACGCGTACGTACTCGCGGACACGGACACCGACAGGCAGCTCACAGCAGGACGGACCAAGGCACAGCAAAACGGGCGGGAAGAGTCAGGAAGACGACAGCCCGGTCCCGCGGACGGCCGCACTACAGTGGGTCGGAACGCCCGCGGGACTCCAGGGTGTGACCAGGCAAGCAAGCAACAGGGAGCGCATGACGTGCGGCCGGTAGGGAGCAAGTACCTCCTTGAGGAGCCGATTGGACGCGGCGCCACAGGCGTTGTCTGGCGCGCCCGCCAGCGGGAGACCGCGGGGGCCGAGGCGGCCGTGCCCGGACACCCCGGCGAGACCGTGGCGATCAAGGTCCTCAAGGAGGAGCTCGCGAGCGACGCGGACATCGTGATGCGGTTCCTGCGGGAGCGCTCCGTGCTGCTCCGGCTGACCCACCCGAACGTCGTACGGGTACGGGACCTCGTCGTCGAGGGTGATCTGCTGGCGCTCGTCATGGACCTGATCGAGGGCCCCGACCTGCACCGGTACCTCCGGGAGAACGGCCCGTTCTCGCCCGTCGGCGCGGCCCTGCTCACCGCCCAGATCGCCGACGCGCTCGCCGCCAGCCACGCCGACGGGGTCGTCCACCGCGACCTGAAGCCCGCCAACGTGCTGCTCAGGCAGGACGGCGGCGAGATGCACCCGATGCTCACCGACTTCGGCATCGCCCGCCTCGCCGACTCCCCGGGCCTGACTCGGACCAGCGAGTTCGTCGGCACGCCCGCGTACGTGGCCCCCGAGTCCGCCGAGGGCCAGCCGCAGACCTCCGCCGTCGACATCTACGGCGCCGGCATCCTGATGTACGAACTGGTCACCGGGCGCCCGCCGTTCAACGGCCAGTCCGCGCTCGAAGTGCTGCACCAGCACCTCAGCGCCGAGCCGCGCCGCCCCTCCACCGTTCCGGACCCGCTGTGGACGGTCATCGAGCGCTGCCTGCGCAAGAACCCGCACGAGCGGCCCAGCGCCGTCAATCTCGCCCGCGCGCTGCGCATCGTCGCCGAGGGCGTCGGCGTGCACGCGAACTCCATGCAGATCGCCGCCGCCGACGGGGTGGGCCACATCCTCGCCCCCGACCCGGCCCCGGCCCAGGTGCCGGGCTCCGCCCCGGACCCGTTCGGCTCGGCCGACGCGACGCAGGTGCTGCCGCACGGCGCCGGCGCGTACGACCCGAACGCCGCGACCAGCGTGCTCCCGCACACCTCCGGCCCGACGGGCTCGGGGGACCCGACCACCGTGCTTCCGCACACCGGCGGCGCCGACCCGACGTCCGTCATGCCGCCGGTGCCGTCGCACGACCCCGGCGGCCGCCCGCCGGAGGAGCCGCACCCCTGGCAGAACCAGCTGCGCGCGGCCCGCGACCGCAACGAGCAGACCCAGATCCAGCAGTATCTCGACCCCGGTGAGGACCCGCTGCGCCGCCGCCCCCAGCGGCAGGCCAACCGCCAGCAGCCCCAGCAGCAGCCGCAGCGCCCTCCGCAGCAGCCGCCGCGCCGGCAGCAGCGCGGGGCCCAGGGCGGGGGCGGCGGCGGATACGGCCACCCGCAGCAGCAACAGCCGTACGCCCCGCCCTCGCCGCAGCCGCAGCCGCAGCGTCAGCAGCCGCAGCGGTACGCGCCCGCGCCCGCGCCGCAGCCCCAGCAGCCGGCGCCGCGGCCCCAGCGGGAGCCCCGGCCGCCGCGTGAGCCGCGGCAGCGCAGTGCCAATCCGATGCGGATCCCGGGGCTCGGGTGCCTCAAGGGCTGCCTCTTCATGATCGTCCTGTTCTTCGTCGGAGGCTGGCTGATCTGGGAGTTCACGCCGCTGCAGGAGTGGATCGGCACCGGTAAGAGCTGGTGGGGCCTGCTCACCGACTGGGTGGGCGACGCGGCCAAGTGGGTTCGCGAGCTGGACAACGGCTCCGGTCAGTAGGGCGCCCAGTGGCTCGTGGGTTCGGGTGCGTGGGCGACCGCGGGTGGGTGGGGGCTTGTCGCGCAGTTCCCCGCGCCCCTGAAAAGCAGGGGCTGCGCCCCGTGCTTTTCAGGCCCGCAGGGCCGTTGCTTTTCAGGCCCGCAGGGGCCTGGGCTTTTAGGGGCGCGGGGAACTGCGCGACCAGCCCCCACCCACCCGCACCCGCTCACGTACCGAACCCCCCCACCCCCGTCGCGCATGCCGACACTGGGGACTTGTCGACATCCGAGGGGTGATTTCCGCCTCGGCGGTGAACCTTGGGGCCCGGGGCGCGTAGCTTTGTCGCCAACACGCGGCCTGTAGGAGCAGTCTTGGGACGGAAGATCGGAAGCCGGTACACCGCGAACCAGATTCTGGGGCGGGGCAGCGCCGGCACGGTGTGGCTCGGTGAGGGCCCGGAGGGCCCCGTCGCCATCAAGCTGCTGCGCGAGGACCTCTCGTCCGACCAGGAACTCGTCGGCCGCTTCGTCCAGGAGCGCACCGCGCTGCTGGGCCTCGACCACCCGAACGTCGTCTCCGTGCGCGACCTCGTCGTCGACGGCAACGACCTCGCCCTCGTCATGGACCTCGTCCGGGGCACGGACCTGCGCACCCGCCTCGACCGCGAGCGGCGCATGGCCCCCGAGGCGGCCGTGGCCGTCGTGGCCGACATCGCGGACGGCCTGGCGGCCGCGCACGCGGCCGGGGTCGTCCACCGGGACGTCAAGCCGGAGAACGTGCTGCTGGACATGCAGGGCCCCCTCGGCCCCGGAGGCGCGCACCCGGCCCTGCTGACCGACTTCGGCGTCGCCAAGCTCATCGACTCCCCGCGCCGCACCCGCGCCACCAAGATCATCGGCACCCCGGACTACCTCGCCCCCGAGATCGTCGAGGGCCTGCCGCCCCGCGCGGCCGTGGACATCTACGCCCTGGCGACCGTGCTGTACGAGCTGCTGGCCGGCTTCACCCCGTTCGGCGGCGGCCACCCCGGCGCGGTGCTGCGCCGCCATGTCACCGAGACCGTCGTCCCGCTGCCCGGCATCCCCGAGGAGCTGTGGCAGCTGCTCGTGCAGTGCCTGGCCAAGGCGCCGGCCTCGCGGCTGCGGGCGTCCGAGCTGGCCACGCGCCTGCGGGAGCAGCTGCCCCTGCTGGCCGGGATGCCCCCGCTGGACGTCGACGAGCCCGGGACGGAGTCCGGGGACGGGTACGAGGAGGCGCCCGCCGAGGCGGAGACGCCGCGCGAGCGGGTGCGGCGGGGCGCGGTGCCGCTGGTGCCGGGTGCCAAGCCGGACTCCAACCGCGACACCCACACGTCGATGCGGGTGCCGGGGCCGGACGAGCTGGCCGGGGGCGCGCGGGGGACCGCGCGGGTGCCCCGGGCGGCCGGGGCACCCCGGCCCGGGTCGGCACGCAACCGCGGCAGCACGGTGCGGCGCCGACGGATCACGCTGGGCGCGGCGGCGGTGGCGCTGATCGCGGCCGTCGGGATGGGCGCGTGGGCGGCGACCTCCGGCGACGAGGGCGGCGGGGCCCCGTCCGACACGAAGAATTCGGCGCCGGGTAACCCTTGACCGGGGCCCCCAGGGGCGCGGGGGACCGCGTGAGAAGCCCCCACCCGCCCGCGGTCGAAGAACCCACCCCACCGGCCGGCAGCCGCCGACGGACCCGCACCCCGCATGGCCCGCCCGGCGGAGCCGTTACGCTGGGGGCGTGGCAGTCGTCGATGTATCCGAAGAGCTGAAGTCCCTCTCCTCGACCATGGAGTCGATCGAGGCCGTTTTGGACCTCGACAAACTGAGGGCAGACATCGCCGTGCTCGAGGAGCAGGCGGCCGCGCCGTCCCTGTGGGACAACCCGGACGAGGCGCAGAAGATCACCAGCAAGCTCTCCCACCTCCAGGCCGAGGTCAGGAAGGCGGAGGCGCTGCGCGGTCGGATCGACGACCTCGGCGTCCTCTTCGAGATGGCCGAGGAGGAGGACGACCCGGACACCCGCGCCGAGGCCGAGTCGGAGCTGGCCTCCGTCAGGAAGGCGCTGGACGAGATGGAGGTCCGTACCCTCCTGTCCGGCGAGTACGACGCCCGCGAGGCCCTGGTCAACATCCGCGCCGAGGCCGGTGGTGTGGACGCCGCCGACTTCGCCGAGAAGCTGCAGCGGATGTACCTGCGCTGGGCGGAGCAGAAGGGCTACAAGACCGAGATCTACGAGACCTCGTACGCGGAGGAGGCCGGCATCAAGTCGACCACCTTCGCCGTGCAGGTGCCGTACGCCTACGGCACGCTCTCCGTGGAGCAGGGCACGCACCGGCTCGTGCGCATCTCGCCGTTCGACAACCAGGGGCGGCGCCAGACCTCCTTCGCCGGTGTCGAGGTGCTGCCCGTGGTCGAGCAGACCGACCACATCGAGATCGACGAGTCCGAACTGCGCGTGGACGTCTACCGCTCCTCCGGGCCCGGCGGCCAGGGCGTCAACACCACCGACTCCGCGGTGCGGCTGACCCACCTCCCCACCGGCATCGTGGTCTCCTGCCAGAACGAGCGTTCGCAGATCCAGAACAAGGCGTCCGCGATGAACGTCCTCCAGGCCAAGCTCCTCGACCGGCGCCGGCAGGAGGAGCAGGCCAAGATGGACGCGCTCAAGGGGGACGGCGGCAACTCCTGGGGCAACCAGATGCGTTCGTACGTCCTGCACCCGTACCAGATGGTCAAGGACCTCCGCACCGAGTTCGAGGTGGGCAACCCCGAGGCCGTGTTCAACGGCGAGATCGAGGGCTTCCTGGAGGCCGGAATTCGCTGGCGCAAGCAGCAGGAGAAGTAGGCCGCGCCGAAACAGCGCTTTATCGACAAGGCAACTGCCCTCCGATGGGGGGGGCAGTTGCCTTGTCTGTGCCGGGATGTCTGGGTAGTACGTCACACTCACATGTCGTTGTCGTGCTCAAATGCGGTGAACGGGACATCGCGCGCGCAACGACCTTGACGTTGCTGCGAAAACTGGGAAGTCTGGCGTATGGCATGCGCATTACTGGGGTGCATGTGAACCGGGGGACTTCGATCCAACCGACTGCTCCCGTTGATCGCGGCCCCGGGCGCTGCTCCATCTACTGATAGCTACTGGGGGTAGCAGCCATATGACGAAGAAGACGCGGATCCGCGTGGCGCGAATAGCCGCCGGTGCCGTGATCGCCGCCGGCGCGTCGCTGACCGCCGCGGGTGCCGCCGCCGCGCTGGACCTCGGTGTCGGCGTCGGCGTCAGCACCGACGACGGCGGCTCCGCCGAGATCGGTGTCTCGGTCCAGACCGGCAACGACACCGAGGGCACCAGCATCGGTGCGTCCGAGGGCACGACGTCCGAGGGGACCACCTCCGAAGGCACGACGTCCGAGGGGACCACCTCCGAAGGCACGACCTCCGAGGGCACGACGTCCGAGGGGACCACCTCCGAGGGCACCACGTCCGAGGGCACGACCTCCGAAGGCACGACCTCTGAGGGCACCACGTCCGAGGGCACCACGTCCGAGGGCACGACCTCCAACGGGTCGTCGTCCAACGGCAGCTCGAACTCGGGTGGTTCGTCGTCCAACGGCAGCTCCAACTCCGGTGGCTCGTCGTCCAACGGCAGCTCCAACTCCGGCGGTTCGAACTCCGGTGGCTCGTCGTCCAACGGCAGCTCCAACTCCGGTGGTTCGAACTCCGGTGGTTCCTCCGACGGCGGTTCGACCTCCGGCGGCTCCACGGACGGCGGCTCGACCTCGGGCGGCTCCTCCGACGGCGGCTCCACCTCCGGTGGCACCGACCCCGACGGCGGCAACGACGAGGCCGTCCAGCAGGAGGGCTCCTCCGCCCTCACGGACACCGGTTCGGAGACCCAGGCCCAGGGCGCCGGCAGCGGCGAGCTGGCCGAGACCGGTGCCACCGAGACCGCGTTCCTGGTGATCGGCGCCGCCACGATGATCGCCGGCGGTATCGGCTTCCGTCTGCTGCCGCGCCTGATGGTCGGCCGCGGCGCCGCCGCCTGATCGTCCGCGATCGCGCGCACGGCCGTACACAGACACAAGGCCCGGGGCAGCCAGCCCCGGGCCTTCGTCGTACCTCCGTGCCGCTCTATGCCGTCTGGTGCGCCGCCAGCAGCGCCACCGCCGCTATCAGGATCGCCAGGAGGGCGATCAAGGTCATGGGGCTCAGGCTCGCGAAGGGGTTCTCCTGCTGGAGCCGCTCACGGCTGGCCCGGCACACGTGGCAGCGGCCCTCGGCGACGGGGGACGCGCAGTTCGCGCACACCAACCGGTCGTACGTCATGCGCCTCGCCCTCCTTGCAATGGCCTCACGCCTACCTCAACGCTTCACGGAAGCGGACCGTTCCTCCCCACCACTGTGCCAGGTTCCCCGGGAGGTTGCGCGGGGGCCCGGAAAAGGGGAGGGTGCCCCCCGTCACGCGGCCGGGAGCCGCCGAGGGCTCCTCGCGCACTTCCCCGCGCCCCTCACCGGGCCGGGGGCGGTACAGTCTCGTCCATCCATTCCCGACGGCTTGTGGTGCATCCGTGATCCGATTCGACAACGTGTCCAAGGTCTACCCCAAGCAGACCCGCCCCGCACTCAGGGATGTGTCCCTGGAGGTCGAGAAGGGCGAGTTCGTGTTCCTCGTGGGCTCGTCCGGCTCCGGCAAGTCCACCTTCCTGCGGCTGATCCTCCGGGAGGAGCGGTGCAGCCAGGGGCAGGTGCACGTCCTCGGCAAGGATCTCGCGCGCCTGTCCAACTGGAAGGTGCCGCAGATGCGCCGCCAGCTCGGGACCGTGTTCCAGGACTTCCGGCTGCTGCCGAACAAGACCGTCGGTGAGAACGTCGCCTTCGCGCAGGAGGTCATCGGCAAGTCGCGCGGCGAGATCCGCAAGTCCGTGCCGCAGGTGCTGGAACTGGTCGGCCTCGGCGGCAAGGAGGAGCGCAGGCCCGGCGAGCTGTCCGGTGGTGAGCAGCAGCGCGTGGCCATCGCGCGGGCCTTCGTGAACCGGCCCAAGCTCCTCATCGCGGACGAGCCCACCGGCAACCTCGACCCGCAGACCTCCGTCGGCATCATGAAGCTGCTCGACCGGATCAACCGGACGGGCACCACCGTGGTGATGGCGACCCACGACCAGAACATCGTGGACCAGATGCGCAAGCGCGTCATCGAGCTGGAGAAGGGCCGCCTCGTCCGCGACCAGGCACGCGGCGTCTACGGCTACCAGCACTGACCGCCCCCGTCCACGGAAAGGCATAGCGGAACGCCATGCGCGCCCAGTTCGTCCTGTCGGAGATCGGTGTCGGTCTCCGCCGCAACCTCACGATGACCTTCGCGGTCATCGTCTCCGTCGCCCTGTCCCTCGCCCTGTTCGGCGGATCGCTGTTGATGAGCGACCAGGTCGGCCAGATGAAGGGCTACTGGTACGACAAGGTCAACGTCTCCGTCTTCCTCTGCAACAAGAGCGACGCGGCGTCCGACCCCAACTGCGCCAAGGGCGCCGTCACGACCGAGCAGAAGAAGCAGATCAAGTCGGATCTCGACAAGATGGGGGTCGTCGAGAACGTCGAGCACGAGTCGCAGGACGAGGCGTACAAGCACTACAAGGAGCAGTTCGGCGACTCCCCGCTGGCCAGCAGCCTCACCCCGGACCAGATGCAGGAGTCGTACCGGATCAAGCTGAAGGACCCGGAGAAGTACCAGGTCATCGCGAGCGCCTTCAACGGCCGTGACGGTGTGCAGTCGGTGCAGGACCAGAAGGGCATCCTCGACAACCTCTTCCGGCTGCTCGGCTACCTGAACTGGGCGGCGCGCGGTGTCATGGCGGTCATGCTGATCGTGGCGCTGCTGCTGATCGTCAACACGGTGCGTGTCTCGGCCTTCAGCCGCCGGCGTGAGACGGGGATCATGCGGCTGGTCGGCGCCTCCGGCTTCTACATCCAGGCGCCGTTCATCATGGAGGCCGCCGTCGCGGGGATCATCGGCGGCACGATCGCGTGCGCCTTCCTGATCCTCGGGCAGTACTTCGTCATCGACAACGGGGTGTCCCTGTCCCAGAACCTGCCGTTGATCAATTTCGTCGGCTGGGACGCCGTCCTGACCAAGCTGCCGCTCATCCTCGCGGCGAGCTTCCTGATGCCCGCGTTGGCCGCCTTCTTCGCGTTGCGCAAGTACCTGAAGGTGTGACGCATGCCCCTGGGGCCGTACCGGCAAGGACCGGTACGGCCCTTCGCGTTGTCCTAGACTCGCCGACATGCCAGGCCGCGACGTGTTCTCCCGCCCGTCACCCGCCACCACCCTCCTGGGTGCGCTGCGCGCGGCCTCCGCGCACTCGACCGGCCGGATCGGCCGCGGGGCCGCCCTGACCCTGGTCTTCGCCGGCGTGCTCGCCACGGGCGCCACGACCGGCCTCTTCGACGCCCCTCCCGGCGGGACGGCCGCCGTCGTCAAGCCCTCCCGCTCCGCCCCGGCCGGCCGGGAGCAGGACGTCGCCGACGCCGCCGCGGCGGCCATGGCCGAGGGCGAGTCCCCGGTGGAGGCCGCCGAGCGGGCCGTCAGCCGCAGCGGCGACCGGTGGGGCGCGGTCTACTCCGAGGGCGAGTACGAGCAGTTCGAGGAGGCCCTCGACGGCGAGTACACCGGCGTCGGCCTCTGGGCCCGGCTGCGGCGCGACGGCCATGTCGAGGTGGCCCGGGTGCAGGACGGCTCCCCCGCCGCCGACGCCGGGATCCGCGCGGGCGACCGGCTCGTCGGCGTCGACGGGAAGAAGGTCGACGGACGCCCGGTCACCGAGGTCGTCTCCTTACTGCGCGGCGACGCGATCGACGGGGGGACCGGGAACACCGGCACCCCCGAGAGCGCGGCCGCCGGTACGGAGGTGTCGCTGGAGCTGCGGCGCGGCACCCGGACCCTCCACGAGACCCTGCGCCGGGCCCGCCTGTCCACCGAGGACGTGACCGTGAGCCGTACCGCCGGCGGGGTCGGTGTCATCACGGTCGACGCCTTCACCAAGGGCTCGGGGGACGTCGTCCGCAAGGCCGTCGAGCGGTCCGCCGGCACCGCGGGCTTCGTCCTGGACCTCCGTGGCAACTCCGGCGGTCTGGTCTCCGAGGCGGTCACCGCCGCCTCCGCCTTCCTCGACGGCGGCCTCGTCGCCACCTACGACGTCAACGGCGAGCAGCGGGCCCTGCACGCCGAACCCGGCGGCGACACCGCCAGAGCGCTGGTCGTGCTGGTCGACGGCGGCACGATGAGCGCGGCCGAGCTGCTCACCGGGGCGCTGCAGGACCGGGGCCGCGCGGTGGTCGTCGGCTCCCGCACCTTCGGCAAGGGCTCCGTGCAGATGCCGAGCCGCCTGCCCGACGGCTCCGTCGCCGAACTGACCGTCGGCCACTACCGCACCCCCTCCGGCCGGGGCGTCGACGGCCGCGGCATCACCCCCGACCTCGAAGCGGACGAGGACGCCCTCCAGCGGGCCGAGACGGTGCTGGGCGGCCTCGGGCGGTGAGCCGCCCTCGTTAATCGGCTTCCCGCGGACCCCCTTCGTAGTGCGAAAATGGGCGGCACTATGAGCAAGGGAATGTACGTACCGAAGGAGTCCCAGCCCAAGCAGGGCGGGGCGGCCGCCAAGGGCCGGGACGGCGAGAAGGGCGGCAAGAAGAAGATCGTCGCCCAGAACAAGAAGGCCCGGCACGACTACGCGATCATCGACACCTACGAGGCCGGGCTCGTCCTCATGGGGACCGAGGTCAAGTCGCTGCGCGAGGGACGGACCTCGCTGGCCGACGGCTTCGTCCAGATCGACCGGGGGGAGGCATGGCTGCACAACGCCCACATCCCCGAGTACCACCAGGGCAGCTGGACCAACCACTCCGCGCGCCGCAAGCGGAAGCTGCTGCTGCACCGCGAGGAGATCGACAAGCTGGAGTCCAAGGCGCAGGAGACCGGTCACACGATCGTGCCCCTCGCGCTGTACTTCAAGGACGGCCGGGCGAAGGCCGAGATCGCTCTCGCACGGGGCAAGAAGGAGTACGACAAGCGGCAGACGCTGCGGGAGCAGCAGGACCGGCGGGAGACGGACCGGGCGATCGCGGCGGCCAAGCGGAAGCAGCGCGAGGCGTAGCCACCACGCGGTGGTGTCACGGGGAATACGGTGGCACGCGCTCGCGTTGGTCACGTACGATGGCATCCGCACCTCACAGCGGGTGCACACCCTCTTCGGAGGGGCTTGAAAAAACAACATGGGGATGATCGGTTTCGACAGCGGATGTCGAGGCAGGGGAAGCGTGTCGAGGAAGCGGCCACGATCTCGTTAACCACAGGCCGAAAAAAATAATCGCCAATTCCAAGAGCGATTCTCCGCAGCAGCAGTTCTCCCTCGCCGCCTGATCTCAGGTAGCTAAGAGACCGCTCCTGCACTAAGGAGTGTCAGCCCGGGGCTGTTCCCGACCCGGATCCTGGCATCAGCTAGGGGACTAAACCTTGATCCCGGTCACGGGGTGAAGAGGGAAATCCAACAGTGACTGGGCCCGTCGGCGACTTGTTCGCGTGATCGCCGGGGCCGAGAAAATCACAGCGAACTGCACACGGAGAAGCCCTGGTTCCACACCGTTGGACGCGGGTTCGATTCCCGCCATCTCCACAATTCCCATGTGGGCGAAGCCCCGCTGCCGAACGGCAGCGGGGCTTTCGTCATGTCCCGGCGCGTCCCGCGTCCGCGCTGTCTCAGCGCGTCCCGCGTCCGGTCATCCCGCCACCCGGCGCGCCGTGCTCGCCCGCACCGTCAGACGGGGCGGGAGCAGGGTCGCCTCGGGGACGGGGGCGCCGGAGAGCTTCTTCATCAGCAGGGCCACCGCCTGTTCGCCCACCTCCGCCGCCGGGATGGCGATCGAGGTGACGGGCACGGGGAGGGTCTCGGCGACGTCGTCCGGGCACAGGGCCGTGATCGAGAGGTCGGCGGGGACCCGCAGACCCAGCTGCTCGAACGCGTCGACGAGGGGTTCCAGGACCGCCTCGTTGTGGATCAGCACACCCGTGAGCGCCGGCTGCTCGCGCAGGAGGCGTTCCGCGACCGCGCGCGCCGCCGCCGGGGTGGCCTCGCACGGGTGGACCGTGGAGGACATCCCGTTGCGGGCCGCGGCCGAGGTGAACCCCTGGACGACCCGCTGGGCGAACGAGGTCCGGCGGACGTAGACCTCGGGCGGGGAGCCGATGAGCGCCACCACGCGGTGCCCCAGCCCGGCCAGATGCTCCACGCACAGCTCGCCCGCCGTCCGGAAGTCCAGGTCGATGCAGGTCAGGCCGGAACCGTCGGAAGGGAGCCCGATCAGCACCGACGGCCGGTCCAGGGAGCGCAGCAACGGCAGCCGGGGATCGTGGAGTTGGACGTCCATCACGATCAGCGCGTCCACCAGGGCCGAGTCCGCGACCCGTCGCAGCCCCTCCTCACCCTCCTCCTGCGTCAGCAGCAGGACGTCGTGGTCGTGCGCGCGGGCCGTGGTGACCGCCGCGACCGCGAACCGCATGACCACGGGCACATGGATGCCGGCCCGTAACGGCATCACCATCGCCAGCACGTTCGACCTGCTGCCGGCCAGGGCGCGGGCGCCCGCGTGCGGGCGGTAGCCCAGCTCACGGACGGACGCCTCGACCCGGGCCCGGGTCTCCGCCGAGATCGGCCGCTTGCCGCTCAGGGCGTACGAGACGGTGCTGGGGGAGACGCCCGCGTGCCGAGCCACGTCCGTGATCTTCACCGTCACGGCTTCCTCGTTCCCGCGGGGTCCGACTCCTCGTCCAGGTCCATCGTCACGAAGCCCGTGCCCGCCTCCGCCCGGACCTCCCGGCCCCCGGCCGCGAGCCCCCACGGCGCCCTGGGGTTCCCGCACGACGCCCGCAGCACCCGGCCCTCCCGGACGACGGTGAAGGTCACGTCGCCCACCGGCACGGTGACCCGGGCCCCGTGGGCGAGGCCGTACGCACGCAGCGTGACCCCGTCGGCGTAGTCGTAGTCCGGGCGGTCGGTCACCGCGCCGACCGGGACGACCGCGCCCGGGCGGACCAGCAGCGGCACGCTGGTGAAGTCGTGCCGTTCGCGGACCCAGCGGGGGCCGGTGACCGTCCCGCCGTCCGCGAAGCGGGTCCAGGTGCCCTCGGGCACGTAGTACGTGACGTCGCCCTCGTCGCTGAAGACGGGGGCCACGAGGAGGTCGGGGCCGAGCATGTACTGGCGTTCCAGATGCGCGCAGCCCGGGTCGTCCGGGAACTCCAGCACCATCGCGCGCATCATGGGGACGCCCTCGGTGTGGGCGGTGCGCGCCGCCTGGTCGAGATAGGGCATCAGGCCGAGCTTCAGCCGGGTGAACGCGCGCAGGACGTCCACCGACTCGTCGTCGAAGAGCCAGGGCACCCGGTACGACGACGAGCCGTGCAGACGGCTGTGCGAGGACAGCAGACCGAAGGCGATCCACCGCTTGAACAGCGCGGGGGTCGGGGTGCCCTCGAAGCCGCCGATGTCATGGCTCCAGTACCCGAAGCCCGACAGCCCCAGCGACAGCCCGCCGCGCAGCGACTCGGCCATCGCCTCGTACGTCGACTCGCAGTCGCCGCCCCAGTGGACCGGGAAGCTCTGGCCGCCGGCCGTCGCGGACCGGGCGAAGAGCACCGCCTCGCCCTCGCCCCGGTGCTTGCGCAGCACGTCGAAGACCGTGCGGTTGTAGAGGTACGTGTAGTAGTTGTGCATCCGCTCCGGGTCGGTGCCGTCGGACCACGCCACGTCCAGGGGCACCCGCTCGCCGAAGTCGGTCTTGAAGCAGTCGACGCCCTGGGCGAGCAGCGCCTCCAGCTTCGAGGCGTACCACGCGCGGGCCGCCGGGCTGGTGAAGTCGACCAGCGCCATCCCGGGCTGCCAGAGGTCCCACTGCCAGACGTCGCCGTCCGGGCGGCACAGGAGATGGCCGAGGTCCCTGCCCTCCGCGAACAGCGGGGAGCGCTGGGCGATGTAGGGGTTGATCCAGACGCTGATCCGCAGACCCCGGCGCTTGAGGCGGGCCAGCATGCCCTCCGGATCGGGGAAGACCCGGGAGTCCCACGTGAAGTCGCACCACTGGAACTCGCGCATCCAGAAACAGTCGAAGTGGAAGACGGACAGCGGGAGGCGGCGCTCCCGCATGCCGTCGATGAACGAGGTCACCGTCTCCTCGTCGTAGGAGGTGGTGAAGGAGGTCGACAGCCACAGGCCGAACGACCAGGCGGGCGGCAGGGCGGGGCGGCCGGTGAGGGCCGTGTACTTGCGGAGGATCTCCTTCGGGGTCGGGCCGTGGATGACGTAGTACGTCAACTGCTGGGTCCGCGCGCTGAACTGCACCCTCGACACGACCTCCGAGGCGACCTCGAAGGAGACCCGGCCGGGGTGGTTGACGAAGACGCCGTAGCCCGCGTCGGTCAGATAGAACGGCACGTTCTTGTACGCCTGTTCGGTGGCCGTGCCGCCGTCCGCGTTCCAGACGTCCACGACCTGGCCGTTCTTGACGAGCGGGCCGAAGCGTTCACCCAGGCCGTACACCGAGGTGCCGACGCCCAGGTTGAGCTGTTCGCGCAGGTGGTGGGCGCCGGACGCCTCGCGCATGATGCCCATCGACTTGGGGCCGCTGGTGGTGAGGGTGCGTCCGTGGGCGAGGAAGTCGACGCGCCAGGGGCCGGTGCGGGACACACGGACCGACAGATCCCCGGCGGTGAGGGTGGCGTGCTCGTCGTCGTAGGAGGTGTGTGGGGTGAACTCCTCGGTGGTCAGCTCGAACCGGGGCCCGCGGGGCCGTTCGCCCTCGAAGTGGGTGAAGGTGACGCCGATGACGTCGGGCATCGGGGCGTGCGCGTCGATCGTCACGACCGGTCCCTTCAGCAGGTCGCCGCGGTGGCGGACGGGCCGGGTCGGGGCGTGCACCCGCAGGGTGCCGTCCGTGACGGTGACGTCGAGGACCTCGACCGGATGGGCCGCGGTGACGCCCTCGCGGAGCAGCCAGTAGCCGTCGGTGAACTTCATGGGGGTGGGGGGTTTCCTTTCCTGGGCGTGGGGCGTGGGGCGTGGGGCCTGGGGGCCTACTTCACGGCTCCCACCGCGCTGCCGTGTCGACCCGCTGCCGTAAGCGGGCTCCGCCCGGCCGCAGCCGCAGCCGCAGCCGCAGCCGCCGCAACCGCTGCCGTACGCCTTCGTGCCGTCAACATCCTTGGCCTCCGGGGGAGTTGGACGGATCGTCGAAAGGTGAAGTCGGGAGTCGAACCGCTTCGATGACATACGTCGAAGCGCTTCGACGGAAGGTAGGTGCGGGGCAGGGATGCGTCAATGGGGCGAACGTGCGTCCACGAGAGCCGACGGCACGGGCGCGGGGCCGCCGGGTGCGAGGGCTCGGCGGGGGCCGCGGACGGGGCGGGGCGGGGCGGCGGAATTATGAGGGGCAGACCTGGCGGACGGGGGGATTCCGCCCACAGATGCACTCATCATGATGACCTTCGCCTGACAGCACACACATACACATCTTTCCCACCCATACATTCGTTGGCCAGGGTGCGTGTGATGGGTGGGGCGCCCCGGAGCGGGTGGGGGCCCGGTCCGGTACAGGAAGTGCGACAGCCCGGCATCGAACACGCGCCCGGAACGATCCCGTGGGGGGAAGTGCGTGCACGTCGACAACTGGCCCAACGGCATTCAGCCGAAGCGGACCGAGGGCGAAAACGAAGGCTCCGGTCCCGGCCGTGGAGGTAATGGCTCCGGCGAGGTGGTCTGGCCCGAGGCCGCCGACAGAACGGGCAGCGTGTCCCGGACGGAGCGGGACCACGGAGGCGGAGTCTCCGGACGGACGGGGACCTCCGGGTCCGCGGGTCTCGGAGTGCTCCGGCAGCCTGCCGCCCCCGGGGCCGTGCCGGGTGTCGACCCGGCTCCCTGGGAGCAGCCCGGCAGGCCCGGCCGCAACCACGATCCGCACGAGGTGACCGTGCAACTCGACGGCGTGGGACGCGAAGTGGACGAGGGCCAGGGCCGGCACGCCGGCCGGTCCGCGGACGCGGCGGGCGCCGGCCAGGACTCCGACGGCCCCGTCTTCGTGGACGAGTCGGGCCGCCGCAGGAACCTCTACCGGCGGCTGGGCATCGCCGTCGGCACCGCGTGCGCGGCGTACGCCGTGGTCATCGTCGGCACCCTGGTGTCGGGCAACTCGGACGCGCCCTGGCTGCCGGTGCCGATGCAGAAGGACGACAAGCCGGCGGGCAAGGTGGACACACCCCCGCTGCCGGCCGAGTCGGACGACCGGTCCGACGAGGCCGAGGGCTTCGCACCGGACGCGGGCCCGGGCGGCGGCCGTACGGGAGCGACGTCCTCGCCCGGCGCCAAGTCCCCGGCCGGTGCGTCCGGCAAGGCCAAGCAGCCGGCGAAGTCCGGCAGTGCCGAGCCGTCGGCCGGGCCCAGCGCCAAGGCCACACCGAAGCCGCAGCCGAAGCCGAGCGGCGGCGCCGAGGACCCCGAGCCGTCCGCCCCCGCGCCCGAGCCGCCGAAGGTCGACCCCAGCCCCGCGGAGCCGCCCCCGGCCTCGCCCTCGCCCTCCGAGACCGGCACGCCCGACCCGGGTCCGGGCTCCGGCACGGACACCGTCGCCGAGGGACCGGCGTCCCCGGCGCCCGTCGAGCCCGCCCCGTCGGCACCGCAGGACTCGCCGAGCCCGCAGGAGCCGGCGAGCCCGCAGGACCCGCAGAACCCGGAGATCCCCGCCTGATGACCCGCTCCCAGCGCGGCGGCACGTCCTCACGTGCCGCCGCCCAAGGCCGTACCCGCGCACCGCGGGCACGAGCACCGCAGGCCCCCGAGGGCGGCGCGGCCGACGCCCCGGCCGGCGACACGGCCGACGGCCCGAGCCCCGGCAGGAGCCCGCGCAAGCGGGTGCGCAAGCGTTCCGGGCGCCGCGTGCCGCTGCGCTATCTGCTGCCCTGCGTCCTCCTCCTCGCCCTGATGGCCATGCTGATGCTGCGCGGGTACGTGCACAGCGAGATCCTCGCGGACCACCGGGTCGGGCCGCCCGTGGCGAACGACCGGGTCCCGAAGGAGATACTCAAGGGCGGGCCCGTGATCGACACCCGTTCGGGCCGCCGGACCAGCCTCGACATCCCCGATCACGAGCTGGTCCTGACCTTCGACGACGGACCCGACCCCACATGGACCCCCAAGGTCCTCGACATGCTGAGGAAGCACGACGCCAAGGCCGTCTTCTTCATCACCGGCACGATGGCCTCGCGCTACCCCGACCTGGTGCGGCGGATGGTCGACGAGGGCCACGAGATCGGCCTGCACACCTTCAACCACCCCGACCTGTCGCTCCAGAGCAAGGACCGCATCGACTGGGAGCTGTCCCAGAACCAGCTCGCGCTCGCGGGCGCCGCGGGCATCCGCACCTCGCTGTTCCGGCCGCCGTACTCCTCCTTCTCGGACCGGATGGACAACCGGACCTGGCCGGTCACCGAGTACATCGGCAGCCGCGGCTACATCACCGTCGTCAGCGACACCGACAGCCAGGACTGGGCCCGGCCCGGCGTCGACGAGATCATCCGCCGGGCCACGCCCGAGCGCCGGGGTGACGGGCACATCGTGCTGATGCACGACGCCGGCGGCGACCGTTCGCAGACCGTCGCCGCGCTGGACCGCTACATCAGCGGACTCCAGGCCGAGGGCTACACGTTCGACACCCTCACCGGCGCCCTGGACGCCCCCAGCGCACACACCCCGGTCACCGGCCTCGGCCTGGTCAAGGGCAAGGTCTGGGTGACGCTGGTGCAGGTCTCGGAGCGGACGACCGGCGTCCTCGTGGTCGCCCTCGCGGTCGTCGGCGTCCTCGTCCTCGCCCGCTTCGGCCTGATGCTGATCCTGTCGGTCGCGCACGCCCGCAAGGTCAGGCGCCGCGGCTTCCGCTGGGGTCCGGACGGACCCGTGACGGAACCGGTGTCGGTGCTCGTCCCGGCGTACAACGAGGCCAAGTGCATCGAGAAGACGGTCCGTTCGCTGGTGGCGAGCGACCACCCCATCGAGGTGCTGGTCATCGACGACGGCTCCAGCGACGGCACGGCCGGCATCGTCGAGGAACTGGGCAAGGACCTGCCGGGCGTCCGAGTCGTGCGGCAGCTCAACGCGGGCAAGCCGGCCGCCCTCAACCGGGGCATCGCCAACGCCCGGCACGAGATCATCGTGATGATGGACGGCGACACGGTCTTCGAGCCGTCCACCGTCCGTGAGCTGGTCCAGCCGTTCGCCGACCCGAGGGTCGGCGCGGTCGCGGGCAACGCCAAGGTCGGCAACCGCGACACCATGATCGGCGCCTGGCAGCACATCGAGTACGTGATGGGCTTCAACCTCGACCGCCGGATGTACGACGTCCTGCGCTGCATGCCGACGATCCCCGGCGCGGTCGGTGCGTTCCGGCGCACGGCCCTCGAACGCGTCGGCGGCATGAGCGAGGACACCCTCGCCGAGGACACCGACATCACCATGGCCATGCACCGCGACGGCTGGCACGTCGTGTACGCCGAGAACGCGCGTGCCTGGACCGAGGCCCCCGAATCCGTCCAGCAGTTGTGGTCGCAGCGCTACCGCTGGTCGTACGGCACGATGCAGGCGATCTGGAAGCACCGCGGCTCCCTCTTCGACCGGGGGCCCTCGGGCCGCTTCGGCCGCGTGGGCCTGCCGTTGGTCTCCCTCTTCATGGTCGTGGCCCCCCTGCTGGCCCCGCTCATCGACGTCTTCCTGCTCTACGGGCTGGTCTTCGGGCCCACGCAGAAGACGATCGCCGCCTGGCTGGGCGTCCTCGCGGTCCAGGTGGTGTGCGCCGCGCTGGCGTTCCGCCTCGACAAGGAGCGCATGACCCATCTGATCTCGCTCCCGCTCCAGCAGATCCTCTACCGCCAGCTCATGTACGTCGTCCTGCTGCAGTCGTGGATCACGGCCCTGACCGGCGGCCGGCTGCGCTGGCAGAAGCTGCGGCGGACCGGGGCCGTGGGGCTGCCGGGCGCGCCGGAACAGGCGGCCGCCGTGCCGCGGCAGCCGTCGGAGGAACGGAGGCCGGTCGGATGAGCACCCTCACCCAGGACTCGGCGCCGCAGACCCCGGCCGCCCCGCGCGCCTCCGGCCGGGACCGGTACTTCGACCTGCTGCGGGCCCTCGCCATCTTCCGCGTGGTGCTCTACCACCTCGCCGGCTGGAGCTGGCTGCCGCTCGTCTTCCCCTCCATGGGCGTGATGTTCGCGCTCGCCGGCAACCTGATGGCGCGCTCGCTGAAGCGTCCCGCCCTGGGGGTCGTCAGGGGCCGGCTCCGCCGGCTGCTGCCCCCGGTGTGGCTGCTGGGCGTCGTCGGCGTGACGGGCATGGTGGCCCAGGGCTGGGCGCCCGACCCGTACTGGCATCCCCTGTGGTGGTGGTTCCACCTTGCGTTCTGGATCCTCCCGGTCAGCGAGCCGCCGTACGCCGACGGCCTGCCCGGGGTGCACGGCTTCATCGGCGCCGACTGGGCCGTGGAACTGGCCGGACCCCTCTGGTACGTGCGCACCTACATCTGGTACGTCGTCCTCTCCCCGGTGCTGCTGCGCGCGCTGCGCCGGATGCCGGTGGTGACGGTCCTCGCGCCGCTCGCCCTGGCGGCGCTGCTGGAACTGGGCTGGCTGGTCGTCCCCGGGGAGCGGCTCGCCTCGGGCTTCACGGACTTCGCCACCTTCGGCGCCTGCTGGCTCCTCGGCATGGCCCACAACGAGGGCATCCTCAGGCGCCTGCCGAGATACGTCGTGCCGTCCGTGGCCCCGGCACTCGCCCTCGCCGGTCTCTGGTTCGCCCTCGGCGGCGACTACGGCCAGGGCCACGACCTGGACGACATGCCCTTCGCCCAGTCGCTGTGGTCCGTCGCCGCGGTGGCGCTGCTGCTGCACCTGAGCCCGTCCTGGTCGCAGTGGCCGCCGCGGCTGCGCCGCTGGGACGGGGTGATCACCTTCCTCAACTCCCGCGCGGTGACGATCTACCTCTGGCACACCACCTGCATCATGATCGCCTCGACCCAGTGGGACCGGCTGTGGGACGTGGTGTTCCTCGAACAGCACGCCCCGTGGCTGCTGGAGAGCGTCTGGCCCGTGCTGGCGCTGACCTGGCTGCTGGTCGTCGGATGCGTGATCGCGTTCGGCTGGGCGGAGGATCTCGCGGCCCGGCGCAGGCCGCGGTTGTGGCCGCGGAGTGGGGATGCCGGGAGGGCCGCGAGCAGGTCCTGACAGGGGCGGCCGGTTACGTGTGCTCGGTCATGTATTGACCCGGTAACCAACCGGGATACGTACTTGCGTGCGACTGAGCGGGTGGTGGATGTTGGGCTCGCTGGAGGCAGGTGTTCCACGCACGTCGTGCCTCGCCGAAGCGACTCAAGGAGTGACACCCGCCGATGACTCAGCCTCCCGGCCCGCCGTACGACGGTTACGGCACGCAGCCCCAGCAGCCGTACCCCGGTCCGTACACGCCCCCGGGCCAGGCCCCCGGCCAGCCGCCGAACCCGTACGCGACGGTTCCTCAGCAGCCGTACGGGGGCGGCGGGCAGCCGCCCTACGGGGCGCCGGGGGTGCCGGGCGCGCCGGGGGTGCCGAACTACGGTCCGCAGTACGGGGGTTACCCGCCGCCGCCCCCGCCGTCCGGAGGTGGCGGCAAGGTCGCGCTGATCATCGTGGCCGCCGTGGCGGCGCTCGCGGTGATCGGCGGCGGCGTCTTCCTCCTCGCCGGCGGCGGGGACGACACCGACACGGCCCGGCCCGGCCGGAGCACGTCGGCGGCGGCGTCCGAGAGCCCGGAGGAGTCGGAGGAGGCCACCGACGAGGCCACGGAGGAGGCCACCGGCACGCCCGACGGCGGCCTGGACGACGGAGGCTCCTCCACCGCGCCGGCCAAGGGCGTCGAGGGCCAGTGGCAGGACGACGAGGCCCGCACCCTGACGATCGGCGCCGAGCAGACGGCCGGTGAGGCCAAGGGCCAGCACCCGCTGTCCTACATCGACATGGTCGGCGGCAAGGGCATCATGACCGGCGTCGGCAAGTACCGCGACGACAACAACTTCCGTATGGCCCTCACGCCCATGGCCTCGAAGAACGTCAGCGACGACGACGTCACCTTCGCCACGGTCCGCCGCTCCGGCGACGACGTGGTGATCACCTGGGAGGGCGGGGGCACGGACACGCTCAGCTACGTCGGCGAGGCGACGGGCTGACCACGGGCAGGACGTGGTGCCCGACGACGTGGACGCCGTCGGGCACCTCCCCCGCGGGTCGCCGGGCACGACGCCCGAGGCCGCGCCGGACCGGCGGCAACCCGGGGCCGGTGCGGCGGCGACTGAGGGGAAAGGAGAGGCGGGGGAGCGTCCACACATGAAGAGCGATGCCGAACACATCCACGCGTTCGCGGCCTGGATCGAAGGAGTGATGCGGGCGCACGGATACGACATCGACAACCCGCGCGGCGGCGGCAGGACCAGGCTCGCCGAGGACGCGGGGGTGCACCGGGCGGCCATCACCCGGCTGCTGCAGCGCCGGAGCATGCCGGACCTGGAGACGATGCGGGGCCTGTCCCGGGCGCTCGGCGTCCCGGTCCGCGACCTCCTGATCCGCTCGGGCAAGCTCACCGAGCAGGACCTGCCCCGGCCGCCGGTGCCGCCCGGGACCACCACGGCCGCCGCTGTCCAGCCGCTCTCCGCCGAGCAGGCGGCGAGGGCGCTCGGTATCCCGGAGCACCTGCGGGCGGCCTTCGTCCGGATCACCGAAGAGTTCAGACGCGGCTCGGCCCCCGACTCCACCGTCCCGGACCTGGACCCGCACACGGGCACGGACGCGGACACCGGCCCGGACGGGCCGAGCGGCGGGTCCTGACCCGCTGCGGCGCTCGGCCACCGCCCGTTCCCTTCGAGGGCCGTACACGGCTTCTGCCGTGTACGGCCCTTTTTCACGGCCAGACCGGAACGCCGTACGGCATTGCGCACGCTGTTCGCAGTGCGTACAGTGTTCCTTGTCGCCGCACAGCGTACGGCGGCAGATCCACCCCCCTCGTCCGGCCGGCGGCATCACGCCTCCGACACCCGAAGGAACCCGCCATGACCCAGCGCCCCGCCCTCGACCTCGCCCACTGGCAGCAGCGCCTCGACACCCTCCGCGCCGCTCACGGAGTACCCGGCGCGACGCTCGCCTTCCTCGCCCAGGGTGAGATCCACGAACTGGCGAGCGGTGTGCTCAGCACGGCGACCGGTGTCGAGGCGACGACCGACTCCGTCTTCCAGCTCGGCTCGATCGCGAAGGTCTACACGGCCGCCCTCGTCATGCAGCTGGTGGAGTCCGGCGAACTCGACCTGGACGTCCCGGTGGTGAAGGTGCTGCCGGAGTTCGCGACCGTCGACCCGGCCGCCACCGAGGTCATCACCCCCCGCATGCTGCTCTCCCACACCAGCGGCCTGACCTGCGACTTCCACATCGACACGGGGCGCGGCGACGACGCGATCGCCCGGTACGTCGAGGCCGCGAAGGGCGTGGCGATGGACTGCCCGCCCGGTACGGCGGTGTCGTACAGCGGGATCGGGTACGTCGTGCTCGGCCGGATCGTCGAGGTGCTGACCGGGCTGACCTGGGACCAGGCGCTCAGGGAGCGGGTGTTCGCGCCGCTCGGACTGGCGCACACCATGACCCTGCCGGAGGAGGCGCTGCCGTTCCGCGTGGCCATGGGGCACATGGCGGGGGAGGACGGTACGCAGATCCCGGCCCCCGTCTGGGACATGATGCCGCGCGCGGCAGGCCCGGGCGCGCGGGTGCTCGCCACCGCGGGTGACGTGGTCCGGTACGCGAAGGCCCACCTCGACGGCGGCGCCGGCATCCTGCGCCCCGAGACCGTGTCGGCCATGCAGGCACGCGAGACCGACGTGCCCGACAAGTGGACGGTCAGCGCCGACGGCTGGGGTCTGGGCTGGACCCTGTACGACTGGGACGGCGTCCCGGGCCACGGGCACGACGGCGCCGCGACCGGTCAGTACGCCTTCCTCCGCGTCGCGCCGACGCAGGGGGTCGCCGTCGCCCTGCTCACCAACGGCGGCGCCTCCCGCCTCCTCTACGCCGATCTGCTGCGCGAGCTGATGGCGGAGCTGGCCGGCGTGACGATGCCCCCGCCGTTCGCCCCCGCCGCCGAGCCGCCCGCCGTCGACATCACGCCCTGGACCGGTACGTACAAGAGGGAGGGAGTCGTCATCACGATCGGCGAGAGGAACGGCACACCGCACCTCACGTACGCCTTCGTCGACGGGATGGTGGGCTACTCGCCGGACCTGGAGATGGACCTCGTCCCCCTGTCGGAGACGGTGTTCGCCGGTGCGGGCGGCGGCTCCTCGTTCGCGGAGGACTGGATGCCTGTGGTCTTCGCCACGCTGAGCGACGGCACCCGGTGCGCCTACATTGGCATGAGGGCCGCACCGAAGGTGGCATGACCACCGGGTATGACGCCCCGCTCACCGATTCCTCACCGGCAGGTCCGCGCATCCGTGAGAGCGAAGTTCCCTTCCGGTCACCCGGTGCCACAGAACAGGAAACGCGCTCTCCCTACCTTCGGGACTCATCACCCCTCATCCCCGCATCGCAACACCTGAGCCCGGAGAACGTGGAGGCGTCATGACAGCCCCGAGCACTGCCCCCGCATCGAGCAGGGGAGGCCGCTGGATCCAGCACTGGGATCCCGAGAACGAGGCCTTCTGGAACGAGACCGGCGAGAAGGTCGCCCGTCGCAACCTGATCTTCTCGGTGCTGTCGGAGCACATCGGCTTCTCCGTCTGGACCGTGTGGTCGGTGATGGTGCTGTTCATGGGCCCCGAGTACGGGCTCACCCCGGCCGACAAGTTCTTCATCGTCTCGATGGCCACGCTGGTCGGCGCGATCGTCCGCATCCCGTACACCTTCGCGGTGGCCCTCTTCGGCGGCCGCAACTGGACGGTCGTCTCCGCGAGCCTGCTGCTCATCCCGACCGTCGCAGCCTTCCTCGTGATGGAGCCGGGGACCTCGTTCGGCACGTTCCTGCTCTGCGCGATGCTGGCCGGTATCGGCGGCGGCAACTTCGCCTCCTCCATGACCAACATCAACGCCTTCTTCCCGCTGCGGAAGAAGGGCTGGGCCCTGGGCCTCAACGCGGGCGGCGGCAACATCGGCGTCCCGGTCGTGCAGCTGATCGGTCTCGCCGTCATCGGCGCCTCCGGCGGTCCCCGCGTCCTCCTCGGCATCTACATCCCGCTCATCGTGATCGCCGCCGTCCTGGCCTGGATCAAGATGGACAACATCGCGTCGCTGAAGAACGACACCGGCGCGGCCAAGGACGCCGTCAAGGACGCCCACACCTGGATCATGTCGTTCCTCTACATCGGCACCTTCGGCTCCTTCATCGGCTACAGCTTCGCCTTCGGCCTGGTCCTGCAGACCCAGTTCGGCCGTACGCCGCTGCAGTCGGCCTACGTCACCTTCATCGGCCCCCTGCTCGGCTCGCTGATCCGCCCCGTCGGCGGCGCCCTCGCCGACAAGTACGGCGGCGCCAAGATCACCCTGTGGAACTACGTCGCCATGGCCGGCGCCACCGGGATCATCGTCATCGCCTCCATGCAGAAGTCGCTCCCGCTGTTCACCTGCGCCTTCATCGCGCTGTTCGTCCTCAGCGGCCTCGGCAACGGCTCCACCTTCAAGATGATCCCGGGCATCTTCCAGGCCAAGGCCCTCGCCAAGGGCCTGGACGGCGAGGAGGCCGCGGCCTACGGACGCCGCCTCTCCGGTGCCTCCATGGGCATCATCGGAGCGGTGGGCGCGCTCGGCGGCCTCGGCATCAACCTGGCCTTCCGCCAGTCCTTCCTCACGGTCGGCTCCGGCACCGGAGCCTTCGTCTCCTTCCTCGCCTTCTACGGCCTCTGCTTCGCGGTGACCTGGGCCGTATACCTTCGCCGCCCGGCCTCGAACGCCTCTACGGAGACCACCGCCACGGAGGCGAAGCCGCAGCTCAGCTACGCCGAGGTGTGACATCACCCATGGCGTGACACGTGTGACGTAACACCAGCGACATCAACCCGAACCGAGCCTGTCACGCACCGTTGACAGGCTCGTTCGGCATGCGGGTGCGCCGATCGGCGCACCCGCACGCAACAGAGCTTCGACTGAGTGCAACGACTCGACTGCGGGACGAGAGCCATGTTTGACGAACAGCAGCGACCCGAGCGATCAGATCGAGCCGATCGACCAGACAGGACGGTTCTGATGGATCGGATGGATCGGACAGCGCCGACGGACCACGGGCCGCTCGCGGGCTTCACCGTGGGCGTCACGGCCGCCCGCCGGGCCGACGAGCTGGGGGCACTGCTCCAGCGCCGCGGAGCCGCGGTCCTGCACGCCCCCGCCCTGCGCATCGTGCCGCTCGCCGACGACAGCGAACTGCTCGCCGCGACCAAGGGCCTGCTCGACCAGGCCCCCGACATCGTGGTGGCGACCACCGCGATCGGCTTCCGCGGCTGGATCGAGGCGGCGGACGGCTGGGGCCTCGGCGAGGCGCTCCTCGACCGGCTGCGGGGCGTCGAACTCCTGGCGCGCGGACCGAAGGTGAAGGGTGCCATCCGTGCCGCCGGACTGACCGAGGAGTGGTCCCCCTCCTCCGAATCCATGGCCGAGGTGCTCGACCGGCTGCTGGAGCACGGCGTCGAGGGCCGCCGTCTCGCCATCCAGCTCCACGGCGAACCCCTCCCCGGCTTCGTGGAGTCCCTGCGGGCCGCCGGGGCGGAGGTCGTGGGGGTCCCGGTGTACCGCTGGATGCCCCCCGAGGACATCACCCCCATGGACCGCCTCCTCGACGCGGCGATCGGCCGCGGCCTCGACGCCCTCACCTTCACCAGCGCCCCGGCGGCGGCCTCCCTGCTCTCCCGCGCCGAGGACCGGGGCCTGCTCCCGGAGCTGCTCAACGCCCTGGGTCACGACGTCCTCCCCGCCTGCGTGGGCCCGGTGACGGCACTGCCCCTGCAGGCCCACGGCGTGGACACGGTCCAGCCCGAGCGGTTCCGCCTCGGCCCCCTCGTCCAGCTCCTGTGCCAGGAACTCCCCGGCCGCGCGCGCACGTTGCCCATCGCCGGGCACCGGGTGGAGATCCGGGGCCACGCGGTCCTCGTCGACGGCGACCTCCGCCCCGTCCCCCCGGCCGGCATGTCCCTGCTGCGCGCGCTCTGCCGCCGTCCGGGCTGGGTCGTCCCCCGCTCGGACCTCCTCAAGGCCCTCCCCGGCGCGGGCCGCGACGAACACGCCGTGGAAACGGCCATGGCCCGCCTCCGCACGTCCCTGGGCACCCCCAAACTCATCCAAACAGTGGTCAAACGCGGCTACCGCCTGGCCCTGGACCCAACAGCGGACACGAAGTACGACACGTAGGGAGCCTCGGCCCCTGATCTTTCAGGGGCGCGGGGAACTGCGCGAGAACCCCCACCGGGCCCGCGGGTTGGGGGTCGAAGGGGCGCAGCCCCTGGTCTTTCAGGGGCGCGGGGAACTGCGCGAGAACCCCCACCGGGCCCGCGGGTTGGGGGTCGTAGGGGCGCAGCCCCTGGTCTTTCAGGGGCGCGGGGAACTGCGCGAGAACCCCCACCGGGCCCGCGGGTTGGGGGTCGTAGGGGCGCAGCCCCTGGTCTTTCAGGGGCGCGGGGAACTGCGCGACCAGCCCCTACCGGACTCGCGGGTTGGGGGTCGTAGGGGCGCAGCCCCTGGTCTTTCAGGGGCGCGGGGAACTGCGCGAGAACCCCCACCGGGCCCGCGGGTTGGGGGTCGTAGGGGCGCAGCCCCTGGTCTTTCAGGGGCGCGGGGAACTGCGCGACCAGCCCCTACCGGACTCGCGGGTTGGGGGTCGTAGGGGCGCAGCCCCTGGTCTTTCAGGGGCGCGGGGAACTGCGCGACCAGCCCCCACCGGACCCGCGGGTTGGGGGTCGAAGGGGCGCAGCCCCTGATGGGGGCACCTCCCGCTCGAGCGAAGCCGAGAGTGGGGGAGGGAAGGGTAGGGGCGGCGGGGGCGAACTGGAACCGGTCGCTCACCGAAGGGTTCCCGCCCGGCGTGCGCCCAGGCACTGTAAGGGGTACGTACCTCCCGAACGCAGCGCAGCGCAGCGCAACGCAACGCAGCGCACCCCCTGCCGGCCGGCAACCCCACGGCGGTGACAACCCCATGGCACAAGACCCCCGCTTCGACTGCGGCCACCTCTGCCTGGACCTCCTCGCCACCACCCACCCCGAGGAACAACTCGACACCCCGGACGCCCTGCGCACCTGGATCACCGCCGCCCGCCTGGTCCCCGAGGACACCCACCTCGCCCACATCACCCCGCACTGGCTGGTCGACTTCAGGGAACTACGCGGACACATCGGGCAGTTGGTCACCGCCGGCCCGGACCGGGACCCCGCCGACCTCTCCCTGGCCCGGGTCAACGACCTGGCGTGCGCCCCCACTCCGGCCCCCCGGGCCGTCCGCACGGACGACGGCACCCTCACCCGCACCCTGCACCACACCCCCGACCGCGCGTCCCTGCTCGCCCTGATCGCCCGCGACACCGTCGAGCTGCTCACCGACCCGGCTGCCCGCGCCGCCCTGCGCCGCTGCGCGGGCGACAACTGCCCCATCGTGTACGTCGACACCTCCCGCGGCCGCCGCCGCCGTTGGTGCTCCAGCGAGATCTGCGGCAATCGCGAGCGCGTGGCCCGGCACCGCCGCCGAGCCGCCGCCCTGGCCCGCGTGTAGCCGGACCGCAGAGCCACCCGCGTTACCCACCCCGAGAGTTGGGCAAACCCCGGGTAGCCGTAAAGAAGCAGCAGTGCTGTTTTTCACATCGCGACGCGGGTGTCTTCACAATTCCCGTCCATGCGTGCCGGTTTAAGCAGGGATATGGGACCACTTGTCCCCCAGCTGCCCCACCCGCACCGCGTTTAATCGAGAAAGTTGTGGCTCAACTCTGAACACACAACTGGTTACCTACGTATCCCGATGTGAGCGACCGACTGGGGGAACCCCCGGACACCGGAGGTAGCCGTGCGCAAGGATTCCGCTGTGGCCGATGAACGCCCGCACAGGGCACGACATCGCGCATCGCAGCCCTCAGAGCCTGATGAGGAGCTGATGCGCGCGCTGTACCGCGAGCACGCTGGACCCTTGCTCGCGTACGTGCTGCGTCTGGTCGCGGGCGACCGCCAGCGTGCCGAGGACGTTGTGCAGGAAACTCTCATCCGGGCCTGGAAGAACGCCGGTCAGCTCAATCGAGCGACCGGATCGGTACGCCCCTGGCTGGTGACGGTCGCACGTCGCATCGTCATCGACGGCCACCGCAGCCGGCAGGCCCGGCCGCAGGAGGTCGACCCGTCGCCGCTGGAGGTCATCCCCGCGGAGGACGAGATCGACAAGGCGTTGTGGCTGATGACACTGTCGGACGCGCTGGACGACCTGACCCCTGCTCACAGGGAAGTCCTGGTCGAGACCTATTTCAAAGGGCGTACGGTCAATGAGGCGGCCGAGACGCTTGGCATCCCCAGTGGCACCGTCCGCTCCCGGGTGTTCTACGCCCTGCGGTCGATGAAGCTGGCTCTAGAGGAGCGCGGGGTGACGGCATGAGCAACATCTACGGGGGGTATGGACCGGGAATGCCCGGATCTGTGCAAGGAGCCCAGGGTTCCGGCGACAACATCCACGAGACCGTCGGGGCGTACGCCCTCGGGATACTGGACGACGCCGAGGCCACACAGTTCGAAATCCATCTCGCCACGTGCGAGTGGTGCGGCCAGCAGCTCGACGAGCTGGCCGGTATGGAACCGATGCTGGCCGCGCTCGCGGACCTGCCCGCCGCTCAGGGGACACCCGCGATCGGCGAGTCGCTGTCCGCGAAACCGACCACCGGACTCGCGGACCGCCTGGTCGGCGAGGTCGTCCAGCACCGCGCGAAGAAGAGCCGGCGCAACTTCTTCATGCTCGCGGCGGGCGTAGCCCTGATCGTCGGCGGCCCCACGGCCGTGTTCGCGACGACGGGCGGCGGGGACTCGGAGACGCCGCCGTCCGCCAGCCAGCCCGCCCACGACGCCTTCGTCAAGATGGCCGACAAGGACAAGGTCTCCGGCACCGACGCGGCCACCCAGGTCAGCGCCACGGTCGCCATGGAGTCCAAGGCCTGGGGCACGCACGCGGTCCTGGAGCTGAAGAACGTCAAGGGCCCGGAGAAGTGCTCGCTCATCGCCGTCGGCAAGAACGGCGAGCGCGAGACGGTCACCTCCTGGTCCGTCCCGAAGTGGGGCTACGGCATCAAGAACGCCCAGACCGAGCAGGCCAGGAACCCGCTCTACGTCCACGGCGGCGCCGCCTTCACACCGGACCAGATCGACCACTTCGAGGTTCTGACCTTCAGCGGGAAGAAGCTCGTCTCGGTCAAGGCATGACACGTCGGAACACGTGGTGAGAGGACCCCGGTCGGGCACATAGCCTGACGGGGTCCTTTTCGCGTACGGTGGACGGCTGCCCAGCACGTCAGAAGGGGGCCCGGGTGGCCGCTCAGGTTCAGCAGGAAACGCTCGACTCCGCTCACGACTCGGTGCGTGAGAAGGAGATCGGCGTCGAACAGGAACATCTGGACCGGGTGTACCGGCGCCTCGAGGAGAAGATCCATGAGGCCGAGTTCCTGATGAACGACGCGGCCCAGCGCGGCCAGGTCGGCACCCCCGGCGCACTCGCCGAGCGGGACGCCCAGGTCTTCCGCGCCGGCATCCACCTGAACCGGCTGAACAACGAGTTCGAGGACTTCCTGTTCGGCCGTATCGACCTGCTGCTCGGCAAGGACGGCAAGAAGGGCCCCGACGGCGCGTACACCGCCGTCGAACCGGCCGAGGGCGCCGTCCGCCCCGACAACACCGCCGACATCGCCGAGACCCTCCACATCGGCCGTATCGGCGTCCTGGACTCGGAGTACGCGCCGCTGGTCATCGACTGGCGCGCCCCGGCCGCCGCCCCCTTCTACCGCTCCACCCCGGTGGACCCCGGCCGGGTCGTCCGCCGCCGGGTCATCCGCTCCAAGGGCCGCAAGGTGCTCGGCGTCGAGGACGACCTGATGCGCCCCGAGCTGAAGGCCCGCCTCGACGGCGGTGACCTGCCCGTCATCGGCGACGGCGCGCTGATGGCCGCCCTCGGGCAGGCCCGCAGCCACACCATGCGCGACATCGTCGCCTCCATCCAGGCCGAACAGGACCTGGTGATCCGTGCCCCCGCCGCCTCCGTGACCTACGTCGAGGGCGGCCCCGGCACCGGCAAGACCGCCGTCGCCCTGCACCGCGCGGCGTACCTCCTCTACCAGGACCGGCGCCGGTACGCGGGCGGCATCCTGATCGTCTCCCCGACCCCGCTGCTGGTCGCCTACACCGAGGGCGTGCTGCCGTCCCTCGGCGAGGAGGGACAGGTCGCCATCCGGGCGATCGGCTCACTCGTCGACGGCGCCGAGGCCACGCTCTACGACTCCCCGGCCGTGGCCCGGGCCAAGGGCTCGTACCGCATGCTCAAGGTGCTGCGGAAGGCCGCCCGGGGCGCCCTGGAGTCGAGCGACGCGCCCACCCGCCTCCGGGTCGTCGCCTTCGGCCGGCGCGTCGAGCTGGAGGCCCCCGACCTGGACCGCATCCGCCACAACGCGCTCGGCGGCACGGCCCCCGTCAACCTGCTGCGCCCCCGCGCCCGCAAGCTCCTCCTCGACGCCCTGTGGGCCCGCTCGGGCGCCGCGGGCCGGCACAGCGACCCGGAGCTGGCCGCCGAGCTGCGCTCCTCCTTCGACGAGGACATCACGAGCGAGGACGACTTCATCGCCTTCCTCGACGCCTGGTGGCCCGAACTGACCCCGCGCGGCGTGCTGGAGGCCATGTCCGACGAGCGCCGCCTCGGCCGCTGGGCCCGGCGCATCCTCAACCCGGGCGAGGTCCGCCGGGTCGCCCGCTCCCTGAAGCGCGAGGGCCTGTCGGTCCACGACGTCGCCGTGCTGGACGAACTTCAGGCCGTGCTCGGCGTACCGGCCCGCCCCAGGAAGAAGCGCGACCTCGACCCCCTGGACCAGCTCACGGGGCTGGAGGAGCTGATGCCGGTCCGCGAGGAGACCCAGCGGGAGCGGGCCGAGCGGCTGGCGCAGGAGCGCACCGAGTACGCGCACGTCATCGTCGACGAGGCCCAGGACCTGACCCCGATGCAGTGGCGGATGGTCGGCCGCCGGGGCCGCCACGCCACCTGGACGGTCGTCGGGGACCCCGCCCAGTCCTCCTGGTCCGACCCGGACGAGGCGGCCGAGGCCCGCGACGAGGCGCTGGGCAGCCGCCCGCGCCGCCGCTTCACCCTCACCGTCAACTACCGCAACCCGGCCGAGATCGCCGAACTGGCCGCCAAGGTCCTGGCGCTGGCCATGCCGGGCTCCGCGTCCCCCTCGGCGGTCCGCTCCACCGGCGTCGAGCCGCGCTTCGTCACCGCCGCCCGGGAGACCCTGGCCCGCACGGTCCGCGCGGAGGCCGCGCGCCTGCTGGACCTCGTCGACGGCACGGTCGGCGTCGTCGTCGCCATGAACCGCCGTGACGAGGCCGCCCGCTGGCTGGCCGGCCTCGGCGACCGCGTCGTCGCGCTCGGCAGCCTGGAGGCGAAGGGGCTGGAGTACGACGCCACGGTGGTCGTCTCCCCGGCGGAGATCGCGGACGAGTCCCCGGCGGGGCTGCGTGTGCTGTACGTCGCACTCACCCGTGCGACGCAGCAGCTGACGGTCGTGTCGGCGGAGCGGGACGACCCGGACGCGGCGGGAGTCCCGGACCTGTTGCGCGACTGAGCGGGCGGCCGGCCGCCCGCGGGCGCGGCCGGCCACGAACCACCCGCACCCGCCGACGCATCACCAACTCCCCGAACTCCGAGGCGCCTGTTAGCCTTGTGGATGGCACCGGCTCGATCCAAGCCCCCGGGCCCAACCTTCGTCGCTACGAGCGACCACTTGCCGCGAGGCGAGCATGGCGGGTCGGTGCCACTGAACGTACGAAGAGGTCCACGTCGCATGTGACGTGGACCTCTTCTCGTTGAGAACAAAACGTTCTCAACCCCGGACGGCTAACGCCTACCCGGCGGTAGGTGCGACGATCGGACGGCAAAACGCAGCAAACGCAGTAGCAGAAGTACGCGCGAAAGCAGAGGAAGTCGGCCATGGCAACGGCGCCCAGCGTCTCCTACTCGATGACGGTCCGGCTGGAGGTGCCCGCGAGCGGAACCGCGGTCTCCCAGCTCACCGGAGCCGTCGAGTCCCACGGAGGCTCGGTGACGGGCCTCGACGTGACCGCATCCGGCCACGAGAAGCTCCGTATCGACGTCACCATCGCCGCGACCTCCACCGCGCACGCCGACGAGATCGTCGAGCAGCTGCGCGACATCGAGGGCGTGACGCTCGGCAAGGTCTCCGACCGTACGTTCCTGATGCACCTCGGCGGCAAGATCGAGATGGCGTCGAAGCACCCCATCCGCAACCGTGACGACCTCTCGATGATCTACACCCCCGGTGTGGCCCGCGTCTGCATGGCGATCGCCGAGAACCCCGAGGACGCCCGCCGCCTCACCATCAAGCGCAACTCCGTTGCGGTCGTGACGGACGGCTCCGCCGTGCTCGGCCTCGGCAACATCGGCCCCAAGGCCGCGCTGCCCGTCATGGAGGGCAAGGCGGCCCTCTTCAAGCGGTTCGCCGGCATCGACGCCTGGCCGCTGTGCCTGGACACCCAGGACACCGACGCGATCGTCGAGATCGTCAAGGCCATCGCCCCCGGCTTCGCGGGCATCAACCTGGAGGACATCTCCGCGCCCCGCTGCTTCGAGATCGAGGCCCGGCTGCGCGAGGCCCTCGACATCCCCGTCTTCCACGACGACCAGCACGGCACGGCGATCGTCGTCCTCGCCGCCCTCACCAACGCACTGCGCGTCGCGGGCAAGGCGATCGGGGACATCCGCGTCGTCATGTCCGGCGCCGGCGCGGCCGGTACGGCCATCCTCAAGCTGCTCATCGCCGCCGGTGTGAAGAACGCCGTCGTGGCCGACATCCACGGTGTCGTGCACTGCGACCGCACCGACCTGGTCGACGCCGCCGCCGACTCCCCGCTGCGCTGGATCGCGGACAACACCAACCCCGAGGGCCTCACGGGCACGCTCAAGGAGGCCGTGCGCGACGCCGACGTCTTCATCGGCGTCTCCGCCCCGAACGTCCTCGACGGCGACGACGTGGCCGCCATGGCCGACAACGCGATCGTGTTCGCGCTCGCGAACCCCGACCCCGAGGTCGACCCCGCCGTCGCCCGCCAGACGGCGGCCGTCGTGGCCACCGGCCGCTCGGACTTCCCGAACCAGATCAACAACGTGCTGGTCTTCCCGGGTGTCTTCCGCGGTCTGCTCGACGCGCAGTCCCGCACCGTCAACACCGAGATGATGCTCGCCGCCGCGACCGCGCTCGCGAACGTCGTCACCGAGGACGAGCTGAACCCGAACTACATCATCCCGAGCGTCTTCAACGACAAGGTCGCCGGCGCGGTCGCCGGGGCGGTCCGCGAGGCCGCGAAGGCGGCGGCGTCGGCCTGAGCCCGGCGCTGTGACGGTTGCCACGCCCCGCGTCATCGGCGCGTCGCGGGGCCGCGGGGCTTGCGCCGCCCTTTAGTGTGGCGGCCAAGCTCAGGCCTGCCACGACTCCCAAGGGTGTTCATGTGACTCCCAGGGGTGTTCGTGTGACTCCCAGGGGTGCTGGATTGGCTTTCCCGCCGCAGGTGAGTGCAGGATGCGTTTCTGGGCGCGAGGGTCTGACGACGGACCCGGGTCCGCCTCAACGGCAAGAAGAACACGGGAGTAACAACATGAACCGCAGTGAGCTGGTGGCCGCCCTGGCCGACCGCGCCGAGGTGACCCGCAAGGACGCCGACGCCGTGCTGGCCGCGTTCGCCGAGGTCGTCGGCGACATCGTCGCCAAGGGCGACGAGAAGGTCACCATCCCCGGCTTCCTGACCTTCGAGCGCACCCACCGTGCCGCTCGTACCGCTCGTAACCCGCAGACCGGCGACCCGATCCAGATCCCGGCCGGCTACAGCGTGAAGGTCTCCGCGGGCAGCAAGCTCAAGGAAGCGGCCAAGGGCAAGTAGCCCTGCCCGAGCGCCGTGGGGGCTCGGCGTCGTGGGCGACTGCGGGACCGCTCAGGCTGGTCGCGCAGTTCCCCGCGCCCCTTCAGGGCGCCGCACCGAACGCCGTTGGGGCGGCCACCCGGACTCGGGTGGCCGCCCCAACGGCGTAGTGACGTCGGACCGTCAGCCCAGCGCCTTGCCCGGCAGCTCGACCTTGGCGCCCAGCTCCATGAGCTTCTCCATGAAGTTCTCGTAGCCACGGTTGATCAGCTCGATGCCGTGGACCCGGGACGTGCCCTGGGCCGCCAGGGCCGCGATGAGGTACGAGAAGCCGCCGCGGAGGTCGGGGATGACCAGGTCGGCGCCCTGCAGCCGGGTGGGGCCGGAGACGACCGCCGAGTGCAGGAAGTTGCGCTGGCCGAAGCGGCAGTTCGAGCCGCCCAGGCACTCGCGGTAGAGCTGGATGTGCGCGCCCATCTGGTTCAGCGCGGAGGTGAAGCCGAGGCGGGACTCGTAGACCGTCTCGTGGATGATCGACAGACCCGTGGCCTGCGTCAGGGCCACCACCAGCGGCTGCTGCCAGTCGGTCTGGAAGCCGGGGTGGACGTCCGTCTCCAGCGCGATCGACTTCAGCTGGCCGCCCGGGTGCCAGAAGCGGATGCCCTCGTCGTCGATCTCGAAGGCGCCGCCCACCTTGCGGTAGGTGTTCAGGAACGTCATCATCGAGCGCTGCTGGGCGCCGCGGACGTAGATGTCGCCTTCCGTCGCCAGCGCGGCGGACGCCCAGGAGGCGGCCTCCAGGCGGTCCGGGAGCGCCTTGTGGTTGTAGCCGCCGAGCGAGTCCACACCGGTGATGCGGATCGTGCGGTCGGTGTCCATCGCGATGATGGCGCCCATCTTCTGCAGGACGCAGATGAGGTCCTCGATCTCCGGCTCGATGGCCGCGTTCGCGAGTTCCGTCACGCCCTCCGCGAGGACGGCCGTGAGCAGCACCTGCTCGGTCGCGCCCACCGACGGGTACGGCAGCTGGATCTTCGTACCGCGCAGCCGCCGCGGCGCCTCCAGGTACTGTCCGTCCTCGCGCTTCTCGATCTTCGCGCCGAACTGCCGCAGCACCTCGAAGTGGAAGTCGATCGGCCGGCCGCCGATGTCGCAGCCGCCGAGACCGGGGATGAAGGCGTGGCCGAGCCGGTGCAGCAGCGGGCCGCAGAACAGGATCGGGATGCGCGACGAGCCCGCGTGGGCGTCGATGTCGGCGACGTTCGCGCTCTCCACGTTCGTCGGGTCCATCACCAGCTCGCCCGGCTCGTCACCCGGGCGGACCGTTACGCCATGCAGCTGCAGCAGCCCGCGCACGACCCGGACGTCGCGGATGTCGGGCACGTTGCGCAGCCGGCTCGGACCGCTGCCGAGCAGCGCGGCGACCATGGCCTTGGGTACGAGGTTCTTCGCACCGCGGACACGGATCTCGCCACTGAGCGGGGTGCCGCCGTGTACAAGCAGTACGTCGTCAGAGCCGTTGACGGTCATGGATCTCGCGTTCCGTGGAGTTCGGGCAGAGGCTTTCCGGCGTGGACGGACGGCCGGTGGACCCGTGGTGCGGGACCGGCGCGGCGTGGGCCGGAGAGCTAGCGTAATCGCCGCCCACCCCCCTTCCGTAAGCCCAGGGACTTCTCAGCCACGTCATGGATTCGCCACAACACGAACCGTTCATAACCGGCCACACGGGGTGACCGCCGGGGGCGTGCGCCCCCTGTGCCTCCCCCCGCCGTGAGCTGCGCGCACACCGCTGAGGGCATTGGCTCCCCGCGCGGGGGCAGGATGCGGGATCATGTCTGGCATGACCGAGGTGTCCTCGCTCACAGGGCGGCTGCTCGTGGCCACGCCCGCCCTGGCGGACCCGAACTTCGACCGCGCTGTCGTGCTGCTCCTCGACCACGACGAGAAGGGCTCGCTCGGCGTGGTCCTCAACCGGCCCACCCCGGTGGGCGTCGCCGACATCCTGGAGGGCTGGGCGGAACTCGCCGGCGAACCGGGGGTCGTCTTCCAGGGCGGTCCGGTGCAGCTGGACTCGGCCCTGGGGGTCGCGGTGATCCCCGGCGGCGGCTCCGTGGACCGGACCCCGCTCGGCTGGCGGCGGGTGCACGGCGCGATCGGCCTCGTCGACCTGGAGGCCCCGCCGGAGCTGCTCGCCTCCGCGCTCGGCTCGCTGCGCATCTTCGCCGGGTACGCCGGCTGGGGGCCCGGCCAGCTGGAGGACGAGCTGGCGGAGGGGGCCTGGTACGTCGTCGAGTCCGAACCCGGCGACGTCTCCTCGCCCTGTCCGGAAAAGCTCTGGCGGGAGGTCCTGCGCCGCCAGCGCAGCGAACTCGCGATGGTGGCCACCTACCCGGACGACCCTTCGCTCAACTGATGCCCGTGCCCTTCAGTACCCTTGCGTCATGAGCACTCTTGAGCCCGAGCGCGGTACTGGTACGGGGACCCTCGTCGAGCCGACGCCGCAGACGTCGCACGGCGACGGTGACCACGAGCGCTTCGCCCACTACGTCCAGAAGGACAAGATCATGGCGAGCGCCCTCGACGGCACGCCCGTCGTGGCGTTGTGCGGCAAGGTGTGGGTCCCGGGCCGTGACCCGAAGAAGTACCCGGTGTGCCCCATGTGCAAGGAGATCTTCGAGTCCCTCGGCGCGGGCGGCGACGACCAGGGCGACGGCAAGAAGTAACCCGCACGACCGGCTCGGAGGCACCCGTACGGACGGCAGGGGCGACGCCCCGTGCCGTCCGGGTGCCTCCGGCCTTTGTCGTGCCCCGGGCCGGCCGCTCCCGTGGAGCGTCGCTTTCGGATCACAAGGTGGTACAGACCTCTTGTGGTCATGTTCATGTACTCCATAGCCTCCGGTGTGTTGTGTAGAGCAGAACGCCCGTTGCAGAGAATGCAACACTCCGCTCCCCCCTCCGGAGGAACAGCTTCATGAGGCTCGCCACCCGACTCGTCGTGCCCGCCCTGGCCCTGGCCCTGGCCGGACTGACCGCCTGCACCCCCCAGACCTCCGACACCTCCTCCTCCGGGAAGGACGAGAAGACCGGCACCCTCCGGGTCTGGCTCTTCCGGGAGGTGAACAACGAGCCGAAGCGGCAGGTCGTCGACAAGGTGGTGGCCGCCTTCGGGAAGGCGCACGACGGCGCGAAGGTGAAGATCGAGTACATCCCCGTCGAGAGCCGTGCCCAGCGCGTCAAGGCCGCCTTCAACGACCCCGGCAGCGCCCCCGACCTCATCGAGTACGGCAACACCGACACCGCCGGCTATGTGAAGGACGGCGGACTCGCCGACGTCAGCCGGGAGTTCAACGACTGGTCCGACGCCAAGGACTCCGACCCGACCGCCAGGACCTCCGTGACGGTCGACGGGAAGATCTACGGGGCGCCCTTCTTCGTGGGCGTCCGCGCGCTCTACTACCGCACCGACGTCTTCCGGCGCCTGGACCTCGAACCCCCGAGGTCCATGGCCGAGTTGGCCACCACCGCCAGAAGGATCCGCGCCGCCGAGCCGGAGATGTACGGGATCGCCGTCGGCGGCGCCTACACCTACGGCGCGATGCCGTTCGTCTGGGCGGGCGGCGGCGAGGTGGCCGAGGGCAAGGGCGGCTCGTACGCGGCCACGATCGACAGCCCGGCCGCCCGCGAGGGCATCGAGGCGTACACCTCGCTGTTCGGCGACGACAACTGTCCCGCCGCCAAGTGCGCGGGCATGGGCGGCAACGACACGGTCACCGCGTTCGCGGCCGGCAAGGCGGGCATGGCGATCGGCGGTGACTTCAGCCACGCGGCCGTGGAGGCCGGCGAGGTCAAGGGCAAGTACGCCGTGGTACCGCTGCCGGGGCTGAAGCCCGGCTCGGTGGCGCCGGCGTTCGCGGGCGGCAACAACGTCGGCGTCCTGAGGAGCACCACGCACCGCACCCTCGCCGTCGACCTGATGAAGCGGCTGGCGTCCAAGAAGACGCAGGGCGAGCTCTTCGACGCGATGGGCTTCCTGCCGACGTACACCGACATACGGGCCGCGGCGGCCGAGAGGGAGCCGTTCGTCGGCCCCTTCGTCAAGACGCTCTCCTCCGGGACGAAGTTCGTGCCCGTCTCCCCGGCCTGGGCGCAGATCGACGCCTCCCTGGTGCTGCCGACGATGTTCCAGGAGATCGTCAGCGGCAAGAAGGACGTGGCCGAGGCGTCCGAGGACGCGGCGGAGCGGATGAACGATGTGTTCGGCTCCGTCGGTTGACCGGGCGGTGTCCGCGAGGGCGAGGGCGAGGGGCGCCGGGCGCCGGCGGGGCGAGGGGTGGACTCCGTGGCTCTATCTCGCCCCTGCCCTTCTCGTCCTCGGCGGGTTGCTCGTCCATCCCATCGGTCAGCTCGGGCTGATCTCGTTCTTCGCGTACACGCAGGCCCAGGTCAGCGGTGGAGAACCGGCCACCTTCGCGGGGCTGGGGAACTACGCGGAGCTGTTCGCGGACGGCGAGTTCCGGCGGGTGCTGCTGACCACGGTCGTCTTCGCGGCCGCCTGTGTGGTCTGCACGCTCGCCGTGGGGTGCGCGCTCGCCGTCCTGCTGACACGCGTACGGGCCCTGCCGCGCCTGGCCCTGATGCTCGCGGCGCTCGGGGCGTGGGCGACCCCCGCGGTCACCGGCTCCACGGTGTGGCTGCTGCTGTTCGACCCCGACTTCGGCCCGGTCAACCGGATCCTCGGACTGGGCGACCACTCCTGGACCTACGGGCGGTACAGCGCCTTCCTCCTCGTCCTGCTCGAAGTGGTCTGGTGCTCCTTCCCGTTCGTGATGGTGACCGTCTACGCGGGCATCCGCTCCGTACCCGCCGAGATCCTGGAGGCCGCGGCCCTGGACGGCGCCTCGCAGTGGCGGATCTGGCGGTCCGTCCTCACGCCGATGCTGCGGCCGATCCTCGTCGTCGTCACCCTTCAGTCGGTCATCTGGGACTTCAAGGTCTTCACCCAGATCTATGTGATGACGAACGGCGGCGGTATCGCGGGCCAGAACCTCGTCCTGAACGTGTACGCCTATCAGAAGGCCTTCGCGTCCTCCCAGTACGGCCTCGGTTCGGCGATCGGTGTGGTGATGCTGGTGATTCTGCTGGCCGTCACGCTCGTGTATGTGCGACTGCTGCGCGGGCAGGGGGAGGAGCTGTGAATGCACGGGCATTCCCGCGACGGCTGCTGCGGCCGGCCGCGGAGGCGTCGGCGCTGGTCATCGCGGCCGTGGTGGCGTTTCCGCTGTACTGGATGGTGCTGAGCGCGGTCAGGCCGGCGGGTGAGATCGAGTCGGCGGAGCCCCGGCCCTGGACTCTCGCACCGACCCTGGATTCCTTCCGCCGCGTCCTCGGTCAGCAGGAATTCGGCCGGTACTTCCTCAACAGCCTTGTCGTCGCCTGCACGGTGGTGGTGCTCTCCGGGCTGATCGCCTTTCTCGCGGCGACGGCGGTGACCCGATTCCGTTTCCGATTCCGGACCACCCTGCTGATCATGTTCCTGGTGGCCCAGACGGTACCCGTCGAGGCGCTCGCCATTCCGCTCTTCTTCCAGCTGCGGGACCTCGGCCAACTCAACACCCTGGGCGCGCTGATCCTGCCCCACACCGCGTTCTCGTTGCCGTTCGCGATCTGGATGCTGCGCGGCTTCGTCAAGGCCGTCCCCGAGTCGCTGGAGGAGGCCGCCCAGCTCGACGGGGCGAGCCGGTCCCGGTTCCTCTGGCAGATCCTCTTCCCGCTCGTCCTCCCGGGGCTGGTGGCCACCAGCGTCTTCTCCTTCATCTCGGCCTGGAACGACTTCCTGTTCGCCAAGTCGTTCCTCATCAGCGACACATCCCTGTCGACGCTGCCGATGGCCCTGCTGGTGTTCTACGCACCCGAGGAACCGGACTGGGGCGGCGTGATGGCGGCCTCCACGGTGATGACCGTTCCGGTGCTGGTCTTCTTCGTACTCGTACAGCGACGGCTGGTCTCCGGACTGGGCGGCGCGGTCAAGGACTGACGTGAAACGGACGGACCCCATGACCACCGACCGGACGAAAGCCGACCGGACGCGAACCGACCGGACGCGAACCGACCTGATCCCGGCGCCGCTCGCCGTCGAGGGCCCCCTGCGCTGCGGTGTACCGCTCGACGGGAACACCACCCTGTGGGCGGCGCCGGGCACCGAGGACACCGCCCGCTGGCTGCGCTCGACCGTCGGCGCCGCCCTCGGGCTGTCCCTGCCGCCCGGCCCCGAGGACGCCCGCGACGCCGTACGCCTGTGCCTCGACGACGGCCTGGCGCCGGAGGAGTACCGGCTCGGGGTCGTCGCCGGCTGGGGCATCGAGATCCGCGGCGGCGGTCCGGCGGGCGTCTTCTGGGGCGCCCAGACCCTGCGCCAACTCCTCGGCCCCGAGGCGTTCCGGCGCGCCCCCGTGCGCCCCGGGGTCACCTACGGCGTCCCGCACCAGACCGTACGGGACGCCCCCCGTTTCGCCTGGCGCGGCCTCATGCTCGACGTCGCCCGTCACTTCCTCCCCAAGGACCAGGTCCTGCGCTACGTGGACCTGATGGCCGCGCACAAACTCAACGTCCTCCACCTCCACCTGACGGACGACCAGGGCTGGCGGATCGAGATCGAGCGGTACCCGAGGCTGACGGAGGTCGGTTCCTGGCGGGCACGCACCAGATTCGGCCACCGCGCGTCACCGCTCTGGGAGGAGAAACCGCACGGGGGCCACTACACGAAGGACGACCTCCGCGAGATCGTCGCCTACGCGGCCGCGCGGCACATCACCGTGGTGCCCGAGATCGACGTCCCCGGACACAGCCAGGCCGCCATCGCCGCGTATCCGGAACTCGGCAACACCGACGTCGTCGACACGGCCGCCCTCACCGTCTGGGACACCTGGGGCATCAGCACGAACGTCCTCGCCCCCACCGACGGCACCCTGCGCTTCTACGAGGGGGTGTTCGAGGAGGTCCTGGAGCTGTTCCCCTCGCCCTTCGTGCACATCGGCGGCGACGAGTGCCCCAAGGACCAGTGGCGCTCTTCGGCCACCGCCCAGGCCCGCATCCGGGAGCTGGGGCTCGCGGACGAGGACGCCCTGCAGTCGTGGTTCGTCCGGCACTTCGACAACTGGCTGACCGCGCGCGGGCGTCGCCTGATCGGATGGGACGAGATCCTCCAGGGCGGCCTCGCGCCGGGGGCGGCCGTGTCGTCCTGGCGGGGCTGTGCGGGCGGCATCACGGCGGCCCGTGCCGGCCACGACGTGGTCATGTGCCCCGAGCAGCAGGTGTATCTGGACCACCGTCAGGACGGCGGCCCCGACGAGCCGGTGCCCATCGGCTGGGTGCGCACCCTGGAGGACGTCTTCCGGTTCGAGCCGGTGCCACCGGAGTTGACGCCCGACGAGGCCCGGCACGTGCTCGGCACCCAGGCCAACGTGTGGACCGAGACGATGGAGGACACCGCCCGCGTGGACTACCAGACCTTCCCGCGCCTGGCGGCCTTCGCCGAGGTGGCCTGGAGCCGGCTCCCCGCCCCCGCCGAGCGGGACTTCGCCGATTTCGAGCGCCGGATGACGGCGCACTACCGGCGGCTCGACGCCCTGGGGGTCGGTTATCGGCCGCCTTCGGGCCCGCGCCCGTGGCAGCGGCGGCCCGGGGTGCTCGGACGTCCGATCGAGGGGAAGCCCCCGAACGTGTGAGACGAGCGCGAACCCGGGGGCCCGAAAGCGCGTGCCCTGCGACCGTGGCCTCCCGGGGGAACAAGAGACGCAAGGGGAGCGAGGGGCAACACAAGTGGCAATGCGCACCTATGGGTGATGACGTTCCAAAACGGACCACCTCGCGGGTGAGGTGGGCGAATGCCGCGTGGCGGACCCCGGCGTTCGGGCCTCGCGAGAATGTGCCAGAGTTGCCACGTCCGCCCTGTCAGCACGTACCGTACGGCAACACAGGCGGACCAGGTGGGGCAGCGGGAAGGGGCATCCGGTTTGACCACGCACGCACCGCAGGCGGCGCAGGCCGTGACCCTGCCCGGCTCGCTCGACGAGGCCGTGGCGGCTCTCTCCGCCATGCCCTGGGCGGTTCCGGTGGCGGGTGGCACGGACCTCATGGCCGCGGTCAACTCCGGGCAGCTCAGGCCCGCCGCGCTGGTCGGGCTCGGCAGGATCAGCGAGATCCGCGGCTGGCAGTACCAGGACGGACACGCCCTCCTGGGGGCGGGACTGACGCACGCCCGGATGGGGCGCCCGGACTTCGCGGCGCTCATTCCGGCGCTCGCCGCCGCCGCGCGCGCCACCGGACCACCGCAGATCCGCAACGCCGGCACCCTCGGCGGCAACATCGCGACGGCCGCCCCCACCGGGGACGCGCTGCCCGTGCTGGCCGCCCTGGAGGCCACGCTGATCATCGCGGGCCCGGGCGGGGGCCGGCGCGAGATGCCCGTTTCGCACCTGCTGGCCGGCATGGAGATGTTGCGGCCCGGTGAACTCATCGGCTTCGTGCGCGTGCCGCTGCTGCACGCGCCGCAGGTCTTCCTGAAGGCCACCGGCCGCACCGGCCCCGGTCGCGCGGTGGCCTCCGTCTCCCTCGTCCTCGACCCGGCCCGGCGCGGGGTGCGGTGTGCGGTCGGGGCCATAGCGCCGATGCCGCTGCGGCCGCTGGACGCCGAGGCATGGGTCGGCCAGTTGATCGACTGGGACGGCGAACGCACCCTCGTCCCCGAGGCGCTGCACGCCTTCGGCGAGTACGTTGCCGCCGCCTGCATCCCCGACCCGGCCCCCGAGGTCGACGGCACGGTGACGCCGCTTCCGCCCGCCGTACTGCATCTGCGGCGTACCGTCGCCGCGCTGGCCCGACGAGCACTGGGGAGGGCACTGTCGTGACCGACGACCAGCACGGAGAAGGCACCCCGCAGCAGGGGAGCCAGGGCGGCTGGGAGCGGCTGCCGCAGGGCGACTACGACGACGGCGCCACGACGTTCGTGCAGCTCCCCGAGGGGGGCATCGACGCGCTGCTCGCCGCCGACAGCCCGCTGGCCGCGCCCGGCCACGGCTATGTCCCGCCGCAGATAGCGTCGAACGCCGTCAACCCGGTCAACCCCGCCCACACCATCGACACGGCGCACACCGCCGGGACCGACCCGTCCGTCCCGGGTACGTGGGCGATGCCGGCCGGGGGTGCCGAGTGGCACGACCCGAACGCCGGGCAGCCGCAGCCGCCCGCCCAGGACGGGTTCACGTACAACCCCGCCTCGACCGGGCAGTGGACGTTCGAGGAGCCTGCCGCGCAGGAAGGGGCCGCTCCCGGTCACGATGTGACGGGCGAGTGGTCGATTCCGGTCGCGGGAGGTGACCTTCCGGACGAATCCGGGGAGTTCAGCACGTCCGCCCTCGTCGAGCAGTGGGGCGGCACCCCGCCCGCCACGCTGCCCGGCGGCGCCGCCGCGCCCTGGGCCACCGAGGAGATCGGCACGGCCTGGACCGCGCCGCCCCCGGCCCGCCCCGAGGAGCGCACGGCCGAGGACCACGCGGCCGAGGACGGAACGCCGCCGGGAAGCGCGACGGGCGCGGCCCAAGAGGCCGCCGGGCAGCCCTCGGCGGCCCCTGGGGAGGCGTACGCCGACACGGCCTCCGAGACCGCCGGGCCGTCCCCGGAGGCCGCCCAGGACCCCGCTGAGCCGGTCGAGGCCGAGGCGCGCACCGACGCCGGGGCGCACGACGGGACCGAGGACGGAGCCGAGCGGCCCGAGGCGCCCGGGACGACTCCCGGCGACGCCGCCGAGGGCGACGCCGAGCCGTCCGCCGAGGAGCCCGCCCCGGTCCCGCCCCCGCACGACGACCACCCCCTCGCCTCCTACGTCCTGCGCGTCAACGGCACCGAGCGGCCCGTCAGCGACGCCTGGATCGGCGAGTCCCTGCTCTACGTGCTGCGCGAGCGGCTCGGCCTCGCGGGCGCCAAGGACGGCTGCTCGCAGGGCGAGTGCGGCGCCTGCAACGTGCAGGTCGACGGCCGGCTCGTGGCGTCCTGCCTGGTCCCCGGCGTCACCGCCGCGGGCAGCGAGGTACGCACCGTCGAGGGCCTCGCCGCCGACGGGCAGCCCTCCGACGTGCAGCGCGCCCTCGCCCGGTGCGGCGCCGTCCAGTGCGGGTTCTGCGTGCCCGGCATGGCGATGACCGTGCACGACCTCCTGGAGGGCAACCCCGCCCCCACCGACCTGGAGACCCGCCAGGCGCTCTGCGGCAACCTCTGCCGCTGCTCCGGCTACCGGGGCGTCCTGGCGGCCGTCCGTGACGTCGTCGCCGAACGCGAGGCCCACGCGGCGGCCGAGAACGAGGCCGTCGCGGACACCGACGAGGCCCGTATCCCGCACCAGGCGGGCCCCGGCGCAGGCGGCGTCAACACGGCCGCGTTCGACTCCCGCACCGCGCCCCCGCAGGCACCCCACGACCCCGACCACTCCTACGGCGGCCAGGGACTGTCGTTCACCGGCCCGGACGACTCGTACGGCGGCCAGGGCCAGTCCTTCGCCGCCCAGAGCGACACCTATGGCGGTCAGGGCCAGAACTTCGCCGCGCAGAGCGACACGTACGGCGGGCAGGGCCAGAACTTCGCCGCCCAGAACGACACCTACGGCGGCCAGGGCCAGTCCTTCGGCGGCCAGTCCCTCGGCGGCCAGTCCCTCGGCGGCCCGGACGACTCGTACGGCGGACAGGACGACTCGTACGGCGGTCAGGGCCGGTCGTTCGGCCAGGACGGAGGCCAGGCGTGAGCAACGAAACCGTCATCGCGACGCCCGCGGGCCCCGGCGAGGCCGCGGCCGCCCCCGAGCCGGTGCCGCACGGCCTGGGCGTGTCCCTGCCGTCCGCCGACTCCCGCGCCAAGTCCGAGGGCACCTTCCCGTACGCGGCCGACCTGTGGGCCGAGGGCCTGCTGTGGGCCGCCGTGCTCCGCTCCCCGCACCCGCACGCGCGCATCGTGTCCATCGACACATCCCACGCGCGCGAGATGCCCGGCGTCCGGGCCGTCGTCACCCACGAGGACGTGCCGGGCGTCGCCCTGCACGGCCGGGGCAAGGCCGACCGGCCCCTGTTCGCCTCCGAGGTCGTCCGCCACCACGGCGAGCCGATCGCGGCCGTCGCCGCCGACCACCCCGACACCGCGCGGATGGCCGCCGCCGCCGTCATCGTCGAGTACGAGGTGCTCGACCCGGTGATCGACCCCGAGCAGGCGTTCGAGGCCGAGCCCCTGCACCCCGACGGCAACCTCATCCGCCACATCCCGCTGCGCCACGGCGACCCGAACGCGTCCGGCGAGATCGTCGTCGAGGGCCAGTACCGCATCGGCCGCGCGGACCCCGCCCCCATCGGTGCCGAGGCCGGTCTCGCCGTGCCCCGCCCCGACGGCGGCGTCGAGCTGTACGTGGCCTCCACCGACCCGCACACCGACCGCGACGCGGCCGCCGCCTGCTACGGCCTCGCCCCCGACCGCGTCAAGATCGTCGTCACCGGCGTCCCCGGCGCCACCGCCGACCGCGAGGACCAGGGCTTCCAGCTCCCGCTCGGCCTGCTGGCCCTGAAGACGGGCTGCCCGGTCAAACTGACGGCCACCCGCGAGGAGTCCTTCCTCGGCCACGCCCACCGGCACCCCACCCTGCTGCGCTACCGCCACCACGCGGACGCCGAGGGCAGGATCGTCAAGGTCGAGGCGCAGATCCTGCTGGACGCGGGCGCGTACGCCGACACCTCCTCGGAGGCGCTGGCCGCCGCCGTCTCCTTCGCCTGCGGCCCCTACGTCGTCCCCAACGCATTCATCGAGGGCTGGGCGGTCCGCACCAACAACCCGCCCTCCGGCCATGTGCGCGGCGAGGGCGCGCTGCAGGTGTGCGCCGCGTACGAGGCGCAGATGGACAAGCTCGCGAAGAAGCTGGGCATCGACCCGGCCGAGCTGCGCATGCGCAACGTGATGTCCACGGGCGACGTGCTGCCGACGGGCCAGTCCGTGACCTGCCCGGCGCCGGTCGCCGAACTCCTCCAGGCCGTCCAGGAGTTCCCGCTCCCGGCCCTGCCCAAGGACACCCCCGAGGACGAGTGGCTGCTCCCGGGCGGCCCCGAGGGCGCGGGCGAGCCCGGCGCCGTCCGGCGCGGCGTCGGCTACGGCCTCGGCATGGTCCACATGCTCGGCGCCGAGGGCGCGGACGAGGTCTCCACGGCCACGGTGAAGGTCCACGACGGCATCGCGACCGTGCTGTGCGCGGCCGTCGACACCGGGCAGGGCTTCTCCACCCTCGCCCGGCAGATCGTCCAGGAGACCCTGGGCATCGACGAGGTCCACATCGCCCAGGTCGACACCGACCAGCCCCCGGCCGGCCCGAGCTGCCGGGGCCGCCACACCTGGGTCTCCGGCGGAGCGGTGGAGCGGGCGGCGAAAATGGTCCGCACCCAGCTCCTGCAGCCGCTGGCCCACAAGTTCGGCATGTCCACGGAGCTGCTGCAGATCACCGACGGCAAGATCACCTCGTACGACGGTGTGCTGTCCACCACGGTCGCGGAGGCGATGGACGGCAAGGAACTCTGGGCCACCGCCCAGTGCCGCCCGCACCCCACCGAGCCGCTGGACGAGGCCGGCCAGGGCGACGCGTTCGTGGGCCTGGCGTTCTGCGCGATCCGCGCGGTCGTGGACGTCGACATCGAACTCGGCTCCGTACGGGTCGTGGAGCTGGCCGTCGCCCAGGACGTCGGCCGCATCCTGCACCCGGCGCAGCTCGCCGCGCGCATCGAGGCCGGTGTCACCCAGGGGGTGGGTGTGGCCCTCACGGAGAACCTCCGCACCCCCCGGGGCCTCATCCGCCACCCCGACCTCACCGGTTACGCCCTGCCGACCGCCCTGGACGCCCCCGACATCCAGATCGTCAAACTGGTGGAGGAGCGGGACGTCGTCGCCCCCTTCGGTGCGAAGGCGGCCAGCGCGGTGCCGGTGGTCACGTCCCCGGCGGCCATCGCGGCGGCCGTCCGAGCGGCCACCGGGCGCCCCGTGAACCGGCTGCCGATCCGGCCGCAGGCCGCGGTGGTGACGACGCCGTAGAGGCGTGTGGACGAGCCCCGGCACGGCTTCTGGGACGCGTGTTCGCGTGTACGGCGGGCGTTGTCGGTGGGGCGGCGTATGGTTCTCGGCAGTGGGGACGACGGCCGCTCGGCGGCGCGTGTTCTGCCACGGGGGACGCACACCGCGAACCATGTGCCGGGGGGAGCCATGAGCACAATGACGATGGGGACAATGGGCCTGACGGACCTGAACGACCTGAACGATCTGCACCACCTGAACGACCTGCACGATCTGAACGACCTGCACGACCTGTGCGCGCCGGCCGGGCGGCCGGACACGCGCTCCGGGCTGGCGCTGGACCTGCCCGCGCGGCTGCTGGACGAGGAGTTCGGGCAGAGCAGGGTGTGGCGCTTCGAGGACTTCGACTTCCCGGCCACGCTCACCCACGAGCCGACCCGCCGCTTCCTGCGGGACATGGGCCTGCCCGAGGACCACGGCTTCTTCCAGCTCGACACGGACATCCCGCTGCCGACGCTCGCCGAGTACCTGGCGGACACCGGCCGGCCCGCCGGCCCCGGCCGACTCCCGGACAGAGCCGCCCACTTGATCCGCCTGGGTCACTTCGTCGAGGGCAGCAGCCTCGTCGTCGACGGCACCACCGGGGCGATCCTCAACTGGAGCGAGACCGAGTCGACCCTCTGCCCCCTCGACGCCGACATCTCCACCCTGGCCTTCACCCTCTGGCTCCTGCACCGCGAGAAGCACGAGGGAACGGCCACGGGCTGCTGGGTGGAGACCCTGCGCAACAGAGCCTGCGCGGGCCTCTGACCCCACCGGCCACACGAGGACGGCCGACCGCGGAACACGGTCGGCCGTCACACCGGGCTGGAGACCGCGGCGGGATTCGAACCCACGTAACTCGCTTTGCAGGCGAGCCCCTAGACCACTCGGGCACACGGTCGGGTCGTGAGCGTCACCGGCGTGGTGCCTGCCGCTCCGAACTCGATGGGTAGACCGTAGGCGGGGCCCGGGGGCGGGCTCAAGGGAACCCGGGGTGCCGCAACGGGACTGCCACACGCCGTTCATGAACGGGGGGCGTACGACCAAGGTCGCAGGCGGTGGGGGACTCCGGACAGGGGCGTATGTCGGTGGTGCCCCTTACGCTGGCGGGCATGGCCGACTCCGAAGCGCGTGACACGGGCGTCACGTCGAACCCCGCCCCGCCCGCCGGACCCGACGACGCGGACGGTGTGCTGAGCCGTTCCCACCGGGGGCTCAGTATCGGGATCGTGTCGGTCGTGCTGCTGATCGCCTTCGAGGCCATGGCGGTGGGGACAGCCATGCCGGTCGCGGCGCGGGAGCTGGACGGTGTCCAGGCGTACGGGTTCGCGTTCTCGGCGTACTTCACGACGAGCCTGTTCGGGATGGTGCTGGCGGGCCAATGGGCGGACCACCGGGGGCCGTTGGGGGCGCTGACGGCCGGCATCGGTGCCTTCGCCGCGGGCCTGGTGCTCTCGGGGACCGCCGGGGCGATGTGGCTGTTCGTCCTCGGCCGGGCCGTGCAGGGGCTCGGCGGCGGGCTGGTGATCGTCGCGCTGTACGTGGTGGTCGGACGCGCCTACCCGGAGCGGCTGCGGCCGTCGATCATGGCGGCCTTCGCGGCGAGCTGGGTCGTCCCGTCCGTGGTCGGCCCGCTCGCCTCCGGCGCGGTGACCGAACAGCTGGGCTGGCGCTGGGTGTTCCTGGGCATTCCGGTGCTCGTCGTCCTGCCGCTCGGGCTCGCGCTGCCGCAGATACGGCGCAGGGCCTCCGGGCCGGTGCACGCAGAAGGGGCGGCGCGGCCCGCCGGCTCCGCCTTCGGCGGTCGCCGCATCCGGCTCGCCCTCGCCATCTCGCTCGGCGCCGGGCTGCTGCAGTACGCGGCCCAGGACCTGCGGTGGTGGTCGGTCCTGCCGGCGGCCGCCGGGGCCGGGCTGCTGGTGCCCGCGGTGCTGGGGCTGCTGCCGCGGGGGACGTACCGGGCGGTGCGGGGGCTGCCGTCGGTGGTGCTGCTGCGGGGGGTCGCGGCGGGGTCGTTCGTGGCGGCCGAGTCGTTCGTGCCGCTGATGCTGGTCACCCAGCGGGGGCTGTCGCCGACGCTCGCCGGGTTCTCGCTCGCGGCGGGCGGGGCGACCTGGGCGCTGGGGTCCTGGGTGCAGGCACGGGCGCGGGTCGAGCCGTACCGGGAACGGCTGATGACGGCGGGGATGCTGCTGGTCGCGGCGGCGATCACCACGCTGCCGGGGGTCCTGGTCGACTCCGTGCCGGTGTGGACCGTCGCCGTCGCGTGGGCCTTCGGATGCTTCGGGATGGGGCTGGTGATCTCCTCCACCAGCGTGCTGCTGCTCCAGCTGTCCGCGCCGGAGGAGGCGGGGACCAACTCCGCCGCGCTCCAGATATCGGACGGTCTCACCAACGCGCTGCTCCTCGCGGCGGGCGGCGCGGCCTTCGCCGCGCTGGGCGGCGGCGCGGTCGGCCACACGACCACCACGGCCACGGGCGCCGCGTCCCACCCGGCGGCCTTCGTCGCGGTGTTCCTGCCGATGGCGGGGGTGGCGCTGGTGGGGGCGTGGGTGACCACGCGGTTGCGGGCCCGCCGGCCCGAACTGGTACCAATGTGACCCCATCCGGTGGTACCGTTTTGGTATGGCCATGAACCTGCGTCTCCGTGACGACCAGACCGAAGCCCTGAAGCTGCGCGCCGAGGAGGAGGGCACGAGCATGCACGCGATACTGCTGCGGGCCGTGGACGACTACCTGGCCAGAACGGCCCACGAGGCACTGGTCCGCCAGGCCGCCAAGGAGCAGACCGTCAAGTGGGCCGAGCTGCTGGAGCGGCTGAAGTGAGCTGTGTCTATCTGACGGCCGAGGACGTCCTGGCCATCGCCGAACACGCGGTCGACGACCAGGTCGTCGTGGTGCGCGACGCTGGCCTGCTGGAGTCCGCCGTGCACCGCCCGTCGGCCGCGATGTTCGGGCAGGAGGCGTACACCGACTTGTTCGACAAGGCGGCCGCACTCCTGCAGTCGCTGGCCATCAACCACCCTTTCCTCGACGGGAACAAGCGCACGGCCTGGGTGTCCTGTGTCGTCTTCCTCGCGATGAACGGGGTGCAGTTGCGGCCTGACATCGACGTGGCGGAGCGCCTGGTCATCGGTGTCTCGACCGGCGACCTCGACGAGGTCAAGGCCATTTCCGAGGTGCTGCGGGACTTGGCCGAGTAGGGATGTGACCTCGATCCCATCCCGGGGCGGCCCGGCGGGATCAGCGCGTCCACGCGACCCCGCCGCCGGTAGGGTGGCCCGGTTGTCATACGTAGCCGGGGTGTCCGCGTCGCTGCGCGAGTCGTCCCGGGGCTACCCGCCGCCGCTCGACCCCCAGACCGGAGACCGTGACTACCACCGCCACCTCCTCGAACCACCACCTCTCTCCCGCCTTCCCCGGCCGCGCGCCCTGGGGCACGGCCAGCAAGCTGCGTGCCTGGCAGCAGGGGGCGATGGACCGGTACATCCAGGAGCAGCCGCGGGACTTCCTCGCGGTCGCGACCCCGGGCGCCGGGAAGACGACCTTCGCGCTGACGCTCGCGTCCTGGCTGCTGCACCACCACGTCGTGCAGCAGGTGACGGTCGTGGCGCCCACCGAGCACCTGAAGAAGCAGTGGGCCGAGGCCGCGGCACGGATAGGGATCAAGCTGGACCCGGAGTACAGCGCGGGACCGCTCAGCAAGGAGTACGACGGCGTCGCGGTCACGTACGCGGGTGTGGGCGTGCGGCCCATGCTGCACCGCAACCGCAGCGAGCAGCGCAAGACCCTCGTCATCCTCGACGAGATCCACCACGCCGGTGACAGCAAGTCCTGGGGCGAGGCGTGCCTGGAGGCGTTCGAGCCCGCCACCCGGCGGCTCGCGCTCACCGGCACCCCCTTCCGCTCGGACACCAACCCCATCCCCTTCGTGACGTACGCGGAGGGGTCGGACGGCATCCGGCGGTCCTCCGCCGACTACACCTACGGCTACGGCAACGCGCTCGCCGACAACGTCGTGCGGCCCGTCATCTTCCTCTCCTACAGCGGCAACATGCGCTGGCGGACCAAGGCGGGCGACGAGATCGAGGCCCGTCTCGGCGAGCCCATGACCAAGGACGCGGTCAGCCAGGCCTGGCGTACGGCCCTCGACCCGCGCGGCGAGTGGATGCCGAGCGTGCTGCGCGCCGCCGACCAGCGGCTCACCGAGGTCAGGAAGGCCATCCCGGACGCCGGCGCCCTCGTCATCGCCACCGACCAGGACTCCGCCCGTGCCTACGCCAAGCTGATCCGCGAGATCACCGGGACGAGCGCGACGGTCGTCCTCTCCGACGACTCCGGCGCCTCGAACCGCATCGACGAGTTCAGTCAGGGCACCGACCGCTGGATGGTCGCGGTGCGGATGGTGTCCGAGGGCGTCGACGTGCCCCGGCTGGCCGTGGGCGTCTACGCCACCACCATCTCCACCCCGCTCTTCTTCGCCCAGGCCGTCGGACGCTTCGTGCGGTCCCGGCGGCGCGGCGAGACCGCGTCCGTGTTCCTGCCGACCATCCCCGACCTGCTCACCTTCGCCAACGAGATGGAGGTGGAGCGGGACCACGCCCTCGACAAGCCGAAGAAGGAGGGCGAGGAGGACCCGTACGCCGAGGAGGACAAGCTCCTCGCGGAGGCGGAGCGGGAGCAGGACGAGGACACCGGCGACCAGGACATGCTGCCCTTCGAGGCGCTGGAGTCGGACGCCGTGTTCGACCGGGTCATGTACAACGGCGCCGAGTTCGGTATGCAGGCCCACCCCGGCAGCGAGGAGGAGCAGGACTACCTCGGCATCCCGGGGCTGCTGGAACCGGACCAGGTGCAGCTGCTGCTCCAGAAGCGGCAGGCGCGGCAGATCGCGCACAGCCGCAAGAAGCCGGACTCCGAGGCCGACCTGGTGGAGCTGCCCGCCGACCGGCGGCCCGTCGTCACCCACAAGGAACTGCTGGAGCTGCGCAAACAGCTCAACGGCATGGTCGGCGCGTACTCCCATCAGTGCGGCAAGCCGCACGGCGTCATCCACACCGAGGTGCGGCGGGTGTGCGGCGGACCGCCGAGCGCCGAGGCCACGGCCGGGCAGCTGCGGCAGCGCATCGCCAAGGTGCAGGAGTGGGCCACCCGGATGCGGTGACCTCCGGACGCGCCGGCCTCCGGTGCGGGTGACCTCGGTGCGGGGGACCTGAGCGGGTCACTTCCGGAGCGTGCGCGCGGTGGCCCGTGCGACGCGCCCGCACATTTCGCGACAAATGCAAGTAGTCCGTACCGGTCACTGACCGGATTCTGGACGGAGTCTTCCGCTCAGCGAACCGGCTCGTCTACTGTCCCGCTACGCATACGCCCCGTGGCAGCGCCGCCGCGGAGCGCAGCCGTGAAGCGACTCCGCCCGGATGATCCGGGTTCAGCCGATCGGCGGCCTCTGTGGCGCGGCGCCGACGGGACCGGTGACGCATCAGCCGTGACAGGGGTTGCCGCCTCACCCAAGAAGGAGTGGGTGTCGTGACCGCGGAGACCTCTCAGACACTCGACCGGGGACTGCGTGTCCTCAAGCTGCTGGCCGACACCGATCACGGGCTGACCGTCACCGAGCTCTCCAACAAGCTCGGGGTCAACCGCACCGTCGTCTACCGCCTGCTCGCGACCCTGGAGCAGCACTCCCTCGTCCGCCGTGACCTCGGTGGACGCGCCCGGGTCGGGCTGGGCGTGCTGCGGCTCGGGCGGCAGGTGCATCCGCTGGTGCGCGAGGCCGCGCTGCCCGCGCTGCGCTCGCTGGCCGAGGACATCGGCGCGACCGCCCACCTCACGCTCGTCGACGGCACCGAGGCACTGGCCGTCGCGGTCGTCGAGCCGACGTGGACGGACTACCACGTGGCGTACCGGGCCGGCTTCCGGCACTCGCTGGACCGGGGGGCCGCGGGGCGGGCGATCCTGTCCGGCCGGCAGCAGCCGGGGGACTGGCCCGGGTACGCGCTCACGCACGGTGAGCTGGAGGCCGGCGCCAGCGGGGCCGCCGCGCCCCTGCTCGGGGTGAGCGGGGTCGAGGGCAGTGTGGGGGTGGTCATGCTGGCGGACGCGGTGCCGGAGCGGGTCGGGCCGCGGGTCATGGACGCGGCCCGAGAGGTGGCCGACGCACTGCGGTGACCGCGCCGCGGTGACACACTGCGGTGACGCGCCGCGGTGACGTGCGTCCGCGCCGCCTCGACCGCCGGCTCACCCGTCGAGGGTGCCGAGCCAGTCCAGCAGGTGGGCCGTGAAGGCGTCCGGCTTCTCCATGTTGACGTAGTGGGCGGTGTCCTCGATCGATACGGCCCGGCCCTCGCCCGCCACCGTCCTGGTCAGGCGCTCGGCCATGGCGATGAGGTCGGGGGCGTCCAGGGCGCCGTTGACGGCGAGGGTGGGCACGGTGATCGAGGCGGCCCGGGCCCAGGTGTCGGTCACCGGGACGTGCCAGTCCTTCTCGCCGAGGGTGTGCTTGGCCGCGGTGGCGCGGCTCATCTCCCGTACCCGCCGCACGATCTCGGGGTCCACGTCCGCGACCTTGCGCCGCGGGCCCGCCACGACCTCGTCGCCGACGTCGAGCCACCCCTCGATGTCCCCCGACATCAGCGCGCCGTAGTACCGGGCGGTGCTGTCCCTGGTCCACGGGTCGGTGGACTCTGGCTCGCTGGTCCCGACGCCGCTGACGACGAGGGCCCGTACGAGTTCGGGGTGCTCCAGTGCCGTGTCGACGGCGATGCCCCCGCCCATCGACAGGCCGATCAGGACGGCCGGGCCCGTGTCCAGGTGGCGCAGCAGCGCGGCGAGGTCGTCGGTGAACCGGAACGGCCCGCTCGCGTTGGCGGAGGCGCCGTGCCCCCGGGCGTCCGGTACGACGACGCGATGGTCGGCCGCCAGGGCGGGCACCAGATCGCGCCACATGCGGTGATCCGTGAAGCCGCCGTGCAGCAGCACGAGCGGGGCGCCCGTGCCCACGTCCTGGTAGGCGAGCGGGCCGTCGGCGGAGGGGAATGTGCGCAGGGGCACCTGCGAGGCATCGTTCATGACAACCAGGGTGTCATGTTGTACGAGAAGTGACAACCTGATTGTCATTCTGCTTGTGTGAAGGGCCCGGGCGGGCACCCCGCCGTGACCGAGAACGGAGAATGGCCCCGTGACAGAGAACGAGGAGCCGCTGCCGCCCGACCTGCTCGCCGGGCGGCTGTCCGAGGTGTTCGCCGTCCTCGGCCCCCTCTACCGGCGCACCACCCGCGCGCTGGAGCTGAAGGAGAGCAAGGAGGGGTTCCCCGTCGGCGTACGGGCCGTGCTGGAGCTGCTGCGCATGGGCGGACGCCCCATGACCGTCCCCCAGATGGGCCGGACACTGGCGCTGAGCAGGCAGTTCGTGCAGCGCATGGTCAACGAGGCGGCCGGCCGGGATCTCGTCGAGGCCATCCCGAACCCGGCGCACCAGCGGTCCTCCCTGATCCGGCTGACCGACACCGGCCGGGCGGCCATCGACGCGCTGGTCGCCCGGGAGCGCGAGCTGTTGCGGCAGGCGGGCGGCGACCTGACGGGCGCCGACGTCGACGCCTGCGTACGGGTGCTGACGCATCTCCTCGGACTCTTCGAGGACGTGGACGTCAACTGACGCCGGCCGGCGACCACGACCGGCCGGCGCCGGCGTCCTCCGCGGGCCCCCGGGTGCCACCGCCCCCTGGCCGGAACCGCACCTCACGTAGATTGACCCCGTGCTCTCACGTCTCTCCCTCCTTTCGCGTCCCGTGGCCGTAGCCGTATGCGCCCTGCCCGTGGTGGGCCTGCTCGTCACGGTGGCGTTCGCGCCGTTGCCGTTCACCGTGGCGCAGCCGGGGCTGACGGCGAACGTGCTGGGCGAGAACAAGGGGGAGCCGGTGATCACGATCAGCGGCGCGGAGGCCCGCAGGACCAGCGGCCAGCTGCGGATGACGACGATCGAGGCGACGGGCCCGGACGCCCGGGTCGGACTCGGTGACGTGCTCGACGGCTGGTTCCGCACGGACCAGGCCGTCATGCCGCGCGACGCGGTCTACCCCAGCGGCGACACCACCGAGCAGATCCAGAAGCACAACGAGGCCGAGATGAAGGAGTCCCAGGACACGGCCACCGAGGCGGCGCTCGCCTACCTCGGCGAGGACTCCGACGACGTCGACGTCACCCTGCGGCTCGCCGACGTCGGCGGCCCCAGCGCGGGCCTGCTGTTCTCCCTCGGCATCGTCGACAAGCTCGACGGCGACGGCAGCGGGGGCGACCTCACCGGCGGCCGGATCGTCGCCGGCACGGGGACCATCGCCACCGACGGGCGGGTCGGTCCCGTCGGCGGGGTCGCGCTGAAGACCCAGGCGGCCCGCCGCGACGGCGCGACCGTCTTCCTCGTCCCCCGGGCCGAGTGCGCCGACGCGCAGAGCGAACTGCCCAAGGGGCTGCGGCTCATCCCGGTGACCACGCTCAAGGGCGCGGTCGACTCGCTCGTGGCGCTGGAGACGGGCAAGGGCAAGGTCCCGAGCTGCTGACCGGGGTGCCGGCGCTCACCCCTGCCGCCCGGGTCCCTCCGGAGCCGCCGGGTCCGGGGCCGTCCGGTGCGCCGCCTGCGCCGCCTGCTCCACCAGCGGGATGATCCGCAGCGGGACGGCGTTCTCCATGACGATCGCCGTGGCGGCGCGGACGATGCCGTCGAAGCCGACGACCCGGTCGATCACCCGCTGCAGATCGGCGTTGGAACGGGCCACGAGCCGGCACAGCATGTCCCCGTTGCCGGTGGTCGTGTGCAGCTCCAGCACCTCCGGGACGGTCGCCAGGTGGGCCCGGACGTCGGCCCCCTGCCCCTGTCTGATCTGCAGGGTCGCGAACGCCGTCACCGGGTAGCCGAGCGCGGCCGGGTCGACCTCGGGCCCGAAGCCGCGGATGACCCCGTTCGACTGGAGCCGGTCGAGCCGGGCCTGCACCGTGCCCCGCGCGACCCCGAGCCGCCGTGACATCTCCAGCACCCCGATCCGCGGTTCGCGCGCGAGCAGGACGATGAGCCGTCCGTCCAGATGATCGATCGCCATCGGCCCTCCCGGATGGTCACCCTGTACAGAACAAGCAGGGACGTGGGTTCCGCGCTGAACATATTGTCCAGCCGAAACGCGATGTGTTGCGCACCTTGTGGGGACGGGAGGAGTCTGCGGTCATGGCAGCCACCTCCGCGCACACACAGCGCGTCCCCGACACCGCCCGGCAGGCAGACCCCTTCCCGGTCAAGGGAATGGACGCGGTCGTCTTCGCCGTGGGCAACGCCAAGCAGGCCGCCCACTACTACTCCACCGCCTTCGGCATGCGGCTCGTCGCCTACTCCGGCCCCGAGACGGGCAGCCGCGAGACGGCGAGCTACGTCCTGGAGAACGGCTCGGCCCGTTTCGTCCTCACCTCGGTCGTGAAGCCCGCCACCCCCTGGGGCCACTTCCTCGCCGAGCACGTCGCCGAGCACGGGGACGGCGTCGTCGACCTGGCCATCGAGGTCCCGGACGCCCGCCGCGCGTACGCCTACGCCATCGAGCACGGCGCGCGTTCGGTCGCCGAGCCGTACGAGGTGAAGGACGAGCACGGCACGGTCGTGCTGGCCGCGATCGCCACCTACGGCACGACCCGGCACACCCTCGTGGACCGCTCCGGCTACGACGGCCCGTACCTCCCCGGCTACGTGACGGCCGCCCCCCTCGTCGAGCCGCCCGCCCACCGCACCTTCCAGGCCATCGACCACTGCGTCGGCAACGTCGAACTCGGCCGGATGAACGAGTGGGTGGAGTTCTACAACCGGGTCATGGGCTTCACGAACATGAAGGAGTTCGTGGGCGACGACATCGCCACCGAGTACAGCGCGCTGATGTCGAAGGTCGTCGCGGACGGCACGCTGAAGGTCAAGTTCCCGATCAACGAGCCGGCCGTCGCGAAGAAGAAGTCCCAGATCGACGAGTATCTGGAGTTCTACGGCGGTGCGGGCGTGCAGCACATCGCGCTCAACACCAACGACATCGTGCGGACCGTACGGACGATGCGGGCGGCCGGGGTCGAGTTCCTGAACACGCCCGACTCGTACTACGACACGCTGGGGGAGTGGGTCGGCGACACCCGGGTTCCGGTCGACACCCTGCGCGAACTCAAGATCCTCGCGGATCGGGACGAGGACGGGTATCTGCTGCAGATCTTCACCAAGCCGGTCCAGGACCGGCCGACGGTCTTCTTCGAGATCATCGAGCGGCACGGGTCGATGGGGTTCGGGAAGGGCAACTTCAAGGCGCTGTTCGAGGCGATCGAGAGGGAGCAGGAGAAGCGGGGCAATCTGTGAGGTGCGCCCAGTGATTCGGGGGTCCGGGTGCGTGGGCGACTGCCGCTGAGTGGGGGCTGATCGCGCAGTTCCCCGCGCCCCTAAAAGCACCAGGCCCCGGCGGGCCTGAAAGCCCAGGCCCCGCGGGCCTGAAAAGCGGCGGCCTGCGGGCCTGAAAAGCGTGGGGCGCAGCCCCGGCTTTTCAGGGGCGCGGGGAACTGCGCGAGAAGCCCCACGCACCCGCACCCGCCGACGAGACCCGCACCCCCCACCCCCTCACGCGAACCCCCCGCCCTCGCCCACGTACGGGTTCAACCGCCGCGCCTCGGCGAGATGCCGCCGCGCCGGGGCCGCCAGCCCCACCGCCCCCTCGATCACCCCCCGGTGATACGCGCGGAGCGCACTGCGCACCTCCCCACCCTTCGCCCGGTCCGTCGCCCGTCGCGCGAACCCCAGGGCCTCCTCGTCCGCACCGGCCCGGTGCAACGCCCACCCCAGCGCGTCGGCCACCCGCAGCCCCGGCTGACGTCCCCACTCGGCCCGCAGCACCCGCACCGCCACCGCCGGGTCCCCGTGGTCCGCCTCCAGCGCACCCAGCACCAGCGACTCGTTCACCCCGGCCGCGGCGGACCGCGCCACCAGCGCACGCACCACGCCGTACTGCTCGCGCGCCTGCCTCCCGCGCCCCAGCGACTCGTACAGCTCGCCCAGCCGCAGCGCGACCCCCGCCGACGGCCGCCGCGACAGCGCCACCCGATAGGCGCGCACAGCCTCCGCCGGCCGCCCCAGCGCGGCCAGCGCCCGTCCCCGGCACGCGTCGGCGTCCGGCTCGCCGCGCGCGGCCGCGCAGTACCGCAGCGACTGTTCCGCCTCCCCCCGCTCCCACGCCAGCTCACCGGCCCGCGCCCACCAGAGGGCCCCCGCGGCCGACGGCCCGGCGGCCGTCGTCTCCGAGGCCGCCGCGTCCGAGAGCGCCGCCGCCGCGTCCTCGCGCGCCCCCCGGTCCCAGGAGACCTGCGCGGCCCGCGCCCGTGCCGCCGGCCCGGAGTACGCGGCGAGCATCCGGTCCAGGCTCGCGCGGGCCGCCTTGTACCGGCCGAGCCCGTCGTAGGCGTCGATGAGCAGCGCGTACGGGGTCCAGCGCGCCGGCGCCACCCGAACGGCCTCCTCGCCCCAGCGTTTCGCCGCCCGGAAGTCGCGGCGGGCGTTCGCGAGGGCGGCCAGCCCTTCGAGGGCGGCGGTGTTCCCGGTGGGCCGCAGCCGCAGCGAGGTGCGCAGGGCACGGTCGGCCTTCGGATAGTCGGCGACCCGGCCGGTCCGCCGGGCCCGCTCGGTGTACGCCACGCCGAGCACCGCCCACGAGGCGTCGTCACGCGGACGGACGCGCACCCGGGCCTCGTGTTCCCGGACGGCCACCGCGACCTCGGACGGCGCGACGGGCATCCCGGCCACCATCGCCGTCCCCGCCCGCCGCGCCCCGGGCCCGGCCGCCCCCGCCACCCGGCCGGCCCGCGCGTCCCCGCCGTCGTCCCCGTCCGGCTCCACCCCCATCAGCACGCCCCCGAGCACCAGGCACCCGACGAGGGCCGCCGCGACTCCCCGCCCCGACCCCGGCCCCCGTGCCCGCCCGCCGGCCCGGCGCAGCGCCGCCCGCACCTCGTTCTCCACAGACATGCCGCTCACTGTGCGTCAATACGACGACCACATCCCGTACCCCGGAAGGCTCGCGTCGACGGGTTCACACCGATGGCCGTGAGTGCGAACCTGTGATCATGAGCCGTATCGAAGCCCCGGCCGACGAGACGACCGGCAACCTCGTCGACCGTCTGCTGAGCGGACTGCCCACCGAGGCGGTCCTCGTCGATCCCGATGTCACGGCCTCGTACGCCAACGACATGGCGAGCTTCTGCGAGGCGGGTGCCCCGGCGGTCGTCGTGCTGCCCCGGACCGTCGAACAGGTCCAGCACGTCATGCGCGTCGCCACCGAACTGCGCGTCCCGGTCGTCCCCCAGGGCGCCCGCACCGGTCTCTCCGGCGGAGCCAACACCTCCGAGGGCTGTATCGCCCTGTCCCTCACCAAGATGGACCGGATCCTGGAGATCAACCCCGTCGACCGCATCGCCGTCGTCGAACCCGGTGTCGTCAACGCGACCCTCTCCCGCGCGGTCAACGAGCACGGCCTCTCCTACCCGCCGGACCCCTCCAGCTGGGAGATGTGCACGATCGGCGGCAACATCGGCACGGCCTCCGGCGGCCTGTGCTGCGTGAAGTACGGGGTGACCGCCGAGTACGTCCTCGGCCTGGACGTCGTGCTCGCCGACGGCCGGCTGATGTCCACCGGCCGGCGCACCGCGAAGGGCGTCGCCGGCTACGACCTCACCCGGCTCTTCGTCGGCTCCGAGGGCTCGCTCGGCATCGTCGTACGGGCGATCCTCGCCCTGAAGCCGCAGCCGCCGCAGCAGCTGGTGCTGGCGGCGGAGTTCGCGTCGGCCGCCGCCGCGTGCGACGCGGTGTGCCGGATCATGGCCGGCGGGCACGTCCCCTCACTGCTCGAACTCATGGACCGTACGACCGTGAAGGCCGTCAACGACCTCGGGAACATGGGGCTGCCGGAGACGACCGAGGCGCTGCTGCTCGCCGCGTTCGACACCCCGGACCCGGCCGCCGACCTCGCCGCCGTCGGGGCACTGTGCGAGGCCGCGGGCGCCACCCAGGTCGTCCCGGCGGACGACGTCGCCGAGTCCGAACTGCTGCTCCAGGCACGGCGGATGTCCCTCACCGCACTGGAGGCGGTGAAGGGCACGACGATGATCGACGACGTGTGCGTCCCGCGCTCGAAGCTCGGCGAGCTGATCGAGGGCGTGGAGCGCGTCGCCGAGAAGTACGACCTCACCATCGGGGTCTGCGCGCACGCCGGCGACGGCAACACGCATCCCACCGTCTGCTTCGACGCGGCGGACCCCGACGAGTCCCGGCGCGCCCGCGAGTCGTTCGACGAGATCATGGCCCTCGGCCTGGAACTCGGCGGCACGATCACCGGCGAACACGGGGTGGGCATCCTCAAGAAGGAGTGGCTGGCGCGGGAGCTGGGCCCGGTGGGGACGGAGATGCAGCGGGCGGTGAAGTCCGCCTTCGACCCGTTGGGCATCCTCAACCCGGGCAAGCTGTTCTGACCCGCGCGCACCGCGCCACCCCGGTGACCGGCGCCCCTTCCCCCACGCCTCACCGGGCCAGGAGTTCCGCCAGGCCGTCGTCGAAACCCAGCATGTCGAACTCCGAACCCGGCGGCACCACCCGCAGGGTCCGCTCCAGCCAGGCCGACACCGCGGCGGCCGGCGCTTCGAGCAGCGCGTCCCCGTCCGGCGAGCTGAGTGCCATCAGGACGACGCCGCGGCCCGACACCTTCGTCGGCCACACCCGCACGTCCCCCTGACCGCACGGCCGGAACACCCCTTCCACCAGCAGCTCCCGGGCGAAGGTCCAGTGCACCGGGCGGTCGGAGTTGATGTGGAAGGTGATGTGGACGGCGTACGGGTCGTCGCTGCGGAAGCCGAGCTTGGCCGGTACGGGGAGGGTGCGCTCGGGTGACAGGACGAGTCCGAGTTCCAGCTCGCGCTCCACGACGGTGTGCCGCATGGTGATCGTTCCTCTCTCGTGGCGGGCCCTCGGCGCGGGCCCGTACGAGTGAGAGGGCCGAGGACCCCCGGGCATTACGCGGGTTCGCGAAACTTTTTTCCGACGAGTCCGAGGAGTCCGACGAGTCCGGGCGACCGGCCCCCGGCGGCCGGCGTCCCCGCGGGTCCGTATCAGATCCGTGCGTGAAGGGGGCGGGTCCGGAGGCAGCGGTCATGGACCGGGCCGGCGTCTGGTAGATCTGGATGCCTCCACCCGACCCACGAGCAGATACGGGACGACGGACATGAGCGCCCCAACCCCGGCCCCCGGCGACGACAGGCCCCGCGAAGGGTATTACCCGGACCCGTCCATTCCTGGATACGTCCGGTACTGGAACGGCGCTGCCTGGGTGCCGGGGACGAGCCGTCCGGCTCCCTCGGACGGCAGGCCGATCGCCCCGCCGCCCGACTCCGGTTCCTCCGGCGCCGTGGAGGAGACGGGCCCGCACTTCTTCGACGAGGACCCCGCGTCCGACGGCGAACAGGGGCGCCCCGCATCCGACAACGCCCTGCACGGCTCCCGCCCCGAGCCCGCCTCCGCGTGGGGCGCCGACCGCTCCCGCCAGACCGGCTTCGGCGGCGACAAGGACCGCCGGGTGTCCTGGGGTTCGGGGTCCGTCCCGGACCCGCGCGATCCCCGGGTCCCCCTCGTCGCGGACGCGGGCGGCCCCGCCGACGGGGGCGACCCCGGGCGTACGGCGAGTACGGACGGCACGGCCACGATCCCGCCGGCGGACGCCGACGAGGAGGCCGGGGCCACACCGGGCACGGTGGTCTTCCGGCGCCCCACCCCGCAGGGTGCCGAGAGCGCGACCCCTCCGCGGCCCGGCGGGGGCGTGCCCCTGACCCCCGCTCAGGTCGCCGCCCAGCAGGCCCTCGGGCTCGCCCCGCAGCCCGCCGCTCCCGCGGTGTCCGGCCCGCAGCAGCAGTCGCTGCCCTCACAGCAGCCCCCGCGGCAGCCTCCGCAGCAGGGCCCGCGGTCGGGCACCGCCCCGCAGGCGCCGGCGGTCCCGGCCGCCGCCCCGGTCGCTCCGGCCCCGCCGCGGGCGGAGCCGCCGCCGTCCCCGTTCGGCGGCGCCTTCCCGCAGCAGGCCCCGGCGACGCCACCGGCCGCACCCGATCCGCAGGCCGCCCTCGCCCCGCAGTCGCCCGACACCCCCATGGCCGTCGGGTTCGGCGGCGGGCAGCCCTCCTGGGCGCAGCAGGTGCACCGGCTGGCCGGGGGCGAGACCGAGCAGCCGGTCGCGCCGTGGAAGCCGGTGGTGGAGGACCCGTTCCAGGCGGCGGCGCGGCGGCAGGCGGAGGCCAGGCCCGCGGGGCTCGGCAGACGGTTCGCCGCCCGGCTCGTGGACAGCGTCGTCGTCGGCAGCGTCACGGCCGTGGCCGCCGTGCCGTTCGGCACCAAGGCGATCGACCACATCGACGGGAAGATCGACGCGGCCAGACTCTCCGGCGAGCGGGTCACGGTCTGGCTGGTCGACGGCACGACCTCCGTCTACCTGGGCATCATCCTCGGGGTCCTGTTCCTGGTCAGCGCCCTGTACGAGGTGCTGCCCACCGCCCGGTGGGGCCGCACCCTCGGCAAGAGGCTGCTCGGCCTCGACGTCCGGGACATCGAGGGCCATGAACCCCCGTCGTTCGGGCGCTCCCTGCGCCGCTGGCTCGTCCACACCGTCTCCGGGCTGATCGGCATCGGTGTGATCGGGGTCCTGTGGTGCGTGTGGGACAAGCCATGGCGCCAGTGCTGGCACGACAAGGCGGCGCACACCTTCGTGGCGGGCGGGTAGCGGGGAGCGGGCGGGGCGCGGCCCGGCGTACCGCGTGCCCCGTACGGCCCCGTGCCGGATGCGGAGTCCGGGGGTTCGGGGTCGACTCGGGCCATGAGCACCGAACCGCCGCCCTTCGGCTCCGGTCAGTCCCCGGACGACGACCGGTTCAGGAAGCAGCCGCCGCCGCAGCAGGGCGGCGGCTCCCCGTACGACCCGCCGCCCCGGCAACCGCCGCCGTACGGAAGCGGACAGGAGCCCCCGTACGGAAACCAGCCGCCCCCGTACGGGGACCGGCCCCCGCCCCCCGGCGGCGGTCCCTACGGCGGGGACCCCTACGGAGGCGGGCCGTTCCCCAACGATCCGCTCGCGGGCATGCCGCCGCTCGCCGACAGCGGGAAGCGGGTCCTGGCGCGGATCATCGACATGATCCTGGTGGGGCTCGTGGTGTGGCTGCTGGCCTGGGCGTTCAGGATCAGCCAGTACACGGTCGACTCGGACGACTTCGAGTTCGGCAAGTCCCTGGCCCAGGAGGCGCTCGCGGCCGTCCTCTACATCGCGTACGACACGGTCCTCACCGTCAGGAACGGCCAGACCCTCGGCAAGAAGCTGCTGAAGCTGCGGGTGGCCGACCTCGACGACGGCTCCACGCCCTCCACGCAGACCGCGCTGATCCGGGCGGCCGTGCTGTGGATCCCCTTCGCCTTCTGCTGCGCCTGCGTCTGGACGGCGATCGCGGGCGGCTGGAGCTTCTTCGACAAGCCGTACAAGCAGGGCCTGCACGACAAGGCGGCCAAGACCGTAGTGGTCGGCATCCCGTGAGCACCCGGGCGCGGCGACGACGGGACCGTGTACGCACGGGCCCGCCGCAACGTTTCAGCGTGCTGTCACCGTGTGCCGGTTCAGGAACCCGTCGGCTCGTGCACCGGCTCCCGGACCGCTTCGGCCCGCGCGGCCACGGCGACCGGAGCGGGTGCGGCGGTCGCACGGGCGCGGCGCACCGGGGCGCCGGACGCCGGCTGCTTGGGCGCCGGAACGGTCAGGGAGACGAGCAGGCCCAGGGCCAGGGCGGATACGGCGATCACCGCGATGCCCACGCCGGAACTCGTCTGGGACAGCAGCAGCATGGCGAGGGTGGACAAGATCACGGTGCAGGAACCGTAGGCGAGCTGTGCGGTCGTCGGACGAGGCATGGCAATCGTGTCCTCGGGTGGAGTCTCCCCGTGCCTCTCACGATGAAGGGGAGGGTGCGGATACGAATCAAAGGTGAAGCTGGCTGCCGACTTGGCTTTCACCGACTTCCGGCGCTCCGCCAATCGACTCTATTCGCCAGGGTGCCCGAGTGGAACGACAGGTAAGCGTGACCTGACACACGGTGCCGGGTGCACAGGGGGCGCACGGGTTCATGGCGTCCGGCAGGTGGACGCATATGCGCGCCTGTTCGAGAGATGTCTGGATGTTACACGTAACAGACGTATAACGAACAAGCGCTTCCCGTAGACGCCGATAATGCAATTGACCTGTCCAAGTCAAGATCTGTCTTTTCACTCGAAACTCCGGTCGAATGGCGTCACTTGACTACACGCGTATACCGCGCGCGGACTCCTCCACACAGGACCATCCTTTTCCGCGCGAAACGGACGCGGGGGAGGACCTCAAGTGACCAGTAGACCCTGGACGTCCAGAGCTGCGGCCATCGGTGTCGCGGTCGCCACGGCGGCGGCGACCCTGTCGGCCTTCACGGTGGCGCAGGCCGCCGACGGCGCACCGGCCGCGGCTGTGGACCGGCACGACCCGGCGGACCACGAGCACGCCGGCGAGCACGACCTCGACGGACCCCTGAGCAAAACTCAGGAGGCCCAGCGCGAGGAGGCCCTGAAGCAGGTCATAGCCGGCGAGGCCACGGTCAAGGACCGTGACGGCTCGCAGGTCGTGAAGCTGGACAGCAAGAAGGGCAAGAGCAAGTACGTCGAGCTCGGCCGCGAGAAGACCGACAAGATCTTCACGATCCTCGTCGAGTTCGGCGACCGGATCGACAGCCGCTACGGCGGCACGCCCGGCCCGCTGCACAACACGATCGCCGAGCCGGACCGGGCCAAGGACAACTCCACGGCCTGGCGGGCGGACTACGACCAGAAGTACTTCCAGGACCTCTACTTCGGCACCGGCAAGAACGACGAGTCGGTGAAGAAGTACTACGAGAAGCAGTCCTCGGGCCGCTACTCGGTCGAGGGCGAGGTCTCCGACTGGGTCAAGGTCCCCTACAACGAGGCCCGCTACGGCAACAACAAGTGCGGCCAGACCAACTGCTCCAGCGTGTGGAACGTGGTCAGCGACGGTCTCACGTCCTGGGTCGCCCAGCAGAAGGCGGCGGGGCGCACCGACGCGCAGATCAAGGCCGACGTCGCCGAGTTCGACCAGTGGGACCGCTACGACTTCGACGGCGACGGCGACTTCAACGAGCCCGACGGCTACATCGACCACTTCCAGGTCGTGCACGCCGGTGAGGACGAGTCCGCCGGCGGCGGCGCGCAGGGCACGGACGCCATCTGGGCCCACCGCTGGTACGCGTTCGGCACCGACGCGGGCGCGACCGGCCCGGCCGGCAACAAGCTCGGCGGCGCCAAGATCGGTGACACCGGCATCTGGGTCGGCGACTACACCGTCCAGCCCGAGAACGGCGGACTCGGCGTCTACGCCCACGAGTACGGCCACGACCTCGGTCTGCCGGACCACTACGACACCGCGGGCGGCGACAACTCCACCGGCTTCTGGACGCTGATGTCGTCCGGCTCCTGGCTGGGCACCGGCAAGGACGCCATCGGCGACCTGCCCGGCGACATGACCGCCTGGGACAAGCTGCAGCTGGGCTGGCTGGACTACGACACGGCGAAGGCGGCGACGAAGTCGCGGCACAAGCTGGGCGTCGCGGAGTACAACTCCAAGGACAAGCAGGCCCTCGTGGTCGAGCTGCCGAAGAAGGAGGTCTCCACCGAGATCGTCGTCCCGGCGCAGGGCTCGACCCAGTGGTGGAGCGGCAGCGGTGACGACCTCTCCAACACGCTGACCCGTTCCGTGGACCTGACGGGCAAGTCCTCGGCGGCGCTCACCCTCGACGGCTGGTACGACATCGAGGCCGAGTTCGACTACCTCTACACCGAGGTGTCGACCGACGGCGGCGCCAACTGGACCGCCGTCGACGGCACGGTGGACGGCGCGGCGATCCCGCGCGACGCCAGCGGCAAGCCCGCGCTGACCGGCTCCTCCGGCGCGTACAAGAAGCTGTCGTACTCCCTGAACGCCTACGCGGGCAAGAAGTTCGACCTCCGCTTCCGCTACCAGACGGACGGCGGCGTGGCCCCGAAGGGCTTCGCGGCCGACTCCATCGCGGTGACCGCCGACGGTTCCGTCCTCTTCTCGGACAACGCGGAGAGCGCGGACGCGGCCTGGACCGCCAAGGGCTTCTCCCGCGTGGGCGCGTCGATCACGGACGACTACGCCCAGTACTACATCGCCGAGAACCGTCAGTACGTGTCGTACGACGAGACCCTCAAGGTCGGCCCGTACAACTTCGGCTTCTCGACCACGCGTCCGGACTGGGTGGAGCACTTCCCGTACCAGACCGGTCTGTTGATCTGGAAGTGGGACACCTCGCAGGCGGACAACAACACCAGCGTCCACCCGGGCGCGGGTCTGGTCCTGCCGGTCGACGCGCACCCGGCGGCCCTGAAGTGGGCCGACGGCACGGTGATGCGCAGCCGCATCCAGGCGTACGACTCTCCGTTCAGCATCCACCGCACGGACGGTCTGACGCTGCACAAGGCCGACGTCCCGACGGTCATCCCGTCGTCCGCGGGTGTGTCCGTCTTCAACGACCGGACCAACACCTACTACGACGCGGCCACCCCGCTGGCCGGTGTCAAGATCACTGACACCAACACCAAGATCGAGATCGTCAAGGAGGCCGCGGACGGCTCCACGATGTCGGTCAAGGTCGGCCCCGCGGTGAAGTAGATCGCGTTTTCGCAGGTCAGAGCATGTTCGGCCGTGACCCCCTTGGCGGGTCGCGGCCGAACGTGTTTAGGTGCGTGCTGTGGCCTTCTTATTGACACTGACACGCACGGGGGTGTGACCTGCATGGCCGCAGGAGGTTTCTGCAAGCTGCCGGACGGCAATGTCGTCGTCGCCCTGAACCTGCCGGGGGTGACGGATCCGGGTGTGGTCCGGGCGCCGGCCGACGACGGCTCCGTACGGGTCCTGGTGCTGGCCGCGAACCGTGCCCGGGCCCTCACCCGGCTCCGCAACCTGGGCCTGCGGGCGATCTATCTCCGCGGCAACGCGGCGCCCCCGACCCCGGACGAGATCACGGCCGTCCTGCACCACCCCGACGGCCTCATATGGCGCACCTCACCGGTCTGCCCGGCCTCCACGACCCCGGAGCTGTGGCACCCGATCCGGGCGCTGCTGAGGAGGCCGACGGTGCGGGTGTGACCCCGGTGGCCCCTCCCGGGGCTCAGACCACCGGCTTGCCCGACAGCTCCACGCCCGCCTCCCGCAGCTCCTCCAGGGCCCGCTCCGTCGTCTCCTCGGCCACCCCGGCGGTCAGGTCCAGCAGTACCTGGGTGCGGAAGCCCTCCCGGGCGGCGTCCAGGGCGGTGGCCCGGACACAGTGGTCCGTGGCGATGCCGACGACGTCGACCTCGGTGATGTCGCGGGCGCGCAGCCAGTGAGCGAGGGTGACGCCGTTCTCGTCGGCGCCCTCGAAGCCGCTGTACGCCGCGGAGTACGCCCCCTTGTCGAAGACGGCGTCGACCGCGCCGGAGGCGATCACCGGGGCGAAGTTCGGGTGGAACCCGACCCCCTCCGTCCCGGCGACGCAGTGGGCGGGCCAGGAGTGGACGTAGTCGGGGTTGTCGGAGAAGTGGCCACCGGGGGCGATGTGGTGGTCACGGGTGGCCACCACGTGCTGGTAGCCCGGGCCGGCCGCCTGGCCGATCAGCTCGGTGACGGCGGCGGCCACATCGGCACCACCGGCCACCGCGAGACTGCCCCCCTCGCAGAAGTCGTTCTGTACATCGACGACGATCAAGGCGCGGCGCATGGTGTCGGTGTCCTTAGACTCTTCGGTGCTTCGGGGTGGATGGGATCGGCCGGGCTGGAGACTACGAACCTCCGAGCCTAGAGACTCCGGGGGCTGTTCGGGAGGGGGCATCCGGCGCTCGCCCGGTGCGCGGACCGGAGCACGCACCGGTCAAGCGGGCGCTCGGGGGCTCGGGGGAGAGCGCGCCGGACAGATTCACTCCGGCCCGCCCCCGCTGTGCGCCCGCCCGTGGTTCAGATGTACTCCGTCGGAAGGACCGCTTCCCCGCGCGACAGCTGCGTGGCCGACAGCGGCAGGTTCGACCGGGCGGCCACGTGCCGCGCGCGTACGGCGTCCAGGGGCTCCCGGGAGAGCACCCGGCCGTCCTTGATCAGCCGGACGAGCAGCTCGCGCTCCCGCAGTTCGTCGGGGACCGGCCCGGTGCCGATGACCTCGGCCTCCGCCACGCCGTGCGCGTCCAGCCGCCGGGCCGCCCACTTGCGGCCCCCCAGGGACGTCTTCCCGCCGCTGGACCTCTTCGCCACCGGCACCAGCGGGGCCGTGGGGTCCGCGGACTCGGCCCGGGCGACGAGCTTGTAGACCATCGAGCAGGTGGGGTGACCGGAGCCGGTCACCAGCTGGGTGCCGACGCCGTACGCGTCCACGGGCGCCGCCGCCAGCGAGGCGATGGCGTACTCGTCGAGGTCCGAGGTCACGATGATCCGGGTGTCCCGCGCGCCCAGCTCGTCCAGCTGCCGGCGCACCCGGTGGGCGACCAGGAGCAGATCACCGGAGTCGATGCGCACGGCGCCCAGCTCGGGCCCGGCGATCTCCACGGCGGTCCGGACGGCCTCGGCGACGTCGTAGGTGTCGACGAGCAGCGTGGTGTTCCGGCCGAGCGAGTCCACCTGGGCCCGGAAGGCGTCCCGCTCGCGGTCGTGCAGCAGGGTGAAGGCGTGGGCGCTGGTGCCGACCGTCGGGATGCCGTAGCGGAAGCCGGCGGCCAGGTCCGAGGTGGAGGTGAAGCCGCCGATGTACGCGGCGCGCGAGGCGGCCACGGCGGCCAGCTCGTGCGTGCGCCGGGCGCCCATCTCGATCAGCGGGCGCTCCCCGGCGGCGCTGGACATCCGGGAAGCGGCGGCCGCGATCGCCGAGTCGTGGTTGAGGACGGAGAGGATCACCGTCTCCAGCAGGACGCACTCGGCGAAGGTGCCCTCGACCCGCATGACCGGCGAGCCCGGGAAGTACACCTCGCCCTCCTGGTAGCCCCACACGTCCCCGGAGAAGCGGTAGCCGGCGAGCCAGTCGAGGGTCTCCGCGTTCACGATCGAGCGTTCGCGCAGGAAGCCGAGGACGGCAGGGTCGAACCGGAAGTTCTCGACCGCGTCCAGCACCCGTCCGGTTCCGGCCACCACGCCGTACCTGCGCCCCTCGGGCAGCCGCCGGGTGAAGACCTCGAACACCGAGCGCCGCTCGGCCGTACCCGCCTTCAGGGCGGCCTGCAGCATCGTGAGTTCGTACTGGTCCGTGAAGAGCGCGGTCGAGGGGACGTCGACCGGCAAACCGAGGTCCGCTGTGTTCATGGCAAGAGATCGTACTCCCATTTCGTCAATCTGACGATTTCTGGGTGGCCGTTTCTCATGCGCCCTGGTCGGAGGGCCGCATTTGTGCGGGCACCCCCCTGTGGTGGCAGCATGGGCGGTGTGACGGCAGCCGTTCCCATGGAGATCGAGAAGACCGAGTCGGCGGAGGAGACCTTCGCCGTACCCGAACCGGACGTCCCGTGGCTCACGATCGTCCACAACGACCCGGTGAACCTCATGAGCTACGTGACGTACGTCTTCCAGGCCTACTTCGGGTACTCGAAGGAGAAGGCCAACAAACTGATGCTCGACGTCCACCACAAGGGCCGCGCGGTCGTCTCCAGCGGATCACGCGAGGAGATGGAACGCGACGTGCAGGCCATGCACGGCTACGGTCTGTGGGCCACCCTCCAGCAGGACCGGAAGTAGCGACGCACCTGATGCCAGGACAATTCGAAGCGCTCCCCGGCGGCGGCGCGGCCGTCGCGCTCGACGAGGTCGAGATCTCCATCATCCGCTCGCTGGCGGTCCAGCTCCTGGAGCTGATCGGCCCCGGCCCCGCCGAGGACGCCGACGACGACCCGCTGGCCGAACTCTTCGCCGAGGGCCCGAGCGAGCCGCCCAAGGACCCCGTCCTGCAGCGGCTCTTCCCGGACGCCTACAGCGACCCCGAGGGCACCCCGTCGGCCCGGGAGGCGGAGGAGCAGCGGGCGTACTCCTCGGAGTTCCGCCGCTTCACCGAGAACGACCTGCGGGCCGGCAAGCGCGAGAAGGCCCTCGCGGTGATCCACTCCCTGGACGCGCTGTCCGCGACCGGGGAGGGCGGGGCCGTGCTGAAGCTGTCGGCGGAGGACTCCCGGCAGTGGCTCGGCTGCCTCAACGACCTGCGGCTCGCCATCGGCTCCCGGCTGGACGTCGTCGACGAGGAGGACACCGACCTCCTCTACCGCCTCCCCGACGAGGACCCGCGCAAGCCGATGGTGATGGCGTACCTGTGGCTGGGCGGCCTCCAGGACTCGCTCGTCGCGACGCTGATGCCCTGAGGGCGCCGCCGGCGCGAGGTCCCCGGGGGAGGTTCCGGGGGCCTCTCCACGCCCGCCGCACGGGCGTTCCACGTCTTCTCCACGGACGATCGGTGTTCGCTCAGAGGACACTCAAATCCGGATAACGATCGCGTCACCACGCCCGCGAGGGATGCCCTCGCGGGTGCTCTTTGTCCGCTTCTCCCTGTGCCGTGCGCCACAGAACAGGCGGTGGATCAAGGCCGCGACCGTGATAGATCTGCACGATCGCTCGACGGACGACACCCATGTCCGCTCGGGTGCGCCACCGGCCGACGACCGTCGGCCAGGCACGAGCGGGCTCGACGCAGAGCCCGCTCAGCTCCATCACATCCGGGGGGATCGGAACCCGATCCGGGGCCGACGAACGGCCCGGATCGGCCCAGCGTGGAGAAAGGCGCACAACACATGACCTCCGCTCAGGTCAACAACAACGGCGACGAAGCCGTACGCGACGACGCACCCGAAGAGGGGTACGAGCGCGGGCTCGGCAGCCGTCAGGTCCAGATGATCGCGATCGGCGGCGCCATCGGCGTCGGCCTCTTCCTGGGAGCCGGGGCGAACATCGCCAAGGCCGGACCCAGCCTGATCTTCATGTACGCCCTCGCCGGCGTCATCATCTTCTTCATCATGCGAGCCCTCGGCGAGCTGCTCCTGTACCGCCCGGTCTCCGGTTCCTTCGCGGAGTACTCCCGCGAGTTCCTCGGCCCGTTCTTCGGCTACTTCACCGGCTGGACGTACTGGCTGATGTGGGTCGTCACCGGCATGGCCGAACTCACGGCCGCCGCGATCTACGTCAACTACTGGTGGCCCGAGATCCCCCGATGGGTGACCGCACTGGTCTTCCTCGTGGTCCTCTTCGGCGCCAACCTGATCTCGGTGAAGCTCTTCGGCGAGATCGAGTTCTGGTTCTCGATGGTCAAGGTCACCGCCCTGCTCGGCATGATCGTGATCGGCCTCGGCGTCCTCACCTTCGGCTTCAGCAGCGCCGGCGACACCGCCGCGGTCTCCAACCTGTGGGCCTTCGACGGCTTCTTCCCCAAGGGCGTCGGCTCGTCCCTGATGACCCTCCAGGGCGTGATGTTCGCCTACCTCGCCGTCGAACTCGTCGGCGTCACGGCCGGTGAGTCGGAGAACCCCGAGAAGACCCTCCCCAAGGCCATCAACACCCTGCCCTGGCGGATCGCGCTCTTCTACGTCGGTGCGCTCACCGTCATCCTGTGCGTGGTGAAGTGGACCGAGTTCGCGCCCGGCGTGAGCCCCTTCGTCGCCGCCTTCGCCAAGATCGGCATCCCGGCGGGCGCCGGCATCGTCAACTTCGTGGTGCTGACGGCTGCCCTGTCCTCCTGCAACTCGGGCATGTACTCCACCGGCCGCATGCTGCGCACCCTCGCGGACAACGGGGAGGCCCCCAAGGCGTTCAGCAGGCTGTCGTCGACGAAGACCCCGGCGTTCGGCATCACCGTCTCCGTGCTCTTCATGGGCATCGGCGTGATCCTGAACTACATCGTCCCGGAGAAGGCGTTCGGCTACGTCGTCTCGGTCGCCACCGCCGCCGGCATCTGGACCTGGCTGATGATCCTGATCAGCCACGTCCTGTACCGCCGCGGTGTGGACGCCGGCCGCCTGCCCGCCTCGTCCTTCCCGGCCCCGGGCGGCGCGAAGTGCAGCTGGGTCGCCATCGTCTTCCTGCTCTTCGTCACCGGCCTCATCGCCTACGACGCCGACTCCCGCGTCTGCCTCTACGTGATGGCGGGCTGGGCGGCCGCCCTGGGCATCGGCTGGGCCGTGCTCAAGAGCCGCAACCCCGGGATCACCGAGCGCCGCGACACGGAGTTCGAGAAGGTCGGCTGACCGGAACACGCCGGGGTCCCCGAGGCCCCGGTCCCGGCATGTGGGCTGTTCCGTACCACCCCCCGGTACGGAACAGCCCTTCTGCTTATCCTGGCGACCATGCTGACCATCACCCAGGACCTCGTCGACCGGATCGTCGCCCACGCGCGCAAGGACCACCCCGACGAGGCGTGCGGCGTCGTCGCCGGGCCGGCGGGCTCGGACCGCCCCGAGCGGTTCGTCCCGATGCTGAACGCGGCCATGTCGCCCACGTTCTACGAGTTCGACTCCGGCGACCTGCTCCGGCTCTACCGCGAGATGGACGACCGCGACGAGGAGCCGGTGGTCATCTACCACTCCCACACCGCCACCGAGGCCCACCCGTCCCGCACCGACATCTCCTACGCCAACGAGCCCGGCGCCCACTACGTCCTCGTCTCGACCGCCGACACCGACGGTCTCGGCGAGTTCCAGTTCCGCTCGTTCCGGATCGTCGAGGGCGAGGTGACCGAGGAGGAGGTGCGGATCGTGGCGGCGTACTGAACGACGGCACAGGACATTCGCGGCTACGGTGTTCCGTACGCACGCGCACGCACGGACGCGCCCAACTGCCCGCCACGGAGACGGCCTTGACTCGACAGACGCGACGACTGCCCGGCCGGCGCCCCACGCTCGACGACGTCGCACGCGGCTCCGGGGTCTCCAAGTCCACCGTGTCGCGGGTGATCAACGGCGAGGACAAGGTGCGGGCGGAGGTCGTCGAACGGGTCCGGGAGGTCATCGCCGAACTGGGCTACGTGCCGAACTCCGCCGCCCGCCAGCTCGTCACCCGCCGCAACAACGCCATCGCCGTCGTCGCGAGCCAGCCGCAGAACCGCCTCTTCATCGACCCCTTCTTCGACCTGCACCTGCGGGGCATCCGCAAGGAACTGGTCGCCCACGGGGCCCAGCCCGTCCTGCTCTTCCTGGAGGAGCCCGAGGAGTATCCGCGCGTCGGCGACTTCCTGGGCGGCGGCCACGTCGACGGCGCCCTGCTGTTCTCCCTGCGGGCCGACGACCCGCTGCCCGGCATGATCGACCGGCTCGGCCTGCCCGCCGTCTTCGGCGGCCGGCCGATGCTCCGCGACGGCGAACCCGTCCACGACCGCGTCTTCGTCGACGCCGACAACCGGGGCGGTGCCCGCGAGGCCGTCCGCCATCTGCTCGCGCTGGGCCGGGAACGCGTCGCGACGATCACCGGCCCGGTGGAGCGGGAGGCGTCCGCCTTCGACCGCCTGGACGGCTACCGGGACCTCCTGCCGGACGCGCCGCCGCGGATGATCGAGCACTCCGACTACACACGGCACGGCGGGGTCACCGCCATGACCGCGCTCCTGGACCGCTGCCCCGCCCTGGACGCCGTCTTCGTCGCCTCCGACCTGATGGCCTCCGGCGCGCTCCAGGTGCTGCGCGAGCGCGGACGCCGGGTGCCGGAGGACGTGGCCGTCGTCGGCTTCGACGACCTCACGCCCATCGCCGAGCACACCGACCCGCCGCTCACCACCGTGCACCAGGACATCGAGGGCATGGGCCGGCTGATGGCCCGGCTGCTGTTCAGCACGGAGGACCTGGCGGGCACGGGGGCGCGGAGCACGGGGAGCCTCCCGTCCTCGGTGGTCACCCCCACACGGCTGGTCGTCCGGCAGTCGGCCTGACCCGGCGTCCGACGGGCCCGCCCCCTCCTCCGTTCCGCTCCCGGTCTCACTCTCCGGCCCGAATCCGTCCGGCATGTGGGATCACATTCCGGGACCCGGACCGGGAATCGATACGATGAGCCCATGGTTCTTGACGACGTGAGCGAGAAGACGCCGGGCGCACTGCTCGTGGCGCGGCTGCACGTCGACCTGTGCAGGCTTGCCAGCGCCATCTGTTGACGCCGATTCCTGCCGCCGTACGGCCGTGAGCCGCGGCGTCCCTCCCTGTGTGACCACGCACTTCGCGCTGCCGCGCGCCACCGACCACCACTTCCGACAGGAGCCGCACACCATGGCCATCGAGGTCCGCATCCCCACCATCCTCCGCCAGTACACCGACGGTCAGAAGGCGGTGGAGGGGGCCGGTGCCACCCTCGCCGAGCTGTTCACCGACCTCGAGAGCCGTCACACGGGCATCCACGCCCGGATCGTGGACGGCGGTGAACTGCGCCGCTTCGTCAACGTCTACCTCAACGACGAGGACGTCCGCTTCCTGGAGGGCATCAACACCAAGCTGTCCGACGGCGACAACGTGACGATCCTGCCGGCGGTGGCCGGCGGCATGGCCTGATCACCCATGCGCTACGACTCCCCGCTGGCCGCGGTGGGCAACACCCCCCTGGTGTGCCTGCCGCGGCTGTCGCCGTCCGCCGACGTCCGCATCTGGGCGAAGCTGGAGGACCGCAATCCCACGGGTTCGGTCAAGGACCGGCCCGCCCTGCACATGATCGAGCAGGCGGAGAAGGACGGACGTCTGACGCCCGGCTGCACGATCCTGGAGCCCACCTCGGGCAACACGGGCATCTCCCTGGCCATGGCGGCGAAGCTCAAGGGCTACCGCATGGTCTGCGTCATGCCCGAGAACACCTCCCAGGAGCGGCGTGAGCTGCTCGCCATGTGGGGCGCCGAGATCATCCCGTCCCCGGCGGCGGGAGGCTCCAACACCGCCGTCCGCGTGGCCAAGGAGCTGTCCGCCGAGCACCCCGACTGGGTGATGCTCTACCAGTACGGCAACCCCGACAACGCGGGCGCCCACTACGCGACGACCGGTCCGGAGATCCTCGCGGACCTGCCCTCCATCACCCACTTCGTCGCGGGCCTCGGCACCACCGGGACCCTGATGGGCGTGGGCCGCTTCCTGCGCGAACAGAAGCCGGACGTCAGGATCGTCGCCGCCGAGCCGCGCTACGACGACCTCGTCTACGGGCTGCGCAACCTCGACGAGGGGTTCGTGCCGGAGCTGTACGACGCGTCCGTGCTGACCACCCGGTTCTCCGTCGGTTCGGCCGACGCGGTGACCCGCACGCGGGAGCTGCTGCAGCAGGAGGGGATCTTCGCGGGCGTCTCCACGGGGGCCGCGCTGCACGCGGCGATCGGGGTCGGGAACAAGGCGGTGAAGTCCGGGGAGCCGGCCGACATCGTGTTCGTCGTCGCCGACGGCGGCTGGAAGTACCTGTCGACGGGCGTCTACACGGCGGCGACGACGGAAGAGGCGATCGAGACGTTGCAGGGGCAGCTCTGGGCGTGAGCGCGCGGCGGTGCGGGGTCGGGTGGGGTGCGGGTCCGGGTGCGTTCTTCGGGTGCGGGTGAGTGGGGGCTGGTCGCGCAGTTCCCCGCGCCCCTGAAAAGCAGGGGCTGCGCCCCGTGCTTTTCAGCGCCGACACCGGCCGCCTTCAGGCCCGCAGGGCCGTTGCTTTTCAGGCCCGCAGGGCCTGGGTTTTCAGGGGCGCGGGGAACTGCGCGAGAAGCCCCACCCACCCGCACCCGAAGAACCGCCGGTGTCTCACTTCGACAGGTGGCGGACCCGGTCCCACACGTCCGGGTCCGCCTCGCCCACCCGGCGGCGGAAGTCGCGCAGGCGGACGTCCCGCAGCTCGTCCGTCTCCAGATAACTCGCGCGGCCCCGCGCGTCACCGACCGCGCCCGGGGGCAGCGGGATCACGCCGGGCCGTCCGTCACGGTGGCGACTGGTGATCTTGGCGACCCGGGCACGGTTCCCGCGTACCGCCAGCACGAGACAGGGCCGGTCCTTCTCCCCGGGCCCGTCCTCGAAGGGCACGCTCGCCCACCAGATCTCGGCGGGCCGGGGCCGCGGTACCGCCCCGCGCACCCGCTCGGGGCGCCCCGGCGGCCGCGTCCGCCCGCCGCGCCGCGGCGGTCGCCGCGAACGTCCCCACCCGTCGACCACCGCGGCGAGCAGGGCCAGCACCACCACGGCCGCGAGCGCCGGCCACCATGACGTGTCCATAGCGACGACGGTACCGGCGCGCACGACGCACCATCCGCCCCCGCGCGCACTCCCGCGCTCATGGTCACCGCCGCACCCCGGCCCACGCTCGCCCCAACGGCCCTATGACCAGCCGAACCGGTGACACCACAGGTGAGTTCGCCCACAACGGCCCCTGGCGGAGGAGCGACCCACCCTTTTGCGCCTTACGCTCGACGGACCGCACCACTCTCGTTGCACCCACGCCCGAACTTCGCAACCCCGCCAACTGCAATCTGCAATCCGCAACCCGTCTGCACGTCACGACCGGCAAGACACGACTGACACGACACGACTGTCACGACTTCACGCCAGCGCGGAGGTTCCGCTCTTATGAAGCTCACCGTCGTCGGCTGCTCGGGGTCGTTCCCGTCCGCGGAATCGGCCTGTTCGAGCTACCTCGTAGAGGCCGACGGCTTCCGGCTGCTCCTCGACATGGGCAACGGTGCCCTCGGCGAGCTGCAGCGCCACTGCGGTCTCTACGACCTCGACGCGATCTTCCTCAGCCATCTGCACGCCGACCACTGCATCGACATGTGCGCGTACTTCGTCGCACGCTACTACCGCCACGACGGCGGCCGCTGCGACCCCATCCCGGTCTACGGCCCGGAGGGCACCGAGCAGCGCCTGACCACGGCCTACGCCGACACCCCGTCCGCCTCCTCCATGAGCGAGGTCTTCGACTTCCACACGGTCAAGCCGGGCACGTTCGAGATCGGCCCCTTCACCGTCCACACGGAGCGGGTCGCCCACCCCGTCGAGGCGTACGGCATCCGGATCGAGCACGGCGGCCGGGTCCTGACGTACTCCGGGGACACCGGTGTCACCGACACCCTGGACGAACTGGCGCGCGACGCCGACCTGTTCCTGTGCGAGGCCGCCTTCACGCACGGCAAGGAGAACATCCCGGACCTCCATCTCAACGGCCGCGAGGCCGGGGAGACGGCCGCCCGCGCGGGCGCCCGGCGGCTCGTGCTCACGCACGTCCCGCCGTGGACCGACCCGCAGGTCAACCTCGTCGACGCCCGCGCGGTGTACGACGGCCCGGTCGAGCTGGCGGTGCCCAGGGTGTCGTACGAGATCTGAGGCCGGTACGCGAACGGCGGCGGGCCCCCGGGAGCGACACGCTCCGGGGGCCCGCCGCCGTTCGGCTGCCGCGGCTCACGCCTTCGTGAGGTCCTCCACCTCCTCCTCGGGCTCACGGCCCGGCGTCGGCAGGTTGAACCTGGTGATGGCGAAGCGGAAGACGACGTAGTAGATCGCGCCGAACGCCAGACCGATCGGGATGATCAGCCAGGGCTTGGTGGCCAGGTTCCAGTTGAGGCCGTAGTCGATGGCGCCCGCGGAGAACGTGAAGCCCGCGTGGACACCGAGCGCCCAGGTGACCGCCATCGAGACGGCGGTGAGCACCGCGTGGATCACGTACAGCAGCGGGGCGATGAACATGAACGAGAACTCGATCGGCTCGGTCACACCGGTCACGAAGGAGGTCAGCGCGAGCGAGATCATCATGCCCATCACGGCCTTGCGGCGCTCGGGGCGAGCGGAGTGCGCGATCGCGATCGCGGCGGCCGGCAGACCGAACATCATGATCGGGAAGAAGCCCGACATGAACTGACCGGCGGTCGGGTCACCCGCGAAGAAGCGGTTCAGGTCACCGTGCACGACGGCGCCGGCGGAGTTGGTGAAGTCGCCGATCTGGAACCAGGAGACGGTGTTGACGAACTGGTGCATGCCGATCGGGATCAGCGCGCGGTTGATCAGACCGAACAGACCGGCACCCACCGAGCCCAGCCCGGTGATCCACTCGCCGGCGTCGGAGATGACCCCACCGATGGGCTCCCAGACCAGACCGAAGAAGACGCCCATCGCGGTACCGACGAAGGCCATGATGATCGGGACGAGCCGGCGGCCGTTGAAGAAGCCGAGCCAGTCCACCAGCTGCTTGCGGTGGTAGCGCTGCCACAGCACGGCGGAGAGCAGGCCCATGAGGATGCCGCCGAGGACACCCGGGTTGTTGTAGGTCGCGGCCGCGTCGGCGCCGGCCTGCACCTTGGCCTCGGTGACGGGGAACGCCTTCAGGACGTTGCTGTAGACCAGGAAGCCGACCAGGGCGGCCAGCGCGGTCGAGCCGTCCGACTTCTTGGCGAAACCGATCGCGACACCGATACAGAACAGCATCGGCAGGTTGTCGAAGATGGCGCCACCGGCCGTGGCGAAGACCGCCGTGACCTTGTCGGGCAGGTTCAGCTTCTCCTGTACGTCGGCCTGGCCGAGGCGGAGCAGGATGCCCGCCGCCGGCAACACGGCGATGGGCAGCTGCAGGCTGCGGCCGACCTTCTGCAGGCCCTGGAAAAGACCGGATCCCCACTTCCTCGCGGGGGCCGCCGTTGGCGCGGTGGCAGTGCTCATGGACTTCCTCCATCGGGTGGTGGTCTACACCACTCAGTGGTGTAGACCTGTTGTAGCAGATGGGGGACGGGATCAGGAACCCTCGATTCCTGGCGGAATTCCGAGCCGCCCACGAACGGTCCCGGGCCGCTCACGGGCTGCTCGCGCGGGTCGCGGTGCGTGGGCAGGTCTGCGGGCGGGGCCTACCCGCCGAGCGCGCGCAGCGGCTCGATCAACGTCCGCACCGCGAACCCGGCACCGCCGTAAGGGACTTCGGTGAAGTCCTGGAGGAAGAGCGCGGCCTGCACGGTGTCCCCGTGCCGGTGCGAACAGTTCACCCGCTCCGCCACGGCGGACCGCGGATGGCGGCGCTCATGGGCGAGCAGCGGCAGCCGGCAGAACGACTCGGCCGGGCGGTTGACGAGGTCGCGGGCGAGACACGCGGCCTCGGCGGCGGCCAGGCCCTCGGCGGCCGCCCGCCCCTCGCCGGTCACCACGACCGCCTCGGCCGGCGGTCTCGCGGCCCGGGCGGAGGTGGTCGTCGTGGCGGTACGGGCCCAGCGCCGCGCCCTCGGCCACGGCCCGGGCGCGGTCGGCCGCCGGGACCCCGCCGTCGTCGGCCGGGGCGAGCTCCGCCCGCAGCGTGCGGGCGACGGCCCGCCCAGGCCCTCGGCGGCCGCCCGCCCCTCGCCGGTCACCACGACCGCCTCGGCCGGCGGTCTCGCGGCCCGGGCGGAGGTGGTCGTCGTGGCGGTACGGGCCCAGCGCCGCGCCCTCGGCCACGGCCCGGGCGCGGTCGGCCGCCGGGACCCCGCCGTCGTCGGCCGGGGCGAGCTCCGCCCGCAGCGTGCGGGCGACGGCCCGCCCAGGCCCTCGGCGGCCGCCCGCCCCTCGCCGGTCACCACGACCACTTCGGCCGGCGGTCTCGCGGCCCGGGCGGAGGTGGCCGTCGTAGCGGTACGGGCCCAGCGCCGCGCCCTCGGCCACGGCCCGGGCGCGGTCGGCCGCCGGGACCCCGCCGTCGTCGGCCGGGGCGAGCTCCGCCCGCAGTGTGCGGGCGACGGCCCGCGGCCCGTACCGTGGCCGCCGCCGCGGTACGGAACGCGGCGGCCGTGGTCGCGCCCGCCGGCCCCGGGCCCACGTTCAGCACCACCGCGCTTCCGTCCGTGGACGGCTCGGCGACCACCTGCCCGGGACGCGCCACGAAACCCCGGCGGCGATCGAAGGCGCCGACGGCCGCCCCGGTGTGCCGGCCGTACGCGACGACGTCGGCCGGGCGGTCCGCCGGGCGGGCGGTGACGTCTTCGGCGACGACCCGGGTCATGCGGTCATACGCGCTCGTACCGGGTGCCCGACTCGTCGCGCCGCAGCAGCTCCTCGTCCACGAGCGCCCTGCGCAGGGTGACCCAGTCGTCGAACCACTGCCCGCAGATCGCGTTGACCTTGGCCTCCGTGTAGGTGACCCCGGACTCGAAGGAGTCGGCCACGACGGTGAGGACCCGGGTGCGGATCTCCGCCTTGCCGGGGATCGACGTCAGCCGCCCCTTGCGGAAGTAGGCCCCCGCGCCGTCACCGCCGCCCCGTCCGGAGATCCGTACCTCCGCCTGGACGGCAAGCCGGAAGGTGTCCTCGATCAGCCGGTAGGCGCGCGCGTCGGCGTCGTACGCGGCGATCCGCCCGTCGACGAGCTTGCTCAGGGCCGCCGCGGCCGCCGCCGGGCGCAGCCCCGCCCGCTCGGCCACCTCGGCCGCGGAGGTCGCGCCGAGCGCGAGGGCGGCGAAGGCGTCACGCCGGTCGGTCTGGGCGAGGACGCCGATCAGATCGCGGCAGGACGGCGGCAGGTCCTGGGCGCGGGGCCGGTCCGCGGAGGGAATCCGGTCCTCGGTGGAGGCCGTGGTCATGGTGAGCCACCTTCCGGGTCGTGGCGCGGCGTTGTACGGGCGCTGTGCACGGTGATCCTCTACGGGTACCGCACGGCCCCCCGGTCACCGCAATCGGGAAACGCCGTACGCGGCCGATTACGGCAACTCGAATCACCGTAGGAGTGGGAATTGCGCGAGTCAAAGGTTCACCAAATCACTGGAATAGGTTGGCCGAAAACATTCGTCCGGCATCCCGGGAGATGGGTGGAGGTGCAGGTGAGAGGCATGATGGACGGCTCAGGCGATCGCACTGTACGGTGTATGGTGCTCCCTGCTCCATGATGTGCTCCAAGTCGGGAAAGATGCCGGAGCGGACTGTCCGGTCGAGCGGATAAGACGCTCTCGTCGGCTTTACCATGCGCTCGCCCATGTGCCATGGAAAAGCGTTTTCCGCCGACCCTGATTCTGTGCTCGGAGAGGCGAGAGGTCGCGTGAAGATTTCCCTGACCGGCCCGGCGGAGACACCGCCGGCGCCGCCCTGTGCCCGCGCGCTCGACGCCCGGCCCGTACATCCCCTGCTCGGTGACCCCATCGCGGCCGAACTCGTCGTCCGCATCGACTAGCCCCAGGCCCCCCGACCGGAATGCCCCGATGCTGCCGCTCTACCTGATCTCCCACGGCCTGTCCCTGCTGGGCAACACCGTGGCCTCCCTCGCCCTGCCCTGGCTGGTGCTGCTGCGCACCGGGGACGCCGCCGCGGTCGGACTCGTCGCCGCCGCGAGCGCGCTGCCGATGCTGCTGTCGGCCGTCGCCGGAGGCGTACTCATCGACCGGGCCGGCCGCCGGCGCCTCTCCGTCGGCGCCGACCTCGCCTCCGCGGCCTGCGTCGCCGCGCTCCCCGTCGTCGACGGCCTGCTCGGCCTCACCGTCGTCTGGTTCGTCGTCCTCGGAGTCGCCGGCGCCGTCTTCGACGTCCCCGGCATGACCGCCCGCGAGGCCCTCGCACCGGACATCGCCGAAGCCACCGGCATCGGCATGGAACGCCTCGCCGGACTCCGCGAGAGCATCGCCGGCGGCGTCGTGATCCTCGCCCCGGCCGCCGCCGGCGGACTGATCATGCTCGTCGACCCGGCGGCCGTCCTCTGGCTCACCGCCGGCTGCTCGGCCCTCGCCGCCCTCGTCACCCTCGCCCTGCCCCGGACCATCGGCGCCCGGAGCGCCGGCCCCACCCCGGGCGAGAACACCGGCCTGCGCGCCGACCTCGGCCGCGGACTCGACGTCCTGTGCGCCGACCGCGTCCTCACCACCGTCACCCTGGTCTCGGCCGGCAGCGTCGCCGTCCTCGCCCCCCTGCAGAACCTGGTGCTCCCCGTCCACCTCGTGGGCGAGGACTCACCCGGCGGCTTCGGCGTCCTCGTCTCCCTCCTCGCTGTCGGCGGCATCGCGGGCGCCGGCCTCTACGCCGCCCTCGGCACCCGCTGGTCGCGCCGCACCGTCTTCGCCGTCGCCCAGCTCACCTCCACGATCGGCGTCGCCGGGCTCGCGCTCCTGCCCCCGGTGCCCGTCATGTGGGCGGCCGCCGTCCTGGCCGGGGCCGGCGCGGGCCCCCTGCCCGCCCTCTTCCTGGTCCTCGTCACCGAACGCATCCCGGAGGAGGTGCGCGGGCGCGTCCTCGGCCTCCAGAACGCCGTGTCCATGACCGCCGTCCCGCTCGGCACCCTCGCCGCGGGGCTCGCCGTGGACGGCATCGGCCTCCGGCGGACCGGCGTGCTCCTCGCCGCCGCGTGGTGCCTGGTCACCCTCGCGATCCTGACCCTGCCCGCCCCGCGGAACCTGGACACGGACCGGGCCGCCCCCGCGGCCCCCGGCACCCCGGGCACCCCCGACACCGGATCCACCGTGCCCGGCCAGGGATCCGAGACCGCCGAGTCGACACACGGCTGAGCCGCGGGTGCGTTTGGCGACCCGATCCCCAGTGGTGTAGACCAGTCGCGGACGGTCCCGCAGACTGTCCGCGTACGGTTCCGCACCCCGATCCGCCGGGGAAGACAGGGAGAGTGGCCATGGCCAGCAAGGCTGAGAAGATCGTCGCCGGACTCGGCGGCCTCGACAACATCGAAGAGGTCGAGGGCTGCATCACGCGCCTGCGCACCGAGGTCCGCGACCCCTCCCTCGTGGACGACGCCGCCCTCAAGGCCGCCGGCGCCCACGGCGTCGTCAAGATGGGCACCGCGATCCAGGTCGTCATCGGCACGGACGCCGACCCCATCGCCGCGGAGATCGAGGACATGATGTGAGCCACGCGCGGCCACGGCAGGGCCCCTTCTCCCGGACCGCCGGGGGAGGGGGCCCCTCCGTATGTGCCGATAGGCTCAGCGCCATGTCTCGAATCGACGGCCGCACCCCCGAACAGCTCCGCCCGGTCACCATCGAACGCGGGTGGAGCAAGCACGCCGAGGGCTCCGTCCTCGTCTCCTTCGGCGACACGAAGGTCTTCTGCACCGCCTCCGTCACCGAAGGCGTCCCCCGCTGGCGCAAGGGCAGCGGCGAGGGCTGGGTCACCGCCGAGTACTCCATGCTGCCCCGCGCCACCAACACCCGCGGCGACCGCGAGTCCGTACGCGGCAGGATCGGCGGCCGCACCCACGAGATCTCCCGCCTCATCGGCCGCTCCCTGCGCGCCGTCATCGACTACAAGGCGCTCGGCGAGAACACCATCGTCCTGGACTGCGACGTCCTCCAGGCCGACGGCGGCACCCGCACCGCCGCCATCACCGGCGCGTACGTCGCCCTGGCCGACGCCGTGACCTGGGCCCAGGGCAAGAAGCTGATCAAGGCCAACCGCCAGCCGCTCACCGGCACCGTCTCGGCCGTCTCCGTCGGCATCGTCGGCGGCGTCCCCCTCCTCGACCTCCGCTACGAGGAGGACGTCAAGGCCGACACCGACATGAACGTCGTCTGCACCGGCGACGGCCGCTTCGTCGAGGTCCAGGGCACCGCCGAGGCCGAGCCGTTCGCCCGCGAGGAACTCAACTCCCTGCTCGACCTGGCCGTTTCGGGCTGCACGGAGCTGGCCCTCCTGCAGCGCAAGGCGCTTGATACGGTCCTCGAAAGGTAAAGGGCACCCCAAGAGGCCGGCCGCCGCCGGCAACCACGGCGGCCCCGGCCGCGTCCTTGCCCATACGGGCGCACGGCACACCACCGTGCGCCCGGCCACACGGCGACAGCCGTACCCGGGGCCGTGAGCCCTGCCACCAGGAGGAGGACCGTTCCATGGCCGCGAGCCGCCGACGCCGCACGACCGCCATCGCCGGAGCCGTAGCTGCCGTCGCCCTGACCGCCGGGCTCACCACCGGCTGCGACGCCGTGAACAAGGCCCTGGACTGCGTCCAGACCGCCGACGCCATCGCCCGGAGCGTGGACGACCTCCAGCAGGCCGTACAGAACGCGGCGGACGACCCCACGCAGCTGGAGGAGTCCCTCGCCTCCATCGACAAGAGCCTCGACGACATCGGCGACAAGACCGACAACACCGACGTCAACAAGGCCGTCGACTCGCTGCAGAAGGCCGTCACCGACACCCGCACCGCCGTGGAGAACGGCGACGCCACCCCCGACATCAGCGGCATCACGGACGCCGCGGGCGAGCTGACGAAGGTCTGCACCTCGTAACGGCCCCCGGGAGCGGGTGGCGATACTGGTGGGCATGACCCGCCTGATCCTCGCCACCCGCAACGCCGGCAAGCTCACCGAGCTGAAGGCCATCCTCGCCGACGCGGGCCTCGCCCACGACCTCGTCGGCGCGGACACCTACCCCGACATCCCCGACGTCCGGGAAACCGGCGTCACCTTCGCCGAGAACGCCCTGCTGAAGGCCCACGCCCTGGCCCGCGCCACCGGCTTCCCCGCCATCGCCGACGACTCCGGCCTCTGCGTCGACGTCCTGGGCGGCGCCCCCGGCATCTTCTCCGCCCGCTGGGCCGGCCGCCACGGCGACGACAAGGCCAACCTCGACCTCCTGCTCGCCCAGCTCGGCGACATCGCCGACGAACACCGGGGCGCCCACTTCAACTGCGCCGCCGCCCTGGCCCTGCCGGACGGCACGGAACGGGTGGTCGAGGGACAGCTGCGGGGGACCCTCCGCCACACCCCGACCGGCACCGGCGGCTTCGGCTACGACCCGATCCTCCAGCCGGACGGCGACACCCGCACCTGCGCGGAACTGACCGCGGAGGAGAAGAACGCGATCAGCCACCGGGGGAAGGCGTTCCGGGGGCTGGTGCCGGTGCTGCGGGAGCTGTTGGGCTGAGGTGCGGCGAGTCGGAAAATCCAGCCTGCGATAGTCACAAGCCGGATCTTCGAAGTGAAGGTGAGTGCGGCCTGAGGGATTCGAACCCTCACGGGATTACTCCCATCGCGCCCTAAACGCGAGGCGTCTGCCAGTTCCGCCAAGGCCGCCAGCTGCCCGTCGTCGAGTATGACGGGCGGCTGCAAGTGTACGGTGATCGACGCCTATCCGGCGAGTGGCCTTCGCTGCTTCTGCCGGCACCACGTGTCTGTCAACGCGTGGCAGTTCGGGCACAGGTACCGCAAGTTCTCCTGGCGGTTGTCGTGCCAGTCACCATTGACGTGGTCGATCTGCAGGGTGATCCGGCGTCCCAGCCATTCACCGGTGCTGCCGCAACTTGCGCACGCGTACGACACTCCGACCTCGGTCAGGGCTCGGTGTAGTTGGGCCCTGTTTGTTCGTCCCGCATGTGCGGGCAGGACGACGAGCACGCGGTGGGCCGTCGGTGTGGGGGCCGGCCTGTCCGGCTTGCCCCAGGCACGGCGCTTGAAGTGGCTGGTGTCGATTCCCAGGCGCGCCGCAGTGCGTCGCACGCGTCGATGGTTGGTGTCGTCGACAACCAGACCAAGGCCACGCATGACGTCGGCGTAGCTGGATGCCTGGGGGATCAGCGTGCGAAGTGCTGCCTCGTCAATTGGGGCACGGGTGTAGGTGAAGTGCTTGATGTCAATGTGCTGCTCGCGCAACATGCGGAGCAGTGTGGCGCGCGAACGGCTGTCGTCCGGAATGTTCAGTGCGCGCGCTACCCCGCGCACGCTGTGCGCTGTGGCTGCGGCGGCGCTCAACTCCTCGGCGGTGAAGGGCAGGTCCAGCTCGGTGCGGTCGATACCAGGGAAGTGGCTGATGTTGATTCCCGCTGCGTCGATGCGGCGCCGGATATGGGAAAGCGTGCCGGTGGCCGGAGTGGCGCCGAGCTTCAGTGCCAGCTCGCGCAGCGAGGAGGATGAGGCTGCGGCTTCGGCAATGGCGGCGTCCGGGTACTTGCGCCACGGGCTTCGCTTGGCGAAGTGGCTCGTGTCGAGTCCGTGGCGTGCCACTTTCTCCTGGAGCGCGCGCCGTTGCCCTCCACTTGCCCTGAGTTCGAGCCTTCGCATCAGGTCGGTCCAGTTGCGAGCTTCTGCGACGGCTGGTGCGAGCCGCTCCTCGCTGTAAACGCTGTCCCCCATGAAACCCCTCGACTTCCGGCCACCTGTTCGTGGCTCGTACGGAGTAACGAGCCGCTCATCGGACAGTCACGTCCGGAATGCGGAACGGCTCGTGCCGGGGGTCCGGTACGAGCCGTTCGCGGGTGGGCGGGCAGGTGGGCTCAGATGCCCAGGTCCTTGATGATCTTCGCTACGTGGCCCGTCGCGCGGACGTTGTAGAGGGCGTGGGAAACCTTGCCCTCCTCGTCGACGATGATCGTGGAGCGGATGACGCCCATGTAGGTCTTGCCGTAGTTCTTCTTCTCGCCGAAGGCGGCGTAGGCGTCGAGGACCGTTTTGTCCACGTCGCCGAGAAGGGTGACCTTCAGGGACTCCTTCTCGCGGAACTTGGCCAGCTTCTCGGGCTTGTCGGGGGAGATGCCGATGACGTCGTACCCGGCGTCCGCGAGGAGCTCCAGGTTGTCGGTGAAGTCGCAGGCCTGCTTGGTGCAGCCGGGGGTCAGGGCGGCCGGGTAGAAGTAGACGATGACCTTGCGGCCCTTGTGGTCGGACAGGGACACCTCGTTGCCGTCGGCGTCCGGGAGGGTGAAGGCGGGGGCCACGTCGCCGGGCTGGAGTCGCTCGCTCATCGGTCCAGCGTAATGGCGGGCCCTGACGGTGCGGTGCCGGGTGGAGCTGACAGACTGTCCGTGACGAAGAGATTTCACCGACAACCGACAACGGGAGGCCGCGCGGTGGCGGAGACCTCGGACATCAGAACCCCGGCCGAGATCGAGGCGGACATCAAGCGCCGCCGCGACAACCTCGCCGAGACGCTCGACGAGATCGGCGTCCGCGTGCACCCCCGGACGATCGTGGGCGACGCCAAGGCCAAGGTCGTCTCGAACATCGACCACACCCTCGGCAAGGCGTACGTCTCCGTCAACCGTGCGGTCAGCGACGTCAGGGGCCAGTTCGTCGACCAGGACGGGGCGCCCCGGGTGGAGCGCATCGTGCCCGTCGCCCTCGTGGTCGTCGGCGTCGTCGGTCTCCTCGCGCTCGGGACCCGGCGCCGCAGGGCCTGACGCGAACCGGGACGCGAACCGGGACGCGGGCGGGGACGAGGACGGGGACGGAGCAGGTAGGTTCGAGGCGTGAGCGAGAAGACCCAGCACGACGACAAGCTGCCCATCCGGATGCTGCACGACCGTGTGCTCGTACGGCAGGACACCGCCGAGGGCGAGCGGCGTTCCGGCGGCGGCATCCTGATCCCCGCGACGGCGGCGGTCGGCCGGCGCCTCGCCTGGGCCGAGGTCGTGGCGGTCGGCCAGAACGTCCGGACCGTGGAGCCCGGCGACCGTGTCCTGTACGACCCCGAGGACCGCGCCGAGGTCGAGGTCCGGGGCGTCGCCTACGTCCTGATGCGCGAGCGCGACCTGCACGCCGTGGCCGCGGACCGCTTCGAGGGGTCGGAGGACTCCACGGGCCTGTATCTCTGAGCACCCCTGGGTGATCTTCGAATCATTGCCTTCACAGGTGTGGGGGGCTGGTGACCATGGTCACCAGCCCCCCACACCTGTGTTTTGCTACCTTTGAGATACCCGACGAGACGCGCCGTACCGGGACCCGCAAAGACGACGCACCCCCGATTCCCCTATGGATCACGGAGGTGCCTCATGGCCTGGGTTCTGCTGGTCGTCGCCGGACTGCTGGAGGTCGGCTGGTCGGTCGGGATGAAGTACACCGACGGTTTCACCCGGCCCCTGCCCAGCGTCCTCACCGGCGCCGGCATCGTCGCCAGCATGCTGCTGCTCTCCCACGCCGCCAGGACGCTGCCCATCGGTACCGCGTACGGCGTGTGGGTGGGGATCGGCGCGGCCGGGGCGGCGGTGTTCGGCATGGTGTGGCTGGGGGAGCCGGCCACCGCCGCCCGGATCTTCTTCGTGTGTCTGCTGCTCGTGGCCGTGGTGGGGTTGAAGGCCACCTCCGGCCACTGAGCAGCCCCGGTCAACCGAACGGCCCCACCGAGGTGTCGCCTCCCGTGTCCGCTCCGCCGTCGGTCGTACCGCCGTCGGCGGTGCCGCCTCCCGTGGAGGCGGCGCCTCCGTCACCCGTGGCGCCGCCCGTCGACGCGGCGCCGCCGTCCGTCGAGGTGCCGCCGGTGGACGTGGTACCTCCGTCCGCGGCCGTGCCGCCCGTGGACGTGGTGCCGCCGTCCGTCGAGGGCGTGCCGCCGGTGGAGGTGCCGTCGCCGGTGTCGTCGTCGGTCGGTCCGCCGGTCTCCTCGTCGCCCGTGGCGCCGCCGGTCTCCTCGTCGCCGGTGGCGCCCGGCTCGTCGGCGGGGGTGCTGGGCGGGGTGTAGACGACGTCGGCGCCGACCTGGAGGTCGAGGTCGAAGTCCTTCACCTTCTTGCCCTTGAGGGCGGTCTTGGTGAACTGCGCCCAGATCTCCGTGGGCGCCCCGCCACCGTTGACGCGCTGCAGACCCATCGCGCCGTACAGCGGCTTGTGGGCGCCGGTCTTGGGGTCCTGCCCCATGACGGAGACGACGGTGGCGAGGTCCGGGGTGTAGCCGGCGAACCAGGCCGCCTTGTCCTCCTCGGCGGTACCGGTCTTGCCCGCGACCGGGTGCCCGGACGCCTGCGCGGCGGTGGCGGTACCGCTCTGGACCACGCTGCGCAGCACGGAGGTGGTGGTGTCGGCGGCCTTGCGGCTGACGGCCTGCGTGGACTCCGTGGAGGGGAGGTCGACCGCCTGGCCGTCCTTGCTGATCTTCTCGATCATCGTGTACGTGCCGTGCTTGCCGTGGTTGGCGAGCGTGGCGTACGCCTCCGTCATGTCGAGGACGCTCGCGGTGGCGGTGCCCAGGGCGATGGACGGGTACGGGTTCATGTCCGGGGTGTTCTTGGGGACACCGAGGTCGATCGCCGTCTTCTCGACCTTCTCGGGGCCGATGTCGACGGCCATCTGCGCGTACACCGAGTTCACGGAGTCCTCGGTGGCCTGGCGGACGGTGATGTTGCCGTAGTTGTGGTAGTCCTCGTTCTCCGGTGCGTACGGCGGGCCGGGCCAGCCGGTGACGGGGCGCTTGTTGGTGCCGTCGTAGACCGTGTTCGGGGTGATCGCCTGGCCGTTCTGGTTGTTGGAGGCGTTCTCCACGGCGGCGGTGAAGACGATCGGCTTGAAGATGGAGCCGACCTGGAAGTCGCGGCGGGTCGCGTTGTTCACGTACTGCTTGGTGTAGTCGATGCCGCCGTACATCGCGATGACCTTGCCGGTCTTCGGGTCGATGGAGACGCCGCCGGCGCGGACGTAGTTGTCGACCTTGCGGTTCTTCTTGTCGAGCTTGTCCATCAGCTGGTCGTCGACGGCCTTGATGAAGGCGTCCTGCATCTTGGGCTGGATGGTGGTGGTGATGCGGTAACCACCGCCGTTCTCCAGCGCCTTCTCGTCGATGATCTTGTGCTCGATGAGGTACGACTTGATGGCCTCGACCAGGTAGCCGCGCTGTCCGGAGAAGGCCGAGGAGGTGGTGGCCTGCTTCGGCATCGGGAACTTCGCGCCGGTCCGCTCGGACTGCTTGAGCCAGCCTTCCTTGACCATGCCGTCGAGGACGTAGTTCCAGCGGGCGACCGCCGCGCCCTTGTTCTCGGGGTGGGCGACGACGTCGTACATGCTCGGCGCGTTGACCAGGGCGGCGAGGTAGGCGCCCTGCTCGGCGGTCAGCTCGTCGGCGTCGACGCCGTAGTACGCCTGGGCGGCGGCCTGGATGCCGTAGGCGTTGCGGCCGAAGAAGCTGGTGTTGAGGTAGCCCTCCAGGATCTCGTCCTTGGTCACCTCACGGTCCAGCTTGATCGAGATGAAGAACTCCCTGGCCTTGCGGGTGACGGTCTGGTCCTGGGCCAGGTAGTAGTTCTTCACGTACTGCTGGGTGATCGTCGAGCCGGACTGCTTGCCCTTGCCGGTCGCGGTGTTCCAGGCCGCGCGGGCCATCGCCTTGAGGTCGATGGCCGGCTCGGAGTAGAAGTCGCGGTCCTCGGCGGCCAGTACGGCGCGCTGGGCGGCCTTGGAGACCTTCGACAGCGGGATGTTCTCGCGGTTGACCTCCCCGTCGCGGGCGATCTGGGAGCCGTCCGCGTAGAGGTAGACGTTGCTCTGCTTGGTCGCGAACGCGTTCGCCTTGGGGATGTGGACCATGTTGTAGCCCAGCACCAGGGCGCCGACGATCAGCATGAGTCCGATGACGAAGGTGCCGAGCACCATGCGCCAGGTGGGGAACAGCCGTCGCCAGCCGGTGCGCTTGCGCCGCTTGGGCTTCTTGGCCTTGCCGCCCTCGTCCGAGGAGGCGGGCGAGACCGCGGGCACGGCGGCCGGTGCCGCGGCGGGTGCCGCGGCGGCGGCCTTCGGGGCGGTGATGACGCCGAGGGCCTGGGTCGGGGTGTCGCCCCCGGCCGCGGGCTTGCGGCCCGGGGTGATGGCCAGGGTGGTGGTGGGGGTGTCCTCCCCGGCGGCGGCGGTGCCGCCCGCCTTCGCGCCGGCTGCCTTGGCGGCCCTCGCCGCCCGAGCGGCTCGGGCGGCCCTGGCGTCCGGCACCCCGGAGGGGCTGCCGGTGCCTCCGGCCGCGGGCCCCGCGGAGTCACGTCCCTGAGCACCGCCGGCCCCACCGTCTCGTCCTCCGGCGGACCCAGCCGGGTTGCCCTCGCCGGCCCGACCGGCCGCCGCGCCGGGCACGGCACCGGGCTTCCCGCCGGCCGCGCCACCCGCCTTGCCACCGGCCGCCGCACTGGCCTGCGCGCCGGACACGGCGCCGGCCTGTACACCGGCCTGCCGACCGGATGCAGCACCGGACTGCCCGCCGGGCTTCCCGCCGCTCACGGCACCGGAGTCGCGACCGGCAGCCGAGCCGCTCTTCCCGCCGTACGCCGCACCGGCCTGCCCACCGGGCGCACCCGACTGCCCGCCGGACGCCGTGCCCGACCGCTCCCCGGCCGGGCCGGCCGCTCCACCGGCAACCGACCCCGACCGCCCGCCGAATCCCGAGCCGGTCTGCCCGCCGGACCCCGAACCGGGTCGCCCGCCGGATGCCGGACCGGTCTGTCCGCCGGGCTTCCCGTCGGTCGCAGAGCCGGGCCGTCCGTCAGGTGCCGAGCCGGTCTGTCCGTCGGACTTTCCGCCGCTTGCCGCGCCGGGCGGCCGGCCGGACCCCGTGCCGGTCTCCGGCTGGGACCGTCCGCCGAATCCCGAGCCGGCCTGCCCGCCAGAGTGCGTGCCGGTCTCCCGCTGGGACCGTCCGCCGAATCCCGAGCCGGCCTGCCCGCCGGACCCCGAGCCGGGTCGCCCGCCGGATGCCGGACCGGTCTGCCCGCCGGATGCCGGACCGGGTCGCCCGCCGGATGCCGGACCGGGTCGCCCGCCGGATGCCGGGCCGGTCTGTCCGCCGGGCTTCCCGTCGGTCGCAGAGCCGGGCCGTCCGTCAGGTGCCGAGCCGGTCTGTCCTTCGGACTTTCCACCGCTTGCCGCGCCGGGCGGCCGGCCGGACCCCGTGCCGGTCTCCCGCTGGGACCGCCCGCCGAATCCCGCGCCGGCCTGCCCGCCGGACCCCGAACCGGGTCGCCCGCCGGACGTGTCCGACCGCTGTCCGGCCCCCGCACCGGCACGTCCGCCGGACTGGCTCCCGGTCGTCCCGCCGGGCCGCCCGTCCCGCTCTCGGTCGGGAGGCGTGCCGGGGGACGCCGTGGCGGGTGGCCCGTCCGGCGTCGGGTTCGGGCCGTTGCCCGGGGTCGGGCCGGGTCGGCCGTCGGCGTTCGCCCTGGCGGCGGTGTCGCCGGACCCCGGAGTCGTGCCCGGAGTGCGTCGCTCCGGGTCTCTCGGTGTCCAGCCCGGGCCGTTCCGCTTCGGCTGCGGCTCGTCGCTCATCGTGCTGCCGTGCTCCTGTTTTCGCGTCGTACGTTCATTTCCGTACGGACTCGTACGCTTTGCGCCCGCTCCGGGCCGGTTCTGCGCCCTTGACTAAGACTCTCGTTCCGTTCGATCCGTTCCCGGATCCCGGCACGTGCCCCGCACACCACACGAGCACCACCGTCCGCCCCCGAAAACGCGTGGCAGGCCCCACCGGCCGCGGACTAGGCTTCTTCGCTTCGGCCCGAATCGGTCCAGGCCTCGGCCTTTCGCCTAACTCTTCGCAGCGGATGGGGGTTTCCTCGTGGGCACAGGGCGGTTGTACGCCGCCGTCGCCGCCGGTGGTTTCAGGCGGTACGCGACATATCGGGTGGCCACCGCCGCGGGGGTGTTCACCAACACCGTCTTCGGCTTCATCCTCGCATACACCTACCTGGCCCTCTGGCACGAGAAGCCCCACCTCGGCGGCTACGACCAGGCCCAGGCCCTCACCTATGTCTGGGTCGGCCAGGCCATGTTCGCGGTGATGGTACTGGGCAGCGCCGGCTTCGAGGAGGAGCTGATCGAGCGGATCAGGACCGGCGACATCGCGGTCGACCTCTACCGGCCCGTCGACCTCCAGCTGTGGTGGCTCGCCGCCGACCTGGGCCGGGCCCTGTTCCAGCTGCTCGGACGCGGTGTCGTCCCCATGGTGTGCGGCGCCCTCTTCTTCGACCTGGCCCTGCCCGGCGGCCCGCTGCCCTGGCTCGCCTGTCTGCTCGCGGTCGCCCTCGGCGCCCTCGTCAGCTTCGCGATCCGGTACATCGTCGCGCTGTCGGCGTTCTGGCTCCTCGACGGCGCCGGAGCGATGCAGATCACCTGGCTCACCGGAGTCTTCTTCTCCGGGATGCTCCTCCCGCTGAACGTCTTCCCCGGCGCGCTCGGCGACCTCGCCCGCGCCCTGCCCTGGTCCGCCCTGCTCCAGGCCCCGGCGGACGTCCTGCTGGGCGAGGCCGACCCCTGGCGGACGTACGCCTTCCAGCTCGCCTGGGCGGCGGCACTGCTGGCAGCCGGACGGCTGATCCAGTCGGCGGCGACCCGGAAGGTGGTGGTCCAGGGTGGCTGACGTCGACGACCGCCCCGCCACGGGCTCCGGGCCGGGGAACCCGTTCGCCGAGCGGGAGAACCCGTTCGCCGCGTACGGCACGTACGGCCGCGTCCGCGACGGGCTGCGCGTCTACCGCATGATCGCCGCCATGTGGATCCGCTCCACGATGGCCTACCGCGCGTCCTTCGCGATGACGACGTTCGGGAACTTCGCGGCCACCTCCTTCGACTTCCTCGCGATCCTGCTGATGTTCTCGCAGGTCGACGAGTTGGGCGGGTTCACCCTGCCCGAGATCGCCCTGTTCTACGGCACCTCCGCCGTCGCCTTCGGCCTCGCCGACCTGATGATCGGTTCGATGGACCGGCTCGGCCGCCGGGTCCGGGACGGCACGCTCGACACCCTGCTCGTCCGCCCCGCGCCGGTGCTCGCGCAGGTCGCCGCCGACAAGTTCGCGCTGCGTCGCCTCGGCCGGGTCACCCAGGGCCTGTTCGTCCTCGGCTATGCCCTGACCACGCTCGACATCGCCTGGACCCCGGCCAAGGTGCTGATGATCCCGCTGATGGTGACCAGCGGCGGGCTGATCTTCGGGGCGGTGTTCGTCGGGGGCGCGGCCTTCCAGTTCGTCGCCCAGGACGCCTCCGAGGTGCAGAACGCCTTCACGTACGGCGGCGCGACCTTGCTGCAGTACCCCCCGGCGCTCTTCGCCAAGGACCTGCTGCGCGGCGTGACCTTCGTCCTGCCGCTGGCCTTCGTCAACTGGGTGCCCGGACTGTACGTCCTGGGCCGCCCCTACCCCCTGGACCTGCCGTCCTGGTCGGCCTTCGCGCCGCCGCTGGTCGGGGTGGCCTGCTGCGCGCTGGCGGGGGTCGCGTGGCGGGCGGGGCTGCGTTCGTATCGGAGTACGGGGAGCTAGGGAGTCAGACGTGACGTCAGAGGTGACAGACAGCGCGTTCATCGCACTGGACCGGGTGGAGAAGGTCTTCGACGTCCGGAGGAAGACCGGCTTCCTGCGGCGGGAGCGGCGTGAGGTGCGGGCGGTCGACTCGATCTCCTTCACGGTCGCGCGCGGCGAGATGGTCGGCTACATCGGCCCGAACGGCGCGGGGAAGTCGACGACGATCAAGATGCTCACCGGCATCCTGACCCCGAGCGGGGGCCGGGTGCGGGTCGCCGGCATCGACCCGTCCCGCGAGCGGACGCGGCTGGCCCGGCGTATCGGCGTGGTGTTCGGGCAGCGGACGACCCTGTGGTGGGACCTCCCCCTGGTCGACTCCTACCGGCTGATGCACCGCATGTACCGCATCCCGGACGCCCGTTACCGCGAGAACCTCGACCGCTGTGTCGAACTCCTCGAACTGGGCGACCTGCTGGACGTGCCCGTACGGCAGCTCTCGCTCGGCCAGCGCATGCGCGGGGACATCGCGGCGGCCCTGCTCCACGACCCCGAGGTGCTGTACCTGGACGAGCCGACCATCGGTCTCGACGTCATCAGTAAGGCCAAGGTCCGGGAGTTCCTGCGGGAACTCAACACCGGGCGGGGCACGACCGTGCTGCTGACCACGCACGATCTCCAGGACATCGAGCAGCTGTGCCGCCGGGTGATGGTCATCGACCACGGGCGCCTGATGTACGACGGGCCGCTGACGGGGCTGCACGAGGTGGGCGAGAGCGAGCGGACCCTCGTGGTCGACCTGGAGCGCGAACTGCCGCCGATCGAGGCCGGACCCGCCCGGGTCGTCCGGGTGGAGGGACCCCGGCAGTGGCTCGCCTTCCCGGCGTCGGAGTCGGCGGCCCCGCTGGTGGCGCGGATCGCCGCGGAGTACCCCCTGGTGGACCTGTCGGTACGGGAGCCGGACATCGAGGCGGTGATCGCCCAGATGTACGCGCAGCAGGCGGAGCGGGTGGGGGAGCCGGGGCCGGCCGTGTCGTAGCCCGGCGCGGGGGATCCTCGTACGCTGATCCGTATGACGGACGACCTGCCGGATGTTCCGGCCGCCGCGGACCTTCGTGCCTCCGACGCCGATCGTGAACGAGTCTCCGAGCAGTTGCGGGACGCGCTCGCGGAAGGGCGCCTCGACATGGAGGAGTTCGAGGAGCGGCTGGACGCGACGTACAAGGCCCGGACGTACGGCGAGTTGGCGCCGATCACCCGTGACCTGCCCGGCGCGGGGGCCGTGGCGCCACCGGCCCTGGTGTCGCCGCCGTCCGTGTCGCTGGTCAAGGGGCCCGCGGGGGAGGCGAGTTGGCCCGAGCGGATCGTCGGCGGCGACGGGACGTCCACCTGGGGCGTGGCGGTGCTGTCCGGGTTCGAGCGCAAGGGGCGGTGGACCGTGCCCGAGCGGTTCGACTGCTTCGCGTTCTGGGGCGGCGGTGAACTCGACCTGCGGGACGCGAACTTCGCGAGCCGCGAGGTCACGATCAACTGTGTCGCGATCATGGGCGGGATCAACGTGGTCGTGCCGCCCGGGGTCGAGGTCGTCGTCCGGGGCGTCGGGATCATGGGCGGCTTCGACCACGGCCAGGAGGGTGTGCCCGGGGAGCCGGGCGCGCCGCGGGTGATCATCACCGGGTTCGCGTTCTGGGGCGGGGTCGGGGTGGAGCGGAAGATTCCGAAGGCGGAGCGGCAGCGGTTGAAGGAGGAGCGGCGGCAGGAGCGGCTGGAGCGCCGCCGGGCCCGCCGCGAACTGCACGCGTCCCACCGCGATCACGCGCACGAGATGCAGGAGGCGCACCGCGAGGCCATGGACCAGATCAGGGACGCGGTGCGTTCACGGCGCGAGGAGGAGCGGGAACGGCGCCGGAGGCGGGAGCTGTAGGCCGACTCTGCCTCTGCCTCTGCCTCTGCCTCTGCCTCTGCCTCCGACTCCGACTCTGGCCGCGGTCGCGCCGCGGCCGGTCGCACGGTGGGCCGGCTCGCCCACCGCCCACTTGGCCGGGGCCGGGGCTCTGGAGATCCACAAGATCCGCACCCGCGCCCGCGCCGGGGCTGGTCGGGCGTAGGGAGAAGGCACGGCAGCGGATCGCCGAGACCATTCGCGAGCACCGCCCGCTGGTGCGTGATGACCGGCTGGAGGATGCCGGGATGCAATCCGATGACCGGGTGACCTGCTGCGCTCACCAGGCCTGGGCGCAGGACTGCGTAGGCCGGCGCAATCGGCTGACGGTCCGGCGGCCCGGCCCCGGCTACAGCTTCGCCGGTACCGCGCCCTTCAGCTTCTCCAGGTCGAAGACGTCCGCCATCCGCGCGTAGCCCTCGTCGCTCGGGTGGAGGTGGTCGCCCGAGTCGTAGTCGGGACGCAGGCGGCGGGGGGCGTAGGGGTCGCGCAGGGCCTTGTCGAAGTCGACGTAGGTGTCGAAGACGCTGCCGGAGCGGATCGTGGCGTTGATGGCCTGGCGGACGGATTCCCGCTGGTCGGAGTAGCCGCGGTGGCCCTCGAAGGGCATCAGGGTGGCGCCGACGACCCGGAGGCCGCGGGCGTGGGCCCGCTCGACGAGCCGGCGGAGTCCGGCGGTGACGGCCTCGGGGTCGGCCCGGCCGGGGTTCTTGAGGATGTCGTTGATGCCGAGGTCGACGACCACGGCCTTGACGCCCGTCCGGCCGAGGACGTCGCGCTGGAAGCGGGCGAGGCCGCTGGGGTTCTCGGCGGGGCGGCCGTAGCCGTCGGCGAGGACCTGGTTGCCGCTGATGCCCTCGTTGACGACGCTGTAGCGGGGCACGCCGGAGGAGCCGGCTGCGGCGCGCAGGCGGCCGGCGAGGACGTCGGTCCAGCGCCGGTTCTCGCCGACCGTGGAGGTGACGCCGTCGGTGAGCGAGTCGCCGAGGACCACGACCGTGCCGTCGGACTCGTTGCTCAGCACGTCCAGGGCGGTGACGTAACGCCAGTACGGGGACTGCTCGGTGTACGGCTCCCCGGTGATGTCCTCGGTCAGGTCGCCCTCGGCGGTGTAGGAGATCTGCCGGGCGTGCGCGTGGTAGGTCGCGGGGCCGGAGGGCGTGGGGGAATAGGTGGTGATCAGGACGTCGCTGTCGTGCGGGATCGGCACCCGGACGGCGTCGCTCACCACCTGCCGACCCGCCGGGACGACGACCGTCGTGTTGCCGCCGAAGGTGAGGCGGCGCATGGTGCCGGCGGTCGCGGCCGGGGTGTTCACCGACGCGGCCACGGCGAGCGAGGCATGAGTGATGGTCAGCGGCTGCTGGCCGTAGAGGTTGGACAGGGTGACGCGGGCACTCGTACCGGCGGCGGTCGTGTGCACCACGTTGCGCACCGAACGGCCCGCGAGGCCGTCCTGCTCGGTGCCGGGCTCGGAACCGCTCGGCGACGCGGCCCAGGCGCCGACCCAGACGCCGGTGGAGGCGGGGGCGGCGCTGTTCTGGGGCGCGCGGGCGAAGGTCTGCGGCCGGGGGGTGCCGTCGTCGGTGCCGACGACGACGTAGATCGCGGCCGAGATCGCCACGACCAGGGCGACGATGGCCGCCAGAACCGCGCGGTGCCTCGTGGGGGGCACCCCGACACCCCCACCGTGCTGCCTGGTCATGCGGCGGGTTACTCCTCGGGCTGTGGAGCCCCGAGGCTCCGATGTGATCACCCCATGATGCGTCATGGGATGGGGGTTGCTTGCGAGAACCCCCATCGGTTCCCCCGCCCGGACAGACGCGGGGAACTCCTGTTCCGTTCCAGGAGTAGGTCTCGATAGATCTATGGAGTACGTCACCAAGAGTCGCAGCGCCGGAGAAGGCGTCGAAGAACGGACAATGTGTACGGGGGACAGGAACGGGTGGAGCGAATGGACCGTACGAAAGCGGAACAGGACGGACCGGCGCGGGAGCGGGCCGAGGAGGCCCCGAGCGCGGCGGGCGCGGCGGCGGGCGCCCCGTCGCGTGCGTCACACCGCACCATGACCACCTTCAGCCCCGCCGACGAGGAGAAACAGCGCGGCGTGCGGCAGATGAAGCTCATCGCCGCCGGGCTGCTGCTCTTCGTGGCCGTGGTGTACGTGCTGGCCAAGTGGGCCTCGCACGAGGGCGCGGGCGCCTGGGCCGGCTATGTCGCCGCGGCCGCCGAGGCGGGCATGGTGGGTGCGCTGGCGGACTGGTTCGCCGTGACCGCGCTGTTCCGGCACCCCCTCGGACTGCCCATCCCGCACACCGCGATCATCCCCACCAAGAAGGACCAACTGGGCGTCTCGCTCGGTGAGTTCGTCGGTGAGAACTTCCTCTCCCAGGATGTCGTACGGCAGCGGCTGCGGGCCGTCGGCATCGGCAGCCGGCTCGGCGCCTGGCTCGCCGAACCGCAGAACGCCGACCGGGTGACGGCCGAACTGGCGACCGCGCTGCGGGGCGCGCTGACCGTGCTGCGCGACTCGGACGTCCAGGCCGTGGTCGGGGAGGCGATCACCCGGCGGGCGAACGCCCAGGAGATCGCGCCCGGTATCGGCAAGATGCTGGAGAGGATCGTCACGGACGGCGGCCACCGGCGGATCGTGGATCTGATCTGCGCCCGCGCCCAGAACTGGCTGATACTCCACGACGAGCAGGTCATGGACGCGGTCGAGGGCGGCGCCCCCGGCTGGACCCCCCGGTTCGTCGACCGGCGCATCGGCGAGCGCGTCTACAAGGAACTGCTGCGCTTCACCACCGAGATGCGGGACTCGCCCACCCATCCGGCGCGCGGCGCCCTGGACCGCTTCCTCACCGACTTCGCCACCGACCTCCAGTCCGACACGGAGACCCGGGCGCGGGTGGAGCGGCTGAAGGGCGAGGTGCTCGGCCGGGGCGAGGTCCAGGACCTGATCGCCTCCGCCTGGACGGCCGTACGGTCGATGATCGTGTCCGCCGCCGAGGACGAGCGCAGCGAGCTGCGGCTGCGGGTCCGCGCCTCCCTGCTGTCGCTGGGCACCCGGATGGCCACCGAGCCGAGCGCGCAGGCCAAGCTGGACAAGTGGATCGAGGGGGCCGCGGTGCACGTCGTGACCACCTACCGCGCGGAGATCACCTCCCTGATCACCGAGACCGTCGCGAGCTGGGACGCCGAGCACACCACCAAGAAGATCGAGGCCAACATCGGCCGCGACCTGCAGTTCATCCGGATCAACGGCACGGTCGTGGGCTCCCTGGCCGGTCTGCTGATCTACACGGTGTCGCGGGCGCTGGGGGCGTAGGGCGCGGGCGCCGGGGCGTGGATCGGGGCGTGGACCGGGGTGTGGACCGGGAGTGATCCCCGCTCGCGCGGGCACCCGGTCCGGGTTCGCCCGAGGTGGAGGGAGCCCCAGCCCATGTCCGTCTCTGACCCGCAGTCACCGGCCCCACCAGGCACACCGGGTGTGATCACCACCGCCGTACCGGCGCGCCTGGACCGTCTTCCCTGGTCGCGCTGGCACTGGACGATCGTGATCGGTCTCGGCACCGTGTGGATCCTCGACGGTCTGGAAGTGACCGTCGTCGGCAACATCGCGGGGCGGCTCTCCGAGGAGGGCAGCGGACTGCCCATCAGCTCCGCGCAGGTCACCGGGACCGCGGCCGCGCTCTACGTGGCGGGCGCCTGTCTGGGCGCCCTCTTCTTCGGCCGGATGACCGACAGGTTCGGCCGCAAGAAGCTGTTCATGGTGACCCTGCTGGTCTATCTGGGGGCGACCGCGCTGACGGCCGTCTCCTTCTCCAGCTGGTGGTTCTTCCTCTTCCGCTTCCTCACCGGCTTCGGCATCGGCGGCGAGTACGCGGCCATCAACTCCGCCATCGACGAACTGATCCCGTCCAAGTACCGGGGCCGCGTCGACATCGTCATCAACGGCAGCTTCTGGCTCGGCGCGATCGGCGGTTCGCTGCTGTCGATCGTCGCCCTGAACACCGACATCTTCCCGGCCGACGTCGGCTGGCGGCTCACCTTCGCCCTCGGTGTCGTCCTCGGCCTGGTGATCCTGCTGGTCCGCCGGAACGTCCCCGAGAGCCCCCGCTGGCTGCTGATCCACGGCAGGGAACGGGAGGCCGACCGGCTGGTGCGGGACGCGGAGCAGCGGATCGAGGCCGAGAAGGGCGGCCCGCTGCCGGCGGCCGAGCGGGAGATGACCGTCCACCAGCGCGAGAGCATCGGCTTCGGCACGATCGCCCGTACGGTCTTCTCCCGGTACCGCCGCCGCGCGGTCCTCGGCTTCTCCCTCTTCATCGGCCAGGCGTTCCTCTACAACGCGATCACCTTCGGCTTCGGCGCGATCCTCACCACGTTCTACGACGTCCCGACCTCCGACACCGGCTACTACTTCGCCGTCATCGCCGCCGGCAACCTGCTCGGCCCGCTGCTGCTCGGCAAGCTGTTCGACACGGTCGGCCGCCGGATCATGATCTCGTCGACGTACCTGCTCTCCGGTGTGCTGCTCTTCGGCACCGCCTGGCTGTTCGGCCGCGGTGCGCTGGACGAGGTGACGCTGACGGCCTGCTGGTGCGTGGTCCTCTTCTTCGCCTCGGCCGGAGCCTCCAGCGCGTATCTGACGGTCTCGGAGGTCTTCCCCATGGAGACCCGCGCGATGGCCATCGCCTTCTTCTACGCCATCGGAACGGCCGCCGGCGGTATCAGCGGCCCGCTGATCTTCGCCGAACTGACCGAGTCCGGGGTCGTCGGCGACACCGTCCTCGCCTTCCGGATCGGCGCGAGCCTGATGTGCGCGGCGGGCCTGGTCGCGGCCTTCCTCGCGGTCCGCGCGGAGCGGCGCTCCCTGGAGGACATCGCGGAGCCGCTGTCGGCGCGGAGCGCGGCCTAGCGGGGCCGGGCCGGCCCGGCCCCGGGCCGGCGCCTTGGGGCGGATCGGGGCGGCTTCCGAGCGCGGGGAAGCCGGTTGGCCGGCTTCGGGCGGCTTGTGGGTACGGGCGATCAGGCAGGGCCGGATCGGGCGGCTTCTGGGTACGGGGGTGCGGGCACGGCGGGATGATGGGGAGGCTTCCGAGCGCAGGGGCGCGGGCACGGCCGGATCGGGGAGGCTTCCGAGCACGGGGGCGCGGGCACGGCCGGATCGGGGAGGCTTCCGTGTGCGGGACAGCAGGGTGGCCGGATCGGGCGGCTTCTGGGTACGGGGGAGTACGGGGGAGCAGGCCGGTCTGAGTATGCGTACTCTGTCGGCCCGCCGCCCGCCCCGGAACCCTCGTACGCATGACCGAGAAGCTGCTCCGCCCCCTGCGCACGCGCCCCTGGCCGGAACGCTGGCTGACCCGCCTGCTCGGCGCCGCCCTCGCCGCGGCCGCGTACCGCCTCTGCCTTCCGTGGGACCTGCGCGACCGGCCCGAGCTGGAGGGCTCCCTGACGGAGACGAACCCCGTGACCGTCACGGGCGTGATCGCCCTCGCCGTCGTCCTGCTGCTCCTCGCGGCCTACTTCGGCCACCGGGACGCCCTGGCCTGGCCGCTGCTCCTGGTCGCGGTCCCGCCGTCCGCCCTGATGTACGTGTCCTTCCACGCCCCCACCGAGCCCCCGGACTCGACCGTGTGGCCCCTGTCCTGGGCCTTCTTCACGCTGGTGCTGGGCGCGTGGGTGCTGGTGGCGTCGTCGGTGGCGCGGCGGTTCCGGACGGAGCCGGTGGACGAGGGGTGGCTGATCCGCGGCCGGTCCCAGGACCGTTCGGCCGCCGGTCAGCCGTAGAAGTACCGCCGGGCCTTCTCCTCGAAGTAGGAGGAGTAGACGAGGCCGATGGCCGGGGTGCCCCGGTACGTGCCCACGTACTGCTGGGTGCTGTCGACCACCACGGGCCGCGCCATGCACGCCCACTTGTTGCGCTGCTGGGCCTCCGCCCAGCGGACGGCCGCCGGGTCCACCCGGTCGCTGACCAGGACGGGGAACGCGGCGACCCCGTTCTGGATGCCGACCGGCAGACCGCCCTTGGTCTTCTTCGCGTACGTCAGCACCTGGTCGGTGAAGGTCTCGATGGTGGGGATGGTTATCTCCTGGACCGCCGCCGCGACCGTGAACAGGTGCAGCTTCGTTCCCATCCAGCTCCACTTGAAGTCGGCCCGGCGCCCGACGAGCACGGGCACCCCGGCCCACTCCTCCCACCAGGTGCGGCATGCGTCGGCGGCGAGACGGGCGGCCACGGAGGCGAGATAGGTCTGGGAGGGCGACTGCTGTGGATACATGGCCGGATCATGCACCCACCCGAGCACCGCGGGGAAGGCGGGGTCGGGTCATGCTCCCGTGGTCGAACCGGGCCGCACGATCATCAGAACGGTGACCGTCGCCCACAGCAGGTTGAACACCCCGGTGACCATGGCGAGTCGGGCGGTGGCCCGGGTGTCGACGGCGGTGCCGGTGGCCGTGTCCGCGGTGCCGGTGACGGAGCTTGCGGTGCCGGAGCTTGCGGTGCCGGCGGAGGCGGCGGTGGCGGTGTCCCCGAGCCCCGCCAGGATCTCCTCCTGCCGGGGCAGCACCAGCGCCAGCAGGACCATCGCCGCGAGGGCGGTCAGCAGCATCGACACGATCAGCCAGGCGTCGTTCAGCACCCCCATGCTCATCGCGGTGGCGAACCCGAGCACGGGCACCGCGATGCCCACACCGCCGTACACCCGGCAGATCCGGTGCAGCAGCCGTACGGCCGCCACCGCCCGCTCGCTGCCGGGTTCGGCGAGCGCCTTGCGGGCGCTCGGCGGAAACATGCTGGCGGCGACGGTGACGGGCCCGACGGCGACGATCGCGGCGAGGACGTGGAGGGAGAGCAGGAACTTGGTCACGGGGGGACGGTAGGCCGCGCCGCGATCCGGTGGAAGTGGCGGGATTGCCAGGGGTCAACGGATTCTCGCCAACGGAGGGGACCAGGGGCAGCGGTGGGCTGGGGCACGGGAGGAGCGGGACGGACAGGCTTGGCGGAAACCCGGCGCAGACCTACGCTCCCGCCATGCACACCGTGGCCGTACTGGCGCTCGACGACGTGATCCCCTTCGACCTGTCGGTCCCCGTCGACACCTTCGGCTGGGCCCGGCTGCCGGACGGCCGGGAGGCGTACCGGGTGCGGGTCTGCTCGGTGGCGGAGGGGCGGGAGGTGAAGGCGGGGCCGTTCGGCGTACGGGCGCCGTACGGGCTGCAGGCGCTGGCCGAGGCCGACACGGTCGTCCTGCCGGGGACGGCGGACCCGACCGCGCCGCTGCCGCCCGGTGTGGCGGAGGCGCTGCGCGCGGCGGCGGCGAACGGCACGAGGATCGCCTCGATCTGCGTCGGCGCGTTCCTCTTCGCGGCCACGGGCCTGCTGGACGGCCTGCGCGCCACGACCCACTGGATCGCGGCCCCCGACCTCGCGGCCCGCCACCCGGAGATCACCGTCGACCCGAACGTCCTCTACGTCGACAACGGCCAGTTCCTCACCTCGGCGGGCGCCGCCGCGGCCATGGACATGTGTCTGCACATGATCCGCCGGGACCACGGCTCGGCGGTCGCCGCGTTCACCGCCCGGATGTGTGTCATGCCTCTCGAACGGGAGGGCGGCCAGGCCCAGTTCATCGTCCAGGACCAGCCCGCGGCCCCCGCCGGCGCGACGATGGAGCCCCTGCTGCGCTGGCTGGAGGAGAACGTGGAGCGGGATCTGACCCTGGACGACATCGCCCTGCACGCCGGCACCAGCGCCCGCACCCTGAACCGCCGTTTCCGCGAACAGACCGGGACGACGCCCCTGCAGTGGCTGCACCGGGCGCGGGTCCGCCGCGCCCAGTACCTCCTGGAGTCCACCGACCACACGGTCGAACGCATCGCGGCCCAGGCGGGCTTCGGCTCCCCGACGGCGTTCCGGGACCGCTTCAAGAGGGTCGTGGGGACGAGCCCGTACGCGTACCGGCGGGCGTTCCGCGGGGAGGGGAGCGGGGCCGTGTCCCGATAGGAGCGACGACAGGGGCGGCCCGCGGCCGGACGGAGGAACCCCCTACTCCTTGCGGTCGGCCACCGCCCACGAGGCCAGTGCCATCACCCCGGCCACTCCGAACACCGCCGGCCAGGCACCCACCTTCTTCGCCAGCGGGTGGGACCCGGCGAACGCGGCCACGTACCCCGCGGTCAGCGCTCCCGCGGCCCTGCCCCCGGCCGCCTGCTGCCACTGGCGGGCCGCCGCGGCCCCGGCGACGGCCAGCACCGCCCCGCCGAGCGGCCGCTTCTTCGTCCAGCGGGCCACCCCGTACCCGCCGATGAGCCCGCTCGCGGCCACCGCCGCCGTGGGAACCTTCGCCATCCCTGCCTCCTGTGCCGTCGCCGACGCCGTCCTCGGTACCTGCCTGGCCCGGTGTCCGACGTGAGGCTAGCTCCGCGGAGCCTCCGTCCCTCGAACCTGAGTCGAGGGTTGTCAAGTTTCCTCCTTCGAGCTATATAAGAAGCCGTAGGAATTCAGAGGGCATCGCACCCAACGTCAGAAGAGAGGAGTGCCGTGATGCTCATGCGCACCGACCCCTTCCGCGAATTCGACCGACTCGCGCAGCAGGTGTTCGGTTCCGACAGGCGTCCCGCCGCCATGCCGATGGACGCCTACCGGTCCGGCGACGACTTCGTCGTCCACTTCGACCTCCCGGGCGTCGACCCGGAGACCATCGACCTGGACGTCGAGCGCAACGTCCTGAACGTCCACGCCGAGCGCCGCTCCCCGGCCCCCGAGGGCGCCGAGATGATCGCCGCCGAGCGCCCGACGGGTGTCTTCAGCCGCCAGCTGTTCCTCGGCGACACCCTCGACGCCGACCGCGTCGACGCCTCGTACGACGCCGGCGTCCTGACGCTGCGCATCCCGGTCGCCGAGAAGGCCAAGCCGCGCAAGATCCAGGTCGTCGGCGGCGCCGACCGCCACCAGTTGAGCCGCTGAACCGCTGAACCGCTGAACCGCTGAGCCGCTGAGCCGGTACCGCACCCACGCCGGAGGGGCGGGAGGGTGAGACGCGCAGCCCGTCTGCGCCTCTCACTCCTCCCGCCCCTCCTGTGTGTCCGCCATCCCGTTCACGGGTGGTGGGTCCCCGACCGGCCAAGGGTCCCCAACTCCCCTCCGGGGCACGACAGTTGCGCTTCGCCCACATGTGATCCATGCCACAGCAGAGGTGCGGGGGAAGTGGTGGGCGGCGCTCCGGCAGCCTGGCATGCTCATGCATGGCTACTGGGAGGTAACCAGCGCGTGCGCACTGTCATGAGGACAGCTGTGCCGCTCGGCCCGTCCCCCGTCGCCAGGCGCCGCCTCACCACGCGCGCCTGCTCTCCGGCATGCCGTCATGGCGCCCCCGCCATGCCGCTCAGCCGCCCCTCCTGAAGCGCACCCCCCTGTCACCGCTCCCGAGGACTCACGCGTGCACAAGCTCAGAAGACATGCCCTGGTCACGGCACTGTCGGCGATCACCGTCGCGACCCTGCTGGCCACCGGCTGCTCCACCGAATCCCCCGCCACCGGCGACAGGGCGGCCGCCACCACGGCCGAGACCCCCGAGCCCGCCGCCGCCGGGGAACAGCTCGCCGTCGTCTCCGCCCCGACCGGCGGCCCCACCCCCACCGCCGTGGCCGACGCGCGCGCGGACGACCGGGGCGAGGCCCGGAAGTCCCCGCTCAAGGTCGCCTCGTACGACAGGAAGAGCGGCCGGGCCGTCATCACGGCACCGCCGTCGGACGCGGACGACGAGCCGTCGAACGCGGACGACGAGTCGTCGGACCCGGACGACGAGCCGTCGGCGACCCCCTCGCGGACGGGCACCCCCACCCCCACCACGCCCGCTCCTGACGACCCCGACACGCCCCCGGACACGGGCTCCGGCGCGGCGAAGCCCAAGGCCGCCGTGGCCGTCGGCGACGTCATCGCCAGCGCTCCCGCCCCCGGCGCCCCCGACGGCGTCCTGGCCGAGGTGACGGAGATCGTCGACACCGCGAAGGACGGCGGTACGACGGTCGCGACCGAGCCGGCCACACTCGACGCGGTCCTCGGCGAGCGCGAGGCGAAGGGCACGGTCCCCGTCGACCCGTCCACCCTGGACGTCGACCCGCTCGTCCAGGGCGTGAAGGTCTCCTGGGCGAAGACCGGCGACCTGAGCTTCGGCCCCGAGGGCGCGAAACTCCCGCTGGGCAGCCTGCGGATCGACGTGGGCGCGGCCGTGGAGACCGCCCCCGGCGCCCCCGCCTCGGCCGCCGCGTCCGTCGAGGGCTTCGTCCAGCTCGCCCCCGAGGTCGCCTTCTCCTACGACGGCTCCGGCTCCGGCACGGGCTCCTCGCCCGGCGGCGCCTTCCTGGGCCTGACCGGCGACTGGGCCTCCCAGTGGTCGCTGAAGGGCCGCGCGGCCGGCTCGACCGACGGCAAGCCGATCCGTATCCCCTTCGCCGAACTGCACGCCGACCCCGTGATCCAGGCCGGTCCGGTCCCGATCGTCGTCAACCTCGACCTCGTCTGCTACTTCGAGGTGACCGCCGACGGCCGCGTCACGGTCGACGTCGAACAGGACCTCAAGGGCGACTTCAAGGTCGGCGGTAACTTCACCTGGTCCAAGGGCTGGAAGGGTGTCAGCGAGTCCCACATGACGGGTGAGCCGCTAAAGACGACCGTCACCGCGGCGGGCAAGGTGAAGGCGGCCATGGGCGCGGAGGCGACGGTCGGCCTGTACGGCACGGTCGGCGTCACCGCCGACGTGGCCCCCTACCTCCGCGCCGAGGCCGACGCGACCGCCGAGGGCTCCGCCGACGGCACGGGCTCCGCCTCCGGCTCCTGGGCCCTGTACGGCGGCATCGACCTCACCGGCACGCTCAACATCCAGCTCTCCATCTTCGGCACGCCGATCTTCCAGACGAAGATCCCGCTCGGCGCGGTGCACGAGGAGTGGCTGCTGACGAAGGGCGAGGCGAAGACGTAACGAGCCGAGCGGACGTAACGAGCCGAGCGGACGTAGCGAGCCGCGCGGAGCTTCGCGACCCGGGCCCTGTCCCCCACGGGGGCAGGGCCCGCAGGACGTGACCCTCCGGCCGTCCGGTCGGGGGAGAGAGAATCACGCCATGGGGACCCCGAAACTCACCGCCCGCGCACTCAACCGTGCCACCCTCGCCCGCCAACTCCTCCTCGCCCGCGCACCGTTGACGGTGACGGAGGCGGTCCGGCGCATCGTCGCCGTGCAGGCCCAGCAGCCGGCGTCCCCGTACATCGCCCTCTGGAACCGCCTGTCCTCCTTCGACCCGGCGGCCCTGGACGCGGCACTCACCGACCACAGCCTGGTCAGGGCGACCCTGATGCGGATCACGGTCCACACGGTCCACGCCGACGACTACACGCCGTTCCGCGAGGCGATGGAACCCACCCTCCGGGGCTCCCGCCTGGGCGACCCCCGCTACCGCGCCTCCGGCCTCACCGCGACCGACGCCGACGCCTTCCTCCCCCACCTCCTCGACCACGCCCACGGCCACCCGCGCACGGCCACCGAACTCCGCACCCGCCTGGAGGAGCACCTCGGCACCCCCACGGCACTGGACTCCGGCGGCCACCGGATGCTTCGCCACTACGCCCCCCTGTGGCACGCCCCCACGGGCGGCCCCTGGTCCTTCGACACCCGCCAGTCGTACGTGGCGGCCTCCCCCCGCCCGTCCCTCACCGACCCGGACGCATCCGCCGAGGGCCTGCGCACCCTGATCCGCCGCTACCTCCAGGGCTTCGGCCCGGCATCCGTGGCGGACATGGCCCAGTTCGCCCTGGTCCAGCAGCGCCGCATCAAGGAGGCGCTGTCCTCCATGCCGGACGAACTCGAAACCCTCCCGCCGCCCCTCGGCACCAGGACACCGCTCTACGACGTCCCGGGCGCCCCCCGCCCTCCGGAGGACACCCCCGCCCCACCCCGCCTGATGGCCATGTGGGACAGCACACTCCTCGGGTACGCCGACCGGGGCCGCGTCCTCCCCGCCGAGTACCGGCGCCACGTGACCCGCATGAACGGCGACGTCCTGCCGACGCTGCTGGTGGACGGGTACGTGGCCGGGGTCTGGCGCCCCCGCCCCGACGCGATCGAGGCCACGGCCTTCCACCCGCTCCCGGACGAGGTCTGGGAAGCCCTGGAGTCGGAGGCCACCACCCTGCACGCCTTCCTCACCACCCGAGGAGACGCGACCCCGTACGGCCGATACGACCACTGGTGGGCCAAGCCGTTCCCGGAGACGGCGGAGACTCGGCTGCTCTCTTTCGGGTGAGGGGGCCCCGGATCGATGGCGCCCTCTCTAAGTTTCGAAGTACTTTCAAAGTCATGAGTACCGAGAGAGCCGCCGTGAACTTCTCCGAGCTGGTGAACAAGAACAAGCAGACACTGGCCCGGCTCCAGGAATCACCGAGACTGCTTCTGCACCGCAGGGACGGCGAGGACCTGGTGCTCACCACCGCGGCGCGAGCCGAGCAGGACCAGACCGTCGTGTCGGCGGCCACCCGGATGCTTGCCGCGATGGCCCGCCGCGAGCCCGGCAGCATGGAACTGCTCCTCGACATACTGCCGGACGCGTTCCCCTGGGTGCGCTTCCTCCCGGAGGCCGACGTCCACGCCTTCGCCGTCGAACTGGTCGACACCATGCGCGCCGCGGACTCCGTCGGCAACAGCGCGTCCGTCGCCCAACTCCTCATCGCCTGGCAGCACACGGCCGAGATCCACTCCGACCCCGAACTCCTGGCGGCTCTGACCCGAGACCACTCCGAGGACTACGGCTCGGTCCCCGACCCTCGGGACGTGGCATGACGCCGGGCCGCGGAGACCGCACCGCACCACCGGCACCGGACGGTCACTGGGAAGTCCGCTTCGCGGACGCGGCCTCGGCCAAAGGTTGGGAGAACCTCGCCCAACAGGCCCGGGAGAACACCTACCGAGCTTGGCTCACCATGCGCACCCACCCCAAGCCGGCCATCGAGACACCCCGACACCATCGGCTCAAAGGCGGCTTGGCCCACGGCACCCACCGCGGCCGCACCTGCGAGCAGTGGCAGATCGAGGTGACCGCTGGCGGCCGCGTCTGGTATCTCCTGGACACCGCACGCAGTACTTGCTGGATCACCTTTGCCGGCACGGGGCACCCGAGAGCCACGGACCGGAGCTGATCCGGCGCGGTGGCGAGAAGCCGGACCGTACTGATCCTGTCCCCCGCAGCAGCTCAAGAAATGCTCTGAACCGGGCTGGAAGGGGGTTGTCCGCACCCCCGCCCGGCGACACTGCCCACAGCTGAGCCGAAGTGTGGCGAAGGGGGATGTGGCATGCGTGTGTTCCGGCGGTCGGCGGCGGTCGTGGGGGAGTCCGAGGCCCTGGACATGTATGACCTGGCCTTCCTGGCGGGTGGGGTCCAGCGGGTGGCGGACAGTGCGGTGATCGCGCTGTCCGACGCCGGGTCGCTCAGGATGCGTGGCTCACGGGTACGGGCTGTGGGTGAGGTGAGCCCCGAGCACCCGGTCGAGCGGGCCGTGATCGCCTGGTGCACGCGCAGCCGGTCCATCGCCTCCGTGTCCACAGCTCTGCGGACCTCCCCGGAGGCCGAGGAGATCGGCCGCCGACTGGCCGCACGTGGCCTGGTGACGGGGACCCGCCGCCGTCCGACCCGGGCGGGCAGACGGCGACTGCGGTCGGCCCGACACGACGAGAACCTGCCCGCGTACGTCCTCGACGGCCCCGCAGCGCTCTCGCACGGCCCGGTCCGACGCGGCGTCCTCAACGCGCATCCCCTACCGTCGGGCCTCGGCCGCACCCTGACCCGCATGGGCAGGGCCCTGGACCGCGACTCCGACCTCGACACCACCGACTCCACCCCGGACTGGGGCGGGGGCTTCAGTTGTGGGGGTGGGGGTGGTGGCGACTGAGGCTCCGCCAGCGCACTCCAAGAGAGCTTCAATGAATGGTTGTTGCTCCCGGCGGTGAAAGCACTGCGCCTTCAGAGCTTGGCATCCCGTAGAGCCCCCAAGAAGTTGGCCCAGGCATGGGAGCGGAAGGTCAGTCGACGGCCAGAGGGATTCTTGCTGTCGCGTATGGCGCACCCGTCCCGCACGAAGGCGGCCTCCACACACTCGGTTCCACTGCCTCCGCTGTACGAGGATGTGAACCACTGGTGCTCGGACCGTATCGGCATTACGACTCCTTGCTCATGCGGTGGATCAGTTGGGCGGAGGACTGGAGGTCGAGGGCCTGGGCTTTGAGGTACTGGAACGCCAACCTATATCGCTCCAGTTCTTGCGGCTTCTCCATGAAGAGGCCACCGCCGATGAGGTCTACGTACACGACATCGAGGTCGGGTGTCTGACCGGCCAAGATGAGGAAGCTCCCGACGGCGGCTGCGTGAGCGCCTGTTGCGAACGGGAGTACTTGGACCGTGATGTGGGGGAGCTCCGCGATGGTCAGCAGGTGGCGGAGTTGCGAGGTCATGACCTCAGACCCTCCGACGGTTCGTCGGAGAGCGGCCTCGTCGATCACGCACCAGACGTGGGGCGGATCCCTCCGTTGGAGGAGTTCCTGTCGCTTCATGCGGATGTCCACCATGTGCTGCACTTCCCGCTCAGGGCACTGTCTTTCAGAAGACCGGTGGACGGCCTCGGCGTAGTCGCGGGTCTGGAGGAGGCCCGGGATGAACATGCAGGCGTAGTGATCCTCGCGTACCACCTCATCTTCCAGCGTGAGCATGAGGTTCATGGAGTCGGGGATGGGGTCGGCGAGTGACCGCCACCAGCCTTGGATCTTGGCGTCTTTGGCTAGCTCGACAAGGGCCAGCCGTTCCTCTTCCGGTGCGTCGTACTCACGGCACAGCGCATCCACGGTGGGCCACTTGACCGAGCCTTCTTTCGTCTCGTAGCGGCTCAAGGTCGCTTTGGAGACGCCGACCCGGGCGCCCGCCTCTTCGAGGGTGAGCCCCTTGAGCTCACGGAGGCGTCGTAGATCGGCGCCCAACTGGCGCCTGCGGGTGGTGGGGCCAACTGCCATGTTTCGGGCCTTTCAAGTTGGACCGTCAGATCGTGGGGCTTCCTTGACTGCGTTCGCAACGTGGTGCGCGCCGGGGGCGCGCGTGCCAGGAGCGCGCTTCCGCTCGGCGTAGATGAGAGTTCCATTTTGAGAGTTCCAGTGCAACTCTCTGTGTGCAATCAAGTGCGGATCGCAACAGTAGTTGCGGGTGGAGGAGTAGGCCGATGGACTGCATCGCAGGCGTGCCGAGGAAGCCCTGGAACTTGCCCTTCGTTGCCGAGCCGGAGGGAGTGGCGTCCCTCCGACGGATCATGCGGCTTCATTTGGGGCTGTGGGGCCTGCATGAGGTCATCAGCGCCGCACAACTCTGTGTCAGCGAGCTCGTCTCCAACGTCATCAACCACGTAGGAGTCGGAACCCCCACCACACTTGCCGTCTCCATGAACGGCACCTGTCTACGCATTGAGGTGCACGATCCTGACCTCCGATCCATGCCGACTCTCATCGAGGGCTCGGACCTCGAAACCGAGCGTGAGTCCGGCAGAGGGATGGCGCTGATCAGCGCCGTCGCCGACCGTTGGGGCGTGCAGCCGCACGCTGATCACAAAGTGACGTGGTGCGAAATCGCGACGGGGCTGACCTCCGACAGCGGACACGTCAGTGGAGTGCCCGTTGCCCGCGCTGAGGCGATCCTGGCGCTGTACGGCACGGTGGGGCTCCCTCAGGCGATGCGGCCCACACCCTTCACCAGGGCTGTGGCCGAAGAAGCCGTGAGCACTCTGATCGCTGACCTGTTGCACTGGGCGAGAGCCCACGGACGTGACGCCGACGACATCCTCGATCGAGCCCAGAGCCGCTTCGAGGCGGAGGCGTCCGCATAGGAGTGCCTCCGCCTGCAGCGGTGAACCTGCTGAGCGGGCTCACCGCTGCCTAGGGGCTTGCAGGCGATCACCGGTGGGCAGTGGACCGCTATCCGCTGGTGATCGCCGAGTATGTCCAGACATCCGCCGGAAGCTCGTGCTTCAGACGCCACGTGATGGCCATCGGCTTGCTGCCGGTGTGTTCCACGTACGTCGCGGGACCGAGAAGCATCCAGGGGTGTGCCTTGCCGATGTCGGTGTCCTTGTATCGGCGCATGAACAGCAGAACGTGACTACCTTCCTGCACGTGTCGCTGATACCGCAGGCCGGTGGGAGAGCTCTCGGCAGTGGCGTTCTGGGATTCCCAGTGGAAGAGCGTGGGACTCAAGGCATAGTCCTTGTAACGGACTGTGGGGGAGAAGTCTTTCTCGTTCTTGTCCAGGGTGATCAGCAAGGCGTCGGTCTTGATGTCCTCCACCCACTGCACGCCTTGCGCGAAGGATCTCGGCATCTGGCCGCCGAAGCGAGCTACCCCAAGCGCAGCCAGTATCTCGGAACGGTTGTAGGCGCTGTGGACCTTCAGTGGGATGTTGCTGTGCGGCCCTGAGAGTGGAATCGGGAAATGGTCGTACCGTTCCATGACGTACGACAGCACTTGGTGTAGTTCATCGCGGAAGACCGGCTGGGAACGCAGGGATGCAAGCCCCTGCTGGAAGCTGGTGAATCCACCCGCGTTGTCCCAGAGATTGAAGAACAGCATGCGGGCATACGCCTGATCAGCCGGCATGAGTTTCTCGTACGGCGGGGCGTCATCGGCAAGGAGACGGAGATATGCCTGCGCGCGGTGGTGATCGTCTACGTGGAGGAACGCGTGGACGCGCTTGAGGAGTGCCGCTTCCCCGGCGGGAGCAGGTTCAGTGATCGCGCCGGTCTTACGGAGAACGGACGTCCAAGAGTTGTCACTCTTATAGATCTCCTTGATGTCTCGACGGCTCTCACGGAGATAGTCCGACAGGCGTGGAGTGCGGTAGTCCTGGACCTCCTTCACCAGGGTCTTGACGGTAGCGCCGATCTGGGTGCGGATGTTGTCGAGCACTAGATCCTTGGACTTACCCTCCAAGATGATCTGGCAGCCCGAGGGAAGTTGCGGGAAGTCGTGCTCGATATGGTCGATGAGCCGGTTACGGGACAGGTTCGTTAGAGCTCGGAACTGCTGCTCGAAGCGGAACTCCGCCCGGTGCTGACCGATGAAGTCGAGGACAGTGAGGACGGGTTTCGTCTCGGTGCGCCGCAGTCCTCGCCCCAACTGTTGGAGGAAGACCGTTGCGCTGCTCGTAGGTCGGAGGAGCAGCAAGGTGTCGACATCGGGGATGTCGAGCCCTTCGTTGAACAGATCGACCGAGAAGATCACCTGAATCTTGCCATCCCGTAGGTCGGCCAAAGCCTGCGCCCGATCCGCAGCGCTGGAATCGCTGTCGAGTGCTACGGCTTGGAAGCCGGACTTTCGGAAGACGTCCGCCATGAAGTGCGCATGCAGCTTGGTCACGCAGAAGCCGAGCGCCCGCATGGCTCCCGGGTGGGAAACCTTGTCACGGATCTGCTTGATGACGATGCGGGCGCGGGCGTGGTTGCCCGTGTAGATGTTTTCCAGGTCGCGATCGGTGTACGAACCCTTCTGCCAGCTGAGGTTGGTCAGGTCGGTCCCGTCGGGAATCCCGAAGTAGTGGAAGGGGCACAGGAGATCATTCTCCAAGGCTTCCCACAACCGCATCTCTGCTGCGATACGACCGTCGAAGAACTCGTCTTGCACATTGTGCCCGTCCGTCCGCTCAGGCGTCGCCGTGAGACCCAGGAGCTGCTTGGGCTTGAAGTGTTCGATGACTCGACGGTATGTGCTTGCCGTAGCGTGATGGAACTCGTCGATCACGATGATGTCGAAGTGGTCGGCGGCGAGTTGCTCAAGGCGCTGGAGGTTGAGCGACTGGACGCTGGCGAAGATGTGATTCCACTCGCGCGGGTCTTGGCCACTGTAGAGGAGCTCTCCGAACGAGGCGTCGTCGAGCACCTCGCGGTACGTACGCAACGACTGCTTGAGAATCTCCTTGCGGTGGGCTACGAACAGCAACCGAGGATTTCCATGTCCCAGGGTCTTTCTTAGGTTGCGGTAGTCCAGGGCCGCCATGACCGTCTTGCCGGTACCGGTCGCTGCAACCAGTAGGTTGTGATTCCGGCCGCGGACTTCCCGCTCGACACGGAGGCGTTCGAGCATGTCCCGTTGATGAGGAAAGGGACGGACATCAAGCCCCGACAGGCTGATTTTGAGATCGGTCGTGGGGCCTGACCCGCTGGCCTGAGACAGCGCCCGGTCGAGACGGCCACTGTCAGCGTCCGGGTCGTACCGCTCGAAGGCGCTGTCGTTCCAGTACGCGTCGAAGGTCGCCTCGAATTTGTTGAGCACTGCCGCGGTGGCAACCGATGACAGGCGTACGTTCCACTCCAACCCGTCGAGCAGGGCCGCCTTCGAGAGGTTGGAGCTACCGACATACGCCGTGTCGAACCCGCTGTTGCGTCGGAATAGCCATGCCTTCGCATGCAACCGCGTGGAGCGGATCTCGTAGTTGACCTTCACCTCCGCGCCGAAGTCACGGACGAGACGGTCGAGTGCGTGGCGGTCGGTGGCGCCGATGTAGGTGGTCGTGATGACACGGATCGGCACCCCACGTTGCCGTGCCGCGCGGAGTGCATCTTCGAGTACGCGCAGGCCGTACCACTTCACGAAGGCACAGAGCAGATCGATCCGGTCTGCTGTAGCCAGTTCGGCGCGCAACTCACTGCCGAGGCTCGGGTCCTCAGGGGAGTTGGTGATGAGCGCGGTTTCGGAGAGTGGCGTGAGGGGGCGGATCGCGTAGACCCCGGGAGCTTCTTGCTCGGCCAGTGCCAAGAGCTGGCGAGGACCGTCGGCGATGAGTTCGCTGGTGTCACTGATGTCTTGCTCAGGTGCGTCGGCCGCGAGCGCCCCGATGATCTGGTTGGCCAGCGCAACGCGCTTGCCGTGTGGCAACTGGCTGAGCTTGCGCCCTATGGCCTGGCCGATGTGCCGGGCAAGTACGTGCGGAGAGGATTCCTCGCTGACGTCAGCGTCGATGGCTTTCCAACCAGCCGACCCCAGCTGCTCCATCTGCTCAAGCATGCGCTGCGTGACGAGCTCCTCGTACACGCCCGCGACGGGCTGTGACAGATCCCCCGACTCCAACACGCTAGCTCCCTCGATCGCTCAGTTGGCTGGGTCCAGTTGTAACAGGAGCTCGTGCATGGCGGCGGGGGTGTTGCAGTCGCCCGCTGCAGTGTCAGTGCCATCTGATCAGATAGTCCTACTGGTTGGGCTGAGGGGTTGGAGTGGCGACGTGGCTGACGAACGAGACTTGATCAAACGCATAGGCGAGTTACGACCGGCCCACCGTCCCACGGGCCAGCACCTCCACCGTCCGCTGCTGCTGTTATGGGCCATAGCCCAAGCTGTACACGGCCGCCCGCGCGAGCAGCCCTGGTCGGCAGTCCGGGAGGCAGTGGCACCACTACTCAAGGCGTTCACTGGCGCGTCAGGCAGCGACCAGGACGTGCTGTACCCCTTCTGGGCGCTACAGAAGGACAACTTGTGGGAGGTGGCGGGGGCTACCGACCTCACTGCGACGAGTCAGGGGCGCCTCCCGGAGCTGTCCGCGCTGGAGGAAACGAACCCTCGTGCAGGGCTGCCACAGCAGGACTATGACCACCTGTCTGAGGACATGGAGTTGGCAGCCTGGGCAGTCAGTACGTTGCTCATACGGTTCTTCACCCCCATGCCTCCCCTGTTGCTGGAGGGGCTGGGGCTCAAGGAACTGGTGGCAGGACAAGCCTCCACTGGCTTACGCCCGGTCCCGGGCGAGCCCTATCGTCATCGCGTCGCCATTGCCGACGTTTATGGCGGCAACCGCGTGCTGGGCATCACTCCCCTCGCGGACGGCATTCTCTCCGTTTATTCGGACGACAAGGGGCCGTATGCGGACCAGCGCCTCCCGGAGATGGACTGGATCGCGTACACCGGCGATGGGCTGAGCGGCGACCAGACCTTGAAGGCTGGCAATCGCAGCATGGCGGAGTACCAGGAGCAGGAGAAGGCTCTGCGCTACTGGCACAAGCCTTACAAAGGTCACTGGACCTTCGAGACTTGGGCCGTCATCGTGCAGCGCCGCAAGCGCTGGGGACGGGGACAGGACGGTCTGCTGCGCCGAGAGTTTGTCTGGGTCCTTGCGCCTGTGCCCTCGCCCATCCGCGAGACCTGGCCTCCGGAGGTCATTGAAGCCCTCAGCGAGGATGACAAGCAGTTGCATGACGACACGGTCGACGTCATCCCCGTTGAAGTGCACTTCACGGCGCAGCCCAAGCCGATCAGTACGCGAGAAAAGTACAAGCAGCTGACGGCAGCCGCGCGCCGTACAGCGGCTGGCCGAACTCACCAGTCCAAGCTCACGCGAGTGGAGCGCTATCTGCGCTCACCCGCCGCTCGTGAAGCCGTGATTCTTCGCAGTGAAGGCCGTTGCGAGAACCCGTCTTGTTTGGGGCATCCTCTGGAACGCACGGATGCGGGCGCGCCCATTCTCGATGTCGATCACGTCAAAGATCTGGCACGTGGAGGCCCGGATGTCCCTGAGGCGATGATTGCCCTGTGCCCGAACTGCCACGCTCTCAAGACCCGTGGCAAAGACCGAGGCGAACTACAGAAGAAGCTGCTGGCCGTGGCCCGCGCTCGACACAGGGAGTTCATGCAGGAAGCCATGAGGTCTGAGTAGGCGCGGCCATAGCCTGGCCATCTTTGCCCCCGGGCCGCTCCAACGCTTGGAGAAGCGAGCGAGCGGCCCGGAGCAGACGGATGCACTGGCCGAGTTCAGGTAGAGGCCGCTGGACGGGGGCCAGCTCCGGTCCGGCGACAGCTACGCCCCATGGCAAGTCTCGTACGGCCGTTCCGACCCGCACCAGCAAGCAGCCCCCCGCTGCGGCGGCCACGAGACCGCCAACCCCCGGGCCGCCAAAGTCGTCGCATACTGCGGCAGCAGCGTCGCGTCGTCCGGGGACGAGCCCTCCGAGGCCGCGAACGCCTCGTACGACGGGACCGTGCCCGTCACGATGCCCAGGTTCGGGGTGCCTGAGGAGGACAGTTCTCGCAGCGAGGCTTCTATCGTCGCCAGGTGTTCCTCGTGCGAGGGGTATTCCGCGGCCAGGCCCGGGTAGGCCGCGATCAGTTCCGCGAGTTCGCCGGCCGGCCAGTGCAGGACCGCCACCGGGAAGGGACGGGACAGGGCCTCCCGGTACGCGCCCAGCTCCGCGCGCAGGCGGGAGATCTCGGCCTGGAGCTCCGCCGGGTTGTCCGAGCCCAGGGACCACACGCGCTTCGGGTCGTGCAGCTCGTCCAGGGAGACCGAGGAGGAGTGCTGGGTGTCCGCCATGGCGTCCCACTCGTCGTGGACCGCGCCCAGCATGCGGCGGACCCGGTGGCGGCCGAACAGCAGGGCGCGGGTCGCGTACGGGGGCTCCGGGACGTCGGTCAGGAGGAGGGTGACGGCCGCCGTGAACGTGTCCTGGGCCGCTTCCAGCTCGTCATGGGCCTCCAGGGCCTCGGCGACGATCACCCAGGGCGCCGGGTCGCGGGGGGCCGCCGCGCGGACGCCGTCGATGATCGCGCGGGCCTCCGCCTCGTGGCCGTACTCCCAGAGGTTGGACGCTTTCAGCGCTCGTACGAGATGGGGGTTGTCCAGGGGGGTGGAGGAGGACAGGAGGCGGTCGTAGAGGGCTGTCGCCGTGGGGCGGTCGCCGGAGAGTTCGCGGTGGGCGGCGGCCTGGAGGAGGAGGTGCTCGGCGTCCTCGGGATAGAGGTCGGCGGTCCGCTCCAGGCGTGCCGCTTCGGCGTTGTGGTCGACGTTCTCGGCAGGCGTGTCGGGGCGCATGGACGACACCGTACTGCCCGTGGGGGAGGTAGGGGGATGGAGGTGAGGTACGGGCAGAGGTGGGAGGGAGCGCGCGGGCCGGGAGCCGGCGCCCACCGGCCCGCAGCGCCGGTTCCCCTAGATCGTCACCCCGTCGATCTGCAGCGTCTGCACCGCCCCCGCCGCGAACGGCACCGCCACCGTCTTGCCGCTCAGGCGCGTGTCCGAGTAGGCGCGGTAGCGGTCGCTGCCGCCCGAGGTGTGGGTGTTCCAGCGGGGGACCAGGCCGTTCGTGCCGCCGGTCACCGTCGTGAAGTTCGCCAGGTTGAAGGTGAGGGTCTGGGCGGAGGAGGCGGTGTTGATCGCCACGATCACCAGGCGCCGCGCCGCCGCGTCGTACGCCGCCGCCGTGTAGCTGGAGCCCGTGTCCAGGATCGTCATGCCCGGGCGGATGTGGCGGCTGAACTGCGCCATCACGTAGTACTTGGTCTGGACCGTCGTCGGCTGGAGGGTGTTCGCGTCGTAGGCGATCATCGCCCAGCCCGCCGTCGGGTCCATCACCTGCCAGTAGACCCAGGCCGTCGGGTGCAGCCAGCGGAAGTCGTAACAGAGGTTGCGGGCGAGGGTCCAGCCCGAGCCGTCGCTGTCGCCCGTCTCCGAGTTCCAGAGCTTCTTGCCGGCGGTGGTGACCACGTCCGTGTAGAGGAGGTCGCGGCGGCCGTCCGCGCCCTGGTAGCCGTGCACGTTCACTTGGCTGACCAGGGCCTTCGTGGCGGAGTTGAAGGAGTTCCAGGTCGAGCGGGCGGTGTCGTAGTTCGTCTCGTCGGAGGCCGAGATACGGACCGAGTTCAGGCCGCGCGCGTCCAACTCGCTGCGCATGTACGGGAGTACGGCGGCCTGGACCGCCGGGTCCATGTGGCAGCCCTCCTGGGTGCCGGTCGCCGTCCACCAGGAGGACGCCGGTTCGTTGAAGGGGTCCACCGTCGCGAAGTTCACGCCCCAGTTGTTCTTGGCGTAGAGGGCCACCGCCGCCAGGTGGGAGGCGTGCTGGCGGTAGTTCCAGGTCTGGAGGTTGTTGCCGCCGCCGGAGGCGCCCGAGGGGTTGTGGTTCGAACACATCCACCACATGGGGGAGTTGGCGAAGAGTTCGGTCGTCGCTCCGCGCGCCACCGCCTTCGTCAGGGCCGCGCGCTGGTTCGGGTCCGCCGTCCACTTCCAGGCGGAGGAGGCCGGGTTCTCGTTGGTGTAGTCCTGCCAGAAGCCCTCGATCTGCTTGAAGGCCGGGATGTTGGGGGACTTCACCATCGACTCGCCGTTGATGGAGTTCGCACTGCACGCGCCGAGGTTGTAGCGGGCGATGTTCATGCCCAGGCCGGGCAGGGCCGTGCCGTTGTACGTCGTCGTCTTCGTGGTGAACCACAGGTCGGCGAAGTCGTCCCGGGCGCCGAACACGTTGGCCCACCAGGCCAGGGAGGTGCCCCAGCCCTCCCAGGTCCCGTACTTGGTGCCCGGGTTGACGGTGATGGTCGCGTCCGCGTGGGCCGTGCCCGCGCCGAGGGCGGTGCCGACCACGGCGCCGCCGGCCGCGGCCAGCAGGGCTCTGCGGCCGAAGGCGGCCGGGGGACGGTCGGTGGCGGAGGGCTCCGGGGCAGGTCTCGTCCGGATGTCCTCGGGGTCGGGGGATGCAGTCATGTCAGCTCCGGGGGATGCGGGTGCCGAAGGGAGGGAAAGGTGGGGTTGGGGGACCGGCCACCTTCCGAACTGCTGAGTGGGACATCGGAAGAGTCAGGGGTGAATGGTGAGGTTGTCGAGAGGTGTGACAGCGCTTTCTCCTCTTTCTTTCAACGGTTGTGAGAAGGGGAGATGAAAGTCGCCCGCCCCCGCGCGCTCCTTCTCGCCGCCGAGGGCGCCGTCACGCTCGGGCTGGTCCTGCTCCTCTTCGTCGCCCATCAGCTGTGGTGGACCAACCGGCAGGCCCAGGAGGCGGCGGCCCGTGAGGTGGCCGCGCTGGAGAGGGATTGGGGGCGGGACGGGAAGGGGGTGGTGGCGGGAGAGCCGGTGCGCCGGGGGCGCGCGGAGCCGGAGCGTCCGGCCGGGGCCTACGCCGTCCTCGACATCCCCCGCCTCCGCCTTCGCGTGCCCGTCGCCGAGGGGGTCGGCCGGGCGGACGTCCTCGACAAGGGATACGTCGGCCACTACCCGGGGACCGCGCAGCCGGGCCGGCCCGGGAACCTCGCGCTCGCCGGGCACCGCAACACCCACGGCGAGCCCTTCCGGCACCTCGACCGGCTCGTGCCCGGCGACGAGGTGCACGTCGAGACCCGGGACGCCGTCCACACGTACGTCGTCGACCGGACGCTCCCGCAGACCGCGCCCGGCGACGGCGGGGTCCTGCGGCCCGTGCCGCGCAGTGACGTGCGACCGTCGTACGGGTACGCCGAGCGCGGCCACTACCTCACGCTCACCACCTGCACACCCGCGTACACCTCCACGTACCGACTCGTAGTCTGGGGGAAGCTGCGCTCGGTGCGCCTCGGATGAGAGCATGGGGCGGCAGAGCGCGGTGCGGCGACCGGAGCACCGAGCAGGACACGGAACAGGGACACGGAGCAGGGAAGGGGTGCGCATGATCACGAGCTGGGTCAACCCGCGTCCCGCCGCCGTGCTGCTGCTGTTCCTGTTCGAGGTCGCCGTCCTCGACTCCGGCACGCTCTCCGCGGCCGTCGCCTTCGCCGCGACCGCCGCCGCCGGCTCCGCGCTCGCCGCCTGCGCGGTGATCGCCTCGCGCTGCGCCCCCGTCGTACCGCGGACACGCGTACGGACAGCCATGCGGGACCGTGAGCGCCGTACGGCGTTCCTGTCCCAGCGCGATCCTGACGCCCGCGGCCGTACGCGGCCCCGGGCGCCCGGACACGTCCTCCTGACGGCCACCGCGTAGGGGCACCCCCGCCGCTGTTTCCTGGCACGTGCTCCTCGCGCGGGCCGTCGCGCCAGTCCTTCGTCCCGGTCCCCTGCCGGACCGGTCCCTGGCACGACGAGACCCCCTGGAGGGCTCCCACTCATGTCCGTTTTCGCCGACCTCGTCGGACACCTCGCCGATCTGCTCCAGCCGCTGTTCCACGCCTCCGCGACGGCCTTCGCGATCATCCTGTTCACGGCGCTCGTACGGCTGCTCGTCCACCCCCTGTCCCGGGCCGCGGCGCGGGGGCAGCGGGCGCGGGTCGCTCTGCAGCCGCAGATCGCGGAGCTGCGGAAGAAGCACGCGAAGAACCCGGAGAAGCTGCAGAAGGCCATGATGGAGCTGCACACCAAGGAGAAGGTGTCGCCGCTGTCCGGCTGCCTGCCCAGCCTCTGCCAGCTGCCCGCCTTCTTCCTCCTCTACCACCTCTTCTCCAACCGGACGATCGGCGGCGAGACCAACGCCCTGCTCACCCACAAGCTCTTCGCGGCCCCGCTCGGCGACCGCTGGCACGACGCGCTCGGCGAGGGCGGTGTCTTCGGGCCGCAGGGGCTCGTCTACCTGGGGCTGTTCGTGATCGTCGCGGGGGTCGCGACCTTCAACTTCCGCCGTACGAAGCGGATGATGGCGGCGGGTACGGCCGGGATGCCGGCCGTGTCGGACGAGCAGGTGCCCGGGATGGCGGCGAGCATGGGGGCCGTCAGCAAGTTCATGCCGTTCATGTCCTTCTTCACGCTGCTCAGCGTGGCGGTGGTGCCGCTGGCGGCCGCGCTGTACGTGGTGACCAGTACGACGTGGAGTGCGGTGGAGCGGGCGCTGCTCTACCCGCTGCCGACGGCGCCGACGGGGGCCGGGGCGGGTACGGGGACCGGTGGGGCTGCGGGGACCGGTGCCGGGGCGTCGTCGGCCGCCGCGGTTCGGTAGCGCGAACGGGGGGCGCCTCCATGTCCTGCGTCAAGGCACCTTTGTCGGGTTCGGGGTGTTCGGTTCGCTGGGGTCTCGTTCCCAAAGGAGTGCTCAGGTCCCCGCGCCCCTGAAGGAGTGCTCAGGTCCCCGCGCCCCTGAAGGGACGCGGGCTCGGCACGTGGTTACAGGGTGCCCAGGAACTGTTCCAGGGCCTTGACCACCATCTCGTGGTCCTCCAGTTGGGGGAGGCCCGAGACCGTCACCGTGCCGATCACTCCCGCTCCCTCCACCGTCAAGGGGAAGGAGCCGCCGTGGGCGGCGTAGTGGTCGGGGTCCAGGCGGGACGAGGCTTCGAAGGTGGTGTCCTTGGCCCGGAACAGCGCCCCCACCAGGTACGAGGAGTGGGCATAGCGCTCCACCACGCGGCGCTTGCGGTCGATCCAGGCGTCGTTGTCCGGGGTCGAGCCGGGCAGGGCGGCGTGGAAGAGCTGCTGGGGGCCGCGGCGGATGTCGATGGCGACCGGGGCGCCCTGCTCGCGGGCCAGGTCCACCAGCAGGGAGCCCAGCGCCCAGGCGTCGTCGTACGTGAACCGGGGGAGCACCAGCCGGCGTTCCTGGGCTTCGAGTTCCTCGATGGTCGGGACGGCGGGGGTGGTGGGGTCGTCGGTCGTCACAGTCGCACCGCCACGCCCTCGCGCGCCGACCTGCGCGCCGCTTCCAGTACGTCCAGCGCGGCGGCGGCCTCGTGCGCCGTCACCGGGTTCTCGCCGGCGCCCCGCAGGGCGGCGGCCACGGCCGCGTAGTACGCGGGGTAGTCGCCGGGCAGGGTCGGGACGGGGCTGCCGCCGCCGGTCGGCGGGGAGTCGCCGGCGCCGACGCGGCCCCAGAGGTCCTCGGGCTCCCGGCCCCAGTCGGCGCCGGCGGCGGGCCGCTCGCCCTCGCGGAGGGCCGCCTCCTGGGGGTCGAGGCCGTACTTGACGTAGCCCGCCTCGGAGCCCAGCACCCGGAAGCGCGGGCCGAGTTGGGGCGTCACGGCGGAGGCGTAGAAGTGGGAGCGGACACCGTTCGCGTGGGTGACCGCGATGAACGTGTCGTCGTCCACCTCGGCGCCGGGGCGGCGGAGGTCGGACTCGGCGTACACGAGGGTGGCGGGGCCGAAGAGGGTGAGGGCCTGGTCGACGACGTGGCTGCCCAGGTCGTAGAGGAGACCTCCGATCTCTGCGGGGTCGCCGGACTCGCGCCAGCCGCCCTTGGGCTGGGGGCGCCAGCGTTCGAAGCGGGACTCGAAGCGGCGGACCTCGCCCAGCTCACCGTCGGCGAGGAGCTTTTGGAGGGTCAGGAAGTCGTTGTCCCAGCGGCGGTTCTGGAAGACGGAGAGGAACAGGCCGCGGGAGTCCGCGAGGGCGGCCAGCTCGCGCGCCTCGGCCGCCGTACCGGCGACGGGCTTGTCGACGACGACCGCGAGGCCCGCCTCCAGGGCGGCGGTGGCCACGGGGACGTGCGTCTTGTTGGGGGAGGCGACGACGACCAGGTCCAGCTCGTCCGCCCGGTCCCACAGCTCGTCGGCCGTGGCCGCGAACCGCACCTCGGGGAACTCGGCGCGGGCCTGGGCCCGCCGCTCCGGGTTCGAGGTGACGACCGTGTCGAGGATCAGGCCGTCCGTCGCGGCGATCAGCGGGGCGTGGAAGACGGAGCCCGCGAGGCCGTAGCCGACGAGGGCGACGCGAGGGGTTCTGCCTGTGCTGGTGCCTGTCATACGCCCACTTAAGCAACGCTGTTGCCAAAGTGCAAGCGCGAGGGACAATGGGAGGGTGAACGGCAACGGGACCGGCAACGGTGGTGGTACGAGCGGTGGCCTCGGCGGTGGGGGACGCCCTCCGGGGGTGACCGGGGTGAACCTGCTCGCCTTGCGCAGCCACAACGGCGCACTGGTGCTGGACCTGCTGCGCGGCGCCGGCCCGGCCGGGATAAGCCGGCTGGAGCTGGCCGAGCGGACGGGGCTCACCCCGCAGGCCGTCAGTAAGATCACCGCCCGGCTGCGGGCGGACGGGCTCCTGACGGAGGCCGGGTACCGGGCCTCCACCGGGGGCAAGCCGCGGACCGTGCTGCGGCTCGTGCCCGACGCCGGACACGCGGTCGGTCTCCATCTCGACCGCGACGAGCTGACGGCCGTCCTCTGCGATCTGACCGGCTCGGTGGTCGCGCGGCGGCAGGCTCCGCTGGACCTCGGCGCCGGGGCGGACGCCGTGGTCGAGGGCGCGGCCGCGGAGGTGGAGGCGTTGCTGGCGGCGGCCGGCGAGGAGCGTTCCGTCGCACCGGCCGGCCCCGGGGACGACTTCCCCGACTCCCCCCTCCTGCCCGTCCTCGGCGTCGGCGTCGCCCTGCCCGGCCCGCTCGACCATCTGCACGGCGTCCTGCACCGGGTCACCGGCTTCCCGGAGTGGGACGGGTTCCCGCTGCGGGCCGCGCTGGTGCGACGGCTGGGCCTGCCGGTGGTCGTGGACAAGGACACCAACGCGGCGGCCCTGGGGCTCGCGGCGGCCGCCGGGGCGCACGGCTCCTTCGCCTACCTCCACCTCGGTACGGGACTGGGGGCGGGGCTCGTGATCGACGGGGCGGTGCACCGGGGGGCGCGGACCCGGGCCGGTGAGTTCGGGCATCAGGTCGTCCAGCTGGACGGGCCGCTGTGCGAGTGCGGGAACCGGGGGTGCATCGAGGCGCTGTGCCTCGCGGCGGTCGCGCGGGGAGACGTGGACGAGGCCGCGCGGGTGCTCGGCGCGGGGGTCGCGAACCTGGTGGGGCTGCTCGACATCGAGCTGGTGCTGCTGGGCGGGCGCACGATCGAGGCGCGGCCCGACGCGTTCGTACGGGGCGTGGGGTTCGTGCTCGACGCGTGGGCGCGGCGGCAGGGTGAGGATCCGGCCGTGCCGGTCCGGGTGGTGGAGGGCGGGGCGTCCGCGGTCGCCGAGGGGGCGGCGCAGTTGTTGCTGGCGCCGCTGTTCGGGCGTGAGGACGGGTGAGGGTGGGCGGGATGCGCCCCGAGGTTGGCCGAGGTTGGCCGAGGTGGGTCGAGGTCGGCGGGTGGGTGCGGCTGGGTGTGTGGGTGCGGGTCGGGTGTGGTCGCTCGCGCGGTTTCCCGCGCCCCTGACATGCGGGCGCTGCCCCTGAGGGTGTCCACGGGGTGCCCCCCACCCCCTCGCTCCGCTGATCGAGCGGACTTCCCCCGTGCGCCGCCGCCCCGTTGGCGTGGCGGCCCGCCCCCGCGCAGGTAGATGGCATGGTCATGTGTTCATGCGACCGTCTACCTGTCTGACCCTCGTCCTGGCCGGCGCGGCCACCGCCACCGCTGCCGCGGTCACCGCCGTCGTCGCCGGTGGTCCCGCGGTGGCGCTCGACCGTGCCCCCGCCCCCGGCGGCCCGCCGCGTGCGGTGTCGGCCGACCCGCGGCCCACCTGCTCCGGGACCGAGAGGGGCACGTTTCCCCTGCGGACCCGCATCCGTGGCGGGCCCGCCACCTATGTCGCCGGCGGCGGGTTCCACACCTGGGCGCTGGAGCTGACCAACACCACCGAACGGACCTGCGGGAACATCCACCCGGTGGTCGTGCTGACCGACGGCGCGCGCACGCTGGAACGGACACAGCCGCAGCTGGAGTACTACGACGCCACCGATACCACCGATGCCACCGACGCCACCGGGGACGCCGGTGACGTCGAGGGCGCGACCCCCCTGCCGGTGACCTTCGAGCGGACCGACTCCGACGAGCTGGTCGGTGTCCTCGGCGGACACGGCCCCGGCTTCACCGTGCCCCCCGGCCGCACCCTGACCGTCCGGGTCCGCCTCTCCCTCACCTCGGACGCGACCGTGCCGAACGACGTCGTGGCGAACGCCGCCGTGGTCGAGCGGCGTGGCGACGACAGCGAGTGGGTGGGGGAGTCGAACGACTACCGCTTCCGGATCACCGACGGCGAGGGCGACGAGAACGACGAGGACGCCGGGGCGGGCAAGGAGGGCAACGTCCGGGACGGCGGCGGGCCCGCGAAGGAGGGCGGAGGCACCGTACGGGGAGAGCCGCGGTCCTACCCGCCGGAGCGCCGCGCCGAGCTGGCCGCCTCGGGTGTGCGGGAGGCACTGCCGTACGTGAGCGGGCTGCTGCTCCTGTCCGCCGGAGGGCTCCTGGTCGCGGCGGTCCGCAGGCGGACCGGCTGACAACGGTCCGGCTGACACCCGTCCGGCGCCCCGCCGGGCCGCACGCACCCCCGCTGACCTGATGCGGGCGGTCTCAGCGGCCAAGATCGGCCTCCTCTTTTCAGCCAGCCCTCACTAGGGTTGGGGCGGGCCCGGACGTACGGGTACGGGCGTACGGCCGTACCGGCGCACGGGCGTACGCGGGAATCGGCACAGGTCGGCAGGAGATCGCACATGGCAGAGCGCAAGCCCATCGAGTCGTGGCTCACCGACATGGACGGTGTGCTCATCCACGAGGGTGTGCCGATCCCCGGCGCCGATGCCTTCATAAAGAAGCTCCGCGAGTCCGGGCGCCCCTTCCTGGTGCTCACCAACAACTCGATCTACACCCCGCGCGACCTGCACGCCCGGCTCTCCCGCATGGGCCTGGACGTGCCCGTGGAGAACATCTGGACCTCCGCCCTCGCGACCGCCCAGTTCCTGGACGACCAGCGGCCCGGCGGCACGGCGTACGTCATCGGCGAGGCGGGGCTGACGACCGCGCTGCACGACATCGGGTACGTCCTCACCGACCACGAGCCCGACTACGTCGTCCTCGGCGAGACCCGCACGTACTCCTTCGAAGCTATGACGAAGGCGGTACGGCTGATCAACGACGGCGCCCGGTTCATCGCCACCAACCCGGACGAGACCGGCCCCTCCGCCGAGGGCGCGCTGCCCGCGACCGGAGCCGTGGCCGCGCTGATCACCAAGGCGACAGGAAAGAACCCGTACTTCGCGGGCAAGCCCAACCCCCTGATGATGCGCACCGGCCTGAACACCATCGGCGCGCACTCCGAGACCAGCGCGATGATCGGCGACCGCATGGACACCGACGTCCTCGCGGGCATCGAGGCCGGAATGCAGACCTACCTGGTGCTCACCGGCCTGACGACCCCGGACCAGATCGAGAAGTTCCCGTACCGCCCGTCGAAGGTCGTGAACTCCATCGCGGACCTGGTCGACCGCATCTGAACCCACCGCCGGCCGCCCGCCGGACAGCACGGGGGACGGCTCCGCCGGAGGGATCCACCCGACCGACCCACCCGACCCACCCGACCGACCCACCGGATAAACCCCAGGACACCCGTACGGAGCAGCCGCGGCCCCTCCCCGGATGCGGCCCGCCGCCCGGCGCGGGAGTCTCAGGTGTCTGGAGGTTCACCATGGGCTCATCACGAGTCGCTCTCTGTGCCGGAACGCTGTTCGCCGCGGCACTGGCCGTGTCCGCGTCCCCGGCCCTCGCGGCCGACCCGGGGCGCGTCTCGGCGGTGCCGGCCTCCCCGCCGCCCGGCAGCGACATCCAGGTACGGGCCGCGGGCTGCGCGGGAGAGTCCGCGACGGCCGTCTCGGAGGCGTTCGTCGCGGACGCGCTGCTCACCCGGCCCGGCGATGGGAGCCTCGGCACCCTCACCGGCGACACCCGCGTACGGTCCTCGCTCCGCCCCGGTACCTACGAGCTACGGGTCACCTGCCCAGGCGTGGAGGACGGGATCAGGGGAACCCTCCGGGTCGGCGGCGGGAGGCCCGAAGCCGCCGGTCCCTCGGCCCCCGCGCCACCGGGCGCCGAGTCCGGCCCCACACCGCGGCCCGCGTCCCCCGCCTCCCCGGTCGCCCCCGTCCGCGCGGGCGGCGGCGGAGCGGCCGCCCGGATCGCGGCGGACGGGCCGGTGGACGCCCGGGGTTCGGCCGACCCGGCCGGCTCCCTGGACGACGCCCGGCACGCGGGCCCCGGCGCCCGCCACGCCGTGGTCGGCCTGGTCCTCGCAGGCGTCGCGGCGGCGGCGGTCGTGGCGCGGGGCGCGCGCCGGGGCCGCGGCCGCGGCACGGAGTGAGGTCGCCGTGTCGAAGCGGAACCACGACTACGCCGACAACGAGAGCATCATCGGGACGGGCGCCGGGGGCAGGTCCGGCAGCGGAACCGGCCGGGTCGTGGCCGGGGTCGCCTGGGCCGTACTGCTGCTGGGTCTGTGGCTGTGGGGGCGGGAGATCACCGACGTACGCGCGGGTGAGTCCGCGCCCATGACCGGTGACGTGGCGGCCGTCGGGCGCCCCGCGCAGGCCGAACTCCCGCCCGCCGCGGCACCGTTGAGGGACGCGCGGCCGCAACGGCTGGACATCCCCGCGATGGGCGTGCAGGCGCCGGTCGTGGCGCGGGGCCTCGACCGGAACGGGGCGATCGAGCCGCCCTCCTACGGTCAGCCGGGCGTCGTCGGCTGGTACGCGGGCGGTGCGCGGCCGGGGGCGCCCGGAGCGGCGCTGCTCGTGGGACACGTCGACACCGAGACCAGCCCCGCCGTCTTCTACAAGCTCAGCGCGCTCGGCATCGGCGAGAAGGTCCGGGTCACCCGCAGCGACGGCAGGATCGCGGAGTTCACCGTGGACGACGTCCAGGTCATCGGCCGTGACGACTTCGACGCCGAACGGGCCTACGGCGTACGGCAGTCGGGGCGGGCCGAACTCCGGCTCATCACCTGCGGCGGCACCTTCGACCAGGCGACCCGCACGTACGCGGCGAACGTCGTCGTCTCCGCGTACCTCAGCGGTACGGGTCCCTGAGCGGTGCGGGTCCCTGAGCGGCACGGACCCCTGAGCGGCACGGACCCCTGAGCCCCGGCCCCGAGCCGGACGCGCGGCGCCGGCCCACCCGGCCCGGTCCGCGACCCGCTCCCCCCGGGGCCGCCGACCGGGCCGGTCCTCGACCGTGGGGCGTACGGGCTGCGGGAGGGACCCGGGCGCCGGCACGGGAGGCATACGGGCGGAGCACCCCGGAGCGCCGCACCTCTGCGACTGTAGAGCGCGGGGGCGCCCGCGGCCAGAGTCCGGTCCCGGACCGGTCCGGCGAGGCATGACTATGCGTCATGAGAGGCCGTCGACACCGGAGTTGGCGTTCGGGCGACTCCGCCTCGACCGGTGCTCCGGCGGGCCGTACGAGCGGTTTCCGTCCCCGTCCGGACGTGTCGCCCCACCATCGTGATCAGGAGTCGACAGCACCCGGACAAGGATGTGACGGCCCCCTTGGCGAGGCGGTACTTATGTCAGGATTGAGGCTTACGACACGGTGCACCCGAGGGGGAGTTGGATGTACGGCAGGAGGGGTGCCGGGGTTCGGGCGTCGGCGGCGGTGGTGGCGGCGATAGCGCTCGCCGCCTGTTCCGGGGGGGACGACGGCGACGGCGGGAAGAACCGGAGCACAGGGCCGGGTATCACCCAACGGCCCGACGGCACCGACCCGTTCTGGGTCAATCCGCGAGGGAACGCGGCGGCGCAGGTCGCCGCCTACGAGAAGGCCGGCAGGGACAGGGCCGCCGAGCTGATCCGCAGGATCGCCGAGCAGCCCACCGGCGAGTGGATCGGCCCGGAGAACCCGGAGCGGGAGGCCAGGGGCTTCACCGAGGCCGCGAAGGAGGCGGACCGGGACGCCGTCCTCGTCCTCTACAACATCCCGCACCGCGACTGCGGCCAGTACTCCGGTGGCGGCGCGGCCGACGGCGACGCCTACCGGGCGTGGATCGACGGGGTGGCCCGGGGCATCGGGGACCGGGCGGCCACGGTCGTCCTGGAGCCCGACGCGGTGCTCCACGTGGTGGACGGCTGCACCCCGGAGGAGTTCCACGGGGAGCGGTACGACCTGCTGAAGGGCGCGATCGAGAGGCTCGGCGGACTGAAGAACACCAAGGTGTACCTCGACGCGGGAAACGCCGGCTGGGGCGACCCCGACGAGATAGACGAGCCCCTCAAGTGGGCCGGGATCGAGCAGGCGGACGGCTTCGCCGTCAACGTCTCGAACTTCTACACCACCGAGGACTCCATCAAGTACGGCAAGCGGCTCTCGTCCAGGATCGGCGACAAGCCGTTCGTGGTCGACACCAGCCGCAACGGCAACGGGCCCTGGACCGAGGGCGACGAGGACGAACGCTGGTGCAACCCGCCGGGGCGGGCGCTGGGGGAGACCCCGACGACCAGGACCCCGGACGAGTTGGTCGACGCGTACCTGTGGGTGAAGCGTCCCGGGGAGTCCGACGGGGAGTGCAAGGGCGGTCCCAGGGCGGGGGAGTGGTGGCCGGAGTACGCCCTGGCCCTGGCGAAGGCGTCCGACTGAGGGCTGCGCCCCTGGAAAAGCACGGGGCGCAGCCCCTGCTTTTCCAGGGGCGCGGGGAACTGCGCGAGAAGCCCCACCGGGCCCGAGGCCAGAACGGCGCACCGGGCCCGAGGTCACAACGGCGCGGGCGAGCGCAGCGCTACGGCACCTTCACCCACCGAGCCTCACTCGGCGTCCCCGCCTCGTCCGTCACGAACAGCATGTACCACCCCGACTGCACCAGATTCCGGTTCTTCGGCACGGTCACGGTGATCCGGTCGCCCTTCGCCACGAAGTCCACCTCGATCGACTTCTGGTCCACGTCCGTCACATGCGTCGACGCGCTGGGCCGGATCAGCCGCGCCGAGCGGACAGCCGAGGCGTCCCGCGCGCCGAACGTCGCCGTCCCGCCGCGCGCGACCGTCTTCGGCCCGCCCGTCAGCGTCGGCCGGGCGTCCCGGTACAGATACGGCGGCGTGTAGATCTCGATGCGCTGCTCGAACTCCCCCGGTTTGGTGTTGGCCTTGTCGGCGTAGAGGGAGTCCGACCCGAAGAACACGACCCGGCCGTCCGGCAGCAGGATCGACCCGGAGTGGTAGTTCCGGCCGACCAGCGGGTCCGCCACCCGGCGCATCCCGCCCGTCCTCGCGTCGTACAGCCGTGCCTCCAGGATGTTGGAGTCGCCGCGCCCGCGATAGTCCTCCGAGCCCCCGGAGATGAGGACCGTGTCGTCGGGCAGGATCGACGCCTGCGGATACCGCGTGCCCTTCGCCAGTCGGGGCCCGTCCACGAACCTCGGCCTGTTTGCCAGCAGATCGATCAGCCGGGTCCTCCGGCTGGACCGCTGCGACTCACCGACCCCGCCACCTCCGATGACCATGTACGTCTCGTCCTGCGCCGGAGGCAGCAGCACGGTCCCGGCGGTCTCCAGCAGCTTGCCGTCGCTCATGCCGGGCAGCTTGGTGAACCGGTTGGTCCGCAGGTCCCAGACACCGGGGTCGCGCCCGATGTCGTCCGGCCCGTACCCCGCGTTCGCGCCCGAGTAGAACAGCTTGCCGTTCTGCATCAGGGAGATCGCCGGGTACGTCGGGAACTGCTGGACGTCCTTGGTGTACGTCCACTTCTTCGTCGCGGGGTTGTAGATCTCGTTCTTGCCCGGGACCAGCTGACCGATCTCGTCGAGGCCGGACAGCGACAGGACGGTGCCGTCCGACAGGGTCGTGAGCGTCGGGTACCAGCGGGCCTCGTTCATCGGGTCGACCTTGATGTACTTCTCGGCGACCGGGTCGAACTCGTAGGCGTCCCTGATCCCCTGGAAGTCCTTCTTGTCGAGGGCGAGCTTCTGCGCGATGCCGTACGTGTTCCGCGCGTCCTCGCCCTTCAGGCCCACGACCCGGTAGTTGTCCTCCGTGCCCGTCTCGTACTTCCTGCCGCGCCGCTCGGCCTCGACGTAGGCGCGCGCGATGCCCGGCTCGTTGCCGGTGAACTTCCCCGTGTCCGGGTCGAAGGTCTTGACGGCCTTCTTGATGTCGACGGTGTCCTTGAGGACGAAGGTCCTGCCGTTCTCCTTGCCGACGAACCGGGTGCCCGCCCTGATCCGCATCCGTTTGTCGGGGTTCTCGTTGTGGATGATCATCAGGCCGCCGGCCTTGGTGACATCGCCCTTCAGCTTCTCGTAGCGCTTGGTGCCGCCCGCGATCAGCAGGTTGCCGTTGCCCAGCTGGGTGTGCCCCGTGCAGAACAGGTCGGCGGGGGTCGGCACCCGCTTGATCGTCTGCTTGACCGGGTCCCAGACGCGGGTGTCGAACTTCTTCCTGTCGAAGTTGTCGGCGTCGTTGCCGGAGCCCGCGATCAACAGGATCTTGCCGGTGTGCAGCAGCGCGGCGTGGATCGTGTTCTGCCGGTACTCCCGCGGGAACTCCACGATCTGCCAGTGCCCGTTGGCGGCCTTGTACTCCGGCCGGTTGATCTTGTACTCGTGGTACTTCTCCGTACTGAAGCGGTACACCCAGGGCCCGTTCGTCCCGGCGAGCGCGAGGACCACCGCCCCGCCGATCGCGAGGCGACGGGCGCGGCGGCGGCCTGCACGGTCCTTCATTCCTTACGTCCCCCCAGTCCGCCCAGGGCGATCTGCATGGTCTGCTCACTACCTCCGTTGCCCGGCCCGGACGCGGCCCAGCTCGGCTTGTGCCGGGGAGCGTGGGGTGCGGGCGGGGCGTGTGGTGCGGACTGTGGCGCGAAGGGCGCGGGCGCCGCCTCGGGGGGTGCCGTCATCGACCCCTGGAGTCCGTCGGCCGCGGCGGCCCTCTTCCGGTCCTGCCGCACCATGTGCCGCCACACGACGATCGGGAGAGCCGTGATCATCATGGCGAAGGTGGCCCAGATGATCATCGCGGGATGCGCGTGGCCGAGGACGAGGCCGGCGGCGATCGAGGCCCCGAAGATGACGATGAAGTACCAGTGGTACCGGAAGGTGCCGAACCACCGGTCGGGGCTGGCCGAGTCGCCCTTGGGCGTGACCACGAACTTGCTCTTGCGGCGCAGGGCCGAGTCGATCAGCGCCTTCGCGTAGAGCGGCGCGGACAGCGCGGACATCACCATGCCGGCCACACCGCCGGAGCCCTCCGGCTCGTGCGGGGAGACGTTGTGCCGGCGGTTCCAGACGTACAGACCTATCTGGAGCGCCGAGGCGTTGCCGTAGAGCATCAGCCACACGGTCGGGTCGATGTTCACACCCGAGGCGCCCAGACCCAGGAACAGGGCACAACTCAGCGCCGCCAGGATCCAGTTGAGGGCGGACATCGGGTAGAAGATGATCATCATCGTGTAGTTGAAGAGCTTGCTCGGCGGCAGCGAGTACCAGCCCTTCCAGTACTGCTTGAGGATCGTCTCGTAGGTGCCCCGTGACCAGCGCATCTGCTGGGTGAAGAAGTCGGTCCAGGCGCTGGGCCCCTCACCCACCGCGAGCACGTCCGGTGTGTACACCGAGCGCCATCTCTTCCCCGTCGCCGGGTTCTTGTGACGGTGGATCTCGAAACCGGTCGCCATGTCCTCGGTGATGGAGTCGTACAGCCCGCCGATCTGCTTGAGCGCCCTGATCCGTACGGCGTTGGAGGTGCCGACGAACATGGGGGCGCCGTACCGGTTGCCGGCGCGCTGGATCAGCGCGTGGAACAGGAACTGCTGGGACTCGGCGGCCTTGGTGACGAAGTTGTCGTAGTTGCCGTACACCTGGGGGCCGATGACGAAGCCGATGTTCGGGTCGCGGAAGAAGCCGAGCATCCGCTCCAGGTAGTTGGGCAGCGGGATGTGGTCGGTGTCGACCGAGGCGAAGAAGTCGTAGTCGTCGCCGTGGGCGTCCAGCCAGGCGTTGTAGTTGCCGTGCTTGGTCTTGGCGCGGTGCGGGCCCTTGGGCTGGTTCCACTTCGCGATGCCCTTGCGGGAGAAGTGGTGCACGCCCAGCCGCGCGCAGACCGCCTTCACGGCCGGGTCGTCGCCCTCGTCGAGCAGCCACACGTGCAGCAGCCCGCGGTGGCGCAGTCGCACCGCGGCCTCCAGGGTCTTCGTCACCATCTCCAGCGGTTCCTTGCCGGGCACGAAGGAGGTGAGGAAGGCGACTCTGGTGCCGGTCTCGGGCACCACCGGGATGGGGTCGCGGGCGACCAGGGTGGCGTGCGCGTTCGACAGGACGTTCATGCAGCGGAAGAACTCGATCAGACCGATCGAGACCAGCATGACCATGTCGAGGGCGGGCAGGAAGTCGTACTCGACGAAGTCGCGCTTGGTCCAGTGCTCCTGCTGCAGCAGCCAGCCGAGCAGGACCAGGGAGAGCAGCGGTGCGGCGGCCAGCATCAGGGCCACCCGCAGACGGTGCGGCTCCTGGGAGATCAGCGAGCGGTACTGCACCGTGTAGGGCTTGGTCGGATCGGGCTGGGTGAGTGGTCCCGCGAGGCGGCTGTAGTGCTCGTAGTCGTAGCGCGGAAGGGTCTTCCGCAGCTTGCGGAATGCTCCGGTCCGAGGTGACGGTACCTTGAGCCGGGCTGTTTCGGATGGATCGTGATTGTGCCGGGCGCCCGTCGGCGTCGACGTCATGGGTCATTCCCCCCGCACACTCATCGAGTGTGTGTTCGTCGGTCTTTCGTCCGAATCGGTCCCCCTCGACCGTTACGGACACATCAATGCGTCATCGTCACCATGTGATCTACACCATGGAGACACGGGGTGGCGGTCATCCGGTTGCATTGATGCCCGCTCGGCATCTTTTGTTCCTGAGCGCATATGTCCTGTACCTCGGTGAAAGTTTGGGGTCCGTATTTCGGCGCTAATTCGCCCATGGCACGGGTGTGCGAAAAGGGGTGAGGCGCCGGGGGCGCGCGCGGGGAGGCGCCGGGGGGCGCGTGCAGGACGACGGGCCGGCGGAGAAGGGGACGTGTGAAGAGGGCATGCGAAGAGGGCATGCGAAGAGGGCCCTCGCGCCACATGCTCGCGAGGGCCCTCTTCGGGTGGTGCGCCGCCAGGGACTCGAACCCCGGACCCGCTGATTAAGAGTCAGCTGCTCTAACCAACTGAGCTAGCGGCGCGCGAGGAAAAGTCTAGCGGAGGTGCCGGGGTGCTTCTGACCGCGTGGTCCGGGACGGATCGCGGGACCGCACGGGGAACGATCTGTCGCCCGGCTCCCGGCTCGGGAACGCCCGGTCGCCGGCTCCCGACGTGGACAACCGCCGGTCGCCCGGCTCCGGCGGGGGAGTCGGGCGACCGGTCTGCGTGCTCAGCTCTTGACGTAGAACTGGCTGATGGTGCGGTTCTTGACCTCGAACACGTTGTCCGCGCGCAGCATGCTGTTGCAGACGTCGTCCCCGTGCTTGGAGTTCAGCACGTCCTGGGAGTACCACTCGCAGGTCACGTTCTGCAGCCGCTGCCGGGAGCCCCACTTCACGCCGAGGTTCACGGTCTCCTGCGGGGGATTGCCGACGCGGTCCGTCCGGTTGATGGCGACATCGCAGGCGACGCCGTCGCTCTTGGGCACCTCGATCACCCGGGACCAGGTGACTTCCTTCTGGCCGTTGGCGTAGTAGCCCGTCCAGTAGTTCCCGCAGATACGGGAGCCGGACTGGGCCTCGGCCGTGCCGGGGACCGCGAGGGCGAACAGTGCCCCGGCCGCCATTCCGGCGGCCGTCAGCATCGCCTTACGCCGCTTCATGAGCTTGATCGACATGGGTGTCTCCTTGACTGGGAAGAGCCGGAAAAGAAGGAAAGGAAGGGGAAGGTGAACTGGCGTGTCACATGCGGCCGTTGACGGCGTAGCCGACCTTTTCCTTCTCGAACACGTTGCGGGTCCAGCTGCCGAACCGCAGGTTTCCGTTCCACTCGTAGGTGGTTCCGCCCTGACAGCCCCGGTTGGTCCTGACCCAGCCGCCGGCGAAATCGCCCTGCGTCCAGCGGCGGACCGCGACCTGGACGGGCTGTGCCACGTCACCGCCGTTGAGGTGCACGGTCCAGGTGAAGTTCGTGCTGATCTCGGTGGTCTTCTGGTATCCGCCGACCAGGGAGAGCACGGTGTTGTACCACTTCTTGGAGGGCGACGTGGCGTTACCGAGTTCCACGCCGCCGCCGATGGCCCAGCCGGTGCTCGTGGTCTTCGACTTCGTCCACGCGTAGTCGCAGGTCCGGCCACGGGGGCACTGGAACTCGGTCCCGCGCCAGACCCAGTCGTCCCAGGTGTTGGAGGCCCGCTGCCGGGTGATCGACCGGGTCACGTTGCCGCCGCCGGTGCCGGGGACGACATTCGCCCCGTCGGAATAGCTCTGGCTGAAGCACTGGGTGGCGGCACTCGCCGTGCCCTCGGTCGTGGCCAGAGTGGTGAGGGCGAGCGCTCCGCACAGCAGAGCGCGATTCCACCAGACTCTCTTGCGCATGATGGTGTCCTTTCTCGGAGAAGGAAATACCCGGAAGCGATGGTGGGGGGATTCAGGCTGTCCGGGCTGTTCGGAGTGGGCCGGTGAACAGAAGTGACCCACCGAAATGGCCGGGTGATATCGGGATCACATGCGGCCGTTGACGGCGTAGCCGACCTTTTCCTTCTCGAAGACGTCGCGGGTCCAGTTGCCGAACCGCAGGTTTCCGTTCCACTCGTAGGTGGTTCCGCCCTGGCAGCCCCGGTTGGTCCTGACCCAGCCGCCGGCGAAATCGCCCTGTGTCCAGCGGCGGACCGCGACCTGAATGGGCTGTGCCACGTCACCGCCGTTGAGATGCACGGTCCAGGTGAATGAGGTCGTGATCTGCGTGGTCTTCTGATATCCGCCGACCAGGCCGAGCACGGTGTTGTACCACTTCTTGGAGGGCGAGCTGGCATTACCGAGATCGGTCCCGCCGCCGATGGCCCAGCCGGTGGTCGTCGTCTTCGACTTGTCCCACGCGTATTCACAGGTCCGCCCGCGGGGGCACTGGAACTCGGTCCCGCGCCAGACCCAGTCGTCCCAGGTGTTGCCGGCCCGCTGCCGGGTGATCGACCGGGTCACGTTGCCGCCGCCGGTGCCGGGGACGACGTTCGCTCCGTCGGAATAGCTCTGGCTGAAGCACTGGGTGGCGGCACTCGCCGTGCCCTCGGTCGTGGCCAGGGTCGCGAGGGCGAGGGTGCCGCACATCAGGACGCGAGCCCACCAGGTGTTCGTCCTCATGCTCAGTACACCTGCGACCACTCGGCGGGCGTGCGGTTGGCCACCTGGCCGATGAGGTCCACCCGGTTCATGGTGAGGCAGGGGTCCTGGCCGTACTTGTCGTTGAACAGGTCGCCGGCGTCCTCGCAGGTCCAGGACCGGATGGGCTGACGCGGGTTCCAGGTCACCTTGCCGTAGCCGGGCAGTTCGCGGCCGTTGATGCTGTTGGTCTTGTCGATGACGCGCAGGCAGATGCCGAAGTCGACCTTGGGCACCTCCAGCACCTTGGCCATGATCCCGACCGTCTTGCCGTTGGCCCGGGCCTCCCAGTAGTTCCCGCAGATACGGGAACCCGACTGGGCCTCGGCCGTGGCCGGCAGGGTGAGCGTGGTGGCCGCGGCCGCCGTGATCACCAGAGCGGCCAAGGCCGTCCTGCGGCCGAAGGGGAGTGCGATCGCCATTGATGTCTCCTTGGGGTCCGCGAATCGGTCCTCCGAGCGAGGACCGAATTCGAGGGCGGGGGGTGGTCGGCCATCAATATGGAGCGCCCTCTGATGGGAAGTCAAGACTTCAAGAACCTTTTTCGAGCGACTTCTGAAATCACGTCAGAAAGCGGTTTTCGGGCATGCCGAAGCGCCCTTTGGGCGCATCAGCAAAAGGCTGCGGGGCGCGCGAAAAGGGTTACCTGAAAGGTCGCGAAGGGATCGCGAAAGACTCCGCGAAAGGATCGCGGAGGAGGCCGCGAAAGGGCGCGGAAGGGGTCGCGAAAGGGTCGCGAAAAGGGTGGCTCTTACATGAATGGGCGGGGGGCGGCTCTACGGCTCCCAAAGAGGGTGGGGGGTCTTTGGTCACGGCTCTGGTTCAGCGCTGATCATGCAACCGAAAAGCTCGAAACGTCAAGATCGGCCGTCGGCGGACTCAATGAACGAAACGCTACCCGACAGTCACTTTCGAGTAATTACCGGACCGTCCGGTAACTATGAGATCGCCGAAACGTTTTTTCTTTTTCTCTTCAACTTTCCCCGCAGGGGGCGGGTGGCAGGCATCCGGCCATCACTCGATGCCTGCCACCCGCCCCCGACCGCCGGCCGGTCCGAGGGGGGCGCGCCCCCGGCCCCCGGCCCGGGAGCGGCCCGGCCTCGGCCCGGCCCCGGCCCGGGAGCGGCGGAGTACATCATTTGGACCGTCAGCATGCGACACCGGCGGACAGTTGAGAAACTGACGGGCGTGCAGAAGCGTGGAATTCTTCGGTCGGTTCGCGAGGGGAATCGTATGGAGACTCCGGTATTCGAGGAGGTCGATCCGGGGGCCGATTGCGAATGCCCCGGCTGTGTCCACTGGCGGCGGGTCATGCCGTACTCGGCCCAGTACGCCCATGCGAGACACCCGGCGGCCACAGCCGTCAGGAACGCCCTGGTGGTCGCCACCGCCGCCGGTGCCGCACTCGGCGCGGGGCATGTCGTACCGGCGGTCGCGGCGGCCCACGGACCGGTTCGCCCCGGTGTCGTTCCCGCAGGTGAGGGGACTGATACCCCGCAGGGGGCGAAGGGTGCGCTGCACGGCCAGCGAGGGCGTCCGGCGGACGGGGGGAAGCCGCTGAAGGAGGTGACGCTGCCGCCCACCACCCGCGCCGACATCATCAGGCGAGCCAGGACCTGGGTCGAGGCCGAGGTTCCGTACAGCATGCGCGCGTACTGGTCCGACGGTTATCGGCAGGACTGCTCGGGATTCGTCTCGATGGCCTGGAACCTCCCCGGGAACGAATGGACCGGCAGCCTCGGCAAGTTCGCACAGCGCATTTCGAAGGACCGGCTCGAACCGGGCGACATGCTGCTCTTCCATAATCCGAAGGACCCTCGAAAAGGCTCGCACGTCGTCATTTTCGGGGGCTGGACCGACGACGCGGAGACCCACTACATCGCCTACGAGTCGACCCACCCGTACGCCCGCAGGCAGGCCACCCCGTACGGGTACTGGGACAACGCCGCCCACTACGTGCCGTACCGCTACAAGGGCCTGATCGCCGACGACGCCGACGACGCCGACCAGCCGGACGCCGAGTCCGGCTCCTCCGGCGGCCCCGGCGCGCCCGCCGTCCCGCCGAGGACGCCGGAGGAGCCGGGCACGCACGGGGCCGCCGGGCCGTCCGGTCGGGAGCGCTACCCGGGCGCCGGGGCCTTCGGTCCCGGCGCGCACAACAAGTACGTCGCCCGGCTGGGGCAGATGCTGGTGCGACGCGGCGGGGCCCGCTTCTACACCGGCGGACCGGGGCCGGTGTGGTCGGACGCGGACCGCAGGGCGACCCGGGCCTTCCAGCGGGCGCAGGGCTGGTCGGGCCACTTCGCCGACGGCATTCCGGGCCCGCTGACCTGGGCGTATCTGGTCACCGGGCGGGGCCGGGACATTCCGCAGGCCGGGAACCAGGGCCCGCGCGGGAAGCCGGCGGCGCCCGAGCCGCCGGTGGTGCACCGGCCGCCGGGCATGCCGGGAGGGTCCGGCGCCTCCGTCCCGTCCCGCACCCCCGGCGCCTCCCGCCCACCGGGAGCGCCGTCGATGAAGCCCACCCCGCCCACTCCGCCCGGCCCGCCCACCCCGCCCGGCGGTTCCGGGGACCCGGTGGCTGCTGGCGGGCCCCCGCCGCCCGCCTCGCACGGCGTCCCCGGCTATCCGGGGCGCGGCCTGTTCCGGCCGGGCGCGGACAACGCGTACGTCCTCCGGCTGGGGAAGCGGCTGGTCGAGAAGGGGTTCGGCAAGTACTACACCTCGGGTCCGGGGCCGCGCTGGGGCGAGTCGGACCGGCGGAACGTGGAGGCGTTCCAGCGGGCCCAGGGGTGGCGCGGCGGCGCGGCGGACGGCTACCCGGGCCCCGAGACCTGGCGCCGGCTGTTCTCCTGACGGCCTGACCCGTCCCCGTCCCCTCAGAACGCGGATTCACCTTCCCCGCTCCCCGAAAGCTCTCACCACGGTTCTTCCTGCGCGGAGGCATGGAGGCACGTATGAGTACGACCACCCCACCCACACCGGAGCCCGAAGGGCCCGTGCGGCCCGCCCGGCTCATCCAGAACGAGACCACCACCGAGATCCCCGTCCACCTGCTGTTCCGCGACGACCCCGTACCGGTGGCCGTCCCCCTCGCACCCGCCGTCGTGGGCCGGCGGCGCGGTACCGGCGAGCAGCCGCGGGTACGGCAGGGGATCGCGTCCGCCGGGCCGCGCCCCGCCGTCGAGATCGACCCCGAGCTGGCCGAGCGGCCGGCGCGGGTGGTCCCGGGCGCGCTGGGCGTGCTGGGCGGGGCCTGTGGGGTGGCCGGATGCGTCCTCACCTCCTGGTGGGCCGGGGTGCTGCCGGGGCTCGCGGCGAGGGCGCTCGGACTGCCGGCCGCGTACGCGGGCGCCGGACTCGGACCGGCGCAGTGGGCCGCGTACACCGGGGCCGGGGCCCTGACGATGTTCGGTTTCGGCGGGCTGGCGCGGGGGCGGACCGGAGGGGCCTGGGTGCTCGGGCTCTTCGGGCGCTACCGGGGGACCGTCCGCCGCACCGGCCTGCTCTGGGTGAACCCGCTGGTGCTGCGCCGCCGGGTCGACGTACGGCTGCGGCACTGGCGCAGCGAGCCGATCGCGGCCGTCGACGCAGGCGGGGTCGCCATGCGTGTCGTCGTCCTGGTGGCGTGGCGGGTCAGGGACACCGCGCGGGCGGTGCTCGGGATCGAGGACCACGAGCGGTATCTGCGGGAGTGCGTGGAGGCGGCGGTCTCCCGGGTGCTGGCGCGGCTGCCCGCGGACGTGCCGCCGGGCGCGCTGGTCAGGGACGAGACGCTGCGGAACACGGAGGCGGTGGGGGAGGCGCTGACGCGGCTGGTGGCGGCGGACACGGCGCCGGTCGGGGTGGAGGTCTTCTCGGTCCAGCCGATCCGGATCGAGTACGCGCCGGAGGTGGCCGCCGTGATGCAGCGCCGCCGGATCGCCGCGCTCGACGCCCAGCACCGCGACACCGTCCTCACCTCCGTCGTCGACTCGGTCGAGGACACCGTGACCCGGCTGACCCTGCGCGGCCTGGTCGAACTCGACGACTACGAACGCAAGGCGCTGGTGAAGGACCTGACGGTGGCGTTCTACACGGGGCGGCGCGAAGTGTCGTCCTGAACCATGGAATTGGTATGGACATGTTCAACGCTCGCCCATAATCTGGGACTTGGTCTAGACCTGGAAACTTCCCCACGTACTCCAGGGAGCGGCAGCATGCGCCATCACGCGCGGAACAGGACCAAGTGGTACGCGGCCGCGGTCGGCCTGGCCACCACCGGAGCGCTCGTGCTCTCCAGTGGTGGCGCCTCCGGCCACGGCTACACCGACCTCCCCGTCAGCCGGCAGAAGCTCTGTCAGAACGGCACCGTCACCAACTGCGGCGACATCCAGTGGGAGCCGCAGAGCGTGGAGGGCCCGAAGGGCTTCCCGGGCTCAGGGCCGGCTGACGGCCAACTCTGCTCCGGCGGCAACAGCCGGTTCAACCAGCTCAACGTGTCCACCAAGCCGGGCGGTGGCGCCTGGCCCACCACCAGGGTGACCGGCGGTCAGAACTACACCTTCCGCTGGCAGTTCACCGCCATGCACGCCACCACCGACTTCAAGTACTACGTCACCAGGGCGGGCTGGAACCAGAACCACGCCCTGGCCCGCTCCGACCTCAACCTGACCCCGTTCTTCACCGTCCCCTACAACGGTCAGCGCCCCCCGTCCACGCTCTCCCACACCGGCCGTCTGCCGTCCGGGCTGAGCGGCCACCACGTCATCCTCGCGGTGTGGACGATCGCGGACACCACCAACGCGTTCTACGCCTGCTCGGACGTCACCTTCTGAGTCCGGGCACCCCGGCCCCGCGAGTTCTGAGCATCGCTTGAGCTGCGCGGGGCCACCACCCGGGTACGTTCCCCTCACGCCGCCGACCAGGGCGGCCACCGCACTCCGGGGGGAACCGCCATGGACGCCTTCTTCTACCTCATTCCCGTGGTCATGATGACCTTCATCGGCTTCATGGCGTTCCGCGTCCTGAGCCGCTGGCTGCGCGTCAGAAGGGCCTGGAACAGCGGGCTGACGGCCGAGGCGCGCTGCCTGAAGACCTTCACCACGGTCAGCCGGAGCACGGGCGAGCACAGCAGCCTGCACACGACGGTCCACCACGTGTACGAGTTCACGGCCCGGGACGGCCGCGCCGTCCGCTTCGAGGAGGAGGGCGGGCCGATGACCACGGTCGAGGGCGACTTCGTGACCGTGTACTACACCGACGGCCCGGAGGTGGCCGCCACCGCCCACGCGCCCGGCGAGCGGGTCAAGCAGGCCGCGGCCGGGCTCGGCATCCTGGCGTTCCTCGGGGTGGCCTTCGCGTTCTGCGTGTTCTTCATGGTCACCTACCACCGGTTCTCCACGGACCCCTCGTTCCCGACGCCGTGACCCTCCTCAACTGACGGTACGTCAACTACCGTGCGCCGACATGGAGTCCATCAGGCGCACGGTCGCACAGCTCGTCGCCGACCGGTGGGACGACCACCGGCCCGGGCTGTGGTTCGAGGAACAGGTCCTGACCCACCACGAGGTCGCCGCCGGGGCCGCCGCCCGCGCGGCACTGCTCGCCGACCTCCTGCCACCCACCGCCGAGCCGCACCTCGGCGTCCTCCTCGACAACACCCCCGAATTCCCGCTCTGGCTGAGCGCGGCGGCCCTCGCGGGCGCCGCCGTCGCCGGGGTCAACCCCACCCGCCGGGGCCCCGAACTGGCCCGCGACATCCTGCACACCGAATGCCGCCTGCTCATCACGGAACAGGCCCACCTGCCCCTGCTGGACGGCCTCGACCTCACCGGCGTACGCATCCTGGTGACGGACACCCCGCCGTACACCGACCTGCTCGCCCCCTACGCCGGCGCCCGGCCCGACCCCACCCGCGCCGGCCCCGCCGACCGTCTCCTCCTCTACTTCACCTCCGGCTCCACCGGCGCCCCCAAGGCGGCCCTCTGCTCCCAGGGGCGGCTGGCGGCGGCCGGACGGGCCTTGGTGGACCGCTTCGGGGTACGGCGGGACGACGTGCATTACGTCTGCATGCCGCTGTTCCACGGCAACGCGGTCATCGCCGACTGGGCCCCCGCCCTGGTCGCCGGCGCGGGCGTCGCGCTGCGGCGCCGGTTCTCGGCCTCCGGGTTCCTGGACGACGTACGGGCGTACGGGGCCACGTACTTCACCTACGTCGGCCGGGCCGTGAGTTACGTCCTCGCGACCGACCCCCGTCCCGACGACCGTGACAATCCGCTGCGCATGGGCTTCGGCACCGAGGCCGGGGCGGTGGACGCGGCGGCGTTCGAGGAGCGGTTCGGGGTACGGCTCGTGGAGGGGTACGGGTCTTCCGAGGGCGGGGCGGCGATCCAGCGGACGCCCGGGACGCCGCCGGGAGCCATCGGCCGGGCGGCACCCGGCGACGACCTCGCGGTGGTCGACCCCGAGACCCGGAAGGAGTGCCCGCCCGCCCTGCTCGCCGACGACGGCCGCCTGCTCAACGGCACCGAGGCGATAGGGGAGTTGGTCAACCGGGGCCCCAACCCCTTCGAGGGCTACTGGCGCAACCCGGAGGCGGACGCCGCCCGCTGCCACGACGGCTGGTACTGGACCGGCGACCTCTTCTACCGCGACCCGGAGGGCTTCCTCTACTTCGCCGGCCGCACCGACGACCGCCTCCGCGTCGACAGCGAGAACCTCGCCGCCGCCGTCATCGAGAACATCCTCGCCCGCTACGAGGGCGCCGAGGCCGTCGCCGTGTACGCCGTGCCCGACCCCGTCGCCGGGGACCAGGTCATGGCGACCGTCGCCGGCGCCTTCGACCCGGACGGTTTCGCCGAGTTCCTCGTGGCGCAACCCGACCTGGGCACCAAGATGACCCCCCGGTTCGTCCGGGTCGTCCCGTCCATGCCCGTCACCGCCACCAACAAGATCCAGCGTGCGGCCCTCCGCCGCGAGGGCTTCCGGTGCGCCGACCCGGTCTGGTGGCGGCCGCCCGGGAAGTGGGCCTACCGCAAGTTCTCGGCGGTGGACCTGGCGCGGCTGGTGGCGGAGTACCGGGCGCGCGGGCGGGAGGAGTTGCTGACGAGGTAGGGCCGGCCCTACCCGTGGACACCCCCTGGGCCCATGGCCGCCGCCCGCCGCCCCCGCCTACCGTGACCCCATGATCCGAACGGTCCTGCGGGAGCTGCCGCGTGCGGTGGCCTACCTGCTCAGCGGTGTCCTCGTCGGCGCCCCGCTGCTGGTGGTGCTGCTGGTCCTGGGAGTCCTCGGCCTCGCCCTGACCCCGGTCCTGGTGGGGCTGCCGCTGCTCGCCGTCGCCGTTCTGTCGGGCATCCCGGTCGGCGCCCTGGAACGGCGGCGGCTGGCCCTCACCCGCACCCCGCCGCCGCCCGGCCCGCACGCCACCCCCGCCGAGCCCGGTCTCGCCGCCTGGACCCGGCTGCGGCTGACCGAGCGGGCGACCTGGCGGGAGCTGGCGTACACGCTCCTGCTCGGTCTCGTGCTGTGGCCGTTCGACGCGGCCGTGCTGCTCGCCGCGCTCGGTGTGCCCGGCGCGCTGATCGGGGCGCCCCTGCACCTGGCGGCGAACGGCGGTGCCGACGGGGACGCGCGGATCGTCAAGCTCTGGCTGATCGACTCCTACGGCCAGGCCCTGCTGTGCACGGCCGCCGGTGCCGTCCTCCTCCTCGCGCTGCTGTGGCCCCTCGTCCGGTACGCGCGGCTGCGGGCCGCGCTCGCCCGGCTGCTGCTCGCGCCGAGCGAAGCGGAGACGGAGCGGCGCCTGGGCGAGGTGACCCGGTCACGGGCCCGGCTGGTGGCGGCCTTCGAGGCGGAGCGGCGCCGGATCGAACGCGATCTGCACGACGGGGCCCAGCAACGCCTGGTCTCCCTGAGCATGGCCCTGGGCCTGGCCCGCCTCGACGCCCCGCCGGAACTGGCCGCCCGGCTGGCCGCCGCCCATCAGGAGGCCGACCAAGTCCTGGGCGAGCTGCGCGAGTTGATTCACGGCATCCATCCGCAGGTGCTCGCCGACTACGGCCTCCCGGACGCCCTCGCGGACGCGGCCGACCGGTCCGTCGTCCCCGTGGAACTCGACGTGGACCTGCCCCGGTTCGCCGAACCCGTGGAATCGGCGGCCTACTTCGCGGTCCGCGAGGCCCTCGCCAACATCGGCAGGCACAGCGGGGCGGAGCGGGCCCGGATCGGCGGACGGTACGCGGGAGGGGTGCTGCGGGTGGAGGTGTGGGACGACGGGGCGGGCGGTGCCGACCCCGCGCACGGCACCGGGCTCACCGGCCTCGCCGACCGGCTCGCGGTGCTCGATGGCAGACTGTCCGTCCACAGCCCGGCCGGCGGCCCGACCGTCCTGTCCCTGGAGATCCCGTGCCCGCAGCGCTGAAGATCGTGCTCGCCGAGGACAGTGTGCTGCTGCGGGAAGGGCTCGTCGGCGTGCTGACCCGGTTCGGGCACGAGGTCGTCGCGGCGGTCGGGGACGCCGAGTCGCTGACGGCGGCGGTGACGTCGTACGCCCCCGACCTCGTCGTCACGGACGTACGGATGCCGCCCGGCCTCTCCGACGAGGGGCTGCGCGCCGCCCTCGCCCTGCGTGCCGCGGACCCCGCCCTGCCCGTCCTGGTCCTCAGCCAGTACGTCCAACGGGCCTACGCGGCCGAGTTGCTGGACACCGGTGACGGCAGCGGCGTCGGTTATCTCCTCAAGGACCGCATCGGCCAGGTCGAACAGTTCGCGGAGGCGGTGGAGCGGGTGGCGGCCGGGGGCACGGTCGTCGACCCCGAGGTCGTACGGCAGTTGCTGCGGCGTCGGCGTGATCCGCTGGCGGCGCTCACCCCGCGCGAGCGGGAGGTGCTGGCGCTGGTCGCCGAGGGAAGGTCGAACGGGGCCGTCGCCCGGGAGCTGGTCGTCACCGAGGCGGCCGTCGGCAAGCACATCGGCAACATCCTGGGGAAGCTGGACCTGCCGCCGGCGGAGGACACCCACCGCCGGGTGCTGGCGGTGCTGGCGTACCTGAGGAGCTGAGGGCCCGCGGGCACGCGGAAGGCCCCCCGCCGGAGCGAGGGGCCTTCTCGATGTGCGCCGCCAGGGACTCGAACCCCGGACCCGCTGATTAAGAGTCAGCTGCTCTAACCAACTGAGCTAGCGGCGCAGACTCTGTCACCTTCTCGCTTTCGCGGCTGGCGACAGAGAAAATACTACCTGGTCCGCGGGGGTGCCCTCGACCACTTAAACGTGAGCTGGATCTCCGTGGGAGCGGCCGCTCCCGCAGCGGGTGTCTAGATCGCCAGCGACAGCAGCACCGGCGCCGCTCCCCGGTTCAGTGTGTGCGCCGCCGCCCGCAGCCGGTGCGCGTGCTCCAGCGGGAGCGACAGCGCGAGGCAGCCGACGGCGGAGCCCGCGGTGAGGGGGACGGCCGCGCAGACCGTGCCCGGCGCGTACTCCTGGAGGTCGAGCACCGGGACCGTGGGCGTCTGGGCGTCGAGCTTGCTCAGCAGCACCTTCTCGTTGGTGATCGTGCGGGCGGTGAGCCGGGCCGGGCGGTGCCGCGAGAGGTGGTCGCGCCTGCCGTTGAGGTCGAGCTGGCCCAGCAGGCCCTTGCCGAAGGCGGTGGCGTGCGCGGAGGAGCGGAAGTCGACCCACTCGTGGACCGCGGGCGTGGCCGTGCTGTCGGCCCAGCCGGTGACCTGGATCTCACCGTCCAGGTAGCGGGTGACGTAGACGGCGGCGCCGACCGAGTCGCGCAGTCGGTCGAGGGTGTGCTGGAGCTGCCGGCGCAGGGCCTGGTCGTGGCCCTCCGCCGAGCCCAGCCGGGCGAGTGCGGCACCGGTGACATAGGCGCCGTCGGTGGTCTGCTCCACGTACCCCTCGCGCCGCAGCATCCGCAGGAGCGCGGTCAACCGCTCGCTGTCGACGCCGGTGCGACGGGCGATCTCGGCGTCGGTGACGCCACCTGCGTGCCGCGCCACCGTCTCCAGGACGCGCAGGGCGTCCTGGGCCGAGTGGTACGGCGCGGTCGGCTCGTGCTTGAGCGCCACGGTTTCCCCCTGCGCTTCTCGGGCCGTTTTTCGGACAGCTTGCCGTTTCCCACGATACGGCTCAAGAGCCGTACACGGAGGGGTTGTTCACGAGATTTTCCCGGGGCTCTCCGCCCTCCCAACTGCCGGACCAGCACTCTGGCATATGCCCCAGGCATGGCCCGGCGGGCGGACCTCGGATGTTCCCACGCGTTCACCCCTTCACTCGGTGTAGTCAGTTGACCGCGCCGAGGAATTCGCGCGTACGTTCGTGTGAGGGATCGCCGAAGATCTTCTCGGGGCTGCCCGATTCGATCACCTGGCCAGAATCGAACATCAGAACTTGATCCGAGATGTCCCGGGCGAAGTTCATCTCGTGGGTCACGCAGAGCATCGTGATGTCGGTGGTGCGGGCGATGTCCCTGAGCAGGTCGAGCACGCCCGCGACCAGTTCGGGGTCGAGCGCGGACGTCACCTCGTCGAGGAGCAGCACCTGCGGGCGCATCGCCAGGGCCCGCGCGATGGCCACCCGCTGCTGCTGCCCGCCGGAGAGCTGGGTCGGATAGGCGTCGCACTTGTCGGCGAGCCCGACCAGGTCGAGCAGTTCGCGGGCCCGCGCCTCCGCCTCGTCCTTGGAGAGGCCGAGCACGGTGACGGGCGCCTCGGTGATGTTGCGCAGCACCTTCATGTTGGGGAAGAGGTTGAACTGCTGGAACACCATCCCGATGTTCTTGCGGACCTCACGGCACTGCTTCTCGCTCGCCGGGTACAGCTGCTGCCCGCCGACGGTGATCCTCCCCTCGTCCGGCTTGGCCAGGGTCATCAGCAGCCGCAGGATCGTCGTCTTGCCGGAGCCGGACGGGCCGATCAGCGTGACGTGCTTGCCCGCGTCGACCGAGAAGTCCAGCCGGTCGAGGACGGTGTTGCTGCCGAATCGTTTGGTCACGTTCTCGAAGCGGATCAGTTCGTTCGTGTCCGCCCCGCGCCGGCCGGCGGACTCGGGTTCGTTTTTCAGCGGGCTGTCGGTCGGGGTGTCGGTCGGGGTGTCGAGCGGGGTGTCAGCGGACAAGACGACGCTCCAGGGCTCGCAGGAGGAGGGAGGCGGGGTAGGCGATGAGGATGAAGGCGATGCCGACGGTGACGATGGCCTCGTTCATCTGGAAGGTCCGGGAGCCGAACTGGCGGGCCTCGCCGAGCATCTCCAGCACACCGATGGTCATCAGCATCGGCGAGTCCTTCAGCATCGCGATGACGTAGTTGCCGAGGGCGGGCACGACCCGGCGCAGTGCCTGCGGCAGGATCACCGCGGTCCAGGTGCGCGAGCGCGGCAGGCTGAGCGCCGTCGCCGCCTCCCACTGCCCGGCGGGCACCCCGTCGATCCCGGCGCGGTACACCTCGGCGGTGTACGTCGAGTAGTGCAGTCCGAGGCCGAGTACGCCGGTGGCCAGCGCGGACAGGGTCAGGCCCCACTCGGGCAGCACGTAGAAGAGGAAGAACAGCTGCACCAGCAGCGGGGTGTTGCGGACGAACTCCGTGACCGCCTGGACCGGCCAGCGCACCGCCTTCAGCGACGAGCGCTGGGCGAGGGCCCAGACCAGACCGAGGGAGAAGGCGAGCAGCGAACCCCAGAGCAGGGCCTGCAGCGTGACCAGGACGCCGTCCCGGAAGGCCGGCATGAAGTCGTCCAGCGTGGACCAGTCCCACGTCATGAGGCACCTCCGGGGGCCGATGTCTTCGTGGCCGCCCCGGCGCCACCGGCTGCGGCACCCGCTCCGGCCAGCCCCCGAGGCCGTCCGGCGACGGCCTCGCGCGGCCCGGGGACGTCCCCGCGGGGAGCCCGGCCGACACCGGCCTTGGCCCGCCGCTCGACCTGCCGCATCACCCGGGTGATGGCGAAGGCGAGGACGAAGTACATGACGAGGATCACCGAGTAGACCGGTGCGCTCTGCCCGGTGGCGTTGCGCACCAGCTGGGCGGCGAAGGTCGTGTCGGCGACGCCCAGCACGGACACCAGCGCGGTGCCCTTCAGCAGCTCGATGAGCAGGTTGCAGAACGGCGGGACCATCTCCGGCCAGGCCTGCGGCAGCACGATCCTCCGCATCCGCTGGGCGGGCGTGAAGCTCAGCGCCACCCCCGCCTCGCGCTGCGCGACCGGCACCGCGGCGACCGCGCCGCGCACGATCTCCGAGCCGTACGCGCCGTAGGTGCAGCCCAGGGTGAGCACGGCGGCCCACATCGGGACCAGCTGCCAGCCGAACGTCAGCGGCACCACGAAGAACACCCAGATCATCAGCACCAGGGCGGAGGTGCCGCGGAAGATCTCGAAGTACGCGCCCGCCACGAACCGCACGATCCACAGCCGGTGCTGCCGGGCGAGCCCCACGGCGAAGGCGACGGCGGCGCCCAGGGCCGCGCCGTACACGGTCAGCTGGACGGTGATCCACACACCGCGCAGCAGCAGCTCCCACAGACCCGAGCCGAAGGCGAAGTCGTCCAGGGGCCCGGCGAGGGTCACCCCGTCGACGGCACGCACGGGTGCCGTCACGTCCAAGGCACTCATGCGCGGCACTTCTCCTCTGCCCTGATGTCGGTCATCTGGTCCTTCGTGAACCCGAAGGGCCGCATGACCTCCAGCAGCTCCCCGCTCCGCTTCATCCGGTGCAGCTCGCGGTTGAAGGCGTCCCGCAGGTTCCGTTCGGGCATGCGGAACGCGAAGCCGCCGACGTCGACGACCGGTTTCCCGTCCATCACCGGGGTGACCTCGTCGGTCGCCTCCGCCTTCGTGCTCCCGGTCTGCTTCACCACGTTGCGCACGGTGACGGCGGTGCCCGCGAAGACGTCGACGCGCCCCTGTTCGACGGCGAGGAGACCGGCCAGCTGGTCCGGCAGGGTGTCGATGTGCTTCACCCCGGCCTCTTTGGCGTAGTCGATCTCCGCGTAGCCGATGCCGGTCGCCATGCGGGCGCCGGTACGGGCGATGTCGGCGTAGGTGCGCAGCTTCTTCGGGTTCCCCCGGGGCACGATGAAGGCGTCCTTCATCTGGTACTCGGGGTCCGCGAAGAGCACCTGCTCACAGCGTTCCGGGTTGATGTACATCCCGGCGGCGACCACGTCGAACTGCAGCGAGTTCAGGCCGAAGATCAGCGAACCGAACTCGGTGGGGAACGGCTCGACGTGATCCACGCCGAGCCGGCGGAAGATCCGCCGCGCGATGGCCGGCGCGGAGCCGGTGACCTCGCCGTCCTTGCCGATGTAGCCGTACGGCTGCTCGCCGGCGATCCCCAGCCGTACGGTGCCCTTCGCCCGCAACTGCTGCAGCAGCTGTCCGCCGTCGCCGGTGTCCGCGGTCGCCACCCGGCTGCATCCGCTGCTCGCCCCCACCACCGCGCCCGTGCCGGCCAGGGCGGCGGTGCCGGTGAGCAGGGTACGGCGGGGGATGCCGGGTCTGCTGGGACGCCGGCCGTTCCTGTCGTGTGCGTGCAATCGAGCCATGGCCGCGCGGCTACCCGAGGGGGCAACGGGTATGCCAGGTCTTTTCCGGTCCTTCACGCACGAGCGCCGGCCGGACGGCCGCGCGGACCACCACGGCCGTGGCGGTCCGTGGCGGGCCGCACACCCGGGGTCGGTACGTCACGCGGGGCCGGGCACGTACCCGAGCTTCTTGTCGACCACGTGGGGCAGTGGTCTGCCCGCCTCCCACAGCTCGAACAGCTCCACGAACCGGGCGCCGAGTTCGTCCCGCCAGCCCACCGTGTCGCCGCTCATGTGAGGGGAGACGATCAGCCCGGGGACCTCCCACAACGGGTCGTCCGGTGCCAGCGGTTCGCGCGCGAAGACGTCCAGCGCGGCCCCCGCGATCCACCGCTTGCGCAGTGCCTCCACGAGCGCGTCCTCCACCACGAGCTGCCCGCGCCCCACGTTCACGAAGCGCGCGGACGGCTGCATGACCCCGAACCGCCGGGCGTCGAACATGCCGTGCGTCGCCTCCGTCAGCGGCGCGGCCGCGATCACCCAGTCGGCGCGGGCCAGCAGCCGGTCCAGATCCTCCGGACCGTGCACTCCGGGCCGCGCGGTCCGGCCGACCAGCGCCGTGTGCAGACCGAGGGCCTTGAGGAGGCGCGCGATCTCCCGCCCGATCGGCCCGGATCCCACCACGCACGCCCGGCCGCCCGCCACCCGCAGGGTCTCCCGGTGCCGCCACTCCCGCCGCCCCTGCAGCTCCCCGCTGCGCGGCAGATCCTTGGCCATGGCGAGGACGAGCGCGGCGACGTACTCGGCGATCGGCGCCTCGAAGACCCCGCGCGCGTTCGTCACCACCAGGTCCTCGTCGGCGACCAGTTCGGGGCAGAGCAGATGGTCGACGCCCGCGCTCGCCGTGTGCACCCAGCGCGGCCGGGGCCCGCCGCCCGGCCAGGCGTCCCGCACCGCACGGGAGGTGAAGTCCCACACCAGCAGCACATCGGCGTACGGCAGCCGTTCGGCCAGCGTGGTGGCGTCGGCGTACTCGACCGTCGCCCGCCCGGTGAGCCGTCCGAGCCGGGGGCGCGGCTCGGCGTCGAGGACGAGGAGGCGCGGGCGCCGCGACGGGGCCACGGGAGAGGAAGGGACGAGAGAGGACACCGGTCACCCCACGAGATGCGTGTGACATGCACTGATCGCCCACGCTCGCACCCGAACGCACCTTCGTCAACGGCAGCTTCGTCTCCGGGGTCGCGGGGGAGCGCGCGATGGGCGAGGCCATGAACGGCGGATGCCGGCGATCTCGGCCAACCAGGTGACGATGTGGGCGGCACTGCGTCATCTGGGTACCCGGGCGGTGGGTCCGTACCAGGCTCTGCTCGACGAGTCGGCCAGGCTGCCGTTGGGTGCGGGGCCTGTTCCGCCACCGCCGGTACTGCCGGAAGAACAGGAAGGTTGGGCATGACCGCACTCGGTTTCCTCTATCCGGGCCACTCCGCCGAGGACGACTATCCGAGGATGGAGCAACTGCTCGGCAGCGACATCCGGGTGGACGTGGTGCACACCGACACCGGTGAGGACGCCCATCGGCTGGACGCCCTGCGTGAGCTGGGCGCCCCCGAACGGCTGGCCGCCGGCTGCGAGGCCCTGCGTCTGTCCGGCGCGGAGGCCGTCGTCTGGGCCAGCACCAGCGGCAGTTTCGTCCACGGCTACGAAGGCGCCCACGAGCAGATCCGGGCCCTCGCCCGCGCGGCGGGGCTCCCGGCCTCCTCCACGTCCTTCGCGTTCGCCCACGCGGCACGGGAGATCGGCGCCACGCGGGTCGCCGTCGCGGCGGCCTACCCGGACGACGTGGCCCGCCTCTTCGCCGACTTCCTGGCGGCGGCCGGCATCGAGGTCCTCTCCGTCCGGGGCGGGGGCGGCGTCACCGCGGCGGAGGTGGGCACCTGGGGCCTCGACGAGACTCTTGCCCTCGCCCGCGCCGGCGACCACCCGGAGGCGGAGGCCCTGCTCCTGCCGGACACGGCCCTCCACACCGCCTCCCACCTCCCCACTCTGGAGAAGGAACTCGGCAAACCGGTCCTCACCGCGAACCAGGTCTCCCTCTGGGAGGCCCTGCGGCTGGCCGACAGGAGGGTCAACGCACCGCGCCTGGGCCAACTCTTCACCAGGGAACCCATCGTCCAGGTATGACCACCCGCCCCCGGACGAACGGGCCGCAGGCCCTTCGTCCAGGGGCGCGGGGAACTGCGCGACCAGCCCCCACCGGGCGGACGTGTGGGGGTCGAAGGGGCGCAGCCCCTTGAGGGATGGGACGGGTAGGGGCGGCGGGGGCGAGGGAATAACCGGAGCCACCCTCCTGTTGTCCGTGGAACGACCCCGCACCACCCACCCCAGGAGGCCCCACCGTGACCACAGACGAGACACGAGGCGAGATACGCGGCGAGACGAAGGGCACCGCCCCGTTCCCCCTCTCCGTCCTCGACCTGGTCACCGTAGGTGCCGGCCGCACCGCCACGGACGCCCTCCGCACCAGCGTCACCCTCGCCCGCCAAGCGGAGCGCAGGGGCTTCCACCGCTACTGGGTCGCCGAGCACCACTCCATGCCCGGCGTGGCCTCGTCCTCCCCGGCCGTGATCCTCGCCCACCTCGCCGCCCACACCACCCGCATCCGCCTCGGCTCGGGCGGCGTGATGCTCCCCAACCACGCCCCCCTGGTGATCGCCGAGCAGTTCGGCACCCTCGAAGCGATGGCCCCCGGCCGTATCGACCTCGGCCTCGGCCGCGCCCCCGGCACGGACGGCGCCACCGCCGCCGCCCTCCGCCGCTCCGCCCGCCTGAACGAGGGCGCCGACGACTTCCCCGAGCAGCTCGCGGAGCTGACCCGCTTCCTGGACGACGACTTCCCCGACGGCCACCCCTACCGCCGTATCCACGCGGTCCCCGGCCCGATCCAGAGCACCTCACCCGGCGGCGTCCAGTCCCCGCACCGCCCGCCGGTCTGGCTGCTCGGCTCCTCCGGCTTCAGCGCCCGCCTCGCTGGCTCCCTCGGCCTGCCCTTCGCCTTCGCCCACCACTTCTCCGCGCGGAACACGATCCCGGCGCTCGACCTGTACCGCGAGTCGTTCCGCCCCTCGCCGGTCCTCGACGCCCCGTACGCGCTGATCGGCGTCTCCGCCCTCGCCGCCGACGAGGAGAAGGAGGCCCGTCGCCAGGTCAGGGCCGCCGCGCTCAACATGGTCCGGCTGCGCACCGGCCGCCCCGGCCTCGTCCCGACGCCGGAGGAGGCGGAGGCGTACGAGTTCAGCGCGGTGGAGCGGGACTTCATCGACTTCTGGAACGCCGACGTCGTGCACGGCACCGTCGACGAGGTCCGCACGCGCCTCGACGACCTCCACAAGCGCACCGGCGCCGACGAGCTGATGCTCACCACCCACGCCCACAGCGCCGAACTGCGCCTGCGCTCCTACGAGCTGATCGCGGACGCCTACGACCTGCCGCGCACCGAGGATCAGGCCTGAGGGCAGGCCGCGGCCCCCAGCAGTTCCGCGATCCGTTCCGGCGACACCGCGCGGGAGTACAGCCACCCCTGCCCGGTGTCGCAGCCGAGCCTGCGCAGCCGGGACGCCTGCGCGTCCGTCTCCACGCCCTCCGCCGTGACCGACAGCCCGAGCCGGTGGGCGAGCTGGACGAGCGCCTCGACGATGATCTCGTCGGCGGGGCTGGGCTGCCCGGCGTCCTCGACGTCACCGGCCTCGGGCCCGGCCGCACCGGGACCCGCGCCTTCCTCCCCGCCCTCGTACTGGAACCCCCGGACGAACGCCCCGTCCAGCTTCAGCACCGACACCGGCAGCCGGCTCAGGTACGCGAGGTTGGAGTACCCCGTGCCGAAGTCGTCGATGGCGATGCGTACGCCCATGTCGCTGAGGGCCTTGAGAGCCTGGAGGGGGCGGCCGGCGGAGCCCATCAGCGCGGACTCGGTCAGCTCCAGCTGCAGCAGATGCGGGGCGAGGCCGGTCTCCGCGAGGATCTCGGCGACGTCGGCGACCAGGTCGGAGTCCCAGACCTGGCGGACGGCCACGTTCACGCTGACGAAGATCGGCGCCCGATCGGGATGGTCGGTCTGCCAGCGCCGGGCCTGTCGGCAGGCGGTGGCCAGGATCCACCGCCCGAGCTGGACGATCGAGCCGTCCTCCTCGGCCAGTGAGATGAACCGATTCGGCGTCAACAGGCCGAACTGCGGGTGATGCCAGCGCACCAGCGCCTCGACCCCGCGCACCTCACCCTCCGCCATGCCCACCAGCGGCTGGTACTCCAGGACGAACTCGCCCCGCCCGACGGCCGCCCGCAGCGTGGACGACAGGGCCTGACGGGTCATCCGGTGGGCGTTGCGCTCCGGGTCGAACAGTGTCCAGCGTGCCTTGCCGTCGGCCTTCGCCCAGTACAGCGTGGTGTCGGCGGCCTGCATCAGCCCCGTCGCCGTCGTGCTCGTCGACCGCCGCTCGACGACCCCGATCGACGCGGAGACGGACAGGCGCTGACCGGCCAGGTCGAAGGGCGCCTGCAGCGCCTTGAGGACCGAGTCGGCCAGGTCGGCGAGCTGTTCGGTGCCGGTGGAGTCCTCCACGAGCAGCGCGAACTCGTCGCCGCCGAGTCGGGCCACCAGCGGTGCCCCGGCGGGCGTGCCGGGCTTGCGCAGCAGGGCGGCCTCGTCGGCGCACCGGGTGAGCCGCTCGGCGACGGCCGCGAGGAGCCGGTCGCCGACACGGTGGCCGAGGGTGTCGTTGACCGCCTTGAACCCGTCCAGGTCCAGATAGACCAGGCCGATCCGGCCGGTGCCGGCCTCGTCGTACCCCTCCCGTTCGAGGGCGGCGGAGAGCTGTTCGAAGAACAGGGTGCGGTTGGGGAGCCGGGTCACCGGGTCGTGCATCTGCAGGTGGCGGAGCCTGGCCTGAAGCTGACGGGTGGCGCTGATGTCGGTGACCGACAGCAGCACCGCCCGCTCCTCCTCGGGCAGCGGCGCCACCGACACCTGCACCCACAGCCAGCTGCCGTCCCGCTGTTTGAGCCGGCGCGTACAGCGCAGCCGGGCCTGCCGGCCGCGCAGCACCTCGCGGTACGCGTGCCAGGTGCGGGTGTCCGAGGCGAGGTCCACCAGATCGGCGGCGACCCGTCCGGTCAGCGGCTCCGTGCCCGTGCCGAGCAGGGTCCCCATCGCCCCGTTGGCGGTGACGACCAGTCCGTCGCGGTCGACGACGGCCATGGCCAGGGGCGCGACGGAGAAGGCGGCGGGTGCCGTGGGACTCTCCTCCGACGGCCGGGACGCCTGAACTGACGCATTGGCGTGACGCTCTGTGATCGCCGGCCGGACGAGGTCTGCCGCGGGCGCCGGCCCTTGGGACGTTCCGCTCACCGTTCGCTCCCGCAGTGCACTCGTTTTCGTACGGATCTCATGTGTCTCGTCGGAGCGGCCGAACCGGTACGTAGGGGCGCTCAAGCCGTGTCCGTGCAGGAAAGTGTGCCGATCATAGAGGCTGCCCCCAGGGCCTTCCAGCCACTCTCCAGTCTCCCTGAACAACGACCTGATCTGGCAGATCGTTTCTGCCCCGAGCTGAACGGCTTCCCCGTTCCGTCGACCGCTTGTGACGTTCCGTGAGTGTCCGGGGTGTCGGCCATCAGAGGTCATCCGGCTCCATCTCGCCTCTCCCTCACCCTTCTGGTGCAGACAAACAGGGCAAAGTACTACTAATTCAGAAAATCTGGACGCGGTGTCCACAAGATCCGCATCCGGAGGTCTCCGTGCAGCGTCCGCTCCCCTGGAAGGAACTCCTCGGCGACCGGGCGCCCGTGCTGCGCAGCACTGCGGCCATGCTCACCTCCCTCACCGCGCTCGCCGCGACCTCCCTGATCGCGGCTCCCTCCGCCGTGCCGCTGTCGGAGCCGTGCACGCTGCGGCGCACCCAGGCGCACCACTCGGAGGGCCTCGACACCTGGAACTCCGCCTATCCGCGCCCCACCCGCGACCTCGACGCCGTACTCGTATTCTTGTCATTCCCGGACGCGGCCCCTCTCACCACACCGGCGGAGCTGACCGCGGATCACTTTCCGGCCACCAGCGAGTTCTTCGCGCGCGCGTCGTACGGCAAGTTCGCACTCCACCCCCATCCGCGCCGTGAGTGGCTGGAGATGCCCCGGCCGTCGACGGCGTACGCCATACGGCGTGACTGGAACGCGACGCACCGGGCCGCCTACCTCAGGGACGCGCTCGCCACGGCCGACCCGCACGTCGACTTCTCCCGCTACGACATCGTGTACTTCGTCGCCGACCCGCACGCGCCCGGTGTCGACTCGGACGCGACGAAGGTGGTCAACCTGGAGACGCCGCTGGAGATCGACGGCACGGGCCTGCGCCGGGTCGTCACCGTGTTCGAGCGGCACCCGCCGGACCGTCTCGTCCTCGCCCATGAGACCGGCCATGTCTTCGACCTCCCCGACCTCTATCGCCGCCCCGCCGACGGCAAGGGCGACTGGGACACCCACGTCGGCGACTGGGACCTCATGGGCAGCCAGTTCGCCCTCGCCCCGGACCTGTTCGCCTGGCACAAGTGGAAGCTGGGCTGGCTGGAGCCGGGCCAGGTGACGTGCGTACGGGGAGCGGGGAGCACCCGGCTGACGATGGAGGCGGTGGGGGCGGGGCCGGGAGGGGCGTACGAGGGGGAGGCCGAGGCGGTCGGCTCGGGCCGGGACCGGGAGGGCCGGACCGTCGGACGGGCGGGCGGTGGGGGAGCGGGCGCGGTCGGCGCGGTGGCCCCGGCCGGGGTGCCGGCCCCCGGCGCCGGACGCGGGACGAAGCTGGCGGTCGTCCGGACCGGCCCGGACACCGCGCTGGCGATCGAGGCGCGGGGGGCGGTGGGCAACGACGCCGCCGTCTGCACGCAGGGCGTCCTCGTCTACCGCATCCGCGGCGGCACCGAGTCGGGCAGCGGCCCCGTCGAGGTCGTCGACGCCCATCCGCGTACCGAGGCGTGCTGGGACGAGTCCGTGTACCCGCCGCTGGCGGACGCGCCGGTGACGGTGGGCGAGAGCTTCTCGGTGCCGGGCGACGGTGTGCGGGTGGCGGTGGAGGGGCGTACGGCCACGGGGGCGTGGACGGTACGGATCACGACGGAGCGGTAGGGGTGTGGGGCGGGACGTGGTGTGGGGCGGGGCAACGAGAGAGGCCCCTCGCTTGCGCGAGGGGCCTCTCTCGTGTCGTGCGCCGCCAGGGACTCGAACCCCGGACCCGCTGATTAAGAGTCAGCTGCTCTAACCAACTGAGCTAGCGGCGCCTGCTGACGTCGTAGACCTTAGCACCCTGATCGGCGGGAGGAAAAATCGATACGCGCACGGTCGCACGGGCGCTCGCGCGGGCTGCCCGGACGGCCGCCCAGAGCAGTACCTCGGGTCCCGGAAGCCAAGGTCGGAGGGTGTCCGGGGCGACGAGCCAGCGTGATCCGAGGCGGCTCGTTCCGGGCGCGTCCGGTGTGCCGGCGCGGCCCTCTTCGAGGCCGGTCCGGCGGTCCTCGGGCTCGGTGCGGAGCACGGCGGGAACGGTCACCGCGTCGCCGGTGCCGTGGCAGAGCAGGGGAGGGACGGCGCCGGTGCGGCCCGGGGAGCCCCACTCCTCCCACGCCAGCAGGGTGGGCAGCCGGTGGGCGGTGCCGGGGGAGGCGAACAGCAGCACGCGCCCCCGGTAGACGGCGACCGGGCCGGAGCCGGGGCCCTCGTCCCACAGCCGGTCGAGCATGCGCCGCCCGAAGATCGCCGGCACGCTGACGACGTCGAAGACGGACCCGCACGGCAGCACCACCGGCGCCGAGGGCCGCTCCTCCCACAGCGTCAGGGTGCTGCGCGGATACGTTCCTGCCGAGGCCAGCCAGGCCGCCCCGTCCGCCGTGACCCCCGCGACGTCGTCCCCGTCCTGCGGGTACCTGCCCGTCCTCACTCCACCGCTCATGCCTCCAGGTCTACCGCCCGTGAGCGCCCGACCCCGGGCGGTTGCCGGAAATCGGGACGCGAGGGGGGCAAGTGGGGTATCTTGCCCGACCGGCATATGCCAGAAGCCGTTTCGCGCCGACCGTTCCCCGCCGGGGGTGTGTGCTGGGGGCGCGGGCGGGTGCCGGTCCGCGACGACGCGGTCTGTCCGGCGCGTGGGGGCGGCGACACCCGGGGCGACGGTTGCGGCGACCCTTCCGGCAAACCGGCGGGTGGAGCGGGCGGGCTGCCGGGTGCCGGTGCGGTGACACTCCCGGGCGGCGGGGCGCGGACGTGCGGGTGCGGGCGACCACCGTCGGAGCGCGGTCAGGTGTCGCTGTCGCTGTCGCTGTTGCCGGGCCCGGGCCCGGCCCGAAGCACGGTCACCCGGCTTGTGCCGAAGCCCCCGTCGACGCCGGTCCCGGGCAGACCCCGCCCCACGTCCCCCGCCCCCACCGGACGGGTTCCGGTCAGAGGGACTCCGGTCCGCTCACGTCCCGCCCCCGCTGCAGTTCCCGTCCGTACTCCACCATCTTCTTGGCGTAGTCCTCGGTCCACTCCGCGCGTTCCGCGATGTCCGCCGGGGTCAGCCGGTCGAACCGTCTGGGGTCCGCCAGCTGTGCCGCCGCGATCGCCTGGAACTCCACGGCCCGGTCCGCGGCCGCCCGGAACGCCTGTGCCAGCTCCGTCGCCCGCGACAGCAGTGCCCGGGGATCGTCGATCGACTCCAGGTCGAAGAAGTGCTCGGGATCGCCGGCCGCCTCCGCCGGCTCGAAGAGCAGGGGCGCGGGGCGTAGCCGCGGTTCGTTCCGACGCGGCGTGGGCTCCGCCATGTCTTCTCCTCCTCGTACGACGGTTCGGTGGGCCGGCCCCGGGGGTGTCCCGGGTGGAGGGCCACCGTCCATTGTCTCGTGACCGCGCAAGTAGGCACCGACCCTGCCCAGGCTTTCCATCCGCGGCCCCCCGCACACCTGCGCCCGGGAGCGCCGCCCCGCTCGCGACCGCCGGAACGCCCCGCGCCACGCCTCCCGAGCCGGGCACCACGGCCCCGCGCGGTCAGGGGCGCCGACTCACCCGGTACTCACCCGGTGCTCGGACCAGTGGGCCCAGGTCGACATCATCGCCTCCCAGCCGTCCGGGAACTTCACGGTCACCCCCAGCTGCACGGGCTCGGTCGACGGATGGTCGTCGAGCAGGTCGTCCACGCCCGCCCGGCACACCACGATGCACGCGTGCCGGTGCCGGGAGGCGAGGACGCACAGCCGCCCGGTCTCCAGGTGGAACGCCGTGGCGTCCGGGCGGCCGGACAGCGGATGCAGGACGACCGTGACGTCGTACTCCCGCCCCTGCAGCCGGTTCGCCGTGTCCACGACCACGTCGGTGACGCCCAGTTCGGCCAGCGCCGCCCGCACCGCGGCGGCCTGGTCGCGGTGGGCCGTACCGACGGCGATCCGGTCGGCGGTCAGCGGCACGGGCTCCTCGGACCGCTCGGAGGCCGCCGCCCCGCCCCGGTCGAGCAGCCGCCGTACGACCAGGGCGACGGCGTGCACCGCCTCCGGGTCGGTGCGCGGCGTGTGCCGGGCCGGCAGCTCCAGCAGCCCCCAGCCCGACTCGGCCGCCTCGTCGATCACCCGGTCCGTACCGGAACCGTCCGACGGCACCGCGAACCCCAGCCGCCGGTCCCCGTGGTCCGTGCCGCTGCGGAACGGGGTGAAGGGGTAGAACGCGTCCGACACCAGGGGTGCCGCCGACGCCGGGAGCCGCCAGGACACCGGCAGCCGGTGCTGGGGCAGGTCGGGGTTGTGCGCCAGCAGCGTCGACACCGCCGAGGCCGACGGGTCGTACGACAGCCCCGCCCACTGCTCGCTGCCCACGATCGCGAACGGGTCCAGCTGCCCGGGGTCGCCCACGAACAGCGCCCGCTCGAACAGCCCCGCCACGGCCAGCAGCGCGTCCGACCGCATCTGGTACGCCTCGTCGACGATCGCGTGCCGCCACGGCTCGACGCCCTTGACGTGCGCCCACTTCGCCGCCGTGGAGATCACCACGTCCAGCCCGGTCAGCTCGGCCGCCTTCGCCGACTTCCGTACGTTGGCCAGCGCGTCCAGCGCCTTGTCGTACGGGTCGCTGTCGCTGCTGTGCAGCCGGCCGACGGGAAGGTCCGGCTCCTTCTCCGCGAGCCGGATCACCAGGTCGTCGACCTGCGCGTTCGTCTGCGCGATGACCATCAGCGGGCGCCCGGCGGAGGCGAGTTCGAGCGCCGCGCGGACGACGAGGGTCGACTTCCCGGCGCCGGGCGGCGAGTCGACGACGACACCGCGCGCGTCGCCGTGCAGCGTGTCGCGCAGGATGGCGTCGGTGGCACGGCCCGCCGCGGCCCCGGGGTCGAGCACGGCCTCGGTGGGGGTCACAGCACGTCCTCCTCGGTCACCGGGTCCGGCAGCGGCACGGCGTCGGGCTCACCCGGCGGCCCTCCGTGCGTCCACGGGGTGTCCTCCGGGTCCGGCAGCTTCGCCCCGCCCCGCTGGTCGTGCTCGAACAGGGTGAAACAGAGCGCGTCGCCCTTCTCGGGGACCGACCCCGCCTCCGGCTCCTTGCCCCGCCCCATCCGGTCCATGATCCGCAGCACCAGGAGGCCGCCATCCGGGCCCTCGCCCCGCGCGTCCGCCTCGTACCCCACGAACTCGGCCGTCTGCGGCTTCCCGCCCAGCGAGCGGTACACCTTCGCGCGCTCCCCGAGATGCGGCCGGTCCCCGGTGCGCACGGTGACCAGCGGCCGCGGACTCGGCCGCTTGCTCTCGCTGTACGCCATCACGACGTCCGTGACCTCACCGGCGAACGCCTCCCCGGCCAGCCGCCGCCCGGCCATGACGAGCGGGTCGTCCAGGGCCTCCTGGGCGTCCAGCCGGGCCTGCTCCCGCTCGCGCGCGGCCAGCTTGTTCGCGGCGGTTACCGCGTCGTCGATCCGGGGCTGCGGCGGCTCCCCGGCGACGATCCGGTCCCGGTGGCCGGTGAAGGACCAGCGGTCGCGGGTCCACCGGTCGGCCGCGTGGGCGCCCTCCGGCAGGGCGCGCAGCAGGTCCAGTCCGTGCCAGACCGCGTCCCAGGTGGGCCGGGTGCGGCTCTCGACCAGCGCGCGGATCTCCCGCTCGGCGGCGGCCAGCGCCCCCAGCCGGTCGTCCGCCTCCAGCCCGTCCTCGGCGGCGGCCAGGGCGAGCCGCGCCCGGTCGTACCGCTCGACGGCCGGGGCCAGCAGCTTGTTGTCGAAGGCCGGGTCGGTCGCGGGCCCGGCGGGCGGGCACAGCAACTGCCCCTCGGCGTCCCGCGCCAGCTCGGCCCGCCGCGCAGCCGTCTCGCCCGACTCCCCCTCCGGGGGGTCGATCCAGGCAAGCAGCGACCCCAGGTGCTGGTCCTCCACCCCGGACTGGCCGGTCGCCCAGTGCCGCGACAGCAGGTCGGTGAGCGCGAGCAGCAGCGAGGAGCCCGGCACCCGCGCGCGTTCCCCGAAGTGCGTGAGCCACCGCCCGAGCAGCGGCACGCGCGGCGGCGCCGGATACGGCGCCTCGGGGTCCTGCTCGGCGGTGCGCCGGAACCGCGTGGAGCGCCCGAGGAGCCGTACGAGGTCGATGCCCGTCCGGCTCGGCAGGATCAACTGCGGTGCGTCCGCGCACAGTTCGACCTCGACCTTGACCCGCTTGCCGGTCTCCGGGTCGGTCTCGGCACGTTCGGCCGCCTCCACCACGTCGGCGTAGGAGTCCACGTACGGCAGCACGATGTCCGCCAGCTCGGCCAGGAACGCGAACCGCAGGTCACGGTCCCGGGGCTGGGGCACCACCAGCAGCCGGGGCGTGTCACGGTCGGTGCCCACGAGCGCGCCGAGCGGGGCCCCGGCCTCACCGGCGGTGGTCAGCGGCACGAGGACGAGCGGGCGGTCCGAGAGATGCCGGTGCAGGACGGTGGCCGCGGGCTGGGCGCGGCCGGAGCTGACGGCTTCGAGCCGGGCGAGGGTGGCGATCAGCGACACGCGGCGCCCTCCCGGGCGGCGCCCGCGGTGGCGAGCGCCTCCGCCCGCAGCTCCGCCGCCCTGCGCAGCGCGGCCACGGCGGGGTCGTCCGGGTCACCGGCCCGGCCGTGGGCCGCCGCCAGGACCTCGTCGACCGTGGTGAGACCGCCCAGTTCGGCGCGCGCGGCCCGGCCCAGGGAGGTCACCGCGCCCTCCGTGCGGGAGCGGGCCCGGCAGTGGAAGGCCAGCTCGCAGGCGGCGAGGCACTCGGGGGCGTAGCTGGCGGACAGTGCCTCGACGGCGGTCGTCAGCCGCTCCCGGGGCAGGTCCGTGGCGAAGCAGGTGCCCTCGGGGAGGGTGTCCGCGATCTCCTCGATGCGGGTCAGCCGGGCCAGCTGGCGGCGGGTGACCGCCCGTTGTCTGCGGATGTCCACGGCGGCGGCCGTCGGGAGGTTGGTGAAGTCCTTGGGGCAGACCAGCAGCACCCGGTGGCGCACCTCGGGCGCGGGGGCGCCCCCGCCCGTCTCGCCGCCGAGCCGGGCGGCGACCTCCTCCAGCGCCAGCACGTACACCGCGGACTGGCGGGCGGCCGCGCCCACCTTCGCCGCGTCCGCCGACCCGTCGAGCATCGGGAAGGACTTGATCTCGACGACCGACCAGGTGCCGTCGGGGTGGACCACGACCGCGTCCGGCTCCAGGAACGCGGGGGTGCCCGCGACGTCGAGCGCGAGCATCGGGTGGTCGAGCAGCGTCCAGCCCCCGGACTCGGTGGCCTCGCGCAGCGCCAGTGCCGTACGGGCGGTGCGGCCCTCGGGGCCCACGGCCGTGAGGTCGGGGACCGAGGCCGACACCGGCGGGCCGGCGCCGGGGTCCAGTCTCTCGTGCACCAGCCGCAGCAGCTCCGCGCCGCCGTCCGCCTTGACGCGGGCCTCGAAGGCGTTGCCCCGCATGAAGGCGAACTGGGACTGGCCGAAGGCGGAGGGCGAGCCGAGCGCGCCGGCCAGCACCGCCTTGTTCACCCCCGCGCCGTCCAGCAGCGCGCGGCGCTCACAGCCCGGGTTGGCCGCGAGCGCGGCGAGGGCGCGCGCGTCCAGCGCCTTCGGGGGGACCTCGGGTCCGCGCAGCTCAGCGAGCCGCTGCCGCAGCCCCGTCCCCCGCCTCCGCGGGGACGGCACCCGGCTCGGGCTCGGTGATCCGCTGCCGTGGAATTCGCTCACCCGGGGAAGTCTGGCACTCCCCACTGACAATGGGGGCACCCGAGCCCCGCGAGGCCGCGGTGGCGGGAGCGACGGACTCCTCCGCGCGCCGCCCGCCGACGCCGCCGGACCGGTCCCCGGCCGCCGTGCCCGCGGCGGCCGCGAGACCGAGCGCGGCCCGGCACCGGTCGGCGGTCCGCAGCACCAGCGGGGTCAGCAGCAGACCGACGCCCATCACGGCGGCGCCCGCCGCCGCGTCGAGGAAGTAGTGGTTGGCGGTGCCCATCACCACGATCGTGGTGATCAGCGGGTACGCCACGGCGGCCGTCCGTACGAGGCGCGAGCCGTTGCCGAGGCGCCAGAGGATCACTCCGCACCACAGGGCCCAGCCGACGTGCAGGCTCGGCATCGCCGCGTACTGGTTGGTCATGCCGCCCAGGCCCCGGGGAGCGCTGGCCTCGCCGCCCCACCAGCCCCAGGAGCTGTACTGGGCCATCGTGTCGACGAAGCCGTGGGACGGGTCGAGCAGCCGGGGCGGGCAGGTGGGGAGCAGGGTGAACCCGATGAGGCCGATGAAGGTGGAGGTCAGCAGCCAGGTGCGGGCCGCGCGGTAGCGCACGGCGCGGGACCGGAACAGCCACACCAGGATCGCGGGCGTCACCAGGTAGTGCAGCGACGCGTACCAGAAGTCGGCGGGTATCCCGATCCAGGGCTCCCGCGTGAACAGCCGGTTCAGCGGATGCTCGGCGTTCAGCCACAGGCCCTTCTCGAACCGCAGGATCGCCAGGCCGTGGTCGACGGCGTGGGCGGTGTCACCGCGCGCGAGGAGCCGGCCGGCCGAGTACGCCCCGTACACCAGCAGGATCAGCGGCAGCTCGGTCCACCACCGGGCCCGCACGGTCGGAGCCTCCTCGGTAACCGGTGCGCCGGTCCTTCTGCCAACCGGTGCCTCGGTCGCCTCGGTCTGCGGCATCCGACGTCCTCCCCCATCTGTGTGCCTCGGTGTGCACCTGTGTGCGGTGCCCGTCTGTACGCGGTGTTCATCTGTGCGTGGTGCTGCGGTGGCCCCTGTGCAAGACGATGTCCAAGACGCAGGGATCGCCTCCCGGGTTGCCCCCCGACAGCGTGAGCGATGATGGAACCATCCGCCTCCCTATTCTTCCTTCTCGCAGAAGGCCCCCGAAAGGTCGCTCATGGCACCGCGCATCCTGCTGGCCCGGCACGGACAGACGGAATGGTCCCTGCTCGGGAAGCACACCGGCAGGACGGACATCCCGCTCCTCGAAGAGGGCCGGCGCGGTGCCAAGCTCCTCGGGGAGCGCCTGCACCGGGCACCCCTGGACGGGCTGCCCGACGCCGACGTCCGGACGAGTCCCCTCTCCCGCGCGCGTGAGACCTGCGATCTGGCGGGCTTCGGCGACCGCGCCACCGAGTGGGACACGCTGATGGAGGTGGACTACGGGGCGTACGAGGGGCTGACCCCGGCCGAGATCCAGGACTTCCGGCCCGGCTGGCTCATGTGGCGCGACGGCGTCCCCGAGGGGGAGACCCTGGAACAGCTCTCCGCGCGCGCGGACGAGGTCGTGGCCTGGGCCCGTTCCGCCGAGCGCGACGTCCTGGTCTTCGCCCACGGGCACGTCCTGCGCTCCATAGCCGCGCGCTGGCTCGGCCTCGACCTCTCCTTCGCCGCGCGTGTCCGCCTCAGCCCCACGTCGCTGTCGGTCCTCGGCTGGGCCTACGGCGACCCGGCGATCGAGTCCTGGAACGACACCGGGCACCTGGCGGGCCACTGACGCGGCCCCGGCGGGCCGTCGCCGGACCCCGAGGACCGCTCTACGCCGTCCGCGCGACCCCCGCGTGCCGTTCCAGGAAGGCCGCCACTCCCGCCGCCCGGCGGTGCGGCAGGAGCACCCGGGCCGTGCCCGCCAGCATCTGCTGGACGCGGGAGGACTGGACCTCGTCGAGGAGGTCGAGGACCCGCAGTCCGGCCGCCGCGGCCTCGTCGGGCCGGCCCCCGCGCGCGAGGTCGTCGGCCAGCTCGGCGGTGTAGAGCGCGATGTTCCGGGTGAAGTGCGGGTTCTGCAGACCGGCCGCCCGGCGCGCGTGCCGGGCCGCCCGGGACCAGTCGCCCAGCGTCGACCAGCACTGCGCCTCCAGGCCCTCCAGCTCGGCCTCCCCGTAGAAGCTCATCCACTCCGGGTCGGCCTCGGCGGCGCCCCGCCCGTACAGGGCGTGCGCCCGGGCCAGCGCCTGCTCGCAGCCCGTACGGTCGGCGAGCCCCGCCCAGCCGCCCGCCTCCCGCAGCGCCAGCAGCGACATCAGCCGGGGCGACCCGAGCGGCCGGGCGACCCGCTGCGCGGCCTGCGCCGCCCGTACCGCCTCGCGCGGGCGGCCGGCGTCGCGCGCGAGGAACGCCGTGTTGCAGAACGCGTGCGCCTCCAGGCCCGGGTCCCCCGCCATCCGGGCCGTCGCGAGCGCCTCCGCGTAGTGCGAGCGGGCGTCGTCGAAGCGCCCCGAGTCATGGGCCAGCCAGCCCACGGAGATGGCCAGTTCGCCCGCCCCCGCGTACAGCCGGTCGGCGGTGGCCTGCCGGGTGGTGCCCGCGTCGAGCAGCGCGTACGCCGCGCGCAGCGGCGCCGAGGCCCTGCGGTACAGCCCGTCGGCCCCGTGCCGGTCGTCCAGCAGCCGGATCTTGCGCACGGCGGCTTCGAGCGCGCCCGCCTCCCCCGTGCCCGCCCGGTGGACGGGACGGCCGGCGGCCGAGGCCGTGCCCCCCAGGGCGAAGGGGCCGAGCGAGGCGGCCGCCACGGCGGCGGTACCGCCGGTCATGAATGCGCGACGTTGCACGTCGCTCTCCTCGTGGTTCCGGTACGTGTGCTGCGGGCCCCGCCGGCCGCGCACATAGCCCGTGTCGCCCCGCGGGTCCTGCATGTCGTACATCTCTTGCGTGTCATACGGCTCGTACGTCCCTTCCGTCTCACCCCTCACGTCGGGTGAGGGGTGAGAGCGGCTCTCGTAGCGAGGCGAGGGCGCTTCCTCGGCGGGGCGCGCCCCCCGACCGCGTACCTCCGCGCGGGGCGCGAACCCCAGGTCGGTCAGTGTCCGGCCGGGGAACATGTGCAGGAACACCCGTTCGTAGGCGTAGTTGGGGCAGCGGATCTCGCCCGACTCGACCCGGCCGACGTAGCGAGCGTCACAGCTCACCCGCTCGCCGATCTCCAGCGCGGCCCGCCGTACCGCCGAGGCGAACTCGCCCGGCGAACGCTGCCCGCGCAGCCGCCTGAAGGCGAGGTTCGGCCGCTGCGGCCGGGGGAACTGGGACGAGGTCACCGATGACGACGCCATGGCCGGGCCCTCTCTCGCGAACCGTCGAACCATGCCGGATTCAGTAGGACTTGTGTGCGTGCTGCACGGTTGGTTCCGCTGTGTCCGGCGGGGCAAGAACGTACCCGCCCGATCGAGGCCGCCACGCGAGGTTTGGCTACAAACCGGATATCTCATCCCGGATATGCCATGAACTGCCATCCTTTGCGGCGCAGTTTCGCCGTAGCCCTTGACGGGGCGACGCGTTGGGCAGGGGGCTGGTAGGCGTGGGAGGCCCGGATGAAGAACCACGAACCCCGTTCCGAGTGCGACCTGGTGACCGTGCCCGCGCGGCAGGGACTGGAGGCGGTCGACATCCTCCGCCGGGGCGCCCTCGACGTGATGGGGCCCGTCACGACGGTCGGGCCCGTGCTGCACGACGACACCTGCGACACCCTCGGATTCCTGGTACCGCCCGGTACGGCCGACGCGTGGGACGTGCCGGGGAGCACCTGCACGCAGAGCGACGGGCGGGGGGCCGTCCTGGTCCCCGCGGAGGGTGCGGACTGGCTGCTGCCGCCGGGGGAGGCGGACCTCGCGACCGACCCGACGGTGCTGCGCGCCGCCCTGGGCGAGGCGGCGCGGTTGATCGAGGCCGCGGACAACTGCCGGTGACCCGCGGGGCGCCCCCGGCGCCCGGCGCGTACCGAGTGCCCGGCGCGCACCGGGTGCCCCGCGCCCGATAATGAGGTCATGGGCAGGTCGAAGAAGGGGCAGGGGCGGCGTGGGCAGGGCGCCGACGTCGTGGTCGAGGAGGTCGACGGAGGGCTCGCCGAGCTGCTTCCGGACCGGGACCGGCCCCGGGCGTGGACGTTGCTGGTCGACGGGGCGCCGCAGTCGCACGTCGATCTCGACGACCCCGCGTACCTGTCGTTCGAGTACCAGCGCCGGCTCGGGCACGTCATCGATGTCGTCGCCCCGGCCGGACGGCCCGTGCACGCCGTGCACCTCGGCGGGGGCGCCTTCACCCTCGCCCGGTACGTCGCCGCCACGCGCCCCCGCTCCACCCAGCAGGTCGTCGAGCGGGACGCGGCCCTCGTCCAACTGGTGCGGCGCGCCCTGCCCCTGGACCCCAACGCGCGCGTACGGGTGCGGTCGACGGACGCGCGCGAGGGGCTCGCGAAGGTGCCCGACGGATGGGCGGACCTGGTCATAGCGGATGTGTTCAGCGCGGCGCGCACCCCGGCGCATCTGACGTCGACGGAGTTCCTCACGGAGGTACGGCGGGTGGTGAAACCCGGCGGGTTCTACGCGGCGAACCTCGCCGACGGCCCGCCGCTGGCGCATCTGCGCGGCCAGATCGCCACCGCCGCCGTCGTCTTCCCGGAGCTGGCGCTGATCGCCGACCCCACCGTGCTGCGGGGCAGACGGTTCGGCAACGCGGTCCTCGTCGCCTCCGCGACACCGCTCCCCGTCGCCGAACTGACGCGCCGTGCCGCCTCCGACCCGCACCCCGGCCGGGTCGAGCACGGCAGGGCGCTCACCGACTTCACGGGCGGCGCGCAGCCCGTGACGGACGCGGGCGCGGTGGCCTCTCCCGCGCCGCCGTCGTCGGCGTTCCGCTGAGGTCCCGATTTCCAGATGTAACGGCCCGCGGGGCACGCGCGCGGGGAACGCGCCCGTGCCCGGAGGGCGGCGCCCCTCCTCAGAAGTTCTGCACGTCCACCCGGGGCGCGCTGTCGTGCCAGGTGCAGAACACCGACACCCGGTCCGCGCCGGCGGCGAAGTCGACCCGGATCCACGTCTCCGTCTTCCACACCTGCATCGACCAGCCCGAACCGGGCGTCGCCGACACGAGGGTCGCGTAGTCCTCGGCGAGCGAGAGGACCACCCGGCCGCCCTCGGTGTCGTACGCCTTCACCCGGCCCGAGCCGGACGGGGCGGCCGGGGTGCCGGTGCCCGGACCGGGGCTCGGCTTCGCGGACCCCGGCTGCTTCGAGGGGGTGGGGGACGGCTCGTCCGCCTCCTTCCGCGCCGGAGGCTCCGTGCTCGTCGAGGGCTCGGGAGGGGCCGTCGTGGTGGCGGGCGCCGTGGCGCCCCGGTCCCGGGCGTCGGCGGCCGTGACGGGCAGGGCACGGGGCGGGTCGTAGGCCGTACCGGCCAGCACCGTGTGGACGCCCCACCACGTCACCGTGACCGCCGCGCCCGTGGCGAGCAGCCAGGCCAGTACGTGTAGGAGTCCTCTGCGCATCGCGGCCATACTGCCCCACGCGCCCCGGCGGTGTCGTGGGACCGGGGGCGCCGGTCCGGCCCCGGGCCTTCTCGCGGGCCTGCCGCGTGAGTTGTCCACAGGCTCCGGCCGGGCTCCTCCGCATGGCGTACGGTGCGGCGCATGGCAAGTGTGCTCGTGGTCGAGGACGACCCGTTCGTGCGCTCGGCGCTGATCAGGCATCTGACGGACGCCGCACACACCGTGCGCAGCGTCGGTACGGCCCTGGAGGCACTGCGCGAGGTCGCGCACGTCCGGTTCGACGTGGTCGTCCTCGACCTCGGGCTCCCCGACCTCGACGGCTCGGAGGCGCTGAAGATGCTGCGCGGCATCACGGACGTCCCCGTGATCATCGCCACCGCGCGGGACGACGAGGCCGAGATCGTCCGCCTGCTGAACGCGGGCGCGGACGACTATCTGACCAAGCCGTTCTCGGTCGAGCACCTGTCCGCCCGGATGGCGGCCGTCCTGCGCCGCTCCCGCGCCTACGCCGGCGAGGCGCCCCCCTCCCCGGTCCTCCGGGTCGGCGGCCTCGCGATCGACCCGCTGCGCCGCCGGGCCGAGCTGGACGGGGTACCGCTCGACCTCACCCGGCGGGAGTTCGACCTGCTGGCGTTCCTGGCCGGGCGCCCCGGTGTGGTCGTCGCACGCAGGGAGCTGCTGACCGAGGTGTGGCAGCAGTCGTACGGGGACGACCAGACCATCGACGTGCATCTGTCGTGGCTGCGGAGGAAGTTGGGAGAGACGGCGGCGCGACCGCGTTATCTGCACACGCTGCGCGGGGTCGGTGTGAAGCTGGAACCGCCGGGGGCGGGGCCCCGGCCATGAGGTGGGCCCTGGTCAAGGTGTGCCTGGCGGTGACGGCGATGGTCGTGGTGGCCTTCGCGGTGCCGCTCGGGCTGGTCGTCAAGGAGCTGGCGCGGGACCGGGCCTTCTCCGGCGCCGAGCGGGAGGCGGCCGCGATCGCCCCGGCGCTCTCCATCACCACCGACCGGGAGCAGTTGGAGCGGGTCCTCGCCTCGGTCGGGTCCGACGACGGGATGGCGGTGCACCTGCCGGCGGGCGCGGGGAGTCCCGCGCTCGACGTGGGCCGGCAGCGGGCGTCCGACCGGGACGTCGCGGCCGTGCGGAAGCTGGGCCGGGCCTCCACCACCAGGGTGCCCGGTGGGTCCACGCTGCTGCAGCCCACCGCGGTCGGTTCCGGTGCGACAGCGGTCGTGGAGGTGTACGTGCCCGACGCGGAGGTGGGCCGGGGGCTCGCCACGGCGTGGGCGGTGCTCGCCGGGGTGGGCGCCCTGCTGATCGTCGGCTCGGTGGCCGTGGCGGACCGGCTCGGGGTGCGGATGGTCCGGCCCGCGCGGCGGCTGGTGCGCAGCGCGCGGGAACTGGGGGAGGGGCAACTGGGCGCGCGGGTGCCGGAGGAGGGGCCGAAGGAGCTGCGGCTGGCGGCGGCGGCGTTCAACGCGATGGCCGACCAGGTGGTGCAACTGCTGGCGAACGAGCGGGAGTTGGCGGCCGACCTGTCGCACCGGCTGCGGACACCGCTGACCGTGCTGCGGCTCAACGCGGCCTCGCTCGGCGACGGACCGGCCGCCGAGCAGACGCGGGCGGCGGTGGAGCAGTTGGAGCGCGAGGTCGACACGATCATCCGTACCGCGCGGGAGGCCAAGCCGCGGACGGCGCCGGCGGGGCCCGGCGCCGGGTGCGACGCGGCCGAGGTGGTCCGGGAGCGGATGGGGTTCTGGTCGGCGCTCGCGGAGGACGAGGGGCGCGTCTGGCGGGTGGCGGGGGCCGAGCGCCCGGTCCGCACGCCCGTCGCCCGCGCCGACCTGGCCGCCGCCCTGGACGCCCTGCTCGGCAACGTCTTCCGGCACACGGCGCAGGGCACGGCCTTCGCGGTGGACGTCCACCACGCCGAGGACGCGGTGATCGTCCTGGTCTCCGACGCGGGGCCCGGCATCGCCGATCCGGAGGCCGCCATGGCCCGGGGGCGCGGCTCCGGCAGCGACGGCTCGACGGGGCTCGGCCTGGACATCGTGCGCAGGCTCGCCGAGTCGACCGGCGGTGACGTCCGCCTCGGGGCGTCGGTGCTGGGCGGCACCGAGGTGCGGATCCGGCTCCAGCTCGACGGGGGCGGGTCCGCGGGCGGCGGCAGGCCGCCGTCCCGGCGGGGACGCGGGGGAGTGGGGATACGCCGGCGCAAACACTTCGGGGCGGCGTCCGCCCGGGCCGGGGACGGCGGCGGCCGGCCGTGGTGGGCGATCTTGCGCGGTCGCGGTGCCCCCCGGGGAGGGCCCTCCGGGATGTGAGGTGGCTCACGTATGTGTCGGTCACGTTTCGACATCCAGGGATTACGTTTCAACAAAGGGGGACAAGAAGTCTTGACGCATGACATGACATAGAGCTGTTATGGCGGCCACCGATGTTCGGTCGAGTTGGTTTCTGATTGTTTTCGATCAGTCACCGGCGAGGGCCATTGAGACCGAACGACCTGTCCCCAGGGAGCCGTACATGCACCTCACACCTTCCGGTCTCTCCGTCCCCGGCCCGAGCCGCCGCAGCGTGCTGCGCGGCGTCGGCGGGGCGGTGGCGCTCGGCGCCGGCGTTCCCCTGCTCAGCGCCTGCGGCGGCAGTGGCAGCTCGGCCGGTGACTCGAAGACCGTCTCGCTCGGCTCCAACGCGTCGGACGCGGTGCCGAAGAAGGCGTTCGCCGAGATCTACGCGGCGTTCAAGAAGAAGTCCGGGATCACGGTCGACGTGAACACCAAGGACCACAACACGTTCCAGGAGCAGATCAACTCCTACCTGCAGGGCACGCCGGACGACGTGTTCCACTGGTTCGCGGGCTACCGCATGCAGTTCTTCGCCGCCAAGGGGCTCGCCAGCCCGATCGACGACGTGTGGGACAAGATCTCGGGCAACTTCCCCGAGGCGATGCAGAAGCTCAGCAAGGGCGCGGACGGCAAGTTCTACTTCGTGCCGCTGTACACGTACCCCTGGGCGCTCTTCTACCGCAAGAGCGTCTTCCAGGAGAAGGGCTACGAGGTTCCCACCACATGGGACCAGCTGATGGCCCTGTGCAAGCAGATGCAGAAGGACAAGCTCGTCCCCATCGCCTTCGGCGACAAGGACGCGTGGCCGGCGATGGGCACCTTCGACCAGCTCAACTTCCGCACCAACGGCTACGACTTCCACGTCGAGCTGATGTCGGGCAAGGCGTCCTGGACCGACGCCAAGGTCCGCAAGGTCTTCGACCACTGGACCGAGCTGCTCCCGTACCACCAGGAGGGCGCCGGCGGGCGTACCTGGCAGGACGCCGCGCAGACCCTGGTGTCGAAGAAGGCGGGCATGTACCTGCTGGGCACCTTCGTGGGCCAGCAGTTCAGCAACAAGGCCGACCTCGACGACCTCGACTTCTTCGCCTTCCCGGAGATCGACCCGGCGTACGGCCAGGACACCGTCGAGGCCCCCACCGACGGCTACATGCTGAGCAAGGCCCCGAAGAACAAGGCCGGCGCGGTCAAGCTGCTGGAGTTCCTCGGCACCCCCGAGGCGGAGCAGATCTACCTCAAGGCCGACCCGAACGTCGTGGCCGCCTCCACCAAGGCCGACACCTCCTCGTACTCCGCCCTGCAGAAGAAGGCGTACGAGATGATCTCCGGCGCCAAGAGCCTCACCCAGTTCATGGACCGCGACAGCCGCCCCGACTTCACCTCCACGGTGATGCAGCCGGCGCTGCAGAAGTTCATCCGCGACCCCAAGGGCGTCGACAGCCTGCTCTCGTCCATCGAGCGTCAGAAGAAGACGATCTTCGCGTCCTGACGACCGTCCCGACGATCGACCGTCCTCACGACTGGATGACCTCCTGACATGACGACCACTCCCACCGAGAGCCCGGAGGCGGCCACGCCGCCTCCGGGCTCCGGCCCTGCCGCGAAAAGCGCACAGAACGGGAAGTCCGCGAAGGTGCCCACGGGGCACCGGCGGCTCCTCACCCGCCGGGACAGGCTCACCCTGGGCCTGATGGCGGGCCTGCCGACCTTCCTGCACGTCGCCCTCGTCTGGGTGACGGCCTTCGCCTCGATCGCGCTGGCCTTCACCACCTGGGACGGCATCGGCTTCGGCTCCATCAAGTGGGTCGGGCTGCACAACTTCCAGGAACTGTTCACCAACAACCCGCAGTTCTGGCCCGCCGTCGAACACAACGTCATCTGGTTCGTGGCGCTCATCCTGATCCCCACACCGCTGGGCCTGTTCCTGGCCGTGCAGCTGGACAAGAACATCCGGTTCAGCCGCGTCTACCAGACCGCGTTCTTCCTGCCCGTCGTGATGTCCCTGGCGGTCATCGGCTTCGTCTGGCAGCTGATCTACAACCCCGACACGGGCCTGATCAACAGCCTCATCGGTGCCAACGAACCCGGCCACTACATCGACTGGATCGGCGACCCGGACCTCAACCTCTGGGCCATCCTCATCGCCGCGTCCTGGCGGCATGCCGGCTACATGATGATCCTGTACCTGGCCGGCCTGAAGGGCGTCGACCCGTCCCTGCGCGAGGCCTCCGCGCTCGACGGCGCCAACGAGTGGCAGACGTTCAAGAACGTCATCTTCCCGACCCTGCGCCCGACGAACACCGTCGTCCTGGTCGTCACCATCATCGAGGCCCTGCGCGCCTTCGACCTCGTCTTCGTCTTCAACAAGGGCGCCGAGGGCACGGAACTGCTGTCGATCCTCGTCACCAACAACATCATCGGAGAGTCCAGCCGTATCGGATACGGATCGGCGATCGCCGTCGTCCTCCTGGTGATCTCCCTCGTCGTGATCATCCCGTATCTGATCGCGACCTTCCGGAAGGAGCGGCGCGCATGAGCACCACCGTCGACACGACCGCCGCGATCGCCGTCCCCAAGGAGCGTGCGCCGCTGCGCCCCGCCCGGGTCCTCCTGCACGTCTTCCTCGCCGGTATGGCACTGGCGTGGCTGGCGCCCCTGCTGTGGGCCCTGTACTCCGCCATGCGTCCGTACGGCGAGACCAGCGAGAAGGGCTACGTCTCGTGGCCCGACACGCTGAACTTCGACAACTTCACGAACGCGTTCACACAGTCGGGCATGACGCACTACTTCGTGAACACCCTCGTCGTCGCCGTCCCGGCGGTGCTGTTGACGCTGTTCCTGTCGTCGATGGTGGCGTTCTACGTCAGTCGCTTCGACTTCCGCGTCAACCTCTTCCTGCTCCTGGTCTTCACGGCGGGCAACCTGCTCCCGCAGCAGGTCATCATCACCCCGCTGTACCGCCTGTACCTGCTCATCGACCTGCCCGGCATCACGATGAGCGGCAAGCTGTACGACTCCGCGCTCGGTCTGGTCCTCATCCACGTGGCCTTCCAGTCCGGGTTCTGCGCCTTCGTGCTGAGCAACTACATGCGCTCCCTGCCGCACGAGCTGACCGAGGCCGCCCTCGTCGACGGCGCCTCGGTGTGGCGCCTGTACTGGCAGATCGTGCTGCCGCTGTGCAAGCCCGCCATGGCCGCCCTCGCCACGTTGCTGTCCATCTGGATCTACAACGACTTCTTCTGGGCGCTCGTGCTGATCTCCACCGGCGAGAACATGCCGATCACCTCGGCGCTGAACAACCTCTCCGGCCAGTACTTCACCGACCCCAACCTGGTCGCCGCCGGTGCCCTGCTCACCGCGATCCCGACGCTGATCGTGTACTTCGCACTCCAGCGCCAGTTCGTCAGCGGCCTCACCCTGGGCGCCAACAAGGGCTGACCGGCCACTTCTGAGAGAGAACCCTTCGTGCACCACCCCTTCACCCACGTGGTCTCCGTGCCCGTGGACACCCGTACGGCACGCGTCCACGAGGAGGGCTGGCAGTCCTGGAGCCCCAGTGGCGCCTACGCCCTCGACGCGGCCCCGTACCGCCCGACCGGCGACAACCGGGCGACGGTCTGCTACCGCCCGGGTGTCACGGTCCCGGCCGGCACCTTCCAGGGGGAGGGCCTGCTGGCCCTCGACCCGGGCGACGGCACACCGGTCCGCCTCTGGGCCGCACCCGACCCCGTCCACCAGGTCCCCTCGATCCGTCTGACGGTCAGGGACCAGGTCGCCGAGGTGACCTCCGACGGCCCGGTGAAGGAGTGGACCGGCACGGACATCCAGGCGGTGCTGGGCGAGTGGGCGGCGGGCCTCGGCCTCGCGGCCCCCCGCCCGGCCCCCACCGTCTGGTGCTCCTGGTACGAGTACTTCACCTCCGTCACCGAGGACGACATCCACGAGAACCTCCGTGCGATGGACACCCTCGACCTCCCGATCGACGTCGTGCAGATCGACGACGGCTACCAGAAGGCCCTCGGCGACTGGCTCACCCTCTCCGGCCGCTTCCGCTCCCGCGCGGGCATCGCCGGCACCATCCGGGCCCGGGGCCGCCGCGCCGGCATCTGGACGGCACCCTTCCTCGTCGACCCGTCGAGCACCCTGGCCGCCGGACACCCCGAGTGGCTGGTGCGCGACGAGGACGGCGGCCCCACCCACGCCGGCCACAACTGGGGCCACGACCTGTACGCCCTCGACACCACGCACCCCGGGGCGGCGGCGTACCTCACCGAGGTCTTCACCACCCTGCGCGCCGAGGGCTACGACTACTTCAAGACCGACTTCCTCTACGCGGGCGCGCTGGACGGCGTACGGCACACCGGAGTGGACGCCCTCACGGCGTACCGCCAGGGCGTCGAGCTGATCCGCGACGCGATCGGCCCCGACGCCTACCTGCTGGGCTGCGGGGCGCCGATCCTGCCGTCCCTCGGCCTGTTCGACGCCATGCGGGTCAGCCCGGACACGGCTCCGCACCGCCGCCCCGAGGCGGACGACTTCAGCCAGCCCGGCCAGGACCCGGCCGAGTTCACCGGCGCCGGCCGCCAGTGGCAGCACGGCCGCCTCTGGATCAACGACCCCGACTGTCTGATGGCCCGTCCCGCCGTCGAGACACGCGAGCGCTGGGCGGCGCACGTCGAGGCGACCGGGGGCCTGACGGCCTCCAGCGACCGCCTGCTCTCACTGGACACCTGGGGCGTGGACACCACACGCCGACTGCTGACGAAGGGCGCGGAGGCCACCGAATGAAGCGCGAACTGAAGGTCCCCGGCATCGCCTACGGCGGGGACTACAACCCCGAGCAGTGGCCCGAGGAGGTCTGGGCCGAGGACGTACGCCTCATGCGCGAGGCGGGCGTGAACATGGTCAGCGTCAACATCTTCGCGTGGGCGCTGATCGAGCCGCGCGAGGGCGAGTACGACTTCTCCCGCCTCGACAGGATCCTCGCCCTGCTCCACGAGAACGGCATCGCCGCCGACCTGGCGACGCCGACGGCCGCCCCGCCGGCCTGGTTCTTCGTCAAGCACCCGGAGGCCCTGCCGGTCGACAAGGACGGCCGCACCCTCTCCTACGGCAGCCGGCAGACCTTCTGCCCCTCCAGCCCCGCCTACCGCGAGGCCGCCCTGCGGATCGCCCGCGTGCTGGGCGAGCGGTACGCCGACCACCCGGCCGTCGTGATGTGGCACATCCACAACGAGTACGGCTGCCACAACGGCGAGTGCCACTGCGACACCAGCGCCGCCGCCTTCCGGGTCTGGCTGCGCGAGAAGTACGAGGACGACCTGGCGGCGCTCAACCACGCCTGGGGCACGACGTTCTGGAGCCAGTGGTACTACGACTGGGACGAGATCATCCCGCCCCGGCCGACCGGCGCGGTCCCGAACCCGACCCACCAGCTGGACTGGCGCCGCTTCTGCAGCGACGCGCTGCTGTCGCTGTACAAGGCCGAGCGCGAGGTGCTGCTGGAGGCGGCCCCCGCGACCCCGGCCACCACCAACTTCATGGTGATGTTCAACTTCGACAGGCTCGACTACTGGCGCTGGGCACCCGAGCTGGACATCGTCTCCAACGACCACTACCTCCGGTCGACGGACCCCGAGTCCGAGATCGACATCGCGCTCAGCGGCGACCTGGTGCGCTCGCTGGGCGGCGGGAGCCCGTGGCTGCTGATGGAGCACTCCACCGGCGCGGTCAACTGGCAGCCCGTCAACCGGGCCAAGACGGCCGGAGAGCTGCGCCGCAACGCCCTGTCCCACGTGGCCCGGGGCGCCGACGGCATCGCCTACTTCCAGTGGCGGGCCGCCAAGGCGGGCGCCGAGCAGTGGCACTCGGCGATGCTCCCGCACGCGGGCACGGACAGTCAGATCTGGCGGGACGTGGTCCGACTGGGCGCGGATCTGCGGGCGTTGGCGGAGGTGCGGGGCAGCGAAGGCGTCGCCGAGGTCGCCGTCGTCTGGGACTGGAGCGCCTGGTGGGCGGTGGAACTGCCGTCCCAGCCGAGCGGCGAACTCCGCTTCCAGGACCTGGTCCGCGCCTGGTACGAGCCGCTGTGGCGGGCCGGCGTGGCGGTGGACTTCGTCCGCCCCGACGCGGACCTCTCCTCGTACAAGCTGGTGCTGGCGCCGAGCCTGTACCTGGTGGACGACGCGGGCGCGGCGAACCTCACCGGTTTCGCGGAGGCCGGCGGCACGCTGGCCGTCGGCTTCCACAGCGGCGCGGTGGACGAGAACTGCCATGTCCGGCTGGGCGGTTACCCGGGCGCGTTCCGCGACGCGCTCGGCGTGCGCACGGACGAGCTGTTCCCGCTGCTCCCGGGGGAGTCGGTGGGCCTGAGCGACGGCGGTACGGCCGGACTGTGGTCGGAGCGGGTCGCCCTGGCGGGCGCCGAGGCGGTGACCTCGTACACCTCCGGCCCCCTGACCGGGGTCCCGGCCGTCACCCGTCACACCCACGGCACGGGCACCGCCTGGTACGTCGCCACCCGCCCGGACCCGACGACCCTGGCCTCCCTGCTGGCCCGTATCGCCGAGGACGCGGGCGTGGCGTCGGTCCGCCCGACCCCCGAGGGCGTCGAGGCGGCCCTGCGCCGGGGCCCGGACGCGGACTACCTCTTCCTGATCAACCACGGCGGCACCGACGCCGAGGTCACGGTCTCCGCGGACGCGTCCGAGCTGCTGACGGGCAAGAGGATCGCCACGACCGACGGCTCGACGACCGTGTCGGTACCGGCCGGGGACGTGGCGGTGGTGCGGGAACCCCGCTGAGGACACCGCTCACGAAGGCATCGGGCCGCGACTCCTCCGGGGGCCGCGGCCCGTCCCCGTGGCCCATGGCCCGTGGCCCGTGGTCATGCTTCCCAGTCGTGCAGGGACAGCCGCGGCCCGCCGGTGAGATACCCGCGCAGCGCGGCGAAGTCGCCCTCGACGAAATCGTCGGGGAGCGCGCCGGTGTCGGTCCAGCGGACCTGGGCGTGCTTGTGGGGTTCCCGGTTCTCCAGCTCGCCGCTCCACTCGTGGGTGGCGAAGACGACGGTCAGGAAGCCGTCCGGTGCCTCGACGCCCCGGGCCGCGTGCACGAGGTGCACGACCTCCAGCGCCTCGGACTTCACGGTCAGCCCGGTCTCCTCGTACAGCTCGCGCACGGCGGTCCGGGTGATCGGCTCCCCGGGCTCGCTCTTGCCGATCGGCAGATGCCATCTCCCTCGCGCGAAGCGCGCGTTCTCGCCCCGCTGGAGGAGCACGACCCGCCCCGCGTCCCGGTCGTGCACGATGACGGCGGCGACCAGCAACGTCATGAGACCCGTCCCTTCGTAGGCCGCTAGCATGCCCCAGGGAGCTCTGACCACCCACGCCCGGGGCGCGGCGCTTCCCCTATGTGCGCCGCGCCCCGGGCCCCCGTTCCCCCCAGGGGGCTCCCCCGCCCCCCGCTCCATGGCCGGTTACGCCGGTGCCGGCGCCAGCGGCGGGAGGGCGCCCGTCCTGGCCGCCTGGGCGTACCAGTGCGCGCTCGACTTCGGTGTGCGGGTCAGGGTCGCGTAGTCGACGTACACCGCGCCGAAGCGCTTGCCGTAGCCGTACGCCCACTCGAAGTTGTCCATCAGGGACCACAGGTAGTACCCGCGCACGTCCGCCCCCTCGGCGATCGCGCGCCGGACCGCCCGCAGGTGGCCGTGGAGATAGGCGATGCGCTCGGGGTCGTGGACACGGCCGTCCGCGTCCATCTTGTCGTCGTACGCGGCCCCGTTCTCCGTCACGTACATCGGCAGGCCCGGGGCCTCCCGCGCGTACCGCATGATCAGCTCGTGCAGGCCCGTCGGGTCGATGGTCCAGCCCATCTCCGTACGCTCGCCCGGGGTCTGGTGGAACAGGACGTCGTCCGCGGCCGGCCACGGCGAGTGCTCGCTCGCCCCGTGGCCGTCCGCGCGGGGCCCCTCCATGTCGGCGTCCGCCGCGCCGACCAGCGCCGGCGTGTAGTAGTTCAGCCCCAGCGCGTCCAGCGGCTGATGGGCCGTCGCCACGTCACCGTCCCGCACGAACGACCAGTCCGTCAGCGACGAGGTCGCGGCGAACAGGGTCTCCGGGTACGCCCCGTGCAGCATCGGTCCGTGGAAGACGCCGTTCGCGAGGTCGTCGATCTTCCGGGCGGCGGCCCGGTCCTCCGGGGAGCTGGTGATCGGCCGTACCACCGAGGAGTTGAGGCTCACCGCGATCGAGTTGCGGGCGGGCATCGCCGACCGCAGCGCCGAGACGCCGAGACCGTGCGCCACGTTCAGGTGGTGGGCCGCGCGCAGCGACGCCACCGGGTCCGTACGGCCCGGCGCGTGCACCCCGGAGCCGTAGCCCAGGAACGCGGTGCACCAGGGCTCGTTGAGGGTGATCCACTGCTCGACCCGGTCGCCGAGCGCCTCGCCCATGATCCGCGCGTACTCGGCGAAGCGGTGCACGATGTCCCGCTCGGGCCAGCCGCCGGCGTCCTCCAGCTCCTGCGGGAGGTCCCAGTGGTAGAGGGTGACGGCGGGCTTGATGCCCTTGGCCAGCAGCTCGTCGACCAGCCGCCGGTAGAAGTCGAGCCCCTTCTGGACGGCCGGACCCCGCCCCGTCGGCTGCACCCGCGACCAGGAGACGGAGAAGCGGTACGCGTTGAGGCCCAGGTCCGCCATCATCGCCACGTCGTCGCGGTAGCGGTGGTAGTGGTCGACAGCGATGTCACCGTTGTCGCCGCCGGCGGTCTTGCCCGGCGTGTGACTGAAGGTGTCCCAGATGGAGGGCGTACGGCCGTCCTCCCGCACCGCCCCCTCGATCTGGTACGCGGAGGTGGCCGCGCCCCAGAGGAAGGCGGGAGGAAAGGTCACCGGGGTGGCCGGGTTCACGGGTTCAGGCATGGAAGCGCTCCCATTGGTGGTCGTGTCGACCGACGGAGGTGGGTGGGGGGAGTGGTGCACGCGCGAAGGCGAGGGCGAAGGGCGGGGGTCGAGGCGGCGGTGACCCGACCCCCGGTGAGAAGACGTACGGCGGCGAACCGGGGCCTCAGCCCTTCACCGCGCCCTGCATGATGCCGCCCACGATCTGCTTGCCGAAGATCGCGAAGACCAGCAGCAGCGGTAGCGTGCTGAGCAGCGCGCCCGCCATGATCAGGGCCTGGTCGGGGGTGTAGCCGCGGCCCAGGCCGGCCACCGCGACCTGCACGGTCGGGTTGCCCAGCTGGGTCAGGACGAGGAACGGCCACAGGAAGTCGTTCCAGGTCTGCACGAACATCAGCATGCCCAGGACGGCCATCGCGGGCCGCGCGGCCGGGAACACCACGTGCCAGACCACCCGCCAGCTGCTCGCGCCGTCGACGCGGGCCGCCTCGATGATCTCGTCCGGCAGGGCCTGGAGCAGGTACTGCCGCATGAAGAACACGCCGAACGCGCTGACCAGCGAGGGCAGGATCACCGCCTGGAGCTGGTCGGTCCAGTCGAGTTTGGCGACCATCATGTAGAGCGGGATCACCTGGAGCTGCGGCGGCACCATCATGGTGCCGATCACGATCAGCATCATGGCGCCCCGGCCCTTGAAGCGCAGCTTGGCGAAGGCGAACCCGGCGATCGTCGACAGGAAGACGATGGTCAGCGACGAAATGCCGGCCACGAGCGTGGTGTTGAGGAACGCCTCGCCCAGATTGGCGTCGTTCCAGGCCACTTCGAGCTTGTCGAAGAGGTTCGCGCCGAACCAGAACGGTGGCGGGGTGTCCGCCAGCCGCGCGTTGTCGCGGGAGGCGGCGACCGCCGTCCAGAACAGCGGGAACACCGAGACCAGGGTGAACACGATGAGGATGAGGTACGCGACGGGCCCGGCGTGGTGCTGCCCGCCCGCCCGCGCGGCCCTCAGTCCGCGCTTGCGTCGCCCGTTCTTCGGCGGCTCCGGCACCGCGTCGGCCGGAGGTTTGGTGAGTGTCGTCGTCACGGCCGGTCTCCTAACTACTGGCGCGCAGCCGGCGCGAGATGACGTAGTTGATGATTCCGACCACGATGAGGATCAGGAACATCGTCCAGGCGATCGCCGAGGCGCGGCCCAGGTGCTGGTTCACCCAGCCCTGCTCGTACAGGTACAGGCCCAGCGTCTGGAACTGGTGCTGAGGACCGCCGGACGCGCCCTTGTTGGCGTCGAACAGCAGGGGCTCGGCGAAGAGCTGCGAGGCGCCGATGGTCGACACGACGACGGTGAACAGGATCGTCGGGCGCAGTGACGGCAGCGTCACATGGATGAACTGCTTCCAGCGGCTGGCGCCGTCAAGGGCCGCCGACTCGTACAGGTCCTGCGGGATCGCCTGCATCGCGGCGAGGTAGATCAGTGCGTTGTAGCCGGTCCAGCGCCAGATGACGATGGTCGACACGGCGATCTTCGAGAACCATGTGTCGTTCTGCCAGTCGATGGCGTCGAACCCGATCAGACCGAGGAACCAGTTGATCATTCCGTAGTCGCGGCCGAAGAGCAGTACGAAGACGAGCGTGGCGGCTGCGATCGACGTGGCGTACGGGGCGAGCATCACGACCCGGTAGAAGGTCGAGGCGCGAAGCTTGTAGTTGAGGATGTGCGCGATGCCCAGCGCCATCATCAACTGCGGGACGGTCGAGATGATCCCGATGATCAGCGTGTTCTTCGCCGCGTTCCAGAAGAACTCGTCGTCGAAGATCCGGGTGTAGTTGCGCAGCCCCGCCCAGCTCATGTCGGTGGGGGCGGTCAGCTCCACGGTGTGCAGCGAGGCCCAGCCGGTGTAGAGCAGCGGGAACAGGCCGAACGCGACGAACAGCAGGAAGAAGGGGGAGACGAAGGTGTACGGGCTCCAGCGCACGTCCCGCTGCCAGCGGCGGGACAGCCGGGCCCGGCGACGCTCCTCGCTCGCGGACTCCGCGGGCGGGCGGGCCGGGGCCGCGCCCCCCTTCACGGGGGGCGCGGCGGTGTCGGGCCTTGTGGGCATACCGGTCACTTGTCCAGTGCGTTGTCGATGGTCTTGACGGCGTTCTTCCAGGCCTCCGAGGCCGACTTGCCCTGGGTCACCAGGATCACGCCGTTGTCGGTCAGGCCCTGCTGGATGATCTGGTCCTTCGGGCCGATCGTCTGGACCGGGATGTTCTTGGCGGCCTCGGCGAAGATCGTGCCGATCGGCGCGTCACCGGTCATGTCGTTCTTCGCGTCCTTCACCGCGGCCGAGTCGTAGGCGGCCGGGGTGCTGGGGAAGCTGCCCTGTACGGCGAAGAGCTTCGCCTGCTGCTCCGGCGCGGTCAACCAGGCGGCCAGCTTCGCGGCCTCCTCGGCGTTCTTGCCGTTCTTGGGCACCGAGAGGAAGGAGCCGCCCCAGTTGCCGGACTTCGGCGCCTGGGCGATGTCCCACTTGCCGGCCGCCTCGGGCTTCGACTTGCCCTTGATGTAGCCGAGCATCCACGGCGGGCAGGACATCGCGGCGAACTTGCCGTTGGCGATCGTGGTGTCCCACGCCGGCTGGAACTGGGTCTGGTTCCCGACCAGCCCGGCCTTGGCGGCCTTGGCCGTGAGGTCGAACGCGGACTTCACCGCCGGGTTCGTCTTGTAGATGACCTCGCCCGAGGCGTCGTAGAAGCGGTCCTTCTCACTGCTCAGGATCGCCTGCAGCAGACCGCCGGGGGAGTCCAGGAAGGTGGTGCCCTTGGGCGCCTTCTTCTTGTACTGGTTGCCGGCGTCGACGAACTTGTCCCAGCTGCCGGTCCACAGCTTGCCGACCTCCTCGCGGTCGGAGGGCAGACCGGCGGCCTCGAAGAGGTCCTTGCGGTAGCAGATGGCCATCGGGCCGACGTCGGTGCCCAGCGCGATGGTCTGGCCGCCGGAGGTGGTGCCCTGGCTCCACTTCCAGGGCAGGTAGTCGCTCTCCTTGCCGTACTTCGACAGGTCGAGCAGCTTGTCGGACTGGGTTCCGACGATCTCGGCGATGTTGCCGACCTCGACCATCTGGATGTCCTGGAGGCCGCTGCCGGTGGTCAGGTGGTTGAGGAGCGCGGGGTAGTAGTTCTCGTTCCGCTCCACGACGGTCTGCTGGATGTCGATGTCCGGGTGGAGCTTCTCGTACTCCTTGTACAGACCGGACTCCTCGAAGCCCGCGGTGCCGAAGAGGCCCAGCGTGATCTTGGTCTTGCCACCGCCGCCGCCGTCCGACGAGCCGCCTTCCTCGTCCTTGCCGTCGTCGGCACAGCCGGCCAGCAGCCCTGCGCCCAGCGCGGCGACGGCCGCGATGACCACCGTCTTGCGCGTCCTGCGGGCGATTCGGCTGCCCCCGCCCGACTGGAGCCGGGAGTGCGGGAGGGTACGTGCTCGCATTGCGTCCTCCTGATGCCCTGACGTGCCGACCCCCCGGCCAACTGCGTTGTTGGGCCCTGTTGTTCATGCTGCGGCTCGGGCGGGGAACGTGCGGGATGTGTAAGTGCCAGGTACTGTGGGAGCGCTCCCACGAGTGATGTGTTGAAGAGTCGTCGGTTCGTGCGGGGGTGTCAAGGGAGCGAGCGCGGAGAGATGTCTTCGGTTATCGGGCTGTTAACTAACCCGGTGCCCTCGGCCGGGCATGCCCGAAATCGGCCGGGTCGGTCCGCGAGAGGCTTCGTAGATCGGCGGGAAAGGTCCGGGCGCGGGGTGTTCGGGCAGGTACGGGCGTGAGGGCCGGCGGTGACGGCCGCCTCCGGGCCCCGTTCCGGTTCCGTACCGGACTGCCGGGTTCCGGGGCGGCCGCACTGTTGGACTCGTGTAACCAGCCGCCGACGGCTGACCGGTGGCCGGCCGGTGTCCGGCCAGGCCGGGCGGTCGGCGGGGGAGCGGGGGCACGAGCCGGGGCGCGAACCGGGCCGGTGTCGGCGGCGGTGCCGTGACCCGGCCGAGTACGTCCTGTACGTCGTACGAGGATCAGGACTGTTAGATTCCACGCCAGCGCGGTAGTGACGGGAGACGACCATGGTGGCAGGCCACGGGGCACGGGGCCGGAGCGGTGGGCGGCCGACGCTGGAGGAGGTCGCCGCACGGGCCGGGGTGGGCCGGGGGACGGTCTCCCGGGTGATCAACGGCTCGCCCCGGGTGAGCGACGCGACCCGCGCGGCGGTCGAGGCGGCCGTCGCGGAGCTGGGTTACGTCCCGAACACGGCGGCCCGCGCGCTCGCGGCGAACCGTACCGACGCGATCGCGATGGTCGTGCCCGAACCGGAGACCCGCTTCTTCTCGGAGCCGTACTTCTCCGACATCCTCAAGGGTGTCGGAGCGCAACTGTCCGACACGGAGATGCAGCTCCTGCTGATCTTCGCGGGCAGCGACCGGGAGCGCCGGCGCCTCGCCCAGTACCTGGCCGCGCACCGCGTCGACGGTGTCCTCCTGGTCTCCGTCCACGCGGACGACCCGCTCCCCGATCTGCTGTCGCAACTGGAAATCCCGGCCGTCATCAGCGGCCCCCGCTCGGAGCACGAGACACTCCCCTCGGTCGACTCCGACAACTACGGCGGCGGCCGCTCGGCGGTCGAGCACCTCATCGCACGCGGGTGCGCCCGGATCGCCACGATCACCGGCCGTCTGGACGTCTACGGCGCCCAGCGGCGCATCGAGGGCTACCGCGACGCCCTGGAGGACGCGGGCCGCGAGGTCGACGAGCGTCTGATCGCCCCCGGTGACTTCACGGAGGAGGGCGGCCGCAGGGCGATGCGCGAACTCCTGGCCCGCTGCCCGGACCTCGACGCGGTCTTCGCCGAGTCGGACGTCATGGCCGCCGGCGCCCGCCAGGTGCTCCGCGAGGAGGGCCGCCGCATACCCGACGACGTGGCGCTGGTCGGCTACGACGACTCGGCGATCGCCCGCCACATGGACCCGCCGCTCACCAGCGTCCGCCAGCCGATAGAGGAGATGGGCCGCGCGATGATCGACCTCCTCCTGGACGAGATCGCGGACCGCCGCCCGGCGGTGTCGAGGGGCTTGGAACGACGCCAGGTGGTGCTGCCTACGGAGCTGGTGGAGCGGGATTCTTCCTGAGTGCGGGCGATGTTGGTGAAGTGCGCTTCCTGTGTAGGGCCGGCATGGAGGTGAAGCCGATGACGGTGACCCAGATCGACCTGGACGACGAAGCGCTCGCCGAAGCGGACTATGTCGCGCGCGTCAGGAGGCTGGAGGCAGCGGAGAGACTTGCCGCGCGTGGTGAGCGTGGTGAGTTCGACGCGGCCGCGGCGGCGTACAGCGAAGCCAAGCGGGCGCGCCGGGCAGCCTTCGAGTGATCACATACCTTCTCGACACCTCGGCTCTGTAGCACCTCTTCCGGACGCCTTGAGCGCCGCACGCGTGGGACGGTCACGTTTTCGCCGGGGCCTTCTTCGTGTGCGAACCCACGCGGGCCGAGTTCCTCCACTCCGCCACGGGACCCGCCCATCGGGACGAACTGGCGGAGGAGCTGGACGCCCTGTGTCACCTCTCGCCGGTTCCGAAGAACGCGTGGCGTTGGGTCGACCCAGCGCAGTACAAGCTGACCCAGTACGGACAGCACCGGGCCGCAGGTGCCGTTGACCTGCTGGTCATGTCCCGCGGGGCAGGCGGCCCAGCACGATACGGAGCCTCTCCCGCCCTGCCATGACGCTCGCGTCCCAGAGACCTGAGGCGTCACCGCTCAGCGAGAAGGACTGGAGCCGTCGTTCCTCGGCAACCAGGCCGGCACCCGGCACGTTCTGGTCCAGCATCCCCATCGCGGTGAGCGCCGCATGACCGCAGGACACCGCGTCATCGGGGCTTCCCGACCCGTGGGCCGACAAGGCATGCCGCAGGCAGAGGACGGCGAAGAAGGCGTAGGTGTCGGCGACACCGGTGATCCCCTCCTCGTCCGGCCGAAGCTCGGGAAACCGCTCCAGCAGGCGTACACGCTCGGCGGCTTCCGTGAGCGGCCGGTCGACGTACCAGAGATCGCGCACGGACTCCGCGTAGAAGTCCAGGTCGGCTTCCCGTCCCGTGTCTCCCGCCCGCAGACCCATGAACAAGGGCGCCATGCGTTCGGTGCAGGCGGACACATACAGGCGAACCGCCTCACCGCCACCGTTGCGAAGCGCCTCCGCCACGGCCTCGTCCACGCAGGTTTTCACGCCCCACCCTCGTCCGATGTCCCGTCGGGCGTCAGCCCGCGGAGTCGCCGTCGTCGGCTGACTGTGCGGCCGCGCGCTCGATGACGAACGAGCCCTTGCCGCGCACAGTGACGATCAGGCCGCGCTGACTCAAAAGCTGGAGTGCGGACCGTGCGGTCGGGCGCGAAACGCTGAATTCGTCGCAGAGGGCTGCCTCGGAGGGCACCCTGCGGCGGGGCGGATACGTGCCGTCCGCGATGCGCGCGCTGAGTATGGCGGCGATCTGTTCGTACAGCGGCTCAGGTCCTTCGAGGTCGACAGTCATATGCCGACCCTATTTGACCTGCGACGATGCCTAACGGTATGTGGAGTCACATGACATCACCTGACAACACCTTACAAGTGGCGTAATCTCTCGACATGCAAAGACCCCGGCGAGGTTGTGCGACCTCCCGGGGCATGGCCACCAGCTTCGAAGGAGCTGACGACAGTGCGCATTATCCACGCGTTCCTGCGGTGGGCGCTGGGCGTCTTCGCCCCCGGCACGGGCAGGCGCCGCCTGACCGGCCACCGCCCCGCCCCTCAGCACCGCGGAAGTCCCCGGAACCGGCCCCTACCGCTGCCGCAGGCGCTCCCGGCCCCGCGGTCCCCCTACGGCCTCCACGGACCGCTCGACGGCACCGCCACCGTCATGGTCCGGCCGTACGTCGTCCAGTCCGAGCGGGAACAGTCGCGGCGGCGGCCCGCCCTGGCGCTCGCGGCGGAGGCGGTGGCCTGATGAGCGGCTGCGAACCTCCTTGCCGCCCCGACCCGCCGGACGTGAGCCTCGGTGACACCGTCCGGGACGCGGGGAGTGGGCGGATCGGCAGGGTGATGGGCTTCGTCGGCCCGTACGTCCAACTGCGGCCGGTCGGCGGCGGCCGGGAGTGGGACGCTTTGCTGGAGGGCCTCAGACCGGCGACCCGGTCCGAGGCGCTGAGGGAAGGCGTCGCCCGGAGCAACGCGCGGTCGAGAGGGGAGCGTTTGCAGTGACTCACCCGCTGTTGGACGTCGACCGGGTCGAGGAGCCCCTGGGGGCGTACCTGGCCCGGATCGGCGACGTCTTCCGGGTGTTCGGGAAGCAGGACTCGGGGTGCAGGGCCTACGGCGTGCGGCTGCCGGACCGCGGGGAGCGGTGGTTCGTGAAGACGGCGGTCGCCGCCGTGGGCCGGCGGTCGCTGGAGCGGGCCTGGGAGTTCCACCGGGCCGTACGGCACCCGGCGATCGTCCCGCAGATGCACCGGATCGCGCTGCGGGACGGGCCGGCCGTGGTCATGCCGTGGCTGGACGGCGAGGTGCTCTACGACCCGGCCGAGCGCGGCAGAGGGGACCGTACGCGCCCCGGCAGCCCGATGACCCGCTTCCGCTCGCTGCCCGTCGACCGGATCGAGGCGGCCTTCGCCCGTGTCCTCGACGCCCATCTCGCCGTCGAGGCCGCCGGGTACGTTGCCGTGGATCTCTACGACGGGGCCCTGCTGTACGACTTCGCGGCGGGCGAGATGCGGCTGATCGACCTCGACGAGTACCGGCCGGGCCCCTTCGTGCTGGAAGCCGACCGCCTACCGGGGTCGGCCCGGTTCATGGCACCGGAGGAGTTCGAGCGCGGCGCGACGATCGACATCCGGACCACCGTCCACGCGCTGGGCCGCACGGCCCGCCTGCTGCTGGACGCGGGCGACGAGGAACACGCCTGGCGGGGCACGGCGGCCCGCCTGGCCGTCCTGAAGCGGGCCACGCACCCCGATCCCGGCGAACGCTTCACGGGGGTGAGGGAGTTCGCGAACGCCTGGCGAGGCTGAGACACACGAACGAGCCCCGAACCGGTTTCCCGGATCGGGGCTCGTTCCTTCAGGGTGAGTGACGGGACTCGAACCCGCGGCATCCTGGACCACAACCAGGTGCTCTACCAGCTGAGCTACACCCACCATGACCGGCGGTTCATCCGAAGGTTTCACCGACCGGCCGAGAAAAAGTGTACAGGGTCCGAAGGGGTGCCCGCGCACACGTTTCGGTGGGGGCGTTCGGGGGCCCGGAGGGGCCCCGGTGGACGGGGTTACGTCGCGGGCAGGACGTGCTTCGCGGCGATCGTGCGGGCCGTGTCCGAGTCGGGGCCGGGCTGCGGGACGAAGATCGCCTCGCGGTAGTAGCGCAGCTCGGCGATGGACTCGCGGATGTCGGCGAGGGCCCGGTGGTTGCCGTTCTTCTCGGGGCTGTTGAAGTACGCCCGCGGATACCAGCGGCGGGCCAGCTCCTTGACGGAGGAGACGTCCACGATGCGGTAGTGGAGGTGGCCCTCCAGCGTCGGCATGTCCCGGAGGAGGAACCCGCGGTCCGTGCCCACCGTGTTGCCGCACAGCGGGGCCTTGCGCGGTTCCTTCACGTGCTCGCGCACGTAGGCCAGGACCTGCGCCTCGGCGTCGGCGAGGGTCGTGCCGCCGGCCAGGGCGTCGAGCAGGCCGGACGCGGTGTGCATCTCGCGCACCACCTCCGGCATCGTCTCCAGCGCCGCGTCCGGCGGACGGATGACGATGTCGACGCCGTCGCCGAGCACGTTCAGCTCGGAGTCGGTGACGAGGGCGGCCACCTCGATGAGCGCGTCGTCGGACAGCGAGAGGCCGGTCATCTCGCAGTCGATCCACACCATGCGATCGTTCATGTGTCTCACCTTACGACCCGTGACAGCCGTACGGCCCGGTCCTGCACCAGGGTGATCACGGGGTGATCGGGTGCGGGACCGGGCCGTACGGGCCCGACCGGTGCTACGGCGCGCTGCGCTGGCCCGGCAGCCGGCCGGTCGCGTACAGCTCCGGCTTGGCGCCCTCCGCGGAGAGGGACGCCGACGGCGCCAGGGCGCTCGCCGCGGCCGTGCGGCGGGCCTGGAGCGGCACCGGGGCGTGCTCCGGCGACATCGCCGGCCCCGGGACGCCGTGCGGCCCGTCATGGTGGTCGCTGTGCTTCTCGCCCTGGGGACGACGGGCACGGTAGGCCGCCCGGTACGCCGCCGGGGACGACCCCAGCTGCCGCCGGAAGTGCCCGCGCAGCGCCACCGGCGAACGGAAGCCGCACCGCCCGGCGACCTCGTCCACCGAGTAGTCCGACGTCTCCAGCAGACGCTGTGCCTGCAGCACGCGCTGAGTGATCAGCCACTGCAGGGGAGCGCTCCCGGTGAGCGAACGGAACCGGCGGTCGAACGTCCGACGGCTCATGTACGCGCGTGCCGCCAGCGTCTCCACGTCGAACTGCTCGTGGAGGTGCTCCAGCGCCCAGGCGACGACCTCGGCCAGCGGGTCGGCGCCGATCTCCTCGGGTAAAGACCGATCGAGGTAGCGCTCCTGGCCGCCCGATCGACGAGGTGGCACGACGAGACGCCGGGCCAGGGCCCCTGCCGCCTCGTTGCCGTGATCCGTCCGCACGATGTGCAGACAGAGATCGATTCCGGCCGCGGTCCCGGCCGATGTCAGTACGTCACCGTCGTCCACGAAGAGTTCTCGTGGGTCGACGTGGACGGACGGATAGCGCTTGGCCAGCGTCGGCGCGTACATCCAGTGCGTCGTCGCGGGTCTGCCGTCCAGCAGTCCGGCGGCGGCCAGCACGAACGCGCCGGTGCACAGCCCGACGATGCGGGCACCCTCCTCGTGCGCTCGGCGCAGTGCGTCGAGCGCCTCCTCCGGCGGCGGCGAGGTGATCGAACGCCATGCGGGCACGACCACCGTGCCCGCACGCGAGATCGCCTCGAGGCCGTTCGGTGCGGTGAGTTCCAGGCCCCCCGTGGTCCGCAGCGGGCCGTCCTCACCCGCGCACACCAGCAGGCGGTAGCGCGGTACGCCGGCGTCCTGGCGGTCGATCCCGAACACCGACAGTGGTATGGAACTCTCGAAGATGGGGCCGCCGCTGAACAGCAGCACCGCGACGATCTCCTTGCGGCGTCGCCCGGACAGCTTCCGGGCCGCGGCTTCCGGCGCGGCGGTGGAGTCCTGGCTCATACTGCTAAGCCCCCCTCGGTGGTCGCGGCTCCTCGGTTGTGTCGCTCCTGCACGTTTCCCCTTGGTCCTGCACGAGTCCCCCGCCGTAAGACAGTCATGATCGAATCTACTGTGTCCCGTGGTGCCGGCGTGACCAGATCGCCAACCGGCACATTGTCGACATGGCAACTTGGCGTAAAGCATTCGATCACGAAGCGTTGCACTCGTGGGGCGTGCAGGGAAGTACGCCTCGTCCCCGTGGCCGGTCCACGTAGGGTGCGCGCGGCCCCTGGACCCCTTTCGGTGCAGGTCGAACGGGGGGTGGGGGGGTGTTCGACCAAGGAACACCCAGGTAACCGAAGTTGGCTGAAAAGATACGGGGGTGTGCGCGGAAACCGGTCAGTCGACCGGCGCACTCGGGCCGGGGTTCCGTCCGCCTCTGTGCGCCCCGGGAGCGGGGCGTCCGTGGCGGCCGCGCTGGGGGGTGCGATCTTCGGCCACCGGATCGGCGGGGGCCGCCGGAGGGTGTGCGGCGTTCTCCCGGGCCGCGCGGGCCGCGCCGCGTTCGGACTGGCGCAGGAGGACGCGGCAGACGCCGGTGACCGCGGCCAGGCCCAGGGCCGCGCCCGTGGCGCCGGCGAGGGAGGTGCCGTACCAGACGAGGACGACCGGCACGAGGACGCAGCTGAAGGCCGCCCAGCGCACCACGTCCGTGGCGGTGTCGGCGCAGTGGGGTGCGGACGACGCCGCGGGTGAGGGCGTGGGTGAGGGCGGGGACTGGGGGGCGCGTCCGGGGGAGTGCGGCCGGGGCGGGGGGACCTCGTCGGACTCGGGGGCGGACCGAGGCGCGGTGCGGTGCGCGGACACTGCGGGCTCCCTCCTGGCTCCCACGGGGACGGCTTACGGGGGTTCAACGCGTGTTCGAGCCGTCGGTCACTGGTACCGGGTGATCGGGTTGCCGCGGGGGCCGGGATCCACGCGCCGGCGACGGTGCCGGATCGGGGCGGGCCGGATGAACCGGCTGTACGTGGCAGCAACCATTGCGTTACGGGGCGGTGCTCGTGCATGCTCCCTGGAACCCCGCGCAGCCGGTGCGGGATCTGGGCGAAGGAGGCGTGCGGTCGTACCCTTGGGGGTATGGGCTGGGGAAGATGTTTCCCGGACACGGCTCCGCCGCACACTGACGTCCCCTACACGTCGTCCCACACGAGGATCCAAACGCCGAGACACCCATGGCCGGTCAAGAATTCTTCGAATCCGCGGACCGCGAGCGGCGGCCCGTCGCCGATCAGACGGCGGCCGAGCCCCTTGCGGCGGAAGAGGCACGTCCCTCCTGTGATCCCGCGTTCAAGCACGGTGTCGTCGTCGGCTTCGACGGTTCGACCTCCAGTGAACGCGCTCTCGCGTACGCCATCGGCATGGCCCGCCGCTCCGGCTCGGGCCTGATCATCGTGCATGTCGCCAACCGGCTGCCCACGACCGTGTGGGCCGGCTGCGAGCCGCCCGTGTTCGTCGACGTCCCCGACCACCGGACCGAGGTCCTCGGCCTGGAACTGGCCTGCGCCGACTATCTCGCCGAAGTGCCCTGGATCCTCGTCGAGCGGGGCGGCGACATCTGCCACGAACTCGAAGAGGTGGGGCGGGAGTACGAGGCCGACGCGATCGTCGTCGGGTCCACGCACGGGATCGTCGGGCGGATCTTCGGATCCGTCGCGGGCCGGCTCGCCAAGCGGGCGCAGCGGCCGGTCATCGTCATTCCCTGAGTTCTCTGAGTCCCCTGAGTCCCCCCTCAGTTCCCTGAATTCCCCGAGAGCCCCGAGTTCCCCGACTGGTTCGGAAACGCGGAAGTCTACTGGCGCGTAGGGGTGTTTGTGTCCTTGTGAAGGGCATAACCCGCGTGATGCCTGACGGAGTGGTGTGACGGCCACGGGTAGTTGGCAGCGTGCGCCGGGGAGTTGGGCGACCCCGGCGTCATCGAACGGACCCCCTTGTGATGGGTGCCATCACGCGGGGGTCCGTCTTCGTCGTGCGGCCGGTGCGATCCGCCCGGCCCGTACGGGAGTCGCCTACTCCACGGTCACCGACTTGGCCAGGTTGCGCGGCTTGTCGATGTCCCGGCCCAGGGCCAACGCCGTGTGATAGGCCAGGAGTTGGAGGGGGATGCCCATGAGGATCGGGTCCAGCTCGTCCTCGTTCTTGGGGACGACGATCGTCTGGTCGGCCTTCTCCTGCTCCTGGTGGGCGACGGCGAGGATCTTGCCGCTGCGGGCCTTGATCTCCTCCAGGGCGGCGCGGTTCTTCTCCAGCAGGTCGTCGTCGGGGACGATGGCGACCGTCGGGAGGGCGGGCTCGATGAGGGCCAGGGGGCCGTGCTTCAGCTCGGAGGCGGGGTAGGCCTCGGCGTGGATGTACGAGACCTCCTTGAGCTTCAGGGAGGCCTCACGGGCCACCGGGTAGCCCCGGACGCGGCCGATGAAGAGCATCGAGCGGGCCTCGGCGTAACTCTCGGCCAGCTTCTTGATCTCCTCCTCCTGCTCCAGCATCTCGGAGATCTGGGCCGGCAGCTTGCGCAGGCCCGCGATGATCCGCTTGCCGTCGCGGACGGAGAGGTCACGGGTGCGGCCCAGGTGCAGCGCCAGCAGCGCGAAGGCGACCGTGGTGTTGGTGAAGCACTTGGTGGAGACCACGCAGACCTCCGGGCCCGCGTGCACGTAGATGCCGCCGTCCGCCTCACGGGCGATCGCCGAGCCCACCACGTTCACCACACCCAGCACCCGGGCGCCCTTGCGCTTCAGCTCCTGGACGGCCGCCAGCACGTCGTAGGTCTCGCCGGACTGGGAGACGGCGATGTAGAGGGTGTCGGGGTCGACGACCGCGTTGCGGTAGCGGAACTCCGACGCCGGCTCGGCGTCCGCGGGGATGCGCGCCAGCTCCTCGATCATCTGGGCGCCGATCATGCCCGCGTGGTACGAGGTGCCGCAGCCGAGGATCTTCACGCGGCGGATCTGGCGCGCCTCACGGGCGTCCAGGTTGAGTCCGCCGAGGTGCACGGTGGAGAAGCGGTCGTCGATCCGGCCGCGCAGCACCCGGTCCACGGCCTCGGCCTGCTCGTGGATCTCCTTGTGCATGTACGTGTCGTGGCCGCCCATGTCGTACGAGGCGGCCTCCCACTCCACGGTGGTGGGCTCGGCCGTGGTGCGGGTGCCCTCCGTGGTGTAGGTGCGGAAGTCGTCGGCCTTGAGGGTGGCCATCTCGCCGTCGTCGAGGGTGACGATCTGGCGGGTGTGGGCGACCAGAGCGGCTATGTCCGAGGCGACGAACATCTCCTTCTCGCCGATGCCGAGGACGACCGGGGAGCCGTTGCGGGCGACGACGATGCGGTCGTTGAAGTCGGCGTGCATGACGGCGATGCCGTACGTGCCCTCGACGATGCGCACCGCCTGGCGGACCTTCTCCTCCAGGGTGGTGGCCTGGGAGCGGGCGATGAGGTGGGTCAGGACCTCGGTGTCCGTCTCGGAGAGGAACTCGACGCCGTCCGCTTCGAGCTTCTTGCGCAGGTCGGAGGCGTTGTCGATGATGCCGTTGTGGACGACGGCGACCTTGTTGTCGGCCGACATGTGCGGGTGGGCGTTGACGTCGGAGGGGGCGCCGTGGGTGGCCCAGCGGGTGTGGGCGATTCCGGTGGTGCCCTTGAAGCGCGCGGGGACCTTGGCCTCCAGGTCGCGGACCCGGCCCTTGGCCTTGACCATCCGCAGACCGGCGGTCTTGGGCGAGGTGACCACTATGCCCGCCGAGTCGTAGCCCCGGTACTCCAGGCGCTGCAGACCTTCGAGGAGCAGCGGCGCCACATCGCGCCTGCCGATGTAACCGACGATCCCGCACATATAGACGTATCCCCTAGCTGTAGACGGTCGGCCGTGACCGGCCGGTCGTGGCGGACCGGGTCGTGGCCGGTCAGCCGTAGACGATGCGGCGCAGCTGCCGGAGCGTGAGCTCCGGCGGTGCGACCGCCCGGTACTTCAGGTCCGCCTCGATCCGTTCGAAGATCGTCGCGTTGACCAGGCCCTGGGCCTGGAGCTCGCGGTGGCGGCGACGGACGTAGACCTCGGTCGTCTCGTCGAAGTAGGCGAGCACGTCCTGGATCACCCGCAGCGCCTCGCCCCGGTTGAGGGGGGAGGAGCGCGTCAAATGATCGACAAGTTCATCGTGCACTCGGTAGATCCTGGAGGAGCGGCGGGTGTTTCGCAAGAATCCTGCCCGATATCGGGCAGGCTGCCGTTACGGCCCCTTGGGGGAACGTTGAATGTGTTATGAGTGGCTGTTCGTGTGCCGTCCATCCGGCGTCCCGTATCCCGTCGCCTGAGGCGACGACTTTCGGACACCATGGACATTCCTCGTATGGGCGTACCCGAGCGGCTGGCCGAGCGCATGAGCATGGCCGAGCAGCACGAGTACCTGCGCTCCACGTTCTCCCGGCGCTCGATGATCAGAGGCGGCGCGGTCACCCTCGGTGCCGTCGCGGGCGGCGCGTTCGTCCCCGCCGCGGCCCGGGCCGCCACCCCGGCCGCGCTCCGCACCTCGGCGCCCACCCGGGCCGCCGCGAGCGACGAACACGTCGACGGCTCCTTCGTCGCCCCCTTCGGCCGCCATCTCGCCTTCGGCAACGACCCGCGTACCGAGATCACCGTCTCCTGGCAGGTCCCGCTCCCGGTCAAGAAGCCCTTCGTCCGGGTCGGCACGCACGCCTCGCACCTCTCGGCCAGGATCGAGGCCGAGGTCCGCACCCTCTTCACCCCGGCCGGTGTCGGCGCGAGCGGCGACCACACCCAGTACTACGTGCACGCCAAGCTGACCCACCTCAAGCCCGGGAAGACCTACTACTACGGCGTCGGCCACGACGGCTTCGACCCGGCCTCGCCCCGGTACGCGGGCACCGTCGGCACCTTCACCACCGCCCCCGCCCACAAGGAGCCGTTCACCTTCACGGCCTTCGGCGACGAGGGCGTCGGCTACCACGGCCTCGCCAACAACAGCCTCCTCCTCGGCCAGAACCCGGCCTTCCACCTGCACGCCGGCGACATCGCCTACGCCGACCCGGCCGGCCAGGGCAGGACCGCCGACACCGGCTTCGACTCCCGCGTGTGGGACCAGTTCCTCGCCCAGACCGAGTCCGTCGCCAAGTCCGTCCCGTGGATGCCCGCGTACGGCAACCACGACATGGAGGCCTGGTACTCGCCCAACGGCTACGGCGGCGAGCAGGCCCGCTGGAACCTCCCCGACAACGGCCCCGACCCGAAGAACCTGCCGGGCGTCTACTCCTTCGTCCACGGCAACACGGCGATCGTCGCCCTCGACGCCAACGACATCTCCTTCGAGATCCCGGCCAACCTCGGCATCTCCGGCGGCACCCAGACCACGTGGCTGGAGGCGCAGCTCAAGAAGTACCGCGCGTCCAAGGACATCGACTTCGTCGTGGTCTTCTTCCACCACTGCGCCTACTGCACCTCCACCGCGCACGCCTCGGAAGGCGGTGTGCGCCAGGAGTGGGTGCCGCTGTTCGAGAAGTACGCCGTCGACCTCGTCATCAACGGTCACAACCACCAGTACGAGCGCACCGACGTCATCAAGGCGGGCGCGGTCACCAAGAAGCTCCCGATCGGCGGCACGGCGTACCCGGAGAGCGAGGGCGTGGTGTACGTGACGGCGGGCGCGGCCGGACGCAGCCTCTACTCCTTCACCGCCCCGCTGTCCTACGAGGGCCACGAGAACGAGGTCGAGTCCGTCTCGTCCTACATCAACACCAAGGGGGGCAAACAGAACGAGACCGTGACCTGGTCGCGGGTGCGGTACCTCGACTACTCCTTCCTGCGGGTGGACGTGAAGCCCGCGCCGAAGGGGCACTGGGCCACGCTGACCGTGCGGGGCATCGCGGAGACCGGGGCGCAGGTCGACCACTTCACGGTGGCACGCAGGGCCAAGTAGTGCCGTGGGTGCGCCCGGAAGGCGGGGCGCACGAACGGCCGGGTGCCGGGCAGGGGTCCTCCCGCGCGTCAGATGCGCTTGAGGACCGCCTGCTTGGCCAAGGTGAACTCCTCGTCCGTGAGCACCCCGGACCGGTGCAGGTCGCCCAGTTCGCGCAGGCGGCGCAGCAGGGCGTCGTGGTCCTCCTCGGGGGCCGGCGCCTCCGCGGCCGGCGCGGACGCGGACAGCCGCTTCGGCGCCGGGGCCGCCGGATGCGGGAGCCGGGCCTGGACGGCCGCCGCGACCAGGGCCATCAGCGGGTCCTTCTTGAAGCCCCACAGCTCCACGGAGTTGGGGTCGTACTTGGGCGGTGCCTTCGTCGGCGCGTTCCGCACGATGAAGCGCAGCCAGCCGTTCTCCAGGCCGACCGAGGGGTGCCACTCCACGCCCGCTATGTCGGCCAGCGGCAGCGTCCGCGTCCCCGAGGCCGCCTTCGCCTCCTCGGTCTTCCAGTTCCACTCCAGGCGTACGTGGTCGCCGTCGAAGCTCGCGGTGCCGTCCCCGGCGGAGACGGAGAGCGGGACGGCGGGCCCGGCGAGCAGATAGGTGTCCACCGCGCCGCCCGGTACCTCGTCCAGCAGCAGCGCGTTGCGCACCTCGTCCACGACGTACTCGGCGACCCCGTACCGGTCCGAGTCGACGTTCAGCCGATACGGGTCGTGGGCGTCGGTGAGCCGGCCGCCGGTGGCCTGGAGGAGGGGGTCGGAGCCGTCGCGCAGGCGCAGGCGCAGCCGTCCCGACCTCCGGCCCTGCTCGAAGGAGATGCCCGCCAACGCGCCGAGCGGCACGGCGAGTTCGCCGAGGGTCTTGCGCAGCAGGCTGACGCTCTTGTCGCGGCCCGGGGTCAGCCGCAGGGTGTCGCCGTCGAAGGTCCACGTGCCGTCGCGCTGGAGGATTTCCGCCATGCAGAGGATTCTTCCACCGGCCGTCGGGGAGATGGTCTAGACCTGGAGGGGGTGCAGGGGCGAGGGTGGGGGCGCACAGTTCGATCGGTGGAGGGAGCACGTCGTGAGTCCGCGTCACAGATCGACCCGCTTGCTCGGCTCGCTGCTGCTGGTGGCGACCGGGATGTTCGCCGTGGGAGCCGCACCCGTGTCCGAGAACGCCCAAGCCGCAGCCACCACCGTCCCGCTCGGGCAGGTGATCCCGGCGCCCGCCTCGGTGCGGCCCGCCGGATCGCCGTACCGGCTCACGAGCGCCGCGCGCATCGTCGTGGACGGCGGGCCCGAGGTCCGCCGGATCGGGGAGTACCTCGCGGGGATCCTGCGGCCCTCGACGGGATACCGGCTGCCGGTGACCGCACGTCAGGAGGCCGGAATCCGCCTGCGCCTGGCCGCCGGGGAGACGGGTCTCGGCCAGGAGGGCTACCGGCTGGAGAGCGGCCCGGCCGGCGTGACCCTCACCGCCCGCGCGCCCGCCGGACTCTTCCACGCCGTGCAGACCCTGCGTCAGCTCCTGCCCGCCGCCGTCGAGAGGCGATCCGTGCAGCCGGGCCCCTGGCGGGTCGCGGGCGGCACCGTCGAGGACACCCCTCGCTACGGCTGGCGCGGCGCGATGCTGGACGTCTCCCGCCACTTCTTCGGCGTCGACCAGGTGAAGCGGTACATCGACCGGCTGGCGCTCTACAAGTTCAACAAGCTGCACCTGCACCTCTCCGACGACCAGGGCTGGCGCATCGCCGTCGACTCCTGGCCGCGCCTGGCCTCGTACGGCGGCTCCACGCAGGTCGGCGGCGGCCGGGGCGGCTTCTACACCAAGGCCGACTACCGGGAGATCGTCCGGTACGCCGCCTCCCGCCACCTGGAGGTCGTCCCCGAGATCGACATGCCCGGCCACACCAACGCCGCCCTCGCGTCCTACGCCGAGCTGAACTGCGACGGGGTCGCGCCCCCGCTCTACACCGGCACCGAGGTCGGCTTCAGCTCCCTGTGCGTCGGCAAGGACGTGACGTACGACTTCGTGGAGGACGTCGTGCGGGAGCTGGCCGCGCTCACTCCGGGCCGGTATCTGCACATCGGCGGCGACGAGGCGCACTCGACCAGCCACGAGGACTACGCGACGTTCATGGACCGGGTGCAGCCGGTGGTCCGTAAGTACGACAAGACCGTGATCGGCTGGCACCAGCTGACCGGGGCCACGCCCGCGCCGGGCGCCCTCGCGCAGTACTGGGGGCTGGACAGCACGGGTGCGCAGGAGAAGGAGCGGGTGGCCGCCGCCGCGCGCAACGGCACGGGGATCATCCTGTCGCCGGCCGACCGGATCTACCTCGACATGAAGTACGACAAGGACACCCCGCTGGGGCTGGACTGGGCCGGGTACGTGGACGTGCGACGGGCGTACGACTGGGACCCGGGGACCTATCTGGAGGGGGTGCCGGGGGCCGCTGTGCGGGGGGTCGAGGCGCCGTTGTGGACGGAGACGATCGCCTCCTCGGCGGACATCGAGTACATGACGTTCCCACGGCTGCCGGGGGTCGCGGAGCTGGGGTGGTCGCCGAGGTCCACGCACGGGTGGGACGGGTATCGGGGGCGGCTCGCCGCGCAGGGGCCGCGGTGGGAGGCGCTGGGGGTGGGGTACTTCCGTGCGCCGGGGGTGCCGTGGCCTCCGGCGGTGGGGCGGTAGAGGGTGGGGGGTTCGGTGCGTCGGCGGGTGCGGGTGCGTCGTGGTGGCTCGCGCATTTCCCCGCGCCCCTGAAAAGCAGGGGCTGCGCCCCGTGCTTTTCAGGCCCGCAGGGCCTGGTCTGTCAGGGGCGCGGGGAACTGCGCGACCAGCCCCCACCGGAGCCGCACCCGACATCCGAACCGAAGTATCGCGACGGGCACCTCGGAGGACCGTACTCCGAGGTGCCCGTCTGCTCGGGGGACCGCCGGGGCTACAGGCCCGCGATGGGGTTCTTCAGGGTGCCGACCAGCTGGAGCGCGCCCGCCGGGTCCGCGAGGTCGACCATCTGGCGGTTGTCGCGGAGCTGCAGGCGGTTGAGGCAGGACAGCGCGAACTCGGGGGCGAACATGTCGTACTGGGCGAACTTGTCGGCGAGTTCGGGCATCGCCCGCTGGTAGTCGCGGACGCACTCGGCGACCGTGCGCCAGAACTCCCCCTCGTCCAGGACGCCTTCCTCCGCGAGGTTCGCCGCAAGGAAGCGGAAGAAGCAGTCGAAGACGTCGGTGAAGATCGAGAGGAGTTTCATGCCCTCGGGGACGTCCACGCGCAGGCGTTCGACCGTCGGGGGGAGGACCGCGTCCGGGTCCATGACCGCGATCTCCTCGGCGATGTCCTTGTAGACCGCCCGCTCCACGGCCCCGTCCTTCAGGACCAGGATGACGTTCTCGCCGTGCGGCATGAAGACCAGGTCGTAGGCGTAGAAGCTGTGCAGGAGCGGGGTGAGGTACGCCTTCAGGTAGCGGCGCAGCCACTCCGTGGGGGGCAGGCCCGAGCGGGCGATCAGGGCCGCCGCGAAGCCGTGGCCCTCGTGGTCGACGTGCACCAGGGAGGCCATGGTGGCCAGGGACTCGCCGTCCTGAAGGGACGACACCGGGCTCTCGCGCCACAGCGCGGCCAGCATCTTGCGGTACGGGGAGTGCTTGTCGGTGGCGGCCTCGTACTCCAGGTGCCGGTAGCCGACCGCCGCGCGCTCGCGGATGATCGACAGGCCGGTGGACCTCAGGACCGGGTCGTTGGCGATGAGGCCTGCGAGCCAGTCGTTGATGGCCGGGGTCGCCTCCATGTACGCCGCCGACAGGCCGCGCATGAAGCCCATGTTGAGCACGGACAGGGCCGTCTTGACGTAGTGCTTCTCGGGGGCGGTGCTGTTGAAGAACGTCCGGATCGACTGCTGGGCCAGGTATTCGTCGTCGCCCTCGCCGAGGCACACCAGGTTCCGCCGGGCGATCTCGGCGGCGAAGGTGACGGTGAGCTTGTTCCACCACTGCCAGGGGTGGACCGGGATGAACAGGTAGTCGGCGGGGTCCAGTTCGAGGCCGGTGAGGACGGCGTGGAAGCGGTCGACCGTCGCCGTGCCCAGCTCGTCCCGCAGGAAGGTCTCGTACTCGATGCCGGCGCCCGCCGTGAATGCGGCCCGCGAGCGGTGCGCGGCCAGCCAGACCAGGCGGACCGGGCTCGCGGTCTCGGGGGCGTACGCCAGGTACTCGTGCACGCCGAAGCCGAGGCGGCCGTTGTTGGCGACGAAGCAGGGGTGGCCCTCGGTCATCCCGGTCTCGACGGCCTGGAAGCCGGCGTCCACCAGCTCGGAGACCGGCGCCTTCGGCTTGGCGAGTTTGTAGCAGGTGCCGGCCAGGGTGGAGGAGATCTCCTCCAGGTAGACCGGGAGGATCTCGTCGCTCAGGCCGAGGGACTCCTTCAGTTCGACGAAGAAGTCCAGGGCGGCCAGAGGGAGGTCGACGCCGTCCCGTCGACGGGTGATCGAGTCGGCGTCGACCTGCCAGTGGTCGAGGGCGCGCCGGACGGCGGTGAACCCGTAGCGGGTCGCACCGTCGTCGCTGCGGACCTCGAAGCGGCCGTCGGCGGTGGCCTCCGGCGTGATGAGCCGCTCGTGGGCGAACTCGGCGAGGGCCTTGCGGATCAGCAGGCGTTCGGCCCGGGCCCAGTGGTGGGGGGAGAGATGCGCGACGGCATCGGACAGGGTCATACGGTCACTCCTCGGGCCGCCGTACCCCGGCCGGCCCGGCTGTCGGCGAACTGCTCTCGCGTACAGAAACTCAGAAGCGCGCGCTTCTCCGGCTTGTCGATCTCGCCGTGGGGGACGAAACCGACGAGCTCGTTGAGGGCGTGCACGGCCTTGTTGGACACGTCCGGTTCGACGACGACGCGGCGGGTGGCCGGGTCCTCGAAGAGGTGGGCCATCACGGCGGTGATCACGGCCCTGGTGAAGCCGTGCACCGGCGTGTCCGTCGCCGGTACCAGGAAGTGCATCCCGACGTCCCCGGGCTCGGGCTCGTACAGGCCCACCAGCTCCCGGTGGGCGGGGTCGTACCGCTCCATGAGGAACACCGGCTCGCCGTCCCGCAGCCCCAGCAGGGCCTGCTGGTGCGGGTCGGCGGCGACCTCCATGTAGGCGCGTTCGACGTCCTCCAGCCGGGCGCCCTGCATCATCCAGAAGGCCGCCTTGGGGTGGGTCACCCAGCGGTGCAGCAGCTCGGCGTCGCGCAGCGGGTCGAGGGGGCGGAAGGTGAAGCTCATACGGAGAACTCCTGGAAGGCGATGGTCTTCTCCACCGGGTAGTACTCGGTGCCCAGCAGCTCGCGGATGATGTACGCGTTGCGGTACGGGCCCATGCCCAGGTCGGGTGAGGTGACGCTGTGGGCGTGGACGGCCGCGTTCTGCAGGAAGACGCCCCGGCCGGTGGTGTCGATCGCGTAGTTGCGGGCGACGTCGAAGTTGCCGAGGGAGTCGTAGCGGAGCCGGTCGCGGACGGGCCGGAGGAACTCCGGCTCGGTGTACCGGTAACCGGTGGCGAGGATCAGGCCCTGGGTGTGCAGCTCGAAGTCCTTCTCCTGCTCCTCCTGGCGCAGCCCGAGGGTGTACGTCCCGTTCTCGTGAGCGGCGCTGTGCAGGGCGGAGTTGGTGAGCAGCCGGGTGGGGAGCGGGCCGCCGAGGCTCTTCTGGTAGAGCAGGTCGAAGATCTCGTCGACGAGGTCCCCGTCGATGCCCTTGTACAGGCCCTTCTGCTCCCGCGTCAGCCGGTGGCGGGTGGGCTCCGGCAGCGCGTGGAAGTAGTCGATGTACTCCGGGGAGGTCATCTCCAGCGTCAGCTTGGTGTACTCCAGCGGGAAGAAGCGCGGGGAGCGCGTCACCCAGTTCAGCTGGTAGCCGTGGACGTCGATCTCGCCGAGCAGGTCCCGGTAGATCTCGGCGGCCGACTGCCCGGAGCCGACGATCGTGATCGACTCCTTCTGCTGCAGCTCCCGCTTGTGCGTCAGATAGCGGGAGTTGTGGATCCAGTCGCCGTCCAGGTCCCGGACCGCCTCCGGGACGTACGGGGGAGTGCCGGTGCCGAGGACCAGGTGCCGGGCGCGCAGGACGTCGCCGGCGGCCGTCCGTACGGCGTAGACCTCGGCCTCTTCGTCGTACGTCACCTCGGTGACCGTCGTGTTGAAGCGGACGTTGCTCAGCCGGCCCGCGGCCCAGCGGCAGTAGTCGTCGTACTCGACCCGCAGGGGGTAGAAGTTCTCGCGGATGTAGAACGCGTACAGGCGGCCCGAGTCCTTCAGGTAGTTCAGGAAGGAGTACGGGGAGGTCGGGTCGGCGAGGGTGACCAGGTCCGACATGAACGGGGTCTGGAGGTGGGCGCCGTCGAGGAACATGCCCGAGTGCCACTCGAAGTTGGGCTTCGTCTCCAGGAAGATCCCGTCGAGTTCGGCGATGGGCTCGGTGAGGCAGGCGAGGCCGAGGTTGAAGGGTCCCAGCCCGATGCCGATGAAGTCGTGGGTCTTCACGGCGGGTTCAGGAAGCGACGCGGTCAAGGGATTCTCCCAGGTACTGCTCGGCATGGCCGGCGATCAGGTCGAGCACGGCGGCGATGTCGGCGACCGTGGTCTCGGGGTTGAGCAGGGTGAACTTCAGGTAGTGGCGGCCGCCGACCTTGGTGCCCGCGACCACGGCGTCGCCGGAGGCGAACAGGGCCTTGCGGGCGTGCAGGTTGGCGCGGTCGATCTCGGCGGGGTCGGTGACCGCCTCGGGGATGTAGCGGTAGACCAGCGTGGAGAGCTGGGGCTCCACGACGACGTCGTAGCGCGGGTCGGCGGCGAGCAGTCGCCAGCCCTCCTCCGCCAGGTCGCAGACCTCGTCGAAGAGACGGCCGATGCCGTCGGCGCCCATCGTGCGCAGGGTCATCCACAGCTTGAGCGCGTCGAAGCGGCGGGTGGTCTGCAGGGACTTGTCGACCTGGTTGGGGATGCGTTCGGTGACCATGCGGCGCGGGTTGAGGTACTCCGCGTGGTAGGTCGCGTGGCGCAGGGTGGCCCCGTCCCGGACGAGTACGGCGGAGGAACTCACGGGCTGGAAGAAGGACTTGTGGTAGTCGACGGTGACGGAGTCGGCGCGCTCGATGCCGTCCAGGAGGCCGCGCCGCCTGCGGGAGACGAGGAGGCCGCAGCCGTAGGCGGCGTCGACGTGCATCCAGGTGTCGTACTGCGCGCACAGCTCGGCTATCTCGGGCAGCGGGTCGATGGAACCGAAGTCGGTGGTGCCGGAGGTGGCGACGACGGCCATGGGGACGAGGCCGTCGTTCCGGCAGCGCTCCAGTTCCCGCGCGAGGGCGACCGTCTGCATGCGCTTGTTGCCGTCGACCGGGACGGAGACGACCGCGTCCGGGGCGAGGCCCAGCAGTTTCGCCGACTTCTTCACGCTGAAGTGGCTGACCTCGGAGGCGAAGATCCGCAGCTTGTCCGTGCGGTCGGTCTTGGCCTCCTCACGGGCGAGGAGCAGGGCCTGGAGGTTGGACTGCGAGCCGCCGGAGGTGAACACGCCGTCCGCGGCGGGCCCGAACCCGACGCGCTCGTTGGTCCAGTCGATCAGTCTGCGCTCGATCAGGGTGCCGCCCGCCGACTGGTCCCAGGTGTCCAGGGAGGAGTTGACGGCGGACAGGACGGCTTCGCCGAGCACGGCCGGGATGACGACCGGGCAGTTGAGGTGGGCGAGGTAGCGCGGGTGGTGGAAGTAGACCGCGTCCCGCAGGTAGACCTCCTCCAGCTCGTCGAGGACGGCGGCCGTGTCGTGCAGCGGCCGGTCGAGGTCGATCTTGTCGATGACGGGAGCGAGGGCGTCGACGCCGACACCGGTGAACGGCCGGTCGGTGGTGGCGATTCTGGCCGCCACCCGCTCCACGCCTTCGGTCACGGTGCGGCGGTACCGCTCCGCGGTCGTGTCATTGAGCAGGTGCGAGCGCATGGGGAGGTCCTCCGGTGAGGGAACGTCAACTTAGGTTAGCCTAACCTAAGTAACGAGGATTCAGGGTAACCGGGACCGTGAGCGTGATCACTCCGGTCGCAGGGGTGAACTAGGCCGCGGCGCGCAGCTGTTCCTCGGTCATGCCGTGGCGCCAGTACCCGACGAAGGTGACCCGGCGCCGGTCGATCCCGCGCTCGGCGACGAAGTGCCGGCGCAGCGCCTTCACCCGGCCGGACTCGCCCGCCGTCCAGACGTACGGGTGCTCGGCGGACGGGAGCCGGGCCGCGCGGACGGCGTCGAGCCCGTCCTCCCCCACGAGCCAGGTGATCTCGGCGTCGGCCTCGGTCGCCAGGTCCTGGACGTCCCCGGCGTCCCGCACCTCCAGCCACACCCGGGCCCGGGTCCCGGCGGGCAGGGATTCGAGGATGGCGGACACGGCCGGCACGGCGGTCTCGTCCCCCCAGATCACCACGAGATCGGTGTCCTCGGGCGCCCGGAACCGGATGGCCCGGTTGTCGGCGACGGCGGGGCCGAGCAGCAGGACGCGATCACCGGCGGCGGCGCGGGAGGCCCAGGAGGAGGCGGGGCCGGCCGGGGTGTGCAGCACGAAGTCGATGTCGACCTCGTCGGGATCCCGGCGCAGCGCCCGGAGCGTGTAGGACCGCATCACCGCCCGTACGTCGTCCGGCAGTTCCCGCCACGCCTGCCACCAGCCGTCGCCCAGCTCGTGGGGCACGGCCGGGACCGTCTGGCCGGGGTGCGGCAGGAACAGCGACAGCGACTGGTCCCTGCCGTCGGAGTGGAAGAACCGCAGGTCGTCCCCCGCGAACGAGACGCGCACGAGAGACGGTCCCAGCCGCTCCGTCCGCACGACCTGAAGGGAGAAGAAACGGAAGGGGGCGGCTACGGCCGTCGTCATGGGGGCTCCTGGAGAGGGGGGGCGGGAGCGGGTGGGGGTTCGGGGGCGGCTCGGTCCGTTGTCGGGTGCGGGTGGGTGGGGGCTGGTCGCGCAGTTCCCCGCGCCCCTGAAAAGCAGGGGCTGCGCCCCGTGCTTTTCAGGCCCGCAGGGCCTGGGCATTTAGGGGCGCGGGGAACTGCGCGAGAAGCCCCACCGGACCCGCAGTCGACCTCCGGCCTCAGCCCCGTCCGACCTTCTTCGCCTTCTCGATCGCCTCGGCCAGCTCCTCAAGAAGCGGCGCGCACTTGTCGTAGGACAGAATCGGCTCGGGATTGCGCCCGATGACCTGACCCGCCTTCACCGCCGGCAGCTTCTTCCACGTCGCCTCCTCGATGGCGTCCGGCTGGATGGCCGACGTGCGGTTGTCCATGATGATGAGGTCCGCGTCGTACTTGTCGACGTTCTCCCAGCTGAGGTTCTCGAACCAGCCCCCGCTGGCCTTCAGCGCGGCGGCGCTCGGCTCCACGAAGTCCACGCCGAGGGCCTTGAAGTACTCCAGGTCGATGGAGAGGTTGGACCCGGAGACGTAGAAGATGTCCTGGCTGGCGGAGCCCGCGAGCACCTTGATGCCGGGGTTGGCCTTGGTGGCCGCGCGCAGCCGGGCGGCCGCGTCCTCGAAGCGCTTCTTGGCGGCGGTGATCTTCTGCGATCCCGTGTCCGCGCCGAGCGACTTCGCCAGCTCCAGCATCCGCTGCAGGGGTTCGGTCATCTGGCGGTCGTAGACGGAGATGCCGACGCTCGGGGCGAGCTTGGCGATCTTGTCCTTGGACGCCTCGGGGACGTACCAGAGGGTGCCCGCGTCGTCGAACAGGGTGGTGATCAGGACGTCGGGGGCGAGGGCCGCGTACTTCTCGACGCTGAACTCGTCCCAGACGTTGCCGACGATCGTCACCTTGCTGATGTCGAGGTCGCCGGCCTGGACGTCGGCCTTGCCGTCCGCGGTCTTCGTCGGGCCGAAGACGCCCTTGACGCCGATGCCGTAGTCGTGGAGCGCGGCGGCGACCCCCACGAAGGCGACGATGTTCGCCGGCGTCTCGTCGGTCTTGGCGGTCACGCCGCGGTCGTCCTTGAACGACCAGGGGCCGGACTTCGCGGCGGCCGTCTCCTTGCCGGAGCCAGTGCCGCTGCTCGTCGAGCTCTCGTCCCCGCAGGCGGCGAGCGCGGCACCGAGACCGAGTGCGCCACCGGCGGCGAGGATGCCACGGCGGGTGAGGTGAGCGGCTCTGGCGTTGGACATGTGTATGGCTACTTTCGAACGGGGCGGAGGGCCGCCCGTGAGCGAATTCGAAGGTAGGTTAGCCTAACCTCACTGATTGTCCAGCGGGTGGCCCCGTGAGGTGGAGTCCCCGGATCCGCCTCCGTTCATTCTTTGAATTGCCTGTGAATCGAAGGGTGGTGAGGCGCGTGAAGGACTGTTGGTCTTCGGGGTGGTGGTGCGTGGCGCTGATGTGAAGGCGCTTCGAGTCCGGCCCGGCGGGTGCGCATGACGGACAAAAGGACACCCGGCTCGCGCGGGGCGAACCGGGTGGCGGGTGCCGGAGCCGCGCCGTCAGAGCGGATTCCGGCCATCGTTCGAACACCAGCTGTCGGTCAGCTGATCAGACCCAACTCCCTCGCGATCAGCATGCGTTGCACCTCGCTGGTGCCCTCGCCGATCTCCAGGATCTTGGAGTCGCGCCACATGCGGGCGACCGGGTACTCGTTCATGAAGCCGTAGCCGCCGTGGATCTGGGTGGCGTCGCGGGCGTTGTCCACGGCCACGGTGGAGGAGTACAGCTTCGCCAGCGCCGCCTCCTTCTTGAACGGCTCACCGGCGACCAGGCGGTAGGCCGCGTCACGCCAGGAGAGGCGGGCCGTGTGGGCCTTCATCTCCATGTCGGCGATCTTGAACTGGATGGCCTGGTTGGCGCCGATCGGCCGCCCGAAGGCGTGCCGTTCCTTGGCGTACTTCACCGACTCGTCCACACAGCCCTGGGCGAGGCCCGTCGCCAGTGCCGAGATGGCGATGCGGCCCTCGTCGAGGATGCGCAGGAACTGGGCGTAGCCGCGGCCCTCTTCGCCGAGCAGGTTCTCCGCCGGGACCCGGACGTCCGCGAAGGACAGCTCACGGGTGTCGGAGGCGTTCCAGCCGACCTTCGAGTAGGGCGCGGCCACCGTGAAGCCCGGGGTGCCGGACGGGACGATGATCGAGGAGATGAGGGGCTTGCCCTCCGGGGTGCGGCCCGTCACCGCCGTCACCGTGACCAGGGCCGTGATGTCCGTGCCCGAGTTGGTGATGAAGCACTTGCTGCCGTTGATGACCCATTCGTTCGTCGACGCGTCCAGCCGGGCCGTCGTCCGGGTCGCGCCCGCGTCCGAGCCGCCGTCGGGCTCGGTGAGACCGAACGCGCCCAGCACCTCGCCGGAACACAGCCGCGGCAGCCACTCCGCCTTCTGGGCCGGTGTGCCGAAGAGATGGACCGGCATGGCCCCCAGGGAGACCCCGGCCTCCAGGGTGATCGCCACGGACGAGTCCACCCGGGCCAGCTCCTCCAGCGCGATGCCCAGCGCCAGGTAGTCGCCGCCCATGCCGCCGTACTCCTCGGGGAACGGCAGCCCGAACAGCCCCATGCGGCCCATCTCGCGCACGATCTCGTACGGGAACTCGTGCCGCTCGTAGAAGTCTCCGATCTTGGGGGCGACGACCTCGTGCGCGAACTCCTCGACCGTGCGGCGGAGTTCTTCCAGCTCGGGGGAGAGGCGGTGGTTCATGGACGTCACTGCTCCTTGTCGTCCTGGTGGCCCTCGGCGTCCTTGTGGGACAGGGCTCGTACGGTGCGGGACGGGCTGGGCCGGCCCAGGTGTCCGGCCATCCACGCGCTGGTGGCGACGAGGCGGCCGAGGTCGACGCCCGTGTCGATGCCGAGGCCGCGCAGCATCCAGACGAGGTCTTCGGTGGCGAGGTTGCCGGTGGCGGACTTCGCGTACGGGCAGCCGCCCAGGCCGCCCGCGGAGGCGTCCACGGTGGTGACGCCGTGCCGCAGCGCCGCGTAGGTGTTGGCGAGCGCCTGGCCGTAGGTGTCGTGGAAGTGCACGCCCAGCTTCTCCACGGGGACGTGCTCGGTGAGGTCGGTCAGCAGCGCCCGGACGTGGCCCGGTGTGGCGACCCCGATGGTGTCGCCGAGGCTGAGTTCGTCGCAGCCCATGTCGAGCAGGGCGTGGCAGACCCGGGTCACCCGGGGGACCGGGACCGCGCCCTCCCAGGGGTCGCCGAAGCACATCGACAGATAGCCGCGCACGTGCAGGCCCTCGGCCTTCGCCCGGCCGACGACCGGCTCGAACATCGCCAGCGCCTCGTCGACCGTGCGGTTGAGGTTGGCCTTGGCGAAGGACTCGGTGGCGCTGGCGAAGACGGCGACGCGGCGGGCGCCGAGGGCCAGGGCGCGGTCCAGGCCCCGCTCGTTGGGGACGAGGACGGGCAGGGCCACCGGCAGGTCGCTCACGAGCGGGAACAGCTGCTCCGCGTCGGCCAGTTGGGGCACCCACTTGGGGTGGACGAAGCTGGTGGCCTCGATCGTCGTCAGCCCGGCGTCGGCCAGGCGGCGGACGAACTCCGCCTTGACCTCGGTGGGGACGGTCGACTTCTCGTTCTGCAGGCCGTCGCGGGCGCCGACCTCGTGGATACGGACCCGGGCCGGCAGGCCGGGTTCGGGGACCGTCATGGGCAGGGTCACCGCGCCACCTCCTGGCGCTCCGCGTGCTCCGGCCGGTTCGCACGCTCCTGTTCCCCCGTGCGCTCCTGCTGCTCCGCGTGCTCCTGCTGCTCCTCGTGGGGAGTGACGACCGCCAGCACCTGGTCCATGGCGACCGTCGCGCCCGGAGAGACGTCCAGTTCGGCGACCGTCCCGGCGTGCGGCGCGGAGACGACGTGCTCCATCTTCATCGCCTCCACCACCAGCAGGCTCTGCCCGGCGGTCACCTCGTCCCCGACGGCCACCTTCACGACCGTGACGGTGCCGGGCATGGGGGCGGTGAGCGAGTCGGCGCCGGCGTGGGCGGAGCCCTCCAGGGACGCGGCCACCGGGTCGTGGTCGGCCACCTGCCAGGCGTCGCCGTCGCGGCCCAGCCAGTCGCCCGCGTGCTGGAAGGTGTGGGTGAGGCCGTCGAGGAGGAAGGTGAAGCGGCCCGCGTCGCCGGCCGGTCCGGAGGTGCCCGCGGACCCCCGGAGCGGGGTCTCGGCCCCGTCCGGCAGCACCTCGGTCCCGCCGTCCGGTGTGCTGCGCACCCGTACGGTCACCGGCTCCTGGCCCGGCAGCCGCAGATGGTGGGCCGTCCAGGCCGGTTCGCCGCCCAGCCGCCAGCCGACCGCCGCGTCGAACGGGTCGGTCCAGCCGGTGCCGGTCCCGGTTCCGCCGCCCCGGGCCGGGATCAGGGCCGCCTGCCGCAGCAGGGCCGCCGCCGCGTGGACCTCCACCGGGACCTCGCGCGGGACCAGCGCCCCGGCCTCGCGCTCCACCAGCCCCGTGTCCAGCTCGCCCGCCACCACCGCCGGGTGGGCCAGCAGCCGCCGCAGGAAGCCCGCGTTCGTCTGCACGCCCAGGGTGACCGTCCCGGCGAGGGCCGCCCGGAGCCGGCGCAGGGCGGTGGCGCGGTCGGGGCCGTAGGCGATGACCTTGGAGAGCATCGGGTCGTACAGCGAGCCGACCTCCGTGCCCTCGGTCAGGCCGGAGTCGGTGCGGACGCCGTCGCCCTGCGGCTCGCGCAGGCGCAGGATCGTGCCGCCGGAGGGCAGGAAGCCCCGGGACGGGTCCTCGGCGCAGATCCGGGCCTCGACCGCGTGCCCGGTGAGGGTGACGTCCTCCTGCCCGAACGCCAGCCGCTCGCCCGCCGCGACCCGCAGCTGCCACTCCACCAGGTCCACGCCCGTGACCAGCTCGGTCACCGGGTGTTCGACCTGGAGGCGGGTGTTCATCTCCATGAAGTAGTACGCGGAGGGGTCGCCGCCGGGGACGATGAACTCCACCGTGCCCGCGCCGGAGTAGCCGCAGGAGCGGGCCGCCTGGACGGCCGCCTCGCCCATCGCGGCACGGGTGGCCTCGTCGAGCAGGACGCTGGGCGCCTCCTCGATGATCTTCTGGTGGCGGCGCTGGAGGGAGCACTCGCGCTCGCCCAGGTGCACGACACCGCCGTGCCCGTCGGCGAGGACCTGGATCTCGATGTGCCGGGGGCGGTCGATCCACCGCTCCACGAGGAGGGTGTCGTCGCCGAAGGAGGCGCGGGCCTCGCGGCGGGCGGCGGCGATCTCCTCGGCCAGCCGCCCGGCGTCCCGGACCAGCCGCATGCCCTTGCCGCCGCCGCCCGCGCTGGGCTTCAGCAGCACCGGCATGCCGATCTCGCGGGCGGCGTCGGCGAGTTCACCGTCGGTCAGACCGCTGCCGCTGGAGCCCGGCACCACCGGCACCCCGGCCGCCCGGACCGTCTCCTTGGCGCGGATCTTGTCGCCCATCAGGGAGATGGCGTCGGCGGACGGGCCGATGAAGACCAGGCCCGCCTCCGCGCACGCCCGCGCGAAGGCGGCGTTCTCCGCGAGGAAGCCGTACCCGGGGTGGACCGCCTGGGCGCCGGTGCGGGCGGCGGCCTCCAGCAGCCGCTCCGCCGACAGATAGCTCTCCGCCGCCGGCGCCGGACCGATCCGTACCGCCGTGTCGGCCTCCCGGACGTGCCGGGCGTCGGCGTCCGCGTCGGAGAAGACGGCGACGGAGCGGACGCCGAGGGCGCGCAGGGTGCGGATGACCCGGACGGCGATCTCGCCCCGGTTGGCCACGAGGACCGTGTCGAACATGCTCACCTTCAGATCCCCCTTACATCCGGAAGACGCCGAACTGGGGGTCACCCAGGGGCGCGTTGGCACAGGCGGTCAGGGCGAGGCCGAGGACCTGCCGGGTCTCCAGCGGGTCGATCACGCCGTCGTCCCAGAGGCGGGCGGTGGCGTAGTAGGCGCTGCCCTGGCGCTCGTACTGGCCGCGGATCGGGTCCTTGAAGGACTCCTCGTCCTCGGCGGACCAGACGTCGCCGCGTGCCTCCAGCTGGTCCCGCTTCACGGTCGCGAGGACGGACGCGGCCTGTTCGCCGCCCATCACCGAGATCTTGGCGTTCGGCCACATCCACAGGAAGCGTGGCGAGTAGGCCCGGCCGCACATCGAGTAGTTGCCCGCGCCGTACGAGCCGCCGATCACGACGGTCAGCTTGGGGACCCGGGTGCAGGCCACGGCCGTCACCATCTTGGCGCCGTGCTTGGCGATGCCGCCCGCCTCGTAGTCCCGGCCGACCATGAAGCCGGAGATGTTCTGCAGGAAGACCAGCGGGATGCCGCGCTGGTCGCACAGCTCGATGAAGTGGGCGCCCTTCTGGGCGGACTCGGAGAAGAGGATGCCGTTGTTGGCGACGATCCCGACCGGGTGCCCGTGGATCCGGGCGAAGCCGGTGACCAGGGTCTGCCCGAACTCCGCCTTGAACTCCGCGAACCGTGAACCGTCGACCACGCGCGCGATGACCTCGCGCACGTCGTAGGGGGTGCGCGAGTCGACCGGCACGGCGCCGTACAGCGTGTACGGGTCGACCTTGGGCTCGACGGCCGGCTCGACCGACCAGGGCAGCGGGCCCCGGGCGGGCAGGGTGGAGACGATGGTCCGCACGATCCGCAGGGCGTGCGCGTCGTTCTCCGCGAGGTGGTCGGTGACACCGGAGATCCGGGAGTGCACCTCGCCGCCGCCCAGCTCCTCGGCGGTGACGACCTCACCGGTGGCGGCCTTCACCAGCGGCGGCCCGCCGAGGAAGATCGTCCCCTGGCCGCGCACGATGACGGCCTCGTCGCTCATGGCCGGGACGTACGCCCCGCCGGCCGTGCATGAGCCCAGGACGGCGGCGATCTGCGGGATGCCCGCGCCCGACATCCGCGCCTGGTTGTAGAAGATCCGGCCGAAGTGCTCGCGGTCGGGGAAGACCTCGTCCTGCATCGGCAGGAAGGCGCCGCCGGAGTCCACCAGATAGAGGCAGGGCAGGCGGTTCTCCAGGGCCACCTCCTGGGCCCGCAGATGCTTCTTCACCGTCATCGGGTAGTACGTGCCGCCCTTGACGGTGGCGTCGTTGGCGACGACGACGCACTCCCGGCCGGAGACCCGGCCGATCCCCGCGATGACGCCCGCGGCCGGCGCCTGCCCGTCGTACAGCCCGTCCGCCGCCAGCGGCGCCAGCTCCAGGAAGGGCGAGCCGGGGTCGAGGAGGGTGTCCACCCGGTCGCGCGGCAGCAGCTTGCCGCGCGCGGTGTGCCGGGCGCGGGCCTTCTCGCCGCCGCCGAGCCGTGCCGCGGCCAGCCTGGCCCGCAGCTCCTCGCCCAGCGCGCGGTGCGCGGCCTCGTTGGCCCGATACGCCTCGGCCGCGGGATCTGCCGCGGTCGTCAGCTCCGGTGCCTGGTCCATCGTGCGGTCCCCTCACCCAGTGATTACGGTGGTCACCTGTTAATGAGCGTTAACCCGTTTCGTTCAGGTTAACGACCGCTAACCTCCCTGTCTAGAATTGGCTCCATGGCCACGAGAACCGACGCGCCCACGCGCCGCGAGCAGATCCTCAAGGAAGCCGCCCGCCTCTTCGCCGAGCGTGGTTTCCACGGTGTCGGCGTCGACGAGATAGGCGCGGCCGTCGGCATCAGCGGGCCGGGTCTGTACCGGCACTTCGCGGGCAAGGACGCGATGCTCGCGGAGCTGCTGGTGGGCATCAGCGGGCAGCTCCTGACCGGGGCGAAGCGGCGGGTGGCGGAGGCCGACGGGGTGTCCGGGGCCGAGGTCCTGGACTCGCTCATCGAGGGGCACATCGACTTCGCCCTCGACGACCGTCCCCTGATCACCCTGCACGACCGCGAGCTGGACCGCCTGCGCGACAGCGACCGCAAACTGGTGCGCCAGCTCCAGCGGCAGTACGTCGAACTGTGGGTCGGGGTGCTGCGGGAGGTGTATCCCGGGCTGGTGGAGCCCGCCGCGCGGTCCGCCGTCCACTCGGTGTTCGGACTGCTCAACTCCACCCCGCACCTGGGCCGGGCGGGTTCACTTCCGGGCCGCGCGGCCACGGCGGAGCTGCTGCACCGGATGGCGCGGGGGGCGTTCGGGGCGGCCGCGGCCGGCTGAGCCGGCGGATGGACGGCGGGGCGGGCGGCGGCCGGCGGGCCGTGCGGACCGGGCGATCCGCCATGAGCGTGACGAGCGTTACGGGGTGGACCATCTGGACGCGTGTACCTACCCGCCGGTACCTTTTGATCTGAGCAAGCGCTTAGCCGTGCGAGGCAGTGGGCGCTTGGGCACATCCGAAGGTACTCAGGTGGAGGTGGCGGCGGTGCGTCGTACGGTGTTCAACGAGGATCACGAGGCGTTCCGGGAGACCCTGCGTGCCTTCATCGAGGCCGAGGTCGTGCCCGAGTACGACGAGTGGCTGGCCGCCGGCCAGGCGCCGCGCGAGTTCTACTACAAGCTCGCCGACCTGGGCGTCTTCGGCATCCGGGTGGACGAGGAGTACGGCGGCGCCGGCATCGACTCGTACAAGTTCGAGGCCATCCTGTACGAGGAGACCGCCCGCGCGGGCATCACGTTCGGTGGCTCCGGCGTGCACGTCCTGCTCGGCCTGCCCTATGTCAAGCTGCTCGCCACCGACGAGCAGAAGAAGCGCTACCTGCCCAAGTTCGTCTCCGGCGAGGAGATGTGGGCGATCGCGATGACCGAGCCGGGCACGGGCTCCGACCTCGCGGGCATGAAGACCACCGCCAAGCTCAGCGAGGACGGCACGCACTACGTCCTCAACGGCTCCAAGACCTTCATCACCGGCGGCGTCCACGCCGACCAGATGATCGTCTGCGCCCGGACCGACGCGCCCAGCGCCGAGGACCGCCGGCACGGCATATCCCTCCTCGTGGTGGACACCAAGTCCGAGGGCTACTCGATCGGCCGCAAGCTGGACAAGCTCGGCCTGAAGACCTCCGACACCGCCGAGCTGGCGTTCGTCGACGTCAAGGTGCCCGTCGAGAACCTCCTCGGCGAGGAGAACAAGGGCTTCTACTACCTCGGCCACAACCTCGCCTCCGAGCGCTGGGGCATCGCCTACGGCGCCTACGCGCAGGCCAAGGCCGCCGTCCGGTTCGCCAAGCAGTACGTGCAGGAGCGCACCGTCTTCGGCAAGCCCGTCGCGCACTTCCAGAACACCAAGTTCGAGCTGGCCGCCTGCCAGGCCGAGGTGGACGCGGCCGAGGCCGTCGCCGACCGCGCCACGGAGGCCCTCGACGCCGGTGAGCTGACGCCCGCCGAGGCCGCCAGCGCCAAGCTCTTCTGCACCGAGGTCGCCCACCGCGTCATCGACCGCTGCCTCCAGCTGCACGGCGGCTACGGCTTCATGAACGAGTACCCGATCGCCCGCCTGTACGCGGACAACCGCGTCAACCGCATCTACGGCGGCACCAGCGAGATCATGAAGTCGATCATCGCCAAGGACATGGGTCTGTAAGGTCCCGGAAAACACCGTTCTGTACAACTGACCCCATGAGTCAGGCACTGCAGTCACTCCTCGATCTGCTCGACCTGGAGCAGATCGAGGAAAACATCTTCCGCGGCCGGTCCCGGCCCGCCATCGTCCCGAGGGTCTTCGGCGGGCAGGTCGCGGCCCAGGCGCTCGTCGCCGCCGGGCGCACGGTCCCCGCCGACCGGCTCCCGCACTCCCTCCACGCGTACTTCCTGCGCATCGGCGACGCCGGCGCGCCCATCGTGTACACCGTGGAGCGCATGAACGACGGCCGCTCCTTCACCGCGCGCCGCGTCGTCGCCGTCCAGCACGGGCAGCCGATCTTCGCCCTCTCCGCGTCCTTCCAGCGGTACGAGGACGGCCTCGACCACCAGGCCCCGATGCCCGACGCGCCCGACCCGGACTCCCTGCCCACCGCCGAGCAGGTGCTGCCGACGTACGGCCTCGACCCCGCCGTGGTGGAGAAGGCGCTGGAGGCCCGGGCCGCCGTCGACCTCCGCTACGTCGACGACCCGCCCTACGGCCGCTACGGCGAGCCCCGCGAACCGCGCTCCCAGGTCTGGTTCCGCGCCAACGGCAAGCTCGACGACGACCCCCTCCTGCACGTCGTCCTCGCCACCTACGTCTCCGACATGACGCTCCTGGACTCCATCCTGCTCGCGCACGGGCGCGGCGGCTGGGCCGTCGGCGACGTCGTCGGGGCCTCGCTCGACCACGCCATGTGGTTCCACCGGCCGTTCCGCGCCGACGAGTGGCTCCTGTACGACCAGGAGTCACCGTCGGCGTCGGCGGGCCGGGGCCTCGGCCAGGGCCGGATCTACACGCAGGACGGACGCCTCGCGATCTCCGTGATCCAGGAGGGCGTCGTCCGCGTACCGAGGGAGCGGCCCGGGGCGCCGGGGGCTACGCCTCGCTGAGCCCCGCCTGCTGCAGCAGGTACGCCGACATCGGGTCGTAGTGGCGCGGGCTGACCACGTGGTCGTCGAGCGGGACCACGGCCTGGAGGGTGCCCTCGGACTCGCCGAGGAAGAGGGCGGGGTCGTTGGAGTCCGCGTAGCCGACGGAGTCGACGCCGAGCTGGCCCGCGCAGCCCGCCCAGCCGTGGTCGGCGACGACCAGGTCGGGCAGCGGCCGGCCGGCGCCCTCCAGGCCCCGCAGGATGGCCCGCATCGGCTCGGGGGAGTGGGTGTGCCAGAGCGTGGCGCCGTGTTCGAGGACGGCCACGTCCGCGAACTGCATGACGTACCCCTCCTCCGTCTGCAGGCCGTCCGGGATGACGACGATCTCGCAGCCGGCCGCGCGCAGCGCCCGCGCCGTCTCGTTGTGCACCTGGAGCAGCCCTCCGGGGTGGCCGGTGGCGAACAGCACGCGCTGCCCGCCCTCCGCCGCCTTGCGCAGCCGGGCCGCCATGCGCTCCAGCGCGTCGACGGTCAGGTCCGGGTCGATGGTGTCCTGGCCGTAGCGGTACCCCGGGTCGTCGTTGACACCGACGCGCTCCGCCATCACGGCCAGCACGTCCTGCTCGTCGCTCCAGCGGTCCCCCAGCTCCAGACCGAGCCAGTAGTGGCGGTTGCCGTTGGCCAGTTCGCGGTAGTGGGAGAGGTTGTTCTCGCGCGGCGTGGCCACATCACCCGCGATACGCGTCCGTACGAGGTGCTCGATCAGCTCGGCGCGGCTGGGGGTCCCGGATATCGGCATGGGTCCATTGTGAGGCAGACGGCCGCGGGAGTCGCGGGCGTCCCCGCCGCTGCGACCTGCGTCACTCCCCGGCGGACGGACGGCCTCCGGCCGCCGCTCACGCCTGCCGCAGCGCGAACCACAACTCCATCCGTACGTCCGGGTCGTCGAGGTCCGCGCCCAGCAACGCCGCACACCGCCCGATCCGTTGGCGGACCGTGTTGCGGTGCACCGCCAGCGCGACGGCCGTACGGTCCCAACTCCCGTGCAGGGAGAGCCAGGTGCGCAGTGTCTCGGTGAGCGCGGCGGCGCCGGACGCCTCGGCCAGCGGGGCCAGCAGGGCCCGGGCGTGGGCGGCCGCGTCCGCCTCCGGCACCAGGTCGGACAGGGCGGTACGGGAGCCGTGCCGGACGAGCGCCGCCCGGGTCGCTCCGGCGCGCGCCAGCGCGCGGGCGGCCTGCGCGTCGGCCGCCGGCCACGCGTGCGGCTCTGCGGGCGCGCTCACGCCGCACGTCCAGCCGGGCTGCGCGGTGACCTCGCGGTCGGCGGGGACGAGGACGCGGACGACGTCGCCGTGCGCGTCGACCAGCGCGGAGCCCAGGGCGGCGCCGAGCGCGGCGGCGGCGAGGGCGTCGGGGTGGCCGCCGTCGGTGGGGCGGGCGTGGACGACCGACCGGCGGGGGTCGCCGCCCAGGAGGGGGGCGACCTCCTCCGGAGGGGTGCCCAGCAGGAGGCGTACGAGGGCGGACGCGCGGGCCGCGCCGGTGCCGCTCTGCTGTTCGCCGACGAGGAGGGAGAGGAGGACGGCCGCGACCGAGGCGATGGTGTGGTCGCCGGGGGCCCGGTGCGCGGTGGCCACGCCGAGGGTGAAGCCGTTGCCTCCGGTGGTGAGGGCGTAGGCGGCGAGGTGGGTGCCGTCGACCGTGTCGGTCGCGGAGGTGGGGGGTCGGGGTGTGGTGGTGGGTGCGGGGGCGTGGGGGCTGGTCGCGCCCCTGGCGGGGCCGGGGCGGACCACGGTTGCCAGGGCTGCCAGGCCCTGGTGGACGGGTTCGTCGTACTCCCGCCCCGCCGCTGCCGGTACCGTCCCCTCCGGGCCGTACAGGACCGCCGCGCCGTTCACACGCCGCGCGAGCTGCCGCAGGACCGCGCGTACCGGGTCCGGGCGGGACGCGGCCGCCGCCAGGCCCTGCTGGGCCTCCGTCACCCGGCGGAGTTCGGCGTGGCGGGCGCGGGCCATGAGCTGCCAGACCGCGCGGGCCACGCCGGAGAAGGTGGTGCCGGGCGGCACCTCGACCAGGGGCAGGCCGTGGGCGTCGCAGGCGGCGACCAGGGCGTTCGGGACCCGGTCGTGCACCGGGGCGACGCCGAAGCCGAGGGCCGCGCCGCCGGCCGCGACGATACGGGAGACGTACGTGTCGAAGTAGCCGCCCGGCCCGGCCGCCTCCGGGATGTGGACACCGGCCGTCAGCAGCAGCTCGCCGCCCAGCAGGTACGGGTACGGGTCCGCCATCTCCGAGGTGTGCGCCCAGTGGACCGCCGGGTCCGCGTCCACCGGGCCGGCGATCCGCCGCAGCCCCAGATCCCCGTGGGCCAGCAGCGCGGAGAGGGGCACGGGCGGGGTGGGAGGGACGGCGGGGGCGGGGGAGGGCGCCGGGTCGGGTACCGCCGGGTCCGGCGTCATGTGCGTTTCCTCCATTGCATCCCGCTCGAATGGAGGAAACGTACACTTCGCAGGCGGGCGGCGGCGACCTAGGGTCGATGCCGGTCACCCCGCAGAAGGAAGGCAGCACACCATGAGCGGCAACGAGACGCCCCGCGGCCCCGTCGACTCCTCGCGCATCCCGCGCTACGCCGGGCCCGCGACCTACGCCCGGCTCCCCCGGCTGGACGAGGTGGGCCGCGCGGACGTGGCGGTCGTGGGCGTGCCGTTCGACTCGGGCGTCTCCTACCGGCCGGGCGCCCGCTTCGGCGGCAACGCGATCCGCGAGGCGTCCCGGCTGCTGCGCCCCTACAACCCGGCGCAGGACGCCTCCCCCTTCGCCCTCGCGCAGGTCGCGGACGCCGGTGACATCGCCGCCAACCCGTTCAACATCGAGGAGGCGGTGGAGACGGTCGAGGCAGCCGCGGACGAGCTGCTCGGGACGGGCGCCCGCCTGATGACCCTCGGCGGCGACCACACCATCGCACTCCCGCTGCTGCGGTCGGTCGCCAAGAAGCACGGGCCGGTGGCCCTGCTCCACTTCGACGCGCACCTCGACACCTGGGACACGTACTTCGGCGCCGCGTACACCCACGGCACCCCGTTCCGGCGCGCGGTGGAGGAGGGCATCCTCGACACCGAGGCCCTCTCGCACGTGGGCACGCGCGGCCCGCTGTACGGCAAGCAGGACCTCACCGACGACGCGAAGATGGGCTTCGGGATCGTCACCTCGGCGGACGTGATGCGGCGCGGACCCGACGAGGTCGCCGACCAGCTGCGGCAGCGCATCGGCGACCGGCCCCTCTACATCTCCATCGACATCGACTGCCTCGACCCGGCCCACGCGCCGGGCACCGGCACGCCGGAGGCCGGCGGGATGACCTCGCGGGAACTCCTGGAGATCCTGCGGGGCCTCGCCTCCTGCCACCTGGTCTCCGCCGACGTCGTCGAGGTGGCACCCGCGTACGATCACGCCGAGATCACCGCGGTGGCCGCCTCGCACACGGCCTACGAACTCACCACGATCATGTCCCGCCAGATCGCCGAGGCCCGTGCGGAGAACGCGGGCCGGTGATCCGCGACAAGGAGAAGGCAGCGCAGTGACCCACGACCACGACCTGGTGCTCCGCCCGACCGCCGCCCAGACGGAGGCCGCGCTGAACCCTCCCCCCGGCCGTCACGGCGGAGACCTGGTCGTGGAGACCCTGGCCGCACTCGGCGCGACGACGGTGTTCGGGCTCCCCGGCCAGCACGCCCTGCCCGTGTTCGACGCGCTGCGCCGCTCCGGCCTGCGGTACATCGGCCTGCGGGTGGAGAACAACGCCGGGTTCGCGGCGGACGCGTACGGCCGGATCACCGGCGAGGCGGCCCCGCTGCTGCTGTCGACGGGACCGGGCGCGCTGACGTCGCTGGCCGCGCTCCAGGAGGCCGCGGCGGCCTCGGCGCCGGTGCTGGCGATCAGCAGCCAGGTCCCCCGGGCCGGCCTGGGCGGCGGTCGCCACGGCTACCTCCACGAACTCACCGACCAGGCCGCCTCGTTCCGGGGCGTGGTGAAGTCCGTCCACACGGTCCGTACGCAGTCGCAGATCCCGTCCGCGATCGAGGCGGCCTGGAAGTCGGCGCTGTCGGCCCCGCACGGCCCGGTGTGGGTGGAGATCCCGCAGGACGTGCTGTCCGCCGAGACGTCGATCCCGGTGGTGACGGGCGGCGACGCGTTCCCGGAGGAGTTGCCGCCGCGTCCCGAACTGACCGCCGTGGCGGCCCACCTGCTGTCCACCGCCGCCCGCCCCGCGATCATCGCGGGCGGCGGGGTCGTCCGGGCCGACGCCTCGGGCAAGCTGCGGCAGCTCGCGGAGCGGCTGTCGGCTCCGGTCGTGACGACGTACGGAGGCAAGGGCGCCTTCCCGTGGACGCACCCGCTGTCGCTGCGGTCCTGGATGGAGGACCGGCACACCACGGACTTCCTGGAGGACGCGGACGTGCTCCTCGTCGTCGGCTCGGGCCTCGGTGAACTCTCCTCCAACTACCACACGTTCGCGCCGCGCGGCCGGGTGATCCAGATCGAGGCGGACCTCGGGAAGCTGGAGTCCAACCACCCGGCGCTCGGCATCCACGCCGACGCGCGCCTGGCGCTGACGGCACTGCTGGAGACGATCGAGGAGCCGCGCGCGGACGCGTCCGCGCCCGACCGCGTGCGGGACGTCCTCGACCGGGTCCACGCCCGCGTCGACGCCCAGGAACTCACCCTGGAACAGGAGCTGCTGGCGTCCGTCCGCCGGGCCCTCCCGGCCCGCGCGCCCTCCTTCTGGGACATGACGATCCTGTCCTACTGGGCCTGGGCCGCGTTCGACCCCGAGGGCCCCAACACCATGCACTCCGCCCAGGGTTCGGGCGGCCTCGGCTACGCCTTCCCGGCCGCCCTCGGCGCGGCGGCGGCCGACCCCACCCACCCGGTGCTGGCCGTCTCCGGCGACGGCGGCGCGCTCTACTCGATCGCCGAGCTGGCCACCGCCCGGCAGTACGACCTGAACGTCACCTGGCTGATCGTCGACGACGGCGGCTACGGCATCCTCCGCGCGTACATGACCGACGCGTACGGCGGGGCGACCGGCACGGAGCTGTCCCGCCCCGACTACGTGGCCCTGGCGGAGTCCTTCGGCGTCCCGGGCGTGCGCACCACCCCCGAGTCCCTCGCGAGCGACCTGGCCGCGTCCCTCGCCACGCCCGGGCCTTCCGTGGTCGTCCTCCCGGCGGTGCTGCGGATGTTCGCGCCGACGCACGTCTGACGCGGGCCGGGTTCAGGGGCGCAGGCGGGAGGCCAGGCCCTCGAAGTAGCCGCGGTGGACGGCGGTCAGGTCGACCTGGTCGGGGTCGAGGAGCCAGAGCAGGTGGGCGCCTTCGAGGAAGGCGGCCACCTCGGTCGCCAGGAGGGCCGGGTTCAGGTCCGGGCGGGCCGTGCCGTCGGCCGCCGCCCGGGTGAACAGGGCCGTGAGATGGGCGCGCAGGGCCCGGCCCCGGTCGCGGAACCAGGTGTGGAGGGGGGCGCCCGGTTCCAGGTTCTCGGCCGTCAGGGTGGTGTGCAGGGCGGTCAGTTCGCGAGCGGCGGCCGCCGTGTGCTCGGCGTCCCGCACGAACCAGTCGAACGCCTCGTCGAGCGTGGGCTCCGAGGACGGGGTGGCCGACAACCGGGCCAGGGCGCGCCGGTCGGCCTCCTCCAGGACCGCGCGGACCAGGCCGTCCTTGCTGCCGAAGTGATGGATGAGGGCGGAGGGGGTCACGCCCGCCCGTTCCGCGATCGCGGCGACGCCGGTCCCTCGTACGCCCTGCTGGGAGAAGAGCGTGATCGCCGCGTCCACCATCGCGCGACGGCGTTCCACGCCCCGCTGCTGCACCTGTCCCTTGACTCCGGCCATGCGATCAGGGTGCCGGGTGCGGCGGCGACGCGTCCACCTCGGAAAACCTCGTGCGGGATCTCCGTCCGGCCATTATCTTGAACGACCATGCAGGAAAATGAAGTCATGAGCGAGGACCTGGTCGGCCGCGAGCGGATCGTCCCGGTGGACGGCATCGAGGTGTGGGCGGAGGAGTTCGGCGCGCCGGAGCATCCGGCCGTGCTGCTGGTGATGGGCGCGCAGGCGCAGGGGGTCCAGTGGAACGACGGGATCGTGCGGCGGCTCGTGGACGGAGGGCGGCGGGTGATCCGGTACGACCACCGCGACACCGGGCGGTCCTCCGTCGTCGACTTCGCCGTGCGGCCGTACATCGTCGCGGACATGGCCTCGGACGCGCTGGCCGTGCTGGACGCGTTCGGCGTGGAGAGGGCGCATCTGGTCGGGGCGTCGCTGGGCGGGATCATCGCGCAGCGGATCGCCGTGACGGATCCGGAGCGGGTGCTGAGCCTGACGAGTCTGTCGTCGCAGCCGCTCGGTACGGACACGGCGGCCGCGGTGGGGCGGGCCCTGGCGGGAGAGCAGCCCAGGCCCGGCGAACTGCCCCCGCCGAGTGCCGGGTTGCTGGCCGTGCTCGCCACCACGCTGCCCGACCCGGAGGCGGGACCGGACGGGTACCTCGCCGCGCGGCTGCCGCTGTGGCGGGTGCTGCACGGCTCGGTGCTGCCGTTCGACGAGGAGGAGTACCGGCGCATGGAGCGGCGGGTGTACGAGCGGGCGCGCGATCTGGCCGCCGGGTTCCACCACACCCTCGCCGGGTCGGCCGGCGGGGACGACACGGCGGCCCTGGCCTCCGTCACCGCGCCGACGCTGGTGCTGCACGGCACGGAGGACCCGATGTTCCCGCCGGCCCACGGGGAGGCCACCGCCGCCGCGATCCCGGGCGCCCGGCTGGTCCTGGTCGAAGGGCTGGGGCACACCCTGCCCGTGGCCCTGGACGCCCGCCTGGCCGAGGAGATCCTGCGCCACACCGTCTGACCGGTACGGGCACAGGCCCCTGGCCCGGCGTGACCGCGCGTGGCCGTCACGCCGGACCGGGGAGCCGGTACCGGTCAGCGGGCGTCGGTCAGCGCAGGAACGCGCCGAACATCGCGTCCGTCGCCGGCGCCGAGACGTCGCCGGGGCCGAAGGAGAGCGCGCCCGTGGTGGTCAGGCCCGTGCCGGTGCCGGGGAGGACCCAGACGGCCCCGTTGTCGCTGTTCTCGGCGGGGGCGCCGACGGCGAGGTCGGGGTGGCCGTTGCCGTCGAGGTCCACCAGGGCCGTGGTGGTGCCGAACTTGTCCTCCGCCTCGGCGGCGCCGGGGACCCCGGCGGTGTTCTGGTGGAAGACCTTCGTCCCGGCGCCGGTGACGCCGGCGGCGCTGCCGGGGACCAGGGCGACCGCGCCGGTGTTGGTGATGTCGTCGACGTCCTCGTAGGCGATGCCGAGGGCGAGGTCGGCGTAGCCGTCGCCGGTGACGTCGGCGACCGAGACCGCCGAGCCGACGAGGTCGCCCTCCTCCTGGGCGCCGGGGAAGCCGGGCAGGTTCTGGTCGAAGGTCTGGACGTTGGACTCGGAGGTGCCGGTGGCGGAGCCGTAGGCCACGCGGACCTGGTCGGTCCAGCCGTCGGCGCCCACGACGATGTCGTCGTAACCGTCGCCGTTCACGTCGCCCAGGCCCGTGCCGGCCGGGGTGCGGGTCACGTCGTCGCCGGGGGCGAAGCCGCGCTTGAAGCCCGTGGCAGCGCCCAGCAGGAGCCGGTTGCCGTAGGTCCCGTCGCCCGTGTAGTACCACTGGACCAGGTCGTCGCGGCCGTCGCCGTTGACGTCCCCGACCTGGCCGGAGACGACCGGGCCGGTGATGGAGGACGGGCCGTTCTCGCAGCCGTGGCCGGTGGCGCAGGAGGCGTCCTCCTCGTACCAGCCCCACCACAGGGACTTGTCGAGGAGCGGGAGGACGGCCTTGGGCTTGGCCGCGCGGGAGATGGGGCCCTTCCACAGGGCCGCCGGGGCGCCCTCGGGGTCGTCGCCGCTGATGTTCTGGACGGAGAAGAGGGCGAGGTCGGTCTTGCCGTCGCCGTCGAAGTCGCCCGCCTGCGGGGCCGCCCCGTACTTGGCGATGCTCGTACCGCCGGTCAGCCCGGAGGCCGACCCCCAGACGATCACCGAGCCCGCCGTGCCGCCGGAGATCACCAGGTCGCCGTAGCCGTCCCGGTCCAGGTCGCCCTTGGTGAACGTCGAGCCGAAGCGCTGGTTCGCCGTGGCGGCGCCCGGCACCCCGCTCGTCGAGCGGCTGATCAGCTTCTTCTTCGCCGCCGAGGCCCCGCTCTTCGAGCCGTACAGGACGGTCACATAGCCCGCCTTGGCCTTCCCGGACACCTTGCCGTTCGGGGCGCCGACGACCAGGTCGCCGTATCCGTCGCCGTTGAAGTCGTCCGCCACGCCCACCTTCGCGGGGGCGGCCGAGGCCGGTCCGAGCGACAGCGCCGTCAGGCCCCCGGTCAGCAGCGCCACCGCCGCCATGGAGGCGCTCAGCCGTGTCGCGCGGATGCTGTGTCGTGCTCGAACTCGTGACATGCACGTGCCTTTCGGGTCGGTGTGGTCCGGCGTGGCGGAGGAGCCGCGTCCGTGTAGTCCGACTCGACGGGGCCTTCATCGGTTGTACGTGCGAATGTCATGGGTCGGTAACTGAGCGATCCCGACCGGGGCGGGCGGCCGCGGCCGGGGAAACGGCGAACCCCCGGCCCGTACGTGGGGGATGTACGGGGCCGGGGGTCCACCGCGCTCGGCGGGCGGTTACCAGATCGCCTCGACCCACTCCGGGTGGTCGATGAACGGGTTGCGGTTGTGCTGGTAGGTGTCGTAGATGACCTGGTTGCGGCGCTCCTCGAAGGCGCTCGGCGGGTCCGCCTCGTTCCACGCCTTCAGGACGGAGAGCTTGCCCATGTACGGGTTGGAGCCGTTGCCCACCCTCTCGTTGGGCTCCAGGTCGGGCCAGCCGTCGTCGCCCTCGTAGCGGACGGCCATGTAGAGGATGATGCGGGCCACGTCGCCCCGGTCGGCCGCGCGCGGCGCGAAGGAGTCGGAGTCGACGGTGGAGCCGCCGCCGTTGGTGACGGCGCTGCCGCCGTTGTCGAAGTCCAGGTTGCCGCGGGTGCTGTTGACCGTCACGTCGCAGGCGCGCAGGTGGTGCAGGTCGGTGCCGGGGCCGATCGCCTCGCCGAAGTCGCCGTGGGACTTGGCCCAGGTGTGCTCGCGGTTCCAGTCGCCGACGTCACCGCCGTTGAGGGACTTGCTGCGGGAGACACCGCTGTACAGCAGGAGCACGTTGCTGCTGTTGTTCGGGTCCTGGTCGGTGACCTTCAGCGCGTTCCAGACCGCGGAGTACGAGATCTTGGAGACGTTGGCGCTGATGATCGTGTGGAGGGAGGACTTCAGGGCCGTGCCGGACTTGCCGATCGCGTTCTTGTAGTACGTGCTGTCGTAGGCGGTCGTCGTCGCCGAGGCCGGGGAGGCGGTGGCCGCCGGGAGGACGATGCCGACGAGCACGGCCGACGTCGCGAGAGCGACCGACTTCCAACTGCGTATCCGCGCAGCGGGCATGAGGGGTGTCCCTTCCCAGAGGGCCGCGCAGTACGAGGAGTTGCTTCGGGGAGTCTCGTTCTACGCGGGTTGACTGTGTGGGCAATCGAGAGATTGGCATGGACGGGTCAGTCCATGTGTTACGGGGAGAAGGCGATTCGGTGACGTTCTGGCCAACGGGGCAACCCTTGTGCCCCAGGCTTCTCTCGCGTGTTCCCACCCGAGGGGAGGCCCCCATTGACGTGGGAAATCAGGCGTGTTGAGCGGGTGCGGGGCGGGAGGTCCGGCCGGCCCGCCCCTCGGCCGGTCCCCGGGCCGGTCCGCCCGAGTGCGCGGCGCGCTCTATGCCTTCTCCCGGCTGTCACCGATGCTGGTGGGGAACGCGAGGGCGGACCGGGGCGAGTGGGGGTGGACCAGTGGACGAGCCGTGGACCGGCTCCGCGTCGCGTGGCGGACGCGGTGCCCGTGTGTCCTGCCGCGAGCAACCTCACGGGGCGGCCGGCGGTCTTCCCAGGGGCGATCCCGCGTGTGATCCGGGATCCCGCCCGCGGTCGCCGGGATCCCGCTCGTGATCCCGGAAACCGTGTGCGTGATCCTTGATCGTGCCCGTGGTCCTCGATCCCGTGCCCGTGGTCCTCGATCCCGTGCGCGTGATCGCCGATTCCGCGCCCGTGATCCCGGATCGCGAGCGCGGTCCCGCCCGCCGGGAACGGTCCACCCGCCCCCACCAGCCACCGGAAAGCCATGCTGCACACCGAGAGAAGACCCGGCCCCGCGAACGAGACGACGGCCGGGTAGGTGATATCCAAGGTCTCGCGGGTGGTCCCGCGAATACGAAGCGTGCTGTCGTCCGTCGAGTGGCGCCGGCCGAGGGCGATTCTGTGGGCCGTGGCGGGTGTCGCGACCCTCGGATTCATCCTTGCGCTGGAGATCGCCTCACGGGGCTACGGACTGCCGGGTCCGATCACCAACCAGGCACGAGAGGTGATCTTCGCCCCCAAGTCGGGGCCGCTGCTGTACGCCAGCATGGCGTTGACGATGGTCGTGCTCACCTGGCGGCAACGGTTCATCGCGGCCGGTGTCGCGATCGGGATCGACGTCGTCTTCTTCCTGGTGCGCTGGGCCCTCGACGCGAAGATGATGTTCGGCAACGGCGCGCTGTGGGTGCTGCTGGGCTGCGCGGTCATCGCCCTCACCCGCCGCACCGGCCGTGAACGGGCACTGCTGCTGAAGGGCGTCGGGCTGGGTCTGCTGCTGGTGACCGGCCGCAAGACCGGGGACGCCTGGCTGCTGATCACGTCCAAGACCCGCCCGACGGTGCTCGATCCGTACCTGGCCACCGCCGACCACGCGCTGGGCAACCCGTCGTGGCTGGTGGGCCGGCTGGTCCGGGCCACCGGCCCGGTCGGCACCCACCTCCTCGACTGGGTCTACATCCAGCTCGCGGTGGCCGCGGTCGGTGTCGCGCTCTACCAGTTGCGCCACGTGGCCGCCGAGCGCCGCTTCCCGCGCCACCACCTGGTGCGCACGTTCCTGGTGATCGGCCTCCTCGGGCCGGGCATCTACATGATCTTCCCGGTCGTCGGGCCGGTCTTCGCCTACGGCTCCGGCGCGTTCGGCACCGGCGGCGGGCAGTGGGCGCTCGCCCACCTGTGGCCCGACGTCCCGCCGCCGGTCGGGGTCCCGCACGCGATGCCGTACGACGACCTCACCCCGCGCAACTGCATGCCCAGTCTGCACACGGCCTGGGCGACGGCGATCTTCATCCACTCCCGCGGCGGCCCGCGCTTCCTGCGCCACGCGGGCACCTTCTGGCTGATCGCCACGCTCACCGCGACGCTGGGCTTCGGTTACCACTACGGCGTGGATCTCATCGCCGGTGTCGTCTTCACGCTCACCATCGAGGCGGCCCTGCGCACGGCCGACCGCGGCTGGGACCGGTCGGGTGTGTGGCTGGTCGTCCACGGCGTGACCGTGTTCGCCGCGCTGCTGCTGGCCTATCGGTTCCTGTCGCTGGAGATGGCCCGTTACCCGTGGGTATTCGGGCCGCTCCTGCTGCTGCTGATGGCCTCGGTCGGCTACGGCTACCTGCGCAACGAAAGACGGTGGGCCGGGACGTCCGCGTCGGCACGCCGCCCGGAGCCCTCGGCGGAGCGACAGCACGAACTCGTCGGCTGAGCACCGGTTCCGGGGGCGGGCGTACGGCGGGCGCCGCGCGGGCCGGACGGGCCGGGCCCGCCCCGCGCGTGGTGGCGGCCCGCCGCGCGCGACGACGGCTCACCGGGGCCCACCCGACCGGGGTGGGTGACGAGGCGGCGCTCCGGGGCCGTGCCGAGGGTGGCACACCGGGCCGTCCGGGCCCCGGACGCCCCCACGGCGCGACGCGTGCGGACGCGTCCGCGTCCGTCCGTACCGTCCGCACGCGCGCGCACGCACGCACGCACGAGATCTTGTCCTGTTTCCGATCCCGGAGGGTCCCGCGGCAGCCGCGGGACCCGACCCGGCCCGTGCCGGGGTCCTCAGCCCCGCAGGCGCTCGCGCAGTTCGTCGAGGTCGGTCAGGAACCACGTCTGACGACCGCGGTTGCACTCACGGACGAAGTCCCGCAGGGACGAACTGGCCTCCGTGTGGCGGGAGATGTCACCGATCACGGCGAGGCGGACGCCGTACTGGACGAACTTCTGGACGATGTCGCCCGCGACCCGCGTACGCAGCTCGAAGAACGCCTCGTCGAACCGCTCGGCCGGGACGACGACCCAGCCGGCGCCCTGGTACCCGGCGTCGCCGATGAGATCCAGGGCGTCGCTCTCGCGGGCGATCCTCCCGCCCTCGGGGGCGCACATCAGCACGGGCACGTCGTGGATCGTCTCCAGGGTGGTCGTCATGACGCCGACCCTAGGGGCCGGGGGCGGAGCGGGGGCGCGATTCAGAAGCGAACTGGCGTACAACTATCGTGCATTCTCGCGAGTCGACTGTGGTGAACCCGCCCTCGGCGGGTTCCAGTCGCTCATAGGGGATGGGAAAAGGTAGATGACTCACCGGATATCGGGGGTATCCCGGGTGTCGCGTACGTCCAGGAGTGCGCGTGTGGTGGCTGCGGGGATCGGCGCCGGGATGATCGTGTCCTCGGCGGCCGTGGCGTTCGCGCCGGCGGCCGGTGCGGCGCCGACACCGCAGGTCAGTTGTACGTCGAAGCAGGCCGGGCTGGCCGACAAGCTGCAGAAGGACATCACCGCCGCGCTGGCGAAGCGGAAGGGGACGGTGGCCGTCGGGCTGTCGGAGCGGACCACCGGCACCACCTGCACGCTGCGCGGGGACACCGCCTTCGACTCGGCCAGCGTCGTGAAGGTGACGGTGCTCGCCGCGCTGCTGTTCGACGCGAAGAAGACGAACCGCTATCTCACCGACCGTGAGACCAAGCTCGCCACCGCCATGATCACCCAGTCGGACAACGCCTCCACCAGCACCCTGTGGAAGCAGCTCGGCATGAAGAAGATCAAGGCGTTCCTGACCGCCGCCCAGATGACCCAGACCAAGCCGGGCGCGGACAACTACTGGGGCCTCACCCAGATCACCGTCCGGGACGAGCAGCGCCTGCTCGCGCTGCTCACCGCGAAGAACACCGTGCTGAGCGACAACGCCCGCGCGTACGTCCTCAAGCTCATGAACAAGGTCGTCGCCTCGCAGCGCTGGGGCACCCCCGCCGGGGCCCCCTCCACCGTGAAGGTGCACGTCAAGAACGGGTGGCTGTCCCGCGCCACGCACGGCTGGCGGGTGCACAGCGTCGGCACGTTCACCGGCGGCGGTCGGGACTACACGATCACCGTGCTCACCCACGGCAACGCGGACATGCAGTACGGCGTCAACACCATCCAGGGCGTCGCCAAGGTGATCCACAAGGATCTCGTACCCGTCGCCAAGAGCGCCTCGGGTGCGCCGAGCGTGCAGCGCTACGTGCCCACCGACCGGCCCCAGGAGGCGACCGTCCCGGTGCCCGAGAACGGGTGACGCGGGTTCCGTCATCCGGACCGTGAGCCCGGCGGCGGCCACCACCCCGGCCGCCGCCGGACAGCCCCACCGGGGGCGCGAGCGTCCTCCCGAATTGTTGCGGCGGGATGAAATCCGCGGCCCCACGTGTTGGTCTCCAGCGGAGACCAGGACGGACGGAGGGCACCGGCGTGACAGCGCAGCAGGGGGGCGACCGAGGGTGGGCGCGCAGACTCGCCGGATACGCCTGGCGGCATCCCCGGGACGTGATCCTCGCCCTCGGCTCGTCCCTCGGCGGTATGGCCGTGATGGCCCTGGTCCCCCTGATCACCAAGGTGATCATCGATGACGTGATCGGGGACCGGACCCGGGCCATGGCCCCCTGGGCGGCGGCCCTGATCGGCGCCGCCCTCCTGGTGTACGTCTTCACCTACGTCCGCCGCTACTACGGCGGCCGTCTCGCGCTCGACGTCCAGCACGACCTGCGCACGGAGATGTACGGGACGATCACCGGACTCGACGGGCGGCGGCAGGACGAGCTGTCCACCGGGCAGGTCGTCGGCCGCGCCACCAGCGACCTCCAGCTGATCCAGGGCCTGCTCTTCATGCTGCCGATGACCATCGGCAACATCCTGCTGTTCCTGATCTCCCTCGTGATCATGGCGTGGCTGTCCCTCCCCCTCACCCTGGTCGCGGTCGCCGTCGCCCCCGCGCTGTGGTGGATCGCCCGGCGCAGCCGCGCCCGGCTGCACCCCGCCACCTGGTACGCCCAGGCCCAGGCCGCCGCCGTCGCGGGCGTGGTCGACGGCGCCGTCAGCGGCGTCCGCGTGGTCAAGGGGTTCGGGCAGGAGGAGCAGGAGACCGGGAAGCTGCGGGAGGTCGGCCGGCGGCTCTACGCGGGCCGGCTGCGGACCATCCGGTTCAATTCCCGGTACACCCCCGCCCTCCAGGCCGTCCCCGCCCTCGGCCAGGTCGCGATGCTGGCGCTCGGCGGCTGGCTGGCCGTGCGCGGCCACATCACGCTCGGCACGTTCGTCGCGTTCTCCACCTACCTCGCCCAGCTCGTCGGCCCCGTCCGCATGCTCGCCATGGTCCTCACCGTCGGCCAGCAGGCCCGCGCCGGCACCGAGCGCGTCCTGGAGCTGATCGACACCGAGCCCACGCTCGCCGACGGCACCAAGGACCTCCCCGCAGACGCGCCCGCGACCGTCGAGTTCGACGACGTCTCCTTCGCCTATGAGGACGGGCGCCCGGTTCTCGACGGCCTCAGCTTCGAGATCCGTCCCGGGGAGACCCTCGCCGTCGTCGGCTCCTCCGGCTCCGGCAAGTCCACCGTCTCCCTCCTCCTCCCGCGCTTCTACGACGTGTCCCGCGGCGCCGTCCTCATCGGCGGCCACGACGTCCGCGAACTCACCCTCGGCTCGCTGCGCGCCGCGATCGGCCTGGTCCCCGAGGACTCCTTCCTCTTCTCCGACACGGTCCGCGCCAACATCGCCTACGGCCGCCCCGACGCGACCGACGAACAGATCGAGGCCGCCGCCCGCGCCGCCCAGGCGGACCGTTTCATCGCCGAGCTGCCCGACGGCTACGCCACCAAGGTCGGCGAGCACGGCCTCACCCTCTCCGGCGGCCAGCGCCAGCGCGTCGCCCTCGCCCGCGCGATCCTCACCGACCCCCGCCTGCTCGTCCTCGACGACGCGACCTCCGCCGTGGACGCCCGCGTGGAGCACGAGATCCACGAGGCCCTGACCCGCGTCATGGAGGGCCGTACGACCCTCCTGATCGCCCACCGCCGCTCCACCCTGAACCTCGCCGACCGCATCGCCGTCCTCGACGGGGGCCGCCTCGCCGACATCGGCACCCACGAGGAGCTGGAGCGCCGCTCCGCCCTCTACCGCCGGCTGCTCACGGACCCCGACGAACTCGGCGGTGTCTCGCCCGGGCACACCCCCACGGCCTCCCTCGCCCAGGCCGAGGACACCCCCGTACGCGACTCGATAAGGGACGAGCTGGACGCCGAGTTCGACGCCGAGCGCGGCATCACGCCCCGGCTGTGGACCGGTGACCGCGAGCCCCGCGACACCGCCTTCGACGGCACCCCCGCCACCCCCGAACTCCTCGCCCAGGTCGAGGCGCTGCCCCCGGCGACCGACACCCCCGGCATCGACGAGGCCCGCGCGGTCGCGCCGGAGGAGTCGTACGGGCTGCGGCGGCTGCTGCGCGGCTTCGGCCTGCCCCTGCTGATCAGCCTGGGGCTCGTCGCCGTGGACGCGGGCACGGGCCTGCTGCTGCCCGTGCTGATCCGGCACGGCATCGACGACGGTGTCTCCCAGGCGGCCCTCGGCGCGGTCTGGGCCGCGTCCCTGCTGGGCCTGGTCGCGGTGCTCGCCCAGTGGGCGGCGCAGATCGGCGAGACGCGGATGACCGGCCGGACCGGCGAACGCGTCCTGTACTCCCTGCGCCTGAAGATCTTCGCCCAGCTCCAGCGCCTCGGACTCGACTACTACGAGCGGGAGCTGACGGGCCGGATCATGACCCGGATGACGACCGACGTGGACGCCCTGTCGTCGTTCCTGCAGACGGGCCTCGTCACGGCCTTCGTCTCCGTCGTCACCTTCTTCGGCATCATGGTCGCCCTGCTGGTGCTGGACGTGGAGCTCGCCCTCGTCGTCTTCGCCACGCTCCCGCCGCTGATCGTCTGCACGTTCTTCTTCCGGCGGGCGAGCGTGAAGGCGTACGAGCTGGCCCGCGAGCGGGTGTCCGTGGTCAACGCGGACCTCCAGGAGTCGGTGGCCGGGCTGCGGATCGTGCAGGCGTTCCGGGGCGAGCGCGCGGGCGGCGAGCGGTTCACGGCCGGCAGCGACAGCTACCGCCGGGCCCGGATCCACGGCCAGTGGCTGATCTCCCTCTACTTCCCGTTCGTGCAGTTCCTGTCCTCGGCGGCGGCCGCGGCCGTCCTGATCGTCGGCGCCCACCGCGTCGACGCGGGCACCCTGACGACCGGCGCCCTGGTCGCCTACCTCCTCTACATCGACCTGTTCTTCGCCCCCGTCCAGCAGCTCTCCCAGGTCTTCGACGGCTACCAGCAGGCCACCGTCTCCCTGGGCCGCATCCAGGAACTCCTGCGCGAGCCGACGTCCACGAAGTCCGCCGCCGAGCCGCGCCGGGTCCGCTCGCTGCGTGGCGAGATCAGGTTCGAGGACGTGGACTTCGCCTACGGCTCCGCAGACGGGGAAGCCGCCCTGAGCGGGGTGGCGCTGTCGATCCCCGCCGGCCAGACCGTCGCCTTCGTCGGCGAGACCGGCGCCGGCAAGTCGACGCTCGTCAAGCTCGTCGCCCGCTTCTACGACCCGACCGGCGGCCGGGTCACCGTGGACGGCACCGACCTGCGCGATCTCGACCTGACCTCGTACCGGCACCGGCTGGGCGTCGTCCCCCAGGAGGCGTACCTCTTCCAGGGCACGGTCCGGGACGCCATCGCCTACGGCCGTCCCGACGCGACCGACGCCGAGGTGGAGGCCGCCTCCCGCGCGGTCGGCGCCCACGACATGATCGCCACGCTCGACGGCGGCTACCTCCACGAGGTCGCCGAGCGCGGCCGCAACCTCTCCGCCGGGCAGCGGCAGCTGATCGCCCTGGCCCGCGCGGAGCTGGTGAGCCCGGACGTGCTGCTCCTCGACGAGGCGACGGCCGCGCTCGACCTGGCCACCGAGGCGCAGGTCAACCAGGCCACCGACCGGCTCGCCGGGCGCCGGACGACCCTGGTCGTCGCCCACCGGCTCACCACAGCGGCCCGCGCCGACCGCGTCGTCGTGATGGACCACGGCCGGGTCGTGGAGGACGGCACCCATGACGAGCTCCTCGCCCGCGAGGGCCGGTACGCGGCACTGTGGCGCACGTTCGTGGGCGAGCCGGTTCTGAAGCCGTAGCGTCCCTCCGTAGCGTGTTCCCTTGAGCGCGCAACCGTTCGAGGGGGGTTGCGCGTCCGTACATCAGTACGGGTGGGTGGCGGGAGGGGCTGCAGTGAGCGGGCGTGGGATACGTCGGCGCGTGGCGCTCGTACTGGCCGTGCTGACGACCGCCGGGCTGCTGGCCCTGGCGGGGCCGCCGACGAGTGCGGAGGCGGCCGCGTCGTGCGCCGGGCGCAAGGTGCGGACGCTGACCTTCGACACCGGCACCATACGGGTCTACCGCAAGGGCGGCCGGTACGTCTGCGCCGTCCTCGTGCCGCGGAAGCCCGCCCGCAAGGGGACCCTGCGCATCCGGGCCTGGGGCGGCCAGTGGGTGCGCAACGAGAAGCACCCCGCCGGTCCCGTGACCGTGCACGCGGGCCGGCGTCCGGTGTGCATCAAGGCGAGGGCGGGCGGCCGGAGTTACGACTCGGGCTGGATCCTGCGCTGAACCGCCCCGCCCGTCCCGCCCGTCCCGCGCCGGCTCCGGACTCCCGGCGGGCCGGTGCCCCGCACAGGGTTTTCCCTATCCCTCCCGGCTGCGGCCGAAAGCAGTCCAGTTGGCCCCTTTCTTCCCTGGTGCCCCGGCGGTGGCTCCGATAGCTTCCGGCGCACAGCCGCTGCACAACTGCATAGCTGCATAGGGGAGAAACGCATGCGCAAAGCACTCAGGTGGGTGCTGTCGCTCGTGGTGCTCATCGGCACACTGAGCACGGCGGGGGCGGCCACGGCCGCCGGGTCGGACACCGCCGACATCAAGGACCGACTGCTCGCCATACCGGGCGTGAGCCTCATCCAGGAGAAGCCGTACCCGGGTTACCGCTTCTTCGTCCTCAACTTCACCCAGCCGGTGGACCACAGGAACCCGAAGAAGGGCACGTTCCAGCAGCGGATCACCGTGCTGCACAAGGACACGACCCGGCCGACGGTCTTCTACACCGGCGGCTACAACGTCTCCACCAACCCCGGCCGCCGCGAGCCCACCCAGATCGTGGACGGCAACCAGGTCTCCATGGAGTACCGGTTCTTCAACCCCTCCCGCCCCAGCCCGGCCGACTGGTCGAAGCTGGACATCTGGCAGGCGGCCAGCGACCAGCACCGGATCTTCCGGGCGCTGAGGAAGATCTACCGCGAGAACTGGATCTCGACCGGCGGCTCGAAGGGCGGCATGACCGCCACCTACTACGAGCGCTTCTACCCGCACGACATGGACGGTGTCGTCGCGTACGTCGCCCCCAACGACGTCGTCAACGACGAGGACTCGGCGTACGACCGGTTCTTCGCGAACGTCGGCACCAAGGAGTGCCGCGACCGGCTGAACGCCGTGCAGCGCGAGGCACTGGTGCGCCGTGAGCCGCTGGAGAAGAAGTACGCGGAGGTCGCCGCCGCCGACGGCCTCACCTTCGACACGATCGGCAGCCTCGACAAGGCGTACGAGGCGGTCGTCCTCGACTACGTGTGGGGCTTCTGGCAGTACAGCCTGCTCGCCGACTGCGACAGCGGCGTCATCCCGAAGGACGCCAAGGCCGCGACGGACGACGAGATCTGGACGTCCATCGACACGATCTCCGGCTTCTCCGCCTACGCCGACCAGGGCCTGGAGCCGTACACGCCGTACTACTACCAGGCGGGTACGCAGCTGGGCGCGCCCGACATCAAGTTCCCGCACATCGAGAAGAAGTACATCCGCTACGGCTACCAGCCGCCCCGGAACTTCGTCCCGCGGGACATCGGCATGACGTTCGACCCGAACGCGATGCGTGACGTCGACACCTGGGTCCGGAACAACGCCAAGCAGATGCTGTTCGTCTACGGGCAGAACGACCCGTGGGGCTCCGAGCCGTTCCACCTGGGCAAGAAGGCGCGCGACTCGTACGTCTTCACGGCGCCCGGCGCCAACCACGGTGCCAACGTCGCCGGTCTGGTGAAGGCGCAGAAGGACCTGGCCACGGCCCGGATCCTGAAGTGGGCGGGCGTCGCCCCGGCCGCCGTCCAGGCCGACCCGGGCAAGGCGAAGCCGCTGGCGAAGTTCGACTCCAAGCTCGACAAGCGTGACATCGAGCGGGAGATGACGCTCCGGCCGTAGGGCGCGGGAGCAGTAGGCGAGTCGGGCCCGGTTGCCGCCCTCCGGTGGCAGCCGGGCCTGCCGTTTCCCGCCCCTCGCCCGGGTCCCTCACACCGGCACCGCGCAGCCCACCGGCCGCTCCCCGCCCAGCCGTACGTACAGGTCCGTGGCGGCCGGGCACCGTGTCCTGGTGTCGACGGCCGCCGTCACCTCGTACTCCGGGTCGTGCCGGCCCCGGCCGTCGCAGGCCGTCTCGCGGACCTCGCCCCGCCCGGCGCCGTAGACACAGTCGCCCACGATGGTGCGGGGGCCGCCTCCGCCGCCGGGGTCGCCCGGGTGCGGCGGCTGCAGCTTGCGCATACAGGCGTAGCCCTGCGGCACGGAACCGTCGCCGTCCTCGTCCTCCCCGGACACACCCGGCCCGCCGGACCCGTCCGGGGCGGGCCGGGACTCGCTGATGTGGAGGACGAAGTCGGTGGTCGGCGGGCAGAGCGGGCCCTGGCCCACCCGGTCGTCGTGCCGGGCCACCACCCGGGCGGCGGCCCGTTCGCCCGCGCAGGGCACCTCGGTGAAGCTGGTCGTCCCGAACGAACTGCACTCGTCGACACCGAGGAACACCGACCCGTACCCGGACGGCGGGGCCGACGCGGCCGTGGTCGAGCGCTCCCCGGTCTCCCCGTCCGTCCCGCCGGACCAGCCCCGGCACCCCGACAGCGCGGCGGCCGTCAGGACGGCCGCGGACATCAGCACTCCCGCGCGCACCGTTCGAACGCGCCGCACCCCTCGCATGGCCACCCCCGATGAACCCCCGTCCAGCGTGACCCTCGGGGAGGGGTCACGCCGGACATATCGTGCGCATTGCGTCAGTTGGGGGCGGTGTACGAATCGTGCGGCGTAGGCCCTCTACGTCAGGGGCCGTAGGTCAGACCGTGCCCGATCGGATAGAGCACCCGCGTCGGGGCGTCGGCCCGCTGCACGGGCACCGGCAGCTTCCCGCGCGGCGCGACCCGCCCGGCCAGCACCCGAGCCGCCGCCCGCACCTCCACGTCCGTCCAGGAGTACGCGGCCACGCAGCCCTTCACCCCGGGAAGGTGGGCCACGTCGTACGGGTTGCGGACCGCGACCGCCACCACGGGGACCCCGGTGGCGATCAGCCGTGCGACGAGGGTCTTCTGCGTGCCGGTCGCCGTCACGTTGTACGTAGCCACGACCACGACGTCCTGGCCGGCCGCCGCCGCGACCGCCTGGTCGATGGCCGCCTGGGTGGGGGCCGTACCGGTCGGCAGCCGGGTCGTCGTGAAGCCGAGGGAGGTGAGTTCGGCGGCGAGGACGGCCGTCGGCGGGCCCGTGGTGCCCGTCGGGGACGCCGGGTCGGCGCCGACCACCAGCACCTTGCGCCGCCCGGTGCGGTTCAGCGGCAGCAGCGCGCCCTCGTTGACCAGGAGGGTCGTGGTCCGCTCGGCGATCCGGTCGGCGGCGTCGCGGTGCCGCGCGATCCCCACCACCCGGTCGACCCCGGCGTCACTCACGTACGGCCGCTCGAACAGCCCCAGCTTCGCCTTGAGCCGCAGGATGCGCAGGAGCGACCTGTCGAGGCGGGCCTCGGTCAGCTCGCCGGCGTGCACGGCGTCGAGGACCGCGTTCCACGCCACGTCGATCGAGGGCGGGTTGAGCAGCTGGTCGACTCCGGCCTTCAGGGCCAGCACCGGCACCCGGTCGTCGCCGTACTTCTCCCGGACGCCCTGCATGGTGAGCGAGTCGGTGACCACGACCCCGTCGTAACCCAGCTCGCCGCGCAGGATGCCGGTGATGATCGGGCGGGAGAGGGTGGCCGGGTCGCCGGAGGGGTCCAGGGCGGGGACCATGATGTGCGCGGTCATGATCGAGTCGATCCCGGCGCGGATCGCGGCCTTGAAAGGCGGGGCGTCGAGGGCCGTCCACTGCTTCCTGGTGTGCTCGATGACCGGGAAGCCGTAGTGGCTGTCCACGGTGGTGTCCCCGTGCCCCGGGAAGTGCTTGGCGGTGGCCGCCACCCCGGCCTCCTGATACCCCTTCACCTGCGCGGCGACCAGCTTCGACACGGCCTTCGGACCGGCGCCGAAGGAGCGCACGCCGATGACCGGGTTGGCGGGGTTGACGTTCACGTCGGCGACCGGCGCGTAGTCCTGCCGGACACCGAGGGCGCGCAGTTCGGCGCCGCTGATACGGCCGGCCTCGCGGGCGTCGGTCCCGGAGCCGCCCGCGCCGAGCGCCATCGCGCCCGGCAGCAGGGTGGCGGGCCTGCCGACCCGGGCCACGGCGCCGTGCTCCTGGTCGGTGGAGACCAGGACGGGCAGGCCGCGGGGGAGGGCGAGGGAGGCACGCTGGATGCCGTTGCCCAGGGCGGCGATCTGGTGGGGGTCGCGGGTGTTGTGCGCCCACGAGAAGTAGATGATCCCGCCGACCCGGTACTTCGCCAGCAGCTCGGCGGCCGTCCGGACGCCCAGCTCCTGGAGGTTGGCGTCGATGTCGGCCCGGTCGGGCGCGGTCGCCGAGTGCCCGTAGACCCGCATCACGAACAGCTGGCCGACCTTCTCCTCCAGCGTCATGCGCGAGATGAGGCGGCGCAGCCGCTTGTCGTCGGGGCCGCTGACGGCCTGGGCGTCGGTGCCGAGGGTCAGGGCCGTGGTGACGCCCGCCGTGGCGGCGAGGAGGGTACGTCTGGAGGGCACGTGCGGTGCTCCTTCCGGAGGGGGGAGAGGGAGCTGCGGACTGAAGAAAACTTCCAGAGTGCCACGATTATCCGGAAAGTTTCTTCCGGTCAAGGGAGTGGGAGTGGGTCGGGGTGCGTGTTCGGGTGCGGGTGCGTGGGGGCTGGTCGCGCAGTTCCCCGCGCCCCTAAAAGCCCAGGCCCCACCGGGCCGCACTCGACAACGCACCCGTCACCACTGCTGGGCGCGGTCCCCCGCCTGTCGTGCCGGGGCCTCACGGCGGGAACGGGGGTCGAAGAGGGAGGGCCCGGAGTCGTCGGGGTGCTCCAGCGGTACGTCGGGCCGGTCGGCCCGCCAGGGCTGCCGCGGGGCCTCGGCCTCGCGCCGCCGGCCGCGGCCGGCGGACGACCGGTCCCAGTCGCCCTCGCCGAGCACCAGCATCGGGTCGAACATCACGACCACCCCCGCGAGCAGCAGGAAGATGACCGGCCCGATGAGCATGGGCAGCAGGATCGACGTGGGCGACTCGCCGGTGAACGTGCCGGGGGCCGTGTTGTGCAGGTGGACCCCCACCGCGGCCATGCCCGTGTAGTGCATCCCGGAGACGGCGACCCCCATCACCAGGCTGGCGCCCAGGCTGGTCAGGAAGCCCCGGATCGACACCGCCGCCCAGAGCGCGGCGGTCGCGGCGGCGATGGCGATGCCGATGGAGAGGGTGACGACGGTGAGGTCGTAGCGGATGTACCCGTTCAGCTGGATGGCGGCCATGCCGAGGTAGTGCATGGCGGCCACCCCGAGGCCCGTGACGCACCCCGCCGCGCACAGGGAGGCCGTGCTGACCCCGCGGTAGCCCACGGCGAAGACCCCGACACCGACGACGGTGACGGCCACGACGAGGCTGAGCACGGTCAGCCCGACGTCGTAGTGGATCTCGCTCTCCTTGACCCGGAAGCCGATCATCGCGATGAAGTGCATCGTCCAGATGCCGCAGCCGATCGAGGCGGCCCCGAGGGCCAGCCAGCCGGGCTTCCAGGACTGCTCGTTGTAGACCGACCGCACGACGCAGCGCAGGCCGAGCGCCGCGCCCAGGCAGGCCATGACATAGGCGGCCACCGGGGTGACCGCGCCGTAGCTGAAACCGTCGACCGTGCCTTGCATATGCCAAATACCCCCGATACATGGCCAGTTGTGCCAGCCGTCGCGGGAGGTAAGTCTGCTGTAAGGACCGGTCGCAGCGCTCCGTTTTCCCAGAGTTACTGTCGGTACTTGTTCGGCGCGTGATCGGCTTTGGGTGAGTCGATACTGATTCGCGGTCAAAATTCGCGCCGCATCCAAGCCACGCGCAAGCCGCACGCAAGCCGCACCCAAGAGAAGGGCCCTGAGCTTGATGTTTCAAGCTCAGGGCCCGTGCTCTACGCGGCGTCGTTGAGGAGCCGTCCGAGGTGTTCCCGGCCCGCCGCCAGCAGCTCCGGCAGCGGCGCGGCCTCCTCGTACCACCGCTTCTCGTACTCCCAGCACAGCCACCCGTCCCAGTCCTTGCGGGACAGCAGTTCGACGCACTCGCCGAGCGGCAGGACGCCCGCACCGAGCGGGAGCGGGGTGGTGTCCTCGGGGGAGGCGATGTCCTTGACCTGGACGTAGCCGAGGAAGGGGGAGAGGGCGGCGTAGGACTCGGCGGGCTGTTCGCCGCCGAGCCAGGTGTGCATCACGTCCCAGAGGGAGCCGACACTGCCGTGGCCGACCGGGCCGAGCACCCGGATCGCGTCGGCGCCGGTGCGGTGCGAGTCATGGGTCTCCAGCAGCACCCGTACGCCCCGGTCGGCCGCGTCCTCCGCCGCCGTGCCGAGCCGCCGCGCCGCGATCGCGTCGGCCTCCTCCGGGCTCTGGCCGCCGGCCGGGTCGGCGCCGGGGAAGACGCGGACGAAGGGGGCGCCCAGGTCCCGGGCCAGGTCCAGGAGGCCGCGGATCTCGTCCAGTACGGGACCGTCCTCGCCCGGCGCGGCGACCCGCGCGTACCCCGCGAGTCCCAGGATCTCCACCCCCGCCGCCTTGAACTCGGCGGCCACCTCGGCGCGTTCGCCGGCCCCGATCCCCGGATGCACCGGCTCCTCGGGATGGGCGCGCAGCTCGACGCCGTGATAGCCGTGCGCGACGGCCAGCCGTACGACGTCGGCGACGGGGAGACCGGGGACACCGAGGGTGGAGAACGCGAGTTTCATGCCTTCGGACCGTACACGCCGTCCGGCGCCGTGCGGCACCCCGCCCGGCGTGGCAGGCGGCCTTCGCGCCGGCGCATCAGATGTCCCGCCGTTCCAGCGGCTTCGTCGCGGGCCCCTGGACGATCCGGCCCTCCACGTCGAACCGGGAGCCGTGGCAGGGGCACTCCCAGGTCCGTTCGGCGCGGTTGAAGCCGACCAGACAGCCCATGTGGGTGCAGCGGGCGGAGACGGCGTGCAGCGAGCCGTCCTCGTCCCGGTGGACCGCGTGGTGGTGGGCGCCGACGCGGACGACCGCGCCGTCGCCCGGGGCGATCGCGTCCACGGAGGCGTTCCCGGGCGGGCTGATCCGGTCGCCGACGAAGTGCCGGGCCACCTGCGCCTGGTGCTTGAGGAAGCTCGGCGCCTCCCGCACCGCGCTGAGCACCCGGCGCGGGTCGTACAGGTCGCTCCACGCGGACTTGTGCCCGGTGACCGACTCGGCCAGCAGCCGCCCGGCCATGATGCCGCCGCTCATGCCCCAGCCGCCGAACCCGGTCGCCACCCAGGTGTGCTTGCCTCCCGCGTGGAAGGGGCCGACGAGCGGCACGGAGTCGGTGGAGTCGTTGTCCTGCGTCGCCCAGCGGTGGGTGAAGCGGAGCGGCCCGAACCGCTCGACCGCCCAGTCCGCGAGGAGTTCGAACCGCTCCTCCACCCCGGCCGTACCCGGCGTGAAGTGCTCCCCGGTGACGATCAGCAGCCGCTGTCCGTCCCGGTACGGGGCGGTCCGCGCGGAGCGGGTGCGCTGCTCCGGGGTGAGGTACATGCCGTGCGGGTCCGCGTCGGCGGGCACCGGCGCGGCGAGCACGAGTTCGCGGCGCGGGGAGAGCCGGGTGAACAGCAGCGCCCGGTCGAAGACGGGGTAGTGCGTGGCGATCACGACGTCCTCGGCGGTCACGGTGAACCCCGCTTCGGTGGTCAGCCGGCACGGTGAGCCCTCCTTGAGCCGTGTCACCCGCGTCCGCTCGTGGACGGACGCGCCCAGCCGCACCAGGTCCCCGACCAGCGCCAGCAGGTACCTGCGGGGATGGAACTGCGCCTGGTCCGCCACCCGCACCGCCCCCGCGACCGGGAAGGGCAGCCCCGTCTCCGTCACGAACTCGGCGGGCAGCCCGGCCTCCCGGGCCGCCTCCGCCTCGGCCCGCAGCTCTGCGACCCGTCCCTCGTCCTCGGCGTACGTGTAGGCCGCCGCGTCCTCCCAGTCGCACGCGATGCCCAGTTCCTCCACCACCGCGGCGGCATGCCGGATCGCCTCGCTCTGCGACCGTGCGTACAGCGCGGCCGCCTCGGCGCCCCGGGTCCGCCGCAGCCGGTCGTAGACCAGCGTGTGCAGGGCCGTCACCTTGGCCGTGGTGTGGCCGGTGACGCCCGCCGCGACCCGGTCCGCCTCCAGCAGCGCCACCCGCCGCCCGCGCCGCGCCAGTTCCCACGCGGTACTGATCCCCGCGATGCCCGCGCCGACCACCGCCACGTCGACGACCAGGTCCCCGTCCAGGGCCGGGTGTTCGCCCTCGTGCGGCGCGCTCTCGATCCAGTACGACCGCTGCTCCGGCCGTGTGTGCTCCTCGGGCTGCATGGTGTGGGGTCCTTTCAGGAGGGCGGCGGCTGTGACGGGGCGCGACGGCGGTGGCTGGTGTCGCACCACGGGTAGATCCGGCTGCGGCGGCAGGTGCACAGGGCCACGCAGAAACGGTCCGACGACACGGTCGTACCGTCGTCCAGCACGACCTCGACCGGCCCCTCGACCAGCAGCGGGCCGGGGCGTTGCAGACTGACGCGGCGGCGTTCAGCGGGGACGTTCGGCACGGATGACCACCAGCTCTTCCTTCTCGTCGCCGTCGCCGTCGCCGTCGCCGTCACCGTCGACCTCGGCACGGTCGCCGGCCCCCAGCAGCCCGCGGCGGCGCAGCCAGTCGCTCCGTTCCCGCAGGACCGGCCCGAACGCGACCCGGCGGTGCTCCACGACACCGGCCCGCAGCCCCGCCGTCCGCAACTGCGTCAGCGTCCGGTCCGCGTCGCTCAGCGCCGAGTGGACCAGCAGCAGCACGCCGCCGGGCCGCAGCAGCCCCGGCGAGTCCCGGCAGATCCGGTCCAGCAGGAGCCGGCCGTCCCAGCCGCCGTGCCAGGCCCGCGCGGCACCCCGCGCGTGGCCGAGCCTGTCGGATCTGTCGGGTCTGGGCGCCGCGCCCGGCCCCGGACCGGGCCCGCGCCGCCGCGTCCCGGCCGGGCCCGGCACGTACGGCGGATTGGACAGGATGAGATCGAAGGACCGCTCGGCCACGGGCCCCAGCAGGTCCCCTCGGACGACGGTCACCGGCAGCCGCGCCAGCAGGGCGTTGACCCGGGTGTTGAGCACGGCCCGCCGGGAGATGTCGACCGCCGTGACGTCCGCGCCGCGCCGGGCCGCGGCCAGCGCGACGGCTCCCGTCCCCGTACCGACGTCCAGCACACGGGCCCGCGGGGCGAGAGGTTCGCGCCCCAGGGCGTGGACCAGGAGTTCGGTGTCGTCCTGCGGGGCGTAGACGCCGGGCAGGGACACGGGGAGGGAGAGGGGGTTCACGGGAAGGGGCCTCCTGGCATGTGGGGGGCGTCGGGAGGGCGGACGGGCGGACGGCTGGACGGCCGGGGTCGTCAGACCGGCGCGCGCAGGGACGAGCGGCCCGCCCGCCAGGCTCCGAGGAGACGGTCGGCGAGGATGTCCTCCAGATGGTTGGTGGCGTCGACGCCGAAGGCCACGTCGGCGTCCAGCTGCGGTTCCTCCTCCAGCAGTCCGGCGACGACCTCACGTCGGACGACCTGCTCGTGCACGGCGTCGGCCTCCACGTGCTCGTCGTAGAAGTGTGCGGCGGCGGGGCCCGCCCCGGTGCGCCGCATGGCGCGGGCGAGCCGCCGGGAGCCGGGGGAGGACGTGATCTCGACCGTCGCGAAGTGCCCGACGAGGGCGCCGCGCAGGGCGCGGTGCAGGCCGAAGAGGGACATCAGGTTGACGAGGGCGAGCGCCTCGGCGCCGGCCGCGTCCACGTAGCGGCCGTACTCAGGGTCGAGGCCGAGGTCGGTCATCAGGTCGGCGAAGAGGCGCGCGTGCACCCGTTCGGCCCGGCCCCCGCCGAACTCGTCGAACTCCACCGCGGCCATCCCCGCCTTCGCCCGCCCCCACAGCCGGGGCAGCACCCAGGCGTGCGGGTCGGCCTCCTTCAGGTGGTACAGCGAGCGCTGCGCCGCGTACTCGCGCACCTGCCACAGCTCGCCGTGGTCCTGGAGGAAGCCGCTGACGCCGCTGCCGCCGTCGTCGTCGGCGGCCGGTTCCACGAGCAGGTCGTCCAGCGCCTCCTCGGCGCTCACGTGCCGGGTCGCCCGGTCGCGCAGCGACTCCAGGAACGGCCATTCCAGCGCGGCCCGGCAGCGCAGCAGCTCCGGGTCCCATTCGAGGCCGGCGTCGACGCCGGCGAAGCCCCGGTAGTGCAGTTCGTAGCAGAGGTAGAGGGCGAGCTGGAGATCGTCGCCGAAGGGGTCGGCCCCGGCGATCGCGCGGCTGTCCGGCGGGGGCCCCTCGCCCCGCAGGAACGCCGTCACCGCGGCCGAGACATGTCCTCTGCTCTCCGGCAGGGCCGGTCCTGCCACCCGGGTCTCCATGGCCGCCGGGTACCCGTGATGCGTGAGTTTGCACCTGTGCGTCCCGGTGGCCGTGGTCCCGCGAGGCGGACATGACGAGGGGGCTCCCGTCACGGGAGCCCCCTCGTCAGCGGCACCGGCCGCGCGGACCGCGGACCGCCGGTCGGCGGCGGTCCGCCCGCGCGCCGCGTGCCGTCACACGCCGTCGCGCTGCGCCGGGCGCCGCGTCGCCTGCGCGCGCTCCTGGACCTTGCCCTTCATCTTCTTGGCCTCACCGCGCGCCTGCTGCATCTTGCCCTCGACCTGCTGCTCGCGGTTCCCGGTGACCTTCCCGGACATCTCCTTGGCCTTGCTCTTGAGCTTGTCCATGCTGCCCTTGTCCTTGGCGGCCATGATCTTCTCCTTCGTGGGTGGGGGGAGGGGTGAGGCGATGCCTCGCACACCCAACGTAGGACGGGACGGTGACGGACGCGCGCCGAAGCGTCACGCTCCGTGAGAGGTTCGCCGGGTCACTCCCCCCGAGGCGCCCCGGTCGACCCCCGCACCATCAGCTCCCCCCGCACCGTGGCGATCCCCCCGGGCGGCGGCTCCTCGCGGCCCATCGCGATGCGGCCCGCGCGGGCGCCCGCCTCCGACAGCGGCAGCCGTACCGTCGTCAGGGCGGGTACCGCGTCGATGCTGAAGGGGAGGTCGTCGAAGCCGGCGACGGAGACGTCGTCCGGGATGCGCAGGCCCGAGTCGCGCAGGGCGGCGCACGCGCCGAGCGCCACCGTGTCGTTGGCCGCGAGCACGGCGGTCAGGGACGGGTCCCGGCGCAGCAGCTCCAGCGTGGCCTCGTAGCCGGAGAGCCGGTCGTAGCGCCCGTACACCGTCCACCGGGGGTCGTCCTCGATGCCGGCCGCCGCCAGCGCCGCCCGGTGGCCCTCCAGCCGGTGCCGGGTGGTCGTCCGCTCCTGCGGCCCGGCGATGTAGCCGAGGCGCCGGTGGCCCAGTCCGATCAGATGCTCGGTCAGCCGCTGTCCGCCGCCCCGGTTGTCGAAGGTGATCGCGATCGCCTCCGGCGTGGGCGGCCGCCCGCACAGCACCACCCGCGTCCCGGCCTCCATCAGCTTGCGCAGCTTGTTGCCGACGGCGGTCAGATGCGCCGGATCCTCGATGGCCCCACCGGTCAGCACGACGGCGGCGGCCCGCTGCCGCTGCAGCAGCGTGAGGTACGTCAGTTCGCGCTCCGGGGAGCCGCCCGTGTTGCACACCACACCCAGCCGCTCCCCGCCCGCGCGCCCGCCGGGCCCGCCGATCTCGGACTGGATGGCCGCGGCCATGATCCCGAAGAAGGGGTCGGCGATGTCGTTCACGAGGATGCCGACCAGGTCGGAGGTGGCGGCGGCGAGCGCGCTGGCGGGTCCGTTGAGGACGTAGTCCAGCTCGTCCACGGCCTTGAGCACCCGCTCGCGCGTGGTCGCGGCCACCGGGTAGTTGCCGTTCAGCACCCGGGAGACGGTCGCGGGCGACACCTGCGCACGGGCCGCCACGTCCGCCAGGGTCACAGTCATCGTTGCTCGTCCTCCGGTGCGCGTGATGTTCGGGCTGTCGGGGAACCTTACGACCGCGATCGCCGTTCGCCCCCTCGAACAACTCGACCCCCTCGCGGTCTTGTCCAGACCGCTGCTCAGAGGCTAGCTTCTTGTTGGATAGAAAGCGCTTGCTGTGACGCTCACCCTTTCGTCGGGCGTACGCGGCGCCGGACGCGTACGCAGACACGAACGCACACCAACGAAAGGACCGGCCGTGACACGCAGAACCGTACGGATCGCCATGAACGGCGTGACCGGACGCATGGGCTACCGCCAGCACCTCGTCCGCTCCATCCTCGCCCTCCGCGAGCAGGGCGGCCTCGACCTCGGCGACGGCACGGTCCTGTGGCCGGAGCCGGTCCTCGTCGGCCGCCGCGAGCACGCCCTGAAGGCGCTCGCCGAGCAGCACGGCCTGGACCCGGCGAACGTCTCCACCGACGTCGACGCCGTCCTCGCCGACCCGACCGTCGAGATCTACTTCGACGCCCAGGTCACCTCGGCCCGCGAGGAGGCGATCAAGAAGGCGATCGCGGCGGGCAAGCACATCTACACCGAGAAGCCGACCGCCACCGGCCTCGACGGCGCGCTGGAGCTGGCCCGGCTCGCGAACGCCGCCGGCATCAAGCACGGCGTCGTCCAGGACAAGCTGTTCCTGCCGGGCCTGCTGAAGCTCAAGCGCCTCATCGACGGCGGCTTCTTCGGCCGCATCCTCTCGATCCGGGGCGAGTTCGGCTACTGGGTCTTCGAGGGCGACTGGCAGGAGGCCCAGCGCCCCTCCTGGAACTACCGCGCGGAGGACGGCGGCGGCATCGTCGTCGACATGTTCCCGCACTGGGAGTACGTGCTGCACGAGCTGTTCGGCCGGGTGAAGTCCGTCCAGGCCCTCACCGCCACCCACATCCCCGAGCGCTGGGACGAGCAGGACAAGCCCTACGACGCCACCGCCGACGACGCCGCGTACGGCATCTTCGAGCTGGACGGCGGCGCGATCGCCCAGATCAACTCCTCCTGGGCCGTCCGCGTCAACCGTGACGAGCTGGTCGAGTTCCAGGTCGACGGCACCGAGGGCTCGGCCGTCGCCGGCCTGCGCAACTGCCGCGTCCAGCACCGCTCCGCCACCCCCAAGCCGGTGTGGAACCCCGACATCCCCGCCACCTACTCCTTCCGCGACCAGTGGCAGGAGGTGCCGGACAACGCCGAGTTCGACAACGGATTCAAGGCACAGTGGGAGCTGTTCCTCAAGCACGTCTACGCCGACGCGCCCTACCACTGGGACCTGCTGGCCGGCGCCCGCGGCGTCCAGCTCGCCGAGCTGGGCCTGAAGTCCTCGGCCGAGGGTGTCCGTCTCGACGTACCGGAGATCCAGCTGTGACGATCCACCTCCCTGGGGCCGCAGGGCAGTTGCGGGCCTACACCCCACGCACCGCGCCCCTGGCGGTGTCCCCCGGCACCCCCCTCACCTCCCGTACGGTCTTCTCGGCGGCGCACGTCGTCGCCGACCCGTACGCGGACGTCTCCCCGGACTCGCCCGCCGCCGTCGACTGGGACGCCACCCTCGCCTTCCGCCGCCACCTGTGGTCGCACGGCCTGGGCGTCGCCGAGGCGATGGACACCGCGCAGCGCGGCATGGGCCTGGACTGGGCGGGCGCGGCGGAGCTGATCCGCCGCAGCGCCGCCGAGGCGAAGGCCGTCGGCGGCCGGATCGCCTGCGGCGTCGGCACCGACCAGCTCACGGGTCCCGCCTCCCTGCCGGAGATCCGCAAGGCGTACGAGGAGCAGCTGGCGCTCGTCGAGGAGTCGGGCGCCCAGGCGATCCTGATGGCCTCGCGCGCGCTGGCCGCCGCCGCGACGAGCCCCGAGGACTACCTGGAGATCTACGGCCACCTGCTCCGCCAGGCCGCCGAGCCGGTCGTCCTGCACTGGCTCGGCCCCATGTTCGACCCGGCGCTGGACGGCTACTGGGGCTCCTCGGACCTCGACACGGCCACGGAGACCTTCCTCGCCGTGATCGCCGCCCACCCCGACAAGGTCGACGGCATCAAGGTCTCCCTGCTGGACGCCCAGCGCGAGATCGACATCCGTCGCCGGCTCCCGCAGGGGGTGCGCTGCTACACGGGCGACGACTTCAACTACCCCGAGCTGATCGCGGGCGACGAGAAGGGCTTCAGCCACGCGCTGCTCGGCATCTTCGACCCGCTGGGGCCCCTGGCAGCGCAAGCGGTGCGGGTGTTGGACACAGGTGACGTACAGGGCTTCCGGGACCTCCTGGACCCGACCGTCGAGCTGTCCCGCCACCTCTTCCAGACGCCCACCCGCTTCTACAAGACGGGCGTGGTCTTCCTGGCGTGGCTGGTCGGCCACCAGGAGCACTTCACGATGGTCGGCGGCCTCCAGTCGGCCCGCTCCCTCCCGCACTTCGCGCGCGCCTACGAACTCGCCGACGGCCTGGGCCTGTTCCCGGACCCGGCGCTGGCCGAGGCCCGCATGAAGAACCTGCTCTCCCTGTACGGGGTGGCCCAGTGAGCGCCAACGGAGATCTGTCCCGTTTCTCCATCAACCAGATGACGGTCAAGCAGCTGTCGATGCCCGAACTGGTCGACGGCTGCACCGAGTTGGGCATCCCGGGCGTGGGCCTGTGGCGCGAACCGGTGGCGGAGTACGGACTGGAGGCCACGGCCAAGCTGGTCCGCGACGCGGGCCTCGCGGTCACGACCCTCTGCCGGGGCGGCTTCTTCACGGCGATCGACCCGGCCGAGCGGGCGGCGGCCCTGGCCGACAACCGCAAGGCGATCGACGAGGCGGCGACGCTCGGCACGGACACCCTCGTCCTGGTCTCGGGCGGCCTCCCGTCCGGCTCGAAGGATCTGCACGGGGCACGCGAGCGCATCGCGGACGCGCTCGCCGAACTGGGCCCGTACGCGGCGGACCACGGGGTGAGGTTGGCCATCGAACCCCTCCACCCCATGTTCGCCTCGGACCGCTGCGTGGTGTCGACGCTCTCCCAGGCGCTGGACATCGCCGAGCGCTTCCCGGCGGAGCAGGTCGGCGTGACCGTGGACACCTACCACATCTGGTGGGACGACACGGCCCCGGCGGCGATCGCCCGCGCGGGCGCGACCGGCCGCATCCACACCTTCCAGCTCGCCGACTGGATCACCCCGCTGCCGCAGGGCGTCCTGACCGGCCGGGGCCAGATCGGCGACGGCGCGATCGACATGCGCGAGTGGAAGGCGTACGTCGAGGCGGCGGGCTACACCGGCCCCATCGAGGTCGAGTTGTTCAACGACGAGCTGTGGGCGGGCGACGGCCGTGCGCTGCTGGCGCAGACGGCCCGGCGGTTCGTGGAACACGCGGCGTGAGGTCCGGGCGGCGGGCCGGGGCACCATGCTCCGGCCCGCCGCCCGGGTCAGACCTGTCGGACCTCGACCTGCTTGCCGCAGAGCGGCTTGAGGTCGTCGAGGTCCGAGGCGAGGACCGTCACCGGCGGCTGCGCCGCGCGGGCGGTGGCGGCGACGATCGCGTCCAGGGCGTACTTGTGCCCGCCGGTCCTGCCGCTGTCCTTCATGCGGGTGATGGCCTCTTGTGCGGTCTCCTTGGTGACCGGCTCCACGACGAGCCGGGAGAGGGCCCAGGCGAGGCGGGCGGTGTGCGCCCCCTGGGGATCGGCTTCCACGATCGTGGCCGCGCTGGTGATGACCCTGACGTCCCGCTTGCGGGCGGCGGCGAGCCTGGCGGTCATGGTGCGATCGCCACGCAGGTACAGGGACAGGGCTTCACTGTCGAGCACCCAGGTGCCGCTCACGCCACCGCCCGGTCGCCCCGGCCGCTGCCGAACATCTCGCGCTCGGCCGCGTCGATCTCCTCCTGGGTGAGGGGGCCGTGCAGCTCCTCGTTCGCGGCGATGAGTTCGTCGAGCTGGTCCCGCTCGATCTGCCGCTGGATCGCGGCCTCCACGTAGGCCGAGATGCCGCGCTTGCCGACGCGTGAACGGAGGGCCGCGATGGTGCCCTCGTGTACGGAAACCGAGACGGACTTGGTCGGGCCCTCGCCGGGCCCGTAGGCAGGTTCACTCACCCACCCAATCTAGCAAAAGTTCTATTAGAACGTTCTGTCGCGTAGCGGACCTGCCCACAGCGGCCGACCGATCCAGGGGATCGGTGACGTCTACCCCACCTCCCGCGCCGCCCGCTCCCGCGCGCGGAACTCCGTCGGCGACACCCCGTACGCCCCCCGGAACGCCCGCGTGAAGTCGGACGGGCGGGGCATCCCCCAGCGGGTCGCGATGGTGTGGACGGGCGTGGAGTCCAGGCCGGGGTCCGCCAGGTCGTGACGGGCGCCTTCCAGGCGCTGGACACGGATCCAGGCCGCGACCGTCTCGTCCGGGGTGTCCTCCTGGAACAGCCGGTGCAGATAGCTCAGCGAGATGTGATGGGCCGCCGCGATCGCCCGCGGGTTCAGCTCCGGGTCGTGCAGGTTCCGCCGGACGAACGCCCGTATCCGTGCCGTCAGGGCCCGCTGGCGCGTCTCCGGCGGCAGCGCGTCCTCCACCTCCAGCACCTGGGCGAACCAGGCGGCCAGCAGATCGATCAGCACGGTGCCCAGGCGGGGCGCGTCGGCCGGCTGCAGGGTGTCGGCCTGCTGTTCCAGACCGGTGAGGAACCCCGTCAGCAGGGGTCCCACCCCCTGCCGCCCCGGCAGCCGCCGCCCCAGCAACTGCGTGATCCGGGCGGGCGGCAGGGGCAACAGCGTCTTGGGGAGATCCGCGCATATCCCCCTGTTCACCTGGCGGCCCAGACTGTCCGACGGGCGCACGTCGTACGCCCGGGACGTGTCCGTCACCCACAGGTCGCTCGGGCCGTACATCTCGGTCCGCCCCACGTGCTCCAGCCCGAAGTCGCCGCCGAGCACCAGCGACAGGTGGTACATCTCCGGGTCGGACTGCCGCACCATCTTCTCGGTACGCCGGAACCCCGTCGGCAGGTGCGCGGTCGGCCACACGAGCACCGGCCCCAGCTCCAGCAGCCGCTGCTGCGCCCAGAAGTCGCCCGCGAACTCGCTGTGGATGTCGCTGGGCGCGATCGCCTGGTGCACCAACTCCCGCCAGTAGTCGAACCGGTGCTCCGCGGGCACGTCGTCACTCCGGAACACGGTCCCGATCATGGCCGGTTCAGCCCCGGGCGCCGGCCGCGTACGGGACGAAGCCGGCCCAGGCGGCGGGGGAGAGGGTGAGGGTGAGCTGGGGGCCGGGTTCGGTGTTCGCCTTGGAGTCACGGACGTGGATGGCGTGGGGGAGGGCTACGGCTACTTCTACGCAGTCGTCGCCGTCGCCACTGCTGTAGCTCGACTTGAACCAGGACAGGGCTACCTCGACGCAGTCGTCGCCGGAGGCGCTGCTGTAACTGCTCTTGAACCAGACCAGTTGGGTCGCACTCATAGGTCCCCTCGCATCCGCTGCAACAGGCTCACGGAGTCCGGGATGGTGAGAGCCTGTGAACGCATCCTGGCATATCGACTTTGGAGGACGCTGATCTCTTTTGTCTCGGCTACGAACATCCCGCCACGTTGGCCTTCGCAGTACGCGAACCAGCGGTTCTCGGGAGTCTCCAGCAGTCGGATGGGACCGGCCAGTCCTGCGTGCGACTCCCGGACGAGTGGCATGACTTGGATCTCCACGTTCCGTTGTTCGGCGATCTCAAGCACATGGTCGAGGAGTTCTCGCGTGACCTCTGCACCGCCCGTACGGCGCAGGAACAGCTGCTCTTCCAAGATGAAGCTGAACGCGGTGTTTGGCCGTTCGCGAAGGAGGCGTTGTCGCTCTTCCCGAGCAGCCCACTGCTCCTCGATCTGCTGGTCGTCCAACAACGGCAGCCGATCGTTGAACAACTTCCGTGCGTACGCCTCTGTCTGCAACAGCCCAGGGATCAACCGGCACTCGTAGGTGTAGAGAGTGATCGCTGAGGTTTCCAACTTGGCCCATTTCCTGAACCAAGCCGCCAACCCCGGCTGTCGCCCCAGATGCTGAGCCGCGCGGATCAGCGCACCCGTGTCCCCCAGCTCCCGGTCCACCCCCTCCACGAACGCCGCATCCGGCATTCTTCTCCCCAACTCCACCGACGCCACCATGTGCTTGGAGTAGCCGACCGCGTCGGCCAACTCCTCACGGCCCAGCCCCGCGTGCTCGCGCAACGCCTGGACCATCGCCCCGAACGTCCGCAGACTGTCGGACGCCTCCGGCTCCCCGCCGCCCAGCCCCGTCGCCGTCATGCCGCCGCTGTCGGCCACCATGGGCCACCTCCCGCGCACCCGCCCGCCGAACCACACCGTTCCCGGACCATGGTCACAGCATGTCACCAGTACCGTCCAGTGAGTGACCGCGTACGCTGCCCCGGCGTACGCGGCGCGTAGCTGGCGAACCGGGCTTCCCGCAGGCCACATTGGGCGTCATGACCGCACCGCCCGCCGCGCGACAAACGCTGACGGCACCGACGTTCACGCAGCGCTTCAGCTCGACCCCGCTGGGCGCCCGCCTGGCCCGGCACCTGGCCCTGAACCAGCTGCACGCCTGGGGCATCCGGTACGGCTCGGACCCCTCCGACCGGGCGGCGGCGGTCGTGGCCGAGCTGGCCGCGAACGCGGTGACGCACGGCCGCGTCCCGGGCCGTGACTTCGAGCTACGCCTCTCCCTCCCCACCGGCTCCCTCCGCATCGAGGTCACCGACACCCGAGCCGAACGCCTGCCGCCGGGCCCCGGCACCGTACGACCGGCCCGTCCCCTGGACGAGGGTGGGCGCGGTCTGGTCCTGGTCGACGCGCTGGCCGACCGCTGGGAGGTTCAGGACGGCAGACCGCCCGGCAAGACCGTCCTCGTCGAGATCGACCTGCCGGACTGGCGGTCCCTGATGAGACGGCTCCCCGAACGCCGGCCGCACAAGAGGCGCGGCTAGCGGGACTGTCAATCCGGCTCTTTACAGGTGTGGGCCGATGTGAAGTCGCCCTACCGTCTGCCTCCAAGCACCTCGGCTTCGTGCGGCGCCGGACACACCCCGGCGACAGACCTGCCGCACGTCGTCCGTTCCACCACGATCGAGGGGGCATGCATGACGCGTACGCCGATCCGGAGAAGGGTCGCAGCGGTAGCCGCGACCGCGTTGCTGGCGCTCGGTACGGGAGTACTGTCGGCGTCGCCGGCCTCGGCGGCGCCCGCCGGCTGCCCGTCCGGTGCCGCGTGCATCTACGGGGGACCCAACGGCAGCGGTGGCGTGACCAACCAGTACTGGTCCCGAGGGGTTCACCAGCTCCGCAACCAGGTGGGCCTGCACACCGTGTTCAACAACCAGACGGACGGCTGGAAGTTCCGGCTGTGCCATGGCTGGAACGGCGAGGACTGCGACTGGACCTTCTATCCGGGCGCCTGGACGGACGTCGACATCACCACGTACAACTCCGTCATCGTCACCCCGTAAGGCGTCGCGTGAGTCCCGGGAGGAAGCAGACCTCCCGGGACTCACGCGTGTTCGAGCTCCGCACGGGGCCGCCCAGCAGTGAAGCGGCAAACAATGCCGGCCGGGCGGCAATGGTTTGCCGCCCGGCAGTCGGACTCTCGTGGTCGGGCAGTGCGTTTCCGCAGTTCGGACGGTTGCGTCCGGGGTCCGGGTGGGAGACGGCCGGCGTCCAGAAACCGTCCAGTTCTTCTGACCTCCCTTGTTCCTAGAGTCGAGATGCCGGCGAGAGGCACCAGCACAGGCCGTCAAGTCGCGCGGTCCAGCCCTGCACTCGAACTCCTCACGAGGGGACAACCATGTTCGCTTTTCTCAGAGAGCGGTCGTCTACGGTCCGAAGGTGGAAGGCCGGTCTGATCACGGCGGTTTCCGCTGCCGTTCTCCTGCCGGTGCTGACGACCCAGCCGGCTGTGGCCGCAGAGGGCGCTCGCGCCGCCGCCGACACCCCGGTCGCGAGCGTCGTCGTCACCGGCAACCGAACCGGCATCCTCACCACGGACGGCACCGTCTATGTCCAAGAAGGCTCCGCCGACTGGGTCCAGGTCTTCCAGGGCGTCAGTTCCCTGGCCCTGACCGGGGACCGAATCGGTGTCGTCCAGCGTGGTACCGGTAATGCCTTCGTGACGGAGGGCGGTCTCTCGGGGGGCTGGGTCAACGTGTCCCAGGGCGTCAGTTCGCTGGTCCTCTCCGGGAACCGGATCGGTGTCGTCCAGCGCAACGGTGATGCCTTCGTGAAGGAGGGCGGTCTCTCGGCGAACTGGACGCTGGAGTCCCAGAGCGTCACGTCGATGGCCCTGTCCGGGAACCGGATCGGTGTCGTCCAGCGCAACGGTGATGCCTTCGTGAAGGAGGGCGGTCTCTCGGCGAACTGGACGCTGGAGTCCCAGAGCGTCACGTCGATGGCCCTGTCCGGGAACCGGATCGGTGTCGTCCAGCGCAACGGTGATGCCTTCGTGAAGGAGGGCGGTCTCTCGGCGAACTGGACGCTGGAGTCCCAGAGCGTCACGTCGATGGCCCTGTCCGGGAACCGGATCGGTGTCGTTCACCGTAACGGTGATGCCTTCGTGAAGGAGGGCGGTCTCGAGGCGGGCTGGACCAAGGAGTCCCAGGGCGTCAGTTCGCTGGTCCTGTCCGGGGACCGGATCGGTGTCGTTCAGAGCGGAAAGGCCTTCGTGAAGGAAGGGTCCCTCGACGCCGCCTGGGTTCAGCAGAACTTCAACTAGCTCGGCCGCTTCGGCCCGAGACGGATCACGTAGGGCACCTCCCCGGCGGGGAGGTGCCCTGCTTCAGGATCGGGCAGCTCCGGACGGGGCCGGGACGGTGATGTATCTGTCACACAAGTTGCCTGTATATAAAGGAAATTGACATGACGTCAGCGCACTTCTGCCGGAAACTTTTCGGTCAGTGGTTGACGGAGAAGGATCTCTCCAAGGCACGCCTCGCACACGTACTGTCATCCATCCATGGCGGAGAGTTTCGCCTGGTGAGGCCGCCGCCGGTGGCGGTCGGCGGGGATGCGGGGAGAAGCAGGGGTGCATGCCTGAGCAGTTGGGGGCCTGGCTCCGTTCCCGTCGGGCGCAGCTGGGACTGAGCCAGCGGCAGCTCGCCGAACTATCCGGTGTCAGCACCCGCAGCATCCGCGAGATCGAGCGGGGCCGGGCGCGGTCACCGCGCAGTCCCTCGGTGCTCAGGCTCATGGAACTACTGGAACCGGACACGGTGTCGGAGCCCGGCGACGAACGGCGACTCCGCGTCGACGTCCTCGGTCCCCTCGTCCTCCACGTGACGGGCCGGCCCACCGAACCCGGCGCGGCGAAACAGAGCGCTCTGCTGGCCCTGCTGGGTCTGCACCCGGGCACCACCGTGTCGCAGGACGAGATCGTCGACACCCTGTGGGACGGCCGGCCTCCGGCCAGCTCCCTGAACCTGGTCCACACCTACGTGGCCCGGCTGCGCCGATTACTCACCCCGGCGACACACCCCGACGACCGGCCCGGCGGTGTACTGCGCAGGACCCGGACCGGCTACGTGCTCGACCTGGACGAACAGGACTCGGACGCGGCCCGGTTCACCGCCCTGGCCGCCCTCCCCGAGGACACCGACGAGGCGTACGCCCAGGCCGAGTCGGCGCTGCGGCTGTGGCGCGGTGCCGTTCTCCAGGACATGCCGTCCCGGCTGCGCGAGCACCCCTCGGCCGTCACTCTCACCCGGCTGCGGCTGACGGTGCTCCAGGCGTACGCCGACAGCGCCCTGGCACGGGGCACGACGGAGAACGCCCTCCACGAACTGCGCAGGACGGCCGATCTGGAGCCCCTGCACGAAGGGGTGCACGCCCGGCTGATGCTGGCGCTCGCGGCCTCGGGCGAGCAGGCCGCCGCGCTGAGCCTGTACACGGCCCTGCGCGACCGCCTCGACGACCAGCTCGGCGTCCGTCCCGGTCCCGAACTGACCGACGCCCATCTGCGGGTCCTGCGCAGGGACTTGCCCCGCCCCGCCACCGCCCGTACGACCGTGTCCCCGGCCCCCGCACCCTCCACCCCGCCGGTCGTCCCCGCGCTCCTTCCCTACGACGCCGCCTTCTTCACCGGACGTGCCGATCACCTGGCCCGGCTGGACGCCCTGCTGCCCGCCGCCGGGGAGGGGCCCGCCGGGAGGAGCGGGGTCTGTGCGCTGACCGGCGCGGGGGGAGCGGGCAAGACCGCTCTCGCCGTTCACTGGGCGCACCGGGTGCGCGACCGCTTCCCCGACGGCCAGCTCTTCGTGGACCTGCGCGGCCACTCGCCGGAGGGCCCGGTGCGCCCGGTGGAGGCGCTGACCCGGTTCCTGCTGGCGCTGGGGGTGGCCGCGGACCATGTTCCGGGGACGCCGGAGAGCGCGGCGGACCTGTACCGGACGCTGGCCGCCAAGCGGCGGCTGCTGGTCGTGCTGGACAACGCCGTGGACGCGGAGCAGGTCCGGCCGCTGCTGCCCGGCGGCCCCGGCTGTCTGGTGCTGGTCACCAGCCGCGACCGGCTGGCCGGACTCGCCGCCCGCGACGGCGCCCGGCGGATCGGGGTGGACGTGCTCAGCCCCGAGGAGTCCCGGCTCCTGCTGCATCGCACCCTCGGCGCGGAGCGCGTCGACGCCGACCCGCGCGCGGCGGCCGAACTCGCCCACGCCTGCGGGCACCTCCCCCTGGCGCTGCGGATCGCCGCCGCCAACCTCGACCACACCCCCTGGCGCACCCTGGAGGAACAGGCCGCCGAACTGCGTGACGGCGACCGGCTGTCCGCCCTGTCCGTCACCGGTGACGCCACCACCGCCGTACGCAGTGCCTTCGACCTCTCGTACCACGCCCTCGACGCCCCGGCCCGGCGGATGTTCCGGCTGCTGGCCCTGGTGCCCGGCCCGGAGACGGGCCTCGATGCCGCCGCGGTCGTCGCGGGCCTCGCCCCCGCGGAGGCCGCCGTGCTGCTGGAACGGCTCACCGCCGCCCATATGCTGCGGGAGCACCGGGCGGGCCGGTACCGCCGCCACGACCTGGTCGCGCTGTACGCGGCCGAGCGGCTGCGCCTGGAGGAGACCGTCGCCGACCGCCGCGTCGCCTCCGAGGCCCTGTACACCTGGCTCCTGACCGCCACGGGCCACTGCGCCCGGCTGCTGTACCCCGGCCAGCCACCCCTGCCTCCCACCGGCACCGGCACCGGCACCGACGACGACGATGGCGAGGGCGAAGGCCCGGGTGACGCCGTGCCCCCGCTCCGCATCCCCGACGCCGCCGCGGCGATCCGCTGGCTGGACGACGAACTGCCCAACCTCGCCGCCGCCGTGCAGCAGGCCGCCGGCGAGTGCCACCCCGCCTCCTGGCGGCTCGCCGACGCGCTGCGCGGCCACTCCTGGACCCGTAAGACCGCCGTGGACTGGGCGGCCCTCGGCCGGGCCGCCCTGGACGCCGCCCGTGCCGCCGACGAGCCCGTGGCCCAGGCCGCCATGCACAACCTGCTCGGCGCCGCGGAACTCCACCAGAGCCTCCCCTTCGCGGCCATCCCCCACTTCGAGCAGACGCTCGCCCTCTCCGAGGCGGGCGGCTGGCCGGAGGGTACGGCGGTGGCGCTCACCAACCTCGCCAGTGTGAACTGGCTCGTCGGCCGGCTGACACGCGGTGCGGAGTACCTGGAGAAGGCCACGGAGATCGACCGGCGCAACGGCATGCCGGACGGCCATCCGGTCGTCCTGCTCACGCTCGGCATCACCCTGCGCGACCTCGGCCGGCTGACCGAGTCGCTGGACCGGCTGCGGCGGGCCGAGCGCGCTCCGCGCGACCTCGGCTCCCAGCACAACGGCATCCTGACCCACGCGAACCTGGGACGCACCCTGTACCTCCTCGGGGATCCCGCGCGGGCGACGCACCACCTGGCGACCGCCCTGACGATGGTCCGGGAGAGCGGCGAACAGGGCAGCGAGGCGTACGTGCTGCGGTTCCAGTCCTCCGTCCGCCGCGACGCCGGTGACCTCACCACCGCCCTGGACATGGCGACGACCGCCACACGCCTCTTCGACCAGGACGGCGAGGAGTACTACCGCGCGGACGCCCGTATCGCCCTCGGCAGCGTCCTGCTCGCCCTCGGCCGCCCCGGCGAGGCGGATGTCGCCTACCGGGAAGCGCTCAAGCTGGCCGAGGAACGTGGCGCGGACGAACTGCGGGCCCGTGCCCTGCTCGGCCTGGCCGCCGTGACCGGCCTGCCCGACCGCGAGCAGATCTCCCACGCCCTGGAGATCGCCCGGGGCACGGAACACCTGCTGGTGCAGGCGGAGGCCCTGACCGCCCTGGCCGGTGCCGAACTGCGGCACGGCGAAGCCGCGGTCGCCGCCGCCCACGCCCGCGATGCCCTGGCGGTGCACCGCTCCACCGGCCACCGCAAGGCCCAGGCCGACACCCTCGACATCCTCGGCCGCGCCGTCGCCACGACCGGGGAGGAGGACCCGGCCCCGTACCGGACGGAGGCCGCGGAGATCTTCCGGTCCCTCGGCATCCCGCGCGGAGACCGAGACCCCCGGTGACCCGGGCGGCCGGGTCACCGGCCACCGCCACCCTCACGTGGTGACCGTCAGCAACTCCCGCTGTTCCTCCGGCAGTTCCACCCGGTCCGCGTACAGCAGCGCGTGCCCCGGGTCGAAGACCAGCGCCACCTCGCCCGCCAGCCCTCCGTTGCCGCTCAGCACCTGCACCACCTGGTCGCCGAGGCGCACGTCGTACTCGTAGCGGGAGCCGACGTAGGAGCTGGTGACGACCTGGGTGTCGAGGCGGTTCATGGCCGTCGGGGTCTCGGCCGAGGCCACGACCTCCAGGCGTTCGGGGCGGACCGCGACCGTGACCGAGTCGCCGGTCGGGACGCGGCGGTCGCTGTCGACCCGTACGACCTCCCCGCCGGCGTCCAGGAGCACGGTGTGCCGGGTGCCGTCGACGCTCACGACCTTGCCGGTGAGGAAGTTGCAGCGGCCGACGAAGGCCGCCACCGCCGGCGCGGCGGGCTTCTCGTAGATCTCGTGCGGAGTGCCGATCTGGATCATGTTGCCGCCCTCCATGACCGCGATCCGGTCGCTGAGCGCGAGGGCCTCGTCCTGGTCGTGGGTGACGTAGACGGTGGTGATGCCCAGCTCCTCCTGGAGCCGCTTCAGCCAGGCGCGGGCCTGCTCGCGCAGCTTGGCGTCCAGGTTGGAGAGCGGCTCGTCCAGGAGCAGGACCGTGGGGGAGTACACCAACGCCCGTGCCAGGGCCACGCGTTGCTGCTGGCCGCCGGAGAGCTGGTGGGGGTAGCGGCCGCTGAGCGCGGCCAGGCCCACCTTGTCGAGGGCGTCGTGGATCAGTGTCCTCTGCTTGTCCTTCGGGACCTTGCGGATGTTCAGCGGCAGGGCCAGGTTCTTCGCGATGGTCATGTGCGGCCAGAGCGCGTACGACTGGAAGACCATGCCGAGGTTGCGCTCCTCGGGGGGCAGGAAGACCCCCGCGCCCGCGTCCACGAAGGGTCTGCCGCCCACCGCGATCGAGCCCTCCGTCGGCTGCTCCAGGCCGGCGATGCAGTTCAGCGTCGTCGACTTGCCGCAGCCGCTCGCGCCGAGCAGCGTGAAGAACTCGCCGTCCTTGATGGTGAAGGTGACGTCCCGCAGGACGGAGTTGTCGCCGAAGGTCTTGGCGAGGTTCTTGACGGTCACCTCAGGCATGGTGCTTTCCCTTCATGAGCAGTCCCGCGAGTGCGACGAAGACCGCGGTGATGCCGATCTGGAGGGTGGCCAGCGCGGCGACGGATCCGGCCCTGCCCTGCGTCCAGAGACTGAGCATGGTGGTGCCGAGGATGTTGTTGTCGGCCGAGGAGAGGAAGACGGCCGGGGAGTACTCCTTGAGCATGATCACGAAAGTGAGGATCAGCGCGCCCGCGAACGCCGGGGTGATCAGGGCCCGCAGGACACGGAAGAAGGTCATCAGCCAGTCGGCGCCGGAGACCCGGGCCGCGTTGTCCAGCTCCCCGCCGATCTGCATGATCGCCGGGGCGACCGAGCCGAACGCGCTGGGCAGGGCCCGCATGCCGAAGGCGATGACGACGGCGTAGATCGTGCCCTGGAGGACGGACCCCACCCCGAAGGGCGCGAGCGCGAAGGCCCAGAAGAAGCCGATACCGATGATGATGCCGGGCAGGGACTGCGGGATCAGGGCCAGGTACTCCACCGCCCGGCCGAAGCGGAACGTCGAGCGCCGGGCCACCATCACCGCGAACACGGCGAGGGCGGAGACGGCCACCGAGCCGACACCGGCCACGATCAGGCTGTTGTAGAGGGACTGCACGTAGTTGTCGGAGTCGAGGACCAGCTCGTAGTTCTTCGTCGTGACCGTCCGGAACGGCGACTGCAGCGGCGTGAACACGAGCGTGAAGGACCGCATCACCAGGCCGGCGATCGGGACGAGCGCGCCCACGATCACGTAGAACCAGATGCACACGATGCTGACCCACTTCAGCCAGCCGAGGTCCAGCTTGCGCGGCCGGGTCACCTTGCCGCGCACGGACACGAACCGGGCCGCGTCCTTCAGCAGCTTCGCCTGGACGGCGACCAGGCTCAGGGTGACCACGAGGATCACGGTCGAGGCCGCGCCGAGCATCGTGTAGTCGGGGTCCACCGACTGAAGTCCGTTGTGGTACAGGAAGGTTGAGAAGACGTCGATGCTGACCGGCTGGCCGTAGAGCAGCGGCACGCTCAGCGTCTCGATGGAGACGGAGAAGACCAGGATCGCCGAGTACACGATCGGCGGCCGCAGCAGTGGCACGACCACCTGCGCGAGGATCCGGAAGGGGCCCGCCCCGCAGACCTGTGCGGCCGATTCGAGCGAGGCGTCGGACTGCCGCAGGGCGTTGGCGCAGAAGACGTAGGCGATCGGGGCGAGCGCCACGGCCTCCGTGAGCGCCATGCCGGGGATCGAGTACAGGTTCCACGGCACCGAGCCCAGCAGCTGCTGCACCTTGACGCTGACGAACCCGGCCGGGCCGTACATGATGATCCAGCCGAAGCCCAGGATCAGCGACGAGATGAAGAACGGCCACTGCATGGCGAGGGCGATCAGCCGTCCGCCCGGCAGCTTGGTGCGGACCACCACGATCGCCATCGGGATGGCGATCGCCAGGCTGAGGACCGTCGTCAGCGACGCGAACAGCAGTGTGTTCAGGGCGACTTCACCGAAGCCGGCCTTGGTGAACAGGTCGGTGTAGCCGCTGAGGGTGAAGGCCCCGCCCGCCTCGTAGAGCGGGCGGTTGCGGATGCTCTGGTAGAGGGTCGGGACGATCGGGGCCAGCACCAGCACGGCGAGGAACGCCAGGACCGCGTACTGGACGACCGTGTCCCGTCCGATGCCGAACGGGCGGCGGTAGCGCGGGGGCCGGAACGTCTCCGTGGGTGACTCGTCCGCGGGTGTGCGGGGAGGCTGGGTGAGGGTTGACATCTGAGCTGACTCCGATCGTCCTGGGGACCTGGCTGCCTGCGGAGCCCGCTACTTGCGCAGTCCGTCGAAGCGCTCCAGCCAGGCCGCGGAGTCGTCCTTGGAGACCGGCTCGTACTTGACGTGGATGATGTTCTCCTCGCCGACCGCGTCCACGACCTCCTGGTAGGTGTGCAGGCCCGGGCCCTTCACCCCGTCGCGGTACGAGGCGAGACCGCCCTCGGCGACCGCGCGCTGGCCCTCCTCGGAGAGGGCGAAGTCCATGAAGAGCTTCGAGGTCGCCGGGTGCGGCGCCTCGGCGGCGATGCCCATGCCGCGCGGCAGGACGACCGTGCCGTCCTTCGGGAAGACGATCTTCACCAGGCCCGCGCTGTCTTCCACCACGGGGTACGCGGGGGAGGCGCTGATCAGGAAGCCGGCCGTGTACTCACCGGCGACGATCTTCTCCAGCTGGGTGCCGGAGGAGGTCTCCGGGCGGGTCAGCGGCAGGATCTTCTTCAGGTCGTCCCACGCCTCCGGGTTGCCCTCGGTGAGCGCCCGCGTGACGGTGAAGCCGAACGAGCCCTCCGGGTCACGGACCGTCACCTTGTTCTTGAACGTGCCCTCGTCCGAGGTCACGATCTCGGCGAAGTCCGTCAGGGTGGTCGGCGGGGTCTCCATCAGCGAGGTGTTGTACGCGATCGTCATCGGGTCCTGCGACAGCGAGTACACGCTCGGCAGCAGCTCGGCGCTCGCGCCCAGCTCCTTCAGCTCCGGCGACCTGTACGTGAGGACCGTGTCCTTGCGGGCCGAGAAGTCCGACCACGCGGTCGCCGCGCTGGAGATCAGCACGTCCGCCGGGGAGGAACCGGCCGCGTTCTCCGACAGGGTCTTCTGGAACAGCTCGTCGCTGTCCAGCTCGTTGACGGAGACGGTCTTGACGAAGCCGTACTTCTTCTTGAAGTCCCGGACGATCGGCGCCATGTTCTCGTCGCCGAGGTTGGAGTAGACGGTGAGTTTGCCGCCCTCCTTCTCCGCGGCCGCGATCAGGTCGGCGTAGTCCGCCGGGTAGTAGTCCGGCACCTTGCCCGCCGAGATCTTGTTCTCCGCCACCTTCGGCGCGTCGGTGTCCCCGCCGCCGCAGGCGGCCAGGGTGCCGAGCGCGAGCGTCGCGGCGCACGCGGTGACGATGCTGCGTCGGGTGCTGGTCTGGCTTGATCTGGCCATGGTTCTCCTCCTGGCGCGTGCCTGCTGGCAGCTGTTGCCGGGAGGTTAGGGACACAGGTCAGGCCGGTAAATGCCGTACCCGTCAGAGCTCGTACTGCTCTTAGTGGTCGTTGTGTCAGTGACGCGAGTCACCCGCGCTGAACAGCGGCGGATGGCCGGGAACCATCGCCCCTCAGGTGTGCCGTCAGCTGCTGGAGCCGCCCCCACGCCTCGGTGTCCGCGCCGTCCCCGAGGCGGTAGTGCAGTGCCGGACGGGCCGTCGGGCCGAGCGGGACCGCACGGACCTCGACCGGGGGCCGCCGCGCCCGGTCCAGGCCGATGCCGTACACGTCGTCCGGGCCGAGCGTGAAGGCCACCGGCAGCGGCGGGCCCTCCAGGCGGGGCGCGGTCGTCAGGTCGGCGCGCGCCGCACGCACCGACGCCAGCATGGTCTTCAGCCCGTGCTCCCGGACCAGCGTGCCGGCCAGCGCCTCGATCCGGTCCAGCGGCGGTTCCTCACCGGCCGCGTACCCGAGGGTCAGGACCGCGTCCTCCTCCACGCCCTTCGTCGTCCGCGTCACCCGGACCGTCGCCAGGGCCGGCCGCTCCGGGGCGCCGACGACGACCAGCTGCGACGGCTCGGGCGCCCGCTCCCGGGTCAGATCGGTCAACTGCCGCCGCGACCAGGGGAGATTGACCGGTTCGGCCGTGCCCCAGCCGGCCGGCGGCGCCCCCGTCAGCTCCCGCCAGGCCGCCTCCAGGGCGCCGCCCAGCAGCAGCCGCTCGTCGGCCCGGTGCACCGTACGGAGGGCGACGATCAGCTGCCGTCCGGGCGCCTCGTCCGCCGGGGAATCGGCCGGGGAGTCCGCCGCGCCCTCCGCCCGGCCGCCCGCCGCGTCCCGCTCCGGCGCGCCCGCCGGGCGCGTGAACGCGGCGGCCACCGCCGCCGTCCCGTCCTCGGCGAACGCGGGCGAGAACGCCCCGTCCCGCCACCGCAGCACCGCCCCCGACAGGCCGTCGTAGTACCCGCACTCCGGGTCCTGGACGACCCAGCGGTGGGGGACGCGCGCCAGCGTCGTACGGGCGGCGGGCGTCAGGCGGACGCCGCGCGGCGTCACGATCTGCAGGGACCGCCGGGACGCCACCGCCGTCCGCATGATCTCCGCGAGCCAGCTGGTCAGGGCCACCACCGGCCGGTCGACGAGGACGACGGCCGCGTGCTCGGTCACCACGTCCACGGCGGGCTGCCCCGCCCCCGCCGACGGTACGGCGGACACGTCCACCACCTGGGTGCTCGCCGCCCCGGGCGGCCAGGTGGAGCCGCCCAGCAGGGCGTTGAGCCGCCCGCACACCACACCCGCCAGCCGCTCCGCCTCCGGCACCGCCGTGGACGCCCGCGCCTCCGTCCACCAGAACGGAGCGCTCACGGCCTCGCCGAGCAGCCGCTCCGCCTCGCCGGGCACCTGCACCAGCACCGGCGCCTCCACCGACACCAGCGGACGCCCGCCCGGCCCGTGCAGCTGCACGACCGCGCCCTCGGCCGCCGCCGACAGGTCCAGGTCGGAGCCGCCCGCGTACAGACTCGTCATGAGGGCCCACACATCGGGCATCTTCGGGGTGAGCGCGATGACGTCCCTGGTCACGGGCGGTCGCCCTCCTCGCTGTCGAGTGCCGTCTGGATCAACTGGTGGGCCCGCCCCCGGCGGACCAGGGTGCCCCGCCCCGGCGGCTGCGCCGAGGCGTACAGACCGGGGAAGAGCTGCCCCTCGCTCCGCTCACCGGTCATCAGCAGCGCGGCCGTACCGGTCTCGCGCAGGGTCTGCAGCAGCGGCTCGTACATCGCCCGGGAGGAGCCGGCGACCCGGCGGCTGATCACGAAGTGCAGCCCGATGTCCTGCGCCGAGGAGACGTACGGCAGGAACGGGGCCAGCGGCTGCTGTCCGGCCGTGGTGAGGATGTCGTAGTCGTCGACCAGGATCACGATCCGCGGCCCCGTGAACGCGGGCTCGTCGCCCGGCGCGTCCGGGTCGGCGCTCTGCGGCATCCGCTTCTCCAGCTCGCCCGCGATCCCGCTCGACAGACCCGCCGCCAGCTTCGCGTTGTGCGCGTACCCGCCCCGGTACGGCTCCGGGACAACGCCCCGCAGCCCGCGCCGGGGGTCGAAGACGCCGAAGACCAGCTCCTCGTCCGAGTACCGCTCCACGAGCCGCGCCGCGACCAGCTTCAGCAGGTTGGTCTTGCCGCACTCGTTGTCGCCCAGGATCAGCAGATGCTGGTCGGCGCCGAACAGGTCCAGCAGCGCGGGCGCCAGCTCGTCCTGGTCCACCCCGATCGGCACCCGGCGCGGCTCGGCGACCACCGACGGCAGCCGGCCGGACGGCAGCCGCGTCGGCAACACCCGTACGGGCGGGGCCAGTTCACCGTGCCAGGTGGAGCGGATCGTGCGGGCCGCCTCCTCCAGCGCCGGAACGAGACCGCCGGTCGACGGCCGCCCGTCGAGGCGGGGCAGCGCGGCCTGCGCGAACAGCCTGCCGTCGGTCAGGACCCGCCCCGGGGTGTCCGGCGACAGCGTCTCGGACAGTTTGCGGTCGACGCTCGAATCGCTCGGATCGTTCAGCCGCAGCTCCACCCGCGTCCCGAACATCGACTGCGTCGCGATCCGTACGTCGTTCCAGCGGAGCATGCCGCCCACGACGTGGATGCCGTACCCGCCGCCGCGCTTGAGCAGGTCCACGACCGTGTCGTCCAGCTCCGCGAACTCGTCGCGCAGCGCCCCGAACCCGTCGATGAGCAGCACGACGTCCGTGGACCCCAGCTCGCGCACCTTGCCCTGCGCCCGCAGGTGCCGCAGCTGGTCGACGGAGTCGATGCCGTGCTCCCGGAACAGCTCCTCCCGCTCGTTCAGCATCGTCCGCACCTCGGCGACCGTGCGCGCGGCCCGCTCCCGGTCGGCGCGCCCGGCGATCCCGCCGACGTGCGGCAGCCCGGAGAGCGCCGACAGTCCGCCGCCGACCAGGTCGAGCCCGTACACGGCCACCTCGGCGGGCGTGTGGGTGGCGGCGAGCGAGAGGGCGAGGGTCCGCAGCAGGGTCGTCTTGCCGGACTGCGGGCCGCCGATCACCGCCGCGTGGCCGCCCGCGACCGTCAGATCGAGCACCCAGTGCCCCTGCCACTGCCGCGCCGGATCGTCCAGCACCCCGAGCGGCACCCGCAACGGACCCTCGGCGGCCGCCAGTCGCAGCCCCCGCTCGTCCACCTGTACGGGCCCGGCGGCCGCGTCCAGCGTGATCGCGTCCGGCAGCGGAGGCAGCCAGATCCGCCGCGCCGGCGGTGCGGCGGAGGCGAGCTGGTCCACCATCACCGACATCACCGTCGGCCCGGTCTCCCGCTTGGTCGCCCGTGGCTCCTCGGCGACCGCCTCGACGGGCCCGCCGTCGAGCGTGTTGTACGTCGGATACGTCCAGGCCAGGGGGGTGTCCTCCACCTGCGCGGCCGGCGCGGGCCCCCGGTACGCGCCCGACACGTACCCCGCCTTGAACCGCTCGTACGTGGAGGTGTCCACCTTCAGATAGCCGAAGCCCGGCAGCGGCGGCAGATGGAACGCGTCGGTCGTGTCCAGCACGGTCCGCGACTCGTCGGCGGAGAAGGTGCGCAGCCCCAGCCGGTACGAGAGGTAGGTGTCCAGGCCCTTGAGCTTGCCGCCCTCGATGCGCTGGCTGGAGAGCAGGAGGTGGACGCCGATGGACCGCCCGATACGGCCGACGGAGAGGAACAGGTCGATGAAGTCCGGCTTGGCGGTGAGCAGTTCGCCGAACTCGTCGATCACCACGAAGAGGTGCGGGAGCGGTTCGAGGTCGGGCCGGCGGGTCGCGCGCAGGGCCGCGTAGTGCCCGATGTCGGCCACGTTCCCCGCGTCCTTGAGGACCTGCTGCCGCCGCTTGACCTCGCCCGCGAGGCTGGAGTGCACGCGCTCGACGAGCCCGGCCTGGTTCTCCAGGTTGGTGATCACGCCCGCCACGTGCGGGAGTCCGGTGAACGGGGCGAAGGTCGCGCCGCCCTTGTAGTCGACCAGGACGAGCGCCAGGTCCTCGGGGGAGTGGGTGGCGGCCAGCGCCAGCACGAGCGTGCGCAGCAGCTCGCTCTTGCCGGACCCGGTCGCGCCGACGCACAGCCCGTGCGGGCCCATGCCCAGCTCCGAGGACTCCTTGAGGTCGAGCAGCACCGGTTCATGACGGTCCGTCAGGCCGATGGGGACACGCAGGAACTCCCGCTCGCCCCGGGGTGCCCAGAGGTCGTGGAGGTTCAGCACGGCCGGGTCGTCGATGCCGAGCAGGCCGGGGAAGTCGACGGGGCCGGTGACCGGGGTGCCCTCGGCGGCCGACTCGGCGGACAGCCTGAGCGGCGCGAGCAGCCGGGCGAGACCCTCGGCACCGGCGGCGGTGACCCGGTCGGAGGTGCCGTGCGCGGGTGGGGCGGCGGCGGGGGCTGTCACGGCCAGGGGGTCCGGGGCGCGCAGGTCCTCCACCACCACCTTCTCGCCCCGCACGGTGATCCGCACCGACACCTGGTCGGGCTCGTGCACCTGCTCGGCGAGCAGGTGCAGCACGGTGACCCCCATGTCCGCCAGCCCCACCGCCGTGTCGGGCCGGGGCAGTTCGGCGGCGGTCTCGCCGTACTCGTCGCTCACGACGAGCATCCGGGACGCCAGCGCCAGCGCCTTGCGGTCGGCCAGTCCCCGGCGCACCTCGGCCGCGTACGACGCGCGTCGGCCCAGCTCGTGACGGAGGTGCCGGGCCAGCTGCGGCAGGCTCGGCGCGATCCGGCGGGCCGCCACCGGGCCGTCGTGCTCCTGCGCGTCCAGCACGTGCGGCAGCCACTTGGCCCACTCCCAGTCCGCCAGCCGCTCGCCCGGCACCCCGAGCGCCACGGCCACGTCGTCCGGCGCGTGCGTGACGGCCACCTGGACGAGGAGCGCGCGGGCCACCCGCAGCACGCCCTCCCGGTCGCCGACCACGCTGACGTTGCCCGCGCGGTCCAGCGGCACGGTGATCGGGCAGTCGTTGGCCACCGAGTAGCGGGCCAGCAGCGCACGGGCCTCGTTCAGCATGAAGGGGTCCGGCGGGGTCATCACCCCGCCCTGGTTCTGCCCGATGGCGAGGTCCGCCACGGGTACGTCACCGGTGCCGACCCGCACCCGCAGGAAGTCCGGGTCCTGCCGCCGCCGCTCCCACAGCCGGGCGGGGTCGCGCACCAGGTCGTACAGCGCCTCCGGCGGCGGGTTCAGCACCCGCGCGAGCGCCCGCCGCTCCCGCTCCCCGGCGCCGAACTCCTCGCGCAGCTCCTCCAGATACTCCAGATACCGCTCCCGCTGCGTGCGCCGGGTGCGCTGGGCCTTGCCGCGCTGGGAGAGGAAGAGGGCGACCGCGCCGAGCAGCGCGAACACCAGCACGATCGCGCCGAGTGCCGCGAACTGGCTGTTGCGGATCACGGTCATCATCACGACCGAGCCCATCACGCCCGCCATCGGCAGCAGCGCGGTCGCGGCCGTCCCGGCCTTGCCCTCCGGGAGGTTCGGCGGCGGCTCGATCGTCCGGGCTCCGGCCGCCCCGAGCGGCCGGGTGCTCCGGGCGGGCCGGTGGATCAACTGCTGGGTCACGGACGGACCCCTTCTTCTTCGTACCGGTGGTCGCTCATCGCATCCGCACCGCCCGTGTCATCGCCTCCGCCGCCAGCGTGATCGCCGCCGCCCGGGTCTCCCGGCCCAGCAGCGCGGTCCGGATGGGGCCGCCCTGGGCGAGATGACGGTCGTAGGGGACGGGGACGACGTGGACGCCGGACTCCTTGAGGTGGGCGACGGCCGTGTCCCGGTCGAGGGTGACGTCCGGGGAGGTGGCGGTCAGTGCGACGACGGTGGAGCCGAGCGCCGCGTGCGGCAGCCGGCCGAGCCAGTCCAGGACCTGGCGGGTGCCGTTGACGCCCTCGGCGGTCATCGGCGCGACGACCACGCGCGCGTGGGCCGTGTCCATCGCCGTACGGGCCACCTCGCCCGGCAGGGTCTCGCAGTCCACCACGGTCACCGCGAAGTAGCGGCGCAGGGCGAGGGTCACCGTGCGGTACGTGCGGATGTCCAGCGGGGCCCCGACCCGGCCCTGGCTGCCGGGCAGCAGCCAGCCGCCGTCGGACACCGGCACCAGGTACCCGGTGACATCGGTGAGCTGCATCGCCGGGTTGACGATGCGCGCCAGGTCGGCCGCGGCCCAGCGCACCGAGTCGGCGCCCATCCGCACCGGCAGCGTGCCGAGGGCGGCGTCCGCCTCCATGGTGAGCACCGGGTCGTGCCGGTAGTGGTTGAACGTCCGCCCCAGCAGCGCGGCCGTCGTCGACTTTCCGACTCCGCCCCGGATCGACGTCACGGCGATCACCCGCCCCGTCGTCACCGGCTGCTGCAGCTCCCGAGCGATCCGCGTCTCCTCGGCCACGTCCTGCGCGGCGGAGGAGGCGAGCCTACGGATCGACCGCCCGGTACGCCGCACCACGGAGTCCCCGTGCTGCGGCCGCCCGAGCGCGTGGGCGAGCCGGGGATCGATGGTGGGCACGGAGTCGGGCACCCGCAAAGGCGTCTGCGGCGCCCGCGCCCCCCGCCCCACCGGCACCCCGGACGAACCTCCGTCCCCCGGCACGGGCCCCTCCGGGGGCTGAGCGGCGGGGGATGCCTGAGCCACCGGTCGCTCGACGGGCGCCTGCCCGAGGGGGGTTGCCTGTACGGGCGGCTGGGCATGGTGCTGCGGCAGCGCGGGGAGCGCGTGCTGCCCGTGCTGCTGCGCGGCGGGCTCGGGCTGCACGGGTTGCTGTGCGCCGGGCGCGCTCTGCTCGGACGGCCAGGTGCCGTGGCCGGGCGGTGCCGGTGGCTGCGCGGTGGGTGCGTGCTGTCCGGGCTGTTGTGTGACGGGCTCGGGTTGTACGGGTTGCTGTGCGCCGGGCGTGCTCTGCTCGGAGGCCCACGTGCCGTGCCCCGGCTGTCCCGGTGGCCGCGCGCCCGGCGCGCCCTGCTCGGACGGCCGTCCCGCTGGCTGTGCGGGCGGCATCGTCCGCCCCTGCTGTACAGGCGGCCGCGCGGGCCGCGCCGTCGGTCGCGGCCGTTCTGCGTCTGGCGTCGGCGCCTCCCCGGCTGCCGGGCCGTACTCCGGTGCCCGCCGCGCGGAACTCCCGCTTCCGGCGAGCCCCGGCTCCCCGGCCGCCCCCGGCGCCACCGTGCCGCCGGACGCATCCGGTGCTCCCGGCCCGGCCGCCTCCCCGGGCCCGTCCGCGGACTCGGGCGGCACCGATCGCACCAACCTCAGTGTCGGTTCGCCCCGTCGGGCGGGGGCGGTGTCGTCGCCCCCGGGGGCCGGTTCCTGTCCGCCCAGCTCGCGCAGCACATCCCGCTGCCAGTCCCCTGCCTGCGCCATGTCCGGCCCCCAGCCCCTAAGCGAACGTGTCGAGCAGTCGTCCGTACACGCCGAACACTCCGATGAGCAGCGGGAACAGAGTGATGACGCCGATGGATTCGAGGGTGTCGCCGAACCGCCTGAGCCGTACGCGTACATGCTCGGCGGGCTGCACGGCGAGCACCAGCAGCGGAAGGGCGGCCAGCACGACGAGGACGGCGAGCGGACCGGCCGCCCCGCCGGAATGGTCGAGCCACGCCGAGACCAGGCGCACCGCGAACACGGCCGCCGCGCCGAGCAGCACCACGACCTCGGCGACCAGCGGGAACGCCCGCGCGCGCAGCGCGAGGACGACCATGGTCACCACGGCGAGCAGCACCGTCCACATGGTGGGCGCGCGCAGCGCGAACACCCCGGCCGCGGTCGCGGAGACCGCCGTCGTGACCGTCGCCAGCGCCAGCCCCCGGTGGGTGGCGGTGAGCGCCGCCGACACCTGGAAGCGGCTCACGGAGGTGCCGCCGGAGCGCCGGTCGTCCAGGCCGGAGAGGCCCGAGGCCATCAGCGCCAGCCGGGGCAGCAGCCCGAGCACGACCACACAGACCACCGCGAGAACGGCCCCCGCCTCGGCCTGCTCCGCCGCCGACGGCGACCCCGTTCCCGACACCGCCGCGGCGACCCCCAGCCAGCAGACCGAGATCCCGCCCAGCGCCCCCGCGCCGACCAGCCCACCCCGCCCGAGCGGGGTGAACAGCCCGAGCAGGGCGAGCGTGCCGACCCCGGCCGTGGCCAGGGCCGCGAGCCGCACCGCCCCGGACCAGTCCTGCGCCTCCGCCGACGTCCACGCGCCGAGCAGCCCCAGCGCGCCCGCCGTCGCGATCAGGGTCGTCGCCAGGCCCCGCTTCCCGGCCCGCCCCAGCAGCGCGCCCGCGAGCGCGGCCACCAGCGCGACGCCGAGCAGCGTGGCGGCGACCACCCCGGGCTCGTACGCGCTCCGTGCGAACACCCCGGCGGCCACGGCCCAGCCGACCGTGGCGAACCCGGCGGTCACCCGGCGCGTGGCCGGCCGCCAGCGCCCGCCGCGGGCGTCGAGATCGTCGGCCGCCTCGTCCGTGACGTCGTGCACGACGGGCGCCGACGGCGCGTCCTCGGCCCGGACGAGGCGCAGGACGGCCCCGTCCGGAACCCCGGCCGACTCCAGCGTGCTGTCGTGGGCCAGCGCGGAACCGTCCGCGGTGACCAGATGCCGCAACTCGGGCCGGCCGCCGACCCGGTCGTCCAGCAGCCGCATGATCTCCGGCAGTAGCAGTCCGACCTGCTCGCGCGAGGGCAGCACCAGGTCCACCCGCCGTCGCTCACCGACCAGCGTGACCCGGCTGAGCGCGCTCCGCGCCCCGCCGGCGGCCTGCCCCAACGTCCCCGTAGACATCACTTGATCGAACCTATCACCGGGTAGAAGTGCTGGTCGGGGCCGTGGAGACCGCTGTGGAGACCGAAGGGGAAGGGGTGCCGGACGGCTGCACCGAACCCCCGTACGGGCTCTTGCCGATGATGCGGTTCGACACGAAGGACCACCCCACACACCCCGCGCACAGCACCGCCGCGATGACGATCCCGGCGAAGACCCTCCCGATCCGTTCGTCCACCGAGCGCCGCTGCCGCTGCGCCCCGAACAGCAGGGCGTCCCGCAGCCGTCGGCGCCGCACCGACACCGACTCCAGCAACTGGCTGTCGTAATCCTGCGCTGCCACGGCTACGGAACCCCGTTCGCTTCGTCTCTCGGAGCCGGCCCGTCAGCCGATCTGGTCGACCGCCGCGCGGGCCTTCGCCAGGGTGGACTGGGCGGTGCCGTCGTTCTGTTCGAGCGTGGTGCGCACCAGGCGGATGATCTCGCGGACCTCGCCCGCGGCCTTCTTCCAGCGCTCTTCCTTGCCGTGGTAGTCGTCCGAGACGCCGTCGGCCTGGAACTCGGTCATCGCGGCCTTGACGGCGGCGTCACGGTCGCCGAGGACCCGCTCCAGCTGTCCCACGATCGTGCCGAGCGCGGTCTGCACCTCGCCGGAGGCGCCGGTGTCGTACGAACGGCGGTCCTGGTTCTGAGCCATGAGTACTTCCCCCTAGTTTCCTGCTCGTCGCTGCTCGTCGCTGCTTATCGGGCGCCGAAGCGGGCCGCGTCGAAGTTGGCCAGGCCCATGTTCTGGTTGGCGTTGTCCTGGGACTCCACGTCACCGGTGCCGAACGCGTTGTCCATGCCCGACTGACCGCCCAGGATCGCGGCGAGCGAGCCGTTCAGATCGGCGGTGATCTCGTCCGCCCGGCTCTTGAACGAGTCGAACGCCAGCTTGCCCGCGCCGTTGAACTTGCCCTCCAGCGGTTCCGCCGCGCTGATCAGCAGCTGGATCAGGGTTCCGAGGTCGTCGCTCGATCCGAGCGTGCTCTTGCCGAGGTCCGCCAGGGTCGTCGACCCCATGTCGAACTTCACGTCGTGTCCACCCCCGTGTGTCGGTTCACCTACGTCCCGAACATGCTCTCCCACAACCCGTTGCACCCGCAACGCACATGCCGGTGAAGTGACATCATCGGGACATAATTCGAACAGTCTTGTGCCGCCGTCCCGTCGGCCGTGCGGCCACCTCAACGGCCGTACCACCCACCCGCGTTGGCATACCAAAGAATTTTCCGCACCCGGTGCAACCCTCCCGGCACTCCGAGTGTCGTAAGTGGCATCAGGACGTTCCGACGGGGGATCCGGGGGGATCGCGGAAGTCCTGACGGGGAGGGGAAAGCCGAGGGGCCCGGTCCACTGGACCGGGCCCCTCGAAACGTTCGCGCGTGCCTCTCGCGGAAACGACCCGCCCAGCAGCAGCCGCCGAGGAAGCGCCCCCTCAGAAGAACACCCCGCACCGCAGCAGCACGTTCGCGTACGGCCGCGCCTCCCCGGTCCGCACGATCAGCCGCGCACCGGCCGACAGCTCCTTCAACGTCTCGTGCGAGACCAGTTCCAGGTCCGGGAAGCGGTCCTCCAGCAGCGCCGTCGCCTCCGGGTTGGCGCCCCGGACCTCGCGCGCGGCGGTCGCGCCCTCCACCACGAGTTCGTCGAGCAGCCCGTCCAGCACCTCCGCGAAGGACGGCACGCCGGCGCGGAACGCCAGGTCGACCAGCCTCGGCCCGTCCGGCACCGGCATCCCCGCGTCGCACACCAGCACCCCGTGCCCGTGCCCCAACTCGGCGACCGCGCCCGCCAGCTGACGGTTCAGTATCCCGGCCCGCTTCACAGCGCCGCGACCTCCTCCGCGGTCGGGAACGACACCTGCGCCCCGGCCCGGGTGACGGCGACGGCCCCCACCCGGGCCGCGTACGCCGCGGCCTCGGCCGGCTCCGAGCCCGCCCCCAGCCGCCACGCCAGCGCCGCCGTGAACGCGTCCCCGGCCCCCGTGGTGTCCACGGCGTCCACCGCCACGGCCGCCACCCGCACGCTCCCCTCGGCGCCGGCCACGAGCGCCCCCTCCGCGCCCAGCGTCACCACCACCGACCGCGGCCCGAGCGCCAGCAGCGCCCGCGCCCAGTCCTCCGGTGCGGGCGAACCCGCCGGCTCGCCCCCGACGATGACCCGCGCCTCGTGCTCGTTGACGATCAGCGGATCACAGGCGGCCAGCACCTCGGCCGGCAACTCCCGCGGCGGCGACGGGTTCAGCACGAACCGCGTGCCCTCCGGCAGCCGCCGTACGACCTCCACCACCGTCTCCAGCGGGATCTCCAGCTGCGCCGAGACCACCCGCGAGGCCCGCAGCAGCGCGTCCGCCGCCCGTACGTCCTCGGGGGTCAGCCTTCCGTTGGCGCCCGGCGACACCACGATGCTGTTGTCGCCCGACGGGTCCACCGTGATCAGTGCGACTCCGGTCGGGGCCCCGCCGACCAGTACCCCCGCCGTGTCGACCCCGGCCGCGCGCTGCGAGTCGAGCAGCAGCCGCCCGTGGCCGTCGTCGCCGACCCGCGCCAGCAGCGCCGTACGCGCCCCGAGCCGGGCCGCCGCGACGGCCTGGTTGGCGCCCTTGCCGCCCGGATGCACGGCCAGGTCGGAACCGAGCACGGTCTCCCCGGCCCCCGGCCGCCGCTCGACGCCGATCACCAGGTCGGCGTTGGCCGATCCCACGACCAGGAGGTCGTAGTCGTACATGATCCATCTCCCTGTGCAGGTGGACTGGGGCGGCCGGACGGGGCGCGTGTGCTCCCCGTCCGGCCACCGCATCGTGTCAGCCGCCGAACCCGGCCACGTTCTCCGACGTGACCACCTTCACCGGCACCATCACCGACTCCGCGACCTTCTCGCCCTCGGCGGCCTTCACCGCGTTGCGCACGGCGATCCTGCCGAGTTCGGCGGGCTGCTGCGCGACCGACGCGTACAGCGTGCCCGCCTTGACGGCCTTCAGCCCGTCGGCCGTGCCGTCGAAGCCGATGACCTGCACGGACTTCCCGGCCTTGGAGCCGAGGGCCTTGATCGCGCCGAGCGCCATCTCGTCGTTCTCCGCGAAGACGCCGTCCACGCCGGAGTTGGCCTGCAGCATGTTCGTCATCACGTCGAGGCCCTTGGTGCGGTCCCAGTCGGCGGGCTGCTTCGCGAGGACCTTGATGCCCGGGTAGTCCTTCAGGCCCTCGGCGAAGCCGGCGCCGCGCTCCCGGCTGGCGGAGGTGCCCGCCTGGCCCTGGAGGATGACGATCTCGCCCTTGCCGCCCAGCTTCTCCGCGAGCGCCTTCGCGGCCAGCTTCCCGCCGCTGACGTTGTCGGAGGCGACGAGCGCGGCCGTGTTCGCGCCGTTCACCGCGCGGTCGACGGCCACCAGCGGGATGTCCGCCTTGTTGACGGCCTTCGCCGCCGGGGTCACCGCGTCGGAGTCCACCGGGTTCACGATGATCGTGCCCAGGCCCTCACTGGTGAAGTTCTGCAGCTGGTTGGCCTGCTGGGAGGCGTCGTTCTGCGCGTCGGTGACGGACAGGTCCACGCCCAGCTTCTTCGCCTCGTCCTGGGCGCCCGCCCGGATCTGCACGAAGAAGGGGTTGTTGAGCGTCGACAGCGACAGCCCGATCTTCTCGCTCTTGGCCGCCGACGACCCGCCGTGCAGGAAGGAGGTCGCGCCCACGACGGCCGCCGCGACCACCGCGGCCAGCACATAGGTCAGCGCCTGCTTCTTCCGGTCCCCGGCGCCACCGGCACCGGCCGCCACCGGGGTCGCCCCCGCCTTCCGGCGCACGGTGTCGAGCAGCACCGCCAGCGCGATGACGACACCGATGACGACCTGCTGCCAGAAAGCGGACACGGACAGCAGGTTGAGGCCGTTCCTGAGCACCGCCAGGATCAGCGCGCCGATCAGCGTCCCCGACGCCTTGCCCGTGCCACCGGCCAGCGAGGCGCCGCCGATGACGACCGCCGCGATCGCGTCCAGCTCGTAGCCCTGCGCGGCCTGCGGCTGTGCGGAGGAGAGCCGGGAGGCGAGCACGATGCCCGCGGCGGCCGCGAACAGCCCCGACAGGGCGTAGATGACGAGCTTCTGCCGCTTCACCCGCAGCCCGGAGAGGCGGGCCGCCTCCTCGTTGCCGCCGATCGCGTACATGGCACGCCCGATGTACGTACGGCCCAGGATCACGGCCGTCACCCCGCCCAGCACCAGCATCACCAGGACCGGCACCGGCAGCCAGCCGCCCAGGTTGTCCCCGAGGTGCGACACCGACTCGGGGAACGCGATCGGGCTGCCCTGCGAGATCACCAGCGACAGACCGCGTCCCACCGACAGCATGGCGAGCGTCGCGATGAACGGCGGCAGCTTCCCGTACGAGATCAGGAAGCCGTTGACGAGACCGCACGCGATGCCGGTGACGACGGCGAGGAGCACCGCTATCGGGACCGGTACGCCCTCCGACGTGGCGCTCCACGCCAGGACGGTGGCCGACAGCGCCGCCACCGAGCCGACCGACAGGTCGATGCCCGCCGAGACGATCACGAAGGTCACACCGAACGCGAGGATCGCGGTGACGGCGGCCTGGACACCGATGTTGAGCAGGTTGTCGGCCGTCAGGAAGTCGCCGGAGAGCACCGACATGGCGACGACGAGGACGATGAGCGCGGTCAGCGCGCCGTTGTCGAGCAGGAGCTGTCGCAGCCCCGACGGTCCCGAGGCGCCCCTCGCGCCCGGCGTGCTCTTGAGCGTGTCAGCGGCCATCGGGGGCCTCCGTTTCAGTCGCAGAGATGTTCGGGTTCGAGACGGCGAGCGCCATCACGGCGTCCTGGGTGGCCTCGGCGGCGGCGAGTTCGCCCGCGATCCGCCCCTGGGCCATGACCAGCACCCGGTCGCTCATACCGAGCACCTCGGGCAGGTCACTGGAGATCATCAGCACGGCGGCACCGGCGGCCGTCAGCTCGTTGACCAGTTCGTAGATCTCGACCTTCGCGCCGACGTCGATGCCGCGCGTCGGCTCGTCGAGGATCAGCACCCTGGTGTCCGCGAGCAGCCACTTGCCGATGACGACCTTCTGCTGGTTGCCGCCGGAGAGCGTGCGCACGTGCTGGTGCAGCCCGGCCATCCGCACCCCGAGCCGCTCGGCGACCCGGGCCGCGTTCGCCCGCTGCCCCTTGAGGTCGACGAAACCGCCCCGGGTCGCGCCCCGCAGGGTCACCAGACCGAGGTTCTCCTCCACGGACGCGTCCAGCAGCAGCCCCTGGCCCTTGCGGTCCTCGGGGACGAGCCCGATCCCGGCGGCCAGGGCGGCGCCCACGTCGTCCCGGGGAACGGCGGAACCACCGACCCGCACGGCACCCTCGTCGTAGGCGTCGGCGCCGAACACGGCCCGCACGACCTCCGTACGCCCGGCGCCCACGAGCCCCGCGATGCCGACGACCTCACCGGCCCGCACCTCGAAGCTCACGTCGTGGAAGACGCCGTCCCGGGTGAGCCCCTCGACGACGAGCAGCGCCTCGCCCGACTCGCCCCGCTCCCGCGGGTACTGCTGCTCGATGGACCGCCCGACCATGAGCCGTACGAGCTCGTCCTGCGGGGTGGTGGCGGGCACCTGCCCGACACTCTTCCCGTCCCGGACGACCGTCACGCGATCCCCCAGAGCGGCGATCTCCTCCAGGTGATGGGTGATGAAGACGATGCCGACCCCGTCCTCGCGCAGCCGGCGCACGATCGCGAAGAGCCTGTCGACCTCCTCGGTCGTCAGCACGGCGGTCGGCTCGTCCATGATCAGTACGCGCGCGTCGAGACTCAGCGCCTTCGCGATCTCGACCATCTGCAGCCGCGCGATGCCGAGTTCACGCACCCGCGCGCGCGGCGACACCTTGACCCCGACCCGCTCCAGCAGCGCGGCGGCGTCCGCCTCCATCCGTTTGCGGTCGATCATCCCGAAGCGGCGCGGCTGCCGCCCGAGGAAGATGTTCTCGGCGACCGTCAGATCCGGTACGAGGTTGAACTCCTGGTAGATGGTGGCGATCCCGAGGCGCTCGGAGTCCTGCGCGCCATGGATGCGCACCTCCTGGCCGCCGGCCAGGATCCGTCCGGCGTCGGGGGTGTAGGCGCCGGAGAGCATCTTGATCAGCGTGCTCTTGCCCGCGCCGTTCTCCCCGAGCAGGACGTGCACCTCGCCCCGGCGCAGATCGAAGTCGACGCCGTCCAGCGCGACCACTCCGGGGAAGGTTTTCCGGATGCCTTCGATGCGCAGCAACTCGTCCGGGTCGCTCACGACGTGCTCCTGTTCGTTGCGGGGGACTTCTCGGGGGGAGGGGGTTCGCCGCACGAGAGGCGTACGATGAGACGGGCGGGCAGGGTGACGGACTGCGGGGGCCGCCCCTCGATGCGGTCGACCAGCGCCCGTACGGCGGCCCGTCCCAGCTCGGCCGTGGGCTGGGCGACCGCCGTGATCGGCGGGTCGGTGTGCACGAACCACGGGATGTCGTCGAAGGCGGCCAGCCCGATGTCCTGCGGAACCCGCAGTCCACGCGCGCGTACGGCGTCCAGCGCGCCCAGCGCCATCAGGTTGTCGGTGGCGAAGACGACCTCGGGCGGCTCCGGCAGGTCGAGGAACCCCTCGGTCACCCGCCGTCCGCTCTCGGCCTGGAAGTCGCCCTGCCCCGTGTAGGCGTCCGGCAGCGGCAGCCCGTGCTCGGCGAGGGCCTCCCGGAACGCCTCCACACGCTCCCGGCCGGTGGTGGTCGCGGCCGGACCGGCGATGATCGCGAGCCGCCGGTGCCCGAGCCCGTGCAGATGCGCGACGAGGTCCCGTACGGCCGCCCGCCCGTCGGAGCGGACCACCGGCACGTCCACCCCCGGGATCCACCGGTCGACGAACACCATCGGCGTCCCCGCCCGCACGGCGTCCAGCATCAGCGGCGAGCCCCCGTCGGTCGGCGACACGAGCAGCCCGTCGATCCGCCGGTCCAGCAGGGTCCGTACATGGTGATCCTGCAGCTCGGGGCGTTCGTCGGCGTTCCCGATGATCACGCTGTACCCGAGCGCCCGCGCCTCCTCCTCGACGGACCGCGCCAGCTCCGTGAAGTACGGGTTCATCACGTCGCTGATGACGAGCCCGAGGGTGTGGGTCTGGTCGGTGCGCAGGGACCGGGCGACGGCGTTGGGCCGGTACCCCAGTGCCGCGACGGCGGCCATCACCCGCGCCCGCGCGTCCTCACTGACCGACGGATGGTCGTTCAGGACCCGCGACACCGTGGCGACGGACACCCGCGCCTCGGCCGCGACGTCCTTGATGCTCGCCATCGCCGTTCCACCTCCTCGTGGAATCGATTACATCGACGTGTACGGAGGATTGGAATCGATTACACGGCGGGGAACAAGAGGCCGGCGGTGGCTGAAATCCAATCGTGACCGAGGCGTGTGAGGTGACCGGCCCGAGGCTCGTGAGGTGACCGGCCGGGGCTCGTGAGGCTGACCGGCCGGGAGAATCCCGCGAGCCGCGATGAGTCCGGCCGCGTCCGGCGGTCATAGTGACGAACCCCGTCACCGAGGAGGACTCCCGATGCGCAGAGTGACCTATTCGATGAACGTCTCGCTCGACGGTTACATCGTCGGGCCGGACGGCGGCTTCGACTGGTCGGCCCCCGACCCGGAGGTCTTCCGCTTCTGGATCGACCAGATCCGCGGGGTCGACGTCCACCTGCTGGGGCGGCGACTGTACGAGACGATGCTGTACTGGGAGACGGCCGAGCAGGAGGGGGCGCTCGACGACGCGGAGCGCGAGTGGACGTCGCTCTGGAACCCGCTCCCCAAGGTGGTGTTCTCGACCACGCTCTCGGAGGTGCGGGGAACCGCCCGCCTGGCCTCCGGCGGCCTGGCGGAGGAGATCGAACGCCTGCGGGCCGAGCCGGGAGAGGGCGAGATCGCGATCGGCGGCGCGACGCTGGCCGCCCAGGCGGCCGAGGCGGACCTGATCGACGAGTACCAGGCCATGGTCTACCCGGTCCTGGTCGGCGGCGGCATCCCGTTCTTCTCCCGGGACGAGCGCCGGGTGGATCTCGACCTCGTGGAGACCCGCACGTTCGGCTCACGCTTCGTCTTTCTGCGCTACCGGGTGGCGCGCTAGCCGGCCCCGGGCCGCCCCCGGCTCTACGCCGCCGCCAGCTCGCACCACACATACTTCCCCCGCTCGCCGAACCTGGCCGACGGCGTCCACCCCCAGTACGGCGTGCAGGCCACGACGAGCCCGAGCCCCCGCCCGTCCTCCCGCTCACCCACCCCGTCCAACGGCCCGGGAGGCGGGGGCGGTTCGGGATCGGCGTCCCAGGCCCCGATCCACACCACGCCCTCCGCGGACCGCCGCACCCGCAGCGCGGCGGGCCCCTTCGTGTGCCGTACGGCGTTGGAGATCAGCTCGGTCGCGAGCAGCTCGGCGACGTCCACGAGCCCGATGAGCCCGTGCACGGTGAGGATCAGCCGCAGCGTACGACGGCAGACGGGGACGGCTCTGGGGTCGTTGGGGATCTGGAGGGTGTAGTCCCAGGTTTCGGGCATGGGGCATCAACTCCGTTGGGTGAGGGGGGATTTCGCGCATGGTGGCATTGCCGTGCACCGCCGGTGCACGGCGGGACGGTGCGCTTCCGTAGCGTGTTCGTCGCGTGACCGACAGTATGGGTAACGTGTAACCCGAATCAAGCCGGTCGCGGGATCCGGCCCCGAAAGAGGAGGACTGCACATGGTCCAGCGGAGCGAACCGACCGCCAGGCAGGTACGTCTGGGCACCGAACTGCGCAGGCTCCGTGAAGCCGCCGGCCTGACAACCGTCCAGTCGGCGGCGCTCCTTGGGGCGAACAGGGTGCAGATCAGCCACATCGAGCTGGGACTCATCGGGGTGAGCGAGGAGCGGCTGCGCCGACTTGCGTCGCATTACGCCTGCACCGACACGCGGTTCATCGACGCCCTGGTGACCATGGCCGCGGACAGGTCGCGTGGTTGGTGGGAGGAGTACCGGGGGCTGCTGCCCACGCCGTTCCTGGATCTCGCCGAGTTGGAACACCACGCCGAGTCCTTGCGGGAAGTGGCGATCCTGTATGTCCCGGGCATGCTCCAGACGGAGGACTACGCCCGGGCGGTCTTCTCATCCAGAGTCCCCGAACTCACGACTACCGAGCTTGAGTTGCGTGTCCGCCACCGGATGGCGCGCCAGCGGCGTGTGATCCCGTACGAATTGGTGATCCACGAGGCGGCCCTGCGTATCAGGGTCGGTGATCGCGCCGCCTCCCGAGCTCAACTCGCCAGGCTTCTGGATCACTCCGGCGCGGACCACATCACGGTGCGTGTCGTCCCCTTTGACCTGGACGGCTTCGCCAGTGCCGCCAGCACGATGACGTACGCGTGCGGTTCGGTGCCCAGACTGGACACGGTGGTGCGAGACGTGCCCACCGGCTCGGCGTTCATCGACTCCGAAGCGCAGCTCAACGCCTTCCGAAGGCGTTTCCGTAAGGTGGAAGCCGTGTCGCTCAACCCCGAACAGTCGCGCGACTTCATCGACCGGCTGGCGAAAGAGCTGTGAGGCGCCCATGTGCAACTGGCGGAAGTCGTCCTACTCGGGCCCGGACGACGGCAACGCTTGCGTCGAGATATCCCCCACCCCCACCCACACAGCCGTCCGCGACTCCAAAACTCCCTCCCGAGCCACGCTCACCTTCACGACCCCCGCCTTCACCTCCTTCCTCGAAGCCCTCAAGGGGCGCACCGAGAGCTGAATGCCGCACCCTGCACGCCGGTACGCCGAGTACGTCGCTGATCGAAGAAGGAGTCGGGGAAGTGAGCGGACACGTCACATGGTCGGCGAGCGGACATCGTGAGCGGGCGGAGGAGCTGGCCGGCGGCCGGGACGCGTTCCTCGAAGGCGCCCACCGGATGCTCGCCGAGGCCCGTGCCCGGCGCCTGGCCGACATGCGCCAGGAACGCGGGATCACCCAGGCCCAGGTCGCCGAGCGTATGGGCGTGACCAAGGGCAGGGTCTCGCAGATCGAGAGCGGCCAGGTCTCCGGAACGGATGTCGTGGCGAGGTACGTGGAGGCGCTGGAGTAGGCGCCGACGGTCCCGGCCAGGTGCCGCCGAAGCCTCGCCCCCGCTCCTCCCACCCCGCCCGTCAGACCCTCCCGGTACCGTCGGATCATGTCCAAGCAGGCGGGGAACACCGAGCCCACGGAGCGGCGTCTTGCCGTACTCGAAGGCGTACTCGAACGCATCACCTACGCCAACGAGGACAACGGCTACACCGTCGCGCGCGTGGACACCGGGCGGGGCGGCGGTGACCTGCTCACCGTCGTCGGCGCGCTGCTCGGGGCCCAGGTGGGGGAGTCCCTGCGCATGGAGGGCCGCTGGGGCTCGCACCCGCAGTACGGCAAGCAGTTCACGGTGGAGAACTACACCACCGTCCTCCCCGCCACGGTGCAAGGCATCCGCCGCTACCTCGGCTCGGGCCTCGTCAAGGGCATCGGGCCCGTCTTCGCCGACCGCATCACCCGGCACTTCGGCCTGGACACCCTCCAGATCATCGAGGAGGAGCCCAAGCGCCTCATCGAGGTCCCCGGTCTCGGCCCCAAGCGCACCAAGAAGATCGCCGACGCCTGGGAGGAACAGAAGGCGATCAAGGAGGTCATGCTCTTCCTCCAGACCGTCGAGGTGTCCACGTCGATCGCCGTACGCATCTACAAGAAGTACGGCGACGCCTCGATCGGGGTGGTGAAGAACCAGCCGTACCGGCTCGCCGCCGACGTCTGGGGCATCGGCTTCCTCACCGCCGACCGGATCGCCCAGTCCGTCGGCATCCCCCACGACAGCCCGGAACGCGTGAAGGCGGGCCTGCAGTACGCCCTGTCGCAGGCCACCGACCAGGGCAACTGCTACCTCCCGGAGGAGCGCCTGATCGCCGACGCGGTCAAGCTCCTGCAGGTCGACACGGGCCTGGTCATCGAGTGCCTGGCCGAACTCGCCCTGCCCGACGAGGACTCCGGCGAACCCGGCGTCGTCCGCGAGAAGGTGCCGGGCCAGGACGGCGGCGACCCGGTCACCGCCATCTACCTCGTCCCCTTCCACCGCGCCGAACTCTCCCTCTCCGCCCAGCTGCTGCGCCTCCTGCGCACCGACGACGACCGCATGCCCGGCTTCCACGACGTGGCCTGGGACAAGGCCCTGGCCTGGCTGCGCGGACGTACGGGCGCGGAGCTGGCCCCCGAGCAGGAGGCCGCCGTACGACTCGCGCTGACCGAGAAGGTGGCCGTGCTGACCGGCGGCCCCGGCTGCGGCAAGTCCTTCACCGTCCGCTCGATCGTGGAGCTGGCCCGCGCCAAGAAGGCGAAGGTCGTGCTGGCCGCCCCCACCGGCCGCGCCGCCAAGCGCCTCGCCGAGCTGACCGGCGCCGACGCCTCCACCGTCCACCGCCTGCTGGAGCTGAAGCCCGGCGGCGACGCGGCCTACGACCGGGACCGCCCCCTGGACGCCGACCTCGTGGTCGTCGACGAGGCGTCCATGCTGGACCTCCTGCTGGCCAACAAGCTGGTGAAGGCGGTGGCGCCGGGAGCGCACCTGCTCTTCGTCGGGGACGTCGACCAGCTCCCGAGCGTCGGCGCCGGCGAGGTCCTCAGGGACCTGCTGGCGGACGGCAGCCCGATCCCGGCGGTCCGGCTCACCAAGGTCTTCCGTCAGGCCCAGCAGTCCGGTGTGGTGACCAACGCGCACCGGATCAACTCCGGGCAGCACCCGGTCACCGACGGTATGAAGGACTTCTTCCTCTTCGTCGAGGACGAGACGGAGGAGGCCGGCCGGCTCACGGTCGACGTCGCGGCCCGTCGTATTCCGGCCAAGTTCGGGCTCGACCCGCGCCGGGACGTCCAGGTGCTGGCGCCCATGCACCGGGGCCCCGCGGGCGCCGGCAACCTCAACGGACTGCTCCAGCAGGCCATCACCCCCGCCCGCCCCGACCTGCCCGAGAAGCGGTTCGGCGGCCGGGTCTTCCGCGTCGGCGACAAGGTCACCCAGATCCGCAACAACTACGACAAGGGCGAGAACGGCGTCTTCAACGGCACCGTCGGGGTCGTCACCGCCCTCGACCCCGTCGACCAGCGGCTCACCGTCCTCACCGACGAGGACGAGGAGGTGGCGTACGAGTTCGACGAACTGGACGAGCTGGCGCACGCCTACGCGGTGACCATCCACCGCTCCCAGGGCAGCGAGTACCCGGCCGTGGTGATCCCGGTCACCACCGGAGCCTGGATGATGCTCCAGCGCAACCTGCTCTATACGGCGGTGACCAGGGCGAAGAAACTGGTGGTCCTGGTCGGCTCCCGCAAGGCCATCGGCCAGGCGGTCCGCACGGTCTCCGCGGGCCGTCGGTGCACGGCTCTCGACTTCCGGCTCGCACCACGGGTTTTGTAGCCCTGGGCCCGCTTCGTGAGAACCTCTCGTGCCGATCGTGCGACCCGTGAGTGAAATTTGATCGATCAAACGAGTCGTAAAGGTCACACAGCCCTTCCGGATGGCGGACGGAGGGGGCAGGATGGGCAAGTTGGCGGCACTCAGTGCCGCCGATGGGCCCGATGGTCGACCCCGAGTGCACTCTCCAGAGCCAATTGGGGGATGGTAGAGACAGTCAGGGCACCTCGAAGAAGAGGCACTACGTCGGTGAGGGATGACGTGAGCGACAACTCTGTAGTACTGCGGTACGGCGACGGCGAGTACACCTACCCGGTGATCGGCAGCACCGTCGGCGACACGGGCTTCGACATCGGGAAGCTCCGGGCCCAGACCGGTCTGGTCACCCTGGACAGCGGCTACGGCAACACCGCTGCCTATAAATCCGCCATCACCTACCTCGACGGTGAGCAGGGCATCCTCCGCTACCGCGGCTACCCGATCGAGCAGCTGGCCGAGCGCTCCACCTTCCTTGAGGTGGCGTACCTGCTGATCAACGGCGAGCTGCCCACCGTCGACGAGCTCTCCACGTTCCAGAACGAGATCACGCAGCACACCCTGCTGCACGAGGACGTCAAGAACTTCTACCGCGGCTTCCCGCGCGACGCCCACCCGATGGCGATGCTGTCCTCCGTGGTCAGCGCCCTGTCGACGTTCTACCAGGACAGCCACAACCCGTTCGACGAGCGGCAGCGCAACCTCTCCACGATCCGCCTGCTCGCCAAGCTGCCGACCATCGCGGCGTACGCGTACAAGAAGTCGATCGGTCACCCGTTCGTCTACCCGCGCAACGACCTCGGTTACGTCGAGAACTTCCTGCGCATGACCTTCTCGGTCCCGGCCCAGGAGTACGACCTCGACCCGGTCGTCGTCTCCGCGCTCGACAAGCTGCTCATCCTGCACGCGGACCACGAGCAGAACTGTTCGACCTCCACGGTCCGCCTGGTCGGCTCCTCGCAGGCGAACATGTTCGCCTCGATCTCCGCCGGCATCTCCGCGCTCTGGGGCCCGCTGCACGGCGGCGCCAACCAGTCCGTCCTGGAGATGCTGGAGGGCATCCAGGCCAATGGCGGCGACGTCGACTCCTTCATCCGCAAGGTGAAGAACAAGGAGGACGGCGTCCGCCTGATGGGCTTCGGCCACCGGGTGTACAAGTCCTTCGACCCGCGCGCCAAGATCATCAAGGCCGCCGCGCACGACGTCCTCTCGGCCCTCGGCAAGTCCGACGAGCTGCTGGACATCGCGCTGAAGCTGGAGGAGCACGCGCTCTCCGACGACTACTTCGTCTCGCGCAACCTCTACCCGAACGTGGACTTCTACACGGGTCTGATCTACCGCGCCATGGGCTTCCCGACCGAGATGTTCACGGTCCTCTTCGCCCTGGGCCGCCTCCCCGGCTGGATCGCCCAGTGGCACGAGATGATCAAGGAGCCCGGCTCCCGCATCGGCCGCCCGCGCCAGATCTACACGGGCGTGGTCGAGCGCGACTTCGTCCCGGTCGAGGCCCGCTGAGCCGAGTACCCATAGCAGAGGGGCCCGCACGGAGAGCCGTCCGTACGGGCCCACTGTCTTTGCCGGCCCGACCTGTGGCGGCCACGCCCCGCATGTCGTCCTACTGCACAAGAGGGCGCCCTACGGCGAGTGAGCCGAAGGGGCGCGCCTGTGTCGAGACGGCGATCGCGCGCAGCGCCCGACGAAGGAGGGCCGAGCACGTTCGCCGTCTCGACACAGGCAAAAGGCGCCCCGGAGGCGAACCGAGCCTCAAAAAGTAGCGAGAAGGCGCCCTGCAACGCTGGTCCCCCCACGGGCCGGCGAGCAGGGCGCCTTCCCATGTCCCGGTGCGGATTCCCCCCACGGGATCCGGCCGGGCGTCTGGTGGACCAGCGCCTGAATCGCTGAGCGGGCCGAGCGGAAGCCGGCCTGCTGTCTATGAAGCTGTTGTGCGTGCGTGGCGGTGTGCGGTCTGCCGGGACGCGTACGTACGGGAGGGCCGCTCAAAGCTCCCCGGTGCACGTGCCCCGGCAACGCAATTCCGGGAACGTCCCCCAAGACATCCCCAGATGTCAGTCACGCCCCCCAAGACGCTTCTGACATCGCCAACTTAGACTCACGAACCCCTTCGGTGGTTACGTTCACACCACTGTGATCTGCGTCTCTCGCCATATCCCCTGAAGATACGCAAGCGACGCGAATCGGTGATCGAGACCCCAGCGTAAGGATGATGCGCGAGCCTTGTGAAGAGCTTATGTGAGGCTGCTTCCGGACTCTAGAGGGACTTTTGCCCGGCGGTCATGAAAATGTCCTGAGTCGCAAGCTGTTCGTTACCACGAAAACGGACGAAAAGGCCATAGTCGCCCCCGCGATCATCGGGTTGAGCAGTCCCGCGGCGGCCAGCGGCAGCGCCGCCACGTTGTAGCCGAAGGCCCAGGCCAGATTGCCCTTGATCGTGGACAGGGTGCGCCGTGACAGCCGGATCGCGTCTGCGGCCGCCCGCAGGTCCCCGCGGACGAGCGTCAGGTCCCCCGCCTCGATCGCCGCGTCCGTCCCCGTGCCGAGGGCGAGCCCGAGGTCGGCGGCGGCCAGCGCGGCCGCGTCGTTGACCCCGTCCCCGACCATCGCGACCGTACGGCCCTCGCCCTGGAGGCGCCGCACGACGTCGACCTTGTCCTGGGGCAGCACCTCGGCGATCACATGCTCCGGGGAGATGCCGACCGCGGCGGCCACGGACCGGGCCACCCGGGTGTTGTCCCCGGTCAGCAGGACCGGGGTGAGCCCGAGCGCCCGCAGCCGCCGTACGGCCTCGGCGCTGGTCTCCTTGACCGCGTCGGCGACGGTGACGACACCGAGTGTCACGCCGTCGAGGGTCACGACGACCGCCGTGCGCCCCTCGGCCTCGGCGGCCTCCTTGGCGGCCCTCAGGGGCTCGGGAAGGGGGCTGTCGGGGATCATCCGGCCCACCTGGACCGTACGGCCCGCCACGCGCCCGCGTACGCCCTTCCCGGGCAGGTTCTCGAAGCCCTCGACGGGCGGCAGCGGGCCCAGACGCTCCTCGGCGCCCGCGGCGATCGCCCGGCCCACGGGATGCTCGGAGGCGTGCTCGACCGCGCCCGCGAGGCGGAGGACGTCCTCCTCGGTGACGTCCTCGGCGGTGTGCGCCTCCCCGAGCGTCATCCGGCCGGTGGTGACGGTGCCGGTCTTGTCCAGGACGACGGTGTCGACGCGGCGGGTGGACTCCAGGACCTCGGGGCCCTTGATGAGGATGCCGAGCTGCGCGCCGCGGCCGGTGCCGACCATCAGGGCGGTCGGGGTGGCGAGGCCGAGCGCGCACGGACAGGCGATGATCAGCACCGCGACGGCGGCCGAGAAGGCGGCGGTGGTGTCGTCGGTGGCGCCGAGCCAGACACCGAAGGTGGCGACCGCGATCAGGACGACGGCCGGGACGAACACCGCGGAGATCCGGTCGGCGAGCCGCTGCGCCTGGGCCTTGCCGTTCTGCGCGTCCTCCACGAGACGTGCCATCCGTGCCAGCTGGGTGTCCGCGCCGACCCGTGTCGCCTCCACGACCAGCCGGCCCCCGGCGTTCACGGTCGCGCCCGTGACGGGGTCGCCGACCGTCACGTCCACCGGCACCGACTCGCCGGTCAGCATGGACGCGTCGACGGCGGAGGCACCCTCGACGACCGTCCCGTCGGTGGCGAGTTTCTCACCGGGGCGGACGACGAAACGGTCGCCGACGGCCAGGTCCGCCACCGGGATCCGTACCTCGCGCCCCTGGCGGAGCACCGCGACGTCCTTGGCGCCCAGCTCCAGCAGTGCCCTGAACGCGGCGCCCGCGCGGCGCTTGGCGCGGGCCTCCAGATAGCGGCCGAGCAGGATGAACGCCACGACCCCGGCGGCCACTTCGAGGTAGATCGCCGACGAGGCCGACTCGCGCGTGACGGTGAACGTGAACCCGTGCCGCATGCCCGGCATGCCCGCGTGGCCGAGGAAGAGCGCCCACAGGGACCAGCCGAAGGCGGCGAGCGTGCCGACCGAGACGAGGGTGTCCATGGTGGCCGCGCCGTGCCGCAGGTTGGTGAGCGCGGCCCGGTGGAACGGCAGCCCGCCCCAGACCACGACCGGCGCGGCGAGCGTCAGCGAGAGCCACTGCCAGTTGTCGAACTGCAGGGCGGGGACCATGGACATGAGGACCACGGGTACGGAGAGCAGCACCGAGACGGTGAGCCGCTGCCGCAGGGCGGCGAGCTCGGGGTCGGCGCCCTCCTCGCCGCTCCCGGTGGCCGCCGCGTGCGCGGTGGTGGCCGGGGGAGCGGGGGGCGGCGGTTCCTCGGCCGTGTAGCCGGTCTTCACGACCGTGGCGATCAGCTCGGCGACCTCGACCCCGGCGGGGTAGCTGACCTTCGCCTTCTCGGTCGCGTAGTTCACCGAGGCGGTCACCCCGTCCAGGCGGTTCAGCTTCTTCTCGACGCGGGCCGCGCAGGAGGCGCAGGTCATCCCGCCGATGGTCAGCTCGACCTCGCGGACGGGTCCGCCCGTCGGCACCGCCGCGAGGGTGCTCGTCGTGTCCGTGCTCGCTGTGTCCGTACTCGTCATGTCGGTGTCCGTGACATCCCTGGGCCGGTGTCCGTGTCCGTGTCCGGTCTCAGACCGTGCCGACCAGCTCGAAGCCCGCCTCGTCCACGGCGGCGCGTACGGCCTCCTCGTCGAGCGGGGCGGCCGAGACCACGGTGACCTCGCCGGTGGAGGCGACGGCCTTCACGGAGGAGACGCCGGGGAGCTGGGTGATCTCGCCCGAAACGGCGCCCTCGCAGTGCCCGCAGCTCATGCCGCTCACCTTGTAGACGGCGGTGACGGAACCCTGGGTGTCGGTCTCGGCGGCCATGTCGTTACTCCTTGTCGGGGCGGGTGGGGTTCGAGTAACCCTTCCTGGCGTCCAGCTTATACCCCCTAGGGGTATGAATCCAAGAGAGGTCCGCCCGGGTGGGCGGGGCCCTCGGGTCAGGGGGCCGGGGCCGCGGGTGCGGGTGTGGGTGTGCCGGCCGGGCTCTCCGGCGTGCAGTCGCCGCCCGCCAGTGGCTCCAGGTAGCGGAACAGCACGTTCTTCAGCTCCTGCACGTAGGCGGCGCGCTCCTCGCCCTCGCGGGTGAGCACCAGCTCCAGGCCGGCCTTGTACATGGCCACGCAGACGTGCGCGGTGCGCGAGATGTCGGCGGCCGAGGCGTCCGGGAGGAACGGGGTGAGCAGCGTCTCGATCCGCGCGAGCAGGGCCGCGTGCACGGCGTCGTGCTGCTCGGCGATCCGGCCGGGGACGTCCGGCCCGTGCATCAGGGTGAAGACCACCGGGTGCCGGCAGTTGAAGTCGATGAAGCGGTCGACGGCGGCCGCGACGGCCTCCTCCAGCGGGGTCGCCGGGTCCACCGGGGCGAGCGCCTCGCCGTACGTCTCGCGCATCTCGTGCATGAGCCGCCCGCTCAGCTCGATCGCGATCGCTTCCTTGTTCGGGAAGAACTGGTACAGCGTGCCCGGTGAGACGCCCGCCTCGCGGGCGATGGCGTTGGTGCTGGCGGCCGCGTACCCCGTCGAGCAGAACACCGTGGCCGCGGCTTCGAGGAGCTGCGCGATGCGGCGCTCGCCGCGGGCCTGGCGGCGGCGCGGCTGTTCCTTCTCCTGGTTCACGGGCACGCGTCGTCACCGGCTTTCCGGATCGTGATTGACAAAAACGAGTGGTCGCTCGCATTCTGGAGAAACACGAGCGATCTCTCGTGTTTTCCAGTGTATGGCTCGTGCTCCCGTACCGCAGAGCTGCGCGCGGCACGGATCGAGCGACGGATCAGGCTGAACCGGATCAGACTGAAGGGGACACCGCACCATGACCGAAGTCAACCGGCCACCCCGAGCGGGAGGCTGGACCCGGTTCGTGACCGCCCGCCCCCGGCTCTCCCTGCTGGTCGCCCTGGTGCTCACCGCGCTCGCGGTGGTGGCGGGCAGCGACGTGGCCGACCGTCTCGACAGCGGCGGCTGGGAGGACCCGGCCGCCCAGTCCACCTACGCGACGAAGGCACTGGAGCGTGAGTTCCCCGACTCCCAGCCGAACTTCCTGCTGCTCGTCGACGCGGGTGAGGCGTCGGTCGACGATCCGGCCGTCGCCGCCGAGGGCAAGCGGCTGACCGAGCGGCTCGCCGCCGAGAAGGGCGTCAGGGGTGTCGCCTCCTACTGGCAGACCGGCGCCCCGACCCTGCGCGCGAAGGACGGCGGAGAGGCACTGATAGCGGCCCGCCTCACGGGGGACGAGACGGCGGCGAACAAGACCCTCGACCGCATCGCGCCCGAGCTGCGCGGCACCCGCGGCCCGGTGGAGGTCAGGGTCGGCGGCATCCTCGCCGTGCGCCACGAGATGCAGACGACCATCCAGGAGGACCTGCTGCGGGCCGAGCTGATCGCCCTTCCGGTGACGCTCGTCCTGCTGGTCATGGTCTTCGGCAGCGCGGTCGCCGCCCTGCTGCCACTCGGTGTGGGCATCGTCGCGATCCTCGGCACCAACGCGATCCTGCGCGGCCTCACCGAGGTCACCGACGTCTCGGTCTTCGCCCTGAACCTCACCACGGCCATGGGCCTCGGCCTCGCGATCGACTACGCCCTGTTCATCGTGCGCCGCTTCCGCGAGGAACTGGCGGGCGGCGCCGACTCCCTGACCGCCATCGCCACCACCCTGCGCACGGCCGGCCGCACGGTCCTCTTCTCCGCCCTCACGGTTGCCGTCTCGCTGGCCGCCATGATGGTCTTCCCGCAGTACTTCCTGAAGTCCTTCGCCTACGCGGGCATCGCGGTGGTCCTGCTCGCGGCCGGGGCCGCCCTGATCCTGCTGCCGGCCGCCCTGATCCTGCTCGGCGACCGCGTCAACGCCTTCGACCTGCGCAAACTGTTCCGGCGCCGCAAGGCCGCGGACACCGGGGCGGATGCCTCCCCGGCCAAGGAGGAGGGCGCCGCCTGGGGCCGTACGGCTGCCCTGGTCATGCGCCGGGCCCCCTACTTCGCCATCGCCACGACAGCGGGCCTGCTGCTGCTCGGCCTCCCGTTCCTGGGCGTGAAGTTCGGCACGGCCGACGACCGCCAGCTTCCCTCGACCGCCGAGTCCCACGTCGTCCAGCAGCATCTGCGCGAAGGCTTCCCCGGCTCTCCCGGCGGCGGCCTGGCGGTGCTGGCGGAAGGAGAGGCGACGAAGACGGAGTACGCCGGCTACAAGCAGCGCCTGGCGGACCTGCCCGACGTGCTCCGCGTGGAGGGGCCCCTGGTGCACGGCGACTGGGCCTACTTCACCGTGCAGCCCGAGGGCGACGCGGTCGACGAGGGCGCCCAGCGCCTGGTGGACGACATCCGGGCCATGGACGCCCCCTTCGACACCTCGGTGACGGGTACGGCGGCGGTCCTGGTCGACACGAAGGCGGCGATAGGCGAGGGCACCCCCTGGGCGCTCGCCTTCATCGCCACGGTCACCCTGATCCTGGTCTTCCTGCTCACCGGCAGCGTGCTGATCCCGTTCCAGGCGGTCCTGCTGAACGCCCTGAGTCTCACCGCGATGTTCGGCGCGCTGGTCTGGGTCTTCCAGGACGGCCACCTCTCCGGCCTGCTCGCCTTCACCAGCCCCGGCTCCATAGAGACCACGCTCCCGGTCCTGATGTTCTGCGTGGCCTTCGGTCTCTCCATGGACTACGGCGTCTTCCTGCTCTCCCGCATCAAGGAGGAGTACGACCACAGCGGCGACCACGTCGGCTCCGTCCGCTTCGGACTCCAGCGCACCGGCGGCCTCATCACCGCCGCCGCGGTGATCCTCGCCGTCGTCATGATCGCCATAGGCACCTCCCGGGTCACCAACACCAAGATGCTCGGCCTGGGCATCGCCCTCGCCGTCCTCATGGACGCCATGGTCATCCGCAGCCTCCTGGTCCCGGCGGTCATGCGCCTGACCGGCCGAGCGACCTGGTGGGCCCCGGCCCCCCTGAAAAAGTTCCACGCCAGATTCGGCCTGACCGAGGCGGACAACCCCACCCCCACCCCAGCAGCAAAACCGAAACCACAACCGGAACCAGAACCGGTCCCGACCCACTCCAGCTCCTGACTGCCCCCTGCTTTCAAGGGGCGCGGGGAACCGCGCGAGAACCCCCACCGGACCTGCACGTGAAACTCGATGGGTGCGCACCCCCGCCCCCTTCAGGGGCGCGGGGAACTGCGCGACCAGCCCCCACCGGGCGGACGTATGGGGGTCGAAGGGGTGCAGCCCCTGGGTGGGGGCACCTCCCGCTCGAGCGAAGCCGAGAGTGGGGGAGGGACGGGTAGGGGCGGCGGGGGCGAGGAAACCCCACCCGACCCCCCATGCGATGCTGACCGGGCCGGGCGGCCGGCCAGCGATCACCAGCCACGATCCGAGAGGCGGGCGCCCATGCGCGCAGTCGTGTTCGAGCGTTTCGGAGAGCCGGCCATGGTGCAGAACCTCGCGACCCCCACCCCCACCCCCCACGGAGTGGTCGTCCGCGTCGAAGCCACCGGCCTCTGCCGCAGCGACTGGCACGGCTGGCAGGGCCACGACCCCGACATCACCCTCCCCCACGTCCCCGGCCACGAACTGGCCGGCATCGTGGAGGCGACCGGCGGCGCGGTGACCGCCTGGCACCCCGGCGACCGCGTCACGGTCCCGTTCGTGTGCGCCTGCGGCACCTGCCCCACCTGCGCCGCCGGAGACCAGCAGGTGTGCGAGCGCCAGACCCAGCCGGGGTTCACCCACTGGGGCTCGTTCGCCCAGTACGTCGCCCTGGACCACGCCGACGTGAACCTCGTGGCCCTCCCGGAGGAACTCTCGTACGCCACGGCCGCCGCCCTCGGCTGCCGCTTCGCCACGGCGTTCCGCGCGGTCGTGGCGCAGGGCCGTGTCGCGCCGGGGGAGTGGGTCGCGGTCCACGGCTGCGGAGGCGTCGGCCTCTCGGCCGTGATGATCGCGGCGGCCGCCGGAGCCAGGGTGGTCGCCGTGGACGTGTCTCCCCAGGCACTGGACCTGGCCCGCACGTTCGGCGCGACGGCCTGCGTGAACGCGTCAGCCGCAACGGCCACACCCGACCCGGCCACACCCGACCCGGCCACACCCGACCCGGCCACACCCGACCCGGCCACACCCGACCCGGCCGCACCCGACCCGGCCGCACCCGGAAAGGCCGCACCCGGAAAGGCCGCACCCGACACCGCCGCGGCCGTCCGCGATCTGACCGGCGGCGGAGCCCACCTCTCCCTCGACGCCCTCGGCTCCCCGGCCACCTGCGCGGCCTCCGTCAACAGCCTCCGCCGCCGGGGCCGCCACGTCCAGGTGGGCCTGCTCCCGTCACCGGAAGGGACCACCCCCGTGCCGATGGCCCGGGCGGTGGCCCTGGAGCTGGAGCTGCTGGGCAGCCACGGGATGGCGGCCCACGCCTACCCGAGGATGCTGGAGCTGGTCCGCGCGGGCGTCCTGCGCCCCGACCTCCTGGTGACGTCCACGATCCCGCTGGATGCGGCCCCCGCCGCCCTCGCGGCGATGGGCACGGCCCCGGGCGGCGGAGTGACGGTCATCGACCCGTGGAGCTGACCCGACCGGGCCGCCCCCGATGGTCGGCCCACTCCGGCGCGAGGACCGACATACGCACGGCGTCGATCCACGTCCCGCCCTGCCACAACGTCTGCCGCTCGACCCCCTCGGCCACGAAACCTGCCTTCTCGTAGACACGCCGGGCCCGGGGATTGTGGGTGAAGACGTACAGCGAGACGCGGTGCAGCCCGACCTCCTCGAAGGCGTGTCCGACGGTCAGCCGCACGGCCTCCGTGCCCAGCCCCCGGCCCCGCCCGCCGGGCCCGATCAGGATGCGGAAGCAGCAGCTGCGGTTGGCCTCGTCCCACTCGTTCAGCACGGCCTCACCCACCAGCTCGCCGCTCGCCCGGTCCACGATCGCGAGGTCGAGCCGGTCGGTGTGGTCGTTGCGGCTGCCGTACCAGGAACGCAGCCGTTCCGCGCCGAACTCCTCGGCCGGGCTGCCGGTGAGCCGCACGACCTCCGGGTCGGCGAGGATCCGCGCCATCACGGGCGCGTCGTCCACGGTGAACGGCCGCAGCACGGCCCGCTCACCGGTGAGTACGGGTTTCCGGGAAAGGCTCATCCCCGGATCCTCGATGCCGAACGGACCCGGGGACAAACGAATTGGCTACCGGAAGCCGGGCTTCAGTCGGCCCCGCGCCCCCGGTTGCCCGGTCTGGAGGCGACCCACGCACGGACGGTGTCGGCGTACCAGTAGGGCTTGCCGTTCTCCGTGTGGTCGGGCGGCGGGAGCAGCCCGTGTTTGCGGTACGAGCGGACGGTGTCGGGCCGCACACGGATGTGCGCCGCGATGTCCTGGTACGACCAGAGCCGACGGTCGGTCATCGGAAGGAACCTCCCCGCGCACGCCACGGAGGCGGCCGGGAAGCCGTCGGGGGAGCCGGGCGCTGCGCTGGCGATCACAAGCCTGTGACCGCCCAACGACCCTCGGTGACCGCCGGCAGGGCCCGTCGTCCACACGTGACGAAAGACCCGCGTACACGTGACATCCGTGACAGAAGGGCGTCTTTTGTGACACGAGTGCCGAGCACCTGAAGCCAAGGCCCGACGGCCGTGCCCCTGTCAGGGGCGCGGGGAACTGCGCGACCGGCCACGAACCACCTGTGGCCCGCCGACGACCCGCAGTTCCCCTGCGCTGCTCGGCGTCCGGCATTCAGCGGAGCGTCTACGCCCCGCAGGACCGGAGGAACGCCCGCGTGCGCTGCGCGATCGGCAGCGGGGCGTCCGGCTCGCACGGGTACATGTCCTGCTCGACGATCGCGAACAGGTCCACGTCCAGCTTCGCCGCGGCGGCGAGCACGGGCCCCAGCTCCGGCACGCCCTTGGGCGGCTCGCACATCACACCCCGGGCGACGGCCGGCCCGAAGGGCACCTCGTTCGCCCGTACGTCCGCCAGGATCTCGGGGTCCACCTGCTTGAGGTGCAGGTACCCGATGCGCTCGCCGTAGGTCTCGATCAGCTTGACGCTGTCGCCGCCGCAGTAGGCGTAGTGCCCGGTGTCGAGGCAGAGCGAGACCACCGAGGAGTCGGTGCCGTCCAGGAAGCGGACGACGTTCTCCTCGCTGTCGATGTGGGTGTCGGCGTGCGGGTGGACGACGATCTTCAGGCCGTACTTCTCCCGCACCTCCCGCCCGAGCCGCTCGGTGAGCTGGGTGAGGTGCCGCCACTGTTCGACGTTCAGCTCGCTGGGCTCCAGCACCTGGCCCGTCTTGTCGTCCCGCCAGAACGACGGGATGACGACGAGGTGCTCGGCGCCCATGGCCTGGGCGAGGACCGCGTTGTCGGCCACGTGCGCCCAGGTCTTCTCCCAGACGTCGGGGCCGTGGTGCAGCCCGGTGAAGACCGTGCCGGCCGACACTTTCAGGCCGCGTTTGGCGGTCTCCTCGGCGAGGACCTCCGGATCGGTCGGCAGATAGCCGTACGGGCCCAGCTCGATCCACTCGTAGCCGGAAGCGGCGACCTCGTCGAGGAAGCGCTGCCAGGGGACCTGCTGGGGGTCGTCGGGGAACCAGACGCCCCAGGAGTCGGGCGCCGAGCCGACTCGGATGCGCGAGAGTGAGGACTGAGGTGACAACGACGTCATGGGAGTCAGCTTCAGCCTCGGAGCAGAAGGTGTCAATAGGTAGTCCGAATGTCTGGACAAAGTATTGACAGGGTCGCTCCGACGGGACTAGACCTTGACCGAACCGGCGCGTGAAGGGAACTCGATGGCGTACGACCTGATCACCATGGGGCGGATCGGTGTGGATCTCTACCCGTTGCAGACGGGGGTCCCGCTGCCGCAGGTGACGTCCTTCGGGAAGTTCCTCGGCGGATCGGCCACGAACGTCGCGGTGGCCGCGTCCCGGCTCGGCCGCTCCACCGCCGTCATCACCCGCACCGGCGAGGATCCCTTCGGCGAGTACCTCCACCAGGCGCTGCGCGACTTCGGCGTGGACGACCGCTGGGTCACCCCGGTCCCGGGCCTCGCGACCCCGATCACCTTCTGCGAGGTCTTCCCGCCGGACGACTTCCCGCTCTACTTCTACCGCCGCCCGAAGGCCCCGGACCTGGAGATCGACGCCCACCAGCTGGACCTCGACGCCATCGCCGTGACCCGGATCTTCTGGGTGACCGGCACCGGCCTGAGCGAGGAGCCCAGCCGTACGGCGACGCTCGCGGCGCTGGCCCACCGGGCCAAGGCCGGCACCACGGTCTTCGACCTCGACTGGCGGCCCATGTTCTGGAGCGACCCGGCCGAGGCCCGCCCGTTCTACGAGGAGGCCCTGCGGCACACCACCGTCGCGGTCGGCAACCTCGACGAGGTCGAGGTCGCCACCGGTGTCCGCGAACCCCACGCCGCCGCCCGCGCGCTCCTCGACGCCGGGGTCGAACTCGCGGTCGTCAAGCAGGGCCCCAAGGGGGTCCTCGCGGTCAACAGCGAGGGCGAGTCCGCCGAGGTCCCGCCGCTGCCCGTCGAGGTCCTGAACGGTCTCGGCGCCGGCGACGCCTTCGGCGGCTCCCTCTGCCACGGCCTGCTCGAAGGCTGGAGCCTGGAGAAGATCATGCGGCACGCCAACGCCGCCGGGGCCATCGTCGCCTCCCGCCTGGAGTGTTCGTCCGCCATGCCCACGGTGGACGAGATCGAGGCGGCGGTCGCTGCGGGAGCGGTCCTGTGAGCATCGACGTCTCCGCCCTCGTGCGCACCCGGGTCCACCACCCGGAGGCCATCGCCGAGGCCGCCGCCCGGCGCGTGAGGCGCCCCCTGGTCGGGGACAGCGGCCGGCTGATGATCGTCGCCGCCGACCACCCGGCCCGCGGCGCCCTCTCCGTCGGCGACCGCAGGCTCGCCATGGCCAACCGTGCCGACCTTCTCGAACGGCTGTGCCTGGCGCTGTCCCGCCCCGGCGTCGACGGCGTCCTCGCGACCGCCGACATCCTCGACGACCTGCTCCTGCTCGGCGCCCTCGACGGCAAGGTCGTCATGGGCTCCATGAACCGGGGCGGCCTCGCGGGCGCCAGCTTCGAACTGGACGACCGCTTCACCGGCCACCGTCCCGAGGACATGCGGCGCCTCGGCTTCGACGCCGGCAAGCTCCTGCTGCGCGTCGACTACGACGACCCCGGCTCCCTCACCACCCTGGAGTCCACCGCCCGTGCCGTGGACGCCATGGCCGAGCGCCGGCTCCCCGTGTTCGTCGAGCCGTTCATCAGCCGCCGCGACCCGGTCACCGGCAAGGTCAGGAACGATCTGAGCGCCGAGGCCGTCACCAAGTCGATCGCCATAGCGGCCGGACTCGGCGGCACGTCCGCGTACACCTGGCTGAAGGTGCCCGTCACCGACAACCCCGACGACATGGCCCAGGTGATGGAGACGTCCACGCTGCCCGCCGTCCTGCTCGGCGGCGACGTCGGCGAGGACCAGGAGGGCGCGTACGAGAAGTGGCGGGGCGCGCTGCAACTGCCCACCGTGCAGGGCCTGGTGGTCGGCCGCTCGTTGCTCTACCCGGCGGACGACGACGTGACCGCCGCCGTGGACACCGCCGTAGGACTGTTGTGAGGGCCGCATGACACAGAAGACCGAGCTGTACGTACCCAAGGGCGCGACGGCGAACGCCCGGTACGCCGTCGACATCGACCCGAAGCGGGCCGGCTGGACCCACAGCAGCCTGCGCGTCGTGGAGTTGGGGCCGGACGGGACGCACACCTTCACGACCGGGGACAGCGAGTGGATCGTGCTGTCGCTGAGCGGCGGTTGTACGGTGCGCGTGTCGGAGGAACCGGGCAATTCAGACGGTGACGGCGTCACCGAGTTCGAAATCCTGGGCAGGGAGAGCGTGTTCGCCGGAGTCTCCGACTTCGTGTACGCGCCCCGCGACGCCCGGGTACAGATCGCCTCCGGCGCGGGAGGCCGCTTCGCTTTGGCAGGAGCGAAGTGCGAGCGACGACTCCCCGCTCGCTACGGCCCCGCGCCGGAGGTTCCCGTGGAGGACCGGGGCAGCGGCACCTGCGCCCGCCAGGTACGCAACTTCGCCTCCGCCGACGCCTTCGCGTGCGACAAGCTGATCGCCGTCGAGGTCATCACCCCCGGCGGCAACTGGTCCTCGTACCCGCCGCACAAGCACGACGAGAACCGGCCGGGGGAGGAGACCGCCCTGGAGGAGATCTACTACTTCGAGATCGACGGCCCGAACGGCTTCGGCTACCAGCGCGTCTCCCCCTCCCGCGAGGGCGGCTCCGAGGTGCTCGCCGAGGTCCGCTCCGGCGACGCGGTGCTCGTGCCCGACGGCTGGCACGGCCCGTCCGTCGCGCAGCCCGGCCACAGCATGTACTACCTCAACGTCATGGCCGGTCCGGGCGCCGAACGGCAGTGGCGGATCTGCTTCCACCCCGATCACACGGAGGGGTACCGATGAGCACGACGACCCCGTCGACGACGCGGCTCACCGTCGCCCAGGCCCTCGTCCGCTTCCTGTCCGCGCAGTACACCGAGCGCGACGGCGAGCGGCGGCGGCTGATCGGCGCCACCTGGGGCATCTTCGGCCACGGCAACGTCGCCGGCCTCGGCCAGGCGCTGGTCGAGTACGCCGACGACATGCCCTACCTCCAGGGCCGCAACGAGCAGGCGATGGTCCACGCCGCCGTCGGCTACGCCCGGCAGTCCAACCGGCTGTCCACGCACGCCGTGACGACGTCCATCGGCCCCGGCGCCACCAACCTGGTCACCGGCGCCGCCCTCGCCACCATCAACCACCTCCCGGTGCTGCTGCTCCCCGGCGACACCTTCGCCACGCGGCCGGCGGACCCCGTCCTCCAGCAGCTCGAAGTGCCGTACGCGGGCGACATCAGCGTCAACGACACGCTGCGCCCGGTGTCGCGGTACTTCGACCGGGTCACCCGCCCCGAGGCGCTGATCCCGGCCGCGCTCCAGGCGATGCGTGTGCTCACCGACCCGGTGGAGACCGGGGCCGTCACCCTCGCCCTGCCGCAGGACGTGCAGGCGGAGGCGTACGACTGGCCGGAGGAGTTCTTCGCCGAGCGGACCTGGAACGTGCGCCGCCCGGCGGCCGACGTCGCCGAACTGGCCGCCGCGATCACCGCGATCCGCGAGGCCCGCCGCCCCCTGATCGTCGCCGGCGGCGGTGTCCACCACGCCCGCGCCGAGGAGACGCTCGCCGAACTGGCCGCCGCCACCGGCATCCCCGTGGCCTCCACCCAGGCCGGCAAGGGCTCCCTGCGCTTCGACCACCCGCAGGACGTGGGCGGCGTCGGCCACACCGGCACCGCGACCGCGAACGAACTCGCCCGCACCGCCGACCTGGTCATCGGCGTCGGCACCCGCTACACGGACTTCACCACGGCGTCGAACACCCTCTTCGCCGCCGACGCCGTCCGCTTCCTCAACCTCAACATTGCGCCGTACGACGGCCACAAGCTCTCCGCACTGCCGCTGATCGCGGACGCGCGGTCGGGCCTGGAGGCGCTCAGCGAGGCCCTGGAACTGCACGGGCACCGGGTCGCGGACGACTACGTGGCCGAGTACGCCGAGGACAAGCAGCGCTGGGAGCACCGCGTCGACGCCTGCTACGAGGCCGACGAGCCCGACACCCGGCCCACCCAGGCCCAGGTGCTCGGCCTCCTCGACGAGATCGCCGACGAGAGCGACATCCTCATCAACGCGGCCGGCTCCCTCCCCGGCGACCTGCACAAACTGTGGCGGACCCGGTCCCGGGACCAGTACCACCTGGAGTACGGCTACTCCTGCATGGGCTACGAGATACCGGCCGCGATCGGCGTCGGGCTGGCCGCTCCCGGGCGCCCGGTGTGGGCGCTGGTCGGCGACGGCACGTATCTGATGATGCCGACCGAGATCGTCACCGCCGTCCAGGAGAACGTCCCGATCAAGATGCTGCTCGTGCAGAACCACGGGTACGCCTCCATCGGCGGTCTCTCCGAGTCGGTCGGCGGCGAGCGGTTCGGCACCGCGTACCGCCACCGCGACCCCGACGACGGCACGTTCACGGGCGCCCCGCTGCCCGTGGATCTCGCCGCCAACGCGGCCAGTCTCGGCATGCGCGTCCTGCGCGCCAAGACGGTCCGTGACCTGCGCGCCGCCCTCGCCGAGGCCCGGGCGGCCGACACTCCCACTTGTGTCTACGTGGAGACCCAAACGGCAGACACAGTGTCGGGCCCGCCCCCCGCGCAGGCCTGGTGGGATGTACCTGTGGCCGAGACCGCGACCCGCGCGTCGGCGGTCAAGGCACGCGAGGAGTACGACCGGCACGTCTCAACCCGACGCCGCCATCTGTGAGAAGGAGTTTCTCGGCATGACGAAGATCGTCAACCACTGGATCGGCGGCAAGACCGTCGAAGGCGCGTCGGGTACGTTCGGGCCGGTCACGGACCCGGCGACCGGCGCGGTCACCACCAAGGTCGCGTTCGCGACCGTCGACGAGGTCGACGCGGCGGTCCGCACCGCCAAGGAGGCGTATCTGACCTGGGGCCAGTCCTCGCTGGCCCAGCGCACCTCGATCCTGTTCAAGTTCCGCGCCCTGCTGGACGCCAACCGCGACGCGATCGCGGAGCTGATCACCGCCGAGCACGGCAAGGTGCACTCGGACGCCCTCGGTGAGGTCGCGCGCGGCCTGGAGATCGTCGAGCTGGCCTGCGGTATCAACGTGCAGCTGAAGGGCGAGCTGTCGACGCAGGTCGCCAGCCGGGTGGACGTCTCCTCGATCCGCCAGCCGCTGGGTGTCGTCGCGGGCATCACGCCGTTCAACTTCCCGGCGATGGTCCCGATGTGGATGTTCCCGATCGCCATCGCGACCGGCAACACCTTCGTGCTGAAGCCGTCGGAGAAGGACCCCTCGGCCTCCATCAAGATCGCCGAGCTGCTCTCCGAGGCCGGCCTGCCCGACGGCGTCTTCAACGTCGTCCACGGCGACAAGGTGGCCGTGGACCGCCTCCTGGAGCACCCGGACGTCAAGGCCGTCTCCTTCGTCGGCTCGACCCCGATCGCCCGCTACATCCACACCACGGCCTCGGCGAACGGCAAGCGCGTCCAGGCCCTCGGCGGCGCCAAGAACCACATGCTGGTCCTCCCGGACGCCGACCTGGACGCGGCGGCCGACGCCGCGGTCTCGGCGGCCTACGGCTCGGCGGGCGAACGCTGCATGGCGATCTCGGCCGTGGTCGCCGTGGGCGCCATCGGCGACGAGCTGGTGGAGAAGATCCGCGAGCGCGCCGAGAAGATCAAGATCGGCCCCGGCAACGACCCGACGTCCGAGATGGGCCCCCTGATCACGGCGGTCCATCGCGACAAGGTCGCCTCCTACGTCACGGGCGCGGCGGCCGAGGGCTGCGAGGTCGTCCTCGACGGCACCGGCTTCACGGTCGACGGCCACGAGGACGGCCACTGGATCGGCATCTCGCTCCTCGACAAGGTCCCCACCTCGGCGAAGGCGTACCAGGACGAGATCTTCGGCCCGGTGCTGACCGTGCTGCGCGTCGACACCTACGACGAGGGCATCGCCCTCATCAACGCCTCCCCGTTCGGCAACGGCACCGCGATCTTCACCCGCGACGGCGGCGCCGCCCGCCGCTTCCAGCTGGAGGTCGAGGCCGGCATGGTCGGCGTCAACGTCCCGATCCCGGTCCCCGTCGGCTACCACAGCTTCGGCGGCTGGAAGGACTCCCTCTTCGGCGACCACCACATCTACGGCAACGACGGCACCCACTTCTACACCCGAGGCAAGGTCGTCACCACCCGCTGGCCCGACCCGGCCGACGGCCCGACGGGCGTGGACCTGGGCTTCCCGCGCAACCACTGATCCGGACAAGGTTCCCCGCGCCCCGAAAGGGGCGCGGGGAACTGCGCGAGAAGCCCCACCGAGCCAGCACATACCCACCCACCCCCGCGCGGAGCGCGAAGGGGGTCGAAGGGGCGCAGCCCCTGGGGATGGGACGGGTAGGGGCGGCGGGGGCGAATTATCAGGTTGCTGTCAGCCAACGACATACCGCACCCGCTGTATGCCGGAATCCCCCCGTACGACCGTGGGATGCCCCACGCTTCCCCCCTGAGGGGGCCTCGGGGCACCGGCACGGCCCCGTACCGTTGACGCATGGATCTTCGACTGACCGGCCCGCGCCTGCGCGGAGCGCTCCGGCGGAGGCCGCGTCGTACCCTCGCCGCCGCGGCCGCCGTGGTCGTGCTCGCCGGCGCCGGTACCTGGACGGCCACCGCCTCGGACGAGGCGGCGCCGGTGAAGCGCACCGACCGGGCCGTGGACACGGCCGAGGGCGTACGCATCGACACCTCGTACTTCACCTCCGGCGGTGACGGCCGCCGCCCGGCCGTCCTGCTCGGCCACGGCTTCGGCGGCAGCAAGAACGACGTCCGCGAGCAGGCCGAGGACCTCGCCCGCGACGGCTACGCCGTGCTGACCTGGTCCGCGCGCGGCTTCGGCGGGTCGACCGGAAAGATCGGGCTGAACGACCCGAAGGGCGAGGTCGCCGACGTCTCGAAGCTGATCGACTGGCTCGCGACCCGCCCCGAGGTGCAGCTCGACAAGAAGGGCGACCCGCGCCTCGGCATGGCCGGCGCCTCCTACGGCGGGGCGATCTCGCTGCTGACCGCCGGGTACGACGACCGGGTCGACGCCATCGCGCCCGCGATCACGTACTGGAACCTGGCGGACGCCCTGTTCCCGAACGGCGTCTTCAAGAAGCTGTGGGCCGGCCTGTTCGTCAACACCGGCGGCGGCTGCGAGAAGTTCGAGACGCAGCTGTGCGAGATGTACCAGCGGGTCGCCGAGTCGGGGCGGCCCGACGCGCAGGCCGTGAAGCTCCTCGCGGAACGCAGCCCCGAGGCCGTCGGCGACCGCATCAAGGTGCCCACCCTGCTCATGCAGGGCCAGACCGACTCCCTCTTCCCGCTCGGCCAGGCCGACGCCGCCGCCAAGGCGATCAAGGCCAACGGCGCCCCCGTGGACGTCGACTGGATCTCCGGCGGCCACGACGGCGGCGACATGGAGACCAGCCGCGTCCAGGCCCGCACACGGGCCTGGTTCGACCGCTACCTGAAGGACGACAAGGGCGCCGACACCGGCTCCGCGTTCCGCGTCACCCGCACCCTCGGCACCGGCTCCGGCGACGGCGAGCCCCGCCTCGCCGGTACGACCGACGACACCTACCCGGGCCTGGAGGGCGACCTCACGAAGATCGCCCTCACCGGGCGCGAGCAGAGCTTCGAGAACCCGGCCGGCGCCAACCCGCCCGCCATCTCCGCCCTCCCCGGCCTCGGCGCCGGCGGCGGCCTGGCCCAGCTGTCCTCCCTCGGCGTCGGCATCTCCCTCGACTTCCCCGGCCAGTTCGCCGCGTTCCAGTCGAAGCCGGTCGCCGACGACCTGCAGATCACCGGCTCGCCCAGGGCCACGGTCCATGTGAGGTCGACCACCGAGGACGCCGTCCTCTTCGCCAAGGTGTACGACGTCGGCCCGGACGGCAGGTCCCAGGTCCTGCCCGCGCAGCTCGTCGACCCGGTCCGGGTGGAGGGCGCGAAGTCCGGCAAGGACGTGACGCTCACCCTCCCCGCCATCGACCACGAACTCGACGACGGCCACCGCCTCCGCCTGGTCCTCGCCTCCACCGACCTCGGCTACGCCTCCCCGACCACCCCGGCGACGTACACCGTCTCCCTCAAGGGCGGTCTGGAGGTGCCCACGCCCCTCGGCGGGGCCGACCGCACGGACGTCCTGCCCGCCTGGGTCTGGTACCTGCCGGTCGCCGGCGCCGCGATCGCGGCCGTCCTCCTCGTCACCGGCCGCCGCAGGACCGTCACCCCCGCCCCCGACCCGGCGCTCGCCGAGGTCCCGCTGCAGATCACCGACCTGAGCAAGAAGTACAGGAACGGTGACCGCTACAGCGTCCGCGACCTCTCCATCCGTGTCGAGAAGGGCCAGGTCCTCGGCCTGCTCGGCCCGAACGGCGCCGGCAAGACGACGACCCTGCGCATGCTGATGGGCCTGATCCAGCCGGACGGCGGCCAGATCCGCGTCTTCGGCCACGCGATCGTGCCGGGCGCCCCGGTCCTCTCCCGCGTCGGCGCGTTCGTCGAAGGAGCGGGCTTCCTCCCGCACCTGTCCGGCCGCGAGAACCTGGAGCTGTACTGGGCCGCCACCGGCCGCCCCGCCGAGGACGCGCACCTCGACGAGGCCCTGGAGATCGCCGGTCTCGGCGACGCGCTGGCCCGCGCGGTGCGCACCTACTCCCAGGGCATGCGCCAGCGCCTGGCCATCGCCCAGGCCATGCTGGGCCTGCCCGACCTGCTGATCCTCGACGAGCCGACGAACGGACTCGACCCGCCGCAGATCCGCGAGATGCGCGAGGTCATGATCCGGTACGCGGCGGCCGGCCGTACCGTCATCGTCTCCAGCCACCTGCTGGCCGAGGTCGAGCAGACCTGTACGCACCTGGTCGTCATGGACCACGGGCAGCTCGTCCAGGCGGGCCCCGTCAGCGAGATCGTCGGCTCCGGCGACACGCTGCTGGTCGGCACGTCCGAGCCCGTGGACGAACCGCTCGTCGAGAAGATCGCCGCACTGCCGGGTGTCGGCTCGGCCGTCCGCGCCGACGACGGCCTCGTGGTCCGTCTCGACGCCGACGGCAGTGCTCGGCGCCTGGTCGCCGAACTCGTCCGGCTGGAGGTCCCCGTGGAGTCGGTCGGCCCGCACCGCCGCCTCGAAGACGCCTTCCTCACCCTGATCGGAGAGTCCGCATGAGCACGCTGGCCGAGCGTGCCGAGCACGCAAGCCCCGGGTCCGGCGGGCCCGTCGAGGTCGCCGACGGCTACCGCGCCGGCCGCACCCTGCCGCTGAGGGTCGAGCTGGTCCGCCAGCTGAAGCGCCGCCGCACGATGGTCATGTTCGGCATCCTGTTCGCCCTGCCGCTCGTGCTGCTGATCGCCTTCCAGATCGGCGGCACGCCCGGCGAGGGCAACAACCGGGTCAACCTGATGGACACGGCCACCGCGTCCGGCGCGAACTTCGCCGCGGTGAACCTGTTCGCCGCGGCGGGCTTCCTGCTCGTCATCCCCGTCGCGCTGTTCTGCGGCGACACGGTCGCCTCGGAGGCCAGCTGGTCCTCCCTGCGCTACCTCCTCGCCGCGCCCGTGCCGCGCGCCCGGCTGCTGTGGTCCAAGCTCGTCGTGGGCCTCACCCTCAGCCTGGCGGCGATCGTGCTGCTGCCGGTGGTCTCCCTCGCGGTCGGCACGGCCGCCTACGGCTGGGGCCCGCTGGAGCTGCCCACCGGCGGCGCACTCGCCACGGGCGCCGCCGCGCAGGCCCTGGCCGTCACCGTGGGGTACATCTTCGTGTCCCAACTGGTCACCGCCGCCCTGGCGTTCTGGCTCTCCACCCGCACGGACGCCCCGCTCGGCGCGGTCGGCGGCGCCGTCGGCCTCACCATCGTCGGCAATGTGCTCGACTCGGTGACCGCTCTCGGCGACTGGCGCGACTTCCTGCCGGCGCACTGGCAGTACGCCTGGCTGGACGTGGTCCGCCCGCAGCCCGAGTACACCGACATGATCCAGGGCGTCTCCGTCTCGGTAACGTACGCGCTGGTGCTGTTCGCCCTGGCCTTCCGCGGTTTCGGCCGCAAGGACGTCGTCTCCTAGGTCACCGGAGGATCACCCACCGGTCTCGGCGGCCGCCCGCCGTGGCCGCTTCGAGACGCATCCGCAACACCCCGTGGCGCACATCCGGGCCCCCCGCGCCGTCACAGTCACAACAGCCGGCCGCGAGAACCCGCGGAACGGCGGACGACGACGTGGCGAGGGGGCCCGGATGCACACGTATCGCAGGAGCACGCCGACGACCAGGACGACGACCAGGACGAGGACCCGGACGAGGACCAGGACGACGGGGCCGAGGCGGACGGCGGGGCGGCGGGCGGGCACCGCGCTCCTCGCCCTCGGCGCCGCCTGCGCCCTGCTCCTCACCGGCTGCGGCAACAGCGGCGACCGGGGCGACTCCTCCTCGTACGACAGGGGAGGAAACGGCGGCAAGGCGGACGGCTTCCCTGCCCCCGCGCCCGACGGCCCGGACTCCGGAGAGCAGCGCGGCAAACAACAGGACGACGGCTCCGGCGACTTCGCCCCGGCCCCCGACCACCTCTCCACCTTCGCCCTCGACGTCGACACCGCCTCCTACGGCTATGCCCGCCGCACCCTGGACGACGGCGACCTGCCCGACCCGTCGACGGTCCGGCCGGAGGAGTTCGTCAACAGCTTCCGCCAGGACTACGAACGCCCGGACGGCGACGGCTTCTCGGTGACCGTCGACGGCGCCCGCACCGGCCCGGGGAACTGGTCCCTGGTCCGTGTCGGCCTCGCCACCCGGGCCGCCGGCGACCGCGAACGCCCGCCCGCCGCCCTCACCTTCGTCATCGACGTCTCCGGCTCCATGGCCGAACCGGGCCGCCTCGACCTCGCGCAGGACGCCCTGCGCACGATGACGAACCGGCTGCGCGACGACGACTCCGTGGCCCTCGTGACCTTCAGCGACGAGGCCGAGACCGTGCTGCCGATGACCCGTCTGGACGGCAACCGGGGCGAGATCCGCGAGGCCGTCGCCGGCCTGGAGCCCACCGACTCCACCAACCTCGCCGCGGGTGTGGAGACCGGCTACGAGACCGCCGTCGACGGGCTGCGCGAGGGCGCGACGAACCGGGTCGTCCTCCTCTCCGACGCCCTCGCCAACACCGGCTCCACCGACGCCGACACCATCCTCGAACGCATCGCCGGCGAGCGCCGGGAGCACGGCATCACCCTGTTCGGCGTGGGCGTCGGCAGCGACTACGGCGACGCGCTCATGGAACGGCTCGCCGACAAGGGCGACGGCCACACCACGTACGTCTCCACCGAGAAGGAGGCGGAGAAGGTGTTCTGCGAGGAACTCCCGCGCCACGTCGACCTCACCGCCCGCGACGCCAAGGCGCAGGTCTCCTTCGACCCGGCGACGGTCGAGGAGTTCCGTCTGATCGGCTACGACAACCGGCGGGTCGCCGACGAGGACTTCCGCGACGACCGTGTCGACGGCGGCGAGATCGGCCCCGGCCACACCGTCACCGCCCTCTACGCCGTCCGCACCCGCAGCGGCACCGGCGGCGGCCATCTCGCGACCGCCACCGTCCGCTGGCTGGACCCCGACACCCGGACCCCGCACGAGGAGTCGAAGGGCCTGGAGGCGTCGGCCCTGCACGCGAACCTGTGGTCCGACTCCCCGTACGGCCTCCGGGTGGCCGCCGCGGCCGCCTACTTCGCCGACGCGCTCCGCGGGCAGGACGACGGCCGGCCCGGCATCCCGGGCCGCCCCTCCCTGAGCCGGCTGGGCCACCGGGCGGACGATCTGGCCAGGGAGCGCGAGGACGAGGACCTCACCGGCCTCGCGGGGGCGATCAGGACGGCGGACGTGCTGATGGGCTAGGCCGTGTCGCCGCCGTTCATCCCCGAGCCGCGGGGCCCGGTCCGCAGACCGAGGGCAGTGCTCGCACCAGGCCCTGCCCGTGCAGCCGGTCCAGCCGGTGGTCGACCGCGGACCACACCGCCGCCACCCGCAGGCGGGGCCCGCACGACGCCCCGGCCCGCAGGGACGCCGTCTCCTGGAGGGCGCTCAGCAACTGGGTGGTGATCCGGTCGAGCACCGGCCGGACCTCCTTCACCAGGTCGGGCCGCTCGGTGGGCCGTTCCTCGGGGTGCGCGTCCCACCGGGCGTACAGGCCGCGCTGCACCAGCTTGTTGGCCTCGATCTGGTCCCGGAACACGGCGGTGACGGCATCCGGGTCGAGGCCGAGCCCGACCGCCCGTGCCGCCACGTCGTCGAGGATCGCCTTCTCCCGCACGGGATCGTCGATCGGCGTGGTCGTCCCGTACTTCGCCGCCGCGACCTTGTCCGCGACGAGCAGCCGCTCGGCGAACAGATCCGTCAGGACGGTGAGCGACCGGGCGCCGGGAGCCGTACGAGGAGGAGCGGAGGGCGACTCGGCGGCGACCGGCGAAGCACCGTGCGGAGCCAGGGCGGACGCGGAACCGGCGGAGAGGCAGACGGAGAGGGAGGCGACTGCCGAGATCAGGGTGAGGCCGAAGCGGTGGGGGCGCATGATCCACACCTATCACGCGCCCCTTCTCGACCTTCGCAGTCATACCAAAGCATTGATATTTCCTTACGTACCGGTAAGTTGACTCGCCGGTAACGTCATTTATGGGGCCTCGGGGAGTGGTGATGGGCGTACGCGGGGAATTGAACCGGGCGAAACAGCGCGGCGGCCTGACCGACCGCGCGAGGACCGAGGTCGTCAGGGACGCGCGGGGTGTCGTCCGCGAGGCGCGCACGCCCGCCCTCGCGCCCCGCCCGGCCGGCGGCAGCATCGCCGACCTGCCCTTCGTCAACGCCACCGAGGCACCCGACGCGGTGGTCCTGCGCCGCGCCGACCACCACGGCACCTTCCACCCGGTGACCGCCGCCGCCTTCGCCCGCGAGGTCACCGAGACGGCCAAGGGGCTGATCGCCGCCGGCCTCGAACCGGGCGGCCGCGTCGCGGTGATGTCCCGCACCCGCTACGAATGGACGGTCCTCGACTTCGCCGTCTGGGCGGCCGGCGGCCAGTCCGTGCCCGTCTACGCCACGTCCTCGCCCGAGCAGATCGAGTGGATCGTCCGTGACTCCGGCTCGCGCTTCGTGGTCGCGGAGAGCGCCGAGAACGCGGAGGCCGTGGCCACCGCCACCGCCGGGCACTCCCAGCCCCCGCACGTCTGGCAGATCGACCGGGAAGCCCTCGCCCACCTCGCCGACCTGGGCCGCGGTGTGCCCGACGACGAGGTGACCAAGCGCCGCGCCGCCCTCACCCCGGACACGGCCGCGACCATCTGCTACACCTCCGGCACCACCGGCCGCCCCAAGGGCTGCGTCCTCACCCACGCCAACCTCCACGCGGAGGCCGCCAACACGGTCGAGCTCCTGCACCCGATCTTCAAGGAGATCACCGGCCGGACCGCCTCCACACTCCTCTTCCTCCCCCTGGCCCACATCCTCGGCCGCGCGATCCAGATCGCCTGCCTGATGGCCCGCATCGAGATCGGCCACTGCCCGAGCATCAAGCCCGACGAACTGCGCCCCGCCCTGCGCAGGTTCCGCCCCACCTTCCTCGTCGGCGTCCCGTACCTCTTCGAGCGCATCCACGCCACCGGCCGCGCCACCGCCGAACGCATAGGCCGCGGCGCCTCCTTCGACCGCGCCCACCGCGTCGGCGTGCGCTTCGCCCAGGCACACCTGGACAAGTTCCTGGACCGCGGCCCCGGCCCGACGCCCGGCCTGTACGCCGCCTGGGCCCTGTACGACCTGCTGGTCTACCGCCGCATCCGCAGGGAACTGGGCGGCCGGATGCGCTACGCCATCAGCGGCGGCTCCCCGCTCGACCGCGACCTCAACCTCTTCCTCTACGCCGCCGGCGTCATCGTCTACGAGGGCTACGGCCTCACCGAGACCACCGCGGCCGCCACCATCGTCCCGCCCCTGGAGCCCCGCCCGGGCACCGTCGGCCGCCCCGTCCCCGGCACCGCCGTCCGGATCGCCGACGACGGGGAGGTCCTCATCAAGGGCGGCATCGTCTTCGGCACCTACTGGAACAACCCGGTGGCCACCGACGCCGCCCTCACCGACGACTGGTTCGCCACCGGCGACCTCGGCGCACTCGACGAGGACGGCTACCTCACCATCACCGGCCGCAAGAAGGACATCCTCGTCACCTCCGGCGGCAAGAACGTTTCCCCCGCAGTGCTGGAGGACCGGCTGCGCAGCCGCCCGCCGGTCGGCCAGTGCATCGTGGTCGGCGACAACCGCCCCTTCGTCGCCGCCCTGATCACGCTCGACCCCGAGGACGTCACCCACTGGCTGCACGTACGCGGCATGTCCCCCGACACCCCGCTCTCCGAGATCGTGGCCGACCCCCGGATGCGCGCCGACGTCCAGCAGGCCGTGGACCACGCCAACCAGGCCGTCTCCCGCGCCGAGTCCATTCGCGAGTTCAAGGTGGTGGAAGGCGAGTTCAGCGAGGAGAACGGCCTGCTCACCCCCTCGATGAAGGTCAAACGCCAAGCCGTCGTGGCGGCGTACGCGGCGGCGATCGAGTCCCTGTACGCGAGGAAGTGAGCCGGGGCCGCCACCTGCCGGAGCACGGCGAAGCGGGCCGCCGATGGACTCGGCGACCCGCTCCGGTGTGTCCGGTGGAGGCGTCAGTGGTGCTTGGCGCCGTTGCCGCCGCCGTTGCCGTTCCCGTTGCCGTTGTCGGACAGGATCGGGATGTCGGACAGGATGTGCGACAGCGGCTCGTCACCCTTGGCCTGGGTGGAGTTCTCGGTGCACTGCTGGTTCTGCGGGGCGGACAGGATCGGGATGTCCTGGAGGGCGACTCCGATCGCTCCGATGCCACCGGCGTTGATCTTGGCCGGCAGGCCGATGCAGGGCTTGTTGAGCGAGCCCTGGACCAGCGAGAGCTGCGGGCTCATGTCGCCCTTGGTCACGGAGTTGCCGAACGCCTGGCTGGCACCGTTGCCGCTGAAGGACGTGGTCCCACCGTCGTCGGCGAGAGCCTGGGGCGCGACGCCGGCCGCGAGGCCGGTGATGGAGGCGGCAACAGCCGCGGTGGCCCACAGCTTCTTCATGTTCGATCCCTTTCGGAAAGCGGACTCCGTTGCGGAGTTGCGCCCTGATCAACAGGATGTCCGGCCAACAGTTGCGCCCATTGCCCCGATCGGCGCATTAGGCGGCTTATCGCGACATTTCGATCTCGCAGTGGGCCGCCGGGAGATCGGCGACCCACTCGCGCGGCCGTGGTGTCAGTGCTTCTTCGCGGCGCTGTTGCCGTTGTTGTTGCCGTTGCCGTTGTCCGAGAGGATCGGGATGTCGGACAGCAGGTGCGACAGCGGCTCGTCACCCTTGGCCTGGGTGGAGTTCTCGGTGCACTGCTGGTTCTGCGGGGCCGACAGGACCGGGATGTCCTGGAGGGCGACTCCCAGGGCGCCGATGCCGCCGAGGTTGAGCTTGGCGGGCAGGGCGATGCAGGGCTTGTTGAACGAGCCCTGGATCAGCGCCATCTGGGGGCTCATGTTGCCGTAGGTCGCCGAGTTTCCGTACACCTGGTGGGCGTCGTTCCCGCTGAAGGTGGTGGTGCCGCCGTCGTCGGCGAGGGCCTGGGGCGCGGTGGCGGCCGAGGCTCCGACGACGGAGGCGGCGATCGTCGCTGCGGCCATGAACTTCTTGATCACTTGCGATGTCCCTTCATGGAAGAACCCCGTTCCACCGGAGCGCCATGGACAACTTCTCTCCGGACCGTCCGGTTGCTCTGATTCACTCCGTCGGCCCACGCGAGGGAGTGAGCGAGGGGGCGCGCGAAGTGTTTTCGATCCCCGGGAATTCGCCGCCGTGAGCGGGCCGAACGGGTGATGTGCCGAAACCGCGGCGGGCATCCGGCCGTTGCTGCCAGAGCATGGACCCGCGGGTCCGCCAGGAAAGGAATGCGAAATGCTCAAGAAGGCAATGGCCACAGTCGCGGTCGCCGCTTCCATCACCGGCCTCGCGGCCGCCACCGCCACGCAGGCGCTCGCCGACGACGGTGGGACCACGTCCTTCAGCGGTAACGGTGCCAGCCAGGCGTTCGGCAACTCGGTGACCAAGGGCGACATGAGCCCGCAGCTCTCGCTGGTCCAGGGCTCGCTCAACAAGCCCTGCGTCGGCCTGCCCGCCAAGCTCAACGTCGGCGGCATCGGCCTGCTCGCCGGAATCGCCGCCCAGGACATCCCGATCCTGTCGGCCCCGCAGAACCAGCAGTGCACCGAGAACTCCACCCAGGCCAAGGGTGACGAGCCGCTGTCGCACATCCTGTCCGACATCCCGATCCTCTCGGACAACGGCAACGGCAACAACAACGGCTGACCGCCGGACCGAAACGCGGCTCGGGCCGCCCGCACCATGGGTGCGGGCGGCCCGGGCTTGTCGTCTTTCACCGTATGGGCCGATGGAGTGCCACCGATAAGACTTTCCGACAATATTGCGGGGCGATCGGGTGAATTACCCTGCCCCCGGCGTTCCTCAGTTTCCTCCGGTGTCTATTCCTCGTTCGCAGACTGCGGGTCATGATGCGAGCCGTTCATGCTGTGCTCGCTCGGTTTCGGCCGTCAATTGAGGCATGACCGCAGAGAAGGGATATGACGTGAAGCTCAAGAAGAGCGCTGCTGTCGTCGCCGGCGTGATCATGGCCATGGGTCTGGCCACCCCGGCCTTCGCCGACGCGGAGGCCCACGGCGCCGCCATCGGTTCCCCGGGTGTCCTCTCGGGCAACGTGGTGCAGATCCCCGTCCACGTGCCCATCAACGTGTGCGGCAACTCCATCAACATCATCGGTCTGCTCAACCCGACCGCCGGCAACGTGTGCATCAACGACTGACGTCGTAGCGCATCGCAGCAGCCGTTCGGCTGTGCCTCAGCCGGTCTTGGAGTGTTCGCAACGGCTCCAAGGCCGGCTTTTCCCCCTTCTTCGAGCAGGAAGAAAGAGATGCGACAGGACCTGCGCAAGAGAATGGTCGTGGCCGCCGCGGCGACGGGACTGCTGTCCCTCTACGGCACGTCGGCGCTCGCGGACACGGGCGCGCACGGCGCCGCCTCGAACTCGCCCGGTGTCGCGTCGGGCAACGCGGTCGAGGTGCCCGTCACCGTCCCCGTGAACATCTGCGGCAACACCGTGGACGCCGCGTCCCTCGGCAATCCGTCCGTCGGCAACAAGTGCGGCAACACCGGCGACCACGCCCCGGAGAAGGCCCGGAGCGCCCAGGACGCCCAGGACGCCCCGCAGCGCCACGCAACCCCGGTGGCGGAGCCCGAGTACGCGCCGGCCGCGGCGGCGGACCCGGACGACTCCTGGGAGCAGGCGTACGAGGAGTACACCCGGCCGGACGCCTACGAGGAGGCCACGCCGCCGGACACGCACGAGCAGTACATCCAGCCCGCGGAGCACCCGCAGTACGGGGACGACGAGGGCGACGAGGGCTACGGCGACGACGAGGGCCACGGGAACGACGGCTACGGCGACGACGAGAGCCACGGGAACGAGGGCTACGGGCACGACGGCGGATCGCAGGGCGGCCACGAGGACACCCCGGGCGACTACGGCGACGCCCCGGACACCGACGAGGACACCGAGGTCGGCTACGGCGACACCCCGCCCACCAAGCCCCCGCACCAGCCGCCGACGAAGCCGCCCACGACCAAGCCTCCGACGAAGCCCCCGACGACCAAGCCGCCGACGGGCCACCCCAGCCCCACGGGCAAGCCGCCGACGAAGCCCCCGGTGACCACGCCCCCCACGACCAAGCCCCCGACGGGCCACCCCAGCCCCACGGACAAGCCGCCGACGGGCGGGCCCTCCACCAGCCACCCCCCGACGGACCACCCGCCCACCCTCCCCGAGACCGGCAGCGACCCCGAGGTGCTGCTCGCGGCCGGGGCCGCCGGCCTCGCGCTGATCGCGGGCGGGAGCATCCTGTACCGGCGGGGCCGGGCCGCTTCCGGTCGCTGAGCCGCGGCGGGTGCCGGGACGCGCAGCGCGCCGCCCGGCACCCGCCCGTGTCACGACCCGGTGGTGGAGGCCAGGTCCGCCCGTGCCCCCGGCACCGGGATCCGCCCGCCCGGCACGCCCGAGCGCAGCCGCCGCCGTACCCCGCGGACCAGGGTCGGCGCCGTGAACGACGCGCCGTGCACGAAGCGCATCGCGGGGCCGAACCCGGCCGCGGTGGTGAGACCCGCGAGGAACAGGCCGGGCACCGAGGACTCGAAGTCCCGCCCGACCGAGGGGGAGCCGTCGGCGAGCGGCACCAGCTCCGCGCGGACGTCACCGGCCAGCAGGTCCAGCCGCTCGCAGGTGGCCCGGAACCCCGTGGCCGCGATGACGTGTTCGGTGTCCAGCGAGGTCAGCTCGCCACTGCGGCCGACCGTCTCCAGACGGACGACGCCCCCCGTCTCGTACGCCACCGCGATCTCCTGGCCGAGCCGTACCTCGACGGCCGGTTCGACGCGGTCGCGGATCCACCAGGCGCCCGCGGGGCCGAGCGCCTCGGCCGCGGTCCGCACCCGTCTCGCCTCCGGCAGGCGGCGGTACCAGCCCGGACGCTCCGCGTAGAACCAGTTGCGCCAGCCGCAGCCCAGACCGCTGTGCGGGGAGCGGACGGAGGCCCACGGCCGGCGCTCCAGCGGGGGCGGTACGTCGTTCCAGCGCAGAGCGCCGGCGCGGGCCAGTACCCGCACGCGCGTGCCCTGTTCGGCCAGGAGGGCGGCCGTCTCCAGGGCCGCCTGGCCGCCGCCGACCACCGTGACGTCCCGGCCCCGGAAGCGGGCGAGATCGCCGTGGTGGCTGCTGTGGGAGACCCGCTCGGGCGACAACCCGCGCAGCACGGGCGGGACTTCGGTGAACGGGACGACACCGACGGCGAGGACGGCCGCGCGGGCGCGGACCGTCTCGCCGTCGTCCAGCACCGCCTCGAAACCGCCGCAGCCACGCCGCAGCAGCGTCACCATCCGCTCGTCGACGGGCGGAAGGGCGTTGCGGGCGAACCACAGGCCGTACGAGGCGAACGTGCCGACCGGGATCGGCCGGCCGTGGCGGGCCTCGAAGCCCTGCTCGGCGCAGTACGCGTCGAGCCGCCAACGCCCCTCGGGATCGGACAGGTTGGACGCCCAGGGCTCGGACTTGAGGAACATGCCGGGCGGCATGTGGTCGCGCCAGGACGCCATGGGACGGCCGAGGACGCGCAGGCTGAGCCCGGCGGCCGCGGCGTGGGACGCGATGGACAGGCCGTACGGGCCGGCGCCCACCACCAGCAGGTCGTACATCAGGGGCTGCTCGCTTTCTCGTTCTCGGCGCGGTTGTCGGCACGGCTCCCGGCGCGGTCCTCGCCGGGAGCGGAGTCGCGCTGGAGGGGGAGGGGGGTACGGGGTGCCAGCAGGCGGCCGAGCGCGCGGCGCGGCCACAGCGACCACAGCGCGAGGCCGGGGGCGCGGTCGTCCCGCGCGTACCAGGCCAGTTCGCGCGCGTCCGGGCGGGACGGCGGGAGCGGCAGGGACGGCCGGCGCAGCGCGGTGAGCGGCGCGTAGTTCTCCACCACGAACGTCCGGCCCGGCACGGGGGACCCGTCCACGACCGGGCGGCCGGTCAGGTCCAGATGCAGGGCGCGGACGACGTCCAGGCCGGCCGTGTCCGTGAAGAGGCGGAACTGGGCGCCGGGGCGGGGGTTGAAGTCGAGCAGATGGTACGCGCCGGTGCGGTGGTCGAGGCGGAAGTCGAGGTCGAGGACACCCCGGTAGCCGAGCGCGCCGGTCAGCCGCTCGGCGAGGGCCCGCACCTCCGGGTTCGGGGTCCAGCGGCCGACGGCGGTCAGGCCCGCGCCCCGCGGCCAGGCGCTCAGCTTGCGGCCGGCGCCGCCGGCGCGCACGACGCCGGCGCGGTCGGCGTACCCGTGGAAGAACCAGTCGCGGTCGAGCCCCGGCGGCAGGAACGCCTGGAGCAGCAGCCGGCTGCCGGCCTGCGCCGAGCGCCGGTGCAGGGCCGCGGCCTCCCCGGCCGACCGCACCACCGTCGTGCTGCGCAGCCCCGCGTCGGCGGGCAGCAGCCACGGGCGGCTCCACTTCGCCACCACCGGCAGACCCAGCTCCCGCGCGGCGGCCGCCGCCTCCGCCGGGCTGCCGGGGACCACCGTGGCCGGGTGGGGGAGGTCCAACCTTCCGCACAGCGCGGCCAGTTCCGCCTTGTCGGCCACCTGTTCGGCGAGCCCGGCGGGCCCGGCGGGCAGCAGGTACCGGTCCGTCAGCTCCTCGCGCAGCCGGCCGGTGGCCACGGCGCTCGCGTCGTCCAGGGCGACCAGCACGGCCGGCCGGCCGACCCGGACCGCCACCCGGCGCAGTACGGCGGCGAACTCCTCGGGGCAGGCCCCGAGGCGGGGCGGGGCGTGCGTCGTGTGGAGGAACCGGGAGCTGCCCACGGGGCTTCCCGCGCAGTCGGCGACCAGGTGCACCTCCACACCGGCGCGCCCCAGGGAGCGGACGGCGCCCAGTGTTCCGTGGTGGAAGGGATTGCGGTCCGTTCGCAGCAGAACGGCCGGAACGCGGGTGTCGAAGGGCGACACGTTCATTTCGTCGGGGTCCTCGCACATTTCTTTGACGTCGGGTCACCCGTGCGGGCGATTCGGGCACCCGAAGGCCGGAGCCCCGGTTGGCGGAATCCGTATTCGTATGACTGATTGTCAGTAGGTGGAATTCGGCGGCGGAAAGCAGTGAAGTGAACAGAGCGGAGAGGGGAGCGGACATGGCTCCACAACAGCGGCGGCCCCGGCAGAGGCGGCCCCGCGACAGACGGCCGGCGCTGGTCGCGGCCTGCGTGGTCGCGTCGTTCGCCCTCGCGTCGGTGCCGGTGTACGCCGTCGGCCCGGCGGGCCGGGTGACCGACCCACCGGCACCGGCCGTCCCGGCCGCGCCCACGGCCCCGGCGGCACCCGCTGCCGCCACCCCGGTGCCGGCCGCCCAGATCCCGGTGGCCCAGACCCCGGTCGCTCAGACGCCCGCCCCCGCCGTCCCGACGGCACCGTCCGCATCGGCCGCCTCCGTGCAGCCGTCGGCCGGAACGCCCGTACCGGTCACGCCCGCGGCGACCCCGAAGGTCCCCGAGCAACTGCCGGCCATCGGCGCCTACCTGCACTACGGCCCCCGCGGCGTCGCCCGGATCGCCGAGCTGAGCGACTGGCTCGGCGGCTCCGACCTGCGGGTGGCGCACACCTACCTGCCGGGCGACCGCTGGTCCAACATCGAGGGCCTGCCCGGCTTCCTGGACTCGTGGGCCGAGTGGCGGCGCGACGAGGACGACCGGATGTTCGTCCTCAACGTGCCCATGATGGAGCGCAACGAGGAGGGCGTCTCCGACTGGGAGGTCCGGGCTCTGCTGCGCCGCGCCGCCGCCGGGCAGTTCGACCACCACTACCGCCGGCTCGCGGAGCGGCTGGTCGAGCTGAGGATCCCGGACACGGTGATCGTGCTCGGCTGGGAGATGAACGGCATCACGTACACCCATCGCTGCGGGCCCGACCCGGAGAGCTGGAAGAAGTACTGGAACAGGATCGTCACCACGATGCGCGCGGTGCCGGGGCAGAAATTCAAGTTCGACTGGACCCCGAACCGGGGCCGGGACGCCATTCCCTGGACGCAGTGTTATCCGGGGGACGACACGGTCGACATCATCGGCATGGACTCCTACGACCAGCCGCGCGGCATCACCTTCGACGAACAGGTGAAGGAGCCGTACGGTCTGCAGGCGCACGTCGATTTCGCGAAGGAGCACAAGAAGCCCATCTCCTATGCGGAATGGGGACTCTTCCGCAACGGCGACAACCCGGAGTACATGCGGCGCATGCTCGCCTGGATGGACGAGCACAAGCCGCTCTACAACACGCTCACGGACTACTGCCCGCACGGTGTCTGGCAGTGCGCGAGCAACCCGAAGGCGGCGCAGGTGTACCGGTCGATGCTCTTCGGACGCGACACGGGCGCGACCGCGACACCGACCCCGACACCCACGCCCACCCCGACACCGAAGCCGTCCCCCACGCCGAAGCCGGCTCCCACCACGCCCGTCCGTCCGCCGAACTGCTCGCCGCTGGAGCTGGGCGACTGGGTGGAGTACTGGCTCGGCGGGAAGCTCTGCGTCCGCACCGACTGGTGGTCGCGCTACCGGTGATCCGGAACCGGCGGCGGGCCGCTCAGGGCCCGCCGCCACCGCGTTCCTTCCGCTCCGGCCGGTCTCCTCGCTCCCGGTTCTGCTCGGCGTCCCTGCGGGCCCGCCACCGGTGGAGGAGTTCCTTGCCGCGCAGCCGGGCCGCCGCGTCGCAGGCGACCGCCGACAGCAGGGGCGCGGTGCGGCGGCGGGCGAGCAGCAGCCGCTGGTTGACGACGGTGTCCGGGCGCCACCGCAGCTTGTACGGCTCCGCGCCCCGCAGCAGGCTCAGCACCTGGTGGACGCCGGAACCGACGTGCCCGGCGCAGGCGTCGAGCAGCATGGTGGCGACGTCGGCCTTGCGTTCGCGCAGGCGCGGATGGGCCCCGTAGAGGTAGCCGCCCGCCAGCCGGCGCGACAGCAGGGTGACGTCGACGGCCAGGACGTCGCCGTCGAGCCGGAACTCGGTCACCACGGCATCCCCCGAGCGCACCATCGGCCCGACCGCCCTGGTCAGGTGTTCGGAGAAGCGGGGCCGCATGTGCTCGGTGGTCACCTTGCGGTCCTGCCACTGGAGGCGGTGCAGGTCCAGCATGGTCCGCAGGGCCGCGTCCACCTCGTCGGCGCCCACCGCCCGCGGCTCGATGCCGAGGTCACCGAGCTTGCGGAGCTTGGCCCGCACCCGCTGGGCCCGGGAGCTGGGCAGCCGTTTCAGCAGCTCGTCCATGGGCCGTGCGGGCAGCTCCAGACAGACGGAGTCCGCCACCTTCCGGCGTGGGCCCGGCCAGCGGTCGTAGATCTGCTCGACGGCGGCGCCCGGCCGTACCTCGCGGAAGTCGATCAGCGCGGTCCGGGCGGCGGCGGCCAGGCCCTCGGCGAGCGCCGTCGACGCCTCCTCGGCGTACTCGTCGTCGACGATCACGTCCGCGAAGTCCGAGATCGGGCAGCCGAGCGGGACGAGGGCGGGCAGCGGTCGCCGTACCAGCATCAGCGGGGCGACCGCGCGCAGCTCGGTGCCGTCGCGGACGACGATCAGCCGGAGCCTGCCGGGGGTGCCGTACGACAGCCACCAGGAGTGCAGCCAGGCGTGGTTCTGGAAGGGAGTGGCCGTGCCGCACCGCCGGTAGAGGCGGTCCCAGGGCCCGGCCAGCTCGCCGAACTCGCGTTCGTCGGTGCAGAGTTCGGCGTGCAGGGTGGTGCTCGCCCCCGCGTGCAGGGTGCTGGTCACAGCTGGCCGTGGGCGTCGGCGGAGTGGGCGGGGCCGGGCACGGAGGCCGTCGGCGGGGCGTCGGGGGTGCGCCGGGGCCGGATCAGCAGGGCGAGTCCGCCGAGCAGTCCGCCGGCCGCGGCGCCCACCAGACCGGTGACCGCCGGGGACGCCGAGGACGCCTCGGTCGGCCGGGTCGCGCGGGCGAACTGCTGCAGTTCGACGCGCGTGGACCTCTTGGTGTCGTTCGCGTGCCGGGTCAGCGCCCGGGAGACGGCGTTGGCCATGTCCGCGGCGAGGTCCGGCCGCGAGGAGGTGGCGGAGACGGCCACCATCGGCGCGTCCGGCGAGGTCGCCGTCCGCACGTCCTTGCGCAGCGTCTCGACCGGCACCCCCGCCCACACCTGGGCGTCCCCGAGCACGGCGACCTGCGTCGCCACCCGCCCGTACGCCTGGGCGAAGCCGAGCGCCGACTGTGTGTCCGACCCCTCGCCGGGCACCACGACGACGTAGCTGGTGGCGGTGTAGACGGGTGCCTTCACCACGCCGTACGCGCCCCCGGCCACCCCGCCGAGCAGCGCGCCGGCCGCGAGCAGGGACCAGGGGGGAAGGGACCTGCCACGGGCGCCGTGGGCCGGTCCACGATGAGAGTTTTCGGGCATACGTTCGGACGTACGGTCGGTCATACGGAACTCACTCCCAGGGGCGGGGTCGGCGAGGGCGTGCGGGAGACGGCGGCCGCGTACACGTCCATGAGCTGGGCGGCGCTGCGGGTGATGCAGTAGTGCTGGGCGGCGGCGGGGACGGCCCGGGTGCGCTCGCCCTGCGCGCGCAGGTCCAGCAGGGCGCGTACGAAAGACTCCGCGCCCCCCTGGACGCGGCGGGCACCGGCGGTCGCCTCCGGCGGCAGGTCCTCGATCGCCGGGCAGGAGACGTAGAGCACGGGCAGCCCGGACGCCATCGCCTCCACCACCGCGAGACCGAACGCCTCCTCGGCACTGGGCGAGGCGAGCACGTCCATGGCGTTCATCAGCGAGGGCAGATCGGTGCCGGGGGCGCCCGCGGCCGGCCGCTCCCCGGTGAGGAGCACCCGGTCGGCGACCTGGGCCCGCTGGGCGGCCCGCCGCAGCACGCTCTCCTCGGGGCCGCCGCCGACGATCAGCAGCCAGTGGTCGTCGGGCAGCCGGCCGAGGGCCCGGACCAGCACGTCGAACCGCTTGCCGGCCGCGAGCCGCCCGACACCGCCGACGACGTACGCGCCCTCCGGCAGTCCGAGTCGCCGCCGGGTCAGTTCGCGCAGGTCCGGGTCGTAGCGGAAACCGGCGAGGTCGATGCCGTTGGGGACGACCTCGATGCGGGGGGCCGGCACGCCCCAGCGCTTGAGCCGGTCGGCGACGGTCGGCGAGACGGCGACCGTGGACCGGCCGAGGCGCTCACTGGCGAGATACAGGGCGCGCACTCCGGCGGAGAGCCGGCGCCCCTCCATCTGCGAATCGCCCAGGGAGTGCTCGGTGGCGACGACCGCGCGGACCCCCGCCAGCCGCGCGGCGAACCGGCCGTAGACACAGGCACGGTAGAGGTGGGTGTGGACGAGGTCGTAGCCGCCCCCGCGGATCAGCCGCACCAGACGGGGGAGCGCCGCCAGGTCGCGGTTGCCGCCCATGCCCAGGTGGGTGACCCGGACCCCGTCGGCGGTGAGACCGTCGGCGACCGGGCCCGGATTGGTCAGCGTCACCACGTCGCAGTCGACCGGCAGATGGCGCAGCAGCAGCCGCAGTTGCTGCTCCGCGCCCCCGACACCGAGACCGGTGATGATGTGCAGCGCCTTCACGTCGGCTCAGACCCCTTCGACGGGACGGCGGCGCAGCCGGTGCAGCTTCCGCTTCAGCAGCAGCCGCAGGGCGGTGTCCTCCTCGCCGATGTGCACCCGGGGCAGCGCGTACGGGCCGTTCAGCGGACCCGGGTCGATGGCGCAGGCGTACGTGTACCCGGCGTCCCGCACGGCGTCGGCGGCGCGCCGGTCGAGGGTGCCGTAGGGGTAGCAGAAGCCCGGGACGGGAGTTCCGGTCAGCTCCGCGAGCAGCGCCCTGCTGTCGGCGGTCTCGGCGCGCAGGGTCTCCGCGTCCGCCGTCGTGAGGTCGACATGGGTCAGGCCGTGCGAGCCGACCTCGATGCCCTCCGTCCCGGCGGCCGTACGGATGCCCTCCTCGTCCAGCAGCGGCTTGCGCGGGCCCAGCGGGTCCCAGGCGTTCTCGCCGCCGAGCCGCCCCGGCAGCACGAAGACGGTGGCCCCGAAGCCGTGGGCGCGCAGCAGCGGCAGCGCGGTGTCGACGAAGTCGACGTACCCGTCGTCGAAGGTCAGCCCCACCAGGTTCCGGCCCTCGCCCCGGGCACGGGCGGCCAGCAGGTCGGACATGCCGACCCCGCGCAGGCCCCGCCGCCGCAGCCAGCCGAGCTGGGCGTCGAGGCGGTCGGGCGAGACGGTGATGCGGTACGGGTCGTCGGAGCAGTCACCCACCGAGTGGTACATCGCCACCCACAGCGGGGCGGTGGTGGTCTTCGGTCTGGGGTCAGCGGTTACGGACATGCGACAGCCTTCGTGTGACGGAACGGAGTGCGGGGGTGACGCCGGAGGCGCCCAGGGCCGAGGCCAGCAGGACGAAGACGAGGGCGACGACCGCGCCGCCGACGGCGAGGCCGAGGACGGGGGAGTCGAACCGGTCGGCGCAGTACATCCCCACCACGCCGGCGGCCACGGCCGCCCGCACCGGCCGGGTCATCTCGCCGACCACCTGCCGGGTGCGGATCGGCACCGCCCGGCCGCGCATGCCGTGCAGCAGGATCAGCGCGGTGAGGGTGATGCCGAAGGCGTTGGCGGCGGCGATGCCGAGGACGCCCCAGGAGTCGACGGTCGCCGCGCCGATCCACGAGGTGGCGACGATCCCCGCGGCCATCGCGGCCAGCGGGTACCAGGTGGGACGGCCCGCCGAGAAGTACGAGCGGGTCAGCGCGCTCACCAGGGCGTGACCGAGCAGCCCGAGGGCGTACACCCGCATCACGGCGGCGGTGGCCGCGGTGTCCCGCGCGGTGAACGCGCCGCGCTGGAAGAGCAGTTCGATCAACTGCGGTCCGCACGCGAAGATCGCGGCCGCGCCGAGCAGCACGATGCACGACACCAGCGCGAGGTCCTTCTCCACCCGGCTGCGGGCCCGTTCGGTGTCGCCCTCCGCCATCGCCTGCGCCACCACCGGCAGGGTGACGGTGCACAGCATCAGCGAGAACGTCATCGGGATCTGGGCCACCTTCTGCGCGTAGTTGAGATGCGAGATGGCCCCGGCCGGCAGCGTCGAGCCGAGGAAGCGTTCGATGAGGACCTGGGACTGACGGCACAGCGCGAAGAGCAGGACGGTGGTGATGAGGGTCAGCTCGACGGGCCGGGCGGCCTTGTCGTCGGCGCCTCGGGCGTCGGTACCGTGAGCGTCGCCGGCCCGGTCCGCGGCCCGGTCCGCGGCTTGGTCGGCGGCCGCCTCGGGGTCTGCGAGTGCCTCGGCGCTCCCGGCGCCGCGCTTCGTGCGGCGCAGCTGCCGCAGCAGGGCCGGCAGCTGCGTGGCGATCATCAGCACCCCGCCCACCGCGACCCCCAGGGCCGCCGCCCGCACCCCCCAGCGTCCGCCCAGGACGAACATCGCCGTGATGATCCCGACGTTGTACGCCACGTAGATCGCGGCGGGTGCCGTGAACCGGCGGTGGGCCCGCAGGGCCGCGCTGCAGTAGCCGGCCAGGCCGAAGGTCAGCACGCAGGTGCCGGTGAGCCGGGTGCAGTCGACGGCCAGCCGGGGGTTGGGGAGCCCGGGAGCGAGGGCCTCGACGAGATAGGGCGCGCCGAGGATGAGCAGCACGGCCGCCGCGGCGAAGGCCAGCGCCAGCCGGGGCAGTGTCGAGGCGACCAGGGCGCGGACCGGGTCGGGGCCCGCGCCGCCCCGGGCCCGGCGCGCCACCGCCACGCTGAACGCGGGCACCAGCACGAAGGCCATGCCGTCCTCGATCAGCAGCGTCGCCGCGAACTCCGGCACGGTCCACGCCACCAGGAACGCGTCCGTCTCGCTGCCGGCCCCGAACAGATAGGACAGCGACTGGTCCCGGCCGAGCCCCAGCAGCGCGGCGGCCGCGGTGAGCGCCGCCGTGACGAGTGTCGCCTTCGCGAGGAACCGCCCGGTGGGGGGCGCGACCTCCGAGGGTTCGGGGGCCCGCGCGCCCGGCACCGAGGGTCCGGGGGCCGGCGGAACGGAGGTGGGAGAGGGGGACGGCAGCGTGCCGCCGGCGCCCGGACCCTTGGTGCCGGAAACGGAAGCCGCCGCGTCCGCAGCCGGCCCGGCCGCTGACACGGGAGGTGTCTGCCCCTGAGGTGTTCCGGTCATCGAACCCCGGCCTCCTGAGGTGCGCGGGACGCGACGGCCCCGGCCGTGGCGGCACCCGTGGCGGTACGGTCCGCCAGCGCCCACCACGCCACGAGGCCGAAGCACACCGCCGTCAGCACGGTCGTCGGCCCGCCGATGTCCGCGTACACGAAGTCGACCAGCACCCAGGCGATCAGCCCGCAGGCGACGAGCCCGCAGTCGTACCCACCGGTGCCGCCGGTGCCACCGGTCCCGCCGCTCCCGCCGTTCGCGGTCTCGCGCCGGGCCCGCACCAGCCCCCGCACCCCGCACACCGCCAGCGCCAGCCAGCACCCCGCGAGCGCCGTCAGGCCGATCAGACCCTGTTCGCTCAGGACCAGCAGGTACATGTTGTGCGGGGAGAGGAGCGGCTGCTTCTGGTAGGCGGTGCCGGCACCGGCGATGTCGCTGCCGGCGGACAGCGCCAGCGAGGCGTGTCCGTCGCGGTGTTCGGGGAAGCCCTTCAGCCCCACGCCCGCCAGCGGCTGCTCGCGCCACATGTCCTCGGCGGCGGCCCACATGGTGTACCGGTCGGTGACCGACTGGTCCGGCGCGTCGGCGACCTGGGTGATGCTGCTGATCCGGTCCTGGAGCATCGCGGACCCGATCCCGAGTCCGCCGACGAGGACCACACCCACGGCGGTGACGGCCGCGCAGACCACCACCGCCCGTCGCAGCCCGGCCAGCAGCACCTGCAGTCCGCACGCCGCCGCCGTGGCGATCCACGCGCCCCGGCTGAACGACACCGCGAGCGGCAGCACCAGCAGCACCGAGCAGACCACCGCCCACACCCGCTGCCGCGCCGTCGAGGGCGCCAGCGCCAGCCCGACCGCGCACACCAGCCCGAACGACACCACGGTGGCCATCCCCATGACGTCCCCGGCCCCGAAGGTCCCCACGGCCCGGATGTCCTCACCGGCGTAACTGGCGCCGGTCCCGGTGGCGAACTGGTGCACCCCGACGGCGCCCTGCCACAGCGCGAGCCCCACGAACGACCAGGCGACCACCCGGAAGTCGGCCCGCCCGCGCACGCTGACCAGCACCGACACCGGCACCAGCACGAAGATCTGCAGATACCGGCCGAACCCCTCGACACCGGCCCCGGGGTCGCCCGCCCCGGCCGCCGCCAGCGCGAGCCCGGCCACCGGCAGCCCGAGGACCACCGCGGCCGTACGGGTCAGCGGGCGCCGCCGCTCCCGCAGCAGCCGTACGGCGCACCACAGCACCAGCAGCCCCGAGACGGCGTCGGCCGGGGTCGCTCCGCCCTCGGCGCTCTGCGTGACGGGCAGCGCGAGCGCGGCCACCACGGCGACCACGGGCAGGACGGGCGCCGCAGCGCGCACAGACGTCAAGGTCAGCTCCCCGTCGGGCGGACGAGCGCGGCGGCCGTGCGCACCAGGATGCAGAGGTCCTGCCACAGCGACCAGTTGTCGATGTAGGCGTTGTCGAAGCGGGCCCGGTCCTCGATGGAGGTGTCGCCGCGCAGCCCGGTGACCTGGGCCAGGCCGGTGATCCCGGTCCGCATCCGGTGCCGGGCCGCGTAACCGGGGTAGGTCTGGCCGAACTTGGCCACGAAGTAGGGCCGTTCGGGGCGCGGGCCGACCAGGCTCATGTCGCCGCGCAGCACGTTCCACAGCTGCAGCAGCTCGTCCAGCGAGCTGCGCCGCAGGAAGCGGCAGAACCAGCCCATCTCCCCGTCGTTCGCCACGCTCCACCGGGTCGCCGCCTCGTGCGCGTCGGCCGGGCGGTGGGTGCGGAACTTCAGCAGGGTGAACGGCAGCCCGTCCCGGCCGATCCGCTCCTGCCGGAACACCACCCCGGGCCCGTCGCCCAGCCGCAACGCCACCGCGCACACCAGCAGCAGCGGGCTCACCAGCAACAGCAGCGCCCCGGACACGACCACGTCCAGCAGCCTTTTGCCGAACGCCTCATGAGTGATCGTCAGCTCCAGCCGCCGACAGGCGAACCCGGCGAGCAGCTCGGTCGAACCGTCCCGGTCGTACGAGGGGGTCTCGGGGTCGACCTCCCACAGCGCGCAGCCGTCGTCCTCCAAGGTGCGCAGCAGCGGGGCGCGTTCGGTGCGGGAGCCGACGACGAGCACGACCTGGACACCGTTCTGCACGGCCGCCCGCCGTACCTCCTCGGGGGTGGTGAGCACGGGCAGGCCCTCGGTCCCGGCCGCCTGGTCGGCGACCACGCCGACGGGCCGGACACCGCACCCGGGGTGGCGCAGGAACGCGGCGGCCACGCGCTGCGCGGTCGCCGCCGGGCCCACCACCAGGGCCGCGCCGGGCCGTCTGACGAGCGCCCGGCGCCGGTGCCAGTGCACCGAGCCCCGGCCGAGGCAGGCCGCCGCCGAGTGCAGGGCGCAGCCGAGGGCCAGCTCGTGGGCGGCGAGCGCGTGGTCGGGGGAGTGTGCGGCGACCCCGGCACCCAGCACGCACCAGCCGAGCACGATCCGCCCCCACACGGCGGGCAGTTCGTCGAGCACGGCGGGCACGGCAGGGGGCCGGTAGAGGCGCGCCCGGGCGTTGAGCACGGCCACGGCCAGGGCCAGGACGGCGACCATCAGCGGCCGCCCGGGCGTCGTGTCGTCGGTGAGGGCCAGCACCGCGAGCAGGGCCGCGCCGCCGTCCGCCGTCAGCAGCGGCAGTCCCGAGGGAGGCCGGGCGACGGGCCGCCGCCCGGCCGTGAGGACCGGGCCGCCGACGGTGTCGCGCGGCGGGGCCACCGAGACGGACGAGCCGCCGAACTCGCGTTGCTGTCCACCGGGGGAGTGGACGGTGCTTTCCGTACGTTCCGCAGTCACGTGTGGATGGACTCCCTGCACTCGGTGGCTTTACCGCGTCGGCCGTCCGCACCGCCGAGCAGTTCGCGGTACACGTCCGCGACGGCCTTGTTCGTGTGCCGCACGTCGTGCGTGGTCAGTACGTGACGGCGGCCCTGCCGGCCGAGCGACTCGCGCAGCGGCGGATCGAGCAGCAGGCTGACCACGGCCCCGGCGAGTGCGGCGGGGTCCTCCACGGGCACCGGCTCCCGGCCGGGCGGCAGGCTCTCGCGGGCCCCGTCCACATCGGTGAGCACGACCGGCCGCCCGCACGCCATGGCCTCCAGCGGCGCCAGCGCCATGCCCTCCCAGCGCGACGGCAGGACGACCAGATCGGCGGCCTGGTACCAGGGCGCCGCGTCCGCGACAGCCCCGGCGAACAGCACGCCCTCCGGGGCCAGGGTCCGAAGCCGCTCGGCCTCCGGTCCGTCGCCGACCAGCACCAGACGCGCCGCCGGCACCCGCCGCAGCACCGCCTCCCAGGCCGCGAGGAGCACGTCCTGCCCCTTCTGCCGGCACAGCCGCCCCACGCACACCACCAGCGGAGCGGCCGGAGCGACCCCGGCGAGCAGCGGGATCCCGGCGCGCACGGTGTCCGCGGCGGCGGGGGAGAAGCGCCCGGCGTCGACCCCGTTGGGGATCACCGTCCACCGCGCCCGTACCCCGGCGCGTTCCCCGGTGACCCGTTCGGCCTCGCTGACGCACACCACCCGGGAGGCCCAGCGCGCGCCCGCCCGCTCCCATCCGCGCGCCAGCGCCGCCATGCTGCCGTCCACCGCCTCGAAGGACCAGGCGTGCGGCTGGAACACGGTCGGAACGCGGCCCCGGACGGCGAGTCGGCCCGCCAGACCGGCCTTCGCGCTGTGCAGGTGCACCAGGCCGGGCCGCACGTCGTCGAGGATCCGCCGCAGCCCGCGCACCTCGGAGACGAGCGTCGGGCCCGGCGACCGGGTCGCCGCCCAGGGCCGCACCTCGGCGCCGAGCGCGCGCAGGGCCGGGGCGAGCGGGCCCTCGGGGCAGGCCACCGTGGTGGGCAGGCCGTCGGCGAGCCGGGCCCGCACCAGGTCCGTCACGACACGGGCCACGCCGCCGTCGACCGGCTGGGTGACGTGCAGGACCCGCGAAGGGGGGTCGGATGGTGACAGTCGCATGCGGGTTCCTTGCTCAGAGGCGGCGCCGGGCGGCGCTCGTCACGGCTTGGCGTCGACGGCGACGAAGAGCGCCCCGACCCAAGCCGCGTCCCGCTGCGAAACGATCCGGAAGGCCAACTGGTCACCGCCGTGCCGGATTTCGTCGCCCAGTTCGAGCACGTCCGAGTCGTATCCGAGGGTGTTCGCGTACGCCGGCGTACGCCCGGCGGCGAGCGCCGCGGGCTCGCTGATCGTGGAGTTCAGGACGTCGTCACGCGGGTTGGCCGCGTCCCCGAGCGCGACCGCGGGGCCCCGGCCGGTCGAAACGGTGAGCGAATCGCCCCGGCTCCCCCGGTCCCCGTTGTAGGCGACGAGCCCCACGGTGCCGCGCGCGCGTTCGGGCAGGGGCATCGTGACCGGCCCGACCCGCTGCTCGCCGCCCCGGGCGAGGGCGTCGAAGCCGTCCCACATCGCCAGGTGCCGCAACGGCTCCGCCGCGTTCTCGTAGGCCACCATCAAGGTCCAGCCGCCCCAGGCGCCGGCCGCCGAACGGCCCATGGCCACATTGACCTGCGCCACCGTGTAGAGCCCCGAACCGCTGGACCGCACCAGCTCCGTCACGTCCGCCGATGCCTGGAACGCGTCCGCGCCCCGGGCCACCCGGTGCCCCACCACCGTGTCCGCGAGCACCTCCTTGTACGCGCCGCCGGGCTCCGCGATCAGCACCCGTCCGTTGTCCTTCGGCGGCTTCTGCTCACCCACGCGCAGGTTCCCGCCCCAGTACAGCCGCGCGTACGACACCCGCGCGCCCGGCGGCAGACGGACCTCGCCCCGGCTGGAGTTGTAGGTGTTCGGGTCCCGGTCGACGTCGATGTAGAACATGTCGAAGTCGCCGTTGACGGCCGTACGTCCCCCGCGCGCGTCGGCGCACGAGGTCACCGCCGGAGGGGGCGCGAGCACCGGGGGCACGGTCGGTGCCGAGGCGGACGCGGCCACGAGGGGGGCGGGGGCGACCGTGAGGGGGGAGGGCGCGGCCGTCGGTGGGACGATCGCCGGCGTCGCACGGCAGGTGATCGAGGAGTTGGCCGCGCGGACGATCCCGCCGTGCTGCAGCGCCCGGTACCGCTGTCCGAACGCCAGACGCTCGGCCTCGGGCGAGGGCGCGGGCGGCGCCGCCGTCGCGGGAGCGCCCGGCCCCCAGAGGACGGCGGCGGCACAGCAGCCCACCATGGCGCGGCGCAGCAGAGGACCCGGGTGAATTCGCATGACCGGCGGTGCCCTTTCGGGAGCTGGTTCGAGTGCTTGACGGGGAAATGCCGCGGACCGTCGAAGTGAGGAAAATGTGCGGATCTGATAAAGGCCGCGGTGTTGTGGGGATATGGGCAACTCTATCCCTCTATGCGTATTTATCTGCGGAGCGTGCCGCCTGTGTCGGATCGGTGGAGCGGGCGTTCTGCGAGATCACTCCTTTGGAGGCACAACCCCGGACGCATGCCACGCGTTGACTCACCGCCGGGCACCCCCGCCCGACTGTTTTGCATCAACTCCAAGGAGCACCTCTCCATGTCGCGTATCGCGAAGGGCCTGGCCCTGACCTCCGTTGCTGCCGCGGCCGTGGCGGGCACCGCCGGCGTCGCCACCGCCGACAGCGAGGCGAAGGGCTTCGCCGCTCACTCCCCGGGCGTGCTGTCGGGCAACGTCGTGCAGGTTCCGGTCCACGTGCCGGTCAACGTGTGCGGTAACACCATCAACGTCATCGGTCTGCTGAACCCGGCGTTCGGCAACAAGTGCTTCAACGACTGACGTTCGAGGACTCGCGTCCCCGCACCGACGTCCCCGCACTGACGTTCGCGCGTTGAACACGAACCGGCCGTTCTCCCTTCGGGAGGGCGGCCGGTTCGTGTTGCTCCGGATGGTGCCCCTCGGTTGCAGACGGCGATCACCGATTTCACGGTGAGAAGACGATCTCCCGCACCGATGGAAAGGAACATCCATGCGTGTTCTGCCCGTACGGCGTCTCGCGGCCTCCGCGCTCGGCGCCGCGCTCCTCCTCGGCGTCACCGCCCCGGCCGTCCTGGCCGCCGACGTGGGGTCGGCGCCCGAGCGCGCCCGGTCGGCGGCCCCGGTTCCCGGCGCGGACGCGATTCGGGCCCAGCTCAAGGGCCTCGGCGACCTCGGCGGGGTGCTGAAGCCGGTGACCGAGCTGCTCGACGCCGTACTGAAGGCGGACGACGGCCGGCTCTCCGCCGACCGGGCGGCCGAGCTGGGCAAGGCCGTGCGGGACGCCATCGACAAGGCCAGGACGAGCGCCCCGGCGACCCCGCCGGCCGCCGTGCCTCCGGTGGTGCTGCCGGTCGCACCGCCGGTCGACCCTCCCGTCACCCTGCCGGCGGACCCGGCCCCGCCAGTTGTCCCGCCCGCCGCGGACGCCCCGACGGTCCCATCGGCTCCGTCGCTCCCCTCGGTGCCGGCCGCCCCCGTGGTGCCTGCCGCCCCCGCCGCCCCTGTGGTGCCTGCCGCCCCGGCCGTCCCCCTGGTGCCTGCCGCCCCGCCGGCGGCGCAGTCGGCCGTCACGTTGCCGGCGTTCGACCGCGAGCCCATGCGCTCTGTCGCGGCGGACCCGGTGTCCGACGCGCTGACCGCCCTGCAGACGGCGGTCGACAGCCTGATCGAGGCGGCCACCTCAGGTGACCTCGCCCAGGTGCCGCCCGCCGTCGACGGAGTGGTCGCCGGCCTGGTCCGGTTCGTCGGGGCCACCCTCCTGGGCAGCGGTCTGCCCGCCCCGCTCGCCGTGCCGCCGGTGGCGCCCTCGGCGGAACTGCCGGTCACACCCGCCACGGACACCCTGCCGGTACGGCCGCCGGCCGCGGCGCCCGGTCGCTGAGAGCGAGACGGAGCGGCCGGGGCGAGCCGGCCGGGACAGGTCCGGCGACAGGTCCGGCGCCTGTTTCGTATGACCTGTTGTTCGGCGTCAGATATGACCTGTCCCGAACGGGGTTTCCGCCGGCGCGAGGGCTCGTTGGACACGGCGCAGTGCTTCCAGTATCCGAGGAGAGGAACACGATGAAGTCGCTGAAGGCCGCCGCCGTCGTCGCAGGGTCCCTGGCCATCGCCGGTGCCGCCGCGCCCGCCTTTGCCTACGACGCCACGGACGTCACGCCCACCAGCCTCAACGGCGCGGTGAACACGCTCTTCAAGGGGCCCATCGAGCCCGCTCCGCTGCAGCAGCAGTCGAACGCGCTCGACACGGAGAACAAGGACTCCGTGCTCCACACGGTGAGCGGCGCGACCAAGGCCCTCAACGCCCCCGGCGGCGCCACCAAGCTCCTCGGCGGCCTGCCCCTCCAGGGCTGACATTTCCTTGCACGGCCCCAGGGCCGGTTCCGCGAAGGCGCGGAACCGGCCCGACGCCTTTCCGGCCCTCTTTCACGATCCTCGGACGGGTGAATTCCGCACTGTTCGAGACGTGTCCCTCATTCGTGTGGTCGGTCGTCGCCTGTCGCCCGGTCGGGTGAAAAGGCGGCCGAGTCGTTTGGCGGGCGTGGATAGGGTTCCGCGGTGACTTCAACTTCCGCTGAAATTCGCCCTTTCCGTCCCGCCGACCTCGGCACGCTCGTCGTCATGGCGTGGAGCGGTGAAGCCCCCGACGGAGACATGCCCTATCTGCTCGCCTACACCCTGGGCGACGGCCGCAGCGGCCCGGAGGGTTCCACGGCCGCCGTGGCGGACCTGCTGACCAGCCTCGGCCTCTCCATCGGCGAGAAGGTCGTCGACGGCACCGCCAACTCCAGCCTGCCGGTCACCCTGCTCGTCGAGGCCGGCCAGGCCGTCGTCACCCTGCCGCAGCTCAACGCCCAGTGCCCGGCTCCGCCGGAGTGGCTCGCCGCCGTCGGCGCCCGCGGCTTCGCCTACCTGCTGTTCGCCACCCGCCCCTGGCCCGAGGCCCGGCCCGGCATGCCCGTCGCGCCCGAGGCCCTCGCCGCCTTCGCCGGCGACCCCGAGACGCTGACCAGCGCCGCGCACGTCCTCCTGCCGGCCCGCAGCCTGCGCGGCTGATGGCCGCCCCGGCAGGACGGCCGGTGCGTACGGCCGGCGCCGGGCGTGCCTTCGCGATCCTGCTGCTGATCACCGGCGCGGCCGGGCTGCTCGCGTCCTGGGTCATCACGATCGACAAGTTCAAGCTGCTGGAGGACCCGGACTTCACGCCGGGCTGCAGCCTCAACCCGGTGGTCTCCTGCGGCAACATCATGAAGAGCGACCAGGCCTCCGCCTTCGGGTTCCCCAACCCGATGCTCGGCCTGGTGGCCTACGGCATCGTGGTCTGCGTCGGCATGAGCCTGCTGGCCGGTGCGGTGTTCCCGCGCTGGTACTGGCTGACCTTCGGCGCGGGCACGCTGTTCGGGGTCGGCTTCGTGACCTGGCTGCAGTTCGAGTCGCTGTACCGGATCAACTCGCTCTGTCTGTGGTGCTGCCTGGCCTGGATCGCCACGATCGTCCTCTTCTGGTACCTGGCCTCGTTCAACGTCCGCAACGGTTTCCTGCCCGCGCCGGCCTGGCTGAGCGGCTTTCTCGTCGAGTTCACCTGGGTGCTCCCGGTGCTGCACCTCGGAGTGATCGGCATGCTGATCCTGACCCGTTGGTGGGATTTCTGGACGAGCTGACCATGTGATCGACGGGCCGGTGATGCAATAGGGAAATGAGCAGGTAAGCCTCTCGGACCATTGCGGCAGTCGGGCGAATCTTGAACTGAGGGAGATCTCCGGATCGTTCACCCGGTACGGGCGCCGAGCCCGCAGAACAGCCGGCGCACCACCGATTCCGTATCCGTCGATCCGGCCGATTCCCACGAGCGCCGATCCCGGATCCGCCCATTCCTGAAAGGGACCGTACCGAGATGAAGCCGACCACACGAGGAACCCTTGCCGCCGTCGTCACCGGTGTGGCGGCCGCGATGGGCGCCTCCGCCGCCCCCGCCGTCGCGGCCGAGACGGTCCCCGTCCCCCTGCCGCTCGAAGGGGTGGAGCACTCCCTGAACGTCAAGGCTCCCAGGCTGAGCGGGGAGCTGCCCCTGCTCATGCCGGGCGCTCCCCAGGGCGGCCCGAAGTACGTCGAGGGGCGGCTGCTGCCCGCGAGCAGCCTGCCGCAGGTGCCGCTCGGCACCGCGCTGCCGGGGCTGAAGGCCGAGACCCCGCTGCCCCGGCTGGTCGGGGAGGGCTTCGAGCGGGTCGGCCTCGACGCGCCCGCCGCCGATCTGCGGACCCTGACCCCCGGGCTGAACGTGGACACCCCGCTGACCGCGCCAGACCCCCACGCGCTGGGCCTGCCCAGCCTGAAGGACCCCCAGGTGGCCGTGCTCGCCCCGCTGCTGCGGACGGCGCCGACCGCGAACCTCGGGCTCGTCTGAGCCCGCGGCGACACGACAGACGAGGCCCGGGGCCGTACCGGCCCGGGCCCGGCCGTCCGGGGGTCACCGCTACCGAACACGACGAGGAGAGAGTGTTGTTCGTCAGCAGAGTGACGGTGGACCCCGAAGCCGGCCGGAGCAGAACGCGCCGCAACGCGCTGCGCGCCCTGGGAGCGTCGGCCGTCGCCCTGGCCGTGACCCCCGTGGTCGCCGCCGTGTGGCCGCGCCGGTCGGCGGGACCCGCGGAGGCCGACTTCGACGAGACGTACCGGGGCCGCCGTATCCGCGGGATCAAGGCCGACACGGGCCAGACGGCCTATCTGGGGGCCCGGACGCCCGGCCCCGGCGCATGGGACGTGACCGTCGACGGGCGCCCCCTGCACCTCATGCGCCGTGCGGACGGCACGTACCTGAGCATGATCGACCACTACCGCTCGTACCCGACGGCCCTGGCGGCGACCCGCGCCGCGGTCGAGGAACTGGGAGCCACCCAGCGCCTGCGCGTGGCGGAGACGGCGGAGGGAGCGGTCGGCCATGGCCTACACCCGTAAGGACGTCAGCACGCTCACCCGCACGGAGCGCCGGCGGTTCGTGAACGCGCTGCTCAAGCTCAAACAGCGCGGCGAGTACGACGAGTTCGTGCGGATGCACATCGACCACTACGTCTCCGACGGCGACGGCGGTCTGCGGACGGCCCACATGGCGCCCTCCTTCCTGCCCTGGCACCGCCGGTTCGTGCTGGAGCTGGAGAAGGCGCTGCGCCGGATCGACGACTCGGTGACCGTCCCGTACTGGGACTGGACACGGGACCGTACGACGACGTCCGCGCCCTGGACCGCCGATCTGCTCGGCGGCAACGGGCGGCGCTCCGACCTGCGGGTGACGACCGGCCCGTTCGCCTACGGGACGGGCCGGTGGACCATCACGGAGGGGCTCACGGACATCGAGTACCTCACCCGGGACTTCGGTTACCCGCGCAACCCGGTGGCCCTGCCCACCGCCCGTGACCTGGACGCCGCCCTCGCCGAGTCCGTCTACGACAAGGCCCCCTGGAACTCGGTCACCCGCGGGGGCTTCCGCAACCGGCTCGAAGGGTGGGGCCAGGGGACCGGGAGCGGCTCCTGGCTGAACCACAACCGGGTGCACCGGTGGGTCGGCGGGCACATGGTCGGCGGGGCCTCCGTCAACGACCCCGTCTTCTGGCTGCACCACGCCTTCGTCGACCTGCAGTGGACGCGCTGGCAGCAGCGTCACCGCGGCGCCCGCTATCTGCCGGCCAAGCCGCCGGGCAAAGGCGATGCCCAGCGGGGGCGGATCGTCGCGCGCGACGAGCGGATGCCGCCGTGGAACGTGACTCCGGGGTCGCTGGAGTCGATCGGGCACGTGTACCGGTACGGGTGACCGCGGCCCGTCGTCCCTGGCGGTGGCCCGGGGCGGGCGGTCCCGGAACGGCGCGAAGCCCCCGGCGGGTGTCCCACCGTCGGGGGCTTCGCGTCACTGCCGTGTCGCCGCTGTGGCACTCAGGGCTGTCGGCCGTGTCAGTGGCCGTAGCCGGAGGGGCCGGGGTTGCCCTTGTGGCTGTCGTCGCTCTTGTTGACGCAGACGTTGCCGAAGGCGGGGTTCAGCAGGCCGACGATGTCGATCGTGTTCCCGCACAGGTTGACCGGAATGTTGACGGGGACCTGGACGACGTTGCCCGAGAGGACACCCGGCGAGCCGACGGCCTTGGCCTCGGCACCCGCGTCCGCCGAGGCCAGGCCGGCGCCGCTGAGCACGACGGCGGACGTGCCGAGGGTGACGACGGCTGCCTTCGCGATGCGAGACATCACGTTCTCCTTCTTGATCGGTGAGCACGACCCCCACTTCGTGGCCGCACGCCCCTTCAACGCGCCCGCGCACCGGGGGTCACGGCGTCGGCCGGTGGATCACCCGTTCCGAACGGGAGTGTGGGGCCGGCGCTCACCGACGCCGGAATCCGGACAGAGAACAGGGCCCCTCCGCCGGGGAGGGCGAGCGGCGCCTTCGGCCCGTGTACCACGGCGCAACGACCGTATGGGCCTTCGTCGTTGCGATCCTCGTCGTGCTCGTGGCCGGTCGGTGCGTCCGACGCCGAAGGTAGTGCCGGTGCCGGTGCCGTCGGCCGCATGCGCACGGTGGCGTCGAGGGACGGCTGCCTGACCTGAAACGGTGCCCGGAGGCCGTCGGGGACCGTCCCGGGCCGGAAGCCGACGGAAGCCGAGGCTTCACGGCGAGAATTTCGACACGTATTCGACGGGGCCACCCGAGAGAACCCGGTGACAGCCGGACGGCCCCGGAATCCCCCCTTGGCCGTCGGGGGAGTGTCCAGGGTTTTTGTCGTGGCGGGTGCTACCTGTCGTGACCAGTAAAAAAGCCCTCCCGGAGGGAGGGCGGAGACTTGCGCCCCCGGCAGGACTCGAACCTGCGGCCAAGCGCTTAGAAGGCGCCTGCTCTATCCACTGAGCTACGGGGGCCGGGTGTGGTGGCCTCTGTCTGGTGCCCGGGTGTGGGCGGATCCGTGACGTCGCCGGGGACAAGGATAGGGCTCCCGAGTCCTTGCCCCTGTTGCTTCGCCTCCGTGGCTCAATGTGGAGGTTCGGTGAAGCGGTCCTGATAATCGCAGGCAGGTACGAATCGTGCACCTCTTTTCGCGGCTCGGGGCCCGCATGTTGTGCACTCGTTATGCCTGTGCCCCTCTCGCCCCTTCCGTCCCTCTGTGTCCGCTCGGCGCGCAGGCGTACTTATATGCTTCAGAATGTTCCCAAAATTGGGCATTCTTCGCATGTGGTGACCTTGGACGTACGGCCCCAGCTGCTCGACGCGCTCTCCGCCCTGCGCGACCGTGTCGCCGCCGCGCGCTTCCCGCTGCCCCTGGCAGGGGCCCCGCGCGCGCGTGCCAACCGCGACGAACTGCTCGCGCAACTCGACGACTACCTGGTGCCCCGGTTGCGGCAACCCGAAGCGCCGTTGCTGGCCGTGGTCGGGGGGTCGACCGGAGCCGGCAAGTCCACTCTCGTCAACTCCCTGGTGGGGCGGAAGGTCAGCGAGGCCGGAGTGCTGCGGCCGACGACCCGTACGCCCGTACTGATCTGCCATCCCGAGGACCACCACTGGTTCAGCGGGATGCGGGTCCTGCCGCACCTCACCCGCGCCCGGCCGGTGCGGCGGGAACCCGGTCAGGATCCGGACGACGGGTCGTTCCCGCCGGGCCGCGACGGCGGCGAGGAGGGCCGGCGCGTCCTGCGCGTCGAGACCGCCGACAGCCTTCCGCCCGGTCTCGCCCTGCTCGACGCCCCCGACGTCGACTCCCTGGACGCCGACAACCGCGTCCTCGCCGCCGAACTGATCTGCGCCGCCGACATCTGGGTGATGGTCACCACGGCCTCCCGCTACGCCGACGCCGTGCCCTGGCATCTGCTGCGGTCCGCGAAGGAACACCGGGCGACCCTGGTCACCGTGCTGGACCGGGTGCCCCACCAGGTGGTGTCCGAGGTCTCCCGGCAGTACGGGGCACTGCTGACCAAGGCCGGGCTCGGCGACGTGCCCCGGTTCACCGTGCCCGAGCTGCCCGAGTCCGCCTGGGGCGGGGGGCTGCTGCCGGGCACCGCCGTCGCTCCGCTGCGTGCCTGGCTCGTCCAGCAGGCGACCGACCCGGCGGCCCGGCACGAGACCGTGGCCCGCACGGCGCACGGCGTCCTCGACTCGCTGAGGTCCCGGATGCCCGAACTGGCGAGCGCGGCGGCCCAGCAGTACTCCACGGCCCTGCGGCTCACCGCCGCCGTCGACACGGCGTACGACAGCGAGTACGCGCGCGTGAAGGGGCGGCTGCAGGCGGGGGCGGTCCTCGCGGGGGACGCCCTCAAACGGTGGCGCAGCTACCCGCTGGACTGCACCGCGGGTGAACTGCTCGACGCCCTCGTGGAAAGCCTCGGCACCCTGCTGCTCTGCGCCGTCACCGCCGCCGACGAGCGGATCGGCGAGACCTGGCGCCGCGAACCGGCCGCCGTGGCCGCCGGACTGACGGAACGTGACGCCGCGCGCGAGAGCGTCGAGGACCGGATCGGGATCACCGTACGACGCTGGCGGCGCGTGCTGGAGGAGTACGCCGAGGAAGAGGTGCGCGACCTCGACCGGAGCGCCGCGCCGGACGTGGAGGCGGTGGCCGCGCTGGGCGCCACGGCCCTGCTGGGCGGACGGCGGGCGCGGTCCGCGGGCGAGGGGCTCGCCGAACGGATCGGGGCGCACGGCGCGCTGCGGCTGCGCGACCGGGGCGGACGGCTGCTCACCGAGTACCTGGAGCGGGCCCTGGACACCGAGCGCGAACGCCGGCTCGCCCCGCTCGACGCGCTCGACGTGCACCCCGAACCGCAGGCCGAACTCATCGCCGCCCTGTCCGTACTGCAGAAGGAGAGGTGACCGCCGTGACCGCCGTCACTGACCACACGGATCAGACCGGAGACGACGTGCCCGAGAAGGGTGACGACAGGACGGGTGAGAGGACCTTCGAGAGGCCGGGGGGGAGGAAGGGCGACAGGGGGCCGTCGGAGAGGGCTCCGGGCGCGCGGTGCGAGGAGAGGCGCGCGGCGGCGCCGGACCGGGGCGCCGACGCACCGGCCGGGCCGGGCCGCGAGCAGCGTGCCCGGGGCGGGAGCGATGCCCACGCGCGCGTGCCCGACCGCTTCGGCGGTGGCGCGTCCGGTCGTCCGGCGAGTGCTTCGGTGGGGGGTTCGTCCGATGACTCGGCCGCTGATCCGTCCGCTGACCCGTCCGGTGATCCGTCCGCTGATTCGTCCGCGCGGGCCGAGTCCGGCGATCCGTGGGACGACGGGCTCATCGCGCGGCGGGTCACGGAGGCGGGGGCCACCGAGCGGGCCCCGGGCACGGAGAACAGGGCCCCGGTCGCCCAGCCGGCCCCGCTCGCGTACGACGGACGCCTGAGGTCGCGGCTCGACGCGCTGCGGGAGCTGGTGGGGGCGTCCCGCACACGGCTGGACAGCACGACCCTGGCGGAGGCCGGACGGGTGCTGGACGAGGCCGCGGCGCGACGCAGGCTCTCGGGTCAGCACACGGTCGTCGCCATCGCGGGCGCCACCGGAAGCGGCAAGTCCATGCTGTTCAACTCCCTCGCGGGAGTGACGATCTCGGAGACGGGCGTACGCCGGCCCACCACGGCCGCGCCCATCGCGTGCAGCTGGAGCGACGGAGCCGCGAGTCTCATCGACCGGCTGGGCATCCCGGGGCGGTTGCGGCGGCGGCCGCTGCAGAGTCCGGAGGCGGAGGCCCAGCTGCGCGGGCTCGTCCTGGTGGACCTGCCCGACCACGACTCGGCGGCGGTGCAGCACCGGGAGCAGGTGGACCGGATCCTGGCGCTCGTGGACGCGGTCATCTGGGTCGTCGACCCGGAGAAGTACGCCGACGCCGTCCTCCACGAGCGCTATCTGCGGCCCCTGGCCGGTCACGCGGAGGTCATGTTCGTCGTCCTCAACCAGGTGGACCGGCTGCCCGGGGAGGCGGCCCACCAGGTGCTGGACGATCTGCGGCGCCTGCTCGACGAGGACGGGATCGCGCTGGGGGAGCACGGCGAACCCGGCGCCACCGTGCTCGCGCTGTCCGCGCTCACCGGGGACGGGGTGGGGGAACTGCGCGACACGCTGGGCCAGTTCGTGGCCGAGCGGGGCGCCCCGGCCCGCCGGGTGCGCGCCGATCTGGACGCGGCGGCCGCGCGGCTGTGGCCCGTGTACGCGAACCAGCGGCGCGCGGGGCTCAGCGAGCGGGCCCGGGACGAGTTCGCCGCGCGGCTCGCGGACGCCGTCGGCGCCACCGCCGCGGGGGAGGCCGCGGAACGCCTCTGGCTGCGTCATGCCAACCGCGCGTGCGGTACCCCCTGGCTACGGCTGTGGCGGTGGTACCGGGGCCGTGCCGAACCCACCACCGGGCGGCTCGCCCTGGCCGCGCCCGTGGACGAGGAGTCCACCGCGCGCCAGCGCGTCGAACAGGCGGTGCGCACGCTGTCGGAGCGCGCCGCCGTGGGACTGCCCGTGCCCTGGGCCCAGGCGGTGCGCGAGGCGGCCGTGCGCGGGGCGCAGGGGCTGCCGGAGGCGCTGGACGAGCTTGCCGTGCGGGTCGGGGCGCCGACGGGGCGGCCGCCGCGGCCGGGCTGGTGGCCCGCGGCGGTGCTCGCGCAGGCGTCGATGACCCTGCTCCAGGTCGTCGGCGGTCTGTGGCTGCTGGGGCAGATCATCGGCTTCATGACGCCCAATCTCGGGGTGCCGGTGCTGCTGATGGTGATCGGCATCGTCGGTGGACCGGCCGTCGAGTGGGGCTGCCGCATGGCCGCGCGCGGTCCGGCACGGCGGTACGGCCACGAGGCGGAACGGCGGCTGCGGGAGGCTGCCGCCGGGTGCGGCCGGGCCCGGGTGCTGGATCCGGTGGCCGCCGAACTGCTGCGGTACCGGGAGGTGCGGGAGCAGTACGGGCGGGTGCTGGGGACGGCGCCTGTGGGGTGAGGGGGCAGTCTCGGAGGGGTGGGGTGAGGGGTGGCCTTCTCGCGGGTGCTTCACCCCGTCGGGTGACGGAGTTGTCCACAACCGGTGGGTAGTGCACAGGGCTCGGCGGGCTCGTCCCGGCGGCGGCAGTCTGAACACGCGGCGAGCACGGCAGCGCCGCACGACAGACGCAGCAGCCGTACGGGACGGGCCCGTACGCGTGTCCGGTCGGCGCCGGTTTCGGGGCCGGCGTCGAGGAGGGGTTCGAGAGATGAACGAGACGATGGTGTGCGTGGTGGGTAACGTGGCGACCCAGCCGGTCTGCCGGGAGTTGTCGACGGGTTCGTCGGCCCGGTTCCGACTGGCGGTGACCTCGCGGTACTGGGACCGGGAGAAGAACGAGTGGACCGACGGGCACACCAACTTCTTCACCGTGTGGGCGCGGCGCACGCTCGCCGCCAACGTGGCGTCGTCCGTGTCGCTGGGTGATCCGGTGGTGGTGCAGGGGCGGTTGAAGGTGCGTACCGAGCAGCGGGACGGGCAGAGCTGGGCCTCGGCGGACGTCGACGCGGTCGCCATCGGCCACGATCTCTCGCGGGGCACCTCGGCGTTCCGGCGGACGTCCCGGGGAGAGGCGCCGGGTGCCGACAGGTCCTTGCTCCAGCCTGAGCCGACCTGGGAGACACCGCCGCCCGGAGGCCGACTCGACCCCGCCGCCGAACTCAGGCCGGAACCGGCCGGGGTGACGTGACGTCACTCCGGAGGCGGAGGCGGAGGCGGAGGCGGGCGTGGGGCAGCGGCGTACGGATGGTGAAGGCTCCGTGTGCACACCCGGGTGATTTGTCGACAAGAGCTGTCCATGGGCTGTGCACGCGATAACGATTCCGATTCGGATCGGTTGTCCGACGATACGACTGGGAAAGGTGGTGCGCCTCGTCCCTAGGATGCCGGGCATAGCTCACGGGGCTTCTGATTCTGCTGGTGGGACCACAACCCCCCACGTCAACGGGTCCTGCTCGAAGGGAAATTCTGTGCTTTCTTCGTTCTCGGCGTCGTTCTCCGGGTGGTCCGGGTGGGCCGCGCGCAGGCGAGGGGCGGCCCGCCTCGCCGCCGTCTCCCTCGCGTCCGGCCTGGTCCTCGCGGGCGCGGTCGTCACCGCGGGACCGGCCGCCGCCGAGGACACGGTCGGGAGTTCGGGCGGGGCGACGGCGACCATGGACGGTCTCAAGACGTTCGGAACGGCCGTGCTCAGGACCGAGGACGGCCAGGAACAGCAGCTTCCCGCGGGGCTGTTCGAGATGTTCGTCGACGGCGGCGGCACTCTGCAGACCTACTGCGTGGACGTCCAGAACCCGACGCAGAAGGACGCCGAGTACCGGGAGACGCCCTGGAGCGGCACGTCGCTCGGCGCCAACAAGCAGGCGGGCAGGATCCGCTGGATCCTGCAGAACTCCTATCCGCAGGTGAACGACCTCGCGGCACTCGCCGCGAAGGCCGGGGCCGGCGGGCTCACCGAGGAGGACGCGGCCACCGGGACCCAGGTCGCGATCTGGCGGTACTCGGACGGGGCCGAGGTGACGGCCCTGGACCCGGAGGCGGAGAAGCTCGCGGACTACCTGGAGAAGAACGCGCGGGACCTGGCGGAACCGACCGCCTCCCTGACCCTCGACACATCCGCGGTCTCCGGCCGTCCCGGGGAACGGCTCGGCCCGGTCACGGTGCGCACCGACGCGGACGCCGTGACCGTGACCCCGCCCTCGGACGCCACGGCGGACGGCGTGCGGGTCGTCGACGCGCAGGGCGAGGACGTCACCGCGGCCGGGGACGGCAGCGAGCTGTACTTCGAGGTGCCCGAGAAGGCGGCGGACGGCTCGGCCGAGCTGACCGTGCAGGCCTCGACGACCGTGCCGGTCGGCCGCGCGTTCGCCTCCGAGACCCGCAGCCAGACCCAGATCCTCGCCGGTTCCAGCGAGTCCACCGTCACGGCCACGGCGACCGCGCACTGGGCCGGGAAGGGCGCGATACCGGCCCTGTCCGCCGAGAAGAACTGCGCCGCGGGCGGCCTGGACCTCACCGCCGCCAACGAGGGCGACGAGCCCTTCACCTTCGAACTGATGGGGATCACCTACACCATCGAGGCGGGCGAGACCCGCACGGTGACGATCCCCCTGCAGGAGGACCAGGCGTACGACTTCACGATCGAGGGGCCGAACGGCCAGGCGAAGCGGTTCAGGGGCGTGCTGGACTGCCGGACGCGGACCGCGGCCGGGGCCGGCGGGGACTCGGTCCAGACCCTGAGCGAGCCGAGCCCGGCGACGGTGGGCGGGGGCGAGGCCCTCGACACCGCCACCGACCTCGCCGAGACCGGCAGCTCCGGCGCCACCCCGGTGATCGGCGGCATCGCCATCGGACTGGTCGTGATCGGCGGCGCGGTGATGATCCTTCTGCGTCGCCGGAACCCGTGAGGAACAGCGCTCCTTGACAACTCGACAGTGCGTGACCGCGCGATGACACACGCGTGCGACGCGGCCCCGGTACGCCCTCTCGGCGCCGGGGCCGCGTCGTTCCTCCGGGGGCCTCACCATCCGGTTTCCGTCGAGGGCTGGCCGTGCGGCAAGATGGGTGGTACTGCCCACTGCCAGATTTCAAGTTGCCGGACGGTTTCTCTTGGCTGAGTACATCTACACGATGCGCAAGACACGCAAGGCGCACGGCGACAAGGTGATCCTTGACGACGTCACGCTGAGCTTCCTTCCCGGCGCGAAGATCGGTGTGGTCGGTCCGAACGGTGCCGGAAAGTCCACCGTTCTCAAGATCATGGCGGGCCTCGAACAGCCCTCCAACGGTGACGCGTTCCTGTCGCCCGGCTACACCGTCGGCATGCTCCTGCAGGAGCCGCCGCTGGACGAGTCGAAGACGGTCCTGCAGAACGTCCAGGACGGCGCCGCCGAGATCATGGGCAAGCTCCACCGCTTCAACGAGGTCGCCGAGCTCATGGCGACCGACTACTCGGACGCGCTCCTCGACGAGATGGGCAAGCTCCAGGAGGACCTGGACCACGCGAACGCCTGGGACCTGGACACCCAGCTGGAGCAGGCCATGGACGCCCTGGGCTGCCCGCCCGGCGACTGGCCCGTCACCAACCTGTCCGGTGGTGAGCGCCGCCGCGTAGCCCTGTGCAAGCTGCTGCTCGAAGCCCCCGACCTGCTGCTCCTCGACGAGCCCACCAACCACCTGGACGCCGAGTCCGTGCAGTGGCTGGAGCAGCACCTCGCGAAGTACCCCGGCACCGTCGTCGCCGTCACCCACGACCGGTACTTCCTCGACAACGTCGCGGGCTGGATCCTGGAGCTCGACCGCGGCCGCGCGATCGGCTACGAGGGCAACTACTCCACCTACCTGGAGACCAAGCAGACCCGTCTCAAGGTCGAGGGCCAGAAGGACGCCAAGCGCGCCAAGCGGCTCAAGGAAGAGCTGGAGTGGGTCCGCTCCAACGCCAAGGGCCGCCAGGCCAAGTCCAAGGCCCGTCTCGCCCGGTACGAGGAGATGGCGGCCGAGGCCGACAAGATGCGGAAGCTGGACTTCGAGGAGATCCAGATCCCGCCGGGCCCGCGTCTGGGCAGCGTGGTCGTCGAGGTCAACAACCTCAGCAAGGCCTTCGGCGAGAAGGTCCTGATCGACGACCTCTCCTTCACGCTGCCGCGCAACGGCATCGTGGGCATCATCGGCCCGAACGGCGCCGGCAAGACGACCCTCTTCAAGATGATCCAGGGCCTGGAGGAGCCCGACTCCGGTTCGATCAAGGTCGGCGAGACCGTCAAGATCTCCTACGTCGACCAGAGCCGCGAGAACATCGACCCCAAGAAGACGCTGTGGGCCGTCGTCTCCGACGAACTGGACTACATCAACGTCGGCCAGGTCGAGATGCCCTCCCGCGCCTACGTGTCCGCGTTCGGCTTCAAGGGCCCGGACCAGCAGAAGCCCGCCGGAGTGCTCTCCGGCGGTGAGCGCAACCGCCTCAACCTGGCGCTCACCCTCAAGCTCGGCGGCAACCTGCTGCTCCTCGACGAGCCGACCAACGACCTCGACGTCGAGACCCTGTCGTCGCTGGAGAACGCGCTCCTGGAGTTCCCCGGCTGCGCCGTGGTCGTCTCCCACGACCGCTGGTTCCTGGACCGGGTGGCCACCCACATCCTCGCCTACGAGGGCGAGTCCAAGTGGTTCTGGTTCGAGGGCAACTTCGAGTCGTACGAGAAGAACAAGATCGAGCGCCTCGGTGCCGACGCCACTCGTCCGCACCGCGCCACCTACAAGAAGCTGACCCGGGGCTGATCTTGCGCCACATCTACCGCTGCCCGCTGCGCTGGGCGGACATGGACGCGTACGGCCACGTCAACAACGTGGTCTTCCTCCGCTACCTGGAGGAAGCCCGTATCGACTTCCTGTTCCGCCCGGAGAAGGACTTCAAGCAGGGGTCCGTGGTGGCGCGGCACGAGATCGACTACAAGCGCCAGCTCGTGCACCGGCACAAGCCGGTGGACATCGAGCTGTGGGTCACGGAGATACGAGCGGCGTCGTTCACGATCACCTACGAGGTCAAGGATCCGGAGCAGGTCTACGTCCGGGCCTCGACGGTGATCGTGCCGTTCGACTTCGCGACCCAGCGGCCCCGCCGGATCACCGCCGAGGAACGCGCGTTCCTGGAGGAGTACCGGGACGACCAGGAGAGGGCCGTCGCCGCATGACGGTGCTCCACCTCGCCGACGAGGGGGAGGCGGCGGACCTCGCGGCCTTCCTCTCCCGGCTGCTCCACTACGACCGTGGAGCCGCGGTGCGCCTCCAGGCGGCGGGCACCGCGCTGGCCGTCTTCGGGCGGCCGCCGTCCTTCGAGGTCCTGGCCATCAGGGCCGCCCGCCTCGCCAAGCCGTACGAGAACGGGCTCGACGTCACGCTCGACGTGACCGTGTCGGCCGGTGAACTCCTGGAGTCCGTCGACGAGTCGGCCGGTACGGCCGTCGTCCCGGAGGCGGTGACCGGACCTCCGTGGGCCGGGGTGCTCCCCCCGCGCGGCGGCTGGCGGCCCGAGGCCGGGCTGCCGGAGCCCGATGCGCTGCGGGCGATGGTCTCCGCTGCGGTGCGCGAGTTCCGCTCCCGCACCGAGGAACTGCCGCCCGAGCACCGTACCCGGGCCGAGCTCGACCGGATCGGGCGGGAGATCTGGTCCCGGACGGTCGGGGACACCCCGCTGCCGGTCCGGGCCGTGCACGCGGCCCAGTCGCTCGGCTTCCTGCGCACCGCGCGGACGGCGGCCGGCGCGCCCGGGCAGGCGTCGCCGGAACTTCTCGCGTCGGGCGCGTGGCTGCGGCTGCGCACGCCGTACGGGTCGGTCGCCGTCCGCAGGGCGGGGCTCGGGGCGCTCGACGTCAGCGTCCGCTGACCCCGCGCCGCCCCGGCCGGCTCAGCCCGGGGCGTTCACCATCGAGGCGGCCGCGTAGGTGAGGTAGTTCCACAGGATGCGCTCGTGCTCCTCGGAGAGCCCGAGCTCGTCGACGGCGTCGCGCATGTGCTTCAGCCAGGCGTCGTGGGCGGCGCGGTCGACGGTGAAGGGGGCGTGGCGCATACGGAGCCGGGGGTGGCCGCGGTTCTCGCTGTACGTGGTGGGGCCGCCCCAGTACTGGATCAGGAACAGCGTGAGGCGGTCCTCGGCCGGGCCCAGGTCCTCCTCGGGATACATGGGCCGCAGGATCGGATCCTCGGCGACGCCCTCGTAGAAACGGCGCACGAGGCGCCGGAAGGTCTCCTCGCCACCGACCTGCTCGTAGAAGGTCTGCTCCTGCAGCGTGCCGCGCCGAATCTCATTCACGTCACCCATGGTCTCAGACGCCTGGGCGGAGGACTCCAGGCCTAGGACCATCCACGAGACGTCGGGCGGGCCGACGACGTCGGGCGGGCCGAGCGGGCGGGCGGAGTGGACGAATCCGGTCGGACGCGGCGTGGTACTCGCCTCCCGGGGCCTCCGGCCGCACAGTGGAGGTATGGGCACGCGCGCTGTGGACCACGACCTGGAACGTCTCGCCGCCGAGGCCCGGTCGGCGCTGGTGCGCGAGATCGGGGCCAGTGGGGCATGGGACGCGGACCCGCGGTGGCGCAAGGCGTTCGAGAGCGTTCCCCGGCACCTGTTCGTGCCCTACTACTACGTGAGCGCCGTGGGCGGCTTCGAGCGGCTGTGGGGCGAGGAACGCGACCCGAGGCGGCGTGAGCGCTGGGTGCGCGGTGCGTACGCCGACGCCCCGCTCGCCACGCGGCTGCGGGACGGCCGGCTGATCTCCTCCAGCAGCCAGCCGTCGCTGATGGCGAAGATGCTGGCCGAACTGGAGGTGGAGGACGGCGACCGGGTGCTGGAGATCGGGGCCGGCACCGGGTACAACGCGGCCCTGCTCGCGCACCGGCTCGGGGACGAGCAGGTCACGACCGTCGACCTGGACGCCGACATCACGGAGGCGGCACGCAGGCACCTGGACGCCGCCGGCTACCACCCGGCCGTCGTCACCGCGGACGGGGCGCGCGGGGTGCCCGAGCGGGCGCCGTACGACCGGATCATCGCGACCTGCACCCTGCCGTCGATCCCGCGCGCCTGGCTCGCCCAGTGCGTCCCCGGTGCGCTCGTCCTGACGCCGCTGGCCACCGGTCTGGTGCGGCTGCAGGTCCAGGACGCGGAGCGGGCCGAGGGGCGCTTCCTGCACACGTCGGCGTACTTCGTGCCGCTGCGCGGGGGCAGCGAGCCGGAGGCGATGCATCCGCATCTCGGCGGGCTGCCGAGCCGGGCCAGGGACCACGAGCTCTTCCGGTTCCTGCTCGCGCTGACGACGGGCAGCCTCGACCCTCACGAGGCGCTCGCCCTGTGGCAGCGGGAGGGCATGCCCTCCCGCGAGCGCTACGGCATCACGGTGCGCGGCGACCGCGCCTGGGCGTGGCTGGACGACCCGGAAGGGCCGTACGCCTGGCCTCTCCCGGACTGAGGAGCCTGTCCGGGGGGCGAGCCGGACCCGGACGAACGGCCGGGGCCGGCCGAGTCGCTCGGCCGGCCCCGGTCTCTCGCCGGTGGGGCGGGTCAGCCCCGGCGGATCGTGATCGTCGTCCAGGCGCCCACGTGCACCCGGTCCCCGTCCTGGAGGGGGATCGGGACGAACGGCTGGATGGGGTCCTCGGAACCGTTGACGGTGGTTCCGTTGGTGGAGTTCTGGTCCACCACGGCCCAGCTGCCGTCCGGCTGCTGCACCAGCACGGCGTGCTGGTGGGAGACGCCCGGGTCCTCCGGCGGCACCGAGAGATCGATGTCGGGGGTGTCACCGGTGGAGTGGCGGCGGCGCCCGATGGTGATCTGGTTGCCGGTGAGGGCGCGTCTCTGCTCCGGGGAGTACGCGGGCAGGTTCAGGCCCGCCGCCTCGGGGCCCGAGCGCTGCATCATCGCCATGAAGTAGTCGCGGTCGGGACCGATGGTCGCGCTCCAGGACGTCGGCGCCTGCGGGTACGCGGGGCCGGGCGGAGCCTGGGTGACGGCCGGCTGCGGGTAGCCGTAGCCACCGGGCCGGGCACCCGCACCGCCGGGGCCACCCGGACCGCCGGGGCCACCGGGGCCGGTGGACGGCGGGGAGATCACCCAGTCGTCGTCGCCGAAGCCGGGACCGCCGCCGGGACCGCCCTGCCCACCGGGACCGGCGCCGCCGGGCCCTCCGGGCTGGGGTCGCCGGGTCTCCTGCGGGTAGCCGGGCGGAGCGGACGTTCCCGCCTGCTGGAACGCCTGTCGGCCGCCGGGACCCTGGCCACCCGGGCCCGGGCCACCGGGACCGCCCGGTCCCGGTCCGCCGGGGAATCCGGAGCCGCCGGGTCCACCGGAGCCGCCGGGCGTAGGGCCGGGCGGCGGCGGAACCGGTCGTGAGGGGTCGCCGCCGAAGCCCGAGGGGCCGGGGCGTGAGGGGTCGCCGCCGAAGGCCGAGGCGCCGGGGCGCGAGGGATCCTGCCCGAACGCGGACGCACCGGGCGCACCGGCCGGGCCGGGCTCGCCGGGCCGACCGGACTGCCCCGGACCGGGCCGGCCACCCTGCCCCGCGGGCCCGCCGCCGAACCCACCGGGACCACCGGGACCACCGGACCCCGTCGGGCCGCCCGGACCACCGGGCCCGCCCGGACGGCCGGGTCCACCGGGACCGCCCTGGCCACCCTGTCCGCCCGGTCCACCTGGCCCGCCGTACCCGCCGCCTCCGCCTTGGCCGGGCCCGCCCGGGCCCGACGGCTCGCCGCCGAACTGGGGTCCCGGCGGGATCGGCTCGGCGGGACGGTTCATCTGCGAGGGGCGGGAGCTCTGGTAGTCGTAGGCGTCACCGCCGCCGTAGGACGGGGCGGGCGGTTGCTGCTGCTGGAACCGGAGCGCGGGGTTCCCGCCGGGGCCCTGACCGGGGCCGCCGGGGCCGGGACCGGGCCCGCCCGGACCCTGACCCGGGCCGGGTGTCGACGGCCGGGGTGCGGCCGGGGTGTACGTCGTGGCGGTGTTGGTCAGGAAGTTCCACCGGCACTCCTCGCAGAAGGGCGCGCCGCCCTCGCGGGGCGTGCGGCACTGCGGGCAGAGTTCGGTCTGGGCGGCGAGGTGCGGGCGTCCGCCGGGACCCCCGGGGCCGGGACCGCCCCCGCCCGGGGGCGGGGGAGGCGAACCGGGCGGCGGGTATCCGTAACCGGCGCCCGGAGGCGGCGGCGGTGGCGGCGGGGGTACGGCACCGGCCATACGGTGACCGCAGACCTCGCACCAGTCGTCGGAACCCGACTGGTGTCCGTTCGGGCAGGTCGGCATGTCGGCGCTTCCCCCTCTCCTTTCCGACCTCGCGGCCGGTTCCTGTGGCCACGACGGGCCGGTATCGCCTGTTCTGTCCGGATTCCCGGTGGGGAAGCCAGGCTGACGCGCGGCGGTGCTTCGGGTTGTTTCTACCTACTTCTTTACACGAACAGTCTTTGTCGACCGCGTTTCGAGAGTCATCTCGTCGGCCTCCGTGACCTTCGCCTTCAGTCGCACAGTACCTGTCGCCGCGTCGACCACGTCCACCACCTTCGCAAGCAGTTTCGCAGTATCCGCGTTCCCCGACGCGCTGGCGAGCTGCACGGCCCGCCCGAGCTTGGCCGTCGCTCCGTCGACATCGCCTGATTTGCGGGCATCCAGCCCTTGTTGGATGACCTGTGCCAGTTCGGCCTGACCCGTGTAGTGCGCGACCTGGGGGTTGATCGACGTGGAGGCGGCCATGTCGTCGGTCCACACGGCCTTCACCAAGCCCTGGGCGCCGAGGTTCTGCGCCGTGCTGTCGGGCTGCGGGATCACGAGGGAGACGCGGGCGGCGAGCATCTCCTGGCCGAGGTTGGCGGCCGGGACCTCGACGCACACGTGGTAGTCGCGGGACTCGTCCCCCCAGGAACCGGTCGGGTAGTCGCCGGCGCGCGGCCCGGCCTCCGTACGACGCTCGGTCAACTCCACGACCGTGGGCGCCACTTGCTTCACGAACTTGATCCGGGTGCCGACCGGGGTCCACAGCCGCAGCGCGACGTCCGCGACCTCCTTGCCCATGGCCGCCTCCATCATCTGCGTGAAGTCGGCGGACAGCGCGGCCGGGTCGGCGACGATGTCGGCGGTGCCGAGGAGCGCGGAGGCGATCTGGGTGACCTCTCTGACCTCCCAGTCGGTTCCCACTCCGCGCGCGTCACACGTGAACCGTCCGGCACAGGCGTCCAGCGCGGCCTTCAGGTCCTCCGGCGACTCGTGCTCGTTGCGGCCGTCGGTCAGCAGGATGCCGTGGCGGATGGCGACGTCCTCCGAGGCGAGCAGCCGGTCCGCGAGCTTCAGCCAGGTGCCGATGGCGGTGCCGCCGCCCGCGCTGAGCCGGCGCAGCGCCTGCTTGGCCTGGCCCCGGGTGGCGGAGTCGGCCACCGCGAGCCGCCCGCCGCCGGGGTACACCTCGCGGGCCACGTGGGTGCCGTCGATCACCGCGAAGTGGACACCGTCGCGCAGGGTGTCGATCGCGGCGGCCGTGGCGTCCCGGGCGTTGCGCATCTTGGTCGGCGGGTAGTCCATCGACCCCGAGCAGTCGACCATGAGTGCCACGGCGGCGGACGGGCCCTGGCCGGGCGAGTACAGGTGCGGCGCGGCGACCGCGCTGCCGATGGTTCCGCCGCCGGTCGCGCTGACCGTGACGATGGCGTTGACCTCGCGTCCGCCCTCGGGCAGGTACTCGTTCTGGTACACCTCGACCGAGAACTGCGGCACGTTCGACTTCGAGAATTTGGCCATGCCTACTCTGATCCCCCTAGCAGCACCACTGTTGGCCCCACGGCCCGTGGGGTGATGACTGTGCGTGCCCGTACGGACCGGTCCCCTCCGGTCCGTCGGCGCCTCTCGTTCGTCGGCCCGTCCGGCCGCCGAGGCGCCCGCGGGCATCCCGCCCGGCGAGCGCGCTCAGGCCGATCCTGCCCCCTGGGGAGGGGCCGGGAACGGCAGGACGGCCACTGTTACGTTGTCGTGGCCCCCGCCGTCGAGGGCCCGGCCCACCAGCACCTGCGCACAGTGCAGCGGCCGCTCGGCCGCGTCCGGGGGCACGGCCTCGGCCATCTCCTCGGCGGCCTCCGCGTAGTTCCACAGTCCGTCGGTGCACACCACCACTACACCCGGCCGGTCCGGCTTGAAGGAAGCGGTGTGCGGCTCCAGTTCGTACGCGTCCGCGCCGAGCCAGCCGGTGATCGCGTGCGCGCGCTCGTCGGCGTACGCCTCGGCCTCGTTCATCAGGCCCGCGGACACCATCTGCGCCGCCCACGAGTCGTCCTCGGTGAGCCGGGCCGGGGGCGCGCTGCGGTCCACCGGGACCCAGTAGGCGCGGCTGTCGCCGACCCAGCCGACCACCAGCAGGTTCGGGGTGACGACGGAGCCCACGATGGTGCACGCCGGCGCGTTCTGGTGCGGGGCGTGCTCCTGGGCCGTCTCCGGTTCCTCCGCCAGGGCGTTGACGGCACGGGCGGCGGCGACGATCGCCTCGTGCATCGCCTGCTGCGGATGGGTGCCGCGCGGCAGCGACTCCAGCACCGTCTCGTTGGCGGTGCGCGCCGCGGCGAGCGAGGCGTCGTCGGGGCGGGTCGCGGAGGACACGCCGTCGCAGACGATCGCGACGACCGCGGGGGAGCCGTCGGGCAGCGCGGTCGAGGAGATCGCGAACGAGTCCTCGTTGCGGTGGTGGCGCAGCCCTCGGTCGCTGACCGCGGCGACCGCGCCCAACTGCAGTTCCATGTGGTCGCGTTCCCGCGGCTGGGCGTGCCCGCAGTTCTCGCAGTAGCCGTCCCGGTCGACGTGGCCCGCGCGGCAGGCCACGCACACCTTCGTCCCGGCCGGCGGGGTGGCGAGATCGGCGGTGCGCGGATCCGGCGGCTGGGGCGCGGCCAGCGGGTACTCGTCGGGCTCCCGGGGCCGGTCGAACCGTACGCCCCGCCCGGGGCCGGGCAGTTCGCCGCCGCCGGAGTCGGTGCCCGCGATGTCGGTGGGACGGACCACCGGCGCCGGGGTGTCGGAGCTGGGCGGTGAGGCGAGGGGCCAGTCCACGGGCGCGGCCTCCCCGGGCGCGTCGCCCGTCACCCCGTTCAGGGTGACGGTCGGCTGGTCCGCCGGCGGTGCGGGCACCGCCGAGAGGTCATGGCCGCACGCACCGCAGAAGCGGTCGTCCGAGGCGACGGGCCAGTCGCAGATCGGGCACTTCGTCAGCGCGGTCGGCTGGGGCATCTGCGACATCAACTACACCCACGTCCGGGGGCGGTAACGGTTGGCACGTTCCACCAGGTCGATCCTCTCCTCGCCGCCTGGGGCGAGCCGGGCCAAAGTGCGGTACGACCGCTCCAGTCCGAAGCGGAGGCCGCGCTCGTCCAGCGCGCTGCCGAGCAGCACCCGCGCACCGGCCGGGGGCGCGGCACCCTGGCTACCGGAGAGTACCCAGTCCAGGGCACAGCCAAGGACCTCCGTGGACAACTGCTCGCGGCGCACCGGGTCCAGACCGTACCCGCCGAGCGCCTCGATCTGCCCGGCGGCCGCGGTCAGGTCGTCCAGGAACGGTACGGCAGGCGCGGCCCCGGCCGGGGCGGGCGCCGGTCCATTGCCGAGGGTCGCCTCGGGGCGGTGTCTGAGCCGCGCCCGTACGGCCGCGACCCGGGCGGCGGTGTAGTGGATGGACGCCTCCGGTACGGACTCCAGGGTGTGGACGGCGTTCTGCCGGTCCCCCGCGGTCAGCCGCACCCGGGCGAGCCCGAACGCGCTGCTGACGAAGCTGGGGTCGGTCGTCCACACCAGACGGTAGTACTCGGCGGCGTTGTCCAGCTGCCCGAGCACCTCGGCGCACAGACCGAGGGCCAGCTTGGGGGCGGGCTCGCCGGGGAAGGCGTCGTAGATCGCGTCGAAGGACAGTGCGGCGTTCTCGTGGTCGCCGGTGGCCAGCGCGGCCACGCCCCGGTACCAGACCACCCGCCAGTCGTCGGGGTGGTCGCGCTCCAGTGCGTCCAGGGTGGCCAGCGCGACGGTGAACTCGCCCATCTCCAGCCGCGCCCGCAGCTCCCGCAGCCGCAGCTCCAGCGAGCCGCTGGGGGCCGCGTGCAGGGCCGTGATCAGCTCGGCCGGCGCGGAGGTCATGAGCCCCGCCAGGAACCCGGCGTTGGGGTCGCCCGCGTCGACCCGCGGGACCGGCAGCGCGAGGGCCGCGGCGGCCGTGTCGAGCGCCCTGGTGAGCCGGACGGGGGCGGCGGCACCGGCGGTCAGCAGGGGCGCGGCCGGTGCGAGAGGCGAACCGCCGTTCCTCGTGCCGGCCTTGGCGGGGTCGCGGCGCCTGCCCAGCCGGGACACGTCCCCGTCCAGCTTCGCGAAGAGTTCCGTGTCCGTGACCCGCACCTCGGGCCCGAAGATCGTCGACAGGGCGGGGCGCGCCCGGCCCGTCTGGAGGGAGACGACCTCCCGCAGCACACCCGTCAGCTGCTCCGACATCTCCTGGGCGGAGGCGAACCGGCGGGCCGGGTCGGGGTCGGTGGCCCGTACCAGCAGCCGGTAGAAGGACTCGTACTGGCGGAAGACCTCGATGGTGTCCGGGTCGGGCAGGGAGTCCACGAACACGTTCGTGTAGCCCTGGAAGTCGAAGGTGAGGACCGCGAGCGTGCGCGCGACCGTGTACAGGTCGGAGGCCACCGACGGCCCCACGTCGGCGACTTCGGGCGCCTGGTAGCCGACCGTGCCGTAGATGGCCGACTCGTCGTCGTCCATCCTGCGCACCGCGCCCATGTCGATCAGCTTGAGCTGGTCCTCGGTCTGGATCGCGTTGTCGACCTTGAAGTCGCAGTACAGCAGGTTGCGGCTGTGGAGGTGGCCGAGCGCCTCCAGCGCCTCGATGCCGTACGCGCACGCCTGCTCGACCGGCAGCGGGTCCCGGCGCCCGTCCGCCGTGCGACGGCCGTTGGCGATCTCCTTGAGGGACTTGCCGCCGACGTACTCCATCACGATGTACCCGTCCAGCGAACCGGTGCGCTGGTCGAGGTGCTCGACGAAGTTGTAGATGCGGACGATGTTGGAGTGCTCGATCTCGGCGAGGAAGCGGCGCTCGGAGATCGCGGCGGCCATCGCGTCCTGGTCGCCGGTGTCCAGCAGACCCTTCAGCACGACCCAACGGTCCGACACCGCACGGTCGATGGCCAGGTAGATCCAGCCCAGACCGCCGTGCGCGAGACAGCCCACGACCTCGTACTGGCCGCGCACGATGTCGCCCGAGTGCAGCTTCGGCACGAACGAGTACGGGTGGCCGCACTTGGTGCAGAAGCCCTCGGTACGCCCCGCCCGCTCACCGCGCGCCCGGCCGACCGGCGCCCCGCAGTCCGAGCGCGAGCAGAACCGCTTGCGCTCGGGCACCTCGGCGGCCTCCAGGACCATCGAGCGCGGGTCCGGGCGCGGTACGTCCGGCACCTGGACGAGGCCGACGCCGAGCCTGGCCCGCCCCGAGGAGCCGGAGGTCTTGCCGGAGCTGCGCACCGACACCGAGCGGCCCGTGGTCCTGCCCGACAGGGCGCGCGAGAGCCGTCCGGACACCGAGCGCCGGGACTGCGAGGAGCGCGCGGAGGTGCGCGCGGAGCGCGAACTGGCGGATCCGGAGCCGCGTGAACCCCGGCCGCCCCCGGTGATGCCGGTGGGCGGGGAGTTGACCATGCCGTTCGTGGAGACCACCGGGGCCAGCCCGCACGTGTCGCAGTACAGCTCGCCGCCGCCCATGTCCTCGTACGATCCCGGGCAACCGGGCCGCTGACACGACTGCTGCGGAGCCTCCTCGCCCGCCGGGGCCTCGCCCGCGGGGTCCTCGGCCGTCAGGCCCTCCTCCGTCTGACTCACGATTCCTCCTCCCTCCGGTCCTGGGGCTCCCGCTGCGCCGGCACCGACTGGCCCAGCACCTCGGCGGCCGCGTGCTGGTAGCGCAGCACCGCCGTCTCCGCCACCCGCAGGTCGCAGGGGGCGCTCCACAGCATGCGCCGCGCCGCGTCGTACCGCTCGATCAGCAGCGCGTCCTCCGCGAAACCGTGCCGGGCGACCTTCGCCCGGTACGCGTCGAGCCGGCCGCGCAGCTCCGCGCGGACCGCCAGCGGCGCGGTGACCGCCGTCAACGACTCCCGGGCCCGCAGCAGTTCGTCGTCCGCCTTCTGCTCCAGGGACTCCAGGAGCGGCGACAGCCGGTGCCACTGCGCGTGTCTGCGGTACTCGGCCGCCATCGCCAACTGCTCCTGCAGCACCGTCGGCGGACCGCTCACCGCGGGCACCTCGGTCGCGGCGATCTTCGCCAGCACCTCCCCGCGCGCGCTGCGCGCCTCGGCGAGCGTACGGTCCGCGCGGCTCAGCACGTCCCGCAGCTTCACCAGCCGCGACTCCGCGTCCTGCCGGACCGTCAGCACGGCGTCGATCTCCCGCCGGACCTCGTCCAGGGCCCGCGCCTCACGGTCGTACGCCGTGGTGTCCGGGCGGCCGCCGCCGGGCGCCGAACTGCCCGGCGAGGGCACCCAGAAGGCCAGCGGGTCGGAGACGACCTGTTCGCGGAGCCGGGTCAGGGTGCGGGTGATCCGCTCCAGGTCGTCACCGGCCGGGTGCTCACCGGGGCGTACGCCGACGGAGTGCGCGAGCCGGCGGGTGCGCTGGAGCTCGGCGGCCAGTAAATCGATCCGGGCGGGCAGCGCCGACCACACCGCGTCGGCGGCCACGACCATGTCCAGCGAGGACGCGTACAGATCGTTCATCCGGTCCACGAGGGTGACCAGCGAGAACTGCTCGCTGAGCCGGCTCGTGCCCTGCAGCGTCGGCGCGTTCGCCATCGCGGTGGCGCTGCCCGCCACCGTCACGGCCTCGCCGCGCAGCAGTTCGGTCAGCTCCACCAGGTCCTCACGGCTCGACCAGCGGCGCCGCGAGCGGATCTCCCGGGCGGAGCGCAGCGCGTCCGAGTACGCGTCGAAGTACGCCCACAGCAGCGTGATCGAGGCGTCCGCGGCCGTCCAGCGCTCCTGGGTGACACCGGTCAGCGCGGCGCCTTCGAGCAGCCTGCGGCCCGCGTGGTCCTGGAGGGCGAGCAGCGAGGTCTCGATGGCCTCGTGCTCCGCGCCGAGCCGCGCGAGCGCACGGTCCACCTCGTCCCGGTCCATCACCGGCCCGGTGGATCCCGCGACGCCCATCGATCACCTCTCGCTGCTGTCGGTGTCCGTCAGTTGGATGCGGTCCTCTGAAAAACAGTCCCTGAAAAACAGTCCTCTGGAAAACGGTCCTCGTACGCCGGTCCGGCCGTGTCAGTCCTTGTACCGCTGGGTGGAGGGCGGCCGGGACTTCTCGGCGCCCCCGCGCATCGTGGCGGACAGCCAGGTGGTGTACGAGTCCTGCCAGCCGTCCTTGAGATAGTCCACCAGCACCTGGTTGACCCGGCGTACCAGATCGTCCGCCTTCAGGTTCATCGCCACGCCGTAGTACTCGGTCGTGAACGGCTCACCCTTGAGATCGACCGTCGGGTCCTGCGCCGCCTGGCTCGCGGCGAGCGCGCCGTCGGTGACCACGGCGTCCACCTGGCCGAGCTGGAGCCGGACCAGGCAGTCGAGTTGGTTGGGAACCTGCAGGGATATGTCGGTGGAGGCGGGCACCTCGCCCGCTTCCTTGCCGGCGGTGAGGGCGGTCAGAGCGGTGGACGTGGCCGCCGTGCAGATCTTCTTGTCCGCCAGGCTCTTGCCATAACCCTCGATCTTCGAGGACTTGGGGGCCAGGACCTGCTGTCCGGTCCTGAAGTACGGCTGCGAGAAGGCGACTTGCTCGATGCGCTCGCAGCTGATCGTCATCGTGCGGACCACCATGTCGACCTCCCTCTCCTGGAGCGCGGGGATGCGCCGGCTGGTGGGGATCGCCTTGAAGTGCACCTTGTCCGGGTTGCCGAGTATCTCCTTGGCGATGCGGCGCACGATGTCGATGTCGAAGCCCTCCAGCTGGGCCCCGTCGTCCTTGGCGTTCGGGTCGCGGTAGCCCCAGCGGTAGCTGTTCTGGTCGACGCCGACCGTGAGGTAGCCCTTGTCCTTGATCCGCTGAATCGTGTTTCCGGACTCGTCCGAGGAGGGTCTGAGGCTGCGGTCCTGCGGGTCGTTCTTCTTCTGGCAGTCCCGGTCCACCCGTGCCTGCGTCCCGCGGGCGACCCCCTGGCTCCCGGCGGTCGCGACGCCGTCGCCGCGTGTTCCGCTCACCGGCAGCACCAGGGCGAAGACCACGGCGAGCGCACAGAGGACCGCCATGGCGCCCACACCGCCCCAGCCCCTGAGACCGGCCCGCAGGCGTCGTACCGCGTTCATCGCGACTCCTTCCACCGCGCCTCCTCCCGCCGCCGTCACCGGTACTCCGAAAGCCTGCGCCCGATGCCGAGCACCGCGCCCGCCGCGCCGAGCACGGCCAGGACCGCCGCGCCCACGGGGAGCCCGAGCATCGCCGCGCGGCCGTCCTCGGCCGCCCGCTTGAACTCCTTGGCCTCGTAGGCGCTCGCGACGCCCAGGTTCTTGTCGACCTGGTCGAAGCACTCGCCCGTCGGCTTGTCGCCGTTCTTGCAGCTGTCGGTGGCCTTGCCGCCGATCACCTGGGCGAGAGCGCACTGGTAGTCGCCCTGGTCGTCGGCCTTACGGGCGTCCTTGTGCCGATCCTTCCACGCCTCCATGGCGGCGCCCGCGGCCTTCAGCGGCTTCTCGCCGCCGGCGTCGTCGGCGACCCGCTCGGCGGCGGCCAGCCGCTTCTCGAGTGTCGCCATGCTGTTGTCGAACGCGTAGTCGAACTTGTCGACGCTTTTGTCCTTGGTGATCTTGATGGTCTCCGCGCCCCGGCTGATCAGGGTCAGGTTCTCGTTGCCGCGTGCGGTGAGGGAGGCGATCCGGGCGTCGTTCAGCACGGTCAGGGACCGCACCCCGTTGTCGTAGGAGTCGTTGAGTCCCGACCGGGCGAGCGTGTGACCGCCGGCCAGCCAGAGCAGGACGACGGTCGACGCGGCCGTCGCCGCGACGAGCCCCTGGTTCAGCACCCGGTTGGTCCGCCGGTAGTTACGGCGCTGGGCCCAGACGAGGCCGCCGAGGGCGAGGACGCCGAGACCGATCGCGGCCCACGGGTACGCGGTGGCGTCCGCGTAGTCGTCACGGAGCCGCTCGTTCTCGTTGTCGTAGATGCTGCGCGCCTCGGCGAGCATGCCCTGCATCTTGTCGTTGGCGTAGCGCAGATAGGCGCCGCCCAGCGGGTAGCCCAGGCGGTTGTTGGCGCGGGCCCGCTCGACCAGGCCCTTGTACTCGGGGAGCAGGGTGTTCAGCTTGGCGATGCGTTCCTCGGAGTCGGAGCCGGACTCCGAGGCGGTCGCGGCGAGGGCCAGCTGCTTGGCGGCCTCCCGCATCTCCCGCTCGTAGTCCTTGCGCGACCGGTCCGTCTCCTGGCCGCCCGCGAGGAATCCGCTGGAGGCGGCCGTGTTGGCGGCGGCCAGCGAGCTGTAGATCTCGGCCGCCGCCGAGCTGAGGGGCTGGCTGCCGTGGAGCACGTCGTCGGCGGCGGCAGAGCGGTCGTTCATCTGCCAGGCGGTGACCGAGCCGAACGCGACGACGAGGAGGGCGAGGAGCGCGCCGATGATGCGCAGCCTGCCCGGCTCGGTCGTCGCGGCGGCGCGCAGCTGGTCGACTCCCTCGGCGAACGCCGTCCGGCGGGGCGGGCCGCCGTCGGGGTCCGCTGTCGGTACGGGGGGCCTCGGCGCGTGCGAGACCTGGGACGGCACGACCGGGCCCGGCCCCGCGGGCGGTGCCGACGGTGGCGTGCTGCCCTCCGGCGTGAATGTCACCCGACCTCCCCCTGGTCATCCGTCCGGCACCGCCGCCCGCTCGCGCGGACGCGGGTGCACGGCCGCAAGTATCGCCGCCGGGGGGTGACCACGCACAGACCTTGACTCGATCTTGTTCCCCGATCGTGTCCGTACGTGCCGTGCCTGCCGGATTCCGGCGCAGCACAAGGCTTCCCGCACCACCCCCCGCCCATGAATACGCGGTTCGGCCGGGTTCGGTTCCCTGCGGTTCGAACGTGTTCGAGGGGGCGGGGCGGGGGTGGCGGGGCCGCCGGGTCACCCTCCTTCGTAGTGCGCCCGCACGCGCGCGTGCACGGTGCCCGGCGCGCCCACGCGGTCCAGCCCGAGCAGCGCCGCGCCCAGCACCGGGGCGGCCGTGACCACCCGGGGGACGGCCTTGGGCGCGGCCGCGGCCAGTGCCTCGCGGATCCGGCCGTCGAGCAGGGGGTGCCGGGCGGCGAGGACACCGCCGCCCAGGAGGACGGGCGTCTCCTCGCCGAGGAGGTCCAGACGGGTCAGGGCCACCGTCGCCATGGCCACCACCTCCTCGGCCATGCGGCCCACCAGCGAGCGGGCCACCGGGTCGCCGGCGGTCGCCGTGGCGAACAGGACCGGGGTGAGTTCGTGGCGGCGGACGGCCGGGATGCGCTCCAGGTGCAGGGCCTCGACCAGGGCGTACACGGAGTCCAGACCGAAGTGCGCGGGCAGCGCGGCGGCGAGGGCCGTGGGGCCGCCCCGGCCGTCCTCCGCGCGGGCCGCGTGCCACATCGCCTCCTCGGCCAGCCCCCAGCCGCCGCCCCAGTCGCCGGAGATACGGCCGAGCGCGGGGAAGCGGGCGGTGCGCCCGTCGGGGCGCATGCCCACGCAGTTCACGCCGGCGCCGCACACCACGGCCACGCCCCGCGGCTCGGCCACGCCGGCCCGCAGAATGGCGAAGGTGTCGTTGCGGACCTCGACGGTCGCGCCCCATGCGCGGGCCCGCAGCGCCGCCGCGAGCCCTTCCTCCTCGACGGGGAAGTCCGCGTTCGCCAGACACGCCGAGACATGGTCGACGGAGCCGGTCCCGGCCGCGGCGAAAGCCCGCCGTACGACCTCCGCGAGGCCGTCGACCGCGACCCCCACCCCCACGGAGGGCGGCTGGAACCCGCCGCCGCGCGCCGCGCCCAGCACCTCCCCGTCCGGCGCGATCACGGCGACGTCGGTCTTGCTGTTGCCCGCGTCGACGGCGAGCACGCTCCCGGGCCCGCACGGACCGCCGGTCGCGCCCCCGGGCCCGCCCGGCCGGTCATGCCCGCCCCGGCCGCCGGTCCCGGCGCCGGCGTGTGCGCCGTCGGTCATGCCCACGCGAGGTGCTCCCGGTTGTGGGCGACCAGCCGGTCCGTGAGGTCCTCGGCGTACGCGTACTGCCCGATCAGGGGGTGCGCGAGCAGCGCGCGGAACACCCGGTCCCGGCCGCCGCGCAGGGCCGCGTCCAGGGCCAGGTCCTCGTAGGCGGTGACGTTCGCCATCAGGCCCGCGTACAGCGGGTCCACCGTCCCCACCGGCAGTGGTGCCGCCCCCTGACGGCCCACGGCGGCCTGCACCTCGATCACCGCGTCGGCGGGGAGGAAGGGCAGTGTGCCGCCGTTGAGCGTGTTCACCACCTGGTAGGGACTTCCCCCGTCGCCCAGCAGCGACGCGGCCAGGTCGACGGCCGCCTCCGAGTAGAACGCCCCGCCCCGTCTGCCGAGCAGCGCGGGCTTCTCGTCGAGCGCGGGGTCCGCGTACAGCTCCAGCAACTCCCGCTCCATGGCGGCCACTTCGGCGGCCCGGGAGGGCTTGGTGCCCAGCTCCCGGACGACCTCGTCGTGGGCGTAGTAGTACCGCAGGTAGTAGGAGGGGACCACGCCGAGGCGGTCCAGGACCGGGCGGGGCAGCCGCAGGTCGGCGGCGATGGTGTCGCCGTGGCCGGCCAGCAGCTTCGGCAGGACGTCCTCGCCCGAGGGGCCGCCGAGACGGACCCCGGTCTCCCAGGTGAGGTGGTTCAGGCCCACGTGGTCCAGGTGGACCTCGGCCGGGGCCACGCCGAGGTGCGCGGCGAACTTCCGCTGCAGGCCGATCGCCACGTTGCACAGGCCGACCGCCTTGTGCCCGGCCCGCAGCAGGGCGCGGGTCACGATCCCCACCGGGTTGGTGAAGTCGATGATCCAGGCGTCCGGATTGGTCCGGCGGACCCGTTCGGCGATGTCCAGGACGACCGGGACCGTCCGCAGCGCCTTCGCCAGGCCGCCCGCGCCGGTCGTCTCCTGCCCGACGCAGCCGCACTCCAGCGGCCAGGTCTCGTCCCGCTCACGGGCGGCCTGGCCGCCGACGCGGAGCTGGAGGAGGACGGCGTCGGCGCCCTCGACGCCCCGGTCCAGGTCATCGGTGGTGACGATCCGTCCGGGGTGCCCCTGGCGGGCGAAGATCCGGCGGGACAGCCCGCCGACCAGCTCCAGCCGGTCGGCCGCCGGATCGACGAGCACCAGCTCCTCGATCGGCAGGGTGTCCCTGAGCCGGGCGAACCCGTCGACGAGTTCGGGGGTGTAGGTCGAGCCTCCGCCGACCACGGTGAGCTTCATAGCTGTATCAACCCTTAACTCCGGTCAGGGTGACGCCTTCGACGAACGCCTTCTGTGCGAAGAAGAACACGAGGATCACGGGGGCCATGACCAGCACGGTCGCGGCCATGGTCAGGTTCCAGTCGGTGTGGTGCGCGCCCTTGAAGGACTCCAGGCCGTAACTGAGCGTCCAGGCGGCCGGGTTCTCGGAGGCGTAGATCTGCGGGCCGAAGTAGTCGTTCCAGGCGTAGAAGAACTGGAAGAGCGCGACGGCCGCGATGCCGGGCTTCGCCATCGGCAGGACGACCCGCAGCAGGGTGCGCAGTTCGCCGCAGCCGTCGACCCGGGCCGCGTCCAGGTACTCGTCCGGGATGGTCGTCAGGAACTGGCGCAGCAGGAAGATGGAGAACGCGTCCCCGAACGCCATCGGAATGATCAGCGGCCACAGCGAGCCGGACAGGTCCATCTGCTTGGCCCAGAACAGGTACATCGGGATCACGACGACCTGCGGCGGCAGCATCATCATCGAGATGACCAGCATCAGCGCCAGATTCCGGCCCCGGAAGCGGAACTTGGCGAGCGCGTAGGCCACGGGGACGGACGACACGACGGTGAGGACCGTCCCGAGGCCGGCGTAGAGGAGCGTGTTCCGCCACCAGGTCAGAAAGCCGGGCGTGTCCAGGACCTGGCGGTAGTTGCCCCATTCCCAGGTGTCCGGGACGAGATCGCGGGTGAGCGTCTGCTGGTCGCCCATCAGGGAGGTCAGCACGACGAAGACGAAGGGCAGGGTGAAGAAGAGGGCGGCGGCCACGCCCAGCGCGTGCACGGCGATCCACTCCAGCAGCGCCCGGCGGCGGGCGGTCCGCCCGCTCGCCGCGGCGGTGGCCGGCCGCACGGACGTGTCGCGTGCTTCGAGTACCTGGGTCATCGGTCACCCGCTCCGATCAGTCCGCCCCGGCGCCGCATCAGCAGCGCCGTGAACACCATCGACAGGGCGAACAGCACGAGGGCGACCACACAGGCGGAGCCGTAGTCGAAGCGCTGGAAGCCGAGGTTGTAGACGAGCTGCGGCAGGGTCAGCGTCGACTTGTCCGGGTAGCCCGGCTCGAACTGCTGCCCGGAGCCGCCGATGACGCCGGAGGCGACCTTTCCGGCCACCAGGGGCTGCGTGTAGTACTGCATGGTCTGGATCACGCCCGTGACCACGGCGAACATCACGATCGGCGAGATGGTCGGCAGGGTGACGAACCGGAACCGCTGCCAGGCCGACGCCCCGTCCAGCTCGGCGGCCTCGTACTGCTCCTTCGGCACGTCGAGCAGCGCGGCCATGAAGATGACCATCAGGTCGCCCACGCCCCACAGCGCGAGCGCGGTGAGCGCCGGTTTGGACCAGGCGGGGTCGGTGAACCAGCCGGGTGCCGGCAGGCCCAGCCCTTCGAGGACGGAGTTGACCGGCCCGGTCCCGGGGTTGAGGAGGAAGACGAAGGCCAGCGTCGCGGCGACCGGCGGCGCGAGGTACGGCAGGTAGAAGAGAGTCCGGAAGACGCCCGTACCGGTCTTGATCTTGGTGATCAGCAGCCCGACACCGAGGCCGAACAGCACCCGGCAGGTCACCATCACCAGGACCAGCCAGAGCGTGTTGCGCAGGGCCGGCCAGAACAGCGGGTAGTCCTCGAAGACGTAGGTCCAGTTGCCGAGGCCCCGGAAGACCGGTGTACCGAAGCCGTCGTACTTCATCAGCGAGAAGTACACGGTCGACACCAGCGGATAGGCGAAGAAGACGCCGAACCCGATCAGCCAGGGCGACAGGAAGGCCACCGTGCGCAGCGCCGACCGGCGGCGCTTCGCGCGGAGCGTGTGCGTGTGCGTGTGCGTGGACGCGAGCGCCGCACGCGGGGAGAGCGTGGACATCGGCGGGATCCCGTTCCCCTGCCGCTACTTCGCCTGCGCGATGTCGGTGTCGATCTGCGCGGCCGTCTTCTCCAGCCCCTGGTGCAGGTCCTTCACCTTGCCGGACTCGTACTGGTAGCCGAAGTCCTGGAGCGTCGTCTGGTAGGTGGAGCCGTTGATGGAGGCGGGCGGGGTGTTGGAGTGCGGGTTCTGCGCGATGTCCAGGAACGTCTTGAAGCCCTCGTCCACCTTCAGGTCGGGCGACTTCAGGGCGGCGAACGTGGACGGCACGTTGTGGATGGCGTTGGCGAAGGAGACGACGGCCCCGGTGTCGGTCGTCAGGTACTTCACCAGTTCCCAGGCCGCGTTCTGCTTGCGGCTCTGCGGGGCGATGCCGATCACCGTGCCGGAGAGGAAGCCCTTGCCGTACTCGTCGACCTCGTCGTCGGCCACGGGCATCGGCGCGGTGCCGATCTCGAAGTCGGTCCCCGCCTCCTTCGCCATCCCCAGCCGCCACTCGCCGTCCAGCTGCATGGCCACCTGGCCGGTCTGGAAGGGGTGCTTGGCGCCCCACTCGTCACCGAAGGTGTTCCGGTACTTCTCCAGCTTCGCGAAGCCGCCGAGCGAGTCCACCAGCTTCTTCTGGTAGGTGAACATCTCCGCGAACGCCGGGTCGTCGGCGATGTTCGACTTGCCCTCGGAGGTGAAGTAGGAGTGGTCCCACTGCGCCATGTAGTGGTCCACGACCGTCTCGTAGCCGTGGTAGTTCGGCATGAACCCGAGCTGCGCGTAGCCGTCGCCCTTGCTCTTCGTCAGCTTCTTCGCGTCCGCGGCGAACTGGGACCACGTCTTCGGCGGGGACTTGATGCCCGCCTTCTCGAACGCGTCCTTGTTGTAGTACAGCCCGTACGCGTCGCCCAGCAGCGGCAGCGCGCACCGGGTGCCCTCGAACTGCGTGTAGTCCAGCATCGGCTTCGGGATGATCTTGTCGAGGTCGAGCTTCGACTTCTCGATGAAGGGCTTCAGGTCGGCGAAGGCCCCGGAGGAGCAGAACTTGCCGATGTTGGACGTGGTGAACGAGGACACCACGTCCGGCCCGTTCGAACCGCCCGCCCGCAGCGCCTGGTTGAGCTTGTCGTCGTTGATGTTCCCGACGACCTTCACCGTGATGTTGGGGTGCTTCTTCTCGAACCGGTCCACGTTCGCCTGGATCGCCTTCACCTCGCCGGGCGCGCTCCACCCGTGCCAGAAGGTGATGGTCGTCTTCGCGTTCGGGTCGTCGGAGGAGGTGGTGTCGGCCTGCCCGGTGCAGGCGGTCGTGAGGAGGGCGAGGGATGCGGTGGCGGCGAGAGCGATCGCCGCTTTCTTGGATATTCCGGACATGGTGGAGCCTCCTGGGGGAGGGGAGGGGAGGGGTGAAGCGCCCTGAAGGGGCGCGGGGCTGTATCGATGGGTGCGGCTCCGCCGCGTGGGCGCGACCAGCCACGACGGGCCGGCAGTGTTCGAACGACCTGGAAGCGGCTGAGATCAGCGGAGCGTCAACGTGTCGAAGACCTCGTCACGGGTCGCCGTGAGCGCACTCTCCAACGCACCCCGCAGCACGGGGTGTTCGCGTACGTCGCCGAGCACGAGCCGGGGCCGGGACGCGGCCAGTTCGGCCAGCTCGGCCTCGACGAGCGCCCGCAGCGGCTCGCCGCCGGCGGTCAGGGCCGTACCGCTGAGGACGACCAGTTCGGGATCGAGTACGGCCACGAGCGCGGCGACACCCGTGGCCAGCCCGGTGGCGTAGGTGGCCAGAAGGTGTCGGTGGGGTCCGGAGTCGGGGTCGGCGGCGGCGCGGCTCACCAGCTCCGCCGCGACCTCGGCGTACGGCCCCTCCGGGATCGGGGAGATGCCCAGCTCACGGGCGAGCCGGGGGATGACCTGCGAACCGGCGAGCTCCTGGAAGCCCCCGCTGTTCGCCTTGGTGACGTGGCGGACCAGCGGTACGCCGGGGACCGGCAGGAACCCGACCTCGCCGGCGCCCCCGGTGAACCCCCGGTGCAGCCGTCCGCCCAGCACCACGGCCGCGCCGAGACCGCCCTCGTTCCACAGCAGGACGAAGTCCTCGTGGCCCCTGGCCGCGCCCAGCCGTTGTTCGGCGAGGGCGGCGAGGTTCACGTCGTTCTCGTACTCCACCGGCATCGGCAGTGAGGCCGCGAGCCGGTCGAGGAGGGCGGGGGAGTGCCAGCCGGGCAGGTGCGAGGCGTACCGCAGCCGCCCGGTGTTCGGGTCGAAGGCGCCGGGTGTGCCGATGACCAGCCGGCGCACGTCCGCCCGGACCAGCCCGGCGGCCTTGACCGCCCCGTCGAGGGCGGCCGTGACCTGGCGTACGACGGGTTCGGCGGGACGACGTCCGGGGGTGGGGACGGCGAACTCGCCGACCGTACGGCCGGTGATGTCGGCGACGGCGGCCAGGACGCGTTCGGGGGTGACGTCCAGGCCGGCGGCGTAGGCGGCGGTCGGGTCGACCGCGTAGAGCTGGGCGTTGGGGCCGGGCCGGGCCGCGCCGGGGCCGCTGTCCCCGGACCCTTCCGTGCCGGTGCCCGTGGCGATCACGAGTCCGGCGGCTTCGAGGCGGGCCAGCAGCTGGGAGGCGGTCGGCTTGGACAGTCCCGTCAGCTTGCCGAGGCGCGTCCGGGAGAGCGGGCCGTGCTCCAGCAGCAGATCGAGTGCGGCACGGTCGTTCATGGCGCGCAGTACGCGGGGTGTTCCTGCCATGGTCCGCCACCTGTCAACTGTTAGGAAACTTTCCTGTCGGATGCCAGGACGATAGGACTAGACCAGGAGGACGTCAATATCCGGCCAGTAAAAAACCGCCCCCGGGCGACGAGGTCGTCACCCGGGGGCGGTTTCGGAGCCGCGCGGGGCTCGCGCGGGGCTCGCACGGGGCTCGCGCGGGGCCGCGCGGTCTCACGTCACCTCATGTCACCTCACGTCGACGAAGTCCCCCGCGGACTTCACGGCCGCCGTGGTGGACGTGCCCGCGAAGACGTAGCGGAACGTGCCGTCCTTCGCCGCCTTCACCGTGGTGGACAGGGCGCCGGCCGTGCCGGAGGTCACCGTCTTCACGTCGGTGTAGGCGCTCGCGCCCTGGGCCTTGAACTGGAGGGTCACCTTCTGGCCCTGGTAGCCCGCGTAGCGGCCGGCGTTCCAGTCGGCGCGGGTGAGGGAGCCCTTGACGGTCAGGGTCCTGCCCTTGGCGACCGGCTCCGGGGTGGCGTTGGCGGTGGCCTTGGCGAGCCGCTGGATCTTGGCGGTGCCGAGGTTGCCCCAGACGTCGGTCCCCATGTGGAAGCCGATGTGGTCGTCGGAGTCGTCCTCGTCGCTCGTCATCTCGGTGTAGAGGGCGGCCGCCTTCCAGGTGGTGGCGTCCGCGCCCTGGAAGAGGGATTCCCGGGGATCGACGGTGAGCGTCGTCGTGCAGGCGGCGGTCACCGTGGTGTCGGTCGTCGCCGTCGTCGTGCAGGCGGGCTTCTTGGCGGAGCCCTCGATGGCGTTGCCGGGGTCGGAGAGCTTGCCCCGGTAGAGGGCGATGCCCAGCATGGTGTTCTTGTAGTCGATGACGAGATCCGTCGGCCGCGTGAAGCTGTACGAGACCGGCACGGTCACCTTGGCCTTGGTGCCGACCACGATCGGCTTGCCGTTGTTGACCGTGACGCCCCCGAAGGTCAGAGCCGGCGTATCGGCCAGCGCGCTCGGCGCGGCCAGGCCGGTGAGAGCCAGGGCGCCGGACACGGCGACGCCTATGGCGAGCTTGCGCATGAGTCCCCACATTCGAGGCGGGCCCCTGGGCGTTGCGCTCCAGAACAAGGGCCGCCTGTGCAGGTGACACTAGGCGATCACTTGTGCGAGGGGGAAGTGGGGTACCTGTGAAGGCGGGAAGGAAAGCCCAGGTCAAACGGATGTGGGCGTTCCGGGTGCCCCGTGTCAAGGGGCACCCGGCCGGTATCCGGCCATGCAAAAACCCGGACCGTCAGGCGGAGATGCCGTCGATCCGGGCCATCGCGTCGTCCGCGCCGAACGGCTGCAGGTAGGGCAGCCAGCGCGGGTCCCTATGCCCGGTGCCGATGATGCGCCAGGCCAGCCCGGACGGCGGAGCGGGGGCGTGGCGGAGCCGCCAGCCGATCTCGACGAGATGGCGGTCGGCCTTGACGTGGTTGCAGCGGCGGCACGACGCGACGACGTTGTCCCAGACGTGCTTGCCCCCGCGACTGCGCGGGATGACGTGGTCGACGCTGGTTGCGACGCCACCGCAGTACATGCACCGGCCCCCGTCACGGGCGAACAGCGCCCGACGGGTCAGAGGAACGGGCCCCCGATAGGGAACCCGGACGAATCGCTTGAGCCGGACCACGCTGGGTGCGGGGACTGTGACGGTCGCGCTGTGCAGATAGGCGCCGGATTCCTCCAGGGAGACCGCCTTGTTCTCCAGGACGAGGACGAGCGCGCGGCGGAGCGGTACGACACCGAGCGGCTCGTACGACGCGTTGAGGACCAGGACGTGCGGCACGGATGCCTCCTTGTACGCCGGCGGCGCGTGGCTCGCGCCGTGGACGATCCGTAGTCAGTCTCCCCTCATGCCTGGTGGAAGCGCCACCATGTCCCGGTAACGGGCTGGGAGTGTTTTCGACCACACCGTGATTCATCCCCCGCTGTGTGCGCCCTTCACTCCCTGGTGAGCGCCTTGTCTCCCTCGAACATGGCGACGACCTCCACACAATGCCCCGTTAGTGTGGTGGGCCTGCCCGTCCGGTGACCCATCCGTGACCCGACGGATCTTGACCGCCGTACCGGAGGGCAGATAACGCACCTGGAGGTACCCGCCGTGTCGTCCGTTTCTTCCCTGCCCCTCCTACTGGCCGCCGCCACGCCGTCGCCGTCCCCCTCGGAGACGTCGACGACCCCCGCGGTGCCGTCGCTGGAGGACGCCCAGGAGAGCGCGACCAACGCCGCCAGCTGGGTGGAGGAGAACTGGTCCACATGGCTGGCGATCGGTCTCCGCGTCCTGCTGATCGTGGTGATCGCGGCGGTGCTGAGAGTGGTGGTACGGCGGGCCATCACCAAGCTCATAGACCGGATGAACCGGTCCGTCCCGGGCGTCGAGGGCAGCACCCTCGGCGGACTGCTGGTCAACGTGGAGCGCCGCCGTCAGCGCTCCCAGGCCATCGGCTCGGTGCTGCGCTCGGTGGCGTCCTTCCTGATCCTCGGCACCGCCGCGCTGATGGTCCTCGCCACCTTCGAGATCAACCTCGCGCCGCTGCTGGCCTCCGCCGGTGTCGCGGGTGTGGCCATCGGTTTCGGTGCCCGGAACCTGGTCACGGACTTCCTCTCCGGCGTTTTCATGATCCTGGAGGACCAGTACGGCGTCGGTGACACCGTAGACGCGGGCGTCGCCTCCGGCGAGGTCATCGAGGTGGGCCTGCGCGTCACCAAGCTGCGCGGCGACAACGGCGAGATCTGGTACGTCCGCAACGGCGAGGTCAAGCGCATCGGCAACCTCTCCCAGGGCTGGGCCACGGCAGGTGTCGACGTCACCGTCCGTTACGACGAGGACCTCGACAAGGTCCGCCGCACCCTGACGGAGGTCGGCGAGGCGATGAGCAAGGAGGACCCCTGGAACGAGCTGCTCTGGGGCCCCATCGAGGTCCTCGGCCTCGACGACCTGCTCCTGGAGTCGATGGTCGTCCGCGTCTCCGCCAAGACCATGCCCGGCAAGGCCCTCACCGTCGAGCGTGAACTGCGCTGGCGCATCAAGAAGGCCTTCGACGCCGCCGACATCCCCATCGTCGGCGGCACCCAGGCCCTCGCGGCCGACAACCCGGACGCCGACCCCACGGCCGGCGTGTCGGCCCCGTCCGTGTACTCCAACACGACCTCACCCCAGTCGGAGCGGGCGACCCCGATCGCGCCTTCGGGGGTGCCGAAGTAGCGCACGCGCCGCGCGGCGGCCCAGGAGCACCCCCGTGTCCCCTGGTCCGCCGCGCCTCGCGTGCTAGGCGTACCGCAGCTCCGCGGGGCGGACCGTGCGGCGCAGCAGGGGCAGCGAGGTGGCCGCCGCGAGGAGGTAGGCACCGTACACCCCGAGAGGCACGAGGAAGGCGCCGTAGAGGGCGACCGGGGTGCCGCCCAGAGCGGTGGCGTCGGTGACGGCGGTCGCCGTGCCGCCGAGACCGGCGACGACCAGTACCGACGGCGCCGGCGGCAGGGCCAGAGGACGGGCCTGCGGACCGTTCGTCGTGCCCTTGCTTGAGGTCGTAGCCATGGCTCGGCCCACCGGCGAGCAGCCCCAGCAGGATGTCCCCGGGGTGACCCGCACCACGATGTCCGCCCGCCCACGTCTGCGGCGGCGCCCGCTGGGTAGGGCTGGAGTACCGATCCTAGAGACTGAGCGGGAGTGAGTCCTGTTGCCAGAACCCATGCTCGGCCGAGCGCCTCGGACGGTGCTGGGCGTTCTGGTTGCCCGCGTTCGCTCCGCGTCCGGGCGGCACGGATCGTGTCCGTGGTCCGGGAATGCGGGGGCGGGTTCCCTCACGCCCGGGGACGCCTGGTCCGGCCTGGACGGTCCGATGCCCCACCGCATCACTCCGGACACACTCCAGTGACAGCAGCTCCAAACCCCGGACCCGCACCCATCGCCCCCACCGGCATCACCGCCGTACGACGACCAGGAGGCCCCCGTGGCCGCACGGACCCACCTTCCGACCCCGACCCGCTCCAAACGCACCGCGGAGCCGTACGAGCTCCACGAGCCGCACTTCTGCGTGTTCAGCGCCGAGGGGCCCTGTGCCGACGTGCCGCTCACCAGTGAGCCCCCGCTCCCGGACGCGGAACCCCTCACCAGCGAGCCGCCTCTCACCGACGCGGCTCCCCTCACCAGTGAACCCACGTCCCACGGCGCCGCAGCGGGGGTCTAGATGCACGAAGACCCAGGGGGTCCGAGCCCGATGGCCGAGACCCCGCTGGCCCGGCTCGCCGCCCTGTGCGGCGTCGCCACCTCCTACAGCCCTTCCCCGGACCGTACGGTCGCGGCCTCGCACGGCGCGGTCGTGGCCGCTCTCGCCGCGCTGGACGTGGACGCGAGCACCCCCGAGTCCGTGACCGCCGCCCTCGCGGACCGCGAACGGCGACAGGGCGAGCGGCTGTTGCCGCCGACCGTCGTCCGCTGGGCCGACGGGGAACCCCCCGCCGCGCTGGCCGCGCTCCCGGAGGGCACCCGGCTGCGCGTCGAGACCGAGGAGGGCGAACTCCGCTCCGACGTCGAGGACCTCCCCCCGGGCGTCCACACCCTGCGGGTCACCGCCCCCGACGGGCGCACCGCCGACGCCCACCTGGTGGTGGCCCCGGCCCGGCTGCCCGCCCCGCCCGGCCGCACCTACGGCCTGCTCGTCCAGCTGTACTCCCTCCTCTCCCGCCGCAGCTGGGGCATGGGTGACCTGGGCGACCTCGGCGAACTCACCTCCTGGGCCGGCCGCGCCCTCGGCGCCGGATTCGTCCAGGTCAACCCGTTGCACGCGGCCGTCCCCGGCCCGCCCACCGACCCCTCCCCGTACCGCCCCTCCTCCCGTCGCTACCCCGACCCGGTCCATCTGCGGGTGGAGGACGTACCGGAGTACCCGTACGTCCTCGCCTCGCCCGAGGAACGCGACCACGTCGGCGCGCTGCTGGAGCGGGCCTCGCTGCTGCGGGAGTCCGTCCTGGTCAAGGGCGAGCTGATCGACCGGGACGCGGTGTGGGCCCTCAAGCGCACGGCCCTTGAACGCGTGTGCGACGTGCCGCTCGGTCCCGGCCGGCGGGCCGCCTACTGGGACTTCCTCGCCGAGGAGGGCGCGGCGCTGGAGGACCACGCCACCTGGTGCGCGCTCGCCGAGGTCCACGGCCCCGAGTGGCAGAACTGGCCGGCCGGTCTGCGCGACCCGCGCTCCGCCGAGACCGCCCGCGCCCGCGGTGAGCTGATGGACCGCGTCGACTTCCACACCCGCCTGGCCTGGCTGACCGACGCCCAGCTCGGTACCGCGCAGCGCTCCGCGCGCGACGCCGGTATGCCGATCGGGCTGGTGCACGACCTGGCCGTCGGTGTGCACCCCGGCGGCGCCGACGCCTGGGCCCAGCAGGAGTACTTCGCGTCCGGCATGTCCGTCGGCGCGCCCCCCGACGCCTTCAACTCCCGCGGCCAGGACTGGGGGCTGCCGCCCTGGCGCCCGGACCGCCTCGCCGAGTCCGGCTACGCGCCCTACCGCCACCTCCTGCGCGCCCTCCTCCGCCACGCGGGCGCCCTGCGCATCGACCACGTCATGGGCCTGTTCCGGCTCTGGTGGGTCCCGCAGGGCCAGGCCCCGACCGAGGGCACGTACGTCCGCTACGACGCCGACGCCATGCTCGCGATCCTGGTCCTGGAGGCGTCGCGGGCCGGCGCGCTGGTGATCGGCGAGGATCTCGGCACGGTCGAGCCGGGGGTGCGCGAGGCGCTCGACGCGCGGGGTGTGCTGGGCACGTCCGTGCTGTGGTTCGAGCGCGACTGGGAGGGCACGGGCCGGCCCCTGCCGCCCGAGCGCTGGCGGGCGAACTGTCTCGCCACCGCCACCACGCACGACCTTCCGCCCACCGCGTCCCGGCTGACCGGCGACCATGTCGAGCTGCGGCACGACCTGGGGCTGCTCACCCGGTCCCTGGAGGTGGAGCGGGCCGAGGCCGCCGCCGACGCGGGCGAATGGCTGGCCCTTCTCGCGGAGCTGGGCCTGCTGGACGGTGCCGGCGGGGGCATCTCCACGACGTCCGAGGAGGAGCGGATCCAGGCCGTCCACCGCTTCCTGCTGCGGACGCCCGCGCGCATGGTCGGACTGTGGCTGCCCGACGCGCTCGGCGACCGCCGTCCGCAGAACCTGCCCGGCACGTGGGACCAGTATCCGAACTGGCGGCTGCCGATCGCCGACGCGGGGGGCCGTCCGGCGGCCCTGGAAGACCTGGCCGCGTCGCCCCGGCTGTATGCGCTGGTGGATGTGGTGCGGGGGCTGTCGTAGCGGTGCGTTCCCGGGAGCGGGGGGCGCCTAGGGGGGTGGGGGTGCGGTGCGTGGGCGGCTACCGGCCCGGTGGGGCTTCTCGCGCAGTTCCCCGCGCCCCTGAAAAGCAGGGGCTGCGCCCCGTGCTTTTCAGGCCCGCAGGGCCTGGGCTTCTAGGGGCGCGGGGAACTGCGCGACCAGCCCCCACTCGGCCGCACTCGCCTACGCACCGCACCCCCCACCCCCCTGGGCGCCCCCCCCGCCCGAGCGGAGCGCAGGCGCGTTCGTTACCTTTAGCGCGTGGACAAGAAGAACGCCCTGCGCGCCGGCGCCCTGGCTGCCGGTACGACGCTGATGATGCTGCTCATGTCGTCCCCCGCGCTCGCGCTGACGCCCGACGACGGCGACGACCCGGGCCCGGGCCTCAGCGTGTTCGAGACGCTCGGCCTCTTCGTCGTGGCGCCGATCGCCCTGTTCCTGCTGATCGCCGGCCTCGTGTGGGTCCTCGACGGATCCACGGACCGTCAGCCGAAGGCCAAGGCCAAGGTCTAACCCCCGCTCCACCCACCGAGACCTTCCCTCGAGGGCACCCCCGGCGCAACGCGCACCCGCACCCGTACCCGCGTGCGCCGGGGGTGCCCTCGACGCGTTCTCTCACGCCCCCGTGCCCACCACCAGCAGCCTCAGCAGGTCGGCCAGTCGGCCGGCCTGTTCGTCGTCCAGGGCGGACAGCGCCTCGGTCTGGACGGCGAGGCCCGCCACGACCGCCTCGTCGATCAGACGCAGCCCCTCGTCCGTGAGGGTGACCTGGAGGGCCCGGCGGTCGTGCGGGTCGGGTGAGCGGCGGAGCAGGTTCGCGCGTTCCAGCTTGTCGAGCCGGCCGGTCATCCCGCCGGTGGTGAGCATGAGGGTGGCCGAGAGCTGGCGGGGCGAGAGCGTGTACGGCTCCCCGGACCGCCGCAGGGTCGCGAGCACGTCGAATTCCCCGCGCGAGATCCCGAACCGCGCGTACGCCTTCTCCATGCGGTCTCCCAGCGTCCGCGAGAGCCGGTAGACCCGGCCGAAGACCTCCATCGCGGTGGTGTCCAGGTCGGGCCGGGCGGCGGCCCACTGGTCGATGATCGTGTCGACGGGGTCGCGAAGGGGCCTGTCGGGCTCGGGGCGCGCGTTCATGGGGTGAGTATCGGGCGCCGATGGGTCGGCCGCAAGAAAGTAGCTTGACGGAAAGTCGCTTAGCGCTAAGCTAATTGCAAGCAAGCTAGCTCATGCGGCTTGCCGATCCAGCTGGCCCTCGCCGCGAAGGACGCCTCCCATGACCGCGCACACCGCGCTCACCGCGCAGCCCGCGCACACCGCGAGTCGGCTCCCCCTCATCGCCCTGACCGCGCTCGCCCCGCTCTCCTGGGGCACCACCTACGCCGTGACGACGGAGTTCCTGCCGGCCGACCGCCCCCTGTTCACCGGCCTGGTGCGGGCCCTCCCGGCGGGCCTGCTGCTCCTGGCGATCTCGCGCACGCTGCCGCGCGGGGCCTGGTGGGGCAAGGCCGCGGTCCTCGGCGCGCTGAACATCGGCGCCTTCTTCCCGCTGCTGTTCCTGTCCGCGTACCGGCTGCCGGGCGGGATGGCGGCGGTGGTCGGCTCGGTCGGGCCGCTGTTCGTCGCGGGCCTGGCGGCCCTGCTGCTGGGGGACCGCCCGACCGTACGCACGCTGCTCACCGGCGTCGCCGCCGCCCTCGGCGTCAGCCTGGTCGTCCTGAAGGCGGCGGGCGCGCTGGACCCGGTCGGACTGCTCGCGGCGCTCGCCTCCACCGCCTCCATGTCCACCGGCACGGTCCTGACCAAGCGGTGGGGACGCCCGGCCGGTGTCAGCCCGCTCGCCCTCACCGGCTGGCAGCTGACCGCGGGCGGCCTCCTGATCGCCCCGCTCGCCCTGCTGGTCGAGGGGGCGCCCCCGGCCCTGGACGGCCCGGCGGTCGGCGGCTACCTCTACCTCATGCTGGGCAACACCGCCGTCTCCTACTGGCTCTGGTTCCGGGGCATCGGCCGCCTCTCCGCCACCCAGGTCACCTTCCTCGGCCCCCTGTCCCCCCTCACCGCGGCCGTGGTCGGCTGGGCGGCCCTCGGCCAGTCGCTGGGGGTCCTCCAGCTCGTGGGCATGGCCATCGCCTTCGGCGCGACGATCGTCGGCCAGCTCCAGCCCCGCAGGCCGGCCCCGGCCGCCGGGGTACGGGAAGCGCCTCGCCTCGCCGACGCCCCGAAAGCCCCGCTCGCCGGCCAATCCGGCCGCTGAACACGACGGGGGCGCCCGGTGAACCTCACCGGGCGCCCCCGTCGTCGTACGACCGGTCGCCGTTACGCCGTGGCGGCCGCCGCGTCCGCGGCCTGGGCGCGCAGGGCCCGCTCCACGCCCGAGCGGGACTCCGAGATCAGACGGCGCAGGGCCGCGCTGGGCTCGGCCGCGGCCAGCCAGGCGTCCGTCTTGTGCAGGGTGTCGGCCGAGACCTGGACGGACGGGTAGAGCCCGATCGCGATCTGCTGGGCGATCTCGTGGGAGCGGGACTCCCAGATCTCCTTCACCACCTCGAAGTACGGGTCGGTGTACGCGGCGAGGAGATCGCGCTGGTCGGTCTGGACGAAGCCGCCGATGACCGCTTCCTGCAGGGCGTTGGGGAGCTTGTCGGACTCGACGACCTGCGACCACGCCTCGGCCTTGGCCTCGGCGGTCGGACGGGAGGCGCGGGCGGTGGCGGCGTGGCGCTCACCGGCGGCGGTCCTGTCGCGCTCGTACTCGCCGGCGATCTCCGCCTCGTCGTAGCGGCCCACCGTCGCGAGCCGCTGGACGAGGGACCAGCGCAGCTCGGTGTCGACGGCGAGGCCCTCGATCGTCTGCGTGCCCTCCAGCAGCGCCTCCAGCAGGTCCAGCTGTTCCGGCGTACGGGCCGTCGCGGCGAACGCGCGGGCCCAGGCCAGCTGGTGGTCGGAGCCGGCGGCTGCCGCACGCAGGTGCGCGAGCGTGGCGTCCGTCCAGCGGGTCAGCAGCGCCTCACGGGCCGTCGGGTCGGCGTACAGCTCGATCGCCAGCTTCACCTGACGGTGCAGCGACTGGACGACACCGATGTCGGACTCCTTGCCGATGCCCGACAGGACGAGCGACAGGTAGTCGCGGGTCGCCAGTTCCGCGTCACGTGTCATGTCCCAGGCCGAGGCCCAGCACAGCGCGCGGGGGAGGGACGCCTCGAAGTCGCCGAGGTGCTCGGTGACGAACGCCAGCGAGCGCTCGTCCAGGCGGACCTTCGCGTACGACAGGTCGTCGTCGTTGAGGAGGACCACCGCCGGGCGGCGCCGGCCCACCAGCTCGGGGACGGCGGTCAGTTCGCCGTCGACGTCCAGCTCGACCCGCTCGTCGCGGATCAGCTTGCCGCTGTCGTCGTCCAGCTCGTACAGGCCGACCGCGATGCGGTGCGGGCGGAGCGTCGGCTCGCCCTTCGCGCCCGCGGGCAGCGCCGGGGCCTCCTGACGGATCGCGAACGCCGTGATGACCCCGTGCTCGTCCGTCTCGATCTCGGGACGCAGGATGTTGATGCCCGCCGTCTCCAGCCACGCCTTCGACCAGGACTTCAGGTCACGCCCGGAGGTCTTCTCCAGGGAGCCCAGCAGGTCGGACAGGCGCGTGTTGCCGTACGCGTGCGCCTTGAAGTACGCCTGTACGCCCCGGAAGAACTCGTCCTGCCCGACGTACGCCACCAGCTGCTTCAGGACGGAGGCGCCCTTGGCGTAGGTGATGCCGTCGAAGTTGACGAGGACGTCGTCCAGGTCGTTGATCTCCGCCATGATCGGGTGCGTGGACGGCAGCTGGTCCTGCCGGTACGCCCAGGTCTTCATGGAGTTGGCGAACGTGGTCCAGGAGTGCGGCCAGCGCGAGCCGGGCGCGTCCGCCTGGCAGGCGATCGACGTGTAGGTGGCGAACGACTCGTTCAGCCACAGGTCGTTCCACCACTCCATCGTCACCAGGTCGCCGAACCACATGTGGGCCAGCTCGTGGAGGATGGTCTCGGCGCGGACCTCGTACGCCGCGTCCGTCACCTTCGAGCGGAAGACGTACTGGTCGCGGATGGTCACCGCGCCCGCGTTCTCCATCGCGCCCGCGTTGAACTCCGGGACGAACAGCTGGTCGTACTTCTTGAACGGGTACGCGTAGTCGAACTTCTCCTGGAACCAGTCGAAGCCCTGCCGGGTGACCTCGAAGATCGCGTCGGAGTCCAGGTGCTCGGCGAGGGACGGCCGGCAGTAGATGCCGAGCGGGACGCTCTGCCCGTCCTTCTCGTACACGCTGTGCACCGAGTGGTACGGGCCGACGATGAGCGCCGTGATGTAGGTGGAGATCCGGGGCGTCGGCTCGAAGACCCAGACGTCGTCCTGGGGCTGCGGCGTCGGCGAGTTGGAGATGACGGTCCAGCCCGACGGGGCCTTCACGGTGAACTGGAACGTGGCCTTCAGGTCCGGCTGTTCGAAGCTCGCGAAGACACGGCGGGCGTCGGGGACCTCGAACTGGGTGTACAGGTACGCCTGGTCGTCGACCGGGTCGACGAACCGGTGCAGACCCTCACCCGTGTTGGTGTACGCCGCGTCGGCCACGACCCGCAGGATGTTGCGGCCCTCCAGCAGGCCCGGGAGCGCGATCCGGGAGTCCGCGAAGACCTCCGCCGGGTCCAGCGCGTCACCGTTCAGGGTCACCTCGTGGACAGCCGGGGCCACCAGATCGATGAAGGACGTCGCGCCGCTCTCCGTGACGTCGAAGCGCACCGTGGTCACGGACCGGTAGGTCCCTCCCTCGCTCTGCGCGCCGGAGAGGTCGAGATCGATCTCGTACGAGTCGACGGTGAGCAGCGCCGCCCGCTGCTGAGCCTCGTCGCGGGTCAGGTTTGTGCCAGGCACGCGGTCATCTCCTCGGTATGTGTGGGTTGCGCCATCCTTCCATGGGGAGGGTGGTGCGCGGGCAGGTGGCATTCGAGGAGGCCGCCGACGGGCATGCGCCGCGCGTCCGCCGGCTCTCCGCGCATACGAAAGGGCGCCCCCCCGGCAGCTTCCGGTGGGCGCCCCTCGGTGTCGTGCACCGCCTGCTACTCGCTGAGCTCCGCCGCGACCAGCTCCGCGATCTGGACCGCGTTCAGCGCCGCGCCCTTGCGCAGGTTGTCGTTGGAGACGAAGAGGGCCAGGCCGTTGTCGACCGTCTCGTCGGCGCGGATGCGGCCCACGAAGGACGGGTCCTGGCCGGCGGCCTGGAGGGGGGTCGGGATCTCGGAGAGGGCGACGCCCGGGGCGCCGGCCAGCAGCTCCGTCGCGCGCTCCACCGAGATCGGGCGCGCGAAGCGGGCGTTCACCTGGAGGGAGTGGCCGGAGAAGACCGGGACGCGGACGCAGGTGCCGGAGACCTTGAGGCCGGGGATCTCCAGGATCTTGCGGGACTCGTGGCGGAGCTTCTGCTCCTCGTCCGTCTCGTGCAGTCCGTCGTCGACGATCGAACCCGCGAGCGGCAGGACGTTGAAGGCGATGGGTCGCTTGTAGACGCCCGGCTCGGGGAAGTCGACGGCCGAGCCGTCGTGCGTCAGCTTGTCCGCGTCCGCCACGACCTTCTGGACCTGGCCGTGCAGCTCGGCGACGCCCGCGACGCCGGAACCGGACACCGCCTGGTAGGTGGCGACGACCAGCGCCTCCAGACCCGCCTCGTCGTGCAGCGGACGCAGGACCGGCATCGCGGCCATCGTCGTGCAGTTCGGGTTGGCGATGATCCCCTTGGGGCGGTCGGCGATCGCGTGCGGGTTCACCTCGGAGACCACCAGCGGCACCTCGGGGTCGCGGCGCCAGGCGGAGGAGTTGTCGATCACGACCGCGCCCTGCGAGGCCACCTTCTCGGCCAGCGCCTTCGAGGTGGCGCCGCCCGCGGAGAACAGGACGATGTCGAGGCCGGAGTAGTCGGCCGTCGCCGCGTCCTCGACCGTCACACCGTCGATGACCGAACCGGCCGAGCGGGCGGACGCGAACAGGCGCAGCTCGGTGGTCGGGAAGTCGCGTTCCTTGAGGATCCTGCGCATGACCGTGCCGACCTGACCGGTGGCTCCGACGATTCCGACCCTCACGGCGACTCCTTCTACGTGACTTGTCCGTGTCTGCGGCATGGCCGAGACGTTTCCATCATGCGGTCAGGCCGTGCCCGCCTGTCCAATCGTTTGACCGGCGGGTCCGACGGCCGAGACGCGGCAGGCCCCGGCACCGGAGCCGCTTCTTCGACCGCCACCCCGGCTGAGCTGGAGAAATTCGCCCTACGGCGGCTCCGTACCGCAAGCTGTGCTGCTCCGACCCTGCCCACGGCATCCGGGTGCACGCGAAGGTGTGACGTACGCCTCTGCGCTCCGCCGGAAACCGGGGCCGGACCCGCCGAACGTTTCGGCCCGTGCCGGCGTCGTAGGGGAAACGCGGGAGGGGAGGGGGGACTGTGCTGCGCAGAAAGGCGCGCCACGTCGAGAGCGTCCGGGGGGTGGAGAGCGTCCGGGGGGTCGAGGACGTCCGGGAGACGCGCGACCCGCTGGACGAGGCCCAGGAACGGCGGGTGCGAGCGGTGCTCGCGCTCGGCGGCGTGCCGCAGTCGGACCTGCTGGACGGGGTACAGCAGGTACGGCTGCGGCTGCTGGAGAGGGCCGCGAACGGTCAGGAGGCACCGCGGGACGTGTCCGCGTGGGCGGCGGTGGTCGCCTCCAACCTGGCGATGGACTGGCACCGGGCCAAGCGGCGCCAGGAGCGGCTGGGGGAGCGCCTGGCCTCCCTGCGCCAGCACGAGCTGCCCTCCGGCGAGGACTCCAGCGTGCTCTCGCTCGCCGTCGCCCGAGGGCTGGACGAGCTGCCCGACGCCCTGCGTCAGGTGCTCGTCCTGCGTTTCTACGCCGACCTGCCGGTGCGTGGGATCGCCGACGAGCTCGGCATCCCCGAGGGCACGGTCAAGAGCAGGCTCCACTCGGCGGTCCGCGCCCTGCGCACCCGCCTGCACGAGGACGAGGTGGTGTGACGTGGCCGCCCGGGACGACAGCAGGCGCGACGCCGAGAACGAGGGCGTCGCGCGGAACGGCGTCGAGCGCGAGGACAGCGGCGCTCGGCGGTACGCAAGCAGCACCGGTCGTGACGTCACAGGTCGTGACGTCACCGGTCGCGATGTCACCGGTCGTGAGGACATCGGTCACGGGGACATCGGTCACGGGGACATCGGTCACGGAGACTTCGGCAACGGAGACATCGGCCGCGACGGCCGCGACGGCCGCGTCTACGCCGGCATGGACGCGCTCATGGCCGCCCTTCTCGACGAGCCGCTGCCCGAACAGGCCCTGGAGGACGCCGAGTTCATGGCGGCGCGGGACGCGGCCGCCGCCGACGTGGCGCTGCTGCGGGAGCAGCTGGGGCTCCTCGGGGAGGCGCTGGCGGTGACGGGTGACGACGCCAGGGCCGGGGCCCCGCCGGGGCGACCCGCGGCCGCGCGGCCGGGGGACGCGGCCGGTGCCGAGACGGACCCCGGGCGGGTGTCCGGGACCGCGACGGCCCCCACCGCGTCGGTGACGCCCCTGCTGCCGCGGCCGGACCGCGCCCGGCGGGCCCTGAGCCTCACCTACAAGGGCCTCGCCGCCGCCGCGGTCGCCTCGGTGGTCCTCGTCCTGGGCTGGGGCTTCACGCAGACGGAAGGGTCGAGCAGCACGGACAAGTCCGGCTCCGCCGCCGACGAGGCATCGGCGAGCCGGGCCCCCGACCAGCAGAGCGAGGGCGGCGGCGACTCGGGATCGCTCTCCCGCGAGGGGTACGTCGCCTGTTCCCGCGTCATCGTCGAGGGCACCGTCACCGAGGTCCAGCCCGTGCCCGGGGCCGCGCAGGACCGGATCACGGTCGAGGTGCGGCGCTGGATCAAGCCCGACAAGGGCGGGGAGCAGATCGTCTTCCCCATGGACCAGGACGTCGACCCGCGGCTGAAGGAGGGCGACCACGTCCTCGTCGGCATCCCGAGCCACGACGCCCACCCGGACGTCTGGACCACGAAGGAGGCGGACATCGCCCGTGACCGGGCCTGGATGGAGGATGCGCTCCCCGGCTCGGAGAAGCTGTCGTGCGAGTGACCCGCTGAACGACGAAGGGGCGGGTGTCCCGGTGGACACCCGCCCCTCACGTCACTCACGCACTACCGGAGCGCTACGGCGTGACCTTCTCGATCCGCACGCTGCCGGTGCCCGCGGCGGTGCCGCGCGCGTTGACCAGCTGGACCTGGCCGAAGAACTCCCGGCCGGCCGGGGCCTCGGCGGCCGCGACCACCTCACCGGAGACGGTGGCCGACTGACCCGTGCCGAGCTTGACGGCGGCACCCGAGACCTTCACCTCGCCGAGGGCGGAGGAGAAGAACACGTCGCGGTAGTCGTAGGCGGTGGACCCGGACGGGACCGCGTAGCCGACGACCTCGATGGTGTAGGTACCGGCGGCCGGCGAGGGCAGGGAGACGGACTCCTCGGAGTCACCGTCCGCGGAGCTGCCGACCTGGGTGCCCGCGGCGTCGTAGACGTACAGGTCGAGGTCGGCGCCCGTGTCGGCGGTGTTGCCGATGGAGACGTCCAGGGACTTGGCGCCCGCGGGGACCGTGACCGTGGAGGTCTGGGTGGCGCCGGTCGCGATGGTCGGCCGGCCGGTCTTGGCGGAGCCGAGCGGGCCGCCCGTCAGCTTGCCGTCGATGGCGGCGAGCTTGTTGGTGACCTTCCAGGAGGCGGTGGTCGGCGTGCCGACCTTGGCCTCGGGCACGGTGACGACCTCGGGGTCGAAGGTCGCCCCGTAGATCGCGAAGTCGAGCTTGAAGGGGTTGTCGAGCAGCGGGGAGGTCCGGCGCGACTCGACCTCGAACTCCCAGACACCGGGCTGCGGGTTGGCGTACGAGCGCACGTCCGGCTTGCAGCCCCCGCCGTCCTGGAAGTTGTTGTAGCAGGTCAGCGAGCTGGTGCTCTCGACCGCCAGACCGTACGGGTGGTTGGCGATGAACCGGGTCTGGCTCTTGTCCTTCAGCCCGCTGATCGCGACCTCAAGGGTCTTGGCGCCCTCGGGGACGGTGACGAAGTACGACTTGAAGGCGTTGCGCTGGACCGTGCTCTTCACCGAGTGGGTGTAGTTCAGCGGCTTGGAGACGACCACCGTGTTGAGGATCTGCTTGTCGACGCCCACGGTCTTCGGGTCGTCGACCTCCAGGATCACGCTGCTGATGCCGGCTTCCTCCGGCTTGGCGGCGATCTTCACGGTGACCGGCTTGTTCAGCGGCAGGGAGACCTCGTTGCCGCCGACGATCGAGAACGTGTCGTTCTCGTCGTTCTTCAGGCGCAGGTCGTGGCGGATCGCGCTGTCGGCGCCGGAGGTACGGGTGACGACGACGTCGTACGTCTTCGACTGCCCGGCCTTCAGGCCGCCCTCACGGTCGTAGACGCCGGTGCCGAAGCCCGGGGTCTTCAGCGCGAAGTCGATGGCCGTGTCGACGGGGGCCTTCACGGTGTACTCGTGCGCCGAGGCGCCCGCCTTGATCGACTTCCAGGCGGCCTCGATGTCCATCAGGCCCGCGCCCTCGGCGTACGCCTGCACGCGGCGGATGTGGTCGGCCGTCGAGGTCAGCGCGGTGCGCAGCTTCGCGGGCGGCAGGGCGATGCCCTTCTGCTTCGCGGCGCTGAGCAGCAGCGCGGAGGCGCCGGCCGCCTGCGGGGAGGCCATCGAGGTGCCGTTCAGCATCTGGTAGCCGGCCGGCAGGGTGTAACCCGCCTCGGGCGCGATGACGCCGGGCAGCCAGGTCTGCGCGGTGTTGACCGCGGCGCCCGGGGCGACCAGGGTCGGGGTGAAGCCGCCGTCCTCACGCGGGCCGCGCGAGGAGAAGTTGAACAGCTGGTAGCCCTTGGCGACCTCGGAGCCGTAGTTCGAGGCCCAGGTCTCCTTGGAGATGGACGCGCCGACCGAGATCACCTTGTCGGCCAGGCCGGGGTCGCCGATGGTGTTGGCGCCGGGGCCGGAGTTGCCGGCCGAGATGACCAGCTGCACGCCGTAGGTGTCGATGAGGCGCGTGTACAGCGCGGCGCGCGCGTTGTTGCCGTCGTTCAGCGCCGGGAGGCCGCCGATGGACATGTTGACGATGTCGACGCCGCGGTTGACGACGAGGTCGATCATGCCCTCGGTGAGCGCCACGTTGGTGCAGCCGGGGCCGAACTCGCAGGCGCGGGACGAGACGATCTTCGCGCCGGGGGCGGCGCCGTTCATCTTGCCGCCGAACAGGCCGTGGGCGGCGGTGATGCCGGCGACGTGGGTGCCGTGCTCGCTGGAGATGAGACCGATGTTGACGAAGTCGGCCTTCTTGCCGACCCAGTCGCCCCCGAAGGGGTCCATGGGTACGTTCTTGCGGTACTCCACGACGAACGGCTGACGCTCGGCGACGTCGGTCGCCGGGTTGTCGGTGCCGAAGTAGCCGATCTGGTAGCCGTCCTTGTACGGCTTCATCGGCTTGTCGTCGCGGAAGTCGAAGTTCTGGTTCACGTCGACGGTGACCGTGCCGGCCGCCGCGTCGTAGAGCACGCCCCACGCGTCGGTGGTGTCCCCGTCGCGGTTCACGTCGCCCGCCGCGTCGCCGCCCGCCGTGGCGGACTCGCGGAAGGTGTTGACGGAGTAGGTGCCCGCGGGCGCGCTCCAGGTGCGGCCGCCGAAGGTGAACGTCGGGCCGGAGACCGAGTTCGTCATCGGGCGCCAGCTGAGGTCGTTGTCGACGATCGGGTCGGTGGACGTGACCCAGTCGACGATCTTGCGCTCGCCGGTGGTGGTCTTCTGCAGCGCGGGGTGCGCGAGGTCGACGCCGGAGTCCAGGACACCGATGGTGATGCCCCGGCCGTCGGCCGTCGGGTTCTTCCGCACGAAGTCCACGGCGCCCGTCTCGAAGGACGGGTTGTACGGGTTCTTGGCGGGGGTGTTCTTGTCCGGCCCCGGGTAGGTCTCGGCGACCGTGGCCTGCTTCTTCGCGCCCTTCGCGGTGTCCGCGGCCGGCGAGGGGTCGTCGAGGACGATCTCGTGGCGCAGGTCGATGCCCTGCACCGAGGAGAGCTTCGCGGCGGCCGAGATGGCCGCGTCGGCGTTCTTGGTCGGGACGGTGGCGCGGACGTAGCCGAGCTTGTCGTAGGTACGGCCCACGGAGCCGCCCTTGACCGCGTCCAGCTGCTCGGCGACCTGCTCGGTCTTGCCGGGGGCCGTGGCGATCATCATCGTGACGTTCTTGTCGCCGTCGGCCTTGGCCTCGGCGAGGAGGTCGGCGTCGGTCGAGCCGAGCTTGTCGTGCGCGGACTTGACACCACCGTCGGACGGGACGGCGGTGGACGGGTTGTCCGCCGAGAAGGCCATGGGTATCGGCCCGGCCGCGGAGAGCGCGGCGACCAGACCCGCGGCCACGGCAATGCGGGCCACACGTCTCGAACCCGACCGGGGGCCGGGCTGGGGGGTGAGGGTCATCGACATCCCTTGTAGGTAAGGAATTCAGTGAGCAGGCAGGGGTGATCCGAGCGGCAGGTTCGGATCGATCCGGTCCGTTATGCGGTCCCGGATGATCGCTCAGTCTTACCAAAGTGATAGTTGTTTGGGGAGTGCTGACCGCTACGGATCCAATTCATGGGGTAAACCCTCAACCCGTCATGAGCGCAATGACCGCGTATGGGCGGACATTGCGGGTAACGTCTGCGCATGCGTGAGCAGTTGAGGGTGGCGGCCTACGCCGTGTGCGTCCGCGAGGAGCGTCTGCTGCTGGCCCGCTGGGTCTCCCGGGACGGCCTGCGCAGGTGGACCCTGCCCGGCGGCGGCATGGAGCACGGCGAGGACCCCTACGACACGGTCGTCCGCGAGGCGGCCGAGGAGACCGGCTACACCGTCGAACCCACCACGCTCCTCGGCATCGACACCACCCGGCGCCAGGACCCCCGCCGCCTCGGCACCCGCGTCGACTTCCAGGCCCTGCGCATCGTCTACGAGGCCCGGATCACCGGAGGCGACCTCCGCCACGAGACCGGCGGCTCCACGGACATGGCCGCCTGGCACCCCCTGGCCGAGGTCCCGGACCTGGACCGGGTGGGCCTGGTCGACGTGGGCCTGCGCCTGTGGAGGGAACGCCCCCGCAGCGGCCATGTGCCGGTGCCCTACCCCGGCAGATGAACACGGAGTGACCGCTTCCCTTCGCTCCCGCTCACATTCGGGAACCTCCGGTGACGCACACCGTGGCCGTAGATCGACGTACGGTGATCGGCGCTGTCCGTTGCGACGTCGTTAACGTCCAGGCCACCCCCGCTGCCAAGCATCGAGGGAGAGCGGGAACCCCACTGCGGCCCCCACCGCGCAGCGGCCCCCGCGACCACTTCCGACGCGTTCGCACTCGGGGAGACCGCGCCAATGTCGCGCATACGCTCAGTCGCTGCCGCCGCCACCCACCCTGACCGCCGGGCCTTCCTCGCCGCCACCGGTGCGGTCGGCCTTGCCGCGGGGGCCGGCTTCGCCCTGCGGCCGGAGACCGCCGCCCACGCCGCCACCTCCGCCGCCGCAACCGGCGAGATCCCCCTGACGAACCTCTCCAGCAGACAGGCCCCCGCCGCCCCCCTCGCGCCGTACACGCGGGGCACGACCCTCGCCTCGGTCGCCGCCCCGCGCAACTCCTCCGGTTACCGCCGCCTCGGTTCCGGCCCGGCCTGGGCGCGGGTCGTCCGCAGCGACCTGGCGGCTCCCAAGTCCGGCCGCGAGAAGCGCCGTACGGCACTGGCGTCCTTCGTGCAGTTCACCGACCTGCACGTGGTGGACGTCCAGCACCCGCTGCGCTACGAGTACCTGCGCGCCCAGACCGCCAGCGCCTGGCGTCCGCAGGAGGCGCTGTCCGTGGCCGGCGCGGTCTCGCTCGTCGAGCGGGTGAACGCGCTGCGCGGAGCCCCGGTGACCGGCTCCCCCCTGCACTTCGTCATGACGACCGGCGACAACACCGACAACAACTCCAAGACCGAGCTGGACTGGTTCCTGAAGGTGATGAGCGGGGGCCGCGTCACCCCCAACTCCGGTGACCCGCGCCGCTACGAGGGCGTCCAGAACAGCGGCCTCAAGCTCTACTGGCAGCCCGACGCCGCCCTGCGCGACGCCGACAAGCAGCTCGGCTTCCCCCGCCTGAACGGCTTCCTCGCCGCCGCGATCCGCGAGGTCAACAGCCCCGGTCTGAACGTCCCCTGGTACTCCACGGTCGGCAACCACGACTCCCTCCCCGGCGGCTGCTACGCCCCCGGCGACTCCTGGTTCGCCGACTTCGCGGTCGGCGGCCGCAAGCTGATGACCCTGGACGAGCGGGCCGGCAAGGCCCTCTGGGACAACGTCAAGAGCGGCGGCGACCCCCGGGGCGCCGAGTGGAAGGCCCTCCTCAAGGCCCAGGCGAAGAAGATGCGCGCGGTCACCCCGGACGAGGGCCGCGCCCCCTTCACCCCGCGGGACTACCTCAAGGCCCACCTGGACCCGGCCCACACGGGCCCCGGCCCGGTCGGCCACGGCTACTCGCAGGCCAACCTGGACGCCCGCACCCAGTACTACGCCTTCCGCATAGCCGACGACGTCATCGGCATCAGCCTCGACTCCACCGACCCCGGCGGCCACTACGAGGGCTCCCTCGGCACGGCCCAGCTCAAGTGGCTGGACCGCACGCTGAAGGAGGCGGCCAAGGACGGTTCGTACGCCGTCGTGTTCAGCCACCACACCAGCGCCTCGATGCGCAACCTGCGCAAGGACCCCGCGCGGCCCGGCGAGGCGCGCCACAGCGGTGACGAGGTGCTGTCCCTGCTCGGCCGCCACCGCAACGTTCTGGCCTGGGTGAACGGCCACAGCCACCGCAACCGCATCACCCCGCACACGGCCTCGGGCGGCGGCTCCTTCTGGGAGATCTCCACCGCCTCCCACATCGACTTCCCCCAACTCGCCCGCGTCATCGAGCTGGTGGACAACAAGGACGGCACGCTCTCCCTCTTCACCACCCTGATCGAATCGGCCGCCCCGCACGCCACCGATTTCACCGACCTCTCGCAGACCGGTCTCGCCGCCCTCTACCGCGAGCTGTCCTACAACGCACCCGGCCGCCGCGACACGCTCACCGGCACCCCCCGCGACCGCAACACGGAACTCGTCCTGCGCAAGGGCTGAAAACGGCTCAACCGGCGCGCCCCGCACAACCTGCGACGCACCGCCGGTGTCCCCCTCCCCGACCGAGTCGTTCCCGGAGTCGCCGGGAACGCCGGGCGAAGGGGGAGAACGACATGACGGTACGCACAGGCCGGCGCGGGGCGCTGCTGGTCGCCACCGCCGTGACCGCCGCACTGGCGCTGGCCGCCCCGGCGGTGGCGGCCGTGCCCACGGGGACGTCGACCGGAGGCGATCACCGCGCCACCCGGAAGGCGATGGACGCCAACGTGGAGAGCGGCGTCGTCGGCGTCGCCGTCCAGGCCAAGGACGCCCACGGCGTCTGGAAGGCCGCCGCGGGCATCGGAGACCTCAGGACGGGCGCGCCCCGCTCCGCCCGCGACCACTTCCGCATCGGCAGCATCACGAAGACCTTCGTCGCCACCGTGCTGCTCCAGCTGGAGGCGGAGGGCAGGCTGTCGCTGGACGACAAGGTCGACAGGTGGCTGCCGGGCGTGGTCCGCGGCAAGGGCCACGACGGCCGCAAGGTGACCCTGCGTCAACTGCTCAACCACACCAGCGGGATCGCCGAGTACACCTCGGACGAGCGGTTCGTGAAGGACGTCTTCCTCGCCGAGGGCTTCCTCAAGAACCGCTACCGCACCTGGAGCCCGCGCGAACTCGTCGCCATCGCGATGAAGCACGAGCCCACCTTCGCCCCCGGCACCGACTGGAGCTACTCCAACACCAACTACGTGCTCGCCGGCATGGTGATCGAGAAGGCCACGGGCCGCGGTTACGGCGACGAGATCCGCGCCCGCGTCATCGAGCCGCTCGGCCTGAGCGACACCAGGGTCCCCGGCACGACCCCCACCCTCCCGGGCCCGCACAGCCGCGCCTACTCCAAGCTGGCGGAGACGGCGGAGGGCAGGACCTACGACGTCACCAGGCTCAACCCCTCGATCGCGGGCGCGGCGGGCGGGATGGTCTCCGACGCCGACGACCTCGGCCGCTTCGTCTCGGCCCTGCTGCGGGGCAGGCTGCTGCCGAAGAAGCAGCTCGCCGAGATGAAGGACGTGATCCCGGTCGACGGCGACCGCGGGGGCTACGGCCTCGGCCTCATCACCTACAAGCTCTCCTGCGGTGTCCGGCTCTGGGGTCACAGCGGCGGTATCCACGGCTCCCTCTCCGAAGCCGTCACCACGGCCGACGGCCGCCACACCCTCACCTACAACTTCAACAGCGACTGGGCGGGTGACAGCATGCCGATCATGGAGGCGGAGTTCTGCCGCAAGTAGCGGTTCCCCCGTCCGCACGCGCCCGTCCCGCAGCACGAGGAAGGGCCGCCGAACGAGGCCGGCGGCCCTTCCTCTCCCCTCCTGATGTCCCCGGGTTACCCCGATCTACCGGGGGAGCACCACCACATAGGCGGCCGGATCGCGGTCGCACGACGCCATCAGCGCGGTACGCACGACGGTCGCCTGCTGCTCCAGGGAGTCACGCAGCTTCCTGGGGCTGATGTGGACGACGGTGATGCCGAGCCGCTCCAGCATCTCGCGCTTACGGGCGTACTCGGACCACAGCGCGTCCTCGTCCTGCCGGGGCGCGCGGGTGTCCAGCTCGACCGCGACGGCCTGCTCCGGCCAGTACGCGTCGAGTCCGCCGAGGTGCGGGCCGCCGGGCAGCCGGAGGTCGACGTTCCAGACCGGGTCGGGCAGGGCGTGTTCGCGCACCATCCGGTAGAGGTGATCCTCCGCGACCGCCCGGCCCTCGGCGAGCAGCGAGTCCACCGCGTCGGCCACGTGCGGCCGGTTCAGCAGTCGCGCCGCGGTCAACTCCCTTACCACCGCGACCGGTTCGGTGTGCCCGGCGCGCACCGCCTCCGTCAGCAGCCGGCGCACCGCGCCCGCGTCGGTGAGTTCCCCGACCGCGTCGGCGAGGGCACGCGGCACGGGGGCGACGGGCAGGCCGGTCACGTACGAGGGGGTCGGCATGACCGGGGTGCGGACGATCCGCGCGCAGCCGGTGGTCCGCAGCCGGCGCAGACGCGGTACGAGCACGTCGATCGTGTCGAGGGAGGGGAGCGGCGGCGCGGACGTGAACCCGTGCAGGGTCAGGGCGGCCAGGCCCGTGATCACCGCCTCCGGGTAGCGGGGCGTCGGGCGGGGCTCGTCGGCGTTCGGCTGCGCGGGCACCCCGACGGGCGCCGCGACCCCGGTGACCGTCTCGCGGAACGGTGAGCGGGCCGCGTACGAGAGCACCGCGTGCAGGCGCTCCTCGGAGGTGGGCGGGCCCGGGTGCAACAGGAACACGCCCGGCAGGAGCTGCTGCCAGGAACCGCCGGGCCGGCACCGCTCGTTCGTCTCGGCGGCGGTGACACCCTGCGCGCGCAGCTGCGCGGCCGTCAGCACCCGGCGCGTGACGTCCGAGAGGCGACGGAGGGGGCGGGGGGAGAGCGGGGTGTTGTGGGTCATGGTCCGGAGGTTCCCGCTCCGGAGCCGTGGATGAACCTCTGTTACAGGCTCGTCGACAAATCCGGACAAGACCGCACTAAAGTACGTGCGTTCGACTGCCGATATCCGCTGGTCCGGACGCGATCGGAAAAGGTTACGGCTCCGATTACCCGAATTCGGTAACCCTCAACCGGGCCGGCCCGCGCCCGCGAGCGCCGCTCACGCGCGCCCGGCGGCTGCCGTACGGCAACCGCCGAGCGCCCAACACACCTCGCCCCGGCGGCAGTTACGCCACGGACTCCGCCGCCGCGTCACACGCCTGCGCCCGCAGCGCCCGCGCCAGATCGTCCCGTGCCTCCAGCACGAGCCTGCGCAGCGCCGGCGCCGCCTTCTCGTGCGCGGCGAGCCACGCGTCCGTCGCGTCCAGCGTGTCCGGGGAGTCCTGCAGCGACGGGAACAGCCCCCGCACCACGTCCATCCCGATCTGGATGGACCGCTCGGCCCACACCCGCTCGATCACCTCGAAGTACTTCGCGGCGTAGGGCGCCACCAGCTCCCGCTGGGAGGGCCGCGCGAACCCCGCGATCGTCGCCTCGACCAGCGCGTTGGACATCGTGTCCGACTCCACGACCGAGACCCACGCCTGCGCCTTGACCGCCGCGGACGGCCGCCCCGCCAGGCACCGCACCTGGTGCCGCTTCCCGGAGGCCGTGTCGTCGCGTGCCAGCTCGGCGGCGAGCATCGCCTCGTCGGCCACCCCGTGCGTCGCCAGCGGCTCCAGGAAGGCCCAGCGCAGCTCCTGGTCGACGTCCAGCCCGTCGATCTTCTCGGTCCCGGCCAGCAGTCCCCGCAGCAGGTCCAGATCGCCCTCGCCCGAGGCCACCGAGGCGAAGAAACGGGCCCACGTCAGCTGGTGCTGACTGCCCGCCTCCGCCGCCCGCAGCTCCCGCAGCGCGCCCTCCGCCAGCAGCCGGCCGCCGGTCTCCCGCCACCCGGGCGCCGCGTAGTGCGTGAGCGCCGACCCGGCCCAGGCGTGCAGCATCTGCAGCACCCCGATGTCGGACTCCCGCCCCGCGAACCGCAGGACGAGGTCGACGAAGTCGCGCGCCGGCAGCAGCGCGTCCCGCGTCAGGTTCCACAGCGCCGACCAGCACAGCGCCCGGGCCAGCGGGTCCGAGACGTCCCCGAGCCCGGCCCGCAGCGCGTCCAGCGACCCCGCGTCGAACCGGATCTTGCAGTACGTCAGGTCGTCGTCGTTGACCAGCACCAGCTCGGGCGCCTCGGCCCCGGCCAGCTCGCCCACGACCGTGCGCGGCCCGTCCACGTCCACCTCGGCCCGCGCGTACCGCTCCAGCGAACCCCCTTCGGCGCCCCGCCGGTACAGGCCGATCGCGACCCGGTGCGGCCGCAGTTCGGGGTGCGACTCGGCGGCCTCCTGCACCACCGCCAGCTCGTCGATCCGGCCGTCGGCGGCCAGCAGCACCTGCGGGGTGAGGGAGTTGACGCCGGCCGTCTGCAGCCACGCGCGCGACCAGGACACCATGTCCCGCCCGCTGGTCTCCTCCAGGACCGACAGCAGGTCGCCCAGCTTCGTGTTGCCGTACGCGTTCCGCTTGAAATAGCGCCGGGCGCCCTCCAGGAAGGCGTCGCGCCCCACGTACGCCACCAGCTGCTTCAGCACGGAGGCGCCCTTGGCGTAGGTGATGCCGTCGAAGTTGAGCTTGGCGTCCTCCAGGTCGCGGATGTCGGCCGTGACGGGGTGGGTGGAGGGCAGCTGGTCGGCGCGGTAGGCCCAGGACTTGCGGTTGTTGGCGAAGGTGACCCAGCCGTTGGTGAAACGGGTGGCCTCGACCATGGAGAAGGTGCCCATGAAGTCGGCGAAGGACTCCTTCAGCCACAGGTCGTCCCACCACACCATGGTCACCAGGTCGCCGAACCACATGTGCGCCATCTCGTGCAGGATCACATTGGCCCGCCGCTCGTACGACGCCCGGGTGACCTTGCCGCGGAAGATGAACTCCTCACGGAAGGTGACGAGTCCCGGGTTCTCCATCGCGCCGAGGTTGTACTCGGGCACGAACGCCTGGTCGTACTTCCCGAACGGGTACGGGTAGTCGAAGTGGTCGTGGAAGAAGTCCAGGCCCTGCTTGGTGATGAGGAAGACGTCGTCGGAGTCGAAGTAGGGCGCGAGACCCTTGCGGCACATCGCGCCGAGCGGGATCTCCAGCCGCGTACCGTCCTCGAAGACCCGCTCGTAGGTGTCCGTCACGTAGTGGTACGGGCCCGCGACGAACGCCGTGATGTACGTCGAGATCGGCTTCGTCTCCGCGAAGCGCCACACCCCGTCCGTCAGCTCGCCGACGCCGTTGCTCCATACGACCCAGTCCTCGGGCGCCCGCACCTCGAAGCGGAAGGGGGCCTTGAGGTCGGGCTGCTCGAAGTTGGCGAAGACCCGCCGGGAGTCGGCCGGCTCGTACTGGGTGTAGAGGTAGACCTCGCCGTCCTCGGGATCGACGAAGCGGTGCATGCCCTCGCCCGTGCGGGAGTAGGCGCACTGCGCGTCGACCACCAGCTCGTTCTCGGCGGCCAGCTCGTCGAGCGTGATCCGGGAGCCGTCGAAGACCTCGCTCGGGTCGAGATCCTTGCCGTTGAGGGAGACGGCCGTCACACTCGGCGCGATCAGGTCGGCGAAGCTGCCGGCGCCCGGCTCGGCGCAGCGGAAGCGGATCGTCGTCACCGAGCGGAAGGTGCGCGGCTCGCCTGCCGCGCCACCCGCGTCGCCGACGGCGGACCGCAGGTCGAGAGAGACCTCGTAGCCGTCGACGGACAGCAGCGCGGCCCGTTCCTGGGCCTCGTCGCGGGACAGATTCTCACCGGGCACGGCACTCCCTCAGGGTGGATTTCAAGCGGTGTTCAACATGCGGACAGGCCCGATCCTGCCATGCGCACCTGACGCCGGGCAGTGGGGAATGCGACGCCCGGCCGTCGGTGTTGCCAGCTGAGACGACTGCCTTCCGAACGCGCTTCCGAGGAGAACCATGTCCGAGCAGACCTCCGTCAAGACCCCTGTCGACTTCTGGTTCGACCCGCTGTGCCCCTGGGCCTGGATGACCTCGCGGTGGGTCCTGGAGGTGGAGAAGGTCCGGGACATCGAGGTCCGCTGGCACCTGATGAGCCTCGCGGTGCTGAACGAGCCCAAGATCGACGAGCTGCCCCAGGAGTACCGCGAGCTGCTGGAGAAGAAGGCGTGGGGTCCGGTACGGGTCGTCATAGCCGCCCAGGAGGAGCACGGCGCCGAGGTTCTCGGCGACCTCTACACCGCGCTCGGCACCCGGATCCACAACCAGGGCGAGGGCCCGGAGAAGGAGACGGTCGCCGCCGCTCTGAAGGACGTGGGCCTGCCCGACTCCCTCATGGACCACTGGGACGCCACTCCTTACGAGCCGCAGCTGCGCGCCTCCCACCAGGAGGGCATCGACAAGGTCGGCCAGGACGTCGGCACCCCCGTCATCGCCGTCCCCGGCGCCGACGGCGAGCAGATCGCCTTCTTCGGCCCGGTCGTCACCCCCGCCCCCCAGGGCGAGGAGGCCGCCAAGCTCTGGGACGGCACCCTCCTCGTCGCCTCGGTCCCCGGCTTCTACGAGATCAAGCGCAGCCGCACCAAGGGCCCGGACTTCAGCAACCTGGTCTGACCGCCCGTCACCGGAAGTGCTCGGGGAGGTTCAGTCCCTCGCCCTGGTTCCCGTACGGCTGGACGAACAGGCAGCGGCCCTTCTCCCCGTGGTTGGCGCAGCGCCACCAGCCGGCCGGGTTCCTGCCCAGGGACGTGAGGTACGCCCGCACCTCCTTGTCGGCCTTGTGGAACGGCAGGGGCTTGCTTCCCCCACACGGAGGGCAGTGCTTGTAGCTCGTCTCCATGCGACCTCCCGGGTCCGGTCGGCCGGATCGGGAATCCGGCCGGAATCGGGAGCATAGGGCGAAAAGCCGGGAATCCGTCAGACCGGAACCCGTCCCGCCGGAGGCGTTTTCCGCCGCCCCGGAAGGCGAGAACCCCCGCGAGTCACGTCCTCGCGGGGGTTCTCCTCTTTCTGCCTGCCGTGAAGGGTGAGAAGACGATCACGAGCAGGACACCCGGGCGGGCCCCGGCTCAGGGGGCCAGGAGCAGCACGTCCGCGCGCTCCTTGGCGGCGGCGTGGCGGCGGGCCACGTCCTGCCAGTCGACGACGGCCCACATGGCGTCGATGAAGTCGACCTTCTGGTTCCGGTACTGCAGGTAGAAGGCGTGCTCCCAGGCGTCGAAGACCAGGATCGGGGTGGAGCCCTGGCCGACGTTGCCCTGATGGTCGTAGACCTGCTCGACGATCAGGCGCCCGCTCAGCGGCTCGTACGCCAGCACGCCCCAGCCCGAACCCTGTGTCGTCGCCGACGCCTTGGTCAGCTGCGCCTTGAAGCCCGCGAAGGAGCCGAAGGACTCGGTGAGGGCGTCCGCCAGCTCGCCCAGGCCGTCCGCGGCCAGCGGCTCGCCGCCGCCCTCCTTCGGGCCGGTCATGTTCTGCCAGTAGATCGAGTGCAGGATGTGCCCGGAGAGGTGGAAGGCGAGGTTCTTCTGCAGGCCGTTGACGGCCCCCCAGCTCTCCTTGTCCCGCGCCTCGGCCAGCTGCTCCAGGGTGTCGTTCGCGCCCTTGACGTACGCCGCGTGGTGCTTGTCGTGGTGCAGCTCGATGATCTCGGGGCTGATCACCGGGGCGAGCGCCGCGTAGTCGTACGGAAGTTCCGGGAGTGTGTAGACGGGCATGGGGGTCCCCTCCGACCTCTTGTTGCAAAGTACTTGCAACTGCAGGCTAACAGCAAGAGACTGTGGGGGCGTGCCCGGGCACGCGAAAGGGCCCTCGCGCGGACCGACCGTCCGTCCTTCGCGCGAGGGCCCTGAAGCGTGCGGGCCGAACCGGCTCTAGGCGGCCACGGCGACCCTCTCCTCACGGGCGGCCACGGACGTGTAGTGCGAGGCGTCGCCCTCGATCGAGTGGCTCTCGCGGCCGTCGATCCCCACCGGCACGTCCCCGGCGACGGTCACCCGGTGCAGCCGGCGCGGCAGGCCGTCGTAGTTGTCGATGGCGTAGTGCTGGGTGATGCGGTTGTCGAAGACGACCAGCTGGTTCTCCGACCAGCGGTGGCGCAGCACGTTCTCGGGCCGGGTCACGTACGACTGGAGCAGGTCGAGGATCTTGCGGGACTCGCCGAGCGAGAGCCCCACGATCCGCTGCGCGAACCCGCCGATGAACAGCCCGCGTTCACCGGTGAGGGGGTGGACGCGGACGACCGGGTGGACCGTGCGGTACTTGATCGAGGTGAACCGGGCGCGCTGCTCGGCCCGTTCCGCGTCGATCTCCTCGTCGGGCACCGCGTAGTCGTAGTCGTTGGTGTGCTCGGCCCACAGGCCGTCGGCCAGCCGCCGCAACGGCTCGGGCAGGTCCCGGTAGGCCGCCGCCGCGTTGGCGATCAGGGTCTCGCCGCCGTACGGCGGGATCGTGATGCTGCGCAGCGTGGTCGCCTGCGGCGGGTTGAGGACGAACGTGACATCGGTGTGCCAGTGGTTGGCGCGCCCCCGCTCGCTGTCCACGGGCAGGACGCTCGCCGCGCCCTCGACGGCGGCCACCGTCGGATGGGCGGTGGTGATGTCGCCGAAGTGGCGGACGAAGCTCTGATGGGACGCGTCGTCGAGGTGCACGTCGTCGAGGACGAGTGTCTTGTGCACGTTGAGCGCCTCACGGAGGGCGGCGACCGTCTCCTCGCCGAGGGGCCGGGAGATGTCGACGCCGGAGACACGGGCACCGATGCGGGCGGTGACCTTCTGGATCTCGATGGTCATGGCGTGCTTCCTTTCATGGGCGGGACTGCGAGGGGAGAGGGCGACCGTGGCCGGTCGGGGCCGGGCTCGCGGCCTCAGACGAGGGCGGGCGCGGAGGCGAGGACGTGCTGGTTGGCGGGGCGCGGCAGGCCGTAGCGGTCCCGCAGGGTCCGGCGCGGGCCGTAGTCGGTGCGCAGCAGACCGCGGGCGCGCAGGATCGGTACGACGTGGTCCACGAAGGCGTCGAGGCCGGAGGGCAGGACCGCGGGCATGATGTTGAAACCGTCGGCCGCGCCCTGCGTGAACCAGGTCTCGATCGTGTCGGCGACCTGCTCGGGCGTCCCGGCGAAGGTGAGGTGACCCCGTCCGCCGCCCAGCCGTCCGATCAGCTCCCGCACGGTGAGCCGGTCGCGCCGGGCCAGCTCGACGACCAGCGTGTAGCGGCTCTTGGCCCCCTCGATCGCACTCTCGGGCGGCAGGTCCGCGGGCAGCGGGGCGTCCAGGTCCAGCGAGCCGGCGGGCAGTTGCAGCAGCCGCTCCAGATTGCCCACCCCATGCGTGTACACGATGTGGTCCTCCAGCACCCGCTCGGCCGCCCGCGCCTCCGCTTCCGTGGACCCGAGGACGGGGACGATCCCGGGCAGCACCTTGATGTGCTCGGGGTCCCGGCCGGCCGCCGCCGTGCGGGACTTGAGGTCGGCGTAGAAGGCCCGCGCGTCCTCGACGGTCTGTTGCGCGGTGAACACGGCCTCCGCGTACCGGGCCGCGAACGCCTTGCCGTCCTCGCTCGACCCCGCCTGCACGAGCAGCGGATAACCCTGGGGCGAACGGGGCACGTTGAGCGGACCCTCGACGCTGAAGTACGTCCCGCTGTGCCGGGGCGGATGGATCTTCGAGTCGTCGCCCCAGACCCCGGACTCCTTGTCGGCGACGATCGCGTCGTCCTCCCAGCTGTCCCAGAGCTTCAGCGCCACGTCGAGGAACTCGGCGGCCCGCGCGTACCGCTGGGCGTGTGCGGGCTCGGCGTCCAGGCCGAAGTTGCGGGCCGCCTCCGCACCGGCGGTCGTGACGATGTTCCAGCCGGCCCGGCCGCCGCTGAGGATGTCGAGCGAGGCGAACTTGCGGGCCAGGTTGTAGGGGGAGTTGTAGGAGGTGGAGGCGGTGGCGATCAGACCGATGTGCTCGGTGGCCGTCGCCAGCGCGGTCAGCAGGGTGAGCGGTTCCAGGGCGCCCGCCGGACGCTGGCCCACGCTGCCCCACAGCTGCGGGCCGTCGGCCAGGAAGAGCGAGTCGAAGGTGCCCCGCTCCGCGATCCGGGCCAGCCGTACGTAGTGGTCCAGCTCGACGTGCGCGTACGGGTCGGACTCCGGCAGCCGCCACGACGCCTCGTGGTGACCGGTGTTCATCAGGAACGCGTTGAGGTGGAGCTGTCGTGCGGGCACTGGTCTGTTCTCCCGGGTCACTGGTGGTCCTCTTTCACACCGAGCGCGGCCAGCAGCCGTTCGCGGTAGTCGCCCAGCAGGGGGTCCCGGTACGAGCGCGGGTGCGGGCGGTCGATGGTCAGGTCGAGGCCGATGCGGCCCTCTTCGAGCACGAGGACCCGGTCGGCGAGCACGATCGCCTCGTCGACGTCGTGGGTGACGAGCAGGACGGAGGGCCGGTGCCGCTCCCACAGCTGCCGGAGCAGGGTGTGCATCCGGATCCGGGTGAGCGCGTCCAGGGCGCCGAACGGCTCGTCGGCCAGCAGCAGTTCGGGGTCGCGGACCAGCGAGCGTGCCAGTGCCGCGCGTTGGGCCTCGCCGCCGGACAGCTCGTTCGGCCAGGCGCGCTCGCGGCCCTTCAGCCCGACCTCGGCGAGCGCCTCGCGGCCCCGGCCGGCGGCCTCCTTGCCCTCGGTGCCGAGCAGCACGTTGTCCAGCACCCGCCGCCAGGGCAGCAGCCGGGAGTCCTGGAAGACGACGGACACCCGGTCCGGCGCGGTGAGCCGCCCGCTGCCGGCCACCTCGTGGTCGAGCCCCGCGACCGCCCGCAGCAGCGTGCTCTTGCCGGAGCCGCTGTGGCCGAGCAGGGCGACGAACTGTCCGGCGGGGATGTCGAGATCGATGCCGTCGAGGACGGTGCGGCCGTCGAACGAGCGCGTGAGCGACCGCAGTTGTACGGCGGGACGGTCGACGGTGGCGGTGGCGGTGGCGGTGGCGGCGGCCGTGGCCGTCGCGGTGGCCGGCGCCGTAGCCGACGGCGATGCGGGTCCGGTGGTCGTCAGCTGCTCAGTGTGCGTCGCCATGACAGCACCCTCCGTTCGATGAGACGGACCGCGCTGTCGGAGATCAGGCCGAAGATCCCGTAGACGACCAGGCCGACGAGGATCACGTCGCTCTGGCCGTAGTTCTGGGCCTGGAACATCATGTAGCCGAGTCCGTTGGTGGCGTTGATCTGCTCCAGCACGACCAGGCCCAGCCAGGAGCCGGTCACTCCGAGCCGCAGGCCCACGAAGAAGCCGGGCAGCGCGCCGGGGATGACGATCTGCCGGACGAACCGGAACCTCGACAGGCCCTGCACCTCCGCCAGTTCGACGAAGCGGCTGTCGATGCCGGCCAGCGCGGCGTGGGTGTTGAGGTAGATCGGGATGTAGACGACGATGGCGATGATCGCGATCTTGAACGTCTCGCCGATGCCCAGCCAGAGGATGAACAGGGGGATCAGACCCAGCGTCGGGATCGCCCTGTTGAGCTGGACGGTTCCGTCGATCAGGGCCTCGCCGACCCGGCTGAGCCCGGAGGCCAGCGCGAGCGCGACACCGGCGGTCAGCCCGATCGCGAACCCGGTCCCGGCCCGCTGCAACGAGGTCAGGATGTCGGTCCTCAGCGTGCCGTCGGTCCACAGGTGGACGCCCGTCTCCAGCACCGTCCAGGGCGCCGGGACCGCGGCCGGGTCGAGCTGCCCGGCGGCGGAGGCGAGAGCCCAGAGGGCGAGGAACAGCACCGGCCCGACGAGCCGGGAGGCGGGCAGCCGCTTGCCGGGGGAGAGGCGCCGACGCCTGCGGACCTGGGAGGTCCGCTCGGTGGCGGGAGCGGTGGGGAGAGCCGTGGCGGGGGCGGTGGGGAGAGCCGTGGCGAGGGCTGTGTCAGGGACTGCTTCGGCGGGAGAGGCGGCGACGGTCGTGGGGCCCCCGGTGGCCGTCGAGGCGCCCGCGGTCACGGCGCTCACTTCCGGTACTCCGCGGGCACGGCCTTCGCCGCGATCCGCTCGAACCGCCGGTCGAACAGCGAGCCGACGTCGAACTTCTTCACGAAGCCGCCCTCCGCCAGCAGATCCGCGGTCTCCTGCTCCCACCTGATCGCCTCGTCCCAACTCGGCGGGAACAGCGGCTTGTTGGCGAGCGCGGTGATCGACTCGGCCTGGGGGAGCGTCAGGTTCTGGGTCTTCACGTAGAACTCCTTGTTCCAGATGTCCGGGTTCTCGTACTGCCAGACCGCGCCCTTCGCCCAGTACGGGATGTACGCGGCGACGGCGGCCACCTTCGCGGAGTCGCCCAGCACGGAGGCCGGCGCCCACAGCAGGTTGAGCAGGTCCACCACGTCGGTGGGGATCGTGCGGGCGCCCTTGGCCCGGTACTGCTGCAGATAGGCGGGAGCCTGCTGGTTGGCGAGCGGCGCGACGTCCACCTGGCCCGACTGCAGGGCGGTCAGGAACTGGTTGCTGGTGAGCGGGACGAGTTCCGCGTCGTCGTACGCGAGGCCCGCCTCCTTCAACGCCCGCAGCAGGACGACACCCTGTGCCTGCCCCTGGGAGAAGGCGAGCTTCTTGCCCCGGAAATCCTTGACCGACCTGATGTCGCTCCCGGGCTTGGTCGCGAAGAGATAGTTAGGTTTGCGGGTGACGTTGATCGCGACGATCTTCGCGTCGTATCCCTGGTAATGCGCCTGGATCGGCGGAATACCCGCATTGTTGGCCACGTCCAGCGAACCGGCGCGGAAAGCGTTGATGACGTCGGGCCCCGCGCCGATGTTCGCCCAACTGCTCACCCTGAACGGCAGATCGTCGAGTTTCGCCAGCTTGAGCTGCAATTCCTGCTGACTCTGGAAGGAGGCGATCTTCAGGCTCGTCCCCGCGGGCACCTTGGTGGGCAGGGGCGCGTCCGCGGCCGTGCGGGCGGTCGCCGCGCTGCTGTCGGCGCACCCGCTGAGGCCGGCCGCCGCGGCCGTGACGCCGAGCAGGGAGGTGAGGAAGAGTCGCCGGTCGAGACCGGGCGCGGCGGAAGAGGACATGGGAGAACCCCCGGAGGAATGAGGAGAACGATGGGAAGGCGCACGGAAGCGGTGCGGGCACCGCCGCCCATGCGGACGGCGCGAAAGCCGCCGCGGAGCGAAGCCGTGAAGCGGTGAGGGAAACGGTGGAGCGGTGAGGAAACGGTGGAGCGAAGCTGCGGAAGGAGAATTCACGCAGGAGGAAGAGCCGCGTCGGCCGGAGTGCGAGAGGCACTTCGGAACGTCAACGTGTCAGCAACAGAGGGTGCGACAACTCGTGAGCAGCATGAATACGATGTTCCCGGTCCTCGGTATTGCCTGTCAACATTCGGAGTTTCTGAATTAACCGGCCTCGGCCGAGACCCGGTCGAGACGGGCCAACGCCCCCAGCGGGTCCCGGTAGAGCACGTCCAGGGCCACCGCCCCGCCCGCCACGGCCAGCACGGCGTCGGGGAAGCTGGTGGACCTCACGGCCGCCGCCCGGTCCGGCCCGACGGCCTCGTGCAGCGCGGTGAGACAGTCCTCCCGGCCGATGATCCCGATCTCGGTGACGACGACGGTCTCCGGGTTCAGCACGTCGAGCAGCAGCTCCACCGCCCGCCCCACCAGCCGCGCCCGCTCCACCAGCAGCCCCGCGGCCACCGCGTCGCCGCCGGCCGCCGCCTCCAGCACCCGCACCGGGTTCGAGCCGTCGATGACCCCGGCCGCCCGCGCCCGCCGGCACAGCGTGCGTTCGCTCAACTCGGCCTGGAGGCACCCGGTCCGGCCGCACGCGCAGGTTTCGGTGCCGCCCGGCAGCGGGAGATGGGCGATCGCCCCGGCCTGCGAGCGGGGCCCGTGGTGCACCTCGTCGTTGGTCGCGAACGCCGCGTCGACCATGTTGCCGACGAACAGATGCAGCACGCTCCGGCTGCCCCGCGCCCGCCCGAACAGCTGCTCGGCGCCCACCAACGCCCGCGCGTGCCCGTCCACATGGACCGGCAGCCCGGTCCGGGCGGTCAGGATCTCCCGTACCGGCACCTCGCGCCAGCCCAGCAGCGGATGCTCGACGACCGTCCCGGTCTCCCGGTCCACCCAGCCGCCGGCCGCGAAGCCGACGGCCAGGGGCCGGCAGTCCGGCGCCGCGTCCAGCAGGGCCCGGAGTTCGTCGGCGGCCCGCGCCAGGACCGGGGCGGGATCGGTGGAGCCGTGCTTCAGCCGCCGCTCCTCGACGACCCGTCCGCGCAGGTCGAGCAGGGCGACGGTCGTGTAGGGCACGGCCACATGGACACCGCCCACCACGAACCGCGAGTCGTCCAGGTCGAGGGGCACGTGCGGACGCCCCGTCCCCTTGGCCCGCCGGGGCGGTTCGGCCTCACGGATGAGGCCGAGCCCCGTGAACCGGGCGCAGTAGTCGGTCACCGAGGCGGGGGAGAGCCCGGTCACCCGGGCGATGTTGCTCCGCGCCACGGGCCCGTGCTCCAGCACGGAGCGCAGCACCACGCTGGCACTGGTCCGCCGCCGGTCGCTGTCGGCGGCACGCGGCACGGGGGACGAGGCGGGAGAAGGGGAGGCGGAGGAGGGGGCGGGAGCGTACAGGGTGGGTGCTGCCGCGGCATGGGGCATGACGATCATCCTCGGGAACGGGTCCGACACTGCGCCGTCTCGAAGGGCGAGGCGTGCCGGAGCCGCCTCACCCGGGACGGCGACAGGTGGCCGTGCCCACGCGTCGCAGGTCGACATAGCGACGCGACGAGAAGTACCGGGCCTGAGCAACCATGCGCCCGAAGCTAGCAAAACGGCCCACCGCTGCCCAGACGGCGACCGACGGGCGAGACGGCGTCTGTCCACGCCGCTCACCGGATTGGTGAAACCCTACAGATCCCTTGGCAGGCGCTTTCCCGGCCTCAGGCCATCCCACCTCAGTGACCGGCGTCACGCCGTACCGGGTGTAACAGGCATCCTTTGTCGGAAGCCCATCAAGCCGTCGTTCCCTCCTTTGTCGCATGCTGACGGTGCCCGGCGCACGGGACCGGGGATAGCGTCACGGTGTCCCAGCCGACTTCACCCGCCGGAGTGAGCCCGAACATGAGCACCGCCGCCACGTCAGCCCGCCCCGGCGAGGTCCTCGCCGACCTCCTGCCCGTCTCCGGCGCCCGCGTGCGCGACCTCGCTCTCGTGGTCGGCGGCGCCGCGCTCACCGGGCTCGCCGCGCAGATCGCCGTGCCCGTGCCGGGCTCCCCGGTCCCGGTCACCGGTCAGACCTTCGCCGCCCTGCTCGTCGGCACCACCCTGGGCGCGAGCCGGGGCGTCGCCTCGCTGAGCCTGTACGCGCTGGCCGGGCTCGCCGGTGTGCCGTGGTTCGCGAACGGCACCTCCGGTGTCGGCGTCTCCTTCGGCTACATCCTCGGCATGATCCTGGCCGTCGCCGCCGTGGGCGCCCTGGCCCGTCGCGGCGGCGACCGCTCGACACTGCGCACGGCGGGCACGATGCTCGTCGGCGAGGCGATCATCTACGCCGTGGGCGTCCCGTACCTCGCCGCCACCGCCGACATCAGCCTCTCCTCCGCCGTCGCGCTCGGCCTCACGCCCTTCCTGATCGGTGACGCCCTCAAGGCGCTCCTGGCCATGGGGCTGCTGCCCACGGCCTGGAAGCTCGTGAAGAAGTGACGCGGCGCGGTTCGGGACGGAGCACCTGAAGAAGGAGCACCGCCAGGTAGCAACGCCCCTCGCCCAGAGGTTCGCCGGGCCGGTCACCGCGACCGCGCCCGGCGGACCTCTTTCGGCGTTCAGGACTCCTGACGGGCCCTGCGCCGGTCCCACCACAGGCCCGCCGCGCCCGCGGAGACGAGCGCGGCGCCGGCCAGGCCGAGCGGCACCACACGGTCGGCCGGACCCGTCTGGGGCAGCTCGTCCGGGGCGTCGTCCTTCCCGCCGCCCGCGCCACCGTCACCGCTCCCGCCGCCGTCACCGCCGCCCGGGGTGACCGGGCTGTTGTCGGTGCCGAGGAGCAGCGGGGTGGCGGGCTCGTTGGGTGACTGGTTGGTCGCGCCGAACGGCACCGGACCCTGCTGCCAGAAGGTCTTCGAGCCGTCGGAGTTCTGGACGGGCAGACAGATCCTGCCCTTCTTTCCCAGGTCGTACGTGGCATCGATCGCATACGTCTTCGAATTTCCGGCCGGTAGATCCTCGATCCCGCACGCGAAACCACTGTTCGCACCCTCGGGAAGATCTCCGTCCGGAATTGCTGAACATCCTTCGACATTCTTGACCGTCAGGCCGTCGAAACCGACCACGAGCAATCGGATTTCACCGCTCGCCTTGCTGCCCGCGTTCTTCACGACGCCGGTGATATTCGTTTCCTGCGACGTGTTGTCGACTTTGATCTCCTTGGACAGCAGCGTCGAGAGCCGCACTCCGGACGGTGCCGCGTCCACGGCCTTTCCCCCGTGCCCGCTCAGTCCCCCCTGGTCGTCGGCCGCCGCCGCGAAGCCCAGGAGCAGCACCGACGTGAACGAAGCGGCGACCAGCGATCCGGCGATGACGGTCCTCCGATGAGAACTCATGTTCCCTCCCCCTTGCGTCCCCCTGACCGTGCCTGAATTCACGGCCTATGAAGAGGTACCACAAGATTTCTCCGCACTATGCTGGTGCGGGGCGAAGTGTGACCAATGCGCGACTTTTTGTTTCTGCTGGTGCATGACGGTCAGTTGGTGAAGGGGGTCAGGGGGATGCCGGAAATAGCGTGGGGTGGTGTTCCGGGTCTTGTGGTGGCCGGCCGATATCGCCTGGTCGCCGGAATCGGCCAAGGCGGAATGGGCCGGGTATGGCGGGCCACCGACGACATGCTCGACCGGCAGGTCGCCGTCAAGGAAATGCGTATCGACGGTCTCGACCCGGAGGACAGCCGCACCCGACGCGAGCGAACCCTGCGGGAGGCCAGGGCCACGGCCCGTATCGACCACCCCCATGTCGTACGCGTCTACGACGTCGTCGACGCGGGCGACCGGCTGTGGATCGTCATGGAACTGGTCGACGGCCGCTCCCTGGAGCAGGTCGTGGCGCAGGACGGCCCCCTCGGCGTGCGGGACACCGCACGGATCGGCCTCGAACTCGTCGACGCCCTCGGCCAGGTGCACGCGCAGGGCGTCCTGCACCGCGACATCAAACCGGCCAACGTCCTCGTCAAGCGCACGGGCGCCCACCACGCCGTCCTCACCGACTTCGGCATCGCCGCCATCCAGAACGCCGAGGCCCTCACCATGGCCGGCATGCTCGTCGGCTCCCCCGACTACATGGCCCCGGAGCGGGTCTCCGGCCGCCCCCAGGGACCGCCCTCCGACCTCTGGTCCCTCGGCGCGACCCTCTGCGCCGCCCTCGGCGGCCGCTCCCCGTTCTCCCGCGCCACCACCCTCGCCACCCTGCACGCCGTCCTCTACGAGGAGCCGGAACTGCCCCCGGCCGCGGGCCCCCTCCACGACGTCCTCGCCGCCCTCCTCGCCAAGCAGCCGGAGTCCCGGCCCGGCGTGCCCGAGCTCACGGAGACGCTCCGCCGCCTCGCCACGAGCCCGGCCCCGGCCACGCGGACGACCGAGCCGAGGCCACCGGGAGCGCAGGAGCCGGCGGGCACGGCTGGGGCGGCCCCCGGACCGGCAGCTCCGGGCCTCGCCGAGCCCGCGACGCGCTCCGCAGTCGGCGCCACGAGCCCCGCGACCGGAGCGGGGGACACGGTGACCGGGCCCGGGGGAGAAGGAGACCCCGGCGGCACGCCGGAGGACGGTATCGCCGCACCCGAGGGGCCGGCCCCCACGGCATCGGAGCCCGTGCCCGTGCCCGTGGCCGGACGACCTTCTGCAAGGCGGCCGGAGCTGGCCTCGGCGGGCCCGACTCCTCTGAGCGCCGAGGCACGCCCGTCGCCCGCCCCCACCCCGGATGCCGAGGCACCGCCCCCACCCGCCGGACCCCCGACCCCGACGCATCCGACCCCGACGATACGGAACCGGCCCACGCCTCTCACCGACCGCCCCACCACCCCCGTCCTGCACCGCACCCCCGTCCCGACGCCCCCCACCTCCTCCGCACCCCCGCCGACGAGCACCCCCGAGCTCCCCCCGACGACCGCTCCGGCACCCCCCGACGGCGCCGAACTGCCGACCCGCCCCCGGCCCGCGCCACCCGCCGTATCTCCGCCGCCCCGGCGGGACCACCGCCGCGCCGGACTCCTCGCGGTCACGGCCCTCGCCGTGACAGCCGCCGTGGCCGCGGTCGTCGTACCGGCGATGAACGGCGCGTCCGACGACGAGAACGACAACAACGGCAAGAGCGGCGGGACATCGACCTCGGCCTCCCCGTCCCCCAAGACCCCCACCCGCACCCCCGACCCCACCGTCGCCGGCACCTCGCGCCCGCCCGAACTGCCGCCCGGCGCACGGACGGAGGCCGGAGTGTTCGCCTGGGTGCCGCCGGAGGGGTTCTCGCGGGAGGTGCACGCCGGGGCGGAGGTGCACTACACCTCGCCCGACGCCCGCCAGGAGATCGTCGGCAAGGCGTCCCTCGCGCGCGGCGATCTCCTGGAGCAGTGGCGGAAGAAGGAGAGGAGCACCGCCGAGGGGCCGGGATACGAACGGATCCGCCTGGAGGAGACCGAGTTCCGCGGCCGGCCCGCCGTGGTGTGGGAGTACACCGTGATCGCCCAGGAACTGCCCTGGCACGTCCGCTCGCTCGGCTTCGACACTGGCGGCAAGTCCTACCAGCTCACCACCTGGTACCACCCCGACATCGGGGACCGCGCCCTCCCGGTCTACGAGAAGGTCGAGAAGACCTTCACCCCCTTGTAGACCCCCTGCCGTAGTTCCCCGTTATGTTTTCCGCGGTCCTGCAAGAGGGCCGCTGGCCTCCGGGCCCGGCATGACTGTGTCCCCCTGTCGAACGGATGACCTGGGGGGTGATGTCACCGGGCCCGGAAGGTGCCGTCGGAGACGCTGATGAGAGGTCCGGCCACCGTCCGGTCCGGCGCAATGCCGGACAGCTCGCGGGCGGCAGGTCTGCATAACGTGGATGCGCGCGTACGACACCACTGCCGAGGCCGGCACACTCAACTCCCCTGGAAGGGCACGATGGTCGACACCGAAGACGTGGGCGTGTTCCTCGGCCTGGACGTCGGCAAGACGGCCCACCACGGCCACGGGCTCACCCCGGCCGGGAAGAAGGTCTTCGACAAGCAGCTGCCCAACAGCGAGCCGAAACTGCGGGCCGTCTTCGACAAACTGACCGAGAAGTTCGGCACCGTCCTGGTGATCGTGGACCAGCCCGCCTCGATCGGAGCCCTGCCCCTGACCGTCGCCCGGGATGCGGGCTGCCAGGTCGCCTATCTGCCCGGACTGGCCATGCGCCGGATCGCCGACCTCTACCCGGGCGAGGCGAAGACCGACGCCAAGGACGCCGCGGTGATCGCGGACGCCGCCCGCACCATGCCCCACACCCTGCGCACCCTGGAGCTGGCCGACGAGATCACCGCCGAGCTGACCGTGCTGACCGGCTTCGACCAGGACCTCGCGGCCGAGGCCACCCGCACCTCCAACCGGATACGCGGCCTGCTCACCCAGTTCCACCCGTCACTGGAACGCGTCCTCGGCCCCCGCCTCGACCACCCCGCCGTCACCTGGCTGCTGGAGCGTTACGGCTCTCCGGCCGCACTGCGAAAGGCCGGCCGCCGTCGGCTGGTCGAGGTGATCCGTCCGAAGGCACCGCGCATGGCCGCACGACTGATCGACGATGTCTTCGATGCCCTCGACGAGCAGACCGTCGTCGTCCCCGGCACCGGCACCCTCGACATCGTGATCCCCTCCCTGGCCGCCTCGCTCGCCACCGTCCACACCCAGCGCAGGGCCCTGGAAGCCCAGATCAACGCCCTGCTGGAGGCCCACCCTCTTTCCCCGGTCCTGACGTCGATGCCCGGCGTCGGCGTCAGGACCGCCGCAGTCCTGCTGGTCACCGTCGGCGACGGCACCGGCTTCCCCACCGCCGCCCACCTCGCCTCCTACGCCGGCCTCGCCCCGACCACGAAGTCGTCCGGGACCTCGATCCACGGCGAACACGCACCCCGAGGCGGAAACCGGCAGCTCAAACGCGCCATGTTCCTCTCCGCCTTCGCCTGCATGAACGCCGACCCGGCCTCCCGCACCTACTACGACCGCCAGCGAGCCCGCGGCAAAACCCACACCCAGGCCCTCCTCCGCCTCGCCCGTCAACGCATCAGCGTCCTGTTCGCCATGCTCCGCGACGGCACCTTCTACGAACCCCGCATCCCCAAGGACGTCGAACTCGCCGCATGACCCCAGCCAGCCAATCCACCCCAACCTGGGCGCCTTGACGAAAGACATAGAGGCACCCCCCGACGACGAAAAGGGGCCCGGCGGCGGACGAACCGCCACCGGACCCCGGCCCTGCGTCGACGGCCTCGGCCGCCCGCGCTCAGCGCACCGTGTCGGACACCTCGGCAGCGGCGGACTTCCGGGCGCCCAGCCGCTCCTTGGCGACCGCGATGCCGACGACGACCGCCGCGACCAGCAGCGACAGCAGCAGGATCTCCCGGTTGCCGTGCTCGGTGTCGGTGAGCATGTAGCCGAGGACGAAGAGGATCAGCCCGATCGTGGCCCACGTCAGATACGGGTACAGCCACATCTTCACGACGAGCTTCTCCGGCGACTCCCGCTCGATGATCCGGCGCATGCGCAGCTGCGAGAAGCAGATGACGAGCCACACGAACAGGGCGACCGCGCCGGAGGAGTTGACGAGGAAGAGGAAGACACCCTCGGGGAAGAAGTAGTTGAAGATGACGGCCACGAACCCGAAGACGACCGAGGAGAGGATGGCGGCCATCGGCACGCCCCGGCTGTTCGTGCGGCCGAACGCGCGCGGCGCGTCCCCGCGCTCGCCCAGCGAGAACGCCATGCGCGACGCGGTGTAGAGACCCGAGTTCAGACAGGACAGCACCGAGGTCAGCACGATGAAGTTCATGATCTGGCCGGCGTGCGCGATGCCGAGGGAGTCGAGGGCGGCGACGTAGGAGCCCTTCTCCTTGATCGACGGGTCGTTCCACGGCAGCAGCGTGACCACGACGAAGATCGAGCCGAGGTAGAAGACGCCGATGCGCCAGATGATGCTGTTGGTCGACTTGGTGACGGCCCGCTGCGGGTTCTCCGTCTCTCCGGCGGCCAGCGTGGCGATCTCGCTGCCCATGAAGGAGAAGACGACCAGCAGCACACCGATGAGGATCGCGCCCGCCCCGTGGGGCAGGAACCCGCCGTGGTCGGTCAGGTTGGACAGCCCGGCCTTGTCGGTGTCGGCCCCCGGCAGCACGCCGAACACCGCGAGACCGCCCACCACGATGAACGCGGCGATCGCGACGACCTTGATCCCGGCGAACCAGAACTCGAACTCACCGTAGGAGCCGACCGAGACCAGGTTCGTCGCGGTCAGGACGACCATCACGATCAACGCCCAGCCCCACTGCGGCACCGCCGGGATCCAGCCCTCCAGGATCACCGCGCCCGCGGTCGCCTCGACCGCGAGCACGACGACCCAGAAGAACCAGTACAGCCAGCCGATCGAGAACCCGGCCCAGCGGCCGAGCGCGCGGTCGGCGTGGGCCGAGAACGACCCCGACGTCGGGTTCGCGGCGGACATCTCACCGAGCATCCGCATCACCAGCACCACCATCGTGCCGACGAGCGCGTACGACAGGAGGATGCCGGGGCCCGCGGTGGCGATGCCGGAACTCGACCCGACGAACAGGCCGGCTCCGATCACACCGCCGATCGCGATCATCGACAGATGGCGGTTCTTGAGACCGGCGTGCAGACCGGGGGAGGGAGGTGAGGACGAGCCAGGGGAATCCGCCTGGGGCGGCAGGGTCGGCTGCGAGGTCATGGGGGGAGGTTTCCTTTGCGCCGTGGTGGGGACTTCCGTGCGTCTGCCCAGTGACCGACCGATCGACTCTCGTCCGAGCGGGAAACGAGAGGCGGCGGTGAGGGTCCGGCTGAGCCGTTGTAAAGATCGGTCCAGTGAATCGGAGGTGAAAGGATTCCAGAACCTTTGAATCCAGATCGTTACTTGAGGTTTACTTGAGGATTCGTCGGGCAGCTCACGTTTCGTTGGGTCCGCACCCCGTCGTGCCACGCCGAAACACGCGTGTCACACTCGGACCATGCGCGTCTACCTCGGCTCTGATCACGCCGGATACGAACTCAAGAACCACCTCGTGGAGTGGCTCAAGGCCGCGGGCCACGAGCCCGTCGACTGCGGGCCCCACATCTACGACGCCCAGGACGACTACCCGCCGTTCTGCCTCCGCGCGGCGGAGCGCACGGCCGCGGACCCCGGGTCCCTCGGCGTCGTCATCGGCGGCTCCGGCAACGGCGAGCAGATCGCCGCGAACAAGGTGGCCGGTGTCCGCGCCGCCCTCGCCTGGAGCGCCGAGACCGCCGCGCTGGGCCGCGAGCACAACAACGCCAACGTCGTCGCCGTCGGCGCCCGCATGCACGCGCAGGAGGACGCGACGAAGTTCGTCGAGACCTTCCTCAACACCCCGTTCTCCGGTGACGAGCGCCACATCCGCCGCATCGACATGCTGGCGGCGTACGAGACCACGGGCGACCTGCCCCCCATCCCGGCGCACCACCCCCAGCCGTAGCGATCCGGCGTTCGTACGGACCTGAGAAGCAGGGGGCGCAGCCCCCGCTTCTCAGGGGCGCGGGGAACTGCGCGAGCACCCCCACCGACCGGCACCCGAGAACGCGCCCCGACCGCCCCCACCCACCCTGCCGAACCCCCGGAGGACCCCCGTGCCGGAGGGGCACACCATCCACCGCCTCGCCGAGGACTGCCGCACCCACTTCGGCCCGGCAGGCGACGGCGTCGCTCGGCCCGTCCACGTCACCAGCCCCCAGGGCAAGTTCGCCGACGCCGCGGCCCTCCTCACCGGCACCCCGCTGCACACCGCCGAGGCCCACGGCAAGCACCTCTTCCTGCATTTCGGCGACCCCGAGGCCGAGGAACGGGTGCACATCCACCTGGGCCTGTTCGGCAAGGTCACCTTCGGCCCGGCCCCCGCGCCCCCGCCCACGGACACCGTCCGCCTGCGGCTGCGCGACGACACGTCGTACATGGACCTGCGCGGCCCGACGACCTGCGCCCTGATCACCGAGGCCGAGAAACGCGCCGTGCACGCCCGCCTCGGCCCCGACCCGCTCCGCGCCGACGCCGACCCGGCCCGCGCGTACGCCCGTGTCTCCCGCAGCCGTACGACCATCGCCGCGCTCCTCCTGGACCAGAAGGTGATCGCGGGCGTCGGCAACGTCTACCGCGCCGAGGTCCTCTTCCGGCACGGCATCGACCCCTACCGCGCCGGCAAGGACATCACCCCCGCGGAATGGGACGCCGTCTGGACCGACCTCGTCGGCCTCATGCGCGAGGGCGTCCGGCACAACCGCATCGACACCGTCCGCCCGGAACACACCCCCGAGGCCATGGGCCGCCCGCCCCGCGTCGACGACCACGGCGGCGAGGTGTACGTGTACCGCAGGGCGGCCCTGCCCTGCCATCTCTGTGGCGGCGAGGTCCGCACCGCCGACCTCGCCGCCCGCAACCTCTTCTGGTGCCCGGCCTGCCAGCAGAGGTGAGCCCCCCGCCCTAGGTGTATTGATCACGAGCGTTGTTAACGCGGGTCGGTCTTGATCGTGGCGAAGGCCTCCGTGTGTGGTGGAGGTGTCGAATCTTCACCGCACGGAGGCCTTCGTGTCCCACCGTAATGCCCGCCTGACCGTTCACGGCAGGCGGCTGCTGGTCGAGCGTGTCAGTTCCGGCCGTCCGGTCGCGCATGTCGCGGCAGAGATGGGTATCTCGCGTCCCACAGCCCACAAGTGGATCCGGCGCTGGCGGTCCGAGGGCGAACAGGGGCTGCACGACCGCTCCAGCCTCCCCCGGACGACACCACACCGCACCGCGGCGGCCGTGGAGGCCCGGGTGTGCCGGCTGCGCCAGACCCGCAAACTCGGCCCCGCCCGCATCGGCCCGATCCTGGGCCTGCCCGCCTCGACCGTGCACCGCATCCTGGTCCGCCACGGCCTGAACCGTCTGGCCCACCTGGACCGGCCGACCGGTCAGGTCATCCGCCGCTACGAACGCGACCGGCCCGGCGAACTCGTCCACGTCGACGTCAAGAAGCTCGGCCGGATCCCCGACGGCGGCGGCCACAAGGTGCTGGGCCGCCAGGCCGGCCGGGCCCGGCGCAGCGGCATGGGCTTCGACTACGTCCACTCCGCCGTCGACGACCACTCCCGCCTGGCCTACAGCGAGATCCACGGCGACGAGAAGGCCGCGACCTGCGCGGCCTTCCTGCGCCGGGCCGCCGCCTTCTTCGCCGCCGCGGGTATCGAGCGCATCGAGCGGGTGCTGACCGACAACGCCTGGCCCTACCGCAAGAGCTTCGCCTGGCAGGAGGCCCTGGCCGACCTCGGCGCGACCGGCAAGCTCACCCGCGCCTACCGGCCGCAGACCAATGGCAAGGTCGAACGCTTCAACCGCACCCTGCTCGACGAGTGGGCCTACCTGCGGCCCTACACCAGCAACACCGAACGCACCGCAGCCCTGGCAGACTTCCTCCACACCTACAACCACCACCGCTGCCACACCGCACTCGGCGGCCAGCCACCCATCACCCGCGTCAACAACCCTGCGGGTCAATACACCTAGTGACCTGAGTCGGAGATTCGTCGTTGGTTTGGTATGAGTCGTCCGGGTCCGAAGATTCCGCCGTTGTCGGTGACCGATGCCCAGCGAGCCGTGCTGGAGGGCTGGGTGCGTCGCCGCACGACGGCTCAGGCGCTGGCCCAGCGGTCGCGGATCGTGCTGGAGTGCGCCGACGGGCACTCGATCATGGAGGTGTCACGCCGGCTGCGGGTCACTGCGGACACCGTCCGCACCTGGCGGCGACGTTTCCTCGAACGGGGCCCTGGACGGCCTGTCCGACGAGCCGCGGCCCGGCGTCCCGCGGAAGATCACCGACGCTGACGTCGAGCGGGTCATCGTCAAGACACTTGAAGAGAAGCCGAAGAACGCCACCCACTGGTCGACTCGGTCGATGGCGGCGGCCACGGGCATGTCGCAGTCGGCGATCCCGCGGATCTGGCGCGCGTTCGCCCTGGCGCCGCACCGGTCGCAGACCTTCAAGCTTTCCACGGACCCGCTGTTCATCGACAAGGTCCGTGATGTCGTCGGCCTGTATCTCGACCCGCCGGAGAAGGCTCTGGTCCTCTGCGTGGACGAGAAGTCCCAGATCCAGGCCCTCGACCGGTCCCAGCCCGTGCTGCCGATGGTTCCCGGCGTTCCCGAACGCCGCAGCCACGACTACGTCCGCGCCGGCACCACCACGCTGTTCGCCGCACTGGAAGTCGCCACCGGCAAGGTGATCGGCTCCCTGCATCGGCGCCACCGGGCCGTGGAGTTCAAGAAGTTCCTGACCAAGCTCGACAAGGAAGTCCCCGCCGACCTCGATGTCCATCTGATCCTCGACAACTATGTCACCCACAAGACGCCTGTCATCAAGAAGTGGCTGCTTGCGCACCCGCGCTTCCATCTGCACTTCACACCGACGAGTTCGTCCTGGCTGAACCTGGTGGAGCGGTGGTTCGCCGAGCTCACGCAGAAGAAACTCAAGCGAGGCGTTCACCGCTCCGTCCAGGCCCTTGAACGCGACATCCGCGCTTGGCTCGCCGACTGGAACGAACACCCCAGACCGTTCATCTGGACGAAGACCGCCGACGAAATCCTCGACAAAGTAGCCGCCTACTGCCGACGAATCTCTGACTCAGGTCACTAGAAGCCGTGCGGCAGCCAGGGCGCCGGCCCGGACGCGAGGAACCCCACGGACGCCTCCGCCAGCGCGCCCTGCCGCAGCTCCCGCACCAGCCCCGCCCCGGCCAGCGCGGACAGGCTCGCCCCGCCCAGATAGGCCGCGCCCAACTCCCGTACGTCGAGGGAGAGATCGGCGGCGTCCGCGGTGCGCTCGCAGGTCGCGCCCTTCGGGTCGCCGGTGAGCCGCCAACGCCCCTCGTTCCAGGGGCAGAAGGAGTCCTCGACCTCGAACACCACGTCCAGCGGGGCCTGGTAGGTCCGCAGGCGCAGCGCCGCGCCCACGTCCACGAGCCGCAGATACAGATCGTCGGTGAACCGCAGCGCGCAGCGCCGGATGTCCGACACCAGGTGCAGCAGCGGCTCGTCGACGGGCAGCCGGTGGGCGACGACGCTCGACGTCAGGTCGATGTCGAAGAGGAACCGCCACAGCGCGGCACGGGCGGCCGGGTCGAGGGCCTCCAGCGCGCTCAACTGGACGACGCCGTCCGCCCCGCGCGGCCCCCAGTCGGACTTGACCCGGAAGCGCGCGTACCCGACCACATCCGTGCCCTCGCCGTCGGTCCGCTCGGCCACCACGCACTGCAGGGGTGAGGCACCGCCGCGGTGGCGTTCCGTGTCGAGCAGTTCCACCCGCTCCCAGCCGGGCTGCCGGGCCAGCATCCCCGGCCGCTCCGGCACCCGGCGGGCGTACACCGCCTCGCACACGTCGAGCACCTCGGACGGCTCGGCGTAGCGCAGTCGTACGTCGTCGGTGCCCGGCGGCACGGACAGCCGCACCCGGGCGCTGTCGATGTCGGCGGCCAGGCGGCGCGTGGCCAGGCCGTACCCGAACCGGCCGTAGATCGCCGGCTCGGACGCGGTCAGCACGGCCAGCGGCTCGCCCCAGGAACGGATGTCGTCCAACTGCCGCCGCATCATGGAGGTCAGCACCCCGCGGCGCCGGTGCGTGGCCGCGACTCCGACCATCGTGACCCCGGCCGCGGGAACGGCCGAGCCGCCGGGCACGGTGAGACGGAAGTCGAACGCCCCCGCCGTACCCACGCACCGGTCGCCCTCCCACACGCCGACGCAACGGTCGTGCACGGTGAGCGCGTCCCACAACTCGCGCTCCTCCGGCGGTTCGGGGGTGCCGCCGAAGGCGCGGATGAGGTTGTCGTACCAGGGGTCCCAGTCTTCCTTGCGCAGCGCCCGCAGCTCAGTCGTCATACGCCATGCCTAGCAGCACGATCCTGTACGGGCGAACGAATTTGACCCGCGCGTCGCCGTTCGACGTGGGATCCTTCACAGGTGCCGCACGGAGGGCGCACGGGGGCCGAACGACGCGTTCCGGTGTGAGATCTGTGTGAGATTCGTCGTGAACCGGCCCTCGGAAGGGGGACAAGTAGGACCTCCTGTGCACAGGGGCTGGTCCGATGGATAAGGTCCCGAACAATGGCAGCAGGACGAGAGCGGCGCGCGGCGGCCGATACGCTCACGGCCCGGATGAAGAAGCTGGTTCACCGGGTCCGCACCGGCGTGCGCAAATCCGCCGTCGACTACTTCCGCGGGGACGGCTCCGACTGGATCGCCCTGGTCGGCCTGCTGCTGATGATCCCGCTGATCGCCTGCCTCACCCTCGTCAACGAGGTGTGGTTCTCACCCGCCGTCCTCGTCCTTCCCATCGTCGCGGGCGGCCTGTTGCTGCGCCCCGCCAGCCTTCTCGGCCTGTACGCGGCCGCCGCGACCGCGCTGATCGTGGAGTCGGTACGGCTCGGCCCCTATACCGAGGGCCCGGCCCGGGTGACCCCCGGTGTCGTGCTCGTGGTCGCCGCCTGCGGTTTCTTCGGCCTGCTCATCGCCCAGTTCCGCAGCCGGGTCGGCGTGCCCTGGCGACGCGGCGGCACCATGCTCTTCGACCTGCGCGAACGCATCCGGGTCCAGAGCAAGTTGCCGCAACTGCCCGCCGGCTGGCACCGCGAGATGGCCCTGCGCCCGGCGGGCGGCCAGTCCTTCTCCGGCGACTTCGTCGTGGCCGCCCGCACGAACGGCGGCCGCACCCTCGAAGTCGTCCTCACCGACGTCTCCGGCAAGGGCATGGACGCGGGCTCCCGCGCCCTGCTCCTCTCCGGCGCTTTCGGCGGTCTTCTGGGATCGCTCCCACCGCACGCCTTCCTCCCGGCGGCCAACGGCTATCTCCTCCGCCAGGACTGGGACGAGGGCTTCGCGACCTCCATCCACCTCGTCCTCGACCTCGACTCCGGCGACTACGAACTCTTCTCCGCCGGCCACCCGCCCGGCCTCCAGCTCAGCGCGGGCACCGGCCGCTGGGAGGAGAAGGCCGCCGAGGGCCCCCTCCTCGGCGTCTACGACGGCGCCCAGTTCGACCCCGTCAAGGGTTCCCTGCGCCCCGGCGACGTCCTGATGCTGTTCACCGACGGCCTCGTCGAGACCTCCGACCGGGACATAGTCGAAGGCATCGACCGCCTCACCGGCGAGGCCGACCGCTATGTCGCGGGCGGCTTCCACGGCGCCGCCTGGCACCTCATCGAAGCCGTGGCCAAGGACGTCAACGACGACCGAGCCCTCCTCCTGATCTGCCGAGAAGGCCCCACAGCCACCCGCCCCTGAACAGCACAGGTCGAAGCCCCTGCCACCCAGGGGCACGGGGAACGGCGCAAGATCCCCACTGAACGTGCACGTGGTTCTCGACGGCGCAGCCCCCCGCTTTTCAGGGGCGCGGGGAACGGCGCGAGAACCCCCACCGGACGTACACGTGGTTCTCGACGGTGCAGCCCCCTGCTTTTCAGGGGCGCGGGGAACTGCGCGAAAACCCCCACCGGACCGGAACATGGGGGTCGAAGGGGCGCAGCCCCTGGGGGAGGGACGGGTAGGGGCGGCGGGGGCGAAACCCGGATCGGCACCCACCAGTCACCACCCCACCGCACCCCACACCCACCACACGAAGGAGCCCAGACCCCATGCCCTCGACCCCTCTCTCCCTCCCGGAAGTGGAAACCCTGGCCAGAACGGCCCACGCCGCCCAGAAGGACAAGGCCGGCCGCCCCTACACCGAGCACCTCCAGGCGGTCGCGGCCGGCGTCACGGCACGAGGCGGCGACGAGGACCAGATCGCCGCGGCCTGGCTGCACGACGCGGTCGAGGACGACGCCCTCACCGAGACCTGGCTCACCGAGGCCCCACTGACCGCCCGCACCAAGTCCATCGTCCTCGCCCTCACCAAGCGCGAGGGCGAAACCCCGGAGACGTACGCCACCCGCATCCTCGACACCCCGGGCGCCCTCCTCGTCAAGCAGTCGGACCTCGCGCACAACGCGAACCCCGCCCGCCTCGCCGTCCTGGACGAACCCACCCGCACCCGCCTGACCCGCAAGTACGCCCACATGCGAAACCTCCTCGGCCTGCCGGACGAACCGGCGGCCGAGGAGGCCACGGACAACACCTGAGAGAGAACGGGAGCGAACGAGAGCGAACGGGAACGACGGACCCCGGCGTCGGAGGCGAGGGTCGGAGACCCCGCGCCTACGTCCTGGCCCCCACCTTCCCCCGCTCGCGAGCCAGCTCGGCGGCATCCCGCTTGAACGCCCACTCCATCTTCGGCTCCATCGCGAACCGGAACATCCGCTGCACCGGCGGGGTGCACAACACGGTGATGACGGCGGCGGCGAGGAACGTGGCGAACAGCTCGCCGAGCGGCTGGTACACCCACGCGTTGGCGTCGTACCAGTCCCAGAAGCGCGACCCCTTCGCGAGGAACCCGTGCAGCAGGTAGCCGTACAGCGTGCCCGCGCCCAGCACGGTGAACCACATCTTCCGACGCGGCACCCAGGCGAAGAAGCACGTGGTCAGCACCATGGAGCAGCCGAACAGCGCGAAGGTCATGACGATGCCCGCCCACCACGGCGCACCCAGCTCCTGCGCGCTGTCACGGTGGTAGAACCAGGCCGAGTTCATGTCCGGGCCCAGCCAGTACGCCATCGCCAGCGCGCACCCGGCCACCGGCAGGGACAGGATCCGCACCTCACGGCGCCGCATGAACTGGAAGTGCGCGGGCTTCATGAACAGGCCGACGACGAAGAACGGCAGGAACTGCAGGACACGCTGCAGGTCCAGGTCGTCACCGATGTCGGGCGAGACCGAGGCGAGCGCCGCGATGGCGAGCGCCACGGGGACGGGCCAGCGCACGACCTTCCACAGCGGTGTCGTCAGCCGCCACACGAACAGCGCGATCAGGAACCAGGTGAGGTACCAGGGGTCGAGCAGGCTGATCGGGTGGGAGGGGTCGTCGTCGCCCCACCGCTTGAAGAAGGAGTAGGCGATCTCGAAGAGGACGTACGGCACGGCAATGCCGGTGACCAGCCTGCGGAGCCGGTCGGGCCGCATGTCGAAACTGCGCGAGAAGTAACCGGAGATGATGATGAACGCCGGCATGTGAAACGTGTACACGAACATGTACAGCGCCTCGGCGGCGCGGCTGTGGTCGGTGAGCGGCTCCCACGCGTGTCCCATCGCCACGAACACGATGGCGAGGTACTTGGCGTTGTCGAAGAACGCGTCACGTTGTTTGGCCGGTCTGGCCTCGGGGGAGGCACCACCTGGCGTCGGCTGGGGAGACGAGGACTTCAGCGAGCGCGGACTCGGCACTCCGTCTGCGGACGGTTGTAGTGGCTGTGCCGGCGGGAGCGGCGTCCCGGGCCGGCCGTGCGGTCGCAGCGAGTTCGTCACAGACCCTCCCTCCGGAAACTCCGGAGGACGGTCCGAGCACTCGCTGCGCAAGCGGGGGACGAGGCAGCGGTGAACATCTGAGGCACCCTAGCGTTGTCTGTGCGATTACGTAAAACCACCCACGTGAATCCTGTATTGAGGGGTACGTGTCCTCCCCGCGTACCCGGGATTCGTGAAGTCATGACCAGGTGAAGCGTCACAACGTGTCCACCGGACGGCAGATGGCAACCACCGGTCTGTCCGCATTCATCCCGACTAAATGGTGCATACCGTGCGCAGGCGACTCCGGTGAAATGTCCGGTTAATTACCGTCCTGCCCGGGCCTCTTGATGTGTCGGTGGCAACAATTCGAATTACCTGCGCACGGGTTGTGTGTGCACGGAAACGATCATCGCGAATTCACCCGGGGTGCGGTCCCGTTGACCGGGGGCGGGGGTGGCGTGCGTGCGGTGACGTGGCCGACGTTGCCTCAGCCGCTGCATAGGACGGCCTGGTTGGTGGCACGATGGTTCTGGCGGGGTGCGCGTGGGGTCGGCACCCCGGGCCGGGTGCGGACCGACCGAGGGTGTGATCTGTGTGGCCATTTCGCTGTCAGTGGTGCTCTTGCTGGGGATCATCCTGGTGGTGCTGATGCGAGGAGGGACGATCAAGGCCGGACCGGCCGTCGTCGCCATCCTCTTCGGCTTCTTCCTCGCCTCGACGGGCATGGCCGACGACATCCAACGCTTCCTGAACTCGATAGCGGACACCATCAACTCGATCCAGTTCTAGACCGTGTCCGGAGTGACCGCCCGAACACGCGCCGTGCACGTCCGCACGGCCGCCCGACGGCCACGAGACGACAAAAAGCCTCCAACGGACGACGAAAAGCCTCCGGCCCGGTCGAGGGAGTCCCTCGACCGGGCCGGAGGCCGTTGGAGCGGGCGACGGGAATCGAACCCGCGTAGCTAGTTTGGAAGACTAGGGCTCTACCATTGAGCTACGCCCGCACAGCTCGCGCCGCAGGTCGGGTGACCGCGGCACAGAAGGCATCGTAGCGGGTCCGGCGCCGCCGCCGCACACCCCTTCCCGGCCGCGTCCGTCGTCGTGCGCCGTCGCACGCGCCCGCGCACTGGCTTAATGCGGCAACCCCATGGCCTGCGGGCATGTACCCTACGTGTCGCACCAGACGGGGTGTGGCGCAGCTTGGTAGCGCGTCCGCTTTGGGAGCGGAAGGCCGTGGGTTCAAATCCCGCCACCCCGACCACCGCGCCGGCAGGCGTCGCCCGCCACCGGCAAGATCGCCTTTTGGGGCGTGTACCGCCTGCGGTTACTATGCAAGCTGCGCGCCCGTGTGTCTGCACTCTCACGTCTCTCAAGGGCCGCTAATCCGCTGAAGCCCCGCCGCACCGGCGGGGGACGTCAGCAGAACCCCAAGAAGTCAGCCCCCAAGGAGACCGAACCGTGAAGAGCGCCGTGGAGACCCTGAACCCGACCCGGGTTCGGCTCAGCATCGAGGTGCCCTTCGAGGAGCTCAAGGACAGCCTCGACGCGGCGTACAAGAAGATCAACCAGCAGGTCACGGTGAAGGGCTTCCGCAAGGGCAAGATCCCGGCCCGCGTCATCGACCAGCGGTTCGGCCGCGGTGCGGTGCTGGAGGAGGCGGTCAACGACGCGCTCCCGAAGTTCTACACGGACGCGGTCAACGAGGCCGAGCTCAACGTGCTGGGCCAGCCCGAGGTCGACATCACCGAGCTGAAGGACGGCGAGACGCTGAACTTCACCGCCGAGGTCGACGTCCGCCCGGCCATCGAGATCCCGGACTACTCCGGCATCGAGGTCGAGGTCGACGCCGTCGAGGTCACCGAGGAGGACGTCGACAAGGCGGTCGAGCAGCTGCGCGAGCGCTTCGCCTCCACCTCCCCGGTCGAGCGTGCCGCCGAGGACGGCGACGTCGTGACGCTCGACCTGCAGGCCAAGGTCGACGGCGAGGTCCTGGAGGACGGCGTCGCCGAGGGTGTCTCCTACACCATCGGCTCCGGCGAGCTGCTGGACGGCATCGACGACGCCGTGAAGGGCCTGGAGGCCGGTGGCGAGGCCACCTTCGCCTCCGAGCTCAAGGGCGGCTCGGCGGCCGGCAAGGAGGCCGAGGTGACCGTCAAGGTCTCCCAGGTCGCCGCCCGTGAACTCCCCGCCCTGGACGACGAGTTCGCCCAGCTCGCCTCTGAGTTCGACACCCTCGAGGAGCTGCGCGCGGACAGCCGCAAGCGCCTGGAGAACATGAAGCAGTACGACCAGGCCACCCAGGCCCAGGAGCGCGTCCTCGAGAAGCTCCTGGAGATCGTCGAGGTGCCCGTCCCCGAGAAGCTGCTCGAGGACGAGATCAACACCCGCAAGCACAACCTGGAGCACCACCAGCTCGGCCAGATGGGCCTGGACCTGGAGAAGTACCTGGAGATCCAGGGCAAGACGGTCGAGGAGTTCGACGCCGAGACCAAGGAAGCGGCCGTAAAGGGCATCAAGACCCAGTTCGTCCTCGACGAGCTGGTCTCCAAGGAGAAGCTGAACGTCAACCAGGAGGAGCTCACCGAGCACCTCATGCGCCGCGCGGCCTCCTCCGGCATGTCCCCGGACCAGTTCGCCCAGGCCGTCGTCCAGAACAACCAGGTCCAGCTCCTCGTGGGCGAGGTCGCCCGCGGCAAGGCCCTGGCCCTGGTCGTCGAGTCCGCCACGGTGAAGGACACCAACGGCGAGGTCGTCGACCTGGACGACGACGAGGACGAGACGGAGGCCGAGGGCTCCGCCGAGGCCACCGAGGAGACCCCGGCCGCCGCCGAGGCCGAGGAGAAGGCCCCCGAGGCCTGATCGCTCCGCGAACAGCACATGCTGGCTTGAGACGGGCCCCCGGATCATTCGTGACCCGGGGGCCCGTCGGCCTACCCAGGGGCGCGGGGAACTGCGCGAGCAACCACGTACGAGCCGCACTCGCCATTTCGCAGACGGTGGCAGACGCGTCTGCGGCTTGTAGGGGGCTGGTCGCGCAGTTCCCCGCGCCCCTTCGGCGTCCTGGGGCGACCAGTCACCCCCGCCCGGCCGGCGCAGCACATGCGCTGACAGCGAACAGTTCCCTTTGCGGGATTCACCGGCGCAGCCACCGCGTTAGGGTCCATGAAGACGAGGGCTGGGCTGTCGGCTAACGGCCCGGTCCCCGGAAGGGAAACGTGAAGACGGCCCGGCGCCGTCGTAAGACGAGCAGGTGGATACGTGACGAATCTGATGCCCTCAGCCGCCGGCGAGCCTTCCATCGGTGGTGGCCTCGGCGACCAGGTCTACAACCGGCTGCTCAACGAGCGGATCATCTTCCTCGGCCAGCCGGTCGACGACGACATTGCCAACAAGATCACCGCACAGCTGCTGCTCCTTGCCGCGGACCCCGACAAGGACATCTACCTCTACATCAACAGCCCCGGCGGCTCCATCACGGCCGGTATGGCGATCTACGACACGATGCAGTTCATCAAGAACGACGTCGTGACCATCGCCATGGGTCTCGCGGCGTCGATGGGCCAGTTCCTGCTGAGCGCGGGCACCCCCGGCAAGCGCTTCGCGCTGCCGAACGCCGAGATCCTGATCCACCAGCCCTCCGCCGGCCTGGCCGGTTCGGCCTCGGACATCAAGATCCACGCCGAGCGGCTGCTGCACACCAAGAAGCGCATGGCGGAGCTCACCTCCCAGCACACGGGTCAGACCGTCGAGCAGGTGACCCGTGACTCGGACCGCGACCGCTGGTTCGACGCCTTCGAGGCCAAGGAGTACGGCCTCATCGACGACGTGATCCCCACGGCCGCCGGCATGCCGGGCGGCGGCGGCACCGGGGCCGGGCAGTAGTGGCGGCACCCGCCGCCACCCTCGCCCCCGCGAAGCCCCCAGCCGACCGCCTCAGCCCTTCTCAGGCTCCCAGGAGACCACAGTGAACGACTTCCCCGGCAGCGGCCTCTACGACAGCGCACGCTCCCAGTACTCGGGCCCGACGGCCGAGTCCCGTTACGTCATCCCGCGCTTCGTCGAGCGCACCTCGCAGGGCATCCGCGAGTACGACCCGTACGCGAAGCTCTTCGAGGAGCGGGTGATCTTCCTCGGGGTGCAGATCGACGACGCCTCCGCCAACGACGTCATGGCGCAGCTGCTGTGCCTGGAGTCGATGGACCCCGACCGGGACATCTCCGTCTACATCAACAGCCCCGGCGGCTCCTTCACGGCGCTCACCGCGATCTACGACACGATGCAGTTCGTGAAGCCCGACATCCAGACGGTCTGCATGGGCCAGGCGGCCTCCGCCGCCGCGATCCTGCTCGCCGCCGGTACGCCGGGCAAGCGCATGGCGCTGCCGAACGCCCGCGTCCTGATCCACCAGCCGTACAGCGAGACGGGCCGCGGTCAGGTCTCCGACCTGGAGATCGCCGCCAACGAGATCCTCCGGATGCGTGGCCAGCTGGAGGACATGCTGGCCAAGCACTCCACCACGCCGATCGAGAAGATCCGCGAGGACATCGAGCGCGACAAGATCCTCACGGCCGAGGACGCGCTCGCGTACGGCCTGGTCGACCAGATCATCTCCACGCGCAAGATGAACAACAACAGCGTCCGCTGACCGCGAAAAGGATGTATCGTCTGCCGCCCCTTGGCATGGTTGGCACCGTTTGACCCAGTGCACGACAAGGTGCACGTCAAAGCGAACCGTGCCAAGGGGGGCCCGAACGGGGGGCCCGGCAAGGTACCGTCGACATAAGGCAGCACCAGGAGCCGCTGGAATCCAATGGTCCAGTCGACTCCCAGGCGAAGGGGAAGCACACCGTGGCACGCATCGGTGACGGCGGCGATCTGCTCAAGTGCTCGTTCTGCGGCAAGAGCCAGAAGCAGGTCAAGAAGCTCATCGCAGGGCCCGGTGTGTACATCTGCGACGAGTGCATCGACCTCTGCAACGAGATCATCGAGGAAGAGCTCGCGGAGACCAGTGAGGTCCGCTGGGAGGAACTCCCGAAGCCGCGCGAGATCTACGAGTTCCTCGAGGGCTACGTGGTGGGCCAGGAGGCGGCCAAGAAGGCGCTCTCCGTGGCGGTGTACAACCACTACAAGCGCGTCCAGGCCGGTGAGAACGGCGGCGGCCAAAGCCGCGAGGACGCCATCGAGTTGGCGAAGTCCAACATCCTGCTGCTGGGCCCCACGGGCTCGGGCAAGACCCTCCTCGCGCAGACCCTCGCGCGCATGCTGAACGTCCCGTTCGCGATCGCGGACGCGACGGCGCTGACGGAGGCGGGGTACGTCGGCGAGGACGTCGAGAACATCCTGCTGAAGCTCATCCAGGCGGCCGACTACGACGTCAAGAAGGCCGAGACCGGGATCATCTACATCGACGAGATCGACAAGGTCGCGCGGAAGAGTGAAAACCCCTCCATCACGCGCGACGTGTCGGGCGAGGGCGTCCAGCAGGCCCTGTTGAAGATCCTGGAGGGCACCACGGCGTCGGTCCCGCCGCAGGGCGGCCGCAAGCACCCGCACCAGGAGTTCATCCAGATCGACACGACGAACGTGCTGTTCATCGTGGGCGGTGCCTTCTCCGGCCTGGAGAAGATCATCGAATCCCGGGCCGGGGCCAAGGGCATCGGTTTCGGCGCGACGATCCGCTCCAAGCGCGAGCTGGAGTCCAAGGACCAGTTCGAGGCCGTCATGCCGGAGGACCTGGTCAAGTTCGGCATGATCCCGGAGTTCATCGGCCGTCTGCCCGTCATCACCTCGGTCCACAACCTGGACCGCGAGGCACTGCTCCAGATCCTCATCGAGCCGCGCAACGCGCTGGTGAAGCAGTACCAGCGCCTGTTCGAACTCGACGGCGTGGAGCTGGACTTCGAGCGCGAGGCCCTCGAAGCCATCGCCGACCAGGCCATCCTCCGCCAGACCGGCGCGCGCGGCCTGCGCGCCATCATGGAGGAGGTCCTGATGTCGGTCATGTACGAGGTCCCGTCCCGCAAGGACGTCGCCCGAGTCGTCATCACAGCAGACGTGGTCCGCTCCAACGTCAACCCGACCCTGATCCCGAGGGACGCACGCGGACGGGGCCCGGGGGAGCAGAAGACGGCGTAACCGCCGGGCACTTACCGACAAGAGCACCCGACAAGAGCACCCGACAAGAGTCGGGTGCTCTTTTCAGTCAGTCATCAACCAGATCAGGCTGGGTGCATCCGCAGACTCTAGTGTCATGAGCGCCTCAAGTGATCTTCTGGTGATGCCCCGGGACCGACCACTCCGGGGCGGTGAAGGAAGGATCATGACGATGAAGGTAAGACGCTTCCTGGCGGCCCTGGGCGTGGCCGCAGCGGCGGGGATAGTGCCGGTCGCGGCAGCAGGCACGGCGCACGCTGATGCGTTCGACTGCGTCGAGTACCTCAAGGACAAGGGGTACAGGGTGGGTCCGGTGGTGACCAGCGCGTGCGGTTACCACAGCGTCATCGGATTCCATCCCGTGTGCATAGTCAAGCTGCAGGACGTCGGTGTGAGGCCCGGACACGCCAACAGGGCATGCACGTTGGCCTGAGCCGGCCTGCTTGCGGCTGAGGCCGGAAGCAACGGAGGGGCACCCCGGGTCGGGTGCCCCTCGTCACGTGCGAGGGATGTCAGACCGCGACGCGAACTTCCTTGCGGAGCTTGGCGGCGGTCTCGGCGGCCTCGTTCGGATCGGTCGACTTGCCGGCCGCGAGGTCCGAGTACTCCATGGGCATCACGAAACCAAGAGTGCTGTGGTCGCCCCACACGCAGTAGACCAGGTTCATCTCGCTCGGTCCGCCGCTTGTCGTCTCGCTCTCGCCCAGCTTCCCCTTCGCCTTCTGGCACTTCATGATGGCGCCGTCGAGCGAGTCCGGCGTGTACTCCTCGGCCTCGCCGACGAAGGTGATGTCGTTCTTCTCGGCTTCTTCCTTCTGCATGGCGAGGAAGCTGTCGACCGCCTTCTCCGGGTCCTCGATCTCGCCGTAGACGCCGCCGTACGTGATCGCCTTCCCGGCCAGGGGGTTGCTCTCGTCCCCCGACTGGTAGTTGGCGCTGACATCCTTGGGGTTCTTGATGCCGAAAGCCTCGGCCTTCTTCAACTCCTCGGTGGTCATCTCGTCGCCGGAGCCGCTGCCCTTCTTGTAGTCCCCCAGAACAGTCGCCGGCGTGGTCAGCTTGTGCGGACCGTCGTCCGCGATGTCCGCTCCGCCGCCCGAGCCGAGGACGAAGTACGCGCCCACCGCCACCGCCGCCACCACGGCGACCGCGCCCAGGATGATGCCGACCTTCTTGCCGCCGCCGCCCGAGGGGACCGGCGGCTGGGGCACGGTGGGGTACGGCTGCTGGCCGTACGGGGCCTGGGGCTGGCCGTACGGCGGGGTCTGGGGCGGAACGCCCTGGGGGGCCTGCTGGGGGTACCCGTAACCCGGCTGCGCCGGCGGCGCCTGCTGGGGGTAGCCGTAGCCGGGCTGGGGGGCGGCCTGCGGCGGCTGCTGGCCGTAGGGGCCCGGCTGACCGTACGGTCCGGGCTGCTGGGGCTGCCCGCCGTACGGGCCCGGCTGGTTGTAACTCATGTTCTGGGTTCCCCTCCAGATGCTTATGTGTTCCTGACATCCTGGCGCAATCTCGACGGGCCCCACGCACCGGGGGCCACACCGTTACGGAAGAATCGAGTTTCGGGACCACCCCGTGACACCCCTAAACTGGGCGGGTGACCGAGAACGCTCATCAGCAGCCTCCAGCGCCCGCCACCGATCTGCCGACCCAGTACGCGCCGGCCGATGTAGAGGGGGCGCTGTACGAGCGCTGGGTAGAGCGTGGTTACTTCGCGGCCGACGCCAAGAGCGACAAGCCCGCGTACACCATCGTCATCCCGCCGCCGAACGTCACCGGCAGCCTGCACCTCGGGCACGCCTTCCAGCACACCCTCATGGACGCCCTGACCAGGCGTAAGCGCATGCAGGGGTACGAGTCGCTGTGGCTCCCCGGCATGGACCACGCCGGCATCGCCACCCAGAACAAGGTCGAGCAGCAGCTCGCCGAAGAGGGCAAGTCCCGCCACGACTTGGGACGCGAGGAGTTCGTCGAGCGCGTCTGGCAGTGGAAGGAGGAGTACGGCGGCAAGATCCTCGGCCAGATGCGCCGCCTCGGCGACGGCGTCGACTGGGACCGCGAGCGGTTCACCATGGACGAGGGCCTGTCCAAGGCCGTCCAGACCATCTTCAAGCGGCTCTACGACGACGAGTTGATCTACCGCGCCGAGCGCATCATCAACTGGTGTCCCCGCTGTCTCACCGCGATCTCCGACATCGAGGTCGAGCACCAGGAGGACGCCGGCGAACTGGTCTCCATCCGCTACGGCGAGGGCGAGGACAGCCTCGTCGTCGCCACCACGCGCGCGGAGACGATGCTCGGCGACACCGCCGTCGCCGTCCACCCGGACGACGAGCGGTACCGGCACCTCATCGGCAAGCTCATCAAGCTGCCGCTCACCGACCGCTCCATCCCGGTCGTCGCCGACACCCACGTCGACCCGGAGTTCGGCACCGGCGCGGTCAAGGTGACCCCGGCGCACGACCCGAACGACTTCGCCATCGGCCAGCGCCACGACCTGCCCTCCATGACGATCATGGACGAGCACGGCGTCATCACCGTCCACGGCCCCTTCCTCGGCCAGGACCGCTTCGAGGCCCGCTCCGCCGTCGTCGGCGCGCTGCGCTCGCAGGGCCGGATCGTCGCCGAGAAGCGCCCGTACACCCACTCCGTCGGCCACTGCTCGCGCTGCAAGACCACGGTCGAGCCGCGTCTGTCCATGCAGTGGTGGGTCAAGGTCGGCCCCCTGGCCAAGGCGGCCGGCGACGCGGTCCGCGACGGCCGGGTCAAGATCCACCCCGAGGACATGTCGAAGCGCTACTTCGACTGGGTCGACAACATGTACGACTGGTGCATCTCGCGCCAGCTGTGGTGGGGCCACCGCATCCCCGTCTGGTACGGCCCGGACGGCGAGACGGTCTGCGTCGGCCCCGACGAGCAGCCGCCCGGCACGGAGGCCGAGGGCTGGACCCAGGACACCGATGTCCTGGACACCTGGTTCTCCTCCGGCCTGTGGCCGTTCTCCACGCTCGGCTGGCCCGAACAGACCGAGGACCTGCGGAAGTTCTACTCCACCGACGTCCTGCTCACCGGCCACGACATCATCTTCTTCTGGGTCGCCCGGATGATGATGTTCGGCCTCTACGCGATGGACGGAGAGGTCCCCTTCAAGACCATCGCGCTGACCGGCCTGGTCCGCGACGAGCGCGGCAAGAAGATGTCGAAGTCCTTCGGCAACGTCGTCGACCCGCTCGACTGGATGGACAAGTACGGCTCCGACGCGCTCCGCTTCACCCTCGCGCGCGGCGCCAACCCGGGCACCGACGTCCCGATCGGCGAGGACTGGGTCCAGGCCTCCCGCAACTTCGCCAACAAGATCTGGAACGCCACCCGCTTCGCCCTGATGAACGGCGCGACGGTCGAGGGCCCGCTGCCGGAGGCGTCGAAGCTCTCGGCGACCGACCGCTGGATCCTCGCCCGTCTGAACGAGACGGTCGAGCAGGTCGACGCGTACTACGAGGACTTCCAGTTCGCCAAGCTCAGCGACGCCCTGTTCCACTTCGCGTGGGACGAGGTCTTCGACTGGTACGTCGAGCTGTCCAAGACGACGTTCCAGGCGGGCGGCGAGCCGGCCGAGGTCAGCAAGCGCGTCCTGGGCGAGGTCCTGGACGTCACGCTGCGCCTGCTCCACCCGGTCGTCCCGTTCGTCACGGACACCCTGTGGACCACGCTGACCGGCGGCGAGTCCCTGGTCATCGCCGACTGGCCCAAGGACAGTGGCTTCCGCGACGACGCCGCCGAGCGCGAGATCGAGCTGGTCCAGCAGGTCGTCACCGAGGTCCGCCGCTTCCGCGCCGACCAGGGCCTCCAGCCCGGCCAGCGCGTCCCGGCCCGCCTCACGCTCGACGGTACGGTCCTCGCCCCGCACGAGGCCGCGATCCGTCAGCTGCTGCGCCTCCAGCCCGAGGGCGAGGGCTTCTCGGCCACCGCGACCCTGCCGGTGGCGGGCGCCGAGGTCGCGCTCGACCTCTCCGGCGTCATCGACGTCGCCGCCGAGCGCAAGCGCCTGGCCAAGGACCTTGCCGCGGCGGAGAAGGAGAAGGCCCAGGCCACGGCCAAGCTCGGCAACGAGGCGTTCCTCGCGAAGGCCCCCGATCAGGTGGTCGACAAGATCCGCGGCCGCCTCGCCAAGGCGGACGAGGACATCGCCCGCATCGCCGCCCAGCTGGACCGGCTGCCGCAGGCGTAGCCCGCCTCGTTGGTCGGCGGAAGCCCTCGGTGCCCTCCTGGCACCGAGGGCTTCCGCCGACCGTGCCCCGTAAGGGGCGCGGGGAACTGCGCGAGGAACCACCCACCACCCGCAGTCGCCCTACAGCGGGTACCCCCGAGCTCTCAGGCGCCCGGTCCGTAGACTGGGCCCCGTGAGCGAACGCAGTGACACGCAGCCCGACCCGATCGACCCGTTCGAGGAGATCATCGCCGCGGAGACCGACCGGGATCCGGACCTCGCGGTGATCGAGGCCGGCAGTCGCACCCTGCGTGCCCAGGGCGGCGCCGCGCAGGCCGACGTACCGGCCCGCCCCGCCGACCCGGCCGTCGACAAGGCGCTGCGCGCGGTCGAGACGGAACTGGCCGGCCGCTGGGGCGAGACCAAGCTGGAGCCCTCGGTCACCCGGATCGCCGCGCTGATGGACGTCCTGGGCGAGCCCCAGCGCTCGTACCCCTCCGTCCACATCACCGGCACCAACGGCAAGACCTCCACCGCCCGCATGATCGAGGCCCTCCTCGGCGCCTTCGAGCTGCGCACCGGCCGGTACACCTCCCCGCACGTCCAGTCGATTACCGAACGCATCAGCCTGGACGGCGCCCCGATCTCCGCCGAGCGCTTCGTCGAGACGTACGAGGACATCAAGCCGTACATCGAGATGGTCGACGCGGCGCAGGAGTACCGGCTCTCCTTCTTCGAGGTGCTGACCGGCATGGCGTACGCCGCCTTCGCGGACGCGCCCGTGGACGTGGCGGTCGTCGAGGTCGGCATGGGTGGCACCTGGGACGCCACCAACGTCATCGACGGGGACGTGGCCGTGGTCACCCCCATCGACCTCGACCACACCGACCGGCTGGGGACGACACCCGCCGAGATCGCCGTGGAGAAGTCCGGGATCGTCAAGCAGGACGCGACCGTGATCCTGGCGCAGCAGCCGGTGGACGCGGCGCAGGTGATGCTGAAGAAGGCCGTGGAGGTCGACGCGACGGTGGCCCGGGAGGGCCTGGAGTTCGGTGTCGTGGCGCGGCAGGTCGCGGTCGGCGGGCAGATGCTCACCCTGCGCGGGCTCGGCGGCGAGTACCCCGAGGTCTATCTCCCGCTGCACGGCCCGTACCAGGCGCACAACGCGGCCGTGGCCCTCGCCGCGGTCGAGGCGTTCTTCGGCGTCGGCTCGCAGCGTCCCGAGCCGCTCGACATCGACACGGTCCGCAAGGCGTTCGCGGCGGTGTCGTCCCCGGGCCGGCTGGAGGTCGTACGCCGGTCCCCGACCGTCGTCCTCGACGCGGCCCACAACCCGGCGGGCGCACGGGCCACGGCCGAGGCGGTCGGAGAGGCGTTCGACTTCAGCCGGCTCATCGGTGTGGTCGGCGCCAGCGGCGACAAGAACGTCCGGGGGCTCCTGGAGGCCTTCGAGCCGATCTTCGCCGAGGTCGTGATCACGCAGAACTCCAGCCACCGGGCGATGGACGCCGACGAGCTGGCCGCGATCGCGGTCGAGGTGTTCGGGGAGGAGCGGGTGCAGGTCGAGCCGCGGCTGCCCGACGCCCTGGAGGCGGCGATCACGCTCGCCGAGGAGGAGGGCGAGTTCACGGGCGGTGGCGTCCTCGTCACCGGTTCCGTCATCACCGTCGGCGAGGCCCGGCTGCTGCTGGGGAAGGGCTGAGTTCCACGACATGCGTACTCTCTGTGCTTCGACCCTGATCGGCGAGTTCTTCGTGATCGGCTTCGCGGGTCTGGTCGCCATGAAGGATCCGGCCCTGACCATGTCGACGGTCTGGACGGTCAGCGGCATCGCCATGTTCCTGTGCGTCGTGCTCTGCGGCCTCGTCACCCGGCCCGGCGGCGTCCAGCTCGGCTGGGCCCTGCAGATCGCGCTGATCCTCTCCGGTTTCGTCGTCCCGACCATGTTCTTCATGGGCGCGGTCTTCGCCGCCCTCTGGTGGGCCTCGGTCCACTTCGGGCGGAAGGTCGACGAGGCGAAGGCCCGGTTCGCGGCCCAGACGTCCGCCGAGGCCGGAGCCTCCTAGGTGTATTGATCACGAGCGTTGTTAACGCGGGTCGGTCTTGATCGTGGCGAAGGCCTCCGTGTGTGGTGGAGGTGTCGAATCTTCACCGCACGGAGGCCTTCGTGTCCCACCGTAATGCCCGCCTGACCGTTCACGGCAGGCGGCTGCTGGTCGAGCGTGTCAGTTCCGGCCGTCCGGTCGCGCATGTCGCGGCAGAGATGGGTATCTCGCGTCCCACAGCCCACAAGTGGATCCGGCGCTGGCGGTCCGAGGGCGAACAGGGGCTGCACGACCGCTCCAGCCTCCCCCGGACGACACCACACCGCACCGCGGCGGCCGTGGAGGCCCGGGTGTGCCGGCTGCGCCAGACCCGCAAACTCGGCCCCGCCCGCATCGGCCCGATCCTGGGCCTGCCCGCCTCGACCGTGCACCGCATCCTGGTCCGCCACGGCCTGAACCGTCTGGCCCACCTGGACCGGCCGACCGGTCAGGTCATCCGCCGCTACGAACGCGACCGGCCCGGCGAACTCGTCCACGTCGACGTCAAGAAGCTCGGCCGGATCCCCGACGGCGGCGGCCACAAGGTGCTGGGCCGCCAGGCCGGCCGGGCCCGGCGCAGCGGCATGGGCTTCGACTACGTCCACTCCGCCGTCGACGACCACTCCCGCCTGGCCTACAGCGAGATCCACGGCGACGAGAAGGCCGCGACCTGCGCGGCCTTCCTGCGCCGGGCCGCCGCCTTCTTCGCCGCCGCGGGTATCGAGCGCATCGAGCGGGTGCTGACCGACAACGCCTGGCCCTACCGCAAGAGCTTCGCCTGGCAGGAGGCCCTGGCCGACCTCGGCGCGACCGGCAAGCTCACCCGCGCCTACCGGCCGCAGACCAATGGCAAGGTCGAACGCTTCAACCGCACCCTGCTCGACGAGTGGGCCTACCTGCGGCCCTACACCAGCAACACCGAACGCACCGCAGCCCTGGCAGACTTCCTCCACACCTACAACCACCACCGCTGCCACACCGCACTCGGCGGCCAGCCACCCATCACCCGCGTCAACAACCCTGCGGGTCAATACACCTAGGGCCTGGGCCCCGGCGCCCCTCCCTGGCCGCGGCGGGCGCGGCCAGGACGGGCGGCCTGGCCTTCCTGACGCTGCGTGACACCGGGCCGGACGCGCCCTGTAGCCTCTGAGCTCCGCACCCGTGTGAATTGAAGGAGTCACCACCGTGAGCCAGCGCACCCTCGTCCTGCTCAAGCCCGACGCCGTCCGGCGTGGCCTGACCGGCGAGATCATCAGCCGTATCGAGCGGAAGGCCGGCTGGCAGATCACCGCGCTGGAGCAGCGGACCCTGGACCAGGACACGCTGGAGCAGCACTACGGCGAGCACAAGGGCAAGCCGTTCTACGAGCCGCTCGTCGCGTTCATGTCCTCCGGGCCGGTCGTCGCGCTGATCGTCGAGGGTGAGCGGGTCATCGAAGGGGTGCGGGCGCTGGCCGGCCCGACCGACCCGATCGCCGCGCAGCCCGGCTCCATCCGTGGCGACTTCGGCGTGATCGTGCGCGAGAACCTGATCCACGCCTCGGACTCCGAGGAGTCCGCCGAGCGCGAGGTGAAGATCTTCTTCCCCGGGCGCGCGTAGCGACATGCCCGACGGCGGGGGCCGGTGATCAGTCCCGTCCCCGCCGCCCTTACCCTGCTGGTGACACTCGGCCACCACCCATCCGGCCTACCCCTGTTGACCAGCCGACCCGTGCAATTCCGGCCGTACAACGGCATACGCGCGGCGATCGGGGGAACGCGCACCCCCGATGGATCGTCTCCAGAGGCGAGGCGGCGCATCGCATGCCCACAATGGCGAAGACCCTCGCGCAGTGTTCGTGCGGGCGAGACTACGATGTAAGCCTTCACGTCACAGCACCCACTTCGCCGACCCGAAAAGCCTGAAAAGCTCTCAAAAGCCGTCAGTGCTCCACTGGGGAAGGCCACACGAATCCTGATGGGGAACTCAATGTCGTTCATCGGCCGTGACATGGCTGTCGACCTCGGGACCGCCAACACGCTGGTGTACGTCAGGGGTCGCGGGATCGTACTGAACGAGCCGTCCGTCGTCGCGATCAACACCAACACCGGTGGAATTCTCGCGGTCGGCGCGGAGGCCAAGAAGATGATCGGGCGGACGCCGGGCAACATCGTTGCCGTACGTCCGCTGAAGGACGGTGTCATCGCCGACTTCGAGATCACCGAGCGGATGCTCCGCTACTTCATCCTGAAGATCCACAAGCGGCGGTATCTCGCCCGTCCCCGGGTCGTCGTCTGCGTGCCGTCCGGCATCACCGGTGTCGAGCGCCGCGCCGTGATCGAGGCGTCCTCCCAGGCGGGCGCCCGTCAGGTGCACATCATCGAGGAGCCCATGGCCGCGGCCATCGGCTCCGCCCTGCCGGTCCACGAGGCCACGGGCAACATGGTGGTGGACATCGGCGGCGGCACCACGGAGGTCGCGGTCATCTCCCTCGGCGGCATCGTCACCGCCCAGTCCATCCGCGTCGCGGGCGACGAGCTGGACAACGCGATCATCCAGCACATCAAGAAGGAGTACTCGCTCCTCCTCGGTGAGCGGACGGCCGAACAGATCAAGATCACGATCGGTTCGGCGTACGACCTCGACGCTGACGAACACACCGAAATTCGCGGCCGGGACCTGGTGTCCGGGCTGCCCAAGACCGTCGTCATCTCCGCCGCGGAAGTGCGGAAGGCGATCGAGGAACCCGTCAACGCCATCGTCGATGCCGTCAAGACGACCCTCGACAAGTGCCCGCCGGAACTCTCCGGCGACATCATGGACCGCGGCATCGTCCTGACCGGCGGCGGCGCCCTGCTCCGCGGGCTCGACGAGCGGCTGCGCCGGGAGACCGGAATGCCGATCCACATCGCCGAGGACCCGCTGGACAGCGTGGCGCTCGGCTCCGGCAAGTGCGTCGAGGAGTTCGAGGCTCTGCAGCAGGTTCTCGACGCCCAGCCCCGCAGATGAGGTAACACTTCGATTCCGCCGTACGGGACGTTCTCTTCTCGTGCGGCGGATCGTTGATATCGAGGCATAAGCTCCGACAAAGCGCCCCTGTCGTTCCCGTCCCGGGATTCCCAGGGGCTACCCGAATTCCCCCATTCCTGTCGAATTCCTATGAGGAAGGCACGGCCGCCGCACGTGAGGGACACACGAGAGAGCCGGCTGCTCCTGGTGCTGCTGATCGCCGTCGCGTTCGCGCTGATCACGGTCGACATCCGCGGCGGGGAGGACTCACCGGTCGACGGTGCCCGACGTGGAGCCGCCGCCGTCTTCGGCCCGATCGAGGACGGCGTGTCGACCGCCGTGGACCCCATCGGCAACGCCATAAGCGCTGTCCGTGACTCGGGCTCCCGCCACGACCGCCTCGCCGCGCTGGAGAAGGAGAACGCCGAACTGAAGGCGTCCCTCGGCAGCGACGACCGCAACCGCAGCCGGAGCAAGCAGCTCGACAAGATCCTCAAGACGGCCGCGAACGGCCGCTACGGCATCAAGGGCGCCGAGGTCATCGCCATAGGAGCGGCCCAGGGCTTCTCCTGGACCGTCACCATCGACATCGGCCGCGACGACGGCATCACCCGCGACATGACCGTCCTCAACGGCGACGGGCTCGTCGGCCGCGTCACCACCGTCGGCCCGAACACCTCGACCGTGCTCCTCGCCAACGACCCCGACTTCACCGTCGGCACCCGTATGGAGGCGACCGACGAACTCGGTTTCGCCTCCGGCCAGGGCGACCGTCCCCTGCGCGTCGAACTCCTCAACGGCAAGGCCAAGGTGAAGGCGGGCGACCGCCTCGTCACCTTCGGCTCGCAGGCCGACAAGCCCTTCGTCCCGGGCGTCCCGGTCGGCCTCGTCTCCCGCGTCGACCCCTCCGGCGGCGACCTCACCCGCACGATCTACGTCAAGCCGTTCGTCTCCTTCACCCAGCTCGACATCGTCGGCGTCGTCGTCCAGCCGCCCCGCAAGGACCCGCGCGACACCGTCCTGCCGAACCGGCCGAAGGCCACGCCCACCCCGACCGTGACGGTGACGGTCACCCCCGGCGCGGACGAACTCGCCGAAGGCGCCGACGGACAGCCGCAAGAGCAGTAGACGTAGGACAGTAGGAGCTGACCCCCTGATGCGCTTCAACCGGATGCTGCTCTCCACGACCCTGGTGATCGTCGCCCTGGTGATCCAGGTGAGCGTCCTCGCCAGACTCCACCTCCCGGGCGCCGTACCGGACCTGGTACTCCTCACCGTGCTCGGCCTCGCCCTGGTCTACGGCCACGTCGGCGGCGCCCTCATCGGCTTCGGCGCCGGACTGCTCTCCGACCTCGCGCCCCCCGCCGACCACGCGGCCGGACGGTACGCCCTGGTCCTCTGCGTCATCGGCTACCTCGCCGGGCTGGCGAAGCCGGAGACGGGCCGGCTGAAGTCGGCGACCGGCCCCATGGCCGTGGTCGTCGTGGCCGCCCTCGGCGCGACCCTGCTGTACGCCGGTGTCGGCGCCCTCGTCGGCGACGACGCCGCCCGCCACGTCGGCCTGCCCAGCCTGCTGTTCACCGCCGCGCTCTACGACCTGTTGCTCGCGCCCTTCGTCGTCCCCGGCGTCATGGCACTGGCCCGGCGCGCCGACAACGACCCGCTCGCGGAGACCGGCAGCTCCGCCAAGACCTCCGACGTCGCCTCCGGCTGGCTCTCCTCCGGCACGGGACTGCGCATCGGCAGACAGCGCGGCGGACTGCGCATCAAGGCCGCACGCTCACGAATGGCCAGGGCGGGACGCATCAAGGGGGTCAAGCGGCTGTGAGGGCGGGGCAAGGGAATTCGGGAACCGATCACAGCCGAGCGGTGTACCCCATGTACCGGCACTCCGCGTACCGGCACACCGCGCACGGCCCGCACACGCACTGAGAGGGGGAGACAGGCAGTGACCAACATCCCGGAGACCGGGCGGACCCCACGGGTCCAGATCCGGCTCGTCATCATCCAGATCCTCGTCTTCTCCCTCCTCGGCACTCTCGGCGGCCGCCTCTGGTACCTCCAGATCCGCGAGGGCGACGCCTACGCCAAGGAGGCGTCCGGCAACCACGTCCAGCAGGTCGTCCAGCCCGCCGTGCGCGGCTCGATCCTGGACGCCCGGGGCGTGCCGATCGCCGACAACGAGACCCGGCTCGTCGTCTCCGCCTCCCGCACCGACCTGCTGAAGATGGACGACGACGGCAAGGCCGTCCTCACCAAGCTGGCCGGCGTCCTGGACATGAAGCCCCAGGACGTCATGGACAAGGTCCGCCTCTGCGACTCCGAGACGCCCCAGCCCTGCTGGAACGGCTCGCCCTACCAGCCGATCCCCATCACCGACGAGGCCACCGCCAAGCAGGCCCTGCAGATCCGCGAGCGCTCCGAGGACTTCCCCGGCATCACCGCCGAACCCCAGGCCGTCCGCCGGTACGCCAGCCCCGGCGGCTCCAGGACCTCGCAGGTGCTCGGCTATCTCTCGCCGGTCACCGACGAGGAGATCACCAAGGCCCAGGACACCGACTCGCCCTATCTGCGCTCCGACCAGGTCGGCCGCTCCGGCCTGGAGCGGCAGTACGACAAGGAGCTGCGCGGCAAGGCCGGCGTCACCCGCTACGAGGTCGACAACCTCGGCCGCGTCATCGGTGAGGCCGAGGCGGACCCGGCCCAGCCCGGGGCCAACCTGGTGACCAGCGTCGACGCCCGCGTGCAGCGCATCGCCGAGTACGAACTCAACGAGGCGATGAAGGAGGCCCGCAAGCAGAACGACCGCAACACGGGCACCAACTACAAGGCCGACTCCGGCGCCGTCGTCGTGATGGAGGCCAAGACCGGCCGCGTCGTCGCCATGGCCTCCAACCCGGACTACGACCCGAACGCCTGGGTCGGCGGCATCTCCGCCAAGGACTACGCCAGGCTCACCGGCAAGAAGTCCAACTACCCGCTGCTGAACCGCGCGATCCAGGGCCAGTCGGCCCCGGGCTCCATCTTCAAGCCGATCCCGACCGCCGCCGCGGTGAACGCCGGCTACTCCTTCAACGGCCCCTACGAGTGCTCCAGTTCGTACTCGATCGGCGGCCAGGTCTTCAAGAACTTCGAGTCCAGGGGATACGGCGGCATCAGCCTCGGCAAGGCCCTGGAGGTCTCCTGCGACACCGTCTTCTACCGCCTCGCCCACGAGGAGTGGAAGCGCGACGGAGGCATCAAGCCCAAGAAGGGCGCCAAGAACTGGTTCTACAAGACCGCCCACCAGTTCGGCCTCGGCGCGGAGACCGGCATCGACCTGCCCAACGAGGTCACCGGCCGCATCCCGGACCGCAAGTGGAAGCTGGACTACTGGAAGGCCAACAAGGACGCCTGGTGCAAGTACGGCAAGAAGGGCGGCACGTACGCCGAGCAGATCGCGTACGAGAACTGCCTGGAAGGCAACCGGATGCGCGCCGGTGACTCCGTCAACTACTCCATCGGCCAGGGCGACACCCTCGTCACCCCCATCCAGATGGCCACCATCTACGCGGCCATCTCCAACGGCGGCACCCTCTACGACCCCACCGTCGGCAAGGCAGTCATCAGCGCCGACGGCAAGAACGTGCGGGAGATCGCTCCCAAGTCGCACGGCAGGCTGCCGATGACGAAGAAGACGCACGACGAGATAGACGAAGCCCTCGAAGGAGTCGCGACCCGAGGTACGGCCGCCTGGCGCTTCCAGGGGTGGCCGCAGGACAAGATCCCCATGCACGCCAAGACCGGTACGGCCGAGGTCTACGGCAAGCAGACGACGTCCTGGTTCGCCACGTACACCAAGGACTACGCGATCGTCATGACGATCTCCCAGGGTGGTACGGGTTCCGGCGCCTCGGCCCCCGCCGTGCGCAAGCTCTACAACGCGCTGTACGGCGTCTCCGAGGACGGCAAGATCAACAAGAAGAACGCGTTGCTGCCCACCCCGCAGAAGGGCCTGCCGAAGATCGAGTCCGACGGCTCGATCGACAGCCCGAAGCTGGGCACCTACCCGCCGAAGAAGACGGAGAAGGACGCCGAGGACGGCACCCAGACCGTCGCCGCCGGCCCCCTCACCGCCGGACCCGTCGCTGGGCCCGCCGCCCGGCCGGTGTCCTTCGACGGCCCCCCGGCGATCGTCGGCACGCGCGGCGGCAGCGGCAACCGGGCGGCGCGACGACGTCGACGCCGACCGGCGACGGCGAATCCCGGCACCCTCGGCCGAGCGTTCACGCGGAGGACGTCCCCATGACCGGCAACAGCTTCTCCGTCTCCGGGTACGGGCCCGAGCGCTCCGGCTGGACCCGGCTGTTCGCCCGCGACTCGCTCGCCCGCCGGCTCGACTGGCCGATACTGTTCTCGGCCATCGCGCTCTCCCTGATCGGCGCCGCCCTCGTCTACTCGGCGACGCGCAACCGCACCGAACTCAACCAGGGCGATCCGTACTACTTCCTCCTGCGGCACCTGCTCAACACCGGCATCGGCTTCGCCCTGATGATCGGCACGGTCTGGCTCGGCCACCGCACCCTGCGCACGGCCGTCCCCGTCCTGTACGGCCTCTCGGTCCTGCTGATCCTGCTGGTGCTGACCCCGCTGGGCGCGACGATCAACGGCGCCCACGCCTGGATCGTCATCGGTGGCGGCTTCTCGCTCCAGCCCTCCGAGTTCGTGAAGATCACGATCATCCTGGGCATGGCGATGCTGCTGGCGGCCCGGGTGGACGCGGGCGACAAACCCCATCCCGACCACCGCACGGTCGTACAGGCCCTCGGCCTCGCCGCCGTACCGATACTGATCGTGCTGCTGATGCCCGACCTCGGCTCGGTCATGGTCATGGTGGTCATCGTCCTCGGCGTCCTGCTCACCTCCGGCGCGTCCAACCGCTGGGTCCTCGGCCTCATCGGCACCGGCGCCATGGGTGCGATCGCCGTCTGGCAGCTCGGGGTGCTCGACGAGTACCAGATCAACCGCTTCGCGGCCTTCGCCAACCCCGAGCTGGACCCGGCCGGCGTCGGCTACAACACCAACCAGGCCCGCATCGCCATCGGCTCCGGCGGACTGCTCGGCACGGGGCTGTTCAAGGGCTCGCAGACCACCGGACAGTTCGTGCCCGAGCAGCAGACCGACTTCGTCTTCACGGTGGCGGGGGAGGAACTGGGATTCGTGGGCGCCGGACTGATCATCCTGCTGCTCGGTGTCGTCCTGTGGCGGGCCTGCCGTATCGCCCGCGAGACGACCGAGCTGTACGGCACGATCGTCGCCGGCGGCATCATCGCCTGGTTCGCCTTCCAGTCCTTCGAGAACATCGGTATGACCCTCGGCATCATGCCGGTGGCGGGACTGCCCCTGCCCTTCGTGTCGTACGGCGGATCGTCGATGTTCGCGGTGTGGGTGGCAGTGGGGCTGCTGCAGTCCATCCGGGTGGAGCGGCCGATGTCCGCATAGGGCCCAGCACCGGCCTCGGGCCCCGCACCGGCTTCGGGCCCCGCACCGCCCTCGGGGCAGGCTTCCGATCTCCCTCGGCAGCGCGGTGGTCTGCCCCTTCGCCCGAAGGCGTACTAGATTCATTTCATGGCGGACACCAAGCGTGAGATCGAGCGGAAGTACGAGTCCGACGAGAGCGGCCTGCCCGATCTCACCGGTGTGGCCGGGGTCGCGACGGTCGTCGACAAGGGTGTGGCGGAGCTGGACGCCGTCTACTACGACACCCCGGACGAGCGCCTGGCCGCCGCCGCCATCACCCTGCGGCGCCGCACGGGCGGCAGCGACGCGGGCTGGCATCTGAAGCTCCCCGTCTCCGCAGGGGTACGCGACGAGATCCGGGCCCCGCTGTCCGACACGCTGCCGGACGAACTCGCGGGGCTCGTGCGTTCCCGGGTCCGGGGAGCCGACCTGGTCCCGCTGGTCCGCCTTCTCTCCACGCGCGACGTCAGCGAGCTGCTCGACGCGGACGGCACCCTGCTCGCCGAGGTCAGCGTCGACGCCGTGGTCGCCGAGCGGCTCACCGAGGACGGCCGGACCGCCCAGTGGTCCGAGATCGAGGTCGAACTCGCCGACGACGGCGACCCGGCCTTCCTCGACAAGGTCGAGAAGAAGCTGCGCAAGGCGGGTGTCCGGCCGTCGGACTCGCCCTCCAAGCTGGCCAGGGCGCTGCGGGAGACGGCCCCCAAAGGCAAGAAGGGGAAGAAGAAGGACCAGAAGAAGGACGGGAAGAAGGCCGAGGCGGCGGTTCCGGGGGAGCCCGTCACCCCCGGGGACCACGTCCTCGCCTACATCCGGGTCCAGCGCGACGCGATCGTCGAGCTCGACCCCGCCGTCCGCCGGGACGTCTTCGACTCCGTCCACAGCATGCGGGTCGCCACGCGCCGGCTGCGCAGCACCTTCAAGTCGTTCGGGAAGGTGCTCGACCGGACCGTCACGGACCCGATCGGCGAGGAGCTGAAGTGGCTCGCGGGGGAGCTGGGAGTCGACCGTGACCGGGAGGTCCTGACGGAACGGCTCACCGAGGCACTGGACGCCCTTCCCGAGACTCTGGTGACCGGCCCGGTCCACGCACGGCTGCGCGCCTGGTCGCAGAAGGACGGCCACACGGGCCCCCGGCGCGAGCTGATCGACGCGCTGGACGGACCGCGGTACCTGGCCCTGCTGACCTCCCTGGACGCCGTGCTCGCTGACCCGCCGCTGCTCGCGGCGGCCGAGGGCGACGCCGAGAAGGTGATCACCAAGGCGGTCCGCAAGGACGTCGGCAAGGTGGCGGCGCTGGTGGAGGAGGCCCTGGCGCAGCCGCCCGGAGCGGACCGGGACCTCGCCATGCACGAGGCCCGCAAGAAGACCAAGCGCACCCGGTACGCGGCCGAGGCGGCGCAGCCGCTGCTGGGCAAGCCGGCCAAGGCCCTGGTCAAGGACATGAAGTCCCTGCAGAGCCTCCTGGGCGACCACCAGGACAGCGTGATGGCCCGCGAGGCCCTGCGCGACCTCGCCCACCAGGCCCATGCGGCACCGGGGGAGAGCGCCTTCACGTACGGGGTGCTGTACGGCAGGGAGGAACGCCGGGCGGAGCGGGCGGAGGAGGCGCTGCCGTCGACCTGGGCGGAGATCCGCGACGGCCTGCCCTTCTAGACGGCGCCCGCCCCACCGGGCGGCCGGGCCGCCGGAGCCCGGGCGTGCGAGGGGTGTCTCCGGGGGCGTTACGCTAGATGGTCACCCCCCGTCCGCTCACGAAGGTAACCTCCGCGATGTCTGTCGAGTCGGTCTTCCCACAGCTAGAGGCCCTGCTGCCGCATGTGCAGAAGCCGATCCAGTACGTGGGCGGTGAGCTCAACTCCACCGTCAAGCCCTGGGAGTCCGCGGACGTCCGCTGGGCGCTCATGTACCCGGACGCGTACGAGGTCGGGCTGCCCAACCAGGGCGTCATGATCCTCTACGAGGTCCTGAACGAGCGCGAGGGCGTCCTGGCCGAGCGCACGTACAGCGTCTGGCCCGACCTGGAGGCGCTGATGCGGGAGCACGGCGTCCCGCAGTTCACCGTCGACAGCCACCGCCCGGTGAGGGCCTTCGACGTGTTCGGCCTGTCCTTCTCCACGGAGCTGGGCTACACGAACATGCTGACCGCGCTGGACCTGGCCGGCATCCCCCTGGAGGCCAAGGACCGCACGGTCGACGACCCGATCGTCCTGGCCGGCGGCCACGCGGCCTTCAACCCCGAGCCGATCGCCGAGTTCATCGACGCGGCGATCATCGGCGACGGCGAGCAGGCCGTGCTCGACATGACCGAGATCATCCGCGTATGGAAGGCGGAGGGCCGGCCCGGCGGGCGCGAAGAGGTCCTCTTCCGTCTCGCGAAGACGGGATCGGTGTACATCCCGGCGTTCTACGACGTGGAGTACCTGCCCGACGGCCGCATCGGCCGCGTCGTGCCGAACAGGTCCGGCGTTCCGTGGCGGGTGTCCAAGCACACCGTCATGGACCTGGACGAGTGGCCGTACCCCAAGCAGCCCCTGGTCCCGCTCGCCGAGACGGTCCACGAGCGCATGTCGGTGGAGATCTTCCGCGGCTGCACCCGCGGCTGCCGTTTCTGCCAGGCGGGCATGATCACCCGTCCGGTCCGCGAGCGTTCCATCACGGGCATCGGCGAGATGGTCGACAAGGGCCTCAAGGCGACCGGCTTCGAGGAGGTCGGCCTGCTCTCCCTCTCCTCCGCCGACCACAGCGAGATCGGCGACATCGCCAAGGGCCTCGCCGACCGGTACGAGGAGGACAAGATCGGCCTGTCCCTCCCGTCGACCCGCGTGGACGCCTTCAACGTGGACCTGGCGAACGAACTGACGCGCAACGGCCGCCGCTCCGGACTCACCTTCGCCCCCGAGGGCGGCTCCGAGCGCATGCGCAAGGTCATCAACAAGATGGTCTCGGAGGAGGACCTGATCCGGACGGTCTCCACGGCGTACGGCAACGGCTGGCGCCAGGTGAAGCTGTACTTCATGTGCGGCCTGCCGACGGAGACGGACGAGGACGTCCTCCAGATCGCCGACATGGCGACCCGCGTCATCCAGAAGGGCCGCGAGGTCTCCGGTTCGAACGACATCCGCTGCACGGTCTCGATCGGCGGGTTCGTCCCCAAGCCGCACACCCCGTTCCAGTGGGCGCCGCAGCTCTCCGCCGAGGAGACGGACGCACGGCTCGAAAAGCTCCGGGACAAGATCCGCGGCGACAAGAAGTACGGCCGCTCCATCGGCTTCCGCTACCACGACGGCAAGCCGGGCATCGTCGAGGGCCTGCTGTCCCGCGGCGACCGTCGCATCGGCGCCGTCATCCGCGCGGTCTACGAGGACGGCGGCCGCTTCGACGGCTGGCGCGAGCACTTCTCCTACGACCGCTGGATGGCCTGCGCGGAGAAGACACTCCCGGACTTCGGCGTCGACGTCGACTGGTACACCACGCGCGAGCGCACCTACGAGGAGGTCCTCCCCTGGGACCACCTGGACTCGGGCCTCGACAAGGACTGGCTCTGGGAGGACTGGCAGGACGCCCTCGACGAGACCGAGGTCGAGGACTGCCGCTGGACCCCGTGCTTCGACTGCGGCGTCTGCCCGCAGATGGACACGTCCATCCAGATCGGCCCGACGGGCAAGAAGCTGCTGCCGCTGACCGTCAAGCAGCCGGTGGGGAGTGGGCAGCACAGCCACTGAGTGTCCGCGGCCCCGCGTGGGGGCGGGGAGCCGGGTGTGAGGGGTGTCCGGAGGTCGGGTCGGCCGATCTCCGGGCACCCCTGTTCGTGTGCTATCGGCCTGTCACGCGGGGTGTGACGGTGGAGCCGCCGTTGATGATGCTCTCCGAGGGCTGGAGTTCGACCCTGAACCAGGGGCGCGGGTTGCCCTGGGCGTCGTCGCAGTTCAGGGTGGCGTGCGGTGCCGTGTCGACGGGCACGCAGGTGGTCTCCCAGATCTGGCCCACGGTGGTGACGACGTTGAACTTGACGAGGCCCTTGTCGGCGCCCGTGTGCTCGCCCTTGTCCTGACCCTTGTCGCCGCCGTGGTCCTTGCCGGTGCCGGAGCCGTGGTCCTTGCCCGTGTCCGTGCCGTGGTTCTGGCCGGTGCCCTGGGTGTACTCCTTGCCGGTGTCGTGACCGGTGGCCTGGGCGCTGGCCTGGCCCGCGTTCTGGGCGTGGCCCTGGCCCGTGTTCTGGTACTGACCCGTGTTCTGGGCATGGCCCTGGCCCTGTTCGTGGCTCTGGCCCGTGCCCTGGCCGTGCCCCGTGCTCGTGCCCTGGCCGTGGCCGCTGCCGGAGCCGTGGTCCTTGCCGGTGTCCGTGCCGTGGTCCTTGCCCGTCTCCTTCTGTCCGTGTCCGGAGGAGGAGTGGGTGTTGACGGAGACACCGCAGGCGTAGCCGACCTGGCGGCCCTGTGAATCACGGCCGCCCGAGGGGAAGTTGGGGTGGGTGCTGAGGTCGGTCCACAGGAACGGGTGGGCGGTGGCGCCCTTCAGGTCGCGGATGCCGGCGAAGACCCGTCCCTTGGTCAGTACGACCCGGAATTCGAGCTTCTTCGAGTCCTGCACCGCGTCGATGTCCGAGCAGGGGCCGGCGGGGCCGGTGGCCCCGGTCGTTCCCGCGGCGCCCGTGGCACCCGTGGAGCCGGTCGTGCCGGTGGCGCCCGTTGCTCCGGTGGCCCCCGTGGCTCCGGTCACTCCCGCTCCTGTGGCCCCCGTGGCACCCGTCGCTCCGGTGGCCCCCGTGGCTCCGGTGGCTCCCGCTCCGGTGGGGCCGGTGGGCCCGGTGGGTCCTGCGATGCCGGTGGCGCCCGTCGGTCCGGTGGGCCCGGCGACACCGTCCGCTCCCGTCGGCCCGGTCGCGCCCGTGAGGCCGTCCGCCCCCGTGGGGCCGGTCGGACCCGTGGCGCCGGCCTCGCCGGTGTCGCCCTGAGGCCCGGTCTCCCCTCGGGGTCCGGTGTCGCCCCGGGGGCCGGTCTCACCTCTCGGGCCCGTGGCGCCGGTCGCTCCTGGGGGGCCGGTCTGACCGCCGGGACCTTCCTCGCAGTGGTCGTCGTCGTTGCCACCGCGAGCCGCGATGCGCTCGTGGTCCTCCTCGTCGTACCAGTCGGACGCCGAGGAGTCGTGGTCGTCCTGCTGCCCGCCGTGCTCGTCGTGGTGCTCCTGGTCGTCGGAGGGCGGGCATTCCTCGTCCTCGGACCTCGTCACGGAGGAGTGCTCGGACATGTTCCGCGTGGTGGCGACGGCGGGGGCGGCCAGACCGGCTGTCACTACCAGCGCGAGCGAGGCGAAGGTGCTGACCTTGGTGATCCTGTCGCGGGCCAGCGGGCCTATCAGTGAGATCGTCCTGCGCTCAGGACTCATCTATGTGCTCCTTGTTTCAACCGGTTTGGGGCTTTTCCCCGCACTCGATCGTGAGCCTCACCCCTGTCCACCGAGCCGACCAGCGCGCTGGCCCGGACGGGGAAGGAGATCATCAGGTCGGACCAACCGGGAGTCACGGGTGGGCTAATTCGACGCCGTGCACAGGCATTTGTGAGATATGAGGAGATATGTCACGCGGCCGCTCGGGCAGCGTTCCAACGTCCCCGGGACCGGTGAGCCGTGAAGCCGCAGACCATCTGCCTCTGCATGATCGTCAAGAACGAGGCGCGCGTGATCGAACGCTGCCTCGCCTCCGTACGCCCCCTGATCGACACCTGGGTCATCTCCGACACCGGCTCGACGGACGGCACGCAGGACCTGATCCGCAAGGCGCTGGACGGCATCCCGGGCGAGCTCCGCCAGGACCCCTGGGTCGACTTCGGCCACAACCGGACGCGGAACATCCGGCACGCCCGGGGCAGGGCCGACTTCCTGCTCACCCTCGACGCCGACCACGTACTGCGCCAGGACGCGCCGCTTCCCCGGCTGACGGCCACCTCGTACATGCTGCGCTACGACACCCCCGGCACCCAGCACCGCTTCAAGCACCTGATGCGGGGGGATCTGCTCTGGCGGTACGAGGGCGTCACCCACGAGTACCCGTGCACCGACGCGCCCGACGTCCAGGAGAACCTGGACGCGATCGTCATCGAGGACCACGCCGACGGCGGCTGCCGCGGCGACAAGTTCGAGCGCGACGCGCGTCTGCTCAGGCGGGAGCTCGACCGCGACCCCACCAACCCCCGCACCGTCTTCTACCTCGCCAACACCGAACGCGACCTGGGCCACGCACGCGAGGCCATCGCCCTGTACGAGCGGCGCGCGGCGATGGGCGGCTGGGGCGAGGAGGTGTACTGCTCGCTGCTCGAAGCGGGCATCCTCCGGGCGGAGCAGGAGGAGGACTGGCCGGGAGCCCTGGACACGCTCACCCGGGCCTGGGAAGCACGCCCCGCACGGCTGGAGGCCTGCTACGAACTGGCCTCCCGGCTGCGCCTCCGCCGCCGGTACCACACGGCGTACGCCCTCCTCGTCGACGTCGTCGACCGGCCCGCCCCGGACGACCTCCTCTTCACCAGGCCCTGGGTCTACCGCTGGGGCCTGCTGTTCGAGTTCTCCATCACCGCCCACTGGGTGGGCGACCACGCCGGTGCCCTGCGTGCCTGCGACCGTCTGCTGGCCCTGCGGGACCTGCCCGAACGCGTCCGCCGCCAGGTCGAGATCAACCGGGAGTTCTCCGTGCCGCACGTCGCCCGGCCGGAGCTGTCCGCCGTGGTGCGCAGCCCCCAGTCCGCCAGGACCGGGAAGGCCGCCATGACCGGGAAGGCCGCCAGGTCCGCCAAGTCCGCGAGGGCTTCCGGACGCAGGCGGTAGCGCCGCCTCGGCCGGCCGCCCGAGGTGGGTTCCGGGCCCGCGTACGGACGGCGGGGAATGCGCGGTCGTCGGACCGCATCCCTGCGACCTCATCCCTACGGGCCGCATCCGTACGGGCCGCTGAGGCGTCCCTACCGCTATGGACCTGGAGAAGAGGCCCCCAGCCCGCCCGTCGGCCGAGCCGTCCGCCGAGCCTTCGACGGCACGCCCTGCCGTGCGGCAGCAGACGCCCGAGGGATGTCTCACGGCCGCGATCCGCATCCCCGTCCGGATCGTCGTGCTCGTCCTCGTCGTGCCGGTGCGGATGGTGTGGGACCTGCTCGTGGTGGCCGGCCGGTTCCTCCGGGACACCGTGCTGCGGCCGTTGGGGCGCGCCTCGCTCTGGGCCGCGAAGGCCGTCCTCGTGTGGCCGTGGGTGGCGCTGTGGCGCTACGGCGTCGTGCCGCTCGCCCAGGGACTCGCGTGGCTCGGGTACCGGCTGCTGGTCGTGCCGGCGGTGTGGGTGTATCAGTACGCGCTGACGCCCGTGGGGCACGCGATCGCCTGGGTCTACCGGTGGACGCTGGTGCCGTTCGGGCGGGGCGTCGCCTGGCTCGCCCGGGCGGTCGGGGCCGGTCTCGCCGCCGCCGCGGTCAGGCTGCTCACCGGCCTGGCCTGGCTGGCGCGGTACCTCCTCGTCGTACCGGCCGGGTGGCTGTACCGGTATGCGCTGACCCCCGTGGGACACGCGCTCGCATGGGTGGGCCGAGGGGCCCTGTGGCTCGTACGGATGATCTTCACCGGGCTCTGGCTCGGGATCTACTGGACCGCACGCGTGCTGCTCGTGCTGCCCGCGCTCGCCGTGTGGCGGTGGGCGCTCGTACCGGCCGGGCGGCTGCTCGCGGTCGTGGGCCCAGAACTCCGGGACGCCGTCGCTCACGCCTGGCGGGTCGCCGGGCACCTCTCGCGCGCCGTCGGACGGTTCCTGGCCGGCGTCCTGCGCCGGCTCCTGGTGGAGCCGGCGGTGTGGCTGTACCGGACCGTTCTCACGCCCGCCGGCCACGTCGTGCGCGACGTCGTGTGGAAACCGGCCGCGGCGGCCGCGAGCGCCGCCGGCCGGATCGCCCGGCAGGCATGGACCACCGCTCGCGAGTCCGCCCGCCAGGCCCGCGCCGCCGTGCGCTCCGCACTCCTCGGGCGGCCGGCGGAGCCGCGGTCCGTCCACAGGCGGGAACCGGGAGCCGTCGGGGCACGTACTCTTGGTAGAAGTACGACCGCTCTCACGAAGGACTGAACGACACTGGGCAAGCGACAGCCCGAAGGCCCGCCGCCCGCACCCGCGGTGCAGCGCATCCGACTGCGCTACACCAAGCGCGGCCGCCTCCGGTTCACCAGCCACCGTGACTTCCAGCGCGCTTTCGAGCGTGCGCTGCGCCGTGCCGAGGTGCCCATGGCGTACTCGGCGGGGTTCACGCCGCATCCGAAGGTGTCGTACGCCAATGCCGCACCCACCGGCACGGGCAGTGAGGCGGAATATCTGGAGATCGCGCTCACCCAGGCGCGCGACCCGGAGAAGCTCAGGATCCTGCTCGACGAGTCGTTGCCCACCGGCCTCGACATCGTCGACGCGGTCGAGGCCCGGACCTCCGGGCTCGCCGACCGTCTCACGGCCTCCGTGTGGGAACTGCGCCTGAACGGCGTGGATCCGGCGGACGCCGCGCGCGCGGTCGAGGCCTTCACGGCGGCGGACCTCGTCGAGGTCCAGCGCAGGACCAAGAACGGTATGCGGACCTTCGACGCCAGGGCCGCCGTCGTCGACCTCACCGGTCGTGACGGACGGGACGCGGGCGCCGGAGCGGCCGACGCCGCGCCCCTTGCTGGGCCGACGGACCAGCCCTGTGCGATACTGCGCCTGGTTGTTCGGCACGTGACGCCTGCCGTTCGACCCGACGACGTCCTGTCCGGTCTCCGCGCCGTGGCCGACCTGGCGCCGCCGGTCCCCGCAGCGGTGACCAGGCTGGCGCAGGGGCTGTTCGATGAAGAGACCGGCACGGTGACCGACCCGCTCGCGCCCGACCGCGAGGCAGCGCCGGCCCTCTCAACGGCCGAATCCACTGCCGCCGCGAAGGCGTCGGCGACGGTGGGTCCCGCGTAGGGACGGACGTCGTAGCGCCGCCCTCTGATCCGGGAGCCACCTGGGTCGGGCAGCGCACCGACCACAAGACTTTCGCCAGGCCGTACGCAACATGGCGTACGGAACCGGCGAGACAGGACACGGAAAGCTCCCGTGCGGCGCTCGCGCCCCGGACGGCGGCAGTCGCGCACGACGCGAGCCGCGGACGTCACCGGCCTCTGCCGGACCGGGCGCGGCGCCCGGGAGCCCGACGGGAGAAACGCCCGCATGCCCGAATCGATCGAATCCGCAGAGCCCGCGCAGGGCTCCGAGCAGAACACACCGAGCGACACCCTGCCGCCGCGCCGTCGCCGCCGCGCCGCGTCCCGCCCCGCGGGACCCCCGTCGGCCGCCTCCGAGGCCGCCGCGGAGAGCACCGCTCCGGCCGTACCCGCCGCCGAGACCGACGATCTCGTGTCCGCCGACGAGGCGGAGGAGACCCCCGCGACCGCCGAGGTCGTCGCGGAAGCCGAGACGGACGAGGAAGCCGAGGCGGCCGAGGCGGCGGCGCCCCCCGCGCGCACCCGTCGTCGTGCGACCCGCCGGGCCTCCGCGCCCGCCGGCGCGCCCAAGGACACCGAGGCCGTCGAGGTCGTCGAGACCGTGGTGCCCGCCACCGCCACCGCCGTGGCGGAGACTGCCGAGGAGCCCGCCGCTGTGGAGGAGGCGGCGCCCGCTGCCCGTCCGCGTCGTCGTGCGACCCGTCGTGCTTCGGCTCCGACGGGTGCGCCGCAGGCCGTGGAGGAGAGTGTCGCCGCCGCTGAGGTGGTGGCCCCGGCCGAGGTTCCGGCCGTCGAGGAGCCCGCCGCTGTCGAGGAGGCGGCGCCCGCTGCCCGTCCGCGTCGTCGTGCGACCCGTCGTGCTTCGGCTCCGACGGGTGCGCCGCAGGCCGTGGAGGAGAGCGTCGCCGCCGCTGAGGTGGTGGCCCCGGCCGAGGTTCCGGCCGTCGAGGAGCCCGCCGCCGTCGAGGAGGCGGCCCCCGCCGCCCGTACTCGTCGTCGTGCCACGCGCCGCGTGACCACGCCCGCCGGGACGCCCGAGAGCACCGAGGCCGTCGCCGCCGCGGACACCACGTCGAAGACCGTCGAGGCGCCCGCCGCCGAGACCGCGCCGGCCCGGCCCGTCCAGGAGGCTCCGGCCGCCGAGGCGGAGGACGGCGGTCCCCGTCGCGCCCGCCGCCGCTCGGCGCGCAAGGCCGCCGGCGGCTTCTCGGCGCCGACCGCGCCGGTCGCCGAGGACGCGCCGTCCCGCCCGTCCCGGCCCGCCGTGGCCGTGTTCCAGGCCCCTGTCTTCACAGAGCCGATGTTCCAGACGCCGGAGCGGGCCGCCGCGCAGGCCGCCGCCGCGGCGGAGGCCGAGACCGTGGAGGCCGAGGACGTCGAGGAGACCGTCGAGACCGCCGACCTCGGCGGGTTCGCCGAGGAGGAGAACACCGGCGGTTCGCGCCGCCGCCGTCGCCGTCGGGGCGAACCCGCCGCGGCCGAGCAGCCCGCCGCCGTCGTGACCGAGGAGCCCGACGAGGCCGAGGACGCCGAGGAGCCCGACGAGGGCGCCGAGGACTCCGGCGAGGGCGACGAGTTCGGCGAGGAGGAGTCCACCGGCTCGCGCCGTCGCCGCCGCCGGGGCGGGCGCCGCCGTCGCCGGGGTGACGCGACCGACGCCGACGACGCCGCCGAGGGCGACGAACACGCCGCCGAGCAGGCCGCGCAGGACGCCGAGGACACCGCCGAGCAGCTGGACGAGGACGCCGAGGACGAGGCCGACGAGCGCGACGACTCCGGTTCCGGCTCCAGCAGCAGCCGCCGTCGCCGCCGTCGTCGCCGTCGCGCCGGTGACTCCGGCACCGACGCCGACGCGACGCCCGACGACCCCGAGCGCACGGTCGTCAAGGTCCGTGAGCCGCGGGAGCGCCGCGCCAAGGAGACCGAGTTCTCCGACGAGGTGCAGTCCATCAAGGGCTCCACCCGTCTGGAGGCCAAGAAGCAGCGCCGCCGCGAAGGCCGGGAGCAGGGCCGCCGCCGCGTCCCGATCATCACCGAGGCCGAGTTCCTCGCCCGCCGCGAGGCCGTCGAGCGCGTCATGGTCGTCCGCCAGAGCGGCGAGCGCACCCAGATCGGCGTCCTGGAAGACAACGTGCTCGTCGAGCACTACGTCAACAAGGAGCAGTCGACCTCGTACGTCGGGAACGTCTACCTCGGCAAGGTGCAGAACGTGCTGCCGTCGATGGAGGCCGCCTTCATCGACATCGGCAAGGGCCGCAACGCGGTGCTGTACGCCGGCGAGGTCAACTTCGAGGCGCTCGGCATGGCCAACGGGCCGCGCCGCATCGAGTCCGCCCTGAAGTCCGGCCAGTCGGTGCTCGTCCAGGTGACGAAGGACCCCATCGGCCACAAGGGCGCGCGTCTGACCAGCCAGGTCTCCCTGCCCGGCCGCTACCTGGTGTACGTCCCCGAGGGGTCGATGACCGGGATCAGCCGCAAGCTGCCCGACACCGAGCGGGCCCGGCTGAAGACCATCCTCAAGAAGATCGTCCCCGAGGACGCGGGCGTCATCGTGCGCACCGCCGCCGAGGGCGCCAGCGAGGACGAGCTGCGCCGTGACGTCGAGCGGCTGCAGGCGCAGTGGGAGGACATCCAGAAGAAGGCGAAGAACGGCAACGCGCCGACGCTGCTGTACGGCGAGCCGGACATGACCGTCCGCGTGGTCCGCGACATCTTCAACGAGGACTTCTCCAAGGTCATCGTCAGCGGCGAGGACGCCTGGGAGACCATCCACGGATACGTCTCGCACGTGGCGCCCGACCTGGCCGAGCGGCTGCAGAAGTGGACCTCCGAGGTCGACGTCTTCGCGACGTACCGCATCGACGAGCAGCTGATGAAGGCGCTGGACCGCAAGGTGTGGCTGCCCAGCGGCGGTTCGCTGGTGATCGACAAGACCGAGGCCATGATCGTGGTCGACGTCAACACCGGCAAGTTCACCGGCCAGGGCGGCAACCTGGAGGAGACGGTCACCAGGAACAACCTGGAGGCGGCCGAGGAGATCGTGCGTCAGCTGCGGCTGCGCGACCTCGGTGGCATCGTCGTCATCGACTTCATCGACATGGTCCTGGAGTCCAACCGGGACCTGGTGCTGCGGCGTCTGCTGGAGTGCCTGGGACGCGACCGGACGAAGCACCAGGTCGCCGAGGTCACCTCGCTGGGCCTGGTCCAGATGACCCGCAAGCGGGTCGGCCAGGGCCTGCTGGAGTCCTTCTCCGAGACCTGCGTCCACTGCAACGGGCGCGGCGTGATCGTGCACATGGACCAGCCGACGGCCGTCGGCGGTGGCGGCAAGCGCCGCAAGCGCGGCCGCGGCGGCGCCGAGCACGAGCACGACCACGAGCACGTGTCCGGGCACGAGACCGCCGAGCCGGTGGAGACGACCACCGAACAGGCCGAGGCCGAGGTGGCCGCCGAGGTCGCCGAGCCGGTGGCACTGCCCGCCCCCGAGTTCGAGCCGGACGAGGAGCTGTACAGCAGCGTCGCCGAGGCCGAGGCGGCGGTCGGACGGGGCCGTTCGCGGCGCCGCGCGACCCGGCGGGCGTCCGCGCCCTCGGGTGCGCCGAAGTCCCGCGCGTCCGTGACCGGCACCGTCTCCGAGGACCGTGCCCCGAAGCCGCGCGAGGCCGCCGAGGCGGAGCCCGTGGCGGTGGAGGACCCGGTCGTCGAGACACCGGTCGTCGAGACGACAGCCGTCGGGACGCCCGCCGCCGAGAGCACCGAGGACGCGGCGCCCAAGGGCCGTACGCGTCGCCGGGCCACCCGGAAGGTGTCCGCTCCGGCGGGCGCCCCGGCCGGAGCGGCGGTGGAGGACACCGTGGTGACGGTGTCCGAGCCGGTCGTCCACGAGGCGCCGGTGACGGAGATCGAGCCGGCCGTGGCCGCCGAGGCCGCGCAGCCCGCGGCCGCCGCCACCGCCGAGAGCGCGGCTCCGGCGCGTCCGCGTCGGCGTGCCGTGCGCAAGGCGACGGCGCCCACGGCGTCGGCGGAGGCCGCGGTGGTCGTGGTCCCGTCCGCGTCCGCCGAGGACACGGTCGCGACCCCGGCCGGGGAGGCCGCCGAGGCGCCGGTCGCGGAGGCCGCCGAGGCCACCGGGGAGACCGCGGCCGAGGCGCCCGCCAAGAAGACGGCGGCGCGCAAGACGGCCAAGAAGGCGACGGCGAAGAAGGCCGCCACGAAGAAGACGGCGGCGGCCAAGAAGACGGTCGCGAAGAAGGCCACGGCCAAGAAGGCGGCCACGAAGAAGACGGCCGCGAAGAAGACCACGGTGGCCGCCGAGCAGACGTCGGCCACGGTCACGGCCTCGACCGACGAGGGCTGAGCCCGGGCGGACGTACGGTCCGCTGCCGCCGGTGCCCCTGCCGGGTGGGAGACCACCCGGCAGGGGCACCGGCGTACCGGGTGCCGGCGGGTGCGGGGAGCCCGGGCCCGGCCGGGAAACGGCTGCTCGGGGGCGGTGAGACATCGGTCACGCGGTGGGCGGGGGGCTCGGTTTGACCCCTTCGACCGTGGCCCCGTAACCTTGACCGTCGGCGTGTCCGTAGGTAGAGACGCGTCACATCCCCGTAAACCTCATTCCTTCCGCGCGCCGGGCGCCGTGGGAGAGGCCGTTCGCATGTCGGGCGGCTGGACTGCGGGGGTGCCGTTCCCGAGCGAGAGAGTGAGATCCGCGTGTACGCCATCGTGCGCAGCGGTGGTCGCCAGCACAAGGTTGCTGTCGGCGACATCGTTGAGGTTGACAAGATTTCCACCGCCAGTGTCGGCGACACGGTCGAGCTCTCGACCCTGCTCGTCGTCGACGGCGACGCTGTGACCAGCGACCCGTGGGTGCTGGCCGGCATCAAGGTCCAGGCCGAGGTCGTGGACCACCACAAGGGCCAGAAGATCGACATTCTGCGCTACAAGAACAAGACCGGCTACCGCCGTCGTCAGGGCCACCGCCAGCAGTACACGGCGATCAAGGTCACTGAGATCCCCGCGGCTGCGAAGTAAGGGACTGAGGAGACATGGCACACAAGAAGGGCGCATCGTCCACCCGGAACGGTCGCGACTCCAACGCTCAGCGGCTCGGCGTGAAGCGCTTCGGCGGTCAGGTCGTCAACGCCGGTGAGATCCTGGTCCGCCAGCGCGGCACGCACTTCCACCCGGGCGCCGGTGTCGGCCGCGGCAAGGACGACACGCTGTTCGCGCTGAACGCCGGTGCGGTCGAGTTCGGCACCAGCCGTGGTCGCAAGGTCGTCAACATCGTTCCGGCCGCCTGAGTCTTCCGACTCGCCCGGTCTTCACGGCCAAGGCTTCCGTAGAGCGATTCGTCGAGGCGGACCTCACTTCTCGTACAGGATTTCCGTACGGGAAGCGGGTCCGCCTTTGACGTGTTACAGGTAAGACATTTCCGTACACCACGCATCACGCGTATCTGGAGGCACCCACCATGACCACCTTCGTGGACCGCGTCGAGCTGCATGTCGCCGCGGGTAACGGAGGCCACGGCTGTGCCTCCGTCCACCGGGAGAAGTTCAAGCCGCTCGGCGGCCCCGACGGCGGCAACGGCGGCCGGGGCGGCGACGTCATCCTGACCGTCGACCAGTCGGTGACGACGCTCCTCGACTACCACCACTCCCCGCACCGCAAGGCCACCAACGGCAAGCCCGGCGAGGGCGGCAACCGGTCGGGCAAGGACGGGCAGGACCTGGTCCTTCCCGTGCCGGACGGCACGGTCGTGCTGGACCGGCAGGGCAACGTCCTCGCCGACCTCGTCGGCCACGGCACCTCCTTCGTCGCCGCGCAGGGCGGCCGGGGCGGCCTCGGCAACGCGGCCCTCGCCTCCGCCCGCCGCAAGGCGCCCGGCTTCGCGCTGCTCGGCGTGCCCGGCGACATGGGCGACATCGTCCTGGAGCTGAAGACCGTCGCCGACGTGGCGCTGGTCGGCTACCCGAGCGCGGGCAAGTCCTCGCTGATCTCGGTGCTGAGCGCGGCCAAGCCGAAGATCGCGGACTACCCCTTCACCACCCTCGTCCCCAACCTGGGCGTGGTGACGGCCGGCGAGACCGTCTACACGATCGCCGACGTCCCCGGACTGATCCCCGGCGCGAGCCAGGGCAAGGGCCTGGGTCTGGAGTTCCTGCGCCACGTCGAGCGCTGCAGCGTCCTCGTCCACGTCCTCGACACCGCGACGCTGGAGTCCGACCGCGACCCCGTCTCCGACCTCGACATCATCGAGGAGGAGCTGACGCAGTACGGCGGTCTCGACAAGCGGCCCCGGATCGTCGTCCTCAACAAGATCGACGTGCCCGACGGCAAGGACCTCGCCGAGATGGTGCGGCCGGACCTGGAGGCCCGCGGCTACCGGGTCTTCGAGGTGTCCGCCGTCGCCCACACGGGCCTGCGGGAGCTGTCGTTCGCGCTCGCCGACCTCGTGGGCCGGGCACGCGCCGCCAAGCCGCAGGAGGAGGCGACGCGGATCGTCATCCGGCCCAAGGCCGTCGACGACGCGGGCTTCACGGTCGTGCGGGAGGAGGACGGGCTGTTCCGCGTCCGGGGCGAGAAGCCGGAGCGCTGGGTCCGCCAGACCGACTTCAACAACGACGAGGCGGTGGGCTACCTCGCCGACCGCCTGAACCGCCTGGGCGTCGAGGACGAGCTGATGAAGGCGGGCGCCCGCTCCGGCGACGGCGTCGCCATCGGCCCCGAGGACAACGCGGTCGTCTTCGACTGGGAGCCGACCGTCATGGCCGGCGCGGAGATGCTCGGCCGCCGCGGCGAGGACCACCGCTTCGAGGAGCCCCGCCCGGCCGTCACGCGTCGCCGTGACCGCCAGGCGGCGCGGGACGAACTCCAGAAGGAGTACGACGACTTCGAGCCGTTCTAGGGCTGCCGCCGGGCAGGTCCCGAGCGCACCGCGTACGCCGAAGGGCCCCGGATCGGCGAATTCCAGGGGTCGTTGCAACACCGCGGTGAGTTGATCAAGCCGCGAGCAGTTTAGACAGACGCTCGGCTGGGGTTTCCCAGCCGAGCGTTTTGCGTGGGCGGCTGTTGAGTTCGGCGGCGACGGCGTCCAGGTCCTCGCGGGTGTGGACGGACAGGTCGGTGCCCTTGGGGAAGTACTGCCTCAGCAGGCCGTTGGTGTTCTCGTTGGAGCCGCGTTGCCAGGGGCTGGCCGGGTCGCAGAAGTAGACCGGGACGTCGGTGGTGACGGTGAAGTTGTGGTGGTAGGCCATCTCCGTGCCCTGGTCCCAGGTCAGAGATCGTTTCAGGTGGGGTGGGAGGGTCTGGACGGTGTCGACCAGCGCGGTGCGGACGGCGGCGGCGCTGTGGCCGTGGGGAAGGTGGAGGAGCATCAGGTAGCGGGTGCTGCGTTCGACCAGGGTGGCGATGGCGGAGCGGGTGTTGGCGCCGATGATGAGGTCGCCTTCCCAGTGGCCGGGAACGGCGCGGTCGGCGGCTTCGGCGGGCCGTTCGCTGATCATGACCATCGGGTGCGGGAACCGCTGCCTGCGGCTCGCAGCCTGACGGCGGGGCCGTCGCATGGCGCGTCCGGTCCGCAGGGCTCGTGTCAGTTCCCGCTTCAGCTCACCGCGGCTCTGGACGTAGAGGGCCTGGTAGATCGTCTCGTGGACCACGTGCATCTCCGGCCGGTCGGGAAAGCGCCTGCGCAGAGCGTGGCAGATCTGCTCCGGACTCCACCGTTTGGTGAGGTGGTCCTGGATGAAGTCCCGCAGCTCGGGGTTCTGCCCGATCTTGCCGGGCTTGGGACGGGGGCGTCGCCGTTCGGCGCGACGGTGGGCGTGGAATGGCTGGTAGGCCCAGCCGCCCCTGGGCATGGGCCGCCGGTTGCGGCGTATCTCCCGGCTGATGGTGGAGGGGCTGCGGCCCAGCTCGGCCGCGATCGTGCGGATGGACGCCTTCTCCCGCAGCCGGTCGGCGAGGTGGATGCGCTCGGCCTCGCCCAGGTACCGGGACGGGCCAGCCGCTTCGGGCTCTGCCGCCGATCGGGCAGGCACCTCATGGGGCTCCCACGGAATCCCGGTGTCGGCGATGGGCGCGTACGCCCTCTTCTTCCCGGATGCCTGCCGGCCGTAACGCCATCGTGTGCCGGTGCGGCGGTTGATGCCGACGATCCGGCAGGCTTCCGTGTTGCTTATCCCAAGATCCACAAGCCGAAGGTATTCCTCCCGCTCCCGGACCAGAGGCTTGGCGCCGTAGTTGCCCCGTTCCTCACGAACCTCGAAGTCCATCGCACCCCTTGAACTGGGGTGTTGCGACGACCACTAGAACCCGGGATCTCTCCGGGGCCCTTCGGCGTACGGTCGGCGTGTCCCTACGCGAGGGCCTCGCTCGTCTCGCTCGGCTCGCCCTCGGTGAGCTCGTCTCCGGCCTCCCGGGGCGACGGCATGTCGTTGACGATCCGCGACTCCATCCGCACACGGCGGTCGTCGGCCTTGGCGCAGAGCGCCTTCACCGCGGAGCCGAAGCGGACCGGCGACGGCGGGTCGGAGGGACCCAGCAGCTGCTCCTTGAGCTCGGCGCGGGCCTTGGCGAAACCGTCCTTCTCGGGGTTGCGGACCGCGTCGAGGAGGGCGGGGACACCGTCCGCCCCGGGCGTCAGGACGACACCCGCGGAGACCGTCGGGAAGGCCGCACGGAACGCCGCCTCCGGCAGCCCGGACGTGTTGGCGACCGAGTACGGCTTCTCACTCGACAGCCAGTCGGAGACCACCGAGGAGACATCGCTGATCAGCAGGTCCGACACGTTGAAGCAGGCGAAGATCGCGGGCCGCGCCTCGGTCACGATGCCGTGCTCCCACTCCGGGAACGACGCCCAGTACGCCCTCTCCCAGGCGAGCGTCGCCTCGGCGATCGCCGTCGCACGGTCCCCGCTGGGCGTGCCCTGCAGCAGCATCCGCTCCATCTCGTCCGCGCTGGAACGGAACGACGTGGAGGTCAGCCGGTCCAGCTCGGCCGCGCGACGGGTCAGCTCGGCGGCCGCCTCCGCACCCGGCCGGGCGCCCGAGCGCCGGGCGTTGGCCTCGCGGATCATCGCCTTGATGCGCTCGTTGGCCACACCCGCGCGCGGGTCGACCGAGCCGGTCATCGGGTGCGGCTTGTACAGCAGCCGTACCTTGTCGTCGGCGAGGAGCTGCCGGACGATGTTCTCGCCGGCCAGCACCACGGACGTGTTGCCCGGGTTGCCGTCCCAGCCCTCCCAGGTGGGGGCGTACAGGACGGTGGTGTACGTGCCCGCCGGCGGGCCCGCGTACGGGCGGATCGGCGCCAGCTGCGGCCGGCCGACCTCGACGATGTCCTTGTCCTCGACGCCGACCTCGGCGAGCGCGTACCGCTCGCGCGCCGCGGGGCCGGCGACCCACACCTCGTCGTACGCCTTCGCGTACGGGTTGCAGGAGGACAGCTTGTCGCTCTCGCCGTGGTTGATGAAGGCGTGCTTGACGGTGGGGATGCGCAGCACCTGGGAGGTCTTCGCGGCGTTGGCCGGGTGCAGCATCATCTTCAGCGTGGAGGTCTCCAGCGAGAACATCGTGGCGACCTTCGGGAAGCAGATGATCGGCACGTCCGTCGCGTCGATCTTCTGGACCATGAAGCGCTCACGCAGCACGATCAGCGGCTTCTCCAGCTGCGAGAGCGTGGAGAGCCACATGTTCGCCTGGTACGCCGACGTCGTACCGCCGGAGAAGTACATCGCGGTGGTCGGCCGGTAGTCGGCGAGCCACGCGTCCAGCCACTCCATGACCTGCTGCTCGTTCTTCGCGCGCTTCCTCGGCAGCAGCCAGGTCGCCAGGTACGCGGTGCCCGCGGCCAGGAGGGTGAGACCGGCGCCGATGCCGACGCCGCCCCAGGTGGCGTCCTGCGTGGCCGCGGTGAGCACCAGGCCGGCCGTGATCGGCAGCGAGAAGGTCAGCAGCCGGTGGGCCTGGCGGCGGGCCAGGATGCGCGGCGGCGCGGCCGTCAGGCGCAGCGCGGAGGCGTCGATGTTGCGGGTCACGATCGGCAGCGTCCGGCTGCGGCGCACGAGCACCGAGACGGCCTGGCAGGCGAAGTGCACCCCGTAGAAGAGGAGGAGGCCGACCAGGAGCGGTGCCTGCTCGCTCAACGGGTCGATCCCGTCGATGCGCAGCAGCCCCACCAGGATCAGCATGTCGCGCATCAGCTGGCGCACCAGCGCGTCGAAGCGGATCTTGCCCAGCAGTGCCAGCAGTCCGGGGTCCCGGTACTGCAGGAACGTGTCCAGGAGAAGGCCCGCCGCGCTCGCGGCGACGAACACGGGAATGTTCGGCAGCAGCGCGGAAACGATCTGGGCCGTGAAGAGCGCGAACATCGCGAACAGCGCGGAGAGCTGCGCGACGCGGCGGGTACGGGGGCCTGCGGAGGGCACGGGCTGGGCTCCTGCGGAGGGGGTGACGGACAAAGAGGGGGAGGGTGACTCCGGGGGCGGCCTGCGGAAGGCCGATCCCTGACCGTATGACCTAGGGAGGCCGGGGAGCAATCCGCCGTGGGAACAATCACCGGAAGCCGCACATAACGGGCGGGACCTGGAGTGCGGTCCCTGCATCCTCCTCCCCCGGCCCGGCGACCGGCCGCCGCCCCCCGCCCCGGCGGGTACCGTGCCGTCCGCCCCTCGAAATGAGGACGCGTCCGGTCCGCCCGCTCCCGTAGATTGCGAAGTGCACACACCGGGCTGTTCGGAGCATTGGGGATAGGCGTGTCAGCGGCAAGGCAGGCAGTGGCGAAGGCGCACCGGATCGTCGTCAAGGTGGGCTCCTCGTCGCTGACGACGGCGTCCGGCGGCCTCGACGCCGACCGGGTGGACGCCCTGGTGGACGTCCTCGCCAAGGCCCGCAGCGGGGGAGAGCGGGAGGTCGTGCTGGTCTCCTCCGGTGCCATCGCCGCCGGGCTCGCGCCGCTCGGCCTGCGCCGCCGGCCCAAGGACCTCGCCCGCCAGCAGGCCGCCGCCAGCGTCGGCCAGGGCCTCCTCGTGGCCCGCTACACGGCCTCCTGCGCCCGCTACGGCATCCGCGTCGGCCAGGTGCTCCTCACCTCCGACGACATGAGCCGCCGCGCCCACCACCGCAACGCCTCCCGCACCCTCGACAAGCTCCTCGCGATGGGCGCGCTGCCCGTCGTCAACGAGAACGACACCGTCGCCACGGACGAGATCCGCTTCGGCGACAACGACCGCCTCGCCGCCCTCGTCGCCCATCTCGTCCGGGCGGACCTGCTGGTCCTGCTGTCGGACGTGGACGGCGTGTACGACGGGGACCCCAGCAGGCCGGGCACGTCACGGATAGCGGAGGTACGGGGTCCCGAGGACCTCGCGCACGTGGAGATCGGCAGCGCCGGCAAGGCGGGCGTGGGCACCGGCGGCATGGTCACCAAGGTCGAGGCCGCCGCGATCGCCACCGGCGCGGGCATCCCCGTGGTCCTGACCAGCGCCGTCCACGCGGCGGACGCCCTGGCCGGCCGTGACACCGGCACCTACTTCCACCCGACCGGCCGACGGTCCGCCGACCGGCTGCTCTGGCTCCAGCACGCCTCCACCCCGCAGGGCGCGCTCATCCTCGACGACGGCGCCGTCCGCGCGGTCGTCGAGCGCCGCACCTCGCTGCTGCCGGCCGGCATCGGCGGCGTCGAGGGCGACTTCACCGCCGGCGACCCCGTGGAACTGCGCGACGGCACGGGCCGGGCGGTCGCCCGCGGCCTCGTCAACTTCGATGCCAAGGAGATCCCCCGGCTGATCGGCCGCTCGACCCGGGAACTGGCGCGCGAGCTGGGTCCCGCGTACGAACGAGAGGTCGTACACAGGGACGATCTCGTCCTCCTGCACCCCTGACCAGCGGCCCCGTGGGGAGAGCAGAGCACGGGCCCCCGCGGTGCACGTTCCGTAAAACCACCACGCGAAGCTCCTGAGCCTGCTCAACTTTGACGCAGGGAGATTCCGCACGACCTGTTGCGAAGCCCCGATCGTTGCGAAGGAGGCCGTCGTGAGACGAGTGCGCCCCGGGGCCGCGGCGTCCCGCGGTGGTGGTCCCTCCCGTGCGGCCGGCGAGGAGCGCAAGCTCACCAGCGTCGCCGCCTCGGACACCTACGAGGGCGAGAGCGCCGAGAAGCCGCAGGACCTGCCCCGGCTGTGGCACGTCACGCTCAGCGTCTCGGGGCCCGAGGCCCCTCTCAAGGAGGTGCGGCGCGGCCTGGAACAGCTCGCCCACGACCACCCCTTCCTGCTGACCAGCCGCTACGCCCACGACCACGCCGAGATCCGCTACTGGGAGGAGGCCCGCGACCTCCACGACGCGGCCGCCGTCGCCCTGCGCCTGTGGGGCGAGCACCGCCGGACGGCCGGGCTGCCGCCCTGGGAGATCGTCGGCCTGGAGGTCATCGACCGCCAGACGTACCACCAGCGCATCGCCGAGGGGTACGGGTCGCCCCCGGCCACACCCGTAGGCGTCCACCCCTTCTGACCGCCCCGCGGCCGCACGGCGTGGAAGGAGGGCCCGGGGCCGCCCCGCGCCGGGTGTCTCGCGGTTCGGACCACGCGCTGAACCGCCCCGCCGGGCGCACTACCCTTCCTGTATGACCTCGCTCTCTCCGTACGACTCCATGACGCCGGTCACTCGGGCCGCCTACCGCGCCAAGGCCGCAGCCGCCGACCTCGCGCCGCTCCCGCGCGCGGAGAAGGACGACGCGCTGCTCGCCGTCGCCGACGCGCTGGAGGTCCGTACGAGCGACGTCGTCGAGGCCAACGCCAAGGACATCGAGCGGGCCCGTGCGGCGGGCACCAGCGAGGCGATCATCGACCGGCTGACGCTCACCCCGGAGCGGATCCGCGCCATCGCCGCCGACGTCCGTGACGTGGCCGCGCTGCCCGACCCGGTCGGCGAGGTCGTCCGCGGCTCCACCCTCCCCAACGGCATCGACCTGCGCCAGGTCCGCGTCCCCCTCGGCGTCGTCGGCATCATCTACGAGGCCCGCCCGAACGTGACCGTGGACGCGGCCGCCCTCTGCCTGAAGTCCGGCAACGCGGTCCTGCTGCGCGGCTCCTCCTCCGCCTACGAGTCCAACGCCGCCCTCGTCCGGGTGCTGCGCGACGCCGTCGGCGGCGCGGGCCTGCCGGCCGACGCCATCCAGCTCGTCCCCGGCGACAGCCACGACTCCGTCCGCGAGCTGATGCGCGCCCGCGGCCTGGTCGACGTGCTCATCCCGCGCGGCGGCGCCTCCCTGATCCGCACGGTCGTCGAGGAGTCCACCGTCCCGGTGATCGAGACCGGCACGGGCAACTGCCACGTCTACGTCGACGCCGGCGCCGACCTCGACACGGCCGTCGAGATCCTCATCAACTCCAAGGCCCACCGCGTCAGCGTCTGCAACGCCGCCGAGACCCTCCTGGTCCACCAGGACATCGCCCCCGAGTTCCTGCCCCGCGCCCTCGACGCGCTCGCCGACGCGGGCGTGACGGTGCACGCCGACGAGCGCGTCCTCGCCTACGCCAAGGAGAGCCGGGCCACGGTCGTCGAGGCCACCACGGAGGACTGGGAGACCGAGTACCTGTCGTACGACATCGCCGCCGCCGTCGTCGACTCGCTCGACCGGGCCGTGGAGCACATCCGGCTCTGGAGCTCCGGCCACACCGAGGCGATCGTGACCACCTCCCAGCAGGCCGCCCGCCGCTTCACCCAGCTGGTCGACTCCACCACGGTCGCCGTCAACGCCTCGACCCGGTTCACCGACGGCGGTCAGTTCGGTTTCGGCGCCGAGATCGGCATCTCCACGCAGAAGCTGCACGCCCGGGGCCCGATGGGCCTGCCCGAGCTGACCAGCACGAAGTACATCGTCACCGGCGACGGACACATCCGCCGCTAGCCGCACGCGGCCCCCGGGGCGCCGGCCCGTTCCCGCGAACGGCCCAGGCGCCCCTGCTGGCGGACCGGATGAATTTCCTTACCGTCTGCCCAAATTGACCACCCCGGTCTACTCTGGATCCGTGCCGGAGGACGTGGGGGGCACGCCGTTCCCTGACGGCTGGGAGCCCGACGACGACCGCGACCGCGGGGGTATGGACGAAGAGTTCGCCTCCGTGGTCTTCGACGAGGACTTCGTACGGGCCGCCGAGGTCCACGAGCCGACCGCGGTCGAGCGCCTGCTCGCCGCCGCGGAGGCCCGTGCCGCGGCCCAGGAGGCCGAGGCCCGCCGCTCGCGCTCCAGAGGCGTGCACGGCGACGACGACCGCTACGGCGACCGCTTCGGCTCGCGATTCGGCCACGACGACGACCTGGACGACCTCGACGACCCCGAGGTCCTGGAGGCCCGCTACGCCGCCGACGGGGCCTACGGCAGGCCGTACGGCAAACAGACCCGCTGGCACCGGCCCGTCGCCTGGATCCTCGCCCTCGTGATGGGCATCGGCATGGTCGCGCTGGCCTTCACCGCCGTCTACCGGGGCACCTCCTCCGGCCGCGGCGAACGGATCCCGCCCCCCGCCACCACCGGTGTGGAGCAGGGCATCCCGACCGGACCCTCCGCCTCCGCCGACTTCTCCCAGCCGGCGGTCTCCGCGGACCCCCGCACCCCCTGACAGGGCCCCCGGCGGCCCGCCCCGTAGGGGCGAACCTGGTGAGGACCTGTCAGAAGTTGTCGTGCACCGACGCGTTTACCGAAGCGCCCCAGAACCTACTCTCAAGGTATGGGCGGGCCAGGAAACCCACCTGAGGGGACTCCTGAGGGCGCCCCCGGCGGTGGAGAGGACGAATACCGATCCGTCGTCTTCGACGAGTCGTTCGTCCGCGCTGCCCGCATCCAGGAGTTCTCCGCCCACGAGCGCCTCTCCGACCACGCCCCCGCCGTCCGGCGCCGCCCGGCCGTCCGCCGCGGCCTCTCCCGGCAGGTCCTGATCCTCGTCCTGCTGGTCGCCCTCGCCTTCGGCACCGCGATCTACATGGGCGTCCGCCACCCGTACGACACCCCGGCCGCCAAGCCCACCGAGCCGCTGCGGATGACCGTGATCCCGCTCTCCCCGCAGTCCGCCGTGCCCGGCGCCGAGAACGCCGAGACGCTGTACGCCCACAGCCCGGCCGCCCAGTTCCGGATCGGCGCCGAGGGCATCACGATGCCGGCCACCCGGCGCACCGCCCACTTCACCGACAGCCAGGTCGTCTCCGCGCTGACCATCGCCAAGGAGTACCTGGTCGCCTCCGCACTCGACCCGGAGGTGCTCGGCGGCACCACCGTCCAGCCCGTGCGACGGCTGCTGGACTCCGAGCAGCTCGACCAGTTCCAGCAGAGCTTCGACCGTCCGGCGGCCGACGGACGGCACGCGCCCACCGGCTGGCTCGTCCGCTTCGACCCGTCCCGCGCGACACTCGCCGACCACCGGATCCGCGTCCAGGGCACCCTCCAGGCCGCCGAGTTCGACTCCGGCACCCTGGAGGTCGTCGCCGCCCACACCCTGGTGTACGCGCTGCGGCCACCCGGCGAGAAGGCCGACGCCGAGGCATCGCTGTTCACCGTCCGGCGCGAGCTGCACTTCCGCTTCGACCAGGACGACCTGCGCACCCACCAGGTCGAGGTCGTCGTCTCCTACGTCCAGGCCGGGCCGCTGGCCTGCGCCGACGACACCACGAACCATCTGCGACCGCTGCTGGCGGGGCAGACCGCGAAGGCCGGCGGCCCGGCCGCCGGGACCGACCCGTACGGCACGGGGGCGGCGACGGCGCTGTGCGGGACGCTGGCGGAGAGTGCGCAGCCGAAGGTGTGAGGCCGGGTGCGGGTGCGGGCGCTTCTCGCGCCCGCACCCGCACCCGACGTCCTACTCGTCGTCGCGGGGCCGGTCCTCCTGGGCGGTAGCCGCACCGCCTCCGCCGAACCCGCGGCGGACCCGGCCGCCGAGGTCGCCCGCACCGCCCGCGATGTCGGTGACCAGCTTCATCAGCGGGTCCTTGGAGTTCTTCACACTGCTGGTGTAGTGACTGGCCGACTCGCGGAAGGAGTCGGTCACCGAGGCGTCCTTGTCCTCGCTGCGCCGCGGGTAGTGCCCGTCCATGATCCGCTGGAAGTCACGGGACTCCGCCCACTTCTTCAGCTCCGCCGCGCGCACGGCCGTGAAGGGGTGCGAGCGGGGCAGCACGTTGAGGATCTTGAGGACGGAGTCGCGCAGATCGCCCCCGGCCTCGTACTCCTCGGCCTGCGCGAGGAACGCGTCCACGTTCATCTCGTGCAGATGGTTGCCGCCCGCGATCTTCATCAGACCGCGCATCGACGCCTGGACGTCCTGGCCGACCAGCAGCCCCGCGCGGTCGGCGGACAGCTCCGACTTGCGGAACCACTCGCGCAGCGCGGTCACGATCGCCATGATCGCGATGTTCCCCAGCGGGATCCAGGCGATCTTCACGGCGAGGCTCGTCAGGAAGAGCAGTATCGTGCGGTACACCGAGTGCCCGGAGAGCGCGTGGCCCACCTCGTGCCCGATGACGGCCCGCATCTCCTCCTCGTCGAGCAGCTCGACGAGGCCGGTGGTGACGACGATGATCGGCTCGTCCAGGCCGATGCACATCGCGTTCGGCTGCGGGTCCTGGTTCACGTACATCGGCGGGACCTTCTCCAGGTCCAGGATGTAGCACGCGTCCCGCAGCATGTCGTTGAGGTGGGTGAACTGCTGGTCCGAGACCCGTACGGAGTCGGACAGGAACAGCAGCCTGAGGCTGCGCTCCGGCAGCAGGCCGCTGAGTGCCTTGAACACCGTGTCGAAGCCGCTGAGCTTGCGCAGCGCCACCAGCGCCGAGCGGTCCGCGGGGTGTTCGTACGCCCGGGAGGAGATCCCCTCGAAGCGCCTGCGCTGCCTGCTCGGCACGTTCTCGCGCCCGTTCTGCTCGTGGCTGTCTTCCGGCATGTTTCCCCCATGCGTCTGATTGCCCAAGGTGCCCCCGAAGCGGGGTCCAGCCTAGGCGGAGTTACCGTGACAGGGCATCAACCGTAAGGAGCGATCTCATGGGGCATCTCCCGCACCTGCCCGCGTCCGCCTGGCTCACCGATGCCGCGGACGCCGCCGCGAAGGAACAGGGAGCCGGCAACCTGCTGCGTGTGGTGCTGATCGTGATGGTCCTGGGCTCCGTCCTGATGGCGTGGTTCCTGCTGCGGGGATACAAGCGGGACGACTGACGCCCGCCGACGGGAAGGACGTGCCGCGTCCGCGAACGGTTGCTCGCACGCGTAGTACGCGCCCGGCGCCGCCCGCGTTCACTCCTGGGCGGAGTCGGCGTGATCGCGGCGAAGGCTCCCGCTTACGATGGGCGGGTCTTCATCCCGATCCCACCACCGGATAGGTCACGCCGACGATGAGCTTCCACAGCACCGCTGCCGACTTGGTCACTCTCGCCGCCGAGGGCGGCGGGGAGCACGGCGGCAACCACGAGAGCCTGAGCCCCTACCTGACCGGCGGTGGAGCCTTCCTCGCCCTGATGCTGCTGCTGTGGATCACCACCCGTTTCAACCGCGATCGCTAATCCGCGCAAAAAGACGTTCGAACGGCGCGCGTCGGCCGGGCCGGTAGGCTCTCCACGCATGGGAGAGCAGGACATGCCTACCGGTCCCGAGCACGACAAGGCGGCGGACCAGGCGCACGACACCGCGGACGGCCGGGCCGGCAGTGCCTCCGGCGCACCGGGAAACCGCCCGTCGGCACCCGGCCGCCGCCGTCTCGGCGTCATGGGCGGAACGTTCGACCCGATCCACCACGGGCACCTCGTGGCGGCCCAGGAGGTCGCCGCGCAGTTCGGTCTCGACGAGGTCGTGTTCGTGCCGACCGGCCAGCCGTGGCAGAAGTCGCACCAGTCGGTCTCGGCGGCCGAGGACCGCTATCTGATGACGGTCATCGCCACGGCGGAGAACCCCCATTTCTCCGTGAGCCGCATCGACATCGACCGCAAGGGCCTCACCTACACCATCGACACCCTGCGTGAACTGCACGAGCTGAACGCGGACTCGGACCTCTTCTTCATCACCGGCGCCGACGCGCTCGGCCAGATCCTCACCTGGCGCGACGCCGAGGAGCTCTTCTCCCTCGCGCACTTCATCGGGGTCACCCGTCCGGGTCACACCCTGACCGACCCCGGCCTGCCCGCGGGCGGGGTCTCGCTGGTCGAGGTGCCCGCGCTGGCCATCTCCTCCACGGACTGCCGTGCGAGAGTCGCCAAGGGCGACCCCGTCTGGTACCTGGTGCCGGACGGTGTGGTGCGCTACATCGACAAGCGGCAGCTGTACCGCGGCGAGTGAGCCGAGAGGGGCACCGGTGAACGACCGATACGACGCCGGCTACGGGGGCGGCGACCAGAGTTACGAACTCGTCGGCTACGACGAGTACGGGCAGCCGGTGTACCGACAGGCGCCCGCCCAGCAGGTGCCTCAGCAACAGGCGTACGACCCCTACGGGACACAGCAGCCCCAGGAGCAGGGCTACGGCCAGGGCTACGGCTACGACCCGTACGCGAGCGGCCAGACCCAGCAGGCCCAGCAGCAGTACCCGCAGGGGTACGGCACGGTCGGCGCGGGCTACGACCCGGGCCACCAGACGGCGGGGCCCGGCTACGACCCGTACGACCCCTACGGGCAGACGGCCGCCACCGGCCTGCAGACGCCCGTCACCGAGCAGACCCCCTACATCCCGCAGCAGTCGGCACCGCCGACGACCGCCGGGGAGAGCGGGCCCCCCGCCGACGACGGCCCCCCGGAGGGCGGCGCCGGGGAACGGGAGTACCGCACCGAGCAGTTCGCCTTCGTCGAGGAGCCGGACGGTGACTCCGAGGACGTCATCGACTGGCTGAACTTCACCGAGAACCGCACCGAGCGCCGCGAGGAGGCCAAGCGGCGGGCCAAGAGCCGGCTGGTCGCCCTGGTGGTGGTCCTCGCCCTCGTCGTGGTCGGCGGGGTCGGCTCCCTGTGGTGGGCGGGCATGCTGCCCGGCTCCTCCTCCGAGCAGCGGACCGGCACCACGACCTCCGCGGCCGCCCAGAAACGGGACGTGATCGTCGTCCACCTGCACGACACCAAGGGCGGCGGCACCTCCACGGCACTGCTCGTGAACAACACCACCACCGAGCGGGGCGCCACCGTTCTTATCCCCAATGCCCTCGCCCTCACCGCCGACGACGGCACCACGACCACCCTCGCCAAGTCCGTCGACGACGACGGCTCCTCCGGCACCCGCGACGCGCTCGACACCGTCCTCGGCACCGACATCGAGGGCACCTGGCGGCTGGACACCCCCTACCTGAACAACCTCGTCGGGCTCGTCGGCAACATCGACATCGACACGAACGCGAACGTGCCCGACCCGGAGGCGAAGAAGAAGGGGGCGGCCCCCCTCGTCACCAAGGGCAAGGCACAGACCCTCAGCGGCAAGATGGCCGTCGCCTACGCCACCTACCGGGCGTCCGGCGAGTCGCAGGACGCGCAGCTCAAGCGGTTCGGGCAGGTCATGCGCGGTGTCCTGCGCAAGCTGTCGTCCGACGCGCAGGCCGCCACGGTCACCGTGCAGACCCTGGCCCAGATCCTCGACCCCTCGCTGAGCGACAAGGACCTCGGCACCTTCCTCGCCAAGCTCGCCGACCACGCCAAGGGCGGCGACTACGCGACCGAGCTGCTGCCCGTCCAGCAGGACGGCACGCTCAGCGCCGAGGACTCCGACAGCGTGGTCAAGGACCTGCTCGGCGGCGCCGCGAAGAGCCCCGACGCCGGGGACGCGGTCCGCGTCGGCATCCGCAACGCCACCGGCGAGAAGGACGCCACCGAACAGGCCCGCGTCGTCGTCCTCAACGGCGGCTACACCTTCCTCGACGCCGGCACGACCGCCACCCCCGAGGCCACCTCCCGGGTCACCTACTCCGACGCGTCCCGCAAGCAGGACGCCGTCGAGGTCGCCAAGACCCTCGGCCTCCCGGCCGGCGCCGTGAGGAAGGGCGAGACCACCTCCAACGCCGACGTCTCGGTCGTCCTCGGCCAGAACTACGAGACGACCGGCACGGGCGGGACGACCGGAGCGACGGGGACCACCGGAGCCACGGGGACGACGGGAACGACCGGAGCGGCGGGAACGACCGGGACCACGGGCTGACCCCCGGCCGACCCCGTCGAACATGATCGGGATCAGGCCCCGGAGCCGCCGCACCGGCCTCGCTCCGGGGCCTGATCGATTAACACGTGGGGCGGCGTCGGTGGGCCGTGAGACCCTTGGGTCAGCCCGTGAGGGTTCCTGACCGACGACCGAAAGCCGTGTAGTGACCGCCACCGACCGCTCCCTCGAGCTCATCACCACCGCCGCGCAGGCGGCCGCCGACAAGCTCGCGCACGACGTCATCGCGTACGACGTCAGCGATGTGCTGTCCATCACGGACGCCTTCCTGCTCGCCTCCGCGCCCAACGACCGCCAGGTCAAGTCGATCGTCGACGAGATCGAGGAGCGGCTGAACAAGGAGCTCGGCGCCAAGCCGGTCCGCCGCGAGGGCGACCGCGAGGCCCGCTGGGTGCTGCTGGACTACGTCGACATCGTCGTCCACGTCCAGCACAGCGAGGAGCGCGTCTTCTACGCCCTGGAGCGGCTCTGGAAGGACTGCCCCGAGCTGGACCTGCCCGCCGACGCCAAGGCCACCCGCGGCAAGGGCGAGGAGCACGCCAAGCTGCGCGCCGCCGAGGAGGACACCGAGCCGGGCGAGGAGCTGCGGTGACCGCGGGCACCGACACGGCAGGACGCAAGGGGAAGGGCCGCCGCCTCATCCTCTGGCGGCACGGCCAGACCTCGTGGAACGTCGAGCGCCGCTTCCAGGGCACCACGGACGTCGAGCTGACCGAGACCGGTCTCGGCCAGGCCCGCCGCGCCGCCCGGCTGCTCGCCTCCCTGGGGCCGAACGCGATCGTCGCCTCCGACCTGCGGCGTGCCGCCGACACGGCCGCCGAGCTGGCCGCCCTCACCGGCCTGGAGGTCAGCCACGACGAGGGCCTGCGCGAGACGTACGCGGGCGTCTGGCAGGGGCTCACCCACGAGGAGATCATCGCCCGGCACGGCGAGGAGTACGCCGCGTGGAAGCGCGGCGAGCCGGTCCGCCGCGGCGGCGGCGAACTGGAGACCGAGGTCGCCGACCGCGCCGCCCCCGTGGTGCTCCGGCACGCCGACAAGCTCCCGGAGAGCGGCACCCTCGTCGTCGTCAGCCACGGCGGCACCATCCGCACCACCATCGGGCGTCTCCTCGGTCTGGAGCCGCACCACTGGGAGAGCCTCGGCGGCCTCTCCAACTGCTGCTGGTCCGTCCTCGGCGAGGGCGCCCGCGGCTGGCGGCTCCTGGAGCACAACGCCGGCACGCTGCCCGAGCCGGTGCTCGGCGACGACGACTGACTCCCGTACGCGGCCCCGCACCGGGGCCGCGGCCCGGATTTCACTTTCCGGCTGGTCGCAGGCTAAAGTTCTTCTTGTTCGCCCCGCCGAGCGGGACCGGACACCACGCGGTTCACCGCGTGACGCAAGGGGCTATAGCTCAGTTGGTAGAGCGCCTGCATGGCATGCAGGAGGTCAGGAGTTCAATTCTCCTTAGCTCCACAGATCGGTACAGAAGATCCCGTTCCCGTCAGGGAGCGGGATTTTTCGTGTGTGACCTGCGTCCCTTCTTGAGCAGTCCCCGTCCCGCAGGCGTATAGCTCTGCGACGTCTTCTTCCCGCCCTCGCCCGGACTGGTACGAAGGCGTCGCTGACCGTATTGGTCCGGCCGTGGCAGAATCAAACGGCCGGAAGGGGGCGCGGCCCGACGGGAGGGAGAAGCGATGCCTGCGAGCATCCGCGGGAGGGTCCACGACCTTCCCGTGAAGGTGGTGATGCGGAGCAAGACCACCCTCCTCTGCCCTTCCTGCGGCTCGCTCCACGTGGCCCAAGTCCTCGGTGACAACGGAGGGATCTCCTACGTGTGCACGGCCTGCGGCCACAGCTGGAGCTGAACGATGGGTGCACACAGGAGGAAGTGCGACTGGTGCGGCAGCGGCACGCCCATCGTCCGCGACATGGAGCCCGTCAACGCCGACTACCAGTACTGGTGCGAGGAATGCGCACGGGCGCTGATCATAAAAGGCGATCCCATCGAGACGTACCGCGAGCTGGAGGGTGAGCCGATCTACGGCCGGCTCCTCGAAGAGCACTGCACGCTCAAGCGCTTCTACTCGTTCGTGACGGCCTGAGCGTCAACTCCGCGTCCCTGCCCTGCTCCTGTCCGCCGCGGGGCCTCCAGGGCCGCCCCGGCGGCCTTGTCGTGGCCGTGGCGGCGGGGCGTGAACGCCGGTCGGGGAAACGGCGGTTCGGAATCCGGCACAACCGGGCAAATCGCCCTCGCGTGTCGGTCCGCCGGAATCGATTTGGTGGTGCGCGTGGGGACCGGTAATGTTGTCGTCGTCGCCAGGGAGACCGGGCGGACAGCACGGCAAGGGGCTATAGCTCAGTTGGTAGAGCGCCTGCATGGCATGCAGGAGGTCAGGAGTTCAATTCTCCTTAGCTCCACAGAGAAGACCCCGTCCACACGGACGGGGTCTTTTGCGTTGCCGGCGCCCGACCGGCGACGGATCGACAGGGGCCCGACGGCGAAGGGCGGGCCACCCCGACCGGAGTGACCCGCCCTTCGCCGTGCCGTGCGTCAGCGGCCGCTGCCCAGGGCCCGGCGGCCACGGCCCTGGGAGAGGACCGGGAGGTTCCGGGACGGGGCCGAGGCGCGGTTGTCCTCCTCCAGGCGCAGGGCGAGCGCGGGACAGCGGCGCACCGCGCGCAGGGCCTTGGCCTCGGCGTACTGCGGGACCTTCGCCTGGGCGACGGTGGGGAAGCCGTCGGCGCCGAGCTGGAAGACCTCCGGGAGGATGTCGGCGCACAGGCCGTGACCCCGGCAGAGCGTCCAGTCGACGAAGATCTTCTGCCGGCTGCTGGTGTCCTCGGGACCGGCGCCGCCCGGGAGGCCGGTCGGCATCCTGCCGCCCTCGAAGAGGGGCAGCACGCCCTCGACGGGGCGCCCGCAGCCGTTGCCGAGGACATGCGCGGCGAGGTCGTCCGTGAACGCCTTGATGGTCGACTCCAGGAACATCGCGGAGCCGTCCGGGTGCGAACACGCGCCGCGCCGCTTCACGTTCTTGGCGACCTGCTTCAGGGCCTCCAGGGCGGCCGGACCGCCGCCGTTGAGGATGTCCTCCATACCGCGCGCCGCGGCCGGCAGACCGAGGTAGCAGGGACCGCACTGGCCCGCGCTCTCCTCGGCGAGCCACTTGGCGACCTGGAGGGACTCGCCGAGCGGGCAGGTCTCCTGGCTGATCGGCAGGATCGCGCCCGCGCCGAGCGCACCGCCCACCGCGTCCAGTGAGTTCCGCGACACGACCGCCTCGTTGACCGTCGCCGCGTCGATCCACTTGCCGTGGTAGCCGCCCGTCAGCACGCCCTGCGGGACCGGCGGTGCGCCCGCGAGCTGCAGGATGTAGCGCAGCGGCACGCCGGTGGGCGCCTCGATCACCATGGGGCGGGCGACCGCGCCGGAGACGGTGAGCATGACGGTGCCCGGCTCGTCGTACAGGCCGGTGTTGCCGTACCGCTCGGAGCCGATGCGGGCGCCGATGGCGAGCTGGGCGAAGGTCTCGGCGTTGGAGAGCAGGGTCGGCGCGCCGCCGACACCGCTCTTGGACGCGCTGGTCTTGCGGCCCGGCGGAATGGGCGGCCCGCCGTCGATGGACCGGATCAGCGAGCCGGCGGCGCCGGTGACCATCCGGACCGGGTTGCGCTGCACGCTCGCGCGGATGGCGGCGCCGCGCCGGTTGCTCAGCCCGCGCTCGGCGAGCGCCGCCTCCATCGAGCGCTCGGTGGATTCACGTGTCACCCCGATGACGAGCTGACGGGCGCCCAGGGCCTCGGCGACCAGCAGGGCGCCGTCCAGGATGAGGTGCGGGGCACGGTTGATGAGGACCGTGTCCTTGCGGCAGGCGGGTTCGTCCTCGCTGCCGTTGACGACCACGACGGGCCGGATGCCGCGCTTGATCGCCGATTCGGCGACCGACCGCAGTTTCTTGTGGAACGGGAAGCCCGCGCCGCCCCTGCCCTTGAGGTTGATCCGCTCGGACAGCTGGGCGAGTGCCTCACCGCCCATGGGTTCGAGCGGACCGTGCACCTTGAGGTGCATGGGGAGGTCGAGTCTCTCGACGAGGTCGAAGCCCGAGGTGAGCTGGGGAAGGCCCACCACTCGGACTTCGGGGACGTCGGGAAGGGCCTCGTTCACTTAAATCCTCCGGAAGGCGCGTTCCAGGGTTCGCCCGAGCCCGGCTGGTTGTAGTCGTCGTAGCCGGACAGCGACTCAGTGGCGGGACCGCTGTTGTACGTGTCGTTCGGGTTGTACGTGCCGTAGGGGGCGTTCGTCTCAGGGGTTCCGTAGGAAGTTTCGGAAGCGCCCGTGTTGTACGTCTCGCCCTGGTAGGTCTGACCCGGGTACGTCTGGCCCGGGTAGCTCTGCCCGCCCAGCGGCTGTCCGGCGAACGTGTCCTGCATCGGGTCGTACGACGACGGGGGCGCCTCGCCGACCGGCGGCGGGGACGGGGCCGGCCAACGGGTGCTCCCCGTGGTCGAGCCGTCGTCCATCCGGGGCATGGCCTGGGTGGGCTGCATGTCCAACGGCGGCTGCTGCTGGGTCAGATAGGCCGCCGTGGGCTGCTCCTGCGCACGCGGCGTCATCGACACCGCGCGGTACGCGGCCGCGAAACCGGGGCCGCTGTCGGCGGCGGCCGCCGCCCCGCGCTGCGGGGGCACCAGCGGGTCGCCGAGCGGAGGGTTGCCCTGTCCGCCGCCGAAGCCGGGCAGGGGGAACTGGCCGCTGTCGCGCATCTGGTCGCGCCGGCCGCCCTCACGGCGACCGCCGCCGGACTCGTCCATGCCCTGCCGGGCGGCACGGGACTTCACCAGTTCGTCGACCTCGGGGGGCCGCTGGCCGTCGGTGCCGAGGACGGCGGCGACCCGCTCGACCACCTGGCGCTTGACCTCGCGCGGCGCGGCGCGCAGCAGCAGGGCGGCGGCGACGGCGATCAGGCCCGCGGAGTAGAGGATCACGAAGACCGGCTTGGCCTCGCGACCCGCGTAGAGTCCGTGCACGAGCGCGAAACACCAGGCCGGGTAGGCCATCATGTGCATCGCGCGCCAGCGCGCCGCGACCGGCGCCGGGGACGCGAAGTTGCTGCGCAGCGCGCCGGTGATGGCGACGAAGACCATCATGGAGCCGGCGGTCGCGCCGAAGCCGATGAGCGCTCCCGTGCCCGTCACGCCGAGGGCGAAGGGGAACAGGGCGATCGCGGAGACGTGGTCCAGCGCCAGCTTGACCGTCACGTGCAGCACGAGGAACGCGACCGAGGCGATGGCGGTCGTCCGGTGGACGGCCTGGCCGATGATGCGCTGGCGCACGGTGAGCAGCGTCCGGTCCTGGGCGACGAGCCCCCAGAGCACCGAGCAGGTTAGCGAGACGAGCGAGAGCACGCCCGCTCCGAAGTCGAGGAACTCCCGGTACGCGTCACCTCCGACCAGCACACTTACGGGTATCAGCAGCAGAGCGGCAGCCGTGGCCATCCCGTAGGCCGAACGGCCGGTCTGGGGCAGCGAGCTGTTACTGCGACGAGGGTTCATGGGGGCAACTCCGAACAGTTCGGGAAAGCGGTCCCGTTCGTCGAACTGTAAGTGGTGCCAATACCGAGCGGTACGAGGTTTGAGTTATTGCGCTGTTACCCAGGACCAATCTCACATCGAGGATGCCCGTTAGCGGCGGTTACGCGAAGTAAGTTTTGAATAAAGTTCAACTTATTTGGCCGGAACGTGTGGCGGACACGCCGCTGGTCCGCACCCCTCGAAGCCTCGAACCTCGTCGCGACGGCTGTGGGGGCTGCGGTACTCTGAACGCATGCGTGCCGTACGCCTTCTGCTTAGTGAGCCGCGCTGATCAGTCCCGACCGCCGACGAGACGGCATGGTCGGCATCGGCGCGGCGTCCCCTCCTGTGTGAGGGGATTTTTCGTTTCCCGACGACACAGCCGCTGGCAGAGACGATCGATGGAGCCTTGAGGATCATGAGCGAGACGAACCCCGCCGCCGCTGACGTGGCGGCGGACGCCAGCCCCCACCGCTACACGGCCACCGTCGCGGCCGACATCGAGGCACGCTGGCAGGACTTCTGGGACGCCGAGGGCACCTACGCCGCCCCCAACCCCACGGGCGACCTGGCGGGCGACGCCGAGCTGGCCGCCAAGCCCAAGAAGTTCATCATGGACATGTTCCCGTATCCCTCCGGAGCGGGACTGCACGTCGGCCACCCCCTGGGCTACATCGCCACCGACGTCTCCGCCCGCTTCCAGCGGATGACCGGCCACAACGTCCTGCACACCCTGGGCTTCGACGCCTTCGGCCTGCCCGCCGAACAGCACGCCGTCGCCACCGGCGAGCACCCCCGCGTCACCACCGAAGCGGCCATCACCAACATGAAGTCCCAGCTGCGCCGGCTGGGCCTGGGCCACGACAAGCGCCGGTCGTTCGCCACGATCGACCCGGACTACTACAAGTGGACCCAGTGGATCTTCCTGCAGATCTTCAACTCCTGGTACGACGACGAGACCGGGCGGGCCCGTCCGATCGCCGAACTGGTCGCCCAGTTCGAGTCCGGTGAGCGCGCCCTGCCCGGCGGCGGTTCCTGGAGCGCGCTGAGCGCCGCCGAACGCGCCGACGTCCTGGGCGAGTACCGACTGGCGTACGCCTCCGACGCACCCGTCAACTGGTGCCCCGGCCTGGGCACCGTGCTGGCCAACGAGGAGGTCACCGCCGACGGCCGCTCCGAGCGCGGCAACTTCCCCGTCTTCAAGGCCAAGCTGCGCCAGTGGAACATGCGCATCACCGCCTACGCCGACCGTCTGCTGGACGACCTGAACGAGCTGGACTGGCCCGAGGCCATCAAGCTGCAGCAGCGCAACTGGATCGGCCGCTCCGAGGGCGCCCGCGTCGACTTCCCCGTCGACGGCGAGCACATCACGGTCTTCACCACCCGCCCCGACACCCTGTTCGGCGCGACCTACATGGTCCTGGCCCCCGAACACCCGCTGGTCGACAAGTTCACCCCGGACGCCTGGCCCGAGGGCACCCACGAGGTGTGGACCGGCGGCCACGCGACCCCTGCCGAGGCCGTCGCCGCCTACCGCGCGCAGGCCGCCTCGAAGTCCGATGTCGAGCGGCAGGCCGAGGCCAAGGACAAGACCGGCGTCTTCACCGGCTCGTACGCCACCAACCCCGTCAACGGCGAGCGTGTCCCGGTCTTCATCGCCGACTACGTCCTGATGGGCTACGGCACCGGCGCGATCATGGCCGTCCCGGCCGGCGACCAGCGCGACTTCGAGTTCGCGCGCGCCTTCGAACTGCCGGTCGTCTGCATCGTCGAGCCCACCGACGGCCGCGGCACGGACACCTCCACCTGGGAGGACGCCTTCGCCTCGTACGACGCGAAGATCATCAACTCCACCGGTGAGGGCGTGTCCCTGGACGGTCTGGGTGTCGTCGAGGCCAAGGCACGCATCACGGAATGGCTGGAGCGGACCGGCATCGGTCAGGGCACCGTCAACTTCCGCCTGCGCGACTGGCTGTTCAGCCGCCAGCGCTACTGGGGCGAGCCCTTCCCGATCGTCTACGACGAGGACGGCGTCGCGCACCCGCTGCCCGAGTCGATGCTGCCGCTGGAGCTGCCCGAGGTCGAGGACTACTCGCCGCGCACCTTCGACCCGGACGACGCCGACACCCGGCCCGAGACGCCGCTGTCGCGCAACGAGGACTGGGTGAACGTCACGCTGGACCTGGGCGACGGCCCCAAGCGGTATCGGCGTGAGACCAACACCATGCCCAACTGGGCCGGTTCCTGCTGGTACGAGCTGCGCTACCTGGACCCGCACAACACCGAGAAGCTGGTCGACCCCGAGATCGAGCGGTACTGGATGGGCCCGCGCGAGGGACAGCCGCACGGCGGTGTCGACCTGTACGTCGGCGGCGCCGAGCACGCCGTGCTGCACCTGCTGTACGCGCGCTTCTGGTCCAAGGTCCTGTTCGACCTGGGCCACGTCTCCTCGGCCGAGCCGTTCCACAAGCTGTTCAACCAGGGCATGATCCAGGCCTTCGTCTACCGCGACAGCCGGGGCTTCGCGGTGCCGGCCGCCGAGGTGGAGGAGCGCGACGGCGCCTACTTCTACCAGGGCGAGAAGGTCAGCCGTCTGCTGGGCAAGATGGGCAAGTCCCTGAAGAACGCCGTCACGCCCGAGTCGATCTGCGAGGAGTACGGCGCCGACACGCTGCGGCTGTACGAGATGGCCATGGGTCCCCTGGACGTCTCCCGGCCGTGGGACACGCGCGCGGTGGTGGGCCAGTTCCGGCTGCTGCAGCGGCTGTGGCGCAACGTCGTCGACGAGGCCACCGGAGAGGTGACCGTCGTGGACACCGAGCCCGGCGAGGACACCCTGCGCGCGCTGCACAAGGCCATCGACGGCGTACGGCAGGACCTGGAGGGCATGCGGTTCAACACCGCGATCGCCAAGGTCACCGAGCTGAACAACCACCTGACCAAGGTGGGCGGCCCGGTGTCCCGTCCCGTCGCCGAGGCCCTGGTCCTGCTGGTCGCCCCGCTGGCCCCGCACATCGCCGAGGAGCTGTGGCGCAGGCTGGGCCACACCGACTCGGTCGTCCACCGGGACTTCCCCGTCGCCGACCCCGCGTACGTCGTCGACGAGGCCGTCACCTGCGTCGTCCAGATCAAGGGGAAGGTCAAGGCCCGCCTGGAGGTGTCGCCGGCCATCTCCGAGGAGGAGCTGGAGAAGGTGGCCCTGGGCGACGAGAAGGTGGTCGCGGCGCTCGCCGGCGCACCGATCCGCAAGGTCATCGTGCGGGCGCCGAAGCTGGTGAACATCGTCACCTGAGCGGGGGCGCTCTGCGGGGGCGCTCCGTGGGAGCACGGGCGGGGCCACGGGTGGTAGTCGGTCGGCTGCGGGCTGCGGGCTGCGGGCTGCGGGCTGCGGGCTGCGGGCTGCGGGCTGCGGGCTGCGGGCTGCGGGCTGCGGGCTGCGGGGTCCGGACTGAGGGTCCGGGGTGCCGGGCGGCTGGTGACTGGTGACGGTTACCTGGTGACGGGCTGCTGGTGACGGGGCACCGGCGGCGTGGCGGTGCGCGTCGTCCGGCGGCCGCCGTCGGCAGCGGTTCGGGGTCGTCCCCTACGGGCAGGTTCAGGGTTCCGGTGGAACTCGGGACCTGCCCGTTGCGTTTACCGTTGAAGAGCGCCGCAGCACATGCCGTGCCGGTCGGAGGAGGAGCGCGTCGTGGAAGCCGTCATCGCAGTCGTCGCCCTGCTCTTCGTGCTGCTCGTGGTGCTGGGCGCCTACGCCACGGTGAAGGCGGTCGGCGCGGCCAAGCGCGGCGTGGACCGTACGATCACCCAGGCCAAGCGGACCGTCGAGGACACCACCCTGCGCGCCAGAAGCCTGGCCCAGCCCGGCCCGGCGGGACAACTGGCGGACCTGCGGCTGAAGTTGCGCACGTCGATGCGGGCCACCCAGGAGGCCCTGCAGGCGGGAGTGGGCGAGGACGAGTCCCTGAAGGAGTCGCTGGCCCTCTTCGAACAGCTCAGCAAGCACGGCCGGGAGCTCGACGACGAACTCCGGCGCCTGGAGCCCGAACCGGACCGGAGCAAGCTGGCCCAGCGCCTGCCCGCACTGCGCGAGCGCACGGAGCGGGTCGTGAAGTCCGCCGACTCGCTGCGCTGGGCCGCGCACGACCGGGCCCGCAAGTTCGCCGAGGACGACCTGGACACGCTCAGCGCGCGCATCGACGTCGAAGCGGGCGCACTGCGGCACTGGACGACGGAACCCGCCGCGGTCTGGCCCGAGGCGCCCCAACCCGAGCCCGCCACCTCCACGGGACAGACCTGGCAGGAGACCCCCGAGGCCCGCCCGGCCGACCCACGCGTGAGCGGGTCCCGGGACTCCCGCGAAGGCGAGTCCCGTGCCGATGACTCCCGTGGTGCCGAGGCGCCGCCCCAGCCCGCCATCGCCCCACCCGCCGCGCGGCCGACGTACCCGTGGCAGAAGAAGCCCCGCCCGGAGAGCACGACTTGACCCGGCTCGTCCACCCGCAGGCCCGCCCCGCACGGCCCCGGCTGACAGGGGCCGGGCTGCCGTCGACGGCGCTCGGCGGGTAACCTCCAGCTCATGTCCCGCCATGTCGCGATCGTCACCGATTCCACGGCCTACCTGCCGCCGCCGGCGATGGAGCGTCACGGCATCATCGCGGTGCCCCTGACCGTGGTCCTCGGCGACCAGGCACTCGACGAAGGCACCGAGATCTCCGCACGGTCCCTCGCCCAGGCACTGCAGAAGCGACGATCCGTCACCACCTCCCGCCCCAGCCCCGAACTCTTCGCGGAGACCTACCGCAGAATCGCGGAGGCGGGCGCCACGGCCATCGTCTCCCTCCACCTCTCCGCCGAGTTCTCGGGCACCTACGACGCGGCCGTGCTCGCCGCACGCGAGGCACCCGTGCCGGTACGCGTGGTGGACACCGGGATGGTCGCGATGGCCCTCGGATTCTGCGCCCTCACCGCCGCCGAGTCCGCCGAGGCGGGCGGCACGGCGGACGAGGCCGTCACCGCCGCCGAGAAGCGGGCCGCGGGCACCTCCGCCTTCTTCTACGTCGACACCCTGGAGTATCTCCGCCGGGGCGGACGGATCGGCGCGGCCCAGGCACTCTTCGGCTCCGCGCTCGCAGTCAAGCCCCTGCTGCAGCTCGACGGCGGCCGCATCGAGATGCTGGAGAAGGTCCGCACGGCGTCCAGGGCGATCGCCCGCCTGGAGGAGATCGTCGCCGAGCGGGCGGGGAGCGCGCCGGTCGACATCGCCGTCCATCACCTCGCCGCGCCCGAACGGGCCGCGGCGCTCGCGGAACGGCTGCGGGCCCGGCTGCCCGGACTGGCCGATCTGCACGTGAGCGAGGTCGGGGCGGTGATCGGGGCGCACACGGGACCCGGGCTGCTCGCGGCGGTCGTCTCGCCCCGCTGAGCCGGCTCGCCGAGCCGTTCACCGCTCGTGTGGGTGACAGAGTTATCCACAACCGGGGAGTAATCCACCGGAATCGAGCAAGATCATCGCCAGTCGGTGGAGGTGTCCGATCCTCGTCGCATGGCACTTCGACCACGTTCACGCAGCTCGACCCTCACCAGCGGACCGGGCCGCGGCCCGTCCTCCGACGGCCGCGACCGGCACCGCCCCCGACAGCCCCGCGGCAGGGCCGACCGCCGCCGGGCAGCGGCGGAGACGCTCCGCCTGCGCGCGGAGGCACTGTTCCCCGAGCGGGCCGGGCAACCGAGGGAGTCGGGACACGGGCCTCCGGGCGCGCCCGGAGGGATGACGAGGGAAGCGGGCGGGGGCTCCGCCGTTCGGGGGCTCCGTGCGCAGGGGGCTGGGGATGCGGGGGCTCCCGGTGGGGGCAGGGCGGCCGTGGGTCGCGCCACGGGACCTGGCACCTCCACACGGGCGACTGCCACCGTCAGGGGTGCCGTTGCCGTCGACAGGGCCGGGGACATCGACGAGGTGTCTGCCGTCGACAGGGCCGGGGACATCGACGAGGTGTCTGCCGTCGACAGGGCCGCGGGCATCGACGAGGTGTCTGCCGTCGACACGGCTGCCGCCACCAGCAGGTCCGTGTCCGGCCGTGACGCCGGCGGCGGGGGTGTCGGCGGGCGCGAGACGGCAGGCGCGTGGCGGGAGCGGATGGGGCCTGCCCTGCGGGAGCGGCTGCCGCTCTGGCTGCAGGCGCGGTGCGCCACCGAACGGAAGAGCGTCGTCGCGCTGAGCGTGGTGCTGCTCGTCGCGGCGGTGTTCGCGGCACAGCACTTCTGGGCGGGCCGGACCCAGTCCGTGAGCGCACCCGAGGTGGTACGGGCCGGGGCCCCGGACGCTTCGGGAGGTTCGGCGGCCTCGTTCGGCGAGCCCGGGAGAGGCCGGGCGGCGGCCGCGCCGGGCGACCCGGCCGGAGCGGTCGCCTCGACCGGGCCGTCGGTCGTGGTGGACGTGGGCGGGAAGGTGCGCAGGCCGGGCGTCCGACGACTGCCGGCCGGCTCCCGGGTCGCCGACGCGCTGCGGGCCGCGGGCGGGGTCCGACCGGGCGCGAACACCGACGGGCTCAATCGCGCCCGCATCCTCGTGGACGGCGAACAGATCCTGGTCGGACGTCCGGCACCGCCGAACGGGCCCGGCGTGACGGCCGGGGCGGGTGCGGCCGTCGGTGGGACCGCACCCGCGACCCCCGTCTCCCTCAACACGGCCACCGCCGACCAGCTGGACACCCTGCCGGGCGTCGGCCCCGTCCTCGCCCAGCACATCATCGACCACCGCACCCGGCACGGCGGCTTCCGCTCGGTCGACGAACTGCGCGAGGTGAACGGCATCGGCGACCGCCGCTTCGCCGACCTGCGCGACCTCGTCCAGCCATGAGCACGGGGGAGAGGGCCACGGCGGCGGCCTCAGCGGTGGTCGTTCCGCCCCGGCCCGCCGTGCACGCGGCCTCCGGCACCCGGCTCGGCGACGCCCACCCCAGACAGGAGGGCCCCACGGATCTGCGTCTCGTGCCACCGGCGCTGGCCGCGTGGGGGACGGCGGCACTCATGGTGCACGCCTCGCTCGGGTGGACCACGGGAGTGGTCGTGGCCTGCCTGATGCTGGGCTCGGCCCTGCTGGTCCCTCGGCCGGGGTCGGGGTTGGGGCCGAGGTCGGGGCCGGTATCAGGGCGGGGGCCGGAGCCGGGGCGTGAGAGGAGCAGGGAACCGCAGGGGAGAGACGCCGGGGCTCGGACGAAGGTGTCCCTCGCCGCCGTGCTGCTGTGTGCCGGAGCGGCCGCCGCCTCCGCCGGGCTGCACGGGGCGGATCTGCGGCGGGGACCCGTCCCCGCCCTGGCCGAGCGGTACGCCCGGGTGACCGCGGAGGTCGAGCTGACATCCGACCCACGGCTCACCCGCCCCCGCATCCACGGCAACCACGCGGCCCCGTCCGCCGTGCTTCTCCAGGCCGAGGTACGACGGGTGCGCGGCCCGGACGGGACGGTCGTGACGACACGCACACCGGTGCTGGTCCTGGTCGACGCGGACGACCGGCAGAGCCGGGCGGCATGGCTGTCGCTTCTGCCGTCCGCCCGCGTGCGGGTGGACGCGCACGCCGGGCCCGCCACGACCGGGGGAGACCGGGTGGCGGCCGTGCTGCGGGTGCGGGGCGCCGGGGCGCCGGCGGTGGTGCAGGAACCGAGCAGGGTGCAGCGGCTCGCGGGACGACTGCGCGCCGGACTGCGGGAGGCGACCGACGGACTGGACCCCGACGCGCGGGCGCTGCTGCCCGGCTTCGTCGTCGGCGACACCTCGCGGGTCCCGGCCGAGCTGGACGAGGCGTTCAGGGCCACCGACCTCACCCACCTCCTGGCCGTCAGCGGAGCCAACTTCACCATCCTCCTGGCCCTGTTCATCGGGCCGCCGGGGCTGGCACAGCGGGCCGAGCGACGGGGACTCGCGCCCCGGCTCGGCATCCCGCTGCGGGCCACCGCGCTGGCGGGCGGTGTGCTGAGCCTGGGATTCGTGATCGTGTGCCGGCCCGAGCCGAGCGTGGTGCGGGCCGCCGCCTGCGGCTCCCTCGCACTGCTGGCCATCGTCACGGGACGCCGCAGGTCCCTCGTCCCCGCACTGGCGACAGCGGTCCTGCTGCTGGTGCTGTACGACCCCTGGCTGGCCCGCAGCTACGGCTTCCTCCTGTCCGTCCTCGCCACCGGAGCACTGCTCACCCTCGCCCCGCGCTGGAGTGCCGCGCTCCAGCGGCGCCGGGTGCCACCGCGTCCGGCCGAAGCGCTGGCCGCGGCGGGGGCCGCACAGGCGGTGTGCGCGCCGGTCGTCGCCGTGCTGTCGGCGAAGGTGAGCCTGGTGGCGGTGCCGTGCAATCTGCTGGCGGAGTTCGCGGTGGCCCCGGCCACGGTGCTGGGTTTCGCCACACTGGCGACGGCCCCGGTGGCGATGCCGGTCGCCGAACGCCTTGCCTGGTGCGCGAGTTGGCCCGCCGGCTGGATCGCGGACATCGCCCGCACCGGGGCGTCGCTGCCCGGCGCGGGAGTGGACTGGCCGGGCAGCTGGGCCGGTGCGTCGCTCCTCGCCCTGGTCACCGTGGTCGTCGTCCTCGTCGGGCGGCGGATCGTCAGCCATCCGTATCTGGCGGGGGCCTGTCTGGTGGCGTTCCTGCTGGTCGTGGTGCAGCCACCGCCGCTGACCAGAGTGATCACCGGGTGGCCGCCACCGGGCTGGCGCCTGGTGATGTGCGACGTGGGACAGGGGGACGCGACCGTCCTGGCGGCGGGCGAGGGCGCCGGAGTGGTCGTGGACGTCGGCCCCGATCCGGTGCTGGCCGACCGCTGCCTCACGGCACTGGGCATCACCGAGATCCCGCTCGTGGTCCTCACCCACTTCCACGCGGACCACGTGACGGGGCTGCCGGGGGTGCTGCGAGGGCGCGCGGTGGGGGCGATCGCGGCCACCGGGTTCGAGGAGCCCGCGGAACAGGCCGCGTTCGTCCGCGAGCAGGCCGCGGCCCGCCGTATCCCGCTGACGAGGGCCGTGGCCGGTGAGGAGCGGCGCACGGGAAGCCTCACCTGGCGGGTGTTGTGGCCACCGGGCGACGCCCCCACGCCCGACGGCCCGAACGACGCCAGCGTGACCATGCTGGTCCGCACGGCCGGGCTGACCCTGCTGCTCCTGGGCGACCTGGAGCCACCGGGCCAGCGGGAGCTCGCACGCTCCCCCGAGGCCGCGGCCCTGGGAGCCGTGGACGTGCTGAAGGTCGCCCATCACGGGTCGGCCTACCAGGATCCGGGGCTGATACGTGCCATGGCTCCACGGCTGGCCCTCATCTCGGTGGGCGCGGACAACCCGTACGGGCACCCGGCGCCCGGTACGGTCGCCGCGCTGCGGGCCGGGGGTGCCACGGTGCTGCGGACGGACGAGGACGGCGCGATCGCTGTCGCGGGGACGGCGAAGGAGCTGCTCGTGGCGAGAGACTGACGTCATGGACACCGCAGAGCTTGACGCCTACCTTCGCCGCCTCGGAGCCGAGCAGCCGGCCCGGCCCACGGTCGACGCGCTGCGTGAACTGCAGCTGCGCCATCTGCGGGCGGTGCCGTTCGAGAACCTGTCGATCCACCTGGGCGAGGAGATCGTCCTGGAGGAGAAGCAACTGCTGGACAAGATCGTGGGGCGCCGCAGGGGTGGCTTCTGCTTCGAACTCAACGGATTGTTCGGGGCGTTGCTCACGGCACTCGGGTTCGACGTGACGCTGCTCGCGGCGCGGGTGTACGGCGAGCAGGAGCGGCTCGGTATCCCGTACGACCATCTGGCGCTGCGCGTGCGGACGGTGGACGGGGGTGACCGGCTGGTCGACGTCGGGTTCGGGGCGAACAGCCAGCGTCCGCTGGAGTTCGGGAACCGGGAGGAGCAGCCGGACCCGGGGGGCACGTTCAGGGTGGCCGAGGCGGACCGGGAGGGCGGAGGGCGTGAGTTCGGGGACCTGGATGTGTTCCGGGACGGCAAGCCGCAGTACCGGCTGGAGGTGAGGCCGCGCGTGCTCGGGGACTTCGTGGCCGGGGCCTGGTGGCACAGCACGTCACCGGAGTCCCACTTCACCCGGTCCCTGGTCTGCTCCCGCGTCACCGAGGACGGCGGCCGCCTCACCCTCAGCGGCCGCACCCTCACGGTCACCTCGCCGAAGGGCGCCCGCGAGGTGACCGAGCCGACGACGGACGCGGAGGTGCTGGCGGTGTACCGGGAGAGCTTCGGGATCGAGTTGGGACGGGTGCCGGAGGTGGGGGCGGTTGAATGACGTGGTGAGCGACCACTGGACACCCGCGCATCAAGCGGTCGAGCAGGAGGATGCTGAGGCCCTGGCCCGGTTGCTGGCCGCTGGTTCCGATCCCGACGAGGTCTTCAGCAACATGACGTTGCTGACGCACGCGATCGACGCCGAGGGCGATGGCTCCCTGCAGAGCGGGCAGCCGTTGACGGTGCGTACCACGGCCGTGTTGCTGGCCTTCGGGGCTGATCCGGAGCTTGCAGACCCGGACGGCCGCACACCCATGGACATGGCCCGCCACTACGGCCACGGTCCGGCCGCGAAACTGCTGCAGGCCCACATCAGCAGACGAGCCGCCGATAACGGTGGAGGGCGCGGGCGATCCTCGTGAAGAAGCTTTCCCGGCGGAGGGGAGGCCCCCGAGGAGCGTGGAGAAGGGCGGCGGAGAATAGGGGCTGTGAGTGATGTGAGACATGTGCTGGTGCTGCCTGATCGTGATGCGGCCGAGGAGGCGGCGGAGGCGCTCGGGGCGAGGTTCGGGCTGGACGAGGAGCCGCAGCTGGTGCGGGACGCGCTGGCGGGGGAGGACGACGCCGAGGACGCGCAGTGGCTGTTGGTGCTGCGGGACGAGCGGGGGCGGCTCGATCCGGTGGCGTTGGACGAGTTCGCGGGGGAGTGGGAGGGGTGGCGGGAGGAGCCGTAGTGCTCCGCCGGGGGTGCTCGCGGGTGTCCCCGCACCCCCTGGGGGAGCGGACCGTACGCGGTCGGGTTGTCAGTGGGGCGTGGGATGCTGTCCGGGATGGCCAAGAAGACTGCCCAAGACGATCCTCTCGCCCCCGTGACGCTTGCCGTGGGGCAGGAGGAGCTGCTGCTCGACCGTGCCGTGCAGGTGGTGGTGGCCGCCGCGCGGGCCGCCGACGCGGACACGGACGTACGGGATCTGTCCTCGGACCAGTTGCAGCCCGGCACGCTCGCCGAGCTGACGAGTCCGTCGCTCTTCGCGGAGCGGAAGGTCGTGGTCGTGCGGAACGCGCAGGATCTGTCGGCCGACACCGTCAAGGACGTGAAGGCGTATCTCGGGGCCCCCGCCGAGGAGATCACCCTGGTGCTGTCGCACGCGGGCGGGGCCAAGGGGAAGGCGCTGCTGGACGCCGCGCGCAAGGCGGGGGCGCGGGAGGTGGCGTGCCCCAAGATGACCAAGCCGGGGGATCGGCTGGCGTTCGTGCGGGGAGAGTTCCGGACGCTCGGCCGGTCGGCGACGCCCGAGGCGTGCCAGGCGCTGGTCGACGCGATCGGGAGTGATCTGCGGGAGCTGGCGGCCGCGGCGTCGCAGCTGGTCGCGGATGTCGAGGGGACGATCGACGAGGCCGTGGTCGGGCGGTACTACACGGGCCGGGCCGAGGCGTCGAGCTTCGAGGTGGCCGACCGGGCCGTGGAGGGGCGGGCGGCGGAGGCGCTGGAGGCGCTGCGGTGGTCGTTGGCGACCGGGGTGGCGCCGGTGCTGATCACCAGCGCGCTGGCCCAGGGCGTGCGGGCGATCGGGAAGCTGTCGTCGGCGCGGGGTGGGCGGCCGGGGGATCTCGCGCGGGAGTTGGGGATGCCGCCGTGGAAGATCGACCGGGTGCGGCAGCAGATGCGGGGGTGGACGCCGGACGGGGTGGCTGTGGCGTTGCGGGCCGTGGCCGAGGCGGATGCGGGGGTCAAGGGTGGGGGAGATGATCCCGAGTACGCGTTGGAGAAGGCGGTTGTGGTGATCGCGCGGGCGGCTCGGTCTCGGCGGGGCTGAGTTTTCTCGCCCCCGCCGCCCCTGCCCGTCCCATCCTCCAGGGGCGCTGCCCCTTCGACCCCAGGAGGGGGATGGGGGTGCGGTGAGTTCGTACGTGCGGGAGCGTTGGGGCTTGTCGCGCAGTTCCCCGCGCCCCTGAAAGACACCGGGCCCCAGCCTCTGGTAGGCCCAGGTGGTGGTCTGCTCCCGTGCCGAAAGCCCCGTCCCCCACCCCGGGGAAGGGGTGGAGGCGGGGCCTCGGTTCAAGAAGGTGGACCTGTACCCGCGTGGCGAACGCAGGCCGCGTACGGGTCCGGGGTGCCGGGTGGGAGCGGATGAGAGAGGGCCCGCTCTGGGTCCAGCCGGCGGTCAGATCAAAGGTGAAGCTCAGCCCTGGAGGGAAGCGACCTTGGAAGCAAGCGCCGACTTCTTGTTGGCGGCCTGGTTCTTGTGGATGACGCCCTTCGAGACGGCCTTGTCGAGCTGACGCGCGGCAGCGCGCTGGTACTCGGTGGCCTTCACGGTGTCACCCGCGGCAGCGGCCTCACGGGCCTTGCGGATCGCGGTCTTGAGCGACGACTTGACGGCCTTGTTGCGAAGGCGCGCCTTCTCGTTGGTCTTGTTCCGCTTGATCTGGGACTTGATGTTCGCCACGAATGAGCCTTTTCAGCTACAGGTGTACGAGACCATGGAGGTCGTGCAGGACACGCCGCACATGCCTCGGACACCGTTTGATTTCCTTGGGATGTGTCTCCTGCTGAGAGGGCATGAGACACAGCCGCCCACGCTACCAGCAGCCCACGGGTCGGCCCAAACCGGTCGCAGTTCTCCGCCCGTGGGACCATGGTGCCTACGTACCAGACCCGCCAGATCCGACCCGAGACCGCAGACGGCTGCGGACACCTCAAGAATCAGGACCCTGCGTGCCCGCGATCCCTAGCCATGTGCCCGAGCCGAGCCGTACCGACCCGGCTCTGATCCGCAACTTCTGCATCATCGCGCACATCGACCACGGCAAGTCCACGCTCGCCGACCGGATGCTCCAGCTGACCGGTGTGGTCGAGCAGCGGCAGATGCGTGCTCAGTACCTCGACCGCATGGACATCGAGCGTGAGCGCGGCATCACGATCAAGTCCCAGGCGGTCCGTCTGCCCTGGGCGCCGACCGACGATCCGGGCAACACGCACATCCTGAACATGATCGACACCCCTGGGCACGTCGACTTCACGTACGAGGTGTCGCGGTCGCTGGCGGCCTGTGAGGGGACGGTGCTCCTCGTCGACGCGGCCCAGGGCATCGAGGCCCAGACCCTCGCCAACCTCTACCTGGCGATGGAGAACGACCTCAAGATCATCCCCGTACTGAACAAGATCGACCTGCCGGCCGCGCAGCCGGAGAAGTTCAGCGAGGAGCTCGCCAACCTCATCGGCTGTGACCCGGAGGACGTGCTCAAGGTCTCCGCGAAGACGGGTCTGGGTGTCGAGGCGCTGCTGGACCGGGTCGTCGCGGACGTTCCCGCCCCGGTCGGTGTCCAGGACGCGCCCGCGCGCGCGATGATCTTCGACTCGGTGTACGACTCCTACCGGGGTGTCGTGACGTACGTGCGTGTCATCGACGGGCAGCTCAACAAGCGTGAGCGGATCCGCATGATGTCCACCGGCGCCACTCACGAGCTGCTGGAGATCGGTGTCTCGGCCCCCGAGATGAAGGCGGCCGACGGCCTCGGCGTCGGCGAGGTCGGCTATCTGATCACCGGTGTGAAGGACGTCCGCCAGTCCAAGGTCGGTGACACGATCACCACCCTGCACAAGGGCGCCACCGAGGCGCTCGGCGGCTACAAGGACCCGAAGCCGATGGTCTTCTCGGGTCTGTATCCGCTGGACGGCTCCGACTATCCGGAGCTGCGCGACGCCCTCGACAAGCTCCAGCTCAACGATGCCGCGCTGGTGTACGAGCCGGAGACCTCCGCGGCGCTCGGTTTCGGTTTCCGCGTCGGTTTCCTGGGGCTGCTGCACCTCGACGTGATCCGTGAGCGGCTGGAGCGCGAGTTCGGGCTCGACCTGATCGCGACCGCGCCGAACGTGGTCTACCGCGTGGTCATGGAGGACGGCGCCGAGCACTCGGTGACGAACCCGAGCGAGTTCCCCGAGGGCAAGATCGACTCCGTGTACGAGCCCGTCGTACGCGCCACGATCCTCGCGCCCTCGGAGTTCATCGGGTCGATCATGGAGCTGTGCCAGACGCGGCGCGGCACCCTGCTCGGCATGGACTACCTCTCCGAGGACCGGGTCGAGATCCGCTACACCCTCCCGCTCGCGGAGATCGTCTTCGACTTCTTCGACCAGCTGAAGTCGAAGACGCGCGGTTACGCCTCCCTGGACTACGAGCCCACCGGTGAGCAGAGCTCCAGCCTGGTGAAGGTCGACATCCTGCTGCACGGCGACAAGGTGGACGCCTTCTCGGCCGTCACCCACAAGGACGCCGCGTACGCCTACGGGGTGCGGCTCGTCGCCAAGCTGCGCGAGCTGATCCCGCGGCAGGCGTTCGAGGTGCCCATCCAGGCCGCGATCGGGTCCCGTGTCATCGCCCGCGAGACCATCCGCGCCATCCGCAAGGACGTCCTCGCCAAGTGCTACGGCGGTGACATCTCCCGGAAGCGGAAGCTGCTGGAGAAGCAGAAGGAGGGCAAGAAGCGGATGAAGATGGTGGGCTCCGTGGAGGTTCCGCAGGAGGCGTTCATCGCCGTTCTGTCGAGTGACGACAACGCCGGTGGCGGCAAGGGCAAGAAGTAGCCACCGGACGGCGGGGGCGGCGGACCGCGGGGCGGCCGCCGTTACCCCCGGAAACTCGGGCATGATGCGGGCCCGTCGCGTTTCGGCGTGACGGGCCCGCAGGTCGTCGGGGAGACGCCGGTGCGTGTTCGTAGGGTCGTTCCCGGTGGAAAGTGACTGCCCGCCGCCCCTTACGAACCGGCCGGTCGCGCTCTACCCTGATCACCACTCGATGGTTACTCGCGAGTTAAACAACAGCCGCTTTGAGCCAGCCGCGCAGTCCTGAGCACACAGTCCATGAGCCAGCCGCGCTGTCGCGTGCCCCGGAGGATGTCGTGAGCGACACACAGACCCTGATCGAGAACCGCCCGCCGTCCATGGCGGCCCTCTTCCTGGAGCGCGTGGCGGCCACACCGGACGCCGAGGCCTTCCGGTACCCCGTGCCGCCGGCCTCCGGCGAGGGCCCCTCGGACTGGAAGTCGCTGAACTGGACCCAGGCGGCCGAACGGGTCAGCGCCATCGCGGCCGGACTCGTCGAGCTGGGCGTCCAGCCGGAGCAGCGGATCGCCCTGTCCTCGGCCACCAGGATCGAGTGGATCCTCTGCGACCTCGGCATCATGTGCGCGGGCGCGGCCAACACCACGGTCTACCCGCAGACGAACGCCGAGGAATCGGCGTACATCCTGTCCGACTCCGGCAGCCGGATCCTCATCGCCGAGAACGCCGCGCAGCTCGCCAAGGCCCGGGAGAAGAAGGCCGAGCTGCCCGAGCTGACCCATGTCGTCGTCATCGACCCCGAGGGCGCGGACCTCTCCGAGGACTGGGTGCTCTCCCTCGCCGACCTGGAGAAGCGCGGCACCGCCCACCTGGAGAAGAACCCCGACCTGATCAAGGACAAGGTCGGCGCGATCACCAAGGACCAGCTCGCCACCCTCATCTACACCTCGGGCACCACGGGCCGTCCCAAGGGCGTGCGTCTGCCGCACGACAACTGGGCGTACATGGCGAAGGCGATCGGCGCGACCGGTCTGCTGGAGCCGGCGGACGTGCAGTACCTGTGGCTGCCGCTGGCGCACGTGATGGGCAAGGTGCTCCTCGCCGGGCACATCGAGGTCGGGCACATCACGGCCGTCGACGGCCGGGTCGACAAGATCATCGAGAATCTGCCGGTCGTGCAGCCGACGTACATGGCCGCGGTGCCGCGCATCTTCGAGAAGGTCTACAACGGTGTCGTCGGCAAGGCGCGCGCGGGCGGCCCGGCCAAGTACAAGATCTTCCAGTGGGCGGCCGGGGTCGCCCGCGAGTACGCCAAGGTCAGCCAGGACAACTTCCGGCGCACCGGCACCGCGTCCGTCCCGTTCGGGCTGGAGGCCAAGCACAAGGTCGCCGACGCGCTGGTCTACAAGAAGCTGCGTGAGGCGTTCGGCGGGCGGCTGCGGGCCTGTGTCTCCGGTTCGGTGGCGCTGGCGCCCGAGATCGGCTTCTTCTTCGCCGGCGCGGGCATCCCGATCCTGGAGGGCTACGGCCTGACCGAGTCCTCCGCCGCGTCCTTCCTCAACCCGGGCGAGGCCTTCCGTACGGGCACGGTGGGCAAGCCGCTGCCCGGCACGGAGGTGCGCATCGCGGACGACGGCGAGATCCTGCTGCGCGGCCCCGGCATCATGGAGGGCTACCACGGGCTGCCGGACCAGACCGCGGAGGTCCTGGAGGCCGACGGGTGGTTCCACACCGGTGACATCGGGGAGCTGTCGCCCGACGGGTACCTGCGGATCACCGACCGGAAGAAGGACCTGTTCAAGACGTCCGGCGGCAAGTACATCGCGCCGACCGAGATCGAGGGGCAGTTCAAGGCGCTGTGCCCGTTCACGTCCAACGTGATGGTGATCGGCGCCGACCGTAACTTCTGCACCGCGCTCATCGCACTCGACGAACTGGCCATCCAGGCGTGGGCCGCGGAGAACGGGCTGGCGGGGAAGTCCTACGAGGAGGTCATCTCGGCACCGGCGACGGTGGAGATGATCGAGGGGCATGTCACGCAGCTGAACGAGGGGCTGCAGCGGTGGCAGACGATCAAGAAGTTCCGGCTGCTGCCGCGGGATCTCGACGTCGAGCACGGTGAGCTGACGCCGAGTCTGAAGCTGAAGCGGCCGGTGGTGGAGAAGGAGTACACGCACCTCATCGAGGAGATGTACGCCGGTGCGCGCGAGGCGTAGCACGGTGTGAAGGGGGCGGGGCCGCGTACGGATGCGGCCCCGCCCCCTTCGGTTTCAGCCCTTCGGTTTCAGTCGCCGCGGTCCCTCGTCACCAGGGCGCGGAGGTCCCGCAGCTGTATGAGGACCTCCGGGAGGTCCGGGGCCGGCTGGGTCAGCTGTTTCTCCAGGGCCGCCAGCCGGGCGTCGACCTGGTCCGCGTGCTCCCGCCGGCTCGTCAGCAGGGTCTCCAGCCGGCGGGTCTTGCGGTGCAGTTCCAGGAAGACGCTCACCTTCGCCCGTAACACCCAGGGGTCGAAGGGCTTGGTGACGTAGTCCGCCGCGCCCGTGGCGTAGCCGCGGAAGGCGTAGCCGGCGTCGGCGTCCGTACCGGTGAGGAAGATGATCGGGACGTCCTTGGTCTGGTCGAGGCGTTTGATGTGGGCGGCGGTCTCGAAGCCGTCCATGCCCGGCATCCGGACGTCGAGGAGGACGACGGCGAAGCGCTGCCGCAGGAGGGCCTTCATGGCCTCCTCGCCCGAACGGGCGCGTGTCAGCGGCTCGTCGAGGGATGCCAGGACGGCCTCCAGGGCGACCAGGTTGTCCTCCATGTCGTCGACGAGGAGGATGCCCGCGCGTCCGTCGGTCCGGTCCCGAGTGGTCATGGTGAGGGTGCCTCGTTCTCGTCGGTGCGCGGCCCGGGTGCCGGGTCCGCCGGTTCGCGGGTGCCCTCCGGGTCCAGGACCGCGCAGACGACCGTGAGCAGCTGGTCGACGTCCACGGGCTTGGGGACGTAGTCGTTGGCGCCGCGGGCGATGGACTTGTCGCGGTCGCCGGGCATGGCCTTGGCGGTGAGGGCGACGATGGGCAGGCCCGCCCAGCGGGGGGTGCGGCGGATGGCGGAGATCGTCTCGTAGCCGTCCATCTCCGGCATCATGATGTCCATCAGGACGAGTTCGACGTCCGGGTTGCGCTCCAGGGTCTCGATGCCCTCGCGGCCGTTCTCCGCGTACAGGACGGGCATGCCGACGCGGCCCAGGACGTGGGTGAGCGCGAAGACGTTGCGGATGTCGTCGTCGACGATCAGCACCCGGCGGCCGGGCAGGACCTGGCCGGCGCGGCCCGCCCTCCACGCCTCCAGCTTGGTGGGGGCCGGCCAGGTGTCGTCGTCGTGCGCGTCGTCGTGGACGCCGTCGTGTGCGCCGCCGTCGTGCGCGGCGAGGTACGGCTCGGTGGTCAGCTGCTCGGGTACGAGGCTGCCGGGATCCTCGTCGGCGGGGCCCGTCACCCCGTGGCCGGGGCTGAAGACGGGGACGTACAGGGTGAAGGTGGAGCCCTTGCCGGGGACGCTCTCGGCGATGATGCGGCCGCCCAGCAGACCGGCGATCTCCCGGCTGATGGACAGACCGAGGCCCGTGCCGCCGTACTTGCGGTTGGTGGTGCCGTCGGCCTGCTGGAACGCCTCGAAGATCACCGGGAGTTTCTCGGCCGCGATGCCGATCCCGGTGTCGGAGACCGCGAAGGCGATGACCTCGTCGTGGTGCTCGCGGGTGAAGCGGTGGTCAGGGTCCTTGACGCGGTCGACGGTCAGTTCGACCCGGCCGGACGCGGTGAACTTGATCGCGTTGGACAGGAGGTTGCGCAGGATCTGCTGGAGGCGCTGCTCGTCCGAGTACATCTCGCGCGGCACGCTCTCGCCGACCGCGACCTCGAAGGCCAGGCCGCGGTCGAGGGTGAGCGGGCGGAACGTGGCGTGGACGTAGTCCAGGAGCTTGATGAGCGGCAGACGCTTGGGGCGTACGTCCATCCGGCCCGCCTCGATCTTGGAGAGGTCGAGGATGTCGTTGATCAGCTGCAGCAGGTCCGAGCCCGAGCGGTGGATCGTCGTCGCGAACTGCACCTCCTGGTCGGTGAGATGGCCGTCCGGGTTGTCGGAGAGCAGCCGGGCCAGGATCAGCAGCGAGTTCAGCGGCGTGCGCAGCTCGTGGGACATGTTCGCCAGGAACTCCGACTTGTACTGGGAGGAAGTGGCCAGCAGGGCCGCTTTCTCCTCCAGTTCGGCGTTGGAGCGCCGCAGTTCCGCCTGCTGCGCCTGGAGTTCGTCGGAGCGTTCCTGGAGCTGCATGGCCAGGCGCTGGGACTCGCCGAGCAGGGACTCGGTGCGGGAGTTGGCGATGATGGTGTTGATGGCGACGCCGATGGTGTTCACGAACTGGTCGAAGAACGCCAGGTGGACGTCGGAGAAGCGGGAGAAGGACGCCAGTTCGATCACGCCGAGGAGCTTGTCCTCGAAGAGGATCGGGATGATCACGACGCTGGACGGGGACGCCTCCCCGAGACCGCTGTTGATCTTGATGTAGCCCGGTGGGGCCTCCTCCACCAGGATCCGCTTCTTCTCGCGGGCGGCCTGCGCGACCAGGCCGTGCACGGGAAGGCCGCCGGTCTCCACGGTCGCGCCCTGCGCCGAGCCGTAGCCCGCGATGAACGCGAGGCCCTTGGTGGGCGCCACCGGGAGCGGGGCCGCGCCGTCCTCGTCGGGGTCGGCCAGGTAGAAGGCGCCGTACTGGGCGTTCACCAGCGGGGTCAGCTCGCGCAGGATCAGGTCGGCGACCTCCATCAGGTCGCGGTGGCCCTGCATGAGCGCGGCGAGGCGGGCGAGATTGGACTCCAGCCAGTCCTTCGCGCGGGTGGTCTCGCGGAGGTTGGCCACCATCAGGTTGATGTTGTCCTTCAGCTCGGCGACCTCGCCGCGCGCCTCCACGGTGATCGAGCGGGACATGTCGCCCTGGGCCACGGCCGAGGCGACCTCGGCGATGGCGCGGACCTGGGTGGTCAGGTTCAGGGCGAGTTCGTTGACGTTCGTCGTCAGGCGCTTCCAGGTGCCGTACACGCCCTCGACCCGGGCCTGGCCGCCGAGCTGGCCCTCGGAGCCGACCTCGCGGGCGACGCGGGTGACCTCGGAGGAGAAGGAGGACAGGGTGTCGACCATCGTGTTGATGGCGGTCTTCAGCTCCAGGATCTCGCCGCGGGCGTCCACATCGATCTTCTTGGACAGGTCGCCGTTGGCCACCGCCGTGGTCACCTGTGCGATGTTCCTGACCTGGGAAGTCAGGTTGTCCGCCATGTAGTTGACGTTGTCGGTCAGGTCCCGCCACACACCGGACACGCCCTGCACCTGGGCCCGGCCGCCGAGCGCGCCGTCGGTGCCGACCTCGCGGGCGACCCTGGTCACCTCGTCGGCGAAGGCCCGCAGCTGCTCCACCATGGTGTTGACGGTGTCCTTGAGCTCCAGGATCTCGCCGCGGGCGTCGACGGTGATCTTCTTGGAGAGGTCGCCCATGGCGACGGCGGTGGTGACCTGGGCGATGTTGCGGACCTGCGAGGTCAGGTTCAGGGCCATGAAGTTGACGTTGTCGGTGAGGTCCTTCCAGACGCCGGAGACGCCTCTGACCTGCGCCTGGCCGCCGAGGTTTCCCTCGGTGCCGACCTCGCGGGCGACGCGGGTGACCTCGTCGGCGAAGGCGGAGAGCTGGTCGACCATCGTGTTGATCGTCGACTTGAGTTCGAGGATCTCGCCCTTCGCCTCGACCGTGATCTTCTTGCCGAGGTCTCCCTGCGCGACCGCCGTGGAGACGAGGGCGATGTTCCTGACCTGGGAGGTCAGGTTGTCCGCCATGAAGTTGACGTTGTCGGTGAGGTCCTTCCAGACGCCGGAGACGCCCCGGACCTGGGCCCGGCCGCCGAGGTTTCCCTCGGTGCCGACCTCGCGGGCGACGCGGGTGACCTCACCGGCGAAGGCGGAGAGCTGGTCCACCATCGTGTTGATCGTCGACTTCAGTTCCAGGATCTCGCCCTGCGCGTCGACCGTGATCTTCTGGCTCAGGTCGCCGTTGGCGACGGCGGTGGTGACCTGGGCGATGTTGCGGACCTGCGAAGTCAGGTTGGACGCCATGAAGTTGACGTTGTCGGTGAGGTCCTTCCAGACCCCGGAGACGCCCCGGACCTGGGCCCGGCCACCCAGCCGGCCCTCGGTGCCGACCTCGCGGGCGACGCGGGTGACCTCGTCGGCGAAGGCGGACAGCTGGTCCACCATCGTGTTCACGGTGAGCTTCAGCTCCAGCAGTTCACCGGTCGCCTCCACGGTCACCGTCCGGGTGAGGTCGCCGCGCGCCACCGAGGTGGTCACCAGGGCGATGTCCCGCACCTGCGCGGTCAGCCGGGCGGCCATGGTGTTGACCGCCTCCGTCACGTCCCGCCAACTCCCGGACAGGCCACGGACCTTGGCCCGGCCGCCGAGACGCCCCTCCGTGCCGACCTCGCGGGCCACCCTGGTCACCTCGCCCGTGAACAGCGACAGCTGGTCCACCATCTTGTTCACGGCGCGGCCCAACCGCCGCAGATCGCCGCGCAGTTGACGGTTGCCGTCGTGCAGGTCGACGCGCTGGGTCAGATCGCCGCCCGCCACCGCGTCCAGCACGCGCGTGGCGTTCGCGGCGGGGGCGACCAGGGCGTCCAGCGTCTGGTTCACGTCGTCGACCCGGGTCGCCCAGGCGCCCTGGCCCGGACTGGCCGACAGCCGCTCGTCGAGGCGGCCGTGACGGACCAACTCGCGCCGTACGCGCTGCACTTCGGAGCCGAAGTGGGTACTGCGGTCGATGATCTGGTTGAAGAGGGCGCACAGCTCCGCGACCGGTGCGGGGCCCGTCTGAGGGACCTTCGTGAAGCTGCCGTCGCGCGCGGCGGTCATGGCGGCGGTCAGCGCGCGGAGATCGGCCGCCCGGATCAGTCCGTCCGTTCGACTGTCCGTCTGGCTGTCCGTTTGACCGTTCTTCCGGCCGTTTTCGGACATCCGTGTACCACTGTTCTCGCTCATGGTGGCCCACTTCGGTAACTCGGCGCTTATGGGCGTGGTCAGTCTGTCACTCTGGCCGTGCCGCCTGAGGCCTATTCGTCCGAACTTTCTCAGGGAGCCGCTCAGTGGGGGCCATTCCGACGCAACGGGACATCGTGTCCTGCGCTTCTGATGCGCCGGCGCGCGTCGGGTCCGAGTCCCTGCACGCCGCGCCCGCGTACGCCGGACTCGACCGGCGTGCGACGGCGCATCTGTCGCTTCCCGGCGGGCCGCTCGCGCCCGGAGCCGCCCGGCGCTTCGTCTCCGCCGCGCTCGCGGAGTGGGCCGAGCTGGGCCTGCCCGGTGCCGCCGCGCTCCCGGCCCGTGTCGTCGAGGACGCGCTCGTGGTGGTCAGCGAACTGGTCACCAACGCGGTCGTCCACGCGGGCACCGATGTCGACCTGGTCTGCCGGCTCGGCCGGGACGCCCCGGCGGCCGCCGGATGGCTGCTCCTGGAGGTCTCGGACCACCATCCCTCCCGGGAGGTACGCAGCGAGGGCGCCGAGCGGCCGTACCTCCTCGAACGGCCTTACGGCGCCGCCGAGTACGGGCGTGGCCTGCGCCTGGTCGCCGCGCTCTGCGAAGCCTGGGGGATCACCTACCGGACCGGCGCCAAGACCGTCTGGGCCCGGCTGTCGGTCGACGGGGCGATGGCGGTGGGGGCGGTGGAGGGGGTGTTCGAGCCGTACGGCGGCGATGCGGGCGGTTCGTCGGCCGAGGGGGCCGAGGGGGCCGAGGGGTACGACGCCGGGGATGCGCGGGCGTACGCCGGTGCGGCGGGCCCCGGACAGGACGTGGACCCGGGCGGCCTCGTCGCGCCCGTGCCCCGGCCCGGCGGGGAGCACGACCGGGAGTGGCTGAACCGGGGTGCGCTCTCCTTCCTCGCGGAGGCGTCCGACCTGCTCACCGGACAGCTGGACGAGGACCTCGTCGCCGCGCTCGCCGGGCAGCTGCTCGTGCCGAGACTGGCCGACTGGTGCGCGGTGTGGCTGGAGGAGGAGGGGCTGGGCTGGCGCGGCGGCGACGGCTCGCTCGGCCCCGCGCCCCGCCTCGCCCGTGTGTGGCACGGCAGCGAGAACCGCATCGAGGAACTCCGCCGGGCCCTGGAGAAGGACCCCCCGAGACTGCCCGACTCGGTGAGATCACGGGCGGTACCTGTGCCGTGGCCGAGGCCGGCGGAGGACGGGGGCTCGTTCGGGGGCGGGGCCGGGCCGGCGGGGGAGCGGGAGGCCGAGGCCGGGGCCCGAGCCGGCACCTGGGCCGAACCCGCAGCCGAACCAGGGGCAAGGGCAGGGGCAGGGGCCTGTGCCGAAGCCGGGACCCGGGCCGGGACCTGCGCCGAAGCCACGGCTGGGGCCGAGGCCGACACCGGAGCCGCGCCCGAGGCCGAGGCAGCCGACGCCGTCCACGCCCGAACCGCCGCCGGGCCCGAAACCGACCCCCGAGCCGAAACCCGGGCCGCATCCGAGACCACAGCCGAGACCACAGCCGAGACCACAGCCGAGTCCAACGCCGTGACCGGGCCCGGGGCCGAACCCGGGACCGACCCCCGAGCGGCACGCGGCAACGCCCCCGCACCCGGCGACGAAGCCGTGCTCGGAAGCGAAACCGCAGCTCAAGCGCGCGGCGCAACCGCAGCTCAAGCGCGCGCAGGAGGCGAAGCCGCAGCCCGGGCAGGAGACGAAGCCCTGGCTCGCGCAGGAGACGAAGCCCCGGCTCGCGCAGGCGACGCACCCGGTGCCGCGCTCGCGTACCGGTTGATCGCCGGGGGACGCCCGCTCGGGACGCTCGTCATCGGGCGGGCCGGGCTGCCGCGGTTTCCCGACGAGGTGACCGGGCTGGTCGAGGACCTCAGCCGGCGGATCGCGCTGTCCATCGGCGCGGCCCGCCAGTACGCCCGCCAGGCCACCATCAGCCGTGTCCTGCAGCGCGGACTGCTGCCGGGCGCGGTCGCCGAGATCCCCGGTGTGTCCAGCGCGCTCGTCTACGAGCCGTGCGACAAGGGCGGACCCAGCGGCGACTTCTACGACCTCTTCCCGGCGGGCCGGGGCCGCTGGTGCTTCGCGATCGGCGACGTCCAGGGCAAGGGCCCCGAGGCGGCCGTCGTCATCGGCCTCGCCCGGCCCTGGCTGCGGCTGCTCGCCCGCGAGGGCTACGGCGTCGCGGACGTCCTCGACCGGCTCAACCAGCTCCTCCTCGACGACGCCACCGAGGCCGCCGACGCCGCCGCCCGCGCCCTGGTCACGGCGGGCGACCCCGGCCTCGTCGACCCCGACGGCCCGCAGACCCGCTTCCTGTCCCTCCTCTACGGCGAACTCGTCCCCGTCGACGGCGGCGTCCGCTGCACCCTCGCCTCCGCCGGGCACCCGCTGCCGCTGCTGCTGGGCCCCGACGGCGACGTACGGGCCGTGGCCGAGCCGCAGACGCTGCTCGGGGTGATCGAGGACACCGCGTACGTCTCCGAGACCTTCGAGCTGCGCCGCGGCGACACCCTGCTGTGCGTGACCGACGGGGTCACCGAGCGCCGCAGCGGCCCCCGCATGTTCGACGACGAGGACGGCCTCGCCACCGCGCTCTCCGGCTGCGCCGGGCTCGACGCCGAACTCACCGCCGAACGCATCCGGCGGCTCGTCCACGAGTTCGGTGACCGGCCCCCCGACGACGACCTCGCACTGCTGGTGCTGCGGGCGGAATGAGGACCCGCGGGGGTGCGGGACAATGGAGCACATGCCTTCCGCACTCCCCGACGGTGAGCCCGTCCCCGACGACGGCGCGCTGCCCGCCCACGCCCTGGCCGGCGCGGCCGAGCGGCCCCTCGGGTTCTATCTGCACGTCCCGTACTGCGCGACCCGCTGCGGCTACTGCGACTTCAACACCTACACCGCCACCGAGCTGCGCGGCACCGGCGGTGTCCTCGCCTCCCGCGACAACTACGCGGACACCGTCGTCGACGAGATCCGCCTCGCCCGCAAGGTCCTCGGGGACGACCCGCGTCCCGTCCGCACCGTCTTCGTCGGCGGCGGCACCCCCACCCTGCTGGCCGCCGACGACCTCGTACGGATGCTGGGGGCGATCCGCGACGAGTTCTCCCTCGCCGACGACGCCGAGGTGACGACGGAGGCGAACCCGGAGTCCGTGGACCCGGCGTACCTGGAGACCCTCCGCGCGGGCGGCTTCAACCGCGTCTCCTTCGGCATGCAGAGCGCCCGGCAGCACGTCCTGAAGATCCTCGACCGTACGCACACGCCCGGGCGCCCCGAGGCATGCGTCGCGGAGGCACGCGCCGCCGGCTTCGACCACGTCAACCTCGACCTGATCTACGGCACCCCCGGCGAGTCCGACGACGACTGGCGGGCCTCCCTGGACGCCGCGCTCGGCGCCGGGCCCGACCACGTCTCGGCGTACGCGCTGATCGTCGAGGAGGGCACGCAGCTCGCCCGGCGCATCCGGCGCGGCGAGGTCCCGATGACGGACGACGACGTCCACGCCGACCGGTACCTGATCGCCGAGGAGATGCTGTCGGCCGCCGGGTTCGACTGGTACGAGGTGTCCAACTGGGCCACGTCCGACGCCGGGCGCTGCCTCCACAACGAGCTGTACTGGCGGGGCGCCGACTGGTGGGGCGCGGGACCGGGTGCCCACAGCCACGTCGGCGGCGTCCGCTGGTGGAACGTCAAGCACCCCGGCGCGTACGCGGGCGCGCTGGCGGAGGGGCGCTCCCCTGGCGCCGGGCGGGAGCTCCTGTCGGACGAGGACCGCAGGGTCGAGCGCATCCTGCTGGAACTGCGGCTGCGGGAGGGGTGCCCCCTGCCGCTGCTGAAGGAGGACGGCCGTGCGGCCGCCGGTCGCGCGCTCGCCGACGGGCTGCTGGAGACGGGGCCGTACGAGGAGGGGCGTGCGGTGCTGACGCTGCGGGGGCGGTTGCTGGCGGACGCGGTGGTGCGGGACCTGGTGGACTGATCATCCGGGTGGGTGAATCGGTACGGAACGGAGGTTCGGTACCTAACCTGGTTCGTAGGCTGCCGCCAATAGCACGCGGCAGATATGTAGGCCATGGAGATGACCGCTGTGGACGAGCGTGGGATGACCAGGTTCTTCGCGGAGTTCGAGCCCCCCGAGGGCGTCAAGGTAGAGCTTCTCCGGGGGGTGATCGTGATGATGGTCAGCCCTGACATCGTGCACAACATGATCGTTGTCGATGTGCAGGACCAGATTCCACGAGCGCGCTGGTCTCGTCTTCAGACACAGGACGTCGACATTCCGACCGAGGCCAGTGAGCCGGTGCCGGATCTGGTGGTCGTCGCGCGGGACCTCTTGCCTGCTTCGGGCCGGCTGTTGCCCGCCCAACTGGTCAGCCTGGTGGTGGAGGTCGTCTCCAAGTCCAGTGTTCATCAGGATTACGAGGTCAAGAGGTCGATCTACGCAGCAGGCAAGGTGCCTGCCTATCTCATCCTGGACCCGATCATGGGGCAATGCGTCCTGCTGACCAGACCCGAGGGAGTGGGCGAAGACGCGAAGTATCTGACGCAACAGATCACCAAGTTCGGTGACCCAGTGGCCTTGGAGATTCTGGGAGTCGAACTGGATACGAGTGACTTCGCCACCTTGCCCGACGTCAGGCCCCACCGCTATCCGTGACGAAGTCGATCAGCTCCTCCACCCGCCCCAGCAACTCCGGCTCCAGGTCCTTGTAGGACCCCACCCGCCCCAGGATCGCCTGCCACACCGCCCCGGTGTTCTCCGAGGGCCACCCCAGCGCCCGGCACACCCCGGTCTTCCAGTCCTGCCCCCGCGGCACCCGCGGCCACGCCGCGATGCCCACCGACGACGGCTTCACCGCCTCCCAGATGTCGATGTACGGGTGCCCGACGACGAGCGCGTGCTCGCTGGTCACCGACGCGGCGATGCGGGACTCCTTGCTGCCGGGGACCAGGTGGTCGACCAGCACGCCGAGCCGCGCGTCCGGCCCCGGGGCGAAGTCCTCGACGATCGCGGGCAGGTCGTCCACACCCTCCAGGTACTCCACCACCACACCCTCGACCCGCAGATCGTCGCCCCACACCTTCTCGACCAGCTCGGCGTCGTGGCGCCCCTCCACGTAGATGCGCCCGGCGCGGGCGACCCGCGCGCGAGCGCCCGGCACGGCCACGGAGCCGGAGGCCGTGCGGGAGGGACGGACCGGGGCCGACGACGCGGGGCGGACCAGCGTCACCACCTGCCCCTCCAGCAGGAACCCCCGCGGCTCCAGCGGGAACACCCGGTGCTTGCCGAAGCGGTCCTCCAGCGTCACCGTGCCCGCCTCGCAGCCGACGACCGCGCCGCAGAAGCCGGTGGCGGGCTCCTCGACGACCAGACCGGGATCGGCCGGGACCTCGGGGACCGGCTTCGGCTTCTTCCACGGCGGGGTCAGGTCGGGTGAGTACTGGCGCATTCGAGTGACGATAGGAGAAGCCGCGCCCGGATGCCCCCGTGCTCAGTCCGACACGCCGAAGCGGCGTGCCAGGGCGTCGCGCTGGGCCCGGACGAACGCCGCGTCCACCACCGCCCCGTGGCCGGGCACGTACAGCGCGTCCTCGCCGCCGAGGTCCAGCAGCCGGTCCAGCGCGGCCGGCCAGCGGGACGGGATCGCGTCGGGGCCCGCCTGCGGCTCGCCGGACTCCTCGACCAGGTCCCCGCAGAACACCACCTCCCGAGCGCCCCCTGACACCAGGACCGCCAGGTCGTGCCCCGTGTGCCCGGGGCCCACGTTCGCCAGCAGCACCCGGACATCGCCTCCGAGGTCGAGCGTCCACTCCCCGGAGACCAGGTGACGGGGACGTACCAGCAGGTCGGCGGCCTCGGTGGCGTCCGCCGGGGGAAGGCCGTGGTGCACGGCGTCCGCGCGGAGGGCCTCGTGGTCACGGCTCAGGACGCCGTCGACCCCCACCGCGCCGAAGACCTCCACCCCGGCGAACGCGGCCGCCCCGAAGACATGGTCGAAGTGCGGGTGGGTGAGCGCGAGATGTGTCACACGGGCGCCACCGAGCAGCCGGCACGCCTCGCCGCGCAACCGCGCGCCCTCCCGCAGGCTCGAACCCGCGTCGATCACGAGGGCCGAGCCCTCCCCGACCACCAGCCCGGCCGTGCAGTCCCAGCCGGGCAGGCGGCATCGTCCGACCCCGGACGTCAATTCCTGCCACCCGCACTCTTCCCAAGTCACCGTCATGCGCCGACGCTAGCCGTAGCTCCGGGGACGGCGTCGTCGTGTACTCCCCGGTAGGAAACAGCCCCCGGCCGGAGCCCGGCCTTGCCGGGGGCGTACCCCACCGCCGTACACTGGGCGGGGAGTGTTGGCACTCGCCCGGGGTGAGTGCCAAGGGGAAGCCGCAGGAGCGCGAACGGGAGGTGTGCGCGGTGCTCAGTGAACGCAGGCTGCAGGTGCTGCGCGCCATCGTCCAGGACTACGTGGGCACCGAGGAGCCGGTCGGTTCCAAGGCGCTCACCGAGCGGCACAACCTCGGCGTCTCCCCGGCGACCGTTCGCAACGACATGGCGGCGCTGGAGGACGAGGGCTTCATCGCCCAGCCCCACACCAGCGCGGGCCGCATCCCCACCGACAAGGGGTACCGGCTCTTCGTCGACAAGCTCGCCGGGGTCAAGCCGATGACCCCGCCCGAGCGGCGCGCCATCCAGAACTTCCTGGACGGCGCGGTCGACCTCGACGACGTGGTGGCACGGACCGTGCGGCTGCTCGCGCAGCTCACCCGGCAGGTCGCCGTCGTGCAGTACCCGTCGCTCACACGGTCGACGGTGCGGCACGTGGAGCTGCTGTCGCTGGCGCCCGCCCGGCTGATGCTCGTGCTGATCACGGACACGGGACGGGTGGAGCAGCGGCTGGTGGACTGCCCGGCGCCGTTCGGAGAAACGTCACTCGCGGACCTGCGGGCCCGGCTCAACAGCAAGGTCGCGGGCCGCCGCTTCACCGATGTGCCGAGGCTGGTCGAGGACCTGCCCGAGGCGTTCGACCTGGAGGACCGGGGCACGGTCGCGACGGTGCTCTCCACCCTCCTCGAAGCACTCGTCGAGGAGAGCGAGGAGCGGCTGATGATCGGCGGAACCGCCAATCTCACCCGCTTCGGACATGACTTCCCCCTCACCATCCGGCCCGTTCTGGAAGCCTTGGAGGAACAGGTCGTCCTCCTCAAGTTGCTTGGTGAGGCGGGGGATTCGGGCATGACCGTACGCATCGGTCATGAGAACGCGTATGAGGGACTCAACTCCACGTCCGTCGTCTCCGTCGGCTACGGTTCGGGCGGTGAGGCAGTAGCGAAGCTGGGCGTGGTCGGACCTACGCGCATGGACTATCCGGGAACGATGGGAGCGGTACGAGCGGTGGCACGGTACGTCGGACAGATCCTGGCGGAGTCCTGAGTGGCCACGGACTACTACGCCGTGCTCGGCGTGCGCCGCGACGCGTCCCAGGACGAGATCAAGAAGGCGTTCCGGAGGCTCGCGCGCGAGCTGCATCCGGACGTCAACCCCGATCCGAAGACCCAGGAGCGGTTCAAGGAGATCAACGCCGCCTACGAGGTGTTGTCGGACCCGCAGAAGAAGCAGGTCTACGACCTCGGCGGCGACCCCCTGTCCCAGGCGGGCGGCGGGGGTGCGGGCGGCTTCGGCGCCGGCGGCTTCGGGAACTTCTCGGACATCATGGACGCCTTCTTCGGCACGGCGTCGCAGCGGGGTCCCCGCTCGCGTACGCGCCGGGGACAGGACGCGATGATCCGGCTGGAGATCGACCTCGACGAGGCGGCCTTCGGCACCACGAAGGACATCCAGGTCGACACCGCCATCGTCTGCACGACGTGCAGCGGCGAGGGCGCGGCCCCGGGCACCACCGCGCAGACCTGTGACATGTGCCGCGGCCGCGGTGAGGTCTCGCAGGTCACGCGGTCCTTCCTCGGTCAGGTCATGACCTCCCGGCCCTGCCCGCAGTGCCAGGGGTTCGGCACGATCGTCCCCAACCCGTGCCCCGAGTGCGCGGGCGACGGGCGGGTGCGGTCGCGGCGGACGCTCACGGTCAAGATCCCGGCCGGTGTCGACAACGGCACACGGATCCAGCTCGCCGGTGAGGGCGAGGTGGGGCCGGGTGGCGGTCCCGCCGGTGACCTCTACGTCGAGATCCACGAGCTGCCGCACTCGACGTTCCAGCGGCGCGGTGACGATCTGCACTGCACGGTCACCATCCCGATGACGGCGGCCTCCCTCGGCACCAAGGTGCCGCTGGAGACGCTGGACGGTCTGGAGGAGGTCGACATCCGGCCCGGGACGCAGTCCGGGCAGTCGATCCCGCTGCACGGCCGCGGTGTCACGCATCTGCGGGGCGGCGGCCGGGGCGATCTGATCGTCCACGTCGAGGTGCAGACGCCGACGAAGCTGGATCCCGAGCAGGAGGCCCTGCTGCGGCAGCTCGCCGCGATGCGCGGGGAGGAGCGGCCCACGGGGCAGTTCCAGCCCGGGCAGCAGGGGTTGTTCTCCCGCCTGAAGGACGCGTTCAACGGGCGCTGAGCGGGTTCGTTGTCGGGTGCGGGTCCGGTGGGGCTTCTCGCGCAGTTCCCCGCGCCCCTGAAAAGATGTCTTGAGGGGCGCGGGGAACTGCGCGACCACCCACGACGGACCCGCACTCGAACAACCGCCCGCACCCGATTCGGCGATGTCCGGAGGACAGTGGCACCATGCCGTCATGTCCTCCGCGCTGACCGATCTCGTCCCGCTGCCGATCGTGCAGGCCCCCATGGCGGGCGGTGTCTCCGTGCCCCGGCTGGCCGCCGCCGTGTCCGAGGCGGGCGGGCTGGGCTTCCTCGCCGCCGGGTACAAGACGGCCGACGGGATGTACCAGGAGATCAAGGCCCTCCGGGCCCTCACCTCCCGCCCCTTCGGCGTCAACCTGTTCATGCCGCAGCCGGAGTACTCCGAGCCCGCCGCCGTCGACGTCTACGCGGAGCAGCTGGCCGGTGAGGCGACCTGGTACGACGCCGAGCTGGGCGACCCGGACAGCGGACGCGACGACGGCTACGAGGCCAAGCTCGCCGTGCTGCTCGACAACCCCGTACCGGTGGTGTCGTTCCACTTCGGCTGCCCGACCCCCGAGGTCGTGGAGTCCCTCGCCCGCAAGGGCACGCTCACCCTGGTCACCGCGACCTCGGCGGAGGAGGCCCAGGCCGTGGAGCGGTCCGGGGCCCACGCCGTGATCGTGCAGGGCGTCGAGGCGGGCGGCCACCAGGGCACCCACCGCGACGACCCCGAACGGGACTGCGCCGGCATCGGCCTGCTCTCCCTGGTCGCCCAGGTCCGCGAGGCCGTGGCCCTGCCGATGGTCGCGGCCGGCGGCATCATGCGCGGCGGCCAGATCGCCGCCCTCCTCACGGCGGGCGTGAGCGCGGCCCAGCTCGGCACGGCCTTCCTCGCCACCGAGGAGTCCGGCGCGCACGCCGTCCACAAGCAGGCCCTGACCGACCCCCTCTTCGTCCGCACCGAGCTGACCCGCGCCTTCTCCGGCCGCCCGGCCCGCGGGCTGCTCAACCGCTTCCTGCGCGAGCACGGCCCGTACGCGCCGGTCGCCTACCCCGAGGTCCACCACCTCACCTCGCCGCTGCGCAAGGCCGCCGCCACGGCCGGGGACGCGCAGGGCATGGCGCTGTGGGCCGGGCAGGGGCACCGCATGGCCCGCAAGCTGCCCGCCGGGGAGCTGGTCGGGGTGCTGGCCGCCGAGATCGCCGCCGCGCGGGCCGAACAGGCCGCCGCACGGGTCGGCGGGACGGGCGGGGGCCGCACCGGGGGCGAGGAGCGATGACCGCGCCGGTGTTCGTGGTGGACCGGTTCGACGGCCGGGGCTCGGAAATCGTGCTCGACGGCCCCGAAGGCCGGCACGCCGTCTCGGTGAAGCGGCTGCAGCCCGGTGAGGACGTCGTCCTCACCGACGGGCGGGGCCGGTGGGTGGAAGGCGTGGTGAAGGCCGCCGAGGGCAAGGACCGGCTGGTCGTCATGGACGTGGGGGAGCTGCGGGAGGAGCCGCCCGCGCAGCCCCGCCTCACCGTCGTCCAGGCGCTGCCCAAGGGCGACCGGGGCGAACTGGCCGTCGAGACCATGACCGAGGTCGGCATCGACGCGATCGTGCCCTGGGCCGCCGCCCGCTGCATCACCCAGTGGCGGGGCGAGCGGGGGCTGAAGGCGCTCGCCAAGTGGCGGGCCACCGCGCGGGAGGCGGGCAAGCAGTCCCGCCGGACGCGGTTCCCCGAGGTCGCGGACGCGGCCACGAGCAAGCAGGTCGCGGCACTGCTGGCGAAGGCCGACTTCGCCGCCGTCCTGCACGAGAGCGGCGACGAGACCCTGGCGACGGCCGAGCTGCCGGCGACCGGGGAGATCGTGCTCGTCGTGGGGCCCGAGGGGGGTGTCTCACCGCAGGAGCTGGCGCTCTTCGGCGAGGCGGGCGCGGGGGCGTACCGACTCGGGCCCAGTGTGCTGCGCACATCGACCGCCGGAACGGCGGCCGGGGCGCTGCTGCTGGGCAGAACCGGACGCTGGTCCTGACCGCCCCGGTCCCGGCCGCCGTCCCCCGACCCCAGGGAGCATCGTGGAACTCGCCCAGGTCAGACTGCTCGTCTCGGACTTCGCCGCCTGCTATCGCTTCTATGCCGACGTCCTCGGGCTGAAGCCGCAGTCCGGTGCGGCCGAGGGGCCGTACGAGAAGTTCAGCCCGGCGGTCGGGTCCGCGGGCATCGCCCTGCAGGACCGGGCGATGATGGCGGAGGTCCTCGGCGAACTGGCCGGCACGGCCAACGGGCACCGGTCGCTCGTCGTCCTGCGGGTCGACGACCTCGACGCGTACTGCGAGCAGATCACCGAGCGCGGCGCACACCTGCTGCACGGACCCGCACCCATGACCGACCGGATGCGCGTGGCCCATCTCAAAGACCCCGAGGGGAACTTGGTGGAGCTGCAGGAATGGCTGCTGATGCGCGGCTGAGGCCGCGTGCGCCCGGCGCACCCCCGGTTCACCCTTCCCGGCGGCATGGCCGCACGCGGTCTTCCGCGGCGCGGCGGCCGGTGGCAGGCTGCCGTGCATGCGGGTATGGAGGCGTGTCAGGGCGCACCGGACCGGCGGGCGCCGGCTCCTGCTGGGAGCCGGGCTCGGAGTCGGCGCCGTCATGAGCCTGGTGGCCTGTGAGGGCGGCGGGCTGAACACCGGCGCGGTCGCGTTCACGACGGACCAGCTGGCGACCAAGGAACTGGAGCGGGAGGGCCTCGACGTCCGGTGGCTCACCTGCACGGCCTCGTACGACGGCGACGGCGCGCGGAAGTCCGGGTCGCCGTCCGCGTCCGCCGCCACCGTCGCGCACGTCGACTGCACGGGCGAGGACAAGGAAGGCCGGGACATCAGCCTCACCGGGAAGGTGACGAGAGGGGTCAACGGCCGGTGCGTACGCGGGGACCTGACCGCGAAGGTCGGCGGCAAGGAGTGGTTCCACGTCGAGGGGCTCGGCAACTGCGACGCCCCCGCCCCGAGCACCGGGCCGGGCGGTCAGGGCGGGCCGGGACCGACCGTGACGGTCACCGTCACCCAGACCATCTGGTGTCAGAAGGACCCCGCGTGCGTGCCCGAGGGCAAGTGAGGCCGGGCCCCGCGGCAACTCGGGCCCGGGGCGAGGGACATGATCCAAACCCCTCCCCATCGGACCGAACGCTGCTTAAAGTGACCGGGTGACTCAGCTCGCGTATTTCCGGTATCCGCACCTGCACGGCGACCTGGTCGCCTTCACCGCCGAGGACGACGTGTGGCTCGCGCCTCTGGACGGCGGCCGTGCCTGGCGGGTCAGCGCGGACAACGTACCCGTCAACCACCCGCGGATCTCCCCGGACGGCAGCACCCTCGCGTGGACCTCCACGCGGGACGGCGCGCCCGAGGTGCATGTGGCGCCCGTCGACGGCGGATCGTCCAGGCGCCTGACGTACTGGGGGAGTTGGCGCACCCAGGTACGCGGCTGGACGCCGGACGGCCGGGTCCTCGCGCTCAGCACCCACGGGCAGGCCAGTCTCCGGCGGAGCTGGGCCCGCGCCGTCCCGCTCGACGGCGGCCCGGCCACCACGCTGCCGTACGGGCCGGTCGGCGATGTCGCCCACGGCCCCGCCACCGTGCTGCTGTCCGCGCCGATGGGCCGCGAGGCCGCCTGGTGGAAGCGCTACCGGGGCGGCACGGCGGGCAAGCTGTGGATCGACCGCCACGACGACGGTGACGAGAACACCGGGGAATTCACCCGTCTGCACGCCGAGTTGGACGGCAATCTCGAATACCCGCTGTGGGTGGGGGACCGGATCGGGTTCCTCTCCGACCACGAGGGCGTCGGGGCGCTGTACTCCTCCCTCGCCGACGGCTCCGACCTACGCCGGCACACCCCGCTCGACGGCTTCTACGCCCGGCACGCGGCCACCGACGGCACCCGGGTCGTGTACACGGCCGCGGGTGAACTGTGGCTGCTGGACGACCTGGACGGCGCCGAACCGCGTCGGCTCGACATCCGGCTCGGCGGGCAGCGCGTCGATCTCCAGCCCTTCCCGGTGAACGCGGCCCGCTGGTTCGGCTCCGCCTCGCCCGACCACACCGCCCGGGGCAGCGCCGTCTCCGTACGCGGCTCGATCCACTGGATCACCCACCGCTCCGGCCCCGCCCGCGCGCTCGCCGCCGAGCAGGGCGTACGGGCCCGGCTGCCGCGCACCTTCCGGGTGGAGGGCGAGGAGTGGGTGGTGTGGGTGACGGACGCGGAGGGCGACGACGCGCTGGAGTTCGCCCCGGCCACCGGTGCCGCCCCGGGCGCCACACCGCGCCGGCTCGCCGCGGGGCAGCTGGGCCGCGTCCTCGGGCTCTCGGTCGCGCCCGACGGCAGCCGGGTCGCCGTCGCCGCGCACGACGGCCGGGTCCTGCTCGTCGAACGGGAGAGCGGGGAGGTGCGGGAGGTCGACCGCAGCGAGGACGGCGAGGTGTCCGGGCTGGTCTTCTCGCCCGACTCCGCCTGGCTCGCGTGGTCGCACCCCGGCCCGCGCCCGCTGCGCCAGCTCAAGCTCGCCAACACCGCCGACCTGTCCGTCACCGAGGCGACCCCGCTGCGCTTCCAGGACTTCTCGCCGACGTTCACCCTCGACGGCAAGCACCTCGCCTTCCTCTCCGCCCGCGCCTTCGACCCCGTCTACGACGAACACGTCTTCGACCTGCACTTCGTCAGCGGGGCCCGGCCGCACCTCATCACGCTCGCCGCGACCACGCCCTCGCCCTTCGGGCCGCAGCGGCACGGCCGCCCGTTCGAGGCACCCGACAAGGACGAGACCCCCGACGGCGAGGGCGCCCCGGCGACCCGGATCGACCTGGACGGACTCGCCGACCGGATCGTCCCCTTCCCGGTGGAGGCCGGCCGCTACTCCACGCTCCGGGCCGCCAAGGACGGCGTCCTGTGGCTGCACCACCCCGTCACCGGCGTCCTCGGCCACTCCCGGGCCACCCCCGACGACCCCGACCCGAAGACCTCCCTGGTCCGCTACGACCTCGCCCAGCGGCGCCTCGAACACCTCGCCTCCGACGCCGACCACTTCGCCGTCGGCGGCGACGGCAAACGGGTCCTGCTGTGGACCGACGGCAAGCTCAAGGTCGTCCCCAGCGACCGGCGCGCCTCGAACGACGACGAGAGCGACAGCAACATCACCGTCGACCTCTCGCGCGTACGGCTGACCGTCGACCCGGCCGCCGAGTGGCGCCAGATGTTCGACGAGACCGGCCGTCTGATGCGGGACAACTTCTGGCGCCCGGACCTCGGAGGGGTGGACTGGGACGGCGTCCTGGACCGCTACCGCCCGGTCCTGGAGCGGGTGGCCACCCACGACGACCTCGTGGACCTGCTGTGGGAGGTCCAGGGCGAGCTGGGGACCTCGCACGCGTACGTCACCCCGCGCGGCCGGGGCGGCTCCGGCGACCGGCGGCAGGGGCTGCTCGGCGCGGACGTCTCCCGGCACGAGGACGGCGGCTGGCGCATCGACCGGGTGCTGCCGTCGGAGACCTCCGACCCCGACGCGCACTCCCCGCTCGCCGCGCCCGGCGTGGCCGTGCGGGCCGGGGACACGATCGTCGCCGTGGGCGGCCGGCCGGTCGACCCGGTGGCCGGGCCCGGACCGCTGCTCGTCGGCACGGCGGGCAAGGCGGTCGAGCTGACCGTCCTGCCGGCCGGCGGCGGCGACCTGCGGCATCCCGTGGTGGTGCCCATCTCCGACGAGGAGCCGTTGCGGTACCACGCGTGGGTGGCCGACCGGCGGGCCTACGTCCACGAGAGGTCCGGCGGCCGGCTCGGGTACCTGCACGTGCCCGACATGGTCGGCTCCGGCTGGGCGCAGCTCCACCGCGACCTGCGGGTCGAGGTCGCCCGGGAGGGGCTCGTCGTGGACGTCCGGGAGAACCGGGGCGGGCACACCTCGCAGCTCGTCGTGGAGAAACTGGCGCGGCGGATCGTGGGCTGGGACCTGCCGCGCGGGATGCGCGCGACCAGCTACCCCGACGACGCGCCCCGGGGGCCCGTCGTCGCCGTCGCCAACGAGTTCTCCGGGTCCGACGGGGACATCGTCAACGCGGCGGTCAAGGCGCTCGGGATCGGGCCGGTGGTGGGGACGCGGACGTGGGGCGGTGTCGTCGGGATCGACAGCCGCTACCGGCTGGTGGACGGGACGCTCGTGACACAGCCGAAGTACGCGTTCTGGCTGGAGGGGTACGGGTGGGGCGTGGAGAACCACGGGGTCGATCCGGACGTGGAGGTCGTGCAGGCGCCGCAGGACCACGCGGCGGGGCGTGACCCGCAGTTGGACGAGGCGATCCGGATCGCGCTGGCCGGACTGGAGACGACACCGGCGAAGGTGGCCCCCTCGTTGCCGGAGGCGTAGCGGCGCGGGGGTGCGTGGTCGGGTGCGGGTGGGTGGGGGCTGGTCGCGCAGTTCCCCGCGCCCCTGGAATGCAGGGGCTGCGCCCACTGCTTTCCAGAGCCACCCGACCACGCACCCGCACCAACACCCGCACCCCCGTCACCCCCTGGCGCTACCATGCCCCCGGTAAGGGATCACCGCTGGCTGGGAGGCACGCATGGCTGGGGAGCCGCAGGACGACTGTCTGTTCTGCAAGATCGCGGCGGGACACGTCCCGGCGACCATCGTGCGGGAGACGGACACGACCGTCGCGTTCAGGGACATCAACCCCCAGGCACCGACGCACGTCCTGGTCATCCCGAAGGCGCACTACGAGGACGCCGCGACCCTCGCCGCCGCCGCCCCGGACCTCGCCGCCGACGTCCTGCGCGAGACACGGGCCGTCGCCGACGAGGACAAGCTGGAGAGCTACCGCATCGTCTTCAACACCGGCACCGGCGCCGGCCAGACCGTGTTCCACGCGCACGCCCACGTCGTCGGCGGCCGCGGTCTGCAGTGGCCCCCCGGGTAGCGCGCCGTGTCCGTACGTGAACTGGTGGTCCTCGGCACCGCCAGCCAGGTCCCGACCCGGCACCGCAACCACAACGGCTATCTGCTGCGCTGGGACGCGCAGGGGCTGCTGTTCGACCCGGGCGAGGGCACCCAGCGGCAGATGCTGCGCGCCGGGGTCGCCGCACACGACCTGAACCGGATATGCGTCACCCACTTCCACGGGGACCACTCGCTGGGGCTGGCCGGTGTCATCCAGCGGATCAACCTCGACCGGGTCCCGCACGAGGTCACCGCGCACTACCCGCGCTCCGGGCAGCGGTTCTTCGACCGTCTGCGGTACGCCACCGCGTACCGCGAGACGGTCCAACTGGTCCAGGCGCCGGTCGACGGGGAGGGCGGGACGCTGGCCGCCGACTCCTCGTACACCCTCGACGCGCGCAGGCTCTCGCACCCCGTCGAGTCCTACGGCTACCGGCTCGTCGAGCCCGACGGGCGCCGGATGCTGCCCGAGCGGCTCGCCGAGCGCGGGATCGCCGGGCCCGACATCGGACGGATCCAGCGGGAGGGCGCGGTCGGCGACGTCACGCTGGACGACGTGAGCGAGCCGCGGCGCGGACAGCGGTTCGCGTTCGTCATGGACACCCGGCTGTGCGACGGGGTCTACGCCCTCGCCGACGCGGCCGACATGCTCGTCATCGAGTCCACGTTCCTCGACGAGGACGTGCAACTCGCCGTGGACCACGGGCATCTGACGGCCGGACAGGCCGCCTCGGTGGCCCGCGACTGCGGCGTACGGCACCTCGTGCTCACCCACTTCAGCCAGCGGTACACCGAGCCCGCCGAGTTCGAACGGCAGGCACGCGCCGCCGGGTTCGAGGGGGAGCTGACTGTGGCACACGACCTCATGCGGGTGGCGCTTCCGAAACGGCGGTAGAGCGGCCGTACGATGCTTTGATGCCCCTCCCCAAAGCTGAACTGCACCTGCACATCGAAGGCACCCTGGAGCCGGAGCTGGCGTTCGCGCTGGCCGCCCGCAACGGGGTGGCGCTGCCGTACGCGGACACGGACGCGCTTCGCAAAGCGTACGAGTTCGAGGACCTGCAGTCGTTCCTGAACCTGTACTACGAGCTGATGGCCGTCCTGCGCACCGAGCGGGACTTCGCCGACCTCGCCGACGCCTACCTGGCCCGCGCCGCCGCCCAGGGCGTACGGCACGCGGAGATCTTCTTCGATCCGCAGGCCCACCTCGCGCGCGGTGTGGGGATGGGGACGGTCGTCGAGGGACTGTGGCGGGCGCTGGGCAGGAGCGTGGAGACGCACGGCGTCTCCACGCGGCTGATCATGTGTTTCCTGCGCGACGAGTCCGCCGAGTCGGCCTTCGCCACCCTGGAGGCCGCGCGGCCGTATCTCGACCGGATCACCGGGATCGGACTGGACTCCGCCGAGGTCGGGCATCCACCGGTGAAGTTCCGCGAGGTGTACGAGGCGGCCGCCGCGCTGGGCCTGCGGCGGGTCGCGCACGCGGGGGAGGAGGGGCCGCCGGAGTACATCACCGAGGCCCTCGACGTCCTCGGTGTCGAACGCGTCGACCACGGGCTGCGGTGCGTGGAGGACCCGGCCCTCGTCGAGCGGCTGGTGCGGGACCGGATCCCGCTGACGCTGTGCCCGCTGTCGAACGTCCGGCTGCGGGCCGTCGACACCCTCGCCGACCACCCCCTGCCCGCCATGCTCGACGCGGGCCTGCTGTGCACGGTCAACTCCGACGACCCGGCCTACTTCGGCGGATACGTCGGTGACAACTTCGACGCCGTGCGGCGCACGCTCGGCCTGAGCGAGGAGCGGCTGCGCGAACTGGCCCGCAACTCCTTCACCGCGTCCTTCCTGGAGGACGACGAGGAGCGGCGGGCCCGGTATCTGGCCGAGGTGGACGCGTACGAGTTCGGCTGAGACGGGGGCCGTGCCCGGCGGGGGACGTGCCCGGCGGGGAACGTCAGGCCGAGCGGCGGAAGCCGATCGTGGGGACCGCCCGGCGCAGCGGCCAGGGGCTGACGTGGTCCGTCGGCAGCAGGTCCGCCAGGAAGGCGTACCGGCGCAGCGCCTCGGGGTCCTGGTCCTCCAGCGACCGCACCCGGCGCCACCACGCGGCCAGCTCCGACCAGCCGGGAGCGGACAGCGATCCGCCGAACTCCTGCACCGACAGCGCGGCGGTCAGGCCGGCGAAGGCCAGCCGGTCCGCGAGGGGCCAGTCCGCCAGGGTGCCGGTGACGAAGCCGGCCACGAACACGTCACCCGCGCCGGTGGGGTCCAGGGCCTCCACGGCGATGGCCGGGACCTCCGCCGTCTCACCGGTCCGGCCGTCCACGGCGTACGCGCCCTCCGCGCCCAGGGTCACCACGGCCACCGGGACGTGGTCGGTCAGGGCGCGGGCGGCGGCCCGGGGGCACTCGGCGCCGGTGTAGCGCATCGCCTCGGCCGCGTTGGGCAGGAACGCCTCGCAGTGGGCGAGGTCGGGCAGGCCCGCCAGGTCCCAGGCGCCGGTCTCGTCCCAGCCGACGTCCGCGAAGATCCGGGTGCCCGCGCTCGCGGCGCGCGCGATCCAGGGGGCGCGTACGCCGGGTGTGAGGGAGGCGACGGCGGCGCGGGCGTGGGGCGGGTACTCCGGCTCGGACTGCTCCGGGGGTGCCGCGTGGCCGTGGGACACCATCGTGCGTTCGCCCTCGTAGGCCATGGAGACCGTGACCGGAGAGTGCCAGCCGGCGACCGTGCGGGAGGCGGAGAGGTCGATGCCCTCGCCCTGTTCCAGGGCGTCCCAGCAGTACTCGCCGTAGTGGTCGTCGCCGAAGGCCGCCGCGAGGGAGGTCCTCAGGCCCAGCCGGGCCAGGGCCGTGGCCATGTTGGCCACACCGCCGGGGCTCGATCCCATGCCGCGCGCCCAGGACTCCGTCCCGCGCACCGGGGCGGAGTCGAGGCCGGTGAAGATGATGTCGAGGAAGACGGTGCCCGTCAGGTAGACGTCCCAGGGCGGGTCGTCCGGTGCGCGCAGGGCCCTCAGCGGGTCGACCTGGGGCCGGTGCGGTCGCTCTCCCTTGAACGCGGTCACGATGTGCTCCCTGGCGTGGTGCGGATCCAGCCAGTCTGCACCACGGCGCTCCGCTCGGGGGCGGGGTCGGGGTGGTGGGGGGCTCGGGTGTGTTGTCGGGTGCGGGTGCGTGGGGCTTCTCGCGCAGTTCCCCGCGCCCCTGAAAAGCAGGGGCTGCGCCCCGTGCTTTTCAGGCCCGCGGGGCCGGTGCTTCTAGGGGCGCGGGGCCGGTGCTTTTAGGGGCGCGGGGAACTGCGCGACCAGCCCCCACGCACCCGCACCCGAAGACGCATCCGAAGACGCACCCGACAACACACCCGACAACGCACCCGGCGGCTACCAGCGCGGCATCCGCGGTGTCACCCAGCCGGGGTCGGCCGCGCGCATCGCGGCCGCGTCGTCCCGCTCCCGCAGGGAACCGTCGTCCGACAGCCACCGCTGGTGCAGGAACTCCAGCTTGTCCCGGTCGAGTTCGACCCCGAGGCCCGGCGCGTCCGACACCCGGACCGCCCCGTCCTCGAACGTGAGCCGCGAGGTGAGGACGTCCTCCGACTGCCACGGATAGTGGGAGTCGCAGGCGTGGTGCAGATTCGGCACGGTCGAGGCCACCTGGGTCATCGCCGCCAGACTGATCCCCAGGTGGGTGTTGGAGTGCATGGAGACCCCCACACCGAACGTCCGGCAGATCGCGGCCAGTTCACGCGTGTTGCGCAGACCGCCCCAGTAGTGGTGGTCGGAGAGGACGACCTGCACGGCCCCCTTCGTGAACGCCTCCTCGATCTCCGCGAAGGTCGTCACGCACATGTTGGTGGCGAGCGGCACGGACGTCCCCGCCGCCACCTCGGCCATCGCGGGCGTCCCGAGCGCCGGGTCCTCCAGGTACTCCAGCACGTCCGCCAGCGCGTCGGCGACCCGCAGGGAGGTCGCGACGGTCCACGCCCCGTTCGGGTCCAGCCGCAGCGGGTGACCGGGGAACGCCTCGGCCAGCGCGCGGACCGCCGCGATCTCCTCGTCCGGCGGGAAGACACCTCCCTTGAGCTTGAACGACCTGAACCCGTACCGGTCCTTGAACCTCCGGGCCTGCGCGACGACCCCGGCCGGGTCGACCGCCGCTCCCCAGTCGTCCTTCTGGCAGGCGACCCCCGCGGGATGCTCCGCCCACTTGTAGAAGAGGTACGCGCTGTACTCGACGGTGTCCCGGAGCTTCCCGCCGAGCAGGGCGTGCACGGGCAGCCCCAGCGCCTTGCCGAGCGCGTCGAGACAGGCGACCTCGAACGCCGAGACGACCGACAGCCGCAGCTTGTCGGCGGTCTGCACACCCCGCAGCCCGCCCACGTCGACCTGCCGCGAGACCCGTGCCCCGTCGACCGCCACCTCGTCGGCGAGGACGGGCAGCGCGTTCAGCTCGCCGACCCGGCGGCCCACCAGCTTCCGCGCGAACGGCCGGGCCAGCTCCAGGTACTTGGTGTCGCCGTACGTCTCGCCGACCCCCGTGGTGCCGTCGGCGGTGACGACCTCCACGACGAGCCGCGGGGTGTACGGCTGGTGCACGCCCTGCGTGTTCAGCAGTGGCGGGTCGGCGACCAGGATCGGGGTCAGCCGGACGTCGGTGACGGTCAGGTCGCGGGTCACAGGGCGGCTCCGGCGGTCGGTGCGGCGGACACGGTGCGGGCGGGGCCGGAGGCGGGCGGGCCGACCAGGCCGAGGCCGTCGGCGAGCAGCTTCTCCAGGTCCGCGAGGTCGGCCGGCGAGGGATCGGTGAGCGGGGCGCGTACGGGGCCGACGGGGCGTCCGCGCAGCCGGGCCGCCGCCTTGACCAGCGAGACCGCGTATCCGGGGCGGCGGTCGCGCAGCTCGACGAACGGCACGTAGAAGCCGCGCAGCAGCCGGTCCACCGTCGCGTCGTCGCCGCCGCGCAGCGCGTCGAAGAAGGCGCCGGCGATCTCGGGCGCGAAGGCGTGCACGGCGGAGGAGTAGGCGGGGACGCCGACGGCGGCGTACGCGCGGGCCTGGATCTCGGCGGTGGCGGCGCCGTTGAAGAAGAGGAAGCCCTCGGGCGCGGCGAGCGTGAGGCGCTGCAGCCGGTCGAGGTCGCTGTGGCCGTCCTTGAGGCCGACGACGTGCGGGATCCGGGCGATCCGCCGCAGCGACGCGGCGGTGAAGGCGACCTGACCGCGCTGGTAGGCGACGAGCGGCAGCCGGGTGCGGGCGGCGATCTCCTCCAACTGCCGGACCAGGCCCTCCTGCGGGGCGGCGACGAGGTAGTGCGGCAGCACGAGCAGGGCGTCGGCGCCCGCCTCCTCGGCGATCCGCGCGAACCGTACGGCCTGCGCCCAGCCGTAGCCGATGCCCGCGACGACGGGCACCCGGCCCGCGGTGACCTCCACGGCGGCGGTCACGACCTGCCGGTACTCGTCCTCGTCGAGCGAGAAGAACTCGCCGGTGCCGCAGGCGGGGAAGACGGCGCCGGGAGCGGTGGCCACCTGCGCGTCGAGGTGCGCGCGGAAGCCGTCGGGGTCGAGGGAGCCGTCGGCGCGGAAGCTGGTGAGCGGGAACGACAGGACGCCCTCCGCCATGCCGTGCCGCAGCCGCCGGACCGTGTCCGGGAAGGGGTCCGTGACCGGGCCGGCCGCCGCTCGGGTCGCCGGGTCCGGGTCTGAGTCCGTGTCGATGCCCACACGCATCATCTTCCTATGGAGACGTCATTCATGTATGAGAATGGAGATTAGGTAACTGAACGAGGAGCGTCAAGAGGCCCGCGGGCGGGGTCGGCGGCCCGCATACGATCGGCCCATGGCGGAGACAGACGGCGCCGGGGGCGTCCGCGAGGTGAAGTCGGCGGCCCGCACGGTCGACCTGCTGGAACTGCTGGCCGCGCGCGGCGACCGCCCCGCACGCCTCCAGGAGCTGGCGGACGAGCTGGGGGTCCCGCGCAGCTCGATGTACGCGCTGCTGCAGACCCTGATCGGCCGCGGCTGGGTCCGCACCGACACCACGGGCTCCCTCTACGGCATCGGCATCCGCGCCCTGCTCACCGGCACCGGCTACCTGGACTCCGACCCGCGCGTGCGTGCCGTACGGCCGTATCTCGACGAGGCGTCCGAGGCCCTCGGCGAGACCATCCACCTCGCCCGTCTCGACGGCACGGACGTCGCCTACCTGGCCACCCGCGAGTCCCACGAGTACCTGCGCACGATCAGCCGCGTCGGCCGCCGCCTGCCCGCCCACGCCGGCGCCCTCGGCAAGGCCCTCCTGGCCGAACGCCCCGACACGGACCTCCCCGAGGGTCCCTACCGGGCGCTCACCCCGAACACCCGCACCACCCGCGAGGCCCTCGCCGCCGACCTCGCCGCCGTCCGCGCCCGCGGCTACGCCGTCGACCGCGAGGAGGGCGTCACCGGCATCGTCGGCTTCGGCTTCGCCCTGCGCACCGACACCCCGGCCGAGGACGCCGTCAGCTGCTCGGTCCCGGTCGCCCGGCTGACCCCGGAGCACGAGCGCCGCATCGTGGAGGTGATGCGGGAGATCCGCGCGAAGATCGAGGCGGCCGTCCCGGGAGGGGCGGGAGCGCCGGTCTGGCGCTGAGCGGCCGGGCCCGCGGCCGGAAGGGTCCCGGGGCGTGGCCCCAGCCGTTCCCGGTAAAAGCCCTACGGCACTGTCACCGCCGCGTCGTACCCTGGGAAGGGCAACACGAGCCCCACGGCCAAGAGGAGGAACCGCGGCCTACAGAGCCGGCCCATGACTCAGACACGCACAGCTCACACCTCCGCGCAGGGCAAGGCGAGAGCGCAGTTCACCGTCCCCGCGGCGCACCCCATGGTGACCGTGCTGGGTTCCGGCGACTCCCTCCTGCGCGTGATCGAGAAGGCCTTCCCGGCGGTCGACATCCATGTCCGGGGCAATGAGATCAGCGCGGTCGGCGAGGCCCCCGAAGTCACTCTCGTCCAGCGCGTGTTCGACGAGATGATGCTGGTGCTCCGCACCGGACAGCCGATGACGGAGGACGCAGTGGAACGCTCGATCGCCATGCTGAGAGCGAGCGAGAACGGGAAGAGCGACGGCCAGGAGACCCCGGCCGAGGTGCTGACGCAGAACATCCTGTCCTCGCGCGGCCGCACGATCCGCCCCAAGACGCTCAACCAGAAGCGGTACGTCGACGCCATCGACAAGCACACCGTCGTCTTCGGCATCGGCCCCGCCGGCACCGGCAAGACCTACCTGGCCATGGCCAAGGCCGTCCAGGCCCTGCAGTCCAAGCAGGTCAACCGGATCATCCTGACCCGCCCGGCGGTCGAGGCCGGCGAGCGCCTGGGCTTCCTCCCGGGCACCCTCTACGAGAAGATCGACCCCTATCTGCGCCCCCTGTACGACGCGCTGCACGACATGCTCGACCCGGACTCGATCCCGCGGCTGATGGCCGCCGGGACCATCGAGGTCGCACCCCTGGCGTACATGCGCGGCCGGACGCTCAACGACGCCTTCATCATCCTCGACGAGGCCCAGAACACCTCGCCCGAGCAGATGAAGATGTTCCTCACCCGCCTCGGCTTCGACTCGAAGATCGTCATCACCGGTGACGTGACCCAGGTCGACCTGCCGAACGGCACGAAGTCCGGTCTGCGCCAGGTCCAGGACATCCTGGAGGGGCTGGACGACGTGCACTTCTCCCGGCTGTCGTCGCAGGATGTCGTCCGGCACAAGCTCGTCGGCCGTATCGTCGACGCGTACGAGAAGTACGACAGCGAGCACGGCACCGAGAACGGCGGTCACCAGGGCGGCCGGGGCAGGCAGTCCGGGCCCAAGGGGAAGTAGACAGACACCGCACCATGTCGATCGACGTCAACAACGAGTCCGGAACCGAGGTCGACGAGCAGGCGATCCTCGACATCGCCCGCTACGCGCTGACACGGATGCGCATCCACCCCCTCTCCGAGCTGTCGGTGATCGTGGTGGACGCGGACGCCATGGAGCAGCTGCACATCCAGTGGATGGACCTCCCCGGTCCGACCGATGTGATGTCCTTCCCGATGGACGAGCTGCGGCCGCCGTCGAAGGACGACGACGAGCCGCCGCAGGGCCTGCTCGGCGACATCGTGCTCTGCCCCGAGGTCGCCGAGAAGCAGGGCAAGGACGCCGAGACGCAGCACTCCATGGACGAGGAGCTCCAGCTCCTCACCGTCCACGGGGTGCTGCACCTGCTCGGCTACGACCACGAGGAGCCGGACGAGAAGGCCGAGATGTTCGGCCTCCAGGCCGCCATCGTGGACGGCTGGCGCGCGGAGAAGGGCTTCACCGGCCCCTCCCCGGCACCGACCGTGTCATGAGCGCGACTCTCATCGGGGGTGCCGTCGCCCTGGTCGTCGTCGCCTGGCTCGCCGCCTGCGCGGAGGCGGGCCTCGCGCGCGTCTCCAGCTTCCGCGCCGAGGAGGCCGTACGGTCCGGGCGGCGCGGCAGCGCCGGCCTCGCCCAGATCACGGCCGACCCGACCCGCTATCTGAACGTCGCGCTGCTGCTCCGCGTGGCCTGTGAGATGGCCGCCGCGGCGCTCGTCACGTACGCCTGCCTCCAGGAGTTCGACGCGACCTGGGAGGCGCTGGTCGTCGCGATCGGCGTGATGGTCCTCGTGAGTTACGTGGCCGTCGGCGTCTCCCCGCGCACCATCGGCCGCCAGCACCCCCTGAACACGGCCACGGCGGCGGCGTACGTGCTGCTGCCGCTGGCCAGGATCATGGGCCCGATCCCGAACCTGCTGATCCTCATCGGTAACGCGCTCACCCCCGGCAAGGGCTTCCGGCGCGGCCCGTTCGCCTCCGAGGCGGAGCTGCGCGCGCTCGTCGACCTGGCCGAGAAGGAGTCGCTGATCGAGGCGGAGGAGCGCCGCATGGTGCACTCGGTCTTCGAGCTGGGCGACACCCTCGTCCGCGAGGTGATGGTCCCGCGCACCGACCTGGTCGCCATCGAGCGCTACAAGACGATCCGTCAGGCCCTCACCCTCGCCCTGCGCTCCGGTTTCTCCCGCATACCCGTCACCGGCGAGAACGAGGACGACATCGTCGGGATCGTGTACCTGAAGGACCTGGCCCGCAAGACGCACATCAGCCGGGACGCCGAGAGCGAACTGGTCTCCACGGCCATGCGCCCCGCCGTCTTCGTCCCCGACACCAAGAACGCCGGCGACCTGCTCCGCGAGATGCAGCAGGAGCGCAACCACGTCGCCGTCGTCATCGACGAGTACGGCGGCACCGCCGGGATCGTCACCATCGAGGACATCCTGGAGGAGATCGTCGGCGAGATCACCGACGAGTACGACCGTGAACTCCCGCCCGTCGAGGAACTCGGCGAGGACCGCTACCGCGTCACCGCCCGCCTCGACATCACCGACCTCGGCGAGCTGTACGGCCTGGAGGCCTACGACGACGAGGACGTGGAGACCGTGGGCGGCCTCCTCGCCAAGGCCCTGGGCCGCGTCCCCATCGCCGGGGCCTCCTCGGTCGTCGCGCTGCCCGACGAGCGGGAACTGCGTCTGACGGCGGAGGCCGCGGCCGGCCGCCGGAACAAGATCGTCACGGTGCTGGTGGAGCCGATCGGCCCCGCCGGGCCGCCGGAGGAGGCGAAGTCCGAGTGACTCCCGAGGAGTTGAGGAGCTTCTGCCTCTCCTTCGACGAGGCCGTCGAGGACTTCCCCTTCCGTCCCGAGATCTCCGTCTTCAAGGTCCTCGGCAAGATGTTCGCCCTCAGCTGGATCGACCAGCGTCCCCTCAAGGTCAACCTCAAGTGCGACCCCGAGGACGCGATCCGGCAGCGCACCGCGCACCCCGGCCTGATCGCCCCCGGCTATCACATGAACAAGCGCCACTGGAACACGGTGACCCTCGACGCGGGCCTGCCCGACGGGCTGGCCCGGGAGCTGATCGAGGACTCGTACGACCTGGTGGTGGCCGGACTGCCCCGCGCGGACCGGCTCCGGCTCGACCGGGCGTGAACCGTATGCTCGGCTCATGACCGACAGCAGCGCGCTCGACCTCGACCCCGAGGACCGCAAGATCGTCACCCTGGCCCGTTCCGCGCGGGCCCGCAACGCGGTGCCCGAGGGGGCGGCCGTCCGGGACGAGACGGGCCGTACGTATGTCGCCGGGACCGTGGCCCTCGACTCCCTGCGGCTGAGCGCGCTGCGCACGGCCGTCGCCATGGCGGTCGCCTCCGGCGCCACGTCCCTGGAGGCGGCGGCCGTGGTGACCGCCGCCGACACCGTCTCCGACGAGGACCGTGCCGCCGTACGGGACCTCGGCGGCCCGCAGACCCCGGTCCTCCTGGCCGGCCCCGACGGATCCGTCCGGACGACGCTCCGGGCGGGCTGAACGCCACCGGGGGACCGCCGCCGGGCCGTGCGGGCCCGCTTTCTTCGACGGCCGGCCGGTGCGCCCGCCCGGACCCCGTCGGCGGGACGAGCGGGGCGAGGCGCCACCCGTGACGCGGGCGGGCCCGAGCGGCCGCTGCCGCGAGGCGCGGGCCGAGCGGTCGGCCGCGGGTGCCGTGCCGGGACCGGTCCTTCGGGCGCCTGAGCCGCGCCGCGAACGTGGACCGGTCGCCGCGGTACACCGCGGCACCCCCTCCACCGGCTGCCCCTCCTGGTCCGGCAGGTGGCGGGAACGGTGACCGCGGCCGGCCGGTGCGCCCGCCCGGACCCCGTCGGCGGGACGAGCGGGGCGAGGAGCCACCCGTGACGCGGGCGGGCCCGAGCGGCTGCTGCCGCGAGGCGCGGGCCCGAGCGGTCGGCCGCGGGTGCCGTGTCGGGACCGGTCCTTCGGGCGCCTGAGCCGCGCCATGAACGTGTACCGGTCGCCGCGGTACACCGCGGCACCCCCTCCACCGGCTGCCCCTCCTGGTCCGGCAGGTGGCGGGAACGGCGACCGCACGCCCGGCGGGGCCGGCACGGGGAGTCCGGTCCTGGCCGGTGGGTGAGGTCGGGGCGTTCGCCGTAGCGTGTTACGGCCGGTAACGGCCCTTCGGGCTGTTCGAAAACCGTGCGCGGGCGAGTGGACCTCCCCGCCGGGGCGTCGGCGAAAGTGCGCGGGACGGGACAGATCGGCGCGCCGGCGCCGGGCCTCGGGCGCGTGGCCGGGGCCGTCGGCGAACGGGTTCGGCCACTTTCACCCGCCCCGGCACGAGCGGCGGAGCGCCCCTTGCAATATTGAGCCGCCCGCGTCTCAATGGAGCCGTTCTCCTGACGGACCGTCATATTCCGCTGTGCGGCCGCGCAGTGCACCGCCCCCACATGGCAACGCCCGTACCGGGACGTACGGGGGCTCCCCCATGCCCCCGCGCGCCTCCCGTACCAGGGAAGGGACTTCGCTCGATGAGACGCATACGACTCGGAGCCGGCTCGGCGCTCCTCGCGGGGACGCTGGCCGTCGGCGGCCTCGCGCTCGCCCCCACCGCCGCGGCCGTCACTCCTGACGTCGCGACGATCAACGCCACCTGCACGATCGGCGGTTCCGGAGTGGCCACGCTCACGGCCACCCAGGACGGCACCTCCGCCACCGTCACCGTCACCTCCGCCACCGTCACCGTCACCTCCGAGGACATCACCGCTCCGATCGCCCTCGCCGAGGACTCCATCCAGTCCACGCTCACCCTGGTGAACGCGAGCGGCGGCACCGTCGCCTTCACCGGCACCGAGAACCCGGCGCTGGCCGCCGGGGACGGCGTGCAGGTCGGGCCCCTCACCGGCACCGTCGCCCCCGGGGACTCCCTGGACGCCTTCGGCGGCTCGCTGCAGATGGTGATCTTCGGGTTCCCCGTGACGTGCACCGCGGGCGCGGCCCAGTCGCCGGGACCGTTCGTCTTCGACTGATCCGCCCGCACACCCCGGGCGACGGGTGAGGGGTGGTGCCGCCCGTCGGCGGCACCACCCCTCGATCCGTTCCGTGCGCTCAGAGCGCGTCGGGACCCCGCTCGCCCGTCCGCACCCGTACGACCGTCTCCACCGGCAGCGCCCACACCTTGCCGTCGCCGATCTTCCCGGTCTGGGCGGCCTTCACGATCGCGTCGATCACGGCGTCCGAGTCGGCGTCCTCGACGACGATCTCGATCCGGACCTTGGGGACGAGGTCCACCTGGTACTCGGCTCCCCGGTACACCTCGGTGTGGCCGCGCTGCCGGCCGTAGCCGCTGGCCTCGCTGACGGTCAGACCGTGGACGCCCATCTCCTGGAGGGCGGTCTTGACCGCGTCGAGGCGGTACGGCTTGACGATCGCGGTGATGAGTCTCATGCCTTGGCCTTATGAGTGGAGGACGTGGACGACGGCGAGGAGACGGACGCGCCGACCGGGGCGCCGTGGCCCAGGACGCCGTGATCGTATGCCGTCTCGGCGTGCACCGTAAGGTCGAGACCGGTGTGCTCGTGCTCCTCCTCCGCACGGAAGCCCAGCACCTTGTCGATCAGCTTCCCGATGCCGTATGTCACGGCGAACGCGTACGCCCCGACGGCGGCCACGGCCACCAGCTGCCTGCCGAGCTGGCCGAACCCGCCGCCGTAGAGCAGCCCTTCGGCCCCGCCGGTCATCGACCGGGCGGCGAAGACACCGATCAGGACCGTGCCGATGATCCCGCCGACGAGGTGGACACCGACGACGTCGAGCGAGTCGTCGTAGTTCAGCCGGAACTTCCAGCCCACCGCGTAGGAGCAGACGACACCGGCGGCCAGGCCGATGACCAGCGCGCCCAGCAGCGAGACCGAGCCGCAGGACGGGGTGATGGCGACCAGGCCCGCGACCGCGCCGGAGGCCGCGCCCAGCGTCGTCGGGTGGCCGTCGCGCTTCTGCTCGACGAAGAGCCAGCCGAGCAGACCGGTGCAGCCGGCGGCGAGGGTGTTGAGGAACGCGGCGGCGGCCAGACCGTTGGCGCCGAGCGCCGAGCCGGCGTTGAAGCCGAACCAGCCGAACCAGAGCAGGCCCGCGCCCAGCATGACCATGGGCAGGTTGTGCGGGCGCATGGCATCTTTCTTGAAGCCGAGCCGCGGCCCGAGGACCAGGCAGAGGGCCAGTCCCGAGGCGCCGGAGGTGACCTCGACCGGCAGGCCGCCCGCGAAGTCGAGGGCGCCGAGACCGTCGAGGATCCAGCCACCCGGCCCCCACACCCAGTGGGCGACCGGAACGTATACGAGCAGCGTCCACACCGGCACGAAGACCAGCCAGGCCCCGAACTTCGCCCGGTCCGCGATCGCGCCGCTGATCAGCGCGGCCGTGATGACCGCGAAGGTGAGCTGGAAGGTGGCGAAGAGGAGGGTCGGGACGGTGCCGTGGACGTCGGCGGGGCCGAGGTCGGCCATGCCGAGATGGTCGAGGCCGCCGACCAGTCCGCCGAAGGCGTCGTCCCCGAAGGCGAGCGAGTAACCGGCGGCCAGCCACACCACGGTGACCAGCGCGATCGACACGAAGCTCATCATCAGCATGTTGAGGACGCTCTTCGTCCGCACCATGCCGCCGTAGAAGAGGGCCAGGCCCGGGGTCATCAGCAGGACGAGGGCGGTGGCGGCGAGCAGCCAGGCGGTGTCGCCGGTGTCGACGGACGGCGCGGCGATGGCCGGCGCGGCGAGCGGCACGGCGAGGGGCGCGGCGAGGGTCACGGTCGGCAGGACCTTTCTCGGGCGGGCGGGGGCTCGTCAGAGGGTGATCGGCGTGCGTTTCCGGACGCGTACAGGTGTGTTTCGGTGACGTTTCGTTGCGTGGGGGTTTCGGAAAGCTCACCGTCGGTGCCGGGTGCCGCGGGGCTTCGTGGATCAGGGAGAATGGGCGCCATGAGCGTCCGTACCCAGTCATCCGAGCAGCCGGCCGAGGCCGCCCACCGCGCCGGCTTCGCCTGCTTCGTGGGCCGCCCCAACGCGGGCAAGTCCACCCTCACGAACGCTCTGGTCGGCCAGAAGGTGGCGATCACCGCCGATCAGCCGCAGACCACGCGGCACACGGTCCGGGGCATCGTGCACCGGCCGGACGCCCAGTTGATCCTGGTCGACACCCCCGGCCTGCACAAGCCGCGCACGCTGCTGGGCCAGCGCCTCAACGACGTGGTCCGCACGACGTGGGCCGAGGTCGACGTGATCGGTTTCTGCCTGCCGGCGAACGAGAAGCTCGGCCCCGGCGACCGCTTCATCGCGAAGGAACTGGCGTCCATCAAGAAGACGCCGAAGATCGCGATCGTCACGAAGACCGACCTCGTGGAGAGCAAGCAGCTCGCCGAGCAGCTGATCGCCATCGACCAGCTCGGCAAGGAGCTGGGCTTCGAGTGGGCCGAGATCGTGCCCGTCTCGGCGGTCGCCGACAAGCAGGTGGACCTGCTGGCCGACCTGCTCGTCCCGCTGCTGCCGGAGGGACCCGCGCTCTACCCCGAGGGCGACCTCACCGACGAGCCCGAGCAGGTCATGATCGCCGAGCTCATCCGCGAGGCGGCCCTGGAGGGTGTCCGCGACGAGCTGCCGCACTCCATCGCCGTGGTCGTCGAGGAGATGCTGCCCCGCGAGGACCGCCCGGCCGACCGGCCGCTGCTGGACATCCACGCCTTCGTCTACATCGAGCGCCCCAGCCAGAAGGGCATCATCATCGGCCCCAAGGGCAAGCGCCTGAAGGAGGTCGGCATCAAGTCCCGCAAGCAGATCGAGGCGCTGCTCGGCACTCCGGTGTTCCTGGACCTCCATGTGAAGGTGGCCAAGGACTGGCAGCGGGACCCGCGCCAGCTGCGCAAGCTCGGCTTCTGACGGAACGTGGACGCGTAGGGGCGCCGTGGCGAAACCGGCGCCCCTGCTCTTCCCCCTGCTGGTCAAATTTGACTAGAGTGAAGGGATGGGCGAGAAGACGATCCCGATCCTTCCCTGCCGGACCCTCCAGCCCGTGCTGGAGTTCTACGAGGCCCTCGGCTTCGAGGTGACCCTGCAACAGCGCAGTCCCAACCCGTACGCGGTGGTGGAACGAGGTGGGGTGGAGCTGCAGTTCTTCGGGCTGAAGTCGTTCGATCCCGCGCGGTCGTTCAGCACGTGCTATGTGGTCACGGACGACGTCGACGGCCTGTACGCGGCCTTCAGGGCCGGGCTCAGGCAGACGTACGGGCGGATCCCGACCCGGGGGCTGCCCCGGCTCGGGCCGCTGAAGGACATGTCGTACGGCATGCGGCAGTTCCTGATGACCGACCCGGGCGGCAACTGCGTCCGCGTCGGACAGCCGACGAGTACGGACCAGAGCCACCGGCCCGCCCCGAAGGAGACCTTCGCGCGGGCCCTGCACCACGCGTCCCTGCTGGCGGACTCCAAGGACGACCCGGCGGCCGCGGCACGCGTCATCGACCGGGTGCTGGCGCTCGACGACCTGCCGGCCGCACCCCTGCTGCTGCGGCTGCTCGTGCTGCGGGGCGACATCGCGGTCCGGCTCGGCGACGAGGGGACGGCCGCCGCCGTGCTCGAACGGGCCGGGGCGGTCCCGCTCACCGCCGGGCAGCGGGACACCGTCCAGGACGCGCTGGCGCGGCTGGAGGACCTGCGGGGGCGGGGCCCGGTGTGAGAAGAGCCGCCGCCCCGGTACTCCGGGGCGGCGGCGGGTGTCTCACACGGGTCGGGCGGGGGTGGGGGCTAGCGCGTCCACCAGGCCGCCGAGGTGCTGCGCAGCGTGTTCGTACCGCAGTGGATCTCGCCCATGCCCAGGTGGTACGTCTCCCAGTCGTCGAGGTACGACACCTTCATGCCGGCGCTCGTGTACGCGGCCGTCACCGCCTCGGTGAAGATGTCCTTGCCGCCGATGACCGGACCCCACTGGCGCGGGGCGAGGTAGTGGGTACGGCTCAGGACGATGCCGTTGACGGCGCCGGGGACGTAGGCGCTGGTCATGACGGAGGGCGCGGGGGCCGCCGGGGAGGCCGCCGCCGTGCTGTCGGGCGTCAGGGCGCCCTTGTCCGCCTGGTCGTCGAGCCGGCGCTGCTGGCCGTAGTCCCGTGCCGCTTCCGGGAGTTCGGCTCCGGCGCCGAGGCGGGTCAGCCGGGGCAGACGGATCTTCTCGTCACCGCCCGACTGCGACTCGCCGGCCATCTCCCGGCCCCGGGTGTAGAGGGCCGGGACGCGGACGACCTCGGCGTCGGTGACGCCCGTCTCGCGCTGGAGCACCGCGAGGTTCTCCTCGATGCGGCGCGTGGCGAGGTTGTTGTCGGAGACCAGGTGCTTGGAGCCGAGCGCCTCGGAGATGCTCTCCCACGGGACGTCCGGCAGCGAGAACATCGACGTCGAGCCGTGGCCCGCCGCCTTCGCGTCACGCAGCAGCTTCAGGCCCGCCGCGGGGTCGGCGATCGCGATCTTCCAGCCGCGCGGGGTGTCGGCGGGCAGGAACTGCACGAACTCGTCGACGTGGCCGACGTGCAGCCAGGACGTATCGAGGAACAGCGGGTCCTGCAGCCCCTGCGACTTCAGGAACGTCCGCATCACCTTCGCCGGCTTGGAGCCGGTGTCCGGGCGCTGGCCCATGATGATCCGGCCCGCCGGGTAGGAGCGGTCGCCCTGCGCGTAGGGCGGAATGGTCTCCAGGTTGCCCATGGAGTTGAGCGTCCACTCCTCCGAGTCCTTGGCGCCCGTCACCTGCACGGCACCGATGTTCGGACCGCGCATCTTCTCGAACAGCTCCCGGCCGGCCTCCCGGTCCAGCTGGGCGGAGCGGAGCATCACCCGCATGGCCTGCCGCTTGCCGTCCGCGCCGGTCATGCTGACGTACGCCGGCTCGACGAAGTCCTGGGCCCAGATGTCGCCGTACTTGGTGAAGTTCACCGTCGGCTTGGTGATGCCGGCGCTCTTGGCGGCCTTGTCCAGGCCCTCGCGGAACACGCGGTTGAGTTTCGCGTAGCCGCCGTGGTCGCTGCCGGAGATCTTGGTGACCAGCATCTGCTGGGCGTTCTGCAGGTGGTGGTGGGTCAGCAGCGGGGCCACGCGCAGGGTGACGGAGTCGGCGGTGGTGCCCTTGGAGGACGTCACGGTCAGCCGGACCCGGGCCGTGCCGTCCCACTTCGCGGTGTCCCGGATCACGTCACGGGCCTCGACGCCGAACTCGACGCCGGCCTTCAGCTCGGCCCGCGACAGCCGGGTCTTGGCCGTGACCGGCTCCCACTTGGTGCCCCGCTTGACGAACACCCGGGTCTGCGCGGCGCCCGCCGTGACCTTCACGGTGCCCTGCGCCCCGGCGGGGACGCCCGCCATCGGCACGGACCGCACACGGGCCAGGTCGGCGGCGTCGGCGGTGCCGTTCACCTTGGTGTCGGAGGCGTCGTTGCAGGCGGCCAGCTTGGCGTTCGAGAGGGGCTTGCCGTTCGGGCCGGTGACCGGGCAGCGCTTGGTGTCGTCGTCGATGTTGGGCAGCATCAGCGCGCCCCGGGCGACGGTCCAGCCGTTCTCGCCGGCGGTGTCGGTGGTACCGGTGACGTCGACGGTCCCGTCCCGGTTGGTGTCCACGCGCAGATCGGTCGGGGGCGCCCCGTCCGCGAACGCCGAGGGCGCCGCCAGCGAGGGCGTCGCGAGCAGCGTGCCGGACACCGCCAGCACGGCTATCGCCTGCCGTGCGGGGCGGGTTCGGAGTGGTCTGGTTGAACGCGTAGGCACAGAGCGTCCCTTCGGCGGCGAGCGTGGTCAGCACGGAAGACGGGGGAACGGGCGGATCCGTTGTCTGTGCACCCCCTGTGAAACAGGTGATCTTCCGCACTCCGCCCGCGCGAGCCCTCGCACCCCGTCGGCGGGGTCTACTCCACCGCGCGGATCCGCCCCACGAACACCGCCCCCGCCAGCCCGATCACCGCCGCCACCACGTACAGCACCCGGTAGCCGCCCAGATACGTCACGATCGGCGCGGCCAGCACCGGGGCGGCCACCTGTGGAAGGGAGTTGGCCACGTTGATGACGCCGAGGTCCTTGCCCCGGTCGAGGGCCTTGGGCAGCACGTCGGTCATCAGGGCGAAGTCGACCGAGGTGAACACCCCGAAGCCCAGGCCGAGCAGGGCCGAGGCGACGAGCGCGCCCGGCCAGGTCGGCCACAGGGCGATGAGCCCGGTCGCGCCCGCCATCAGCATCCCCGACCAGTACACGAACGGCTTGCGCCGCCCCACCCGGTCCGACCACACCCCGGAGACCACCACCGTCGCCAGCAGCGTCGAGGCGTTCACCACCGTGAGGATGAGCACGCCCTCCTCCGGGTCCGGGTACCCGACCCGGTCCCGCAGATAGAACAGCAGGTAGAGCAGACCGAGGCTGTTGCTCAGGTTGATCAGGAAGCGCGTCAGCCAGGCCCACGCGAAGTCCGGGTACCGCCGCGGGCTCAGCCAGAAGCCCCGCAGGAACGCCCGCCACGACCACACCGGGCGCGCCGCCACGGGCAGCCGCTGGTCCCGGTGTCCCAGGACGTACGGCAGCACGCCCGCCAGGGTGAACACCGCGCACGCCGCGTACCCCGCGCCGACGCCCCCGCCGAGCGTCGCCAGCCCGGTGCCGCCGACCACGCCCACGATCTGCGCCGCCCCCAGCCAGCCGCCCACCGCGCCGCGTTGCAGCCGGGGCACCCGGTCCGGGACCGCCGCCGTGACCGCCGCCCAGGACGCGTTCAGCGTCAGCTGCACCAGACACCAGCCGACCGCCATGGTCCACAGCCCGCCCGCGCCCGCGAGCAGCAGCAGCGACACCGCCCCGCCCGCCGACCCGGCCACGATCCAGGGCGTCCGGCGGCCCCAGCGGGACGTCGTCCGGTCCGACAGCGCCCCGAACAGCGGGGTGGCCAGCAGCGAGACGACCGCCCCGGCGCCGGTCACCCACGCCAGCATCGTCTCCTTGGACATGCCGGCGCCGGGCGCGAAGTCCTCCGCCTGGGAGGCCAGCAGGATCTGCAGCGGGCCGTACCAGCCCACCCAGATCGCCCCGTTGGCCAGCGCCAGCGCGGAGGTCCAGCCCCCGCCGACCCGCTCGACGGGCTCGGCGAGGGCCTCCGTCGGCCGTGTGGTCGTCATGCTCTGCTCTGGGCCCGCAGCAGGTCCCGGTACCAGGCGTACGACGCCTTCGGGGTCCGCTCCTGCGTCTCGAAGTCCACGTGGACCAGACCGAACCGGCGCGCGTACCCCTCGGCCCACTCGAAGTTGTCGAGCAGGGACCACACGAAGTAGCCGCGGACGTCGACGCCCGCCGCGACCGCCTCGTGCAGGGCCCGCACATGGCCGTCCAGGTAGGCGATGCGCTCCTGGTCGTCGAGGCCCTCGTAGGAGCAGCCGTTCTCGGTGATGACGATCGGGGGCAGCCGGTCGCCGTAGCGCTCGCGGAACGTGGTGAGGAGTTCGGTGAGGCCCGCGGGGACCACCGGCCAGCCGAAGTCGGTCGTCGGGGCGCCCTCGACCTCCTTGACCGTGAACGGGAGTTCGGCCGGGATCGTGATGCCGCCGAACTCGATGTCCTCGCCCTCGGGCGCGCCGACCCGGGTCGGCGCGTAGTAGTTGACGCCGTACCAGTCCAGGGGCTCGGAGATGGTCTTCAGATCGGAGCCGACGTCCGTCCCCGGCATCATCTCGCCCAGCCCCTCCGGGTACTCACCGAGGATGATCGGCTCCGCGAAGAGGCGGTTGAGGAGCAGGTCGTAGAAGCCGGCCGCCTCGACGTCGGCCTGTTCCCGCGAGGCCGCCCAGGTCGGCCCGTGCGAGTTGGCGATGCCGATGTCGGTGATCCCGGCCGCGCGCAGGGCCCGGACGGCCAGGCCGTGGCCCAGCAGCTGGTGGTGGGCGGCCGGGAGCGCGTCGAACATCAGCTGCTTGCCCGGCGCGTGGGTGCCGAGGGCGTGGCCCAGCAGGGTGTGCTCGGCGGGCTCGTTGATGGTGATCCACTTGGTGACGCGGTCGGCGAGCCGGGCGGCCACGACGGCGGCGTACTCGGCGAACCGCTCGGCGGTGTCCCGGTTCAGCCAGCCGCCCGCCTCCTCCAGCGACGACGGCAGGTCCCAGTGGAAGAGGGTCGGCACGGGGCGTACGCCCGCGCCCACCAGCTCGTCCACCAGGCGGTCGTAGAAGTCGAGCCCGCCGGGCGAGTTCACCCGGGTCCAGGAGACCGAGAAGCGGTACGCGCCCACGCCCAGGTCGCGCAGGAGGCCCACGTCCTCGGGGTAGCGGTGGAAGTGGTCGCAGGCCACCTCCGCCGTCGAGCCGTCCTTGACGTGCCCCGCCCCGGCCGTGAAGGCGTCCCACACGGACGGCTCGCGCTCGGCCGCGGCCCCCTCGATCTGGTGCGCGGAGGTCGAGACGCCCCACAGGAAGCCTGCCGGGAACTGGGGTATCGGGTTCGTCGGAATCGTCGCCATGGGCGGATCATCCGTACCACGGGTAACGGAAGTCAACGCCCCAGGGTGAAGTGCCCGTTACGCACCCCCGGCGCCCCGGCGGGGCCGCTCACGCCCCCTCCTTCAGCACCCTCCTGATCAGCTCCCGCTGCTCCTCGGTCAGTCCGGGATCCGCGCAGTGCACGGTCCTCCCGTCCACCGTGATCTCGTAACGGAAGCCGTCCGGCACCCCGAACGGCGGTGAGTCCCGGCCGGCGGCGAGCGCGCACGCGGCCAGGGCCCTCCACTCCTCGGCATCGGGCCGTCCGGCGGTGTCCACCACCGCGTGCCGCTCGATGCCCGCGAAACCGCCCGTGCGCCGCACTTCGATACGCATGGGTCATGTCTAGTACGGATCGGGGCCCGGCCGCAGCACCGCGTGGCCGGACCCGGCCCTCACAGCGTCCGCACGCCCACCTGCTCCCAGCCCTTCAGCACGGCCGTCAGTTCGTCGCCCTGCCCGTAGCGGTCCTTCGCCGCCTTCACCGTGAGCGTGGCGAAGTCGACGAAGAGGGCCTGCTTGCTCAGCTCGCCCCCGGTGAGGACGTCGTACCAGATCTGCCCGGCGCGCTCCCAGGCGTGACCGCCGAGCGCGGTGGCCACCAGGTAGAACGCGTGGTTGGGGATGCCGGAGTTGATGTGGACGCCGCCGTTGTCGCGGCCCGTGCGGACGTAGCCGTCCATGGTCGCCGGCTGCGGGTCCTTGCCGAGGACGTCGTCGTCGTACGCCGTGCCCGGGGCCTTCATCGAGCGCAGGGCGGTGCCGGTGACCCGCGGGGCGAGCAGGCCCGCGCCGATCAGCCAGTCCGCCTCGGCGGCGGTCTGGCCGAGCGTGTACTGCTTGATGAGCGCGCCGAAGACGTCCGACATGGACTCGTTGAGCGCGCCCGGCTGCCCGAAGTACGTGAGGTTCGCCGTGTACTGGGTGACGCCGTGACTCAGTTCGTGGCCGATGACGTCGATCGGGATGGTGAAGTCGAGGAAGATCTCGCCGTCGCCGTCGCCGAACACCATCTGCTCGCCGTTCCAGAAGGCGTTGTTGTAGTCGCGGTCGTAGTGCACGGTCGCGTCCAGCGGCAGGCCGTTGCCGTCGATCGAGTCGCGCGCGAAGGACTGCCAGAACAGCTCGTACGTGGCACCCAGGCCCGCGTACGCGCGGTTGACCGTGGCGTCCTTGCCGGGCTCGTCGCCCTCGCCGCGCACCTTCCTGCCGGGCAGGTCCGTGCCGTGGCGGGCGTCGTGGATCGTGCGGTGCGGCCGGCCCGCCTCGGCGCCGACGGGCGCGGCGATGCTCGGGGCGCCGACGACCGTGGTCAGCCGGCGGTGGGTGCGCTCGAAGGCGTCGCGCTCCAGGGTCTTGCGCGCGGCGCCGGCGAGCACGGGGTCCTCGGCTCGGGAGAGCTTGTCGAGGACGTGGGGTGGTACGACGGTGCAGAAGACGGGCTCGTGGCCCCCGTTGGTCGTCATGTTCCGCACGATCGCACTCCGTTAGGGGCGTGTCACTAGGGGCCACCATGATTGGTGAAATGTCGCCGTATGGGTTGTGGAACGTCATCGCCGTGTTACGGAGGGTGGGAATCGGGCTGTCCGTGAGTGGGGGTTCTCGCGCAGTTCCCCGCGCCCCTGACGGGGCGCTGCCCGCACCCGGTGTGGTCTTGCGCACCTTTTGTCCCTATTGGCGTCACTGTCCCGCATACTGATACGACCCCGCGCGGCAGGGACGGCTCGGCTAGGCTGCTCCGCATCATGCGTTTCGGGCTGCTTCTCCTTAGCTGCCGCGGCGAGGGCCTGTAGTCGAGGCCGACCCCCTCCCCGCGGTGCTTTGGCGTTGCGTCGTCGGCCGTCCTTTCCGGACCATCGAGGAGCCCACGCATCATGGCGAACCACCAGCAGCCCACGTCCATGCCGATCCACAAGTACGGGCAGTACGACCAGGTCGACATCCCGGACCGCACGTGGCCGGACAACCGGATCACCGTCGCCCCCCGCTGGCTCTCCACCGACCTGCGCGACGGCAACCAGTCCCTGATCGACCCGATGTCGCCCGAGCGCAAGCGCCGGATGTTCGACCAGCTGGTCAAGATGGGCTACAAGGAGATCGAGGTCGGCTTCCCCGCCTCCGGTCAGACGGACTTCGACTTCGTACGGTCGATCATCGAGGAGCCGGGCGCGATCCCGGACGACGTCACCATCTCCGTACTGACCCAGGCCCGTGAGGACCTGATCGAGCGGACCGTGGAGTCGCTGAAGGGCGCCAGGCGCGCGACCGTCCACCTGTACAACGCCACCGCCCCCGTCTTCCGCCGGGTCGTCTTCCGGGGCTCCAAGGACGACATCAAGCAGATCGCCGTGGACGGTACGCGGCTGGTGATGGAGTACGCGGAGAAGCTGCTGGGCCCCGAGACGGAGTTCGGGTACCAGTACAGCCCGGAGATCTTCACCGACACCGAGCTGGACTTCGCGCTGGAGGTCTGCGAGGCGGTGATGGACGTCTACCAGCCCGGACCGGGCCGCGAGATCATCCTCAACCTGCCCGCCACGGTGGAGCGTTCGACCCCGTCCACGCACGCGGACCGCTTCGAGTGGATGGGGCGCAACATCTCCCGCCGCGAGCACGTGGTGCTGTCGATCCACCCGCACAACGACCGCGGCACCGCCGTCGCCGCCGCCGAACTGGCCCTGATGGCCGGCGCCGACCGCGTCGAGGGCTGCCTGTTCGGCCAGGGCGAGCGCACCGGCAACGTCGACCTGGTCACCCTGGGCATGAACCTGTTCTCGCAGGGCGTCGACCCGCAGATCGACTTCTCCGACATCGACGAGATCCGTCGCACGTGGGAGTACTGCAACCAGATGGAGGTCCACCCGCGCCACCCGTACGTGGGCGACCTGGTCTACACGTCCTTCTCCGGCTCCCACCAGGACGCCATCAAGAAGGGCTTCGACGCCATGGAGGCGTCCGCGAAGGAGCAGGGCAGGACGGTCGACGACATCGAGTGGGCCGTCCCGTACCTGCCGATCGACCCCAAGGACGTCGGCCGCTCCTACGAGGCCGTCATCCGGGTCAACTCGCAGTCCGGCAAGGGCGGTATCGCCTACGTCCTGAAGAACGACCACAAGCTGGACCTGCCGCGCCGGATGCAGATCGAGTTCTCGAAGCTGATCCAGGCCAAGACCGACGCCGAGGGCGGCGAGGTCACCGGCTCCGACATCTGGGCCGTCTTCCAGGACGAGTACCTGCCGAACCCCGACAACCCGTGGGGCCGGGTCCAGGTCCGCAACAACCAGTCGACCACCGACAAGGACGGCGTGGACACCCTGACCGTGGAGGCCGAGGTCGACGGCGCCCCGACCACCCTGGTCGGCACCGGCAACGGCCCGATCTCCGCGTTCTTCCACGCGCTGCAGGGCGTCGGCATCGACGCCCGGCTGCTGGACTACCAGGAGCACACGATGAGCGAGGGCGCCTCCGCGCAGGCCGCCTCGTACATCGAGGTCGCCATCGAGGACAAGGTCCTGTGGGGCATCGGTATCGACGCGAACACGACGCGTGCGTCGCTGAAGGCGGTCGTCTCCGCCGTCAACCGAGCGGCTCGCTGACCAGCCCGACCGGCGGTTCGAAGGGCCCCGTTCACCGGAAATCCGGCGGACGGGGCCCGTCGTTTACCGGCCAAACCCTGTGCAGGTCGCGGGTAGGGCTCGTCCGGAGTACTGACTGCGCCTCACGGATGTGGCTAACATCACCAAGCGCGGCAATGTTGCCGAGGGGGCACTTCCCGCGCCCAAGAGGGCCGTGTGTGGGGGAGTTACGGAGGTGCCGCGTGCTGCCAGGACGGGACCCGATCGGCGACGCCGCCGCGTCCGCCCGCGCCGGGTGCACCAGCCGTGCCACCGGTCTGTCGCGGGTGATGGGTACGCGGATCGCGTGGACGGGCGTCGGTGACGGCGAGTTCTTCTGTCCCGGCTGCGGAGGCGACCGCAACTACCAACGCCTCACCGGCCGCCGCCGCTTCACCCTCCTCGGTGTCCCGGTCCTGCCGCGCGGCGAGACCGGCCCCGTGGTGGAGTGCGCGGCCTGCCGCCACCACTACGCCACGGACGTCCTCGACCACCCCACCACCACCCGCTTCTCCGCGATGCTCCGCGACGCCGTCCACACCGTCGCCCTGGCCGTCCTCGCGGCCGGCGGCAGCCGCTCCCGCACCTCCCTGTCCGTCGCCGCCTCCGCCGTCCGCTCCGCCGGCTTCGACGACTGCACCGAGGACCAGCTGGACGCCCTGGTCGAGGCCCTGGCCGCCGACACCGGCCGCGTCCACAGCGAGCCCTGCGGCCCGGGCCTCGCCATAGAGCTCCACGAGGCCCTCGACCCGCTGGCCCCTCACCTCGCCGCCACCGGCCGTGAGGCGATCCTCCTCCAGGGCGCCCGGATCGCCCTGGCCGACGGCCCGTACACCCCGGCGGAACGGGACGCGCTCGCCACGGTCGGGGCGGCCCTGACGATCTGCTCGGACGACGTGACCCGCCTGCTGGCGGCGGCGCGCACGCCCTCGTAGCCCGCGCGCGGCCCGCGGCCGCCTACAGCAGCCCCGCCGCCGCCAGGTACGTCCCGACGCGCTCCACCTCCGCCGGCGACAGCGGGACCTGCGGCTCCGCGGTCGCCGGGCAGGCGATCACACCGCGCAGGTGGAGAGCCGCCTTGAAGGCACCGAGGGCGGAGGAGCCGCCGCCCATGCGGGCGGAGGAGCCGACACCGGTCAGCCCGAAGAGGGCGCACAGGCGCTCCTGCTCGGCACGGGCCCCGTCCCGGTCGCCGGCCCGGAAGAGGCGGTCGAGACGGACGTACCCGGCCGGGTCGACGTTCGCCAGCCCCGGCACCGCGCCGTCCGCGCCCAGGGCGAGGGCGGAGTCGACGACGAGTTCGGAACCGGTGAGGACGCCGAAGCCGCTGATCGCGGGGTCCGTACGGGCGCCCGTGACCACCGTGCGGAAGGCGGCCAGGTCGCCGCTGGAGTCCTTGAGACCGGCGATGACCCCCTCGGCCGCCAGTTCCAGGACCACGTCGGCGGGCAGCTTCGTGTGCACGGCGGACGGGATGTCGTAGGCGAGGACGGGGACGGGGGAGCCGGCGGCCAGCAGCCGGAAGTGCCGGGCCATCTCCGCCGGGTGGGTCCGGGTGTAGAAGGGAGCCGTCGCCACCACGGCCTCCGCGCCGGCGGCGGTCACGGCCCGGACGTGGTCCAGCACCCGGGGCGTGGTCATGTCGATCGCCCCGGCGAGCACGGGGAGCCCGCCGCCGACATGCCCGACGACCGTCTCCACGACCCGCCGCCGCTGCGCGTCCGTCAGGAACGCCGCCTCCGACGACGAGCCGAGCACGAACAGCGCGTCCACACCGGCCGCCACCAGGTGGTCGACGAGCCGCGTCAGCGAGGGGACGTCCACCTCGCGGTCCGGCGTCAGCGGGGTGCAGACGGGCGGGACGACACCGGTCAGCGGGGCGGGCACGGGCATGGCGGCTCCTTCGGCGCTGTGCATCGCGTACGGAGCCCGGCGCGGACGCGGCCCGGCGCCCGGCCGGGCCCGGTCACACGTCACTCCTGCTCCCGCACAGGATGGTGGCAGCCGCGGCGGCGGCCGGGGGCCGACTCGGCCGAGAACACCCGTGGGGTCTCCGCGCCGCGAACCGTTCCGTCGCCCTGCGGCGCGTGTCCGGACGCGCGTACGATGCGGCGCATGCCCGCGGAGACGACCGAACCCTGGGACCCGGCCGCGCCCGGTGTCCTGCGCCTGCCCTCGGGGCGGCTGGTGCGCGGCCGGGGGCTGCGCCGTCCGCTCCCGGACGGCCCCGTCCCCACCTACGCCGTGTACTGCCTCGGCCAGGACCCGCCCGCGGTTCCCTGGGCGTCCCGCTGGCTGCGCTGGCCCGACTTCCGGCTGCCCGCCGACCGGACGGAGGCCGCCCGGGTGCTGCGGGACGCCTTCGACCGGGCGGCCGGCGAGCGGGTCGAGCTGGCGTGCGGCGGCGGCCGGGGCCGTACCGGCACCGCGCTGGCCTGCCTGGCGGTGCTGGACGGCGTACCGCCGCAGGAGGCCGTGACGTACGTGCGCCGGCACTACGACCGGCACGCCGTGGAGACCCCCTGGCAGCGGCGGTACGTACGGCGCTTCGGGACCTGACCGGCTCCGGCCGGCCCGGCTAGCCGGCGGTCCTGGCGGGCCCGTACAGGGCGTTCGCGGCGCCCGTCATCAGCGCCCAGTACCGGTCCCCGTACGACCAGTGCCACCACTCGGTGGGGTAGTTGACCAGCCCGGCCGTGGTGAGGGCCGCGCTCAGGATGCGGCGGTTGCGGCGGGCGGCGTCGGAGATGTTCGGCGCGTCCGTGTAGCAGGCGTCGTCGCTCTCCTCGGGGCTCGCGTCGAGACGGGTGCCCATGTCGAGTTCCTCCCCCGCGGTGGTGCACAGGGTGAGGTCGACCGCGGCGCCCGCCACGTGCGGCCCGATCTCCGGCGGCGAGAGGGAACGGCTGGCCTGGACACGGAGGTGCTCCTCGGTCCACTCCGGGTGGGCGAGCCGCAGCTCGGCGGCGTACGCCTCGAAGTACTCGATCTGCAGGGCCAGCGGCCGGTACCCCTCGGTGACCAGCAGCCGCAGCCCCTCGGGGAGCAGCCGGGCGGCCCGCGCCAGACGCCAGGCGACACCCTCGCGCAGATGCGCGTACGACCCCTCGGCGTCGGCCTGACGGGAGTCGACCACCACGAACGGCAGCTCCCTCAGATCGACGAGGGGCTCACCGCACTCCTGCACCGGGACACCGGCGACCCGGGGGTCGCTCATGAGGATGATCGAAGGCATGGGTCGTCTTCCACCGGGCGGCGGGTGTGCGGCGGAGGAGGGTGCGGCAGCACCCCGGGGAGGGACCTGATCCCCTGATGTCCCTCCCCGGGGGCTTCCCCCCTTGAGTGGTGGTCTGCGGTCCGGGCCGGGGTGGTCCCCCAGTCCGTCCTGCTGTTCCGAACCCACTGTCGTCACGTTCCCACCGGTCCGTCCCCTGTGCGCTCCGGTGGGCCGACCGGCCGGGCGGTGGTCGCCCGGCCGATCCGTTGTTCCCCCGAGAGCACCGAGAATGGCGCACCCCGCTGGAAGTTCTCTGCAAGTCCGCCGCAAGCGGGTTTCGGCCTGGCCGGGATCACACCCAGGGCCAGGGCTCGTCCCGCTCGCGGGCCTCGCAGGCGTCGAACACCGCCATGGCCTCGGCCCGCAGCGCCTCCCCGCCCGCCCGGTCGCCCCGTGCGGCCCGTACGACGGACAGGTTGCGCAGGGCGCGCGCCCGGGGCAGCGGCAGCGCGAGGACCCCCCAGAGGGCGGCGGACGCCGTCAGCAGCCCCTCCGCGTCCGCCGGCCGTCCGCCGGCCAGCGCGCACTCGCCGAGCGTGCGCAGCGTCAGGGCCTCCCCGAAGCGGTCCTCGTGGGCCCGGCAGACCTCCAGGATCTCGCGCAGCTCCGCCTCCGCCTCCCGGACGTGCCCGAGCCGCAGCCGCGCCTTGGCGCGGGCCCGCAGAGCGTACGCCGCCATGTGCGGGTCGCCGATCTCCCGCAGGATCTCCAGCGCCTGCTCGGCCACGCGCGCGGCCTCCTCGTAGGCGCCGAGCGAGCGGTGCACCAGGCTGAGCGTGCGCAGCGCCAGGGCCTCGCCGCGCCGGCTGCCGAGCCGCCGGTACGCCCGCAGCGACTCGTCGAGCAGCGGGAACGCGCCCTTCTGGTCACCGAGTTCGAGACGTACGGAACCGCCGTACCGGCAGGCCACCCCGACCCCGGTGTCGTCGCCGACGCGCCGGAAGCCCTCGGCCGCGTCGGTCAGGGCCCGTTCCGCCTCGCGCAGTTCGCCGACCTCGCGGCAGGCGCTGCCGAGGCCGGCGAGGGCGGCGGACCGGCCGAGCACGTCACCCAGCTCGGTGCAGACGCGCTCCGCGGTGCGGAAGTACTCCTGGGATTCGGCGATACGGTCCTGCTCGTAGCGGAGCTGGCCCAGGCCGATGATGAGCAGGGCCTCGCCCGAGCGGTCCTCGGCGCGACGGGCCGCGGCGAGGGCGGCGTCGTGGCTGCGCCACCAGGCGTCGAAGCGGTTCTTGATGGCGAACGAGGAGGAGCACAGGGCCGCCGCCGCTTCGCAGGCGAGGGTGTGCAGGCCGAGGGCCGCCGCCCGTTCGACCGCGGCGGTCAGGGTGTCCGCCTCCGCGTCGAACCAGGCGAAGGGGTCCTCCAGGGCCCGGCGCGTGGTGCGTGCGCCCACCGGGGCGGGGGCGTCCGCCGGTGCGCGGCCTCCGGTCCGCCGTGGCTGCCCGTGCCCCTTCCGGGCGAAGCCCTGCCGCAGGGTCACCGCGCCCGAAGGGGACTTCTCCGTCACCCGGTCCATCAGCCACAGGCCCGCGCCCAACGCCCTGCCCACCGCCGCCGTACGGTCCTCCACCGGGTCCTCCGCCTCGGCGCGTTCGGCGGTGTAGACCCGGACCAGGTCGTGCAGCCGGTAGCGGGGCTGGCCGACCTGGTCGGTGCCGGGGCAGTTGATCAGCTGGGCGTCCAGGAGCCGTTCGAGGACCTCCTCCGCCTCGTCCTCGGGCATGCCGGAGAGCGCGGCCACCGTCCACACGGCGACGTCCGCCGGGCCGAGGGTGGCGATCCGGCGCAGCACCCGGCGGGCGCACGCGTCGAGCGCCCGGTAGCTGAGGCCGAGACCGGCCCGTACCTCCAGGTCGCCCACGGACAGCTCGTCCAGGCGGCGGTGCTCGTCGGCGAGGCGCTCGGCGAGCACGCTGGGTGTCCAGTGGCGCCGGGTCGCCAGCCGGGCCCCCGCGATCCGCAGGGCCAGCGGCAGCCCGCCGCACAGCTCCACGATGCGCCGCGCCGCGGCCTGTTCGCGCGGGTCGTCCGGGGTGCGTTCCGGGCCGGTGACCCGGGTGAGCAGTTCCAGGCCGCGCGCGTCGTCCAGGACGTCCAGGTCGGTGCGCCGGGCCCCGACGAGCCCCCCGAGCCGGGCCCGGGAGGTCACCAGCACCCCGCAGGTGGCGCTGCCCGGCAGCAGCGGCCGTACCTGGGCCTCGCCGCCCGCGTCGTCCAGGACCAGCAGGATCCGCCGTCCGGCGACGAGGCTGCGGAACAGGTCGCCGCGTTCGGCCGTGTCCTCGGGCGGGTCCGCGCCGAGCGCCCGCAGCAGCCGGCCCAGCACCTCGGCGGGCGGTACGGGCTCGCTGAAGCCGTGCAGTTCGGCGTAGAGCTGCCCGTCGGGGTACGCGCCGGCCACCCGGTGCGCGGCCTGCACCGCCAGCGCCGACTTGCCGACCCCGGCCGCCCCCGACACCACGACGACGGGCATCGCCTCCCGCTCGCCGGTCAACGCCCCGACCACCCGCCCCAGTTCCTCCTCCCGTCCGGTGAAGTCCCCGATCGCGGGCGGCAGGAGCGACACGGGCCGGGGTGCGGTGACGGGCTGCGGGGCGGCGGCCGTGGTGGAGGTGAGCAGCGCCGGGTCGGCCCGCAGGATGGCCTCGTACAGCTTGGTCAGTTCCGGGCCCGGGTCGAGCCCCAGCTCGTCGGCGAGCACCGCCCGGCCCTCCGCGTAGACGGCCAGCGCGTCGGCCTGCCGGCCCAGCCGGTACAGCCCCAGCATCAGCTGGCCGCGCGGCCGCTCCCGGGTCGGCCGGGCCTCGACCAGCGAGGTCAGCTCCGTCACCAGCTCCGCCTCGTGCCCGCCGGTCTCCAGCTCGGCGGCGATCCGCTCCTCCAGCGCCGCCTGCCGGGCCTCCTCCAGCCGGCCGGCCTCACCGCGCAGCGCGTCCCCGACGCCGCCGAGCGCGGGGCCGCGCCACAGCTCCAGCGCCTCCCGCAGCAGCCGGGCGGCCCCCGTGTGGTCCCCTTCGGCGGCGGCCCGGCGCGCGTGTGCCGTGCCCGCCTCGAACTCCAGCAGATCGACCCGGCCGGTCCCGGGCCGCATCACATATCCCGGCGGCCGGGTCTCGATCGCCTCCGCCGCCTCGCCGGGCAGGGCCCGCCGCAGCGCCGACACGTACGTCTGCACCAGTGCCCGCGCGGTGTCCGGAGGCTCGTCGCCCCAGATCACGTCCACCAGCGCGTCCGCGGGCACCACCTGGCCGGCCCGCAGGAGCAGCACGGCCAGCAGGGCCCGCGGTTTCGGCCCGCCCAGCCGCAGGGGTCTGTCACCGTGCCACGCCTCGACCGGACCGAGCAGTCGGAATTCCAGCTCCACGGGTCCCCATCTTCCGTGCTGTCGGACCGCCGGGACAGCGGTTGCTCACGCAACGTTCGACGCTCATGTACGCCGGGTGGTTTCCCATGACGCGTGATGCGTCGAGGAGTTGCCGGAAAACGGGGGAACCAAAGGGAATCTTAGGTGGACAACGCGGAGATTCCCCACCTGTGTGAGGACCACCTGTGACGATGCTGTGAGGACTGCGCCGCTTCTCGCCCGCGGCCTTTCCGCTCCAGCTGTTTCGATGCCCCGGTCCCTCGGTTTCCACGCCCGGTTCCCTCGGTCTCGGCGCCCCGGCGCAGCGCTTTCGCGCCGCCCCGCGATCGCCCGGGACAGACTCCAGCCGAGTGTAGACACCGCAGGTCACCGGGGGGATGCGAAGAGTGAAACCCGACGATGCGGGGGAGCACCGTGGAGGCGGTGCGAGAAGGCCCGGCGGGCGGGATCCGGCGGGTGTGCCGAAGAGGCGGAGGATGCGGTGGAGGAATTGCGGCGGAAAGCCGGAAAAGCGGGAATTGTTCTTCCGGTGCCGGGTAATTGGGCGGCGGCTCTGCGGTGAGCGGTCACGGGAAGAAGCCGGCGGTCGGTACCTACGCGGTCGACACCCGCACGGGCCGGGTCGGCCGGGTGATGGGCCACGAGGGTCCCTACGTCCAGCTGCGGCCGGTCGGCGGCGGGAGGGAGTGGGACTGCGCCCCCGAGACCGTCCGGGCCGCCACGACGATAGAACGGCTCCGCGCGGCCACCGCGTACGAGAACGCCCGCAGCCGGGGCGAGGTCCCTTGAAGGGGTGACGGTAGGCGAGAATGGGCGGCATGAGCCTGTTCCGCGACGACGGCGTCGTCCCGCGCACCCGGACGCCGGGTGCGGCGGACGCGCTGCCGCCGCCCTCCGGGCGAGGCCCCTCGTGCCTCCCGCAGCGGACAGGCCGCGGGGGTGCGTGGTGAGTCTGTTCCGGGACGACGGTGTGGTGCTGCGCACCCAGAAGCTGGGTGAGGCGGACCGCATCATCACCCTGCTCACCCGGGGGCACGGGCGGGTGCGCGCGGTGGCCCGGGGGGTGCGCCGGACCAAGTCCAAGTTCGGCGCGCGGCTCGAACCCTTCTCGCACGTGGACGTGCAGTTCTTCGCGCGGGGCAGTGAACTGCTCGGGCGCGGGCTGCCCCTGTGCACCCAGAGCGAGACCATCGCCCCGTACGGCGGCGGCATCGTCAGCGACTACGCCCGCTACACCGCCGGGACGGCCATGCTGGAGACGGCCGAACGGTTCACCGACCACGAGGGCGAGCCCGCCGTGCAGCAGTACCTGCTGCTGGTCGGCGCCCTGCGCACCCTCGCCCGCGGCGAGCACGCGCCCCACCTCGTCCTCGACGCCTTCCTGCTGCGCTCGCTCGCGGTCAACGGCTACGCCCCCAGCTTCGGCGACTGCGCCAAGTGCGGCATGCCCGGCCCGAACCGCTTCTTCTCCGTCGCCGCCGGAGGGTCCGTCTGCGTGGACTGCCGGGTGCCCGGCAGCGTCGTACCCTCACCGCAGACGCTGCGGCTGCTCGCCGCGCTTCTCACGGGAGACTGGGAGACCGCGGACACGAGCGAGCCGCGGCACGTGCGGGAGGGCAGCGGGCTGGTGTCCGCCTATCTGCACTGGCACCTGGAGCGCGGCCTGCGCTCTCTTCGGTACGTGGAGAAGTCGTAGGCGGGCGCACGGCCCTCGCGCGGCGGAGCCGGCACCACCGGCGTCGCAGCACCACACAGCACCACAGAGTCGAGCACCACAGAGCAGTCAGAGTCGAGCACCACAGAGCAGCACAGAGGAGACGAGAAGCACATGGTGGTACGCGGGTTCCTGGGGCGTCAGCGCCGCGAGTACGAGGCGCCGACGCCGCATCCGTCCGGCGCCCGCGCGCCCAAGCTCCCGGGCGAGCTGGTCCCCAAGCACGTGGCGATCGTCATGGACGGCAACGGCCGCTGGGCCAAGGAGCGCGGGCTGCCGCGCACCGAGGGCCACAAGGTCGGCGCCGAGCGCGTGCTGGACGTCCTCCAGGGCTCGGTCGAGATCGGCGTGCGCAACATCTCCCTGTACGCCTTCTCCACCGAGAACTGGAAGCGCTCGCCCGACGAGGTCCGCTTCCTGATGAACTTCAACCGCGACTTCATCCGCAAGACCCGCGACCAGCTCGACGCGCTCGGCATCCGGGTCCGCTGGGTGGGCCGGATGCCCAAGCTGTGGAAGTCGGTCGCCAAGGAACTCCAGGTCGCCCAGGAGCAGACCAAGGACAACGACCGCCTCACGCTGTACTTCTGCATGAACTACGGCGGCCGCGCCGAGATCGCCGACGCCGCCCAGGCCCTCGCCGAGGACGTCCGCGCGGGCCGCCTCGACCCCTCCAAGGTCACCGAGAAGACCTTCGCGAAGTACCTGTACTACCCGGACATGCCGGACGTCGACCTGTTCCTGCGCCCCAGCGGCGAGCAGCGCACCTCCAACTACCTGCTCTGGCAGAGCGCGTACGCCGAGATGGTCTTCCAGGACGTGCTGTGGCCCGACTTCGACCGCCGTGACCTGTGGCGCGCCTGCGTGGAGTTCGCCTCCCGCGACCGCCGCTTCGGCGGAGCGATCCCGAACGAGGAGTTGCTGGCCATGGAGGGCCGGACGGAGGACTGAGCCTTGGCCCAGGCCGGCGGGGAGAACGTGGAGCTGGTGTACCGGGCGACGGCCGGGGACTTCCGCGAGGCGGTCCGCGCGTCCACGCGTGCCTCTCCCGTCGGCCGGTGGGGCCGGGGTCTGCTGCTGTTCGCCGCCGGGGCGGGCCTGTTCGTCACGGCCGTGACGCTCGCCCTGGGTGCCGTGCCCGACGCGCGGGCCCTGGTGATGCCGGTGGCGGCGGCGGGCGGGCTCGTCCTGCTGCCCCGGCTCCAGGCCCGCCTCCTGCACCGGCGGGCGGCGGCCCTCGGGCTGCACCGCGCCGTACTGGACCCGTGGGGCGTGACGGTCGCGCACGACCGGGGCACCGAGCGTCCGGCTCGCTGGTCCCAGGTCTCCCGGTACGCGGAGACGCCGCACACCTTCGTCCTGCTCGGCGGCGCCCACGCGCCCCGTCTCACGGTGCTCCCGAAGCGCGGCCTGGCGACCCCCGCCGACGCCGACCGGCTCCGCGCCGTCCTGACCCGCGAGGGCCTGACACGGCTGTAGGGGGAGGGGAGGGGGAGGCAGACGGGCCGGTGGGCCCGTGGCGCCCTACGACGTCTTCGCCGCGCACTCCGCGCAGGTGCCGAAGATCTCCACCGTGTGGGCGACGTTCACGAAGCCGTGTTCCGCCGCGATCGCGTCGGCCCACTTCTCGACCGCCGGGCCCTCCACCTCCACCGCCTTGCCGCAGACGCGGCAGACGAGATGGTGGTGGTGATCCCCGGTGGAGCAGCGGCGGTACACGGACTCGCCGTCGGAGGTGCGCAGGACGTCGACCTCGCCCGCGTCGGCGAGGGACTGGAGCGTGCGGTACACGGTGGTCAGCCCGACCGAGTCGCCCTTGTGCTTGAGCATGTCGTGGAGTTCCTGCGCGCTGCGGAACTCGTCGACCTCGTCGAGTGCCGCGGCCACGGCCGCCCGCTGCCGGGTGGAACGACCTCGTACGGGTCCGGCGGTCGTCACCGTTGCCTCCTCACGTAGCGGTCCTGCCGGGCCATTGTGCCAGCCCGCGCGGGCCCGCCGGGCTGCGGCGGACACCGGTCAGCCCCGGGACCCCTCGGCGGAGCCCCGGCTGGCCGGCACCGTGTCCCGGGGCTTTCCCGCCCCGGCGACGGGCCCGGCGGCCTCGCCGGGCTTCGGGATCACGCACTCCGCGGGGTCGCCGGCCAGAGCCTCCAGCGCCCTGGCGCGGCGCCGGGCCAGCGGGGTCGCCAGCGCGGTGAGCAGCATGAACGCGGCGATGGCGAGCAGCACGATCGTCGCGCCGGGCGGTACGTCCTGGTAGTACGAGGTGACCGTGCCGCCGATGGTCACGGTGACGCCGATGGCGACGGCGACGGCGAAGGTGGCCGCGAAGCTGCGGGTGAGCTGCTGGGCGGCGGCGACGGGGACGACCATGAGCGCGGAGACCAGCAGCAGGCCGACGACGCGCATGGCGACCGTCACCGTGACGGCCGCCGTGACCGCCGTCAGGAGGTTCAGCGCACGCACCGGCAGGCCGGTGACCCGCGCGAACTCCTCGTCCTGGCTGACCGCGAACAGCTGCCGCCGCAGGGCCAGCGTCATCACGATCACGAACGCGGCCAGGACGCAGATCGCGGTGATGTCCTCCTGTGACACGGTCGACAGGGAGCCGAAGAGGAACGACATCAGGTTGGCGTTGGTGCCGCCGGGCGCGAGGTTGATGAGCATCACACCGCCCGCCATGCCGCCGTAGAAGAGCATGGCGAGGGCGATGTCGCCGCGTGTCTTCCCGTACCAGCGGATCAGCTCCATCAGGACGGCGCCGACCACGGACACGAGCGTCGCCATCCAGACCGGGGACCACGACAGCATGAACCCGAGACCGACGCCGGTCATCGCCACATGGCCGATGCCGTCGCCCATGAGGGCCTGGCGGCGCTGGACGAGGTAGACGCCGATGGCGGGGGCGGTGACGCCGACGAGGACGGCGGCGAGCAGGGCCCGCTGCATGAAGGCGTAGTCGAGGATTTCCATCGTGGGTGCCTTCTCAGCTCAGCAGGCCGGTGCGGACCGGTTCGATGCCGGGGGCCGCGTGCGGGTGGACGTGGTCGTGGCCGGGCAGCGCGTGCTGGCCGACGGCCTCCGGGGGCGGGCCGTCGTGGGTGACGCAGCCGTCGCGCAGGACCACCGCGCGGTCGATCAGCGGCTCCAGCGGGCCCAGTTCGTGCAGGACGAGCAGCACGGTCGTGCCCTTGGCGACCTGTTCGCGCAGGGTCGCGGCCAGGACCTCCTGGCTGGCCAGGTCGACGCCCGCCATCGGCTCGTCCATGATCAGCAGTTCGGGTTCGCAGGCGAGGGCGCGGGCGATGAGGACGCGCTGGTGCTGGCCGCCGGAGAGGGCGTTCACCGAGTCCTTGGCGCGGTCCGTCATGCCCACCAGGTCCAGGGCGCGCCGGATCGCCTCGTGGTCGGCCTTGCGCAGGATGCCGAGACGGGTGCGGGAGAGCCGTCCCGAGGCCACGATCTCCGTCACCGTCGCCGGGACACCGCCCGCGGCCGTGGTGCGCTGCGGGACGTACCCGACGCGCCGCCAGTCGCGGAAGCGGCGGCGCGGGGTGCCGAACAGCTCGATCTCCCCGTCGCTGACGGGCACCTGCCCGATCACCGCGCGTACGGCGGTGGACTTGCCGGAGCCGTTGGCGCCGAGCAGCGCGACGACCTCACCGCGGTGCACGGTGAGGTCGATGCCGCGCAGCACGGTGCGCGAGCCCAGTTCGGCACGGACGCCGCGCAACGAGATGACGGGCTCGGTCATGCCTGCTGCCTCCGGACGGTCGACGAGGTCACTTGGCTCCCAGGGCTGCCCGGAGGGCCTTCAGATTGGCTTCCTGCACCGCGAAGTAGTCCTTGCCGCGCGACTTGGAGGTGATGCCCTCGATCGGGTCGAGGACGTCGGTCTTCAGGTTCGCGTCGGCGGCGATGGTCTTCGCGGTCTTGTCGCTGACCAGTGTCTCGTAGAACACGGTGGTCACGCCGTCGGCCTTCGCCATGTTCTCCAGCGCCTTGACCCGCGCGGCACTCGGCTCGGACTCGGGGTCGAGGCCCGAGATGGCCTCCTCGGTGAGACCGTAGCGCTCGGCGAGGTAGCCGAAGGCGGCGTGCGTGGTGATGAAGACCTTGGTGTCGGTGTTCTTCAGTCCGTTCTCGAACTGGTCGTTGAGCGCGCCCAGTTTCATGACCAGGGCCTCGGTGTTGGTCTTGTACGTGGAGGCGTGGTCGGGGTCGGCCTTCTCGAAGGCGGCGCCCACACCCTTGGCGACCTCCGCGTACTTCACGGGGTCGAGCCAGATGTGCGGGTCCTTGCCCTCCAGCTCCTCGTTCTCGTGGTCGTCGTGCTCGGCGGAGTGGCCGCCCACCTCGTTGCCGTGGTGCTCCATCGACGTCAGGCCGGCCGCGTCGATCTTCGTCTTCACCTCGGACTGCGCGACCGCGTCGTCGACGGAGGGCTGCAGGCCCTTGAGGTAGAGCACGGCGTCCGACTCCTGGAGCGCGGCCGTCTGCTTGGCGCTGATCTCCAGGTCGTGCGGCTCCTGGCCGGGTTCGGTGAGACTGGTGACGTTCACGTACTTCCCGCCGATCTGCTCGGCGAGGAAGGCCATCGGATAGAACGACGCGACGACGTCGAACTTGCCGGTGTTGCCCGCGGCCGCGCTGTCGCCGCCGCAGGCCGTGAGAGTGGTGAGACCGAGAGCGGCCGCCGCGGTCGCCGCCGCGGGTATCAGAAGTCGTCGTCGTACTACGTTCATGACAGTCATTTTCATCTTATCTGGAAACGATTGTCAACAAGCCTGGTGGTAAGCCCTTGGTAAGGCCTATGTCCGGTCTGGCACCGAACCGATTTGATTGCAGGGCGGCCTGCGCCGGTAATCTGAAGCATTCGCTCTGAAGCGCGTTCGCTTCCCTCCAGGGGCGCATCGCTTCGTCGCCCGTCGTCGTAATGAAGAGAGCACCGTGGCCGCCGACAAGATCGACACCATCGTCAGCCTGAGCAAGCGCCGTGGCTTCGTATTCCCGTGCAGCGAGATCTACGGCGGTCAGCGTGCCGCCTGGGACTACGGACCGCTGGGTGTCGAGCTCAAGGAGAACATCAAGCGTCAGTGGTGGCGCTACATGGTGACGTCGCGCGAGGACGTGGTCGGCATCGACTCGTCCGTCATCCTGGCCCCCGAGGTCTGGGTCGCCTCCGGCCACGTCGCCACCTTCTCCGACCCGCTCACCGAGTGCACCTCCTGCCACAAGCGGTTCCGCGCGGACCACCTGGAGGAGGCGTACGAGGCGAAGAAGGGCCGCCTGCCGGAGAACGGCCTCGCGGACGTCAACTGCCCCAACTGCGGCACCAAGGGCCAGTTCACCGAGCCCAAGCAGTTCTCGGGTCTGCTCTCCACGCACCTCGGCCCCACGCAGGACACCGGCTCCGTCGCCTACCTGCGCCCCGAGACCGCCCAGGGCATCTTCACCAACTTCGCCCAGGTGCAGACCACTTCGCGCCGCAAGCCCCCGTTCGGCATCGCCCAGATGGGCAAGTCCTTCCGCAACGAGATCACGCCCGGCAACTTCATCTTCCGCACCCGCGAGTTCGAGCAGATGGAGATGGAGTTCTTCGTCAAGCCGGGCGAGGACGAGAAGTGGCAGGAGTACTGGATGCAGGAGCGGTGGAACTGGTACACCGGCCTGGGCCTGCGCGAGGAGAACATGCGGTGGTACGACCACCCCAAGGAGAAGCTCTCCCACTACTCCAAGCGCACCGCCGACATCGAGTACCGCTTCCAGTTCGGCGGCAACGAGTGGGGTGAGCTGGAGGGCGTCGCCAACCGCACCGACTTCGACCTCTCCGCCCACTCCAAGGCCTCCGGCCAGGACCTGTCGTACTACGACCAGGAGTCCAGCGAGCGCTACACGCCGTACGTCATCGAGCCGGCCGCCGGTGTCGGCCGCACGATGCTGGCGTTCCTGCTCGACGCCTACACCGAGGACGAGGCGCCCAACGCCAAGGGCAAGCTGGAGAAGCGCGCGGTGCTGCGCCTGGACCACCGCATCGCGCCGGTGAAGGTCGCGGTGCTCCCGCTCTCCCGCAACCCCGAGCTGTCCCCGAAGGCGAAGGGGCTCGCCACGGCGCTCCGGCAGAACTGGAACATCGACTTCGACGACGCCGGTGCCATCGGCCGCCGTTACCGTCGCCAGGACGAGATCGGTACGCCGTACTGCGTCACCGTCGACTTCGACACGCTCGACGACAACGCGGTCACCGTGCGCGAGCGCGACTCGATGAAGCAGGAGCGGGTGTCGCTGGACCAGATCGAGGGGTACCTCGCCGGCCGTCTGATCGGCTGCTGACCTCGCGTCTCCTCTTCGGTACGCACGGGTGCCGGGTCCCTTTCGGGGGCCCGGCACCCGTCGTTCCCGCGTTCCCGTGCTCCCGCCGCCGGTGGCCGCGCCGGCACATCGGCGTCCGTCTCCGCGCTCCGGTCGTGCGCGGCGCGGGCTCTCTCCCGTCGTGACGCCGGGTCCTCACGCTCGGCACGACCCGGCTCCGGCACGGGCGGCCGGGGCGTGCCGATGCCGACCATGAACGGCGCGTCGGTCCGGGCCCGCCGGTTCGCCGCCCGCCCCCGCGCTCAGCCGCTCATCGGCGGTCGCCGGCCGCAGCCCCGCCGGATCGGCCTGCCACTCCCGGCCGCCGCCGACCGGCCGCGGCGTCGCGTCAGGACCGGACCGGTCCCGGTACGTGCCTACAGGTCGACGTCCGTGTAGAGCGCCGCGTGGTCGGAGGCCGCGTTCACCGGCGAGGTCACGGTGTCGAAGGGCTTGATGCCGTCCGCCGAGATGCCACGGGTCTCCAGGCCGACGTGCTGCACCTCCGGCCACAGCGTCGGCGACAGCAGGAGGTAGTCGATCTTGTTCTGCTCGCTCTTGCACTCGCCGTACGTGCCGGGCAGGCCGCGGTAGGAGCGGTGGCTCATCACGTCTCGCAGATCGGCGTCCCGGAGGAGCGCGACCCCGTCGCTGTCCGGGTGGTCGTTGAGGTCCCCGGCCACGATGACGTGCGGGGTGCGTTCCAGCGCGGCCCGGTAGATCTCCGCGACCCGCTTCGCCTGGGCCAGCCGCAACTCCGGGTCGTCCTGGGACTTGCTCTTCAGGTGGTTGCCGAGGATCACCAGGGGTGTGCCGTTGAGCTGGATCTCGAACTCGGGGCAGTCGCGGCTGAAGAGGCGTTGGCTGGGGCGGGCCGGATGGGTGTCGAAGACGTGGGTCCGGACGGACGTGATCGGGTGTCGGCTGAGGATTCCGACGTCGATGCCCCGGGGGTCGTTGCCGTCGATCAGCAGGACGTAGGGGTACGGCCGCCTGCCCAGCGCCCCGCCGAGCACCTGCGTGTTGAAGCGCTCCAGAGTGAGACGGTCCTCGACCTCCACGGTGAGCATGATGTCGGCGTCGACCTCCGAGACCACCCGGCCGGTGTTGTGCACCACGTCCAGGTCGAGGTCGTCACGCCCCAGTTCGGCCCAGCCCGCCCACGCGGCGCGGCCGGCGGCGATGACCTTGATGGTGACGTTCTTCCCCGACCCGGACTTGTTGAACAGCCTGGACTCCTCGCTGAAACGGGGCTGGTTGACGAAGATCGGCGGCGGCTTGTCCGGGTCGGTGTCGTACGCCCGGTGCTTCTTGATGATCTGCTCGATCTTCGTCTTGTCCCCGTCCCCGTACTCCTTCAGGTCGAGGAGGGCGACCAGTGCGGCGAAGTCGTCCAGGATCTCCTTGCGCTTCGCCGGATCCTCGATGCGGAAGGCCGTGGGTCGGCGGAACAGGTTCTCCATGTTGAACGTGGCGATGCGGATGCTCATGGCAGCCTCCATGGCGGCGCGAAGGGCCGCTCGGTCGGCCGCAGGCGCCGCCGAGGTGACTGCGCACCGACATCTCTCATTGTCCTCGGTGTGCGCGACTCGTCGACCCGGCGGAGGGTGCATGACAGATAAGAGAATGACAGCTGACAGATATTGAAATCTGTCAGCTGTCATGCGAGGCTGATCCGCATGACGATGCGAACCCGAACCCTCGGCTCCACCGGCCCCCAGGTCTCCGCCCTCAGCCTCGGCTGCATGGGCATGTCCGCGCTGTACGGCGGCGCCGACCGGGCCGAGTCCCTGGCGACGATCCACGCGGCCCTCGAAGCCGGTGTGACCCTGCTGGACACGGGCGACTTCTACGGCATGGGCCACAACGAGCTGCTGATCGGCGAGGCCCTGCGCACCGCGCCCGCCGCGCACCGGGAACAGGCGCTGGTCAGCGTCAAGTTCGGGGCCCTGCGGGACCCGGACGGAGCCTGGTCCGGGTACGACGGCCGCCCGGCGGCGGTCAGGAACTTCGCCGCGTACTCCCTCCAGCGCCTCGGCACCGACCACATCGACGTCTACCGGATCGCGCGGATCGACCCCGACGTGCCGATCGAGGAGACGGTCGGCGCCATCGCCGAACTGGTCGAGAAGGGGTACGTCCGGCACATCGGCCTGAGCGAGGTCGGCGCGGCCACGATCCGCCGCGCCGCCGCCACCGCCCCGATCGCGGACCTCCAGATCGAGTACTCCCTCCTCTCCCGCGGCATCGAGGACGAGATCCTGCCGACCACGCGCGAGCTGGGCATCGCGATCACGGCGTACGGGGTCCTCTCGCGCGGCCTGATCTCGGGCCACTTCACCCCTGACCGGCAGCTGGCGGCGGCGGACTTCCGGGCCTTCTCGCCCCGCTTCCAGGGCGAGAACCTGCGGCGCAACCTGGACCTGGTGGAGGCGCTGCGGAAGATCGCGGAGCGCAAGGGGGCGTCGGTCGCGCAGATCGCGATCGCCTGGGTGCTGTCGCGGGGCGAGGACGTCGTACCGCTGGTGGGGGCCCGCCGCCGGGACCGGCTGGCCGAGGCGCTGGGCGCGCTGGAGGTGACCCTGGACGCGGCCGACCTCGCGGCGATCGAGGGCGCCGTCCCCGCCGGCGCCGCGGCCGGCGAGCGCTACCCCGCCGCCCAGATGGCACACCTCGACAGCGAGCGCTGATCCGCGGGCCCGGTACGGTTCCCCCCATGTCACCGACCTCCGAGACCCTGACCGCCGAGCGCATCCTCGAAGCGACCGAGGAGGTCCTGCGCCGCCACGGGCCCGCCAAGGCCACCGTGGTCGACGTGGCCCGCGCGCTCGGCGTCAGCCACGGCAGCGTCTACCGCCACTTCCGTACGAAGGCGGTGCTGCGGGAGGCGGTGACCAAGCGCTGGCTGGACCGTACGACGGCGGTCCTGACCGCGATCGCAGCCGGGGACCGCGACCCGGAGGCCCGGCTGCGCGCCTGGCTGTCCGCCCTCTTCGAGGCCAAGCGCCGCAAGGCCGGGGACGACCCCGAACTGTTCGCCACGTACCGGGTGCTGACGGACGAGAACGGTGAGGCCGTCGGCGCCCACATCGCCGACCTGACCGGCCAGTTGGCCGACATCGTCCGCGCCGGCGCCGACACCGGTGTCTTCGCCGCCGCCGACCCCGCCGCCACCGCGCGCGCGGTGTTCCACGCCACCGCCCGCTTCCACGACCCCTCCTACGCCCCCGTCTGGCGGCAGCCGGACATCGAGGCCCAGTTCGAGGCGGTCGTGGCGCTGGTGGTCCGGGGCCTGCGGGCCTGACGCGGGAGGCCCCGCGGCTACGCCACGCAGAACTCGTTGCCCTCCGGGTCCCGCATCACCCACCAGTGCCCGGCCGGGCCCCGGTCGAACTCCTCGACGCGGGTGGCCCCCAGCGTCTCCATGCGGACCGCCAGGGCCTCCAGTCCCTCCGCACCGGCGTGGACGTCGATGTGCAGGCGGTTCTTCCCCGACTTGGGTTCCGGGACGTCCTGGAACAGCAGCCGGCGGCCCTTGCCGATGCCGGTGAAGGGGTCGTACGGGTCGTCGGGGTGGCGGACGGCGGCGTAGCCGCGGAAGACGTGGTGGCCGTCGTGCTCGGCGACGGCGGCCTCGGGCAGATTCCCGCTGGTCAGGAGCTGGCTGATCAGCGTGCTGGGATCCTCCACCACGTAGCCCAGCGCCGCGGCCCAGAAGTCCGCCAGGTGCTGGGCGTCCCGGGAGTCGATGACCAGTTTCCAGTGCAGTGCGGCTGTCATGTAACCGGTTATATTGGTTACATGGGTACGTCGTCCAGGGCATCGGCTTCCGGGGAGGCCCCGGGAGTGTCGGGCATCCGGCTGCGCTCCTACTCCGGGAACGCCTTCCGGTTCGATCCGGGCGCCCTCTGCCTGGAACTGCTCGTCACCGGCGGCCCCGGCGCCCTGATCCGCTACGAGGTGCTGCACACCCCCGGTGACCTGGTCGCCTGGGCCGAGCAGTCCCGGCTCACCCCCACGCCGCCCGCCCTGTCGGTCACGGACGACGAGGTGGCGTACGCCCGGCGGCTGCGCGACGCGCTGACCCGTACGGTCGTCTCCCATGTCGTCGGCGGCGCCGGGCTCCCCGAGCTGGGCATCGACCCGGCGGACACCGCCGACCTGGACCTCGTCAACGAGGCCGCGGCCCACCCCCCGCTGGCTCCGGCAATCCGTGCGGACGGCACTCGCGGCTGGGCCCCCGGCACGGCGACCGGCACCCGGCTCCTCTCCACGGTCGCCCGGGACGCCGTCGACCTCCTCACCGGGCCGTACGCACAGCGGATCCGGATGTGCGCCGGAGACCGCTGCCACCTCCTGTACGTCGACACCTCACGCCCCGGCCGCCGCCGCTGGTGCTCGATGGAGCACTGCGGCAACCGCCACAAGGTCCGCGCCCACCGGGTACGCCAGAAGTCCTGAAGAAGTCCTGAAGAAGGTCCTGAAGAAAGGGTGATCCCCATGTCGGCTCGATCCACCGGACTCACCAGGGACGCCGGATGGCAGGTCGGAGTCTCCCGCACCCTGCGCCAATCGCCCGCCACCGTATGGGAGTTCATCAGCGGGCCGCGCGGGCTGGCACTGTGGCTCGGGGCCGGGGCGCGGCTCACCCCCGAGCGCGGCGCCGGATACGAGACCGACACGGGTGCCACGGGCGAGGTGCGCGGCTACCGCCCCGGTGACCGTATCCGCGTCACCTACGGCGACACGACCGTCCAGGTCGCCGTGTCGGCCGCCGGGGGCGGCCGGTCGGTGCTCGTCTTCCATCAGGAGCGCATGGCAGGCCCCGAGGAGCGGGAGCGCCAACGGGCGCACTGGCGGCGGGTGATGCGGCAGGTCGTGGAGGCGCTGGACCGGCAGACCTGAGGGCCGGGCGCGGTCACCGGCCCGCCGGGTCCACCGTCGCCTGATGGACCTCGGCGAGGTGTTCCCCGGCCTTCAGCCACGGCAGGAACTGCGCGCCCCTGCGCCAGCCGCACGTCTCGCAGCTGATCGTGCGCTGCACTCCCGAACGCCGGACCCGCACCGTGTGCTCCCGGCCGTGCTGGTCCCAGCGGGTCACCTTGCTCGTGTCGATCCGCTGCATGACGTCTCCAGCCGTAGGGTCCGTTGGTCCGTGCCGTCCGTACGGTCCGGTGCCGTCCGTGCCGTCCGTGCGATCCATGAGGTCCATGAGGTCCATGAGGTCCATGAGGAGTGTCCGGCAGGACCCGCGTCAACAGGGTCGATCGTCCCAGGAGTTGACCCAGGTGTTACCTCGGGCGCGGTCCCGGACCAGGAGTCACACCACCGCGCGCGGCAGCCGCAGACTCAGGCCCACCGTCAGGGCCACTCCGGCCAGCTGCGCCAGCAGGGTCGTCACCAGCGCGTCCCGCATCCCCATCCCCGGTACCAGCCCCAGGAACAGCGAACCGAGCGTGGCCACGCCCAGCGCCAGCGCCGACTGCTGGGTGGTGATCATCACGCCGCTGCCGACACCGGCCCGCGCCGGCGGGACCTCGGAGAGGATGATCCGGAAGACGATGGGGAGTTGGAGCGCCTGACCACCGCCCGCGACCGCCACCCCGGTGAGCAGCAGCGGCCAGTGCGGCTCGGGCCAGGCCCGCCCTACGGCGAGGGCGACGAGGGCGAGACCCACGCCCTGGACCAGGCCGCCGGCCGTCACCACGCGGGAGCCGTACCGGGTCACCAGACGCGGCCCGGCCAGCGAGACCACGAAGAACACCACCGCCATCGGGGAGAGCGCGAGGCCCGCCGCCGTCGGCCCGAGCCGGGCACCCTCCTGCAGCGCCACCGCGATGACGAACATGAACCCGCTGAACCCGATCGAGAACGGCAGGATCATCACCAGCCCCCGCCGCAGCGAGAGCAGCCGGAACAGGCTCGGCGGCACCAGGGGCGTACGGCCGGCACGGTCGGCACGCCGCTCGACGAGATAGAAGGCGGTCGCGGCGAAGGGGAACGCGGCCAGCCCCAGCCAGGTCCACAGCGGCCAGCCCGCCGCCCGGCCCTCGGTCAGCGGGACCAGCAGGGTCAGCAGGGAGGCCGCCAGCAGGACCGTGCCGGGCCCGTCCACCGGTTCGGGGCGGGCCGAGCGGGTCTCCGGCACCGAGCGGACGGTCAGGAGCAGCCCGAGGACGACCACCGGCACGTTGACCAGGAAGACGGAGCGCCAGCCGGTGCCGGCGAGGTCGGCCGACACGAGCACCCCGCCCAGGATCTGGCCGGCGACCATGGAGAGTCCGGCCGTGGCGCCGTACAGGCTCATCGCACGGGCCCGGCGGGCTCCGGCCGTCGCCGACTGGATGGTGGCGAGCACCTGCGGGAGCATCGCGGCGGACGCGGCGCCCTGCGCGACCCGCGCGGCGACGAGACTCCAGGCGTCCGGCGCCAGCCCGCACGCCAGCGAGGTCACCCCGAAGGCGGCCATGCCCCACAGGAACAGCCGCCGCCGGCCGAACAGATCGCCCAGCCGCCCGCCGAGCACGAGCAGGACGGCGTACGAGACGCCGTACCCGGCGACGACCAGCTCCAGCACGGCCTCGCTCGCGGCGAGGTCGCGGCCGATCGTCGGCAGGGCGACGTTGACGATGAAGAAGTCGATGAGGGGCAGCGCCGCGCCGAGCAGGACGGTGAAGAGCCCGAGATCGCCCAGGGCGGCGGGGGAGACGGGGGAGCGGGCGGCGGACGGTGCCGTTGTCGGTGGTGTAAGGCTCTCGGTCACAGGAGCCAGGTTCGCGCGTCGCTCAGACGGGTACCAGAGTCTCTTCATCCTGGTACTGGCGGTACCTGGCAACAGGATGCGCGGGGCGGCACCCTGGAGGCATGACGACCACGTCCGCACCGGAGACACTCGCCCGCCCCGGGGCCGGGGTGCTCGAACGCCCGCCCGCCGCACCCGAGTCGGTGATCCGGCGGCACGAACTCGCCGCCTTCCTGCGCCACCGCCGTGAGCACATCGCCCCCGAGCAGGTCGGCCTGCCCCGGGGCCGCCGCCGGCGCACGCCGGGACTGCGCCGCGAGGAGGTCGCACAGCTCTCCGCGGTGGGCGTCACCTGGTACACCTGGCTGGAGCAGGCCCGCGACATCCATGTCTCCGGCCAGGTCCTCGACGCCCTGGCCCGCGCCCTGCTGCTGGACCCCGGCGAGCGCGCCCACCTCTTCAACCTGGCCGGGGCCGCCGACCCGGCGCCGGGGGCGCGGTGCCACACGATCACCGACGCGCAGTACGCCCTGCTGGAACAGCTGGAGCCCATCCCGGCGTCCATCCAGAACAGCCGCTACGACATCCTGGCCCACAACCGCACCTTCGGACTGCTCTTCTGCGACCTCTCCGAGGTGCCGCCCGAGGACATGAACTGCATGATCCTCGCCTACACCCACCCCCAATGGCGTGCCTCCATGGTCCAGTTGGAGGAGACCACCCGTTTCCTCGCGGGCAAGCTGCGCGCCGCGATGGCCGACCACCTCGCCGACCCGGCCTGGAAGACGCTGCTCAAGCGGCTGCGCACCGAGTCCGCCGAGTTCCGCGCGGCCTGGGAGCGGCACGAGGTCGTCGAGAACTTCAACAAGCGCAAGCAGTACCGCAACGCCCACGTCGGCCTCCTCGACGTCGACCACACCGACCTCTGGCTCGGCCCCCGCCCCGGCCCGCGCATGGTGACGTACGTACCGGCCGACGAGGAGACCCGCAGGCGGCTGGAGAAACTGCACGCCAGGGCCCTGGAGCAGGAGCGGGGGAGGGCCGGGGACCACTAGGGGACAAGGTGAGGGTGCGGCCCGCAGGGGCCGTTGCCTTCAGGGGCGCGGGGAACTGCGCGAGCGACCACGACGTACCCGCACCCGCCGACACACCCGTACCGGCACTCCGCCGACGCGCCCCAAGCCCCCGCTGCCCTACGACCCCGCTGCCCTACGACCCCGCTGCCCTACGACCCCACGCCCGCCGCGTCCCGTACCTCCGGCGACTCCAGCCGCCGCGCCGTCCGCGCGGCGGTCTCCCGCGCCCACGCGCCCGTGGTGACCGCGCCCAGCACCAGGACGGCGAAGCCGCACACCGCGACGATCCACCAGGCGGGACGGGCGGCCGACACGAACGCGTCGGCGTACGAGGACGCGCCGATGCCCGCCGCCAGGACCGCTCCGATCACCGCGACCCCCAGCGTCTGGCCGATCTGGCGGCTGGTGGAGGCGACCGCCGCGGCCACCCCGGCCTGGGCGCGCGGCATCCCGGACACGGCCGTGTTGGTGATGGGCGCGTTGACGAAGCCGAAGCCGAGGCCGAACAGGACGTAGCCGATGACGAGGGTGACGTTCCCGGTCTCGGCCTCGAACGCCGCGAACAGCACCCCGCTCGCGGTCATGGAGATCCCGGCGATCAGCAGCGGCAGCCGCGGCCCCCGGCTGCCGACCAGCCGGCCGGCGACGGGCGCGCAGACGAAGCACAGGACCGCCATCGGCAGCATCCACAGGCCGGCGTGCAGGGCGTCCAGGCCGCGCACGTTCTGCAGGTAGAGCGTCGACAGGAACAGGAAGCCGCCGAGCCCGGCGAACGCGCTGACCGCTATCACCGTCGCCCCGCTGAACGGGGCCGAGCGGAAGAAGCGCAGGTCGATGAGGGGTTCCGCACGGCGGGGCTCGTAGCGCAGCAGGCCGAGCAGCGCGGCGAGGGCGACCGCGCCGAGGGCGAGGGTCCCAGGGAGCGGCGCGGTCGGCGCCTCGATGATCGCGTAGGTGAGGGAGCCGAGCAGCGCGATGACGAGGAGCTGGCCGACCGGGTCGGGCCTGCGGGCCTTCGGGGCGCGGGACTCGGGGACGTACCGCCAGGTCAGCAGGAGTGCGGCCAGGCCGACCGGCAGGTTGATCCAGAAGATCGAGCGCCAGCCGACCGACTCCACCAGCAGCCCGCCGATGATCGGTCCGGCGGCCATCGAGATGCCCACGACCGCGCCCCAGGCGCCGATCGCCCGGGCCCGCTCGCGGGGGTCCGTGAACGTGTTGGTGATGATCGACATGGCCACCGGGTTGAGCATCGAACCGCCGACGGCCTGCACCATGCGGAAGACGACCAGGGACTCCAGGTTCGGCGCGAGGGAGCACAGCAGGGAACCGGCGGCGAAGACGACCAGGCCCGCCATGAAGACCCGCCTGCGGCCGATCCGGTCCGCGGTGGAGCCCGCCAGCATCAGCAGGGCCGCCAGGACCAGGGTGTAGGCGTCGATGGTCCACTGCAGGCCCGCGAGGCTCGCGTCCAGGTCGCGCTGCATCGAGGGCAGGGCGACGTTCAGGACGGTGTTGTCCAGGCTCACGATCAGCAGGCTGGTGCAGCAGATCGCGAGCACGAGCAGACGGTGGCGGCGGCTCAGCTCGGGCATGCGGCCCATCGTACGCCCGAGTCTGTAGTGCGCCTAACTAATGAATCGCGGGCAGGTGTCCCCGTGCGTGACAATGGGGGAATGTCCACGCCCGTGTCCCTCGCGCCCGCCCCCCTGCGGATCGGCCCGCACACCGTCACCCCGCCCGTCGTCCTGGCCCCCATGGCCGGCATCACGAACGCGCCCTTCCGCACCCTGTGCCGGGAGTTCAGCGGCGGCAAGGGCCTGTTCGTCAGCGAGATGATCACCACGCGGGCGCTGGTCGAGCGCAACGAGAAGACCATGCAGCTGATCCGCTTCGACGCGACCGAGACGCCGCGCTCGATCCAGCTGTACGGCGTGGACCCGGCGACCGTCGGCAAGGCCGTCCGCATGATCGCGGAGGAGGGTCTGGCCGACCACATCGACCTCAACTTCGGCTGCCCGGTCCCCAAGGTGACCCGCAAGGGCGGCGGCTCGGCCCTCCCGTTCAAGCGGAACCTGCTGCGCGCGATCCTCCGCGAGGCGGTGAGCGGGGCGGGTGACCTGCCGGTCACCATGAAGATGCGCAAGGGCATCGACGACGACCACATCACCTACCTCGACGCCGGCCGTATCGCCGTGGAGGAGGGCGTCACCGCGATCGCCCTGCACGGCCGCACCGCCGCCCAGCACTACGGCGGCACGGCCGACTGGGACGCCATCGCCCGCCTCAAGGAGCACGTCCCCGAGATCCCCGTCCTCGGCAACGGCGACATCTGGTCGGCCGAGGACGCGCTGCGGATGGTCCGCGAGACCGGCTGCGACGGGGTGGTCGTCGGGCGCGGGTGCCTCGGGCGGCCGTGGCTGTTCGCGGACCTGGTGGCCGCGTTCGAGGGGCGCACGGAGGATCTCGCGCGGCCCGCGCTCCGGGAGGTCGCCGACGTCATGGTCCGGCACGCCACCCTGCTCGGTGAGTGGAGCGGCGACGAGGCCAAGGGTGTCGTCGACTTCCGCAAGCACGTGGCCTGGTACCTCAAGGGCTTCGCGGTGGGCTCCGAGATGCGTAAGCGCCTCGCGGTCACCTCCTCCCTCGCCGAACTCCGCGCCGGGCTGGACGAGCTGGACCTGGACCAGCCCTGGCCGACGGGAGCCGACGGCCCACGCGGCCGCACCTCCGGCAACAACCGCGTGGTCCTCCCGGACGGCTGGCTCAAGGACCCCTACGACTGCGCAGGCGTGGGTGAGGAAGCCGAACTGGACACGTCCGGGGGCTAGGGCCCCCGAGAGGGTGGCGGGAAGCCTGCCGGAGGGCGTGCGGGCCGGAAAGCAAGGGGCGCAGCCCCTGCTTTCCAGGGGCGCGGGGAACTGCGCGAGAAGCCCCACCGGACCCGCACCCGCCGACGAACCCCCACTCCCGAGCTACTAGACGCCGCCTACCGCGGTCAACAACGCCAACGGCGCCGCCGCCGAGCGCGACTCCCGGACACACGCGTGCGGATACGGCACCGGCTCCGGATGCGTGTCCCGCCCGTACCCGGCCAGCACCTCCGGCAGCCGGTGCCCCGTCGCCGTCGCCGCGTCCACCATGCCGGAGGCCACCGCCCGTGCCTCGTCGTGCAGCCCGTACCGCGCCAGCCCCAGCGTGATCAGCGCGTTGTCGTGCGGCCACACCGACCCCCGGTGGTACGACAGCGGGTGGTACGCGGGCTGCCCGGCGGCCAGCGTCCGCACCCCCCAGCCGGAGAAGAAGTCCGGCTCCAGGAGCCGTCGGCCCACCTGCTTCCCGTACTCCTTGTCCAGCAGCCCCGACCACAGCAGATGCCCCGCGTCCGAGGCGAGCGCGTCGACCTGCCGCCCCTCGCTGTCCAGCGCCAGCGCGGGAAACCCGTGCCCGGGCATCCAGAAGTCCCGCTGGAAACGGTCCCGGAGATCACCCGCGGCCTGTTCGAGCAGCGCCGCGTACACCTCGTCCTCCCAGACCGTGCGGGCCAGCACGGCGGTGCGGCGCAGCGCGTCGTAGGCGTACCCCTGCGCGCCCGCCGCCATCACCGGCCCGGCGGCGGGCCGGCTGCCGTCGGCGGAGCAGATCGAGCCGGGGGAGTCCTTCCAGTTCTGGTTGGCGAGACCGCCCTGGTCGGCGCGGTAGACCAGATACCCGCGGGAGGTGAGGCCGCCGTGGTCGAGCATCCAGCCGACCGCCGCCCGCGCCTGGGCTTCGAGGCGGCGGGCCAGGGTGACGTCCCCGGTCTGCTCCACGTACGCGCCGAGCAGCACCAGGAACAGCGGGGTCGCGTCCACCGAGCCGTAGTAACGCCCGTACGGCACCTGCCCGAAGTGCGCCAGCTCACCGTGCCGCACCTCGTGCACGATCTTGCCGGGCTGGGCCACCGAGCCGACGCCGACCTCCGTCGCCTGCGCCGCGGCCAGCGCGAGCAGCGTGGCGGCGGCCGGCTCCGGGCGGTAGGGGAGCGCGAAGAGGGAGGTCAGCAGGGCGTCCCGGCCCAGGAGCGTGAGGAACCAGGGCGCTCCGGCGGCGGGCACCCGCAGGTTCTCCCCCTCCGGCCCGGTCGCCGGGACCTGGAGCGCGGCCAGATCGGCGAGCCCGCGCGCGCACGCGGCGGCCAGCTCCGGCCAGCCGGTGGGGAAGGCCACGCCCTCCATGAACTCGCCCTCCGCCGCGAGGAGCCGGTCCCGCACGGCGCCCGGCGAGCGCGGCACCCGCAGGGCCCGCCGGTCACCGTGCGGCCGCGCCATCACCCGGCAGGTCAGCTCCGCCGAGCCGTGCGGCGCGACATCGAGGGTCCAGACCAGGCGCCGCGCCCCCGTGCCGGTCTCCTCCACACCGTCCGGCGCGGGCTCGGCCGTCACGGTCGTGCACGACCGCCACTCGCCCCGTCGGTAGGTGAACTCCACCCCGTCGTCGAGGACTTCACGTTTCCGGACGACACCGCTCTTGGCGTAGGTGCGGAAGTCGGAGCGCAGCTCGAACTGGTCGGTGAAGTCGGCGTCCGCGGTGATGGCGATCCGTACGGTCGTCGTCTCCGGACGGTTGCTCGTGATCCGCAGTGTCTCCACGAACGCGCTGTCGGAGACGGCCTGTTCACGGAAGAGCGTGTACGCGGGCGGCTCCCGGCGCCCGCCCCGGGGCACGAGCACACAGCGGGCCGTGTCACCGCCGGCGACCGGTGTGAGCGTCTCGGGGACCGCGCCGTCGACGGTCAGCTGCCACCGGCTCAGATGCCGGGCGTCCCGCACGAACAGTCCGTCCGGCGCGCTGCCGCCCCGTACTCCGCTGATGTCACCGCCGTCGCCCACGGCGGCGAACGTCCCGCCGCGCACGAGCAGGTGCTGCCGGTCCGTCATCCCCGGTCCCCTCCCTGGTCACTCATGCCGAACACGACCTCGTCGTCGTGCTGCCGTTCGCCGTACGGACCGTGGTGCGGCCCGCGGTCATGGTCGTGGTCTTGCTCGTGGTCCTGCTCGTGGCCCTGCTCGTGGCCCTGGTCACGATCGTGGTGCCGGCCGGTGTGCCCGCCGCCCCGGTGCAGCAGGTCGAGGGTGAGCGCGGCGGTCCAGCCGAAGCCGAGCGCCCCGCACGCCTCGCCGGTGTACGGGTCCACGTACTCGGCGAACCCGGAGGCACCCGCGGTCTCCAGCAGCGCCGCCCGCAGCGCGTCGGCCCGGTCCTGCTCCCCGTGCAGCCGCAGCCCCCGCTCCAGCAGCCAGTTGGTGTTGAACCAGGCGGGCCCGCGCCAGTACCGGTGCGGATCGAAGGCGTCCCCGGTCAGGTCGTACGACGGCACGAGCCGGGTGGTCGCGCCCAGTCCGAAGCGCGGCCCGTGGACCGTCCGGACGAGCGCGGCCGTGAGGTCGCGGGGGAGGCCGGGGAGCAGCAGGGGGAGCAGGCCGGAGACGCAGCGCTCCGGAACGAGGGCGTCCGTGGTGACGTCCCGGCAGAGGAACATCTCCTCGGCCGGGTCCCACAGCCGCTCCACCAGCGCCGCCGTCAGGCGCTCGGCCCGCGCGTGCCGGGCGGTGGCCGGCGCGCCCAGCTCCCTGGCGATGCGGGCGAGGGCGTGCTCGGAGGCGATGAGGAGGGCGTTGAAGGCCGGGTCCTCGACGGCGAACTCGCCCTGGCCGTCGGCATACCCGGCGTCCCGGTAGTCCGCCGCCAGCCGCACGTACCGCCCGTAGTCCAGATCCGTCGGCCGGTCCTCGGCCGCGCCGTGGTCGAGGTCGGCGCGCCGGAAGGAGCGGGCCGGGGCGGGGGCGATCCGGGCGAGCGGCGCGTCCCAGGCCGGGCTGTTGTCCATGCCCTGCTCCCAGGGGTGGACGACCGACACCAGGCCGCCGCCGCCCAGGTCCCGGCGGTGCAGCAGATAGCGGTGCCAGGCCGCCAGCCGCGGGTACGCCCGGGCCAGGAAACCGCGCGCCCGTGAGAGCCCGGGGTCCGCCCGGTGCACCAGCCACGCCGCCAGCGCGTGCACCGGCGGCTGCACGATCCCCGAGGTCTGCGGGGAGTGCGGGGCACCCGCGGCGCGTCCCGCGGTCGAGGAGCGCCAGAAGTCGGGGCTCGGGAAGTACGCGTCCAGCGGCACGGCGGCGTTGAACACGATGTGCGGGATCCGTCCGTCGCCCCACTGCGCGCCGAGGAGCGTCTCCAGCTCGGTCTGCGCCCGCAGCGGCGACAGATGGCGCAGTCCGATCGCGATGAACGCCGAGTCCCACGACCACTGGTGGGGGTAGAGCGTGCGCGACGGCACCGTGGACCGCCCCGTCCAGTTGTCGGCCAGCACCCGCGCCGCGGCCCGATGCAGCGAGCCCGCACAGGCGGCGGAGCCGGTCACCGCGGTCGGCGCGACCGGATCGTATACATCGCCGCCGACGTGCGCGTCCGTCCCGGACCGACGGGCGGTGAGCTGGGTAGTGCGATCCACGCAGGGCTCCCTGAGGACAAGGTGCCGACCGGTTCGGCAGTAGCTACCGTAGGGTTACGTCTACTTAACATGCAAAACCCAATATGTAATGCAGAGTTGGTGAACGCAAGAGGGTACGCGGGAGTGAATGCGGAAGAAGCCGCGACAATGGCGGCATGAGCGGAAGGGGTGTGAGGGTGGGCAGTCATGCCGGTGCCGGAGATCTGCTGGAGCTGGTCCGCAGCGGCCGGGCGACCACCCGTGGCGCGCTCCAGCAGGCCACCGGCCTGTCCCGGGCGACCGTGGGCCAGCGTCTGGACCGTCTCTTCCGCGCGGGCTGGCTCCGCGAGGGCGCCGGCGGACCCGTCGGCTCCCCGCTCGGCGGACGCCCGTCCATCACCCTGGAGTTCGACGACGCGCACGCCCTCGTCCTCGCCGCCGACCTCGACACCCGCCACGCCCGTGCCGCCGTCCTCTCCCTCACCGGCGAGATCCAGGCCGAGCACACCGGCACCCTGGTCATCGAGGACGGCCCCGACGCCGTACTGGACGAACTCGGCCGCTGGTTCGCCGAGTTGCTGGCGAAGGAGGGGCGCCCGGCGCACGCGGTCTGCGGCATCGGCCTCGCCGTGCCCGGCCCCGTCGACAGCGAGACCGGCCGGGTCGTCCAGCCGCCGATCATGCCCGGCTGGGACGGCTACGACATAAGAGCACGCCTGGCCCGCGCCTTCGCCGAACACGCGTCCGGGCCGGCCGAGGTCCCGGTCCTCGTCGACAACGACGCCAACCTCATGGCGTACGGCGAACAGCGCACCGGGTACGCCGACTGCTCGGCCTTCGCGCTGGTCAAGGTGTCCACCGGTATCGGCGCGGGCGTGGTGGTCGGGGGCTCGATATACCGGGGCGTCGACGGCGGCGCCGGCGACATCGGCCACATCCGGATCCCGCAGGGAGCGGACGCGCTGTGCAAGTGCGGCTCGTACGGCTGTCTCGCCGCGGTCGCGAGCGGCGGCGCCGTGGCCCGACGGCTGGCGGAGGCGGGGGTGCCCGCGGCCTCCGGCTCGGACGTACGGGAGCTGCTGGCCGCCGGACACCCGGGCGCGACGGCGCTCGCGCGGGAGGCGGGCCGGGCCGTCGGGGACGTGCTGGCGACGGTGGTGACCCTGCTGAACCCGGGCGTCCTGATGATCGCGGGAGATCTGGCCGGAACCCCCTTCCTCACGGGCGTCCGCGAACTGCTCTACCAGCGGGCCCTGCCCCGCTCCACCGCCCACCTGGACGTGGTGACCTCCAGACTGGGGGAGCGGGCGGGCCTGATCGGGGCGGGCGCGCAGGTCGTCGAGCACCTGTACGCGCCGGAGCGCGCGGAGGAGCGGCTGGCGGCGCTGGGGGTGTGAGGTGCCGGGCGTGTGAGGTGCCGGGCGTGTGAGGCGTCGGGTGCCGTCGAGCGGTGAGGCGTCGGTGCCGCTCGTCCGAGCGGGCCGGGGGTGCGCCTCGCGCCCGTATGACGAGCGTGTTTCCGTCCCGGTCTTCGGTCCGCATCGTGAAATCCGGGCTCCCCGGAGGGCGTGATTCTCGCCACCCCTGATAGGGCTTGCGCTCAGATGAGCGAATCATGAGCGGTTCCGCGACTTCAAAGGGTGGCACTCGGTGCCACCCTTTGATCGTTCATCGAGCGAACTCAGGCGTGTGGAATGCCGCTCATCTGAGCGGCTAGGGGGCCTGGTGGGCAGGGGAGCGTTCAAGAGGTGAACACATTCCCGCGCGGTTCCTTGCCAAGCCTTGACTTTCGATCTCCTGGCGGACGGGTGGTTACGGGCGCATGACGCGCAAGTGGACGTACCCAGGTGCCTTCGATCTGGGTATGTTCCTGGCCGTCAGGGCAGCCACCGCGTCCTCAAGGAGTTGGGACCTGTGTCGGAAAACAAAGATCCCCACGTAGGCCACGTAGCTCAGAGCGTTGAGGGCGTGAAGTTTGTTTATGACTTCACCGAAGGCAACAAGGACCTCAAGGACCTCCTCGGCGGCAAGGGCGCGAACCTCGCCGAGATGACCAACCTCGGTCTCCCCGTGCCTCCCGGCTTCACCATCACCACCGAGGCATGCAAGGTCTACCTGGACAGCGGCGACGAGCCCCCGGCACTCCGTGACGAGGTCACCGCCCACCTCGCGGCCCTCGAAGCGAGGATGGGCAAGAAGCTCGGCCAGGCCGACGACCCGCTCCTCGTCTCGGTCCGTTCCGGCGCGAAGTTCTCGATGCCCGGAATGATGGACACGGTCCTCAACATCGGTCTCTCCGACAAGTCGGTCCAGGGCCTGGCCAAGCAGGCCGGCGACGACCGCTTCGCCTGGGACTCCTACCGCCGCCTCATCCAGATGTTCGGCAAGACGGTGCTCGGCGTCGACGGCGACCTCTTCGAGGAGGCGCTGGAGGCGGCCAAAGCGGCCAAGAAGGTCACGGTCGACACGGAACTGGAGGCGGCCGACCTCAAGAAGCTCGTCACCAAGTTCAAGAAGATCGTCAAGACCGAGGCCGGCCGGGACTTCCCGCAGGACCCGCGCGAGCAGATGGACCTCGCCATCCACGCGGTCTTCGACTCCTGGAACACCGACCGCGCCAAGCTCTACCGCCGCCAGGAGCGCATCCCCGGCGACCTCGGCACGGCCGTCAACGTCTGTTCGATGGTCTTCGGCAACCTGGGGCCCGACTCCGGCACTGGCGTCGCCTTCACCCGCGACCCCGCCTCCGGCCACCAGGGCGTCTACGGCGACTACCTGCAGAACGCGCAGGGCGAGGACGTGGTGGCGGGCATCCGCAACACCGTCCCGCTGGCGGAGCTGGAGGCCATCGACAAGAAGTCGTACGACCAGCTGATGCAGATCATGGAGACCCTGGAGAACCACTACAAGGATCTCTGCGACATCGAGTTCACCATCGAGCGCGGCCAGCTGTGGATGCTGCAGACGCGGGTGGGCAAGCGCACGGCCGGGGCGGCCTTCCGTATCGCGACCCAGCTGGTGGACCAGGGCCTGATCGACGAGGCGGAGGCCCTCCAGCGGGTCACCGGCGCCCAGCTCGCGCAGCTGATGTTCCCCCGCTTCGACGAGGACGCGAAGGTCGCCCAGGTCGGACGCGGCATCGCCGCCTCCCCGGGCGCGGCGGTCGGCAAGGCGGTCTTCGACTCGTACACGGCCGTGAAGTGGTCGCGTTCGGGCGAGAAGGTCATCCTGGTCCGCCGGGAGACCAACCCCGACGACCTCGACGGCATGATCGCGGCCGAGGGCATCCTCACCTCGCGCGGCGGCAAGACCTCCCACGCGGCCGTGGTCGCGCGCGGCATGGGCAAGACCTGTGTCTGCGGTGCGGAGGAGCTGGAGGTCGACACCAAGCGCCGGCGCATGACGGTTCCCGGCGGCCACGTGGTGGAGGAGGGCGACCTCATCTCCATCGACGGCTCGTCCGGCAAGGTCTACCTGGGCGAGGTCCCGGTCGTCCCCTCCCCGGTCGTCGAGTACTTCGAGGGCCGGATGCACGCCGGCGCCAACGACGCCGACGAACTGGTCGAGGCCGTCCACCGGATCATGGCCTTCGCGGACCGCAAGCGCCGCCTGCGGGTGCGGGCCAACGCCGACAACGCCGAGGACGCGCTGCGCGCCCGCCGTTTCGGCGCCCAGGGCATCGGCCTGTGCCGTACGGAGCACATGTTCCTCGGTGACCGCCGCGAGCTGGTCGAGCGGCTGATCCTGGCCGACACGGAGGCGGTGCGCGAGGAGTCCCTGAAGGCGCTGCTGCCGCTGCAGAAGCAGGACTTCGTCGAACTCTTCTCCGCGATGGACGGCCTCCCGGTCACGGTCCGTCTCCTGGACCCGCCGCTGCACGAGTTCCTCCCCGACATCACGGAACTGTCGGTCCGCGTGGCTCTCGCGGAGTCCCGCCAGGAGCCCCACGAGAACGAGTTGCGGTTGTTGCAGGCCGTCCACCGCCTGCACGAGCAGAACCCGATGCTGGGTCTGCGCGGCGTACGTCTCGGCCTGGTGATCCCCGGCCTGTTCACGATGCAGGTCCGCGCCATCGCGGAGGCGGCCGCCGAGCGCAAGAACGCCAAGGGCGACCCGCGCGCCGAGATCATGATCCCGCTCGTCGGCACGGTCCAGGAGCTGGAGATCGTCCGCGAGGAGGCGGATGCGGTGATCGCGGAGGTCGAGGCGGCGACGGGCGTGTCCCTGAAGCTGTCGATCGGCACGATGATCGAACTGCCGCGCGCCGCCCTCACGGCCGGTCAGATCGCGGAGGCGGCGGAGTTCTTCTCCTTCGGCACGAACGACCTGACGCAGACGGTGTGGGGCTTCAGCCGCGACGACGTGGAGGCGTCCTTCTTCACGGCGTACCTGGAGAAGGGCATCTTCGGCGTCAGCCCGTTCGAGACGATCGACAAGGACGGGGTGGGCTCCCTGGTGAAGCTGGCGGCGGAGGCGGGCCGGGCGACCCGCCCCGACCTCAAGCTCGGCGTCTGCGGTGAGCACGGCGGTGACCCGGAGTCCGTCCACTTCTTCCACGAGGTGGGCCTCGACTACGTCTCCTGCTCGCCCTTCCGCATCCCCGTGGCCCGCCTGGAGGCCGGGCGCGCGGCGTCGCAGTCGATCGGCAGCGACCACCGCTGAGCCCCGCCGGGCCCAGACCCCGGAACCGCAGCTCGTCCCCGACCGACCCTCACCGATGGGCGGCGGTTCCGGACCACGAAGAGAGGGCGGCACCCCGTGCGGGGGGTGCCGCCCTTTCGGCTTGCGCGGGGGCGTGCTCCAAGATCACCTGATTCAGTGGTGATTGGGTAGATCGATCGTTTCTGTGCGAAGTTGCGACGTTACAGTCCGTGGTTACTGGTGGCTGGTGAGCTGCTGATGATCACGGAGGTGCGTATGAAGAAGGCGATGGCCGGGTTGGTGGCGGCCGGACTGATCCTCTCGGGTGCGGGGGCCGCGCTCGCGGCGCAGAAGGGGTCGATCCCACAGCTCAGGTCGGACGGTGTCGAATTCGCGGCCGGGAAGTACAAGTTCAACCCTCCTGGTACCGATCACGGCTCATTCGAGTGGGCCGGCAAGCTCACGGACGCGTATCCGCGAGACGGCCACAACGTGTACGTGCAGGTCGCTGTCGAAGGGCACGGATGGGCCCGGTACTACGGGCGGCAGCGCAGCACGGTGAGCATGCGCCACTCGGACTGGAGCGGAGCGCAGCAGTACACGGACAACGCGAAGTTCCGGGTGTGCCGTGACCGGGGTTCCCTGCGGCCCGACAACTGCTCGCCCACCAAGTACTTCTCGTACAAGCTCCGCTGAGTCAGCCGGCATCCACAGCCCAGGCGCCGTCGCCTGGGCTCGTGCTCTTCTTAGGGGAATGAGATCAAGACATCAGAAGTCCTGTGTGCCACGGGAGTCGACCTTCTCTACGGTGAGACCCCCGCAGTCAGGAACGCCGAGATCACCCTGAGTCGCGGGGAGGTCGTAGCGATCACTGGGCAGAGCGGTTCGGGGAAGTCCTCCCTGCTGTACTGCCTGGCCGGGGTGTTGCCGGTGGCCCGTGGCGAGGTCAGGTTCGAGGGCCGCTTGCTCGCCGATCTCGACGACGAGGAGTTGAGCGAACTACGGCGGGAACGGTTCGGGTTCGTCTTCCAGTACGGCGAGCTTCTGCCCGAGCTGACGGTGGAGGAGAACACCGCGCTGCCCTTGCGACTCGCCGGACAGCGCAAGAAGGAAGCCCATGCCGCCGCCGGGGAGGTGCTCGGCCGACTCGGACTCGCTGATCTGCGCGAGCGACGGCCTTCCCAGGTCTCCGGGGGGCAGAGCCAGCGGATCGCTGTGGCTCGCGCGCTGGTGCACCGCCCCGCCGTGGTCTTCGCGGACGAGCCGACGGGTTCGCTCGACAGTTCCAATGCCACAGCCGTTCTCGACGAGTTCCTGACCCTCGCTCGCTCGCAGGGGACCGCGGTGGTGCTGGTGACTCACGACTCCGAGGTCGCGGACCGGGCGGACAGCCGCTACGCGATGCGTGACGGCACCCTCTCGGCTCAGGTGCGGGAGGTGTCGTGAGGGAACTCCTTCTGGGAGTGCGGCTGTTGATGGGAGGGGGGCGCGGCAGCCGAGTGCGCTTCCTGCTCATGGTCGCGGGGAGTGCCATCGGGGTGAGCTGTCTGGCCATGGTTCTCACGATCCCGGGAATTCTGGCCGCACAGGACGGACGCAAGGCGGCACGCGAGCGGGATTGCGTCACTGACCCGTACCGATTCGCCTGCGTCGTACCTGCGGGCGGTTCCTCCCTGCTCACCAGGATCGACCCCTACGCTGGGGAACCCCTCACCCGGGTCTTTCTGGACCGAGGGGAGAAGCCTGTCGAGCCACCGCCGGGCCTGTTCGAACTTCCCGGTCCGGGCGAACTGTTCGTCTCTCCGCGGCTGAGTGAGATTCTGCGGCGGGAACCTGGCCTGGCTCAACTGCTGCCCGGCGAGCAGCGAGGTGTCATCGGAGCCGAAGGGCTCGCTCATCCCGATGAGCTGTACGCGTATGTCGGCGTCACCCGGGACGAACTGGAGGGCGGCGGCGATCCCGTGGGGTTCTTCGGTAGCGAGTACGCCGACTCGCCCACGGTGGACCCTTCTACTCTCGACATCGTCCGTTTCACCTTGGCCGGCGTTGTCCTCCTGCCCTTGGCCGTGTTCCTCTCCGTGTGCGCACGGCTCTCTGCAGCCGCTCGCACCAGGAGACTTGCCGCGTTGCGACTCCTGGGACTCAGTAGGAAAGGCACTCAGCGGGTCAACGCCGCCGAGACGGTCGCGGCAGCCTCGCTGGGCGCCGTGCTCGGTCTCGGCATCTACGAGGTCGCCAACCAACTCGTCTCACGCGTGGGAGTGCCGGGCTTCAAGTGGTACCCGTCGGACGGATCGTTGTCCCCGTCCACGGCCCTGGTCTGCCTCCTCGGCTGTCCGACCCTCGCGTGGTTCGTGGGCCGGGCCAGTGCGAGGAAGGCGGCGGAGAATCCGCTGGCTGTCCGCCGCAGCGCGGTCGAGAGGGCGCCCGGGAAGTGGGGTCTGCTCCCGCTCGTTCCGGGGCTGGGCATTGTGATCGGTTACTGCGTGGCCGGTGCTACGGACAACGCACCTCGGGAAACGGGACTTTCCTCGATCCTCATGCCCCTTGCCGTCGTTCTGGTCGGCATCGGGCTGGTGATGCTGCTGCCGGTCTTCTCGCGAACCCTTGCCCAGAAGGTGGCATGTGCCACCCGCTCGGTCTCCCTGGGCCTCGCCATGCGGCGCAACGAGGTCGAAGCCGGGGGCGCGTTGCGGGTGGCGACCGGACTGGTGATCCTGGTCTTCGCAGCGTCGCTGGTACAGGGAGTGCTGATCGAACTGGACCAGGTGAGCAAGAACACCCTGCCCGTTCAGGAGTACACCATTCCACTCAAGGGCGTCACCGACGAGAAGCAGCGGGCCTTCCAGCGGGTGAGGGGTGTCCGCGCGCACGCGGTGGTCATGGGTTCGCGGGACAGCGGAGACATCGACCACATGATGCCCACCATCCGTGCCGTGGTGGCCACATGCGACCAACTGCGCGGAATCCTGACGAGAGTGGACAGCTGCGTGGACGGCCGCCCGGCCCGGCTCTGGGATCCGGACCAGCTGTACAACGAGGAGAGCAAGCCCGGAGCTACCTTCCTCTTCGATTCCCGAGGAGAAGAACGACGGCACGCCATGAAGGTGGAGGTGCCGCGAGAGAAAGTACGGTTCAGCGGGTACCCGGGCTGGCCGATCTTCAACAGCGGCGACGTGCTGATGCCGCCCTCAGCCCTGCCGGAAGGCTTCCGTCCCGACTCCGCCACCCTCACCCTCCTCAGCAGCTCAGCCCCCGACACCGTCCGCCAGGTCCTCGACGGCATCGGCGGTGTGGACCCCACCACCGAGGTCGGGACGCCGGGGGTGGTCGTCACGTCTCTTCAGCAGATCACCGTGGTCAAGAGTCTCCTGGGCATCGGCATGGTCCTGGGGCTGATCATCGGCGTGGCCGCCTACCTCGTCGCCGCCACCGACCGTGCCGTCGAGCGGAAGCCCCAGGTCACCGCTCTGTCGTTGCTCGGCGCCCGGCCGCGTACGCTGCGTGCCGTCCAGGTCGCCCAGGTGGTCGTTCCCTTGGCCGTGGGTCTCGTCCTGGCCGTGGTGCTGGGCAAGCTCGCCGAGTCCAGCTATCTCGTGACCGGGGGCGGTGCCGTCTACTGGGACGGCGAAGGAATCCCCCTGCTGCTGGCCTGCGCGGTCGGGGCGGTGGCGGTGGCCGCTGCCGGGGCGCTGCCCCTCGTCGGGCGCCGGATCGACCCGGAGCTGATCCGGCGGGACTGAGCGGCACGGCAGCGCGCTCGCCGGGCAAATCCTGTGGCCGGTGCACCGGGTCCCTGGATACCGTCGGTGACCCCGGCCGGCCGAACCCGCGGTCGCCGTAGGCCCGGAGAGCGAAGGAAGCCGTGAACGCGCAGCGAGGGACGACGACCCTGTGGCGCCCCACCGGTCCCGTGGAGCTGGACCTGGTGCGCGAGTCGGGGTGGCGGGCCTGGCCGCCCCGGCTGCCCGAGCAGCCGATCTTCTACCCGGTGCTCGACGAGGCGTACGCGGTGCGGATCGCGCGGGACTGGAACGTGAAGCACGACGGGGCGGGGTTCGTCACCCGGTTCGAGGTCGAGTCCGGGTTCCTGCGCCGGTACCCGGTACGGCAGGCCGGCGGCCGGACCATTCTCGAGCTGTGGGTCCCGGCGGAGGAGCTGGAGGAGTTCAACGCGCACATGGTCGGCGCGATCGAGGTCGTGCACGAGTTCCGATGAGCCCGCGCGGCGGCGGGCGGCGGGATGCCGCCCGCCGCCCGCCGGGCCCTCGGTACCTCGTCGCCGGGGTCAGCCGCTCACGGTCGTCGCCGTGCGGGACGGCCTGGGAATGGACACCGGCCGACGGCCCGCGTCACGGTCGCCCGCGATCTCCAGCAGGACCCGGACCAGCTCGTCGTGGAGGGCGTCGCTGATCTCATGTGCTTGGGGGGTGTCGACGTGCAGCATGTTGACGTGGAGGCCCGTGGCGGTGCGGTGGAACCAGTGGCTGATGCCGTTGCCGCGAGCGGCCCAGACGTGCAGCATCGGCTTCCAGAGCGGGTGCCGGTGCCCTCCGGGGGTCCGGCGGAAGTCGATGTAGGAGAAGAAGTTCACCGGGAACGGCCAGTGGTGGAGGGTGAACGACTCGGGGGCCAGCAGCTCCCATGCCCGTACGAAGGGGATGTCGGCGTGCCGCTGCAGCTCTCCGTAGGCCGTGCGGGCCCGCGCGATCGTGGCCGCGTGGTCGGCCCCGCCCTCCGTGACGCGGAACTCGATCGGCATCGTGTTCACGAACCAGCCGATGGAGTGCTGGTACGTCCCGTCGCCCTCGTCCGCCCGTTCGCTGATGGGCAGCAGGCCCCGGTAGACCCCCGGCCCGCCGAAGCGGTGCTGAGCCGTCGCCGCGGCGGCCAGTACGGCGGTGAAGACACTGCCTCCCGACGCGCGGGCGCCCGCCGCGAGCGCCTCGGTGCGAGCGGCGTCCAGCAGGGGGAGGGCCCGGTTGACCAGGGGGTAGAGGTGGTCCTCCGGCACACCCAGGTCGAAGGGGAACCGGGGGAAGAAGCCGCCGTTCCCGCGGATGAAGTCCTTCCAGTAGGTGAGGCGTTCATCGTCGGCGCCGAGGGAGGTGTAGCGGCGGCGCTGGTCGTCGCCGAAGGTCAGATAGCTGCCCGCCGGGGGGAGCCGGGGAGTCCGTCCGCCGGTGAAATCGGCGTAGGCGGTCTGGAGTTCGTTCACGACGACCGGCATGGACAGGCCGTCGCAGACGATGTGGTCGAAGCAGAGGTAGACGGTCGCGCCCGTCTCCCGGACCACCGCGCCCATGAGGAACAGCGGCCAGGACAGCGTGTCGATGCTCTTGAACGTCTTGTCGAGATGGGTGTGCAGTTCGTCCCCGGTGGGGAAGTCGCCGACCCGCTCCGCCTCCAGGACGATGGATTCGGGCGCCAGTGCCGTGCAGTTCAGATCACCGGCCAGGCGCCGGAACTCGCTGCGGAGCACCTCGTGCCGCCGTACGAGGAGCAGCAGCGCCGATTCGAGGGCCCCGGTGTCCAGGGTGCCGGTGATCTCGAAGGTCACCGTGATCGAGCTGGCGATCCCGTCGCTCGTACTGCGCGCCGCCTCGGACGACGAGTGGTGCTTGTCCTGGTTGAAGGACGCCGATGTGAGGGGGGCCGGAGAGGACGTGGGGGAAGGGCAGGAGGACGGTTCGGGAGAGGAATCCTTTCCGTCACGGGGGGAGTTCTTCGTGCGCAGGGACCAGGAGATGACGGTCCCGGGTGCGACGGCGGCGTCGGAGAAAGGAATCTGCAGCACGCGGGTGCTTTCTGTTCGTGAATTGCTGAAGTGACGATTACGGGTTCGTGGGTTGTCGGTTCGTGAATTCCCCCTGGAGGGGAGGAGGGGCAAGCTGCCGATGGAGAGAAGACGGGCGGGGCCGAGCGCGTTCAAGTGAGGTGGAGCGCAAGGGAATTCACCGCCGTGTCGACACCGTTCTCGGCACGGACCAGCGGGGCGATCTGGTCCGCCCGGTGCCGTAGGCGCCGGTCCCTCACCGCCGCGGTGATCGCCTCCGCGAGTCCGTGTGCCGTGAGGGTCCGGGCGGTGAGGGGGGCGGGGGCCACGCCCAGGGCCCGCATGCGGGCCGCCCAGTGGGTCTGGTCGCCCATGTGGGGACACAGGACCTGGGGGCGGCCCGCGGCGAGTGCCGCGCCGACGGTGCCGGCGCCGCCGTGGTGGACGATCGCGGCCGTACGGGGGAAGAGCCAGTCGTGCGGGGCCTGTTCGATCGCCAGGATGTCGGGGGACGAGGAGCCGGAGCCGCCCGTCACCGCGCCGATGCCGCCCCAGCCGGTCGCGACCACCGCCCGTACGCGGGTGAGCCGGACCGCCTCGGTGACCAGCGCGTTGTTGCGGTGGGCGTGGGTGCCGGCCATGCTGCCGAAGCCGATGTAGACCGGGGGCGGACCCTCGTCGAGGAAGCGGGCCAGCTCCCTCGGGGGCGTCCAGTCGGGGCGGGCCGGCAGGTACCAGAACCCCGTGGTGCGCACGGCGCCGCCCCACGCCGGGTCGACCGGAGTGATGTGCCGGCTGAACGGCTGCAGGACCGGACGCCGTCTGCCCCCGGGGTCCCGCAGCCACCGCCGGGCCCCGGGGCGGCGCGGGGCCAGACCCAGTTCGGACGTGCGCCAGCGCTCCACCTCGCGGGACCGCTGCGCGGCGGTGACCAGGGCGTAGGTGCTCCGGTTGAGCAGGCGCGGCACGCGGGGGAGCGGGACGAGCCGGCAGGGGAACGAGCCGGACGGGATCCAGCCCGGCTGCAGCGCCACGACGACCGCGGGCACGTCCAGCATGTCGGCCACGTACTGGGCGGGGAACGCCGCCGAATGCACCACCGCCGCCAGGTCGCCGTGGTCGTGGGCGATGGCCGCCACATCGCGCAGCGGAGCGATCAGCAGGTGTTTGAGGCGGGCGACGGTCCGGGCGGCCGTGACGCCGCCGCGCACCCCTGTCAGACCGTCGTCGATGATTCCGCGGGTCGCCGGCTCGTCCAGGATCCTGGTCGGGCCGTCGTCGATGGCGGCGAATTCCACCCCGTACGCGGCGGCGTCGGACGCGTATGCGAAAGGAGCCGCCAATAAAGGGTGATGGCCGTGGCGTCGCAACGCCACGGCCAGTGCGAGAAAGGGTTGCACGTCCCCGCGAGTACCGCATGCCGCCAGGAGAACCTTGCGCGGGCGAGCACCGGCTCCGAGGCTTTCCGACCCCGATTCTTTGGGCATGACCACGCGCTGAACCTAGCAGAAGTGAATTCGAACGAGTTGTGCGTGATAATGAGTTCGATGAATTCCGCACCGGTCATTCACGGGGCCGGGCGACGGGGGTGACGGTCAGCTTCGGAACGGTCCCGTCACCTCGTACGTGATGCCGCCCGACGAACTGCCGCTCGTGCCGCGCTGGCTGGAGAAGTAGAGGCGGCGGCCGTCGGGGGAGAAGGCGGGTCCGGTGATCTCGGAGCCGGACTGGCCCTCGACGCGGAGGAAGGGGGCGACGACGTCGTCCGGGGTGATGAGGCAGATCTCCATGGTGCCCCCGTCCTCGGCGACGTAGAGGTCGCCGGAGGAGGTGCCGGTGATGTTGTCGACGCCGGTGAGGGGAGCCGTGCCGGAGGTGACCAGGGAGTCGTCGTACGCCAACTCGTAGGTGCCGGCGGTGAGGTTGAGCTGCCAGACACGGTTGTCGCCCTTGGTGGTGAACCAGACCGTGTCGTCGGCGTAGTAGCAGCCCTCGCCCCCGTTGAAGGACTTCGACCCCGAGACCTGGGTGCGGGTGCTGGTGGGGGAGCCGTCCGGGTCGGGGACGTTCACCCAGGTGTAGGAGCCGGAGGCTGCGGTGCCGGCGACCATGACCTGGAGGGTGCCCGCGGACAGGTCGCCCCAGGTCGTGGGGACGAAGCGGTAGAAGCGTCCGTTCGACTCGTCCTCGGTCAGATAGACCACCCGGCGGACCGGATCGGCCGCCGCCGCCTCGTGCTTGAAGCGGCCCATCGCGTCCCGGCGGACGGCGGCGTTCACGCCCCACGGGTCGGTCTCGTAGACGTAGCCGCGGTCCACCTCCTCGCAGGACAGCCAGGTGTTCCACGGGGTCCTGCCGCCCGCGCAGTTCTGCCGGGTGCCGGACAGGACGCGGTACGCCGACGTGACCGCGCCGGTCGAGGAGAACCGCACCGCGCTCGCGCCGCCGGAGGGGTTGATCTCCGAGTTGGAGACGTAGATCCAGCCGGTGCCGTCCGCGTAACAGGCGCCGCTGTCGGGCGCGTTGTGCCAGGTGTAGGAGGTGCCGGGGACCGTCTGCCCGGAGCGGGCGATCACCCGGCTGGTGAAGCCGCTCGGGAGCCTGACGCCGTTCGCGTCGGCCGCACCGAGTGCCCCGTACGGGCCCGCGCCGGGCTGGGCGGGCGCCGCGTACGCCGCGCCCCGCCAGAGAGTTCCGCCGAAGGCGGCCGACGTGCCGCCGAGCACGGCCGCGCGCAGGAGAGTACGACGTTCCACTGTCGCTCCAAGGGGTACCTCGAACGGCCCGCCTGCCGGTCGGCGGCGGGGTCGCGCGCTGATGGACCTTAGGACACTCTGATTGACAGAGCATGGACAACTCGTGACTCTACGGCGGCGTTCCCCGCCTGGCGATGGCGATGGCGATGGCGATGGCGATGGCGATGGCGGGTGCGTGGTGCGTGGCGTGTGGCGTGCTCAGGCCGGCAGTGGCGGTGCCTCTCGGCGGCGCTGCCCCGGCCGCCCTCCGAAGCCGTGCCCGTGTCCGTGTCCGTGCCCGTGTCCCTGACCGTGCCCCTGTCCCTGACCGTGCCCCTGTCCCTGACCGTTCCCGTTGCCGGGGGCCTGGCCGGAGTGCTCCGCCGACGGAAGGCGCACCACCGCGTCCAGGCCGCCCGTGGCCGCCTCCCTCAGCGTCACCTCTCCGCCGCTGGCGTGCGCGAGGCGCTGGACGAGGGAGAGACCGAGACCGGTACCGCCCTTGGGGGCGCCGGGGGCGCGCCAGAAGCGGTCGAACGCGCGGGCGCGCTGCTCGGGCGTCATCCCGGGGCCCTCGTCGGTGACATGGAGGTCGACCCAGTGGGGCCGGGCCTCGCGCAGTGCCCGGCGGGCGGGGACGTGGAGCCGTAGCTCCATGGTGACCGTGCTGTGCGCGGGGGAGGCGCGCAGCGCGTTGGAGAGGAGGTTGTCGAGGATCTGCTCCACGGCTCCCGGGACGGCCGTCACCGGGCCGACCACTCCGGCGAAGAGGACCAGCGAGACCCCGCCGCGCTCGAACAGCGGCCCCCACGTACGGTGCCGCTCCGCGCAGATCGCGCCCAGGTCGACCTGGGCCGGGATGGCCGCGGCCTCCTCCAGACGGGCCATCGCCAGCAGGCCCTCGACCATGCGGGCCAGCCGGTCCGTCTCCGTGACGGCGGCGTCGAGGCTGGGCCGGGCGCGGCGGGCGATGTCCGGCTCCAGGTTCTCCAGCCGCAGCCGGAGCGCCGCCAGCGGGGTCTTCAGCTGGTGCGAGGCCTCGCCGGCGAACGCCCGCTGGGAGGCCAGCAGGTGTTCGAGCCGGGCCGCGGTCGTGTTGAAGGCCGCCGCGAGGCTGCGTACCTCCGGCGGGCCCGAGGTGACCACCACGCTGGTGGCCCTGCCGCCCTCGGCCAGCCGGTGCGTGGCCTCCTCCAACTGCCGGATGGGGCGCCCCGTCCAGCGCGCGAACGCGAACGCCACCGCGGCCACGCCGGTGAGCACCGCCAGCCCGACCAGCGCCAGCAGCAGCCAGACCGCGAACACCCGGGCGTGGACCATGGTCGTCGGGAGGGTGATGCGTACGGCGCCCTGCGCGGTGACGGTGGTCGCTCCGGCGGCCGTGCCGGCGGCCGTGGCCGAGGTCGTGCTCGGGGCCGAGTCGGCGATCGTGACCGAGCCGGCGCCGGGGGCGCGGTCGGCGCCCCGGCCGGGACCGGGGTCCGGGGTCGGGTGGCCCACCGGAGCCGCCACGGCCAGGTAGTGGACGCCGCCGGTCGTCGTCGTACGGACGTCCGTGGTGGCGCGGCCGCGGAGCGCGGCGGAGATCTCGGGCTGGGTGGGGAGGGTCTCCTCCTCGTCGTCGGACAGGGAGTGGGAGGACGCCAGCAGCCGGCCGTCCCCGTCGACGATGACGACTTTCCCGCCGATGCGCGCGGCGCAGTGCCGGGCCCGCTCGGCGAGTTCGTCCTGGCGGCCGGCGGCGAGGGAGAGGGCGGTGTACGCGGCCACCGACTCGGCCTCGTCGTTGGCCGCGTTGACGATCCGCTCGCGTTCGGCCCGTGAGTAGACGAAGCCCAGCGGGATCTCCAGGCCCAGCAGGACCAGGGCGGCGAGGCTGAGGTAGCTCAGCAGCAGGCGGCGGGTCATGACGCCCTGGCCTCGGGCGTGCGATGCCTCCCGGAACCAGCGCCCCGCCCACGGCCGGTGCCCTGCTCGTGAGTCGGCGGCCTGCCCCGGCCCGGACCCGACGCCTGCCCGGGGGTGCGTACGGCCAGCCGGAAGCCGACACCGCGCAGCGTCTGGATCCAGGCCGGGTCGCCCAACTTGCGGCGCAGGGTGGCGACATGGACGTCCAGGGTCTTGGTCGGGCCCTGGTAGTGGTCGTCCCAGACGCGGTTGAGGATCTGCTGCCGGGAGTAGACCGCGCCGGGGTCCTCGGTGAGCAGGGCCAGCAGTTCGAACTCCTTCGGCGTCAGCGCGACGGGCACCTCGCCGACCCAGACCTGCCGGGTCCGCCGGTCCACGACCAGCGGACCGGGCGGCGGCTGAGCCGAGCCGTCGCCATCGCCGGCGCCGTCGTCGCCGGAGGCCGGCCCGGAGGGGGGCCGAGGCTCGGGCGGGGCCTGCTCGTACACGGGAGGTTCGTACGCCGGGGGCTGGGGGGCGGAGGGTGCGTAGGCCAAGGGCTCGTGGACGGAAGGCTCGTAGGCGGGGGGTTCGTAGACGGGGTTGCCGTGCGCCGGAGTGCCGTGAACCGGAGTGCCGTAGGCCGGGTTCGTGACGGCGGGCGTGCCGTGGGGCGGGGTCCGGTAGCCGGACGCGTCGTACGCCCGGCTTCCGTACGCTCGGCCTCCGTACCCTGGGCCGCCGTTTCCTGGGCCTCCGTACGCCCGGCTTTCGTACCCCGGGCCGCCGTTCCCCGCGCCGCCGTTCCCTGGGCCTCCGTACGCCCCGCTTCCGTACCCCCGGCCGGCTCCCGCTTCCTGCGCCGGTGTCTCGTCCTCGGCCGACCAGTCGTACTGCGCCCAGTGCGCCCCCACGCCGGGACCGGCCCTGTGGCGGCCCGCGCTCCTGTCGCCGGGATCTGCCGCACGGCCCGCGTACCCGGCGCCGCCCCGGCCCGGCTCCTCGTCCCCGGCACGGCTCGTGTCGCCGCTCCCGGGGCCGTTGCCCGCCTCGAAGGCGCTCGGGGCGGTGAAGTCGTTCTCGGCCCCGAAGCCGGTCCCCTTCCCCACCCCCGCCTCGGCCACCACGACCCCCGCGACCACGTCGGGCGCGGTGCCCCCTCCCGGCTGCTGGTGACGACGTGACACCGCCCGGATGCGGGCGACCAGTTCGCGGATGCTGAACGGTTTCGCCAGGTAGTCGTCGGCGCCCAGTTCCAGGCCCAGGACGCGGTCGGCCTCCTCGCCGCGGGCGCTGAGGATGATGAGGGGGACGTCGGAGGTGCGGCGGATGCCGCGGCAGACGTCGATGCCGTCCATGTCGGGCAGGCCGAGATCCAGCAGGACGACATCGCCGTACGGACCTCTCAACCCGTCCGCGCCGGTGGCCACGTGGTGGACCGTCAGGCCGAAGTGCCGCAGCCCGTCGGCGAGCGGCTCGGCGATCGTCTCGTCGTCCTCGATGAGCAGCACGCGTACGCCCATGGCCGCCTGTCTCTCCAGAAAGTCGGGACAGCACGGGGCCCGTGCTGTGGGGCGCCACGCTACAAGACACCGAACAAGAACGTGCAGGGAATGAGAAGCATTGTGAAATGACCCTCAGAAACTGCTCGTATTCGACGTCCCGACCTGCGGAGAAGAGGCGCGTGGCCGAAATCTGTGGAAAACCTGGCGGCGTTTTAGTGTTCGCTTAACCTTTCTCTGGTCATCGCCGCCCTACGGTCGTACGTGCTGGTCGGAACCGTTTCAGGGAGGCAGGATGAAGGCGCTGCTGGATCGCGCCCGGTCGTTCAGGCGCCGGGTCGACTTCGAGAGCGACGAATACCGGAAACTCGCCGTCGGGCAATTTCCCGAGGCGCTGTTCATTACCTGCTCGGACTCGCGGGTCATTCCCGCCCTGATCACCGGGGCGCGGCCCGGCGAGATATTCGAGCTGCGGAATGCGGGCAACATCGTGCCGCCGCACGACGCGTACGGGGCCGCCTCCGGTGAGGCCGCCACCATCGAGTACGCGCTGGAGGCGCTCGGCGTTCAGGACATCGTGGTGTGTGGCCATTCCCACTGCGGCGCGATGGGCGCCCTGACGTACGGCGCCGACCTCTCCGGCCTGCCCAGCGTGGACGCCTGGCTCGATTACGCCCGCCCCGCGCTCGAACCGGTCCTCGGCGAACGCGGCACCGACGGCGGCGGGGGCGCCGTCCCGTCGTCCGAGGGCCCCGCCCTGCGCGAGGTCGTTCAGCTCAACATCCGCAACCAGCTCGCCGTCCTGCGGGACTATCCGGGCGCGCGGCGGCAACTGGACGCCGGACGCCTCCGGTTGCACGGCTGGTACTACGAGATCGACACCGGCAGGGTCCACGAACTGGATGCCCACGGGGACTTCCAGGTGCACGACTCATGAGCGGCGCGCACGGACGGCGTCCGGGTGCTGTCCCGCCGAAGCCCGACAGCCCCCCGGCCGACCGCACCGCGCCCCCTCGTGGCCGTATCGACCTGGGTACGGAGATCACCGCGTCCCTCGTCGTGTTCCTCGTGGCGCTGCCGCTCTGCATCGGTGTGGCCGTGGCCTCCGGTGTGCCGGCCGAGCTGGGGATCATCTCCGGTGTGATCGGCGGTCTGGTGGTCGGGGCGGCGCGGGGCAGCACGCTCCAGGTGAGTGGGCCGGCCGCCGGTCTCGCGGCCCTGGTCGCGGAGACGGTCATGGAGTTCGGCGTCGCGATGCTCGGCGTGATCGTCCTCTTCTCCGGCATCCTCCAGATCGTGCTGGGCCTGGTGAAGCTGGGCCGGATGTTCCAGGCGATCTCCCTCGCCGTCGTCCAGGGCATGCTCGCCGGCATCGGTCTGCCCCTGATGTTCAGCCAGCTCTACCCGATGTCCGACGCCAGGGCGCCGGGCACCCCCCTGGAGAACATGGCCGGCGTCCCCGGGCTGATCGCCGGCACCGTCACCGACCCGCAGGCCCTCGTCGCCGCGGGGCTCGGCATCGTCACGATCGTGCTGAGCTTCCTGTGGAAGCGGGTGCCGGGGCCGGTCAGGAAGGTGCCGGCCGCGCTGGTGGCCGTCGGGATCGGGATCGCGGTCGCCGCCCTGCCGGGCGTCGGGGTGAAGACGCTCCAGGTCGGCGATCTGGCGGCGTCCGTGGACGTGCCGGGGCCGGAGCAGCTGTCCGGGCTGGCCAGTGCCGGGGTGATCACGGCGATCCTCACGTTCACCGTGATCGCGTCGGCGGAGAGCCTGTTCACCGCCGCCGCCGTGGACCGGATGCACAACGGGCCGCGGACCCGCTACAACACCGAGCTGGTCGCGCAGGGCGCGGGCAACACGATCGCCGGCCTGCTCGGCGCGCTGCCCGTCACCGCGGTCGTCGCGCGCAGCTCGGCGAACGTCCAGGCCGGAGCGAAGACCCGGCTCTCCCGGACCCTGCACGGTCTGTGGCTGCTGGCCTTCGCGCTGCTCCTGCCGCAGGTGCTGGCACTGATCCCGATCTCGGTGCTCGCGGGTGTCCTCGTGCACAGCGGGTGGAAGCTGTTCGCGCCGGACGAGTTCCCGAAGATGTGGCGGCAGGACCGGGGCGAGTTCGCGGTGATGACGCTGACGACGCTGGTCATCACGGTGACCGCGCTGCTCGAAGGGGTGCTGTTCGGGCTGGCGGCGGGTGTGGTGCTGGCCGCGCTGCGCATGTCGCGGACCGTCGTCCGGCAGCACGTCGAGGACGACACGGCGAAGGTCGTGATGGCGGGCAACGCGACGTTCCTGCGGCTGCCGAGGCTGATCGACGCGCTGGAGGGCGCGGCCGCCTCCGGCAAGCCGCGCATCCGGCTCGACCTGCTCGGGGTGACCCACCTCGACCATGCGTGCCGCAGCCAGATCGAGGAGTTCGTGGCCCAGCAGCGGGGGGCGGGGGTGCGGGTGGAACTGCTCATGCCGGACCTCACCGGGGTGCCTGCGGCGGTCGGGCGGGGGGTGGACGTGCCGGAGGATCCGGCGGGGGTGTGGGACTACGCGACGGTCGGTTCGGCGGCGGTCGGAGGCACCGGCCCACTGCCGCCCGGCGCCGGCCCCGGCCCGGACGCCGAGTGGTTCTACCTGGACACCCGCCCCCTCGGACCGCCGGGCCCGTAGGACGCCTGCGGGTGCGTGGGGGCTGATCGCGCAGTTCCCCGCGCCCCTAAAAGCATCAGCCCCGGCTTTTCAGGGGCGCGGGGAACTGCGCGAGAAGCCCCACGCACCCGCACCCGACAACGCACCGAAACCCACCACCACCTCCCGCACCCCCCCTCGGCGAGACTAGGGTGGAATTCGATCAGGAGCGCTCCGGGAAGGCGGCGTCATGACCAGCGGCTGGAACGTGCACGACATTCCCGATCAGCGCGGCCGTACCGCGGTGGTCACCGGCGCCAACAGCGGCATCGGGTACGCCGCAGCCCGCGAACTCGCCCGCCGCGGCGCGCACGTCGTCCTCGCCTGCCGCAGCGAGCAGCGCGGAGCCGCCGCACTGGAGCGGATGACCACCGAAGTCCCGCACGGCAGTGTGGAGTTGATCCGGCTCGACCTCGGGGACCTCGGTTCCGTAAGGGAGTTCGCGGCGGCGTACGCACGCGCACGTGACCGCCTGGATCTGCTCGTCAACAACGCGGGCGTGATGGCCGTCGCCGAGGGCCGTACGGCCGACGGCTTCGAGACGCAGTTCGGCACCAACCACCTCGGCCACTTCGCGCTGACCGGCCTGCTGCTGCCGACGCTCCTGGCCACGCCCGGCGCCCGCGTCGTGACCGTCTCCAGCTTTATGCACCTGCGGGCGAACATCGACATCGACGATCTCAACACCGAGCGCAGTTACGGCCGTTGGCTCGCCTACGGGCGCTCCAAGACCGCCAACCTGCTCTTCACCCACGAACTGGCTCGGCGGCTGGCGGCGAACGGCTCGGAGGTCGTGGCCGCCGCCGCGCACCCCGGATACGCGTCCACCAACCTCCAGACGGCCGGGCCGAGCGCCGAGGGCCGCAAGGGCGTCGAACGGTTCATGCGCGTCGGCAACCGCTTCTTCGCCCAGTCCCCCGAAGGAGGCGCCCTGCCCACGCTGTACGCGGCGACCGCCCCCGCCGTACGCCCCGACTCCTTCATCGGCCCGGCCTTCGGGATGTGGGGCGCCCCGCGTCCGTCACCCCGGGCGCCCTGGACCCTCGACGACCGGGCGGGCGAACGCCTCTGGAACGCCTCCGAGCACCTGACCGGCGTCAGGTGCTCGGAGTTGAAGGCGTGACGGACGGGGAGGTCCGGCTACGCCGCACGCACCTCGTACGCCGTGATCCGTACCGTCTCGTCGTCCAGGCACTGCCCGTTCGCCAGGTCGAAGCGCTGCTTCAGGAGGGGTGAGGCCACGAACGGGCGGCCCTGGTGGCTGCCGGTGAGGCCGCGGGAGAGGACGGCGGCACCGCCGAACGGGTCCCGGTTGTCGATGGCGTACAGCCTGCCCGCGCGGTCGAGGAACAGCGCGGCCTGGCTGCCGTCGGGGAGCAGGGCGGCCACGCCGCGGCCCGGGGTCAGCAGGGTCAGGTCGCAGACCGTGAACCAGCCGTCCGCCAGCCGCAGCTGGACCTTCACATCGGTTTTCTCGGGGGCGATCGTCATCGCTGGGCGCTTCCTTCCAGGACATCGGCGGGCCGCAGGCCGATGGACAGCAGCGGCAGGTCGGGCTTGATCTGGTCGCGCTCGGGGACGAAGCCGACGACCGGGTCCGGGGTGTCCGGGGCGTTGACGAAGGACACGAACCGGGCGAGCTTCTCGGGGTCGTTGATGGTGGAGGCCCACTCGTCCGCGTAGGCCGAGACGTGGTCGGCCATCAGGGACTCCAGCTCCTCGCAGATGCCGAGGGAGTCCTCCACGACGACGTCCCGCACGTGGTCCAGGCCGCCGGGGATCCGCTCCAGCCAGGTCGAGGTCCGCTCCAGACGGTCCGCGGTGCGGATGTAGAACATCAGGAACCGGTCGATCAGCCGGATCAGCTGGGCGTCGTCGAGGTCCTGGGCCAGCAGGTCGGCGTGGCGGGGGGTGGCGCCGCCGTTTCCGCCGACGTACAGGTTCCAGCCGCCCGAGGTGGCGATGATGCCGAAGTCCTTCGACTGGGCCTCGGCGCACTCGCGGGCGCAGCCGGAGACCGCCGACTTCAGCTTGTGGGGCGACCTCAGGCCCCGGTAGCGCAGCTCCAGGTCGATCGCCATGCGGACCGAGTCCTGGACGCCGTAGCGGCACCAGGTCTGCCCGACACAGGACTTCACCGTGCGCAGGGACTTGCCGTAGGCGTGGCCGGACTCGAAGCCGGCGTCCACCAACCGGGCCCAGATGATGGGGAGTTGCTCGACACGGGCGCCGAACATGTCGATCCGCTGACCACCGGTGATCTTCGTGTAGAGACCGAAGTCGCGGGCGATCTCGCCGATCACGATCAGGCCCTCGGGAGTGATCTCACCGCCGGGGATGCGCGGGACGACGGAGTACGAGCCGTTCTTCTGGAGGTTGGCCAGGAAGTGGTCGTTGCTGTCCTGCAGGGCCGCCTGCTCGCCCTCCAGGACGTAGCCGCTGGCGCCGATCGTCGGGGCGAGGGAGGCGATGATCGAACCGACCGTGGGCTTGCAGACCTCGCAGCCGTCGCCTCCCCGGGCCTCGTCGCGGCCGTAGCGGTCCAGCAGCTGCTGGTAGGTGTTGATGCGCAGGGCGAGGACGATCTCGTACAGCTCCTCGCGGGTCTGCGAGAAGCAGCCGCACAGGCCCTTGTCGACCTCGACGCCGGACGCCTCCAGTTCGGCGGTGACCAACTGACCGAGGACCTTGACGCAACTGCCGCAGGTCGTACCGGCCTTGGTGCACTTCTTCACCTCGGGCACGGTGGTGCAGCGGTGCTCGGTGACCGCGGCGCGGATCGTGCCCTTGCGGACGTTGTTGCAGGAGCAGATGATCGCGTCGTCCGGCAGCGCGGTCGGGCCGAGCTGCACGGACTCCCCGGCGCCGGCCGGCAGCACCAGCGACTCGGGCGAGACCGGCGGGACGGACCCGGTGAACGCCTTCAGCGTGCCGTACGCCTCCGCGTCGCCGACCAGGATGCCGCCGAGCAGTTCGCCGCCCCGGCCGATGACCAGCTTCTTGTAGACACCCGAACGGGAGTCGGAGTACACGACGTCCAGGCAGTCGGCGCTCGCGCCGTGCGCGTCACCGAAGGAGGCGACGTCCACGCCGAGCAGCTTCAGCTTGGTGGACAGGTCCGCGCCGGTGAACGCGGCCTCGTCGGCGGCGATCGTCGCGGCGGCCGTCTCGGCCTGCTCGTAACCGGGGGCGACCAGGCCGTACACCCGGCCGTCGGCGGCCAGCGCGCACTCGCCGATCGCGAACACGTGCGGGTCGTTCACCGTCCGGCACTGCTCGTCGACGCTGATGCCGCCGCGCTCGCCGACCGTCAGACCGCAGTCGCGGGCGAGCTGGTCGCGGGGGCGGACACCGGCGCTGAACACGACCATGTCGGTGGCGAGTTCGCTGCCGTCGGACAGCTTCATCCCGGTGACGGCACCCTGCGCGTCGACCACGATCTCCTGCGTGCCGACACCGGTGTGCACGCTCAGGCCCATGTTCTCGATCGTGCGCAGCAGCGCGGCGCCACCGCCGTCGTCCACCTGCACGGGCATCAGCCGGGGCGCGAACTCCACGATGTGGGAGGTGAGTCCGAGACCCTTCAGCGCGCCGGCCGCCTCCAGGCCGAGCAGACCGCCGCCGACCACGGCGCCGACCTCGGCCGTCCTCGCGTACTCCTCGATCGCGAGCAGGTCCTCGATCGTGCGGTACACGAAGCAGCCGGTGGCGTCCTTGTTCGGGACCGGCGGCACGAAGGGGAAGGAGCCGGTGGCCAGGACGAGGATGTCGTACTCGAAGACCTGCCCGGAGCGGGCGGTGACCTTCTTCGCCTCGCGGTCGACCGTCTCGGCCGGGTCACCGACGAACAGCTCGATGCCGTGCGTCTCGATGAACCCCATGTCGGTCATCGACAGGTCCTCGGGCGTCTTGCCCGCGAAGTACGAGGTGAGCGCCACCCGGTCGTACGCCGGGCGCGGCTCCTCGCACAGCACGACCACGCGGTGCGTGGCGGTCAGGCCGCGCTCGGCGAGCGCCTCCAGGAAGCGCTGGCCGACCATGCCGTGGCCGACGAGCACGATCGTGGGGGTGGGCCCCAGGGTGGCGGACATTCAGGAGCCTCCATCGTTGGTGAGCAGGTGGAGCAGGGGAGCGCCGTCCGCGGGGAGCGGCTCTGCTCCCTCCCAGGCGCGGGCGAGCGCGCCCACGGTGCCGAGTTCGCCGACGAGCACCCCGCCGACCAGGCGGTCGTCGCGGACGACGACCTTGCGGTACGTGCCGCGGGTGGCGTCCGCCAGCTGGATGACGTCGTCACCGGGCAGCGGCTCGGGCTCGCCGAACGCGGCGAGGTCGAGGAAGTCGGCTCCGGCGAGCGTCAGCCGGGTCAGGGCCCGGGTGCCGGTGTAGCGGGCGGCCGGGGACGCGGCGTCCCCGGCGATCAACTCGGCCAGCACGTCGGCCTGTTCGAGCGCCGGGGTGGCAAGGCCGTAGACCGTGCCCTCGAACTGGGCGCAGTCGCCGATCGCGTGGACACGGGGGTCGGAGCTGCGCAGTTCCTCGTCGACGATGACGCCCTTGTGCACGGCGATCCCCGCCTCCTGGGCGAGACCCACTCGGGGGTGGACCCCGCAGGCGATGACGACGAGGTCCGCGTCGAGCGTGTAGCCGTCCGCCATCGACACCGACCGTACGGTCCCGCCGACGCTGCGCACGGCACGGACGCGCGTCTCGGTGTGCACCTCGACCCCGAGGTCGGTGAGGTGGCGGCGGACCAGCTTCGAGGCGGACGGGTCGAGTTGACGCTCCATCAGCCGCTCGCCCTGCTGGGCGAGGACGACCTGGGCGCCGCGCAGGGCGAGCGCGCGGGCGGCGGAGACCCCGAGGAGCCCGCCCCCGATGACGACGGCCCGCGCCCCGGGCCGTACGGCCTCGGACAGCCGCAGGCAGTCGTCCATGGTCCGGAAGGCGTGCACCCCGTCGGGGAATTCGTGCCGCTCCGGGTCCCAGAGGCCGCGCAGCGGCGGCAGCACCGGGTTGGAGCCGGTCGCGAGGACCAGCCTGTCGTACGGGATCTCCGTACCGTCCGCGAGGTGTACGGCTCGCACCTCGCGGTCGATGCGGACCACCCGGCCGTTCACCGTCCGCGTGGGCTCGGCGGGGGCGGGCAGCGCGATGACCTCGGGGGCGTACCGCCCGGCCAGCACCTCGGCGAGCAGCACCCGGTTGTACGGTGTGTGCTCCTCCTCGCCGACCAGCGTGGCGGGCATGCCCAGCTCTCCGAGCCGCCGGGCGAGACGTACGCCCGCGAGGCCGGAGCCGATCACCACCACACGCTCATTCGAGGTCATGTCCTTGAGCCTGCGGTGCCGGTGTTACCCGACCGCATCGCGTCTGTTTCCCACGAGGAACGCTGCCCTCCCCGTGGCCCCGCGCGGGGTGTGAGGGGTTTCCGGAAGGGCGCGGTGGGGTGTGAGGACCCCCGCGATCACGCTGCTGACCTGCCGATACGAGGGCCGGGCGGGCGTATACGGGAGGGCCGGGCGGGGCGCGGGGAGACGGGGGCGCGGCGGAGCGCGGTGCCGTAGGTCACGCCGGGCGGGCACCACGGCGAAACATGCGCGGAGGGGCCGGGCGTGTCGGGACGAGGGCCGGACGGGGCCGGACGAGGGCCGGGCGGAGGCCCGGGGCGGCGAACCTCAGATGATCCTCAGGTCGATGGACGGCACACCTATCCCACCGCATAGGGTCGCGTCCGTGCCCGACATATCGCTGACCATGGTCGTCGTCCTCTGCCTCGCCGCCCTCGCCGCCGGCTGGATCGACGCCGTGGTGGGCGGCGGCGGACTTCTGCTCCTCCCCGCCCTCCTCCTGGGCCTGCCGAACGGCGCCTCGGCCGCGCAGTACGCGCTCGGCACCAACAAGGCGGTCGCCATCGTCGGCACCACGGGCGCGGCCGTCACCTACGCCCGCCGCACGCCCGTCGACGTGCGGATCGCCGTACGGATCGGCCTGGCCGCGCTGGCGGGCTCGACGGCCGGAGCCCTCGTGGCCGCCGGACTGAGCACCGAGACCCTGAAGCCGGTGGTCATGGTCGTCCTGCTCGCCGTCGGCGCGTTCGTGATCCTGCGCCCCTCCTTCGGCACCACGGCCCCCGGCACGGGCCCCGTCTCCGCGCGGCGCGTCCTCGCGGCGGTCGGTCTCGCGGGCGTCGGCATCGGCTTCTACGACGGTCTCATCGGCCCCGGCACCGGCACGTTCCTGGTCCTCGCCCTGACCGCCCTGCTCCACCTCGACCTGGTCACCGCCTCCGCCACCGCGAAGATCGTCAACTGCTGCACCAACGCGGGCGCCCTCGCCATGTTCGCCTGGAAGGGCACGGTGTACTGGCAGCTGGCGGCCCTGATGGCGGTCTTCAACCTCGTCGGCGGCACCGTCGGCGCCCGCACCGCCCTCAAGAAGGGCAGCGGCTTCGTCCGGATCGTCCTGCTGACGGTGGTGTTCACGCTGGTGGCGAAGATGGGGTACGAACAGTGGGTGGCGTGAGCGGGGGCGAGAGGCGTGCCGGCGCGGCCGTCCCCCGGTGCCGGGCACGCGGACGCGGGTGATCAGCTCGGCCGACTGCCCGTGAGATGGGCGAAGACGACCACGTTCCCCCGGTAGCCGGTCGCCCGCGAGTACCCTCCGCCGCAGGTGATGACCCTCAACTCGGGCCTCGTCGCCGCCCCGTACACCTTCGCGTCGGGGAAGTCCCGCGCGTCGTACACCTCCACCGCGTCCACGGTGAACACGGCCGTCCCGCCGTCCCGCCGGTCCACCTCGACGACGGCGCCCCGCTTCAGCGCGCCGAGGCGGAAGAAGACGGCGGGCCCCTCGGCGTTGTCCACGTGCCCGGCGACGATCGAGGTCCCCCGTTCCCCCGGGCTGGTCCCGGCCTCGTACCAGCCCGCGAGGTTCGCCCGCGCGGCCGGCGGCACGTCCAGGCTGCCGGCGGCCGTGAGACCGAGACCCGTCAGCGGCGCGTCCACGTGGAGGGAGGGGATGCGGATGCGGTCGGGCGGGGAGGGCGGCAGCGGGAGGGCCGCGGGGGTTCCGGACGCGCCGCCCGGCTCCGGGGGGACACCCGGCGTCCCGGGCCGGAGGTGGGCCTGCGCGGCCGACGGCTGGGGAGGCGGGTGCGAGGCGGTGCCGCTGCGCAGCAGCCACACGCCGCAGAAGAGGGCCACCAGGGTGACCCCGGCTATGGCGGAGTCGGGGAGCCGTCGCACGAGGATCTCCTCACGGCCGTACGGGCGTTCGGAACGGGCCCCTGTTTCCTCTCCTGTGGGACGTCCCTTGTTCCTCCCCTCCGGGCCGAGGGGCATCGGACCCGGAGGGGAGGGGGACGGCGGTACCGGCGGACGGACGGCGGAGGGTGTCCGTCAGATCCCGTCGCCTCTCGCCCGGCGATGCAGGAGCCAGGTACCGCCCGCGGCGGCGACGGCCAGAGCCGCCACGCCCGCCGCGGTCTGCACGGGGTCGGGACCGAGTGCGCCACCGACCCCCGTCTTCACACTTCCCCTCGGATACGCCGGCGGCGCGGTACGCGTGCCGGTGAGCGAGACCACCAGGTCGCCGGTGACCCGGCGTCCGTCGTCGGCGCAGGTCGCGACGATCTCGTACGTCCCCGGCTGCGCGCTCGGCGGTACCTCGAACCGTCCGCCGAGCCGCTGCTCCCCGGCGCCGGACGCCAGCGAGAAGGACCCGGCGCCGACCGCTCCGGCGTCCCCCGTCGCCGTACCGTCCGGCCCGCAGGCCGTCGTGCGGACGGTGACCTCGTCGCCGGGGACGACACCGGCCGGCGAGACGACGAGCCGGCCGGAGCCTCCACCGTCGTACGGGCCGCCGTACGCGGGTGCCGCGGCCAGCGCCGCGAAGGCGACGGCGAGCGCGGTTGCGGTCAGCGGCCGGGCGGTACGTCGCATCGTGCTGGCTCCTCCGAGAAGTCCTCCGTGCCCCTCCGAGATAAGTGGCACAGTGGCCCGCGCGCTTGCTGATGATCCGTCAGAAATGAGGTGAACGGGTGTCAGGGGAGTGGGGGAAGAGGGCGGATGGAGGGGCGTTCGGGCAGGTCACCGGGGTGGGGTGGGGGTGCGGCGGAGAAGAACGCGATGAGGGGCGCCCGGAGGTGTGAACGGGTGACCGGCCGGGGGAAGCGGCGGCTTGACCTCAAGCGAAGTCGAGGTACGAGGGTGTTCCCCATGCAGACCACAACGAACACGCGCACACGCACGACGACCGACCCGACGCCCGGCTCCTCCTCCGCCACCCCGGTCCGGGTGACGCTGCTCATCGGCAGCAACCGCACCGGCCGTTTCGGCCCGGTGATCGCCGAGTGGATGCTGGACAGGGTGCGCCGGCACGACGGCTTCGAGGTCGAGGTGGTGGACGTCGCCGAAGCCGACCTCCTCCCGACCACGTTGGCGACGACCCCCGAGAGCACGGCACGGCTGGCGGGGATCACGCCGAAGCTGGCGGCGGCGGAGGCGTTCATCGTGCTCACGCCCGAGTACAACCACTCCTATCCGGCGGCCCTCAAGAACCTCATCGACTGGCACTACCACGAATGGCGCGCCAAGCCGGTCGCGCTCGTCTCCTACGGCGGCATGTCCGGGGGTCTCCGCGCGGCCGAACACCTCCGGCAGGTCTTCGCCGAACTCCACGCCGTCACCGTCCGCGACACGGTCTCCTTCCACCAGGCACACGCCGCCTTCGACGAGACCGGCCACCTCAAGGACCCGTCAGCACCGGACGCAGCGGCCCGGGTGATGCTGGACCAACTGTCCTGGTGGGCCCAAGCCCTCCGCGAGGCGAAGAAACGCCGCCCGTACGGGGGGTGAGACGGGCTCGACGCGCTTCAGGGCTGCGGGGACTGTGCGAGGTGCTCCGTCGGGCTGGTGGGTGGGGGTGGATGGGGGGCGTTAGCCCCTGCTTTTCAGGGCTGCGGGGGGACTGCGCGAGGTGTTCCGTCGGGCCGGTGGGGGGGTGGACGGGGGCGGTAGCCCTTGCCTTTCAGGGGCGCGGGGAACTGCGCGAGAAGCCCCACGGGACCCGCGCGTGGGGGTCGAGGGGGCGTGGCGCCTGCTTTTCAGGGCTGCGGGGGGACTGTGTGAGGTGTTCCGTCGGGCCGGTGGGGGGGTGGACGGGGGCGGTAGCCCTTGCCTTTCAGGGGCGCGGGGAACTGCGCGAGAAGCCCCCACCGGGCGGACGCATGGGGGTCGAAGGGGCGCAGCCCCTGGGGGAGGGATGGGTAGGGGCGGCGGGGGCGAGAATCCGCAGGGCGCACCCCCCACCAACCCGACACCGCCCCCCGCCCCGGTCTCAGCAACCGCCCCCAGGCCCCCCAGGCACTTCCTCCACGGGTGGCGCCGTCTCGATGGGAGGCGCTTCCTCCACCGGCGGCGCCTCCTGAGCGGGCGGCTCCTCCTGCACCGGCGGCGCTTCCTGCACCGGCGGCGCTTCCTCCACCGGCGGTGCCTCGGGAGCAGGCGGTGCCTCCTCTGTGGGAGGTGCTTCCTCCACTGGCGGTGCCTCGGGAGCAGGCGGTGCTTCCTGCGCGGGTGGCGCTTCCTCCGCCGGCGGTGCCTCGGGAGCAGGCGGTGCTTCCTGCGCGGGTGGCGCTTCCTCCGCCGGCGGCGCCTCGGGAGCAGGCGGTGCTTCCTGCGCGGGTGGCGCTTCCTCCGCCGGCGGCGCCTCCGGGGCAGGCGGCACCTCGCGCGCGGGAGGGGCCTCCTCCACCGGCGGCGCCTCCGGAGCAGGCGGCGTCTGCACCGTAGGCGCGTCCTTCACCGGCGGAGCCTCCTCCACCGGCGGCACCCCCTCCCCGGGCGGCACCCGCTCACCCCGCGGCCCCCCACCGCCCACCTCCCACGCCACCACCTGACGCGAGACCACCGCCCCCGCCACCCCACCCCGGCGCTCGACGACCTCCGGCGAGCGCCCCTCGGGCCGATGGGGCGCCGGAGCCTGCGCGACCGGCGCCCGCCGGGCCGGCACCGCGTCCGAGTCGAGCGGCGCGAGGACGAGCCCGGCCACGACGACGGCCGCGGTGGCCACCCCCACGGCGGCGACCGCGGGGACCTTCACCCCGCCCACCCCACCCGCCCCGCCCAGCCCGGCGGTACCCGCGGAGCCCGCCGTGAGGGAGAGCAGCAGCTTCCCGCCGCCCCCGCCCGCCACGAACACCAGGAGCGCCGGACCGGCGAGCGCGGGCAGCCGGTCGTTGGTGCGCATCAGCACCGCGAGCCGTGCCCGGCAGTCGTCGCACGCGTCCACATGGCTGAGCAGCTGCTCCGACTGCCGCGCCGTCGCCGTACCGCGCACGTACGCCGGCATGCGCCCCCACCGCACCTGGCACGCCGGATCGACCGGCGCCCCGGGCTGCTCGCGCAGAAAAGCCTGGCGCATCCCCTCGCGCGCCCGGTGCAACAGCACCGCAGTCGCGCCCTGCTTGGCGCCGATGCGCCGGCCGACCGTCTCCAGCGGCTGCCCCTCGGCCTCGGCCAGCCACAGCGCCCGTACCCACCGCTCGGGCAGCTGGCCCAGTACGCGCACCAACAGGTCGACGGAGGAAACCTGTTCGGCGGGGTCGGCGGCGCCGGCCCCCCGTACGTCGCCCCCGCGTCCGCCGGCCTCGACCCGTTCGGGAGCCGTCGGGTCCAGCGGCGTCTCCCGCGCGGCGGCGGTGCCCTCGGCCGTCGCGAGGTGCCGCACCGTCGTCGTCAGGTACGCCGGGACGTTGTCGATCTCGTGCCCCGCCGACAGCCGTCGCCACACGCGGAAGTGCGCCTCCGCGACGAGGTCCTCGGCGGTCCAGGAGTTCCTGGTGAGGGAGCGCGCGTAGGCGACGAGGCGCGGGTGCTGCTCCTCGAAGATCCGGGTGTACGCGGCGGTCGCGGCGGTCGCGGCGGACGCGGACGAGGTCGGGCCGTCGGTCATGGCAGGAACGCTCTCCAGTCACCTGCTGATGGGGTGTGGCTGATTTTGTATGTAGCGATGACAAAAATCTCAAGTAATCACACAAAGTGATGTGCATCACAGCGGGTTACTTCGAAGGCGGCGTAATACAGGGGGTCTTGGCGCGATCCGGACCCGCGCGTCACCGGAAGGACCAACCGACGAACACACGAACCCGCGCCCTCCGGGCATCCGAAGCGCCCGGGCCCCGCGAAGAAGTCGAAGCACCCGAAGGGCCCCGAAGCGCAGCCGCGCTCGAACTGGAGACCGCTCATGCACCCCGCCCAGCCCACCATGCCGACACCCCCCGCCCTGGAGCAGCGCGCCCGCGCCTGCCTCATCACGCCCGCCTACGAGGAGGTCCCGGTCCGCACCACCCTGCGCTACACGCCGGCCGACCCCCTCGCCGTCCACATCGACTTCCCGGCCGGGGTCTCCGCCGGTGACGTGAGCGTGACCTGGGCCTTCGCCCGCGCCCTCCTCGCGGAGGGACTGACCGCGGCCGCCGGTATCGGAGACGTGCACCTGTGGCCCTGCGGCCCGGCCCACACCGTCGTGGAGCTCCGTTCACCGCACGGCATGGCCATGATCCGCTTCGACACCCCCACTCTCCGCCGCTTCCTGCGCCGCTCGTACGGTGTCGTCCCCCTCGGCGGCGAGGACCTGGGTCCGGCGTTCGACGACGGCCTCGCGTCCCTGCTGGACGGGGTCTGAGACGGGCGGCTCGGAGCGGCCCGCTATGTTCGACCCGAGCGTCCGGATGTGCGGAGTGGGCATGCAGAAGACAGATGAAACGGCCGAAGAGGCGGTGACGGCCGAGCCGGAACAGCCGGCCGCCGGGGCGTTGACACCCGACGGGACCGCCGACGCCCCCGCCGACCGGCCCTGGCCCCGCCACTGGCCCCTGCTGCTCCTCGGCGCGGCCGTCGTCCCCGGCCTCGCCCTGTTCGCCGCGGTGAGGTGGATGGAGGACCCGGCGGTACAGGCGTGGCGGACCGTCTGCCTCTCCATCGCGGTCCAGGCCCTGCCGTTCCTGCTGCTGGGAACGGCCCTGTCGGGTGCCATCAACGCCTTCGTGCCGGCGCGGGTGTTCACCCGGGTGCTGCCCCGCAGGCCCGCGCTCGCGGTCCCGGTCGCCGGTGCCGCCGGGGTGATCCTGCCCGGCTGCGAGTGCGCGTCGGTGCCGGTCGCGCAGAGCCTGATCCGCCGGGGGGTCGACCCGGCCGCCGCCTTCGCGTTCCTCCTCTCCGCCCCCGCCGTCAACCCGATCGTCCTGACCGCCACGGCCATCGCCTTCCCCGGCAGTCCCGAGATGGTGCTGGCCCGGCTGCTGGCCTCCCTCGTCACGGCCGCCGGAATGGGCTGGCTGTGGCTCTGGCTGGGGCGCGCGGAATGGCTCAAGCCGGTCGCCCGGCACACGGGACACCGGCCCGGACAGAGCCGCTGGAACGAGTTCCGCACCGGCTTCCAGCACGACTTCCTGCACGCGGGCGGCTTCCTCGTCGTCGGCGCGATGGCCGCGGCGACCTTCAACGTCCTCGTCCCGCGGACCGTGCTCGACGCCTTCGCCGACTCGCCCTGGCTGTCGGTGCTGTTCCTCGCCGCGCTCGCCATCCTCCTGTCGGTGTGCTCGGAGGCCGACGCCTTCGTCGCCGCGTCCCTCACCGGCTTCTCACCCACCGCGCGGTTGACGTTCATGGTGGTCGGGCCCATGGTCGACCTGAAGCTGATCGCCCTGCAGACGGGCACCTTCGGCCGGGCCTTCGCGGTCCGCTTCTCCACCGCGACGGTCGTCGTCGCGATCCTGTGCAGTGCCCTGATCGGAGCCGTCCTGCTGTGAAACGACCCCTGCAGGCGCTCCTTCTCCTCCTCAGCGGCCTCGGCCTCCTGCACGCCACCCTCCTGACCGACCACTACCTCCGCTACGTCAGGAAGGGCATGTACCCCCTCCTCGTGGCCTCGGGCGCGCTGCTGCTCGTGCTGGCCGCGGCCGAGGCATGGTCGCTGTGGAGGCAGCGCGGCACCGGCGACCGGGAGCACCACGACCTCCGTGGCGAGACCGACGAGCACGGCCACGGCCACGACAGCGACCACGGCCACGACAGCGACAGCGACCACGGCCACGACAGCGACCACGGCCACGGCCACGACAGCGACCACGGCCACGACAGCCACGACGACGACCACGGCCACGACCACTCCGCCCCGCCCCGGGTCGCCTGGCTCCTGTTCCTCCCGGCCCTGAGCCTGCTGCTCTACGCCCCGCCCGCCATCGGCGCGTACACCGCCTCGCGTGAGCCCCCCAAGGCGGTGACGGTCACCGAACAGGGCGACTTCGACCCCCTGCCCAGGACGTCACCGCTCCCGATGACCCTCACCGACTTCACCCGCCGGGTGCAGCAGGACCGAGCCCGGTCCATCGACGGCCGCACCGTCCAGCTGACCGGCTTCGTCACCCCGGACAAGGCGACCGCGGGCGGGAAGGGGGACGGCGGCTGGTACCTCACCCGTGTCATCTTCAGCTGCTGCGCCGCCGACGCCCAGTTCGTGAAGGTGCGCGTCCACGACACCCCGGCCCCGCCCGCCGACACCTGGGTCACCCTCACCGGCACCTGGCACCGGGCCGGCACCCTCGGAACCGGCTCCGCCGCGGCGGCCCTCGACGCCCATGGCATCAAGAAGGTCCCCCGCCCCTACAACGACTACACGGACGGCCTCCCCCTCCCGGCCTCCTGACCGCCCACGCCCCTTCGTCCGGCGCCTCCGCACCTCTGGAGACGAGACACCGTGCTCCCCTTCTTCGTCTACGGCACCCTCCGCCCCGGCGAGGTCAACCACGACCTCTTCCTGCGCGGCCGCACCCGCGCCGAGCAGCGGGCTCGCATGCCCGGCCTGACCCTGTACGACGGCCCCGGATACCCCTACGCGGTCGAGGAGACCGGCGAGGACCACGGGGGAGGGGGCGCGGTGACCGGTGACCTCGTCACCGCCCGGCCGGAGGCGTACGCCGAACTCCTGCGCCTGCTGGACGAACTGGAGGAGTACGCCCCGGGGGACCCCGCGAACCTGTACGAACGGGTGGAGCGCCCGGCGACCCTCGACGACGGCACGACCGTACGGGCCTGGGTGTACGTCGCCGCCCCGGCCGTCGCCGCCGGACTGCGCGCCCGGGGCACGCGGATAGAGGACGGCGACTGGCTGGCGCGCCGCCTGCCGCCGTCCGCGTAGGGAACCGGCGGCCGGGGCGCGGACACGCCCGACGGCTGCTACGCCTCGCCCACGGTCTCCACCCGCACGGCGCAGGTCTTGAACTCCGGCATGCGGGAGGTGGGGTCGAGGGCGGGGTTGGTGAGGGTGTTGGCGCGGCCCTCGCCGGGCCAGTGGAACGGCATGAAGACCGTGTCGGGGCGGATGGCGGTCGTGATGCGCGCCGGGGCCACGGCCCGGCCCCGGCGGGAGACCACGGCCAGCGGATCGCCCTCCGCCGCGCCGAGCCGCTCGGCCAGCCGCGGGTGCAGTTCCACGAACGGGCCGGGCGCGGCGGCGTTCAGCTCCTCGACCCGCCGGGTCTGGGCGCCCGACTGGTACTGGGCGACCACGCGCCCGGTGGTGAGCAGCACCGGGTACTCGGCGTCCGGTTCCTCGGCAGCGGCCCGGTGCGAGACGGGCGCGAACCGGGCCCGGCCGTCCTCCGTGGCGAACCGGTCGAGGAAGAGGCGCGGTGTGCCGGGGTGCACCTCGGCGGAGGACGCGGCCCCCGCCTCGGCCGCCGGCGCGGGGCAGGGCCAGAAGACCCCGTCCTCCTCCGCCAGCCGCCGGTAGGTGATCCCCGAGTAGTCGGCGGCGCCGCCCGCGCTCGCCCGGCGCAGCTCCTCGAAGACCTCCTCGGGGTCGGTCGGGAAGCCCTTCTCCACGCCCAGCCGGTCGGCCAGTTCGCGCATGACCTCCAGGTCGCTGCGGACCCCGTCGGGCGGGCTGATCGCGCGCCGCCGCAGCAGCACCCGGCCCTCCAGGTTCGTCGTCGTGCCGGTCTCCTCCGCCCACTGCGTCACCGGCAGCACGACGTCCGCGAGCGCCGCCGTCTCGGACAGCACCACGTCGCACACGGCCAGGAAGTCCAGCGACCGGATCCGGTCCTCGATGTGCGCGGCGCGCGGCGCCGACACCACCGGGTTGGAGCCCATCAGCAGCAGCGACTTGATGTCGCCGCCGAGCGCGTCCAGCAGCTCGTAGGCGCTGCGGCCCGGTCCGGGCAGGCTGTCGGGGTCCACGCCCCAGACCTCGGCCACGTGCCGCCGCGCCTCGGGGTCGGCCAGCTTGCGGTAGCCGGGCAACTGGTCGGCCTTCTGTCCGTGTTCGCGCCCGCCCTGCCCGTTGCCCTGCCCGGTGAGGCAGCCGTACCCGGACAGCGGCCGGCCGGCCCGGCCCGTCGCCAGCGTGAGGTTGATCCACGCGCCCACGGTGTCCGTCCCCTTGGACTGCTGCTCGGGGCCGCGCGCGGTGAGCACCATCGCGTGCTCCGGCTCGCAGAACAGCCGTACCGCCTCGCGGAGTTCGGGAACGGACACCCCCGTGATCCGTTCCACGTACTCCGGCCAGTGCGCCATGGCGGCCGCCCGGGCCTCCTCCCAGCCGCCGGTCCGCTCGCGGATGTACTCCTCGTCCGTGCGCCCCTCGGCCACGATCAGGTGCAGCAGGCCGAGGGCCAGGGCCAGATCGGTACCGGGGCGCGGGGACAGGTGCAGGTCGGCCTGTTCGGCCGTACGGGTGCGGCGCGGATCGATGACGATCAGCGTGCCCCCGTTCTCCTTCAGCTCGGTGAGGTAGCGCAGCGCCGGCGGCATGGTCTCCGCGAGGTTGGAGCCCACGAGGACGACACACCCGGTTCTCGGGATGTCCTCCAGCGGGAACGGCAGCCCCCGGTCGAGCCCGAACGCCTTCATCCCGGCGGCCGCCGCCGAGGACATGCAGAAACGGCCGTTGTAGTCGATCTGCGAGGTGCCGAGCACCACCCGCGCGAACTTGCCGAGCGCGTACGCCTTCTCGTTGGTGAGTCCGCCGCCGCCGAACACACCGCACGCGTCCGGGCCATGCTCCGTACGCGTGCGGGTGAGCTCCTCGGCGATCCGGTCGAGTGCCTCGTCCCAGGAGGCGGGTTCCAGGACGCCCGCCCGCCTGACCAAGGGACCGGTCAGCCTGACCCGGGACGAGAGCACCGCCGGGGCCGTACGGCCCTTGCCGCACAGCGCTCCCCGGTTCACCGGGAAGTCCGCGCGCTCCGTGACCACTACGACCCCTTCGGTCCCGTCCGCACCGGGCGTCAGGTTCATTCCGCACTGCAGGGCGCAGTACGGGCAGTGGGTGGGCGTCGCGGAGTTCGGCATACCGCCCAGCGTGCGTCGGACGTGTTACGCGCCGGGGCGCCCCCCGTTACGCGACCGGCACGGCAACCTCCCGGCGCCCACGGGCCGGGCGTGAGGGCCGGGCTCCGGGGCCCCGCAGGGGTGAACGGACGGCGCGCCGATGTCCCGGTTCTGTCACCGTAGGCGGCGGTACAAGCACTTACCGTCCACGTGTTCGGCCCGTGCGTGCTAAGAACTACAGGCGCCACAGACGACGGGGGCCGTGCCGTGCACCCCGGGTGGCGTACGTCCTGTCACAGGGCCCGATCGAGGGCCGTAGGGGGAAGAGGAACCACCGTGAACCGTATGCGTACCACCGTCGCCGTCCTCGGGGCCGCAGGCGCCCTCACCGCCGCTCAGCTGGGCCTCGCCGGTGCCGCGTCCGCCGCGTCCACCGACTCGCGGCCCAGCGTCGGGACGCAGGTCGCCGCGAGCTGCCCGATCAAGATCACCTACCTGAAGAAGTTCTATGTGGACAACAACAACTGGGTGACCAACGGCGGTCTCCGGTTCGGTCTCAAGAACTCCAGCAAGAAGGTGACCTTCAAGGACGTCAGCCTCAAGGTGACCAACACCAAGAGCCTGCGCTTCGGCAGGGCGACGGTCACGACCAAGGGCACCAAGATCACCCAGAAGACGAACCAGATCGTCAAGATCTCCGCCAAGACCCTGAAGCCCGGCAAGAGCGCCGCCTTCAAGGTCAGCACCCGCATGCTGCGCACCGACCTCTACGAGGTGAAGTTCGCCGTCCACGGCAAGACCACGGACGGCAAGAAGTGGGGCTGCGCCGTGGACCAGGGCACCTGGGGCACCGTCCAGCACTGACGGGCCGCGCACCGGCCCGGCGCGCACCGACCCCGCGCGCTAACCCGCTGACGCCAGCGCCTTCGAGACCCCCGTTTCCTCCGGACCGAGGAAATGGGGGTCCGGGTCGAACAGCGCGTCCAGGGACGCCTTGCCCGCCGCGAACAGCTCGCGGGTGGCCCCGTAGTACCAGGTCGCGTCGTGCCGGTCCTGCACCCCGACGCCGTACGACTCGACGCCCGCCTCCTGGCACAGCGCGACCGCCCGGCGTATGTGGAAGCCCTGGCTGATCAGCACCGCCCGGTCCACCCCGAAGATCTTCCTGGCGCGGACGCAGGAGTCCCAGGTGTCGAACCCGGCGTAGTCGCTGACGATGCGGTCGTCGGGCACGCCGTGCTCGGTGAGATAGCCGCGCATCGCGTCCGGCTCGTCGTACTCCACACGGCTGTTGTCGCCGGTGACCAGCACCACCTTGATCCGCCCCGACCGGTACAGCTCGGCCGCCGCGTCCAGCCGGCGCGCGAGGTACGGGGAGGGCTCGCCCTTCCACAGCCCCGCGCCGAAGACCATCGCGACGTCGGTGCGCGGCACGTCGCCCGTGGTCCGCAGCCGGTCGTCCGCCGCCGTGAACATCCAGGTCGAGGGCAGCAGTGCCAGCACACACAGCAGCATCACCGCCTGCACGGTCCGCCGTCGGCCCGTCCGCGTACGCGGCAGCCGCACCATCCGCCCGACACGCCTCACGGCGGCCCACCCCCGTATCCCGGACCCCCGAAGGCGTCCCGCACCGTGTCCTGCTCGTTTGTGTCCTGCTTGTTTCGGACGCACCCCACCGCGCCCGTCCTTCCGACCAACGAAGACGTCATCCGCTGCGCTCCGGTTCACCGCCAGGCGTGACAAGGTTCACTCGTACGAGGAGAAAAGGCAGGTCACGTCGGTTCACAGGCCCTCCCTCCGCACGGTGAAGCGCCGGAAAACCCCTGTGACCACCACGCAACGGGGAGGCAACCTCCCCCCGGCACCATGGACCCATGACGGCGACGACGAACAAGTCGAACGCGGACCTCGACAGTACGGCGCACATCATGAACCTGATCACCGACCAGCTGGCCGCCCAGCTCAGCCGCGTCTCCCGCGACGGAACCCGGCGTCCCGCACCGCCCGCCCTGGTCCTCGTGGCCCACGGCAGCCGTGACCCGCGCGCCCTGGCGACCGTGCGCACCCTCATGGACCGCGTCCGCGAGCAGCGCCCCGGCCTGTCCGTGCGCCTCGGCCACATCGAGCTGAACGAGCCCCTGCTCCCCGACACCCTCGCCGACCTCGGCGACCGGGAGGCGGTCCTCGTGCCCCTGCTCCTCAGCCGCGGCTACCACGTCAAGCGGGACATCCCCGAGACGGCGGCCGCCGCCGGGGCCCGTACCCGCCTCGCCGCCCCCCTCGGCCCGCACCCCCTCCTCGTGGACACCCTGCACGCCCGCCTCGTGGAGGCCGGCTGGCCCGCCCGGACGAACGCCGCCGCCCGCCGCACCGGCGCCGTGGTGCTCGCCGCCGCGGGCTCCCGCGACCCCGAGGCCGCCGAGGACACCGCCCGCACGGCCCGGCTCCTCGCCGACCGCCTGGGCGTCCCGGTGGTCCCCGCCTACGCCTCCGCCGCGGCCCCCACCGTCGCCGAGGCCGTCCGCGCCCTGACCGCCGCGGGCCGCACCCGCATCGCCGTGGCCTCCTACTTCACGGCCCCCGGCCGCTTCGCCCGAGAATGCGCCGAAGCGGCTCCCTGGATCACCGCGGCCCCCCTGGGCGCCCACCCGGCCATGGCAACCCTGCTCCTTCACCGTTACGACGAGTCCCTGACGAGCGGGACGAGGCCCCTGCCGGCGCTGGCGACGGCATAGAGGGCCGTGGAAGCCCCCGGGCCGCAGCAGCGCCCCTTCAGGGGCGCGGGGAACTGCGCGGCGAGCCACGGCGCGCCCGCACTCGCCCACGAACCGCCCCCGGCAGACGTGTAGGCACCCATTTGTCACACCCTCCCCGTACTGTCGAATCATGGAAGGCACCACACCCCCCGACGCCCACCACCCCGGCCATGACACCCCGGCCGCCTACGACCCGCCCTCCGCGGAGCGCTACGCCCCCGAGCCCGACAAGCGCCCCGGCCGCACCGCCTTCCAGCGCGACCGGGCCCGCGTCCTGCACTCCGCGGCCCTGCGCAGACTCGCCGGCAAGACCCAGGTCGTCACCCCCGGCACCCGCAACCTCGCCTGGGACGCCAGCCCCCGCACCCGGCTGACCCACTCCCTGGAGTGCGCTCAGGTCGGCCGCGAGCTGGGCGCGGCCCTCGGCTGCGACCCGGACCTCGTGGAGGCGGCCTGCCTCTCCCACGACCTCGGCCACCCCCCGTTCGGACACAACGGCGAACAGGCGCTGAACGAGTTCGCGGAGGACTGCGGCGGCTTCGAGGGCAACGCCCAGTCCCTGCGCCTGCTGACGAGGATCGAACCCAAACGCTTCGTCCCCTCGGACACCACCGGCGACCTCGTCAGCGTCGGCCTCAACCTCACCCGTGCCGCCCTGGACGCGGCCACCAAGTACCCCTGGCCGCGCGGCGCCCACCCCACCGACCCGGCCTCCCCCAAGTTCGGCGTCTACGACGACGACCGTCCGGTGTTCGACTGGGTCCGCAAGGACGCCCCCGGCACCAGCACGACCTTCGAGGCCCAGGTCATGGACTGGTCCGACGACGTGGCGTACTCCGTCCACGACGTCGAGGACGGCCTGCACGCCGGCCACATCGACCCCAACTGCCTGCACGCCGAGCCCGAACGGCAGGCGGTGTTCGAGGTCGCGCGCGGCCGGTACGTCCCCGCCGGCACCGACCCGGCCGAACTCGCCGCGGCCCTCGACCGCCTCCTCGACCAGGAGTGGTGGCCGCACGGCTACGACGGGACGGCCGTCGCCCAGGCCCGGCTGAAGGACGCCACCAGCCAGCTCATCGGCCGCTTCTGCCTCGCCGCCGAGGGCGCCACCCGGCAGGCGTACGGCGGCGGCCCCCTCACCCGGTACGCCGCCGAACTCGTCGTCCCGCACGGGACGCGGCTGGAGTGCGCGGTCCTCAAGGCCGTCGCCGACCGGTACGTGATGCAGCGCGCCGAACAGGAACGGCTCCGCGCCGACCAGCGGATCGTCGTCGCCGAACTGGCCGAGGCGCTCACCGCCCGCGCGCCGGAGGGGCTCGAACCCCAGTTCCGAGCGCTGTTCGACGCGGCACCGGACGACCGTGCCCGCAAGCGCGTGATCGTCGACCAGATCGCCTCGCTCACCGACGCCTCGGCCCGCTCCCTGCACAGGCGCCTGACGGGGCACGCCTGAAGGGTTCCGGCCCGGACATCCACAGCGGGATGTCCGGGCCGGCGTGTGTGCGGGTGGTTACTCCGCGACCTCGTCGTGGTCGGAGTGGAGGCCGCCGCCGCTGGTGTCGCCGCCCGTGGTGGGCTTGGACACGACCGGCTCGGCGAGCGAGCTGAGGTCGTGGGTGTAGGTGCCCACCGCGTTGGCGATGACACCGATGTTGATGCCGAACGCCTTCATGCTGATGTTCTTCAGGTTGTCGCACGCGGCGTGGTAGCACGCGTCGTAGGCGACGCCGGCGGTGCCGCCGAACACCGCGGCCTGGTTCGCGGTCTTGATGCCTTCGGCGCCCGTGAAGGTGCCGCCGGAGGGGATACCGACCGCGATGAACGGCCCGTAGTCGGAGCGGCCGGAGAAGTCGGTGCCCTCGTGCGGCTCGCCCTTGGAGTCGAGGAACCGGTTGATGTCACGTTCGAGCTGGGCCGAGCCCTCGGGGCCGGGGCCCGCGCCCACACCGTCCGAGTCGTCGCCGTCGTACACGAACTGGGCGTGGTTCGGGGAGGCGATCATGTCGAAGTTCAGATAGAGCTTGATCTGCTCGCGCTGCTGTTCGGTGAGCCGCTCGACGTACGACTCGGAGCCGACCAGGCCGAGCTCCTCGGCCGACCAGAAGGCGAACTTCACCTTGTTGGGCTGCTGCTTGCCCGGCTTGAGGTTCTCGGCGAGTTCCTCGGCGACCTCGAGGATGCCGGCCGAGCCGGAACCGTTGTCGTTGATGCCGGGGCCCGCGGTGACCGAGTCGAGGTGGGCGCCGACCATCACGGTGCTGTCCGCGTCACCGCCGGGGGTCTCCGCCATGACGTTCTTCGAGGTGCGGTTCTCCTGGAGCTGGCGGACCTCGAAGCCGACCGTGACCACGCCCGCCGCGACGTCGGCGGCGAGGGCCTCGCCCTCGGCCTGGCTGAGTCCGGCGGTCGGGATCTTCGCGCTCGCCGGGTCGCCGAGGGTGCCGGCGAGGGCACCCGCGGTGTTGTTGTAGATGATCGCGCCGACGGCTCCCGCCTCGGAGGCGACGAGCTGCTTCTGCGCGAAGGTGCAGCCACCCCGCTTGATCAGGGCGATCTTGCCGGTGAAGGCACCGGCCGCGTAGTCACCGGCCTCACAGCCCGAGGTGGCGTCCACCGCGGCGGCCGCCAGCGGGGCCGTGATGCCGCCCACCGGCGTCGACTTGGTGTACGTCATCGCCGCGATGCCGAGACCGCGCGGTGTCGGCGAGAGAACGGACGCCTTTTCCGCGAGGGTCTCGATGTAGGCGAACTCGAACGTGTCGTACGAGACCTTGTAGCCGGCCTTCTTCAGCACGTTGTAGACGTACTCGGCGGACTTGTCGTGGCCCGGCGTACCGGCCGCGCGGTTGCCGCCGTTGGCGTCGGCTATCGCCTGCAGCGCCTTCAGGTGCTTGTACGCGTCCTTCGTGGACGACTCCCTGACCAGCTTCCGGGAGAGCTTCTTGGCGTCCTTGGCCGGCTTGCTGTCGTTGCTGTCGGCGTCGGCCGTTCCGGCGGAGACGATCAGCAGCGGTGCCGCGAGCGCGAGGGCGGCGATGGCCGCGACGGGTCTGCGCGAGCGAGACGATGCCTTGGGTGATGCGTTCACAGAGGTCCTTCCCCAGGGATGTGCGAACGAGGTGCAAGGGACGCTAGCGAGCCGCAGGGATCACCAGAAGGGTTTTCGTGCAACTCGTGTTCGGTTTCGCCGATTTGGCCCCGCATGTTCCTTGCGGGCGGGGCCACTTGGCCGGTCCGGCGACACGGAACCGACCCCTCCGGCGGTGGTCCCTCCGCGTTCTGCGCCTCGGGCTCCTCGTCACCGTCTGCTCTCGGCGGGAGTCCCCCGGATGTGACCCGCTGTGGCCCGATCGGGTCACTCCCTCTTCCCGCATCACGCTCCGTGCGGGACGCTCGCAAGGGCGACATCCGCAAGGTTCATCTGGGGTCCGTCCCCAGACCCCCTGGCAGGAGGCATCAAGTGGTCGACGCGGATCAGACATTCGTCATCGTCGGTGGCGGTCTCGCCGGCGCGAAGGCGGCCGAGACGCTCAGAGCGGAGGGCTTCACCGGCCGCGTGATACTGATCTGCGACGAACGGGACCACCCCTACGAGCGCCCGCCGCTGTCCAAGGGCTACCTCCTCGGCAAGGAGGAGCGCGACAGCGTCTTCGTCCACGAACCCTCCTGGTACGCGCGCCACGACATCGAGCTGCACCTCGGCCAGACCGTCGACGCGATCGACCGCACGGCCAGAACCGTCCGCTTCGGTGACGACGGCACCCTCGTCCACTACGACAAGCTGCTGATCGCCACCGGCGCCGAGCCCCGCCGCCTGGACATCCCGGGCACGGACCTCGCGGGCGTCCACCATCTGCGCCGCCTCGCCCACGCCGAACGCCTCAAGGGCGTCCTCGCCGCCCTCGGCCGGGACAACGGCCACCTCGTCGTCGCCGGCGCCGGCTGGATCGGCCTGGAGGTGGCGGCCGCGGCCCGCGAGTACGGCGCGGAGGTCACCGTCGTGGAACCGGAACCCACCCCGCTGCACGGCGTGCTCGGACCCGAGCTGGGCAACCTCTTCGCCGAGCTGCACCGCGAGCGCGGCGTCCGCTTCCACTTCGGCGCGCGGCTCACCGAGATCGTCGGCCAGGACGGCATGGTCCTCGCGGCCCGCACCGACACGGGGGAGGAGCACCCGGCCCACGACGTCCTCGCGGCCATCGGCGCCGCCCCGCGCATCGGTCTCGCCGAAGCGGCCGGCCTGGAGATCGCCGACCGCGCGCACGGCGGCGGCATCGTCGTCGACGCGGGGCTCCGCACGTCCGACCCCTCCGTCTACGCCGCCGGAGACGTCGTCTCCTTCCCGCACGCCCTGTTCGACACCCGGCTGCGGGTGGAGCACTGGGCCAACGCGCTCAACGGCGGACCGGCCGCCGCCCGCTCGATGCTCGGGCAGGACGTCACGTACGACCGGGTGCCGTACTTCTTCTCGGACCAGTACGACATGGGGATGGAGTACTCGGGGTGGGCGCCGCCGGGGTCGTACGACCAGGTGGTGATCCGGGGCGACGCGGGGAAGCGGGAGTTCATCGCGTTCTGGCTGAAGGAGGGGCGGGTGCTGGCCGGGATGAACGTGAACGTGTGGGATGTCACCGAGCCGATCCAGCAGCTGATCAGGACCCGGGCGCGGGTGGACGCCGAGGCGCTGTCGAATCCCCAGGTGCCCCTGGAGACCCTGGTCGCCTAGCGTCTGCCGGATGTGCGGCGCGGGGCGACCGCGGGCCGCCGAGGTCCGGTCGCGCGGTCCCCCGCGCCCCTTCCGCAGCACAGCCCTGTCGGTGGGCCACCGTAGAATCTCCGCGTGGCAGGACGGATCAACGACGAGGACGTGAAGGCGGTTCGGGACGCGGTCCCGATCGACGCCGTGGTGTCCGAGTACCTCCAGCTGCGCAACGCGGGCGGCGGAAACCTGAAGGGCCTGTGCCCCTTCCACGACGAGAAGTCGCCGTCGTTCCAGGTCAGCCCCAGCAAGGGACTCTTCCACTGCTTCGGCTGCCAGGAGGGCGGCGACACCATCACCTTCGTGATGAAGGTGGACCACCTCTCCTTCTCCGAGGCGGTCGAGCGCCTCGCCGGCCAGGCCGGCATCACCCTGCGCTACGAGGAGGGCGGGTACAACCCCACCCACCAGCGCGGTGAGCGCATCCGCCTGGTCGAGGCCCACAAGCTCGCCGCCGAGTGGTACGCGCAGCAGCTCGCCACCAGCCCCGAGGCCGACACCGGCCGGATCTTCCTCGCCGAGCGCGGCTTCGACCAGGCCGCGGCCGTCCACTTCGGCGTCGGCTACAGCCCTCAGGGCTGGGACCACCTCACCCGCTTCCTGCGCGGCAAGGGCTTCGCCGACAAGGAGCTGCTGCTGTCCGGGCTGTCCCAGGAGGGCCGCCGGGGCCCGATCGACCGCTTCCGGGGCCGGCTGATGTGGCCCATCCGCGACATCGGCGGCGACGTGGTCGGCTTCGGCGCCCGCAAGCTCTACGAGTCGGACAACGGACCGAAGTACCTGAACACGCCGGACACCGCGATCTACCGCAAGTCCCAGGTCCTCTACGGCATCGACCTCGCCAAGAAGGACATCGCCAAGGCCAGCCGGGCCGTCGTGGTCGAGGGCTACACGGACGTCATGGCCTGCCACCTCGCCGGGGTCACCACGGCCATCGCCACCTGCGGCACGGCCTTCGGCGGCGACCACATCAAGATCCTGCGCCGGCTGCTCATGGACAACGGCTCGGCCCGCGTGATCTTCACCTTCGACGGCGACGCGGCCGGCCAGAAGGCCGCCCTGCGCGCCTTCGAGGACGACCAGAAGTTCGCCGCCGAGACGTACATCGCGATCGCCCCGGACGGCATGGACCCCTGCGAGCTGCGTCTGGCGAAGGGCGACGACGCGGTGGTCGAGCTGACCGAACCCCGCACCCCACTCTTCGAGTTCGCGCTCCGCCAGATCGTGGCCCGCTACGACCTGGAGACCCCGGCGGGCCGCGCGGCCGCCCTCGACGAGGCGGCGCCCGTGGTGGCCCGCATCAAGAACAGCGGCGCGCAGCACGAGGTCGCCGTGCAGCTCGCCGGCATGCTCGGCATCCTCGACACCCAGTTCGTCGTCAAGCGCGTCGCCCAGCTCGCCCGCTGGGCCCGCGACCGGGGCGGCCAAGGCCCCGCACCCGCCGCCCGGCACACGGCCCAGCCGTACGAGTCCACCGCCCGGCCCCCCTCCGGCCCGGCCCTCACCCTGCGCAACCCGGTCTTCGCCACCGAACGCGAACTCCTCAAGCTCGCCCTGCAGCGCCCGGAGCTGGTCGCCCCCGCCTTCGACGCCTACGGGGTCGACGAGTTCACCGCCGCCCCCTACGCGGCCGTCCGCGTGGCGATCATCGAGGCCGGCGGGGTCGAGTACGGCGCCGAGGACCCCCAGGAGTACCTGGTCAAGGTCCGCGAGGCGGCGCCGGACGACACCGTGCGGGCCATGGTGACCGAGCTGGCCGTCGAGGCGATCATGCGCAAGACGGTCGACGAGGTGTACGCGGGCGCACAACTGGTCACCGTGCGCCGCCGGGCCGTGGAGCGCCGGGTGCGCGACGTCCAGGGCAGCCTGGCCCGCGCGGCCGCCCAGGGCGACCCCGCCCAGCTGGCCGCCGTGCAGAACGAGTTGTGGGTGCTCCAGCAGTACGACCAGGCGTTGCGGGAGCGGGGCGCGGAGGCGCTCTGAGCCCGGCCGGCACGCGCCCCGGGCCGGGCACGTCCCCGCAGCACATGCCAATCCGCGCCGGAGCCACCCCCGCCCGTCCGGCCCACGAGCGGCGTACGGCCCTCTCAGCAGCGCACTCCTACGGCACGGTAACCGTGCGGTCACGGACCGGACGCAAAAAGTCACCGCACGCCCCTCGTTTCGGCTGTGTGTCGTACTCCACACTGGGTTCCGGTGCCTGAGTCCTCGGAGCGCGGCCGACCCGTCCCCCATGGGTCCGAGATCCCCGCGGTTCCGCTCGATGAGTTGGGGATGGACGGCGGAGAGGCCGCCCGCGCCATCCCAGACGTACCGCTGCCGCACGTCCGGGCAGCGACATTCCTGGAGGTCGCCCCCGTGCAGACCCAGACCCTCGTACAGAACGACACCGGTACGGCCATCGGTACCGGCGGCGCGGAGCCGGACCCGGAGACCGATGTGATCACCGCGGTGCCCGCCCAGAGCCGCGCCGCGCACCACCCCGAGGCGACCCCGGACGACCCGCCCGAGCTCGACGGGCCGCCGTCCGCCGGGCCGGAGGCCGTCGGGCCGGCCGACGTCGCCGAGCCGGACCCGGTGGAACTGCCGCGCGTGCGCCCGGACACCAGCGGCCCGTCCTCGGACCTGTTCCGCCAGTACCTGCGCGAGATCGGCCGCATCCCCCTGCTGACGGCCGTGGAGGAGGTGGAGCTGGCCCGCCGCGTCGAGGCCGGCCTCTTCGCCGAGGAGCGGCTCGGCACCGCCTCCGACCTCGACACCCGGCTCGCCCTCGACCTCGACCGGCTCGTCGTCATGGGCCGCATGGCCAAACGCCGCCTCATCGAGGCGAACCTGCGGCTCGTCGTGTCGGTGGCCAAGCGGTACGTCGGCCGCGGCCTGACCATGCTCGACCTGGTCCAGGAGGGGAACCTGGGCCTCATCCGGGCCGTCGAGAAGTTCGACTACGCGCGCGGCTACAAGTTCTCGACGTACGCGACCTGGTGGATCCGCCAGGCCATGTCCCGCGCCCTCGCCGACCAGGCCCGCACGATCCGCGTCCCCGTCCACGTCGTCGAGCTGATCAACCGGGTCGTGCGCGTGCAGCGCCGCATGCTCCAGGAACGCGGGTACGAGCCCACGCCGGACGAGGTGGCCGCCCACCTCGACCTCGCCCCCGAGCGGGTCAGCGAGGTACTGCGCCTCGCCCAGGAACCGGTCTCCCTGCACGCCCCCGTGGGCGAGGAGGACGACGTGGCCCTGGGCGACCTCATCGAGGACGGCGACGCGGCGAGCCCCGTGGAGTCGGCGGCGTTCCTGCTGCTCCGGGAGCACCTGGAGGCCGTCCTGTCCACCCTCGGTGAGCGCGAACGCAAGGTGGTCCAGCTCCGCTACGGCCTCGCCGACGGCCGCCCCCGCACGCTGGAGGAGATAGGCCGCATCTTCGGCGTCACCCGCGAACGCATCAGGCAGATCGAGTCCAAGACCCTCAACAAACTCCGCGACCACGCCTTCGCGGACCAGCTGCGGGGTTACCTGGACTGAGGGGTGTCGTCGTCGGGCGCGGGCCCGGTGGGGCTTCCCGCGCAGTTCCCCGCGCCCCTGAAAAAGCGGGGCCGCGCCCCTGCCTTTCCACGGGCCCGCAGGGCCCGTGTCCTTGGGGGCGCGGGGAACTGCGCGACCAGCCCCCACCCACCCGCGCCCGACGACGCACCTCTCCGCCCACCCCCTCAGTCCACCTCGGCGACCGCCTCCGCGAACTGCGCCTTGTACAGCCGCGCATAGGCCCCACCTGAGGCCAGCAACTCCTCGTGCGCCCCCTGCTCCACGATCGCCCCGTTCTCCATCACCAGAATCGTGTCCGCGTCCCGGATCGTCGACAGCCGGTGCGCGATCACGAACGAGGTCCGCCCGTGCGCCAACTTGGCCATCGCCTTCTGGATCAGCACCTCCGTACGCGTGTCCACCGAGGACGTCGCCTCGTCCAGCACCAGGATCACCGGGTCCGACAGGAACGCCCGAGCGATCGTGATGAGCTGCTTCTCACCCGCGCTCACCCCGGTCCCCTCGTCGTCGATCACGGTGTCGTACCCGTCCGGCAACGTGCGCACGAACCGGTCCGCGTGCGCGGCCCGGGCCGCCTCCTCGATCTCCCCGCGCGTCACCTTCCGCGACGCGGACGCCCCGTACGCGATGTTCTCCGCGATGGTCCCGCCGAACAGCCAGGTGTCCTGGAGCACCATCCCTATGCCGTCCCGCAGTTCGTCCCGCGACATGGACGCGATGTCGACGCCGTCGAGCGTGATCCGCCCCCCGGTGACCTCGTAGAACCGCATCAACAGGTTGACCAGCGTGGTCTTCCCCGCGCCCGTCGGCCCCACGATCGCGACCGTGTGCCCCGGCTCGACCGTCAGTGACAGATCCTCGATCAGCGGCTTGTCGGCCTCGTACCGGAAGGAGACGTTCTCCAGCGCGACCCGCCCCCGCAGCTCCTCCGGGCGCACGCCGGGCACCGCGTCGGCCTCCTGCTCCTCCGCGTCGAGCAGTTCGAAGATCCGCTCGGCGGAGGCGACCCCGGACTGCACCAGGTTCGCCATCGAGGCGACCTGCGTCAGCGGCATCGAGAACTGCCGCGAGTACTGGATGAACGCCTGCACGTCACCGATGGACAGGGCACCCGAGGCCACCCGCAGTCCGCCCACCACCGCGACCAGCACATAGTTGATGTTCGACACGAAAAACATCAGCGGCTGCATGATCCCGCTGTTGAACTGGGCCTTGAACCCGGCCTCGTACAGCCGCTCGTTCTCCTCGGCGAACTGCTGCGCCGACTCCTCCTGACGCCCGAACACCTTCACGAGCGTGTGCCCGGTGTACATCTCCTCGATGTGCGCGTTGAGCTTGCCCGTCACCCGCCACTGCGCCACGAAGTGCGGCTGCGACCGCTTGCCGACCCGCGTGGCCACCAGGAACGACACCGGCACGGTCACCAGCGCGACCAGCGCCAGCAGCGGTGACACCCAGAACATCATCACCAGCACGCCGATGATGGTGAGCAGCGAGTTGACCAGCTGCCCCATCGACTGCTGGAGCGTCTGGCCGATGTTGTCGATGTCGTTGGTCGCCCGGCTCAGCACCTCGCCGCGCTGGCGCTTGTCGAAGTACGACAGCGGCAGCCGCGACAGCTTCGCCTGCAGCTCCTCGCGCATGTGGTAGACGGTCCGGTTGATCGCCCGGTTGGAGAGCCGGGTCGCCGCCGCCATCAGCAGCCCCGCCACCAGGAAGATGCCGAGGGCAACCAGCAGTACCGTGCCGACGGCGTCGAAGTCGATGCCCTTGCCCGGGGTGAAGTCCGTGCCCGACAGCATGTCCGCGACCGCGCCGTCCCCGCGCTCGCGCATGGAGGCCAGCACTTCCGCCTTCGTCGCGCCCGCCGGCATCTCCCGCCCGACGACACCCGCGAAGACGAGGTCGGTCGCCCGGCCCAGAATGTACGGCCCCAGCACCGACAGACCGACGCTGAGCACCGCGCACACGATCATCGCGTACATGGTGAGGCGCTCGGGCCTGAACTGCGCGAGCAGCCGTTTCCCGGACCCCTTGAAGTCCATGGAGTGCTGGTCGGGGGCCCCGGCCCCCGCCATCCGTGCCAACGGCCCGGCCATCAGGCTGCCTCCGCTTCCGTGAGCTGGGAGAGGACGATCTCCCGGTACGTCTCGTTGTCGGCCATCAGCTCGTGGTGGCGTCCGGTGCCGACGACCCGGCCCTCGTCGAGGACCACGATGCGGTCGGCGTCCCGGATGGTCGCCACCCGCTGGGCCACGATCACCACGGTCGCGTCGGCGGTCTCCCGCCCCAGCGCCGCGCGCAGGGCGGCGTCGGTCGCGTAGTCCAGCGCGGAGAAGGAGTCGTCGAACAGATAGATCTCCGGCCGCTGCACCAGCGTCCGCGCGATCGCGAGCCGCTGCCGCTGGCCGCCGGACACGTTCGTCCCGCCCTGTGCGATGGGGGAGTCGAGCCCGTTCTCCAGCCCCTCGACGAACTCCTTGGCCTGCGCCACCTCCAGCGCGTGCCACAGCTCCTCGTCGGTGGCGTCCGGATTGCCGTACCGCAGGTTCGTCGCCACGGTCCCCGAGAAGAGGTACGGCTTCTGCGGCACCAGCCCCACGGTCCTGGCCAGCAGCCGCGGATCGAGCGTCCGTACGTCGACGCCGTCCACCAGCACCTCGCCCTCGGTGACGTCGAACAGCCGGGGCACCAGCCCGAGCAGCGTCGACTTCCCGCTGCCCGTCGACCCGATGACGGCGGTCGTCTCACCGGGCCGGGCGACGACCTCGATCGACCGGAGCACCGGCTCCTCGGCACCCGGATAGCGGAAGCCCGCGCCCCGCACCTCCAGGAACCCGTGCCTGCGCAGCTCCCGGACGGGTGCGACCGGCGGCACCACACTGGTGTCGGTGTCGAGCACCTCCTGGATGCGCTCGGCGCACACCTCCGCGCGCGGCATCATCATGAACATGAAGGTGGCCATCATCACGGCCATCACGATCTGCATCAGATAGGCGAGGAACGCGGTGAGCGCGCCGATCTCCATCCCGCCGCTGTCGATGCGATGGGCACCGAACCACACCACCGCGATCGACGACAGGTTGATGACGGTCATCACGATCGGGAACATCAGCGCCAGCATCCGCCCGGTACCGAGGGACACCTCCGTCAGCTCGACGTTCGCCTTCCGGAACCGGTCCTTCTCGTAGTCGTCCCGCACGAACGCGCGGATCACCCGGTTGCCGGTGATCTGCTCCCGCAGCACCCGGTTCACGGTGTCCAGCCGCTCCTGCATGGCACGGAACAGGGGACGCAGCCGCCGCACGATCAGGCTGACCGAGATGCCGAGCACCGGTACGACGGCGAGCAGCACCCCCGACAGCGGCACGTCCAGCCCGAGCGCCAGCACGATGCCGCCGACGCACATGATCGGCGCCGACACCACCAGCGTGAATGTCATGAGCACCAGCATCTGCACCTGCTGGACGTCGTTCGTCGTCCGCGTGATCAGCGACGGGGCCCCGAAGTGACCGACCTCACGCGCCGAGAACGACTGGACCCGGTCGAACACGGCCGCCCGGATGTCCCGGCCCACCGCCGAGGCGGTGCGGGCGCCGTAGTACACGGCACCGATGTTGCAGACGACCTGCACCAGCGAGATACCGATCATCAGCGCGCCGAAGGACAGGATGTAGCCCGTGTCCCCCTCCACCACGCCCTTGTCGATGATGTCCGCGTTCAGCGTGGGCAGGTAGAGCGTGGCGCACGTCTGCACGAACTGCAGCAGCACCAGCAGGGTGATCGGTGTCCGGTAAGGACGGAGATGACTTCTCAGCAATCGTATGAGCACGCGAGATCTCTCGGGGTCGAGGAAGGGGTTCGGGACGCACCACCCCCCATCGTCGGACACTCCCCCCGCGTTACCTCAACCGAATTAACCCGACGGTGAAGCCTTGACGCTTTGATGACCGAAGCGCGCAGCGGCCGCGGGCCATCGCCGCGACCACGTCCTCAGGCCCTGACTGCCCCTGGCTCAGGCCCTGAACGCCCCGGGGTGGGTCTGCTCGCGCACCGCCACGTACTGCTGCCGCACCGCCTGCCCCACCGCCAACTCGTCCCCGGGATCCAGCACCTGCGCCGCCGCTCCCGGCCACATCGGTGGTGTACGCGGATCGAGCGCTCCCTGCGAGACCCCGAGCGCCCAGGCGGCCTGACGCGCGGCGCCCACCGCCGCGTAGTCCGCCGGCTGCGGCACCACCACCTGCACCCCGAACAGCGCCGGCGCCGCCGCCTGCACGGCCGGCAACTCCGCCGCCGCGCCCAGCAGGAAGATCCGCCGTACGTCGACGCCCCGGCCGCGCAGCACGTCCAGCGCGTCCGCGAGCCCGCACAGCATGCCCTCGAACGCGGCCCGCGCGAAGTGCTCCGGCTTCATCGACTCCCGCCGCAGGCCGGCCAGCGTTCCCGCCGTGTGCGGCAGATTCGGCGTCCGCTCACCCTCCAGGTAGGGCAGCATCACCAGCCCGTGCGCCCCCGGCGTCGACTTCATCGCCAGATCGGACAGCGCCTCCAGATCGGGCACGCCCAGCAGCTCGGTGGCCCCGCGCAACGTCCGTACGGCGTTGAGCGTGGTGACGACCGGCAGATGCATCCCCGTGGCGTCGGCCAGCGAGGTGATCATCCCGGAGGAGTCGACGAGCGCCTGCGTGTGCACGGCCATGACGGACCCGGAGGCCCCCAGCGACACCACCGCGTCCCCGAGCCCGATGCCGAGCCCGAACGCGGCGGCCATGGTCTCCCCGGTGCCGGCGGAGATGAGGAGCCCCTCCGGCGTCGTCCCGGCGGCGTCCGAGGGGCCCAGCACCTCGGGAAGCATGACCTGATGCCCGAGCGCCATCTCGACCAGATCGGTCCGGTACTGCCCGGTCGCCGCGTTCCAGTACCCGGTCCCGGACGCCCCGCCCCGGTCGGTGGTCCTCCTGACAGGCCGCCCCAGCAACTGCCAGACCAGCCAGTCGTGCGCCTGCAGCAGGACGGCCGTCCGCATCGCGGCGTCCGGTTCCGTACGGCTCATCCAGCGCAGCTTCGTCACCGGCTGCGCCGCCCCCGGCACGCAGCCCACCGCCTCCGCCCACGCGCCGCGCCCGCCGAGCGCGTCGACGAGGTCGGCCGCCGCGACCTGGGTCCGCTTGTCGCCGCCGACCATCGCCGGGCGCACGCTGTTGCCCTGGGCGTCCAGCGCGATCAGCCCGTTCTGCTGGGACGAGACCCCGATGGCCTGCACCCCCTCCAGCAGCCCGCCGCCGGCCGCCTCGCCCAGGGACAGCAGCCAGGCCTGCGGGTCGACGTCCGCCGGACGCCCCCCGTGCTCCGCCGGCTCCAACGGGTGCGGGGCATACCCCTGCCTGAGCACGGCCCCTGTGTCCGAGTCACAGACGACAATGCGCGTAAAATCGGGCGAACTGTCCAGCCCGGCGACTATCCCCATGGCAGAAATTCTGCCGCACCGGAAGGGGTGGGGGCGCCGCGAGACGGTCCGGCCGACTCGATCCGGTCCCTAGGTATTGCTCGTTCCCCAGTCGTCCGCGGCGGAGCCGTTGGCGTTGCGTTCCCGCAGCGAGCGCACCCGCTCGGCGACCAGGTCGGGCATCCGGTCCCCGACCTTCTCGCTGACCACGTGGTACGCCTTGCCCGCGTAGACGCGCCCCTGCTGGGCGGCCGACTCGGCGGTGTTGCGCACCGCGGGGTTCTGCGCGACCTGGCGCGCGGACTTCTTCAACTGCTCGTAGCGTTCGCGTCCGGCCTTGGTGCCCAGTACGTAGCCCAGGGCCAGTCCGGCAAAGAACGTGAGCCGATAGCGCATGGCGGCCACCCTTCCCTTACGTCTGCGTCGGTCCCTTGCGTGCCCTGCGCGGGCGACGGGCGCGGGGGATACCGATTGGCGGAGCACCCCCCTGCTTGCGCTAATGTATGTGTCGCAGCGAGCGCACGCCCCCTGGCGAATACCCAGGGAGGTACGTTCGATGCAGCGAGGCAATCCTCCGTAGCTCAATTGGCAGAGCAGCCGGCTGTTAACCGGCAGGTTACTGGTTCGAGTCCAGTCGGGGGAGCTTCGATCTTCCGTAGCTCAATTGGCAGAGCAGCCGGCTGTTAACCGGCAGGTTACTGGTTCGAGTCCAGTCGGGAGAGCAGTGAGGAAGGACCCCGTCGGGGTCCTTTTTCATGTCCGGGGGAACCGCGTGCGCGCCGCCGAAGTCCTCAAGGTCAAGAAGCGCATGCGAAGGCCGACCATCCGAAGCAGGAGATCGTATGAGCGGCTATGCTGCGGCAGACGGCGCGCACACATGTACGCGACACGCCGTACGGGGCGGTAGCTCAGCCGGTTAGAGCAGCGGACTCATAATCCGTCGGCCGTGGGTTCGAGTCCCACCCGCCCCACCCTGCAATACCCGTGGAGAATCGATCTGACCAGCAACTTTGCTGGCAGGTCGGGCGAGTTGGGGGATCTTGGCGGCCCTAGTTGATCATGGATTCATGATCCTGAGGCCGGATTGAGGCCGGAGGTCACGCGGCGGCGCGCATTCCCTCATCTGGGCCATCGTCATCGACATCGGGGTCGCTCTCCGAGGTGTCGCGCTGGTCCTTCAGCTCGGAGGGCTCACCCTGTTTGGGATCTTGCTTCCGTGACCGAGGCACGACTGCATTCGTGGATTCCGCCTCGGCGGTCATGAGCTGAGGCAGGACGCTCGTATACGTGTCCGAGGTGATCTGACGGGAGCTGTGGCCCAGCCGCTCCTGGACGACCTTGATGTCTGCCTTGCCCAGCAGAGCCAGCGTTGCCGACAGGTGCCGGGTGTCGTGCAGGCGAATCGGAGGGAGGCCGGACAGCTCGACGAGTCGGTTGAACCGACGACTTATCCAGTCGGGGTGCAGGGGCTCGCCGTCTTCGTGCGTCCAGACCCGGTTGCTCTCGACCCACGCCAGCTCCCCGGACCACTGCTCGCGCTCCGTGGCCTGGGTGACTCGCCATCTTGCCCACAGCCTGTTCGTCTGAGAGTCGAGGGTGACGGTGCGCACGCTGTCCTGCTTCGGAGCCTCGTCGTACTGCTGGTAAGCAATCTCAACGATCTGCGCGGAGATGCGGAACCACGAGCCGGTGAGACTCACCTCCGGCCAGGGCAGAGCGCACATCTCGCCGCGCCGAGGGCCACGGAAGATGAACGCGTGCCACATGGCGCAGAGGCGGTCGTCATTCACGAAATCGAGGAACTCGCCTGTCTGCTCCGGCGTCCAGACCATGACAGGGCTGGGCTTCTTGCCTGTCCGCTTCCACTCTTCGACCCGCTCCGCTGTCCAGACCAGAGCCTTGGGGCGCTTGACCGCCGGCAGCTCGACGAGCGCGGCCAGGTTGGTCGCATACTCGCCGCGTTTGATCCCGCTGCCCAGAAACGAGCTGAGGGTGGCGTTGATGCGGTGCATCGTCGGGGCGCTGGTGATCTTCTCCTTGCCCTTGCGGCCCTCGCGGAAGGCAGCGTTGGCGTCGAGGTAGGCCTGACGCGCGACGCGGCGCTCCTGCTTCCTCCCCGCGGCACGTACCCAGGCTGTGTAGGCGGCGTCGCGAGCCTCCTGCAGCTCGATCACCCTCGCGTGGTGGATGAGCCGCTCGGCGTTCTCCCGCTCGATCGCGTCGTACATGGCCTCGACGTGGCGCAGCTTGAGGTCGCGCCGCTTGATGTGGCCGAGGTGAGGTTTGAGGTAGAGCCTCACGTGCTCCTCGTACCCATGGCGCGTCGTACGGGCCAGACCCTTCTTACGCTTGAGCCACGCGCCCAGGTCCTCACCGACCGTGGCGTTGCTGAGGACGTCGGCGCCACCGATCAGATCACGGTAGACCTCAGCCGCCTTGGTCTCCGCCCTGTCTTTCGTGGCGAATCCCCCGCGCCGCACGCGCTGACGCTCTCCGCCCTCGCCCGCTTCGAGTTCCATGGTGAAGTACCAGGTGCCGTGCCCCTTTCGCCGGAGTTTCGGGCAGCTTGCTCCGAGCATGCGCAGCTTCGGAGCGCCGGCGTCGTCGAGCTTCGGAGTGCCGTCGGTATTGACGGCTGGTTCCTGGCACGCGCAGCGCCGGTAATAGGTGGGGTTGAACACGTATCTCCCCTTCGTGGCCTTCGGTTGTGGACCTTCTGTGTCGGTCCTTGTCGAACCGATGTCTATCTTGCCCCAACACTCCAGTGTTGGAGTATTCTTATGGCACGTTGGCGTGGGGGAGAACGCGACAACGGGAATGACAACGAAGGACGCATCTGTAGCTACGGACGCCGGGGTCAGTTCGATGACCCTGGAGGAACTACTCGCGCTGCCGCCGACCGTGAACGTCGTGACGGCTGCGCGGGCGCTGGGGATCGGCACGCACAAGGCTTACAACTTGATCAAGGAGGGGACTTTCCCCGTGCAGACGCTCCCTCTGGGCGGCACGGTGAGAGTCCCTACCGCTGCACTCTGGCAAGTGCTTGGGGTGACGCCCCTGGTGCAGTGATCTGTGGAGCCCTGAGTCTGCCGGTCTCGCTGGGGCATAGTTCGGACATGTGCTGTGGCCTAGGATCAGGCGGCTACGGGCGCACGAGACGAGAACGGACCACCGCATGCCACGGCTCTACGGTTTCGATGACGCCTCACGTCGTCGGCTACGTGACGACGAAGTGGACCCGCTCCGCCAGATGGTGAGCCGGGCGCTGGCAGACCTGTCTGTGTCCAACGCGGACGTTGCGGTCTGGGCGAACGGTGAGGGCTACCGGGGAACGCTTGGCGGGGAGTGGAAGGACGCGTCGGTTGGACGTCTGTTTCGCAACCCAGCGATCGCTGGGCTGCGCTACGACGATGACGGCGAACTCGTCGACGCGGGTCACCCCGGAGCTATCACGCGCGAGGAGTTCGAAGCCCTCCTGGAACGGGAGAAGGCTCGCAGTACGAAGGATGCAGAGCCCGCGTACGACTATCTCCTGATTGGCGGGGGCTGCACCTGCGGCAAGTGCACACAGGACCTCGGAGGGGCCCGCACGAATTCGGGTACGCCCGGATACCGCTGTCGCCCGAAGGGCAAGAGCGGGCACGGAGGCTGCGGTGAGGTCCGGATTGATGCTGAGCTGTTGGAGGATCACGTCGGAGAGAACGTCGTGGCGGAACTCCTCAAGCCCGGCATCCGAGCCCAGATCGCCAAGGCCCAGGCCGCCGTGTGCAAGCAGGTTGAGAACCTCAAGCAGGACATCGAGGACCTGGAAGGCCGCCAGTCGGAGCTGGGGAGGCTCTACGGCAACCGCGAGATCAGTAGCGAGGCGCTGGTGGCCGGAGAGCGCGAGATCGCGGCCAATCTCAAGGACATCCGTTCGCGCCTCCGGTACGCGGAACAGATGGCGAACTTCTCACTCGGCCATGCCAAGGATCTGGTGAAGTGGTGGCACTCTGCACCCACCGCGTCGAAGAAGGCCATTACGCTGCTCCTCTTGGAGAAGATCGAGGTGTTCCCCGCGAGTGCCCGCGGCGTCCGGACAATCGAGCCGGGGCGGGTTGTCCTCCACTGGCGCAAGCTGTCCGGCATGTCAGCCGGCTGAGGCTGTCACGCGCGATGCGAGCCGCCTGCCTACCATCGCCATGGTCAGCCCTGTGATCAGTGAGATCACGGCGAGTCCGGCCAGGAGTGGGGAGACGATCTCCTCGTACCGTAGCGGCCACGGGTGGCCCAAGTAGTGGGTCACCAGGTATGACCCCTTGCTGGCGGCGTAGGCCACGCCGAGGAGTGCGGAGATCGACGACAGGCCGAGACCCCGGGCTGACCAGGCGTGTCCGGCGCGTCGGGCAACGAGAGCCATCCCGGTGCAGAGGAACGCGATCTCGCCGCAGGTGATCGCTACATAGCCGAGGTAGATCATGAGGTAGACGGTGACGCCTGGCACGACGGCGAATTCGGTCGTGAACTCCACGCTCTCATCGGTGGTGTTGACGAACAGCGGCAGCATCGCCGTCAGGACGCACACCGCCAATGCGATGCGTGCGTACAGGCTGGCCTTCAACACCTCGTGGTTGTAGGACCAGTCCACCATCATCAGCTGAAGACTGCCGCACCACACGACTGCGCAGATATGCGCTCCGAGCTTGGCGGCGTTGTTCATCCCCGTCGCAGACTCGATCGCGTCCTCTATGGCAGGGACGGCGAAGGTGACACCCACCGTGCAGATGCCGATGGCCACAGCTCGGGTGAAACGGGCTACGCGGTAGTCGCTTCGGTCACGCTGACGCCAGGCTTCCCGAGCGGAGAGCACGGTGCCCACCAGGCCGATCAGAGCGCACAGGCCGAAGACTAGGCCGTCCATTTGGTTCAGGTTCCTTCCAAGTCAGAGACGGCACGCTCAGCCGCTTCGGCGAAGCTGAGGCGCCTCCGCCGGCCAGGCCGCGGTGGTTCCGGGGCAGGCGGAAGAGGCTCGGGCACCTCTGGGACGGCGAGATCACTGTGCCCGTGTCGCAGACGGATCTCACGTGCGGCCTCCAGAAGTTCGGCAGCTCCGGTGTCACCCAGATCATGGATGAGTCGAAGTGCCTCGCGTGCGTCTTGGTACTCCTCATAGACCGACAGGGACGTCAATCCGTTGTAACCGGGGAGTAGGTAAGCTACCGGAGAGTTCAACGCCCTTGCGAGGCCGCCAAGTTGGGCGCTCGTGGGGTTCGACTTGACGCCGTTCAGGAGCTCGTTCACGACTTGGTGCGTCATCGCGGGCTTGCCGCCAGGGGACTCGGCCGTGGCGGCAGCGATGTCGCGCGTGCTCGGGGTCTTCCCGTCAGCTCTGCGCTTCCTGCTGACAAGGACAGCCAGTTTGCTGGAGAGGGGGATGTCCGGGCCGAACGGCATGGTGCTGGCTACTCCTAGTGGTGCGGCAGGCCCGACCTGGCGCGGGACGATGGACGTGGTGCGCACTCAGTATCACCGAGGGGCGTGAGTGGCTGGCGAGACAGCGCAATGTCTATGTTGGTTGACAATAGGTAACGCTCGAAGCAAGATCTAGAACGTCAGGCGTAGTAAGCGCGTGCTCGGCATGCGGGGCCTCCACCCCTCTACCGCCTCCTTGGGTGCAGGATCATGACGGGCATCCATCTGGGCCTCGATGTGTGCCGCTAACTCGCCTGTGTGGGGATCTAAGTGGGCCGGGCTCGTTACGGAGGCGGAACGCTGCAACGCGGGAGGGTACGGGTGGGGATCGAGCTGGATCGAGTGCTAGCCCGACTGAAGGAGTCGGGCGGCGCAGAGAACGTCATCCTGGATGACGAGGCTGCGTTCGCCGCACTGGGGGCCTTAGCGATCGTCGACCCGACACGGGTCGGCTGTGGCGTGGAGTGTGCGAGCGACGCTGCTGCGAGTTGATCTACGCGAGTAGTCGAGAGCGGGTCCCGTGGGGGCCCGCTCCTGCGCGTCTGACCTGCAAAAACTTCCCGAAAATTGTGGACCTCCCACCTGAATGCATATAGAATAGAACCAGAAGGAGGGGGAAAGAAGAAACCCCCGTCGACCTCTTGGAGATCAAAATGTCGCAGAAGTTCGCCACCCTGAAGATGCGCCAGATCCACCGCAACCCGAACCAGCCCCGCAAGACCTTCGACGAGGACGCGCTGAACGAGCTGGCCGAGTCGATCAAGCAGCACGGCCTGCTCCAGCCGATCGTCGTCCGGAAGGTGGCGGAGGGCTACGAGCTCGTGGCCGGCGAGCGCCGCTTCCGCGCTAACGAACTCGCGGACAACATCACCATCGAGGCGAAGATCCTGCTGCCCGACGGTGAGTCCGAGATCAGCGACATGGACTCCTTCGAGAAGGCCATGGCCGAGAATCTCAACCGCGAGGACATGCTCCCGCTGGAAGAGGCGCGCGGCTTCAAGAAGGTCCTGGACGAGAAGTACGACGGAGACCCTGCCTGCGTCGCCAAAGTCGCCAAGACCTTTTCCAAGTCGGTCCAGTTCGTCAACCAGCGCCTGACCCTGCTCGCCCTGCGCCCGGAGATCCAGGCGGCCGTCGACCTCGGGCACATCGGCACTCAGGCCGCCGTCCAGATCGCCGCGCTCTCGAAGGACAACCAGAAGGCGGTCTTCCAGGACTGGAAGAAGGGCGACAAGAGCGACAACCAGCTCGTCCACATCGCCTACGCCATGCGCAAGCAGGAGAAGGCGGCCAAGCAGGACTCCATGGTCGACGTCGAAGAGATGACCCCCGAGGAGAAGGCCGAGCGGAGTCGCGCACAGGCCAAGACCAAGAGCGACCTCGACGCGATCGAGGGGATGTGGGAGCTGCTGGACAGCATCGGCAAGGCGGACCCCATGGAACTGGCCCGCACCCTGGCGGGGGAGGTCGGCAAGCGGCTTGAGCAGATGGACCGAGTCTCGGACGTCTTGCAGAAGGCCCGCTTCCAGCTCCGTCAGGCGAAGGCGCACGCCGACGCCAGCGAGATCATGGTCAACCCCGACGCCGCAGCGCCCGACCTGGTGGCCGAGGCCGAGGCCGTACTCGCCCAGGTGGACCCGGCTGCGGGCGACGCCGAGTCGGAGGCGCAGGCCGAGCCCGGCCCGGAGTCGGAGGTCGCCCCGGCCGATGCCGACGCGGAGACCGAGAGCCCGGCGGAGCCGGAGGAGGACGGCGCCGAGGTTGAGGCGGCGGCCGAGCCGGTCGCCGTCGCTGCCTGACCCGTCCGTCCCGGGGCGGCCCAAGAGGGCCGCCCCCATCTCGATGGAGCCCCACAGTGATGAACGCCATCCCGACCATGCGCAACATCAACCGCAACCTGTTCGACGTGCCAGCCTCGGCCAATGCCCTTGAGGAGTACGACTCCGACGTGGCCGAACTCGTGCGCGAGGCTGCGAGGCACCTGTTCAAGGCGCGCCGCGACAACGACGGAGCCGCCCTGAACGAGGCATACAACCTCACCCTGATCGCCGCCTCCGACCTCATGAAGGGCGCCGGTAGTTCGGTGTACGTGCGTACCCACCTCATGGTCACTGCCCGCCTGGTCGAGCTCGAAGCGGCCCTGCTCGCCGCCGAGGCCAAGACTGCCAGCGAGTGAGGAAACGACCGTGAAGATAGATACCGACGTTCTCAAGGTCATCCGCTCCGCCACGGTCGACGGCCTGACGCTCCGTCTCAACGGCACGCTCGACCGCAAACTGTACGACCGGGTCAAACTGGCCCTTCAGGCGGTCGGTGGCACCTGGAACCGTTACCAGCGCGCTCACATCTTCCCCTTCGCCGCTGCCGACGCCATCGCGGGACTGCTCGCCACTGGCGAGGTGATCACCGACGTCGACCGCGGGTACTTCCCCACACCGAAACCCCTTGTCGAACAGCTTCTGGACCTGGCGGAACTCGAAGCCGGTTGCGAGGTGTTGGAGCCGTCGGCCGGACGCGGTGCCATCGCCAAGGCCGCAGCTGCTCGTGGTGTTGTGGTCGACTGCATCGAACTCGACACCGCTCGCGCCGAGCACATCCGCGCCGACGGCTACGCCCGTGAGGTCACGAACGCCGACTTCCTCAGCGTGAAGGTGGAGCGCCGCTACCAGAGGGTCATCATGAACCCGCCGTTCGCTGACCGGCAGGACATCCGGCACGTTGAACGGGCACTGCGCTTCGTTCAGCCGGGCGGCCTGGTCGTCGCGGTCATGCTGGGCAGCCTCTCCTTCCGGACCGACCGTCTGACGAAGGACTTCAGGACCCGTGTGCAGGAGGCGCGCGGGACCATCACGGACCTGCCTGACGACGCCTTCCCGGATGTGGGTGTGCGTACGGTGATTGCCGTCATCCCGGCCCGGGAGGCCGCGCCGCCTCCACGCTTCAACCCCCGGGCGCCCAGGCCCGAGGACTTCACCACGAGGCCTGCGGCGGCCCAGCAGGGTCTGTTCTTCACGGACGCGCCGACGGCGCACGGCACTGCGCCCTTCGACGGGTTCGAGTACGGGGCTGCACCATGGCTAGAGATAGATCCCAACACTGATGCGTGATACGTTCTATCTCGTTGGTGAGTGCGGCCTTAGCCGAGGAACCGGCTCACCAACGTGCCGTGGCATGCGGCACTCCCCTTCGGTGCCTGGCGGGTGGCCAATCCCCCGCGCCCTACCCGCCAGGCACCGGCCCCGCACCTGAGCGGAGCCACCGGAGCGCCGCCAAGATCCACGATCACGACCGGACCCGTCCCCGCCTCACGCCGGGGGCGGGTCCCCGTGCACTCAGGAGCGCCATGAACACAGAGGACTTCGCCGGGCACCCAGAGGATCGCGAGCTGTACGAACGTCTCCTCGTCGAGCGGGACGGGACGCCGATCAGGGCCCTCGCGGAACGTGACCCGGGCCTCGAAGTACCGGCAGACCCCGATCCAGACGCGACCCGGCACCCCGCGGGCCTTGATGCAGCCACAACTCCCCGACGACGAAAGCGACATGAAGCATGACCGCCAAGCAGACATCGCCCGTAGAGCCGGAGCACCGGACACCTCCCGTCCCCGGTGCGGTGTGGTGCCGATCCTGCGACTCCTGGTGCCTGCCAACCGGCATCTGCGGCTGCAACAACCGGTGATGCACGCCTTTCTGTGCCTGGTCGCCGACGTGATGGCCGTCGTGCTCATGGCGGTCATCGCCGTTGTCGTCTGGGTCGTTGTACAACTCGGCGGCGGCGGTGTCCTTCTTGCCAGCCTCTTGGCCTTCCCTGCCTGCGGGCTACTCGCCGACGCCATCCACCACGTTCAGCGATGGGCGTGCAGTCGGCGGCTGACGCACCAGCCGAACCCTCACCCTGGCGACGGCAGCGGCCCGGCGTGATCGTCTAGTCTGAACTAGCTGTAGGGCGCGGGGAACGGCCTACACAAGGGACGCCCAGTGACCCCGACCCCGCCCCCCGCCAACATCCCCGAACTGCTCTTGCCGCTCGCCGTCCCCACCGAGGACCTCGTTCCGTACTACCGGAACCCCCGCAACGGTGACCTCCCCTCGATCGCCGAATCACTGACCGTCAACGGCCAGTACCGCGCGATCGTCGTCAACAAGGGCACCCACACAGGCCGCCGCAACGAGATCCTGGCGGGCAACCACACGTACGCGGCTGCCCAGCAGCTCGGCTGGGACCAGATCGCCGTCACCTGGGTCGACGTCGATGACGACGCGGCAGCCCGCATCGTCATCGTCGACAACCGGACCAACGACCTCGCCGGATACGACAGCGTGCTCCTGGCCGAGATCCTCTCCGAGATCCCGGACCTGGCCGGCACCGGCTACGACCGCGAGAGCGTAGACCGGCTCCTCGACGACACCTCCCTTCCCGAGACGCTGGAACTCACCTCCGACGGCGCAGGCACCGGCGCCGCAGCCACTGTCGACTACCTCCAGTGGGGCTACCTCCAGTGGGAGTCCAAGCGGGTCCGGATCACCTCCGAAGAGGTCGAAGCCCTCAACGCCATCTACACGAAGTTCGTGGACGACACCAACAGCGACCTCGGCTTCGGCTGGCACGTCTTGCAGCAGGCCCACGAGGAGGGCGAGGTGGCATGAGCAGCGCGCCCACCACGACGTTCTACGAGGCGTACCCTCTCGATCAGCTTCGCCCCGCCGACTACAACCCGCGCCGCCTCAGCGAGGAGGCGTTCATCAGGCTTCAGGCGTCACTGCGCCGCCACGGTGTCGTGAAGCCCGTCATCCTCAACGCCGACGGCACGCTGGTCGCAGGCCACCAGAGAACCAAGGGCCTACAGGCCATCGGCCTGACGCACACGCCCGCGGTCATGCTGGGCACGAAGGTCAGGTTGCAGGACGAGATTCAGTTCAACCTGCTGCACAACCGAGTCGAGACCGAGGCCAGCGTCGTCTACGCCGAGGCCGGCGTCATCGGCGCCTGGTCGTGGATTCCATGGCAGTCAATCCGGGTGGCGGAACGAAGGAACCTCTCCTTCGTCAACGCGATCGGGCACATGACCGCCGGCCACGGCCCGTGGGGGAGCGTCGTCATCGACGACCAGGGCCGCATCGTCCTCAACGCCGAATACGCCGTTGTCGCCTCCATCAACCGCTTCGACCTCCTCGCCTGGACCGTCACTTCTGCCGATGCCGCCCAACTCCACGCCGACCTCACCGGCGAGTACGGCGTCTACGACTGGACCGCCATCGAGAGCAAGGCGCCGGTGTGGAACCAGCACATCGTGCAGCCCAAGAGGCTCCGCAAGTTCTCCTCCAAGGCCAAGGCCGGAAAGCTCGCCTACGGTTCCGAGACCTGGGACCAGTTGGTCACGCCCTGGCTCAAGCCCACCCACCGGGTCGTGGACTTCGGCGCCGGGTACGGCGACTACGCCAAGCACCTGCGCGCCAAGGGCTTCAACATCCACGACTACGAGCCCTACCGCTGCCGGGACGGCTCGTACGCCGTCGACATCCGTACCGTCGTCGGCATGATCCGCGACATCGACAAGGACATCCAGACCAACGGCCTGTACGACGTGGTGGTCCTCGACTCCGTCATCAACGCCACCACCACCCTCGACTACCAGCACTGGGTGATGACCACCGTCAACGCCCTCTGCTCGGCGGACGGGGTCGTGTGCCTCGGCACCCGCAACCTCGCCCGCGAACTCCGGGACGAGCAGGCCAAGCGGGTCACCTCCCAGACCGCCACCACGAAGATGAGCTTCCTCGACGAGGACAACGTAGAGATGAACTTCGTCAAGGGGAAGTGGCAGAAGCTGCGTTTCCACACCCCCGAGACCTTGGAGCCGCTGCTCCGCCGCTACTTCAAGGACGTGCAAGTCACCGACCTCAGCGGCTCCAACATCAAGGCCACCTGCCGACGCCCCATCGCGCTCCCCAAAGAGGAATACGAGAAGGCGTTTGAAGAGGAATTCAATATGCCTTACCCGAATGGCTTCCGTCATGACAGGCATCTGGAATTGGTGGGAAATTTGATAAAATTGGTAGTAGAGAGAAATGAATCTCTCGCCAATTAAAACGGGTAAATGGGGAGCGGATGTCGCAGCGAATACAGGTCCAAATTGAATCACGAACTCGATACCACATCATGTGGCTGGCAGGCGTGCGGCACGTAGCCCTCGACCAGCACTGCCTGCGCAGCTTCGGCCAGCCCGACCGCCCCCGGCTGGACGTGAGCCGCCGGCACCAGACGATCGAACTCCCCGAGGGCAAACCGCCCTTGGCCTGGTATCTGTGCGCGCTGCCCAATCCGTGGAAGTGGAGCGACAACGCGCACCTTGCCTTTGAGGGTGCACCTGGAGAGCGGTGGGAGGGGCCCGCCCTGGTGCCGGGCCTGTATGTGCATCTGGAGAACGCTCGCCCCATCACCGGATGGGGCGAGCACAACATCCCCGAGAACGAGCCGCGCCGGAAGTCGGTGCGCTTCCGAACCTGCCGCAACTATCAGTTCGCCTGGTGGCTGCGGACCGAGCGCAACGCGCCCGACGCGCCACCCGAGTACGTGTCGCCCAAGCGGCCCAGTGAGGGCGAGCAGATGTCACTGATGTGATGCTGGTGGGGCTGGGTGAACGTCGTCTGGCCCCACTGCCGTCTCCTGGACCCGCCTGGCCTCATCTGCCGCTCTGGTCGTCTCCTCGCCGCGCACGGTACGAACCAGCGCCCGCCATGAATCGACGAGAGGCGGTAGCTGGTCGAGGAGCCCTTTGGCCACGAAGATGACGACGGAGAGCACTCCGGCCCAGGCCAAGATCCACAGGATGACGGTCGAGTCCACCGTTCGGTCCCTTTCTGTACAGGGCCGAACTGAATGCGGGCACGCATACTCAGCTCGGCCACAACTCGTGGCTGAACTGAGTTCCGTACCAGCGATAGAAACTCAGGACGTTCAGGCTTTTCTGGCTTCTCGTGGCGTTGCGAAAGTGGTCGCTCGTCCGTGCACCGTGACGAGTCAGGCAGGTCGCTGGATCCGCCCGGACTTCTCGGAGCACCCGGGAGTGCACGCCCTTCAACACTTAGGGGCGCTTCCCAGACTTCCAGCCGACAGGGTAGTAGGCCGCAGGGTCGCTGTCTGGGGATCAGACGAAGAGGCGGAGCACTGGCTCCCACCGACGGTGCGATCATGGACCCGGGCGCGGGGGCGCACCCGAGCTGTGAAGGATCCCCGCCGTGGGCCGCCCCGACAAAGCCGCGCGTGCGGCCATCGCGCGCCGCCGCTCGGACGCCATCGACCTACGCCTCGCCGGCGTGGACTGGCTGACGATCGCCCGCAAGCTCGCCGCCGACCCGACCGTCAACTCTGACGGCATCGCCTACCCGCAGGGTTACGGAGTCGAGCGGTACCGCAAGAACCAGGAGCCGCCCACCAACGAGGCCATGATCCACGCCGCGTGCCGGGACGTCCGCACAGCACTCGCTGACCGCCGCGCCGAACTCAACGACGACGTAGATGAGTTGCGCGCGCTGGAAGCCGACCGCCTCGACCGGCTGTTCTTCGTCGCCTACAAGAAGGCCGTCCGGGACCAGGACCTCGCCGCCATCGACCGCACCCTGCGGATCATGGAGCGCCGAGCCAGACTGCTCGGCCTCGACATGCCCGTCCGCACGGAACTGACCGGCCTGGACGGCGGACCGGTCCAGGTCGAGAACGCGACCGTCGACGAACTCGACGCCCTGATCGCGCTCACCGATCCGGACGGCGCATGACTCCGCGAGACCACGAAAGCGTCATCGCCCACTACAAGACCCTTTCGCCAGCACAGCGCCGCACCATCGCACGGTCCGCGTCTCCTGCTCTGCGCGCGGAGTTGGCTTGCGTCGAGCGCCAACTCGCCATGGACCGCTCGCCAGGCGCGCTCGCCGCCGTCCTCACTGGCGGGCGCGAGATGCAGGCCCCGCACCTGGATCTCATCGACCAGGCGTTCATCGACATGGCCGCAGGCCGGTGCGACCGCGTGATGTTGACCATGCCCCCGCGGCATGGCAAGAGCCGACGCGCCTCCCGCTGGGCGCCCCTCTGGTACCTGCGTCGCAACCCCGGCCACCGCATGATGATCGCCAGCTACTCCGCCGACCTGGCCGACGACCACGGCCGGTGGATCAGGGACGCCATCAACACCTGGGGCAACGACCTCGGCATCCAACTCAAGGCAGGCAGCCAGGCCGCCAACCGCTTCGACATCGTCGGCGGCGAAGGAGGCCTCCTCGCGGCCGGTATCGGCGGCGGCCTCACCGGACGCGGCGCACACATCGCCATCGTCGACGACCCGGTCAAGGACATGGCCGACGCCGACAGCCCCACCATGCGCAAGCGCGCCTGGGACTGGTGGACCTCGGTACTGCAGACCCGACTCGAGCCCGTCGGCGCCATCTGCCTCATTCAGACCCGGTGGCACGAAGACGACCTCGCCGGACGCATTCTCGCCACCGAGCGCGACGCCTGGCGGGTCATCGACCTGCCCGCCATCGCCGACAGTCTCGACGACCCGCTCGGCCGCGCTCCTGGTGAGGCGCTGTGGCCCGAACGCTTCGACGTCACCCATCACGCCAAGACCCGCAAGCGAGTCGGTGAACGCGTCTGGGCCGCCCTGTACTTGCAGAAGCCCCGGCCGCCGGAGGGAGGAGTCTGGAGGCGGGAGTGGATCGAGACCGCCCGTATCAACGCCGTCCAGTTCTCCGGCCTCGACATGGCGCGCATCGTCGTCGCCGTCGACCCCGCCGGCGGAGAGTCCACCATCGGCGACGAGACGGGCGTCATCGGCGTTGGCCGCGACTTCGACCGGCAGCTGTACGTCCTGGCCGACCGATCCGGATCCATGGGCGCCAACGACTGGGGCCTGGCCGCATGCCGTCTCGCCCTCGAACTCAAGGCCGACGCGATTGTGGTCGAGAAGAACTACGGCGGAGACATGGCGCGACAGATCGTCACCCAGGCGTGGGAGCAGCTGCGCCGCGAGGACGTCACCAAGGGGCTCCTCATGCCCATGATCCTGGAGGTCACCGCCAAGGTCGGCAAACGCCTGCGCGCCGCTCCCGTGGCCCAGCTCTACGAACAGCAGCTCGTGCACCATGTCGGCGAATACCCCGACTTGGAAGGCCAGATGGTCACTTGGGTCGAGGGAATGGACAGCCCCGACCGCATGGACGCTGCCGTGCACGGACTGACGGAACTGGCCGACCCCGACCAGCTCGACACCCTGCCCACCGATACCGACGACGACCGTTTCGACGGCCGCCGCTGAACTGGCGAGGGCAGTACGTACGACCGGAAACTGCCCCAAGAGGAAACGGCCCATGAGGATATGGCCCGTGGTGGTCTGCCTGGGGCTGCTGATCTACGGGCTGTTCCTCTCCACGCGCAGCGGCTCGCCAGCGACCAGGCGTTCAGCGATGTTCTGTGCCTCCGGGAACGCCGACGACGTCAGCCGCAGCCCGGCGTGGGCCGCTACCGTGGCAACGCGCTCTGCCAGTTCCTTGTGTTCTCCGCCCGGAACGCTGCTGAGATTGAAGGAGAGCCAGACCCGCATGTCGTGGCCCTGCGAGACGAGGACCGGGTCCTGTGGGGGAGTACAGGGAATCGTCGCGTCGGTCAGCGCCTGGACGACTTGGTCCCGTAGTTCGGCCGTGCTGCGCTGGTCGACCTCGCGTGTCGCGGCGTAGATCGCATCGCACAGTGCATTGGCGGCGGGGACTGCCGCGCTGACGGAGATGGTGAACGGCCCCATGGTGACGGTGTCGGTGAGCGGGTCGTAGCCGAAGCTCCAAAAGTCGCGGGCTACGTCGCGTGGGTCAGCGGTCTTGCGGGCGTCTTTCTGCGGCCCGCTGCCCCTGCCGCGGGCCCAGTCCTCGAAGTGAGTGAGGCCGTCGCGGACGTGCTTGATGTTCGGCAGGGCGTCAAGGAAGACCTGCTCGGCGTCATCGAGTGCAGTGATCACCGCGGGATCCACGCCGAGGTCTGTGAGGGCGATCCGTTCGAGCTTGACCGCGGCGAGGAGCTGGCGCAGGGCGACGACCAGTGTCCGTGCGTCGATCTGCCGGGAGCTGAACCAGCCGACTTGGACGTCGTCACCGTGCATGCGTGCCACGGTCAAGGCGACCGTGGCACGCAGCCAGCTCGATTCCGAGAGCGCGATCGAGTACGGATTGTCCGCTGGGGACCAATCATCCGGCAGGTTGCTGTTCATGACGGAATCTTCGACCCCGGAGGCTTCGGCTGCTCGGAAATTCCGGATCCCGAGGCGCTAGGAACTGCGGAAGTCCGACGTAGAAGACGTCTCGTAGGCTGGAGGCGCGGCGCGGGGCCGACTGCCGGAGGAGCACTGTGGGCCTGCGCGAGCTGATCACCGACGTCTGGAGCTGGCTGGACTACAAGCCAGCCATGGCCGACCCGCGTCGACCGGGCCGTAACACCTGGGCGGAACTGACCCGATCCTGGGTGCCCGACGAGGACCTGCGACGCCTGGCTGCCTACCGGCTGCTGGCCGCGTACGACTCCAACCAGGCCGGCCAGGTCGCCGCCGTGACAGGCGACGACGAGGCGGGCATCGAACGGAGGGAACTGGGCGATGCCTCCAAGCTGGTCGACACCGCGCTCGGCTACCTCCTCGGCTCCCAGCAGGTCATCAGCGTCGCGGGGGCGGAGCGCACAGACGACGAGCCCACCGCCGAGGCAGTCGCGGCGCTGGCCGTCCAGGACAGGCTGAGGGCCTGGGCGGAGAAGGAAATGCTGCCGCTGCGTCTTCAGCAGGCCGAGCGAACCGCGATCCTGCTGGGCGACGCCGTCTACACCCTGGCCTGGGACCCGGGGAAGGGCCGGGTTCTTCTGCGCACTTGGGACCCGGGCCTGTACTTCCCGGAGTGGCCGGAGGACGGCGAGCAGGACGGTGCCGAGTTCCCACTCCGCGTTCACCTGGCGTGGGAACTGCCCGAAGACAAACGGCGCGGGCTCAAAGCAAGGCTTCGGCGGGTCACCTACGAACTCGGAGCGATCGGACCGGCCAGTCGGCGCGGCGGAGCCAAGGACGGAAGCCCGACACGTGAGTACCTGTACACCGACAGCGGCGATCCGGTCCTCGTCACGGGCGACGCGCGCAACGCCGACACAGGACTCATCAGCCGTACCTATCCGTGGGCATCCACCCGGCCCTCCCCGTGGACGTGCTACCTGACCGACGCGGAATGGGACCTAGACGACCTTAAGTACGCCGACCTGCTGTACGACCTGCCGATGCACAAAGCCAGGTACCGGGTCCGCTCGGACGGGGAAGTCCTCGACAGGCTCGACCTGATGGCGGACTTCATACCCGTCATCCACATCACGAACAGCATCCCTGCCAGCGGAGAGCACTGGGGCAAGCCCACCGTGGCCACCGTCCTCCAGGCCCTCGACGAACTGTCTGCCACAGACACGGACAGCTCCGGCGCTTCGGCTACCACCGGCTCGCCGATCATCGGTCTAGCCGGGGCCCGACTGCCCATCGACCGCGCCACCGGTCAACCCCTCCCGATCAAGGTACGGGCCGGGACGGTATGGCAGCTCAACGACAACGGGCGCATGGACGTGCTCGACACCTCAGCCCAACTCGCCGAACTCCGTGCCCGCGTCGACCACATCCTCGACCGCATCGCCGCGAACAGCCGCCTCACCGCCGCCGGTCTCGGCACACTAGACCCGACCGCCCTACCGTCCGGCTATGCGCTACAGCTCGCACTCGGCCCGCTCGACTCGCTTGTCGCCGCCATGCGCTTGGCCCGCAACCACAAGTACGTCGTTCTTCTGCGCATGGTGCAGCGCCTTCACCAAGCTGGACAGGCCGAAGGCTGGCCCGCGGGGGAGTCGTTTCCCGCACGGCTGATGTGGGGACCGCACACCCCGACCGACCGAGCCGCCGTCCTCGATGAAGTAGTCAAGGGGGTGGGCGCCGGTGTGATCTCCGTCGAGACCGGGGTCCGGATGCTCATTGACGCCGGTTACCCCATCGACGACGCCCAAGTGGAGATCGAGCGAATCCAGGCCCGTGCCTTCGAAGCCGCAGCCCGTCTTGCTGACGCCACCGGCGACAACGCCGCCGTCCGCGAGTACCTGGGCCTTCCTGCAGTGAAGTCGGATTTCACCTCGGTGCCCCTGATCGAGGTCTCGGCCCAGCCGGAGGACGATGCGTAGCAGTGTGGTGACGCTCAAGCAGCCATCCGATCTCACGTACCTCAATCGCCCCGGCTCGTCGCTCACTCCGCCGGAGACGGGTGCTGCACACTCACATACCTGGGCCACTCTGATGAGACGGGTGGCAAGAAACGAGCAAGGCCAGGTAGCTTTCGGATGTCGAGGGAACAGATGCGGAGGGTCACGTGAGCCAGGTACGCGGCGAAACGCAGGCGCGTATCAAGGACCTGGCTGCCAGCTCAGCGAACTTCGGGTTCTTGGAGCCAATCGAACCGTTGCTCGTGCTGTTCGGGGCCGGCGCCGAGGCCAACCTGTACATCGACCCTCGCGCAGCCTGCAACAAGGCTAGGCAGTTTGGTGACGTGCTCGCCACAGAGCTCACACGCCTGGCAGGGATGAGCCTCCACGGCGGAGAGCAGGCGAGCCGCCTCCACCTCCTCACGCGAGCTGGCGTGCTCGACCCACGGATCCGTGGCTTGTTCGAGCACCTGCGACGACTCAGCAGCACACCGGCCGCCGAACACGACGACATCGAACATGCCGCCTTCCAGGCCGTTCACACTTGCTTCCAGCTCGGGGTCTGGTTCTTCCGCCTTCGCACAGGTGACAGAGAACAGATCCCGTTCATCCCTCCGCAGCCGCCGTCCACTGTCGGACCGACGGTTCTTGCCGCGGTGGAGCGGTCCCGGCGCGCCCTGGAACAAGCTCGGCTCTCGTTTGCAGATCGTGAGCGAGATCGTGCAGCCGCCGAGGAGAGAGCACGTCGGACGGCTGCCATCGAATTGCAGCGGGCTACTGAGATACAGCCGAAGCTGGTCTCACAGGCCAGCGCGCTCGACGCGGAACTAGAGCTCCTCCAATCAGGGTTTGAGGCACGGAAGCCGCCAAAGCGAACCACCGCAACGCAGCGCGAGAAACTCGTCTCCCGTGCCCGACTGGCCGCGCAAGAGCCCCTGAGCGAGGTCAAGGTCCGCGAGCGGATCGACGAGATGCTCAACGACGCCGGCTGGGTGGTCCAGGACGCTAAGGGACAGCAAGACCTGTTCGCCTCACGAGGTGTTGCGGTCCGCGAAGTCACCACTGCTGCCGGACGTGCAGACTACTTGCTGTACGTGGATCGGAAGCTCGTCGGAGTTATCGAGGCGAAGCAAGAAGGGGCCGACCTCACAGCCGCTCAGGAGCAGGCTGACCGCTATGCAGAAGGCCTGACCAACACCCAGACGATGCGTGCTTGGCGCACTCCTCTGCCGTACCGCTACGTAAGCGACGGTAACCGGGTTCTATTTCGCAACACTCAAGACCCCGATTCCCGCACGCGTAACATCTTCAGCTTCCCGCGGCCAGAAACAGTGGCTCGTTGGATGCGTGAAGCGGAAGCCAACCGGGAAGCCCCCACATACCGTGCGCGCTTGCGATCGGAGCTACCTGCGCTTGACCCTGCTGAAGTAGCATCCGGTCGGCTGCGCCCCGCACAGTTTGACGCAGTCAACGGGCTGGAAGCGGCACTGCGCCGCAACAGGACTCGTTCACTGATCCAAATGGCCACGGGTGCCGGCAAGACCTACGCTGCTGTCACAGCCTGCTATCGACTACTAAAATACGCGAAAGCTGAACGGATCCTATTCCTCGTCGACCGCAATAACTTGGGAAATCAAGCTCTATCGGAGTTTTCGAGCTACACCACACCGGATGATGGGCGGAAATTCACCGAGCTGTATAATGTTGACCAACTTACCGGTACGGGAATGCTTGCGTCGTCGAAGATCGTCGTGTCAACGATCCAGCGACTTTCCAGGATTCTATCCGGACAGGAAAACGTCGACGCACGCGACTACACCGAACCTTCCGCTTTCGAGTCCGAGGAGAAGGGGGAGGATGAGGACCGGCCGATTGGCGTGTCATATAATCGGCGGCTAGCTCCAGAGTCCTTTGACTTGATCATCATCGACGAGTGTCATCGATCAATCTACGGAAAGTGGCGCTCTGTTCTCGAGTACTTCGACGCCCACCTCCTTGGACTCACTGCCACTCCCGTCGCGCAGACGTTCGCCTTTTTCGGCGGTGAGGAAGGTCTTGTCAGCGAGTACACCTACGAGCAAGCCGTGGCCGACGGGGTCGCTGTCGACTACCTCACATACCGGATTAGGACAGAGATTGCAGAGCAAGGCTCTGTAATCCCTGTTGATACGTTCGTGCCGATTAAGAATCGACGCACGCGGCGTACACGTTACGAAGAGCTAGACGACGATTTCACGTATACCGGACAGCAAATCGGATCCAAGGTGATCAGCACCGATCAGCTTCGAGTCGCGCTCGCGGCATTCCGTGACAACCTATCCGTCATCTTCCCGGACCGGGTATCCAGGCCTAACAGTACCCCCATGGTGCCCAAAACTCTCATCTTCGCCAAAGATGACAATCACGCTGACGAAGTAGTAGAAATGACCCGGACCATTTTCGGTAAGGGCGACGACTTCAGTAAGAAAATCACCGGAAAAGCGAAGGCCCCAGATAGGCTTCTGTCGGAATTCAGAAATACGCCCGAACTGCGCATTGCCGTCACTGTCGACATGATCGCGACAGGGACTGATGTCCGCGCTATCGAGTGCGTCTTCTTCTTGCGAGATATCCGATCCTGGTCGTACTTTGAACAGATGCGCGGCCGAGGGTCGCGCGTAATCGACTCCAATGAACTCCGGGCCGTGACACCGGATGTAGAAGAGAAAACACGTTTCATCGTCGTCGACGCCATTGGAGTCACCGAGTCCCACAAGCGTGAGACTCGATCTATCACCGACGAGCGCGACGTCAAGCGCCTTGCACTGCGCAAACTCTTGGAGAAAACTGCTGGAGACGGGGTCACAGAGGATGAGGCCGAAGAACTTGCGCTCCGGCTCACTCGGCTTTCCCGAAAACTGACGCAAGACGATCAAGAAGAAATTGCACGCCTGGCCGATGGTAAAAGCTTGGACAGCATCGCCGGCCAGATCATGCGAACTGTTGATGTAGACCGGGTAGTCGCCATGCGCGGTGAAGCAGAAGCCGCCGGCGATGACCCAGACCATGCCGTCTATTGGGCAGTGCAAGACGCCGTTGCACCACTCGCGTCAAATCGAGATCTGCGATCACTCCTGATCAACATTCGTACCGAACAGAGGATCGTCTACGACGAGGTCAGCCAAGACACTCTGATCTCTGCGTCACACGTGGAGAACGCGCCTGCAGTGGTCAACGACTGGCAGCAGTACATCCAGGATCACCGAGACGAGATCACGGCGCTGCAGATCGCCCTGACAGGGGACACCGGCCGGGACATCACGCCTCGCGAGGCGTACCAGCAGTTGAAGGATCTAGCTTCGCGAATCGCCCGGCCCCCACACCAATGGACCATCGCCCGTCTGTGGCGCGCCTACGAGCAACTAGGCAAGGCGACAGCTGCGCCCGGCGCGATGCATGGCCCTCCCGACTTGGTCTCGATCATCCGTTACGAGCTGGGACTGGATGGGGAGCTCCGCCCATACCGCTCTGCGGTGGAAGATCGGTTCGCCAACTTCATCGCCCGCCAGTCTCAGGCCGGTGTGACGTTCACACCTGATGAGCTGTGGTGGCTGGAGCGCATCGTCGACACGATGGCGGTCAGCGTGCGGTTCGATGCTGAGGATCTCGAGCGAGTACCCTTCACCGAGCGTGGCGGGATTGATGGATTCCTTCGCACCTTCGGTGATGATCGCGCCGTGGACCTTCTTGAACGACTGGATCGGGAACTGACCGCATGACCGATATCCCGCCGGGATGGGTACACACCACTCTCGGGGAGATTACGCAGCCCAGCTCTGAGCGGCAGGTGCCGGCTCCTGGTGACGAGCGCCCTTACCTGGGCATGGAGAACGTCCAGTCAGGCACCGGGCGTGTGACGGGCTTGTCGGAGTCGAGCGGCATCACCAGTGCCTCTCCCGTGGTCGGGCCGGGCTATACGCTCTACGGCCGACTCCGCCCGAATCTCAACAAAGTGACCGAGGCCAATTTCAGCGGACTGTGCTCAGGGGAATTCATCACGTTGCCCCCGCATCCTTGGCTCGCGCCACGGTTTTTGATGTACCGCCTGCTGGCACCGGATTTCGTTAGTTTCGCTATCAGTCTTAATGCTGGAGATCGTCCACGCGTAAAGTGGCAGCAGATCTCCGAGTATCCGATCCTGCTCCCTCCGCTGGACGAGCAACTGCGCATCGTGAGCACGCTCGAAGAGCATCTTTCGCGGCTGGACTCTGGAGCTCAATCAATTCGGAAGAGCCAGCAAATCCTGGAGCGCCTTGAGCGTCTAAACGTGGAACGCGCCCTACGAGATCTTCCTCTCTCTACGTCTATTCCTGACACCCTCGATTTGGCGACGAGTGACACCCTCTTCTCCGTTGAGTCCGAGCACAAGGTCGAAGGATATGAGCTTCCCGCAGGCTGGTATTCTGCCACTCTGGATCAACTCGTAACTGTTGGACGGAAGCCCGCCTACGGGGTTCTTGTTCCAGGTCCAGACACCATTGATGGGGTGCCATTTGTACGCGTCGGAGACCTTGTAGACGGCCGCGTCAATCAGGACGGTCTGAAGCATATCCAGACGGATGTGGCACGGCGTTACCCGCGCACCACCCTTTCAGGTGGGGAGTTGCTCCTCTCACTGGTGGGAACAATCGGTCGCGCAGCTCTCGCGACTGAACACCTCGCGGGAGCCAACGTGGCCCGGGCCATTGGGGTGTTCCCCCTTGACGCGGATCGTGTTGATCCTCGATGGGTGTTGACTGTCCTGCAGAGCGGGACCTTCCGCCAGCACCTCGAGCGGGCTTCTAATGAGGTGGCGCGCAAGACCCTCAATCTCGCCGATGCGCGTCGCTGTCCCATCCCACTTCCTCCGATGCAGAGGCAAGTGGAACTGGTAGAGGAAATCATCCAGTGGCGACAGGATGCACTCCGCCTCAGTGAGGCAGCCAAGATGGCTAAGAAGCGTGCTGAACATCTTCGTCTCGTCGTGCTGTCAGCAGCGTTCAAGGGTCAGCTCACCGAGCAGGATCCCAGCGATGCTCCGGCCGAGGAACTGTTGAACCATGCGCGACGCGATCTCGGGACGAAGCGCCCACGACAGAGAAACCGATCGAGCTTGAATGCGCCCTATGCAGTACAGGAGAGTTTGCTGTGACCGCGTCTAAGGAGGCAATGCCTCAATCACCGCCAGCTCCGCTGGTGCCGGCGTCCAACGACGCCAGGGCACTGGTCAACAAGCTGTGGTCTTACTGCAATGTGTTGCGCGACGACGGCGTCTCCGCGCTCGACTATATCGAGCAACTCACTTTCCTCGTGTTCCTGAAAATGGCACACGAACAGATGCACCGGCGCATTATGCCCATTGACATCCTCGGCTTTGATGCTTGGCAGGAACTGCTAGATCTCGAAGGTGTGGAGCTGGAAGTCCGGTACACGGAGATTCTCGGCGAACTAGCGGGACGCCCAGGAGTTCTCGGGCGGATCTTCAAGAAATCACAGAACCGGATCCAGGACCCGGCGAAGCTCAAGCGGCTCATCCGAGAGCTCATCGGCAAAGAGGTCTGGGCCGGGACCAATACCGACGTCAAGGGCGATGCCTACGAGGAGCTGCTCGCCAAGGGCGCCGAGGACGTCAAGTCAGGGGCGGGCCAGTACTTCACGCCGCGCGCCCTGATCGAGACGATGGTCGACTGCAGTCAGCCGACTATCCACGACACGGTAATGGATCCGGCGTGCGGCACAGGCGGGTTCCTCCTCAAAGCATTTGAATACATCCAGCATCACCTCCCTGTAGACGCCTCGCAGGAAGAGAAGGACCGTCTTACCTCGGGTGCGATCCTGGGCAATGAACTCGTTGACGCGACCGCTCGACTTGCTGCAATGAACATGGTGCTCCACGGCATCGCACCGTCGAGTGCCAAGACATCACCCATCACGGTGGGTGATGCCCTGGCTGAACCGCCCAAGCAGCACGCCTCGCTGGTTCTCGCGAATCCCCCTTTCGGTAAGAAGTCGTCTGTCACTATCATCAGCGATGAAGAAGACGACTTTGAGCGCAAGGAACTTACCTACTCTCGCCGTGATTTCTGGGCAACCACAACAAATAAGCAGCTGAATTTTGTTCAGCACATCTACACCCTGCTCGAAACATATGGACGAGCAGCAGTTGTCGTCCCGGATAATGTTCTGTTTGAGGGCGGAGTTGGGGAGACAGTTCGTAGGCGTCTGTTGCAGCAATGCGATGTTCATACTCTGCTGCGACTACCTACAGGCATCTTCTATGCCGGTGGTGTCAAAGCCAATGTCCTGTTCTTTGAGAAACCCCCTCCGCGCCAGGACGGAAAGCCCCTCACGAAAACTCTCTGGGTGTACGATTTCCGGACCAATCAACGCTTCACCCTTAAGCAGAACCCCCTTCATCGTCACGCTCTCAACGACTTCGTCAAGGCGTACAGGCCTGGTGAGCCACGAGACCAGCGGAGGAGAACCCCCTCCTTCAAGCCGTACCCGGTTGAAGAACTACTGAGTCGCGACAAGGTCAGCCTCGACCTCTTCGCAGACCTAAAGGACAACACCCTCGAAGTCACCGATCTGAACGTGGAGCCGCATGCCCTCGCTCGCCAGATCGTCGACGAGCTCGAAGCAGCCCTCTCTGAGTTCGCTTCGGTAGCCGAGGCACTCCGCCCCAAGGGACCCGTCACCGAACCCGGTGTGAATAACGAGTGATCCGCTACGCTCCTTGTTCGATCACGTGCTGGGTGACGGGGTGACAGGCCGGCGGCAGAGGGGGGTTCCATGGAGCTACTGGAGCTTGATCTTCCGGACTACCGGGGACTCCGCGACTTTGGACTGAACCTGACCGGCGGACTGCATGAGCCCCAGCATCCCGTAACGGTGCTCATCGGACGCAACGGCGCGGGTAAGTCCCGGGTCCTTCACTCCCTCGTAGAGATCTTCGGTAATCTCAGGCTCGGCAAGCCCGCAGACTTTGCCTTCCGCCTCCGCTACGAGCTCCGAGGGAGCGTTGTAACGGTCTCCCAGTCGGTGGGAGGGCGCGCCGCAGCCGTGACAGCTTCCGATGGATCTCGTGAGGTTCGGGTTCGCAAGGCCGATTGGCCCGGTTACCTCCCCGATCACCTCTTTGGATACCAGGCGATCTACGCATCCCCCTGGGACTCAATGTTCCAGCAGCACGTCGTGAGCGATGCTGAGATCCTCCGTGCAGAGGACAACACGGAGGGGTTTCAGCTTCGTCCCCTCGTCCAGTCGCGTGTCGATCAACTCCCCTTGATCCTGCTGGCCTTGGTGCCCCAGTGGGCGGAGAAGTTCGGGCCCTTTGCCGCAGAGACAGCGGGGGTACTGAGAATCGCCAGCGCGGAGCTCGTGATCCGGCGTCCAGGATGGGCAACGAACCGGTACCTCCGAGACAGGCAGTGGCCTCCGTATTGGGGACTAACCGGCGCGACGGCTGATCTGTTTGAGCGCATCGCCTCGAGAGGCAGGTTCGGTCCCGTTCCCGATGGCGCCGTGCCTGGACGCTACGCAAGCTTCCGGATCTCCATCGCTGGCCAAGATGTCGATGCTTTTTGCAGTCTCTTCGAGTCAGACTTGAGCATGTTTGCTGCGCTGGAGCGTCTCCAGACCCTGGGGGTGCTGACTGCTGACGTTCAGCTTGCCACCGTAGGCGGGGCAAACCTGTCTCCTGCCGATCTCAGCGCCGGAGAACAGCAGATACTGACTGTGCTTGGGCTCCTCCGGCTGCAGCGCGGAGGTGAGTCACTGTTCCTTCTCGACGAGCCGGCTGCGCACTTCCACCCCGCATGGAGTCAGGGATGGTATGAGTCCGTCCGAGAGATGCTCGATGACGGGCAGCGATCGCAATTCATCGCCGCCACCCACGACCCTACGCTTGTGGCCAATGTGCCCCGAGAGCAGATTAGGATCGTACGGAAAACCTCCGCTGGCCGGACGACTGCGCATGCGCCGGAGACCGATCCACGCGGCCATAGTATTGGTGACCTGCTGACTAGTGAACTCTACGGCCTCGAAACTCAGTTGGACCGGCAGACTCAGCTGTTGATCGACAGACAGTACGAGTTGCTGCCTCTCGCCGAGGAAGACGAGGGCGCACGAGCCGAGTTGGAGAGAATCACATTCACGCTGGACGGCTTTGGCTTCGCCACGGCTCGTCGTGATCACACAGTCGCCCTCTTCCTGGCCGAATTGGCCCGCCGACGTCGCAACCTGATCGAGGCAGCTGGAAGCGACACACCGCCCGATCCGCACGAAGTTGCTGAGATGGTTCGTCTCCTCTTCGACGAACGCTTCTCGCGCGGACTGTGAGGGCTTATGCGCCACGTTGACATGAACTCCTTGGTGGTTCCCGCCACGTGGAACACAAAGATTGCCAACACAGTCAAGGCTGTTCGGGAGGCGATCTCCTCAGGCGAGAAGCCGGAATTTCCGAGTCACTGGACGGACCCCCAGCTCAGGCAGGCTCTTGTTGATCTCGTGGGCCCTAAGTGCTGGTATTGCGAGACTCCAGTCCATGGCAATAACCCTGACGTGGACCACTTCCGGCCAAAGTCTGCCATCATTGGCGTCAAGGGCCCCGGCTACTGGTGGCTCGCCTATGCTCCGTCGAACTACCGTCTGGCGTGTGGCTTCTGCAACAGCGGCGGTGCGCAGACCAACGGGCAGCGTGGTCGGCGTACTAAGAGCAACCACTTCCCCCTGCTGGACGAATCAACTCGGGCCACAAAAGAGCTGTCCGACTGCGCCAAGGAGCAGCGGGTCCTCCTCGACCCAGCAGATGGCCGAGATGCGCGCCTGATCGGCTTCGACATAAAGGGCTATGCTCGCCGACGTTCAGGAGTTCCCCGATCTGCGGCCGAGGTCAGCCGATCTATATGCCGCGCGGACGAGACGATTCGCATCCTCGATCTGAATCGAGAACTCCTAGTAGACGACAGGAAGACCACGATGGATAACATCAGTGGCCTCGCACCTCTCCTCACTATTGCCGCGGCTGCGCCGGTGGCGCGGGAAATGATCGAACGCAAGATTGGGATTCGATCCGACTGGAGCACCGCAGCATTGGAAGCCCTTCACATGCATCCTCAAGCCGCGGAGAGACTTATACCTCCTGTTTCGTCCCCACAGAATCCAGCGCCACTCGCCCCTGCCTCAGGACGTGAAATAGATCTAACCGACCTAGACTTCCTGGTCTCGGCCCAAGTTCTGAAACCCGGATTCATACTCACGGCGGAGCATGACGGTGACCTCCGCACGGCGGAGGTGCTAGTTGATGGACGAATCAGCTGTGACGCGCGAGTCTGGTCCACGCCAACATCAGCTGCTCGGGCCGTAACTGGGCGAGAGGATATCGACGGCTGGACTTTCTGGACGCTCAACGTCAACGGCGCCACGACCACGCTTGCAGAGCTGAGAGATTCGTACCGTAGGCAGCTTCTTTCCGGCTAACCACGGTCCATCCCCAAGTGCCTTGGAGCCGGGAGAGATATCCGGCTCCAGACCCGTTGGTGTTTCAGGCATCACCGGCCCCGTGAGTCACCGACCCCCTGCTGTCGGGGCGACCCCGGTCGACCGGCGAAGTCAGATGTACGCCGTCTTCGTCGGATGGCGGTATGGCCCCATAAGGAAACGGGCCAGTCCGGCTGATCGCTACACTGTTCACTGGCGCGGGGGCGCTGAAGACCTGTGGATGGTTCACGCATGATGCGCCCCTCGCTCCCCAACCCGCTCGAACCGGTCGGGCACCGCCGTGACGGGCGGCCGATCTATCCGATCCGCGGGGCCTCGCCCGACGACGACTCCAACAAGCCCGGCGACGAGGGCGACGCCCCGACCAGCAGCGTCACGCAGGAAGACCTGTCGCGGCTGCTTGCCCGAGAGAAGACCCAGGGCGGCCGGGCGGCCGTGAAGAAGATGCTCAGCGACCTAGGCTTCGACAACGCCGACGCGCTGACCGAATTCATCACCACGAGGCGCGACGCCGACCAGGCCGCGCTGACCGAGGTCGAACGCCGCGAGCAGGCCGCCGAGGAGAAGCTGAGGTCAGCCGAGGCACGCGAGGCGCAGGCCCTGGCCAGGGAGCATGCCGCCATCCGGCGTGCCGCCCTCGGAGGTCTCGGGGCCACCGGGGAAGACCTTGATGACGCGGTGCTTCTGATCGACCGTGCCCTTCACGACCAGGCCGACGCCGACGAGCAGGCTGTCATCGCTGCCGCTGAGCAGCTGAAGGAACGGCGGCCGGAGTTGTTCGGCCAGGCCCGGGAGACCGTGCCGCCCGCTCCGGGCGGATCTCCCGCCGGCGGCCCGCCGAAGCGCGGAGGCATTCCACCCCGGCGCGGAGCGGCGGGTCTCGAAATGGCCCGGCGGCGAGGGCTCATCAGCGACTGACCACGCCGACGAGACAAGGCCCTGGGACCACGCCCTGCCAACCGTGGACGCCCTTCCGGAACCCGGCCGGGCCGATCAGGGACCACGCCCTGGCGCGGCTCGGCCGTCGTCGTTTCGTGGACACCGCCCCCTGCTGCGCGCGGGTGCGGGAGGAATCCGATCCGCACCCACGAGGGAGACACCGTGAGCGACTACCAGGTCCTCACCACCGCCACGACGATCACCGACGACCGGACATGGCTCGCTTCGCTGGACGGTGTCCACGAAGCCCAGACGATCACCATCGACATCAGCAAGCTGACGGCAGGCACCCACTACACGGCGGGCACGCAGAATCAGTCTCGCCACATCATCAAGTCCGGCATCCCGCTCGGCAAGATCACCGCGTCTGGTCTGTATGCCCCGTACAACTCCACAGCGAGCGACGGCACTCAGGTCCTCGCCGGATTCCTGGTTGCCGAGACCACGTTCACCCCCGGCTCCGCGAAGACCGCAGGCGCACTGCTGTGGCGTGGCGAGGTGTACGCGTCGAAGCTGCCCGTCGCCTTCGCGCCCCCCACCGCCGCGAACACGACGGCGTTCATCCATTACCGGTAAGGAGGCAGGCCCCCTATGGCTCTTGAGAAGCTTCTCGAGGCGATCGTCCCCGAGGACATCCAGGCCTTCATCCGAGCGATCACCACGCCGGAGGACTACCTCCTCACGCGCGAAGTGTTCGCCGAGCGGAGCATCGACAACGTCAAGTTCCGTACGAAGAGCAGCAAGCGACGCGTCAACGCGGCGAAGTTCCGAGCGTGGGAAGCCGCGCCGACTCTCGCCAGGCGGCGTGCCGAGCAGGTCATCAACGAAGGCATGCTGCCCTGGGTCGGCCAGGAACTGCCCTTCTCCGAGCTTCAGATCATCCTGGCTGCTGTCGACCGCGGTCAGGACACCAGCGAGTTCCTCGACCTGCTCTACGACGACCTCGAACAGCACGTGGAAGCCACGAAGGCCGCCATGGAGATCGCTGCCGGACAGATGCTGTCCACCGGTGTGGTGTCCCTGCCCGGGGTCGCCCTCGACGTGGACTGGAAGGTGCCGGCCGCCAACCGGCCGATGGTGGCGGTGCCGTGGTCCCAGTCGGATGTGGCCACCCCGATCACTGACGAGCTGGCGTGGATCCAGTACCTGAAGAGCATCGGCGCGCCGCGCCCTGAGCGGGTTATCAGCTCGGAGAAGGCACTGTCGCTACTCGGGTCCACAGCGGAGTACCGGGCCGCCTTCCACAACTCGCCTTCCACCGAGCAGATCCCGAGCGGAATGCTCGCTCCGGAGGAGGTCAACCGGGTCCGCGCCAAGTACAACCTGCCGCCCGTGACAACCTACGACGTGCAGGCGTACGACAGCAGTGACAACCTGGTGCGCACGACCCCGGAGTCGCTGTGGGCGATGATCCCGCCCCGCCGCGAACAGTGGGGCGAGACGCAGTACGGTCTGACCGCCGAGGCGATCGAGCTCCGCGGCAAGGGAGTCATCACTGCCGAGGAGGCTCCCGGCATCGTGATCACCACCCACGTGCAGACGCGTACCCCAGTCCAGCTGTCCACGATCTCCGCTGCTGCTGCGATGCCCGTGCTGTACGTGCCGGACATCCACATCGCCGCGACGGTCTTCTAAAGGGGGCTGGTCATGGCGAAGTTGGCGCGCACGGTATTCGTACGAGACCCCGAGCAGGGCCCGATCCGGCTGGAAGCAGGGGAGGAGGTTCCCGAGCGACTGGCCCTGCTCATCTCGAACCCGGCCGCGTGGTCATCAGGGGAGGCTCCCTCTGTAGAGGAGATCATCCCGAACCCGATCGGCGGGGACGGTGAGGCGGGCGAGCCGCCGACCGTGACGGATCCTGCCTCGGAGCCGGAGCCGGAGCCGGAGCCGGAGCCGGAGCCGGAGCCGGAGCCGGAGCCGGAGCCGGAGCCGGAGCCGGAGCCGGAGCCGGAGCCGGAGCCGGAGCCGGAGCCGGAGCCGGAGCCGGCCAAGGGTCCGAGACGGCGTGCCCCGAAGGCAGTCGGCGCGGGTGCGTAGGTAGCGGCCCATTACCAGGAGGCTCGGCACCGCCACGGTGTCGAGCCTCCCCTCGTACGACAGGAGCATCGGATGGACGTCGCTGTTCGCGCCTGGTTGCTGGCTCAGCTCGGTCCGACCACTGACACCTCAGACCTCGACGCACGCTACGCGCGGCTCGCCTCCGCTCGTGCTGTCGCGAACGAGGTCTTGGCCGAACGGCGCGCGCAGCTGCTCGCCGAACCGCTCCGCATGACCGTGGACGGCGTGGTCACCATCGACCAGAGCAACAACCTCGTAGGGCTCGAACGCCAGATCATGGCGCTCGTGGACCTGGTCGCGCCGGACGAACTGGCCGAGGGAGAGGAAAGAACCGACCTGGTGACCGCGCCGCTGATACGCGCTCGTCGGGGCCGGTAGACCGGCATGCCGTACGAGTGGTCACCGTTGGTGCCCGGAGATCCTGACGAGATCGCGCGCCGCGTCGCAGCGGTGCTCGAGGACGCCTGGCAGCGGCTTGCCGCCAAACAGCGCGCTGTCCTCACCCAGTTCGCCGCCGACAATCCAAGGACGCTGCACACCGTCGCGACACTGCACGAGTTCAAGCAGGCGATTCACGCCTTCCGCCAGCGCGTCGACCAAGAGGCCCGGCAGTTCGTCCAACGGCAGCTACCCCACCTTTACGCCGCCGGCGCTCAAGCCGCCTCCGAGGCCCTCGACGTGACCTTCACCTGGACCACCTTCCACCGCGAGGCCCTACAGTCGCTCGCGTCCGACTCCTACGCCGACTTCCTGCGCCGCTCCCAGGAAGCAGAGCGAATGGCGAACCAGTTCTATCGGGCGGCACGAGAGGCGGCCCGCCGAGAGGTCCCGTTGCTCGCGGCGGGCAACATGACAGCGAAACAGGCCGCGAAGAATCTGGCGGTCAGACTCGCCGCCGAGCACAACCTGACCCACGTCGTCTACCGCAACGGCGCTCGCGTCCCAGTCCGCGCCTGGGCCGAGGCCGCCACCCTCGCCAAGTCAGCCGTCGCCTACAACGCCGGCACCCTCAACCGGACCCGCCAGGCGGGCGTCACGAGGGTCGAAGTCTTCGATGGGCTCGACTGCGGCTGGACCACCCATCAGGACACCGACAAGGCCAACCGCACAGTGCGGACCATTGAGGATGCTGCGGAGTGGCCGATCTCCCATCCGCGCTGTCGGCGGGGGTTCGGCCCACGGCCAGATCTGAACTCGATCTGACGTGTCCGGAAGTCTGTTCGGTCCCGGTGCGTGTGGGGAACGGCCGGCTCCACCGATGTCGACGTGGCGGGCTCTAGCTGCGCCTTAGGCGTGGCTTCTGAGGGCGCTGTCACCTGCCCAGCTACATTCGCAGGCAATCCCTTTGGAGGCGTGGTGAACGAGTTGCTGGGAGTACTACTTGGTGGCGTGCTCACGCTTGTCGGTAGTGTCGGTGCGGTCTCTCTCCAAGCACGGCACCAGCGCAAACAGGCCCGCGACAAGGATCTTTGGGATCGACGAGTCAGCCTCTACCTCGACTTGCTAGCCCACCTGAGTGGCCGAGTCTCCTTCGCGGCAGACTCTGATCAGTTCCTCATCGGGTACGGGCCTAAGACCGCGGAGGACTATCAGCTGCGCCAAGAGCTGGGGGCCCGCGTTGCCCTGTTCGCCTCGGAGGAGATCCGTGACCTGTGGGGCAGGGCAGCAGACGCGGCGCTGCACCTCGCTGCTGAGACCTTCGAAGGTGGTCACGCTGAGCAGTTCTATGGCAGGGTAATCATTCCGGAGACGAGTGACGACCCCGAATACACGCGGCACTTGGAGGTCGAGAAACGCACCCGTGAACGGCTCATCTCGCGTCTGCGAGCCGAGCTGGAGGTGGACAGCTTCCTGGCTACCTGAGTACCTCGCGGACCCAACCGAAGTAGGACCGTACGGTCTGACAACCGTACTTATGCGGGCCTGTAGTTCGAGCCGTGGCACGACGACCTCAGACCACTCGTCGGGCTTCTCGAGGGCGTGTATGCGCATCTCGGTCTGACCCGGTGGCGGATCCGTCGCCAAACGCGCTCGGGCGCCGGGGGCTGGCCGCGCCGGCGACAGCTCAGTGTCTTCCCAGCAAAGCGTTCCCAGACGGTAAGTCGCGGGCGGAGATAGGGCCCGCAGGTCAAGTGGAGCGATTGGACCCGCCAGCGTACCGTCGAAGAATGGCACAGAGTGGAATCGTCCCCAGAGTCCGCGCCGAGTATGACATTGCGCGGACGGTACTAGTCCACGAGCCAGGCCCCGAGATCTTCGGTGCTCTGCTATCGCCGACGGCATCCTCGTTTGAACGTAGTTACGACTCCGCTGCAGCGCGAAGTGAGCATCAAGAGTTCTGCAAGATGCTAGAGGATGCAGGTCTCAATGTTCTGCACCTGAGTGAACTTTTGAAAGGTCACGGTCGCCTCCTCGAAGAGGCTAAGGAATCTTTGACCTTCACCGAGGTTCCGCCCGTTGATGAGCTCCAAGCCACCCTTGAAGGGCTAGGCAACTCGGATCTCGTTCGTATATTGCTTGAACGGCCCACGCTGACGACTATGGGCTTTGAGCAAGGAGAATCGATTGTCGAGTTGAAGACGCGGGCGCTCCCCAACCTCTATTTCCTGCGAGACCAAGTCATTACAACCGATCGGGGCGTCGTCGTCGGCCGTTTTCGGCGCAAGGTCCGGGAAGATGAACAGACGGTCGTCAAGTTGGCGCTCGCAGTTCTCGGAGTAGAACCAGCCTACGAGCTAAAGCAACCAGGAGCCGTCCTGGAGGGAGGTGACTTTATACCAGTGGGCGACTGGGCCCTCATCGGTGTGGGACCCAGAACAAACGAATTGGCGGTAGCGGAACTCCTCACACTCCCAGGAGCCAAGAGTCTTGGTTATAAGCACCTCGCAGTAGTTAAAGACCCGATGGGTGCAATTGATGACCCGTCAGAGAAGGAGCAGCTCTGGCAGCAACAGGAGATGCATCTCGATACATACTTTATGGTGGTGCGCCACGACACATGTATCGTTGAAGCCAGCAGGTTGCGAGATGGTATCTATCTGGAGAGCGTCCCCGATGAGAAGTACGGCAGGGCTCCAGAGAATCGTCAACCAAGGGTCACCGTTTACCGCAAGAAAATAGATGACTCTTACGAGCTGGAGAGGCGCGACATCCCTTTCGGTGAATTTATCTCACGCGATCTGGGCATGATTGCCCTTCCTCTAACTCTCGAAGATCAGTTCGCTTACGGCTGTAATGTGCTATGCGTGGCCAACGGTCATGTGATCGGCTCCTATTCTGGGAAGCAAGGCCAGAAGCAGCGCGAGAAGTATGAAGAGATATTCGCAAACTTCGGAATCTCTTATCGGGCTGTGAACTTTACCAACATTCGAAATGGGTTTGGATCCAACCATTGCATGACCCAGGTGCTGGATCGGAGCTCCAATGAGTCCTAACGTCACATATGTGCGCCCGTTCTTCGATGCCGTTTATGCAGTTACGCCACGATTGAGAGGTAGAGTCGCCTACAGTGACCTGCAATGGGAGTGCGGCCAGGAGGTAATCACTTCTCGTGGCCGCGGAGTGGCTTGTCTAAGGCGCGACGTACTCTCGGACGACGGTTTCGCGGGCGAGTTCGCCGAGCTGGAGATCATGCTTAGGTCTGACTCTCCATCCTCCTACGATTTCTCATTCTCCTTCGACGAGTTCACGAAATCGGGACTCGATGCGCTCACTGAACTTCCCTTCCTAGGGTACGGCATCTGGTGTAAGCCCAGGGAAGTCGCAGAATTCCACCGCCCGGGCGCCGCAACGGACCACCTACGGATCCAACTTCAAGATAGGGTAGAAGTAGACATAGTGCGTGCCTTGCTCGGCGACACGTCCTCCTCCCCTGAGAAGACGTACGAAGTACTCAGAGGACTTAATGCATACGCCTTCGCTTCCTGGGGGAGTCTCCCTTTCAGTGAGCGATCCCCAAATCCGGCGACTCGCATCCCGCTTATCCGGCCGGTGGAATCTGCACTGGAATTCATGCGCGCTATAACCCTGAAACAGGCAAATGTGCCAGCGAGTGTTACAGCTGCAGCGGATCAACTCAGGAGTGGCGAAGTAATGGCAAAGATTAGCGCCATCCACACTCTCAACCGCATCGCCGAAGAGGCAGGGTCACGGGTTGCGGCCGTTGTCGACCTGCTCGGTGTCGCAGCTCGATCCCTGAGTTCTGGTGAGGCAGCGGCAGCGGTACGTTCTCCAGTGGCGCAAGCGATTGTCTCTGCTCTCAGCAACGTAACTGACGTAGTCAGTCCACCTCGTATTGACTTGAGTTCCGCCGATCTTCACGGGGTGGCTATATCACATGCCGATCTTGCGAATGCCAGCCTCAAGGACGCGCACCTTGAGCACTCAACTCTGAGTCAGGTGTCCCTGAGAGGGGCTGATCTTCGCGACACTGATCTGACCGGAGCGCATCTAATTGCGACCGATATTTCGAATGCAATTTATGACAGCTCGACAAGGTGGCCGGATAATTTCGACCCGAATGCGGCCGGTGCCAGGTTGGCCGAGTAAAGCAAACTGCCTAACCCTCCATGAGTGACGGCCGAACCCTGACCCGGAGCCTTATCCGTTGGAATTCAGAACGTGTTAACGGGTCGACTGGCATGAAGATCAAGCCATTCGTGATCGAGCATCGCGTGCACGACTGAGTCACGCCACTGTCCGGCCTTGTAGATGTGCTCGCGGATGGTGCCTTCTTTGATCATGCCTGCGGCTGTCATGGTCTTCGCTGAGGCCTCGTTGAGCGGGGAGCGGGCGCCCCAGATGCGGTGTAGGCCGAGGTCCTCGAACCCGAGACCGAGGAGTAGTCGCACGGTTTCCAGGCCGTAGCCAACGCCCCAGGCATCCGGGCGCAGCGCGAACCCCATGATGGCTGCGCGCTGCTGGTGGGGGTCTGTTGCGATCCTGCCGAACCCGATCAGGTCGTTCGCGGCTCGCTCGACTACGGCGAGCGCGTACTCGCCGCGCGGCTCTTCGGTTGCGGCACCGATAGAGCGGGCCACGATGTTGCCAACCTGTTCGAGGGTCCGCGGCTCGAACGACAGGTGCTCCGTCGCTTCCTGATTGCCGTAGATCGCGAAGACCCCGTCCACATCATCCATGGTGAGTTCGCGGAGGCCGAGACGCTGGCTGGAACGCTGGACCGGGTACATGGCAGGAACCCTACCGCTGTGTTCCGCCGGGGAGTGCTGGTCGTCGGGGCGGGTAAACCGCGAGCTCTTCTCGCAGGTCACGGGCCGTGAGAGCGGTGCGCGCGCCGCTCGTCGTCAGGGCTTGGCGGACGCGCAGGGCCGAGACGACGATGCCGTTGTTCCGGAAACTGGCAGGGAGGTCCAGCACGGGGCGGATGGCCTGCGCGGCTCCGTCGACGTCGCCGCTGTGGATGTGGATGAGGGCCAGGTTGCACTGCGCGCCGGCCAGATCGCCGAACGCCCAGTTGGGGTTCTCAGGGTTGCGGAAGCCTTGCACGGCCAGCTCCGCTTGGGCGGTGAGGTCCGCGTTGCCGTCGCCGAGGAGGGCCGAGGCTTCCACGGCGTAGTACCGCTGCTTCTCCAGAGAGTAGGTGAGGAGGCCGCCGAGTTGATCGAGCTCGTCGGGTATGACGTGCTCTCGTAGGTCGTCAGCCGTTCGGTTCGACGCCTGGACCGTCTCGTTGTCGCCGAGGACGGCTGCCGCGCGAGCCTGGAGGCCATGGAGCCACAGGCCGACCGTGCTTCTGAGGTCCGTGGCAAGGGCCGCGCCCTTCTGGGCGTAGAACAGGGCGTCGCCGGGCCGGTCCGCCCAGTATTCGATGAGGGACTGCAGTCCACTGACGAGGGCCATGAGTCCCGTGTGTTCGGCGTCCTTGGCGAATGCCGCAGCCAGGAGACTCATCGTCCGCGCCTGATCGCGGTCCTCCATGTCGTTGAAGCCCTTGGCCACGAGGAACGCCGTGATAGCGGCCATGAAGTTGAGGTCGCGGAGTTGAGACGGCCGGTGCTTACCGGTCTCCAGGTTGCAGATGATCTCGTCTTGCACGTCCAGGAGGGAGTCCCAGATCTCCGAGAGAGGTACCCGGGGGTAGTCGGTAACGAGCTGCGCCACCTGGTCGTGAAGCAAGGGGAGCGTGTTCTCTCCCAGCCTGTCCCGATCCGTGTGGAGAACGTACTGCCTCGCACGTCGAACGGCCATCTCGCCGCTCCTTTTCATGTCTCTCAGGTCCATGCCGGGTTTGGCATGTGCAGTGGACGACGTGCCAGCCAGCGGGGCGAAGTCCGGCGTGGTTCCCTCGGGGACCTCCGTCCACAGCGTGTCGATGCTGTAGTTGGTCATGGCGACGATCACCCTGCGGAAGTCGCCTTGAGGTTTCCGCTTCCCGTAGTACCAGGCCAAAAAGGTCGACTGGGCGGGCTCCAGGCCCTTCAGCCCCAGCCCCTCGGCCGCCTTGCTGAACGGGGGGAGGAAGTCCTTGCAGTCACGCAGTTCGCGCTCGTTGAGCCAATGCTGGAAGAACGTGACCACCTGGTGCCTCCCATCCGCTTCATTCAGCACGTCTCAAGCACGAAGGTAAGTGCTCCACCCCAACAACTTGCCCAGTACAGACGGTACTTAGCTAATCCGAGAAGGATCCGAGAAACAGGCGAGAAGCCAGGTCGCCGCTGTACCAAGATCCGAGAGGCAGACGGGGATGGATCCGCAAGGCCACGGCTGCAACGCTCGTACCAGCCCTCGCAGAGAGTGCCCGAGCGAGCACAATCGTGGAAACAGAGGTCCCCGTGAACGCGCAGATGGTGAGCGCCGCTCTCGCCTTTCCCCCAGCGGACGCACGCACAACCGAGGCTCAGTCCTTCAACGCCGAGCGAGAGCGTGGTCGGGCACGTGTTTCTGACGCGCAGCCGGCCCCTGTCCGTCCGCAGATCTGGACGCACAGTTGGGCCATGGAGTCTTGCGTCCCCAGGCTTGCTCGCCTGCACGCCCGTACCCGCCTGGGCATGATGGGCTGGTCGGGGACACAAGAGGCCGCCGTACGGGTCATCACGGAGATCGTCCAGAACGCTGTCCAGCACGTCGGCAGAGGCATGGTCACCTTGACCATGCACGTTGACGAGGACGACGTGCTGCTCCTTGACGTGACAGACCCGCGCCCCGGGCGCGATGGCCTCGACGAAGCCCTTGCCGGAAGCGACGGGACGGGGTTGTGGCTCGTGCGACAACTGGGCGGCGAGGTCGTCTGGTTCCCCGCAGAGTCCGGCAGCGGCAAGACCATCCGGGTCCGAATGCAGCCCGGCGAGCACAGCCCGACGTTCCCGACCGTCGAGGCCCCCTGAGCGGCCGCCGGGCCGCAGCCGCCTACCTCCCCAAGGTCTGTGCCCGACTGCCGCCCGGCGGTCTTCCAACCCCCACACGAGGCGTTGATGTCCCTCTTACGTGCTCAAGGCACGCCTGCTCTTCACCCTGCTCACCACCAGCTCCACAACGCGGGGTGCTCCGATGGTGAACACTGACATGCCCCTGACTCCTCATCCTGCGGGATACGACGAAGACTTGCGCCTGGCTCTGGAAGACCTCCTGCTCGACCGGTGGCTCTCCACCAAGGCTCTGCTCGCCCACACCCGCAGTTGGGCGCTGCGCACATCCCGCAGTCAGGTCCTGGCGGCTGGCGCCGCCAAAGGTGACGCCGTCACGGCCTGGTGCGCAGAGGAACCCGGAAACGCGAACGCCCTGATGATGCGGGCCCGCGTCATGACCCACCGGGTTCTAGCGGCTCACCGCAGCACGGCAGACCGTCACACCCTGCTCCCCAGGGTCAGCGCCGCTCGTGCGGCATGCGGGGACGCCGCACGCCGCTGGCCGGCTGACCCCGTTCCCTGGGTGTGCCTGTTGGCACTCGCTCAGTTGGACGTCGACCACAGGCAGTGGCACTCCGTTGACCACTGGGCGAATCCGCCGGAGGCCATGCTGCCGCGGGGACCGTGGCCGCTGCTGTGGCAGGTAGACCGGCGGGACTGGTCCAACAGGGAGGCGTATCACCGGATGCTCCAGTGCTTTCAGGCCCGCGGCAGCGGAGCCGTGGACTTCACGCGGTGGGTGGCCTCCCAGGCGAAGCCGGGAGCCGTACTGCTGAACCTGCCCTTGTACGCCTACGTCGAGGACTACCGGATGCGGACGGCAGGCGGACAGGTCGCGAGCACACTCGGGTTCTGGACCAACGACCAGGTCCGGCACTACGTCGAGCTGGCGAGAGACGGATGGTTCACCTACGTCACCGACATGAGCACCTGCTCCCTGCTGGATCTGAACCATCTGGCCTACACGCTGACCGCCTGTGGCCTGCCCGGCGCCGCAGAGGTGTTCACGGCGATCGGCCCCTTCGCCACCCCCGCGCCCTGGCAGCACGTCAGCGAAAGCCGGTGGTGGCAGGACGACTTCCTACAGGCGCGCAACTACGCGATGAAGCACGAGCGGCACGGCAGATGAGAAGTCGAGCACCCCCACCGCGAGGCGGTTCCCAGCACCACCCCATCCCTGTTTTCCTTTCGACCCAGAGGATTCTTTCGGTGTCTCCGAGAAGTGCCGCCCACCGGCTGGTCGACGACGATGCCGTCCTGACAGGGCTCGGCTACCAGACCGTACTGGCGCGCCGCATGGGCCCGTTCGGCAACTTCGCGATCTCCTTTTCCGTCATCAGCATCCTGTCCGGATGTATGACTCTCTACGGCTTCGGCCTGAACACCGGCGGACCGGCCGTGATCATGTGGGGCTGGGTCGGCGTCGGTCTGATGGTCCTGCTGCTCGGTATGTCGTTAGCCGAGGTCACCTCTGCCTACCCCACCTCGGGCGGCCTGTACTACATGGCGCACCGGCTCGGCGGGCCCCGCTGGGCCTGGGTGACCGGCTGGCTGAACCTGCTCGGGCTGCTCGGCGCCATCGCCGGCATCGACTACGGTGCCGCCACGTTCGTCGGCGCGTTCGCCAACCTCCAGTGGGGCTTCACGCCGACACCCGAGAAGACCATGATGATCTTCGCCGGGATCCTGCTGCTGCACGCCCTGCTGAACGTGGTTGGCGTCCGTCTGGTCAGCCTCTTGAACTCGGTCTCGGTGTGGTGGCACCTCGTCGGCGTCGCAGTCATCGTCGGCGTTCTGATCCTCGCTTCGGCCGATCACCAGAGCGCCAACTTCGTGTTCACCACGTTCAACAACGACACCGGCTTCAGCAACGGCCTGTACGTGACCGCGCTCGGGCTGCTGCTGGCGCAGTACACCTTCTGCGGCTACGACGCCTCCTCCCACCTGTCCGAGGAGACCACTCAGGCCCAGATATCGGCGCCGAGGGGGATCGTCCGCTCGATCTGGGTCTCGTGGATAGCCGGGTTCGTCCTGCTGGCCGGGCTCACGTTCTCCATCCAGGACTACGCGGGCACGCAGAGCAGTGCCACCGGCGTGCCGCCTGCACAGATCTTCCTTGACGTCGTTGGCCTTTCCGGTGCCAAGGCCCTGCTGCTGATCGTGATCGTGGCCCAACTGTTCTGCGGCAACGCAGAGACCGCCGCTGCCTCCCGCATGGTGTTCGCGTTCTCCCGCGACGGCGCGGTTCCGTTCGCCGCCACCTGGCGCCGCGTCAGCACCCGCACCAAGACACCGGTTGCCGCCGTGTGGCTGTCGGTAGGAGTCGCGCTCGTCCTGGCGGCACCGTCGCTGTACTCGCCGACCGCGTACGCCGCAGTCACGGCCATCAACGTCATCGGCATCACCCCCGCCTACGCCATCCCCGTCTACCTGCGGCTGCGCGCGGGGGACCACTTCAAGCCCGGACCGTGGAACCTTGGCCGGTGGAGCAAGCCCATCGGCTGGACGGCCGTCGCCTGGGTCGGGTTCGTAACCGTCCTGTTCTGCCTGCCGCAGGTTTCCCCGATCACCACCTCATCGTTCAACTACGCGGGTGTCGCCCTGATCGCCGTGCTCACGCTGGCCTGGATCCTGTGGACCACTCAGGGCCGCCGCAACTACCGCATCCCCGCCCTGGGCAACACCGCCACGCACGCCTCTCTGGCGGAGGACGTGGTCTGATGAGCAGCCAGCACACTGACCCGAACTACGAGATGTCCCAGCTCGCCGGTCACATCTCCGCCGAGGACTTCCGGACCGCGGTGGATCGTGAGGACGTCACCACCGTCATGGTTTGCGTCCCCGACATGATGGGGCGTCTCAAAGGCAAGCGCCTCAGCGCCCGGGTGTTTCTCGACCGGATCGCCGACGGGCTCAACGTGTCGGAAGCCTGCGCTTACATTCTGGCCACCAACGTGGGCATGGACCCTCTTGGCGGCTTCGACCTCACGGGCTGGGACAAAGGCTTTCAGGACCTCGGCATGGTCGCCGACCTAGACACGCTGCGTGTCCTGCCCTACATGCCCGGCCTGGCGCTGGTTCACTGCGAGGCCGTCCAACCTGACGGGACGCCCCTGGAGATCGCTCCGCGCCGCATGCTCCGCACTCAGCTCGATCGGCTGGGGGAGCTCGGCTTCGAGGCGCGCGTGGGTCTGGAGAGTGAGTTCGTTCTCTGCAACGGCCTTCAGCCCATGGTGCAGCACAACCTCGACTACGCCCTCGACCATCCGCCGGCGCTGAGCGACTTCTTCCGGTACCTGGAAGACGCTCTGCCCGAGGCCGGCGTACCGATCGAGGCGACCAAGACAGAGGGCGCTCCCGGCCAGGTGGAGATCACGTTCCCCTATGGCCCGGCGCTTCGAGCCTGCGACGCCTACACCGTCTACAAGCAGACCGTGCAGCACCTGGCCAGACGCCAGGCTCTGTCGGCCACGTTCATGAGCGCACCGTTCACCGGCGTGGGCAGCGGGCTGCACCTGCACCTGTCCCTCTGGAAGGACGGCGCCCCAGCCTTCGACGCGGTCCCCGGCGAGGAGCTGCCCGAGACGATGCGCCACAGCATCGCCGGACTGCTCTCCGGAATGCCGCACCTCGCCCCGCTGTATGCGCCCAACCCCAACTCCTACAAGCGGTACGCGACGGCGCACTCCTTCGCACCCCAGTACATGAACTGGGGCCACGACAACCGTGGGTGCGCCGTCCGGGTCACCGGTCACGGCGAGGGCACCCACCTGGAGATCCGCCTACCTGGCGCCGACGCCAACCCCTACCTCGCGCTGGCTGCCTGACGGCGGCCATGACAAGCTCCCCATAGGCGGTCATTTACCGCCCCACTGATGGCCACGGGATTCCCCACGTACGGCCAGATATCTCCCCGCTCGCATTGGACGCATCCCGCTCAGCGAGGCTCGGGCGGGTGAAGAACAGCAGGGAGATCATGGAGATCCTTGAGGCGTACGACCTCACGGGCAGTTACCGCGCTGCGGCCGAACTGACCGGCGTCGACCACCACACGGTGGCCCGCTATGTGAAGATGCGGGCCGCCGGCCAGCACCCGGACCAGCGCCGTCACCGGGCCCGCGCGATCGACGACTATCTGCCGAAGATCGAGGAACTGGTGGTCCGCTCGCACGGCAAGATCCGCGCGGACGTGGTGCACAAGAGGATCGTCGCGATGGGCTTCACCGGCGGGGAACGCACCACCCGCCGCACCGTTGCCGAGGCGAAAGCCCAGTTCAGGGCTGGTCGGCGGCGGGTCTATCGACCGTGGGTGACCGAGCCGGGGCTGTGGATTCAGTACGACTTCGGCGACGGACCGACCATCGCCGGCCGCAAGACCATTTTGTGGTGCGCCTGGCTGGCCTGGTCCCGCTTCCGCATCGTGATCCCGATCTGGGACAAGACGCTGCCGACGGTCACCTCGTGTCTGGACGCGACGTTCCGCCGGATCGGCGGGGTGCCGGCCCTACGTCCTGACGGACAACGAGAAGACGGTCACCACCGACCACGTTGCCGGGATCGCCGTCCGCAACCCGGAGATCGTCGAGGTCGCCCGGCACTACGGCACGACCATACGCACCTGCCTGCCCGCGGACCCAGAGACGAAGGGCGGTTCCGAGGCGACGGTCCGGATCGCGAAGGCCGACCTGGTGCCGAAGGACGTCAACCTGCGCGACCACTACAAGACCTTCGGCGAGCTGGAGGCGGCCTGCCGCGCGTTCTGCGACGAGGTCAACTCCCGCACCCACCGGGCGACTCGGCGCAAGCCCATCGAGCGGCTCGCCGAGGAACGACAGCGGCTGCACCCACTGCCGAGGAGGCCGTTCACCGCCGCGTTCGGCACCACCCGGCGGGTGAACTGGGAGTCCACTATCTCGGTCGAAGGGGTCCGCTACTCGGTTCCGCACGAACTGATCGACAACCGGGTCTGGGCCCGGTTCCACGGCGACGAGCTGATCGTCACCGCGGTCGGCGAGGACGGCTCGGCCCTCGAGGCCGCCCGCCACCGCCGCGGGCAGCCGGGCACCCCGGTCCTGGACGACGCCCACTACCCGCCGCGGGAGAACAAGGACAACGACCGCACCCCGAAGGCCACTTCGGCTGAGGAGGCTGCCTTCCTCCAGCTCGGTCCCGGGGCCGCGTCCTGGCTGGTTGAAGCCGGGGCCAGCGGGGTCCGCCGCATCAAGGCGAAGATGGCCGAGGCCGTCGCCCTGTCCAAGCTCTACTCGGTGGCCGAGGTCGACCGAGCCCTGGGCACCGCCGCGGTCACCGGCCGGTTCGCGGACAAGGACCTGCTGTCCATCGTCGACTACCAGGCCACCCGCGAGCACACCGAACCCGTCCGCCGCAGCGAGGAACACTCCCTGCAGCCTGGCACCTCCGCCTGGTCCTCTTTCGGCCTGCCCGCCCAGCCCGCCTCCGACGTCTCCGAGCACGACGAAAGCGATCCCGCCTGATGGCCACCCCACTTCGCACCGTTCCCGGCACCAACGGCGACCCGCTCGCCGAGGCCATCGAGCTGACCCGGCGGCTCAAACTCCCGCACCTGCGTCGGGTATTGGCCGACCTGATCCCCACCGCCAAGGCCCAACGCTGGGACCCGGCCGAGGTCGTCCGCGTCCTGCTGGCCGAGGAGGCCGCCGGCCGCGACCGGGCCAACCTCCACACCCGCCGCAAGCGGGCCGGCTTCCCCACCGGCAAGACCTTCGGCGACTGGGACGAGACCAAGTCCGCCATCCCCCGCCCCACCCAGGACGCCCTCAAGTCCCTGGAATGGATCGGCCGGCGGGAGAACTTCTGCATCTGCGGGCCCTCCGGCACCGGCAAGAGCCACTTCACCGAGGCCCTCGGCCAGACCGCCATCGAGGCCGGGCTGACCGTCTCCTGGTTCACCATCGAGGACCTCGGAGCCCTGGTCCGTCGGCACCGCGCGGACGACTCGATCGCCCGAGCCCTCGCGAAGATCATCCGCTCGGACCTGATCATCGTCGACGACATCGGCCTCCTGCCGGTCTCGCCGGACGCTGCCGAAGGCTTCTACCGCCTGGTCGATGCCGCCTACGAACGCCGGTCGGTCGCCGTCAGCAGCAACCTTCACCCCTCCGGATTCGACGAGATCATGCCCAAGACCCTGGCCACCGCGACGGTCGACCGGCTCATGCACCACGCTCACATCGTCGTCACTCAGGGTGACAGTTACCGGCTCACCCAGGCCACCAGCGGACAGGGGGTGAAGCCCTTCAGCTGACCCGACCGACCCGAGGGCGGGGAATTATCTGGCCGCCACCGGGGACATCTCGATGGCCGCCAGCGGGGCGAACTTCTGGCCGCCTACGGGGAGAACGAAATGGCCGTTGACAGCTGCCTCGATCGCTGCGATCGTGCACGGCCTGACCGAGAAGCTGAACCCGCCCGCACCCTGCCGGGGCGACGCCTACGCAGACCGGCAGGCGGTGCCTGTTCTACGTGACCTCGCCGAGGCGCTGGCGTACTTCGGCGGCAGCAACTTCGCGACGAGCGCGCTCGGAGCCGAGGTAGTGCGGCACTACGCCATCGCAGCCGAGGCCGAGATCGCCGAACACCGCAGACAAGTCACCGACGTCGAGCGGGAACGGTGGTTCGACCGTGCGTGAGTGACCGGCGCGTAACCGCCCCCAGCGACGGCGTCCTCGTTAGCGTCCTCGCTGACCACCGGGCCCATCTGTGCCATCGCCAGCAACACCCCTCAACAGAAATAGGTAAACGGATGCCTGTTATCGATGACTCGACCGATCGCGATCCCGGCGCGTGGCGTGCGGACATGGTCCGCGCCCTTCGTGACCAGGACGCGATCACGTCCGCCCCGGTTGCTGCGGCCTTCGCCGCCGTGCCCCGGCACCGGTTCGCGCCGGAGGCGTCCCTGGAGGTCGTTTACGATCTCCACCGGATTGTGCCGGTCAAGAAGGACGAAAGCGGCCTGAACGTCAGCGTCATGTCCGCTGCCCACCTTCAGGGTGTGATGCTGGAGCAGGCCGACATCGCGCCCGGGATGAAGGTCCTGGAGATCGGCTCGGGGGGCGTCAATGCCGCCTACCTCCAGGAACTCGTGGGCAGCGACGGTGAGGTCACCACGGTCGACATCGACCGCGACATCGTGGACCGTGCCCGCCTGTGCCTGGACGAGGCCGGATACTGGCAGGTGAAGACGGTGCTCGCCGATGGCGAGAGGGGTGTCCCCGACGGAGCGCCCTACGACCGGATCATCGTCACCGCGGCGGCGTGGGACATCCCCCCGTCGTGGATCGACGGGCTCACGGAGAAGGGCAGGCTCGTCGTTCCGCTGACGGTGTGCGGCACGACCCGCTCGATCGCCTTCGACCGTGACGGTGCGGGCCTGCTCAGCCGCTCCTACCGTCTGGCGCACTTCGTGCCGATGCAGGGCGAGGGCGCCGCCGAGGAACGCAAGGTGTTGCTGCGGGAGGGCGTCGTCGTGCAGACCGATGACGTGCGGGTGCCCCTCAACGCGCAGGCGCTGAACCATGCCCTGGACACCCCCCAGCTGGTGCGCTGGTCGGGTGCGGCATGGGACCTGCCAGACGAGCTGGACCTGTACCTCACGCTCAACCTGCCGCGTGCGGTGCGGCTGCACGCGGCCAAGGACGTGGTCGAGCGAGGGCTGGTGACACCGGCGGTCCAGTTCGGGGTGCCCGCCCTGGTCAGCGAGGACAGCATCGCCTACCGCACCCGCCGCGACAACGAGGCCACCGGCGGCTTCGAGAGCGGCGTCATTGCCCACGGTCCGCAGGCCGAAGCCCTCGCCGACCAGTACGCGGAGCTGCTGCGCCGCTGGGCCGAACACCACCGTCGGCGGGGAGCTGCGACGTTCCGGTACCTGCCGGGCCCCGCTCCGTCGCCTCTGCCGCAGGACGCCGTACTGCGGCGGCACGGGATCGTCACCGCGTCCTGGACCTGAGACTCCGGGGCCCAGCGAGGGCTCCGGGACCTTTGCACCATCCCCCATTACCTCAAGGAGACACACATGACCGTTCAACTGGAGCGACCGGCCATATCCACGCAACCGGTCGCCGAAGCGAAGGAGTTCGCTGACTTCGCCCTGGACATCTCCATCGTCGAGGGCGGTCCCTCCGCGGACCAGCTCATCAGGATGACGGACGACGGCTGCAACTCCACGTGCGCGACCGCGTGCACGAGCTGCCCGGCGTAACACCGACCGCGTCCACCGCGGTGCCCGGCCGCACCATGAGCGCGGCCGGGCACCGCGCAGTCCCAGGAGGGGCGTATGTATCGCCACGTTGATGCGGCACTGGTCCGGGCATCTGCATGGCATCCCGACCGCCCGACGGTATGGCCGGACCTTACCGGCGCGTTCGCGGACCCGACGTCCTGGCAGGCATGGCTCCAACGAACCTGGAACGACACCGACTTCGCGGCCGCCGTCAGGGCAGCCAGCCCCGACCTTGCGACCCGGGTGGAGCAGATCTGCGCGGGCCAGCTGGTCCCGGTCCCTGCCGTGCGGCGCACGGTTGTCGCCGTGCTGCGCTATCTGCTGCGTGCTCGCACTCGGGCAACTCCGTTCGGCCTGTTCGCCGGCATTGCGGCCGTACGAATAGGTACGGTGCCCGCGCTCCGCGTCGGCACCGATCACCGCGCCACCGCCAGAGCAGAGGCGGCACACAGTACGGCCCTCATCGACTACTTCGAGCAGCACCCGGCGCTGCGGCCCCGCCTGATGCTGCTCGCCTCCAGCCTCCTCGTCGAACGCGACGGGTACGTGGTGATCGAGCACCGCCCGAGCGGAACCCTCGATCGACGTCCAGACCACGTGCAGGTCCGCTTGACCGCACCGGTCCGCGAGGCCCTGGGCGGGGCACAGACTCCGGTCTTGTGGAGCGACCTCGCTGTGAAGCTGTCGACCAGCTTCCCGAGCGCGCCGCCCTCCGTGATCGACCGCCTTATCGCAGACCTGGTCAGGCAACGGGTCCTGCTCACGAGTCTCCGCCCGGCGATGACGGTCGCCGACCCGCTCACCGCTCTCGTCGAACAGGCAGCCCACCTCCCGCCCACGGAGGCAGCAGAGATCCGGTCCACCCCCAGGTCCGCGCGCGACCTGCGGGTGGACTGGGACCTGACCGTACCTACGGCCGTCGTGCAGGAGGCGGCAGCGGCAGCGAAGGCGCTCATCCGCCTCGCACCACAAGCGTCCTTGACCGGTTGGGCCGAGTGGCATCGCCGCTTCCTGGACCGGTACGGGCCGCGGGCGGCCGTCCCTGTCCTGGACGCGATCGACGTACTCGGCTATCCGCCCGGGTTCCTCGGTGCCACCACCGCGCCGACGGCTTCCCCGCTGCCCGACCGTGTCGGCCGCCTCATCAAACTCGCGCACACCGCCGGCATGCAGCGCCGCCTTGAAATCCAGCTCGACGATGCGGCGATCGAGGACCTGTCCACCGTCGATCCGGGCCGTCCCGTCCAGCCGAGCGCGGAGCTGACCGTCCGTATTGATGCCGAGAGCGTCGCCGATCTCCACCAGGGGGAGTTCACCCTGCACGTGGTCGGGGTGGCGCGCTCGGCCGGAGCGACCACCGGACGCTTTCTGCATCTGCTCGACGACGAAGACCGCCGCCGCATGACCGAGACCTACGGCGCTTTACCCCCAGTGCATCAAGGCGCGCTCAGCGCGCAGATCAGCTCCACCCCTCTGTCGGCGCCAACCGAGAATGTCGCCCGCGCCCCGCAGGCGACCGAGTGGGTGATCTCGCTCGGCGACTACCACAGCCCGGACACCCGCCTCGTTCCCGTCACAGACCTCGCGGTCACCGCCGATGCCGAACAGCTGCACCTTGTCTCGCTGTCCCACCGCCGTCCCGTCCACACGCTGCTGCTCAACGCCGTGGACCTGGGCCACCACTCCCACCCGCTGTGCCGGTTCCTGACGGAGGCGCCCGCTGCGTTGGCCGTCCCGTGCACCGGATTCAGGTGGGGGACGGCCGCGTCCAGCCTGCCGTTCCTGCCCGCGTTGCGCTACGGCCGGACGATCCTGTCCCCGGCCCGCTGGCTCCTGACGCGAGAGGACCTGCCTCCCGCATCCGCACCATGGCCGCAGTGGGACGAGGCCCTGACCCGATGGCGCCGCGAGGTCCACCTGCCTGAGCGGGTGTACCTGAGCGAGGACGACCAGCGCATGGCCCTGGACCTGGCGGAGCCGTCCCACCGGGCCCTGCTGCGCGTCCACCTGGACCGCGACGGCACTGTGACGCTGTGCCCGGCACCACGTGCGAAGGACCTGGGCTGGACCGGAGGCCGTGCCCACGAAGTCGTCATCCCCCTGAGCACCGAGCAGAACATCATCCCCGTCCGCGTGGCGGGCTGCGCGGTCAATCGAGAGCACGGTCACCTGCCCGGATGCGAGAACCGCATCTCCCTTCACCTCCACGGCCATCGCGACCGGCAGAACCCCATCCTGACCCGGCACCTGGCGGCCCTGCTGGACGAACTGGGCGATCCTCCATGGTGGTTTATCCGCTATCGCGACCCTGACGACCACCTTCGCCTCCGCCTGACCTACCAGCCCGGGACCCTCGGCGCCGCCTTCGAGTCGATCGGCGAGTGGACGCGCCGCCTGCGGCAAGGCGGTCTGATCACGCACGCCGGTGTGGAGACCTACCACCCGGAGACCGCCCGATTCGGCGGCCCCACCGCCCTCGACGCGGCCGAACGGTACTTCGCCGCCGACTCCGCCGCCGCCGTAGCCCAGCTCGCTGCCCAGACCGGAACGGAGGTCCCCGACCTTCACGCGGTGACCGCCGCGAGCATGGTGGACATCGCCGTGGGCGTGCTCGGCGACAGCACCGCGGCGATGCATTGGCTGATCGAGCACACGCGCACCGAGCCGGACGCCCCGCCCCGCACCGTCTACCGCCAAGCCGTCGACTTGGTGAACATGCCCTCGGCCGGCCTGAGCGAGCACGTCACCGCTGCCTGGTCAGCGCGGCGTGGGGCACTTGCCGACTACCGCCGCGCGCTCACGGACACGGCCTTCCGTCCGGACGAACTGCTGCCGGACCTGCTGCACCTCCACCACGTCCGGATGCGCGGGCCGGGACTGCCCGAGGAACGCACCCACCTTCACCTGGCCAGAGCCGCTGCCCTCAGCTGGACTGCCCGCGCAAGGAGTACACCGTGATCACCACCGCTCCCGCTCTCACTGCACTGGAAACCGTCGACCGTCTGGCCGCCGCGCTGGCCGACCCGACCACCACGTGGCCCGGCGGACGTCCCTACGGTGGCCGGTCCTGGCCCCAGTCGCTGGCCGGAGGAGCCTCGGGCATCGCCCTGTTGCACATCGAGCGCGCCCGGACCGGGCACGGAGACTGGTCCACCGCACACGCCTGGTTGACGGCGGCCGTGCACGGTGAAGTCAGCGCCGCAGCCAACGCGAATCTGTATTTCGGCGCTCCCGCCCTCGCGTACGTGATGCATCGGGCGGTCAGCACATCGAGCGGCTACCTGCCAGTCCTTGCCCGTCTGGACACCGCCACTCTCACCCTCACCCGCAACCGGCTGGCCGCCGCCCACCAGCGCATCACCCGTGCCGAGCGCCCCCTCATGGAAGAGTTCGACCTGATCCGCGGCCTGTCCGGCCTGGGCGCCTATCACCTCAGCCGCCACCCGCACCACGCAATCACCTCGGACGTCATCGCCTACCTGGTACGCCTGACCGAGCACATCCCCGACCCGGCCGGGCTGCCGCCGTGGTGGACAGACGTCGCCCCCAGCGGGGTCCTTCACCCCGACTACCCCGGCGGGCACGGCAACATCGGGCTCGCCCACGGCATCGGCTCCACCCTCGCCGTCCTCTCGCAGGCCCTGCTCGGCGGACTGACCGTGCCGGGCACGGTCGACGCGATCGCGACGATCTGCTCCTGGACGGACCAGTGGCGGCAAGGCGACGAGGCCGCGCCTTGGTGGCCGGGACACCTCTCGATCCAGCAGGTGACCGACGACCAGGTCCATTCCTCGCTTCGGCCCCGGCCGTCCTGGTGCTACGGCGTCAGCGGCACCGCCCGTGCCCAGCAACTGGCCGGACTCGCCCTCGGAGACGCGGCACGCGTCGCGATGGCCGAGAACGCCATTCTTGCCGCCCTGCAAGACCCCCTCCAACTGGACACGCTCCCCGAGACCGGGCTGTGCCACGGCATGGCGGGACTCCTGCACGCGGCATGGCGGATGGCCACCGAGACGGACAACCCCGAGATCAGCGCCGAGCTGCCGCGGCTGACCGACCGCCTGATCACCGCGCTCAGCCAGAGCGACCCCAACCCGGAACTCCTCGATGGAACAGCCGGAGCAGCACTCGCTCTGCACACCGTGGGCACGGGCCGTGCGCCCGCCCCGCACTGGGACACCTTCCTCGCTCTGGCGTGATACCGCGCCAATCCGTACCGATACCGAAAGGTCTGAAGTGACAGACCTCGTGACCGCTGCCGTGTGGAACATCGACGGTGACGGCGGCCGCAACGGCGAACGCCGGCATCTCGCACTCGACGTCCTCACCGAGTACGAGCCGGACATCTTCCTCCAACAGGAGGCCAAGTTCAGCCGCGAGCGGGGCAGCGAACTCCTGCACGCCACGGAGAAGCGGCTGAGCCTGCGAGGCTTCCTCTCCGCGCCCAACCCGTACGCGGACGCCGACGTCGCGACCGCTGTCTACCTCCGCCCCACGATGTTCGACGTCGTCGAAGCACGCCCCCGCGCCAAGCCGTGGTGGCTGCACCCCTGCCACGTGGTCGCGCGGCTCGGCACATGTCCGGTGCCACTCAACCTCGTCTCCCTCCACATGTGCTGCTTCGACGCCAACCAGCGTTTAACGGAGGCGTGTTGGACGGCCATGCACGCAGGAGCAGTCACTCTCGCCGCCGGGGATACCAACAGCTACCCGCGCAATCCCGAACGCCTCGCCCTGCCCGACTGGGCCACGGTGACCGATCGAGCACACATGGTCCACCGGACCTACCTCGACGCCGACGGACACCGCCGCAGCGACACCCGCCCCGACGCCGCCCTGACCGACGCCGGCTACCTCGACCTCGCCCGCTATGCCGCCGACCATCTCGGCCAGCCCGAGGCCCTCAACGCCACCGCTGGACAGTGCAAGCCCGACCAAGGCGGTCCCCAGCGCATTGACCGCGCCTACGGGACAGGCGGCCTCGCCTCCGCTCTGCACAGCGTCGAAGTCGTCGACAACGACGACACCAGAGAAGCCTCCGACCACTCCCTGCTGATCCTGCGTTTCTACCGGGTGCGCCTCGAGCGCGTGCTGACACTGCCTCTGGCCGCTGCACACACTGCGGAGGCCCTCCGATGACCCTGCCGGCCTGGCGCCAGGCCAATCTCGTGTTCCCGGAATGGGAGAACGCCGAGACCATCGCTGTGTCCCGACTCGCCCCCATGCTGCGCGTGGGCGAGGACGAAGGCGCCCTGGCCCGGTGGTTCATCATCCGCAAGCACCCGTGCTGGCGGGTGCGCTACCTGCCCGCCGCCGGAGGAGCGGAGCACATAGCCCAGGGTTTCGACACGCTGGTTGCCGAGGGAGCCATCACTGCGTGGACAGAGATCGTCTACGAACCCGAAGAGCATGCATTCGGTGGCACCAAAGCCATGGCCAGCGCGCACCGCCTCTTCCACCAGGACAGCCGCAGTCTGCTCGAACACCTTCAGCGCAAGGGCGGCCCGCACCGGCGCGAGACGTCCCTGATGCTGTGCAGCATCCTGATGCGTTCCGCCGGGCTGGACTGGTACGAACAAGGCGACGTCTGGGCCCGCGTCGGCGCCCACCGCGAGACGCCCCCAGGTGCCACACCGGAGAGCCGCGAGCAACTCCAAGCTGCCGTACACCGGTTGATCTCCGTGAACGGGGACGAGTTGATGCGTACAGGTGGGCCGCTGGCCCACCTCGCGGACTGGGCCCGCGCCTATCGCGACGCCGGGCGGGATCTGGCCCACCTCATGGAGCTGGGGTTGCTTCACCGCGGGCTGCGCGCCGTGCTCGCCCATCACACGCTTTTTGCCTGGAACCGCATCGGCCTGCCCTACGCCACCCAGGCCGCCCTTGCCGCCGCCGCGAAAACCGTTGTCTTCGGCCCGGACCCCACCACGGAAAGGAGCGTCGCGGACCGTGTGGATACTCCCTGACGCCCTGGCCCGGCGCTTCCCCCTCATCGCTCGCCCCCGCCCGGCCTGCCTCCCCCTGCCCCAGCGTGTTCGTGCGCTCGCCGAACTCGCCGACAGCGCGGCAAAGACGGGCGACCCGAGCATGGCCTCCACGGTCTACAACCAGGCCGCGCTGATCGCCTCCGACACCGGTGTGCCGGACATGGCCCAGACGCTGTGCCACCAGCACGCAGCCGCCTACCTAGACGCCGCTCCCTTGCCCGGCAAGGCCGCGATCCGAGCCCTAGAACCCATCATCAACCTTGCCCGCCTCGCCATCCGCGCCGGGCAACACGACGACGGCCGCCGTACGCTCCTCCAGCTGTTCGATGCGGTCAGCACCAACGCCCCTACCACCTTGTTCGAGGACGTGGCCGTGCCATCCGGCCTCACCTCAACAGCCCGAGACCGCCAAGAGGTCCGAGCCTGGCTATGGCGAGTTCTACTCGCTGACGGAACGCGCGCCCTGACCACTGCCGGCCGCTGGACTGAAGCACTCGCCCACGTCGAAGCACACCACGGAGTCGGACAGCGCATGCTCGACGGCCGCCAGGTCGCCGTCCTCGCCGCTCTCACCGCCGGAGACACCGTCCGCGCCAACAGCCTCCTGGCCGACACGAAGCCTGGCGAACCTTGGGAAGTCGCCGTGACCGACTGCCTGAGCATCGTGTGCCACCGAACGGCAGGACTGCCTTGGCAACACACCCTGCAGAACCTGGTGACCAAGCACCTCGGGGCTCTAGACGGGGACGACCTGACCGTGTTCAACACGCGGCTCGGGCTCGCCACGCTGGACCTGTTCACCTTGCCCGAAGGGCCTGAAGCACGCCTCGCGGTCGAGGAGTTGCACCGAAGGGCGATCAAGACCTCCGACGGCTATGCCGCGCGAGAGATCCTGGCACACCCCCAGTGTGCCGCCCTCGCCACGGATCGAGAGGCACAGGACTGCCGAACTCTCCTCACCGCCTGCGCACTCGGAGCAGGAACCATCCCCGATGAGCTGCGTGACCAACTGGACCATGCGGTGCGTACCAGCGATCACACAATCCGGGAAAGCGTTGCCCTCCAAGATCATCCTTGCCCAATTGGGTAAGGATGATCTTGGTTTGTCGAGTCCCTTGGTGTCATCGCGAGCCGATCACCGCCCGAAACCTCATGCGTCACAGGTGCCACAGCCATCGGCGATTCGGTCATATCTGCACCGGCCATGGGCCGCCCCGGTATGGCGGTCACAGGTTCACCCCTTGCGGTTCAAGGGCCCCTGCACGTCCGAAAGCGAGCGCGTTCGAATCCCGCGGCATGTCGTTATGCCGTGCATGCCGAGCCACCAGGTGCGGCACGGCCCCCAAGGAGGGATACAGGTGACTGTGACTGACGCCTCGACTGCAAACGAGGAGACGCCGCCCCCTCCACCCCCGGCCAGCATCACCTTCGAGGGCAAGTACGGGAAGAACCCGCTGGCAGATGCCAGTTTCGGAGCAATGTGCCGACGCCTTCCCTCCGTGCTCGGGCACACCGCGCGGATGGCGTGGGCCGTCGACAGGACCGGCGTCGTACTGCTCCTGGTCTGCCAGTTGCTCACCGGCATCGCGGCCGGTGTCGTCCTCGCCTTCACCGCCCAGGCGATGACCCACCTCCTCGCCACCGGGACGGTTTCCGGACGTCTGCACGCCGCATTGCCGGCCCTGGTTGTGGTGACGACAGCTGCGGGCATTGGCCGCATCAGTGGAGCCCTGTCCTCGTACGCGGACGGGCGGATCACACCTCTGCTGATGACCGAGGCGGACGTTGCCCTCGTCGCCGCCGTGTGCCGCGTGGAGTCAGCCGCGTACGGCGAGGACGGATTCGCCGACCGGCAGGAGGCGGCCGAAGTCGGCGTCACCCGGACCCGGATGATGGTGCAGGATGCCCAGCGGTTCCTGTCCGCCCTGATCCGCATGATCGCCGCGAGCGGGGTCATCACCGCGCTGCACCCACTGATGTTGCCCTTGCTCCTGCTGGCCGTGCTCCCGGCCGGCGCCGGGGCGGTGCTGTCCGCACGCGTCGACTACGAGACCCACTACCTCAACGTCGGCGACCGCAACGTGCGCTCGATGATGCGCTGGTGGGCCACGTACTCCCGCTACGGCGACGAGGTCCGCGCCAACGGCATGACCGATTACCTCATCTACTGGTATCGCGCGCTGTCCGACCGGATCGACCAGCGCACCCTGACCGCAGCCCCACGGATGCTCCGCATCGTCCTGGCCACCAGCGCGCTGGGCGGGATCTTCCAGCTGGGCACCTGGGCCACGCTCGCCTGGCTGGCCACCACCGGCCGGGTCGCCTTGCCGGTCGCGGCCACCGCCCTGGTCGCTGTCCAGACCACACTGGCCTCGCTCGCCCAGTTCGTCATCCACGGCGCCGCGATGTTCCACACCTCCCTCTACCTGGCCGACATGAGGTCCTTCCTGGACATGGCCACCGAACGCGCCCCCAAGCGCGGGGAATTGACCATCCCGGATCGTGTGGACGAGATCCGCCTCGACGAGGTCGTGTACCAGTACCCCGGCAAGGAGGAACCAGCCGTCGCGGGGGTCTCACTCACGCTCCGCCGCGGCGAGATCCTGGCCATCGTCGGCGAGAACGGCTCGGGCAAGTCAACCCTGGCCAAGCTCCTCACCGGCATTCTCCTCGCCGACAAGGGCCGCGTCCTGTGGGACAGCATCGACCTTGCCCAGGCCACCCCCGACTCCGTGTGGAAACGCACCGCGCTCGTCCCCCAGGGGTTCGCGTGCTGGCCCCTACGCGCCCGCGAGAACATCACCCTCGGCCAGCCCAAGACGTACGACGACGGGCCGGTGTGGGACGTCGTCGATGCCATCGGCATGCGCGAGGCGATCGAGAAGCTGCCCCACCAGCTCGACACCCTCCTCGCCAAGGAGCTGTTCGGCGGCGCCGAACTGTCCGGAGGGCAGTGGCAGCGACTCGTGTGCGGCCGCGCGCTCTACCGGCAGACCCCGCTCCTGATCCTGGATGAACCGACCTCACAGATGGATGCCCGCGGTGAGCACGCCATCTTCTTGGAGATCAAACGGATCGCCGCCGAGCGCATGACGATCGTCGTCACACACCAACTCGAGAACACACGGCTCGCCGACCGCATCCTGGTCATGGACAAAGGACGGGTGATCGAACAAGGCGGGTACGAGGACTTGGTGCATGCCGACGGCCTGTTCGCTGAGCTCGTCTCCCTGGCCAAGGATCGGTGATCCGAACGTCCCGATTCGCACTGCCCCAGTCGACACCACGAGTTCAACCTCAGTAATTCCGACGCCCACCCCGTCGGCGCCCCGCCAGCGACCGGCGGCGGCGCCGGCCCTATCTGCCGCAGCAGCCGCGCCTTGCTCATCTTGATAGCCACGTGCCTGAGGCCCCGAAGGTTTGCCCCACGCTTACCTCTGCAGGTGTTCACGACAGTAGATGAAGGAGCTTTCACGGGTAGGTAGGGTGATCGTGTGGACAGTGTCTTGCCCTCGCGGCCTGGCACCGGGCCGGGGGACGGGGGTGAGGGCGAGTTGCGAATTTCTGCAGGGCGGGCAATGAAGCGCGCCGAATCGGTCGGGGGCCGCCTCATAGATTTGACGCGACGCGAGCCGCGGGGCCGGGATCAGGTGTGCCCGTGGGACCTAGTGATGACCATTGGTCAGGAACCTATAGACCGAGCAGCGGCGGCCTGGGTTATCGCGGATGAGATCATGCTCGCCCGGGCCGATCTGGACACGCTCGCCTTTGAGTTGTGGCGTGAGGCTGCCATAACAGGCGTGAAGCTTGTCGACAAGGACCGAGAGTACATCCTGAACGTCGCGGCTCCGGTATTCGAAGCCAACGACATCACTGGCGTCACCGGTTACATAGGTGAGTGGCTCTGGTACCTGCTGACACGGGACCTCACCCTGGAGCCCGGACGACGCGTGGAGATCCTTGATCCGCCTTCTTCGACGGTGACTGACAGCGGTCCGGACGGGCTGATCATCCACCGCGTAGAGGATGGCGCGATGGGCTTCGTCTTCAGGTTGTGGGAGATGAAGAAATTCACCGGCACCGCTGCCAAGCCGAGCGACACCATCCGCGGCGCCTGGCAGCAGCTGAACAACAACGGAGCGAAATACCTGAGCCAGATGTCTTGGGGCGGCCGGTGCCTTGCTCCGGACACCCAGGCGTTCGTCAGCTCGCTGACGCGGCAGTGGGTGTACGCGCAAGAGTCGAGCAGCGGTGGTGTCAGCCTGGCGCTGAATGCCACGGACGTCCCCGAGACGGCGTTCGAGCGGTCTCACATGCATTTCACGACCCACGCCCATAGCGGGGCACTGCAAGGCATGGTGGTAGCGGTCGACGATCTTGAAAACTTCGCCAAGGACGTGAGGGAGTACGTGTGGAGCGCACTCTAGATCCAGCTGTGCTCGCGTCGGCGCTTGGTGACTACCGGCCAGGTGGTGTGCTCCCCAGCGCGCAGGATCTTCTGGCGACGATGACCGAGATGGAGGTCGCCGCGTTCCGCGACGAGCGCGGGATCACGGACGAGGTGCTCGGTACGGCGTGGTATCTGCATGGGCTGGCGGCGCTCGATCCGGAGGTTCCTGGATTCGACGCAGGGCGCATCCGGCAGGCCTTCGCGGTCAGCGCGCACCTGCTGGACCTCGCGCTGGGTGACGACCGGCGGTCCCCTGCCGACAGACTTCAGATTGCTTTCGCCGCTCAGGCGGGCTACCGGCGGAGCGAGCAGGACCCGAACGCCACCGCGGTCTACCGTCAGGTGCGGGGCCTTGTGGACTACAGCGGCGCGCTCCGCTCTCATATCGGCACCCTGGCGGTGGGGGCCGGGGTGGTCTTCCTCGGCTTCGACCGGCCGACATTGGGTCGAACGCTGCGCGTTTGGCGGCGGCAGTTCAGGGAGCTACGGCAGGTGATGCGCCGCGAGTCTCTGGCGGGCACCATGTACGGCCCGGCCGAGGCGGTCGTAGACGCAGTCTTCCGCCTGTACCAGTTTCTGACCTTTGGGGAGGAGCAGAACCTTACGGCGGCACAGCGCCTGCTCGAGGACGTGATGCACGAGCGGGCAGGGCACGGTGACCGGCTGGCAAGGTGGGTGGCTGCGCATCTCCTTGACCTGTGTCCGGAAATGGAGGCCAGCAGCCTGTACTCGCTGCTGCCTCCGGGGACGCCCCCGGCGGTTGCCCGGAGTTTCGCGCTGTCCCAACCGCCGGTGATGACCTTGTGGCCTCCGCAGCGCCAGCTGCTGAGGTTGGAGCGAGGGAACCCGGTCGACCCTTCGACGCCGCGCAGTCTGATCAGTGTGCCGACCAGCGCGGGCAAGACGCTGATGGCTCAGCTAGTGATCTGCTCGCATCTGGCGCAGCGATCTGGGCGCGTGCTGTACGTGTCGCCGATGCGCAGCCTCGGGCGGGAGATGCGCTCGGCCCTGCGGGGCCGACTGCGCATGCTGGAGCGGCGTTTGGCGGCGGAGCAGCCGGACTTCCCGTTGTCCTCCGAGCGGGAGTCGGAGGGCAGCGATGTGGAGATCGTGACGCCGGAGCGGCTCATGCACATGATCCGCAGTGACCCGGAGGCTGCGCTGGACGGCGTCGGGCTGATCGTGGTGGATGAAGCGCACCATCTCGCGCAGGGGCGGCGGGGCTTCATCCTGGAGAGTCTGCTTGGGCTCCTGCGGGCGAGTACGAGCAACGTCCGGCTGGTGCTGCTGTCGGCGGCGGTCGGCAACCGGGGCGACATCGCCTCGTGGCTCGATCCGGAGCGTCCAGCGAGCGAGGTGTATTTCACCGACACCTGGCGAGGCCCTCGTCGGTTGCACGGGCTTCTCTACCCGCAGCTGATCTCCGATGAGGCCGAGCTGGAGCCTCGGTCGCCGTCAGCCAATCAACTTTCCCGATGGCGTGCCACTGTGCCGGTCGAAGTCCGCCTGGATGTCCGGCCGACTGCCACGTCCACGATCGCACGGCTGACCACCGGTGAGGTGGGCAAGCGGCGGTTCGCCTCCGCTTACCGGAACGAGTGGAACTCCAAGACCCGCCTGTCCGGAGGCATCGCGGACTACAAGGTCTTCGCGGCCGGCGCCGCGTCGCTCACCTCGGCCGGCAGCGTCCTGATGGTCGTCGGCACCAAGAAGGAGGCCCGCAACACCGCACTCGCCATCGCCGAACATCTCGGAGACCGCCCCGCGGCCGCCGCGCTCTCCGAGTACCTGGCAGACACCCTCGGGCCTGAGCACCCGCTGGTCCGCTGCACCCGTCGCGGCGTCGCCTACCACCACGGCGACCTCCCCGACGACGTTCTCCAAGCCGTCGAAAACGCCCTGCGGAACGACCAACTCGTAGCGATCGCCAGCACAAGCACCCTCACCGACGGGGTGAACCTGCCGGTGCGTACGGTCATCGTGCACAGCAAGGTCCAGGGGGATCATCTTGTCTACGAGAACCAGCGCAGCCTGAGTCCGGCCGAACTCGTCAACGCAGTCGGCCGCGCGGGGCGTGCCGGACGGGAAAGCGAGGGATGGATCCTCCTGACCCGCCCCTATCCACCCAAGCCAGCCGAATTCGATACCCTCAATCCTGATACGGAGCAGCTCAAGGTCGTTTCCGCGTTGCTGACCAACGAGGCCCTGACCGCCCTCGCCGACGCCGAGGACAAGATGCGTGAGCAGGCCGACGGTGTCTTCGCCCTAGCGGACAGCATCGCTGCGGACTTCGCTGCCTTTGTGTGGCTGGTCCTGCAGACCCAGGCCACGACGCCCGTCCTGGACGGGGACCGTCTCGACGCCGTCCGGTCGCTTTTCGCGATGGACCAGGCCGACGACGAGCGGGTTACCAACCGTTGGCTCGGCCTCGCAGGACGGGTGGCAGAGGTGCATGAAGCCACTGAAAGGGACCTTGCTGGCCGCTGGTCCAGCACCGGCACCAGCCTCGGGTCAGCGCGCGACCTGGACCAGCTCGCCCAGTACCTGGCCCGCCAACTTGCCCAGCAGACAGCTGACGACGACAACCCGGCCGAGCAGGTGTGGTTCGTCCAACCGCAACCAGAGGAGTGGACGCTGGAGCGAACCCTTGCCTTTCTCGCCGAACAGCAAATCTTCGAGCGCCTCCTGGAACTGCCAGAGGTCGCTGGTACCTGGCGCTTCACCACCCAAGAGGTTAAGGGCACAGCGGTGGACGTCCCGCTCGCCACCGCGATTCAGGACTGGATCTCCGGCAGCGGCATCCCCGGCCTGGCTCGCTCATGGCTGCCCGATGTGCCCGCCGAATGGGCACTCGAGCAAGCAGTGCGCAACATCAGCAGCGGCTTCGAGCACGCCTTCAGCTGGGTCACCGGCGCCCTGATCAATCTTGTCAACAACAGCCCCCTGCTGTCCCCCACCACGCCGCGGCTGAACGCCTACACTGCCTGGCACATCCGGCACGGCGTCGACACCGAGCAGGCCCTTTCACTGCTCACCTCCGGCATCACCTCCCGCCGCCTGGCCCACCTCGCCGGTCGAGAGGCCGCCGCCCACTTGCGTCGGCCAGCGGACCTACGCCGCTGGCTCGCAGAGCTGCACATCGACGGGTGGACGAATCACTACCAGGCGAACGAATACGAGATCGAAGACCTCCTCGACTACGTCCGTTCACCCTCGAACCTGGTCAACAAGCTGCTCGACGACCGCACCGTGATCACCCCCCTGGTCCGTCTAACGCCCAGCGCATCTGACGGGCCGGTCGCGATCGCTCCACCAAGCGCAACGAACCCTCTGATCCGTGTCGGTCGCAACAAGCGGCGCCTGGGCACCGTGCCGGCCGACAGACACCTCGATGTCCTCGCGATGCTCGACAGCGGCCTCGACCTTGCCCACCATCTCCGGGACGGCAGACTTCTCACCACCCGGCGCAGTCACTAGATCGCTGTGGCAGGCGAGTTGTCCGGTGACACTAGACCTTGACCGTTTGCCACTGAAGTTTGACCGCGTGGGACTCGGCGGCTTGGAGGGGAGATCGCCGAGATAAGCACAAAGGGGCCACGGGACACCTTGAAGCCTTGAGTGCCCGGTTCAATTCGACGGCGGGCGGCGGGGTCGCGTTCGGCGACGTGCCCGGCGACCGCGGCGACACTGGAGGGACGGGCCTACAGCTTGCCGCCGGAATGCGACGGCAACGGGCAGCACGGAGCGCCAACGTACACTGCACCGGTGTGGCGATACCTGACACTTGCCCGAACTGCGGCGAGACCGACGGCTCCTGCATCACGCTCACGCCGCTGCTCGATCGGCCCGAAGCTGTCGTCGGGTGTTTCGCTGATCTCTGGTTCGACGTCCGCAACCGTGAACCGTACGCAAGCGGCGAGGAGTGGCTTGCAGCTCTTGACAATTTCGCGTCCACGGCGGCCAGCGAGCCTGTGAAGGCAACCGAGACCCTGCGGACGCTGGAACTGCGGGAGACGGAGCAAACCATGGCCATGCCCTATGGGCTCATGGAGTACACCGGCTGTGGGGACGATGCCCTCGACATCCACGAGTACCTCGGGCCTGTCGCCATCTGCCCAGACTGCATGCAACCCCTCGGTAAGCACATTTTCGCTGCCGGAGCGGCCTACTGCTGGCAGCACTTCTCCCAGCAGTACCGGCTCATCGACTGCCCGCACCTCGACGACTCTCCCCGTGACGCTGACGTACTCAAGGCGGAGATGAGCAGCCAAGCATGGGCGACCATCAAGGACCGGTTCCCCCTGGTGCCCATCCCATACGAGGACGACGAGGAGTAGGCATCATTGCCCCTTGACCCGTATCGCGGCGATACCCCAAGGAACGGCAGGCCAGCAGCATCCGCACGACCAGCCGGCTCGGTCCGTCGTAATCGAGCACCGGTCAAACTTCAGTGGAAAACGGTCAAGGTTCAGTGTCACCGGACACGAGACAGGAGGAGTCTGGGCTTTCGGCAGGCGCGACTACGCTCGAACATATGAGCACTCTCACTGAAGGATTGACCCTCGGGGCCGTCAGCGCCCTGATCGAACGCAAGATCCTCACCGACATCGTACGTATCAGCAGAGCGGGCGAGCCGGTCTTCAACCCGGACACAGGCCAGTACGAGCCCGGCCCGCCCGTCATCATCTACGAAGGGCACGGCGGGGTCTTCCCGAATGGAGATCCCGGGATCGTGCTGCACCTGGAAGGTCAGGCGTACGTCGACGACTCCGCGTCGAAGTACAAGCTGATCACGCCTCTGGACGCCCCGGTGGCTTCGCGCGAGGACATGGTGAGCGTCGTCAACGCCGCCGACCCGGCAGCGATCGGCCGTACGTGGCGCGTCCTCGATGTCGGGCAGACCTCCACTCTGGCCGTGGTCCGCACGACGTTCCTGGACCAGAACACGCAGTCCAGCACTTCAGGCGCCATTTCGTGAGCACGCCGATCGACACCGAGGCGGAGCGGGAGAAGCTGGAGTCGACGTTGCTGGTGGACACGGTACGGATCACCCGCCCAACGGGAACTCCCCAACTCGACCCCTCGACCGGACTCTTGGGGTCAGTGCCGGCGGAGTCGGTCTACGAGGGACCGGGGGCTGTCTTGTCCGGCCATGGCCAGGTCACCGCGCAGCACGTTCTCGGGCGGGAATGGCTGGACGACACGGTCAGCTGGTATCGGCTCCTCACGCCGATTTCGGCCCCCGTTCCCGTGCGGTACGACCGCGTGGAGGTCGTGGCCGCAGCTGGCGAGCACGCGGCGACAGCGAATCGGGTGTGGCAGGTCCTCGATCCGTCGGAGGCGTCCACGGTCGAGATCGTTCGGGTGACCCGTCTTGACGAGATCACCCCTCCATAGACGGCTGGCGAGCTGGGCTGTCACCAGATACCCGTAACCTCAGATAGATGCCAACACATCAGAATTCAAAATCTATCTTTTCCGAGGGTGAGCCCCTGCCGGTGCGCGTCACCGGGCAGGGGCATACCGCCGTCGTGGAGATCGGCGGTCACGACGTCTCCCGGGACCTCGCTGCCTATTCACTGGCTCACCGCGCGGGCGACGTACCGCAGATGGTCATCGAACTCTCCCCGAGATCCACGGCGACCGGTGTGTTCGAGGGCCTGGCGCACGTCGTCATCGGCGACCCGCCGGAACCTGGCCCGGCAGCGGCTGCCTTCCTCTCCGCGATCAGTCCCGCCGAGCTGGAGAAGGCTGCGCTCGACCGTCACGACCTGATGGACGGCCGCCCGCACGAGCTGACCCGCGCCATGCTCGCCCTGTTGCGGGAATGGGCCCTTGGCCAGTGGGGCGAGCCGGAACCGGAAGACGGGCAGTGAGCCAGTGGCGTCCTCGCTGAATCCGCACCCCAACGCCCACCCTCTGGCGGGCGCCTACTCCAATGCGTTCCAGATCGCCGCGCAGCTCGACGCCAGGGCTGCGCGCACTCTGCCCGAGGTCACGGCCACCGTCCAGCACTACGCGATGCTGCTGGAGACCAGGATCAAGGCCAAGGCCAGCGGCAGGCCGGGCCCCAACGCGCCCACGGGCGACTACAGGCGCTCCTGGACGCACGAGGTGTCCACGGACGGGTTCTCCGTCACGGCGGTTGTCGGCACGAACAAGCCCCAGGCGCGACGCCTGGAGTATGGCTTCGTTGGCGCCGACAGCCTGGGGCGCGTCTACAACCAGCCGCCCTACCCGCATGTCGGGCCAGCCGTCGAGGAGATCCGGCCGCTGTTCATCGCCGCGCTCGGCGACACGATCGACGACGACTCGTGAGTGACCGCCATGCCGCCGGGCGGCAGACCACCGCCCCCGAAGGAGAAGAGGAGGAGTAGTGCCCGTTTCCGGCAGAGAAGTGTCCCTCGCGATCCAGAAGACACTGGCCACAACAACCGCCCGAAGCTGCGGATACGGGACCGCCCCCACGGCATCAAGTACGCCCACCGGCGCCACGATCCCCTACAGCGTCCTCTACCCGCTGGGCGTGACTACCAGCGGCCCGCCCTACGGTGACGGCGACGCTGACGCCCGTGTGCTCGTCCAGGTCACCTCGGTCGCCTCAACCGCCGAACAGGTCGAGTGGATGGCGGACAAGGTCCGCACCGCGCTCCTCGCGCGCTTGAGCGGGACCTACGTCAACACCATCACCATCACCGGCTACATCGTGATCGACCGAGAACTGGACAAGGAGGAAGGGATGTCTGTCAGCGGTGGCGTATACAGTTATGTGCAGCGGTACGTCCTCACCGTGACCACTCTCGGGTCCTGACGTTCCAGCTACCTCACCGCGGAGGCATCTCGCGGACGCCCGGCCACCCGGCACGGGCCGATTCCCCCTTCATGGGGACCGGCCCGGCGTGTGCGCGCTCCGGAACACCGGTTCCCGGAGAGCGAGAATCAGTGTCACAGCAGCGGTTCACCCGTCGCGGCACCACGAAGTTCTTCTTCCTGAAAGACATCGTCTCCAAGGAACTGATCCCGGTCCGTCCGGAGCTCGGCGGCACCAACGGGACCGACCTGTCCCCGGCCATCAGCGACATCGAGGGCTTCGCCGTCGAGAACACCCCCATCGACACACCGGACTTGGCCACCGAGTTCACCGGCAACATCCCCGGTGAGGACAAGGCCGACAACTCCAGCCTCACCTTCTACGAGGACAAGGTCGACAACGCCCTGGAGACGCTCCTCGCCAAGGGGACCGAGGGCTACGTGGTCATCCTCCGCAAGGGCGACATCCCGGCGTCGCAGTCCATGGACATCTTCCCGGTGCGCGTCGGCTCCCGGTCGAGCACGTACACGACCGCCTCCGAACCTGCGAAGTTCAAGGTCAGCTTCAACGTGACCGGCAAGCCCGTCCAGGACGTAGCCGTCCCGGCCGCGGCCTGATCGGCGGAGGTGCTGCATGACTACGACCTTCGTTGAACCGCCGGCCGATGCCGTCGCCCGCGATCCGCACTGGGCGGCCAAGATGGCCCGTCTTCGGGCCCGTCGACTTCCCGAGCGCGCGGTGTCCTTCCTCGACGACCAGGACCTGAAGCAGAGCGTGACCGATGCGGCGCTCGACATGGCCAAGGCCCGCACCAGCGCCGTTGGACGGGCCTCCGACCTGGAGATGCCAGCCGACCAGCGTGAGAACTGGGCACTCGCACAGCCGGACGTGCTGGCTGCCCAGGCCGCGTTGAACGAGGCCCGGCGGGCCCTGGCGGCCGGGACTCTCACGCTCACCTTCCGGGCTCTGCCGCGACCCGCCTGGGAGCAACTGCTTCGCGAGCACGCTCCCACGGAGGAACAGGCGGATCTCGGCCACGAGTACAACGTCGAGACCTTCCCCGCCGCACTCATCTCGGCCTCCTCGGTGGACGGCATGAACGAGGCGGAGGCACAGGAACTCCTCGACAGCTGGAGCGACGCGGACGCCAAGGCCCTGTTCACGGCCGCGCTGCTGGTCAACCAGACCATGAGGGCCGACCTGGGAAAAGGCTGATCGCCGACGCCCAGTTCAGGGCCGAGATGGAGCTGTGCCACGCCTACGGACTCCCGCACTCGCAGTTCACGGGTGCGGGGGACGGCCGGTGGACGGCTTTGGATCGGGCGAAGGCGATGGCCTACCTCGCGTACCAGCGCAGCGTCTGCGAGACCTGCGGGACCCGGTCGGCGGAGTGGGACGAGAGCCAGGGCGGCGACCGCTTCGCGTACGTGGCCGAGCCCTACCGCTGCGTGGGCTGCGAGGTCATCGAGATGGAGCGCGAACACATTCCTGATGGACCAGATGCGCGGGGGCTCAAGATCGGGCTGAAGCCCAGAGAGGCATCCTGACGTGGCTGGTGCCTACACCTTGTACGTCAACCTGCTCGCGTCAACCGGCGGGCTGTCCACCGGTCTACGGCAGGGCGCCACTCAACTCCGAGCATTTGACGGCCAGTTGGATGGAACGGCCACACGGCTGAACCAGGTACGCGTGGCCAGCGACAACCTGGCCCGCGCTCAAGCTGCCGCGTCGGCGCAGATGGTTCGTTCCCAGGCGCAGGTGGCTCAAGCTGTGCAGCGGACCACTGTGCTCCAGGAACGCGCCGGTCGTGCGCAGGCTGTGGCGGCAACAGCGGCTCGCCGCGCGGCAGCGGAACAGGCTGCCGTAGCGGCGACGGGAGAGCGAGCCGCACGCGCGCAGGCCCTGGCACAGACGATGAACGCGCGCGCCCAGGCCACAGCTGGCGCCGGTGCGGCAGCCGCCACGCGTACCGCCGCTGCGGCCCAGACGGCTGCCGCCCGTTCCGCCCAGGAGCACACCGAAGCCCAGCGGCGGGCGGCAGCGGCCCAGGCTACGGCGACGCGCGCCACCGGACTCGCCGCGTCGGCCCAAGCTCGTGCCGTGTCCGCAGTGCGGATGCGGGACGAGGCACAGACCACCGCCGCGCGCAATACGCAGCGGCAGGCACAACAAGTCGCACGGGCCGAGTCCCAGTTGGCCGCCGCACGGAACGCCCAGGCTGCCCGGACTGCCAAGAACGGCCTGCTCATCGGTGCCGCACTCGGCGTCGGCGTCGCTCAGGCGATCTCGCTGGAGCGGGCGATGGCCAACGTCCTGACGATCTCCCAGCAGATCACGTCCGAGAACGTCGGAGCCTTCACCGATCAGATCGTCGAACTGTCCACCCGCCTGCCGCAGACCGCCGACCAGCTCGGCGACGGCCTGTATCAGATCGTCTCGTCCGGCTTCGACGGCGCGGACGCCATGGAGATCCTCGAAGTCGCGGCTCAGGGTGCGGCAGCGGGCCTGACCACGTCGGAGACCTCGGCCCGCGCCCTTCTCGGAGTGCTGAACGCGTACGGATTGTCGGCGTCCGACGCCAGCGACGTCATGGACGTGATGTTCCAGACCGTCAACTACGGCGTCATCTCCTTCGAGGAACTCGCGCAGCAACTCGGCGACGTCGTACCGATGGCTGCCGCCGCCGGCGTCGAGTTCGACGACATGAGCGCCGCGCTTGCCGCAATCACCCTCACTGGTATCCCCGCGGCCGAAGCCGTGACCGCCCTGAACATGCTCCTCACCCGCGTTATGAAGCCGACGCAGGATCTCAAGCAGGCCGTCAAGGACCTGGGCTACGAGTCGGCCGCCTCCGCCGTCGAACAAGACGGCCTGTACGTGGTCGTGAACAAGCTCAACGGGGCGGCGGGCAACACCGCCGAGGGCATCGCGAACATGTGGAAGGACATCCGCGCCACCCGGGCAGCCCTTGCCTTGGCCTCCGCCGGGGGACAGAACTACGCCAACACCTACTCGGGCATCGCCAACGAAGTGGCACGCGCCGAAGCCACGCAGAAGGCGTACGCCCTCCAGACCGACACCGTCACCGGCCAGTGGCAGCTGGCCTCCAACCAGGCCCGCGCTCTCGCCATCGATGTTGGCCGAGCCCTGCTGCCGGTATTGAAGACCGTCGGGTCCGCCGTCCACACCTTCGTCGGCACCATCGAGGACCTCCCCGGACCGATGAAGTCCGTCCTCACGATGGTCGCCGCGTCCGTTGCGGGACTGCTCCTGCTCCGAGCTGCCTACACGAAGGTCACCGTACAGGTCGCCGCGTTCCGTACCGCCCTGGCCGCCACCCAGGCCGGAGGTGCTGTGATGCCCGCCGTGCTGGCCGGCAGCAGCCTCGCGGTCACCGGCCTCGCCGCCGTCCTCACCCTCGGCATCGCCGGATACGCCGCTTACACCGCCTCCAAGCAGAAGGCGAAGGACGCCACCAACGAGCTCGTCCAAGCCTTGCAACAGGAACGCGAGCAGGCGACGACCGGCCCGAGCATCAACAAGCTGTACGACCAGCTCACCGCCGACGGCGCCCTGAAGGATCTTGAGAAGGTCGGCATCGGCACGACAGAGGCCATCGACGCCATCACCTCCGGCGGGGCGAAGCTCGCCGTCCTCCAGAACCGCCTTCAGCAGGACTCTTACGAGTACGCCGGCAAGGCCAAAGCCGGTGAGGTGCCCGGCGACTACGAGAGCATCACCAAGTACTCCGAGGCGGAGAAGACCCTCGACGAGCGCCACAAGATGTGGTCCGAGGCGGTCAAGAAGGAAGCGGAGATCGCCGAGCAGAAGGCGATCGTCGAGGCGAAGATCAAGCAGCAGGCCAAGTCGAGCGGCGGCATCTTCGACCTGTTCTCCCTCGCGAACATCGACCGCACCGGTGCGCCCGAGATCACCGACGAGATGAAGGCACTGGCTGAGGCCGTCGGCGACGCCGTCGACCCGTCGCGAGCCTTCAGGGACGCACAGGCCGCCGCGGCCGAGGCGATGCGCAAAGCCGGAAAGGACGCCGACACCGCCAAGGTGAAGCTGTCCGACTACATGAAGGAGCTGCACAAGCAGCTTCAGGCACAACGCGACTTCCAGGGAAACCTGTCCGAACTCGCGGTGTTCGGCTACGACGACCTGGCCGACCACTTCGCGGAACTTGGCGTGGACGCCGCGCCGATGCTCAACGAACTCGTCGGGCAGCTGAAGAAGGGCAAGACGAAGGTCGCCGACGAGCTGCGCGACATCGTGACCGAGGACGCGGAACGGTCCACAGAGGCGTACCGGCTCGGCTTGCAGAAGACCGCCGAGATCACCGAGAAGTACGGCCAGGAGATCGGCCGAGCCTGGGCCAAGGCATCGGAGCGTAACGACCCGGCCGCCTTCCAGAAGGTCACCGAGCAGATGGCCATGGTCGACCTGCGGAAGGCCGTGAAGAAGTCCGTCGGCGACGCGCGCAGCGAGTTCGACCGTGGCATGGGTCTCCTCGCAGAGGTCGCCAAGAGGAAGGGAAAGGACGCCGCCGCAGCCTTCCAGGACGCTCTTCTGTCAGGCGACACCGAGCGAGCCATGGACTCCCTGAAGAGCATCTGGGGAGCGGACGTACCGATCGGGGCCCCCGAACTCTCGGAGGTCGTGGCCGCGTTCTCCAAGGCCGGAAAGGACGCGAACGCCGAATGGTCCGGGGCGCTGGACCTTATCCGACAGGTCGCCGCCACCAAGGGCACCGAGGCCGCAACGGCGCTGACGTCAGCCTTGCTGTCCGGCGATATGGCCGCAGTCAAGGTGCAGCTCGACGCCATCGGGTTGTCGGTCCAGAACATCCCCGGCACCAAGTCGGTCACCGTCAACGTGTCCACGAACCAGCCGCCGCCCGTCGTCGTCCCGCTCCTGATCAAACGGCAGGCCACATCTTGGGACCGCGATGCCAACGGTGTCCCCGACTCCATCCAGGCGCCGAGCAAGCAAGCCAACGGCTCCGTTGTCGAGTTCTACGCCACCGGAGGTGTCCGCGAGAACCACGTGGCGCAGATCGCGCGGCAGGGAACATGGCGGGTATGGGCCGAAGAAGCCGCAGGCCCCGAGGCGTACATTCCGCTCGCCCACAACAAGCGAACCCGGTCACGGGCGATCACCGAGGAGGTCGTCCGGCGTCTCGGTGGGAAGAGCGTCGACTGGTACGCCGACGGAGGGCTGACCGGCTGGTCCTACAATTCCTCCGGCTCGACAGAGCTGGTCTCGATCTCGTCGATCCGCTCGGACTCCATGCGGACGGTGAAGAAGGGCGGCAAGGAGACCGAGGTCTTCGACCTGAAGCTCTTCGAGAAGAACCTCGACAAGGCGGTGAAGCGCGCTCGGCGGTGGCGCAAGGACCTCGCCACCGTCGCTCGCCGCGCTGGCCAGGATGTCGCCGACGCCTTGGAGGACATGGGTGAGGACGGCGTGGAGCTCACCCACAAGATGGCCACCGGCAGCTCCAAGTACGTCACGGAGATGACCAAGGACCTAGAGAAGCTGGGCGTGGTCGCGCGGGCCACGCTGTCCGACTACACCGCCCAGCTCAAGCAGGCGATCAAGGACCAGGCCGCGTTCGAGAAGAACCTTTCCAAGCTCGCGGCCATGGGCTACGGCGACCTGGCGACGATGCTCGCCGAGCAGGGCGACGAGGACGCGGAGGACATCGCCGCCGAAGCCGCCAAATCCCCGAGCAAGGCCAAGAAGGCCAACACCCAGGCCAAGGCCGCCTCGAAGGCCATCCCCGACGACGACCTCCCGGACCTCGTGGCGATCATCTCCGCCATCACCTCCAACCAGACCGGCATCCACGACGTCTCCGAGAAGACAGAACTCGACGAGGACCGAATCATCGAGATCGCCACGCTCGGCCGGACCCGTATCAAGGACGCGCGGGGAAAGAAGGCCACGCGCTTTCTGTCCGACCTGGACAAGGCCAACAAGCAGCTCGCGTACGAGGACGGCGGTATCCGCGCCGGTCTGTATTCCACCAACAACGGGATCATCCGCTTCGCCGAGCCCTCCACTGGAGGGGAGGCGTACCTACCGCTCGGGGTCAACAAGCGGAGATCGGCGACGACCGTCCTGGCGGACGTGGCGAACAGGTTCGGGTACCGGCTCACCCCGGCGGGCGACAACGGACTCGTACGACTCGTCGACGCCCGGCCCGCTCCCGTACAAGTCGTCGTCGTCCGCGAGGAGCGGCCCGCCGCGCTCGTCGGATCCATGCCCGTGACCGTCAACGGCGCTGCCGACGCCAAGGCTGCCGGCCAGGTCGGTACGGAGATCATGCGGCGGCTGCGCAACGCCCAGCGAGGAGGCCGTATCTGATGGCCACGATTACGCAGGACTACCAACTCGACTTCGCCGGAGTCCTCATGGGGCCCGGCACGGCGTACCCGGTCGGCGAGATCACCGGGCTGGGCACTCCCGATGTCCGCGCGCAGGACGTGGACCTCCCCACGGACGACGGCGCGTTCCCTGGCGTCGATCTCTACAGCCCTCGGACCGTGACCATAGAAGCAGGAATCCGCACGCCGGGCGACGCCCACGCTGCGGTTGACGCACTCGCGGCACTGCACGAGGCCGCAGCCGATCCGGCGACGAGGAAGACAGCAGGAGCACTCCAGACCCTTCGCCTGCGCTGGCCCGGCCGCGATGGCATCAAGCGGCTGTACGGGCGGGTGCGTCGGGTGGAAGCCGTGTCCATGGCGCAGGCCGTCTTCGGGTGGATTCCGGTGACGCTGGAGTTCGCGGCCACCGACCCGCGCTGGCACGGCGAGCCGGAACAGCAGTCCATCCTGCCGCTCGCCTACACGGGCAACAGCGGCTTCAAAGCCCCAGTGACAGCCCCCGTTACGACTGGCGTCGCTGACCCCGAAGAGCGCCGTGGATGGGTTGTCAACGCAGGGGACCTGCCTGCCTGGCCCTCGCTGACTGTCACCGGCCCGGTGGTGAATCCACGTATCTGGATCACGGAGACCGGGCGCGTCCTAGACCTTGGACTGACGCTCGGTGAGAGGGATGTCCTTCAGATCGACACGCGCCCTGGCACCCGATGGGTGCTGCGCAACGGCGGCAACGCTTCTTCTGCTCTGTCCGCCGCCTCCCGCCTGGACCTGTTCCAGATCCCGCCCGGCACCAGCGAAGTCCGCTGGACCGGCGCGGACTACACCAGCTCGACCCGCCTCACGGTGTCGTGGCGCGACGCCCACACCGCCTTGTAAGGAGAGCACCACCAGATGGCACTGATCCAGCCGCCCATGCTGACCCATGGCGGCACCCATCCCGCGCGAGCCTTCCGGATGATGATCCGCGACCTCGCCTCCGGGAACCAGGGCGTGACCGAGGGCAACGACCTCAAGGTTCGACAGTGGGCCACTCCCGGTGCCGGCGTCCGCGTCGGTGACGGCTCGGCCGTTGTGACAGGGGCCGCTTGGGGACAGGGCTCCTACACCCAGTACAACGTGGGTGACTCCCTTGTACCGATCGCTCCCACGGGATCCTCGGCCCGCTCGGACCTGGTCTGCCTGCGGGTGGAGGACCCGGAGTACGAAGGCAACCGGGAGCCGACCTCCGACGACGTCGGATACTTCCATGTCGTTTCCGGCGTCTCCGCCTCGGCGAAAACCGTTCCGTCCGGCATGACGGCGATCCCGCTGGCCAGGCTCGACCTCCCGGCGAACACGGCCACGATCACCAGCGCCATGATCACGGACCTGCGGCAGATCGCGAACCCCCGGCGCGACCGAAAGCTGTACACGGCTTACCCATCCGCCCTGAGCGAGTTGAAGTACCAGGACAACAAGTGGCACAGCTGGCCGACAGCGGCGAGCTGGCCGGTCCCGATTCCGGCCTGGGCTGTCGCGGCCAAGGTTGTCGTGACCATCGCCGGGCTGCGCATGGCCAGGGCCGACGTGTTCGCTTCCATGCAGACGAAATTCGGCTCCGACCTCGGCCAGAACACGGTCATCGACGACAACCAGGGTGCGGTCGTCCGCCGCCAAACAGTCGTCGTCGCCGACAACATCACGATCAGCGCGGCGCAGCGCGGCACCACCCAGAAGCTTTCATTGCAGACCTACATGTCCAAGGCAGAGACCGGCGACCTGTCGGTGGACGGCTCGACCTCGATCATCGCCGACGTCGAGTTCAGCGAAGGCGTCCTCTGACACCAACACCAACGCAAATCCATCCTGGCGCGGGGGAGAGCAAGGACGCGCCCGATGGCGTCGCCGTCATACCGCTACCTCACCACCGACGCACTCACCAACAAGGTCCTCGCCTGGGACCTGCCCTTGTCCGGCGTAGAGTTCGGCCCCGCGCTGTCTGCGACCGGCAGCCTTACCGGGGCCGTCGAACCGCGACTGGCCCACCTGGTCCGCTCCCAGCTCGACCCGGGCAATACCAAGCTCTACGCCGAGCGCGACGGGCGACTGCTGTGGGGCGGCCTGATCTGGAGAGCCGACCCTGAGGGCCAGCAGCTGAACATCGAGGCATCGGGCTGGGGTTCCTACCCCTACCGGCGCTACGACCTCCACGGCCAGCTGAACGCGCGCGGCCCCTACACCTACGCCGACCCGTGCAGGGTCATCCGAGACGTGTGGGCGTACTGCCAGGAGCAGCCGGACGGCCAGCTCGGCATCCAGGTCGACAACACCACATCCAAGGCCACCGTCGGCACTCCAGAGGACCCTTACCGGATCGACTGGTGGGATACGCCCTCACTCGGCGACGTCATCAGCGACATGGTCGCCGTCGAGGGCGGGCCCGAGTGGACCGAAGAAGCCACCTGGCACAACGGCACGCCGCAGGGCCGCGTCCGAATCGGCTGGCCGCGCCTCGGCCGCCGTCGCATGGACATCCACTTCGAGTCCGGCGTGAACGTCGTCAAGGCAGTCCCGGTCGAGTACGACGCCGACAACCTTGCTCAGGTCGTCATCGCGCTCGGCGCCGGCGAGGGCCGCAACCGGCGCCGCGCCGTCGACGCCGTACGGGACGGTCGGCTGCGCCTGGAGCACCTGCTCGAAGTGCCCGAGGAGAAGGCGAATGACCGGCTCGCCAGCCGGGCGCGAACGGAGCGCATCTCCCGGCAGGTAATCGGCGAGGTCACCGAGATCACCATCCGCGACCACCCTGCGGCCCGCTTCGGTTCCTGGCAGATCGGCGACGACGTACGGGCCCGCATCCACGACCAGTGGACCGAGTTCGACGCCTGGTCCCGCATCGTCGGCTGGCAGATCCAGCCCGCCTCTGGTGACACCCCCGAGCAGGCCGTCATCCAGCTCCAGCGCGCAGACCGCTTCACCTACGGGGGAGGCACCGCGTGAGCAGCGACATCGCCCGCCTGGCCGCCCGAGTCGCCGTCCTGGAACGGCAGTTGGCCCGCACCACCCGCACCGCCCGCATGGCGTACTCGTCCGTCGAGCACGGCGCGATCGAGGTCTATGACCAGGACGGCACCCTGCGCGGCAGCATGGGCTTCCAAGACGACGGCACCGTGGGTTTCGTCGCCCACAACGGGCCGCCGCCTCCCACCCCGACGCCGCCCGTGGTCGAGTCCGCGCTGTCCGGGCTCACCGTGACCTGGCCTGGAACGTGGACGGACGCCGAGACCGCCCCGCTCGATCTGGCCGAAGTCCAGGTCCACCTGACGGCGACCGCCGACGCCGAACCGGACACCAGCAGCCCGGTGGCCGCCTTCCACATGGCCGCCAGCGGAAGCATCACCCTCGCCGTCGACACCTACACCCCGCTCTGGGTGCGCCTGATCGCGGTCAACACCTCCGGCACGGCCGGACAGCCCTCGTCGGCTGCGCAGGGCCAGGCCCGCAAGGCCGTCCCCGACGACCTCGTCAACGCGATCATCGACGAAACCAAACTCGCCCGTAACGCGGTCACCGAGGCGGCGCTCGCCCTCGGGGCCGTCAACTCCACCGCGCTCGCGGACGGCGCGGTGCTTGCAGAGAAGCTCGCCGCCAACTCTGTGACGCTGGGCAAGGTCGCGAGCGGCGCGATCACCCTCAGCTCGCTCGGTGGCGCGCTCGCGGACGCCACCAGCCAGCGCCTCGTCGACACCATGGGCGAGGCCGCCGCCTGGCAGACCACCGACCAGGGAAGCGGCGCCACGTGGGCGCACCTCACCGGCGTACCGGACGCTCCCACCGGCCGGAACGTCGGCGAGGCCCGCGGCTTCGTCCGCCTCCGTGGCACGACCCTCGTCCCCTACGAGCCCGGTGTCCTATACCGGATCAGTGCCCGGATCAGGGCTACAGCCCAACTCGCCGTTGGCGCGGACGCGTTCTACGTCGGCGTACTCGGCGTGGGCGCAGACCAGACCACCCTGGTCAACCGCGCCGGGGCGAACGCCCCGAACAGCCACTACTACGTCGCGGCGTCGTACCGATCGCTGCCGACCACGGACGGCTGGGTCACAGTCGTCGGCTACCTCAAGGACCGCGCATCCGCAGGCTCCGCCGGTCCTAACAACGACCCGCGCTCGCCCGGCACCGTGCACGACGCCGTCCGCTTCATCACCCCCTACTTGTGGCTCAACTACGCCTCGATGGGCGTCTCCGGCTCCCCGGCCGTCATGCAGGTCGACGCCGTTGCCATCGAGGCGCTGAAGACCGGGATCGTCGACGCGACCAACCTCGTGAGCGGTTCGGTGACCGCCGCCGCGCTCGCAGCCGACTCGGTGATCGCCGGGAAGGTAGCGGCCGATGCGATCACGGGCCGTGAGATCGCCGCGAATTCGGTCACGGCGACCGAGATCGCGGCGGCCTCGATCTCCACGGACAAGCTGGTTGTCGCGGGCGGCACCAACGTGCTCGGCGACCCTTCGTTCGAGGGCGCCTACACCGCGGCGATCGCCACGAACGTATGGTCCGTCGTCTCCGGCGGCAACGGCTCTGCGAAGGCACTCCGCGTCGACGCCACGGCGACGGCCGCCACGACACGGTCCCTGAATCTCACGTCGATGCCGATCCTGAGCGGAGAGCAGCTCTACCTCGCCATCGACGCCAACGCGTCCACCGACTGGGCGGGAGGTGCGCTCAAGTTCTACGCCCGGTGGCAGGACGGCGCGGGCGCTACCGTCGGCTTCGGCGTCGCCCAGGTGGACGTCCCGGCCCGCGGCTCGTGGCAGCGCCTTGCCGCTACGGTCACTGCGCCGGCCAACACCACCGCGGCCACGGTCTGGGTCGAGACATACCAGTCGACCGCCGGGGCCGTGCTGTGGGACAACGCAGTCGTCCGACCGGTGGTCCCGGGTGTACAGATCGCCGACGGCGCCGTCACCGCGCCCAAGATCCTCGCGGGAGCGGTGACCGCCGAGAAGATCGCGGCCCTGGCTGTCACGGCTGAGAAGGTCGCGGCGTTGTCCATCACCACGGACAAGCTGAACGCGCTCTCCGTCACGGCGGACAAGATCGCGGCCAACGCCGTGACGGCAACGAAGATCTCGGCGGGCGCGATCGAAGCAACCCACATCAAGGCCGGGGCCATCACGGCGGACAAGCTCGACGCCGATGCCATCAACGGCAGGACGATCAACGGAGCCGTCCTCACCGGCAGCACCCTCCAAACTGCCGCGAACGGGCAGCGAGTTGTCATCAGCCCCGGAAACACCAATCCGGAGACCGGATCGATTGAGTTCTATTCCGGCAGCGCCGATGAGTCAGCACCGGCAGAACTCAATACCGCCATCGCGTACGCCTCGGATTCCTCCGCCACCTACGAAGTTCCGAGCGTTTCGCTCAGCGCCCCCAAGGTGACTGGTTCGATCCAGGAAACAGGGGTGTTCCTGCAAAGCCACGTGCCGGGCTATTCGGGAGGAGTCTTCAACCTCTACGCAAACGATCTGAGCGGGAACGGAGTTGCCTACATCAGCGGCTACGGCGCCGATACATCGGACGCCGGATCATCCATCGAACTGCACGTCCGCGATGCGCCGTCCGCATCCGCCCAGGCCACTGCCAAGCTCACATCCAGCGGATTCGCGATCGACCGAGACCTCAGCGTCTACGGCAAATCCCAGGGGCGCGGATTTGTCGCGCAGAAGACACTGACCGCGAACGTCACCTTCTCCAGCGCGGAGACGCCCCTCATCGCCACCGGCAGCATCACGTTCAAGGCCGGCCGCGCCTACCGCGTCTCCCTCTGGGCACTGCATAGTGCGGCCAGTGACAGCTACGCGCTATACCGAATCCGCAAGAACAGCGTGTCCGGAACGATTTACAAGGACCAGATACGGGTCAACAATCTGCAAGCCTCCACAGCGAACGCAGCCGTTTCCGTCCAGACCATCCTGACCAACACGACAGGCAGCGACGTCACGGCCGCACTGTGCTGGACCGGGGCTCAAGGAGGAGTCGCACAGACATGGACGCTCGCCGCCAGCAGCAGCAACGTCGCCTATCTGTTGGTAGAGGACTGCGGCTCGGCCGACGACTACATCGGCCAGGCGATCACCTGACTGGCTCGATCATGGCAACTCGGAGCTGTCCCGATCTCAAGTGGCGCCCACGATATCTTGAATCGGCCATAGCCGCGTGAATTCGGTGCTATGACCTCATGTCAAGAGGGGTGCAGGAAGAGGGCCTTGGCCAGATGCCAAGGCCCCTCCTGCTGTGCTAACGGGTCAAGATTGCCCCCGGATGAACCTCAACATCAGGATGATGAAGCCGCACAATCCGGCTGCTGCTAGGCAGCCTGTGTAAATCGCCTCGAAATTCGAGACGTGGTCCATGATCCGTCGTCCTGTCGCTGCGGAGAAACCACCGATGATTCCCACAAGGACAATGACTGCGGCTTCAAACTTGCGGATCTTGGACCCATCACCCCCGTCTCCGTTGGAGCTGGTTCCGGAGGGCTGGGGGTTGTTCTGCGTCGTTGACATGACGGCTGTACCTTCGCGTCAGCCGCCTGTGGAGGATGACCTGTCGGATTCGGGCTGGCGAAGTTGCCCGGCCGCATACACGCGGCTTCATCCCAAGGGCTGCTCGGTCCGGTCATGGTGTGACCGTCCCGGCGACCCGTCACGCTGGGTCCTCCACTCCTGCCGATGCATATATCTGTCGACCGGTCATCCGGGCGGCGGCAGGATTCGGCGTCCGCCCGGATCGCCTCACCGTGGTGGCGAGGGCTTGTCGTTAGAGGGATCTTGGCCTATCCGTGGTCGAAAGTCCCAGGAGGGCCAGGGGTTTGTGTTCTTTCGCACCACTCACCCGTTCGGGTGGACGTATGCGAACTTCCCAGGTCAGGCGGCTGTCGGGGCGCGAGTGCGGGTCAGGAAGTAGGGCTGCGCCTACGCCATCTGAGGGATGTCGTCTAGTTCGAGTTGAGGCAGCGTCACGGGGTCCACGGCATGCGCTGTCGGCGCCGCCATGTCATGCCCGAGCCTGAACCGGGGCCGCGCGGCAGATGCTTCCGTCCGATCCTCACGTGCAGCAAGTACAAGACACATCCCGGTCCTACAACGGCTGGCGACCTGGATTTGCGGAAGCGCCGCTGGCGCTGCGGTAACAGGTTCCAAGTGATCCCGCAGCTCAACCGACACGATCCCCGGCCTGTCGGTGGGAACCGCTACTATCCGGGATGCCTCACAGGACGATGGGCGAAGTCAGGGAAAGGGCGACGTGGACGAAGCAGTAGTCAAACGGAAGTTGGGTATCTCGAACTGGCGGAACCTGTCCAAGGACAAGGTGCTCAATTTCGTGGCATCGATGCCCGAGATGCCCACTAAAGTGCGGCTCAAGATCATTGAGCAGTTCCCTGCCTTCAAGGACCTGGGCAAGGACAATATCGATGCGGTCAAAGAGGCCCACAAGTCTACTCTCGCGGCCAACGAGAACAGTCAGAACCACTTCTTCAAGGCTTCGCAGGACCAGAGGGACGCACTGCGAGCCGACCTCGGTCGTGATGACCTCAGCTGGGTACAGCGGGAGTCCCTCCACGACCGCTACGACGAAAACGTGCGGCGGGTAGGCGAGAAGGACCGCGAGAACAAGCATTTCCTCTGGGCGGGGATGGGGGCAGTGGCAGCCGTCGGTGTAGCCGCCCTCGCGCTGAGCGTGGTATTCGTCGGCGGCGGGATCTCGGGAGCGAGCGAGGAGGGTTCCGAGAAATCCGAGTAGGACTGCTGCAAACACAAGGGAAGGAACGCGTAGGCTGATCCTCAGCGGCGCGGGGCTGCCGAAGGGAGTGCCGTGACCGCGCCGCCGGGACAGGACCCCACGCCGTGGGAACTGCTGCGGGCCATGCAGCAGATGCGCGACGACCTACGCGCCGACTTCGCTGCCTTCAGCGCACGGCTCGCCGAGATGGTCACGAAGATCCAGTACGACGCCGACCGGCGGACTGACGAGGTACGGATCAAAGCCGTCGAGGACGACATCGCCCAGATGCAGCGCGAGCGCGAGACGGAGCGCCAAGAGGCCCGCGGCGTACGACGGTTGGCTCTCACCGCCCTCGTGGCGCCGGTCGTGGTGGGAGTGATCGTCGCGATCGTGACCGGCAAGCTCGGACTGTAGGCTCAGAACAGCAGGCGCGGGGGAGAACAAGGAACGCGCCATGCCTGATCTCTGGCTGCCTGGCGCTGAGCGGCACCCGCTCAGCGACATCGCACCCACCGACTCGCAGTACGACCCACGCGTCATCTGGCACATCACGTGGGACAAGAACGCCACGGCGACCAAGCCCGCCGATCTCGTCGCGTTCGACAAGCTCGTGCAGTACTTCACCAGTGGCGGCAAGGGAGCCGCACCGCATCTCCTCTGGGATCCCTTCACAGGCAGGACCGCCCAGTTCTACCCGGCGAACAGCCGGTCCAAGTCGGTCGTCGACACCGCCGGCGGCACCCGGACCAACCGCACCGGGAAGGTGTGTCTCCAAGTCGAGACGCTGTTCTTCCCGTACTGCCGCGTGAACGGGACGTCGTACGCGACCGTCCGGGACACCCCGGCCAAGGGACTCGACAAGATCCTGGCCTGGGCGCGGAGTTGGGGGGTGCCGGACGTCTGGCCGATGGGCGCCCCGACCTGGAAGGCGAACCGAAGCGAGCACATCTGGGAGACGGAGGGCGGGCACTACGGCCACGGCCAGACGCCCGAGAACACGCACACGGACCCGGGTCCGATGCCGAAGTGGCCGACCACGACGACGCCGAAGCCCGGCCCGCCGGCGTTTCCCGGCCGCAGCGCCTTCGGACTCGGCAAGTCGAACGCCTCGATTCTCCTGCTGGGCCAGCAACTCGTGCGCAAGGGCTACAGCAAGCACTACCGCGTCGGTCCGTCCCGCGACTGGGGTGAGGCGGACCGCCTCAACGTCGTCGACTTCCAGCACGCCCAGAAGTGGAGCGGCTCCGACGCAGACGGCTACCCCGGGCCGGAGACCTGGCGCCGTCTCTTCGCCTGACCTCCCTCAACAGCTCAAGGAGCACATCCCCATGAACCTCTACGCCTCGCTGCTGCGTACGGGAGTCCCGGCTGCGGTCGGCTGGCTCGTCGCGGTCGCCCTTCGGCACGGACTCGATCTCGACGCCACGGCCGTCACGGGGGTCCTGACCCCGGTCGCCACCTTTGCCTACTACGGCGTGTTCCGACTCGCCGAGGAGCACCTGTCGCCTCGGTTCGGCTGGCTGCTCGGCTACGCACGTCCGCCGAAGTACGAGAGCACGTCGCTCACCCTGCCGGGTACCTAAGCCACGATGAGGTGACGTCGAGCGGCCCGAGAGCCCAGGATGGAAGAAGACCCCCCGTCTCGCGACGGGGGGTCTTCGACCTCTTGGAGACTCCACCTTATCGCCTGTGTGCAGGGTTCGGACTCCGCTTCCACGTTGGTTACAATCTATATGCAGACGTGACGTGAGCTGGAGGCGATGGAGTGGCAGAGGACAAGGCGCCGGCGGGAAGGAAGCCGTACCTGGCCGGCAGGGTCGAGTTCGCCGCGTTGTACGACGTGAGGCCACTCCAGGTCAGCCAGTGGATTAGCCGGGATCACACCCTCGATTACCGCGCCGCCAGGATCATCAGCGGGTCGCCGTACTGGCTCCTCCAGTTCGTGAAGGGCTTCGGAGAGACGACTCCGCGCCCGAAGCACCTCAATCACACGGAGCTTGAGCGGCTGACCAAGGAGCAGGATCCGGGCTACTGGGTGAGGGAGGTTGAGCAACTCCCCCCGTTGGTAGGTCAGGCCGAGTTGGTGACGCTGTTCCGGCTTCCGTCCGGCGCGCTCCTGCGGAAGGCCATGAGTACGGGCCGGTTCCGGCCCGCCGACTACAACCTGTCCGGATCGCCGATCTGGCTTCTGGAACCGGTCGTTGCAGACGCACCCGCGCTACAGGCGGGTGCGCGCGGAGTGGACTGGGGGATCGACAAGGAAGTCTTGGCGGCCCTGCGTGACGGCAGTTATGACGGTCCCGGATCCAGGATCGTGCCGCGCGGTAAGGCGGCGAACAAGACCGCCGAATAAGGCCAGGTCAGAGGCTTGAGCGCCTTGATCTAACCCCTAAATGCATATAGAATGGAAGCGCATCCAAAGGGGTGCGCTTCATTCGTTCAGGGGGGGGTTCATGCAGCGATCCAGGGGGCCGCCGGGGGTGGTCGGTGGTGTTGTCGATCGACAATCCTTCCATCCAAAGATAGATTCCAACACTCCAGGCGTGTTAGGTCTATCTCTGAGGGGGGAGCCTTGCTGATCGAACAGCCGCCGTTGTTCGGCACCATCCAGCCCGTTCGCCACCCCGCCGATGTCGGCAGCCTGACCATCCAGCAGCGATTCGAGGCGTTCCACGCGCTCAACCCCTGGGTTCTCAGGGCGCTGATCCGGATGACCGCCGACTGCGCGGAGAAGGGGTTCGGCCGCATCGGCATCGGGATGCTCTTCGAGCTCCTGCGCTACCAGTACGGCGCGGCGACCCGAGGCGACGAGTTCGCGCTGAACAACGACTACCGCTCCCGGTACGTACGGCTCCTGCTGGCCGAACACCCGGAGTGGACAGCTCTCTTTGAAGTCCGGGCTCTGCGCACGGACTGACCACGACCTCTTGGAGACAGATCGTGAATGCACCAGCGGGCACCGCAATGCCGCCCGCAGTCCAACTCAAGACACGCAAGCCGACGGGAATTGTCCCCTGGCCACTCCTCCTTATCGAGGGCGAGGAGGGCGCGGGCAAGACCTACTCGGCGGCACAGTTCTCCAGTAGCGACCGCATCGGTCAGATGTACTGGATCGACCTCGACGAGGGATCGGCCGACGAGTACGCGGCCATCGAGGGAACCAACTACCTGATCATCGAGCACGACGGCACCTACCGAGACATTCTCGAACAAGTTGAGGCCGTGCATGCCGAGGCCAGGCGCGCGGCGGCAGCCGGAGAGCCCCCCGTCGTCCTGACGATCGACTCGGGATCCGCCCTGTGGCGGATGCTCACTAACTGGACCTACGAACGCGGTCGCCGGACGCGCAAGAACCGGGCCCTTCTCCAGGAGGACCCGGACGCCGCGTTCGACATCGGTCGGAATCTGTGGAACGACGCCACGGAGCGGTGGAACAGGATCATCTACCTGCTGCGCACACTGCCCGGTATCGCCATCGTGCTGGCCCGCGGCAAGCAGGTCAGCGCCACGGACGACAACGGCCAGCCGATCCAGAACAAGAGCGAGTGGAAGGTCTCGGCCCAGAAGGACCTTGGCTTCGACTCGTCATGCTGGGTGCGCATGAAGCGCAACGCCGACCCGCAGGTCATCAAGGTCCGATCACTGCGGATGCGCGTTGAGCGGAACAAGCCGCTGCCACTGCGGGACTTCAGCATCGAGGACCTGGTCTTCAACAAGCTGGGCTGTTCCGTCGAGTCCCAGCCGCGCATCATGCCCGCGCTCGTTGGCGATCTCGTACAGCCCTGGCTCGCCCGCATCGCTGGCCTGACGGACAAGAAGCTCCTTGAGGCGCTGTGGCGGGCCGTCCCAGATCCGGTGAACCGCCTCAGTCACGACGAGATCCTCACCATCCGGGCCGCCGCCGAGCAGCGCGCCGCCGAACTCGACAGCCCTCGGCGGGAGATGGGGGAGGGCCCACTGTCCGACGCCGACAAGCTCCGTGCCGCCGCCCAGCGCAAGGCCGACGAGCAGGACGCGGACGCCGAGCAGTGACCGCCCACGCTGACCTCTTGGAGAACCCCCTATGTCCGTAGCCACCGTCGACGGCATCGCACCTTCCATCTGGGATGCCGCACACGACGTGGACGCCCGCCGCCCCCGCTCTCGTCAGACCCAACTGGGCGCGTCCGACACCGTATGCGGCCGACGCGCCGCCTACATCCTGCACGGCGTCACGCCGACCGATCACCCCGACAAGCGAGCGGCGATCCTCGGAACGTTCATTCACCACGGGCTGCTGGAGTCAGCACGCACGGAGTACGGATGGCTGGTTGAACGCAGCGTCCAGGACTCCCTGATCCGGGGACACGTCGACGTCGTACAGCTCGACGCGGCGACCGCCGCTCGTCTGCCCGCTCGTCACAGACCAGCGATACCCGCCGACGTCCTCACCGTGGAGGACGTGAAGACCAAGTCCACGTACCTGTGGGACCGCGTTCTTCGCTACGGGGCCACGGCCGCCGAACTGCGGCAGGTCCAGTTGTATGCGGGCGCGCTGTTCGAGGTCGGGTTCGAGGACGTTCCCGGCCAGCGGTACTTGTCCCGCCTGGGGCCACTGGACATCGGTCGCATTCGCTTTCGGTTCATCAACCGGGACTCCGGCGCGGAGCACGTCCAGGAGATCGACTTCGATCCCCAGCGGGCGGCAGAGGCCCAGTGGTGGGTGGAGCGTGTGCGCGAGACCGGGAACCCCGAAGAGATGCCCCGTGACTTCAACGGTCCTGGTCTGGACGCCATCTGCGACTACTGCCCGTTCCGCTCCCTGTGCTGGCCCGGGACGGCTCCGGGCGTGCCCGAGCAGACGGCGCTCATCCGCAACGACGCCGACCGCGAACAGGCGCTCATCGACTACGTGAACGGACACAAGCTCTACAGCGAGGGCGACCGGATCAAGAAGTTCGCACGCAAGAAGCTCGACCGGTCCCCGGAGGGGATCTACGGCCCCAACAAGCTGTCCTGGGGTGGGGGCAACGACGAGGAGAAGGACGACGTGGAGGCGATGGTCGACCTGCATGAGGTCGCCGGAATCCCGGTCCCGATGACGCCGGACGTCAACCGCATGGTCAAGAACCTCAAGGACGCAGGACTGCCGATTCCCCGGCGGAAGACCGGCAAGAAGACGCCCGCGGTCATCAGCATCGCGCCGGCCTGACCGGACCCCATGAGTCCCAGCCCCGCCCGGAAGCGACCGGGCGGGGCACCCCGTCCTGCCGCTGTACCTGTACCGCCCAAGGGGAACCGTGTCCATCCAACTGATGATCGCTGCGGCGTACTTGCCGCCCGACGTGCTCAGCCAGAGCCAGAAGCTCGCGCTCATGAAGATCGCGGACAGCGCCGACGATGAGACGCGTCTCGCGCGCCCCGGCCTTACCCGCCTCGCGGCCTGGGTCGGCGTGACCGACAAGCGCGCCATCACCATCGTCACCGAGCTGATAGCCAAAGGGCTTGTCGAGCGCGTGGAGACCGGCAAAGCGGGACGCTCGGCGGTCTACCGGGTCTTCCCCCTCGGCGTGCCGCCCACACCGACGACGCCGGAGCTCAAGGAGCGCCTGGAGGCCCGAAAGGCTGCTCCCAAGAACGCCAACAAGGCCCGCTCCGGAGTCACACGTTCGGCCCCCGCAAAGCCTGCGATGACCTATCAGGACGTCGAAGACCGCGAGGCCGCTCGCCGAGAGAAGGCCGAATCACCGCAGGTCGAAGCAGGGTTCCACGTGGGGAACCCAGACGGAGAGGCAGGGTTCCACGGGGGGAACCCAGACGGGCAGGACATCCGGGTTCCACCCGTGGAACCCGGTGAGTTTCACGGGGGGAACCCACTGGGTTCCAGCGGTGGAACCCCTTCCTTTCCTGGTTCTTCCTCTGTCCTTCCTTTCCCCCCTACCCCCACGGCTGACGCCGCAGGGGAGCCCGCGTCCACTCCGCCAGACGACTCCGCCCCGGAGCGCGGGGAGCCGCCTAGGGGCTGCACGAAGCACCGGGGGCGTCCCGCTGCCTCCTGCCGTGGGTGCGGCACCAACCCGCGCGCAGGACGCCGGAGGGAGCAGGAGGAGGCCAAGGACGAGGAGCACCGGGAGCACGGGCGCTTCTGGGATGAGTGGCGCGAGGACGCCGCCAGGCGCCGCCAACGGGCCGAGGAGAACCCGGAAGCGATCGAAGAGGCGCGCAGAGCTGCGCGCGAGGCCGTACGGGCACGGAAGGGCGACAGCCAGCGAAAAACTTAGGCACCCGAAAGAAAATTTCACCAGGAATATGGACATCCCTAGCAATGCATATAGAATAGAACCAGAAAGAGGGGGAGGGGCCCCCTCTTGATCGGAAGGACGACATGAACTACCTGCCCACCCTTCGTCGCTGCCACAAGGGCGCGCTCGTGCTCGACAACGGCGCTGCCGCCCGCGAGTTGATCCACGGCCTCGCCGACCTCTACCGCCAGGACCCCGAGGGTGTCGGCGACATGCTCATCCGGATCGCCGACCTGAAGGACCTGGTCGACTGTGAGCGCCACCTCGGCGGTCTCGGTCGCGCCAAGCTGGTGCGAGACGAGATCGTCGGTGAACTTCTCGACGATGTCGGCGGCGCCGAAATCCACTTCGATCACCGTGAGAACCACCAGGCGCTCATGCGGACCCGCGATCTCGCCCACCAGGCGCTGGACATCGCCGATGTCGCCATTCAGCGCGCCGACGAGTTGGAGGCTTCGACCGCCCTCGCCCGGCAGGCGCGAGAGGAACGGCGCAAGGCCCCCCGCCTGGTGTTCGTCACCCACCTGTGGTGAGCGCGTCCACGTGCATCAATTTACCCTGAGATAGATCCCAACTCTGTACTGTTGGCTTGCACACGACCTCTTGGAGAAGGAACTGTGAGTAACGACCCGGCGCCGCTGGCCCCGATGCCCGTGCACAACAACACCGAAGACCCGCTCTGGCTCGCCCTGTGGAGCGCGTACGAGCCGGTCATCACCGCGCTGCGCCGCATCCCGCTCGTGACCAACGTCGAGTCCGGGAACATGTTCGCCATCACCGCCGAGCTCACCGACGGCTCGCATCTGTGGATCTCCTCGGTCGAGGACCTGCCCATGGACCCGGCCGCGCTGGAGGGCTTCCACGTCAAGCGCCGCCACGACGACAACCCGAACATCGACGAGGTGCTCTACGACTCCACGGAGAACGGAGAGCAGTCGGAACACGGCAATAACACCGTCCCACTCATCCAGGCCATCACGACCTTCGTCACCGAGCGGCGTCTCGCGCCACGCGTTATCGACCTGGTCTCCGTCCGGCTTCGGGGTGTGACATCGCAGCGTCTGCCGCTGTCCAAGGTGTTCCACGGCCCTCTCACTGACAACGACGCGGCCATCAAGGAGTACGGCAACGCCGTGCGCGCCATGGCGGCGAAGGGCTGGACGTGCGTCCACGCGCAAGGCGGCACGGACTGGCCGCTCACCGTGTGGGAGCTGAACGACGAGGTCGGCATCCTCTACCTCGCGTCCGCCGGGCAGGTGATCGTCTGATGCCGGGCACCGAAGCGGTCCCGCCGAATCCGGCGGAGGAGACCGGCAAGCGCCGCTGCGCCTGCGTCATCGCCCATCCGCAGGACGAGGCCGAACGAGCCCGAGCCCAGGCCGCGTTGGACAACGGACTCGCGACCAACGACGCCCACGGGGTGTTCGTCGCGTGCATGCAGCTCCTTCAGCCCTGCCCGGCTCGCTACGAGGTGGTGGAGCGGTGATCGTGCTGTACGCGCTGCTCGTGCTCGCCCTCGGCGTCGGTGCCGGCCTCGCTGTGATCGTCATCGAAGAGCGCCGCTGGGAGGCCCGCAGCCGGGTCCCGCGCCGCATGACGTACGGCGAAGTCCACCGCCGCCACGCCGCCTACCGCTGATCGCGCTGCCCGGCCCGACTCCGGGCCGGGCAGCCGCAGACCTCTTGGAGAACACCCCTTGGGAAACGACGTCTACATCCAGACCTCTGACGGCAGGAGAGCCGAAGGAAGCGGGACCTACTTCCGGTTCGCCTTCACCGCGCTGCCGCGCACCCTCGACGCGATGAAGAACTTCGGGATGCTCGTCGAGCTGCCCGCCCCGCCGTACCCGGAGCTGTCCGCCTATGGGCTGGCGGGCGCAGACCTCCGGCCCGGCACCAAGCGCGACACGAGCACGACGAACCGCGTCGCCGAATTTCGGGCCGCCTACCAGGCCGTCAAGGACACCTCCGAGACCGTGCCGACCGGCATACCCAGGTACAAGATCGACTCGAACGACGGCTTCCTTGTGACGGTCGCCGAGATCACCGCCGCCCTCGCCACCTACGACGCTCACCCGGGCGTGGCCATCGCAGAGATGCCCGTGGGTGACCCGACATGGCGGATCTGGATCGACTTCCTGCGCCACGCGCAGGCTCACGGCGGATTCCGCACTCACTGATCTCGGCCGTTGCCCGGCCCCGCGATACGGGGCCGGGCGCGCAGGACCTCTTGGAGAACAACTACCTACATGGCCACCTGGATTGACCTTTTGTGTGGCGCGGGCGGCAGCAGCACTGGACTTGTCGAAGCCGGGCACGAGCTGTTGCTCGGCATCAATCACTGGCGGCTGGCGATCGAGACGCACGCCGCCAACCATCCCAACTGTGAACACGCCGTCATGACGCTCAGCGACGGCTTCCCCATGCGCATGCTGCCCAAGGCCGACGCCCTGTGGGCATCCGTCATCTGCACCGAGATCAGCCCCGCGGGCGGCAGGGCCCGAGAGACCAACCAACTTGATCTCCTTGACCTGCTCGAAGAGGAACGCGACGAGTGGGAGTCCCTGACCAAGGACGCCTTCGAGGCGACCCGGGTAACCGCCTGGTGTGTGGTGCGAGCCGCTGAAGCGAAGCGGTTCAAGGCCATCGTCGTCGAGAACGTCGTCGAATTCGGCCTGGACTGGATCCTGTTCGCGACCTGGCTCCAAGCCATGGAATTGCTCGGATACCAGTACCAGATCGTGTGCGTCAGCAGCGCCCACGTCGGTGACGAGGTTAACCTGCGTGCTCCGCAGTGGCGTGATCGGATGTACGTGGTCTTCACCCTCAAGACCATGCGCAAGCCCGACCTGGAGCCCAGGCCGCTGGCTCCCTGCGTCGACTGCGGTGAGGACGTGCACGCCGTCCAGTCGTGGACCAAGACCGATGGCCTGCGCATCGGGAAGTACCGGCGCGACTACATCTACCGCTGCCCCAACACCCGTTGCCGCCACGCCATGGTCGAGCCGTACGTTCGCCCGGCCAGCGACGTCATCGACTTCAGCGACCTCGGGAAGCGGATCGGCGACCGCAAGAAGCCCCTCGCGGACACCACCATGGACCGCATCCGCGCAGGCCGCCGGAAGTTCCCCTGGCGCCCGTACTCGATCTCGCTCACCCACGGCAAAGACGGCGGGGACAGGGCGTACGCCGTCGAGGACCGGCCGATGCCCGTCCGGACGGTGAAGCAGGGTGATGCACTTCTGGTGCCGACAGGCGGCTCGTGGAACACCGACGCCGTCCCCCTCGACGTGCCGATGCGTACTCGCACCACCCGCGAGAGCGAAGCCCTGCTGACGATGGACCCGTTCATCATCGAGTACCGAAACCACGCCACCGCCAGCCCCGCGAGCGACCCGCTCAGCGTCGTCACCGCCCAGGGCAACCACCACGGCCTCGTCACGCACGCCGGCACAGTGCCCGACCGCGCGCGGAACACCCTCGTCGTGCCGTACCGCAAGGCCGCGGTGAAGACGGCCGCCGAACCCGTCCACACCCTCTCCACCCGCGACTCAGCCGCTCTGGTGCAAAACGCCCCGGACATCAACGACTGCTACTTCCGGATGCTCAAGCCTCGCGAACAGCTCGAAGGGCAGCGGTTCCCCAAGAAGTACGTCGTCTACGGCAACCAGGCCGAGCAGACCGCGCAGGCAGGCAACGCGGTCTCGGTCAACGTCGCCCGGTGGATAGGCCAGCGATTGGAGCCCGTCCTGTGACCGGATCACGAACCCTGATCAGCACCCACGTCACCTCCCACGCCCCGTGCTTCGGCGACGAGGACTTCGCCGTTGCCGACGACAGATGGAAGAACGGCCTCGAACTGGTCGCCATCTGTGAACCCGTCCTCTACGTCTGCGGCGGCTGCCCCTACCGGGCCGCCTGCATCCGGCAAGTCGTCCCAGCCAAAAGCCTGTTCACCGGTATCTGCGGCGGCCGGATCTGGCTCAACGGCGTGATCATCCATGAGCTGCCGGACGCCGACCCCACCGAGCTGCCAGTCCCGGTCATCCGCAAATCGTGCGGCACGGCCGCCGGATCGCGCGCTCACCGCCGGGCCGTAGAGCAGCAGTGCCCCCGGTGCCTGCCCCACTACCGCCCCGGACCGAACCCACTGGACGCGGAGGAACAGGCCGCGCAGCAGCTCGAACTCCCCGACGCTCCCTGACCAACCGAGAGGAATCGCAGTGAAGCACCTGACCGCCACATGCACCGGCACCCCGGACGGCTACCGGATTCGAGTTCTGGACGAGGACCACGACGTCTACTTGGTACACCTCTTCTTCGACTGGGACAGCTTCCGCCCGGCCAGCGCCGGTCACCGGCTGATCGAGCACGGCTACATGATCCGACCCGACGCCCGAACCCCGGACGCGGTGAACGGCTGGAGAGAGGTCCCGGGCCAGCACGGAACGTGGTGCGTTCCGGTCATACCCACGAACGGGGACACCCCAGATACGCAGACGATGGTCGCCGAGCGTCTCGTCGAGGCGGTCTCCCACTGGACAGAGGGACGCCACGACCAGGCTCAGGATGTCCTCGCGGACCTTGCACGGAACGGGACCCCCTCGCTGCTGTACGGCGTCGCGACGGGACTCGCGCTCATGGCGAAAGAAGCCTTGGCGAAGATGCAGGGACTCGATGCGGACACGGCGTCCTGGATCATTCTGACTACCGACGGCAGACGTCCCGAGGACATCCTCCCGCAGCCACACCTCTTCGCAGCACGCTTCATCACCGCGTTCGCCAACGGGGACACCGCGACCACGCTCGCCCTCTACGGAGCCGCTTTCACCGCACCAGATCCCGAACTGCTGTCCCACTGCCTGGAGATGCTGTTGGCGACCACCGGTGAGGCAGTGCGCGCCGCCACTCCGGGGGCTGATCGATGACCAGCTCTGCTACCTACTCGTCCGACGGATTGCGCCACGACGTTGCTGACCCGGCGACATGGAGCGTCCGGATCTGCGCGGGGCGATGCGGCACGTGCATCTTCCGGCCGGGCAACCTGATGCACTTGGAAGAGGGGCGCGTGGCAGAGATGATCGCCAACGCCATCGCGCAGGAGGGGCACATCGTCTGCCACGCCACACTCGGCACCGATACCCCCGCCATCTGCGCGGGCTTCGCCGCGCACCGGAACGGTCGTACCGCTTCCCTCGCCCTGCGCCTGGCCCGAGCCCGCGTCCTTCGTACCGTCTGGGTTCACGTCGACACCAGAAAGGTGGAGTCGTGACCAGCGTGCTCGCCCAGCTTGTCCTGCTCGCGTGGGTAGCGGGGGCCGTGATCCTGGCGGACGCCTTCCGGAGGCTGCTCGCCGACGACCCGATCCTGCGGCTGCTCTGTCAACTGCGGCCGGGCGCCGTTGCCTTGTACCTCGCAGTGGTCATCGTCGCGTGGCCGGCGGCGGTGGCGGCGAAGACCCTGTCGGACCTCGTCGACCGAGGCCGCAGGTGACCCATATCAAGCCCGGACGGATCTTCGCGGCCTGTGACCCACGGGACAGCATCCGCATACGGATCGAGCAGTACAAGCCGGGGGACATGCGCGCCCTGGTCGCAGACGCCACGACCGGCCGGAGGCGCCGCCTCGTGCTGATCTCCGCCTTGCACGCGTCGGCCTTCACCCACGCCGGCGTGCTCCGCCGGAGCGGATACGCCCCTGAAACAACAGAGTCGGCACCGCGCACAGCAGTTCCCCCGGTCGGCGTTCCGGGCGAGGGGGAACCGGACTGGTTCGAGGGGATGCCCGGACGCCAGTTCAGGGTCGCGCTGCCGCCCCGACTGACGCTCCTGAACGCCAACCAGCGGCTCCACCACCACAAACGCGCGGAGATCACCAGGGTGTTGAGGCGCGCGGCCTGGGCCGCCTCGCGTGCGGTGCCGCATCTGGAACGGGTCCACATCATCGGCGTCCTGCACCCCGAGGACAGGCAGAGGAGAGACCCGGCCAACTGGTACCCCAGCTTCAAGGCGTGCGTCGACGGGCTGGTGGACCAAGGCGTCCTGGCCGACGACGACCACACGCGCGTCGTCGGCCCGGACATGCGCATGGGTCACGTGGTCGCAGGATCGCGGCTAGTCCTCCACATACGCGACCTCACGCCTGCGGACATGGCTGCTGACCTGCGGAAATAAAACCCTCGGATGATCAAGAAAATCGGCCGAAAATCTTGCCCCCCTTCCAAATGCATATAGAATAGAACCAGAAGGAAGGGGGAGCGGCCCCCTTCTTCAACCGTCAGGAGAGACCGTGACAGACCCCTTCAGCCCCGAGGGAATCCGCCAGCGCCTGAGCGCCGAGCAGATCAGCCCCGCCCAGGCGGACCGGCTGGCCGAGGCGATCGCGGGCTCGCTCAGGCGGACCTGCAAGGAGTGGTTCCCCGGCAGGGACTACGACGACTGGCGGCAGATGCTCCCCGAACCCCTGCTCGACGTCGTGATCCAACTCCTCACGTGGGGCGAGGACGGTCAGATCGTGGCCGACCACATGCCCACAGCCGCAGCCGCCTGCATCTTCCTGGACCTGCAGAACTCCACCATCCCCGTCGGCTGAGAGAGGAGGTCTCCTGTGAACCGCGAAGAGCAACTGAACAGTCGCCGTTGGAAGATCAGCTACACCTATCGCTGCACCTGCGACCCCCAGTGCTACTGGACCAAGGTTCCCGGCCGTCACGCGGGAGGGTCGGGAACCTTCCTGAACAACGGCGAGGAAGCCCTCGGCGCGGAGGCTGCCGCCGCGATCGTCGCCGATCAGTACCGGCACGTGGACATCGCCGACATCCGCATGTGGCAGGAGAGCGCCGAGGAGCGCGACGCTCGCCTTGCGCTGCACCGCCGCCAGGAGGCGGACGAGAAGCGGGGCGTCCACTGGGCCATGGGCGGAGCCAACTAGCCCAACGATTTCGCCCGGCGGCCGGTGATCAGCACATCCCGGCCGCCGGGCGGACCTACGCCAAGGAGCCATACGTGAGAATTCCAGACCCCTGTCCGCCCGCAGATCAGCAAGTGTGCACGGCTACTCGCCGCCTTGCACTCGCGCTACTCCGGCGTATCCGCTTGGAGGCGATCAAGATCGAGCCCCGCATTGGCACACTCGTTGCCACCCGTCGAGATCTCGGCTACGACCTGCGGCTCCTGCACGGCACCGGCGGGCGCCTCCTTCTTCGATATGACCTGCTCAAGCAGCCGGACCCCGTCTGGGACAGGCTCACCGCCGACGTGTCCCTCCTCGCTCAGCTCGCCGACCTGAAGACGCATCCGCCCGGCTACTACTACGTTCACCCGCTGCCCGACCCGCGTGACATTGCAGTTCCCCTTCCTGTCAACCCCCGGGGCCTCCCCCCTCGCACGATTGGACCCCTCAGGTGATCGCCACAACGCCCGCCCTGCTGGTCTCCTCGAACGGCGAAGTCGAAGAACTGCTGCTCGACTCGCGGCATGCCGATCAGCTCCACGGCATCGGCTTCTACATCCAGGCCCCTCATGCGCACCGGCTTGGCCGCCGGGCAGTCGTCCATGCCGGACACGGCGCCGAGTCGGTGAACGACGTCGCCCGGCAGGCGTGGATGAGCATCACCGGGGGAAGCCGACCGCCCCTCCTGCGGGGCCCCGTCGTGATCACCGGCGCGACCAACCATGCCGGCGACCTCACGCCGCTGCCCCAACTCAGTGCCGAGGCAATCCAGCGTGCAGCAGGTCTGCTCTCCGGGGCGACGGCCATCGGCTTCAAGGTGAGCGCGGTCCAGCACCGCGGCGGCCGGAACTGCCAGTGCGACGCCTACGCGATCAAACGGAACAAGAACACGGGCCGATGGGCCTTCGCCGTCCTCGACGGAATCGGTGACGGGCCCCAAGTCCGCAACTTCGCCCGACGGTTTGCTCCCCTCATCGCCCGGGAGGCGGCCCAGCATGGCAGCCCCGCCCGCGCCCTCGCGGCGGCGCGAGTACAGGCCCGCAACGAACTGCGGTGGGACTTCGACCCCCGCACCGACCCGAGCGCCGTCGCCGTCGTTGCCGTGGCCGACCATCGGTCGCCCCTCATTCACATCGCCTGGTGCGGCGACGCGCGGGCCTACCGACTGGCCCCGATCGGCATATCCCAGCTCCTCACTCACGATCACAACTACGCCCAGGACCTGCGCAGACGAGGGCGCACCCCCGGGCCGTACGACCGGAACTTCATCACCTCCTGCCTGATGAACGGCGACATCGGCACGGTCACCACCGAGAGAGGTCACACTCGCCGACTGCTGTTGTGCACCGACGGCGCGTACGCGCCGCTTGAGGAACGAGGCCAAGACGTCGGCGGAATCCTCGACCTTGCCGACGACGCGAAGGACGCCGCCGTCCTGGTTGTCGACGACGCGATAGCCGCCAGCGCGGTCGAATCCGCCGACAACGCCACGGCGCTCGTCGTGGACATCGTTCAGGCCTGACCCTCCCCCTCTCTGTCCGAAAAGTGGCCGCCCCCTACCCGGAATGCATATAGAAAAGAAGCATTCGGGGGCGGTTCGCATTCTCAATCGGAGGCACCCATGTCCGCCCGCCCCTCGATACCGACGCTCAACACGCCCGAACACCACTTCGGCGCCATGTTCCTGATCCTCGTGACCCGCTCGCCGGACGGCGACACGTTGCGCGCTGCGCTGAGCCTCGCCGAGAACGCCGCCGTCGCCGCCTGGGCGCTGCGCCCGGAGGAGCTGATCACCCTCACCGTCGAGCAGTACCGGCAGCTCCTCGACTACATCGCCGCCTCCGAAGTCTTCGACCTGGCCCTGTTCCTGGGCGGCGACAGGAAGCAGATCCGAACCCTCATGGACTACATCGCCGGGGTGATGGCGGAAGTCCAGGCTCGCTACCCCTCCCCGAACCCCCAGGCATGACGCGCCTGTTGGCCCGCGCAGTACCCCGAAGGAGAACCGTGACCAGTCCACCCGACCCGCAGTGGTGGGTCATCTACCACGAACCGACCCCCATTGAGATGACGATCACCGCTGTCGAGCTGCCTCCCAGCGACGACGCCGCCCACGACAAGCGGTGCGCCGAACTGGAGGCATCCGGCCAGCTCGCCTATGTCATCGCCGCGCCCGACCAAGACGCTGCCGCAGAGATCGCCGGCCGGATCTGGGCCGAAGAGCTCATCACCAACCCGGCGCGCCACGCAACCGCTGAGGCGTACATCGCCGCCAACCAGCCGCCCAGCTAACCCCATTGGAGAATGACATGAACCCCGACATGTTGAAGGACCTGTGCGCGAGCGTCGTGACCCGCTTGAGCCTCCGACCCACCACGGTCGAGGCCGCGCTACTGGTCACCCTTCACCACTTCAGCGGTGAATCCCGCAACCCCGCCGTGGCCAACATCGGACTTACGCCCGATCGGTACGTCCTGTTGTCCCTCTCGACCCCCCGCTTCGAGGCCACCCTCGCGAGCGCCGCACTCAAGGCCGAAGGCAGAGAAGCCGACGCCCGCCTGAACTGGGAGGCGTTCGTACAGCGGGAGCAGGAAGCGGCCCGGCTTGCCCACGAGGCCATACCGAAGACGGCCCTCCTCGCCGACGCCGACGCTATCCACCGCATCGGTCGTCAGCTCGGCCTCTGCGGTGAATGCACGGACCAGCTCGTCTCCGGCGTCGTGCTCACCCTGGCTTTTGGATACCCCTACCGCCTCGCTGATCAACGGCATCTCAGCCTCACGGACCTGCTCGCCCAGGTCACCACCGAGGAGCTGACCGAGCTGTTGTGGCACGCCGCGCGCTCGGCGACGGGTCACACGGAAGAGGCCGAGGCCACGTTCCGGCGCATGTAGCGCGCAGCGCGCTGGCCTTCCCCCGTGGCGGCCCAAGGGCCGCCACGGGATGCCTCGATCGAACCGAATGCAGGAGACCACATGAGCCAACTCGACCTGTTTGCCGACGCCGGCGAGCCCGAAGAGCAGCCCGCCCCAGCTGCCCCCGCAGCACCGCCCCGCAGATTCCTCACCGATCTGCCGCCAGCGCCCCAACCCGTCACGATCGCCACCCAGCCCCGCCCCGCGCTCGCTGCGGTCAAGCGCACGCTGGGCCACTACCGCCCGTCACAGAGGAACCCGCACGCCCACGCCTTCGACCTGGCGGAGGCCGTCAGCTCCGCCTGGCACCACGCGCATGGGGGGAGCAGTATCGAAATCCCCATCGGTACGGTCGCCGCGCTCGCCCTGTGGCCCCTGCGCGGCCCTGACGCGTGCCTCGCCGCCGATTGGTGGCTCAGCCTCGACGATGCCGAGCTGCTGGCCGCCTTCCGTGAGTGCTGGGCACGCATGTGGATCATGCGACCCGACCTCATAGACCGGGCCACGCCCTTCCACAAGTGGGTCGACGACGAGAAGCCTGATGCTCGGCGAGCCGCCGCTGTGCGAGCCGTCGTCGAGGCAGCGATCACCAACGGGCTCCTGCACCTGACCACCAGCAATGACCCCGATCTCCGCTCCACCACCGACGTGATCGGAACGCTGCTTGCCGTCATGCGCTCCGAGGGCGCCCACGACGCACTCGCGGAGATACACACGCCGCCGGACGTCGCCTACATGATGGCCAGGATGCTGCTCGATGGCATGCCACTGGAGCCCGGCATGAAGTTCGACGAGCCCGCGGGCGGGACCGGCGGCATGTACCGCGCCGCCGTACAGGTCATGCGCGAACGCGGCATCGATCCGCACCAGTTCGGCTGGTCGCTGACGGACATCGACCCCCTTGCGGCGGCGGGCGCCGCCGTCAACGCGATCCTCTGGGACCTCGGCCCGCACGTGCTCATCGGGTGCGGCGACACCCTGCATGAGGGCAACGTATACGCCAGGGCCGCCCGAGAGGCGCTGGAGTCCCTGGAACGCCGTGATCGGCTGCACTCGCAGGCCGTCTTCCTCGCGGCCATCCAGAAGGTCGAAGCTCTGATGCACGATATAGCGGCCTGACCTGCGGGAATTTCCGTAGTCGATCTTGAACCCTCCCTTGTATGCATATAGAATAGAACCAGAAGGGGAGGGGAGTCATGGAAGAGCCACCGTTCACATTCCCGTACTGCCGCAGCCACGACGTCCGGTGCCAGGAGCCGGGCTGCGACGCCTGCGCCTGTGACCACTGCTTCGACTGCGGGGCCTGCCCCACGGAGGTGTGCGACCACGACGCCTAGCAGCCGGCCCACCACGACTTACACACATCACGACTGGAGCGCAGATGGCCTACAAGAGGGGCGACCGCATCGCCCTCGTGCACACCACCGACTCGCACACCGGACTCAAGCCCGGCGACGAAGGCACCGTCCACCGGTTCGACGCCAACCTCTCCATCCTCTCCGTGGACTGGGACAGCGGCTCCACCCTCTCGATGCTCCTCGATGACGGCGACGAAGTACGCCCCGCATAGCGCCACCAGGCCCGCCCCGGCAGGGGCGGGCCCCCGCTTCACCCGCAGACCTCTTGGAGAACCACAGATGCTCATCACCGACGCCGCAGTCCAAGAAGCCGCGGCCACCCTCGCTCAAAGTCTCGGCGGAGACTGGGTGATCGACACCACGGCGCCCGCCGACGGCGCAGCGCACCTCGTCTACAGCGACGGGCGAGGCATCAGCTTCCGCCCAATCTTCGGCGGAACCACCGTCCAGCTCTGGATCACCGGCAGCGGCGTACCCCCGCTCCCCGACGACGCCACCCTGGCCGACCACGCCCTCCGTGAAGCGCAACTCACCGCACGCCTGGCCGAAGGGCACCGTTACAACAAGGCGACCACCCTCGTCACCGAAGCCGACGAAGATCCGGAACTCATCATCCTGCGCACCCTCGAAGATGACCTCCTTCCCGCCTTCGACTACAAGCCCCGGTACGTCGGCCACCGGCCCTGGATAGATCTGTTCGACAAAGCACTCTCACAAGTCATGGATGAAGCCCCGCCGGCCACGGGCACTTCGCTGCGCGACTGCGGCCCGGAAGCTCACACCACACCACCCGACGTCGGTGAAGGCGCCGAGCCCACGGCCGACACCGAATCTGGCACCGTCGCCGACAGCGACCCGGCGATCGAGACTGATCCAACCTCGGCGCCCGACGGTGACCAGCAGACCGACACGCCCGTAGCTGAAGAGGTCCAGGAGGAAGGCCCGTCACCCGTCGAGGAACCCGACCTCGAAGTTGCGCAGTCCCCGAGTTCCGAGCCCGAAACCGACCTCGCCTCGGAGCCGAGGCACTCCGGCGAGAGCGGTGACGAAGTGGATGCTCAACCGGCAACTGAGACCAGCCCCAGCACGAAACAACGCCCCCGCAACCGCCGCCCGAAGACCAGCTCCACCTGACCACGTACGACCCGACCAGGGAGCGCGGCCCGCGCCGCGCTCCCTCTGGAGCGCCATGAGCAACGACACCGGAGCCATCGCCCGCCAGCGCCACTACACCACCCTCCGGAACGTGGACAGAGAAGTCCTTCGCCAGACCTGGTCCATCGGATACGCGGACCCGGGGTTCACCACCCAGTTCGGAACCCCTCCAGAACCCAGCCTCCATCACACGGCAACGTCCATCGTCAAGATCGTCACCGACGCCAGATGGATACACCGCGGCGCCTGCCTCGCCTGCCCCTGGGAAGGTCCCGATCGATCGCGCCGCGACCCCGCCATCGAGGACGCCCACGACCACACCCACCCCGTATGGCGCACCTTGCCGATCCTCGATCCGGCGCGGAGCCGAAGAGGCTCAAAGACCTGGTCGCTCCATCTGGCCGCGACGTACCCCGAGGGATGGTTCGACGCCGGCGGGCCGCTCCGCCTGTACGCTGATCCGCCCTTCGACCGACACGAAGCTGGGCGAGCGCCCGGCGGGGGGTTCGTCCTCCACACGGCGCGCCCGAAGCCGCAGCCCGCCCGATCGCTTCAGCTCACTCTGGAAGAAGGCGGCTGAGCCGGATAGGCTGACGAAACAACGTCTGGCCTGCGGAAAAGGCCACAGAGGCTCCGCCCCGGGCAGAGGGGCGGAGCCTCTGCGCGTTGGAATGAAAATCCGCTGCGGGCGGGTTCGAAGGCCGTCCTTGAGCTGGCGCGATCGCCCTTCATGCCTTCGGCGGGGTCCTGTCGGGCCTCATTGAGGCCGAGTTGAGGCCGCAAGGACAGGAACAGACTGACAAGGGCTGACTAGCCCCAACATGGATAACCGCATCTGACCTGCGAAAACGTCAAAGATGAGCGTTGATCGGCAAGGGCCGCCAAGATCCTCAAAGGACTCATAATCCGTCGGCCGTGGGTTCGAGTCCCACCCGCCCCACCACTCGCTACGCGAGAAGAACCGTTCTGACCTGTTGAGGCGTGAGCTTCCGAGGGTGTGCGGCGTGCAGTGAACGCCGCGTTCGGTGCGGCGAATCCTGCTTTGCGCGCCCCGGTCCGGGATCCTCACCCACGCCCACACCGGCGATCAGCTGTCTGTGGAGAGGTCTGCGGCGAGGAGCTGTCCTGTCAGTTCTATGCACCGTGTCCGGGCCGCGGAGAAGCCGTAGGGCATCTTGGTGATCGCTTCGAACGCGCTCATCCGGACCTCCTCCTCGCCGCTCGCCTCGGCGTCGTAGATGTCGAAGAGCTTTTCCTCGGCCTCGTCCAGTCCGGCCGCTTCGATGGCCTGGTGCAGGGCCTTGTGGTGCGCGTGGTGCTGCGCGGCGAGTTCCTCGACCTGCGGGTCGTGGGGGTCGACGGTGTCGTCGAGGGCGGCGTCGGCCGCGTCGAGGCGGTCTGCCTCGGCCCGCAGGTCGGGATGGGTCGCCAGGGTGATGAACACACTGGCCTGGATTGCGGCTCCCAGCGGCCCGAAGATCCGTTCCGTGACCAGCAGGGCGTCCAGGTCGGAGGGGCGCAGTGCGCCCGAGGGCAGGTGGCCGAGCCGGTCCGTGACCAACGAGGAGAGCAGGCCCAGTGGGCTGCCCACGGCTCGCAGGCGCTGAACTGCCGCGCGCTGACGCCTGATGTCGGCCTCCCGGGCGGCCAGGGTCTCCTCCAGCCGGCCCAGGACGTCCTCGACGTCCCGGGCTTCGTCGAAGGCGGCCCGCATGTCGTCCAGGCCGATGCCGGCCTCGGACATCTTGCGGATCCACAGCAGGCGGATCATGTCGTCGTAGCCGTAGCGGCGGCGTCCGTCTCCGCCTCGCTCGGGCTCGGGCAGCAGGCCGATCTGGTGATAGTGACGAATGGCGCGCGGGGTGGTTCCGGCGAAGGCGGCGGCATCGCCGATCTTGACCTCGCGGGGAGGCGTGGGGGAGGGGTACATCGCAGACAGGGCCTTTCGTGCTGTGGTGCCTTCGACGACACCACATGCCGCTACGGCATGTGCAACCACCCACCGCCCGGGCCCTGACCTTCGTCGCGTACGCGGCGTGCCGCACGCTCTCCGAAGCTGTGATCACCTACCCGATCCTCCGCTGCGGGCGTGGCGGCCGGGGTCCATCTGGAAGTGACGAACCCGCAGCACCGCAGCTGTCCGCCGGGTTCATGTGAGACAAGTTCATGCCTGTGTCGACCCAGACGTGGAGAGGCACCGGAACCGGTGCCCGTCCCAGGTGATGACGGGTCTTGGCATAAGGTGCGGTCGAGTCGATGTTCGGACCGTTCATCCATAGTGCTCAAAGGGCAGATCGATCATGCCGTTCACGGTGCCTCAGGCGGTGATCCGCCGAACCGAACGTTGGCTTGTCCGGCGAGGCGCACCCACGATGATCGAGGGGTACGGCTTCGTCGATCACGCGCTCCCCCGGATGCTGCCGTCGCTGGCCTTCGTCGCGCTGGCCAGCCTGGCCTGGCTCGTCCCGCTCAGATCCGCAGGCTCGCACGGATGGATCCTCCTCGGTGGCGTCGCCGTGGTGACGCTGGCCGCGTGGGGCGCAAGTACCGTTCTCGTCCGGCGGCTTCGCCGTTTCTCGCGCAGGACCGCCATCGCGATCCTCGTCGCGTACGCCACGATGCCCGTCGCCGTACCTCTGTTGCAGCTCGCCGTCGACGGAGCCGTCACGCCGCCGGGCGGGAACGTGGTCGGGCTGCTGGGTTTCGTGATCTTCTTCGCCGCGGCCTTCGTCGCCACACTTCTGGCCACCACGTACGGTCTGGGCACGCTGCTCCGTCGGGCGGTCCGCCACTCGGTCTTCGACCTGCGCAACAGCGTGCACCTGCTGGGCCGGGCGCTGCCCGCGTTGCTCTTCGTCACGCTCTTCCTGTTCTTCACCGGCGAGTTGTGGCAGGCGATGAACCGGCTGGCGTGGTGGCGGGTCGTGCTCGTCGTCGTGCTGTTCGCCGCGATCACCGTGCTCGCCGCCGCTGCCCGCCTGCGCGACGAGATCGGCCGGGTCGAGCAGGACCTCAGTCGTCCCACGCTCGCGGCGGCGTGCCGGGACACTCCCTTGGCCGAGGTGCCGGTCGAGCAGCTGGCGCCCGACGGTCAACTGCCCGCGATGCCGTTGACCGCACGGCAGGAACGCAACCTGCTGCTGATGCTGGCCAGCCGCCAGCTCGTGCAGGCGGCGGTGGTCGGCCTGGCACTGTTCACCTTCTTCCTCGCCCTGGGCGTGCTGGTGGTCACGCCCGGGACAGCGGAACAGTGGATCGGCGAGAAACCGCAGATGTCTGCCCTTCTCCCCGTGATCCCCGTCGCGATGTTGCGGAACGCCACGCTCCTGGCCGCGTTCGGCAGCATGTACTTCGCGGTCACCTCGATGACGGACGCGGACCATCGACAGCGGTTCTTCGCGCCGATCATCGACGAGATCGAACACGTGCTCACGGTGCACGCCGTCTACCTGGCCGTGATCGAACGGGCCCCGGCCGCGCCCCGGGGTTCGGGCACCGGATGAGGCGGGTGATGAACGCGAGCGCGGGCCACTTCCACGATCAGGGCGACACTGTCGACGGCTGGAGCTCCAGCAACCTGCCGCCCGGCTTCTGACGACGGGCGGGGACGAGGCCGACAAGTCGGCCTCACGACCGCGGTCACTCGCCGCCGAGGTCCACGTGAAACCACGCACATCGGCACGGGACTTGGGGCCGCGACGCTGCGATCGACCTCCTGCGGGGCAATGATCTCCGTGACGGAGTAGCGGCGAGGTACGCGGGGGGCGGGCATGCAGGGCGCACGCAAGGGCCGGTCGAGACGGGCCCGTATCGGTCTGGCGGTGTTCCGTCTGGTCATGGCGGTGGTGATCGTGCTGTTCGCCTGGCGGACGTATGAGGAGGTGGCCATCGCCCACGCCCGTTCCTCGGGGACCCTGGAACCGGCGGACGCCGTCGTCGTCGATCGGACGGAAGAACATGGGAAGGCGCCCAGGGGCACAGGCCAGGACCGCTATGCGGACTGGGTCTACTGGGACAGGGTCACGGTCGAACTGCGGGTGAACGGCGAGCTGCAGTGGGTGGAGGCCGGCGGCGACGTGGGCGACCGTGTCCAGGTCGGCCTGTGGCACGGGCACGTCATCGAGCTCGACGGCTCCTCTGTGTGGCAAGGGTGGCACAGCGGCCTCGGAGGCAACATCCTCATCGCGTTCTACCCCCTGGCCATGTGCTACCTGATCACCCTGACGGTGACGGCACGTGTCTGGAGGGCGCGCCGGGGCGGCGCCCGGGTGGGCGACCCGGTCGACTTCGTCTTCGAGATTCTGTTCGGCATCATCGTCGGAGCTGCCACGATCGTCCCGCTGGCCCTGGTACCCGCGGCCCTCGGCACCGAACATCCCCGGTTCTGGCCGCTCATCCCCGTGGCCACCGGTGCCACGGCCACCCTGCTCGTCATGCGCCGGAAGCTCCGGCACGGGGAGAGCGGGGCCGACCGTACCGGGGCCGACCGTACCGGGGGCGACGACGCCGGTACGGAGGGCGCGCCCGCCCGGTCCTGAGCGCCGGGCATCAAGGTGAGTGCCGGGGCATCGGTGAGCGTCATGGAGGAGGGGGCCGGCTGCCGGTGTCGCTCGGCTGTCCGGTGTCGGTGTCGGCGTCGGTGTCGGTGGCGGCCCAGCTGGCCAGCAGGTGGAGCCGGTCCGCGTCGGGGGTGCCGGGCTCGGCGGTGTAGATCGTCAGGGCGTGCGACTCGTTGGTGGAGAGCGGGAGGTCCAGCGGCTGGTAGGTGAGTTCCAGGGAGCCGACCTCGGGGTGGTGGAAGCGCTTGGCGCCGCCGTGGTGGATCCGTACGTCGTGGGTGCCCCACAGGGTGCGGAAGTCGGTGCTCATGGTGGACAGCTCCCCGATGAGCTCGCGCAGGTCCCTGTCGTGCGGGTCGCGGCCGGCCTCGGCCCGCAGGAGGGCGGTGGTGGCCTTGGCGCCACCCTCCCAGTCGTCGAAGAAGCGGTGCGAGGCGGTGTCGAGGAAGAAGTACCGGGCGAAGTTGGGACGGCCGTGCCCGTCCACGGTGGGGCTGGCGTGGAGGGGAGCGAACAGGGCGCGGGTGAGGGCGTTGCCGGCCACGATGTCGAGGCGGCCGTTGGTGACGAAGGCCGCGGACAGTGTCATGGAGTCGAGCAGCCACTGGACACGGGGCGGGAGGTCCGCGGCCTGGCGGCGCCGGAGCGGGCGGCGGACCGGCCGTGCGGCCCGGGCCAGGTCGAACAGGTACGTGCGCTCGTCCTCGTCCAGGCGCAGCGCGCGGGCGACGGCGTCGAGGACCTCCTCGGACACGCCGCTGATGTGGCCCTTCTCCAGCCGGATGTACCACTCGGTGCTGACCCCGGCCAGCACCGCGACCTCCTCGCGCCGCAGCCCGGAGACGCGGCGGCGGGGACCGCTGGGCAGCCCGGCCTGCTCCGGGGTCACCCTGCCCCGTCGGCTGACGAGGAAGTCCCGGATGTCGGCCCGACGGTCACCTTGCTGGTCCATGCACTCCACCGTAAGCGCGGCCCAGCCGATCAGGGAGGTAGAGCTTGTCCCCCCTATGAGCCCGGCCTTCCCCGCCCACGGACACCGCGGTCTCCCGGGCCTCGCCAGAGCAGGAGCGCCACCTGTCCGCGACAGCGCGGGCGAGCCGATCCGCCGGTGCTCACCGGATGCGCTGCGCCGGCTTGGTGGCGGCGTTCAGGAGGTACTCCAGGGGGCCGCGGCGGAAGAAGCGGGACCACAGCGCGGCGAACGCGATCGCACCCAGGATGTAGGTGAGTACGGGTATCCAGGACTGCTGGGTGCCGGTTCCGGCGGGCGTGGAGAACGCGGACTGGGCGAGGAAGTGGCCGACGTAGGCGGTCAGGGACATGGTGCCCACGGCGATGACCGGTGTGGCCAGGCGGCGCAGTCGCGGCAGGCGGTCCATCAGGACCGTCGCGCCCACGACCACCAGGATGGCGACGCCGACGCTGCCGATGATGTCGAACGTGGTGCCGCTGTGCGGCCCGGCCGTCAGCAGCGTCGAGGCCGGCAGGTCGGGGAACGAGCCGCCGCCGGAGGGCATCGAGGCGCTGTCGGGCGGCATCGAACCGGAGCCGCCGGACGACGGCCCGTCTTCCGCCATGCTGCGCAGGGCGCCCGATCCGGCCAGGAGCAGGGACATGCCGTAGGCGGCCGCGGTGAGGGCGGCGCCGAGCGCGGCCAGGCGCTTGAGGACGGTGGTGGAGGACAGGTCGAGGCGGCCCAGGGCCATGCCCGCGAGCACGAACGACATCCAGGTCAGGGCCGGGTAGAAGCCGGTGAGCAGCAGGTCGAGGACGCCCACCTCGCTGAGCCGGCGCAGCGGGTCGTAGGCGTTGACGCTCTCCTGGACCGACGGCGTCAGCAGCGCGTTCAGGGCGAACGCCAGCTGCGGGGTGACGAGGGCGAACGCGGCCGCGATGATCGCGAGGGTCCTGGCGCTCAGGCGTACCAGAGGCAGGGCGAGGAGGAAGTAGACGCCGTAGAAGCCGAGGATGATCACTCCTCCGTACTCCATCGCCAGCACGGTGCCCAGGGCCAGCAGGATCACGGCGCGGATCGCGATGCGGGCCCGCGCCTGCCGGCCGGCCAGGCCGGTCTTCGGCTCGCGGCGCCCGGCGATCAGCATCAGCGAGAACCCGGCCAGGGTGGCGAAGAGGACCGAGGAGTGGCCGTCCGCCATGTACCGGATCCAGCCGGCGACGCCGCTCGTGGCGGACAGCGGGGGGCCGATGTGCACGATGTACATGCCGAACACCGCCAGCGCGCGGGCGAGGTCCACCCCGACGAGCCGTCCCATCGAGGGGCCGGGCGAGATCGGCACCGTGGCCTCGGGGGAGGTCCGGGACTGCGGGGGCGGGTTCTCCTGCGGGACTGACGTGTCCAGCGGTGTGGTGGGTGTCTGTGGCATGGGACGACTCTCGCGTCGCCGCCGGTCGGGGGGCCATCCGGCAGGCTGCGGTGATGCCCCCGCCGGTCGGCGGGCACCGCCCCGCCGACCGGCAGAGTGCGGCGACCGGTCCGGCGCGCACCGATGCGGCCGGGCGGCGATCTTCCTCAGCCGCCCAGTGGGGGTGGGCCAGGCGAGGGTCAGTCCGCGTCGGCCACGATGGAGCCGACGCGTTCGGCCAGGGTCGGGTCGCGCCGGACCAGGAGGGCCGCGTAGCAGACGGCGGCGAGCAGGGCGGCGACCGCCACGTACGGGAACCAGTTGTAGGGCGCGGGCTGGCCGGGCTTGGCCAGGTAGTAGAGCGGGATCAGGATGGCCACCGTCCCGATCACGGGCAGGACGAGGTGCCGGACCGGCCGGAACTCCTGCGGACGGTACCGGCGGTAGTACAGCGGCAGGGCGATGTTGGAGGCGAGGTAGACCAGCAGGATCAGGATGGCGCCGAGCGTCGAGGACTCGGTGAAGAAGACCACGGGGTTCATCGAGCCGCCGGAGGAGCCCAGCAGGTGGCCCAGGCCCCAGCCGCCGATGATCAGCAGAGCGGTGAGGGTGAAGGTGACGATCGCCTTGTTCGGTGTGCGGCGGATGGGGTGCACATAGCCGAAGAAGGAGGGGAGCAGCCCCTCGCGTCCGGCGTTGAACACCAGGCGGGCCTGGGAGTTGATGCCGGCGATCAGCACACCGAGGGTGGAGGTCAGTCCACCGAGGTAGGCGAGGAACGCCAGCACGCCGAGGGTGTTCTCGGCCACCTCCACGAAGGGGATGCGGGAGGCGCCGAGCCGGGTCACGTCGTAGCCGAAGCCGGTCACCGTGGCGTAGGCGAAGAGGATGTAGCTCACCGTCATGATCGCGACGGAGGAGAACACCGCGCGGCCGACGTTGTGGCGCGGGTTCTCCGTCTCCTCGGCGAGCGCGGCGGAGTTCTCCCAGCCGATGAACAGGTACACCGCCAGCGGGAAGCCCGCCGCCAGCCCCCTGAAGCCGTCGCTGATGTGGCTGGGCAGGAACGGGTCGAAGGACAGCTCGCCGCGGTGTTCCACCAGCGCCGCGACCGACACCACGACCAGCACCAGCATCTCCGCGCCGAAGAAGTAGCCGGCCCACTTGGTGGAGACGACCACCCCGCGCAGCATCAGCGCCACGGCCAGCCCGGTGAGCAGCAGCGTCCAGATGATCCACGGCAGGTCCACCCCGGTGTAGTGGTACAGGGTGATCTGCACGAATCCGCCGGAGATCGAGATGACGCCGGCCATCGCGATGATGTAGCCCAGCGCCGCCAGCAGTGCCGTCGTCACCGCGCTGACGGGCCCGAAGGTCTTGCCGACGAAGGTGATGAAGCTGCCCGCCGAGGGGTGGGCCCGGGAGAACTCCGCCAGCGTGTTGCCGAGCAGCGCCACCGCGACACCCGCGGCGAGGATGGTCAGCGGTGAGGCCACGCCCGCGGTGGTGGCGAGGAAGGCGAAACCGAAGAAGAAGCTCATGGCCGGGCCGACGTTGGCCATCGTGGCGGCGGCGATGTCCGCCATACCGAGGACGCCGCCGCGCAGCCGCTGCGGCGCGCCGCCGGCGGGGCCCGGCGAAGACGGCGAGCCGGCTCCGGGGTGGGGCATGGCGGCAACTCCTCATGTGGTGGGCGGTGGGGTGGATACGCGGATGTACGACGGCCGGGCCGGCCCGGACCGGGAGTCAGCGGTGCCCGGCGCGATGGTGTGCCTTCACCGCCTGTACGGCCGCGTCGGTCGCGCCCCGCCCGAGTTCTGCGAGCAGCTCGGCGTGGCAGTGGTTCTGCGCCCGGACGACCGCGGGGTCCGGTACGGGCAGCAGCAGGCACAGCCGGCCGAGCAGGTCGGCGGCGAACTCACGGATCCCGGCGCCGCCGAGCGCCACCGCGAGGTCCAGGTGGAACCGGGTCTCCAGCTCGGCCAGGCGGGCCGGGTCGTCCGTCTCCTCCATCTCCTCGACCAGCGGCCGGAGTCCGTCCAGCCGTGCGGGCGGGACCTCTCCCGAAGCGTGCGCCACGAGGCCGCATTCGAGCAGGAGCCGGAAGGCTTCCAGCGAGGCCGCCTCCTCGGGGTCGTGGGTCAGGGCCACGACGGTGTCCCACTCCTGTGCGACGAAGGTTCCGCCCGCGCGTCCGCGCCGGCGGTCGAGCAGGCCGTCCTGGCACATGCCCTCCAGCGCGCGGCGCACGGTGATCTCGCCGATGCCGAGCTCCTCGGCGAGGACCCCGGCGTCCGGCAGCCGGTCCCCGGGCCGTACGGAACGCAGACGTACCCGCAGGGCGATCCGGGACCGGACGAGATCGGATCCGCTCTGGCCCCCGCCGGGCAGGGCGCGGGCGTGTCCGACGCCGGTGACCGCCGTCGTCTGGGCCGGGCCGGGCGGGTTGTAGGGCCCGAACTTGCCCGCTGCATTCGCCACGGCGCCACCCTAACGGCCCGCTGAGCGCGGTCGCGGTCCGTGACGGCCGTCGCGTGGTGCCCCGGACCGGCGTCGGAGGCGGGCGCGTGCCCGGTGCGGGGCGGACGGGCCCGCCGGTGGTTCCCGCGACGACACCGCGGTGTGGTGCATGGGGGCTCCCGAAGAGGTGGTGATCCGGCCCGCGACGGGCGCGGGCACGGGCGGCAGGCGCGGCATGGGACGGCATGGGACGGCCTGGCACCGCGCGGCACGGCACGGCACGGGTGTCGCGACGGGAGGAGCGGGTCGCGCTGCAGGAAAAATTAGAGCAAGGTGAACAGTTAAACAAGACCCCGCCGTGGGCGGGCCGGAAGGCGCGGGCGGGGCGCACGTGGAGGTCGGTCCGGCGCTGCCCTGACCAGGGGATTCGCGCCCTGGCGGGAGGGTTGTGCGGGCGTCGGTGAGGGCGCGGGCCGGGCGGGTGCGGGGTGTGCGTGGCCCGGCGGGACGGCGTGCCGGCTCCAGGGCGGGGCGGACGGACCCCTTGTTTTATTCGATCGTCCTGAACTATTTTCCTGAACGCCACCGGGGCGACCGGTCCGACGGGGACCGGCCCGGAGGCCACGGTCCACCATGCCCTCCCTGCGGCCGTGATCGCCACCCGCACGTTCACCCGGCACGCCCGCACCCCTCATGCCCGACGGCCTCCCCGCCGCCGGCCGCCCGGCCCCGCCGGAACCTTCCCTCGTCCCCGCCTGCTTCCTGGATGCCGAGATGACCACACAGACACCTCGTCCCGCGCCCGATCCGGTGATCACCACCGAGAGCCCCTCAGGAGGATCCGGCCTGCAAGCCGGGCTGAAGAACCGTCATCTGTCGATGATCGCGATCGGGGGTGTCATCGGTGCGGGCCTGTTCGTCGGCTCCGGTTCCGGCATCGCGGCCGCCGGTCCCGGCATCCTGATCTCGTACCTCCTCGTCGGCACCCTCGTGGTCCTCGTCATGCGGATGCTCGGCGAGATGGCCGCGGCCAATCCCTCCTCCGGCTCGTTCTCCGCCTACGCGGACCGTGCGCTGGGCCGCTGGGCCGGCTTCACCATCGGCTGGCTGTACTGGTTCTTCTGGGTCGTCGTGCTCGCCGTCGAGGCGACCGCCGGTGCCAAGATCCTGGCCGGGTGGATCCCCGCGGTCCCGCAGTGGGGCTGGGCCCTGCTCGTCATGGTGGTCCTCACCGCCACCAACCTCGTCTCCGTCGGCTCCTACGGCGAGTTCGAGTTCTGGTTCGCCGGCATCAAGGTCGTCGCGATCGCCGCGTTCATCGTGGTCGGCGGACTCGCGATCTTCGGCCTGCTGCCCGGGTCGGACCACCCGGCGTCCGGCTTCTCGCATCTGACCGACCACGGCGGCTTCCTGCCCAACGGGCCGGGGGCGATCCTCACCGGCATCCTGATGGTGGTCTTCTCCTTCATGGGCAGCGAGATCGTCACACTGGCCGCCGGTGAGACCGAGAACCCGCGGGCCGCGGTCACCAAGGCCACCAACAGCGTGATCTGGCGGATCGCGGTGTTCTACCTGGGCTCGATCCTGATCGTGGTGTCGCTGCTGCGCTGGGACGACCCGGCGATCCTCAAGGACGGCTCGTACGTCGCCGCGCTGAACTCCATCGGCATCCCGCACGCCGGCGAGATCATGAACGCCATCGTGCTCACCTCCGTGCTGTCCTGCCTCAACTCCGGCCTCTACACCGCCTCCCGGATGGCGTTCTCGCTCGGCCGTCGCAGCGACGCCCCGGCCGCCTTCGCCCGCACCACCGGGCGCGGCGTCCCCCAGTCGGCCATCCTGGCCTCGGTGGTCTTCGGCTTCGTCGCGGTCGCCTTCAACTACCTCTGGCCGGACACGGTCTTCCAGTTCCTGCTGAACTCCTCCGGCGCGATCGCCCTCTTCGTCTGGCTGGTGATCTGCTTCTCCCAGCTGCGGATGCGCAAGATCATCCAGCGTGAGTCGCCGGACAAGCTGGTCGTCAGGATGTGGCTCTACCCCTACCTGACCTGGGCCACCATCGCGATGATCACCTTCGTCCTGGTCTACATGCTGACCGACACCGCCGACGGTGGCGGCCGCGACCAGGTCGTCCTGTCCACCCTGCTCGCCGTGGCCGTGGTGGCCTTCGCCCTCGTCCGCGAGCGGCGGGCCCGGAACGCCCGGCCGGACAAGGTCACGTCCGCGTAGCGGCCCGGCCCGTCGTACGGGCGACCTGCCCCGCCGGTGACGCGGCCCTCCCGCCGCGTCACCGGCTTCGCGGCGTCCGCGCCGCGGTGCGGCCCGCTGCTGCCGGAAGGCGCGAGGGCCGAGATGCCGACGGGACGGCCGGCGACCGTCACATTCCGGCTCCTCGTCCGGCTCCTCGCCCGGTGTGGCGACCACCGGCAGCGCCGCGCGCACGACGAGGGCGGCGGACCGGGAGCCCGTCCGAGGGGGCCCCGTCCGCCGCCCCGGTCGCCGGGTCGGGCGGATCCGTCGTCAGCGGCCCTGGAAGACGGGTGTCCTCTTCTCCAGGAACGCGCTCATGCCCTCCTTCTGGTCCGCCGTCGCGAACAGGGCGTGGAACACGCGCCGTTCGAAGAGGAGCCCGTCGCGCAGGCCGGTCTCCAGGGCCCGGTCGACCGACTCGCGGGCGGCCGAGACGGCCCGGCGGCCGTAGGAGGCGATGGTCGCCGCGGCGTCCGTGCTCTCGGTGAGGACGCGGTCGTCCGGGACCACCCGCGACACCAGGCCCGCGGCCTCCGCCTCGCGGGCGCTCATCGTGCGGCCCGTGAGGATCAGGTCCATGGCCTTGGCGCGGCCGACCAGGCGGGTGAGCCGCTGGGTGGCGCCGATGCCGGGGATCACACCGAGCTTGATCTCCGGCTGGCCGAAGACCGCCGACTCGCCCGCCACGATCAGGTCGCACATCATCGCCAGCTCGCAACCGCCGCCCAGCGCATGCCCGTTGACGGCCGCGATCTTCGGCGTACGGAATCCGGCGAACTCCTCCCAGCCCGCGAAGTAGTCCTCCGCCGCCATGTCCTCGGCCGACTTCCCCGCCATCTCCTTGATGTCGGCACCGGCCGCGAAGACCTTCTCCGAACCGGTGACGACGAAGCAGCCCACCTCCGGGTCGCGGTCCAACGGGCGCAGTACGTCCAGGAGTTCGCCCAGCAGCTCTCCGCTGAGGGCGTTCAGGACGTGCGGCCGATGGAGTCGTACCGTGACCACGCGGTCATGTCGTTCGATCTTGAGGGTGTGCAAGGGCTCTCCCCTTCTTCCTCGCCTGTCGGTTCCGGTGGTCGTCATGAGTCCCAGATCGCGCCGTACGCGGGGATCCCGCGCCGTTCGAGACCGTGCACCACCTGCCAGGTCAGCTTCTTGTTGGAGATGCAGATGACCGCCTCGGCGCCGAAGTCCCGGTACGCGGTGTACGCGAGCCGCACCATGTCCGGCTTGCCGTGCTGCGAGGTGTCCCAGACCAGCGCGTTCGGCTGGACGGCGAGGATCTCGTCGACCAGCTCGTCGCCGTAGGTCCTGCGGGGGTCACGCGTCGCCCACACCAGCCGGGAGGGCACCTCGGCGGCCAGCAGGTGCGGCAGACAGGGACCGATGCCGCTGCCGGTGGCCACGTAGATCACCTTGCTGAACAGGGTCTCGATGTTGGCGACCCCGGCCGTGGTGATGCCCTTGACCCAGACCTTCGCCGGCGCGTCGTCGATGAACGAGCCGGTCCAGTCGCCCGCGCGGGAGATGGTGAGCCGGAAGCCCGGTTCGCCGGGTGAGGGCACGTTGGCGAAGGAGTGCCACTCGGTGAGCGGGCTGCGGCTGATGGCGGTGGAGGAGCCCGCGAAGGGGGTCACGCCGTGGTCGAAGCGGGCCAGCGCGACGTGCGGGGAGGGCCTCTCGATCCGTACGTCCACCTTGCGCAGCCGCAGCCAGGGCAGGGCGACGCTGAAGGTGACCACGGCCAGCACCCCGAGGGCGACCGGCCCCTGCCCGCCCAGCAGCGTGTGCGTCCAGAACAGGGCGAGGGCGCTCCAGCCGCCGAAGCGGTGGATCTTCTCGAAGCGGTCGTGGAAGCGGGAACGGAACGGCGGCAGGGCGGTGGCGACGATGACGGCGAGCAGGGCGACCAGGGTCCAGCTCACGGCGATGAGGGCCGGGTCGGCGCCGTCGACGGTCGACGCGACCGCCCCGGCGAGGAACCAGGCCGCTCCGGCCAGCGCCCCGCCCACGTGCAGTCCGCCGAAGTGGTAGACCTTCCCGAGCGTCCACCGCGCCTTCAGCGGCCAGCTCGTCGGAGCCCAGGTCGCCAGCCGGAAGAAGAGGTTGACGACGTACTGCTGCCGGACCACCACCGCGAGCGCGAGGTTCGCGAGGGACGCGTGGCCGACGGTCCCGGCGTCCGGCGCCCAACTGGCCGCCAGCAGAAGGATATTGGCAAGGATCACCAGGGCCGCGAGGCGGTTGTAGTGCATCAGGCGGGGGTGCTTGAGCAGGCGGCGGGGCGCGGACGTGAGCGGCGGGAGTTCGGCGAGGGCCGAGGGCGGTACGGGCGTGGCGCCCCCCGCCTCTGCGGACGGCATCCCGGCGGAAACGGCTCCGGCGGACGAACCCCCGGCCGACGAGGTCTCGACGGACGACGTCATCGGGCCGCCCCCTCTCGCACCGCCGGCACCGGCAGCAGGGGTGCCCCCTCGTCCGGGACCGGCACCGCCCGCGCGGCCTTCTCCCGTTGCTCCGCCAGCCGCAGCAGCGCCGCCCGGTCGACCTTGCCCCGGTCCGTCTCCGGCAGCGCGGCCAGCGGGAGGACCGTGGCCGGCACGCAGTAGTACGGCAGGGCGTCGGCCACCGCGCGCCGTGCCGTGTCCGGGTCGACGTCGGCCGGGCAGACGAAGGAGACCAGACTGCGGGCGTCCCGTTTCAGGGTGACGGCGCGGGAGCAGCCCGCCACCGACTCCAGCACCGAGGAGACGGAGTCGAGTTCCACGCGGAAGCCGCGGACCTTGACCTGGTCGTCGGTACGGCCCAGGTGTTCGAGTTCGCCGTCCGGTGTCCAGCGGCCCAGGTCGCGGGTGCGGAACATGCGGTGTCCGCCGCCGAGGAAGGGGTCGGGGGCGTACCGCTCCGCGTTCAGCGCCTCGTTGTCCAGATAGCCGGCCGAGACGCAGTCGCCCCCGGCCCACATCTCGCCGACCTCCCCGATGGGCAGCGCACGCCGGTGCTCGTCGAGGACGTACACCGTGTTGTTGGGGGTGGGGCGGCCGATCGTGAGCAGCGGGTCCTCCACGCGGTGCCGGCGCATCGTGTTGACGATCGTCGTCTCCGTGGGCCCGCAGGAGTTGTGGAAGGCGGACCGCCCGGCCCAGGCGTCCGCGAGCGGGCGCGGGCACGGCTCGCCCGCGACGGCCACCGTCCGCACCCGGGGGCAGTCCGCCGGGTCGATTCCGGACAGCACCGTCGGCGTCGCGATCAGCACGTCCGCCGTACGGGCCGCCGCCGCGACGTCCTTGCCGCGGATCACGAGCGTGCCGCCGTGGGCGAGACAGCCGAGGATCTCCCAGGCGGCCATGTCGAAGGCGATGTTGAGGAGCTGGGCGACCCGGTCACCGGGACGGATGCCCAGGTCGCCGGGCGCGGTGAGGAGGATGTTCGCGACGTTGCGGTGGGTGACCTTCACCCCGTTGGGCTTGCCGGTCGTGCCCGAGGTGAACAGGACGTAGCACCCGTCGTCGCCGCGTACGGGCCGCTCCGGGCGGACCGGCACCGGCGCGGGTGGGCCCGCGAGATCGTCGTCGAGCGTGATCAGCCGGTGTCCGGTGCCGGGCAGGGGCACCCGCGGCGTGTGCTCCGACTGGGTCAGGACGACCCGGGTTCCGGCGGTGCGGATGACGTGCCGCAGCTGGGCGGTGGGGGTGAGGCCGATGTCCTGCGGGACGTAGGCGGCGCCCGCCTTCAGCGTGCCGAGCAGCCCGACGAGCATGGGGACGGACCTGCGGACGAAGAGGCCGACGTGGTCGCCGGGCCGTACGCCCTCCCGCAGGAGCACGGCCGCGAGGCGGGTGGCACGGCGGTCCAGTTCGCCGTACGTGATCGTCGTGCCCTGGTGCTCGGCGGCCACCGTGTGCGGTGCGGCGGTGGCCCACCGTTCGAAGGCGTGGTGGACGAGGGGGTCGGGGACGGGGATGTCAGGGCCTTGGCCGAACTGCCAGAACAGGGCCCTGTCATGAGGGGACAGATGGCTCAGGGGCATGCTTCACAGACCTCCTGGCTGTGTGGGGAGAAGATGCCTCGGGCTACTGAACGCTGACGTGCCTCGAAAGGTGCATGGGTCGAGCGCCGTGCGGAGGTGCGGGGCGACATCACCGGTGTGCGGTGGCGCCTCAAACAGCTTCAACGTTCAATGTGCTCTGCGTCACTGTGAAAACCAGTCACATGACTGGACTCGCGGCACAGCGGCCGCTTCCCTCCGTGCAGGCGCCCGCAGCCACATGCGCTGCCGCGCGTCACGGGACGTGGGCGCGAGGTCCGGTGCGTTGTCGGGTGCGGGTGAGTGGGGGCTGGTCGCGCAGTTCCCCGCGCCCCTGAAAAGCAGGGGCTGCGCCCCGTGCTTTTCAGGCCCGCAGGGCCTGGGTCTTCAGGGGCGCGGGGAACTGCGCGACAAGCCCCCACCGGACCCGCACCCGACAACGCACCCCCCGAACCCCGGTCGCTCAAGGGCCGCTTAAGACGCCCTCGGCACGCTCGGTGCGGCCACCGGCAGTGGTGGTGGGTCCGTGTCCGGGATGGGGCGCGGACCCGCGTCGGTGCTCCCGGGACACCGCGGGCGCCGAGCGACGGGCGATTCAGTGAATGGAGACACCATGGCCACGGTTGTGAACACCGCCGTGGGCGAGCGGACCGGACCGCTGGACCGGCTGCGCGCCCTCCACGCCGAAGGACGCCTCGCCGACGCGTACGACGAGGTGCCCGGTCTGCTGTCCGAACTGGCCGCGGCGGGGGACCCCGCCGGGCCCCCGGCCCCGGACCTGGCGCGCGCCGGGCAGTTGCTGTCCCGGCTGGACCGCGACGAGGTGCTGCGCGAACACCCCGGCACCGAGACGATCACCGTCGCGGTCACCGGCGGCTCCACCCTCAACGGGCTCACGGCCCCGCTCACCGCCGAACTCGCCCGTCACGGCCTGCTGTCGAAGCTGCACGAGGGCGACTACGACTCCTGGCGCCGCGATCTCCACAACACCGCCAGCGAGATGTACGACGCCGATCTGGCGCTGTGCGTGCTCGACGCCGAGATCGTCTTCGGCGAACTGCCGCACCCCTGGCTGGTGGAGGACGTCCAGCGCGTCACCGCCGGGAAGCTCAACCTGATCAGCTCGCTGGTGGAGCGCTATGTCACGCGCGGCGGCGGCACCCTGGTGCTCAACACCGTGCCCCTGCTCCGGGGCCATCTGCGCCGGCTCGTCGACGCCCGCTCCCGGGCCCGGCTCGGGGTGATCTGGCGCGAGTTCAACGCCGGACTGCTGCGGCTGGCCGTCGTGCACGAGCGCGTCCACGTCGTGGACCTCGATCCGCTGGCCGCCTCCTGCGGCCCGGTCAACGAGCCCCGGCTCGCCGCCTACGCCAAGGTGCAGTTCGGCGAGGAAGTCCTCGCCTGCTACGCCCGGGATGTCGGCCACCTGGCCCGCGTGCTGCGCGGACGTACCAAGAAGGTGCTGGTGGTCGACCTGGACAACACCCTGTGGGACGGCATCCTCGGCGACGACGGCCCGGACGGCATCGCCGCCGCCACCACCTACCGGGGCGAGGCGTTCGGCCGGTTCCAGAAGGCCGTCGGACAGCTCGGCGCGCAGGGCGTCCTGCTCGCGGTGTGCTCCAAGAACGACATCGAGCCGGTCCGCGCCGTGCTGCGCGAACACCCCGACATGGCCCTGCGGGAGACCGACTTCGTGCAGGTCACCGCCAACTGGGAGCCCAAGGACCGGAATCTGCTGGAGATCGCCCAGCGGCTCAACCTCGGCGTGGACAGCTTCGTCTTCGTGGACGACTCGCCGTTCGAGTGCGGCCTGGTCTCCCGCAGCCTGCCCGGCGTCGCCGTGGTCCGGCTCGACGAGGAACCCGCCCTGCACATCGAACGGCTGCTCGCCGACGGCTGGTTCGACGTACGGGAGCTGACGGCCGAGGACCGGGCCCGGTCCACGCAGTACCGCACCGAGGTGGCCCGCCAGGACCTCCTGGAGGGCGCGGACTCCATGGAGGACTACCTCGCGGAACTGGGCGTCGAGGTCACCCTCTCGCCCCCGCGGGACCACGAGATCCCCCGGGTCTCGCAGGTGACGCTGCGCACCAACCAGTTCAACCTCACCACCGAGCGGCTCCAGCAGGCCGATGTGCGGGCCCTCCACGAGTCCTCCGACGGGCTGGTGCTGGCGATCCGCTCCGCGGACCGGTTCGGGGACAACGGGCTGGTCGGAGCGGTCCTGGTCAGCGGCGCCGGCGCGGCCGGCACGGACGCCGGGGACGACGGGGCGGCCGGCTGGCACATCGACAACATGCTGCTGAGCTGCCGGGTGTTCGCCCGCGGTATCGAACAGGCGTGCCTGGCCGCCGTGCTGCACGAGGCGCGGGCCCGGGGGGCGGCCGCCGTGTACGCCCGCTACCGTCCGACGGCCAAGAACCACCGGGTGCGCGGTCTGTACCCGTCCATGGGCTTCGCCGAGACGGGCGAGGACGCCGACGGCACCGTGTCGTTCCGCCACGACCTGACCGAGGAACACCTGCCGACGCCGCCGGCGCACGTCCGTCTGAGCACGGACTTCACCCGGCGCTCGTCCTGAGGCGGCCGAAGTGGCCGTCTCGCCCGGCATGGGGTGGTGGTCCGTGCGTCCTGCGGCGCGGCGGATCAGGAAGGGCGTCGTCACGTTCTTCGTGGACGGGTTCGGCGCCCTGGCCGTCATCTTCGGCATGGTGCCGCCGGCGTCCGTGGAGCAGGCCAAGCAGTGGTGGCTCGACGACACCGGCGCCGGGGGACCGGGCGGCGCGAGCCCGTCCCCGCTCGACGAGCCACCGCCCGCGCATCCCGAACGCCTGGTCCCCGACGTGCCGCTCTCCCCGCGTGAACGGGAGCTGTGGGCGCAGTTGTGGGGGCACGGCCGGGTGGAGGATGGCCCCGGCCGGCGGGAGTGACGCCGGCCGCAAGAGGGGCTTTAGAGACGGACCCGACGATCGGCACGACGGGTCCGGCGGACAGTCGGTTCGACCGGGCCGACCGAGGTCAACGCGATACGAGTCGCTTCGAGGCGAGGGGAAAGACGGTGGCGGAATTCGGTTCATTCGCGGAGGTCGTGCTGACGCGGTCGGACGAACGGGGTGACACGGACGCGTTCGTGTTCCTCGCGGACGGCGTGCGGGGCAAGGTGCCGGAGCGACTGCCGTACCGGAACCTGGACCGTGCGGCCAAGGACATCGCGTCCTGGCTGCAGGAACGGGGACTGGCGGGGCGTCAGGTCCTGCTGCTGTACCCCTCGGGCCTGGACTTCGTGAAGGCGTTCACGGGCTGCCTCTACGCCGGGGCCGTCGCGGTGCCCGCGCCGCTGCCCTCCGAGCAGGGCCAGCACTTCCGCCGCGTGTCCGGCATCGTCCGCGACGCCCGGGTCGGGGCCGTGCTGACCCTCGCCGAGCACGCCCCGGAGGTGGAGGCGTGGCTCGCGGCCGAGGGCTTCTCGGACGTGGTCTGCCTGCCCACCGACCAGGGCCCCGTCGGTGACGCGGCCGCCTGGCGGGACCCGGCGCTCACCCCGGACCACCTGGCGTTCCTGCAGTACACCTCCGGCTCCACCAGCGCCCCCAAGGGCGTGATGGTCTCCCACGGCAACCTGCTCGCCAACGAGGCGGCCATCGCCCGCTCCACCGGCAACACCCCCGACACGATGATCGGCGGCTGGCTGCCCTTCTACCACGACATGGGCCTGATCGGGCACATCCTCCAGCCGCTGTGGCTGGGCACCACGAGTGTGCTCATCCCGCCGGTTTCCTTCCTGCGCAAGCCCGCCCGCTGGCTGGAACTGGTCAGCGAGTACGGCGTGAACGCCAGCGGCGGCCCCAACTTCGCCTACGACCTGTGCGTGCGCCGGGTCACCGACGCGCAGCTGGAGGGCCTGGACCTGTCGACGTGGCGGACCGCCTGCAACGGCGCCGAGCCCGTCCGGGCCGAGACCCTGAGGGCGTTCACCGAGCGCTTCGGCCCCTACGGGTTCCGGCCCGAGACCATGTTCCCCTGCTACGGCATGGCCGAGACCACCCTGCTGGTCACCGGCACCCCCAAGACCCGCGGCGCGCTGCTGCGCGAGGTCGACGCGGCCGGACTGGAGCAGGGCACGCTGACCGGCCCGTACCTGGGCGCCGCGACCCGGACGCTGGTCAGCAGCGGTGTCGCGCTGGCCGAGGACTTCGAGGTGCGGATCGTCGACCCCGAGACGCTCGCCGAGCGGCCCGAGGGCCGGGTCGGGGAGATCTGGGTGCGCGGCGCCAGTGTGGCCTCCGGCTACTGGGAGCGGCCCGAGGTGAACGCCGAGATCTTCGGCGCCCGGATCGCCGGCCAGGAGGAGCTGGGCGCCTGGCTGCGCACCGGCGACATGGGCGTCATGGGGAGCGGCGGCGAACTGTTCGTGACGGGCCGTCTGAAGGAGATGGTCCTGATCAACGGCCGCAACATCTACCCGTACGACGTGGAGAGCGCCGTGCGCGGCCTGGATCCCGCGATCGGCGCGGGGGCCGTCTTCGCCGTCGACTCCGGCGGCCAGGAGCACCTGGTGGTGATCCACGAGATCCGGGCCGCCGCCGCGGCCGCGGACCTGAAGGACGTGGCCACCCAGATCCAGCGGCACATCGGCATGGAGTTCGCCGTCCCGGCGGGCAACGTGCTGCTGGTCCGCCCGGGCACCGTGCGCCGGACCACCAGCGGCAAGATCCAGCGGACGCTGATGCGCAAGCTGTTCCTCCAGGGAACGGTCACCGCGCTGCACTCGGTGCTGGACCCGTCGGTGCGCACGCTCGTCGAGGGAGACGCGGGCGGCGTGCACGGCGCCCCGGCCGCCGATCCGGCCATGACACCGGTGGGCTGAGCCATGGAGCATCCTCCCTACCGCGTCGCACAGGAGCTGGAGTCGCTGCTCGGCGACCCCGAGGACCCCGCCACACCCTTCTCCCACGCCCGCAGCCTGGAGCTGGACGAGAACGAGGAGTTCCCGGCCGACCTCTGCCGGCTGCTGGAGGGCTGGGGGCTGCAGGAGTTCTACATCCCCGCCGAGCACGGCGGCAGGCTCACCGACTACGAGACCGTCATGCAGGTCATGCGGGTGGTGGCCCGCCGCGACCTGACCGTCGCCGTCGGCCACGGCAAGACCTACCTCGGCGGGGTCTGCGTCTGGATCTCCGGCACCCCCGAGCAGGCCCGCGGCCTCGCCGCCGACATCCGGGCCGGGGTGCCGGTCTCGCTGGCCCTCACCGAGCGCGCCCACGGCAGCGACCTGCTCGCCGGGGACGTGCGCGGCGAGAGCGACGACGCGGGCGGCTGGCGCATCAGCGGCGAGAAGTGGCTGATCAACAACGCCACCCGGGGCAGCCTCCTGTCCGTCCTCACCCGCACCTCCGAGGACGGCGGGCCGCGCGGCTTCACCGTGCTGCTCGTCGACAAGCGGCGGCTGGCCGAGGGTGACGACTACCGCTGCGTGGACAAGATCCGCACCCACGGCATCCGGGGCGCCGACATCAGCGGCATCGCCTTCGACGGCGCCCCGGTGCCGGCGGACGCGGCGGTCGGCGGCGAGGGCGGCGGCGTCGAGACCGTGCTCAAGGCGCTCCAGCTCACCCGCACCATGTGCGCCTCCCTGTCGCTGGGCGCCGCCGACCACGCGCTGACCATCGCCCTGGACTTCGCCGAGCGGCGCGAGCTGTTCGGACGACGGCTGATCGACCTGCCGCAGGCACGGCACGTGCTCGCCTCGGCCGCGGCGGACGTCCTGGCCGGGGAGGCACTGGCCACGGTCGCCGCCCGCTCCGTGCACACCGTCCCCGACGAGCTGAGCGTGGCCGCCGCGGTCACCAAGTACCTGGTGCCCACCGGGACCGAGGGCGTGATCGTCGAACTGACCCGGCTGCTCGGCGCCCGCGCCTTCCTCAAGGACGTCCACGCCCGGGGCATGTTCCAGAAGGTCGACCGCGACCACCGCATCGTCGGCCTCTTCGACGGCAACACCCTGGTCAACCTCAACTCCCTGGTCAACCAGTTCCGTTCGCTGTCCCGGGGCTGGCTGCGCGGCGGCGGCGACACCGAGGGCGCCGTCCGTGCCTTCGACCTGTCCACCCCGTTGCCCCCGCTGGACCCGTCGCGGCTGTCCCTGGTGGCCCGGCGCGGCAGCGGCGTCATGGCCACGCTGCCGGCGTCGGTGGCGGCCCTGCGCGCCGAGGCCGGCCGGCGGCCGGAACTCAAGGGCGCGCTGGGCGCGGCCGAGCGGCTGCTCGCGGTGACCGGCCGGGTCCACGAGGAGATGGACGCGTACCGCGCCGTCGTCTCCGACGTCCCGCCCGCCGCCTTCGACGTGGCGCGCCACTACAGCCTGTGCCTGGCCGGCGCCGCCTGCCTCGGGCTGTGGACCCACAACCAGGGGACGGCGCGGGCCGGGCGCACCGGGGAGCTGTGGCGCGACGGGGTGTGGCTGTGGCCCGTCCTCGACCGGCTGCTGGTGAAGCTGGGCGAACCGGACGCCGGGGACCCCGACGCCTACCCGCCGCTGCTGGAGCGGCTGCGGGCCGCACGGGAGGCGGGCGAGCTGTTCTCCCTGATTCCGTTCTCGCTGGGCGGGAGCGCCGGGCGGCCCACCGGGGCGTCCGACGAGGCCGCCCAGCCCGCCCACGCATCCGGCGGCGACGGCGGTCCGCCGGCCGCCGTACCGCAAGGACAGACCGACACCCGGGCCGCCGTCGGCGGCACCCGGACACCCGAGGGGACGTCATGCTGAGTGATCCCGCGGTCCAGGGGCTGCACGGCAAGGCAGCCCCGACCGGTACCGCCGCTGCCACCGACCCGGCCACGCACCAGGCGCGCGAGAGCGCGGTCCGGGCCAGGATCGCCGACCTGGAGAACCGTTTCGGGGACCCCCAGGACCCCGCCAACCCGCTGGGCGCAGCCGGGCTGCTCGCCGCCGACGAGGCCGGGGAACTGCCCGCCGCGGGCGAGCGGCTCCTCGACGACGTCGTCCTCAACGCCGAGTTCGTGCCCACCGACCTCGGTGGGCGCCTCGACCGCCTCGACACGCTCGTCCGCGTGATGCGTCAGGTGTTCCGGCGCGACGTGGCGCTCGGCCTCGGCTACGGCATCACGTCGTTCATGGCCGCCGTCAACGTGTGGACGGCCGGCAACGAGGAGCAGCGCCGCCGGACGGCGGAGCTGCTGCTGGGCGGCTCCAAGGTCTCCGTCGCCTACCACGAGCTGCCGCACGGCAACGACTTCGTCCGCAACGAGTTCCGGGCCGACCCCGTGCCCGGCGCCTTCCGCCTCAACGGCCGCAAGGAGGTCATCAACAACGCGGACCGGGCCGCCGCCTACGCCCTGTTCAGCCGCACCGACGACAGCCCGGGCAGCCGCAGCCACTCGGTGCTGCTGGTCGAACGCGACCAGCTCGACGCGGACCGCTTCAAGGTCCTGCCCCGCTACCACGCCGTCGGCGTGCGCGGCTGCCGGCTGTCCGGCCTGGACTTCACCGACTGCCCGGTGCCCGACAGCACCCTCCTCGGCGCCCGCGGCCAGGGCGTGGAACTGGCGCTGCGCTCCTTCCAGATCACCCGCAGCGCCATCCCCAGCATGGCCGTCGGCGCCCTCGACACCAGCCTGCGCACGGTGGTGCGGTTCGCCCTCGGGCGCCAGCTCTACCGGCGGTCGGTGATGGAGATCCCGCACGCCTCCTCCACCCTCACCGGCGCCTTCCTCGACCTGCTGATCTGCGACAGCATGGCGACGGTCGGCACCCGGGCGGTGCATCTGCTGCCCGACGAGACCAGCGTCTACGCGGCGGCCGTGAAGTACCTGGTGCCCAAGATGCTCACCGACACCATGTACGACCTGTCGATCGTGCTCGGGGCGCGGTTCTACGTCCGCGAGGGCGAGTTCGGCCTCTTCCAGAAGCACGTGCGCGACCTGCCGGTGCTCAGCCTCGGCCACGCGGGCTCCGCGGCCTGCCAGGCCACGATCATCCCGCAGCTCTCCCGGCTGGCCCGGCGCGCCTGGTTCTCCGGCGACGAGGCCCCGCAGAGCCTGTTCCGGCCGCGGGAGGGGCTGCCCGGCATCCCCTTCGAGAGCCTCGCCCTCGCCAGCGGCCGGGACAGCCTGAGCGCCTCGCTGGTCGCCGCCGCCGACGGTCTGCCGAGCGGCTCCCCCGAGGAACTCGCGGTCCAGGCACTCGTCATGCGGATGCTGGACCAGCTGCGCCAGCTCCAGGAGGACAGCCTGAACCTCTCCCCGCAGGACCGCACCGCCCTCGCCAGCCCCGCCAGCTTCGCGCTCGCCGACCGCTACGCGGTGTTCCTCGCGGCCGCCTCCGTCCTCGGCGTCTGGCGCGGGGCCCAGGGCGGTGACGATCCCTTCCTGGCCGACCCGGCCTGGGTGGCCGCCGCACTGCACCGGCTCGCACGCCGGCTCGGGCAGCGCCCGGCCGACCTGCCGCCCGGGTGCGAGGGCCGGGTGCACGAGGAAGTGCTCCGACGCTTCCACGAACGCCGCAGCTACGACCTCTACGACACCCCGCTGGCCGGCTGACCGCCGGCCCGCCGGACCCGACGCGCCTTCACCGAGGAGTTCTCCCATGACTGTCCCCGCGACCGACCGCACCGACAACGAGCACACCGCACACACCGTCGAGTCGCTGAGCAGCTGGCTCGCCGACCGGATCGCCCTCTACCTCAGGCGGACGCCGTCCGAGATCTCGCCCACCGTGCCGCTGGCCGAGTACGGCCTGGACTCGGTCGCGGCGCTGAGCCTGTGCGGCGACATCGAGGAGGACTTCGACCTCGTCCTCGAACCCACCGTGGCCTGGGACTACCCGACCGTCGCGGCACTGGCCGAGCACCTGGTGGAGGAACTGCGGGAGATGGAGGGTGAGAATCGATGAGGCCCGTCGCCATCGTCGGCATCGACTGCCGGTTCCCGGGGGCGCCCGACACGGCCGCCTACTGGGACATGCTGATGCGCTCCGGAGACGGAGTGGAGAAGGTGCCCCGGCAGCGCTGGGACGCCCGTGAGTTCCACTCCCGCGCCGGCGCGGAGGGACACTCCAACACCACCGAGGGCGGGTTCATCTCCGACCCGGACGCCTTCGACAACGAGTTTTTCACCGTCTCCCCGCGCGAGGCGGCCGCGATGGACCCGCAGCAGCGGCTGCTGCTCCAGTGCGCCTGGCGCGCCGTCGAGGACGCCGGGGTCGCCCCGCAGCGGCTGGCGGGCACCAACGCCGGTGTGTTCGTGGGCATCATGGGCAACGAGTGGGCGCACCTGCACATGACCGACTACGCCCAGGTCACCGCCCAGCTCGGCTCCGGCAACGGCTACTGCATGACCGCCAACCGGGTCTCCTACCACCTCGACCTCAAGGGGCCGAGCCTGGCGGTCGACACCGCCTGCTCCTCCTCCCTCGTCGCCGTCCACCTGGCCTGCAACGCCCTGCTCGCGGGGGAGTGCGACACGGCCATCGCCGCCGGCGTCAACGTGGCCCTCACCCCGGCGCTCGGCATCTTCTACACCCAGGCCGGACTGTCCGCCCCCGACGGCCGGTGCAAGCCCTTCAGCGCCGACGCCGACGGCATCGGCCGGGGCGAGGGGGTCGGCGCGGTGGTGCTGCGCCGGCTGGAGGACGCGATCGCCGACGGCCAGCCGGTGTACGCGGTGATCCGCGGCACCGCCGTCAACCAGGACGGCCGCAGCAACGGCATCACCGCCCCCAACCGCTGGTCGCAGCAGGAGGTGCTGGCCGCCGCCTACCGCCGGGCCGGTGTCGAGCCGTCCGACGTCGTCTTCACCGAGGCCCACGGCACCGGCACCGTCCTCGGCGACATGATCGAGACCAAGGCGCTCGGCCAGCTGCACGCCGGCCGCTCCGGGCGCCCGCTGGCCCTCGGCTCGGTCAAGGGCAACATCGGGCACACCGAGGGCGCCGCGGGCATCGCCGGGCTCATCAAGGTCGCCCTGTCGCTGCATCACAAGACGGTCCCCGCCAGCCGGTTCGCCGCCCGGGAGAACCCCGCGCTGAAACTCGCCAAACTGGGGATACGGCTGCTCAAGGCGCCGCTGCGGCTGCGCTCGGGCCCCGCGATCGGCGGCCTGAGCAGCTTCGGGATGGGCGGCACCAACGCCCACGCCGTGCTGGAGTCCGCGCCCCCGTACGCCGCCCGCCCCGAGGGGGCGGACCCGGAGTCCGGGAGCACCGGCCGGTCCACCGGCGCCACCGGCCTGGGCGCCGGCGTCTTCACCCTGACCGCCCCCTCGACGGCCGCCCTCCGCCGCAACCTGGTGGTCCAGGCCGAGGCACTGGAGAAGCGCAGGGTGCCGGCGGGCCCGCTGTCCTGGAGCAGCAACCGCACCAAGACGGGCCACCGCTACCGCTTCGCGGTCCCCGCCCGGGACACCGGCGAACTGGCCGCGACCCTGCGCGAGGCCGCCGGCGACGAGGACCTGCTGGCCCGGCTCGTCGGCAACACGGCGGGCAAGCCGCGGGTGGCCCTGCTGTTCACCGGCCAGGGCTCGCAGTACCCGTCCATGACCGCGCGGCTGTACCTGCAGTCGCCGCTGTACCGCCGCTTCCTCAACGAGGCCGACGAGGCGCTCGCCCCGCACGTCGGCGGCTCGGTGCGCGACCTGCTGCTCTCCGGCGACGAGGCCGTGCACCGCACCGGCTGGGCCCAGCCCGCCCTGTTCGCCGTCGAGTACGCCGTGGCGGCCAGTCTCGGCGAACTCGGGGTGCCGCAGGCGCTGTTGCTCGGCCACAGCGTCGGCGAGTACGCGGCCGCCGTACTGGCCGAGGTGTTCCCGCTGGAGCAGGCCGCCCGGCTGATCGCCGCCCGGGGCGCCCTGATGGAGCAACTGCCCGAGGGCGGCGGCATGCTCAGCGTACGGGCGCCGCTCGCGGAGCTGACCGAACTGGTCGACTCGGAACCCCTGGTCGGGATCGGCGCGGTCAACGGCCCCCGGGCCACCGTCCTGTCCGGGGACCTGGCGGCCCTGGGCCGGATCGACGAGGAGCTGACCCGACGGGGTGTCAGGACCCGGCGCCTGGAGGTCTCGCACGCCTTCCACTCGCCGCTGATGGACCCGATGCTCGACCGGTTCGCCGCGCTCGCGGACGAGACCGGCGGCGGCGTGCCCAAGCTCCCGGTGTACTCCACCGTGCGCGGGCGGCTGCTGGAGGCCGAGCCGATGGACGCCAAGTACTGGACCGAGCACATCAGCGCCCCCGTCCTGTTCGGCGACGCGATGAGCCGGCTGCTGGAGGCGGGACCCACCCACCTGGTGGAGACCGGCCCCCGCCCGGTCCTCAGCGGCATGGCACGCTCCCTGCGCTCCGCCGCCGGGGCCGGGGTGCACACCGTGGCCCCCGTGTCCGGCGAGGAGGCCGACGGCCGCACCTTCGCCGAGGCGGTGGCCGAACTCTTCCGCAGCGGGCTCGACCCCCGCTGGGACGCCGTCTACCCGCAGGAGGAGCGGCAGCCGCAGCGGCTCGCGCCCTACGCCTTCTCCGACGCGCACCGGTTCTGGGCCCGCACCCCCGTACGGGCCGTCCCGGCGGCGGACCTCAGCGTCGTACCCGACCGCGTGGACACCGCGCCGCACCAGCGGGAGCAGCAGTCGGCGCCCGGACACGGCGCCGTGCTCACCGCCGTGCTGCCCGCCGCCCCGGAGGACGCGGCGACGGACCCGGTGGCCCGCGCCGTCGTCGAGGCCGTCGCGGAGGTCGGCGGCTACGCCACGGACGAGGTCTCACGGCAGTCCCTGCTCTACGAGGACCTGGGCTTCGACTCGGTGATGATCATGGAGCTCAAGGACCGGCTCCAGGAACGGCTGGAGGGGCTGGAGACGATCAGCGTGCAGGACCTGCTGCCCCGGCTGTCCTCGGTCGGTGACCTCGTCGACTACCTCCAGGATCGCGCCGGTTCGGCCGTCGCGTAGGCAACCCGTGGTCACGGCAGGGGCGTCGCCCCGTGACGGACTCCAAGGAAGGACCGCTCGTATGCAGTCGGAACACCCACCCCAGCACGGCTCCGCCCCTTCCGGGCCGGTCTCCTACCTCGCCTCGGTCGGCACGGCCCTGCCGGGCGACCCGGTCGACAACGCGGCGCTGGCCCGGACGCTCGGCGTCAACGAAGAGTGGATCGACGTGTTCATCGGCACCCGGACCCGGCACTTCGCCCGGGACCTGGAGACCGGCGAGGTGCGCTGGTCCCTCGCCGACCTGTGCGCCCGGGCCGCCGAGCAGGCGCTCGCCGCCTCCGGACTCGCCCCGCACGAGATCGACTTCGTGGTCATGGGCACCGCGACCCCCGACCACCTCATGCCCGCCACCGTCAACCACGTCGCCGACCAGCTCGGCCTCGACCAACTCCCCACCTACCAGCTCCAGTCGGGCTGCGCCGGCGCCGTCCAGGCCCTGCAGCTGGGCCACACCCTGGTCACCGGCGGGGGACACGCGGCGGGCCTGGTGATCGGCGGCGACGTCTGCAGCAAGCACCTCGACCTGAACCGGGACCTGTCCGCGGCCGCGCCCAGCGACCTCGTCAACTACGTCCTCTTCGGCGACGGAGCCGGCGCCGCCGTCATCACCTCGGAGCCGCGCGGCCAGCGCCTGGCCCTCAGCGGTGTGCTGAACCGGTTCACCGGCCTCGGCCGGGAACCCGGCCAGGTCATCGACTGGTTCGGGCTCGCCGACCGGCACGAGGACCGGCAGGCGGTGCGGGAGGACTACAAGGCCATCGAGGAGTCCGTGCCCGTCATGGCCGTGGAGATCCTCTGGGAGCTGCTGGAGGACCGCGACTGGACCCCCGAACAGGTCGACTTCCTGCTGCCGCCGCAGCTGTCCGGCCGTATGACACGGCGGATCGCCGAGGAACTCGGCCTGCCCGGCGCCGTCGAGGTGTCCTGCGTCGCGGACACCGGCAACAACGGCAACGCCCTGCCCTTCCTCCAGCTGGAGGCCCTGCTGGGGAAGATCGGCGTGGGGCAGCGCGCGCTGGCGGTCGCCGTCGAGTCCAGCAAGTGGATCAAGTCCGGTTTCGCCCTCGAAAAGATCTGACCGTCCGCACACACCCGCCCCGGAGGACCGTACGCAATGCACACCATCGACGATTTCGTCCGCCTCGTCAGGGACGAGCTCGGCATGCCGCTGGAGGAGTACCAGATCTCCGCCGACCTGGACCAGCTGCCCGAGTGGGACTCGCTGTACCTGCTGAAACTGGTCACCGCCCTGGAACAGGCCGCCGGCCGCTCGCTGCCGGTGGGCCGGCTGCTGGAGGCCCGCAGCCTCGGCGAGATCTACCAGCTGGCGGCGCGGCCATGACCGGTTCCGGGGCCGGCGGCACTCCGCCGGCCCCCGCCCGGGCCCACCCCGAGCGCCGGCGCCGGCACACCCTGTACTTCCTGGAGCACGCCGCCCGGCAGCGGCCCGTCCACCTCGACACCGACCTCGACATGACCCGGATCGAGGCCCACCGGGCGGCGGCCAGGGCCGCCGGCCGGCGCTACTCGGTCGTCACCTATCTGCTGCACGCCACCGGCCGGGTGCTGCACCGGCACCCGGAGGCCAACGCGGCCCTCGCCCCGCCCCGGCTGTTCGGGCTGCGCGGCCCCCGGACCCTGCGGTTCCCGGAGGTCACCGCCAAGCTGGCCCTCGACCGCACCGTGGACGGGGAACGGACCGTGCTCTCCGCACTGCTGCCCGCCCTGGAACGCGCGGACCTGGACGAGATCCAGGGGCGCGTCGACCGCTACCGCGGACCCGGCACCGAACAGCTGCCCGAGTTCCGCGGTGTCCGCATGCTCGGGCGGCTGCCGGTGCCGCTCGGCCGGCTGGCCTTCGCCGCAGCGACGCGCGACCCGGCCCGGCGGCCGGGCGTCTTCGGCACCGTGGCGGTCAGCTCCCTGGGCCACCGGCCCGTCGACGGCTTCCACTCCAGCGGGGGCACCGCCGTCACGCTGTGCGCGGGCCGCGTCGTCGACCGGCCGGTCGTCAGGGACGGGCGCCTCGCGATCGCCCCGGTGATGCGGCTCGGACTCACCTTCGACCACCGGATCATCGACGGCGGAGCCGCCGCCGACGTACTCGGTGATCTCAAGCAGGAAATGGAGGGCTTCGATGACGGCGCGGAGGACGACGGCACCCAGCCCATCGCTCGGGGAGCCGGTGCGGATCTCCGGTCGTGACGGAGCCTGGGACCAGGTTCGCGCGGACCTGGAGAAGCACGAGGTCGCGGTGTTGCACGCCCGGCTCGCCGACTGGCGGCCGGACCGGGCGGGCGGCCCGCGGCTGCGCGCCCTGCTGGGCCGCGACTGGGACCGGTACCTGGAGATGACGCACCCGGACGTGCGCACGAGGTTCGCCGCTTCCCGGGTGCTGCTGAAGTTCGCCGCCGCCGTGGCGCTGCGGGTGCCCCCGCAGGCCGTCGAACTCGGGTACGGCCCCACCGGCCGGCCCTATCTGCGCGGCTACGACGCGGTGGACATCAGCCTCAGCCACACCGACGACCTGCTGCTCATCGGGCTCGCCACCAAAGGGCTGATCGGGGTCGACGCCGAGCGGGCGGACCGTCCGCTCTACACGCGCGGGCTGCACCGGCACGTCTGCACACCGCACGAACTCACCGTCCTGGAGCGGCTTCCCGCAGCGCGGCGGGGAGCCGCGCTGGTGCGCATGTGGACGCTCAAGGAGGCGTACAGCAAGGCGATCGGGCAGGGACTGCGGTTCCGCTTCACCGACTTCGGCTTCAGCGGCGACGGCCGGCCCGCGCGGGTCCTGGCCCCGGACGGGGCACCGGGCACCGGCGTCGAGTGGCAGTTCCGCACCTTCTCGGTGGACGGCGGCTTCGTCGTCAGCGTCGCGGTGAGCGACGCCGGCTTCGGCGGCACCCGGGACACCGACGCGCGCACCATGCTCGACCCGCGGGTGGTCGCGGCGGTGGCCGAGGCCCTGGGCGACGACGCGGACGGCGACGACGCGGACGGGGGAGAGGACACGGCTCTGGACTGGTGACAGGCCGCCGGCGGCGCGCCGGGGCGAGGAGGACACCTTCCCGCCCCGGCGCGCCGCCGTGCGCCCGGGCGGCCGCCTGCGCGGGCCGGAGAGCGCTTAGCGCGGCGCAACCCGTGCGCCAGTCCGGCTTAAGGGACGGCGGCCAGCATCTTCCCCGGGCGGGCCGCCCGGCCGGGGGACGTCCCCCGCTCCCGGCCGGGAGGCCCGCCCGCCGTACGACCGGACAGCCCCGCCCGCCGCCGGTACGACCAGGAAGGCCACCGAGCCCTCCGGCCGCATCCCCCGGGCATCGGCCCCGCACCCCGGAGGAGACGGAGAACAGCGATGGACCATCTCGCAGAGCTCAAGGAGTTCGCGCGGCTGCACGCCCGCGGCCAGGGCATCGGCGACCGCCAGGTGGCGGCCGTACTGCCGAGGATCACCAACGACGAGCCGGGGCACCCCGCCTCCTGGGCCCGCGTGTGGACCGGCGAGGCCGACCGGCTGGCCTTCGCCGGCCGCCCGCTCGACGCCTGCCGGCACTACGCCCTCGCCCGTTTCCCGTACCACGGCGACGACGTCCGCCGCCGGGCCCAGGACAACTGCGTACGGACCTTCGACGACTGGCGTCGCCGGCGGGGCGTCGAGCGCCTGGTCCTCGACCACCCGGACGGCACGGTGGTCTGCTGGGCGAGCGGACTCGACGCCCGGCGCCGGCGGCCGCTGCTCGTGGTCATGGGCGGCATCGTCAGCGTCAAGGAGCAGTGGGCGCCGCTGCTGCCCCGGCTCGCCCGGCTGGGGTACGCGGCCGTGGTCACCGAGATGCCCGGCGTCGGGGAGAACACCCTGCGCTACCACGCGGACTCCTGGCGGCTGCTGCCCTTCCTGATGGACCGGCTGGCCGGACGTGCCGCCGTGACCCGCACCTCCGTCCTCGGCCTCAGCTTCAGCGGCCACCTCGCGCTGCGCGCCGCGGCCGCGGACCCGCGCATCCGCTCCGTCCACACCGTCGGCGCCCCCGTCGCCGGGTTCTTCACCGACCCCGACTGGTGGCCCCGGGTGCCGGGCATCACCGTCGCCACCCTGCGCCGGCTCACCGGGGCGGCCTCCGAGGCCGAACTGCGGGCGCTGCTCGCGGACTTCCCGCTCGGCCCGGACGTCCTCGGCGCGGTCGACATCCCGGTCGGGTACGTGGTCAGCGCCCGGGACGAGATCATCCCGCCCACCGAGCACCGGCTCCTCGCCTCCGCGCTGCCCCGCGTGCGCCTCAAGGAGTTCGACGACGTCCACGGCTCCCCGGCGCACCTGGGCGCCCTGCGCAAGTGGCTGATCACCTCACTGCTCCGGGCCCGCGTCACGACCCGCGACCGCCGGGCCACGCCGGACCGCAGGCCGCCCACGCGCGCGAACGGCACCGGAGCGGGGGGCCCGGCGCACGGGTCCGACGCGCCCGCGCGACCCGGCACCGCCGCGGGCGCCCCGTTCGCCGCGAGCGCCACGGGTACGACGAGTCCGGCAGCTCCCGGGCCCTCCGGCTACGCCGACGCCGTACCCCGGCAGCCACAACCGACTCCCGCGGAGTGAACGTCCCGCATCGGTCCGCCGGTTGCCGCCGGGCGAGTGTCCGGTGTCCGGCCCGTCGGCTCCTGCCGGCCGGGCGTCCCGCCTCGGTCCGCCGGCTCCTCCGGGGTGAACGTCCCGCGTTCGCCCGCCGGCCATGGCCGCGTGCGTCTCCTGCCGGTTCCGGCGAGCCGGCGGCGCGGCGGGCGGCCTCCGGTGGACCCGGGGCCCGGCCCGTGGCCCCCTCGGCCGTACGCCGCAACGCCCAGCGGCAGCGCTCCCGCGTTCTTTCCTCGCACGCCTATCCAGAGGTGGCAGTCATGTCCTCCGTGCACACCCTCCGCGCTCCCTCCCCGCAGGCCCAGGTGTTCGCTCCGTGGCGGACGCGTACCCCCGGCCAGGCGCAGCCCTGGCGCTCCCTGATGTCGCTCGGCCTCGATCCCGACCCCGATCCCGAGAGCGTCCCCGGCGCCCAGGCACCGGACGCACCGGGCGTCGTCGAGTCCGCACCCGTTCCACGCCGCCCCGTCCGTGACCGTCACCCGATTCCGCAGGAGGCCTGAACCGTGGCCGACGCCCCCTTCACCGCCCGCTCGCCCTTCCGGCCCAGCCACCAGCCGGGCCGCCCCAAACCCCGTGCGGTGGGCCGCAACGAGGTCCGGGTCCGCACCCGCCACCTGCACGGCTACCGCTTCGCCTACCGGATGGCCGGCAAGGGCGAGTCCGCCGTGGTGCTCATCCACGGCATCGGCGACTCCTCCGCGACCTGGGCCGACATCATCCCGGGCCTGGCCGCCCGCCACCGGGTCGTCGCTCCCGACCTGCTCGGCCACGGGGCGTCGGCCAAACCCCGCGGCGACTACTCGCCCGGGGCGTACGCCAACGGACTGCGGGACCTGCTCAGTGCCCTCGGCATCGAGCGCGCCACCCTCGTCGGGCACTCGCTCGGCGGCGCGGTGGCCGCCCAGTTCGCCTACCAGTTCCCGGAGCGCACCGAGCGGCTGGTCCTGGTCGGCAGCGGAGGCATCGGACGCCAGGTCTCCCCGCTGCTGCGGGCCGCCACCCTGCCCGGCGCCGAGCTGCTGCTCTCGGCCCTGCACCTGCCCACGGTGCGCTGGCAGCTGCAGATGATCGTCAAGATCATGAAGACGCTGGACACCGGCCTGGGCGTCGACGCGCCGGACCTGCTGAGGGTGGTAGACGCCCTGCCGGACGCGAGTTCGCGCAGCGCCTTCGTACGGACCCTGCGGGCCGTCGTCGACTGGCGGGGACAGGTCGGCACCCTGCTCGACCGCTGCTATCTGACCCAGGGCATGCCGACCATGCTGCTGTGGGGCGGCCGGGACATGGTGGTCCCGGCCCTGCACGCCGGTCTCGGCCATGTCTCCATGCCCGGCAGCCGGCTGGAGATCTTCGAGGAGGCGGGACACTTCCCGTTCCACACGGACCCGGAGCGCTTCCTCGGCGTGCTCCACGACTTCATCGCGCGCACCGAGCCCGCCCGGTTCAGCGCCGAGGAGTGGCGGCAGCTGCTGCGCACCCGCCGAGCCCGTCACCGCGGCGCCCTCCCCCTCCAGGGGCGGGCCACCGGATGACGGCGGGCCGCGCGGTGACCGGAGAGGTTCACCGCGCGGCCCGCACCCGCACGGGCCGCCGACCGCCCGGGGAGCCCGGGGGCCGGCGGCCGGGACGTCAGGCGGCCCCCGCCGGGGTGAGGGCCGGGACGGTCGTTCCGATGAGCCACATCCCCGGGCGGACCTCGACCGCGTGCGCGACCGGGGACAGGCGCCGCGCGGGGTCCGGCGCCAGGCGGGCCGCGGTACGGCGGACGTACTCCGTCCAGCGGCGGTCACCGAGGCGTTCCGCGGTCCGCCGGCACTGCTCCAGATGCCGGCCGGCCACCTCCGGGCGGCCCCGCCGCAGGTTCACCAGGGCCAGTCCGTTCAGCGCGGCCACCTCGCCCCGCGCGTCGCCCGCCGCCGAGCACACCGCCAGGGCCCGCCCGTAACGCCGCCCGGCGGGCTCCGCCAGACCCTGTCCGAGCAGGACGTCGGCCGCGCCGATCCGGCAGCGCGCGACTCCGGTCCGGTCGCGGACCAGTTCGAACGCGTGCTGGGCGGCGGTGTGGTGGCGCAGCGCCCGGTCGGCCTGGCGGCGCTGCCAGGCGAGGTCGCCCAGCGAGTACTGGATCACCGCCTCCGCCTCGGTGTTCCCGGACCGCCGCGCGGCGTCCAGCGCGAGCCGGTGGGTCTCCTCCCACTCCTCCCACGCGGCCCGGGCGTGGAAGTAACCGGCCGCGCTCCACGCGAGCCGCCACACCAGGGGCCACAGCCCCGCCGCGTGCGTCTGCCGTACGGTCTCCACCAGGCCCGTGGCCTCCTCGCGGAACCATCCCAGGGGACTCGCGCCGACGACCGCCGCGGCGTCGTTCTCACCGGCCGTGACGGCGGGGCGGGCCCGCCAGTCGCGTCCCGGGGTGAGCCGGGCGTCGGCGTGCCGGGCCAGGGCGACGTAGGCCCGGCCCAGCCGCTCGACGGCGTCCCGCCGGGTCCGGGCGGCGTCCGGCTCCGCCTCCCGCAGTTCGGTGGCCAGCACCCGCAGCAGCGAGTGGAAGCCGTAGCGGACCGACTGCCCGTCGCCGCGGGCCTCCAGCAACTGGGCCCGTACGAGTTCCTCGGCCGTCTCCTCCGCCTCCGCCCGCCCGGTGCCGAGCAGGGCCGCGACGGTCCACCCCGTGAAGTCGGCGGCCGGGGCCAGCGACAGCAGCCGGAAGGCGCGCCGCAGGGCCGGCCCGGCCTCCTGGTACCCCGTCAGCAGGCTGGAGCGCAGGTCGAGATCGCCCTCGCGCAGCACGCCGAGCCGGGTCCGTTCGTCGCGCAGCCGGCCCGCCAGCGCGGCGGGGGTGGTGTGCGGCCGGGCCGTCAGGGCCGCCGCGGCCACGCGCAGCGCCAGCGGGAAGTACTCGCACAGCCGGGCGATCTCGGCGGCCGCCGCCGGGTCCTGCGCCATCCGCTCGCCGCCGGCGGCCAGCAGCAGTTCCACCGCCTCCTGCGGCCGTACCGCGTCCAGCCCCAGGTGCTCCGCGCCGTCGAGGGCGGCGGCCCGGCGGCGACCGGTGACGATCACCGTGCCCTCCGCGAAGGCCCGCAGCAGCGGCCGTATCTGCTGCTCCGACGCGGCGTCGTCCAGGATCAGCAGCATCCGGCGTCCCCGCAGCGCCCGCCGGAGCCGGTCCGTCAGCTCCTCGGGGTCGGTGGGCGGGGCGCCGGAGACGTCGTCGGTGAGACGGCGCAGCAGGGCCGCTCCCGCCTGCGCGGAGCCGAGCGGGCGCCCTTGCGGTCCGCGCAGGCCGATCAGCAGCCCGCCGTCCGGGAACAGGTCGGCCGTCCGGTGGGCGAGCCGCAGCGCCAGCGCGGTCTTGCCCACGCCGGCCGGCCCGGACAGGGCCAGGACCCGCACCGGGTCCCCGCCGGCACTCCCGCGCAACGCCCTTTCCCCGTAAGCCAGTTCCTCGTGGCGGCCGACGAAGCCGGGCGGCGCGGAGGGCAGCGCCGGAGGCGGGCCGGGAAGGGGACGCGGTCCTCCGGCCGGCCCCGCCGCCCGCCGGGGACCCCCCGGGTGCGCCGGCGCGCCGGTCTCGCGGCCGGGCGCCGCACGCCCCGCGTCGTCGCGGCCGTCGCCGCGCGCGGGGCGGGGCGGCTGCCAGTCCAGCGAGGGGTCCCGGCGCAGGACGCGCTCGTGCAGCCGGGACAGGCCCGGGCCCGGTTCGACCCCCAGCTCCTCCACGAGGGAGTGGCGCAACCGCCCGTACACGCGCAGCGCGTCGGATCCGCGGCCCGTGCGGTACAGCGCCACCATGAGGTGCCCGTGCAGGCTCTCCCGCAAGGGGTACTCGTTGGCCAGGGCCAGCAGCTCCCCCGCGAGTTCCTGGTGGCGGCCCAGCCGCAGGTCGGCGACGATCCGCTGCTCCAGGACCTCCATCCGCAGCTCGTCCAGCCGGATGGCGGCGGACTCCAGCCGCACCCCGTGCGGGATCCCCGACAGGGCCGGGCCCGTCCACAGCGCGAGCGCCTCGTGCAGCAGCCGGGAGGCGCCGGCGAAGTCCCCTTCCTGGTACGCCGCGCGGCCCTCGGCCCGCAGCCGCTCGAAGCAGGGCAGGTCGAACTCCCCCTCGGGAACCTCCAGGAGGTACCCCGGGGCCCGGGTCAGCAGGTCCCCGGCCGGTGCCGGACCCCCGCTGTCCGCGAGCACCTTGCGCAACTGGGAGACGTACACCTGGAGGGTCGTGGTCGCGGTGCGCGGTGGCTCCGTCCCCCACAGTTCGTCGATCAGGCTGTGCACCGGGACGACTTCACCGGCCTGCACGAGCAGGGTGGCCAGCAGGGCGCGCGGTTTCGCCGCGGAGGGAGTGCGGGGCGACAGACTCACCGGCCCCAGAACCCGGAAACGCATCGGAGAGCTCCTTGATCAGGAAGACGAGTGGGAGGGGAGGGCGTCGGCCGGTTCCGGCGGCGGCGTGCGTCAGCAGTCCTGGAGCAGGACCGCCGAGGCGGTGCACAGCACACGGCTGCCCTGGCTGAAGGCGAGCCGGGTCCGTACGGTGGGCCGGTCCGCCTCGTCGCGGACCGGCTCGTCCGCGACGACCGTGCAGGTCAGCGGCAGGTCGGCATCCCCGAAGCCGCGGAACGACGCCCGCCACCGGGTCAGCATGGCGTGGGCGGGCCGCAGCCCGTGCAGTTCCGCGGCGGCGAGCAGCGACGCCTGACGGGACGCCTCCAGGAACACCGGACCGGGGACGTGGTCGCCGGGCACCGCCGAGAAGACCTCGTGGCCGGGATCGCCGGCCACCGGCAGCACGAACTCCCCGTAGGGCGCCCGCAGCGGCGTTCCCACGATGACGTTGCGCGGGTCCCGGCGCCCGACCGACTCGGGCGTCACGGCGGGCGGTTCCTCCTGGGAGGCCGCGGTCATGGAGGCCAGCGGGCGCACCACCGGCGCCGTGCTGCGCAGACTCTCCTGACGCCCCACCTCGCGGTGCGAGCGGTACACCCCGGGCATCAGGAACTGGATCCGCGCGGAAGCGCTCCCACACCCGACGCCGTCGATCGCCACGTCACCGCGGCAGTCGAGGCCGCGCGGCACGCCGCCCACCACGTCCACCGGGACCAGGGTGATGTCCAGGGTCAGATGGGCCGGGCGCCCCGTGGGACGCCACGGGGCGAGGTCGAGGACGTCGAGGCCGCTGGAGACGAACACCGCGGGGCGCTCGGCGGGCACCCGGAAGTACTGGTGGGCCACGAAATGCGTCGCCTGACGCAGGGTCTCGGCGACGAAGAGCAGATCGTGGAAGGTGCCCGGTCCGTCGTTGAACGTCCCATGGTCGCCGGGCAGTTCGGCGGAGAGCGCGAAGTGCTGTTCCACCGCGGCGGTGGCGTCCAGCAGGAACCCCTCCGGTGTGACGGGTCTGTGCAGCAGGTGCAGCGGTGCGGTGCGACCTCTGGAGTCCGGGGCGGACGCGGCGGGCTGGGAGGTGAAGGTGATGTCCATTGCAGCTCCTTCTGGGATGGCCCGGGGTGCGCGCGGGGTGCGGGCGGCGCGCACAACGCCACAGGGCGGTGGCGAAAGAATTCCGCCACCGCCTCCACGGTGTCCCGGATCACTGGTATCGGCCTGTACCTGGCCTGGAACCGGGCTGTATCACGGCGGAATCGGGCCATCCGGGGGCCGGACACCGGGCATCGCGAGGTCCGCGCACGGGTCTGCGCGAGGTCCGCGCGAGGTCTGCGCGAGTTCTGCCGGGCCTACGCGGCCCGTGCGGCGACCAGCGGATGGTCCTCGGCGAGCGGTCCCGCCGCGCTCGCGCCGCCGGGTGATCCGAGGTCGGCGAAGACCTCCGCGTCCGCCGAGCGGTAACCGCTCCATTCGGCCGGGACGTCGTCCTCGAAGAAGATCGCCTCCACCGGGCAGACGGGTTCACAGGCGCCGCAGTCGACGCATTCGTCGGGCTGGATGTAGAGCTTGCGCGGGCCCTCGTAGATGCAGTCGACGGGGCATTCGTCGATGCACGCCCGGTCCTTGACGTCGACACAGGGCTGAGCGATCACGTAGGTCATGCTGTCCCTCCCCGGGATGAGCGGTGAAACGGTTGCGGTCGGACGGGTGCGGACACGTGCGGGCGGCCGTGGAACCGGGGTCGCGCCCTACGGCCGGCCGGCCGCGGCGGCCCGGCCGACCCTCCAGGTGTCCTTGCCGGCGAGCAGGGCGGACAGGTCGCCCTTGCCGAACCGCTCGACGGCGGTGTCGAGCTGGCCGGCCATCTGGGTGTCGTAGACGGGGCGTTCGACGCTGCGGAAGACCCCGATCGGGGTGTGGTGCAGGGTGTCGGGGTCGGCGAGCCGGGACAGGGCGAACGCGGTGGTGGGGGACGCGGCGTGGGCGTCGTGGACCAGGACGCGGGAGGCGTTGTCGGGGGTGACGGTGACGATGTCGAGGTCGCCGGTGGTCTCGTTGCGTACGACGCCTCGGCTGTCGTCGGCGCCGAAGCGTATGGGGCGGCCGTGTTCGAGGCGGACGACGGCCTCCTGGGCCCGTTGACGGTCCTTGAGCGCGTCGAAGGCGCCGTCGTTGAAGATGTTGCAGTTCTGGTAGATCTCCACCAGCGCGGTGCCGGGGTGGGCGGCGGCCTGCCGCAGGACGCCGGTGAGGTGGGCGCGGTCGGAGTCGATGGTCCGGGCGACGAAGGTGGCTTCGGCGCCGAGCGCGAGGGAGACCGGGTTGAAGGGGGCGTCGAGGGAGCCCATCGGCGTCGACTTGGTGATCTTCCCGACCTCGGAGGTGGGGGAGTACTGCCCCTTCGTGAGGCCGTAGATGCGGTTGTTGAAGAGGAGGATCTTCAGGTTCACGTTGCGGCGGAGGGCGTGGATGAGGTGGTTGCCGCCGATGGAGAGGGCGTCGCCGTCGCCGGTGACGACCCAGACGGACAGGTCGCGCCGGGAGGTGGCGAGTCCGGTGGCGATGGCGGGGGCGCGTCCGTGGATGGAGTGCATCCCGTAGGTGTTCATGTAGTAGGGGAAGCGGGAGGAGCAGCCGATGCCGGAGACGAAGGTGATGTTCTCCCTGGCCAGACCGAGTTCGGGCATGAAGCCCTGGACGGCGGCGAGGATGGCGTAGTCACCGCAGCCGGGGCACCAGCGCACCTCCTGGTCGGACTTGAAGTCCTTCGGCTGGAGCCGGAGTTCAGTTCCCACGGATCGTCTCCCGCAGTGTGTGGGCGAGCTGGCCCGCCTTGAACGGTGTGCCGGTGACCTGGGTGCACGCCTGGACGTCGACCAGGTACTTCGCCCGGATCAGCGTGGTGAGCTGGCCGAGGTTCATCTCGGGTACGACGACCTGCCGGTACCGGGAGAGCACCTCGCCCAGGTTCCCGGGGAAGGGGTTGAGGTGGCGCAGGTGGGCCTGGGCGATCGGCTCCCCGGCGGTCCGCAGCTGCCGTACCGCCGCCGAGACGGGGCCGTAGGTCGACCCCCAGCCCAGGACGAGGGTGTCGGCCCCGTGCGGGTCGTCGACCTCGATGTCGGGGACGTCGATGCCGTCGATCTTGGCCTGCCGGGTGCGGACCATGAGGTCGTGGTTGGCGGGGTCGTAGGAGATGTTGCCGGTGCCGTCCTGCTTCTCGATGCCGCCGATGCGGTGTTCGAGGCCGGGGGTGCCCGGGACGGCCCAGGGGCGGGCGAGGGTCTCCGGGTCGCGCTTGTAGGGCCAGAACACCTCGGTGCCGTCGTCGAGGGTGTGGTTGGGCCCCTGGGCGAACCGCACCCGCAGATCGGGGAGTTCGTCGGCACCGGGGATGCGCCACGGCTCGGAGCCGTTCGCGAGGTAGCCGTCGCTCAGCAGGAAGACAGGGGTGCGGTAGGTGACCGCGATCCGGGCGGCCTCGATGGCGGCGTCGAAGCAGTCGGCGGGGGTGCGGGCCGCCACCACCGGCACCGGTGCCTCCCCGTTGCGGCCGTACATGGCCTGGAGGAGGTCGGCCTGCTCGGTCTTGGTGGGCAGGCCGGTGGAGGGGCCACCGCGCTGGATGGCGACGACGAGCAGGGGCAGTTCGAGGGAGACGGCCAGGCCGATGGTCTCCGACTTCAGTGCCACGCCCGGACCGGAGGTGGTGGTGACGGCGAGGGAGCCGCCGAAGGCCGCCCCGAGCGCGGCGCCGATGGCGGCGATCTCGTCCTCGGCCTGGAAGGTGCGGACGCCGAAGTTCTTGTGCCGCGACAGCTCGTGGAGGATGTCGGAGGCCGGGGTGATGGGGTACGAGCCGAGATAGAGGGGCAGCTCGGCCCGGTGGGAGGCGGCGACCAGGCCGTAGGACAGGGCGAGGTTGCCGCTGATGTTCCGGTAGAGGCCGGGAGGGAAGGCGCTGGTGGCGGGGGCGACCTCGTAGGAGACGGCGAAGTCCTCGGTGGTCTCGCCGAAGTTCCAGCCGGCGCGGAAGGCGGCGAGGTTGGCCGCCGCGATCTCGGGCTTCTTGGCGAACTTGGCGGCCAGGAACTTCTCGGTGCCCTCGGTCGGCCGGTGGTACATCCAGGAGAGCAGACCGAGCGCGAACATGTTCTTGCTGCGCTCGGCCTCCTTGCGGCTGAGGTCGAAGGTCTTGAGCGCCTCGACGGTCAGGGTGGTCAGGGGGACGGGGTGGACGCGGTGGGCGTCCAGTGAGCCGTCGTCCAGGGGGCTGGTGGTGTACCCGACCTTCTGCAGGGCGCGCTTGGTGAACTCGTCGGTGTTGACGATGATCTCCGTGCCGCGGGCCATGTCGGCGATGTTGGCCTTCAGCGCGGCGGGGTTCATCGCGACGAGCACGTCGGGGGCGTCGCCGGGGGTCAGGATGTCGTGGTCGGCGAAGTGCAGCTGGAAGCTGGAGACGCCGGGCAGGGTGCCGGCGGGGGCGCGGATCTCGGCGGGGAAGTTCGGCAGGGTGGAGAGATCGTTCCCGAACGACGCCGTCTCGGAGGTGAAACGGTCACCCGTGAGCTGCATCCCGTCACCGGAATCCCCGGCGAACCGGATGACCACCCTGTCCAGGCGGCGCACGTCCTTGGTGCGGATCCCGGCCGGCGTCGGCACGGCCTCTTCGATGTCCACGGTGTCTACCGTCACGCGTCTCGTCTCCTCTGGCTTTCCGCTGTCCGGCGCCGTTGCGTGGGCCCGGCCCCGCCGTCGCGTCCCCGTCGTCCCGGTGGGCGGCAACGAGCCGGCAGGGCCTGCCTGACCGGGACGCTAGGCAGGCCGCCTTGCGCCGGGCCAAAGCGCCCCGCACACGCTCGCGCCTTGGGCCTGACGTGTGGATCACGCCCGGGCCGCGGGGCCCGGCACGCCTTCCCCCACTGCCTCAAGGGCGTCGGGGGAACCCAGCGGCGTTGTCGTCGGGTGCCGACGCTCCGCGTCTACGCCTTCGTCGCCTTCCTCCGCCCTGCAGCCGCACGCACCGAGCGCCGCTCACCGGCGGTCGTCGGACGCCGTGGCCCGAAGTCGGCATGAACCACACGACAGGCCCCGGCGCCGTCGCCCGCCCGCCGCCGGTTCAGCGGTGGTTCAGCGGTTCTCCAGAGCGGCTCGCGACGCTTCTCCCGGCCGGTGGACAGCCGGACTCGGCGTTCCCTTCACCGGCGGTGCCCCGCACGGCCCCGCCCGTCGTCACCGACCACCGCCGCGTACCGGCCCGCCCGGCCTTCCCTCCTCGCCACCGTACGAAGCGTCGTACGAACCGCCGTACGAACCACCGCATGAAGGAGCACACCTTGGACGCGTCAGCCTCGGCCTCCCGCCGAACCCTGCTGAGAGTCGCCACCGCCGCCGGCCTGGGCGGGGCGCTCGCCGCCACTCCGCTGCCGGCGTTCGCACAGTCCGCCCGCTGCCCGCTGCCGCGCACGCTCAGCGTCACCGCCCCGGGCCTGTACCCCGAGGGTGTCGCCTGGGACCCGACGAGGAAGGCGTTCCTCGTCGGGTCCAGCGCGCAGGGCACGATCTCGGTGGTCCGGGCCGACGGCTCCGTGACCCCGCTGGTGGCCCCGTTCGCCCAGGTGTCGGTCCTCGGCGTCACCGTGGACGCCCCCCGCCGCCGGGTCCTGGCCGCCTACACCGACTACTTCTTCCGGATGATGGGCATCATCGACCCCTCCCTGCCCCCGGTGTCCGGCGTCGGTGTCTTCGACCTCGCCACCGGAGCCGTGCGGCACCTGGTCGACGTCTCCGACGGACAGGCCCTGCCGCGCGCCAACGACCTCACCGTCGACCGGAACGGCACCATCCACGTCACCGACACCGGGATCGACACGGTCACCACCGTGAGCCGCGACGGCAAGGTCCTGAACGTCCTGCGCGACGACCGCTTCGCCACCGCCGACACCGGCCCGAACGGCATCGTCCAGCACCCCGCCGGCTTCCTGCTCATGGGCAAGTACGAGGGCGGCCGCCTCTTCCGCATCGACCGCCCCTGCTCGGCGCGCCCGAAGGTCAGCGAGGTCCGCCTGGAGGGGGCGCCCGCCTCCCTCGACGGCATCGCGCTGCGCCCCGACGGCACGCTGGTCGCCGTCTCCAACGACCTGTCGCTGTCCGGCGGACGCCAGAGCCCGGACGAGGTCCTGGTGCTGCGGTCCACCGACGGCTGGCGCACCGCCCGCACCGTCCAGCGCCGGACCTGGCCGCACGAGGACCCCACCACGGTCGCCGTGACCCCGTACGGGGACTACGTGGTCAGCGGCGGACTCCGGGAGATCCTCACCGGCGTCCCCTCGACCACGCCCGGCACGTTCCAGCTGCGCCGCCGCTGACGGCACCGGTCGGCGTCCCCGGGCGTCCGGGGCCGCGTACGACGCCCAGCGCGCCGTAGCCGACCCGGCACCACCCCACTCACCCCGACGTCCCGGGAGCCCCCATGACCGCAGTGCCCCAAGACAATCCGCCCCCCGAGACCGCCCCGCCCCCCGGCGCGTTCACCGCTCTCGCCCGGCTGACCGGCAGCCGGGCCCGGCTGCTGCTCGTGCTCACCGTCATCCTGCTGGCCGGGGCCGTCGTCCTCGGCAGCGGTGTGGCCGACCGGCTGCGCAGCGGCGGCAGCGGAGGCGTCGTCGACCCCTCCTCCGAGTCCTCCTACGCGGCGGGCGTCCTGGAACGGGAGTTCCCCGGCGCCCGCCCCAACCTCGTCCTGCTGGCCCGGGCCGGCACCGGGGTCGACGACGCCGACGTGGCGCGTCAGGGCCGGGAACTGGCGGCCCGGCTCGCCGACGAGCCGGGCGTCACCGGCGTCACCTCCTACTGGGACACCGGCTCCGGCGCGCTGCGCTCGAAGGACGGCAGGGAAGCCCTCGTGGTGGCCCGGCTCACCGGGGACGACCTGGAGGCCGACCGCACCCTGGAGAACCGGATCGTCGGGCACTTCGACGGACGGCGGGGCGATCTCACCGTCCGGATCGGCGGCAGCGTCGCCGTCCAGAACGAGCAGCAGACCTTCATCCGTGAGGACCTCGTGCGCGCCGAGGTCATCGCCCTGCCGATCACGCTCCTCATCCTCATGGTCGTGTTCGGCAGCGCGGTCGCCGCGCTGCTCCCGATCGGCATCGGGGTGATCGCGATCCTCGGCACCAACGCGGTGCTGCGCGTCCTCACCTCCTTCACCGACGTCTCCGTCTTCGCCACCAACCTCACCACCGCCCTCGGCCTGGGCCTCGCCATCGACTACGCGCTGCTGATCGTGCGCCGCTACCGCGAGGAACTCGCCGCCGGCCGGGACACCTCCGGCGCGCTCGCCGTCACCCTCAACACCGCCGGACGGACCGTGCTGTTCTCCGCCGCGACGGTCGCCGTCTCGCTCGCCGCGATGCTGGTGTTCCCGCTGTACTTCCTGCGCTCCCTCGCCTACGCCGGGATCAGCGTGGTGGTCCTCGCCGCCGTCGCGGCCCTCGTGGTGCTGCCGGCCCTGCTCGCCGTCCTGGGCCGGCGGATCGACTCCCTGGACGTCCGCAAACTGGTCCGGCGCCGCTCCCGCGCGGGCGCGCCGCCCCCGGCGGCCGGAGCCGGCTGGGCCCGGCTCGCGCGGGGCGTGATGCGGCGCGCGCCCCTGGTGGCCACCGGCACCCTGGCCGTGCTGCTGCTCCTCGGCGCGCCCTTCCTGAACGTCGACTTCGGCACCGCCGACTACCGGCAGCTGCCCTCGTCCGCCGACTCCCGCGTGGTGCAGGAGCACATCAGGGACCGTTTCCAGGGCAGCCCCACCGGGGCGGTCGAGGTCGTCACCCGGCAGGCGCCCGCCGCCGGACTGGGCGCGTACGCCGAGCGGCTGTCCCGGATCGACGGGGTCCTGCGGGTGGACGCGCCGACGGGCACCTACACCGACGGCCGGGCCACCGGGCCGGCCCAGCCGGGCCGGACCTCCGGCGAGATCGCGTACCTCACCGTGGTGCCCGGCGTGGAGGCCGTCTCCGACGAGGGCAAGGACCTGGTGCGGGACGTCAGGGCGGTGGACACCGACTTCCCCGCCTCCGCCTCCGGGACCACCGCAGCCCTGATCGACAGTCAGGCGGCCATCGGACGCGGGCTGCCGTGGGCGGTCGGCATCATCGTGCTCGCCACGCTGGTCCTGGTGTTCCTGCTCACCGGCAGTGTGCTCGTACCGCTCCAGGCCGTGCTGCTGAACGCGCTCAGCCTCACCGCGATGCTGGGTGCCGTCGTGTGGGTCTTCCAGGACGGGCACCTGTCCGGGCTGCTCGGCTTCACCCCGACCGGGAGCATCGAGACGGCCCTGCCGGTGCTGATGTTCTGCCTCGCGTTCGGTCTCTCCATGGACTACGGGGTCTTCCTGCTCTCCCGTATCAAGGAGGAGCACGAGCGCACGCACGACCACCGGGCCGCGGTGATCGAGGGGATCCGCTCCACCGGCGGCGTCATCACCGCCGCCGCGCTGGTCCTGTCGGTGGTCATGGTGGCCATCGGCACGTCCCGGATCACCAACACGAAGATGCTCGGTCTGGGGGTCGCCCTGGCGATCCTGATGGACGCCATGGTGATCCGTACGCTCCTCGTCCCCGCCGTCCTGTCGCTCACCGGCCGGGCGACCTGGTGGGCGCCCGGCCCGCTGCGCCGCCTGCACGCGCGGTTCGGCATCAGTGAGGGCGGCCCGGCACCCACCGCCCCGGCAGCGGTGGCGGCATCGGCACCGGACGGTCAGGACGGTTCGGCCGATCGGGACGCGTCGGCGTCGGCGCCGCCTTCGGCGCCGAAGGAGAAGGAACGGGCCGGCACGGTCGGCGCGGCGGCCGGAAAGCCGTCCGGCTGACGGACGCCGGATCAGCGAAACCAGGGTGCGGGAGGACCTCCACAGGTCCTCCCGCACCTCTTTGCCCGGGCACAAGCGACCGCCGTTAGCGTCCGGGCAACGCGTCGGGCGGACGCCGCGGCGGCCTCGGGCACCTGCCCGGCCACCAGACCGCCCGACCGCCGAAATCCGGTGGCCCGGTCGTCCGGGTCGTCCGGGCCGGCTGCCGGGGCGTTCGGGGCGTTCGGATCGTTCGGGTCTGTTTGCCCGGTCGTCCCGGTCGTCCCGGTCGCCCGGATCCGGTGGTTCCGGGTCGTCCTGCCCGGCGGTTCGGCCCTGTGGGTCGGGTCGCTCGGTCCGGGTGTCCGGGCCGTCCGTCCCGGTCGTCCCGGTCATCCGGTTCCGGTGTCCGGTCGTTCGGGTGGTCCGGTTCCGGTCCGCCGGCCCCGGCCGTCCGCGGACGGCCGGCCGGCCGTCGCCGCGGCCGTCCGGAGGACCGGAACGCCCCCGACGACGGGCCGGCCCCGCCAGGCCCGTCCGGATCACCCACACCGGCCACCGCCGCCCGCATCCGGGCCCACGAGACCCACGAGACCCACGAGACCCACGAGACCTACGAGGTCCACCGGAGCAACCGCAGCGACCGGACCCACCGGATCGAACAGCCGGATCACCAGAGCCCACAGATCCACCAGAGCCCACAGATCGACCAGAGCAAGGGGGACCAGTCCGATGACATCCACACAACCGACCGGGCCACAGGCGCGGTCCGTACGCCGCGTCGCGGCGGGCGAGGGGAACGCCATGGCCGTCGATACGATCGTCGTCGACTACGGAGGAGTGCTGACCAACCCGCTCGTGGAGACCTTCGCGGCCTTCGCCGAGCTGGCCGGCATCGAGCCGGCCGACCTCGCCCAGGCGTTCCTGGCGGCGACCGAACTCCACGGCGAGACCCCGATGGCGGCCCTGGAGACCGGCGCGATCACCGAGCGGCAGATGGTGGACCGGATCCTCGCGCACCTGCCCGAGGGGGCGGGCCGGATCCTGACGGACGGACGCGGCTTCGGTGAGCTGTGGTTCCGGGGCCGGCGCCCCAACGAGCCGTTCCTGGCCTTCCTGCGCGCCCTGCGCCGCGACGGCTACCGGCTCGCCCTGCTCACCAACAACGTCCGCGAGTGGGAACCGCTGTGGCGCGCCCAGGTGCCCGTCGACGAACTCTTCGACGTGGTGGTGGACTCGCACCGCGAGGGCGTACGCAAGCCGGATGCGGCGATCTACCGGATCCTGCTCGACCGGCTCGGCACCCCGGCGGGCCGCTGCCTGTTCGTCGACGACACCGACGAGAACTGCCGGGCCGCGGCCGGACTCGGCATGCGGACGGTGCTGTTCGCCGACACCGACAGCGCCGTACGGGAGATCTCGGGCCTGCTGCACCGCCCGGTGGCCGTGGTCGCCGGCGTCGCGGGAGGTGCCCGGTGACGGCCGCGGAGGTGCTGGTCGTCGGCGCCGGCCCCACCGGACTCAGCGCCGCCTGCGCGCTGTGGGACCTCGGGGTGCCCTGCCGGGTCGTCGACCGCCGTCCCGGTCCCGGCATCGCCCCCAAGGGCCTGGTGCTGTGGAGCGGCGCGCTCGAATGCCTGGAGCGTCTGGGGGTCGCCGAGAAGCTCACGGGGACCGCCCTGCCGCTGGCCGGGGCGTCGTACTGGTCGAACGGCCGGCGCATCGCCGGCGCCCGGTTCGGCCGGCTGACGGGCACCGCGTTCCCCGGTCCCCTCTGTGTGCCGCAGCCGGTCACCGAACGGGCGCTGCTGGAGCGGCTGACGGAGCTGGGCGGCACGGTCGAGTGGGAGACCGAGGTCACGGAGGTGACCGTGAACCGGGGTGGCGCCGGGGAGTCGGTGACGGTCACGCTGAGCGCGGCCGGGGGCGAGGAGCCGGTGACGGTGCCCTGGCTCGTCGCCGCCGACGGCGCCCGCAGCCTGGTGCGCGACAGCGTCGGCATCCCCTTCGAGGGGCACACCTTCGACCGTACGTTCCTGATCGGGGACGGCCGGCTGGAGGGCGCGTCCGCCGAGGCCGAGGTCCAGCACCACATCACGCCCGACGGGGTGCTGGTGATCGTCCCCCAGCCCGAGGGCCACCGGGTCTTCTTCGACACGGAGCCGGACGAGCGGACCGAACCGCCCACCGAGGAGCAGCTGCAGCGGCTCCTCGACGAGCGGGGGCCGGGCGGACTGCGTCTGCACGGCACCTGGTGGACCAGCCGCTTCCGGGTGCACGCCAGGGTCGCTCCGAGGTTCCGCGAGGGCCCGGTGCTGCTGGCGGGCGACGCGGTGCACGCCCACACCACCGCCGGCGGCCAGGGCCTCAACACCGGTGTCCAGGACGGCTACGACGTGGGCTGGAAACTGGCGAGCGTGGTGCGCGGCGCCGATCCGGCCCTGCTCGACAGCTACGAGGCCGAGCGCCGCCCCGCTTCGGTGCGGGCGGTCGCCAACGGGGAGAAGCAGACCCGGATGTGGCTGCTGCGCAGTCCGGCGGCCCGGCTGCTGCGGGACACGGTGATGCGGGTGCTGTCCGCCACCGGCCTGCTGGAGCGCAAGGCGATCCCCCTGCTCGCCCAGCTCGACCTGGACCACTCCGGGAGCCCGGCGGTGACCGCGTCCGGCGGTGCCGCGGGCGTGCCGCGGGCGCTGCGGCCCGGACGGCGTGTCCCCGACGTGGCGCTGACCCCGGTGCACGGTCCGGCGGCGGTGACGCCGCACGCCCGCCCGGCGGCCGGGAGGCACACGCTCCTGGTCTACGGGGCGGGGGACGCGGGCGAGTCGGCCGCGCGGGCCGCGCGGGCGGTACGGGCCCAAGGCGCGGGCGACATGGTCCACGTGCTGTGGATCCAGCCCCGGGACACCGCCGACGGGCCGGTCCCCGAGGGCGGCGCGGGGTTCGCCGTCGCCCGGGAGCAGGACCGCACGCTCGGCGGGTCCGACACCCGCTGGGTGGCGTACGTACGGCCGGACGGTGTCGTCGCGGCCTGTTCCGGGCCGGCCGGCCTCGACGGGCTGATCGCCCGGCTGCCGTCCCGTCCGGCCCTCACGGCGCCGGTCCCCGCCGAACTGCCCTGACCGGGCCGGGCCAACCCATCGCGACACCGAGACCTTGCTGGAAGGACCGACCATGAGCATCTCCACGTCCGCCCTCGCGCCCGAGACGGCCCCGGTGAGCCCACCGGCGCCCGAGGCGGAACTGAGCTACGACGCGACCGTTCCCCGCACCCTGGTCCACCGGGCCTCGATAGCCGAGGTCTTCGTCACCGACTCGGCGCAGACCGGTGAGGACACGTACGCCGTCGCCGCCCAGCTGCCGCGCGGCCATCTGATCGGGGAGCACTCCCCGGCGTACGACTTCACCCTGCTGGTGGAAGTGGTGCGGCAGGCCGGGGTCCTGGTCGCCCACCGCCACATGGGGGTGGACCTGGGCGCGGCGTTCATCTTCCGGGACCTCCGGCTGCGCGTCACCGCGTTCGAGCCGCTGCGCATCGGCCGGCGGCCCGCCGATCTGCGGGTCGACGTGAGCGTGTCGACCCGGCGCAACAGGGCGGGCCGGATCCAGGGGTTCAGCTTCACCGGGGACGTCGCCGTCGACGGGCGGCCCGCGATGCGCGGGGAGGGCGGGCTGCTGATCCTGTCCAAGACCGCGTACCAGGCCATGCGGAGCCGGCGGCAGCTGCCGGACCACCCCGGTTTCCTGCTCCCGCGCTTCACGGCGGCCGAACCGTGCTCCGTGGGGCGGCGCGACGCCCGGAACGTGTTCGTCACCGAACCCGTGACGGACGGCCAACCGGGCCGTTTTTCCTGCCAGTTGGTGGTGGACACCAGCCATCCGCACGTCTTCGACCACCCGCTGGACCATGTGCCCGGCCATCTGCAGATGGAGGCGGCGCGGCAGTTGGCGGTGGCCTCGGTGGCGCGGCTGCACGGCCTGGACCCGTGCACCCTGTCGCTCGCCTCCATCGAGACCGATTTCACCGACTACGCGGAGCTGGACCGGATCACCAGCCTGCGGGCGACGGTCGGCGGTTTCCGGTCGGACGAGGCCCTGGGCACCTTCACGGTCCCGGTCGCGGTGGAGGCCGTACAGGACGACACGGTCACCACCGCCATGCGGCTCGAAGTCGCGCAATACGCGCAAAATTAAGTGAACTTTAAAGGGAATCGCTCTCTGATCTTTTACGCCCACTCTCTGTCAAGTAGTGTCCTCGTCGAACGGGCCGTCCTGATCGTCGCGGCCCGACGGGGGGAGCACAGTGATCCGGATCCTGCTCGCCGAGGACATGCACATGGTCCGGGGGGCGTTGGTCGCCCTGCTGACCCTGGAGGATGACCTGACGGTGGTGGCCGAGGTCGAGCGGGGGGACCGCATCCTCCCCACGGCCCTGGAGTGTGTGCCCGATGTCGCCGTCATCGACGTCGACCTGCCGGGTCTCGACGGACTGAGCGCGGCGGCCCAGCTGGCCCAACAGCTCCCCTCGTGCCGTACGTTGATCCTGACCAGCCTCGGCCGCCCGGGCACCCTCCGCAAGGCGCTCGCGGCCCAGGTGGGCGGTTTCCTCCTCAAGGACGCTCCCCCGGACCGGCTGGCCGGCGCGGTGCGGGACGTCGCGGCGGGGAAGCGGGTGATCGACCCCCAACTGGCCCTCGCGGCCTTCGACAACGGGGAGAACCCGCTGACGCCCCGTGAGACCGAGGTGCTGCGGATGGCCGCCGACGGGGCGGAGGCGGCGGACATCGCGAGCCGGCTGTTCCTCTCGGTGGGGACCGTGCGCAACTACCTGACGACCGTGGTCACCAAGCTCAACGCGCGCAACCGCGTCGACGCGATCCGGGTGGCCAGGGAGAGCGGCTGGCTGTGAGACGACGAGGGCCGGGCGAGTGGTCCGACCACTCGTCCGGCCCTCGCCCGTCCCGCCGCCCGCAGAACCGTTCCCGCTCAACCGGTTCTACGGGCGGGCCGGTTCAGCGGGGCGGTGGCCCGCAGGACGAACCACCCCTCCTCGTCCAGCCCGGACGTCAGCCGGCCGCCGATCGACGCCAGCCGGAACTGCAGGTTGCCGAGGCCGCTGCCGTCCGCCCCCGACGAGGGGTCCCGGAAGCCCGTCGCGGTCTTCTGCACCCCGTCGTTGGCGATGGTGAGCACCAGCTCGCCCGACGTCCTGCGGCAGTCGATCCGGCAGTGCTCCGCCTTGCTGTGGCGCAGCAGGTTGGTGATGGCCTCCCGGAGCACGGTGGCCATGATGGTGCTCACCTCCCCCTCGGGGAGGTCCGCGCGGCACCGCACCTCCGCCTGGATGCCCGCGGCCGCCAGGACCGCCTGTGCCGACACCGCCTCGCTGGTCAGAGACATGTCCCGGTAGCCGCGGGCGACCGTGCGGACGTCGGAGAGGGCCTGCCGGGAGATCTCCAGGATGCTCCTGAGCTCCTCCAGGGCCCGGTCGGGGGCCGCGGGCACCAGACGGCAGGCCAGTTCGCTCTTGAGGGTCACGGCGGACAGGCTGAAGCCGAGCAGGTCGTGCAGGTCCCGCGCGAAACGGAGCCGCTCCTGGGTGACGGCCAGCCGGGCGAGTTCGGTCTGGGCCGCGTGCACCTCGACCACCAGCTGGGCGAGCCGGTTGAGGCCGTACACGATCAGTCCGGTCAGCACGGTGGAGACGGTGATGTACACCGAGCCGACGAGGTTCATCCCCAGCAGCGGCCCCGTCGCGGCGGCCGCCACGGCGACCAGCCCGAAGAGCGGCCAGGCCACCGACGGCCGGAGCACGAGCAGCAGCGAGGCGCCCAGGAAGCCCGCCATGCCGCCCCAGCCGAACCCCAGGACGGCGAGCGGCAGATAGGTCATCAGGGCCTGTGCCGTGAGCGTCCACCGATACCAGCGGGCCCTGAAGCGCCGGAACCGCTGTGCGGTGTGCACCAGTTGGAGCAGGAAGACCAGGCTGAAGCCCAGGGCCGAGAACACCAGGGTGAGCGGCCCCGGTCCCGCGTCCGCGATGTTCAGAAAGCCGGTCAGGACGAACCCGCACTCGACGATCAGTACGACACTCCGGGCGAGCCGGGGCGGCGGGGCGCTCAGCCCCAGGAACCGCACCGCCGCCGAGAGAGGGGGGTTGCCGCCTACACCGCCGTCGGCGGTGTCCTCTAAGGAAATGCCGGCGTCTGTCTCCGCGTCCGGCGCGGCTGCCTCCATGAAAACCCCTCACACTGAACGGGATCAAGGAGCGATCAGTCTATGCGGGTTCTTTGAACTTTAAGTAATAAATGTAGGACTCATGGATCAACTGTGCGCTTTACAAGGATGGTTGGTGACGGCCTCCGGGGCGACGCCGAGGGCGAAGCCGCCGACGCTCGGCTCGGTCAGCCAGTCGGTGCCCGTGGTGCGGGCGGCCAGCTCGATGTCGCCGCTGCCGAGGGCGCAGGAGGCCAGGCCCATCGCGGTCCCGATCAGATACAGGTTCTGGATCACCGCGCCGACGTGCTTCAGCGTCAGCGAGTAGGGGAGGCCGCTGTACTTCCACGACAGCCGGTGGATGCGTGAGGTGATGGTGATGACCACGGCGGGCGGTGTGTCCAGCCCGGCGGAGATCTGCGCCTCCGCGAGCAGTTCCGCCGTCGCCGCGTCCGGGCCCTCGTCGCCGACGCGCACCAGGCAGTGCTCCAGCGGCGCGTAGTAGTGGGTGCCCGGGGGGATCCCGGCGCAGTCCCGGACGGTGAGGTAGAACTCGAGCTCGTAGGCGCGGCCGCCGCTGGGGTACGGGCGGTCGCTGTACTCCTCCTCGTGCCGCCCCTCGCCGTGCCGCTCGGGCAGCCCGCGCACCCGCAGCGCCCGGTACAGGAACTCGCCCAGGACGGCGGCGGTGAGCGGCTCCGAGCCGTACGACCGGATGCTGCGGCGCTCCTCCACCACGGTGGTGAGCGGCGCGTCCGCGGCCGTCACCTCGCTCAGGGAGGGCCGGGGGAGGAGCAGGCGCGGGCCGTCGGGGAGCGGCTTGACGGCCGGGGCGGGGGGCAGGCGCCCGGCGAGCGGGTAGGTGGCACCGAAGTCCGCGTCGTGCCTGCCGAGGGTGGAGCGGCTGTGGAACAGCAGGTCGACCGCGCCCCAGGACAGCAGGGCCGGGTCCGTGTCCTCCGCGAACACCGGAACCGAGTCGGCGCCGCGGCCGCCGTCGTCCGCGCCCGTCCGGGACGGCAGGGCCCGGACGGCGGACTCCCTTTCGGCGGGCCGGGGTTCGTCGGATTCGAGTTCGGCGGATCCGGGTTCGGCGGATCCGGGTTCCGCGGCCAGGACCATGCCGGTCCCCAGCAGATGGGCGACGATCTCCGCGACGACCGGAGTGGTGAGGGGGACGGCCGCCACGATCTCGTCGAGGGTGTGCGCGCGACCGAGCATGCCGATCACCCAGGCCGCCTCCGGACCGTGCACCACGACCCGGTACAGCGACACGGGGCTCTCCAGGACGAAGCCCTCGCCCTCGCTGCGCAGGAACGCGAAACGGGACAGGCGCACCGCACGGCTCCGGTCGAAGGTGCCCGGGCGGTAGCGCGCCGACTGCACGATCGGGACCACCGACAGCAGCGGCTGTTCGGCGTCCTCCAGCGTCAGCGAACGCACCACCAGGTGCCGCAGCCGGTGCAGCAGCATCAGTATCTCGGCCTGCTCGTCCGCGGCGGTGGCCGTGCGCCCCCCGGGGGAGGAGGGGCGCACGGAGCTTTCGGCCGTCAGCTCGGCGACCACGTTGGCCAGTGAGATCGGTCCGAGACTCATCCGCCGCAGGGCCTCGCGGACCAGCGGGCCCGCCCGGTGCAGCCGGGTTTCCCCCCAGCGCCCGGACAGCACCACGGGACCGGCCGGATCGCCCGCGTCCACCAGGACGTCCTCGCGGAGCGACCACAGGTCGACACAGCGACGGTCGCTCCGCGTCGTCGCGGCTGTGCTGAACGGCCTTTCGGCGGGCATCGAGGGCTCCTGGAGGACGGGAACGGCGGTGGGGCGCCGTTCCAAACGAACGATCAGACGATCAGACGAACAACGGGACGGGATTGAGGTCCTCGTACGGGGTGGGCGCGGCCAGCCGGCCCAGCCGTACCGGTACGTCGAACAGCCGGCCCGGCGCGAACCGGGCCCAGAAGTGGCGCAGGCCCGGCACGACGACCTTCATGACCGGAATCCCGATGTCGGGCCTGGTCTGGTCGAGCACCAGCAGATCCATGCCGTGCCCGCGCAGCAGCTCCACGACCGCCTCGACGTCGTCCCGCAGGTCCGGACGGCTGCGGAAGCCGAAGTCGGCCGGTCCGCGCGCCGGTTGCGAGGGATCGGGCAGCAGATGGGGCTGGGTGGCGACGGTCGCCCCCCACCACCAGCCGAGCGGTCCGGGGTCGGTGGTGCCGTACCCCGTGCCGTCGGGCCGGGCGCCGGTCACCGCGGGCAGCAGCTGGCTCATCTCCGTCAGGGCCCGGCGCAGCGCGACGGCCGGATCGAAGTGCGCGCCGAACCCGAACATGATGTCCTCGGCCGGTTTGTCGGTGCGCCGCGAGAGGGCCGCGAACACCGGGACGCCGAGGTCGGCGGTCAGGTCCAGCACCCACACCTCACGGTTCAGGTGCCGGTAGGCGTCGAGCAGTTCCTCGGTCCAGCCGTCGCCGAAACCGCCCGCGCCGTCCAGCCGTACGCCGGGCTGACGGGTGCGGTTGTACCACCACAGGGCCACGGCGTCCCGCTCGACGAGTTCCAGGAAACCGTGCAGGATCGCGTCCTCCGGGCTGCTGCCGGCGGCGTTGCCGTTGGAGTCGGCGCGCAGCGAGCGCCGGCCGGCCACCGGCGGGGGCGACCCGTCGAGCGAACCCGGGAAGTACAGCATGCCGGTCGGCAGCAGCCGCTGCCGTCGCTCGGTGAGCGACCACACCGGCGTCCAGTCGACCGGCGCCCGGTCGTCGAAGGGTTCGGGGACGTACTGGAACGCGCCGTGCAGGGCGTTCCACCGCTCCCGGTCGCGGAACTGCCGGGGGGCGAACAGCTGGCAGGCGTCCGGGGAGACGGCCGCGTCCCCCAGACCACGCAGGCTGTCCCTGGTCCGCGGCTCGTCCCCCTGGAGGGTGCCGCTGTACCGCTCCAGCGCCTCGCACATCGCGCTCACCTCGGCGTCCAGCGCCGTGGCACCCTTGCCGCCGCTGAGCTGCCGCAGACCGGCCCGCAGCCGTGCCAGGTCGGAGCCGCCCAGCGCGGCGTTGCGGCCCGCCAGGTAGCAGTGCGTACCGGCCGGCGCCCGGGGGTCCCGGCGGATCTCCTCGATCACCCCGGTCACCGGGCTGACCAGATGCCGGTACCGGTCACGGACCTCTTCGGGGGAGCACGCCCGGTGTCCCCCCGAGGCGTGCGGCGCCTTCGGCCGGGAGGCGATCGTCACCGGCTGCAGGACCTGCCGCGCGACGAGGCCGGGGTCGCCGCAGTCCGGGCACTGCGGGCGGCGCCGCAGCTCGTGATGACGGGTCGTCAGGGTGAGGGTGTCCAGCGTCAGGACCGCCGACTGGCCCGGATAGCGGTAGCCGGCCAGCCACTTCGCCGTCTCCAGCGCGGTGAGCTGCGCCGCCGCGGCGGCCGTCGGCGGCACCTGGGCGGCGGGCCGCGGGACCGGCCCGGTCAGGCCGAGCGCCCGGCGCACCGGGGCCTCGCACAGCCGGTGGCCGCGCAGCCGGTGCGCCAGGCACGACCAGCAGGGCCCGGCACCCGGCTGGAACACCGGCCCGACCCACGCCGTCGAGGCGCCGGGCCGGGCCAGCAGCCAGGGCCGTCCCGTGATCCGGTGCAGCGCGTCGATCTCCCGCAGCTCGGGATCGAGGTAGTCGTCGCAGACGACCAGGGACAGCCCGGTCGCGTCCTCCCCGGGCGCGCGGTGCGCCCCGTGGGCGTGTCCGCGGTGGAAGCCGTCCGTGGACACCGCCAGTCCCGCGGCCCGGCACGCCTCGGCCACTCCCTCGGCGCTCGCGCCGCCCACCGTCAGGATCTCCAGCGGTGCGGCGGCCACCTGCCGCAGCGCCGCCGTGCCGTCCAGCCCGGCCAGCTCCCAGTACGCGCGGGCGGGCCTCGTCGGGTCGTCGCAGCCGCCGCCGGCCGGGGCCGGTGTCGCGTACCCCACGAGGCCGGCCTGGGCGAGCCTCCCGATCAGCCGCCCCACCCGCTCGGGCGGGATCGCGGGGGCCGCGTCCCGCAGCACGGACGGCAGGTCCCGGGTGCCGTCCAGCAGCGGCACCAGGGCCTCGATGTGATCGCCCTGCAGAGCGGTCACCCCCCGGTCGGACAGGAGGTAGGCCGCGTCGTCGGCGACGACCTCCGCCCTGAGATGGCTGCGGAACCCCACGAGCCGGCGGTCGTGCGCTCTCGGTACCCGCGCGGGACGCTCGCCGAAGACGGCGGTCACCGCGCGACCGCCCGGTTGCCGTCCGGCGCGTCCGTGTACCGGTGCTCCGGGGCGGGCGAGAGGCAGAAGCAGAGGAACGCGTGGGCGGTCCCCGGCCGTGACAGCTCCTCGATGGTCAGCTCGCCCACCGGGTTCTCCGGCAGCGACGGCGGCTGCTGGCCCTGGGCCAGCGTGACGCCGAACTCGTCGAGCACCGAACGGGCGTCCACCTGGTAGCGGCGCGAAAGCTCCGGCTCCAGCCACGCCTGTGCGACCAGCTCCATGAACCGCAGTTCCTGGCCGGGGGTCGGGTCGAGGCCCACGGCCACGTCCGTGCCGCACGCACCGTCGAGAGTGGAAATAACGCCTTCGTGCACGTTGCCCTCCGTAGAACCTGTGTGTGATGGATCGGACATCGCCGTGGTCGGACCGGCACGACAGGATTCTTCGGGGACCGGGGTCGTCACCGACAGTGTTCCGTTCATGCCTCAGGTGTGAATTCGTCATGGGTCGCCTCCTCGGTAATTCACGCGCGGGCGATGAAGCGATCACTGGGGCCGCGCGCGGCTCCGTGCCACTGTGGAGAGCTCCGAAACGCAAGCCGAGCGGTTTGGCTGGAGGGAGTCCACACATGGAGATCCGGGTCCTGGGGCCGCTCGTCGCCCAGCTCGATCACACGTCCGTAGTGCCCAGCGCGGCCAAGCCCCGCCAGGTGCTCGCCCTGCTGGCCCTGCACGCCGGCCAGGTCGTGACCGTGTCCACGCTGCTCGACGAACTGTGGGGGGACGCCCCGCCGCGCACCGCGCCCGCCACCCTCCAGACCTATATACGGCAACTGCGCCGCAGGCTGGGCACGGTGCTGGGCCCGTCCGCGGTACGCGGGCCGAAGGACATCCTGTGCACGCGCTACGGCGGCTACGCGCTGGACGTGGCCGGGCCCGACGACGCCACGCAGTTCCAGCGGCTGTCCGTGGCCGGGCAGACGGCGCTGCGCGAGGGCGCCGCCCGGGAGGCGTCCGCGCTGCTGCACCAGGCACTGGCGCTGTGGCGCGGGCCCGCCCTGGCCGACGTGCAGATCGGCCGGGCGCTGGAGGTCGAGACCGTACGGCTGGAGGAGACCAGACTGGGCGCCCTGGACGCCAGGATCGAGGCCGACATGCGGCTCGGCCGGCACGCCGCGCTGCTCGGTGAGCTGACGGCGCTGGCCGCGCAGCACCCGCTGCACGAGACCGTGCACGCGCAGCTGATGCTCGCGCTGTACCGCTCGGGCCGGCCCTCCCACGCCCTCGGCATCTACCAGCGGCTGCGCCAGTGTCTGATCCGGGAGCTCGCGCTGGAGCCGTCGACCCGGCTGCAGCGGCTGCACCAGGCGATCCTGCGGGCCGACCCCGCCCTGGAGTCACCGGATCCGGCCGTGCCCGGCGGCGCCGGACCGCGGGCCGTGCCGCTCACGCCCGCCTCGGTCTGATCCCGGCCTCCCCGGCACCGACCAGGGACGTTCCTCTCTTCGCCCGGGGCGTTTGGCGGCCCTTAAGCGCCGCTCCCGACGCTGGGGGCACGGCGGGTACTGGCCACCTGGTGGCCACCGCGCAACGAGAGGAGTTCCGGTCACGATGACGCGATATCTGAGACGCGGTGGTCCACGCCACGACGGTCGCCTGCGCATGTTCTGTTTCCCCTACGCGGGTGGAGGCGCCTCCGCCTACGCCGGGTGGCAGCGCTGGCTGGGGACCGGCATCGAGGTACTGCCGGTGCAGCTGCCGGGCCGTGAGGGCCGGATGACGGAGCCCCGCTTCACCGATCTCCCCGCGCTCGTGGCGGACCTGGACCGGGAGCTGGGCGAGGAACTCGACCACCCGCACGTGCTGTTCGGGCACAGCATGGGCGCGCTCATCGCCTTCGCCCTGGCCCAGCACCGGCGCGCCCGCGGCGAACGGCTCCCCCTCGCTCTCCTCCTCGGAGCCCACCGCGCCCCCCACCTGCCGGCCCCGCCCCTCACCCACGGCTATGTGGCGGACGACGCGGAACTCATGCGCGGGCTGGCCGCGCTGGGAGGTCTGCCCCGGGTGCTGCTGGACCGGCCCGAGTGGCTGGCGGCGCTGCTGCCGGTCGTCCGGGGCGATCTGATGCTCTGCGAGGGCGCCGGGAGCGTGGACCGCACCCCGCTGCCGGTTCCCCTGCACACCTTCGCCGGGGCCGAAGACCGTCTGGTGACGGTCCCCGAGGTGCGGGAGTGGTCGCTGTACTCCACCGAGGACAGCGAGACCGTCGTGGTGCCGGGCGGCCACTTCTACATCAGGGAGCAGGAGAGCGCCTTCCTCGACCGGCTCTCCGAGGCGCTGAGCCGCTACACCGACTTCGCCGACCTGCTCGGCATGGACCTGGTGGGAGCCTCGACCGACTGACCACCCGCTTCCGGGACGCGGGCTCCGGCCGCCGCAGCGCGCTCGGACCGGGTCCGGTGACCCGCCGGGAGACGGCAGTTGCGCCGACACGAGCGTCGTGTCGGCGCAACGGCGTGCCCGGGGCGTGAGGCTGCGGCCCGCGCTCTCCCGGGCGTGCCGCGACGCTCCCGTCGGCCCCCGACCGGTCCGTCTCCGGTGCTCGTCCCGGCGCGCGTCCTCTTCGCCGACCTGCTCGGCATGGACCTGGTGGGAGCCTCGACCGACTGACCACCCGCTTCCGGGACGCGGGCTCCGGCCGCCGCAGCGCGCTCGGACCGGGTCCGGTGACCCGCCGGGAGACGGCAGTTGCGCCGACACGAGCGTCGTGTCGGCGCAACGGCGTGCCCGGGGCGTGAGGCTGCGGCCCGCGCTCTCCCGGGCGTGCCGCGACGCTCCCGTCGGCCCCCGACCGGTCCGTCTCCGGTGCTCGTCCCGGCGCGCCTCCTCCTCCGGTGGCCGGCCGGCCGGACGCGGCGGGCCGCGCAGGTCCAGGAGGTCGTCGGCATCAGCGTCCTGCGGCTCCCGTGAACAGCGTCCTCGCCGGTGGCGCGCCGGACGCGGCACCTCGGTCGGCGCTCCCGGACGCGTCCATGTCCCGCGTCCCCGTCACGCGGCCGCCGTCTCGTGGACGCCGCAGTGCTGCGGCACCGCCGGTGTCGAGCCGGGCCCGCCGCGGTCCCTGACCGGTCTCCGACCTGCTGCGTCGGTTCGTGCCGGTGCCGGTGCCGGTGCCGGTGCCGAGGGACGCGGTGCGCGTACCTCTCCCGTGGCGGCCGAGTGAGGGCCACCCCGCCCTCCTGCGGCCGGCCCGCCGGATCCAGGACGTCCTGCCGTGGACCCGGCGCCCGGTGCGAACCGGACCGGACGGTGGCCGACCCTGCCTCCTGAAAGCGCGGGGCCCGGCTCGCGCGGTCCGTGAGCGGGTTCCTCGGCTCTCCGGTTTCCCCCGCTGCCCGCTGCCCCGCCGTCGAGGCCGCCCGCCGCCGGGGCCGTTCAGCGGGCGGGCGCCTGCGCGGCCGGAACCTCCGGTGCGGGGGCGGCCGAGACCTCGGTGCTCCCGGAGTGCGCGCCCGCCGGGACGGACGCGCCGCGCGCCCCCGTGCGGCCGGGCATCAGCAGGGCCGCCACCACCGCGCCGCCCGCCACGACCGCCGCCGCCACGGTCAGTCCGACCCCCGCGGCGTGGTCGAAGGCCGTCCGCGCGGTCGTGGCGAGGGCGTGGCCGGCGTCGCCGCCGGTGCGGTCGGCGAGGCTCAGGGCGCTCTCCAGCGTCCGCCTGGTCGCCTCCGGCTGACCGGACCGGGTCATCTCGCTCGTATAACTGTGGGCCAGCACGCTGCCGACGACGGCGACGCCCAGCGCGTTGCCGAACTCCTGCATCGTCATGTCCAGCGAACCGGTCGCCCCCGACCGCTCCGGCGGCACCAGCGACATGACCACGTCCGTGGTGGGCCCCATGGCGAGGCCGAAGCCGATCCCCGCCAGGACCAGCCCGGCCAGCACCGGGGGATAGCCCTCGCCGACCCGGCCGAGGACCAGCACCCCCGCCGCCCCGACCGCCAGGCCCACGGCCACGCTCCCGCCGGGCCCGACCCGGCGGACCACCGCGGGGCACACCACCGTGCCGAGCAGGACGGCGAACGCCACGGGCATCACCGCGAGACCGGCCTGCAGGGCCCCGTAGCCGAGGGCGAACTGCAGCCTCTGGGTGAGGACGAAGAGCGTGCCCGCCAGCCCGAACATCAGCAGCAGGATGCTCACGCTCGCCCCGATGAACGGTGCCCGGCGCAGCAGGGCGAAGTCCACCATGGGGAACGGGTGCCGACGCTCCCACAGCACGAAGCAGACACCCGCGACGGCGGCCACCGTGAAGCCGGTGACCGGCCCCGCGGAGGACCAGCCGTGCTTCGACGCCTGGATCGTCCCGAAGACCAGCCCCACCATGACGCCCGTGCCGAGCAGCGCGCCGAGCGGGTCGGGGCGGCGGGGCGAGGGATCGGCGGACTCCGGCAGCAGCAGCGCTCCGGCGACCACCACCACGGCCACCGGCAGCAGGTTCACCAGGAAGATCGACCCCCACCAGAAGTGGCTGACCAGGGCGCCGCCGACCACCGGGCCGGCCGCGACCCCGAGCGCGGAGCAGCCGCTCCAGATCCCGATCGCGCGGGCCCGCTCGGCCGGCGGGAAGACATGGACCAGGACGGCCAGCGTGCCGGGCATGATGCACGCCGCACCCAGTCCCATCAGCACCCGCGCCCCGATCAGCTGGCCGGTCCCCGCCGCCGTCATCCCGACCACCGAACCGACGCCGAAGACGACGGTCCCGAACAGGGTCGCGCGCTTGTGGCCGTACCGGTCGGAGAGCGTTCCGGCGGTCAGCAGCGCTCCGGCGAGGGCGAGGGCGTAGCCGTCGACGATGAACTGGATCTGGCCGGTGTCGGCGTCCAGGCTCCGCATCATCTGCGGGATGGCCACGTTGAGCAGGCCGTTGTTGAGCACGATCGCGAACAGGGCGAGGGAGAGCACACCGAGGATCCACCAGCGGCGGGGATCCGCGGTCTCGGGGCCGGGCTCGGTGCCGGTCATGGGTCGGTCCTCCGTCGGGCGTGGGCACAGGGGTCGCCGTCACCCTCGCCGGACCCGCTGAAGGGCCACTTGCGGCGCGGCCGCACCCTGACGGCCGTACCACCGCGACCCGTCGCCACGGCCCACCGCCACGACCGGCGCCCGCCGCACACCCGTCCCGCCCTCCGCTCTAGCGGCGCTTCAGCGCCGCTCCCTACGGTCCGGCCGGTGCCGTCCTCGGGTGAGCGGCGGCGATCACCGAAGGAGGTGCCATGGAGATCCCGGTACGGCTGCGGCGGGCCCGCTCCGCACTACTGCTGATCTTTCTCGTGCACGGTGTGGTCTTCGCCCTGCTGGTCACCCGCATCCCGGCGATCCAGGACCGGTACGACCTCAGCGACGCCGAACTCCCGCTGTTCCTCGCCGCCGTACCGATCCTCGCCGGCGTCGGCAGCGTCACCGTCTCGCGCGTGGTGCGCCGGGTTCCCGCGCCCGTCGTGGTCCGGATCGTCCAGCCGGTCATCTGCCTGGCGCTGACCGGCGTGGGGGCGGGCGACCAGGTCTGGCAGCTGGCGGCCTGTCTGGCGGTCTTCGGACTGCTGGTGGGCGCCATGGAGGCGGGCTTGAACATGACGGGCGTGGCGATCCAGCGCGGCCACGGGCGCAGCATCATGCTCGGTTTCCACGGCGCCGCGAGCCTCGGCGGCATCCTCGGCGCCCTGTTCGCCTGGGCCGGGGCCTACTGGGACTTCTCCCTGCTCACCCTCTTCGCCGGAACCGTCGCCCTGCTGCTGCCGTGGGCGATGGCGGCCGGCCCCCGCCTCACCGCGCGGCCGGACGGCCAGGACGCGGCGACCGGCGCCGCGACCCCTGCCCGCGCGGCCTCCCCGGGGCCGGGCGGACGGCGAGGCGTCCCCTGGAAACCGTTGCTGCCCCTCTGCGTGATCATGGCCGTGTCCGTCGTCGCCGACTCCACCGCGACCAACTGGAGCGCCAAGTTCCTGGAGGACACCCTGCACAGTTCGGAGGCGATGGCGACCGTCCCGTACGGCCTCTACATGGCGGCCACCCTGCTGGGCCGTGCCCTCGGCGACGGCTGGGTGCAGCGGTGGGGGACGGTCGCCGTGGTGCGCGCGGGCGCCCTGCTCGCCGCCGTGGGGTTCGCCGTGGTCGCCGCCGCGCCCGAACCCGTGACCGGCGCGCTCGGCTTCGCCGTACTCGGCGCGGGGCTGTCCGTGATCATCCCGCAGGTCATCGTGATCGGCGCGCAGCGGCTGCCGGGCGCGCAGGACACCGCCGTGGCACGCGTCAACCTCTTCAACTACGTGGGCTTCCTGATCGGCCCGCCCCTGGTCGGAGCCGTCGGCGCGGCCGTCTCCTACCGCGCGGCGATGTGCGTGCCGCTCCTCCTCGTCCTCGGCGTCCTCCTGATCGCCCGTTCCCTGGCCACCCCGAACCCCACGGCCGACTCCTCCGCGCGCGTCCCGCGTCCGGAGGCGACGACGACCACCGTCGGCTGACGGCGCCACGCTTCCCCCGGCGTGCCGCCCGGCGCGGCCGTGCCCCGACTGCCCGGACGGCAGCCGGGGCATGCCCGTGTCCGCCACCCGGCGAGACGGGCCGGCCCGGCGCCCGACGGGCGAGGCCCCCGGCCGCGGTCCCCGCCGGGCCCGCACGCGCCTCCCCGCACGTGCCTCCCCGCGCGCGCCCGTCTTTAGCAGGGCCAAAGCGTCAGGGCCGACGATCCCCGCAGGGCGGATCCCGGGACCCCGGCCGCGCGGCCCGGCCGCCCGGCCGCCCCCGGGTGAGCCAACCGACCGATGGGAGAACCATGCGCTGGGAAAGCGTCTACGTGGCGGGGACGGGGGCCTGGCTCCCCGAACCGCTCTCCGCCCGCGCCGCCGTGGAGGCGGGTGAGTACGACCCCGAGCAGTTCGAGGCGGACGGTCTGCTGTCCGTCCGGGTGGCCGGTGAGGACATCGCGCCACCCGACATGGCGGTGCAGGCCGCCACCACCGCGCTCAAGCGGTCCGGTCTCGCCCCCGAGGCCGTACGTCTGCTGCTGCACAACTACGTCTGGTTCCAGGGCCAGACCATGTGGCCCGTGGCGTCGTACGTCGCCGACCACGCCGTCCACTGGAACGTGCCGGCGTTCGAGGTGAAGCAGGAGTGCAACGCGGCCATCGGCTCGCTGGAGCTGGCCGCCCGGCAGCTGACCACCGAGCCGGACGAGGCCGCGGCCGTCCTCACCACCGCCGACCGCTTCGCCGAGCCGCTGATCAACCGCTGGAGCGCGGAGGAGGGCCTCGTCTACGCCGACGGCGGCACCGCCCTGGTGCTCTCCAACCGCGACGGCTTCGCCCGGGTGCTGTCCACCGTGACCCGCGCCGACAACCGGATGGAGGCGCTGGCCAGGGGCGCGGGTCTCACCCCGCTGCCCACCCAGGAGCCGTACGAGCACGCCGACCGCTTCGCCCACTATCTGCGCTCGCGTGGCGGCACCATCCGGGAGGCCACCGAGCGGCTGGTCGCCATGGTCAAGGGCGCCGTCGACGACGCCCTGACGGAGTCCGGGACGAAGCGGGAGGAGCTGGCGCACGCCGTCATCCCGACCGGCGGCCGCAGCAAGATGCAGTGGCAGGCCGAGCAGTTGCTGGGGGTGCCGGAGGAGCGCACCACCTGGGAGTTCGGCCGCCGCGCCGGGCACCTCGGCGCCGGTGACCAGTTCGCCGCGCTGAACGACCTCGCCGAGACCGGGGCGCTGCGTCCGGGCGAGCGGGTGCTGATGCTCTCCGCGGGTCCGGGAACCGCCAGCTGCGCCGTCCTGGAGATCCTCCGCACCCCCGGCTGGACGACTCCGGCCGCCGAACCTCAGACCCCCGAGGAGCAGCGATGACCGCGACCGTGATCGGATCCTTCCCCGGCACGGCACTGATCGACGACGCCGTCGGCACCGAGACCGCCCCCCGGGTCGACAACGCCGCCGAGGTGTTCCTGACGGCCGCCGCCGCCCGTTACCCCGACGCCCCCGCCGTGCGGGACCGCTACGGCGTGTGGACCTACGCCGAACTCGACGCCGCCGCCGACTCCTTCGCCCGGATCCTGGACGGCCGGGGCGTCAAGCCCGGCGACCGGGTGCTGGCCCGCGTCGGCAGCAGCCGCGAGTTCACCGCCCTGCTGTACGGGACCTGGCGGCAGGGCGCGGTCCTGGTGCCCATCAACCCGGGCATGAGGGCCTTCCACCTGCAGTCGGTGCTCGCCGACTCCGAACCCTCGCTGATCGTCGTCGAGGACGCCGAGCGCGACGGCGCCGACGGCCTGGTCTGGCCGGCCGGGGTGCCGGTCGCCGTCGTCTCCGAGCTGGACCTGTCCGGTCCGGCCGACCCGGCCGCCCGTACCCAGACCGAGGTGCCCGCCGACCGGCTCGCCCTGCTCATCTACACCTCGGGCAGCACCGCGGCGCCCAAGGGGGTGGCCTGCCCGCACGGACCCGTGGCGTTCGCCGCCCGCGCCATCGCGGCACGGCTGGAGTACCGCCCCGACGACATCGTGCTCACCGCCGTCCCGCTCTCCTTCGACTACGGCCTCTACCAGGTCTTCCTCAGCGCGCTCGCCGGTGCCGAACTGCTGCTGTCGGGTCCCGCCGACCACGCCCGGCTGCTCGGTTTCGCCCGGGACCACGGGGCGACCGTCGTCCCCCTCGTGCCGTCGCTCGGCGAACTGCTCGTCAAACTCGCCTCCCGCGACCAGCGGCCCACCCGGATCCGCCTGTTCACCAACACCGGCGCCGCCCTCAACGCCCCGCTCATCGCCACGCTCCGGGAGACGTTCCCCGGCGCGTCGGTGGCGCCCATGTACGGCACCACCGAGTGCAAGCGGATCACCATCCTCGAACCCGACGGCGACCTGGCCCGCCCCGGCTCGGTGGGGCCCGCGCTGCCCGGCACCGAGGTGCTCGTCGTCGACGACGACGGACGGCCCGTCCCGACGGGGGAGACCGGCGAGATCGTGGTGCGCGGCCCGCACCTGATGGCCGGCTACTGGCGTTCCCCCGAGCAGACCGCCCTGCGGTTCCGGCCGGGCGCGGACGGCGGCCCGGTCACCCTGCACACCGGCGACTACGGCCGGCTCGACGCGGACGGGCACGTCTACTTCCAGGGCCGCCGGGACGACCTGTTCAAGCGGCGCGGCTCGCGCATGAGTTCCGTCGAGATCGAGGCCGCCGTGCTCGACATCGACGGCGTGCGGGAAGCGGCGCTGCTCGTGCCGGAGGACGACCGCGACATGGTCCTCTTCGTCGTCGGCGAGAGCCCCGACATCGACGGGGAACAGGTGCTGGCCCGGCTCGGGGACCGCCTCGAAGCCGCCAAGGTGCCGGACGTCTGCCATGTGCTGGCCGCCCTTCCCCTCACCCCCAACGGCAAGACCGACCGCAAGGAGCTGCGCCGGCAGCTCATGGAGGGCACCTATGTCCACTGACCGCGACCGCACCGGGCCCCCCGGCGACGACATGACGGTCCGCCGGCTCGTCGAGCAGTACGGCAGCCCCCTGTACGTCTACGACCTGGCCCGGGTGCGCACCGCCCTGGAGGACCTGCGGGCGGCCCTGCCGCAGCCGTCCCGCGTCTACTACTCCCTGAAGGCCAACTCGCACCCCGACCTCGTCGCCGAACTGCGCCGGGGCGGCGCCCGCGCCGAGGTGACCTCGCGCGGCGAACTGGCCGCGGCCCTCGAAGCGGGCCATCCGGCGGCGGAACTGATGTACTCCGGCCCCGGCAAGGTCCCGGCCGAGCTGGACGAGGCGATCGCGGCGGGGATGCGCACCTTCTCCGCCGAGTCCTTCGGCGACCTGGACCGGATCGGCGCCGCCGCCGACGCCCACGGCGTCACCGCGGACTGTGTGCTGCGGATCAACGCGGCCGGCGCCCCGGGCCAGGGCGGCCTGCGGATGACCGGGGGCCCGTCCCAGTTCGGGTTCGACCTCGACGATCTGACCGAGCACGGCGCCCGGCTCCTGGTGAAGGGCGTCCGGATCATCGGGATGCACTTCTTCCCGCTCACCAACGCCAGGGACGAGGACGGCCTCCTCGCCGAACTCGCCCAGAGCGTGCGCACCGCCGCCCGCCTCCGGGACGAACTCGGCATCCCGCTGCACCTGCTGGACCTCGGCGGAGGCTTCGCCGCCCCGTACGCCACCCCCGGCGAACGGCCCGCCTACCCCGGGCTGCGCTCGGCACTGTCCGCCGTGCTCGACGAGAGCCTGCCGGGCTGGCGCGACGGCGAACCGGTGGTCGCCTTCGAGTCCGGCCGCTATCTGGTGGGCGACAGCGGGCGGCTGGTGAGCACCGTCACCGACGTGAAGAACAGCCGCGGCAACACCTACGCGGTCCTCGACGCCGGCATCAACCACCTGGGCGGCCTGTCGGGCCTGGGCCGGCTGCTGCCCCTGTCCGCCCAGCCGCTGTCGGGCCACGGCCCGGCGACGGACGCGGCCGGCGACCGGGAACCCGCCTTCGTCACCCTCGCCGGTCCGCTGTGCACGCCCGCGGACATCCTGGCCCGCGCGGCCGACCTGCCGGGGCTGCGCCCGGGCGACCTGCTGGCCTTCCCCAACGTGGGCGCCTACGGGCTGTCCGCGAGCCTGCTCGGCTTCCTCGGCCACCCGGCGCCCGCCGAACTCGTCGTGGACGGCGGCGAGACCGTCTCCGCCGGCCGCCTGACCCTGCGGCGCCACCCCGTCTCCCCCCTCACCGCATCCCGTACGGAGGACACCACCGCCATGACACAGACGACCACGGGAACGGCGCCCGCCGGCACGGCCGACGAACCGGCCGCGCCCTGGGACCCGACGTACGCGGCCCTGCTCCTGGAGGCCCTGCCCCGGCTCGCCGCCCAGGGCGAGCTGAAGCCCGACACCAGCCTCAAGGCGGCGGGCCTGGACTCCCTCGCCATGGTCGAGGTCCTGGTCCGGGTGGAGGAGACGTACGGCATCGCCGTCCCGGACTCCGAGCTGATGGCCGACACCTTCGCCACCCCCGCCTCGCTGTGGCGCGTGGTGTCCGCCCTGCGGGAACAGTCCGTCGGCTCGGCCTGACCCCGAGCGACCAGAGAAGGAGACCCCCATGAAGTGGGAAGGTGTGTACGTGGCGGGGACGGGGGTGTGGCTGGGCGAGCCCGAACTCGCCCGGTCCGCCCTGGAGTCGGGCGCGTACGACGCGGAACAGTGCGCGGCGGACGAGATCCTGTCCGTCTCCGTCGCCGACGAGTCCATGGCCCCTCCGGTCATGGCCGTCCACGCCGCGACGACCGCGCTCAAGCGGTCCGGGGCGGACGCGGCCGACGTGGATCTGCTGATCCACAGCGGCATCTGGTTCCAGGGCGTGGAGATGTGGCCCGCGGCCTCCTACGTGGCCGGGCACGCCCTCGGCCGGGGCGTGCCCGCCCTCGGTCTGGAACAGGAGTGCAACGGCGGTCTCGGCGCACTGGAGATCGCGGCCCGTCAGGTCGCCGCCGGCCCGGCGACCGGAGCCGCGATGGTCACCACCGCGGACCGGTTCGGCGCGCCCCTGGTGCGCCGGTGGAGCAGCGAGCCCGGCTTCGTGTACGGCGACGGCGCCACCGCGCTGCTGCTGTCCGCGCGGGGCGGCTTCGCCCGGCTGGTGTCCACGGCCACCGGCGCCGACAACTCCCTGGAGGCCGTGGTGCGGGGCCCCGGGCTGCGCCCCCTGCCCTCGGGCGAACCGCTGGACCTGCTGGGCAGGGTGGGGCACTACATGCGCGCCCACGGCGGGGTCCGGGAGGCCACCGAGCGGGTCGCGGCGGTGGTGAACGACGTGGTGGACACCGTGCTGGCCGATGCCGGCATGGCGAGGACGGACGTCGACCGGGTGGTGGCGCTCGCCAGCGGGCGCAGCCGCCTGGAGTGGCAGCTGCCTCAGCTGCTCGGCATCCCCGTCGAGCGCTCCACCTGGGAGTTCGCCCGCCGAGTGGGCCACCTCGGCGCCGGTGACCAGATCGCCGGGCTCAACGACCTGCTGGAACGAAGGGAGTTGAGCCGGGGCGACCGGGTCCTGCTCGTCGGCGGCGGTTCCGGGTTCAGCTGTACCTGTGCCGTCCTGGAGATCCTCGACGTACCGGACTGGGAGCCCTTCCGCAGCGACGAACGGTGACGGGCCGTGCCACGCGTGACCGGGTGCGCGGGCGGGCAGGATCCGCCCGCCACCTGCGGCTTCAGCGCCGCTCCAGTGGCCCGCCGCATACTGCGTTGTTCGATCGCTCGTGACGTACGGCCGGGCCGGTCCCCACGGCCGGCACGGCCGATCCGGCCGTACGCCTCGACACCGAGGAGAAATACATGGTGATGACCGAGTCCACCAACGCCACGAGGAGTTCCACCCCCCTTCCGCTGCGCGTCGCCTGGGGCGCGCTGGCGGCCTTCCTGCTGCTCTGGGACGTCTTCGAGGTGCTCAAGCACATGGGCTGGGTGATCCCGGGGGCCTTCCTCGGCGCCGCCCTGCCCTTCCTCCCCCGGCTCGCCGGGCTGGGCCGGGCCCACGAGCCGGGTCAGCTGGCTCCCCGGGCCGTTCCCCTCCACAACATCCTCAACCGGGCCCTGATCCCGTTCGCGATCATGGTCGTCTTCTCGTTCCTCGGGGACGGGCCGGAGGACATCGCGGCCCCCTTCACCTTCGGCATGAGCTGGCTCACCTCCATCGCGTTCGCCCGTGCCGTCGGCTTCGGCCTGCGGACACCGGAGGGCTGGCAGCGCTGAACCGGCGCCAGGTCCCAGGCCCGCAGCCCTTCCCCCGGGGCGGCGGGCCTGTTCCGTGCCCGGGGCCCGCGCCCGGTCCGGTACAGGGAGCCTTTATCGCTGCACAAGGCGCCCCTGCGACTGTCGGCTGACAGCCCGACATGTCTGTGAACCGAAGTAGCCCTGGAGGCCACACGATGGACACCGCCTCAGTGCCCCCCGCCGGGACCGGGACCGATAGCGAGACCGAGTACGAGTACCCCTTCCACCGCCCCTCGGCGGTGGAGGTGCCCCCCGTCTACGAGGAGCTGCGCGCCAAGTGCCCGGTGGCCAGGGTGAGGCTGCCCAGCGGCGACGCGGGCTACGTCGTCAGCCGGTACGACGACGCCCGCGTCGTGCTGGCCGACCCCCGGTTCAGCCGGGCGGCGATGCTCGACGAGGGCGCCCCCCGCCTCACCGCGGCCCCGCCCATGCCGGGCAGCCTGTTCACCATGGACGCGCCCGAGCACACCCGGGTGCGCAGGCTCGTCTCCCGCGAGTTCACCGCCCGACGTGTGCAGAACCTCCGCCCGCGCATCCAGCAGATGACCGACGAACTGCTGGACGAGATGGAGAAGCTGTCCCCGCCGGTCGACCTCAACCCGGCCTTCGCGTTCCCGCTGCCGGTGATGGTCATCTGCGAACTCCTCGGCGTGCCCTTCGAGGACCGGGACCGCTTCCGCGGCTGGTCCGACGCGTTCGTCTCGCTCACCGCGCACACCGCCGAGGAGGTGATGGAGCAGCGCATGTCGATGGTCCAGTACCTCGCCCAGCTGGTCCAGCGCAAGCGCGAGGAGCCCGCCGACGACCTCATGAGCGCCCTGGTCGCCGTGCACGACGAGGACGGCGACCGGCTGAGCGAGCACGAGCTGATCACCATGGGCATCACCCTGCTGGTCGCCGGGCACGAGACCACGGTCAGCATGATCGGCAAATGCGTCCTGACCCTGCTGCGCCACCCCGAGCACCTGGCCGCCCTGCGCGAGCGCCCCGAGACGATCGACCAGGTCGTCGAGGAGCTGCTGCGCATCAACCCCATCGGTGACGGCGGCCCGTTCCGCGTCACCCTGGAGGACGTCGAGATCGCCGGCACCACCATCCCCAAGGGCAGCGGTGTCATCGCGGCGGTCGCCTCCGCCAACCAGGACCCGGAGCGCTTCGGGGCGGACTCCGGCGTCTTCGACCCCGCGCGGTCCTCGGCCGGTGCCCACCTGGCGCTCGGCCACGGCGCACACTTCTGCCTGGGCGCGGCCCTCGCCCGCGCGGAGCTGCAGATCGCCGTCTCCTCGCTGATCCGCCGCTTCCCCCGGCTGGCCCTGGCCGACGAGGTCGACAACCTCAGCCTCACCAGCGGCATGATGGTGCACGCCCTGAGCCGGATGCCCGTCACCTGGTGACCTCCGCCGGTGTCGCCGGCGGACAGACCGCTGCCCGGGTCCCTTCCGAGGGACCCGGGCAGCGGTCTGTGGTGGGCGCTCCGCGCTCAGGGGCGGCCGGCCGGCTGCCGCACCACGCGGGGGGCCACGACCGGCCCCGGCTCCTGCACCTGGAAGTACGCCCTGGCCAGCACCTTCTGCTGGAGCGCCTGGTTGCGGTCCACCACCCGGTACAGGGACCGGCGGGCCAGGCCGCCCAGCCGTCCGTCGAGGGCGAAGAGACGCTCCTGGCGCAGCTGGAGCGCGCGGGAACGGCGTACGGCCTCCTCCCGCGTGCGCTGGAACTCCTCGCCCGCCCGGACCAGCGCGGCCGCGCTGTCGTCGGCGAGGGCCTCCCCGACCAGGGGTGCCAGGGTCACCGCGTCGATGATCGCGTGGTTGACGCCCTGCCCGAGGATCGGGGTCAGGGTGTGCGCGGCGTCTCCCATGAGGACCAGACCGGGCATCGACCAGCGGGGCACCACCGTGGTGAAGATGTCCAGCATCGAGGTGTCCGACCAGGCCTTCACCTCCTTGCGCACGGTGGTCGACAGTTCGGGAGCGAGCCGGTCCAGCCGCTCGTGCAGCGCGCCCAGCCCTTGGGCCCGCAGGTCCTTCAGGCCGCCCTTGGGGATGTTGAGTCCCACCCGCACACTGTCCGGATGGGTGGGGATGAACAGCCCGTGCTCACCGCCCCGGATACGGATGCGGTACGTGTGGCTGTCCCACTCCTCGGGGAAGGGCAGTCGCAGCCAGACGACGTCCCGGTCCAGCGGCTGCTTCTCGTACGGCAGCCCGGACATCTCCCGGACCTTGCTGAACCGTCCGTCGGCCGCGACCGTCAGCGCCGCCCGTACGACGAGGTCGCCGTCGGGGGTGCGGGCGCGCACACCCGTCACCGGTCCGTCGTCGCCCTGCTCCCGGAGCAGGGCGACGGCGGTGGCGGACTGACGCAGTGTGAAACCCGGGTGCTCCCGCCCGGCGTCGGCCAGGGCGGACAGCAGAGCGGGCTGCGGAAGCTCCACGGGGTAGGGGTGGGGGTAGCGGAAATCGGAGAAGTCGACGCTCAGCACGGTGCTGCCGGAGTCGATGATCTCCATGTGGTGCATCTGGGCGTACGTTCCGTCGAGCCGGTCGAGCAGACCGAGCCGGTCGAGCAGCCAGACCGAGTCCGGGGACACCGACTCGCCGCGGAAGGAGCGGTTGAAGTGTCCGCTCTGCTCCAGGACCACCACCGACACGGAACGTTTGGCGAGCTCCACGGCCAGTGTGAGCCCGGCGGGACCTCCTCCGACCACGCACACCTGTGCGGTCAGCTCTGCTGTCATCGTTTTTGCTGCCTCTCCAGCGGAGTCATGGTCGCCCGATGGTGGGACCGCGGGCTAAAGCTCCCCTTGCAGCCGTTGCCGTCGGTCCAGGTCACGCGTGGGCACGTGCGAGGACTCGACCCGGACCTTCAGCGCGTCGGTGAGGTGCCGGAAGCCCTGTTCGGACGGGGTGATGACGGAACCGGCGAACGGCACCAGCAGGCCGCTGAAGCGTTCGGTCTGCACCACGTCGGTGCCGCCGTCGCGCGCGGTCAGCTCGAAGCTGTGCACCCCGTCGAAGACGCCGGGCACACCGAACCGGCCACGCCAGCGCAGCAGTCGCCCCGGCTCGCTCTCCAGCACGGTCGGCGTGAACACCATCTCCCGTCCGCCGTCGGGCAGCCGGAACCGCAGGGTGAGCCGGGCGCCCGGCTCGGCCCGGCCGGAAGCCTCCACGAGGAAGGGGTTCCACTCGTGGAACCGTTCGAAGTCGGTGAGCACCGACCACACCTGGTCGACGGTGCCGTGGATGTGCACGGCGGACGAGATACGGCGCATGACGTTCCTTCCGGGACGGACTGCGGTGAACACGGGCGCGACGAAGCGGCCCCGTGACGGTCGTGCGGACGAAGAAGGAGACAGGGGCGGGAGGCGGCGGGACGGGACGGGGGCGGGACGGGACGGGGGCGGCAGGTGTCCCGGCGGCGGCGCAGGGCGCGCCGTGAAGGGCCTCGTGCGGCCGACGCTACCGGCCGAACCCGGACCGGCGCGGTCCGCGGGCCTCCGGCTCTAGCACGACCTTAGCGCCGGTCGGCAGGGTCCCCTCCGGACGCTTCAGTGAGAATCCAGCGCCCTGCCCGACGCTTGGCGTACGCGTCCCGCCCCCCACGGGCGCGAAGGAAGGAAAACCCATGTTCTCGGCTCTGGGCTCGGCCCTGCACCGCCGGCGGATCGTCATGCTCCTGCTGACCCTCCTGGTCACCGCCCTGGCCACCGTGTACGGCGGCACCGTGGAGGAGAAACTCTCCAACGGCCTGTCCGACTACGACGATCCGGGCGGCGGCAACGTCGCGGCCCGCGAGATCATCGAACGGGCCACCGGCATCGACCCCCAGCAGGGCCACCTGCTGCTGGTCCGCACCGACGAGCGGCTCGCCGAGGACACCGCCCCGCCGAAGGCCGTCACGGCCGCCGCGGAGCTCCTGCGGTCCCGCCCCGAGGTCGAGCAGGTGCTCGACTACACCTCCCCGGACGGCGCCGCGCTCATCTCCCGGGACGGACGCAGCACCGTGGTCGTCGGCGCCACCGGCTCCATGACGGACCAGGAGAGCGCCCGGGCCGTGGAGGGCCTCCAGAAGGCCATCGACGACGATCCCACCCTGCGCGGCAGCACCTGGCTGGGCGGCGCCACACCCGGTCACGTCCAGGTGGCCGACGTGTCGGGCACCGACCTGGGGCAGGCCGAACTCCTCGCCACCCCGGTGATCCTCGTGGTGCTCTTCCTGGTCTTCCGCGGACTGGTCGCCGCGCTGGTTCCCCTGCTGGGCGGCATCGTCTCCCTGCTGCTCACCATGGCGGGCCTGCGCGTCGCCACCGAGTTCATGAACGTCTCCACCGGCGCGACGAGCCTCGCCTTCGCCCTCGGCCTCGGTCTGTCCATCGACTTCGGCCTGCTGCTCGTCTCCCGCTACCGCGAGGAACTCGCCGAGCACGGACCGGGCGCCGAGGCCGTCCGGCGGACCATCGCCACCGCCGGCCGCACCGTGCTGTTCAGCGCCCTCACCGTGGCCGCGGCCCTCGCCGCGCTGATCGCGTTCCCGCAGCCGTATCTGCGGTCCATGGGACTGGCCGGCGTCATCACCGTGGTGTCCGCGGCCCTGTTCGCCCTCCTCGGACTGCCCCCGCTGCTCGCCCTGCTGGGCAAGCGGATCAACTCCCTCGCCCCGCGCCGCTGGCAGCGCACCGCCGGTGCCGCCCGCGCCACCGAGGGACGCTGGTACCGCGTCGCGCAGGCCGTGATGCGCCGCCCCGCCGTGTTCGCGCTCGCCGCCACGGCCGTACTGCTGCTGATCGCCTCGCCGCTGCTGGGTGTGCGCTTCACCGGGGTGGACCCCACCCTCCTGCCCGAGGAGACCAGCGCGGGCAAGGTGGCCGCCGTGCTCGACGAGGACTACGACGCGAGGGCCACCTCGCCGCTGCAGATCGTGCTGGAGACCGACGGCGCCCCCGACACGGCGCGGCTCGCCGACTACACCGAGCGGATCGGCGCCGTCCCCGGAGTCAAGTCGGTGGGCACCCCCGTCGAACTCGACGACCGGTACTGGGAGATCGACGCCGTCCTGGCCGAGGACCCGCTGACCGACTCGTCCATGGACGCCGTCGAGGCCGTGCAGGACCTGGCCGCCCCGTACACCGCCCGGTACACCGGCCGGACCGCCGACTTCCTGGCGCAGCGTCAGAGCATCGCCGACGCCCTGCCCCTGGCCGGCGGCATCCTCGTCGTCGTCACCCTGCTGCTCCTCTTCGCCTTCTCCGGCTCGGTGGTGCTGCCGCTGAAGGCCCTGCTGATGAACCTGCTGTCCACCGGCGCCGCCTTCGGCTTCCTGGTGTGGGTGTTCCAGGACGGCAACCTCGGCTTCGCCCCGCAGACCGGGCTCGAAGCCACCACGCCCGTCCTGGTCTTCGCGCTCGCGTTCGGCCTGTCCACGGACTACAACGTCTTCCTGCTGAGCCGGATCAAGGAGGCCAGGGCCCAGGGCCTGGACAACCGCGAGGCGGTCGCCCAGGGTCTGTCCCGCACCGGCGGGATCGTCACCTCGGCCGCGGTCCTGTTCTGCATCCCGGTGGGCGCGCTCGCGATGTCCCGGCTGGTGTTCATCCAGGAACTGGGCCTCGGCGCGGCGTTCGCCGTCCTCATCGACGCGACCGTGGTCCGGGCCTTCCTCGTCCCCTCCCTGATGGCCCTGCTCGGCGCGGCCAACTGGTGGGCCCCGGCCCCCCTGCGCGCCCTGCACCGCGCCCTGCGCCTGGACCGCATGGAACACGCCGAGGCCCCCGAGCCCGCCCCCGCGCCGGCTCCCGACAGGACGTCCGCACCCGTCGGCTGACGACGGCCGGGCGGTACGACCCGGGCCCGGGCGCCCCGCGAGGCCCCGGGCCCGGCTTCCTCGTGATCACCCACGTACGACGCGTCCACGACGACGAAAGGCCGCCCGCCATGCCGAAGGTCAGTGAGGCCCACCGGGACGCCCGGCGCCGGCAGATCCTGGACGCCGCCCGTGCCGTGTTCGCCGAGAAGGGGTTCGTGCGGGCCTCCACCGGTGACATCGTCGCGCGGTCGCGGCTGTCCAGCGGCGCGATCTACAGCTACTTCCCGAGCAAGGACCATCTCGTGCGGGCCGTGTGCGAGGACACCATCGACCGGGCCCTGGACCACGTCACCTCGCCGAACCTGTCCGCGTCGCCGGAACGCGTCCACGGCAGCGGCGACGGGCGGGAGCACGCGCGGCTGATGGCACAGATCTGGGGCGAGGCGGCCGTCTCCCCGAGCCTGGCGGAACAGGTCCGCCGCCATCTGGCCACCGCCCACGAGAAGGCCGCCGGCCTCATCCGCGACGAACGCACCGGGCACGGCCTGTCCGGCGACCCGCACGCCACCGGCGCGGCGAACGTGCTCCTCGCCCTGCTCACCGGCTACACCCTGCGCCTGGCCATGGGCGACGAGACGAACCCCGACGCGTACGTCCGGGCGATCCACACCCTCATCAAGACGCCCTGACGCCCTCGCCGGGCGGCTCGGACGCCCGTCGCGGCGGATCCGGCGTCGCCGCCCGGTCAGGACGCGGGCGGCAACCCCAGCCCCACGGCGGCGAGTTGCAGGGCCTCCACCACGGCCGCCGTCCGGGGCTGCGGGCCGGACGGCGAGGCCGGCCAGACCGCGGCGATGCGGCGGTGGCCCGCGACCTGGACCGTCGGCAGGGCCACGGTCTCCGGCGGGGCGTCGGCGAGGGCGAGCGTGGGGACGACGGCCGCGCCGAGGCCCGCCCGGACCAGCGCGAGCGTGGTCGGGAACTCCAGGGCCGTGTGCGCCCGGCGCGGGGCGAAGGCGTACTGGGCGCAGATACGGTCCAGGGCGCGGGAGCAGGCCGTCCCGGCCGGGGCGGCGACCCAGGGACGGTCGGCCAGCTCCCGGACCGAGCGGGGCGACGGCGACCAGTCGCCGGGGGTGATCACCCGGTACGCGTCGTCGGCGACCGCCGCGGACGCCAGGTCGCGCCCCTGTGCGTCCGGGCCGGGATCGTCGCCGTCGTACTCGACGACCAGCAGGTCCACGCCGCCGGTGCGCAGGTCGCGCAGCGCCCCGGGCCCCTCCGACTCCACCACCCGCGGTTCCAGACCCGGATGGGTGCGGGCGAGGGTGCCGAGGGCGGGGACCAGCAGATGGCACACCGCCGAGGAGAAGGCGGCGACCGTCACCGGCCCCGTCGAACGGCCCGTCAGCTCGGCGAGTTCCCGGCGGGCCTCGGCCAGTTCGTGCTCGATGCGTTCGGCCCGCGCCGCCAGCAGCCGCCCCGCCGGGGTCAGCCCCGCCCGGCGCCGCGAACGGTCCACCAGCGGCTGGCCCACCTCCCGCTCCAGCTGCGCCAGATGCTGCGACACGGCCGAGGGCGTCAGATGCAGCACCTTCGCCGCGTCCACCACACCACCGCGCAACGCCACCGCACGCAGGACGCGCAGCCGGCGAGGGTCCAGTTCCATAAGCCGTACTGTAGCTCTGCTTCAGTAATTCTTGCTTGTGGTGTAGTGACACTGCAGAGAAGATGGGGGCATGAACGAGCACAGCGAGGACCGGGGCGGGAACGGCGGCGCACGGCACGGGGACGACGGCCGGAGCGCGGGCGGCGAGCAGTGGCGGATCCGGTTCGACGCCGAGGTGACCTTCGGCAACGGCGGCGGGCTGCGGACCCGGGGCTTCCTGCTGGACGTCCCGGACCCGGAGATCGGCGACGGCGAACTGGCCGAGCTGTTCGTCCGGCATCTCGGGCTGCTCGTGGTCGACGAGGTGCGGGTCACCGCCCGGGAAGCGGTCCGGGAGCCGCACAAGGGCTCGCGGGGCGTGCCGGGCACCGCCGGCGCGCCCGGGACGTCCGCGCGGGAGGCGGGCGGCCGCCGGATCGTCGACCTCAGCCACACCATCCGGCACGGCATGACCACCTACCCCGGCCTGCCCGGCCCGGAGATCGGCGAGCACCTGACCCGGGAGGCGTCCCGCGCGGTGTACGCGCCCGGCACCGAGTTCGCGATCGGCCGTATCGCGATGGTGTCCAACACCGGCACCTACCTCGACAGCCCCTTCCACCGCTTCGGCGGCGGACACGACCTCGCCGGAATGCCGATCGGCACGTTCGCCGACCTCGACGGCCTCGTCGTCCGCGTCCAGGACACCGGGAGCCGGGCCGTCGGCCGCGAGGCGCTGCTCCCGTACGACGTCTCCGGGCGGGCCGTGCTGATCCACACCGGCTGGGACCGGCACTGGGGCACGGACCGGTACGGGCACGGCCACCCCTACCTCACCGCCGACGCCGTCGCCCTGCTGACCGAACAGGGCGCCGCCCTCGTCGGCATCGACTCCCTCAACATCGACGACACCGACGACGGCACCCGCCCCGCCCACACCGGCCTGCTCGCCGCCGGCATCCCCGTCGTGGAGCACCTGCGGGGTTTGGAGCAACTGCCCCCGCGGGGCTTCCGGTTCCACGCGGCGCCCCCGGCCGTCGAGGGCATGGGCACCTTCCCGGTACGCGCCTACGCGGTGCTGGACTGACGCCTCCGGCACGGACCCCGCGCGGGCCGGACCGGGCCCTAGGCTGACCGGGTGACCGATCTCGACATCAGGCGCGTGGACGCCACCGCGAGCGACGAGGAACTCGAAGCCTGGCGGTACGTCCACAACACGATCATCCCCCCGCACCCGCTCTCGCTCGACGACGTCCGGCAGCGGGCCGCGCGCAACGACCTGGAGCTCGCGTACGCCGACGGCGTCCTCGTCGGCAACTCCACCGTCCGCCCGCCCGACGGGGACACGGCGACGGCCGTGGTCATCGCGCGCGTACTCCCCGAACACCGCGGGCGCGGCTTCGGCGAGCGGCTGTACGAGCGGGCACTGAGGCGGGCACGGGAACGGGACGCACGGGTGATCGAGACCTGCGTCCTGGCGTCGAACGAGGACGGTCTGCGGTTCGCGCTCGGCCACGGCTTCGTGGAGACCGAGCGCTATCTGCTCGACGGGGACACGATCCCGTACGTCGACCTCCGCCTCGACGGGACGCGGGCCTCCTAGAGCTTCCCCGCGATGTCCAGCGCGGCCACGTACCCGAACGTCATGGCGGGCCCGATCGTCGACCCCGCGCCCGCGTAACTGCGGCCCATCACGGCGGCGCTGGCGTTGCCCGCCGCGTACAGCCCGGCGATCACCGAGCCGTCCGGGCGCAGCACGCGGGCCCGGGCGTCGGTGAGGAGGCCGCCCTTGGTGCCGAGATCGCCCGGCACGATGCGCAGGGCGTAGTAGGGCGGCAGCCACAGGGGCGCCAGACAGGAGTTCGGGCGTACGGAGGGGTCCGTGTAGTAGTGGTCGTACGCGCTGTCGCCCCGCCCGAAGTCCTTGTCCTCCCCCTGCCGGGCAAGGGAGTTGAAGCGGTCGACGGTGGAACGCAGGGCGGCGGCGGGGACACCGATCGCGCCGGCCAGCGCGTCGACCGTCCACGCCTTGTGGACGGCCCCGGCGTCGTACCACTCGTCCGGGAACGGGAAGGTCGGCAGGATGTCCTTGAACAGGTACCGGTTGCGGTAGTTCTGGTCGACGATCAGCCAGGCCGGGATGTGCGCGGCGGACGAGGTGTCCTTCTCGTACATGGTGTGGACGACATCGCTGTACGGCCCCGCCTCGTTGACGAACCGCGCCCCGGCCCCGTTGACCAACAGCCCACCGGGCAGGGTGCGTTCGGCGAGACAGAACCATGCCTGGCCCGGGGTGTCGATCGCGGGCCCCCACCAGGCGTCGTCCATGAGCGCCAGGTCGGCACCGGCCCGCTGCCCGGCCCGGATCCCGTCCCCGGTGTTCTCCTTCGCGCCCACCGTCCACCGCGTCCCCACGGGCTGCTCCTGGTACTGCGCCCGCATGGCCGCATTGTGCTCGAAGCCGCCGGAACCGACGACGACGCCGCGCCGGGCACGGACGAGTCCGGGGGAGCCGTTGCGGCTGACGACCACACCGGTCACGGCCCCGTTCTCCATGTGCAGGTCGGTCAGCGGGCTGTTGAGCCACACCGGGACGTCGGCGCGGAGCAGCCCGGCCCGCAGTCCGCCCGCCAGCGCCTGCCCCATGGTGAGCGGCTTCTGGCCGAGCAGCGCGGCCTTCGTGCCCCGGGCGAGGCACTCGGTGGCGACGGCCAGCCCCTTCGCGCTCACGGTGGTCAGCGCGAGCCACTTGTAGTCGGCGCTGAACACCACCATCCCGGCCGGCGTGGCCAGATACGCGGGATTCAGCCGGGCCAGCTCCTCGCCCAGCAGGTTCCCGTCGAACTGGTCCGGCTCGATGGACCGCCCGTTCGGCAACCCGCCCGGCAGCTCCGGGTAGTAGTCGCTGTACCCCTCCATCCACCGGAACCGCAGCGGGCTGTTGGCCATGACGAACGACAGCATGGCGGGCCCGTGGTCGAGGAACGCCTTCTGCCGGTCGGCGGGCACCTCGTCCCCGACCACGGCCGCGAGGTACTGCGCCGCCTTGGCCGGCGTGTCCGGTACCCCGGCGGCCTTGATCACACTGTTGTTCGGCAGCCAGATCCCGGCCCCCGAGCGCGCCGCCGACCCTCCGAAGGTCGGTGCCTTCTCCACGACGACACAACTCAGGCCCTGCTTGGCGGCCGTGAGCGCGGCGGTCATCCCGGCCGCGCCGGAACCGACGACGACCACGTCGTAGGTGCCGAGCAGGGGAGGAGCGGCGGCGACGGCCGGACTCCCCACGACCCCGCCCGCCGCGACGGCGACCCCCGCCCCCGCCGCCGTACCGAGCACCCGCCGCCGACTGGGGCCGGCCTCCGTCCCCGTACGTCTCCCGGGATCCGCGCTCTTGGACATGCCGACGCTCCAGCCTCACGAAGGGACGGTGGCCGTGCCGCCCCGGAAGCGACGGTTCCGTGCGCCCCGGGCGGTGTGCGGAGCCTCGAATCTGACGGGAAGGGGTGGTGAAGTCAAGAGTTTTACTGACGCCTCATCAGATGCGTTTGCTTAGGCCCCATTTGACCTGCATATTCGTTTCGCGGGGTAGGCGCGCGGGAAATCTTCCGGCAGCGTGGTCCCGGTCCGTCCGGACCGAGGGAGGGGGACGCTGTGCATGACCTCGTACGGACGCCGGACCATGTCCGGACGGCCGACGGGCGGCGGTTGCGGATCGAGTGCGCGGGGGATCCGGACGGACGGCCGGTGTTCCTGCTCCACGGGATGCCGGGGAGCAGGGTGGGTCCCCGGCCCCGGTCCATCTTCCTCTACCACCGCGGCGCCCGGCTGATCAGTTACGACCGCCCCGGGTACGGCGGATCGGACCGGCGGCCGGGCCGCCGCGTCGCGGACGCCGTGGCGGACGTCGAGGTGGTCGCCGACGCCCTGGGACTGGACCGCTTCGCGGTCGTCGGCCGGTCCGGCGGGGCACCGCACGCCCTGGCCTGCGCCGCCCTGCTGCCGCACCGGGTGACCAGGGCGGCGGCGCTGGTGACCCTCGCGCCCCAGGACGCGGAGGGACTCGACTGGTTCGCGGGAATGGCGCCGCACAACGTCCGCGAGTTCCGCTCCGTGCTCACCGACCCCCGCGCCTTCGTCGCCCAGCTCATCCCCCGGTCGGCCGCCATCCGGTCCGACCCCGCCCGCCTGCTCGACGAACTGCGCGGCGACCTCACGGACGAGGACCGGGCCATCGTCTCGGACGACGGCATCCGGTCGATGCTGCTGCGCAACTACCACGAGGCGCTGCGGACCTCTCCGTACGGCTGGATCGACGACGCGCTCGCGCTGACCGGCCCCTGGGGGTTCGACCCGGCGGAGATCAAGGTGCCCGTCCTGCTCTGGCACGCCGGCAAGGACGTCTTCACCCCCTCCGCCCACTCCTCCTGGCTCGCCGACCGCATCCCCGGCGCGCGCACCGTGTACGAACCGGCCGCCGCCCACTTCGCCGCGATCCGGGCTCTGCCGGACGTGCTGAGCTGGCTCCTTGTCGCCACGGAGCCGGCGGCGGCTTGAGCGGAGGGGTTGTTCTTCTGGCCGCGGGTCCGGTGAGGGCTGGTCGCGCCCCTCATACCGTCAGAGGCTCCAGATCCCGGTACACCCGGCGCCGTTGCCCCACCAGGCGGGTGATGCCGTTGCCCTCGCCCAGTTGTCGGCCGAGGCGGCGTAGATCGGAGAGGGTCGCCTCGCGCAGGCGATGGGCCTCGTCCTCGCGGCCGAGGGCACGCAGCGTCAGGGCGGAGTTGCTGATGACGGCGAGGGTCTCGGGGTGCTGAGGGCCGAGGACGGCCTTAAGGATGTGGCGGGTCGGTTTCTCCAGGGCCCATGCCTCCTCCGCGCGCCCCTGCTCCGCCAGGACGTTCGCGTAGTTCGCGCGGGCGAACAGCGTGTGCGGGTGCTCGTCGCCCAAAGTCGCCGCCATGCGCTCCGTCACCTGCTGGAACACCGCCTCGGCCTCGGCGTCCCCGCACGCCCAGAGATAGATGCCGAGGTTGTTGCGCGCGGCCTGGGTGTAGGGGTGCTTCTCACCCGGCACCTTCACGTAGTGCTCCAGCACGCTCCTGACCGTCTCGCGCGCCCGGTCGGGCTCGTCGGCGGCGTACAGGTCGGCCGCCAGGTTCAGCTCGCAGGCGAGGGAGTCCGGAATCGGGTCCGGATACTTGTCCCTCGTGTACTGGGTCCGGTATTGGGTGAGCGTCGCCCGGGTCAGCCGGTGCGCGTCCACGAACTGGCCGGCGCGCCGCAGGGACACGGCGAGCGACTTGGCGCAGTTGAGCGTGCCGGGAAAGTCCTTGCCGAGAATCCGCTTGTGGGTCTCGTACGCCTCCGACAGGACCGCGACCGAGTCGGTGTAGTGGCCCACTTCGCGCAGGTCGCGGCCGAGCCCCTGGGCCGACAGCAGGGTGTACGGGTGGTCCGGGCGCAGAACCTCCCGGCGGCGGGCGTAGGTGTCCTGGTCGATGTCGCGGGCCTCGGTGTAGTGGCCGACCATGCGCAGCGCGAGCGCGAGGTTGTTCGCCGCGTTGAGCGTACGACTGTTGGACTCCTCGAAGATCTGGCGGAACCCCTGGTGGGCCTCGCGGGCGAGTTTCACCGCCTCGGTGTACTCACCCAGGGCTGCCAGGTCGCTGGCGAGGCTGGAGGTGGTGACGTACGTGTGCGGGTGGGTGGGGCCGAGTACCCGCAGCTGCCGGGCGAGCACATCGGCGTCGACCTCCCGTGCCTCTAGGTAACGGCCCTGCGAACGCAGCACGTTGGCGAGCTGGCCGCGCAGATACATGTACTGCAGGTCGTCCTCGCCGAGGGTCTCGTGCCAGTGCTTCACCAGTTCCTCGGCGAGCTTTCGGGCGCCGGGGAAGTCGCCGCGCTTCCACAGGTAACGGACCCGGTCGATGAACAGGCGGCGTGGCTCGGGCTCATGGCAGTCGCGCAGCTCGCACGCGTTCAGATGTGGCCAGATGAGGGCGAAGCGGGGCCACGTCTCGGCGGCGTCGATGGGTTCGTCCCCGGGGGGACGGGCGCCGGCGAGCATGGTGTGGACGACGTGCCGGGCGTGCTGTTGCTCCTCCTCGCTGAGCCGGGAGCGGATCACGGCCTGCACCAGCCGGTGGACCTGGATGCTGGTGCTGGCCTGGTCGACCTTGGCGAGGGCGAACCGCCCGATCTCCCGGACGACCCGCCCCAGCATCAGGCTCTCCTGGAGGCTGGGGTCGACCTTCTTCAGCTCGTCGAGCATCTCCCTGCTGTACAGCAGGTGGGAGGAGATCGGCTCGGGGGCCATGAAGGCGCACAACTGCAGCAGTCTCACCGAGGCGGGGGAGCGTTCGCGCAGCCGAGCGATGGAGATGTTCCAGGTCGCCGCCACCGTCTCCGGATAGTCGGATGCCTGGTTGAGGTCCAGTACGCCGGTCGTCTGCTCGCTCAGCTGGCGCAGATACTCCTCGATGGGTGTGGCGGTCTCGGCGAGCCAGGCCCCCGCCTGCTCCACGGCCAGCGGCAGGTCGCCGACCGCCTCCGCCACACGGTCGGCCTCCTCGGTGCTCAGCCCGGGCGCGCGCCGGGAGAGGTGTTCGACGCTGTCGGGCCGCGGGAAGACGTCGACGGGCAGCGAGGTGCCCCGCTGCTCCCAGGTCTGGTTGCGGGAGGTGACGAGGATGTGCCCGCCACCGCCCTGGGGGAAGTACGGGGCGAGTTCATCGGGATTGTCGGCGTTGTCGAAGACGAGGATCCAGCGCTCGGTCGGCACGCCCTCGGAAAGCATCCGTACGGTCTTCTGGCTGACCTGCGTCATGTCGTCACCGCCCAGGACGCCGATCCGGGCGCCCAGTTCGGCGAGGGCCGAGGCGACACCGTCTCCATGCTCCGCGGAGATCCACCAGACCAGGTCGTAGTCGGCCATGAACCGGTGCACATACTCCAACGCGACCTGGGTCTTGCCGACGCCGCCCAGGCCGAACAGGGTCCTGGGTTCCGTTCCCACGGCCGAGGATCTGCTCCTGAGCTGGTCACGCAGATCGTCGAGGATCTGTCCACGGCCGGTGAAGGTGGTGTTGCGCTGCGGGGCGTTCCACACGGTGGGGGTGCTGCCCGGGAAGCGGGGTTCCACGACACCGAGGTCGTCGGGCCGCACCGGCAGCTTGAGCGCGCCCAGCAATGCGGCGACACACTGGCCCGCGTCGAGCCGGTACAGGTCCACCGGCTCGTGGTCGATGTGGGCGTCCGGGAGCCGGGCCTCGTCGACGCGCAGCGGCACCATCGTGGTACGTGGCAGCGCCAGAGCGGCGTCGGCGAGGGAGTGCCAGACGGTCTGGGCGTGCCGGGACTTCTGGAAGGCGTGGGACATCAGCAGAAGGGCGCGCGAGGCCGTGTCCAGGCGCTCCGGGGGACCGGTGGACACGTCGTGCAGCGTGACGTTGCAGCCGGTCTGCCTGAGGACGGCCTCCACCCAGTCCGCCCACATCTGGTTCTCCGCCGCGTACACCACGACGATGTCCGTCATCGGCTGCCGCCGGGTGAACGCCTCCAGACACCGCTGCCGCACCGGTTCGGGCACCGGCGGCAGTGCGGTCACCTCTCCGTCGGAGATCGTCTTCGTCAGCCGCTCGAAGGCGGACAGCAGGGAGTTGGCGATGTTGCTCTTGTCGCCGACGGTCGCGAGCGTCTCCTCGTACGCGTAGAACGGGACGTACGGGATCTCCATCGCGCCCCAGTAGGCGTCCTGCTGTTCGGAGCCGAGCTCCTCGCCGTCCGAGCCTCGCGGCAGCCCCTCGAACCGCAGCCGGGCCAGGGCCCGGCCCGCGTCGACCTTCCTCTTCTCGCCCTCGTCGATCCGCATCAGCACCGGCAGCACCCGGATCCGCCGCTTGTGCTGGCCGCCCTCGACGCTGCGGGCCACCGCAGCGGCGCCGTCCAAGGACTGTCCGCTGAGCGTGAAGCAGTCGACGAGCACGTCGGGCATCTGGATGGTGCAGATGTCCGCGGTGTCGGAGAGCCCCGTACGGCTGTCGATGAGGACGTAGTCGTACGACGCCTTCATGTCCTCGCGCAGCGCGTCCAGGAACTGGCCGCCGCCCAGCCGCTCGTAGAAGTTGTCCCACTCGAACGACGACACCATGGCCGAGTACTCCCGGTTGCGCCGTCCCGCGGAGAGGAAGTCGAGCGAGCCGCCCTCGGGGAAGGACAGTCCGTGCCGTTCGGGGCCGAGGGACACGGCGTGCTGCTCCACGCGGGCGAACTCCCGGTGCCATGGGCCCGTGCGCGGGCCGCCGGTGGTCGCTGCCCAGCAGTAGTCCGTGATCATGTCGAGGACGCCGGTGGTGGAGGCGAGGACGCTCTGGTCGAGGAACGGCTGGAAGAAGCGGTCGAGGCCCGGTGCCTCAAGGTCCCAGTCGACGGCAAGGACCCGCTTGCCGTTGGCGGCGAGGATCCACGCCGCGTTGGCGAGTGCCATGGTGCGGCCCGTACCGCCCTTGTAGGAGTAGAAGGTGATGATGCGTCCGTCCTGACGAGCCGTCATGCTGGTCCTCCGTGGTCGGAATCCGCATCGGGATCGGTCGGGTTGGCCAGACTGAGCCGGGGCCGGGGCGTGGCCGGACCCGGTGGCGGGTGCGCCTTCGCGTGTCTGAGGAACTGCCGGGTCGCCTGGGCCACGACCACCGGCAGGATCTCGGTGAACTGCTTGAGTGTCGGTACACCGTTGACCGCCGCCCAGCACTTGGCCCGCCTGCCCCTCTCCAGGATCACCGGCAGGGTGTCCTCCAGTTGCTCCCGCAGCCGCTCGCTCTGTTCGCCGCGGCACTGGAGGTCGAGACGGTTCCAGGGGACGATCGCGCCGACCCAGGGATGGGCGGCCGAGTCGAACGTCTTGAGCCGGTGGCGCCGGTCCCGGTCGAGCAGGGCCCAGCGGTCGAGCAGCAGGATCCCCGGTTGAGTCTCGGGTGGCTGCCCGACTCCTTCGGCGTCCGTCTCGGTCGTGGTGAGGCCGTCGGTGCCGGGATCCGGGAGGTCGAAGTCGGAGACGGTGATGCGGTAGTCGAGCGACCGGATCAGCTCCTCCGCCAGTTCGGACAGGGGGCGCCGGGACTCGCTGTGGTACGGGTTCCACTCGGTGGCGTCCTCGCCGTACGGGACGGCGTCCCGGCCCTCCGGCACCGAACCCCGACTGGGTGCCACCACGGTGAGGTGGATACGGCGCGGTCCCTCGCCGTGCGGCCGGAACGCGCTGTGCGTCGACTCGTAGGGCCGGGGCCGACTCGACGGCAGCGGGGTGCTCTCGGCGACCTGCACGATCCGCTGGGCGAGACCGAACACGATCTCCTCGTACTCGTCCCGTAACCGCTTGAGCTTGATCAGCCCGTAGATGCCGTACGACGAGTACCGCTCACCGTATTTGGAGCGCTCGACCTGGATCTGCCGGACGGACTCGGGGAGGTTCTCCAGGTCCATGCTCGTCCACAGGACCGGGACGATGGCCGGGATGTCACCGAGGCCCGCGTTGCGCGCCTCCCGGATGCGCTCGTCGAAGGCGAACCACTCGCGCCCGCAGTTGTCGCTGGCGAAATAGCGCGGTGAGTACAACGGGACGAACACCCGGCAGTGCGCCAAGTTCTCACTGAGCCGGTCAGGCCAGCCCTCACCGGACCGCATCTCCCGGTCCAGGAATCCCGCGGGCGTGCCCCGGGGATGAGCGGTGAGGGCCAGGACGGTCTCGCACAGATCCCTGTAGAGCGTGTGCACCCAGAGGTCGGGATCACCGCTGTCGGGCCCCGAAGGCGGTGTGTGCGCATAACTGAGAAAGAAGTACGGACGAATGTCCGGAGCCCGCCCCCACGCGGCTGTACCCACACGCCCCCGCCTTTCGCTGCCTTGCTTCCCCCGCCTAGGCGCCCTCCGGCTGGAACCAACAATGTGCCCGATCAACTCCCACGGCACATGGCTCGTTTCACGTCATTTCAGCGCGATATCCGGACATCAGAGGCCGGGCCGTGTCGACAGCATCGCGCATCCCGAACAGAAACGTCGGTTTTCCCGCGAACTCCCTTTCCGTGACCAAACCGTGCGGTAGAAGAGCGCCGATCGCCCCGAAGTCGCTGTCCCGGAGCGAGAGATCCTCGTACTCGATCCAGTTGCCCTTGTCCTCCACGACGCAGCGGTAGGTCCGGACCGGGGGCGACGGGGTCATCCGGTACTCGGCGAGGTGGAAGGCGGTGCACACCTCGAAGCCGACCCTGAGCAGCAGTACCTGGGCGTCGGCCGTGTACAGCGCGGCCATCGGGGATCGTTCACCCAAGTGGCAGTACGGGTCGTGACCGGCGAGAAGCTCCTCGGCACGGCGTCCGACAGCGGCGAAGGAAGTCTGTGGATGAGCGCTGCGGAACGCGCCTGGGGTGGTCCGCACGCATTCGGCGAGTACACCCATGGTCGGGCAGGGGGTGGCGTTCGGTTCGAAGGGGAGCATCGATGCGCGGAACTCGGCCCTCTCCCGCTCGGTCATTCCCTCGGTACGCCTGTGGTACGCGGGGGAGGTGTCGGAGTTCTCGGGTGTGAAGGCCGGGACGACGAGAGTGCCGTCGGGGCCGAGCGTGTCGAGAAGGGCATTGCGCACCGCGGTGGGGCTCCAGCCCGTGCCACTCAGCGAAGCGTGCACCATCAGGACGCCGCCCGGACGGACACCCATCCGGTGCAGCATGCCGGGAAGTCGAATGACATCAGCCATGCATCACCGCCAATTCCTTGTGCAGTTCGTCAACCAAGTAGGTTCCGCTCTGGGTGAGTTGGCTGCCCCCAGTGGAGGCGAGTTCGGCGAGGGCGTCCCGCGCCCGCCCCAGGGCGTCCGCGGCGTCGTGCGGGGCCGCGCAGGCCCGTCCTACCCACGCGCTCGCCTCGTCGAGCAGTCGTCCGGCGGTGCTGCCGGGCACGTTCAGATCCGTCACCTCACGCAGGGCGGCGAGCCGGGACCGACGAGCCAGCAGCGGCAGTTCGCGCGCGAACTCGTCGGGTTCGACATCGACGGCCACACCGAGTGCGCCGAAGGCGTGCCTGCCGAGGCGTAGTCCGGAGCCCGGGGCGAGAGGGGTGACCGTCGTGACGAGAAACGGATGGGAGACCTCGCGCCGACCGGGCTCCTGGGCGTCCAGTGCCTCGTGGGCCGCGCGCAGCCGCTTGCCGAACAGGGCCAGGTCGCTCGGCGACAACGGGTCCGTGACCGGTGCCCCGAAGCATTCCCGGTACGGGTGGGCGTCGTCGAGGATCAGGGTCGCCCCGTCGGTGAGTTCGGTGGTCCGCAAAGCCCGCCACTCGATCGAGAGTTCGCCGCCCTCCTCGTCCGTACCGCTCACCCGGAGACCGTCCGCCGTGACCGAGCACTCGACCTGTCCGGGCGCGGAGAGCCGCAGGGTGCCGAGGGTGGGGAGATGGAGGTCCCGGGCGGGCTGGTGCCAGGCGAGGGTGGTCTCCGTCTTGGCCAGTACTGCGGCCGCAGTGACCGCACCCATCAGTTGGGGGAGGTCGGGGGGGCCGTCCAGGGAACGGCGCAGCACCGCACGCAGATACGGGTGGGTGAGCACGGTGTTGAGATGTGCGGCCGTGGAGTCGTCGAGGTCCAGTTCGACCAGTACCCGCCAGGCCGCTTCCCAGTCGGGGTGTCCCGTCAGTGCGACGTTCACCCGGGCGAGCAACCGCCTGTCCAGGTCCAGCTGGGCCAGGCGCAGTTCCTCGGCATCGGTGACTGCCGGATGCAGTGCGCGCTCGGTGATCCGCTCGGCGATCCCCTCCACCAGGGCCCGCAGGTCGGCGCAGAACACCGAGGGATTGTCGAAGCCCTTCTCGCCGCTGTACCGGTGGGCGTAGAGGCCGCCGCCGCAGGACTCCACGACCGGGCAGCGCCGGCAGGTCTCGCTGACTCCGGCGAGGCCCAGCTGGCGGGCCCGGACGCCGGGATGCTCGGCGAACTCGGCGAACCCGTGCCGGAAGACGTCGTAGCCGGTGGCGGGGGCGCCCGCGTACGCCGTCTTCAGCGAGTCGGCCTGCTCGAAGGTGCCGTCGGTCTCGATGACCGCCAGATCGGAGGGAGCGAGGCCCAGTGCCTCGGTGAGGCTGGGGCCGCCGCGCAGGGTGCTGAGCACCGACTCGAAGGTGCGCACCGGCATGGGGCGCCCCTGCTCCTCCCACCGGTCGAAGACCTTCAGCAGCCAGTCGGCGTAAGGGGTGGCCGGCCCGCCGGGCTCATGGCCGGGCGGAGGGGCGTCCCAGGTGGAGTGCGGGAGAAGATAGTCGATGCGTGGAGGGTCGAGAGAGGCCAGCGCGTCGTGCACCGCGACGGGGTCGTTGGCGACGTCCACAGTGCACAGGAGCCCCTGGTACAGATGCTGATGCTCGGGGAGCCGGAGCAGGTCCAGGGCCCTCAGGACCCGGTCGTAACTGCTGCGGCCCCGGCGGTCCAGACGGTGGCGGTCGTTGGCGACACGGTCCCCGTCGAGAGAGATGCCCACCTTCACCTGGAATTCGTCGAAGATTCGCAAGTGATCTCTGTTGAGCCGCACGGCATTGGTGTGAATCCGCAGATCGAGTGTGGTGACCGGGGCGAGAGCGCGAGTGAGTTCCGCGCAGATTCGTTCGAGCCGGGTGGGCCCGACGAGGAGAGGCTCACCGCCGTGCAGAATGATCGTGACGGAATCCAGTTCTCTCGCCAGCACGTACTCGGTGAGACGGCGGGCGACCTGGTCGAGGGTCTCCTCGGCGATGACGGTCGGTCGTGAGCGCCACGACTGGTCGGACGCCTCATACACATAACAGTGGTCGCACGCCAGGTCGCACCGACTGTGGATCTTGAGCACCAGTTGCTGGATCGCGGGGTCCCTCACTTCGGCAGTGTAAGCCCTCGCGCCACCCGGTCGCCGACATGACGACGGGGCCCAACCTCCTTGATCGAAAAGGGGGTTGAGGCCCCGGTCGGCCCCATCAGATGCTGGAGCTGAATCCCTGCCTGGCGAGGCGCAGGTCACGGGCGTCCGTCACGCGTCCCGTGGAGCGCTGGGTGCGGGGCTCGTGTGCGGCGACCGTCGCGAGCGGGGCGAGCCTCTTGTGGGCCGACCGGGTGGTGTCCGTTCCACGCGTCGTCTTGGTGAAGGAAAGGTTCATCTCGTCGCTCCAGTTCGAAAAAAGGGACGCTGTCATCGGTCCCTTGCCGACGAGGTCCTTTTGGTCGAGGCTCGGACGTGAGAGGGGGACGACAGAGTACAGACTTGCGCGTTTCTATCATGCGTCAGCAGGTGTTCGCTGCGCGATATGAGGGGGTGGCGCTCTGGCGGTAATTCAGGATTGACGAGAGCATGACCATTCCGTCGACTTCGGCATCCTTACGAGGTGTGCATGGCTGCGACGCCCGGCCCCAGCACCACGGTGAGTGATCGAGATCTGTCCCCGTTGTTCCAGGTGTGCGACGAGAAGGCGGTGACCCATCAGGGGGAATCCTTCAAGGTGGTCCGTGTGCAGCTGCTCGTGCTGCTGCTCGCCACCGCGACCGCCTCCCTGGCCGAGCGGGTCGGCAGCAGGGTGCCGTCGGCCGTGGCGGCCGTGCTCTACGCCCTGACCATGGGGATCGGGTTCTACGCCTCCCGGCGCCGCGCCCGGGTGCAGTGGCAGGCGCACCGGGCGGCGGCCGAGGTGGTCAAGTCGCTGGCCTGGCAGTTCATGGTGCACGGCGGGCCGTTCCCCTCACGGCTCGTCAACCCCGAGGCGATGTTCGCCGAGCGGCTGGAGGAACGGCTCAGCGAGCTGCGCAAGGTGGGGTGGGACGACCCCCGCGAGGGCGTCACCGAACTCGGACTCGGCCAGATCACCCCGATGATGCGCGCGGTGCGGGCCAAACCGTTCGCCGCCCGCCGCGACATCTATCTCCGCGACCGCGTCTCGGAACAGCTCACCTGGTACGGCAACAAGGCCGGGGACGCGCACCGCTCGTCCGTGCGGTGGTCGGGCATGACGACGATCCTGACGCTGCTGGCGCTGGTCACCGCCGTGTTGCGGGCCCTGGGGGCGATCGACGGCCGCTGGGACCCGACCGGCCTGCTGAGCGCCGCCGCCGCGGCGGGCGTGGCCTGGCAGGAGGTCCGCCGGCACCGGCCGCTGACGTACGCGCACAAGCTCGTCGAACAGGACCTGGACACCCTGCGCGTCGCCATGGGCACGACGGTCGCGGAGGACGGCTGGGCCGACGCGGTGGCGGAGGCGGAACGGGTGGTCTCGCCCCAGCACACGGACTGGCTGGTGCGGTTCGGGACCTGACCGTGCGGTGGAGGGTGCCGGCGCCGTGTCAGGCGCGGCGTACGCCCGGGCTCCACAGCACCGTCACCGGCACACCCATGAGGTGGGCGTAGTCGACGATGTCGGCCGTGCCGCCGAGCCCGCGGGGCGGGTCGCCGTCCCAGACGGCGATCAGGCGGTCGGCGTGGTCGACGATGTAGCGGCCCGCCGCGTAGTACGCCTCCTCGTGGGTGCGTTCGCGCGCCAGTTCCACGCGTTCGCCGCAGCACTTGAGGAGCCGGCGGTAGGCGGCCCTGACCTCGTCGTCCCCGAGGTGGGCCTCGTAGTCCATGCCGGGGATCACCGCGGTCAGCTGCAGACCGCTCTCCAGGGCGATCTCCGCGAAGAGCTGGTCGGCGCCGGCGGCGAGGCTGCTGAGGGCCCGGGTGGTGGCGGGGCGGCCCTGTAACTCCGCCCGGATGCCCGAACGGACGGCGGGGAGGGCGGCTTCCGGGATCTGACGGTGTCCGGTGACACCGATCCGGGTCACGTGGCCTGGCATCCGTGCGCTCACCTCCGTGGCCCGCGTTCCTCCGAGTAACCCTAGCGGCGGGCGACTCCGGCGAGAACGACACAAACGGGTGTTCGGTGGGGCGTCACGGGCTCACGGGGGCGACCGCCGAGTGACGGCCGGGGTTCCGGCCGCCCCCCGCGCTCCGGGTGCTGCCGCTCACGGGCATACCGGCGGGATGCTCGCAGACGTGTTCGCCGGGTGGGCGGGGCGGACGGGGCGGTGGCACGCCGGTGGGACGGCGGCGGCAGGGCGGCGGAACGCGTCAGTCGCCCACCGGGTCCAGGCTGATGGGGGCGATACGGCCGTCCAGCATGGCGCCGAGACCCAGGGCGGCGCAGACGTCGGGGCGTTCGGCGATGTGGACCGGCATCCCGGTGGCGTGGCGGAGCATCTGGTCGAAGCCGGGGAGCAGGGCGCTGCCGCCGACCATCATGATGCCCCGGTCGGCGAGGTCGGCCACCAGGTCGGGCGGGCAGTCCCGCAGCACCTTGCCGATGCCGTCGACCACGGCGGTGAGCGGGGTCTGGATGGCGTCGCGCACGGCCGCGGTGTCCACCTGCACGGAGCGGGCGAGTCCGGTCGCCACGTCGAGGCCGTGGATCTCGGTGGAGGCGGGACCGTGCGGGGTGAGGCCGTTGCCGGAGAGGGCGAGCTGGAGGGGCCGTACGGACTGGCTGGGCAGGGTCAGCTCGTGACGCAGCCGCAGGTGCTGCACGATCGCGTGGTCGATGGCCTCGCCGCCGACGGGAATCCGTACGGCGCTGACGACCGAACCGAGGGAGAGGACGGCCAGCTCGGTGGCGCCGGCGCCGCAGACCATGATCATGGTGGCCTCGGGCTGTTCGACGGGCAGTCCGCAGCCGACGGCCGCCGCGATGAGCGTGTCGACCATCTCCACCCGGCGGGCGCCGAGGCCCACCAGGGTCTCGATCGTGGCGCGCTGGGCGAGCGGGTCCGCGCCGTGCGGGGTGCAGGCGGCCGCGCGCAGGACGGGCTTGCGGCGCAGGGTGCGGCGGACCCGGTCGCCCAGCAGCTGACGCAGCATCCGCTGGGCCATCTCGATGTCGACCACCGTGCCGCCGGAGACGGGCCGGACGACCCGGATGTAGTCGGGCGTACGGCCCATCATCTTCTCGGCGAACTCCCCGACGGCGATCAGCGCGCCCGTCCGGATGTTCACGGCGGCCACGCTCGGCTGGTCCACCACCAGACCCGCGCCCTTCACGTACACGCGGGTCCGCGCGGCTCCCAGGTCGACGCCGAAGTGGCAGCGGCGCAGCTGCTCCAGACTGGCGGTCATCGCGGTCATTGCGGATCCTCCCGAGAGCACGGACCGTTTCGGGCCCGCCGCCGGTCGGCGGTTCCCCGGTTCCCTTGCATCGTGCGCGGGGCGGGGGCGGGGTGCCCGCTGGGGTGGGCCGGGTGGGGGTGCGGCCGGACGGGTGGTTCGACGCGGGACGCCGGGGTGGCGTGTGGCGCGGCGGCCCTCCGGCCGTCAGTCGGGTGGGCGGAGGTGCCGTGCCGGTTCGACGATTCCCCGGACGACCCCCAGCTCCACCAGATCCTGGGGGCGCAGCCGGAGTTCGTCCGCCGTGGCGGGGGCCCGGTGCGCGGGGCGTTTGAGGATCGCCGCCGCGAGTTCCGGCGCGATCACCGAGAAGTAGCCGTCCGGGGTGGCCCAGGTGTTGTCGGGGGCGGCCAGGGCGAGGGCGCCGCCGGAGCCGCCCTCGCCGATCAGGAGGGTCGTGACGGGGGTGCGGGCCGTGGCCACGGCCGTGAAGAGGTCCGCGATGGCGGGTCCCGCGCCCTGCCGTTCCGCTTCGGCGTCGTTCGCGGCGCCGGGGGTGTCGACCAGGGTCAGGACGGGGATGCCGAGACGGCCCGCGAGGCGGATCAGACGGGCGGCGGTGCGGTAGCCCGCCGGGCGGGTGGGGGTGCCGCACTGGGCCGCGTAGGCGATGGTGCGGCCCTCGTGCTCCCCGAAACCGCAGAGCATGCCGGGGTCGGTGCCGCCGGCGCGGTCCCCTCGCAGGGGGGCCCGGCGGGTGAAGTAGGTGTCCAAGTAGGTCGGGGCATGAGGGCGTTGGGGGTGGCGGGCGCGTCGGACGGCGTCCCAGCCGGTGGTGGGGAGGGGCGCCGATCGGGGTGGGGGGTTCGGTCGGGTGGCGGCTGCGGGTGCGTGGGGGCTGGTCGCGCGGTTCCCCGCGCCCCCGAGAAGCGGGGGCCGCGCCCCGTGCTCTCCAGGCTGCGGGGGAGTGTCCGGCGGAAGGGCCCGGGGCGGGGGTGCCGGGGCTGTGGAGGGGGCGGTCAGGAGGCTCAGGTAGAGGGTCAGCGTGTCGCGCAGGGCGGCCGGGGGGACCACCGCGTCGATCGAGCCCGCCGCGAGCTGGGCCTCCGCCGTGTACGCCGCCGGGTCCGCGTCCGGCGGCCGGACCCGGGAGCCGGCGAAGCCCACCTGAACGCCGGGGAGGGCGAGGACGATGTCGGCGCCGGCGCCGAGGGTGGCCCAGCCGCCACCCGTCGTGGGGTCGCGGAGCACCGCGATCCGGGGCAGCCCCGCCGCGCTCGTCAGCGCCGACTCCCGTGCCACGCGCTGCAGTTGGACGAGGGCGCGCATCCCCTCCTGCATACGGCTGCCGCCCGTCGCGACCAGCGAGACGACCGGAAGGCGGTGCGCGCGGGCGTACGCGTGCGCCGCCTCCAGACGGTCGCCGGTGCGTTCGCCGAGCGAACCACCGAGGAAGCCGAACTCGAAGGAGATCACGACGGCCGCCGTACCGCCGATCGCCGCCCGCCCCCACACCACCGACTCCTCCTCCCCGGTGCGCTCGGCGGCGCGGGCGCGGGAGGCGTCGTAGCCCTGCCAGGCGAGGGGGCCGTCGGGGGCGTGGTCGCCCTCGGGCGTGGGGAGTTCGGTGAAGTCGTCCGTCAGCAGGGCGATGGCCTCGCGGGCCGGGACGCGCCGGTCACTCATCCGTCTTCAGCGCTCGCTTCATGATCTTGCCCATGTCGTTGCGGGGCAGGGCGGAGAGGTAGTTGACCCTGCGGGGGCGCTTGTGGGGCGACAGGTGGGTGGCCACGTGGGCCGCCAACTCGCCTGCCGGGGGCGGGGACTGGGGGTCCGCCGGGACGATCCAGGCGACGACGCGTTCGCCGAGATCGGGGTCGGGTTCACCGGTGACGGCTGCCTCCCGGACCCCCGGGTGTTCGAGGAGGGCGTTCTCGATCTCGCCCGCGCCGATCTTGTAACCGCCGCTCTTGATGAGGTCGGTGGCCTTGCGGCCGACGATGCGGACAGAGCCGTCCGGGTCGCGCACGGCCATGTCGCCGGTACGGAACCAACCGTCGGGGGCGAACGCGGCGGCGGTCGCGTCGGGGCGGTTGAGGTACTCGGTGAAGAGGTTGTCGCCGCGCACCTGGATCTCGCCGACCGACTCGCCGTCGTACGCCGTGAGCGGGGTGCCGTCCTCCTCGACCAGCCTCAACTCCACCCCCGGAAGCGGAAGTCCGACCGTGCCGGGGCGGGCCTCGCCGTCGGCGCGGACACTGGTGTTCATCAGGGTCTCCGTCATGCCGTACCGCTCGATCACCCGTCGTCCGGTGGCCGCCGCGATCCGTTCGTGGTCGTGCACGGGCAGCGCGGCCGAGCCGGAGACGAGCAGGCGGGCCCCGCCGAGCGCCTTCGCCAGCTCCGGGTCGCCGGGCAGGGCCTCCGCGATGCGGTGGTACATCGTGGGGACGCCGAACAGCATCGTCGCCCCGGCCGACAGCTCCCGGGCCACCGCGGCCGTGTCGAACCTGCCCAGGTGACGGACCGCGCCGCCGCGCCGGAGGGGGCCGAGGACGCCCAGGATCAGGCCGTGGACGTGGAAGAGGGGGAGGGCGTGGACCAGGACGTCGTCGGCGGTCCACTGCCAGGCGTCGGCCAGCGCGTCCAGGGTGGTCGTGACGGCGCGGCGGGGGATGACGGCGCCCTTGGGCGGGCCGGTGGTGCCGGAGGTGTAGACGACGAGGGCGGCGGACTCCCCGTCGGCCGTCTCCTCGGCGGGGGCCGGCCGGTCTCCGCCGCCGCGCGCGTCGGCACCGCCGGCGTCGGCATCGACATCGATGCGATTCAACTCCCGCAGCGGCGGCGGCAGTTCGTCGCCCGGCGCGGCGAGGACGAGGGAGGGGGCGCTGTCGCCGAGGATGTGCCCCAATTCCTTCTCCCCGGACTTCGGGTTCAGCGGTACGGCGGGGACGCCGGCCCGCAGTGCCGCCACCACGGCCACCGCCGTCTCCAGGGTGGGGGTCGCCCAGACGGCCACCCGGCCGACGCCGTCGAGCCGGGCGGCCAGGGCGCCGGTGACGGCCGCGAGTTCCGCGTACGTCAGGGACCGGTCGCCGAAGCGCAGGGCGGGGCGTGCGGGGGTGCGGGCCTCGCCGGTGAGGGCCGGGAAGAGAGATGACACGTCGTGTACTCCTTGGTTGTCGCCGTCCGAGGTACCGCTACCGCACATCTGACTACCGGAACCCTGGGAACCACCAGTACCAGCCACACCGCCCTTCCACCGACGCGGCAGACCGACGGGGCGGCGAGGAGGAGCGGCGCGCAGGGGCGGCTGGCAGGGGCCGCTGTCGGTGGTGGTCGGTACAGTCGGCCACCGGGAGCGGGCGGGCGATGCGCACGGGGACGCGCAGGGGGATGCGAGGCCGGGGTGCGGGAGTTCACGGGGGAGTTCGAGACCCATCTGACGGTGGTCGTCGGGGACGGGCCGGGCGGCGAGGAGCGCGTACGGCGGTGGGCGGAGCGCCACCGGGTCAAGTACACGCGGATCGTGCTCGACCGGGGAGCGGTGCCCGACCAGCCGATGCTGACGGTGCGCGGCGAGGGTTCCCTGTCGGCGCTGCGCGCGGCCGCGTCGGGGTGGGTCCGGCGGCTGGGCGCCGAGGGGTTCGGGGTGGTCCGGGTGAAGATCGAGGCGGCACCGTGGAACGAGGACGTGCCGCTGACCGTCGCTCAGGCCCGTGCGCTGCCGCCCGGCTGCTACTTCGAACACCATGTCAAGCTCGCCCTCGCCGACGACACCGAGGTGGCGTGCGTCCGTGCCCTCGCCGAGCGGCACGCGGCCCATGTCTCGCGCAACGCCCGGCGCGCGGGCGGCGGTGGTGACGGGCGCGGGCACGAGCGGTTCGTCACCCAGCGCTGCCGTGACGTCGGCCGCCCCGAGGCCCGCCGCCGTCTGGACGCCCTCCTCGACGCGCTCGCGGCGGCCGGGTTCAAGGCCGTCGAGGTGGAGGAGGAGTTCGTGGTGCACGACGACGGCCCGGGCCTCGACGCCGGGTGGATCGACGAGGGGCCGCCGGGGCGGGCGGACCTGCCGGCAGGCGTGCGGACGCAGCCCTCATGACCGGCTCCGGGCCGTGGCGTGCCGCCCACCGGGCCGTGCTCGACCATCTGCTCCGCCTCGTCGCCGACTCGCCCCTGGGGGACGACCTGGTGCTGCGCGGGAGCATGGTGATGCCGGCGTGGGTGGGGGCGGCGGCACGGGAACCCGCCGACCTCGACTGGATCGTTCCGCAGCCGCTGCTGGTCCCGGTGGACGCCGCGCACCCCTATCCCCATGTGGAGGGGCTGGACGTCGTCCAGCAGTGGCCGGAGGCGGCCGGCGGTGCCGGACGGTACGAGATCTGGACCTTCGAGGAGTTCGACACCGGGGGTCTGCGGCCGGCGGTGCCGCCCGAGGGGCTGCACTGGGTGGTGGAGGTGGAGCCTGAGGAACGCCCGCCGCATCTGGCGGTGCTCGACCTGGTGCGCGAGCGGCCGGTGGCCGCGCCGGGGGTGGTGCTCGACGTGTCCGCCGCCCGGCCCGACGGCACCTGGACCTACACGGAGTACGAGACTCCCGGCACCCGTCTGACCGTCCCCTGGACGGCGGAGGGCCTCCCGCCCGGCGAGGCGAGGCTGGACTTCGCCCGTGACGAGAGGCTGCCGGAGCTTCCCGTGTGGACGGCGATCCCGTGGGGCGACGGCTCCGGCCGCACCGTCGTGCGTACGCCCGGCCCCGGCCTGTCCCTCGCCTGGAAGCTCCTGTGGCTGCACACCGACTGCGCCACCGAGGGCCGCGCCCGGGCCAAGGACCTCTACGACGCCGTGCTCCTCGCGGAGGCCGACGTCACCGACCTCTCGCCGCGGCTGTTGCGCGAGGTCTTCCGCCGCCGTGCCGGCGGCACGGCGGCCGTGGGCACCCCGCGCCCGGACACCTTCGTCCCGGACACCGTCGTCCTGGACGCCTTCGTCCTGGACGCCGCGGACTGGGCGGACTTCCGCGCCGCCCACCCGTGGGTGCGGGGTACGGCGCGGGAGTGGGCCGAGCGCCTGGGCCGGGCGCTGGAGGCGATGCCGCTGCGGGCCGGAGCCTAGTGCCGCTACGTCCCGGCCCCCTCCCGCACCACGTCCGCCACCACGCAGCTCACGTTGTCGGGGCCGCCCGCGCCGTTCGCCTCGGCGACGAGTGCCTGTGCCGCGGACCGCGGGTCCGGGGCGGTGGACAGGACGCGTCGGATGCCGGCGTCGGGGACGACCGCGGACAGGCCGTCGGAGCACAGCAGCCAGCGGTCGCCGGGGTGGGCGTCGTGGAGACGCAGATCGGGAGCGGAGACGGTCTCGCCGTTGGTCAACGCCTTGAGCAGCAACGCCGGTTGGGGGTGCGCGGCCGCCTCCTCCCACGTCAGCCGGCCCTCGTCGATCATCGACTGGACGACCGTGTGGTCGTGGGTGATCCGGAACAGCTCGCCGTCGCGCAGCAGATAGGCGCGGGAGTCGCCGATGTGGACGAGAGCGAGGTGGGAGCCGGTCCAGAGCATCGCGGTCAGGGTCGTGCCGTCGTCGCCGTTCCCCGCGATGCCGCGCACGGCGGCACTCGCGCCCCGCACCGCGTCCTCCAGCAGGTTCAGCACGCTGCCCGCCGGCAGGGTGTCGCGTTCCAGGACCTTCAGTGCCTCCACGGCGGCCGTGCTCGCGGGGGCTCCGGCCGGGCCGAAGCCGTCCGCCACGGCGAGGACCCGGGAGCCCGCGTAGGCGGTGTCCTGGTTGGCGGCGCGGACCAGGCCGGTGTCGGAGACGGCGGCGTAACGGAGTGTCTGCATCGTGGTGTCCTCCTCGGACGGGTGGGCGAGGTGGTGGACGAGGAAGGCCGCCAGGTCGCGTCGGGTCGCCGTCTCGGCCTCGACCCCGGCCCAGTACGCCCGGATCTCCCGGGCCGCCGGGCCCGGCTCCAGCGCGCACACCGTACGGATGCGGGCCAGCGGCATGCCGAGCCGGCGCAGCCAGGCCACCAGGCGGGCCTGTTCCAACTGCTCGGTGGCGTAGTAGCGGTAGCCGGTGTCCGGGTCGACCCGGGCGGGCCGCAGGAGATCCAGCTCGTCGTAGAGGCGCAGCGCCTTCGGCGACAGCCGGCAGACCTTCGCGAAGGCCCCGATCGTCAGCATCTCCATGGCTCCTCCCGGCCCGGCGGTTCCTCGTTCCGCCATCGATGCTGGGGCTTCACCGAAGGGCAAGGTCAAGCGGGGTGTGCGGAACCGTGCCGATCATCCGTTATCTTTTCGTGACCGACTCGGCCACATCCGATCACATACTGATCACACTCTGAAGGAACATGACCGCGCACAAAGGAACACCTTCCGGCGCTCGTACGCGCCGCGGCGGCTCGCCGCGTGTCACCGCTCAAGGCTCGGCCAAGGGAGCGGCCGAAGGCCGGGGCAAGGACAAGGGCCGAGGCAGGGGCAAGGCCAGGGGCAGGAGCGGGGGCCCGGGGCGCAGACGTAAGGCCCCCGCGCCACGGGGGAGAGGGTCCCTGTGGGGTGGCCTCGGGGTCGTGACGGTCCTCGGTGTCGCCGGATTCGCGGCGGTGAGCTGGATGAACGGCGGCGCGCGGGAGGTTTCCGCGGAGGCGGAGCCCACCCCCTCCGCCGAGTCCCCCTCCGAGCGGTCCCGCCGCTCGCCCGGCCCCGGTTCCGAGCCCGCCACCGGTTCCCGACCCGGCCCCGGCCGGAGCTCCGGCTCCGACGCCGGTGCGCGGCAGAACCCTTCCTCGTCCCCCTCCGCCTCCTCCCCTTCCTCCGCCGGCCCCTCGCCGGACGGGTCGGCGTCGTCGTCCCCCGGCGGCAAGCGGGTGACCATCCCGGCCACCGGGCCGGGGACGTTCCGCACGGCGTCCGGCGGCAGCCGCAAGGTGGGCGAGGGCACGCCCCTGCGCTACCGGGTCGAGGTCGAGAAGGGGCTCTCGCTCTCCCTCGACAAGGTCGCCGACGAGGTGGAAGGCGTCCTGGCCGACCCGCGCGGCTGGACCGCGGGCGGCGACCACGCCTTCCAGCGGGTTTCGAGCGGTGCCTTCGACTTCGTCGTCAAGGTCGCGACCCCGGGCACCGTCGACGACGTGTGCGGCGCGGGCGGGCTGGACACCGGCGGCGAGTTCAACTGCAACGTGAACGACGACGTCATGGTCAACCTGGAACGCTGGGAACTCGCGACCCCGGTCTACGCGGAGGACGTCCCGGCCTACCGCGCCCTGATCATCAACCACGAGGTCGGCCACTTCCTGGGCCAGGGCCACGTCGGCTGCCCCGGCAAGGGCAAGCCCGCCCCGGCGATGATGCAACAGATCAAGGGCATGAACGGCTGCGTCCCCAACGTCTGGCCGTACGACACCAAGGGCCGAGCCCTGACGGGCCCCGCCGTGCCGTGAGCGGGGCCTGCGTGTGCCGGGGATGAGCCTGCCGTCCCCCGAGCGGGCCCCGCGCCGCAGCCATCCCGCGCGATGCGGGAGCGCGCTGTGCCGTGGGTGAGTTCGGGTCCCCCGGCCGGGGGCTCGTCCTCGCCGGGTGAGGCGGTCGTGCCCCGAGCGGGGACGTGCCCTCGCGGGTGGCGGTCCGCCGTGCCGTGGGAGGGTCCGGCGCTGCGGCCGTCCTCGCGCTGCTGGATCGCGTTGCGTCGTGCGCGAGTTCGGGTTCCCTGCCGGGGGGCCTGTCCCAGCTGGGTGGGGCGGTCGTGTCCCGAGCGGGGACGTGTCCTCGCGGGTGGCGGTCCGCCGTGCCGTGGGCGGGTTCATACCCGCCGGTTCGGCGCCCGCAGGGCCCCGTGCGCGGGGACCGTCGGCGCTCAGCCGGAGATCGCCGTGTCGTCGGCAGGGGGCGCTCCGCCCGTCGGCAGGAGACAGGGCGGCGTCCATCCGTCGAAACTCCCTGCCTTCTCGGCCCGCGTGGTTGTTAGCCTGCGCCGAAGGCCCCCGGGAACCCGCCCGGAGGGTCGTCGTGACCGTCCGAGAGATGGAGTCGTCCGTGGCCCGCACAGCCGCCCCCCGCATCGCCGTCGCCACCTACGACCCCGGGCCGGAGACGAGCCACGACCGGGACCTGCCGGTGCTGGTGCGGGCGCTGGGGGAGGCGGGGGCCGACGCGGCGGCCGTGCACTGGGACGACCCGGCGGCCGACTGGGCCGGGTACGACCTCGTCGTCATCCGGTCCACCTGGGACTACAGCTGGCGCGCGGCCGAGTTCGTGGCCTGGGCGGAGAAGACCGGCGGGGCCACCCGGCTCGCCAACCCGGCCGGGGTCGTGCGCTGGAACACCGACAAGCGCTACCTCGGCGACCTCGCCGCCGCCGGGGTGCCCGTCGTGCCGACCGCCTATCTCGCACCGGGCGACCCCGTGGAGCTTCCGGAGACCCACCCGTACGTCGTCAAGCCCACCTCCGGGGCGGGCGCCCGGTTCGCCGCCCGGTACACCCCCGACCAGCGGGACACCGCCGTACGGCATGTCGAGCGGATGCGTGCCGAAGGGCTCACCGCGATGGTGCAGCCCTTCGTGACCAGCATCGACACCGAGGGGGAGCGTGCCCTGCAGTTCTTCGGCGGCCGGCTGCTGCACGCCAGCCGCAAGGGCGCGGTGCTCGCGCCCGGCACGGCCTACGACGCCGACAAGATCGCCCACCCCGACCTGGTGCCCTGGACCCCGACCGAGGCCGAACTCGCCGTCGCGGAGCGGGCGTTGGCAGCCGTACCGGGGAAGCCCGAGCTGCTGTACGCCCGCGTCGACCTCGTCACCGGCGAGGACGGGCGGCCGTGCGTGATGGAGCTGGAACTCGTCGAGCCCAACCTCTTCCTGTGGCTGCACCCCGGGTCGCTGCCCCGCGTGGTCGAGGCGATCCTCGCGGCGGCGACCACCGGCTGAACCGCCGCACCCGCCCCCGCACCCGCCCCCGCACCCGGACCCGCACCCGCCCCCGCACCCGGACCCGCCCCCGGACCCGCGAGCCCGCCTCACCCGAAGAGGCGGGAATTCGGCGAAGCGCGCGTCCCGCCCGTGCCCGCTGCCTACCCTTCGGGGTTACAACAGCGCGTACGGGAACCACAACTGAGAGCGTGACCAGCATCGTGGGCGGATGGGAGTCGCGGCGCACTTCCGGTTTCCCGGCGGAGCTGACGAGCTTCGTGGGGCGACGGGACGAGGCCGCCGATGTCAGACGGTTGTTGTCGGCGGGCAGACTGCTGACCCTGACGGGGCCGGGCGGGGTGGGCAAGACCCGGCTCGCCGGGCATGTGGCGGGAGAGGCCGCGCGGGCCTTCCCGGACGGCGTGTGGCTCGTGCCCCTGGCCGCCCTGAGCGACGAGGCGTTCGTGCCGCACGCCGTGAACGACGCGCTCGGCGTGCGCAACGAGACCGTACGGCCCCCGCTGGAGATCCTCGTCGACCACCTGCGCGACCGGCGCCTGCTCATCGTGCTCGACAACTGCGAGCACCTGCTGCGCAGTTGCGCGGTCCTCGCCCAGGCCGTGCTGGCGGCCACCGAGGGGGTGCGGATCCTCGCCACCAGCCGACACCGGCTCGGTCTGGCCGGGGAACAGCTCTTCGAGGTGCCGCCGCTGCCCGCCCCCGCGCCGGAGGAACTGACCCCGTCGGCGGTCGAGTCCTTCCCCGCGCTCAGACTGTTCGCCGACCGGGCGGCGGCCGTGGTCCCCGGCTTCACCGTCGGGGAGGCGAACCAGCAGGCGGTGGCCCGGCTCTGCCGGCGCCTCGACGGACTGCCGCTCGCCATCGAACTGGCGGCGGTCCGGGTGCGCGCCCTCGGCGTCGACCAGCTCGTCGAACGCCTCGACGACCGCTACCAGCTCCTCACCTGCGGCAGCCCCACCTCCGCGCCCCGCCACCGCACCCTGCGCTCCGCCGTCGACTGGAGCCACGAACTGTGCACCCCCCAGGAGCAGTTGGTGTGGGCGTGGCTGTCCGTGTTCGTCGGCGGCTTCGATCTGGCCGCCGCCGAGGCCGTCTGCGCCGGAGAGGACGGCACCGGGGACAGGATCGCCCCGTGCGCCGTGCTGGACGCCGTCGCCGGGCTCGTCGACAAGTCGGTGCTGGTCCGGGAGGAGCACGCCGGGCAGGTCCGCTACCGGCTGCTGGTCTCCCTGCGCGACTACGGACTGGAGAAGCTGCACGACCTGGGCGAGGCCACCGACACCCGCCGCCGGCACCGCGACCACTTCGCGCGTCTCGGCGCCGAGTACGAGCAGGCGTGGTTCGGCCCCGACCAGGCGGAGATCACCGAACGCATCCGTATCGACCAGGACAACTTCCGTGCCGCGCTGGACTTCTGCCTCACCACCCCGGGCGAGGCCCAGCACGGGCTGCGGCTCGCCGCCGGCCTGTGGTTCCACTGGGTCGCGGGCGGCATCTGGGGCGAGGGCCGGCACTGGATGGACGGTGCCCTGCGGGCCGGGGCCCGGCCCGACGCCGGCCTGACCCGCGCCATGTGGGCGGGTGCCCTGACCTCACTGGTGCACAGCCGCTCCGCCGCCGTCCTCGCCGGCCTGGACCCGTTACGCAGCGCTGCCGCCGCCGACGCGGAACTCCCGGTGCCCGCGCCCCCGCCCGTGCCGGCCGGCGCCCTCGTCCCGTGCCGGGCCCGCGCCTCCACCGCCTTCGTCGTCCTCACCCGCGTCGAACTGGCCTGCTCCCTCGTCAGCCGGGGCCGCGCCGCGGACGCCATCCCGCTGTGCGCCGAGGCCGTCGCCCTGTGCGAGGCGCACGGGGAACAGTGGGCCCGTTCCTGGGCGCTGCGCACCCTCGCCCTCGCCCACTGGTCGGCCGGACAGTACGAACGCGCCGCCGAACACGCCCGCGCCTGCCTGCGGCTCCCCTACACCGTGAGTCAGCACCAGAGCCTCGCCCGCACCCTCGACCTGCTCGCCGCCGCCGAGGCCCTGGCGGGTGACGCCGAGCGGGCGGGTGTGCTGCGCGGCGCCGTCGACCGCATCTGGCACGACATCGGCGGCAACCCCATGGACGCCCTGCGCCCCGGCCGCCCCCGCGCGGCCGAGCACCACGCCCGCCGTGTCCTCGGCGACCAGGGCTACACCCTGGCCCACCGCCGGGGCGGCCGGCTGACCGCCGAGCAGGCGGTGGCGTACGCGCTCGGCGGGCCGGGGAAGGGCCGGGTGCCCGGCGCGCGCGAGGGGGAGGGGCCCGCCCCGGCCCCCCGCGTGCGGGCCGCCTCGACCGGGGGCGCGGGTGCCGCCCCGGCCGCCGGCCCCGTCGGCACGTCTCCGGCCCCGGGCGCCGGGCCCGCCGACCCCGTTCCCCTCACCCGCCGTGAACTCCAGGTCGCCGCCCTCGTCGCCCAGGGCCGTACCAACAAACAGATCGCCGACCACCTCGTCATCGCCCGCCGTACCGCCGAGGGGCACGTGGAGCGCATCCTGGTGAAGCTGGGCTTCCACAACCGCAGTCAGGTCGCGGCCTGGTTCAGCGCGCGGGCGGGACTGTAGCGGGCGGGGCCGTGGCGGAGGCCGGCAGGGGCACGGACAGGGTGGTCGACGTCCCCCGGGCGGTGCCGTGCACCCGGACCCGGCCGCCTCCGGCACCCGAGGCCGTGATCAGCGCCTCGGCGAGCCGCGGCCCGCGCGCCGCGCTCCGCCCCGCCGTGGGGCCGGGCCCGTGCTCCGTGACCTCGCAGCACAACGCGCCGTCCAGCGAACGGATGTCGACGGTTCCGGCGCCGCTCCCGTGCTCCACGGCGTCCGCCGCGATCTCCGCCACGGCCTGGACGAGGGCGCCCCGGACGGCGCCGGCGAGGCCGGTCCGGAGGCCGGCCTCCTCGACGAGCGAGCGCAGCAGGGGGAGGCCGGCCGCGTCGAACTCCGTCCGCAGCAGCGGAACCTCTCTCACCCGGCGCCTCCCCCGAGCCCGAGCCCGGTTCCTGCCCCGGCCCCCTCCCCGGCCCCCTCTCCGTCCGCCTCCACGCTGACCAGCAGCTGGGGCACCTCGCCGGCACCCAACTGCTCCAGCACCAGCCCCAGCAGCTCGCCGCAGCGCACGGTGACCTCGCTGCCGGCCGGGAGGGACGAGGCGAGGCTGATCAGCTGCCAGGCACAGTGCGCCTCCATGAAACACAGGTCGCGCAGGTCGAGGACGAGGTGGCTGGGGCCGGCGTCGTCACGGCGTTCCAGTGCCTCGCGCAGGGCCTCGACGAACTCGGTGCGCGTGCTCAGTTCGGCGCTGCCGGCGATCCGCCCGCCGTCGGGGGTCTCGGCGGCCTCCAGGGAGTCGAGGCGTTCCATGACCCGCAGCGGGTGGACCTTGCCGACGCGGGCCGTCACGTCGTCGTCGAAATGTCGCCGGTCGTACCAGCAGATCGCGGTGAACAGCGGGTCCGCGAACAGCGGTGCCACGGACGCCTCGTAGTCGAGCAGCCGGTCGTGGCCGAGGTTCATGCGGGGCGCCCAGCTCATGTCCGCGGTGACCCGCAGCCCCGTCCAGCCCTCCTCGCAGGCGCGGTCCACCTCGGAGGCGTAGGTGTCGATCGTGCGCCGCTCCCGGAAGCGGCCGTCGGGGGCGTAGATCTCCGTGCTGCGCTTGAGCGAGAGCTGACCGCCCGCCCGCGCGGCCACGACCTGTCCGCTGCCCCGGTCGAGGAGGGCGACCACCTCGTCGTCGCTCAGGTCGTCCGGGTCCATGACGAGCAGGACCTTCTCCCCGCGCGCCAGGCTGGTCCGGGTGTACGCGGTGAACACCTTCCAGGGCGACTGACCGGCCTCGTCCGGCGTCCCCGGTCCCATGCAGGCGTGGTCCCCCAGCCGCAGCCGCTCGACGGGCACGGTTCGCTCCGCGGGGTGCCGGGTCGTCATGGGGCTGCCCTTCCGTGAGATCACCACTCGGTACGGACAGTAGGCCCAGCGGTGCCCCTTACGGCCGAATGATCACCAATCTTCCGTTCGTGATGCCCTGGTGAGCGATCGCGGCGACATTCGACCGGTGGTGCACGTGAGTTGATGAGACGCGATCAGGTGCTGTCAGGCCGCTGCGGGACGGTGGCGGTCCGCTGCAACAACCCCCACGTGAACTCCGCGACACACTCCCGCCGCACCCCCTGTCCGTCGGGCGCGTGGAACCGCAGGCCCCACCGCGTGGGCGCCGTCCCCTCCAGCGGCCGTGCCGGCGCGAACGCCCGCGCGACCTCGTCCACCGTGCAGGACCACGGCGTCAGATCCTCCAGCGCGCGCGGCTCGGGCCCGGCCGCCCCCGGAGCCCGCACCAGCCACTCGTTCCACACCGCCCCGTTCGGCGCGAGCAGCACCTCGAAGCGGAGGTCGGCCCACAGCGGCACCGGCCACCGCCATGCCTCGCAGTCCAGGTCGCCGATCCTGCGGGCGGTGACGGACTCCGGCGCGCCCAGGACCGACCGGTAGCGGGACGCCGAGCCCCGCGCCCGGGGCGAGCGCACCATCGCCTGCCACCGCCGGTTCGCCTCCCGCATGTCCGCGACGGAGACGCCCAGCTCACGGCGGGCGTCCTCGACGAGTCCCGGGTTGTGGTCGGCCATGCGGCGCAGCAGGACGAGCTGGAAGTCCAGCGGGGTGAACGGACCGGAGGGCCTATCGGGGCCGGGGCGCTTCGCGGAGGACATGGGGTCCATCGTGGCCCACGGCACCGGAGGCGGCCCGGCGGCCATCGGCCCGCTCACCCGGGCGGCGCCCGTCCGGCAGGAACAGCACCGAGTTGACGTACCGCCCGGCGAGCGGCAGGACACGCCGGAGCAGCCCCTGGGACGCCCGGTGCGAGGTGCGCGCCTGGTGGGCCTCCAGGGTGGCCGGGACGAGGGGCAGCCAGGTCCCGGCGGGCAGGACCCAGCCGGCGTAGCCGAGTCCGGCCAGGAGGTCGACGACCGGGGCGATCGGCTGGATACGGGCCTCCAGTTCGACGAAGAGGGCCGGACGGTCCCGGGCCAGCAGGCCCGACGCGCCGCGCAGGACGGCCAGTTCGTTGCCGTCGACGTCGATCTTGACGAAGCCGACGTCCGTCAGGCCGAGCCCGTCGAGGGTGACGCAGTCGACGTCCAGCGCGCGGGCGTGGATGTCCCGGCGCACCAGGGAGGACACCCCGCGGCCGCCGTCGTCGCCGGACGGCAGCCACAGGCGGGCCGTGCGCGGGCCGTCCGAGGCGGCGGCCTGGACCACCCGGACGTTGGCGGGCGCCGACGCGGCGAGCAGCCGGGCCAGCCGGGGCGCGGGCTCCACGGTCACCACCCGCGCCGCCCGCGCCGCCAGCCGGTGGGTCCAGGGGCCGTACCAGCCGCCGACGTCCACCGCCGTACCGCAGTCCGGCGGGCACAGGTCGCCGAGCCGTTTCAGCTCCGGCTCGAAGCGCGGGTAGACGGACCGGGCGGCCGCGGCGACCAGCCGGTCCGGGAGGAGCGGCGCCAGCCGTGCGGCGAGTGTGGTCATGAACCCGTCCTCCTCAGCAGCAGCGCGGAGAGTCTCTCGTGTTCGTCCTCGGTCACCTGTTCGCCCGAGGACGGCAGCAGCTGCGGAATGCCGTCGACGATCGGGTAACGGCGGTGCAGGCGCGGGTTGTAGAGCGACTCGGGCGCGTCGGTGGCGCCGGTCCGCTCCTCCTTCTCCTCCTCGTGGACCACCAGGTGCAGTGGGCCCTTGTCCAGCGGGCACGCCAGGATCTGGAGCAACGGGTCGTCGGGATTCATGGAGGAGTCAACTCCTTGGCCGGTGAAGGGTCGTGGGGCGCCGGGGGCGCCGGGGTGTCGTGCTTGGGCATGCTCAGCAGGACGGCGACCGCCAGCACGGTGCCGGACAGCCGCAGGGTCAGCCGCAGTGGATCGCCGGGCAGCGACTCGCCGAACGACAGCGTGCCGAGCACCGCCGTGAACAGGGAGGTCACCGTCGTACAGACCGGCACGATCAGCGAGGCCCGGCAGCGCTGCAGCGCCGCCTGCGACATCACCAGCCCGAACGCGCCGGTGACGAGCAGGAGGTAGGGGTACGGGGAGCGCAGCAGGCCCGCCACCGCCTCCCCGAACCCGTCGGTGGTCAGCCGGCTGGACACGCCCTTGATCGCCAGCGAGCTGACGCCGTACAGCAGGCCCACGGCCACGCCGTACTCGACGCCCGTGGTCGGCAGCCGGTGCCGGTGCCGGGCGCGCCGCTCGGCGGACCGGTACAGCCCGACCCCGGCCGCGAGCGCGGGCAGGCAGATCGTCAGGACCAGCGCGTACGGCGCCCGGTGGCCGACGGTGTCGGTGTTCTCGTCCAGCGACAGCACCACCATCAGCAGCGCGGCGAGGATGGCCCCGAGGGCGAACCGCTCCCGGCCCGTGGTCCGCTCGCCGAGCAGGCGTGCCGAGAGCAGGACCAGCAGGACCAGCCCCGACACGAAGATGCCCTGGGCGGCGGCGATCGGCAGGGTCCGGTACACGGCCAGCTGGGCGGCGAACCCGGCGGCCAGCGACAGCGAACCGGCGATCCACAGCGGGCTGCCGACGACCTGCCGCAGCAGGTGCACCGGGGCGCGGACCGTCACCTGCGGCATGGCGGTGAGCGCCCGTTTCTCCAGGACGAACCCGGTGCTGTAGAGCGCGTTCGCCAGCAGGGCCGCGGCCACTCCCCACCACATCGCCTACGTCCTTCGCGCGTGCAGCAGCAGGATCGACGCCACCGACGGGGCGGCGCAGGCCAGGCGGTCCAGTGGCCGCAGCGGGCGCGGTACGCCGTGGAAGGGCGCCCCGCGCAGCCGGACGACGTCGAAGCCGGACGCGGCCACGAACTCCCGCAGCGCGCGGGCGGTGTAGAGCCGCAGATGGCCCACGACCTCCTTTCCCGGGCGGCCGTGGATGCCGCGCAGGCTCACCTCGGAGAACACCGGCTGGACGCCCGCGAGCAGCAGGGCGCGGTTGTACCAGGCGGCGAGGTTGGGGGTCGACAGCATGAGGTGGCCGCCGGGGCGCAGGACGCGGCGGATCTCGTCGAGGGCGGCGTCCGGGTCGACCAGGTGCTCGATGACCTCGCTGAACAGGACGGCGTCGGCGGACTCCGCCCGCAACGGCAGTCCGCCGTCGGTGAGTTCGCCGCGGATCGCGTAGGGGATGCGGGTGCGGGCCCGTCTGAGGGCGTCCTGGGACCAGTCGACGCCGATGACGCGGTGGCCGGTGAGGAGCGGGGCGGCGGTGGCGGCGGCCGTGCCGTCGCCGCAGCCGATGTCGAGGACGGTACGGGGGCCCGTCGTGGCCGCCGGGCCGAGGGCGGCGGCGAGCATACGGGCCTGGGCGAGGCTGCGGGGGGTGCCGGAGGCGACGGGCACGGACGGGTCCTCGTAGAAGTCCCGCAGTCCCCGCACGGGCGGCTCGGCCGAGGTGGTGGGCGAGGTGGCCGGTGTCACCGGGCGTCCTCCTGCGTCGCGTGCAGATAGTGCTCGAAGAGGTCCCGGAGGTGGGCTCCGTCGCCGTGGCCGAGCAGGGCGCGGGACCAGCGCAGGGCCACGTGCAGGCGGCCCGCCGTGGAGGCGGTGGTGACGGTGAGGCCGCGGGGCATGCGGGCGGGGGCCGAGAACCACACGGCGTGGGCGCGGCCGGCCTCCTCGCCGAAGTCGAGGGCGTAGGGGATGCGGCCGATGTTGCTGAGCAGGGTGGTCGAGGTCCAGGGGCCCGCGGCTCTGCGCAGGCCCCGGGTGAGGGCCGCCCGCCAGGCGACGGGGACCACGGGGGCGGTCAACAGGGAGGCGCCGTGCCCGAGTTGGGGCCTCGGGAGGGACTTCAGGGCGCGGGTGCGTTCGGCCGTGCGGCGCAGCAGGAGGGGCAGCGGGGTGTGCTCGGGGTGCAACTCGGCGGGGGAGAAGGGGACTTCGACCAGACGGGTGCCGTTGCCTATCGCCATGTCCGTGTCCCGCGGGCGGTCGTCCACGGGCATGGTGATGCGCAGGGGCCGGGGGTGGGCGCCGTGTTCCCGGTTCCAGTGGGCGAGCGTCAGGGCCGTGGTGACCATGAGCTGGTCGTTCACGGTGTAGAGGGCGCCCTTCGGGCGGCGGGGCACGGGCAGTTCGGTGACGAGCAGCCCGTTGCCGGGCGAGGGCTCGGGGGTGCCGGCGGCGACCCGGGCCGGGCGGGCCCAGGGGGAGGGGGTGTCCGCGCCGGGCGCGGCCGGTTCGTCGGGGGTGGGGGCGGGGCGGACGGGCGGGGCCGTGGGGGCGTTGTCCTCGCCGCCGTAGAGCTGGGCCGCGGTGGCGAGGATCCGCAGACAGGCCGGGCCGTCGAGCGCGGTGTGGTTGACGGTGAGGAAGAGGACGGTGCCCTTCGGTTCTCCGAGGGCCGCCGTCGGGCCCGCCCCGGCCGGGGCGGGCCCGGCCTCCCCGGCGGCGGGGCGGCCCGCGGTGAGGCCGACGGCGTCGGTCGCCTCGCTGCCCACCGCGGGCCCCGCGCCCCGGACCACCTCCAGGCGGATCGGCGGCGACAGTGTCAGCGGGGGCGCCTCGACCAGGGATCTCGTCCGCGCGTCCCGCAGCGCGTGCGGGCCGGCGGGCGGGAAGGCCACCACCTCGACGTCCGGTCCCTCGGTCAGCTCCCACTCGTAGCGGCGGCTCCACCACCGCCCCGGCGCCTCCCGCATGAGGATGCGGGGGTGGGCGCGCAGGGCGGTGTCGAAGGCGGTGCGGAGCCGGCCGGGGTCGAGCCGGCCGGGGAGGTGGACCTCGATGTGGACGGTCTCGGGCTCCTGCTCCTGGGCGCAGTGCCGGGACACCTCGTCGACCACCGGGAAGGGGATGCGGACGGGTCCGGGGGCGGCGTCGTCCCGCGCGGGGTGGTCCAGCGTCGTCATACGGGCCCTCCCTTGCCGGTGCCGCCGCTCCCCGCGGGGCCGCCGCCCTCCGGCGACGGCTCGGACCTCGGCGGCGTCTCGGACTTCGGCGTCTCGGACTTCGGCGCCTCGGACGTCCGCTTGGTGAACGCGATCCGCCGGGTCGGGGTGTCCGGGTCCTCCTGCGGGGAGCCCGGCCCGCGCGCCGAGATCGTCGGACCGGCCACGGACCCGCCGCCCGCGGCCCCGCCCGGCCCGCCGTTCGGTGTCGCGTCCACCCGCCTGCGCTGCGGCAACGGTTCCGTGGGCGCCCCCGGCGGGACCGCGAACCGCCGTGTGGTGCCGGGCCGGTCCGGGGCGCCCTCCACCGCGTCCCCCAGGGTCACCAGTGCGGCGAACAGTCCGGTCAGGGCGAGGAGTTGGGCGACATGGCCGAACGCGCCCCCGCCCGCCGCGACCGGCTCTCCCGCCCCGAGGGCGGCGGCGACCCCCGCGCCCGCCAGGGCGAGGAAGGCGATCGGCACGAGCAGGCTGTGCCTCCTGCGGGCGAGCATGGCCAGCAGCGGGACGAGGAGGGCGAGGAAGCCCGCGACGACGATGCCGACGAGGGTGAGGGCGACCACGCCGAGCCAGAGGCCGGGGCCGGGCGGCGCCGGCTGCGGCGCGTCGGGGTTGGCCTCCCGGCGGCGCCACAGGGCCAGCCCGATCAGGGCGGCGAGGCCCACCCCGGCACCGATCAGTCCGGCCTCGTACGTCACGGACGGCTCGTAGGACAGCTTGACCGTGCCGCCCGCGCCACCGGGGACGCGCCAGCCCTGCTGCCAGCCGTCGAGCCGCACGGGGGTCAGCTCACGGCCGCCCAGGGTGGCCTTCCAGCCCTCGTTGAAGTTCTCGTAGGTGGTCAGATAGGAGGCCGCGCCGTCGCCGACGGTGACCTCCCGGCGGTCGCCGAGCCAGTCACGTATGCCCAACTCCCGCCCGCTGACCGCGGGTTCGGCGATCGAGCCGCGGGTGAGGGTCGCGGTGGCGACCGCCAGGGCGCCCGTGTCCTCGGACTCGAAGGTGTGGCGGTCGTCCGCGCCGAGTTCCAGCGCGCCGCCCGCCTTGCCGTTCTGGCAGAGCGTCAGATCGACCGGCCGCCGCTCCGTCAGGTCCTGGACCGTGCCCCGGGCGCTCGTCTCGTACAGCGTTCCGTCGACCTCGACCGTGGGGCCCTTGCCGCACGGCAGCTCGAAGTCCCTGGTTGGGGCGGGCTGCGGGGTGCGGAACTGGTCGAGGGCCGGGATGTACGCCTCCGTCAGGCCGACCGGGAGCTGCAGGTCCTCGTCGGCGACCGGGTTGTGGAGGGTCAGCGGGGCCGTCTCGGTGACGGTGATGTCGAGCCGGTCGGTGGTGATCGGGTCGAAGCGGACCCAGCCGTTCTCGTCGACACCGGCGACGGCGGCACCGTCCGGGGAGCTGATCTCGACCTGGGTGGGCCGGGCCGACAGGCCGCCCGCCGGGGCCAGGACCAGCGAGCCGACCGGCCACTTGTCGGCCCAGGCGAGGTGGATCGTGGGGTCGTCGCCCGCGATCCACGCCGTGGTCAGGTCGCCGTCGGTCAGGTTGCGCGGCGAGAGCCCGGCCCCGAGGGAGGCCGTGGACTCGGCGCTCGCCCGGATCTGGGTCTGCTGCTCGGGGGCGACCTCGTACAGCAGCTTGTCGAGCGCGTCGCCCGGCACGGGCACGGCCGTCGCCCTCACCTCGTACGTCCCCGCCGTGGCGGTGCCGAAGGTGCGGTGCAGCCCCGGCTCCGTGCCCGTGGGGGAGAGGCCGGTCGGGTCGGCCGCGCGGGACAGCGAGACCACCTCGGCCGAGGCGGCCGTGGTGTCGGGGCCCTGGGCGTCCGTCGGCAGCCGCAGCATCCGGGTGACCTTGACGCCGGGCAGGTCGATCTCGGAGAAGCCGGCGCCGACGAGGCCGGTGTGCCGCTCCGCCGAGTCGAGGATTGTGATCTTCAGCCATTTCGTGTCGCCGGGGGCGGCACGGACGGTCTGCGTCGAGCCGTCGGCCTGGAGGTTCGTGGAGCGGGAGCCCCGCTCGGTCTCCACCCTGATCCGGGTCGGCGCCGACCGTACGCCGTCCTGCGGCAGCGGGGTGACCTCGAAGGTCGACGGGACGTCCTGGCCGCCGTCGAAGTCGATCCGCAGCCACTGCCCGTCCGCCGAGCCGGGCGCGCCCTCCGCCCAGGCGGTGTTCCGGTCGCCGTCGAAGGCGTTCACCGGGTCGTACTGCGGCAGGTGGAACAGCCAGTTGCCGCTGGTCGAGGCGGTCACCGCCTTGGCACCACGCAGCTCGGCCACCGTCTGGTGGTCCAGGCCCGACACCGGCAGGATCTGCTTCGGCTTCGCCCCGGGGTCCTGCACGCTCCCGCTCGGGTTCCGCTCGTCCGCCGTGTACGTGTACGACGTGTTGGCGTTGACCAGGCCGAAGCGGGTGTCCGCCCGGCGCAGCCCGTCACCGACCACCTGCACGGCCGGGGTGCCGAGCCCGGGGTGGTTGTCGCCGGTCAGCACGGTGGCCCGGTCGCGCAGCTCCGGGTCGGCGGCCAGCGGCAGCAGCGACTCGGGGCCGCCGGAGACGACGGCCGTGTCGGCGATCGCCTTCAGCCCGGCCTGCCCGGGGCGCGGCACGTCCTGGGCCGGGCGGTAGATCTCCACGGCCCGCTGCCGCGCGTACAACCCTTCGACCTGCAGCGGGGTGTTCTCGGCGATCCGTCCGCCGGTCATCACCGGACCGAGCCCGGTCACCCGCTCGTACCCGGACTGCTCCAGGGTCCGCTTCACGGTCGTGGTCGGCACCGCGCCGATCTGGTCGGGGTCGAGGTCGTTGCGGACGACGACGTAGTAGAGGCCCGCCCGGCTCAGGTAGTCGCCGAGTCCCGGCACTTCACCGCCCGTGAGCAGCGCCTGCTCGACGGCGTCCATCGCGCGCCGGTTGCCGGGGGTCCCGAAGGGGACGTAGTCGCGCTGCGCCCAGCGGGAGTCGGCGAGGACGTCCAGGGGCTGGTCGACGGTGGTGCCCCAGGTGTACATGCCGTGCGCGGTGGCCGGCACGACCAGGGCGCGGGAGTCCGGCGAGTACTTCTCCAGCCAGTCCGCCGTCGCCTGCCAGTACGTGGGCAGCTTCCTGAACGAACCCGGCTGCAGCACCGACCCGTTGAGATACGGCCACAGCAGCCCGGGTACGACGAGGACGGCCGCGGCCAGCGGGGCGAACCGCCGCCCCCGCACCCGCCGGGCACCCCGCGCCTGCGCGGCCACGCCCACCAGGTGCGCGAGCCCGAGGACGAGCGCCAGCGCTAGCCCCGTCTGGAACTTGTAGATGTTCCGGAAGGGCACCAGCCCCCCGTTCAGCCAGTCCTGGACCACCCCGTGGAAGGGCGCCCCGAACGCGCCGCCGTACCCGGCCAGGGTGAACAGCGCGACCACCAGCACGGTCAGCACCAGCCACCGGCGCTCGGGCATGTCCCGCCGCGCCAGTCCGGCCAGGCCCAGCCCCGCCGCGAGCGCCGACGACAGGATCACGACGACCGACGCGGCGACGGACCAGCCGGCCGGCAGCCAGGGCTCACCGAAGTGCAGATAGCCCACCCAGTTCCCGGCACCGCGCAGTGCCTCGGTGGCGGACATCGTGGCGGTGGTGGTCTGTGAACTCTCCACGTAGGGAAGGAAGTTCTCCCCGTAGAAGCCGAGCAGCAGCAGCGGGACCACCCACCAGGCGGTCGCCAGCAGCACTCCCGGGACCCACCAGGCGATCAGCCCGCGCTGCCGGGGCCCGGGCGTCCGGGTGAGCAGATACAGCCCGACCGGCAGCAGCGAGGCCAGGGTCGCGGAGGCGTTGACCCCGCCCATGAAGGGGATGACGAGCGCCGACCGCAGGGCCGCCACCCGGGCGCTGTACCGCTCGTTCGTCAGCGGCAGCAGCACCCACGGCAGGAACGCCCCCGGCAGCGCGGCGGCCGAGGTCGACCCCACGACCGTCGTGAACACGGGCCACAGCGCGTAGGCGCCGGCGGCGAGCAGCCTCGACGCGGAGCTTCCGACCCCCAGCCGTTCGGCCAGCCGCAGCGCGCCCCAGAAGGCCACCGACACGATCAGCGACAGCCACAGCCGCTCCGCCAGCCACACCGGCAGCCCGACCAGATCGGTCAGCCCGTAGTACGGCAGCATCGGCCACAGATAGCCGACGTACTGGTCCTGGATGCCGCCGAACCCGCCCCGGTCGTGCCACAGCTGGCCGAGGTCGGAGACGAACTGCCAGGGATCGACGGTGACCCCGAGCTTGGTGTCGAAGGTCTGCCGCCCCGGCTGCGCCGCGACCAGCAGGACGAACACCACGGCCCAGAATCCCAGCAGCCAGCGCCGCGACCGAGGGCCCTCGGGGGGTCCCTCGGTCGTGCCCGCGGGCCGCACCGGCGCGGGGGGTGGAGCCTGGACCGTGCTCGTCATGGTGGACACCGCCGGAGGATGAGGAGGAGGTTCCAGGTGGCGAACTCACGCAGTCCCGGCGCCTTCACGACGGTCTCCGCGAGAAACGGCCAGTAGCGGGAGCGCGCCGACACGACCGTCACGTCGTCCCGGCCGCGCACCTGCCGCAGAGTGCGTCCGATGTGCACGGCGAAGAGGTTCTCGCCGAGGGTGTGCTTGGCGTCCCTGCCGGTACGGCGCCGGTAGCGGGCCCGCGCCCGTCCGGCTCCCAGGTAGTGCCAGGGCGCCCATTCGTGCCCGCCCCAGGGGGAGAGCCAGTTCGTGAACGACACGTAGATCAGCCCGCCGGGCCGGGTGACCCGCGCGAGTTCGCTGAGGAACGTCGGCGGATCGGCGACGTGCTCCAGCACGTTGGAGGTGAACGTGACGTCCGCGACCCCGTCGGCCAGGGGGAGGAGGTACCCGTCGGCGACCACGGCCCCGTCGGGTGGCTTCGTCCCCAGCTCCCGCAGATCCGGCTCGAAGAGGTACGCCTGGGCGCCCCGCCGCCGGAATTCCTCGGTGAAGTACCCGCTGCCACCGCCGACATCGACGACGGTGAGTCCGTTCACCGGCCTGCCCCCGTACGCCTCGACCTGGTCGACGGCGTCACGGGCCAGCAGCGCGTAGCAGTATGCGGGATCGTCCTGCTCCCGCATGAAGGCCCGGAAGAGGGCGAGCGACCGCCGAAACGAGGGGTCCTTGAAAGCCGCCGGTCCACTCAAGGGGCGCGGGGCTGTGACAGGGGCGGCTCCGCCGCGTGGGCGCGACAGGCCACGATGCACCCGCACGCGCCAACGCACCCTGGCGGCACCCCATTTGGCGCTCGGCCCCGCCTTCACGGAGTCCAACCCCTCACCGCCTCGGAGGCCACCGCCCTGAACTGCCGCACCGTGCGATCCCACCGGTAGTGCGCGGCGCGCTCCCGCGCGGCCTTCCCCATCAGCACCCGCCGGTCGGTCGACAGCGCCAGCGCGCACCACGCCGCGGCGAAGGAGGACTCCCCCCGGGCCAGCACGCCCGTCTCCCCGTCCACGACGGAGTCCCGCAGCCCGGGCACGTCGAAGGCCACCGACGGCGTCTCCCGTACGGCCGCCTCCGTGACGACCAGCCCCCACCCCTCCACGGCCGAGGGGTGCAGCAGCAGCCAGGCCGCGCACAGCAGCCGGTGCTTCTCCTGCTCGGACACGTGCCCGGCGAACTCGACCCCGGCCCCGGCCATCGCCCGCAGCCGCTCCCGTTCGGGTCCGTCACCGACGATCACGAGCCGTCCGCCCGTGACCGGCCGCACCCGTTCCCACAGCCGCAGCAGCAGATCGATCCGCTTGTACTCGACCAGCCGGCCCACCGCCACGAACAGCGGCTCGGCCGACCGTTCGGCGCGCGGCCCCGGCTCCTCGACCCCGTTGTGCACGACCCGTATCCGGTCCCGTTCCACACCGAGCGAGCGGAGCGCGGTCGCCGTCGACGAGGAGACGGCGACCAGCAGGTTCCGGCGCTGCGCGGCCGTCAGCGACCAGTGTTCGAGGCGGCGGCCGAGCCGTGCGGCCGGCGCCAGCGGGCCGCCGAACCGCAACTGCCACAGATCCGTGTGCACATGGTTGACCAGGCACATCGTCGGGCCGGGGTGCCAGAGCGGGGCGAGGTAGGGCATGCCGTTGCACACCTCGACCAGCAGATCGCAGTCGCCGACCTGGCGGGCGAACGCCGATCTGGCGCGCAGATGGTGGCTCAGGTCGCCGCCGGCCGACACGACCCGGTAGTCGCGGTAGGCCGCCGGGCCGCCGCACAGCAGGGTGACCTGGTGACCGAGCCGGGTCAGGCCGTCGGCGAGCCGGTCGACGAGGAGCTCGGAGCCCCCCGCCGCCGGATTACCGAGGTCACGGCGGGCGAGAAAGACGATCCGGCGCGGCTGTGGGGGGCTTGCCGACCGGTGCCGGTCGAGGTGCGGAAACACCTCGACCAGCGAGAACGGCACGTGCTGGGGCATGGGTGCTCCAACTCGTCTCGGGGTGCGGAACTCAGCGGGGAGAAGGACGTTCGCCGTGGGGGATGTTCCGGTGGGGCGGGGGGTCCGGGTGGGTCGTGCGGGGTGCGCGTGCCTCGGAGGTGCTCGGACGTACGGGGGTCGGGAGTACCTGCAGGTGTCCGGAGTCGCTGTGGGCGAGGTGTGGGTGGGCTGTGCTCAGGTGGGGTGGACAGTTTTCGCCCAGCGGTTCGAAGCTGCTACTCACCGGCGTGACAATTTTCGGGGTTTATTCAACTGACGCCCTGTCACATCGTGATCTCCTGCTGGGACGACTCGGGCGTTTCGGGGCGCCGCCTGCCCCGTGCGACCAGTAGGGCACCGGCCACGGCGAGGACGAAACCGACCACAGTGGCGCCGATCGGCACCGTCAGCCCCACCAGCCGCAGCAGTCCGCTGTCCTTCTCCGCCTGGTCCACCGCGAACTTCTGCGTCGCCGGGGTGAACGCGAGCTTCCGGCTGTCGAGCAGCACCGCCGCGTCCTCGGTGCCGCCCGGCGCCCGCAGCGTCCGCCGCGGCCCGGTCTGCGCGTACAGCACACGCCCCGTGCTCTGATCGACGACCAGTTCGAGACCGTGGTTGGCGTACCACTCCTCGGCGAGCACCTGCGGCCGGGCCGGCTCGTCGACCAGGGCGCCGGGCACCAGCCGGGTGCCGGTCCTCGTGGCCGGAACCTTCGCCGTGAACCGCAGCCCCTCGTAGCCCCGGATCTTCTTGCGGCCCTCGTAGTGGAGCGTCACCGTCGCGCCGAGCGTGTTGTCCCACCAGCGGTAGGAGCGCTTCTGCACGTCGAAGGGGAACTTCAGGTACGCCTCGCCCTCGATGTACGGCTTCTCGTCGCAGCAGTGCACGGGCCGGTTGGTCCTGCGGTCGCTGACCCAGCGGTGCGGGGAGAAGTCCAGCGCGTCGTGCGGGTCGGCCGCCGGCAGCGTCTTCTCGGTGTCGACCGAGGTGATCACGTCCCACACGGCGGCCCCGCTGCGCTCGCTTTCGGCCACATCGCCGCGTACCCGCTGGGTGACGGTGATCTCCTGGCCCGGCACGGTCTTCACCTGCTCCACGTCGAAGACGCTGCCGGTGCCGGAGTAGACGGCGGTCGTGTCGATGTCGATCGGGTTCACGGCGGCCCTCGGCGCCACGTACCACGCGAGCAGGGGCGCGAGGACCAGCAGGAACGTGCCGAGGCCCAGCAGGACCAGTGAGAGTGGTGAGGCTGTACGGCGCATCCGGGCACTCCAGTCGGCGTTGGGAGGTGCGGCTCGGGTAGGCGTGCGGGAGGTGCGACGCCTGGGGAATGTGCGCGTGCGGACGGGGGCTGGGTGTGGGGGCTGTGTATGGGCCGGGAACCGTAGGCGGAGTCTTGACGCAGTGTCAATGCATTGCTGACACTGAGTCCGCGGGGTGCCCTGGGTGGGGACGACCTGTCGACCGAGAGGCTGCCCCTGCGATGTCCAGACTGCTCGCCGCCGCACTGACCATGGTGGCCGCCGCCGCTCTCGCCGCGGGGGCCGCGTTCGGTGTCGTCGCCCTGCTCGACGCCACTCCGGACCAGCCGAACACCCCGCTCATCACCTACGAGAACGCCGGTCAGGAGCGCTGAGGGGTGACCGGAGGACCGGGTACCGTCACCGTCCGCTCCGCCTGGCACGACGTGCCGCGACTGCAGGTGCGCGAGTTCGCCGCGATCGCCATGGCCGAGGCCCCCGCCCTCGCCGAGGAGATCCTGCGCGAGATCCGGCGCGAGTACCCCCATCTGCCCGTCGTCCTCGACGAGTCCGGCGAGCCGATGGCCCTCATCGGCATCCGCCGCGCGATCGAGGTCTTCGTCCAGCACCTGGAGACCGCCGAGGGCCGCCCGCGGGTGCCTCCCGGCGTCTTCCAGGAGTTCGGCCGCGGCGAGGGCCTGAACGGCCGCAGCCTGGATTCGCTGCAGGCGATCTACCGCCTCGGCGTCCGCCTGGCCTGGCGCCGTTTCGCGGAGATCGGCCAGCGCGTGGAGATCCCGCCGCCCGCGATGTACGAGCTGGTCGACGCCGGATACGAGTATCTGGACGGTCTGGTGGACCAGTCGGTGCGCGGCTACGCGGAGGCGGCGGCCCGGCAGGCCGGTGAGCGTCTGCGACTGCAACGCCGGCTGATGGAACTCCTGCTCGCCGAGCACCACCGGGGCGACCCCGCGGACGCGCTCACCGAACGCGCGGCCCGGATCGGCTGGACCCTCCCGGAGAAGGTCGCCGTCGGAGTCCTGTTACGGCCGGCCCGCGAGGCCATGGCCCCGGCCGTCGGCCAGGGCGTCCTGCTGGACATGGAGTACGAGCAGCCCCGCATGGTCGTCCCCGAACCCGACGCGGCGGGCCGCCCCGAACTCCTCCACCGCGCCCTGACCGGCTGGTCGGGCGCGATCGGACCGCCGGTGCCGCTGGCCGACGCGGCGAAGTCGCTGCGCTGGGCGGAGGCGGCCGTACGCCTCATGGAGCGCCGGCTGCTTCCCGGCGGCGAGGTGCTGCACTGCACCGAGCACACCGAGGCCCTCGTGCTCCTCCAGCCCGAGGAACTGATCGACGACCTCGCCCTGCGCTGCCTCGCGCCGCTGGCCCACTCCGGGCCCACGCACGGCCGGCGGCTGGCGGAGACGCTGCTCGCGTGGCTGGAGACCCGGGGTGGCGCCCCCGAGATCGCCGCCCGTCTGGGTGTGCACCCGCAAACTGTCCGCTATCGCCTGCGTCAGATCCGGGAACTCTGGGGTGACGAGATCGACGATCCCGACCGCCGGTTCGAGCTGGAGCTGGTGCTTCGGGCGCAGCGGTTGCGGGGGGAGCTGGGGGATCCGCGCGGGCGGCGGTGACGAGGGCGCCCAGTAGCTCGGGGGTGCGGGTTTCGTCGGCGGGTGCGGGTTCGGTGGGGCTTCTCGCGCAGTTCCCCGCGCCCCTGAAAAGCAGGGGCTGCGCCCCGTGCTTTTCAGGCCCGGAGGGCCGTCGCTTTCAGGCCCGCAGGGGCCTGATGCTTTTAGGGGCGCGGGGAACTGCGCGACCAGCCCCCACACACCGGCACCCGACCACGCACCCGACCACGCACCCCACGGTCATCCCCCGCTCGATCGTCCGCGGTTATTGCCCGGTCAACGCACTATGACTAGCCTGTGTTCGTCATGCCGATCGACCGTTGAAATTTCGAACACCGCCGCAGTCAGAACCGACAGACAGAGGGAGGGGGCCGGCCGTGGGACGCCTCGTACCTGCCGTGACCCGGGCGCTCGACATATTGGAGCTCTTCCTGGACGGGGACGGCACACTCTCCGCCCCCGACATCGTGCGCAGGCTCCAGCTGCCCCGCACCACCGTGCACGAGCTGGTCACCACGCTCGCCGCCCGGGGATACATCGTCCAGGTCCAGGGGCAGCCGGGACGCTACCGCCTCGGAGTCCGCCCGTACCAGCTCGGCAGCCGTTACGCCGAGCAGCTGGACCTCGCCGCCGAGGGCCAGCAGGTGGCCAGGTCCGTCGCCGAGACCTGCGACGAGACGGTGCACGTGGCGATCCTGGAGTACACGGACGTCATCTACATCGCCAAGGTCGACTCCACGCACGCCGTCCGCATGGTCTCCGCCGCGGGCCGCCGCCTCCCGGCGCACTGCACCTCCGTCGGCAAGATGCTCCTCGCCTCCCTTCCCGAGGCCGAGCTGAACGCCCGTGTCCCGGACGACGCCGACCTGGTCGCCATGACCCCCAACAGCATCACCGACCCGGCCGTCCTGCGCGAGACCCTGGCCCGGATCCGTGAGCGGGGTCTCGCCGTGGAGAACCGCGAGTCCAACCCGGACGTCTCCTGCGTCGCCGCGCCGGTCCGCGACCGCACCGGCAGGGTCGTCGCCGCGATCTCCATCTCCGTGCCCATGATCCGCTGGAGCGAGGAGCGCCGGATCGAGCTGGAACAGCTCGCCGCCAAGGGCGCCGCGGAACTGTCCGAGCGTCTCGGCCACCGGAGCGTGGCATGAGCGCGCACACGGGCTACGAGATCGCCGTACGGGAGTACGCGGCCCTCGGCGAGGGCCCCACCTGGGACGCCGAAGCCCAGCGGCTGATCTGGATCGACATCCTCGGGTCGCGCGTGTACACGTACGACCCGGCCTCGGGCCGCCGCACGGTCCTCGTGACCGAGCAGCACGTCGGCGCGGTGAAGCCCCGCGCCGGCGGCGGCCTCGTCCTGAACCTCCGTGACGGCGTCGGCCTCACCGACCCCGACGGCACGTTCCGCTGGCTGCACCACGAGCCGGTGCCGGGCCGTCGCGCCAACGACGCCGCCGTGGCACCCGACGGCTCCCTCTTCGCCGGCACCATGCGCTACGACGAGGCCCCGGGCGGCGGCACCCTGGCCCGCTTCACGGCCGACGGGCTCACCACGACCGTCCTCGACGACGTCGCCGTCAGCAACGGCACCGGCTGGAGCCCGGACGGACGGCTGATGTACTACATCGACTCGCCGACCTGCCGCATCGACGTCTTCGACTACGCGGACACAGGTGCGGCGGAGGGCCGGCTCCCCGTGAACCGGCGCCCCTTCGTGACGATCGAGGACGGCGGCGGCTTCCCCGACGGCCTCACCGTCGACGCCGAGGGCTGCGTCTGGGTCGCCCTCTGGGAGGGCGGCGCCGTCCGCCGCTACACCCCGGACGGCACCCTGGACCGCGTGGTCCCCCTGCCCACCCCGCGCCCCACCGCCTGCGCCTTCGGCGGCCCGGACCTCACCGACCTCTACATCACGACGGCCCGTACGGGCACGGACACCCCGCATCCCCTGTCCGGCTCCCTGCTGGTCGTCCCGGGCGCGGGCAAGGGCCTGGCCCAGCCGGCGTTCGCGGGCTGATCCCGAAGGAAACGGCACCGGGTGGCCGCCCGCCGTGAGGCGGGCGGCCACGCCGTCCCCCGCGTCCGGCCGACCCGCCCTCCGTGCTCGGGCGTGCCGTCACTCGCGTACGGGCGTACCGCTCTCCGCGTCGGTGGTGGAGGCGGTGGAGGCGGGGGCCTTGGTGGCGGCGAGCGACCGTACCGCCTCGATCTCGGCGGGCTCGCGCAGCACCCGGGACACGGCCTCGATGTCCTGCAGCAGATCGGTGAAGTCCGTCGCGACGGTGATCTCCGGGAAGGCCGCCCGGCCGGGCGCACCCTGGGCGTCCCCCGCTCCCGCCGGGCCGTCCGCACCCGCCGTGGGGGTGGGGAAGACGAGCGGGCCCGACGTGAGCGTGGCCGTCGCCGTGCCGCCGGGCGACCGCCTCCGTGCGGCCACCGCGTCCTGGACCGTCACGGCGGCGGCGAGGGCCCTGGCCCGGCCGGGCTCGTGCCCGAGGTCCAGCGCGGCGTCGTACGCCCGGCGCCGCAGGTCGTCGTCGAGGTGGCGGGTCAGCCGGAGCAGGGCGTCCCGGATGAACGTCTCCCGGCGGGTCAGGCGCAGCTCCGGGGTGGCCCGCAGCGCGAAGGGCACCCGGGAGTCGTCGACCGTCCGGGTCAGCAGGTACAGCGGCCGCAGCCGCCGGTGGACGGCCCGCACCCGCCAGCGGTCCCGCAGATACTGGCCGCCGTGCGGAACGATGAACCCCACCGCGATGCAGATGGCGGCCAGGGCGGCGACCGGCGGCGCCACGTGCGTGCTCAGCCAGTCCAGGTCGTGCCCGGTCCAGCGGGCGACCACCGCCGTGAACTTCGCGGCGTCGAACACCAGGTTGAGCGCACAGCCCAGCCCCAGCGCCCGCAGTCCGGCGCGCAGCCACCGGTCGAGGCCGTCCGCGCGGACCCAGTTGCGGATCAGCCGGTAGGTGATCGCACAGGCCGCCGTGTGCGCGCCGAGGTAGAGCAGGATCTCCTCGCGCATGAAGGGCGTGGTCGCGTAGTACGTGTCGAGGTCGCGCAGCCGCTCGCGGGGGACGTCCGCGAGCGCGAACAGCACCCACAGGACGACGATCACCGCCGTGTAGACGGCGGCGACCCAGCGCATGAGCCGACGGGTCGCCGGTGAGCGGTCGGCCGGGCCGTTGCGCCAGGCGACGATCAGCAGCAGACAGCACGCGCAGAACGCGGTGATCAGCGAGTACACCCAGGGCGCGGCGATGTTCGGCACCCCCACCACCTGGTTGGTCCAGGCGATGACCGACGGCACCGCGAACACGAAGACGCAGGCGGCGAGCAGCAGCAGCCCGCCCACCGCCCGCAGCAGGGAGTCCCGCCACAGCTTCACGATGCCGGGCAGCTTGATCAGCAGCGCGGCGGTCAGGACGGCCGTGGGGATCCAGAACGAGATGTACAGGTCACCGAAGAAGTCGGCGGGACCGGTGGAGCCGAGTGCCCCGGTCGCCGCCGGCACGCCCGTCTCCCTCACCTGCGGTGCCTGCGATAGCCCAGGGTCGCCTGGAGGGCCTGCCCGACGGGGTCGGCCGGGCCGCCCCGGTCCGCCGTTCCGGCCGGGCCGTCCTGTCCGGTGTCCACCCAGGAACGGAACGCGGTGGCGAGCCGGTGCCCGAAGTCCTCGGCCTCCTGCTCCTCCGACTCGTGGGAGCCGTGGCGCGCGGCGATGGGGGTCCCTCCCTGGCCGAGTGCCGCCGACAACTCGGGGGAGAGCGACGGCAACGCGGACCCGCTCGGCGCGTCCGGCCCGCCCGTCTCACCGCAGAGCGCGAGCGCGGTGTCCGGGCCCGGCAGCGGGTGATGACAGTGCCCGGCGTGCATGTGCCACAACTCGTGTCCCAGGATGACCAGTTGCTGCACGGTCTCGGCGCGCTCCTCGACGATCACCAGATCGAAGTCGGGGAACTCCATCCACAGTCCGGTCACCCCTATGCCGTCCGGGAACCGTTCGAACCGCAGCTTCACCGGCCGCCCGCCCCGCCGCGCGCTCATCTCCGCGCACAGCGCCGCGCCCAACTCCTGTACGCCGACGGGCCCGTCGAGCCGCCCCCGGACCGCCTTGCCGAGCCCCGAGGTCAGCTTCCGCATCTCGGTGCCGGACCGCGAGGGCAGCAGCGCGGCCCGCGCCCTGCCGAGGGCCCCGCGCAGAGCGGAGAACCCCCGCGCCCCGGCTGTTCCGCGCGTCGCGGCTGTCCCGTGCGTCGCGGCGGCCCCGCCGTTCCGGCCGGCCTCCGTGTGCGCGCCCCGGCCCGGGCCCTCGGCGCGGCTCATCGGCGCGCCTCCTCGTCGTCGACGCCGAGCAGCCCTTCGAGCATGACGGCGAGAGCCTCCTGCTTGCGCGGAGTCAGCCGGTGGCCGCGCAGCGCGAGCGTGACCACCCCGTGCCGGGTGGCGAACTCGACCAGCGGCCCGTCGCCGTCGCTGCCGCCCTCAAGTCTCCCGAGCAGACGGCCGAGTTCCCGGTTCAGCACGGACGGGGCCGGGTCGGTGAAGAACCGGACCCCCTCCCGGGCGCCGAAGAACTCCGCGAGTTCGGTCAGGTCGGCCACGTTCGGCGTCTTGCGGCCGAGCAGCAACTGCCGGGCCCACTCGGGGCTGATGGAGAGCCGCTCCGCGACCTCCCGGCAGACCTCACCGGGCCGCTTGCCGCTCCGCGCGGCATACGCCTCGTGCAGGGCGCGCAACCGCCCGCGCACCCGGTCGTCGACCCGGTCGGCCACGGGCTCGTCCCCGTCGAGCAACGCCCTGACCACGTCCTCGGCGAGGCCGGTGCGCCGCGCCAGCGCCGGTACGTCGAGCAGCCGGTCGCGGTCACCTCCGCCCACGGCGATACGGGCGTCGAGGAGGGTCAGGGTCTCGGCAAGGGTGTCTGGCAGGGCGGGCACGGGCCGACCCTACGTGCCCGCGGACGCCGAGACCACGGGAATCCAACGATCGTTGAATTCTGACCAACGATGGTTGCGTCACCCGTCACCCGTCACCCGTCACCCGCCGTCCGTCGCCCGCCACCCGCCGCCGGCACCCCGTGGACGGCGAGATGCCCCTCCCGGCCCTGCCCCCCCATTGACTCGCCCCGACATCGACCATAGCGTCCCGTTCGGCTCAACGATCAGCATCCGCAATACCGAACAACGAAGGGGCCGCCCCGAATGACCCGCACCGCCCGCTTCACCCTCGACCCCGCGTTCAAGGTCGGCGAGGTCGACCCCCGGCTCTACGGCTCCTTCGTCGAGCACCTCGGCCGCTGCGTCTACACCGGCATCTTCGAACCGGACCACCCCACCGCGGACGAGGCGGGCCTGCGCACCGACGTACTGGAGCTGGTCCGGGAGCTGGGTGTGACCACGATCCGCTACCCCGGCGGCAACTTCGTCTCCGGCTACAAGTGGGAGGACTCCGTCGGTCCCGTCGAGGACCGCCCCCGCCGCCTCGACCTCGCCTGGCGCTCCACCGAGACCAACCGCTTCGGCCTCTCGGAGTACATCGCCTTCCTGAAGAAGGTCGGCCCCCAGGCCGAGCCCATGATGGCCCTCAACCTCGGCACCCGCGGTGTCGCCGAGGCCCTGGAGCTCCAGGAGTACGCCAACCACCCGGCCGGCACCGCCCTCTCCGACCTCCGCGTCGCGCACGGCGACAAGGACCCCTTCGGCATCAGGCTCTGGTGCCTGGGCAACGAGATGGACGGCCCCTGGCAGACCGGCCACAAGACGGCCACCGAGTACGGCCGGATCGCCGCCGAGACGGCCCGCGCGATGCGCCAGATCGACCCGGACGTCGAACTCGTCGCCTGCGGCTCCTCCAGCCAGTCCATGCCGACGTTCGCCGCGTGGGAGGCGACGGTCCTGGAGGAGACGTACGACCTCGTCGACCACATCTCCCTGCACGCCTACTACCAGCCCGAGGACGGCGACCTCGACTCCTTCCTGGCCTCCGCCGTCGACATGGAGTCCTTCATCGAGAACGTGGTCGCCACCGCCGACCACATCGGCGCGAAGCTCAAGTCGAAGAAGAAGATCAACCTCTCCTTCGACGAGTGGAACGTCTGGTACATCTCGAAGTGGCACGAGATCGAGGACTCCGGCGCACGGGACTGGGCGGAGGCCCCCCGCCTCCTGGAGGACAACTACAGCGTCACCGACGCGGTCGTCTTCGGCTCCCTCCTCATCGCCCTCCTCCGGCACGCCGACCGTGTCACCGTCGCCTGCCTCGCCCAGCTGGTGAACGTGATCGCCCCGATCCTGACCGAACCGGGCGGCCCCGCCTGGCGCCAGACCACCTTCTTCCCGTTCGCCCAGGCATCGAAGTACGGCCGCGGCGAGGTCCTCGACGTCCGGGTCGACTCGCCGACGTACGACACGAAGAAGTACGGCGCGGCGGATCTGCTGCACGCCACGGCGGTGCGGGCCGAGGACGGTTCGGTGACGGTGTTCGCGGTCAACCGCGGCCGGTCGGAGTCCCTGCCGCTCGAAGTCGCCCTGAACGGGATGGACCTGACGCGTGTCGTCGAGCACAGCGTCCTCGCCGACGCCGACCCGGACGCCCGCAACACCCTCGACGAGCCCGAGCGGGTCGCTCCGCGGGGGGCGGAGGGAGCGGTGGTCCGGGACGGCGTGCTGAGCGTGGTCCTGGAGCCGCTGTCGTGGAACGTGATCCGGCTCGGCTGAGAGCCCGGGGGCGGCTGCCCGCTGCCGGGCGCGGGTCGGCCGGAGGTCCGGTGTGGCCGACAATGGGGCCATGAGGATCTCGGCACGGGCTGACTACGCCGTACGCGCGGTACTGGAAGTCGCCGTACGGCAGGACGGCGGGCCGGTGAAGGCGGAGGTCATCGCGACCGTCCAGGAGATCCCGCACAAGTTCCTGGAGGGCATCCTCGGCGATCTGCGGCGGGGCGGCCTGGTCACCAGCAGACGGGGCGGCAGCGGCGGGTACCGGCTGGCACGCGAGCCCGCCGCCATCACCGTCGCCGACGTGATCCGGGCCGTCGACGGCCCGATCGTGTCGGTGCGCGGCGAGCGCCCCACCGGCCTGACCTACACCGGTTCCGCCGAACCGCTGCTGCCGCTGTGGATCGCCCTGCGGGCCAACGTCCGGCGCATCCTGGAGGGCGTCACGGTGGCCGACATCGCGGCCGGCGCCCTTCCCGAGCCGGTGAAGAACCTGGCGGCGGAGCCGGCGGCCTGGGAGAACCCCTGACCCCGGCGGCCCGCGGAGCAGCCGGCCATCACCCGGACCGCGCCCCCACCCGCAGGAGCAGCAGGTCGAACTCGGGGCCGTCGGGCGTGTTGCGGTACGCGCCCGCGTACTCGTAACCGAGTCGGGCGTACAGGTCCTGTCCACGTCGGTTGGAGGGCAGGGCGAGGAGGGACGACCAGACCGGGGCGATGGCCTTGAGGAGTTCGGCGTGGAGGTGCGATCCGATGCCCCGGGACTGCCAGGGCGGACGTACGGCGAGTTCACACAGACCCATCAGCCGCTCGGTCCGGGCCCCCTCGGGCACCTGCGCGACCAGGTCGTCGCCGAACCAGTACGCCGCGTCGCACGGGAAGCCGTACCCGAACCCGACCGCCGTACCGGCGGCGTACGCGACGACCAGGGTGAAGCCCGGACGTCTGAGATGCCCGGAGAGCTGACGCCGAAGCGCGGGCACGGACAGGCCGAGCTTCTGGGCCCCTGCCTTGCCGACCAACTCCGGGTGCGCGTCGGCCCAGATGTCGGCGACGACGTCCATGAGCGGCGGGACGCGGCCGGGTCCGTAGGCCCGGATGACGATATCGGCGCGGGTGCTCGGGGTGGTCACCGTGTACTCCTCAGCCAGTGCGGACGATGGTTCGGTACTCCTCCAGCCAGTCGGCGATCGCAGGGAGCCGCGCGTGCCGCTGGAGTGCGCTCTCCACGTTCTGCAACTGCTGGAGTAGGCGGTCGGAACGCACCTGGGGCACATAGGTGAGAACCCGTTGGGCGGCTTCGGCGGCGGCTTCTGGTTCTGGGCGGTCGCTTACTGCATGTTGGATCGCGATGTCTGCTGTGTACAAGGCCTTGTTCCGGGTGAACCGGTCACCATGCAGCATGACGGCCTGTTCAGCTCCGGCGGCGGCCCTTTCGTGCTGATTGAGGTCGGCGCGGGCAAGTGCCTCCAGTCCGGCGAGTTCGGCTGGGGTGTAGAACTCCAGCCAGTCCGGGTCCGCCTCGGCAGGTCCCTCGGCGTAGAGATCGTGGGCGCGGACGATGGCCCGATCCGTCGCTTCGGCGTCGCCGAGCAAGGCCCAACCACCCGCCTCGCGCATCGAGAACAGGCTGAGCATCCGGGCGGAGCCGTAGGTGTGGACCGCGTTCTGTGCCCCTTGAGCGGCGGATACGGCTTCTCTGGGCCGCCCGCTGGCCTTGGCGAGCAGGGAGAGACAACCGAACGCATGTCCTTCCAGCCCAGGGTCATCTGCCAACCTCGCCGCTGCCAGGGCTTCGCTGTAGAGCGAGCGGGCGTCGGCGGCGTGGCCGGAGTCGTAGCTGAGCCACCCGGCGGCGATGGACAAATGTCCGGTGGTCGAGCGCAACCTCCGCCCGGTCGTCTCGGTGAATGATCCGCTCTGCAACCAGTCGTATGCCGTGTCCAGTGCTGCACCCGCGTCGCTGCGCAGTAGGGCGGAGGAACCGTGATCGTGGTCGTGCGCGTAGATCGTGCCGACTGTTCGGTGCAGGCGCTGGACGTCACTTTCCCCGACCCTTCCCGGCGGTTTCTCGGTGCTCTCCGTCAGGACGAGAGGGAGTAACGTCAGCGCCGCGCCGACGCTGTCGGTGAGGAATGCGCGGCGGTCGACCGGATTTATCCGTACGCGCCCTCGGACGGCTACAGGGGATGCGACGCGCTGTGCCGAGGTGTCGAGGTCAAAGCCCAACTCCCGCATGGTGCGTCCGGTGAGCCGAGTGAGGATGCGTCGGTAGACACCCCGTGGCAGTCGGACCTCGCCGTCCTCCCACGCGGCCACCAGACGTGAACTGCAGGCGACGACCTCCCCCATCTCCTCGCCAGTGGCCACGACCATCTGTGCGAACTCCTGGCGGGACATCTGAAAATCACCCTCGCGCACCGTGCGCAGTTGAGGGTTCGGGATCTTGTGGCGATCAGCCATACCGGCTCCGGACGATGTCCAACATGACGAATTCGGCGACAGTACTGCTCACATGTCGAATGTGCCCCGCCCTTGTCGTGAGTTCACCCTCTCCAAGTCGAATTTCATCGTTCTTGCATCACTCCGGCATCGCAGTCGCCTTTCGTCTGCTGATTGCCTGGATGGCGGTGCGGTGAGCCGCACCCGGCAAGCAAGTTCCCTGGCGAGCGCCTACATGGCCAGAGGCATGGCCGTCCAACGAGGAGACCCGACGATGCACCTTGTGGCACGAGTACTTGCTTGGGTGAGGGCGATGCTCTTCAGCCCACCGGAAACCAGCAGCACTGCCTGTGCCGCGGCTTCGGAACCTGTCCAGAGGCCGCCCGTGCCCCAGCCATCTCCCGAGATGTGGGCCGCGATCCTCGCGAGCGCTCGCCGCCGCCGCGGTTCGTGCCGAAGGTCGCCCAGGCATCTCCCCGCCATCACAGCCGACGAGATCACCAGCACCCTCGTGGGCATCTATCTCCTCCCACCCGAAGTACGCCAACGCGCACGAGCCGCAGCGCGGGTCGCCGAGGAGGCATACCGATGAACAACGTTCAGAACGAGCGGCCCACCGCTTCCCGCTCCGGGATGCCCATGCTGCGCGCCTACCGGCTGTGGTTCGAGCACACCCGCAAGTGCGCCGACGGCTGCAAGGGCACCCCCAAGGCCCAGGACGGCTGCGAGGCCGGACGCCAACTGTGGGGCACGTACCGCCTCGCCCGCACCGGAAGGACGACGCCATGACCTGGACCATCCAACGCCCGCCAGGCCGCCCCGTACGCCGCACCGACGACAATCACCTCGCTGTCCCCCTGCGTCTGTTCCTCACCGACGGCCACGCCACGGACGCCGAACTGAACCTCACCCTCGCCGAGGCGGAACACCTGCATGCCGCTCTCTGTCGAGCCCTGGACGGCGAGGTACCTCGTCCATCCGCACCGGACTGCCGTCAGTCGGTTCAGGTCTCGCCTGGGATGGCGCACATCGTGGGACGCGCCTAGCTTTCCGGGCGTCGGGGCCGCAGGCGTCCTCGCGCCGTGGAGATGACGCCTACGGCCTCCTTCTCGGTCTGCTCATCCGACCGAGACGCAATCAATCGCGACCCCGGCCCGCCGTCGGGTCTCGGCGGTGCTGTCCCAAGGCCCTTGCCCGGCGGCCCGGTTGCTGGTTCGGTCCCGGCCGTTGGGCAGGCAGCCATCTCCGTCCGACCGAGCACCACGGGGCGGGCGGAAATGGCGCTGGGGCCCGGCCCTTTCGGGCCTCGACGACAGAAGCAAGGTCCAGGACCACCCCAGGCGGGTGCTACCCGCGACACAGAGGAGAAGCATGTTCGTCCACTCCGACCGTCTGCCCACGAGCACGGCGGTCCCGCAGGGAACCATCACCCCGCCGCCATGGGGAGTCGGCCGCATGGCGCCCTACCCCACCATGGCCCCCGCGTACACGACCGTCCGTCTGGACCCGGCCACCCAGACCGCCGTGTTCTTCGACGCGGCCGACCAGGTCATGGAGATGCCGGGCCACGGCACCAGCACCGGCACCAGCCCCTCCACCGGCACCAGCCCCGACGGGCAGAACCAGGGCGCCACGGACACCGATACCGGGAGTGACAGCGACCAGTGAATGACCCGCGTCCGGTGCTGGTCGTCACCAGCCTGCACGACCCCACCGCCGACGTGGTGATCCGCGAGCTGCACGACCGGGACATCCCTGTCGTGCGGCTCGACTCGGGGGACTTTCCCGCATCACTGTCGGTGGAGGCGGAGATCACCCCGCACGGCATCCAGGGCCGTCTCCTCACCCCGTCCCGCACCGCCGACCTGGCCAACATCCGTGCCCTCTTCTACCGTCGGCCGACCGGGTTCGCCTTCCTGCACCTCGACGAGCAGGACGCGCGGTTCGCCATCACCCAGGCCCGATACGGGCTCGGCGGAGTGCTGGCATCACTGCCTGGCTGCCTCTACGTCAACCATCCCCACCGCATCGGAGACGCGGAGTTCAAACCGTCCGGTCTGGCCGCAGCCGTGGAGGCCGGCTTCCTGGTGCCGCCCACGCTCGTCACCTCCAGCCCCGAAGCCACTCGGGCCTTCATCGCGCGGCACGGCTCGGTCATCTACAAGCCGCTGCACAACCCTGTCTACCGAGTCGATGGCGTCTCGAACGTCGTGAAGGTCGCCGAGGTGTCCGCAGCGGACGTCGACGACGGTGTGGCGGGCACGGCCCACCTGTTCCAGAGACGTATCCCCAAGACCGCCGACGTACGGGTGACCGTCATCGGTGATCAAGTGTTCTGCGTCCGGATCGACTCGGACCTCTTGGACTGGCGCACCGACTACGACCGACTGGCCTACAGCCCTGCGGAGCCGCCGCGCGGAATCGTGCCGGCTCTCCGCCACTACTTGGACCACTTCGGGCTCGTCTTCGGGGCTTTCGACTTCTGTGTGGCCGAAGACGGGCAATGGTGGTTCCTTGAGTGCAACCCCTCCGGCCAGTGGTACTGGCTGGAAGCCGAGACGGGTCTGCCGATGTGCGCGGCCCTGGCAGACCTCCTGGAGAGGAAGACCACGACGTGACCGACGACAAGGGGCTCCGTCTCGCGCTCGCCGAACGCTTGGCCGCGAGCGGTCAGATGCGTACCGATCTGTGGCGAGCCGCCGTCGAGGCCGTGCCCCGGCACGAGTTCCTGCGCGGCGGTTTCTTCGAACGCGTCGAGGGCCCGGGGCGGACCGCCTGGCGACCCGTTCTTCCCGATGCCTCCCGATGGCTCGGTCGCTGCTACGACGATGACTCCCTCGTCACCCAGATCGCCGGAACCATCGCACCTCGCGACATCCACGGGGAGATCCTGCGTGAACCCACGTCATCCAGCACCCTGCCCGGCCTCGTCGTTCGCATGCTTGAAGACCTCCAGGTCGAAGACGGGCACAGCGTGCTGGAGATCGGAACCGGCACCGGCTACTCCACCGGCCTTCTCTGTCACCGGATCGGGGACGACCTCGTGACGTCCATGGAGGTCGACCCGGAGGTCTCCGCCCGTGCGCGTGTCCCATTGGGGCACGCCGGGTTCGCACCGCTTCTGGTGGTGGGCGACGGGCTGGCCGGTCATCCGGACGGTGCCCCGTACGACCGGGTGATCGCCACATGCGGCGTCACGGAGCTGCCGTATGCGTGGGTGGAGCAGACCCGGCCCGGCGGGATCATCCTCGCCACCCTCGGAGGCTGGCTCCACTCCTCCGAACTCGCCCGCCTCACCGTGGATGAGGACGGCACCGCCCGCGGTCGACTCCTCGACGGCCACATCTCCTTCATGATCGCCCGGCCCCAGCTCCCACCCCCGCTGGGCCTGCTGCCGGATCTGGACGACAGCGACGACGAACGCGCGACTCCGCTCGCCGCTGACTGCCTGGACGACTGGGACACGCGCTTCGTCGCTCAACTCGCGGCACCCCGCGCGCAGCGTCTCAGCCTCGACCTGGACGGCCGAACCGAACACCTGCTGGTCGACGTCGGCGCGGGCGCCTGGGCCGCTCTCGTCCAGGACGGTGCCGGTTGGACCGTACGGCAGGGCGGCCCCGTGCGCCTGTGGGACGACATCGAGGAGACTGTGACCCAATGGCGTGCTGACGGCGCTCCCGGACTCGATCGCTTCGAGGTGACCGTCACCCCTGACGGACAGACCGTGACCTGGTCCAAGGTCTGACGGCAACGAGCACCAGGAGGGCGCGGGCGATGGCGGAAGAGGAGTCCCTGCACGAGTGGGTTGCCCGAAGAGACCGACGTCGGGCGGCGGAACGGGAGATGACCGGCACACGCCGCGCCGTTCCCCTCGCCGACGGAGCCCGCGCCTCGCACGTTGCCCCCGATGCCCCGCGTGCCCTGCTCGAATGGGACGGGCACGCATGGGTGACCGTCGGCGTCGCCTCGAACGCGGATGCCGCCCGAGAGTTCCTCGGTCACCTGGCCACCCCCGCGCCCGAGAACGAGCCGGACGGCCGGCCCGCCCACCCTGGCCTCGGGCCCGGCCGAGGACGTCACCGTAAGCCCTGACGGCCCACGCGCTCGTGGCTGCCTTCTGCCAGGTGGGGACTGCCGCCCAGAGCGATGTAGATGGCCGTGTCCGCCGAGGAGGACGCTGAAGATGCGTTCGCCCTGGTGTGCCATCGCTTCAGCGGTCTGCTCCGCGTCGTCCAGCGCGTCACCCGGGACGCCGACGAACCACGAGCCGATGGCCGACCTTTGGCCTTGACCTCGGCGCGCCGCCTTGATCGATTGATCCCGTGGCCACAGATCCCAGCGAGTACGAGAAGGCGATGCCACTCGTGGCGGCCCACCTCGCGAAGATCGAGCGGGCGGTCGACCGGACCCGCGCCTCGCACTCTGGACAGCCGTATGCCGTAGTGCATCGAGCACTTGTCGAAGCACTACGGGACGAGGACGCTCAAGGTGTCGTCCCGCAGGTCATCGAGGAATGGGCGCGACGGATCTCCGAGCCTCCCGTAAGCCCTTAGGACGACCAACGGCGACCACCAGGCGCACGGGGCCCGGAGGAGACGGACACTTTTCGAGTGTCGTCGGTCTGGCGGGTGTCGGCAGGTTCGGAGTGGTGTCCGGCAGCGGAGTCAGCGTCGGCGCCACGGTCTCTGGCGCGGTTCGTAGGTAGAGGTCATTCCTGGCATCCGGGGGCGAGATGCCTTCTTCCAACTGACCCAAGCCCCCCAAGAGAACAAGGCGCTGACGACCAGGCCACGGATAACGTCTGGGGCGTTGTGACCGTTTGCGGCGCTGAGCAAGCCGCCCATGGCGCAGACGATGAGGAACAGCGAGAGAGCCGACCAGATGACGATCTTCATGGCGGGAACGGTATCCGGCCCCCGTCGGCCCGGTCCCACCCACCGGGCCGGTTGCCTGATGGACCGGCGGCTGTCGGGCGGAGCCGTCGTCGTCCCTCACCACAACCGCACGGCCAATGTCACCTCCGCCCCGGCCCCCGTCAGGTCTGTCGTCACCGTCAGGCGGTCCGTGACCAGGTGGGCGAGCCAGAGGCCGCGCCCGGGGCAGGTGCCGGTGAGGCCGGGGAGGAGTTCGGGGATGGCGGGGACGAAGCCGGGGCCGCTGTCGGTGATGCGGCACTCCAGTTCATGGGGGAGGCGGCGCAGTTCGAGCCGGCCCTGGCCGCCGGCGTGCTCGACCGCGTTGGTGGCGATCTCGCTGACCGCGAGCGTGAACTCGCCGAGGCGGACGCCGCCGAGGCCCGCCGCCGCGGCCGTGTCCTCCACCTGGACGCGTACCTGGGGCAGGTTCTCGCCCGTGAAGTGCCGCTTCAGCAAGAGGGTCCCGGGGGCGCGGCCTGGGGCCTCGCGGCCCGGGCCGCCGATCGTTCCTGTACCGCTGTCCGTCTCCCCGCCCGGCATCACGGCCGCCTCCTCTCGATGGGACTCGATGGGTACGAGCACGGGTGCTGGGCGTCAAAGGTGAACTGCCGCACCCCGCCCACGCTAGCCGTGTTCGTTCGATGTGTACCCAGGAGATCGAGAGGGCATCGTGCCTGGTCAAAACCGTGTGTATTCGATCGAATCGTGATCGGTTCCGCCCGACCTCGGCTGATCGGTTTGCGTTCATCGATCGGCTGGGGCCCGGCGGCGGGGTGCGGTCCGCCGGTGTCCATCGGTGGCGCTGCCCATCCGCCCGGTCCGTCGTGGGGTCCGGTCCGCGCGGAAATGGGTGCTCGACCCGATGGTGGCGCCGGGAGGCCGCGTGTGACCGTGGCGGTACACCCGCTCACCGGTCCGGAGGGAGGAGTCATGACGCAGTCCGGCACCGAACCCCCGCACGCCCCGCCGATCGCTCCGAGGGAGGGGACGGCGCGCGACGGCCCGCACACGGAGGGTCCCCGCCCGCGTCCCCGCCCGCCGCGTGCGTACCGCCGGCGACGCGGCCGTGCCTGGGCCCTCCTGGCCGTCTCGCTGGCGATGCTGGTCATGGGCATGGTGCTGCCGCAGGGCCTGCTCCTCGCGTCGGGCCTGGTCGCGGCCGGGATGGCGACACATCTGCTGGCACCACCGGACCGACCCGAACGCCCCGGCCCCGACGAACACCCCGGCCCCGACGAACACCCCGGTCGCGACGAGCGCCCCGAACTGACCGATCGCCCCGACCTGACCGATCGCCCCGGCCCCGTCGGCGCCGACCGCGCCGGTTCCGCGCCGACGGGCCCCTGACCTTCCCCGCCCGCCGCTACTTGCCCGTCACCCGCGCGATCGACTCCAGCACCTTCCGCGGGTTCCCCTGGGGGTTCACCGCCCCGCCGATGCGCGCCCGGACGGCCGCGGCGACCTCGGACCAGTCGGTCTCGGCGACGGGGTAGAGGCGGAGGTTCTGCAGGGTGTCGAGGCCGCTCCACAGGGCCCGGTGGGCCTTGTCCGCGCGCATCGCGTCGGCGGCGGAGGTCGTGACGGGGAGCAGTTCGTACTGGGCGGCCTGCTCGGTGACGTACTTGTCGGTGTAGAGGAAGTCGAGGAACTCCCCGATGGCGGCGCGGTGGTCGTCGTTGCGGAAGGCGACGACCCAGTCCGCCGTGCCCATCGTGGGGGTCTCCTTCCCGTCGCGGCTCGGCAGCGGCACCGCGCCGTAGGGCACGGAGTCGGAGGAGTCCGCGATCTGACGGACCAGCGACAGCGGGGCGTTGACCATGGCCGCGTCACCGGTGAGGAAGGCGTCGACGGCCTCGCCGCGGTTCAGTTCGCCGGGCGGGACCGGGCCGGTGAGACCCTCGCCGACCAGGTTCTCCTTCAGCCAGGTCAGCGTCGCCACATTGGCGGGGGAGGCGATGTCGTAGCGGTTCGTGGAGTCGGTGTAGCCGCCGTCACCGGCCAGCAGCCACATCAGCGTCTCGGCCTCCGCCTCCTCCGGTCCCAGCGGCACGGCGATCGGGTACTTCACCCCCTGCGCCTTCAACGCCCGCGCGGCGGACTGGAGTTGGTCCCAGGTCTTCGGCGGCTTCAGGCCCGCCCGCGCGAACAGGTCCTTGTTGTAGTAGAGCAGGCGGGTGCTCGCGGTGAACGGCAGGCCGTACTGCGCCCGGTCCATCTCCCCGGCGTTCGCGAGACTGCGGACGAAGGAGGCCTGGACCTGGACCGACAGTACCTCGTCCGCGCTGTAGAGCAGGTCCCGCGCGGCGTACTCGGAGTAGCTGTCCGTCTGCACGATGTCGGGCGCCTCACCCCGCTCGACGAGCTTCGCGACCTTCTCCTCGACCTCGTCCGGGCCGTAGACGCGCACGTCCACGTCGATGCCGGGGTGCGCGGCGCCGAACGCCAGGGTGACCCGGTCCCAGTAGCCCTCGGAGTTCTTGCGCACGCTGTCGCCGTAGTTGGTCGCGACGACGGTCAGGGAGACCGTCCTCGACTCGGCGTCCGCGCCGCCGCCGCAGCCGGACAGCCCGGCCGCCAGCCCCAGCGCGGCCGTGACCGCCACGATCGTCCGGGCGTTGTGGCGCACGGTCCACCCACCTCCAGCTCTCGGCCGCACCCGGCACGGGCGGGTACGGAGTTGCGACGGGGCTTGATCGTAGGGCGCGCAGGGATGTGCGGGGCGCCGTGGGCGTTGCGTTCTGGTTCCGACGGCGTGACGGAGTGGCCTCGTGACCGGGGGCACGACCGGCGACGTGACCGGGGCGCGCCACCGCCGACAGGAGGTACGCGGCCGGCGCCCCCGCCGTTCAGCCGGCCGGCCGGGGTCCGGCCCGCTCGGTGGCCACCGGGTGAACTCCCGGACTCCTGCGGAGGTATCGCGGACGTATCCCGGATGAAACCGCCCAACGGGGGCCTGCGGAACGGCGTTTCGCCACAACCCCCGGTTCCGGAGCCGGGTCGTACCGGGTGCTCGTTCCGGCGCTCAGCTAAGGAGAACCCCGCCATGCCCACCCGTGGACTGCCCAGGCACAGAGCCGTCACCGCCCCCGCCGCCGCTGTCGGCGCCGCCCTCATGCTCGCCCTGGCCTGCGTCCCGCTCACCGCGTCCCCCGCCCTGGCCGCCCCCGCGCCCGCCGCCTCCCTCGTGCACGACAAGGGCGAGTTGTGGTTCAAGGCAGCGCCCGGCCAGGCGAACCGGTTGACGGTGTCGGCGAAGATCGTGGAGCGGACGGAGTGGGAGGCGGACTACGTGCTGACCTTCAACGACCGGTACGCCATCACCCTCGCCGCGAAGGAGTGCACCTACCCGCAGCCGGCCGACCGCACCGTCGCCGAGTGCGCGGTCCCGATCCCGATGAACTCCGACGACACGGACATCTACGACGTCGGCCTCGGCGACGGGAACGACACCGTCACGATCACCGCCGCCAACTCCGCGTACGCCACGATCTACGGCGGCGCCGGCAACGACGTCCTGCTCGGCAACCGGTCCGTCGTGCTGCACGGCGAGGACGGCGACGACCGGATCGACGGCGGCGGTGGCGTGTGGGGCCTCGGCTCCTTCGGCGGACGCGGTGACGACGTCCTCAGCGACTGCTCCTACGCCTGCCACGGCGGCGCCGACGACGACACGCTCACGGGCGGCGCCGAATCCGACGGCCTGTACGGCGACTCCGGCGACGACATCCTGCGCGGCCGGGCCGGCGCCGACGCCCTGCACGGCGGCAAGGGCGACGACAGGCTGTACGGCGAGGACGGCGACGACAGGCTCCAGGGCAACAGCGGCGACGACGTCCTGTACGGCGGCAGGGGCAGGGACACCCTCTCCGGCGGGCCCGGCCGCGACAAGCTCCACCAGAACTGACGCACCCCGCCTTCCGGCCGGGCGGTGCCGCGCGGCCGGGAGACGCGGACAGGGCGACGCCCCCGACAGGGCCTGGGCGGTCCGTCGGGGGCGTCGCCCCATGGGGTCCTTCAGGGGGCGGTCCGGCTCACCCCACCTGGTTGTACACCGCGCCGGCCGCGGGCCACCCCTGGGGCTCCTCCAGGGGCTCCGGCTGGGTGCGGCCGCGTACCTGGGCGGCGGTGAGGCCCTGGGCCGCGCCCATGGTGCGGCGGTTCTGGGCGGCGGTCGCGAGGCCGGGCATGCCGGTCTGGGCGACGGGCTGCAGACCGGGAACCGGCATGGCGGCGGCCGGTGCGGCGGGCATCGGTGCCGGAGCGGGGACCGGCATCGGCATCGGGGCCGGAGCGGGTGCCGGGGCCGGGAACTGCATCGGCATCGGAGCCGGAGCCGGAGCGGGTGCCGGGGCGGGGACGGGCGACGCGAACTGCATGGACGCGGCGGCGGGAACGGGCGCCGGAGCGGGCGCGGGCGCCGGCGTCGGCGCGGGGGAGGCGAACTGCATGGAGGACGCGGGCGCCGGGGCCGGCATGCTCATGGCCTGTGCGGCGAGGTTGTGCATGCCCGTGCCGTTGGTCTCGCTCATCAGCCGGTCCACGGCCGCCGTACCCGAGCTGTAGCTGGTCCCGGTGCCCAGCTCGGGTACGGCGGCTCCCCTCCTGGACCCGTAGAGAACCGACTCCAGGCCGGACACCAGGCGACGCACGTCGACCTGGGGCCGGACCACGAGTCGCAGGAAGCGACTGGACGAGCCGACCTTGTTGCCGCACTCGCGGACCAGGATCCGGTGCTCGGTGAGCAGCCGGTCGCGGACCACGGTGCCCTCGGCGCCCACGGGCAGACGCACGAAGAGGAAGTTCCCCTGCGACGGGTAGACCGTCAGCCCGGGGAGGGCGGAGAGCTGGCGGGCCATGTCCAGCCGGTCGCGGCGGACCTGGTGCAGGCTCTCCATGTATTCGGCGCCGTGGTTCTTCAGCATGAACACCACGTGCTCGGCGAAGGAGTTGAGGTTCCACTTCGGCAGCATCGAGCGGACCTTGCCGGCCAGCGCCGGGTTGGCGACCAGATAGCCGAAGCGGATGCCGTGCAGGCCGAAGTTCTTGCCGAGGCTGCGCAGCACGACCACGTTGGGCCGCATGACCGCGTCCTGGACCGTGGACGGCTCGGACTCGGCGTCGGCGAACTCCAGGAAGGACTCGTCGATGACGATCAGGTCCAGGTCGGCCATCGCGTCCATGAACTGCACCAACGCGTGCCGGTGCAGGAAGCCGCCGTCGGGGTTGTTCGGGTTGCAGATGACGGCGACCCGGGTGCCGCGGGCCCGGATGAACTCGGCGTACTGTGCGAGGTCGAGGGCGAAGCCGCTGGACTCCTGGAGCGGGAACATGTCGACCCGCTTGCCGGTCTCCATCGGCTGGTCGGTCCAGCGGCCGAAGGTGGGGACGGGGACGGCGAGGGACTCACGGACCATCAGATGGTCGAGCCAGGTGATGAGTTCGGTCGAGCCGTTGCCCATCGCCACGCACTGCGGCGGGAGTTGGAGCAGGTTGCACAGCTCGGCGGTGATGGTGTCGGCGCTGCTCGGGTAGTACGTGATGATGTCCCGCAGCCTGCTCGCCATGTCGTCGAACATGGCGGGCGTGGGGAAGTACGGGTTGCACGGGATACAGAAGTCCACCGGCCCCACCCCGTCGCCGCCCTCACGCGTCAGCGCAGCCATCGAGGGGCTGTGCGCCGCGGTGCTGCGGAACAGCGAGGTGACGTTGTCGGACATGGAACCTCCGTAGGGGGCGGGCCCGTTGGGGACGGCCGGGCCCGACGACTAAGGGCGGCCCGTGCGGGGGAGCACGGGCCGCCCTTACATACGGGGGCCGGAAGGGTTCCGTTCAACCGCTGAGATTTCGGTAAGAACATGTGAGCCGTCTGTGAAGACCCTGGCGCCGGCGCCGGCAGGCCGGGCCGCGGTCAGCCGAAGGTGTGGAGGGTCGTGGACCGGTAGGTCTCCCCGGGGCGCAGCACCGTCGAGGGGTACGACGGCTGGTTCGGCGAGTCGGGGAAGTGCTGGGTCTCCAGGCACAGCGCGTCGCCCTGCCGGTAGATCCTCCCGGAGCCTCCCACGAGCGTGCCGTCGAGGAAGTTGCCGGAGTAGAACTGCAGCCCCGGTTCGGTGGTCGAGATCCGCAGGGTGCGGCCGGACGCCGGGTCGGTGAGGGTGGCGGCCCACTCCGGCTCGGCGGTGACCCCCTTGTCCAGGACCCAGTTGTGGTCGAACCCCTTGGCGTGCAGCAGCTGCCGGTCGGCCGTGCGCAGGTCGTCGCCGACCGCCTTGCCCGTGCGGAAGTCGAAGGGGGTGCCCGCGACCGGCACCGGTTCACCGGTGGGGATCAGGCCCGGGCCGACCGGGGTGTAGCGGGCGGCGGCGATCGTCAGCTCGTGGTCGAGGACCGAGCCGCTGCCCTCGCCCGCGAGGTTCCAGTACACGTGGTTCGTGAGGTTGACGACCGTGGCCCGGTCGGTGGTGGCCTCGTAGTCGATGCGCCACTCGCCCCGCTCGGTGAGGGTGTAGGTCACCCGCACGTCCAGGGTGCCGGGGTAGCCCATCTCGCCGTCCGCGCTTCGGCGGGTCAGGCGCAGGCCCACGTCGGTGCCGTCCGTGAACGGCTCGACGTCCCACACGGCCCGGTCGAAGCCGTCCGTCCCGCCGTGCAGACTGTTCGCGCCGTCGTTCGCGGGCAGTTCGAACGTCTCGCCGTCGAGCGTGAAGCGGCCCGCGCCGATCCGGTTGCCGTACCGGCCGATCAGCGCGCCGAAGTAGGGCGACCCGGCGACGTACTCCTCGACGGTGCCGAGGTTCAGGGAGATGTTCGCGTACCGGCCGTCGCGGTCCGGGGTCTCCAGGGACTGCACGATCCCGCCGTACGACAGGACCTTCAGCCGGGTGCCGCCGTTCTCCAGCGACCAGCGGTGGATCTCGGTGCCGTCGGAGAGCGTGCCGAAGAGTTCCTTCACGGGTGGGGTCCCGCCTTTCTCCCATGGGAAAGGGGCCCCGCCGGTTCGGCGAGGCCCCCTTGCCGTGCGGTCAGCTGCCGCCCTTGCGCTTGTTCCACACGTCGAATCCGACGGCCGCCAGCAGGACGAGGCCCTTGATGACCTGCTGCCAGTCGGTGCCGATGCCGACGAGGTTCATACCGTTGTTGAGAACACCGAGGACGAGACCACCGATGATCGCACCGAGGACGGTGCCGACGCCGCCGCTCATCGACGCGCCGCCGATGAAGGACGCCGCGATGGCCTCCAGCTCGAAGTTGAGGCCCGCCTTCGGGGACGCCGCGTTGAAGCGTGCGGCGAAGACCAGACCGGCCAGCGCGGCCAGCATGCCCATGTTGAGGAAGATCAGGAAGGTGACCTTCTTGTCCTTCACACCGGACAGCTTGGCGGCGGGCAGGTTGCCGCCGATGGCGTAGATGTGGCGGCCGATGATCGCGTTGCGCATCACGTAGCCGAAGCCGACGACGAGCGCGCCGAGGATCAGCAGGACGATCGGGGCGCCCTTGTAGCTGGCGAGCAGCATGGTGACGGTGAGCAGGGCCGCGGAGATCGCGACGAGCTTGAGGACGAACAGGTTCATCGGCGGCACGTCGAGCGCGAACTCCTGCTGCCGGCGCCGGTCGCGGAACTCCTGGAGCACCACGAATCCGATGAGGGCGAAGCCCAGCAGCAGCGTGAGGTTGTGGTAGTTGGTCTCCGGGCCGACCTCGGGGAGGAAGCCGTTGGCGACCTTCTGCAGGCCCTCCGGGAACGGGCCGAGGGTCTGGCCCTTGAGGAAGATCTCGGTGAGACCGCGGAAGACCAGCATGCCCGCCAGGGTCACGATGAACGACGGTATGCCGAGATACGCGATGAAGAAGCCCTGTGCGGCTCCCGCCGCGGCGCCCACGGCCAGACACAGCAGCACGGCCAGCGGCCACGCTATGTCGTTGTCGACCATGAACACGGCGGCCATCGAGCCGATGAACGCGGTCAGCGAGCCCACGGACAGGTCGATGTGGCCGGCGATGATGACCAGCATCATGCCGATCGCGAGGATCAGGATGTAGCTGTTCTGCAGCACCAGGTTCGACACGTTGCGCGGCAGCAGCAGGTCGCCGTCGGTCCACACGGCGAACAGCGCCACGATCAGGCCGAGGGCGATCAGCATGCCGTACTGCCGCATGTTGCGGCGCATACCGTCCAGTACCAGCTGGAGCAGGCCGCCGCCCGCCGCCGTCCCGCTCTTGCCGGGCGGCGCGGGGGCCGGGCTCTTGGCGGTCACGTCCGTGCTCATCGGGTTACCTCTTTGTCCTTCGTCATCTGACGCATCAGCGATTCCTGCGTGGCCTCGGCACGCGAGAACTCACCCGTCAGCCGCCCTGCGGCCATCGTGTAGATGCGGTCGCACATTCCGAGCAGTTCCGGCAGCTCGGAGGAGATGAAGACGACCGCCTTGCCCTCGGCCGCCAGCTTGTCGATGACCGTGTAGATCTCGTACTTGGCACCCACGTCGATCCCGCGGGTCGGCTCGTCCAGGATCAGCACATCGGGACCCGCGAAGATCCACTTGCTGAGGACGACCTTCTGCTGGTTGCCGCCGGAGAGCTTGCCCACCGGCTCGAAGACGGTCGGCGCCTTGATGTTCATCGACTTGCGGAACCGCTCGGCGACCTTCCGCTCCTCGTGCTCGTCCACCACGCCGGCCTTGGCGACCTTGCCCAGCGCGCTGAGCGAGATGTTGCGGTTGATGGTGTCGATGAGGTTGAGGCCGTAGTGCTTGCGGTCCTCGGTGACGTAGGCGATGCCGTGCTCGACCGCCTCGGGGACGGTCCGGGTACGGATCTCCTTGCCGTCCTTGAGGACCGTGCCGCCGCTGTGGCGGCCGTAGGTGCGGCCGAAGACGTTCATCGCCAGTTCGGTCCGGCCCGCGCCCATGAGGCCCGCGATGCCGACGATCTCACCACGCCGCACCTGGAGGGACACGTCGTCGACCACCTTGCGCTGCTGGTCGATCGGGTGGTGCACGGTCCAGTTGCGGATCTCCAGGGCGGGCGAGGCGCCCAGCTCCGGCTCGTGCGGGGTGCGCTCCGGGAAGCGGTGCTCCAGGTCGCGCCCCACCATGCCGCTGATGATCCGGTCCTCGGTGGTCTCCGCGGCCTTCACGTCGAGGGTCTCGATGGTCTGGCCGTCGCGGATGATCGTCACCGAGTCGGCGACCTTGCGGATCTCGTTCAGCTTGTGGGAGATGATGATCGAGGTGATGCCCTGCTTCTTCAACTCCAGGATGAGATCGAGGAGTTTGTCGCTGTCCTCGTCGTTCAGGGCGGCCGTCGGCTCGTCCAGGATGAGGAGCTTCACCTTCTTGGAGAGCGCCTTGGCGATCTCCACGAGCTGCTGCTTGCCCACGCCGATGTCGGCGACGCGGGTGTCCGGGTGGTCGGAGAGCCCGACCCGGCGCAGCAGCTCGGTGCCGTGCCGCAGGGTCTCCCGCCAGTCGATGAACCCGCCCTTGGCGTGCTCGTTGCCGAGGAAGATGTTCTCCGCGAGGGAGAGGTAGGGCGACAGCGCCAGCTCCTGGTGGATGATGACGATGCCGCGCTGCTCGCTGGCCCTGATGTCCTTGAACTCGCAGGGCTCACCCTCGAAGAGGATGTCGCCCTCGTAACTGCCGTGCGGATGGACGCCGGAGAGGACCTTCATGAGGGTCGACTTGCCGGCGCCGTTCTCGCCGCAGATGGCATGGACCTCGCCCTGCTGGACGGTCAGTGTGACGTCCGACAGCGCTTTGACGCCGGGAAAGGTCTTGACGATCGAGCGCATTTCCAGGACGGGTCCCGCCATGGTCGTGCCTTCCAATCAGTGGTCGGTCGGGGGATCCGTCTGACTAGTTGAGGTCGCTCTCCTTGATGTAGCCGGAGTCGACGACGGTCGCCTTGTAGTTGGACTTGTCGACGCTGACCGGCTCCAGCAGGTAGGCGGGGACGACCTTCGAGCCGTTGTCGTAGGTCTTGGTGTCGTTGACCTCGGGCTTCTTGCCCTTCAGCAGCGCGTCGACCATGTTCGAGGCGACCTTGGCCAGCTCACGGGTGTCCTTGTAGACGGTCATCGACTGGTCACCGGCGATGATCGACTTCACCGAGGCGACCTCGGCGTCCTGGCCGGAGACGATCGGCAGCGGCTTGCTCTTGGAGCCGTAGTCGTCCGACTTCAGCGCGGAGATGATGCCGATGGAGATGCCGTCGTAGGGGGACAGGACGGCGTCCACGCGGTCGCTCTTGTACGCCGAGGTCAGGATGTCGTCCATGCGCTTCTGGGCGGTGCCGCCGTCCCAGCGCAGGGTGGTGACCTGGTTCAGCTCGGTCTGGCCGGACTTGACGACGAGCTGCTTCTTGTCGATGTAGGGCTGCAGGACGTTCATGGCGCCCTGGAAGAAGTAGCGGGTGTTGTTGTCGTCGTTGGAGCCGGCGAACAGCTCGATGTTGAACGGGCCCTTCTTGGAACCGTCCTTGAGGCCCAGCTTCTCGACGATGTAGCCGCCCTGGAGCTCGCCGACCTTCTCGTTGTCGAAGGAGGCGTAGTAGTCCACGTTCTTCGTGCCGAGGATCAGACGGTCGTAGGAGATGACCGGGATGTCGGCGTCGGCGGCCTGCTGCAGCACGTTGTTCATCGACTTGTTGTCGATGGCGGCGACGATGAGGGCCTTCACGCCCTGCGTGATCAGGTTCTCGATCTGGCCGACCTGCTGGTCCGGGTCGTCCTCGCCGTAGACCAGCTTGGTCTTGTAGCCCATCTTCTCGAGGTTGGTCACCACGTTCTTGCCGTCGGCGATCCAGCGCTCGGAGGACTTGGTCGGCATCGCGATGCCGATCGTGCCGCCCTCGGCGCTGCCGCCCTTGTCGTCGCTGCCACCCTCACTGTTCTGGCCGCAGGCGGTCAGGGTCAGGGCGAGAGAGGCGGTGGAGGCGATGGCGGCGAGTGCGGCTCGGCGAGTGCGCATGATCATCATCCTTGATGTCTTGAAGGCTCTGTACGTTCTGGCGGGGACGGCGCTTCATGAGCCGAAAGGAGCCAGAGGAGATGTGGGGGATTCTGTGTGACTGCGTCTTCTTCTGTGAAGCCAGTTGTCCGCTTCGTTATGAGGGAGTTTCGAAGCGCTTCAGATCTCCGGGCAAACGGGTACCGAGCGGCGCCATGTCGCCGTCCGCTCCGTGCCGCGCGAGGAGATCCAGGGCCAGCCGGCCGCGCCGTACGCGTTCCTTCGCCGTGGACAGGGTGAGGTCCCGCATGTGGTGCCCGTAGGGGTAGATCCCGGGGGCCTTCGACAGGCCGAACTTCAGGTAGATCGGTGCGCCGCGCCGGATCAGCTCGGCGACCTCGTACATCCTCACATAGCCGCCGAGGTCGTCGGGCGCCTCGATGTACATGTCCATGGGAGCGCCCGACACCCGCCGGATCTCGGTGAGGTGATCGAGCGTCAGGTCGCTCGGCACGTTGATCGAGTCGCCGCCGAGGTTCTCGTAGACGGCGTAGGCGGTCGGGTTGACCGGGCCGATCAGCGCCGACACCTTGAAGGTCGTGTCGGCCGGGATGATCCCCTCCACCCGCGCCCGGTGCAGCGTCCACAGCACACCCTCGTCGGCGACCAGCAGGCACTTCACACCCAGCTCGGTCGCGCGCACGGCGTCCTCGACGCACCCGGCGACCGCGTCGTGCCCGCGGGCCCGCAGACCGGCGCCCTTGGAGTCGGTACGGGTGGAGCCGCCGATGTCCCAGGTCCCGCGGGGGCCGGTGAACAGGCAGAGCTCGATGTCACGCTCGGCCGTCGCCTCCACCATCTCGGTGATCTCGGCGTCGGTGAGCATCCACACGCCGCTGCCCTGGCTGATCCGGTGGATCGGCACGTCGAGCCGCGAGGCCTCCTTGAGGACCACGCCGAGCGCCTCGGGCCCCTCGACGGAGGGCACCTCGGTACGCCAGCGGCCACCGCCGGGGAAGGAGTGCGGGGAGGCGTCGGAGGGGTCGAGGGCGGGTGCGTTCAGCCCGAGCGCGGCGAGGGCCTGCTCGCCGGGTCGGCGCGGCGCCGGAGCGGTGGTGTCGGTCACAAGCTGTCCTTCTGGCTGCATCGGATTCGATATTTCGGACAAGGTTCGCGGCTCTTGGTGCACAAAGCTCGTGGATGTGCGCCGGTACGAGGTCGTCAGGTGGCCCCGTACCGGCGCACGGCTCAGGGGTGTGTCATGGCCGCAGCAGGACCTTTCCGACGGTCGGGTCACCGGACCCCACCAGCTCGATGGCCTGCGGGAACTGCTCCAGCGGCAGCTCGTGCGTGACCAGCGGCAGCGGGTCCAGCAGCCCGGCTCCGAAGACCCGCACGGTGTGCGCCCAGGCGTCTGGCGCCGCGCCGAACACCGTGTGCACCTCCAGCTGCCGTACGACCAGGTCGGTCGGGTCGAGCCCGTCCGCGCCCGCCGCCGGGATGCCCGTCAGGACCAGCCGGCCGCCGCGCCGCAGCAGGGCGGCGGCCGTGGTGGCCGCGTCCGCCGACCCGGCGGTCTCGATGACGACGTCGAAGTCGCCGGGCAGCTCCTGGTCCTTGGTGCGGAAGTCCGTGGCGCCGAAGCGCTTCGACAGCTCCGCCCGGTCCGGCCGGGTGCCCACGACGAGCAGCTCGGCCGGGGACGCCGCCTTCAGGAACTGAACGGCGAACATGCCGAGCGTTCCCGTGCCCACCACGGCCACCCGCTCGCCCGGGACGGCGTTCGCCTTGAGCGCGGCGGCCGCGATGCACGCGGCCGGCTCCAGCAGTGCCGCCGCCGACAGATCCGCGTCGTCCGGGAGAACGTGCAGCAGACGGGCCGGCAGGGTGAGGGTCGTGGCCATCGCGCCGGGCTGGGTGAACCCGGTCTCCTCGTACCCGGCCGAGCACAGCGTGGTCTCGCCCGCGTGGCAGCGGTCGCACACCTGGCAGTTCCGGAAGCCCTCGCCCACGACCTTGCGGCCGACAAGACTTGAAGGGACACCGTCACCGACCGCGGTGACCGTGCCGGACCACTCGTGGCCCGGCGTCAGGGGGTAACGGACGTACCCCTCCGGCCTGTTGCCCTGGAAGACCTCGCGGTCGCTGCCGCAGATCCCGGAGGCGTGCACCCGGACGAGGGCCTCGCCGGCCGCCGGCTGCCGGGGCTCGTGCGGCACCAGCCGGTGCTCGCCCGGCGCCTCGATGACGACGGCGGCGGCCGGGGAGCCGGCGCCGGCCGCGTCGGGCGTGGCGGTCACTGGCTGCCCTTGGGCTTGCGCTGCTCCCAGCCCTCGGCCCACAGGTCGAAGCGGGCCTGCTGCTGCGGGAACTCCGCCGCCGCGTCCACGTCGAGCTCGACACCGAGACCGGGCTTGTCGGACAGGTGGAAGTAGCCGTCCACGACCTCCGGGGCCCCCGAGACGACCTTCTTGATCTCCGCGTCCGCGAAGTCGTTGAAGTGTTCGAGGATCTTGAAGTTCGGGGAGGTGAAGCCGACCTGCAGCGAGGCTGCGGTGAGCACGGGACCGCCCACGTTGTGCGGCGCGACCAGCGTGTAGTGGGTCTCGGCGGTGGCCGCCAGCTTGCGGGTCTCCCAGATGCCGCCGATGTGGCCGACGTCGGGCTGGATGATGTCCACGGCCTGGCTCTCGAAGAGCTCGCGGAACTCGATCCGGTCGTGGATGCGCTCACCCGTGGCCACCGGGATGTCCACCTTGGCGGCGACCTTCTCCAGCGCCTTCAGGTTCTCCGGCGGGCACGGCTCCTCCAGCCACGCGGGCTTGAAGGGCGCCAGGTCCTTGGCCAGACGGACGGCGGTGGAGGGCGAGAACCGGCCGTGCATCTCCAGCATCAGCTCGGCGTCCGGCCCGATCGCGTCGCGCACGGCCTCGATCAGCGAGACGGCGTACAGGCTCTGCTCGTGGTCCAGCTCGAAGTGACCGGTGCCGAAGGGGTCGATCTTGAGCGCCTTGTAGCCGCGCTCCATGACGCCCTGCGCCGCCTTGTGGTACGCCTCGGGCGTGCGCTCGGTGGTGTACCAGCCGTTGGCGTACGCCTTGACCTTGTCGGTGACCTTGCCGCCGAGCAGCTGCCAGACCGGCACGCCGAGGGCCTTGCCCTTGATGTCCCAGCAGGCCATCTCGATGACGGCGATGCCCGACATCACGATCTCGCCGGCCCGGCCGTAGTCGCCGTACTTCATCCGCTTGACGAGGTCCTCGACAGCGAACGGGTCCGACCCGAGAATATGGTTGGTCTTGGCCTCGTGCAGATAGCCGAGCAGCGCGTCGGTGTGGCCCAGCATGCGGGTCTCGCCGACGCCGGTGAGCCCCTCGTCGGTGTGCACCTGTACGTAGGTCAGGTTCCGCCACGGCGTCCCGACCACGTGCGTGCTGATTCCCGTGATGCGCACGGTACTCCCTGTCCTCTGTGGTCTGTGTCTGTTCGAAATTTCGTCGCTCGTTCGAAATGCTGATCGCGACAGTAAGGACGACCCGGTCTGGGTGTCAATGGGGTGAACCCACAACGGTTGCGCGTCGAGGCGGCCGGAGACCCGGAGGCGGGCGGGCGGTCCCGGCCGTCCGGGCCCGGCGCGCCTGGTCCACAAGGTTCCTACACAACTTTCACGGGCCCACCCGGGAACGTCACCGCCGCGGAACATAATCTTCCGGCGTCATGGATTACTGCCACCCGTGCCAACGGCACCTCAATGGCGCCTTCTCCTGCTCGGGATGCGGCGCGTCGGCCGAAGAGTGCCGCACCCACCCGGACGCCCTGTCCGCCGGGGACGACACGGCCGCCGACGAACACGAGACCCACCTCGAACCCGGGACCACCCCCGCGGGCCCCGGCGGACGCCGCGCCCGCTCCCGTGGCCGGGGCCGCGGGGCACGGGTCGCGCAGGCAGCCCCTGACGTGGACGAACTCGACGGCGAGGCGCCCGAGTTCGGGCACGGCCTCGCGGAGGACGCCCCGGGCGACACCCCGGAGGACGGCCCGCGCCGGGACCGGTCCCGGGGGCGTGGCCGCGGGCGCGGAGCGCGGGCCGGACGGCGGGACCGCAAGGCCGCCGCGCACCGGCGCCGGCGCCGCCGGGTGCTCATCGCCGGGGCCGGGCTGCTGCTCGCCGCCGGCGGACTGAGCCTCGCCGAACTCGGCATGGAGGCACCGCCGAAGGAGCCGCGCGCGGCCTCGGTCGACGACGTCTCCGACGCCTCGCCGACGGCTTCGGCGGGCGGCTCCGAACGGTCCGGTGACGGCGCGGGGGACGGGCCGGCCGACGCGGCGAAGGACAGGAAGAAGCCGGACAAGTCGGCCTCCCCGTCCGCCTCCGAGTCCGAGAAGTCCGCGGCCGAGGACACCGATGAGGACGGTGACGGCCCCGGGGACCGGTCGGCGTCCAAAGCCACGGCGAGCCCCGCCCCTTCGGCCGGGAAACCGACCTCGGACCCCGAGGAGACCGACGGGCCGACCGCCGGACCGACCGCGGACGAACCCGCCCCGCAGCCCAGTCCTTCGGCGACCTGCAAGCAGTTCCTGTGGTGGTGCTCCTAGAGAGAACGGGCAGGTCACAGCCCCCGGTGCGCGGCCCGCGCCGGGGGCTGCCGCATGCTCCGGCCGCCCTGTGCCCAACTCCCCGCGACGGCCGCGTTATTCAACCGTGACGACTTCCCCGGCGCATCCCTCTTGACCGCCATGAATTGTTAGCGCTCACAATGACGTCCGCATTCACCAGTCGACGCCCCAGGGCATCCGAGGAGGTACGACCGTCTTGCCGGCACCGTCCCCACTCGCCTCACCGGCGGCCGACCCGGGTTTTTCAGGGACCCGGAGGTGAAGCCGACGGCGCGGAACCATCCGCCCGCCGCACAGGGCCCGTCCACGGCGCGGGAACCGTCGCCGCCACCGGACTTACCCGCAGTACGGAACCACCCGCAGCACAGAGCCTGTCCACCGTCGACCGCCGAGGAGGTGCGGCCGTGACCCACTCGCAGCTCCGGCCGCCCACCATGGCCGACGTGGCGCGCCAGGCAGGCGTCTCCCACCAGACCGTCTCCCGGGTGCTGGGGGACCACCCCAACGTCCGGGACGAGACCCGCACGAGGGTGCAGCGCGCGATCGAGGAGATGGGCTACCGTCGCAACTCCTCCGCACGGGCCCTGGTGACCCGGCGCACCCAGACCCTGGGCGTGGTTGCCTCCAACACCACGCTCTACGGCCCCGCCAGCACGCTGTTCGCGCTGGAGGAGGCGGCTCGGGCCGAGGGGTACCTCGTCTCGACGGTCAGTCTTCGCGAACTGACCGTGGAGACGCTCTCCGAGGCGGTCGACCGCCTCAGCGACGGCGGCGTGGACGGAGTGATCGCTCTGGCCCCGCAGCGGTCGGCGGTCGCGGCCCTCGCCGGACTGCGGCTGCCCTTCCCGGTGGTGGCCGTGGGCACCGGCTCCGGCTCCGAGGTCCCCAGCGTCAACGTGGACCAGGAACTGGGCGCGCGGCTGGCCACCGGCCATCTGCTCGCCGCGGGGCACCGCAAGGTCTGGCACCTCGCCGGGCCCGAGGACTGGCAGGAGTCGGCGGACCGGACCGCCGGCTGGCGGGCCACCCTCGAAGAGGCGGGCGTCGAACCGCCGCAGCCGTTGCGCGGGGACTGGAGCCCGCTGTCGGGCTACCGGGCGGGCCAGGAACTGGCCGGCTGGGTGGGCCGCGGTCTGACCGCCGTCTTCGTCGCCAACGACCAGATGGCCCTGGGGGTGTTGCGCGCGCTGCGGGAGGCGGGCGTACGCACGCCCCAGGACGTGGCGGTGGTCGGCTTCGACGACATCCCGGAGTCGGAGTTCTTCGCCCCGCCCCTGACCACCGTCCGGCAGGACTTCACGACGGTGGGCCGGCGCAGCATCGCCCTGCTGCTCGACCTGATCGAGGGCCGGCCCCCCGCCGGACCGTCCAGGATCGCCATCGAACCGCAGCTCGTCGTCCGGGCCAGCACCTTCCCGTACCTGCCCTCGGCGGGCCCCCCGCCCGGCTGACGGGCACCGAACAACCGAACGCTTTTCATCCATCGGTGTGGCCGACATTTCGAACAATGATCGACAGGTTGGACGCAGTGCGGCCGGTCCACCACGAGTACCAACGGTCCTTCCCGGGCCGGCTCTTCAAAGGAGAAGACATGCTCAACAGACGTAACTTCCTCACCGCGGCGGTCGGCGTGGTGGCCGCGACGGGTCTGACGGCCTGCGCCAAGGAGGACAGCTCCTCCGGGGACTCGGGCAACGGCGGTGGCGGCAGCAAGAAGATCACCCTCGGCTTCTCCCAGGTCGGCTCGGAGAGCGGCTGGCGCAGCGCCAACACGGACTCGGTGAAGTCCGCGGCCAAGGAGGCGGGTTACGACCTCAAGTTCTCCGACGCGCAGCAGAAGCAGGAGAACCAGATCTCCGCGATCCGCAGCTACATCACCCAGGGCGTGGACGTCATCGCCTTCTCCCCGGTGGTCGTCACCGGCTGGGACGCGGTGCTCAAGGAGGCCAAGGCCAAGAAGATCCCGGTCGTCCTCACCGACCGCTCCGTCGAGACCTCCGACGAGTCCCTGTTCGTCACCCTGGTCGGCTCCGACTTCACCGACGAGGGCCGCCGCGCCGCCAAGATCCTGGAGAAGGTCCTGGAGAAGGCCGGCCACAAGGGCAAGGTGAAGATCGCCCAGCTGGAGGGCACCACCGGTGCCGCCCCCGCGATCGAGCGCGCCAAGGGCTTCAAGGAGGTCATGGACGCCGAGCACAAGGACGACTGGGAGATCGTCGTCAGCCAGACCGGTGAGTTCACCCGCGCCGGCGGCAAGCAGGTCATGGCGGCCTTCCTGCAGTCCAACCCGGACATCGACGTGCTGTTCGCGCACAACGACGACATGGGCATCGGCGCCATCCAGGCCATCGAGGCGGCCGGCAAGAAGCCCGGCAAGGACATCCTGATCGTCACGGTCGACGGCGTGAAGGACGGCTTCATCGCCATGTCCGAGGGCAAGATCAACGCCATCGTGGAGTGCAACCCGCTGCTCGGCCCTCAGCTGATGGAGGTCGTGGAGAAGGTCAAGAACGGCGAGAAGGTCGATCGCTGGATCAAGACCAAGGAGAGCGACTTCATGCAGGACCAGGCCAAGGACGCCCTCCCCACCCGCAAGTACTGACCGCAACCACCGGCAGGGAGCCTCCGGCCGACCGGGATCACGGTCGGCCGGGCCCCTCAGGGCCCTTCTGACGGTTCTCCGCGGCGTCGCGACGCCCGGCACGCCCTCTCGCCGCACCGGGCGAAAGCCCAAGTACGTCCAGTACGAGGTCTTCCGCCCGGCACGCCGAGAGCACGCACCGAACGCCGCTCCTTCTCCCACGGAGATCCGTCAGAAGGGCCCTAGGGCCTGCGGCGACGCGATCGCACGAGGGGCGCGGCGACGACCGCGCCCCGTGCGAGGGCTCGGGACCCGCGGTGCGCGGGTCCGGCCCCGACCGGCCCCGCGCGGGCCGGGACGAACGCACCACAGCCCACGTAAGTGAATTCCCCCACCGGACATCCCCGGTGGTCCTCGCTAGGAGACTTATGGCAGAGCCGCGGCCCGTCCTGGAGATGACGGGCATAGTCAAAGAATTCCCGGGGGTACGGGCTCTGTCGGGCGTCGACTTCCGGCTCTTCCCCGGCGAGATCCACGCGCTCATGGGCGAGAACGGCGCCGGCAAGTCCACCCTCATCAAGGTGCTCACCGGGGTCTACTCCCTGGACGGCGGAACGATCACCCTCGACGGGGAGTCCGTGCGGTTCGCCAGCCCGCTGCAGGCACAGCAGGCCGGCATCAACACCGTCTACCAGGAGGTCAACCTCTGCCCCAACCTCTCGGTGGCGGAGAACATCTTCATCGGCCGCGAGCCCACCCGCTTCGGCCGTATCCAGTGGAAGCGCCTGCGGCAGGAGGCCGCGGAGCTGGTCGACCGGCTCGGCCTCGACATCGACGTGACGGCCCCGCTGTCCTCCTACCCGCTGGCCGTGCAGCAACTGGTCGCGATCGTCCGGTCGGTGAGCACCGGCGGCGAGGAGGGGAAGGGCACCAAAGTCCTCGTCCTCGACGAGCCGACGTCCAGCCTCGACCGCGACGAGGTCCTCGAACTCTTCCGGCTGATGCGGCGGTTGAAGGACGACGGCGTCGCGATCCTCTTCGTCTCGCACTTCCTCGACCAGATCTACGAGATCTGCGACCGCATGACCGTCCTGCGCAACGGCACCCTCGTTGGCGAGCACATGGTCAGCGAACTCGACCAGGTCGGCCTGATCCAGCTGATGATCGGCAAGGACCTGGACCAGCTGGAGGAACTGCACGAGCAGCAGCTGCACGCCGACGTCGGCGAGACCCTGCTGCACGCCGAGGGCCTCGGCCGCACGGGCGGGATCGCCCCCTTCGACCTGGACATCAAGAAGGGCGAGGTCGTGGGCCTCGCCGGACTGCTCGGCTCCGGCCGCACCGAACTCGCCCGGCTGCTCTTCGGCGCCGACCAGCCCGACAGCGGCAAGGTCACCGTGGGCGGCCGGCAGGTCCCGATGCACGCCCCGAACGACGCCATCGGCGCCGGGGTCGCGTTCTGCTCGGAGAACCGCAAGACCGAGGGCCTGGTCCCCGACCTGACGGTCCGGGAGAACATCATCCTGGCCCTCCAGGCGTCCCGCGGCTGGACCCGGCCCATCCCGGCCGCCCAGCGCGACGAACTCGTCGCCAAGTACATCAAGGCCCTCGACATTCGGCCCGCCAACCCGGAGGCCCGCGTCGGCCAGCTCAGCGGCGGCAACCAGCAGAAGGTGCTGCTCGCCCGCTGGCTGATCACCCAGCCGAAGCTGCTGATCCTCGACGAGCCCACCCGCGGCATCGACGTCGGAGCCAAGGCCGAGATCCAGAAGCTCGTGGTGTCCCTCTCCGAGGACGGGATGTCCGTGCTCTACATCGCGGCCGAGCTGGAGGAGGTCCTCCGCCTCAGCCACACCATCGGCGTGCTGCGCGACCGCAAGCTGGTGGCGAAGCTCACCAACGGACCGGAGATCACCACCAGCCGGATCCTGGAGACCATCGCGAGCGGAGAAGACAGTTGAGCACCCCACCCGTGGCGACGACGGCCACGACCGGCACGGCATCCCGCTGGCGGGCGCTGACGCACCACCACCTGTTCTGGCCCGTCGCGGTCCTGGTGGCGCTGCTGCTCATCAACGTCCCCTTCACCCCCGACTTCTTCTCGATCAGGATGACGGACGGGCACCTGTACGGCAGCCTCGTCTCGATCGTGCTCTTCGGCTCGCCCCTGATCCTGGTCGCGGTCGGCATGACCCTGGTCATCGCCACCGGCGGCATCGACCTCTCCGTGGGCGCGGTCGTCGCCATCACCGGCGCCCTGACCTGCTCGTACATCAGTGACCAGGCCGACCAGAACACGCTGTCGGCGGTCTTCCTGGCCATGGGCATCGGCCTGGTGGCCGCCGTGGTCTGCGGACTGTGGAACGGCTTCCTGGTGGCCCGGATGGGCATCCAGCCCATCATCGCGACCCTCATCATCATGGTCGCCGGCCGGGGCGTCGCCCAGCTGATCACCGACGGCCAGATCATCACCATCAACAGCGAGCCGTACAAGCTGATCGGCGGCGGCTACTGGCTGACGCTGCCCTTCTCCATCTTCGTCGTCGCGGCGGTCGTCGCCATCACGGTGGCCCTGACCCGCAGGACCGCCCTCGGCCTCCTCGTCGAGTCGGTCGGCGGCAACGCCGAGGCCAGCCGTCTGGTCGGCATCCGGTCCATGCGCATCAAGATCATGGTCTACGTCTTCTGCGCCCTGTGCGCGGGCATCGCGGGCCTGATGATCAGCTCCAACACCTCGGCGGCCGACGGCAACAACGCCGGCCTGTGGATCGAGCTGGACGCGATCCTCGCCGTGGTGATCGGCGGCACCTCGCTGCTGGGCGGCCGGTTCTCCATCGGCGGCACGGTCGTCGGCGCCCTGGTCATCCAGACCCTCACCACGACGATCTACACGATCGGCGTCCCCACCCAGACCAACCTGGTCTTCAAGGCGGCCGTCGTCATCGTCGTCTGTCTGCTCCAGTCCCCGAAGTTCCGTGCGAAGGTCTTCGGCGCCCGGTTCGGCTCCAAGCCCGGCGCGACCGGCGGCGGCACGTCGCCCGCGGCCCCGGCGAAGACCGCCACCGCGCCCGCCGACGCGGCCCCGAAGATGGAGGTGTCGTGATGACCGCGACCACCAAGACCCCGCCGCCCCAGGACACCCTCGCCGCGCCGGCGACGTCCAAGGTCTCGGCGCTCCTCGCCGACCGGCGGCTGCCCGTCCTGGTGACCGCCGTGCTCTTCCTCGCGATGTACATCACGGGGCTGAGCCGCTACCAGAACTACGGCTTCGGCGAACCGCAGGTCTTCCTCAACCTGTTCATCGACAACGGCTACCTGCTGGTGGCCGCCGTCGGCGCGACCTTCGTGATCCTCTCCGGCGGCATCGACCTGTCCGTCGGCTCGGTCATCGGCTTCACCACGATGTTCACGGCCTGGCTGGTGGAACGCCAGGGTCTGCCGATCCTGCTGGTCGTCCCGCTGGCCCTGGCCGTGGGAGCGCTCGGCGGCTTCCTGATGGGCTACGTGATCCAGAACTTCGAGATCCAGCCCTTCATCGTGACCCTCGCCGGCCTCTTCCTCTTCCGGGGCCTGTGCCTGGTCATCAGCAAGGAGTCCATCGCCATCGGCGACGAGACGGTCAGCAGCCTGGCGCAGGCACAGGCGCAGCTGGGCTTCGGCTTCCTCTCCATCGGCGCGATCGTCGCGCTGGTGGTGCTGGCGGCGGCCTTCTACATCCTCCACTACAGCCGCTTCGGCCGGCGGGTGTACGCCATCGGCGGCAACGAGCAGTCCGCGATGCTGATGGGCCTCCCGCAGGGCGGCACCAAGATCGCCGTCTACACGGTGTCGGGCTTCTGCTCGGCGCTGGCGGGCCTGCTCTTCACCCTCTACATCCAGTCCGGCGACCCGCTGCACGCCACCGGCATGGAACTGGACGCGATCGCCGCGGTCGTCATCGGCGGCACGCTGCTCACCGGCGGCTCCGGCTATGTCATCGGCACCCTGTTCGGCGTCCTCGTGCTGGGCCTCATCAAGAGCATCATCCAGTTCGAGGGCACCCTCAGCTCCTGGTGGACGAAGATCGCCACGGGTGTGCTGCTGTGCGCGTTCATCCTGATCCAGCGGGCGATGACGGCACGCAAGAAGACCTGACGCGTCACCCGAGCCCAAGGGGACGCCCGCCCGGCGACGGGCGGGCGTCCCCTGCTGTCGTTTCTGTCGTTCCCGGTCGCCTACGTACCGTGGCCCTGCGGACCCCCGTCCATCACCCGGTACATGCCGATCGAGCCGTGCGCGGCGGTGTCGGCGAAGCCGAACTTCTCGTAGAGGAAGCGGGCCGGGCCGTCCGCGATCAGGGAGACGTACGCGGTGGCGGGCGCCCGGCGCTCCAGTTCCTCCGTGAGCGCGGCCATGATGCGCCGGCCGAGGCCGCGGCCCTGGTGGGCGGGGTGCACACAGATGTCGACGATCTGGAACGCCGTACCGCCGTCCCCGACGACCCGCCCCATGCCGATGGGGCGCCCCTCGTGCCGGAGGATCACCCCGTGCCAGGTGCGGGGCAGGGCGAGCGCGACCGCCTCGGGGGCCTTGTCGGACAGGCCCGCATCGGTACGCAGACGGCGGAAGACCTCGACCGAGGGCACGCCCACGCTGAGGTCGTAAGGGTCATTCTGGCTCGTCATGCATTACACCATAGCGGGCCGGTGCGCGATGGGGGCCGGTCCTACGCCTCGACCATCCGCCGCAGCAGATCGCGCAGCACCTCCCGCTCGGCCGCGCTCAGTCCCGCCAGCGGCTCCCGGGCGAAGTCCAGGGAGTCCCGCAGGCTGCCGGCCACCCGGCGGCCCTCGGCCGTGGCCGCCGCCAGCTTCACGCGGCGGTCCCCGGGGTCGGGGCGGCGTTCCACCAGGCCCCGGCTCTCCAGCCGGTCCACGATGCCGGTCACGTTCGAGGGCTCGCAGCGGAGTTTCTGGGCGAGGCGGCGCATGGGGAGCGGTTCCAGGGAAAGGAGGCCGAGGAGACGTGCCTGCGCGCCGGTGAGCGTGTGCTCGGCGGCGGCGTCCTCGTACTCCTCGTGGTAGCGGGCCACCACCGTGCCGATGAGTTCGACGACCTCCATGGTCAGGGGGTCGATGCGGGGGGTCGTCTTCTGCGTGGGCATGGCGTCGAGGTTACCCCTTTACTTGACAACATGAAATATTCAGGAGCATGGTTGTTTCAGGCACTGAAGTAACCGCACGGTATGTGCCACCGTTCGCACCACGCACCCGCAGGAAGGCCCACCCCCATGTCCGACACCCCCGCCCTCCCCGCCACCAGCCGCGAATGGCACCTGCTGAGCCGCCCCGTCGGCTGGCCCAAGGACGAGGACTTCGCCCTGGTCGAGGCGGAGATCCGGCAGCCCGGCGCGGGTGAGGTCCTCGTACGGAACAAGTACCTCTCCGTGGACCCGTACATGCGCGGACGGATGAGCGACGCGAAGTCGTACGTCGCCCCGTTCGAGCTGGGCAAGGTCATGCAGGGCGGCGCCGTCGGCGAGGTCGTCGCCTCGGCGGCGGACGGCATCGCCGCCGGTGACCACGTGCTGCACTTCGGCGGCTGGCGCGAGTACGCCACGATCGACGCCAAGCAGGCCGTGAAGGTCGACCCGGACGCCGCGCCGCTCTCCACCTACCTCGGCGTCCTCGGCATGACCGGCCTCACCGCCTACGCGGGCCTGCTGCGGGTCGGCGCCTTCAAGGAGGGCGACGCGGTCTTCGTCTCCGGCGCCGCCGGGGCGGTCGGCAGCCAGGTCGGCCAGATCGCCAAGCTCAAGGGCGCCTCCCGCGTCATCGGCTCGGCCGGCTCCGACGAGAAGGTCAAGCTGCTCGTGGAGGAGTACGGCTTCGACGCGGCCTTCAACTACAAGAACGGCCCCGTGTGGGAGCAGCTCAAGGAGGCGGCCCCCGACGGTATCGACGTCTACTTCGACAACGTCGGCGGCGAGCACCTGGAGGCCGCGATCGGCGCGCTCAACCTGCGCGGCCGGGCCGTGATCTGCGGCATGATCTCCCAGTACAACTCGACCGAGCCGACCCCGGGCCCGCGCAACATGGTCAAGATCCTGCAGAACCGTCTGCGCGTCGAGGGCGTCCTCGTCGGCGACCACTACGACTTCCAGCCGCAGTTCGTCCAGGAGGTCGGCCCCTGGGTCGCCTCGGGCGCGCTCAAGTACCGCGAGACCGTCGTCGAGGGCATCGAGAACAACCTGGAGGCGTTCCTCGGCGTCCTGCGCGGCGACAACACCGGCAAGATGATCGTCAAGCTCTGAGCCCCTCCCCGTGACGAACGCCCGCTCACGTTCGTTGCACATGACGGAGTCCGTACCCCTGGACGTGGGGTGCGGACTCCGTTCTCGTGTGCGGGGCCGGACCCGGGCCCTGCTCGCGGCGCTCAGAGCGCCAGCGCCGCCGTGTGCACGGCCCGGACGAACCCCGCGTTCTCCGGCGCCGCCCCGCCGGGGAACGCCATACGGCGGCGGGTGTAGCCGTAGGCGAGACCGCTGCGGGGGTCGGCGAACGCCTGGGAGCCGCCGGCGCCGCTGTGGCCGAAGGTGCCCGCGCCGAGGAAGGGGTGGACCAGCTCGGCGGTGGCCTGGAAGCCGAGCCCGAACGCCTTCGGGGCACGGGCGACGAGGTCGTGACCGAAGGAGTGGACCTGGCCGATCTCCGCGACCGTGTCGGGCTTCAGCAGCGGCGGACGGCCGTCCACCGTGCTGATGGCCGCCGCGTACATCCCGGCGAGCCCGCGCGCCGAGCCGATCCCGCCCGCCGACGCCTGCCCGTTCGCCCGCACGATCCGCGCGTTGGGGAAGTCCGTCAGCTCGCCCGGCTCCGGCACCTGGGAGTTGAACGCGATCGACGTCAGCGTGTGCGGCCCCTGCGGGACGGCGTCCAGCTCGGCCTGCTGCGCGGGCGTCGGCGTCATCGGCAGCACGCTCCGGAACCGGGGCTCGTGCTCGGCGGGCAGCCCCAGGAACAGATCGAGCCCGTACGGGGCCCGGACCCGCTCCTCGTACACCTCCTGCAGCGTGCGCCCCGTCGCCCGCCGTACGACCTCTCCGGTGAGCGCGCCGATCACGAGCGCGTGGTACCCGAAGGCCGCGCCCGGCCGCCAGAACGGGCGCTGGACGGCGAGGCGCTCGGCGATCACCCGGTCGTCCGCCAGCTCCTCCAGGGTGAACCCGGCATCGGTGCCGACGAGCCCCGCGCGGTGCGCCAGCAGCTCCCGCAGGGTCACCGCCCCCTTGCCCTCGGCCGCGAACTCCGGCCAGTAGTGGGCGACTTCCCGGTCCAGCTCCAGCACACCGTCCTGGACGAGGAGCGCGACGACGAGATGCGCGGCCCCCTTGGTCGAGGAGAACACTCCGTGCAGGGTGTCACCACCGGGGCCCGCCCACAGGTCCACGACCCGCCGCCCGTGCACATAGGCGGTCAACTGCCCCTCGTAGTCGTCCCGTTCACCGGCCACGAACAAGGCGAACGCCTCACGCACCGCCTCGAAACCACCGGCGACCGACCCCTGGACACCGACCGCCCGAGTCCCCTCACCCATACCCAACCCTCTCCTCGACACGACCCTTCCCCCACCCGCTCCCCAACACCCGCCCCACCTGCGCGCATTCCCCCCGGGGGCCTGGGCTGCCATGGGGGAGGGGCGGGAACGGTGCGCCGGAGTCCGCCGAGATGCTACGCATCGCGGATGAACTCTCCCGGCATCTCCCGCGAGGCACGCCTGACCTCCCACCACACGGTCGCCGCCGCGCTCGCCCGGCACAGCGACCGCTCCCTGAGCAGGCTCCTCGACAAGGCCGCCCCGGGCGGCTCCGGTATCGGCGGCACATCGGCACTGCTGGAGCTCGACGGGCTTCAGGTCTTCGTGAAGCGGGTGCCCCTCACGGACCTCGAACGACGCCCGGAGAACGTCCACTCCACGGCGAACCTCTTCGGGCTTCCGCCCTGGTGCCAGTACGGCGTCGGCGCCGTCGGCAGCCCCGGCTTCGGCGCCTGGCGCGAACTCGCCGTCCACACGATGACGACGAACTGGGTGCTCGCGGGGGAGTACGACGGCTTCCCGCTCATGCACCACTGGCGGGTGCTGCCGGACTCCCCGCCCCTTCCCGAGGAACTGGCCGACGTCGAACGGGCCGTCGCCCACTGGGGCGGCGCCCCGGGCGTACGCGAGCGCATCGAGGCCCGCGGAAGCTCCACGGCGAGCGTCACGCTGTTCCTGGAGTACATCCCGCGCACCCTCCACGCATGGCTGGGTGCACAGACGACGGCCGGCGCCGCGGCCGCCGACTGGGCCTGTGCCCTGGTGGAGCGGGAACTGGCCGCCGGCATCGCGTTCATGAACAGTCAGGGTCTGCTCCACTTCGACGCGCATTTCCAGAACATCCTGACCGACGGTCACCGCCTCTACTTCGCCGACTTCGGCCTCGCCCTCTCCGCACGCTTCGACCTCACACCGCAGGAGCGCGCCTTCTTCGACCGTCATCACCACTACGACCGCTGCTACTCCCTGAGTTACCTGGTCAACTGGCTGCTCAAGGACCTGTACGACCTCGACCGGGAGGAACGGGAGGAGCGGACACGCGCGTACGCCAAGGGGGAACGCCCCACCGGGATCCCGGACGCCGCCGCGGCGGCGATCGCCCGGTACGCGCCGCTCGCCACCGTGATGGCGGACTTCTTCCGTCGCCTGGAGGCCGAGAGCAGCACCCCGTACCCCGTGGAGGAGCTTGCCCGGTGCCTGGACCTTACCTAAGAGTCGTTGACTCTTGCCTAAAGACTTTAGGCAATTGCATAATCCACTGACCCGGTGATCCACCCACCCGGCGATCCACCCGGTCGGCACCCGTCGACCCTGTCGAGTGAAGGACGGTCAAGGACGGTCATGGCACGCGTGGGGCTCACCCCGGAGCGGCTGGCGCTGGCAGGCGCGGAGTTGGCCGATGAGATCGGGTTCGGGGAGGTGACCGTGTCCGAGCTTGCCCGGCGGTTCGATGTGAAGGTCGCGAGTCTGTACTCCCATGTGCGCAACTCCCAGGACCTCAAGGCCCGGATCGCCCTGCTCGCCCTGGAGGAGCTGGCCGACCGGGGCGCCGCCGCGCTCGCCGGGCGGGCCGGGAAGGACGCGCTGGCGGCGCTGGGGAACGTGTACCGCGACTACGCCCGCGCACACCCGGGCCGCTACGAGGCGACCCGGCTGAGGCTGGACCCGGAGGCCGCCGCGGCCAGCGCGGGCGGCAGGCACGCGCAGATGACGCGGGCCATCCTGCGCGGCTACGACCTCACCGAACCGGACCAGACCCATGCCGTCCGGCTCCTCGGCAGTGTCTTCCACGGGTACGTCAGCCTGGAGTCGGCCGGCGGCTTCAGCCACAGCGCCCCCGACTCGCAGGAGAGCTGGGAGCGGATCCTCGACGCCCTCGACGCCCTGCTGCGCAACTGGCCGGTCCCGCCCCCCGGTTGAGCCGGCACGCGGCCCCCACGGCACGCACCGCCGGACCCCCCACCCCACCGATCGTCAGGTCAGGTCATGCCCACGAACCCCGAGAACCCCACCGGCCCCCGCTGGATCACCACCCCCCTCACCTCCGACCTCCTGCGCGGCGCCCTGGAGCTGGAGCGCACCGAGCGCGGGGTGCTGCCCCACCGGCTGCCGGCCCGGGCCCGCGCCCAGTGCACCGACCCGCAGCTGGCCGTCGTCGAGTCCCAGCCCTCCGGCGTACGCCTCGTCCTGCGCACCCGCGCCACCGCCGTCGAACTGGACGCCCTGCGCACCAAGCGGGCCTACGTGGGCGCCCCGCCCCGCCCGGACGGCCTGTACGACCTCCTCGTCGACGGCCGGCTGACCGCCCGCGCGAGCGTGCCCGACGGCAACACCATCACCCTCGACATGACCACCGGCCGGACCGAGCACCGGCCCGGCCCGCCCGGTACCGTGCGCTTCACGGACCTCCCCGAGGGCCTCAAGACCATCGAGATCTGGCTCCCGCACAACGAGACCACCGAGCTTCTCGCCCTGCGCACCGACGCCCCCGTCGAGCCCGTCCCGGACCGGGGCCGCCGGGTCTGGCTGCACCACGGCAGCTCGATCAGCCACGGCTCCGACGCCGCCGGCCCCACCGAGATCTGGCCCGCCCACGCCGCCGGCCTCGCCGGCGTCGAACTCGTCAACCTGGGCCTCGGCGGCAGCGCCCTCCTCGACCCCTTCACCGCCCGCGCCATCCGGGACACCCCCGCCGACCTGATCAGCGTCAAGATCGGCATCAACCTGGTGAACCACGACGTGATGCGGCTGCGCGCCTTCACCCCCGCCGTGCACGGCTTCCTCGACACGATCCGCGACGGCCACCCCACCACGCCCCTCCTCGTGGTCTCCCCGATCCTCTGCCCCATCCACGAGGACACCCCCGGCCCCAGCGCCCCCGACTTCACCGACCTCGCCGAGGGCCGGCTCCGCTTCCGTGCCATGGGCGACCCGGACGACCCCACCCCCGGCCGGCTCACCCTGAAGGTGGTCCGCGAGGAACTGGCGGCGATCGTGGCCCGGCGCGCCCCCGAGGACCCGCACCTGCACCACCTCGACGGCCTCACCCTGTACGGCGAGCCCGACACCGCGGCCCTCCCGCTCCCGGACGACCTGCACCCGGACGCCGAGACCCACCGCCTCATCGGCGAACGCTTCGCGAAGCTGGCCTTCGGGGAGGAGGGCGCCTTCGCCCCCTGAGCACCGGGGGCCGCGCCCCCGCTGGGTAAAATTTCCCCCATGCGCGATCTAGGGGTGGGTTTCCAGTACCTGCTGCAGGGCCAACGCTGGGTGGCCAGGCACGGCAGGCAGTACGGCTTCGGTCTGATCCCGGGCCTGATCACACTCGTCCTCTACCTGGGCGCCCTGGTCGCGCTCGGCGTCTGGGGCCCGGACTTCGTCACCTGGGCGACCCCCTTCGCGGACGACTGGTCCAGCCCTTGGGCCGGCCTCTTCCGGGGCCTGCTCACCGCCGTGCTGTTCGCCCTGGCCCTGGCCCTCGCGGTGATCACCTTCACCGCGGTGACCCTCCTCATCGGCCAGCCCTTCTACGAGAGCCTCTCGGAGAGGGTCGACCGGGACGTCTCCCCGGACGGCACCGCCCCGGAGTCCGGCCTGCCGCTGTGGCGAGAGCTGTGGATCTCGGCCCGGGACAGCCTCCGGATCGTCGTACGGGCGCTGCTGTGGGCCCTGCTGCTCTTCGGCCTCGGCTTCGTCCCGTTCGTCGGCCAGACGGTCGTGCCCGTGATCGGCTTCATGGTGACCGGCTTCTTCCTCACCGAGGAGCTGACCGCCGTGGCCCTCCAGCGCCGCCGCGTCGAACTCCGCGCCCGGCTCGCCCTCCTGCGCTCCCGCAAGACGCTGATCTGGGGTTTCGGCACCCCGCTGGGTCTCGCCTTCCTGGTGCCGTTCGTCGCCGTCTTCCTGATGCCGGGCGCGGTCGCGGGCGCCACCCTCATGGCCCGCGACCTGCTGGGCGAGGAGACCACGGACGAGGAGGAGCGCAACCGGGTCCCCGCCCAGAACGGGCGGCACGACATGTTCCGCAAGCCCGGGGTCGGCGCCTGAGGCAGAACCTCGGCGCCGACGCCCGGCCCCCGCGTCAGTCCCGCGTTCCCCCGGCCGCTCCGGAACCGGCCGCTCCGGAACCCGCAGCGGCCGACTCCACGGCGACCGTCACGATCGCCCGTACCTGCGCGATGATGTCCAGCCGGTTCCGCACGAACTCGGCGTCGGTCACCGTCCCGGTCGCCGGGTCGGTGTTGCCGGCGCCGAACTGCAGGACGGGCGTGTGCACATGCCCGCCCGGCAGCGAGGCGCCGAGCCCCAGCCGGTCGCGCAGGAGCGTCGCCCGGTAGGCGATCTCGTTGGAGAGGTAGTCACCGCCGCCCCCGGCCCGCGCGGTCGAGCCGGGGGTCGGCCCGTCCGGCCGGACGACCGCGGTCGTGCCGCCTGCGGGGATCTCGGTCACGCTCGTGTTGTCGTACACCGGGAAGCGGCCCGTCCGCGCGGCCACGATGTCCGCGTACGGGAGGGTCGTGGTCGTCCACTGGGGCTGGCCGGCGGGGTCGCTCACCGGCACGGTCCCGGTGCTGCCGATGTTGTCGTTGTCGGCGAAGCCGCCGCGCCAGGCCCCGTTGGTCCGCTCGACGTCGAAACGCCCCACCCGGCCCTGGCTGACGGTCGCGAAGAGGTCCACCCGGGGCAGTGGCGCCCGCAGGGTGCGTTCGACCGTGCCGTCCGCGAAGTCCTGCCAGCGGACCGGGAAGACGGCGGTCTCGATGCGCGCGGGGCCGTCGGCGGTCCGGATCACCGTGCCGTCGAGGGCCAGGGCCGTGGCCCCGGACGGGTTGGAGATCCGTATGTCCCGGTCCAGCGTGAACGGATCGAACCCGGTGACCAGGATCCGCTTCAGCCCCTTGCCGCCCTGCGGGAAACTCAGGGAGTCCTGCCCCCGCGACGCCAGCTCCAACGCGCCCAGCAGGTCCGCCCTCTGACGGTCCGACAGGCCGAACTCCGGCTCCCAGCCCCGCACTTCCCGGGTCATGCCCAACCGCGCCCAGTACAGGGGCCGGTCGTCGTCCCGGCTCAGATCACCGCCCGCGGGCCCGCGGCCCTGAGCCCGGTCCACGGCCCGCGTCCACAACCGCGCACCCTCCCGTACGACGATCCGCTCGGCGCGGGCGTACGACCGCGCCCCGGCCAGCGCCCGCCCGAACTCCGCTGCCACGGTGTCGAATCCGGAGCGCCGCAGGATCTCCTGGGGGACGGGCCGGTCGAGCCGTTGCTCCTCGACGGTGGGGGCCGCCGCCGAAGCGGCCGAGGGGGAGGGGACGGTGGGAGAGGCGGACGCGGGGGTGCAGAGGCCGGCCAGCAGGGCCGCCAGACCGATCGTCGCGCCACGTGCCCGCCGGGAAGTCAGTAAGGATGTCAAGGGACTCGGGGTCCTTCCGTCGCTGTGGTGCCGTGGGGGTCTCGCTCGGGGACGGCGGCAGTATCGCGTGACGGGAGGGGCGCGCGCCACGGCCGCCTCCGGCCGTCTCGACGGGTCCGGCGGTACGCGCGTGCGGCCGGTCTCAGCCCGGGTCCTCGCCCAGCAGCGCCAGGAAGTCCCGGAAGGCCCCCGGCATGTCCACGGAGCCCGGATCCAGCAGCCACTGGTACTGCAGCCCGTCCATCACGGCCACCAGCAGCGGCGCCGCCCGCTCCGGTGTGAGCCCGCTCGGCAGCCGGTCGCCGTACTCGGCGCGCAGCACCTCCGCCATGGCCCCCCGCACCCGGTCGTACCGCTGCGTGAAGAACTCCCGAGCGGGATGGCCCTCGGTGACGCTCTCGCCGAGCAGCGCGGAGAAGGTCTGGACGATGCCGGGCCGCATGGCGTTGTACTCGACGAGCGAGCCCAGCAGATCGAGTCGCAGCGTGCTGTCGGGCAGCGCGTCCCAGCGGTCCCGTTCCTCCAGGACGGCGACGAGCAGCGCGTCCTTGGTGGGGAAGTAGTGCAGCAGGCCCTGCTGGGTCAGCCCGACGCGCTCGGCGACCGCCGCCATGCTCGCGCCCCGGTAACCGCGCTCGGCGATCACCTCCAGGGCCGCGAGAACGATCTCCGCGCGCCGCTCCTCGCCCCTGACGCCCCTGGTCCTGCTGGTGCCGCTCATGCCGTCACCGTACGGCATCCGGTCCCGTCCGCCGGGACGGAAGATAACGGCAAGATAACGAAACCTACCGCTCTACAGGTAATCGATGCACGATGAGGGGACGATCGGACTCGACGAGGAGGCACCGCGATGGCGGCAACCCCGGGCACCCGCACCACCCCGGCCGACGAGGCGCGCGAAGCGGCCGTGGAGAAGGCCCTGGCCGCACTGGACCTGGACGCCAAGGCGCGGCTGCTGTCCGGTCAGGACATGTGGACCCTGCCCGCGCTCCCCGAGATCGGCCTGGCCTCCCTCGTCATGTCCGACGGGCCGATCGGGGTGCGAGGGGTGCGCTGGACCGCCGACGACCCGTCCGTCGCCCTGCCCTCCCCGACCGCCCTCGCCGCCACCTGGGACCCCGGACTCGCCCGCCGCGCCGGGGTGCTGCTCGCCCAGGAGGCCCGCCGCAAGGGCGTCCACGTCCTCCTCGCCCCCACGGTCAACCTGCACCGCTCCCCCCTGGGCGGCCGCCACTTCGAGGCGTACAGCGAGGACCCGTACCTCACCGGCGAGATCGGCTCGGGCTATGTGACCGGCGTCCAGGCCGGCGGCGTCGGCACCACCGTCAAGCACTTCGTCGCCAACGACGCCGAGACCGACCGCTTCACGGTGAACAACCTGGTCTCCGCACGCGCCCTGCGCGAGCTGTACCTGGCCCCCTTCGAGGCGATCGTGGCGAACGCCCACCCCTGGGGCATCATGACCGCCTACAACCAGGTCAACGGCTCCACGATGACCGAGCACCGCTACCTCGTGAACGAGGTCCTGCGCGGCGAGTGGGGCTTCGACGGCTTCAACGTCTCCGACTGGCTGGCCGCCCGCTCCACGACCGGCGCCCTCACCGGCGGCCTCGACGTCGCCATGCCCGGCCCGGTGACCGTCTACGGCGAGCCCCTGGCGGCCGCCGTCCGCGCCGGCGAGGTCGCGGAGTCCGTCCTCGACGAGGCGGTCCGCCGGGTCCTGCGGCTCGCCGCCCGCGTCGGCATCCTGGAGGGCGCCGCCCCGGCCGTCACCGAACTCCCCGCCCCCGTCGACGGCGAGGCCCTGGCCCGCGAGATCGCCCGCCGCTCCTTCGTCCTGGTCCGCAACGAGGTACGGGACGGCCGGGCGGCCCTGCCTCTGCGGCAGGGGGCGAAGGTCGCCCTCATCGGCGCCGCGGCCCGCGACGCCCGCGTCCTCGGCGGCGGCTCCGCCACGGTCTTCCCCGCCCGTGTCGTCTCCCCCCTCGACGGCCTGACCGCCGCCCTCCCCGAGGGCGCCCTGACCTACGCCCTGGGTGCGGACCCCAACGAGGAACTGGCCGTCGCCGACACGGGGTTCACCCTCCGGGCCGTCTGCCGGGACGCCTCCGGCACGGTCATCGGCACACGCTCCGCACCCAACGGCCACATCCAGTGGATGGGTTCGGACCTGCCCGACGGCGTCACCCACGCCACCCTGCACTCCGTCGAGCTGACCGGCACGTTCACCCCGCGGGAGAGCGGCACGCACACCTTCGGCGTCAAGGGCCTGGGCGCCTACACCCTCACCGTCGACGGCACGACCCACTTCGACGGCGTCCGGACCACCGACACGGACGATCCCTTCGTGTCGTTCTTCGGCGCCCCCGTCCAGCTGGCCGAGGTCGAACTGACCGAGGGCACACCGCTGGAGGTCTCCCTCACGCATGTCGTCCAGCTCGCCGCGGACGCCCCGATCACGATGCTCGCCTTCTCGCTCTGCCACCAGGAACCGCGGCGCGACCCCGACGAGCTGATCGCCGAGGCCGTCGAGGCCGCCCGCGCCGCCGACACCGCCGTCGTCGTGGTCGCCACCACCGAACGGGTCGAGTCCGAGGGCTTCGACCGCAAGGACCTCCGTCTGCCCGGCCGCCAGGACGACCTGGTCCGCGCGGTGGCCGCCGCGAACCCCGCCACGGTCGTGGTCGTCAACGCGGGCTCCCCGGTGGAACTCCCGTGGCGCGAGGACGTCGCCGCCGTCCTGCTCACCTGGTTCCCCGGCCAGGAGGGCGGCGCCGCCCTCGCCGAGGTCCTCACCGGCGCCCACGAGCCCGGCGGCCGCCTCCCCACCACCTGGGGCTCCCTGTCCGGCGCACCGGTCACCCAGGTCACGCCCGCCGCCGGTGAACTCGCCTACGACGAGGGCGTGTTCATCGGTTACCGGGCCTGGGACAAGGAGGGCAGGACCCCCGCGTACCCCTTCGGCCACGGCCTCGGCTACACCGACTGGACGTACGAGTCCCTCGACGTCACCGGCAGCACGGCGACCGTCCGCGTCCGCAACACGGGCACCCGCGAGGGCCGGGAGACCGTCCAGCTCTACCTGGCCCCCACGACCGCGGACGAGAACCGGCCGACCCGCTGGCTGGCGGGCTTCGCGACGGTCGAGGCGGCGCCGGGCGAGACGGCGGAAGCCGTCGTCCGACTCCCGCGCCGGGCCTTCGAGATCTGGGACGAGACCACCGACGCGTGGGTGTACGTGACGGGTTCGTACGAGGTGGCGGCCGGCCGCTCGATCGAGGACCGCCGCACGCGGGTGACGATCGAAGCACGATGAGCGACGACCTGGGGCTCGACAAAGCCCCAGGTCACGTCCCCTTCCTGCTGATGATCCGGTACGCGATCTCGGCCAGCCGCGCCTGCCCGTCCACGCTCGGGTGGAACCAGTCCCACTGGCTGAGCTGCGCCTGCCCGAACCGGTAGTCGAAGACGGCGCCCCCGTCGTAGCGGCAGTGGCGGTCCTTCTCGCACACCTCGCGCAGCACGTCGTTGTACGCCTCCACCCGGCCCTGGACGGCGTCGCGCCGCTCGCCCGCCGCCGTGGTGAGCAGGTCGGGGTCGGCCAGCATGGACGGGCAGATGCCCAGTTTCCAGACCTGCTTGCCGACCGGGCTCGCACGGCCCTCGGACCACAGCCGCTTCAGGTCCGGCACACTCGCCACGAACACCTGTGCCTTGGGCAGGCTCTTGCGCAGGGTGGCCATCGCGTCCTCGAAGTCGGCGCGGAAGTCGGCGACCGGGGTCATGGCGGCGGCCGTCGCCCGGCACGCGTCGTTCGCGCCGATCATCACCGTGACCAGCTCCGGCTCACGGGCGACCGCCCGGGCCATCTGGCTCGGCAGATCGGCCATCCGGGCCCCGGTCACCGCGTAGTTCCAGCTCCGCCGCGTCGCCCCCGACTCGCCCAGCAGCCGTACGGCGAGACTGTCGACGGACGCCTTCGTCCCGGTCGCCCAGGACACCTCGGGGCAGTCGGAGAGCACCTGGCACGCGTCGAAGCCCCGGGTGATGGAGTCCCCGACGGCGGCCAGCGACGCGGGGGTGCTGTCCCAGGCGGGGGTGGGCGAGGCGGAGGGCTTCGCCCTCGGTCCCGTCCCCTCGGGGCCGGGGGAGTCGCCGCCGGTGGCATCACACCCCGACACGCCGAGCAGGACCGCCGCCATGGCCGCGCCGAACACCGCCCTCGAACGGTGGCGTCGCTTCCGCATCCCCTGGTCCCCTCGGTCGGTCCGGCACGTACGAGCTCCCACCCATGACAACGCGCGGGAGTTCCCGGGAACGGAAGGCCGTGGGCCGGATGCGACAGAAGGCGGAACCGTTCCATCCGCACAGGCGTCCCCCCGGGTGAAACAGCACGGCATCCTGGCCCTCGCTCCGACGGTACGTCACACTCCTTGCCCCGCCGCACGGTAGCCTCGCCCCGTGGCCGCCCGGCCACCGCCGATCCGTCGAATCGCAAACCGTCCTGCTCTGTGGAGGCCCCGGTGACCACACGTGGAGTCCTGTACGTGCACTCCGCGCCGCGTGCGCTGTGCCCGCACGTGGAGTGGGCCGTCGCGGGCGTTCTCGGGACCCGGGTGAACCTCGACTGGATCCGGCAGCCGGCCGCCCCGGGCACCTGGCGCTCCGAGTTCTCCTGGCAGGGCCGGGCCGGCACCGCCTCCACGCTCGCCTCCGCACTGCGCGGCTGGCACCTGCTGCGCTTCGAGGTCACCGCCGAGCCCTGCGCCACCGCCGAGGGCGAGCGCTACAGCTGCACCCCCGACCTCGGCATCTTCCACGCCGTCACCGGCATCCACGGCGACATCCTCATCCCCGAGGACCGCCTCCGGGCCGCCCTGACCCGCTCCCAGCGCGGCGAGACCGACCTGGAGGCCGAGATCGCCAAGCTCCTCGGCAAGCCCTGGGACGACGAACTGGAGCCCTTCCGGCACGCGGGCGAGGGCGCCCCGGTCCGCTGGCTCCACCAGGTGGTCTGACGGCCCCTGTTCGAGCCCGGTGCTCCCCGGCCCTCGGTCGCGGCGGACGAACAGACGACTGTGGCCCGGATCCCTGAAAGGGACCCGGGCCACACACGCGTCGGCGAACGGTCACACCGTCCGGAACGCCAGCACCACGTTGTGCCCACCGAACCCGAACGAGTCGTTGAGGGCGGCGATACGGCCCTCCACCGGCAGCTTCCGCGCCTCGCCGCGGACGATGTCCGCGTTGGCCTCGGCCTCGGGGTCGAGGTCGTTCACGTTGATCGTCGGCGGGGCCACCCGGTGGTACAGCGCGAGCACCGTCGCCACCGTCTCCACCCCGCCGGCACCGCCGAGCAGGTGCCCGGTCATGGACTTGGTCGCGGACACCGCGAAGTGGTCGGTGTCGTCACCGAACACCTTGCGCAGCGCCTTCAGTTCGGCGATGTCACCGGCCGGCGTCGACGTGCCGTGCGCGTTGACGTGCACGATCTCCGCCGGGTCCAGGTCGGTGCTCTCCAGCAGGTGCTGGAGGGCGGCGGCGATGCCCCGCCCCTCCGGCTCCGGCTGCACGATGTCGTGGCCGTCGGCGGAGATGCCCTGGCCCACGGCCTCGGCGTAGACCCGGGCACCCCGCGCCGCCGCGTGCTCGGCCGACTCCAGGACGACGACACCGGCACCCTCGCCGAGGACGAAGCCGTCACGGCCGGTGTCGTACGGACGGGAGGCGCCCTGCGGGTCCTCGTTGTTCTTGGACATCGCCATCATGTTGCCGAACGCGGCGATCGGCAGCGGGTGGATGGCGGCCTCGGTGCCACCGGCGACCACGACGTCGGCACGGCCGGTGCGGATCATCTCGATGGCGTACCCGATGGCCTCGGCGCCCGACGCGCAGGCGGAGACCGGGGTGTGCACACCGGCGCGCGCGCCGACGTACAGACCGACGTTGGCGGACGGGCCGTTGGGCATCAGCATGGGCACGGTGTGCGGGGAGACGCGGCGTACGCCCTTCTCCTTCAGCACGTCGTACTGGTCGAGCAGGGTCGTCACACCGCCGATGCCGGAGGCGATGACCGCTCCGACACGGTCCGCGTCGACGGTGCCGTCGTCGGCGGAGGTCTCCGTGTAACCGGCGTCGGCCCACGCCTCCTTGGCCGCGATCAGCGCGAACTGCGCCGAGCGGTCCAGACGGCGGGCCTGCGGCCGGGGGATGACCTCGGTCGGCTCCACGGCGATCTGCGCGGCGATGCGGACCGCCTGGTCGGCGGCCCATTCCTGCTCCAGGGGACCGACACCGGACTTGCCGGCGATCAGACCCTCCCAGGTGGAAGTCGCGTCGCCACCCAGCGGTGTGGTTGCGCCGATACCGGTGACGACCACGGTGCGATTGGTCGAGTTCACGGGAGTTTTCTCCAACGGTTACGAGGATTCAGCGGCGCCACCGCCGGGTGGCGGGGCAAACGGACTGCTCCGCGGGGGACCGGGCCCGGGCCCGATCCCGCCGGATCAGGCCTGGTGCTTGAGGATGTAGTCGGTCGCGTCGCCGACCGTCTTGAGGTTCTTGACGTCGTCGTCCGGGATCTTGACGTCGAAGCGCTCTTCGGCGGCGACGACGACCTCGACCATGGACAGGGAGTCGACGTCCAGGTCGTCGGTGAAGGACTTGTCCAGCTGGACGTCCTCGACCGGGATGCCGGCGATCTCGTTCACGATGTCGGCGAGACCGGCGACGATCTCTTCCTGGGTGGCGGCCATGTCAGGCGCTCCTTCGTTGTTTCCAGAGGGTGGGCGGCCCGCCGCGGCAGCGGCAGGTTGTGCGTGTTTCCCGCGCCGGAACCGAAGATCCGGCAGCGGTGCCTAGGGGAGGGTAACGACCGTCGCTGCGTACACGAGACCCGCCCCGAAGCCGATGACGAGCGCGGTGTCGCCGCTCTTCGCCTCACCGGTCGCCAGGAGCCGCTCCATCGCGAGCGGGATCGAGGCGGCCGAGGTGTTGCCGGTGGTGCGCACGTCACGCGCGACCGTGACGTGCTCCGGCAGCTTGAGTGTCTTCACCATCGAGTCGATGATCCGCTCGTTGGCCTGGTGGGGAATGAAGACGTCCAGGTCGTCCGAGGTGATCCCGGCCGCGTCCAGCGCCTGCTGCGCGACCTTCGCCATCTCGAACACGGCCCAGCGGAAGACCGCCTGGCCTTCCTGCGTGATCGCGGGGAACTTGACGTTGCCCTCGCTGTCCAGCGGGAGCTTCGCCAGGTCGCCGATCCGGTACTCGTCCCACGGGACCGTCTGCTTGATGGTCTGGGACTTGTCGCCCTCGGAGCCCCACACGGTCGGGCCGATGTGCGGCTCCTGGGAGGGGCCGACGACGACCGCGCCGGCACCGTCACCGAAGAGGAAGGCGGTGGCCCGGTCCTCCAGGTCGGTGAGGTCGGACAGCCGCTCGACCCCGATGACGAGGACGTACTCCGCGGAGCCCTCGACGACCATGCCCTTGGCGAGCGTGAGGCCGTAGCCGAACCCCGCGCAGCCGGCCGAGATGTCGAAGGCGGCGGCCTTGGCCGTGCCCAGCTTGTCGGCGATCTCGGTGGCGACGGCCGGCGTCTGGCTGAAGTGGGACACGGTGGAGACGACCACCGCGCCGATCTGCTCGGCGGAGATACCGGCGTCGGCGATGGCCTTGCCGGACGCCTCGACCGACATGGCGGCGACGGTCTCCTCGTCGTTGGCCCAGTGCCGCGTCTCGATGCCGGAGCGGGAGCGGATCCACTCGTCGGACGAGTCGATCTTCTCCAGGATCACGTCGTTGGGCACCACCCGGACCGGGCGGTAGCCGCCCACGCCGAGGATGCGTGCGTACGGGGCGCCCGTGCTCGGCCTGATCTTCGACATAGGTCCAGGGCTCCTAATTCTGGTGCTCGGCGATGAGCGCGCGAGCGGCGTCGAGGTCGTCGGGTGTCTTGAGCGCGACCGTCGGCACGCCCGGCAGGGCACGCTTGGCCAGACCGGTGAGCGTGCCGCCGGGGCACACCTCGATCAGCGCGGTCACGCCCAGCTCCTTGAAGGTCTCCATGCACAGGTCCCAGCGGACCGGGTTGGCGACCTGACCGACGAGACGGGAGAGCACCTCGGCGCCGGTGGCGACGGCCTGCCCGTCCTTGTTCGAGACGTAGGTGAGCTTCGGGTCCCCGGGAGCCAGTTCCTCGGCGGCCTTGGCGAGGGTGTCCACGGCGGGGGCCATGTGGTGCGTGTGGAAGGCGCCGGCGACCTTGAGGGCGACCACGCGCCGTACGCCCTCGGGCTTGTCCGCCTCCAGGGCGGCCAGCTGCTCCAGGGTGCCGGCGGCGACGATCTGGCCCGCGCCGTTCACGTTCGCCGGGGTCAGCCCCAGCTTCTCCAGGTGCGGGATCGTCACCTCGGGGTCGCCGCCGAGCAGCGCGGACATACCGGTCTCGGTGATCGCGGCGGCCTCGGCCATGGCCAGGCCCCGCTTGCGGACGAGGGTCAGCGCGGCCGTGTCGTCGAGGACACCGGCGAACGCGGCGGCGGTGATCTCGCCGACGCTGTGGCCGGCGACCGCGCCGGGCGTCACCTCGCCCAGGGCGGCGGCGGACAGCAGTCCGGCCGCCACCAGCAGCGGCTGGGCCACGGCGGTGTCGCGGATCGCGTCGGCGTCGGCCTCGGTGCCGTAGTGGGCGAGGTCCAGCCCGATGGCGTCCGACCACGCGCCGAGGCGGTCGGCGGCGTCGGGGAGGTCGAGCCAGGGAGTCAGGAAGCCGGGCGTCTGGGCGCCCTGGCCGGGAGCGACGAGTACGAGCACTCTCACACTCTCTCTTGAGGACGGCTCGGGCCGCCCGTGGGGACAGGGACGAAGAACACGTAGGGGTTTTGTAGCACCCCGACAAAACCCTAGAGCTGGGGATCCCCGTCGACCAGACGCCCGAGGATCAGCGCGATCCGCAGGGTGAAGGCCGAGCGTACATCTGAGGGCGACCAGCCGGTGACGTCAGTCACACGTCGGAGCCGGTAGCGCACGGTGTTGGGATGGACGAACAGCATGCGGGCCGCGCCCTCGAGACTTGAGGCTTGTTCGAGATAGACACTGAGCGTCTCCAGGAGAGCGGAGCCTGCCTCCTCCAGCGGTCTGTAGATCTCCTCCACCAGTTGCTCGCGCGCACTGGGGTCCCCCGCGATCGCGCGCTCCGGAAGCAGATCGTCCGCCAGAACGGGCCGGGGCGCGTCCTGCCACGCCGTACACGCCTTGAGTCCGGCGGCCGCCGCCTGCGCGGACCGGGTCGCGGCCAGCAGGTCGGGGACGATCGGCCCGGCCACCACCGGTCCGGCCGCGTACGGGCCGATCAGTGACTTCGCCACCTGCAGCGGGTTGTTGTCGCCACCGGCGATCACCACCAGCCGGTCACCCAGCACACCGGTCAGGACCTGCAGTTTCGCGTGCCGGGCCGCGCGCCGGATGGCCTCCACGGTCAGCTCGCTGTCGCCGTCCGGGGCGGTGCCGAGGACGACGCAGACATGATCGGGGGAGTTCCAGCCGAGCGCGGCGGCGCGGCTCACCGCACCCTCGTCGGCCTCCCCGCTCAGCACCGCGTTCACGACCAGGGACTCCAGCCGGGCGTCCCAGGCGCCGCGGGCCTCGGCGGCCTGCGCGTACACCTGCGCCGTCGCGAACGCGATCTCCCGCGCGTAGACGAGCAGCGCCTCGCGGAGCACGCCCTCGTCGCCGGGCGCGGCCACCTCGTCGATGGCGGACTCCATGACCTCGATGGTCGTGCGCACCATCTCCACGGTCTGGCGCAGCGTGATCGCCCGGGTCAGCTCGCGCGGCGCGGTCCCGAACACGTCCGTCGAGATGGCCTGCGGGGCGTCGGGATGCCGGAACCACTCCGTGAACGCGGCGATACCTGCCTGGGCGACCAGTCCGATCCACGACCGGTTCTCGGGCGGCATCGCCCGGTACCAGGGCAGCGATTCGTCCATCCTCGCGATGGCCTGCGCGGCGAGGCTGCCGGACGACTTCTCCAGCCGCCTCAGGGTCGCGACGTGCGCGTGGACGGGCGGTACGGATGCGGGCCTGCTGGTTTCGGGTTCGGGCACGGAAACAAGACTGCCTTATCGCTGCGCTTGCTCGTGCCGGAGGGTGTGGGCCGGGGCCGCGAGTCTGCCCCGGCGCGCGTGCACCGAGGGCTGCCGCCCCCGGACCCCCGCCGCTCGGCCTGCGGCCTCGTCCTCAAGCGCCGGACGGGCTGGGTGGGGCCCTGCCGATCGGCCTTGCGGCCTTGTCCTCAAGCGCCGGACGGGCTCGGTGGGCCCCGCCGATCAGCCTGCGGCCGTATCCCCAGGCGCCGGACGTCCTCACCGCCGGGGCACGTGAAGTGAACCGGAGGGATACCGTGGGCGGGTGATGGAGTTGCGGCGCGCCGGTGCGCGTTACCCCGGGGGAGATCCCGAGGCCGGGATCGCCTCGTTGCACGCCTTCTCCTTCGGTGCGCACTACGACCCCGACAACCTCCGCTTCGGCGCGGTGATCGCCTGCAACGAGGAGCGGCTCGCCCCCGGCGCCGGGTTCGACGAGCATCCGCACAGCCACACCGAGATCGTCACCTGGGTCGTCGAGGGCGAGCTGACCCATCGCGACACCGCCGGCCACGAGACGGTCGTCCGCCCCGGTGACGTCCAGCGGCTCAGCTCGGCGGGCGGGGTACGGCACGTCGAACGCAACGACGGCTCCGCGCCCCTCACCTTCGTGCAGATGTGGCTCGCCCCGCTGGACCCCGGCGGCGACCCCGCGTACGAGATCGTCCGCGGCATCGCCGACTCCACCCCGTACGCCCTCCCCGAGGCGGGCGCGATGCTGCACGTCCGGCGGCTCGGGGCGGCGGGGGAGCGGGCCGAGGTGCCGGACGCGGCACGGGCGTACGTGCATGTCGTACGGGGCACCGTACGGCTCGGGCCGTACGAGCTGGGGCCCGGGGACTCCGTGCGGGCGGCGGGGGAGAAGGAGCTGGAGCTGGTCGCCGTCTCCGCCCCGGCCGAGGTGCTGGTGTGGGAGCTGGGGGAGTGATGTCCCGTCAGTTCTCGGTGGTCGGTTCCTCCGCGTTGCGCCACACCGTGATGTCCACGGAGACGTAGTCGCTGGGGTCGCCGCTCGCGGCCGAGCCCCGGAAGGTGACCAGGCCCATGTGCCCGGAGTTGGTGCGCACGCACATCTGGGAGCCCTTGGCGACCTGGCCGAGCTTGACGGAGGCCGTGTAGCGGGTCTCGGCGCGGCAGGTCGCGAGGGAACCCTTCTGGGAGTTGTTCAACAGCACGAGCTTCTCGCTGCTGCTGCCCAGCTTCTTCTCGCCGAACAGGCTGTCCGAGTAGTAGTAGAAGTCCCCGTCGTCCTCGTACGACACGCCCATCTCGCTGTCCAGCGGCTTGGCCGGGGTGTCCGCGAAGCGCACGTAGTAGTTGGCGGGGATGTTGACGCCCTTGAACGTCACCGGCTTCGGGTCGGACTTCGGCTTGGACTCCGAGGAGCCGGAGGACCCCGAGGAACTGCCGCCCGTACCGGCCGACGTACCGCCGGAAGAGCCGCTCGACGAATCCGTCAGGCCCTTCACGAGCGTGGCGCAGCTCCCGAGCAGTCCCAGGCCGAACAGCGCCGCCACCCCGATGCCGATCCACTTGCCGGCCTTGCCGCGCGGCGGAGGCAACGGCAGCGGACGGGGAGGCCCCTGCGGATGCCCCTGGGGGTACGGCTGCTGCCAGCCCCCCGGCTGCGGGTACGGCGCCCGGTGCCCGGTGGGCACCGTGTGCGGGCCCGGCTGCGGGTACGGCGCCGAGGGCGGGCCCGGCGGGGGCGGGGTCGCCGGCCCGGAGTGCATGGTCGGGGCCGCGTGCACGGTCTGCGCACCGTGGTCCACGGACGGCTGACTCAGCTGGGTCACCGGCGCGGTGGCCGGCGGGGTGAGGGTCGCCGAGCCGGCGGTCTCCGCGGCCTTGTCCCGCGCGGCCAGCAGCTCCGCCGACGCCGAGACCCGCCGGGTGATGTCGGCGCCGATCGCCTCCGGCAGCCAGGAGCCCGACTGGACCAGCGGGGCGGGCGACGCCTCCTGGCAGAGTGCGACGACCTCGGCGGGGGAGGGGCGGTCCGCCGGGTCCTTGGCCAGGCACCGCTCGATGAACCGGAGTTCGTCGGCGAGGCCGCTCAGGTCGGGCTCCTCGTGGACGATCCGGTAGAGCACGGCGTGCGAGGGGCCGTCGCCGTACGCGCCGGACCCGCGGGCCGCGAACGCGGCGACCTGGCCGAGCGCGAAGATGTCCGACGCGGGCGTGACCGGCTTCCCGGCCGCCTGCTCCGGCGACATGAACGCCGGTGTCCCGATGGAGACCCCGGTGCCGGTGAGGGCGGTGGCGTCGGCGGCGCGGGCGATGCCGAAGTCGATGACCCGGGGCCCGTCGGCGGCGAGCAGCACGTTGGAGGGCTTCAGGTCGCGGTGCACGATGCCCGCGCCGTGGATGACCGACAGCGCCTCCGCGACCCCGGCGAGCAGCAGCAGGACCGAGTCCAGCGGCAGCGCCCCGTGCTCGGCGACGGCCGCGTGCAGCGACGGGCCGGGGACGTAGGCGGTGGCCAGCCAGGGCTGCGCGCCCGCGGTGTCGTGGTCGAGGACGGGGGCGGTGTAGAGGCCCTGCACCCGCTGGGCGGCCCGCACCTCCTGCTCGAACCGGCGCCGGAACTCGGGGTCCTCGCTCAGCTCGGGCCGGATCGTCTTCAGCGCGATGGGGTGCCCGCCCGGTGTGTACGACAGGTACACCGTGCCCATGCCGCCCGATCCGAGCCGCGCCGCGAGCCGGTAACTCGCCACGGTCGTCGGGTCACCGGCCTCCAGCGGCCGGAACTGCCCGCCCGCGCGAACCTCGCCCATCGTTCTCCCCCGAAAGCTGTGCGGCTGATGTGCACGGGGGAGGCTAGCCGACGGACCGCCGCCCGGGGCCGGTCGGGCGGGACACCCGGGCCTTCCGTCGAAGAGTTGTCACTTCCTTCACGAATCAGACACTTCTCCCGACCTCGGCGAGCACAGCGTCCGTGAACGGGGTCCACGCCTCCACCGCCCACGGCCCGAACGCCCGGTCCGTCAGCGCCACGCACGCCAGGCCCGCCACGGGGTCGATCCACAGGAACGTCCCCGACTGCCCGAAGTGCCCGAACGTCCCCGGCGACGAGGAGGTCCCCGTCCAGTGCGGCGACTTGGAGTCCCGGATCTCGAAGCCGAGCCCCCAGTCGTTGGGGTTCTGGTGCCCGTAGCCCGGCAGGACGCCCTTCGTGCCCGGGTACTGCACGGTCATCGCCGCCGCGACCGTGCGCGGGTCCAGCAGCCGGGGCGCCTGCACCTCGGCGGCGAACCGCACCAGGTCGTCGACGGTCGAGACGCCGTCCTTCGCCGGGGAGCCGTCGAGCGAGGTGGACGTCATGCCCAGCGGTTCCAGGACCGCCTGCCGCGCGTACTCCGCGAACGGCATGTCCGCCGCCTTCGCCACATGGTCGCCGAGCACCTCGAACCCGGCGTTGGAGTACAGCCGCCGCTCCCCGGGCGTCGCCGTCACCCGGTGCTCGTCGAAGGCCAGTCCCGAGGTGTGGGCCAGCAGATGCCGCACGGTCGACCCCGCCGGGCCCGCCGCCTCGTCCAGCTCGATCGCCCCCTCCTCGTACGCGACCAGCACGGCGTACGCGGCGAGCGGCTTGGTGACCGAGGCCAGCGGGAAGCGGTGGCCGAGGGGACCATGGGTCCCGAGGACGGTGCCGTCCGCCCGTACGACGGCCGCGGCGGCGGTGGGGACGGGCCAGTTCTCGATCAGCGCGAGGCTCTGCAAGGACATGCCCACGAGCCTAAGCCGCTCGGAGATCCGACTGCGTCAAGGGGGTCGGACCCGCGTGGGAGGCCCGTCCTCACGAAGGGGGTGAGCGCTCCGGGACCCATGTCCGCACGCCGGCCAGCGAGTTCACGTCATGTCCTGGTGTTTTCTCACCCTATTCGCTTGCTTGGAGCGCACTCGAAGGTTTTAGCGTGGGGGCCATGACGGTGATGGAGACCACGAGTACGACGAGCGCGACGAGTGTCACTGATACCGCCGGTGCCGACAGTTGCGCCGGTCCGCCGCCCAAGCCCCGGCGGCCGGACGGGCGGGACAGGTACACGATCAGCGAGGTCGTCGACCTCACCGGTCTGACGGCCCACACGCTGCGCTGGTACGAGCGGATCGGGCTCATGCCGCACATCGACCGTTCCCACACCGGCCAGCGCCGCTACCGCAACCGCGACCTCGACTGGCTCGACCTCGTCGGCAAGCTCCGGCTGACCGGCATGCCGGTCGCCGACATGGTCCGCTACGCGGAGCTGGTGCGCGCGGGCGACCACACCTACACCGAGCGCTTCGACCTGCTCAAGTCGACCCGGGACGATGTCCTGTCCCGGATCGCCGAACTGCAGGACACCCTGAGCGTGCTCGACCGAAAGATCAACTTCTACGCTGACGCCGGGCCCGCCCTGGCGTCGGAGAGGGCGTCATGACGGACGGCAGGATCGCGACGGCACGGCTCGGCACGGACGGCCCCGAGGTCGGTGTCCAGGGCCTCGGCTGCATGGGCATGAGCTTCGCGTACGGCCCCTCCGACGCGGCGGAGTCCCGGGCCACCCTGGAGCGCGCGCTGGAACTGGGCGTCACGCTCTACGACACGGCCCACGCGTACGGCGCCGGGGAGAACGAGCGTTTCCTCTCCCCCTTCTTCAAGGCGCACCGCGACGAGGTCGTCGTCGCCACCAAGTTCGGTCTGGCGATCGACCCCGACGACCCGACCGGCCGGATCATCCGCAACGACACGGCCCACATACGCGAGTCCGTCGAGGGCAGCCTGCGCCGTCTCGACGTCGACGTGATCGACCTCTACTACATGCACCGCCGTGACGTGCGCGTCCCGATCGAGGAAAGCGTCGGGGTCATGGCGGAGCTGGTCCGCGAGGGCAAGGTCCGGCAGCTGGGCCTCAGCGAGGTCACGGCCGCCGAACTCCGCGCGGCCCACGCCGTGCACCCCATCGCCGCCCTGCAGTCCGAGTGGTCCCTGTTCAGTCGTGACATCGAGGCGAGCGTCGTCCCCGCCGCCCGCGACCTCGGTGTCACCCTCGTCGCCTACTCGCCGCTGGGCCGGGGCTTCCTCACCGGGTCCTTCGCCAGGGCCGAGGACCTCACCGCGGACGACTTCCGCCGCCACCAGCCCCGCTTCACCGGCGACAACGCCGCCGCCAACGGGGCCCTGCTGGACCCGGTCCGCAAGGTCGCGCAGGCGCACGACGCCACCCCGGGCCAGATCGCCCTGGCCTGGGTCCAGAGGCAGGCACCCCTGCACGGCCTTCCCGTCGTCCCCATCCCGGGCACCCGCAGGCCGGGCCGCGTGGAGGAGAACACGGCGGCCACGCGGATCGTCCTCGGCGAGGACGACTTGGCCCTGCTGGAGCCGCTGGCGGCCCAGGTGGCGGGCGACCGCTACGCGGACATGCGCTTCACGTCGGCGGGCAGGGAGTAGCGCCGAACCCGGCCGGGGCTGGAGGAACGCCGGACTCCGCCCCGGCCGGGGGAGCGCGGGCTACAACTCGGCCAGCAACTCCGCCTTCTTCACGCTGAACTCCTCGTCGGTGACCAGGCCCGCCTCGTGCAGTTCCCCCAGGTGCCGGATCCGGTCGGCGATGTCCGCCGGATCCCGCCTGGGCGCGGCGGAGGCCGCCGCCGGCTCCACCGGCCCGGCGGCGCCGGTCCGCGCCGCCGCCAGTACGGCCGCGGCGAACGGCAGCGACTCGTGCACCGGCCCGTACCCCAGCCCGAACACGACGGCGGCCGGATCATGATCCGGCTGGGCCGGCTGCTCGCCGTTGGCATCGCGTCGCAGCAGGCGCAGATACCCCTCGAACAGTTCCGGCGACCGCCACTCCACGCCACTGAGCGCGCTCACCGGGAAGCTCTGGTCGCCGGCCTTCCACTTCGCGGAGGACGCGCCCGTCCAGAACCACCGGAACGACACCGACCGGCCGTCGAACGACGCCTTGCCGTCGTACGCCTTGAACTGCAGCGGTACTTCGGGCGCCGCCACCAGGAACCGGTCGGCCGGTCCCGACCCGGTCAGCCGGGCGCGCAGCTCGTCGGCGTAGTACTCCGCGAGCGTCTCCCGCTCGGCCGGCAGCACCAGCCGGTACGGGTCGGAGCCCTCCTTGAGCTGGCCCGCCGCCGCCTCCATCAGCGGATCGGCGCCAGGTCGCGGCACGGCGTGCAGCACGACGGTGCCCCGCTTCCCGGGTGTCAGCGTCACCTCCCCGATCGCCTCCAGGGGGATGCGCCGCTCACCGAGCGCCTGGAAGAGCTTCGGCGTGCGAATCCCCCGTTCGAAGCGGATGAGCACGGAGTCGGACTCGAACTCCCAGACGGCATGCAATCCGGCCAGTACGTCACCCATGCGGCTCATCGTATGCGGGCGACGCGGGGAAGTCCCGACCGTGGCGAACCGCACTTCTGCCCCTTTCTACGCGCGTCAGGCCGCAGCGCTGTCGGACAGACCCGCCAGACACGAGTCGTCCTTGCGCGCACAGCGCACCGACGCGTAGGCGCCGATGCCGATCTCGGCGAAGTTGTGCAAACTCTCCGTGCCCGGCTCGAAGTAGCCGCTGTGGCCCTGGGCGTCGGCGGCCGACAGGATGCGCGCCCCGAACTCCGAGGAGACCGGGTCGGCGCCGTGGCCGAGCCCGCCGACCTCCAGATAGGGCACGTCCTGGATCCAGTCGTCGGCGTCCCGCATGGCCCACACCCGGGCCCCGGTCCGCAGTTGGCGCACCGAGTCGGCGCGCATGCCCGGGCTGCCGGCGACCGCGATGTCGGTGACCCGGGACGGCAGCGACGGAGCGGCGACCCCGCAGACCACCGAGCCGTAGCTGTGGCACACCAGCGCCACGGTGGAGCCCCCGGGCAGACTGCGCACCAGCGCGTTCAGCCGGACCGAGCCCTGCTCGGCGCGCAGCGCGGTGGCCGAGTCGAGGCCGAGGCCGGTGGGCGCGGTGTAGTCGGCCCAGGCGATCACGGCCGTGGGCGTCGCGGGGTCGGCCGAGCGCTCGGCGTCGTAGAGCGATTCGGCCATGCCGACGGGGGCGGAGAACCGGCGGTTGGTGCGCTGGAAGTTGATGATGCTGGTGTCGACACCCGGCACGACGACCGAGACGCGCTCCGCCGTGTCGAGGTTGCCGAAGACCTCGGCGACCCGGCCGTTGCCCTCGGGGTCGAAGGCGAGGATGTCGCGCTTCTTCGCGGCGAGCATGGCGAAGCGGTGCATCCGGCGGCCGGCCTCGTGCCGGCCGGTCTCGGAGAGCCGCTGGTCGTGCATGCGCGCGCGTTCGCGCTCGCTCTGCCGGTGCAGCGCGAGACGGTTGGCCCGGTAGCGCAGCTCGACGGGAGCGCCGGCCATGTTGCCGACGGCGAGCGGGTACCGGTGGGCGAGCCGGTCGCGCTGGTGCGCGGTGAGCGAGGCGAAGAAGGCCGCCAGGCGGTGCGGGGAGGCGTCGGCGTCCGGCAGTTCGCGGCCGTCGAGATGCCCGCGCTGCCACGCGGAGAGCGACGCCTGCAGCGGCGACTCCTCACGGTGGCTGCGGATCGCGGTCCAGCCGGTGGTCGCCAGCATCACGAAAACCACGGCCAGCGCCAGCAGTGCGCGCCAGACGTTCAGTTGCGGGGTGGAGTCGAAGGAAGTCACTGAAAGGACACACTAAGAGAACGGAAGGGTCTCGCGTTAACCAAGTGAGAGGGATCACGTTTCGATCACACACCTTCCGCGCACTGCGCACGGAACATCCCGTTGGCGCCCTTCCTCACGATTTTCAGCCAGTACGCCACTTTTCGGCCAACGTCGGCCGTACGGCGTCCAGATGCGCGGCGGTCAGTTCGCGCATCGCCTCCTTGCTGAGGTCACCGCCCTGGACCCAGCTGCGCTCGGTGACCCTCATCACCCCGCCGAACAACGCCACCGCCACCCGCGGCCGGGGATCGGTGTGCACGTCGAGCCCCTCGCGCTCGGCGACGATCCGCTCCAGCTCCCGCGCGACCTCGTCCGAGCGGCGCAGATGGGCGGCCAGCAGTGCGGGCGTCGACTCGATCATGCCGTAGGCCCGCAGATAGAGGTCGACGGGGACGACCCGGTCGACGGCCTCGCCGATGGCGTCCCAGCCCTCCAGCACGGCGTTGCGCATCGCCTCCAGCGGAGCCTCGTGCGCCGGGCGGGCGCGCACGGCGGCCAGGAAGTGGGCCTGGGTGAGCTCCAGGGCCGCGAGGGCCGCCTCCTCCTTTCCCGCGAAGTAACGGAAGAAGGTCCGCTGCGAGACGTCGACTGCCTCGGCGATCTCGTCGACCGTCGTCGTCTCGTAGCCCTGGGTGGTGAACAGTTCCAGGGCCGCCCGCAGCAGCGCGTCGTGGGTGCGCTGCTTCTTCCGCTCGCGCAGCCCGGGCCGCTCGTGCGCCGTCGCCGCCGTGGCAGCCGTCTCCATGAACCCTCGTCTCCACCCGCGCCTGCGGCGAGTGACGTGACAGTTACCGACTTGTGAATTGGTTTGTCAACTGTCAGTCGCTGTCATTAGTCTCGCGCGTATGACTAGTCAGACCACTGTCGACAAGACGGGACCGGAGGACGACACGCCGGTCGTCCCGTCGGACCCGTCGACCGGCCGGGGCCGGGGCCTGCGCGGCCATCCCTGGTTCACCCTCCTCACCGTGGCCGTCGGCGTCATGATGGTCGCCCTCGACGGCACCATCGTGGCGATCGCCAACCCGGTCATCGCGGACGACCTCAAGGCGAGTTTCGCCGAGGTCCAGTGGATCACCAACGCGTACTTCCTCGCGCTGGCGGTCACCCTCATCACCGCGGGCAAGCTGGGCGACCGCTTCGGCCACCGCCAGACCTTCCTCATCGGGGTGGTCGGCTTCGCCGCCGCCTCCGGGGCCATCGGCCTGTCGGACTCGGTCGCCTTCGTGGTGACCTTCCGTGTCTTCCAGGGCCTGTTCGGCGCGCTGCTGATGCCGGCCGCGCTCGGCCTGCTCCGGGCCACCTTCCCCGCCGAGAAGCTGAACATGGCGATCGGCATCTGGGGCATGGTCATCGGCGCCTCCACCGCGGGCGGCCCGATCCTCGGCGGCTTCCTGGTGGAGAACGTCAGCTGGCAGTCGGTGTTCTGGATCAACGTCCCCGTCGGCGTCCTCGCCCTGGCCCTCGGCGCCTGGATCCTGCTGGACCACCGCGCCGAGAACGCCCCGCGCTCCTTCGACGTCCTCGGCATAGCCCTGCTGTCCGGAGCCATGTTCTGCCTGGTCTGGGCGCTGATCAAGGCTCCCGAGTGGGGCTGGGGCGACGGCCTGACCTGGACCTTCGTCGCCGCGTCCGTCGTCGGCTTCGGCCTCTTCGCCTTCTGGGAGACCAAGGTGAGGGAGCCCTTGATCCCGCTGGGCCTCTTCCGTTCCGTCCCCCTGTCCGCGGGTGTCGTCCTGATGGTCCTCATGGCCATCGCCTTCATGGGCGGTCTGTTCTTCGTGACGTTCTACCTGCAGAACGTGCACGGGATGAGCCCGATCGACGCGGGTCTGCACCTCCTGCCGCTCACCGGCATGATGATCGTCGGCTCGCCGCTGGCCGGCGCGCTGATCACCAAGGCCGGTCCGCGTGTCCCGCTGGCCGGCGGCATGGCCCTCACCGCGATCGCCATGTACGGCATGTCGACGCTGGAGACCGACACCGGCAGCGCCGTGATGTCCCTGTGGTTCGCGCTCCTCGGCCTCGGCCTCGCCCCGGTCATGGTCGGCGCCACCGAGGTCATCGTCGGCAACGCCCCCCTGGAGCTGTCCGGTGTCGCCGGTGGTCTCCAGCAGGCCGCGATGCAGATCGGCGGCAGCCTCGGCACGGCCGTCCTCGGTGCCGTGATGGCCTCCAAGGTCGACGGCGACCTCCCGGGCAACTGGGCGGACGCCGGTCTGCCGCCGCTCACCGAGGCACAGCTCGGCCAGGCGTCCGAGGCCGTCCAGGTCGGCGTCCCGCCGGTCGCCGAGGGCACCCCGCCGGAGATCGCGGCGAAGATCGCCACGGTCGCGCACGCCACGTTCATGTCCGGCATGGGCCTGGCGTCCCTCGTGGCCGCCGGGGTCGCGGCGGTCGCCGTCCTCGTGGCGTTCCTGACCAAGCGCGGCGAGAACGCGGAGGCGGGCGCCGGGGCGGCGCACATCTGACCGCTCCACCGCTGCCTCACGCGCGGGTTTGCGCCCGTGTTCGCCTATCAGGGTGACAGCGCCGAAGATCGCTTTCCCGCTCTGCGCGCCGTAGGTCACAGTGGGTCAAGTCCTCCGCACGGCATGGCCGTTGCCGACGGGGAGACCCGGGGCCTGCGGCGCGCTGCCGGAGGGGGGCAGCGCGCGCGGTCGGCTCCGCCAACACCCCCTGGTTTCAACCCCCGAGCAGGGGTACCCGTCGTTCCGTACGCGAACTGACCGCGAGGTTCAGGGAGTTGATGACGATGGCGGGCTTCGGACACGGTACGCGCAGGCACCCCCGGGCACGTGGCCGGACGTGGTCACAGACCGGGCCGGATCGCGCGACCCTCGGGATCGTCGGAGTCATCTGCGCGGTCGCGGGATTCTTCGTGCTGGGCATCGTCCTCGGCCCGGTGGCGGTCCTCTGCGGCTGGCTGGCGATGAACCGCACCTGGTCCGGCTCCCGCCCCGTCCCCGCGGTCGTCGCGGTCGTCCTGGGCGCGATCGACACGATCCTGGCCATCATCTGGCTCGCCGGCGCGGCGACGCCCGGGGCCGGCCTCTTCTGACCGCGGAGAGCGAGAAGCGGGGTGCGTCGTCGGGTGCGGGCCCGGTGGGGCTTCTCGCGCAGTTCCCCGCGCCCCTGAAGAGCAGGGGCTGCGCCCCGTGCTCTTAGGGCCGAAAAAGCATGGGGCGCAGCCCCTGCTTTTTCAGGGGCGCGGGGAACCGCGCGACCAGCCACGACGCACCCGCACCCGGCAACGCGCCCCCGAACTCAACGGCGCTGCTCCGGCACCCCCTGCACAGGAACGGACTTCAACGACGCCACCTCGGCCCGCAACAGCCGGACCTCCTCCGCCAGCTCGGCTATCGCCGCGGTCTGCCGCCGCTCCTCCGCGTCGTCCTTCTCGAACCGCGCTATGAACCACGCCGCGATGTTCGCCGTCACCACACCCAGCAGCGCGATCCCGGACAGCATCAGCCCGACGGCCAGCACCCGCCCCATCCCGGTCGTCGGCGCGTGGTCCCCGTACCCCACGGTCGTCATCGTCGTGAACGACCACCACACCGCGTCGTCCAACGTGTGGATGTTCCCGCCGGGCGCGTCCCGTTCCACGGACAGCACGGCCAGCGATCCGAACATCAGCAGCCCGACCACCGCGCCGCCGACGTACGTCGTGAGCTTTATCTGCGAGGCCATCCGCGCCCGCTGCCCGACCAGCAGCAGCGTCGCCACCACCCGCAGCAGCCGCAGCGGCTGGATCATCGGCAGCACCACGGCCGCCAGGTCCAGCCACCGCGTCCGCACGAACTCCCGGCGCCGGTCGGTGAGCGCGAGCCGCACGAGGTAGTCGAGGGCGAACGCGCCCCACACTCCCCACTCGACGAGATCGCACCACCACCTGACGTCCGTGCTCACGTCGGGCCGGACGATCGGCACCGCGTACGCCACCGCGAACACGGCCGCCAGAACGAACAGCGGCCGCTGAGTGTGCTGCTCCCACCGGATCTGCGCCGGGACCGTTCGCTGCTTCATGGGCGCATAGTAGAAAACGTGAAGGGGTGGTGAACCCACCGGTTCACCACCCCTTGACCGGGAAGCGGATGCTATGCGTCGCCTCCCGCGGCACCCGGGTCCGCCGCCGCCACGTCGAGCAGCTGGTACCGGTCGATGGCCTGCTTCAGCAGCGAGCGGTCGACCTTGCCCTCACGCGCCAGCTCGGTCAGCACCGCGACCACGATCGACTGCGCGTCGATGTGGAAGAAGCGCCGGGCCGCGCCCCGCGTGTCCGCGAAGCCGAAGCCGTCCGCGCCCAGCGACTGGTAGGTGCCCGGCACCCACCGCGAGATCTGGTCCGGCACCGAGCGCATCCAGTCCGAGACGGCCACGAACGGCCCCTCGGCGCCGCTCAGCTTCCTCGTCACGTACGGGACGCGCTGCTCCTCCTCGGGGTGCAGCAGGTTGTGCCGCTCCACCTCGACGGCCTCGCGGCGCAGCTCGTTCCAGGAGGTCGCCGACCAGACGTCCGCCTTCACGTTCCAGTCGGCGGCGAGGATCCGCTGCGCCTCGACGGCCCACGGGACCGCCACACCGGAGGCGATGATCTGCGCGGGGATCGACCCCTCCTCGCCGGCCCGGTAGCGGTGGATGCCCTGGAGGATGCCCTCCACGTCCACGTCCGCCGGCTCGGCCGGGTGCTGGATCGGCTCGTTGTAGACGGTGAGGTAGTAGAAGACGTCCTCGCCCGGCTTGCCGTCCGCGGTCTCGCCGTACATCCGGCGCAGACCGTCCTTCACGATGTGCGCGATCTCGAACCCGAACGCCGGGTCGTAGGCGACACAGCCGGGGTTGGTGGACGCCAGCAGCTGCGAGTGGCCGTCCGCGTGCTGCAGGCCCTCACCGGTCAGCGTCGTACGGCCGGCCGTCGCGCCCAGGACGAAGCCGCGCGCCAGCTGGTCGGACATCTGCCAGAACTGGTCGCCGGTGCGCTGGAAACCGAACATCGAGTAGAAGACGTAGACCGGGATGAGCGGCTCGCCGTGGGTGGCGTACGCCGAACCGGCCGCGATGAGGGAGGCCGTGCAGCCCGCCTCCGAGATGCCGTCGTGCAGCATCTGGCCCGTCGGCGACTCCTTGTACGCGAGCAGCAGATCACGGTCGACGGCCTCGTACTGCTGGCCGAGCGGGTTGTAGATCTTCGCGCTCGGGAAGAACGAGTCCATGCCGAAGGTGCGGTACTCGTCGGGGGCGATCAGCACGAACCGCTTGCCGATCTCCTTGTCCCGCATGAGGTCCTTCAGCAGACGCACGAACGCCATGGTGGTGGCGATCGACTGCTGACCGGAACCCTTCTTCACACTCGCGTACGTCTTGTCCGCGGGCAGCGGCAGCGGCTTCGCGCGCACGACACGCGTCGGGACGTACCCGCCGAGTCCCTTGCGGCGGTCGTGCATGTACTGGATCTCCTCCGAGTCCCGCCCGGGGTGGTAGTACGGCGGAGCGCCGGACTCCAGCTCCTTGTCGGAGATGGGCAGGTGGAGGCGGTCGCGGAAGCCCTTGAGGTCGGCGACCGTCAGCTTCTTCATCTGGTGCGTGGCGTTGCGGCCCTCGAAGTTCGGGCCCAGCGTCCACCCCTTGACCGTCTTCGCCAGGATGACCGTCGGCTGGCCCTTGTGCTCGTAGGCCGCCTTGTACGCCGCGTAGATCTTGCGGTGGTCGTGACCGCCGCGGCCCAGGTGCAGGATCTGGTCGTCGGTCATGTTCTCGACCATCGCGCGCAGCCGGTGGTCGTCACCGAAGAAGTGGTCCCGGATGTACGAGCCGGTCTCGGTGGCGTACGTCTGGTACTGGCCGTCCGGCGTGGTGTTCATCCGGTTGACCAGCACACCGTCGCGGTCCTGGGCGAGCAGCGGGTCCCAGGAGCGGTCCCAGACCAGCTTGATGACGTTCCAGCCGGCGCCCCGGAAGACCGACTCCAGCTCCTGGATGACCTTGCCGTTGCCGCGCACCGGGCCGTCGAGGCGCTGGAGGTTGCAGTTGACCACGAAGGTCAGGTTGTCGAGGCCCTCACGGGCGGCGAGCGTGAGCTGGCCGAGGGACTCCGGCTCGTCCATCTCGCCGTCGCCGAGGAACGCCCACACATGGGACTTGGAGGTGTCCGCGATGCCGCGGCCCTCCATGTACCGGTTCATCCGCGCCTGGAAGATCGCGCCCAGCGGGCCCAGGCCCATCGAGACGGTCGGGAACTCCCAGAAGTCCGGCATCAGCCGCGGGTGCGGGTAGCTGGACAGGCCGTACGGCGCCTTCGACTTCTCCTGGCGGAAGGCGTCCAGCTGCTGGTCGTCGAGCCGGTCCAGGAGGTAGGCGCGGGCGTAGATGCCGGGGGAGGCGTGGCCCTGGAAGAAGATCTGGTCGCCGCCGTCGCCCTCCTCCTTGCCGCGGAAGAAGTGGTTGAAGCCCACGTCGTAGAGGGAGGCGGAGGACGCGAAGGTCGCGATGTGGCCGCCGACGCCGATACCGGGCCGCTGGGCGCGCGACACCATCACGGCGGCGTTCCACCGGGTCGCGTTGAGGATCTTCCGCTCGATCTCCTCGTTGCCCGGGAAGAACGGTTCGGCCTTGGTGGGGATGGTGTTGACGTAGTCCGTGCTGCGCATCTCGGGCACGGCCACGCGCTTCTCACGGGCCCGCTCGATGAGCCGGAGCATCAGGTAGCGCGCGCGCTCACGGCCGCGCTCGTCCACGGCGGCGTCGAGCGAGTCGAGCCACTCCTGGGTCTCCTCGGGATCGAAGTCAGGGACCTGACTCGGAAGGCCGCCAATGATGATCGGATTGCGATCGGATCCGGAAGCCACGCTGTTCCTTAGCTGTCAGAGGGCCGCTCTTCAGGGGTTCTGCAAGGGTGTTCTCTAGGTGCCTGCACCGCCCCCCATCGTGTACCTCAAGGACGTATACGTCACCTCTACCGAGAAGTAACCAGGGTGGTCGCCCGCTCGACAAAGGTAGTAAAGGTATTCGATGCTCGTACCCCCGGATGGTTGCCGAATGCGCAAAACGGGCAGAACGGTGTGGCGTGCGTCACGTGAGGCGGTGAATCGCCGCAGGGAGTTGCGGTGACACGGCCCGGATCGTCACCGTTTCGGCGGTCTGGAAGGCTGGGTACTTGCGCGATCGGTCCCGCCCGTGTGGACTACGGCCATTGCTTCGCGCACGCGCGTGGCTCATTCCCCAGGGGGCGACCCCACCCGAACATGATCAGGAGGCAACCCGTGAGCGCGACCGCGGACCACGCGGAGGAGCGGACGAACCCTGCCGCGAGGCTGGGGTTCCAGCCCGAGCAGGTGGTCCAGGAGATCGGCTACGACGACGACGTCGACCAGGAGCTCCGCGAGTCCATCGAGGAAGTCGTGGGCAGTGAGCTCGTCGACGAGGACTACGACGACGTGGCCGATGCCGTCGTGCTGTGGTTCCGAGACGACGACGGCGACCTGACCGACGTACTGGTGGACGCCACCACGTACATCGAGGAAGGCGGCTCGATCCTGCTGCTGACGCCCAAGACCGGGCGGGACGGCTATGTGGAGCCCAGCGACATCTCCGAAGCCGCGACGACCGCGGGGCTGTCCGCGTCGAAGAGCGTCAGTGTCGGCAAGGACTGGAGTGGCAGCCGGCTGGTGACGCCCAAGGCGGCGAAGAAGAAGTAGTGACGTGACCCGCGCCCCCGGAGCGAGGCCCCTCGGGCCCACCCCTCCGGGGGCGCGGTGTTTCCCCTGCGTAGGCTGGGCCACCCGAACGGTCCATGAAGGGACTCAGGAACATCATGGCGATCCAGGTCGGCGACAAGGCACCCGACTTCGAGCTGAAGGACAACCACGGGGCCACCGTGCGGCTCGCGGACTTCCGCGGCGAGAAGAACGTGGTGGTCCTCTTCTACCCGTTCGCGTTCACCGGCGTGTGCACCGGCGAGCTGTGCGAGCTGCGGGACAACCTGCCGAAGTTCGTGAACGACGACGTGCAGCTGCTGGCCGTGTCGAACGACTCCATCCACACGCTGCGGGTCTTCGCCGAGCAGGAGGGCCTGGAGTACCCGCTGCTGTCGGACTTCTGGCCGCACGGCGAGGTGTCCCGGGCGTACGGCGTGTTCGACGCGGACAAGGGCTGCGCGGTGCGCGGCACGTTCATCATCGACAAGGAGGGCGTCGTCCGCTGGTCGGTCGTGAACTCCCTGCCGGACGCCCGCGACCTGAACGAGTACCTCGCGGCCCTCGACACCCTGTGATTCTTCGGTTCCAAGCCCTACGGGGATCGGGAACCCGTCACTAGGATCGACACGTTGATCCGACACCAACGCAATGCAGGGGTTTCGCGCCCCTGAGACCACAACGGAGGACTTCGTGGGAGTCAGCCTCAGCAAGGGCGGCAACGTATCGCTGACCAAGGAGGCGCCGGGCCTGACCGCGGTCATCATCGGACTGGGGTGGGACATTCGCACCACGACCGGTACCGACTTCGACCTGGACGCCAGTGCCCTGCTGCTGGACGCGTCGGGCAAGGTCAGCAGCGACGCCAACTTCGTCTTCTTCAACAACCTCAAGAGCCCGGACGGCTCGGTCGAGCACACCGGTGACAACCTCACCGGTGAGGGCGAGGGCGACGACGAGCAGATCAAGGTCAACCTCGCGACCGTCCCGGCCGAGATCGAGAAGATCGTCTTCCCGGTCTCGATCTACGACGCCGAGAACCGCCAGCAGTCCTTCGGCCAGGTCCGCAACGCCTTCATCCGCGTGGTGAACCAGGCCGGCGAGGCGGAGATCGCCCGCTACGACCTCTCCGAGGACGCCTCCACCGAGACGGCCATGGTCTTCGGCGAGCTGTACCGGCACGGCGCCGAGTGGAAGTTCCGCGCCATCGGCCAGGGCTACGCCTCGGGTCTGCGCGGCATCGCCCAGGACTTCGGTGTGAACGTCTGAGTCACGGGGGAAGTAGCCCCCTGGACCTGCCGACTCACCACGTCCGGCGCCGCTGTCGTCACCGACGGCGGCGCCGGACGCGCTCGTACGACGGGGGCGCCGGACGCGCTCGTACGACGGGGGCGCCGGACGCGCTCGTACGACGGGGGCGCCGGACGCGCTCGTACGACGGGGGCGGGCGGTCCGCGCGTACGCACCCCACCGGCGCGTACGCACACAACTGAACAGTTGAGCCACTGAAGCTCGAAAATCGGGGAGGACCAGCACCATGGGCGTCACACTCGCCAAGGGAGGCAATGTCTCCCTCTCCAAGGCCGCGCCGAACCTCACGCACGTGTTGGTCGGTCTCGGCTGGGACGTCAGAACCACCACCGGAGCACCTTTCGACCTCGACGCCAGCGCCCTGCTGTGCCAGGGCGGCCGGGTGCTGGGCGACGAGTGGTTCGTCTTCTACAACAACCTCAAGAGCCCCGACGGCTCGGTCGAGCACACCGGGGACAACCTCACCGGTGAGGGTGACGGCGACGACGAGTCGCTGATCATCGACCTCTCCCGGGTGCCGGTCACCGTCGACAAGATCGTCTTTCCGGTCTCCATCCATGACGCCGAGAACCGCGGCCAGGCGTTCGGCCAGGTCAGCAATGCGTTCATCCGTGTCGTCAACCAGGCGGACGGTCAGGAACTCGCTCGTTACGACCTTTCCGAGGACGCTTCCACCGAGACCGCGATGATCTTCGGTGAGGTCTACCGGTATGGCGGGGAATGGAAGTTCCGGGCGGTGGGGCAGGGGTACGCGTCCGGTCTTCGGGGCATCGCACTCGACTTCGGCGTGAACGTGTCGTAGCGCTTTATGCGCAAAAACCGGGGCCGTGTGGGGTAGGCGGGGTGCCCGACTACACTTCGGGTTCAAAGTTTCGCAAAGCCGCGCGCGGCGCGGGGGAACCCCGTACACACACGATTGGGTAGCCAGTGGTTCTGAAAACCTTCGGCTGGTCGTTCGCGGTCACCGCGCTCGGCTTGGTAGCAGCGGTTCTCTACGACGGATGGACGGCCCTCGGGCTCGTCGCGATCCTGTCGATCCTGGAGATCTCGCTGTCGTTCGACAACGCGGTGGTCAACGCCGGAATCCTGAAGAAGATGAATGCCTTCTGGCAGAAGATCTTCCTCACCATCGGCATCCTGATCGCGGTCTTCGGCATGCGGCTGGTCTTCCCCGTCGTCATCGTCGCCATCAGCGCCAAACTGGGGCCGATCGAGGCCGTCGACCTGGCGCTGACCGACAAGGACCAGTACCAGCAGTACGTGACCGACGCGCACCCGTCGATCGCGGCCTTCGGCGGCATGTTCCTGCTGATGATCTTCCTGGACTTCATCTTCGAGGACCGGGACATCAAGTGGCTGGGCTGGCTGGAGCGCCCGCTGGCCAAGCTGGGCAAGATCGACATGCTGTCGGCCTGCATCGCGATGATCGTCCTGCTGATCACCTCGATGACCTTCGCGACCCACGCCCACCAGCACGGCGGCACCCACGTCGACAAGGCCCAGACCGTCCTGATCTCCGGGCTCGCCGGTCTCATCACCTATCTCATCGTCGGCGGCCTCTCCAGCTTCTTCGAGAACCGCCTGGAGGAAGAGGAGGAGCGCGAGCACGAGGCCGAGGAGGAGGCCGCGCGTGCCGGCAAGCCGCGCTCGGCCGTCGCCCTCGCGGGCAAGGCCGCGTTCTTCATGTTCCTCTACCTGGAGGTCCTGGACGCGTCCTTCTCCTTCGACGGTGTCATCGGCGCCTTCGCCATCACCAACGACATCGTCCTGATGGCGCTGGGCCTCGGCATCGGCGCGATGTACGTCCGGTCGCTGACCGTGTACCTGGTCCGCCAGGGCACCCTCGACGACTACGTCTACCTGGAGCACGGCGCCCACTACGCGATCGGCGCCCTGGCGGCGATCCTCCTCATCACCATCCAGTACGAGATCAACGAGATCATCACCGGTCTCATCGGTGTCGTCCTGATCGGCTGGTCGTTCTGGTCCTCCGTGCGCCGCAACAAGGCGCTGGCGGCCGAAGAGGGAAAAGCTGACGCCGCCGACAAGGCGGAGGTCTCCTCCGGGGTGTGACCACCCGTGGGGTGAGGGCAGGCTCTGAGCGGGGCGGCCGACGAGGATGCGTCCTCGTCGGCCGCCCCGCTGGTGGTTGACGCGACGAGACGGCGGGTGTGGGGCGGGCATGAGTTTCCTGGACAACCTCTGGCGGGGGCGGGCCTCGGAGTTCGACGCGGGCAACGCGGCGACCAACGCGATCGAGCTGACCAAGCGGCACCAGAAGGTGTCCCTGTCCAAGCAGAACGCGGCGGCGGGCCATCTGCGCGTCAATCTGTCCTGGCGGATGCGGACCTCCGACATCGGCGGACCCAAGCGGCAGAGCGTGCTGCGGCACCCCTTCAGGGCGCTCCGGCCGGAGGAGGTCCAGGCGCACAGCCAGAGCATGGTGAACGTCGACCTCGACCTCGGCTGCCTGTACGAGCTGGCCGACGGGACGAAGGGGGTCGTGCAGCCGCTGGGCGGCTTCCTCGGGGACATCAACGAGCCGCCGTACATGCGGCTCAGCGGGGACGACCGGTTCGGGTCGGGGTCCGGCGAGACGATGTACATCAACCTGGACCACCGTGAGGCGTTCCGGCGGATGCTGGTGTTCGTCTACATCTACGACCAGACGCCCGCGTTCGACCGTACGCACGCGATCGTGACCCTGTACCCCAGCAACGGCCCGCGGATCGAGATAGGTCTCGACGAGCGGCACCCGCAGGCCCGGTCGTGCGCCGTGGTGATGATCGAGAACGTCAAGGGGGAGATCACCGTGCGCCGGGAGGTGAAGTTCGTCTACGGCTTCCAGGCCGAACTCGACCGCCTGTACGGGTGGGGGCTGCAGTGGGGGCGGGGATACAAGAGCAAGGCCGAGCGATCCTGACGCCCCCGCTCCTCAGCGGCCGATGAACTGCGGTCCCTGCGGCGGCAGGCGGAAGTCGGGGTCCAGGGCCGCCGCCGTGGGCTGGGGGTAGCCGTACGCCGGGCCGTTGGTGGTGGCCGGGGTCGGCTGGGGGTGCGGATAGCCGTAGCCGGACTGCTGCGTGACGGCCGCCGGGGGGTAGCCGTACCCGGGCTGGGCCGGGACGCCGGCCGGGGGCCGCTCGGGGGGCAGCGGCGCGGAGGTCTCGGGGGACGGGGTCCGCGCGGTGGCGTTCTGGTCGGCCCCGGCGGCGGTCGACTCGTCGACCATGATGCCGAAGTTGGTGGCGAGGCCCTCCAGGCCGTTGACGTACCCCTCGCCGAGGGCGCGGAACTTCCAGCCGCCCCCGCGGCGGTACAGCTCGCCGCAGATCAGGGCGGTCTCCTCGCCGGTCTCGGGCTTGACGTCGAAGTACGCCAGCGGTTCGGCGTCCGCGACCGTGGCGTCGTACAGCAGGATGCGCAGGGACGGTACGCGGTCGAAGGTGACGTCCCCCGCGGAGGCCACCAGGAGAATCTGGCCGACGGCGGACTCGACACCGGCCAGGTCGGTCTGGATGGTGTCGGTGGGGCCCTCGGCCACCCGCTTCTGGCCGAGCCGCCACACCTTGCCGGAGGGGTGACGGGGCTGGTTGTAGAAGACGAAGTCCTCGTCGGACCGTACGCGGCCGTCGGGGCCGAGGAGCAGCGCCGAGGCGTCGACCACCGGGACGCCCTGCCCGGGCGCCCAGCGCAGCACGGCGCGGACCGCCGTGGCTTCGATCGGGATGTTCGACCCCTTCAGCATCGCGTGCGTCATGCGGTCATCCTGCCCTCTCGGTCCTGATCACGACAACGCGGGGGCGGCGAACCGCCGGTGGAAACGTTCAGCGCCCGACATGGCCGGGTTACCAGAACTTCACGCCCGGTGGGAACTGATGTCACACATTTGTACGTACTATTACCGGCCACGATCGTGACCGGACGCCCAGCAGCCACGGGGGAACCACATGCGTCATTTCGGGCACATCGCCCCTGAGCAGCGCCAGCGTCTCTTCTACCGGGAGCCGGAAGCCTTCGACGCCGACTCCCCGGCCCGGGTCCTCGCCGCCGCGCTCGGTGCCACGCTCTACAGCCCGGCCACCCGGGAACGGCTGGCCGACGACGTCGTCAAGCAGGCCGGACGCGGTGTGGTCTCCATGGTGCTGTGCCTGGAGGACTCCATCGGCGACGCGGAGGTCCCGGGCGCCGAGGAGAATCTCGTCCGCCAGTTCGCCGACCTCGCCGAGCGGCCGGATGCGGACCTTCCGCTGCTGTTCATCCGGGTCCGCCTCCCCGAGCAGATACCCGACTTGGTGCGCCGCTTCGGCCCGGCCGCGCGCCTGCTGTCGGGGTTCGTCTTCCCCAAGTTCACCGAGGAGCGGGGTGTCGCGTTCCTGGAGGCGCTCACCGCCGCCGAGGCCACGAGCGGCCGGCGGCTGTTCGGCATGCCGGTGCTGGAGTCGCCGGAACTGATGTACAGGGAGACGCGCGTAGAGGCGCTCCAGGGCATCGCCCACACCGTCGACAAGTACCGCGACCGGGTCCTCGCGCTGCGCCTCGGCGTCACCGACTTCTGCTCCTCCTACGCCCTGCGCCGGGCCCCCGACATGACCGCCTACGACGTTCAGATCGTCGCCTCCGTGATCGCGGACGTGGTGAACGTGCTCGGACGGGCCGACGGCACCGGATTCACGGTGACCGGGCCGGTGTGGGAGTACTTTCGAGTACAGGAGCGCATGTTCAAGCCGCAGCTGCGCACCAGCCCCTTCCTGGCGAACCGGGCCGGGGAGCTGCGGGAGTCGCTCATCGAGCACGCGCTGGACGGTCTGCTGCGCGAGATCTCCCTGGACCAGGCCAACGGGCTGCTCGGCAAGACCTGCATCCACCCCTCGCACGTGCTGCCCGTGCACGCGCTGTCCGTGGTCAGCCACGAGGAGTTCCACGACGCCCAGGACATCGTGCGGCCCGACCGGCACGGGGGCGGTGTCCTGCGGTCCGCGTCCCGGAACAAGATGAACGAGGTCAAACCGCACCGCGCCTGGGCAGAAAGGGTTCTGCAGCGTGCCGAGGTGTTCGGCGTCGCCAACGAGGACATCGGGTTCGTGGACCTGCTGGCCGCGGGCCTGCCCGACTGACCGCCACGACTGAGGAATCGATGATCAACGCAGCGAACGACACGACAGGTACGCCCGGCCCGTCCGGCGGGGTCTGGTCCGGGGCCTGGGTCCGCGCCCGGCTCGGGGTCGACCTGGTCGGGGACGAGGAGCTGAGCGGGCTGCTGGGCCTGGCGCTGCGCCGCAACCCCAAGCGGGCGCATCTGCTGGTGTCGAACGTGCTCGGCAAGCACGTGCCGCAGTCGCCGGCCGTCGTCCACGGGCACGGGTTCACGCTGGGCCGCCGGGTGCGGGAGCTGCTGGGGGAGGACGGGGCGCGCAGGGCGGTCGTCCTCGGGTACGCCGAGACGGCCACCGGTCTCGGGCACTCGGTCGCGGACGGCCTCGGCGAGGCGCCCTACCTCCACTCCACCCGGCGCCCGGTCGAGGGCGTGGACCGGGCGGGCGGTTTCGAGGAGTCCCACTCCCACGCGACCTCGCACCTGCTGCTGCCGGAGGACCCCGCCCTGCTCGCGGGACGGGGGCCACTGGTGCTCGTGGACGACGAGTTCTCCACCGGCAACACGGTCCTCAACACCATCCGCGCGCTGCACGACCGCTATCCCCGTGAGCGGTACGTCGTCGTGGCGCTGGTCGACATGCGCTCGGCCGCCGACCAGGGACGGCTGACGGAGTTCGCCGGGGAGATCGGCGCGCGGGTGGACCTGGTCACCGCGGCGAAGGGGACGGTGCGGCTGCCGGACGGCGTCCTGGAGAAGGGGCAGGCGCTGGTCGCGCGGCACGAGACCGCCGCCCCCGGCCCGGCCGGGACGGGCAGCGGCTCGCCGGTCACCCGCGTCGGGCTGGGATGGCCCGAGGGTGTGCCCGACGGCGGGCGGCACGGCTTCACCCCGGCGCACCGCGCCCGCCTGGAGAGCGCGCTGCCCGGCATGGCCGCGACACTCGCCGAGGCTCTGCCGCCGACAGCCCGGCGGGTGCTCGTGCTCGGCTTCGAGGAGCTGATGTACGCGCCGCTGGCGCTGGCCCGCGCACTGGAACTCCTGGTGCGGGAGCGGGGGGACGGCACGGAGATCCGGTTCTCCACCACCACGCGCTCCCCCGTCCTCGCCGTCGACGACCCCGGCTACGCGATACGCAGCCGTCTCGTCTTCCCTGCCCACGACGACCCCGCGGACGGGCCGGGGGAGCGGTACGCCTACAACGTGGCCGGCGGCGGCTTCGACGCCGTGGTCGCCGTCGTCGACTCGGTGGCCGACACACCCGCCCTGCACGCCCCCGACGGCCTGCTGGCCGCCCTCGCCGCCCACACCCCCGCCGTGCTGCTCGCCGTGGTGCCGTCGTACGTCCCGCCCGCCCCGCACCTCACCGAAAGGCCCTCCATGCTGCCCGACCCCCTGCGCGGTCCCGACTTCTCCTCCTACGCGGCCGACGAGGTGGGCTGGCTGCTGCGGGACCTCTCGGACGTGACGCTGGAGGCGCCCACCGAGGAGCGGGAGGAGGCGATCCAGAGCGGGGGCGCCCACTACGCGGAGTCCCTGCCGGTCGAGTACCAGCCGAGCGAGCAGTACCAGGCCCTCTTCCACAGCGCCCTCGACACCTCCGCCGCACGCATCGCGGCGGCCGTGGGCGTGGTGACCGAGACCGTGCTGGCCGAGCGGTCCGCGCGGCCCGTACTGGTGTCGCTGGCCCGGGCCGGGACACCGGTCGGCGTGCTGATGCGGCGGTGGGCGCGGTACCGGCACGGCATCGACGTGCCGCACTACGCCGTGTCCATCGTGCGCGGGCGCGGCATCGACGCCAACGCGCTGCGCTGGCTGGCGGCCCGTCACGACCCCGCCGACGTCGTGTTCGTCGACGGCTGGACGGGCAAGGGCGCGATCACCCGTGAACTCGCCGCCGCACTGACGGAGTTCGAGAAGACCGACGGCATCTCCGGCTTCGACCCGGAGATCGCCGTGCTCGCCGACCCCGGCTCGTGCGTGCGGACGTACGGCACCCGGGAGGACTTCCTCATCCCGTCCGCCTGCCTCAACTCCACCGTCTCCGGGCTGATATCGCGGACCGTGCTGCGCGCGGACCTGGTCGGCCCCGACGACTTCCACGGGGCCAAGTTCTACCGGGAGCTGGCCGGCGCCGATGTGTCGGTGGCCTTCCTGGACGCCGTCTCCGACCGCTTCGAGGACGTCACGGACACCGTGGACTCCCGGGTGGGGGAACTGCTCGCCGCCGACCGCACGCCCACCTGGGAGGGCTGGGCGGCCGTCGAGCGCATCAGCGAGGAGTACGGCATCCACGACGTGAACCTGGTCAAGCCCGGTGTGGGAGAGACCACCCGGGTGCTGCTGCGCCGGGTACCGTGGAAGATCCTCGCGCGGGCCGGGGCGGGCGCGGACCTCGACCACGTACGTCTGCTCGCCGAACAGAGAGGGGTACCGGTGGAAGAGGTGGCCGAACTGCCGTACACATGCGTGGGGTTGATCCACCCGCAGTACACGCGGGGCGCGACCGGCGCCGACGGCAGGGCGGTGACGGTCTGATGCCCGGTCCCCGCGTCCTCGTCGCGAGCGATCTCGACCGTACGCTCATCTACTCGGCCGCCGCGCTCGCGCTGACCATGCCGGACGCGCGGGCGCCCCGGCTGCTCACCGTCGAGGTGCACGAGAGCAGACCCCTGTCGTACATGACGGAGACGGCCGCGGGGCTGCTCACCGAGCTGGGGGACGCGGCGGTGTTCGTGCCGACGACGACCCGGACGCGCAAGCAGTACCAGCGGATCAGTCTGCCGGGGCCGCAACCGGCCTACGCGATCTGCGCCAACGGCGGCCATCTCCTCGTGGACGGGGTGACCGACGCCGCCTGGCACGGGCGGGTCACCGCCCGGCTCGCCGACGAGTGCGCGCCGCTCGCCGAGGTGCGGGCCCACCTGGAGGCCACGGCGGACCCGGCGTGGGTGCGCAAGCACCGGGTCGCGGAGGACCTGTTCGTCTACCTCGTCGTCGAGCGTGAGCTGCTGCCCGAGGAATGGGTGAAGGATCTCGCGGTCTGGGCCGAGAACCGGGGATGGACCGTCTCCCTCCAGGGACGCAAGATCTACGCCGTGCCGAAGCCGCTCACCAAGTCGGCGGCGATGCGGGAGGTCGCGCGGCGGACCGGGGTGGAGCTGACCCTGGCCGCGGGGGACTCGCTGCTGGACGCGGATCTGCTGCTCGCGGCGGACCGGGCCTGGCGGCCGGGGCACGGGGAGCTGGCGGACGAGGGGTTCATGGCGCCCGGGGTCAGCGCGCTGCCCGAGCGGGGGGTGCTGGCCGGGGAGCGGATTCTTCGGGAGTTCCTGCGGGCCGCGCGGGAGCGGTGAGGGTTTTTCTGGTTCCGGTCAGGGGGTGGGGGAGCTGTGGTCTGCGGGCTGCGGGTCGTTCGTGGCTTGTCGCGCCCGCACGGCGGAGCCGCATGTGTCAGCGCCCCGCGCCCCTGAAGAGGGGCGGCTGCGCCTGCCCCTCTTCAGGAAGCGGGTCAAGGTGAAGGCCACGATCGCCAGGCTCGCTCCGCCCAGCACGATCTTCGAGTACGTCGACGCGATCGCCGTCACCTCGGTCCAGTTCGCTCCGAGGACGTAGCCGGCCAGGACGAAGGCCGTGTTCCACAGGGCGCTGCCCAGGGTGGTGAGCAGGGTGAAGACAGGCAGGGGCATGCGTTCCACGCCGGCCGGCACGGAGATCAGGCTGCGGAAGACGGGGACCATCCGGCCGAAGAAGATCGCCTTGGTGCCGTGCCGCAGGAACCACGCCTCCGTCCTCTCGATGTCCGCGGCCTTGACGAGGGGCAGCCTGGCGGCGAGGGCGACCGTGCGGTCGCGTCCCAGGAAGGCGCCGACGCCGTAGAGCGCGAGGGCGCCCACGACGGACCCCGCGGTGGTCCACAGCAGGGCGGCCAGGAGGCTGATCTGCCCGGTGCTCGCGGCGAACCCGGCGAGGGGGAGGATGACCTCGCTGGGGATCGGCGGGAAGAGGTTCTCCAGCGCGACGGCGATGCCCGCGCCGGGCGCGCCCAGCAGATCCATCAGACCGACGATCCACAGGGGCGCGCCGCTCATCGACTCCTCTTGCATGGCTGTCATGGGGGCACGCTAGGTGAGCGAAGCTGAAGAGAGCCTGAGGGGGCGGTGGGGCCCCGGGGGCCTGGCTGAAAGTATGCTTAAACGGGCCCGTGCCGCGGGGGTCCGATGAACGCTTCCGGGGCGGCGGCCGTTGATCGGAGTGTGTTGATCAACCGCAGCATCCGCCGCCGCAGCAACCGCCGCCACCGCCCGCCCGGGGCGCGGGCGCGGACGCGGCGGCCGAACCTCCGACGGCGACCGTCGACAGGAGTTTGACCGTGTCGGAGTGGCCGTCGGGGCAGTCCGCGGGGGCGGACGACTCGGCCATCGGGCGGCTCAGTTCGAAGGTGTCGCCGCAGGTCCGGCAGCGGTATTCGTAGCGAGGCATGGGCCCAGGCTAGCCGCCGTCCGCGCGGGGGCAAGGAGCCTGCACAATGGCTGGTCGGTCACACTGGCCAGATTTTCACGCTCCTGACAGAAGCAGTTGTGAAAGTGACTGATAATTTGTGGTCGCTGTGTGGAGGCCGGAAGGCTGGGGGAACAGGGGGCTCATGGCCGCGGGAGTGGCGGCTGTGACCTACCACACGGGCGATGCCAAGTGGGGAGGGGGGACAGTCATGACCGCTGTCCTTTGCCGATCGGGAGCCACGTCTCCTGGTCGAACAGTTGCCGTGCGTGGGCGAAAGGTTGCCGCGCACCGCCGCATCGTTGCCGCGCATCGCCCGGGCCGCCCGTACGAGGGGGTCCGCCTTGACTAGCCAGGGCAACCCGGCCGGTTCCGAGGGCGAGGACCGCGCACGCCGTCGGCGTGCCCCGCGCGCCCCGGGGGAGGGACGGACGGAGGAGGTCCGGGAGTCCGACCTCACCATGCAGCTGAAGCTCCCCCCTGCCCCGCCGGACGAGACCATGCAGCTGCGGCTGCCCGAGCCGGGCACGTTCGACCTGCCGCAGGAGCAGCCCAAAACGGGCGGACGCGGCCGGCGCAAGGCGCCGAGGCCGTCGGTTCTGGCCAGATTCACCGCCGCCGCGGGGGCCCGGCTGGCGCCTTTCGCGCCGTTCGTCAGCCGGATGCGTCCGGAGTACCCGCGTCCGGGCCGGACGGACTGGCGCCGCTGGGTGCCGTCCTGGCGGCAGTCGCTGGGCGCCGCCGGTCTGGCGGTGGGCGCCAGCGGCATGTTCCTCACCGTCGCCTACGCCGCCACGGACATACCCGCCGACCTCAACACCTTCGCCACCCAGCAGGACAACGTGTACTTCTGGTCCGACGGCACCCCCATGGCCCGTACCGGCTGGGTGCGGCGCCAGGCGATGCCGCTGAAGGACGTCCCCGAGGACGTGCGCTGGGCGGTGCTCGCGGCGGAGAACTCCAGCTTCTACTCCGACCCCGGCATATCCGTCAGCGGCATCACCCGCGCCCTGGTCCGCACGGTGGGCGAGGGCGACACCCAGGGCGGCTCGACGATCACCCAGCAGTACGTCAAGAACGTCTACCTCTCCCAGGACCGCTCGCTCGGCCGCAAGTTCGACGAGGCGATGATCGCCCTCAAGCTCGACAACCAGATGAGCAAGGACGAGATCCTGGAGGGCTACCTCAACACCAGCTGGTTCGGCCGCGGCACCTACGGCATCCAGCGCGCCGCCCAGGCGTACTACGGCAAGGACGTCAGCGAGCTGAACGTCAGCGAGGCCGCCGCCCTCGCCTCCCTCCTCAAGGGCGCCGGCCTCTACGACCCCTCCCTCAGCAGGGCCAACCACGCGCGGACGGTCGTGCGCTGGGAGTGGATCCTGGACCGCATGGTGGCCATCAAGAAGCTGTCCAAGGCGGAGCGCGCCAAGTACACGAAGTTCCCCGAGCCGCTCGACCCGTCCAACCAGTACGACACGGGCAAGCAGAGCGACTACCTGGTGGAGCTGGCGTCCCAGTACGCGAAGAAGGCCGCGAACATCACCGCCAAGGAGTTCGACCGGGGCGGCTACCAGATCTACACGACCTTCGACAAGGACCGGCAGAACGAGCTGACCGACGCCGTCACCAAGGCGCGCAAGAAGGTGGTCAAGGAGAACCCGAAGAAGGCGAAGGCCGCCCACTTCGGCGCCTCCTCGGTCGACTCCAAGGGGCGCATCCTGGCCGTCTACGGCGGCCCCGACCACCGCACACAGGGCTACAACGAGTCGAACGCGACCACCGTCCCGTCCGGCTCGGCGTTCCTGCCGTTCGTGTACGCCGCCGGGCTGGAACACGGCGTCGTCAAGGAGCGCGGCGGCGCGGCTACACCTGTCACCCCGCAGACGGTCTACGACGGGAACGACGCCGTCCCGGTGACGACCCCCGAGGGGCCGTACTGGGACCGGGACGGCGACCGGGTCTCCGCCCACAACGACGGCAAGAAGTCCTGGGGCCCGATCAGCCTGCACGACGCCCTCGCCGGATCGGTGAACACGCCCTTCATGCAGCTCGGCATGGACACCGGCCTGGCCAAGGTGCGCAGGACGGCCCAGGCGGCCGGGTTCCTGCCCTCCAGCTTCGGGGCCCAGGTGCCCGCGCTCTCCGTGGGCAGCGCCACGCCCAGCGCGATCCGCATGGCCAGCGGCTACAGCACCTTCGCCGCCCAGGGCAAGCACACCGAGCCGTACTCCGTGCGCAAGATGACCCACAACGGGTCCCGGGTCCCCCTGAACACCCCCAGGCCCGAGCGCGCGGTGGGCGCCGACGTGGCCGCCGAGGTCACCTCGGCGCTCACGGACGCCTTCCGCACGGCCCACCCCGACTCGCCCGGCGCCGCGTCCTACGAGGTGGCCGCCAAGGGCGGGACCACCCAGGACGACAAGGCCGCCTGGTACGTCGGTACGGCCGACAACGTGTCGACCGCCGTCGTCGTCTACCGCATCGACCTCACCAAGAGCCTGGAGCCGCTGCGGCTCGGCGGGATCGCCGGAACACCCAATGCCGGCGTCCCCTACGACATCTGGTCCCGTGCGATGAGTATCGGCTGACCACCGATGAGCACCCGCACCCGCCACCCTCGCAGAATGAGCCGCACATGACCTCTGGCAGCAAGCCGCACAAGGGCCGCCGACGCAAGGCGCGCCCGCAGCGCCGCCGCACCACGCGCCCGCAGTTCCTGACCCTGGCCGCGCTCCTCGTGGTCGCCTCGCTCGTCGGCGGGTACATGGTGCTCAACCGCACGGGCAACACCGCGCCGACGGCCTCCTCGGCCGGCAGCGGGAACACCAAGAGGTCCACGAAGAAGGAGCCCGTGTGGGACGGCAAGACCAAGGTCGTCGGGGACGGCTCCACCTCCTACACCGGCCCGCAGAAGGGGCGGCTGAAGGCCGTGAAGCTCAAGAAGGGTGAGAAGCCGCCGCAGTTCGTCGTCTTCTCCTGGGACGGCGCGCTCGCGGGCGACGACAACCTCTTCGACCACTACCGGCAGATGGCGAAGCAGTACAACGCCCACATGACCTTCTTCCTGACCGGCATCTACCTGCTGCCCAAGTCCAAGCGGGACCTGTACGACCCGCCCCAGCACGACAAGGGCGCCGCCGCGATCAGCTACCCCACCGACGAGCACATCCGCACCACGCTGGAGGAACTCGGCAAGGCGTGGAAGGAGGGGAACGAGATAGGCACCCACTTCAACGGACACTTCTGCGGCCCGAAGGGCGGCGGCGAGTGGAGCGTCGCGGAGTGGAAGCAGGAGATCAAGGAGTTCAACGACTTCCTCGCCAACTGGAAGACGAACACCGGAGACACCGACCTCGCCCCGCTGCCCTTCACCGTCGACGCCGTCAAGGGCGGCCGGGCCCCCTGCCTGGAGGGCCAGGACAACCTGCTGAAGGCGATCAAGGACTTCGGCTACCGCTACGACGCCAGCTCCCCGGGCGCCTACCAGGTCTGGCCCGGCAAGAAGAACGGCATCTGGGACTTCCCGCTGCAACTGCTCCCGTACAGCGACGAGTACCAGGCGCTGTCGATGGACTTCAACTTCCTCCACAACCAGTCGGGCGGGTCCACCGAGGGCGACCCCGCCCAGTACCCGGCGTGGCAGCAGAAGACCATCGACACCTACATGGCCGGCTTCAACCGCGTCTACTACGGCAGCCGGGCGCCCCTGCTCATCGGCAACCACTTCGAGCAGTGGAACGGCGGCATCTACATGAAGGCCGTCGACGAGGTCATCAAGAACGTGTGCGTGAAGAAGGACGTCAAGTGCGTGTCCTTCGACGAACTGGCCGACTGGATGGACGTCCAGTCGCCCCAGACCCTGGCGAACCTGCGCGGCCTCGACCCCGCACAGGCACCGGCCGACTGGGCCTCGGTCGTGAAATAGCCCCACAGATACCCACGTTGCTCACTTGTTACACCCCCCGGCCTCACTTCGCTTGAGGAGGTCATGTAAAGATTCGTTCCCGGGTACGACCAACTCGGGGTCAAGGAGATTCCCAGTGAGAAGAAGGACGTTGAGCCTCGCAGGCTCGACCCTCGCGGCAGCCGTGGTGGCATCCGCGCTGCTGCCCGTCGCCGCCGCGAACGCCGCCGCGTCGACGCCCAAGGTCACCAAGGCGACCAAGGACGCCTTCGGTCGCGTCGCGGACAACGTGCTGACCGACCGTACGGCCGTGCTGCTCGGCGGCAAGGCCGCCCGCAAGTCGCTGAAGCCCACCGGCGGTGTGTCGCTGTCGTCCGGCCAGAAGAAGGCCGAGGACGGCAAGCTGTCCGCCCTGAAGGGCACCAAGGCCCGTCTCGACGCCCTCGGTGAGGCCTACAGCTCGGCCGACACCAAGGTCAGCGTCGACAGCGCCACGCTCAAGGGCAAGAAGGCCACGGTCAAGATCACCGAGACCACGAGCCTCAAGTACAAGAAGATCCGCGGCGACGAGCCCTCCTCGACGGGCTTCGACGCGCACCACGTGCTGACCTTCACCGCCCAGGCCGGTGGCACGTGGCAACTGACCGCCATGCGCTCCACCGACGGCGGTGCCTCGCGCATCAACGACCCGGCGGTCCCGGCGGCGGACGCCAAGCTCAGCCGTACGCCGATGGCCGTCCACCAGGCGCCGAAGGCGGCCACCAGCTGGCCCGCGGCCGCCGCGCCGAAGACGATCAACGGCGGCAAGTACAACTACACGGCGATGGCCGCGTACACCGAGAAGTACTGGAAGAACTACAACCCGGCGTACCGCAAGTACAACTCGCTCGGCGGCGACTGCACCAACTACCTCAGCCAGGGCCTCCTGGCCGGCGGCTGGACGCAGATATCCAAGGTCACGCCGGAGGAGTACGACACCTGGTACTACGCCTCCAACGGTACGGCGGACGCGTGGATCGGTGTCAACGAGTGGTCCTGGTTCACCCAGACCGCCAAGCGCACCACCCCGCTGGCGAACGTCTACCAGATGGACGTCGGTGACGTGCTCCAGGTCGACTTCAACCGGGATGGCGACAAGGACCACTCGATGATGACGACCTACCGCAGCCCCAGCGGCGTCCCGTACCTGACGTACCACGACGCGGACACGTACCGCCGTTCGGTGCAGAGCATCATCGCCTCGTACCCGAACTCGTACTACTACGCGTACCGCACCTGATCCACGGCCCCCGGGCCACAGCAGGTGTTCAGCCGGCGCCCTTCCCGTCCGACGCGGATCCCGATGGGGATCCCGGCCCGGACCCGGGGAGGGCGTCGGCGCGTTCCAGCTTCGCCATCCCCACACCGGCCTTGCGCCGCATCTCGCGCTCGGCCTCCTCGGGGTGGCGGGCCCGCCAGTACGGGCTCTCGTGCGGCAGCGCCGAGCCGACCCTGCCGTACATCCCGAACGTCATCAGCAGCACGCCGACGACAAAGCTGAACAGGACGTTCTGGATGCGGAACGCCAGGAAGTTGGAGCCGGTGTCCAGCAGGGCCAGGTTGCCGAAGCCGCTCAGGATGAACAGCACGCCCAGGGTCATGTTCAGGGTGGAGGCGAAGTTGCCGCCGATCACCATGCCGACGAGCAGCAGCAGCCCCACGGCGATCGACAGGACGCTCAGCGTGCCGTTGGTGTTCAGACCCGCGACCTGGTCGCCCCGGGTGTCGAACCAGCCCACCTTGTCGATGAGGCCCAGGATCCCGAAGACGAGCAGGAACAGGCCCATCAGGCCCGCCCCGAACCGGTAGACCGTGTTGAGCCGGTGGTCGACGGGCAGATGCTCGTCGATGCTGATCCGCCGCCGGGGACCCGCGTGCCGGCCCTTCGGACGCAGCGTGTGCGTGGCGTGCGTGGCCATGTCCGCCTCCATCCGGTGTGAGCGGTGGCCTGCGTACCCCTTCAGCATCCGTCGCGCGGGGGCGCCGGGCAACCTAGGGCCTGTCTGGGGGGCCGGACGCCTCAGCCGGTGCCCGCGCCGCGCTGCTTGCGGATCTGGTCGACGACCCGGGCCACGTTCTGCCGCACGGCCTCGGTCTCGGTCAGGAAGTGCCAGTAGTCGGGGTGGCGGCCCTCCAGGGAGGCGATCGCGCGGTCCAGCCGGCCCACGGAGTCGTCCAGCGGGCGGGCGTGCCGCGGATCCGGGGTGGAGCGGCCGGTCATGGCGAGCCGCTGCGCGTCCCGGATGGCGAACCGGGTCCGGTCGATCTCCTGCTGGGGGTCCTTTTGCACCGCGTTCAGCCGCCGCAGCCGGTCACCGGCCGCCGAGACGGCCTCGTCGGTGTGGTTCAGCAGCGCCCGTACCGTCGACAGCAGCGAGGTCGCGTCCGGCCAGCGCTGGGCGTCCCGCGCGGCCCGCGCCTCGCGCAGCTTCGCCTGGGCCTGCCCGACGTCCCGGGCGGCCTGGTCCGGCACCTGCTGGAGGTCCTGCCAGCAGGCCGCCACGAACCGCCGCCGCAGCTCGCTCAGCACCTGCGGCACCTGCTCCGCCCGGGTGCCCAGCGCCTCCGCGCGGGTCCGCAGCGACACCAGCCGGTGATCGATCTCGGCGGCCCGCTCCGGCAGCCGCTCGGCCTCCGCCCGCACGGCCTCCGCCTCGCGCACCACCCGGTCGGCCCGCTCCAGCGTCTCGCGCACGCCGTGCTGTCCCGCGCCCTGGTTGAGCTTGGTCAGCTCCGGCGCGAGCGCCGCCAGCCGGGCGGCGAGGTCGTCCGCCGTCAGCTGCGAGGCCCGTACGGCGTCCAGGGCGTCGGACGCGGCGCGCAGGCCCTGCCGGGCGCGCTCCACCGCCGGGACCAGCCGGGCCAGCTGGGTCTCGGCCGTGCCGAGCAGCGGCCCGAGCCCCTGGGCGAACCGGTCCAGCTCCTGCTTGACCCGCCCCAGCTCGTCCTTGGCGGCGGTCAGCTCGGTCCGGGCCCGCGCGGCGACGGACGCCTCCAGGTCGTCCCGGTCCAGGTCGTGGGCGTCCACGGCGTTGATGTACTGCTGGCTGACCTCGTTGATGCGCCGCCCCAGCGCCTCGAAGCCGTCCACGGCCCGGCGGGCGGCGGGCGAGTCGTCCACCGCCGTGATCGTCTCTATCGAGATCCGCAGGTCGCGCTGGGCGGTGTCCAGCTCGTAGAACGCGGCCGCCGCCGCGTCCTTCGCCGCCTGCGCCTCGGCCCGCTGCCCCTCGGCGCGCCCTCCGAACCACCGCCGGGTACCGCCTCCGGCGAAGGCGCCGGGCAGCACGAGCACGGCGAGGAGGGGGAGGGCGATCAGGGCGAGCGCGTCCCGGCCGGCCGACCGCGCTCCGGCCGGTCGTGGTGCACGGCTGAGGGGTTGGGGTGCGCCCGGCACCGTCGGTGTGTACGGCTGTGCAGGTGTCGCCGTCACTTCCCTCTCCCGTGCTGTCATCCACCCTGACCGGTTGCCATTCTCCCACCCGTCGAGGACGAAAACACGGGGCGTTCGGTTCGGGCTCGCCGGGCCCTGTTCAGTCCGTGTTCCGCACCTTCACCGAGCCGTCCTCGGTGTGGGCGCTCACCACGTGGGAGCTGTCCCGGTCACGGGGCACCGACACCTCCACGGAGCCGTCCTCGCTGCCGGTCTCCACCCGGTACGACGCCTCGCGCGGCAGCCCGATGCTGATCGAGCCGTCGTCGCTGCGGGACTCCACCAGGTCCGGTACGACGCCGAGTTCGAGCGCGACGGAACCGTCCTTCGAGCTCACCCTGACGCTCCGTGACCCGATCCCGAGCGCGCGCACCGAACCGTCGTCGGTGTGCAGCTCCAGCGGCCCGGTGGCATCGGTCACCCGCACACCGCCGTCGGCCGACCGGACCTCCAGCGGGTCCGTGAAGCCCTCGGCGGTCACGCTGCCGTCGTCGCTGGTCACGGTGACGGCGACGCCGCGCGGCACCTCGATGCGGTGCCTGGCCGAGCAGTCGGCGACCATGCCCGAGCACTCCAGCCGCAGCTTCAGCCGGTCGTCCTTCATCGCCCAGGTCACCCGCGGCTTCCCGCCGACCACGACGCGGCCCTCGAACCAGCGGGTCACCTCCACCTCGTCCCCGTCCGCCGGGACCAGTTCGAGCGCCGAGTCGTCCGAGTCGACCGTGAGCGTCCTCCCTTCCAGGGCGAAGCTGCGGTGTTCGGGGTCCCTGTCCTCCCCGGCGTCGGCCCCGCACGCGGCGACGGACGCCATGAGCGCGACGGCGAGGCCGGCGACGACCGCCGCGCCCCTGCGTGAGCTGCGATCCGTACGGGCCGTGCGCGCCGTGCGTGTCATGACGATCTCCCCCTGGGATTCCGGACCTCCGTGGTCCTCCGACCGTACGGAGCGGGCGTCCTCGCCGGGATCCGGGCGGCTCCCGGAACAGAGGTGGGGATAACCCCCGGGAATCGGTTTGCGGGGCACTGCCTCGCGCGATGTAGGCTGTCGACTCGTACTCGGGCGCGTAGCTCAGGGGTAGAGCGCCTGCCTTACAAGCAGGATGTCGGCGGTTCGAAACCGTCCGTGCCCACCTGGGATGACGAAGACCCCGGCCGACCGGCCGGGGTCTTCGTCGTGTTCAGGACTCGCGGGTGTGCTTCAGCCGGGTCCGGGCGTCGACCTTCTCCTCCGTGGCGACCTCCGCCCAGAAGCGGTGGCAGCTCACGAAGACCGCGAGTTCGCGCTCGCGCTCGCGGAGCTTCTCCACCTCGGCCTGTTCGTCGGGAGTCCAGCCCGGGGAGGCGGGACGCTCGATCTTCCGCCAGCCGTTGTCGTCACTGAAACCGTCCAGGGGTTCGACCGACCAGGGCAGCCGCTTCAGCAGTGCCAGGAGCTCGGCCCGGACCTGATGCAGCTCCTCCTGACCGGCGAGGAGGTCGCTGGGGAAGTCATAGGTCTTAGCCACACGACAATGCTACGCCTGTTCGATTTTGGGATGCGAGTTCCTTCCGGTACTTCGGGGCGGGCTTCACGCGGACGGGTGACGTGGTGAAGCGGAACCTCGGGGCCGGGCTTCGTGCCCAAGCTCAACCTTGGGTACGGTGCCCGTGTGACCCTCGACGATCTGCGCGTCTTCGTCGCCGTCTGCCGGGCCGGGAGCCTCAGCGCGGTGGCCCGTGACCTGGGCTGCACCCAGTCGGCGGTGAGCCAGCACGTACGGCGGCTGGAGCGCGAGACCGGTGTCGGACTCGTGGAGCGGCAGGCCCGCGGGGTCGTGCCCACCCGGGCCGGACGCGTGCTCCAGGAAGCGGCGGCCGAGGGCATCACCGGCCTCGACCTCGCACTGCGCCGGCTGGCCGAAATGGTGCGGGGCGACGGCGGTGTCGTACGGATCGCCACCGGCGGCACGACCGTGCGGCACTTCATGGCCCAGGGCATCGTCGACTTCCGGCGCGCGTACCCGGACGTGGGCCTGGAGTTCCAGACCGTGCGCTCCAGCGCCGGGTGCCGGGACGCGCTGGCCGACCCGGCGCGGGACCTCGACCTGTCCTGGCTGACCCTCGGACCCGCGGTGCGCGGCATCGAGCAGCGGGCCGTGGCGGAGCTGCCCTGGGTGCTCGCGGTGCGCGCCGACGACGAACTCGCCGCACGCGAGCGGATCGGGGGCGCGGACCTGGACGGGATGCGGCTCATCGGGCTGCCGGAGAACCCCACCTCCTACGCCCATCTCCACACCGCCTACCGGGAGTTGGGCATCTCCGTCAGCTCCTCCGGCGCCGGTGTCGCCGACTGGGACACCGCGATCCTCCTCGCCGAACTCGGGGTCGGACCCGCCGTGGTCCCCGCGCTCCCGGGCTGGACGGGCCCCGGCCGGCCCGGGCTGCGCTTCGTCCCGGTCCCCGACCTGCCGCCGCTCACCGTCGGCTGGGCCGTCCGGCGCTGGGAGGCACTGTCCCCGCCGGCCCGCGCCTTCGCCGACACGGTGGCCCGGCACGCGGTGCGGGTCGGCGGCGGGGTGCGGGGCGTCTAGAAGCCCCCGCTTCCGGCGGGACGGACGCCGGGCGGGCGCCGTTCAGTGACCCGCCGCCCGCAGGTCCGCCACCACCTCGGCCGCCACGGGGACGGGGACGCCGTGACGCTCGGCCGCGCGGAGCAGCGCGCCTCCGATCGCGTCCAGTTCGAGGGGGCGGCCGGCCTCGGCGTCGCGCTGCATGGAGGACTTGGTGGCCGGCGGGAACGCTTCGTAACGGCCGAGGACCTCGGCCGGGTCCACGGGGGCGCCGGCCGCCGTGGCCACCGCCGCCGTCTCCGCCACCAGCGCGGCCAGTCGCGCGCGGTGGTGCGCGCGGATCTCGCCCAGGGGCAGACCGTGACGGGTCGTCAGCAGGGCGAACGGGGCCAGGAACGACATCTTCGCCCACAGCGCCGCCGTCTCGCCCGCCAGGACACGGGCGCTCACGCCGGACCATTCCAGGGCCCCGGCGAGGGAGTTGAGGCGGCCCGGGGAGACTGTGTCGCCGGTGAGGTCGACCTCCGCGAAGGGGCTGCCGTGTTCGATGACGCCCGGGGCCACGCGGGTGGACTCGACGCGGACGGTGGCGGGGGCGACCGGGACGGCGCCGCCGTAGTGGGCACGCAGGAACGCCGGGTGCTCGACGCCGTTCAGGAACGGCACGACCAGGGTGCCCGGGCCCAGGGTTTCCGCCGGGAGCCGGTCCAGGGCGGCCGCCAGGGTGGTGTGCTTCACCGCGACCAGGGCCGCGTCGACGGGTTCGGCGAGTCGCGGCGCGGTCTCCACGCGGGCGGTGAACTCGCCGAAGCGGGCGCTCCTGACCTCGATGCCGTCCCGCTCCAGGGCCTGTGCGGTGGCCTCCCCGGCCAGACAGATCACCCGGTTCCCGGCCCGGGCCAGCAGCGCGGCGAGCAGGCCGCCCACACCGCCCGGACCCAGTACCGCCACCGTGAGCCGATCGTTCGTCATGGTCCCCCTCGTTTCTGCCGGGCGGTTCGCAGCGGGCCCGGTGATGATCACAAGGTGTGGAGGGCCGAGTCAATCCTCGGGTGACCTTGCCGATATCCAAGGGAATGCTGGGGAGGGGCGGTGACCTGGGCGGTCTGCCTGGGGTTGTGCGGTCGTACGCGCGAGACTGGGGGCATGTGCCGCAGCATCAAGACCCTTCGCCCGCCCGTCCTGCCCGAAGAGGCCACCGAGGACGACATCCGTGCCGCCGCCCTGCAGTACGTCCGCAAGGTCTCCGGCTTCCGCGCGCCCGCCGCCCACAACCGCGAGGTCTTCGACCACGCGGTGGAGGCGATCGCGGCGGCCACGGCGGAGCTGCTGGACGGCCTGGAGGTGCGGGGCGCTCCGCGACGGGCCGGGTAGCCCCTCGCCGCGCGTCCGCCGGCGGCCGGGCGTCAGTCCGCTGCGCGGGGGTGGCGCATGAAGTACGCCGCCGCGGCTCCGGCGCCGAAGAGGGCCGCCAGGGACACCGCCGTCGCGAGCCAGGTCGCGCCGAGCCACTGCGCGCCGAGCCAGCCGAGGGCGACGCTGTAGGCGGCCCAGGCGAGTCCGGCGACGGCGGACCAGGGCAGGAAGTCGCGGACACGGCGACGGGCGGCGCCGGCGCCGAGAGAGACGACGGAACGGCCGGCCGGGGCGAACCGGGCGACGACGACCAGCAGACCGCCGCCCCGGGCGAGCGCGGCGCCGAGACGTTCCTGCGCCGTGGTCAGGCGCCGGGAACGGGCCACGGCGCGGTCGAGCCAGGCGCTGCCCCGCCAGGCGAGCCGGTAGGCCACCAGGTCGCCGAGCACGGAGGCGGTCGCCGCCGAGAGCATCAGCACCAGGATGTCGGGGACCTCGCGGGCCATCGCGCCCGCCGCCGTCTCGGCCGCGGCGGCCGTGGCCACCGCGACGACCAGGACTCCGCTCGGCAGGACGGGGAGGAACACGTCCAGCACGATGGACACGCCCACGACGGCATAGATCCATGGGCCGACGGCCAGCCAGCCCAGACTCTCCAGCACCGCGCACTCTCCTGTTTTCCCCCGGTGTCACGTAACCCGTGACAGCCGAACAGCGTACGCCCCGGGTGTCACAGAAGGACCCCTGGGGCACATGTGTCCGTCACGCCGTGTTGGTTCGGGTGGTGTGCGGGGAGGGGGTGGGGCGGGAGCGGGTGGGGGGAAGAGCGGGTGGGGCCGCCGGGGGGTGCGTGGCATCCTCCGGCGGCCCGTCGTGCCGGTGGTGACGGGCGGATCAGGCGGTGACGGGGGCCTTGCCCGAGCTGGTGCTGCCCGCGGACGCGCGCTGGCGCCGGGAGAGGAACCGGTCGAGGCCGAGACCGCCGGAGCCGGTGAAGAGCAGCAGGAACATGGCCCAGCAGTAGAGCGCCGCGGCCTCGCCGCCGTTCTGGGACGGCCACAGGGCCTGCGGCTGGTGGACCTTGAAGTACGCGTAGGCCATGGAACCCGAGGCGATGAACGCCGCCGCGCGGGTGCCCAGGCCGAGCAGGACCAGTGTGCCGCCGACCAGTTGGATGACGGCCGCGTACCAGCCGGGCCAGGAGCCCGCGGCGGCGGTGGCGCCCTGTCCGTCCACGCCGCCCAGGACGCCGAAGAGGCTCTTGGCGCCGTGGCAGGCGAACAGCAGGCCGATGACGATGCGGAACAGTCCGAGCACGTATGGCTGGGCGCGGTTGAGGCGTCCGGTCATGTGGGGGACTCCTTCGGTAGTGACCCGGTCCTTGTGGGACCAGTGGGGACGGTTCTTACCGGTGAGTCACCCACGGTAGGCAGGGCCGCTCGATGCTTACAAGTTCAACATCTGGCCAGCTCTGAACGGGTCCGCCGGCCCTCCCGCCTGGTGTCGCCGCACGTAGAACCGCTCGCGCCACGGCATCCGCGTCCGAAAGTGTGACCGAATCAACGCCCGGTCGGGCGCCCGCCGCCGTCACCCAGTGCACTCCCTCCGTGGGCACGCCGAACGCGAACCTCCGTGCGTGCGCGCAACCTTGACGGTCCATCAGGTGATAGGGCCGGGTCGTCACGTCCAGTCCGCCCGTCTCGTACCCGTCCGTCCGGTGCGGGCGGCATGCTCCGCTCGCGAGCAGCCCGGCGAGCAGTTCGTCGGCGGTCCTGCGCAGATCAGCCTCGGGGAGCCGGGCCTCCACGACCGTCGTCACCCGGACCGCCGACCCCGGCACGTCGGGGGAGCGAGCCAGCCAGGCCCCGTCGTGCGGCCGTACGTCGAGCCGGGGGCCGAGCACGGTCAGCACGCCCGCCTCGATCAGCGCGGACATCTCCTCGACACGACTGCGCGGCGGACCGATCGAGAGAAAGGCGTTCAACGGGGTGTACCAGCGGTCCAGATGGTCGCGGCGCGACACCCCCGCCAGCCCGCCGTGGTCCACGATCAGCCGCAGTTCGTTGCGCAGGTCCCGCAGGACGTCCAGGGCGGCCTTCACCGGCCCGTCGACGTTGCCGAGGGCGGCCCGCGCCGCGTCCTCGCGCAGATACTCCAGCAGCCACCGCTCCCACTCCGCGGGGTCCGCGAACTCCCGTCCCGTATACGGCCGCGCGATCCGCTCCCACGACCACCGGTCCGCCTCCGCGACCCCGAACTCGTCCAGAACGGCCGCCTCCCGGGCCGAGCCGTGGGGTGCGGCGAGGAACCGGTCGCGGAAGGGGAGGGGGGACGGGCCGTACGAGGGCGAGCCGAGCGCCTGCCGCCGGTCCGACGCCCTCAACAGCCCCTCGTAGTAGACCGTTTCGACCTCCTTCGCCACCAACGGCCATATCTCCGCCAGGAAGTCGGGCGCCTCGCCGGAGTCCGCGCGCTTGCGGAACGACGCGACGGCCTCCGGCGTCAGGACGAGCGGGGTGTGGCGGCCGTAGGGGCCCTTGGCGTTGTCCCCGCGGGCCTGGTACGGGACACCGCGCCGGGAACCGGCGTACAGCCGGGGCTCCCGGCCGGAGGGGACGTACCGCAGACCTCGGCCGGCGTCGTGCGTGAAGCGGCCGCCCCGGCCGGTCGTGAACAGGGCCATGTGGTCGAAGAAGTTGAGGCCGAGACCCCGCAGGAGGACCGGTTCGCCGGGGGCGACGGGGGAGAGGTCGAGGTCGGCCGGGTTGGCCGGCGGGACGTGGCGCAGGCCGTGGCGGCCGGCGTACCCGGCGGTCTCCCGTTCCGGCCGGTCCGGGACGGTGGGCAGATGGCCCTGGGCGAGGACCACCGCGGCGAGGCCGGTGAGCACGCGCCCGGTGGCGAGCGTGAGCCGCTGTCCGCCGCTCGCGTCCCCGGGGTCGTCGTCGAGACCGACCGCGCGGGTGCGGTGCACCTCGACCCGGATCCCGGGCGGCGCGCCGCGCACCACCTCGGCGAAGACCCACTCCAGATAACGCCCGTACAGCGCCCGCGTCGGATAGTCGTCGGGACCCAGGGCCTCCCGCCCGCCCGGCTCACCCGGCCCGTCCGGCTCACCCGGCCCGTCCGTGTCCCTCTCCCGGGAGGTGACCCACTCGTACAGGCTCGGGCCCGGACGTATCGGGCCCGAACAGTCCACGCTGTCGTCGGTGAAGAGGGTGACCTGGGAGGCCACCGTGTTCATCAGCAGGTGCGGGGACTGGGCGGTGCGCCAGACCTGCCCGGGACCGGGTGGCGCCGGGTCGACGACGTGCACGGTCAGCCGGGTGCCGGGACCGAGCAGTTCGGGGGCGGAGGCGCAGAGGCGTTCCAGGACGCTGGTGCCGCGCGGGCCGGCGCCGACGAGAGCGATGCCGATGTCACTGGTCCCTGGGAAACCTGGAATGTCCGGCAAGGGGGCAACTCCCGTGCGTGTGGGGCGCATTGGTGGGGCGCGGCGCGGCGGACCGCCCGCCGGGAAGCGGACGGTCCGCCTCATCATGCCGCCGGACGGCACGCGAACAGGGCTCCTGGCCCCTCGGGCACGCCAGGTGTGGGATGCCTCACGAGCAACTCGGACCACAGGGGCGGCAACCGCCCGGAAACGGTCGATTGGGGAACCAGGAGGGCCCGAGGGGGACTTGAGGAGGGTCCGGAAGGACCCGAGGAGGGGCTACGGGGTGAGGGCGGAATCCGATCCCGTCTCCATCCGTGCCTCGCCGTTCCGCCCGGTCCGCGCGCGGTCGAGCCGCAGCCGTGCCGAACGGCCGCGCAGCGTCAGCGTCATGAGGTGGTTGCCGAACCAGGGGCCGTCCGTCCGGCGCCAGTCGATCGACGGCCGCGCGCCCCGCCCGTGCCGCCCGAACCACCGGCCGAGCGCCCGCCCCGTCCCGCTCCAGCCGAAGCGGAAACCCAGCTTTATCGAGAGCGGGATGGAGTTGTGCACGGGGGAGCAGGTGAGCTGGAGGACGCGCGCGTCGGGGACCACCGGGCGCCCCGGAACGCCGTCCCGGGGGCCCTTCGGCCACGACGGCTCGGCGACGTACGCGTGGTGCACGTCCCCGGAGAGCACCAGCACCGTCGCCGGGGCGTCGGCCCCCGAACCGGCCTCGGCGATCAGCCGGGTCAGGTCCTCGAAGGAGGAGGGGAAGGCCGCCCAGTGCTCCAGATCGGCGCCCCGGCGCAGCTTCTCCCCGAAACGCGCCCAGCGCTCACCGCGCTCGCCCCGGCACAGCGCCGCGCTCCACGCCTCGGCGTCGTGCACGAGGTGGGGCAGCAGCCAGGGCAGCGAGGTGCCGATGAGCAGATGGTCGTACGACCCCCGGGCGTCCAGCGCCTGGGTGCGCAGCCACTGCGCCTCGCCCGGGTCCAGCATCGAGCGGTTCCGCTCGTCGAGGACGCGGGCGGCCCGGCTGTCGAGCATCAGGACGCGGACGCGCCCGAAGTCCCGCCGGTAGCTCCAGCGGACCGAGGCGGGGTCCCGGTCGGCCGCGTCGGCGTGGGCGCGCAGCGCGTCCGTTCCGTCGGGGGTGGCGCGCACGGCGGCGTGCAGGGGGTCGGCGGCCAGTTCGGCGGGGGAGAGGTTGCCGAGGTGCTGGTGGACCCAGTACGACATCAGGCCGCTCAGGATGCGCTCGCGCCACCAGGGCGTGGCCCGCATGTCGGCGAGCCAGGACGCGCTGGTGTTCCAGTCGTCGATGACATCGTGGTCGTCGAAGATCATGCAGCTGGGGACGGTGGAGAGCAGCCAGCGGATCTGGGGGTCGAGCCAGGACTCGTAGTAGAGGTGGGTGTACTCCTCGTAGTCCGCCACCTGGTCGCCCGGCGGTTCCGTCAGGTCGCGGCGGGCGGCGAGCCAGCGGCGGGTGGCCTTGGAGGTCTCGTCCGCGTAGACCTGGTCGCCCAGCAGGAGGAGGACGTCGGGGCGCTCGGCGTCCGGTGCGGCGGCCAGCCGGACCGCCAGGGTGTCCAGCGCGTCGGGGCCGACCGGGTCGGGCTCGCCGGCGGGCGGCGCGGCCCAGCGGCAGGAACCGAAGGCGACCCGGACGGTGTCGCCCTCGGCCGGGGTGCGGATCTCCGGGGGCGGGAAGGGGGAGCCGGGCTCCGGCCACACGGGCGTGCCGTCGAGCAGGACCTCGTACGCCGACGCCGTACCCGGCGCGAGGCCCGTCACCGTGACCAGGGCGTAGTGGTGCCCGGCGATCTGGAACGTGCGGGCCTCGCCGCGCCCGCCGCCGGCGCACCGCACCTCGGCGGCGCACGGACGGCTCGCCTCGATCCACACGGTCGCGGACGAGCCGTCCACATAGCGAAGCAGGGGTCCCAGGCGAAGCCCGGTCATCGCGATCACCTTCCTCCGTCGCCCCGTACGGTACGGAACGACGGAGGCGATCGGCGAGGTTCCGGACCATATTGTCCGGGCGGGGCGGGCGACTCGCCGGGCGGACGGTTCAGCAGCTCGCCAGATAGCTGGTGAGGGCGCTCTTCTCGGCGGAGTCGACGGAGAGGTCGTAGTAGTACTTCACCTGGACCCAGGCGCGGACGTAGGTGCAGCGGTAGGCGGTGCGCGACGGCATCCAGGTGGCCGGGTCCTGGTCGCCCTTGGCCTGGTTCACGTTGTCCGTGACGGCGATGAGCTGGGGGCGGGTGAGGTCGTTGGCGAAGTTCTGGCGCTGGGCGCTGGTCCAGCCGTCCGCGCCGGAGTCCCAGGCCTCGGCCAGCGGCACCAGGTGGTCGATGTCCAGGTCGGAGGCGGCGGTCCAGGTGGCGCCGTCGTACGGGGAGTACCAGCTGCCGCTGGTGGCGGCACAGGCGGAGCTGGTGACGACGTTCGTGCCGTCGCGCTTGAGGACCGTCTCGCGGGTGTTGCAGGTGCCGCTGATGGTGATCCAGTGGTTGAACAGGTCCCGGTCGTACCCGGTGCGGTCCTCGGTCGCCACGGTGAGGGTGGCGAGGTAGGAGCGGGCGGTGGCGGCGCTGACGGGGGTCGGGAGCGCGGCGGAGGCGGCGGGGGCGTTGAAGAGCGCGACGGAGGCTATCAATCCGCTGAGCGCCGCGAGTATGCTGACTCGTCGACGCGCGTAGAACCTGCGCATGTGAACTCCTTGTGGGGCCGGGGGTGTTGGGCGGGGCGTTGGGGGGCGCGCGAATGAAGGGTCGCGTCGTCGTGTTACCGGCGGATGTGCGTCTGGTGAGAAGCTAGTGACGTGGGCATGACAGGACAAGAGGCGCGGCGGTGATTGTGATGCCGGGGCCCTCCGGGCGGGTGCGGGTGTGTCCTGCGGCCGCGGCTCTGGTGGGGCCGGTCGTGCGGTTGTCGCGCAGTTCCCCGCGCCCCTGAAGGGCTGCCGGGCCCTGCGGGCCGGGAGGTGCCTGCGGGCCGCGCCGCCTGCGCTTTGCCGCCCGTGCGGTCGCGTCGCAGATGCCTGCCACCCGAGCGAGCGCCCTGAGGGCGCTTCGCCGTCCGTGCGGCCGCTCCGTGGGCGCTGCGTCACCCGTTTCGGCCGCTCGGGCGCTTCGCCGTCGTGCGGCCGCCCCGAGGGTGCTGCGTCACCCGTGCGGCCGTCCCGATTCTGCGCCGCGTACTATGGACGGCGCAGAAGGGGAGTAGCTCTTCGCCGGACCGTCGACATACTGCTCAGCTCGTCTGAGCCGGCGCCCGGAGGCAGGTTCCGTGGAAGCGGAACCCGCCAGCGAGACCTTCGGCAGAGCAGTGCACCGTCCGTGCCGTCCGGCGCGGGCCATCCGTGTGCTGCCGTGCCGAGGTGTCGCAAGAGCGGATGATGTCTCGGTGGGGTGGCCCGACCTTCTGAGGAACCTTGATCAGCATCAGTGTCACGGCGCTCGTCTTCGGCGTCGTCTTCCTGGCGGAACTCCCCGACAAGACCGCGCTCGCCGGTCTCGTCCTCGGCACCCGCTACCGCGCCTCCTACGTCTTCGCCGGTGTCGCCGCGGCGTTCGCCGTGCACGTCGTGCTCGCGGTGGCGGCGGGCAGCGTCCTCACCCTGCTGCCGCAGCAGATCGTGCACGCGCTGACCGGCGTGCTGTTCCTGGGCGGCGCGGTGGTGCTGCTCAGGACGAAGGACGGGGACGACGACGCGGAGGTCCGGCGGCCCGAGGACCAGAGCTTCTGGAAGGTCTCGGGCGCCGGGTTCATGCTCATCCTGGTCGCCGAGTTCGGGGACCTCACCCAGATCATGACGGCGAACCTCGCCGCCCGGTACGACGACCCGCTGTCCGTCGGTCTCGGGGCGGTCCTCGCCCTCTGGGCCGTCGCCGGACTCGGCATCGTGGGGGGCAAGGCGCTGATGAAGCGGGTGCCGCTGCGGCTGATCACGCAGGTCGCGGCCGTGCTGATGGTGGGGCTCGGTGTGTGGAGCCTGTGGGAGGCCGTGTCGGGATGAGCGGGGGAGTGGCGGAAGCCCCCTTTGTTTTGTACCGTGGGTGAACAAAGTGGCTCCCGCCCGCATTTCCCTGACCGGTGGGCGGGGCCGCCTTGTCCCCGCGGGCCGCCTCGCCGGGCCCGACCGTCCGCGGCCCCGTACCTTCGCTCTCCCCGCGCTTTGGAGCCTGCCGATGACGGCCACCACCGTTCTGACCGCCCGCGCCCTCCTGCTGGACATGGACGGCACCCTCGTCAACTCGGACGCCGCCGTCGAGCGCGTCTGGCGGCGCTGGGCCGAGCGGCACGGACTGGACGGCTCCGAGATCATGCGGGTGGTGCACGGCCGCCAGGGATACGCCACCATGGCCGTCCTCCTGCCCGACCGGCCCATGGCGGAGAACTACGCGGACAACGCGCGGCTGCTGGCCGAGGAGACCGCCGACGTGGACGGCGTCGTCCCGATACCCGGCGCGCCGGAGTTCCTCGCGGCCCTCGTCGCCGGAGGCGTGCCGCACGCCCTCGTGACCTCGGCGGACGTCCCGCTGTCCACCGCGCGGATGGCCGCGGCCGGCCTGGCGCTGCCCGACCTGCGCGTCACCGCCGAGTCGGTGGGCGCGAGCAAGCCCGACCCCGAAGGCTTCCTGAAGGGGGCCGCCGAACTGGGCGTCGCCCCCGAGGACTGTGTCGTCTTCGAGGACTCCGAGGCCGGTATCGCGGCGGGGCGCGCCGCGGGGATGCGGGTCGTCGGCATCGGAGAGCGCGCCCGGTCCCACGGCCCGGACGCGGTGGTCCCCGACCTCACGGCGGTACGGGTCGAGGCGACGGCGGACGGCGCGGTCCGGCTGCACATACACGGCTGACGCAACTCGGCCGCTCCCTCTCCACCTTGCTTGGCAGGGTGCCCGGTCCCTTCAGGTCCGGGGTGAATGCCCGTTCCCGCGTAGCGGGGCAGGGGAAGCCGAATCGCCGCCAGGGCGATTCGGCGTCTCGGGAGGGACGGTGGTGAGGCTGGCGTGGAGCCGTTGGTGGTGGCGGGTTGAGGGCCCAGTGGTGGGGGGTTGCTCTGGAACGCGAAGGCGTGCTGGTCACTCTCAGGGGTGATGTTGGTCGAAGGCGTGGGCGGGTGGGGAACGGGGTGTCTAGGTTCGTGGCATGTCTCGTTTCCGGATGTATCCGTCGCGCGCTCAGGCCGAGCGGATGCTCACGCACTGCGCGCACGCCCGGTACGTGTGGAATCTCGCGGTCGAGCAGCATGCGCACTGGCGCCGGTGGCGCAAGAGCGCGCCCGGTTTCGCGGAGCAGTGCCGTCAGCTCACCGAGGCCCGGCGGGACAACGCGTGGCTGGGTGCGGGGAACGCGGATGTGCAGCAACAGGCGCTCAAGGACTTCGCGAAGGCCAAGAACGCCCGGTTCACGTCCGGGTTCGGTGAGCCGACCTGGCGCAGGAAGCACGTGCACGAGGGCTTCCGGGTCATCGGCACCGACCGCGTACCGGAACACGAGGTGGACGGGTCGCCGAAGCTGAACGCAAAGACCGGCAGGCAGGTCATGGGCCGCTCGGTGGTCGTGCAGAAGCTGAACCGGCGGTGGGCGCAGGTGAAGGTGCCCGGCTGCGGCTGGGTCCGCTTCCGCCTCAGCGCCAAGGGCAAAGGCGCGCAACTGCCCGACGCCAAGACGTTCCGCGTCACCTTCCGCAACGGGCGGTGGTACATCGCCTTCGCGGTCGTCCCCGAGCCGATCCCGGCGCCCGGCACGGGCGAGGTGATCGGCATCGACCGGGGTGTCACCGTCACCGCCGCCCTCTCCGACGGCCGCACCCTCAACTGCCCCCAGCTCACCACCCGCGAGCGGGCGCAGATCCGCAAACACCAACGGCGGGCTGCTCGCGCCCCCAAGGACAGCAAGGCCAAGACCGCCGAGTACGCGAAGGTGGCCAAGCTGAAGGCGCGGGAGGCGAACCGGCGCAAGGACTGGTGCGAGAAGACCTCGACCATGCTCGCCCGCTCCTACGACCTGGTGCGGTTCGAGAAGCTGAACATCAAGAACATGACCGCGAAGGCCAAGGCGAAGCCCGACCCTGACCAGCCCGGCCAGTACCTCAAGAACGGCCGGGCCGCGAAAGCCGGACTCAACCGGGGCATTCTCGCCCAGGGCTGGGGCCTGCTCCGGCAGCGCACCGGGCACAAGGCCCCCGGCCGGGTCGAGGACGTTCCCGCCCCCTACACCAGCCTGCGGTGCAGTGCCTGTGGCTGGATCGACAAGAACTCGCGCAAGAGCCAAGCCGGATTCGAGTGTTCCTCCTGCGGCTTCACCTGCAACGCCGACACCAACGCCAGTATCAACATCGCGGCAGGACAGGGCGGGATCCCCCGCCCCCGGCGCACAGCCGGTGCCGGAGGGACGACACCCCGCAAGGGGCCGAGCGTCCGTGAACCTCAGCCCCAATGGGTTGGAATCCCCCTCTTTTAAGAGGGGGAGGATGTCAAAAAAAGGTGGGTACTTCGAGCACGGGAACGCCCCCGCCCGGCGGCGTTTCCACGGCCGTCGGACGGGGGTGAGGGAGGCGAGGGGAGGGCCGGCGGTACCGGACGGTGTGCGTCAGGCCCCGGTCTTCGGGCCCGTCTGCTGGACGACCTCGAACGACCACACGGTCGAGTCGGAGGCGGCCGGCCGGGGGCGGTCGCCGCCGCCTTGGTGGGCCTGCTTCATGGGGCCGTCCATCCACGCCTGGAAGGCGTCCTCGTCGCGCCAGCGGGTGTAGACGAGGTAGTTGTCGGTGCCCTCGACGGGACGCAGCAGCTCGAACCACTCGAAGCCGTCGGAGCTCTCGACCACCCCGGCGCGGGCGGCGAACCGCTTCTCCAGCACCTCGCGCTGCTCGGCCGGGACCGTGAGGACGTTGATCTTGACGATACTCATGGCCTCATCCTGCATCACCCGTCACGGCTCCTTCGTCTCGGACTCCAGCCGTTCCCGGGTGACCAGGCCGTAGACACCCTGCTCGTCCTGGTCCTTCGTGATGCCGCGACTGCTCTGGTAGACGAGGACGGCCTGCTCGACCTGGCTGTCGTAGTTGTCGTCGATGTCACCGGTGTAGATGCCCAACTGGCGCAGCCGCAGCTGGAGTTCGGTGACCTCGGGGTCGTCGTCGCCGGGGCGGAGCGTTTTGGGCGCGACCTTGCGGCTGTCGTTGGACCCGTCCGAGCCGGTGGCCGACGCGCCCGTGGAGGCGCCGGCGCTGGGCGCGTCGCTCTGCGTCGGCTCGGCCGAGACCGACGGCGACGGCGAGCCGGACGCCTCCGAGGGCGACGGTGAGGGAGACGGGCTCCGCGAGGGGCTCGCGGTCGTCGCGCCCGCGCCACCGCCCGGCGGCGCCGGAGCGGGTGCCCCGCCCCCGCCCCCGCCCTCCCCGGACGGCCCGGCCGGCGACGCCTCCCCGTCCGGTGACGCGTCCGGGGCGCTCGCCCGCAGGTCGTCCGGCAGTGCGCGGTCCCGCTCCGGGGCGTTGTACGAGAAGAGTCCGCTCGCGAACCCCGCGGCGGCCATCACCCCCGCGGCGGCGGTGCCGGCCAGCACGACGACGAGCCTCGCACGGCGCCGGCGCCGGCGCCCGGGGCGCCCTGTCGACGTCCTGGGCGAGGTGCCGTCCGCGGAGAGCGGTGCCGGGCCCGGCGAGGGCGGCGTACCCCACGCGCCGAATCCGGCGCCGGGCGTCCCCTCACCCCGCCGGCCGAACGTCCGTCCGCCCATCGGGTCGGGTCCTGTCGCGCCCGTCGGTCCCGTCGGCCTCGTCGCCGCTGTCGCGCCGGTCGCCGCCGTGGTCGTCGGCATGGCGATCGTGGCGGCCCGGTCGGGGGCCGGTCCCCTGCCCGTCGCGGCGCGCGATCCGCCGTGTTCCCCGTGTGCGTCGCCCAGTTCCACGTACGGGCGAATCCGGAGGGGGTCGAAGTCCTCCGCGGCCGCCGCCTCGGCCGTACGGGTTTCGAGCAGGGCCTCGGAGGCGCGTCGGCCGCACGCGCAGGACGGCGTGCCGTCCGAGGCCCGGGGGGTGGAGCATTCCGGGCATATGTGACTGGTCGGTTCACTCACGTGTCGTTCCTCCCCGTGAAGTCTCCAGAGTTTAAGCAAATGGCCGACACCGAATCTCCCGGAAGCGCGGGGAATCAAGGGTTCCGGAACGCCTCGACAGGCCATAACCGGTCACACCGACCACGATGGAATGGACAGGGAGGAAGAGGAAACCCGAGGGCGTCGTACGGGGACACGGCGGGAGACCCTCGGCCCCACGGGAGGTCTGCATGACCGACGACACCAGCCACGTCCCGGCCGACGGTGGCGACGAGCCCGCGCACGTCGCCACCGGCGCACGTGCGGGTGCCGCGAGCACCGCCGACGGCGCCGGCGGCTCGGACGGCGGCGAGGGGCGCACACCCCCGTCCGGCCCCCGTGGCCAGGGCGTTCCCGTCGCCGAGGGGGTGCCCGGCGGGGTGATGGTCTCCATCGGGGCCCTGCTGCTGGGCATGCTGCTGGCGGCGCTGGACCAGACGATCGTGTCGACGGCGCTGCCGACGATCGTCAGCGAGCTGGGCGGCCTCGAACACCTCTCGTGGGTGGTCACGGCGTACATGCTGGCGGCGACGGCGGCGACACCGCTGTGGGGCAAACTCGGTGACCAGTACGGCCGCAAACGGCTCTTCCAGACGGCGATCGTGATTTTTCTCATCGGGTCGGCGCTGTGCGGAGCGGCGCAGGACATGCCGCAGTTGATCGGGTTCCGGGCCCTGCAGGGCCTCGGCGGCGGCGGGTTGATGGTGCTGTCGATGGCGATCGTCGGCGATCTGGTGCCGCCGCGCGAACGCGGGCGCTACCAGGGCCTGTTCGGCGCGGTCTTCGGTGCGACCAGCGTGCTCGGGCCGCTGCTGGGCGGACTGTTCACCGAGCATCTGAGCTGGCGTTGGGTCTTCTACGTCAACCTGCCCGTCGGGGCGGTGGCGTTGCTGGTGATCGCCGCCGTGCTGCGCATCCCGCGCCGCGCCGAACGGCATGTCATCGACTACCTCGGCACCTTCCTCATCGCCTCCGTGGCCACCTGTCTCGTCCTGGTCGCCTCCCTCGGCGGCACCACCTGGGACTGGGACTCGGCGCAGATCGTCGGCCTGTCCGTCCTGGCCGTCCTGCTGGTCGTGGTCTTCGTGGCCGTCGAGCGGCGGGCCGCCGAACCCGTCCTTCCCCTCAAGCTGTTCCGCGTCCGCACCTTCACCCTCTCCGCCGTGATCAGCTTCGTCGTCGGCTTCGCGATGTTCGGCGCGATGACCTACCTTCCGACCTTCCTCCAGGTCGTGAAGGGCGTGTCACCGACCATGTCGGGGGTGCACATGCTGCCGATGGTGTTCGGGCTGCTGCTGTCCTCGACCCTCTCCGGACAGATCGTCAGCCGCACGGGCCGCTGGAAGGTCTTCCCCGTCGCCGGGACGGCCGTCACCACGCTCGGCCTGCTGCTCCTGCACCAGCTCGACGCGGACAGCGGCACCGGCGAGACGAGCGCGTACCTCCTCGTCTTCGGGCTGGGGCTCGGGCTGGTGATGCAGGTCCTGGTCCTGGTCGTGCAGAACGCCGTCCCGTACGAGGATCTCGGCGTCGCCACCTCCGGCGCGACCTTCTTCCGGTCCATCGGCGCCTCGTTCGGCGTCGCCGTGTTCGGCACGGTGTTCGCGGGGCACCTCGGCGACAAGCTCACCGGCGCGCTCGACGGGGCGGCGCTCCCGTCCGGTGTGAGCGTGGACGGGCTGCAGGCGGACCCGCGCGAGATCGCCCGGCTCCCCGCCTCGCTGCGCCCCTCCGTCCTGGACGCGTACGCCTCCGCCATCACCGACGTCTTCGTCTACGCGGCCCCCGTGGCCCTGCTCGGCTTCGTCCTCGCCTGGTTCCTGCGCGAGGACCGGCTGCGGGCCTCCGTCACGGCGCCCGACGCCACGGAGACGCTCGCCAGCAACCCGGTCGAGCGGTCGTCGTACGACGAGGTGTGCCGGGCGCTGTCGGTGCTCGGGTCGCGCGAGGGCCGGCGCGAGGTGTACCGGAAGATCACCGCACGGGCCGGCTACGACCTGCTGCCCGCCACGAGCTGGCTGCTGCTGCGGATCCGGCGGTACGGCTGGGCGGAACCGGCCGTGCTCGCCGAACGCAGCACCGTCCCGCTCGACGTGATCATGGCCGCCACCCGGCAGGCCGAGGAGAGCGGTCTCGCCCGGCGCGACGGCATCGACCTCGTCCTCACCGACGCCGGCCACGAGGCCGCCGACCGGCTCGCCAAGGCCCGTGAGGACTCCCTCGCGGAACTCCTCGGCGACTGGTGGGGGCCCGACCGCCCCACCGACCTCATCCGTCTCGTCGGGGAGCTGAACTCCGAACTGTGCGGCTCGGACGCGGAGCGCCCGCACGACGACCGGGCGATCACACGACGGCTGCCGGGCACGGCGACCGCCGGTACGCCGCCCACGCCACCCCCGCCCCCGGAGGCTCCCTCGTCCCCGTCGGTCTCGTCATAGTCGGTCTCGTCACAGGCCCGTCAGGCTCTTGGTGAACCAGTGCTCCGCGTACGCGTGGTCGTTGTGCGGTGCGCTCTCCTCGTACCCCAGCCGGGCGTACAGCGCGCGGGCCTCGACCAGGTCGCCGCGGGTGTCGAGGACGATCCGCTCGGCGCCCAGCGCGCGGGCCGCGTCCTCGGCCGCCGTCACCAGCAGCGCGGCACCGCCCCTGCCCCGGGCCTCCGGCAGCAGGAACACCCGCTTCAGCTCGGCCGTCGCGGCGTCCGTCAGCCGCACGCCCGCCGTCCCCACGGGCTCGCCCCCGTACCGCGCCACCAGCAGGGCGCCGTCCGGCGGCGCCAGATACGCCCCGGTGTCCGCCGCGACCTCCCGCTCCAGCTCGTCCGGGTCGGTGGAGCGCCCCTCGTGCAGCAGGTACCAGCGGTCGCTGACCTCGGTGTAGTACGCCCGCCAGAGCGCGGCGGCGACGGGAGAGCCGTAGGGCTCCTCGTCCACGGACCAGCCGGGGGCCGTGCGGTTCGCGGGAGCGCCGGGGCGCGTGGCGGGGGTGGGGGGCGTGCGGGTCATGACGGTCATTGTCGGGAGCGGTGGCGGGTGGTCCGCAAACGATTTACGCCGTCGTCCGCTCCCGCGCGCTTGCCGTTTGAACCAACGGCTTCGGGCAACCCGATGCGAAACGGCCCGACGGGGCGAGACGCCCGGGCCGAGGACTCTGGAAGGCATTCATGTCCACAGGCTTGATCATCGCTTTGATCGTGATCGTGGCGGTCGTGGTCGTCGCGGCGGCCGTCCTGACCCTGCGCGCCCGCGCGGGCGCGGGCGGCGGCGGATCCCTGAAGCGGCGTTTCGGACCGGAGTACGAGCGGGCCGTGACCCGCCATGACGGCGACGAGCGGGCCGCCGCCCGGGAACTCGCGGAGCGGGTGAAGCGGCACGGCTCGATGGAGAGGCGGCCGCTGCCGGGCGCGGAGCGCGAGCGCTACGAGTCCCGCTGGGCGGCAGCCCAGGAGCGTTTCGTCGACTCGCCCCGTGAGGCGGTCGCCGAGGCGGACCGGCTGCTCGCCGAGGTCGCCGCGGCCCGCGGTTTCCCGGACGGCGGCCACTACGAGACCCAGGTGGAGGCGTTGTCCGTCCACCACGCCCACCATGTCCACGGCTACCGCCGGGTGCACCTCGCGGCGCACTCCGCGCCGGGTCGTGACGGCGTCACGGACGGCGCCGGACCCGGCACCGAGGAGATGCGCGAGGCCATGGTCGAGGCCCGCGCCCTGTTCGAGGACCTGGTGACGCCGGGCCGCCGGGACACGCGCGCGGACCGTGCGGACCGTCACGACACCGCCGGGCGGCAGGAACCGGCCCGCCGTGACGGCGCGGTGCGCGAGGACGGCCGCGGCACCGCGGCCTCCGACGGCCACCACCGGTCCCATCTGCCATGGGCGCTCACCAGGCGCCACGCCAAGGGGAGTTGAGGAGTATGACGGACGAGACGAACAGGAGCGACGGCATCCGGGAGCGCGGTCTGCGCGAGACCCGTGGCGCGGCCCCCGGGCGTGACGGGGTCAAGGAGCGTGACGGGGTCAGGGAGAACGGGATCACGTCGGGCACGCGGGCGGCGGACGCCACCGGCTCGGCGGCCGGCACCGGCACCGGGGCCCCGCTCGTCGCGGGCCACGACACGACGACGGGCGGCGACGACACCCGCCTCGGCAGGACGATGGGCGTGGACGACGAGCCCGGCCGGGGCCGCGCCGAGGACCGGGGCACCGGCACCGCTCCGGGCGGTTCCCGCACCACCGGGTCCTCCCTCCTGCCGCACGACGAGAACGACAAGCTGGCGACGCGGCTGCAGCACGCGGTCGGCGGGTTCGTCGACGAACCCCGGTCCGCCGTCGAGGAGGCCGACCAGGTCCTCGAAGAGGTCACGGCCCGCTTCACCGACGCGATGACCCGGCGCCGCCGGACCCTGCGCACGTCCTGGGAGACCTCCGCCGGCGACCGCGGGTCCACCGACACCGAACAGCTCCGGCTCGCCCTGCGCGACTACCGCGAGCTGACCGAACGGCTGCTGCGGCTGTAACCACCGCGCGCAGCCACAGACGAGGCCGCGTCCCGGTTCGTGCACCGGGACGCGGCCTCCTGTGTGCGCGGGGCCGGAAAGCCTCCGGGGGCGCGGCGCCGGACACGCGGTGACCGGCACCGGCCGGGTCAGGCCCCTGGCGAGGCTCCCGGCCCCTCCTGCCCCTCGCGTCCCTCCCGCCACTGTCGTACGACCTCGTCCACGTCGTACGGCTTCAGGCCGAGCGGCGGTCCCGGTGGGGGTTTGAACATCATGTCGCGGATCTTGGCGTTGATCTCGGTGATGATCTTGCGGACCGCGTGTTCGGACGGGGCCTCGGCGGCGGTCGCGAGAGCGTCCTCCGCCTCCTTGCGCAGGGCCAGGGTCGGGGGCAGGACGGAGAGGCCCTCGCGGGCCATCTTCCGCTTGATCCACCAGAGTTCGTCATAGGTCGTGTCGTCGTCCCGCAGGGGCCGGCCCGCCCCGGGGAGCGACGCGAAGTCGCCGCGCGCCTCCGCGTCACGGATCTGTTTGTCGACGAAGGACTCGAAGCTGACACCGGGTGGCTTTCGCTCGGTCATGCGTCCATTGTGCCGGAGCCCGCACAACAGGACGATCCGGCGATTTATCATGCGGCGGCGGCGTGCCAAACGTGCCGTGCGCAGCGACAATTGGAGTTTGACCCGTTAGGAGCGGTACGTGCTCGAACTCACCATGGCCTCGGTCTCCGAGGCGGACGCCGGGGCGACGGCCGGCATGCAGATGGCTGACGCGCCCAGCGAGCCGGGCGGCGTGCTCCGGGTGGGCCGCGATCGGGCGGTGTGCCGGCTCGCGACACCGGACGACTGGCTCTTCGTCTCCCGCGTGCACCTGGAGTTCCTGTGCGCCCCCGACGGGAGCTGGCAGGTCACCTGGCTGCGGGGCTCGCACGCCGACCCCTCCTCCGAGGTGCGGCTGACCCTGCTCGGCCACCAGCCCTCACCGCTGCCGTACGGCGGCACCGCGAAGCTCCCGCACGGCGCCTCCGGTGAACTCGTCATCTACGACCGCACGGGGCCCCGCAGCGTCAACGTGGGCTTCTACCACGAGGCCTGACGCCGGGGGCCCGGGCCGGGTCAGTCCAGCACCCGGGCCAGCGCGAAGCCGTCGTACCCCTTGGAGCCCACCGTCTGGATCGCCGTGCCGCTCAGCCTCGGGTGCGCGGCGATGAGTTCGATGGCGGCCCGGGTGCCGCGGACGTCCGGCTCGGTGCTGCCGGCGTCGGCGACCCGGCCGCCGCGTACGACGTTGTCGACGACGATGACGCTGCCGGCCCGGGTGAGCTTCAGCGCCCACTCCACGTAGTGCGGGTTGTTGGCCTTGTCCGCGTCGATGAAGACCAGGTCGAACGGCTCGGGGTTCTCGTCCGTCAGCTTGGGCAGCGACTCCAGGGCGGGGCCCACCCGTACCTCGACGATGCCGTCGAGCCCGGCGCGCGCGATGTTGCGGCAGGCGACCTCCGCGTGCCGGGCGCTGTACTCCAGGGAGACCAGCCGGCCGTCGGCGGGCAGCGCGCGGGCCAGCCAGATGGTGCTGTAGCCGCCGAGGGTGCCGATCTCCAGGATGCGGCGGGCGCCCTGGATCAGGGCGAGGAGATGCAGGAACTTGCCCTGGTTGGCGGCGACGTCGATGGCCGGCAGTCCGGCCGCCTCGTTGTCGCGCAGCGCCGCCTCCAGGGCCTCGTCGTTCGGGGCGAGGTGGGTGGTGAAGTAGGTGTCGACGTCGTCCCAGGTCCGCGACTCGCTCATGAAGCTGCGCCTCCCGCGCCTTTCGTCGGAGCATTTCCTTAGATCAGCTAAGTAGATGCGCTAAAGAATAGGCGCGGGGCGGGCTCCTGTCAGCGGTTCCCGGGGCGTGTTTCAGCCGATCGGCCCGGATTTCGGGTCGGCGGGAGCCGCGGGAGCCGCGGGAGCCTGCGGATGCGCGCCCGGCGGTATCGGCGCGCCCGGGGCCGGGAACGGGCCCGGCGGCGGGTACGCCCCCGGCTGCGGCGCGTACCCGCCCGGCTGCGGATACGCCCCCGGCGGCGGCACGGGCGGCAGCTGCCGTTTCGCGTTGCGCCTGAGCACGATCGCCACGGCGACACCCTTGATCGCCAGTACGGCGAAGCCGATGCCGAACGTCACCAGCCAGCCGGGGATGCCCCACACGGTCCACATCTCGTCCACGTGGATGACCTTTCTATAGGAGTCGTCGGTCGCCGCCCGCCGCAGCGTGTGGTCGCCGGAGATCAGTTCCGGCCGCGGGAAGTCCTGCTCGACGGCGGTGAGGAAGTCCGTACCGCCCCCGGTGAGATCGGCGAGCGGGCCCGACCGCCCCGCGAGGCGCCCGGCGAACGTCACCGACGGCTCGTCCCCGCCGATCGAGGAGCCCGGTTCCATCCGGTGCTCGGCGAGAACGTACAGGTCGAGGGCCTGCGGGGTGGTGGCCAGGCGGGACAGACGCATCGGGTAGACCGGCGCGTCGGCGGCGAAGGCCAGATGCAGCGGGTCGAGGGTGCCGGTCAGCGGTCGGCCGGCGGCGGTGTCCTCCGGCGCCAGCCGGACCGCCACGTACTCCCACTCCTGCCGCACGTACGGCTCCAGTGCCGTGTCCAGGCGGTCCGGGAGCGAGAAACCGTTGTCGTCGAGCCAGTCGCCGAGGGCACCGGAGTCGGTGGCGGTCAGCCGGGCCACGTCGAACGGGCCGAGCCGTTCACGGCCGACGACCTCCACCGGAGCCCCCGGACTCCGGGGCGCGGCGTCCCCCGCCGCACCGTCGCTCTCGAACAGGTCGAACGGCCAGTCCCGCGAGCGCGGCCAGAAGTACTCCCGCCGCTCGTACACGGGCGCGGTCTCCGAGGCGAGCCGCTCGAAGACGGCCGCGTCACCGAGCCGCACCGTCGCGCGGTGCGGCACCGGCATGATCCAGGCGGCCGTGCGGGCGTCGCCCGAGACCGTCAGACTCATGACGATCTGCTCCTCGCGGCCGTCCCAGCGCACCACGGACGTCTCGCGGTTCACGTACACGTTCCGCCGGCCGTCCGGCACCATCGCCCCGCAGCCGCAGGCGTACGCCGGTGCCACGAGCGAGGCCAGCTGGAAGCCCAGCAGCGCGAGCACCACGACCAGAAGCCGTCCGCGCCCCCATAGGCAACCGTTCATCCCCCGTGCTCCCGTTATGTTTTCCGCGGTCCTGCAAGAGGGCCGCTGGCCTCCGGGCCCGGCATGACTGTGTCCCCCTGTCGAACGGATGACCTGGGGGGTGATGTCACCGGGCCCGGAAGGTGCCGTCGGAGACGCTGATGAGAGGTCCGGCCACCGTCCGGTCCGGCGCAATGCCGGACAGCTCGCGGGCGGCAGGTCTGCATAACGTGGATGCGCGCGTACGACACCACTGCCGAGGCCGGCACACTCAACTCCCCTGGAAGGGCACGATGGTCGACACCGAAGACGTGGGCGTGTTCCTCGGCCTGGACGTCGGCAAGACGGCCCACCACGGCCACGGGCTCACCCCGGCCGGGAAGAAGGTCTTCGACAAGCAGCTGCCCAACAGCGAGCCGAAACTGCGGGCCGTCTTCGACAAACTGACCGAGAAGTTCGGCACCGTCCTGGTGATCGTGGACCAGCCCGCCTCGATCGGAGCCCTGCCCCTGACCGTCGCCCGGGATGCGGGCTGCCAGGTCGCCTATCTGCCCGGACTGGCCATGCGCCGGATCGCCGACCTCTACCCGGGCGAGGCGAAGACCGACGCCAAGGACGCCGCGGTGATCGCGGACGCCGCCCGCACCATGCCCCACACCCTGCGCACCCTGGAGCTGGCCGACGAGATCACCGCCGAGCTGACCGTGCTGACCGGCTTCGACCAGGACCTCGCGGCCGAGGCCACCCGCACCTCCAACCGGATACGCGGCCTGCTCACCCAGTTCCACCCGTCACTGGAACGCGTCCTCGGCCCCCGCCTCGACCACCCCGCCGTCACCTGGCTGCTGGAGCGTTACGGCTCTCCGGCCGCACTGCGAAAGGCCGGCCGCCGTCGGCTGGTCGAGGTGATCCGTCCGAAGGCACCGCGCATGGCCGCACGACTGATCGACGATGTCTTCGATGCCCTCGACGAGCAGACCGTCGTCGTCCCCGGCACCGGCACCCTCGACATCGTGATCCCCTCCCTGGCCGCCTCGCTCGCCACCGTCCACACCCAGCGCAGGGCCCTGGAAGCCCAGATCAACGCCCTGCTGGAGGCCCACCCTCTTTCCCCGGTCCTGACGTCGATGCCCGGCGTCGGCGTCAGGACCGCCGCAGTCCTGCTGGTCACCGTCGGCGACGGCACCGGCTTCCCCACCGCCGCCCACCTCGCCTCCTACGCCGGCCTCGCCCCGACCACGAAGTCGTCCGGGACCTCGATCCACGGCGAACACGCACCCCGAGGCGGAAACCGGCAGCTCAAACGCGCCATGTTCCTCTCCGCCTTCGCCTGCATGAACGCCGACCCGGCCTCCCGCACCTACTACGACCGCCAGCGAGCCCGCGGCAAAACCCACACCCAGGCCCTCCTCCGCCTCGCCCGTCAACGCATCAGCGTCCTGTTCGCCATGCTCCGCGACGGCACCTTCTACGAACCCCGCATCCCCAAGGACGTCGAACTCGCCGCATGACCCCAGCCAGCCAATCCACCCCAACCTGGGCGCCTTGACGAAAGACATAGAGGCACCCCCCCGTCGTGCGTCCGTGCCTGCGGCCATGCTTTCAGGCGATTGTCAGTGGCCTGTCACGACCCCGCACGTGACGCGCATCCGTGATCGACGTCGTGCCCTGCGAGGGCGGACAACCTCGCGCGCACTATGGTCATCCCGGACAAAACAGAGGTGGCTCCCGGGTGAAGCTGGGGTTACCCGTGTCCTGAGAGGGGGCCAGTGCGAGCCTTCTCGGTGGGACGACGACGGCTCGGAGGGACGACAGCGCGTGGCGACGGAGCGGAGCAGACCGGGCGGTGCCGTCGGCACGGGTGCGGCGGTGGGCCGGTTGGGGACGGTACGGGCCGTGCTGTGGCTGGTCGCCGCGGTCCTGGCGGTGCGGCAGGTCGCCGTCGCGCTGGGCACACCGAAGGGTGAACGGCTCACGGACCTGGAGACGTGGGTCGGGCCCGGCGGAGTCCTGCACGTCACGGGCTCGCTGTACGACTCGACCCGGTTCACCGGCACCCCGTTAGCCGGCCTCGTCCTCAAGCCCCTCACCCGAACGGCCGAACAGGCTCTGGGTTGGGGCTGGACCTTCGGCACGCTGCTGCTGGTGGTCTGTCTGGGTCTGGTCGCCGCCCGTGCTCTGCCCGGGCCCGCCACCCGCCGCACGGCTCTGCTGGCGGCTCCGGTGGCGATCACCTTGCTGATGCTGTCGCTGCCGGTGCGCAACACGCTGTATCTGGGCCAGACCAGTGTCCTGCCGGTCCTGCTGGTCCTGGTGGGCTGTTTCCTGGTGCGGGGCGAGCGCGCGGGCGGTGTCTGTGTGGGGCTCGCCGCGGCGTTCCAGCCGACGGTGCTGCTGTTCGTGGTGCTGCTGTGGTTCACCGACCGCCGGCGCGCCGCCGCGAGCACCGGGATCACGTTCGCCGCCGCCACGGCGCTGGCCTGGGCGGCGCTGCCGCACGACTCCTACACCTACTGGGTGCACCACCTGGCCGGTGTCGGCCTGGGCGGGAGGGCCGACGACCTCGCCAACCAGTCCCTGCACGGCGCCCTGCTCCGCTTCGGCCTCACCGGCCCGGCGGAGATCGCCGTCTTCCTCGCCCTGGCGGCCGCGGTGGCCGTGTTCGGCATGCGGCGGGCCGTCCACTACGCCCGCGACGGGCAGCTCCTGCTCGCCGTCGCGATCACCGGCTGCGTCGTGGTCGCCGTCTCGCCGACGTCCTGGCAGCACCAGCTGCTGTGGGTGCTGCTGACGGTGGTCGGCCGGGTCGGCACGCAGCAGTCCTCGCGCTACGCCTGGCCGGTCGCGGTGGTCCTGGTGATGACGCTGCCCGCGAAGATGATGGTGCCGAACGCGGCCGTCCTGCAGCCGCTGCGCGACAACGTGGTCCTGCTGGCCGCGTTCGCCGCCGCGCTGGTGGTGCCCTTCCTGTCCCGCACCTCGCAGTACTACCGCACCCCGGTTCCCACCCGGTACGCCCCGAAGCCGCGGACGCGTTTCCGCTGGGCTCCGCTGCTGCGGAGGGTGGCCACCCGGCCGAACCTGTTGCTGGAGCTGTTGCTGATCCGGGTCACGTATGCGGCCTATCAGCGCACCCGGCTGGAGGCCACGGGCAGCCGGGCCGCCGCGGAGGAGCACGCCGGGCAGATCCTCGCGGTGGAGAAGGTGCTGTTCCTGGATGTCGAGCACTGGTTCAACCACACGGTCGTCCAGATCGGCTGGCTGCGGGGTTTCTTCGACTTCTACTACACCTCGTTCCATTTCGTGGTCCCGCTGACGGTCCTCGGCCTCCTGTACTGGCGGCGTCCGGCGGACTACCGCTGGGCCCGCACGGCGATCGGCTTCACCACGGTGCTGGCGCTCGTCGGTTTCTTCTTCTATCCGCTGGCGCCGCCGCGGCTGATGCCCGGTCTCGGGATCATCGACACGATCCATGGTGTCCAGGACTTCTCCCGTCCGGACTACGGCAGGCTGACGGAGGTGGCCAACCAGTACGCGGCGATGCCGTCGCTGCATTTCGGCTGGTCGTTGTGGTGCGGGCTGACGATCGCGATCGTCGCGCCGAGGGTGTGGATGAAGGTGCTGGGTCTGCTGCATCCCTTCTTCACGGTCCTGGCGATCGTGGCGACGGGCAATCACTGGGTCCTCGACGCGGCCGGCGGCGCGGTCGTGGTCGGCGCGGGCTTCGCCCTCACCTACCTCCTGACAGGGCCGAGGACCATCGTGTCCCGGCCGCAGGCCGGGGAACCGGGTGAGCACCCGCGCGTGGACCGCGACCCGGCGCCGGGCCTGTCGCCGGTGTCCCGGCAGAACGACGGAGGCAGGGGCGGGGCGTAGGGGGGCTGCGCCCCTGCCTCCATCGGGACGGGCCGACGGCGCCGGGAGGCCGTCGGCCCGAGCACTGCGGGGTGGGGCCCTCAGCCCGTGGTCACCTGGAGGTGCTTGACCCCGTTGATCCATGCCGAGCGCAGCCGGCTCGGGTCGCCGGCCAGCCGGAGGCCGGGCATCGCGTCGGCGATCGCGTTGAAGATCAGGTCGATCTCCAGGACGGCCAGGGACTTGCCGAGGCAGAAGTGCGGGCCTCCGCCGCCGAAGCCGAGGTGGGGGTTGGGGTCACGGGTGATGTCGAAGGTGTCGGGGTCGGTGAAGACGTCCGGGTCGTGGTTGGCGGAGGCGTAGAAGATGCCGACGCGGTCCCCCTTCCTGATCCGCTTGCCGCCCAGTTCGAGGTCCTGGGTGGCGGTGCGCTGGAAGGCGTTGACCGGTGCGGCCCAGCGGACGATCTCCTCGGCCGCCGTCGCCGGGCGTTCGCGCTTGTAGAGGTCCCACTGGTCGGGGTGGGTGAGGAAGGCGTGCATGCCGTGGGTGATGGCGTTGCGGGTCGTCTCGTTGCCGGCGACCGCCAGCATCAGCACGAAGAAGCCGAACTCGTCGGAGGTGAGGTTCCCCTCGTCCTCGGCGGCCACCAGGGTGGTGACGATGTCCTTCGCCGGGCACTGCTTGCGGTCGGCGGCCATGTTCATGGCGTAGGCGATGAGTTCCATCGCCGACTGCTGGCCGACCTCCTCGGTGATGGCGTACTCCGGGTCGTCGTAGGAGATCATCCGGTTCGACCACTCGAAGATCCGGATGCGGTCCTCCTGGGGGATGCCGATCAGCTCGGCTATGGCCTGCAGGGGGAGTTCGCAGGCGACCTCGGTGACGAAGTCGAAGGGCCCGGCGTGGGCGCCGGCCTCCCGGGCGATGGTCAGGGCGCGGTGGCGCAGGTTGTCCTCCAGCGCGCGGATCGCCCGCGGGGTGAAGACGCGCTGCACGATCTGGCGGACCCGGGTGTGCTCCGGCGGGTCCATGTTCAGCAGGATCAGCCGCTGGGCGTCGATCGCGTCCCGCTCGATGTGCTCGTTGAAGCGGATGATCGCGGTGTTGACCGTCGAGGAGAACAACTCCGGGTGCGTGGAGACGTATTTGACGTCCGCGTGCCGGGTGACGGCCCAGTAGCCCTCGTCCGCGAAGCCCGCGATGCCGGGTGCCTGCGGAATCCAGTGGACCGGTTCCGTGCGGCGCAGTTCGGCGAACTCCGGGAGGGGGACACGGTGGTGCAGCAGGTCGGGGTCGGTGAGGTCGAACCCGTCGGGCAGCGCTGGACAGGGCATCGGCGACTCCTGACGGAGCATCAGATGGAGAGAATTGCGGTGACCGTAGTAACGGGTTCTACAACAAGCAAGGGGTACGGGCTTTTCAGTTGCCGCACGCCCCTTGCGGTGGCGGAGCCGCGCTCAGCAGACTGCTGAGGAGAACTAGAACGCGTACTAGTTCTGCGTGGCGGGCCGGGCCGGGACGCCCCGCGCCGCGCGGGTAACCGTTGAGAGGAATCCCCATGGCCGCGGAACCCGTGATCGTCGAAGCCGTACGCACTCCCATCGGCAGGCGCGGTGGCGCGCTCGCCAACCTGCACCCCGCCTACCTGCTGGGCGAGACCTACCGTGAACTCCTCGGCCGGACCGGCATCCCCGCCGACTGCGTCGAGCAGATCGTCGGCGGCACGGTGACCCACGCCGGTGAGCAGTCCATGAACCCCGCGCGCACGGCCTGGCTGACCATGGGTCTGCCGTACGAGACGGCCGCGACCACGGTCGACTGTCAGTGCGGGTCCTCGCAGCAGGCGTCGCACATGGTGGCCAACATGGTCGCGGCGGGCGTCATCGACGTCGGGATCAGCTGCGGTGTCGAGGCCATGTCCCGGGTGCCGCTCGGGTCGGGGTCCAAGCACGGGCCCGGCAAGCCGTTCCCGGAGGAGTGGAACGTCGATCTGCCCAACCAGTTCGAGGCGGCGGAGCGGATCGCCCGGCACCGGGGGCTCACCCGGGAGGACGTGGACGCGCTCGGGCTGCTCTCCCAGGAGCGGGCCGCCGCCGCGTGGGCCGAGGAGCGGTTCAAGAAGGAGACCTTCGCCGTCCAGGTGCCGACGACCGAGGCGGAACAGGGGGCCGGGCAGGGCATGTGGCGGCTGGTCGACCATGACGAGGGGCTGCGGGACACCTCCGCGGAGGCGCTGGCCCGGCTGAAACCGATCATGCCGACGGCCGTCCACACGGCGGGCAACTCCTCGCAGATCAGCGACGGGGCGGCGGCGATCATGTGGGCCTCCAAGCGGATGGCGCGGGCGCTGAAACTGCGGCCCCGCGCGCGGATCGTCGCCCAGGCGCTGGTCGGCTCCGATCCCCACTTCCACCTCGACGGGCCGATCGACGCGACCAGGGCGGTGCTGGGGAAGGCGGGGATGTCGCTCAAGGACATCGACCTCGTCGAGATCAACGAGGCCTTCGCGTCGGTGGTGCTGAGCTGGGCACAGGTCTTCGAGCAGGACCTGGCGAAGGTGAACGTCAACGGGGGCGCCATCGCCCTCGGCCATCCGGTGGGGGCGACGGGCGCCCGGCTCATCACGACCGCCCTGCACGAACTGGAGCGGACGGACAAGGAGTTCGCGCTGGTGACGATGTGCGCGGGCGGGGGGCTGGCGACGGGGACGATCATCCAGCGGTTGTGAGGCGGGGAGGGCGCCGCCGGTGCTGACGGGCCGGGGGCGGTGCCCTTCGGCCCGTCGGGCCGTGGGCGGGCGACCGTCACGGCCGCCCACGGGCCGACGGGCCTCAGGCCGATGCTCCGCGCGGGGAGGCCGTTGCCCTGCGGTCGTTCAGCCGGTGCCCACCGCCGTCCAGCCGGTGGCCTGCGCCTGCGGGGGTTGATGGCCCGCGCCCGCACCGTGCGGTTGGCGTGCGGCTGCTGCGGTGCTGAGGCCGTTGGGCCGGCGGGCCGTGGCTTTTCGGTGGCCGGCCCGTTGCCGGGCCGCCCGGGGCCGTACCGTCGGCGCTCACAGTTCCGGTGGGTCGAGGGTGCTCAGGTCGGATGGGAGCAGCCCGGGGTGGTAGGCGGCGAGCGCGGCGCCGCCGAGCCACCAGCCACGGTAGATCAGGGCCCGGCACAGGGACGGGCTGAGACGGTCGAAGACGGTGGGGACGAGGGCGAGGTCGCGGCCGTCGTGCGTGCGGTGCTCCGGGAAGGCCGCGCGCCAGCGGTGCGGGAGCGGGTCCGCGTCCGGGAAGTCCGTGGAGAGCTGCACCAGGATGCCCCGGCGGGCCCCGTCCGGGAGTTCGCCGACGGGCCCGAGCGCCGCGGCGCGCCGGAAGCGCTCGATCGTGGCCCGGGTGCGGAGCGTGGTGCTCTGGCGGTAGAGGAGCGAGTTGGCCCTCGCCAGGTCGCGGATCACCGGGATGCGGCCGTACATCCCGGGACGCAGCAGGCCGCCCGCGTTGAGGGCGCACAGGAACGAATGGCGGTAGCGGTCGCCGTCGATGGCCTCCAGGCCGGTGTTGTCGTAGGTGCCGCCGTCCAGGAGGGCCGGGTCGTGTGCGGCGCAGGGGAAGGGGGAGCCGTCGAGGACCACGGGCGGCAGGAGTCCGGGCACGGCGGCCGAGGCCGAGACGGCGCGGCTCAGGCGCAGACCCGTGCCCGCCGTGCGGGCGAGGCCGATGGAGTAGTCGCCGTACACGTCGCGTTCGAAGCCGAAGCGGACGCCCGTGGTCATGTTGGCGGCGTTGACGATCCAGCGGACCTGGGGGTCGAGGTCGGCCAGCTCGGTCTCGCCGAGGAACCAGTCGTCGAGGCGCCGGGCCAGCAGGTCGGTGCGGGTGGTGGGGCCGAGGGTGCGCCAGATGTCGCGCAGCAGCGACCGCTTGAGGGAGTGGGACGAGACGTGGTCGACGACGGGGGCGGTCACCAGCTCGTCCACGGCTCGCGGGGTGAAGTTCCGCTCCCGCAGGGCCGGCCAGGCGGTGGCCAGGCACGCGTTCGCGATCGAGCCGCCGGACACGGACGACGCGTAGCGCAGATGGCGCAGCAGCCCGGCGTCGGCCAGCAGACGGACGAAGCCCAGGGCGGAGAGCGTGGCGCGGAAGCCGCCGCCGGAGAGGGCGAGGGCGACCGGGGTGCCGGTGGCGGGCGGCGGTTCGGCCGGGCGGAGCGGGTCCCCGCAGGGGCGGGCGGTCAGGCCGGTGCCGAGGGCGGGGGAGTCGACGGCCCACGCCGGGCCGTCGGACGGGCCGGGGGGTGCCGCGGGGGAGGGGGCGGCCTCCGGCGGTGCGGGGCGGGGGGCGGGGCGTGTGAAGGTGTCGTGCGCGTGCCGGGACCTGGTCATGGCCGGTCTCCCATCGAGATGACGAGCGCCTGGTCGGCGGGGCCCCTGACCTCGACCTCGAAGGCCCGGTCCGCCCGCAGTTCCGCCAGCGCCTCCTCGGCGAAGGGGATGTGGTTGGTGAGGTGGACGACGTACTCGTCCTCGGGCGCGCGGGACTCCACGAGCCAGCGCAGGGTGTCCTCGCCCGGGTGGTGGTGGCGGACGCCGTCGGCCGAGATGACGTAGTGGTCGGCCCGGATCCGCTCGAAGAAGTCCGGCTCCACGTTGCGTTCGCTGCCGTGGTGCGGGAGCTTCAGCAGGTCCACGTGGAGCGGGGCGGCGTCGTCCAGCAGGTCCAGCGCGCGCAGTCCGGCGAGGACGTGGTCGCCGCGGGCGTCGCCGGTGAGCAGCGCGGTGCCGTCCGCGTGCCGCAGGAGCAGCACGATGCTGGACAGGTTCGGCACCGAATCGTCCGCGTAGGCCGCCGAGATGACCTCCGGGTCGCCGCGCCGTCTCGCCTCGTGCCACTTCTCCGCCAGCTCGGCCAGCGCGCCCTCGTCCGGCGCGACGACCGTGACGTCCAGGTCGTGCAGGGTCGCCTCTGCACCCTCGGTGAGGGGGCCGCCGAACGGGGCGTTGCCGTCCAGGCGCAGGGCGACGACCGCGTCGCGGATGTCCCGGCCCTGGTTGTAGCTGGCCGTCACCGCCGCCTCGGAGACGGCGGCGCGTTCGAGGAGCGGGTGGACGGAGGCGCTCAGGCCGGGAGCGTGCCGGTCGACCAGCTCCTCCACGGCGTTGAACCACAGCGCGTCCACGTCGTACGGCAGGGCCTCACCGTCCTGCTGGGCCTGCCGCATGTCCCGGAAGAGGCGCACGAGTCCGCCCGCGTGGTCGTCGTCGACGTGGGAGAGGCAGACGACGTCGAGGTGGGGAGGGAGGCCGTCGCGCGGGGGCTCGTGTGCGGGCGGGTCGCCGTCCCCGTCGTGGCCGCCCGGGCGGGCGCGGCTCCCGTCCGGGCCGGCGAGCCGGTGCAACCGGCCCTGCAGGGAGGCCCGGTAGACGGGGGAGGGGCCGCCGTCGACGAGCATGACCCGTTCGCCGTCCGGTCCTCGCCCGTTCTCGGGGCCTGGTCCGCCCTCGGGCCCTTGTCCGTCCCGTTCCGCGTCCCAGCGGACGAGGAAGCAGTCGCCGTGGCGGGCGTCGAGGAAATCGAAGGTCAGCATGGTCGCCTGCCTCGCCGGGCCGGTGGCTCGGCCGTCACACGGACTGCATGGCGCGCAGTACGTCGACGAGCCCATGGCCCTGGAAGTCGCGTTCACGGGCGAGGTCGGTCGCCGTCGCGCAGAGGATCTCCTTCACGCGCTCGGGGCGGCCGAGCAACTCGCGGTAGCGGGCCAGCAGCATGGCCGCGGCCCCGCTGACGTGTGCCGCCGCCTGGCTGGTGCCGTGCATGGCGGCGATGCCCTCGCCGGGGATCGGTCCGTCGATGTCCTCCCCCGGCGCCACCAGGTCGGGTTTGGGCCGTCCGTCGCCGGTGGGGCCACGGCTGGAGAAGTAACTGACGCCGTGGCGGTGCGGATTGCTGCGGTGGGTGGAGCCGACCGTGATGACGGACTCCGCGTTGCCGGGGTCGGAGATGCTGATGTCCTGGAAACCGGTGCCCAGCGTGCGTACGGCACCGGTGAACCCGGCGTTCCCGGCGGCCGTCACCACGACCACCCCGGACCGGGTCAGCCGGTCGCACTCGACGCACACCGGGGTCCACCCCGTGGAGTGGGTGGCGACGTCGTGCGGCACCGACAGACTGAGGTTGACCCCGGCGATGACGAACCGCCCCGCCTGTTCGTTGATGTGCCGGATGGCCTGCAGCGCGGTGACGATGGAGAACTCGTCGCCCTCGCCGTCGTCGTTCAGCACCCGGAAGTCGTACAGCCGGATGCGCGGGCAGATGCCCCTGAACTCCAGCTCCGGCCACCAGCCGCCGATGATCCCGGCGATGTGCGTGCCGTGCTGGTCGCCCGGCGGCACGTAGGGGTCCGGCTGCCCCAGGGCGGGCGGGCCGGGGGCCGGACCGGCCTCGACGGACGGCAGGGCGGCCGTCCAGTTCACCAGCCCGTTGACCAGCGCGTCGTCGGGGAGTTTCGCCCGTACGCAGGTGAAGTCGAAGGAGCGGGCGATGCGCGACTCCAGTCTGCGCGGCGGTGTGATGGTGGTGTCCCACTCGTGGAACGCCGAGTGCCGCGCGTCGATGCCGCTGTCCACGACGGCCCAGCCGATGGAGGCGCTGTCCACCGAGAACACCTGCTCGGCCGCGTCGGCCTTGATGGTCCGCCGGGACCGCACGACCGCGCGGGTGGCCCGGCGGTTCGTCGTCACCGAGACCACGGGGTACTTCTGCCGCCGGTCGACGACCTGTCCGACCGGGCTGTGGGCGCCCCGCACCGGGTACACGTCCGGGACGGCCTCGGCCAGCATGCGGACGAGCGTGCCGGTGACGTCCTGGTGACGGGGGTGCCCGCCCGCGTCCGCCACCACCCTCGCCAACAGGTTGAGGAACCAGGTGAGTTGCCGCCCGCGTTCCTGCCTGCGCCGCATGTTGTCGTGGATCTCGCTGGTCGCCGGCGCCCGGATGTGCCCCCGCAGCGCCGCGTCGATCCCCTCCGCCCCGCTCTCGACGGCGAGTTCGTGGGCGACCCGCACCACCCCGGCGAGACTGGTCAACGGCAGCAGCACCGTCACCAGTTCCTCCAGCGTCAGCTGCGCCACGACGAAGCTCCCGGCCGCGACCGGCCGGGCCGCCTCCGTCAACCGCAGCGCCTGCAGACGTTCCAGGGCCCGTTCGACCCCGTACTCCTCGCGGACGGCGAGGATCAGATCCTGCCGGTACTCGGGCGAAGGCGACGCCGGTGTCGGTGCTGGTGGCGCCGGTGTCGGTGTCGGTGGCATCGGCGGTTGCGTCGACGGTGACGCCGGCGGTGGCGTCGGCGGTTCGGAGAAGGCCAGCCAGACGTCGAAGTGCACGGGGCAGTCGGTGGCCCAGAGGACGGGGACGGGGCCCGTTCCGTAGAACACCGCCAGGAGTTCCGATCGGTCCATCATGGCTCCCGATGCGCGGGGCGTGGGAGGGACTTCAGGGACTCTTTCCATTCTCCGCCGCGGCCCCGGCCCCCGCATCCGGGGCGGACACGACGAAGAAGGCGGCGGCCCCGGGGATCGGGGGCCGCCGCCTTCGGTCCGGTTCGGCCGGTCCGGCCGGTTCGGCCGGGGGCGCGAGTCGTGCCGGATCAGTACCAGTTGTTGGCCTGCCAGAAGTTCCACGCGCCACAGGGGCTGCCGTAGCGGTCCTTCATGTAGTCCACGCCCCACTTGATCTGGGTGGCGGCGTTGTTCTTCCAGTCGGAGCCCGCGGAGGACATCTTCGAGCCGGGGAGCGCCTGGACCAGGCCGTAGGCGCCGGAGGACGCGTTCGTCGCGTGGATGTTCCAGTCGCTCTCGTGGTCGACGATGTGGGAGAAGCACGCGTACTGGGCCGAGTTCCCGATCATCTTCTTCGCGACAGCCTGGGCCTGGGAGGCCTCCGACGCGGCCTGGGCGGGCGCGGCGGCGAACAGCGCACCGGTGGCGGCAGCGGCCAGGGTGACGCCGGCGAGGGCCTTCTTCGGGGAGGCGATGCGGCGGAGAGCGGAGCGGGTCACGGGGATCCTTTTCTACGGGGACAGGGCGGTCGCGGGCATGCCTTCACCACGTGGTGTGCGGTGGGGGCGTACGTCGGCGCCGAGGCCCGGGTGGGCTCGTCGGCGCCGTGCGACTCCTCCAGAGAAACAGCCCGAGCGGACGTCCGCAATGACCCCTTTTGCTAGTTGTGGTCGTATCTGCACCGAGGGCCCCACCTGTGACGTGGCTCTCATTGCGCAGGTCAGCGGGCATTTCTCCATGCACATGCCATGCGCTTCGATCTACGACCCCGCTTCGTATGTGATGTGGGTCCTGTGGGCTGCTTCACCGCTCGCGCGACGGACGGTGATCCCAGCTGCGCAGAGCGTTCACCGAGGAGCGGGGGCGAATGTGACCGCGCTCTCGCACGCGGCGCCGGGGGTGGCCCGGGGCAGGGCCGTCAGCGGCGGGGGTGCCGAGGGCGAGGGGCAGGGTGGCGATGACGACCGCGCTGGCCCGAGTGCCGGCCGGGACGTGGCAGGCGGTGACGACACCGCGGCCCAGGTGCCGGCCAGGGGCGTGGCGGGCGGTACGCGACGAAAGGCGCGGCCCCGACCCGGGCGCCGGGGTTAGGTTCGGGCCATGCGCATGGGGAGACTGCTGGGATCGGGCCGCACGGCCGACGTGTACGCACTCCACCTCGACGAGGACGAGTCCACACCGCCCGCCGACGCCGGGCTCCCGCCCTCCCTCGAACCCTCCGCCCCCGACGGACGGGCCGTCGGCAACGGACGGGCCGACCGTGACGGAGCCGACAGCTCTGCCGGACGCGACGGCGGCGGCCGCACCGGCACCGGCGACCCCGGCGGCCGCAACCGCCCCGCCAGCCATACCGGCTCCGACGGCTCCGTCGGCCACGCTGGAACCGGCGGCCATATCGGATGCGACGGCCCCGGCAGCCGTACCGCCCCCGGCAGCCGTACCGCCCCCGGCAGCCGTACCGCCCCCGGCGCACCCGACGGCCACGCCGGAGCCGGCGGCCATACGGGCCGCGCCGGCCTGGACGGTCGTACCTGCCCCGGCGCCCCCGCCGGAGACGGTCCCGGCGCCCCCGCCGGAGATGGCCCCGGCCACCACGCCGGAACCCGTGGCCCCGCGAGCCCGGCAGGGGCCACCGCCGCCTGGGTGCTGCGGCGTTACCGGGACGGCTGGGGTGACGCGGTCGGCGAGGCCGAGGTCATGGCCTACGTCCGGCGTCACGGATACCCCGTCCCACGCGTGCGCTCGGCGACCCGTACGGAGATGGTGCTGGAGCGTCTGTCCGGGCCGACGATGCTGGAGGCCCTGGCCACCGACCTGATCGACCCGGCAGGGGCGGGCGCCATCTTGGCCCGCCTCCTCCACGCCCTCCATGCTCTCCCGCCCCGCGACGGGACTCCCGGCTCCCGTGTCCTGCACCTGGACCTGGACCTGCACCCCGACAACGTCATCCTCACGCCCCGCGGCCCCCAGGTCATCGACTGGAGCAACGCCGAGGAAGGACCGCCCGGCCTCGACTGGGGCATGTCCGCGATGATCCTGGCCCAGGTCGCCGTCGACGCGGCCGACGCACGCGCGGGGATGGCCCACGCCGTCCTCGTCTCCCTCCTCGCCCACCGGCCCGAAGGGCCCTGCGCCCTGACGGAGGAGGGCCTCGTCGAGGCAGGGCGACGCCGGGCGGCCACGCCGACGATGACCACGCGCGAGGTCGAACTCATCTCAGCCGCGGAGGAGTTGGCCCGAGCCGTCATGCACGACGGGGCGACGGGCCTCAGACCGCCGCGTACGTGATCGGGTCGCTCCCCGGTACCGCCTCCGCCCGCCCCAGTTTCACCAGGCGTCGGAGGTGGGCCTCCGCCTCGGAGACCGCGATGTTGCGGGAGCCGAAGGGGATCTGGGACCAGGGGCGGTTCCACTCCATGCGTTCGGCGAGCTGCCAGGCGGTGAGCGGGGTCGCGAGGAGGGTGAGCAGGCCGGTGAGCCGGGACTCGTGGTGGGCCAGTAGCTCCTCCACGCGGGCGGCGGTGTCGGTGAACGCGTACTGATGGGCGGGCAGGACCTCGGCGGGGGCGAGGCGGCCGACGCGTTCCAGGGAGTCGAGGTAGTCGCCGAGGGGGTCGGTGACGGTGTCGTCGTCGGGGTCCTCGTAGAGGCCGATGTGCGGGCTGATCTCGGGAAGGAGGTGGTCGCCGGAGAACAGGCGCCCGTGGCCGGGCAGTCCGGAGGGGTGCGCCTCCTCCAGGTGGAGGCAGACGTGCCCCGGTGTGTGCCCCGGCGTCCAGATCGCGCGGACGCGGCGGCCGGGGAGGTCCAGGAGTTCGCCGGGGACGATCTCGCGGTCGGGCAGCGCGGGGGAGAAGCCGGGCAGCGCGCCGGGGCGGCGCGGGGCGCGCAGCGGCGCCAGGTGTTCCTCGGGCGCGCCCGCCGCCGTGAGCTTGTCCGTCATGTACGTGAACCAGCGGTCCGGGCCGGTCCCGCGCGTGCGCCGCACGATCGCCGTGTCCGCCGCGTGCATCGCGATCCACGCCCCGGACGCCTCGCGCACCGCCCCCGACAGGCCGTGGTGGTCGGGGTGGTGGTGCGTGATCACGACCCCGTGGACCTCCGCGACCGACGTACCGCACGCCGTCAGTCCGTCGGCGAGCGTGTCCCAGGACGCCGGGTCGTCCCAGCCGGTGTCGACGAGGACCGGCCCCCGGTCGGTGTCGACGACGTACACGAGGGTGTGGCCGAGCGGGTTGTCCGGGATGGGGACCTCGATGGACCGTACGCCTCCGCCGTGATCGGTCACGTGTGTCATGAACTCACTATAACTAGAACGGGTTCCACCAGGGATGGGCGTGCGGGCGCCCGGTCACGGCCGTCCGCAGGCGGACGACATGGACTCCTCCCCCGGGAACTGGTATCAGTTCTCTACCAGAAACTGACGGTACGTCAGAGAAGTGGCTCCGGGAGGCAGCGGCCATGACCGAACTCGTGGAACACGGACAGCTGTTCATCGGCGGGGAGTTGACCGACCCCCTGGGCACCGATGTCATCGAGGTGGTCTCACCGCACACCGAGGAGGTCATCGGCCGCGTCCCGCACGCGTCGCGCGCGGACGTCGACCGGGCCGTGGCCGCCGCACGCCACGCCTTCGACCACGGCCCCTGGCCGCGCATGACCCTCGACGAGCGCATCGAGGTCGTCACCCGGATCAAGGACGCCTTCGCCGTGCGCCACGAGGAGTTCGCCCGGATCATCAGCTCCGAGAACGGCACCCCGGTCACCTCCGGTGTGATGGTGCAGGCGCTCGCGTCGATGCTGGTGTGGGACGCCGCGATCACGACGGCCCGCGGATTCACGTACGAGGAGCGGCGCGACGGCGTGCTCGGCAAGATCCTGGTGCGGCGCGAGCCGGTCGGGGTCGTCGCGGCCGTCGTCCCCTGGAACGTCCCCCAGTTCACCGCCGCCGCCAAACTCGCTCCCGCCCTCCTCGCCGGCTGCCCGGCCATCCTGAAGGTCTCGCCCGAAACCCCGCTGGACGCCTACCTGTTGGCGGAGATAGCCGTCGAGGCGGGCCTGCCCGAGGGCGTGCTGTCCGTCCTCCCCGCCGACCGAGAGGTCAGCGAGTACCTGGTGGGGCACCCGGGCGTCGACAAGGTCTCCTTCACCGGTTCGGTCGCCGCGGGCAAGCGGGTCATGGAGGTCGCCGCCCGCAACCTCACCCGCGTCACCCTGGAACTGGGCGGCAAGTCGGCGGCGGTGATCCTGCCGGACGCGGACACGCAGACCGCCGTCAACGGCATCGCCCCCTTCGCCTGGATGATCAACGGCCAGGCGTGCGTCGCCCAGACCCGCATCCTCGTCCCGCGCTCCCGTTACGACGAGTTCGCGGAGGCGTTCGCGGGCTACGCCTCCGCGCTGAAGATCGGCGACCCCCTCGACCCGGCCACCGAACTCGGCCCCCTGGTCGCCGAGCGCCAGCAGCGCCGCAGCCTGGACTACATCCGCATCGGCCAGGAGGAGGGCGCCAAGATCCTCACCGGCGGCGGCCGTCCCGCCGGCCTGGAGCGCGGCTGGTACGTGGAGCCGACCCTCTTCGGCGACGTCGACAACTCCATGCGCATCGCCCGCGAGGAGATCTTCGGCCCGGTGATCTGCCTCCTCCCGTACGGCGACGAGGACGACGCCGTCCGTATCGCCAACGACTCCGACTACGGCCTCAGCGGCAGCGTCTGGACCGCCGACGACGAGCGCGGCATCGACATCGCCCGCCGGGTCCGCACCGGGACGTACTCCGTCAACACGTTCAGCCTCGACATGCTCGGCCCCTTCGGCGGCTACAAGAACTCCGGTCTGGGGCGGGAGTTCGGCCCCGAGGGCTACGGCGAGTACCTGGAGCACAAGATGATCCACCTCCCGGCCGGGTACGAGCCGCCCGGCACCAGCACGGTCACCCTCACCGTCGACGAGGCGGAGTGACCGGCGATGGGTGACCGCTGGACCGTGGAGGTCGACCGGGCCGTCTGCATCGGCTCCGCCCAGTGCACGCACCTGGCCCCGGACGCCTTCCGCCTCGACTCCGCCATGCAGTCCCACCCCGTCGCCCCCGAGACCGACGCCAACGAACGCATCCTGAAGGCGGCCGAGGGCTGCCCGGTGGAGGCGATCGCGATCGCCCTGCCGGGCAGTGGGGAGCCGGTGTTCCCGCCGGAGGAGTAGCGGCCTACGCTCGGCGGTCGGTACGGAACGATCGAGAAGTCGGGGCGGGAAAGCGTGCGGAAGTCCGAGGCCGGGGAACTGATCAGGCAGGCGCGGGAGGCATGGGACGCGGAGGAATGGCGGCGCGCCGCCGACCTCTACGAACAGGTGCTCGCCCATTTCCCGGACGAGAAGCCGAGCGCGGCGTGGTGGTACGACGCCGCCCTCGGCCACAAGTTCCTGCGCGACTGGGACAAGGCGTACGAACTCGGTGTCCAGGCCGCCGCCCGCGCACCGCGCGGCGAGGGCGACCCCGCCTTCTGGAACCTGGGCATCGCGGCCACGGTCCGCCGCGACTGGGCCGTCGCCCGCGACGCCTGGGCCGGATTCGGCATCACCCTGCCCGACGGCGAGGGCGAGATCCACGGCCGCTTCGGGCAGGCCTGCGTCCGCCTGGACACCGAGGGCTCGCGCGAGGTGGTGTGGATCGAGCGGCTGTGCCCGACGCGCGGACGCGTGCTGAACGTCCCCGTGACCGGCGGCCGCCGCCACGGCGAGATCGTTCTCCACGACGGCGAGCCCAACGGCGAACGTGTCGTCGACGGCTCGGCCTTCCCGGTCTTCGACGAACTGCTCCTCTTCGAGCCGTCCGACCTGCCCACGTTCCAGGTGACGGTCGCGGCCGGTGAACCGGACGACCTGGACACCCTCGTCGCCCTCTTCGCCGACCACGGCTTCGCCGCCGAGCCGGCCGCCACCCTGACGACGTACTGCGCCTGCTGCAGCGAGGGCACCCTCCACAAGGAGCCCCGGGGGACCCGTGCCGGCGCCCAGCGTGTCTTGCTCGCGGCCCCGGAGGACGAGGCCCGCCGCCTGCTCGACCGGTGGGCGGGGGAGACGGCGATCGGGCGCAGCTGGAGCGGGCTGGAGGCCGTGGCCTAGAGGGAGACTCGACCGCCCGGAATGCCTGAATGTCGGAAAAGTCGAAAAAGTTCCCTTCAGGGGGTTGTCTTCCCCGTGGGGCGTTCTATGGTGGAAATCGGCCTACGAGACGAGTGAGGGAGCCGACCGAAGTAGCCGACAGCGGCGTGAGGCAGCAGATCCGCCGGTGCCGACGTCGACGGTCGGGCTGAGAGGCCGGAAGGCAGCACGACAGGGCCTGACGGTGACCCCAGCACCTGACGCCGGATGAGCGGTACCGGGTCAGGAACCCGTCTCGTAGGTCTTTTTTCCTGCGTTCCCGCGCGGTGGCTGCCGACCAGCCGACTGGCCGTAGTGTCGTCCTCCCGCGGCCTTCCGGCCTGCTTCAGGACTGCGTCCGCCGGTCCGGGGCCGTCAGGTCGATCAGACGGCACACCGTCTCGATGTCGATCTTCACCTGGGCGATCGAGGCGCGGCCGGACAGCCAGGTGATGAGGGCCGAGTGCCAGGTGTGCTCGATGACCCGCACCGCCGACAACTGCTCCGGCCCCGGGTTCTCCAGCCCCATGGCGTCGAGGATGATCGCGGTCGTCTGGTGGGAGACCTGGTCGACCTCGGGGCTGACGCTGCGGTCGGCGAAGGTCAGCGCGCGGACCATGGCGTCGGCGAGATGGGGCTCGCGCTGCAGCGCGCGGAAGGCCCGCATCAGGGTCTCGGCGACGCGCTCGGCCGCCGTCGCGCCGCTCGGGGGCTTCTTGCGGAGCGTGCCGTGCATGTGCTCCAACTGGTCCTGCATCGTGGCGACCAGCAGATGGATCTTGGACGGGAAGTAGCGGTAGAGCGTGCCGAGCGCGACCTGCGAGGACTCGGCGACCTCCCGCATCTGCACGGCGTCGAAACCGCCCCGGCTCGCCAGCTGGGCGCTCGCGTGCAGGATGCGGCGCCGGCGGGCCTCCTGCCGCTCCGTGAGGGGCGGTGAGTCCGGTCGCCCGGCGCCGGCTTCCACCTTGACTTCCGCAGGCATGGGTCTCGTTCCGTGACAGTCGTGAGGGTTGTGACAGTCGTGGGGGTCGTGACGGTCGGTGAGGTATGCGATCAACTAGCATGCCAGGGCGTGTGCCGTGGCGTGAATCACCTGATCCACCTCTCACAGCCGTCCTACCAGCCGGTAGATTCAGAGCCTCTTGAACGATCAACTCTGAAACTTGTTCTAGATTACCGTCTCGTCGTAATCTCACGGGAAATCGCAGTGAGAAGGGGGCCAGGAGTGACCGCGGAGGCCAGTCAGGCGGGGTCCCGACGTGACCTCGCCGCGGACGGCGAGCGACCGCTCACCATCGCCCTCCTCACCTATAAGGGGAACCCGTTCTGCGGGGGACAGGGCGTCTACGTACGGCACCTCTCGCGCGAGCTGGCCCGCCTCGGCCACCGGGTCGAGGTGATCGGCTCCCAGCCGTACCCGGTGCTCGACGCGGACGCCGTACCCGCCGACGGTCCGGGCGGGGTCTCCCTCACCGAGCTGCCGAGCCTCGACCTCTACCGCCAGCCCGACCCCTTCCGCACCCCGAAGCGGGACGAGTACCGCGACTGGGTGGACGCCCTCGAAGTGGCGACGATGTGGACCGGCGGCTTCCCCGAGCCCCTGACGTTCTCCCTGCGCGCCCGCCGCCATCTGCGGGCCCGGCGCGGGGAGTTCGACGTCGTCCACGACAACCAGACCCTCGGGTACGGGCTGCTGGGCGATGTCGGCGCACCCCTGGTCACCACCATCCACCACCCCATCACCGTGGACCGGCAGTTGGAGCTGGACGCGGCCGAGGGATGGCAGCGGCGGATGTCCGTGCGCCGCTGGTACGCCTTCACGCGCATGCAGAAGCGGGTCGCACGGCGGCTGCCGTCCGTGCTCACCGTCTCCGGCACCTCCCGCCAGGAGATAGTCGACCACCTCGGCGTCCGCGACGACCGTATGCACGTCGTGCACATAGGCGCCGACACCGACCTCTTCTCGCCGGACCCGGCCGTGGCCCGGATCCCGGGCCGGATCGTCACCACCTCCAGCGCGGACGTGCCGCTCAAGGGCCTCGTCTTCCTCGTCGAGGCGCTCGCCAAGGTGCGCGCCGAGCACCCCGCCGCCCACCTCGTCGTCGTCGGCAAGCGGCCCACCGAGGGCCCGGTCGCCCAGGCCGTCGAGCGCTACGGCCTCGAAGGCGCCGTCGAGTTCGTCAAGGGCATCTCGGACGCCGAACTCGTCGACCTGGTCCGCTCGGCCGAGGCAGCCTGCGTGCCCTCGCTGTACGAGGGGTTCTCCCTGCCCGCCGCCGAGGCCATGGCCACCGCCACGCCGCTGGTCGCCACCACCGGCGGAGCCATACCGGAGGTCGCCGGACCCGACGGCGAGACCTGCCTCGCGGTGCCCCCGGGCGACGCGGGCGCCCTGGCCACCGCCCTGACCCGGCTCCTCGGCGACCCGGAACTCCGGCGGCGGCTCGGCCGCGCCGGCCGCGAACGGGTACTGCGGCGCTTCACCTGGGCCCGCGCCGCCGAGGGCACGGTGGCCCACTACCGCGAGGCCGTGGCCCGCGCCGAAGTCTCCGCGGCCCCCGGAACCCTCGATGCCGCCCATGCCGCCCATGCCGCCGAGGACGGGGAGACCCACGAGGGCGCCCCGGCCGCCGCCGGCACAGTCGAGACCAACCGCGAAAGCGCCAACCGCGAAAGCAGGGCCACGTGCTGACCGTCGATTTCTCCCGGTTCCCGCTCGCCCCGGGGGACCGGGTCCTGGATCTCGGCTGTGGAGCGGGCCGGCACGCCTTCGAGTGCTACCGGCGCGGCGCCCAGGTCGTGGCCCTCGACCAGAACGCCGAGGAGATCCGCGAGGTCGCCAAGTGGTTCGCGGCGATGAAGGAGGCCGGCGAGGCCCCCGAGGGTGCCACCGCGACGGCCATGGAGGGCGACGCCCTCGCACTGCCCTTCCCCGACGAGTCCTTCGACGTCGTCATCATCTCCGAGGTGATGGAGCACATCCCCGACGACAAGGGCGTCCTCGCCGAGATGGTCCGGGTGCTGCGGCCCGGCGGCCGCATAGCCATCACCGTGCCGCGCTACGGCCCCGAGAAGGTCTGCTGGGCACTCTCCGACGCCTACCACGAGGTCGAGGGCGGCCACATCCGCATCTACAAGGCGGACGAACTGCTGGCCAAGATCCGCGAGGCGGGCCTCCAGCCGTACGGCACCCACCACGCGCACGCCCTGCACTCGCCGTACTGGTGGCTGAAGTGCGCGTTCGGCGTCGACAACGACAAGGCGCTGCCCGTGCGGGCGTACCACAAGCTGCTGGTCTGGGACATCATGAAGAAGCCGCTGCTCACCCGGGTCGCCGAGGAGGCGCTCAACCCGGTGATCGGCAAGAGCTTCGTGGCCTACGCCACCAAGCCGCACCTGCCACCGCTGGCCGACCGGGACGCCGGCGGCGTCTCCGAGGCGGCCGCCAAGTGACGACGCCCCGGACAGAACACCTGGTCCTGCCCGGGGTCCTCACCGCGGAGGAGGCCGCCGCCACCGTGCGGGGCATCCTCGCGGTGCAGCGCGCGGACGGTGCCATCCCGTGGTTCCGGGGACACCACCTCGACCCGTGGGACCACACCGAGGCGGCCATGGCCCTGGACGCGGCCGGCGAGCACGAGGCCGCCGAACGCGCCTACGCCTGGCTGAGCCGGCACCAGAACCCCGACGGCTCCTGGTACGCCGCCTACGCCGACGGGGACCCCGACGACGTCACCGACCGGGGCCGCGAGACCAACTTCGTCGCCTACATAGCCGTCGGCGTCTGGCACCACTACCTGGCCACCGGCGACGACACCTTCCTCGACCGGATGTGGCCCGCCGTCTACGCGGCGATCGAGTACGTCCTGCGGCTCCAGCAGCCCGGCGGCCAGATCGGCTGGAAGCGCGAGGACGACGGCACACCGGTGAACGACGCCCTGCTGACCGGCAGTTCGTCCATCCACCACGCCCTGCGCTGCGCGCTCGCCATCGCCGAACAGCGCGAGGAACCGCAGCCCGACTGGGAGCTGGCGGTCGGCGCGCTCCGGCACGCGATACGCCGCCACCCCGAGCGGTTCCTCGACAAGGACCGCTACTCGATGGACTGGTACTACCCCGTCCTCGGCGGCGCGCTGACCGGCAGCGAGGCCAAGGCCCGGGTGGAGGAGGGCTGGGAGCGCTTCGTCGTGCCCGGACTCGGCGTCCGCTGCGTGGTCCCCAACCCGTGGGTGACCGGCGGCGAGTCGGCCGAACTCGCCCTGGCCCTCTGGGCGATGGGCGAGTCCGACCGCGCCCTGGACATCCTCCAGTCCATCCAGCACCTGCGTGACCCCGCCTCGGGCCTGTACTGGACCGGTTACGTCTTCGAGGACCGGGCCGTCTGGCCCGAGGAACTGACCTCCTGGACCGCCGGATCCGTACTGCTGGCCGTGGCCGCGCTGGGCGGCGACGAGGCGACCTGCGCGGTCTTCGGCGGGGAGCGCCTGCCGCGCGGGCTGGACGACTTCGACGACTCGGAGTGCTGCTGAGGTGAGGGGACGCGGGCCCCGCTCCTCAGCGATGCGGGGCACCGCGCGACCCGCTCCCACCGGAGGCGACCGCACTCAGTGGCGGTGCATCCGGTTGGCGATGGCGTGCCCCACGAACAGGTAGACGACGGCCGCCAGACCGTAGCCCGCCACCACCCGAGCCCACTGCTCGTCGAAGGTGAACAGGTCGTGCGACCAGCCGGCGAGCCAGCGGGCCGCGTCATGGATGAACTGCACGAAGTCGTTCGCGCCGTTCGCGCCCAGGAGATACATCAGGATCCACAGGCCCAGGATGAAGGCCATGACGTCGGCCACGATCGCTATGACCCGGCCCGCCTGGTTGGAACCGCCATATCGAGACATGCTCAACGGGTTGCCCGGATACGTGTCCTGAAACCCGCGCCCGTCCTACGAGTTGAGTTCCGCCAGCACCCGCAGCGTGTGCGGGTCGGGGGCCAGCACCAGTAGATCCGTCACCGGCCCCTTGCGCCACGACTCCAGCCGCTCCGCGATCCGTGTCCGCGGCCCGACCAGGGAGATCTCGTCGGCGAAGGCGTCCGGCACGGCGAGGACCGCCTCCTCGCGCCGTCCGTCCAGGAAGAGGCGCTGGATGTGCCGGGCCTCCTCCTCGTACCCCATGCGGGCCATGAGGTCGGCGTGGAAGTTGCGCCTGGCGTGCCCCATCCCGCCGATGTAGAAACCCAGCATGGCCTTCACCGGCAGCAGTCCCTCGGCGACGTCCTCGCAGACCTTCGCCCGGACCATGGGCGCGACGAGGAAGCCGTCCGGCGCCTCGGTCAGCGACGCCTCGTAGACGTCGGTCCGGAACGGCGACCAGTACAACGGCAGCCAGCCGTCCGCGATCCGGGTCGTCTGCGCGATGTTCTTCGGCCCCTCGGCGCCGAGCAGGACGGGCAGGTCCGCGCGCAGCGGATGCGTGATGGACTTGAGCGCCTTGCCGATGCCGGAGCCGTCCGGCCCGTCGTAGGGGAGCGGGTGGAAACGCCCGTCGAGCGCGACGGGCCCCTCGCGCCTGAGGACTTGGCGGACGATGTCGACGTACTCCCTGGTCGCGGTCAGCGGCGACCTCGGGAACGGCCGCCCGTACCAGCCCTCGACGACCTGCGGCCCGGACAGCCCGAGTCCGAGCAGGGCCCGCCCGCCGGAGAGATGGTCCAGGGTCAGGGCCTGCATCGCGGTGGTGGTGGGCGACCGGGCGGCCATCTGTGCGACGGCCGTGCCCAGTTTGATCCGCGAGGTGTGCGCGGCGATCCAGGTGAGCGGGGTGAAGGCGTCCGAGCCCCAGGACTCGGCGGTCCACACCGAGTCGTAGCCGAGCCGCTCCGCCTCCCGGGCGAGCGGGACGTGGTCCGCGGAGGGGCCGCGTCCCCAGTAGCCGAGTGCCAGACCGAGCCGCATCTGCCTGCCTCCTGACGATGTGTCAGCTGTTCGGGCGGGAGGCGACTGTACGACAACGGCCCCCCGCTCGGAAGAGCGAGGGGCCGCTGCCGTACGACTGCGGGTTTCGTGCCGGTCAGCCGCGCTGGATACCGCTGGTGTCCTGCAGCACGCCACGACGGCCGTCCTGCGTCTGGGCCACCAGGTTGGCGCCGCGCTGCTCGACCGCCAGGTACCAGGTGCCCGGCGCGAGTTCGGCGATCGTCGACTGGGAACCGTCCTCGGCGAACAGCGGACGGGCCACCGGCACCGCGAACCAGAACGGAGAGAAGTCACCGGCCGGCGGCTGCGGGGCCGCGGCCTGCTGCTGCGGAGCACCGCCGAACGGCGCCCCCGGCTGACCGGGACCCGGCTGACCCGGCTGCCCCGCCCCGAACGGCCCCGGCGCACCGGCGCCCGGGTACCCGTAACCCCCGGGCGGCTGGGCCCCGTACGGCTGCGGCGCGGCCGGACGCGGGGCGCCGACCAGGGCCACCTTGAGGGCGGGGACGAGGGGGGTGGCGATGGCGGCGCCGGCCATGACCAGCGTGGCGATGAGGGCGAGGATGAGGCCGACGCCGGCGTCGGTGCCGCGCGCGCCGTCGAAGTTGTCGCCGCCACCGGACGGGTCGAAGATGTTGCCCAGCGCGCTCCACGCGGCGAAGATCGTGAAGGCGATGCCGAAGTGACCGAGTTCGATGCCGACGATCTTCGGCGGCTGGGGCAGGCCCCGGGCGATGACGATGGACGCGGCGCCGAAAAGCCCCGCCAGGACGACGCTGAGCAGCACCGGGCCGCTCTCCCAGAGGTTCGGGTAGTCGAAACTGTCAGGAGCCCCGTCGATGGAGTAGTTGTCGAGGAACGACGCGATGAACAGCAATACCGCTGCTCCGATCACGACGCCGTCGCCTCTGGTGAGGGAGCGGATATTCACTTCAGGTCCTTCGTCAGTCGTCTCGTCATCGGTGGAGGCGTCGCCGTCACCATGTCGCCGTCAGGCCGTGGTGGGAAGCGCGGGGGTGGCCCCTCATCGTAGGGACGACCTTATCGTCCGACCGACTTGGGTGTCCTCCGGGATCATCCCGGTGATCACGACCCGCCCGCTACCCTCGCAGGAAACTCACGATTTCCTCAGAGTCCCCCCGCTCCGCTTTCTGCCGCCACGCACCGCTGGTCAACGGTGCCGGGACATGGATATCGCGCATCGCGGCGCGTAAGACGAACGCAGCGTGAACCGTTGACAGATTGAGACCGCTCGCACGTCATTCCGTGGCGCACCGGGTTAGCGGCCGGAGTTCCCCATAGGGGAGCGTTGTTCAATTTTCGAGGAAGCTTGCGATGCCGTCCGAGATTCCCCGGGCCGCTTTCTGCCGCCAGGGCCCGCTGGTGAGTCGGGCCGCGTCCTTGGCGTCACGCATGTTGCCGCACTCGATGAACACCTTGGGCACGGTGGAGAGGTTGAGGCCGCCGAGGTCGGTGCGGGTGACGATGCCGGTGCCGTCGCCGACGTAATTGGAGGGGGCGCTGCCGGTGGCGCGCACGAAGAAGCCCGCGATGCGTTCGCCGAGGTCGCGGGAGGGGGCGACGATCGGCCGGGTGTCGGCCGCGCCCTCGTGGACCGAGCCCGGCAGGATCACGTGGAAGCCGCGGTTGCCCGCGCCGGAGCCGTCGGCGTGGATCGACACCACCGCGTCCGCCTTCGCCTCGTTGCCGATCCGCGCCCGCTCGTCGATGCACGGACCCCAGGCCCGGTCGTCGTCCTGCGTGAACTTCACCGTGGCGCCCTGCTGTTCGAGGAGCGTCCGCAGCCGCCGGGAGACGTCCAGCGTGAACCGGGCTTCCGGGTAACCGTCGTTGGTGGTGGTCCCCGTCGTGTCGCACTCCTTGGCGTTCGTCCCGATGTTCACCTTGCGGTTGATCTCGGCCGTGTGCTGGAAGTTGCCGGGGTTGTGACCGGGGTCGATGACGACGACCTTGCCCTTGAGGGGACCGGTGGCGGCGGGCCCGGAGGCGGAACCGGAGGGGCTCGCCTGCTTGCCGTCCCCACCGCTGGTGCCGCCCGCGGTGTCCTTGCCGTCGCCGGAGGCGGTCGGTGCGCCGGACGGCTCGGGGGACACGGCCGGGGTCCTCGCCGACCTGGTCTGCGGCCCCGTCCCGCCGCCCGTGCCGCCGTCCCCGTCCCCGGAGTCCCCGACGGCCTGCCAGACCCCCCACCCGGCCACCGCCCCCACCACGACCGCGGCCACCGCCACGGTCAGCGGACGGCGCAGCGCGGAACGGCGGGACGGGGGCGGATCGAAGTCCGGACCTACATACGACACGTCCGCCACCTTACGGGGCGGGCGGCCGGAGGCGGAGCCGAGTCGCCGACCAGCGGTAGGCGCGGGCGCCGTCACGGGATAAAGTCGGGCGGTTACGTCTGAAAGCCGGACCGTCACGTCCGGTGATGGGGGCGGGGTCCCGGCGCGCGGTCGGTGGGCCCCGGTGGGAGGGCCTGCAGCACATGAGTCGTCGCTCCAACGGGTTGGCCGGCATCTGGGCCGAGGCACAACGCCAGCAGCAGCGTCAGTCGGAGGAACGGGCCCGGCAGCAGCGCGAGTACGAGCGGCAGCAGCGCGCGTACCAGCGCGAGGTGGCGCGCAGCCAGCGGGAGCAGCAGGCGGCGTACCGGCAGCAGCGCGAGGCGGAGGCGCGGCGGCGTACCGAGGAACTGGACACGCAGGTCCAGGCGCTGGAGGGGCTGCTGGTCGCGGGCTGCCGGGCCCCGGCGTTCCGGGCCGCGTCCCTCACCCGCACCGAGCGGCTGGAGCCGTTCTCCCCCGGCCCGCTCGCCCAGCCGGTGCCCATGCCGGACCCCAACCACTACCAGGCCCAGGGCGGCTGGACCGCCCAGCGCCGGGCCCAGGCCCAGGCCGAGGCGCGCGCCCGGTACGAGCACGACTGGCACGCGGCGCAGGCGGCCGAGCAGCAGCGCCAGCGTCAACTGGCCCAGTACCAGCGGCAGTACGAGCAGTGGGCGGAAGGACAGCGGGCGGAGATCCGGCGGCACAACGCCGGGCTCGCGCAGATGGCGACGGCCCTGCGCGACGGCGACCCGGAGGCCGCCGTCGACTACTTCTCCGCCGCCCTCTACGCCTCACCCGCCTGGCCCGACGGCTTCCCCCGGGGGATCTCCGCCGCCTACGACGCGGCGGCCCGGCAGCTGGTCCTGGACTGGGAGCTGCCCAGGTACGACGTCGTCCCCGAGGCCAAGAGCGTCGTCTACATGCCGAGCGTCGACCAGGACAAGGAGCGCCCCCGCCCGGTCACCCAGCGGCGCGCCCTCTACCGTGACGTCCTCGCGCAGTGCGTCCTGCTGGTGCTCCACGACCTCTTCGCCGCCGACGAGTTCGGCGCCCTGGAGTCGGTCGTCCTGAACGGGTTCGTGGACGACCACGACCCGGCGACCGGCCGTCGCACCCAGATCGTCCTGGCGACCGTCACCGTGTCCCGGCCGGTCTTCACGGAACTGCACCTGGAACAGGTCAGCGCCGTGGACTGCCTGACGGACGGGCTCCGCGGCCGGCTCTCCGCCCGCCCCGACCAGCGCACCCCCGTCCGCCCCGAGCGCCGCCCCGACGACGTGGGCAACGGCGTCGTCACCCACGGCGGCGAGGACGAGCCCGACCTGCTGGAGATGGACCCCCTCGCCTTCGAGGCACTGGTCGCCGAGTTGTTCCGGGCCATGGGCATGCAGGCGGTCACGACCGAGCGCTCGGGCGACGGCGGGGTGGACGTCGACGCCCTCGACCCCACACCCATCCGGGGCGGCAAGATCGTCGTACAGGTCAAGCGCTACCGCAACACCGTTCCGCCGACCGCCGTCCGTGACCTCTACGGCACGGTCCAGGACGCCGGCGCCAACAAGGGCGTCCTGGTGACGACGTCCCGGTTCGGGCCCGGCTCCCACACCTTCGCCAACGGCAAGCCGCTGGAACTGGTCTCGGGCCCGGAACTCGTCGACCTGCTGCACCGGCACGGGCTACGGGGGCGCCTGGGCACCGGCGAGCGCCCCGCGCCCGCGCCGGCTTCGTCGACCGCTCCCACCATGGTGATGCCCGCCCCCACCGGGGTGATGCCAGCCCCCACCGTGGTGATGCCCGCCCAGCGCACCCCGGCGGACGCCCCGGACGCCACGGGCTCCCCGGGTTCCCCGGGCTCCTCGGACGGCGCGCACGGGGTGGACCCGGGCCCGGCCCCCGACGACCACAGTGTGCTCGGCATGTACTGGACCGGCGGCGTCGCCCTGGACGTCTGCGCGCTCGTCTGCCACGGCAACCGGGTCCTCAGCGACGACCACTTCGTGTTCTACAACAACCTCCGCACCCCCGACGGCACCGTCCGCGCCGTCCCGCCGACCGCACCCGACAAGGCCGCGATCCTGGTCGCCTTCGACGCGCTGCCGGCGCGCGCCGACCGGCTGGTCCTGGTCGCGGCGATCGACCCCGCGGCGAACCCCGACGCCGACCTCTCCGGCTTCACCGACGCCGGCATCCGCCTCCTGGACCCCTCCCGGGCCGAACAGGGCCGCCTCGACGTCTCCGACGGCCGCGCCGGCGAGACGGCCCTCACCCTCGGGTCCTTCCGCCGCCGCGCGGGCGGCGACTGGGACTTCGTCGTCGGCGGCAAGGGGTACCGGGGCGGCCTGGAGGAACTGGTCCAGGACCACGGCATAGAGGTGGCCTAGCCCGCCGGCCGGTCGGTGCGGGTGCTGCGGGTCAGATCCCGGCCCCGGTGCGCCGCAGCACCCGCAGGGAGTCCGTCGCGGAGACCTCCGTGAAGGCGCCGGAGGCCAGGGCGCGGAGGTAGACGCGGTAGGGGGCCTGGCCGGTGAACTCGTCCTCGGGCTCCGGGAAGACGTCGTGGATGACGAGGAGGCCGCCCGGGGCGATGTGCGGGGCCCAGCCCTCGTAGTCGGCGGTGGCGTGCTCGTCGGTGTGGCCGCCGTCGACGAAGACGAGGCCGAGGGGGGTCCCCCAGAAGGCGGCGACCTGCGGGGAACGGCCGACCACCGCGACGACGTGCTCCTCCAGACCCGCCCGGTGCAGGGTGCGGCGGAAGGCGGGGAGCGTGTCCATGCGGCCCACCTCGGGGTCGACGGTGGACTCGTCGTGGTACTCCCAGCCCGGCTGCTGCTCCTCGCTGCCCCGGTGATGGTCGACGGTGATCGCCGGCACCCCCGCCGCACGGGCGGCGTCGGCCAGCAGGATCGTCGACCGGCCGCAGTACGTCCCCACCTCCAGCAACGGCAGCCCCAGCCGCCCCGCCTCCACCGCCGCGGCGTACAGGGCCAGCCCCTCACCGGCCGGCATGAACCCCTTCGCCGCCTCGAACGCGCCGAACACCTCCGGCGCGGGCGCCGGCCTGGGCGTGGGGTGCGGTGCCGCGGACATGGGTCCTCCGGGTGGTCGTACGTCACTGGGGGCGCCCCATGCTGCCATGCGGTGATCGACGGGAGGGACCGGGGATCGGGGTGCCGGCGCCCTTGGCCGGTGGGAAGGGCAGTGGGCGCAGCCCTTGCCCTTCAGGGGCGCGGGGAACTGCGCGAGAAGCCCCACCGGACGTGCGCCTGCCCACTCACCCCACGCGACGCGGCGCGAGAGGGCGTCGAGGGCGCGCCCTAGCGGGCGACGGCGGCCGCGCCCTCCCTGGAGACCACGCCGGCCTCACCCTCACCCTCACTGCTCGCACGCAGCGTCAGCGCGGGGCGCCGGTTCGGCAGGAGCAGGGCCAGCACGAGGCCGACGGCGACCGCGGCCGTGGCGATGAGGAAGGACACCCGGAACCCGTGCATGGTCGGGATCGCGACCCCGCCGACGTGGTCCGCGGTGTTGGCCAGCACCATGCCCACGACGGCGCTCGACACCGACGTGCCGATGGACCGCATGAGCGTGTTGAGCCCGGTCGCCGCACCCGTCTCGGACGGGTCCACGGCACCGATGATCAGCGCGGGCAGCGAGGAGTAGGCGAGACCGATGCCCGCGCCCAGCACCACCGACACGACCACGGTCTGCCAGGCGGCGCTCATGAGCCCGAGGCCGGCGCCGTAGCCGACGGCGATGATCAGCAGGCCGAGGATGAGGGTGGTCCGGGGCCCGTACTTGGCGGAGATCCGGGCGTAGACCGGCGCGGTGAACATCATCGTCAGGCCGAGCGGAGCCACGCACAGACCCGCGACGATCATCGACTGCCCGAGGCCGTAGCCGGTGGCGGAGGGCAGCTGGAGGAGCTGCGGCAGGACGAGGGAGACGACGTAGAAGGAGACGCCGACCATGATCGAGGCGAGGTTGGTGAGCAGGACCTCGCGGCGGGCGGTGGTGCGCAGATCCACCAGCGGGGCGGGGACCCGCAGCTCCCAGACCCCCCAGAGGAGCAGCACGACGGCCGACGCGGCGAACAGGCCGAGCGTGGTCGTGGAGGTCCAGCCCCAGTCGCTGCCCTTGGTGATCGGCAGCAGGAACAGGACGAGGCCGGCGGAGAGGCCGACCGCGCCGAGGTGGTCGAAGCTGCCCGGCGCGCGCGTCTTCGTCTCCGGTACGGCGACGAGGGTCAGCACGATGGACAGGACACCGAGGCCGGCGGCGCCGAAGAAGAGGAGGTGCCAGTCGGCGTTCTGGGCGACCGCGGCGGCGAGGGGCAGGGCGAGTCCGCCGCCGACGCCGATGGAGGAGCTCATCAGGGCCATGGCGGAGCCGAGGCGTTCGCGGGGCAGTTCGTCGCGCATCAGGCCGATGCCCAGCGGGATCGCGCCCATGGCGAAGCCCTGGAGGGTACGGCCGACGATCATCGGGAGGAGCGCGCTGGTGAAACCGCTGATCAGCGCACCGGCCACCATGACGCCGAGGCTGGCGAGCAGCATGCGGCGCTTGCCGAACAGGTCACCGAGGCGGCCCATGATCGGAGTGGCCACGGCACCGGAGAGCAGGGTGGAGGTCAGTACCCAGGTCGCGTTGCTGGGGGAGGTGTCCAGCAGCTGCGGGAGGTCCTTGATCACCGGGACCAGCAGGGTCTGCATCACCGCGACGACGATTCCCGCGAAGGCCAGGACCGGGACGATCGCTCCGGGGGCTCGGGTCGGGCCCGCGCCCTCTGCGGCGGGGCGATCGGCCGTCGGCGGTGTGTGGTGCGTCATGGGGCGGGGCCTCCTGGCCGGGTCAAGGTGTGTGCCAGCTGAACCTCGTGTGCCCGGGCAACTATTCCGTTGTTTTGAGTGACTAACGAAAACTTGACCCGCTCATGGAGAAGTGACGGCACGTCAGGGACGCCCGAGGTCCGCCCGGGGTCCGCCCGGGGTCCGCCTCGGGTCCGCCCGGGCCCATCGGAACAGGGCTCGAAAACTTCTCGCGGAACGAGGCAACGCATCGGCGCCCTCATGGACTGTTCAAAGCATCTAGGAGGTGCTCGATGGGGGATCGAAAGCAGGCGAGGGCCGCTCGGGACGAGGAGTTCCAGAGCTTCCTCGTCGGCCGCTGGCCACGACTGATGCGTACGGCGTTTCTGCTCACCGGGGAGCAGCACGCGGCGGAGGACCTGGTCCAGACGACGCTGGAGCAGGTGTACGTGGCCTGGCGGCGGGTCGGCTCCAGGGAGGACCCGGACACCTACGTCCGGCGCATGATGATCAACGCGCACGCGCGCAAGCACCGCAGACGGCTCAAGGAGTTCCTGGCGCCCCGAAGCGACACGGACCTGGTGCCGGAGCAGCCCGACAGCGGTGACCGCATCGCCCAGGCCGACGACCGGGGTGCCCTGCTGAAGGCCCTCGCGCAGCTGCCGCCGCGCCAGCGCGAAGCCGTGGTCCTGCGGTACTGGGAGGACCTGAGCGAGATCCGGACGGCGGAGGCGATGGGCTGTTCCGTGGGCGCGGTGAAGAGCAACGCGGCGAAGGGGATCGCGAAGCTCCGCGCCATACCGGGACTGGCCGAGATGGTGACGCAGGGAGGCCGGACATGAGGCACACGGGGGACACGGGCGGTGCGGGCGGCACGGCCGGCAGGGGCGACAGAGGCGACAGGGACGGGAAGGCGAACCGGCAGATGAAGCACGACGACAGCGCGTACGGCGACCTCACACGCCACGACCTGACACACAGCACCCCGCTGGAGAGAGACATCGCCCTGCTGCTGGCGGACGCCGCCGACGACGTCACGGTCGGCATAGCCCCCTACCAGGCGGTTCTCCGAGGTGGCCGGCGCCGCAGGACGCGCCGCTGGGCCGTCGCGGCCGCCGCGGCGGTGGTGATCGGGGGCACCACGGGGACGCTGGCCCTGGCCACGGTGTCGGGGGACGGCCGGGCGCACGTGATCCCGGCGGCGCCGGTGCCCACGGAGCGGGCGACGCCCGACACCCGGACCACGACGGAACCGTCGCGGACCACCCTGGCCCGGGGGCGCGACGGGGGCAGGGCCTGGCGCGTGGCCATCGAGGTCTGGGCGGCACCGAAGACCGAGAAGGCGGCCGAGCGGCAGCGCGCCGCGATGGGGCTGTTCGGGGACTCGCCCACCGGTGTGGAGGACGCCTCCGACCTGGTCGGCAAGAGCTGGCACTTCGTGCGTCTGACACTGGGCGGGAAGGAGAAGGGCGCGATGATCGACGGCGAGTCGGACACGCCCTCGGGCAAGGACCTGCAGGTCATCTCGACTCCCTTCGGCATCGAGAACCCGTCCGAGGACGACCCCGAGCGTCTCGCGGTCGGCCAGGTCGCCCCCACCGCCCAGGAGGTGAGGGTCGCCTGGACCGACGGCACCTTCGTCGACATCCGGCGCCAGGGTGACGGTGACGGCAAGGCGGACCCGGGTGAGCCCCGCATCGTCGAGGTGAAGGGCGCCAAGGCGAGCTGGTTCGTGGCGCTGGCACCGGAAGGGGTGGGATTCCGGTCGGCGGAGGTGACGCGATGACGCGATGACGCGGTGACGCGGTGACGGGGTGACGGGGTGACGGGGTGACGGGGTGACGACGGGACGCGTGACGCGGACGAGGGGGCAGGGGGGGCGAGCGAGGTGGCGCAGGGCCGTCGCGCTGTCCGGCGGGTGACCGGGACGGCTACAGCCACCCCTGCTGCCGGGCCTCCCGCATCGCCTCCGTGCGGTTGCGGGTGCCGGTCTTGCCGATGGCGGAGGAGAGGTGGTTGCGCACGGTGGACTCGGAGAGATGGAGCCGGGCGGCGATGTCGGCGACCGTGGCGCCGTCGGCGGAGGCGTTCAGGGTCTCGCGTTCGCGGTCGGTGAGCGGGTCGGGCCCGGCGCTCAGCGCGGCTGCGGCGAGGGCCGGATCGACGACGGTCTCGCCGGTCAGCACCCGGCGGATCGCCTGGGCCAGCTCCTCCACGGGCCCGTCCTTGACCAGGAACCCGGCGGCACCCGCGTCCATGGCCCGGCGCAGATATCCGGGCCGGCCGAAGGTGGTGAGGATCAGCACCCGGCAGTCGGGCACCTGGTCGCGCAGCTCGGCCGCGGCGTCCAGGCCGCTCATCCCGGGAAGTTCGATGTCCAGCAGCGCGACATGCGGCCGGTGGATCAGCGCCGCGTCCACGACCGCGTCCCCCTTCCCGACCTGCGCCACGACCTGGATGTCCGGCTCCATGCCCAGCAGCAGCGCCAGCGCGCCCCGCATCATCCCCTGGTCCTCGGCGAGCAGAACCCTGAGGGACTTCGCGGTCCGGTGATCCCGGGGCATCTCGTTCACGACCCAAGAATAGGACGGAGGCGACGATTCGGACGGCTGAGTGAAGCGGGCCGCGCGGGGGCGCCACCTACAGGCGCCGCACCCTCTCCGCGCCCGACGCCGCCTTCTCCGCACCCGACGCTGCCCTCTCCGCGCCCGACGCCGCCCTCTCCGCGCCCGGTCGAGGCCCGGCAGATGCGTGTGTACGGAGTTCGGCAGGACACATGTCCCGGGCGCGGTGAGAGGTATCTGACGTAGTGTCAGGAGTCTTCACAAGTGCACGTGGCTCGGCTATACAGAGGGTCGCCGGACTGGAACGCGTTCTAGGTGGGCGGGTTCCGGGCCGGCCGTGGCGACCTCGGTGCGACCGCTGGTGCGGACGGTCGTGCCGAGGTTTCTCAGCGCGGGCCGGCGTCCCCGGCCCGGCCTCACGCCGGCCCACGCGCCGCCGGTCCCCCGTCCGCCACCCACCGCACACAGGAGCCCCATGCCCATCGACGCAGCCAAGGCGCTCGCGGCCGAGCCCCGTTCCGCCGAGATCGCGTGGAGCCGCAAGGACGTCCTGCTCTACCACCTCGGTATCGGCGCCGGTGTCCCGGCGACCGACCCCGACGAGCTGCGCTACACGCTGGAGTCCCGGCTGCACGTCCTGCCGAGCTTCGCGACCGTCGCGGGCGCGGGCTCACCGGACGTCATCGGCGGCCTGAACGCACCCGGCGTCGACGTCGACCTCGCCAAGGTCCTGCACGGAGGCCAGCGCGTCGAGGTGCACCGGCCCATCCCGGTCCAGGGGCGGGCCACCGCGACCTCCCGGGTGGCGGCGGTGTACGACAAGGGCAAGGCCGCCGTCCTGGTCATGCGGACCGAAGTCGCCGACGAAGACGGCCCGTTGTGGGTGAACGAGGCGCAGATCTTCGTACGGGGCGAGGGCGGCTGGGGCGGTGAGCGCGGGCCGTCCGCCCGGCAGGAACCGCCCACGACCGCGCCCGACAAGGAGGTCGAGCGGACCGTCCGCGAGGACCAGGCGCTGCTCTACCGTCTCTCGGGCGACTGGAACCCGTTGCACGCCGACCCGGAGTTCGCCGGACGGGCCGGGTTCGACCGGCCGATCCTGCACGGGCTGTGCACCTACGGGATCACGCTGAAGGCCGTGGTGGACACGGTGCTCGGCGGCGACGTCGGCCGCGTCCGCTCCTACGGGACGCGCTTCGCGGGCGTCGTCTTCCCGGGCGAAACCCTCCGCATCCGGATGTGGCGGCCGGACGACCGCTCGGTGCGGGTGGCGGTGAGCGCCGCCGAGCGGGACGACGCGCCGGTGCTGGCGGACACGCTGGTCGCACACGAATGAGCCCATCGGTACAGACGCAGGTCAGGTACTTCTGAGGGGAGCCGCACCATGCGCGCAGCCGTACTGCACGAGATCGGTCAGGACAAGCTCGACGTGCTCGACGACGTCGAGGCGACGGGCTTTGGACCGGGGCGGGTGAGGATCCGGGTGCGGGCCACGGGGCTGTGCCACTCCGACCTGTCCGCGATGGCCGGGGTGCTGCCGCAGCCCGGACCGTTCGTGCCGGGACACGAGGGCGCCGGCGAGATCGTCGAGGTCGGCGAGGGCGTCGCCCACCTGAAGCCCGGTGACCGGGTCGTCGTGTGCTGGCTTCCGGCCTGCGGCACGTGTCCCGCCTGCAAGCGCGGCCAGACGCAGCTCTGCCTCGCCGGATTCCTCAACGCGGGCACGCCCAACTTCAAACGGCCCGCCGGGGACGTCTTCGGCTTCGCGGGCACCGGCACCTTCGCCGAGGAGGTCGTCGTCGACGCGGGCTGCGCGGTGCCGATCCCGGACGACGTGCCCTTCGACATCGCCGCCCTCATCGGCTGCGGCGTCACCACCGGTCTCGGCGCGGCCCTCAACACCGCCGATGTGGAGGCCGGTTCGTCGGTCGCGGTCATCGGCTGCGGAGGCGTCGGCATCTCGGCGATCCAGGGTGCCCGGCTCAAGGGCGCCGCCGAGATCGTCGCCGTCGACCCGGTGGTCTCGCGGCGCGAGGCGGCGCTCAGGTTCGGCGCCACCAAGGCGATCTCGCCGGAGGAACTGGCCGACACCAAGCAGTCCCTCACCGCCGGCGAGGGCTTCGACTACGTCTTCGAGGTCGTCGGCCGCTCGGCGACCGCCCGCACGGCGTACGAGGCCACCCGGCGCGGCGGCACCCTCGTCGTGGTCGGCGCGGGCGCTCTGGACGACTTCCTGCAGCTCAGCATGTTCGAGCTGTTCTTCGACGAGAAGCGGATCCTGCCGTCCATGTACGGCGGCGGGGACGTCCTGCGCTCCTACGAGCGGACCATCGCCCTGTGGCGGGCCGGCCGCATCGACCTCGCGGGCCTGATCACCCACCGGGTGCCCCTCGCCGACATCAACGAGGCGCTCGACCAGATGCGGACCGGTGTGGCGCTGCGCACCTGCATCGAGATCTGACCACCGCGCGCGTGCGAGAGAGGAGAGATGCCCGGATGACTTCGCCGCTCGAAGGACTGTCCGCCATCGTGACCGGCGCGGGGCGCGGGCTCGGCCGGGCCGAGGCGCTGGAACTGGCCCGGCTGGGCGCGGCCGTGGTCGTCAACGACTACGGCCGGCCGGGGCGGGACGGTTCCGGTGAGGTGTCCACGGGGCCCGCCGAGGAGGTCGCGGCGTCGATCCGGGCGGCGGGCGGCCGGGCGGTGGCGCACATCGGCGACGTGTCCGACCACGAACAGGCCAGGGAACTGGTCGCGTTGGCGGTCGCCCGGTTCGGCAAGCTGGACATCCTCGTCAACAACGCGGGCATCCTGCGCGACCGCATGGTCTTCTCCATGTCCGAGGACGAGTGGGACTCGGTCGTGCGGGTGCATCTCAAGGGCCACTTCAACACGATCCGGTTCGCCTCCGCCCACTGGCGTGCCCGCGCGAAGTCGGGCGAAGGCAGGAGCGACGGCGGCGGAGGCGGGGGCGGGGGACGGGTCTACGGGCGGGTCGTGAACACCTCCTCCGAGGCGTTCCTCGCCGGCTCCGCCGGGCAGCCCAACTACGCCGCCGCGAAGGGCGGCATCGTCGGCCTGACCACCTCCACGGCCCTCGCGCTCGCCAAGTACGGCGTCACCGCGAACGTCATCTGCCCGCGCGCCCGGACCCGGATGACCGAGGACGTCTTCGCGAACCTCCCGGGGGCCACCACGGACGGCGACGGCACCGGCCTCGACCCGCTCGCCCCCGAGCATGTCGCCCCGCTCGTCGGCTATCTGGCCTCACCCGCCGCTGCGCGCATCAACGGCCAGCTCCTCGTCGTGCACGGCGGCATGGTCGCCGTCGTCGAACGGCCGCGCGTGCGGGCCCAGTTCGACACCAAACAGGACGCCTTCACCTACGACGAACTGGACGGCCTGCTGACGCCGCACTACGCCGGCCGGCCGGACGGGGAGACGTTCGCGGCGGCGGAGGTGCTGGGGCTGAGGCACGGTCGTGGAGCGGCGGAAGGGTAACGGCCGTTCCCGGAACGCGAAGGCCCCGCTCGTCGAGGACGAGCGGGGCCCGGTGCCGTGATGGTCCGCTCCGGCGTCGCATGGACGTTTCTCCGGAGGTGACCGGAACGGAAGCCTGTCGCCGGTCAGGCGGACGTCGTCGGCTCCGTGTGTTCCGCCGGCTTGCGGTGGCGCCCGCGAGGGCTCGTCCTCTCGGCCTCCTGGGCCGCGATCTGACCCCGGTGCTTTCCGTGGCCGTCCGCCTCGTGGGAGTCGGCCGTGGGCGGCTGGATCGTGTGCACGTCGCTCATTGGAAGTGTTCCCCGTCGAATGATCTTCTTACCGGCGGGTGATTTTAACGGGCCGGACCGACCGTCTCGAAAGCACCCGGCAGGCGTGTCGCCGCGCCGCGTCCACCTCACCCACGCCCCGCACTCCGTCTTCACCCGACGGTCACCTCCTCGGGCACGCGCCCCTCCAGCGGCGCCTGTTGCAAGGGCACGGGCCGAGCGACGACGGGCCCGGCCGGCTCCGCACCTGCCCCGCCCGCACCTGCCCCGCCCGCACCTGCCCCGCCCGCGCCTGCCCCGCCCGCGCCTGCCCCGCCCGCGCCTGCCACGCCCGAGCCTGCCACGCCCGCATCGGCCACCCCCGCACCCGACGTTCCGGACCGGGGTGACAAGCCCGCGCCACCCGGTCCCGCGTCCCCCGGCCCCGCGGCCTCCGCGCGGCCGGGCTCCCCGTCCCGCTCCCGGGACACGTCCGGCGAACCCGCGGGCGACTGCTCCGGACCCTCCGCCTCGTCCGGGTCCCAGGCCACCCCCGTCCGGGCCACCCCGCACCTCACCAGCCCGGTCGCGTACGGCAGATGCAGCACGCCCTCCCGGCTCCACAGCCCGGCGCCCGTCAACCAGCCCTCGGGGGCGGGCAGATGGAGGATCCGCCGTGCCGCCGGACGCCAGACGCCGACCCAGCTGCCCCGGGGGCCGTCCAGACGCAGCGCCACCGCACAGCTCTCGGGGGTCAGGATCTGCCCCGGCTGGATGGCGAACGGGGTGACGCTGTGGCCGTCGGGCACCCGCAGGCACTCCGGGAAACGGACCGGGAGCGTACTGCCGAGCACGCCCCAGCCGAGCCGGTCGTGCCCGGGGGAGGGCGCGTCCGAACGGATCAGGAGCAGCCCGCTGTCGGGGTCGGCGAGCAGGACCCGGTCGTCGCTGCCGTCCGCGATCTGCAGCAGCGGTGAGATCGCGCCGCCCTGTTCCAGATCGACGGCCACCGACTTGGTCCGGCCGTCCCGCTCCTGGTCCAGGGCGAGCAGCCGGCCCGTGCCGTCCAGCCAGACCCCGCCCGAACACCGCCCCGGCACCTGGGCCACCACCTCCGGCCCGAAGGCCCCGCCCGCCACCAGCCACACGGTCGTGGCGCCGCGGCCCAGGGCGAGGGCGTACGCCCGCTGCCCGCACGGCGCGGGTGGCAGCAGCCGCATCTCGGCCGCCGGGTCGGCGCATTCGACCGCGCCGAGCGGGAGTTCCCCGGTGCCGGGGCCGGTCGGGTAGAGGAGCGAGAACAGGTGCCGGTCGGCGGCCAGCCGGTGGATGAGGACCCGGCCGTCGGCCAGCGGGAGCACTTCCGTGCCGGGCTCCTCGGGCTGGTTGCCGGGCAGCGGCACGGCGTACGGTTCGGGGCCGTCGAGGGTCCAGCGCTCGGGGAACCAGGACTCGCCGTCGAGCGCGAGGCGCGCCGCGTACGACCCGTCCGCGGTGATCACACAGCCGGGCCCGGCAGCGGCCCGTCCCGCGTGCGTGCCGGGCTGTCCTGCGTGCACGCCCGTCGGCAGGGTGTGCGTGCCGGGCTGTCCTGTGTGCACGCCGGGCGGCCCCGTGTGCACGCCTGCCCGTCCCGCCGGCGCCGCGGCCCCCGCGTCGGCGGCGACCGCCCCGCTCCCGAATCCCTCTCCGGCTCTCGCCTCGGCTCTCGGCTCGGCTCTTTCTCCGGCTCCTCCGAATCTCTCGCCGAATCTCTCGTCGGCTCTGTCGCCGCTCGCGTCCGCGTCCCTCTCCTCGTCCCCCTGTCCCGACTCGTTCCCGTGGCCCGTCGAGGGTGGTGGGGAAGCACAGGCCGTCATGGTTCGATCACCTCCGGCGACGAAGGTAGTTTTCGCACGCACAGACGTGGGACAACCCGCACCCCCTTCACACATAAGGGTGCTCGTCCCGCGATTCGCCTGAGGGAACGCCGATTCATGTGCTGCGGGACGGGTGCGAGGGGGAGGCCGCCATCCCGGGGGCGGGAGTGGCGGCCGAGGGGCGGCAGGTCGACCGACCCGCGGCCGGTCTGGGACGGGAGCGGTGCAGGTAGCCTGTGGTCCGTGCCCCGTCTGTCTGAAGTCATCGCCGCGCTCGACGCCCTCTGGCCGCCCGAGAGGGCCGAGGGGTGGGACGCGGTCGGCACGGTCTGCGGAGACCCCGACCAGGAGGTCACCCGGGTCCTGTTCGCCGTCGATCCGGTCCGGGAGATCGTCGAGGAAGCGGTGAAGCTGGGCGCCGACCTGCTGGTCACCCACCACCCGCTCTATCTGCGCGGTACGACGACGGTGGCGGCCTCGACCTTCAAGGGCCGGGTCGTGCACACCCTCATCAAGCACGACATCGCGCTGCACGTCGCCCACACCAACGCCGACACCGCCGACCCCGGCGTCAGCGACGCGCTCGCCGGCGCGCTCGACCTCAGGGTCGTACGCCCCCTCGTACCGGACCCCGCCGACCCCGCCGGACGGCGTGGTCTCGGCCGGGTCTGCGAGCTGGACCACCCGCTGACGGTCCGGGAGCTGGCCGCGCGGGCCGCCGAGCGGCTGCCGGCCACCGCCCAGGGCATCCGTGTCGCCGGCGACCCCGAGGCGGTCGTCCGCACCGTGGCCGTCAGCGGCGGCTCCGGCGACAGCCTCTTCGACGACGTCCGCGCGGCCGGTGTCGACGCCTTCCTCACCGCCGACCTGCGCCACCACCCCGCCTCCGAGGCCGTCGCACGCGGCACGGAAGGTGCCCACATGCCTCTCGCGCTGCTCGACGCGGCGCACTGGGCCACCGAGTGGCCTTGGTGCGAGCTGGCGGCCGCCCAGCTCGACGAGATCTCCGACCGGGAGGGGTGGGGCCTGCGCGTCCACGTCTCCGGGACGGTCACCGACCCCTGGACCGCCCACGCGGCGTCCGCCCACCCGTCGCCCACTTCTTCTGACCCCCTGGGAGCCCCCAACTGAACGCCGAGCCCGCCGACCAGATCCGACTCCTCGACGTCCAGGGCCTGGACGTACGTCTGCAGCAGCTCGCGCACCGGCGGAGGTCGCTGCCCGAGCACGCCGAGATCGAGTCGCTGACGAAGGACCACACCCAGCTGCGCGACCTGCTCGTGGCCGCGCAGACCGAGGAGAGCGACACCGCCCGCGAGCAGACCAAGGCCGAGCAGGACGTGGACCAGGTGCGGCAGCGTGCGGTCCGCGACCAGCAGCGTCTGGACTCGGGTGCCGTCTCCTCCCCGAAGGACCTGGAGAACCTCCAGCGCGAGATCGCCTCCCTCGCCAAGCGGCAGGGCGACCTGGAGGACATCGTCCTGGAGGTCATGGAGCGCCGGGAGTCCACGCAGGAGCGGGTCGCCGAGCTGACCGAGCGGGTCGGTGCCGTGCAGGGCAAGATCGACGACGCCACCGCGCGCCGGGACGCCGCGTTCGAGGAGATCGACGGCGAGGTGGCGACGGTGACGAAGGAGCGCGAGGTCATCGCGGCGGCCGTCCCCGCGGACCTGCTCAAGCTCTACGACAAGCTGCGCGACCAGCAGGGCGGCATCGGCGCGGCCAAGCTGTACCAGCGCACCTGCCAGGGCTGCCGCCAGGAGCTGTCGATCACCGACTTCAACGACGTCCGCAAGGCCACGTCCGACACGGTCGTCCGCTGCGAGAACTGCGGCCGCATCCTGGTGCGGACCGCCGAGTCCGGCCTCTAGAGGCGGCAAGGGGCTGTCGGCGTGCGGGAGTTCATCGTCGAGGCCGACGGCGGTTCCCGGGGCAACCCGGGGCCCGCGGGCTACGGCTCCGTCGTCCTCGACGCGGTCACGGGCGAGACGCTGGTGGAGGCCGCCGAGTACATCGGCGTCGCCACCAACAACGTCGCCGAGTACCGCGGGCTCATCGCGGGCCTGAAGGCGGCGTACGAGCTGGACCCGGAGGCGTCCGTCCGGGTCCGGATGGACTCCAAGCTGGTCGTCGAGCAGTTGTCGGGCCGCTGGAAGATCAAGCACCCCGACATGAAGCCGCTCGCCGCCGAGGCCGCACGGGTCTTCCCGCCCGGCCGCGTGACCTACGAGTGGATGCCGCGCGACCAGAACAAGCACGCCGACCGGCTGGCCAACGAGGCGATGGACGCGGGCAAGCGGGGCGAGCAGTGGTCGCCCGCCGCGTCCACCGCGGACCTGGACACACGCGCGTCCCGGTCCGCCGCGGCCGCCGCACCCGAGCCGTCCGGCCCGCCCGGCGACGCGACGGCGGGCGCGGCGCTGGCGAGGGCCGCGCTGGCGGGATCCAGGGGGAATCCCGCGCCCGGGGTCAGGCCCGGCACCGGCGACGGACGGGACACGGGAGCCGGCTCCACCGGCCCGGCCGCTCCGGCACCCCAGGAGCCTGCCGGCACGCCGCCGACCGCGGCCGACGGCAGCTGGTCCGCCGGGGCCCGCACCCGAGGCGCCGGCGGCGACGGCTCCCGAAGCACAGCCCGCGGCCCCCGAACGACCAGCACCGCCGGCGGCCCTCGAACGACCAGCACCGCCGACGGCCCCCGAACGACCACCACCGCCGACGGCCCTCGAACCACCACCACCGCCGACGGCCCTCGAACCACCACCACCGTCGACGCCACCTCCGCCGCCGCCGATCTCCGTGCCGCCAAGAACGTCGCCTCCGTCGCCCCCGACCTCGGGACCCCGGCCACCTTCGTGCTGCTGCGTCACGGTGAGACGCCGCTCACCCCGCAGAAGCGGTTCTCGGGGAGCGGTGGTTCGGATCCGTCGCTCTCCGAGGTCGGCCGGTACCAGGCCGAGCGGGTCGCCGCGGCGCTCGCCGCGCGCGGCACGATCCAGGAGGTCGTGTCGTCACCGCTGGCCCGCTGCCGCGAAACGGCGGGCATCGTCGCCGCCCGGCTCGGCCTCGGCGTGACCGTCGAGGACGGGCTGCGGGAGACGGACTTCGGCGCATGGGAGGGGCTGAGCTTCGGTGAGGTGCGGGAGCGGTACCCGGACGACATGAATGCCTGGCTGGCCTCCCCGGACGCCGAACCCACCGGCGGCGGCGAGAGCTTCGAGGCCGTCGCGCACCGTGTCGCCGCCACCCGCGACGCACTGGTCGCGGCCCACCGCGGCCGGACCGTCCTGCTCGTCAGCCACGTCACGCCGATCAAGACCCTCGTCCGGCTGGCGCTCGGCGCGCCCCCGGAGTCCCTCTTCCGCATGGAACTCTCGGCGGCCTCCCTGTCGGCCCTGGCCTACTACGCCGACGGCAACGCCACCCTCCGCCTCCTCAACGACACCTCACACCTGCGCTGAACGACGGCCCCCGAGACCCGCCGCCTCCCGCGCCAGCCTCTCGATCCGCGCCCAGTCCCGCGCGGCCACGGCATCGGGCGGCAGCATCCAGGTTCCGCCCACACAGCCGACGTTGGGGAGCGCGAGATACTCCGGGGCGTTGTCCGGCCCGACCCCGCCGGTGGGACAGAAGCGCGCCTGCGGCAGCGGCCCGGCGAGCGACCTCAGATACGTCGTACCGCCCGCCGCCTCGGCCGGGAAGAACTTCATCTCCCGCACCCCGCGTTCCAGGAGCGCCACGACCTCCGACGCGGTCGACACCCCCGGCAGGAAGGGCACCCCGGACGCCCGCATCGCCCGCAGCAGCATGTCCGTCCACCCCGGGCTGACCAGGAAACGCCCGCCCGCCGCCACGGCCTCGGTCACCTGCTCGGGCGTGATGACGGTCCCCACGCCCACCACCGCCCCCGGAACCTGCGCCGAGACGGCCCGTACGGCGTCCAGCGCACCCGGCGTCCGCAGGGTCACCTCGATGGCCGGCAACCCACCCGCGACCAGCGCCCGAGCGAGCGGCACGGCGTCGGCGGGATCGTCGACGACGACCACGGGCAGGACGGGCGCCAGGCCGAGGACGGAGACGCGCGAAGAAGCCGACGCGCGCGAAGAAGCCGACGCGCGTGAGGAAGCCGACGTGCATGAGGAAGCCGACGCGGGTGACGACGACGGGGGCGATGTGGACATGCCGTCATCCTGCCCGGGTGGGACAGCATGCACAACGGCCGTTGCGCATGCTGCAATGCAGCAAGTCGGCGGGGCCTCAGTGAACCTCGTCCACCAGCACGTCCAACGTCCACGCCTTCCCCGCCCCCACCGGCGGCTCCACCTCCACCACGTACCCCAGGTCACGCAGCGCCTCCACCAGCTCCGCCGGGCCCTTGGGCGCGATCCCGGCCGACAGCAGGCTCCGTACGATGCGGCCCTTGGTCGCCTTGTTGAAGTGGCTGACGACCTTCCGGGTGGGCGCGTGCAGCACCCGTACGCTCGCGGTCCGCCCGGCCACCTCGCCCTTCGGCTTCCACGCGGCCGTGTACGCCGAGGACCGCAGATCGAGGACGAGGCCGCCGCCGGCGGCCTCGGGGAGCGCGGACGCCATCGGCGTACGCCAGTGCGTGCCGAGCGCGCCGAGGCCGGGCAGCTTCACGCCCATCGAGCAACGGTAGGAGGGGATACGGTCCGTCACACGGACGGCGCCCCACAGCCCCGAGAACACCAGCAGCGAACGCGCCGCCCGCTGCTTCGCGGCCGTCTCCAGGGTGGCGAGGTCGAGGGCGTCGTACAGCACCCCCGTGTAGACCTGCCCGGCCGGCCGTGTCCCCGCCGTCAGCAGCTCCGCGTTCTTGGCGACCTCCCCGCGCAGCCCCTCGCTCAGCCCGAGCACCTCACGGGCCTTGTCCTCGTCACCGGCGCACAACTCCACCAGCTCACCGATCACCGCCTCCCGCGCCCCGGTGAGCGCCGGCAGCGACAGCCCCTCCAGCTTCAGGGGAGCGCCACCCGCGGAGGGGGCCTTGCCTTCGGACGGGGGCAGCAGGACGAGCACGGGGGCTCCTTGTTCTCGGGGGTTCCCGGGGCTCCCGGAGCGCTCTCGGGCGTCTCGGGGGCTTCCGGGGTTCGGGCTCCGCGCCAGCGTACGCGGTGGGAGGGCGGCCCTCCGCAAGGCCAGGGGGTGCCGGCCAGGGGGTGCCCTCCCGCCCGCCCGGCCCTACGCTCGACCCATGCCCCGCCGCCACCTCCGCGTCACGGGCGCCGCCGAGGCCCCGCTCCGGGCGGCCCTGCGCGCGCTGCGCGGGGAACTCGGCGTGCCCGACGCCTTCCCGCCCCAGGTCCTCGCCGAGGCCGAGCAGGCCGCGACGTCACCGCGCCTGCCGTCGTACGACGCCACGGACCTCCCCCTCTTCACCATCGACCCGCCCGCCTCCACCGACCTCGACCAGGCCATGCATCTGTCGCGGCGGCCGCCCGACGACGGCCATGGACGCCACGGCGGCTACCGCGTCCGCTACGCCATCGCGGACGTCGCCGCCTTCGTCACCCCCGGCGGCGCCCTCGACGCCGAGGCCCACCGCCGGGTGACGACCCTCTACTTCCCCGACGGCAAGGTCCCCCTCCACCCCGCCCGTCTCTCCGAGAACGCGGCCAGCCTGCTCCCGGGGCACACCTGCCCGGCGGTCCTGTGGACGCTGGACCTCGACGCGGACGGCCGCACCGAGACCGTCGACGTCCGCCGGGCCCTCGTACGCAGCCGCGCCAAGCTGAACTACGCCGACGTACAGCGGAAGATCGACGGAGGCACGGCCGAGGAACCCCTCGCTCTGCTGAAGGAGATCGGGCGGCTGCGCGAGCGTCTGGAGGTCGAACGCGGCGGCATCTCCCTCACCGTCCCCGAGCAGGAGATCACCGAGCACCCCGCCCCGGAAGCCGGCGACAGCCCTGACGGCGGCGACAGAGCCAACGGCGGTGGCGGCAACGGCGGCGACAGTGGCAACGGTGGCAACGGAGACGCACGCTACGAGCTGACCTACCGCACCCCCCTCCCCGCAGAGGGCTGGAACGCCCAGATCTCCCTCCTCACGGGCATGGCCGCCGCCGAACTGATGCTCGCCCACGGCACCGGCGTCCTGCGCACGCTCCCCGCCGCACCGGACGGCGCGGTCGGCCGCCTCCGCCGTACCGCCAAGGCACTGCACATCGACTGGCCCCACCACGTCTCGTACGCGCGACTCGTCCGCTCCCTCGACCCGCACGACCCGCGCCACGCCGCCTTCCTCCTGGAGTGCACGACCCTGCTCCGGGGCGCGCACTACACGCCCTTCCGCGACGGCCGTCTCCCCGACATCACCACGCACTCCGCCGTCGCCGCCCCCTACGCCCACTGCACGGCCCCGCTTCGCCGCCTCGTGGACCGCTACGCCTCGGAGATCTGCCTCGCGGCGGCGGCCGGCACCCCGGTGCCCGACTGGGTCCTGTCGGCCTTCGACACCCTCCCCGACGAGATGACCGCGGGCACCCGACGGGCCGGACGCGTGGAGCGCGCATGCGTCGACATCGTCGAGGCGGCGCTGCTGAAGGACCGGGTGGGGGAGGTCTTCGAGGGGTGCGTGGTGGACGTCGAGGAGGATCAACCCGCCTCCGGGACCGTGCAGTTGGAGACCCCGGCCGTCATCGGCCGAGTCGTGGGCACTCCCGGCGACCGGCTGCCGCTGGGGGAGCGGCTGCGGGTACGGCTCACGCAGGCCGCACCGGGAGCGGCGAAGGTGCGTTTCGTTCCGGCATGAACTCCCGTACCAGACGTACGAGTTGATCGGACTCGTCGGCGTGGAAGCGCACCAGGCGCACCTCCCTGGGGCGTCCGAGGAAGGTCGAGTAGGTGACGGGTGAGGTCAGTTCGACCGTGACGGTGGTCTGCGAACTCATCGCCATGGTCAGCTCACCGTCCCGCTTCTCGTGCGTCGTGCGCAGCTCACGCCGTACCGAAGCGACGGCGTCGAGCGGGACGCGCAGATCCACGGTGGCGAAGCGGCGCAGGCGCAGGGTCGTGCCGGTGAGGACGTGGGGGCGGGTCACGGAAGCGGCGTGGAGACCGACGACGATGAGGATCGTGTAGAGGTCGAGGACGAGGAAGGCCCCGTGCACGAGCGGAAAATCGCGCAGCAGTACGGCCATGGCCACGGTCTCGACGACACACACGAAGCCGAAGCCGAACATCATGGCCCCCTGCCCGCGCGCGTACCCGAACGCCCGTCCACCATCCCCGACCCCGTGCGGCTGCCGTGCCACCCAGCGCAACAGACTGACCAGCAGCAGGAGTTCATGACGGACGAGCGAGCGGGCGACCCGATGGGCGCTCCTGAAACCTGTCGCTAGACCGGTCGCTGTACCGGACTTCCTCATGGGCGGTCCTCCCTCAGTGTCCGAAGCGTGCGGCGGATGGCCTCCGCCTGGGCAGGGGAGAAGTCGGCGTAGAAGGCGCGCAGAAAGCTGCTGCCGCCACCACCGCGACCACCGCCACCGCCACCGCCACCACGACCGTCACTGCCGTCGATGTCCAGGTCCGTGTCCGGCGGGACCATGTCCGGGGGCACGAGACCGGCGAGCACGCGGGCGGCCTCCGCCACGCGGGGGTCGTCGGGCTCGGCGTCGGCGAGCGCGTCGAGCAGCGCGTACGCCTCACGCACCCGCTCCACCGCGCCGGGTGCGGCCATCATGCTCTCCAGCGCGGCAAGCATCGCGGCACGCGCCTCCGGCGTCGCCGTGGTCTCCAGCAGCGCGAAGACCTCCCGGTCCTTGGCGGCCATCGGAGACTCCGGCACGGGCCCGAACCTCCCGAACAGCGAGGCCAGTTCGGGCGACACGGGTCCCTCGGCCGACAGCCGCCCGGCGCGCGCGCCCTCGATCAGGTCGCGCAGCCGCTCGCGCCGCTCGCGGATCTCCGTCTCCTGCCGGGCCAGATCCTCGTCCAGCTCGCCGAGCACCTCGACGAGCTCACGCCCGGCATCGTCCGCGAGCACGTCCCGCACCTCGGCCAGCCCGAGCCCCAGCTCGGTCAGCCGCCGGATCCGCGCCAGGACGACCGCGTGCCGCAAGGTGTAGTCCCGATACCCGTTCGCCCGCCGCTCCGGCTCCGGCAGGAGCCCGAGATGGTGGTAGTGCCGCACGGCCCGCGGTGTGACACCGACGGTCGCGGCCAGCTCTCCGATCCGCATGCGACCAGTAGAAACGTTGACGCTGCGGCAAGGTCAAGGCGTGCGGACGGAGTGGCCGACCGCGCGGTCCGCGGACCTCGGACCGGACCTCCTCCGAGCCCGCCGGGCGTCGTAGCCTGGAGACGGGCGAAGGGGGAGATCAGAGTGAGCGCACACGGCGAGACACGGTGGACCCGGGCGACCCTCGGGCATCCCGACCGTCCCCTCGACCTCCTCACCGCCCGTTTCGACCGCCATCGCTACGCCCCGCACACGCACGAGGAATTCAGCATCGGCATCTGCGTCCAGGGCGCCTCGTGCATCGACTACCGGGGCGGCGCCCTCACGGTGGGGGAGGGCTCCATCGTCGTCCTGGCCCCGGGCGAGGTCCACACCGGCGAGTCGGCCTTCGGCACGTACGCCTACCGCGGCCTCTACCCGGCCGCCGACCTCCTCACCGACGGCATCCTCGGCGGCACCCCGCACTTCCGCGACCCCCTCCTCCACGACCCCGAACTCGCGGCCGCCCTGCGCACCGCCCACACCGAGCTGAGCACGGGCCCCGACCCCCTGGAAACCGAGTCCCGCCTCCCCTGGCTGCTCACGGCGCTGGCCCGCCGGCACTCCACGTCCCGCCCCACCTCCGACACGATCCCCGGCGCCAGCGGCATCGCCCTGACCGCGCGGGACCGTCTCGCCGACGAGCTGGCGGCTCCCCCCTCCCTCGCCGACCTCGCCGCCGACCTGGGCCTCTCCCGCTATCAGCTCCTGCGCGCCTTCCGTACGACCATGGGCATGCCCCCGTACGCCTGGCTCGCGCAATACCGGGTGAGCCGGGCGCGTGCGCTGCTGGAGACGGGCGGGCGCCCGGCGGAGGTGGCCGGGCAGGTGGGCTTCGCGGACCAGGCCCACATGACACGCTGGTTCAGCAGGGTGCTGGGAGTGACGCCCGCGGCGTACCGCAACAGCGTTCAAGACGTACACCGCTGACCGGACGAAAATCGTCCCATGACTGCACGCGGCTGGGTTCTGTTCTCCCTGATGGGCGTCCTCTGGGGCATTCCCTACCTGATGATCAAGGTGGCGGTGGACGAGGTGTCGCCGTCCATGGTCGTCTTCGTACGCTGCGCCCTGGGCGCGGCCCTCCTGCTCCCCTTCGCGATCCGTCAGGGAGGACTGCCGGGCGTCGTGCTGCGGCACTGGCGCCCGATGCTGGCCTTCGCCGTGATCGAGGTCATCGGCCCCTGGTGGACCTTGACCGACGCCGAACGCCACCTCTCCAGCTCCACCGCCGGCCTCCTGATCGCGGGCGTCCCCATCGTGAGCGTCCTGCTGGCCCGCTTCTTCGGCGACACGGAACGCCTGGGCGCCCGCCGGACGATCGGCCTCGCCCTCGGCCTCGGGGGCGTAGGGGTCCTCACGATCCCGCACCTGACCGGCGGAAACGTCCTCTCCCTCACCGAGGTCCTGATCACGGTCGTCGGCTACGCGACGGCCCCCCTGATCATGGCCCGCCACCTCAGCAAGGTCCCCACCCTCCAGCTGATAGCCCCGGTCCTCCTCCTGTCGGCGATCGTCTACGCCCCCGCGGCGACCCTGACCGCCCCCTCGACACTCCCCTCTCCTCCGGCCCTGATCTCCCTGGCGGCCCTGGGAGTGATCTGCACGGCGTTGGCCTTCGTCGCCTTCCTGGAACTGATCCGGGAGGTGGGCCCGACGCGGGCGACGGTCTTCACCTACGTCAACCCGGCGGTGGCGGTGGCGGCGGGAGCGGTCTTCCTGGACGAACGCCTGACCCCCGCGATCCTGTCCTCCTTCGCCCTGATCCTGGCGGGCTCGTTCCTGGCGACGGCGTCGTCGGCGTCACCGGCGTCGAGGGGTGGCGGCCGCCGGGTAGCATGGTCCACACGGCAGACGAGCCGGGCGGACGGCCGCGTGGAGTCCCCCTGACGGGGAACTTCCCGAGGAACGTCCGGGCTCCACAGGGCAGGGTGGTGGCTAACGGCCACCCGGGGTGACCCGCGGGACAGTGCCACAGAAAACAAACCGCCGGGGACCTCGGTCCTCGGTAAGGGTGAAACGGTGGTGTAAGAGACCACCAGTGCCCAGGGTGACCTGGGCAGCTAGGTAAACCCCACCCGGAGCAAGGTCAAGAGGGGCCGCCGTAAGAAGCGGCCCTGCGCGGACGTCCGAGGGCAGCCCGCCCGAGTCCGCGGGTAGACCGCACGAGGCCGGCGGCAACGCCGGCCCTAGATGGATGGCCGTCTCCCGGCCGACCGCGAGGTCGACCGGTGACAGAACCCGGCGTACAGCCCGACTCGTCTGCCGCCACCTGCGGCTTTGCCTGGGAAAGGGTCTCTGATCTGCGGCGGAGGCCCTTTCCGGTCTTTCAGGGGCTTGCCGCGTTAGGCGGCGGAAAGTCCCTCGGAAGTCCCTCGGACAGCGCTGAAAGTCCCTGAAAAGTCCCTGGAGCGGAGAGGTAGGGGAGGAGGTCTGAGCTGGGCGTTCGCGGCGGCGGCCGGAGCCTGGCGCTGGGAGCTGCCGCTGCGTGGGCATGGTCTTGACTCGGCGGGACTACGCGGGCTCAGCGTTGGTTGTCGTGTCCGTCCGCGCAGCCCATTCGGCGCGGGCTGCGGTGAGTCGGGGCTGCAACGCGCGAAGCTCTTCCAGCTGGCCCGCCACCGTCTCGATGAACTCGGCCAGCTGCTCCGGATCCATCGGGCGGGTGTACGTGTCGGCGGCCACTTCGACCGCAACGTGGGGGACTCGGTAGGCCGAGCTGATTGTCGAGTCCGGACTTATGGCGAGGCATGCGCAGAGCAGCTGCCAGGACGCATAGTCCTCGTAACCGTCCGTGTATTCGGCATAGGCCTCAGCGCCGTACCGCTTGTGGTGGACGTCAGCCGGGTGGCGTGTGCCGTCCATGTCGTCGGTGTGGTCCGTCGTGCACCAGGACGGGCAGGTGATGGTGCGCCGGGTGCCGTGAACGTCGTCGTACGTCCAAGTCCGGCTGGGTGCTGTGGCTGTCTCGCTGGTCCGCCCGGATGCCAGGCTGGCGATCTGCGTCCGTGCTGCCCGGAGCTTCGCCAGGTGCGCGCTCAGGTCGCTGATCAGCTCGTCAACCTCTCCGAGGTCGAGCGTCGGCCAGTCGCCGCCGGCCACGAAGTCCAGCCCGGGCCTTCCGTCGTTGACCTGGGACAGATGGAACGCCATGATGCCGTCCCCGTGCCGACCGGCGTAGGGGCACTGCGCGCCCATGGCGGTGAACGGGCCGTGGTGAATGCGCTCGTTCGGGTCCTCGTGGTCCGCCGGGTCTCCCGTGCAGAAGGAGACGCCGTCGGGACAGGAGGTCACTTCGGGATTGTCTGGCTGCTCGCCGCTGGTGAAGGCATCCATCTTGTTTTGCGAGGTTCTCGAGGCGGTCGGCGAACTTGCGCAGCTTCGTCGCCTTCGCCCGAGCCTCAGCCGCGTCCGTGTCCGTCTCGCCCAGACCGATAACCGGGTCCGAACCGGAGAAGTGAAGCAGGCGCGCGTCCAGGAGCTCGCTGCCGTCGTTGCCCATGACGACCTGCCTGGCTCCGACGTGTGTGTCGTGGACGCCAGTCTCGATGCACCAGTCCTGGTGGACGGTGCACAGTTGCACGCCGACGTCCTCGCGGGCGGTGGCACTCGGGGACATCGAGGAGGCGTCGGCGAGTTGGGAGGCCAGGGTGGCGACATTCTTGATGCTGCTGCTGTCCGTGGTCGTCGATACGGCCATGCTCACGTTCATTCTCCTTGTCGCAGAAAGGTTGGGTTCGGAGGCCGTGGCCAGGGATGGTGCATGACGATCAGTTCCGCACCCTCTGCTGCTTGGCCCTCGTGGTGGCTCAGCCTTGCTCAGCCCGGGCACCCGTGCTCTGTTCGGCGGGCATTTGTCCCAAGAGTGGCTATTCGGCGCTACACTGCCCGCCTCTTGTAGCCCGATCGGAAAACGTCTCTCGTCGCGAAGTCAGGCTGATCACCAGAACGAGACGAGGGGATCCCTGACGTCACGCATCTCCTGCTGCGGCGTGGCGCTCAGTGGACCGAGCGACGCCGCGCAGGATCTTGGCCGAAGGGTCATGGTCGAGATCATGACAGGGCACGAACACCAGCCCGCACCGCTGATAACCTCACCTTTGTTGACGTGTGTACTTCGCGTCCCGTGTGCCTCGTCTCTGCACGCTCGGACGCGGAACGGGGGCGATGGTGTTCGAGCCGCTGAGAGACAGTGACCCCCATGAGATCGCTGGCTTCCGCTTGGCGGGGCGGCTCGGTCAGGGGGCCATGGGCGTCGTATACCTCGGCTACCGCAGTCCCCGGCCGGTGGCAATCAAGGTCGTGAAGCCGGCATTGGCCGACGATCCATACTTCCGTCAACGATTCGCTCAGGAGCTGGAGGCGATCCAGCGTGTCGGGGGATTCCACACCGCCGCACTTGTGGCCGCTGATCCGGGTGCCGAACGGCCATGGATTGCGACCGAGTACATCCATGCGCCATCGCTCGAAGCGCTGCTGAATCAGCACGGGCCGGTGAGTGAGCTCGGTGCATGGTGGCTGGCCGCGAGCCTCTCCGAGGCCCTCATCCACATTCACTCCGTCCGGCTGCTGCATCGTGATCTCAAACCGAGCAATGTGCTGGTCACCACGCAGGGCACGCGTGTGATCGATTTCGGGGTCAGTCATGTCGGCGGCGCGACCGGGCTCACCTCTGGCGATGCGGCGCTCGGCACGCTCGCGTACATGGCTCCCGAACAGGCCATGGACTCGCGGAAGGCGAGTGAGGCTGCGGACGTGTTCAGCCTGGCCGCGACTCTGGTGCATGCGGCGACGGGGCACCCTCCCTTTTATGCTCACCTGTCGGCTCAGCGGACACTGCAGAATGTCCAACCGGACCTTTCGGGCTTACCCGAGAGTCTGCGGGACCTCGTTGTCAGTGGCCTGGCCTACTCTCCTGAGGACCGGCCCACGGCCCACACCGTGATGGAGGCGGCCATGGACCGGCTCTTGGAGCAGGCAGTACCGGTGAATGGGGGCATGTATCCGCCTCTGCCCGACGCGTTCCTCACGGATGTGTTGCAGGTGGCTGATGGGACGCCTCCCGCGCCGCCGCCTGTGGTGGAGCAGGCTCCCGAGGCGGTTATGGAGGAACCGGAAGCTCCGGTGCTGCCCCCGGAGCCGGCGGTTGCAGCGGCGTCCAGCGGCGGGGGAGAGCCGTGGGCTGACCGCTGGCGCGGGAAGATCCGCGACCGCCGGTCCGACTTCGGTGGTTGACACCGTCGACCCCGCACGTGAGCACGATGAGGCAGTTCAGTAGTGAGTGAAGGAGAGAGCCTGGTGACCAGTGACGCAGGCACCGCCAAGTTCGCCGCGGGCATGCAGGTCCGCGCGCGGGACGAGGACTGGCTGGTCGTCGAGACGTCAGAGACGACGCAGGACGGCACACGTCTGGATGTCCGCGGGATCTCGCCGCTCGTGCGAGACCAGCGGGCCGTCTTCTTCGCTCACCCGTCGCTGGACCAGGTCACCCCCCTGCGCCCCGAGGACACCGACCTCGTCGTCGACACCTCTCCGGAGTGCCGGCGCTCCCGTCTGTTCATCGACGCTCTGATCCGTAAGACCCCGCTGCCGCTGTCCGAGCAGAGGCTCGCCACCGTCGGCACTCACCTCGTCGATGACCTTGCCTATCAGCGCGAACCGGCCAGGGCGGCACTCCGCGGCCTGCGGCCGAGGCTGCTCATCGCCGACGCGGTCGGCCTGGGCAAGACGCTGGAAGTCGGTCTTCTGCTCTCGGAGCTCATCCGGCGGGGCCGGGGCGAGCGCGTCCTCGTGGTGACGCCCAAGGCCATTTTGGAGCAGTTCCAGCATGAGCTGTGGACGCGCTTCGCCATCCCTCTCGTACGGCTCGACTCCAGTGGCATCGAACGCATCCGACGGAACATTCCGGCCGGCCGGAACCCCTTCTCGTACTACAAGCGCGCGATCATCTCCATCGACACTCTGCGCTCCGACCGCTGGCGCAGCCACCTCATGCAGGTCGACTGGGATGCCGTCGTCATCGACGAGTCCCACAAGCTGATCAACAGGGGTACGAAGAACAACCGGCTCGCGGGGCTGCTCGCCCCGCGGACCGACGCTTTGATCCTGGCGAGCGCTACGCCGCACAACGGTGAACGGGAGTCGTTCGGTGAACTGCTGAGCCTGCTGGACCCGACCGCCATCCCCGACACCAGCGACTACGACGAGACTCAGCTCGACCACCTGTACGTCCGCAGGCACAAGATGTCCTCGGACGTGTCCGCGGAGATCGGCCACAAGTGGGCCACCCGCAAGAAGCCCGTGGCCTTCGACTGCCCCGCGAGCGACGCTGAGCAGAGGATCTTCGAGGAGCTGTACGACGTCTGGATCAGCCCTGGGGAGGGACGCTCGGCTCCGGTGAGCGGCAAGGGAGCCCGTCTGTTCCCGTACACGCTTCTGAAAGCGTTTCTGTCCTCGCACGAGGCGCTGGCTGAGACCGCCGCGAACCGGATCAAGGTCATCGACAAGGACGCCGAGGAAAACCCGGAGAACAAGGAACGACGTGTCCCCGAGCGGGCGGCACTCGTACGGCTTGGTGAGCTGGCTGCCGAGGCCACGGTGCAGGAGGCGGCCAAATTCCGCCGCCTGGTGGACGAGTTGAAAGCCATAGGGGTAGGCCCGGGGGCCGGCAAACGCGTCGTCATCTTCTCCGAGCGCCGGAAAACCTTGAAGATGCTCCACGAGGCCCTGCCGGGTGCGCTCGGCTTCGAGACAGGCACGGACAACCGGCTTGGCGCGATCCGACAGCTTCACGGCGGGCTGCCTGACGAAGAACAGCAGCGCACCGTCAAGGAGTTCAGCCTGGCCGACAGCGAACTGCGGGTCCTGCTCACGGGCGACATCGCCTCCGAGGGCGTCAACCTGCACCGCCAGTGCCACCAGATGATCCACTACGACCTGCCCTGGTCGCTGATCACCATCGAGCAGCGCAACGGTCGTATCGACCGCTACGGACAGCAGACGCCCCCGGAGGTCCGCGCCCTGCTGCTGGTTCGCCAGGACGAGGACCCGGATGTCCCGTCTGCTGACCGGCTGGTCTCCCGCCGCCTGCTAGAGCGCGAGGACGAGGTCCACCGCACTCTGGGCGAGGCCGCCTCCATCCTCGGCCTGCGTGACGAGGACGCGGAAGAGACCGCGATCAAGACCGGGCTCGCGGACGGGAAGTCATTCGACACGATCGTCCCGGCACAGCCCGTCGACCCCTTCAACCTCTTCATGGCCCACCACACGGTCGACGGATCGGGAGAGCACTACCGTGTCCCCCAGCTGTTCGCCTCAACCCGTGCCTTCGTGGAGGAGGCACTGGACGAGGTGTACGACAACAACCCCCAGGCGAAGATCGGCAAGCAATGGGGCGAGGACCATCCCGAGATGCTCTCCTTCGCCCCCGACCTTGAACTGCAGCGGAGGCTCCTCGTCCTCCCGCAGACCTATCTGGACGAACGCGGAGTGCTTGACGAACTGCGGGTCACCTTCGACCCGGTGTTCGCCCAGCAGCGTCTGGATCGTGCCCGGGAACTGAGCGGTGAGCGCCCCAAGGGCGCGATCAACAAGCAGACGCGGCGCGAGACATCTGGGTGGCCTGACGTCAGCTACGTGACCGACCAGCATCCGCTGGTGGAGTGGCTCACCGACAAGGTCCTGGTCCGGCTCACCCGGAACACTGCACCCGTCATCACGGCCGATGTCGAAGGCCTCAAGTTCCTGATGCAGGGCATGTACTCGAACGCCAAGGGCCACCCGACGGTCCTTGCCTGGTCGTGCGTGAGCGGGCTGGAGCGCGGAGCTGTCGAATTCGACGACGACCTGGTCAAGGTGTTGAACCGAGCCGGGGTGGAGCCGGGCATGCTCAACCGTCCCTTCACCGGGGACCTCGGTGCTCTGCGTGCTCTGGTGCCGGACGCGGTCGAGGCCACTCGTCGGCACCTGGACAAGCTGCGTGCCATCCAGGAAGAACCCCTCATCGAGAGGCTGGTGGAGTACGAAAAGCGCCTGCATGCCTGGCGCAAGGCGAGCGAAACGGCCTTCGAACAGCTCACCCTGGGCGTCCGACGCGAGGATGCGGAACAGCGCGTGGAGAACACCGCCATAGAGGTCGAGCAACTGCTCATGGAGCTGGCCACGCAGGGCGAGGCCATGGTCCGGGTGATCGGGGTCCTCGTCCCGGCCACCGGGATCGGCGAGAAGAAGGGCGCGTGACCCTCGTGGCATTCGAAGCGATCGTCAACCGTAATGAGTACATCTCCGCCCACTACCTTGCCGAGGTCTTCTCCAAGGACCTCGTCGACCTGCGCAAGCGTTGGACAGCGGCTGACCGGGCAGGACTGCCCACCTCACGCGCGGGCATGAGGAACCTGGGCCGCGACTACTTCAAGGCCAAGGTCAGCATCACCGAGAAGGGCGACTTCGACGGATCCGACCTGCGCGGGCTCAACGACGCCCTGCTCGCCGCCCTCGCCTACACTCGCCCCGACGGCGAGCAGTCACAGCGCGATGACGACACCCATGCCAGGATCCAGCGCGGCGTTTTCGAGGTCATGCACGCCGACAAGGTTCGCGAAGTGCCGGTCGCCCTCGCCGTGAAGGGGCCTGGGGGCGTTGAACTCGTTGCCCTGGACGTCACCTGGAACACCAACGCCGACCTTGTCGTCTCCGATGTAGAGGACGACGGATCCGAACTCCTCAACCCTGTCTCGCTGGACGGCAAGCAACAAATCACCAGCGCGGCGGACGCCGTCACCTTTCTCTTCAGCTGCAACGACGCCTACACGCCGCGGTTCGTACTGCTGCTCGCCGGCGGTGCCGTGCTGCTCGCCGACCGCACCGCATGGCACGAGGGCCGGTTCCTCGGCGTCAGTATCGACGCCGCGCTCGACCGTAACCTGGCCGGCGACGGTGGCGAACTCGAAGCCGTGTCTGCCCTGTTCGGCGCAGAGTCCCTGCTGACACAGGGCGGTGCGGCCGGGTTCCTCGACGACCTGGTCGACAAGGGCCGCAAGCACGCGGTCGGCGTGTCCAAGGAACTGCGCGAGGGCCTTCGTGAGTCCGTCGAACTGATCGCCAAGGAAATCCTGAGCCGTATCCACGCCCACCCCGCGGACCCCACAGAACTCGGCGACAGCACCGAACTGGCCACCCGCCTCACCCGCGAGTCGCTGCGTTACCTCTACCGGATCCTGTTCCTCCTCTACGCCGAAGCCCGTCCGGAACTGGCCATCCTTCCCACCAAGGACGAGGCATATCAGGACGGCTACGGCCTCGCCCGGCTCGGTGAGCTCGTCTCCTACGACCTCCCTGAGGAATCCCTGGACAGGTTCCACTTCTACGAATCGCTGGATCTGCTATTCCACCTCGTCGACCAAGGCCACCGCACTTTGGAGGGCCGTGAGAAGGGCGACCGCGAAAAGCTCGACGCGGACGGCATCCGCTTCGAGTCGCTGCGCAGCGACCTGTTCAAGGCCGACGCCACCCCGCTGATCGGCACGGTGCGCATCGACGGGGAAAAGGTCGACACCCGGCTGCGCAACAAGGTGCTCTGGCAGGTGCTGAACCTGCTCATGCTCAGCCGTGGCAAGAACGGCAAGGGATTCATCTCCTACGCCCAGCTCGGCATCAACCAGCTCGGCGCGGTGTATGAGGGGCTTATGTCGTACACCGGCTTCTTCGCTGCCGAGGACCTGTACGAGGTAGCCAAGCCCGACGCGGACGCACTGGCCGGCACCTGGGTTGTCCCCCAGAGCGAAGCCGACAACTACGACGACGAGGTCTTTGTCAAACGCCGCGACTCGATCACGGGCGCGTGGCGGCGCGTCGAGCATAAGAAGGGCTCGTTCGTTTACCGCCTCTCGGGGCGCGAGCGTCAGCGCTCCGCCTCGTACTACACCCCCGAGGTGCTGACCCGCAGTACGGTCAAGCATGCCCTGGCCGAACTCCTCGACCAGGACGGCAAGACCACCGCTGCTAGGGACATCCTCGACCTGACCGTGTGCGAGCCGGCCCTCGGCTCGGGGGCCTTCCTCAACGAAGCCATCAACCAGCTCGCGGCCGAGTACCTCAAGCGCCGCATGGCCGAGCTGTCCGCCGAACGCGACCAGGACGTGCAGCTGCCGCCGGACCAGTACGAGGCAGAGCTGCAGAAGGTCAAGGCGTACCTGGCTCTCCACAACGCCTACGGCGTGGACCTCAACCAGACAGCCGTTGAGCTAGCCGAGGTGTCGCTCTGGCTCAACGCGATGCACGAGGGCCTGAAGGCTCCGTGGTTCGGTCTGCACCTGAGGCGCGGGAACTCCCTCATCGGCGCCCGACGTGCGGTGTACGGGAAGGAGGCGTTGAAACGGAAGGCATGGCTTACCACGGTGCCGACCGACCGGCCTCTCCGGGAGGGCGCCGAGGACAATGCCATTCGCGCCGGCGAGGAGATCCACCACTTCCTGCTTCCAGCGAAAGGCTGGGGTGCGGTCGCGGATGCCAAGCAGGCGAAGGAGCTTGTGCGGGAGGAGCGGGACAGGCTTGTGGAGTGGCGCAAGAAGGTGGCGTCCACTCCGTCTGCGACGCAGGCGAAGCGGTTGCTGGCACTCGCGACGCGCGCCGAGAGGCTGTGGGAGCTGACCAAGCGCCGGCTCGTTGTATCGGAGGCTGAGGTCCGCCGGGACATCGACGTCTGGGAAGTCGATGAGGAACGGCCTCTGCCCCGATCTTCGGGCGCGGTCTCACGCGAGCAGGTCGAGCAGGCTCTTCAACAGCCGGGCGCCCCGCGTGGACGGCTGAAGTTGGTGATGGACGCCTGGTGTGCGCTCTGGTTCTGGCCAGTGGGACAGCCGAATACCCCGGAACCGCCGACCTTCGAGGAGTGGCTGGAGTTCTGTGAGGCCGTTCTCGGGGTGCCTCCGGCGAAGGCGAAAGCGAAAGCGGTGTCGAAGGACGCTGCACGTAAGCGAGGGGTCGCTGCCGGTTTGGAGGACAAGCTTGGCCTGTTCGCCGACATCGGAGACTTCGAGCAGCTTGCACTGGATGACGACTTCGACCGTGTCATGAGTCAGTGTGCAGACATGCCCACTGTGGCGCTTCGTTTCCCTTGGCTCAGCGAGGTCGACGCGATTGCTCGGCGGGAAGGGTTCTTCCACTGGGAGCTGGAGTTCGCCCATGTCTTCGAGAGGGGCGGGTTCGAGCTGCAGGTCGGGAACCCGCCTTGGCTCAGGTTCGAATGGGATGACGATCTGGCCCTGGCGGAGTACGACGCCTGGTTCGGTCTTGAGAAGCAAGTGTCAGAGGAAAAGAAGGAAGCGCGTAGAGAAGCGGTTCTAGCGAGCGGTGCGACTCGAAGGAACTACCTGTCGGATGTAGCTTCGTGGGCTGGGGCCGACGAACAACTCGGTTCGTCAATTGAACATCCCGTACTCTCCGGGCTGCAGACGAACCTATACGTGAACTTCATTGAACGTGCGTGGAGGAACTTGCATCCGCGAGGATCTGCTGCTCTGATCCACGAGGAGAATCACTTCTCTGTCCCGAAGGGAGGAAAATTCCGAGCCGAGACCTATGCCCGACTGCGTCGCCACTTCCAATACGGGAATAACATTCTCCTGTTCGAAGATGTTGATAACAACAAGAACTTCGGCGTCAGCGTCTACGGCGCCCCGCGTGAAGTCAGGTTTGTGCAGATCGCGCGAGCGGTTCATCCCTCGGCAGTTGACGGGTCCTTCTCTCACGCGGGCAAGGGGGATCTGCCGGGAATCCAGTTCCCGGAGGGCGGTTGGGATATGCGTCCGCATCGCGGTCGTATCGTGGAGGTTGACGAGAGCGTCTTGACCGACTGGGGCGCGCTGATTGATGCTCCGGGAACTCCCGCTGTCGAGGCCCGTGTTCTGCGTCCCGTGAACTCTGCCGACAACGCGGCGCTGAGGGTCTTCGCCGGGTTCCCGGAGCGTCTTGGGCCGCGTAAGCACTGGTGGTCTCGGGAGCTTGACGAAAAGGGAGCCAAGCAGGAGGGGGTCATCACGTGGAGAACGGAAGTCCCGGAGTCGTGGGACGAGGTGATTCTGCAAGGTCCCCATTTTTCGGTTGCGACACCGTTCGCGAAGCAGCCAAACCCTGGTTGTAAGTCGAACAAAGACTATTCCGCGTGGGATCTCGTAGAGCTACCTGAAGCGGTAATCCCCAGGACCAATTATGCGCGTGCTTGTCCGCCGGGCGAATTTGCCACGGAGGTTCGATCCTGGGACGGAGTTCCGTCTTCGGCGTACTTCCGGCTCGCATGGCGCAACATGGTTACTTCGAATACCGAGCGCTCTCTGAACGCCGCCCTCGTTCCCCCTGGGCCGACGCATGTGCACACCGTCCACACGCTCGCATGCGGCACCGACAGAGGCACGGGGATCATCGCGGGCCTGTGGGCGTCGCTGCCATTTGACTACCTCGTCAAGGTCTCTGGGGCTTCAAAGGTCAACATCGAGCTGGCCCGGAGCTTCCCTTTGCCTCTCAAACACCCCCTGACCACCCCTCTCCTCCTCCGCACGCTCCGCCTCAACTGTTTGACCCGCGATTACGCCCCCCTGTGGGAGCTGTTCGAGCCTGCCTGGCTCTCGGACCGCTGGACGGACCCGGAATCGCCCCGCCCGAAGCTCCAGGCCGTAGCACCCGAGTGGTCCATGGCGACGCCGCTGCGCACCGAGTACGACCGTCGCATGGCGCTAGTCGAGATCGACGCGATCGTGGCAGTGATGCTTGGCCTGACCGCTGAGCAGCTCTGTGCCATGTACCGGTCGCAGTTCGCGGTGCTGCGCAAATACGAGTGGGAGATGTTCTTCGCCGCGGACGGGCACAAGATTGGTGCGGCGACCCACAACGTCGGTATCCGGCAGACTCCCGAGGAGGCCACCTTCGTCAAGGCGTGGGTGAAGGCCGCCCGCGTCGGCGATCCGACCCCCGAGATGCCCGAGGGCTGGGTGAAGCCGGACCGCGAGGCTGAGATGACGCGGGCCCACGCGGACTTCATGGCCCGGCTGCTGGCTGGCGAGTACGGCGACTACGCCGCGTATGCCTCCGAGCACGGGGATCACGGAAACCTCCTCGGCGGGGCCGAAGCCGAACAGGCTCCTTCCGACGTCTTGGTAGAAAGCAGGTAAGTCGTCGTCATGCTGCCCTCTCTGGTTGCCGAGGACCTGCGTCGAGCCCTGGCCACTTACCTGACGACGAGCTTCGCCCTCGCTGACGACGACGTGCGCGAGGAGCTTGACGCATTCCTGGAGCGCCCGGAGAGCCGGCTGTTCCGTGGGCCTTATCTACGTGTCCGGACGCCGTTCCGCGAGGCCAAGAAGGGCTGGAAGGCGGCACTCGACTGGCACCCGGACGAGTTCACGCCCTACACCCACCAGGCTGCTGCCTGGCAACGGCTGTCGTCGAAGGGAGGGAGGCACCCGGAGCCCACCATCGTCACCACGGGTACCGGGTCGGGTAAGACCGAGTCGTTCCTGGTGCCGATCCTGGACCACTGCGCGCGGGCTCGGGCCGCAGGACAGCGGGGCGTGAAAGCCCTGCTGCTGTACCCGATGAACGCCCTGGCCGACGACCAGGCACGTCGTATCGACGACTTCCTCACCACCGAGGAAGACCTGAAGGATGTCACGGCCGGCATCTACATCGGCGGTGCCTCCGGGGCCCGATCGGCCTCGGATGAAGACGAGGACAAGCCCGGCTCGTACGGCCGTGACACCGGATCGACGTCCCTGGCCGGGGACCCGACGGTCAAGAAGCTGATCACCGACCGCGACGCAATCCGGGCCGACCCACCGGACATCCTGCTCACGAACTACAAGATGCTGGACCTGCTGCTGCAGCGGATTCCGGATGTTCCGCTGTGGCAGTCCGATTCCTTGGCGTACGTCGTCCTCGATGAGTTCCATACCTACGACGGTGCCCAGGGCACCGACGTGGCCATGCTGCTGCGCCGCCTCGGGGCGGCGACCGGGGCGGCGCGTGAGGGGCGTCCGCTCGGTGACATCACGCCGGTGGCGACGTCGGCGACGCTGGGCGGGAGCGTGCCCGACGGGCCGGTCGCGGAGGGACCCGAGCGGTCGGACCGTGAACTGCTGCTGGAGTTCGCGGAGAAGGTCTTCGGCACACCCTTCCCGGATGCCGCGCTCGTCGGTGAGGACCGGCTGCTGCCCAAGGAAGTGGTGGATGAACCGGACTTCCTGCTTCCCAGCCCGGCTCCCGACGCCTTGGCCGCGTTGCCTGATCCGCTGGACGATGATTCCGCTCTCGTGGAGCTCGCGCGGCTCATGCTCGGCGAGCCGATCACCGATCCTCTGCAGGTCGGGGACAAGCTGAAGCACCACATCCTGGTCAAGGCGATTCTCGACGTTGCCGGCAACACACCGGTGACCGTGCCGGAGATTGCTCGGGAGTTCGCGCAGCGCGGGGGCGGTCCAGTGTGGGACGAAGCGGCCCGAAGCGACCCGGGCGTTCTGGAACTCGCCTTCGCGCGGATCCTCGCGCTAATCTCGCACGCTCGCACTCCGCATCCCGTCACGGGAAAGCCCGGTCCATTCCTGCGCGTTGAGGCGCAGCTGTGGGTGCGCGAGGTGCGGCGCGTCATTCGGGCGGCGACCGCCGAGCCGCACTTCCGCTGGTACGACGACGACGGCCCGACGGGTGACTCACGCCCGAACCCGGCCAACCTCGCCATCTACCAGCCGACGGAGGTCGACAGCGCCGGTGAAATCGGCGATCGGGAGGACGCGTCGCGTCGCCCCGTGGGGCCGCCGTACCGGCGTCACCTTCCGGCGGTCTACTGCCGTCACTGCGGGCGGTCGGGCTGGGCCGCGCTGTCCACCGAACTGGAGTGGCAGCAGCTCAAGACGAACACGCTGGAGATCTACAAGGCCGCCGCGCAGAAGAGGCGGCCCGTGCGCTGGATGCTGCGGGCCCGGCCGGACGAGTACCCGGTGCTGCACCTGCACGCGGAGAACGAACGGTTGTCGACCAACCCGGCGCGGGACACCGTCGCGGTCGTCACCCCGCAGGGGCCGCTGCCCGCCGACAGCGATGACGAGTGCCCCTCATGCGGGCTGGGCGACGGCATGCGTTTCCTCGGCGCCGGCACGGCCACCCTCGCATCAGTGGCGACCACGCAGATGTTCTCGGAGCGAGGACTCGCGAAGAGCGAGCGGAAGCTGTTGGTGTTCACGGACGCGGTGCAGGATGCCACCCACAGGGCCGCGTTCATCGCCAATCGCAGCTTCGGCTTCACCCTTCGAGGTCTCCTCGCCAAGCACCTCACTCCTGGACAGCCGATCGCGGTGCATCATCTCGCGGCCGATGCGGCAGAGGCCGTTGTCATGGCCGCCGGTGGTGGAAAGCGCGAGGAACTCGCCTCGATCGTTCCCCCCGACCTGCGAGAGAACCCCGACATCCAGACCCTGCTGGATGAGTCGAACGGCTTCAACGACGCCGGCGCGGAGATGCTCCACAGCCGCCTCGTCTTCCAGACCCTGCTGGAGTTCGGCCTGCGCTCCCGTCTGGGCCGCACCTTGGAGTTGACCCGTACGGCGGCTGTCGAGGTCGAGCTCAAGGAACTGCCGCAGCTGTGTGCGGAGCTGAGGGACCGGCATCAGCGTCTCCCCGGACAAATCTCCTTGCCGACCGAAGACACGGCGTACGAGGTCTTCCTGCGGGGCCTGGCCGAACGGCTGCGATTGCGCGGAGCGCTGTTCCACCCCTGGCTGCAGGAGTACATCCGCCAGGCCGGAGCGCGGCGCTGGCCGATCTGGGGCGGTCGGCCCACTGGCATGCCGGCCTTCCCACGCGGCCTCGCCGCACCAGCGTTCCCTATGTCCGGCGGCATCCGCACCACCGGCTTCGACTCCCTCACCCGGGACAACACCTGGTTCGCGGACTGGGGCCACCGCACACTCGGCTGCGACCGGCGCGAGGCGCGCGCGGTGACTGAGCTGGCCATGAAGCTGCTTGCCCAGCACGACATACTCGCCACCTATCACGCCGAGGGCGGTGCGCTCGTCTACGGCCTCAAGCCCCGCAACGTCCTCGTCTACCGCATCGACGACGACGCCTCACCCGACGAGAACGGCGCCAACGCCTGCGGTGTGCGCTGCAACACCTGCACCTGGCGGCAGACCGTGCCGCCCGGACGGCGTGAGCAATGGCTGGGCACCGCGTGCCTGCGGTTCCGCTGCTCGGGCCGTTTCGTCGAGGACGACCGCGACTACACGGACGACTACTACCGGCACTTGTACACCGTCGACCGGCCAGGCGATGTGCTGACCGCCGAACACACAGGCGCGCTGAGCCGAGAACGGCGCGAGCAGGTCGAGGCCGCCTTCAAGAACCGGACCTCGGCGTTCGACCCGAACGTGCTCACCTGCACGCCCACTCTCGAACTCGGCATCGACATCGGCGACCTGTCGGCCGTGGTGCTGGCCTCGATGCCGCCCGGGCCTGCCAACTACGCGCAGCGGATCGGCCGAGCGGGACGCAGTACGGGCAACTCCCTGGCAGTGACCTTCGTCCCGCGAGGCAACCGTAATCACTACTACCTGCACGCTCCGGAGCACATGCTGGCCGGCCGGATCATTCCGCCGGACTGTTACCTGGACGCCTCCGAGATCCTGCGCCGCCAGTACCTGGCCTTCCTCTTCGACCGCGCCGCCGATCGCACCCTGTGGGAAGGCACGGCGATTCCCGAGCGCCCCATGCCACCGCGTATCGGCGAGCTCTTCGGGCCGGGGCTGGCCGAGGACGGATGGCTCCGCCGCTTCCTCGACGTCGCGACCTCCCGCCACGCCCAGTTGTCCTCCGCGTTCATCAAACTCTTCCCCGCGATGAGCGAGGAAGCCCGTCAGGGCGTGCAGGCATTCGCTGAACAGGAGCTGGAGGAGACAGTCGGGGCCGCGGCGAGCGCATGGAACAAGCGAGTAGCGGCGCTACGCGCGAGGATGCGGCAGATCGGCAGGACCTTCGACGCCCTGGCGTCCGTCTCGGGAGACCCGGAACGAGACAAGCAGCGGCGTCAGCTCTTCGCCGAACAGCGCACCGTCCGCAAACGCCGGGACGACCTCGTCTCGGAGAACTCGATCAACGCCCTGGTGCGGCTGGGCCTCCTGCCCAACTACACCCTCCACGACGACGCGACCGTGCTGGACGCCACCTTGTGGTGGCGCAACAGCGACGGTGAGTTCGACGAGAGCGCTACCGACTACGGGCGCGGCTCACGCCTCGCGCTGACCGAACTGGCGCCCGGCAACATCTTCCACACCGACGGCTACAAGTTCATCGTCAACGGCGTGGACCTCGGCACCGGCGTCGGCGGCGGCGAGGACCCGTACGCCCTGTGGAGGTTCTGCCCCGAGTGCGGATTCGTGGCCACCGAGGAGACCGGTCTCGACATCACCGCCTGCCCACGGTGCAAAGCCCCGCAGATCGCGGACCCGGGAGCCGTCCACAAGGTGCTGGTGCCCGAGCGGGTGGTGGCACGTGAGCGGCGCGAGGACGCGCGTCTGACCGACGAGAGGGACGAGAGGGAGCGGAGGCAGTTCGATGTGATCGCCTTGGTCGACATCGACAAGGACCAGCCGCAGGGGCTGCGGGCCTGGCGCCGCATCAGCAAGAAGGAGGAGGAGAAGGTTCCGCCCTTCGGGGTCGAGTTCGCTCGGGTGGCCACCATTCGCACCATCAACCTGGGGGCGTCGTCCGCTCCCGGCTCGACCCATGTGATCCGCGGCGACGAGATCCAGGCTCCCGGTTTCGACACCTGCCTGGAGTGCGGGGCGGTCCGCGGCGTGCACCCGCAGGCATGGGACCCCTCGGCTCAACGCGTCGGCACCCGCCACGCCTACTGGTGCTCCCACCGCGACGACGGCGTGATCCACGAGCCGACGGAGAAGCTGCTCCTGGCTCATGAGCTCACCACACAGGCCCTGCGCATCCTGCTGCCCGTCTCCACGATGGATCTCGCCGAGCGCCTCGTCTCCTTCAAGGCTGCCCTGCTCCTGGGCATCACCAAGCACTTCGGTGGAGCCCCCGACCACATCCGCGTGGTCACCGACAGCATGCCCGGCGACAGCCAGGAACTGCGCAGGCGCTTCCTTGTCCTGCACGACTCCATGCCGGGCGGCACCGGATACCTCGAACACCTCGCGGACGCCGAGGTGCTGCACCGCGTCTTGAGTCTCGCTCAAACGGCCCTTCGGGAGTGCCCCTGCCAAAAGGAGGACCAGCGCACCCCCTGCCACCGCTGTCTGCTGCCCCACGTCACCAGCAGCGAGCTTCCGCACGTCTCGCTGCGCATCGCGAAGGAACTCCTGGACGAGATCCTCAAGGACTGGGACGTCGAGAAGGTCGACACGCTCTCCGGTGTCCGCATCGATCAGCTCGTCGAGAGCGAGTTGGAGGACCGGTTCGTTCGCACACTGGTGACCTGGGGCCGCCGCGAAGAGGAGGACGGATCGGTCACCGCCAAGGCCGGCCAGCGCGGCATCGAGCACGAACTGCGCTTCACCTGCGACAGCACCTCGACGCGCTGGCGCATGCAGGACCACGTGCGGATTAGCACCGCCGTGCCCAGTGAACCCGACTTCCTCCTGGAACGCACCGACGGCCCCACCGAGCGCGTCGCTGTCTTCCTCGACGGTTTCGCCTTCCACGCCAGCGAACGTGTCAACCGCATCGCCGACGACGCGGCCAAGCGGGCGGCCCTGAGAGCCGAAGGCATCCTGGTCTGGCAGCTGACCTGGGACGACGTCAAAGCATGGGCAACGGCGGTCGGATGTGCGGTTCAGGGACAGAAGGTCCGCACATCCGCGCCATTCCTGCACTCGGAGGGGGCGTTGGGGCTCGCCCGGCAGATACACCAGAGCCTGGTCTGCGAGGCCCGGCCCGACGACACCCTCGACCCCGTCCTGCGCAATCCGGTGGAGACCCTGCTGGAGTTCCTCGCCGACCCCGACCGGGCCAAATGGGCGCGGCGGGCAGCCGGCCTGCTCGGCGGCTTCGGAGCGATGGCACGTCCGCAGCCCGTGGATCGCGAGGAGATCGGACGAGCCCTCCCCGACATTCTGCGCGGCGCAGCCCTGCCCGCAGCACCTCAGGCCACCGAGGCGGTCGCCTTCGACGCCCGCACCCCTGGGCAGGCGCGGATCACCGGCCTGCTGGACCGCCGACCCGAGCCGCGAACCGGGCAGCCGGGCATGCGGGCCTGGTCCGTTCTGGCCGTGCTCGACGACCGCACGGACGCCGTCGCGGATGAGGACCACAGGAACCGCTGGGCGGACTGGCTGCGCTGGTCCAACCTCCTGCAGTTCCTCCAGTTCAGCGCCAGCGACGAACTGCCCTGCTCTTTCCACCAGGTCGCGGTCTCCACCAGCGATCAGGTGGATCCGCACACCGTGGCCCTGCTGACCAGCGCGCTGCCCACGGAGGGCGGGGCCCCGCAACCGCTACCGCCCAGGTGGGGCGAGGCCCTCGAATGGGCTTCGAGCAAGGTCGAGGACGTACTGCTCGCACTCGTCGAGGAAGCCCGCGGGGGCCGCATCGACGTGCCCGAGGTCGGCTTCGAGTACGGAGACCAGGCGTTGCTGGCCGAACTGGCCTGGGAAGACGAGAAGGTGGCGATCTTCATCGACGCCGACGAGGAACGAGACGCCGCATTCGAGCGTGAGGGCTGGTACGTGGCCCAGGCCGACACGGTGAACGTGCCTGAACTCATCAAGAAGTTGGAGGGGAACTGATGTCCGGCGCCAAGGTGATCATGGCGGACGTCTTCGGAAAGTCCTATGACGCGCTGGACGGCTCCGTCCAACCGCTGGTGCTGCAGTTCATCATGAAGATGCAGCGCGACCCGGACTCCAACGGCCTCAATCTCAAGCCCCCGAAGGGCGCCAAGGACAAGAGGGTCCGCACCGCTCGCGTCACCGACAACTACCGCGCCGTGCTCATGCACTACGCCGACCGCGTCTACTACCTGGTCGCCGTCCTGCCGCACGACGATGCTTACGACTTCGCCGCGAACATCCTCTTCGACATCAACAAGGTCACCGGCGGCATCGAACTGATCAACCTGGGCAGCCTGTACGGCACGTTGAGCGGGCAGCCGAAGAACGCGGCCGGCACGGCGGACACGAAGAAGCCATCGCTCTTCGCTGGCGTCTCGGACGCCGACTTCGAACGCCTCGGCGTCCACTCCTCCATCGTCCCGGCGCTCCGCGAGATCCACAGCGAGGATGCCGTCCTGGGAATCGTCGAGACACTCCCGAAACTGGCCCGCGACGTCATCCTGTGCCTTGCCGACGGCATGTCCGTCGAGGACGTCTGGGCGCAGGTCAGCTCCCTCGCGGCCACCGAGGACGAGATCGACACTGAGGATTACGAAGCTGCCATCGAGCGTCCCGCCACCAAGGAAGCCTTCGTGGTCACGGGCGATATCGCCGAGTTCGGACGCATCCTGACCGAACCGCTCTCCGCCTGGCGGATCTTCCTCCACCCCGCTCAGCGCGCCCTGGCCGAGCGGAAGACCCCGTACAGGGGCCCCGCACGCGTCACCGGAGGCCCCGGCACCGGGAAAACCGTGGTGGCCCTGCACCGCGTCAAGGCCCTCGCCGATCGCCTGCCGCCCGGCCAGGCCATCTTGCTGACCACCTTCACCACCAACCTCGCCAACCTGCTCAAGTCCCAGCTCAAGGAGCTCGGCGGCGCCCAGCTGCTGGCCAAGGTCGACGTCCGCAACATCGACAAGGTCGCCTACGGCACCGTGAAGGAGACCTTCGGACCGGAGGCGCCGAGCAGGCTCAAGGACAGCGAGATACTGAACCGCTGGATCGAACTCGCTCAGGAACAGCCCGGACACCACTTCGACGGTCGCTTCCTCGACGCCGAGTGGAAGCAGGTCGTCCTCGCCCAGGACATCCGCAGCCGCGATGAGTACTTCGTCGCCAAGCGCGCGGGCCGTGGCCGACGCCTCAACCGTCCTGAGCGCGCCCAAGTCTGGTCCCTCATCGAGGAGTTCGAGCGCAGACTCGACCGCGAGAAGGCTGCGGGAGTCATCCAGCTCGCCGCCCAGGCGGCCCGGATCGCCTCCGGCTGGTCCGACGAGGAGCGGCCGTACCGGCACATTGTCGTGGACGAGGCACAGGATCTGCATGCCGCTCACTGGAAGTTGCTGCGTGCCCTGGTCCCCGAAGACAACGACGATCTGTTCATCGTCGGTGACGCGCACCAGAGGATCTACGACAACCGTACGTCCCTCAGCGCCCACGGCATCAACATCCGCGGTCGTTCCAAGCGGCTGACCCTCAACTATCGGACCACCCGGCAGATCCTCGTGGCTTCCCTGAACCTGCTCGGGAAGGTCGAGTTCGACGACCTCGACGGGAACAGGGAGAATCTGCGCGGCTACCGCTCCGTTCTGTCGGGGGCCAGCCCCGAGACTCAGGGCTACCGCACCGCGGCCGAGGAGATGACCGCGCTGGCGCAGCGCGTCGACGGGTGGCAACGGGAGCGCATCAAGCTCCACGAGATCGCGGTCGTGGCCCGGACCCACGCGCTGGCAGACGCGGCCCTCCAAGCCCTGCGCGACGTCAAACTCGACGCCGTGAAGGTCGAGGACTCCCGTGTCCCCGATCCCGACGAGGGCGTGCAGGTCATGACCATGCACCGGATCAAGGGACTCGAATACCGAGTCGTCGCCATCGTCGGAGCCGGCGCCCAGCACATGCCGTTGCCCACCGCACTCACGCCGGAGGCCGAAGACCGACTTCAGTACGCCGCAGACCTGCGCCGCGAGCAGTCACTGCTCTTCGTCTCCGCGACCCGAGCCCGCGAGCAGCTGTCGATCACTTGGTCCGGGGAGGTCAGTCAGTTCCTGAAGTCTTCTGGTGCCGCGTGAGAGCGACCCGGTGGGTGGTCTCGAGATCACCCGATCGGGGTCGACCTCTTCCAGCGGTGCCGGGGCCCGTTCCAGGTGAACGCCAGCGGATGAATGCCCAGTTCAGTAGCCTCGGTCTTATGACCGACGAGACGATCACCGCGCTGAGGAACTACGACTGGCTCATCCGGAACAAGGGCCTGGGCGACGTTGAGTTGCACTGGGAGAGCGACTCGCTGGTGTCGGGTGATGGAGGGCATGAAATCTCACTGCTGACCGAACCGGGGTTCACGCCGGGGACACGACAGAATTCCTAGACCCAAGGGCGCTGAATCGCCGGGCGCCCCGGCGGAAGGCTCTGGAAGGGGGCGCGCCCATTGCGCTTCCCCTTCCGTCTGTGTTTCCTCGACCCGCTAATTGGGCGTCGGCGACGGTGACGACCATCTCCGCAGTCGTCTCAAGAGGCCTTGGGAGCATCGGGGGCCGAGCGATTAGCGATCGCCAAGGAAGCGGTCTGATAAGAGGTGTGACGGGGTACGGTTCACTCGACGGGTATTGCCTAGCCACTCGATGGAGGCGGGTGCGGTATCACAATTCGCCGAAGCGTCAAGGCATCTTGCATGGCAGGCTACGGACAGACTGTCCTCACACAACTCTCGACGGCTGGAAGGCTTCTGTTTACTAAGGCCGCTACCAAGGTGAGGTTGTCGTCATGGCGCGTCGCGATCCCGAACGTACGAAGTACGGATTCACGGTTGCGGTGGCTGTCGACGCTGTTCCCGTGGCACGCCGCCAAGTCGTCGCATTGTCCCAGGCCTTGGGCCTTCACCTGTCGGATCAGACGCTGGCGAACGTCGAGCTGCTGGCGAGCGAGGTGATCGCCAACGCAGTCCTGCACTCGGAGTCTCCGTGCGACGTCGCTGTGACGCGGACTGATGAGCGGCTCCGTGTCGAAGTCACGGATGCTGAGCCCTGTTTGCCGAGTGTCGTTGAAGCTGGGCCGGACGATGAGAGTGGTCGGGGCCTGCTGCTTGTGAACGCCTTGGCTGACGCCTGGGGGACGCGACCGGAAGCGACGGGCAAGACGACATGGTTTGAGATCGCACCGGAGCCTTCGGCCGAGAGCGCGAGGAGTGGCAGTACGGATAGGCCGCCTTCGCTGCACACGAGTGACGCTGTCGTGCGACGGACTGAGCGTCATGCCCGCAGCAGCTCGTCAGCCGACTCGCGGTCGTCGTTCGGCACAGCAAGTGTTGAGAAGCGGCATCACGTTGCCTGACGCTGTGATCTGAAACGGCCGGCCCGCTGCGGCCCGCTCCGATCCTGATGCAGGCTGAGCGCGCCTCGCCGTCACCAAGTGGCGGAGTGGGTGGAAATCAGCTGTCCATACCTGGCGAGGCCGTAGCCGTTACCAAGAAGGCGATCTCGTGTGCGCTGCCGCCCGAGGCCGAAGCAGCTGCCTAACGGGCGGACACGTACGGTCACGATCCAGCCCGTGTAACCTGCTGGGTGCCCGGTGTGTGTTCCTCCTGGGACGACTGGGTTCGCAATGATCATCTTTGGCTTGGAGGACGGGTGGCAGTGCAGCGGATCACGACCCGCAATGCCCGTTTCCAGCAGCTGCAGACGCTGCTCAACAACCGCACCAAGCGAGGGCGTGCCAAGGAGTTCCTCGTTCAGGGCGTGCGGCCGATCACGATGGCCGTGGAGCACGGCTGGACCGTTCGGTCCCTGCTCTACGACGCCAGCCGCCCGCTCTCCCGATGGGCCGAGGATCTACTGCGCGGTGTCGGCGCCGAGCGCGTCGCGATGGCGCCGCAGTTGCTCGCCGAGCTCAGCGAGAAGGCCGACGGGGCTGCGGAGGTCCTGGCGGTGGTCGAGATGGCGCCGGACAGCCTGTCGCGGATCAAGGTTCGCGACGACTTCCTCGGTCTGGTCTTCGACCGGCCGACGCAGCCCGGCAACATCGGAAGCATCGTGCGGTCAGCCGATGCCTTCGGCGCGAGCGGGCTCATCGTGACGGGGCACGCCGCGGACCCGTACGACCCCAAGTCGGTCCGTGCCTCCACGGGATCGTTCTTCGCCGTGCCCGTGGTGCGGAGCCAGTCGCACCACGAGGTCATGGAGTGGCTGGAGAAGGAGCGCGCTCAGGGGCGGCCGGTCGCCGTCGTCGGCACGGACGAGGACGGCGATGCCGAGGTCTCGGAATTCGATCTGACCCAACCGGTCCTGCTGCTCATCGGCAACGAGACCGCGGGCCTCAGCGCGGCCTGGCGAGAGAGCTGCGACCACGTGATCAGCATTCCGATGACAGGCTCGGCCAGCTCCCTGAACGCGTCGAACGCCGCCTCCGTCGTTCTCTACGAAGCGCGCCGTCAGCGTCTGGCGAAGCAGCGCACGGCGTGACCTTCCGAGGTCACGTCCAGACCTCGCCGCTGACCGCTCTCTTGTAGACCGCCAGGTACTGGCGGGCGATGGTGTGGTGGCCCCATCGGTCCACCGCTGTTTCGCGCACGGCCTGGGCCGTGGGAAGGGAGGCCAGCACCGCCTTCGCGTCGCCGGGTGTGATCTCCCGCCCGGTCGGCAGCACCGTACCGACGCCGGGGACGATCTCTGGCAGGCATCCGTTGTCCGTGGCGATCACCGGGGTGCCGCTGGCGGCGGCCTCCGAGACCACGGTGGCGCCGGGCTCGATCCATCGTCCGCCGAACGGTCCTCCCCACGGCTGGGACAGCACGAGCTGCGCTCGGGCGCGTGCGATCAGTCGGGTACGGGCGCTGCCGCCGACCTCGCCCACATAGCGGATGGTGTGCGGGAAGTCGGCCAGCACCGCGTCCAGGTAGTCCTTCTCCCATGCCGGTCCGGCGACCGTCAGCGGCACGCCGGCGGCGTGCGCGAACGCCGCTGCCTCGCGCACGCCCTTGTGCGCGGAGACCCGGCCGAGGAAGAGGAGATAGTCGTCCTTCGCCTCCTGGAACTGACAGCGTGCGGGGTTGACCGGTAGCCGGATCACCGGGGCGGAGACGGACCCTGCGGCAGTGCGTTGTGCGCGGGAGAGGTAGATGCCGTTGGTCTGGAGCTCCGGCACGCCGTTGAGGTGATGTGTGCTCACCGTTGGCCTGGGGGTGTCGGCCGGCAGTGCGGCGGTGTTCGAGTGGTCGTGGACGATGTCCGGGCCGAAGGCTTCGACGGCGGCGTGGATCTCGGCCGTCTCCACTGCGTCGGAGACCGTGATGCCGTCCTGGACCGGGCTTCCTGGAGCTCCGAGGAGGAGGATCTCGCACCCGGCCTCCAGCAGTCCGTCCATGAGCGTGGCGACGACCCACTGGATGCCGCCGTAGCCCTGGGGCGGCACAGTGATCCACTGACTGGGGTCGGCGCCGTAGCGGTACGGCGGGATGACCATGGCTACCTTCATCGGTCGCTCCTGGTTTCGGCGTCGGCGGCGCTGGTCCGGCTCCGTGGGACGGCCTCCCGGCACACTCCGAGAAGAACGCTGGCGGTGTAGAGCAGGGCGAGGGCGGCCCGCACCGGACGGGCGCCGTCTCCCGAGCGGTTGCGGTTCCATTCCTTGGCGATGCCTCGCCGCGCGTCGTTACGCCGTGCTTCGCTGCGGCCCTGCCAGAAGGCGCGGCGCAGCAGGTAGGACAGGGTCAGCCGGTGGGCGGGGATCAGGTGTCGCACCTCGGCGTCGTGCAGGATCGTCGCGGTGGCACAGCGCGCGGTCATCTCCCGTACGAAGGTGGTGTCCTCGGCGGAGATGAGGGAGCCGCCGATCCGGCCGAGGCGCTCGTCGAAGGCGACTCCCAGCAAGCGGGCGTGCTCGACGTCGATGGCGAAACTGCCGCCCCAGATCGACGCCGGCTGGGCCGGCGCGTGGGAGCCGAGGTAGTGCAGTTGTCCCGAGGTGAGGAACCACGGGCGGCGGTGCCCTTGAAGGTGGGCGGTGATCCTCGTACCGGTGACGTGTGCGCCGGCGGTCAGGGCCTCGCGTATCCGGGTCAGTGCCTCGGCGGTGGGGACGATGTCGTCGTCGAGGAAGACGACGTGCTGCGTCGTGGCCTCCTTCATGGCCTTGTTGCGGCTGCGCGCGAGCCCCTGGTTCCCCTCGTTGCAGATGACGCGGATGCGGGACGGAGGCGGCGAGGCGTCTGTGGGCAGCGCGGGCAGGTGCTGGGCGGGCATGTCCGCGATGACGAGGATGCAGTCCCTGGGGCCCGTGGTCGCGGCCGTGCGGGCGACGGCTTCCGGCAGGCTGTCGGGGCGGTTGCTGCAGATGACGATGGTGAGAGGTAAGTCGGCGCCGAGGGTCATGGGCGCACCTCCTGGCGGGGGCTTGGGCTGTGCTCTTCGTGGCTGATGGTCCGCAGCACATCGGCCAGGTCTCCGAGGGAGCCGATGGCCCAGTGCCTCGTGCTTCCCTCGGTTGTGTGGACGCGTTGGATCTTCAGCTCCCGGTATGCGGTCACGATCTCGGGAGCAACCCCAGCAGGCGCGCTCCAGCCGCTGTCGACGTGGACGATCGCTGCCGAGCAGCCGAGAGCGAGTGCCGGAGCGGCGTCGTGGTCGGGCCGGTCGCCGACGACCACGGTGTGTTCCGACTTCCAGCTCAGCCGGTCCATGGCCCACTTGAAGAGGCGGGGGTCGGGTTTGGCGTAGCCGACGAGGGAGTCGAGCGCGACGAGTTGGAGTTGCTGCTCGATTCCGAGAACGTGCAGGGCGGCGAGGCATTCCGGGGGCTGGTTGGCGACGATGCACACCTCGTACTCCTCGGCGAGGTGGCTGAGGGCGTCGACGGCTCCGGGAACGGGCTGGACCAGCGAGGTCCAGCGCTCGCGGACACCCTGCCAACTCTTCGTGCCGTTGGGCGGGAACAGGCTGGGCGGGGGTGATCCGGGCGCGCGGTCCTGGTAGAAGCCGCGCACGGCCTGGAGGAAGGCGTCCATGGTGAGGGTGGGATCGTCCTCGCGCGCGAGCTCCCAGACGCCTTGGAGCCAGGCGAGGTCGAAGGGCTCGTCGTAGTAGAGGACGCCGCCGACGTCGACGGCCAGGGTGCGACGCGTCATGACGTCGCCGCCCGTCCGGCGGCCCAGGTGAACCACTCGGGCTTGTCCGCGGTGTCGTTCTCGATGCTGAGGGAGGTTGCGGGTTCCACGGGGCCGTGTTCACGGGCCCAGGCCGCGGTGCGCCGCAGACCTTCGGCGAGTGGGGTGTCGGCCCAGTCACCGAACGTTTTACGGGCGAGGCTGTTGTCGGTGTACGCGGCGTGGACCTCGTCGCGGGCCGCCAGGTGCTTGATCGGGTGGTCGGGTACGCCCATGGCGGTGCGCACTGCGTGCGCCATGTCCAGCACGGTGCTGGTATGCGACGAGCCGACGTTGAAGACCTGGCCCCAGGCGGCCGGCTGGTCGGCTGCGGCGAGGATGGTGCCGACGATGTCCGGGGCGTAGGTGAAGGCGCGGATCTGGCTGCCGTCTCCGTACACGCTGATCGGCTCGCCGCGCATGATCTGGTTGAGGAAGATGGCGACGGCGTTGCGGTACGGGTCGCCCATGTTCTGCCGCTCGCCGTAGACGTTGTGCATGCGCAGGGCGAAGTACGGCAGGCCCTGCATCTGCATGGTGACGGCGAGTTCGCGCTCCACGGCGAGTTTCGCGTTGCCGTAGCTGTCGGCGGGGACGGGCCGTTCGTCCTCGCGCATGGGGACGTGTCCGTGGCCGTACACGGCGACCGACGAGGCGAAGCCGAAGAACCTGACCTTGGCGGCCAGCGAGGCGTTGATCAGGTTGATGCTGCCGAGCAGGTTGACGGAGTAGTTGTGGTGCTTGACGGCGTGGCTGATGCCTTCGGCGGCGAAGGCGGCCAGGTGGTAGACACCGTCGAAGCGGTACGAGGCGAAGAGTTCGGCGACCGTGGCCTGGTCGGCGACCGAGCCGACGACGAGGGTCGCGCCGTCGGGCACGTTCTCGGTCTTGCCGCCGTCGAGGTTGTCCAGGACGACGACGTCGTCGCCGCGCTCGATCAAGGACGCGGCAAGGTGGGACCCGATGAAGCCGGCGCCGCCGGTCACCAGATGTGTGGACATGGCGTGTCTCCCTTGGCGTGAGTGGGTCCCGCCGCGGCCCTGGACTGGGCCGCAGCGGGTCGTGCGCGATGCGGTGCGGGCAGGCGGACCGCCTGTGCGACTGGTGGTTCAGGCTCCGAGGAGCCTGTTGATCTGAGCGAAGTCGCTGCGGGCGCGGTCCGTGATCAGCGGGAGCCGCTGACGCAGGGTGGTGCGCAGCGCGGTCGCGTCGGTGTCGTTGACGAGCCGGTCGATGACGGTGGTGTCCTGGGCGAAAGCGCGGACGTCCGCGTGGATGCGGACAACGTCGACCGTGCCGCCGTAGGTTTCGGCGAGCACCCCGTTGAACTTGTGTGAGTGGCCGATCGCGATCGCGGGGGCGCCGCCGGACAGTGCGCCGATCGCGGCATGCAGGCGCTCGGAGATCACGAGCTCGGCCTGTGACAGCACGCCCTTGTAGTCGGATGCCGTCAGCGCGCCCGGCAGCGCCATGACCTCGGGCAGGCCGGCGGCTTCGGCGATACGGGCGGCGAGGATCCGGTCGTCGTTGTGCGGGCGGGAGTCGTGGCAGTGCGGCACGAGGACGACCGGCATCTTCCGGGTGCGGACGAGGGAGGTGGCCAGTCGCGTCAGTGCTGCCGCGTGCTGGGACTCCTCCAGGGTGCTGAAGCGGGTGATGCCCTGGCTGGGGGCGAGGCAGAGATAGGGGTCTTCGGGGGCGAGCCCCAGAGGCCCGAGCACGGCCGCTATTCGCTCGCCGGTAGCGGCTGGCAGAAGGAAGGCGGGGTCGGAAGACAGTCGCACACGGTGTTCGGGAAGGCCGAGCTTGCCCACGACGTAGTCGAGGGAGACGCTCTCCCGGACGGTGAGGAGAGCGCACCGGGCGGCGACCGCGAGCCACGCCTCGGCATCGGCCGGGTCGTCAAAGGGGCCGACGGACTGGCCGATCATGGCCGTCGGGATGTCCCGCTGTTGCGCCGCGGTGAGGGCACGGAGGTACGGCGTGGAGACCCCGTAGTCCGAGGTGTGCAGGTCGCCCCCGGTGGCGATGACCAGATCGGTTTGGGCGAGGAGCTGTTCGCGGCGTTCGGCCAGTTCGGCGGGGCTCTCCTGGGGGCGCATCTGCTGCCAGGACCGGGAGACGACGAACGGGTCGGCCACGCAACGGGCGCCGGTGGGGGCGAGGGATTCCGCGTCGAGCACCGGGGTCTGGGTGAGGACGGTGACGTTGTCGCCTCCCCCGGGGCCTTCGGTGTTCAGCTGCTCGATGACGGAGCGGGCCAGGGCCTCGACGCCGCGACTCTCACAGCTGGTGATGCCGGTGATCAGGACGTTGGACACAGCAGACCTCTCAGGGATCATCGGGTGAACCGGATGAGTTTGGCCAGAACCGTGCGGTAGTTGAAGCGTTCGTGTACTCGGCGCTGGATGGTCGCCAGCCGCTCGCGGTACCAGATCGGCTCACGGATCATCCGGGCGAGGCTGTCGGCCGGATCGTCGCCGAGCAGGAACAGCTCCACGTCGTCGCCGTAGAGTGCGGACAGGTAGCCCAGGTCCGGCCAGAGCGCGGGGATGCTGCCCGAGGCGAGGGTTTCGAACATGCGGGGGGTCAGCAGCTCCATCCGCGCGAGCAGCGGACGAGCCAGCACCGGCGTGATCGCCGCCTGGGACATGGTGGAGACCACGTGACCGAACGGAACGGGTGGCGCCACCTCGACACCGTGATCCCGCATCCAGCCGGACACGTTGGCGGTGGCGGTCGGGTGGTCGGGGTGCGGGGCGCCGGCCCACCAGCGTCCGCACACGCGGATGCGTCGGATCGGCGGCTGGGCGGCGGCTGCGGCCCGGATGAGGCTGGTCATCTCGCTCCAGCGCCACCAGTTCGCGCCGACGTACTGCAGCTCGTACGGCAGTGCCCCCGGGCGCGGGAGGTCGCTGGCGAGCCGGTGGATGTCCGGCATTCCGAAGTAGCTGAAGAACTCGGCCCCGTCGGGAAGGCATTCGTTCAAGCGCGGCTGCAGGATCAGATCGCTGAGGTCGGCATACAGCTTGTGCCAGGACTCGGTGGTGTCCGCACCCGCGTTGTCGTCCGCGCCGGCGGTGACGTATGGGCCCCAGTGACCGTCGGGATCGACGATGATGCGCCGCTGCCTCGGCACGGCCTCGCAGAGTTCGCGCTGCCGGGTCGAGAGGAACTGCCTGCTCTCGAAGACGAGGACCAGGTGGGTGGCCCAGCTGATGTCGTCCACGAGCGGCAGGTGACCGTTCACCGTGCCGTCCAGGCGCGACAGTTGGCTTGAGACGCCGACCTCGCATCCGGATGCCGAGGCGACCCGGGCGTACTCGGCGATCATGTGGCTGGAGCCCGCGTTCCAGTGGAAGACGCCGGCGAACAGAATCCGGGGTCTGGTCATCGCACACCCCTTGCCTGCGGTTGAGCGTGGCTGCCCGTCGGCGAGCCGAGCCGGCGGTGGGCACGTCGCCGGGCCCGGATCAGAGGTGCGCGGCGCACGAGCCAGCACACGGCTTTCGCGGTCTCCCCTGTCCCACGCCACCAGGTGGTCACCCCGCCCACGCCACGTCCGCGCAGATCGTCCCTCAGCCACCGGGACGCCAGTCGCAGCATCGGCAGCGGGCGCCAGTCGATGTCGGTGAGGAGGTAGTAGTAGCGGTTGCGGCGCATCTGGACGCGCCGGTAGCTGCTGCCCGCGGTTCCTCCACCGCCGAAGTGCTGTATGCCGACGTCGAGCAGGAGCGCGACGCGCCATCCGGCCCAGCGGGCGCGGCGGCACAGGTCGGTCTCCTCGTAGTACGTGTGGAAGACCTCGTCGAGGAGGCCGACGGTGCGCAGCAGCGCGGCACGTACGAAGAAGGCGGAGCCCTGGACGTACGCGTGCTCCAGGGTGTTCGGGGCTCGGCCTTCGGGTGGGCTGGCCGGCGAGGGGTGGTTCGGCCAGTCGCCGGCGAAGGCGTGCTGCTCGCCCCAGCGCAGAGCGGACTTCGACCAGTCGTTGTACGCACCCAGAGCGGTGCTGCCCGACTCGTCGTACTCGTACTGCATGGGGCCGACCACGCCGTAGCCGGTCCAGGTCTCCATGAACTCGGCCAGGTCGCGCACCAGCGACTTCGGGGTCTTGGTGTCCGGGTTGACGAGGAAGACGTAGTCGGCGCCCTCGGCGAGGGCCGCGCGCATCCCGATGTTGTTGGCGCGGGCGAAGCCGACGTTGCTCTCGTTCTGGATGACTCGCGCCTCGGGAAAACGGCCCTGGACGAAGGCCGTGCTGCCGTCGTGGGAGTCGTTGTCGACGTACCAGACCGTCAGGTCGATCCCGGGGACGTCGCTGTCCAGGAGCGTGGCGAAGCAAGGCTCCAGCCAGCGGACCTCGTTGGTGCCCACCGTGATGGTGGCCACCCGCACCCTGGGACTCTCAGCCGTGGGGTTGGGGATGGTCACGGCAGCTCCCGGTCGGTGGGGGCGAACTCGATGACGATGCTGCGGCGGATCCTCGGAGAGGTGTTGCGGCGCGAGGCGTGGGCGATGCGTACGTCGTGTACGGCGACGTCACCGGCCGAGAGCGGGAGAGCGCGGACCGGGCCCCGCGCCCGGAGCGCCTCGGCCTCTTCTGCGTCGGCCGTCAGGTGGGAGCCCGGCACGAACTCAAGGCATCCGTTGCCCACGTCGGAGTCGTCGAGGAAGACGCTCAGGTTGCACACGGTGTGCGGAGCAACATCGGTCCTGTCGCGATGCCAGGGCACCGGGGCGGCCACTCCCGGCAGTTTGACGATCATGGCGCAGGCGGTGGCGCGCACGGGCCCGCCGAGGATGGCACCGGCCATCGGGTGCAGAGGGCTGTCGTCGGCGTAGAGGCGTGTTGCCGCCGGGGAGCCCTGGTTCTCCAGGTTGTGGATGCGGTAGAGAACGGGCGCGTCTGTGCCTGCGGGTGTGAAGTGCCAGTAGTCGTCCGATCGGAACCCGTCCTGGGTGAAGCGCCGGATCAGGGCATCAGCCTCCGTGCGGAGGGCTTCGAGGGACTCTCCCGCGATCTTCTGGGATAAGACCGCGTAGCCGTCCGCGCGGAAGTCCTCGAGGAACCCGTCGCCGAGCTGCTGCCTGTGCGACAGGGCCTCGGCGGATTCCGTCATTCGTGGTGCGTGTCGCGTCATCGTTCCCTCACTGCGGTGTCGTTGAGCTGCGCGGCGAACCAGTCGATGGTGGTGCTCAGACCCTTGCGGGGATCGGCCTCCGGCTTCCAGCCGAACTGCTCCCAGGCGAGGGCGATGTCGGGTCTGCGGCGCTCCGGGTCGTCGACCGGGCGGTCGACGAACTCGACAGGCGCGGCGGAGCCAGTCAGTTCACGCACCAGGTGTGCGAGTTCCAAGACCGTGGTCTCGGTGGGATTGCCCAGGTTGACGGGGCCGGGGTGGCTGCCCCCGGCGACGGCGAGGATGCCCCGGACCGTGTCGCCGACGTAGCAAAGGGACCGCGTCTGCGAGCCGTCGCCGGTGACGGTCAGTGGCTCGCCCACCAGCGCCTGGCGGATGAAGGTCGGTACCGCCCGCCCGTCCTCCGCGCGCATCCGCGGCCCGAACGTGTTGAAGATCCGCACGATCGCGGTGTCGACACCGTGCTCGGTGCGGTAGGCGGTGGTCGCCGCCTCCGCGAACCTCTTGGCCTCGTCGTACACGCTGCGTGGCCCCACCGGGTTCACGTTGCCCCAGTAGGACTCCCGCTGAGGGTGCTCCAGAGGGTCGCCGTACACCTCGGAGGTGGAGGCGAGCACGAAGCGGGCCTTCTTCTCTCTGGCCAACTCCAGGGCGCTGAAGGTTCCCAGGGAACCGGCCTGAAGCGTCTGGACCGGCAGACGCAGGTAGTCCTGCGGAGAGGCCGGCGAGGCGAGATGGAGTACGAGATCGACTTCCCCGGGTATCGGGATCGGGTCGGTGACGTCGTGGACCATCAACTCGAACCGGTCGTCCAGCTGACGGTGTACGACGTTGTCCTCCGTGCCCGTAAGGAGGTTGTCCACGCACACCACCTCGACACCGCTGTCGAGCAGCAGATCGCACAGGTGTGAACCGACGAACCCACAGCCGCCGGTGACGACCACGCGGCGGAAGGGGGCCCGGTTCGAATCCGGGCCGTGCCTCCGTAAAGAGATACTCATAGCGCCTCATTCCTCACAATGTGAACGAAAGTTGGCATGGCTGTGCCACACAGCACGTGTGGCGAGAAGTGCGACGAGCTCAGCGGCGTTCGGCAGGGCCGGCGTGCAGCCGCAGTGCCCGGTGAGCGCGACCAGGAGCAGGCTTCGGTCGGCCTCGGAGATTTCGCCGGTGTCCCTCAGCGGGGGTCGGCGACAGCCTGGTCAATCACTTCGACGACGACATCGTCATCGGCCTACCAGGCTTCACCCCGTCGCGCCGGAGTCCCCCGTGGTTCTATCGGCGTCGGCGACGAGTTCGGCCTGTGACCAGGCCGTCGTCCTTGACGGCATCCGGTCCCGGCCAGCCGCTGAAGCAGCGGTGGACGATGCGGCGTGCCACGCCGGCAGCGACCGGTTCGGCCGCCAGAGAGCACCGGAGCCGAGGCGTCCGTGTGGACTGCCTGGTGTTGAGTGTCAAGGTCATCATCCGGCCCTTGCCAGACGTGGTCCCTTGCCTACGCACGGCTTCACCTCCATGGGGAGCCACCGCGAGATGCGGAGCACGCGCGGTCGGCCCGCACTCCACAATGACGGTGAACAGCCCTCCTGCTTATGAGTGTTTATGAGCGTGCTGCCGTCGCCCCGTCCGACAACCGTTCGCGCGTGCGGACCGTGCTCCTGGCCCCCGGGGCGAGGTTCCTCATGTACGTGATGGCCTCCGCGGAGCGGCCGGTGCGGGTGAATCCGGACTTGATCAGCACCCACCCGGAAGCGTGGTTGTCGGGGTGGTGCTTGGCGTCAACGGAGGCCAGGCCGAGCGTGGCGGAGGCGAAGTCGAGCACGAGCGCCACCGCCGTGGTGGCGTACCCGTGACCCCATGCGTCGTCTCGAAGGATGTAGCTGAGCGCCGCCGAGGTACGGGCGCGGCGCAGCTTGATCACGCCGACCAGGTCGTCAGCGTGATCGATGCCGAAGCAGTACAGCATCCGCGGCGTCGCACGACTCTCGGCGATGCGATCGGTCACCCAAGCGGCAGCGCTCTCAGCGGTCAGGGGCGCTCGCGGCAGGTACCTCACGGAAGCGGCGCTGTAGATGCGGCGGACCGCTGGTGCGTCGGTCAGGGTCACCTCGCGGAGCGAGATCACGGCTCGACCTTGAGCAGAAGCTCCGCCAGCTCACCGGCCGTGGGCCTGTCCTCGGGTACGGCAGCCAGCGCGGGCCGGAGGGCGTCCTGGAGCTCGGGCCACACTGCCGGTGCGAACGGCAGACGGCCAGTGGCGATCGCGTCTCGAACCCCGTCGGGGCCCGCGGCCTTCCGGTCGATACCCGCGGCCCTGTAGTCGAGCGGCCAGCCTCCCGAGGCGCACGTCCACAGGACACCAGCGAGGGCGTACGTGTCGCTGGCGCGCGTCGGTGTCACCGGACCGTCTCCGCGTGCGACGGCGGCAGCGAGTTCCGGCGCCATGAGATGCACGATGCCACCGCTGAAGCCGCTGACCGGCTCCTCGCCCTCACGCCAGGACCAGGCGAAGTCGATCAGGCGGACGCCCGCCGGGGTGTGGATGCCGTGGGAAGGCTGGAGGTCGGCGTGGATCCATCCAGAGGCGTGCAGGTCGGCGACCGACCGGCACAGGTCAGCGCCACCTCGGAGAGCGGCCTCACGTCCGCCAGCGCCCTCGCGAGCGGGGGTGAAGACCGCCCAGGTGGAGGGGCCGGTGAACCAGGGTGTGACGAGCCACGAGCCGCCGTCGTACGAACCGGAGACCGCCTCGTATTCGGCAACGCCCATGGCCACCAGGGTGGTTGCCTCTCGCAGAGTGGCGGCCACACCGTCGTCGTATCCGATTTTCACCGCGACCGTGCCCTCGGGGCCGGCGGCCTTCCAGACCGCGGAGCCACGCCGGTTGGTCAGCTCCTTCAGGTCGACAGTGCCGCCGCAGGCGGCTTCTGCGGCTGCGAGGGCTTCGGGGGGACAGGGAGGGAACGCGACCATGCCTTTACCGCCTGCCAATCGTGTGGGATTCGCTCAAGGACATCGCTCCCATCGTCTACCGCGACCGAGAGGGCATCCGCGAGATCAGGGGTGTCCTTCAGGAACTGAGGGTCGCGGGCTCTCACGGCGGGGCGAACAGGGAGGAACGAACACGGGGGAGGCGGGATCGGGCGGCTTGATCTGTCGAGCCGCTGCTCGCCTCCCTGGAACTTCCCGAACATGACACCCACAGGGCCGTACAGGTTCTTCAGTGCCCAGTGCGGCCACGCCATCAACTCACGGTGTTCGACTCCTTGGACGTCCCCCAGGATGACGACGTTCTCACAGACGAGAGCGCCTCTCGGGCGAGACGCGAGTGGACGAACCCACTCCGCGGCCTGCACTCCCGCATGGAACAGACCAGCTTCCACGGACTCGGGATCGCTGCTTGCGATCTCGTACACCGTCCAGGCCGTCAGACCGTGTCGAAGGGAAGGCACGAGGTAGGGGCAGTGCGCGGACACACGGTCGATGTAGCCCGTGATATCCACGGTCCGCGGAGCCGTGGTACGTGCCTCGACCAGGCGGAGCGCCCTGGCACGGGACCAGGACGCTCCGGTCAGAGGGCCGGTCGTCATCCGGCCGCGAGTGCCGAGATCTTCGGTGCGACGTCGCCGCCGTCGCCCGGGATGGGGCTGCAGTCCCACTCCGCCCACACCTCGCCGGTCTCGCGGTAGCGCGCCATGGCTCGCTGGTCGAGCAGCCCGTCCGCGCCGGTGAACCACACCTCGGGCAGCGGGCCGAACGTCTCCACGTAGGCGTCGACCCAGGAGATCCGGCCGTAGCCGGTGTTCTCCACGTGGTTGATCAGCCGGCCGGCGCTCTGCGCGCAGAACTCCGCGTACTCGGGCTTGTCCAGGAGCTGGTGCCACTCGGCGTCGATGGCGGCCGAGAACATCTCGGGGGCGACCTGGCCAGCGTCGAACTGCCGGACCGAGACCTGGAAGAACTTGCCCAGCTCGGTCCTCTCGGGGGTCTGGACAGCGGTCACGCTGAACTCCTCTCATCTGGCGGAAGCGATCTTGGAACGAGTACCGGGAATCCCTCGGGACTGACTCCCGAGGCCGGTTGGCGCCCGCCGGGCAGTTGGTCGCGGAAACTCGACGGGCCCCGCGCGGCTGCGCCGACCGGTCAGGTCTGGGGCTCTCGGATGACCGGCATCTCGTGGTGGAGACCCTTCCAGTTCGCACACATCGTGAGCGGACAGGTTGTCCGCAGGTTTCCGGAGCGAGGAGAGTTGACGGATCAGCATGCTGTGCTATGAGCGGCGAACCAACTGCGCGCATTCGGCGTGCAGTTGAGGGCCCGTTCAGGAACCCGAAGATGGGCTTTCAAGGGATCGGCCACCTTGCTACCGAGCTTCCGCTGCGGTGTTTGGGTGATCGGCCGACGCGGCAAAGTAGTCCTGTGAAAAGTTCGGCAGCTGGGGGATACGCCTGATCACCTAGGGGTGAGACCGGGATGGCTCGCGGGGTGGAGCGGCACTGTTCGACGTGCCGTGCGACGCTCAGCCGATTCAACGTAGGACCGCGGTGTGGGCCCTGCCAGAGGGGCGGTGCAGTACCCCGAGTCGGACGTGAGTTCTGGGCGGAACCCGCAGTCGTGGCAGCGATCCGTGCCTGGGATCTCGGGGTGGTCGTGCGGCTCTTCCGGCAACACACCGGCCTCTCACAGGCAGCGGTCGCCCGGCTCGTCAACATCGACCAAGCCGAAGTGAGCCGGCTGGAGCGCGGCCGGAAGAAGATCCGTGACCGTCGCCAGCTCGCACAGTGGAGCGAGGCCCTTGGGGTGCCTGACGGCCTCCTGGGACCGTTACCCGACGTCGACCGGCCGTCGCCGATGGCGGACAGCCTGGGCAACCACCTCACGCTTCCTGACGGACACGGGCAACTCCTGCTGCCCGCCGGGCGGAACCTGCCGCCTACGGCGCTTCCCACGCTGACAGGGCCAGTTGCCTCCTTACAGGGCGACGCTCTGCTTCTCGCGTCGAGCGGGGAGGCCGAGGCATGGAGTCGGATGCCGCTCAGGGCCCTGCTCGCCGTGCACCACAGCGGAGACGGGACACAGCGGTACTTCGTCACGGACGCGCGCGGGGGCGTCCGTGACGAAGCCGGAAGCCACTTCGCCATTCCCATGGCCTACGAGTTCGACGACTTCACCTTGGGGATCCTCTGGGCTGCGGCAGGGTTCGACTCCGCCATCCTTGGCGACGACGCTGCGCTTTACGGAGAACTGGACCTTCCGTCACAGGACTTGTCGGGAGGCCGTCAGTCGGTCACTCTCGACGGCCTCACCGACGGTTCCCAGATGCTCGTCGGCTCGCGGGCATGCGCCCGGTTCATCCTCGACCAGCGCGACGAGCTGGCCGGCGATCCGGTCTTCTGGACCCGCGAACAGCGAGGGGAGGAAGCCGCGACCTGGCTGCTCTTCGAGCACAAGCACCGCTACCTTGAGCTGATGGCTCCCGCACGAGCACACGACGGTGTCGGGCGAGCTTTCTGCGTTCCCCACCAAGAGGTCGCCGCCTCGCCCATGTACGAGCGCGTGTTGCTGTTCCTCGCGATCGCGCTGATGGAGTCGTACGGCATCACGACCTGGGTGACCGACGAGGCGGACCTCCAGCAGACGGAGGGCTTCGCGCTCGTTCCTGGTCACCGGGCTGCCATAGCGACCTGGGTACGCGCTGAATCCGCGCCCCAGACCGCTCTGACTTCCGGGGCCCGTTCCCTGCGGGCCTTCGCGGGCATCACGGGCCACGCCCGAGCACATAGCGTCACCATGGGATCGACCTCCGGGGAGCGCCTGGCGGCGACTTCGGACTATCTCGGCCTTGACCGGGAGTGGTTGACTCACCGCTGCGGGCAGCTTGTCGCTGTGGGAACCACCGGCCTCGCCCGGCCACGAAGCCGCCATCTCAGCCTTGATGCCTTGGACCGGGCCTGCGCGTACGTGGCGGCCGAGTTGCGGTCCGAGGCCGGTGACCCTGTGGGAGCGACCCGATAGCCTGCACGGAAAGATCTCCGAGGACGAGATCCAACCAGGCTGCGTGGATCGGAAGTTGGGGCGATGGCAGGCGTGAAACGAACGGTGGCTGTCTACTCTCTCGGCGGCACCATCGCCATGACCACAGACCCCGCGACCGGGGGAGTCGTGCCGGCTCTCTCCGCCCATGACCTTCTGGCGGCTGTCCCCGGCCTGGATGGTCACGGCATTGACCTACGTGTGCACGACTTTCGCCGGGTGCCCGGTGCCTCGCTCACCTTCGACGACCTCACGGAGCTCGGTACCGAGATCGACAAGGTCCTCGACGGCGGCGACGTCGACGGGATCGTGATCACACAGGGCACCGACACCATTGAGGAGACGGCGTTCTTCCTCGACCTCCGCCACGGTCACAACCAGCCGGTCGTCGTTACCGGCGCCATGCGCAACCCCACCATGGCCGGCCCTGACGGACCGGCCAACCTGTACGCGGCCGTTGTCGCGGCAGCCGACCCGCAGCTGCGCGGAGCCGGGGTGCTGGTCGTCCTGAATGACGAGATCCACGCGGCACGGCATGTCCGCAAGGCCCACACCACCAGCCCTGCCGCCTTCGCGTCACCCGGCGCCGGACCCGTCGGCCGGATCGCGGAGGACCGGGTACGGCTGGCCTCCCCGCTGCCCGAACGATTCGTTCCCCTGGCAGCGGCCGTCCGTGACACACGCGTGGGCCTTTACACGGTCAGCCTCGGTGACGACGGCACGCTGCTCGAAGCCTGGTCCGGCCAGTGCGACGGGCTCGTCGTCGCCGCCTTCGGCGTGGGACACGTCCCACAGCGACTCGTCGAGAGTCTCGAACGGCTCGCCGTACGCATTCCCGTGGTCCTCGCCTCGCGCATCGGCAACGGCCCGGTCCTGACCGGAACATACGGATTCCCGGGGTCGGAGAAGGACTTGATCAGCCGGGGGCTCATCCCGGCCGGCGACCTCGGCCCGTACCAGGCCCGCCTCCTGCTCCAGGCCTTGCTTGCCCAGGACGTGGCCCGCGAGAGCATCGCTGAGAAGTTCGCCGTTTTCGCGCGCTGATTCCGCACGTCAGCCACGCCCGAGAGGACCCGCATGCGTGCCCATGAACTGACCACCGGCCGGACGTTCGGCGTCACCTTCGACCACGGCGAGGACTTCTTCGACGCGCTCTCCGCGTTCTGCCGTGACCAAGGAGTGCGGCAGGGCTACATTCCCTCGTTCATCGGTGCGTTCGCCGAAGCCGAGATCGTCGGCGCCTGCGAGAAACTCGAAGACCCGGACGCCCCGGTCTGGGCCAAGACGTACGTCACCAACGTCGAAGCCTTCGGTGCTGGGACAATCGCCCACGATCCGGAGACGGGAGGCATCCTGCCGCACATCCACGTCTCCGCCGGGCTGAAGGCACAGTCGGCCGACGGCCGTACCAGTCACCTCCTGAGCGCCAAGGTCCAGTTCCTCAGCGAGCTCCTCGTCGTTGAAGTGATCTCACCGTCCATGACCCGGCCTCGAAACCCTGAACTGTACGACGTGCCACTACTCACTTTCGGCGCTCCGGAGTGATGCCCTCGTGGATAGACAAGGTCGTGATCACGGACGACGGCGAGCACACGCATGGACTCGCCGAGGTCGAGCTCGGTGCGGAGTCGGCTGCCGTAGAAGGGCGTGACCTGCCAGCATCTGGTGCCGCATCATGCACCGTTCGCCTCGTTCCTGTCAGACTGCTCGGATGATCGTCAGACTCGCGGGAGATGAAGACTTCCCTGGCTTCCTTGGCCTGGCGGCCCAGGTTGAGCATTGGTTCGATCCGATGGTCGAGGAAGTCGGCTTCCATGACGCTGTGCGCAAGCGCATGCGTCGGTCCACGGCGCTCGTCGCTGTTTCCTCGGGGCCGGATCTCCTCGGCGGGCTGCTGTTCGGAGCGAAGGCATCGACCTACAGAGTTCACTGGCTTGTCGTCTCGGAGCAGGCACGAGAGAAGGGTGTCGGTCGTGCACTGATGTCGGACGCGATGCGTAGGTGGGTGCAGGGTTCGGGCACCATTGAGGTCGTCACTTTCGGCGCAGAACACCCCGGCGCTTTCGTCAGCGGCGCGCGTGTCTTCTACGAGCGACTCGGCTTCACCCCTGCCGAGGCTGTCGGTCCAGGGCCGGAAGGCGGTTCCCGGCAGATCTATCGCCGGGCCGTCACCTGATTCACGCGATGTTGTCCCTGGCGTCCAGGGTTCAGAGGACGGTCGGCCAAAGACATGAGGCAACACATTCAGTAGTCCCGTCACGCGAAGTACGTGAGCACTATCCGTAACGGATGCGGCTTGTCGATCGCGGCAGTCGAAGAGAAGCGCGGACAATCTGTCCGTAAGTAGTTGTTCCCCAAGCTCTTGACGACCGAGACGCAATGACCCTCAAATCTGGACCATTTCACCCCACCTTGCCGTTTTTGCGAAGTTTTCTAAACCGTGTTGGGTGTCTCGGACGCGATACCAAGGGGCTTCCTCCTTAGCCGCCCCGCTGTCAGCTCCGTTAACACTTGGTGACTAGGGGCGCGCGTTAGGGCGTTTTCCGTACCCTGAGGCGAGTGCTCCATCGCGAAGGGACAGATCCACCGATGAGTGAAAACCTGACGCTGGGAGATCGTCTCCGTACAGCACGCAGGACACGGAAGCTGTCTGCCGCTCAACTGGCACAGAAGGTCGCAGTCTCCCCGAGCTACGTGCAGAAGTTGGAGTCCGGTGCGCGGAAGGCTTCACCGTCGCTGGTGCTGGCACTCGCGAAGGCGCTGCGCTTCGGCCCCGAGGTCCTGACCGGCCAGCCCTACTACGGTGAGCCGGAAGCCGAAGACGGCGTCCACGCCGTCATCCCTGAACTTCGCCGCCTCCTGCTCTGCTACGACAGCCCTGACGACCTGGAGATCGCACCCCGTGCGCTTCCCGTGCTCGCCTCGGAAGTCGACCAGGTGGCGGCCCTGCGCCGTGACGCCCGCTACGCGCCGATGGGCCCCCTGCTGCCGCCGATCATCACCGAGTTGACGCACGTAGCCCTTGGCGGCGGCAACGGCGACCAGAGCAAGGCGTTCTGGCACCTGGCGCGCGCCTATCGTGCCGTGAACTCCCTGGCCCACAAGATGGGTCATCACGACCTGTCGAACACGGCGCTGGAACGCGTCCGTTGGGCCGCCGACCGCTCCGGCGACCCCCTGATGCAGTTCACGGCCGGATACCTCGTCGCGGGAGCGATGCTCCGCCAGGGCGCGTACTCGCCGGCACGTCGCAAGCTCCTCGCGCTGCGAACCGAGCTGGAGCGGTTCCAGCCGGAACGCTCCTTCACGCAGGACGCGCTTGCCGTCGACGGCGCGCTGCTGTTGAAGCTGGCCGTTCTCGAAGCCCGTGAGAACAACTCCGATCGCGCTGACGACTACCTCCGGGAGGCGGAGCAGGTCGCGGGCATGGCAGGCAACCGAGACTCCCTGGCCTACGAGATGTCGTTCGGCCCGACGAACATCCGCATCCACGAGGTGCACGCGATGATCGACATGGGTGACACCGAGCAGGCCCTCGCCCGCCTCACCGAGTGGTCTCCGGTTTCCGGCGGCGAGTGGGCGCCGCCCAGTACGACCGTCGGCGAACGGTCGAGCCACCACTTCATCGACGTGGCCTCCGCGAAGCTCGCCGTGGGCGATCGGCCCGGTGCCTTCGCGGATCTCAAGCGTGCGCGGAAGGTCGCGCCGAACCACACGCGGTTCCACCCGTCCGTCCGTGAGACGACTGCGGCGCTGCTCAGGATGGACTCCCATCCTTCCAACGAGCTGTCTGCGTTCGGCAGTTGGACGGGACTTAGCACAACCTGAGCTTGTGTCAAGGGCTTTGGTGAGCGAACCCCACGGACAGTCTGTCCGCGCACAATAGCTTGCTGAATGGAATGGTCTCCTCACACCCAGTGGTGAGGAGGCCTTTTCCATGTCCGACGACAATCCCGCAGCTCGCGCGGTCCCGCCGCGCTGGATGCCCATCGGCGAGGAGCCGGAGCTGTGCTCGGCCGGCGAGTGGTGGGATGCCGTACGCGCCGTGGAGGCCGTGGGCCGGCGCGCGATCGAGATCCTCGGCGAGGGTAGCGAGCCGGTCGGCCCGGTGATCCTGGATCACGAGGGTCCGGAGCCCCGGCTGTACTTCCTGGTTCCGGTGGGCACCGCGGCCCGCTGGGAGGAGCCGGGGACCGTTGCGCTGGGGCAGAAGTGCCACGTCGTCGTGCCGTCCGCCGAGAGCACGACGCCTCCCGGGATGCACTGGCACGTCTTCCCCCAAGCCCCGCGATCGCTGACCCGGGCCGATGCTCTGCGCCGCGCGCTGAGCCAGGCTCGTAGGGAGCGACGGGGGTCCGCGGAGGAAGCGGCCCTCTGATGGCTCTGAGCATCTCTCTCGTCCTGGTGCTCGGCATCCTCGTGGTCGTTCTGATTCGCGGGAAGTCGGTGAAGCCCGGACCCGCGATCGTCTGCGTGCTCTTCGGGTTCTTCCTGGCGAGCACCTCCATGGCCCCGAGCATCAACCGATTCATGACCAGCATCGCGGACATGATCGGCCAGATTCGTTTCTAGGCTGCCCGGCTCGGTCACCCCTCCTTCCGCCTCCAGGCGTGGGTGCACGCCACCCCCTGCGCGGACCCATTCCCCCCAACCTGCCTGAGGCCTTCGATGACATCGACGTCCAACCCAGAGAGCACGACGCCACCTCGCACGGTTCGAACACATTCGACGGGCAGCCTCGATCTCGCGTTCCGCCACCGCTCTGTTCGTGGGCAGGGACTCTGATGCGCCTCGTGTATCACCCCGCCGGCCACGACGACGACCTGGGCGTGGCCCTGGTTGAGTTGCAGGCCGGCCGCTGGAGAACGGCGCGGCAACTGCTGCTGGGTACGGCCACGCATTGGGCACTGCGAACGTCACGCACCCAGCTGCTGGCGGTGGCAGCCGCCCGGTCGGACGTGGTGGGCGTGTGGCTCGGCGAAGAGCCTGGCAGCTATGACGCGCAGTTGATGGGTGCCCGCGTGGCTGTCGAGCGGGCGTTGCGCGCGCACAAACAACGGCATCCACAGACGCTGGAGTTCGAGTTCAGGGCTCGGCGTGATGCGCTGCTGGCGGCTCGTCGCGCGCCGCATGATCCCGTGCCGTGGGTGTGCCTCCTGGCTCTGGCGCAGATCGACACGCGGCAGCAGCGCCAGGAACACCGGGTGAACCCCGGCGAGCCGATGCTGCCCAGCGGTCCGTGGGGGCTGTTGTACGAGGTCAACCGGCGTGATCCGTACAACCGTGAGGCCTACCACCGGGTGCTGCAGTTCATGCTCTCCCTGGATGGCCCGCCGGGCGCCTCTCTGGCCGCGGTCTTCGACTTCGGTCGGTCCGTCGCCTCGCAACGGCCTGTCGGATCGTCTCTGCTGCTTCTCCCCGCGTACGCGCAGATCGAGCAGCGACGGCGATCGCGCGCCGATCCGCTGTGGCGGCGGCAGTGGGCGCAGGAGTCGACGCTCGACTACACGCTGACCGCCTTCCACGACTGGTTCCACAAGACGCACGGCGAGCAGCGCTCAGTGGCTGACCTGAGCCTTCTTGCCTACGCGTTGTGGGCCGGCCACCAGTATCTGGAAGCCGCCGAGGTGTTCGAGGCGATGGGCCCGTACGCGGCCCGCGAGCCGTGGGCGTCGGTGCATGAAGGGGCCGTAGGGCCAGACCCGGGTGAGGCGCTGCTCCTTCGAGCGCGCGCCGAGTCCCTTTCCTACGCCCGTACCCGTGGGCCGCGCGCCGGGCCGCACCCGTAACCGGATTCCGTTTCCCATGAAGCCGCATTGGCATGAACCTGCCCATTTGTTTCTCTCTGAACTTGGAGGCTGACCTGTGTCTCGCTTGAGTCCGAACCACCGCGCGTTGTCCCGGAAGCCCGATGACGCATACCTGCGGGAGCTCGGCTACGAGCCCGTGCTGACCCGGCGCATGGGGCCGTTCGGGAACTTCGCGATCTCCTTCAGCGTCATCAGCGTCCTGTCCGGCTGTATGACCCTGTACGGCTTCGGCCTGAACACCGGCGGCCCGTCGGTGATGCTGTGGGGCTGGCTCGTCGTCGGGGCGATGGTGATGTTCATCGGCGCCGCCCTCGCCGAGGTGACCTCCGCCTATCCGACCTCCGGGGCCCTGTACTACCAGGCAGAGCAGCTCGGCGGGCGGAAGTGGGGCTGGTACACGGGCTGGCTGAACCTGCTGGGCCTGCTCGGCGCGATCGCCGGCATCGACTACGGGGCCGCGCTGTTCACGGGCGCCCTGTTCAACCTGCAGTGGGGATTCGTGCCGACGCCGGGCAAGATCATGGTGATCTTCCTGTGCATCCTCGCCCTACACCTCGCCCTGAACCTGTTCGGGGTCCGGCTGGTCAGCATCCTCAACAGCATCAGCGTCTGGTGGCACCTCGGCGGCGTCACGGTGATCGTCGGCGCTCTGGCGATCGTCCCCTCCCACCACCAGTCCTCGGACTTCGTGTTCGGCGAGTTCGTCAACAACACCGGCTGGAGCCCCCTCTACGCGGCGGTGCTCGGTCTGTTGCTGGCCCAGTACACGTTCTGTGGTTACGACGCCTCCGCGCACCTGTCGGAGGAGACCACTGACGCCCAGGTGTCCGCATCTCGCGGGATCATCCACGCGATCGGCTGGTCGTGGCTGGCCGGGTTCGTCCTGCTGGCTGGGCTCACGTTCGCGATCCAGGACTACGCGGGCACCCTTGGCACGGCGACGGGGGTGCCGCCGGCGCAGATTTTCCTGGATGCCCTGGGTGTGGCGGGGGCGAAGGCGCTGCTTCTGGTGGTGATCATCGCGCAGTTGTGCTGTGGCAACGCCGAGACCGCCGCGGCCAGTCGGATGGTGTTCGCGTTCTCGCGTGACGGGGCGCTGCCGGGCTCGCACCTGTGGCGGCAGGTCGACCGCCGTACTGGCACTCCGCGCATGGCCGTGCTGCTGGCAGTCGTGTGCGCAGCCGTGCTGGCCCTGCCGAGCCTGTACAGCCCGGTCGCGTATGCGGCGATCACCAGTATCAACGTGGTCGGTATCACCCCGGCCTACGCGATCCCGATCTACCTGCGCATCAAGAACCGGGATCGCTTCCGGCCCGGCCCCTGGAACCTCGGCAGCTGGGGCGTGGCCGTCGGCACGATCGCCGTTCTCTGGGTGGTGTTCGTGACGGTGCTGTTCTGTCTGCCGCAGACGCGCCCCGCCGACGGCGGCCTGGTGTCCGTGGAGACCTTCAACTACGCGCCGATCGCTCTGCTCGTCGTCCTCGCGCTGGCCTGGGCGTGGTGGCGGAAGCAGGGCAGCTCGTACGAAGTGCCGGCCCAGAACTTCGACCGCTCGGCGGCCACGTACGAAGACGAGGTCGTCTGAGTGCGACACGAAGTCGCTCCCGCTGAGTGGGTGATGCGCGAGGAAAGGCAACGCAGCGCATCATCCCGGACCAGTGTCCAGGTCCGTCCCCACGTTCGCGTGCGTCACCGGTAACGGTGGGGTGCGAAGCCGAGCGGAAAGCCCAAGGGGGTCCCGGCCATCGGGACGCCACAGGTCAGGGGAAGGCTGGACGGGCGAACGCAAGTGAACCCTTGATGATGTCTCGTTACCTCGCGGTCGCAGATGGCGGAATCGGCGACCTTTAGGATCTGGCGCTGGAAAGCGCAAAGCGACCCCTGAGCTCAGATACAGGGAAGCGGACACCGCAGATCCCGGGATTAAGAGGGCGCCCACCCCAGCCGTATCTCAAGGAGTGGAACGTGGAAACCCCGTTTGGGTCCGGACGTCGTCCGGTAGGCCGGAGGTAACGATGGCTCAACTCCCCAGCGGGACAGGATGATCCGAGAAGCGAATGCCGGTAGGGCGAAAGCCCAGAGGAAATCAGGGAGCCCCCTCAACTCCTCGCATAACTCGCCGGATACGGGAAACGATCCCGGCCCGAAAGGGAGCCCACGCGGATCAGGTAGGCCCGCAAGATGACCTGTCACAAGAATCGGAACCACAGGGCAAGTTAGACGCTAAGGGGAGGCGGAGATGAGCACAATTGAGGCCACGATGTCTACCGACGCGAACGGACCTGTGGACCATGCGAACGTCTGGAACAACATCGATTGGGCTCCAGCGGAAGCATCGGTACGACGACTGCGCCAGAGGATCTTCGCGGCTACGCGGAACGGGGACCTGAAAAGGGTCCGTAACTTGCAGAAGCTCATGCTGAGATCACGCGCCAACACATTCGTAAGTGTGAAGCGCGTGACCCAATTGAGCCCAGGCCGCCGGACGCCCGGGGTGGACCGACATACTGCCCTCACTCCGCAGGAGCGAGGAATGTTGGTATCGGAGTTACTTGCCGGCGCCAGCAGCGTGAAGGCTCATCCAGTCCGGCGGGTGTACATCCCGAAGAGCAACGGGAAGCAGCGCCCGATTGGAATCCCGGTCATTCGGGACCGGGCTCATCAGGCCCGGGTGAAGAATGCTCTGGAACCAGAGTGGGAAGCCCGGTTCGAGGCGCGGAGTTACGGCTTCCGTCCCGGCCGGGGCTGTCAGGACGCCATCCAAACGATCTATCTGGTGGCAAAAAGCGGAGGGCGCAGGCGATGGGCCCTCGACGCCGACCTGTCAGCGGCCTTCGACCGCATCAACCATGACCACCTGCTGTCGGTCATCGGAACCTTTCCTGCAAAGGACATGGTTCGTGGCTGGCTCAAGGGCCGGCGTCATGGACAGCGGTCGCTTCTCGCCTACAAGCGAGGGAACCCCGCAAGGTGGGGTCATCAGCCCTCTGCTTCTCAACATCGCCCTCCACGGGATGAGTACGGCTGTCGGTTGTCTCGAAGGCGCCACGCCCTGGAGCCGCAGAGACGCACCGGTGCTTGTTCGGTACGCAGATGACTTCGTTGTGCTCTGTCACAGCGAGGCGGAAGCACACCAAGCCAAAGAGAGATTGACGAACTGGCTGGAGCCGAGAGGGCTGTTCTTCAATGAGGAGAAGACTCAGGTCGTTCATCTCGAAGAAGGGTTTGACTTTCTCGGGTTCAACGTGCGCTCCTACAGCGGGAAACTGCTCATCAAACCGAGCAAGGATGCCGTCAAGAGGATCCGGAAGAGGCTCCGAGATGAGATGCTTGCCCTGAGAGGAGCAAACGCGGACGCGGTTATCCGCAAGCTCAGGCCGATCATCCGCGGATGGGCCACCTACTACCGGACGGTGGTGTCCAAGGATATATTCAGCGCCTTGGACGACTATGTGTGGCTGCTCACTTACAAGTGGGCGAAACACAGCCACCCGAGGAAGCCCAGGTACTGGACTGTTGCGAGGTACTTCGGGCGGTTCAATTCAACCAGGATGGACAACTGGGTATTTGGCAGCCGCGTTTCTGGTGCCTATCTCTACAAGTTCAACTGGACCCGGATCGAACGGCACGTGCTCGTCAAGGGAGGAAACTCCGTCGACGACCCGACGCTGACCGACTACTGGGCCAGCCGCCGAAAGAAGAATATCCCGGCAACGATCGACCGCACGTCGATCACGCTGGCTGCCCGCCAGAAGGGGATCTGCCCGCTGTGTAAACAGCCCTTGATCTCCGGTGCCGAATACGAACCAGACAGCCCGCGTGAATGGGCTGCATGGTTCTCGGCATCCATGAAGCCACTGCACAAGCACCACTTCATGTATCGGCGGGACGGCGGCTCGGATGAAAGAACCAACCTCCGCCTCGTACACGCCGAATGCCACCGCCAGCATCACGCAGGCGATAACAGGAAGGCCACGCAAGCATGACCAGTTCACGTAGCCATCAGGGCCCGCTTGAGCCGGATGCGGTGAACAGCCGCACGTCCGGTTCTGAGGGGGCCGGGGCGCGGAAACGCGCTCCGGCTACCCGACTGACGAGAACCACGAGCGGCAACGGCACCGTGGCACGCTTGGCTGCCGCGTCCGTCCCCGAGCAGGGCGGGCGCTCCGAGAAGGCATTCTCCCTGTCCGACCTGCGGAACCTCGTCAAGGCGGGCGCCATCGACACGGTGCTGCTCGCCGTCCCCGATCTGCAGGGGAGGCTGAAGGGGAAGCGTTACGACGCGGACCACTTCCTCAAGCGCGTCGCGCATCACGGTGCCGAGGTGTGCGCCTACGTCCTGGCCACCGACATCGACATGAGCCCGGCGGACGGTTTCGCCCTGACCTCGTGGGAGACCGGCTACCAGGACCTGTCCGTTCAACCGGCCCTGTCGACTCTGAGCGTCGTGCCGTGGCTGCCGCGCACCGTTGTCGTACTCGGCGATGCCGTCCACCACGACGGAACGCCGATCGACATCGCGCCCCGCCAGATCCTCCACCAGCAGCTGACCCGGCTGTCGCGGCACGGCCTGCACCCCAAGGCGGGGATCGAGACCGAGTTCGTCCTCTACAGGGGCACGTACGAGGACGCGGAACAGGCCAACTACCAGGGCCTGCGGCCGTTGACGACAGGGAACCTGGACTACGCCCTCGATCACGACCCCGTATCCGACCGGTTCCTGCGCCGTCTTCAGCGGGCGCTCGCCGGCGCGGGGATGCCCGTTGAAGCGATCAAGACCGAGGCCGGTCCTGGCCAGGTCGAGGTGACCTTCCCGTACGGTGGCGCGCTCACCGCCTGCGACCGGCACCCACTCTTCAAGCACGCCGTGCGCACCCTGGGTCTGCGCGCCGGTCTGGCACCCACGTTCATGGCGGCCCCGGAAACCGACCGAGCCAACGGCCTGCACCTGCACGTCTCGCTGTGGTCGAAGGCCATCAGCCAACTCAACGAGCCCGGCAGCGAGTACGGACTGTCCCAGATCGGTCAGCACGCCATCGCGGGTCTGCTCGCCGGCCTGCCCGAGTTGGGCCCGTTCTACGCGCCCAACGTCAACTCCTACAAGCGGTTCACGACCGGCTCGTTCGCGCCGACCACGTTCACCTGGGGCCGCGACAACCGCACCTGCGCGGTCCGCGTCGTCGGCCGCGGTGAAGGGCTGCACCTGGAGATCCGTGTGCCGGGCGCGGACGCCAACCCGTACCTGGCGCTGTCGGCGGTGCTGGCGGCCATTGACCACGGTCTCGAGCGGAAGCTCGCCCTTGCTCCCGAAGCGACCGGCAACGCCTACCGGGCAGGCGGAATCCCTGTGCCGCCCACCCTCGGACCGGCTCTGACCGCCTTCCAGAACAGCGTCTTCGCGCGGGAAGCCTTCGGCGCCGGGGTGATCGAGCACTACGCCCATCTCGCCCGCCTGGAACTCGCCCACGACGAGTGCCTCGTCACCGACACCGAGCGGCAGCGATGGCTGGCTCGCGCCTGACACGCCCCGCCCCACAGAAAGGCCGCGCAACCGTGAGTGCCCGCCCGACCCGCCCGCCCGCGACGCTTCCGCTGACACCCGCACAGCTTCGGATCGCCCAGAAGGTCGCGGAGGGCGAGAGCACCCACGCGATCGCCTCCGAGCTGTCCATCACCGTTGGCACGATCAACGTGCAGCTGAAGCACTGCGGACAGAAGCTCGGTGTGAGAGGCCGGGCCGCCGTCGTCCACGCCTGCTTCGTCACCGGGCAACTCCAGCGTCCCGAGACGGCCGCCTCCTCGGAGGCATTCTCGGAAACGGAGATCGAGACATGGCGGATGGTCGCAATCGGTACGACGTCACAGGAGTTCGCGGACCGGGCCCGCATCAGCCGTGACAGCGCGCTGGCCCGGGTCAGGGCCCTGCGGGAGCGCGTGAAAGCCGAGAACGACCCGCACCTCGTGACGCTCGGCTGGCGCTGGGAAGTGCTCGACGAGTCCCTGACCGAGATGGCCTCCGGGACCGTCCTCCGCGTTCCCACCCCCAGATGACCAGCTCAGACCGCACTGTCAGTGCCCCCTGGCAAGCTACCCACCCACAACAGGACACTGAGCGCATCCGGTCCATCACCCATTGTGGCGAGGTCGGAGGGCTCGGCGAGCGGAAGGGCGCACCGTGACCGACATGCCCAGCGCACTCCACCACCTGGTGGAGTCGGTGACCGACACGTACACGGTGGTCACCGAGCACCCCAGGCCCGGCGACATCCGGCCTTCCGTCTGGGAAATCAACGGGCCTGACGGCGAGAGGTGGTTCGGGAAGGTCCACGCGGGCCCGAAGCTCCACCACCGTGAGGTGACCGCGTACCAGAAGTGGACCGTGGCCATGGACGCCGGCCGTGCACCCGAGCTGGTCGCCGCAGACACGCAGACGCGCACCGTCCTGATCACCGCCGTGCCCGGACGAGGTCTCGACACGCTGCGCCTGCCGGCCGAACAGGAACGGGCGGCCTACGAGCAGGCCGGCGAACTGCTCGCCCGGTTCCACACCGCGGCAGCCGACGAGCCGACGCCGACAGCGACGGAGGAGGCGTGGGGCGAGGCGGTCGCCCAACTGCTGGACCGTACGGCGGCGTACGCGCCGGAGCACGACCTCGCGATGGTGCGCACGCTCGCCGAGGAAGCTCCTCCGAGCCTGCCCCAGGTCTCCCAGCACGGCGACTACATGCCCAAGAACTGGATGTGGGACGAGACCGAGCAGCGGCTGCGGGTCATCGACTTCGAGCGGGCCGAGCTTCGGTCCGCCGCCTACCGGGACCTCAGCCGGCTGCGCTACCGGATCCTGTGCCACCGCCCCGACCTCAACGCCGCCTTCCACCACGGATACGGCCGACCCCTCACCACGGAGGAACTTGTCGCATGCCGGGCGTACGGGGCACTGGATGCTCTGGACTCGCTGAACTGGGGGATCAAGCACCGCGACGTCGGCCTGGTCGACGAGGCGCACATCATGCTGGAGAACCTGCGCCTGGAGACCGGCAAGAGGGTGTGGGGCGGGTGGCGTACGTGAACGTCTTCGCTCGAACCTCTGCGGCTCCGCACCGGTTCGGCGTTCGTCGCGATGCCTTCGAACTGACCGTCACCAACACCCCCATTGTCGACAGGGGAGCCCTCACGGAGGACAACGCCTTCACCCACCCCACGGCATGCCGTCCCTCCGCACGCGAAGGTCGGTGATCTGTATGGACGAAGCAGCCTGGGGCGAGACGTTGACCGCTGACGTGCTGGAAGACCGGTACGGGCTGGTCGCCGACATCGTCGAACCGGTGCACATGGGCACGGACACCATCAACCGGCGAGTCCTGACGGACGACGGGCTACGGCTGTACGTCAAGCAGTACCCGTCGATGGCCGACCTGGACGAGGCGCGCAACGCGTGGGACATGTCGGAATACTGCCGGGCCGCGAAGCTCCCCGTTCCGCGGGTGTGGCCCGACGCCAACGACAATCTGGTCACCATCGCGGGAGGCAGTGCGTGGGCCGTGGTCGACGAGGCTCCCGGACGGGTGAACCCCTCGGCGATGACGGTCCCCCTCGCCGAGCACATCGGCGTCGTCATGGGACGCATGCACCGTGCGCTAGCCGCGTATCCGCTGCCGAAGCGCGTGCAGCAGACCCGCTGGCGGACCGAGCCTGTCGAGGACGCCGTAGCGAAATGCGACGTTGTGCTGGCCAGAGCCACGAGCCAAGGTCACGACCGTCTCGACCAGCTACGCGTCGACCTCGACCAGCGGCGTGAGGACCTGCGGGCCCACGTCCACCTGCTGCGGGAACGTCTGCCCGAGACCCTGGCGGAACAGGCGCTGCATGCGGATCTCAGCCGCACCAACCTGATCACCCTCGCCGACGTAGTCACCGGCGTCATCGACTTCCGCTGCGCCAGCGCGATGCCGGCCTGGGAGTTGGGGCGGGCGGCGTTCGACCCGCGCACCGTCGCCACCAGCACTGATTGGGCCGCTTGCGCCCTGGCGATGGCCAGGGCCTACCGCTCGGAGCACCCCAGCCTCCCGACGCGGGAGGTGCGGGCATGCGCCCGGATCGCGCTGCTGTACATGCTGTTCAGCTTCTACGGAGCCACCACCGCCGAGTACGACCTGCCGGGGGAGGCGGAGGCGGATCTTCAACGGCACTGGCGCGAGCGGCAGATCGCCATCCGCCGCCTGCTCAGTGACCTTGAGGGCCTCGAAGACGAGCTCAACGGCCTTGAGGCGAGCGGAGGCACGTCGTGACCATCCAGCACCTTCCGACCGCGCTGAACGAAACGACTGACGAGCGACAGCCTCAACCACGAACGGCACACAGGGGGACGTCTTGGCGTATCAAACCGTGATCGGTCCGCACCTCGTACTCATCCGCGAACAGCGTGATCCGGTGGGATTCCGTACGACCTCCCTGGCCGGGCACCGCGTGTCGGCGGAGGGCTGGAGCCGATGACAACCATCCCGAAGCCCACCGCGACAACCGCGCCGACCGGCGAGGCGGAGGTCTCGGATGAGGAACTGAAGTTCGTCATCCCCGGCGACCGCCGTATCGAGGCCGCCAACGCGATCACGACCCGTGCGATGGCCCGGCGACTGCCCCAACTGATCCGCCGGTCCCTCGCACTGGGCTGGCAGGTCGACCGCGCCGCGGTCATCGCCCTGCTGGTCGTGCAGCTCCTCTCGGGGGTGCTGGAAGCGTTCGGGCTGATGGCCACCACCGGGGTGATCAAGCCGCTGATCGCCTCGCAGGACATCAGCGGCGACCAGCTCCGCTCCGCCGTACCTTCCCTTGCTGTCCTGTCGGGGGCCATCGGTCTGCGCGCCCTGCTGGGCATCGCCTCCACCGCGCTGTCGGCCCGGCTGGCCCCGCGTATCGCCCGGGAGGCCGAACTCGAGCTCCTCGACGCGGCGACCAAGGCGGAACTCGCCGCGTACGACAACCCCGGATACAACGACCGCTGGGATGCGGCCGACAGGGGAGTGGAGGTCTCCAGGGACCTCCTCACCGAAGCCCAGTACATCCTTGCCGCATCGGCGTCGCTGATCGCCTCGGCGTTTGTCCTGACCGCCGTGCACCCGATCCTTCTGCCTCTGCTCCTCCTGGCGGCCTTGCCGAAGGGCGTGGCCAGCGTGCGGGCGGCGCGCATCAGCTACATCGCCTCGCTCGCCACGACGAAGGACCGGCGGCTGCTAGGCATGCTGCGCTGGTACATGGTCGACAAGCAGACCGCCGACCAGGTCCGCTCCGGCACCATGGCGCCGTTCCTGCTCGACAAGTACCGCACGGCCGGGGCGCGGATCGACAGGACCACCGACCAGGCCACCTGGCGCTCGGCCAGGATCTCCCTGCTGGGCGGGGTCGCGGGAGGACTCGCCCACGCGGTGGTGTGGGTGGCCCTGGCGCTGCTGGTGTTCGCCGGGCAGATCTCGGTCGCCGCCGTCGGCACCGCCTTCCTCGCACTGGGCCGCGTCAGCGCGGGACTGGACGGGATCGTCGGCTACGGGGCCCAACTCTTCCGCACCGGAATGTACTTGGACGACTGGGCGGACTTCATCGACGAAGCCGGCGGGCATCGCATCGACCGCGGCTCTCAAGCGCCGACCGCCCCCACCGTCGTACGCGCCGAGAACATCACCTTCCAGTACCCGAGCGCCGACCGTCCCGCCCTCGACGACGTCTCCCTGGAGGTCCGGCGCGGCGAAGTCGTCGCGCTGGTGGGCGAGAACGGCTCCGGCAAGACTACCCTCAGCAAGATCCTTTCGGCTCTGTACCTGCCCGATGAAGGAGCCGTGTCCTGGGACGGAGTCGACACCAGGGACCTGGACGCGCATGCCACCTGGGAGCGTGTCGCCGTCGTTCCGCAGTCCTACGCGTGCTGGCCTCTGTCAGCTCGGGAAAACATCACCCTCGGTCAGGCCACCGAGGAAGGGGACACCGCAGTGCTCGCGGCGGCGCATGCCGCAGGCGCCGACGAGGTCATCGACGGGCTGCGCAGCGGGCTGAACACCCTGCTGGCCAAGGAATGGTGGGGTGGGCAGGAACTGTCCGGCGGACAGTGGCAGAGGATCGCGCTCGCCCGCGCCTTCCATCGGCCGGCCGGACTGCTCGTCCTAGACGAACCGACCGCTGCCCTCGACCCAAGGGCCGAGCACCGCATCTTCACCGGGCTGCGCCGGCTCGCCGCCGACCGGGCCGTCGTCCTGGTCACGCACAGGCTCACCAATGTGACCATCGCCGACCGCATCGTCGTTTTGGACAAGGGCCGGGTCATCCAGCACGGCACCCCGGAGGAGCTGCTGGCTCAACAGGACGGCTTGTTCCGTGAACTGTGGGATCTGCAGAACGAGCGCACAGGGCGCGTACCCGCCCCTGTAAGTTCCGCGAGTCGGTGCGCAATGTCGGCTGAGAATGCGCAATGAATGCGCAAATCCAGCGCTTGATGCGCAATCGCTACAGCCTGTAGCCGTCGTTCTCGGTCTCTTGCGGACTATCGGGAAGGCACACGCCAGGGCTCCGTACCGTCCAGAGTATGACAGTACGGAGTGCGGGCAGTGCCCGCCGTACACGCTGGGTTCCAGCGGCATCGATCCGGTACGAGGATGCCTCGGTACGTGAAGTGCCGTGGCGGCGGCCTGGGCCAGGCGGCGGGATTTGATGCCGGCCGGCCGTACCCGCAGTGCCAGGAAGTGTGAGCGCATGGGTCCGCGGGAGCCTTCCCGCCAGGTCACCTCGTTGAGCGCCTGCCGTCCGTGGCCGGCCGCCAGCGCGGCCACCGGGGTCGGCCTGTCGCGGTAGCGGGGCTGGGGTTTGCGGCCGTTGCCGGACCAGGTGGGGGCCGTGGGCTCCGCATCCTGGGGGTGGACGGTCACGTCCGAGCGGATCGCCACCACGTAGCGATGCTGCGATGTTCCAGTCCGTCGCGGAAGTCGGCGTTCTGTCCGTAGCCGGCGTCGGCCACCAGCACCGGCGGCACCAGACCTCATCCGGCCAGTTCATCACGCCCCTGCATTACTGAGCATTTTCAGCGTGGCCACTGATCGGGTGACGCCGGTGAGGTCGAGGTGAGGGCCGCAACGCACAAAGCCCCCGTGCCGTTGGGGGAGGTGTTCGAAGTCTCAACCCATCGGCACAGGAGCCCTGTTGGTTTCCTATCCTGCCGCACTCGACCTCCCGCATGCCCTCGTCGAGTGGGTCACGATGCTCATCGTCACCCGTGAGGGTGACCGACGGTGCAAACTCCCGCCGCACCAGCGGGCGCTCGTCGCTCTGGTGTACCTACGCCGCCACGACACCCTTACCCGGCTCGCGTCCGGCTTCGGGATATCCGTCGGCACGGCCCACGCATATGTCACCGGCGTGACCGGCCTGCTCGCCGAACGGGCCCCGGGCCTGCTCAAGACTCTGCGCGAGCACGATCCGGAGTTCGTCCTGCTGGACGGGACCCTCGCCGAGTGCGACCGCGTCGGCGACAGCCGAGCCGACTATTCGGCCAAGCACCGCCGGCACGGCGTGAACGTCCAGGTCGTCACCGACCCCGCCGGTGAGGTCATGTGGATCTCGCCCGCGCTGCCGGGCCGCACCCACGACCTGACCGCAGCACGCACCCACCGCATCATCCGGATCTGCGAACGCCAGGGCGTCCCGATCCTCGCCGACCGCGCCTACCAAGGCGCCGGCCCCTGGGTCACCACCGGACTCAAACGGCCACCGGGTGGTGAGCTCTCCCTCACCCAGCGCACCGTCAACCGGGCTCTGGCCGCGGCCAGAGCACCAGTCGAACGCGGCATGGCACGGCTGAAGTCCTGGCAGATCTTCCGCAGGTCCCGGATCAGCCCCAACCGCATGACCGTCATGGCCAAAGCTGTCCTCACCCTGGAGAGTCAACGCTGAAAACGCTCACTGATCTTTAACCTCGCGCTTTCACGAAGCGGGCTGTCCGGCAGGTGATCAGGCAAGCAGAAAGTGCCTCTGACCAGCGAGAATGAGGATTGCTGAGGTCCTTGTTCCCGCCCCTGTCGGAGGCACTTTCCAGGTGAAGCAGCCTATCGGGTCCTATCCCCATGTCCTTGTCCGGGACGACGGCCGGGCCGTGGTCTCGCAGGCCGGTTCAGTGCTGCTGGTCGAAACCGTCCGCAAGACCGGCCTCGACCAGGCCATATCCGCAGCACTCGCCCCCTGGCGGAAACCGCGGGCCGTCCACGACCCGGGCAAGATACTCGTAGACCTTGCGCTGGCGGTCGCGCTCGGCGGCGACTGCCTCGCCGACATCGCGATGCTGCGGGCCGAGCCGGCCGTGTTCGGACCGGTCGCCTCCGACCCCACGGTCTCCCGCCTGATCGACACCCTCGCCACCGCGGACGAGAAGGCGCTGAACGCCATCCGCACCGCCCGGCACGAAGTCCGGGCCCGCGCCTGGTCGTTGGCCGGCAGCCGGGCACCGGACACCGGTGGGCAGGTGATCGTGGACCTGGACGGAGTCCTGGTCGTCTCCCACTCCGACAAGCAGGATGCCGCCCCGACCTGGAAGAAGACCTACGGCCACCACCCGCTGATGGCCTTCGTCGACCACGGGCCGGGCGGGACCGGCGAACCCGTCGCCGCTCTCCTTCGTCCTGGGAACGCGGGCTCGAACACCGCCGCCGACCACATCACCACCACTCGCCTCGCCCTCGCTCAACTGCCCAAGAAGTACCGGCGCGGACGGCAGACCCTCATCCGCTGCGACTCCGCGGGCGGCACCCACGAGTTCGTGGCCTGGCTCGCCCAACGCGGGCGCTGGCTGTCCTACTCCGTTGGCATGGTGATCAACGAAACCATCCACCAGCACGTTCTGAAGATCCCGGCATCGGCCTGGACTCCGGCCATCGAGACCGACGGCGAGGTCCGCGACGGAGCATGGGTCGCCGAACTCACCGGCGACATCCTTGAGGGCTGGCCGAAGGGCATGCGGCTGATCGTCCGCAAGGAACGGCCGCATCCCGGAGCCCAGTTGAGGATCACCGACGCGGATGGCATGCGGGTCACGTGCTTTGCCACCAACACCGCCGACCGCCCGATCGCCCAGCTTGAGCTCCGTCACCGCCTGCGGGCCCGGGCCGAAGACCGGATCCGGGCCGCCCGCGCGACCGGCATGCGCAACCTGCCCCTGCACGACACCGCGCAGAACAAGGTGTGGCTGGAGATCGTCCAGCTCGCCCTCGACCTGCTGGCCTGGATGCCCATGCTCGCCCTGACAGGCCAGACCCGCCTCTGGGAACCCCGCCGTCTGCGATTCCGCCTGTTCTCCGCAGCCGGGCAACTCGTCACCACCGGCCGGCGCCGCGTTCTCCGCCTCGCCCGCCACTGGCCCTGGACCGGTGAGGTCACCACCGCACTCGAACACCTTGCACTCTTGTCGAACCCCGGCTGACCAGCAACCTTCCCGCCCCTACGAGGGAACCAGTCCACCGGAGCAGTGGAACCCGGCGTCCACCCGAGACGAAACTCGGGCCCTCGGCCTGCCCGCCATGAGCCCCAGAAAGCGGAACGGTCCACCGACTACGTCAGCGGACCGTCACGAAAGATCGAGGTTAACTCGTGGTGTTCCACGGGGTGGTGACGTTGGCCGTCGGTGCCGCTATGCCGGTCTCATGCGGTACGCACAAGGTGGCGGTCTGACTGCTGCGGACCGGGAGCGGCGTGAGCGGGTGCGCATGGCAGCCGCGGAGTTGTTCGAGGAGGGCCGCACGGACGTGCAGGTTGCACGGGAACTGCGGGTGACGCGGATGTCGGTGAACCGGTGGCGGCGAGCCTACGACCGTCGGGGCGTCGCCGGACTGCGCTCGAAGGGGCCGGCCTCGCGGCCGCTGCTGAGTCCGGCGCAGTTCGCCCGGCTGGAGGCGGCCCTGGAGCGGGGTCCACTGGCGCACGGCTTCGCCGACCAGCGGTGGACGCTGACGAGGATCAAGACGCTGATCGGGCGGATGTTCCACATCGGCTACACCGTGCCAGGAGTGTGGAAACTGCTGCGACGCAACGGCTGGTCGTGCCAGATCCCCACCCACAGGGCGATCGAGCGGGACGACGGGGCCGTTGAAGTGTGGAAGAAGGAGGTGTGGCCGCAGGTGGAAAGAGGGCGGCGGACCTGGACGCCTGGGTCTGCTTCGAGGACGAGTGCGGCCGGACGATGAGGCCCCCGAAGGCCCGCACCTGGTCCCGGCGTGGTCACACCCCGACGGTCCGGGTGCCCGGCGGGCGGGGCGCCGGACGCGTCTCGGTGGCTGGTCTGGTCTGCTACCGGACCGGCTACCGCTCGCGGCTGCTGTACCGCTTACGCATCTACCGCCGCCGCAAGGGCGAGCAGGCCAGCTTCACCTGGCAGGACTACCGCGACTTCCTCGTCCTGGCACACGCCCAGCTCGGCGCCCCGCTCATCCTGATCTGGGACAACCTCAACCGGCACCCGTGCACCGAGATGCAGCAGTTCATCGACGCTACCGACTGGCTGACCGTGTTCCAGCTGCCCTCCTACGCACCGGACCTGAACCCGGCCGAGGGCATCTGGTCCCTGCTCAACCGCGGCGTGCTCGCCAACCTCGCCGCGGCCAACCTCGACCACCTCACCCGCGTCATCAAGCGCGGCCTCAAGAAGATCCAATACCGCCCCCACCTGATCGACGGCTGCCTCACAGAGACCGGCCTGGCCCTTTCCCCGCCGTAACTTCACGAGTTCAAACTCAGTACTATGCCTGCAGTGCACCATATTTTGCCGCCAGGTGCTTACCCTGACTGTACGCGAATCGCCTAGCACGAGACTCCAATATTGGATAGCTAGGGTGAGCCGTCATCTGCTCGGGATGTTTTCTGTAATGGTATACAACGGTAGGAATCAGCGCACCGTGGGCAGTGCCCGTAATGCCGACGAGGTAGGCATAGTCCTCGCCTTGTGGTAGTGCTGCATAACCACCGCTGCCGCGAATGAGATTTGTGCGTGCGAGTAGCGTGGTCGGACCGATCGGGATGGTTGCATCTGGAGATTCCCAATAACACCAGACGTCGCCTGGGGCGTGGAACCCCGGCGGAGTCGGGCAGCGCCATGTGGTGGTCGATCCATCGGGATGTAAGTCAGCCGACCAGCCAGCGGTCCACCCCAGATTGTAGGTGCAAGCATGTGCGAGTCGGGCCGATAGCGACGCTTCGGGAAGCAGATCGTCGTCGTCCGCCGTGGTACACCATTTTGCGGAGACCTCGTTCAATGCGAAATTTCGCGCGGCACCAGCTCCAACCTCTCTAGGGATAGTGACTACCTTGACTCGTGGATCACCGCTCAGCTCGGCTGGCAGCCCGGATAAGTGAACACCATCCAGAGACAAGATCCACTCCCATGAAACATCCTGATTGCAAAGGCTCTCATACAGCTCTACTAGGAATAGTCGGCGCTCAGAAAGTAAACGGGTCGGTGTGATGATGGCGACTTCGGCATTCAGAGTAGGCACAGCAGGAACTCCCTCGCGGAGGTTGACTTGGGACAGGGGCCTTTTGAGATCACCTAGTGCTAGCTGCCTAGCTGCTCGAAATAGACATCTCAGAGCCTCAAGACGGTGCAGAAACGCCAAGACAGAGACGAGAACGGACGCGTGGGGTATGCCATGAGCCGGGACAGGAGGCATCAACTCGCTGCTCCGTCAAGGGTCCAGGGCCCAAGGATGCATTCGGCAGGTAAGGCGATTACATAAACGCCGAGTGGTAATGACCTTTGGTAAGCTACGAGTTCAGCTTCTGTAGCTGGCATGTGTGGAACGCGGGCTGCGGCTTGCATGAGCAGGGTCAAGGCAGCGTCTTCCTCGCCATCCGGGCCGGTCCAGCGAAGAACGAGCATGCAGTGTCCATTTTGCGACTGTTGCCGTGGAAGGCCAACGCCAACTTGCGGGCACCACCGACTGGCCGCATCGAGAATGACCACCGGAAAGATCGCCCCAATCCCGTAGCAGGCGGCCTTTATCTTGCACTGCCCGCCTTCTCCCCCTCCACATGTTTGCGCGAGCGCGGTTACATGCGGATTTTCTACCGACTCACGCGGCGTGAATGTCCCGGACTTGCTGAAATGGTCTGGCTGGGGAGAGGTAGGCATAAAGAATCAACGCTGCCCTTCCTTTGAGTGATCGCAGTCAGGATAATATCGCGAAGATGACTTGAACAGGCCAAGGCACCGCGCTGCGCTCAATCCCGTAATCCTGCATATAAAAACAGAGAGGGAGGCTGCGAACGTACCGCTGCTAGCCACTCGATCCTGAGGGAAGGATACGCATCGACCAACTCTCTTTTTCTGCATTCTCAACATAACGAGTGATCCTGACCATGGTCAAGGGGGGACTGTCACGAAGTGGCAGGGGAGGAGTAAAGAGGGTTCTTTCATTACAGGATCCAACGTGTCCGCTATAGTTCAATTTAGCTACAGATGCACCCCGCAGCGAGTCGGTCAAATTCATCACCCGCTGCAGAGTTTTATTGGGACACTCCCGAGAATCTGACTGGATGATCACCTCGGTTGCGGTAGTTTTCAGTCAACTCTTCTGGTGCCAAACTGTCGAAGCGGCCGGCATCGTAACCTACTGCCCGCAACGGCTGACCCTGAGGACCAGCGGTTTTTCTCTTATCGTGGAGGCTCTCCACTCCTTGTTGATCATTAAACGTGATCTCGAACACGCGTGACCCATCCTGCTTCTCGATCACATCATGGCCCTCAGACCGTTTGGTGACTCTCAGCGGCTGGCGCGATAGAGATGCGAAAGCTTGTCACCCACTGATCCTCAGGTTTAGGTAGCGCACCACAGCACTACAGCTGCCGGCGCCCAGTCGAGCAGTTCGTCGTGCCGATGCAGGGGTTGACCTGTGCTGAGGCGAAAGTTCGGCGAAACCCCATTTCGCCGTATAGAACCACGCTGCACGTGGCGACTAATCCGTTCGAGAATGGGCTTCATACCATCCGCTGGTAAGTAACCCAATTGATCCGATGGCTACGCAGTAGCCATCGAAAAACACGGCAAAAACCACGGTCTCAACACTGTTGGCCGATGCGAAACTGCTGGATCCGCTGCAACGGCGGCGGAGCGGCGAAAATTGCGAGGAGAAACGCAATGAGGACTCAGGCTCTGCGTACATTTCGACCGCGAAGCGACATGGACATGAAGAGGAACTCACAGGCAAATGCGGCCTCTATCGGGAGGATGATCAATGGACGACGTGTATTAGTAACGGGAGCGGGCGGGTCCATCGGATCTGAGATATGCCGGGCAATCATGGAGCTTAATCCGCATGCTTTAGTGGCACTTGATCGGGATGATTCAAGGCTGCACGAAGTAATTACCGAAATAACCCGATCTACAAGGAATCGTCAGATAGATCTGCAATCATGTGTCGCCGACATATGTGACATGGAAAATCTCAGGCAAAAGATCAAGAAATATGCGCCAGATACTGTAATCCATGCTGCAGCATTGAAGCAGGTTCCGATCCTTGAAGAACATCCGGATGAGGCATTCCGGGTTAATGTCATTGGCACAAGTAACTTGCTCGAAGTCTGCGCAAGCGAGATAGTTCAGACATTCGTTAACATTTCTACCGACAAGGCCGCGAATCCAGTCACGGTACTAGGGAAGACAAAGCGACTCGCAGAGAGGATGACAGCCCATTACGGGCGATCCAATAAAAAAAGATATCTGAGTATCCGATTTGGTAATGTAATGTGGAGCCGTGCCTCCGTGTTGCATACGTTCGCGGAGCAGATTGCCAATGGAGGCCCTGTAACTGTCACTCATCCAGATGTGACAAGGTACCTAATGACCATCGAGGAAGCAGTTGACCTAGCGCTTTACGCCGCCTCACAGGGAAGGTCTGGAGAAACGCTAGTTCTGGATATGGGAGCCCCGATCAGAATTGACGATTTAGCTCGCCGTATGATCAAGGAGTCTGAAAACGATGTACCCATCGAATATATCGGCCTTCGGCCCGGCGAGAAGCTTCATGAGCAGCTCTGGGGGGAGGGAGATTCTGTTCTAGGCAGGATAGATTCGGATATCATCCGGGTAGAGGTGGAGCCGCTGTCTAAAGAAGACGCCTGCGGCGAAGCATACTGAAGCCTCAGAATTGCTGATATGGAACATCGCGCAATAAGAAGGGGAGATGTCGGTGCGGGTAGTTATTGTCGGAGATTGGCTTAGCGTGCTCGGCGGAATCGAGAAGGTGATTTTCAATCTTTCCGCAGGATTATCGGCGCGAGGGCACGATGTCTGGCAGGTCGGTGTATTCGATTCCCCGCAGCAACGAGGATCGCGCAAGATTGGACTAAATGCCCCGATCGATCCAACTGTGAACCGATCTGCTCATGAAACTGCGCAGGAAGAGTTGGAGCGGATTCTGCGTGATATCGGAGATGGATGGATTGTTACTGAGTGCATCCGGTCTGCACGCTGGATGGAAGATATTGATACACGAAACTTCCGGCTCCTTGCTCAGTTTCATCCTTCATACGAGTATTCGGTGAGCGACGCGACTGACGAGGGTTCACGAGCGCAGGATGACCGCAAGTACGTGCTCGAAAACTTCTCTAAGTATGAGGCTTTCAGCTTCTCCAGCGAGGAAGATGTTCAACGCTTCCAAGAATGTGGTGTGCGGAACGCAATTTGGCTTCCCAATCCAGTAAACATTGAGGCGGGGCACACATCGCACAGACCGAGGCTAGAACGAACTGTTCTTACTGCAGGTCGCCTTGCGCCGATCAAGCGATTTGATCGATTGATCGACAGCTTTTCAATCGCAGGGGTTGCAGGCTGGAAACTTCGCTTCGTTGGTGACGGCAGCGAAGAAGCTGCCCTTCGACAGCATGCAGCTGATCGAGGTTTGGAAGGGCGCGTCGAATTCGCTGGAAGGAAACAGTTTTCCGAAATGGAAAGCGAATATCGAAATGCGGAGATATTCGCTCTGTCCAGCGAACATGAAGGGTTCGGGATGGTGCTGGCAGAAGCAGCACTATGCGGGCTCCCTTCCGTTGCGTTCAATGTTTCTGGTGGAGTGCGATCCATCGTCAAAGATGGCATCACTGGTTTCCTTGCCGAGCCTGATGACATAGAGGGCTTTGGGCAGGCGCTTCGGCTTGTCATGCGTGATACAGAGATGAGAGAGCGAATGGGTTCCGCAGCCATGGAACACGCGCAGATCTTCCAGGTGGAGAATGCAATACACGTATGGGAGAAATTCCTTGGGCGGTAATTGGTGTGAGGTAGGCCGCATTTACTTCTAACTGAGTTGTGCCTGAGATAATTACTGCAGAGCGGGCCCTGGCGTGCCAAGGAGCCTACCCAGGTCAACTAATCCATCGTGAGGTTTCTATCAGTGCAGGACAGCACCAGGCTCAGATGGGGCATCATAGGAACGGGCAACATCGCTTCCAAGTTCGCCCAACAGTTACCCTTCTCCCGGACTGGGATGCTCGCCGCCGTCGGAAGCCGCAGCGCGGCCTCCGCGCAAGCGTTCGCCCAGCGATTCGGCGTCCCACATCACCATGGTTCCTACGAAGAACTACTTGCCGATGAAGGCGTCGACGCCGTCTACATTGCAACTCCTCACCCACAACACGCGCGGTGGGTGATGCGCGCGGCTGAGTCGGGCAAGCACGTGCTGTGCGAGAAACCGCTCGCGATCAACAGGGCACAGGGTGCTGCAGCAATCGAGACTGCAAGGCGGCATGACGTCTTCTTGATGGAGGCGTACATGTATCGCTGCCTTCCGCAGACTGATCTATTGGTCAAGCTCGTCTGCGAGGGAGTGGTCGGGAGGGTCCACCACATCCAGGCGGCCGCCGCCTTCGCGGCCGCATTCAACCCGAACAGCCGGATCTACGCCAATGACCAGGCCGGCGGCGGTATCCTCGACGTCGGCGGCTATCCCGTTTCCATGGCTCGCCTGCTGGCAGGGGCCGCGACCGGGAAGCCGTTCACCGAACCTGTGGAGTTGACCGCAGCGGGACATATCGGCGAGACCGGTGTCGACGAGTGGGCCCTCTCCACCCTCACCTTTGAGGACGGGATCACCGCCCATCTCACGACCGGCGTACGGCTGGCCGACGAGAAGCGTGTCCGTATCGCAGGCAGCAAGGGCTGGATCGACGTGCCCGATCCATGGTTCGGCGGCGACGGTAAGCCCATCTGTTTCGTCCTACACCAGATTGGCAAAGTGCCCCAGGAGATTGAGGCCCCACCAGCGTATGTCTATGCTGCCGAGGCGGATGCCGTCGCGGCACACATCTCTTTCCGGCAGGCACCTCAGATGTCGTGGCATGACACGCTCGGCAACCTCACCGTGCAGGATCGCTGGCGGAAGGCGATCGGGCAGCGGTACGCCAGCGAGTTCCTGGATGCCAGCGCACCGCTGGTTCTCGATAGTGACTTCACGATGACCGATGGTTCGGCGCCGGGCGGGAACAAGGAGAACTCCTGACATCTAAGAAGATGCACATGTCCCAACAGCCCGCAGATCGCTCACCCCTCGTTCCTGCCAGTCACAGCGACAATCCCTCAGAGCCTTCCACAGACCGTGGACTGCGCTCCCGCAACTTTCTGCTTTTCTTTGTGGCTAGGGGCGCCGGCAAGTTAGGCGAGGCGATGCTACCCGTCGCGCTCTCTGCAGGATTACTTCAGCAAGGCATGGGGGCGAGTGAGGTGGGCCTAATGCTGGCTGCACACTTCGTCTGCTTCGCCGGATTCATTATCTTCGCCGGTGTCCTTTCTGACCGCTTTGATAACCGGCTGCTGATGACCAGCGCCAATGTCGTGACTACCGCTACTCAGGCAGCAGTGGCGGTTATGTTCTTCAGCGGGCACTTGGTGCTATGGCAACTCGCCGCAGTCATGGCTCTCAGTGGCATCGCGGCCGGGCTATTTGAGCCGGGCGTGGCGCGCACCGTGCCAGCCGTGGCGGAAGATGTCCAAGCTGCGAACGGCGCCATACGCACAGCCGAGTCGCTCGCCCTCCTCGCGGGACCAGCAGTGGCAGGCGTACTAGTTGCGGTCGCCTCGGCCGCTCTGGTTTTCACCGCCCAGGCGTGCACCTACATCATCAGCGCGGTCTGCCTGCTGCTGCTGCGTCTGCCGGTGCGGGGGCGTCACGAGACTTTTACGACCAGCGCATATCGCATCGCTCTCGTCGAGGGGTGGAGGGAGTTCCGGGCACGGCCGTGGATGTGGGCAACTATCGTTCTCTGGATGGTCCTTATGCTGACGGTGTGGGGCCCCCTTATTCCTCTTACATCCAGCGAGCTGATCTCAGCGTACGACGCGCGGACATACGGCTTTATCAACGCGGCTCTTGGCGGCGGTACCGCGCTGGGTGCCTTGATAGCGATGCGAATCCGGCCCACGCGGCCACTGCTGGTCGGATCCGTCGCGATGCTCGGCCTCGTCTGCTTTCCTACGGCTGTGGGCCTGCAACTCCCCGCCGAGGTGATTTCTGCGGGAGCCGTGCTCTCCGGCGCGGGTGTGGGCTGTTGGAGCGTGATGTGGGAGACGAGCGTACAAACGCACGTCCCTCGGCCCGTCCTCGGCCGCACCAAGGCATTTGAGGCAGCCGGCGCGATCATCATGGTGCCTGTCGGTCAAACACTGGCGGGACCGGCAGCCGCTCTCGTCGGTACCCGCACGATGCTGGTGATAAGCGGTGCCATGGTGCTTGTCGTGTGCATCGCTTTGTTGACCATACGGCCGATCCGCGGACTACGCCGCGCGGACACCCTGTAGTCGACAGTGTCGGCGCCATCTCTGTGGCGTCATCGGCCCAGTTGAAGGACAGAGATCAACGGGCCAGCAGCTACTGCTTCGGATCAGCATAAGTCGGCAGACTTCAAGAGTTTTGCGTGAAAGCGATGAATATCTTCAGCTTGCGCCCAGCTGGTGTTGAAATTATCGAAGGCATCGGCGATGGAGTCCTTTTCGGGGCCTTTGCCCTTTCCGTGCGAGTCGATACGGCGCTCCAAATATTCAACGAAAAGCTCAAGTTGCGCGACTTGGTGCGCAATGTATTGAAGTGCCTCATCGACTTCTTTAATTTCGCCACTCATGGTCGGGTTATGGCAGTATCCCTTCGTTACGACCCCGCTGTACGCAGCAAGCAGGCTCGCAATTTCCCATTCCTTTTTAGAAATGCTTCGAGCGGTTGTGTCACTTAGTGCACTGCCCAGCTCCCCCCGGATGGAGTCCGTCGCATGCTGCATATTCCCAACAAGTTTTACTGCGGCCGATGTTAGTGGGGCCGGGAGGATGAAGTCGTCCCGGTGAGACTGCAGCAACGAAATCGGACGAAGCCTTCTGAGGGTTCTGCGGAGATCGGATACGGCGAGTATCAAATTAGTGCCAACACCGAGGCCAAAAGAGATACCAATAAGAACGGAGGTCGCTGCATCGGAAATGCTCGAGATTGAATTAATGACCCAGCTTGCAATCCCGACGAGTAGGCCCAGCACCCCAAACCGTACATACGTTTGAGAATTCCCCTTTGCTTCTTTGAGGAATGTGGAACAGGCGGCAGGCCGCTTCGCGGTGACAGACAGTGTCATTAGTTCCTCTGGTGACAGGTTACGGATTGCTAGACGTGTCTCATCTGGGACCTCTGGGTTCACTGCAATGCGCGTAAGGTTGGACCGATTGATTTCGTCCATTTATCTGCGCCCCCTAATGAGGAATTCGTACGTTGTTGTGTAAACGCAAAGTGGCAGGACAGCTTATGCTATTGACCTAGCGTGGTGTCGTAGAGGCTGACGTCTCATGATCCCAGCGGCGAATCACGCACCGACTGGCTGAAAGTGGGCATGGCCACAGCTGTTGTCTGTCGTGCGAGCTGGGTATTTCGATGCTGTATGAGGCTAGTTACGCGATTTGGGAACGGTAAAAACATCTCGGATTGATAACGAAGGTGATGCTTCCCGGTCCGCTTGGCGTGGACGCGTCGCGTACGTGAATTGCCAGCTCAAAAGCATGATCTACGGCCAGGTGAGTCAATTTGGTGTGATTTGTTGGGTCGTTGTTGGTGCGGCTCCATGGGTCGCTTTCGGCCAGGTCCTCATGTGGGCTTCGCGTAGCCTCCGATGCAGTTCCCAAAGCCCGCCGCAGGTGCTTTGCGATCTGTCATCGATCGTTCACGCCAGCGACGTTCGGTAGCAGGTGGGTCTGGGGTGTGCGCACCCGTGTGGTCCACGGTTCGGGGCGTTCGCGGCATGACGAACTGCTCTCGATGCCCGTGATCACTTCGGTTGCGTCGGTGTGGCGGGGACTGGACATCGTCGAAACGGGCGCGGCCGTCGCTCGGCTCTGTCTCGGAGCCATCCGCGGCTGGTACGGAGGGATCACCGATGTGGCCTGGAAGAAGTGACCGCGATGCGGCTCAGCCCAAGTTGTCCGCGCTGGGCGGAGCGAGCCGCCGGCGGTTGGGGCGGTGGCGCACGGCTCAGAAGCGAACGGTGGAGCGAGACCTGCACCGCCGACTACGGCGCGAGCTCCAGAGCCTCGGTATCCAGCCGCCGCTGGACGTGAAGGAACTCTGTCGTGCACTCGGCGAGAGGCGTGGACGCCCGATCGTCCTGCGGCCCTTCCCGCTGGAGAAACCCGGACCATCGGGGCTGTGGGTCGACACACCACAGATGGACGTGGTCCTCTACCAGCAGGAAACGACTCCTCTGCATCAGGACCACATCATCCTGCACGAGGTGTTCCACATCATCGTGGCCGAGGACGAGCCGGTCGAGGAGGAGCAGGAAGCTCCGGACGACTTCGTCGAAGGCTGGGCCACGATGATCCCGGTGCTTGATCCCGCCCTGATCCGGCGTGTGGCCCGCCGGTGCTCGTACGACGACGGGGAAGAGTGCGCCGTCGAACTCGCGGCCACGATCGTCCTGGAGTGGTCGTCGGTGCTCGACCACGTCACCCCGCTCTCTGAGGACCCCTCGGTCCGACGGGTTCAGGCGGCGCTGGGCGACCGGCGAGGGTGGCTCTGACCCGTGACCGAAGTGATCCTCCTGGGCCTCGCGGTCGCGGTCGTCTGGAAGCTGTACCAGTGGTCCCGAGCGCCTCATGACGCGCCGCTTCGTTCCGTCACGTTGTGCCTGCTGAGCGCCGCGCTGTCGTATCCGCTGGCCATGCCCGGCGGCGCCTCGGGAGTCGACACCGTGGCCGGACACGGCACCGCGAAGCTGATACAGAACGTGCTGCTCCTGCTGACGGTCTACTTCCTGATGTGCTTCTACCTGTACTCGGCCGACGGGCAGGCCGGTCGGCTCCGCGCCAGACGGGAAGCCCTCCTCGTGACGGCCGTGGCATTGGCGATCACGGTCGCCGCGCTGTCGGTCCCGCACGACGTGTTCGCCGGTTCCTTCAGCACGGCGGACATGACGATTCCCCAGATCGCCTTCTTCTACGGCGGCGCCGGCCTGTACCTCATGTACGCCCTCGGTGCTGCCGGCCGCTGGACCCGACGCTATGCCCGAATGTCACGGCGACCGCACGCCACGGGCCTGTGGATGGCCGCCGTCGGCCTCAGTGCGATGGCGGTGGCCTGCGCGGTCCGAGCGGTCTTCGTCGCCATCCGGTGGAGCGGCGGGACCGTGCCACAGCCGCTCATGGCAGGTGTCGCGTTCCTGCTCGTGGTGTCCATCCTGCTCTTCTTCGTGGGCGTCACCTACCCGGGGGCCCGCGCGAGGGTCACTTCGGCGCGGCTCTGGCTGCGGCGTCGCCGTAACCACCGTCGGCTGGCTCCGCTGTGGCAGCTGCTCGCCGAGGCGTACCCCGAGAACGTGCTGCGGCCCGCTTCGTCCGGGCTGTGGGACCGGTGGCGGGCGCGCGGTGTGCACCGTCGCTACCACCGACGGATAGTGGAGTGCCGTGACGGACTGGTCGATGTCAGCCCGCACCTGGTCGACGCGTCGGAGGACATCGAAGTGCTCGCTCTCCCTCCGGCCGTATTGGCGGACCGCCTTCGGCGCGCTGTGGACACGATGGGGAAGGGCACGCTCGTCCCCCGTCCGGCGGTACGGCTGGCAGTGCCCGAGGAGGACAACCGAGAAGCGGACGTTCGTCAGCTGATTGCCGTGTCGGACGCGCTGCGCTTGTCTGCCTGACCGCACCGAAGATCAAGGAGAGACCAGATGCTGATCACCGCAGGACGGGTTCTTGTCGGATCCGGGAAGTACCTGGACGACGGCGCCATCCTCGTCGAGGGAGACTCGATCACGGCGGTGGGACCACGCTCGCAGCTCGCGGAGCGGGTCGGCACGGATGTGGAGCGGCTCGCGTTCCCCACGGGAACGATCGTGCCCGGTCTCATCGACGCCCACGTCCACCTCGCGTTCGACGGAGGCGCGGACCCCGTGGCCGTGCTCCAGGCGTCCAGCGACGAGACCCTGCTGAGTGACATGCGGCTTCGCGCGGAGCAGCTCCTGCGCAGCGGTGTGACGACGGTCCGTGACCTGGGAGACCGTGACGGCCTTGCCCTGCGCTTGGACGAGGAGATCGCCCGTGGTGGCAGGCTGGGCCCGCGGATCGTGTCCGCGGGTACGCCCGCGACGCCTCCCGGCGGGCACTGCCACTTCCTCGGAGGTGAGGTTTCCGGTGTGGCTGAGGTCCGTGACCTCGTGCGGTACAACATCTCGGCGGGCGCCGGGGTGATCAAGGCGATGGTCACCGGAGGCGGCCTGACCAAGGACGGGCCGAAGAGCTGGCAGAGCCAGTTCACCCTGGAGGAACTCCAGGCCCTGGTGGACGAGGCCCATCAGGCCGGAGTGCCGGTGGCAGCCCATGCGCACGGCACGGACGGCATCGTCGCGGCCGTGGCAGCAGGTGTCGACACGATCGAGCACTGCACGTGGATGACGAACGACGGCTTCGACCTTCGTCAGGACGTCCTGAAGCAGATCATCGACCGGGGGATCGCCGTCTGCCCTGCCGTCAGCCCTCACTGGCAGATGCTCCCCCGCTTCTTCGGCGAGGAGCGGGCGGCTGCCATGTTCGACCTCGTGCGGCAGATGGCGGAGGCCGGAGCCAAGCTCATCGCCGGAACCGACGCCGGAGTCCAGCGCACGGGGTTCGACGGACTGGTGCCTGCCCTGTCGTTCTACGCGCACCTGGGTCTGCCGAACAGCAAGATCCTCGATATGGCGACCGCCGACGCGGCCGACGCGCTGGGGCTCGGTGATACGACGGGGCGAATCGCTCCCGGGTTCCGGGCGGACCTGCTGGTGGTCGACGGAGATCCCCTTGAAGATCTCGCTGCGTTGAAGGCGATCCGGACGGTGGTGGCCGCAGGGCGGCGGCACGAGCCGCGCGAGACGACCGCACAGCCGTAGGTGACAACGCGTCCGGGGCTCTTCGGAGTCCCGGACAGGGTGCTACTCGTTCGCCTCCGGTTCTCTCTGCTCCAGCTCCGTGACCAGGTCGTTGACGAATTCCATGACGTTCGCCGGCAATCCCTGGGAGCCCGTCCCTCGACCCCTGACCCTGCCCACGGCCCCGCTCCTCGACGCTGACAGGAGCCGGAGGCCCTCGTAGACCTGACGGGCCACGGCATCGTCCGGCTGGAAGTACATCGGGGACACGCCGAAGAAGGCGGCCAGGCCCTCAAGAACGACAGGCGAAGCCGTTTCCGCGACGCCGGTCCGGAGATCCCGGACGCCCTCCCCGGTGATGACCTTCGACCCGGCATGAGCATTGACGGCGTCGGCGATCTCCGGGTCCGTCGGCGGCCCCTGCTGCCCGGGGTACGAGCGCTCCAGGATCAGAGTGATCTTCTCGCCCAGCGTGCCGGGTGGCCCCGAGGAGACCGGGACGGTGCCACCATCCTCGGCGGACTGGCGGGCTTGTGTCTCCTGGGCCTTGGCGATCGAACGGTCCTCTGCCCGCCGCAGCTCTTCCTCGCTCACCTGGTACGCCGCCGCCAGGGCCGGGACGTACTTGTCCTTGAGTCGCCGCTCCCCGCGTTCGGCTCCCGCCACCGGACCGGCGCTCTTGGTTCCGATCAGAGATGCCGTTTCGTACTGGTAGTAGCTGGCATCGCACCGCAGGTCCGTCAGATCAGGCAGTCCGGTACGCGGAAAGAGCCCGTCCAGCCCTCGGTTGAGGACGCGGGCCAGCGCGGGCAGCTTCTCCGCGTCGGGGACCGCGTCCCCGGATTCCCAGCCGGCGACCGTCGAGTCGGCCACGCCGAGGGCCGCAGCCACCTCGGCCTGCGAGATCTCGGCAGCTCGCCGCACCGTGCGCACACGATGTCGGTCGAAGTGGCGAGCAGACATCTCAACCTCGTTTTTCGTCAAACCGAAGGAACGTCGATGCGTTGACTTTTTCGTTGAGTCGGAATAGCTTCAGCCTAGCGAAAGACGGGGTCCTCCGCACCCCTGCTCGATCTTTGCCTTCGGCCTCTCTGTGGCGCCTCTGGATAGGACTGGATCTTGGCGCGACCTGCGCATATGTTCGTCGTCGCTCGCCGGGCAGCCCGCCTGGGGAGCGACGGCCAGAAGGAGGCACGTATTCGAGACGGGCAGATCGACCGGGCAGGGTAAGCCCGGAAAACTGCCCCGGCGCCCGGGAGCTACCAACTCCTGGACGCCGGGCCGGCACCCCGAAGGCGCCGATTCACATCTCGCGGGCAGCGGGGCTTTTGCACGAGAACCGCCGCACCGCACTCCTACGAACAACGGAGTATCACATGCTCGCCCTGCCGAGCGAAACCCGGGCATGCCCGGACACGGCCCGCCAGCAGCGCCTCGCGGCCCAGCTCGCCGACATGATCCCCGGGGTGGCCACCATCCGCGTCAGCCTCACCGACCCCGCGCAGACGTGGCCCCACCCGCACACCGTCGCCAAGGACGCGGGTGGGGCAACGGTCGAGCTGAGCCGGACGACCGCCAGGGTCGCGGCACGCTGGATCATGCGGGTCTGGCCGGACGTGAACTGGACCCGCCCTCACACCTTCGACCTCACCACCGCGACCCTCACCCGCAGCGCCCTCGTCGGTCGGGGCCGCTGACATGGCACGGATCCGGACCATCAAGCCGGAGGCGTTCTTCTCCGAGTCGCTCGCCGAGGTGAGCGTCGAGGCGGAGCGGACGTTCTTCGGCCTCCTCACCCAGGCCGACGACCACGGTCGCCATCGGGACAACGCCGCGATCATCGCGGGGCTGCTCTGGCCCCTGCGCGCCGAGCACACGTCGGTCCACGTCGAGGACGACCTCCAGCAGCTTGCCAACGCCGGCCTGCTCTGCCGGTACACCGGCTGCGACGGCCGCCGCTACCTCCATGTCGTGACCTGGTCCGAGCACCAGAAGATCGACAAGGCCAGCCAGTCCCGACTGCCCTCCTGCCCGCAGCACCACGCGGCAGCCCGGTGCGGTCCCTGCAAGGGGACCTGCACCCGACACCCCGAAGCGTCGCCCACCCCTACCCGAGGACTCGCCGAGACTTCGCCGAACGCTCCCCGAACCCTCGATCCACCCGTTTCGACGCCTCCCACGCCCCGAAGCGGGGCCCCGGCCGCCCGGCAGGACCCCGCGGTCGGCCTCGTCGGCGCCCCTGATCGCGGTGACAGGAAAACCGCAGGTCGGGAGGCATTCGCCGAGGGCTCCCCGAAGCCTCCCCGAAGCCTCGGAGAGGGCTCGGCGCCTGGATCAAGGATCTTGGATCCTGGATCTTCATTCCCTACGGGGCGCACAGCGCCCGCCACCACCGTCTCGGTCAACGACCTGATCGGCGAGTACGTCGCCGCGTGCGACGAGCGTCCGCCCAGCGACGTGATCGGACACCTCGGCCGCATCGCCAAGAAGCTCCTCGGCGAGGGGATCGCCCCGGAGCACGTCCGCGCCGGACTGAAGCGCTTCGCGGAGATCCAGGGCCACCCCAGCCGCCTGCCGAGCCTGGTCAACGACGCCATGAACGCACGAGCGGCCGGTTTGGCGCGGCCGGGAAACCGGCCTAACGTGCCCGCTCACCAGGCGTGGACCAACCCGGTCGACGCTGCCGCCGCCTACGCCGAGGAGCTGTGATGCGCACCCGTACCCGCGACCCGCAGACTCTCGGCGGCGCAGGCACCCTGGACCGGATGGCCCGGATCCTGGCCGCCCGCAACATCGACCCGGCAGCCGTCGCCGCTCTGGTCGACGAGCCCGAGTCCTTCTGCCCGCTGGATGCCCTGCTGGCCGCGATGCCCCCGCGCTACCAGGGCGCGGTCGCCGACCATCCGCAGGTCCTGGACTGGGTCCGGGACGTCGCCCAGCAGGCCGTCGCGCCCAGCCTGGGAGCCCGGCGGCAGGTCACCACCGGCCCGAGTCTGCTGATGGCCGGGGTGGTCGGCGCGGGCAAGACCCACCAGGCGTACGGCGCGGTCCGACGGCTGGTGCAGACCGGTGTGGGCGTGCGCTGGCGCGCGACCACCGCCGCCGACCTGTACGCGGACCTTCGCCCCCGCCCAGGAGCCGACAGCGAGCGGGAGCTGGCGGCCGTCAGCCGGTGCCCGCTGCTGATCATCGACGACCTCGGCGCGGCCAAGGCGTCCGAGTGGGTCGAGGAAGTGACGTACCGGCTGATCAACCGCCGGTACAACCACATGCTCCCGACGCTGATCACCACCAACCTGGCGATCAAGGACCTCCGGGCCTACCTCGGCGACCGGGTCACCTCCCGACTCGCGCAGATGACCACCCGGGTCGAGTTCGAGCCGGTCGACCGCAGACGCCACCACCCCGCCGCCTGACCCACCGCCGGCCGTACCGCCGGGCCGCGCCTCCAGCGCGCCGCCCCATGCACCTCCCGACCCAGCGCACCCCTCCGCCGACGCCCCTGCGCGCGGAGAGCGATCGGAGCAACCCGCATGACCACCACGACGATCAGCCCTGCCCGCCACCGGTCGCTCGGTGACCACACCTGGCAGGACCAGGCCGTCTGCCAGAGCACCGAGTACAACCCGGTGGACCCCGACATGTTCTTCCCCGAGCCCGACGAGACCGCCAAGATCGCCGCAGCGAAGTCGCTGTGTGGCCAGTGCCCGGTCCGCCGCACCTGCCTGGACGCCGCCCTGGAAGGCGGCGACACCCACGGCATACGGGGCGGGATGACCGAGGAGGAGCGCGAGCCGCTGCACGAGAACATCGCCAGCCGCCTCGACTACAGCCGGGTCAACGCCACCGTCGCCGGGCGCGACGTCCACCTCACCAAGGCCGAGCGCCGCGCGGTCGTGCGTGCCGCCTACCGCCACGGCCTCACCGAACAGCGCCTGGCCTGGCTCCTGAAGATCAGCGAGGAGCACGCCCAGAAGCTGTACCGCGAAACCCGCCGAGCCCTGCGCAACCGAGACCTGGAGCAGACGACGCAGAACACCCCTCCCCCTGAGACCGACGGCAAGCAGCTGGGCCGCGAGGACTTCGGGACGGCGGCGTGAGCATCGCGAGCGCGCCGAGCACGGCGCATGTCACCGGGTGGGACCGCGCGGTCGTCATCGCCCTCGGTGGTGCGGGATGCGCCCTGTCGTACGACGCCCTGCAGCAGATGGCCGTCGCCATCCACGTCCGGGGGCTGCTGACCTACCTCTTCCCCCTGGTGATCGACGGGTTCATCGCGTACGGCATCCGCGCTCTGCTGGTCCTGCGCGACGCACCGCTGCGCGCCCGGCTCTACGTCTGGACCCTCTTCGGCACGGCCACCGCCGCCAGCATCTGGGCCAACGCGCTGCACGCGGTCAGGCTCAACGAAGAGAACACCTCGGCCACCGGGCTGCGGCTCGGAGACACGGTGGTCGCGGTGCTGTCCACCATCGCCCCGCTAGCCCTGGCCGGAGCGGTGCACCTGTACATCCTCATCTCCCGAGGGCCGGTCAAGGCCAGTGACCGAAGTGACCGCGATGACCTCGCTCAGGCCGGTCACCCCGGTCAGTCCGGGCGCATCGCGGTCACTCGGACTGACCGGGCCGGCCGCCAGCAACCGCCGGTCGGTCAGGTCAGCGGCGGACAGCCGGCCACCGCCTTGACCGACCGGCGCCGCCCGTCCCTGGACAAGCAGACCTCGGATGCCCGGACACTGGCCGGGGACAGCGCCCCGGCGGACAGCGGCAGCCCGGTCAGCAGCCAGCGTGGCCAGGAGCCCAAGGCTGCTGACCTGGGTGGACAGCCGGACATCACCTCGGCGGTCAGTGACCGACAGACCGTCACCGAGCCGGTCAACGGCCACCCGGACAACCTCCCGTCGGCGACTGACCGGCCGGTCACTCCGCCACCGGTCACCGACGGCACTCCCCGGGCAACCGGTGGCCGGCGACCTGACCCGGACACCGAGGAGCTGCTGGAGATCGCCCGGTCAGCGGTCAGGGCCGAGGACAAACTGACCCGCAAGGTGGTCGCCCAGGCGATCCGCGGTCAGCAGATCCCGCTCTCCAGCGACACGCTGACCGCCCTGATGGTCCAGCTGCGTCAGCAGCACGGCCAGTCGGTCACCACCCCCCGGAACTGACCGCACACCCATGGGGCGGTGACCGAGCCGGGCACCTCGGCCGGTCACACGCCCCGGACAGCCCGCCCCACGACGTCCTCCCGTGAACCGGAGAGCACCGCCATGCGCACGAAACCCGCGACACCCGCCGAGGTGGACACCTGGCTGACCGTCCTGCACCAGCGCGGCCACCTCCACCGCGCCGAATCCGGTCCCGACAGCACCTGGACCGTGCAACGGTGCCGACACAGCCACCCCTGGACTCTGCACCACCCGGTCCTGGCCATGGACTGGATCGAGGACATCGTCCGCGACATCCACCAGCAGGACGCGGAGACGGGCCGGTGACCGCCAACGACACGGCGGCCACCACGTCCGGACCGCGGCGTGACCCCAACTCGGCTCCAGGCGGAGCAAGTTGTCGCATACGACGGTCCTACGGCCCGTCGTACGCACTTGCCCCCGCCCAGGGGAGCGGGGGAAGTCCGGCTGGTCCCCGAGCGAGGGCGCACGGTGACCAGCCGGACTCCCGGCACCAGGGGGCGCCAGTCGTGGAAGGAGAAGCAGACGACCGCGCCCCGCGCGAGCAGCAGAGCCTGAGCCAACCCGCGTTCCCCGACCGCAAGCCACGCCGCCGCACCCGCAACCCGAGCCAGCGCACCCACAAGACGACCACCCGCCTGTCCGACACCGAGAAGACCGAGATCACTGCCGCCGCCAAGCAGCGCGCCGTCACCGTCGCCCGCTTCCTCGCCGCCGCAGGCCTCGCCGTCGCCCGCGGTTCGACCACCGTGCACACCAACGAACAGCTCGACACCGTCATCGACGAGCTGGCCGCCTTGCGCACCGCCATCTCCCGTGTCGGCAACAACATCAACCAGATCGCCTTCGTCTACAACGCCGGAGGACAGCCCCTCCCCGGCGAACTCGACCGCGCCCTGACGACCGTGAACCGCCTCCTGACCCGCGTGGACGACGCGGCCGACACCCTGGTGAAGAAGCGCCTCTGATGGTCCCCAAGATCCGACGCGGCTCGCGCACCCACGGCTTGCTCGTCTACCTGTACGGCCCCGGCAAGCGCGACGAGCACACCGACCCCCACCTCGTCGGCAGTTGGGACGGCTTCGCCCCCGACCCCGGTCGCGACACGAGCCCCGACCCCGATCCCAAGGTCACCCTGGCCCGGCTCGCCGCCGCCCTGGACCTGCGGGTCAAACAGGCCGGCGACAAGGCCCCGGCCCAGCACGTCTGGCACTGCTCGGTCCGTACCGACCCCGGAGACCGGACCCTGACCGACGACGAGTGGAACACCGTCGCCCGCCGCCTGGTCCACGCCGTCAACCTCGCCCCCAAGGGCGATCCCGACGGCTGCCGCTGGGTCGCGGTACGCCACGCCGACGACCACATCCACATCCTCGCCACCATGGTCCGAGGCGACCTGCGCCGCCCGAGGATGAACTACGACTTCAAGAAGGCCCAGGCCGAATGCCGTCGCATCGAACAGGAGATGGGCCTGCGTCGGCTCAGGCCCGGCGACGGCACCGGAGCCAAGACGCCCACCAGCGCCGAGCGCTTCAAAGCCGAGCGGGTCGGCCGACCCGAGACACCGCGCGAGACGCTGCGCGAAGCCGTCCGTCAGGCCGTCGCCGGAGCTGCCAGCGAGGCCGAGTTCTTCACCCGCCTTCGCGAGGCGGGCCTGCGCGTCAAGCTCCGGCACGCCCCCTCCGGTGACGTCCTCGGCTACACGGTCGCGCTGCCCGGGGACCGCAACCGCGACCGCGAGCCGGTCTGGTTCGCGGGCTCGACCCTGGCCCCCGACCTCTCCTATCCCAGGATCCAGCGCCGCCTTGCCGACGGAACCCCCGAGACGGGCCCGCTGCCGGAAGCCGACAGCGTCCGCTCGGACTGGTCGCCGCCCGCACGGGGGCGACGCACCGCCACCGGGATCGCCGAGCGCGCCGCGATCCTCCTGGACAGCGACGACGACGAAGCCGCAGCCCAACTCGTCGGAGTCGGCGAACTCCTGGACGCCGTCGCCCAGACCTCCCCGGCCGCCACCCGCGCCGAACTCGGCGCCGCCGCCCGCTCCTTCGAACGCGCCACCCGCAGCCACGTCCGAGCCGAACGCGCCGACACCCGGGCGATCCGCTCGGCGGCCCGGGGCATCATCCAGGCCGGAGGCGCGCTGGGCCGAGGAGAAGACGGCGGCACCACCGCCATGCTCGTCTCCACCCTCGTCCTGGTGGCGCTGGCCGCAGCACGCTGGCACTCCGCACGCGGTCACGCCCAGCAGGCCGAAGCCTCCCGACAGGCCGCCGAGCACCTTCGCGCCGCCTACCGCCAGGCCGCAGCCGCACCCATGCAGGCCCTGCGCGACCAGGGACGAGCCTTGCCGGAAGCCCAGCGCCGCGCCTACGAGACCACCATCCGCACCGTCCTGTGTCAACGGCCATTTCGTTCTCCCCGTAGGCGGCCAGAAGTTCGCCCCGCTGGCGGCCATCGAGATGTCCCCGGTGGCGGCCAGATAATTCCCCGCCCTCGGGTCGGTCGGGTCAGCTGAAGGGCTTCACCCCCTGTCCGCTGGTGGCCTGGGTGAGCCGGTAACTGTCACCCTGAGTGACGACGATGTGAGCGTGGTGCATGAGCCGGTCGACCGTCGCGGTGGCCAGGGTCTTGGGCATGATCTCGTCGAATCCGGAGGGGTGAAGGTTGCTGCTGACGGCGACCGACCGGCGTTCGTAGGCGGCATCGACCAGGCGGTAGAAGCCTTCGGCAGCGTCCGGCGAGACCGGCAGGAGGCCGATGTCGTCGACGATGATCAGGTCCGAGCGGATGATCTTCGCGAGGGCTCGGGCGATCGAGTCGTCCGCGCGGTGCCGACGGACCAGGGCTCCGAGGTCCTCGATGGTGAACCAGGAGACGGTCAGCCCGGCCTCGATGGCGGTCTGGCCGAGGGCCTCGGTGAAGTGGCTCTTGCCGGTGCCGGAGGGCCCGCAGATGCAGAAGTTCTCCCGCCGGCCGATCCATTCCAGGGACTTGAGGGCGTCCTGGGTGGGGCGGGGGATGGCGGACTTGGTCTCGTCCCAGTCGCCGAAGGTCTTGCCGGTGGGGAAGCCGGCCCGCTTGCGGCGGGTGTGGAGGTTGGCCCGGTCGCGGCCGGCGGCCTCCTCGGCCAGCAGGACGCGGACGACCTCGGCCGGGTCCCAGCGTTGGGCCTTGGCGGTGGGGATCAGGTCGGCCAATACCCGACGCAGGTGCGGGAGTTTGAGCCGCCGGGTCAGCTCGATGGCCTCGGCGAGCGGGTCGCCGTTGGTGCCGGGAACGGTGCGAAGTGGGGTGGCCATCAGGCGGGATCGCTTTCGTCGTGCTCGGAGACGTCGGAGGCGGGCTGGGCGGGCAGGCCGAAAGAGGACCAGGCGGAGGTGCCAGGCTGCAGGGAGTGTTCCTCGCTGCGGCGGACGGGTTCGGTGTGCTCGCGGGTGGCCTGGTAGTCGACGATGGACAGCAGGTCCTTGTCCGCGAACCGGCCGGTGACCGCGGCGGTGCCCAGGGCTCGGTCGACCTCGGCCACCGAGTAGAGCTTGGACAGGGCGACGGCCTCGGCCATCTTCGCCTTGATGCGGCGGACCCCGCTGGCCCCGGCTTCAACCAGCCAGGACGCGGCCCCGGGACCGAGCTGGAGGAAGGCAGCCTCCTCAGCCGAAGTGGCCTTCGGGGTGCGGTCGTTGTCCTTGTTCTCCCGCGGCGGGTAGTGGGCGTCGTCCAGGACCGGGGTGCCCGGCTGCCCGCGGCGGTGGCGGGCGGCCTCGAGGGCCGAGCCGTCCTCGCCGACCGCGGTGACGATCAGCTCGTCGCCGTGGAACCGGGCCCAGACCCGGTTGTCGATCAGTTCGTGCGGAACCGAGTAGCGGACCCCTTCGACCGAGATAGTGGACTCCCAGTTCACCCGCCGGGTGGTGCCGAACGCGGCGGTGAACGGCCTCCTCGGCAGTGGGTGCAGCCGCTGTCGTTCCTCGGCGAGCCGCTCGATGGGCTTGCGCCGAGTCGCCCGGTGGGTGCGGGAGTTGACCTCGTCGCAGAACGCGCGGCAGGCCGCCTCCAGCTCGCCGAAGGTCTTGTAGTGGTCGCGCAGGTTGACGTCCTTCGGCACCAGGTCGGCCTTCGCGATCCGGACCGTCGCCTCGGAACCGCCCTTCGTCTCTGGGTCCGCGGGCAGGCAGGTGCGTATGGTCGTGCCGTAGTGCCGGGCGACCTCGACGATCTCCGGGTTGCGGACGGCGATCCCGGCAACGTGGTCGGTGGTGACCGTCTTCTCGTTGTCCGTCAGGACGTAGGCCGGCACCCCGCCGATCCGGCGGAACGTCGCGTCCAGACACGAGGTGACCGTCGGCAGCGTCTTGTCCCAGATCGGGATCACGATGCGGAAGCGGGACCAGGCCAGCCAGGCGCACCACAAAATGGTCTTGCGGCCGGCGATGGTCGGTCCGTCGCCGAAGTCGTACTGAATCCACAGCCCCGGCTCGGTCACCCACGGTCGATAGACCCGCCGCCGACCAGCCCTGAACTGGGCTTTCGCCTCGGCAACGGTGCGGCGGGTGGTGCGTTCCCCGCCGGTGAAGCCCATCGCGACGATCCTCTTGTGCACCACGTCCGCGCGGATCTTGCCGTGCGAGCGGACCACCAGTTCCTCGATCTTCGGCAGATAGTCGTCGATCGCGCGGGCCCGGTGACGGCGCTGGTCCGGGTGCTGGCCGGCGGCCCGCATCTTCACATAGCGGGCCACCGTGTGGTGGTCGACGCCGGTCAGTTCGGCCGCAGCGCGGTAACTGCCCGTGAGGTCGTACGCCTCAAGGATCTCCATGATCTCCCTGCTGTTCTTCACCCGCCCGAGCCTCGCTGAGCGGGATGCGTCCAATGCGAGCGGGGAGATATCTGGCCGTACGTGGGGAATCCCGTGGCCATCAGTGGGGCGGTAAATGACCGCCTATGGGGAGCTTGTCATGGCCGCCGTCAGTCCTGCCCGAGAACCGCACCCGACCCGGCACGAGCACGAAGAACGACGCCCTGGCCGCCACCCTGGCTCAGGCCGAGCAGACAGGCCACGACCCGAAAGCCCTCCTGAAGGAGGCCATCGCCATGCGCGAACTCGACACGGCCGAAGACGTGAACGACGTCCTGGTCTGGCGACTGCGCCGCCTCGCCCAGCTCCCCGCACACCCGGGCGAAGCGACTCCACGCCCGCAGGCCAGCACCGGTCGCGCCACGCCTCCCGCCAACCCGGCCAGCGTCCGGACCGCGCCCCCGGCCTCGCCGGGGCCCGCCGCACCGGACCCGCACAGCCGCCCGCCGCGCCGCTGACCAGCAGTCCGGCAGGCCCGCCACCGTCCTGCCGGACTGCGCGAAACACCTGGACAACCCGCTCCACCGGCTGTTACGGATGAAGAGAAGGCCCTCGACCGGGAGACGACGCTCGTGCTCAGAACGACCGACCACCACGTAGAGACGGCCCCCGTCCTGCCCGCCGCCCCCGCCGGAAGTGATCCCCTGCTGCAACTCCAGTACGAGACACAGCCGCCCAGCGGACCCGGCGCGACGCGCTGCCTCAGCCACTCGCCGGAGCTGTCCCTGCGCGGCATCCCCGTGCTGTGTTCGGCCTGCCGGGCCCGGCGCGACTGGCTGCTCATCAACCACGGCCGCAATGTCTGGGTCCGCTGCCGCTGCGGCAACCAGTGGCTCGAAGGGGAGATCAGCCGCGCCGACTTCGACGCCATGGTCGCCATCCCGGACGGGACGACCTACCCCAGCGTCGAGCAGGGCCTGATCGCACTCGGTTTCGACGGTGCTTTCGCCGGCACCTACCTGGAGTAGAGCAGCGCTGGGCTCCCCACATCAACGGCGGAACGCTGCCTTCGCACCATGCTGTCGGCCCTCCGCCAGCGAGCCCGACAGGACGTGCTGAAAGGGCAGCAGCGCAGCGGATCGGCATGTGCTACCTGTACTCCCCGTCTGTAGAGAGCTCGATCAGGTACGCGCCGGGTTCGCCGGTAGCCGGTGTTCACTGCACGCTGTCACGCGGAAGGACCAGTACGAGGCGCGGCATCAGCCGGTGTGAGTGCCTGACTACGGATGCATAGGAGTGCTATGTCCGGGCCCCGGATGGTGAAGGAACAGGAACTCGAACCCGAGGTGGATTTCCACGGGATGTGCCTCCAGGACGAGGAGTCTGCCCAGGTTGCGTATCCAGGTGGTCGCGTCATGGACGACGGCGTGTTCTTGACCGCTCACCCTGGGCGGGTCGATATCGAGAGTGCTGGTCATACTCACACGCCAGCGATGACGGCCCAGGTCTGGGACGGTGAACCGCCCGTTGACACAAGTCGCGTGTGGGACCGACAGGCCGAGACCACTGTGCGGTCCGCGACGGGCACCCTGCAGGTGTGGGCGGTGGCGTACGGCCCGATCGAGGATGTGATCGAACTGGGGGCTTCCGATCGGGACTGGCATGTGCGGGTCTACTGCTCCGGCCGCGACGAGGTGGTTCGCGTGATCGAGGAGGAAGGGATCGCCGAGGGCGTCGAGCGCTACCTCGTGCAGTTCTGGCCCCGGTCGGCATGAGAACCGGCCCTGGGGGCGTACGCCCCCAGGGCCTTGTCTGGCACTCGCTCCGCTACTTGATGGTGACGTAGAAGCCGTCGTCGTCGCCGTCGAGTATGCGGTTGAGCGTCATGAACTGGCCGAGAAGGTTGCCGGCGTTACCGTTGTCCTTCTTCGCCAGGGGCCGGACTGAGAAGTTGTTCTTCGGCGCGGAAGGCTCGTACGTGTTCTGGGCGCAGCCCTCGTAGGTGGTGGCGAAGGGGTACTCGTCGCACTCCTTCCCGCCCTTGGCGTAGTCCTTGCCGAACGCCTTCTTGCACGCGCTCACCGCGGTCGATCGGTTCTTCTTGCGTCGTGCGTTGTCGTGGTAGAGCCGGTGCAGAGGAGACTGCGCGCTCGACCCCGGCACCTTCTTGCCGGCCTTGGTCGGCTTCGTGCTGCCCGGTTTGGTGAACGCGGTCTTTATGTGGTCGGCGACCGCCTTCTCCGGAGAGCCTGCCTTGGTGCTGTAGACCAGCGGGACGAGATAGGTGAAAACCGCACCGCCCTGTGCGGACTTGGGGAGATACGAGGCTTTGTCCCACCGTGGCGGCAGGAAGAACAGCGTTCCGCTCAGTTCGCCTGCCGCCGTGTAGCCGGGAGGCGGGGTGATCACAGCCGACGCTTCGAAGACGGAGGCGACGGCGTCGGCGGGCTTGGACCCCTGTCCTGGGGCGGCCTTCAGGACGCGCGTGAATCCTGCGGGCTGCTGAGCGGCGATGACATCGAAGCTCCGAGCCCCGGGCACGGTACCGGTCTGGGTGACCTTCGCGGTCTTCGGCCACACCTGGGGTATTTTCACCGACGGCTTGATCATCATGGCCGACGTCGGCACGGCACCGGTCTTCTGCATCTTGGTGAAGTACTGGGTGATGCGTACGTCGCGGCTGTCCTTCGCTATCGTCCCGACCGACAGGTAGACGAACTGAGTCTCGCCCACGGGGCGGCCGTTCTGCGACCACACGGTGAAGAACACCGCGCCGGAGCAGGAGGCGAAACGCGACTTGAAGAAGAACTTCTTGTCCGTGCCCAATCCCTTGATGCATTCCTGTGGCGTCATCGTGCGGGCGGGCTCGGGATAGGTCACCGGTGGATCCGCCACCGCGGAGCGCTGGTTGCTGACGCGGCCGTACGTGGCCGCCGGACCGACAACCTCCGGCGCATGCTCGGAACCAGTGAACGCTGCACGCTCCTTGACGAGCAGGTCTCTACCCCCCGCCCGCTGGAGATCGGACAGCGAGGGAAGCCGCGTTCCCACCGGCAGGACACTCGTGTGCATTTCTCTGCTGTGCGACGCGGCGGCAGCCGGTGACGCCACCGGCAGAACAGCAGCCGCCAGAACACCGATCGCCGCAGTGACGGAAAAGGTTCGACGAAACGTCACTTCATAGTCCCCGTTCACCTGATGAGGCCGCACACCGCAACACCCCCGTGGAACAGTCGGCACGGAGACTCGTCCGGCGCGCAGCAATGGATGACGACAGTCCCCAGGGGCTCAGGCCCACCCGGGAGCGCCACACTCTCATCGAACACACGCGCTAATCAAGGCGATTTGAGGCAACTGCGCACCGTGGCGTGGCTGACGGAACACGGGCCGCAAGCAGCAGCCCGCATCTTCGGGAGCGGGCACCCTCGCGCGGGTACGATGGACGGTTACGGAATCCCGCTGTGCCCGGTCCTGGCCGGAGCCGACTGCAACGACCCGCCGCTGTACGTCCCTGCTGGACGACCTTCGCCCGGCAACGGCTCGGGCCGGATCCGCAACACCAACGACCACGCGGACTACGGGGTCAGATCACGCACAAGGGAGAGAAGGCCCTCGTCCAGGCCGCCCAAGGCCGCCTCGCGGAGCGGCCCATGCCTGGTAGAACGCCGTCAACCGGTTGAGACGTTGTCATGAACTGCGCCCCAGCGCCGTCAACGCCTTCTTCGACCTCGCGGATGTCGTCATCACCATCGGTAGCGCCATCCGCCGCGCCTGGGCCGCCTCTTGCTGGGACAGCCGCCCCACCGGTGGCAGTGATTTCGCACCCTCAATGCCGGGTTGCTCCCGAGATGCTGGTGGAGCTACTGGGCACGCGGGTAGTCAGCCGCGGTTGCCGTGCTTGGGCAGCCCGCCCCGGAAGCCGCAGCCGGGGCACTCGTCCTCGCCCTGGACATGGCCCTCGTACCAGCCGTGGACGGCTGCGTGGAGGATCGCCTCTTCCACCGACGCCTCGCCGCTGCGGACCGACGCGATGGCGTTGCCGACAATCAGCCGGAGGACGGCGCTGTCGGGCGAGGGGAACGGCGGGGACGGCATCGGTGAGTCGGACGTCATGGCCGCAGCCTATGGGCGGGACCGACTGCCGTTCAGCAGGAGGCGGTGCCGTCGGACTCCGGCGGACCGCACCGACTCCTGCGGCTGCGGGCGGACGCTGATGCCCGGGTGGGCGGCGACCTTCGGTACTTCCCAGGCTGTCGGTCGTCGGCCGCCCCAACGGCCGTCTCTCGGCGCGGGGCGGCCTTCCGCGGTTGCGGTCAGACTTCGGCGAGGCGGTTGGAGAGGTCCAGGGCGACGGTGGCGACCGTGAGGGCGGCGCACAGGCCGGTCACCTCGTGGATGGTGGGGCGCACCAGGCGCGGCCAGTCGTCGGGGGCGGCGGGCCAGGAGGCGAGGAGGACCTCGGTGGTGGCCAGGCCGAGGTGGGCGGTGACGTCCCAGCCCGCGCGGGAGGCGGGCTCCCAGTGCAGGCGGATACGGCCGAGCGGGAGTTCAGGAGTGCCCGCCGGGAGCCAGGAGACGTCGAGCGGTCCCTCCGGGAGGGCGGAGACACGCTGGACCAGTGCGCCGCGCACTCCCGGCGGCATGGGCCGCACGGCGAGGGCGTGCAGCGGGTGTGCGGTGGAAGGTTGGGGTCGCGGTGAGATCGGGGCCTCCTGGACAGGTCCGTACGGAGGGTCAGGCCCAGGCGAGGGTGTTGCGGACCGATGCCGGGAGGTAGCCCTCTTGGCCGTTTTCGGCGATGAACGCCATGCCGTCGCCCACGACGACGTCGGTGCCGACGTAGTGGGCGAAGGGCCAGTCGGGGTTGACGGCCAGGCGGACCGGCAGGTCGGGGTCGAGGTTCTGAAATTGGCGGAGCAGGTGGCCGACGGTCAGGCAGTGGGGCATGGGAGATCTCCGAGAGCGATATGGAGGGTGAAGCGGTGCGGCTGGTGGATGGTCACCAGGCGTCGGGGCGGAGCAGGTCGCCGTGTACATGTGCGACGGGTCTGCGCTGTTGGGGAGCTTTCTGACGAGGTCAGAAGGTGCGGAGTCGTCGCTTCTCTGCGTGCCGTTGTGCGCGGCGGCGCAGGACCTTCGCCTTCGATCCGATGGTGGAGGGGTAGAGGTAGCAAGTGCAGCCTTTCCGTGCGTATCGGCAGGTCCGGCGGTAGTTGGGGCGGGTCGCGCCGAGCATGCGGGCCACGATGACTCCTTCGCGAGGTCGGGCCGGACGACAGCGCGGTGCGGTCTGGCGGTCGTTACTGAGAGGTCCGGGGAAGTGCGGCGATGAGCGCGGCGAGGAAACCGGCCACGGCCTCGGAAGGGGTGCCGGGGCCGAACTCCTGGATCCAGGGCTCGGCGTCGGATGGGTGGACCCGGACCTGCCAGACGATGCCGCGCTTCCAGGCGGTGGTGTCCTCGGGGAGCCAGCCGACGTAGACGCGGCCGTCCGGGCTGGTGCAGTGCACGTTGGCCTCCGGGGTGTCGACGATCGCCCAGCCGAGCCCGCCGAGCAGTTCGAGGACCGGGCTCGCGCAGTGGTCGCTGGAGAGCCAGGCGCGTTCCTCCACGGCGGGGCGGACGACGGCTGGCAGGAGGGTGCTGGAGGCGTTCAAGAGTGGGCGTCCCTTCGTTGACCTGCGGGTTTTCCCGACGTCCGTACGTTGACATGCGGTGTGCCGAAGTACGTAGTCGTTTCCGGGAAGGTGAGGTCTGCCGTGGGCGAACTGGCCGCCGAGGGGGGGAGGAGGCCTGCGGGCCGGGGAATGGATCGGCGCGACCGGTTGTCGTAACCGGGTTGCGGCGCGGGGCCGTACGGAGCAGAAGGGGCAGGCCGTGGCGGAGTCGAGCAGACACTGGGACGGTGCCGGGCTGGAGCGCAAGATCCGTGGCGCCGGGCGGCCGTGGACAGTGGGCGACATAGCGATGGTGGCCGACGGGCAGTGGGCCGTGGGCATCCAGGCCGGGAGACAGCGTGGCGGGGAAGTCGTGGTGGAGCGTCGGATCGCGGACGGGCGGCGCGTCGAGCTGACGTTGGTGGAGCTGGCCCGCGCGATGGGCTCCCGGTTCGGCGCGGCCCGTCGCGACGAAGACTTCCGCTGACCGGTTACCGTCCGGGCCCGGTCGTGGCCACCGTGGGGCGGACAGCGGCCGACGGGGCGGGCTGGTCCGGTGGTTGGCCCAAGGCGCGCGGCGCGTGCGCGGAGCGGGCGACAGCGGCCTGGGCCAGCCTGGGCGACGGTGCCCGGTCCGCGACCACGGCGGCTTCGCGGGCCTCGATCACGTGGCTGATCGCCTGCAGCGCGATGCGGCTCTCGGCCTGCGCGACGCGCAGGTCCACCGCCGAGCTGGTGATCCGCTCCAGGTCGTGGAAGGCCGGCACATGACCGGTCCGGGTGAGGGCGTGCAGGCGGTCCTGGTGGACGGCGACCGCGTTGTTCGAGACGACGAGGCTCGAACGGATATGCATCGCCGAGCGGAGGAGAGGGTCCTCGACGGGGCGGCGAACCGCGAGGGTTTCCAGCGCCTCGATGGGGCGGCCCCAGGCTTTCTCGATCATCGCGTCGGCCTGGTCGAGTGCGGTGGCGTCGGGCATGGAGGTACTCCCGGTATTCGGAGGTGCTGCTTCGGTCAGAGGCGACGTCTCGGAGGGGCCGGGGGCGGGAGTCAGCGGCTGTGCCGTGGGGCCGACGGGCTGGCCGGCGGCCTGGCCGCGGCTGCGTGTGCGGGGTTGCCCGACAGGTTCTGTGCCGAAGTCGCGGTGCGACTGCGAGCGGCCACCACGCGGAGGTCGGCTGCTGTCTGCGGGGCGCGTGCGGCGCGGTGGACGGCCTGGGCGACAGCGGTGCGGCGCACCTCGAGTGGGGTCGGAGCACGAGAGATCTGAGGGTCGGCGGCTTGGCCGACTGGGGCCAGCGTGACCAGGTGCTCCACCTTGCGGTTGATCTGGTGCCGCTCACGAATCGCCGGGGCTGAGTCCGACATGGCGGCTGCGGTCGCCGCGACCAGGTGGGTCGGGGTGCGGGCTGTGAAGACCGCTTCCGCGCGCGTGCCCCAGCCCGGAGGACCGGCCCACAGCCTGACGGTTTCGTCGTCCCTGTCAGAGAGGCGGTTGTCGATCAGGACGCCTGCTTGTCCGTCGGGGGCGATGATCTCGACAGTGCCGCGCTCGGCCGCCCCGTCGCGGGTCCAGCCGGCATCGGTCAGCGGCCGGACGGCAGCAGCCCAGTACAACGACGGGCTCGTCAGGAAGCGCGCGTTGCCTTCGGTGGTCTCGGCTTCGGCGTGGTCGCGGGCCAGAGCGCTGGTGAGCCCGGCGACGATCTCGGCCGGGGTGACGTGGTTGAAGGTTGCCGTCCAGCGGGGTGCGGAGAGGGCGTCCTCGGCGGCGGTGATCTTCCACAGTTCGAAGTCGTCGCCGAACCAGCCGATCCGTATTCGCTGGTCGGGCGAGGTGACGAGGAGCTGGCAGGGGCCCTCGTCGAGATGGTGGTGCGGCCAGTGACTGACAGGGGCGAAGCCGGCGTCCCCGGTCCCGTTGGAGCCGGCCAGGTACATGGGGCTGACCAGTACCTCTTGATAGGGATGCTGGTCGTAGGGCTGGGTGTTCACGGTCGGGACTCCGAGGGGTGGGAGGGGAACGCGCCCGCGTGCGCGGAGGAACGAACGGCTGGACTGCACGGGGGCGCCGTGGCAACGGCGTGAAGCGGCTGATTCTCAGCGCCACCCGGATCACCGGCCCCGGGAGGAGGCTGACTGGGCGGCCACGGCCACCGGCACCCGCGGTTGTGGCTGCGGGGCGTGGCTGAACAGGGAGCTGGGCGCGGCGGTGCTCCGCCGCAGGGCCGCTGAGGTACGGATGCCGTCCGGCCCCGGCGGGATGCCCGTGTGGGTGCGTGTGGCCGCCGAGACTCGGACAGGGGCGGGACGTGGTGTGGCGACGGGGTTGCTCCAGTGCTCGATGGCTGCGTAGACAGGGCCCAGCGCCCGCCCGGCGGCGGTCAGGACGTACGGATCGCCGTGGCGCGGTCCGGTGCGGGTGACCAGGCCGTCGAGCTGAAGCCGGATCAGGCGCTGCCGGGTGAAGCTGTTGTCCAGCCCTGCCTGTTCGGCGATGTGGACGAACCGCATGGGCCCGCCCGCGTCGAGCACCTGGATCACGGCGGTCGAGTGGCGAAGGTGCAGCCGGCGCACGGCGTCCTCGACGCGCTCGGCACCGGCCACCTTGCCGAGCGGCAGGTGCGCGTGGGACCAGTCGGACAGCGCCCGGTGTACCGAGGACAGGGAGTTGCCGAACCCACTGAGCTGGTACGGGGCACTGTGGCGATCACCGGCTCGGGTCACCAGCCCGTCATTGTGCATCTGGGCCAGCCGCTTGCCGACGAGCTGCTCGCTGACGAAGGGGAGGCGGGCGGCGACATCACGCACACGCATGGGGCCGCCCTGCTGGGCCAGGGTCTGTACCGACCAGGTGGTCCACTTCGGCGCTATGAGGGACAGTGCGTCCTCGACGAGCTGGGCGTCGACGGAGCCGATCTGGGAGGTTGCGGGTTGTGTGGGGGCGGACATGGCGGTAACTCCGTTAGGGCGAAGGGGAATCGGGCGGCGGGGTGCGGATCAGTGGAGGTCGCGCTCGGCGCGGAGACGCTGGAGTACCGTGCCGAGGCGGCGGTTGCTGACGTGGATGCCGCGGGCGCGCAGGCCTTGGCGCAGGGCTTCGCGGTTGAGCCGGGGCAGACGGGCGGCGACCTGGCGGGCAACGGCTATGAGGTCCTCATCACCCGGCGCGGGGCCGGTTCGCCGGGCGGTCGAAGGCCAGCGGGCGGCAGGCTGGTCCAGGAGGAGGCGGACGTCCAGCAGGTCCCAGACTGCCTCGGCTTCCGACTGCTCCCGGCGTTCGAGGTCCACGACTTCGGCCGCGTACCGCAGCACGAGGTCGTCGAGGGCGAGTTCGCCGGAGCGGCAGCGCTGCCAGGCAGCGTCGAGATTGCGGCGGGCGGCACGGGCATGGGCGTTCGTCGTGGCCAGGCCGTCGAGCCGCCGCAGCACGATGGGCAGAACGGGATCTCCCGAACCGCCATGCGCATGGTGGCGCTGGAGGTCCTCCAGCGGGCGGCCGTACCGGTGCTCGACCAGGTGGCGGGTGTGGTTCACGGTGGACATGGGGGTCTTCCTCCTGGGAGTTTCAGCGGGAGTGGGAGAGGGAGGGTTTGGCGGTCGGGCCAGTGAGGGAACGCGGGCCGCGGGGTGGATGGTCGTCGCTCAGAGCCCAGGGGTCTTCGACGCAGAACTTCTCGGCGACCAGGTGCGCGCCGGGCCGTTTCGCCCTGTCGTGGGGGTTCATTCGGCAGCGTCCATCCGGGCGAGCAGGGAGCGCACCAGGGTGGGCAGGCTGTCGGGGCCCTCGCCGATTCGGACGTGATCGGTTGTTTCGCCGAGGACGTACGCGGCGTCTTCGAGCAGGCCGCTGGAGATCTCCATGCAGGCGTCGGTGATCCGGGAGGCGGCGAGCAGGGACCGGGAGAGCACCTCGACGTAGTCGCCGGGGCTGAGGTCGGCAGCCTCGGCGGCTGTGCGGATGGCGGCCAACTCCATCGCGCTGAACGCGAAGTCGAACTCGTCGTCCTGCTCCGTTGGCGAGGGCGCGGCGAGGGACGGGTCCGGCGGCTCGGCGGGGATGCCGACGCGCGTGCAGATCTGGTCGACGGAGGTGGTCAGCTCGGCGAGAGACTCGGTGAGCCAGCCGAGCGCGGAAGCGTAGGAGGCCAGGGTGAACAGACCGGCGGGGGTGGAAGGCAGCGGCTCCTCGACGACGAACTCTTCGAGCCGGTCGTTCAGTTCGCGGACCACCCGGGGACCGGCGGACAGCGAGCCGAGGACGGGATGCAGGTAGGAGCGGCCGGCGGAGGTGGGGTACTCGGTCGTGAGGACCTCCGAGACGCTGCGCGCGGCGTCGGTGAGCAGCCCGGCCAGTTCGGTGCGGTCGAGGGACGCACGGTCGGCGGTCATCGCATGGAGGCCTTTCGGGAGGCGGCCGGGGCAGCGGGGCTGGCTGCCGCCGGTACGGTGGCCGGGAGGGACGCGGTCGGGTCGATCGCGTGGGGGGATCGGGACCGGGCCGCCTGGACTCGGGCCTCGGCCGCCGCGTCGGTGTCGGCGGGCCGGTTGAGGCCGGTTCGGTTGGTGCGGAGCTGGGCCGTGCGGTAGACCGCGTAGTCCTCCCGGGCACCGGCCGCTACGAGGTAGATCTCGCGTTTGTGGGTCGAGGTGGGCGGGGCCGGGCGGAACTGGATGACCATCCGGTAGGAGACGGCCGGGTCGACGTAGACCTTGTGGAAGCCCGCGAGGCGGCCGGTCAGCGGCAGGCAGTCGTCGCTGCCGTGGACCAGGTTCTGCAGTTCCAGCAGCGCCAGGTTGCGGACTTCGTCGGGGAGTTGGCGCAGGTCCGCGATGGCGTCCGGGTGGGCGGCGAAGGCGAAACGGGCGCGGCTCACATCGGCCTCCGGGGGGTCGGGCGCTGCCCCGTTCCTGCCGACGGCGCGTTGTCCGTGTCGAGGCCGGCTTTCGGGATCGCGGAGGCACCCGCTGACCGGGTGAGGGCGGCGCGGGTCAGCCGGGCGGCGGCCTCACCGCGGTAGTCCGGCGGCTGCGGCAGCGGAGTGCCGCGGTCTTCCAGCCAGTGGCGGGCGGCGGCCTCGTCGGCGAAGGCGCCCTCGCGCAACGTGTACGTGTGGGCGTCGGGGTTCCCCTCTTCGAGGAAGACACGAATCGGTGCCTGAGCGGCGCTGGAGTCACGGGTCAACGTCCAGGTCTCGGACGGGGCGTAGTCCAAGGTCCAGCTGTCGAGGACCTTGTAACGAGAGCCTGACTCCCGGATCTGCCGCTCGACCCAGAGGGTGAGATCGTCGGCGGGCTTCAGGGAGTCCCCCTTGGCCTGGGCGATCCGCTCGGGCGGGCAGCCGTGCTCGATCAGCCAGTTCTGGGCGAAGGCCAGGCTGGCGTGGTTCGTGGTCTCGAAGGTGAACGTGCGCTCGCGCAGGTCCCGCGTGATCTTGATGGCGACGAGCGCCGGATCACCGGGGACGCCCCAGGTCATCGACCTGTCGTGGGCGACGAGGTAGCTGTGAGTCCCCTCCGGGGTGGTGTGGTGCTCGGCCAGCACGGTCAGGTCTCCGGCCCAGACGCTGCTCTCGGCGAGTTCGGAGGCGGCGTCGGCAGGCTCGAAGTCGGCGAGGTGGAAGTCGGGTTCGGCTATCACCGGGTGGCTCCCGTCAGCTCGGGCGCCGGGGTGGCCAGCACGCGGTGGTTGGGCCGGGTCGGGCTCGTCGTGCATGCGGCGAAGGGGCCGTCGGGTGCACGGAGGTGAACCAGGGCCTGGTCGAGATGGTCGCGGTGCCACGTCGAGGGACCGGAAAGGCCGGCCTCGGCGTCGGTGAGCTGCTGCCACGCGAGCCAGAGCGCGTGCAGCCGGGCAACGGCCTCGGGGTGCTCGTGCCACTGGTCGCACCACGGCCGGGTGGTGCTGATTTCCCGTCCGTAGACGGGCAGGAACAGGTGGTTCACCCAGTCGCTGAGCGCGCCCAGCTCGACGGCGTACGCCTTGCCGCCCAGGGCGAGGATGAACACCGAGGCCGGGACGCCGGCCTTGTCGGCGCCGACAGCGCCTGCGGTGGAGGTGCCCGCGGTGGGCTGAGGGGTGGAGACGGGCTCGGAGCCGAGGCGGTCCAGGATGACGCCGTGTTGGCGTACCTCCGCCATGGTCTTGGCGAGGGTGCTGGCGAGATCGTCGAGGTCGCCGTCGGGGACGCGGAACGGCTCGGGCTCGGGGGTGGCCTTGCTGGGGTCGGACATGGCGGATCCAAGGGAGTGAGCGAGCAGGGCGGGGGCGAGGTGCGGCGCGCTCTTCTGGAGGTCACGGCGGTGTTCCTTTTGCAGGTCGGCATGGGTAGGAGGATGCGGAGATTCCGCGATTTGGTGTGGCCGGGGAAACTGGGTAGTGGGGCGCTACGGCGCGGTGCAGCGGGGGCATCCTGGGAAGGGCGGTGCCAGCAACTGCACGGCTCGGGTGGCCTGTTGGGGGACCACGCCGTTGCCGAGTGCGGTGAGCTGAGCCGGTCGGCCGAGTCCCGGAGTGGCGGTCACCCAGCCGGGGGCCAGGCCCTGCATCCACTCCACGAAGTCGGCGCGCAGGCGTCCGGCGGTGTCGGTGGGCGGCGGCGCGGGGCGGGTGAGGTTCTCCCATCGGGCGATGGCGGAGGCGTACGCTCCCCATCGCCCGTCGGTCCCTCCGCTTCCGGGGCCGCCTCCGCCCACAGCGGCAGGACCACCGCCGACAGGGGCGGGCGCCAGCCCTTGCCCGGACGGCGGCCGGGGGTGCCGGTGTCGCTCGCCCTCGGGGTGGGCAGCAGCGACGCTGCCGCGCTCGGCAGCGTCATGTCCCCGTTGCCGTGCCGCTGGTTCGGCGAGCCTTTGATCCCGTCCGACGCCTTCGGGGTGGGCAGCAGCCACTCCACCTCGTCGGCCAGGTTCGGGCCGTGGCCGCCGCTCTTCCTCTTCGACGGGTGCTGGGAGCCGCCGTTCTTGCCGATGTTGCTCGTCGGGGTCTTGAGTAGCGTGCTCGGCGGGCCAGGCGGTGAGGAAGGTGCGCTCGCGACGATGGGGGGCTCCGACGTCGGAGGCACGAAGCACGAGCCACCTCGCGTCGTACCGGAGATCGGCCAGGGATCCGAGTACGGCACCAAGTGCCCGCACAGGAGGCTGGGTTGGGTCGTCTCCCAGACACCACGGGCAGAATTCCACGTCGCCAGGGGAACCGGCGGGCGAGGTGAGGAGTCCGCGGACATTCTCGATCACCACCAGACAGGGGCGGAGGGCTTCGACCGCACGGGCGACGTGCAGCCACAGCCCCGAGCGGGTGTGGGGGTTGAGTCCGGCGCGGCGGCCGGCGACGGAGACGTCTTTGACAGGGGAAGCCGGCAGTCAGGACGCACACCCGAGGCACATCGGTCCAGTCGACGGCGGTGATGTCCCGCAGATTGGGCACGCCTGGCCAGTGCCGGGCCAGGATGCGCGTGGCGTCGGGGTTGATCTCGGCGTGCCAGGCCACGGTGCCGCCGAGCGCGGTCTGGACCCCGAGGTCCAGACCGCCGTAACCCGAGCAGAGCGAGCCGATCAACGGCGTTCGCGCGGTGGTGGGTTCCATGTCACCGGCCCCGAGCGATTCGGTCCGAGGGGGCAGCCGGGGCCGTGGTGACGTTGGGCGGCGGGGGCCCCGGAGAATGAGCGGTGGTCGCTGAACGGCTGCGGGCGGCCTGGAGCCGTGCGGTCGGGGGAGAGACCGTTGCCGATGCGGCGTGCAGGGAGTTGGCCCCGTCGTGCAGGGCCGCGTCGGCGGTGGCGAGTGCTTCCTCCATCACCCGTACTGCTGCCTCCCGGGCATCCCTGGCGTCGGGCTGGTCGCGCAGGCTCTCGGTCTGGTTCAGGAAGGCGAGCTGGTGGGCCACCGCTCCCAGGGCGGAAGCCGCTTCGCCCACGGGCTCTACGGCGGCGGCGAAGGCGGTGATCACGCGAGCGGTGTGGGGCGCCTGGTCCTGGGCGGCGGCGCGGAAGAGGACCTCGTCGCCCAGATCGGTGACCAGCTTTCCGAGCTCGGAGATCTGGCGTGCGACGGCGACGATGTCGGGTGAGCGGTGGGGGTCTCCCGGCATCGGCAGCTTGCCGCGCTGGGCGTCGAAGGCGGAGGCCGTGGCGCGCAGGGCCAGGGCGTCGGAGAGTGGGGTGTTGTCCACGGGGCGTTCCAGGTGGGGAGGGTCGGATGGGATGGGATGGGTTGGTGGGTGGGGGAGGACGGCTCAGCCGTGGGTGCGCGAGGGCGGTCGTGCGGCTGATGATGTGGAGGCAGAGCCTGGGCATTCCGAGGGCCGTGCGGCCGGTCGCGCCGTGCTGCGGGCGAGGGCGGCGTGGACCTGCGCCGTCGGGGGCCCCTCGGTCGGCGGAGCGGGGGGCGGCGCCGGAGCGGGGTGGCCGTACGCGGTCTGCCAGCGGGCGCGCACTTCGTCGAGCGGCCCGAGCGCGTGCAGGGCGTGGCTGATGAGCCGTCCGGGGGCCAGGGCCTCGTTCTCGGCCAGGGCGCGGATGGCGCGGGCGGAGGCGGCGGCCGTACGGGCGACGGAGGAGCGCATGATCTGCTCGCCGAGCCACTCGGCGCTGCCGGCGCCGACGCCGTCGCAGATGGTGGTGAGCTGTTCGGTGGTCAGCGTGCCGTCGGCGAGCAGACCGCGCCGCTGGGCTTCCCACAGCACGGTTATCCGGTCGATGGGTTCGCTGCGGTGGTGCAGCGCTCCTACGCAGCGGTAGAGCTGGCCGTGGGCGGGGTCGGCGAAGTCGCCGGGTCGCAGCCAGCCGACGACTTCGTCCATCGCCTTCGGCTGCTCGACCAGGACCGCCAGCAGGAACTGCTCGTCCTCGGCGACATGGTCCGCTCGTACCGGCGGCGGCGCGACGGGTGCTGTGGGCGGCGGTGTCGTCGGGGCGACCGGGCGCGGTTCGGACCCCCAGCGGCGCGCGAGGTCTTCGAGCACCCCGGCCAGGACGTCCGCATGGTGCAGCGCTCCTTCCACCGCACCTTGGAGGGCGTCGGCGCGGGCTGCCTGGTGGAGGCGGATCGCGTGCGCGGTCACGCTGCGGTGGATCGCGCCCTCCAGCACCATCCGGCCGTACACCGGGGCGTGCTCGGGGCGCGGGCAGGCCGAGATCAGGATGTGGGGATACACGGCGGTCAGCCCTCGGACATGGTTGCTGGCCTCGGCGACGGCGTCCGTCACCCAGGACAGCGGCACGCGTTCTCCGGTCGCCACAGCGGGATGGTTCTCGGTCCGGAGCTTGCGCAAGGCGGCGAACAGCGCCTGGTGGATGGGCCGGTAGAAGTGATCCGGCGCCAGCCAGTCCAGGTGCGCGAGCTGGCCGGGGTCGAGCAGCACCGCGCCGAGCACCGCCTGCTCGGCACGCAGCAGCGGGTTCATCGCCGCCGCCCGGGGCGGGGAGCCGGCGGATCGTCCTGCTGCGAGCGGAGGCCGGCGACGGCCTGGTCGGCGGCGGTCATCGCGTCGGCGAAGCGGTCCAGCTCGCCGGTGAACGTCGGATCGGTGGCGAGGATCGATCCTGAGGCAGTGACGAGCCACCACCGGCCACCGCGTCGGACGACCGGTGACTGGGCGAGGCGTTCGGAACGCGTCGGAGGAGGGGACGGAGTGCGCGAGGACACGAGGGGACTCCTGAGCAGGTAGAGGGGAGGGGCAGGCCGTGAGGTCGACGTTGGCCTAGACGGGGGTGCCGGAGCGGCAGGACCAGGTGGGAAGCCGTCCGGATGGTCGTTCTCCGGTTCGGCGTCCGTGAGCGCGTCGAAGATGGCGCCCTGACGTCCGGACCACTCGTGGGCAGTGCCCCGGTCGATCGCTGCCCGGTCCAGAAGCCGGCGACCACGGTGCGGATACGCCTGGCCGAGCAGCGGCGCGCCCTTCGTCAGCGGCGACGGCCGCGGTCGAGAGCCGTCTGCGCGGACGCCGGGAGGGACGACGCGGTAGGCGGTGGGGTGTGCGGTGCGGGGCGGTGGGGTGTCGTGGTGCGTGTGGTTGCGGCCTGGACTCGTGGGGAGGTGTCGTCGGTGTGCCGGAGGGCGTTGGCGGTGTCGGTGAAGCGGCGCCAGGCGTAGTCGGAGCGGTCCGCGGTCCAGGCCGGGGCCCGGGCGACGAGGGCTTCGGCGAGGGCGGCGACGTCGTTCTCGGGTGCGGTGCCGCTTGCGAGGAGGGGGCCGGCGGGGGACTACAGGTCGATGCGCCATTCGTCGCCGAGCCGGACGGCGCTGACGAAGCCGTCGTCGGGTGCCGGCTGGTAGGTCCACATGTGGGCGTGGACTGTCCAGCCGGGTCCGGCGAAGGCGGGTGGGGCGGGCTCGGGCAGTGGTTCGGGTGTGCCGACCTCGAACAGGTCGAGCAGCGGTCCGTCGTTGAGAGCCGCGTCCATGAGCCGCAGCGCGTCGTCCGTGGAGACGTCCCGGCGTTCCTTGAGCGTGGCGACGACGGTGCGCAGGGTGCTGAGGTGTTCCCGGGCGTCGCCGGGGTCGAGCCGGTCCTCGGCGGGCCCGTCCTGGCGTAGCCAGTGCCGCACCGACGCCGCCTGGGAGCGCAGCGATTCGACGTCCCTGGCGGAGAGTCGTTCCGGCAGGTGTTCGACGCGGTGGACCAACTGCCAGTACGGCTTGAGGTGTTCGTTGACGACGTGGCGGGTGATGCGGTCGATCTGGGGGCGGAAGCCGGCCACGGCCCCGGAGCAGACCTGGTCGTCGTGGTGGCGTAGATCGGTGAGCAGGCGCATGTAGGCGTCGCGGGTGTCGATCCGGTCGCGGACGACGGACTCGTAGGCCCGGTTGAGGAGTTCCAGATCCGACCGTTCCCGCGCTCCGGACTCGGGGTGGTGGGCTGCTTCGCGCCGGAGGGCGGCGACGCGTTCGGCGGTGGGGACGTCCCAGACCCCGCTCATGCCGCATGCCCGAGGCCGGAGTGGTTCGCCTTCGCGAGTGCGCGGTCGGTGATGGTGGCCGTGGCGGCGGCGGAGGCAGGCGCGATGGTCTTCGCCGACGGCTCCTTGTACCAGGGCTTGAGGTCGAGCAGCGCGATGCGCAGGCCGGTGGCCAGGAGGAGTGCCTTGCCCTTGGGCAGCGCACGGATCGCGTCGGGGGCGAGGATCCGCTCGGTGCGCATGGACACAGAGGTCGACTTGCCGCTGTCGGAGTGGGAGACGGAGACGGTCCGTACCTCGTGCTCCCCGATCGCGCGGCTCAGCTTGTCGGCGAAGTCGATGTCGTCGATGCCGGAGCCGACGATCTTGACCGTGGCGGCGCTCCACAGTGCGTCCATGCCGGCCTCGCCCCAGCACCGCTGGCCCTGCCGGTAGGACTGCAGGATCGTCATCGGGATCACGCCCCGTGAGCCCAGGTGGCTGTACAGGTCGGGGAGATCGGAGATCTTGCACACGTTGGCGGCCTCGTCGAGGACGCACAGGGCGGGCGGGTCGAGCCGCCCGCCGGAGCGCTCGGCGACGACCACGGCCGCGCGCATCACCGCGTCGGCCGCCGCCGCGATGATCGCCGACGCCGAGCCGCCACCGTCCTTGCTGAGCAGGTACAACGTGTCGCGGGAGGTGGCGAACGCGGAGGGCTTGAACTCGGGAAGGCGCTTGTCGGGTGTGACCCAGGCGGCGACGTCCGGGTCGAGCAGGCAGCTCGCGTACTGCCGCGCGGTCTCGTAGATGCCGTCCCGCGTTTCCGTGGCCCCGCTGACGGTGCCCTGGAGCTGGGCCGCGACCGCCTCGTGGCCGGCATCGGTGAGCAGGTCCACCGGAGTGCGGTCGGCGGGGGAGGCAAGCCAGGCCAGGACATCGGTGATCGGGCGCCGATGGCTCGCGGCGGCCAGGAACAGCGCGCCCAGCGTGTTGCTCGCGGCGGTGGACCAGAAGTCGGCACCGCTGGACTCGTCGACGCTGGCGGCGACGAAGTGCCCGGCAAGACGTTTCGCCCCGGCCAGGTCTAGGGCGTCGGCCAGGATGTCCCACCACATCTCGCGCGGGTGGTGGGCGATCTGCTGCGGGTCGAGCGTCCAGATCGTGCCGACCTCGGCGCGGGCGTCCACCGTCGCGGTGAAGGCGTCGTTCGCCGCCTTGTTCGAGGTCAGCAGTACCGGGCCGGGGGCGGCGAGGATCGCGGGGATCGCCAGCCCGGACGTCTTGCCGGAGCGCGGGGCCATGATCGCGACGATCACGTCCTCCCAGGAGGCGCGGATCTCGGCCCGGCCCGGGGAGTGCGTGCCGACGAGGATCCCGCGGTCTGCGGGAGCGACCTCCTTCGGTTTGATGCCGGACAGGCTCGGCCGCAGGCTCTTCGCTTTGGCGGCGATCTCCTTGTTCATCAGAGGGGCGAGATCCCGCCTGCGGGCGAGGCCGTTCCTCGCACCGCCGCGCAGTCGCAGCCACACGACCAGGCCGGTGACGGTGAGGCAGACGGAGAGCAGCCCGGGGACGAGCCGCGCGCCGACCAGCAGAGCGGTGGGGCTCAGGTGCGGCCACAGCACGTCGGGGTGCAGTAGCGCATCGGTGGCCTTGAAGGGCGCCCAGGGGCCGGTGCCGACGAGGGAGTTGGTGAGGTTGCCGGTCAGCCAGGCGAGGGAGCCGAAGGTGATGGCGGCGCCGAGGACGCCGAACAGGAGGTAGAGGAGTGCGTCGGAGCCGGTGGTGGCCGAGGGCGCGCTGGTACGCGGTGCGGGCATGTCGGGTCCAAGGAGGGAGAGCGGACAGGGCGAGGCGGGGCGCGCGGCGCTCTTCTGCTGGGCATCGGGGCAGCTCCTGTCGGGGCAGGGGACGGCAGTTGGGGGTCAAGCCGAGGTCATCGGGTGCGTGGCGACCGGGGCGGTAGGGCGCTGGTGGGTGGTTCGGATGCCGCGCCGACGGAGGGCGCGGTCCGCTGAGCGCCGGCGTGTGGGGAGGAAGCGCGGGCGCTCGGCGTCGGTCCGCTTCCGGGTTCTGGGTGGCGGGCGGCTCGTTGTCCGCGACCGCGTCGTTGCCGAGGACATCGCTGAGCGGCTCCCTGGTCCGCAGGGCGGGCACCTCGTCGCGGTACTTGGGGTCGCTGAGTTGCACAGGGCACGCGGCGATCATGTCCCCGGCGACCTCCAGCTCCTCCTGGACGTCCCGCAGCATGCGGGTGGCCGCGGCCAGCCGTGTCCACGTCTCGAAGGTCGGGTTGTGGTGCGGGCTCTCGAAGGTCAGACGGGCTCGGGTCCAGTCGGCCGCTGCGGCCACGAGTTCGGTCAGCTGGGGGAGTGCCCCGAGCGCTCCGTTGACCTCCTCGATGATTCCGGCGACCTCATGGGGAGTCGCCGTCTCCGTGAGCCGGGCGATCATCCCCGGGACGGGGTACGGGTCGGCCGGCGGGTGGGACATGTGTCGGACCTGCGGGGGCGTGTCGGAGCCGGGCGCCTTGCCGCCGTAGGCAAGGCGGATGTTGTGCTGCATCGCAGCGCCTACGGCCTCGCCGATGCTCGGGTAGAACTCGGGCACTGTTCCTCCTAGGACGCGGTGTTGGGTCGGTGCCGGGTGGGTTGGACAGACCCCTCGGACCTTGGCCGGTTTGACGGCGGACGCGCTGGCCAGAGCGTCGATGGCTGTCCGCATGAGGTAGGTGCGCGTCAGACCGCTGGAGAGGTACGAGCGGAGAGGATCGGAATCAACGGGTCCGCGGGCTGACGACCTGCGGCGCACCTACGGCGGTACCGACCTCCGGGGACGGAGTTCCGAGCGCCGAAGACGCCTTGGCCCTGTCCGCCGCGGGCGACGTGGCGAGAGCCGCGTTTCGTGCGTCGGGCGGGGCTGGGGACTGCGTCTGCGCCCCGGCGTGGTCCTGCCGTGAGTCGTTGACACGGTGCAGTTCGCGTCCCGCTCCGACGAGTTCTGATTGCGCCGCGCTGACGAACTCCGCTGCGAAGCCGAACCGGTCGGCGAGCGCGTACGACTCGTCGTCGAGGTCGGTGATCTGTTCGCCTGCCGTCTCCAGAGCTTCCCGAAGGCGTTCCAGGACGCCGTGCTCGGGATGAAGGAGGTGACCGACCGCCTGGGCAAGGCCGGCACCGTTCTCGGCGGCCCTGATCTGGTCGGTCAGCCGCAGGACTTCGGCTCCGGCGGTGTAGAGCCCGAGAGGGTTCGCCGGGCTGGTCAACCGGCTCGTGTCGAGGTCGGGGTCCAGATCGACGCGGTACCGGGCGGCGCGGAGCATCTCGGCTGCGTGGGAGGCGATGGCGACGCGCTCAGCCTGCGGGGTGGTGGTCGCCAAGCGGTGGCGGCGGCCGTACCAGTCCTCGATCTGCTGGAAACCGGCGTGCTTGAGGAGCGTGGCGGACAGGGCGTCGCTGGCGCCTTTCGCTGAGACGCTGCCGCTGGGCTCTGCGCTGATGGTGATGTAGGGGGCAGGCACGTGAGTCTCCTGGGTGCGGGGTGTTGGGCGCGGGGCCGGGGCAACGTGGCCGAGTTCGGTGGCGATGCGGTGGCACTCGGTCTGGAGACGGAAGGCGTCGCGGTAGGCGTTGTGGAGGCTGCCGTCCTCGCGGGCGAGGGTGGCCACGACGTGCAATTGCCGTGCCTGGTTGCGCACGGCGATCCACCGGCAGGCGTCCGGATCGCCCTCCCCGGCGATGCCGGTGGCCGCCACCACCTGGCGGGCCACCCAGGCCCACTGCGAGTCGGTCAGGTCGGGGTGCCGGGGATCGGAGCGGACCGAGCAGACCCACACCGGCCGCTCGGGAGCTCGGGCCCCGAGGCGCTCGACCGGTGCGTCGAGGGCGTGGGCCAGGTACGCTGGCGCGTCGGTCTGGGCGAGCATCTCGATCGGGGCACCGTGGCCGTCCCCCGCGATCAGGCGGGGGTTGGTGTGGTTACCGCGCTCGCCTGGCCCGTACAGGTACTCAAGGAGGCCGGCGGTATGGCTGGCACGCTGCAGGTGGGCGATCACGGCGTCTACCTCGAACGGGAGTGGTGAAAGGGAGCCCGGGTGGTCGGGCCGTCGGGGAGAGAGGATCCGCGGAATCCGCGATTTGGCCGGGCCGGAGATGGGTGGTAGATGGCCGCGGTCACCCCGGCTCGTTGTGGGCGAAGGCCGTGCAGACGGAGCGGGCGCCGTTGTACAGGCGGGCCCAGCGGCCGTCGTGGCGGATGACGGTGGCGACGAGGGCCTCGCGCGTAAGCTCGAGCCAGTCGTCGTCGATCCACATCGGTGGTGTTGGGGTCGTGCAGTGGCAGGTGAGCCGCTGGCACGCGGTGTGGCCGGTCCGCAGTTTCGGCAAAGCCAGGGGCTCGTCGAGCAGCGACGCTAGGAGCGTGGGACGGTCGTGGTGTAGCCGATCACGGTTCGTCGCTTCTGCTTTGGAGCCGTCCGGTACGTGCCGCTGCCAGCCGTCGTGCGATCACCGCTGGACCCGGCCCGGCGAGCCTCAACAGGGCCTCGGCGAGGGCGATTCGGGCCGCTACCTGGGGATTCCGTTAGCTTGATCGGCTACCACCACTCGGCGGGACGCCATCCGGCGCTGGACCGCTAGGCCCGACGGTAAGGAACTGCGCGTCGGACGCTCCGATATCGAGGCTGCCTCAGGCGCCGGTAACCGGGGGTCAGAAGGCTCGCAGCCTCTCGATGTGGTGTCTCTGCTGTTGGTCGTCCTGTTTGATGTGCACACTGACAAGCACTCTTTGGCCGTCCGGCTTGTAGTAGATGCGGCCAAGTCGCTCGCTTCCCGCGATGCCCGTTGCCAATTTCGTCACCTCAAACCAGCCACGCATTCCCTCAAGGTCCTTCCCTACAAGGCGCCCAGAGTCGATCTCAGTGAGTGCTCTCATCGTGGATGCTGGCGAGTCGAGGTTGGCGATCACATCGACTGCATCGAGAACGAACTGGAGGCGGCTGAACGCCTGAGGCAGGAACTCAATGACACCGCCGCGCCGAGGCCGTTGCGCGGTCGCGGCGCGAAGTCGCTCCGTCTCCAAGGCCTCAAGTTCCGCCACTCTCCCAAGGAGTGCGTCTACCTGAACCGCCAAGTTGTCAGCGCGTGCTCCGCTTTCTGCCGCCTCCGACTCGGCCGCTCGCACACGCTCCAGCAGCAAGGAGTTCTCGGCAAGAGCAAGTTCTCGAAGTTCCTCGGCATCAGCGAGGCTCGTTACCAGTTCTGCTGTGTCAGCCGTGCCTCCCAGGCTTTGTCGGAGCACGGCGAGTTGCTCTTGCAGATCTGCATGATGGCGTTCTGCGAGGGCAACGGATTCTCGGTATCGATGCTCGCTCGCTTCGGCGTTCGCAAGATCGTGACGGAGCTGCGCGAGCTCACGTTCAGCCGCCTCGCCCTTGCGTGTCGCGACGTACAGCTGGTTGAGCAGCTCCTCGATCCGAGCCTCGGCATCAGCAAGTCGAGTGGTAGTCGGATCCGTGACTGGAACCGCCGGCGCGAGAGACGACGGCGGTGCGATGACAGCCCCGACGAGCGCCAGTGCTTCGGCCTGGCTGCCCTTGAACCGAAGGCGCGCGAACCAGTCGTAGAAGTTGCCGTCATCTGCTGGACGATGGCTGACGTCCCAGCGCTGGACGTTGAGATCTGCGTCCTCAAGCGCTGACACCAAGCTGCTGGCAACGCGCTCCGACGCGTTGAAGACGACGTAGTGCCCGTACTGGTTGGTTTCGAGGTGCCACTCGACGTCGAAACCGCTGGCCTTCTCCAGCGGTTCACCGGCGATGGGAGCGTACGGAACCTCTGCTCCGGTGAACAGGAAACGATCGCAGTCCGCGAGTTCCCAGCTCGATCCGCCCAGGTCGATGAGATCGCCCTGCCGGAGTGGGTAGACGGAGCCCGCATACGCGACGCCCGCATATCCATCGGGAGTCAGACGAATCGGACGGCGGACTCCAGACTCGACTTCCGTTCCGTGGTCAAGCACTCGCACGAGTGCCTTGGCGCTCGCCATGTCACGCCGTTCCGCATCGACATTCCGGGTGCCCCCACTGGCGCCTGCAGACGGCGCACGGCTTGTAGTACAGGTGTTCCAGCACCTGGGCTTCTGTCGCTCCGTCCCGCACGTGCCGGGTGAAGGCCCTTGAATTGTGCCGATACAGCACTTCGCCGGGAACGGTCGCTTGGTCCTTGTTCCTCGCCACATTCGCACGGACGACCAGTCCCGCCTGTGGCACGATCATGGACTCCTCAGGTGCTTTTGGGTCCGCGCCTGCACCTCCGGGCATAGCCGAAGCAGGGAGGCCAAGACCGAACTCCAGGTCGTAGTAAGACGCTGTGACTCGATCGTGCTTCTGGCTTGATGACGCCTCGACCGACAACACCAAGTCGTCGTCGAGAACGACCTTCAGTTCGAGGCGCTCGTGCAGTGGCGGCGCGGTCTCGTCGACGCCGAGTGTGATCATTCCCAGCGACGTTCGCCGCTCGCTCGCCTGCGGATGTGATGACAACGCGGTCGGAGTAGCGATCGGAAATTTCGCCTTCCCGTCCGTCGGATCCGCGCAGTACAGGTGAAGGGTTTCGTGCTTGATCTCTCCACCGAGAGGCATTTCAGTGCCCGCAGCGAGAAGCGGCATCAACGACCCACGAGCGAGCTCGAGTTCGATGGGCTTTGCCAGCCGGAGCCGCTGCCTGTCATGCGCAATCCACGCAGCCCCTTGTGAGATCAACGTGGCACTGTTCGTCGGCACCTCAACTCGGTCCGGGCCAAACAACTCGTGCAGTCGGCTCCGAATCGCGGGCATGGCCGCCATGCCACCGACCACTACGACCAGCGAGACCTGGCCGGGCGCCATCGACAGGCTGCCGAGCAGCGACTCGATCTCATCGATACCTGCCGTCACTAGTGGCCGCGTGATCTCCTCCAGCTCCTGACGCGTGAGCTGGTACTGCAACGTGGCACCTGATTGGAAGTAACTTGGCCGGTAGAACGTCACCTCAACGCGGTCAGCCGAGAGCTCGATCTTGTTGCGCTCTGCGTCTTGGAGGAGCCGGAGTTCAGCCTCAGGGATCGCGAGGTCGTCGTCAGTGGCACTTCCGCGAGCCCGAGCGCGCTTCACGACCTCGTCGCGAATTACCTTGTCGAACTCGTCGCCGCCGACCTGGGTCGAGCCACCGTTACGAAGTTGTCGAACCTGGTCTTCGTCGACTCGGCAGAGAGTCAGGTCCAGCGTTCCGCCGCCCCAGTCGACAACCAGGACGTTTCGTCGTGCAAGCCGCCGCGCCATCTCTTCTGGGTCGTTTGCTCCCCGGATGAACCCATACAGGGCGGCGAGCGGCTCGTGGACGAACTGCGCTACACCCATCCCGGCCCCGGCGAACGCCTCTCGCAGCGCCGCGCGTCGGTGCCCATTCATGGTCACGGGGATCGTGACCACAGCGTTGTCGAGGCCGCCGAGCACCTTCCGCTGCGGACTGCGCAGGGACTCCGATCGGACGTGCCGCACGACGTCCGCAACGATGTCCACCGGGCTCCGGTCGACGCCTCCGACGGCGATTACCTCCTCGCCGAGGAGGAACTTTGGCGATTTCACCGTGTTGCCGTGCACCCCGATGCCCGCGGCACCCAACGCGTCCTTGGCATCGCGGCCGACGAGTACCTGCTCGCCTTCGTACCGGACGATCGAGGGATGTGGCCGGCCGGTCTCGACGTCCATCACGTCGATCACGCGGTCACCCACTACCACCGAAACCAGGCTGTTGGTCGTTCCGAAGTCGAACCCGACGATCATGCGAAGCCTCCAGACGCGTCCTTCAGCTGCTCGACCTCACGTGTGAGGGCAAGCAGGGAACGGTCGAGGAACTCCTCCGCGACGTTGGGCGCACCGTTCCGGAGTGCGTGCAGACCATCGGTGAGTAGATCGATCTCACCCCCGAGGCGCCGGATGATGCGCGTTCGCAGCGTTTCGTAGTCGTCCGCCATATGGCTCTTGTCGACCACTCTGTTATCGCGCTCAGCCGCGAGCTCCTTCTGTAGTCGCACCACGTCGGCAGAGAACGCGTCGGCGCGAGTCAGCGCAGATTGCTCACGCTCTTCGACGGTCGAAAGCTCATGGCGGAGCCGGGTCTCGCGATTCCGCGCAGCACCAGCCTCATGCTCGAGTTTTGTGACCTGCTGTTCCAAACGGGCGATCCGGGCCAGGTAGTTCTCGCCGACGATCCCGAGTACGTCGAGATCGCTGCTTGCCGCGATCTCGCTGACGGCTCGCTCCAGCCCTGCTGCCTTTGGGGCCTCGTGCTTCCAGACGGAGTCGTACGACGCATCGATGAACTGATCCACGGTCCACTCACGTTGGAGCGCGCGAAGGAGTCCATAGCACGCGATCGCATTCTTGACGAGGCGCTCACGGTCTGCGGCCTTGAACTGCTTAGGAGGCAGTCCAAGCTCGTCGGCGCTGATCTGCCGAGCCCGGTCACGCAGGTGTTCGGTCGTGAGCTGCGGATCCTTGCGGGGATCGACCAACTGGTCCCCCCAGACCCGGAACACCGGGCTGTGGCCCAGTGCGGCTACCGCGAGGTAGACGAGCCGGTTCAACGCCTGCGTGAGGTCACCATCCTCGGCGCGCTTGAGCGGGACCCCCTGGTGCGCCGCATACTGAAGCAGCTTGAACGGGGTCGACAACGTTCGGTCCGCGGGCGCGAGAGACCTGACCAGCGCCGTCTGTGACGCGATGCCCTCATCGGTAATCGCCAGCTTCTTGATGGCCTCCTTCGGGAACTCAAGCAGTCGAGCGTTCGACTCGTATGCGAACGTCAGCAACTCCTCGATCGAGGTAATGATCGGCTTAGGTTTCGTCTTGGACTTGGCCCGATGCGGCCCCTCCTCCGCAACGGATGCCGCCGGCGCATTGTCAGCAGGCGCGGCCGAGGCGGTGCCATCGCCGGTAGCGGTGACCGATGCGGGGACGCTCGACCCCGACTTCGCGCCGGGCTCTGGAATGGTCTCGTTGCTCAACGTCCTACCTTTTGCAATCGGGCCCGAAATCCTGCGTACCAGGCGCGGGTCTCATTAGAGTGCCTGAGCGCCTCGCCGTGTCGTGATGCACCATCGATGTCTCCCACAGCGAGCAGCGCCTCAGCCGCGATGAGACGGACCTTGAATTGGTCCTGGGGCCGGAGCTCGCCCAGCGAGGGCAGCAGCCGGATAATCACGGGTGACTGGGTCCCGTCCAACGCCGTTGCACCGACGTCCAAGAGGTCCTCGGTTACGGAGTCACTCAAGGCCTGATCGAAGCTTCCGTGCGACCGGTCGGCCAGGCTTGTCGTGACGAATGAGCCGCCTGTGAGGATGAATCGGAACCGCGCCGCGACATCGGAGACGCGGTGGCTGTTGGTCTTGCGCACCGCAAGTGCGAACTGGTTGTAGTGGAACGCGACCAAACCGCAGATCGCCTCCGCTGCGGGCCGGTCGAAGGCCGACAGAAAAGAGACGGCGCTGTTGTACCGCTGCTCGTAGAGCGGCGCACCCGACGCATCTACCCGGCCGGGGTCCTCGACCTCCTCACGCGCAAGCACGCCGTACAGGTATGTCGCCAGACCTTCGCGGTAACGGCGGGCCGTCGCCCCGCGGCCGGCACGCATGATGAAGGTGTCGATTGCGTTGCGACTCAACTCGCGACTGGAGATGAGCTTCTCCAAAGCCTGGTCGACGAGGCAGAGGTCGTCTTCTTCTGCAAGGCAGAAATCGAACTCAAACGTCCGCTCCAGCGGGCCATTGGAAACAGCCACCGTCTGGACGCCAACCTTCACCGACGCAAGGAAGCCGGCGGCCTCAGACGGTGAGGTTTCACGGCCGTTGACGGCGATGGATTCGACATCCGAGGTCACCCAATCGGCGGAGACACTGGGGCTCGTGACCATCAAGCGCGTGCGCCCGCACTCTCGTCCCCTGAAGAGGAGGGCCGGCCGCTTAGTCGCATGACCGTCGAAGCGGTGTGCTCGGAGGGCGCGCTCGGACGAGAAGATGAGCCCACACTCAGTGCAGGGAAACTCAGGGGGCTTTGGCGGGGCTGGTAGTCCGACCGATTCAATTCCGGTCGGCTCATGGAACTCCATGTAGCCGGTGTGCCAGAACCCCACGAGCCCCACCCGTCGCTTCCTGATCCGCGTCCCCTACGCCTTCGGAAGGCTAGTCGGACTGCGGGTACTTTGCGAGGTCGCCGGTTGAGTGAGATCGACCCGTGATGGGCTGTCATGTCACCTTCGTGTGGGCCAAGCTGCCGATGCATGTCTGAGACGTCATCCGCTTCCCGAACGTGATCGTTTGGATTGGACGGGGGTGGGCATGAACTCCGTCTGTCGGCAGGAGAGAAGGGCGTAGTTCTTCCGTTCGTCTCGCTGACCCGTAGGGGGCGGGGCACCGGGCGGTCAGAAGTGGGGGTTTTCGGTGGGCCGGTCGGCACCGGTGGCCGCTTCGAGCAGCTCGGTCAGGTCGCCGGGCTCGGAGGATCGTTGATCAATCCACCAGCCGGCGCGGGTGATCGTGCGAGCCGTCTCCTCGATCTCCTCCCACTCCGCCTCACTGGTCTCGCCTTCGAGGACCAGAGCGGTGTACGCGGCGGCCAGGACCTGGTGGCGGCAGCGCACGCCCCAGGCGACGGCGCGCTCGCGGCCTTCGAGCGGCGGCATTCGGTACTGTTCCGACCAGGCTTCGGACGCGGCCTGCTCTTCGGCGCGCTTGGCCTGCAGCCAGGCGGCCTTGTCCTGCTCGTCGCCCTCCTTCGAGGCCCGCCAGCAGTTGGTGCTTATCTGCACTTCACTCGGATGGGTGCGTATAGGTGTGGTCATGGGTAGCTGCTGGGGCACTGGTTCTTGATGCATGGCGGCTGCGGCAGCCTGCACGGCTTCGTCGTAAGTGTGTTGCGCAGTCTGGAAGGTGTCGTCTGTGACGTGGGCACCGTCCACGAGCAGGTCGCGCATCGTGCGTACAGCGCGGAACGCCTCGACGCCCAGCTCGACCACGCGCGGCGGCGCGAGCATCGACAGGTTGGAACTCTGCTCGAACAGGCCGGGCTCGAGAACGCTGCATTGACCGCGTGGTGCGGTCCAGCCCATAGCGGGGAGGCCCCGACTTTGTTGGGCCGAACGTCGACACGGGCACGGCCTGCTTCACGTCGCGCTCCGCCAAATTCCCTCACATAAAAAGAGGTTGGAGCTGCTACTCCTGGTGTTATATAAGGCTTGATCACGAAGAGCGAGGAGTGACAGGAATGTTTCGGGGGATACGCAGTGCCGCCATGGCCACCCTGCTGATGGTGGGGCTGGCCGCTTGCTCGGAGGAAAGCAGCGCCGACAATGACGGTTCGTCAGGGAGCGACGCCACAACCGTAGCGTTCAACCCGTCCCAGCTCAGCCAGGCACTGCCCAGCAAGATCGGCGCTCCGCAGGGGTGGCGGGGCAAGCAGCCGGTGCTCTATGAGGGCGCCGAGGCGCAGAAGCAGTGCGGGTATCAGGAACTGAGCTGTGCGGGGTTGACATCCCTCGGTTCGTCGGTGTACTACCCAACGAGTTCATCGGATACGAACGTGAGGTTCACCCTGGCCGCCTACGATACGGTCGACAACGCCAAGGTGGGAATGAAGACTCTGGTCGCGTCCGTGCATGAGGACGAGGGGGACAGCCTGAAGACCCTCAGCATTCAGGCAGGCGCCGACCAGACGGAAGCCTTCGCCGATGACGACTCCTCCAGCGCGATCCTGCGCGTGGGCACCATCGTTTCCTACGTGGCGGGCATCCATGTCAGCAAGCCCGATGACTTGCAGATGCTCGCCACGATGCAGGTCGACCGCATCAAGACCTCGGCGACCGGCAAGAACCCTGATGCCTGAGCGGTCATCGTGCATCACCGCGCGGATCCCATGACCCTGCGAGCGTGGGGCTCCGCGTCGACAGCGCCGCATGGGTCGAAAGTTCGCTCAGCAATACCTGGTTGACAGCGCGATCATTCGCGCGTCAGCATCCCGCCGATGGAGATCAGTGATCTGACACCAGCGGAACGCCGCGTCTGGCAGGCGTTCTCACTCGGGGAGGGAGTCGACTTCCGCATCGGTGCCGTCGACGACCCCTCGCTCGGCGCGGCCTGGGGGCCGGAGCGGACCGTACGCGCCCGGGTGCTGCGGACGTTGCTGATCGACGGACCGGCACGCGACGGTGAGATAGCCGGCCTGAAGCTGACGGGTGCGCGCGTCACAGGGCGCCTCGACCTCACATACGGGACGATCGACCACCCCATACGCCTCCGGTCCTGTCACTTCGAACACGCCCCGCACCTGTACGGGGCGCAGATCCGCGCCCTCGTGCTGAGCGACTCGGTACTGCCCGGGCTCAGTGCAGCGACCCTTCGCGTCGACGGAGTGCTGCGGATTACCGGCTGCCGTATCGCAGGTCCCGTGCGCCTCCAAGGGGCGAAGATCACCGGCGCGTTCTTCCTCAACAAGGCCCACCTCGGCCACCCGGCCACACCCGGCCGTGCGGCTAGGCCAAGCACGCCGGACCACGAGGCGACAGAGGAACCGATCCTCCAGCTCAACCATGCGGAGATCGGCACCGACGTGTGGGCCGTCGGAGTGGTCGCCCACGGCCAGGTCCGGCTGGATGCGGCCACCGTTGTTGGTCAGGTGAATCTGGAAGATGCCCACCTGCACGCTCCCGGCGACACCGCCCTGCAGGCCGAGACCCTCTCGGTCGGCACTCACCTGCACGGCCTGCGGCTTCGCACCGACGGCCAGGTCGTCCTCGACGGCGTCCACATCCCGCGCCATCTCAACCTCTCGCACGCTCAACTGTCCAACCCGGGCGGCGAAGCCCTGCGCGCCTCCAGTTGCGTGGTGGGCGAGCTGTGGCTACACGGAGCCGCCCCGATCGTGGGCTCGGTGGATCTGCGCCGCGCCCAGATCGACCTCCTGCACGTCCTGCCGGATATCTGGCCCGCTCAGGTCGGCGTCGACGGCCTCAGCTACCGTACCCTCGCACCGCATCTCCCCGCCGAACAGCGCCTGCCGCTCCTGGAACGCGAGGCAGGAGGATATCTCCCCTACAGTTACGAGCAGTTGACCACCGCGTACCGTGCCGCAGGCGACGATGCCGCGGCCCGCACCGTCCAACTGGCCAAACTCCGACGACACCGCCGCACACTGCCCTGGTACGCCCACTTCTGGGGCCACCTCCAGGACGTAACCGTCGGCTACGGCTTCCGCCCACTGCGAGCCGCCGGCTGGCTATTGCTTCTCCTGCTCATCGGCGCCGTCGCCTTCACACTGGATCACCCACGCGCCATGAAGCCCGACGAGGCCCCTGACTTCAACCCCGTTGTCTACACCATCGACCTCCTGCTGCCCGTCATCAATTTCGGACAGGAGAGCGCATTCGCCCCGCGAGGCTGGCACCAGTGGCTCTCCTATCTACTCATCGCCACTGGTTGGGTTCTGGCGACCACGGCCGCAGCAGGCATCACTCGCTCCTTGAATCGCCAGTGACCGACAGCTCAGCGAACAGATAATCGGTTGCCGACTGCTGCGGATGGTGGTGGATGCAATGTCCGGCGACCGTGGAGGCCGACCCGGTTGCCTCGCCACCACCCATCAGTGTCCCCGAACGCCCTTCAAACGTGGGCCGGTTCGGGTCGGTGTACCGCGGCAGCGAACGCCCTGGCCAGTCATGGGGCTCCGGCGGCACGTGGGGTGGGGATGCCAAGGTCGACGGTGGGGCGTTGGGTTCGGCGTTGGGTGTCATCGCGCTTGGCGCGGAGGAGCTGGAGGGTGAGGTCGAGCCCTTCGAGCTCACCGGCCCAGCCCTCGGCTTGGGCGCGGGCTCTGCGGGTGATGAGGTCGGCTTCCAGGTCGTCGAGTCGGCTGATCATCTTCGGGCTGACCTGGAGCATGGGACACCGGATGCACGCGTGTTCATGCTGGCATGGGGTGCCGTAGGGGCGCCCGCATGCGCCGAGTTCGACCTTGCGCTTGTCGAAGTGCTCTTCGAACTCGTCCCACTCGTCGCTGGTGACGTCGCGGTATTCGTGGTCGGGGCGGAGCTGGCGGCGTTCGTTGAGGTGGGCGAGGTAGTGGCGGATGACGTCTTCGTCGAACACGGCGACGTACCCGCGGGTGGTCTGGATGTTGAGGTGGCCGAGCAGCATGGCGCCGATGTGGATGGGCAGTCCGCTGTTGACGAGCTCGGTGGTGAAGATGCGGCGGAAGTCGTGCGGCGTGAACTTGACTGAGCGGAACGCGGGATGGTGTTCAGCGAGGTCCGTGCAGCGTCGTGCGAGCATGTTGAGGACGGTCACGGGACTGATCACGCTGCGGGTGGAGCCGATCTTGCGCTGGAACAGGAACGGCATCGGCGGGCTCCAGACCTTGTCGTGCGGGTCGAAGCGCCGCAGGATCGGGACCGGGCTGCCGTCGCGGGTGTGCCGTCGGATGACGGACGCGATGACGTGGAACAGTTCGGCGGACATCGGGATGACGCGCTCGCGGTCGGTCTTGGAGGGGCTGATGACCAGGAGGGCGACCATCTCGCCGTTGTTGCGCTGGTAGTGGCGGATGCTGAGGTGGCTGACCTCGCACATCTCCTCGATGCGGGCACCGGAGTGACGCAGGGTTTCGACCGTGGCCCAGTCCCAGAAGGCCGTCTCTTCTTCTGCTTCGATCTGGACCAGCTGCCCGGTGTCGTCCCGGACGCGGACGGGTGTGCGGTGGCCGCTGCGGGCGAGTGTGCGGTCTTCCTCGGTCAGGACGCGGCGGTAGGTGCGGCCTCCGTGGGTGAAGGGCGTGTCGGTGGGGGTTGCTGAGGCGTGTTCCAGGAGGATGCGGGTGTGGTCGTAGCGTTCCTCGACGTGTCGGACGAGGAGCGGTAGGAGTGGTTGGCGCAGACGGGTTCGGTCGGCGGACCGCTCGTTGATCCGGCGGCGGCGCTTGGCCAGTCCGTGTAGTTCGCTGGGCGGGACAGGGCATGGGGCGACCCAGGGGGCCCAGCGTTCGGGTGCGTCGGCGGCCCAGGTGTGCAGGTCGTAGTAGAAGCTGCGGACGGCGATGACGATGCTGTCGACACCGATACGGGGCTTGCCGTCGTGGCGGACGCCGATCTGCCGGCGCCAGGCGCTGTAGAGGTCGGCCGAAATGTGCAGATCGGCTTGACCGGGGTTGATCTCCTCGATGCGAGCCCAGAAGTGGTGGGCGATGTGGCGGACGAGGTGGACCAGGGAGGCGTAGTCGGTGTCGGACTTGCGGCGGCGGAAGTAGTCGAGCAGGAGCCGACGGACGCTCTGATTGCGGATGGTGTGGCGGTCGACGAGTTCCTCGAGAGTGAGCTGGCCGCGGTGCAGGGCCTGACGCAGGGTGGCGGGTGTGCTGGATGCGAAGTGGCCCATGGCGTGCAGGACGTTCCAGGCAGCATGCCCGGCGAACACGTTGGCGTCCTTCTTGCCGGGCCGCAGAACAGCCTTCGCCGTGCGTGAGGCATGGGCGTGGTGGAGCAGGGATGCCGGGCTGAGGTCGGCGAAGCCGATGCCCTGGACCGCGAGCAGGCAGCACACGTCGAAGAGCGCTTCGCGTTTGTGGGGCCAGGAGAAGTCATGGTGAGCGACCTGGGCGGCGTACTTCTTCAGCAGGGGGTCGTTCTGGGCAGCGATGAACTGGTCGGGGAATCCGTTGAAGTTGTGCTTCTTCATCACCAGCAGCGTCGGCTGGACGACGCGGAGGCAGAACAGAGCCCTGACGCCGACGCTGTACTTCTGCCCGGTCCGGTTGGTGCCCAGGTCTGCGGCGGTGATCTCGCCGCGGCCCAGCGGGCTGGCATCCCATCGCTGTTGCCAGGTGCTGCCTTCGAACCCGCCCAGGTAGGCCAGGACGCGCCGGGTGGAGGCCCGGTGCTGTTCGGCGGTCCGCGCGGAGGCTGCCGGCGAGGCGTCGTGGGCGAGCTGGCCGATGAGCAGCGGCGTGGCGGCGGATAGTTCCCCGAAGGGGCGTGGCAGGGTGGTCGCCAAGGCCGGTCGGGCCTCGATCTGGCTGGAGGCGAGGGCCGGCTCGTCGCCGGTGTGGGTGTGGCGGCGGCTGACTCCGGTGGTGGGACGGGCGAGGTCAGGCACCGAACACCGCCTCGATGTCCGCTGCGGCGTAGCCCGCGGGGTAGTGCCGGGCCGGTCGGGGCGTGGCGTAGTGCTCGGTGAGTTTGTCGAAGAGTTCCTCGATGTGGACGGCCAGATAGCGGTTGGTGGTCTGGATGTCGGCGTGCCGCATGATCGTCTGGACCTCGGGGAGCGTGAGTTTCCCTCCATTGGCCATGCGGTAGGCGGCGGTGTGCCGTAGATCGTGCAGGGACCAGTTCGTTCCCAGCAGGGTGTTCGCCCGCTGCATGACACGGCGCATGGCCCAGTAGGTCAGCGGACGGTCGGGGCCTCGGCGGGCCCTCCAGAGGGGTCCGCCATCGGCGGGCGTGCCGGCCTCGTCGAGGTAGAGGGCCAGGCGGAACAGGCCCTGCGGGGAGACCGGGACCGCTTCCCTGGCCCGGGTGCCCTTGGTGATCACATAGATACGCTGACCGGACCAGTCGATGTCGCTGACGGTGATGCCGAGGAGTTCCTTGGCGCGTGCGCCGCTGGAGACGAAGATCTCCAGCAGGGCCCGGTCCCGGTCGCAGTTCATCGCGGTGAACAGTTCGTCCCACAGCCGGTCGGGAATCGACCGCGGCGACCGGTCGGACACTCGCTGCCGCAGCCGGGCCCGGCCCACCACCGGCGTAGGTTCCAGCGGACTGCGGTGCCCCAGCGCGCGGCGCCGCTGAGCCGAGTGCGGCACTGGGTTGACGACCGGGCCGCGGCCCTGATGGGCGTGGAACTCGTAGAACCCGCTGATCACCGTCAGAGCGTGATTGATGGTGCGCGGCGCGTACCCGGCGCACAGGGATGCCTTGCCCGTGCGGAGATTGACCGTCCCGGCCACCGGAGCATCGGCCCGCTGCCGCTGACGCTGCGGGTTGGCGGCCGAACGCAGCCAACCCGTCAGCACCGCGACCTCCGACTCCGTCGCCCGCTCCCACCCGGTGCCCAGCAACCACAGCAGACGGAACCACCGCAACATCCCGTAGCCGTAGCTGCGGCAGGTCAGCGGGCTGGAATCCCCAAGCGCCAGGTCCCGCAGAAACGCGGTGACCGGCTCGACCTCGGCCCCCGCCGCATCGAGCATCGCGTACGGCGGATGTGCCCGGTTCACCTCCACCACTCGGCCGAGGCGCGGGATGGCCCCTCGGCCCTCCATCAACTCATCGTGTACACCCATCACTTGCTCCTTGACCGCGGCCTGTTACGCCGTGACCAACGAGGCGAGGATGGTGCAGTTAACAGAGCACTCCTGCTTGGCGAGCCACTCGGCGAACCCCGCGCGACGGTCGGCCGCCCGGTCGGACAGGTCTCGCTCAGCCTGGTGCCCACAGGAATGGGTGATCTGCCAAAGAGTTTTCACGGCCATGGGAACTGCTCCTTACGGGAGTTGGATCAGCGGTTACGGGAGAACGCGATGCGCGGGTCCACCGGGCGGGTCCCCGGGCCGGAGGTGGCGGGCGCGGCCACCGGCGCCTTACCCGGCAGGCCGGCGCGGGCGGGACTGGCGGCGAGCGCGGCGGCGCTCATAGGGAGCTTCTGAGTGGTGAAGCCCTGATCGCGCTGGTGGCGCGCTGCCGTCGTAGGCGCGGGTGAGTGGCGCGCGGCAATGTCCTGGGCGAGGAGGGGCTGCACGGCCACTTGGAGGTCGGCCCGGTGCATCGCCAGCGTGGCGGTGGCGACCTTGTCGAGCGCCTCGCTGCGGTGCGTGGTGATGGGCAGCGTGTAGATGTCCAGGTCCGGGTTGTGCTGCCAGCCGTGCTCTTCCAGGATGAGCGAGCTGCCGAGAGCGGACGAACCGTTGGCGGTGGCGGCGACCACACCGAGCTGCGGATGGTCGGCGAACGCGACGTCCGGCTCGACGCGCGGGGGCCGGTCGGGGGCGGGCGCTGGTCCGGAGGTCAGCGAGGGGTCGAACGCGGCGTCCACGTCGACCCGGTAGCCGGCCTTGCGTAGTAGCGCGACGGCCCGGGTGGTGCGGCCCTGACCGTCACGCTGCTGGTTGGCCAGCGCGTACAGGTTGGGGTGGTCGGGGACGGGGTGGAAGTCGAATCCCTCCAACATCCAGGTGCTTGCCGCCAGTTGCTTGGGGTTGGCGGCGACGATGCCGAAGTCGGGGTGGCGGCCGACCGCGATGTCGGGAAGCGGGTCGTGCTCGGGGGTGGGCATGGCGGGTCCATCCGATGGGCGCAGGGGGGAGCGGGGCGGTCGAGGGCGGGGACGGTTCTGCTGGTGCGGGACATGGCGGGCTCCAAGCTGGGCGGCGATCAGCGACCGGGCGCGGACGAGGGTCGGGCGGAAGGCAGGGAGGGAGGTGCGGCTGAAGCTGACGGCGGCGCGGCTGGGGTCGTGCGTTGTGCGGTCGGCGAGACCGCGAGAGCGGCGGCGACCCGGGACGCCGCCGGTTCCTCCGGGGCGACTTGGCCCACCCGGGCCTGGAGCCTGCCGGGGTGGTCGGTGTGCCGGTCGGCCAGTTCGCCGCGCATGGACCGAATATCCAATGCGTAGGAGTCGAGCTTTTGGGCGATGTAGCGCAGCCGGTTCGCGTAGTGGGGATCGGCGGGTTCGCCCAGGCCTTCCCACCAGTCGGCCGTCGTGTTGAGGGACTCCACGACGCGTTGCAGAACGCCGTCACCGGGAGCGGTCAGCTCGCTCAGTGCGGCGACAACTTCGCTCGTGTGCGACGCCGACCGGATGGACTGGGCCAGGTGGCCGAGCCGGTCGCCGAGGCTGAGCCCCTGATGGCCAGGGGGCGGCAGACTGGGGTCGAGGAGGCCGGGATCGCACGAGACATCGAAGCCCTCGGCCTGAAGCATGTCGAAGGCCCGGGTCACCATCTGTCGCTGCTCGGCCAGGTCGGTCATGGCGGAGGGCAGCCGGTGGAAGCGCTCGCGGAACAGCACGACGGGGACGAAGCCCGCACGGTGGAGCACCGCGTCGGTGTCGCTCGCGTGGGCAGGTCGCCGTGGTTCCGGCCGGGGCGGCAGTCCGAGCTGGTCCAGGCGAGTGTCGATGGCGGCGAGCAGGCGGGGGATGCTGCCGCCGTGCCGGGCGTGGGGACCGTCGGGCTCCGAGTCGTAGATCACTTCGTGGAGCGTGGAGTCGTCGGGGTGCCCGCGCGTCACCAACCAGCTCTCCGGATACCCGGGTGGGTGGTCGGTGGGCGGTTCCTGGGGCGGAGAGATGATCAGGGCGCTGCCGTCGGGAAGTTCGGCGTGGACGATGTGGTCGCTGAGGCCGTACTCGACGGTGCAGGACAGTCCGCGCTGCCGAAGCGGCGTGGTCAGGTGGCTGTACGGGTGGTCATGCTCCGACGTGCCAGCGGCTTCCTGGATGAAGGGTTCGCTGGTGCGCGCCGTGATGCGTGTGCCCTCCCGCTGGAGGGTGACCAGGGTCTGATCAGGGCGCATGTGGGCTTCTCCGTGGCCGGCCGTCCCCAACGGTCGACGGCGGCGGGACGCCGCAACCGGGCGGGGACTGTGAGGGTGGTGGCGTTCGTCGAGGATCCGGCGATCGGACGGTTTGGCCTCCGCCGGACGTCGGTGCTAGAGGCTTCAGCGCGAGCGCCGCGCCGCGACAGGGGGGTCGGACGTCGCCGAGGCGGGCGGCGAAGCGGCGGAGGCACCGTGCTGGCCGGTAGCGGATCGGGCCAGGGCCGCCTGGACACGCCCGGTGTGCGCGGACTGGTCATCGCCGATCCGGTCGGTCAGGTGATCGGCAGCCCTGGCCAACGCCGCTCCGCTGTAGCTGAGTTCGTCGGCGTAGTGCCAGCCTTCGGAGTTGCGGATCTCGCGGGCTCGTTCCTCATAGAGCTCCCGCGACCCGGGCATCGACCCCTCCATGAGCGCGATGACCTGATCCCACTCGCGGCGGATCTCGCCCGCTCGCTCCAGTACGGAGTCGAATCCCCGCAGGCGCAGCAGGTCGGCGCTTATCGGGCCGTCAAGGTAGTCGGCCGGTTGCGCGGCGGCCCGGACACCGGCGAGGACTTCGGGGCCGTGGGCCAGGAAGGTCTCGACGTGTTCCCAGGCGGCGGCGTCCCGGGCCACCTTGCCGTCGGCGTAGCCGGTCCCGTCGACGGGCCAGCCGTCCTCGTCGCAGTACGAGTCGGAGACCGCGTCCCACTGGTCCGAAGCCTGCCTGATGCCGTCGGCGGCGGAGGCCAGCGCCTGGACACGCGCCCGCCATGCCGCCCGTTCGTCGGCGTCTTGCGGCTGGCAGTCAGGGGTGGCGGAGGAGTCGGGAGAGGTGGGCATGGTCGTTACTCATTTCTGTACTGGTGCCTCACCGCGAACGCGGCAGCGAGCGCGTGACGGATGGTGGGACCGGAGCTGGAGCGTCGTTCCGCTGGCCGGGGGAGGTTCCCCGGGCTGACGCCGCTGGCGAGAGACGGGCTGCTGCTGCCTGGTGCGCCCGGGAGCGGATCTCGTGGTCGACGTTCTCCGCGACGAGATGCAGCTCCTCGCCGAGGTCGGTCAACCGGGAGGCGATGGCGTCCAACTCGGACGCGCTGCTTCGGGCACCGTGGACGCGACACCACTCGGAGGCGGTTTCGAGCATCTGGTGCAGGCGGGCCACCGCGCCGAAGTCCTCCGTGACGGCCTCGCGGAACAGGTCGGTGAACTCCTCGGTCCGGGCTGCGGCGAGGCGGTCGTTCCCGTCAGTTGCCGGTGAGCCGCTGTCCGGACTCATGGCCGGGCCGGCCGTCGGGTCGTGCTGGAGCGGGGCGGCGTCCTCGACCGCACCGAAGCGGAGTCCGGGGGCGAGCCCGGACCGGGAACCCGAGACCTCACGGGGGCTCACTTCCGCACCTCCCCGCTCGGTCCAGGAATTGAGGACCCATCAGTTGCGGTGAACTCGCGAGGGTCTGCATGCATCCGGGCGTCCGTGTCGAACAGTTCGCGCTCGGCCGGATGCAGGATGTGCTGCGTAATGAAGCTCCGACGTGCGACTTTCCACAGGCCTCGGCCCTTGGTCAGGGCGGACACGGCCTGGGTTTCGATACCGGTCAGGCCGAGCAGTGACGCGGCGGCGGCGAGCTGGTCGGGTTCCTGGCGGTAGATGATGCGGGTGCTGCAGTCGGCGAGGAGGCCCTCGGCCAGCACCCGGCCGCGTGAGCCGGCGTCGCCCGCGCTCAGCAGATCGCTGAGGCGGTGGATGACCATCAGGTTGGCGATGCCGAGCCCTCGGCTGAGCTTCCACTGGCTCTGCATGCGCTCTAGCAGGCCGACGTGCCGCATTACGCGCCATGCCTCGTCGTAGATCACCCAGCGTCGGCCGCCGTCCGGGTCGGCGAGCGCGGACTCCATCCAGGCGCTCGCGCAGGTCATCGCGAGGACCAGCGCGGTGTCGTCGCCCGAGCCGCCGAGGCGGGAGAGGTCGATGGACAGCATCGGGGTGGTCGGGTCGAAGGCCACGGTTGAGGGCGCGTCGAACATGCCGCTCAAGTCGCCGTGGACCAGACGGCGCAGGGCGTGCGCGAGGTCCTGCGCGGCGGGCCCCATGCGCCCGACCTGGTCGCCGAGAGCCCGGTCGAGGCGCTCGTGCGCGCCGAGGGTGTGCGCGATCTCGCCGAGCAGGGGCACGGTGCCGCCCGACTCGGCTTCGGTGACGACCAGGTCCAGCGCGAGATCGAGGGCCGTGTGTTCCATCGGCTGGAGATCGCGCTTCAGTACGGTGCGCGCGAGGCCGGCCAGGAGAAGGAGACGGCGCTTGCGGACCTCGGTCGACCAGTCGTCCTCGCTCACCGAGGCGGGCCGCGCTGGGGCATCCAGGGGGTTCAGCCTGCCAGGGAGCCCCGGTCCCAGCGCGATGCTGTAGCCGCCGAGAGCCTGCGCGACGGCCGTCCACTCGCCCTTGGGGTCGCAGGGCACGTAGACCCGGTAACCGTGGGCGATCGCCCGGGTGGCGATGGACTTGGCCAGCGCGGACTTGCCCATGCCGATGATCCCGGCCAGGACCGCGTTGGGGTTGGTGAAGCCCTCGACCCGGCCGCTGCTGTACAGCGAGAACGGGTCGTAGCAGAACGCGGCCTCCGCGTGGACGTCGCGGCCGATGAAGATGCCCTCGGCGCCCAGTCCGCCCTCGGCGAGGAAGGGATAGGCCCCGGACACGGTGGCGGTGGTCATCCGGTGGGCGGGCAGGCGGAGCTTGCCGCCGCGTGCCGAGGCCGGGCCGGGGCGTCCGGACGGCGGATAGGTCGGCCGCAGCTCCGGGTCGAAGGTCTCCTCGTCGTGGCGCTTGGGCGGGGCTCCGGCGAGGCGGGCCTGGCGCCGGGCCTCGGCGAAACCGGCGCGGGCGGCGCGCTGCTCGGCCCGCGACGCCTTGCGGGGGACGAACAAGGGGGAGGCGCTGGCGCGGGTACGGGGCATGAACGATTCTCCAGACGGAAGGCAGGGTCAGTGGCGGACGTGGCCGGTGAACGGGGCGTGGAGGTCGGCCGGGGTGGTACGGCGTCGGACCAGGTGCGCGGTGCGCTGGTGGCGCTGGCAGATGGTCAGCTCCGGTGCGCCTTCCGGCAGGCGGGCCTGGCATGCCTCGCGGTCGGGGACCTCGCCGGAGTCGGGTTGGGGGGCCGCGTGGTAGGCGGCGTGGACGTGGTCGGCGGCCTGCCAGACCCGGGTGCGGGCGGCGCTGAGCTGGTCGCCCTCGATCGGCACGAGCTGGCCTGTGCGGGCGGCGTGGGCGTCGAGCAGGCCGTGCAGCGAGACAAGGTGGGCGTGCAGGGCGTCCAGTTCGGCGCGGGTGGTGACGAGAGGACCGCCTGGCACGTTGAGCGCGCGGTGGAAGTCGAGCGCGGCGGTGGCGAAGGGCACGAAGTCCTGCGCGGTCGGGCTTGCGGTGCGGGACATGGCGGTGCTCTTTCGGAAGGGAGGAGGGCCGGCATCAGACGGCGAGGGCGAGCGGCACGGCGGCGGCGGTGAACGCCTCGGCCTGCTGCCAGGTGAGAGGCCGGAGGTCGAGCTGCGCGCCGACCGCCGCGGTCTCCACGACCGCGCAGGCGGAACGAAGTTCCTCCTCGGAGTCGGCAGAGACGGTCAGCAGGCCCGTCAGGGCGACGTCCGTGTGGCCGGCGATGAGCTGGCGCTCCCGGGACTTGATGTCCTGGTACTCGATGGAGTCCGCTTCGGAGTCGACCTGACCACGCCGCGCCCGCTCGGCGGCGTCCGCGATCACACTGGCCTTCTTGCGCTGGACATCACGCAGGGCGGCGTCCAGCCCCTTCGGCTCGTACGACAGCGACAGGGTCCGCCGCACCCCGGCGGTGAACAGCAGCTGGTGCAGGAAGCCCGCCGACGTCTCGGTGCGGGGCCAGTTCTCCACCCAGTACGTGCAGTGGACGGCGGAGTCGGTCGCGATGTGGTCCGACTTCTCGACGACCACGACCGGGCCGGCCGCAGCCGCGTCGGCCTCGGGGCGCCCGGAAGAAGACCAACGATCCAGTGCGGAAAGGGCCTTGGGGTCGTACGCCGTTCGTACGACTGCCGCGATCTCGCGGGCGGTGAGCCAGCCGGTGGGGTTGAGCCCGGCGGTGCGCGCGGCCTGGTCGAAGGTCGAGGTCAACTGCGCCAGGACGCTGAAGGACCCGGTCAGACCACCACCGGCCTGGTTGATCAGCCGCCTGGCGGCCTTGGCGTCCAGCGAGACCGCGACGTACGCCTCGTGCGGAGCAGCGGCCGGGCCGGCGCTCTGGATCAGCTCGCTGTAGACCCGGCCGGCCACCGGGGCATCGGGCCGGCCGTGCTCCTCCCAGTACCGGCGAAGGGCGTCACCGGAGTCCGGCACGGTGCGCTCGATCACCTGGATCCGGGCGACCTGGCCGGTGCGGGCCAGCGCGGCGAGGGCACGGCCCCAGCCGCTGACGTTGGCGTTCTGGGTGCCCGGGTCGAGCAGCGCGTAGGCGCGGGAGGACACCTTGACGACGGCGGTCAGCGTGCCGGCGTGGGGGTCGTGGACCGCGCCGTACCGGCGGTCGGGCGCGGTGACCACGCGCAGGCTGGCGGCGGTACCGGGCAGGTGGAGGAGTCCTTCGCGGACCGGGCGGCGGGAGGGCCAACACAGCCAGATCAACTGGCCCCGCATCCGGCGGAGCACGTACCGGGTGACGATCGGCGCCCAGTCGGCCAGGGCCCGGCCTCGGTAGCGAACGAAGACGAGCAGGGCGATGCCGGCCCACAGCGGGATGAGTTCGAGAGCACCGACCACGCCACGGGCCAGGATCACGGCGAGCAGGAGCAGGCCGGTGAGGCTCACGACGATCAGTTGCGGGGCGGTCAGGCCGAGCAGGATGCCGCGCCTGCTGCGGTGCGGGAACTTCACGGTGGCCGTGGTGGCTTCGGCCTGAGGGTTGTCAGACATGGAGGTTCCAGACGGTGAAAGCGGGTGGAAAGGGGCGGAAGGCGCGGCGCGCTCTTCTGGAGGTCATGACCGGACTCTTTCGGGTTGTTCGAGGGGAAGGAGGGCGGGCTGGAGGGAAGCAGCCCGCCCCGGGTGGTGGTGGATCAGGACCCCGACGGCGGCTGGTCGGGGTAGACCCAGCTCGTCGGCGTCGGGGAGCCGGTCGCCGACGGACCAGTGGAGGGCGGCGGTGGTGCGGCGGGACCAGCCGGCGGAGCGGCACCTACGCGGGTCAGGCTGCCGCCCGGAATCGACGCGCCAGCGGGCTGAGGGGCGGAGGGAGCGCCCTCGGAGCCCCCTGCTTCGCTGTCGGTAGGCCGTGTGATCAGCGCGGAGATGCCGGGGCGCTGGATCAGGGCGCGGCCCTTGTCGCCGGAGGCGTTCGGGTCCTCGCCGTACCGGAAGCGGGTCTGCGGCTTCGGGGGACCAGCGTCGATTCCCTCCTTGCTCAGGTTTCCGCCGGTGGGATTGATGCCGGAGGCGACACCGTCGCTGCCCGCGCCGGGGACCTTGCTCGGCCCCTGCGGAGCGGGAGTGCCGGTGCTTGCCTGCATCGCGAGGCTGCCCGTGGTCTTCGCCGCGCCTGCGGCGACCGCCATGCCGGCGACGCCGGTACGGTGCAGGTCGTCGTGTCCGCCGCCGTCACTCGCCCAGTGGACGAACTTGTAGGTGGCGTACGGGCAGAGCAGGACCAGGACCATCACGACGATGCCGGCCATCGCGTCGGAGAGGGCGGCCATGCCGTCCGTGGCGTCGGACTTGCCCATGGCCGAGACGCCGATCAGGAAGACCACGGTCATCAGCAGTTTCGACACGACCAGGGTGGCGGTGGCCTCGATCCACCCCCTCCGCCATCGCTTGGCGACCTCCCAGCCACCACCGGCTCCGGCGAAGACGGCGAGGGCGACCATGATCAGGACGCCGACCTTGCGGGCGACCATCACGCCCCAGTACATGAACGCGCCGATCGCGCAGCCGAAGGCGACCAGGGATGGGATGGTCCAGCCGAGGGCGTACATCGGCCCCAACTGGTTGACCTTGATGACGCGGCGGATCGCGTCGTCCACCGAGCTGTTGGCCGCCTGGAACAGGCCGTCGGACAGGGCGTCGACCACCGTGATGGCGACGGAGGTGAAGGCGACGGCGCAGAAGGAGAAGAGGACGCCGGCCATCGTGCCGATCGCGGCTTGGGCGAGGGCGCGTTCGTCCCGTCGCCAGGCCGCGAGCATCAACTGGATGCAGAACGTGCCGACGGTCAGGGCGAGACCGATGGGCAACAGCAGCTCGTAGTTGTCCCGGAACCAACCGGCGTTGAGATCGATGGCGGTGGTCTCGTTGACGGCCCTGGCGGCGAGATCGGCCGCGCTGGCGGCAAGCTCACCCGCTGACTTCGCGATCCACGCCCCGATGCCGTCGGTGACGGTCCCGGCGGGGTTGGTGGCGAAGTCGACGGCGCCGCAGACCTTGTCCATCAGCGGAAGGTCGCAGACTGCCATGGCGGTACCTCCTTACGTTTGGGGGTCAGGGCGCGATGGCCGGCAGGACACCGGCCAGGGCACAGGGCTGGGAGGGGCGGCACTGGACCGCGAGGGTGGTAACGCGGCTCTCGGCGCCGCCGCGCGACGAGCCCTTCCAGGCGATCGACTGCTTGCCGGAGACCGTCACGGCGTAGACGTACGCGGTGGTGATCGCCCCGGGGTCCACCTGTAGGGCCTGGGTGAACGAGTCGGGGAAGTGCGCCTCGTTCACCTTGGCGGTGGCGAACTGGCCGTTGGCGGCCATCTCCTTCCACAGCACGCGCGAGGGAACGAGCGCGTCGACCGAAGCGGTGTCGGCGTACTTCTTCTCGCTGGTCAGCCACCCGCGCAGGGCGGTCAGCAGCTCGTGCTGGGAGTAGGCGCGGGTGTCGTACGACCACAGCGCCGCGGCTGCCGCCTTGCCGAACTTGATCGGATCGTGCGTGGACGGGGGAACCGGGAGGTCACCGCGGCGCCCGTGCGGTCGTGACGAAGCGGAAGCAGAACCGGTCGGGGAAGATGGGGAAGCCGAACTCACCTGCGTCGTAGGAACCTTGGATGAGGTCCTGCTGTCGCGAGTGACGTAGGAGGCCAGGCCGGCGAGGGCGACGAGCACCAACAGGACAGCGGTGCCGAGCAGCGCCCGGCGACGCACGCGAGAAGCGCCGCCGGGGTTCGTGGAGCGGGGAGACATCAGCGGACCTGGCTTCCCAGCGTGCTGAAGAACGCCACCACACCGTTCGCGGCACCCAGCAGGAGGGCCGCGCCGGCGCTGACCAGCACGCCCTTCTTGCCGTTGGCCTCCGCCTGGTGGCCGCCGGAGTGGTGGCCCCAGGCCCACACACCCGCACTGACGGCGAGCGCGCCGACCACGGCGATGATCCCGAAGAGGTTGATCGAGCCCATTACCTGCTTGAGGACCGACAGACCCGGCAGCCCGCCCTCGTTCGGCTTGATCCCGGGGTCGTAGGCGAGCTGGACGACCTTGTCGACGAGGTACATATTTGTGAACTCCAGTTCGATTTAGTGCACGCCAAAGCCCGAGGGGCGAAGCGCCAGTGCAGGAGGGGGAAGGGGAGAGGGAGAAGCGCCGGTCAGACGACTCGACGGGCCGCGAGAATCTGCGGCTTCCAGGACGCGACGGTCGCGAGGTGGACCACGTCGCCGGTGCGCGGGGCGTGCACGATCAAGCCCTGGCCGACGACCATCCCGACGTGTTCCGGGACTTTGGCAGTCCCTTCGGTGAAGACGAGGTCACCGGGCCGGAGAGCGTCGACCGATACCGGCTTGCCCTCCCTGACCTGCGTGTACGTCGTCCGCGTGAGGGTGACCCCGGCGGCCCTGTACGACTGCTGCATCAGCGAGGAGCAGTCGCAGCGACCCGTGGGGTCACTCCCGTGGGAGTCGGTGCAGCTCCCGCCCCACTGGTACGGGGTGCCGAGCTGGCCGAGCGCCCAGCGGATCGCCGTCTGGACCTTGGGCGGAGCGTCTGCCGGGATCTTGTATCCGGCCGGCACGGCGCCGGGCGGGATGGTTCCGAAGTCGGTGCCGTCCCCGCCGGCCGTACAGCCGCCCGCGGTACTCGACGAGGCACTGGCCGTGCTGTCCGAGCCGGACGGCGAAGGGCTCGGCGACGTGCCGCCAGCCTTCGACAGCAACGGCTCGATCGCCTGCTGCAAGGCGGTGGCCAAGGGCTCCCACTTCGCGTAAGCCTCGGGGAAGCCAGACCTCTGCACCGCCTGGGCAGCCTGGGTGACGGACAGGGACTGCCAGCCCGAGACCTTTTCCAGCGCCTCGTAGAACTTCGTCGAGGCGTGCACCGGGTCGAGGATCTCGTTCGCGGTGCCCCACCCCTGCGACGGCCGCTGCTGGAACAGGCCCAGCGAGTCGCGGTCGCCGTAGGTGAGGTTCCGCAGGCCACTCTCCTGCAGGGCGGTCGCCAAGGCCACGATCTGGCCCCGGGCCGGGATGTTCATCGCGACGCCGGTGGCCTGGATGGTCTTGGCGTTGGGGATCTGCTCCGCCGGGTCTTCCAGACCCGGCACGGAGACCGTGCCCTTGCCGCCGCCGTCCAGGATCGCCTTCACCTGGGCGGCGACGGCCGAGGTATCCACAGCCTGTGGACCGCCGGTCGAGCAGGAGGCCGTAGCAGTCCCGGCCCCGACGGCGAGGACCGGAACGGCCAGCAGCAGCGGACCGGAGGCGAAGAGACCGACGACCGCTCCGGTGGTCTTCTTCATCGCCGCCACCGTTCGCCGGGGCGGAGAATCCGACCGGGCAACGGAGCTGGGTCAGGGCGTGGGCGTATCGGGGCGTGCTGCATCGCAGCGGCTCCTTGCGGTTCGTAGGAGGCGCGGTGCCGACTTCTCGTGCAAAGCCGTCGACACCGCGCCGATGTGAATCCGCCTCTCAGGGCGGGCCCGGGTCAGGGGAGTTGGTAGCTCCCGGACACCGGGTTCAGGTCATGCGCGGCAGCCAGCCGCGCTCGTAATCTCAGGTAGTGCACTGGGTCTCCTCACAGCTTCGGGAACAGGGAGTCAACGTGCCTTCCCGCCCACGTTTTTGGACGCGGGAACACGAATCAGCACAGGTCAGCATGAGTGGAGCCGGACTCCACCTCGGTGACGTGGCGAGACAGTAGACCGGGATTCCGGCCGCACCAAACGACCGCCGAACCGGGCCCGAACCACGGCACCGGCTCGTTAGGTGCGGCCGGAAATCGCGGCTAACCTCCGGCGCAACCCCGCTCCGACCGCGTGCTGTTGACCGCCCCCCGGAGCTGGCCCAGTCCCGCCGTGCCCTGAAAGAGGCCCCGCACATGAGCTACACGCTGCACCGAGGCGACGCCCTCACCGTGCTGAAGACCCTCCCGGACGAGAGCGTCAACGCCGTCATCACCGACCCCCCGTACAACTCCGGCGGACGCACCAGCTCGGACCGCACCGGCCGCACCGCCCGCGCCAAGTACGTCACGGCCGGATCGGCGCACCACCTGCAGAACTTCCCCGGCGAGAACCGCGACCAGCGGAGCTATCGAAGCTGGCTGACCGCGCTGCTCACCGAGGCGTACCGGGCCGCGACGGAGCACTCCGTCGCCATGGTCTTCTCCGACTGGCGCCAAGAGCCGACGACGTCCGACGCCCTGCAGATGGCGGGCTGGACCTGGAGCGGCACGATCCCCTGGATCAAGCCCGCCAGCCGGCCCCGAAAGGGCGGGTTCAAGCAGTCTGCCGAGTTCATCGTCTGGGGCGTCAAGGGCAGCCTCGAAAAGGACCGGGACCTCTACCTGCCCGGCCACTTCATCGCCTCCCAGCCCCGCAAGGACCGTGTCCACATCACCCAGAAGCCGGTCGAGATCATGCAGCAGCTCGTGCAGATCTGCCCCGAAGGCGGCACCGTCCTCGATCCCTTCACCGGCAGCGGCTCCACAGGCATAGCCGCCTTGCGCGAGGGCCGGCAGTTCGTGGGGGTCGAGCTGTCCTCGCACTACGCCGACGTCGCCGAGGCGAGGCTCCGAGCGGAGCTGACCCAGGACGACTTCGTCCTGGCAGGACCGGAGGCATGAGCATGAGAGCGACCGGCCCGGGGCCGACGGACCGCAGACGGACGAGGGCGGCTGGTGCATCGAGAAACCGACGCACCAGCCGCCCTTCCTCTTGCGTCAGGCCGTCTCGAACGCCCGCCGGATCAGCGGCCCCGCCTTCTCCAGGTCGGCTGCCGAGGCGATACGCACCTCCAAGTCGCCGGTTCCGAGGTGGCCGATACCGCGCATGTCGCGCGAGAAGCCCTCCTCCAACTCGACCGTGTCTGGGCCGACCCTGAGGTACACCAGGATTGCCTCGTGCTTCGGACGGAAGACGACGGAGGCGACGTTCACCATCCGGCGGTAGGCGATGTAGTGCCGAAGCTGAGCCACCTCGACCTCGCCCCAGGCGGTGAGGGCCTCGTCCAACTCGGCATACAGGTCCTGCAGGCAGGCGGGAGCCGCGCCCGGGGGCGCCTGAACCGAGCCGATGCCGACACCGGCCGCCACCTCCCTCTGCCGATTCTGCTGCCGAGCCGGAGCGGGGCTGGGAGACCCAGAGGCGGACTCGACCAGCAGCAAGCTCAGCAGCCCGCCGTCGAAGACGCGGTAGCGCACCAGGTCGACCCGCTCGCGCAGGCGCTTTACCGCGACCCGGTCGTGGTGCGAGAAACTGGCCGCGATGCAGACCATCCGCGGGTTCCGCCAGTCGATCGACTCGGCGGCCTCGGAACCCAGCTTCTCCTTGACCAGCGCCTCGAACTCGTGACGTGCGGAGTCCAGCCACGACAGGTAGGAGACGGCTTGTGAGAGGACACCGCTGTCGGCGCCCTTCTTGTACTCGATCAGCGCAGGCGTGCCGTTCTCGTCCAGGCCGAGCGAGTCGATACGGCCTCGGTGCCACGGCCCGGTCGGGTACTCGGACGCGAGGAAACGGATGCCGAGCATGGCCTCCATGCTGGCCTCGATCCGGCGCTGCAGCTCGACCTCCAGCGCCATCGTCGAACCGCGTAGCTCGACGTCCCGGCCGTCGGCGTCGCGCCGGAACAGCTTCAGTTCGCTCACCAGCGGTTCCCCCTGTTGCGTCCGAGCCAACTACGGGACAATCCGTCAGAGCTTCGATCTATTCCTGGGGGCACGGAACCGCTGGCTGACCCTGTCAATGTCCCCGACAGGACGGCGGAGCCGATCTGTTCCTGATTCACCCGCTTGAGCAGCGTCTCGCGGGATCCGCTGCCCGAGGGCTGTCACTGGGCTGCCGTAGCCTGACTGGCATGCTGCTAAGCCGCCCCCGCGCGGCCCGAAAGGCGGCGCGGGGCGGCTGATTTCGGCGTGGCTCTGGGGCGTAGGAACGTCGCCTGGGTGCTGCCAGCCACCCGGGTGGTCGCCAGACGATAACTCTGGATGTGATGCACCCTGCGGAAGAAGGCCGACGCGATGTGGGATGGTCTGAATAGCCGTCAGCGTAGCTACTTGCTCGCCTGCTTTCGTGAGGACCAGGAAGCGGAGCGCCGAGCCAGGGCGGCTCGGTCCACTTATCAGGACCCAGGGCCGGCCTCCGCGTGGCGCAAGTTGCCGTTCTCGATGAAAGCCGAGCTTCCGTTCGCGGAGTACACCACGATTCAGAGACGCCTTCGCGGCGACGGCTGCCTCGACGCCGGAGCTGGAGCCACCCTGCACGCTCTCGCTCGCAGAGGGCTTCTGGAGATCACAGAAGATCGGATCGACGTTCCGGAGGTCGGTCTCGTTACCCGTGTCCTGGTGGAACTGACCCGTGCGGGCCGGGCATGTGCCCGTGTCGGACTAGGCATTGCCCCTGCGCCGCGCCGTCCCAAGTACATGTTGTCGGAGTGGCTGTGGGGCAACTTGGCCAGGGTCGCCGCCGCCGGTCAAGACGGGCTGCCGGAGGACGTGATGGGAGGCAAGGCCAAGTACTACCTCGGTACCGACTACCGCCCCAACGGTAAACCGAGTCGGGGTTACATCGATTGTTTCGCCGTTCGTACCGAGAAGGGGCGAGGGACGTTCGTCCGGGAGTACCGGTGGCGGATCACCGAGGCTGGAAGGCGGCACATCAACGCGTACCGCGCCGCCTATCAGACTGCGTATCCAAATGTCCAGGTCAACGTCCCGGATTCGCTGTAACGGCCCCGATCGCCGCTCGATTGTCAGACCCCTGGTTTATGTTGCCAAGCGTGATGTTCACTTCCGTGACCGAGCCGATCAGCCATGACGTAGTCCGGCAGATGGTGATGCGGGCGGCGGCCATGTCCGCCGAGGCCTTCACGAACACCGAGCAGTCTCCCGAAGGCCGCCTGCGCACTCTGATGGAGGGCCACGGGGAGGTCCTCGCCGTCCGTGGACCCGGCCAGCCGCTTCCCTTTGACACCTTCCTGCAGATGCTGAGCGGCGAACTCGCCCTCCTCCTCCCCGATGGGGTGCCGCCGGAGGAGATGACTGGCGTCCACCTCATCAATGGTGACGGCCTGTTCGAAGAGGACCTGTTCGACTTGGACCATGAACAGAGGGAGGTCGCGCGAGCCGTCCGCAAGGCGACCAGGGATGGCCGGTCCACCTCCCTCGCGGAACTCGAACAGGAGATGGATCAGGTCACTGTCTATGAGGGGTTACGGAAGCGAGGCACCCAAGAGGCGTACGTCAAGGGCCGTTCCGACCTTTCTCGTATGCCGGCCGGGACCGAGACGGAGGTGCGGCGGCTGAACCTCCCCAGCGTTGTCGGCCAGTTCTACCGGCCCATTAGCTTTGCCGCGCTCTACGAGCAGTGGTGGTTCGCCTGCCCCGTGTGCCGCTGGCCGATGAAGGTCACCCAACACCGTTCCCGCAAAACGGTCACTGGCAGGGTCCGCTGCTTCTACCGGCCGCACGCGGAGCTGATGGGGGCCTCCTACTCTTTCAAGATCCCCGGCGCCGGGAACCCGCCGTCGCTGATCCCCGGCGCCCCGCCCCCGGCCCCTACCGGAGCGGCGTCCGTCCTCGCCCCAGACCTGCGAGGGCCCGTGCCGCAGCCGCTGCCAGCCGCCGGGTATCTCGCGCTGACGCGTGGACCGTGGCGTTACACCACCGTTCCTGGCCTCGTCGAGATCGCCCTGTACGACGCGCTGCGCTCACGCGGTTTCGTCGCCGCCCCCGAGCCCTACATGAACCCCGTCGCCCTGGGCGTCGGGGCCGATTGTCCCGGCACGATCACCGTGTGGCCCTACCAGGATGCCTATGACCTGCACGTGGATGTGTGGCACCGCGACGACGAGACGGAGTCCTTCCTGCTCGACATCAAGGACTTCACCTCGGAGAAGCTGCTGGCGAAGAAGATCCAGGCTGACGGCGGCGATGCCGGTGGAGCGGAGTGGATTGTCGTCCCCGACCACCGCGAAGCCTCTCTTCCCCTGCTGCGCGGGGTGTGCGCGGAGTTCGGCCTGAACGTGGCCACCGCAGGTGACATGGGCGAGAAGATCTGCAGAAGGGCGGGAGTCCGATGGGCCTGACAAGCAAGCTCCGCAAGGACGACGCGGCGGTCTTCTGCGCGCTGGCGCTCGCCGCCCACTACTTCCCCGGTCCGCCTGACGAGCACGGGCAGCCCACCGCCAGGTTCAGGCACGCCGCATTCCTCCTGTCCGGCCAGTACGACAAGTGGTCGGCCTGGGCGAGCCTGCCGCACGACGAGAAGCAACGACTCGCGGACGTTCTCGTCAACGCCCCCGGTGAGTTCGCCAGCGCGCCGGCCTTCACGCATGCAGCCCGTAAGAGACTGGCAACACCTCCTGCCGGGCAGGCCCCCCAGTTCGTTCCAGTCGGCGAACTGCCCGTGGCGGAAGCAGCCTCGCCCCGGGTCGGAGACGATCTCCTGGGCTATGTGGACCGCACCCTGAAACGGGTCCACAAGGATCACCCCCGTCCCAAGCCTGCAACGCCCGCCGGGGCCGGGGTGTGGATGACCCGCAAGCTCTACGCCGGGGGCATCGGGGAGATCCAGGGCCGAGCTGTACTCCCCACGTTCGCGGGCAGCTCCGAAACCGACCCGTGCCAGAGCCCGCCGCAGGTGAACACCGCCGCCCACACCCCGAACGTCGAGATCCCTACCAGCGGCCTACTCGACCTCGCCCGGCAGTTGGATCAGCGACTCAAGCCCGAAGGCCGACACCTGCACCAGGTCCTCAAGGCGCTCTTCGGCCAGCTCAACACCACGGACACCATCTCTCCGAAGGAGATGATCCGCCTCTGCGCCGGCGCGACCGAGGTCTTCAACGCCCCCACCGGTACCGGGAAGAGCGTCCTCGTCCGAGTCATGGCGTCGTGGTTCGCCATCAACAGGCTGACTCTCGCGATCGTCCTGCCCACTGTGGAGACGACGCTCGCGGCAGCGTGGGACATCAGCGAGGACCTCGCATACCTTGGCCGCCCCGAGACGTGCACACCCCTGATGTCACCGTACGGACTGCACGAGCGGGCCATGAAGGTCGCCTCCCGCATCGAGGGCTCGATCGCCGAGCAGCCGGCCAAGATCCGATGGAAGATCAGCCAGCTCTCCTACGGCTGCTCGCTGAACCGCTTCACCGAGTCCACGCACCCCTACCCGGCCGGCTCGGAATCCTGTATGAGCCTCTACCCGCTGCCCCCAGACAAGGGAACCCGACGCTGCCCGTTCGTGCCGGTGTGCGGGAAGTACCAGCAGCACCACAACGCGTGCACCGCCTCTGTCGTGGTCACCAACCACCACAACTTCATGATGGGCCGGATGCCCATCGGTATCGACCTCGACGGTCGGCCCACCGACGGCCTGAGCGTGGCCGAGTTCCTGCTGCGCCGCTGCCAGGCCACCCTCATCGACGAGATCGACCAGTTCCAGTCCACGGCCATCGGGAAGTGCTCCAGCGAGCTGGTCCTGGACTCCCGCCTCGACAAGAAGATCCCGCTCCAGCAGCTCCACGACGAGCTGGGCAAGCAGCCACCCGCCACGGTCAAGGAACTCGTTCCACCTGTCACCTACGCCCGCTACCTCACCGAGTTCCTGTTGGCCGCCGTCTGCGAAGGCCAACTCCACCTGCGGCACTACGAAGGCGACGGTGGCCCCGTCGGTGACCGTGCGGGAATGAACAGCACCGGATGGCACATCTCCGGAGGCCGGGACCGCCGCCTGATCCACCTGCTGTTTCCCGAATCAGGCATCACCAACGAACACGAGATCCCGCAAGAACTGTTCGACAAGCTCAACGCGCTCAGACCGCCCAAGCCCGGCCAGGACCCGATCGACGATCCTTTCAGCACCGTGGAACTGGAAGACCACTACCTGGAAGTCCGCGACGTCCTCGGTGACCTTCTTGGCCACCGCGGTACCGATCTGCTCACTCACGCCCAGCACCGCCTGGACGACATCCTCAGCGACATCGTCAAGAACGAGCACGACCGCGCTGAGGCCGTCGAACTGCTCATCGTCCGCACCTGGCTGTCCGAGCTGGACGACACCCTCAACGACCTCACAGGTAAGACGGCCCAACTTCGCTCCAGCGGTCTGGCATCGGCCCGCGCCCTCGCCGAACGCCTCGAACGAGGCATTGGAGCCAACATTCTCCCGTTCGGCATGCTCGGCCGCGCACTGTTCGGCTACCGCGTCACCGGCCTGGACGACCCGGCCAAGACCGGCGAGCTCACCTCCCAGAGCATCACCGGAGACCCGCACACCTACACCGCCCAGCTCGGCAGTATCGTCTCCCTCGCTCTTGCCGGCGTGGAGCGGCCCGTGATGGGCCTGTCAGCGACCGCGTACTTCCCGCAGGCCGTCCGCGAGCACATTCACAGCACCGTGAAGTGGTGGATGACCGACGCCGCGCCGGACAGCATCCGCGCGAAGAGGCACACCATCACCGACTCCCTCAACAACCCGATCCAGATCTCCGGGCTCCCCCAAAACCTCAAGGCCGCCGCCCTCAAAGCGCTCGGTGAGAACCTGTACGACACCCGCATCCACCCCGAGCTCGAACGCTTGGAGAAGGAAGACAAGGACCGCGCCCACGCCGCCGTGGTAGTCAACTCCTACCTGCACTGCCGCTACATCGCCCTGGGTATCTACAACTCCGGCAACTACACCGGCGGCCTGTGCGTCGCCGTCCCACCGGACAAGGAACGCCGCAGCGACCTGCCACCGCTACCCGCCGGCATCGTCGAGCTGACACCTGAGGAGTTCGAGACCTTCCCCACCAAGGGAAAGATCCTCGTCGTGCCCATGGCACGCATCGCCCGCGGCCTGAACATCGTCATCGGCACCAAGTCAGCGATCACCCCCGTCTATTTGTGCACCCGCCCCCTGGCGCTCTTGAGCGATCCTCCGGAGATGTACGCCTCGGTCAACGCCGCCGGCCTCAACAGCCTGCCGAAGGTGCCCAGCGACGACCCCGTCACCGCTCTCGCAGCCGCGCGCACCGAGGCGTGGAGACGCCTCAGCCTGATCATGCGCTCCGCGCCCGGCTTCGGGTCGACTCACAAGGTCCTGCAGGAGGAGATCGTCGCGGGCATGGTCGTGGACATGATCCAGCTCGCCGGACGAGCACGGCGCGGTGGAACGGACATGACCCTGCACCTCGTGGACTACGCCTTCCACCGCGACTCGTGGCAGGCCGACCTCGCCAGCATCCTCAAGCGGATGCACGAGAACTGGGACGAGGACGAACGCCGCCGCATGAGGGACATTTACCGCGAAGCCCTCGCCGCCTTCCTTGCCTACGCCGGAATCGACCTTGCTGCATGACCTTCGAAGGAGAACCCGTCCCTATGTCCTCCCGCCCGCCCAAGGTGACCCAGCGTCTCGATCTCCTCGCCGTCCGGGTCACGCGCAGCCTCCTCTCGGACGCCTCCGTCCACGTCCGTGACTGCGGCCCGGCTGGCGTCAAGCTGTGGAACACCTTCGACAACGCCTACCGCCGACGGGCAGGGCGGGACGAGGTCCAGGCCCCACACTCCATTGCGACGACGGCCCTTCGCGCCCTCACCGGCGGGTACGTCTGGTTCGACGCCAAACGAGCCGTCCTGGCTAGCCGGGACCCCATCGACGACGACACGGTTCGCGACGTCTTCACCCTGCTGTACGGGCTGGCGACGGGCGAAGACATCGACGACATCGACCTGAACCAGCCCGTCAGCATCGCGGAAAAGTTCGCCTCCACCCCACAGGAACCGCGTGAGCTGGCCAAATACTTGGGGTCCTCGCAGAGTAAGCAGCCGGATGCCCCCAACTGGGTTTATGAGACTGTCGCCTGGGACCTCGCCCGCCGGATCGCGGCCGAACCCTGGAAGATCGACGGTCAGTCCGTCCGGCTCCGCCCCGACACGGCGGGCGGCCTCGTGGCATGGGACGACCCCTGGCCGGACGAGACCGGAACCCGGTTCGCCCTGCCGCGGATCCGGCTGCGGATGAAGACCGAGCCCAACGTCAAGGACCCCCTGATCCTCGTCTCCGCTTCGGCGACCCGTATCAGCAGCTCTATGGACTTCGCCCGCACCGTCCTCGCCAAGCAAGACCGCGCAGACCGGCCACTGGTCGAGGTCGAACTCGACGGCCGGGGACGCATGCGCAACGTCAACAGGCTCGCCCTCCAAGCACTCTCCCGGCTCGGCATGGGCCGCTCCGTTCTCCACGAGGTCGACCGGCAGATCCAGGCCGACAGGCTGGCCCGCCAGCAAGCCCAGGAGAACGGTGAGGAGAGGCCCGCTCCGCAGCCACTGGGCACAGTGCGGCCCATCATGTCCAAGAACTTCTACTTCCCCGTCGGCTCGGGTGTCGGCATGGATTACTACCGGGGGCTGTACGACCACATCCAGAGCACCCTCGGCGACAACTGCCAACCGTTGTACGGCTTCTTCGAGGGCGGCAACTTCAAGCAGGCCAAGAAGGACGAAGTCCTCATGGAGCCACTGGACGTCACCCGCTCCCTGGACGCCATGGGTCTCAAGCACCTGCGCATCGTGTGCCTGTGGGCGACCGACGAAATCCGTCAGCGGATGATCAACGCACTAGCCCGCGCCTACGGACTCGACCCCGTCGGCCTCAACCCCGCCGAAGGCAAGAACGTCACGCTACACGGCACCCAGGTCAGCGTCGTCTTCCATCACGTTCCCGAATTCCTCCAGCATGGCCCCGCGGCCGGCCGGTCTGCGCACACGGCCGACCTGCTCTCCTTGAAGACGGCGTCGGGGGAGATCGTCGGTGTGTGGGCGGAAACCGAGTACGGCGACGGGAAGAAGGGCTCCCCACAGAGGCCGAAGGACAGCGAAGACGCCAAGCACCAGACTCACCGCGTCCTGGCCAAAATGGACCTGGTCGTCCAGTACATCGACAGGGCTGTCCAGACCGGCATTGACAAGTCCACCGGCATGGACCACCAGAGCCTGTCCTGCCTCATGGACCTCTACCGCAATCTCGGGTTCATCGACCGGCGAATCTCCCGCGTTCTGACCAAGCCCATCGGCAAGCTCCCCGCGGACGGGGTAGCGCACTGCGGCGTTCACGTCCGCAGGCAGTCACGCCGCCCGGGCGAGAGGGACGCCCGGATCTCCGTCTCCGCGAGCGTCCTCAAGCCCCCCGCCGAGGAAGACGGTGCGTGGACGCTCCACGGATGGTCGTACACCGACCGCACCTGGAGGCCATATCACCTGGCCGAAGCCGCCTTCCATGCCGCCGACTACCCGGCAGGCAAGATGACGGAATTCATGGACAACTTCGCTGGCTATTCCAGCACCGCCAAAGTCATTGACCAGGCGCTCGAAGACCTTTCCGACTACCTGGGCGGCACCCCGTACACGGTCACGGTGGACGGCTTCGCCTGCCGACGGCTGTGGAAGGGCCTGAACAACAAGGCCCAGGGGCAGCCACCCGAGCCCAACACCACCTGGCTCCCGGGCTCCACGATCGCCCCCAAGTACCGGCCGGTCGCCGTGATTCGCCTCAACACCACCGATGAGGAGGTCCCGCGCCCGGTACAGGTCACCATCACCGACGAGAATGACAGCGAGGTCAAGACCAAGGAACGCACCACACAGGTCTTCCGAATCGACCCGGATCCGGATCTCGGCGAGCAGTGCACCTGGCTGCTCGTCAACACTACCCACCAGTTCGACGGAAACGGCGCCGGCAGACAGGGCTCGAAGAAGACCCGCTATGGCGCACTGCCGTGGAACAAGGGCAAGAACGAGATCAAGGCGAACTACTACGCCATGACCGCCACAGAGATCTTCCCGATCGCTGTGAACACCGACCACCGCCGAGAACTGATGATGGTGGCCGCCAGGCTCTGCCACCAGGCCCTCGCCTGGAAGCACCGCACCCGCTACCCGATCCCCCTCCACGCGGCTCTCCAGATGGACAAGGACCACCCACAATACCGACGCACCGTCACGCCCGAGGACCTCGACGGCGAGACGAACAGCGGGGCCGAGTAGCCCCGTCACCCCTTACACGTAGCCGCGGCCCCCACCACGCAGAGGAATGGCACCTGATGTCGCTCCATGTGACCCGGGTGGCGGGCCGCGTTCATGGCCTGGATTGCGGGCGGAGGGCGAGCGGGGGTGGGCCGTGCTCGGTGAGGCGGAACGCGCGCAGGGAGTGCCGCAGGTGTGACGACTGCGCCAGCGCGTCTTGCGCGCCGCGCACGAGACCGGGAAGCCGCGCCACTTGGGCCTGCCGCCTGCCTCTTGCCATGGCCGATGATTTCGCGTGCTCGGCTTTCGCGTCCCTGGGACGCTCTGCCATCTGGGAGGGAAGGATGATGGGGTGGACTACGACTTGAGTCGACTTGGCAGCCGGGAGTTCGAGCACCTCTCACAGGCCTTGGCAAAGCGCGTGCTCGGTCCGGGCGTGTCGGTATTTGGAGACGGCAAGGACGGTGGTCGCGAAGCGTCATTCGCCGGCCCGGTGCCCTACCCGCATTCAGGGCAGGAATGGGACGGATATGGGGTGATCCAGGCAAAGTTTAAGCAGCGTACCGATGGCGTCAGCTCAGGAACCGAGTGGCTTGAGCGTCAGATCAAGGCAGAATTCACCGCCTGGTTGGACTCGCAATCGAAGCGAGGGCGGCGGCCCGAGTACGTCCTGTTCACCACCAACGTGGTCCTATCTCCAGTGCCTGACTCCGGGGGGATCGCCCGCATTGAGCGTCTGATAGCCTCCTACGCCACCCAACTGGAGCTCAAAGGGTGGGCCGTATGGCACTTTGATGAGATCTGCCGCTATCTCGATATACACGACACTGTCCGTCGCGCTTACGCTGGCTTTGTCACTCCGGGTGATGTCCTGTCCCGCCTGCTCGCCACGGTTACCGACGCGGATGCCGAGACGACAGAGCTCATCCGTGCGCACGCGGGTAGGGAACTCCTCACCGATCAGTGGATCCGCCTTGGCCAGGCTGGCGCCTCGGCGGGGAATCAAAGACTCGGCTTAGGTCCGGTCGCCGTCGACCTGAGAGCGGCACTCGGTCACCCAGACCACCCGTCCGTCGGTAACAGCGAACCATCTCGCCCTAAAAGTTCGAGTTCCACCCATGCTGCCGCATACATAATTGACCGTGGAAATAGAGTTCTGCGTCCATCCCAACAAGAGAAGCCTGACCCTCGACACATCGTTCTCTTTGGCGGCCCCGGTCAGGGAAAGAGTACTCTAGGGCAACTGGTTTGCCAGGCTTACCGTATAGCCCTTTTAAACGAGGGTGAGTCCCTCCTTCCTAGTCAGGTTCGTGAGGTCCTACGTACATTGCGCCAGGATCTCACGGCGATTGGATTACCCTCTCCGAAGTCGCTGCGGTGGCCGATCCGAATTGTTCTCAATGACTACGCCAACGCCATTCTTGGCGGCGAAGATGTCAGCCTGCTGCGCTATCTGGCCCGCAAGATCAACCATCGGGCCACGGAGACGATCACGGGTGCACACCTCAAGCGTTGGCTGCGCACGTGGCCATGGATTGTGATTCTAGATGGCCTCGATGAAGTCGCTTCTATGCATACGCGCGAGGAGATGATGTCCCGCATCTCCGACTTCCTCATCGAGGCTCACGAGAGCGACGCTGATCTCCTGGTCGTGGCCACCACTCGCCCGCAGGGCTATCAGGGCGAGTTTCACGATGGCGACTACGAAACCCTCAAGCTGCTTCCGATGTCCACCAAAGACGCCTCCCTCTACGCCGATCGACTGGCGCATGCACGGCACTTGGACGACCCAGACATGCGCGACACTGTCTTGCAGCGCATCGCAACTTCATCCCGCGACCCGGGCGCCACCCATCTGATGAGTACGCCGCTGCAGGTAACGATCATGTCCCTGTTGTTGGAAGAGCGTGCCCGTATGCCGCAGAACCGCTATGAACTGTTCGATGCTTATTACGACACTGTCTATGCTCGAGAAGTCGCTAAGCCCGGCGGTGTTGGCCAGCTCCTCGCCGAAAACCGGCGCCACATCGACTGGGTTCATGAACACGTCGCACTGCTATTGCAGTCTCGAGCGGGACAAGCCAGGAAAATGGACGCTTTACTGGAGGAAGACGATCTGCGTCAGCGTATCCGCCAGCGGCTGCTTGAGGAGACTGAAGACCCTCTGCGGGCAGAGAGCCTGGCCGAGCGACTTCTCAGCGCCGCGACCGACCGGCTCGTTCTGCTTGTCGCCCCTGATGCTGGCTACATCGGTTTTGAGATCAGAAGCCTGCAGGAGTTAATGGCTGCTCGTGCCCTTATATCTGGTCCCGAAAACGACATTGTTCCACGAATGGAATCCCTTGCCACCGACTCCTCATGGCGCAATACGTGGATGCTTGCCGTCGCCGGCCTGTTTACTCACCGTCCCCATCTGCGTGGTGATTTACTGAACGCCCTGCGTCAGCTCGACTCGCGTGACACTGTCACAATGACCCTCTTGCCCGGTGCGCAATTGGCGCTAGACCTCCTTGACGACGATGTGACTCGACAACATCCTCGCTTCCATAATCTACTTGTCCAACATGCCACCGCGCTCATCGGTCAAGGGCCGAGGGGCGATCTCTTCATCAATGGTTTTGCCGAAATCCTCGCTAGGGCGGCAGAGCACCATGACCAGGCCCGAGCTATGATCGAATACGCAATCAAAGATGCGCTCAGCGCCAGGGACGCCCGGTTGCTGACTGCCCTGCAGATTCTCACAGGGTGGGACGGTGGAGAGCGCGCCCTCGGAAGAGCTGCTAGGCAGCTCCTCACAGCCGCACTCTCTCGGCTCGCTGACGATGAACGTGCGGCTGCGATCATCTTCTCGGTCCAGGACTGGGCAGATCCGATTCCTGGGCTGCCTCGACATGGTGCCATGCCCGTCGAAGGGGATTCCAATCTCGCGGATCTTCTGCGGCCCCACTTAACGGATTGTGCCCGCAAAACACCAGCGGGCCGGATTGTCCTCGACGCGCTGCAAGGATGCCCCGTGCATCATGTGATTATTGCGGGCGTCGTCACCACTTGTGCTAATCCATACATGATAGATATGCCGATGGTGCTCCCAGGTGAGGGGCTTCCGGATCTTCAGCAAGCGTGTATCGCGGTGATCCGCTCTCAGGGGATTGCCGCCTGGGATATCGGAATGACTTTTCTTGGCATCCTGGAAAAGTTGGCCTTTTCTGAATCTCAGTACCGCGGCATGCCGCATGTGTTCGGACTGAGTTGACACGCCAGCTTGGTGATGCTGGGCTGTCTTGCCTGCAGACGGTGGCACGTTCCTTGAATGTCTACCCGCGCGCAGAAAACGCCCCCGCGGAATTCATTCAGGGCGAGGGGCGGCCCTTGTCGATCCGATCCAACTCGGTCCGAAGGCGTTCGGCCTCGGCTTCGGCTTTTCGCAGCCTTCGCTCCAAGGTGGACCGTGAGGGCGTGGGTGCGGTGCTCGCCGCCTTCTTGGGCTGTCGCTGCCGGGGGACAAGCCATCCGACCCGCTCGTAGGCCAAGATCAATCGCACTTGGGGGCAGGAGTAACAGAGTTGCTCAGGCTCCGGGGTCGGCCAGCCGTCCGCGAGCATCCGTCGGGTGTGCTCCCGATCCCGCTCGGTCTGCAGCTCCGGGTTTGCGCGCCAGGCGTCCTCGAACTCGGCGGACATCTGCTGGACTCGTTCCGGAGCCGCACGACGAGGCCCAGAAGCAGGCACCCAATCGAGACTCGGGGCGATGGCCTCCTCCACGTGACCGCAAGCCAGCGTCACCTCCCAGAACGCGGAGGTGTGCGGCTCGTCATGGCGGAGTACCGACCAAATCTTGGGATCCGTGTCGTCCGGCGGATCGACCGGGTCGGCGGGAAACGTCACCTCCCTCCGCTCTCTCCACTCGGTGATCCCGCGATAGGGCGGCGGAGGGGAGTCGTCGTGATGGCAGATCATCTGCCCAGGCGGCAGCGGTGAGCGGTGATCTTTCCACTGCGCCTCGTGCGGTGGGGTGCCGTCTTCGCGAGTGAGGACCTCGGGGATGCAGCCACAGTCGAGCTGAACGCGCCATCGGAACACGCGGGTCAAATCCGGAATCAGGAAGTCCCAGAGCACTCGCGGGATGTACCCGCGCATTTTGGTGGCCTCCGCCTCGCACTCCCGCAGCACCTCCTGGCGTGCTCTGGCCTTGCCTGGTAGCCGCTGCGCCGTGGGGGTGCTCGGCGGCGGTCGGTCTTCCAGGAGAAGGTGGCGACTATTGGTTGAAGGGGCACCCATGGCCTCTCCCTCTTCCTTGCCCGGCGCTGCTGTTCATCGCGCGAGCGGACTGTGAGCTGCGGCCAGGCACGCTACAGAGCCAGCCGCACTGTCAGGAGAATGTCGCGCCTCTTCACTCGCGTGGGTGACCGTTCGCGGGCGTCCAGTCTTCAGGATCCATAAGGCTTGCCGTCAGGTGAGGGCCGGGCGGCCGGGGCTGTGCACGAACTGCACCCCCGACCACCGCGGTTTTCACGGTCGTCCTCACGCGGCCGTTGCCTTGGTCTTCGCGCGGGCCTGTTGCAGCAGCGCCAGCACCCAGTCCATCACACCCTGGGAGTCCTGGGTGCGGTCGATCTCGCTGAGGACGATCTCCCAGATTTCCCGCGCGCCCGCCGCTTCCGCCTCGTAGTAGGCGTCGCGGACGCCCTCGCGGATCGGGTCCTCGGTGAAGGTGGCGTAGGTGCCGAGGAACTGACGCACCATGAGCCCGTTGGTTTGCCGCGGGTCGTAGGCCATGTGGTGGCCGTCGCTATCGAGCCGGTGAGTGAAGTACTCGTCCGGGCCAAGCGGGGTCTGCTCCACGTGGAGGTGCTGGTTGCCGAGCCCGTCGGGCAGCTGTCCGAAGTGCTCGCACGTGCGGTCGCGAAAGGCATCGAAGCCGGCCCGCGTGGTCAACGTCGTCATACCGTCACCTCCTCCGGCTCGCTGAGGAGGTTGCGCATCGCCGTTTCGACGGCGACCTTCGGGGACCCGCAGACGATGATGAGGACGATCAACTCGTCGGCGAACTTCTCCACGGCCGGGGAGCACGAGCCGGCTTCCCGCATCTTGGTGCGGAACGTCTCTACCTCGTCGATGGCGCGTTCGGTGATGGCCGTGGTCTTCATGCCGCCACCGCCGGTGGGTTGAGGTACGCGGTGCGGACGTTGACGAGCTGGGCGTGGGCTTCGCGCAGGGAGTCGACCTGTTTCTGCAGGCGGCTGATGACCATCTCCAGCGTGTCCGGGTCGAGGTACTCGATGTAGTGGTCGTCGATGGCCTCAATGGCTACGAAGGGCAGCCGCTCCGCTGGCCGTGCAGAGAAGGGGCGGGACTCGATCTGCCAGCCGAGGAAGCGGAAGTCTTCCGGGCTGCCCGTGTCGCACAGCGGGCCGTAGAGGGGCAGCTCGCCGACTGTGCCGGGGATGTTGCAGTAGATGTCGTGCGGGTGCTCGGGCCTGTTGTTGTCCGCATCGTGGTCGACCGTGCAGCCGGGCATGCAGGTCGCGGTCACGTTTTCACCGGTGACGGCGTTGGTGAAGGTGAATGTCCGCCGGACAGTGGGCGCTCCCATGGCGGCGGGCTCATGTTCGGTCGGGGCTGCGGGGATGGATTGGAGCCGGCCGGTCCGGCAGGTGCTCCCGAAAGGCTGGGTGGTCTCGTCCTCGAAGTCGGCGTTCTTAGCGGCCGTTGATAGGTTTTCCATGCTTTGTCTCCTTCATTGCAGGGGTGGGGCTATGGCCTCACCCTCGGGTGTTGAACCCACCGGCCGGGCCCCCTTCTTTGGTGATACGCGCCCTCTCGCAACGAGGTCGAGAGCACTGTCTCGTTTGAGGGGTGCAGGCCCGGAATTGGGTTATTTCGCGGCAACTCGTGCCTAGAATGCGCTCTTTCGGCTGGTAGGTGGCTCCGGGATACCTCCGCCAGCCCTAGGCGCACAGGGCTGCAGGAGCGACCGGGACCGAGGTTGCGACATCGGCCAGCGCATCGATACGCCCGCCCTCTAACTGATCATTTCAGAATGAGTTCGGCTCAGGGGCTTGGCAGTTGGGCTGGTGGGCGGCAGAGTTCTGCAGGTGTCGGATGATCTCGTGCCTGACGATCTGTGGGAGCGTGTCGCCCCGCTGCTCCCGCCTCGCCCGCCGCGGCGTCGGCGGTATCCAGGCAGGCTGCCTGCGGATGACCGTGCGGCTCTGCGCGGGATCGTCTACGTCCTGCGCACGGGCGTGACCTGGGCGGACGTGCCAACAGAGACGATCGGCTGCAGCGGGGTGACGTGCTGGCGGCGCCTGCGTGACTGGACCGAGGCCGGCGTGTGGCCCCGTCTGCACGAGATCCTTCTCGCGGAACTCCGCGGAGCCGGCCTGTTGGACATGGACGATGCCGCGATCGATGGCTCGCATGTACGGGCCTTGAAAGGGGGGCTCACACCGGACCTTCGCCGGTCGACCGTGGCCGCCTCGGCAGCAAGCACCATGTGATCACCGACCGCCACGGAACGCCCCTTGCCGTGGCGTTGACCGGCGGAAACCGTCACGACGTCACCCAGCTCATGCCGCTGCTGGACGCGATCCCCCGCATCCGCGGCCTAGTAGGCAGGCCGCGCCACCGGCCACGGCGGCTCTTCGCCGATCGCGGCTACGACTACGACAAGTACCGCCTACTCCTCCGCGCGCGTGGCATCACACCGAAGATCGCCCGCAAGGGCACCGCCCACGGATCCGGCCTGGGCAAGACCAGATGGGTCGTCGAGCGAACTTTCGCCTGGCTCCACCAGTTCAAACGCCTACGGACCCACTACGAGATACGAGCCGACCTCCACCTCGGACTACTCCAACTCGCCTGCAGCGTCATCTGCTTACGACGCCTTCGAACATCATTCTGAAATGATCAGTAAGAACGGCACGCACGGCTTCATCGGCATGGGGCCGAGACCGTTGGCCTTGAAGGTGCGGCTGGTCTTCCTGGCAGACGCGTCCTGGGAGACCCCGTCACGGGGAACGACAGGATCAGCGCGGCCACGATGAGAGGTGCGACGCGTGGCGAGCCGGGCACATACCTCTGGTGGCGCGGTTCGCAGCTTCGAACGCAGCAGACGATGGCCGTTTACGTTGCGTTATCACGACAAGTCAGCCACACCAAATCGCTGATTCTCCGGAATCTGATCCTGCTCGCCGCAAGCTATCCGCGCGGCTTCGCCACGCGGCGGGCGGGAGCAGGAAAGGTCCGCTGCCTCGTCAGCCTTTACATCGGAGACACACGATGCGTAGCCAGTCCAAACCTGCCGTTGAGGCTGCCTTCTTGAATGTTCAGGACGCTGCGAAGTACATGGGCATCTCAGTGAACACCCTCTACGTCTGGCGTCACCGCCGGCAAGGGCCGCCCAGCTTCCGGATGGGGCCAGGCGGGAGGGTCATGTACCGCCGGGACCTGCTTGATGCGTGGCTCAACGAACAGCAGCAGGCGGACTCGAGGTCGAACCCGGCTCTCAATCCGCTGAGCAAGGCGCCGCAGCAGCGCGAACGACGTCGGGCTGTTTGACCTGGGAGAACGGTTCCGACGAGTTCAGCAGCACTCGGAATTTCATGCGCACGGAGATCGTCTGTGTGTCTGATCGCGACGCAGGTCGTGCCGACAGAACCATGACCAGGCCAAGGAGAAGACGCGCATGGCGGGCTACATCGAGGACCGATGGCTCAAGAAGCGGCCGAACAAGGAGACGGGCAAGCGCGAACGCACTGCGCTCTGGGGCAAGTGCACGCGTTACCGCGTCAAAGGGATACCGGGGGTCCGCGACCGGTCCTTCGATACGGTCGCGGACGCCAAAGCGTGGCTGGCCGAGGCACAGACCGACACACGTCGAGGGGATTTCGTCGACGCGCGGGACGGTGCGATCAGTCTTCGTGAGTACGTCGAGAAGCACTGGTGGCCCTCCCAGGTGCACCCCGCCCAGACGCTGGAAAGCATGAGGCACCGGATCTGGGGGCAGGTGCTGCCGCAGCTTGGAGATCTGGCGCTCAGGGACATCGGCGTCGCGGAGCTGCGCAAGTGGTCGGCCGACGTACAGAGGGCGGTGGCGTCGAGTACCGCCTATGTCGCGTGGGTGTACCTCAAGGCGATCATGCAGGCCGCGGTTGAGGACAAGCGGCTCTACCGCAACCCGTGCAAGGGCAACAGCTCGATCAAGCCGCCGAAGAAGCCGGAGCGCAAGGCTCGCGCCTGGGAGCAGGACCGTGTCGACGCGGTGCGGGAGGCGCTGGCCGACCGCTACCAGATCGCGCTCGACCTCGGCGTCGGATGCGGACTCCGACAGGGTGAGACGTTCGGCTTCAGCCCAGGTGATATCCGTGGCGACTTCGTCCACGTGGAGCGGCAGATCCTCATGTACAAGTCACGGCTGTACTTCGGTCCGCCCAAAGGCGGTAAGGAACGCGATGTGCCGCTGCCGAAGACGCTCGCGAAGCGACTCCTCATTCACCAAGAACGCTTCGACCCAATCGACGTCACCCTGCCGTGGCTGGACCCCGAGGAGCCTGACCTCGCGCGCGAGGACCGGCGGAAGGTCACCGTCCCGTTGCTCGTGTACACCGGCCGGCGCGGCGCGATCAACCGCACCACCTGGAACACCAAGGCGTGGAAGCCCGCGCTCGCCGAAGTGGGAGTCATCCCGCCGCTGCCCGAGCGGCAGCCGGGCGAGAAGCCGTCGCGCGTGTGGGAGCCGAGCCGCGAGCACGGCTTCCACGTCTTGCGCCATACGTACGCCTCGGTGATGCTCGAAGCCGGTGAGTCGATCGTCTCGCTCGCGAAGTGGATGGGGCACTCCGACCCAGCGTTCACGCTCCGGACGTACACGCACTTCATGCCGCAGGCCGGCGCGCGTGGACTGTCCGCCATCGAGGCGTGGTTCACGGACTCGGCCGAAAGTCCCTGAGAAGTCCCAGAGGGCGAAGCCAGCCGCCGGATGGCCGTAAAGATGCAGGTCAGAGCTTGATCGCTCCCTGAGTGGGACTCTACCCGGCGTACAGCCCGACTCGTCTGCCGCTATCCGCCGCTGTCTCGGACAGCGCTGCGAGTTCCTTAAAAGTGCTAGGAGCGGATCGCTGGTGTGGCCCAGGCGAGCCTCCTGAGCCACACCAATGACAGTGAAGCGCTTTGGGCAGATGAAGAGACGTGCGTTCACGCCACCAACTCTGAGCGCTTCAGTTTCTGGCAACTGACTTTGATCAGTCGTCCGCACGCGCTGAGTAGAGCAAAGTGATCGCTACGAGCAGCGCCACGCCGAGGTCGCGAACTTCTGTCGGACTCCAGCCGGCTTGGAGTGTCATGATCAGGATGGTGGCTACTGCGGCAGCCCAGGTTGTGGGACGCATCAGGTTCTCCTTGTGCCGTGTCGTGAGTAGTTGGAGAACGGATACGCGTCTGGTGTGATTGTCCGTGCGTTCGCACGACGTTCCAGCAGGAGAACCGCGGACAACCCTGGGCTGTCCGCGGACAGAGAGGACAACCGGAGTGCCGCAAGCCGGAAGGCCCGCCGGGCCGGTGCGAGGAAACACGTCTCAGGCACGGGAGTTCGCTGTTTGGCTGCGCAAGCTGACCAGGAGCAGAACGCTTCGTCAACTTGAGGAGGACTTCCCCTTCAGTAAGACGCAGTGGGGTGATTACCGCGCAGGTCGCAAACTCCCAACCGAGTCGCTTGTGAACGACTTGGTGAACCGTCTGGTCAGTGAACATCGCCTTCGGGAGATGAAACGAGAAGAGGGGCTACGCTTACTGAAAGCTGCTCAGCAAGCAGCGCAAGGGAAGATCCCAGTGCTGCCATCTCCTGAACGGACTGCTACTGCGGAGATCGCGCTACGGCTCGACGAGGCGCGCAGAGCACAACTGCGGGCTCAGGAGACCGTGCTTGAGACAACACGCCTCGTCTTTATGCTGATGAGCATGGTCGCGGACCTGCAAAAACGCATTGCCACTCTGCAGCAGAGACTATCTATTGCTGAGTCGCCCGCTCACCGCGTCGCGTTGACAGCACAAGTGGCGGAGTCCGAGGACCGCAAAGCGGAAGCGGAAACGCGAATTCACCGAGCCCGTCAGAAGCGCGCCGAAGCCGAGGAGATCCGGACGGCTGCCGAGACCCTGGCCGAAGTCTGCCGACGCGAACTGAGCATGCCCAGGCAACAGGGAAGTGTCCCCAACGTGTCACCCGCGGGATCGGCCGGTGCCGACGCGGCAGTCTTGCAGGGGGTCGCTCCCGTACGCCCTTTGTTCGAGTACGACCACGCGCTTGAGAACGCGGATGAGGCACTTGACGAGCAGGAAGCCCGCCTCGGTGAACTGCGGAGAAAGCTTGCCGCGTTCGTGGACGGCGGCGTGAATGAAGGCCCACTTGTCCGTGGTGAGTTCGTCAAGGCTGCGGACAACTCCCTCACCAGCGGTGACGGGATGGCTCGTCCGGTGCAGGTGACTTCGGACGACGACAGCGAGGGGGGTTGGTCGCGAGGCGTTGCGGCGGTGAGTGCCTTGCTCCTGTTGGTGGTCTCGGGCGTTGCCTGTGACCTTTATTTCAACCCTGACAGCATGTCTCGCCCTGCCTTCTACTCAGGCGACAGGCCGGAGGGGAGCATAGACGAAGGCTTTTACCGCTGGGAGCTTCCTCGCGGTACCAAGAAGACGAAGACGTCGGACGAGTGGGACATCACCACCACCTTCCTTGCTGGTACTGGCCGTCGAGCGAGGGGAGGCGGAACGGTCATCATCCATGCTGAACGCGTCCAGGGCACACTCCACTACCAGGCTGACGGCTGCGCAGGGACCGTGGAGTGGAAGATCTCAGCCAACAACGCAAACCTCACCGAAGGCTTCGTGAGTCAGCAGAGACCCAAGCAGGGGGCGAACGGCACCTCATCCATGACCTTCACGAAGTTCACACTGGCAGCTCGCCGTACCGACGCGAAGGAGTGCCCGGTGAGCCTGCAGTTGAGCGATCCGCTGGTTTCCGCGAACTCTATTGGTCGTGGGTGAATATGCCGCTCTCGTTGTGCGACGACTCCTGATGGCATGCAGCGCGCTTTGGGCGTGACTCAGGAAGGAAAGCGACGCAAGAACGGGCTCGGGGTGCCGTGCCAGAAGATGTCGAGGCTGTCGCGTGCCCGGGTTACCGCCACGAACAGGAGGGATCGCGCTCTTTGGAGTTCTCTCCGATAACGGGCGGGATCCACCTGGCGCAATTGGTTGACCTGCTCGCGGGGGACCAGGCCATCGCTGACACCCGCGATGATCATGCGCTGGTACTCCAGCCCCTTGAACCGGAACATGGTTCCGACATGGACTCCGGCCTCCCCCCTCGCGCCGTCGGCTCCGATCTCCATGGCCCGGATGCCGTGTTCCCCGAGAGTGTGTCCCAGCTCGCTCGCCATCAGATTGGTAGGGACACAGATGGCGATCTGCTCGTGTGCGATGCGCTCCTCAGGGTGGGCGTCCCAGGCCAGGATGTGTGCGGCGATCGCCTCGCGTTCCGTCTGCCAGTCCGCGCACGGGTGCATGCCGGGCGCGCTGCCACTGAGCACGGAGCGGTATCCGGCGAGAGTCTCGGAGTTCCCGTCGAGGTCGTCGTAGGTCTCCTCGCCCAGAACCTCCAGCGCGGAGCGCAGGATCTGCCGGGTGGTGCGGTAGCTGAGGCTGAGCTTCGCGGATCGGCCTCGGATGTTGATACCGAGGCTGCCGAGGGTCACCTGGTTCTTGTAGATGCGCTGGTGGGTGTCGCCGACGAGGAAGAGGTCATCCGAGTCACGGGCGGTCATGGCGCGCAGCATCTTCCAGTGTGCGGGGCGCAGGTCCTGAGCCTCGTCGACCACGATGTGCCGGTACCGGTAACGCAGCCAGCCGCCCGAGCCGTCCTGGAGGTGGATGTTGTCCAGACCACCCGCTTCCTCCCGCTGCCGTTCGATGGCGCGGATACGCTGCTCGCGCCCTATCTCCAGTCGCGCGGCCCGTTCGGCGACCTGGTCCCACGTCTGGCGGCCCAACCGGTCCAGACGTTGCGTGAAGCGTTCGGCGAGCTGCCAGATGCCGGCCCTTTCGGCTCGGCCGATGTTCTTGCCGCGTCCGGCCCGGCGGGCCCGGAAGTAATCGGTGCGGGTGCCGACGGCCTGTCCGAGGATCACCTGCGTCCACTCGTCGTGCAGGAACTCCGCGTCCCAGCCGCTCTCGCCGAGTTCGTCGAGCATCGCTCGCCATTCCCGCACCGCTTGGCTGTCGTCGATGTTCTGCTTACGGCTGCCGGGCTCCGCTTCCCTCACGACGCGCAGCGCGAGCTGGTCGACGTGGCTCACCTCCACCCGCGACAGCAGCTGCTCACCGCCCAGTTCCAGGAGGCGGGAGCGCAGGTCGGCAGCGAGGTTCTTGTTGTAGGTGGTCAGCAGCACCGGCTTGTTGTGACCAGGCGGCAGCTGGGACACGAGGTGGCGGACGCGGTGCAGCGCGACGATGGTTTTTCCGGTCCCCGGCCCGCCGCCGACCCGTGCGGGACCGGAGTAGCGGCGCTCGACCAGTTTGGACTGGGCGGGGTGGAGGAACACCTTCCAGCGGCCGAAGTCCCCTGCCTCCAGCGCCTCGCGCAACGCGTCGTCGGAGGTGGTGACGACCGTGGCCGGCCGTTCGGCTGCCGTCTGGAAGTCCTCGGTGTCGACGGGCTCCGGAGCGGCGACGGGGGCGGTGACCTCGTCCCGTACTACTTCGAACGGCTTTCCGTCGTAGAGCGCGAGCAGGACTTCGCCCGTGAGCTGCGGTGCGTACTCGATCAGACCGAGGAGCTGCTCATCGGTGGTGAGGGAGCGGATGACCGGAACCAGGGGCTCGGCCACGCCCAGTTCGATCAGCTGCCCGTCGGTCCAGGCGGCGAACAGCGGCTCGGCACCGAGCGGTTGGGCTTCGGTCAGGGCAGCAGCGGGAACGGCCGCTGCGGCGGGCGGCGACTCCTGCGGCGGGATGCGCCGCAGCACGCTGTCCTCCACCACCTGGAGGTCGACGTACTCGATCCCGCCTGTGACGGTGTTGATTCCGTACGCCAGCCGGTCGTAGACCTCCTTGCGGTGCTTGACCGAGACGATGAGCCAGTCGTCCTCGGCCAGTCTGAGCAGGAGGGCGCGGTACTCGTCGTTGATCCGGGCGGACCAGATCCGGCTGTCGCCCTTGAGCTGCTTGAGCTTGAGCCCTGGCGTCCGAGGGTTCTCCTTGAACTTGTGCTGGAAATCGAACAGCGCGCCCTTGACCGTGCGCGGGAGCCGGAGGATCTCCTTGTCCGCCTTGTCGAGCAGGCGCAGCGTCACGCCCCCGGTCCTCGTCATGCCAGCTCCCCGTCTTCGTTCTCGTTCTCGTCGTACTTGTTCGTGCCGGTGTCAGGTCGCCCGGCCTCTGCAGGACTGCCCTCGGGCGTCCGCGCGGCGGTAACGCCGAGGCGTGCGGCGATCTCCTCCGCAGTCCACCCGCTCGCCGGACGCACGTCCCAACGGGCGGCGGCGAAGGCCCGGTCACGGTCCTGCGCCTCGTGATCCGGCTCCTCGGGTGTTCCCTGATGCGCCAGCACCACGCCGATGCGGGCGTCGGGCCAGGCCAGTTCGGCCTGCCAGCCGTGTGCGTCGAGTTCGTAGCCGTCCTCGGGCGCGGGAGCGCCGAGGTCGGCGAGCGCGTGAGCCAGTTCGGCCAGGCCTGCTTCGTCGGGGTCCACGTACTCCAGTACCGCGTCCCAGGCTCCGTCCCGCTCGGGTCGTGTCTGGGACGGTGGCTCCTCCGTCGTTCGCGCCGGTACAGCGGGCAGCCCGGCGGTCACGGTGATCGGTGGCAGGCTGTCCTCAGCCCGCTGAGGCCCGCCGTCGACGGCCGGCGTTACCCGAGTCGAGGACAGCCACCCCTGGCCGCCGGTCACGGTCAGCACGTCGGCGGTGAAGCCGTCGAGCAGTGAGGTGGTGAGCTGTGCACTGTCGCCCCCGCCGTGCTCCAGGAACTGCAGCACGTTGCTCCAGTACAGCCAGGCCTGCCAACGCCGCTTGTGGGTCTGCTCTTCCGCGACGGCGTGGTCGCTGTCGTCCAGGAGTGTCAGCCCCGTCCACGTCGGGGGACGGTGCCGCACGTCGGCGACCAGAACGAGCCGGCATCCGGACCGGTCCGTGGCCGTGAGGACGCGCAGGGGCCCCTTCGGTTCCTTCACGGCCTCGTCACGCAACGCCGCCTCGACGGCTCGGCCGACCGCATCCGCTGTGACCGGTGCGTCCCGTAGGCTGGGGGTACCGAGGAGGCCCGCCACGGTCGCTTCGGCGCGGTGGTGCCATCGTTGCGCGTCCGGGGCCCGGAGGTAGGCGAGCAGCAGTTCGGCCGGGTTTACCCAGACGGTTTCCGACAGCTCGCCGGGCAGCCCGCCCCGGGTCTGGGCATAGTAGGAGCGCGCCCGGTCCTGCGCCGCCCGGTCGTACGGCATCCACACCGGATCGACGGGGGCGACTCCGGCATAGCCGGTGTCGCGGACGCGGCGCCGCCACTCCTTGACGTCGTAGTACGTCAGTTGGAACACCCGCAGCCCGTCGGCCCGCAGCCGAGCTCGTTTTGTCGCGTCGTCCGCGAGACGGTTGTGCTCGGGGCTCGCGTGATACCGGTATCCGTCCAGATAGACGGCGAGCCGTGGACCGGGAGCGTCGAGCCGTTCGAAGAGCACGTCGGGGCGGGTCCCGTCGAGGACGCGCTGCTGGGAGACCCGCCAGCTCACGGTGTCTCCGTCGCCCGTCGTCAGTCGCAGGTCCAGCGCCCTGGTGCCCGCCGGGGTGGTGTACGTGTCCGCCGCCGCCCGGGACTCGGGCTGTTTGGCCCACTCCTCCAGTGTGTCGACGAACATGACCTCCAGGTCGCTCTCCGCCTGCTGTTCCAGTGGGATCTGACGGGTTGTCGAGACAGGCGAAGTCCGCCAGCGCTCACCGTCGGCACCCAGGAGTTCGTCCAGCATGGACTGCACCTCGCGGCGGGAGACCCGGTCGTAGTCCGACGGGGGCACCCTGCGCAGAAGGCACTGGTGGCAGCCGTCCAACTCCTTCTGCTGGCACGGGCAGCTCTCGATGACCTCGCGCGCCTTCAGCAGCACCTCACGGAACCCGGCCGCGGATGCCAGTCGGTGCAGATAGCCGGTGCCGCCGGGCAGCCGGTCGTAGACGACGAGGAAACGCCGCGGGAAGTCGGAGCCGAGCTGTTCCGGACTGTCCGGCATCGAGGCCGTGGCGATCTCGATGTGGTCGGGGTCGCCGCCGTAGCGCGCCGCGATGCCGGCGAAGAGTGCCGCGGTGAAGGAGGCGAGCCGCTCCCGGGCGCGTGTCACGGAGGCGGGCAGCAGAATTCGTACGGCTTCCGTGGTCAACTCGTGGGCCAGCAGCAGCGGTACGTCCTGACCCGCTCCCTGCCTCGCGCCGTGGTCGGAGCCCTGAGTGCGCCGCCGGGGGCACCAGAGCAGATGGTGGGCGCTCCCCCTCGTGGCGGCGGCCCCCGATTCGGTCAGCGCGTGCTGCGACTGGTCGACGACCGGTCTGCCGTCCGCCGTAGCGCCGCCGCAACTCGTGCAGACGTAGAAGGGGTTGATCCGGACGTCCTCGCCCGCCAGTGGAACCGTGGAGCTGCCGTCCTGCCTGTCGAGTCCCAGGTTCAGTGTTCTGATGACGGCTCGGCGGGAGAAGTCCACGCCGAAGGTCGCCGTGTCGTGCCGCCAGGAACCGGTCGCCAGGTGCGCGGGGTCGATGTCCACGGTGGTGAGGACCGCGTACTGTCTGCGGGCGCGCTCGTCACGGTCGTCGCGCACGCGTGCGTCGTCCCGCTTGTCCCGGGCCACGACCCGGCGCGACTGAAGCACGTACTGCACACAGCCCGCGTCCGCGATCTCGCGCCCGTCGCAGCGCGGACAGGGGGACGTGTCGGTCTGGGCGTCGCGTGTGCGCACGTATCCGCAGGACGGACAGAGCCGCCACACCGACCAGGCGCGGCGTTCCGGGCTGCCGATGTCGAGGGCGCGCACCACGTGCTTGTATCCGTTGACGTAGAAGCTGTTGCCCGGGGCGAGCTCGGTGAGGGCGATCTTGCGGGAGCGCTCGTAGTCGCGGGTCTCGCTGCGGTGGACGCGAGGCGTACCGGCGGGGGACCGGTGATCCCTCGGCGAGTCGGTCCCGCCGGGGGCATCGGCTGTCTCGTCGGTGTCCGAGGGGACCTCGGACCAGTACAGCGTGGCCTCCAGTTGGGTCGTGGTGTCGGCCAGGCTGTAGTTCGGCAGGAGACCCAGCTCGACCAGCGTGCCGTGCGCGCTGGTCCGGCTCAGGTCCCGCAGCAGATCGCCGGTGCTGCGGCGCTCGGCGAGCAGTTCCCGCCGCTCCCGGTCCTGGACCTCGTCCGTGCGGGCCAGTGAGTCGACGGCCTCGTCGATCGCGGCGATCCGGCGCCGCAGCTCCTCCCGCCGTCCGGTCCAGTCCTCCTCCGCCTCCTGGAGCGCGCGCACGATCCCCCCGGTCGCGTACGCCCGGAGTGCGTCGGCGGCATGGGCGGACACTCCGGCGTCTTCACCGTCCCGTGCGGCGGAGTCGTCTTGGCCCCGTACGGGGGACCCGGCCTCGGGAAACAGGGCCAGGAACTGTTCGACGAGCGTCGCCCCATGCGTCTGCGCGGCATCCGCGAGGTCCTGGCACCAACCCGTCGTGCCGAAGAGAGCGGAGGCCAGCCGGGGCACCGGCTGCAACTGCTCGCCGTCCGCGGTCCTGAGGCCGCCCCGCGCGGCGAGGTCCAGCAGCCACGCGGTGTACTGGCGGCGCAGGATCTCCACCGCCGACAGATAGCAGCCCGGCGGCACGATGTCGCCGGCGATCATCTCTCGCGGCTGGTCCAGGTAGTACAGGTCTCGGGCCCGGCGTCCGCCGAAGGCGACGACCAACGCGTTGCCGGTCTTGCGTCCCGCGCGGCCCGACTGCTGCACATAGTTGGCGGGCCCCTTCGGCAGCGAGCCGATGAGTACGGCCGACAGGTCGCCGATGTCGATGCCGAGTTCCAGCGTGGGTGTGCAGGACAGCACGTTCGGGTCGGTGTAGTGCGTTCCGGCGCGGAAGGCCCGCTCGACCTGCTCCCGTTGGGCACGGGTCAGCATGCCGGTGTGCTCAGCGGTCACCACACGGAAGGTGCCGCCGGTCAGGTACAGGCGCCGGTAGTAGTCGTTCGTGTAGTCGCGTTCCTGGAGAACACTGAAGCCAGAGCTGGTGACGCCCCCGCTGCCGCCGAGCGGTTCGGACGGTGTCGAGCGGCGCACCCCCGGTTGCGGTGGCGTCAGGTATCCCTTGCAGCGGTAGCGCGGGCACGGGTGGCCGTACCAGCGGGTCCGCCGCTCCGGCGGCACGACCTGCTGCCAGCCGCAGTCCTCGCACGCCACGAACGCCTTGTTGACGATCGAGTCGTCCAGCAGCCGCACCTGGATGTGGCCGGGCTGAAGGCCGTAGACGCGTGTGGTGCGGTCCTTCGCCGTCCGCACGCTGAGTACATGCTCGTCGGCGAGGGCGGGCAGCAGCCGACGGAGGTACTCGGTGGCCCCGGCGGCGTCCAGTCCCAGGCAGCGGCGGGTCCAGTCCTGGAACCAGCCGAGACGGCCGGTGACCACGTCGAACTCGGACCGGTCCTTCTGCCCGTCCAGCAGGAACCGCGGTGGAGCGACCCCGTCCGGGAACGCGGGCATGCCGTCGGGCCGCCGCCCGCTGATCAGGAACCGGTCGGTGCCGGCCTCCCGCATCCACTGCTCCAGCCACCGGTGCCGGACCGCGCCGCGCAGCCGCAGTCGCTCCAGAAGGCCTCGCACGTAGGCGAGATACCGCTCAGGCGTGGGAAGACCGCCCGTCATCACCATCTGGCCCGGCAGCGCGAGGTGCAGATCGCGGGCGAGAGCGGTGACCCGCTCAGGGTTCTCCACCACGACCTCGGCGGCGGCGGTCCGCGTGAGCTCCAGGGTGCGGCCCAGCCGTGACCGCAGCCCGAACTCCATGACCGTGGCGAACGCGAGCCGCTCACCGATCAGCCGCCAGGTGCGGGCGTCTCCGGTGCCGCGCCCCGACAGCACCCGGTCGACACCCGGCTCGTCGTGCAGATCCGGCGGTACGACGGCGGCCAGCGCCTCGGGGTCGTCCACCGAGTCGAGTACGTTGCCGATCAGGTCGTTCAGCGCGGTCGCGGTCCCGGAGTCGTCGAGGTTGTGCGCGAGCAGCGACCTCAGCGAGAACTTGTACGAGGCGTTGGCGACGTATCCGGCGCGGTGCGCGGCGTCCTGCGTGGAGTCGTTGAACAGCAGTGTCTTGCGTTCCTCCGGTACCAGCGCGATGTCCCCGCCCGTGAAGAGCTGGGTGACCGTGGCCGAGGCCAGCGCCGCCTGCGCCGTACCGAGGAACCGGATGCTGTTGTCGGTGTTGCAGGCCGGACAGCGGTCGTCCCTCGCCGCCTTGTCGGCGGTCTTCTTGTCGAGCAGCGCGAGCGCGAACCAGGCGTCCACCAGGTCCCCGTCGTCTCCTGCCGTCGGCAGCCGGTAGGTGCCCTGCGCGCCGTCGAGAACCACCACGGAGAGCGGGTCGACGCCGCTGCCCGCGGGCAGTCGTCCGGCCAGCGCGTCGAGTGCCTGGCGCCGCTCCGGCTCGGTAGCGGAGACGAAGTAGCGGATGCGGCGCTTGTCGCGGCCGACGCCGGCCCGCCAGATCCGGTCCTGCGCCATGACGAGCTGCTGCGGATCGGCCTCCGGGGACAGCGCGGCCCAGCCGGAGCGCCCACACGCGCGGCAGTACACGGCGGGCAGTTGGACCTGGGCGGGGCGCACCGCCGTGTCCGTGCCCGCAAGGGGCTGCGGCCGGTTCGCCCCGGCCGCGGATCCACTGCCGGCGGAGAGACCGTCCTCCTCGTCCGACGGCGGACCTGCCACCAGGGCGGCGCGCCTGGCCTGCGCGCGGTCGTCCTCGTACCAGCGGAACTCCGGTGTCCGGCCCACCCCGCGCAGCACACGCGTCACCGGCCGCACCCAGAGATGGGCCTCCACATGCAGCAGCGGACGCGGGCGCCGCTCGTCGGAGTCCGGGTCCCGGGCGGCGGACAGCAGGGCCACGAAACGGGCCAGGGCTTGCAGCACCAGCTGAGGATTCTCCCGGGCGGTGCGCCCCCAGGCGTATCCGAAGCGCGCGAGCCGGTCCCTCAGGCCCCACTCGTCCAGCGGCTCGCCGTCGAGCAGCGCGAGGATGCCCTGGGTGAAGTCGTGCCGCTTCAGCAGACGGCCGACGCGGAAGGCGTCGAGGCCCTGCCGCCCGAGCATACGAGCGGCGAGCCCGTCCAGGTCCAACAGATCCGGTGTCGCCTCCACCCCGATGCCGCCCGACGCCGCGATGACCTCCTGGGGAGTAGGCGGCTCGGGAAGCGCGTAGTCGACCTCGCCGGTGAACTCCTCGGCGCTCATCCGCTCCTCGCCGATCACCGAGTCCGCCGTGAACGGCATGCCGAACACCTGCGCGGCCACGTCCAGGATGCCCCCCGCCGGCGTGCCCGCCCTCCCCGCCCCGAGCGTCGCCGAGGTCGCCACGGGGCAGATCCGCCCCAGCGGGCGGTCCGGCCGCGTGGCGCCGACCGCCGTCGCCAGCCGTCGCAGCAACATGGCCACGTCGGTGCCCTGGGCACCGTCGTAGGTGTGGAACTCGTCCAGCACCACGTACGCGACGTCCGCGCCCTCCCACAGCGCCCGGTCCTCACCCCGCTGCAGCAACAGGTCCAGCATCTTGTAGTTGGTGATCAGCACGTCCGGCGGGGAGACACGCATCTCCTCGCGGCGGGTCATGACCCGACGGAAGTCGGTGTCCGGCCGGTCGCCGATGTACAGACCCGCGGTCACCTGGGCGAGGTCGGGCGCGGTCAGGTAATCGCTGATGCGGCCCGCCTGGTCGGTGGCGAGCGCGTTCATCGGATACAGCAGGACGGCTTTCACGCCGCGCCGCCCGAGAGCTTTCTGCCGTCGGCAGTGGTCGAGCACCGGCACCAGGAAAGACTCCGTCTTTCCGGAACCCGTGCCGGTCGTCACGAGCGTCGGCTCGGCCTCCCTGCCGCCGAGCGTGCTGAGCCGCTGCCACGCCTTGGCCTGGTGCCGCCACGGCGTGAACCCGGGCCGCCACTCCAGATGCCGCTCCCACCCGTCGTCCGCCTTGTGGAACGGCGTCCTGATCCGCAGGTACGGCCCTCGGAAGATCCCCGACTCGGGGTCCCCCAGGAACCGTTCCAGGGCGCGGCGGGTGTCGTCGTCGGCCAGCGCGTAGGTCGTCGTGAGGTACTGCGTCAGACTGCCCCGCAGTTGCGCGGCGGCCAGAGTGGGTTTCACGACGCTCCCCTTCGTCTGCGGATCCCGAGACGCTTGCGTGGCAGCGGTCGCCTCGTGTGGTGCCGGTTCGTGTGGTGCGGATCAACCGTATAGCGCAGGTCGGACAGTGTGTGAGGGGACGGGTACACCTGGGGACCGGGCGATCGGCCCGGGGGTCCCCCTTGTGACTGCCACAGCGGCTCGTGCCCAGAACCGCCCCGGTGGCCGATTGGCGCCCTTTCCTGCCCCAGCCGATGGTTTCACGCTGAAAGAAACGCCGTGCACGGGCAGCGCCGAGGGGGAGCCATGTCCGTACCGCTGTACGTTCCCGTCCTGCCGACTCGGCCGCATGCCACGGCCGCCTACCGTGAACTGACGCCGGACGTACAGCGCCGGGTCGCCCCGCTGTGGACGCTGCCTCCCCGTCCCGGAGCGCTGCCCAAACCGTTGGCCGAACGGATCGCCAAGGACGCCGAGGATGTCACCGCCGCCCAGCGCCACGGGTTCGCATGGCTGGATGCGCCATTCGCCGACGAGGGAGAAGCCGCGGTCCTGGCCGAGGCCCTCAGCCCCGACTGGTGGGATCACCGCAACCTGCGGCCCGTCACCGGCCCCGGGCGCCCCGGCGTGCAGCAGGCACTCGCCCTCACCGTGGCGCGCCGACACGAGGACGTACTAGGTATCCGTGTGCGTCTCCCCGGCGAGTGGAACGACGGCACGACCTCGGACGTCCGCGAGTTGCTGGACCGGCTGCCCCCGAGCCATCCGGCCGCCCTCTTCCTCGACCTCTGCACCGTCCTGCCCGACCGCCCCGAAGCCGCCAAGGAGGCGCTGCGTGCCCTGGACTCCCTGATCTCGCTCACCTCGTGGCGCACCGTGACCGTGATGGCGGGCGGCTTCCCCGAACCGCCGGCCGACTTCCGGGAAGGCGTCCCGTACGAGGCCCCGCGCACGGACTGGGAAACCTGGCACGAGATCCAGCACGGCGAACGCCCGTACCTACCCCGACTCCGCTACGGCGACTATGGCATCCACCCCGCCACGTATGTCGCCCAGACCCCGCCCGTGCGCGGCGGAGGCCCGCCGTGGGGCATCCTCCGCTACACCACCGCCCGCTCCTACCACCTGTCCAAGGTGCCGCACGGCAGACAGTACGACGACGCCAACCGGGAGGCCGCGCGCTGTCTCACCAGGCTCGCGGACTTCCGGGGCGCGGAGGCGGGAACAGGAGAGAGGTGGCTGCGCGACCGGACCGAAGGCTCAGTCAGCACCGGTAACCACTCGACGTGGAACAAGGTGGGCAACATCCAACACATGAAGTTCGTGGTGCGGAGCCTTGGCCTGTGAGCGTTCCCGAGCCGAGCCGAGCCGAGTCGGACCGGCCCGAGACTGGCAAGCCCTATGCCTCGGGGAACGCCTGCTGACCGGGCATGGGCGCGTAACGACGCTGCCTGCGCAAGCGGTTGGCGAGCGCCTTGTCGTACCCCTGAGCGTGGTTGCGTTTGTGCCGCTCCTTGACCGTCTCGCGCAGGGGGCCCGTGGCTCTCTCGACGGCGAGGACTACGGACATCTTGTCCTCCTCTGCCCGTTGCGCACCGATTGCCGCGAGTTCCTCGATCGTTGTGCCGACGGTGCCCACCAATCCATTCTTGATGAGCGTGGTGAACTCGGTGTTCGTCAGATACCGGTCGATCTGGGGGTACCCGAGCAGCCGTCCGCCATTTGGGCCCCGTGTGACGTCGTCTTCCAGCAGTAGACGCACGTACGGTACGGGCAGATACATGCCGGGCGAGGGGCCTGGATCGATGGTTTCCGTGAGGGGCCAGTAAGAGAGCTTCACAAAGCATGGATCAGGGCCGAGCCGCCATTCGTGGGGAAGGCCCGCTGGGCGGCTGAGGGCGGCCACACGCTCCAGTCGGTTCAGCTGACTCAGCAGTTTCTTGTCAACGCGAATCCACCGGTTTCCGGCCTCGTGCGGCAGGCGTTTGTACTGCACCAGCACGAAGCTTTGCGTCGGCTCGTGGTAGAAAATGAGGTCGGTGCCGAGGCGAGCTTCGACCGGCGATGCGTTGACGTTCGCGATTTCGATTCGGCGGCCGAGGTGTTCGAAGACTTGGATGTCGCATCGAAAGGCGGAGCCGAGAGAGCCGCCGACATATGGAGGCCCCATGGACTGGAAGACGTCGTCTCCGTCGAAGAAGTGATGCATGTCGTAGTCGAGTAGCGACGGTTCATAGGGTTCGGCGATCAAACCAGCCAGAACCGGCGCGTGGCGATCGGCCGGACGGCGCCACGCGGCAAGCCGAGCAGGTGGAATCCCCACGGTTGCCATTGCCAGCCGGGCAGCTTCGAGTTGCTCCTGCCAAGAGGCGTCCTCTGCCCGACTCAGCGGATCGAGGCGTTCTGGCTCGGCAGCCTCACCCAGAAAGTCGAGCAGTTGGCGCAGCTTCTCATGGTGCTGGGTGAGGGCCGAAAGGAGAGCCTCGGACGCAGTGTCGTCGAGGATGGTGAATTCCCGTTCCGAAGCGGTAAGGATCACGTTGCGGACGCTAGGGGGCAATTTATTTTCAATGGCCTGCAACGAGACAGAGACGGGGCACTCTCGTAGCAGTTCCACGTTGACCCGGGAGTCGACTGCGGCCACCTTCTCTCCGCGTGGCTGTCGCACGACCCCAGCCAAACCAGCGGGGTCTGCCCGGCCGCGGACGACCGTTTGACGAGCAGAGTGATCTGTGGCTCGAAACCACTCGGCAAGGACTCGGCGGCGACAGTCTTGGTGAAGGACTGCTTCAGCCGTAAGTCCATGTCAATACGGTCAAGTTCCTTCTCGCTGAGCGCTATGACGTAAACCATGCACGGAGAGTACGCGAGTCATCGCGGCATCCCGCGGGCGGGCAAGCGGCTGGTGAGGGGGCAGCCCGTCTCGGCCCACACGGTCTTCCCGGGGCCCATCGCCCGGGGCTCGATGCCCCACCGGTCGGCCAGAGCGGCTACGAGCATCAGCCCACGACCGGTCTCGGCGTCACCGGGAGCCTCCTGCGGGGAAAGCGGCGGCACGCGCTCCTCACGCGTGTCGGAGACCTCCACGCACAGCGTCTCGCCGGTAGCGACGAGTCGCACCTCGAAGTCGCGTCCCTGTACGTGCCCGTGGCGTACGGCGTTGGCGGTCAGCTCTGCCGTGATGAGGGTCAGCGTCTCGTTCACTGTGGACGTGTAGGGGTGGCCCCATGCGTCGAGCCGGTCCGCGACCAGGCGGCGGGCGAGGCGGGCGCCGCGCGGAGTGGAGCTGAAGCGCATCGTGAACTCGGCGGTTGTGGCGTCCACTTCTGCCGCCTCGCGTGTTACGGCCGCCGTCATGGAGGTGGGTGAGTGCTTCCTGTGCATGGCACCTACGCTGCCGGGCGCACACGGATGTGCCCAGTGCCGACGCGCACACAGCGAGCCGCCGTAGGTGACGGCGTGTGGCGTGTAGGCGGCGGTGTGCGGCAGGTCCCTGGATCTACTCCCCGCACTCCCGCAGCAGCTTGTTGAGGTTGCGGATCTTGTCCACGTAGCCGTCCAGGAGATAGGGGCGCGGGACTGCGTCACTGCGGGGCCGGCCGTGGAATCAGTCGTGTCACCTGTGCCTTTGCCTGTGGAGGAGGGACGGGAGTGTCTGTTTCATAGGTGGCGCCCGATGTGGGCGATGCGGATGGCCTTCTCGTCGTGAACGAGCCGGAAGTAGATGCGGCCGGCGCCTCGGTTGAGGTTTCCGTGCAACTGGAAACACTCGTCCTTGCCGTTGTCCTTCCACATCCGGTCCTTGCGGGCGTTCTCGTGCTCCCCTCTGATGTTCGGGGCCTCCCAGTGCGGCCCGGTGGGGGAAGCCGGGTCCCACTGGGCCGCGGTGGCCTCAAGCTGTCGCAGCAACTGGCGGGCTCCCTTGAACCACCGCGGGTCGAGGTTTTCCAGATCGTCCTTCACCCGGTCGAGAAATTGGAGGTGGGGGAAGAAGTCCGTTCGCCCCGACCAGAGTTCGGCTCCACTGGAGACGCGGTCCAGTCCTTCCCGGAGGATCCACTCCTCGTGTTGGGCGAGGTGTGCATTCCGGGAGGTGTGCCGGACTTGGTCCGTGTACTCGTCGGCGACGACGTCTCCGGGCTCGGGACCCTCAGACAGTTCCTCGATGTCCAGATCCAGCCAGGCGGTGTCCCACTCCGGGGCCAGCGGGAGGCTGAGGGCGAGTCCGTCCGCCATCAAGGCCGCGCGAAGTCCATGGACGTCGACTCCCTTGAAGCGGTGCCATATGTCGTCCCGCTCCTCCGTCGCCGCTGCGTGCAGAGCGGCTGTGAAGGTGACACATCGGTCGCGCATCCGCTGGAAGTAGAGAGCTTCTTCCTTGTTGCGGGTGTCATTGCGCCACTGCGCGTAGTAATAACCTCGTGCGAGTTCCGTCTCGTCGAACGGATTCTGCGTCGCGAGGCTGATGCCGCGCAGACGCTGTAACCGCCTCAGCACGCCCACGAAGGCGCGCATGCCCTGTGAGACCTCGTCCGCTCCGCAATCGGACGCACAGGACTGTTCGTTGAGAAACACGTGCAGCGGCACGCCCCACCCCATTCTCGTTCCGCACCGATCACCCCGACCCCCCGGGGCGCTGCAATGACTCTGTGCTGCAGCTCAGTCGAGCAGCTGGTCGAGGGAGTTCTCCCACTCGTCGAAGAAGCCCTCGGGCCATTCGGAGAGCCGTCCGTCCGGAGCGATCACCGGGCTGACGACCTCAGAGGTCTGGTCCTTGCGACGGAAGTAGTGCACGGCGGTCGCGGCGGGGCTCAACAGCCCCTGCTTGACGCGGAGCCGCAGTCCGTTGAGCACGTGGTCGCTGTGCGTTTCCATCACAACCTGCGCGCCGCTCGCCGCCGCCGCGCTCGCCAGGTACGCCATCCAGGTCTGGCCCTGCGGGTGCAGGTGCGCCTCCGGGTTCTCCAGCAGGATCAGGGTCCCCGGCTTGGCCGACAGGCAGGCCACGACGATCGGCAGGACGTACGTGAGTCCGAACCCGACGTTGGTGGGCCGGTACCGGTTGGACTGGGAGACACCCGATCCGAAGCGGTAGCTGAGCCGGACGGAGTCGGTACCGTCGATGCCGGCCGCCTCCAAGCTCACCCCGGGGCACAGTTTCTGCATCCAGGCTTCCGTCTGACCGAGCAACGTGACGGACGCCGCGTCCGGGACGAGAAGCGCTGACGCCTCGACGGCATCGTCCTGGTGAGCGCGCAGGTAGTTCACGGTGTGCTCGCCATGCGCTCCGAGGAAGCCGCGTGTGGACACGGCGTGGTGCGAGCGCGGGTAGCTGACCTGGGGCGAGACGCGGTCGGCCTTCAGGTACTGGAAGCCGGGCCCGAACAGGGTCGGCAGCAGTGCGGCTGGTTCGACGAACGCGAACATCTCGATGCCCTCCCTGTCCTCCTCCTGAAGCAGCTTCAGGTGGTCGGCCTCCCGCTCGTAGCGGGCACTCCACTGGAGGGAAGCTCCATCCCCGCGCGCCGCGAGCGTGATATGCGGACCGGTCTCGTCGTACGACTCGTGCCGTACGTCCTGTCCGATCCCGAGCTGCACCAGCTCCTCGTTGAGCAGGAGCCCGGCCTCGCTGCCGCCGACCGGGGCGAGGTCACCGGACTCGTACGACTGCCGCAGTAGCGCCAAGGACTGTAGGACGGAACTCTTGCCGGAGGAGTTGAGCCCGGTGAGCAGGGTGAAGGGAGCCAGACGGAGTTCCTGGTGGGCGAACGCCTTGAAGTTGGTGAGAGTGAGCGACTCAAGCATCCGTGGACTCCAACACCTCGCGGAACAGGTCTTTCATGGACTGGAAGCGGTAGTGGACCTTGTCGGCGTCGCCGGTCCCGGAGGAGATGGCGTCGTAGAAGGGCGGGTCGTCCATGAGTTTTCCGATGAACTTCTCCCTGACGGCGTCTGCTCGTCGGCTAAGGACGACGATTTCTTCCGGTGTGCATCGGGCCAGGGTCACGGCCTGTACTTCGAAGAGGGCCTTGTTGATCGGGTGGCGACGTGTCGAATCCTTGAACTGCTTACGGAACGCCTGATCCCGGAAGACGACGACGCTGCTGAACATAGCCAGCTTGAAGCGGCTCTCCAGGTCGGCCAACTCCGGGGGCGTGAGCGAGTTGATGTTGTGCATGGCTGCACGTAGGAAGCCGTCGAAGTCCTGTGTGAAGTAGCGCTCGGGGGGAGTCATCCAGAACGCCAGAAAGCGCAGACACAGCTCGCGCTCAGCCATGCGGCTGGGGGAGACGCTGCCTGCTGTGGCCTCCAGGAAGTACGGAGTTTCCGCCAGTTTGGCCAGGAGATCGCGCGCCGACCCGGGAATGAGGGCATGCCGCAGCTCTTGCTGCGTGAGGGGTAGTCCCCCCGTGTTGATCCGCGTGAAGATGTTGAACCGGGCCTCTTCGGGCGTGCCCTTCCGGATGAGCAGCAAGGACAGCTCGGTTTCGAGGATGCGCGTCTGCATGCGCCCCGGCAGGTCCTCGAACGTCCTGCCCTTGTAGTCAAGGTACTCCAGGTTCCTCAGCACCAGCGGTTCCAGCCCGGCGGCCTCTGGCTTGACGAACCGGACGATGGTGGTGAGCCGCTGCACCCCGTCCACGACGGTCCAGGAGTCGTCCGCCTCCTCCGCCACGTAGATGGTCGGCAGTGCGATGCGAAGGAGAAGGGACTCGATCAGTCTGCTCTGGGCCGTCTCGTTCCAGATGCCGGAGCGCCGCTGGAAGTCGGGCTGCAGATCGATGAGCCCTCGCTTGAGGCGCTGAAGGATCAGGTCGATGGTCGTCGCGCGCGGATAGACATCGATCAGCTCCGGGTCGAACGGCGCCCGGTGGCTCGGACCGAGGTCCTCCGCTTCGATGCCGGCGCTGAGTCCCGTGTCGGTCAGCTCGACGAGCGGCTCGTCGTTCCGCAGTGCCGAGGACACGGTGGACGCCGGGTCCGGAGACGACTGTTCCGGCTCCGGCACGGGAGCGCTGCCGACCACGATGTGCCCCTCCGCATACGTACATGCCGTCCATGAATCGAACGTGTCCGTACAGTAGCTGATCGACTACGGGCAGCGCCCTGCGTTCTGCAGGAAGGAGCCACGGTGGTGTCGGCCAGTGCTGCTGTCGTCGTTGGCCCCAAGGGGCATGAGGTGGGGCTCAGCTCTTGCAGCCGCCTGGCGGGCAGTGCCGGCTGTTGTCGCAGCCTCCGGGCGGGCAGCCGCCGGGGTTGTAGCTGTCCCCGCCGCCGCCTCCGCTGCTGAGGGAGCCGCCCGAGCTGCTGCCGGTCGACCCCCAGCCGTCGTTCTCGTTGCTGTCGGGGATACCGTTGTCGTCGCCGTCGTAGCTGGGGCTGTCCGGGTCATTGGCCGGGTCCCGGTAGTGCAAGCCATCGCCGCTGGGGCAGGCGTCTCCGGGCCGCACAACGTCCATGAAGATGCCCGTGTCGGAATCGAGTTCCTCGCTTGAGGAGGGTTCCTGGCTGCACACCTTCCACGACTTGCCAGCGTCGCCGTGCTCGTCCGTGTAGGCGCTGGTGGCGACACTGGTGTCGACCCCGGAGTCCTTGAGCAGCTTCACTGCCTGCCCGTATGTCATGCCCTTCACCTTCGGCACGGTGATCATGGCCATGTCGTCGTTCTTGGGGCAGGAAGTGCGGGGCGGGACGGCGGAGAACTGAGCCGTGAACTCGTAGGTCGACTCAATCGGCGTGTCGGCTGCTGGGTACTGGAAGCACACCTTCCAGGAGCGCTTGGGGCTGCCGAGTTTCTTGACCGCCTTGAGCCACTTGACGTCAGCGATGTCGCCCGCCCTCGCCGAGTCGGTGGCCTCACCGAGGGTCTCGCCGACATGGTTCTTGAACGCGTACGCGCTCTCCGTCGGCGTGGTCTCGGCCACTTCCGGCTCGCTGCGGTCGTCGCTGTCGCAGGCGTTCGCCAGGAGCCCGAGGGCGAGAACAATGACGACCAGGCAGCCGCAGCCGGCCTCGAAGCCGTCCTTAACCTTGCTCACTTGCTGTCCGTTTCTATTGGGTTGACCCCCTTTACGGTCGGTCAAGCGGGCTGGTCAGCCATTTCTGATCGGCTGCAGGTCGCATTTCGAAGAGGACGGTGGGCGGGAGGCTGCTGCCATCCGGCATGAACCTGGCGGGTTCCTCACCGGTCATCGTCCAGGTCGGCGTTCCGCCGGGCAGAGTCTGCCTGACGGGTGCCTCGCTGCTGGTCGGCGATGTGCGCGAGGCCCTCCTCGGCTTCCCGGACCATCCACCGGTCGTGGATCCGGGTGCCGATCTCCAAGGCGCGCGCATAGTGCTCGCCTGCCCGTGGAAGATCGCTTGAGCGCTCCGCGCACCTGGCGACGTGAATCAGGCTCCAGCCCGTCAGACCGTCGTCGCCGGAAGCCAGGCCGACGCGTAGACCGGCCGCGTAGTGCTCCTCCTCCCGGAGGGTGTCGTCCTCGGACTGTGCCAACTCGGCCAACTCGTGGTGGGACCAGCCTGCGGCTGCGGGGCACTGGTGGGCGTCCGCGACCGCCAGGGCTCGCTCCAAGAAGTCCTTGGCCGCTGCGAGTTCACCGCGTCTGCGCCGGTACACACCGAGGTTGTACAAGCTCCATGCCTTCAGGTGTGTGTCGTCGGTCTCGTCGGCAAGACGATCGGCCCGGGTGAAGAACTTCAGCGCCAGCTCGTGGTCACCGCCGCGCCAGCGACAGGAGCCGAGGCCGTCCCAGGCCCAGCCTTCCTTTCGCCTGGCGCGGTGCTGTATGGCGAGGTCGAGAGCCGACCGGTAGTGGTCCTCGGCCTGGTCGAGGGCGCCTTCGTCACGCTCTTTGGTCGCCTGTTCGAGCAGTCTGTCGATGTCGGCGAGCCCTGGGCCGGCCGTGGGGAGGCATTCGACGATCTCCCTCATCGTGGCTGCCGCGACGGCAGCCGCGGGGCGCTCATCCGGTTCGAAGCGCATGAGCTGACCGATCAGGGACGGCAGGGCGCCGGTGGTGCGCATGGGCTGCGGAACACCACGGCTGACGGCCAGGACCAGTTGTGGAGCGGATTCACCGGAAAACGGATGTCGCCCCTCCACCGCGCGGTACAGCGTGGCTCCGAGCGACCACATGTCCGAAGCCGGAGAAATCGGCCCGCCGCTGGTCTGCTCCGGGGACATGTACTGCGGTGTCCCCATGACTGTTCCTGTGGGCGTGAGAGTGATCTCGCCCAGCATGCTGGCGATCCCGAAGTCGGCGATCACCACTCGGTCGCCCGAGAGGAGGATGTTGGCCGGCTTGATGTCGCGGTGGACTACTCCGGCCGAGTGTGCGGCAGCCAGAGCCGCTGCGACCTGGGCGCCGATGCGTGCCGCTTCCGTGCCCGGGAGAGGTCCCTTGTCCAGGACTTCCCGGAGTGACTGCCCGTCCACATGTTCCATCACCAGCCAGGGCAGGCCACTGCGGTCGGAGAACTGATCGTGCACGGTGACGATGCCCGGATGGCTGAGCTTTCCGGCCGCACGGGCCTCACGCTCGGCTCGTGCCGTGAGTACCTCGCGCTCCTTGGCTGATACTCCCTCAGGAACCTTGCACTGTTTCAGTACCACCCGGCGGTGCAGGCGCACGTCGTACGCCAGCCACGCTTCCCCCTGCCCGCCCGCTCCCAGGGATCGTTCCAGCCGATACCTGGTGTCAACGACCGGAACCGTGTCTGCTTCCTCCATGACTGCACATAAACACATCGGTGAGGGCGGGCACAGAGCTACTTCCGAGTTCTGATCCTTGTGGGTGGTGGCTCGGGCCGGAGGTCGCTTATCGCGCGCCCCGCAGATGGTCGTTGAGCTGTTTGAGGTGCTGCCAGGCCACGGCGTCGCTGCCGTCGCCCAAGGCGTAGTGCAGGGCCGGTCGTGCCGCCGGGCCGAGGCGGGCGGGGCGCGACTGCGGAGCGGTTTCGGCGAGCTTGTGGCCGACGGCTCGTACGGCGTCCGGGCCGAGGGTGAAGGAGACCGGGATCGGGGGCTCTTCGCGATGCGGCGGGGTCGTCAGGTCGGCTCTGGCGGAGCGCAGGTGGGTGAGCATGGAGACCAGGTTGTGACGGGTGGCCAGGGTCTCGGCGAGTGCGGGGAGAGCATCGAGCGGCGGGGGCTGGTCGGCGGTGTGTCCGAGGGCGAGCGTGATGTGCTCCTCGACGCCTGCAGGGGTGCGGACGATACGGAGGGTGGCGATGGCCGGGCGGTCGGGGGCGCCCACGGCGATCAGCCAGGTGGGGGCCGACTTCTGGGCTCGGGTGCGCGCCAGCTCCGTCAACGGGCGGCGTGACCACGGCAGGTTGACGGGCTCGGCGGTGGACCAGCCGGCGGGCGGGGCGCCGGTGAGGGCTTCCCAGGCCGACTCAAGCGCACCGCCCAGCAGGAGATCCCCCGTCGCGGGGTGAGCGGTGCGGATGGACAGCAGCATCTGCCGCTCGCCCTCCGGGGCGTCTGCGGTGGGGGAGTTGAAGGCTTCCGCCGTCCGGGGGCCGCCGGCGGCATTCCGTACCGGTGTGAAGTGACCTTCCCGCCAGTGGACCACGGCGCCGGTGAGCCCGTCGTAGAAGCCACCCGAAGGATCGCGGACGACCCAGCGGACGGGGAGACTGATGAGGAGGGACTGGACGGGCAGGGTGAGCCGGGCACTGGCCGTGGTGACGATCTGCAGTTCACGCCCCGACCCGGCCGTGGTCTGTGCGAGGTCGGTGAGCCAGGTTGTCGCCGCGACGACGGGACGGTCCTGGAAGACCACGGCTGCCCGATCGGTCAGGACATCGACGGCGACCGAGACGCCGGTGTCGGTAACCGGAGCGGAGACGTCGTTGTCCGCGCCGGGAAGGGCGACGACCTCGACGTGCGCGGCCTCCGGGGGCCAGGTGGTGCCGCCGAGCACTGCCGTCAGACGCCCTGCCACCGATCCGGCCAGGCGCCCGGCCTCCTCGATGGCGGTGGTCGCCCGCACCTCGGTCCACCACACCGGCGCGTCAGCCGTGACATCGGGACCGAACAACCGGCTGATCTCCCCCGGGACTTGAAGGAAGAGCGGGACCTCGACGGTCACCGCAGGGCCCCCGTCGGGTGTGCACAACCGGACGGCGGCGCCCTCGGACAGGCTGTCCACCCGCAGTTCGGGCCCGCCGGCGTACAACCCGGCGAGCAGGGTGCGGGTATCCGGCATCTTGGGAGTGAGGGCTATGACGTCCTGTGTCACGACATTCCTATGTCAGCGGAGATTTGATGCCTGGGCAGGTACTTCGGCTCCGCTTCGATAGGGAACCCCGTATCGTGGCAAGTCAGCCGACCCCTATGCCGAGAATTCAAAGTCTGCCGGTCAAGTCGGGACCCATTCCATCCTCATACGCTTCCGGCGTCGCCAGCCCCTCGGGCGTGGCGCTACCGAAATAGGTCGGCTCGCCGGGCTCAGGGGAAACTCCGAGCAGGCTGGAGAGTTCCTTCAGGGCGGTCGCGAGCCGGGGAGCGTTGTGCCGGTGAACGTCGGGATGCGGGCGGCCGGAAAAGTCGTACCAGCCCCAGATGTCATGATGCACGGACAGTTCGGCTGAGAGGCCGGTGGGCGCTGGAGACACCGACAGGTCAATCAGCCGCGGCTCTTGGCGGGCCTTCCCTGCCTCGTCGATCCATGTCCCTGTGCCGATGACGTGCAGGTCATCGATCTCCGCGGTGGGAAAGGCTGTGGGGCGGCTGCCGACCAGTCGTCCCGCCAGGCTCGGGTCTCCCAACGGCGTCGTGAGTTCCAGACTGCTCGTGATACCGGTGGAGCCGAGGTCCAGGACGTACCAGCCGTACTCAAGCTTGGCAGGGGTGAGTAGCTCAAGGCGTACGAGTACCTCGCTCATCCGCCCTGCCGTCGTCAGAGCAGATTCCAGCCCCGGTGCGGCGACCTCGTCGAGATCCCAGAACCAGGAACCGCATTCCCGCGGTGCACGCATCAATGTCGACATGATTGTTCCTTACGGGAATGTGGGTCCGTTCGGTGGGACGGTGATGGATCCGTCCGTGAAGCGCAGGAGGAATGTCCCACCTACCCTTCGGGCGTGAAACTCGGCCTCGTTGAACATCTTGGGGGTGAGGCTTCCCATCGGTTGATGTACGTCCAGGATAGCCACCCGGTTACTCACCCCTTCGTGGGCCAGTTGTCCGGCAGCCTTTTTGGCGGCGCTCTTGATGCCGTCGATCCTGTCGACGTCTTTGAGCTGGTAGCCGTAGTCGATCGAACCGTCAGGGTGCCGTGTGTAGACATCGAGGTCGAACGTGGCCGTGTCGAGCTCCACACCCACCCGGCCGACGCCTTGGGCCTGCAAGTCGTCCGCAAGCCGCATGGCCATGTAGGCGGCGGGAACCATGCCTTTCGGGTCGCCCTTGGAGGGCCCCTTCTTGCACATGTCGAGGAGCTTGTCGTAGCCCTCCATCTCCCGCAGATGCCCGCGCGAGATCATCTCGGCGACACCTGCTCCGTACGGGTCCTTGCGCAGGGAACGGAGCACGCCCGCCTGATCGCGTGCGTCCATCCTGGCCCGCTCGAGTTCCGCGACTACTCCGGCCTCTTGCTCCGGCTCCATACGGCCCGTCTGGGTCTGGGCGACGTCATCGACGTTTTTCGCGTATTTCGCGGGATCGATCCCGGGGGGCTCGTCCGAAGCGCCGCCGTGTGACTGCGGCTCCTCGCCAGGCACTGTCGGGTCGCCGTCGGCGCGCACACCGTCATCGCCGGACGGAGGATCAGCCGGGCTTCCATCAGGAGACGCCGTGCCCGAACCGGACCCCCGGCCGCCATGGTGCGGGCCTTCCGGCGAGCCGTGAGTGCCTTCGGTGGAGTGGCCGGAGCCAGATCCCCGCGTGCCTCCGGTGCCACTCTCCGACGCCTCACGTGCTGACGACTGATGACTGTCTCCGCCGACGCGGCTGTCGGGTGTGGCCTCGGGACTGGCCCGTGGCGACTGGTGGTCGCCCGCGTGGGCGGTGGCGTCGTTCGTACGGGGGCCCGCGCCGACCAACTCGCGGTCGCGGGGAAGCTCGACCGACGGTGGGCGCTGGGCCGCCGGGGGCTCGGGCCGGGCGGGGGTGGTGTCCGGGACGCCGTTCCTGCCAGGGATGAACTCGCCGTCGGAGATGCGGAGTTCGGAACCGTCGGCGAGACGCAGGACGCTGTGGGTGGCGTCCGCGGCGGCTGCCGCGTCGGTGGCGGTGTTGATGCCGGTGGTCAGTTCGCGGATGGTGGGCAGGACGCGTGCGGTCGTGGAGACCGTCTTGGCGGCGGCACCGATCGGGTCCAGCACCTCGCCGACCGTGGCGAGAGTACCGGCCACACGGGCGCCGGCCCCGCCCTTGCCCGCGGCAGAGAGGCCCTTGGCGGTGGCACCGAGCGGGCCGGCGCCCAGGGTGAGGCCGTTGAAGACGAGGGTGCCTGCGGCCTTGCCTGGGTTGTCCGCCCAGTCGTCCCAGCCGACCAGTCCCTTGGCGAACTCCTTCGCGTACGGCCGGCTCTCGTCCATGAACTGTTCCTGCCACGGCCCGAAGGTCGGCTCCCGGTCGCCGTGGGGGTCCAGCAGATACGATTCCGCGCCGACGATCACCCGGGCCAGGCCCTCGCGGGTGGCGTCGCCCTCCTCGCCGGGGCTGAAGAGGTTGACCACGCCCTCCACGGTGCCGACCACGTTGTCCTTCACACTGAGGCCGAACTCCTTCAGGTGGTAGTCGATACCGAAGGGGAGAACTTCGTGGTGGGCCGGGGCGCCCCATGGCAGCTTGTCCGCTGCGGCGAGTTGGTCGGCGCTGAAGCCGTAGGCGTTGTCCTGCTTGGGGCTGCCGTCGTTGATGTGCCACTGGGTGCCGTCGACCAGCGCTGTGATCTTGTCGGCGCAGGTCACCTCGGCCTGCTGGAAGGCCGCGACCGCCGCGTTCACGGCGTCCCAGATGGCCTGGTGCTGGTCGACCTTGTCCTGGTCCTTCTGCCAGTTCTGGAACAGTCCGTCATCGCCCTGCACCGACGCCACGAACACCCGCGCCTGTCCGCGCAGCGACTCCAACTGTCGAACGGTCTCGGCTACTTCGACCACATAGTCGGTCAGCGCGGTGGCCACCGTCTCCAGGTCGTCCGCGAACGACGACGACCTCGACTCCACCGCCTGCGTCGTCGCGAACAGCTGCCCCGCCTCCGGGGCCTTGTACGACGACGACAGGTTCTGGAAACGGGTGTGCACGTCACCGCCGTGCTCCCGGATCGCCTTGGCCGCCCGGCGCATGGCGGCGATCTGCTGCTGCAGGTCGACCAGATTGCCGGTGAAGCTGGGTATCTTCTCCGGGCTGATCACGGCTGCTCACCGCTGCCGGTCGGCGTGCGCGCCTCGTACGCCCGCTTGCGGGCCTCCTCCATGAACGCCGTCACGTCCGGCGCCAGGGTCGCCTGACGCTGGGCGTTCCACGCCTGCTCCAGCTCTCCCGCCCCGTACGCGTTCGTAGCCTCGACCGCGCCGTTCGCGGAATTGCTCGCGCGCAGCGGCAGGAACACCACGTCCCGCTCCGTACCGGTGACGAACTCGCCCAGCGCGACCGCCACCAGACCCGAGGCATGACCCTCGGTCTTCGTCGCACCCTCACCGTCGAACGACAGCGTGCCCGCGGACTCCATCGCGCGCTGCACGGCACCGCCGTACAGCGTGATGCCCTTGTTCATGCCCTCGGCGGCCTCCCGCACCGTGGAGATCACCGCCCCCACCCCGGCAGGCGAGATGTCCCACCCCGTCATACCAACCCCCGTGAATCCCCCGGCCGATGCCTTGACCCGGTCGCATCTCAGCGTCACACACGCCACTGACAACAGGACTTCATCTGTATCAGCCGACCATTGCAGCAGCAACGCAGTTCCAGCCAAAGGCGTGTTACGTCGGCCACGCCGCGTCGCACACCAGAGTGCGGCAGCCACGAGATTGCGATCGGGAGAGGCAGCAGCCACGAGGGATGGGGAGGGGCCTGGACTGCTGGCCGGTGGGGGGAGGGGGCGCTTTCGTGTGGATCGCTTTCGTGTGGATCCCCGGGTGGTCGAGACGGAAGTCGTACGGCCGTGTGGCCGGCTGTTCGCCCAGGTCGGCACCGGGACGCGGGACCCCGTGACTCGGTGGTGCGCGATGTTCTTAAAAGCCATTGGGGAAATTACCGACCCCACCGAACCCAACCCGTTCGTGCGCGAGTTGGGGCGCCACTCGTTCGAGTGACGGGAGCGTCAGCGGGTCGGGTGGGTGGGGTACGGTCGCCGCACGCAACCGCAAACAGAGAACGGCCCCCGACAGGACGGCAATCCCGGCGAGGGCCTGACCAACCAGGAAGAGTTGACCTTCCCGATGGCTGATCCGCAGTCTAACGCGGCCCTGCCCGCGTACCCGTCGCCCGAGCACTCGCCGCCCGCGCCTCCGGAACTCCCGCCGGACGCGCCCCGCGCCGGAGTCCTCCACGTACGGCACCGCCACACCGAGCGCTACACCGTCGTCGGCAACCACCTCGCCCAGCACCCCAGCCTCTCCGCCACGGCGATCGGTATCGGCGTCCACATCCAGTCCCTCCCCGATGGCGCCTCGGTCACCGTCAAGACGTTGACCCTGCGTTTCAAGGAGGGCGAGGTGACGATCGGCAGGGCGCTGCGGGAACTGGAGGCTGCCGGGTACCTCGTCCGCCGCCGGGTGCCGCTCGGGGGTGGGCGTATCGCCACGCGTACGTTCTTCCTCGATCATCCGGGGGCGGTCGTACGAGCCTCGGTGGCCTCCATTCGCTCTATGCGCTCGGTGCCCTCGGCGCGGGGCAGCGGGTTGGAGGCTGTCGCCCTTGCCCCGTCCGCTGCCGCCGGGGATGAGCCCGGGGCTCGTCGTGCTCCGGAGCCGGTGGCTGTGCAGGGCCAGGCGGAGGACCGGCGGCGGCCTGACTCGCCGCCGGCTTCTGTACGTACGAGGCCTGCTGGTTCCGGGCCCGTCGCGTTGCCCGAAGGACCGGCGGTCGCCCTGCTCGCGCGTCTGCGGCTCGCTGACACCCGGCTGTTGCTGTCCGAACGAGACGTTCAGCGCCTCGTGCCCGCCGTGGAGGCCTGGCTCGCCCGTGCCGCGACGCCGGACCAGATCACCCGCACGCTCACTGCGGGCCTTCCATCCGAGGCCGTCCGCATCCACCACCCGGCGAGCCTTCTCGAATACCGGCTGACGGCCCTCCTCCCGCCACCGCTGCCCGGGAGATCTGTCCGTACGGAGACGGTGACGCCCCCGTCGCGACCACTGCAGATGATCAACTGCGACGGTTGCGACCGCGGCTTCCGCTCGGACGACCCGCGCGCCCTGTGCCGGGACTGCCGGGAGGACCGTGGTCGCCGCGAGGCCGAATCTGCCCACTCGGCCACCTGATCCGGCACCGACGGTTTCGCACTTGTGCGGGTGAACTTTCGGGGTTCGGTGGTGTGGTGACCGTGTGCTTTCTAGCGTGGCTGTCGGTGGGTGGGCACGGGCGGTGGAGGTGAGCGGGCGGGTGAGCGAACTGGTACGGCAGCCGGACGAAGCCGTGGCTGCGGACATGGGCTCGGAGGGCGAGACGGAGGCTTCGGGGTCGCCCGAGTCGGGGTCGGGCATTCTCCGGGTATTCGGTCGGCAGTTGAAGCGGTTCCGGCTGCGGGCGGGGTTGGAGCGGGCCGAGTTCGGGTCGCGGGCCGGGTACTCGGCGTCCACGATCGCGGCGTTCGAGCAGGGAAGGCGGGTGCCGCCGCCTCGGTTCATCGACGTGGCGGACGAACTGCTGGACGCGGGCGGGGTCTTGCAGGAGATGAAGGAGGAGGTCGCGCGGGCACAGTACCCGGCGTTCTTTCGGGATGCGGCTCGGTTGGAGGCGGAGGCGGTTGAGCTGCATGTCTACGACACACACTTGATCAATGGGCTTCTACAGACAGAGGAGTACGCGCGCGCCGTATTCGCGATGCGCCGACCGCTCTTGGACGAGGAGACGATCGAGCAGAGGGTGGCCGCCCGGATGCTCAGGCAAGAGATCTTCTCCCGATGGCCCGCACCGTTGATGAGCTTCGTCATCGAGGAGGCTGTACTGCGCCGCCCCATCGGCGGTACTGAGGTTCATCGCGGCCAACTTGAGCAGATCATGCTCACCGGGCAGAACCGCAACGTCGAGATCCAGGTCATGCCGTTGCAGCGGGAGGACCATGCGGGACTTGCAGGTCCTTTCACTCTGATCGAGACCAGGGCGGGGCAGCGGATCGCCTACGCAGAGGTTCAGAAAAGTAGCCACCTCTACACCGAGCGGACGCCCGTTCGGGAGCTTGAGGCGCAGTATGGGATTATCCGGGCTCAGGCTCTCACTCCACGAGAGTCGATGGCTTTCGTCGAGGGACTGCTGGGGGAGCTATGAAGGGCGCAACGGAACTGACCTGGGCCAAGAGCACCTACAGCAGCGGTGAGGGTGGTCAGTGTGTCGAGGTAGCCACCTGTCCTCAGGCTGTCCATGTGCGGGACTCCAAGGACACTACCCGCCGTGGGCTGGCAGTTGGCCCGGATGCCTGGGCGGTGTTCGTCGGGTACGCCGCAGACCAGACCGCCTGAGCATCACCGGCGGCTTTGAACGGCTCACCTGCGGCGGGGACTCGGAACGGAGGCTGCGGACCACTGGTCGAGTTCGTGGACGAAGTCCTTGTAGGAGCGGTTGGTACCGTTCGGGCCCGAGGCTAGTAGGCCTAGCGACCGGGCCTCCTCGGCTACTTTGGGCCCGTCACTCTCCCGGAAGGCCGGGGAACCCAGCCTGCGCTTGAGTTCTTCCTTGGGGCTCTTGATGGTTCCGGTGTCGCGGCCTTGGAGCTGGGCGGGAATCTTCCAGTTGGGTCGGACGGCCGGGAAGGCGTCCGGGAAGAGTAAGAGCCAGGCTTCCGACTCCCAAGCGGCAAGCGCCAAGGCCGAGTTGCAGGGGCTTTCACGGGAGAGAGCTCCGGCGACGTTCGCACGGATACGGGTGTATGCGGCGTCCGTGTAGCCGTCCAAGTCTTCGTGGATCACCAGCCCGACCAGCGGGCCCTTCGCCCGGAGCGCCCGGCCCTTCGCCTTGCCGATGATCGTGCGGATACGGGCGGCGAGTTCGGGACCGGTGGCCGTCTTGAGGCGGGTCTTGTCGCTGATCTCGACGAGTCGGGCGTTGCTGAGGTCTGGGTGATGCTGCTTGATGATCTCCGCGACGATCCGGCAGTCGTTGGAGTCCTCGCCGGCGAGCACGATGACACCGCGATCTTGCGGACCTCTGTTTCTGGCCGTCACAGTTCCTCCCCGGTGAGGTCGCCTCCGAGGACGCCGGAGAACCAGAGTTCGCCGAGCGGTAGGTCTCCGCTCTCCTCGACGATCGCGTGTACGTCGCCCGTGGTGATGGCAGGGATGAGGGAGGCACCGTCGTCGTCGCGCTCACAGATCACGATCTCCTCGGGTAGAAGGCGATCCGTGAGGGCGGGGGAGTGGGTGGCGACAATGAACTGAGTGAGCGCGCTGGCCTCACGCAACCGCTCCACGATCAGCCGCAGAGCCTGCGGATGAAGACCGTGGTCGATCTCCTCGATGCAGGTGAGGGCGGGAGGAGCCGGGTCGTAGAGCAGAGCCAGGAGGCCGAGAAGGCGGACGGTTCCGTAGCTGGCGTCGGCAAGGGGAGTGGGGCGCCGCAGACCGCGTTCGCGAAGGAAGACCGTGATCTGGTCGGCCCCGCCTCCGACCTTGACGAACTCGATGTCCAGCAACTGGGGAAGCACGGAACGGGCGTCGTCCACCAGCCGGTCCCAAAGATCTTCGTCCCCGGTGTGGTCGCCCATGTGGAGTACGTACAGGAAGGCTGCCAGGTTGTCTGCGTTGGACGACAGGACGTCGTAGTTGACCCGGGACGGCTGACGCGCCGCGTTCACGTTCACATCGAACACCCGGAACGAGGAAAGCTGGTGCGCCACCCGCGCGACCTCCGTGCCGCCTTCCGTGCTGGTCAGGCGGGGAAGGGTGGACAGACCGCTGCTGAGTCGTTGGATGCCGAACTCACTGCTGTCCTCAAGACCGCTGCTCGGCCGGGTGTCGACCACGGTGGCGCGCTCGCCCGACACGGTGATACGGCGTCCTCGCCCCCGCGTCCGCTTGAACTGGAAGCTCTCGCTGCGGGTGAGTCGATAGCGGCCGGTGTCCTTGTTGCTGGGGGCGGAGTAGCGCCGGACCTTGAGGTCGTACTCGTCGGGTGCATTGGGACTGGAGTGGGTGGTCCAGGTCGCCTTGAGTCGAATACGAAGGGTTGTCGGGGGCTTGGGCCCTCCCCAGAAGGCAACTTCGTCGAACCCGCCCCGGGTTTCGAGGGCGGGTTCGAGGTCAGTTCGGATGATGTCGGCGAGCAGCTCGAAGACTTTGAGGACATTCGACTTACCGACACCGTTCGCACCGACGAGAACCGTCAGAGGGCCTAACGGGATCGTCACGTCCCGGAGACTGCGGAAGTTCTCCACGTGCAGTTCGAGCAACTGTCCTGGCATGGAGGGAACCTATCGGGAGTCGTGGGGCGGGATGGGGTACGGCGGGTGTGGCGTCGGTTCGCGCGGCTGACGTTCAGGCATCCACCGGAACCTCGCGCTTGTCGTCCCTCGGTGCGGGCGAAGTCCAGCGACCTCCGGCAATCTCGGCGTCCAGGCGGGCCTGGAAGTGGGCGTGCGCGGCTCGCATCTCGGCCTCGCGGTCCGCCTTGTAGAAGGGGGCCTGATAACCGTCCGGAGGCGGGGTGCGCTCCGGGTCCTCCAGGTGGGCGAGGAGATCGAGGTAGTCCTGCTTGGACTGGCCGTGGCCGTAGGTGTTGAAGTCGGCTGCGATCTTGCGGCCGTTGGCGTCGAACCAGGTGGCAGCTTCGTAGTCGTGCAACTGCGGGTAACGCGACTTGAAGATGGCGACGAGCTGGTCGGCGGTGATGCCGAGCCAGACGGAAACGAGGGCGTCGAGTTCGACGAGAGCGGCGCGGCGCTCGTGCTCGGTGCGGAGAGGAGTGGCGTACTCCCACGTGGGCTTGAGATCGAAAGCTAGGGGCTTCAGGTGGGGCCAGTGAGGGTTGGCCCAGTCCTCGTAGCCTGCCCAGCGGGGGTCAAACAACTCCGTCCAGAGGGCGGCGTAGTGGGAGGTGAGGGCGTTCAGACGAAGAGTGCGCAGGAGGAGTGCGGGGGCGAGGGGGTGGTCGGGGGCAGGGGCGGGCATCTTGTGAGCTTCAGCCACCTGGAGGTCTGACCGGCCAGTGATACGCAGAAGATAGTCCAGAGGAATCGACGCCCAGAACCCTGCATTGAGAGTAGTCAGACGATTGTTAGCCAAAACCATGGATTGAACAGTGTGAACGTGAGCTGGTCCGGGTGGGATGAGAGCGGCGTGGAGACTGCGAGCGATGCTGAAGTTGAGCATGCGGCGCCAGGCTAGGCGAAAAAAGGACGTGGGTTGTACTCCATGCCATAGGCTTTGCGCTGCGAGGAATCTCGACTCTTCTGTGGCCCGTACATAATTGGTGACGGGGGTGAAGTTCTCCGGCAAGCTAGTGGGGGTGAACGATTCCCAGTCCTTATTGCTTCGACAAGGGATTTTGGGTTGCTTGGAGAAAGGGAGGGCCATTGCGAAATGAGGACCTTGGAGAATGACGTCTTTGTACTCGGGTACAACTTGGTTGCCCCATCGAATCAGGCCGTCTTTCTTGGCGTTTGCCTCATTGTATCCATTGCTGATCATTGGCTGGAAATCGGCGAGGCGGGTGTTATGGGCGGCCAGTGCCTCAATGGCTGCTTGCTCGCTACGCAGGACAGGGTAGAGTAGAGGTGTTTGTGTTACCGAGCCCGCTGACCCCGTGAGTGCTTGCCATCGCGTCAGGAGGTCCGTGTTCACGTGTACTACTCGCTCTTTGTGGGGCCGTACATCCCATGATCCTTTGTGTTTGATTCCAGGTGCTTCACTAGTTCCGTCATGGGACATGGAATCCAAGAGTACTTGCGCGCCGTACAGTGAACTCAGGTGGGAAAACTCTGGGTCGCGCTCTGTCCCATACACGTGCAAGGCGAACGCCTGCTTCCGCGCCAGATCTTCGAAAGCCCAATTAGCGGCGTTGATGAAGCTCGCATGTACTCGAAGGTGACGGTATGAGGCCTCCCGGATCGCGCCATCGTGGACACCGCTAAAATGACTGTCTGGGTGAATTAGGCCCACATTGCCGTTCGGTGTCATGTGCTGCCATACCTGTACCATGAAGGCCCGATAGAGGTCCCCTCGGGTGCCCGCGAGTAGCGGATATACAGCTGGACTGCCAATCATGCAAGCGGCACCTGCGTGCACTGCCAACTCGCTGAGCGTGAAGGTTCGGCCGCCAGGACCGGTGCCGAGGACCTCTTCCTTGCGTAGCCGCCACTCCGCCACGCTTGGCTTCTCTGCTAGCACGAACCACGGCTCCAGCTCCGCTAGGACCAAATCCTCCTGCCAGTCCAGCCGAACCCACGGCGGATTCCCCACCTGCAAGTCATATCCGCCCCGCGCAAACACCTGCGCAAAGTCCAACTCCCAGTGGAAGAACCCCTGCGCCCGCGCCACATCCCCCGCAACCCCCGCCCAAGGGAACCGCAGCTCCAACTGCTGGAAATGCTCCATCCCCATCAGATCCGGCAGCGCATCCTCATAAGGCTCCAGCTCCGCCAGCGACCCGAACTCCGCCACCAGTGAATCAGCAGGCACATCCTCCGTGCCGATCAGCGCCTCCGCGAACTCCAGCCAGTCGTCCAGCCCCGCCAGCGGAACCACCGACCGCTTGCGCGTACCCCCGATGGCCTCCTTGCGGCGCCCGGCACGCCGACGCTCCACCGAGGCCGCCGTCAGCTCACCGGCGCCCGTCACCTCGCCGAACAGGTCGGTCGTCTCCCAGGACATCAGCACCCCGGACTCGTCCGCCGCCCGCAGCCCCTCCGCCACCGCACGCGAAGGAAGCTCCTCAGCCCTCCGCTGGTACACCTCCGCCGTACCGTCCAGCAGGCCAGCCTCCTGCACCGGCCAGAACCACAGCGCGCACCACGCGTCCATCAGCGTCTTCAGGCGCCAGTACGGGGTGTCCGGTGCCGTCAGGTCGGCCACGACCTTGTCCCGCTGTACCGCCACCTCCGGTGACCGCAGCCAGCCGTCCTCCGCTCCCCACACGTCGATCCGGCGCGAGATGTCCCGCTCGGAGATCTCCAGGCGCCGTACGACCAGGTCCCACAGGAACTCCACCCGCCGGGCCGCTGCCTGAAGTCGCTCCGCCTGCTTGGCTGTTGGCGTGCGCGTGATCATCTTGCGCCAGTTGCCCAGCGTGCGCGCCGCCTCCGGGGCCAGCGCCTTCGCCTCCTTCTCGGCGGCGACCGCGCCCCACTCCTTCGCGGGGAGGAGGAAGTGGTGGACGGCGTTCTCCGTGACCCGCTGCACCGAACCGCTCCGGGTCGTGCGCTCGGTCACCGTCACCGGGAGGCCGTTCGCCGCCTCCGTCAGGGGGAAGCGTTCCGGAGTCGTCCCCAGCCAGGCCGCCTTCTTCAGTTTCTCCGGCGGGTACACCTCACGCCGGCCTCCGATCAGCGAGTTGCCGCGCCGCAGGTGTAGGCCGAACCACGGGGCCTCCATGCCGGGGTGCATGGTGTTGAGCCACAGCGAGACCTCCGCCAGCTCCACGGCCGTCTCGTTGAGGTCGACGCCGTAGGAGTTGTGCAGGGCGATGTACGCCTTCGCCTTCTGGAGTTCGACCGCGTACTTCTCCGTGTCGATCGGCGTGCCCAGTTCCTCCTGGCGGCGGCGCAGGTACTCCGCCGCGACCTGGTTGATGGCCTCGTTGAGGAACGCGCCCGAGCCGAGCGCCGGCTCGCAGATCTTCCAGTCGAGCAGCTCGCGCGCCTCTGTCGTCGTGCCGTCCTGGTCCAGGCGGTGCTGGAGGGCCAGTTGGACCGTGACCTTGGTGAGGGACTCGGGCGTGTAGTACGAGGCGGAGGTCTGACGGTCGCGGCCGGAGAGGCGGTAGACGAACGAGCCGGGCGTGTAGGTGACGCGGACGTCCTCGCCGGTCTCCTCGTCTCGGCGGTACACGAACACGTCGCGCGGATAGTCGTCGATCTTCGACTTCGGGATCAGCCAGGAACCGTCCTTCGGGTCGCCGCCCTTCGCGACCTCGTACAGATCCTCGTTGTCGGCGGCGATGAAGCCGCTGTACGACATCAGGCCCTCGTACACGGCCCCGAGCTGGTTGATGCCGAGCTGGGCGTACGAGATGAAGCCGCCGCGTTCGCCCTTCTTGCCGCGCGTGATCATCAGCAGGCGCAGCACCTTGTAGAGGGTGGCGTTGCGCAGCTGGGTGTCCAGGACACGAGCACCGCTGCCGCCGCCGTCGGTGTCGTCCTCGTCGGCGTCGTCGTGGGGGTGCGGGATCGCGCCCAGCCCGATCAGCCGGATCGACTCCGGCTCGAACAGCTTGGAGTGCAGCGGCTCGAAACGCAGGCCCACATCCTCGCTGGCCTTGCCGGCGTCCACCTCGACGCCGTCGTCCGTCTCCACGGCCGAGGGGCCGTGCGTCCGGCGGGAACGGTAGCCCTCCTGCACCTTGCGGAACAGCAGGTCCAGGGACTCGTACAGGTACGTGCCCTGCCGGGACTTCTCGTCGACGAGGTCGCGTTCGGCGACCAGTTCGCCGAGACGGCCGAGGCCGTAGCCCTGCTGGTACTCGGGATAGTCGGCGGGCAGGATGCCCAGCTCTGGGCGGGCCTCCGCGTAGAGGAGGAACAGGACGCGGTAGAGGTAGCGGAGCGACTCGCGGGTCAACTGCTTGCCGAGGTCCGGCAGTTCGCCGATGTCCTCGGGGCGGATGCCCTGCTCGCGCAGCCGGGCCAGGACCTCGCTCGCGATCAGCTCGACGCTCAGCCGCAGACCGTCGCGCAGTTCGCTGGAGACGCCCACCGCGTGCTTGGTGGACTTGCCGACGAGTTCGGCGAGCGGGTTCTCGCCGCCCTCCTCAGGCGTGCGCAGCGAGTCCGCGCCGAACAGGGCCGCGATCGTGTCGAGTTCGCCGCCCGCCTTGGTGTCGTTGCGTTGCAGGGCCGCGTCCAGGGAGACCGCGAGGTAGCGGCCCTCGCCCCACACCATCCGGTCCGCGAGGACGACGACACCGCCGACCAGCAGCAGTACGTAACGGGGTGCGTCCTCGCAGGCGAAGAGGAACGAGGCGAGCTTCGAGCCCGTCGGTACGGTGTTCCGGCCCTCCAGCGGCACCAGCTCCAGGAGGCGGCCGGGGCCCTCCGGGTCGAGGGCGGCGTCCGGTTCGGCGGCCCAACCGCAGTCGACCGCGACCAGGCCCTTCTCGGCGTGCGCCACCCGCACCTCGTACGGCTGGTCGGCGCGCGTGACCGTCATCGTGCGCGGCTTGGCGTCGTAGCCGAGGGCGCGCAGCACCTCCGCGTTCAGGGCGCGGACCCGCTCGCACCAGGCGGGGGAGTCGTACGTCGCGGAGTCGTCCTCGGTGTCCTGGGCGGCGGCCGTACCGTCCTCGTCCTCGGGGAGGGCGAAGGAGGAGCGGGCCCGGAAGTAGCGGCGGCGCAGTTCGCGCAGGCCCGCGCGCGGGGTGACCGGCAGGGCGTCGGCGTCCGGCTCCCCCGGCACCGCTTCGGACGTACCGTCGGCTCCCGCCGCGGCCGCCCGCTCGGCCTCCGCCCTCGCCTCGTCCTCGCGCTGCTTCCAGGTGGCCAGCAGGCCCGACTTGAGGTCCTTGGGCAGGACTTCGGCGAGGTAGTGCGCCGAGAAGTAGTCGCCTCGGTTGACCAGGGAGTCGTACGTCATGTCCGGTCTCTTCTCAGGGAATCTCAGGTAGCGAAGTCTGGCGGGCGGCGAGCCGGGGCGTGGCCGGGCGTGGGCTCAGGCCGTGGACGGCGGACGCGCGGGCGCTTCCGGGTCGGGGACCAGGACGGCGAGGACCCGCAGCAGAGGGCGGCCGGTGGTCAGCAGCGAGTCCGCGAGCGACGCGAGCGACTTCTTCGTCCGCTCCCCGGCGAGGGTGGGCTGCTCCCAGTCGCCCAGGCGTGCCTTGTAGTCGTCGATCGGCTTGCGCAGCGGCTCGTCCCAGGCGTCGCGGTGCCGGTCCAGGAAGTGCTCGGCGGCGGTCAGGGCGTCGGGGATGCCGGCCTCCAGCGCGGTCGCCGGTTCGCTGTGGCGCATCGGGTTGGCCATGGTCGGTCCGACCCCGGAGCGGCGCAGCAGGCCCACCATGTCGTCCTCGACGGTGCCGCCCCGCGTCACGCCCATCCACTTGACGACGGTCGGACGGCCGAGCGCGTTGGAGTAGACACCCTGGACCAGGTACGTGGGCTCGGGCACGGCAGCCGTGATGATCAGGGCCTCCTGGCGGCCCAGACGTACCAGGACCTTGTCCGTCAGCCACTCCACCACCGGATGCAGATCCGTGAGCAGGGAGATCTCCGGCCAGCTGGACGTGGACGACTCGCGGGCCCGCTTCAGGCTGTGCTCGGCGAGGCGGCGGTTGAAGGTCACCAACAGCCGTTCACGCAGGCGCTGTTCGCGTACGTAGTCCAGCGGGAGTGCCTTGAGGCGGTGCACCAGGTCGGTGGGCGGGCGGAAGGACAGCAGGCCGGACTCGGTGTCCCGGTGCAGGTCCAGGCTGGTGGTCGCGTCGGGGAACACCTCGCGCAGCGCTTCGTCGAGGAACTCGGCGGTCGACGTGAACAGGCGCGGCACCGCCGCGTTGCCCGCTCCGGCACCGCCCGGTGCCGACCCCTCCGCACCACTTGCCTCGGCGTCCTGCTGATCGCCGTCTTCCCCGCCCGGTTCGGCGCCGTCGCCCACCGAACCGAAGAAGTCCGCGAGGAAGTCGTCCATGGCCGCGTCCGCCTCGGCCTCCGCCCGGTGCGCGTCCAGCGACTCGTCCACCGTACGGCCGCGCAGCAGATCCTGGATGAGGGACTTCTCCTCGGCCTCCGCCCGGTACAGGCCCGTCACCGCCTCGGCCGTGCCCAGCGCCCGGTGCGCCTGGTCCTCCCGGTCCAGCAGTCGCTCCGCCACCACCGTGTCGTCCTTCGCGCCCTCCACCTCACTGGTGAGGATCAGCGCGCGGAACTGCGGCTGGTGCGCCTGCCCGTACCGGTCGATACGGCCGTTGCGCTGCTCGATGCGGATCAGCGACCACGGCACGTCGTAGTGGATCAACTGGTGGCACTGGCGGTGCAGGTTGACGCCCTCGGACGCCACATCGCCGGTCAGCAGGACACGTACGGGCGCGTCCGCCAGGCCGAAGTTTTCCACGCACTGCATCTGCTGCTCGTCCGACAGACCGCCGTGCATCACCCGCGTCGACTCCTCGGCCGCCCGGCCCCGAAAGCCGAGCGCCGCCGGAAGCACCGTACGCAGCCACTCCAGGGTCTGCACCCGCTCGGAGAAGACCACCACCCGCGCGTCCGACTTCGGGCCGACGCCGATCGCCTTCAACTGCTCCACCAGCGCCGCGAACTTCGCCGAGTCCGCCTCCGTCAGCGGCGCCACCAGCTCCTGGAGCGTGCGCAGCGCGGCGAGTTCGGCGCGGGTCGCCGTAGGGTCGTCCTTCTTCTCCAGCGTCTTGATGCGCGCGGTGACCGTCGCCTTCAGGGCGGCGTGCGAGGACAGGAAGGACTTCAGCAGCGTGTACGGGAAGAGGGGCACACTGCTCACTGAGGTGCCGTTCTCGCCGGGCAGCCAAACCGTCGCCAGCTCCTCGAAGATCTTCTCCTCGGCGGGCGTGGCCGCACACCGCACCGACTGGGAGGGACCCCGGTCCGCCCACTGGCCCTTCATCTGCTCGCGGACCTCGGGGCTGATCTTCGTACGGCGGATGAAGAGGTGCTCGATGTCCTCGGCGCGGTAGTGCTCCGGATCGCGGATCGCCGCCGGGTCGAGGAGGCCGATCAGCTCCGCGAACGACTTCGCGTCACCGTTGTGCGGAGTTGCCGAGGCCAGGATCAGGGCGTCGGTGCGCGGGGCCAGGATCTGGGCGAGCTGGTTGCGCAGGGAGCCGCGGTTGATGAGGTTGTGCGACTCGTCGATGACGACCGCGTCCCAGTTGATGCGCTCCAGGTGGTGCTTGTACTGGTCGGTGTTCTTCAGGGTGTCGATCGAGACGATGACCCGCTTGAAGTACGTGAACGGGTTCCGGCCCGCCGGGATCTCCCGCTGGATCCGCTCGATGCCGACCGAGTCCAGCCGTACGAGAGGGATCGCGAACCGGGTCCACAGCTCGTGCTGGAACTGCTCCAGGACGTGCTGCGGGGTGACTACCAGGATTCGCTCGCCACGCCCTCGCCGGATCAGCTCGGCCAGCGTCAGACCGATCTCCAGGGTCTTGCCCAGACCGACCACGTCGGCGATCAGCAGCCGCGGGCGCAGGTTGCGACCCGACAGGGCCAGCTCGGCGGGGCGGCGCTGGTAGGGGAGGGAGTCGAGGAGGAACGAGTCGGCGAGGGCCAGCCGGCGCTCGGACTGCGGCAGCGCCGTCTTGCGCAGGACCGCCTCCAGGAAGAGACGGGAGCGGCGGAAGTTCGACGACTCGTCCCGGACCAGCTTCGTACGGCGGGGGTCGATCAGCTCGATCGTGTCCAGCCCGGTGAAGAACACGGCCTCCTGGTCCCGTACGAAGTCGGACACGCCCACGACATCGACCTTCGCGCCGTCGTGCTCGGTGCGCACGGAGTTCCGCACGAGCCACACCTCGTCGCGCACGAAGACCTGCGCGCCCGCCGGAAACTGGTCCTCCCCGTCAGGGCGAGGGCCGACCGGTGCGGTGCTGCTCTGCTGGGCGGTCACCCGCTGCCTCCCGTGTCCGTCGTGCTGTGCTGTTGTCGCGGTCGCCGCCCGGCTCTCGGCCGGACATGCCGCTCACGCTGTTGTACCGCTCCACTGTGCCGTATGGGCGGCAAAGCGCGTGAACCACCCTCACCGGGGCAGACCCGCAGGTCAATGGTGCGCGGTGTGGTCGTGTCGGGGAGGCGCCTGGAGCGGGGCGCGGACGTTGATCAGAACGCGGCGCGCGCCGCGTAGGCCTCGCGCAGCTGCTGGGCGGTGCGGCGGGCCTGGGCGGAATGGCGCAGGGAACGAGCTGGGGGGCGTCCGGTGGGGCGAGGCTGGGAGGGCACCTCCTGTGGGGCTTGAGGGCCCTGCTGCTCCTCTTGGTCCTCGCCGGTCGGGGGCGCCGGGGGCGGCGCCGGCTGCGCGGGTGGCTCGGTGCGCGGTGCCTGCTCTGGCGGGGCGAGAAGCATGGTGGGCTGGGTATCGGCAGTGGGCACGTCCGCAACCACGGGTACGGTCGGTGGTTCTTCATGGCTCAGCGTGCCTGCCGGATCGGTTACGGCGGGGACGGGAGCAGGAAGGGGCGCGCTTTCCGGCAGGGGCGGCGACAGCAGCGTCGGGAAGTCCTGTGGAGGTGCCGCCGTGTAGGTGGTGAGACGCCGACGTGCCTGGGCGAGCTTCAGCCCTTGCGCCTCGACCAGGCCACGGCACTGCTGGACGACCTCGGTGAGTGCGGGCCGGTCCTGAGCGTGGTGGGACAGCATGGCTGTCAGGAGGGGGACCAGTTCGGGTGGTGTGCCCGTCAGATCGGGTGCGGTCGCCGGATCGGTCACCATGTGGAACAGCACGTGGATGTTGTTCGCGTGATACGGCAGGTGGCCCGTCGCGGCGAACAGCAGAACCGTACCGAGTGCGTACACGTCGACGGCGCTCGTCAGTGGCTTCACACCGTTGGCCTGCTCGGGCGGCATGCAGGACGGGGTGCCCACGACCGTGTTGGCGGCGGTGAGGGAGGCGCTCGACTCGGCGAAGACGGCGAGACCGAAGTCGATGATCTTGGGGCCGTTCGGGCCCAACAGGATGTTCGCGGGCTTCAGGTCCCGGTGCAGCAGTCCCTGCTTGTGCACATAGCCCAGGCCCTCGGCGAGAGTGGCGCCGAGTGACAGGACGAGGAGCGCGGGCAGCGGGCCGTGTGTCACCACGTGCTTGCCGAGGTCCGGCCCCTCCACGTACTCGGTGGCCAGCCAGGGCTGTTCCGCCTCCGCGTCCGCGTCGAGGAGCTGCGCGATCCGCGCGCCCCAGACCGTCTTCAGGATCTCGATCTCCTGCGCGAAGCGCAGTCGGGCCGTCGAATCGACGACCGACGGCTTGATGATCTTCACCGCGGCCGGCTCGCCACCTGGAGACTCGCCCAGGTAGACCTGCCCCATGCCGCCCTGGCCGACCCGGCCCAACAGCTCGAAGCCGCCGATCTGCGTGGGATCCTCGGGGCTGAGCGGCGTCGTCTGCACGTCTGTCCTTCGGTCGGGGCGGCCGGGCGGGCTGTCGAGGAGGTTCGGCAACAAGCTAGCCGATCCGGCTGACAGCCCGCCGCGTACCGACCACCTGTTTGTGGAACTCCGCACCGATCATGCTTCTGGGCGTCTTGCCCGCAGCACACGAGAGCGTGAACCTGGGAGACATCGGCCTCAGGGTGTCGCCACTCCAGCCCGGCCACCTCGACCCGTGCCTTTTCCTCGTGTTCTGTGTTCCGTCGGAGCGGTCGACAACCGCGGCCCGGAGCGGTCTGGACCGCGCCGGGGCCACCCGTGGCTCGACATCAGCCAGTCCGGATCGGCCCGGTGGATTCGTGCCGAAACGCGGGGCGTTGAGCCGTAGACTTCGGCAGTCAACGCGGACAAGGTCTGCTGTTGCGGGCCTGCGGGGGAGGAGATCGCATGGGGGACCCGTCGGACTCGATGGAGATCGCCGAGCCTGAGGAGAACGGCCGGAGCAATATCGCCGACTCGCCTGTTGTGGACGATCCGGTGTCCGACTCGGAGGTCGACTCGACGACGGTGTCGACGGTCCTGGTGGAGGTGCTCCCAGGAGTGGCTGTCGTCGCCGGTGAGGTCCCGCCGGAGCTGAAGCCCGATCTGATCGACTTCGGCATCGTGCCGGCTGCCGACCGCAAGCAGATCTCGGCAATCCTCGCCTCGATCGGGAACGCGGCGACCGTGGTCGGCAATCTCGGAAGCGCCTTCGCCGGCGTGCAGGGGCTCTACAGGATCGACGCCACGACACAGCCCCTGCTGAACAGCGGCGCGACGCTCGCCGTCAAGGACGGCGGGAACCTCGGAGCAGTGATGGTTCCTGGCCGCATCTGGCGTCAGGCCCGCTTCTTCTCCGTGAATGGGGTGAGCAAGGCGCAGACCGCGGCCTCGATCGGGCCGGCGCTGGCCATGGTCGGCCTTCAGATGATGTTGAGTGAGGTCTCGGGCCTCGTCAGGACCAACCTGGCTGTGACCAGTCAGGTCCTCACCGCCATCCGCAAGGAACAGTGGGCAGAACTGACGGGGCTCGTCGCCGCCATCGATCGCGCGGTCGACCAGGCGCGAGAGATCGAATCGGTCCCGACGTCCTTGTGGGAGGACGTCGCGGGTAGTGGAGCGCTGCTGCAGAAGCAGCTTGAGCTCTACCAGGGGAATGTCCGCGACCACGTCAGGCAGATCGGTCGGGCCGACGCACGCAGCCACCGTGAATATCTGCAGACGAACGCCGAGGCGATCGCCTTCGATGCCTACGCCCTCTTGTCCTCCCTCAAGGCATGGACCGGGTATCACGCACTCCGTGCCGCAAGGGCGAGAGTCGCTGGACGCGAAGACGCAGCAGAGGCGCAGTACGCCGAGGTCATCGCGCGTGACACGCGCGCGGGGTTCGACTCCGCTCTCGCCGAATCGACGAGCCTCGTCGACGCGCTGACGCGAGAGCTGCGGATCACCGCCGAACTCCCCGGACCCGACACATGGCCGCTGCCGGGGAAGCGGAAGGACGTGAAGGCAGCCCGAGAGACCTCCGCTCGTCTCCTGGAGGCGATCGAGCCTCTTGCCGACGCTCTCCATCCGCCGGCTCCCCCGCTTGAGGCTCCGGGCGTCGTCTGCGCACCTGAATCGCTGGATGGCGAGCCGTACCTTCGCATCCTGCGATGGCTCCTTGAGGACGGTGAGACCCTACGTGTCCTTGGCTTCCCCGATCAGCTGGATGCTCTCGGTCCCATTTCTGCGATCGTCGGTGGAGCGAAGGAAAAATTGGCGGCAGCAAGGGACAAGACTGCGGCAAAGACACTGGTCGCCGTCACGGATCGCCGCATCATCACGGCCAAGACGAACGCGTTCCTTGAGCAAGCCGAGATCCGGCAAGACATCCCTGCTGACCAAGTGCGATACGTCCGAGCAACGACCACACAGGACAAGAGCGCGCGCTTGGCGATCGACCTCATCACGCGCGACGAGAACATCCGGTGGCTCTTCCACGCCGACATGGACCCCACGCAAGTGGGTGCGCTCGCCGCCGTGCTTGCCGAGTCGATGACGATCCCGGACGTCGAACGCGATGAGCTGCAACGGCGACGCTACGCCCCCATCGAGGCGGGCAAGAAGAGCGAGAGTGCAGGCACGAGGTCTACCGAACCGACTAGACCCGAGGCCACGACCTGCGATGCCGATTAGGCATCGTGTGAGTTGACCTCCGGGAACCAACCGGCCCTCGGTGCGGTTTCTGGATTTCTGCCTCGCGGTGCTTATCCGAGCCAGGTGAACCGGGGTCTCTCAGCCGAGAACGAGCGGCAACTTCGTTGTCATGGAGCCGAGTACGGCCCGCTCCCCATCCGTTGCGCCCCTCCGCCCCGTCCCCACCAACAGCGCGTCCCTGTCCGTGAACGGCCCCGGGAACGCCGCCCCCATGATCCTCTCCAGCGCCGCGCGGGAGTGGGCCAAGCTCTGTTGCGGCGGTCCTGCGGCTTCCGAGAGGTGGGCCGTCAGGTCCAGGTGGTGGAGGGTCCACTCCAGGACGTACGCCGTGAGGTAGTTCTCGACCGTGAGGATCTGGCCCTGGGTGGACACCCGGGCGGCCGGGTCGGCGAGTTCCGCTGCCCGGGCGGCCGCCGCGCCCACGTCGTCCAGGTGGAACTTGAGGAGGGCCATGTCCTCGTACGCCGCCGCCAGGCGGACCGTCAGGGCCGACAGTGGGTCCTCGGCGGACGGGGGTTCGTTCGTGACGTGCCAGTACGTCGTCGCGTCGGCTGTCGGTGTCCCGTCCGCCGGGGTCGCCAAGGTGATCAGGACGTCCTGTGCGTCGATGATCAGGTGGCAGGCGAGGTCTCTCACCAGCCAGCCCGCGCAGCCCGAGGGCTGTGAGAAGTCCTCGTCCGTGAGGTCCGCGACCGTCGCGCGCAGCGCTGACCAGGAGTGTGAGAAAAGGTCCACCCCTGGAAGGTAGTGCAGAGGCGGTTCGATCCATTGACCCTTCGCCGGGCACGCGCTTTCATCGCCTGCACCACCCTCGTGAGTCCTGTGCGCAGGGCCGGGGCGGCGGGGTGCAGGGGGCGGCTGGGGCTGTCCTCGACGAAACGGGGAGCCGAGTTGATGAGACCTTCCTTACGCCTGCTCGTGAACGCCGTTCTGCTGGCGGGCGTCGTGACTCCCGTCCTGCCCGCGCACGCCGATGGCGGGGGCGCGGCGCCCGCCGCGCTCGCCCCGCACACCGAGCGGATCAGCGTCGCGCCCGACGGCACCACCGGCGGCAACAACCACTCCACCGACCCCGTCGTCAGCGCGGACGGGCGCGTCGTCGCCTTCATGTCCTCGGCCACCAACCTGGGGCCCGGCACGGACGTGCGCAACAGCGTGTACTACCGGACCGGGCCCGGGGAGCCGTTGCGGCGCGTCGTCGTGCCGGGGGAGACGACCTCCACCCCGCAACTGTCCGACTCCGGGCGGTATCTGACCTTCGGGTCGTACTCGGCCACCACCGCCATGTCCTCCGTGCACGTCATGGACCTGAGCGACGGCAGCGTCGAGCGGCTTGCGCCCGCCCTGGGCGACGGCTACCGGGCCTCGTACGGCATCGCGCCGATCAGTGCCGACGGGCGGTACGTCGCCTTCGTCGCCCGGCCCGCCGTCGATCCGGAGGCGGGGGCCTTCTCCTGCCGGGTCATGCTGCTCGACCGGAAGACGGGCGCGGTGCGGCGGGTCAGCCGGACGTCGGACGGATCGGGCGGGTCCAAGAACTTCCATCGGTGCGACCAGATCTCCATCAGCGCGGACGGACGCAAGGTCGCCTACCTGGAGGGCTACTCCGGGCCCGCCTCCGACGACCAGGGCGACATCCTCGTCTACGACCGCAGGAGTGGACGTACCGTGCAGGCCGACGTCACCCATGACGGTGCGGCTGCCACGACCTCGTCCGTCGCTCCGGTGCTGAGCGCCGACGGGTCCAAGGTCGCCTTCAACTCCATGGCCACCAACCTGGTCCCGCAGCCCGACACCAACAACGGCTGGAACGCCTTCGTCCGTGACCTGCGCACCGGCACGCTCAAGCGGTACGACGGCCACAGCCCCGCCGATCTCACCCTCGTCTCGGACCTGTCCCGCGACGGCTCGAAGCTGCTGCTCAACACGGCGGACGCGAACCGCGCCACACTCGGGCTGATCCTGCGCGACCTGTGCACCGGGCAGGAGGAACTGCTGTCGCCGGGGCAGGACGGCAGGCCCCTCACCGTGGGCAAGGCGGCGCTGAGCGCGGACGAGTCCACCGTCGTCTTCGACTCCTACTACCCCGGCCTCGTCCCCGAGGACACCAACCTCATCGGGGACGTGTTCGTCCGCACCCTGCGTTGAGCCCCCGAGACGCTCAGTCCCTCAGTCCCTCGGTCCCTCAACCGCTCACCCCGACCACCCCCGCCAACCGCCCCCAAGCCTTCCGAGGCAGCGCATCCCCCGCCCCCTCCTCCAGCACCTGCAGCGCCACATGGTCCGCCCCCGCCGCGTGGAACTCGTCCACCCGCGCCCGGATCCGGTCGTCCTCGCCCCACGCGTACACCGCGTCGACGAGCCGGTCGCTGCCGCCGTCCATCAGGTCCGCCTCGGTGAAGCCGAGGCGGAGGAAGGTGTTCGTGTAGTTCGGGAGGGTCAGGTAGAAGGCCAGGTGGGCGCGGGCGATCGTCCGGGCGCGGTCCGCGTCGGGCTCCAGGATCACCTTCAACTCGGGTGCCAGGAGCGGGCCTTCGCCCAGCGTCTCACGCGCCTCGGCCGTGTGTTCCGGCGTCACCAGGTACGGGTGGGTGCCGGCCGCGCGGTCGCGGGCGAGGCGGAGCATGCGCGGGCCGAGCGCGGCGAGGACCCGGCGGTCGGCGGGCACCCCCGCCGTGTCCAGGGCGTCGAGGTAGGCGACCATCGCCGCGTACGGGCGCCGGTACTGCTCGGCGAGCTTCGCGTGGCTGACGCCGAGGCCGAGGAGGAAGCGGCCGGGGTGGTCGGCTTCCAACTCGGCGAAGCGTACGGCCGTTTCGGCGGCCTCGTGCTGCCAGATGCTCTGGATGCCGGTGGCCACGGTGATGCGTGACGTCGCCTCGACGAGCGGGACGGCGTGGTGGACGGTCGTGCTGCCGCCGAGCCAGATCGCGCCGAAGCCCAGCTCCTCCAACTCCGCTGCCGCCTCGCCGAGTTCGCCGCGCCGGGCGGGGTCCTCCGAGCGCAGTCCGATGCTCCAGATGCCGTAGCGGCCGAGGTTCTGTTTCACCATGAAGGGGCCAACCCGTCGGCCTCCGTGATCTATTCCAGGGCCGGGCTCCAGGGCCGGGCTCCAGGGGCACGGCTCAGGCCCCCGGCGACACAAAATCCCGGCCCATCGTGTCGCATCCATTGACGCCTCTCCCGTCTCACCCTTACCTTCTGGCCGAAGTTACGCACAATGTTCGATATTGCGAACGGATCGAACAACTCCCCCCTCCAGAGCCGCCCCCGAAGGGACTTGTCGTGTTCCGCATCCAAGTCCGTCACTGGGTGACACTGAGCGCCGCGCTGCTGGCCCTCTTCGCGTCACTCCTCGCCGTCCAGCCGGCCCCGCCCGCCGCCGCGGCCGACGGCAGGCCGTTCACCAATCCGGTCAAGTCGCAGAAGGGCGCCGACCCTTGGCTGGAGTACTACAACGGCAACTACTACCTGGTGACGACCTCGTTCACCGGTGAGCTGACCATGCGGAAGTCGCCCACGCTGGCCGGGCTGAGCACCGCGCCCAGCGTGCAGGTGTGGTCGGACAGCACGAGCACCCGCAACTGGAACATGTGGGCCCCGGAGATCCACTTCCTCGACGGCAAGTGGTACCTGTACTACTCCGCCGGGCCGCGGGGCTCCGCCTGCTGCGACGACCAGCGGACGTACGTACTGGAGAGCGCGGGGTCCGACCCCCTGGGGCCGTACACCTTCAAGAACCAGCTCGCCGGGTCCAACCTCAACCCGGGCGGCTGGCTCATCGACGCCAGTGTGCTCAAGCACGACGGCAAGCTGTACCTGCTCGGCAGCGGTTCGGCCGGCGGCAGCAAGCAGAGCCTCGTCATCGCGCCGCTCAGCAACCCCTACACCCTCGCCTCCTCCACGTTCACCGTCATCTCCAGCCCCACGCTGAGCTGGGAGACACAGAGCGGTGAGGTGAACGAGGGTCCCGAGCCGCTCTACCGGGGCGGCCGCACCTTCCTCGTCTACTCCGCGAGCGCCTGCTGGGGCCCCGACTACAAGCTCGGCCAGCTCGAACTCACCGGTTCCGACCCGCTGCTGGCGTCCTCCTGGACGAAGAAGCAGACGCCGGTCTTCCAGCGCAGTGACGCCAACGGTGTCTACGCGCCCGGCCACAACGGGTTCTTCACCTCGCCGGACGGCACCGAGAACTGGATCGTCTACCACGCCAACGACGCCGCGGGCGACGGCTGCGACAACGGCCGGACGACCCGCGCCCAGAAGTTCACCTGGAACGCCGACGGCACCCCGAACTTCGGCACCCCGGTCGCCCTCGGGGCCACCCTCGCCGGTCCCTCCGGCGAGACGGCGACGACGCCGACCGCGTACACCATCGTCAACCGCAACAGCGGCAAGTGCCTGGACGTGAGCGGGGGGAACGCGGCCGACGGCACCAATATCGCCCAGTGGACCTGCAACGGCGGGGCCAACCAGAAGTGGCGGGTCGAGGACCGGGCCGACGACACCAGCCGTCTGGTCAACGTCGCCACCGGCAAGGTCGCCGACATCGCCGAGTGCGCAGCCGCCGACGGCACCGACGTTCGGCAGTGGTCGTGGCTGAACAACACCTGCCAGAAGTTCCGTCTGGTCTACCTCGGCGGTGACCACGTCCGGATCGTCAACGCCTCCACCGGCAAGGTCATGGACGTCGCCGACTGCGGTACCGCCAACGGCACCGACGTACGCCAGTGGTCGTGGCTGAACAACACCTGCCAGCAGTGGCGGCTCGTCCCCACGACCGCCTGAACCAGGAGACACCCCTACCCATGAGACAGCTCTTCACCAAGGCCGCCGTGGCCGGTGCCGCGGCGCTCGCCGTGCTCACCACCATGGCCACCCCCGCCCAGGCGGCCGCGCCGGCCTCTCCCGCCGTCACCTTCACCAACCCGGTGGCCGAGCAGCGGGCCGATCCGCACATCTTCAAGCACACCGACGGCTACTACTACTTCACGGCCACCGTCCCCGCCTACGACAGGATCGTCATGCGGCGGTCCACCACCCTCCAGGGCCTCTCCACGGCCACGGAGACCACCATCTGGACCAAGCACGCCAGCGGTGACATGGGCGCGCACATCTGGGCCCCGGAGATCCACTTCATCGACGGCAAGTGGTACGTGTACTTCGCGGCCGGTGCCTCCAACGACATCTGGAAGATCCGCCCGTACGTCCTGGAGACCGGCGCGGCCAACCCGCTGACCGGTACCTGGACCGAGAAGGGCCGTATCTCGCTGCCCCTGGACACGTTCTCGCTGGACGCCACCACCTTCACCGTCGGCTCCACCCGCTACCTCAGCTGGGCGCAGAACGACCCGGCGGTCGGCAGCGGCACCAACCTGTACCTGGCGAAGATGTCCAACCCCTGGACCATCAGCGGCAGTCCGGTGATGATCTCCAAGCCGGAGTACTCCTGGGAGACCGTCGGTCACCGCGTCAACGAGGGCCCGGCCGTGATCCAGCGCAACGGCAAGGTCTTCATGAGCTACTCGGCCAGCGCCACCGACGCCAACTACTGCCTCGGCCTGCTGACCGCCTCCGCGACCGCGGACCTGATGAACCCCGCCTCCTGGGCGAAGAGTTCGGCGCCGGTCCTCAGGAGCAACGACCGGACCGGCCAGTACGGCCCCGGCCACAACACCTTCACCACGTCCGAGGACGGAAAGTCCGACATCCTCGTCTACCACGACCGCAACTACAAGGACATCAGCGGCGATCCGCTCAACGACCCCAACCGCCGCACCCGTTACCAGAAGCTGTACTGGAACGCCGACGGCACACCCAACTTCGGCATCCCCGTCGCCGACGGCGCGACCCCGGTCCGGCTCTCCTCGTTCAACTTCCCGGACAAGTTCATCCGGCACTGGGAGTACCGCGCCAAGCTGGAGGGCAACGTCACCAACCTCGCCGACTCGCAGTTCCGGATCGTCACCGGCCTGACGGGCAGCGGCACGGTCTCGCTGGAGTCGGCGAACTTCCCCGGCTACTACCTGCGCCACAAGAACAACGAGGTGTGGGTGGAGAAGGACGACGGCACGGCCCTCTTCGACGCCGACGCCTCCTTCTTCCAGCGGGCCGGTCTCGCCGACACCGCGGCCGGGGTCTCGTACGAGTCGTACAACTTCCCCGGCCGGTACATCCGGCACTACGAGAACCTGATGTACACCCAGCCGGTCAGCACGGCCCTCGACCGGCAGGACGCCACGTTCTACAAGGAGTAGACCGGCCGGAGGGGACCCTCACTCCGGCGGGGTGACCCGCACCAGGCCCGACTGGTACGCCATGACGACCAGTTGGGCCCGGTCGCGGGCCCCCAGCTTCGTCATCGCCCGGTGGACATGGGTCCGTACCGTCAGGGGGCTGACGTACAGCTTCTCCGCGATCTCGTCGTTGGAGCTGCCCTCGGCGGCCAGGGACATCACCTCGCGTTCACGGCTGGTGAGCGTGCTCAGCCGCTCGGGGGTGGTGAGCCGGCTGCCGGGGGCCGGGGCGGCGAGGAAGCGGGTGATGAGGGTACGGGTGGCGGCGGGGGACAGGAGCGTGTCGCCCGCGGCCACCGTGCGGATGCCGTCGAGGAGCAGGTCGGCGGTGACGTCCTTGCCCAGGAAGCCGCTGGCGCCGGAGCGCAGCGCCTGGGCCACGTACTCGTCGATCTCGAAGGTCGTGAGGATCAGTACGCGGGTGTCGGCCAGCTCCTCGTCGGCGCAGATCACGGACGTGGCGGTGAGCCCGTCGGTGCCGGGCATCCGGATGTCCATGAGGACCACGTCGGGGCGGTGGACGCGGACGAGGTCGACCGCCTCCTGACCGTCGGCGGCCTCGGCCACCACCTCCATGTCCGGGCAGGAGTCGACGAGGATCCGGAACGTGGCCCGCAGCAGGGCTTGGTCGTCGGCGAGCAGGACGCGAATCGTCATGGTGCTGTTCTACTTCCGCTCGTCGATCGTCATGGTGCTGTTCTACTTCCACAGGTCGATCGGCATGGTGCTGGTCTACTTCCGCTCGTCGATCGGCATGGTGCCGTTCTACTTCCGCAGGTCATGGGTGGCGGCTGCCGCGTCCGGTGCGGGGGTGACGGGGCGGGTACGGACGCGGGGGCGCAGCGGGAGGTCGGTGGTGACCTCGAAGCCGCCCCCGGGACGGCGGCCGGCGCTCAGACAGCCGCCGACGGACTGGGCGCGCTCGCGCATGCCGATCAGCCCGAAGCCCCGGCCGGGGCCGGGCGGGCCGCCGGGACCGGGCGAGGGCGAACCGCCGGGACCTGGCGTGCCGTCGTCGGTGACCGTGATCGTCAGATGGGCCTCCTCGTACACGAGGCGGATGTGCGCCGCGTCCACCGCGGCATGCTTGCTGACGTTGGTGAGGGCCTCCTGCACGATCCGGTAGGCGGTTAGGTCCACTCCGGGGTCGAGCGGCCCGGGGACACCCTCCGTGGCGACGGTGACCGTGAGACCGGCGGACTCGCAGGCGACCGCCAGCTCCGGGAGCTGGCCGAGGCCGGGGGTGGGCGCCAGCGGGGCCTCGGGGTCGTCGGGCCGCCGCAGCACCCCGACCGTGCCCTTCAGCTCGCGCAGCGCCGCCGAGGTGGTGGCGGTCAGGTCGGTGAGGATGCGGTGGGCCTGCTCCGGATCCGTACGGGTGAGGTGCGCGGCGGTGCCCGCCTGGGCGTTGGCCAGGGCCAGGTGGTGGGCGACCACGTCGTGCAGGTCGCGGGCGATGCGCATCCGTTCCTCGGTGACCCGCAGACGGGCCTCCTCCTCCCGGGTGCGCTCGGCGTGCTCGGCGCGGGCCTGCACCGACTTCAGATAGGCCCGCCGCGCCAGTGCGCCCCGGCCCGCGGCGAGCGGCAGCAGCAGCCAGAAGGCGGGGCCGATGGTCCTGAGCACCAGAGAGAGCTGGTCCATGGAGTCGGAGAACACCGCGGCCAGCGTCATCGCCGCGATGGTGGTGCAGCCGTAGACACGGGTGGTCCGACGGTCGGTGAGCGAGGCCAGCCAGTAGAGCGACGCCATGATCGGCGCCAGCAGCAGGGGGGTGAGCAGATAGCCCAGCGCGACGGCGACGCAGGTGCAGACCGCGGTCACGACGAGGGTGAAGCGCGGATAGGCGCGGTGCTTCAGCAGCGCCAGACACGACACGCCCATCAGCGCCACACCGACCTTGTCCTGGTCCGGGGGCCTGGCGCCCGGCAGGGTGAGCGCGCTGCCGAGGGTGGCGCAGCCCATCAGCGCCAGGGCCAGGACCAGGTCGACGACGACGTGGTGGCGGTCGGAGAACTCCTCCAGGCGGTCCGTGTAACGCCGTTCCCGGCTGAGGGGACGAAGGCTCATCGGTGACTCCGGTCGGTGGACTGGGACCATCGTGGTCGACACGGCGGGGGAACGCCCCGGGGGCCGCCCGTGTCGTTCGCCACGGGCGGCCCGGGTGGGGGGCGGGGGAGCAGCCGGAATCAGGTGCGGGTGACTTCCAGCTCGGCCGTCTCGGCGGCGGCCGGGGCCGGAGCCGCGTCGGCGTGACGGGTCAGCGCCTCACCCTCCACGTCCACCCGCGGCAGCGCCCGGTCCAGCCACTTCGGCAGCCACCAGGCCCGGTCGCCGAGCAGGGTGAGCACGGCCGGCACGATCGCCATCCGGACGACGAACGCGTCGAACAGGACCGCCGAGGCCAGCCCGAACCCGATCATCTTGATCATGGAGTCGCTCTCGCCGATGAACCCGGCGAACACCGCGATCATGATCAGCGCGGCGGCCACCACCACCCGGGCGCTGTGCCGGAAGCCGCTGGTGATCGCCTCGTCGGCCCGGTCGCCATGGACGTACGCCTCCCGCATCCGCGAGACGAGGAACACCTCGTAGTCCATCGCGAGGCCGAACACGATGCCCACCAGGAAGATCGGCATCAGGCTCATGATCGGGCCGGTCTGCTCCACCCCCAGGATCTCCGCGCCGTGACCCTGCTGGAACACCAGGACCACCACACCGAGCGAGGCGAGCACCGACAGCAGGAAGCCGGCGGCGGCCTTCAGCGGCACGAGCAGGGAGCGGAAGACGACCATCAGCAGGAGGACCGCCAGACCCACCACGACCAGCAGATACGGGACCAGCGCGGACTGCACCTTGCCGGAGATGTCGATGTTCAGCGCGGTGGTGCCGGTCACCTCGAACGTCGCTCCCGTCCCGGACTCGATCGCGGGCCGCTCGTCGCGGATCACGGTCACCAGGTCCTTGGTCCTCTCGTCCGTCGGCGCGGTCGCCGGCACCGCCGAGAAGACGGCGGTGTCGCCGGCCTCGTTGAACTGCGGGGGCGAGACCGACACGATCCCCTTGGTGTCCCCGATCTCCTCGGCGACCTTCTCCGCGGCGCCCTTGGCGTCGTCGGCGCCCCGGGCGTCCACCACGATCGTCAGCGGCCCGTTGAAGCCGGGCCCGAAGCCCTCGGCGAGCGCGTCGTAGGCCCGCCGCTCGGTGGTGGACGTCGACTTGGCCTCGTCACCGGGCATGCCCAGCTGCAGATCGGTCATCGGGATCGCGAGGGCGCCGAGCCCGACGACGCCGAGGAGCAGGACGGGCACCGGGCGGCGCAGCACGAACCGGGACCAGCGGGTGCCGCCGTTGTCCCCGGCCTCCTCCTCGATACGGCCGCTCTTGCGGGCCTTGCGCGAGAGCACGGCGTTCGGCCAGCAGCCGAGGACGGCCGGCACCAGGGTCAGCGCGATCAGGACGGCGACGACGACCGCGCCCGCGGCGGCCAGCCCCATCTTCGTCAGCATGGGGATGCCGACCACGGTCAGTCCGGCCAGCGCGATGACCACGGTGAGCCCGGCGAACACCACCGCCGAGCCGGCCGTGCCGGTGGCCAGCGCGGTCGCCTCCTCGGGCGTACGGCCCCCGGCACGCTCCTCGCGGTAGCGGGAGACGACGAACAGGGCGTAGTCGATGCCGACCGCGAGGCCCAGCATCATCGCGAGGGTGCCGGTCGTGGTGGACAGGCCGAGGGCCTCCGACAGGACCATGATCGTGGCCATGCTGAGGCCGACGCCGACGAGCGCGGTCAGCAGCGGCAGCCCGGCGGCGGCCAGCGAGCCGAAGGTCACCAGCAGGACGACGGCGGCGAGGGCGACACCGATGATCTCGGCCGCCCCGCCCGGACCGCCCTGGTCCGCCACCGCGGTACCACCGGCCTCGACGGTCAGCCCGAACCTCTGGGCCTCGTGGAGCGTGTCCTCCAGATGGGTCCGGCTCGCGTCGCTGAGGTCGGCCGCCGTGACCTTGTAGGTGACGGTCGCGTACGCCGTCGTGCCGTCCTGGCTGACCGCCCGCGCCCGGAACGGGTCGACGGCGCTCGCCACCTGCGAGCCGTCCGCCAGATCGGCCACCGTCTCCTCGACGGCCTTCTTGTTCTCGGAGGCGGTGATCTTCTCGCCGTTCGGGGCGACGAAGACGACCCGGGCGGTGGCGCCGTCCGCGGTGACGCCCGGGAAGCGCTGCTCCAGCAGGTCGAACGCCTTCTGGGACTCGATGCCCGGCATGGAGAACTCCTCGTCGGAGGCTCCCGGGGCCTTGAGGGCGCCGACACCGACGGCGCCCAGGACGGCCACCCACATCAGGATGACGTACCAGCGTTTGCGGAAGGCCAGCCGGCCCAGCCGATGCAGGAAGGTTGCCATGAGGCGCGGGTCTCCACGTCAGAGGTCGGGGATGAGGGGATGAACAGGGGGTCTCGGATACCCGCCCAGACTCCCGGCCGGTGCCCCCTCACGTCGTCGTGCGGCTGCCGACAATCCCCGGTACTCAGAACGCAGTACGGCGCGGCCTCCGGGTCACCCCGGGGGATGACCGGGGCGCGCCGGAGGCCGCGTGAACAGGGCGCGCCTACATGCCTCCTGAGCGGGGTGCGCCTACATGGAGTGCAGGGTGTCGCGGGAGGACTTGATGAAGGCCCTCAGCGCGTCCCAGAACGGCGAGTAGCAGCCGTCGAAGCGCGCGATGGCACCGGTGTCGCCCTCGATCATGGCCTCGATCGCCTTGTGGAAGGGGCTCGTCGCCCGCCTGACGGTGTTGGCGAGTGCGGCGACGTCCTCGGGCCCCTCCAGCGAGACCACCCAGGTGAGGTTCCGCAGCGCGGCGTACTCGTCCCGCTGCCGCTCCCGCAGCCGCCGCAGTTCCTCGACATGCTCCGGCCCGAATCCGTCCTCGGCGCCCCGCACCACGTCGGACACCTTCCAGTGCACGTCGTTCAGCCGCTGTGCCTGCTCCATGAACTCCGCGTACGCCGTCCGGCGCGCCGCCCGCAGCCGCTCCACGCGCTGCGCGTCCGCCGTCGTGTCCGCCTGTATCCGCGCCGCCCGCGCGGTCCCCCGGCTCGTCACCCAGCTCGCGAGGACGGCGGTGCCGGCGGTGAGCGCGGCGATCCAGAACGCGCCGTCACCCATGGCCGGGCCCCAGCGAACGTGCGGTGACCCCGTCCAGATGCGCGGTGAAGACGGCGCGGGCGTCCGGGGTGAGGGTGCGCAGGGCGACCAGGGCCGTGACGACCACGTCGCACAGCTCCGAACCGACGTCGTCCCAGGTGTGGGTGACGCCCTTGCGGGGGTTCTGGCCGGTCACGCCGATGACCGCCTGCGCGACCTCGCCGACCTCCTCCTGCAGTTTCAGCATCCGCAGCAGCAGGCCCTCCCGGCCGCCGTGCGGTTGGTCCGCCTCCAGCCAGGCGTGCAGGCGGGAGACGGACTGCCAGAGGTGGTCGTCGGGGTCGGCGGAGTGCCGCTGCTCGCTCATGGGCGCAGCCTGTCACGCCCCGGTGGCAGCCAGGGGCGGACCGCGTAAGTGACCGCTGTCCGGCGGGAGTCGAGGCTGTCCTCCGGCAGGAGCCGGGGCAGTTGCCGCCGGGCGAAGGGCGGTTACCGGGCTTCTCGGGTTCCCCGGGCCCGGGAGCGACGGGTCACTCCTCGAACAGCGCCTCCTGCTCGCCCTCCTTCTCCTTGCGCACCCGCTGGTTGCGCATCCCCACGACCACCGCCGTCACCGCGGCCGTACCGGCCAGCGCCACGGGGACCATCCAGCCGCGGTCGAAGACATGACGGAACGCGTGGTCGAGGGAGAGCCGGCCGGGGCCGGTGACCGCGAGGCCGGCCGCGGCCAGACCCAGGGTCGCGGCGTACTCGTAGCCGCCCTCGGCGGCGAAGAACCCGTTGGGCGTGTGGATCGCGGTCGCGCCGCCCATCGCCCCCGCCGCGGCCGCACCGGCCGCCGGCGTCGCGAGGCCCAGTGCGAGCAGCGCCCCGCCACCCGTCTCGGCCAGCCCGGCGGCGGTGGCGCTCGCCCGGCCGGGCGTATACCCGACGGACTCCATGAAGGCGCCGGTCCCCTCGATGCCGTGCCCGCCGAACCAGCCGAACAGCTTCTGCGTGCCGTGCGCGGCGAGAACGCCGCCCGTACCCAGCCGGAGCAGCAACAGCCCCAGATCACGTCGGTCGAACGAGGTCATGACCACTCCCGAACAGCAGAGGTACCGCGGCGGTACCGGCGGAGAAGACGACAGTGCGCACGTGCGTACATCCCCCGTGGACACACGCGTACGTCCCCCCGCGTATCCACCGTCGCACCGATGACACCTTCCCGACCCGCTCGCGCGCCCGTTCGGGTGCCCGTTCGAGTGCCGGCCGTCCCGTCGCGCGCCTCCGGTGGCGGACCGTCGCCCCCGGTGTGAGGCTGGCCGCCATGACGATCGCACCCGCCAAACTCAGCGACCCGGCCGTCCGGGCCTTCGTCGCCGCGGTGAACGCCCACGACCAGAACGCCTTCTTCGCGCTCCTCACGGACGACGCGACCATGTCGGACGACGGCTCCGACCGCGACCTCACCGACTGGACCGACCGGGAGATCTTCTCCTCGCACGGCCACATGGAGGTCCAGCGCGAGTCCGCCGGCGGTCGCGCCCTGGTCGCCAACTACCGCAACGACACCTGGGGCGAGATGCGCACCGCGTGGCGCTTCACGGTGTCGGAGGACGGCCGGATCAGCCGCTTCGAGACGGGCCAGGCGTAGGAGCGCGCGAAGCCGGGGCCGGGGGCTTGTGTTCGCGTGCGCTCCAACTCCTACCGTTCGTGGGCATGGAGACGAACACGCACCCCGGGCAGGACACGCACACGGCCCCGAACACGCACACGGCCCCGCACGCGCACACGCCCCCGCACGCGCACACGCCCCCGCACGCGCACACGCCCCCGCACGCGCACACGCCCCCGCACGCGCACACGCCCCCGCACGCGCACCCCGACCCGTACACCAGGTCCCTCGGCCGCAGCGGCATCCGGGTCAGTGCCCTCGGTTTCGGCTGCTGGGCGATCGGCGGCGAGTGGCAGGCCGCCGACGGACAGCCGCTCGGCTGGGGGAAGGTGGACGACGAGGAGTCCGTACGGGCGGTCCACCGCGCCCTCGACCTCGGCGTCACCTTCTTCGACACGGCCGACGCGTACGGCACCGGGCACAGCGAGCGGGTCCTCGGCCGCGCCCTCGGCAAGCGCCGCGCGGACGTCGTCGTGGCCACCAAGTGGGGCAACGTCTTCGACACGGCCACCCGCACCCTCACCGGCCAGGACGACACCCCGGCCCACGCGCGCCGCGCCCTCACCGCCTCCCTGGACCGTCTGGGCACCGACCACGTCGACCTGTACCAGTTCCACCTCTCCGACGCCGATCCCGAGCGCGCGGCCCTGCTGCGCGACGCCTGCGAGGAGTTCGTGCGCGAGGGGCTGATCCGGGCCTACGCGTGGAGCACCGACGACCCGGACCGCGCCGCCGTGTTCGCCGAGGGACCGCACTGCGCGGCCGTCCAGCACCGGCTGAACATCCTCCAGGACGCGCCCGGACTCCTCGCGCTGGCCGAGGAGTACGACCTGGCGAGCATCAACCGCAGCCCCCTCGCCATGGGGCTGCTCACCGGCAAGCACACCCCGGGGCGCGCCCTGGACGCCGGAGACATCCGCAGCACCCCGCCCGCGTGGCTGGAGGGCTTCACCGCCGGCGGAGGCGGCGACCCCGAGTGGCTCGGCCGGGTCGAGGCGCTGCGCGAGATCCTGACCACCGGGGGCCGTACGCTCGCGCAGGGCGCGCTCGCGTGGATCTGGGCCCGTAGCCCGCGGACCGTGCCCATCCCCGGTTTCCGCTCGGTCGCCCAGGCCGAGGAGAACGCGGGCGCCCTCGCGAAGGGACCGCTCACCGCGGACCAGGTGGCCGAGATCGACCGGATCCTGGGACGGTGAACGGCCCGCACGGCGGCGAGGGAGCCACCTCGTCCTGACGGAAACGCCGGTGGGCAGCCGTTCCGCGCTCCGGTGCTCACCCCGCGGTCCCACGCGAGGTCCGCCCCCTTCCGGAGCATGGAACGGCTGCCACCTCCCCCCTCGGGTTGGTCACGGAAGCCTCCGCCTCCAAGTGTGAAGCTCTCGTGGAGACGAGCCCTGAGCATATGCCCGCCACGTGCCCGAATGGACCGGAGGAACAGCTTCCGTTTGTGGAAGTTGAGGTCTGGAGGACCGTGTGGTGACGGTCCGGGGGCCGGGCACGCCGGCGTCCGGGCCGTGGACCGGGCCTCCCGGCCGCGGCTCAGCCCCGTCCGACGTACGGCATCGTCGTCGCCATCACGGTCGCGAACTGCACATTCGCCTCCAATGGCAGCTCCGCCATGTGCCGTACCGTCCGCGCCACGTCGGTCACGTCCATCACCGGCTCGGGCAGGAGCTGCCCGTTGGCCTGCAGCACGCCGTTCGCCATGCGCTCGGTCATGTCCGTCGCCGCGTTGCCGATGTCGATCTGACCGACCGCGATGCCGTACGGCCGCCCGTCCAGGGAGAGGGACTTGGTCAGGCCGGTCAGCGCGTGCTTGGTCGCGGTGTACGCCACGGAGTGCGGCCGGGGCGTGTGCGCGGAGACAGAGCCGTTGTTGATGATCCGGCCGCCCCGCGGGTCCTGCTCCTTCATCTGCCGGTACGCCGCCTGCGCGCACAGGAACGCCCCGTTGAGATTGGTGTCCACGACGTGCCGCCAGGCCGCGTAGTCCAGCTCCTCCACCGGCACCCCGCCCGGCCCGAACGTGCCCGCGTTGTTGAACAGCAGGTCCAGCCGCCCGAACCGCTCGCGCACGGCGGCGAACAGCGCGTCCACGTCGCCGGGCCGTGAGACGTCCGTACGGACGCACAGCGCCTTCGGGGCGGCGGTGCCGGGGTTTGTGCCGGTGTCCGTGCCGGGGTTTGTGCCGGTGTGCGTGCCGGTGTGCGTGTCGGTGTCCGTGCCGGCCCGGGCCGCGGTCTCGGCGAGTTTCTCCTCGCGGCGGCCCGCCAGCGCCACCGACCAGCCGGCGCGCAGCAGTTCCACCGCCACGGCGCGGCCGATACCGGAGCCCGCACCCGTGACGATCGCAATCCTGGTCTCTTCAGCCTTCATGGGCTCGCAGCGTAGGGGAGGCCGCGGATCCGGCCGCGCAGGTGGGGCCCGATATATGGAACTCATTCGTCCGCCATGTGGGTGTTGTGTACGTGCCACAAGATCGTCGAACCTGGCCACTCCACTGTCGAACACAACTACCTTCAGAAGAGGGCCAGATGCCACTCCCCACCCCTGGGCCGACGCCGTCCCGCTCGTCCCACGCGCCCGAACTGTGCGCCGCCGCACGGCACTTCGACCGCCGGCGCTTCCTCACCGTCACGGGAGCCGCCGCCGCGCTCGCCTTCGCCACCAACCTGCCGGCGGCCGGTGCCGCGGCCGCCGCCACGCTGGACCCCGGGCAGATCACCGAGGACCCGTTCACCCTCGGCGTGGCCTCCGGTGACCCGCTGGCCGACTCCGTGCTCCTGTGGACCCGGCTCGCCCCGGCCCCCTACCAGCCGGACGGCGGACTGCCCGCCGAACGCGTCCGCGTCGAATGGGAACTGGCCCACGACGACAGATTCCGACGCGTCGTCAGACGCGGCACCGCCACCGCCCACCCCGAGTTCCACCACACCGTCCACGTCGAGGTCGGCTTCCTCGCCCCCGGCCGCGTCTACTACTACCGCTTCCGCGTCGGCACCTGGATCAGCGAGACCGGCCGCACCCGCACCGCCCCCGGCCGCTTCCACCTCACCGGTTCCACCGCGCTCACCTTCGCCGCGGTCTCCTGCCAGCGCTACGACCAGGGCTACTACACCGCCTACCGGCACCTCGCGGGCGAGGACGTCGACGTCGTCTTCCACCTCGGCGACTACCTCTACGAGTACGCCGTGAACTCCGTCGGCGGCGCCCGCAAGTACACCGACCGCGTCCTGCCCGACGTCTTCAACCACGAGACGGTCACCCTGGAGGACTACCGTCTGCGCTACGCCCTCCACAAGACCGACCCCGACCAGCGGGCCGCCCACGCCGCGCACCCCTTCGTCGTCACCTGGGACGACCACGAGACCGAGAACAACTACGCGGGCGACAACCCCGACGGCGGCGAGCCCTCCGAGGAGTTCCTGCTGCGCCGCGCCGCCGCCTACCGGGCGTACTGGGAGAACCAGCCCCTGCGCCGCCCCCAGCGCCCCGACGGCCCCGACATGAAGCTGTACCGCCGCTTCCGGTGGGGCCGCCTCGCCCAGTTCGACATACTCGACACCCGGCAGTACCGGTCCAACCAGGCGCAGGGCGACGGCTGGCAGATCCCCGGCCCGGAGTCCGCCGACCCGGCGCGCACGATGACGGGCGCGACCCAGGAGCGCTGGCTCCTGGACGGCTGGGACCGGTCCGACGCGGTCTGGAACGTCGTCCCGCAGCAGGTCACCTTCTCCCAGCGCCGCAACGCCGTCGGCGAGGTCTACAAGGTGTCGATGGACTCCTGGGACGGCTACCGCGCCTCCCGCGAACGCCTCCTCGCCGGCGCCGAGGCCGCCGGCATCGAGAACCTCATGGTCCTCACCGGAGACGTCCACGTCGGCTACGCCTTCGACATCAAGCGCGACTTCGACGACCGCTCTTCCCGGATCGTCGGCACGGAACTCGTCGCCTCCTCCATCAGCAGCGGCGGCAACGGCTCCGACAAGCCCGCCAACTGGGACACCTACATGACCGCCAACCCCCACATGCGCTTCTACAACGGCCGCCGCGGCTACACCACGGTCACCCTCGACCGCCGGTCCGCCCGCGCCGACTTCAAGGCGGTGCCGTACGTGACGACGACGGGCGCGGACATCTCCACGGTGGCGTCCTTCGCGGTGGAGGCGGGGGTGCCGGGGCTGCAGCCGGTGTAGGTGGAGCGGGGTGGAGCGGGGTGGGGTGGGGTGGGGTGGGCTGGCGGTGAGGCGGGGCCGGTGCCGGTGCGGGTGCCGGTGCGGAACGAACCTTCGTTTTCGCGGCCCCCACCCGGTCCCGCCCCGCCCTACCTCCGCCACACCCCCTCACCCCCAACCCCTCATCCCAACCCCCTCTAAACGAACGAACCTTCGTTCAGCCGCTCCTCGCCGGGATACCGCACCCCCACCCGCTCCCGCAGCGCGTCCAGCGTGCGCATCACGGCGAGGGTGCCGTCCAGGGGCACGAGCGGGGACTCGGTCTCGCCGGCGCGCAGGGCCCGCATGACCTCGACGGCCTCGTGGCGCAGGCTGTTGCGGGGGCCGTCGGCCGGATCGGCGGTGAACGTCTGCGCCTCGCGGCCGTCCCGGTGCAGGACGAACCGCTCCGGGAAGAAGAACCCGGACGGGATGTCGATGCGGCCCTCGGAACCGGTCACCGAGGCGGACGTGCCCGTGCCGCCCACGATGGAGCAGTGCAGCGAGGCGAGGGCACCGCTCTCCCACGAGAGCAGTGCTCCGGTCTGGAGATCGACGCCCTCGTCGGAGAGCACCGCTCTCGCCGTGACGTCCGACGGCTCCCCGAGCAGCAGCTGCGCGAACGACACCGGATACACACCGAGATCCAGCAGCGCGCCCCCGCCCTGTGCCGGGTCCCGCAGCCGGTGCGAGGGCGGGAAGGGCCCCGCCAGCCCGAAGTCGGCCTGCACGGTGCGCACCTCACCGATCGCGCCGTCCCGCACCACCTCGGCCAGCCGCCGCACCAGCGGATTGCAGTACATCCACATGGCCTCCATCAGGAACCGCCCGTGTTCCCGGGCCAGGGCGACCAGTTCCTCCGCCTCCCGCGCGTTCAGCGTGAACGCCTTCTCGCACAGGACGTCGCGCCCCGCCTCCAGACACATCCCGGCGGCGGCCCGGTGCGCCGCGTGCGGCGTGGCGACGTACACCACGTCCACGTCCGCGTCCTCGGCGAGCGCGCGCCAGTCGCCGTAGGCCCTCGGTATCCCGAAGCGCTCCGCGAAGGTCTTCGCCGAGGTCTCGCTCCGTGAGGCCACGGCCACGACCTCGGCGTCCGGCAGGTCGACGAGGTCCGCCGTGAAGGCCGCGGCGATCCCCCCGGTCGCCAGGATCCCCCACCGCACACGTCCGTCGTTCGACATCGCCACCCCTGTCCTCGGCTGTCCTCGGCTCCGGGGCGGGTGTGTGACCCCGCCCACGTCGTACGAGCTGAGAGCATAGGTGGCGGACCGAACACAGAGGGAGGGGCACATGCCCGAGGGGCACATACCGGGCTCGGCACCCGCCGAGCCGACCACGACGGCGGGGGAGCACCCGCAACCCGCCGCGGCGGCGGACCCCCGGGCGTCGACAGCGCAGCAACCGGCACCGCGGCTGTCGAAGCCGCAATCGCCGCCGCAGCAGCCGCAGTCACAGCCGTCGACCCCCGCCCCCGCTGAGGCGACGACCGCCCTCCGCCGTACCGGCCTCCTCGTCACCCTCATCCTCGGCGGCCTCACCGCGACGCCGCCCCTCGCGATGGACATGTACCTCCCGGCCCTGCCGGAGGTCACCGCCTCCCTGCACGCCCCCGCCACCACGGTCCAGCTCACCCTCACGGCCTGCCTCGCCGGCATGGCGCTCGGCCAGCTCCTGATCGGTCCGATGAGCGACCGGTTCGGCCGGCGCCGCCCGCTGCTCCTCGGTCTCGCCGTCTACATCGTCGCCACCGCGCTCTGCGCCCTCGCGCCCTCCATCGAGACCCTCATCGCCCTCCGGCTGGTGCAGGGCCTCGCCGGTTCGGCCGGGATCGTGATCGCCCGGGCCGTGGTCCGGGACCTGTACGACGGCGACGCGATGGCCCGTTTCTTCTCGACCCTGATGCTGGTCTCCGGCGTCGCCCCGATCGTCGCGCCGCTGATCGGCGGCCAGGTCCTGCGTGTCACGGACTGGCGGGGCGTCTTCGTCGTCCTGACGGTCATCGGCATCGCGCTCCTCGCGGTCGTCTGGACGAAACTCCCCGAGACGCTCGCCCCCGCCGAACGCCACGGCGGCGGCATGGGCGAGACGCTGCACGCCATGCGCGGCCTGCTCGCCGACCGGGTCTTCATGGGCTACACGCTGGCCGGCGGCTTCGCCTTCGCCGCCCTCTTCGCGTACATCAGCGCCTCGCCGTTCGTGATCCAGGAGATCTACGGCGCCTCCCCGCAGACGTTCAGCCTGCTGTTCGGCGTCAACTCCGTCGGCCTCGTCATCGTCGGCCAGATCAACGGCAAGGTCCTGGTGGGGCGGGTGAGCCTGGACAAGGTGTTCGCGGCGGGCCTCACCGTCGTCGCCCTGTCGGCGACCGCGCTGCTGCTGATGTCCCTGGGCGTCTTCGGCCAGGTTGGTCTGGCCCCGGTCGCGGCGGCCCTGTTCGTGCTGATGTCGGCGATGGGCGTCACGCTCCCCAACACCCAGGCGCTCGCCCTGATGCGGGTGCGCCACGCGGCGGGTTCGGCGTCGGCGCTGCTGGGTACCTCGTCCTTCCTGATCGGCGCGATAGCGTCGCCCCTGGTCGGCATCGCGGGCGAGGACACCGCCGTGCCCATGGCCGTGGTCCAACTGGCCTCGGCACTGGTGGCCGCGACCTGCTTCGTGGCACTGTGCCGTCCTTGGAACAGGCGTACGAAAGCGGAGGGAGCGGAGAGCTGAGCGCGCCGAGACTGCGCACGGACACCCCGGAACGGGCCGGACTGGACCCCGAGGAACTGCGCCGTCTCGTACGGGACGTGCGCGCGCTGACGGAGGGCGAACGCCCCCTGGCCCCCGGTGCGGTCGTCCTCGCCGGACGCGGCCCCGTCGTCGCCGTCGAGGAGGCGGCGGGCTGGGCGGTCCGCTACGACTCCTACGACGAACGCGCCGACCGGGGACGGGAACTCCCGCCGGAGTCCCGCGTCCCGGTGACCCCGTGCACCCCCTTCGACCTGGCCTCCCTCACCAAACTGTTCACCGCGGTGGCCGCCGTGCAGCAACTGGAGCGCGGCACCCTCGGCATCGACGCGAAGGTGGGGGCGTACCTCCCCGACTTCACGGGCGCCGCCGACCACGGCCTCACCGTCCGCCACCTCCTCACCCACACCTCCGGACTGCGCCCCGAACTCCCGCTGTACGACTGCCCGTCGGCGGCCGCCCGGCTGGCGATGCTCCGGGCGGAGGCGCCGACGGAGCCTCCCGGGACGGTCCACCTCTACTCCGACCTGAACCTGCTGCTCCTGCAGCACGTCCTGGAGCGTCTGACGGGCCGGACCCTGGACGCCCTGATCCGTGACGGCATCACGCATCCGCTGGGCATGGTGTCGACGGCCTTCGGCCCCTGCCCGGCCGCCGCGGCCACGGAGGACCAGCGACGCCCCTGGGCGAAGGCGGACCGGGGCATGGTCCGCGGCCGGGTCCACGACGAGAACGCGTGGTCCCTCGGCGGTGTGGCCGGCCACGCGGGCCTCTTCTCGACCGCCCGGGACCTGGCCGTCTTCTGCCGCACCCTGCTGGCCGGCGGCTCCTACGGCCCCGCGCGCATCCTCGGCCCCGACTTCGTCGAGCTGATGCTCACCCCGCCGGGCCTCGGCTTCGCCCTCGACCAGGCGTGGTTCATGGGCGGGCTGGCGGGCCGGGGCGCGGCCGGGCACACCGGGTTCACGGGCACGTCCCTGGTCCTGGACCCGGCGACGGACACGTTCCTGGTGCTCCTCACCAACGCGGTCCATCCCCGCCGCCGCGGCCCCGTCAACGCGGCGCGGGCGGCGGCCGGGACCCGGCTGGCGCGGGCGGTGCGGGGCAGGTGAGCCGCCCGCACGGGTGTGGGCGGGCGCAGGGAAGGCGGCCGGCGGCGGCGCCCTAGAATCGCCCCGTGAACGCCCCCGCCCCCGCCTCCGCCGCCGACACCCTGCGCACCGCCCTCGCCGGCCTCCTCGACGGTCTCCCGCCCAAGTCGGCCACGCGGGCGGTGGAGCGGCTGATCGCGAACTACCGGGGGCGCACGCCGACGGACGCGCCGGTGCTCAGGGACCGCTCCGACGTGGTGGCGTACGCGGCGTACCGGATGCCGGCGACGTTCGAGGCGGTGTGCTCGGCGCTGGAGGCGTTCGCGGCGGCGGTGCCGGGCTGGGTGCCCGGCGGTCATGTCGACGTCGGCGGCGGTACGGGCGCGGCGACCTGGGCGGTGAACGCGACCTGGGCGGGCGGCCGTCCGGTGACGGTGCTCGACTGGGCGGAACCGGCGCTGGCGCTCGGACGGGAGATTGCCGCGGCGAACCCGGAGCTGAAGGCCGCCGAGTGGCAGCGCTCTCGTATCGGAGCGGCGCTCACCATCGAGAGCACTGATCTCGTCACGGTCTCCTACGTCCTGGGCGAGCTGACCGCCGAGGACCGCACGGCCGTGGTGGAGGCCGCCGCGACCGCCGCCCGGGCCGTGGTGATCATCGAGCCCGGCACCCCCGAGGGATACGCCCGCGTCATCGAGGCACGTGACCGTCTCGTCGCCGCCGGGTTCCACATCGCCGCGCCCTGTCCGCACAGCGCCGCCTGCCCCATCGTCCCCGGCGAGGACTGGTGCCACTTCGCCGCCCGTGTCAGCCGTTCCTCGCTGCACCGCCGGGTCAAGGGCGGCTCCCTGCCGTACGAGGACGAGAAGTTCAGCTACGTCGCCGCCACCCGCTTCCCTCCGGCCCCGGCCCCCGCCCGCGTGGTCCGCAAGCCGCAGATCCGCAAGGGCCAGGTCCTGCTCGACCTCTGCGAGACCGAGCCCGCCCTCGCCCGGACCACCGTCACCAAACGCCACGGCCCCCTCTACCGGGCGGCCCGTGACACCGAGTGGGGCGACGCCTGGCCGCCGCCCCGGGACGACGAACAGCCGGGCGAGGTCTGACACGGGGGCGCCCGCCGCGTAATCCGGTTGCGGAGCCGGTGTGCCGTCCGGCTATCTCATGGATCATGTCCATCACTCCACAGCTGGCCGAGATCACCTCCGCCAACCTCGAAGCGGCGTTCGCCGTACGCGTCCGGCCCGACCAGGAACACCTGGTGGAGTCGGTCGAGAAGTCGCTGGCCGAGGCGTACGTCCACCCCGGTGTCGCCTGGCCCCGGCTCGTCCTGGACGGTGACCGGGCCGTCGGCTTCCTGATGGCCTTCCTCGACATCGACTGGAAGGGCGACGGCTCGGGCACCGACCTCCGCTCCGGGCTCTGGCGGCTCAACATCGCCGCGGACGCGCAGGGCCGGGGCTACGGCCGCTTCGCCGTCGAGTCGGTCGCCGCCGAGATCCGCCGCCGCGGCGGCGACCGTCTCTTCGTCACCTGGCACCCCGGCCCCGACGGCCCGGAGCCCTTCTACCTCGGCCTCGGCTTCCGCACGACGGGGGAGACCAGCGGAGGCCAGACGGTCGGGGTGCTTGAGCTGATCGGCTGACCGCCGCCCGGTGTGCGATGCGTGAGCCCCGGCGCGGGCCTCACGTCTCCCGGCGTTTCTCCTGGAGCTTGCGCAGCAGCTCCCGCTTCTGTGCCTGGGGGTCCTGGCCGCCGCCGACGCGGCCGTGCACGGGACCGCCGCGCAGGGCCTTGCGGCCGAGGTTCCGGCGGGAGCCGCCCACTCCCAGCATGTTGCCTGCTCCACCACGGGCCATGACTGCCTCCTACGATCAGGCTGATTAGACGATACGGTCCGTCTCGCTTGCTTCACCACCATGAGGCGAGACGCACCGTCTTGTCAACCTGCTAGATTCGGAGCATGGCCAACAAGACCGCCCCTGACTCCGCCCGGCGCAGCGAGAAGTCGCGCCGCGCCATCTACGACGCCGCCCTCGCACTCGTCGGTGAGGTCGGCTACCAGAAGACGACCATCGAGGGCATCGCGGCCCGCGCCGGAGTCGGCAAGCAGACGATCTACCGGTGGTGGTCCTCCAAGGCGGAGGTGCTGCTGGAGGCGTTCGTCGACCTGAGCGCCCAGGCGGCGGAGGCCGCCGCCCGGCCCGAGGTCATCGGAGAGCGGGCCGAGTACGAGATCCCGGACACCGGTGACCTCGCGGCCGACCTCAAGGCGGTCCTGCGGGCCACCGTCGACGAACTCCTCGACCCCCGCTTCGAGGTCCCCTCCCGCGCCCTGGCCGCCGAGGGAGTCGTCAACCGGCAGCTCGGCACCGAGTTCGTGGCCAAGCTGCTCGAACCCCAGCTCCAGCTGTACGTGAAGCGCCTGCGCGCGGCCCAGGAACAGGGCGCCGTCCGCGCCGACATCGACCCGCGGATCGCCCTGGAACTCTTCGTATCCCCGCTCGCCCAGCGCTGGCTGCAGTACACGGGACCCATCTCCTACGCGTACACGGACGCGCTCGTCGACTACGCCCTGTACGGCCTCGCGCCCCGCTGAGGCCGGTCAACACCTCGCCCCCGGGGCCCGCTCCCGAGTGGGTGTGATCAATCCGACCGGACACCGGCGGCCCGGGCCGCGCGTCAGTCGCCAAACACCGTCAAAGCGGGTGATAGTCCGCCATCCCTGTCCGTGCTCCGGCGCCGCCCCGCCCACCCCGGACGCGGGCTCCGGCCGTCCCCGGCGCAGGATGGTGGGACCATGGGGACATGCTGTCCGCACCACAGCGAGGCGAGGCGATAGATGAGCGCGACGTTCGGCGGCCGGACCGGTCGGCAGGGCAGGTTCTCCGAGTGGCTGCGCGCCCGTCGTACCGGCCGCCCGCTCGACGGGGCCGCCGACGAAGCCGGGCGTGAGGAACTGCTGCTCTCCGCGGCCGCCGCCGGACTCCCGCTCGCGCCCGCCGCCCACCCCTCGGGCTACCGGTGCTCCTGCGACCGCGTCGGCTGTCCCACCCCCGCCCGGCACCCGGTGTCCTTCGCCTGGCAGACGCAGTCGACCACCGACCGCGGCCAGATCGAGCGCTGGGCCCGGCACCAGCCCCAGGCCAACTTCGTCACCGCGACCGGCATGGTCCACGACGTGCTGGACGTGCCGCTCGCCGCCGGCAGCGAGGCCCTTCAGCGGCTGCTCGCCGCCGGGATCGAGGTGGGCCCCGTCGCGGAGTCCGAGTCCGAGTCGGGCGAGGGACGGCTGCTGTTCTTCACCCACACCCGGGGCACGCCCGAGGACGAGGACGAGTGGTGGCCCTGCGAACTGGACTGCCACCCGGAGACCATGGACGAGCACCCGGGGCTGCGCTGGCACTGCCGGGGCTCCTACGTCCTCGTACCGCCGGCCCGGCTCCCCGGTGACCTCGCCGTGCACTGGGTGCGCGGCCCCGAGCACCCGCTGCCGGACCCGCTGACCCTGCTGGAGATCCTCACCGACGCCTGCTCCCGCCACCTGGACGAGCAGCCGGACGATGCGAACACGGCCTGGCCCTCCCGGGGCTGACACCCCGCGCCCGGCCCGGCGGCCGTGCGCCTCGCACCGGGCTCCACGTCACCGGCGCCCCGCCGTCACTCGCCCTTGGCCCCCGTGAGCCCGCCCACCTGGCTCAGGAACTTCACCGGCTGCTCCGAGTTCGTCTTCGCCGGGTCGAGGACCGCCTGGTTGTTCACGAACTCCAGGGTCAGGGACTGCTTGGGCTCGCCCGTCATCAGCGCCCTGACGGCCGAGTCCCGGACGGGGATGCTCACCCCCTGCGCGGCGGTCTGCTTCTGGTAGTGCCGGGTGGTGAAGAAGACCAGTGCCCCGCCGTCCGTGGTGCGCAGGCCGACCGGAGCGTAGTCGCCGTTGGTGAGGGCCTCGTCGATGAACTGCCGTGCCAGGCCCGGCTTCGTGGCGTTCCGCCGGCGTTCGGAACGCTTCTCCGAGGTGTAGGGGCCGTCCGCGAAGAGGGCGCTGTCCTCCCGCAGGTACGTCACGTACTTCTCGGGCAACTCCGCCGGGGCGACGGAGAGTTCGGGGTCGTCGGGCGTGACCGCCCGCGCGTAGCCGTTCTCGTCCTTCTTGAACTCGGGCAGGTCGGCGCGGGGCACGACGGTGAGGAAGGAGACCTCCCACAGGTCGGTCAGCCCGTCCCGGGTGAAGACGAACAGCCAACGGTCCGTCTTGTTCCCCTTGTTGGCGTCGGCGTCGGCCACGAACCAGCGCGGCCAGCCCGCCTTCTTCGGGATCGTGTACGTGACGTCGGTCAGCTTCAGCGCCACATGGTCCGGGTTGCCGCCCGGGTGGAGCTTGGCGCCCGAGCGGAGCTTGCCGCCGTCGATGTCGGCGAGCGCGCCGGTGACCCGGGAGGCGTCCTGGCTCTGGTCGTACGCCTTGTCCGCCTTGTTGTAGGCGGTGGTGAAGTCCTTCAGAGCCCGCGCCGCCTCCCCCTGGGTCGTCGTGGGGACGACCTCCAGGTCGCCGCGGACCACCACGCACCCGCTCGCCGTCAGCGCCAGCGCGGTCACCGCCGTGGTCAGCAGCGCACCGCGGCCGTACGACGGAAACCCGCCGGACCGCGGACGTCCGTCCTGCCGGCGGGGTCCGGGGGACCTTCCGCCTGTACGCACCGGACGAACCTCACGAGGCCTTCGTGGGCTCGGAACCCCGAGAACCCTGCTCATCAGGAATCTTCACCTTCCCCTTCCCGGAGGCGAACCCTACCGGGGCGAGGAACAGCGCGAGCGTCGGGACCAGATAGAGGAGCCAGACCGTGACTTGGAGGACCGTCGGGTCGGGCTGGAAGTTGAAGACGCCCTTCAGGAGGGTGCCGTACCAGCTGTCCGGCGGGATCGTCCCGGTGATGTCGAACGCCTTGTCCGTCAGGCCGGGCAGGAAGTCCGCCTCCTGGAGGTCGTGGAACCCGTACGCGAGGACTCCGGCCGCGACCACCACGAGCATGCCGCCGGTCCAGGTGAAGAACCGGGCGAGGTTGATGCGCAGCGCGCCCCGGTAGAACAGCCAGCCGAGCACCACCGCCGACGCCAGGCCCAGCAGGACGCCGACCAGCGGGCCCTCGGTGCCGTCACCGGAGGCCCGCACCGACGTCCACACGAACAGCGAGGTCTCCAGGCCCTCCCGGCCCACCGCGAGGAACGCGGTCGCCACCAGTGCGCCCGTGCCCATCCGCAGGGCCGCGTCCAGCTTGCCGTGCAGGTCGGCCTTGAGGTGGCGGGCGGTGCGCCGCATCCAGAAGACCATCCAGGTCACCAGGACCACGGCGATGATCGACAGGGAGCCGCCGAGCGCCTCCTGCGCCTTGAACGTCAGCTCCTGGGAGCCGAATTCGAGGACGCAGCCGAAGGCGAGGGCGAGTCCGACGGCGACGCCGATGCCGGTCCAGATCGGCTTCAGCGCGTCCCGGCGCTCCGTCTTCACCAGGTAGGCGATGAGGATGCAGACGACGAGACTGGCCTCCAGGCCCTCTCGCAGACCGATCAGATAGTTCGCGAACACGGTGTCAGTCCTCCGTGGCCGTTGAAGAGGAGAACAGCGCCCGGCCCCACCAGTCGTCCGCGTCCCGGACGCCCGGCGGCACCGCGAAGATCGCCGAACCCACGTGCTGGATGTACTCGTTGAGCGCGTCCTTGGCCAGGTTGCGCTGGACCGGGATGAACCCCTCGCGCACGTCGCGCTGGTAGGCGAGGAAGAACAGGCCCGCGTCCAGGCGGCCGAGCCCGTCCGTGCCGTCGGTGAAGGAGTAGCCGCGCCGCAGCAGCGTGATCCCGTGGTTGGAGTCGGGGTGCGCGAGCCGCACGTGCGCGTCCGGCAGCATCGCCTTCAGGAACGGCTCGTCGCGTTCCTTCGCCTTGCCGACCGGGGCGCCCTCGCCCTTGTCGCGGCCGAAGATGTCCTCCTGCTCCTGCAGCGAGGTCCGGTCCCAGGTCTCGATGTGCATACGGATGCGCCGGGCGACGAGATACGAACCGTCCCTCATCCAGGCCGAGTCCGCGTCGACGTCCTTCTCGCCCACCCACACGAACTTCTTCAGACGGTCCGTCTCCGTGCCGGCGATGTTGCGGGTGCCGTCCTTGAACCCCATGAGGTTGCGCGGGGTCTGCGCCTCGGGGGTGGTGGAGGAGGTCTTGCCGAACCCGAGCTGGGACCAGCGCACCGAGACCTTGCCGAAGCCGATGCGGGCGAGGTTGCGGATGGCGTGGACCGCGACCTGGGGGTCGTCCGCGCACGCCTGCACGCACAGGTCGCCGCCGCTGCGCGCCCGGTCGAGGTTGTCGCCGGCGAACTGCGGCAGGTCGACGAGGGCCTCGGGCCGCCGTCCGGCCAGCCCGAACCGGTCGAACAGGGAGGGCCCGAACCCGATGGTCAGCGTCAGCCGCGACGGCTTCAGCCCCAGCGCCTCGCCGGTGTCGTCCGGCGGGGCCTGAGCCAGACCGCCGTACGCGCCGTCGCCGACCGCCTTCCCGGCGGTCATCCGGCGCGCGGCGACCGTCCAGTCCTTCAGCATGGCCACGAACGCGTCGCGGTCCTCGGTCTCCACGTCGAACGCGGCGAAGTGCAGCCGGTCCTGCACGGGCGTGGCGATCCCGGCCTGGTGGGCGCCGTGGAAGGCGACGGCCGCCCCGGCCGCGGGGGCCGTGTCGTCGTCGCCGTCCGGGCGGGCCGCGGCGACCGCGCCGCCGGCCGCGGCGGCACCGAGCGCGAGCCCGGCACCACCCCAGCCGATCAGCGCACGCCGGGACGGGGTACGGGGGTGCTCCGGCGCGGGGCCGGGCTCGGGGGAGTCGTCGGCGGTCATCGTCACTTCACCACGGCTGCCGCGAGCTGCGAGAGGGGCTCGGCGAGCGCGTTCACCGCGTCCGACAGCTCCTTCTGCTCCGGCTTGCCGACCTTGTCGTAGGAGACGAAGTCGTAGCCGGTCCTGTCCTCGCGGTACTTGTCGAGCAGCGTGTTCAGGGCCGCGAACTGCTGGTCGAGCTCCTTCGTCAGCTCCGGGTCGTTCTCGGCGGCGACGGACTTCAGCAGCGCGTACGACTTCTCGGCGCCCTCGACGTTGGCCTTGAAGTCGACGAGGTCGGTGTGCGAGTAGCGCTCCTCCTCGCCGGTGACCTTGCCGGTGGCGACCTCGTCGAGGAGCTCCTTGGCGCCGTTGGCCATGGAGGTCGGGGTGATCTCGGCCTTGCCGACCCGCTTCTGCCAGTCGACCAGGTCCTTCACCAGCTGGTCGGCCAGCTCGGAGTCACGGGCGGTGAGCTTGCCGTCCTTCCACAGCGAACGCTCCAGACGGTGCCAGCCGGTCCAGTCCTTCTCCGGGTCCTGGCCCTCCTCCAGCCCGTCCTCGCGCACGTCGACCTTCGGGTCGATGTCACCGAAGGACTCGGCGACCGGCTCGGTGCGCTCCCAGCCGATACGGGAGGGCGCGTACGCCTTCTTCGCGGCCTCCACGTCCCCGTCCTTGACGGCGTCGGCGAACACCTTCACCAGCGGGATCGTCTCGTCGGCCTGGGTCTGCACGTACTTCCGGTAGGAGGCGACGGCCTCGTCCAGACGCGGATCGCGCGCGGCGACCTTGCCGCCGCCGGTGGCCTTGACGTCCTGCCGGATGCCGTCGCCCTTCATGCCCGGCTTGCAGGCGATCCGGTAGTCGCCCGCCTTCACCTCGGCGGTGACCTTCTGCTTGGTGCCGGGGCCGATGTTCTCGCGCTCGGTGACCACGCGGTCGTCGGGGAAGAGGAGGTAGACCTCGGTGACCTTGGACCCCTTGTTCTCGATGTCCAGCTCGACGTGACCGGCCGGGAACTCCTTCTTCGACACCTCGCACGTGGTGTCGGTCGCGGTGACCGCGATCGCCCCGTCCGCGCCCGCGCTGCTCTTCTCGGTGCAGCCGGTGAGAGCGGTCAGGGCCGCCACGGTGGTGGCGGCGGTGACGACGGACAGTCTGAGGGGGCGCATTTCGGCTCCAAGGCAGTACACGGAGGACACACAGAGAAGGTGAGGCGGGCCTCAGTTATCTGAGGCTTACCTCACCAATTGCTGTCCTTCCAGTGAAACCCCCTCCCCGGGGCCGTACGAGCACGGGCCGATCACGGTGGCTCAAAACAGCCCCCATAGTCCGGTCAAGAGAGGGTCAAGAGGCCCAATCGCCGGTCAAGAACGCGGTTTCACTCCCAAGATCCACTTTCGTCATGTATCCGCGTGATCGGGACAGGGCCGGTCCGTGGGTGACCACCACCGCGCCCCGGCCCGCGCCCCGGCCCGCGCCCCGGCCCGCGCCCCGGCCCGCGTCCGGCCCCGGCAGGGGTCCCCGCCGGGCGGCCGCCCTCCGCGGGCCCGTCGGGCCTCTCCGGCTCAACCGGCTTGTCCCGTACGTCACTTGATCCACCCCTCCGTGGGGCCGGGACCGGCCCGGTCGCCGTACGGAAGGGGGGTGACCTGGTACGACCCGGGGCCCGGTTGATGTTTCAATGCCGGGGTGACCGACTTCGATGTGCTGCGGGTGTTCTGCGGACCCCGCGGCGGATACGGCAACGAGCTGGGCGTCGTCCGCGAGGGCTCCGTGATGCCCGACCGCGCCGACCGCCAGGAGTTCGCCGCCAAACTCGGCTTCAGCGAGACCGTGTTCGTGGACGACCCCGAGCGCGGTGTGATCGACATCTACACCCCCTCGCTGCGCCTGCCCTTCGCCGGATACCCCTGCGTGGGCGCGGCCTGGCTGCTGGACGTGCCCGAGCTGGTCACCCCGGCCGGTGTCGTCGGGGCCCGGCTGGACGGCGAGTTCAGCTGGATCGAGGCACTGCCGGAGTGGGCCCCGCCCCGCACCTTCCGCCAGTACGCGACCGCCGCCGAGGTCGACGACCTGCGCGTACCGCCGCCGGGCGAGTGGATCTATGCCTGGGCCTGGGAGGACGAGGCGGCCGGCCGTGTCCGTGCCCGTGCCTTCCCCGGCCGGGGTGACGGCATCGACGAGGACGAGGCCACGGGCGCGGCGGCCCTGCAGCTGACCGCCCAACTGGGCCGGGCCCTGAACATCACCCAGGGCACGGGCTCCCAGCTGCTCACCGCCCCGCAGCCGCACGGGTGGGTGGAGGTCGGGGGCCGGGTGTTCCTGGAGCGCTAGGGCACGCCAGGGCGCCTTTGCCGGCAAGGGGTCACCTCCAAGGGGCGCGGGGAACTGCGCGACCAGCCCCCACCGACCCGCACGGACCCACAACCTCAATGCCCCGCCCCGGCGAGCGCAGCGCTCACGCGCTCACGCGCTCAACGGGAACTCGTCGCCCAGGGCGCGGAAGACCGCGGTGTTCAGCGCGAACGCCCGCTTGCACTCGCTCACGATCCGCTGCTTCTCCAGGTCGTCGGCCCGCACCCGGTCCAGCAGCTCCCGGTAGCCCCGCTTGAAGGCGGCCGGGTTGGTGATCTGCTCGAAGACGTAGAACCGGACGCCGTCGCCCTTCCTGGCGAAGCCCCAGGTCTTCTCGGCCCGGTCCCGGATGATCTGCCCGCCGGAGAGGTCGCCGAGGTACCGCGTGTAGTGGTGGGCCACATAGCCGCCGGCCCACGTACGCGCGCACTCGGCGACCCGCGCCGCGTACTCCTCGGTCGCCGGCAGCGCCGTGAGCGTCGAGCGCCAGCCGGGGCCGCGCAGGTGTGCCAGGTCCCGCTCCAGCGCGGTCAGCCGCATCAGCTCGGGCTGGACGAACGGCCCGGCGACCGGGTCGGCCGCCAGCCTCGGCGCCGCGCTCTCCAGCGCCTCGTACACGAACCACAGCTGCTCGGTGTACCGCGCGTACGCCTCGACGCCGAGCTTGCCGCCCAGCATGTCGCCCATGAACGTCGTGGACTCCGCCTCGGTGTGCTGCTCGTGTGAAGCGGTGCGGATGAGCGTGGAGAACGCCGTGTCCGATGCGACCGACGTGTTCATGGGGCCTCCGGTGCCGAAGTGGGAAGACGAGAAGCTGACGCCATTTTCCGCGGTTAGGCTTGCCTAAGTCAACAGGTTCCCGACTCCCTGTCGGTAAAACGGTACCCCGAGTCCGGCCGAAGCATCCGCCCAGCGAAAAGCCCGCCGCCGGCCTGAGCCGGAGGCGGGCTGTCCCGCGGGAACGAAAGGGGCCCTAGGGCAGCGTGAGGATCTCCGCGCCCGTCTCCGTCACCACCAGCGTGTGCTCGAACTGGGCGGTGCGCTTGCGGTCCTTGGTGACGACCGTCCAGCCGTCGTCCCACATGTCGTAGTCGTACGACCCGAGCGTGAGCATCGGCTCGATCGTGAACGTCATCCCCGTCTGCATCACCGTGGTCGCGTGCGGGGAGTCGTAGTGCGGGACGATCAGGCCGGAGTGGAACGAGGAGTTGATCCCGTGCCCGGTGAAGTCGCGCACGACCCCGTACCCGAACCGCTTCGCGTACGACTCGATGACCCGCCCGATGATGTTGATCTGCCGGCCGGGCCTGACCGCCTTGACGGCACGCGCGAGGGCCTCCTCGGTCCGCTCCACGAGCAGCCGCGACTCCTCGTCCACGTCGCCCACCAGGTACGTGGCGTTGTTGTCGCCGTGCACACCGCCGATGTACGCCGTCACGTCCAGGTTCACGATGTCGCCGTCGCGCAGCACGGTCGAGTCGGGGATGCCGTGGCAGATGACCTCGTTGACCGAGGTGCACAGCGACTTGGGGAAGCCCCGGTAGCCGAGCGTCGACGGATAGGCCCCGTGGTCGCACATGTACTCGTGCGCGACCCGGTCCAGCTCGTCCGTGGTCACCCCGGGGGCGATGTGCTTCGCCGCCTCGGCCATCGCCCGCGCCGCGATCCGGCCGGCGATCCGCATGGCCTCGACGGTCTCGGGCGTCTGCACCTCCGGCCCGGTGTACGGAGTCGGGGCGGGCTTGCCCACGTACTCGGGTCGGCGGATGTGTCCCGGGACGGTACGGGTGGGGGAGAGCTTCCCCGGTGCGAGCAGCGACTGGCCAGACATGCCAGCGAGTTTAACCAGCGGTGGTGGGGGACCATGTCGGGGACGACTGCGGAAGGGAACTCAGGTCATGCCTCTGTTCAAACGGCGTACGGCCGGCAAGCCCGGCGAGTGGTTCTACTGCCTGGAGCACAAGAAGGTCGAGGAAGGTCCCGACTGCCCCGGCAAGGACCGGATGGGCCCCTACGCCTCCCGCCAGGACGCGACCCGGGCCATGGAGACGGCCCAGGAGCGCAACGCCGAGTGGGAGAACGACCCCCGCTGGCACGACACCCCCACGACGGACTCGAACACCGACTGACCGGCCCCGGCGGGCCCGCCGGGCCCGCCGCGCGCGGACGACCCGGTCAGCTCCTTCATCTGCACGGGCAGGGCCACGAAGGTCAGGAAGCTCCCGAAGTTGGTGATCAGCCCCGCCACCCACAACCGCCGGAAGTCCACGGACACCCGCCAGGGCCCGAGATCGGGCAACAACGCGCCGAGGCGCGACCCGGCCGGGGGAGGGGAGGAGGCGGGAGGAGAGGAGGCCGTGTCACCCGGAGCGGCATCGTCGGAAGCAGTCACGACGGGCCATGCTGGGCGGCCTCCCCCGACTGCGGCAACCGCTTTTCGGCGGCCCCCGACCGGGCACACCGTGACCGCGCTCACCTGATCGTCACGCCCGGCGGTCACGCACGTAAAGTCGGCCCATGACCTCTACTGACAGTGCACAGCAGCCCCCCGCGAAGGCCCCGGCGAAGGACCCCTGGGACCTGCCGGACGTGTCGGGGCTCGTCGTCGGCGTGCTCGGCGGCACCGGGCCGCAGGGCAAGGGCCTCGCCTACCGGCTCGCCAAGGCCGGCCAGAAGGTGATCATCGGATCGCGGGCCGCCGACCGCGCCCGGGGCGTCGCCGAGGAACTCGGGCACGGCGTCGAGGGCGCCGACAACGCCGAGACCGCCCGCCGCAGCGACATCGTGATCGTCGCCGTCCCGTGGGACGGGCACGGCGACACCCTCGCGTCGCTGCGCGAGGAGCTGACCGGCAAGCTCGTCGTCGACTGCGTCAACCCGCTCGGCTTCGACAAGAAGGGCGCCTACGCCCTGAAGCCGGAGGAGGGCAGCGCGGCCGAGCAGGCCGCCGCCCTGCTCCCGGACTCGCGCGTCACCGCCGCCTTCCACCACCTCTCCGCCGTCCTCCTGGAGGACCCGGAGATCGACGAGATCGACACCGACGTGATGGTGCTCGGCGAGGTGCGGGCCGACGTCGAGATCGTGCAGGCGCTGGCCGGGCGCATCCCCGGCATGCGCGGCATCTTCGCCGGCCGACTGCGGGGCGCCCACCAGGTCGAGTCCCTGGTCGCCAACCTGATCTCGGTGAACCGCCGCTACAAGGCCCACGCGGGCATCCGCCTCACCGACGTGTGAGGCGACGTACGTACGCGTACGGGCATGGGGGACACTGGACGCCGTACCACCTCGTCCGACCGCCCTCCCAGGAGCCGACCCCCATGCCCCCCTCGCTCCCGCCCGGCCCGGCCCGGCGGCTCGCCGTCTACGCCCTCGTCGTCTGTCTCCTCGCGGTCACCGCGGCCGTGGTCTCCTTCAGCCGCGGCAGCTGGCTGGGTGTGGTGTGGCTGCTGATGGCCGGCCTGTCGTCCAACATGACCTGGTACTACGTGCGCAAGGCCCGGCAGGGGCCCGGGGCGGTCACACCCCGGTGAGGCAGACGTCGCTGTCCGCGCGCCAGAACCGGTAGAGCCAGTAGCCGCAGTCGGACAGCTGGTCCTGGATGCCCAGGCCCCGCATGAACGCGTCGATCACGTCCCAGAACACCCCGTTCACCGCCGGGATCCACAGCACCGCGAACACCAGCAGCAGCCCGAACGGCGCCAGCGGCTCCACCTGGCGGCGGATCTTGTACGACAGCCAGGGCTCGACGACGCCGTAGCCGTCCAGCCCCGGCACCGGCAGGAAGTTCAGGATCGCCGCCGTGACCTGCAGCATCGCGAGGAAGGCGAGCGCGAAGAGGAACGCCGCCGGCACACCGTCCGTGGCATCCAGCCAGAAGGGCGCGGTGCAGACGGCCGCGAACGCGACGTTCGTCAGCGGGCCCGCCGCCGAGATCAGACTGTGCTTCCAACGGCCCTGGATCCGGCCACGCTCGATGAACACCGCGCCACCGGGCAGCCCGATCCCACCCATGATCACGAAGACGACGGGCAGCACGATGCTGAGCAGGGCGTGGGTGTAGGCGAGTGGATTGAGGCTCAAGTAGCCTTTTGCGCCAACGGTGATGTCACCGCTGTGCAGCGCGGTACGGGCGTGCGCGTACTCGTGCAGACACAGCGAGACCACCCAGGCCGAGGTCACGAACAGGAAGACCGCCAGCCCGGGCTGCTCGGCGAACCCGGTCCAGGTGGCCCATCCGGTGACCGCCATGACGGCCACGATCCCCACGAAGACGGGACTGATCCTCCGGTCGCTCCGGCGGGACGCGGCGGTGGTCATGGGGCTCCTAGGACGCTCGGCGGACGGTCGATCACCCGACCGGACTGCCCGACGGTACCGGGCACACGCCGAAAACGTCTCGCGATCCCCTCCCGGTTCCTAGGAAGGTGGGGACGAACGGTCGGCGGTCGCGCGGGAGAGTCCGGCTCGGCCCGATGGACCGGCCAGGCGAACCGACTCCGTAGAGACGACCGACAGAGACAATGGACCTCGTGCGCTATCGCATCCTCGGCACCACCCAGGCCCTGCAGTCCGACGGCACCCCCGTTCCCGTGGGGGGTGCCCGGCTGCGTGCCCTGCTGACCGTGCTCGCGCTGCGCCGGGGGCGTGCGGTGCCCGTGGCCGCGCTCGTCGACGAGGTGTGGGCCGACGATCCGCCCGCCGACGCGCCGGCCGCGCTGCAGGCGCTGGTCGGCCGGCTGCGCAGGGCGCTGGGCCCGGACGCGATCGCCTCGCTGAACGGCGGCTACCGTCTCGCCGCCGCCCCGGACGACATCGACCTGCATCGCTTCGCCCGCCTCGCGGACGAGGGCGCCCGCGCGCTCGCCGACGGCGATCCGGGCACGGCCGCCGGTCTCCTCGACGACGCGCTCGCCCTCTGGCAGGGCCCGCCGCTGGCCGACCTCCCCGACCGTGCCGCCGAGGCCGCCCGCTGGGAGACCCGCCGCCTCGACGCCCACCGCACCCGTCTCACCGCCGCCCTCGCCCTGGGCCGCGCCGCCTCCGCCCTCCCGGACCTCACCGCCCTCTGCGGCACCCACCCCCTCGACGAACCCCTCCAGACCCTCCGGCTGCGCGCCCTGCGCGACACCGGCCGCACGGCGCAGGCGCTGGCCGCGTACGAGGAGGTGCGCCGTCTGCTGGCCGACCGCCTGGGCACGAGCCCCGGTCCCGCCCTGCGCGAACTCCACGCGGACCTCCTGAGCCTCGACCGACCAGCGCCCCGTCAGGGGCGCGGGGAACCGCGCGAGAACGCCCACGAACCCGCACCCGGCGCCCCGTCTCCCCGCCCCGGGCCACGGCCGCACCCGGAGCCGCACCCCCATCCCACCCGCCCCCCGGGAAACCTCCGCGCCCGCCTCACCTCGTTCGTCGGCCGGGACACCGACATCGACACCATCCGCCACGACCTCACCACCACCCGCCTCGTCACCCTCCTCGGCCCCGGCGGCGCGGGCAAGACCCGCCTGTCCCAGGAGGCCGGCGAGGCGGTCGCCGCCGCCATGCCGGACGGTGTCTGGCTCGCCGAACTAGCCCCCGTGGACGACCCCGCGAACGTCCCGGAGACCGTCCTCACCGCCCTGGGCGCCCGCGAGACCGTCCTGCGGGGCGCCGGCGCCGAGGAGATGCGGGTCGCGGCGGACCGCAAGGACAACCCGCTGGCCCGCCTCGCCGAACACTGCGCCGGACGCCGCATGCTGCTGATCCTCGACAACTGCGAACACGTCGTGGCCGCCGCCGCCCACCTCGTCGACCAGCTCCTCCAGCGCTGCCCGGAGCTGACCGTCCTCGCCACCAGCCGCGAACCCCTCGGCGTACCGGGGGAGTTGCTGCGCCCGGTGGAACCGCTGACGCAGCCCCACGCGCTGCGGCTGCTCGCCGACCGGGGGGCCGCCGCCCGGCCCGGCTTCACCGTGGACGCCGACCCGGAGGCCGCCGCCGAGATCTGCCGCCGCCTCGACGGACTGCCCCTCGCCATCGAGCTGGCTGCGGCCCGGCTGCGCATGCTGACGCCCCGCCAGATCGCCGACCGCCTCGACGACCGCTTCCGGCTGCTCACCTCGGGCAGCCGTACCGTCCTGCCCCGGCAGCAGACCCTGCGCGCGGTCGTCGACTGGTCCTGGGAGCTGCTCGACGAGGACGAGCGGTACGTCCTTCGGCGCCTGTCGGTGTTCGCCGGCGGCTGCGACCTGGCCGCCGCCGAGGCCGTCTGCGGACCCGCGGCGCTGGAGGCGCTCGGCTCGCTCGTCGACAAGTCCCTGGTGGTGGCGGCCCCTTCGGAGGGTTCCGCGGCCGGGACGGGCGGTGAGATGCGCTACCGGCTCCTGGAGACCGTCGTCGAGTACGCGGGCGAACGGCTCGACGAGACCGGCACCCGCCCGGCCGCCGAACGCGCCCACCTCACGTACTACCGCGAACTCGTGCGCGCCACCGACCCGTTGCTGCGCGGCGCCGGGCAGCGCGCCGCGATCGGGCTGCTGGAGCTGGAGTACGAGAACATCCGTACCGCCCTGCGGTACGCCGTCGCCGAGCGGGACGAGCAGGAGGCGCTCTGCCTGGCGCTGTCGCTGTGCTGGTACTGGCAGATGAGGGACCTGAAGTCCGAGGCCCGGCACTGGTCCGCCCAGGTCAAGGAACTCGGCCCGAACCCCTTCACCGCGCCCGCGCGCCCCGTCCCGGACCTGCGCGAACGCCTCGTGGACCAGCCGCCGCCGATGAGCCCCGCCGTCCTCGACGAGGCCCGGCGCGGGGTGCACCTCGTCCATCTGGCCTGCATGGACATGGAGTTGCCCGCCTGGCAGACCGCCGAGGCCCAGGAGAAACTGCGGGTCATCAGCGCCACCTACCGGCCGGGCCAGCCGCAGACCTGCCGCTTCCCCGGCTTCATGTGGTTCTACGCCGTCCTGCTGACCGGCGACATCGACCGGCTGCGCGCCATCCTCGACACCAACATCGACACCTGCCGCTCACTGGGCTTCACCTGGGAGCTGGCGCAGACCCTGCAGCTGCGGGCCAACATCCTCGCCAACCGCTCCGACTGGGCGGGCGACGCCCTCGCGGACGCCGACGGCGCGCTGGAGATCTTCGACCGGCTCGGGGACGCCTGGGGCGCCGCCGAGGCGCTCTCCGCGCGCGGCGAGTCCCTGGAACGCCGGGGCGAGTTCGCGCTCGCCGCCGCGGACTACGAGCGGGCCATCGAGTACGCCGAACGGCTCGGCACCAACGCTCAGCTGGGTGTCCTCGGCGTCCGGCTCGGCGGTGCGTACATCGAGAGCGGCGACCCGGAGCGCGGCGAGAAGATGCTGTTCGACGTGCTGGAGTCGGGGCGGGGGCGCCGCACGGCCGCCCGCGAGGCGGTGCCCATCGCCCGCCTCTACCTCGCCGCCCGCCTCGGCCGCACCGGGCGCACGACCGAGGCCAGGGAGCAGCTCACCCTGCTGCGCCAGGACTTCCACGCCGCCGACTACGTGCTCTTCGCCGGGTACGTCATCGGCGTCGAGGGCTGGCTGGAGGCGGTGTCCGGGCACCACGAGGAGGCGCTGCGGCTGATGCGCCGGGCGCTGGAGCGGAGCCTGGACCGGCTGTCCCTGACGGTCGCGCCCTATATGCCGGCCGTCCATCTGGTGACCGCCGCCCTGTCCGTCGCGAGCGTCGACGGCGGCGAGCGCGCCCGTGACGCCGCCCGGCTCCTCGGCGCGGCCGACGCGCTGCTGCCGCCCGGACACTTCTCCAGCCCGATGGAGGCCGAGGCCCGGGCCATGGCCGAGACCGTGACCCGGGCCTCGCTGGACGACACGGCCTACGACACCGCGTACGCCGAGGGCGGCGCCCTCACCCTGGAGGAGGCCGTCGCCCTCGTGTGACCCTTCGCCCCGCCCGTACAGGCCCGGCGGTCAGCTCTTGGTCTTGAACTTGTGGATCGCGATCGGTGCCATCACCGCCGTCAGGCCCACCGACCAGCCGAGCGTGACCAGCAGGTCGTGCGCGATCGGGCCACCGGTCATCAGCCCGCGCGCCGCGTCCGCCAGGGACGACAGCGGGTTGTAGTCGGTGAACGCCTGCAGCCAGCCCGGCATCGACTGGGTCGGTGCGAAGATCGACGACCCGAACTGCAGCGGGAACAGCACCAGGAACCCCATGGCCTGCACGGACTGGGCGTTCTTCATGGTCACGCCCAGCACCAGGAAGATCCACATCAGGGACGACCCGAAGACGACGGCGAGGCCCACCGCGCCGAACAGCCCCGGCCAGCTGGTGATGTCGAAGCCGATGAGCACCCCGACCGTCAGCAGGATCGTCGTGGCGACCAGCATGCGCAGCAGCTCGACGGAGATCTTCGCGAGGAGCACCGAGGACCGGCCGATCGGCAGGGACCGGAAGCGGTCCATGACGCCCTTCTGGAAGTCCTCGTTGAAGCCCGTGCCCACGCCCATGGCGATGTTCATGCCCATCATCGCCATCAGGCCGGGCACGACGTACTGCACGTACTGCTCCTGGCCGCCGCCCAGCGCCTGTCCGATGGAGCCGCCGAAGACGTACACGAACAGCAGGGTGAACACGATCGGCATCAGGACGGCGTCGAACATCGACTCGGGGTCCTGCCGGATCCACAGCAGGTTCCGCCGGACGAGCGCGCCGGTGTGCCGGGCGTGCGCCCGCAGCCCGATCCGGCCGTCGGCCCGGACGGTGTCGCCGGTCGCGGGGGCGGTCGTGGGGACGGTGGTGGCGGCACTCATACGGCGACCTCCTCGTAGGCGGGGGACGGGGCCGCGTCCTGCGCCGCACCGGTCTTGTGGCCGGTGAGGGACAGGAACACCTCGTCCAGGCTGGGCAGTTCGGTACTGATCGAGGCGATGGTCACCCCGCGCGCGGTGATCGCGCCGACGACGGCGGTCAGCTGCTCGTCGCTGAGGATCGGCACGAGGAGGGTGCCGGTCTCGGTGTCCACGGTGGTCGTGGCGAGGCCGGTGATACCGAGGCCGTCCAGCTCCGTGGCCAGGGGCCGCAGATGCACCGGATCGGCCGGCCGGACCCGCAGCGTCCGACCGCCGACCTGGGCCTTCAGCTCCTCGATACGGCCGCCCGCGATGACCTTGCCCTTGTCGATCACGGTCAGTTCGGAGGCGAGCTGCTCGGCCTCCTCCATGTACTGCGTGGTCAGCAGGACGGTCACGCCGTCGCCGACCATGCGCTTGACCTCGGTCCACACCTCGTTCCGCGTGCGCGGGTCGAGGCCGGTGGTCGGCTCGTCCAGGTACAGCACGGCCGGGCTCCCGATCATGGACGCGGCCAGGTCGAGCCGCCGCCGCATGCCGCCGGAGTACGTCGCCGCCGGGCGTCCGGCGGCGTCGGTCAGCGAGAACCGCTCCAGCAGGCCGGTGGCGCGGCTCCTGGCCTCCTTGCGGGGCAGGTCGAGCAGCCGGCCGATCATGTACAGGTTCTCGAAGCCGGACAGCTTCTCGTCCACGGAGGCGTACTGGCCCGTCAGCCCGATCACGCGGCGCAGCTGCCGCGGCTGCCGCAGGACGTCGTAGCCGGCCACCGTCGCACTGCCGGCGTCGGGGGTGATCAGGGTGGACAGGCAGCGTACGAGCGTCGTCTTGCCCGCGCCGTTGGGGCCGAGGACCCCCATCACCGTGCCCTCGCGCACGTCGAGGTCGACACCGTCCAGCGCCCTGGTCTCGCCGTAGTGCTTGACCAGCCCCCGCACGGTCACAGCGCCCTTCGCGCCGCCGGAGTTCTTGTCGATTCGTGTCATGAGGACGACGGTCCCAGCCCCCACCGACAAACCACCTACAGGTCGCCGACACGGGTGTGGGGCCGGGCGCGCGGGAGGGGGTGGGGGGTGCGGTCTCGTCGGCGGGTGCGGGTGAGTGGGGGCCGTTCGCGCAGTTCCCCGCGCCCCTGAAAAGCAGGGGCTGCGCCCCGTGCTTTCCATCCGCCGCAGCCCCGCCGTCTTCCAGGCCCGCAGGGCCTGGTCTTTCAGGGGCGCGGGGAACTGCGCGAGAAGCCCCACGCACCCGCACCCGCCGACGAACCCCCGCACCCGCCGACGAACCCCCGCACCCCCACCCCTCCCGCGCCCGGCCAAAACGAAGCCGCGGCCCGCCGACGGGGGAAGATCGGCGGGCCGCAGTCGTACCGCTATGGCTCAGTGACGCTTCCGGGCTAGTGGACGGAGTGCTCCTCCGACGGGAACGCACCACCCACGACGTCCTCCGCGAACGCCTTCGCCGCGTTCCCCATGACCGCCCGCAGATCGGCGTACTGCTTCACGAACTTCGGCATCCGCCCACCCGTCAGTCCGAGCATGTCGGTCCACACGAGGACCTGCGCGTCGGTCTCGGGGCCCGCCCCGATCCCGACGGTCGGGATGTGGAGCACCCGGGTGACCTCGGCCGCCAGCTCGGCCGGGACCAGCTCCAGGACGACCGCGAACGCGCCCGCGTCCTGGACGGCCTTGGCGTCGCGCAGCAGCTGCTGCGCGGCCTCCTCGCCGCGCCCCTGCACGCGGTAGCCCATCGCGTTGACGGACTGCGGCGTGAGGCCGATGTGGGCCATGACGGGGATGCCGGACTCGACCAGCAGTTCGATCTGGCGGTGCGAGCGCTCGCCGCCCTCCAGCTTGACCGCGCCGACCCCGGCCTCCTTGACCATGCGGGTCGCCGAGCGCAGCGCCTGTACGGGGCCCTCCTGGTAGGAGCCGAAGGGCAGGTCGCCGACGATCAGTGCCCGGCTGGTGCCCCGGACGACGGCCGCGGACAGCATGGTCATCTCGTCGAGGGTGACGGGCACGGTCGACTCGTAGCCGAGGTGACAGTTGCCGGCGGAGTCGCCGACGAGCATCACCGGGATGCCGGCCTCGTCGAAGACGGAGGCGGTCATCGCGTCGTACGCGGTGAGCATGGGCCACTTCTCGCCGCGCTCCTTGGCGAGGGCGATGTCCCTGACGGTGATCCGACGCGTGCCCTTGCCCCCGTACAGCGCCTTGCTGCCGTCGGAGGGGTTCGTCCGGGCAGCCGAAAGCTGCGTCATCGTCCAGCTCCTTCATGTCATCTCGAGGCACCCTGACGGTGTCCCCGGACCACGTCCATGGTGGCACTTCGGCTAAAGGACGGCTAGGGCACGCACGTGTGACCGTCCCGGCATGCGGCTGTTAAGAACAGGGTAAAAGATTAACGATACGAGACGGTCCCGTATCGAAATAGGTCTAGGCTCGACGACATGACTACCGCAGTCCCTGACTCCCGTATACCGGCGGTGGTGCACCGGCGCCGCTGGGTGATCCTCGGTGTGCTGATGCTGAGCCTGCTGATCGTGGTGCTCGACAACTCGATCCTCAACGTCGCCATCAAGACGATCTCCACCCCGGAGCCCACCGGGCTGGGCGCCACCCAGAGCGAGCTGGAGTGGGCGATCAACGCCTACACGCTCGTCTTCGCGGGCCTGCTGTTCTCCGCGGGGCTGCTCGGCGACCGGCTGGGCCGCAAGAAGGTGCTGCTCGGCGGACTCGTGGTCTTCGGCCTCGGCTCGGCGCTGGCCGCCATGTCCGGCTCCCCGGCCCAGCTGATCGTCTTCCGTGCGGTGATGGGTCTCGGCGCCGCCTTCGTGATGCCCGCCACCCTCGCCGTCCTGATGAACGTCTTCGAGCGCGACGAGCAGCCCAAGGCCATCGGCATCTGGGCGGGCGGCGTCGGTCTCGCCATCGCCATCGGCCCGATCACCGGCGGCCTCCTGCTCGACCACTTCTGGTGGGGCTCGGTCTTCCTGGTCAACGTGCCGATCGTCGTCCTCGCGCTCGGTCTGATGATCTGGCTGGTGCCCGACTCGCGCGACCCCGACCCCGGCCGTATCGACCCCGTCGGCGTGGTGCTCTCCGTCGTCGGCCTCGTCCTCCTCGTCTACGGCATCATCCGCGGCGGCCAGCTCGCCGACTTCGCCGATGTCACGGTCCTCGCCACCATCGCGGCCGGACTCGCGGTCCTCGCCGCCTTCGTGGTGTTCGAGAAGCGCAGCGACCACCCGTCCATCGACATGACGTTCTTCAGGAACAGGGTCTTCTCGGCGTCCATCGGCGTCATCGGCCTGGTCTTCTTCGCCCTGATGGGCGTGACCTTCTTCTCGGTCTTCTACACCCAGACCGTGCGCGGCTACTCCCCGCTCCAGACCGGTCTGCTGATGCTGCCGCTGGCCGTCGCGCAGTTCGTCTTCGCGCCGCGCGCCCGCCTCGTCGTGGACCGCTTCGGCAACAGCGCGGTGTGCACGGCCGCCATGACGCTGATCGCCGGGATGCTGGCCGCGTTCGCCGTCCTGGACGCGGACACGCCGATCTGGGTCCTCGAAGTCATCTTCTTCCTCATGGGCGTGGGCATGGCCCATGTGATGACCCCGCTCAGCGTCCTCATCATGCAGGCGCTGCCCCGGGAGAAGGCCGGCTCCGCCTCCGCGCTCAGCAACACCTTCCGCCAGGTCGGCGGCGCCCTCGGCATCGCGGTCCTCGGCTCGGTGCTGTCCACCGCCTACCGCGGCGGCATCGAGGGCGAACTCCCCCCGGGCGCCCCGCACGCCGCTGCCGAGTCCATCGAGGCCACCCTCGGCCTCGCCGCCCGTCTCGGCGAACGGGGCGAGGCCCTGGTCGGCCCCGCCCACGACGCCTTCCTGCACGCCATGCACGTCACCGCCCTGTGCGGGGCCGGGATCGCCCTGCTCGGCGCCGTGGCCATGGCGGTGTTCCTGCCGGGACGGCCGAAGGGCGGCCAGGAGGGCAAGGAGGAGCCCGAGTTGGCGGCCGTGGAGCACTGACCCGACAATCGGTCCGGTCCCACGCCACACGGAGACCACGCCACACGGAGACCGCGCCACACAGAGACGGAGTCGACCTTGAGCCTCGCCGAGAGCCACGCCGCAGACGGGCGCGTCCGGGACGCGGGCCCCGTCCGCGGGCGTCCCCGCAGCGAGGCCGTGGAGCGGTCCATCGTCGAAGGCGTGATGAAGCTCCTCGAAGACGGCGTGCCGCTCGCGGAGTTGTCGATCGAACGGGTCGCCCGCACCGCCGGCGTCGGCAAGGCGACCATCTACCGCCGCTGGAGCGGCAAGGAGGCCCTCTTCGTCGACGTACTGCGCGCCGCCGAACCCCCGGACCCCGTGCTGCCCGGCACCTCGATGCGCGACGACCTGGTCGTCTTCCTGGAGTCGGCACGCAGGCGCGGCCTGCTCAACCGGCCGTCGGCGATCCTGCACAACGTCATCGCCCAGATGAAGAGCAGCCCCAAGATCTGGGACGCCTACCACGCGGAGGTCGTCGCCCCCCGCCGCCGGGCCCTCGCCGAAGTCCTGCGCCGGGGCCGGGACAACGGCGAACTCCGCGCCGACGTCGACCTCGACCTCGTCGGCGACCTGGTCTTCAGTCCCATGCTCGTGCGCACCGTCATGCGCCCGGAGGCCCCGCTGCCCGAGGATCTCGCGGAGACCATCGTCGACACCGTGCTCGAAGGGCTCCGTCCCCCTGCGAAGTGAGTCACAGCGATGTGCGCGTTTCGTTACAGACGTCGGGCCCTGACGGCCGGTTCGGAACTCCGAACAGCGCGTTGTTCGTCCTCGTCCCCGTGAGGCCGCGACGCGGCGTCGGGATCGGCGGCGATCATCCCCTAGGGTCTTGAGGCGCGGGGAAGAGTGCACGGCAGGCAGTGAGGCGACGGTATGGCGCAGGCGTACATGACGGAGACGGGCGGCGGCGACACGGGCCAGGGCCGCGAACGAAACCGGCTCCGGCGCCTGCTGGGCCGCCTCTTCGGCGGCTGGAGAGGGGACCGCCGGATCTGGCGGCGCGGCATCGTCCTCGCGGTCCTCGCGGTCCTCGTCGCCCTGGTCATGGTGCTGCACGCCCAGGTCCCCAACGCCGTGGGAAACCTCGGCAGTCTGACGGAGACGTTCCTGCCCTGGCTGGGCGTCGCGATCCCGCTGCTGCTGATCCTCGCGCTGGTGCGCAAATCGGCGACCGCGCTCGTCGCGCTCCTGGTGCCCACGGTGGTCTGGCTGAACACCTTCGGCGGACTCGTCACCAGCAAGACCGCGAGCGGCGGCGACTTCACCGTCGTGACCCACAACGTCAACGCGGACAACGCCGACCCGTCCGGCACGGCCCGCGAGGTCGCCTCCTCCGGCGCGGACGTGGTGGCCCTGGAGGAACTGACCGAGAACGCGGTGCCGGTGTACGAGAAGGCGCTGGCGGCGACGTACCCGTACCACGAGGTCGTCGGCACCGTCGGCCTGTGGAGCAAGTACCGGATGAGCGGCACCGAGCCGGTCGACATCAAGCTCGGCTGGGAGCGCGCGATGCGTTCGACGGTGGCGACGCCGGACGGGCCGGTCGCCGTGTACGTCGCCCATCTGCCCTCGGTGCGGGTGAAGCTGGAGGCCGGGTTCACCGCCCGCCAGCGCGACAAGAGTGCCAACGCCCTCGGTGAGGCCATCGCCGACGAGCCGATCCGGCAGGTCGTCCTCCTCGGCGACCTCAACGGCACCATGAACGACCGGGCGCTGAACGCCGTCACCGCCCAGATGCGCTCCACCCAGGGCGCGGCGGGCGACGGCTTCGGCTTCAGCTGGCCCGCCTCGTTCCCGATGGCCCGTATCGACCAGATCATGGTCCGGGGCATGGAGCCGCGGGCGTCCTGGGCCCTGCCGGCCACCGGCAGCGACCATCTGCCGGTGGCCGCACGGGTGACGATCGACACGTCCGGGAGCTGACGCCGCTGGTGGGGCGGCCGCGGGCGGCAGGGAATACGTCGCCGGTTCGAGTTTGTTCCGCAGAGGAACATACGATGAAACGGAACCCCGACATCCCCCCCGCTCTTCCCGAAAGGTCCCGCCATGCCCTTGGCCCTGCTCGCACTCGCCGTAGGCGCCTTCGGAATCGGCACGACCGAGTTCGTCATCATGGGCCTCCTCCCCGAGGTCGCGGCCGATCTCGGCATCTCGATCCCCGCCGCCGGCCACCTCGTCTCCGCCTACGCGCTGGGTGTCGTCATCGGTGCCCCGCTGCTCGCCGCGCTCACGGCCCGGCTGCCCCGCCGCAAGGTCCTGATCGGGCTGATGGTCCTCTTCGTCGCCGGCAACGCGCTGTCGGCGCTCGCCCCCGACGAGCACTGGCTGCTCGCCGCCCGCTTCCTCAGCGGTCTGCCGCACGGCGCCTTCTTCGGCGTGGGCGCGGTCGTCGCCACCGGCCTCGTCGCCCCGGAGCGCAAGGCCCGCTCGGTCTCGCTGATGTTCCTGGGCCTGACGATCGCCAACGTCGCCGGCGTACCGGCCGCGACCCTCGTGGGCCAGCACTTCGGCTGGCGGATCACCTTCCTCGGCGTCGGCGCGATCGGCCTGGCGGCCATCGCCTCCCTGGCGTTCCTGCTGCCCCGCGACCGCGCGGCCGCCCCGACGGCCGGTCTGCGCGGCGAACTGGGCGCCCTGCGCTCGCTTCCCGTCTGGCTCGCCCTCGGCACGACCGTCGCCGGCTTCGGCGCGCTCTTCTCCGCCTACAGCTACATCACGCCGATGCTCACGGAGTCCGCCGGGTTCGCCGCCGGCAGCGTGACCCTGCTGCTCGCGCTGTTCGGCGTGGGCGCGACCATCGGCAACCTGGCCGGCGGCCGGCTCGCCGACCACTCCCTGCGGGGCACCCTCTTCGGCGGCCTGGCCTCGCTGATCCTGGTCCTCGCCCTGTTCCCGGTCCTGATGTCCGCGCAGTGGAGCGCGGCCCTGGCCGTCCTGCTGCTGGGCGTCGCGGCCTTCGCCACCGGCTCGCCCCTGCAGCTGATGGTGATGGAGAAGGCCGCCACGGCCCCCTCCCTCGCCTCCTCCGCCAACCAGGCCGCCTTCAACCTCGCCAACGCCGGCGGCGCCTGGACCGGTGGACTGGCCCTCTCCGCCGGCCTCGGCGCGACCGCCCCGGCGACGGTGGGCGCGGGCCTGGCGCTGGTCGGCCTGGCGGTCGCGGCCGTGGCCCGCACCGTGGACGCCCGCCGCGCCACGGCCCCGGCCCACACCGGCCGGAGCCACGCCCGCGTGGTCGCCTCCCACGTGCCGGGCGAGCGCGAGACCGTACGCGTCTGACACGCGCGAAGAGGTACGGGCCGGAGCCGAGCGGTACGTCACCTCCCCCTCCCGCGGACGGTAATCCGTTCGCGGTCCGGGCCGCCCCGGGCCTACCCTCGCGGCCATGACGGCACAGGGCACGCCCGCGGGCGCACGGACCGGTCCCCTCACCACGGGGCCGGTGATCCGGCGGGAGACCGCCGACGACCACCGAGCGGTGCGGGACGTGCACACCCGTGCGTTCGAGGACGGCGAGCGGGTCCCCGGGCTCGTGGAGGCGCTGCGCACCGCCCAGGCCGCGACGGCGCCGCTGTCCTTCGTCGCCACCGTCGACGACCGGGTCGTCGGACACGTCCTGCTGAGCGCGGCGCGGCTGGACGCGCCGCGCCGGATCGTGGACGTCCTGACCCTGTCACCGCTGGGCGTGGTCCCCGGCCTCCAGGGGCAGGGCATCGGCACCCGGCTCGTCGCGCACGCGCTCGCGGCCGCCGACGGCCAGGGGGTGCCGCTGGTCTTCCTGGAGGGCTCACCGCACTACTACGGCACGCGCGGCTTCGAGGGCGCCGTCGCGGCGGGCTTCCGCCCGCCGTCGCTGCGCATACCCGAAGCCGCGTTCCAGGTCGCCCGTCTGTCCGCGTACGAGCCGTGGATGACGGGCACCTTCGTCTACGCGGAGCCGTTCTGGGCCCTCGACTGCGTCGGGCTGCGCGACCCGGCGGCCTGAGGGCCCCGAAGCCCGCCTACGCCTGCTCGCGCCACCGGTTGGTGATCGGCAGCCGGCGGTCCTTGCCGAACCCCTTCGGGGAGATCTTCGTGCCCGGCGGGTACTGGCGCCGCTTGTACTCGGCGGTGTCGACCATGCGGAGCGTCTTGACCACCAGCTCCCGGTCGAACCCGGCGGCCACGATCGCGTCGGCGCCCTGGTCGCGGTCGACGTAGAGCTCCAGGATCGCGTCCAGGACCGGGTAGTCCGGCAGGGAGTCCGTGTCGACCTGCCCGGGACGCAGTTCGGCGCTCGGCGGCTTGGAGATGGAGTTCTCCGGGATCGGCGGGGTCTGCCCCCGCTCCGCCGCCGCCCGGTTGCGCCACTCGGCGAGCCGGAAGACCGACGTCTTGTACACGTCCTTGATCGGGCCGTACGCCCCCACCGAGTCGCCGTACAGCGTCGAGTACCCCACCGCCAGCTCCGACTTGTTGCCGGGCGCCAGCACGATGTGGCCCTCCTGGTTGGAGATCGCCATCAACAGCGTTCCCCGGAGCCGCGACTGGAGGTTCTCCTCCGCCAGTCCCGTCAGCTCGGTCGACGCCATGTACGCGTCGAACATCGGAGCGATCGAGATCGTCCGGAAGTTGAGCCCGGTGCGGCGCGCCAGCTCCGCCGCGTCGCCCTTGGAGTGGTCCGACGAGTACTTCGACGGCATGGACACGCCGTACACGTTCTGCGCCCCCAGCGCGTCGCACGCGAGCGCCGCGACGAGCGCCGAGTCGATGCCGCCCGAGAGGCCGATCAGGACGGACCGGAAGCCGTTCTTCGCCGCGTACGCCCGCAGACCGACCACCAGCGCCGAGTACACCTCCTCGTCGTCGTCGAGGCGCTCCGCGTACCCGCCGGTCAGCTCCGGCTCGTACGCGGGCAGCGGCTCCTCGGAGATGACGAGCCGGTCCACGCGCAGCCCGTCGTCGACGATCCCGGCGACCGGCTCGGCGGCGCCCGCCGGCAGGTCCAGGTCGAGGACGACGCACCCCTCGGAGAACTGCGGCGCCCGCGCGACCACTTCGCCGTGCCGGTCCACCACGATGGAGTCGCCGTCGAACACCAGCTCGTCCTGGCCGCCGATCATCGCCAGGTAGGCGGTGGTGCAGCCGGCCTCCTGCGCGCGCTTGCGGACCAGTTCGAGGCGGGTGTCGTCCTTGTCGCGCTCGTACGGCGAGGCGTTGATGGAGAGCAGCAGCCCGGCCCCGGCGGACCGGGCGGCCGGCACGCGGCCGCCGTCCTGCCAGAGGTCCTCGCAGATGGCGAGGGCGATGTCGACGCCGTGCAGCCGGACGACGGGCATGGTGTCGCCGGGCACGAAGTAGCGGAACTCGTCGAACACGCCGTAGTTCGGGAGGTGGTGCTTGGCGTAGGTGAGCGCCACCTCGCCCCGGTACAGCACCGCCCCCGCGTTGCGCGGAGCCCCCGCGGGCTGGCCGTACTTCGGGGCGGCGGACTCGGAACGGTCGAGGTAGCCGAGGACCACCGGCAGCTCCCCGAAGCCCTCGTCGGCGAGCCGTGCGGCGAGCGCCCCCAGCGCGGAGCGGGACGCCTCCACGAAGGACTGGCGCAGCGCCAGGTCCTCGACGGGATACCCGGTCAGCACCATCTCGGGGAACGCGACCAGATGCGCTCCCTGCTCGGCGGAGTGCCGGGTCCAGCGGACCACCGCCTCGGCGTTCTGGGCGATGTCGCCGACCGTCGAGTCGATCTGATTCAAAGCGAGACGAAGTTGAGGCACGGGGCCAGTGTAATCGTCAGAGCGACATTATGGGGTGTGGGGCGCCCCACGTTCGGTGCGCCCCCGTGCCTCCGCGCTCCGGCGCCATCGCGCCCCTGTACGCCGGCGCTCCCACGCGCCCCGCACGCCGGGCGTGCGCTACCGCGGCCAACGGCCGCTACCGCGGCGCGGCCCCTCGCTCCTTCAGCATCCCCGTCATCAACGAGATCTCGGACTCCTGGGCGTTGACCATGCCCTGCGCGAGCTTCTTCTCCACGCCGACCGTGCACTTGGAGACGCAGCCCTGCGCCATGTGCACGCCACCCTTGTGGTGGTCGGTCATCAGCTGGAGGTAGAAGATCTCGGCCTGCTTGCCGTTCAGCTTGCCGAGCTTGTCCATCTCCGCGTTCGTGGCCATCCCCGGCATCAGCGCGCCGTCCTCGCCGGAGGCCATGTCGGCCATGCCCATCCAGGCCATCGGCTTGTCCGACGACACCTTCGGCAGGCCCCACAGATCGAGCCAGCCGATCATCATGCCGCGCTGGTTGGCCTGCGTCTGCGCGATGTCGTACGCGAGCCGCCTGACCTCCTCGTCGTCCGTCCGGTCGCGCACGATGTACGACATCTCGACGGCCTGCTGGTGATGGACGGCCATGTCCCGGGCGAACCCCGCGTCCGCGGAGTCCGCCGCGGGGGCCTTGAGCCCGGAATCGTCGCCGTCGGCGACCGCGTAGGTGATCGCTCCGGCCGCGACGAGCACCGCCGCGGCCCCGGAGGCGATCCAACCGATGTGCTTCATGCTTCCCACTGTCCCAGGCCGCTGCCGCTAGGAGATGCCGTTGGTGCAGGCGGCACCCGGCTCGGGCGTCTGCTTGCCCTGGACGTAGGACTCGAAGAACTTGGCGACGTCCGGGTCCTTCGCGCCGGTCACCGTGCGCTGGTGGCCCCACGCGCTGAGCATGATCGGGTCCTTCTGGTCCTCGACCGGGCTCATCAGCGTGTACGGCGTCTTCTTCACCTTCTCGGCGAGCGCCTTCACATCGGCCTCGGAAGCCTTGCTGTTGTACGTCACCCAGACCGCGCCGTGCTCCAGCGAGTGCACGGCGTTCTCGTTCTTGATCGCCTTGTCGTAGACGTCGCCGTTGCAGTTCTGCCAGACCGGGTTGTGGTCGCCGCCCACCGGGGGCTCCATCGGGTACGTCACGCTCTTGGTGACGTGGTTCTGGGTGAGCTTGGTGCTCCAGGTCTTGACGCCGTCGGACCCGGTCTTCCACTTGCCCGTCGACTTGGAGTCGCTCGCCACGCTGTCGCCGTCGTCGGACTGCGAGCGGATCAGGACGGTCCCGCCCACCACGAGGCCGGCGACTATCAGCACGCTGGCGCCGATCGTGAGGATCCGGTTCCGGCGCTCACGGGAGCGCTCGGCACGGCGCATCGCCTCGATGCGTGCCTTGCGGTCCCCGCTGCTGTTGGTCTTGGCGGCCATGGGGTGTGTCCTTAGTGGGGGATGGGTCGGATGGGACGGTCGGATCAGCTGATCGTAATTTGATCGGCTCCCTCTCGTAAACGAGGGATCCCGCCTCCCATGCTGCCCCGTCGGCCCCGCGGCCCGCCCACGGAACGACACGGGCGTTACGGATGTCGGCCCGAGCAGGCAAGATGGTCGGCAGAGCGGTTGAACCGCACCGAGAGCGGTACACCCGCACAGCGGGAGGTACACCTGCCGTATGCCGGGCGTTCGGCCGGAGGTCGGTCAGTCGATCAAGGTGCGCAACGCGTACGAAATGGTGTTGTGGTGGGATGCTCAGGTGCCCGACCGCCTCCCGTCGCTCGGGAGCAAGGCGGCCTGACCAGCAAGGAATGGGTGGAAGCGGAAGATGGACAAGCAGCAGGAGTTCGTGCTCCGTACGTTGGAGGAGCGCGACATCCGTTTCGTACGCCTGTGGTTCACGGACGTGCTGGGCTTCCTGAAGTCCGTCGCCGTGGCCCCCGCCGAGCTGGAACAGGCGTTTGACGAGGGCATCGGCTTCGACGGCTCGGCCATCGAGGGCTTCGCCCGTGTGTACGAGTCCGACATGATCGCCAAGCCGGACCCGTCGACCTTCCAGGTCCTGCCGTGGCGCGCGGAGGCCCCCGGCACCGCCCGGATGTTCTGCGACATCCTCATGCCCGACGGCTCCCCGTCCTTCGCCGACCCGCGCTACGTCCTCAAGCGCGCCCTGGCGAAGACCTCCGACCTGGGCTTCACCTTCTACACCCACCCCGAGATCGAGTTCTTCCTGCTGAAGGACAAGCCGACGGACGGCTCCCGCCCGACCCCGGCCGACAACTCGGGCTACTTCGACCACACCCCGCAGAACGTCGGCATGGACTTCCGCCGCCAGGCGATCACCATGCTGGAGTCCATGGGCATCTCGGTCGAGTTCTCCCACCACGAGGGCGCCCCCGGCCAGCAGGAGATCGACCTCCGCTACGCCGACGCGCTCTCCACCGCCGACAACATCATGACGTTCCGCCTGGTCATGAAGCAGGTGGCGCTGGAGCAGGGCGTCCAGGCGACGTTCATGCCGAAGCCGTTCTCCGAGCACCCCGGCTCCGGCATGCACACCCACCTCTCCCTCTTCGAGGGCGACCGCAATGCGTTCTACGAGTCCGGCGCGGAGTACCAGCTCTCCAAGGTCGGCCGTTCCTTCATCGCGGGCCTGCTCAAGCACGCGGCCGAGATCGCCGCCGTGACCAACCAGTGGGTCAACTCCTACAAGCGCATCTGGGGCGGCTCCGAGCGCACCGCGGGCGCCGGCGGCGAGGCCCCCTCGTACATCTGCTGGGGTCACAACAACCGCTCCGCCCTGGTCCGCGTCCCCATGTACAAGCCCGGCAAGACCGGCTCGGCCCGGGTCGAGGTCCGCTCCCTGGACTCCGGCGCGAACCCCTACCTGGCGTACGCGATGCTCCTGGCCGCCGGCCTCAAGGGCATCGAGGAGGGCTACGAGCTGCCGCCGGGCGCCGAGGACGACGTCTGGGCCCTCTCGGACGCGGAACGCCGCGCGATGGGCATCGAGCCGCTCCCCCAGAACCTGGGCGAGGCCCTGTCCCTCATGGAGCGCAGCGACCTGGTCGCCGAGACCCTGGGCGAACACGTCTTCGACTTCTTCTTGCGCAACAAGCGCCAGGAGTGGGAGGAGTACCGCAGCGAGGTGACCGCCTTCGAGCTGCGGAAGAACCTGCCGGTGCTGTAGGCGCAGGGCAGAGCGGGTTTCCCGCTGTGACGGCACGTGGGGCCGACGGTCGTGGACCGTCGGCCCCTCGGCATGTCGCCCGCCGGAGCGCGGGCGTACGGGCGTGCTGTCGCTAGCGCTGCTCCGCCAGGTCCGTCAGTACCCGGTGCAGGGGTTCCGTGGCCCGGCGGCGGTACTCCTGGATCGCCCACCCGTTGCCGTCCGGGTCCGTGAAGTACATGAAGGTGGCGCCGTCGTCCGGGGCGTACTGGACGGGGTCCGAGACGTCCGGGCCGCGTTCGCGGAGTTCGGCGTGGGCCGCCTTGATGTCGGCGACGCACAGCTGGAGACCCTGGTACGCGCCGGGAGCCGGCTTCGTCCCCTGGGCCATGTCCCAGATGGCGTCGCCGAGGGCGATGGAACAGCCGGAGCCCGGGGGAGTCAGCTGCACGATCCGCATGCCCGGCATGACCTCCTGGTCGATGTCGACGTGGAAGCCGACCTTGTCCCGGTAGAAGTCCCGGGCCCGGTCGATGTCGCTGACGGGCAGCGGAATCACTTCGAGCGTGTACTGCATCCCTGGTCCTCCAAGTCGCCGTTGACGAGAGTGCCTGTGCGAGGGCGTGCAACGGCTCTCACGGTTCCTCAGCCGAACCGCCAGCGCGTCTGGCTGAACGGCTCCCCCTTACCGAAGCCGAAAACCGTGCCGGGCGCCACCGAGAAGACGTAGGCGTGTCCCGCGCCGTGGTGAAAACAGCCGTCCCGTACGTCGAAGTGCCAGAAACCGCCGTACTTGGCCTCCCACCCGGCCGCCAGCTCCCGCAGCCGGGAGTCGTCGCTCACGCGTACGGCCTCGCCCTCCACGACCAGGTCGTATCCCTCGTCCCAGGTGTTCGTGCCGGTCGTCAGCACGACGTGCGGGTTCCGCGCGAGGTTCCTCGCCTTCCGCTCCTCCGGGCCGGTGCAGAAATGCAGCGCCCCCTGTGACCACACGGTCGGCAACGGCGTCACGTGCGGCCGCCCGTCCGGCCGTACCGTCGAGATCCAGAACATCGCGGAGGCGGACAGCAGCGCCTCGGCCTCCGGCCAGGGGAGCGCGGTGGCGGCGGGATCGCTGTAGCGGGGGTCGAGCCGGGTCTGCGGGGTGCCGATGTCGGACATGGGATCGCTTCCTGTCTTCTGCCGCCGGTCACCTGATCCCTGTCAGGTGCTGTCACAGGGGCAGACCCCGCGGGGCCCGGAAACTCATCCCCGCCCCGTCGGCGCGGAGCGCGGACCGGCGGTCAGCCCGCCTCCGGGGTGCCGAGGAACCGGACCAGCACGGTCGCGGCGACCGGGATCGCGAGGGCGTAGCCGACGAGGAGGCCGATGCCCGGGTCGGCCGTGGCGGGCAGGGCCCCGTTCACGGCCGCGGCCAGGAGCAGCGACACCGTCGCCAGCGTCAGGAAGGCGGCCGTCAGGGCGCGACCGCGCGGCGGTCGCGCGTCCCGGTACAGCTCCGCCGAGGGCTGCCACGCGGGAATGCTCAGCGTGAGCGCGAGCAGACCGGGGTCGGGCAGCCATCCGAACGGCCACCCCGCCAGGGCGATGAGGCCGGCCACGACGCCGCCGACCAGCTCCAGCAGCACGGTGGACGCCACCGTCGGTGACGACACCGCCGCCCGCCACGACCGGGTCCGTGCCGCACCCTCGCCGCCCCCGTCGCCCGTCGCGTCTTCTTCGTCCCCCACGACGGCAGGTTAGCCCCGGAGCGGGAGAATGCGGCCCCCCGGGACGCCGGTACCGGGACGTCGGTACCGGAATGCCCGCCGGGCCGCGGTCCGTGAGCCGCGGTCGTCGCCGGGGGACGGGCGGCCCGGCCCGCCGACGGCCGACCGGCGCTTCCGTGCGCCACTCCGGTTAGGCTCGTGCCCGTACGACCTTGATCGATGAAGTCGGGTGATCGGGTGAACGGATGAGCGGGCTTGATCCGACGGGAGGCCGGGGATGACGGCGCCGGGGCGCAGGAGCAGCACGTTCACGCGACTGCTGCGGCACGGGTTCACCGATCCGAGCGCCGCCGAGCGGCTGCTGGAGAGCGAGGAACTGTCCGCCGTACGCAACGACCCGGTGCTGCTGGACGCGCTGGGGGCGACCGCCGACCCGAACCTCGCGCTGCTGGGCCTCGTCCGGCTGCTGGAGGCCCAGCCGGACCGTACGGCGCGGCAGGCGGTGCTGGACACCCTGATAGCGGCCAAGCCGCTGCGGGACCGGCTGCTGGGGGTGCTCGGCGCGTCCGCCGCGCTCGGCGACCATCTGGCCCGGCACGCGCAGGACTGGCAGGCGCTCGTGACGTACGAGCCGCAGGATCTGCATCCGGGCGTCGCGGAGTTCGAACAGGGGCTCGCCGAGGCCACCGACCCGGTCTCGCTGCGCATCGCCTACCGCCGCTGTCTGCTCTCCATCGCCGCCCGTGACGTCTGCGGGACGACGGACCTCGCCCAGACCGCCGCCGAACTCGCCGACCTCGCCACCGCCACCCTGCGCGCCGCCCTCGGGATCGCCCGCGCCGCCGCGCCGGACGACGCGGCGCTGTGCCGGCTCGCGGTGATCGCGATGGGCAAGTGCGGCGGCCACGAGCTGAACTACGTCTCCGACGTCGACGTCATCTTCGTGGGCGAGACCGCGGACGGCGCCGACGAGCAGAAGGCGATCCGTGCCGCCACCCGCCTCGCCTCGCACATGATGCGGATCTGCTCGGAGACGACCGTCGAGGGCAGCATCTGGCCCGTCGACGCCAATCTCCGGCCCGAGGGCCGCAACGGGCCGCTCGTCCGCACGCTGAGCAGCCATCTCGCGTACTACCAACGCTGGGCGAAGACCTGGGAGTTCCAGGCGCTGCTCAAGGCCCGGCCGGTCGCGGGGGACCTGGAGCTGGGCGAGGCGTACGTCAGCGCGCTCCAGCCGCTGGTCTGGCAGGCCGCCGAGCGGGACAACTTCGTCGCCGACGTGCAGCGCATGCGCCGCCGGGTCGTCGAGAACATCCCGGCCGCCGAGGTCGACCGGCAGCTCAAACTCGGGCCGGGGGGCCTGCGGGACGTCGAGTTCGCCGTCCAGCTGCTCCAGCTCGTGCACGGGCGGGGCGACACCTCGCTGCGCAGCGGGACCACGCTCGACGCGCTGGGGGCGCTGGCGGCCGGCGGTTACGTGGGACGGGCCGACGCGGCCCAGCTCGACGACGCCTACCGCTTCCTGCGGTCCATGGAACACCGCATCCAGCTCTACCGGCTGCGCCGCACCCATCTCGTCCCCGAGGACGAGGAGGACCTGCGGCGCATCGGCCGCTCCCTGGGCCTGCGCACCGATCCGGTCGTGGAACTGAACCGGGAATGGCGGCGCCACGCTGCCGTCGTCCGCCGCCTGCACGAGAAGCTCTTCTACCGTCCGCTCCTCGACGCCGTCGCCCAACTCGCCCCCGGCGAGACCCGGTTGAGCGCCGACGCGGCCCGCGAGCGGCTCGTCGCCCTCGGGTACGCGGACCCGGCGGCCGCCCTGCGCCATCTGGAGGCCCTGGCCTCCGGCGTCTCCCGCAAGGCGGCTATCCAGCGCACACTGCTGCCGGTCCTGCTGGGCTGGTTCGCCGACTCCGCCGACCCGGACGCCGGGCTCCTCAACTTCCGCAAGGTCTCGGACGCGCTCGGCAAGACGCCCTGGTACCTGCGGCTGCTGCGCGACGAGGGGGCGGCCGCCGAGAACCTGGCCCGGGTGCTCTCCGCCGGCCGCCTCGCCCCCGACCTGCTGATGCGCGCCCCCGAGGCCGTCTCGCTGCTCGGCGACGGGGACGGGGCCGCCGGTGGCGCCGGCGGGCTCGAACCCCGTACGCGCGCCCACCTGGAGCAGGAGATCCTCGCCGCCGTGAACCGCGCCGACGGCGCCCAGCAGGCGGTCACGGCCGCGCGCGGGGTCCGCCGCCGCGAACTGTTCCGTACGGCGGCCAGGGACATCGTCGGCTCCTACGGCACCGAGGAGACCCCGGCCACCGCCGACCAGGGCGCCCTCGTGGACCTCGTCGGGGGCGCGGTCTCCGACCTCAACGCCGCCACCCTGGCCGGCACGCTGCGGGCCGTGGTCCGCGACCGCTGGGGCGACACCCTCCCCACCCGCTTCGCCGTCATCGGCATGGGCCGCTTCGGCGGTCACGAACTGGGCTACGGCTCCGACGCCGACGTCCTGTTCGTCCACGAGCCGCGCGAGGGCGTCGACGAGCAGGAGGCGGCCCGCGCCGCGAACGCGGTCGTCGCCGAGATGCGGCGCCTGCTCCAGATCCCCAGCGCCGACCCGCCCCTCCTCATCGACGCGGACCTCCGCCCCGAGGGCAAGTCCGGCCCCGTCGTACGGACGTTGAAGTCGTACGAGGCGTACTACCGCCGCTGGTCGCTGGTCTGGGAGTCGCAGGCCCTGCTGCGAGCCGAACCCGTGGCCGGTGACGAGGAGTTGGGCCGCCGTTTCGTCGAACTCGTCGATCCGCTGCGCTATCCGGCGGCCGGACTCGGCGACGACGCGGTCCGTGAGATCCGGCGTCTGAAGGCCCGGATGGAGTCGGAGCGGCTGCCGCGCGGCGCCGACCCGACCCTGCACACCAAGCTCGGCCGCGGCGGTCTGTCCGACGTGGAGTGGACCGTCCAGCTCCTCCAGCTCCGGCACGCCCGCGGCGAGCCGGGCCTGCGCACGACCCGCACCCGCGAGGCCCTGGCCGCCGCGCTCGCGGCCGGCCTGGTGAGCGCCGAGGACGCGGCGACCCTGGACGAGGCATGGGTGCTGGCCACCCGCGTCCGCAACGCCGTCATGCTCGTCCGGGGCCGGGCGGGCGACACCTTCCCCTCCGACGGCCGCGAACTCGGCGCCGTGGGCCGCTACCTGGGCTACGGCCCCGGCCATGTGGGCGACATGCTCGACGACTACCGCCGGATCACCCGACGCGCTCGGGGCGTGGTGGAGGAGCTGTTCTACGGGGGGTGAGCCGCACGGTCGCGGCCGCCCTCGTCGCCCCCGTGCCCCGCCGTGTCAGTGCCACTCCCGTCAGCACCACGGCCATCCCCGCGATCACCCGCGCCCCCACCCGCTCGTCCAGGAACAGCGCGCCCAGCGTGACCGACACCACCGGCAGCAGATAGCCGACCGTCGCCGCGCTCGTGGCGCCCTCGTCCTCGATCAGGCGGTAGTTGAGGTAGAAGGTCACGCCCGTGCCGAAGACGCCCAGGACGACGACCGCGACCACGGCGGTCGCGTCCGCCCCCGCCGTACCCGGACCGCCGGCGGGCAGGGCCAGGGCGGCCCACCCCGTCGCGGCGAGGAGCTGCGCGGCGGACACCGCCAGCGGGGCGTCGCGGCCCGTCAGACGGCGGCCCATGTACGCGAAGGCCACCGCGTAGCTGAGGGCCGCCCCGAGCAGGGCGAGCGCGCCCTGGGTCATCAGCCCCGAACGCTGCCAGGGCGCGAAGATCAGCAGGACTCCCGTGAAGCCGAGCAGCAGTCCGGTGAGGCGGGCGGGGGACAGGGGGCGGTCGGTGCCGAGGAGAAGGCCGAGCAGCAGGGCCCACAGCGGGGTCGTCGCGTTCAGGACACCCGCCGTGCCCGAGTCGACCGTCTGCTCGCCGATGCCGAACAAGGCGAACGGCAGGGCGTTGCAGAAGAAGGCCGCCACCGCCAGGTGCCCCCAGGTCCGCCGGTCGCGGGGGAGGCGCTGACGCATGACGAGGGCGAGGACGAGCAGGACCCCGGCGCCCAGCGCGCAGCGCGTGACGGTGATCGCCAGCGGGGACAGCCCGTGGTCGAGGGCGAGTTTGATCCAGAGGAAGCCGGAGCCCCAGAGCAGGGCGAGCACGGCCATGCGGAGTGTGGACGCGAGAGGCATGCACCCACGATCGGACGGCGGACAGATAAGGACAAGCGAAGAATGGTGCACATACCTTTAAGCTGGTCTACATGCTCGATGTGCGTCGGATGCAGGTGCTCAGGACCGTGGTGACCAGCGGCTCGGTGACGGCCGCCGCGACCGCCCTCGGCTACACCCCCTCCGCGATCAGCCAGCAGGTCGCGGCCCTGGAGAAGGAGGCCGGGACCGCGCTGCTGGAGCGGGTCGGACGCGGCGTGCGGCCCACGGCGGCCGGGCTGCTGCTCACCGAGTACGCCGACACGATCGGCCGGCAGGTCGCGGAGGCGGAGACCGCGCTGGCCGACCTGCGGGCGGGGCGCACGGGACGGCTGGCCGTGCGGTACTTCGCCACCGCCGGCGCCGCCCTGGTCGCCCCCGCCGTCGCCCGGCTGCGCGCCGAGCACCCCGGCGTCCGGATCGAGCTGGGGCTCATCGACCCCGACGACCCGCTCCCGGCCGTCAAGGAGGGCGCGGCCGACCTCGCCCTCGTCGTACGGCCGCGCGGTGACACCCCCGACGGCGTACGGCTGCTGCACCTGCTCGACGACACCTACTTCGCCGTCCTGCCCGCCGCGCACCCCCTCGCCGGCCGGACCGGCCTGGCGCTGTCCGACCTCGCCGCCGAACCGTGGGTCGGCAGCGAGCGGCCGGGGCCGTGCCTGGACGCGCAGCTGGAGGCGTGCGCCGAGGCCGGTTTCCGGCCCCGGTTCGTGGTCGAGAGCGAGGACTACACGACCGCGCAGGGCTTCGTCGCCGCCGGACTGGGCGTCGGCCTGGTCCCCGGCCTCGGTCTCGGCACCCCCCACCCGGACGTCGTCGTCCGCCGCCTCACCGGCCCGGAACCCCGGCGCTCCCTCCACGTCGCCGTACGCGCGACGGCTCCACCGCAGCCGGCCCTGACCACGTTCGTGCGGGCGCTGCGGGAGGCCGCCGACGCCGCCGACGCCTCGGGCCCGCGCGGCACGGCAGCCGGCGCTACGCCTTGAGCGGGGCGGGGTCCCTCTCCCCGGCCCCCGCCGCGACCCGGCGCGGCAGCGCGTACGGCAGCGACCCGTACCAGACGCGGGCCACCGCGTAGCCGAAGGCGAGGCAGAGCATGCCGCCGACCGCGTCCAGCCAGAAGTGGTTGGCGGTGGCGACGATCACGACGAGCGTCAGCGTGGGGTACAGCAGGCCCAGCACCCGCACCCACGGCACCGACGCCAGCGCGAAGATCGTCAGCCCGCACCACAGCGACCAGCCGATGTGCATCGACGGCATCGCGGCGTACTGGTTCGACATGTTCTTCAGGTCGCCCGAGGCCATCGAACCCCAGGTCTGGTGGACGACGACCGTGTCGATGAAGTGCTCGCCGTTCATCAGCCGCGGCGGGGCCAGCGGGTAGAAGTAGTAGCCGACCAGGGCCACGGCGGTGGTGGCGAAGAGGACCAGACGGGTCGCCGCGTAGCGGCCCGGATGACTACGGTAGATCCACGTGAGGACACCGAGCGTGACGACGAAGTGCAGGGTCGCGTAGTAGTAGTTCATGCCGACGATCAGCCATGTCACCGAGTTCACGGAGTGGTTGATCGTCTCCTCGACCGCGATCCCGAGGTGGTGCTCCACCTTCCAGATCCAGTCGGCGTTCGCGAGGGCCTGCGCCTTCTGCTCGGGGACCGCGTTGCGGATCAGCGAGTACGTCCAGTAACTCACGGCGATCAGCAGGATCTCGAACCACAGACGCGGGCGGCGCGGAGCCCTCAGCCGGTGCAGGAACCCCCGCTCCGGCGCGTCCGTGACGGACCGCGGAGCGGCCTGCTCCCGGCCTTCCTCCAGTGTCGTCACGGTCGCCTCACCCATGGGCACAGAGTCTGCCAGATAAGCGGTACCCCACCGATCATCCTCTGGTCGGGTTCATCACGCACGTTCGTCGGGGTACTGCGGAGATACCTGTCCTCCGTACGTATGGCGCCCACCCCCGTCTTCTCCGTCCTAGGGACGACTCCGGTCCCCAGGGGCCGAAGCGGTCGATCCCCGCACCACCAGTTCCGGCATGAACACGAACTCGCTGTGCGGTGCGGGGGTCCCGCCGATCTCCTCCAGCAACGTGCGCACCGCCGCCTGCCCCATCGCCGGGACCGGCTTGCGGACGGTCGTCAGCGGGGGATCGGTGAAGGCGATCAGCGGGGAGTCGTCGAAGCCGACGACCGAGACGTCCTGCGGCACCTGCAGACCGCGCTGCCGGGCCGCCCGGATCGCGCCGAGCGCCATCATGTCGCTCGCGCACACCACCGCCGTGCAGTCCCGGTCGATGAGCGCGAGGGCCGCGGCCTGGCCGCCCTCCAGGGTGTACAGGGAGTGCTGGACCAGCTCCGTCTCGACCGCCGCGGCCGCCAGCCCCAGCTGGTCCTGCATCGTGCGGACGAACCCCTCGATCTTGCGCTGCACCGGCACGAAACGCTTCGGCCCGAGGGCCAGCCCTATCCGGGTGTGTCCCAGCGACACCAGATGCGTCACCGCGAGGGACATCGCCGCCCGGTCGTCCGGCGAGATGAAGGGGGCCTGCACCTTCGGCGAGAAACCGTCCACGAGGACGAACGGCACGCCCTGGGCCCGCAGTTGCTCGTAGCGCTGCATGTCGGCCGAGGTGTCCGCGTGCAGTCCGGAGACGAAGATGATGCCGGCGACCCCGCGGTCGACGAGCATCTCCGTCAGCTCGTCCTCGGTCGAGCCGCCGGGGGTCTGGGTGGCGAGGACCGGGGTGTAGCCCTGCCGGGTCAGCGCCTGGCCGATGACCTGGGCCAGGGCCGGGAATATGGGATTCTCCAGCTCCGGGGTGATGAGGCCCACCAGCCCCGCGCTGCGCTGCCGCAGCCGGACCGGCCGCTCGTAGCCCAGCACGTCGAGGGCGGCCAGAACGGACTGGCGAGTGGTCGCGGCGACGCCCGGCTTCCCGTTCAGGACGCGGCTGACAGTCGCCTCACTGACCCCCGCCTGGGCTGCGATGTCGGCAAGCCGTGTGGTCACAGCAGGGGACTGTACCGGCCGGGCCTGCGCTTGCCCACCGGCCCTGCGTCGGGTGCGGGCGGGGGTGCGGCCCGCTGCGGGCTGCTGCGTCATCGCGGTCCCTCGTGATTCTGGTCGGTGTCCGTGGGGGCGCCCTCGCACGGGAGCGGGGTGGCTGCCGCAGCCCACGACCCGCGCCCGCAAGGCGCTGACGAAAGTGATGATTGCCCCTGCGCGCGTGTCGTGGCAAGAGCTTGCAGAGTCTTTCATGGTCGTCCGGAACTCCGCTGATCGGCCCGGATGCAGGGTTTCGTGGGGATCATCGGCAGGTCACGGAGGGGTAACCGTCATCGGTTCTTGCATTTTTTTGCAGCAAGGTCTTTCGTCCGGCTTACATCGCTGTTACGTTCGGCCACGCCCGGCGGCGGCAACGGCGCGCCGGCACTCGGCGGGGACGGCAGACGGGGCCCTCCCTCCCGGCACACGGGCTTTCACCCTCAAGGAGATCTCATGCGGCGTGGCATAGCGGCCACCGCGCTGGCGGCGTCGATCGCCCTCACGGCGACGGCCTGCGGCGGAAGCGACAGCGGCGACTCGGCCGGCGGTCCGGTCACCCTCACCTGGTGGGACACGTCCAACGCCACCAACGAGGCGCCGACGTACAAGGCCCTGGTCAAGGAGTTCGAGGCCGCCCACAAGGACATCAAGGTCAAGTACGTCAACGTGCCCTTCGACCAGGCGCAGAACAAGTTCGACACCGCCGCCGGCGCCACCGGCGCCCCGGACATCCTGCGCTCCGAGGTCGGCTGGACCCCCGCCTTCGCCAAGAAGGGCTTCTTCCTGCCGCTGGACGGCACCGAGGCCCTCAAGGACCAGGACAAGTTCCAGCCCAGCCTGATCAAGCAGGCCCAGTACGACGGCAAGACCTACGGCGTCCCGTTCGTCACCGACACGCTCGCGCTGGTCTACAACAAGCAGCTCTTCGGAAAGGCCGGCCTCACCGAGGCCCCCAGGACCTGGGACGACCTGAAGAAGGCCGCCGCCACGATCAAGGGCAAGACCGGCGTCGACGGCTACTGGGGCTCCACCCAGGCGTACTACGCCCAGTCCTTCCTCTACGGCGACGGCACCGACACCGTCGACGTCCCCGCCAAGAAGATCACCGTCAACTCCCCCGAGGCCAAGAAGGCGTACGGCACCTGGCTCGGCCTCTTCGACGGCAAGGGCCTGCACAAGGCGGACACCACCGCCGACGCCTACGCCCACATCCAGGACGCCTTCGTCAACGGCAAGGTCGCCTCGATCATCCAGGGCCCGTGGGAGATCACCAACTTCTACAAGGGCTCGGCGTTCAAGGACAAGGCCAACCTCGGCATCGCCACCGTCCCGGCCGGCACCAGCGGCAAGGCGGGCGCCCCCACCGGCGGCCACAACCTCTCCGTGTACGCCGGCTCCGACAAGGCGCACCAGGAGGCGTCGCTGAAGTTCATCGAGTTCATGACCTCGGCGAAGTCCCAGGAGACCATCGCCCTGAAGAACTCCACGCTGCCCACGCGCGACGACGCCTACACCGCCGAGGTGAAGGCCGACCCGGGCATCGCCGGCTACCAGACCGTGCTCGCCGCCGCCCGGCCGCGCCCCGAGCTGCCCGAGTACAGCTCCCTGTGGGGCCCGCTCGACACCGAGCTGCTCGCGATCGCCGGCGGCAAGGAGTCCCTCGACAAGGGCCTCGGCAACGCCGAGACCGCGATCGCCAAGCTGGTCCCGGACTACAGCAAGTGACCCCGTGTGACCGCCGCGTCCGGCTCGCCCCTCGGGGGACGGACGCGGCGGTCACCGGCCCGTACTCCCCGCTGTCTCCCCGCTCTCTCCGTGATCTTCCAGAAGGTGTCGAACGATGACAGTCGCCATCGACCGCGCGACCGGCAAGCGCCGAGGTGAACCGGGCGGGCGCCCCGGCCGGCTGACGCGTCTGAGGCAGTCGTACCAGCGGTACTGGTACGCGTACGCGATGATCGCCCCGGTGGTCCTCGTGCTCGGCGTCCTGGTGCTGTACCCGCTGGTCCGCGGGTTCTACCTCACCCTCACCAACGCCAACAGCCTCAACTCGGCGCGCACGATCGGCGTCAACCACGTCGAGGCCACCTACGAGTTCATCGGCTTCGACAACTACGCCGACATCCTGTGGGGCCCGACGTCGTACGACCGCTTCTGGTCGCACTTCATCTGGACGATTCTCTGGACGGCGCTCTGTGTCGCCCTGCACTACGTCATCGGACTCGGCCTCGCGCTGCTGCTCAACCAGAAGCTGCGCGGCCGCACCCTCTACCGGCTGATCCTGGTCCTGCCGTGGGCCGTCCCCACCTTCGTCACCGTGTTCGGCTGGCGGTTCATGCTCGCCGACGGCGGTGTCATCAACGCCGGCCTCGAAGCACTGCACCTGCCGGCGCCGCTGTGGCTGGAGGACACCTTCTGGCAGCGGTTCGCCGCGATCATGGTCAACACCTGGTGCGGGGTGCCGTTCATGATGGTCTCGCTGCTCGGCGGACTGCAGTCCATCGACTCGACCCTGTACGAGGCCGCCGAGATGGACGGCGCGAGCGCCTGGCAGCGCTTCCGCCACGTCACCCTGCCCGGCCTGCGCTCGGTCAGCTCCACCGTCGTCCTCCTCGGCGTCATCTGGACGTTCAACCAGTTCGCCGTCATCTTCCTGCTGTTCGGCGACACCGCGCCCGAGGCGCAGATCCTCGTGACCTGGGCCTACTACCTCGGCTTCGGTCAGCAGCCGCGTGACTTCGCGCAGTCGGCAGCCTACGGCATCCTGCTGCTGGCCATCCTGATCGTCTTCACCTCCGTCTACCGCCGCTGGCTGAACCGCGATGAGCAGCAGCTCGCGATCTGAGGCAGGAGCCCCCATGAGCACCACGACCGTCACCACCGAGGCGCAACCCGACTCCCCGTCGGCGCGGGCCGCCGGGAACGCGCCCGCGCGCCGCACCCGCCGCCGCGGCGAGAACAGCCCCGCCGGCACCCTCGCCTCCCACACGATCCTCGTCCTGGCGAGCCTGGCCGCGCTGTTCCCGATCGCCTGGCTGCTCTTCCTGTCCCTCGGCCCGGACAAGGACGATTACCTGCATCCCGGGCGCATCTTCGGCAAAATGACGTTCGCCAACTATTCGTACGTGCTCCAGGAGACACCGTTCTTCGACTGGCTCGTCAGCACCCTCGTCGTCTCGCTCGGCACCACCGTCATCGGGGTGCTGATCGCGGCGACCACGGGCTATGCCGTCTCCCGCATGCGCTTCCCGGGCTACCGCAAGTTCATGTGGGTGCTCCTGGTCACGCAGATGTTCCCGGTGGCCGTGCTGATGGTGCCGATGTACGAGATCCTCTCCGAACTGAGGCTCATCGACAGCTACCTCGGCCTCGTCCTCGTCTACTGCTCGACGGCCGTGCCGTACTGCGCCTGGCTGCTCAAGGGCTACTTCGACACGATCCCGTTCGAGATCGACGAGGCCGGACGCGTCGACGGGCTGAGCCCCTTCGGCACGTTCGCGCGGCTGATCCTGCCGCTCGCCAAGCCGGGTCTCGCCGTCGCCGCCTTCTACAGCTTCATCACGGCGTTCGGGGAGGTCGCCTTCGCCTCGACGTTCATGCTGTCCGACACGAAGTACACCTTCGCCGTCGGCCTGCAGAGCTTCGTCAGCGAACACGACGCCCAGCGCAACCTGATGGCCGCCACCGCGGTCCTGGTCGCGATCCCCGTCTCCGCGTTCTTCTACCTCGTACAGAAGAACCTGGTGACCGGCCTGACCGCGGGCGGCACGAAGGGGTGACGCTCCGCTGGGGGAGGCCCCTGAAGCGGCGCGCAGGCCCCCTTTCCCGAGAACCCGAGGCGGTCGTGGTGACCTCCCCAGCCTCCGGCCGGGGGGACCCCAGACCCCGCTGTCACCGCGGCCGCCTCGCCCCCCTTCCCCTCCTCATCCTTCTGCCCGAACGACCCGCCACGCATCAAGGACGTCATGAGCCACCAGCACTCCACCACCACCTCCACCGCGACCCCCGCCGAGGCGCAGCGCAGCGACTGGTGGCGCGACGCGGTGATCTACCAGGTCTATCCGCGCAGCTTCGCCGACAGCAACGGTGACGGCATGGGCGACCTGGAGGGCGTACGCTCCCGGCTGCCGTACCTGCGCGACCTGGGCATCGACGCCGTCTGGCTCAGCCCCTTCTACGCCTCCCCCCAGGCCGACGCCGGCTACGACGTGGCCGACTACCGCGCGGTGGACCCGATGTTCGGGTCCCTGCTGGACGCGGACGCCCTGATCCGCGACGCCCACGACCTGGGGCTGCGCATCATCGTCGACCTGGTCCCCAACCACTCCTCCGACCAGCACGAGTGGTTCAGGCGGGCCATCGCCGAGGGGCCGGGCTCGCCGCTGCGCGACCGCTACCACTTCCGTGAGGGCAAGGGCGCCTCCGGCGAACTCCCCCCGAACGACTGGGAGTCCATCTTCGGCGGCCCGGCGTGGACCCGGGTCACGGAGCCGGACGGCACGCCGGGCGCCTGGTACCTGCACCTGTTCGCCCCGGAACAGCCCGACTTCAACTGGGACCACCCGGCGGTCGGCGACGAGTTCCGCTCCGTGCTGCGCTTCTGGCTCGACATGGGCGTGGACGGCTTCCGCGTCGACGTGGCCCACGGCCTGGTGAAGGCCGCCGGCCTCCCCGACCTCGGCGCCCACGACCAGCTGAAACTGCTGGGCAACGATGTCATGCCGTTCTTCGACCAGGACGGCGTCCACGCGATCTACCGCGAATGGCGCCTGGTGCTGGACGAGTACGCCGGGGAGCGCATCTTCGTGGCGGAGGCGTGGACCCCCACGGTCGAACGCACCGCGAACTACGTCCGCCCGGACGAGCTCCACCAGGCGTTCAACTTCCAGTACCTGGCGACCTACTGGGACGCGGCGGAGCTGAAGACCGTCATCGACCGCACCCTGGACGCGATGCGCCCCGTGAACGCCCCCGCCACCTGGGTCCTGTCCAACCACGACGTGACCCGCCACACGACCCGCTTCGCCAACGAACCGGGCCTCGGGACGCAGATCCGCCTCGCGGGCGACCGCGCGCTCGGCCTGCGCCGGGCCCGCGCCGCCTCGCTGCTGATGCTGGCGCTCCCCGGCTCGGCCTACGTCTACCAGGGCGAGGAACTGGGCCTGCCCGACGTCGTCGACCTCCCGGACGAGGTCCGCCAGGACCCGGCGTACTTCCGGGGCGCCGGCCAGGACGGCTTCCGCGACGGCTGCCGCGTCCCGATCCCGTGGACCCGGAACGGCTCGTCGTACGGCTTCGGCGACGGCGGCTCCTGGCTGCCGCAGCCCGCCGAGTGGGGCGACCTCAGCATCGAGGCCCAGACGGGCGCGGCGGACTCGACCCTGGAGCTGTACCGCACCGCCCTGTCCGTCCGCCGGCGGGAGCCCGGACTCGGCGCGGGCGACTCGGTGGAGTGGCTGAAGGCGCCCGAGGGCGTCCTGGCCTTCCGCCGGGGCGACTTCGTGTGCGCCGCGAACACCACGGGCGAGGCGGTCACGATCCCCGCGTACGGCCGTGTCCTGCTCGCCTCCGCCGAGGTGGCCGTGGCCGGGGACGAGGCGAAGCTGCCGGCCGACACGACGGTCTGGTGGACCACCGGCTGAGCCGGCCGGACCACGGCGGCCGCGGGCGTACCCGCGGCCGGTCTCCAGGGCCCGCCGCCCCGCACCCGGGGCGGCGGGCCCTGCCGCGTCCCCGGTCCGGGGTGCGTCCCGTGTGCCTCAGGAGGACAGTGGAAGGAGGTGGGGGCGACGGGGCGATCGGCCAACACCGGGATGTGAGCTAGATGGTTGACGGCACAACGAGTGGTCGGGACCCGGCCGAGGAGCCCGCGGCCCGCGACGCGCACGAGCCGTCCCGGCACCGCCGGTCCCCCCACCGGGTCCGTATCCCCGGCTTCGCCCCCGCGGACGGGGACATCGGGCTGGGCGACGCCGTCGCCCGTGCGACCGCGGCCGTGGGGATCCGGCCCTGCGGCGGCTGCGCGCGCAGGGCCGCGGCCCTCAACCGCTGGATGACCGTCGAAGGCCGACGAGAACGCTGAGGCACCGCGCGAGACGCGTGCACGACCAGGACGCCCGGCGCGCGACCGCCCCGGGCCGGAGCCCGACGAAACGTGCGTGAGGAGTGACCCATGGACCCCGAGACCACCGACGGCGTCACCGACACGAGTCCTCCGCCGGAGACCGGGCCACGACCGGCGTCCCCGGCTCCCGCCCCGGCCCCGGCGTCCGAACCGGACGACGTCCGTCCCGCCGCCGGCGAGTCCCGTGTCACACAGGCGTGTTGCGGCTGTGCCGAGGCGGGTTCCCATCCGGGGGAGGGGGCCGGGCACGGTGACACCGGCCCCGCGTACGTCTACGTCCTCGGTCGCGTGCACGCCGTGTTCCCCGATCGCTCCGTCAAGGAGGAGTTCTCGCTGGTGGCGGATGCCGGCGGAAGCCGTGACGCCACCGAAGCCGACACGCTGTACCGGGTCCTCTCCGCTCCGGAGAACCGCTACCTCGCCCGCCAGATGTGCTACGTCCTGTCCGTCCAGGACGTCGAGACCTACGTGGTGGAGCCCGCCGAACCCGCGGGCCTGGACGACCTGGTGGACGCCCTGCGCCCGGTACGGGACCACCGCGACCTCGCCGTGGTCGTCGGCACGCTCGGCCCGCTCGTGCCGCCGGGCGCGTGTCAGGGACTCTCCCTCCCGGTCGTCCGCGTCGAGAAGATCTGGGCGTTCGACAGCAGGGAGCTGCTGGAGGCGATCGACCGCCCCGAGGACACATCCCGCAAGGAGTTCCAGAGGACCGCCAGAGAGGTGCTCGACCGGGTGCTCCAGCTCAACAACAACGCCGGTCTCGACCCCACCCACCGGGCCCTCAACTACCTGACGGTGCGGGAGCAGGACATCTACCGGAGGACCAGTGAACTGCGCGCCGAGGGCTACGCCCTGTCCGAGGTGGAAGCGGTGCCCTCCCGGCTCAGCGTCGGATCCCAGAGCGTCGTCACGGTCATCCTCTCCTACGCCCACCGCCGGACCAATGTCACCGAGAAGCTGTTCGTCCGGGTCGGCGTCTCCGGGCTGTTCCCCTACCGGGTGACCCCGGTCCAGGAGTACTACGACCGCTGAGCGACGGCCCCCCGACAGCGACGACGAAGAGATGAACACGACGCACACGAGAGGGAGAAGAGGCGAACGGACATGCGTATCCCCGGATTCGCCGTCGAGCCGACGGCGGCACACGGAGCGAACGCCGGTGATCTGCTCGTTGCGCAGCAGTTCACGTGCGAGGAGGAGCTGAGGCCGGTCTGCCGCCACCAGTGCCGGTACTCCCACCACCCCGCCGCGTGCGTACGGAAGTGCCTGGCGAGGCTCTGCGACGAGCAGAAGTGGTGACCCGCGATGAGCCTGCCCGGATTCACCGGGGCACCGGCACGCGTGACGGCCGGTGACCGGTTCGTCCCCCAGCAGATCACCTGCGAGGAGGAACTGCGCCCGCCGTGCGAGACCGCGTGCGAGGACTCCTGGAATCCCGCGCTCTGCGTCAGCGAGTGCATCGAGGAGAACTGCTCCGGCTCCTGGGAAGCGTCATGACCCTCCCCGGATTCGCGCGGGTCTCCGCCCTCGCCGGCCAGGGTGATCTCCTGCACCCGCAGGAGATCACCTGCGAGCGCGTCGAGGGACCGGACTGCAGGTCGCGCTGCGAAGGGTACGACGACGCCGACGCGTGCTACGCCGCCTGCCTGGCGGACCGGTGCCGGGACCCGGCGTGGTGGGGAGGTACGCCATGACCCTCCCCGGGTTCAGCGCCGCGGCCCCCGTTCCGCCCGGCCGGCGGGACAGCGACGTCGGCGACCGGCTGTACGTCCAACTCGACACGCACTGCGCCACGTTGTGCTCCCACCTCTGCGCCGACGCGTGCCGGGACGTACCGCCCTACGAGGCGGGCGACTGCCTGAACCGCTGCGCGGAGGACTGCCTCGCGGCCTGCCTCCCACCCGAGCCCGAGCCCGTGAACGGCTAGACCGGGTGGACCGGGTGGACCGGATGGACCGTCGTGCCGTCGAGCGGCCCGGAGGAGAGGGGCGTGCCATGGACCCCGTGGACCTGGTCGGCCTCCGGCCGCTCATGGCACGCACCCCGGGCAGGTCCTCGGTGGTCGTCGGGGTGATCGACGGCCGTGTCGCCCTGGACCACCCCGCGTTCGCGGGCCACGCGGTGCGGGAACTGGGCCGGCCCGCCGGCCCGGGACGGTGCGGCCGCGCCGACGTCTGCTGCGCGCACGGCACCGCCGTCGCGGGCATCCTCGCCGGCGAGGGCGGGGTCGCCCCCGGCTGCACCCTGCTGTCCCGGCCCCTCTTCACGGACCACCCCACCGACGACGGTCCCGCGACCTGTCTCTCCGGCGTGCGGACCGGCGAACTCGCCGGCGCGCTCACGGAGATCGTCGACGCGGGCGCCCACATCGTGAACCTCAGCATGGCCCAGCCCGCGCCGTCCGGAGTCCGTGACCCCGCGCTGCGGGCGGCCCTCGACCGCGCCGCCGACCGGGGGGTGATCCTGGTGGTCGCCGCCGGGAACCAGGGCCGCGTGGGCTCCTCCGTGCTCACCGACCACCCGTGGGTCGTCCCGGTGACCGCGTACGACCGTGCCGGGCGTCCCCTGCCCCGGTCCAACCTGGCCGCGTCCATCGGCCGCCACGGAGTCGGCGCCCCCGGCGACCGGATTCCCGGGCCGGGCCCCGACGGCCGGCCCTTCCTGCTGAGCGGCACGAGCGCCGCCGCGCCCTTCGTCGCCGGCGCCTTCGCCCTGCTCCGCTCGGCCTTCCCGCACGCCACCCCGGCCGCCGTGCGCTACGCCGTCACCCACGGCCCCGGCCCCCGGCGTTCGGTGACCCCGCCGCTGCTGGACGCGTGGGCCGCGTACCAGGCACTCCGCGGTCCCGGTGGCTGCGGAGCCGGTGACACGGGGCCGTCCCGCCCCAACACCCCTCCCTGTGAAGAGATTTCGGGCATGTGAAGAAGGCGTGTCCGGAGGGTTGACCGTGCGTCAAGGGGACTCGTACCTTCCTGACGGCTGAAAGTTTTCAGCCATCTTGCAGCAAGAACCGGCAAGGGATCTTGTCGTACGGACCCTCGCCGGCCCGGCTCCCCGCCCTTCGGACCCTTCAACGGAGAAGGACCCCACACATGACCAGCAGAACCCTGTCCGGCGCGCTCGCCCTCGCGGCGGGCGCGTCGATCGCGCTCGCGGCACCCGCCGGAAGCGCGTACGCGTCACCACCCGGGACCAAGGACGTGACCGCCGTCCTGTTCGAGTGGAACTTCGCCTCCGTCGCCAGGGAGTGCACCAGCACCCTCGGACCGAACGGCTACGGATACGTGCAGGTCTCGCCGCCCGCCGAGCACATACAGGGCGCGCAGTGGTGGACGTCGTACCAGCCCGTCAGCTACCGGATCGCCGGACGGCTCGGTGACGCCGGCGCCTTCAGGAACATGGTCGACACGTGCCACGCGGCCGGCGTCAAGGTCGTCGCCGACACCGTCGTCAACCACATGTCGGCCGGGAGCGGCACCGGCACCGGCGGCTCGTCGTACACGAAGTACGACTACCCCGGCCTGTACTCCTCCTTCGACTTCGACGACTGCACCGCCACCATCAGCGACTACACCAACCGCGCCAACGTCCAGAACTGCGAACTCGTCACCCTCGCCGACCTCGACACCGGCGAGGAGTACGTCCGGTCGGCCATCGCCGGGTACATGAACAGCCTGCTCGGGTACGGCGTCGACGGCTTCCGGATCGACGCCGCCAAGCACATCCCCGCCGCCGACCTGGCCCACATCAAGTCACGGCTCGACAACCCGTCCGTGTACTGGAAGCAGGAGGCCATCTTCGGCTCCGGCGAGGCCGTCCAGCCGAGCGAGTACACCGGCAACGGGGACGTGCAGGAGTTCCGCTACGCCTTCGACCTCAAGCGGGTCTTCACCAACGAGAACCTCGCCTACCTGAAGAACTACGGCGAGGGCTGGGGCTACATGAACAGCTCCGTCGCCGGGGTCTTCGTCGACAACCACGACACCGAGCGCAACGGTTCCACCCTCAGCTACAAGGACAACGCCACCTACACCCTCGCCAACGTCTTCATGCTGGCGTACCCGTACGGCGCGCCCGACATCAACTCCGGGTACGAATTCACCGACCACGACGCCGGCCCGCCCAACGGCGGTGCGGTGAGCGCCTGTTGGCAAAGCGGCTGGAAGTGCCAGCACGCCTGGCCGGAGATCATGCGCATGGTCGCCTTCCGCAACGCCACCCGCGGTGCGGCCGTCACCGACTGGTGGGACAACGGGGGCGACGCGATCGCCTTCGGGCGCGGAGCCAAGGGCTTCGTGGCCATCAACCACGAGTCGAGCGGCCTCAGCCGCACCTACCAGACCTCCCTCGCGGCGGGCACCTACTGCAACGTGCAGAACAACACGACGGTCACCGTCGACGGCTCCGGCCGATTCACCGCGACCCTCGGCGCCCACACCGCCCTCGCGATCTACGCGGGCAAGTCCAGCTGCTGACCGGCTTGTAAGCCCTTACCGTTACTTTCAGGACTCTTGCTGAAACGCTTTCGGCGGCGATACGGTCGCGCGGGGTCGAACCACCAGAGCCGTCATCGCAAGGAGTCCATCCGTGATACCGAGATGGCCGGCGCCGTTCAGGCGCCGAACCACCCACGCCGGACGGGTCGCGGCGGTCGCCGCGGTCACCGTGACCGCGCTGACCGCGGCGCTCGTCCAGCCGCTCACCGCGGGAGCCGCCGGAGCCGCGGGAGCCGCCGCGCCGCCCGCGCCTCCGTCCGACGCGAGGCTGGCGAAGACCGCCGCCCGCCACGACCTCACCCGCGAGCAGTTCTACTTCGTCCTGCCGGACCGTTTCGCCAACGGCGACCGGGCGAACGACAGGGGCGGCCTGACGGGCTCGCGCCTCGCCACCGGCTACGACCCCACCGACAAGGGCTTCTACCAGGGCGGCGACCTCAAGGGCCTGACCAGGAAGCTCGACTACATCAAGGGCCTCGGCACCACCGCCATCTGGATGGCCCCGATCTTCAAGAACCAGCCCGTGCAGGGGACGGGGGCCGACGCCTCCGCCGGCTACCACGGCTACTGGATCACCGACTTCACCCAGGTCGACCCGCACTTCGGCACCAACAAGGACCTGGAGACCCTCATCTCCAAGGCCCACGCCAAGGGCATGAAGGTCTTCTTCGACGTCATCACCAACCACACCGCCGACGTCGTCGACTACGACGAGAAGTCCTACGACTACCTCTCCAAGGGCGCCTTCCCCTACCTGACCGAGGACGGGAAGCCCTTCGACGACACCGACTACGCGGACGGCGGGAAGAACTTCCCGTCCGTCGACCGGGACTCCTTCCCTCGGACCCCCGTCGTCCCGGCCGCCGAGAGGAAGACCAAGGTCCCCTCCTGGCTCAACGACCCGACGATGTACCACAACCGGGGCGACTCCACCTGGGCCGGCGAGTCCGCCGGCCACGGCGACTTCGTCGGCCTGGACGACCTGTGGACCGAACGCCCCGAGGTCGTCTCCGGCATGGAGAAGATCTACGAGAAGTGGGTCGGGGACTTCGACATCGACGGCTTCCGGATCGACACCGTGAAGCACGTGAACATGGAGTTCTGGACGCAGTGGGCCACCGCGCTCGACGCGTACGCCGCGAGGAAGGGCCGCGACGACTTCTTCATGTTCGGCGAGGTCTACTCCGCCGACACCGCCGTGACCTCCCCGTACGTCACCCGGGGCCGCCTCGACTCCACGCTCGACTTCCCCTTCCAGGACGCGGCACGGGCGTACGCCTCCCAGGGCGGCAGCGCGCAGAGGCTGGCCTCGGTCTTCGGGGACGACTACAGGTACACGACCGACAAGGCCAACGCCTACGAGCAGGTCACCTTCCTCGGCAACCATGACATGGGCCGCATCGGGACCTTCCTGAAGCAGGACGCCCCGAAGGCGTCCGACGCCGAACTGCTCGCCAAGGACAGGCTCGCCAACGAGCTGATGTTCCTCAGTCGGGGCAACCCGGTCGTCTACTACGGCGACGAGCAGGGCTTCACCGGCGCGGGCGGCGACAAGGACGCCCGCCAGACGATGTTCGCCTCGAAGACCGCCGACTACCTGGACGACGACCTGCTCGGCACGGACCGTACGCACGCCACGGACGCGTACGACACCAGCGCGCCGCTGTACCAGCAGATCAGCGCCCTTGCCAAGCTCCGCAGGGCCCACCCGGCCCTCGCCGACGGTGTGCAGACCGAGCGCTACGCGGCCGACGGGGCGGGCGTCTACGCCGTCTCGCGGACCGATGCCCGCACCGGCACCGAGTACGTCGTCGCCTTCAACAACGCGGACGACGCCGAGAAGGCCACCTTCGCCACCGGGTCGGCCCGCATGACCTTCAAGGGCGTGTACGGCACCGACGGCAAGGTGACGAGCGCGGCGGACAAGAAGGTCACCGTCACCGTCCCGGCCCGCTCGGCGATCGTCCTCAAGGCCGCCGGTCCTCTCGCCAAGCCCGCAGCCAAGCCGTCCCTGGCCCTCAAGGCCCCGGCCGCCGGTGCCACCGGCACGGTCGAGATCGGCGCGGACGTCGACGGCGGACAGCTCAACCGGGTCGTGTTCGCCGCGCAGATCGGCAACGGCCCGTGGAAGACGCTGGGCTCCGCCGACCACGCCCCCTACAAGGTCACCCAGACCATCGACGAGAAGGTGCCGGCCGGAACGGCTCTGCGGTACAAAGCGGTGGTGATCGACCGAACCGGACGTACGGCGAGCGCCACCGCGACCTCCACCACCGGAACCCCGCCCGCCCCCGAGAACCCCACCGCCTCCTCGCGCGACCACGCGATCGTCCACTACAAGCGCGCCGACGGCGACTACACCGACTGGCGGCTGTACGCCTGGGGCGACCTCGCCGAGGGCGAGGGGACCACCTGGCCCGACGGCCACGACTTCATCGGGCGGGACGCGTACGGTGCCTTCGCCTACGTGAAGCTCAAGCCCGGTGCCACGAGCGTCAACTACCTCGTCATCGACAAGGACGGCACCAAGGACGTCTCCGCCGACCGCTCGATCGACGTGACCACGACGGGCGAGATCTGGGTCGAGCAGGGCAAGGAGGCGGTCCGCACGGAGAAACCCATCGCCGACTACCCCGAGCAGGACAGGACCAAGGCCGTCCTCCACTACCACCGCGCCGACGGGAACTACGACGGCTGGGGCCTGCACGTCTGGTCCGGCGCCGCGAACCCCACGGACTGGGCCGAGCCCCTGGAGCCCGTGCGGACCGACCCCTACGGCGCCGTCTTCGAGGTGCCCCTCACCGACGGGGCATCCAGCCTCAGTTACATCCTCCACAAGGGCGACGAGAAGGACCTCCCCACCGACCAGGCACTCGACCTCAAGGCCACCGGTCATGAGGCGTGGCTGCTGAGCGGGCAGGAGAAGTACCTGCTGCCGCAGCCCGCCGGGTCCGCCGCCGCCCTCGACCTCACCACCTCCAAGGCGGTCTGGATCGACCGGAACACCGTCGCCTGGAACGGCAACGACACCGCAGCCTCCACCCAGCTGCTGTACTCCCGCACCGGCTCCATCACGGCGAAGGACGGCGCTCTCACCGGCACCGACGAGCGGTGGCTGCGCCTGAGCAGGGCGGTGCTCACCGACGCCCAGAAGGCGAAGTTCCCGCACCTGAAGGCGTACACCGCCTGGACCGTCGACCCGCGCGACCGCGACCGGGTCCGCGAGGCCCTGCGGGGCCAGGTCGTAGCCTCCCAACGGGCCGCGAACGGAGCTGTGCTCACGGCGACGGGCGTCCAGATCGCCGGCGTGCTCGACGACCTCTACGACGGTTCGGCCGCCGACCTCGGCCCCACGTTCCGCAAGGGCCGTCCGACACTCGCCGTCTGGGCGCCCACGGCACAGTCGGTGCAGCTCGAACTCGACGGGAAGACCCTCCCCATGAAGAGGGACGACGCCACCGGCGTCTGGTCCGTCACCGGCAAGAAGTCCTGGAAGAACAAGCCCTACCGGTACGTCGTGAAGGTGTGGGCGCCCAGCGTCCGGAAGATCGTCACCAACAAGGTCACCGACCCGTACTCCGTCGCCCTGACCGCCGACTCCGAGCGCAGCCTCGTCGTCGACCTGGCGGACAAGTCGCTGGCGCCGAGCGGCTGGTCGTCGTACACCAAGCCCAAGGCCGTACCGCTGAAGGACGCGCAGATCCAGGAACTGCACGTCCGGGACTTCTCGATCGGTGACGGCACCGTGCCCCCGAAGGACAGGGGCACCTACCTCGCCTTCACCGGCAAGGGCAGCGACGGCTCCCGGCACCTGCGGCGACTGGCGAAGGCCGGAACGTCGTACGTGCACCTCCTCCCCGTCGCCGACATCGCCACCATCCCCGAGCGGAAGGCCGACCGGGCGACCGTCGACTGCGACCTCACCTCGTACCCCGCGGACTCCGAGAAGCAGCAGGAGTGCGTGGCGAAGGCCGCCGCGAAGGACGGCTTCAACTGGGGCTACGACCCCTACCACTACACGGTCCCGGAGGGTTCGTACGCGACCGACCCGGACGGCACCCGGCGCACGGTCGAGTTCCGGAAGATGGTGCGGGCGCTCAACGCCGACGGCCTCGGCGTCGTGCTGGACGTGGTCTACAACCACACCCCGGCCAGCGGTCAGGCCGACAAGAGCGTCCTCGACAAGGTCGTCCCCGGCTACTACCACCGGCTCCTCGCCGACGGTGCGGTCGCCACCTCCACCTGCTGCGCCAACACCGCGCCCGAGAACACCATGATGGGCAAGCTGGTGGTCGACTCCATCGTCACCTGGGCGAAGGAGTACAAGGTCGACGGCTTCCGCTTCGACCTGATGGGGCACCACCCGAAGGCCAACATCCTGGCCGTCCGCAAGGCCCTCGACGCGCTCACCCCCAAGAAGGACGGCGTCGACGGGAAGAAGATCATCCTGTACGGGGAGGGCTGGAACTTCGGCGAGGTGGCCGACGACGCCCGCTTCGTCCAGGCCACGCAGAAGAACATGGCCGGCACGGGCGTCGCCACCTTCTCCGACCGGGCCCGGGACGCGGTGCGCGGCGGCGGCCCCTTCGACGAGGACCCCGGCGTCCAGGGCTTCGCGTCCGGCCTCTGGACGGACCCCAACCCCGCGGCGGACAACGGCACTCCGGCCGAGCAGAAGGCCCGGCTGCTGCACTACCAGGACCTCATCAAGGTCGGGCTCAGCGGCAACCTCGCGCACTACCGGTTCACCGACACCGACGGCAAGGAGGTCCAGGGTTCCGAGGTCGACTACAACGGGACCGCCGCCGGATACGCGGACGCGCCGGGCGACGCCCTCGCCTATGTGGACGCCCACGACAACGAGTCCCTGTTCGACGCCCTGGCCTTCAAGCTCCCGAAGTCCACGAGCCCGGCCGACCGGGCCCGGATGCAGGTCCTCGCGCTGGCGACCGCCGCCCTCTCCCAGGGCCCGGCGCTCTCCCAGGCCGGCACCGACCTGCTGCGGTCCAAGTCCCTGGACCGCAACTCCTACGACAGCGGCGACTGGTTCAACGCGATCCACTGGGACTGCCGGGACGGCAACGGCTTCGGGCGCGGACTGCCCCTCGCCGCCGACAACCGTTCCAAATGGCCTTACGCCAAACCTCTGCTGACGTCGGTGAGGGTCGGCTGCGAGCAGATCGAGGGCGCCTCGGCCGCCTACCGGGACCTGTTGAGGATCCGTACCACGGAGGACGTCTTCTCCCTCGACACCGCCGGGCAGGTGCAGTCGAAGCTGTCCTTCCCGCTGTCGGGGAAGGACGAGACGCCGGGCGTGATCACCATGGAACTCGGTGACCTGGTCGTCGTCTTCAACGCCACTCCCGAGCGGCGCGAGCAGACCGTGGACGACCTGGCCGGGACGGAGTACGCCCTGCACCGGGTGCAGGCGGCGGGGGCGGACTCTACCGTCCGGACGTCGTCGTACGAAGCGGAATCGGGGACCTTCGTCGTTCCGGGGCGGACCGTGGCGGTCTTCGCGCGAACCGGTCGATAGGAGCGCTAGCTTGGGTGGTGCGGGCGGTGAGGGGACCGGCCGCACCACCCGGGCTTCTGCCACGACGAGACCCTGATGAGTGCGATGGGCGACGCAACAGGCACCACGGTGCTGGTGGTCGACGACGCGGCCGCCGGCCGGTACGCGATGGGTGCGGTCCTGCGCCGGGCCGGACACGGTGTGGTCCCGGTCGCCAGCGCCGGCGAGGCCCTCGCCGAACTCGACCTGCGGCTGCGCACCGGAACCCTGCCCGACCTGGCCCTCGTCGACGTCGGCCTCCCCGACATGAGCGGCTTCGAACTGTGCCGCTGGCTCAAGGCCCGCCCCCTGACCGCGGCCCTGCCCGTCGTCCACTTCTCCGCCGCCTCCCTCGCCCCCGTCGACCGCTGCCGTGGGCTGGACGCCGGCGGCGAGGCGTATCTGACGGTCCCCGCCGAGCCGGAGGAGATCCAGGCGGTCGTCCGCGCGGCCGTGCGCGGCGCCCGGACCCGCAACGACGCCGAGGCCCTCGCCCGCCGGCTCACCCTGCTGTCCGAGACCGTCGTCGACGTGCAGGCCGCCCGCACCCTGGAGGAGCTGGCCGCGGCCGCCGCCGAAGGAGCCGCCCGGCTCACCCGCTCGCCCGCCGCCGTGTTCGTACTCGGCGAGGACGGCCACCTCTGCAGCGGCACCTCCCGGGCACGGGCCCGCACCACCCTGCCCGACGCCGGCGCGCACGAGGCCGTGGCCCGGCTCATCCGCCGTCTCACCGACGGCGATCCCGGGCCGCACGACACCGTCGTCCCCGCGCCCCTGTGGCCCCCGGGCTTCTTCCGGCCCGGCGTCACCGAGGACGCCCGGCTGGTCCTGGCCCGCACCGAGAGCGGCACCCCCGTCTGCGTCGCCACACCCGCGCACGGCGGGTCGGGAGCGGCGAGCGGTGCCACGGGTCTGGTCGCGCGCCTCGCCCAGGCCACCGCGCTGGCCGCGCAGCCCCTGCTGATGTACCAGGTCGAACGCCATGTCGCGCTCACCCTCCAGCACAGCTTCCTGCCCAAACGGGTGCCCGAGTTCCCCGGCCTCGACGTCGTCGTCCGCTATGTGCCGGCCTCCAGCCGGACCGAGATCGGCGGCGACTTCTACGCGGCCCTGTCCACCCCCGGCGGCGTCCTCACCGCCGTGGGCGACGTCGTCGGGCACTCGCTGGACGCGGCCACCGTGATGGTGGAGATCCGGCACGCCCTGCGCGCGTACTGCGTGGAGGAGTCCGACCCCGCGGCGCTCGCCCACCGTCTCGACCGGATGCTCCAGCACTACCACCCCGACCTGACCGCCACCGTCTGTCTCGCCCTGATCGAGCCGGACAGCGGGCGCGTCCGGATCGCCAACGCGGGCCACATCCCGCCGCTGATCGTCCGCGACGGCGGAGAGGCCGCGTACGTGCCGGCCGCCGGCCCGCTCCTCGGGCTCGGCCTCGACCGGCCCGCGCCCACCCTGGCGTCGCTGGGGCCGACGGACCGGCTGCTCATGGTCACCGACGGGCTCGTCGAGACCCGGGGGATCGACCTCGCGCTCTCCCTGGAGCAGTTGCGGGCCGCCGCGGCGGACGCCCCCTCGGGGACGGCCGCGCTGTGCGACACGTTGCTGCACTGTTTCGGCCGGGACCGGGAGGACGACATCGCCATGCTGGCGTCACGGCTGCGGTTAGGGTGACCTCATGCCGCAGATCACTGTTGACTACTCCGCCGTCCTCTCCGAGGGCTTCGACCGGCCCACGTTCGCCAAGGCCCTGCACGAGGAGGTCGTGCGGACCGCCGCCGCGAAGCCTGAGGCGTGCAAGACGCAGTTCCGGGCGACCGAGGACACGGTCGTCGGGCCCGACACCGAAGGCCACGCGATCGTGCACATCACGCTCGGGCTGCTCGCCGGGCGCACCGACGACACGAAGGTGACGCTGACCGAGAACGTGCTGGAACTGGTCCGGCAGTACGTGAAGCCGTCGGCGGGGCTGGCGCTGCACGCGTCGGCGGAGGTACGCGACCTCGACCCGTCGTACCGGAAGTTCGAGGTCTGAGCGCCAGGCCCGAGCGGACTAGCCGCGTCCCAGGGCGAGCAGGCGGCCCGCGAGGTCGCTGAACGGGCCGTCCGGCGGTTCGTCGGCGAGGATGCCGCGCAGCAGGGCCGCCATCCCCTCGTCCTGGGCCGCGCTCACCGCCGCCAGCGCCGCGAAGTCGTGGACGAGCTGGACCTCCAGCTCCTCGCGGGGGATACGGCGCCCGTCCAGCCAGAGAAGGGCCGTGGACTCGGCGAGGGAGATCCAGGAGCGGATGACGAGTTCGAGGCGGGCGGGAGCGGTGTCGACGTCGAGGTGCGAAAGGATCTGGACATAGGCGGCCTGGCGGACACCGTCGACGAGGGCGTTCGTGCGGGACGAGCCGACGGCCGGGCCGCCGCGCATCAGGGCGGAGAAACCGGGGCCGTGCTCGTCGACGAAGTCGAAGAACCGGTGCGTGACGCGGAGCAGCCGGGCCCCGAGCGGACCCTGCCGGGGCTCGACGAAACGGTTCGCCAGATCGTCGGAGGCACGCGTCAACGCGGCCTCGTACAGGCTGAGTTTGCCCGGGAAGTAGTGGTAGACCAGCGGGCGTGAGATGCCCGCCGCCGACGCTATCTCGTCGATGGAGACCTCGTCGGGCGAGCGCCGGCTGAACAGTTCGAGGGCGACCCCGATCAACTGCTGCCGCCGCTCCTCCACACCCATCCTGCGGCGCGCACCGGTTCGCATACGAACACTCTACCGATTCATTCCGGCCCACCAGGGGTGGGACCGGGCGGAGACCTCCGAGGCGCGGGCGGTCACCGGGCGGACCGCAGGCCGCTGATCTCCCGGCCGTTCGCCAGCGTGCCCTTCAACTCGGCCCGCACGCCCGCCCCGGCCGGTACGGCGAGCAGGTTGCCGGGCGCCGAACCGCTGACCCCGCCGCTCAGTTCGACGGACACCGTGTCCTTGCCGCCGGCGGCCAGTACGTACGAGTCGCCGGCCGCCGACGTCCAGGGGCCGGCCGCGAGGACGTGCGGGTCCGCCGGGCCGCAGGCGGGAACCTCGTCGGCGGCTGCGGTGACGTACGCGCCCGCCGGAGTGTTGAACTGGGCCAGCGCCCGCGTGCCCGCGCCCCGCCACGTCTCGGTGCGCGTGCACACCCAGTCGGCCGTGCCGCTGCCGTCGGGCAGCGGCTGGCGGGCGAACTGCCAGGCGTTCACCGTCCGCACCCCCTGCGACCGTACGGCGGCCAGCGAGCAGGCGAAGGGCGCCCAGACCGCCGGCGCGGCCGACGCGTCACGCCGCGCCGTAACGGCCGACGGGCGCCCGATCGTGAGGTGCGCCGGCGTCACCTCCAACAGGTCCGTCAGCAGCCGCGTACCCCCCGACGCGTCCGTGACCTGCAGCACGTCCCAGGACCGGCACTCCCCGGTCCGCACCGCCGGACTGGCGAACGGCGCCGTCGTCCCGTCCTTCGCCAGCGCGAGCGGACGCGCCCGGCCCCCGGGCTCCGCCAGATCCCGTACGGCCGCCGCGCGCACCCAGGGTGCCGTCAGATAGCGGACGTTGCCGTCGGACCGGCCCAGCACCAGCGCGCTCGCGCCGGCGCCGGTCGCCCCGTCGGCCCGGGTCAGGTCCAGGGCGGCCGCGCCCTGGTCGTCGAGGGGCTCGGCGTACCGGGCGATCCGCAGGCCGTCGTGGAGCAGGACGACCCGGAGGTTGTCGACGACGCCCGCGTACAGCAGTTGCGGCGGGCCGGGCGGGGGTCCCGCCTGGGTGCCGAGGGTGACCGCCACCTGCACGGACTCACCGGGGCGGGCCCAGACCGCGAGGGCGCGCCGCAGCAGGGCCCGGTCCTTGACGAGATCGCCGCGCGCGGGCCAGGTGGTGAAGTCGGTGCGCCCCGTCGCCCGCCATGCCGTGGCCGTCGCCGTCGTCAGCTGCCCCGGATCCAGCGCCGCCTGGGCCGCCGGGTTCCGCGCGTACGGCGGTGCCGCCGCGCCGTCGGGCCCCCAGCTCTCCCCGGGCAGGCCGAGGAGCGCCCCGGACACGATCACGGCGGCCGTCGCGGCCAGCGCCGCCCGCTTGTGCTGGCGGCGGCGCATCAGATCGGTGGGGCGGGCGTGCAGCGAACAGGGGTCGTACTCGGGGGAGGTGAGCAGCGCGTACTGCCGCGCCGGCACCGAGTCGGCCTCCTTCAGCGCGGCGTCCGGGGCGTCGACGCCCGCCTCTTCGAGGAGCGAGCCGATCACCGGGTCGGGGAGCCGCTCCAGACCCCGCAGCACATAGGCGGCGCGTCCCGGCCCGGAGAGCGCCGACAGCCGCTGGTCCAGGGCCAGTTCGTCGGCGCCGCCGGAGCGGGGGAACAGCCTGAGGCCCCACACCCGGGGCAGCGGCGGCGGCAGCTGGGACCGCTTCGGCCACGCCCGGCGCCGCAGGGGGAGGCCCGCTTCCAGCGCGGTGCGGACGACCTGCAGCCGGACGTAGGCGTACCCGGGGTTGCGCTCCCGGTCCGCGCCCGTCGCCTGTGCCGGGATGAGCGAGGTGGACCTGCGGCCCCTGGGCAGCGCCCGCTGGGTCAGCGCGTGCGCCGTCAGCACGCGGCGGCTGCGGCCCAGGCTCGACGGCAACGTCAGATAGGCCAGCCGGACCAGACGCGGATAGTGCTCGACGAGCGCGGCCTCCGCCTGCTCGACGTCCACGACCGACTCCTGGGCGCGGGACGATGCGGGGCGCGGGGCGACATCCTGTGACTGCACGTTCAGCAAAACGAGCGAATGGTCCGATGGTCACCAGAGCGCTCTGCTGGGTGGGGCGGGGGCGCCTGGGGGGAGGGGTACCTGGGTGCGTGGGTGGGTGCGGGTCCGGTGGGGGCTGGTCGCGCAGTTCCCCGCGCCCCTAAAAACATCAGGCCCCTGCGGGACTGAAAAGCTCGGGGCGTAGCCCCGGCTTTTCAGGGGCGCGGGGAACTGCGCGAGAAGCCCCACTCGCCCGCAGCCGAAGAACGCACCCCTACGTCAGCGACCACCCGCTGAACTCCACCAGGCCCCGCACCCCGCTCCCCCCGTTCGCCGCGCTCATGAAGAACCCCACGTCCTGGCCCCCGCTCGCCGCCCCCGGCACGCTCACGGACGCCACCGCCCGCCAGGTCGCCCCCTCGTCGACGGAGCACTCGCCGACGTACGCCCCCACCCCCACCCGGCTCAGCCGCAGCACCACCGGCGCCCGGAGCCCCGTGATCCGCCGGTACGTGTCGAGCGTCCCGTCCCCCGAGGAGTCGTAGGACAGCACCACCCCGGCGGCGGGAGTGACCGCCAGGTTCAGGAACCCCGCCGACCCGGCCGTACCGAGGCCGTTGCGGACCACGATGCCCGCCCGCGCCCAGTTCCCGGTCGCCGCCTGGGAGTCGACCCGGAGCGTCACGGACGTACCGTCCCGCAGCGCCCCCGCCCGGTAGGCCGTGCCGAACTCCGACGTCCCCCGCCACAGGTCCGCCCCCGCCCCGTCGATCGCGAACCGGCCCCCGAGCTGTCCGAAGACCGCCCCGTTACTGGTGTAGGTACGCCACCCGGCCTCCAGCGCCCCCGCCTCGAAGAGCGTCCCGTCGAAGCGCCCCTCGACCCGGTCCTCGCCCCGGGGGCCGTACACCGCCGTCACCGTGTAGGGCAGCGGCCTCAGCGGCCGGTCGAGCGGGGTGCCCGGCGCGTCCGCGCGCCAGCGCACCGTCCCCGACCCGGCCGCCGCGATGCCCGGCAGCGCGGTCGGCCCCTCCGGCTCGGCCGTGCCGGCGAAGCCGCCGAGCGTGAAGTCGACCCGCCCGGTGGCCCGCAGCCCGTTGACGTTGCGCAGGACCGCCGACAGCCGCGCGCTCCCGCCGGGCGGCAGCACCGGCGGCTCCGCGGTGACGGTCAGCGTCCCCTGGTACGGCGCCCGCGCGAGTACGTCCCGCACCCGCGCCGCCGTCCGGTACGCGTCGCCGACCGGCCGCAGCGGATAGTCCTTGCGCTCCCGGGTCCACGGCTCCTCGAACGCGAACCAGTCCACCGGCGCCGGGGAGGTCCCCGTGACGAGCGCGTCCTCCAGGGCATCGAGCCACTTCTGCCAGCGCGGGACGTAGAAGTCGGCCATGAGGCCGCTCCACTCCCGGTTGCCGTACTCGTGCAGATCCCCCGCGTCGGAGGTGGCCCGCCCGCCCCACACCGTGATCAGGACCTTCGCGGTCCGCTCGAACTCGGCCCGCTCGGCGTCGTCCGTCCCCATCAGCAGCGCGTCGTTCACCCACGGGCCCAGCAGGAACCCGGCGTTCGTCCCCGTGACCTCGTCGGACAGCCGCATCAGCCGCAGCCAGAGCGTGGCCAGTGCGCGGAACGTGGCGAGGTCACCCCGCCGGTGGGCCGCCCGCAGCTGGGGCAGGTACTGACGGCTCCGGTGCGCGAGCGCCTGCCGCGCCACGTCCACCACGTCGTACCGGTACGCCGGGCTGCGGCGCCGCCCGGCCGCCACGTCCAGCAGTCCGGCGAGCGCCGCGTCGAAGCGGCCGGGGTCGTAGGTCAGAGTGCGCGGGGCGTACGCGGCGGCGCGGTCCGCGGCGAGGTCCGGGCGGGCGCAGAACAGCGAGTCGTGCGGATCGCTCCGCTCCACGGCCCGCTGCTGGTACGCGGTGTCGTGCAGCGCCCGCCAGGCCGCGCGCGCCGCCTCGTCGCGTCCGCCGTAGCGGAAGTCGGCGTACGCGGAGAACCATGCGGCCCGGTCGATCTTCCCCGGCGTCCAGGCCAGTTCGGAGAAGAGTTCGAAGGCCGCCGGGTCGCGGTCGGTGGCCTCCGGCAGGTACGCCGTGCCCACGAGCGCGCTGCCGGGCTTGTCCCGCCAGGCGAAGAACTTGTCGTTCCACAGATGCGCGCGGGCCCCGATGGTCGTCCGGCCGCCGAAGTTGGGGATCGTGCCGAAGCAGTACGGGGTGCCGCCCCAGTCGCGTTCGCGGTCGGTGACACCGGCGTAGCGGTCGGAGACGCCGTCCACGATCAGCATCCTCGACCGGTCGACGGCGTCCAGCAGCTCCGGCAGCGGGTTCTCCTGCCAGCCGAGGATCACCCAGGTGGCGCCCGGGTGGGCCTTGTGCAGGGCGCGTTCGACACCCCGCGCCGCGTCCGGGACGGGGACGTCGCCCGCCGCGCCGCCCTCGTGCAGGAGGTCCATCTTGAAGTGCGCCGCCGCACCGAACACGTCCCGCGTATGACCGTAGAAGGAGGCGGCGACCCGGGCGAAGGAGTCGGTGCGCGGATCGAGCCAGTCGGGGCGTTCGAAGCCGTGCCAGACGCCCTGCGGGACGACGTGCGCGTCCCCGCCGTTGCGTTCGACGAACTGCCGGGGCACGTGCCCGTAGTAGCCGGGGAGCACGGGGGACATGCCCAGCTCGCGCAGCCGGTCGGCGATGCGGCGGCCGAGTGCGGCCCGGCGGGCGATCAGCGCGGGGGAGAGCGGGCCGCCGTACCCGGAGAGGTTCTGCAGCAGCCACCACGGCTGGTGGGAGGGGGCGGGGAGCCAGGCGCGGGACTCCTCGTCGGAGTAGCCGAAGTCCTTCAGCAGCCGGTGGTAGACGGCCTCCGTCCCCGCGGTGACCAACACCTCGTTGCAGCCGTGCGCCGCCAGGAGGTCGATCTGGTGTTCCCAGTACGGCCAGTCCGCGTACGGGGCGGTGTAGCCGTCGTTGGTGTCGTTCAGGGCGAAGCGGTGGGGGAGGGCGGTGGAGCCCTCCAGGGGGCGGGCTGGGGCGGGGAGGCGGCTCGGCAGGTCCAGCTGGCCGCCGTTCCAGGCGAGATGGGCCCCGCAGACGTACTTCAGGTACCAGTGGACGCCCATGAGCGCTGTGGCCGGTGTGGTGGCCCGGACCCGGATGTCCCCCTTGGTGCCTGTGACGAGGAACCGGTCGACGGTGCCGCTCCGGTCGAGCAGACTGATCCGGAACTGTCCGGCATGGCCGGGCAGCAGCCGATTGAGCGCCGAGCGCGCGGGAGCCGTATCGAAGGCGGGGCCCTCGCCAGGGCTCTCCGCGGCGTGGGCCGGGGCCGACCACCGCAGGTGGGTCCCGAGGCCGAGGACACCGGCCGAGCCCAGCACCGTACGTCGCGACGGACCGTTCATGTCTGTGTGCCCCCTGTGTCGACAGGGGCGGCACGCTAACGGGGCGACCGTCCGTCAACAACGGTGCGCACGGAGCTGGCGCGTTCATGTCGCCTGAACGGACCCGGAGGGTACGGATGAGTTTGACGAGGAAGAGGCTTGCGGGGGCCGCGGCGGGCGCGGTCGTCGCGCTGCTGGCGCTGACCGGCTGCGGTGGGGCCGACGACGCGGAGGCCGCCGTCCCGAAGACGGCGACGGGGACGCTGGAGCACATCGCGGGCGAGGTGGGCTGCAAGCCGGACATGCAGACGGACGCGGACACCATCCGCCAGGCCCTGTGCACGAACAAGGACGGCGACTTCGACGGCAAGTTCGTCCTCGCGACCTTCGCCACCGACCGGGGCCAGGCGGAATGGCTCGCCGGCGCCAAGGACTACGGCGGCTACTACCTGGTCGGCCGCAAGTGGGTCGCCGTCGGCCCGAAGAAGACGGTGGGCGGACTGCAGGGCACCCTCGGCGGGGAGATGCAGGAGGGGTCCGAGCACATGAACCCCGGCGGCAGCCACAACGACGGCAGTCACAGCGGATGAGTCGCTGAGCCACTGAGCCGCTAAGCCGCTGAGCCACTGAGCCGCTGAGCCGTGTGCCCCGTCCCGGAACTCCGGGGACGGGGCACACGCGTATGCGCGCCGACGCGCGCGCGGCGGTCCGGTGTGATCCGGGCGAGCCGGGGGATCCGGGACATGCGAGAGCCGGCGGTGGGATCTCCCACCGCCGGCTCTCGTCCGTGGCTCAGAAGCGCTCGGGCACTACTTGCAGTTCTGGCCGTTGTTGATGCACTGGACCATCTTGTTCATCGTCTGCTGGTTGAAGAAGTTGATGAAGTCGTTGTGGTCGGTGATCGGCTTGTGCAGGTTCTCCGGGAAGGAGTCGACCGCGTAGGGCTTCACGACCTGGCCGTTCTGGATCTGCGGGGCCGGGACGTTGTAGACCAGGCGGACCTGGAGCTGGGGGATGGCCTGGAAGCCGTTGGCGCAGCTGCCGTCACCCTTGACGAAGCTCACGTGGGTGCGGTGGTTGGCGCTGTCGATGTTCTTGCCGTCCCAGCAGCTCTGGAAGAAGGACGTCCGCACCACGGAGCTGCCCTGCGGGCAGATCGGGTACTTGTCCGTCACCACACGGTCCTCGAAGCCGGTGCAGCTCCAGTTCGTGTTGGCGTTGCCCAGGCCGTTCACGAAGGCCTTGGCGTCACCGGTGATGATGCGCAGGGCCTGCGGCATCGCGACGACGTTGCCACGCTTGTTGCCGACGAACTTCAGCTGGGCCTGGCTCGGCTCGACGATCTTGCCGACGTTCTTGTCCGCGCCACCGCCGGGCTTGTTGGCGTCGATGTCGTTCGAGCCGTCCTGGATGCGGATGACCGGCCAGAAGTACGACGACTTGTCGCCCTGGTTCTGGCAGGACGTCTGCGCGTTGGCCAGCTGCTGGTCGCTCGCGAAGGCGTTGTTGCTCTGGTTGCCCACGTAGTCGTGCTGGTGCTGGGCGCCGTTGCTGACACCCGGGGCGACGATCACGTTGTCCGAGTTGCGCAGCTCGTTCTTGTTGACGCCACAGCTCGTGGTGAAGCTGCCCCGCGAGCCACCGTTGCCGTTGGCGGCGAGACCGTTGCCGTTCACGCCCTTGGGGCCGCCGTTGGGCTGGACCTGGTTGATGTTGATGAAGTCGCCGGCGACCGGGCCGTTGCCGCCCTGGCCGTTGCCACCCTGGCCCTGGCCCTGACCGCCGTTGTTCTGGCCGCCCTGGTTCTGGCCGCCCTGGTTCTGACCCTGGCCGCCGTTGTTCTGGCCCTGGTTCTGACCGCCCTGGTTCTGACCCTGGCCGCCGTTGTTCTGGCCCTGGTTCTGGCCACCCTGGTTCTGACCCTGGCCCCCGCCGGCGTTGGTCTGAGCCTGGTCACCCTTGCCCTGGCAGGCCGCGAGCTGCTGCAGCCCCTGCGGAGCCTGGCCGCCCACGCGCCGGATGTTGATGCCGATCCGGTCGATGGTGGCCGTCCGCTTCGACTTCAGCGGGTTGAGAATGGCGTTGTTGACGAAGTTGGCGTCGCCCGCCTGCGCCTGGCGCGTGTCAGCCAGGCGCTTGTACGCCTCGGTGATCTGCCGGTCCAGCAGCGCCAGCTCCTTGGCGACACCCGCGCGCGCCTTGGTCGGCACGTTCGTCAGCTTCTGGCCGACGTCCGGGCAGGCGATGGTGGCCACCTGGGCGGAGGCCAGCGTCGCGTTGGGCTTGGACTTCGACTCGCCCGCTGAGGCGTAGAAGTTCGCCCAGACCAGGCCGCCGCCCGCGACCGCGAGCGCCGCGGATGCGGCAATGGCCCGAACGGCCAGCGGCGAACGTCGTTTGCGTGTGTTGCGTCCCATGGAACTCCTCTGACTTCCTTGCGGGGCTATCGAGGCGCCCGACAGGAGTGAAGCGGCTCCATCAAGTACGCGCTGATTCCCAGGAGTGTTCAGGCGACTCAGAAATTGATGAGAGATTCGTGGGACAAACTGGTTTCAACACCCCGCACGGCACCGGGAGTTGTCGATCCCCTACGGCGTGTACATGATGAGCGGCCCCGAAGGGGCCCGCGAAGGGGGTGTTTCGGCGACTCCGGCCGGGATGCGCGAGAACCGCCGTCATCGTGCCGTTTCGCCCGGCCGGAGCCCCAGCAGCCGCGCCTCCACCGACGCGTCCAGTCCGACCGCCGGCCGGTCCGGCCGGTGCGGCGCGACTCCGCCGAGTTCCGTCAGCCACTCCCAGGTGTCCCGGACGGTCTCCTCCACGGTCCGGCAGTGGAGCCCGTCCCGTACGGCGCGGGACACGTCCGCCCGGTGCAGCGCGCCGTGCAGGTCGCTGTCCTCGGGCACCCACACCGGCAGCTGCGTCCATGGCTCGACCCCGGCCTCCAGGATCAACTCCGGTGCCGTCCAGCGGAGTTCGGCCCTACCGCCGGTCGCCCTTACGCACGCGTCGAGCAGTTCGCCCATGGTGGCCGTACCGGTGGGGCCGATCAGGTTGTACGCGCCGCTCGCTCCCCGTTCCGCGGCGCCGAGGATCCAGGCGGCGAGATCACGGACGTCGACGTACTGCAGGGGGAGATCGCGGGGGCCGGGCGCCAGGACCGGGCCACCCCGGGCGACACGGGTGAGCCACCAGGGCAGCCGGCCGATGTTCTCGTACGGCCCGAGGATCAGACCGCAGCGCACGAGGAGCGAGCGGTCGGCGCCGAACGCCTCGACCGCGGCCAGCTCCCCGCCCCGCTTGTCGCGGGCGTAGTCCGTCCCGTCGGCGTCCGCCGACGCGCCGTCCACCAGAGGTGCCGACTCGTCGTAGCCGGGGGCCGGCGGCCAGGCGTACACCGAGCAACTCGACACGTACACATACCGGTCGGCCACGCCGGACAGCAGACGCGCGGTGTCCCGGACGGCTCGCGGCGCGGCTGACCAGGTGTCGACGATGACGTCCCACCCGCCGTCGGCCGCGGAGGCCGCGGCGCAGGCGTCGGCCAGTGCCGCGAGCCCGTCCGGTGCGGTGCGGTCGCCCAGCAACGACCGCACCCCGGCCGGAGGTGCGTGCCGTCCCCGGTGGAAGACGGTCACCTCCCAGCCGCGGGCCGACGCCGACTCCACGACGGCGCGGCCCACGAACTCCGTACCACCCAGCATCAGAAGTCTCATGCCGCAGACTCTGCCCGCCGGGCGGCCGCTACGGAACGGGAATCTGCTCTCAGGAGATTCGTCAACCACCCAGCGGCGGCGTGTACTTGTACCCGACGCGCCGTACCGTCTGGATCGCCTGACGGAACTCCGCGCCGAGCTTGCGGCGCAGCCGGGCGATGTGGACGTCGACCGTCCGCCCGTCGCCCACGTGTCCGTAGCCCCACACCGTCGTCACCAACTGGTCGCGGGTGTGCACCCGGTGGGGGTGCGCGACGAGGTGGGCGAGCAGCTCGAACTCCAGGTAGGTGAGGTCGAGCGGACGCCCGCCGACCTCGGCCGTGCGCTGCACGGTGTCGACCCGGACCAGCTCCGCCGACCCGGCGGAACCGGCACCGGCGGGTGCCCCGGCCTGGTCGAGGGGCGGCTCGTCCGGGACCGCGAACGGCGCCGCCGGCGGCTGCTGGTCGGCCGGCAGGAGCACCAGGTAGCCGACCATCGGGGGCCGGCCGGGCAGGGTGGGCAGGGTGTGCTGGGGTGCGGGCAGCCAGGTGGCGCCCGGCGGCAGGAAGTCCGTGATGTCCACGACCTCGTCCCGGCCCACGGCACGCAGCCGGTGCCGGGGGGAGGCGCCGGGCGAGGGGACGGCGACGGGCGCGGGGGCCGACGCGGAGGTCAGCGGGGCGGCGGTCGACAGAGAACGGGTGTTCGCCATGAGAGGTCAGCTCTTTCGCGCGGGAGGATCGTCCGGGAGACCTCGGCGACCGAGTTCGTGATCGGTCCCGCCGAGGGGCGTACGTCGTTCCGCGCCGACCGAAGGCCGGGGTGTACGGCTTTAGAGGGCCGGCGCGTTCGTCGCGCGGCAACACACCCGGTCGAAGTCGTGGTGCTGACGGGAAGGCCAGAAGGGCTCCAGGTCATGACGACCCGTCGCGCGTGGGTTCTGGAAGCCGGCCATGGGTTCATTGAAGCAGACACACGCCCGTCGCATCAGTCTCCTCTCACTGCTTGGACGCTTCTTTGACATCACCTCCGCGCGCGCCGGTCCGCTCCGGCGCGCGCGGTGACGCCGAAGGGCGCCCACCGGACCGGTGGACGCCCTCTCGGACAGCGCGGGCTCGCGGAGCCCCGGGGTGGATCAGACCTGGCCGGCCTTGTCGAGCGCGGTGCAGCAGGTGTCGACGATCAGTCGCGTCACGACGTACGGGTCGACGTTGGCGTTCGGGCGGCGGTCCTCGATGTAGCCCTTGCCGTCCTTCTCGACCTGCCAGGGGATACGGACCGAGGCGCCACGGTTGGAGACACCGTAGGAGTACTCGTTCCACGGGGCGGTCTCGTGCAGACCGGTCAGACGGTCGTCGATGCCGGCGCCGTAGTTCTTGACGTGGTCGAGTGGCTTCGAGCCCTCGCCCAGCGACTCGCACGCGGTGATGATCGCGTCGTAGCCCTCGCGCATCGCCTTCGTGGAGAAGTTGGTGTGCGCGCCGGCGCCGTTCCAGTCGCCCTTGACGGGCTTCGGGTCCAGCGTCGCGGAGACGTCGAAGTCCTCGGCGGTGCGGTAGAGCAGCCAGCGGGCCACCCACAGGTGGTCGGCGACCTCCAGCGGGCCGACCGGGCCGACCTGGAACTCCCACTGGCCGGGCATGACCTCGGCGTTGATGCCGGAGATGGCGAGACCGGCGTCCAGGCAGTTCTCCAGGTGGGCCTCGACGATGTCACGGCCGAAGATCTCGTCGGCGCCGACACCGCAGTAGTAGCCGCCCTGGGGGGCCGGGAAGCCGCCCTTGGGGAAGCCGAGCGGGCGCTCGCCGTCGAAGAAGGTGTACTCCTGCTCGATGCCGAAGATCGGCTCCTGGGCGGCGAACTTCTCGGCCACCTCGCGCAGCGCGGCACGCGTGTTGGACTCGTGCGGCGTCATGTCGATGTTCAGGACCTCGCAGAGCACGAGGATGTCGTCGCCGCCGCGGATCGGGTCCGGGCAGGAGAAGACCGGCTGGAGCACGCGGTCCGAGGAGTGCCCCTCGGCCTGGTTGGTGGAGGACCCGTCGAAGCCCCAGATCGGCAGCTCCGCACCCTTGGCGTCGTCGGCGAAGATCTTCGTCTTCGAGCGGAGCTTGGCCGTCGGCTCGGTGCCGTCGATCCAGATGTACTCAGCCTTGAAGGTCACGGGACACATCCTTCGGGGTGGGTCACTAGGCGCATGTGCGGGTGCTGCGGCGCTGCGGCACTGAAACGCCGCTGATGCCGCGCAGCCTGTCAACGCGCGATTTCCCGGCCGTTGCTCGAATGTGAACCCCGTGTTACCGGGTGTCGCTGTGGCACGACTCACTCCCCGGCGGACGCGCAGGTCGTCCGCATGTACGAGGCCGGCCACCGCTGCGCGCGATGGCCGGCCTCCCCGGACCTCGGCCGCCCTCCGTCACCTCACCGTCACGAGGGGGCCCGCTCCGTACCTCGGTGCTCCGCGGTCCCGGGCCGGTCTCACCCCACCTGCTCGATCAGCGCGCGGCGGATCAGGAACTTGCCGGGTTCCCGGACCTGTTCGAAGGCGGCGTTGTTCAGGAGGGCGCAACTGCCCGAGACCGACGTGACCTCGACGGTCGTGGACTTGTTGTTGTCCAGGTTGGTCACCCGCAGCTTCGTGCCGGCCGGGAACTGGTTGCTGGACGCCGCCGGGGCGCCGCCCTCGCCGGAGAGGGTGACGGTGGAGCCGTTGCAGACCTGCCGGCCGGCCCCGGCGTCGCCCGTGTCACCCGCGCCGCCGGCGTTCCCCACTCCACTCGCGTTCCCCGCCGCCTCGTCGCCCTGGGGGTCCTGAGCCGACCCCCCGGTCTCCGTGGCCGGCGCGGACGGCTGGGCGGGCTGCGCCGGCGGTGCGGCCTGGGAGCCCTGAGCCGACTCCCCGACCACGCAGTCCGACGCGCCCTGCTGGACCTTGATCTGAGCGATGACCGCCTCGCGGTTGGCGATCCGCGCCGCCGACTGGGCGTCGGGCTTCGCCTTCTGGTCCGCGATGAACCGCTCGTTGTTGCCGAGCGCGGTGGCCAGGCCCTGACAGACACTGGACTCCACCGCGGTCTGCGCCGCGTTCGACGTGGCCGCCATGGCGAAGGCCCCGCCTCCCGCCATCGCCGCCGCGGTCACGAACAGTGCGACCTTCTTCTTCGTGCCGAGCGTTCTCCTACGCGACATGCGCGCCTCCTGTTCCCGGCGCACCTTCGGATCGGCCACCGGATCGGACGAGTACGCCGCTATGTACGAGATGTCGAACGAAGCTACTCAACGGTCACAGCAAACTCTCAAGTAACGCACGTCACACCGTGGTCGAGGAGCGGGTCGCGTGAACCACCCGCTACCTGGACAGAGCGTCCCGTACCGCCTCGTCCGTGCGGGCCACCACCGCCGTACCGTCCTCGGCGGTGATGATCGGCCGCTGGATGAGCTTCGGGTGCTCGGCGAGCGCCGTCACCCACCGGTCGCGCGAACCGGCGTCCCGCGCCCACTCCTTGAGGCCCAGCTCCTTCGCCGCGGCCTCCTGGGTGCGGGTGATGTCCCACGGTTCGAGCCCGAGGCGGTCGAGTACGGCGCGGATCTCGTCCTCGCTCGGGACGTCCTCCAGGTAGCGGCGGACGGTGTAGTCGGCGCCCTCGGCGTCGAGCAGGCTGATCGCGCTGCGGCACTTGGAACAGGCGGGATTGATCCAGATCTCCATGCCGCCCACGGTAGCCAACCGGTCCCGAAAACTCGTGTTCCACGTCTGTCACAGGACCCCTCAGATGCCTTCTGGCCAGGGGCGATTGTCAGTGGGGGGTAGTAAAATAGAAGCAGTGTTCGAGGGTTGCCGACGGGGGATTCCGGCGGTGCCCAGACCGCGACAGGAGGATGTCCGTGCCCGCTGCCGCACTGAAGTCCAAGCCGCTGCCCACCCAGTCCACCGTCCAGCACCCCGTCCTGCTCGACCTGCCCTACGCGCCGGTGGTGAAGCACACCCTGCCGCCCGGCCGTCCGCGCGAGTGGTACATCACCCACAACCGGCGTCTGAAGGCCATGCGTCTGGCGATCGCCCTGCTCGACTCCGGCGTCCACGTGCCGAACCAGGCGCGCAACGAGACGATCCGGAGCACGGCGGAGGTCATCGGAGTGCACCCGCCGTCGGACACCACGTGCCACATGGTCCGGGCGCTGATGCGCTACACCCGCTAGGCCGAAAAAAAGGGGGCGATCTCCGGCCGCCAGGGTTGGCCGGAGATCGCCCTAGCCCTGCCCGTCGGGGGTCCATACGATGCGGTCGCCCCTCGGTCTTCACAGCTGCTTCACAGCCCGCGATCCGCACGGGTGGTGTTCTCGCAGGCCGTGGGGTCCTCGCGCTTGTCTATTGACATGTGCATGACTCTGATGGGAGAACCCCCCCATGGTTCGTGGTCTCCTCCTGGGCGGCGCCGTAGCCGCCCTGTTCGCCAGTGCGCTTCCCGCGCAGGCCGAGTCCCCCTTCGAGGACCCGCCCCCGGACAAGATCGTCATCAAGGTCGCCACGGTGAACGGCTCCGGCTGTCCCCAGGGCACGGCCGCGGTCGCCGTCTCAGCGGACAACACCGCGTTCACCGTGACCTACAGCGACTACCTCGCACAGGTCGGCGGTGGCGCCCCGTCCACCGCGTTCCGCAAGAACTGCCAGCTCAGCCTGATCGTCCATGTCCCCGGTGGCTTCACCTACGCCATCGCCAGCGCCGACTACCGCGGCTTCGCCTCTCTCGCGCGCGGCGCGAGCGGCGTCGAGAAGGCCTCGTACTACTTCCAGGGCTCGCCGGACACGGCCTCCAGGACCCACACGTTCACCGGTCCCAAGGAGGACAACTGGCAGGCCACGGACGAGACCGACTGGGCCCAGCTGGTGTGGTCGCCCTGTGGGGTCGAGCGCAACTTCAACATCAACACCGAGCTGAGGGTCAACCGGGGGTCGTCGCCGGCCGGCAGCACGAGCTTCATGACCATGGACTCGACGGACGGTGACATCAGCACGATCTATCACCTGGCGTGGAAGCAGTGCGCCTCCAAGTGAGCCGGTTCGCCGGGTGCCCCCTGCTGTGGGGGCACCCGGCGGTCGTCGGTGTCGGTGTCGGTGTCGGTGTCGGCGGGGTGGGGTTTCGCTTCGTCGCCGGGTGCGGGTCCGGTGGGGGCTGGTCGCGCAGTTCCCCGCGCCCCTGAAAAGCAGGGGCTGCGCCCCGTGCTTTTCGCGCCCGCGGGGCCGGTGGTCTTTCAGGCCCGCGGGGCCGGTGGCTTTTCAGGCCCGCAGGGCTTGGGCTTTCAGGCCCGCAGGGCCGGTGGTTTTCAGGCCCGCGGGGCCGGTGGCTTTGAGGCCCGCAGGGGCCTGATGCTCTTAGGGGCGCGGGGAACTGCGCGAGAAGCCCCACCGGACCCGCACCCGCGGACGAGCCCGAACCCCCACCCCCTCCCACCTCACCTCACCCCACCCCACCCCGATCACACCAACTCCTTCTCCAACGGCGTCCGGAAGCGCGGGGTGACCCTGGTGTCACCCACCCACCCCCGCAGCCGCGCGGCCTCCGCCCGGATCGCCTCCTCGGCCTCCCGCCCCACCCCCTCCGTGTCGAGCAGCCGCCAGACGATCTCCCCGTCGGAGCGCTGGGCCCAGCCGCCGATCACCCGGCCGTTCCACCACACCGTCGGCCCGACGTTGCCGCTGTAGTCGAAGAGGGCCGGCCGGAGTCCGGGGGCGAGATACCAGTCGCGCAGCTGCCAGCCCATCGCCGTCGGGTCGAGGGCGGGCAGGAGCGCCGCCCAGGACTCACCGGGACCGGACACCGGCGCCTCGTCCTCGGCAGCCACATACCCCGTGCCCTCGTCCAGTGCCACGGCCCGCGCCCCGATCGCCGCCAGCGCCCGGCGGACCTCGGTGACACGCCACCCCGTCCACCACTTCAGGTCCGCCTCGGTCGCCGGGCCGCAGGCCGCCAACCACCGTTCCAGTAGGGACGCCTGCGCCTGCGCCGCATCCAGCTCGGGGTGCGCGGGAGCCACCGCCCACCGGAACTGGCTCGACGTCCAGGAGCCCAGGGGTCGCCCCCGCACGACCCTGCCCTCCACCCCCAGCACCCTCAGCAGCCGCGTCGAGACCGTGTGCGTCCCCTCGTAACTCTTCCCCGCCGCGTACACGAACTTCTCCCGCAACCTCGGTTCGTCCTCGGCGAGTTCGGACGCGGTCGCCTGGCCCCGGCGGGCCAGCGCGGCCAGCGCCGACTCCTCGACCTCCTTCAGCCAGGCCGCGTCCGGCGCCCCGGCCGCGGCCATGTCCTTCAGCAGCGAGGCCCGCTCCCGCGCGGCGACCGTGAGGCCGGTCGAGGCATGCACCACGGCCGTCAGCCCGGCCGGGAAAACGAACACGGTGTGCCGCATCCCGTGCATACGGACGAGTGAGCGGTCCTCGTACAGCGCCCGCTCGGTCTCGGACACCGTCCGCTCCGCATCGGCGAGCCGCGCGCCCACCGCGAGAGGCACCGTCGCGGGGTCCGAGCCGTGCAACGCCACGAGAGAATCAGCCACCTCCTCGGGCCTCTCCGCCCGTACGGATCCGGCCAACCGCTGCCTCAGCCCCAGCCGCACCCGCCGCTCGGCCACTGCGACATACCGCAGCCGCTCACCAGCCATGTCCACCGCCTTCACCCGTGCCCCGTGCCCGTCCCCGTTCCGAGGACGCGAGAACGTGAGGACCCGAGTGGCGATCGGGTCCAGGACCTCCACCCGCATCCTCCCGGACCCCACTGACAATGGGACTCCGAACCACGCCCCCCGCCCCCCGCCCCCTCTCCACCCCCATCCCCTACGCGTACCGCTCCAACAGCCCGCCCACGTACGCCTCCAGCCGCGCCCCCAGCACCTCCGGCGTCAGATCCGTCCGGCCCAGCTCCCGCCAGGGCACCGCGAGCTTCTCCGCGTCGGGTGCGTAGGCCAGCGCGTCCAGCAGCCGCCAGTACAGGTGATCCCGGTCCCCGGCCAGCCGGCGCCCGCCTCGGGTCTCGTACCGCTCACGGAACCCGAGGCCGTGTTCCGCCCCGTACAACAACGCCACGGCGGTCGAGCAGTGCGCCACATCGAGGTCCGCCGGCCCCCACGAGGTCTCCACCCAGTCCACGACCCCGCTGATCCGCAGACCACCGTCCGCACCGCCACCCGTACCCGCGAACAGGACGTTCCCGGGATGGAAGTCCCGGTGCAGAAAGCACCCTTCGTACGCGGGTGCCTCCCGCCGGATCACCTCCACCGCCGGCTCCCACGGCCCACCACCCGGCGCGGTGACCCGCTCGGCCGAGGTCCAGGGCTGGTACGTGCGGGGCCGCCGCTCCGGAACCACCGCGTGGATCCGCGCGAGCTGCCCGGCGAGCAGGTCCAGCCGTGCCTCCAGGTCCCCGTCCTCCTCCACCCGCGGCGATCCCGGCAGCAGGGACATCAACAACGACGGCAGACCGGCGAGTTCGGCGGACGGGTCGACGGCGTGCAGACGCGGCGCGGGGATGCCGTCGTACGGCGCGAGCGACGCGAGGACCGCGGCCTCACGCTCCAGCAGCCCGGGTGCGTGCCGCCGGAAGAACGGCCGCACGAACGACCGCAGGACGAGATCCGAGCCGTCGTCCAGCGTCAGCCGGCGCATCCGCGAGGTCCAGCCACCTTGCAGATCAGCCCAGTTGCGTACGGAACGGCCCTCGGGGAGTTGCGCGGCCACCCATGCCAGGGTGGCGTCCCACTCATGATCCTCTGATCCCATGGGAGCAGCATCCCCCGGAACCGGCGCCCCGTCGGACCTCACCGACCGGCGACGGGCCGCGTCGGCCGCGAATAATGAGATGCCCGCGCACGCTCCGCACGAGCATCCTGGACACGCGGAGCGAAGCCCCTCGGGCCCCGGGCCCGCACGGGACGGCCATCACGCGCCGACGCCGGGGCCGCGCCTGCCCGCAGGCTCCTCCCCGCACAGCCCTCACCCACGCCACGCTCCGAGGAGTCCCGTCATGGGCACGTTGATCCTCTCGGCGACCGCGGTCCTGGTCGTCATGGGATTCACCGACCACGTCCTCTGGCTGGCCGCCGTCGCCCTGCTCTACCTGTACGTCCGGTCCGGCCGCACGGAGGGAGGCTCGTCGGGCTCCCCGACGGCCGGCAACCCGACCCAGCCCGGCTCCTACCGCGCGTACCGCGATCGCCGTGACCAGCAGGCGAGGTGGGAGCGCCGCTACCGCCGCGAACGCCCGCTGGCGACCCGGCGGCAGGACCGCGACAAGGGCGGCCGGTAGCCGCGGACCGCTCAGTACGACGACCGGTAGTTGACGTAACCGATCAGCGCGATGAGCCCCGCCACGCAGCCGAAGACGATCACCGTCGACACCCACGAGGACCGCCGCGGTCCGGCCGGACCGGGATCGGCCCGGAACGGCTGGGGCGCGGGCGGGTTCTCCTTCCACCGCGCGGCGAGCATCCGGGCCCGCGCGGAGGGCTCCTTGTGCGCGGCGTTGTCCGCCCACTTGATGTCGAACTCGCGCTCGTCATCGTCCTGTTCGGGCATCCCCGTGTCCCCCGTCATTCATCGAACAGTCGTGCCAGAACCATACGACGACGCCCCCGTCCCGGAAAGCGGGAACGGGGGCGCCGTCGACCAACTCGGCGACCGACCGGAACCACACGCCTACGACGCGGGCTCACGGGCTCGATCACACGTCGAAGTACAGCTCGAACTCGTGCGGGTGCGGGCGCAGCTGCAGCGGGGCGATCTCGTTGGCGCGCTTGTAGTCGATCCACGTCTCGATCAGGTCCGGCGTGAAGACGTCGCCCTGGAGGAGGAACTCGTGGTCGCGCTCCAGCGAGTCGAGGACGGCCGGGAGGGAGGTCGGGACCTGCGGGACGCCCGCGTGCTCCTCGGGGGCCAGCTCGTAGAGGTCCTTGTCGATCGGCTCGGCCGGCTCGATCTTGTTCTTGACGCCGTCCAGGCCCGCGAGGAGCAGGGCCGAGAAGGCGAGGTACGGGTTGCCGGAGGAGTCGGGCGCGCGGAACTCGACGCGCTTGGCCTTCGGGTTCGAACCCGTGATCGGGATACGCATGGCGGCGGAGCGGTTGCGCTGCGAGTAGACCAGGTTGACCGGGGCCTCGAAGCCCGGAACCAGGCGGTGGTACGAGTTCACCGTCGGGTTCGTGAAGGCCAGCAGCGACGGGGCGTGCTTGAGGATGCCGCCGATGTAGTAGCGGGCCATGTCCGACAGGCCCGCGTACCCGGCCTCGTCGTAGAAGAGCGGCGAGCCGCCCGCCCACAGCGACTGGTGGACGTGCATGCCCGAGCCGTTGTCGCCGAAGATCGGCTTCGGCATGAAGGTCGCGGTCTTGCCGTTGCGCCAGGCCACGTTCTTCACGATGTACTTGAAGAGCTGGAGGTCGTCGGCCGCGGCGAGCAGCGTGTTGAACTTGTAGTTGATCTCGGCCTGGCCGGCGGTGCCCACCTCGTGGTGCTGGCGCTCGACCTGGAGGCCGGACTTGGCCAGCTCCAGCGAGATCTCCGCACGCAGGTCGGCGAAGTGGTCGACCGGCGGGGTCGGGAAGTACCCGCCCTTGTAGCGGACCTTGTAACCGCGGTTGTCCTCCAGCGCACCGGTGTTCCAGGCGCCCGCCTCGGAGTCGATGTGGTAGAAGGACTCGTTCTCCGAGGTCTTGAAGCGCACGCTGTCGAACACGTAGAACTCGGCCTCGGGGCCGAAGTACGCGGTGTCGGCGATGCCGGTGGAGGCGAGGTACGCCTCGGCCTTCTTCGCGACGTTCCGCGGGTCACGGGAGTACTGCTCGCCCGTGATCGGGTCGTGGATGAAGAAGTTGATGTTGACCGTCTTGTCGCGGCGGAACGGGTCGACGCGCGCGGTGGACAGGTCGGCGCGGAGCGCCATGTCGGACTCGTGGATGGCCTGGAAGCCGCGGATCGAGGAGCCGTCGAACGCGAGCTCCTCGGCCGGGTCGAAGGCCTCGGCCGGGATCGTGAAGTGCTGCATCACGCCCGGCAGGTCGCAGAAGCGGACGTCGACGAACTTGACGTCCTCGTCCGCGATGAACTTCTTGGCCTCGTCGGCGTTCTGGAACATCCAGCTCCTCCTACTCCCGACGTCTCCTGCCGGGGTGGTAGTTCGTTCGTGCTGCCAGTGCGGTGGCACACGCTCTTCTCGACACTAGGGACGGGTGATTTCTCGTACGTGACCCATTTGTTTCGCACAAGTTAACCGGACATCCCGCCCCGCACCCCACCTGTCCGTATGGCAAAACGCTCGCAGTACGGTGGACGCGTGGACAAGAGGCAAGCACTCGGATCGTGGCTCTCCGGCCCCCGCGAAGCCGCGGAGGCGGCCGGAGTCGACTTCGGATACAGGGGAGAGCAGCTCGGTCTGCCCGAGGAGGGGCCCGGCTCCATCGCCCGCCCCGGACGCCGTCTCGGCGCCCTCGCCGTCGACTGGGGCCTGTGTCTCTTGATCGCATACGGCCTCATCACCGACGGCTACGACCAGGCCACCAGCAACTGGGCCCTGCTCATCTTCTTCCTGCTGCACGCCCTCACCCTGGGCACGGTCGGCTTCACCCCGGGCAAGCGCCTCTTCGGCCTCCGTGTGGTCGCCCAGGACACCGGCACGGTCACCCCCTGGCGCGCCCTCGTCCGCACGGTCCTGCTCTGCCTCGCCATCCCCGCCCTGGTCTGGGACCGCGACGGCCGCGGTCTGCACGACCGGCTGGCGCGCACGGTGGAGGTGCGCGTCTAGCGCCGCTGTACGACGCCGTACGACGAGGGGGCGCCCGGAGTGATCCCGGGCGCCCCCTCGTCGTACGGCGTCTCGTCAGCGGGCCTTCGGGCCGCCCTTGGGCATGCGCATGCCCTTCGGCATCGGGCCCTTGGGAAGCGGCATGTTGCTCATCAGGTCGCCCATCGCGCGCAACCGGTCGTTGGTGGCGGTCACCTGGGGGCCGGTCAGGACGCGCGGCAGCTTGAGCATGGTGGTGCGGAGCTTCTTCAGCTCGGTCTGGCCCTCGCCGGTGCCCACGACCAGGTCGTGCACCGGGACGTCCGCCACGATGCGGGCCATCTTCCGCTTCTCGGCGGCCAGCAGGCTCTTCACCCGGTTCGGGTTGCCCTCGGCGACCAGGACGATGCCGGCCTTGCCGACGGCGCGGTGCACCACGTCCTGGCTGCGGTTCATCGCCACCGCGGGGGTGGTGGTCCAGCCACGGCCCACGTTGTCCAGCACCGCCGCGGCGGCACCCGGCTGGCCCTCCATCTGCCCGAACGCGGCCCGCTCGGCCCGCCGTCCGAACACGATCGCCGTCGCGAGGAAGGCGAGCAGAAGGCCCAGGATGCCGAGATAGATGGGGTGACCGATCAAGAAACCGATCGCGAGGAAGACACCGAAGGTGATGATTCCGACAGCCGCGAGTACAAGACCGATCTTCTTGTCGGCCCTGCGGGTCATCTTGTACGTCAGAGCGATCTGCTTGAGTCGCCCGGGGTTCGCAGCGTCCGCTGCCGGTTCCTTCCTCGCCATGGCACGAAGTCTACGTGTCCGGGGAAGCGAGGACGACGGCGGTGCCGGTGGGGACCGGAGACCGGCGACTGCGCCGGGGAAGCGGCGCCGGGCGGCGGCGGTGCCGACGGTGGTGCTGCGAGCGGGGTCGTGCTGCGTACGGGTGGTGCCGTGTACGGGTTTCGTGCGGTGTACGGGGTGGTGCGGTGTGCGGGGTGGTGCGGAGGGGTTGCGGCGGTTACGAGGTGCGCGAGGCGACGGCGGCCTCGAGCACGCGCTCGGCCTCGAACCGGTCCTTGGCGCGGCGGCGGTCCTCCAGCACGGAGGTCCACGCGTTGCGGCGGGCGGTGCGCTGGCCGCTGCTCAGCAGCAGCGACTCGACGGCACGGAGTGCATCGGTGAACGACGGGATCGGAGTGGCGCGGACGGGTGCGGCCTGCATGGGAGGTCCCCCCTCGGGATGGCTGCTCGGGCTAGGGCTCTGTACCGGGTGTGAAACCAGGGTCACTGATTGGTGTTACCAGGGCATGACCGACCGGTCAAACGAGGGTGAAGCCTTGCTTCGCGCCCTTTAAACCCCGACGCGGCCCTGACAGTGCCCTCATCTGCGAGGACGGTCAGGACCGCGGTCAATCGGCCATTACTGGCGAGTAGCTGCTTGTGCTGGGATTCACACGACCAGATGGCACTGCGTGCCATTTGGCCGAGCGTCCGTCGGAGGGGTCAGACGGCCTGCGAGGCGATGTACGCACCCCGCTTCTCGACGGCCATCTGGTAGAGCCGGCCGGCCCGGTACGAGGAGCGGACCAGCGGGCCGGACATCACGCCGGAGAAGCCGATCTCGTCGGCCTCCTGCTTCAGCTCCACGAACTCCTGCGGCTTGACCCAGCGCTCCACGGGGTGGTGGCGGACGCTCGGACGCAGGTACTGGGTGATGGTCACCAGCTCGCAGCCGGCGTCGTGCAGCTGCTTGAGCGCCTCGCTGACCTCCTCACGGGTCTCGCCCATGCCGAGGATCAGGTTGGACTTGGTCACCAGACCGAAGTCACGGGCCTCGGTGATCACCTTGAGGGAGCGCTCGTAGCGGAAGCCGGGACGGATGCGCTTGAAGATCCGCGGGACCGTCTCGACGTTGTGCGCGAAGACCTCGGGGCGGGACTCGAAGACCTGCTGGAGCAGCTCCGGTACGGCGTTGAAGTCCGGGGCGAGCAGCTCGACCTTGGTGTGGCCGGTCTCACGCCCGGCGGTCTGCTCGTGGATCTGGCGGACCGTCTCCGCGTACAGCCAGGCGCCGCCGTCCTCCAGGTCGTCGCGGGCGACGCCGGTGATGGTGGCGTAGTTCAGGTCCATGGTGACCACGGACTCGCCCACGCGGCGGGGCTCGTCGCGGTCCAGCGCCTCGGGCTTGCCGGTGTCGATCTGGCAGAAGTCGCAGCGCCGGGTGCACTGGTCGCCGCCGATGAGGAAGGTGGCCTCCCGGTCCTCCCAGCACTCGTAGATGTTGGGGCAGCCCGCCTCCTGGCAGACCGTGTGCAGCCCCTCGCTCTTCACCAGGGCCTGCATCTTCGTGTACTCGGGGCCCATTTTCGCCCGGGTCTTGATCCACTCGGGCTTGCGCTCGATGGGGGTCTGGCTGTTCCGGACCTCCAGGCGCAGCATCTTGCGTCCGTCGGGTGCGACTGCGGACACATCGGCTCCCTGTGCATTCGATTCTTCGGCGTCCCCCAGGGTACGCCCGTACGGTTCTCGGTCCCCGGGGTGGGCAACCTTCGGCTTCGGGGTGGCATTCCCCCGGCCCCCCTTTCGCGCTCCGCGCGGGGGTGCGCTGTCGGGTGCGGCTCCGGTGGGGCTTCTCGCGCAGTTCCCCGCGCCCCTGAAGACCAGGCCCCTGCGGGCCTGAAAGACGGCGGCCCTGCGGGCCTGGAAAGCGCGGGGCGCAGCCCCTGCTTTTCAGGGGCGCGGGGAACTGCGCGACCAGCCCCCACCGGACCCGCACCCGACAACGCACCCCGCCCCGGGCTACGCCGACGCCCGCTCCACCACCCGCGGCTGCAGGTCCGCGTTCTCCAGAACGTCCCGGAGATGCCGCTCGGCCACCGGCAGGACCTCGTCGATCGTGACGTCCCGGCCCAGCTCACCCGCCAGGGACGCGACCCCCGCGTCACGGATCCCGCACGGGATGATCCGGTCGAACCACTTGTTGTCGGGGTTCACGTTCAGCGCGAAGCCGTGCATCGTGACGCCCTTCGCCACCCGGATCCCGATCGCGGCGATCTTGCGGTCCTCGCGCCGCTGCCCGGCGTTGGAGGGCGCGTACTCCGGCCCGTTCATCCGCGGGTCGAACTCGTCGTCGGTCATCCGGGGGTCGAGGTCCAGCGACAGCCCGCCGAGCCGCCGCTCGACCGGGTCGCCCAGCACCCACACCCCGCTGCGCCCCTCGACCCGCGTGGTCTCCACCCCGAACTCCGCGCACGTGCGGATCAGGGCCTCCTCCAGGCGCCGCACGTGGGCGACCACGTCCACCGGGCGGGGGAGCTTCTGGATCGGGTAGCCCACCAGCTGGCCGGGGCCGTGCCAGGTGATCTTGCCGCCGCGGTCGACGTCGATGACGGGCGTGCCGTCGAGGGGGCGTTCGCTGTCGGCCGTGCGCCGGCCGGCCGTGTAGACCGGCGGGTGCTCCAGGAGCAGCACGGTGTCGGGGACCTCGTCGGCGAAGCGCGCCGCGTGCACCCGGCGCTGCTCGTCCCACGCCTCCTGGTACTCGACGGCCTCCGTGCCGAACCCCATGCGGACGAACCGCAACCCACTCACGGCAAGCGCCTCCCTCGGCGGTGGCGCCGGGCGGCGGCACCGCGATAGCCCTGTCAGGCGCGTGACGCGCCCAAGCCACTGTACGACCGCGCGACCGGGCGGTGTTCGAGCGGTCCGCGACGTCGGCGCCGGCCCCCGTGGTGCAGGGCGCGGAGGCGGAGCCCGACGCTCGTCGTACGCCCCGGCCGCCGGGCGTACGAGGGGCCCGGCCGGCGCGTGTCGGAGGCCGGGCACGTCAGCCGTGCGGCAAATCCTCACACGATCGGATGAATGGACGCGGAAGTGTGCGATCGGACGCTTACTCTCCGCTACATTCGCGCCGTTCACAAGGCCGCAAAAGGCTTCTCACCAGGCAATCCGGGAAACCCCGCCGACACCCGGAAGGCAGGAGACCGCACCGCAGATGACGGAACGACCCGCGCAGCGCACCCCCAACCGCCAGCTCGCCGCCCTCATCGCAGAAGCGGGGTTCTCGAACGCGGGACTAGCGCGCCGTGTGGACCAGCTCGGTCTCGAACACGGCCTCGACCTCAGATACGACAAGACGTCGGTCACCCGCTGGCTGCGTGGTCAGCAGCCCCGGGGGACGACACCCGCCCTCATCGCCGAGGTGTTCACCCGCCGCCTCGGCCGCCGGCTCACCGCCCAGGACCTCGGCCTGGACGCCTGCGCCCCCGTGTACGCGGGCCTGGAGTTCGCCGCCACCCCCGAGGAGGCCATCGACATCGTCGGCGGCCTGTGGCGCAAGGACTCCGGCAGCCACGCCGAACTCCGCAAGATCGCGTTCACGCCCGCCGGGCTGGTCGTCCCCAGCCGGGACTGGCTGATCGGCCGCGCCGACGACCGGGTCGGCCGGGGTGATCCGGGCGCCACCCGGGTCCCCCCGCAGGGCCGCCCGGCCGTCCCCCGGCAGCGCAGCCAGACCGAGCGCGGCCCCGGCCAGAAGGTCACCGGCGGGGACATCGCCGCCCTGCGCTCGGTGGGGGAGCTGTTCCGCGCCCTCGACGACGCCTACGGCGGCGGGCACGCCCGCCAGGCCCTCGTGCGCTACCTGGAGCACGAGGCCGAGCCCATGCTGCGCGGCGCCTACGGCGAGCAGGTCGGCCGACGGCTGTTCGCGGCCGCCGCCGACCTGACCCGGCTGGCCGGCTGGACCTCGTACGACATCGGGGCGCACGGTCTCGCCCAGCGGTACTTCGTGCAGGCGCTGCGACTGGCGCAGGCGGCGGGCGACCGGGCGTACGGGGCGTACGTGCTCGTCACGATGAGCCGTCAGGCGGTCTACCTCGGGCACGGCAGGGAGGCCGTGCAGCTCGCGCGCGTGGCCCAGCAGGGTGTCGGGTCCGCCGTGCCGCCGGTGGTGCAGTCGCTGCTGCACTCCGTCGAGGCGCGGGGGCACGCGGTGCTCGGCGAGGTACGGGCCTCCACGGCCGCGCTCGTGCGCGCCGAGCGCGCCCTGGAGACGGCCCGCCCCGGGGACGAGGTCCCCCACTGGGCGCGGTTCTTCGACGAGGCCCAGCTCGCCGACGAGTTCGGGCACAGCCACCGCGACCTCCAGCAGTACCGGGCCGCCGCCCAGCACGCCGAGCGCTCCCTGCAGCTGCGGGCGCCCGCCTACGCCCGCAGCCGCCTGTTCTGCCGCGTCGTCCTCGCCTCCGCCCGGCTGGGCCTCGGCGAACTCGACCAGGCCTGCCAGCTGGGCGCGGAGGCCGCCGGTCAGGCATCGGAGATGCGGTCCGTACGGGCCGTGGAGTACGTCCGCGACTTCGAGCGCCGGCTGGAGCCCTACCGCGACGCGGCCCCGGTGAGGGGGTACCGGGACAAGGTGGCGGCGCTGGGGTAGGCGCGGGAACCACCTCAGGGGCGCCCGGTGATGTGCCGGGCGCCCCTGAGGGGTCTTCGGTGGCCTGTCACGCGGCCGTTTCCAGGAACTCCTCCGCGAGCGCCGGGCGGACGTCCAGGTCGGTCAGGACGGCGTGGGCGGCCCGCCGGGCGGAGTGCAGCGCGCCCTGCACGGTGCTGGTGTCGCGGTGGTCGCCGCAGACGTAGAGCCCGGCCAGCAGACGCACCGGCCGGCGCAGGTCGTGCGGCGCGGGCATCGCGGGGACCGCCTCGGGGACGTGGTGCGCGGCCAGGAGCTCCCAGCGGGTCGTGGACGTCCGGTAGAGACGGGCCAGCTGGGCGCGGACCGTGGCGTCGAGGTGCGCCGGGTCCGGGGGAGTGCCGAGGACCACGGAGGTGATCAGGGAGCGGCCCACCGGTGCCCGGCTCGGGTCGACCTGGCTGATGACCGCCGTGTGCGAGACGGGTCCGCTGCGGTCGGCGTCCAGCAGCAGCGCCGGTTCCGTCAACGGGGGCTCGTCCGTGGCGTGGTGCAGGACCGTCACCGGGTGGAACGCCGGGACCCGCAGCCCCGGCAGCAGGGCGGCGGCGGACCGGGCGTCGGTGGCCAGCACCACGGCACGGCAGGTGAGCACACCGTGGTGCGCCGTCGTCACCGAGGTCGTGCTGATCGCGGTGACCTCCACCCCCGTGCGGACCGAGCCCGGCGGCAGCGCGGCCGCGAGCAGCTCCGGAAGGGTGTCGGCGCCGCCCTCCGGGATGCACAGCCGGCCCGTCGCGAAGGTGTGCAGCGCCAGGTCGGCGCAGCGGCTGGAGGTCTCCAGCGCCGGGTCGGCGAGCAGCGCGGCCAGCAGGGGCCGTACGAAACCGTCGATCGTGCGGGGCGGGAAACCCCGGGTGGTCAGTGCCTGGGCGACCGGTACCTCCGTCCGGGTGAGCAGCCGCTCGGGCGCGGTCGCGGCGAGCCGGGCCAGCGCCATGGCCAGCCGGGACTGGTCGGCGGGGGCGCCCAGCCGGCCGGGCCGGGTGCTCGTGGAACGGCCCTGGTTCCGGGGGAGCCTGGGGGCGCTTGCGAGGGCGCGTGCGGCCGTGAGTGCGCCCCTCGCGCTCCGCAGGACAGGGGTGGCGCCGGCGCGCTGATGACGGCCGTCGGCGTGCAGCAGGACGCCCGGGGCGAACGGACGCAGGGGGAGCCCGTCCAGGCCCGGCGTGCGGCGCAGTTCCGGGTACGACGTGGACAGCAGCCGCGTCGTCCGGTCCAGACGGAAGCCGTCGACCTTCTCGGTGGACATCCGGCCGCCGACGGCGGGGCCGGCCTCCAGGACGGTGGTCCTCAGCCCCGCCCTGGTCAGATGTCCGGCCGCCGCGAGGCCGGCCACACCGGCTCCTACGACGATGACGTCTGTGCTTTCGGCGTCCTCTGTGTCCGCCGGGAACGCCGACTGGTGCACCGACTCAAGCACGTGCCCCTCCCGAGGTCGCGCGGCTGCGGGGACGTTATGCCCCCAACATCCTTCTGAAACACCTGAGTTCGGCTTGAGAGTGAAGGCGGGAGCCGGTCCCGGGGAAGGAGCGCGGGACCCTCGCACGGGGGCATGGACGGGGTGCGTGTGCGCCGGGCGTTCGGGGGCGGGGACGTCGTCTTCGGGTGCGGGTCCGGTGGGGGCTGGTCGCGCAGTTCCCCGCGCCCCTGAAAAGCAGGGGCTGCGCCCCGTGCTTTTCAGGCCCGCGGGGCCTGGGCTTTCAGGGGCGCGGGGAACTGCGCGAGAAGCCCCACGCACCCGCACCCGACATCACACCCGCACCGACCACGGACCCACCCCCTCAGCCGAGCGCCGCTCGAATCGCGTCGTCGATTTCCGGATACGTGAACGTGAACCCCGACTCCAGCAACCGCGTCGGCACCACCCGCGTGCTGCCGAGGACATCGCCCGCGACGCCGCCGAGCGCGAGCCGCAGCGCCGGCGCGGGCACCGTGAACACGGTGGGCCGGCGCAGCACCCGCCCCATCGCCGCCGTGATCTCACGGTTCGTCAGCGGGGCCGGCGCGGTCAGGTTGAACGGGCCCGACAGCGACGGCGTGAAGAGCAGATGCCGCAGGGCCGCGACCTCGTCGTGCAGGGAGATGAAGCTCCAGTACTGGCGTCCGTCGCCCATCCGCCCGCCGAGCCCGGCCTTGAACAGCGGGAACAGCGGACCCCAGGCGCCCCCGCCCCGGGCCACCACCAGCCCCGTACGCGCGAACGCGGTACGGATCCCGGCCTCCCGCGCCGCCTCGGTCGCCCCCTCCCACTCCACGCACAACGCGGACAGGAACTCCGACCCCGGCTCCGCCGACTCGTCCACGACCCGGTCGCCCGTGAAGCCGTAGAAGCCGATGGCGCTGCCGTTGACGAACACGCTCGGCGGGGTGTCGAGACGGGCGGCGGCCTCGGCGAGCGTCCGGGTGCCGTGCACCCGGCTGTCGCGGATCGTCGCCTTGTACGACTCCGTCCAGCGGCGGGACGCGACCCCCGCGCCGGCGAGATTGACCACGGCCGCGCAGCCCGCGAGGCCGGCCGTGTCGACCTGCCCCGCCTCCGGGTCCCAGTGCACCTCGCCCCGCGCCCGGGGCGCCCGGCGTACGAGCCGGAGCACCTCGTGGCCGTCGTCGGTGAGGGAGCGGGCGAGCGCCGAACCGATCAGGCCGGACGCCCCGGCGATCGCGATACGGGAGCCGGGTGGAACGGGTGATTCATCCGTCATGCCTCCATCCTGCCCGCCCCGCGGCACGACAGTGGTCCCGGGGGCGCGAACCGGCCGTCCGGCCGCGTCGGCGCCGCCGTACAGTGGCCGCCATGCCCGTTCCCCACATACGCGTCGCGACCTCGGACGACGAGGACACGCTCAGCCGGCTCGACCGCGACACCTGGTCCACCCTGCACTCCGTCCAGGCCCGCCCCGAGCAGCCGTACCCGCCGTTCTTCAACGAGCGCCACGGCCCGGGGGACCACCTGGTCGCCGAACTCGACGGGACGGTCGTCGGGTACGTCCGTCTCGCCGTGGCCTCCGGCCTGGCGTGTCACACGCACGTCCGCCAGGTCCAGGGCCTCGCCGTCGCCGACCGGGCGCGCGGGGCGGGCGTCGCGCGAGCGCTGCTGCGCGCCGTGCAGGACGAGGCGCGCCGCCGGGGCGCCCGCCGGCTGACCCTGCGGGTCCTCGGCCACAACACCGCGGCCAGGAAGCTCTACGAGTCCGAGGGGTTCGTGGTGGAGGGCGTCCTGCCCGAGGAGTTCCTGCTCGACGGGCAGTACGTGGACGACGTGCTGATGGGCCGTCGGCTCTGACCTGACCTGACCTGACCTGACCTGACCTGATCGGATCTGACCGACCTGACCGGCCGTCACCGACGGGTCGCGAGGTCACCGGGTCACGAGGTCACGAGCTCGCCCGTGTCCACCGGCGCCGTCGCGTTCGCCGCGCGCTTCGCGTCCGGGAGGACCTCGTCCACCGTGAGGACGTACCCCGTCTCGGCGTCCGAGGTGGAGCGCGCGAAGACCACGCCGAACACCCGGCCCTCGGTGGTGAGCAGGGGGCCGCCGGAGTTGCCGGGGCGGACCGTGGAACGGATGGAGTAGATGTCGCGGGTCACCGAGTCGGTGTTGTAGATGTTCCGGCCGGTGGCGTCGATACGGCTGGCGACCGTGGCCGCCTGGAGGTCCAGACCGCCGTCCTCCGGGTAACCGGCGACGACCGCCGCGTCGCCGCGCCCGGCGCTGTCGTCGAAGCGCAGCACGGGGGCCTTCAGCCCCGGGACGTAGAGGACCGCCACGTCCTTGTCCGAGTCGAAGAGCACGACCTTCGCCTCGTACGCCCTGCCCACGCCGCCCACCCGCACGCTCGGGTCGTCGATGCCCGCCACCACATGGGCGTTGGTCATCACGTGTTCGGTGGAGTACACGAAACCGCTGCCCTCGCGGCCCTGGGTGCCGGCCACGCCCTCGATCTTCACCGTGCTCCGCTTGGCGGCGCTCGTCGCGGCCGCGGTGACGCTGTCGCCGGACGGCTTGGCGACCTCGGCCGTCGCCTCGTTCTCGAACGGGTTGAAGACCTGCGGGAAGCCCGCCTCGGTGAGCGCGGACGTGGCGTCCGAGAACCAGGCCGGCGTGGTGTCCGGCATGGTGTCCTGCACGGCGCCCAGCAGCACGGAGTTACGGATCGAGTTGGTCACCACCGCCGACGAGGACGCCCCGAGGACGCTCGCGGCCACCCAGGCCACGATGAGCACGGCGAGGGTGTTGGCCGCCGCCCCGCCGATGCCGTCCGCCACCCGCAGCGGACTGCGGTCGATCTCCCGGCGCAGCCGCAGCGCCAGCCTGCCCGCCAGCTCGTGTCCGATCACCCCCGGCACCAGCACCGTCAGCACCGCCGTGACCGTCGCCGCCGGAGTGCCCGCCTCCACCAGCTCCATCATCCAGGGCAGCACCCAGACGCCGGTGGCCGCGCCGCCCACGAATCCGGCGAGGGACACACATCCCGCCACCAGGCCGCGACGGTAACCCGACGCCGCGTAGGCGAGGATCACCAGCATCAGCAGGATGTCGAGCACGTCCACTCCAGCCGCCTCTCTCTAGGGACCCTGTAGTACGCGCGCGGCGGCCCCAGTGATCAGCCGGGCCCCCGCGGCGGCCCGCCGGTCCGCGCGAACCGGCCACCACCGTGCCGCATCCGCCTCGAACAGTGAAAACGCCCCGGGCCACGGCGTTGGTTCCTTCCGCTTCCCCCGGGTGGCCCACCCCACATCGCGGGCGGGGCGCGTCCGGGTGACTCTGGGGACATGCGTGTGTTCCGGATGTCACGGGGGGCGCGAATACGGCGGCTGCGCCGCGCGTGGCGCCGTCGTACCCGGACCCCGCGCGCCCCGGGCCCGCTCCACCGGCGCTCGCGCCCGGCCCGTGACCGTGTGCGCCTGGCCTGGGAGCACGCGGATCCGCCCCGGCGCGTCCTGCTGGTGCTGCTGGCCTGTCTGCCCGGCCTGGCGGCCGTCCTCGTGGTCGTCCTGCTCGCGGTCGGCGCGGACCGCCCGGCGCATCGCGCGGGCCGGCCCGCCGCCCGGCCCGTGCCGCCGCACCAGGCGCCCATGCCGCCGATCGTGCCGCGGTCCCGCTGGCTGGAGAAGGAGGCGCCCAGCCAGCCGCCTGCCCGTTACGACGACGAGGTGGCCGCCGTCTTCATCCACCACACGGACTCGCCCAACGGCTACGACTGCGCCGACGCGCCCCGCATCATCCGCTACCTGTACGCGGGCCAGACCGGAGCCAAGGACTGGGACGACATCGGCTACAACTTCCTCGTCGACCGCTGCGGCACCATCTACGAGGGCCGTGCGGGCGGCATCACCCGCGCCGTCACCGGCGCCCACACCCAGGGCTTCAACCACCGCACCACCGGCATCGCCGCTCTCGGCACCTTCACCGCCGGGGTCCCCGTCCCCCAGGCCATGACCGACGCGATCGCCGCCCTGGCGGCCTGGAAACTCGGCCTCTCCGACACCGACCCGCGCGGCAGCGTCCGGCTCACCTCCAGCAACAGCCTCAGCCGCTACCCCTCCGGCACCACCGTGCTGCTGCCCACCCTCGCCGGCCACAGCGACGGCTACATGACCAGCTGTCCGGGCGCGGCCCTCGCGGAACGCCTGCCCGCCATCAGGGAACGGGCGGCGCACCTCCAGGGCCGGCGCTGAACCGGATCTCATCGGGTTCACAGACAGCGCGCCCGGGCCTCACAGACTTCTCCCAGACACGCGCCCTAACTTCGTCGGTGTCACGCCGACCGGAGCCTGGGAAAGTGGTGGGGAAAATGACCGGCAGCCGTACGAAGAACACGTCCCGCGACCCGAGGCGGTCCTGGACCTCGGCCCTGCGGAGCCCCTGGACGGTGGCCTGCGCGGCAGCCGTCGTCGTCCTCGGCCCGTCCGCCGTGACCGCGTCCGCCCTGGACCGCGCCAACGCCGCGCCCCTGCACGGGGCCTCGGCCCCCGAGCACCCCGCCCCCGGTCAGGAGCGGGGACGGCACGCCCGGCCGTCCACCGACGGGCAGTACGCGTACGTGCCGCGCGCGGGGAACCGCGGCTCACGCCCCTGAACGGCGGCAGCCGCGGCTCTCGCCCCCGAAGGGACCCGTCTCAGCCCTCGCCCCGGAAGCGTTCCCAGAGCTTCGGGCAGCGCTCGGCGAGCGCCGCCTCGTCCTCGAAGTCCAGCGGGGTGCCCTCCGGTTCACGGGGCGGGGGCGGGAGACCGAGGTCCGGGGCGACCACACCGGTGAGCTGCTCGTACGCCTCGTCCGCGGCGTAGCCCAGCTCCTCGCCGTCCCCGTCGACCTCGTCGTCGAAGTCGTCCAGCAGACCGGCGAGGGAGTCGGGATCGTGGACCGCGCCCTCGAACACCTCCCGGCCCTGACCGATCAGCCAGCACCGGAAGAAGTCGAACGCGTCGTCACTGGCACCGTCCAGCAGCACCCACGCGGCGCCCCAGAGGTCCCAGGTGTAGGCGCGGTTGTAGCGGGACTCGAAGTGCCGGGCGAAGTCCAGCACCGCCTCCGGGTCCAGCCGGCCGAGCCGTTCCACGAGCAGGTCGGCCTGGTCCTCGGGGTCGCCCTCGGCGTCCTCGCGGGACGTGTCCACCAGCTCCCAGAACTCCGTCTCGTCCATCACGGGTCCAGCATCGTGCCTGGGCGGGTGGGACGCACGCGGAGGACGGCGGATCGTTATGACCGATGCGGACGCGCCCGGCGGACTCACGCGTCGCTGTAGAGCCCGGCGAGCCGGCGCGCGTCGTCCGCGAAGCGCTCCCGCAGCTCCGCCGGGGCCAGCACCTCGGCCTCCGGCCCCAGCGCCGTGAGCTGGGTGTGGGCCACCTCCCACGACTCGACCCGGAGGGTGACGGTGGTCCGGCCCAGCTCGTCGGGGGAGCCGGCCGCCGCCAGGGCGTCGCGCGCGGACACGGGATCCACGACGTACGCCAGCCTCCGCAGCCCCCGCGCCGACAGCCGTACGACGACCTCGGTGTGCAGGATCGACCGGGCGAACCGTTCCGTCTGCTCGTCCCAGTACCCCGGCAGATCGAACTCCTCGTCGCGGGCGAAGCGCTCGCCGCCGTCCTCGACGGAGAGGAAGCGGTCGATGCGGTAGGTCCGGAACGAGCCGGTGCCCTCACCGGTGCCGTCGCCCGCGGCGGGCACACGGGCGCACAGGTACCAGACACCGGCCTTGAGGACGAGACCGTACGGCTCCAGCTCCCGCCCGACCTCCACGTCGCCCCTGCGGTACCGCGCGACGATCCGGCGGTCGTCCCACACGGCGTCCGCGACGGCCGGCAGCAGCTCGGGGGTCTTCGGCTCCTGGAACCAGCTGGGTGCGTCGAGGTGGAAACGCTGGGCGGCCGTACGGGAGGCGTCGCGGAGGGAGGGCAGCAGGGCGGCCGACACCTTCAGCCGGGCGGCGGAGGCGGCGTCCTCCAGCCCCATCTCCCGCAGCGCACCCGGCACACCGCTGAGGAACAGCGCCTCGGCCTCGCTGCGGGCCAGCCCCGTGAGCCGGGTCCGGTACCCGCCGATCAGCCGGTACCCACCGGCCCGCCCCCGGTCCGCGTACACCGGGACCCCCGCCTCCGACAGCGCCTGGGCGTCCCGGGTGACGGTGCGCTCGGACACCTCCAGCTCCCGGGCGAGTTCGGCGGCGGTCATGGAGGGCCGGGCCTGAAGCAGCAACACCATTTTGATCAGCCGGGCAGCACGCATGGGGCCATGATGCCGGGCCGATGTGACAAAAGGGGGTGGGATGTCGGGTGCGTTCTTCGGCTGCGGGTGGGTGGGGGTTGCTCGCGCAGTTCCCCGCGCCCCTAAGAGCAACGGCCCCTGCGGGCCGAAAAGCAGGGGCCGCAGCCCCTGCTTTTCAGGGGCGCGGGGAACTGCGCGACCAGCCCCCACCGGAGCCGCACCCGCCGACGAACCCGCACCCCCGAGTCATGAGGCGCCCCCGGCTCCCTACAGCCCGTACCGCTCCCGGGCCTCCTTCACGGAGGTCGCCTTGACCTCACCCCGCCGCGCGAGCTGCGCGAGCGCCGCGACCACGACCGACTGCGCGTCGACGCCGAAGTGGCGCCGCGCCGCCTCCCGGGTGTCGGAGATGCCGAACCCGTCCGCACCGAGCGAGGAGTAGTCCTGCTCCACCCACTGCGCGATCTGGTCCGGAACCTGGCGCATGTAGTCGGACACCGCCAGCACCGGCCCCTCGGCACCCTGCAGCGCCTGCCGGACGTACGGCGTCCGCTCCTCCCCGCGCAGCAGCGCGGCATCCGCCTCCAGCGCGTCCCGCCGCAGCTCGCTCCAGGACGTCGCCGACCACACGTCCGCCGCGACACCCCACTCCTCCGCGAGCAGCTTCTGCGCCTCCAGGGCCCAGTGGATCGCCGTACCGGAACCGAGCAGCTGGACGCGCGGCGCGTTCGCCACCGGGGACAGCCCCGCCGACTCGGCCGTGTTGAAGCGGTACAGGCCCTTGACGATGCCCTCGTCCACCCCGGCCACGCCCGGCTTCGCGGGCTGCGGCAGCGGCTCGTTGTAGACGGTCAGGTAGTAGAAGACGTTCGGGTCCTCGCCCGGGGCCGCCTCGCCGTACATCCGGCGCAGACCGTCCTTGACGATCGCCGCGACCTCGTACGCGAACGCCGGGTCGTACGTCAGCGCGGCCGGGTTCGTCGCCGCGATGACCGGTGAGTGGCCGTCGGCGTGCTGCAGGCCCTCGCCCGTCAGGGTCGTACGGCCGGCCGTGGCGCCGACGAGGAAGCCGCGGCCGAGCTGGTCGCCGAGCTGCCACATCTGGTCGGCCGTGCGCTGCCAGCCGAACATCGAGTAGAAGATGTAGAACGGGATCATCGCCTCGCCGTGCGTCGCGTACGACGTCGAGGCGGCGATGAAGTCGGCCATCGAACCGGCCTCGGTGATCCCCTCGTTGAGGATCTGCCCGTCCTTGGCCTCCTTGTAGTACATCAGCTGGTCACGGTCGACCGGCTCGTACGTCTGGCCCTTGGGGGAGTAGATCCCGAGCGACGGGAACAGCGACTCCATGCCGAAGGTGCGGGCCTCGTCGGGGACGATCGGCACCCAGCGGCGGCCGGTCTGCTTGTCGCGGACCAGGTCCTTGACGAGCCGGACGAAGGCCATGGTCGTCGCCACGTTCTGCGAGCCGGACCCCTTGTCGAAGGCGGCGAAGGTCTTGTCGGCGGCGGCCGGGAGCGGCGCCAGGGCGTGCGTACGACGGGCGGGCGCCGGGCCGCCGAGGGCCGCGCGGCGCTCCTGGAGGTAGCGGACCTCGGGGGAGTCGGCGCCCGGGTGGCCGTAGGGCACGACCCCGTCGACGAAGTCGCTGTCCTTGATGGGGAGTTCGAGCAGATCACGCATCTGCTTGAACTCGTCCGTCGACAGCTTCTTCATCTGGTGGTTGGCGTTCTTCGACGCGAAGCCCTCGCCGAGGGTGAAGCCCTTGACGGTCTGCGCCAGGATCACGGTCGGGGCGCCCTTGAACTCGACGGCGGCCTTGTAGGCGGCGTACACCTTGCGCGCCTCGTGACCACCGCGCGAGAGGTGGAAGCACTCCAGGATCTTGTCGTCGCTCAGCAGCTTCGCCATCTCGACGAGCGCCGGGTCCTTGCCGAAGAAGTCCTGGCGGATGTAGGCGGCGTCGCGGGTCTGGTACGTCTGCACCTGCGCGTCCGGTACCTCGCGCAGGCGGCGGACGAGCGCGCCCGTGGTGTCGAGCTGGAACAGCTCGTCCCAGGCGGAGCCCCACAGGGTCTTGATCACGTTCCAGCCGGCGCCGCGGAACTGGGCCTCCAGCTCCTGCACGATCTTGAAGTTGGCGCGGACCGGGCCGTCGAGGCGCTGCAGGTTGCAGTTGATGACGAAGGTGAGGTTGTCGAGACCCTCACGGGAGGCCAGGGCGAGTGCCGCCGTGGACTCGGGCTCGTCCATCTCGCCGTCGCCGAGGAACGCCCAGACGTGGGAGGCCGAGACGTCCTTGATGGCGCGGCTGGTCAGATAGCGGTTGAAGCGCGCCTGGTAGATGGCGGAGAGGGGGCCGAGGCCCATGCTCACCGTCGGGAACTCCCACAGCCAGGGCAGGCGGCGGGGGTGCGGGTACGACGGGAGGCCGTCGCCGCCCGACTCGCGGCGGAAGTTGTCCAGGTGGGACTCGTTCAGCCGGCCGTCGAGGAAGGCGCGGGCGTAGATGCCGGGGGAGGCGTGGCCCTGGATGTAGAGCTGGTCGCCCGAGCCGTCGGCCTCCTTGCCCTTGAAGAAGTGGTTGAAGCCCGTCTCGTAGAGCCAGGCCGCGGAGGCGAACGTCGCGATGTGGCCGCCGACGCCGTACTTGCTGCCGCGGGTCACCATCGCGGCGGCGTTCCAGCGGTTCCACGCGGTGATACGGCGCTCCATCGCCTCGTCACCGGGGATGCCCGGCTCGGCGGCGGTGGGGATGGTGTTGACGTAGTCCGATTCGAGCAGCTTGGGCAGCGCGATGCCGTTGCCCTCCGCGCGCTCCAGGGTGCGCCGCATCAGGTACGCCGCGCGGTGCGGTCCGGCCGCCTTGGCGACGGCGTCCAGGGAGGCCTGCCATTCGGCGGTCTCCTCCGGGTCCCGGTCGGGGAGCTGGTCGAGCGCGCTCGGCTGGATGGCGTGGGAGTCGGTCATTGCGCCGCCTTCCTCAGTCGAAGGGGGTTCCCTCATCGGTAAGCGTTCGGGGGTTGCCCTTGGTCTTTGGCAGGACAGGGCGACGGGCTCCTGTGGAAGCCCGTCGGTGACTGTAACCCGCTGATCGATGATCGATCAAAGGGTTGCGGGCAAAATATCTTGATCACGAGAAAGTCGGCACGGGGTGCCTCCGGCGGTGGCACCGGGTGACCTGTGTGACCCCGGGTTTGTGCAGGTGGGGCGGCGTTTGAGCGGGGGTTCGCTCAGGGGGTGGGTCGTCTGGGTGCGTAGGCGGGTGCGGCTCCGGTGGGGGCTTCTCGCGCAGTTCCCCGCGCCCCTTGGTCACCCGGGCTCCCCCCATGCTTTTAACCCCCCGGTGGCTAGGCCGGTTCGTCCGTGTGCGGGGCGCAGCCCAGGACGTGGGACTTGACCAGGTCCGCGATCCGCGGGTCGCGGCGACGGAACGCGGCGACCAGCTCCTCGTGCTCCTCGGCGTACGACTGCTGCACCGTCCCCAGCCAGCGGATCGACAGGGCCGTGAAGACCTCGATGCCCAGCCCCTCCCACGTGTGCAGCAGCACCGAGTTGCCCGCCGCCCGCACCAGCTCCCGGTGGAACGCCACCGTGTGCCGCACCTGGGACGTCCCGTCCGCGTTGCGGTCCGCCTCGTACAGCGCGGCCACGTGCGGCTCCAGCGCCGAGCAGTCCTCCGCCAGCCGCTCCGCCGCCAGCTCCGCCGCGATCGCCTCCAGGCCGGCCCGGACCGGGTAGCTCTCCTCCAGGTCGGCCGCCGTCAGGTTCCGCACCCGTACGCCCTTGTTCGGCGCGGATTCGATCAACCGCAGCGACTCCAGCTCGCGCAGTGCCTCCCGCACGGGCGTCTGGCTGACCTCCAGCTCCGTCGCGATCCGCCGCTCCACGATCCGCTCACCCGGCTTCCACCGCCCGCTCACGATGCCTTCCACGATGTGCTCGCGGATCTGTTCGCGCAGCGAGTGGACGACGGGCGCGGTGGTCATGCGGGCTCCTTCGGCGGGGGACAGAGCCCCAAGGGCGGTGACCTCTAGACAATAAAGCCGCGGCCCTCCGGGGGAGAGGCGCACGGGCGTGCTTTCGCGCAGGTGAGACGAGACTTACACGCCCCCGAGGAGCGCCGGTTTGTAAAGACCCGTACCGGCCAGGCTGAGGGGCCCCTCGGCGACAGGGCGCGCACGCGCGGATGCCCCGCCCGGAGAACTCCGGACGGGGCATCGTCGTGGCGCGTGCGCCCGGGGACTACAGACCGAGCTCGACCTCGAACTCGCCCGCCTCCAGGATCGCCTTGACCGCCGTCAGGTAACGGGCCGCGTCGGCGCCGTCGACCAGACGGTGGTCGTAGGAGAGGGTCAGGTACGTCATGTCGCGGACGCCGATGACCGTGCCCTCCTCCGTCTCGATCACGGCGGGGCGCTTGACCGTCGCGCCGATGCCGAGGATCGCGACCTGGTTCGGCGGCACGATGATCGTGTCGAACAGCGCGCCGCGCGAACCGGTGTTGGAGATGGTGAAGGTCGCGCCGGACAGCTCGTCCGGCGTGATCTTGTTGGCACGCACCTTGCCCGCCAGGTCGGCGGTGGCCTTGGCGATACCGGCGATGTTGAGGTCGCCGGCGCCCTTGATGACCGGGGTCATCAGGCCCTTCTCGGAGTCCACCGCGATACCGATGTTCTCGGCGTCGAAGTAGGTGATCGTGCCGTCGGCCTCGTTGATCCGGGCGTTGATGGGCGCGTGCGCCTTCAGCGCCTGGGCCGCTGCCTTCACGAAGAACGGCATCGGGGAGAGCTTCACGCCCTCGCGCGCCGCGAACGAGTCCTTCGCGCGGGCGCGCAGCCGCATCAGGCGGGTGACGTCGACCTCGACGACCGACGACAGCTGCGCCTGCTCGTGCAGCGCCTTGACCATGTTGTCGCCGATGACCTTGCGGATGCGCGGCATCTTGATGGTCTGGCCACGGAGGGGGGACGCCTCCAGGGACGGAGCCTTCTTGGCGGCGACGGCCGGTGCGGCGGCGGGAGCCGGAGCGGCGGCAGCGGCCTTCGCGGCCTCGGCGGCGGCGACGACGTCCTGCTTGCGGATACGGCCGCCGACGCCGGTGCCCTTGACGGAGCCCAGGTCGACACCGTGCTCGGCGGCGAGCTTGCGCACCAGGGGGGTGACGTAGGCGCCCTCGTCGGTGGCCTTGGCGGCAGCCGGGGCCGCGGCGGCCGGGGCCGGGGTGACGGGCGCGGGCGCGGCGGCCGGAGCGGCCGGGGCAGCGGCGGCGGGCGCCGGGGCCGGAGCGGCCGGGGCGGCAGGCGCGGGGGCCGGAGCCGCGGGGGCGGCCGGGGCGGGCGCGGGGGCCGCCGGGGCCGGGGCAGCGGCGGCGGGCGCCGGAGCCGGGGCGGCCGGGGCAGCCGCCGGAGCGGCACCCGGGGCACCGATGACGGCCAGCTTGGCGCCGACCTCGGCGGTCTCGTCCTCGGCGACCGTGATCTCCAGCAGCACACCGGAGGTGGGCGCCGGGATCTCGGTGTCGACCTTGTCGGTGGAGACCTCCAGCAGCGGCTCGTCGGCCTCGACCGAGTCGCCGACCTCCTTCAGCCAGCGGGTGACGGTGCCCTCGGTGACGGACTCGCCGAGCGCCGGGAGGACCACGTCGGTGCCCTCGGCCGAGCCGGCGCCGGTGGCCGCCTCCGCGGTCGGGGCCGGAGCGGGGGTCTCCTGCTCGGTGGAGGGCGCGGCCGCGGCGGGCTCGGGGGCCGGAGCCGAGGCCTCCTCGGCGGCGGGGGCCGGGGCGGCGGCGGGCGCGCCCGAGCCGTCGTCGATCAGGGCCAGCTCGGCGCCGACCTCGACCGTCTCGTCCTCGGCGACCTTGATGGAGGCCAGGATGCCCGCGGCGGGGGAGGGGATCTCGGTGTCGACCTTGTCGGTCGAGACCTCGAGCAGCGGCTCGTCGGCCTCTACGCGCTCACCCTCGGCCTTCAGCCAGCGGGTGACAGTGCCCTCGGTGACGCTCTCGCCGAGCGCCGGAAGGGTTACGGAAACCGCCATGGTTTCTGTTGCTCCTTAACGAATTGCGGAAGTCTGGATCGTCGCTTCGTCGACCGAGGGGTCAGTCGTGCGAGTGCAGCGGCTTGCCCGCGAGGGCCAGGTGGGCCTCGCCGAGCGCCTCGTTCTGCGTCGGGTGGGCGTGGATGAGCTGGGCGACCTCGGAGGGCAGCGCTTCCCAGTTGTAGATCAGCTGGGCCTCGCCGACCTGCTCGCCCATGCGGTCGCCGACCATGTGGACGCCGACCACCGCACCGTCCTTGACCTGCACGAGCTTGATCTCGCCCGCGGTCTGGAGGATCTTGCTCTTGCCGTTGCCCGCGAGGTTGTACTTCAGAGCGACGACCTTGTCCGCGCCGTAGATCTCCTTGGCCTTGGCCTCGGTGATGCCCACGGAGGCGACCTCCGGGTGGCAGTACGTCACCCGCGGCACACCGTCGTAGTCGATCGGAACGGCCTTCAGGCCGGCCAGACGCTCCGCCACCAGGATGCCCTCGGCGAAGCCGACGTGCGCGAGCTGGAGCGTCGGGACCAGGTCACCGACGGCGGAGATGGTCGGGACGTTGGTCCGCATGTACTCGTCGACCAGGACGTAGCCGCGGTCCATGGCGACGCCCTGCTCCTCGTAGCCGAGACCGGCGGAGACGGGGCCGCGGCCGACGGCCACCAGCAGCAGCTCGGCCTCGAACTCCTTGCCGTCGGCGAGGGTGACCTTGACACCGTCCTGGGTGTACTCGGCCTTCGAGAAGAAGGTGCCCAGGTTGAACTTGATGCCGCGCTTGCGGAAGGCGCGCTCAAGAAGCTTGGAGGAGTTCTCGTCCTCGAGGGGGGCGAGGTGCTTCAGCCCCTCGATGATCGTGATGTCGGTGCCGAAGGACTTCCAGGCGGAGGCGAACTCGACGCCGATGACACCGCCGCCGAGGACGATCGCCGACTTCGGGACCCGGTCCAGGACGAGGGCGTGGTCCGAGGAGATGATCCGGTTGCCGTCGATCTCCAGGCCCGGAAGCGACTTCGGCACGGAGCCGGTCGCCAGCAGGACGTGACGGCCCTGGATGCGCTGGCCGTTGACATCCACGGAGGTCGGGGAGGACAGACGGCCCTCACCCTCGATGTAGGTGACCTTGCGGGAGGCGATGAGCCCCTGCAGACCCTTGTACAGGCCGGAGATCACACCGTCCTTGTACTTGTGCACGGCGGGCACGTCGATGCCCTCGAAGGTGGCCTTCACGCCGAACTGCTCGCTCTCGCGGGCCTGGTCGGCGATCTCGCCCGCGTGGAGCAGGGCCTTCGTGGGGATGCATCCCCGGTGCAGGCAGGTGCCGCCGACCTTGTCCTTCTCGATCAGGGCGACGTCCAGGCCCAGCTGGGCCCCGCGCAGCGCCGCGGCGTAACCACCGCTGCCACCGCCGAGGATCACTAGGTCGAAAACGGTGCTGGCGTCGTTCGCCACGTCACGTCCTCCATGCATGTGCGCCGTACGCCGGTCGTCCGAGACCCGCGCGGCGGCTGGTGTCCGGCCGCTCTTCTTCGGCCCTGTGGTGGGGGCCCTGTCCTGCCGAGCCCCATCTTCGCACTTGTCGGAAGGGAACGAGACGCCGGGCCGGGGTGTGAGACACCACACGCTCAGATGTGACGGGGGGGCCGAGGGGCCGCGCCCCGTCGGGGGCGCGGGGAACTGCGCGACCGGCCACAGCCGGCCCGCAGTCGCCCGCGTCCCTCAGGTGTCGAGCCAGGGGGCGGACATCACCCCAGGTCGCCGGAGGCGGCCCGCTCGGCCAGCCGCACCAGCGTCCGCACGGCCGTCCCGGTGCCGCCCTTGGGCGTGTACCCGAAGGGCCCGCCCTCGTTGAACGCCGGCCCCGCGATGTCCAGGTGCGCCCAGGTGATCCCCTCGCCGACGAACTCCTTCAGGAACAGCCCGGCGACGAGCCCGCCGCCGTAGCGCTCGCCCATGTTCGCGATGTCGGCGGTCGGGGAGTCCATCCCCTTGCGCAGGTGGTCCGGCAGCGGCATCGGCCACGCCGGCTCACCGGACTCCTCGGCCGCCTCGTGCACCGCGGAGCGGAACGCGTCGTCGTTCGCCATGATCCCGAAGGTCCGGTTGCCCAGCGCCAGCATCATCGCCCCGGTCAGCGTCGCCACGTCGACGATCGCGTCCGGCTTGTCCTCGGACGCCTTGGCGAGCGCGTCGGCCAGCACCAGCCGGCCCTCGGCGTCGGTGTTCAGCACCTCCACCGTCTTGCCGCTGTACATGCGCAGCACGTCACCCGGGCGGGTGGCGGAGCCGGACGGCATGTTCTCGGCGAGGGCGAGCCAGCCCGTGACGTTGACCTCCAGCCCCAGCCGGGCGGCGGCGACGACCGCGGCGAACACGGCGGCGGCACCGCTCATGTCGCACTTCATCGTCTCGTTGTGCCCGGCGGGCTTGAGGGAGATACCGCCCGAGTCGTAGGTGATGCCCTTGCCGACGAACGCCAGGTGCTTCTTCGCCTTGGAGCTGGTGTACGACAGCTGCACCAGGCGGGGCGTGGCCGCGGAGCCCGCGCCGACGCCGAGGATGCCGCCGTAGCCGCCCTTGGCGAGCGCCTTCTCGTCGAGGACGGTCACCTTGATGCCGTGCTCCTTGGCCGCGGTCTGGGCGACGGCGGCGAAGGCCTCGGGGTCGAGGTCGTTCGGCGGGGTGTTGATGAGGTCGCGGGCGCGGTTCAGCTCCTCGCTCACCGCGGTCGCGCGCTCGGCGGCGGCCTTGTGGGCCTTGTCGCGCGGCTTCGCGCCGAGCAGGACGACGTCGGCGAGCGGGCCCTTGGCGTCCTTCGCCTTCGGGTCCTTGGCGTTGCCCTTGTAGGCGTCGAAGGAGTACGCGCCGAGCAGCGCGCCCTCGGCGACGGCGCCCACGGCGTCGGCGTCGGCGACGGGCAGCGCGAACGCGGCCTTCTTCGTCCCGGACAGGGCACGGGCCGCGGCACCGGCCGCGCGGCGCAGCGTCTCCGCGCCGAACGCGCCGTCCTTCTCGGGCACCGCGCCCAGGCCCACCGCCAGCACGAGCGGCGCCTTGAAACCGGACGGCGCGGGCAGCTTCGTCACCTCGCCCTCGGCGCCCGAGGCACCGAGGGTCTCCAGAAGGCCGGCGAGCTTGCCGTCGTAGGCCTTGTCCACAGCTTCGGCGCCCGGCGCTACGACCAGGCCCCCGGGCCGAGATGCGGGGCCCTTCGCGACACCGACCACGATCGCGTCGGCGCGGAGGCCGGGCGCGGCGGCGGTGCTGAGAGTGAGAGCAGTCACGGTGGTGAAATCTCGCTTCCGATTGAGTTTCGGTGGCCGAACGGATGGGTCGACGTGCCGGGAACGAGCCTAGGCCCTTGTTCGGCCCCTCGGACCTGGGGCGTGGGCCGGTCGCGTTCCTGCCGTCCGCGCGGCGTCCGCTGCGACCAGCCTCCCTGACTTTCCGCTCCGGACGTGCAGGGAGATCCCCATGTCTCAGAGATAGGGGGATCCCTTATCGCCCTGCACGAGGCGCTGTTGAGGATTCTCGCGCCCGCCGCTCCCGGCACGGCTTCCCGACCACGGGGGCGCACGAAGCGCCCGCGCACCGGCGCGGCATCCGGCGTGGGGGATCATCACGGGGGTACGCCGTCGCACGCCCTGGAGCCCACCCGATGAGCCGCGCCCCCGCCCGCAGCCTCCTGCTGTCCCTGCTCCTGCTGACAGCGGGATGCACCACCGCCCCCGACGGCGCCGGGGAGGAGCCGGGCGCCCACTGGCGGCCGAGGCCCGGCACCCCGTGGCAGTGGCAGCTCAGCGGGCGCCTGGACACCTCCGTCGACGTCCCCGTGTACGACATCGACGGCTTCGACCAGTCGGCCGGCACGGTCGCCGAGCTGCACGACGACGGTCGTAAGGTCATCTGCTACCTGTCGACCGGCGCCTGGGAGGACTGGCGCCCGGACGCCGGGGAGTTCCCGAAGTCGGTCCTGGGGAAGGGCAACGGCTGGGACGGCGAGCGCTGGCTCGACATCCGCGAGACCGACGTGCTCGAACCCCTGATGGCCGCCCGCATCGACATGTGCGCGGAGAAGGGCTTCGACGCGGTCGAACCCGACAACATGGACGGCTACCGCAACCGGACGGGCTTCCCGCTCAAGGCCGCCGACCAGCTCCGCTACAACCGTCTCGTCGCCCGCCTGGCCCACGAACGCGGCCTCGCGGTCGGCCTGAAGAACGACCTCGACCAGATACCGGCCCTCGTCGACGACTTCGACTTCGCCGTCAACGAACAGTGCGCCCAGTTCGAGGAGTGCGAGGACCTGACCCCGTTCATCGAGGCCGGCAAGGCCGTCTTCCACGTCGAGTACGAGATGAGGACGGCGGACTTCTGCCCCGAGGCCCGGCGCCTGGAACTCAGCTCGCTGCTGAAGAAGTGGGATCTGGGGGTGTGGCGCAGGGCCTGCTGACCACCTGGGAGAACACCCACGAGGTCACCCGAAAGCACTCCTGAGGTCACCCGAGGGGGAGCAGGTCACCCGAGGGCGAACACCACGAGGGCCGCCGTCGCCGCCGTCTCCGCCAGAGCGCCGAAGACATCCCCGGTGACACCGCCGAACCGCCGCACGCAGTGGCGGAGCAGCAGCTCGGCGGCACCGCAGGCGACGACGACCGCGAGCACCGCGCGGCCCAGGTCGTACGGCCCGAGGAGCGCCCCCGCGCCCGCCGCCGCGCACCCCACCAGGGCGGCCACGAGCAGCGCGGACCCCGGCGGCACCACCCCCGCCACCGCGGCCCCCAGCCCCTCCGGCCGGGCCGGGGGAACGCCGGCGCGCGCGGCCAGGGTCAGGGCCAGCCGTGCGGCGGTCGCCGAGACGACCGTCGCGAGCGCGCCCAGCGCCCAGGACTCGCCGTACGCCCCGGTGAGCGCGGCCGTCTGGGCCAGCAGCACCAGGACGAGGGTGACGACCCCGAAGGGCCCGATGTCCGACTGCTTCATGATCCGCAGGGCGTCCTCGGCGGGCCGGCCGCTGCCCAGCCCGTCGGCGGTGTCGGCGAGCCCGTCCAGATGCAGGCCCCGAGTGAGAACGGCCGGTACGGCGACGGAGGCCACGGCGGCGAGCTGCGGACCGGCGCCGAGGAGCAGCAGCAGACCGCCGAGCCCGGCCGCGCCCAGGCCCACAGTCAGCCCGGCGACCGGTGCGCACAGCATCCCGGCCCGCGCGGCCTCCCGGTCCCAGCGGTGCACGGTCACCGGCAGCACGGTCAGGGTGCCGAACGCGAAACGCGGGCCGTCGAGGGGCGCGGCGCGGGGCGGGACGGGGGGCTCGGGGGGCGTGGACACCGGCGCAGGCTACCCGGCGGGCCGGGCGGCCTCGGCGGCGGCCGAGGGCGGCCCTGGATAAAGTGCGCATATGGGTACCTGGTGGGAGCGGAACATCATCGAGCCGGGCAAGCTGCCCCTGCTCCTCGCCCTCACCGCGTTCGTCCTGACGTTCCTGATCACCCGGGTCATCACCCGCCTCATCCGCGCGGGCAAGGGCCCCTTCCGGAACATCAGCGGCAGCGGCGGGGTCCACATCCACCACGTCGTCCCCGGCATCGTCCTCGCCGTCGTCGGCGGCTTCGGCTCGGTGGCGGGCGACGGGCACGGCTTCGGCGCGCTGATCTCCGCCGTGCTGTTCGGCATGGGGGTGGGCCTGGTGCTGGACGAGTTCGCGCTGATCCTGCACCTGGACGACGTGTACTGGAGCGAGGAGGGCCGGCAGAGCGTCGAGGTGGTCGTGCTGACGGCGGCCCTGGTGGGCCTGCTGCTGGTCGGCTTCCTCCCCTTCGGCGTCAACGACCTCGACGAGGAGGAGATGCAGGACCGGGGCGCGGTCATGCTCACCATGGGGACGAACTTCCTCATCGCCCTGATCGCCCTGGCCAAGGGCAAGACCCGCACCGCGATCTTCGGGGTGGTCATCCCGTTCATCGCCGTCGTCGGAGCCGTGCGCCTGGCCCGCCCCACCTCCGTCTGGGCGCGCCGCTTCTACCGCCGCCGTCCGCGCGCCCGCGCCCGCTCCTGGAGACGCGCCTACCGCCACGACCGCCGCTGGACCGGCCCCAGCCGGCGCCTTCAGGACTGGCTCGGCGGCACCCCGGACAGGGCACCGGCACTGGAGTCCGCCACCCGCCCCGCGCTTCCGGCCGGTCCGCCGCGCCCGTCCGGACCGGTCGGGCGCACCGGTCCGTCCGGACGCACCGGTCCGTCGGGCCCGGCCGGACGGCCGGACCGCCGCTGACGCGCGGCCTCGATCCCGCACACCAGCAGCACCGCCGCGATCGCCGCCAGATGCTCCTTGCCCGCGAGGTTCTCCTTCACCAGCACCTCGACGACCATCGCCAGCACGACCGCGCCCGCCGTGACGTACGCCCGGTGCCGCCACCCGACGTACACCGCGAGTCCCACCACGGCCGCCGACGGCCCGGTGTCCACGACCCGCGCGTCCGACGCGGGCAGCCCCACGAGGAGGACGTCCGGGCCGAGGGCGATGCCCACGCGCGCGTACAGCGTGCCGGCCAGGGTGGCGGCGTACGCGATCGCCAGCGTCCGGCGCCGGCCCAGTGAGATCTCCGCGATCCCGAACACGAGCAGGATCTGCGCCAGCGCGCCCCACACGGGCAGGTCCAGCGCCGGTACGAAGAGGGAGAGCGGCGTCCGCAGCAGCGCGAGCCCGAGCGGGTCCTCGGCCCGTACGGCACCGGCGTCCTCGATGAACCGGTAGCCCCAGGGCTGCCGGTGCACCAGGTGCACGACCGTCGCGAGACAGACGGCGGCGAGCGTCATGGGGGCGGCCCGCAGGCGCCGGGCCGCCACGGCCGCGCGCACGGTTCCGTACAGGTGGCCCCATTCGGCGCGGGCCAGGCGGGCGGCCCTGTTCAACGGTCCGTCCTCATCCGTGCGACCTCGTCCATGCGACTTCGGGTACCGGCGGGCTGTGCCGCCCGCCGTGTTCGAAGACCGGCCGGAAGGGTGAGGCGTTGAGCGGGGGCCGCGTGATCCAGGTCTCTCCCGGCTCGCTCTGCCTGTGCGCGCGAGGGTGCCGGGGGGTGGAGTGCGTGGTCGGGTGCGGGCCGGTGGGGGCTGGTCGCGCAGTTCCCCGCGCCGCTGAAAGGCAGGGGCTGCGCCCCGCGCTTTCCGGCCCGCAGGGCCGTTGGCTTTCAGGGCTGCGGGGCCATCGTTTTTCAGGCCCGCAGGGCCTGGGCTCTGGGGGCGCGGGGAACTGCGCGAGAAGCCCCCACCGGGCCGGCAGCCGAAGAACCGCCCCCCGCGCCGGGACTCAGGTCGCGTCGTACTCCACGGCCGGCTTCGCCGCGTCCGGCGCGGGAACCGCGTCCGCCTCCGCCGCATCCGGCTCGCGCTCCGGCAGCTCCGCCGCCAGCGCCGCAGCCGCCCGTACGAGCGGCAGCGCCAGCAGCGCCCCTGCCCCTTCCCCGACCTTCACCCCGTGGTCGAGCAGCGGTTCGACGGCCATCCGGTCCAGCGCCTTGGCCTGGGCGGGCTCCCCGCTGTTCTGTCCGGCCAGCCACCAGTCCGGCGCCCGGAAGGCGACCCGCTGGGCGACCAGCGCGCACGCCGCCGACACCACGCCGTCCAGGATCACCGGCATCTTCCGCACCGCGCTCTGCAGCAGGAAGCCGGTCATCGCCGCGAGATCCGCCCCGCCCACGGTGGCGAGCAGCTGGAGCTGGTCCCCGAGCACCGGCCGGGCCCGCCGCAGGGCGTCCCGGACCGCCGCGCACTTGCGCATCCACGCCAGGTCGTCGATCGTCCGGCCGCCCCGCCCGGTGACGACGGACGCGTCGGTCCCGCACAGTCCGGCCACGAGGACGGCCGCCGCCGTGGTCCCGCCGACGCTGATGTCGCCGAGGACGACGAGATCGGTCCCGGAGTCCGCCTCCTCGTCCGCGAGGGCGACGCCCACCCGGAACGCGGCCTCCGCCTCCTCGGCCGTCAGCGCGTCCTCGACATCGATCCGGCCCGACCCGCGCCGCACCCGATGCCGTACGACCTCCGCGGGCAGGGTCTCGGGATCGCAGTCCAGCGCGAGGTCCACCACGCGTACGGGTACGTCGAGCTGCCGGGCCAGCACCGCCACCGGGCTGCTCCCGTCGAGAACGGACCGCACCAGCTCGTCCGCGGTGCCCGCGGCCCGCGCGGAGACACCGAGTTCGGCGACCCCGTGGTCGCCCGCGAACAGCAGCACCCGGGCCCGGCCGATCGGCCGCACCGGTACGGCCGACTGCGCCGCCGCCAGCCACTCACCCAGTTCGTCGAGGCGGCCCAGCGCCCCGGGCGGCACGGTCTGCCGCTCCCGCCGCGCCTCGGCGTCGCGGCGCACCCCGCCGTCGGGGCGCTCGATCAGATCGGTGAAGTCGTCGAGATTAAGCGAGCTCATTCGCCGAACAGTACCGGCAGGGATCGAACACGACCGCGCCACACCGTGCCCCCGCGGCGTACGCACGTCCCACCGCGCCACGGGCACGTCGTTGCGCCCGGTATCCCTCTCGCGTACGTACCTTTTTGGGGCGAATGTCCGTACGCCGTCACCCCGGCGCGTACGGGATCCCGTCGTTCCCAGGAGCCGCCATGCCCCCCACCCCGCGGCCGGAGCCCGGCCGACCCGCCACGGGAGCCGACCCCTTCCGGGAACCGCGCCGGGACGACTGCCCCTGGTGCGGCTCGCGGCAGGTGCGCACCCGGGTGCGCGCGCCGGAGGGCGGGCGGCGCACGCCGGGCACGTTCGTGGTGGACGAGTGCCGGGACTGCGCGCACGCCTTCCAGAACCCCCGGCCGACCGCGGACGCTCTGCTGCTCGGGCGGCACCGGCACCCCGCGGAGGACGACGAACGGGCCGCACTCGACGCACGCCGGCGCCGCGGACACCACCGGGGCGCCGCCCGCGCGCTGCCGGCGTACCTCGAACCGGAGAGCTGGCTGGACGTCGGCACCGGACACGGCCACTTCCCCGAGGCGGCGCGGGCCGTCCATCCGTACACCTCCTTCGACGGCATCGACGCGACCCGGGGCGTCCGACGGGCGTGGGAGGAGGAGCGGGTGGAGGAGGCGTACCAGGGCCTGCTGACCGACCCGGAGATCACCGCCCGGCTGCGCGCCCGCTACGACGTGGTCAGCATGCTCCACCATCTCGAACACACCGCCGACCCGCGCGACGAACTCCGCGCCGCCCACGCCGTCCTGCGCCCCGGCGGCCATCTCCTCCTCGAAGTCCCGGACCCGGCACGGCCGTTCGGCAGCCGCCGCTACTGGAGACCGCGCGACCGGCCCCGCCCCCTCCACCTCGTGCCGCTGCGCAACCTGCTCGCCGAACTGGGCTCCCTGGGCTACGAGATCCTCGCCGCCCGCCGCTGCGCCCCGCTCCGGTCCCGCGCCCACCGCGTCCTCGCGCGCCGCACCGCATGACAAGCGCCCCCGCAAACCCCGGGAACCGTTCCTCACCCCCGTAGGGGCAGGGCCTGCCCCGCCACCACCAGCAGCACGTGCTCGCACTGCGCCCCGAAGGACGCGTTGAGCCGGCCGAGTTCGTCACGGAAACGCCGGCCGGAGGCGGTGGTGGGGACGATGCCGGAGCCGACCTCGTTGGAGACGGCGACCACCGTGCGGCGCGTGTTCCGCACGGCGTCCGTCAGCTCGGTGACACGCGCCCGGAGCGCGCGCTCCCCGCCGTCGGCCCACTCCGCGTCGTCCCACGCCCCCACCTCGTCCATCACGTCCGTCAGCCACAGCGAGAGACAGTCGATGAGCAGCGGCGCCCCGTCGTCGTCCTTCAGCAGGGGGACCAGGTCACAGGTCTCGACCGTGCGCCAGGAACCGGGCCGCCGCTCCCGGTGGGCGGTGACCCGCGCGGCCCACTCCCCGTCGCCGCCCCGCGTTCCGCCGGTCGCCACGTAGAGCACGTCCGGGAACGCCTCCAGCCGCCGCTCGGCCTCCACCGACTTTCCCGACCGCGCCCCGCCGAGCACCAGCGTGCGCCGGGGTACGTCGGGCACGTCCTCGTAGACGCCCACCGTCAGCGTCGTCCCGTCCGGCACGGCCCGCGCGCCCGCCGCCGCGAGCCGGCGCGGCAACTCGCCGTCCGGCGGCACGTCGTGGTCGATGTGCACGGCCACGACATCGGTCGTCGGCCCGACGGCGCCCACCCTGCGCAGCCGCGCCAGCGCGTCCGGCCGGCCCAGGACATCGGCGAGCACCATGGCGTACGGCTCGGTCGTGTGCTCCTCCAGGCCGGCGGGCGCGCCCCGCGGCGGCAGGTACAGCAGCCGCTGCCCGCCCGGCCCCGTCACCTCGTACCCGGTGCCCGGCGCGTCCAGGGACAGGGCCCGGACCCGGTGCCCGGTCAGCAGCGTCAACTCCCGTCCGTCCGGCACCCGGCCCGGCTGCGGCAGCCCCGGCGGCACCTCGACGGGGGGCCCGTCGTGAGGATGGGAGAGCAGCACCTGCCGCACCCCGGTCAGCGAGTGCCCGGCGCGGGCGGCCGCGAGGGCGGCGCCCGGCGTGAGGTCGAGCAGCAGTGAGCCGTCCACGAGCAGCGCGGTCGCCCCGCGCGCGGCATCACCGAGCGCGGTCGCGCACGCCGCGCACGGACAGTCGGGGCGGGGAAGCCCCGCGGGGGCGCCGGTGCCGAGCAAAGTCAGTTCCACGCCCCCGATTTTCGCGTGTCCCGATGAACACCCGCAGGTCTTGTGCGTCCGACTAGGCTCAGGGGAGGAACCGGATCTTGCTCGGCGCCCTGTGTGTGGTGCCGGGCCGGTACTTACGGAGGCTCACATGGCGGCATGGACGTGGCGGTTCGAGAAGGCCGACGGGACGGAGGTCCAGCCCGCGGTCCAGCCCGAGGAGTTCACGACCCAGGGGGACGCCGAGTCGTGGATCGGTGAACACTGGAAGGCGCTTCTGGAGGGCGGCGCCGACCAGGTCCGTCTGTTCGAGGACACGACGGAGATCTACGGGCCGATGAGTCTGGATGCGCAGGACGCGTAGCGCTCCGCGGTGGGGCGGGGTCCCTGTCCGGGGCTCCGCCCCGATCCCCGTGGGAGAGCTCGGGGGGTTCGGTGCGTGGTCGGGTGCGGGTCCGGTGGGGCTTCTCGCGCAGTTCCCCGCGCCCCTGAAAAACAGGGGCTGCGCCCCGTGCTTTTCAGGCCCGTAGGGCCGTCGCTTTTCAGGCCCGCAGGGGCCTGATGTTTTTAGGGGCGGGGGGAACTGCGCGAGAAGCCCCCACGCACCCGCAGCCGCCGACGAGGCAGCCACCCCCGAGCTCCCAGGCGCCCTCAGCCCCGCACCCCGCACAGGTGCAGCAACGCCGCCACCTGCCGATACGGATCCGTCCGCCCCGCCCGCTCCTCCGCCGCGAGCAGCACCTCCAGGTCCCCCTGACCGTCGGGGACCCCCGCGTCGTCCGCGGCCAGGTCCGTGAACACCCGCACCCCGTACCACGCGTGCAACGGCGCCCCGATCCCCGCCAGCGCGTCCGTCAGCGTCGCCAGCCGGTCCGCCCGTACGTCCAGCCCGAGCCGGTTGCGGTACGCGGTGGTGTCGAAGGAGGCGAGCGCGCCGGCCCAGTCCCCGGCCAGCCCCGCCCGCATCGCGAGCGCGTCGCCGTTGCGCACGAGCAGCGACAGCAGCCCCCCGGGCGCCAGCATCCGCGCCAGCCCCGCCAGCAGCGCGTCCGGCTCCTCGACGTACATCAGAACCCCGTGGCAGAGCACCACGTCGAAGCTGCCCGGCAGGAAGTGCACACCGGTGTCGCGGCCGTCGCCCTCGACGATCCGCACCCGGCCCCGGATGCCCTCGGGCTCGGCCGCCAGCGCCTCACGGGCGACGGCGATCAGCCTCGCCTCCCGCTCGATCCCGGTCACCGCGTGCCCGGCGCGGGCCAGGCGCAGTGCCTGCGTGCCCTGCCCCATGCCCACGTCGAGGACCCGGAGCCGCTGCCCGACCGGGAAACGGCCGGCTATCTGCTCGTCGACCTGCCGGGAGACCAGCTCCTGGCGGACGACCTCACGCAGGGTGCCCAGCCGGTTCAGCCAGGCTTCGGCGGCACTGCCGGAGAAGGGAGTCGTGCTCAGGGCCGCTCTCCGCGCTTGACCTGCGGCTTCGGCAGCCGGAGGCGACGCATCTGGAGCGTGCGCATCAGGGCGTAGGCGACGGCGCCCTTCTTGTTCGCGTCGGGGAAGCGCTCGTTCAGCTGCTTCTTCAGACGGAAGGCGAGGCCGATGGAGTCGACCACGATCAGCACGATCACGAACAGCCACAGCAGCAGCGCGACGTTCTGCAGCGACGCCACCCGCACCATGCTCAGCACGAGGATCAGCACGGCCAGCGGCAGGAAGAACTCGGCGATGTGGAAACGCGAGTCCACGTAGTCACGGGCGAACCTGCGCACCGGACCCTTGTCCCGGGCGGGCAGGTAGCGCTCGTCGCCGGTGGCCAGGGCCTGACGCTGCTTCTCCATGGCGGAGCGGCGCTCGTCGCGGGAGCGCTTGGCGGCCTCCTTGCGCGTCGTCGGCGTATGCGCGACGCTCCGACGCTGGCCTTGGGCCACACTCCGCTTGGGAGTGGGCCGGCCCTTGGGGGCCTGCGGGTGACGGGTCTGCTGGGAGTCGGTCACCGACGCCTTGGCGGCGGCCGATTCCTTCTCGTTCTTGGCGCGGCTACGGAACACAAAACCCAAGGGTACGGGGTGCCGGGGCATGGACCCCAGCCGAGTGGGGAACGATCCGGCAACACCCGGCGTCCGTACTGGAGACAGAGGTGGGGCGACAGTGGCCGGGGCAGCCCGGGAACCGGAAAAGGGGGAGCGCGGTGACGTCCCGTCCGTAGAGGGGCTGCGGTATTCCGCGGGATCGGTGCGTACACGACCCCGGGGAGCACCTACTCCCTACGCCGGAGCGCCGCCGTACACAGTCGTCCTTGGGGATGAGCGCATCGGTCCCCGAACAGTGCGGTAATAGAAGCAGGGCCCGTACTGTGGGTTCTGTCGCAGACCTGTGAGCTGGAGTTCCGTCAGAAGGGGGCGCGCGAAGCCCATGAGCGGTGTCATGAAGCGTATGGGGATGATCTTCCGCGCGAAGGCGAACAAGGCCCTTGACCGGGCCGAGGACCCGCGCGAAACCCTCGATTACTCGTACCAGAAGCAGCTGGAGCTGCTCCAGAAGGTACGCCGCGGTGTGGCCGACGTGGCCACGTCCCGCAAGCGTCTGGAGCTCCAGCTCAACCAGCTCCAGTCCCAGTCCTCGAAGCTGGAGGACCAGGGCCGCAAGGCGCTCGCCCTCGGCCGCGAGGACCTGGCCCGTGAGGCGCTCTCCCGCCGTGCCGCGCTCCAGCAGCAGGTGACGGACCTGGAGACGCAGCACTCCACCCTCCAGGGCGAGGAGGAGAAGCTCACTCTCGCCGCGCAGCGGCTGCAGGCCAAGGTCGACGCCTTCCGGACGAAGAAGGAGACCATCAAGGCCACGTACACCGCCGCCCAGGCCCAGACCCGGATCGGTGAGGCGTTCTCCGGCATCTCCGAGGAGATGGGCGACGTCGGTCTCGCCATACAGCGTGCCGAGGACAAGACGGCACAGCTCCAGGCCCGCGCCGGCGCCATCGACGAGCTGCTCGCCTCCGGCGCCCTCGACGACCCGTCCGGGATGCACAAGGACGACATCCAGGCCGAGCTGGACCGTCTCTCCGGCGGTACGGACGTCGAGCTGGAGCTCCAGCGCATGAAGGCGGAGCTGGCGGGAGGCCCGTCCGCGCAGCAGCAGGCCATCGAGGGCGGCACGGGCCAGTCGGCCCCGCAGCAGCAGTCCCAGCGGCAGGACACCCCGCGCTTCGACAAGTAGCCGTCACGTCGGCGAGCAGCCGTCACGCGTCCCGAGGAGGGCGACATGATCGTACGGATCATGGGGGAGGGGCAGGTGAGGCTGGACGACGCCCACTTCGCCGAGCTGAACACACTGGACGACGTCCTCCTGGCGGAGATGGAGGTCGGTGACGGCCCCGGTTTCCGCCACACCCTCCACGCCCTCCTGGACAAGGTCCGCGAGCTGGGCACACCCCTCCCCGACGACGCCCTGGAGCCCTCGGAGCTGATCCTCCCGGCCCCGGACGCGACCCTGGAGGAGGTCCGGGAGATGCTGAGCGACGACGGCCTGATCCCCGGGTGACGACCGCGGGACGGGCCCGCAGGGGCCCTGCGCCCGCACGGGTACCGCCACCACCCGTTCCGCCCCCGGCCGGCGCCCCGTACCGTAAACGGTCGTGAGCACCCTCCACCGCGCCAGGTCCTGGCTGACGGCGCACCCCCTCGCGCTGGACGCCGCCCTGGCCCTGGGCGTCCTCGCCGCCATGGTGGCGGGCGCCTTCGTGGACCCCCACGCCGAGCACGGCGCCCGATGGGGCGCCCGGAGCCCCGCTCCCCTCAGCATCACGCTCATGGTGCCGGCCGCCGCCGTCCTGATCGCCCGGCGCCGGGCCCCGCTGGCCGTGCTGGGGGCCACCTCCGCCCTCACCCTCGCCGAACTGGTGACCGGCGACCCGCGCGCCCCGGTCGCGATGTCCGCCGTCATCGCCCTGTACACCGTCGCCTCCACCACCGACCGCCCCACCACCTGGCGCGTGGGCCTGCTCACGATGACCGTGCTGACGGGGACGGCCATGCTCGCCGGCCCGCTGCCCTGGTACGACCAGGAGAACATCGGCCTCTTCGCCTGGACCGGCATGGCCGCCGCGGCCGGTGACGCGGTGCGCAGCCGCCGCGACTTCGTGCACGCCATCCGGGAACGCGCCGAGCGGGCGGAACGCACCCGCGAGGAGGAGGCCCGCCGCCGGGTCGCCGAGGAACGCCTGCGGATCGCCCGCGACCTGCACGACGTCGTCGCCCACCACATCGCCCTGGTCAACGTGCAGGCCGGGGTCGCCGCGCACGTCATGGACAAGCGGCCCGACCAGGCCAAGGAGGCCCTCGCCCACGTCCGCGAGGCCAGCCGCTCCGCACTGGGCGAACTCCGGGCCACGGTCGGTCTGCTGCGCCAGTCCGGCGACCCCGAGGCCCCCACCGAACCCGCCCCCGGCCTGGTGCGGCTCGACGAACTCGTCGGCACCTTCCGCAGCGCGGGCCTCGCGGTGGAGGTGGTCCGCGCCGACGAGGGGGTGAGCCTCCCGGCCGCGGTCGACCTCGCGGCGTACCGCGTCATCCAGGAGGCCCTCACCAATGTGCACAAGCACGCGGGCGAGTCGGCGAAGGCCGAGGTCAGCGTGGTCCGCGTCGGCCCGAACGTGGAGATCACCGTCCTCGACGACGGCACCGGGCGGACGAGGACGGGCGCCGGGGGCGGGACGGCCGACGGCGGCGGCCACGGACTTCTCGGCATGCGGGAGCGTGCCACCGCGCTGGGCGGCACCCTCACCACCGGTCCCCGCTACGGCGGCGGGTTCCGCGTCCATGCGATCCTGCCGCTCACGACCCGTACGACCGCCGCGCAGGCGGCCCGACCGTGACCAGCGCCCCGGGGGACCCCGTATGACGATCCGTGTCCTGCTCGCCGACGACCAGGCCCTGCTGCGCAGCGCCTTCCGGGTGCTCGTCGACTCGGAGCCGGACATGGAGGTCGTGGGGGAGGCGTCGGACGGGGCGGAGGCGGTGCGGCTCGCGAAGGAGGAGCGGGCGGACGTCGTGCTGATGGACATCCGGATGCCGGGCACCGACGGACTCGCCGCCACCCGCCTGATCAGCGCCGATCCCACGCTCACCCGGGTACGCGTCGTCATCCTCACCACCTTCGAGGTCGACGACTACGTCGTGCAGTCGCTGCGCGCCGGTGCCTCCGGCTTCCTCGGCAAGGGCGCCGAGCCGGAGGAACTGCTGAACGCGATCCGGGTCGCCGCCGACGGCGACGCCCTGCTGTCGCCGACCGCGACCAAGGGCCTGATCGCCCGTTTCCTCGCCCAGCCCGACGACTCGGCCGACGGCGACCAGGGCGCCGCCCGCTCCGAGCGCCTCGCCACCCTGACCGGCCGCGAGCGCGAGGTGCTCGTGCAGGTGGCGGGCGGGCTCTCCAACGACGAGATCGCCGAGCGGCTGGAGGTCAGCCCGCTGACCGTGAAGACGCACGTCAACCGGGGCATGGCCAAGCTGGGCGCCCGCGACCGGGCCCAACTGGTGGTCTTCGCGTACGAGTCGGGCCTGGTACGACCGAAGGTGGACTGAGCGCGCCCGGGACTACTCCACCCGGAGTAGGCGCGGCATAAGGAAATGGCCCTGCGGAGCGAGGGAGAGGGGCACTCCCATGGCCCAGGGTATGAGGTGAGCGCTCACACTCGCTTCACACGGGCGACACATGGGGGATCCAGCCGCATGTGGCACGGGCGTTCGTCCTCCGCTCACGCCACGGAAGAGAGACCCTGACCCATGTCCTGGCTGTCCCGGTTCAGCCTCGCACAACGGGCCCTCGTCGGTCTGATGTCGATCATCGCGCTCGTCTTCGGGGCGATCGCGATACCGCAGCTCAAGCAACAGCTCCTGCCCACCATCGAACTGCCCGTGGTGTCCGTGCTGGCGCCCTACCAGGGCGCGTCCCCGGACGTGGTCGAGAAGCAGGTCGTCGAGCCGATCGAGGACAGCCTCGAAGCCGTCGACGGCATCACGGGCGTCACCTCCACCGCCAGTGAGGGCAACGCCCTGATCATGGCGTCCTTCGACTACGGCCCCGGCACCGAGCAGCTCGTCGCCGACGTCCAGCAGGCCGTCAACCGGGTCCGGGCGCAGCTGCCGGACGACGTGGACCCGCAGGTGATCGCGGGCTCCACGGACGACATGCCGACCGTCGTCCTCGCCGTCTCCTCCGACGAGGACCAGCAGGCCCTCGCCGACCGGCTCGACCGGACGGTCGTGCCCACGCTGGAGGGCATCGACGGCGTCGGCCAGGTCACCGTGGACGGCGTACGGGACGTCCAGGTCACCGTCACCCCCGACGACGCGAAGCTCGCCAGGGCGGGCCTGACCACCCTGGCCCTCTCCCAGGCCCTCCAGGCCGGCGGCGTCACGATCCCCGCGGGCTCCTTCGACGAGGACGGCGCCAACCGCACCGTCCGGGTCGGCGGCGGCTACACCTCGCTGGAACAGATCGAGAACCTGCGGGTGCGCGGCGAGGGCGCCAAGAAGCCCGTACGTCTCGCCGATGTCGCCGACGTCAAGGAGGAGCAGGCCAAGGCCGACTCCCTCACCCGCACCAACGGTGAGCCGAGCCTCGCCGTGATGGTCACCATGGACCGGAACGGCAGCGCGGTGGCCATCTCCGAGGCCGTCGAGGACAAGCTGGCGGACATGCGCCGCGACCTGGGCTCCGGCGCCACCGTCACCGTGGTCAGCGACCAGGGCCCGGCGGTCTCCAAGTCCATCGACGGCCTGACCACCGAGGGCGCCCTCGGTCTGCTCTTCGCGGTCCTGGTCATCCTGGTCTTCCTCGCGTCGATCCGCTCCACCCTGGTCACCGCGGTCTCCATCCCGCTGTCGGTGGTCCTGGCGCTGATCGTGCTGTGGACCCGCGACCTCTCCCTCAACATGCTCACCCTCGGCGCGCTGACCATCGCCATCGGCCGGGTCGTCGACGACTCGATCGTGGTGCTGGAGAACATCAAGCGGCACCTCGGCTACGGCGAGGAGCGCGAGGAGGCCATCCTCAAGGCGGTCCGCGAGGTCGCCGGCGCGGTCACCTCCTCCACCCTGACGACCGTCGCGGTCTTCCTGCCGATCGGCCTGACCGGCGGCATGGTGGGCGAACTGTTCGGCAGCTTCTCGCTGACCGTGACGGCGGCCCTGCTGGCCTCCCTCGTGGTCTCGCTGACCGTGGTCCCGGTCCTGTCGTTCTGGTTCCTGCGCGCCCCGAAGGGCACGCCCGAGGACGCCGAGGAAGCCCGCCGCCAGGCCGAGGAGAAGGAGGCGAAGAGCCGCCTCCAGCGCTTCTACGTCCCCGTCCTGCGCTTCGCCACCCGCCGCCGGCTGACCAGCCTGGCCATCGCGGCCGTCGTGCTGGTCGGCACCTTCGGCATGGCCCCGCTGCTGAAGACGAACTTCTTCGACCCGGGCGACCAGGAGGTCCTCAGCCTCAAGCAGGAGCTGAAGCCCGGCACCAGCCTCGCGGCGACCGACACGCAGACGAAGAAGGTCGAGAAGCTGCTCGCCGGCACCGAGGGCGTCAAGGACTACCAGGTCACCATCGGCTCCTCCGGCTTCCTGGCCGCGTTCGGCGGGGGCACCGACTCCAACCAGGCCTCGTACAGCGTCATGCTGGACGACTCGGCCACGGCCTCGGACGTCCAGGAGACCATCGAGAAGGGCCTCGCCGGGCTCTCCGGGATCGGTACGACGACCGTCGCGGTCGGCGACGCCTTCGGCAGCCAGGACCTGAGCGTGGTCGTGAAGGCCGCCGACGCCGACGTCCTGCGCAAGGCCGCCGGGCAGGTCCGGGACGCCGTCTCGACGATGGACAACGTCTCGGACGTCACCAGCGACCTCTCCCAGAGCGTCCCCCGGATCTCGGTGAAGGCCACCGACAAGGCGGCCGCGGCCGGCTTCGACGACCAGAGTCTCGGCGCGGCCGTCTCCCAGGCGGTGCGCGGGACCACGAGCGGCCGGGCCGTTCTCGGCGACACCGAGCGGGACATCGTCATCACGTCGGCGAAGCCCGCCCGGACGCTGAAGGAGCTGCGGAACCTGCGGCTCGGCGCGGTGAAGCTCGGCGACATCGCGGACGTCGAGCTGGTGGACGGCCCGGTGGCCATGACCCGGATCGACGGCCAGCGGGCCGCGACGATCACGGCGAAGCCCAAGGGCGACAACACCGGCGCGGTCAGCACCGACCTCACCGCCAAGCTGGACGCCCTGAAGCTGCCCGAGGGCGCCACCGCCTCCATCGGCGGTGTCTCCGAGGACCAGGACGAGGCGTTCGCCTCGCTCGGCCTCGCGATGCTCGCGGCGATCGCGATCGTCTTCATGCTGCTGGTCGCGACCTTCCGGTCCCTGGTCCAGCCGCTGATCCTGCTGGTCTCCATCCCGTTTGCGGCCACCGGCGCCATCGGCCTGCTGATCGTCACCGGCACGCCCATGGGTGTCCCCGCGATGATCGGCATGCTGATGCTGATCGGCATCGTGGTGACCAACGCGATCGTGCTGATCGACCTGATCAACCAGTACCGCCGCCAGGGCTACGGCACCGTCGAGGCGGTCATCGAGGGCGGCCGCCACCGCCTCCGTCCGATCCTGATGACGGCACTGGCGACGATCTTCGCGCTGCTGCCGATGGCCCTCGGCATCACCGGCGAGGGCGGCTTCATCGCGCAGCCGCTGGCCGTGGTGGTGATCGGCGGTCTGATCACCTCGACGCTGCTGACGCTCCTGCTGGTCCCGACCCTCTACACGATGATCGAGATCCGCAAGGAGCGCCGGGCGAAGAAGAAGGCCCTGAAGCGGGCGGGCAAGGAGTCCGGTCCGGCGACGGCGGGGGCCGACGCGGAGTCGCCGGAGCCCGCGGAGGTCTGACGCGGCACGGACACGGAACGACGAAAAGCCGGGGCGCTGCCCCGGCTTTTCGGCTCTTCCCGGCTTTTCTGCTTCTGCCGGTCACGCCCCTACGGCAGCGCCAGCATCCGCTCCAGCGCCAGCTTCGCGAACGCCTCCGTCTCCTTGTCGACCTCGATGCGGTTGACCAGGGTGCCCTCGGCGAGGGACTCCAGGGTCCACACGAGGTGGGGGAGGTCGATGCGGTTCATGGTGGAGCAGAAGCAGACCGTGCGGTCGAGGAACACGATCTCCTTGCCCTCCGGCGCGAAACGGTTCGCCAGCCGCCGCACCAGGTTCAGCTCGGTGCCGATGGCCCACTTGGAACCGGCCGGCGCGGCCTCCAGCGCCTTGATGATGTACTCGGTCGAGCCGACGAAGTCCGCCGCCGCCACGACCTCGTGCTTGCACTCGGGGTGGACCAGCACGTTGACGCCCGGTATCCGCTCCCGCACGTCGTTCACGGACTGCAGGCTGAAGCGGCCGTGCACCGAGCAGTGACCCCGCCACAGGATCATCTTCGCGGCCCGCAGCTGCTCGGCCGTGAGGCCGCCGTTCGGCTTGTGGGGGTTGTAGACGACACAGTCGTCCAGCGACATCCCCATGTCCCGTACGGCCGTGTTGCGGCCCAGGTGCTGGTCCGGCAGGAACAGCACCTTCTCGCCCTGCTCGAAGGCCCAGTCCAGGGCCCGCTTCGCGTTCGACGAGGTGCAGATCGTGCCGCCGTGCTTGCCGGTGAACGCCTTGATGTCGGCCGAGGAGTTCATGTACGACACGGGCACGACCTGCTCGACCACGCCCGCCTCGGTCAGCACGTCCCAGCACTCGGCGACCTGCTCGGCGGTGGCCATGTCGGCCATGGAGCACCCGGCGGCCAGGTCCGGCAGCACGACCTTCTGCTCGTCACCGGTGAGGATGTCCGCCGACTCGGCCATGAAGTGCACACCGCAGAACACGATGTACTCGGCCTCGGGCCGCGCCGCCGCGTCCCGCGCGAGTTTGAAGGAGTCGCCGGTGACGTCCGCGAACTGGATGACCTCGTCGCGCTGGTAGTGGTGGCCCAGCACGAAGACCTTGTCCCCGAGCTTCTCCTTGGCGGCGCGGGCGCGCTCCACCAGGTCGGGGTCGGACGGGGAGGGGAGGTCGCCCGGGCACTCGACGCCCCGCTCGCTCCGCGGGTCGGCCTCGCGGCCGAGCAGCAGCAGGGCGAGGGGCGTCGGCTGTACGTCGAGCTCCTGGGTCTGGGCGGTGGTCACGGCACGCACCCTTTCTGTTCTGCGGCTCGCCGCCCCGGGGGAGGGTCGGCGGGACATGCGGACGATCCTTTTCGTCGATTTGACGCTATCTATCATAACCGCTTCACGTCAGTTTGACGATGCCCATAGTGTCCATGTGACATGAATCCCGGCGGCCCGCACGCCGCGTCCCCGGCCCGCCCTCGCCGCGTCCCCGCCCCGCCCCGCCCTCGCCGCGTCCCCGCCCCGCTCCGGCGCGTGGCGTTGTCCACAGCCCCCGGCGACCCCGTGCCCCTGTCACGGGCCATGTGCGAGCATGAAGACAGAAGCGTGGCGAATCCACGCGGCCCGGAATGAATCCGGGGCTCCGGCGGTTGCACCCGTCGGCAAGCAGTCTCCGTACAACCCGGGAGAGATGTAGATGTCCGTATCGGACGAGACCGGCACCGTCACCGACGGCATCATCGTGACCGACGCCGCCGCGGCCAAGGTCAAGGCCCTGCTCGACCAGGAAGGCCGTGAGGACCTGGCGCTGCGCGTCGCGGTTCAGCCCGGCGGCTGCTCCGGCCTGCGGTACCAGCTCTTCTTCGACGAGCGCTCGCTCGACGGTGACGTGGAGAAGGACTTCGACGGCGTGAAGGTCGTCACCGACCGCATGAGCGCCCCGTACCTGGGTGGCGCCACGATCGACTTCGTCGACACCATCGAGAAGCAGGGCTTCACCATCGACAACCCGAACGCGACGGGTTCCTGCGCCTGCGGCGACTCCTTCAGCTAGGGTCCCCGCCCGCGCGCGGCAGCACCACGCGTACGGCGACGATCGGGCACGACGAAGGCGGCGTCCCCCGCGAGGGGGGCGCCGCCTTCCGTCATGCCGTCCGGGCCCGGCCCGGCGGTGGCGTCTACCGCGGCTCGAACTCCGCGATGCCGCCCTTCCGGAGCTCCTCGCCGTCCGACCCGACCACCTTCCGGTCGCCGAGCGGCTTGTCGAGCCGTACCGTCCGCTCGAACGCCTTGGCGATCATGATGCAGGTGGTGTTCTCCTGCGAGGTGTCGGTCACGGTGACCGTCACCTCACCCGACTCCTCGCGCACCGAGGTCGCGTAGTCGCTGCACGCGCCACCCCAGAACGACACGGTCAGCACGTCGCCGGCGGCCGTGTAGCCCTCGATCCGCACATCGCGCCAGGAGGCGTCGGCGGGGGGCGTGTCACGCGGCCCACCGGGCTTGTCGGTCGGCTTCGAGCGGGACTCGGGGCTCGCCAGGTACGCCGGATCGACCGCCGGCTGCGTCACCGTGTAGGTCTCCGCCGCCTTGGCCGGCCGTACCTCGTACAGCCAGGACGGCACCAGCGCCGGCTGCCCGTCCACCTGCTGCGAGGCGAGCCCGAACACCGCCTTCTCGACGGCGACCGTCTCCCGCTTCGGGGCCGTGCTCACCCGCTCGCACGGGGTCTCGCCCGACGCGACCGTCCCGCTCTCCACGGCCGAGCCGTTCTCCCCCTCCAGCGGGACGGGACCGGTGCAGCCGCCGATGCCGCCCCGCCCGGGGCCCACACCCTGCCCCGAGTCGTTCAGCAGCTTCAGCGCCCGGTCGGCGTCCACGACGGGATACGTGTCGCCCTTCTTCGGCGGCGTCAGGTTGCCGCTGCCGCCGAGCACCTGCCCGTCGGCGCCGATCCGGATGCCGGTCGCCCAGCCGTACGTGGGCAGCCCGCCCATCTCGGGGTCGGCGTTCACCACCCGTACGGCGCCCATGAGCTGGGTGGCGTCGAGCTTGGCGTCGTCCTGGCCGACGGCCTTGAGCACGGGCATCGCGGCCTTCCTGGCCACCGCCTCGCTCACCGGGTCACCGGCCCCGGCCGAGCCGTCGGACGCGCAGACCTCGGCCTTGCGGCAGTCGTCGGTGCCCGGCGTGTACCGCTCGAACGTCCATGCCCCCGGCGCCTCACGGCTCACCCGCAGCACCGGTTCCGTGCCGTCCCCGGCCGCTCCCACCCGCCAGCTCTCGCCCTCGGCGGTGGGCTTGCCCTCGACGCCGAGCGCCTTGGCGAGCCGCGCCACCGCGGAGGCCGTCACCTCGCCCTTCAGTGCGTACACCGGGGCCGAGCCGGGGCCCTCGGGCAGCTCGTCGTCCGCGCGATAGGTCACCCCGTAGGGGTTCGGTTCACCGGGCGCGATGCCGTTCGAACCACCGCCGCCCTGTCCGTCGAGCGCGAGGGGCGGGGGAGTGCCGTCACCGCCCGGCGCGCCGGAGCCCTTGCCGTCGCCCCCGGACCCGTCGGAGGCCGTGTTGGCGAGGAGCGCCCCGCCGCCTCCGACCAGCAGCACGGCGGCGGCCACGGACGCGACGACCACCCGGGTGCGCCGGGCGCCCGGCCGGCCGCCACCGCCGCCGCTCACGATGTCGGCGTCACCGGCCGTATCCGCTTCCGCGGTCTCGGCCTCGCCCGCGGGCCCACCGGGCTGGTCGGCCCGGTCGGCCGGATCGGCCCCGTCCGTCCCGGTGGCGTCGTCCCCGGCAGCCCCGAGCGCCTCGGTGGCGTCGGGCTCCGGGCCCTCGTCCGGGTTCTCGGGGTTGTCGGGTCGCTCGGAGTTCACCGCATCGCTCCTTCGGCAGGTCGTACACCGCATCCCCTCTTCGGGGGACGGCGATGGGACGCGGCGGGGGGGCGGGCGGTTCCCTCAGTGACCGTAGGGAGCGGGCGGTTCCCTCAGTAGCCGTATTCCGGCATCGCGTCCACCAGCCGTGCGGACGTCACCGGCACCGTGACCCCGTGGATGAGCGAAGGGGAGACGGGAGCCGTAATGACCTTCGCGGGGGCCGCCCAGTGCGGAGCCATCCGGGCGCAGTCGCCGCGCAGCGCCGCGAGGCTGCCGCCGTCCGGGTCGAACGGAACGGTGCCATTGATCTTGGTGTTCGTCATACGGGCACCGTACGCACCGCGAACCCTGCGAAGAAAGACCTACTATCGGGTAGTTTCGCCTGCTTCAGAGCGGGTGGCCGACCCGGTAGCGTGAACTGTCAATCCCCTCTCCCTTCGCAGGAGTGTGTCCTCGCCGTGCGTATCGCAGTCTCCGGCTCCATCGCCACCGACCATCTGATGACCTTCCCGGGCCGCTTCGCCGACCAACTCGTCGCGGACCAGCTGCACACGGTCTCCCTCTCCTTCCTCGTCGACCAGCTCGACGTGCGCCGGGGCGGTGTCGGCGCGAACATCGCGTTCGGCATGGGGCAGCTCGGCACGCGCCCCATCCTGGTCGGCGCGGCGGGCTCCGACTTCGACGAGTACCGCGCGTGGCTCGACCGGCACGGGGTGGACACCGCCTCCGTGCGCATCTCCGAGACGCTGCACACGGCCCGCTTCGTCTGCACCACGGACGCCGACCACAACCAGATCGGCTCCTTCTACACCGGTGCGATGAGCGAGGCCCGCCTCATCGAGCTGCAGACCGTCGCCGACCGCGTGGGCGGCCTCGACCTCGTCCTCATCGGCGCGGACGACCCGGAGGCGATGCTCCGGCACACCGAGGAGTGCCGCTCCCGGAGCATCCCGTTCGCCGCGGACTTCTCCCAGCAGATCGCCCGGATGGTCGGCGAAGAGATCCGGATACTGCTGGACGGCGCCACGTACCTCTTCTCCAACGAGTACGAGAAGGGCCTCATCGAGTCCAAGACCGGCTGGTCCGACGCGGAGATCCTCGCCAAGGTCGGCCACCGGGTGACCACGCTCGGCGCGCGGGGCGTGCGCATCGAGCGCGCCGGTCAGGACCCGATCGAGGTCGGCTGTGCCGAGGAGGAGCGCAAGGCCGACCCCACCGGAGTCGGCGACGCGTTCCGCGCGGGCTTCCTCTCCGGGCTGGCCTGGGGCGTCTCGCTGGAGCGGGCGGCCCAGGTCGGCTGCATGCTCGCCACCCTCGTGATCGAGACGGTGGGGACGCAGGAGTACGCGCTGCGCCGGGGCCACTTCATGGACCGGTTCGAGAAGGCGTACGGGGACGAGGCCGCGGCCGAGGTGAAGAAGCACCTGAACTAGAGGTGAGGGCGCACCCGAACCAGAACGAGGTGAGGGCGCCCTTGAACCAGAGGCAGGCAAGTACCTGAACCGGACGGGCCGGGCGGCCCGCGCCCCCGGCTTTCCCAGGGGCGCGGGCCGCCCCGCTAGCCCACCCGGCGCACCACGTACGCCGAACCCCGCTCCGCCGGTTCCTCCCCCAGGTACTCCTGGCCCCGCATCTCGCACCACGCCGGGATGTCCAGCCGGGCCGCCTCGTCGTCGGACAGGACGCGGACCGTGCCGCCGACCGGGACGTCCCCGATCACCTTGGCCAGCTCGATGACGGGGATCGGGCACCGTTTGCCGAGGGCGTCCACCACCAGGACGTCCTCGTGCACCACGGCCGCGGGGGCCGGTGCCCCCAGCTTCTCCCGGACCGCCGCGACGGCCCCCGGCAGCACCGCCAGGAACCGCTCGACGTCCGCCTCCGCCGCCCCCGCCGGCAGCGACACCCGCACGTTCCCCTCGCTCAGCACCCCCATGGCCCGCAGCACATGGCTGGGCGTCAGCGTGCTGCTCGTGCAGGAGGACCCGGAGGAGACGGAGAAACCCTCGCGGTCCAGCTCGTGGAGCAAGGTCTCCCCGTCGACATAGAGACAGGAGAAGGTGACCACCCCGGGCAGCCGGTGCTCCGGGTCGCCGACCACCTCCACATCGGGCACCAGCGACGGCACCCGGGCATGGATCCGTTCCGTCAACTCCCGCAGCCGTACCGCCTCCGCGTCCGCCTCCGCCCGTACGGCCCGCAGCGAGGCGGCGGCCGCCACGATCGCCGGGATGTTCTCGAACCCGGCGGCCCGCCCCGACTCCCGTTCGTCGGCGGGCCCTTGCGCCGCGAAGCGCACCCCCTTGCGCACCACGAGCAGGCCGACCCCGGACGGGCCGCCCCATTTGTGCGCACTGGCGGTCAGCGCCGACCAGTCACCGTCCACCCGGCCCCACCCGAGCGACTGCGCCGCGTCCACCAGCAACGGCACGCCCGCCTCCCGGCACGCCCGCGCGACCTCGGCCACCGGCTGCTCGGTCCCCACCTCGTGGTTGGCCGACTGCAGACACGCCAGCGCCGTGTCGGGGCGCAGGGCCTCGGCGTAGGAGGAAGCGGCCACCGACCCGGTACGGGCCACCGCCACCCGGGTGACCGTCCCGCCGTCGGCCTCGTGCGTCTCCGCCGCGTGCAGCACCGACGAGTGTTCGACGGACGACACGATCAGGTGGCGCCCCACCCGCCGCCGCCCGGCCAGCATTCCCGCGATCCCCGTGTGCACCGCCCGGGTCCCCGACGAGGTGAAGACCAGTTCGTCGGCCCGGCATCCGACCGCCTCGGCGGCCGCCTCGCGTGCCGCGTCGAGCAGCAGCCGGGCCCGCCGCCCCTCCCGGTAGAGCCGTGCGGGATCGGCCCACCCCTCGTCCAGCGAAGCCATCAGCGCCTGCCGGGCGACGGGATGAAGGGGAGCGGAGGATGCAGAGTCGAAGTACGCCACACCTCCACGCTATAAGCAGGGCTGCCCCCAGAGGGGCGCGGGGAACTGCGCGAACGACCACGACGCACCGCACCCGCCAAATCACCCGAACTACCGAGCTATTAGGCGCCCGGCGTAACCCACGGAGTGTTGGGCACCCCCTCCCCGCGCGACCCCAAAACGCGTCCAGTAGGGTTTGGTCCGCATAAACATCCAAACCCCTGCCCGTCGCAGGGCGGCGACCGACCAGCGAGAAGGCCGCAGCCATACCGCGCGGGCGAGACTCTCGGGAAGGCGCTACGTGAGTCCCAACGGCTCCGACCTCCCCCGCTGCCTGAAGGGCGCGGGCGGTACCCCCATGCCGCGGCGCCCGATGCGGCGGAGGCTGCTGCAGGCGATGACCGCAGGCCTGGTCCTGGCGACCGCCACCGGTTGCACATGGGAGGACTTCCCCCGCCTGGGTATGCCCACCCCGACCACGGAAGAGGCTCCGCGGATCCTCTCCCTGTGGCAGGGGTCGTGGGCGGCCGCGCTCGCCACGGGCGTGCTGGTGTGGGGCCTGATCCTGTGGAGTGCTTTCTTCCACCGGCGCAGCCGCACCAAGGTCGAAGTTCCCCCGCAGACCCGGTACAACATGCCCATCGAGGCGCTGTACACGGTCGTCCCGCTGATCATCGTCTCGGTGCTGTTCTACTTCACCGCCCGTGACGAGTCGAAGCTGCTCGACACGTCCAAGAAGCCCGACCTCACGGTCAACGTGGTGGGCTTCCAGTGGAGCTGGTGCTTCAACTACATCGAGAACGTCGAAGGCTCCACCGGCGACGCGGCCACCGACAAGAACCTGGCCGCGATCCCGAACCGGTACAAGAAGGACTTCCCGGCGAACGCCGGCGGCGTCTACACCTGCGGCATTCCCGGCGACAAGAACCCGCAGACCGGCAACCCGGGCCCGACGCTCTGGCTCCCGAAGGGCAAGACGGTCCGCTTCGTCCTGACCTCGCGTGACGTCATCCACTCCTTCTGGGTGGTGCCGTTCCTCATGAAGCAGGACGTCATCCCGGGCCACACCAACGCCTTCCAGGTGACCCCCAACCAGGAGGGCACCTTCCTGGGCAAGTGCGCCGAGCTCTGCGGCGTGGACCACTCGCGGATGCTCTTCAACGTGAAGGTCGTCTCCCAGGAGCGCTACGAGGAGCACCTCAAGTCGCTCGTGGAGAAGGGGCAGACCGGTTACGTCCCGGCCGGCATCGAGCAGACGCAGCACGAGAAGAACCGGGAGACGAACGTACTGTGAGCATCCTCAACGAACCTCAGGGTGCCGAGGGGGCGGGTTCCCACTACGAGGACGAGCTCCCGGTCCGGCGCCAGCGGCGTGGTGAGGTCGTCGTCAAGTGGCTGACGACGACCGACCACAAGACGATCGGCACGCTGTACCTGGTCACGTCGTTCGCGTTCTTCTGCATCGGCGGAGTCATGGCGCTCTTCATGCGCGCCGAGCTCGCCCGCCCGGGCACGCAGATCATGTCGAACGAGCAGTTCAACCAGGCGTTCACGATGCACGGCACGATCATGCTGCTGATGTTCGCGACGCCGCTGTTCGCCGGATTCGCGAACTGGATCATGCCGCTGCAGATCGGCGCGCCCGACGTGGCGTTCCCGCGGCTGAACATGTTCGCGTACTGGCTGTACCTCTTCGGCTCGCTCATCGCGGTCGGTGGCTTCCTCACCCCGCAGGGCGCGGCCGACTTCGGCTGGTTCGCCTACAGCCCGCTGTCGGACGCGGTCCGCAGCCCGGGCATCGGCGCCGACATGTGGATCATGGGTCTGGCCTTCTCCGGCTTCGGCACGATCCTCGGCTCGGTCAACTTCATCACCACGATCATCTGCATGCGCGCGCCCGGCATGACCATGTTCCGCATGCCGATCTTCGTGTGGAACGTGCTGCTGACCGGTGTCCTGGTCCTGCTCGCCTTCCCGGTCCTCGCGGCCGCGCTGTTCGCCCTGGAGGCGGACCGCAAGTTCGGCGCGCACGTCTTCGACGCGGCCAACGGCGGCGCATTGCTGTGGCAACACCTCTTCTGGTTCTTCGGCCACCCAGAGGTGTACATCATCGCCCTGCCGTTCTTCGGCATCATCTCCGAGGTCATCCCGGTCTTCTCCCGTAAGCCGATGTTCGGCTACATGGGCCTGATCGGCGCGACCATCGCGATCGCCGGCCTCTCGGTGACGGTGTGGGCGCACCACATGTACGTCACCGGCGGCGTGCTCCTCCCGTTCTTCTCCTTCATGACGTTCCTCATCGCCGTCCCCACAGGCGTGAAGTTCTTCAACTGGATCGGAACGATGTGGAAGGGCTCGCTGTCCTTCGAGACACCGATGCTCTGGGCCACCGGCTTCCTGATCACCTTCACCTTCGGTGGTCTGACCGGCGTCATCCTGGCCTCGCCGCCGATGGACTTCCACGTCTCGGACTCGTACTTCGTGGTGGCCCACTTCCACTACGTGGTGTTCGGCACCGTGGTCTTCGCGATGTTCTCCGGCTTCCACTTCTGGTGGCCGAAGATGACGGGCAAGATGCTCGACGAGCGCCTCGGCAAGATCACCTTCTGGACGCTGTTCATCGGCTTCCACGGCACGTTCCTCGTCCAGCACTGGCTGGGCGCCGAGGGCATGCCGCGTCGTTACGCGGACTACCTCGCGGCCGACGGGTTCACCGCGCTGAACACGATCTCCACGATCGCCTCGTTCGTCCTCGGTCTGTCGATCCTGCCGTTCCTCTACAACGTGTGGAAGACGGCCAAGTACGGCAAGAAGATCGAGGTCGACGACCCGTGGGGTTACGGCCGTTCGCTGGAGTGGGCGACCTCCTGCCCGCCGCCCCGGCACAACTTCCTCACCCTGCCGCGGATCCGCAGTGAATCCCCGGCGTTCGACCTGCACCACCCGGAGATCGCCGCGCTCGAACAGCTCGCGCACGGCGGCCCGGCGGCAGGCGAGCTCGCTGCCAGCGGCAAGGAGGCCGGCAAGTGAAGGTCCAAGGCAAGATGTTCATCTGGCTGAGCGTCTTCGTCCTCGCCATGGCGATCGTCTATGGCGTGTGGTCGAAGGAGCCGGCCGGTACCACGGCGCTCTTCCTGGCCTTCGGCCTGTGCATCATGGTCGGCTACTACCTGGCCTTCACGGCCCGGCGGGTCGACGTGGGCGCGCAGGACGACAAGGAGGCCGACGTCGCGGACGACTCCGGTGAGATCGGGTTCTTCAGCCCGCACAGCTGGCAGCCCCTCGCCCTCGGCGTGGGCGGCGCGCTCGCCTTCATGGGCGTCGTCTTCGGCTGGTGGCTGCTGTACTTCTCCACCCCGATCATCCTGATCGGTCTGTGGGGCTGGGTCTTCGAGTACTACCGCGGCGAGAACCAGAACCAGTGACACCGCGCCCGTAGCACGCGCAGAGCGGACGGAAGCCCGGACACTCCGACAGGAGGTCCGGGCTTCCCCCTTTTGCCACGCCGTCCGTCGCTCGGTCGGGTCACCCGGCGCGCCACGCTTGACGGGCGTTCCTACGGTGAACTCATGAGCACATCACCCCGTAACCGCACGGTCGCCGGCTGCACCCTGTTGGTGGTCTCCCTGGGAGCGGGCGTCACCGCCTGTGGTTCCGGTGGCCACCCGCTCTCGGGCACGCCCTACGACGCGGCCGACCAGGTCTCCTTCAACACCCCGACCGGCCAGGGCGAGAAGGCCGACCCCGACAGGCCGCTGGAGATCACCGCGAAGGACGACGGCCGCATCACCGACGTCACCGCCGTGGACGCCGCAGGACGCTATGTGGCGGGCGAACTCTCCGAGGACGGAGACCGCTGGCACTCCACCTCGCCGCTCGCCGCCAACGCCCGCTACACGGTCCGCGTGAGCACCGAGGACGAGGACGGCGCCCCCGGCCGCGAGACCGTCGCCTTCGCCACCGGCCGCCCCCTCACCAAGAAGCGCCTGAACGTCACCTTCGGACCGAAGGAGGGCAGGTACGGCGTCGGCCAGCCCGTCACCGCCGAACTGAGCCGGCCCGTCAAGGACAGGGCCGCCAGGGCCGTCGTCGAACGCGCCCTGAAGGTGGACTCCACCCCCGCGGCGGAGGGCGCCTGGCACTGGGTGGACGACAAGAAGCTCCACTTCCGCCCCAAGGACTACTGGCCCGCCGACGCCACCATCCGGGTGCACAGCAACCTGGAGGGCCTCAAGATAGGCGACCGGCTCTGGGGCGGGAGGGCCGAGCCCATCCAGCTCACCACCGGCGCCAAGATAGTCGCCGTCACGGACGCCGCCTCGCACCAGATGACCGTCTACAAGAACGACGAGGTCATCAAGCAGATACCGGTCACCACCGGCATGCCGGGCTACGACACCCGCAACGGGGTCAAGGTCGTCCTGGCCAAGGAAGGCACCGTCCGCATGACCAGCGCCAGCATAGGCGCGTCGGACTTCTACGACCTGACCGTGCACCACTCCGTCAGGGTCACCAACAGCGGCGAGTACGTCCACGCCGCCCCCTGGTCGACCGGGTCCCAGGGATACGCGAACGTCAGCCACGGCTGCACCGGCATGAGCATGGGCAACGCCGAGTGGTTCTACGACACCATCAACGAGGGCGACATCGTCGAGGTCGTCAACTCGGCCGGCGACACCATGGCCCCCTTCGGCAACGGCTACGGCGACTGGAACCTCGACTGGAAGAACTGGCGCGAGGGCAGCGCCCTGGTCGGCGGCACCGCCGAGGTGCCCGCCCCCCAGGTCCAGGCCCGCCTGAGACCCGAGTCGGTGTAGCGGCGGGCCCGTCCCCGAAAGCCGGCTAGGCGCTCAGCGCCCGCTTCCCGCGGAGCAGCGACGCCAGCGCCGACGCGAACTCCACCGGCTCCACCGGCAGCGTCACCGCCGCGTCCGCCCTGCTCCACGTCGCCAGCCACGCGTCCTGCGGCCGTCCGATCAGTACCAGCGAGGGCGGGCACTCGAAGATCTCGTCCTTGATCTGCCGGCACACGCCCATGCCCCCCATGGGCACGGCCTCACCGTCCAGGACGCAGACGTCGATCCCGCCCCTGTCCAGCTCCTTGATGACGGCGGCGGGGGTCGCGCACTCGATGAACTCCACGGCCGGCACATCCGGAGCGGGGCGGCGACCGGTCGCGAGCCGCACCTGCTCCCGGGTGTTGGAGTCGTCGCTGTAGACCAGCACCGTGGCGGTCGGCTGCATTGTTCCTCCGTGACGTCAGCGTCTTTAAGGACAGGCCCGATGCGCGGATGCTACTCCCTCGAAGACCACGTCAGCACCGGTACGGAAGGGAGCAACACTCCGAACGGCACCCCCCGGAGTGAGGGCGGGATAAGCGACCGACATAATGTCGGTCGTGGCGACAGCAACGACAGTAGAAACCGGGCACGCGCACCCGTCGGTCAACCGGCCGAACCTCACCAGCGTCGGAACCATCATCTGGTTGAGTTCCGAGTTGATGTTCTTCGCGGCCCTCTTCGCGATGTACTTCACCCTGCGATCGGTGACCGGTCCGGAGTTCTGGCACGAGAAGGCCAGCACCCTGAACTTCCCGTTCTCGGCGACCAACACCACGATCCTGGTGCTCTCCTCCCTCACCTGCCAGCTCGGTGTGTTCGCCGCCGAGCGCGGGGACGTGAAGAAGCTCCGGATGTGGTTCATCGTCACGTTCGTGATGGGTGCGATCTTCATCGGCGGTCAGGTCTTCGAGTACACCGAGCTGGTCAAGCACGAGGGCCTGTCGCTCTCGTCCGACCCGTACGGCTCGGTGTTCTACCTGACCACCGGCTTCCACGGCCTGCACGTGACGGGCGGTCTCATCGCCTTCCTGCTGGTCCTCGGACGCACCTACGCGGCGAAGAGGTTCACCCACGAGCAGGCGACCGCGGCCATCGTCGTGTCCTACTACTGGCACTTCGTCGATGTCGTCTGGATCGGCCTGTTCGCCACGATCTACATGATCAAGTAGACCGGGCGGCCGGGCCGGGCGGACCGTACGCCTGCCTCGAACCGAGAACGACCCTTCCAGAAGCACCGACGCAGAAGATCCTGACACCGGGGTAATCCGTGAAAAAGCTCTCCGCACGACGACGCCATCCGCTGGCGGCGGTCGTCGTCCTATTCATCGCGTTGGCGGCCTGCGCGGGGCTGTACACCGCCTTCGCCCCCGCGGACAAGGCGCAGGCCGATGAAACCGCCCAGACCCTCACCATCGAGGAGGGCAAGAAGCTCTACGCCGTAGGCTGCGCCAGCTGCCACGGCACCGGCGGTCAGGGCACCTCCGACGGTCCCTCCCTGGTGGGTGTGGGCGCGGCGGCGGTCGACTTCCAGGTCGGCACCGGCCGTATGCCGGCCCAGCAGCCGGGCGCGCAGATCCCGAAGAAGAAGGTCATCTACTCGCAGGCCGAGATCGACCAGCTCGCGGCGTTCATCTCGTCGCTGGGCGCCGGTCCGGAGATCCCGACCGAGAACGAGTACGACCCCGAGGGCGCGGACATCGCCGAGGGCGGCGAGCTGTTCCGCACCAACTGCGCGCAGTGCCACAACTTCACCGGCAAGGGTGGTGCGCTGTCCGAGGGCAAGTACGCGCCGAGCCTTGAGGGTGTCGACCCGAAGCACATCTACGAGGCCATGCAGACGGGCCCGCAGAACATGCCGTCCTTCCCCGACACCACGCTGTCGGAGGAGAACAAGAAGGACATCATCGCGTACCTCGACGCGGTCAACGGCGACGAAACCGTGGAGCCCGGTGGCCTCAGCCTCGGCGGACTCGGCCCGGTCAGCGAAGGTCTCTTCGGCTGGGTGTTCGGGCTCGGCGCGCTGATCGCCGTCGCCGTCTGGGTCGCCGCTCGGACCGCAAAGGCCAAGAAGTCATGAGTAGCCAAGAGATTCCAGAAGAGAACCTGCCCACCGAGCAGGACGCGCACGGCGCGGTCCAGGTCGCGGACGAGAAGAACCCCTTCGCGGACCCCGGCCTCCCGCCCCACGAGCACCGGGTCCAGGACATCGACGAGCGGGCCGCGAAGCGGTCCGAGCGCACGGTCGCCCTGCTGTTCACGGTGTCGATGCTGGCCACCGTCGCCTTCATCGCCTCGTACCTGGTGATCGACGTTGACAAGTCGATCTACGTCTGGCCGATCGGTCACATCAGCGCGCTGAACTTCGCGCTGGGGATGACGCTGGGCCTGTCGCTGTTCTGCATCGGCGCGGGCGCGGTCCACTGGGCCCGCACGCTGATGTCGGACGAGGAGATCGCCGACGAGCGCCACCCGATCGAGGCCTCCCCCGAGGTCAAGGCGAAGGTCCTGGCGGACTTCAAGCAGGGCGCCAAGGAGTCCGCGCTCGGCCGCCGCAAGCTGATCCGCAACACGATGTTCGGCGCGCTGTCCCTGTTCCCGCTCTCCGGTGTCTTCCTGCTCGGCGGTCTGGGCCCGGCGCCCGGCACCAAGCTGCGGCACACCACCTGGGCCAAGGGCAAGAAGCTCGTCAACATGAACACCAACGAGCCGCTGCGCCCGTCGGACGTCGCGGTCGGGTCGCTGACCTTCGCCATGCCGGACGGCCTGAGCGAGCACGACCACGACTTCCAGAAGAACATCGCCAAGGACGCCCTGATGATCGTCCGGATCCAGCCGGGCGACATCAAGGACAAGCGCGAGCTGGAGTGGTCGCACGAGGGCATCGTGGCGTACTCGAAGATCTGCACCCACGTGGGCTGCCCGATCTCCCTGTACGAGCAGCAGACGCACCACGTGCTCTGCCCTTGCCACCAGTCCACCTTCGACCTCGCCGACGGCGGACGGGTCATCTTCGGCCCCGCGGGTCACGCGTTGCCTCAGCTGAGGATCACCGTCGGTGAAGACGGCTACCTCGAAGCGGTCGGCGACTTCGAAGAGCCCGTCGGTCCTGCCTTCTGGGAGCGCGGATGAGTACTACGAACACCACCGGTTCGCGCGACAAGCGCGAGAAGGCACCGGCCGGCGAGCGCGTCGCCGACTGGGCCGACGGCCGGCTCGGGATCTACTCCCTGGCCAAGGCCAACATGCGCAAGATCTTCCCCGACCACTGGTCGTTCATGCTGGGCGAGATCTGCATGTACAGCTTCATCATCATCATCCTCACGGGTGTGTACCTGACGCTGTTCTTCCACCCGTCGATGAACGAGGTGGAGTACCACGGCAGCTACGTCCCGCTGCAGGGCCAGCTGATGTCCGAGGCGTTCAACTCGACCATGCACATCTCCTTCGAGGTGCGCGGTGGTCTGCTGATCCGCCAGATCCACCACTGGGCCGCGCTGGTCTTCCTCGCCGGCATGTTCGTGCACATGATGCGCGTGTTCTTCACGGGCGCGTTCCGCAAGCCGCGTGAGGTCAACTGGCTGTTCGGCTTCCTGCTGTTCGTCCTCGGCATGTTCACCGGCTTCACCGGTTACTCGCTCCCGGACGACCTGCTCTCCGGCACCGGTGTCCGCTTCATGGAGGGCGCGGTCCTGTCCGTGCCGATCGTCGGCACGTACCTGTCGTTCTTCCTCTTCGGCGGGGAGTTCCCGGGCGGGGACTTCGTGGCCCGGTTCTACTCGGTCCACATCCTGCTGCTGCCGGGCATCATGCTGGGCCTGATGGTGGCGCACCTGATCCTGGTCTTCTACCACAAGCACACCCAGTTCGCGGGCCCCGGAAAGACGAACAACAACGTCGTCGGCATGCCGCTGCTCCCGGTGTACATGGCGAAGGCCGGCGGCTTCTTCTTCCTGGTCTTCGGCGTCATCGCGGTCATCTCCGCGATCGCCACGATCAACCCGATCTGGACCATGGGCCCCTACCGGCCGGACCAGGTGTCCACCGGCGCCCAGCCCGACTGGTACATGGGCTTCTCCGAGGGCCTGATCCGTGTCATGCCGGGCTGGGAGATCAACTTCTGGGGTCACACGCTGGTCCTGGGCGTCTTCATCCCGCTGGTGATCTTCCCGCTGGTCCTGGTCGCGATCGCGGTCTACCCGTTCATCGAGTCCTGGGTCACCGGCGACAAGCGCGAGCACCACATCCTGGACCGCCCGCGCAACGCGCCGACCCGTACGGCCTTCGGCGTCGCGTGGATCACCTGGTACATGGTCCTGCTGATCGGTGGTGGAAACGACCTCTGGGCGACCCACTTCCACCTGTCGATCAACTCGATCACCTGGTTCGTCCGGATCGCGTTCTTCGTGGCCCCGGTCCTCGCGTTCGTCGTCACCAAGCGCATCTGCCTCGGCCTGCAGCGCCGGGACAAGGACAAGGTGCTGCACGGTCGCGAGACCGGCATCATCAAGCGCCTGCCGCACGGTGAGTTCATCGAGGTCCACGAGCCGCTCAGCCAGGAGCAGCTGCACACGCTCACGGCGCACGAGCAGTACGCGCCGGCCGAGATCGGTGCCGCGGTCGACGAGAACGGTGTCGCCCGCAAGGTCTCGCGCCTGGAGAAGGCCCGCGTCAAGCTGAGCAAGGGCTACTACGGCGAGGACAACCAGATCGCCAAGCCCACCGTCGAGGAGTACAAGGAGATCACGAGCGGCCACGGCCACCACTGATCGTCCCGCTTCGCCACACCACGGTCGAAGGGCCCCCGTCCGATCTTCGGACGGGGGCCCTTCGCCGTGCCCGGGGCTGGATAGGGTGGGGTTCACCTTCTTCCACGTCTCGTCTACGACACCCAGGAGCGGCTATGAGCGCTGTGACCCCCGCTGGAGGCGACACCGCGGCGGGCCGTTCCTGGCCGGCGGTCCTGAACGCGCTGCTCTCCGGACACGACCAGGACGCCGGTGCCACCTTCTGGGCGATGGACCAGATCATGCGCGGCGAGGCGACGGACGCGCAGATCGCCGGGTTCGTGGTGGCGCTGCGGGCCAAGGGGGAGACCGTCGACGAGATCACCGGTCTCGTCGACGCGCTGTACCAGCACGCCAACGTGATCGAGGTGGCCGGGGAGACCGTCGACATCGTCGGCACGGGCGGGGACGGGGCCAAGACGGTCAACATCTCCACGATGTCCTCGATCGTCGTCGCCGGTACGGGCGCGAAGGTCGTCAAGCACGGCAACCGGGCCGCGTCCTCGGCGTCCGGGGCCTCCGACGTCCTGGAGAAGTTGGGCGTCAATCTGGAGCTGACGCCGAAGCGGGTGGCCGAGGTCGCGGAGGAGGCCGGGATCACCTTCTGCTTCGCGGTGAAGTTCCATCCGGCGCTGCGTCATGTGGCGGCCGCGCGTGGGCAGTTGGGCATCCGTACGGTCTTCAACGCGCTCGGGCCGCTGGCGAACCCGGCGAAGGTGCGGGCCCAGGCGGTCGGGGTCGCCGACCCCCGGATGGCGCCCATCATGGCCGGTGTCTTCGCCGGACGCGGCAACTCCTCGCTGGTCTTCCGCGGCGACGACGGACTCGACGAGCTGACGACCACGGCGACCTCACGGGTGTGGGTCGTCCGGGACGGCAAGGTCACCGAGGAGGCGTTCGACCCGCGCGAGGTGGGCCTGGAGCTGGTGCCCGTGGAGGCGCTGCGGGGGGCCGACGCCTCGTACAACGCGGATGTCGCGCGGCGGCTGCTGGGCGGGGAGACCGGGCCCGTGCGGGACGCGGTGCTGCTGAACTCGGCGGCCGCGTTGGTGGCGTTGGAGCCGACGTCCGCGCCGCTGGCGGAGCAGTTGAGGGGCGGGATGGCCAGGGCCGCGGAGTCCATCGACTCCGGGGCGGCCCGGCAGGCTCTCGAGCGGTGGGTCGCGGCGACGAACAGGTAGTCGGTCGGGTACGGGTGAGTGGGGGCTGGTCGCGCAGTTCCCCGCGCCCCTGAAAAGCAGGGGCTGCGCCCCGTGCTTTTCAGGCCCGCAGGCCGTTGCTTTTCAGGCCCGCAGGGCCTGGGCTTTTAGGGGCGCGGAGAACTGCGCGAGAAGCCCCACGCACCCGCACCCGACAACGAACCGAGCCGCCCCCGAGCCCCAAGGCGCACCCGTCCCGGAATCCGGACAAGAGTTGCGGCGCGGCGATCACCTCGCGTACGTTCTGGTCCAGGTCATGAGTGACAGCCCATAGCCCCGGCTGGCTGTCCGGCAACCCTCCTTCCGTGGCGGGGTGCCCCGGGTGAAGACCGGGCCGTAGGCAGCGAGGTCTACGGCAAGCGCGGCTTCGAGGGAGTTCTTCCGTGAGCAAGCGAATGCGATAGGGCCGCCGAGCCCCGCCTCCGCGCACCCCTTTTCCTTTCTTCAGCGTGCCCTTCTTCGGCATGTCCTCTCACGGGAGTTCCCCATGTCTGTCTCCAGCGTCTCCACCCTTGCCGCCGACCAGTCGGTTTGCGCCTCCCTGCCCGTTCTGGGACGGGATGTCACCGTCCCGCTCGTCACCGGTGGCGAGGTCACCTACGCCGCGCTCGACTACGCCGCCAGCGCCCCCGCCCTGCAGCGCGTCTGGGACGACGTGGCCGCGTACGCGCCGTACTACGGGAGCGTGCACCGGGGCGCCGGGTACCTCTCCCAGCTGTCGACGGACCTCTTCGAGAACGCCCGGAAGACCGTCGCCGAGTTCCTCGACTGCCGTGACGACGACCAGCTGATCTTCACCCGGTCGACGACGGACTCCCTGAACCTCCTGGCCGAGGCCCTGCCCGCCGACTGCCAGGTCTTCGTCTTCGAGACCGAGCACCACGCCTCGCTGCTGCCCTGGCGGGACGCGCGGGTGACGTACCTGGACGCGCCCCGGACGCCGGAGCAGGCCGTCGCCACCCTGGAGACCGCCCTCGCCGCCCGCGACCCGTACGGGCCGGCCCTGGTGTGCGTCACCGGTGCTTCGAACGTCACCGGGGAGATCTGGCCGGTGCGGGAGCTGGCCGCGGCCGCCCACGCGCACGGCGCGCGGATCGTGCTCGACGCGGCCCAGCTCGCGCCCCACCACCCCGTCTCCGTGCAGGAGCTGGACGTGGACTGGGTCGCCTTCTCGGGGCACAAGCTGTACGCGCCGTTCGGGTCCGGTGTGCTCGCCGGGCGCGCCGACTGGCTGCGCGAGGCCGACCCGTACCTCGCGGGCGGCGGTGCCAGCCGCAAGGTGACCCGGCGGACGGACGGCGGCGTGGACGTCGAGTGGCACGACAGCGCCGCCCGTCACGAGGCCGGCTCGCCCAACGTCATCGGCGCCTACTCCATCGCCTCCGCCTGCAAGGCCCTCACCGAGGCCGGGTTCGACACCCTGGTCGCCCGGGAGCGGTACCTGATCGACACCGTCCGGGCAGGGCTCGCCGAGGTGCCCGAGGTGCGGATCCTCTCCCTGTTCGGGGACGAGGCCCCGCGCGTCGGCGTCCTCTCCTTCGTCGTCGAGGGCTGGAACAGCTCCCACTTCGCCGCCGCCCTCTCCGCCGAGTACGGCATCGGCGTACGCGACGGCCTCTTCTGCGCCCACCCCCTCGTCCGTACGCTCCTCGGCACCGATCCGCAGAGCCAGGGCGAGTGCGGTGCCCCCGAGGCGGCCCCCGGCGAACGCTCCCTCAACGCGATCCGGGTGAGCTTCGGAGCGGGCACCCCCGACGAGCACGTGGAGCGGTTCCTGGGGGCGGTCAAGGAGCTGGTGCGTGACGGCGCGAAGTGGAACTACCGCACGGAGGACGGCCGCTGCGTCCCGGCGGTCTGACCGCCGGAGCGTTCGGCCGCGCGAGAGGCCGCTAGCCGTCCAGCCCGATGGCGAAGGCGGCCTCCAGGTCGTGCTGGGAGTAGGCGCGGAAGGCGACGTGCGTGTCCGTGCCGAGGACGCCCGGGATCTTGCTGATCCGGCCGGGGATCACGTCCGCGAGGTCCTCGTGCTCCTTCACCCGGACCATGGCGACCAGGTCGTACGTACCGGTCACGGAGAACACCTCGGTCACGGAGTCGATCGCGGCGATCGACTCCGCGATCTCCGGAATCCGGTCCACGCTGGTCTTGATGAGGACGATCGCGGTGATCACGGCTGGTTCTCTCCCTCGGGGGCCGGAGCAGGGACGTTCTTCGACGCGTCCGCTGGCGGTGTCACTCTAGCCCTCCGGCCGTAACGCCCCCATGCGTAGACGAACCCCAGTCCGAACCCCACCAGGTGCGCCAGATAGGCGACGCCCGGCCCCGCGGTCTGCCGTCCCGCCGCCAGCCACTGCAGGCTCACCCAGAAGGGCAGGGTCACCCACGCCGGGAACCGCAGCGGGAGGAAGAAGAGGAACGGCAGGAGGCTCGTCACCCGCGCCCGGGGGAACAGGTACAGGAACGCGCCGAGGACCGCCGAGATCGCCCCCGAGGCGCCGACCAGCGACTGGGGCGACCCGGCGTGCGCCGCCGCGTACGCCACCAGCGCGAGGTAGCCGCAGCTCACGTAGAACAGGGCGAACGCGACCCGGCCCATGCGTTCCTCGGCCATCGCCCCGAAGACGAACAGGAAGAGCATGTTGCCCAGCAGGTGCAGCCAGCTGCCGTGGACGAAGAGGGCGGTGAGGGGGGTGAGCGCCGCCCGCGGGGCGCCGCCGAAGAGTTCCACGGGGACGACGCCCCAGCGGTGGAAGTACGCCCGCTGCGCCGCCAGCAGCTCGTCCCCGGTGCCGTACACGGGGTTGAGGCCCGCCGCCGGGCCGATCAGGAAGATCGCACAGCAGACGGCGATCAGCCCGTACGTGACGGGCGCCGACTCGTTCCGTACGGCCCGGGCGGCCGGGGTGACCCACTTGCCGATCATGCGCAGAGCATGACGTAACCGGACCCACCCGCACAGACCGCCTCGCCGCCCGCGAGGATCGGCCGCCCCGCCGGAACCGATCGGCGCCCCCACCGTGGGCGAACAGGCGTCCGGTGCCGGTCAGGCCGTAGGGTTACGAGCCACAAGCACCGGGACGCCGGCGCTTCACGGAGACTGGAAGAAGGAAGAGCAGCCACGATGACGGTTCCCCTGCCGACGGACACCACCCGCTGGCGCTGCACGCTCTGTGGCAACCTCACGAGGTTCGACGTGACGCGCTCGTCGAAGGTCGTCGAGTACGTGCACCTCGACCTCGCCGGAAAGCCCGACGTCGAGGAGCGCGAGGTGGTCAGTGAGACCATCGAGTCGGTGCGCTGCCGCTGGTGCAACGCCGTGGACCAGGTGGAACTCGTGGACAGGCCGGACGCCGACTCCTGAGGGAGCCGGTCCGCACAGACATTGGGGTGACGGATGGTGGAGACCGCAGGCGGGGAGCCGGCCGACGGCGCCGCCGAGGTGCTCGACCGTCCGCTGCCCGAGGGCGTGCGCAGACGGGTCGTGCAGATCGTCTCGGACGGGTTCGGCGGCCTGACGGTCGCCGAACTGCCCGCACAGCTCAGGCAGTACGCCCGGTTCACCCCGACCCGTCGGGTGAAGTTCGCCGGGAACGCGATGGCGGCCGCGGTGGAGAGCGACACGCTGTTCAGACAGCGGATCGGCGAGCGGTTCCGTGAGGCCCACCCGGAGCTGGCCGGCGCCCTCGACACGGGTGCGCCGCCCCCGGCGGCGGACCCGCTGGACGTGGCGGCCGCGGCCTACGTGCTGCGTCCCACCGGCTGGGTGAAGCTGGTCGCCGCCGCCGGTGAGGAGGCCCTGCGGGCCGACGCCGAGCGCGCCGACGAGGAGAGCCGGGCCGAGCTGGACCGGCTGCGCGAGCAGCTCGCCGAGGCCCGCGCCCACACCAAGTCCGAGACGGAGCGGCTGCGTACGGAGCTGGAGGCGGCGCGCAAGGAGACCGACTCCCTGCACCGCAAGCTCCGGGCCGCCCTCAGTGACGTCAAGCGGGGCGAGGCCGCCCTGCGCAAGCTGCACGCCGAGACGGAGACCGTGCGCGCCGAGGGCCATGCCCAGGTGTCCGCGGCCGAGAGCGAGAGCCGTCGGCTCAAGGCGAGACTCGGTGAGGCGGAAGCCGCCCTGGAGGCCGCCCGGCGGGCCGCCCGCGAGGGCCGCAGCGTCGAGGACATGCGCGTACGGCTGCTGCTCGACACGGTGCTGGACGCCGCCCAGGGGCTGCGGCGGGAGCTGGCGCTGCCGCCGGTCTCCGTACGGCCCGCCGAGACCGTCGACGCGGTCGAGCCCGGGCGGATGACCCCGAAGGACATCGCCGCCCGCGCCCTGTCGGAGAACGACCCGGCGATCCTGGACCAGTTGCTGGCGCTGCCGCAGGCGCACCTCGTCGTCGACGGCTACAACGTGACCAAGACCGGCTATCCGCAGATGCCGCTGGAGAAGCAGCGCCTCAGACTCCTCGGACAGCTCTCCCAGCTCGCCGCCCAGACCGGCGCCGAGGTCACCTGTGTCTTCGACGGGGCCGAGCTGGCCGCGCCGGTGCTGCTCGCGCCGCCGCGCGGGGTGCGGGTGCTGTTCTCCAAGCCGGGTGTCACCGCCGACGAGTTGATCCGTCAGCTGGTGCGGGCCGAGCCGCCCGGCCGGCCCGTCATCGTCGCCTCCACCGACCGCGAGGTGGCCGACGGGATCGCCAAGGCGGGCGCCCGCCCGGTGGCGTCCGCGGTGCTCCTCAAGCGGCTTTCCTGACCCTTCGGGATCGTTCGTTGCCGTCCGCCCGCAACGGCAACGAACAGGCGCTATGCCCGAATTGACGGAACTGTTGCGCAACGTAGCGTCAACCGAGCATTACTGGATGTGTGTTGAGTGTAAATTGTGCGCCGTGGGGTGGGATTTTTCCTGTGGGGGATTTGAAGTGATCACCGTTGGGTCACTAGGGTCTGGGCTCAAACCTCTGAACGGGTGATCGTCGCCGGAGTCCCCGCCGGCCGGTCGCTCCTATGAAGGAGTTCACCTACCGTGGCGTCCCACCGTCGACCGAAGCAGCCGAGCCGTGCGCGCGTGACCGTGCTCACCACCGCTGCCGCCGCTGCCGTGGCCATCTCCTCGCAGGCCGCCAACGCCGCGCCCTCGGAGAAGCCCAGCAAGGACGAGGTCAAGGCCAAGGTCCACAAGCTCTACGAGGACGCCGGGCGGGCCACGGACAAGCTCAACGGTGCCGAGGAGAAGCAGGAGAAGCTCGAGAAGGAGATCTCCGCGATCCAGGACAACGTCGCCAAGGGCCAGGAAGAACTCAACGAGCTGCGTGAGGGCATAGGTCTGGCGGCCAGTGCCCAGTACCGCTCGGGCGGCATCGACTCCTCGATCCAGCTCTTCCTCTCCGCCGACCCGGACGACTACCTCGACAAGGCCGCCACGCTCGACCAGCTGACCAGCCAGCAGGTCGACGCGCTCAAGAAGATCCAGGACAAGCAGCGCGCCCTCGCGCAGCAGCGCCAGGAGGCCACGGAGAAGCTGGAGGACCTCGCGGACACCCGCGAGACCCTGGCCAAGAAGAAGAAGGAAGTCCAGAACAAGCTGGCCGCGGCGAACAGGCTCCTCAACAGCCTGACGGCCGCGGAGAAGGCGTCCCTGGACGAGCAGGAGACCCGCGCGAGCCGCGACGCCGGGGACCGCGTCGACCTCGGCAAGGAGACGCCCGCCTCCAGCTGGGGCGCCGCCGCCCTCGCCGCCGCGGACACCCAGCTCGGCAAGCCCTACGTCTCCGGCGGCAGCGGCCCCAACTCCTACGACTGCTCCGGGCTGACCCAGTGGGCGTACGCCCAGGCCGGTGTCTCGATCAGCCGGACCACGTACACGCAGCAGAACGACGGTACGAAGATCGGCCGCGACCAGCTCATGCCGGGCGACCTGGTGTTCTTCAACAACCTCGGGCACGTCGGCCTCTACGCGGGCAACGGCACCGTCATCCACGCCCCGTACCCGGGCAAGGTCGTCCGCTACGAGTCGATGGACACCATCGGTTCCTTCCAGTTCGGTGTCCGCGTCGTCGGCTGACACCCCCGCGCCTGAGAGAACAGGGCCGCTCGTCACACAACGTGACGGTCGGCCCTGTTTTTCTTCAAGATCAGGACACAGTGCCGCCCGAACGGGCGAATTCCCGCACCACGCGCTGACCCCTTCCCCCGCCGGTGACCTGGGTCCCAGCCCGGACGTCACGCTGTGTGGTCGCGGAGGTCTTTGGCTGTGACACGGTGGCGCGGCTACTGTCGGCCGCGCCTCCCTCACCCGCCGTGAGCACACCCCCTGCGGGGCCGTGCACGGCCACGGGAGGGCCCTGTCCGTCGTCGAAGGGAGTGCGGCTTCCCGTGGTGTCCCACAGTCGCCTTGTACCGTCCGGGTTCGACCGGGGCGCGGCCGCCGCCCTCGGTGTGCTGTCCGCCGCTGCCGCCGCCCTCGGCGCCATCCCCGTCCAGCAGGCCGCTGCCGCGCCGCACGACACCACCCGGGCCGAGGTGGACCGGCTGTACGAGGAGGCCGAGCGGGCCACCGAGGCGTTCAACAAGGCCGACGAGCGCGCCGACGAGCTGCGCGAGCAGGTCGGCACCGCGCAGGACTCGATCGCCCGCCAGCAGGACCGCGTCAACACCATGCGGGAGTCGCTGGGTTCGCTCGCCGGCGCCCAGTACCGCTCCGGCGCGGTGGACCCCTCGATCGCGCTGCTGTTCTCCGACGACCCGGACGACTACCTCGACACCGCCGCCGCCCTGGACCGCATCAGCGTCCACCAGGCGGGCGAACTCCACGACCTCCGGCAGGCCATGCGCGAACTCTCCCAGGACCGTGCCGAGGCCCGCGGCAAGCTCACCGAGCTGGAGAAGAGCCGCAAGGCCGTCGCCGCGCACAAGCGGGCCGTCGAGGGGAAGCTCGCGGCGGCCCGCCGGCTGCTCGACTCCCTCCCGGACGAGGAGCGCGCCGCGTACGACCGCGCCTCCCGCTCCTCCGCCGACGGCCGGGCCGGCATGTCCGACCCCTCCGGCGCCGTGGCACCGAACGGCCGCGCGGCCGCCGCCGTCGCCGCCGCCCGCTCCGCGCTCGGCAAGCCGTACATCTGGGGCTCGACCGGCCCCCACGGCTTCGACTGCTCCGGCCTCATGGTCTGGTCGTACGGACAGGCCGGTGTCGGTCTGCCGCGCACCTCGCAGGCCCAGCGGTACGCCGGCACCCAGGTCCCGCTCTCCCAGGCCCAGCCCGGTGACATCGTGACCTACCGGCCCGACGCCAGCCATGTCGGCATGTACGTCGGCAACGGGCAGGTCATCCACGCCCCCTACCCGGGCGCCCCGGTCCGCTACGACCCCGTCGGCATGATGCCGATCGCCTCGGTCACCCGCCCCTGACCGCGGCCCGGTCGCCGGCCGTCCCGCCGGCCGGGGCCCCGTACGATCGGAACGTGGCTGGTCGAAGGCGCGCGACACGGGGAGGGGCCGGGATGCTCCCGGGCCCCGGACGTGCCCTTCCGGCGGTCGCGCTCGCCCTCGCCCTCCTGGTCGGCTGCGGGGGGACCGCGCCGCCCGACACCTCCCGCGCCGATGTACGGCGGATGCTCGACCGCCGGGCCACGGCGGTGCTGGAACGGGACGGGGCGGCCTACCGCGCCACCGAGGCGGCCACCCCCGCCCCGGGTCAACTGGCCACCGGAGAGGCCGAGTTCACCAACCTCCGCAGCCTCCCGCTGGCCTCCTGGTCCTACGACCTCACCGCCTTCCACCGGACCGGCGACCGGGCCACGGCCGAGGCCGCCCTCCGCTACCGGATACGCGGCTACGACCGGGCCCCCGTCACCGCCGCCCGGACGCTGAGCCTCGTCCGGGACGAGGACGGCAGATGGCGGGTCGCCGCCGACGAGCCCTCGCGGGAGGGCACCGAACAGCTGTGGGAGCAGGGGCGGATACGGGCCGTACGCGGGGCGCACAGCCTCGTGCTGGGGGTCGGGCGGCCGGCGGCGGACCTGCGGCCGTACGCGGCGCTGGCGGACCGGGCCGTGCCCGCCGTCACGAAGGCGTGGGGCCGGGACTGGGCGCGGCGGGTCGTGGTCGTCGTCCCCGGGTCGCTGCGGGAGATGGCCGGGCTGCTCGGGGCGCCCGCGTCCGGGTACCGGGGCATCGCGGCGGTCACCACCGGGGAGGCGGGAGGCGCGGCGAAGGCCCCGGCGGACCGGATCGTCGTCAACCCCGACGCGTACGCCCTGCTCGGCGACCTCGGCAAACAGGTCGTCCTCACCCACGAGACGACCCATGTCGCCACCCGCGCCCATACCGGCGCCTCCACCCCGCTCTGGCTCTCCGAGGGCTACGCGGACTGGGTCGGCTACCGCGGGACCGGCCGTACGGCGGCCGACGTGGCCCCCGAACTGCGGCGCGCCGTCGCGGAGGGCGACGCCCCGGCCGGCCTGCCCGCCGATGCCGACTTCGGCTTCTCCGGCGACTCCGGCCGGCTCGCCGAGGCGTACGAGGGGGGCTGGCTGGCCTGCCGCATGATCGCCGACCGTTGGGGCGAGGCCCGCCTCGACGCGTTCTACCGGGCGGTCGGCGCGCACCCGTCCCGGGAGGGGGCGGTGGAGGGGGCGCTGCGGGAGGTGCTGGGGACGACGGTCGGGGACTTCACGGGGTGGTGGCGGGAGTATGTGCGGGCCCAACTGGGTTGAGGGTGGGGTGTGTTGGGGTGTGCCGGGGTGCGTGGTCGGGTGCGGCCCGGTGGGGCTTCTCGCGCAGTTCCCCGCGCCCCTGAAAAGCATGGGCCGCGCCCGATGCTTTTCAGGCCCGCAGGGGCCTGGGTTTTTAGGGGCGCGGGGAACTGCGCGACAAGCCCCCACCGGACCCGCCCCCGACCACGCCCCCGGACACACTCCCCGGCACAGCCCCCCGCACCGTCTCCCGCCACAGCCGCACCGCCGCGAGCAGCCCCGCGAGCACGAGCAGCCCGTTGCGGACGAAGAGGAGCGTGACCCCCAGCCAGTCACTCGCGACCACACGGTCGAACCAGATCGGGAACTCCAGGACGGTCACGAAGCACGCCACCAGGACCAGCGCGGCGGGCACACCCATACGGCTCGCCCGGAAGCAGAGGCACACCGCGGCGAGGCCCACCAGCCACACCATGTACTGCGGGCTGATCACCCGGCTCGTGGCCGTGAACATCAGCACCGCCACGAACGCCGCGTCCGCGAGCGTGTGCGGCGCGAACCGCCGGGCCCGCACCCGCCACAGCAGCAGCCAGGCGAACGCCACCCCGCTCAGCAGCAGGGCCGCGTCGCTCACGGTGTCCACATGCGCGCCGAGGAACTCCACCGACCCGTAGTTGAGCAGCACCTCGCCGTCCCAGCCGAACTGCCGGGCCACGTGGAACACGAGGGCGCCCAGCGACTCCACCTCGGTGCCCCGGTCCCGCTGGAACGTCAGGAAGGCGAAGGCGCCGGGCATGGAGACGGCGAACAGGCCGGCCAGCAGGACACCGGTGCCCACCGCCCACGCCCAGGCCGTACGCCCGCGCACGCCTAGGAGCAGCAGCGCCGGCCAGACCTTCAGCAGGGCCGCGAAGGCCGTCAGCGCCCCCATCGCGCGCGGATGGCGGCTCCCGGCGAGGAGGGCCGCGACCGCGACCGCCGTCACCATCACGTCGTAGCGGGCGTACGCGGTCGGGCCGAGCAGCGGCAGGCCCACCGCCCACACCCCGGCGCCGCGCAGGGTCCTCCCCGGGCGGGTGCCCGCGTACAGGAGCAGCGCGAACACCGTCAGGTCGGCGAGGAGGGCGAGGACGAAGAACGCCGACGCGTAGTCCAGGAACGGCAGCAGCGCGGGGGAGAGGATCGCGAGGGCGGCGGCGGGAGGGTACTGCCAGGTGACGTCGCCCTGGGGGTACGTTCCCGTGCGCAGGGTCTCGTACCAGCCGCGGTAGATCACCGAGACGTCGCCGGTGACGTCCGGGCCCGGGAAGACGTACACCTTGAAGACGAACAGCAGCAGGAGCAGCCGGGTGGCGGCCCAGAGCGTGAGCAGTCCCGACGGGAGCCGTAGCGCGCCCGTCCCGTCCCTGTGAGCCACGTGAGTCCCTGTCCGTCCGCGCCGCGTTCCGCGTCTGTGGGGGACATGATCCCCCGCCCGCCTGTGAAGCGGCCGTGCGGCGTGGCCGGGCCGGTGCGAGGTGCCCGGGGGCGGGCGCCGGCGGCGGTTGGGTAGGGTCGGCGGCGATGCACAAGACCCTGATCGTCACCAACGACTTCCCGCCCCGGCCCGGCGGTATCCAGGCGTTCCTGCACAACATGGCGCTGCGGCTGGACCCCGAGCAGGTCGTCGTCTACGCGTCGACGTGGAAGCGGAGCCGCGAGGGCGTCCGGGCGACGGCCGACTTCGACGCCGAGCAGCCCTTCACCGTCGTCCGCGACCGGACGACCATGCTGCTGCCGACGCCCGCCGTCACCCGCCGCGCGGTCTCGCTGCTGCGGGAACACGGCTGTACGTCGGTGTGGTTCGGTGCCGCGGCCCCGCTCGGTCTGATGGCCCCCGCGCTGCGCCGGGCGGGCGCCCGGCGGCTGGTGGCCACCACGCACGGCCACGAGGCGGGCTGGGCGCAGCTGCCCGCCGCCCGGCAGCTGCTGCGGCGGATCGGGGAGGGCACGGACACGATCACCTACCTGGGCGAGTACACCCGTTCCCGGATCGCCACGGCGCTCACGCCGGACGCGGCCGGGCGCATGGTCCAGCTGCCGCCCGGGGTCGACGAGAAGACCTTCCATCCCGGTTCCGGCGGCGCGGAGGTCCGGGCCCGGCTCGGGCTCACCGACCGCCCGGTGGTCGTCTGCGTCTCCCGGCTGGTGCCGCGCAAGGGGCAGGACACGCTGATCCGGGCGATGCCCGGCATCCTGGCGAAGGAGCCGGAGACGGTCCTGCTGGTCGTCGGCGGCGGACCGTACGAGAAGGAGCTGCGCCGGCTCGCCGAGGAGACGGGGGTCGGCGGTTCCGTCCGCTTCACCGGTGCCGTCCCCTGGGCCGAGCTGCCCGCCCACTACGGCGCCGGTGACGTCTTCGCCATGCCGTGCCGCACCCGCCGGGGCGGGCTGGACGTGGAGGGCCTGGGGATCGTCTACCTGGAGGCGTCCGCGACCGGACTGCCCGTCGTCGCGGGCGACTCCGGCGGCGCCCCCGACGCCGTCCTGGACGGCGAGACCGGCTGGGTCGTGCGCGGCGGCTCCCCGGAGGAGGCCGCCGACCGCATCACCACCCTCCTCGGCGACCGGGAGCTGCGGGAACGCATGGGGCAGCGGGGGCGGGAGTGGGTCGAGGAGAAATGGCGCTGGGACCTGTTGGCAGAAACTTTGAAAACGCTGCTGTAGCCCCGTAAGGGGCGCGGGGAACTGCGCGACCAGCCACAAGACGACCGGAAGTCGCCTTCCGGGATCACCCTGTACCCCGATAGTGGGCGAGCGGTCCGGACCAGCCCCTAGCCGGAGCCCGAGAATCCGCACATGCTGCGCACATGACAGCAAAACTGATGCAGCGTCAGCTGACGAGACGTCACATACTCGGTATGGCCGCCCTCCAGACGGCGGCCGGCCTCGGCCTCACCCGCATCGGCCTCCAGTCCGCACAGGCCGCCGAACCCCCCGCCGTCGACAACGCCCCCGCCCTCGTCATCGGCTCCGGCTACGGCGCCGCCGTGGCCGCCCTCCGCCTCGGCCAGGCCGGCATCCGCACCCTCGTCCTGGAGATGGGCCGCGCCTGGACCACCCCCGGCGCCGACGGCAAGATCTTCTGCTCGACGAAGGAACCCGACGAGCGGTCCATGTGGTTCAAGACCCGGACCGAGGCCCCGCTCGCCACCTTCCTCTGGCTGGACGTCGTCAACCAGGACATCAGCCGCTACCCCGGCGTCCTGGACCGTGTGCGCCACGCCAACATGTCGGTCTTCCTGGGCCGCGGTGTCGGCGGCGGCTCCCTGGTCAACGGCAGCATGGCCGTCACCCCGCTCCGGTCGTACTTCGCCGAGCAGTTCCCGACCGTCGACACCGCCGAGATGTACTCCACCTACTTCCCGCGCGCCCGCTCGATGCTCGGCGTCAACACCGTCGACCCCGCGTGGTTCGAGTCCACGGAGTGGTACCGCTTCAGCCGGGTCTCCCGCGCCCACGCCGCGAAGGCGGGGCTCAGGACCACCTTCGTGCCGAGCGTCTACGACTTCGACCACATGCAGCGCGAGGCCGCCGGCACCGCGACGAAGTCGGCCCTCGCGGGAGAGGTCATCTACGGCAACAACCACGGCAAGAAGAGCCTCGACAAGACGTACCTCGCCGCCGCCCTCGGCACCGGCAACGTCACGATCCACACCATGGAACGGGCCAGGGGCATCCGCCGCCTGGGCGACGGGACGTACGTCGTCACCGCCGACCGGATCGACGGCACCGGCGCGGTCGTCGAGACCAAGGAGTACGGCTGCACCTACCTGTTCCTCGGCGCCGGCAGCGTCGGCACCACCGAACTCCTCGTCCGCGCCCGGGCGAAGGGCACCCTGCCCGCGCTGAACGCCAGTGTCGGCGCCGGCTGGGGGCCCAACGGCAACGTCATGCTCGGCCGGGCCAACCACCTGTGGGACACGGTCGGGGCGAACCAGTCGACCATGCCGGTCATGGGCATCGACGACTGGGCCAACACCGCCAACCCCGTCTTCGCCGAGATCGCCCCGCTGCCCACCGGCCTCGAACACTGGGTGAGCCTCTACCTGGCGATCACCAAGAACACCGAGCGCGCCTCCTTCACCTACGACGCCGCGACCGACTCGGCGAAGCTCGGCTGGAGCGCCGCCCAGAGCGCGGTCTCCTCGTCCATGGCCAAGAAGCTCTTCGACCGGATCAACTCCGCCAACTCCACGATCTACCGGTACGACCTGTTCGGCTCGTCCAACAAGGTGTTCGCCGACGACTTCACCTACCACCCGCTGGGCGGCTGCGTGCTGGGCAGGGCGACCGACGACTACGGGAGGGTGAAGGGGTACACGAACCTGTACGTCACCGACGGCTCGCTGGTGCCCGGTTCGATCGGGGTGAACCCGTTCGTCACGATCACCGCGCTCGCCGAACGCACGATGGCGCGGGTCCTCGTGGAGGACACCGCGCCATGAGCGTGCCGGTCCGTACGACCGGCACTGGTGGTTACTTCTGGTAGATCGCCTCGATCTCGTCCGCGTAGTCCTTCGCCACCACGTTGCGCTTGAGCTTCAGGGACGGCGTCAGATGACCTGTCTCCTCCGTGAACTGGGAAGGCAGGATGCGGAACTTCCGCACCGATTCCGCCTTCGACACCGCGGCGTTGCCGTCGTCGATCGCGGCCTGCACGGCCGCGTTCAGATCGGCGTCCGCGCTCAGTGACGCCGCGGTGGAGCCCGCGGGCTTGCCGTGCTCGGCGGCCCAGCGGCCCAGGAACTCCTCGTCGATGGTGACCAGCGCGCCGACGAACGGCCGTCCGTCGCCCACCACCATGCACTCCGCGACCAGGGCGTGCGCCCGGATCCGGTCCTCGATCACGGCCGGGGCGACGTTCTTGCCGCCCGCGGTGACGATGATCTCCTTCTTGCGGCCGGTGATGCTGAGGTAGCCGTCCTCGTCGAGGGTGCCGATGTCCCCGGTGTGGAACCAGCCGTCGGCCAGCGCCTCCTCGGTCGCGCCCGGGTTGTTCCAGTACTCCTTGAACAGGTGCTCGCCGTGCAGCAGCACCTCCCCGTCGTCCGCGATCCGGATGACGGAACCCGGCAGCGGCTGCCCGACCGTACCGATCTTCTGCCGGTCCCAGGGGTTGAACGCGGTCGCCGCGCAGGACTCGGTGAGGCCGTAGCCCTCCAGGACCGTGAACCCGATGCCGCGGAAGAAGTGGCCGAGGCGCTCGCCCAGCGGGGCGCCGCCCGAGATCGCGAACTCGCCCTTGCCGCCCAGCACCGCGCGCAGCTTGCTGTAGACGAGCCGGTCGAACACCTTGTGCTTGAGCTTCAGGCCGAGGGCCGGGCCCGAAGGGGCGTCCAGCGCCCTGCTGTACGCGATCGCCGTGTCCGCGGCCTTGTCGAAGATCTTGCCCTTGCCGTCGGCCTGCGCCTTGGCCCGCGCCGAGTTGTAGACCTTCTCGAAGACCCGCGGCACGCCGAGGATCAGCGTCGGCCGGAAGGAGGCCAGCTCGTCGGTGAGGTTCTTGATGTCGGGCACGGTGCCCAGCTTGATCGGCGCCATCATCGGCGCGATCTGCACGAGCCGTCCGAAGACATGGGCCAGCGGGAGGAAGAGCAGCACCGAGCACTCGCCCGTGCGGAACAGGGGCCGCAGCCGCTCCACCACGTTCCCGCACTCGGCGAAGAAGCTGCGGTGGGTGAGCACACAGCCCTTCGGGCGGCCCGTGGTGCCGGAGGTGTAGACGATGGTCGCCGGGTCGTCGGCCTTGGCCAGTGAGCTGCGCTCGTCGACGGCCGCGTCGGTGACGTCCTGGCCGAGGCGGCCCAGTTCCTCCACCCCGCCGCCCTCGATCTGCCACACGTGCTTCAGCGCGGGCAGCCGGTCGCGCACCGACTCGACCCCGGCCGAGTGCCCGTCCAGCTCCACGATCATGGCGGTGGCGCCCGAGTCGGAGAGGATCCACTGCACCTGCTCCGGCGAGCTGGTCTCGTACACCGGCACGGTCACCGCGCCGGCCGTCCAGATCGCGAAGTCCAGCAGGGTCCACTCGTACCGGGTGCGGGACATCAGGGCGACCCGGTCGCCCGGCTGCACCCCGGAGGCGATGAGCCCCTTGGCGGCCGCCCGCACCTCGGCCAGGAACCGGACGGCGTCGACGTCCTGCCAGACGCCGTCCACCTTGCGGGCGATGACGGCGACATCGGGGTGCTGCGCGGCGTTTCTACGGACGATGTCCGTCAGATTGCCGTCCGTCGGGACCTCGTACAAAGCCGGAAGGCTGAACTCGCGCAAGACTGCTGCTCCTCATAGGGCGCCGGCGCCACGACTCTGTGTGCTGCGACGGTGCGGTCCAAGGACGGGGGAGCGCTCAGGTCCGCCTTATTCTTGTTCCTACTGGTTGAAAACCTGAGCACAACTGGACTGCCCGGACGTTACCCGTCGGTATGGCCTCTCCGCGAGGGGGGCCGGGCGAGATGTTCTTCGCGTCACACACGGGGGGTTCCCGAGCAGAATAATCCCCCAACTTACTGACTGGCCAGTAACCGCACGTCCGACCGGCTCTGTTCACGTATGCCGCACACGCCTACGCTTGATCGTCATGGCACGCACACCGGGCGGTAACGGCAGGACACGCATCCACGTGGTCAGCGACGTGCACGGCAACGCACGCGACCTGGCCAGGGCGGGTGAGGGCGCCGACGCCCTGGTGTGCCTGGGCGACCTCGTCCTCTTCCTCGACTACGCCGACCACTCCCGGGGCATCTTCCCCGACCTCTTCGGCGCCGAGAACGCCACCCGGCTCGTCGAACTGCGCACCGCACGCCGCTTCGAGGAGGCGCGCGAACTCGGGGCCCGGCTGTGGGCGGGCGTCGAGGAGGAGCGTTCCGCGGTGATCGAGAAGGCCGTCCGCAAGCAGTACGCCGAGATGTTCGCGGCCTTCCCCACTCCGACGTACGCCACCTACGGCAATGTCGACATGCCCACGCTCTGGCCCGAGTACGCCGGCCCGGGAACGACCGTGCTGGACGGCGAACGCGTGGAGATCGGCGGACGGGTCTTCGGCTTCGTCGGCGGCGGCCTGCGCACCCCCATGCGCACGCCGTACGAGATCGGCGACGAGGAGTACGCGGCCAAGATCGAGGCGTTGGGGGAGGTGGACGTGCTGTGCACGCACATCCCGCCGGAGGTCCCCGAACTGGTCTACGACACGGTGGCGCGCCGCTTCGAGCGGGGCAGCCGGGCGCTGCTGGACGCCATCCGCAGGACCCGGCCCCGGTACGCCCTGTTCGGGCACGTCCACCAGCCCCTGGCACGGCGGATGCGGATCGGCGCGACCGAGTGTGTGAACGTGGGGCACTTCGCGGGGACCGGGAAGCCGTGGGCGCTGGAATGGTGAGCCCTGACAGGCGGTAGCCTTCACGCTGCACATACGTGCGCACCCACCTCCCTCACCGGACAGTCTCTGGAGGAGCCACGGCGATGGCGGAATTCACCAGTTCGAGCATCACGATCGAGGCTGCGGCGGCCGACGTCATGGGAGTGATCGCCGACTTCGCCCGCTACCCCGACTGGACGGGCGAGGTGAAGGAGGCGGAGGTGCTGCAGGCCGACGGCCAGGGCCGCGCCGAGCAGGTCCGGCTCGTCATGGACGCGGGCGCCATCAAGGACGACCAGACGCTGGCCTACACCTGGACCGGGGAGAACGAGGTCTCCTGGACGCTGGTCAAGTCCCAGATGCTGCGCTCGCTCGACGGCTCCTACATCCTCAAGCCGGTCGGCGACTCGGTGACCGAGGTGACGTACCAGCTCACCGTCGACGTCAAGATCCCGATGCTCGGGATGATCAAGCGCAAGGCGGAGAAGGTCATCATCGACCGGGCGCTGGCGGGTCTGAAGAAGCGCGTCGAGTCCGGGAAGTAGACCGCCCGGCCGCCGCCCCGGCCGCGGACACCCGTCCGGCCGGGGCGGCCGGGCCCGGCCCTCCCGCGGTGCCGGTGTGTCGGTGACCCCCCTTCCGCTGGGTTACCGTTCACCCTCATGCGCACCATCCTGATCACCGGGCCAGGCGGCAGCGGCCGTACGACGGTCGCGGCGGCCACGGCCGCCGAGGCGGCCCGCGAGGGCGCGCGGACGCTCGTGCTGAGCGCGGACCGGGCCGACGGCCTCGGGGCGGTGCTCGGGGTGGCGACCGGACCGGAGCCCGTGCGGGCGGCGCCGAACCTCACCGCCTGGCGGCCCGACGCCGCGGCCGGGTTCCGCGAGGACCTCGTCGCCTTCCAGGACCGTGCCGCGTCCGTCCTGGGCATGCTCGGCGCCGCCCGGCTGGACGCCGAGGAACTCACCCCCCTTCCCGGTGCCGAGGAACTGGCCCTGCTGCGCGCACTGCGCGACGCCGCGCTCTCGGAGGCGTACGACCTGCTCGTCGTCGACCTGCCGCCCGCCCCGCAGGCCCTCGCGCTGCTGGCCCTCCCGGAGGAGCTGCGGCGGTATCTGCGGCGGCTGCTCCCGCCCGAGCGGCAGGCGGCCCGCGCGCTGCGGCCCGTCCTCGGGCGCCTCGCCGGAGTGCCGATGCCCTCCGAGTGGCTGTACGAGACGGCCGCCCGCTGGGACGTGGAGCTGGCCGCCGTCGCGGCGGTCGTCGAGGACCCGTCGACGACCGTACGGCTGGTCGCCGAGCCGGGCCCGGCCGGCGCCGACCACGTCCGCCTCGCGGGCGTCGGACTCGCCCTGCGGGCCCTGCCCGTGGACGCGCTGATCGCCAACCGCGTGCTGCCCGAGGGCACGCACGAGACCTGGCTCGCCGGCCTCGTGGCCCAGCAGCGCAAGGCGCTGGAGGAATGGGAGGAGCGGCCCGCCGCGGGCGGCGCCCGTTCCGTACGGCGCGTCGCCCACCTCGGCCACGACCCCCGAGGCGGTGACGATCTCGCCGCCCTCGGTGTCCCCGGCACGGGTGACGTGCCGGCCCGGGTCGAGTGGGCCGTCACCGACAACCTCGCCGGCGAGGGCGTGCTGGTGTGGCACATCCCGCTGCCCGGGGCGATACGGGACGAGCTGGATCTCGTCCGGCGCGGCGACGAGTTGGTCCTCACGGCGGGACCGTTCCGTCGTATCGTTCCGCTCCCGTCGGCACTGCGCCGCTGCACGGTCGACGGCGCGGCCCTGCGCGAGGGAGAACTGAGGATCCGCTTCGCGCCCGACCCGCAGTTGTGGCCCCGGACACGGTGAACCGCATACGCCCGTTCGGGTAACGTCGACAGTACGAACCGTAGGCAGGAGCCCGCCATGAGCGAAGAGCGCCCCACGTCCGACGCCGGTCGTCAGGACGCGGCCGAGGAGGCGCGGTCGGCCCGGCAGGACCGCACGACCGACCGGGTGCGTGCGACCGACTCCGACGCCTGGGCCACCGCCTGCGAGGAGGACCTCGCCGCGGAGAAGGCCCGCCGCCGGGCCGCGTACGGTCCGCAGCCGGGCTCGGCCGCCGAGGAACTGCGCAGGCTGGTCGACACCGTCGCGGACAAACTGTCCGGGCTGCAGTCGCCGTTGCTCGGCGCGGTCGCCGGCGGAGCGGCCCAGCAGATGGTCAGCCAGGTCGTCCGGCAGGCCAAGGCCGCCGTCGAACCGGTCATCGAACGCAACCCCGACGTCTTCGACCATCTCGCCTCCGCGGGCAGCGAACTGCTCGCCGCGTACCGCTCGGCCGTCGAGGCCCAGGAGCGCCGCTGGACGAGCCGGGACGCCTCCCACCGGGAGGACCGCGGCCAGGGCGACGATCCGGGCCCCGGAGAGCGGATCGACCTGGACTGACGCCGGGCCGTCCGCCCGGCGGACGCCGGGACTGCGGGGGCAGGGCCTCGGGTACGGTTGGCCGTAGCGGGGCTCGACCGAAACTGAGGGATTCATGGGACTCACCATCGGCGTCGACATCGGCGGTACCAAGATCGCGGCTGGTGTGGTCGACGAGGAAGGCAACATCCTCTCGACCCACAAGGTGCCGACCCCGGGCACGCCCGAGGGGATCGTGGACGCCATCGCCGCCGCCGTCGAGGGCGCGCGAGCCGGACACGAGATCGTCGGTGTCGGCATCGGCGCGGCCGGTTACGTCAACCGGCAGCGGTCGATGGTCTACTTCGCCCCCAACATCGACTGGCGCAACGAGCCGCTCAAGGAGAAGGTCGAGGCCCGGGTGGGCCTGCCGGTCGTCGTGGAGAACGACGCCAACGCCGCCGCGTGGGGCGAGTACAAGTTCGGCGGCGGCAAGGGCCACCGCAACGTCATCTGCATCACCCTCGGCACCGGCCTCGGCGGCGGCATCATCATCGGCAACAAGCTGCGCCGCGGCCACTACGGCGTCGCCGCCGAGTTCGGCCACATCCGGATGGTCCCCGACGGGCTGATGTGCGGCTGCGGCTCCCAGGGCTGCTGGGAGCAGTACGCGTCCGGGCGGGCCCTGGTCAGGTACGCCCAGCAGCGCGCCAACGCCACCCCCGAGAACGCGGAACTCCTCCTCGGCCTCGGTGACGGCACCCCCGACGGCATCGAGGGCAAGCACATCTCCATGGCCGCCCGCCAGGGCGACCCCGTGGCCGTCGACTCCTACCGCGAACTCGCCCGCTGGGCCGGCGCCGGTCTCGCCGACCTCGCCTCCCTCTTCGACCCGTCGGCGTTCATCGTGGGCGGCGGCCTCTCGGACGAGGGCGAGCTGGTCCTGGACCCGATCCGCAAGTCCTACAAGCGCTGGCTCGTGGGCGGCAACTGGCGTCCGGTGGCCGAGGTCGTCGCCGCCCGGCTCGGCAACGACGCGGGCCTGGTGGGCGCGGCGGACCTGGCGAGAGAACCCGACCCGATCATGTAGACACCGTCAGCGGTGACCCCGCGCCCTTCAGGGGCGCGGGGCTGTGTCGATGTGCGGCTCCGCCGCGTGGGCGCGGGATGGCGCGACGCACCTGTCGCACCTGTAGCCGCAAACGGACAAATGCCCCGCGCTCCTGGGCGTATCTTGATCCATATGGCGACCACCCCGCTGCCCAACTCCCGCACCGAACCCGACGGTTCGGCGATCATCCGCGTCCTCAGCTACAACATCCGTTCGATGCGCGACGACACGGACGCCCTCGCCCGAGTGATCACCGCCTGCGCCCCCGACCTGGTCCTGATCCAGGAAGCCCCCCGGTTCTTCCGCTGGCGCAAGAAGCTCGCACGGCTCGCCGCCGCGTCCGGCCTGGTCACCCTCTCCGGCGGCGCCACCGCGTCCGGCCCCGCGCTGCTGTGCGGCCTGCGCGCCACGGTCGAACGCACCGAGGACGTGCTGCTGCCCCTCACCCCCGGCCTGCACCGGCGCGGCTTCGCCACGGCGGTGGTCCGCTTCGGCCGCGCCCGCCTCGGCGTCCTGTCCTGCCACCTCTCCCTGCAGAAGGACGAGCGGTACGAGCAGGGCGGCCTCCTCCTGGACCGGCTGGCCGGTCTGGGTGTGACCCACGCGGTCGCGGGCGGCGACCTCAACGAGCGCCCGGACGGCCGCACCTTCCGCCGCCTCGCCGGTGAACTCCAGGACTGCTGGACCACCACGCCCTGGGGCGGCGAGTACAGCTCCACGCCCACCGACCCCCACCAGCGCATCGACGCGATCCTGGCCACCTCCGGCATCGAAGTCCTCGGCTGCGGCGTCCCCCTGGACCACCCCGGTATCGGCGAGGACGACCTGCGGGCGGCCACGGACCACCTGCCGGTCCTGGCCGCCCTCAGGGTCCCCGCCGAGTCCTGACACCGGGCGGGCACCGCCGGGGCGACCCGCCCCCGGCCTCTCCGCGGCAACGGGGAGGGCCCGCCCGGAACACTCCCGGACGGGCCCTCGCAGGACGATGCCATGGGGTCAGACGACCGCTCCCCGGCCCGGGTCGTCCTCGTCCTCGTCGCCCCCGTTCATCCGCATGACCAGGGTGGCGAAACCGCCGAGGAAACCGCCGATGCCCAGGGTGGTGAGCCACCAGGTCATGTCCCAGCCGAGCAGCACGGCGAGCAGCAGCAGCACCGGGCCGCCGATCACCCCCAGCCAGGCGAACTTGGCGGTGGTGTCGGCCTCCGGCAGCGGGGGCGGCTCGGGCGGCACGAAGTGACCCTCCCCGTCCTCGTCGTCGGCGTCCGGGTCGTCCTGGTCCGGGTCCTCGCCGACCGGGTCGGGCACGCTGTAGTCACGCGGACCCGCGCCGACGCCGGGTGCGAACGCGACCGAGCTGCCCAGCGGCCGGGGAGCCGCGGGACCGCCGGCGCCCGGGGACGGGTCCTCGGCGTCCTCCGGCTCGGCCTCCAGCAGCGCGAGATCCTCCACCGACCGGAACGGCTTGGCGCCCGGCGGGTCCGGCGGCTCGGTGCCGAACCCGGCCACGATGGCCCGCCACGCGGCGTCCTCGTCGAACGGCACGTGCTGCTCCTCGCCCGTATGCCGCTCCTCACCGGCGGACCCGCCCGGCGACTCGCCGGACGAGGCGCCCGCGGAGCCGCCCGAGGAGCCGCCCGGGGTGTCACCGGGCGAGGCGCCGAGCGGCGCTCCCTTCTCCTCCGGCTCACGCTCGGAGTCGTGCTCAGCCACCAGTGGCCGTCCCTTCCCTCTGCTCCCAAGGCCCCGGGCCGGTCCGCTCCGCGGAACCCGGGTCGGACTGCTGTACGGATTCCGCGTCGGACTCCTTCACCCGCGCCGCCCCGGACTCCGGGACGAGCCGCGTGACGAACGCGAGGCTCTCCTCGAAGATCCGGCCCGCGTCGTGGTCCAACGTCGCGACGTGGTGGCTCTGTTCCAGCAGGATCTCCGTGACGTCCGTGGACGACACCCGGCCGAGGACGCGCTCGGAGTCGACGGGCGGCACCACATGGTCCCGCGGGCTGTGCAGCAGCAGCAACGGCTGGGTCACCTGGGGCAGTTCGCCGTCGACGAGACGGAGGAAGTTGCGCAGCGAGTGCGCCGCGTGCAGCGGCACATGGCTGTACCCCACCTCCTCGACGCCCTCCTTCGCGATGTCGCTGGTGATCCCCTTGGTGGTGGGGACGAAGTGCCGGAGCAGCGGGAGGGCGTGCGCGGCCGGGCCGTGCACCTTGTTCGCCGGGTTGACGACCACCACGCCGTCGACCGCGTCCCCGTGCTTGGCGGCCAGGCGCAGCGCCAGCGCGCCGCCCATGGAGAGCCCCGCGACGAAGACGTGCGCACAGCGCTCGCGCAGGGCCCGCAGCTCGCGGTCCACCTCCGCGTACCAGTCCTGCCAGCCGGTCGGACGCAGGTCCTCCCAGCGGGTGCCGTGCCCCGGCAGCAGGGGCAGCGCGACGGTCAGCCCCTGCGCGGCGAGATACTCGGCCCACGGGCGCATCGACTGCGGCGACCCGGTGAATCCGTGGCAGAGGAGGACACCGACCTCCCCGCCCTCGTGGTGGTACGGCTCGGCTCCAGGAAGGACCGGCACGGTTCGGTCTCCTGTTCGTGAGAAGGGTGTGAATACAGTCCGGATGTGGTTCACCGTACGCGACCGCTCCGACACCGACCAGGGGCTTCGCGCGGCGGGGGCCGACACCGGCCAGGGGTGCGGGACTCTTCCGGCGGGCGTCCGGGTTAAGGTCTGATCCACGGAACGAAGAGAGGCACTCGGGTGTTGTACGGCGCGATGAAGGTCGCTATCGGGGGACCGCTCAAGGTCACTTTCCGGCCCTGGGTGGAGGGCCTGGAGAACATTCCGCCCGAGGGCGCGGCGATCCTCGCGAGCAACCACCTGTCCTTCTCGGACTCGTTCTTCCTCCCCGCGGTCCTCGACCGCAAGGTCACGTTCATCGCGAAGGCGGAGTACTTCACCACCCCCGGGGTCAAGGGCAAGCTCACGGCCGCCTTCTTCAAGGGTGTCGGCCAGCTCCCGGTGGACCGCTCCGGGGCCCGGGGCGCGGGTGAGGCCGCCATCAACAGCGGCATAAAGGTCATCGAGAGCGGCGAGCTGTTCGGCATCTACCCCGAGGGCACCCGTTCGCCCGACGGCCGCCTCTACCGGGGCAAGCCCGGCGGTCTGGCGCGCGTGGCCCTCGCCACCGGCGCGCCCGTCATCCCCGTCGCCATGATCGACACGGAGAAGATCCAGCCCCCCGGCAAGGTCCTGCCGAAGGTGATGCGCCCCGGGATCCGGATCGGCAGGCCCCTCGACTTCAGCCGCTACCAGGGCATGGAGCACGACCGCTTCGTCCTGCGGGCGCTGACCGACGAGGTCATGTACGAGATCATGAAGCTCTCGGGCCAGGAGTACGTCGACATCTACGCGACCGCCGCCAAGCGCCAGATCGCGGAGGCGGCGAAGGCCGGCAAGGAGGCCGACAAGGCCGCCAAAGCCGCCCTCGCCAAGGCCGGGAAGGAACAGCCCGGCCGGGGCCGCCCTGCCGGGGAGCAGGCAGAACAGGCGGAACAGGCGGAGAACACCCGGGCGGACCGGGACCGGCCGGCTTCGTAACGGCCGCTTTCCCGGGTACGGTCGCGTTCCCGGACGCGATCGTCGTGGGGTGGGGTGGGGGATATGCCTGAGCGTGAACGAGTCATGCGCATGTCGGTCGAGCAGCCGCTGTGGCGTGCCCTCACCGGCTACCGGGTCCTGACGGCGATCTACGCCATCGGCCTCTTCGCCAGCGCGTACGACAAGTTCCAGCGCCCCTGGCTGGCCATCGCCTACCTGGCGGTGCTGGCCGCCTGGACGCTGCTGACCCTGCCGAGGGTGGCGAGCGCGGCCGGCTGCACCAAGCGGTTCCTCGCGGCGGACCTCACCGTCGCGATCGCCGGCATCCTGCTCACGCGGTTCGCCGACTCCGCCGCTCGGGTCGAGGCCGGCGGCCCCACCCTGCCGTCGATATGGACCGCCGGCGCCGTGCTGGCCTTCGCCATCAAGGGCGGCTGGCGCTGGGCGGCCTTCGCCTCCACGCTCGTCGCCGTCGCCAACCTGATCCACCGCGGCGCCCCCACCCGCGACACCATCCACAACGTGCTCCTGGTCTGGGTCGCCTCCATCGCCATCGGGTACGTGGTCGAGGTCGCCCGCGCCTCCGAGCGCACCCTCGCCCGTGCCCTGGAGATCGAGGCCGCCACCCGCGAACGCGAGCGGCTCGCCCGGGACATCCACGACGGTGTGCTGCAGGTCCTCGCCATGGTCCAGCGGCGCGGCAGCGCCCTCGGCGGCGAGGCGGCCGAGCTGGGCCGGATGGCGGGCGAGCAGGAGGTGGCGCTGCGCACCCTGGTCTCCGGCGGCCTGGTCCCCGTCTCGCGCGTCTCGCGGGACGCGGCCGAGGGAGCGCTCGTGCGGGCGGTGGACGAACCGGACGAGGCCGGCGACGGCGGGGACCCCGTGGACCTGCGGGCCCTCCTCGCGCCCTACGCGAGCGCGCGCGTCACCTTCTCGGAGCCCGGCGGCCCGGTGCCGCTGGCCCCGGGGGCCGCGCGGGAGCTGGCGGCGGCGGTCGGCGCGGCCCTGGACAATGTGCGCGCGCACGCGGGTGACGGGGCGCGGGCCTGGATCCTGGTCGAGGACTGGCCGGAGGAGATCGTCGTGACCGTACGGGACGACGGCCCCGGCATCCCCGAGGGCCGGCTCGTCCAGGCCGAGGGCGAGGGGCGGCTCGGCGTGGCGCTGTCGATCCGGGGCCGGCTGCGTGACATCGGCGGTACGGCCGAACTGATCTCGGTGCCCGGCCAGGGCACCGAAGTCGAACTGAAGGTGCCCAGGGCCGTGGAACGGCCCAAGGGTGTGCGGGGGAAGGCGGAGAAGCGGTGACGGAGCACGTGCGGAGCGAAGAGAACGTCATGAGCGAGGAAGGCGCGAGGGCCGAGGAGGGCGTCGGGAACGCGGGGAGCGGCGGGCCGGCGGACGCGGGCGCACGGCCCGGGGGGAACGGTCGGCTCCGGGTCATGGTGGTCGACGACCACCCCATGTGGCGCGACGCCGTCGCCCGCGACCTGGCCGAGTCGGGCTTCGACGTGGTCGCCACGGCGGGCGACGGCGAGCAGGCGGTCCGGCGCGCCCGCGCCGCCGCACCGGACGTCCTCGTCCTGGACCTGAACCTGCCCGCGAAGCCCGGGGTGCAGGTCTGCAAGGAACTGGTCGGCGCGAACCCGGCGCTGCGGGTGCTGGTCCTGTCGGCGAGCGGGGAGCACGCGGACGTCCTGGAGGCGGTGAAGTCCGGAGCGACGGGCTACCTGCTGAAGTCGGCCTCGACGGAGGAGCTGATCGACGCCGTGCGCCGCACCGCGGCCGGCGACCCCGTCTTCACCCCGGGGCTCGCGGGCCTGGTCCTCGGCGAGTACCGCCGCCTCGCCTCCGAGCCCGCCCCGGCGCCGGGTGCCGACGAGCCCAAGGCCCCGCAGCTCACCGACCGGGAGACCGAGGTGCTCCGGCTCGTCGCCAAGGGGCTGAGCTACAAGCAGATCGCCGAACGCCTCGTCATCTCGCACCGCACGGTCCAGAACCATGTGCAGAACACCCTCGGCAAGCTCCAGCTCCACAACCGGGTGGAACTGGTCCGCTATGCCATAGAGCGCGGTCTCGACGACGAGTAAACGCCGCGAATCACCCCATAGAGTGAAGGCGATTTGATCAACTACGATCAACTCACCCTCTATCAACAGTAATTCGCCGGAATTGACCTTCCCGCACATGTCGAAGTGACCTGGATCACTATTAGCGTGACCCTCACCAGGCAACCGCGGCGAAGGGACTTTTCCATGCGCGTCGGAGTACTCACCGGAGGCGGCGACTGCCCCGGGCTCAACGCCGTCATCCGGGGCGCCGTCCGCAAGGGCGTGCAGGAGTACGGCTACGACTTCGTGGGCTTCCGGGACGGCTGGCGGGGTCCGCTGGAGAACGACACCGTCCGGCTCGACATCCCCGCCGTCCGCGGCATCCTGCCCCGTGGCGGCACCATCCTCGGCTCCTCGCGCACCAACCCGCTCAAGGAGGAGAACGGCATCCGCCGCATCAAGGACAACCTCGCCAAGCAGGAGGTCGAGGCGCTCATCGCCATCGGCGGCGAGGACACGCTCGGGGTCGCCGCGCGGCTGTCCGACGAGTACGGGGTGCCGTGCGTGGGCGTCCCGAAGACGATCGACAACGACCTGTCCGCCACGGACTACACCTTCGGCTTCGACACGGCCGTCGGCATCGCCACGGAGGCCATCGACCGCCTCCACACCACCGCCGAGTCGCACATGCGTGTCCTGGTGGTGGAGGTGATGGGCCGCCACGCCGGGTGGATCGCCATCCACTCCGGCCTGGCCGGCGGCGCCAACGCCATCCTCATCCCCGAACAGCGCTTCGACGTCGACAAGGTGTGCGCCTGGGTGACATCCCGCTTCAAGGCCTCCTACGCGCCGATCGTGGTCGTCGCGGAGGGGGCCATGCCGAAGGACGGGGAGATGGTCCTCAAGGACGGCTCGCTCGACTCCTTCGGCCATGTCCGGCTCTCCGGGGTCGGCGAATGGCTGGCCAAGGAGATCGAGCGGCGGACGGGCAAGGAGGCCCGGACGACCGTCCTCGGCCACGTCCAGCGCGGCGGCACCCCGTCCGCGTTCGACCGCTGGCTCGCCACGCGCTTCGGGCTGCACGCGATCGACGCGGTGCGTGACCGGGACTTCGGCAAGATGGTCGCGCTCCGGGGCACGGACATCGTCCGCGTCCCGATCGCCGACGCGACGGCCCGTCTGAAGACGGTGGATCCGGCGCTGTACGAGGAGGTCGGCGTCTTCTTCGGCTGAGGCGGGCGCGTCATGGGTCGGGGGTGCGGGTTCGTCTGCGACCGCGGGCCCGGTGGGGCTTCTCGCGCAGTTCCCCGCGCCCCTAAAAGCCCAGGCCCCGCGGGCCTGAAAAGCACGGGGCGCAGCCCCTGCTTTTCAGGGGCGCGGGGAACTGCGCGACCAGCCCCCACCGGACCCGCACCCGAGCCATGACCCCGCAGCCCTACACGGCCCGCAGTGACTGAACCCCCGCCACCAGCCGACGCACCACACTCACCCCGTCCAGCGTCAGCACCGACTCCGGATGGAACTGCACCCCCGCGAACCCGGGCCCGCGCAGCGCGTGCACCTCACCGCTCCCGCTCCGGCTGACCTCCACCCCGTGGGCCGCCAGCTCCCCGGCCGCCCCGTCGTCGCAACGGGCCACGAAGCTGTTGTAGAACCCGACGGTCTCGGAGCGCCCGAACAGATCGATCCCGGTCTGCGCGCCCTGGTAGGGCACCTCCTTGCGTACGATCTCCAACCCCAGCTCCAGCGCGATGAGTTCGTGCCCGAGGCACACACCGAGCACCCCGTACCGATGCCCCCGCAGCACCTCGGCGGTCAGCGACCGCAGGAACCGCATCTTGGGGTCGCGCACGTCCTGCGGGTCCCCGGGCCCCGGCCCCAGCACCACCACCCCCTCGTGCGCCAGCACATCGGCCCGCAGCCCCGGCTCGTCGTACCGCCGTACCGTGACCTCCAGCCCCGAGGACCTGAGCAGATGCGCGAGCATCGCGGTGAAGGTGTCCTCCGCGTCCACCACCAGCGCGTGCCCGGTCAGCTCGGCCGTCCGCTCCCGCATCCGCAGCCAGAACGGCGCCAGCGCCCCCCGCCGCCCGTCCAGCGCGGCCCGCACCCGGGGGTCGTCCGCCAGCGCCGGCGCCACGCGTTCGGGGCCGGGCCGCCCCGGCCGTACCCCCAGCGCGGCCAGCACCCCCGCCGCCTTCGCGTGCGTCTCGGCGACCTCCCCCGCCGGGTCGGACCCCCGCACGAGCGTGGCCCCCACCGGCACCTTCAGCCGCCCGTCCGCCGCGATGTCGGCCGTGCGGATCAGGATCGGCGAGTCCAGGGTCTGCGCCCCTCCCGCGTCCCGCCCCAGGAGCGCCAGCGCCCCCGCGTAGTACCCGCGCCCACCGACCTCGTGCCGCTCGATCACCCGGCACGCGTTCTGCACCGGCGATCCGGTGACCGTGGCGGCGAACATCGTCTCCCGCAGCACCTCCCGCACGTCCAGCGAGGACCGCCCGCGCAGTTCGTACTCGGTGTGGGCGAGGTGGGCCATCTCCTTCAGCCGGGGCCCCACCACGACCCCGCCCATGTCGCCGACCGTGCACATCATCTTGAGCTCCTCGTCGACGACCATCGACAGCTCCTCGATCTCCTTGCCGTCGGCGAGGAAGGCCAGCAGTCCCTCCGCCGTCGGCCCCCCGGCCGGATAGCGGTAGGTCCCGCTGATCGGGTTCATCACCACCGTCCCGCCCGACATCCGCACGTGCACCTCCGGGCTGGCGCCGACCAGCGTGCGCTCACCGGTGTGCACCACGAACGTCCAGTACGCGCCCCGCTCGCCCTCCAGCAGGCGCCGGAACAGCGCCAGCGCGTCGGCGCGGCCGAAACCCCGGACCTCGCCCTCGTACGTCCGCCGGATCACGAAGTTGGCGCCCTCGCCCCGCCCGATCTCCTCGCGCAGCACCCGGTCCACGATCCGCGCGTACTCCTCGTCGTCCACGTCGAAGCCCCCGTCCTCGACCCGGACGTCATGGGCGGGCAGCTCCGTGAGGACCCGGTGCAGGGGCAGCTCGCAGGTCTCCTCCGGCACCAGCACCGACAGGGGCGTCCCGTCGTCGCGGACGTCGAAGCCGCGTTCGCGGATCTGCCGGAAGGGCACGAGCGCCAGCCCTTCGTCGGGGAGGTCGGCGAGCCGCTCGCAGGTGGTCACCGGGCCGATCAGCAACTCCACCGTGTCGTGGTCGTCGAGACCGGGTGTGCGGCGGCGCAGCAGGGCGAACGGGCGGTCGTCGGACAGCAGCCGGGTCAGGTCCATGGGTTCCTCTTCCCTTGCGGATCACGGTCGTCGCGGTGATCGGGGAGGAGCGGCCGGGCCCTGGAAACACCGAAGGCCGCCCCTCGGGCGGCCTTCGCGAAGTCTTGCGTACGCGCAGTCAGTGGGCCGCCGGATGAGCGGTCCACCACCAGTTCTGGATCGAGTGCGCGAACATGCGCCGCACCCTACCGGACATCCCGCGAGAACTCATGTGATCCGCGCGGGCGTTCGTCCTAAGATCCTCTACGGTTCCAGTCTTGACATGTTCGAGTCGATTTGTGGATACGGAAGGGCGAGTGTGTCACCGATAGGGAGAATGAGGCCCCTGGCCTTCGTCGCGGCGGCGGCCGTCCTGTTCACCGGACTCACTGCGCAGCCGGCGGCGGCCGTGGACGAGCCGGTGATGACGAAGCTGACGCTGAGCGGCGACAGGTTCAAGATGACCGACACGAGCACCGTGTCGGCGGCCACCACCCTCGACGGCAAGCTGGCGGACGCCGACCTCGCCGACGTCGTCACCACCGAGTACACGAAGAACTCCGCCGGGGCGAGCGACCCCTGGATGAACCTGCGCACCATGCGCGCGTGCGCCGGCGACGAGACGAAGGCACTGCCCCCGGTGAGCCGGAAGGTCTCCTGGTGCTGGTCCTCCGCGCACGGCGACGACACCACCCCGCGCTGGTGGCCGCAGGGCATGAGCAGCACCGGCGCCGCCGACGGGGCCGACGGCGCCATCCAGGGCAAGCGCGTCACCGCGGTCGCCTGGCACTACGAGACGTTCAAGACGAACGCGGCCGGCGACTACGAGGCCAACGACAAGTGCAAGACGAACAACCTGCTCAAGCTCACCCTGATCGACCGCGACACCAAGAAGTACCGCCACATCCTCCTCGCGGAGCCCACGGAGGGCGGCGCGGACTTCAAGTTCGTCACCGGCCACGGCGGCGGCATCGTCTGGTACGGCAACTACCTCTACGTCACGGACACCTCCAACGGCATCCGCGTCTTCGACATCGACAAGCTCGGCAAGGTCGACACCTACGGCTCCGGCATCAACTCCTACGGCATCGACGGCTCCGGAAAGTCCAGCGCCTGCGGCTACCCGTACGTGCTGCCACAGGTCCACTACTACAAGCAGACCTCGCCGCCGCCCTCCGGCGCGTGCGACGCGGACGCCGTCAACGGCACGCCCGACGCCGACTCCCTGTGCTACTCCTGGCTCTCCCTCGACAAGTCCGGCGGCAGCCCGTACAAGCTGGTCACCGGTGAGTGGTTCGGCACCGCCGCGGGCGGCCGGGTGGTCCGCTACCAGCTCAATCCGACGAGCGCCTCGACCTACCCGGGGCTGCTCAACATGTCCGGCGGCAAGACCGTGATCCAGGACGCCTACGCCGCGTCCCGCTACGTCGGCCTGCAGGGCGGCATGACCTGGACCGACAGCGCCGGACTGCTGAACTTCGCCTTCCACAAGGGCTGCGCCCTGCAGCCCGCCGTCTTCTCGCACACCTGGGTGGGCGACACCCGGGCCACCACGGCCTGCAACCGCACGGTCGGGACGACGGTGTACGCGAACGGGAACTGGGCGGTCGGCACGCCCCAGGCCCTGAGCTACTGGCCGAGGCTCGGCACGGAACAGGTGGAGGAGCTGTGGGGGCTGACCGAGCACATCTGCGCCGGTACGACGCTGCGCGGGAGCTTCCCCCACGAGTTCCAGGCCGTGGAGGAGCCGGACGAGAAGAAGAACGCCTGTGACGGCTACGACGCCGCCGCGAACCTCTCGCTGCGCACGGTCTTCGCCGTCGGCTTCGACGACAGCGCGGTCATGAACCTGCACTGACCCCGGCGGCCCCGCCGTCACCGGCCGGGCCGACCGTCCGACGAACCCCGCTCCCGATCGAGCGGGGTTCGTCTCACTTGATGAGCATGGGGATGGACGCCCGACACGACCCCGTAATGTGGAGGTCGTGACCGTGAACGCTAAGTCCAGCGCGAGCGCTGGCAACACCTGGCGAGACCTGCCCGCGGCGCAGCAGCCCGAGTACCCCGACACCGAGGCTCTGCGCGCAGTCGTTGCGGAGCTCGAGTCGTATCCGCCGCTCGTCTTCGCGGGCGAGTGCGACCAGCTGCGCGCCCGGATGGCGTCCGTCGCCAAGGGAGAGGCGTTCCTCCTCCAGGGCGGCGACTGCGCCGAGGCATTCGACGCCGTGTCGGCCGACCACATCCGCAACAAGCTGAAGACCCTGCTCCAGATGGGCGCGGTCCTCACGTACGCGGCCTCCGTGCCGGTCGTGAAGGTCGGCCGGATCGCCGGGCAGTACTCCAAGCCGCGCTCCAAGGGCACCGAGACCCGTGACGGCGTGACCCTGCCGACCTACCGCGGCGACTCGGTCAACGGCTTCGACTTCAACGAGGCCGCCCGCATCCCGGACCCCGAGCGTCTGAAGCGGATGTACCACGCCTCCTCCTCCACGCTCAACCTGGTGCGCGCCTTCACCACCGGCGGTTACGCCGACCTGCGCCAGGTGCACGCCTGGAACCAGGACTTCGTGAAGTCGTCCCCGTCCGGCCAGCGCTACGAGCAGCTCGCCCGCGAGATCGACAACGCGCTGAACTTCATGCACGCCTGCGGGACCGACCCGGAGGAGTTCCGCACCGTCGAGTTCTTCTCCTCGCACGAGGCGCTGCTGCTCGACTACGAGTCGGCGCTGACCCGCGTGGACTCGCGCACGGGCCGCCTGTACGACGTGTCGGCGCACATGGTGTGGATCGGTGAGCGCACCCGGCAGCTGGACCACGCGCACATCGAGTTCGCCTCGCAGATCCGCAACCCGATCGGGATCAAGCTCGGCCCGACGACCACGGCCGAGGACGCGCTGCGCTACATCGAGCGCCTCGACCCGGACCGCGAGCCGGGCCGGCTCACCTTCATCGTGCGCATGGGCGCGGACAAGGTCCGCGACAAGCTGCCCGAGCTGGTCGAGAAGGTCACCGCCTCCGGCGCGACCGTGGCCTGGGTCACCGACCCGATGCACGGCAACACCTTCGAGGCGGCCTCCGGCCACAAGACCCGCCGCTTCGACGACGTGCTCGACGAGGTCAAGGGCTTCTTCGAGGTCCACAAGGGCCTCGGCACCCACCCGGGCGGCATCCACGTGGAGCTGACCGGCGACGACGTCACGGAGTGCGTGGGCGGCGGCGACGAGATCTTCGTCGACGACCTGCACCAGCGCTACGAGACCGCCTGCGACCCCCGGCTCAACCGCAGCCAGTCCCTGGACCTGGCGTTCCTCGTCGCGGAGCTGTACCGGGACTAGTAGCTGATCAGCAGGGGATGCGCCTGTTACAGGAGCGCGAGGTGGGGCGCGGATCACATACGATCCGCGCCCCACTCCACTTTTGCCGTTCCCGCCCGCCGGGTAAGGTTAGGTTAGCCTCACCGATCATGGGGATGGCGCCTCGTACTCGATCCCGGCGGGAGGTGGACCGCGTGTTCGTCTGCAGTTGCTTCGGTGTCACCGAGCAGCAGGTCAAGAAACATGCGGCGGACGGCGCCTGCACACCTCGCCAGATCGCGTCGGCCTGCAAGGCGGGCACCGACTGCGGCTCGTGCGTACGCCGGATCCAGGCGATCCTCGGCAGGGGCGCGTACCCGCGCCCGGAGACGGCCGGCCGGGGTGCGGCGGTCTACGCCGATCTCGGGGAAGCGGCCGAACTCGGGGAAGCGGCCTAGCCCAGGGGCGCGGCCCGGTTCAGCTCTCCGGCTGCTCGATCAGCTGGGCGATGTAGAGCGCCTCGCCCAGCTTCTCCAGAAGCTCCAGCTGGGTGTCGAGGTAGTCGATGTGGTGCTCCTCGTCCGCGAGGATCGACTCGAAGATGTTCGCCGAGGTGATGTCACCCTTGTTGCGCATCACCTCGATGCCGCGCTTGAGGCGGTCGATGGCCTCGACCTCGACCTGGCGGTCGGCCTCGAACATCTCCTTGACCGTCTGCCCCACCCGGACGTGGAACAGCCGCTGGTAGTTCGGCAGGCCGTCCAGGAACAGGATCCGGTCGGTGAGGATCTCCGCGTGCTTCATCTCGTCGAAGGACTCGTGGCGCGTGTACTTCGCGAGCTTCGTCCAGCCGAAGTTCTCCTGCATCTTCGCGTGCAGGAAGTACTGGTTGATCGCGGTGAGCTCCGCGGTCAGCTGCTCGTTGAGGAATTCGATGACCTCGGGGTCGCCCTGCATCGCAGAAGCTCCTTCCAAGCGGGGGAACTGGGAGGTTGCGCCGCGATGATTGCACCGCCGTCGAAGATCGTCCAGTAAGTGCGGGCTTAGTAAGTAAGTGCAGCCTTAGTTCTAAATGTCCGAGTCGGGTGGACCCTGGTCATGTGCACCGGCCGGGGTCTGTCAGGATGGAGTCATGGGTCAGCCGGTGGAACGCGCATCAGGAGATCGCGCAGCTGAGAACGCGGCGTCCTCGCAGCTTCCGCCGGGGCAGCGGCTCCAGCGCGGCTGGCCGGTCACCCACTACGGGCCCGTCCCCAAGTTCCGTCCCGAGCGCTGGGACTTCCGGGTCTTCGGCGCCACCGCCGACGGCGAGAAGCACGCCTGGAACCACGACGAGTTCACCGCCCTGCCGTACGCCTCGGTCGTCGCCGATCTGCACTGCGTGACGAAGTTCAGCATGGTCGGCGCCGAGTGGGGCGGCATCCCGGCCCGCACGATCCTCGGGACCGCGCCGCCCGCCCCCGAGGTCACCCATGTGATGGTGTGGGCCGAGTACGGCTTCAGCTCCAACCTCCGCCTCGCCGACTTCGCCGACGACCGCACGATCTTCGCCACCCACAAGGACGGCGAACTCCTCACCGCCGAGCACGGCTTCCCGCTCCGCCTCGTCGTCCCCCATCTGTACGCCTGGAAGGGCCCCAAGTGGGTCCGCGGCATCGAGTACATGACCGCCGACCGCCGTGGCTTCTGGGAGGAGCGCGGGTACCACAACATCGGCGATCCCTGGCAGGAGCAGCGCTACTCGTACCAGGAGGAGCCCGGGGACGGCCCCGAGCTCTGACCGGGTCTTTTCCCGGCCCCGCGCCGCCGGCCCCTCAGCCGTCCCTGAGCTTCTTCAGGCGCTCGACGTCCGCCGCGTGTCCTTCCTTCCCGCCGGGTGTCTCGATGATCAGGGGGACGCCCTCGGTGGCGGGGTGGGTCATCAGGGCGCGGAACGGGTCCTCGCCGATGTGACCGGAGCCGATGTTCTCGTGGCGGTCCTTGTGGGCGCCGACCACGTCCTTGGAGTCGTTGGCGTGGATCAGCTTCAGCCGGCCCTCGCCGACCGTGTCCACGAGCAGGTCCAGCGTCCGGTGCATGCCGTCGGGGCCGGTCAGGTCATGTCCCGCCGCGAAGATGTGGCAGGTGTCCAGGCAGACGCCCAGCTTCGGATGGGCGTCCAGCGCCTCGAAGTACGGCCCGAAGTCCCAGGTGCGCGAGCACAGCGAGGACCCCTGGCCGGCCGTCGACTCCAGCAGCAGGAACGGGTCGTCGTCATGGGTCAGCTCGTCCAGCAGCGGCAGCAGGTACTCCCGCACCTGCTTCAGCGCCACCGACCGGTCCCGCCCGCCGGTCGCGCTCCCCGTGTGCACGACCACCCCGAGCGCGCCGATCTCCCGGCCCCGGCGCAGCGAGTGCCGCATCGACTCCACGGACCTCTCCGCCGTCGCCTCGGTGTGCGAGCCGAAGTTGATCAGGTACGGCGCGTGTACGTACGCGGGGATCGACTCCTCGGCGCAGGCCGCCCGGAACTCCTCGTCCTGCCGGGGGTTGCCCACCGGAGTGGCCCAGCCCCGCGGATTGGCGACGAAGACCTGGACCGTCTCGGCCCGGAGCTCACGCGCGTACGTCAGCCCGACGGAGTTCAGCCCCCCGGCGACGGGGACATGCCCGCCGACGGGGTTCCGGGACGCACGCGAGGGACCGGAAGGGCTGGGGGAGGCGGTGGCGGAGCCGGGGAGGCTGGGGGACTGCTGGATGCTCACGGCACCCAGGGTGTCATGCGCCCGCCGCCCCCCCGACCACCACCTACGCGGAGCCGGCCCCGCCCCCGACCCAGCCCCCGCCCCCGCCGAGCCCGGACCGGCGGGGCGGGCGCACGGAGGCAACCATCCTGGCCGGAGCGGGTGGGCGGGGCCTGCCTTCCGGCGCTCGTCGACCGGCACCAGTCGACCCGTGCCCGTCGACCGGTGCCCGCCGGGTGGGGCCGCCGGCCGTGCCCGTCGCGCGGTGCCGCCGATCGGGGTTCCTCGACCGAGGTGCGTCGACCGGAGCCGCGCGCTCGCCGGTCGGGTCGGTCGGGCGTGGTCGCCCCCTCGGCTCGCGGGCGTGGTGCCCGGCGCCCGGGAGTCCGCCGACCGGGGTCCGTGGATCAGGATTCTGCGACCGTGCGTCGAGCGGAGCCGTGCGCCCGCCGACCGGGGTGCGCCGTGCGGGGTCCGTCGATCAGGGTGCTTCGACCGAGGCGCGTCGGCCGGAGCCTCGCGTCCGTCCGTCCCTCCATCCGCCGACCGGCCGGGCGGGCTTCCGGCCGGTCCCGGGCGGCCGGGCGTGCGTGCTTCGCGGCCCTCCGGCCGTCGCCCCCGGGCCGCCCGTGTCGACGGCCCGTCCCGCGCTGTGGATGCGCGGGGCGGGCCCCCGTCAGCCGATCTCGATCGTGATCTTCGAGCCCTTGGGGGCCGTGTCGCCGCCGTCGACCGACTGGCCCTTCACCTCGTCGGCGAAGAAGCCGAGGATGCCCCGGTCCTCCTCGACCTCGAAACCGGCGGCCTTCAGCCGCTTCGTGGCCTCGTCGACGCTGTCGCCCACGACGTCCGGGACCTCGACCAGCACCGGGCCCTTGGAGAGCGTCAGGGTGACGGTGTCGCCCGTGCCGACCTGCTTGCCCACGCCCGGCGACTGCTCCGCCACCAGACCCTTGTCGAACTCGGAGTTGACCCGTCCCGGCGCGATCTTCACCTTGAGGCCCTCCGCCTCCAGCTGGGAGGTGGCGTCCTCGACCGAGGCCCCGGACAGGTCGGGCACGTCCACCGGGGCTCCCCGGCTGACCACGATCCTGACCACCGTCCCGGAGGCGACCTCGGTGCCGATGCCCGGACGGGTGCTGATCACCTGCCCGCGGACGACCTCGTCGCTGAACTCCCTGGTCACCAGGCCCGGTTCGAGCCCGTCGTCGCTCAGCCGGTTCTTCGCGAGGTCCAGCCGGAGACCCTTCAGGTCGGGCACCTTCACGGTCTCCGGGCCCTTGGAGACCGTCACCGTCACGGAGTCGTTGTCCCGGATCCGTTCCCCGGGGGCCGGGTCGGTGCTGATCACCTTGCCGCGCTCGACGGTGTCGCTGTACGCCTTCTTCACGTCGACGTCCAGCCCCGCGCCCTCCAGCCGCTCGATGGCGGCCGCCTCGCTCTGCCGCAGCACGGCCGGGACCTGCGTGAACTGCCCCGAGTTGATGTACCAGACGGCCCCGCCCACACCGAGGACGAGCAGCACCGCCACGACGGCCGCCAGCACCCCGCGCCGGGGCGCCGAGACACCGCGCGGGCGCCGGGACGGCGGCGGTGGGGGCGACTGGAAGCGACTCGTGCGGTCGATCGGGTCGGGGTCCAGCCCCACGGACCGCGACACGGCCAGCGAGCGCGGGATCACGCTCGTCCGGTCCTCCGCGGTGTCGTGCCCGCCGGCCGTCGCCTGCGGCGGCACCGCGTCCAGCTGCTCCTCGCTCAGCGCGGCCCGCGCCTCCAGCGTCTGCGCGAGCAGCGCGACGGCGTCGTAGGGCCGCAGCTCCGGATTGCGCGCGGTCGCGGAGGCGACCAGCGCGTCCAGCGCGTACGGCAGCCCCGGCACGGCGGCCGACGGCGGCGGCACGTCGTCGTGCAGCGCGTGGTAGAGCACCTGCGCGGGGGACTCCCCGGCGTGCGGTTTGCCGCCGGTGAGCATCTCGTAGAGCGTCACCCCGCACGCGTACACGTCGACGCGGGCGTCGGTCGTGCCGTGCTCCAGCTGCTCGGGCGCGAGGTAGGAGACGGTGCCGAGGACGCTGCCGGTGGTGCTGGTGACGGTGTCCACGGCCCGTACGAGCCCGAAGTCGGCGACCTTGACCCGGCCGTCGTCCCCTATCAGCACGTTCTCCGGCTTCATGTCCCGGTGCACGAACCCGGCGCGGTGCGCGGCGCCGAGCGCGGCGAGCACCGGTTCCAGGATGTCCAGCGCCGCGCGGGGCTGCAGCGCCCCCCGGTCGCGCAGCACGTCACGAAGGGTGCAGCCGGCCACGTACTCCATCGCGAGATAGACGTACGAGCCGTCCGTGCCCTGGTCGTAGACCCCCACCACGTTCGGGTGGGACAGCCGGGCCACCGACTTGGCCTCGCGTATGAACCGCTCGACGAACGTCCGGTCCGCGGCCAGCGTCGGATGCATCACCTTGAGCGCGAGCACGCGGTCGAGGCGGGTGTCCACGGTCCGGTAGACCGTGGCCATCCCGCCGACCGCGATCCGCGCCTCGACTCGATACCGGCCGTCGAGCACCTGGCCGACAAGCGGGTCCTGAAGGGTCGTGTCCACGCAGGCGAGTGTACGAGCCGCCGCCCGCGGGCCCACGGGCCGCACGGCACCGGGGCCGTACTGCAGCAGAGCTGTGACCCGGGCCGAAGGCCCGTGACGGGCGCACGCGCGACGGTATTCGTTCGGCTGTTCGGGTGACGGCGGGGCGGAGTGGGACACGGGGCGGAGTGGGATACGGAGGGGGATCCGGCTCAGAACGCGGGGCGCTCCGGATCCAGCCGGGCCAGCCCCTCGCCCGGCGACGACGCCTCGGCAAAGTGCCGGCGGGGGATGCGGCCCGCCCGGTACGCCAGCCGGCCCGCCTCCACCGCGTGCCGCATGCCCTCCGCCATGAGGACCGGCTCCTGGGCCCGGGTCACGGCGGAGGCGAGCATCACCCCGGCGCACCCCAGCTCCATCGCGAGAGCGACGTCCGACGCCGTCCCCGCGCCCGCGTCGAGGATCACCGGTACGCCCGCGTGCTCCACGATCAGCTGGAAGTTGTGCGGATTGCGGATGCCGAGCCCCGACCCGATCGGCGAACCGAGCGGCATGATCGCGGCACAGCCCACGTCCTCCAGCTTCCGCGCGAGCACCGGATCGTCGTTCGTGTACGGCAGCACGGTGAAACCGTCGTCGACGAGTGTCTCGGCGGCGTCGAGCAGCTCGATCGGATCGGGCAGCAGCGTGCGCTCGTCGGCGATCACCTCCAGCTTGACCAGCGACGTGCCGAGCGCCTCCCGCGCGAGGCGGGCCGTCAGCACGGCCTCGCCCGCCGTGAAACAGCCGGCCGTGTTGGGCAGCACCCGGATGCCGAGCCGGTCGAGCACGGACAGCACCGAGCCGTGCACGGACGCGTTCACGCGGCGCATCGCCACGGTCGTCAGCTCCGTGCCGGAGGCCACCAGCGCGCGCTCCAGCACGTCCAGCCCGGCCGCTCCGCCGGTGCCCATGATCAGACGGGACGAGTAGGTCGTACCGCCGAGGACGAAGGGGTCGTCTGCCATGCGGTCAGCCTCCTTGGACGGCGGTGAGGACCTCGACGCGGTCCCCCTCGGCGAGGGCGGTGGTCGTCCACCGCGCGCGCGGGACGACGGTTTCGTTGAGCGCGGCGGCGACACCGGAGGGCGACGGGGCGAGCGTGCGCACCAGGGCGTCCAGCGCCGTGCCGGGAGCGATCAGCCGGCGCTCCCCGTTCACGAGCACGGTCAGGGTCCCGGTGGTGTTCATACGGGCTGCTCCATGAGTCGGCGGGCCGCGCCGGCGCGGAACCGCAGCGGTGTGAAGTCGCGTGCCTCCTCCGGCAGTTCGCCGGTGGTCAGCACATGCGCCAGGACGTCGCCGGTGACCGGGGTGAGGAGCACCCCGTTGCGGTGGTGCCCCGTGGCGAGGATCAGGCCGTCGAGCCCGGTGGGTCCGAGGAGCGGCGCGTTGTCCGGGGACGCGGGGCGCAGGCCCGCGCGGGTCTCGGTGAGCGGCAGTTCGGTGATCCCGGGCACCAGCTCATGGGCGTCCCGCAGCAGTTCGTACACCCCGCCCGCGGTGACCGTGGTGTCCCAGCCCTGTTCCTCGCTGGTCGCGCCGACGACGAGTTCGCCGTTCTCGCGCGGCACCAGATAGACGTGGCTGCCGCGCACCACGGCCCGCACGGTACGGCTCAGGAAGGGCGCGTACGGCCCCGGTACGGTCAGCCGCAGCACCTGTCCCTTCACCGGCCGCACCGGCGGCACCACGTCGTCCGGGACCCCGGCGAGCCGCCCGCTGAGACTGCCGGCGGCGAGGACGACCCGCCCCGCGGACAGCCGGTCGTCCTCGCGGGTGCGGACCCCGGTGGCCCGTTCCCGGTCCACCGTCAGCTCCTCGGCCCGCGTGCGGTGGAAGACCACGCCGGCCCGCCCGCAGGCCGCGACGAGGGCCCTGGAGAGCCGCCTCGGGTCGATCTGGTGGTCCCCGTCGGCCCGCAGTCCGCCCCGCACCCCCGGTGCGAGCATCGGCTCCAGCCGGCGGCAGTCGCGGCCGCTCAGCCACTCCGGGTCCAGGCCCGACCGGCGCTGCAGGGCGTGCAGTTCGCGCAGATGGGCCCGGTCGTCGGCGTCCAGCGCGACGGCGAGCGTGCCGCAGCGGCGGTAGCCGAGGTCGAGGCCGGTCGCCTCCGTCAGCTCGGCCACGAACGCCGGATAGCGGCGCGCGGACTCCACGTTGAGTCCCAGCAGCGTCTGCTCGCCGTAGTGCAGTTCGGTGACGGCGGCGAGCATCCCGGCCGCCACCTGCGCGGCCCCGCCGCCCGGCTCGGGATCGACCACGGCCGTCGTGAACCCGCGCAGCGCGGCCCGCCACGCCGTCACGAGCCCGATGATTCCGCCCCCCACGACGAGGACGTCTGACGTGTGCGTACGCGACATGGGCGTCCAGCCCCTCCCTTCGCCGGCATGACCCGGATCAGGTTCGTACGGTCGGAGGCCGCCAGCCTCCCTCTCAGCCCGGTGCGTCCGGGCTCCCGCGAGTGCTCTACGGTGGCCCACCCTAGCCCTCGCCGTTCGCCTCAGAAAGGGAGCCTCGTCCCATGGCCCGCTCGCTCGACGGTCTCGTCCTCGCCCCCGTCGCCGACCAGGCCCCCGGCCAGGTGGGCACCCGCACCCGGTTCTGGTACCACGAGAAGGACGGCCAGATCTGGGCCGAGTACGCGGGCGGCGACGTCGTGCGCGGCCGTCTCGTGGGCACGCGCGCGGGGGACCGGCTGGACTTCCGGTACGTGCAGCTGAAGACCGACGGGACCACCGCGTCCGGGCACTGCGCCTCGCTGGTGGTCGAACTGCCCGACGGGCGCGTCCGGCTGGAGGAGACCTGGGAGTGGGAGTCGCGGCCGGGCAGCGGGACGAGCGTGGTGGAGGAGATCGCGGGGGAGGAGGTCATGGGGGCGTGACCGTCGCCCCACCGGCTGACCGAGCGGATGCCGGTTGTCTATGGTGACCGGGTGAGCGAGCAGATGCGGCACAGGGGCGGGACGCCGACGCGGCGCGTGGTCGTGGTGGGCGCGGGCATGGCGGGTGTGCAGACCGCGGTCGCGCTGCGCGAACAGGGCTTCACCGGTGACGTGACACTGATCGGGGCCGAGCCCCATCAGCCGTACGACCGCCCGCCGTTGTCGAAGGCCGTCCTGCTCGGCAAGGCCGAGGGCTCCGCCTTCGACGTCGACTTCGAGGCGCTCGGCATCGAACTCCTGCTGGGCCGCGAGGTGTCCGGTCTGCGCCCCGCCGACCACGCGCTCGACACGCCCGCCGGACCCGTCCCCTACGACGTCCTCGTCCTCGCGACCGGCGCGGAACCGGTCATGCTGCCCGGCGCCGAGGGCGTGCCCGGGGTGCATCTGCTGCGGACCCTGGACGACGCCGAACGGCTGCGGCCCGTACTGGCCCGGCAGCACGACATCGTGGTCGTCGGCGCGGGCTGGATCGGCGCCGAGTTCGCCACGGCCGCGCGCGAGGCGGGCTGCGCCGTGACGGTCGTCGAGGCGGCCGACCGCCCGCTCGCGGGCGCGCTCCCGGCGGAGGTGGCCGCGCCGATGACCGCCTGGTACGCCGACAGCGGGACCACCCTGCGCACCCACGCGCGCGTGGCGCGCGTCGAGCCCGGGACGGTGGTCCTGGACGACGGCACCCGCGTGCCGGCCGGCGCGGTCGTCGTCGGGATCGGTGCCCGCCCGGCCACGGCCTGGCTGCAGGGCTCCGGCATCGAGCTGGGCGCGCACGGCGAGGTGGTGGCCGACGACCACCTGCGCGCCTCCGCGCCGGACGTCTACGCGGTCGGCGACTGCGCCTCCTTCCCCTCGGGCCGCTACGGCCGGCGCCTCCTCGTCCACCACTGGGACAACGCCCTCCAGGGCCCCCGCACGGTCGCCGCGAACATCGTCGGCGAGACCCCCGGGCCCTACGACCCGGTTCCCTACTTCTGGTCCGAGCAGTTCGGCCGCTTCGTGCAGTACGCCGGTGACCACGCCTCGGCCGACACCACGGTCCGGCGCGGCGACCCCGCCGGTGCCGCCTGGTCGGTGTGCTGGCTCCGCGAAGGCCGGCTGGTCGCCCTGCTGGCCGTGGGCCGCCCCCGGGACCTGGCCCAGGGCCGCCGCCTGATCGAGGCGGGCACGCCGGTGGACCCCGAACTGCTCCGGGACCCGGCCCGGCCCCTGAAGGCGGCGGCGCTCTAGAGCCGGCCACGGGCGCCCCGGCTACCCACTGTCAGTCCCAGATGGCAGTCTTGGAGACGTGACCGAGATTGACGCAAAGATCGATGCTCTCGTCCCCGCGTGGCTGACCCTCCCCGACATCGCAGAGATGCTGGACGTCGAGGTGACCCGGGTGCGGCAGCTGGTGAAGGAAGGCCAGCTCATCGCCGTACGCCGGGGTGAGAACCGCGCACTGCACGTCCCCGCCGCCTTCATCGACGAGGACAAGGTGGTCAAGGGCCTGACCGGCACCCTGACCCTGCTGCGGGACGACGGCTTCACCGACGAGGAGATGCTGGAGTGGCTCTTCACTCCGGACCCGAGCCTGCCCGGCACGCCGGCCCAGGCCCTGAGCGAGAATCGCGGCACGGAGGTGAAGCGCCGCGCCCAGGCGCTCGCCGTCTGACCCGGCCCACCGGGAACGCTCGCACCACCTGAGACGCGCGGCAGCCGAACGCGCGACACCTGGACAGACACCGAAGCAGTCGCCCGGACGGCGTACGGGAGCCATGGCCCGCGAGGGGCGTGGCCCCCGTCCCGCCGTGCCGGCGGCGCACCGCCCGACGGGGGACCCTCGTATGCCCGACGCAGCCGCCCGGCTCGCCGACGCCCGGCTCTACCTCTGCACGGACGCCCGCAAGCGCCAGGGCGACCTCCCGGAGTTCCTGGACGCGGTCCTGGGTGGCGGTGTGGACATCGTGCAGCTGCGCGACAAGGGCATGGAGGCCGCCGAGGAGCTGGAGCACCTCCAGGTCCTCGCGGACGCCTGCCGCCGGCACGGCAGGCTGCTCGCCGTCAACGACCGCGCGGACGTCGCCCACGCCATCGGCGCGGACGTGCTCCACCTCGGCCAGGGCGACCTTCCGGTCCCGGCCGCCCGCGCCGTCCTCGGTGACCGTGTCCTGGTGGGCCGCTCCACGCACGCCGAGGAGGAGGCCGCCGCCGCTGCCGTCCAGGAGGGCGTGGACTACTTCTGCACGGGCCCCTGCTGGCCCACCCCCACCAAGCCCGGCCGCCACGCCCCCGGCCTCGACCTCGTGCGGTACACCGCCGGTCTGGGCACCGACCGCCCCTGGTTCGCCATCGGCGGCATCGACCTCGGCAACCTCGACGAGGTCGTCGAGGCGGGCGCCCGCCGGGTCGTCATCGTCCGGGCCCTCACCGAGGCCGACGACCCCGGGGCCGCCGCGGCCGAGTTCGGCAAGCGCCTGCGCGCCCTCTGACCGGCCCGCCCTGCCCACGGCTGTCCAAGGCGTGGACAGCTGGTCGGCAAACCGGACAAAATCCCCCGCTCTGGTTGGGGGACGGCCCCGACCTGACTAACCTGCCGGTATGGCCCTAGGAACCGCTTCGACCAGGACTGATCACGCACGCACCGTGCGGGAGATGCTCGCCACGGGCAGGACCACGTACTCCTTCGAGTTCTGGGCGCCCAAGACGGAGAAGGGCGAGCGGAACCTGTGGAACGCCCTGCGCAGGATCGAGGCGGTCGCACCCAGCTTCGTCTCCGTGACGTACGGCGCCGGCGGCTCCACCCGCGCCGGCACGGTGAAGGCCACCGAGCAGATCGCCGCCGACACCACGCTCACCCCGGTCGCGCACCTCACGGCCGTCAGCCATTCCGTCGCCGAACTGCGCAACATCATCGGCCAGTACGCCGACGCAGGGATCCGCAACATGCTCGCGGTCCGCGGCGACCCGCCCGGCGACCCCATGGGCGAGTGGGTCGCGCACCCGCAGGGCCTGACGTACGCCGCCGAACTCGTCCAGCTCATCAAGGAGTCGGGCGACTTCTGCGTGGGTGTCGCGGCCTTCCCCGAGATGCACCCGCGCTCCCCGGACTGGGACAGCGACGTGGCGCGCTTCGTCGACAAGTGCCGCGCCGGCGCCGACTACGCGATCACGCAGATGTTCTTCCAGCCGGAGTCGTACCTGCGTCTGAGGGACGCGGTGGCGAAGGCCGGCTGCGAGACGCCCGTGATTCCCGAGGTCATGCCCGTCACCAGCGTGAAGATGCTGGAACGGTTGCCGCAACTCAGTAACGCCGCCATCCCGAACGCCCTGAAAGAGCGGATCGTCACAGCCAAAGACGATCCGGCCGCTGTACGCTCCATTGGCATCGAGTTCGCCACGGAGTTCTGCGCGAGGCTGCTGGACGAGGGAGTCCCCGGGCTCCACTTCATCACCCTGAACAACTCCACCGCGACTCTGGAAATCTACGAGAACCTGGGCCCGCACCATCCACCACGGGCCTAGACCGGTCGCACTCGCGTACGACACACTGCGTTGCGGCCACAGGGAGAGGGGCGTACATGGGCTGGACGGTCCTCTACATCGCGTTCGGTGTCGTCGCGCTGTGGCTGCTGGGCGAGGTGCTGCTGCAGTACAAGGCGCGGCTGCGCTGGCGACTGCTCGCCTTCGCCGGTTTCCTGTGCGTGGTCCTCGGTGTGCTCATCCCGAACGTGATCGTCATCGCGCTGGGCGCCATCACCTTCGCGGTCGGGCAGACGTACGTGACCCTGTCGTTCCGCCGCGGCTTCGAGGCGGGCTGGGCGGTCCGCCCGCGCTCCGACGAGGGCGGGGACGGCGCCAAGCCGGCCCGGGCGGGTTTCCCGAAGGCGGGCAAGAAGCGGCGGCGCGGCGAGCCGGACCGCCAGGACCCGGCCCTGGAGTCCATGGACCTGGACCCGACGGCTGCCGGAACGTACCGCCGGGGCGACGACCCGCTCGACGACGACCACGAGGACGACGTGTTCGTCCGCCCGCAGTCCACCCCCGCCGCGGCCACCGTCTACTCGCCGGAGCCCATGCCGGACGACACCAGCACCTACGGCGTCTACCGCGACGACAACGGCTACGCGGGCGCGGGCGACCAGTCCTACGCGACGGCCGACCGGTCCGCGCAGGACGAGGCCTTCGCCTACTACGGCTACGACCAGCAGGGGTACGGCTACGACCCCAACCAGCAGCAGTACGCCGCCTACTCCGACCCGTACATCGGCACGCAGACGTACGACGCCACGGCCTCGTACGACCAGTCCTACGGCCAGCAGGGGTACGGGCAGCAGGGCTACGGCCAGGACCAGTACGGCAACGGCGGCTACGGCGGCGAGACCCCGCCCGGCGGTGTGTGGGTCCCGCAGCAGCGCAACACCGACGACCCGTTCGGCTCCGACCTCCCGGCGGACCAGCAGTACCCGTACCAGGGCAACGGGAACGGGAACGGCAACGGCAATGGCCAGAACGGCTACGACGAGCAGCAGTACCGTTTCTGAAGGACCCCGGCGCCTCACTGTGAGCCGCGGAAACCGGGTCCTTCCACGATCAGCCCGGCCACCAGCGCGCCCGACATCCCGGCGTGCGGCAGCCCGCCACCGGGGTGGGACCAGCCGCCCACGGTGAACAGGCCCGGTGTGGCGGTGCTGTTGGACGGATGCAGCAGCAGCCCGTCGCCCGCGGCCAGGGCCGGCGCCGGGACCGCGCCCCCCTCGGCACCCGTCGCCCGCGCGATGTCGGCCGGGGTGCGGACCTCGTGCCAGGCGAGGCGCTCCCGCAGATCGGGGACGGCCCGCTCGGCCGCGGTGATCAGCCGCTGCGCGTACTCCTCCACCGCCTCCGTCCCGCTCGCCTCGTGCCCGGCCGGGACCGCGCAGGTGACCGTGACCGCCTCGTGGCCGGAGTCCGGCACCAGGGACGGGTCGTCGGGGCGCAGCACCGTCACCGTGGGCCCCGCGGCCGCCTCGGCGGAGGAGCCGAACAGCAGATCCAGCTCCGTGTCACGGTCCCGCGTGTGCACCACGGTCCGGTGGGGCACGCCGTCCGGCCGGGGGCCGCGCAGCGCCAGCAGCACGGTCAGCCGGCTCGTCGCCCCCCGCTGGGCCGGGACCTCGCCCTCGCTCCGCACGGCCGGCTGCCGCACCCATCGGCCCAGCACCTCGGGCGCGACCCCGGCGACCACGAAGTCGGCCTCCGCGACGGTGCCGTCGGCCAGCTCCACCCCGGCCGCCCGGCCGTCCTTCTCGACGATCCCGGTGACCTCGGCGCCGAAGACGAACGTGACCCGGCGGGCCAGGCACCGCTCGTACAGCGCCCGCGCCAGCTCCCGCATGCCGCCCCGGACGTACCAGGTCCCGAAGGCGTGCTCCATGTACGGCAGGACCGCCGCGCTCGCCGGCACGCTCCGGGGATCCAGGCCGTACGCGAGGGCGTGGCTCTCCAGCAGGGCCGCCAGCCGGGGGTCGCGCAGCTCCCACGCGCCGACCTCGGCCAGCGTGGTGGCGCGGCGGGTGCGCAGGAGACGCCTGTGGGGCACCGAGGGGTACGGCTCGCGCTCGGCGAGGACCCGCCAGTCGGGCCACAGCGGCTCCTCCAGGAGGGGCCGGCGGGTGCGGTCCCAGGCCTCGCGGGCCCGCACGAGGAAGTCGCCCCAGCGGTCGCCGGCGCCCGGGCCGAGCGCGGCGTTCAGGGCGGTCACCACGCCCGCGCGCGAGGCGTTGGGCAGCAGCAGATCGGTGCCGTCCGCGAAGACGTGCCGTGCCGCCGGGTCCACCTGGACCAGCTCGACGCGGCTCTCCAGCGGCTCCTTGCCCGTCTTGAGGAACAGATCGCGGTACACGGCGGGCAGCGGCAGCAGTCCGGGGCCCGTGTCGAACGCGAAGCCGTCGCGTTCGAAGCGGCCCACGGCCCCGCCGTAGGTCTGCGTGCGCTCGTGCACCACCACGCCATGGCCGGCGACGGCCAGCCGGGCGGCGGCCGCCATGGCGCCGAGACCGGCGCCGATCACCGCGATTCTTGCCATGCCGGCGACCCTATCGGGCGCCGCCTCCCGGGAGTCCCGCGGGCGTGATCGTCACCGGTCGGCAACAGCCGGGGCCGGGGCTGAGTACCCAGGGCTGAGTACACGTACTCAGCCGGTGAGATGAGTACGCGCGCGGATGGGCTCCCACCTGTGCGAAGGAGAAGGTGGAGACACGGGAAGGGGCGCGGCCGCGGTACCGCCGACACGGGGCGGCGGAACGGCACACGCGCCCCCACCGGCTCCTTCCGGCGACGCGAGTCGACGGGAGCGAGGCACGGGGGAGCACGGGGAACGGGGGAGCACGGGGGCACGGGGGAACGGGGAGAGCGCCGGTCCGAGGTGGCACGCGGGGGACGCTGCCAGTTCGGACCGGCGCTTTCGTTCGCCCGCCCGGCGCTCCCGTCCGCCCGTCCCGCCCGGCGTTCCCGTCCGCCCGTCCCGCCCGGCGCTCCCGCCCGCTCGTCCGGCCTGGCGCTCCCGTCCGCTCGTCCCATGCCGGTCAGCGGGTTCCGGCCACCCGGCCCTGGAGCAGCCGGGACAGCGCCGCGTGCACGTCGTCCAGGGAACGGTCCGGCTGGAACGCCTTCCAGTCCAGCGCGGCCACCAGGACCATCCCGACCAGGGCCGACGCCGTCAGGCCGATGTCGATCTCGTCGCTCAGCTCGCCCCCCTCGACGCCCTCGCGCAGCACCCCCTCGACGACCGCGACGGCCTCCTGCCGGACCACCATCAGCGTGGACTGCCAGGCACGGTTGGTCCGCCACAGCTCCGCCACGTAGAGCTGGGTGAAGGAGGGGTAGCGGTCGATGAAGAGGAGCCCGGCCCTGATCATCGCGTCCAGCGAGTCGACCCTGCTGCCGCCCGCCTGCGCGGTCCGCTCGGCGGCCTCGCGGAGGGAGGCGGTGAGGAGTCCCACGCCGTGCCGCAGCAGCTCCTCGAAGAGGACCGACTTGCTGGCGAAGTTGTAGTAGACCGTGCCCTTGGCGACACCGGCGCGTTCGGCGATCTCGTCGACCGTGGTCGCGGAGAACCCCTGCTCCGCGATGAGGGTGACGGCCGCTTCGTAGAGTTTCTGCCGGGTCGCCTCGCGACGGCCCCCGCCCGCGCCGCCGGGGGAGTTGCTGCTTTCCATGGCCCTGATTGTCACAGGAACCGTGCCGTGCGCGGTCACAGGCTCAGCTCCGGGTGCAGCCGGTCCAGGGTCCACACCTGCTTGCGGCGGGCGGACACGGCGGTCAGCGCGAGGGAGCCGACGGTGAAGGCCACCAGCACCGCGCACGCCTGCCAGACCGGGCCGAGGCCGCCGCCGGTGATGAGCCTCCTGAGCGCGTCGACGACATGGCTCATCGGCAGGAACGGATGGACCGCGTTGAAGAATCCGGGGCTGGTCTGCACGGGGTACGTACCGCCCGCGGACGTCAACTGCAGCATCAGGAAGGCGAGGACGAGGATCCGGCCCGCCGCCCCGAACCGGGCGTTGAGCCACTGCACGATCGCCGCGAAGCACGCCGTCACCAGGAACAGGAAACCCACCGTCCCGGCCGCCCGCGCCATCTGCAGGCCGACCGCCCAGTGCAGCACCGCCATCAGCGCGACCGTCTGCAGCACACCCAGCGCGGCCACCGGCAGCCAGCCCGCCAGCGCGATCCGCCAGGCCGAGGCGCCCGCCGCGAGGGCCCGCCGGTTGAGCGGCTGGATCAGCATGTAGGCCACCATGGCGCCCACCCACAGGGACAGCGGGATGAAGTACGGGGCGAACCCGGTGCCGTAGTTGGGCGCCTTGTGCAGGTCCTTGGTGGCCAACTGCACGGGATCGGCCATCACTTCGGTGCGCTTGTCGCGGTCCTGCTCGTCGTAGTCGGGGATCTTCGCGGCCCCGTCGTGCAGACCGCCCGCCAGCTTCCCCGAGCCGTCGGCCAGCTTGTACATGCCGCCCTTGAGGTCGGCCGCGCCCGTCTTCAGCGCGCCCACCCCCGTGTCCAGGTCCGCCGCGCCGGTCTTGGCGGTGCCGAGGCCGGTGTGCAGGGTCTTGGCCCCCTTGGCGACCTTCGTGGCACCCGTGTCGAGCGCGTTCACCTTGGCGACGGCGTTGTCGAGGTCGGTGGACAGGGTGGGGGCGGCCTTCGCGAGGGCGCGGGCCTGCTTCTCCAGGGTCCGCAGGTCCTTGTCGAAGGTCTTCATGTCACCGCCGTAGTTCTTCACCACGGTGTTGACGTCCTCGGCGAGCGTGGCCGCCTTCGCCGCCGCGTCCTTGGCCTTCTTCAGGTCAGCGCAGGCGGGGTCGGGCAGGGCCGCCTCCTCGCACCTGCGCTGATAGACGTCGTCGAGGGTGTCGGAGGCGGCCCGGGTGCCGGTCGCGGCGGCCGGGGCCGTCGTCACGAACGCGTCGAGGTGCTCGCGGATCGTGGCCGCCGAGTCGGCGACCAGGGTGGCGGTGTGGGCGATCGTGTCGCCGTTCTTCGCGAGGAAGGGCCGCACCTGGTCCGCCGCAGCGCCCACCTTGTCGGCGAGCTTCCCGGTGCCGTCCGCGACCTGCTGGGCGCCGTCCTCCAGGTCCCCGGCGCCCTTGTCCAGGTCGCTGAGGCCGCCGGACAGCTTTCCGCTGCCCTCCTTGGCCGTCCGCAGACCGTCCGCGAGGTCCTTGGACCCCTTCTCGGCCTTGTCGATGCCGCCCTTGAGGTCGTCGGCGCCGTCGGCCGCCTCCTCGGTCTTCCCGTGCAGGTCGGAGAACGAGATGAAGATCCGGTCCAGGAACGACCGCGACGCCTTCGTCGACGCCGCCGTCCGTACCTCAGAGAACACGGTCCGCGAGATCTGCCCGACGATGTAGTTGTTCGCGTCGTTCGTCCGCACCTGCAGGGCGCCCGTCTCCGGAACGTCCCCGGAACTCGACGCGATCCGCTCGCTGAAGTCCTTCGGCATGGTCAGCGACAGGTAGTACGTGCCGTCCTCGACCCCGGCGCGGGCCTCGGCGGCGCTCACCCGGTGCCACGCGAAGGTGTCACTCTCGCGCAGCCCCTCGGCGATGTCGTCGCCCGCCGTCAGCCTCTCCTTGCCGACCGACGCCCCCTTGTCGTCGTTCACCAGGGCCACGGGGATGCGGTCGAGCCGCCCGTAGGGATCCCAGAAGGACCACAGGTACAGGGCGCCGTACAGCAGCGGCAGCAGCAGGAGCGAGACCAGCGCGGCGCGCGGCAGTTTTCCGCGGCCGAAGCGCCTCAGCTCAAGCGCGGCGAGTTTCGGCGAGCGCATCGGCCGTCTCCTTGTCGGTGTCGGTGTCGGTGTCGGTGTCGGTGTCGGTGTTGGCGTGGGGGTGGGTGTGGGTGTCGGCGGCGGTCTCGGTCTCGGTGTCGTCGGTGGTGACGCTGTGGCCGGTGCGGTCGCCGCCGTCCTCCGCGTCCGCCTCCGCCTCCGTGGGTGCGTCTGCATCCGCGTCCGTACGCGTGCGTGCCCGCTTCTCCGGCGCCGTGGACACCACGACCGCTCCCGCGGGCGCTTCGCTGCAGACCGCGACCACCGTGATGCCCGACTCGGTGAGGGACCGCAACAGGGCCCAGATCCCGTCCCGTTCGGCGTCGGAGAGCTTGAGGTCGGTGTCGTCGACCCCGAGCAGCCGGGGCCGGCCGACGAGGGCGAGGGCGACGGACAGCCGCAGGGCCTCCGTCCGGTCCAGGTCGCGCACCGCGGTCCGGGAGCCCTTGGGCAGGGTCGCGCGGTCGAGCCCGGCCGCGGTCAGGGCGGCCTCGATCCGGCCCTCGGCCTCGGCGGCGCGCTCGGCGGGGGGCCGCAGCAGCCCGCGCAGGGAGCCGTCGAACCGCCGCTGCAGCAGCGCCCGTTCGCGCAGGTGCTCGCCGACGGTCAGGGCCGGGTCCAGGTCGGTCACGCCGGGGACGTGGGCGAGGGCGCTGACCCGGCGTACGGCCGCCATCCGCTTCGGCAGCCGCAGGGAGCCGACCGTGGCGTGGCCCTCGCTCGGCTTCATCCGGCCGGTGAGCGCGAGCAGCAGACAGGTGCGGCCCGACCCGGACGGCCCTTCGACCGCGATCAGCGAACCGGCCGCGGCGTCGAACCCGACACCCCGGAACGCCCACCCGCGCGGCCCCTTCAGCCCGAACCCCTCGGCACCGACGGCGACGCCCTCGGCCGTCCCCTGCCGGGCGTCCGCCTCCCGCGGCTCTCCCATGCCCTCCGGCTCTCCCATGCCCTCAAGCCCCTCTGCGTTTCTTTGAACTGACTGGTCAGTGCAAAAACTACTCCGAACTTCTGCTCGAAGCAAAAGGGCAGGTCAGAACGGATTGTCAGTGGCATACCGCACGATGAGCACATACGGCACCTCGTATCAGAGCGTGCCGTCCGAAGACGACAGGAGGTTCGTCATGGCCAGCCACCACGCGGCAGCCGCCAACCGGCGCCGCGCCACCGGCCCTGCCCCCTCACTGACCGGCCCGGCGAGCGACGTGCACCCCGTGCTGCGCCGGGCGACGGCCCCACCCGCCGCCCTCGACCTGCTCGCCCAGGCCCGCTCCGGACTCGACGAGGCGTACGCCCACCAGGCGCCCAACGAGCGGTACGCCACCGCGCACCTCGCCGCCCTGCGCACCGCCGCCGCGGTGCTCGCCGCCCGCGGCCGCCCGGAACCCACCCCGAAGCGCCGCGCGAAGATCCGCAGCGCCTGGGAGGTGCTCCCCGAGATAGCACCGGAACTCGCCGAGTGGAGCGCGCTGTTCGCCTCCGGCGCGGCCCGCAGGGCGCGGGCCGAGGCGGGTATCCGGGGCGCGGCGAGCGCCCGGGACGCCGACGACCTCATACGCGACGTCGCGATGTTCCTGCGCCTGGTCGAACGGATGCTGGTCCTCCAGCCGGTGCTGCCCCAGCCCCGGCGGGACGGCGGTCCGGGGGTCCCGGACGCGGGCTGACCGACCGCCCCGGCGCCGCCCATTAGGGTTGGGGCAGTCGCACCTCCGCCGCGGCCCCGGCCCGGCGGAGCGCAAGCCCATCGCTCCGCCGGACACCAGGCGGAGCCGCGCCGAGGAGTCAACTGCCGTGTCGGACCCGATGCGCCCCCGCGCCTCCCTCCGTACCGCCGTGGTCTGGGAGGTCCTGCGAGACGCCCTCGACCGCCGGGTGAAGGCCACGGCCCGCGAGTCGCTCGACGTCCTGGACACCGGGGGCGGCAGCGGCAACTTCGCCGTGCCCGTGGCCCGTCTCGGCCATCGCGTGACCGTCGTCGACCCCAGTCCGAACGCGCTGTTCGCGCTGGAGCGCCGGGCCGCCGAGGCCGGCGTCGCCGACCGGGTGCGCGGCGTCCAGGGCGACGCGCACGGCCTCTTCGACGTCGCCGAGCGCGGCGGGTACGACGCCGTGCTCTGTCACGGCGTCCTGGAGTACGTGGACGACCCCGCCGAGGGCATCGGCAACGCGGTCGCCGCGCTGCGGCCCGAGGGTGTGCTCAGCCTGCTCGCCGCCGGCCTGGGCGGCGCGGTCCTCGCGCGCGCCCTCGCCGGACACTTCAAGGAGGCCCGGCAGGCGCTGGACGACCCGAACGGACGCTGGGGCGAGGGTGATCCGGTTCCCCACCGGTTCACCGCCGAGCAGCTCACCGCGCTCGTCGAGGGCGCGGGCCTGGAGGTCGCCGCCGTGCACGGCGTGCGGGTCTTCGCCGACCTGGTCCCCGGCGTCCTCGTGGACACCGAGCCCGGTGCCATGGACGCCCTGCTCAAGCTGGAGGCCGCGGTCGCCGAACTGCCCGCCTTCCACTCCGTGGCCACCCAACTGCATGTGCTGGGCGAGACGCGAGGGGCCGCCGGGTCCTGATCGGCCCCCGGGACGAATGGGGTGACCCCCTGATCAGCGGCTCGACGGCGGATGGAGTACGCCACAGGCCCCCCGATCGGGCGCCGGGAGCCGTATGATCGAGGGAGACCGTTCCGGCATGACGGGCCGTCCGCTGGGGAATTCACACCTCAGCGAGTCGGGGTGCCATGGCGGGTCCCGGTTGGCGAATTGGCGTAGAGGGGCGGGTTTCAAGGGGGCGATTCCCTGCCTATCCTGAAGAGGACCCCCCGGGTCGCCCCGGCGACCGCACGATGAGGAGGACTCCGTGCCGCTCTCAGAGCACGAGCAGCGCATGCTCGAGCAGATGGAGCGAGCGCTGTACGCCGAAGATCCCAAGTTCGCGTCAGCGCTCGAGGGAAGCGGGCTGCGTACGTACACCCGGCGGCGGGTCTACCAGGCGGTCGCGGGCTTTCTGGTGGGTATCGCGCTCCTCATGGCCGGAATGGTCGCACAGCAGATCTGGGTCAGCGTGGTGGGTTTCCTCGTCATGCTGGGCTGCGCCGTGCTCGCCGTCACCGGTTGGCGCAAGGCCCCCAAGCCGGGTGAGCAGCCCGCGGGTGCCGCAGGCTCCGCCGGTGGGCGTCGTCAGGCCCGACAGCGCCGCTCCATGATGGACCGAATCGAACAGCGCTGGCAGCGTCGTCGTGACGAGCAGGGCGGCCACTGAGCCCGCCGGATCGCCGATCCGACAGCCTCGGCTGAACTGAACACGGACGAAGGGTGACCACCCCAGGGGCGGTCACCCTTCGCGCATGCCCGAAATTCGAACAGCTCGGCCGCTTCCGGGCGGCCGAGCCCAGCCTCGTACGGCGGCCCCTTCACCCGGCCCGCCCCTGCCCCCGCGCCCCTCCGCCCGTGACGCCCCTCTGCCCCCGCGCCCCTCTGCCCGTGAGGCCCCTCTGTCCGTGAGGCCCGCAACCCCTGACGCTCGTCCGCCCTTGACGCACGTCTGCCCCCGCCGGGCGAACCCGGCGGGGGCAGACACGTGCGGAGCGTCGGCCGGCCGCGGCTAGCCGGGCCGGCCCGGCGAGGGGCGTCGCCGGGGCAGCCGCAGCGTCTGGACGCGGGCCAGCAGCTCGTCCAGGGCCCGGCCCCAGCGTGCGGTGAGGGCCCAGATCACCCGAACGGTCGAACGCGGCAGCAGCAGCGCCCGCAGCTTCGTCCGCCGGTCGGCGTGTGCCCGCAGGCCCACCCCGACCTGGTGCGCGTCCCGGGCCAGACCGGCCGGCACCTGCGGACGCGGAGCGAAGAGGACCTGCTCCACCGCCGCCGCCACCCGGTGCACCGCGTCCGCGGCCGCCGGTTCGAGTTCCCCGAGCCGCACGATCCGCGCGGCGGCCTTGCGAGGCGTCTGCGACTCGTCCGGCGTGATCCCGAAGTCCCAGGCCGTGTCCGTCACCTCCTGCCAGGCGGCCAGCGCGTGCGCCGCCGCGGCCTCCGTACGGCCGTGACCGGCTCCGCCCGGATGCGCGGGCGAGCCCCGTGGCCCGTCCGCCTCCTCGGTCACCTCCCGCGTGCCGACGGGCGCGCGGGCCCCCTTCGGGAGCGCGCCGTCATGCGCGCCCAGCCGCACGGCACGGACCCGCATCCGCCACAGCATGGGCAGCAGCGGGATCGCGAGCAGCAGGAGCGCCCCCGGCAGGATCAACAGGGTCCAGGGGGAGAAGAACAGCAGCCCCCAGAACGAACGCTCCTCGTCGCCGGGACCCGCGACGGCCGCCGCGGACTCGCTCGCGCAGGCCTCCAGCTTCACCTCCTGCGGGGTGCAGCTCTCGCTCTGGGACGGCGCGGCCGACGGCGCCGTGGATGCCGACTGCGAGGGCCGGGGCACGTCGGGCACGCCACCCGGGCCGGTGTCCTCCGCCACCGTGTACGGGGGAGTCGAGCCCCGGTTGGGGGTCGGCTCGAAGCGGGTCCAGCCCACCCCCTCGAAGTACAGCTCGGGCCAGGCGTGCGCGTCCCGCAGACCCACCGACATCGTGCCGTTCGCCTGCGGGGTGCCGGGTGTGAAGCCCACGGCCACCCGGGCCGGTATGCCCAGGGTGCGGGCCATCGACGCCATCGCGAACGAGAAGTGGACGCAGAAGCCCTCCTTGTCCTGGAGGAACCGGGCTATCGCCCGCGCGCCCGTCCCGGAACGCACCTCGGTGTCGTACGTGAACTCGCCGCTGAACGCGAACCAGTCCTGCAGCTTCACCGCGCGCTCGTAGTCGTTCGTCGCGCCCTCGGTCACCTTCAGCGCGGTCTGCGCCACCACCGGCGGCAGCGAGGCCGGCACCTTGGTGAACTCCCGCCGCAGGGAAGGCGGCGGCTCCGGCGCCGAGGCCAGCTGCTCCGCCGTGGGCTGCACGATCAGGCTCTCGACCGTGTACCGGGCGCCCTTGGTGTCCTGGCCGTGGTCACCGACCAGGGTGCGCCCGACCGGCTCGTACCGCCAGTCGCCGTCGATGTCGATGCCGGAGACCGGGTACGGCATCGGCAGCCAGTTCTGCTCGTAGTCCCCCGCCGCGACGATCCGGGTCTCGATGGAGGTCCGCTTCACGTCCGCGGCGAGTCCGATGGGCGCGCCGAACTCGTCCGGCACTTCGGTGATGGAGCGCTCGGTCGGCGTCCAGGACGTGCCGTCGAACCTGTCCAGGGACACGATCCGCAGATACATCTCCTGCGTGTCGTCCGTGTTGGTGCGGTAGGAGAGCACCTGGCGGTCCTCGTCCACGTTCAGGCTGCCGCTCAGCGCCACCACGGGGTTCACCGCGGAGATCGTGCCGCCGCCGGAGCCCCCGCCGATGCCGGCGCCCGTGCCGCTCAGCAGCCCCCCGTCGAGGGAGGGCAGTCCGAGCGGCGCCACCAGGGCGATGCCCAGCGCGACCGCGCCGATGCGCCGCCCCGTGCGGACCGGGGCCACCGCGCCGCCCGCGGACTCCGCGCGCGGGCCGTGCGGCGCGCCGCCGAAGACCCGGCCCCACTGCGAGAGCCGGTCGCGGCTCTCGGTCAGGAGCAGCAGCAGATAGCCGGCGGAGGCCATCAGGAACCACAGCCACGCGGCGCCGTCGGACAGACCCGCCGCGACCGAGTACAGCGCGAGCAGCGGCAGGCCGGCCGGGGCCGCGCTGCGGAACGTCACCGCGAGCGCGTCGACCATGAGACCGATCAGCAGCACACCGCCGAGGACCATCAGCTGGATGCCGTCGCTCAGCGGCGCCGGGATGGCGTACCGCCCGACGTCGTCGGCGCCCGAGCGCAGCAGCTCCGCGAAGTGCTGGAACGCCTCCGGGCCGGGCACGATGCCGGCCACCGCCTGCTCCCGGGCGAAGACCAGCGTCAGCATCATCAGCGCGGCCAGCGCCTGCGCGGCCACGGTCAGCGGCCGGGCCAGCGGGACCCGGCGGGTGAGCGCTCCCACGGCGGTCAGCACACCCAGCATCAGGGCCGCCTGGAAGATCCACGTCGCCGGGTCGACCAGCGGCAGCAGCGCGCACGCCGCCATGATCGTCGCCGCCCAGGCACACAGCGCCAGCTTCGCCCGCCCGCTCATGACCGTCCCTCCTGGCCGCTCGTGGACAGCACACCGAGACGCTGTCGGTCCGCCTGCCGCCACAACTCCGCCAGCGAGGCGCCGCGCGGGACGGTCAGTGCCGTCCAGCCCGCCTCGTGCAGCAGCCGCAGCGACTCCTCGCTCGCACTCCCGGCACCGGGCACCTCGCCCGTCTCGGTCGTCCACGTCTCGCTGTCCAGCAGGAAGGCGACCGCGCCGCCGCCGCGCCGGCGCATCTTGCCGATCACCGTCGCCTGCTCCTCGTCGAGATCGCCGAGGAAGGCGATCAGCAGCCCCTCGTTGCCGCCGCGCAGCGCGTCGTAGGCGGGGGAGAGGCCCGAGCCCTCGGAGTGGTCGATCACCGCGAGGGTGTCCATCATCAGCCCGGCCGCGTCGGCGGACCCCTGGCCGGCCCCCGCGAACCCGTCCGCCCCCTCGCCGGGCACCGAGCTGCCGGTGTCCGTCAGCAGCCGTACGGAGAAGCCCCGTTCGAGCATGTGGACCAGCGCGGAGGCGGCGCCGGAGACGGCCCACTCGAAGGCCGAGTCCGGGCCCGCGCCGAGGAACGCCTCGGCCCGGGTGTCCAGCAGCACCGTGCAGCGGGCCCGCTGCGGCTGCTCCTCGCGGCGCACCATCAGCTCGCCGTAGCGCGCGGTCGAGCGCCAGTGCACCCGGCGCAGGTCGTCGCCGTGCCGGTAGCCGCGCGGGAGCACGTCGTCCTCGCCGGCCAGCGCCAGGGAGCGCTGCCGGCCGTCGCCGTACCCCTTCGCCTCCCCGCCGAGGCGGACCGGCGGCAGCGCCTCCACGCGCGGGACGACGGTCAGGGTGTCGAAGGTGGAGAAGGAGCGGGTCAGCTCGCACATGCCGAACGGGTCGGTCAGACGCAGCTGGAGCGGGCCGAGCGGATACCGGCCGCGCAGATCGGAACGGACGCGGTACGACACCTCGCGGCGGCCGCCCGCCTCCACCCGGTCCAGCACGAACCTCGGGCGCGGACCGAGTACGTAGGGCACCCGGTCCTGGAGCATCAGCAGCCCGGTGGGCAGCCGGGAGACGTTGTCCATCCGCAGGTGCACCCGCGCCTCGCCGCCCGCCGGCACCCGCGCGGGCGACAGCCGGCGGCTGCCCGCGACCCGGTAGCGGGTGCGGTACAGCACGGTCGTGCAGACCAGCGGCAGCACGGCCAGCAGCAGGCCCACCCGCAGCAGATCGCTCTGCCCGAGGACGTACGCGCAGACGGCGGCCGCCACGCCGGCGGCCAGGAACGAGCGCCCGCGGGTGGTGAGGCCGGCGAGGGCCGTCCGCAGCCCGCCCTTGTCCTGCTCCGGGGTGGGCGCCGGCCCGGGGGTGGTCATCCAAGCCTCCGCGGCGGCTGCTGCGGATACGCGGGCGTGGAGCGGACCGAGCCGAAGCCGCTCTGCGCCTGGGGTGCCTGGGGTACGGGCGTGCGCTGCAGGATCTCCTGCACGACCTGCTCCGGTGTGCGGCGGTTGAGCTGGGCCTGGGCGGTGGGCAGCAGCCGGTGGGCGAGGATGGCCACGGCCAGCGACTGGATGTCGTCCGGCAGGGCGTAGTCCCGGCCGCTCAGGGCGGCGGTCGCCCGCGCAGCGCGCAGCAGGTGCAGCGTGGCGCGCGGCGAGGCGCCGAGTCTGAGGTCCGGGTGGCTGCGGGTGGCGCCGACCAGGTCCACCGCGTACCGCCGGACCGTCTCGGCGACGTGCACGCCCCGGACGGCCTCGATCAGCTTCACGATCTCGTGCGCGTGCGCCACCGGCTGCATGTCCTCCAGCGGCGAGAGGCCGCCGTGGACGTCGAGCATCTGCAGCTCGGCCTCCGGGCTCGGGTAGCCGACCGAGACGCGGGCCATGAAGCGGTCGCGCTGGGCCTCCGGCAGCGGGTAGGTGCCCTCCATCTCCACGGGGTTCTGCGTGGCCACCACCATGAAGGGGTGGGGCAGCTCGTAGGTCGTCCCGTCGATGGTGACCTGGCGCTCCTCCAGGGACTCCAGCAGCGCGGACTGCGTCTTCGGCGAGGCACGGTTGATCTCGTCGCCGATCACGATCTGAGAGAAGATCGCGCCGGGCTTGAACTCGAACTCCTTGCGCTGCTGATCCCAGATGGACACGCCCGTGATGTCCGACGGCAGCAGGTCCGGCGTGAACTGGATACGCCGCACCGAGCAGTCGATGGACCGCGCCAGTGCCTTGGCCAGCATGGTCTTGCCGACGCCGGGCACATCCTCGATCAGAAGATGTCCCTCGGCGAGCAGCACTGTCAGCGAAAGCCGTACGACCTCAGGCTTGCCCTCGATCACTTGTTCGACCGAACTGCGGACTCGCTCCACAGTGCTGGTCAGATCAGTGAGGCTCGCTCGATCGTCATAGGTCGTCACCCGGCCCTCCTCGGCCCGTTCTTTCTCCGGGCCGTCGCTCTGCGATGCGGACCGGCCCACCCCGAAACACGGACACCACGCGAGAACTGCTCAGCGTGACGTCACATCCGCATTCTTGCTGCCGTTACCAATCCGTGTCACTCGCCTGTGGACAACGGTCCGCGATATGTCGGATCTGTGGGCTTTTGTCGGTCGAGATGCCAGCAGATTGACAGGAAGCCGGGGCTGCGCGGGACCGCTCTCCGGCGGTAGGAGAAGAGCCCCGCACGGCCCGGTTCGACGGCGCTCAGGCCGGGTCGACCTCCCGCAGCAGACCCGTCTTCACATCGAAGACGAAGCCGCGCACGTCGTCGGAGTGCAGCAGGAACGGGTTGGTGCGCACCCGCTGCATGGACTGCCGGACGTCCTGGTCCACGTCCCGGAAGGACTCCACCGCCCAGGCCGGACGCTGCCCGACCTCCGTCTCCAGTTCGGTGCGGAAGTCCTCGGTGAGGGCCTCCAGGCCGCAGCCGGTGTGGTGGATGAGGACGATGCTGCGGGTGCCGAGCTTGCGCTGGCTGATGGTGAGGGAGCGGATCACGTCGTCGGTGACCACGCCGCCCGCGTTGCGGATGGTGTGACAGTCGCCCAGCTCCAGGCCGAGCGCGTCGTGGAGGTCGAGCCGGGCGTCCATGCAGGCCACGACGGCGACGCGCAGGACGGGACGGGCGTCCATCCCGGGGTCGGTGAACGCGGCCGCGTAGCGCTGGTTCGCCTCGACGAGACGGTCGGTGACGGTGCCGTCGGATATGGCGCCTTCGGGGCCGGTGGGAATTGCTGCGGAGGTCGTCATAACCATGACGGTACTGGTCACGGCCGCCGGGGGCGCTCTGTGAGAGAGGACAAAGAACGTCATCGAGGCTTGTTGTGAGGTAACCCACAGGAGTGGCCGAATCTCGACCGTCCAGGTGATTTCTCCGGCGTCCCCGGTTCACCCGCAGGAGGCGCCGCGACGCGCAGGCCGGTTGATTGACCGCGACAGGCCGTGGACTAGAGTGACGCGGAGCGGGGGCGAGGCCCCCTGCTGGACTTGAATCCCCAGGAGAACCGGCGAGACCCCGGCGTCTCCCCGCGTGCGCGGCGCGTACGTGCGGCTCGCGCCGGACCTGAGAGGGCCCCTTGAGCAACAGCCGCCACGTCCCCGTCATGCTCCAGCGCTGCCTGGACATGCTGGCCCCGGCCCTCACGGAGCCCGGCGCGGTGGTGGTCGACTGCACGCTCGGCCTCGGCGGCCACAGCGAGGCCCTCCTCACCCGGTTCCCCGAGGCCCGGCTCGTCGCCCTCGACCGCGACAAGGAGGCCCTGCGCCTCTCCGGCGAACGGCTCGCCCCCTTCGGCGAACGCGCCACCCTCGTGCACGCCGTCTACGACGAACTCCCCGAGGTGCTGGACCGCCTGGGCCTCCCGCGCGTCCAGGGCGTCCTGTTCGACCTCGGCGTCTCCTCCATGCAGCTTGACGAGGCCGACCGGGGCTTCGCGTACGCCCAGGACGCCCCCCTCGACATGCGGATGGACCAGACGACCGGCATCGGCGCCGCCGAGGTCCTGAACACCTACCCGGCGGGCGAACTCGTCCGGATCCTGCGGGCGTACGGCGAGGAGAAGCAGGCCAAGCGGATCGTCTCCGCGATCGTGCGCGAGCGCGACAAGGAGCCCTTCACCCACAGCGCCCGCCTCGTCGAACTGATCCGCGACTCCCTGCCGCAGGCGGCCAAGCGCACCGGCGGCAACCCCGCCAAGCGCACCTTCCAGGCGCTGCGCATCGAGGTCAACGGCGAACTCACCGTCCTGGAGCGGGCGGTCCCCGCCGCCGTGAAGGCCCTCGCGGTCGGCGGCCGGATCGCGGTGCTGTCCTACCACTCCCTGGAGGACCGCCTCGTCAAGCAGGTGTTCGCCGCCGGCGCCGCCGTCACCGCGCCCCCCGGACTGCCCGTGGTCCCCGAGCGCTACCAGCCGAGGCTCAAGCTCCTCACCCGCGGTGCCGAACTTCCCACCGAGGAAGAGGTCGCCGAGAACCGACGCGCCGCCCCCGCGCGTCTGCGCGGTGCGGAGCGCGTGCGGGAGCACCTTGAATGAGGTGCGTGAGGCGAACGAGCCGCACGAGGCCCACGAGGCGGCCGTACACGGTGCGTGAAGGGTGACGGTGAGTGAGTCCGACAAGCGAACTCGCGGGGACGGTGAGTGAGTCCGGGTACCGAACTCACTGGGAGGACGCGTGAGCAGGAAACCCGAACTGAGAGGCAGGGCCGCCCGTCTCGCGCGGCTCCTGCCCGTGCGGCCCAGAGGGGCGGCGCGCACGCCCTTCGTCCTCCTCGTCGTGCTGCTGCTGGGCGGCGGCCTGATCGGTCTCCTCGTACTGAACTCCGCGCTCAGTGAAGGGTCGTTCAAGCTCGACGACCTCCAGGACGACGTCAAGAGCTACACCGACGAGGAACAGGCGCTCCAGCGCGACGTGGACGCCTACTCCGCGCCCGACGCCCTCCAGCGCCGCGCCCGCGAACTGGGCATGGTCCCCGGCGGGGACCCGGCCTTCCTGAACCCCGACGGCACGGTCGAGGGCGTACCGAGCCCCGCCCGGCAGACCGTGGCCCGGATGCCGCTCGTCCTCGCGCCCGAGATCCTGGACCCCGGCCCGCCCCCGAGCCCGGCTCCCAGCACGAGCCCCCCGCCCCCGGTTTCCCCGACGCCGGCGCAGGCGCCGTCGCAGCCGCCCGCGCGGACCCCGGCCGCCGGGGACGCCCCCGCCCCGCCCCCCACGCCCAGCAGCCCGCCCGTACAGTCCCCCCAGCTCCCGACGACCCCCGGCAGGTGACGGAAGTGGCCGATTCAGGCAGGCAGCCCCCCCGCCGCCGCGTACCCGGACCCGCCCGGCCGGCGCGTCCGGGGGGCGGGCAGCGCCGGCCGGGCCCCGGCGCGCGGCCCACCGCGCAGCGCCGCCCGGCCCCGCCCCGGCCGCCGGCCGCGCGCACCATCCGGCTGGGCAGCCCCCGGCCCCGGCTGCGCATGGTCAGCCTCGCGCTGACCCTGGTGATGATCGCCTTCGTCGTACGGCTCCTGCAGGTGCAGGCCGTCGACGCGAGCGAGTACGCCTCCAAGGCCGACCGGAACCGCTACGTCGGCCGGGTGCTGGCCGCCGAGCGGGGCGGGATCACCGACCGCAACGGCGTCGACCTCGCGATCAGCACCGACGCCAACGACATCACGGCCGACCCGACGATGTTCACGCGCGAACAGCTGAAGATCGACGACGGGCCCGAGCAGGCGGCCGCCCTCCTCGCGCCGATCCTCGGCGCGGACCAGGAGGCGCTCACCGAGAAACTGAGCACCCGCAACACGCGCTACGTCGTCCTCGCCCGCCGCCAGACCCCCCAGGTCTGGAACCAGATCAGCGACCTGCGGTCCGCCCTCGTCAAGCGGTCCGGCGAGGAGAAGGGCACGGTCAACGTCCTGGCCGGCGTCTTCCAGGAACCCAGCAGCCAGCGCGTGTACCCCAACGGCGGGCTCGCCGCCGGGATACTGGGCTGGGTCAACGCCGAGGGCAAGGGCGGCGGCGGCATCGAGCAGCAACTGAACAGCCGGCTGTCGGGCAAGGACGGCAAGATCCGCTACGCCCAGTCCGGCGGCCGTCTCGTGCCCACCGCGGGCTCCACCGAGACCCCCGCCGTGGCCGGCTCCGACGTGGAGCTGACCATCGACCGCGACATCCAGTGGGCCGCGCAGAACGCCATCAGCGAGCAGGTGAAGAAGTCCAAGGCCGACCGCGGCTACGTGATCGTGCAGGACACCCGCACCGGCGAGGTCCTCGCCATGGCCAACTCGCCCGGCTTCGATCCCAACGACCTCACGAAGGCGAACCCGGACGCGCTCGGCAACGCCGCCCTCCAGGACGCCTACGAGCCCGGCTCCACCGCCAAGGTCATGTCGATGGCGGCCGTGCTGGAGGAGAACGTCGCCACCCCCGGCACCCATGTCACCGTGCCCAACCGGCTGCACCGCGGCGACCGGCTGTTCAAGGACGACATCGACCACCCGACCTGGTACCTGACCCTCAACGGCGTCCTCGCCAAGTCCAGCAACATCGGCACCATCCTCGCCACCGGCGAACTCGGCAGGAACCAGCGCGAGTCCAACAAGATCCTCTACTCCTACCTGCGCAAGTTCGGCCTCGGCAGCTACACCGGCCTCGGCTTCCCCGGCGAGACCAAGGGCATCCTGGCCGCGCCCGGCGACTGGTCGACCTCGCAGCAGTACACGATTCCTTTCGGTCAGGGCGTGTCGATGAACGCCATGCAGGCGGCCTCCGTCTACTCGACGATCGCCAACGGCGGCGTCCGCGTCGAACCGACCCTCGTACGGGGCACCAAGGGGCCGGACGGCCGCTTCACTCCCTCCCCCGAACCCCGCAAGAGCAGGGTCGTGAGCGAGAAGACCGCGAAGACCCTCGCCCGGATGCTGGAGTCCGTGGTGGACGACGAGGAGGGCACCGGTACCAAGGCGCGCATCCCCGGCTACCGGGTCGCGGGCAAGACGGGTACGGCCAACCGTGTGGATCCGGCCACCGGCCGCTACCGCGGCTACACCTCGTCCTTCGCCGGGTTCGCGCCCGCCGACAAGCCGAGGATCACCGTCTACTGCGCGATCCAGAACGCCACCAAGGGCAACTACTTCGGCGGCCAGATCTGCGGACCCATCTACAAGGAGGTCATGGAGTTCGCCCTGAAGACCCTCCAGGTCCCGCCCACCGGGGCGAAGCCGGCGAACCTGCCGGTCGCCTTCACTCCCTGACCCGCCCGACCCGCCCGACCCGCCCGGCCCGCCCGACCTGCCCGGCCCGCCCCTGACCCGCCTCTCGCCCCCGCCCGATCCGTCCGCCGATCAGCGCAACCAGCCAGGAACCGCCTCGTGACCATGATCACTCCCGGCCCGGGGGACCACCCGCCGCGGCCCCGCTCGCACAAACCCTCGCTTCGCCCCTCCGGGGGTGCGCCCGGTACGCTCACCGCCGTGCCACACGCTGATCAGTCCCAAACCACCCAGAAGGACGTTCCCGTGACCTACCCGGGACCGCCCAGGCCGCTCCAGGTCTCCGCCACATCCCTCGCGGACCTCGCCGGCCAGCTGGGCGCCGAGCAGCCGGGAAGCGCCGCGGAGGTCACGGGCATCACCCACGACTCGCGCGCCGTCCGCCCCGGCGACCTGTACGCCGCCCTGCCCGGCGCCCGTCTGCACGGAGCCGACTTCGCGGACCAGGCGGCCGGCCTCGGCGCCGTCGCCGTGCTCACCGACCCGAGCGGCGCCGAGCGCGCCGCCGCCGCGGGACTCCCCGCGCTCGTGGTGGACGACCCGCGCGGGCGGATGGGCGAGCTGGCGGCCACCATCTACGGCCGCCCGGGCCGCGACCTGCTCCAGATCGGCATCACCGGCACCTCCGGCAAGACCACCACCGCCTACCTCGTCGAGGGCGGCCTGCGGACCGTGCGCTCCACGGGGCTCATCGGCACGGTGGAGATGCGCGTCGGCGACGAGCGCATCAAGTCCGAGCGGACCACCCCCGAGGCCACCGACCTGCAGGCCCTGTTCGCGGTCATGCGCGAACGCGGTGTCGACTCGGTCGTCATGGAGGTGTCCAGCCACGCCCTGGTCCTCGGCCGGGTCGACGGCTGCGTCTTCGACGTGGCGGTCTTCAACAACCTCAGCCCGGAGCACATGGAGTTCCACTCCGGCATGGAGGACTACTTCCAGGCCAAGGCTCAGCTGTTCACCCCGGGACGCAGCAGGCTCGGCGTCGTCAACCTCGACGACGACTACGGCCGCCGACTCGTGGACGAGGCCACCGTCCCGGTCGTGACCTTCTCCGCCGAGGGACACCCGGACGCCGACTGGCGCGCCGAGGACGTCCGGGTCGGCCCGCTGGACTCCACGTTCACGGTCGTCGGGCCGAAGGGCGAGCGGATCTCCGCCAGGTCGCCGCTGCCGGGCTCCTTCAACGTCGCCAACACCCTCGCGGCCGTCGCCGCGCTGGCCGTCGCCGGGATCGACCCGCAGACCGCCGCGGACGGCGTCGCCGCCGTACCCGGCGTGCCGGGCCGGCTGGAGCGCGTGGACGCCGGACAGCCCTACCTCGCGGTCGTCGACTACGCCCACAAGACGGACGCCGTCGAGTCGGTCCTCAAGGCGCTGCGCAAGGTCACCGACGGCCGCCTGCACATCGTGCTCGGCTGCGGCGGCGACCGGGACACGACCAAGCGCGCGCCGATGGGCGCCGCCATGGCCCGGCTCTCCGACACGGCCGTACTGACCTCCGACAACCCCCGCTCCGAGGACCCTCTCGCGATCCTCGCGACCATGCTCGAAGGGGCGGCGTCCGTCCCGGCGCACGAGCGCGGCGAGGTCCTCCTGTTCGAGGACCGGGCCGCCGCGATCGCCGCGGCGGTGGCGCGCGCGCAGCCGGGCGACACCGTGCTCGTCGCGGGCAAGGGCCACGAGCAGGGCCAGGACATCGCCGGCGTGGTCCGTCCCTTCGACGACCGCCAGGTGCTTCGCGAAGCTATCCAGCAGACCCAGGGATGAACTTGTGATCGCCCTCTCCCTCGCCGAGATCGCAGACGTCGTCGGCGGGCAGACGCACGACATACCGGATCCGTCGGCGCAGGTCACCGGACCGGTCGTCCGGGACTCCCGTGAGGTGGTGCCCGGCAGCCTCTTCGTCGCCTTCGCGGGCGAGCGCGTGGACGGTCACGACTTCGCGGCCGCGGTCGTCGAGGCGGGTGCGGCGGCCGTGCTGGCGTCCCGTCCCGTCGGCGTGCCCGCGATCGTCGTGCCCGACGTCCAAGCGGCGCTCGGCGCCCTCGCCCGGCACGTCGTCCGCAAGCTCGGCACCACCCTCGTGGCCCTGACCGGCTCCGCGGGCAAGACCAGCACCAAGGACCTCGTCGCCCAGGTGCTCCGGCGCAAGGCGCCGACCGTGTTCACGCCCGGCTCCCTCAACAACGAGATCGGGCTGCCCCTCACCGCCCTCAGCGCCACGGAGGAGACCCGCTTCCTCGTCCTGGAGATGGGCGCCCGCGGCATCGGCCACATCCGGTACCTCACCGAGCTGACACCGCCGAAGATCGGTCTCGTGCTCAACGTCGGCACCGCCCACATCGGCGAGTTCGGCGGCCGCGAGCAGATCGCGCAGGCCAAGGGCGAACTGGTGGAGGCCCTGCCGTCCGCGGAGGAGGGGGGCGCCGCGATCCTCAACGCCGACGACCCCCTCGTGCGCGCCATGGCGTCCCGTACGAAGGCCCGCGTGATCCTCTTCGGCGAGTCCGGCGAAGCGGACGTACGGGCCGAGAACGTGACGCTCACGGACGCCGGACAGCCCGCCTTCCGGCTTCACACACCCTCCGGTGCAAGTGATGTGACCATGCGCCTGTACGGTGAGCACCACGTGTCGAACGCGCTCGCCGCGGCCGCCGTCGCCCATGAGCTGGGCATGTCCGCAAGTGAGATCGCCACCGCGCTCTCCGAGGCGGGCTCCCTCTCCCGCTGGCGCATGGAGGTCACCGAGCGCCCGGACGGCGTGACGGTCGTCAACGACGCCTACAACGCGAACCCCGAGTCCATGCGGGCCGCTCTGCGCGCGCTCGCGGCCATGGGCAAGGGGCGGCGGACCTGGGCGGTGCTCGGCAAGATGGCCGAGCTCGGGGACGAGGCGCTCGCCGAGCACGACGCGGTCGGACGGCTCGCCGTCCGGCTCAATGTCGGCAAGCTCGTCGCGGTCGGGGGCAGGGAAGCGTCCTGGCTGCAACTGGGCGCATATAACGAGGGTTCGTGGGGTGAGGAGTCGGTGCACGTGTCCGACGCACAGGCGGCGATCGACCTGTTGCGCAGTCAGCTGCGCCCGGGGGACGTCGTGCTCGTGAAGGCGTCCCGGTCGGTCGGGCTCGAGAGCGTGGCGCAGGCGCTGCTCGACAGCGGCAACGAGGGTGAGGTCGCCGCCCGATGATGAATCAGATCCTGTTCGCAGGAGTCATTGGTCTCTTCCTGACCCTGGTCGGCACCCCGTTGCTGATCAAGCTGCTGGCCCGCAAGGGCTACGGCCAGTACATCCGCGACGACGGCCCGCGCGAGCACGCCAGCAAGCGCGGTACGCCGACCATGGGTGGTATCGCCTTCATCCTGGCGACGATCGTCGCGTACTTCCTCGCCAAGGTGATCTCGGGCCAGCCGCCGACCTTCTCCGGGCTGCTGGTGCTCGGTCTGATGGCGGGCATGGGCCTCGTCGGCTTCCTCGACGACTACATCAAGATCGTCAAGCGTCGTTCGCTCGGCCTGCGGGCCAAGGCGAAGATGGCCGGCCAGCTGATCGTCGGCATCGGCTTCGCGGTGCTCGCGCTGCAGTTCCCGGACGCCCGCGACCAGACGCCGGCCTCCACCAAGCTCTCCTTCGTGCAGGACTTCGGCTGGACCATCGGCCCGGTGCTGTTCGTCGTCTGGGCGCTGTTCATGATCCTCGCCATGTCCAACGGCGTGAACCTGACCGACGGTCTGGACGGCCTCGCCACCGGCGCCTCCGTCCTCGTCTTCGGCGCGTACACGTTCATCGGCGTCTGGCAGTTCCAGGAGTCCTGCGCCAACACGCTGACCCTGACCAACCCGGGCGCCTGTTACGAGGTACGAGATCCGCTCGACCTGGCGATCGTGGCCTCCGCGCTGATGGGCGCCTGCCTGGGCTTCCTGTGGTGGAACACCTCGCCGGCCAAGATCTTCATGGGCGACACCGGCTCCCTCGCCCTCGGCGGCGCGCTCGCCGGTCTCGCCATCTGCTCCCGCACCGAGCTGCTCCTCGCGCTCCTCGGCGGTCTGTTCGTCCTCATCACCATGTCGGTCGTCATCCAGGTCGGCTCGTTCAAGCTGACCGGCAAGCGGGTCTTCCGGATGGCCCCGCTCCAGCACCACTTCGAACTCAAGGGCTGGTCCGAGGTCCTCGTCGTGGTCCGCTTCTGGATCATCCAGGGCATCTGTGTGATCGTCGGACTGGGCCTCTTCTACGCGGGATGGGCGGCCGAGAAGTGACCGACTGGCAGGGCAAGCGCGTCACCGTCGCCGGACTCGGCGTCTCGGGCATCCCGGCGGCCAAGGTCCTGCACGGACTCGGCGCCGCCGTCACGGTCGTCAACGACGGCGACGACGAACGCGCCCGCGCCCAGGCCGCCGACCTGGAGGCGCTCGGCATCACCGTGCGCCTCGGCGACGGCGCCACCCTGCCGGAGGGCACCGAACTCGTCGTCACCGCCCCGGGCTGGAAGCCGGACAAGCCGCTGTTCGACGCGGCACGCGCGGCCGGTCTGGAGATCTGGGGCGACGTAGAACTCGCCTGGCGGCTGCGGGGCCCCGACGCCGCCCCCTGGCTGGCCGTCACGGGCACCAACGGCAAGACCACGACCGTCCAGATGCTCGCCTCGATCCTGACGGCGGCGGGCCTGCGCACGGCCGCCGTCGGCAACATCGGCGTCTCGCTGCTGGACGTCGTCCTCGGTGACGAGCCCTACGACGTGCTGGCCGTGGAACTGTCCAGCTACCAGCTCCACTGGGCGCCCTCCCTGCGCGCCCACTCCGCCGCCGTCCTCAACCTCGCCCCCGACCACCTCGACTGGCACGGCTCCATGGAGGCGTACGCCGCCGACAAGGGCCGCGTCTACGAGGGCAACCGGGTGGCCTGCGTCTACAACGTCGCCGACAAGGCGACCGAGGACCTGGTGCGCGAGGCGGACGTCGAGGAGGGCTGCCGGGCCGTCGGGTTCACCCTCGGCACCCCGGGACCCTCCCAACTCGGCGTCGTCGACGGCATCCTGGTCGACCGCGCCTTCGTGGAGAACCGGCAGAAGAACGCCCAGGAGCTGGCCGAGGTCGGGGACGTGAACCCGCCGGCCCCCCACAACGTCGCCAACGCCCTCGCGGCGGCCGCCCTCGCGCGGGCCTACGGGGTGCCCGCCAAGGCCGTACGGGACGGGCTGCGGGCCTTCACACCGGACGCCCACCGCATCGCGCACGTGGCCGACGTGGACGGCGTCGCCTACATCGACGACTCCAAGGCCACCAACACGCACGCGGCGCAGGCCTCGTTGGCGGCCTACGAGTCGATCGTGTGGATCGCCGGCGGCCTCGCCAAGGGCGCCACCTTCGACGAGCTCGTCGCCGGTGCGGCCGGGCGGCTGCGGGGCGTCGTGCTGATCGGCGCGGACCGCGCGCTGATCCGGGAAGCGCTCGCGCGACACGCGCCCGAAGTGCCGGTCGTCGACCTCGACCGGACCGACACTGGGGCGATGCCCGCCGCGGTCCGCGAGGCGCGGACGCTGGCGCGGGCGGGCGACACCGTGCTCCTGGCGCCGGCCTGTGCGTCGATGGACATGTTCGTCAACTACAACAAGCGTGGGGACGCGTTCGCGGAGGCTGTCCGCGAACTCTCCTCCGCGGACGGCTGACCCGGCCCGGCCTGGCCTGGCGGAGCCGGGTGACACTGGGAGGGACGCGTGACACGGATCCGGTCGGTCGGCGGCGAGGGCACTCCCGATGCCCAGTAGCCGTACGAGCCGTGCGCCCCTCCAGCGCGTCACCCGGCGGCCGCCCGTCTCCCGGCCGCCGCGCGAGAACCCCCTGCGGCGGTTCCTCACGCGGGCCCGCAGGGCCTGGGACCGCCCGCTGACGGCGTACTACCTGATCCTCGGCGGAAGTCTGCTGATCACCGTCCTGGGACTGGTCATGGTCTACTCGGCCTCGCAGATCACGGCGCTGCAGAAGTCGCTGCCCGGGACCTTCTTCTTCCGCAAACAGTTCCTCGCGGCCGCCATCGGCACCGCGCTGCTGCTCACGGCCTCCCGGATGCCGGTCAAGCTGCACCGGGCACTGGCCTACCCGCTGCTGGCCGGCTGCGTGTTCCTGATGGCCCTGGTTCAGGTGCCCGGAATAGGGCAGTCGATCAACGGCAACCAGAACTGGATCGCCATCGGCGGCTCGTTCCAGGTCCAGCCCAGTGAGTTCGGCAAGCTGGCCCTCGTGCTCTGGGGGGCCGACCTGATGGCCCGCAAGGAGGACAAGCGGCTGCTGACACAGTGGAAGCACATGCTGGTACCGCTCGTTCCGGTGGCGTTCATGCTGCTCGGGCTGATCATGCTCGGCGGCGACATGGGCACCGCGATCATTCTCACGGCGATCCTGTTCGGCCTGCTGTGGCTGGCCGGGGCGCCGACGCGGCTGTTCGTCGGCGTGCTGTCCGTCGCCGGGCTCATCGGGTTCGTCCTGATCAGGACCAGCGAGAACCGCATGGCCCGCCTGGCCTGCATCGGAGCCACCGAACCCCGTACCGACGGCGCCGACTGCTGGCAGGCCGTGCACGGGATCTACGCACTCGCCTCGGGCGGGATCTTCGGCTCGGGACTGGGCGCCAGTGTGGAAAAATGGGGCCAACTCCCGGAAGCGCACACCGACTTCATCTTCGCCGTCACCGGTGAGGAACTGGGCCTCGCGGGGACGCTGTCGGTGCTCGCCCTCTTCGCGGCTCTAGGCTATGCGGGTATCCGCGTGGCCGGACGCACGGAGGACCCCTTCGTCAGGTATGCCGCGGGAGGCGTGACCACCTGGATCACCGCTCAGGCAGTGATCAACATCGGTGCGGTGCTCGGTCTGCTGCCGATCGCCGGAGTCCCGCTCCCGCTGTTCTCCTACGGGGGATCCGCCCTGCTGCCGACCATGTTCGCCATCGGGTTGCTGATCGCCTTCGCGCGCGACGAACCCGCTGCGCGGGCGGCGCTCGCCATGCGGCAACCCCGCTTTGGCAGAAAGCGTGGCGGCGGCCCTTCGGGGCCCGGGAGATGGAACACGATGCGACGGCGTGTCTCGGCACGTTCGTCCGGAGAGCGGTGAATTTCGGTGCATGTCGTACTCGCCGGTGGCGGAACCGCCGGTCACATCGAGCCCGCGCTCGCCCTCGCGGACGCCCTGCGCAGGCAGGACCCGACCGTGGGCATCACGGCCCTGGGCACGGAGCGCGGCCTCGAGACACGCCTCGTCCCCGAGCGCGGCTACGAACTCGCGCTGATCCCCGCCGTACCCCTGCCGCGCAAGCCCACCCCCGAGCTGATCACCGTGCCCGGCCGGCTGCGCGGCACGATCAAGGCGACCGAGCAGATCCTGGAGCGCACCAAGGCGGACGCCGTCGTCGGCTTCGGCGGCTACGTGGCCCTGCCCGGCTATCTCGCCGCCAAGCGTCTCGGCGTGCCGATCGTCGTCCACGAGGCCAACGCCCGCCCCGGTCTCGCCAACAAGATCGGCTCCCGGTACGCGGCCCAGGTCGCCGTCTCCACGCCGGACAGCAAGCTCCGCGACGCCCGCTACATCGGCATCCCGCTGCGCCGCGCCATCGCCACCCTGGACCGGGCCGCCGCCCGCCCCGAGGCCCGCGCGATGTTCGGCCTCGACCCCAACCTGCCGACCCTGCTGGTCTCCGGCGGCTCCCAGGGCGCCCGCCGCCTCAACGAGGTCGTCCAGCAGGTCGCGCCCTACCTCCAGCAGGCCGGGATCCAGATCCTGCACGCGGTGGGCCCGAAGAACGAACTGCCGCAGGTGCACCAGATGCCGGGGATGCCCCCGTACATCCCGGTACCGTACGTGGACCGGATGGACCTCGCGTACGCGGCGGCCGACATGATGCTCTGCCGCGCGGGCGCGATGACCGTCGCCGAACTCTCCGCCGTCGGACTCCCGGCCGCCTACGTCCCGCTGCCCATCGGCAACGGCGAACAGCGGCTGAACGCCCAGCCGGTGGTCAAGGCGGGCGGCGGACTGCTGGTCGACGACGCGGAGCTGACCCCCCAGTGGGTGCAGCAGAACGTGCTGCCCGTCCTCGCCGACCCGCACCGGCTGTACGAGATGTCCCGCGCGGCCAGCGAGTTCGGCCGCAGGGACGCCGACGACCTGCTCGTCGGGATGGTGTACGAGGCGATCGCGTCGCGCCGTTAAGGGCGCGGCAGGAGGCAGGGGAGCGTGGCCGGACCGACCACCGCCGAACGCGGCGCAGACGAGGATCTGGACCCCGGCCCGCCGCCCCGGCGGCGGCTCCCCGGCCCCCGGGCGCTGATCGCCGCGGCGGTCGCGCTGGTGCTGCTCCTCGGCGCCTCGCTCTGGGCCCTGTACGGCTCCTCGTGGCTGCGGGCCGAGCGGGTGTCCGTGTCGGGCACCCGCGTGCTCACCGAGGCGCAGGTGCGCGAGGCTGCCGGCGTCCCCCTCGGCGATCCGCTGATCTCCGTCGACCTCGACGGGATCGAGTCACGACTGCTCCGGAAATTGCCCCGAATCGACTCCGTCGAGGTGACGCGTTCCTGGCCGCACGGAATCGGGCTGAAAGTGCGCGAACGTACTCCGGTCCTCATTGTCGAAGCGGCCGGAAATGCGGGCAAGTACGTCGAAGTGGACGCGAAAGGGGTGCGTTTCGCCACGGTTTCGCGTGCTCCGGAAGGGGTGCCCCTACTGGAAATGGCGGTATCCCGTTCCGGTTCGTCGGCCGCGGGTCTGCGGCGATTCGGAGAGGCCCGGCTCGTACGGGAGGCCGTGCGGGTCGCCGGTGCCGTTCCGGCCGTGATCGCGCACGACACCCTGGTGGTCAAGGTCCGTTCCTACGACGCCATCTCGCTGGAGTTGACCGGGGACCGCACGGTCGCGTGGGGAAGCGCGGAGAAGGGGCGCGCGAAGGGCCGTGCGCTCACGGCCCTGATCAAAGCCGCCCCGGACGCGGGGCACTTCGACGTGAGCGTTCCCACCGCCCCCGCGTCATCAGGGAGTTGACGCGCATCGCCGCAGGCCAGCACCCTGGTTGGGCATCGCTATGGCTGATCACATAGGGTGAAAAGAAAAACGGGAGGTTCGGCGTGTTCGTTGAACGTGCGCCACTTGTCGACTTAGTGTCCTGTTCGGAAGAGTCCAAGGAACAGTCACACTGGTAACCCTAAACTTCAGCGTTAGGGTTCGAGTCGGCGTTCGGACCGTCCCACTTCGGCATCAGTCGTCGCATCACGGGTACCCCGGGAAGCGGCGACACGTAACTCGAGGCGAGAGGCCTTCGACGTGGCAGCACCGCAGAACTACCTCGCAGTCATCAAAGTCATCGGTGTCGGCGGCGGTGGTGTCAATGCCATCAACCGGATGATCGAGGTCGGTCTCAAGGGCGTCGAGTTCATCGCCATCAACACCGACGCGCAAGCTCTGTTGATGAGCGACGCCGACGTCAAGCTCGACGTCGGCCGCGAACTCACCCGCGGACTCGGCGCCGGTGCCAACCCGGCCGTCGGCCGCAAGGCGGCCGAGGACCACCGCGAGGAGATCGAGGAGGTCCTCAAGGGGGCCGACATGGTCTTCGTGACGGCCGGCGAGGGCGGCGGCACCGGTACCGGCGGCGCGCCCGTCGTGGCCAACATCGCCCGCTCGCTCGGCGCCCTCACCATCGGCGTGGTCACCCGCCCCTTCACCTTCGAGGGCCGCCGCCGCGCCAACCAGGCCGAGGACGGCATCGCGGAGCTCCGCGAAGAGGTCGACACCCTCATCGTCATCCCCAACGACCGGCTGCTGTCCATCTCGGACCGCCAGGTCTCGGTGCTCGACGCGTTCAAGTCGGCCGACCAGGTCCTGCTCTCCGGTGTCCAGGGCATCACCGACCTCATCACCACCCCCGGCCTGATCAACCTCGACTTCGCCGACGTCAAGTCGGTCATGTCCGAGGCCGGTTCGGCCCTCATGGGCATCGGCTCGGCCCGCGGCGACGACCGCGCCGTGGCCGCCGCCGAGATGGCGATCTCCTCGCCGCTCCTGGAGGCGTCCATCGACGGCGCCCGGGGTGTGCTGCTCTCCATCTCCGGCGGCTCCGACCTCGGCCTCTTCGAGATCAACGAGGCCGCGCAGCTGGTCAGCGAGGCCGCCCACCCCGAGGCCAACATCATCTTCGGCGCGGTCATCGACGACGCGCTCGGCGACGAGGTCCGGGTCACGGTCATCGCGGCCGGCTTCGACGGCGGCCAGCCTCCGGCCAAGCGGGACAACATCCTCGGCTCGGCCGCGGCCAAGCGCGAGGAGCCGGCGCCGGTCCGGCCCGCCGAGACCCGGCCGTCCTTCGGCTCGCTCGGCAGCGTCAAGCCGAAGGAGGAGCCGGCGCCCGCCCCGGAGCCGGCGAACGACGTGGCCGTCGCCCCGCCCGTCCCGCCGTCCCGGTCCTACTCGGACAGTGCGGCGGAGGAGCTGGACGTGCCGGACTTCCTCAAGTGATAGAACGGCGCGGATCCGTGAGCGGCGCGCACTTCGCCTTCACCGACAGGTGGGGCGGGGTGAGCGCCGCTCCGTATGAGCAGCTCAACCTCGGCGGGGCGGTCGGTGACGACGCCGGCGCCGTGACGGCGAACCGGGAGCTGGCGGCCAAGTCGCTGGGCCTGGAGCCGGACCGGGTCGTCTGGATGAACCAGGTGCACGGCGCGGACGTGACCGTGGTCGACGGACCCTGGGGTACCGGCGACCTGCCCTCCGTCGACGCGGTCGTCACCACCCGGCGCGGTCTCGCGCTCGCCGTCCTCACCGCCGACTGCGTACCCGTCCTGCTGGCCGACCCCGTCGCCGGGGTCGCGGCCGCCGCCCACGCGGGCCGCCCCGGCATGGTCGCCGGGGTCGTCCCCGCCGCCGTACGGGCCATGACCGGACTCGGCGCCGACCCCGCCCGGATCGTCGCCCACACCGGACCCGCCGTCTGCGGCCGCTGTTACGAAGTGCCCGAGGCGATGCGCGCCGAGGTGGCCACCGTCGAGCCGGCGGCGTACGCCGAGACCAGTTGGGGCACGCCCTCGGTCGATGTGTGCGCCGGAGTGCACGCACAGCTGGAGCGCCTCGGGGTGTGCGACCGGGAGCAGTCGCCCGTGTGCACGCTGGAGTCGCGCGACCACTTCTCGTACCGTCGCGACGGCGCCACAGGGCGACTCGCGGGATATGTCTGGCTGGACTGAGGGGCATGACGGACCGTAAGGCACAACTCGCCGCGAACCTGGCGAAGGTGGAGAGTCGTATCGCGGCCGCGTGCGCGGCGGCGGGGCGCGGGCGGGACGAGGTCACCCTGGTCGTGGTGACCAAGACCTACCCGGCGGACGATGTGCGGATCCTGTCGGAACTCGGTGTGCGTCACGTCGCCGAGAACAAGGACCAGGACGCGGCCCCCAAGGCGGCCGAATGTTCGGACCTGCACCTTGTGTGGCATTTCGTCGGGCAGTTGCAGACCAACAAAGTCCGCTCTGTGGTGCGTTATGCGGATCTCGTGCAGTCCGTCGACCGTTCCCGGCTCGTCACCGCGCTGTCGAAGGAGGCCGTCCGGGCCGGGCGCGAGGTGGGCTGTCTGGTCCAGGTCGCGCTCGACGCCGACGCGAGCGGCCGGGGGGAGCGCGGGGGTGTCGGGCCGGACGGCATCGGGGAGTTGGCCGACCTCCTCGCGCGGGCGCCGGGGCTGCGGGTCGATGGTCTGATGACCGTCGCGCCGCTCACCGGGGAGTACGCCGGACGGCAACGGGCCGCTTTTGAGCGGTTGATGGATTTGTCGACCGACCTGCGCCGAACCCATCCGGCTGCCACCATGGTCTCCGCCGGGATGAGTGCGGACCTCGAGGAGGCCGTGGCGGCCGGAGCGACACATGTGCGCGTCGGCACCGCGGTACTCGGAGTCCGTCCCGGGCTCGGGTAACGTCGCCAAGAAGTCGGACCACAGCAGAAAATATGGTCATTCCGCCGAGAGGCGGGCGCAACGACCTCGTGGATCGCGGGCACTTGGAAGTCGTCGGTGGATCCACCACAGAGCGGAGGACTCAGAGCATGGCCGGCGCGATGCGCAAGATGGCGGTCTACCTCGGCCTCGTGGAGGACGATGGGTACGACGGCAGGGGATTCGACCCCGATGACGACTTCGAGCCCGAGCTCGACCCGGAGCCCGAGCGGGACCACCGCCGGCACGAGTCGGCGCACCAGGCACACCAGTCACACCAGTCCCAAAGGGATGAATCGGTGCGAGTGGTGCAGCCCCCCGTCCAGCGTGAACCGGTGTCGCACGCCACTTCGCTTCCCGCGGAATCGGTGCGACCCGCCCGGATCGCGCCCGTGGCGTCCATCACACAAGAACGTTCGAGTCTGGAGAAGAACGCACCGGTGATCATGCCCAAGGTCGTGTCCGAGCGAGAGCCTTACCGGATCACCACGTTGCACCCGCGGACCTACAACGAGGCCCGTACCATCGGGGAACACTTCCGTGAGGGCACCCCGGTGATCATGAATCTGACTGAGATGGACGACACAGACGCGAAGCGACTTGTCGACTTTGCGGCCGGTTTGGTGTTTGGTCTTCACGGCAGCATCGAGCGGGTGACGCAGAAGGTGTTCCTGTTGTCGCCTGCTAACGTCGATGTCACGGCGGAGGACAAGGCCCGTATCGCAGAGGGCGGGTTCTTCAACCAGAGCTGAGACGCAGGACCGGATCAAGACGTGGGACAGGGGAGAGGGAAGCACGGATCATGAGCGTGGTGTGGCAAGTGCTCTGGGTCGCTCTGATGTGTTTCCTCATCGTGCTGATCTTCCGGTTGGTCATGGATTATGTGTTCCAGTTCGCCCGCTCGTGGCAACCCGGCAAGGCGATGGTGGTCGTTCTGGAGGCCACCTACACTGTCACTGATCCACCGCTGAAGCTTCTGCGGCGGTTCATCCCGCCGCTGCGTCTCGGGGGCGTGGCGCTCGACCTGTCCTTCTTCGTACTGATGATCATCGTCTACATCCTGATCAACATCGTGGGTGGACTCGCGAGGTGACTGTGGACGACCCGGTCTTGCCGACTGCCGATGACTACGTTGAGGTGAAGAGATGCCGTTGACCCCCGAGGACGTGCGGAACAAGCAGTTCACGACCGTCCGCCTCCGAGAAGGCTATGACGAGGACGAGGTCGATGCCTTCCTCGACGAGGTCGAAGCCGAACTGACGCGCCTGCTACGCGAGAACGAGGATCTGCGCGCCAAACTGGCCGCGGCCACGCGTGCTGCTGCCCAGAACCAGCAGAACATGCGCAAGCCCCCGGAGCCTCAGGACCAGCAGCAGGGCGGTATGCAGCAGGGCGGCATGCAGCAAGGTGGCATGCAGCAGGGCGGTATGCAGCAAGGCGGTATGCAGCAGCAGGGTATGCGCGGTCCCGGTGGACCCGTACCCGCCGGCATATCGGGCCCGCCGCAGCAGATGGGGGGCCCCATGGGTGGCCCGCCCCAGCTGCCGAGCGGTGCTCCGCAGCTGCCCGCCGGCCCCGGTGGCCAGGGTGGGCAGCAGGGTCCCGGCCCGATGGGTCAGGGACCGATGGGCCAGGGCCCCATGGGTCAGGGCCAGATGCAGCCGCAGATGGGCCAGGGCCAGATGGGCCAGGGTCCCATGGGCGGTCCGCCTCAGATGCAGCAGCAGATGGGTGGCCCGATGGGCGGCCCCATGGGTGGTCCCATGGGCGGCCCCGGTCAGGGTCCCGGCGGCGACAGCGCCGCGCGTGTGCTCTCGCTGGCCCAGCAGACCGCCGACCAGGCGATCGCCGAGGCCCGTTCCGAGGCCAACAAGATCGTCGGTGAGGCCCGCAGCCGCGCCGAGGGTCTGGAGCGGGACGCCCGCGCCAAGGCCGACGCGCTGGAGCGGGACGCGCAGGAGAAGCACCGCGTCGCGATGGGCTCCCTGGAGTCCGCCCGCGCCACGCTGGAGCGCAAGGTCGAGGACCTGCGCGGCTTCGAGCGCGAGTACCGCACGCGTCTGAAGTCGTACCTGGAGTCGCAGCTGCGTCAGCTGGAGACCCAGGCGGACGACTCGCTGGCTCCGCCGCGCACCCCGGCCGCCGCGTCGCTGCCGCCGTCCCCGGCGCCCTCCATGGCACCGGCCGGCGCGAGCGCCCCGTCGTACGGCGGCAACCCGGGCGGTATGGGCGGAGGCATGGGTGGAGGCATGGGCGGCGCTCCCGCTCCGGCCGCCCCCTCCTACGGCGGTCAGCAGCAGATGTCGCCCGCCATGACCCAGCCGATGGCTCCGGTCCGGCCGCAGGGTCCGTCTCCGATGGGACAGGCTCCCTCGCCGATGCGCGGGTTCCTGATCGACGAGGACGACAACTGACGACTACTGGTACGCCGTAGGCGTCGGCAGCGTTCAGGGCGGGGCCCCGGATTTCCTCCGGGGCCCCGCCCTTTTGCCGTGCGCGTCCCCGTGCGCGTCCTCGTGCGCGTCTCCGTGGGCATCCCCGGCGCGTCCCGTTCCCGTCCGTGCGCGGCCGGGACGCCGAAGGCCCGGGGCGCCGGAACGGATCCGGTGCCCCGGGCCTCCCGGGTGCCAGGTGGTGCTGTCGACCGGTGCCGCCGACGGTGCTGTCGGTCAGACCTTGCGCAGACGGAAGGTCAGCGTCAGGGCCTCGTCCGTGAAGGGCGAGCCGTACGCGGCGTCGGCCTCACCGGCGGCGAAGTCCGTGGCGAGGACCTCGTCGGCGATCAACGGCGTGTGTTCGGTCAGGGCCGCGGTGACCGCCGGGTCGGTGGCGGTCCAGCGCAGGGCGATACGGTCGGCGACGTCGAGGCCGCTGTTCTTGCGGGCCTCCTGGATCAGACGGATCGCGTCACGGGCGAGGCCCGCCCGCCGCAGCTCCTCCGTGATCTCCAGGTCGAGAGCGACCGTGGCACCCGAGTCGGACGCCACCGACCAGCCCTCGCGCGGGGTCTCCGTGATGATGACCTCGTCGGGGGCGAGGGTGACGGTCTCGCCGTCGACCTCGACCGACGCCGTGCCCTCGCGCAGGGCGAGGGAGAGCGCGGCGGCGTCGGCGTTCGCGACGGCCTTGGCCACGTCCTGGACGCGCTTGCCGAAGCGCTTGCCCAGCGCGCGGAAGTTGGCCTTGGCGGTCGTGTCCACCAGGGAGCCGCCGACCTCCGAGAGCGAGGCGAGCGAGCTGACGTTCAGCTCCTCCGTGATCTGCGCGTGCAGTTCGGGGTCGAGTGAGTCGAAGCCCGTGGCGGCCACCAGGGCGCGGGAGAGGGGCTGACGGGTCTTGACACCCGACTCCGCGCGCGTGGCGCGGCCCAGCTCCACCAGGCGGCGGACCAGGACCATCTGCTTCGACAGCCCGGGGTCGATCGCGGAGAGGTCGGCCTCCGGCCAGGAGGCCAGGTGCACGGACTCGGGAGCCTCCGGGGAGACCGGCACGACCAGGTCCTGCCAGACCCGCTCGGTGATGAACGGGGTCAGCGGGGCCATCAGCCGGGTGACCGTCTCGACGACCTCGTGCAGGGTGCGCAGCGCGGCCTTGTCGCCCTGCCAGAAACGGCGGCGCGAGCGGCGTACGTACCAGTTCGACAGGTCGTCCACGAACGCCGAGAGGAGCTTGCCGGCGCGCTGGGTGTCGTACGCCTCCAGGGCGCCGGTCACCTGGTCGGTGAGGGCGTGGAGCTCGGACAGCAGCCAGCGGTCCAGGACCGGGCGGTCGGCCGGGGCCGGGTCCGCCGCGCTGGGCGCCCAGTTCGACGTGCGGGCGTACAGGGCCTGGAAGGCGACCGTGTTCCAGTACGTGAGGAGGGTCTTGCGGACGACCTCCTGGATGGTGCCGTGGCCGACGCGGCGGGCCGCCCAGGGGGAGCCGCCGGCGGCCATGAACCAGCGGACGGCGTCGGCGCCGTGCTGGTCCATGAGCGGGATCGGCTGCAGGATGTTGCCCAGGTGCTTGGACATCTTGCGGCCGTCCTCGGCGAGGATGTGGCCGAGGCAGACGACGTTCTCGTAACTCGACCTGTCGAAGACGAGCGTGCCGACGGCCATCAGCGTGTAGAACCAGCCGCGGGTCTGGTCGATGGCCTCGCTGATGAACTGGGCCGGGTAGCGGGACTCGAAGAGTTCCTTGTTCTTGTACGGGTAGCCCCACTGCGCGAACGGCATCGAACCCGAGTCGTACCAGGCGTCGATGACCTCCGGGACGCGGGTGGCCGTCGCACCGCAGCCGGCCTCGGGGCACGCGAACGTGACCGCGTCGATGAAGGGGCGGTGCGGGTCCAGCTCCGACTGGTCGGTGCCGGAGAGCCGGCTCAGCTCCTCGCGGGAGCCCACGCAGGTCAGGTGGTTCTCCTCGCAGCGCCAGATCGGCAGCGGGGTGCCCCAGTAGCGGCTGCGAGAGAGCGCCCAGTCGATGTTGTTGTTCAGCCAGTCGCCGAAGCGGCCGTGCTTGACCGAGTCGGGGAACCAGTTGGTCTTCTCGTTCTCCTGGAGGAGACGGTCCTTGACGGCGGTGGTGCGGATGTACCAGGACGGCTGCGCGTAGTACAGCAGCGCGGTGTGGCAGCGCCAGCAGTGCGGGTAGCTGTGCTCGTACGGGATGTGCTTGAAGAGCAGGCCCCGCTGCTGGAGGTCCGCGGTGAGCTGTTCGTCGGCCTTCTTGAAGAAGACGCCGCCGACGAGGGGGACGTCCTCCTCGAAGGTGCCGTCGGGGCGGACCGGGTTCACCACGGGCAGGCCGTACGCGCGGCAGACCTTGAGGTCGTCCTCACCGAAGGCGGGGGACTGGTGGACCAGACCTGTACCGTCCTCGGTCGTGACGTATTCCGCGTTGACGACGAAATGTGCCGCTTCCGGGAACTCGACCAGCTCGAACGGACGTTGATAGGTCCAGCGCTCCATCTCGGCGCCGGTGAAGGTCTGGCCGGTGGTCTCCCAGCCCTCGCCGAGCGCCTTGGCGACGAGCGGCTCGGCGACGACGAGCTTCTCCGTGCCGTCCGTGGCGACCACGTAGGTGACCTCGGGGTGGGCGGCGACCGCGGTGTTGGACACCAGCGTCCACGGCGTGGTCGTCCACACCAGGAGCGCTGCCTCACCGGCGAGCGGACCGGAGGTGAGCGGGAAACGGACGTACACCGAGGGGTCGACGACCGTCTCGTAGCCCTGCGCCAGCTCGTGGTCCGACAGGCCGGTGCCGCAGCGGGGGCACCAGGGGGCGACGCGGTGGTCCTGGACGAGCAGACCCTTGTCGAAGATCTCCTTCAGCGACCACCAGACGGACTCCACGTACTCGGGGTCCATGGTCCGGTAGGCGTCGTCGAGGTCGACCCAGTAGCCCATGCGGGTCGTCAGCTCGGCGAAGGCGTCGGTGTGCCGGGTCACCGAGTCGCGACACTTGGCGTTGAACTCGGCGATGCCGTACGCCTCGATGTCCTTCTTGCCGTTGAAGCCGAGTTCCTTCTCGACCGCCAGCTCCACCGGGAGGCCGTGGCAGTCCCAGCCGGCCTTGCGGGCCACGTGGTAGCCGCGCATCGTGCGGAAGCGGGGGAAGACGTCCTTGAAGACGCGTGCCTCGATGTGGTGGGCGCCCGGCATGCCGTTGGCGGTGGGCGGGCCCTCGTAGAACACCCACTCGGGGCGGCCCTCGGACTGCTCCAGGCTCTTGGCGAAGATCTTCTGCTCGCGCCAGAAGTCGAGCACCGCGTGCTCGAGCGCGGGCAGATCGACCTGGGCGGGCACCTGGCGGTACGTCGGCTCTGTCATGAGCGGGCTTCCTCCAACGGACTTGCTGCCTTCCGTCGGAGGGACGAGAGCTTCGATCCTTCGTACGCCGTGTGCGGCGCGCTCCCGCGGTACCACCCTCCTTGGCTCCCCTGCGCGCCGTACGCGCCGATGAGCCCCCTCATTGGGGTCGCGATACCGGGTCTACTCGCCGTGTCCCGTGCGCGGCGGCAGGGGGTGCGGCTTTCTTCCGGCGGCTCCGGGGTGATCTTCACATCGCGCTCGCCCCCGGGCTTCCACCGTCCCCGGGTCGCTCTGGGCTGCGTACGACGCTACTCGTCCCCATCCACGCTTCTCGCTGCGCCCAGTGTACGGCGCCGCGCGGGCCGCGGCCGACCGGATTTCCGGGGCCGCGGCCGGGGCCCCGGTGACCTGCGGGGTGACCCGAATGGAGCGGGACGCGCGTCCGGATCCTGGGACGTCCGCCGGGGCGGAATACCCGGCGGGGAGCTGGGCACAACGCTTGCAGGCTCGTCGCACGGCGGTCGTGAGGTGGGAGAATCGGGTGGTCTGTCCCGTTGCCCGGGGACTCCGCTCGATTTATCGTCCCAGCACGATTCGCGTGCAAGATCACCATATGTGAAGGGGCCGCGGCCATGGTGGCGAAGAAGACCGCCGTACAGCAGCCGGCGTCCGGCAGATCCACGGTGGCCTCCGGCGGCGGAGGCGAGGGCACGAAGGCCGCGGCGGTGAAGGCGGCCGGCAGGAAGACGGTGGCGAAGAAGGCGGTGGCGAAGAAGACGGCGGCCGGGAAGACGGCCGTGAAGAAGGCCGTGACGAAAGCCGTGAAGAAGGCCACGGCCGGGAAGAAGGCCACGACCGGGAAGAGCACGGCGAAGAGCGCGGCCAAGAGCCCCTCTGCGAAGAAGAGCACGGAAAAGAAGGCGGACGCGGCCCAGGCCGCCGAGACGACGGGAGCCACGACAGTGGTTGCGAAGAACACTCCTGGTACGGCTACGGCGGCGAAGAGGAAGCCCTCCGCCGTCCCCAAGGCGCGGCCCGCGGCGGTGGAGCCCGGCGAGCTGGCGGTACGGCCCGGTGAGGACCCCTGGAGCCCGGACGAGGTCGCCGAGGCCCGCACGGAGCTGCAGTCCGAGGCCGAGCGGCTGAAGGCCGAGCTGGAGGCGTCCGAGCGCTCGCTCACGGGCCTGATGCGGGACTCGGGGGACGGCGCCGGCGACGACCAGGCCGACACCGGGGCCAAGAACATCACGCGTGAGCACGAGCTCTCGCTCGCCCACAACGCGCGCGAGATGCTCGACCAGACCGAGCGCGCCCTGGACCGGCTGGCCTCGGGCACGTACGGCCTCTGCGAGAACTGTGGCAATCCGATCGGAAAGGCGCGGATGCAGGCGTTCCCCCGGGCGACGCTCTGCGTGGAGTGCAAGCAGAAGCAGGAACGCCGGTAGCGATCACGGCCTGAGCCCCTGGTCCGTGAGGGTCGTGTCGTACCTTTGTCCTCAGTCAGGAACCTAGGTTGAGGGACTCACGTGGCAGAGGCGGAGCGCATCATCGGTACGCCGGACATCCCAGACGCGGCGGGGGCCGGCCCGGAGCAGTCCGACGACGGGAGCGGTGCCGCGGCGGCGGAGCGGGCCGACGCGGCCGCCCGGCCGCGCGGCAGGCGCCGCATCGCCGTGCTCTTCGGGGTCGCCGCGCTGGCGTACGCGCTCGACCTGGTCAGCAAGATGATCGTGGTCGCCAGGCTGGAGCACCACGAGCCGATCGAGATCATCGGGGAGTGGCTGAAGTTCGAGGCGATCCGCAACGCGGGTGCGGCCTTCGGTTTCGGCGAGGCGTTCACGATCATCTTCACGGTCATCGCGACCATCGTGATCGTGGTGATCGCCCGGCTCGCCCGCAAGCTCTACAGCCTGCCCTGGGCGATCGCGCTCGGCCTGCTGCTCGGCGGCGCGCTCGGCAACCTCACCGACCGGATCTTCCGGGCGCCGGGCGTCTTCGAGGGAGCGGTCGTCGACTTCATCGCGCCGAAGGGTTTCGCGGTGTTCAACCTCGCGGACTCGGCCATCGTCTGCGGCGGCATCCTGATCGTGCTGCTGTCGTTCCGGGGGCTCGACCCGGACGGGACCGTCCACAAGGGCTGAGGGCGGCCGGGCCGCGCCGGGGAGGTTGTCCACAGGCACGGTCGGGCGCCTCTCACCCGTCCGGCATACTCGACGGGTGAGCACGATTCCCGAGATCCGTACCCTGCCCGTGCCCGACGGCCTGGAGGGCGAGCGTGTCGACGCCGCCATCTCCCGCATGTTCGGCTTCTCCCGCACCAAGGCGGCCGAACTCGCCGCCGCGGGGAAGGTCACGGTCGACGGGTCGGTGGTCGGCAAGTCGGAGCGGGTGCACGGCGGGGCCTGGCTGGAGGTCGAGATGCCCCAGGCGCCCGCGCCGGTGCAGATCGTCGCCGAACCGGTCGAGGGCATGGAGATCGTGCACGACGACGACGACGTGGTGGTGATCGTCAAGCCGGTCGGCGTGGCCGCGCACCCGAGCCCCGGCTGGTCCGGGCCGACCGTCATCGGCGGGCTCGCCGCCGCCGGGTACCGGATCTCGACGTCGGGTGCCGCCGAGCGCCAGGGCATCGTGCACCGGCTCGACGTGGGCACCTCGGGACTGATGACGGTCGCCAAGTCGGAGCGGGCGTACACCTCCCTGAAGCGCCAGTTCAAGGAGCGGACCGTCGACAAGCGCTACCACGCGCTGGTCCAGGGTCACCCCGACCCGACGAGCGGCACCATCGACGCGCCCATCGGACGGCACCCGAACCACGACTACAAGTGGGCCGTCACCGCCGAGGGCAAGCCGTCGGTCACGCACTACGACCTGATCGAGGCGTTCCGGGCCGCCTCGCTGCTCGACATCAAGCTGGAGACCGGCCGCACCCACCAGATCCGCGTCCACATGTCCGCCCACCGGCACCCGTGCGTCGGTGACCTGACCTACGGCGCCGACCCCACGCTCGCCAAGCGGCTCGGCATCACCCGCCAGTGGCTGCACGCGGTGCGGCTCGGCTTCGAGCACCCCGGGGACGGCGAATGGGTCGAGTTCGAGAGCGACTATCCCGCGGACCTGCAGAAGGCCCTCGACAAGGTGCGGGAGGAGACGTACGCGTGAGTCCCGAACCGGTCCCCGTTCCCGTGCCCGTGCCCGCCCCCGTGCCCGTGTCCTACGCGGTGCGTGTCGCCGACGGTCCCGGCGACCGCGCGGCCTGCTTCGCGGTGCGCAAGGAGGTCTTCGTCGTCGAGCAGGGGGTGCCGGAGGACCTGGAGTACGACGCGTACGACGCCGGGGCCGTCCACGTGCTCGCCGTGCGGGACGACGGAACGCCCCTCGGGGCCGGGCGGCTGCTGTACGGGGAGGCCGCCGCCGGGAAGACCGGCGGTGCTCCGGGCGTGGGCTCCCTCGGGCGGCTCGCGGTCGTTGCGGAGGCCCGGGGACTGGGCGTCGGCGTCGCGCTGGTGCGGGTTGTCGAGGACGCGGCGCGCGAACGCGGGCTGACCGCGGTCGACCTGGGGGCCCAGACCCACGCCCTCGGGTTCTACGAGCGGCTGGGATACGCGGCGTACGGTGCGGAGTTCCTGGACGCCGGGATACCGCACCGGGCGATGCGCCGGACCCTTTAGCGTCCGGCGGTGCGGGTGGGGCACCCTGAGAACCGGCCGGTCTTGATCGTCTAGCACCAGCGGAGCGCCCCCATGGATCAGTTGGCCCTGTTCTTCGTCCTGCTGGTCGGAGCCGTGGTCAGTGTGCCGGTGGGGGAGCGGCTGAAGCTGCCCGCGCCGGTGCTGATGACACTGCTGGGCATCGCGCTCGCCGTACCCGGGTTCGTGCCCAATGTGCAGATCCCGCCGGAGCTGATCCTGCCGCTGCTGCTGCCGCCGTTGCTGTACGCGGCGGTGCGGCGGACCTCCTGGCGGCAGTTCACGGCGAACCTGCGGCCCATCCTCCTGCTGGCCGTGGCCCTGGTGTTCGTGACCACCGCCGCGGTGGCCGCCGTGGCGCACGCGATCGTGCCGGGGCTGCCGATCGCGGCGGCCCTCGCGCTCGGCGCACTCGTCGCACCGCCCGACCCGGTGGCGGCGACCGCCGTGGCGGGACAGCTCGGGCTGCCGCGCCGGCTGGTGTCCATCCTGGAGGGCGAGGGCCTCTTCAACGACGTCACGGCCATCGTGCTCTACCACGTGGCCATCGCCGCGGCCGTCAGCGGATCGTTCTCCTGGCCCCACGCCGCGCTCCAGCTCGTGCTGTCGGGGGTCGTCGCCGTCGCCGTGGGGATCGCGCTCGGCTGGGCCGCCAACAAGCTGATGGACTTCCTGGAGGACGCGACGCTGCAGATCGGGCTGACCCTGCTCGTGCCGTACGCCGCGTACGTGACGGCCGAGGAGCTGCACGGGTCGGGGGTCCTCGCGGTGCTCACGACGGCGCTGTTCCTCGCGGAGTACGCGCTCGGGGCGGACGACGTCCTGACGCGGCTGGCCGGGCACACCGTCTGGGACGTCGTGGACACCCTCGTCACCGGGGTCGCCTTCGGCCTGATCGGCCTGGAGCTGCACAACGCGATCCGTACGGCGTCCGGGCGCTGGCAGGAGATGCTCGGCTGGGCGGCGGCCGTGGTGGCCGTCGTCGTGCTCGTCCGGCTGGCCTGGCTGCTGCCGGCCACCTGGCTGGCGCGGCGGCTGCACGCGAAACGGGACTACGACGAGGAGATCCCGGTGTCGTGGCGCGAGACCGTGGTGATGTGGTGGTCGGGGATGCGGGGGGTGGCGTCCGTGGCGCTGGCGCTGGCGATTCCGCTGGAGACCGAGAGCGGGGCGCCGTTCCCCGACCGGGACGAGATCGTGTTCATCGCGTTCGGGGTGATCATGGCGACGCTGGTGCTGCAGGGGCTCACCCTGCCAGCGCTGGTGCGGCGGCTGGGGGTGCGGGCGGACGAGGGGGCCGAGAAGGAGTTCGAGAAGGTGCTGGCCGTACGGGCGGCGAAGGCGGCGAAGCGGCGGCTGAAGGAGATCGAGGAGACGGAGGAGCTGCCGGAGGAGATGTCCGAGCGGCTGCTGCGGCGGGCCTTCGAGATCGGGGTGCGGATCAGCCCGGAGGTGGGGGAGGACGAGCGCCGGGAGGGGCACGAGCAGCGCGTGCGGCGGCTGCGGCGGATGCGCCGGATCCAGGGGGAGATGCTGAGCGCGGCCCGGCACGAGGTGCTGGCCGCGCGGAGCGAGCCGGGGGCGAACCCCGAGGTGGTGGACCGGGTACTGCGGCATCTGGACGTGCGCAGTCTGCGGTGAGGTGCAGGTGCGGGCGGGTGGGCCTCCCGCCGTCGGCGGGTGCGGATCCGGGGGTTGTGGCCCCCGGTCGGGCCCGCACCCGCCACCGGTCATCCTCGGCCCGTCGACCTCGGCGGCTCGTGGACGCGGCTGCGGGGCAGGCGCGGGACGCGGCCGTCGGCGTGGCCGTTCGGATGGTTCGGGGGAAGCACCGCGTCGGCCGTGTTGACGCGCGGGAGGGCGTACGGGTGGGTCTCGGTGAGCCAGTGGATGAGTTGTTCGCGGACGGTGACGCGGACGGTCCACAGGTCGTCCGGGTCCTTGGCCGTGACCAGGGCGCGGACCTCCATGGTGGAGGGGGTCGCGTCCGTGACGGTCAGGTCGTAGTGGCGGCCGTCCCACGCGGGGCAGGACCGCAGGATGTCGCGGAGCCGGTCCCGCATCGCGGGCAGCGGTGCGGCGTGGTCGACGTGGAGGAAGACCGTGCCCGTCATCTGGGCACCGCCGCGGGACCAGTTCTCGAAGGGCTTCGAGGTGAAGTACGAGACCGGCATCGTGATGCGGCGCTCGTCCCAGGTGCGGACCGTCAGGAAGGTGAGGGTGATCTCGTCGACCGTCCCCCACTCGCCCTCCACCACGACCACGTCACCGAGGCGGACCATGTCGCCGAAGGCGATCTGCAGCCCCGCGAAGAGGTTGCTCAGCGTGGACTGGGCGGCGATACCGGCGACGATGCCGAGCAGCCCGGCCGAGGCCAGCAGTGAGGCGCCGGCCGCGCGCATCGCCGGGAAGGTCAGCAGCATCGAGGCCGCGGCCACCACCCCGACGATCGCCGAGACCACCCGCATGATCAGCGTCACCTGCGTCCGCACCCGGCGCACCCGGGCGGCATCGCGGTGGGCGCGGGCATAGCGGCTGTACGTGGTCTCCACGACCGCCGCCGCGATCCGGATCACCAGCCAGGCCGTGGCGCCGATCAGCACCAGCGTCAGGCCGCGGCCGATGGCGGTCCGGTGCTGCTCCAGCAGTTGCGCCTCGTCGTACGTCGCTCTGAGGAAGGCCGCGCACAGGACCAGCTGGTAGGGGATGCGACCGCGGCGCAGCAGGCCCCACAGAGGTGTCTCGTGGTGCCGCTGGTCCGCTTTGCGCAGCAGCAGGTCGGTCGTCCAGCCGATGAGCAGCGTGAGGACGACCGAGCCACCGATGACGATCAATGGACGGAGCAGATTCTCCATGCCTTCGAACGTAACCGGCCTCGCGGGGTGATGAACATGTGACTTCCGACGCCCTTTGGGTACGGGCGCCGGGGCGGGCCCCCGGACCGGCCGGGCGACCGGTCGTCCGGCCCGGCTGGCACGATGGCCTCATGAACATCGTGCTCTTCCATTCGACCTACGGATTGCGGCCCGCGGTGCGCGAGGCCGCGGACCGGCTGCGCGCCGCCGGACACGAGGTGTGGACCCCCGACCTCTTCGCCGGGCGGACGTTCGACACGGTCGAGGACGGCATGGCCTTCAACCAGGAGCTGGGCAGGGAGGAGCTTCTCAAGCGGGCGGTCCTGGCCGCCGCGCCCTACTCGGAGCGAGGGCTCGTCTACGCCGGGTTCTCCCTGGGCGCCGCGACCGCCCAGACCCTGGCCCTGGGCGACAAGAACGCGCGGGGGCTGCTGCTTCTGCACGGCACCTCGGACATCGCCGCCACCGCGACCGTGGACGAGCTGCCCGTCCAGCTGCACGTCGCCGAGCCCGACCCCTTCGAGCCGGACGACTGGCTGAGCGCCTGGTACCTCCAGATGCGCAGGGCCGGCGCCGACGTCGAGGTCTACCGGTACGCCGGGGCGGGCCACCTCTACACCGACCCCGAGCTGCCGGACTACGACGCGGAGGCCGCCGAGGCCACCTGGCGGGTGGCGCTCGGCTTCCTCGAAACCCTCTAGCGCCCGTCAGAAGGGCCCTAGGGCCGCGGGGCACCCGCTCCCGCGGCCTGCACGGGGTCCGTACGCCCTACACGGGGTCGTACGTCCTCTCCACCTTCTGCGTCCCGCTCCGGGTCCGGTACGAGCGTGCCCAGGACGACGTCGCGTCGGCCTTCGTGCGGTCGGACAGGACGTAGAAGTCCATCTGCGCCCGCGCGGCGGTGATGTCCAGGACGCCGTAGCCGTGCCGGTCGGTGTCGACCCAGTGCACGTGCCGGTTGGCGGCGCGGATCAGTGGGGAGGCCACCGCGGAGACGGTGCCCTCGGGGACCTTCACGAGGTCGTCGAGGTTGTCGGAGGTGACCGAGGTGACGACGAACTCGGTGGCCGCGGAGGCCGACAGCGGGTACGTCCCGGCGTTCACGGGCACGTCGTTGGCCCAGGCCATGTGGATGTCGCCGGTGAGGAAGACCGTGTTGCGGATCGCGTTCTGCCGCAGGTGGGCGAGGAGTTCGCGGCGGTCGTCGGTGTAGCCGTCCCACTGGTCGGGGTTGAGGGCGAGGCCCTCCTTCGGCAGACCGAGCAGCTCCGCGAGGGGCTCGAAGAGGTCGGCCGTGAGGTTGCCGAGGGCGAACGGCGCGATCATCACCGAGTTGCCGACCAGCCGCCACGTCGTGTCGGACGACTTCAGCCCGGCCTTCAGCCAGTCGAGCTGGGCCCGGCCGGTCAACGTGCGGTCGGGGTCGTCGACCTCGCCGTCGCCTATGCCCACCTGCTGCGAGCGGAAGGACCGCAGGTCCAGCAGCGAGAGATCGACGAGCTTGCCGAAGCGCAGGCGGCGGTAGGTGGTGCCCGCGACCGCCGGGCGCACCGGCATCCACTCGAAGTACGCCTGCTTGGCCGCAGACTGCCGGGCCGCCCAGGCGCCCTCCGCGCCCTCGGTGTGGTTCTCGGCGCCGCCCGACCACGCGTCGTTGGCGATCTCGTGGTCGTCCCAGACGGCGACGACCGGCGCGACCGCGTGCAAAGCCTGGAGGTCCGGGTCGGTCTTGTAACGGCCGTGCCGGACGCGGTAGTCGGCCAGGGAGACGATCTCGTGGGCCGGCGCGTGCGGCCGTACGACCTTGCCGCGCGTGGCGTACTCTCCGGTGCCGTACTCGTAGATGTAGTCGCCGAGGTGCAGCCAGGCGTCGAGATCGCCGCGCGCGGCCAGATGGCGGTAGGCGGCGAAGTGGCCGCCCTCCCAGTTGGCGCAGGAGACCACGCCGAAGCGCAGGTTGGCGGTGGCGGCCTCGCCGGCCGGGGCGGTGCGGGTGCGGGCGGCGGGCGAGTCGGTGCCGCCCGCCGAGAAGCGGAACCAGTAGGTGGTGGCGGGCGCGAGACCGCGCACGTCGGCCTTGACGGTGTGGTCGGAGGCGGCGGTCGCGGTCGTCGACCCCTTCGCGACGATGTTCGTGAACGCCTTGTCCAGGGCGACGGTCCAGCCGACCTCGACGTCCGGGCCGAGACCGGAGCCGGGTGTGGCGGCGGCGGTGGGCGTCACGCGGGTCCACAGCAGGACACCGTCGGGCAGCGGGTCACCGGAGGCGACGCCGTGCAGGAAGGCCGGGGACTCCGCCGCGAGGGCCGGCAGGGCGGCGGCGAGCGGCGCGGCGAGCACGGCCCCGGCGGCGGCCGCCTTGACGACCGTACGGCGGCTCGGCGCGGCCGAACCCACGGGCTGGGCGGGGGAGTCGGGGCTGGAGTGAGATCTGCGACTGGTCACGGCCGATGAGATTACTGATCGGTAGGGCCAGGGGTAAGACAGAAGCCTGAATTCCGTGCGAAGTTCGGGCGATTGTTCGCCGCACGTCGGGTGAGCAGGGGGCGAGCGGGGCCGGCTGAGGGGGCGTCAGCCGTCTCGGCGCGGCCCGTGGGTCACCTCTCGTCGGCGTACTTCCTGGCCAGGGCGATCAGCGCGGCACGGTCGGGGCGACCGGTGCGGTCCCGGAGGCTGGCGAGGTGCTTCTCCACGGTGCGGGGAGAGAGGAACAGGTGCTCGGCGATCTCCTGGTTGCCGAGTCGGGCGCCCAGCAGACGCAGCACCTCGTACTCCCGCGCGGTCACCCCCGCACGCCGGAGTTCCCCCGGGACGGCGTCGTGGCCCTGACGGCGGCGGGGCACCGGCGAGCCGGACTCGCGCAGCAGGGCCCGGCACGCGGCGGACACCCGCGTGGTGCCCCGCTCGTGGAAGAACTGTTCGGCGGTGCGCAGCCATGCGACGGGCCGGCCCCAGCCGTCGGCGAGTGCGGCCTCGGCCCCCAGGCGCAGACACAGGTGCGCGGCCAGCGGGACCGTGTCCGTCCCGGTCAGTGCCTCCTCGGCCGTCTTGGTGGCCTCGGCGGCGCGGCCCTCGCGGCCCAGCAGGACGGCCCGGGACCAGCCGACGAAGGGGCGGTCCCACTGGACCTGGGCGAGCCGTTCGGTGCCGGGGCCGTCCAGTTCGCCCCAGCCGATCGCGCCGCGCAGGGTGCGCAACAGCAGGTACGGGCCGAGGAAGCCGGTGACGCCGCCGGTACTGGGCAGCGCGCGCATCACGCCGTCCGCCTCCGTGAACTCGGCCAGCGCGCGGTCGGGTTCCTCGCGCAGCAGGGAGCAGATGCCCTGCGCCCAGCCCCACACCGAGGTGTCGGCGTAGCCCCAGAGCGCCCCGGCGCTGCGCCCGGCGAGCGCGCGCTCCAGGGTGCGCAGCGTGGTGTCGAGCTTCTCCCGCTCCCCGAGCGAGGCGGCGATGATGCCGTCCACTCCGGCACCGATCAGCTCCACCTCCCGCAGCCGCAGTCTGCGGGCCGTCGCCCGGAGCCGGGCGGCGGACTCGGCCGCCCGGTCGTGTTCGTCGCGCAGGATGTGGGCGAGGGTCAGATGCATGTCGGCCCAGGCCGTCATGAGCACGGCGCCCGTGTCCTCGGCCGCTCCCCGTGCGGCGAGCAGCCGGTCCGTGCCGGTGGACCGGACACGGTCGAGCACGCCCAGCTCCAGCAGGCCGCGGATCCGCCAGACCGGCAGCGCGTGGGCCTCGGCGGTGGCCACCAGCCGGGCGAACGCCTCCTCCGCCGCACCGAGGTCCCGCGGCCGCAGGCAGTAGCCGAGCATGTTCAGCGCCTTGCACGCCACCTCCGGCAGCCCCACCTCCTCGGCGGTCGCGACGGCACCCTCGGCGAGTGCGCGGGCGCTCTCCAGCCGGTCCGGGCGCTGCGAGTTGAGCACCAGGTGGGCGGCGACCGCGTCCAGGGCGGCGCGTGCCGCCGGGTCGGGCGTTTCACCGAGCAGCTCCCGCGCCTGCCGTACGGCGGTCAGGCCCTCCTCCCACTGCTGGGCGGTCGCGGCGGCCCGCGCACGGGCGAGGAACCCCGCCGCCCGGCGCGCGGCCGGCGCGCCCCACACCGTCAGGACGCGGTCCAGCCGGTCCCCGAGCTCGGGCACGCGCCGTACGTCACCGGTGAGGACCAGCGTGCCGAGCAGTTCCTCCAGCAGCCGGGCCACGGCCTCGGGCGGCGCGTCCGGCGCGCCGGCGGTCAGCTCCAGGCCCCGGTCGAGGAGTTCGACGGCGGTCAGCAGCGCACCCCGCGCCACCGCCTGCCGCCCGGCCCGCACGAGCAGCACCGCCGCCCGCGCCGGCCGCCCCGCGGCCACGCACAGCTCCGCGGCGAGCCGGTACAGATCGTCGCCCGCCTCCGCGCCGAGGGGCGGGCGCGGTCGGCCCGGATCCGGGGACGGAGCGGGGGCGGCGGGCGTGTCGGGGTACGTCCCGTCCGGCGTGCTCGGGCGTGTCGGACCGTCCCCGTCGGCGGTCGCGCCGTCGAGGCCCGTCGCGGCGGGACGCGCTGTGCCCTCGTCCCGCCCCACCCCTTTCGCCGCCTCGATCGCGTCCGCGGCCGCCAGGCACAGGGCCGCGCGTTCCGGGGGGAGGAGGCGCCGGGTGATGGCGTCGGCGGTGAGGGCGTGGCGGAAGGTGTGCCAGCCGGGGTCCGAGGCGGCGGTGGCGCCGGAGACGAGGTGGGCCCGGGCCGCATGGCGGAGCTGGGTGAGGGCGGTGGCGTGGTCCAGGCCCGCCACGCGGGCGGCGATGTCGACGGGGAAACGCCGGCCGAGCACCGCCGCGGCCTCCAGCAGGGCGATGCCGGCCGGGGGCAGCTGGTCCACGCGCTGCAGCACGGCGGCGGCGACGGTGTCCGGCACGTCGGCGTCCAGCGAGCCCGCCACCGTCCAGCGGGAACTCTCGTCCCGGACGAGACCGCCGCCGTCGACCATGGCCCGCAGCAGCTCCTCCACCACGAAGGGAACGCCCTCGGAGACGCCGTGCAGCCGCTCCAGCACCGCTGCCGGGACCTCCTCGGCGGTGTCGTGCCCCAGGCACCGGGCGGCCAGCTCGGCGGTGCCGGCCGGCCCGAGGCGGGCGAGGCGGACCGTACGGGCCGTACGACGGGACGCGGCGGCCTCGGCGAGGTCGAGCGCCGGGCCGGACCCGCCGCGCAGGGTGGCCAGCAGAACGGCCCGCTGAGCGGTGAGGTTGTCCGTCAGGTAGTCGACGACGGCGAGCGTGTCGGCGTCCGCGTCGTGCAGGTCCTCCAGCACCAGGACACAGCCGCCGTCCCGGCCGAGGACGTGCAGGAGCCGGAGCACCGCCTCGGCGTACCCGACCAGGGGTGCGCCGTCCTGCGGTGCCGATCCGCACAGCCGGGAGAGCAGCGGCTCGTAGAGGCCGAGGTCCCCGTCCGAGGGCGCCCCCTCGCCCCGTAAGCCCGAGAACACCGCCTCCGCCAGCGGGCGCAGCGGCACCGCGCGCCCGGCGGACGCGGCGCGCCCGCGCAGGACCCGTGCGCCCGCGCCCGCGGCGGCCGACGCCGCGTCCTCGACCAGCCGGGACTTGCCGATACCGGGCTCGCCCAGCACGAAGACCGACGAGCCCCGCCCGTCCCGGGCGGCCCGGACGGCGGCCGCCAGAAGCTCCCGCTCGGCCCGCCGGCCGACCAGCTCGGGCGACGACAGCGACGAGAAGGACGCGAAGGGGTCGTTCGACGTGGACGCGAACGGCGCGGACCGCGCGGACGGCGCGGACGGCGCGGACCGCGCGGACGAAGCGGCCGACGAGGACGGCGTCGGGGAGAACGGCGACGGCACCGAAGAGAACGACGACAACTGCAGGCCCCCTGCGCCCTGTCGGGATGGTCGTGGCAACCCTCGTACGCCCTCGTACGCCCGCGTACGCACCCCCGTCGGGCATCCCTCGAAAGCGTCTTCGAGGCGCGTACAGGGTAGCCCCCACTTCCGCGGGGGTCGCACCACTACATGGGGGATCTTCCCCGATGCCCGGGGGCCCGGCGCCCGGCAGGCTGCTGTTCGGCAGGGCAGGGGGGACAGGGCATGACCCGGGGGGACATGCCCTGCCTGCCTCTTTTTCTTTCGGCAGGGAGGTCGTCATGCAGCGTGCCCGGATCTGGGTCGCCGCGGGAGTGCTGGGCGCGGTCCTGTGCGGGTGTTCGTCACCCGCCTCGACCACCGGGGCCGGGAGCGGCGGCGGATCGTCGTCGGGCGGAGCCGCCGCGGACGGGCCGGAGGTCCCGGTGACGACCCAGGACCTGGAGCGGGTCTGCGCCGACAACCTCGGCTTCAAGGGGCTGCCGGCCTACGACCGCGGCAAGAAGACCGTGCACCCGGCCCAGCTCATGAACAGCACCGGCGACGGGTGGACGAGCAGCGTGCCCGTGGACGGCGACTTCCCCAAGGGCTGGTTCCTCGACTACGAGGACAAGGTGGAGAAGGCGGAGCTGGTCGTCTGCGTCGAGCGCACCAAGGCCACCGCGACCGGCAAGGTCTGCGACATGGAGGCCGACGGCAAGCCGCTGAAGATCCGGACGTACAACACCTCGTACCGGGTGCGGGTCGTCGAGGCCCGCACGGGCAAGGAGCGGTTCGGGTACAGGGGCAAGGCCGAGTCGGACGAGTGCCCGGCCTACATCTTCACCTCGGACGACGAGGACGCCGACAAGTACTACAACGAGGTCCGTCCCGAGGACTACCGCAAGCGGGTCAAGCCGTACATCGCGCCGTAGCCGCCGCGACCGTCGTGGCCGCTGCTGCTGTCGCCGCCGCCGTCGGGCGGGCGCCCCCGGAGTACGGCTCCGGGGGCGCCCGCCCGCTCATGTGCGCCCCGCGGCGGCTACTTGGTGACGCCCGCGTCCTTGAGCGCCGTCTGCCACTGCTCGACCGTGGACGGGTTGCTGATCACCTTGTCGTTGATCTTGATGGTGGGGGTGGACTTGACCCCGTCGGCGTCGTCGAAGGACTTGCTCATCCGCATCGCCCAGGCGTCGTAGGTGCCCTTCTTCACGGCGTCCTGGAACTTCTTGTTGTTCTTCAGCGCGTCGACCGTGTTCGCCACCTTGATCAGATAGCCGTCCTCGGCGAACTCGTCGGTCGACTCCTCCGGGTGGTACTTCACCGAGTACAGCGCGGTCTTGTAGTCGAGGAACGCCTCGGGGCTGACGTCCAGGGCGGCGCCGAGCGCGCTCAGCGCGTTCTTCGAGCCCTCTCCGGTGAGGTTGCCGTCGAGGAAGGTGCCGATCGTGAAGGAGAGCTTGTAGTCGCCGTCCTGCATGCCCTTGTTGACCGTCTCGCCGACGGTCTGCTCGAAGGCGGCGCAGGCCGGGCAGCGCGGGTCCTCGTACAGGTGGACGACGTTCTTGGTCTTGGAGTCGCCGATCAGCACGGTGGTGCCGTTCTTGCCCGAGGTGTTCGCCGGGGCGACCACCGTGGCCTTGGCCGCCTCCTCCCACTTGCCCGGCTTGTTGTTCTGGACGACGGCGTAGCCGATGCCGCCGGCTATCGCGAGGACCGCGACGATCGAGGAGGCGACGATCGCCTGCCGCCTGACCTTGGCGCGCTTGGCCTGACGCTCGCGCTCCAGACGCAGCCGCTCACGGGCCGCCGACTTCGCCGCGCTGCTGTTCCGCTTGCTCATGTGGATGAACTCCCTGGGAAAAACGCGCACAGGTGTGGTGCGCGATGGGGTGTGAGGGGGTGTGAGGGGGACCTGCTCGTGCTCAGGAGGTGGTCACGCGAAGGTGACCGAGCACGGCGGTCCACGCCGCCCCAGGGAGTGCGTGTGGAGGAGGGTGCGCGCGCCGGCCGTACGGTGCGCGGTGCGCGTCGGCCGGTGCTGCGCCCGCAGAGGCCGTACCAGGACCGCGGCGAACGCGATCAGCAGCGGGCGGAAGCCGGTGGCGACCGCCGCGTCCAGCAGCCGGGCCAGCGCCCGCTCACCGCGCCGCAGCCAGGCGGCGGCCAGCAGACCGACGCCGACGTGCGCGGCGAGCAGCAGCCAGGCGGCCCCCGGACCGGCGCCCGCGAGCAGCGCGGCCGCCCGCTCGGAGCCCCCGGCGACCCGCGCCAGTGGCACGCCGACGCCCCCGCCGCCGCACAGTACGTCCAGTCCGACCTGGCGCAGCGGCCCCGTGACCGGGCCGCCCGCCTCGCCGTAGCAGGCGTGCTGACCGGTGGTGAAGACCGTGTCGGCGGCCAGCTCCAGCGGGATCAGCACTCCGGCGATCCGCCCGAAGCCGCGCTCGCGCCCGGCCAGGGCGAAGGCGGCGAGGAAGACCGCCGCGGTGATGGCGGCGACGGTCGTGAACGGCAGCGGGACCCCGGACAGCAGCACGTGTGACGCGGTGCTGAGCGTCACGACGACAGCCGTGAACAGCGCCGCGCGTACGGCTCTGAAGGGGGTCCCGGATATGTCCATGCCGTAGGAGAGTCTCCCACGCGGGCACGTAAGGGACCGCTAAAAGGTCCCTGTGAGTGCGCGAGGTCTCGTCCCCGCCGACGTCCCTCCCCCGGGCCTCAGTGGTTGCGCAGGCCGGGGATCCGGCCGTTGCGGAAGAGGTCGACGAAGATCTGGTGGTCCCTGCGCGCGCGTGCCCCGTAGGCGTGCGCGAAGTCCACCAGGAGCGGGGCGAAGCCCTCCTCGTCGGCCGCGATCGCCGCGTCGATGGCCCGCTCCGTGGAGAACGGCACCAGGGACTGCCCGGTCAGGTCGTCCGCCGCCGCGTGCATGGTGGCCGTGGCCCGGCCGAGGTCGGCGACGACCGCCGCGATCTCCTCCAGGTCGTCGATGTCGCTCCAGTCCAGGTCCACCGCGTACGGCGACACCTCGGCGACCAGCTGCCCGGCGCCGTCCAGCTCGGTCCAGCCCAGCCACGGGTCCGCGTGCGCCTGGAGGGCCCGCTGGGAGATGACCGTGCGGTGGCCCTCGTGCTGGAAGTAGTCCCGGATCCGCTGGTCGGTGATGTGCCGGGAGACGGCCGGGGTCTGGGCCTGCTTGATGTAGATCACCACATCGTTCTCCAGGGCGTCGCTCTGCCCCTCCAGCAGGATGTTGTACGACGGCAGGCCCGCCGAGCCGATGCCGATGCCCCGGCGGCCCACGACGTCCTTCACCCGGTAGGAGTCCGGGCGGGTCAGCGAGGACTCCGGGAGCGTCTCCAGATAGCCGTCGAAGGCGGCCAGCACCTTGTAGCGCGTGGCCGCGTCCAGCTCGATGGAGCCGCCGCCCGGCGCGAACCGGCGTTCGAAGTCACGGATCTCCGTCATCGAGTCCAGGAGGCCGAAGCGGGTCAGCGAGCGGGCGTCGCGCAGCGCGTCCAGCAGCGGGCCCTGGGCGGTGTCCAGCGTGAACGGAGGGACCTCGTCCCGCTTGGCGCCGGCCGCTATGGCGTGGATCCGCTCGCGGTAGGCGGCCGCGTAGGTCTCCACCAGCTCCGTGATCTGCTCGTCGCTCAGCGCCTTCGCGTACCCGATGAGCGCCACGGAGGCGGCGAACCGCTTCAGGTCCCAGGTGAAGGGCGCGACGTACGCCTCGTCGAAGTCGTTCACGTTGAAGATCAGGCGGCCCGTGGAGTCCATGTACGTGCCGAAGTTCTCCGCGTGCAGGTCGCCGTGGATCCACACGCGCGAGGTGCGCTCGTCCAGATACGGACCGGAGCCCTTCTCGTCGTCCAGGTCCTTGTAGAACAGGCACGCCGTGCCCCGGTAGAACGCGAAGGCCGAGGCCGCCATCTTCCGGAACTTCACGCGGAACGCGGCCGGGTCGGCGGCCAGGAGCTGGCCGAAGGCGGTGTCGAAGACGGCGAGGATCTCCTCGCCGCGTCGCTCGTCGTCGAGCTGGGGGACCGACATCGCGGGGTGCCTCCTGGTGATCACGGGTGGGTCGACTTCTGAACGTGCGAAGGCGCGCGCGAGTGCCCGCGGCTCCTCCCCGAAAGGTACGGGGGACACCCCTCCCGGTGTCAGTCCCGAGGCATAGACTTCGACGCTGTCCCCCGGACTGTCCGCAGCCGGTGGGGAAGTCGTTCACGCCTGTTTCCCCTGTTGTGTCCCCTGGAGGCCGAAGCCGTGTCAAAGCCGCCGTTCACGCACCTGCACGTCCACACCCAGTACTCGCTGCTGGACGGTGCCGCGCGGCTCAAGGACATGTTCGACGCGTGCAACCAGATGGGCATGACCCACATCGCCATGTCCGACCACGGCAACCTGCACGGGGCCTACGACTTCTTCCACTCCGCCAAGAAGGCCGGCGTCACCCCGATCATCGGCATCGAGGCGTACGTCGCCCCCGAGTCCCGGCGCAACAAGCGCAAGATCCAGTGGGGCCAGCCGCACCAGAAGCGGGACGACGTGTCCGGTTCGGGCGGTTACACGCACAAGACGATCTGGGCGGCGAACAGGACGGGTCTGCACAACCTCTTCAAGCTCTCCTCGGACGCGTACGCCGAGGGCTGGCTGCAGAAGTGGCCCCGGATGGACAAGGAGACCATCTCCCAGTGGTCCGAGGGGCTCATCGCCTCCACCGGCTGCCCCTCCGGCGAGCTGCAGACCCGGCTGCGCCTCGGCCAGTTCGACGAGGCGGTGAAGGCGGCCTCCGAGTACCAGGACATCTTCGGCAAGGACCGCTACTTCCTGGAGCTGATGGACCACGGCATCGACATCGAGCACCGGGTCCGCGAGGACCTGCTCCGGGTCGGCAAGAAGCTCGGCATCCCGCCGCTGGTCACGAACGACTCGCACTACACCTACGCGCACGAGGCGACCGCGCACGACGCGCTGCTGTGCATCCAGACGGGCAAGAACCTCTCCGACCCGGACCGCTTCAAGTTCGACGGCACCGGCTACTACCTCAAGTCCACCGAGGAGATGTACGCCGTCGACTCCTCGGACGCCTGGCAGGAGGGCTGCGCCAACACCCTGCTGGTGGCCGAGCAGATCGACACCTCCGGCATGTTCGAGGCCAAGAACCTCATGCCGAAGTTCGACATCCCCGAGGGCTTCACCGAGGTCACCTGGTTCCGCGAGGAGACCATGCGCGGCATGCACCGCCGCTTCCCGGACGGCATCCCGGACGACCGCATGAAGCAGGTCGAGTACGAGATGGACACCATCATCTCGATGGGCTTCCCGGGGTACTTCCTCGTCGTCGCCGACTTCATCATGTGGGCCAAGAGCCAGGGCATCGCCGTCGGCCCCGGACGAGGCTCCGCCGCCGGCTCGATCGTCGCGTACGCCATGGGCATCACCGACCTCGACCCGATCCCGCACGGACTGATCTTCGAGCGGTTCCTCAACCCCGAGCGCATCTCGATGCCCGATGTCGACATCGACTTCGACGAGCGCCGGCGCGTCGAGGTGATCCGGTACGTGACCGAGAAGTACGGCGCCGACAAGGTCGCCATGATCGGCACCTACGGCAAGATCAAGGCGAAGAACGCCATCAAGGACTCCGCGCGCGTGCTGGGCTACCCGTACGCGATGGGCGACCGGCTCACCAAGGCGATGCCCGCCGACGTCCTCGGCAAGGGCATCGACCTCAACGGCATCACCGACCCCTCCCACCCCCGCTACAGCGAGGCGGGCGAGATCCGGTCGATGTACGAGAACGAACCGGACGTGAAGAAGGTCATCGACACCGCCAAGGGCGTCGAGGGCCTGGTCCGGCAGATGGGTGTGCACGCGGCCGGCGTGATCATGTCCAGCGAGCCCATCGTCGACCACGCCCCGATCTGGGTGCGGCACACCGACGGCGTCACGATCACCCAGTGGGACTACCCGCAGTGCGAGTCGCTCGGCCTGCTGAAGATGGACTTCCTGGGCCTGCGCAACCTCACGATCATGGACGACGCCATCAAGATGGTGAAGGCCAACAAGGGCATCGACCTGGAGATGCTCGCCCTGCCGCTGGACGATCCCAAGACCTTCGAACTGCTCTGCCGCGGTGACACCCTCGGCGTCTTCCAGTTCGACGGCGGCCCGATGCGCTCCCTGCTCCGCCAGATGCAGCCCGACAACTTCGAGGACATCTCCGCCGTCTCGGCCCTCTACCGGCCGGGCCCGATGGGCATGAACTCGCACATCAACTACGCGGAGCGCAAGAACAAGCGCCAGGAGATCACACCGATCCACAAGGAGCTGGAGGAGCCGCTCGAAGAGGTCCTCGCGGTCACCTACGGCCTGATCGTCTACCAGGAGCAGGTGCAGAAGGCCGCCCAGATCATCGCCGGGTACTCGCTCGGCGAGGCCGACATCCTCCGCCGCGTGATGGGCAAGAAGAAGCCCGAGGAGCTGGCGAAGAACTTCACCATCTTCCAGGCCGGTGCCAAGAAGAACGGCTACAGCGACGAGGCCATCCAGGCGCTGTGGGACGTCCTGGTGCCCTTCGCCGGCTACGCCTTCAACAAGGCCCACTCCGCCGCGTACGGCCTCGTCTCCTACTGGACCGCGTACCTCAAGGCCAACTACCCGGCCGAGTACATGGCCGCGCTGCTGACCTCGGTCAAGGACGACAAGGACAAGTCGGCCGTCTACCTCAACGAGTGCCGGCGTATGAAGATCAAGGTGCTCCCGCCGAACGTCAACGAGTCGGAGCACAACTTCGCCGCCCAGGGCGACGACGTGATCCTCTTCGGCCTCGAAGCCGTGCGCAACGTGGGCACCAACGTGGTCGAGTCGATCATCCGCAGCCGCAAGGCCAAGGGGAAGTACGCCTCCTTCCCCGACTACCTCGACAAGGTCGAGGCCGTCGCCTGCAACAAGCGCACCACGGAGTCGCTGATCAAGGCGGGCGCCTTCGACACGATGGGGCACACCCGCAAGGGCCTCACCGCGCACTTCGACTCGATGATCGACAACGTGGTCGCGGTCAAGCGCAAGGAGGCCGAGGGCCAGTTCGACCTCTTCGGCGGCATGGGCGAGGAGGAGAGCAGCGAGCCGGGCTTCGGGCTCGACGTCGAGTTCACCACCGACGAGTGGGAGAAGACCTATCTCCTCGCCCAGGAGCGGGAGATGCTCGGTCTCTACGTCTCCGACCACCCCCTCTTCGGCCTGGAGCACGTGCTCTCCGACAAGGCCGACGCGGGCATCGCCCAGCTCACCGGAGGCGAGCACGCGGACGGCGCGGTCGTCACCATCGGCGGCATCATCTCCGGCCTGCAGCGCAAGATGACCAAGCAGGGCAACGCCTGGGCGATCGCCACGGTGGAGGACCTCGCCGGTTCGATCGAGTGCATGTTCTTCCCGGCGTCCTACCAGCTCGTCTCGACCCAACTCGTCGAGGACGCGGTCGTGTTCGTCAAGGGCCGCCTCGACAAGCGCGAGGAGGTTCCGCGGCTGGTCGCCATGGAGATGCAGGTCCCCGACCTGTCGAACGCGGGCACCAACGCGCCGGTGATTCTCACCATCCCGGCCACCCGTGTCACCCCGCCCATGGTCAGCCGGCTCGGTGAGATCCTCACGCACCACAAGGGCGACAGCGAGGTCCGGATCAGGCTCCAGGGCCCCACCAAGACGACCGTGCTGCGCCTGGACCGGCACCGGGTGAAGCCGGACCCGGCCCTGTTCGGCGATCTGAAGGTGCTGCTCGGCCCGTCCTGCCTGGCCGGTTGAGCGGACCCCGGCGGGCCGGGGCGGCGTGAACGCGCGAGGGGCGCATCCGGTGTTCCGGACGCGCCCCTCGGTGTGTCCGGGCTGCAACAGCCCGTTGCGCCGATGTCAGTTGTGACCGAAACGCTTCTGCCGGCCCTTGCGGGCCATGTCGCCGGGTGTCACCTGCGTCATGCGGGTCTCGGTCTGCGACTCCATCGAGGAGTGCTGGGCCTCCTGCCGACCACGCTCGGACTGCGGCTGCTTACGGTCCTGCTTCTTGTTCTTGGCCATGGGGATCTGCCTCCTGAAGGGGGTCTAGGGGCCAGGGCCGCGACCAGATTCACATAGCATGACAAGGCGCGCATTTCGGAAAATCACCGTCCGTGACGAGAGTTGTCGGACCGTGTGCCGTGTCACGGGAGGACGCGCGGCGAAGACGCCACGCCGAAGATCGAGTTCCGGCCGTTAACCTCCGCGCGGTCGGGCAGACTCGAAGGAAGCCCGAAGCAAACCTCCCGGAAAGAGGGTGGATCGCGTGGACCGCTGCATCGTCCTGGTGGACGCCGGGTATCTGCTCGGCGCGGCCGCCAGTCTCCTCGCCGGGGAACCCTCCCGCTCCCGCATCACCGTCGATCACGCCGCCCTCATCCAGGGGCTGCGCGAGCGCGCCGAGGCCGACACCGAGCGGCCGTTGCTGCGCATCTACTGGTTCGACGGCGCCCCCGACCGCGTCCCGCAGCCCGAGCACCGCAGGCTGCGCGTGATGCCCCGGGTGACCGTGCGGCTCGGCGCGCTGACCCGCAGCGACGGGCGGTGGGCCCAGAAGGGCGTGGACGCCGCCATGCACGCCGAACTGACCGAGCTGGCCCGCAACCGTGCCTGCTCCGACGTGGTCCTGGTGACCGGCGACGGAGATCTGCTGCCGGGGATGATGGCCGCCAAGGAGCACGGCGTCGCCGTCCACCTGTGGGCCGTGCAGGCCGCCGACGGGGACTACAACCAGTCCGAGGACCTGGTCGCCGAGGCCGACGAGCGGCGTGTGCTCGACCGGATGTGGATCACCAAGGCAGTGCGGGCCAAGGACGTCGGCGGGGTCTGCGCGCCGCAGCCGGTGCCGCGGCCGGAGATCGCCGCGATCCTCTCGGCGCCGCTGCCCGAGTCGGCCCTCGCGGCCGCCGCCGAGCGGCCGCAGGGGGAGCCCGAGCACGCCTCGGCCGCGGGTGCCGCGCGCAACGGGACCGAGGAGCGGGCCGCCCCGCACAAGGGCGTACCGACACCGAAGGACCTCGCGGCGATGCGGGGACCGGGGGCGCACACCGCCCAGCACCCGGCGACGGCCACCCTGCGGTGGTCTTCCGACAAGGGCTGGGTGGACCGGCCCGGCGCCGCGGCGGAGCCGCCCGAGGCGGCGGCGATGCCGACCCTGGCCCAGCTGACCAGCGCGGAGCAGCGCTGGGCCGACCGGGAGGAGGACATCACCACGGTCGGCGGCGACCCCTTCGAGGTCGGACAGGTGTTCGCCCGGCGATGGATGGCCCGGCTGACCGACCAGACGCATCTGCAGAAGCTGTCGGGGATGTACCCGCGGGTGCCGCACCGGGTCGACGGGGAGCTGCTGCGGTACGCGGCACGGTTCGGACTGCTGGCGCACAAGGACGACCAGATCGACGAGCACGACCGGTACGCGATCAGGGCCGGGTTCTGGCGGGAGATCGACGTGCGGACGGGGGTCGAGCACGCGCCGGCGGGGGAGCGGTAGGGGCGCTTGACCCCCTGAAGGGGCGTGCTGCAGTGCCCCGAGGACAGGAGGGCCCCCCGGACCCCTTAGGCTCGTTCCTCGTGAGTACGCGTACGGCACAGGCGGTCCGGCATGGCGGGGATGTCGTGTGTGCTGTGCGGGGGCTCACCAAGACGTATCCGGCGACCCGGGGACGCCGCGGGACACCGGGGACTCCCGAGGTGCGGGCCAACGACGCGGTGGCGCTGGAGATCCGGCGCGGTGAGATCTTCGGACTGCTCGGCCCCAACGGGGCGGGCAAGACCACGCTCGTGCGGCAGCTCACGGGACTGATGCGGCCCGACGACGGCACCGTCGAGATCCTGGGCCACGACATCGTGCGCCACCCCGAACGGGCCGCACGCATCCTCGCCTACCTGGGGCAGGAGTCGACCGCCCTGGACGAGCTGACCGTGGCGCTCGCCGCGGAGACCACGGGGCGGCTGCGCGGGCTGGAGGTACGACGGGCCCGGGCCGAGCGGGACGCCGTGCTGGAGGAGCTGGGGCTGACCGGGCTCGCCGCACGGCCGCTGAAGAAGCTGTCCGGCGGGCAGCGGCGGCTCGCCTGCTTCGCCACCGCGCTCGTCGGGGAGCGACCCCTGCTGGTGCTCGACGAGCCGACCAGCGGCATGGACCCGGTGGCCCGGCGGGCCGTGTGGGCCGCCGTCGACCGCCGCCGGGCGCAGTCCGGGACCACCGTCCTGCTGGTCACCCACAACGTCATCGAGGCGGAGACCGTGCTCGACCGCGTCGCCGTCCTCGACCAGGGACGGGTCATCGCCTGCGACACCCCGGCCGGGCTGAAGGAGCAGGTCGCGGGTGAGGTGCGCGTCGAGCTGGTGTGGCGGGACACCGCCCCGCTGGACGTGCCCGAGGTCGCCGCGCTGCGCCCGCGTGCCGTGGAGTCCGGGCGCCGCTGGACGCTCCGGCTCGCCCCCGAGGAGGCGCGGGCGGTGGTGGCCACGGTGACCGGCGGTGCCGCCTTCGTGGCGCTCGACGACTTCACCCTCGCCACGCCGAGCCTGGAGGACGTCTACCTGGCCCTCGGCGGCAGCGCGGGCAGCGCACACGGACTGGTCAAGGGGTGAGGGTCACGGGCGTGGACCGGAGCAAGGCCGGTGCGGACGTGAACGGCAGGGCTGCCGCGGCCGTACGACAATGGGCGACAGCCGAAGCGCAGAGGAGCAGCTCGACGTGAGTGTCGTACCCGCCGAGATCCTGCCGGGTCAGGCCCTGGCCGCAGAGGGGCGCGTGGAGCGCGCGGCCGCCGAGCTGGGGCCCCGTGCGCGCCTGTGGCCCTCGCTCTGCGCCGTGTACCGGGCGCAGCTGTCCCGGGCACGGGTCGCGCGGATCCCGCTGCTGTTCGTGGCCACGTTCCAGTCCGTCGGGATCATGGTCCTGATGCGCGGAGTGGTGGACGGCGGGGCCGAGGCCCACGCCGTGGTCGCCGGCTCGGCGGTCCTGGTGGTCGCCTTCGTCGCCCTGAACCTGCTGGCCCAGTACTTCGGGCAGCTGCGCTCCAGCGGCGGCCTCGACCACTACGCGACGCTGCCGGTGCCGCCGGCGGCGGTGGTGCTGGGCGCGGCGGGGGCGTACGCCTCGTTCACCGTGCCGGGGACCGTCGTGACCGCCGTCTTCGGCTGTGTGCTCTTCGGACTGCCGCTGGCCCACCTCTGGGTGCTCGCCGCGGTGATCCCGCTCGCCGGGGCCGCGCTCGCCGGGCTCGGCGCCGCGCTGGGCCTGCTCGCCCCGCGTCCGGAACTGGCCACCGTCCTCGGACAGCTGGGCATGTCCGCGGCGCTGCTGCTGGGCGTGCTGCCGGCCGACCGGATGCCGGGCTTCATCCAGTTCGCACGGGACCTGCTGCCCTCGACGTACGGCGTGGAGGCCCTCGCGCGGACCTTCGGGCCGCACCCCGACTGGGCGTTCGTGCTCGGGGACCTCGCCGTGTGCGCGGGGGTCGGCGTCGTCTCGCTCGCCGTCGCCACCTGGGCGTACCGGCGGGCCGCCGTCCGGTGACGCGGCGCGCTGCCGGGCCTGGCACGATGGCAGGGTGACCGCACCGTTGACTCCCCCTCCGCCGCCGCACGACCAGTCCCCGAACGACCCCTGGGGTCCGCCGCCCGCGGGCGGCGGGGGCGGGGCGGATCTCTGGTACGAGCCGCAGAAGCCGGCCGGTCCCGGACTGCGGACCGAGCTGACCGAGGCCGCCGTCGTCACCGTGGTCACCGCGCTGGTCGGCGGGGTGCTGCTCGGTCTGCTGTGGTGGTGGCTCGCGCCGCACGTACCGCTCGTCTCCGACGGGTCGGCGGTCTACTTCAAGGACACCGAGGGCGAACAGGCCGTGGGGGTCGATGGGACGTTCGTCCTGCTGGCCCTCGGCGCCGGCGCGCTGTCCGCGCTCGTCGTCTTCCTGCTGCGCCGGCACGGCGGCGTTCCGCTCGTCGTGGCGCTCACCGTCGGCGGCCTGCTGGGCGGCGTGCTGGCGTGGCGGCTCGGGGTCTGGCTCGGGCCCGAGACGGACGTCGCGGCGCGGGCGAAGGAGGTCGGGCAGGGGGTGACGTTCTCCGCGCCGCTGAAACTGGCGGCGAAGGGGGCGCTGCTGGTGTGGCCGATGGCGGCGATGCTGGTCCATCTGTGTCTGACGGCGGTGTTCGGGCCGCGGGATCCGGAGCCGCCGGTGTTCGAGGACGGCCACGGTACGTAGGCCCTCCGGGGTGCGGGTGGGGTGCGTTGTCGGGTGCGGGTCCGGTGGGGCTTCTCGCGCAGTTCCCCGCGCCCCTGAAAAACCGGGGCTGCGCCCCGCGCTTTTCAGGCCCGCAGGGCCTGGGCTTTCAGGGGCGCGGGGAACTGCGCGACCAGCCCCCACTCATCCGCACCCGAGAACGCACCCCCACCCGCCCCCCGGAGCGTCACCCCCGGCCGATCGGTGCCGTGACCGCCTCCGTCAGCGTCCGCAGGTCCCGAGGGGCCAGCTCGACCTCCAGACCGCGCCGCCCCGCCGAGACGCAGATCGTCTCGTGGCCCTCCGCGGACGCGTCCAGCACCGTGCGGAGCCGCTTGCGCTGGCCGAGGGGGGAGATCCCGCCCCGGACATAGCCCGTCGTGCGCTCCGCCAGCGCGGGATCGGCCATCGCCGCCCGCTTGCCGCCGACCGCCGTCGCCAGCGCCTTCAGATCCAGCGAGCCCGCCACCGGCACGACCGCGACCACGAGCGCGCCGTCGACGTCCGCCACCAGGGTCTTGAAGACCCGTTCGGGGGACACGCCCATCGCCTCGGCCGCCTCCTCGCCGTAGGACGGATGCGCCGGATCGTGCTCGTACGCGTGCACGGTGAACTCCACGCCCGCCGCGCTCAGGGCCACCGTGGCGGGCGTGCCGCCCGCCTGCTGCTTCTTCGACTTCTTCGCCATCGGCCTATCCGTGTACGTCAGTTGAGGCTCGTCGGGCTCCGCGTCAGCTCCGACGCGGGCAACGACGGCAGACTACGGATGATGGCGGACTCGGCGCGCAGGAGTTTCAGCTCGTCCCGCAGCCGGGACGCCGTGTCGGGAGCCTGCAGCAGCCGCTGCTTGGCGGGCGTGTCGAGCATCATCGCGGCGGCGACCAGGTACGAGACGACGGCCGGCTCGTCCGGCAGGTCCGCACCCGTGGACAACGAGCGCTCCCGGGCGCTCGCGAGCCGCTTCTGGTACTGGCGGAACGCCCGCAGCACACCCTCCGCGAGCGCGCCCGCCTCGTCACCGGCGTCCTCCGGCAGTTCCTCCAGGTCCGCCACGAGGAACGGGCCCGAGGTGTCCACCGAGAGCAGCCGCACCCGGGTCGTCCCGGTCGCGAGCACCTCGTAGGTGCCGTTGTCGCGTTCCCGGATCGTCGCCGCGTCCGCGACGCAGCCCACGGAGTGGAACGCCTTGGTCGGTTCGCCGCCGAAGCCCGCGGTGGGGCCCCGGTCGGGCTGCGCGGTCGGATCGGGCATGCCGGGAGCGCTCGGCGCGACCTCGTGGCCGTCGCGGATGGCGACGACGGCGAAGCGGCGGGGTTGGTCCTCGGGGGTCTTCAGCAACTCGCGCATCATGGCGCGATAGCGCTCCTCGAAGATGTTCAGAGGTAGCACGAGCCCCGGGTACAACACCGAGTTCAGGGGGAAGAGCGGCAGCCGGACGGTGGTCACGAGGCCAGAGCCTAATGGTCGTCGGGGCGCGCGCGTTCGTCCGTACTCGTTTGGTGACCTCCCGCGGGCGCTATCCTGCGGCCCGCCCCGGCGGCTCTGGCCGTGCGCGCAGCGGGATCGAGCACGCCACTTCCAGCCGTACGCCGTCCCGCAACTGCAGGAACTGGCCCAGCGGATCGCCCGACATCCCGTCCCACGGGAAGGACGTGGCGTACGGGCCGATCATGCGCAGCTGGGCCAGGGCGTCCGGCCAGCGCTCCAGGCGCACCAGGACGTACGTCAGCAGGTTGCGGACCTCCGCCGGCCAGGGGTCGCCCGGCGCGTACGCGGCGGAGAGCGCGAGCGCGCCGTCCGCCGCCGCGTCCAGCCGTGCGCGGGGGATCACGGTCCCGCCGTCCTCGGTGAGGTACGCCAGGGCCGCCCGCACCGGCAGGGCCCGCACGAGGGAGCCGGGCAGCGCGTCCTCGGCGGCCCGCTCGGCGAAGTCGAAGCATCCGCCGTGCGAGCACCCGGAGGTGTGCGGGGTGTCGTTCCAGCGGGCGCAGCAGGCGGCCGAGAGGTACCTCAGGGCCGCCACATGACATCCGTAGTGGTGCGGGGAGCGGCGGACGGCCTGCGCCCACAGCCGCTCGAACCCGGTGGGGCCGAGGCCCGTGCCCCGGGCGTGGTCGAGGGCGATCCGCCAGGGCACCGGGTCCCGCGGCCCGGCCTCCGTGGCGGCGGCGATCAACGGACCGGCCTCGCGCAGCACTTCGACACGCGCGGGGGAGCACAGACCGCGGGCCACCGCCAGCTCGGCCCTGAGCAGCAGGACGTCCGGGTCGTGCGGGGCCGCCGCGTGCCAGGCCCGCAGCCACGTGTCGCGGGCGTGGGCGAAGGCGGCGAGGCGTGACGCGTACCGGTCGCGGCTCTCCCACTCGGCGGCCTCCCGGGTGGTCGCCAGCAGCTTCGCCGCCGGCGCGTACTCACCGCGGCCGGCCGCCACCAGCGCGGGCCCGAGCCGCTCGTCCGGGGCGTCGAGCAGCACCTCGTCGTCGGGGACCAGTCCGGCGGCGAGCCGGGAGGTGTGACGTGCCATCCGGACGGTACGCACGAACGCGCGCAGCGGCCCCATGACACCCCCTTGCGCTCGCACCGGCCCCGCTCGCGCGGACCGGGTTCCCGCGGTCGTGCCGCGCGGTCGGCGCTGTCGCGACCGGCGGTTCTGCCAGCAAGACGACGGGACGACGACTCCGGTTGTGTGCTGCCCACATTAAGGTCCCCGGCACCGGGCGGCCTGCGGGGAGAACGGGTTCAGTTCCTGCTCAGGAGCCGGGTGGCGCCCGCCGCCACCGTGGTCGCGAGGACCCAGCCCAGGATGATCACCACCGCGGCCAGCCACTGCCAGCCGCCGTCCAGCTGCCAGTAGCCGACCTGGCCGAGGTCGACGATCGGCAGCAGCAGGTCCAGGGCGAACAGGGAGGGACTCCAGTGCGGGTGCTCGCCGCTCTTCATCGGCGGATGGTCCGACTGCGAGAAGGCCAGGGACGTCAGCGCCCACAGCACCGCCATCCACACCGCCGCCCGGCCCGGCCGGTACCCGTAGGCGACGGTCCAGTCCTGCGCGTGGCCCCAGAGCTTGGCCGCGAGCGGCAGGCCCTGCCGCCGGTGGCGCTGCTTGGCGAGGAGCACCTCGCGGGCCCCCTCGTCGTCCCCGCCGGCCCGCAGCACGCTCGCCAGCCGCTCGTACGGCTCCGGGCTGTACTCGGCGGTCGCCGCCGCCACCCACTCCAGCCGCCTGGCCAGCGGGAACCGGTCGCGCGGCACCAGCGACTCGTACTGGAAACCGCCCATGTGGAGGTTGCCGGGGCCCGGCCAGCTCTCCGAGCTGTCGATCAGCACGCCGACGCGCGCCCCCGACAGCACCACCTTGCCGCGCTCCGGCCGGTCGCCGAGGAACCGCAGCTCGGGCACCTGGACCCGGCGCAGCGACAGCTCCTGTTCGTCCGTGAAGGTGAAGCGGGCCCGCTCCAGGTCGACGGAGTCACCGAACCGCCCGTCGTCCAGCCGGATGCCGCCCGTGCACTCGAACCGCTGCACGCGGGTCCCGCGCGCGGGCGTACTGCCGCTGGTGTGCAGCGGATTGCCGATGCCGGCCGGCGTCAGATAGAGGGTGCGCTCGACGGTCAGCTGGGGCGCGTTCAGCGCGAGGCGGCCGTAGGGGTTGGCGAGACGGCTGCCGCGCAGACTGAGCGAGGCGCCGACGGTCGCGCCGCGCAGGCTCAGCTCCCCGTGCGACTCCAGCATCTCGGCCTGGACGTCCTGGGCCACGGTCAGCCCGTCGGCGGAGAGCGAGCGGCCGTGCCGGTCGCGGTAGACGACCGCCTGGTTGAGCAGCAGATCGGTGCCGATGTGGGCGTCCGCCAGCCGCACCCCGTTGTGGAACCGGCAGCGCGGCAGATGCAGATCACCCTCCGTGTGCAGCCGGGCCGCCTCCAGCCGGGGCACCGAGCAGTCCACCAGCCGCACGGTCGTGAACCGGGCCTCCGGCAGCAGGATCTCCTTCTCGAACCGGCAGCCCTTCATCTCCACGTACGGCACCACCTGGCCGCCCGCCAGCTCCAGGACGCCCTTGACCTGGACACCGACCAGCTTCAGCGCCGAGACCCGGCCGGCCAGCGCGGGCGGCCCGTCCAGCAGCAGCCAGGCCACGATCCGGGCCCGTACGGTCCGCTCGGGCCCCCAGGGGTGGCCCCCGTGCGGGTCGTCCACGGCGAGGTCGCCGTCGCGCAGGTCGTACACACTGCCGTTGCGGAATGCCTGCCACATGCCCGCTTCGGCGGCCGTCAGATCGTCCGGCAGCTCTCCTTCGTCCCGGATGCCGGGCCCCTCGCTCACAGCTCTTCCTTCCCCCGTCCTGTGCCACTCGGGCGCACCCGAGTGCACTCACGTGTATCGCGCAACTGGTTACGCTGGTGATGCCCGCTGCGTGACGTCCTGAACGCAAGACGTGAAGGTGATCTTCCGGGTTCCCGGGCCGTCCTGTATCAGCCAGTGGAACGCGCGGATGTCGGCCGACGCGGGTCTGAGAGAATTGGGAACGTGATCTCCCGAATCGATCTGCGCGGCGACGCCCTCCCGGAGGGACCCGCCCTGCGCGACCTGCTGCCCCGAGCCGACTTCGACGTCTCGGCCGCCCTGGAGAAGGTGCGTCCGATCTGCGAGGCCGTGCATCATCGGGGCGACGCGGCGCTGATCGACTTCGCCGAGAAGTTCGACGGGGTCCGCCTGACCTCCGTACGGGTCCCGGAGAAGGCCCTCACCGAGGCCCTGGAGCAGCTCGACCCGCCCGTCCGCGCGGCCCTGGAGGAGTCGATCCGCCGCGCCCGGATCGTCCACCGCGAACAGCGCCGCACCACGCACACCACCCAGGTCGTCCCCGGCGGCACGGTCACCGAGAAGTGGGTACCGGTCGAGCGCGTCGGTCTCTACGCCCCCGGCGGCCGCTCGGTGTACCCCTCCTCCGTGATCATGAACGTGGTCCCGGCGCAGGAGGCCGGCGTCCCCTCGATCGCCCTGGCCTCCCCGGCGCAGGCCGAGTTCGACGGGCTGCCGCACCCCACCATCCTCGCGGCCTGCGCGCTGCTCGGCGTCGACGAGGTGTACGCGGCCGGCGGCGCCACCGCCGTGGCGATGTTCGCGTACGGCACCGAGTCCTGCCCGCCCGCCAACATGGTCACCGGGCCGGGCAACATCTGGGTGGCGGCCGCCAAGCGGTACTTCACCGGCGTCATCGGCATCGACTCCGAGGCCGGTCCGACCGAGATCGCCGTCCTCGCCGACGACACCGCCGACCCGGTGCACGTCGCCGCCGACCTGATCAGCCAGGCCGAGCACGACCCGCTCGCCGCCGCGGTGCTCGTCACCGACTCCGTGGCCCTCGCCGACGCGGTCGAGAAGGAGCTGGAGCCGCAGGTCGGCGCCACCAAGCACATCGAGGACCGCATCCGGCCCGCCCTGGCCGGGCGGCAGTCCGCGATCGTCCTGGTCGACGGCGTCGACGAGGGCCTGCGCGTCGTCAACGCCTACGGCGCCGAGCACCTGGAGATCCAGACCGCCGACGCCGCGGCCGTCGCCGAGCGCGTCGTCAACGCCGGCGCGATCTTCATCGGCCCCTGGGCCCCGGTCTCCCTGGGCGACTACGCGGCCGGCTCCAACCACGTGCTCCCGACCGGCGGCTGCGCCTGCCACTCCTCCGGTCTGTCCATCCAGTCCTTCCTGCGCGGCATCCACATCGTCGACTACACCGAGGACGCGCTGGCCGAGGTCGCGCACCACGTGGTGACGCTGGCGGAGGCGGAGGACCTGCCCGCGCACGGCGCGGCGATCAAGGCACGGTTCGGCTGGAAGGTACCCGGCAAGTGAGCTTCGGAATCGACGACCTCCCCGTACGGGACGAACTGCGCGGCAAGAGCCCCTACGGCGCGCCCCAGCTCGACGTCCCCGTACGGCTGAACACGAACGAGAACCCGTACCCCCTGCCCGAGGCGCTGGTCGAGCGGATCGCCGAGCGGGTGCGGGCGGCGGCGCGCGACCTCAACCGCTACCCGGACCGGGACGCGGTGGAGCTGCGGACCCGCCTCGCCGAGTACCTGACGGACACCTCCGGCCACGAGGTAGGGCTCGCCAACGTATGGGCCGCCAACGGCTCCAACGAGGTCATCCAGCAGCTGCTGCAGACCTTCGGCGGGCCCGGCCGCAGCGCGATCGGGTTCGAGCCCTCGTACTCCATGCACGGCCTGATCTCCCGCGGCACCGGCACCGAGTGGATCTCCGGCCCCCGCAACGACGACTTCACCATCGACCTCGCCGCCGCCGAGAAGGCGATCGCCGAGCACCGGCCCGACGTCGTCTTCGTCACCACCCCCAACAACCCCACGGGCACCGCCGTCCCGGGCGAGACCGTCCTCGCGCTGTACGAGGCCGCGCAGGCGGCGAAGCCCTCGCTGGTCGTGGTCGACGAGGCGTACGTCGAGTTCAGCCACGGCGACTCGCTGCTGCCCCTCATCGAGGGCCGGCCGAACCTCGTCGTCTCGCGCACGATGTCGAAGGCGTTCGGCGCGGCGGGCCTGCGCCTGGGCTACCTCGCCGCGCACCCGGCGGTCGTGGACGCGGTCCAGCTGGTCCGCCTGCCGTACCACCTCTCCGCCGTCACCCAGGCGACCGCCCTGGCCGCCCTGGAGCACACCGGCACGCTGCTGAAGTACGTCGAACAGCTGAAGTCGGAGCGGGACCGGCTGGTCGGCGAGCTGCTGGCGATCGGCTACGAGGTGACCGCGTCCGACGCCAACTTCGTGCAGTTCGGCCGCTTCGACGACTCCCACAGCGTGTGGCAGGCGATCCTCGACCGGGGTGTCCTGGTCCGGGACAACGGAGTACCGGGCTGGCTCCGGGTCACCGCCGGCACCCCGGAAGAGAACGACGCGTTCCTCGACGCGGTACGTGAACTGAAGAAGGAGACGGACGCATGACTCGCCAAGCCCGCGTCGGCAGGATAGAGCGGACGACCAAGGAGACGTCGGTGCTCGTCGAGGTCGACCTCGACGGCACCGGACGGACGGAGATCTCCACCGGGGTCGGCTTCTACGACCACATGCTCGACCAGCTCGGCCGCCACGGTCTGTTCGACCTGACCGTGAAGACCGACGGCGACCTGCACATCGACTCCCACCACACCATCGAGGACACCGCGCTCGCGCTGGGCGCCGCCTTCAAGCAGGCCCTCGGCGACAAGGTGGGCATCTACCGCTTCGGCAACTGCACGGTCCCGCTGGACGAGTCCCTCGCCCAGGTCACCGTCGACCTCTCCGGCCGCCCCTACCTCGTGCACACCGAGCCCGAGAAGATGGCGCCGATGATCGGCGAGTACGACACCACGATGACCCGGCACACCCTGGAGTCCTTCGTCGCCCAGGCCCAGATCGCGCTGCACGTGCACGTGCCGTACGGGCGCAACGCCCACCACATCGTCGAGTGCCAGTTCAAGGCGCTGGCGCGGGCCCTGCGCTACGCCTGTGAGCGCGACCCGCGCGCGGCAGGCATCCTGCCCTCCACGAAGGGCGCGCTGTGAACGGCCTGTCGACCGTCCTGATCGTCGTCGGCCTCTTCCTGGTCGGCGGGATCATCTCCTTCGTCAAGCAGGGCATGCCGAAGCAGCTCGTCGTGCTGCTCTCCGTCGGCGCCGCGATGTGCCTGGTCGCCGGTGTCATGAGGCTGGAGGTGTGGAGTTGAGCGCCCCCAAGAAGGTCGTCGTCTTCGACTACGGCTTCGGCAACGTGAGGTCCGCCGAGCGCGCCCTCGCCCGCACCGGCGCCGAGGTCGAGATCACCCGCGACTTCGACCGTGCCATGAACGCCGACGGCCTGCTGGTGCCCGGCGTCGGCGCCTTCGCCGCCTGCATGAAGGGGCTGAAGGAGGCGCGCGGCGACTGGATCATCGACCGCAGGCTCTCCGGCGGCCGCCCCGTGATGGGCATCTGCGTCGGCATGCAGATCCTCTTCGCCCGCGGCATCGAGCACGGTGTGGAGACCGAGGGCCTCGACGAGTGGCCCGGCGCCGTCGAGCCGCTCCAGGCCGAGATCGTGCCGCACATGGGCTGGAACACCGTCGAGGCCCCGGCCGGCACCCGGCTGTTCGCCGGCCTGGACGCCGACGCCCGCTTCTACTTCGTGCACTCCTACGCCGTCCACGACTGGTCCCTGGAGACGCACAACCCCGCGCTCACCGCGCCGAAGGTCACGTGGTCGACGCACGGCAAGCCCTTCGTGGCGGCCGTGGAGAACGGCGCGCTGTGGGCCACCCAGTTCCACCCCGAGAAGTCCGGCGACGCCGGAGCGCAGCTGCTGACCAACTGGATCGGAACCCTCTGATGGCTTCGAAGCTCGAACTCCTGCCCGCCGTGGACGTCCGTGACGGCCAGGCGGTCCGGCTCGTCCACGGCGAGTCCGGTACGGAGACCTCCTACGGCTCCCCGCTGCAGGCCGCCCTCGCCTGGCAGAGCGCGGGCGCCGAGTGGCTGCACCTGGTCGACCTGGACGCGGCGTTCGGCACCGGCGACAACCGGGACCTGGTCGCCGAGGTCACCCGGGCCATGGACATCAAGGTCGAACTGTCCGGCGGCATCCGGGACGACGCCTCCCTGGCGAAGGCCCTGGCCACCGGCTGCACCCGTGTCAACCTGGGCACGGCCGCCCTGGAGACCCCCGAGTGGGTCGCCAAGGTCATCGCCGAGCACGGCGACAGGATCGCCGTGGGCCTCGACGTGCGCGGCACGACGCTGAAGGGCCGCGGCTGGACCCGCGACGGCGGCGACCTCTACGAGACGCTGGAGCGCCTCGACAAGGAGGGCTGCGCGCGGTACGTCGTCACCGACATCGCCAAGGACGGCACCCTCCAGGGCCCCAACCTGGAGCTGCTGAAGAACGTGTGCGCGGCCACCGACCGCCCGGTCGTGGCCTCCGGGGGCGTGTCGTCCCTGGACGACCTGCGGGCCATCGCCGAGCTGGTGCCCCTCGGTGTCGAGGGGGCCATCGTCGGCAAGGCCCTGTACGCGAAGGCGTTCACCCTGGAAGAGGCCCTGGAGGTTGTGTCGTCATGACGTCCGACGCCGTGCGGCGGGTGCAGAGCGGGAGTCCCTGGGAGGAGTCCTTCGGTTTCGCGCGCGCCGTCGCGGCGGGCGACCGTGTCCTGGTGGCGGGTACGACGGCCTTCAGGGGCGAGGTGCTGCACGGGGAGGGCGACCCCTACGAACAGGCCAGGGCGGCCTTCACCCACGCGGTCGAGGCGCTAGGCGAGTTCGGGCTCGGCGCCGAGTCGGTGATCCGTACCCGGATGTACCTGACCCACATGCGGGACGTGGAGGCGGTGGGGCGGGCCCACAAGGAGATCTTCGACCCGGTGCGTCCCGCCGCGACCCTGCTGGTCGTGGAGGGTTTCGTCGACCCCCGCATCCTCGTCGAAGTAGAGATCGAAGCATTCAGAGGCTAGGCGCTCGCGGGCCTTCGCCGGCCCTCCCGAGGCCATCTGGCCAATCCTAAGGAGCCGTGGATTTCATGACCCTGGCGGTCCGAGTCATCCCCTGCCTGGACGTGGACAACGGCCGGGTCGTCAAGGGCGTCAACTTCCAGAACCTGCGCGACGCGGGCGACCCCGTCGAGATGGCGAAGGTCTACGACGCCGAGGGCGCCGACGAGCTGACGTTCCTGGACATCACCGCCTCGTCGGGCAACCGCGAGACGACGTACGACGTGGTGCGCCGCACCGCCGAGCAGGTCTTCATCCCGCTGACGGTCGGCGGCGGCGTCCGCACGGCCGAGGACGTGGACAAACTGCTGCGGGCGGGCGCGGACAAGGTCGGCGTCAACACGGCGGCGATCGCCCGCCCCGAGCTCATCCGCGAGATCGCCGAGCGCTTCGGCCGCCAGGTGCTGGTCCTGTCGGTCGACGCCCGCCGCACGGAGGCCGGATCCTTCGAGGTCACCACCCACGGCGGCCGCAAGGGCACCGGTATCGACGCCGTCGAGTGGGCCCACCGGGCCGCCGAGCTGGGCGCGGGCGAGATCCTGCTCAACTCCATGGACGCGGACGGCACCAAGGACGGCTACGACCTGGAGATGATCACCGCCGTCCGCCAGCACGTCACGGTCCCCGTCATCGCCTCCGGCGGCGCCGGCCGGCTCGCCGACTTCGCCCCGGCCGTCGAGGCGGGCGCCGACGCCGTGCTCGCCGCCTCCGTCTTCCACTTCGGCGACCTGCGCATCGGCGAGGTCAAGAACGCGCTGCGGACGGCCGGGCACCCGGTGCGCTGACGCCGTCGGACCCCGGGCGGTGGGGCCCGGTCACCTGGTGACCGGGCCCCACCGACCCGGCTCAGATCCCCAGCTGCTTCGTCTCGTGCAGCTTGGCGATCGCCTCCTTCTCGCCCTCCAGCTCCACATCGGCGACCTGCTGGCGCCCGTAGAGGAACAGCAGCAGCTCGGCGGGCTCGCCGGTGACGGTGACGACGGGGGCCCCGCGGTGGGCCACCGCCGTCCGCCCGTCGGGGCGGCGCAGGACCAGACCCGTGGGGGAGCGGCGGCCCATGAGGCGGGCCGTGCGCTCCAGACGGGACCACAGCGCGTCCTGGAAGACGTGGTCGAGCTCGCGCGGGGTCCAGTCGGGCCGGGCCCGGCGGATGTCCTCGGTGTGGACGTAGAACTCGATCGTGTTCGACGCCTCGTCGATCTGCTTGAGGTTGAAGGGCGAGAAACGCGGCGGACCGGTCCGTACGAGCTGGATCAGCTCCTCGTACGGCTTGGCGGCGAACTCCTCCATCACCCGGTCGAGGCGCGACGCGAGCTGTTTGATGAGTATGCCGCCGGCGGCGTCGGGGCGACGCTCGCGCACGACCACGTGTGCGGCCAGATCACGGGTCGTCCAGCCCTCGCACAGGGTGGGGGCCTCGGGTCCGGCGGTCTCCAACAGGTCGGCGAAGAGAAGCCGTTCACGCTTGGCATGGGTAGACATGCCAGCCACCCTACGACCGGGCCACCACCCCGCCCAGCACAGGTCGCGCCGAACCCGGCCCGCCGGTACCCGGACGGTCGCCCCACGGGCCGGTCATACGTACGACAAGAGGGTCCGGCCTGTGGACAACCGGCGAGGCCGGCCGGCGCGGCGCGGCACAATGGCAGGCATGACCAGCACGCCGTCCTCCAGCAGCCCCCACCGTCCCGGAGCCCCCGCCGGCCCCGGCACGTCCAGCGCGCTGGACCCCGGGATCGCCGCCCGCCTCAAGCGCGGCGCCGACGGGCTCCTGCCCGCCATCGCCCAGCAGTACGACACCGGTGAGGTGCTCATGCTCGGCTGGATGGACGACGAGGCCCTGCACCGCACGCTCACCACCGGCCGCTGCACCTACTGGTCGCGCAGCCGCCGCGAGTACTGGGTCAAGGGCGACACCTCCGGCCACGTCCAGTGGGTGAAGTCCGTCAGCCTGGACTGCGACGCCGACACCGTCCTCGTCAAGGTCGACCAGGTCGGCGCCGCCTGCCACACCGGCGCCCGCACCTGCTTCGACGAGGACGTCCTCAAGGCCGAGGAAGGCGCCCCGGGCGGCGCCGATTCCGACGTACCGTCACTGGATCAGTAAGGTCAGCCGCCATGGACCTCGAGACGTTCCGCAAGCTGGCCGGCGACCGCCGTGTCATCCCCGTCAGCCGCAAGCTCCTCGCCGACGGCGACACCCCCGTCGGGCTCTACCGCAAGCTCGCCGCCGAGCGCCCCGGCACCTTCCTCCTGGAATCCGCGGAGAACGGCCGCTCGTGGTCCCGTTACTCCTTCGTCGGCGTCCGCAGCCACGCCACCCTCACCGCCCGCGACGGTCAGGCCCACTGGCTCGGCACCCCGCCCGTCGGCGTCCCCGTGGACGGCGACCCCCTCGCCGCCCTCCGCGCCACCATCGAGGCCCTCCACACCCCCCACCAGGAGGGCATGCCCCCCTTCACCGGCGGCATGGTCGGCTACCTGGGCTACGACATCGTGCGCCGCCTGGAGAAGATCGGCCCCGGCGGGCAGGACGACCTGCGGCTGCCCGAGCTGACCATGCTGCTCACCAGCGACCTGGCGGTGATGGACCACTGGGAGGGCTCGGTCCTGCTGATCGCCAACGCCATCAACCACAACGACCTCGACACCGGTGTCGACGAGGCCCACGCCGACGCGATCGCCCGCCTCGACGCCATGGAGGCCGACCTCGCCCGGCCCGTGGCCCAGCCCCCGGCGGCGCTCCCGCCCTCCGAACTGCCCGAGTACACCGCGCTGTGGGGCGGCCCCGACTTCCAGGACGCCGTCGAGGACATCAAGGAACGCATCCGGGCCGGCGAGGCCTTCCAGGTCGTCCCCTCCCAGCGCTTCGAAACCCCGTGCACGGCCAGTGCGCTGGACGTCTACCGCGTCCTGAGGGCGACCAACCCCTCCCCGTACATGTACCTGTTCCGCTTCGACGGCTTCGACGTCGTCGGATCCTCCCCCGAGGCCCTGGTCAAGGTCGAGGACGGGCAGGCCATGGTCCACCCCATCGCCGGCACCCGGCACCGGGGCGCGACCCCGCAGGAGGACCAGGCCCTCGCCGACGAACTGCTCGCCGACCCCAAGGAGCGCGCCGAGCACCTGATGCTCGTCGACCTGGGCCGCAACGACCTGGGCCGGGTCTGCGAGCCGGGCTCGGTCGAGGTCGTCGACTTCATGTCCGTCGAGCGCTACTCCCACGTCATGCACATCGTGTCCACCGTCACCGGCCGGGTCGCGGCGGGCCGCACGGCCTTCGACGTCCTGACCGCCTGCTTCCCCGCCGGCACCCTCTCCGGCGCCCCCAAACCGCGCGCGATGCAGATCATCGACGAACTGGAACCGTCCCGCCGGGGCCTGTACGGCGGCTGCGTCGGCTACCTCGACTTCGCCGGGGACTCCGACACCGCCATCGCCATCCGCACGGCACTGCTGCGCGACGGCACGGCGTACGTCCAGGCCGGCGCCGGCATCGTCGCCGACTCCGACCCCCTCGCCGAGGACACCGAGTGCCGCAACAAGGCGGCGGCGGTCCTGCGCGCGGTGCACACGGCCAACCGGCTGGGCGAGTAGGGCGCTTCTCACGTCGCCCCGGGTGCCGACCCACCCGGGGAGCAGGCGATAGTGGAGTACGTGACCGCAAGCCCTGACCACCCCCGTCCCGAACCCGCGTCCGTCCGCGCCGGCCGGCGCAGTCTCGCTCTGGCGCTGCTCAGCGGCGCCCTGGGCGCGGCCGTCGTGCTGCTCGCCAGCCGGCAGCGCTGGTCGCAGGGCACCATCTCGGTGGCGGGCGGCGACTTCCCGCTGACCGCCCAGGGCAGCGACGTCACGGGCGTGCCCGCGGCGCTCGCCGTGGTGGGCCTGGCCGCGCTCGTCGCCGTCTTCGCCGTACGCCGCTCCGGGCGCGTCCTGGTCTCCGCGCTGCTCGCCCTCTCCGGGGCGGGCACGATCGCCGCCGCGCTGCTCGGTGCCCAGGACAGCGCCGCGCTCGACGACAAGGCGGCCGAGGCGTCCGGCGACACCGCCGCGACCGTCGACGCGCTCGGCCACACCGGCTGGCCGTACGTCGCGGCCGTCGGCGGCGCGCTCATCCTGCTCGCCGGACTGCTCGCGCTGCGCCACGGACGGCGGTGGCCCGCGATGTCCGGCCGCTACGAACGCGACGGCACCCCCCGGCCGCGCCGGGCCCGGCCCGTCGACCCCGACCGGCCCGAGGACATGTGGAAGGCCCTGGACCGCGGCGAGGACCCGACGGGACCCGGTCCCGCCTAGGCCACCACCGGGTCGCACGCACCGGACGACCCCCCGAACGCGGGAGTGGACACCCCCGCTCAAGGCACCCGTACCCGTACGGGACAATGGACGACGAGCGTCCGACTCAGCACAGGCATCGAGCGACACGCATCGAGCACCACGCAATGGACAACGAGGAGCAAGTCATGGCGGGCAGCAGCCACGGTCACACCCCGGCCGCCTGGACCGGCGTCACCATCGCCTTCATCGGTTTCTGCGTCTCGGGCGCCTTCATGGTGATGGCCGAGCCGCTGGGATTCTGGGCCGGCATGGTCATCACCGTCCTCGGCGGCGTCGTCGGCATGATCATGCGTGCCATGGGCATGGGCCAGCCGAAGGACGCGCACGCCGTGTACGAGACGGCGACGGTGCGCGCGCAGACCGGGACGACCCCCGAGCCGGCCGGCGCCAAGGGCTGACACCCGCCCGAGGGACGGTTCCGCCTCACCGCGGGCCGTCCCTCCGGCGCGCCTGTGCCCCGCGCGGGGCACAATGCGGTGTGTGAACGCCGAGACCCAGCCGACCGCGCCACCGCCCCGCGGCGTGACCGCCCCGACGACGGGCCGCGCGCTCCGCTCGCTCGCGGTGCCCGCCGGAGTGCTCGCGGCCGTCGCCGGTGCCTTCGCGTACGTCGCGGCCGTGGACCCCAACGAGCCCGGCCACTACCCGGTCTGCCCGCTGTGGCGCCTCACCGGCCTGTACTGCCCCGGCTGCGGCGGTCTGCGCAGCGCACACGCCTTCGCGCACGGGGACATCGCGACCGCCCTCACCGACAACGCGCTGGCCGTCGCCGGCTTCCTCGGCTTCGCGGTGCTGTGGACCGTCTGGGTGGTCCGCGCGGCGCGCGGACGGCCCCTCCGCCTACGCCTCGGCACCCTCCAGCTGTGGTCCCTCGGCGTATTGGCGCTGGTCTTCACGGTTGTCCGGAACCTGCCGTTCGGTGGCTGGCTCCACCCTTGATCGAACCATGAAGGTCCAGGTACTGGGACCGCCGTCAACCGGATGCGAGGCCCACGCCCTCCTGCGGATACCATCGCAGTGAACTGCCTCAACCCCGAGAACCGCCCGACTGTCAATACATGACCGTCAAACGTTGTCACTGATTTTTGCCGTTTTCATCGTTCTCACCGTCTGAAAGGGGGCCGCTCGCGTGAGTGTGCTCGACGAGATCATCGACGGAGTCCGTGCCGACCTCGCGGAACGGCAGGCGCGCGTCAGCCTCGACGAGCTCAAGGAGCGCGCGGCGAAGGCTCCGGCGGCCAAGGACGGCGCGGCCGCGCTCCGCGGCGACGGCGTCAAGGTGATCTGCGAGGTCAAGCGGTCCAGCCCCTCCAAGGGCGCGCTCGCCGCGATCGCCGACCCGGCCGGTCTCGCCGCCGACTACGAGGCGGGTGGCGCGGCGATCATCTCCGTCCTCACCGAACAGCGCCGCTTCGGCGGCTCGCTGGCCGACCTGGAGGCCGTCCGCGCGCGCGTGGACATCCCCGTCCTGCGCAAGGACTTCATCGTCACCTCGTACCAGCTGTGGGAGGCACGGGCCTACGGCGCCGACGTCGTCCTGCTCATCGTCGCCGCGCTCGACCAGCCGGCGCTGGAATCGCTCATCGAGCGCGCGGAGTCCATCGGGCTCACCCCGCTCGTCGAGGTCCACGACGAGGACGAGGTCGAGCGCGCGGTCGACGCCGGCGCGCGGGTGATCGGCGTCAACGCCCGCAACCTCAAGACCCTGGAGGTCGACCGCTCCACGTTCGAGCGGGTCGCCCCCGAGATCCCGGACTCCATCGTCAAGATCGCCGAGTCCGGTGTCCGGGGCCCGCACGACCTCATCGCCTACGCCAACGCCGGTGCCGACGCCGTCCTCGTGGGCGAGTCCCTCGTCACCGGCAAGGACCCCCGGACCGCCGTGGCCGACCTCGTCGCCGCGGGCGAGCACCCCGCGCTGCGGCACGGGCGGGGCTGACCCGGACATGACCGGTCGTACCCCCACCGCCGACCGGCCGGGATCCGTCCCGGCCGGGGCGCCGGGGTGCGGCCGGGCCGCCGTAGCGGTCGTGGTCACCCACACGGGTGAGCCGGGGCCGGTAGGCTGTGCCCCGATGTTCTCGATCACCATGACTCCCAGGGACCCCTACGCCCGCCTCGCGCGCGGGTGCCGTCCCCGTGGCTGCCGGGCCCCCGCCCGTCGCGTCCACGGGCGCCGGGTCCGCTATGTCATCGGTGACGAGCCGGGTCAGGTGAACGGCATGCGATGGCCCAGGACACGTACGCGGCGCCCTGCGGGCAGCTGAACCGCGTTTCCCTTCGCTGAACGCCGGGTGTCGCGTCCCCGGCGGCAGGCGGCAGGCGGGAGCGGAGACGGTCGGTTCGGCACCGCCGGTCGACGCCGTCGTACTCGCTCGCCGTCGCGGCGGGGGAGTACGGACGGGGTGACCGGCGGTGCCCGGCAGCGCGCGTACGTGATCGCTGTCAGCCGGAGTCCGACCAACGACGGGGCGACGCCCCTGCGAGGTATGCGCATGTCCAGTGAGTTCTTCATTCCCGACCCCGAGGGTCAGGTTCCCAGCGCCGAGGGGTATTTCGGCGCGTTCGGCGGCAAGTTCATCCCGGAGGCGCTGGTCGCCGCCGTGGACGAGGTCGCCGTGGAGTACGACAAGGCGAAGCACGACCCCGAGTTCGCGCGTGAGCTCGACGATCTGCTCGTCCACTACACCGGCAGGCCCAGCTCGCTCACCGAGGTGCCCCGGTTCGCCGAGCACGCCGGCGGGGCGCGGGTGTTCCTCAAGCGCGAGGACCTGAACCACACCGGATCACACAAGATCAACAACGTGCTCGGGCAGGCCCTGCTCACCCGGCGCATGGGCAAGACCCGGGTCATCGCCGAGACGGGAGCGGGCCAGCACGGCGTCGCCACCGCCACGGCGTGCGCGCTGTTCGGCCTCGACTGCACCATCTACATGGGTGAGATCGACACACAGCGGCAGGCCCTGAACGTCGCCCGCATGCGCATGCTGGGCGCCGAGGTCATCGCGGTCAAGTCCGGTTCGCGGACCCTCAAGGACGCCATCAACGAGGCGTTCCGGGACTGGGTCGCCAACGTCGACCGCACGCACTACCTGTTCGGGACCGTGGCCGGGCCCCACCCCTTCCCCGCGATGGTCCGCGACTTCCACCGGGTCATCGGCGTCGAGGCGCGCCGCCAGATCCTCGAACGCGCCGGGCGGCTGCCCGACGCGGCCGTGGCCTGCGTGGGCGGCGGTTCGAACGCCATCGGCCTCTTCCACGCCTTCATCCCCGACGCCTCCGTACGGCTCATCGGCTGCGAGCCCGCCGGCCACGGCGTCGAGACCGGTGAGCACGCGGCGACGCTCACCGCCGGTGAACCGGGCATCCTGCACGGCTCGCGCTCCTACGTCCTGCAGGACGAGGAGGGCCAGATCACCGAGCCGTACTCGATCTCGGCGGGCCTGGACTACCCCGGCATCGGCCCCGAGCACGCGTACCTCAAGGACAGCGGCCGGGGCGAGTACCGCGCCGTCACCGACGACGCGGCCATGCAGGCACTGCGTCTGCTGTCGCGCACCGAGGGCATCATCCCGGCCATCGAGAGCGCCCACGCGCTCGCCGGCGCCCTGGAGGTCGGCAGGGAACTGGGCAAGGACGGGCTGATCGTCGTCAACCTGTCCGGCCGTGGCGACAAGGACATGGACACGGCGGCGCGCTACTTCGGCCTGTACGACACCGACGCCGAGGTCGCGGCCGACGCGGCCGATCTCGCCGAGATCGAGGGGGACGCCAAGTGAGCGGCAACATCCAGCTGTTGAGCGACACGCTCGCCGCGGCCAAGGGGGAGGGGCGGTCCGCGCTCATCGCCTATCTGCCGGCCGGGTTCCCGACCGTCGACGGCGGCATCGCCGCGATCAAGGCGGTCTTCGAGGGCGGCGCCGACGTCGTCGAGGTCGGTCTGCCGCACAGCGACCCGGTCCTCGACGGGCCCGTGATCCAGACCGCCGACGACATCGCCCTGCGCGGCGGTGTCAAGATCGCGGACGTGATGCGGACCGTCCGGGAGGCGTTCGAGGCCACCGGCAAGCCCGTCCTCGTCATGACGTACTGGAACCCCATCGACCGCTACGGCGTCGAGCGCTTCACGGCCGAGCTGGCTCAGGCGGGCGGCGCGGGCTGCATCCTGCCCGACCTGCCCGTCCAGGAGTCGGCGCTGTGGAGGGAGCACGCCGAGAAGCACGGCCTCGGCACGGTCTTCGTCGTCGCGCCCAGCAGCAAGGACGCCCGGCTCGCCGAGATCACCGCGGCGGGCAGCGGCTTCGTCTACGCCGCCTCGCTGATGGGGGTCACCGGCACCCGGGAGTCGGTGGGCGCGCAGGCCCAGGACCTGGTGGAACGCACCCGGGCCACGGGCTCCGGCCTGCCGGTCTGCGTCGGCCTCGGTGTCTCCAACGCCGAGCAGGCCGCCGAGGTCGCCGGGTTCGCCGACGGCGTGATCGTCGGCTCCGCGTTCGTGAAGCTGATGCTGGACGCCCCCGACGAGGCGGCCGGCCTGGACGCCGTCCGGGTTCTGGCGGGCGACCTCGCCAAGGGGGTGCGCCGGGGCGCCTGACCCGGCGCGTCGGACGCGCGTGACGTTCACCCGTTTGTCGTACGGGGGTAGCTGGACGTCACGGGCGATCCGCTCACTCGAACGGGTGGAAGTGGGACCGGGGAGGCGCGGTGCGCCTCCCCGGTTCGTTCTGCGGGATGTGAGCGAGAAGAACCGTGAGGGAAAGCGCACCGCCCGTGAATGGCTGGCGGAGGAGCGCGAGAAGCAGAAGACCGCCGAGAAGCGCCGCCGGGTCCTGATCGTGGGCGCCTCCGTGGTGTGCGTCCTGGGGCTGGCCGCCGTCATCGGCGTGGTGGCGGCGAACGCGGGCAAGGACGACGAGTCCTCCGCCTCGGGCCCGGTCGTGGCGCCCTCGGGGGCGAACGGCGAGGACAGCCTCGCGATCCCGGTCGGGGACGCCGGAGCCAGGTCGACCCTCTCCGTGTGGGAGGACTTCCGCTGCCCGGCCTGCAAGTCCTTCGAGGACGCCTACCGCTCGACGATCCACGAGCTGACCGCGGCCGGGAAGCTGAAGGTCGAGTACCACCTCGCCACCCTGATCGACGGGAACATGGGCGGCAGCGGCTCCCGCAAGGCCGCCAACGCCGCCGCGTGCGCGCAGAACGAGGGCAAGTTCCCCGAGTACCACGACGTGCTCTACGAGAACCAGCCGCCCGAGACGAACGACGACTTCGCCGGTGAGGCCAGGCTGCTCGACCTCGCGAAGAAGGTGGACGGACTGGACACCGCCCCCTTCCGCACCTGCGTCGAGAACGGCAGACACAACAGCTGGGTCGCCAAGTCGAACGAGGCGTTCCAGAAGGGCGGCTTCTCCGGCACGCCGAGCGTCTTCCTCAACGGCACCAACATCTACGCGGACCAGTCCATGACCCCCGCCAAGCTGAAGCAGATGGTGGAGGCGAAGGCCCAGGGGTGAGTCACGGGTGAGGCGGCGGGGACTGCTGGGGGCCGTGGGGTGTCAAGGCGGGTGTGACGCGGCGTTATGGACCCGTTGCCGGGCCGCCCGCCGTCGGCCGGGCCCGGCAAGGTAGCGTCGACCCTGCCATGGAACTTGCCTACATTCCCAGCCCGTCGCGCGGGGTGCTGTACCTCGGTCCCGTCCCGCTGCGCGGCTACGCCTTCTGCATCATCATCGGTGTCTTCGTAGCCGTCTGGCTCGGCAACAAACGCTGGGTCGCACGCGGCGGACAGGCCGGCACGATCGCCGACATCGCTGTCTGGGCCGTGCCCTTCGGCCTGGTCGGCGGGCGCCTCTACCACGTGATCACGGACTACGAGCTGTACTTCAGCGAGGGCCGTGACTGGGTCGACGCCTTCAAGGTCTGGGAGGGCGGACTCGGCATCTGGGGCGCGATCGCGCTCGGCGCGGTCGGCGCGTGGATCGGCTGCCGTCGGCGCGGCATCCCGCTGCCCGCGTACGCCGACGCCGTCGCACCCGGTATCGCGCTGGCCCAGGCGATCGGACGGTGGGGCAACTGGTTCAACCAGGAGCTGTACGGCAAGCCGACGGACCTGCCGTGGGCCGTGGAGATCACGTCCTCCACGGACGGGCGGCTGCCGGGCACCTACCACCCGACCTTCCTCTACGAGTCGCTGTGGTGCATCGGCGTCGCGCTCCTCGTCATCTGGGCGGACCGCCGCTTCACCCTCGGGCACGGACGGGCGTTCGCGCTGTACGTCGCCTCGTACTGCGCGGGGCGGTTCTGGATCGAGTACATGCGGGTCGACGAGGCCCACCACATCCTCGGGCTGCGCCTCAACAACTGGACCGCGCTGCTCGTCTTCGTCCTCGCCGTGATCTACCTGGTCCTGTCGGCCCGCAAGCGGCCGGGGCGGGAAGAGGTCGTCGAGCCGGGGGTCTCCGACGGTGACGGGGACGAGGGTGCTGCCGTGTCGGTGGAGGACCCGGAGTCGGAGTTGAAGCCGAAGTCGGAGTCGAAGTCGGAGTCGAAATCGGATTCGGAGTCGAAGTCGAAGTCGGGGGAGTCCGAGGACAAGGCTGTGGCCGAGGGCGAGAAGAAGGAGCCCGAGTCGGCGAAGAAGAGCTGACGCGACGGTCGGTTCGGTCGATGTGATGCCTGCCCACCTGTCCCTTCGGGGCGGGTGGGTTTTTGGCTGCGGGTTCGGTGGGGGCTGGTCGCGCAGTTCCCCGCGCCCCTAAAGGCATCAGGCCCCTGCGGGCCTGAAAGCCATCGGCCCTGCGGGCCTGAAAAGCAGTGGGCGCAGCCCTGTTTTTCAGGGGCGCGGGGAACTGCGCGAGAAGCCCCACCGGGCGGAGGGATCACGGCCGGGTGGGGCGGGCGGCCAGGGAGAGGGTTCTGTGGGCGGCGGCCACGATCGCCGGGTCGATGAAGCGGCCGTCGGGCAGGGCCTGGGCGCCGGGTGCGGCGGTCGCGGCCCGCAGGGTCTCCTCGGCCGACTCCACCTCCTGCGGGGTCGGGGCGTAGGCGCGTTCGATGACCGGGAGCTGACGGGGGTGGATGGCGGCGCGGCCCAGGAAGCCGAGGGAGCGGCCGTGGGCGCAGGAGGCGGCCAGGCCGTCGAGGTCCCTCGTGTCCGGGTGGACCGACTGGGCCGGGGACGGCAGCCCCGCGGCGCGCGCGGCGACGACCACCCGGGAGCGGGGCCAGTCGAGGGCCCGGTCGTGGTGGACGCCCAGGTCGGCGCGGAGGTCGGCCTCGCCCAGCGTGATGCCGTGCAGCGCGGGGTGGGCGCCGGCGATGGCGTAGGCGCGCTCGACGCCCAGGGCCGATTCGAGGAGGGCGTACAGGGGGATCGCGCCTCCTTCCGCGGGGGCCGTCCCTTCCGCGACGGCGACGATCTCGGCCGGTGACGTGACCTTCGGGAGGCGGAGCGCCGACAGACCGGGCAGGGGCGAGAGGGCTTTGAGGTCCTGTTCGGCCTCCGGGGTGTGCAGGGCGTTCACGCGGACGTGGACCGGCACGGGCGGAGGGACCGAGAGCAGGTCGGCGGTGGCGGCCCGGGCGTAGCCCTTGCGGTCCGGGGCGACCGCGTCCTCCAGGTCCACGATCACCACGTCGGCGCCGCAGGCCAGGGCCTTGGCGACCACTTCGGGGCGGTCGCCGGGGACGTACAGCCAGGTCAGGGGGAACGGGGTGGCCGGCCGGGGGGTCACAGGGCGCCCTCCTGGCGCAGGGCCGCGATGTCCGGCTCCGACAGGCCCAGCTCGGTGAGGACCGCGTCCGTGTCGGCGCCGTGGGCGCGGCCCGCCCAGCGGATCGCGCCGGGGGTGGCGGAGAGCCGGAAGAGGACGTTCTGCATGCGCAGTGGTCCGAGGTCGGGGTCGTCCACGGTGGTGACCGTGTCCAGGGCCCGGTACTGCGGGTCGGCCATCACGTCGGTGATGTCCTGGACGGGGGCGACGGCCGCCTCCGCCTTCTCGAACACCTCGATGACCTCCTCGCGGGTGTGCCGGGCGATCCACGCGCCGACCGCCTCGTCCAGGACGTCCGCGTGCCGGGCCCGTTCCGCCCCCGAACCGAACCAGGGCTCGTCGATCAGCTCGGGGCGGCCGACCAGCCGCATCACCCGTTCCGCGACCGACTGGGCGGAGGTGGAGACGGCCACCCAGGAGCCGTCCGCCGTGCGATAGGTGTTGCGGGGCGCGTTGTTGGCGGAGCGGTTGCCGGTGCGCGGCTGCACGTGGCCCAGCTGGTCGTACCAGAGGGGCTGGGGGCCGAGGACGGTGAGGATCGGCTCGATGATCGCCATGTCGACCGTCTGCCCCTGACCGGTCCGGTCACGCGCGGCGAGCGCGGTCATCACCGCGTACGCCGTCGCGAGGCCCGCGATGGAGTCGGCGAGTCCGAAGGGCGGCAGGACCGGCGGGGCGTCGGGCTCCCCGGTGATGGCGGCGAAGCCGCTCATCGCCTCGGCGAGCGTGCCGAAGCCGGGGCGGTGGGCGTACGGGCCGAACTGGCCGAAGCCGGTGACCCGGGTGAGGACCAGGCGGGGGTTCGCGGCCGACAGCTCCTTCCAGCCCAGGCCCCATCTCTCCAGGGTGCCGGGGCGGAAGTTCTCGATGACCACGTCGGCGGTGGCGGCCAGGCGCAGGAGGGTGTCCCGGCCGCCGGGGGTGGAGAGGTCCAGTGTCAGGGTGCGCTTGTTGCGGCCCAGCATTTTCCACCACAGACCCACACCGTCCTTCGACGGGCCGTGGCCGCGGGACGGGTCCGGCTTCGTGGGGTGCTCGACCTTGATGACCTCCGCGCCGAAGTCGCCGAGCATCGTGGCGGCGAGGGGGCCGGCGAACAGGGTGGCGAGGTCGAGGACCCGCAGGTGGGAGAGCGGAGGGGTGTGCGCCTGGGTCATGAGTGGGGGGTCTCCCGGAGGGTGAGGTGGGCCAGGGTGTCGAAGCCGACGCCGTTGAGGTCGGCGATCGAGGTGGCCAGGCGGTTCTTGAGGGGGGCCGTCCAGCGCTCGGGGAGCGCGTCGGGGGAGCCGGCGAGGAGGCCGGCGATGCTGCCCGCCGTCGCGCCGTTGGAGTCGGTGTCCCAACCGCCGGACACCGCACGGCAGATGGAGGCCGTGAAGTCGCCGTCGGCGTGGGTGAGGGCGGCGGTGAGCAGCGCGGTGTTGGGCAGGGCGTGCACCCAGTGGTGGCCGGCGTAGGTGGTGTGGAGGGCGTCGACGACCGCCTCGAAGTCCCGGGTACGGCCGGCGAGACGGACGGCGTGGGTGATCGCCCCCGCCAGACGGGAGCCCGGGGGGACGACCGTCAGGCCGGTGCGCAGGCAGTGGTGGATGTCGTGGGTGCCGGTGGCCGCCTCCGCGATGGTGGCCGCGACGAACATGGCCGCGTAGACGCCGTTCGCGGTGTGGGTGAGGGTGGCGTCGCGGTGGGCCTGTTCGGCGGCGGCGCCCGGGTCGCCGGGGTTGGTCCAGCCGTGGACGTCGGCGCGGATGAGGGCGCCGATCCACTCGCGGAACGGGTTGCGGTGGCGGGCGGTGTGCGGGGGGTCGATGCCGCAGAGGAGGTTGCGGTAGGCGACGCGCTCGGCGGTGAAGGTGCGGCCCGCGGGGAGTTCGTCCAGCCAGAGCGTGGCCACGTCGGTGGTGGTGAAGTCGCGGCCGTGACGGGCCAGCAGGAGGAGGTTGAGGAGGGGGTAGTTGAGGTCGTCGTCCTCGGGCATGCCGTCGATGTTCTCGGCGAGGGAGGTGGGGGCCGAGCGGCGGTTCCAGGGGTGGGCGGCGAGGAGTTCCGCGGGGACGCCCCGGGCGGTGAACCAGGTGGTGAGGGGCCAGTTGCCGGACGCCCGCGCGAGGTCGCGGATCGCGGCGAGGGGCAGCTTCTCGACGGGCTTGCCGAGGAGGCAGCCGGCGGCCCGCCCCAGCCACGCGGCCTCCAGGCGGGGGAGGTACGCGGCCGGGGTGGAGCGGGGTGGCGCGCCCGGGGCGCCGGGGGCGGGCGGGGGCGCCGGCCAGTGGGGGCACAGTGCCTTGATCCCGCTCAGGGCCGTCGGCTCGGCCTCGCTCAACCCGCTCGGCAGATCGGCGAGTTCGTCCAGCAGATCCTCGGCGAGCTGCCGCAGGTAGCGGGAGACGCGCCCCGGGGAGGCGCCGGCGCGCGGGGGGGCCGGGGGGCCGCCCGCGGCTCGCCAGCGGGCGGCGACGGCCGACGGTGCGCGGCCGTCCTGGACCGCCTGGTGGAGTTCGTGGCCCAGGAGGTCCTCCGGCTGCACCCAGGTCAGACGCAGCGGGGTCACCGGAGGGAGGCCAGCGTGGCGAAGGCGGACTCGTGGGCGCGGCGGCGCCGTACGTCCCGCGTGTGGATCTCGCGGGCCACCTCGGCCAGGGTCGTGGCCGGCGCGTGCAGGTCCAGGCGGCTGGCCTCGGCGACCGTCTTGGCCCAGTCGGACGGGACGTCCGAGCCCAGGGCGCCCGCGAGGGCACCCGCCATGGTGGCGATCGAGTCGCAGTCGCGGCCGTAGTTCACGGAACCGAGGACGGCGTGGCGGTAGTCGCCGTGGGCGACGAGCAACATGCCCAGGGCGACGGGGAGTTCCTCGATGGAGTGGAGGCGGGAGGGGCGGCGGGCGCCCAGGGAGGGGGCGCGGTAGTCCGGGCCGACCGTGTCGAACGGGGCCACCGCCTCACGCAGCGGGCGCAGCGCCGACTCGAAGTCCGTGTGGCGGGCGGCCGTTTCGCACACGGCCTCGATCGCCGCGCGGGTGCCGTCCTTGGCCAGGTCGACACACGTCTCGACCACCGACGCGGCGGTCGCGCCCGGCGTGCACGCCGCCGCGACCGCCGCCGCGAACACGCCCGCGGCCTCCCTGCCGTACGACGACTGGTGGGCGCCGGCGATGTCGAGGGCCTCCGCGTACGCGCCGCGCGGATCGGCCGCGTTGACCAGGCCGACCGGGGCCATGTACATCGCGGCGCCGCAGTTGACGATGTTGCCGGTGCCGGCCTCGCGCGGGTCGACGTGGCCGTAGTGGAGACGGGCCACCAGCCACTTCTCGGCCAGGAAGACCCGCTGGAGGGGGAGGGCCTCCGCCTCCAGCTCGGGGATCCAGCGCGGGGTCGTCATCATGTCCGGCACCAGGTGCTCGGCGACGGCGTACGCGTCCAGGTGGTCGCGGACGCGGTCGTACACCCGGACCAGGGCATGGGTCATGAGGGTGTCGTCGGTGACGTGGCCGTCGCCCTTGTGGTACGGCGCGATGGGGCGGGCGGTGCGCCAGTCGTCGCCGTTCCAGGGGCCGACGATGCCGTGCACGCGGCCGCCGTGGCGTTCGGTGATCTGCTCGGGGGTGTAGCCCTCGACGGGGCCGCCGAGGGCGTCGCCGACGGCGGCGCCGACCAGGGCACCGGTGATGCGTTCTTCGAGGGTCGTCGCGGTGGGGGGTTCCTTCGAGGGCGTCATGCCCGAATCATCCCCCCGGGGTGGCGAGTTCCGTGGTTGCGAGAAGTTCGGCGAGGTGTACGAGATCGGTGCCGGTGAGGCGGGGGAGGGCGCAGCCGGAGAGGGTGCGGCAGGCGTCCCGCCAGGAGGCCGGGACGGCGGTGCCGCCGCCTAGCGCGCCGGTCAGGGCGCCGGCGAGGGCCGGGGCGGAGTCGGCGACGCGGGAGAGGCAGGCGGCGGCGGGGACGGCCTCGGCGATCCGGCCCTCGGCGGCGGTGGCCAGGGCGAGTGCCACGGGGACGGTCTCGGCGGCGGCGATGCCGTAGCTGTAGACGTGGTCGACGATCTGGTGCTCCAGGAGCGGTACGAGCGCGAAGGTTCCTTCGCTTCGGTGGCGGTGGGCGAGGTCCAGGGCGTGGCGGGCGTTGCGGCCGATCTCCGTTCCGGCGGGGAGTTCGGCCAGGGCCGCCGCCGTGCAGTCGTCGACGTTCGCGCCGACGAGCGCCAGCGCGAGCGCGGCGGCCATCGCGCGTGCGCCGTGCACGCCGTCGCCGTCCTGGGTGTAGCGGGCGTCGAACTCGGCGAGTTCGGCGGCTCCCCGCGGGTCGCCGGGGTGGGCGACGGCGAGCACGCAGGCGCGTACGCAGGCCGCGTCGTCGAAGTAGTGCGGGTTGTCGTGGCCGGTGGCGGGCGGGCGCAGGCCGGTGGCGAGGTTGCCGAGGCCGGCGCGTACGGAGATACGGGCGCGCAGGGGGAGTACGGCGGACTCGACCTCGGGGGCGCGTTCGGCGGCGGCGGCGATCTCGCTGGCCACGGCGTTCCAGGAGAGGTCGATCGAGGCGCGGGTGCGGCGTTCCAGGCTGAGGTCGCCCAGGGCCGCGGCGTCGCCGGCGCGGAGCAGGGCCTCCGCGGCGAAGGCCGCCCATTCGGCGTCGTCGGAGGGGCCGAGGCGCAGGGGCTCGGGGGGCTGGTTGAGGGCGATGGGGACGGGGAGGGTGGTGGTGGCGTTCTGCTCGGCGAAGGTGTCGAGTTCGCGGGTGAGGCGGCGGGTCCACTCCGGCATACGGGCGGCCCGGTGGCGGGCGGCGGGCCAGCCGGCGGCGTCGCCCGCGGCGAGGCCGAGGAGGAGGCCCTCGATACGGGTGCCCGGCGGGCGGCACGCCGCCCGCCGGGCCTCGGCTCCGCCCTTGGCCTCCGGCGCCACCCGACGGGCCTCGGCTTCGCCATCGGCCGTCGTCTCCCCACCCGCACCGCCCGTGCGGCTCTCGTCGTCGGGTGCGGGTGGCCCCTGTGGGGCTTCCCCGCCGTCGGCGGCCGCGGCGCCGTGGGTGAGCGGCTTCGCCGAGACCGGGCGTGCGGGTTCGACGTCCTCGGGGGCGAGGGAGTCGGCTGCGGTCCCGGGCGCCGCGGCCGCGCGCGGTGCGACCGGTCTCCGGAGGGGCGGCTCGTCGTGCGGTGCGGAGGGCGCGGGTGTGGTGTCGTCCCACGGGGTGGGCGGGGTCATGCCGGGGTCTCCGTCGTGTCGGCGGGGGTGGGGGTGAAGGCGGTGGGGGCGGGGGTGGTCGGGGCCAAGGCGGTCGGAGTGGGGGCGGTCAGGGTGCAGGCGGTCTGGGTGAAGACCGCCGGGGCGGGAGCGCCCGGGGTGGGGGCGGTGAGGGTGAAGGCGACCGGAGTGGGGGCGGCAGTGGCGGCGGCGGTCGGGGTGAAGACCGCCGGGTCGGGGGTGCCCGGGACAAGGGCGACTGGGGTGAAGTCGGCCGGGTCGGGAGAGCCCGGGGCGAAGGCTCCCGGAGTGGGGGCGTCCGAGGCGAAGGCGACCGGGGTGAAGTCGATCGGGGCCAGGGTGGCCGGGGCGGGGGCGACCGGGCTGAAGTCGACCGGCGTAGGAGCGGTCGGGGTGAAGACCGCCGGGTCGGGGGTGCCCGGCGTGAGGTCGGCCGGGGCCGGGGCGACCGGGGCGAGGGCGACCGCGGCGAGGGCGCCCGGCGTGAAGTCGGCCGGAGCGGGGGCGACCGCGGCGGGGGTGCCCGGCGTGAAGTCGGCCGGGGCGAGGGCGCCCGGGGTGAAGGCGCCCGTGGCGGGAGCGACCGGCGTGAAGTCGGCCGGGTCGGGGGCGCCCGGCGTGAAGTCGGCCGGGGCCGCGGCGGGGGCGGCCGGGTTGAAGTCGACCGGCGTAGGGGTGGGCGGGGTGAAGTCGGTTCTGGTGGGGAGGGGGCGGGTGTTCCGGGGGAAGTGGGGTGTGTCGGTGGTCCATTTGCCGCCCTCGCCGGGGGTCAGCAGCTCGGCCACGTCCAGGACGTGGTGGCCCGCCATGGAGGGCAGGCAGCTGCCCCGCGCCGGGCCGATGGCCGCCGCCCACTCGGACGGGATCGAGGACGCGCCCCGGGTCGCCCCGGCCAGCGCGCCGGCGACGGCGGCGGTGGTGTCGGCGTCGCGGCCCATGTTGACCGCCGTCAGCACCGACTCCGTGAAGTCGCCGTCGGCCGCCGCGTAGGCACCGAAGGCGAGGGCGACGGCCTCGGGGGCGAGGTCGGTCCAGGGGTAGCCGCCGATGACGACGGCGGAGCGGACCGCGCGTTCGCCGCGGTGGGCGACGGCGACCGCCCGGCGCAGGGAGCGGGCCGTCCAGGAGTCCTCGGGGATCACGGCGAGCGCGGAGGCCACGACCGCGATGGTGGGGGCGCCCGCCATCGCCGCCGCGACTCCGGCCGCGACCGCCTGACCGCCGTAGATGCCCTCCCCGTCGTGGCTGACGGAGCCGTCGACGGCGACCAGCCGGGCGGCCTCCGCCGGGCGGCCCGCGGCGAAGACGCCGAAGGGGGCCGCGCGCATGGCCAGCCCGTCGCTCCAGGCATGCCGGTGCTGTGCGGAGATCGGCGCGGCCAGGCCCCGGCGGAGGTTCTCCAGGGTGCCGCGTTCGCTGAAGCCGGCGCCCCGGAACGGACCCTCGTCCCGGTCCGCGATCCACTGGTGCCAGGCCGTCTCCACATGCGTGACGGTGAGCGCCGAGCCGTGCCGGGCCAGCAGGAGCCCGGAGAAGATCGCGTACTCGGTGTCGTCCGTGCCGCTGGGCTCGTCCACCACATAGCCCTCGATACGGCCCCAGCGGGCGCGGATCTCCGACGGCTTCAGGTTCTCGGCGGGGGCGCCGAGGGCGTCTCCGACCGCCAGGCCCAGCAGGGCGCCGCGGGCCCGCTCGCGGAGGTCGGTGGCGTCCTGAGGCGCCGGGACCGAGGGGATGCGGGCGACGGATGCCATACGCGGGCCTTTCCACAGGGACACCTTTTGCGGATGTGTCCCACCATCGGCGGTTGACCTGAGCCTGCGAGCCCTCAACGTCACCCGGTCGACATATGAGCGGTGCCGTGATCGTCTGCGCATTCGACGGTAAAACCGCAGGTTAGTCCAGCCTTTCCTTGCTGGCGGACGGGAATGACGCGGCGTACTGTGGGCGTTGTTAAAGATTAGATTCTGTCCAAAGTTAGCTTTGGCTTAGCTTCTCTGGGGGACCGGAATGGCCGTCATCGACACCGAGGCCGCGCTGCACGAGGCGCACCGCGACAACCACACCCACCGGGACGTGAACGGAGGCTGGCTGCGCCCCGCCGTGTTCGGTGCGATGGACGGGCTCGTGTCCAACCTGGCCCTGATGACCGGTGTCGCGGGCGGCTCGGCCGGCCGGGAGGCGGTCGTCGTCGCCGGGCTCGCGGGGCTCGCCGCCGGCGCCTTCTCGATGGCCGCCGGCGAATACACCTCGGTGGCCTCCCAGCGGGAACTCGTCGAGGCCGAACTCGACGTCGAGCGAAGGGAGTTGCGCAAGCACCCCAAGGACGAGGAGCGGGAGCTGGCCGCGCTCTACGAGAGCCGCGGCGTCGAGGCGGGGCTCGCCCGGGAGGTCGCGCGCCAGCTCTCGCGCGATCCCGAGCAGGCCCTGGAGATCCACGCCCGCGAGGAACTGGGCATCGATCCCGGCGACCTCCCGTCACCGACCGTGGCCGCCGTGTCCAGCTTCGGCTCCTTCGCGCTGGGCGCCCTGCTCCCCGTCCTGCCGTATCTGCTGGGCGCGGGGGCGCTGTGGCCCGCGGTGCTGGTGGCGCTCCTGGGGCTCTTCGGGTGCGGGGCGGTGGTGGCCAGGGTGACGGCCCGGAGCTGGTGGTTCAGCGGTCTGCGGCAGCTCGCCCTCGGGGGTGCCGCGGCGGGTGTGACGTACGCCCTGGGCAGCCTGATCGGGGCGGCCGTATGATGGATCGGATGGCTACGTATGCGCGGGACCGCATAAATAGTCGTTACCAGGCGGTTTCGAACGCTTAACCGCTGGGCATGAGCCGTAAGCGCCGCAGGCAATGACGCCTGCCTAGCACCTGTAAGCAGTGGCGACGACGCCTTCTGCGCCCCGCGGTCTGCCGACACGGATCTGTCCGGCCGACCCCCCAGCTCCACGCCTGTCGACGCCTGTCCACGCCACTGCGCGCGGCACCCCTCCGCGCCCGTGGCGTCCGCATGTTGGGACGCGGTATCCGCTTCCCGAGAACCGTTCCATCATGTAACCTGCACGAAATTTTGCACCTTACGCAGAGGGCCAACGTCGTCCCTCGGCACACGCACATGCCAGATGACGACGACGGGAGAGCCGATGCGTACGCCGCGCCAGCCGTCCCAGCACTCCGCGAACGGCCAGAAGTGGTCCTTCATGGATGCTCGCCCTGCTGCGCAGGGTATGTACGACCCCCGCAACGAGAAGGACGCCTGCGGCGTCGGTTTCGTGGCCACCCTCACCGGCGAGGCGAGCCATGCGCTGGTCGAGCAGGCGCTCACGGTTCTTCGCAACCTGGAGCACCGCGGGGCGACCGGTTCGGAGCCCGACTCGGGTGACGGCGCCGGCATCCTCTCGCAGGTCCCCGACGCGTTCTTCCGCGAGGTGGCCGGATTCGAGCTGCCCGAGGCAGGCGCGTACGCCGTCGGCATCGCCTTCCTGCCCGAGCACGGCGCCGACGACGCCGCGGCCCGTATCGAGGCCATCGCGACCGAGGAGGGCCTGACCGTCCTCGGCTGGCGCGAGGTGCCCGTCGCCCCCGCGCTGCTGGGCGCCACCGCCCGCTCGACGATGCCCGCCTTCCGCCAGATCTTCGTCGCCGACGGATCGGCCGCGCCCGCCACGGGCATCGACCTCGACCGCAAGAGCTTCGTGCTGCGCAAGCGCGCCGAGCGCGAGGTCGACGTCTACTTCCCCTCGCTGTCCGCGCGGACCATCGTCTACAAGGGCATGCTGACCACCGGCCAGCTGGAGCCCTTCTTCCCGGACCTGTCCGACCGCCGCTTCGCCTCCGCGATCGCGCTCGTGCACTCCCGGTTCTCCACGAACACCTTCCCGTCGTGGCCGCTCGCCCACCCGTACCGCTTCGTCGCGCACAACGGCGAGATCAACACGGTCAAGGGCAACCGCAACTGGATGGTCGCCCGCGAGTCCCAGCTCGCCTCCGACCTCTTCGGCCCGCAGGAGACGCTGGACCGGATCTTCCCGATCTGTACGCCGGACGCCTCCGACTCCGCGTCCTTCGACGAGGTCCTGGAACTGCTCCACCTCGGCGGCCGCTCCCTGCCGCACTCCGTGCTGATGATGATCCCGGAGGCGTGGGAGAACCACGACTCCATGGAGCCCGCCCGCCGCGCCTTCTACCAGTTCCACTCCACGATGATGGAGCCCTGGGACGGCCCGGCCTGTGTCACCTTCACCGACGGCCGCCAGGTCGGCGCGGTCCTGGACCGCAACGGTCTGCGCCCCGGCCGCTACTGGGTCACCGACGACGGACTCGTCGTCCTCGGCTCCGAGGTCGGCGTCCTCGACATCGACCCCGCCAAGGTCGTCCGCAAGGGCCGGCTGCAGCCCGGCCGGATGTTCCTCGTCGACACCGTCGAGCACCGCATCATCGAGGACGACGAGATCAAGGCCCAGCTCGCCGCGGAGAACCCGTACGCGGAGTGGCTGGAGGCCGGCGAGATCGAGCTGTCCGACCTGCCCGAGCGCGAGCACATCGTGCACACCCACGCCTCGGTCACCCGCCGCCAGCAGACCTTCGGCTACACCGAGGAAGAGCTGCGCGTCATCCTCGCGCCGATGGCCAAGACCGGCGGCGAGCCGCTCGGCTCCATGGGCACCGACTCACCCATCGCCGCGCTGTCCTCGCGCCCGCGGCTGCTCTTCGACTACTTCACCCAGCTGTTCGCGCAGGTCACCAACCCGCCGCTGGACGCCATCCGCGAGGAGCTCGTCACCTCGCTGCGCTCGTCGCTGGGCCCCGAGGGCAACATCCTGGAGCCGAACGCCGCGTCCTGCCGCAGCGTCACCCTGCCCTTCCCGGTGATCGACAACGACGAGCTGGCCAAGCTCATCCACATCAACGCCGACGGCGACATGCCCGGCATGAAGGCGGCCACGCTCTCCGGTCTCTACCGGGTCTCCGGCGGCGGCGACTCCCTCGCCGCGCGCATCGAGGAGATCTGCGCCGAGGCCGACTCCGCCATCGCCAACGGCGCCCGGCTGATCGTCCTGTCCGACCGCCACTCCGACGCCGAGCACGCGCCGATCCCGTCGCTGCTGCTCACCGCGGCCGTCCACCACCACCTCATCCGCACCAAGCAGCGCACCCAGGTGGGGCTGCTCGTCGAGGCCGGTGACGTCCGCGAGGTCCACCACGTCGCCCTGCTGATCGGCTTCGGCGCCGCCGCCGTCAACCCGTACCTGGCGATGGAGACCGTCGAGGACCTCGTCCGCGCCGGCACCTTCCTCTCCGGCATCGAGTCCGAGCAGGCCATCCGCAACCTGATCTACGCCCTCGGCAAGGGCGTCCTGAAGGTCATGTCCAAGATGGGCATCTCCACGGTCGCCTCCTACCGGGGCGCCCAGGTCTTCGAGGCCGTCGGTCTCGCGGACGAGTTCGTCGAGAAGTACTTCAACGGCACGGCCACCAAGATCGGCGGCGTCGGCATCGACGTCATCGCCAAGGAGGTCGCCGCCCGCCACGCCAAGGCGTACCCGGCCAGCGGCATCGCGCCGGCCCACCGCGCCCTGGAGATCGGCGGCGAGTACCAGTGGCGCCGCGAGGGCGAGCCGCACCTGTTCGACCCGGAGACGGTCTTCCGCCTCCAGCACTCCACGCGCACGCGCCGCTACGACATCTTCAAGAAGTACACGGACCGCGTGAACGAGCAGTCCGAGCGCCTGATGACGCTGCGCGGCCTGTTCGGCTTCAAGGCCGGGGAGCGGCAGCCGATCTCCATCGACGAGGTCGAGCCGGTCACCGAGATCGTCAAGCGGTTCTCGACCGGCGCCATGTCGTACGGCTCGATCTCCCGCGAGGCGCACGAGACGCTCGCCATCGCCATGAACCGGCTGGGCGGCAAGTCCAACACCGGTGAGGGCGGCGAGGACCCGGACCGCCTGTACGACCCGGCGCGCCGTTCCTCGATCAAGCAGGTCGCCTCCGGCCGCTTCGGCGTGACCTCGGAGTACCTGGTCAACGCGGACGACATCCAGATCAAGATGGCCCAGGGCGCCAAGCCCGGCGAGGGCGGCCAGCTGCCCGGCCACAAGGTCTACCCGTGGGTCGCCAAGACCCGGCACTCGACGCCGGGCGTGGGCCTCATCTCCCCGCCGCCGCACCACGACATCTACTCCATCGAGGACCTCGCCCAGCTCATCCACGACCTGAAGAACGCGAACCCGCAGGCGCGGATCCACGTGAAGCTGGTCTCCGAGGTCGGCGTCGGCACGGTCGCCGCCGGTGTCTCCAAGGCGCACGCGGACGTCGTGCTCATCTCCGGCCACGACGGCGGAACGGGCGCGTCCCCGCTGACCTCGCTGAAGCATGCGGGCGGCCCCTGGGAGCTGGGTCTCGCCGAGACCCAGCAGACGCTGCTGCTCAACGGCCTGCGCGACCGTATCGTCGTGCAGACCGACGGCCAGCTGAAGACCGGCCGTGACGTCGTCATCGCCGCGCTCCTCGGCGCCGAGGAGTTCGGCTTCGCGACCGCTCCGCTGGTCGTCTCCGGCTGCGTCATGATGCGCGTCTGCCACCTGGACACCTGCCCGGTCGGCATCGCCACCCAGAACCCGACGCTGCGCGACCGGTTCTCCGGCAAGGCCGAGTACGTCGTGAACTTCTTCGAGTTCGTCGCCCAGGAGGTCCGCGAGATCCTCGCCGAGCTGGGCTTCCGCTCCATCGAGGAGGCCGTCGGCCACGCCGAGACGCTCGACGTGACCCGCGCGGTCGAGCACTGGAAGGCGCAGGGCCTGGACCTGGAGCCGCTGTTCCACGTGCCCGCCCTGCCCGAGGGCGCCGTCCGCCACCAGCTGATCGAGCAGGACCACGGCCTGGAGAAGGCGCTCGACAACGAGCTGATCAAGCTCGCCGCCGACGCCCTGGCCGCCTCGGACGCCACCGACGCCCAGCCGGTCCGCGCCCAGGTCAAGGTCCGCAACATCAACCGCACGGTCGGCACCATGCTCGGCCACGAGGTGACCAAGAAGTTCGGCGGGGCCGGTCTGCCCGACGACACCATCGACATCACCTTCACCGGCTCGGCCGGCCAGTCCTTCGGTGCCTTCCTCCCGCGCGGTGTCACCCTGCGCCTGGAGGGCGACGCCAACGACTACGTCGGCAAGGGCCTCTCCGGCGGCCGGGTGATCGTCCGTCCCGACCGGGGCGCCGACCACCTCGCCGAGTACTCCACCATCGCGGGCAACACCATCGCCTACGGCGCCACCGGCGGCGAGCTGTTCCTCCGCGGTCGTACGGGTGAGCGGTTCTGTGTCCGCAACTCCGGCGCCCTGGTGGTGTCCGAGGGCGTGGGCGACCACGGCTGCGAGTACATGACCGGTGGCCACGCGGTCGTCCTCGGCGAGACGGGCCGCAACTTCGCGGCCGGTATGTCCGGCGGCATCGCCTACGTCATCGACCTCGACCGCGACAACGTCAACGTCGGCAACCTGGGCGCCGTCGAGGCCCTCGACGACACCGACGAGCAGTGGCTGCACGACGTCGTGCGCCGCCACGCGGAGGAGACCGGCTCCACGGTCGCCGAGAAGCTGCTCGCCGACTGGCCCGTCGCCGTGACGCGCTTCAGCAAGATCATCCCCAGCACGTACAAGGCAGTGCTCGCCGCCAAGGCCGCCGCCGAGCAGGCCGGTCTCTCCGAGACCGAGATCACCGAGAAGATGATGGAGGCGGCGATCAATGGCTGACCCGAAGGGCTTCCTGAACCACGGGCGCGAGGTCGCCAAGTCCCGCCCCGTCGACGTACGCCTGAAGGACTGGAACGAGGTCTACGTCCCGGGCTCGCTGCTCCCGATCATCTCGAAGCAGGCGTCCCGCTGCATGGACTGCGGCATCCCGTTCTGTCACAACGGCTGTCCGCTCGGGAACCTCATCCCCGAGTGGAACGACTACGCCTACCGCGAGGACTGGGCGGCGGCGTCGGAACGGCTGCACGCGACGAACAACTTCCCGGAGTTCACCGGGCGGCTGTGCCCGGCCCCGTGCGAGTCGGCGTGCGTGCTCGGCATCAACCAGCCGGCCGTCACCATCAAGAACGTCGAGGTCTCCATCATCGACAAGGCGTGGGACAGCGGCGACGTCGCGGCCCAGGCCCCGGAGCGGCTGTCCGGCAAGACGGTCGCGGTCATCGGCTCCGGCCCGGCGGGCCTCGCGGCGGCGCAGCAGCTGACGCGGGCCGGTCACACGGTCGCGGTGTACGAGCGCGCGGACCGCGTCGGCGGTCTGCTGCGCTACGGCATCCCCGAGTTCAAGATGGAGAAGCGGCACATCAACCGCCGCATCGAGCAGATGCGCGCGGAGGGCACCCGCTTCCGGACGGGCATCGAGATCGGCCGCGACCTCAAGGCCACGGACCTGAGGAAGCGGTACGACGCCGTCGTCATCGCCGCGGGCGCCACCACCGCCCGTGACCTCCCGGTCCCCGGCCGCGAGCTGGCCGGCATCCACCAGGCCATGGAGTACCTGCCGCTGGCCAACAAGGTCCAGGAGGGCGACTTCGTGGCGCCCCCCATCACGGCCGAGGGCAAGCACGTCGTGGTCATCGGCGGCGGCGACACGGGCGCGGACTGCGTGGGCACCGCCCACCGCCAGGGCGCTGCCTCGGTCACCCAGCTGGAGATCATGCCGCAGCCCGGCGAGGACCGTGCCCCGAACCAGCCCTGGCCGACCTTCCCCATGCTCTACAAGGTCACCTCGGCGCACGAGGAGGGCGGCGAGCGGGTCTACTCCGTCTCCACCACCCACTTCGAGGGCGACGAGGACGGCAACGTCCAGTTCCTGCACCTCGTCGAGGTCGAGTTCGTCGACGGCAAGCTGACGCAGAAGCCGGGCACGGAGCGGAAGATCCCCGCCCAGCTGGTGACGCTGGCCATGGGCTTCACGGGCACCGACCGCGAGAACGGTCTCGTGGACCAGTTCGGCCTGGACCTCGACGAGCGCGGCAACATCGCCCGCGACGCCGACTTCCAGACCAACGTGCCGGGCGTCTTCGTCGCCGGTGACGCGGGTCGCGGCCAGTCGCTCATCGTCTGGGCGATCGCCGAGGGCCGCTCGGCGGCCCGGGGCTGCGACCGCTTCCTGACGGGCGCGAGCGACCTGCCGGCCCCGATCCGCCCGACCGACCGCTCCCTGATGGTCTGACCCCTCGGACCGCCACACACGTCCCGTACAACGGCGTACGGGCGGGTCATCTGGGGGTACTTCCCCAGACCCCCCGAGACGGCGCCTGCCCGCCAGTCCCCGACCGGACGACTGGGCAGGCGCCGTCGCACGTCCGGAGGCCGCCGGGAGCGCCGGCGCCCGCCGCCGTTCAGGTCGTCATCTGCGCGGCCTTGGCGAGTGCCAGCACCACGAGCAGCGCCGCCGTCGCCGCGCACACCCCCGCCTGCACCAGCACCCGCCGCCGGTCCCGGGGCGCGTACGCGAAGCCCGCGGCGATCAGGCCGCCGGTCAGCAGGCCGCCGAGGTGGCCCTGCCAGGACGTGACGACCGCCGAGACGACCAGCCAGATCAGCAGGCCGGCCATGAAGCGGTTGATGCCCGCCGGGTCGGCGCCCAGGCGGCGGGCCAGCACGTAGTACGCCGTGCACACGCCGAAGATCGCGCCGGAGGCGCCCACCGTACTGGTGTCGGGGGCGAGCAGGAGGACCAGGACGGAGCCGCCGAGGGCGGACAGGAGATAGAGGGCGAGGTAGCGGGCGCGGCCGAGCTGGGCCTCGACGATCCTGCCGACGTTCCACAGCGTGACCATGTTCATCACGATGTGCAGGATGCCGAACGTGCCCTCGGTGGGCGGGAGATGGAGGAAGGCGCCGGTGAGGAGGCGGTACCACTCGCCGTCGATCACGCCTTCGAGGCGGAAGTCGGCGGGGTAGGAGCCCTGCCAGACGTAGTGCAGCCCGTCCGGGCCGAGCAGGCCCCGGCCCAGCATCGCGAAGTCGTCCACGACCGACGGGCGGAGGAGCTCGGCGACGTAGACGACGACGTTCAGGCCGATCAGGATGTACGTCACCAGCGGGACGGCCGAGATCCGGCCGCCGAAGGCGGTACGGGCCTGCCGGACGGTCCTCGCGCCCTCCTTCACGCACTCCGGGCACTGGTGGCCCACGGCCGCGTCCCGCATGCAGTCCGGGCAGATGAACCGCTCGCAGCGTGTGCAGCGGACGTACGACTCCACTTTCGGGTGGCGGTAGCAGGTGGTGACGACGGGCTCGGACGACGACGGGGACTCGGGTTCCACGGCCGGCTCCTTGGGGGTGCGGGGCTGATGACGAGCCGGTGAGGACGGCGGCGAACAAAGTAGCGAACGATCAGGGTGGAGGGGACAGGGGGAGTGCCCTAACCTCGGGGCTTCGCAGAGCCCTGGGGTCAGGAGGACCGCCGTATGCCCGCGATCAGTCTCACCAAGATGATGGAGACCGCCCCCGCGCTCGTGGACCTCTACAAGGCGGCCGGAAACTCCCTCGACCGGCACGGGCTCACGGGGCAGCGGGCCGCCGTCTATCTCGTGATCGACCACAGCGGCTCCATGCGGCCCTACTACAAGGACGGCAGCGTGCAGGCCCTCGCCGACCGGGTCCTCGGACTGTCCGCGCAGCTCGACGACGACGGCACCGTTCCGGTCGTCTTCTTCTCCACCGGGGTCGACGCGGTCACGGAGATCTCCCTCGCCGACCACCACGGCCGGATCGACCGTATCGTGGCCGGGCTCGGCCACATGGGGAAGACCGACTACCACCTGGCCATGGACGCCGTCATCGACCACTACCTCGACTGCGGCGCCGAGGACCCGGCCTTCGTGGTCTTCCAGACCGACGGCGGGCCCACCAGCAGGCTCGCCGCCGAGCGGTACATGTGCAAGGCCGCCCGGCTCCCCCTCTTCTGGCAGTTCATCGGCTTCGGCGACCCGGGCAGCAAGCAGTTCGACTTCCTGCGGCGGCTCGACGACCTGGCCGTGCCGGGGAAGCGGGTCGTCGACAACGCCGGCTTCTTCCCCGCGGGTGCGGACCCGCGGAAGGTGTCCGACGCCGAGCTGTACGACCGGCTGGTGGGGGAGTTCCCGCAGTGGCTGGCGGCGGCCCGTGCCGAGGGCATCGTCGCCTGAGGGCGTGCCCGAAAATCAGCGGCGACGGGCGCCGTCGAGCACGGTGGCCCGGCACTCGGCCGGGGTGCCCCACGCCGTCCGCAGCGCTCGGGCCCTGGTGAACCAGAGCGACAGGTCGTACTCCGCCGTGTAGCCGATCGCGCCGTGCAGCTGCAGCGCCGTGCGCGCGGTCGTGTACGCCGCCTCGCACGCCGTCACCTTGGCCGCCGCCGCGTCCGCCGGGTCCAGCGTGACCGCCGCCCCGAACACCAGCGGACGCGCGAACTCCAGGGCCACCTTCGCGTCCGCCAGCCGGTGCTTCACCGCCTGGAACGAGCCGACGGGCACCCCGAACTGGGTGCGCTGCCGGACGTACGCCACCGTCCTGTCCAGGAGCGCCAGTCCGACACCGAGGGCCTGCGCGGCCACCGCCAGCCGGGCCCAGACGAGAGCCCGGGCCAGGAGGGCCGGGTCGGTGGCGAGGAGGGTGCCGCCCGGGGAGAGCGGGGTCGGGCGCCGGGCCGGGTCGAGGGACGGGCGGACGGGGCCGTGACCGGGGCGCAGACGCAGTTCACCCCGCTCCGGGTCGAGCGAGAGGTGGGTGCTCGCCGCGTCCCCGTCCAGCGCGTACGCCCCGGGTGACGGTGCCACCGTCGCCATCGCCGTGCCGGACAGCAGCGCCGGCAGCAGGCGTGCGGCCGGGCCGGGGTCCCCCGGACCGGTCAGCAGGACCACCGCCGTGACCGTCTCCACGAGGGGACCCGGTACCGCGTGCCGCCCCAGCTCCACGAAGGCGACGGCCAGCTCCACCGGGAGGGGGCCGACCCCCTCGTACGCCTCCGGCGCCGCCAGCGCGAAGACCCCCGCCTCCGCGACCCGGGACCACAGCGCCCGCCCGGCCGTGTGCTCGCCCCGCCCCCACGCCCGTACGGCCTTCGGGGTGTCCGCCGCCGTCAGCATGGCGTCCAGCGACCGGGCGAACGCCCGCTGCTCGGTGTCCAGGAGGAAACGCATCAGCGGCGGCCCTTCAGCAGGAGGCCGCCCATCAGCGGCGGCCCTTCGGCAGGCCGAGGAGGCGCTCGGCGATGATGTCGCGCTGGATCTCGTTGGTGCCGGCGTAGATCGGGCCGGCCAGGGCGAAGACATACCCCTCGGACCAGTGGGCGTCCGCCGGCCCGCCCTCCTCGCCGAGCAGGTCCAGTGCCGTCTCGTGCAGGGCCAGGTCGTACTCGGACCAGAAGACCTTGTTCAGGCTGGACTCGGGGCCGACCGGGGTGCCGTCCAGGAAGCGGGAGGCGGCCGCGCAGGTGAACAGCTGGTAGGCGCGGGCGCCGATCAGCGCGTCGGCCACCCGGTCCCGGGCGGACGCCGGGCTGCCCTGGGCGTGCCAGAGGTCCAGCAGCCGGTCCGCGGAGGCGAGGAACCGTCCCGGCGGACGCAGCGTCAGGCCGCGCTCGTTGCCGGCGGTGGACATGGCGATGCGCCAGCCCTGGCCGGGCTCGCCGATGACGTCCCCGTCCGGTACGAACACGTCGTCGAGGAAGAGTTCGGCGAAGGCGGGCCTGCCGTCCAGGCGGCCGATCGGGCGGACCGTCACCCCCGGCGCGCGCAGGTCGAACATCAGGTACGTCAGGCCCTGGTGGGGCTTCGGGGTGCCCGGCTCGCTGCGGAACAGGCCGAACGCCCGGTCCGCGAAGGCGGCCCGCGACGACCAGGTCTTCTGGCCGGTCAGCAGCCAGCCCCCGTCCGTGCGCCGGGCCTTGGAGACGAGCGCGGCGAGGTCGGACCCGGCCCCGGGCTCCGACCACGCCTGCGCCCACACCACCTCGCCGGAGGCCATCGGGGGCAGCACCCGGGCCCGCTGCTCGGGCGTGCCGTGGTCGAAGAGGGTCGGGGCGAGGAGGCTGATGCCGTTCTGGCCGACGCGGCCCGGGGCGCCCGCCGCGTAGTACTCCTCCTCGAAGGCCAGCCTGCCCAGCAGGCCCGCGTCACGGCCGCCGTACGCGGCCGGCCAGTCGACCACCGACCAGCGGCCGGCGGCCAGTTCGGCCTCCCAGACGCGGTGGGCGGCGAAGCCCTCCGCCGTCTCCAGGGAGGGCAGCGGCTCGGCCGGGACGTGCGCGCGCAGCCAGGCGCGGGCCTCGGCGCGGAAGTCTTCGTCGGCGGGGGAGTCGGTGAGGTCCATGGGGGCGCGCCTCTTTGCCTGGCCGGGGGTGGAGGGTGCGGGTCCGTGGGGCGTGCGGGTCCGTTGGGGGTGCGGGTCCGTTGGGCGTGCGGGTCCGTGGAGCGTCCGGCCGGTGCGGCGGACGCGGGGACGGCGTACCGGACGCATGCCCGGCCTTCCCTAACAAGTGTTTGGTAGGTTAGCGTGCCCCCATGACGAACGTCGACCCCCCGGCGTGTCCCCCGGCCCACGGCCTCCTCGCCGGCCGCACCGCCGTCATCACCGCCGCGGCCGGGGCGGGCATCGGCGGGGCGACCGCGCGGCGTTTCCTGGAGGAGGGCGCGCGCGTGCTGATCAGCGACGCCCACACGCGCCGGCTCAAGGAGACCAGGACCGAGCTGGCCGCCGAGTTCGGCGCGCGGTCCGTCGACGCGGTGCCGTGCGACGTCACCGACGACGACCAGGTGCGGGCGCTGTTCGAGGCGGCCGCCCGACTGCACGGACGGCTCGACATCGTCGTCAACAACGCGGGTCTCGGCGGCACGGCCGAGGTCGCCGACATGACCGACGAGCAGTGGTCCCGGGTGCTGGACGTGACCCTGAACGGCACGTTCCGGTGCGTGCGGGCCGCCCTGCGGCTGATGCGGGAGGACGAAGGAGGCGGCGGCGTGATCGTCAACAACGCCTCCGTCGTCGGCTGGCGCGCCCAGGCCGGTCAGGCGCACTACGCTGCCGCCAAGGCGGGCGTGATGGCACTGACCAGGTGCGCGGCCGTCGAGGCGGCCCCGTACCGGGTCCGGGTCAACGCCGTGTCGCCCAGCCTCGCCATGCACCCGCACCTGGTGAAGGTCACGACCCCCGAGCTGCTGGCCGAGCTGACCGCGCGGGAGGCCTTCGGGCGGTACGCCGAACCCTGGGAGGTGGCCAACGTGATCGTGTTCCTCGCGTCCGGCTACTCCTCGTACATGACGGGCGAGACCGTCTCCGTCAGCAACCAGCACCCGTGAGGACGACGAACAGCGTGCCGAGCAAGAAGAACCCCCAGGTCCCCGCCGCCGGGCTCGCCCGCCGGCGCGAACTCCTCGACAAGGCCGCCGGGGTCTTCGCCGACCAGGGCTACAACGCCACCACCGTGCGCCGGATCGCGGACGACGCGGGCATGCTCGCGGGCAGCCTCTACTACTACTTCTCGTCCAAGGACGCGATGCTGGAGGAGATCCTGCGGACCTTCCTCGACGAACTCTGGGAGCGCTACGACGCCGTCCTGGACGCCGGAACGGGCCCCCGGGAGACCTTCGAGGCCCTGGTCACCGAGTCCTTCCGGGCCATCGGCCGGCACTGCGACGCCGTCCGGATCTACCAGAACGAGGCGCAGCAGCTGATCGCCCGGGAACCGCGCTTCCTCTTCCTGGAGCAGTCGCAGACCAAGTTCGAGAAGGCGTGGCTGACCACCCTGGAGAACGGGGTCGCCCGGGGGGACTTCCGGGCCGACCTCGACACGCGGGTCACCTACCGGTTCGTGCGCGACACGGTCTGGGTCGCCGCGTCCTGGTACCGGACCGGCGGACAGTACGGCCCCGAGGAGATCGCCCGCCAGTACCTGTCCATGGTCCTGGACGGGATCGCCGTACGGGAGAGCGGTACGTGACGTGAACATCCTCTGACATCGAGGGAGTCGACATGGCCGAGGCCTACATCGTCGAAGCGGTCCGGACGCCCGTCGGGCGGCGCGGGGGAGGGCTCGGCCGGGTCCATCCGGCCGACCTCGGCGCGCACGTCCTCACCGCGCTCGTCGCGCGCGCGGGCGTGGACCCCGCCGCCGTGGAGGACGTCGTCTTCGGCTGCCTGGACACCGTCGGACCGCAGGCCGGCGACATCGCGCGCACCAGCTGGCTGGCGGCCGGGCTGCCCGAGGAGGTGCCCGGCACGACCGTCGACCGGCAGTGCGGCTCCTCGCAGCAGGCCGTGCACTTCGCCGCGCAGGGAGTGCTCTCCGGCACCCAGGACCTGGTGGTCGCGGGCGGCGTGCAGAACATGACGATGATCCCCATCGCCTTCGCCTCCCGCCAGGCCGCCGTCCCCCTCGGCCTCACCGACGGGCCCTTCGCGGGCAGCGAGGGATGGCGCGCGCGGTACGGGAACCGGCCGGTGAACCAGTTCGCCGGCGCCGAGATGATCGCCGCCAAGTGGGGCATCGGCCGCGATGAGCAGGAGGAGTACGCGCTGCGCTCCCACCGCCGGGCGGTACGGGCCGTGGACGAGGGCCGCTTCGCCCGCGAGACCGTGCCCTACGGGGACGTCACCGTCGACGAGGGGCCGCGCCGGGACACCTCCCTGGAGAAGATGGCCGCCCTGAAACCGGTCATCGAGGGCGGCACCGTCACCGCCGCCTGCTCCTCCCAGGTCTCCGACGGCGCCGCCGCGCTCCTCCTCGCCTCCGAACGCGCCGTACGGGAGCACGGGCTGACCCCGCGCGCCCGCGTGCACCACCTCTCCGTGCGCGGTGAGGACCCCATCCGGATGCTCACCGCGCCGATACCCGCGACCGCCCACGCCCTGAAGAAGACCGGCCTCACCCTCGACGCCATCGACCTCGTCGAGATCAACGAGGCCTTCGCGCCGGTCGTCCTCGCCTGGCTGAAGGAGACGGGCGCCGATCCGGAGAAGGTCAACGTCAACGGCGGCGCGATCGCCCTCGGCCACCCGCTCGGCGCGACCGGCGCCAAGCTGATGACGACGCTCCTGCACGAACTGGAACGCACCGGCGGCCGGTACGGCCTCCAGACGATGTGCGAGGGCGGCGGGCAGGCGAACGTGACGATCATCGAACGCCTGTGACTGCCGGCGTGCGGGGGTGAGGACCGCCGTCACCCCCGCACGGGTGAGGGCCGCCCTCACCGCCCGGCGATGAGGGGCGGGCCCCGGGCGGCTGCGACGGCCGCCGGGCGGCCGTGCCGGGCGGTGTGGGGTGGTCAGGGGCCCTGGGTGGCCGTGTCGGGTGTGTGGGGGCAGGGGTTCCCGGCGGTCGTGCCGGCCGGTGTTGTGGGTGACCAGGGGCCCCGGGTGCCTGTGACGGGCGGGTGTCCGGTGGCCAGGGGCTCCTAGGCGGTCGTGACGGGGGGTGCGGGGCGGTCAGGGGCTTTTGGGTGGCTGTGACGGTCGGTCCCGGGTGCCTGTGGCGGGCGGTGTCCGGTGGCCAAGGGTGCCCGGGCGGCCGTGGCGGGCGGTGTCCGGGGTCGAGTGGCCCGGGCGGTCGTCCGGTCAGTGTCGGGTGTCGAGCCGTCCCAGGGACGCCAGCGTCTCCTCGGCCTCCTTCATGATCCGGTCCACCAGCTCCGCGCACGACGGCAGGTCGTCGATCACCCCGGCCACCTGCCCGGCCGCCATCACCCCGAGGTCCGTACGGCCGTCGACCATCGCGGACCTGAGCAGCACCGGTGTGTTGGCGGCGAGGAGGACCTGGCTCCAGGTGAGGTCCTTGCCGTGCCGCATGGCGAGGCCGTCGCGGACCATACGCCGCCAGGTCAGCCCGGAGAGCCGGCGGAAACCCGCCGCGTGGCGCACGGCGCGCACCAGGGCGCGCGCCCGGCCGGACGCCTCCAGCGCGCTCACGAACTCCGTGCGCAGCATGCGGTGCGGCAGCCCGTCCACGGCCCGAGTGACGGTGACGTCCTTGACCGTCGCCGCCAGATAGCGGGCCTTCACCGCGTCGGGCACCGTCGAGTCCGAGGTGAGCAGGAACCGGGTGCCCATCGCCACCCCCGCCGCCCCGAACGCCAGCGCGGCCACCAGCCCCCGCCCGTCGTGGAAGCCCCCCGCGGCGACGACCGGGATGTCGACGGCGTCCACGACCTGCGGCAGCAGGACGGTCGTCGCCACCTCCCCGGTGTGCCCGCCGCCCTCGCCCCCCTGGACGACCACGGCGTCCGCGCCCCACGCCGCCACCTTCTCGGCATGCCGCCGGGCACCCACGGACGGGATCACGACCACCCCCGCGTCCTTCAGCTCCGCGATCAGCTCCCGCGACGGCGCCAGCGCGAACGACGCCACGCGCACGCCCTCCTCCACGATGATCCGCACCCGCTCCCGCGCGTCCCCCGCGTCGGCCCGCAGATTCACCCCGAAGGGCGCCCCGCCCGTCCGGGCCCTCACCTCCCGTACGGCAGCACGGAGTTGCCCGGTCGACATGGTCGCCGAGGCCAGCACGCCGAGCGCCCCCGCGTTCGCCGCCGCGGAGACCAGCCGGGGCCCGGCCACCCAGCCCATCCCGGTCTGCACGATCGGCCGGCGGACGCCGACGAGCCGGGTCAGAGCCGTCTCCATCAGCCGGCCACCTCCCGCGCACGCGTGTTCCCGGGGTCGAGCACCTCGCGGATCAGCCGCAGCTCCTCCCCGGTCGGATCACGGGTGTACGGCACCTCGTCCGGGACGGTGAGCGCGAACCCCGTCGCCTCCGCCACCTGCTCCACCGTGACACCGGGGTGCAGCGACACCAGCCGCATGGTGCGGTCCGGGGTGGCGAAGTCGAAGACCCCGAGGTCGGACACGACCCGGGCCAGGTGGTGGAAGCGGGCGGCGGCCGGATACTCGGCCACCCGGTCGTGGCCGACCCCGCACACCATGTCGACCTTCTCCACGAAGACCCGCCGGGAGTGCTTCGGGACCCAGTAACTGGTCGGATTGTTCAGGGTGTTGACCGGAGCGCCCCGCACCCCGAGCAGCTGCCGCCTCGGCCGCTCCCAGTCGCCGACACAGCTGATGTTCTGGTTGCCGTACCGGTCGATCTGGCTCGCCCCCATCATCACGTGCCGGCGGCCACCCGTGACCAGGGCCAGATGCCGCCGGTAGGGCAGCCATCCCTCGACCGTGCCGTCGACACCGACGAGCAGCGCCTCGCCGTCGGTCAGCAGCAGATCCGGTGAGAACGTCCGCCGGGCGAGGCGCGCGCCCAGCGACGGAACGAGCCCCATGGGACTGGCGAGGATCTCCCCGGCGCCGCGCCAGGTCTCGGCACACGCGATCACGCAGTACTCGGCGCGGGTGACTCCGTTCAGGGCCGGCGCGCTCATGCGTCCTCCCGGTGCCACGCCCGCACGGCCGACTGGTACGCGGGCTCGTCGCCCGCCAGGAACCGCCCCGCGAAGTCCTCCCAGGGCGCGCCCGCGTACGCCCTCTGGAAGGGCTCGTCCCGGCCGTAGTCGGGAGCGCAGGACGTGAAGTGCGCGCCGTTCGGGGCCTCGATCACGCCGGTCACCACATGGCGGCCCACCAGCAGCGACTGGGGCGGGGCGTCCTTCGTCAACTCGGCCGTGTCCACGACCCGTTCGCAGGAGAGGTACGCGGCCTCGGCGGCCTCGCAGAAGAGGTCGTCGAAGTAGGGATCGGGGCCCAGGTACTGGCCGTTGCCCTGCCGGTCGGCCCGGTTGACGTGCACGAACGCGGCGTCCAGGCGCAGCGCCGGCATGGCGACGAAGGTCTCCCCGTCCTCGTACGGCGAGGTGACCGTCCGCAGACCGGGATTGACCCGCATCACGTCCGAGCCGATACCCGCCCGCACCGGCAGGAAGGGCAGCCGGTGCGCGGCGGCCCGCAGCCCCCACATGAACATCGCCTCGTCGACCTCCATCAGCTCGAACGCGCCCCGCTCGCGCGCCGCGCGGAAGTGCGGTTCCAGGGGGATGGAGTCGAGGGTGGCGAAGGCGGCGACCAGCTTGCGCACCCGTCCGGCGGCGGCGAGCATGCCCACGTCCGGACCGCCGTACGAGACGACGGTGAGATCGGTGATCCGGGACCGCAGAAGCGCCCTCACCAGGGCCATCGGCTTGCGGCGCGAGCCCCAGCCGCCGATGCCCAGGGTCATCCCGCTCGCCAGCCGCGAGACGGCCTCGTCGGCGGTCATCGTCTTGTCACTCACCCGGCTCCTCCTGAACGACCTCGTCACCGTCGACCCGCCCGCGCGCCCCCGGCGTCCCGAAGGCGGCGCGGACCTCATCGGCCACCCCGCTGAGGTTCGCCTCGAAGGTGAACCCCTGCTCGAAGCGGTAGCTGCGGCGGACGTCGACCGGGTCGATGCCGTTGATGGCGGTCTTGGCGAGCCGGAGCAGCCGGCCGTCCTTCGCGGCGATCTCCCGCGCCAACTCCAGCGCCGCACCCGGCAGTTCCGGGGGCGGGACCACCCGCCACACCGAGCCGTGCGCCCGCAGCTCGGCGGCCGTCACCGTCCGCGAGGTGTAGTACAGCGTCCGCATCAGATGCTGCGGCACCAGCCGCGCCAGATGCGTCGCCGCGCCCAGCGCGCCCCGGTCCAGCTCGGGCAGCCCGAAGACCGCGTCCTCGCCCGCCACGATCGCGTCTGCGTTGCCCACCAGCCCGATGCCGCCGCCCAGACAGAAGCCCTGCACGGCGGCGACCACCGGCACCTCGCACTCGTACACCGCGGCGAAGGCCGCCGCGCAGCCCCGGTTGGCGCCGATCAGCGCGTCGTGGCCCGCCGCCTGGATCTCCTTGATGTCGACCCCGGCGTTGAATCCGCGCCCCGCGGCGGCCAGCACCACACACCGGACCTCCGGATCCCGGCCCGCGTCGCGCACGGCGCCGGCCAGCTCGAACCAGCCGCGCACCGGCAGCGCGTTCACCGGCGGGTGGTCGACCGTGACGACGGAAATCCCCTTTTCCGGGGACGAGGTGGAGACACTCATCGGCGCATCGGCTACCTTCCACCTAACGTTTGTTAGGTACGTCTTGGGTGGAAGGTAGCAGCGGATGCGGCTCGACGGGAAGCTCGCCGTCGTCACCGGCGGCACGCGCGGGGTCGGCGCCGGCCTCGCCCGCGCCTTCGCCGACGCCGGCGCCGAGGTCGTGACCTGCGCCCGTCGGCCGCCCGAAGTGCCGCTCAAGGGCGCCGAGTTCATGCCCCTGGACGTCCGGGACCCGGACGCCGTGCACGCCTTCTTCGCCGGACTGCCCCGCGTGGACGTCCTCGTCAACAACGCCGGCGGCACCCCCCACCGCACCCTCGCCCAGGCCGACGCACGCCACCACGCCCGCGTCCTCGAACTCAACCTCACCGCCCCGCTGACCGTCTCCCTCGCCGCGTACGCGCACCTGCGGCGGGCCCGGGGCGCGATCGTCATGATCGGCAGCGTGAGCGGCAGCCGCCCCTCGCCCGGCTCGGCGGCCTACGGCGCGGCCAAGGCCGGCCTGGAACACCTGGCCCGCTCCATGGCGGTGGAGTGGGCCCCGGACATCCGGGTCAACACCCTCGTCCTCGGCATGGTCCGCACGGAACTCTCGCATCTGCACTACGGGGACGAGCAGGGCATCGCCGCCGTGGCCCGCACGGTTCCCCTCGGCCGCCTCGCCACCCCCGCCGACGTCGGCGACGCCGCGGTCTTCCTCGCCTCCGACGCGGCCGCCTACATCACCGGCGCGTCCCTCCACGTCCACGGCGGCGGCGAACGCCCGGCCTTCCTGGACGCGGCGACGGCCTCCGCCCCTGGACCCGTCCCGCACCCCCTCCCCTCCCACCACCACGACGAGAAAGGCGAACCCTGATGAGCGTGACCAGCAGCGCGCATCCGCTCTGCGAAGGGCGGGTCGTGATCGTGACCGGCGCCGGGCGAGGGCTCGGGCGGGCGCACGCGCTCGCGTACGCTGCCGAGGGCGCCCGGGTCGTCGTCAACGACCTCGGGGTCGGACTCGACGGCACGCCGGACCCCGACAGCCCGGCCGCCCGGGTCGTCGAGGAGATCCGCGCCCGGGGAGGGGAAGCGGTCGCGCACGGCGGGGACATCGCCACCGCCGACGGCGCCGCCTCCCTCGTCCGCACCGCCCTGGACACCTACGGCCGCCTCGACACCCTCGTCAACAACGCCGGCTTCCTGCGCGACCGCATGCTCGTCAACCTCGACGAGGACGACTGGGACGCCGTCCTCCGCGTCCACCTCAAGGGCCACTTCCTCCCCCTGAAGCACGCCGCCGCCCACTGGCGCGCCGAGGCCAAGGCCGGCCGCACCCCCACCGCCAGGATCGTCAACACCAGCAGCGGCGCGGGCCTGCTGGGCTCCCTCGGCCAGGGCAACTACAGCGCCGCCAAGGCCGGCATCGTCGGCCTCACCCTCGTCGCGGCCGCCGAACTCGCCCGCTACGGCGTCCAGGTCAACGCCATCGCCCCCGCCGCCCGCACCCGGATGACCGAGACGGTCTTCGCCGGGACGATGACCGCCCCGGACACCGGCTTCGACGCCATGGCCCCCGAGAACGTCTCCCCCCTCGTGGTCTGGCTGGGCTCCGCCGCGAGCGACGGCGTCACCGGCCGCGTCTTCGAGACGGAGGCGGGCCGCATCACCGTCATGGAGGGCTGGCACCCGGGCCCGACCGAGGACAAGGGCGCCCGCCGCACCCCCGAGGAGGCCGGAGAGACCGCACGCAAACTCCTGGCCGAGGCCGCCAGGCCCCGCCCGGTGTACGGCGCCTCATGACCGCCCGGGCCCTGAAGGGGCGCGGGGAACGGCGCGACAAGCCCCCACTCACCCGCACCCGCCCACGCACCGAACCAACCCGCCCCTCCCGCGCCCCCGCCCACGGCCTACGGCACCCCATGACCGCGCCGGAGCATCAAAGGGGCGCGGGGAACGGCGCGACAAGCCCCCACCGAGCCCGCACCCGCCCACGCACCGCCCCAACCCGCCCCTCCCGCGCCCCCACCCAGGGCCTACGGCGCCCCATGACCGTGCCGGAGCTTCAAAGGGGCGCGGGGAACTGCGCGACAAGCCCCCACGCACCCGCACCCGCCCACGCACCGAACCAACCCGCCCCTCCCGCGCCCCGCACCCCGCACCCCCAGACCTACGTATCGCACTCCAACACCGTCCGACACAGCCCGCAGCGAGCCCGCACCCGCCCCCGCACCGGCACCCGAATCCGCTGATGACACGTCGGACAGGGAAACGACACCCGCAACGCCCCCCGCCCCGCCCCCCGCTCCTCCGACGAGAACACATACGGCACCCCCTCGTGCGGCGAGGCCGACCGCAGGTCGTCCCGCGCATGGCGCCGGTCGCGCGCGTACCGCCGCCGCCCCGCCCACCCCGCCGCCGTGAGCGGCGGCTGCCGCCCGTCCCGCAGCGCCCGCACCCGCCCCTCGGCGAACGCGGTGTACGCCTGGGCACTGGTGAACCACACCGAAGGGTCCTCCCCGAACACCTGCGCCCGCTTGGCCAGCACGTACCCGAACTCCTCCGGCGTCAGATACCCCAGCTTCTGCGACGACGCGGCATCCTCCCGGTACGCGTCCAGCAGCAGCCACCCCGCCCCCAGATACGTCGCCGCCGTGTCCGTGAGGATCTCGTTCTCACGGGTGCCGGGGAACGACAGCCCGAGCCGGTGCAGATACACATGCATCACCTCGTGCGCGAGCGCCGCCCCGATGTCCCGCCGATGCGTCCGGAAACGGTCGTTCAGCTCGACGAAGTACTCGGGCCCCGCCGCCAGCTCCACACTCGCCGCATGGGTCATCTCCCGGAAACCGACGACCATCCGCGCCTGCGGCAGCCGGTAGTGCCGCACCAGCTCCCGCGCCACCCGCTGCGCACCCAGATGAAGATCGTCGCCGTCGTGGAACGCCACGTCGACCGGCGCCACACTCGTGGCGAACAGCTGGATCGTGTCGTAGGACAGACGTCTGTACAGCGCGGTGATCGACGCCCGCACGATGTCCAGATGCGGGTAGCCGTGCTCGACAGGTCCGCCGTCCGCCACGTCCGTACCCCCCCAAGACGCCTCGATACGTTCCACTCTAAGCCGGTGCCCACCCACGCCCCCGGCCGCGCACCCACATCCCGCCCGCCCGGCTGCGCACCCGTCCACCCGAGCGCCGAACCCCGCCCCACGCGACCGGCCGGCCACCGCGTCGTTAGGGTGACGACCATGACCACCAGCGACACCGACGGCGCGAACACCACGACCACCCCGGCCACCGAGAACGACGCGGAGAACGACGCGCAGATCGACGCGGACGTGCAGGCCGAACTCACCCGCCTGCGCGACAGCATCGACAACATCGACGCCGCCGTCGTCCACATGCTCGCCGAACGCTTCAAGTGCACCCAACGGGTCGGCCACCTCAAGGCCGCGCACCGACTGCCGCCCGCCGACCCCGGCCGCGAGGCCCAGCAGATCAACCGGCTGCGCGGACTCGCGACCAGTGCCAAGCTGGACCCCGCGTTCGCGGAGAAGCTGCTGAACTTCATCATCGCCGAGGTCATCCGCCACCACGAACGCATCGCGGACGACGCCCTCAACGGCACCGCCGGGACGACCCGCACCACGGACACGACGGAAACGACGGAAACGACGGACACCACCGGCACCACCGGCACCACCGGCACCACCGGCACCGCACCGGACACGGGGGAGTGACATCCGGCCCGCCGACGGGCATCCTGCGTGCACACTCCTTGTCAGGGAACGACTACACGCGGTGAGAGGTCATGCCGTCCGAAGCCACGATCCTCATCGTCGACGACCATGAGGACACGCTGTACGCCCTGGAGAGCGCCCTGGCCCCCCTCGGCCACCGGCTGACGCGCGCCACCAGCGGCGACGCGGCACTCAAGGAAGTCCTCCGCGGCCAGGTCGGCCTGCTCCTCCTCGACGTCCGCATGCCCGGCGTCAGCGGACTCGACGTCGTCCGCTACATGCGCGGCGTGGAACAGACCCAGCACATCCCCGTCATCCTCCTCACCGGCTTCGGCCCCGACGCCGAACTCACCGCCGCCGCCTTCCGCCTCGGCGTCGCCGACCTCGTCATGAAACCCGTGGACCCCTGGGCCCTGCGCACCAAGGTCCGCTACCTCTACGACGCCCACGCCCGCTCCGACACCCTGGCACGCGAGGTCCGCGACCTCCGCGCCCGCCTCAAGGAACACGAGAACCTCCAGGCAACCGGCGCCGACCACCGCGAACGGGGGCGCGTCCCCGCCCAGCACGACGGCGCGAACGACCGGGCATAGGCCGCATACGGCCGGACACGCGGCGCACACGACCGGACATAGGTCGCGTACCAGGCCCGCCCCTGTCCTGCGCCAGGGCCATCAGGCAGCATGTCCCTCATGTCCGTACTGACGCGCGACGAAGCGCAAGCCCGTGCTCGGCTCCTCGACGTCCACCGCTACGAGATCGCACTCGACCTCACGCGCGACGACGAGACCTTCGACTCCCGTACCGTCATCCAGTTCACCGTACGAGGGAAGAAAAAGGCCGCGGACACCTTCGTCGAGCTGAAGCCCGCCGAACTGCGCTCGGTCACCCTCGACGGAGAACCCCTCGACCCCGGGACCCTCGACGGCAACCGCCTCACCCTCAAGGGCCTCACCCCGGGCGACCACGAACTACGCGTCGACGCCGCCATGCGCTACTCCCGCACCGGCGAGGGCATGCACCGCTTCACCGACCCCACCGACGGCGAGACCTACGTCTACACCCAGCTCTTCATGGACGACGTCCAACGCGTCTTCGCCGCCTTCGACCAGCCCGACCTCAAGGCCGCCTTCGACCTCACCGTCACCGCCCCCGACGGCTGGACCGTCCTCGCCAACGGCATCACCGAACGACAGGACGACGGCACCTGGCGGGCCGCCACCACCCCGCCGATCTCCACCTACCTCATCGCCGTCGCCGCCGGACCCTGGCACTCCGTGCGCACCGAACACCGCGGCCTGCCCTTCGGCATCCACTGCCGCCGCTCGCTCGCCCCCCACCTCGACAACGACGCCGACGAACTCCTCGACATCACCCGCGCCCTCTTCGACCGCTACCACGCCAAGTTCGAGGAGCCGTACCCCTTCGACTCCTACGACCAGGCATTCGTCCCCGAGTTCAACGCCGGCGCCATGGAGAACCCCGGCCTCGTCACCTTCCGCGACGAGTTCGTCTACCGCTCCGCCGTCACCGACACCGAACGCCAGACCCGCGCCATGGTCATCGCCCACGAGATGGCCCACATGTGGTTCGGCGACCTCGTCACCCTCAAGTGGTGGGACGACATCTGGCTCAACGAGTCCTTCGCCGAGTACATGGGCTACCAGACCCTCACCGAAGCCTCCCGCTTCACCGACACCTGGGTCGACTTCGGCGTCGCCCGCAAGGCCTGGGGCTACGACGCCGACCAGCGCCCCTCCACTCACCCCGTCGCCCCCGAGAACGTCGACGACACCGCCGCCGCCCTCCTCAACTTCGACGGCATCTCCTACGCCAAGGGCGCCTCCGCCCTGCGCCAACTCGTCGCCTGGCTCGGCGAGAAGGACTTCCTCGCCGGCATCAACGCCCACTTCACCCGCCACCGCTTCGGCAACGCCACCCTCGCCGACTTCATCGACAACCTCGCCGGCGCCACCGAACGCGACGTCCACGCCTGGGCCGACGCCTGGCTGCGCACCACCGGCGTCGACACCCTCACCCCGAAGATCACCCGCACCGCCGACGGCACCCACACCCTCACCGTCGACCGCACCGGCAGCCGCCCCCACCACATCGCCGTCGGCGTCTACGACCGCGACCCCGGCGACGACCACGGCCACCTCACCCTCCGCGACCGCGTCGAACTCGACCTCCCCCAGCCCGCCGAGCAGCCCATCGGCAAGCGCCCCGCACTCCTCCTCCTCAACGACGGCGACCTCACCTACGCCAAGATCCGCTTCGACACCGAATCCGCCGCCGCCGTCACCGCCCACCTCAGCGGCCTCCCCGACCCCCTCACCCGCGCCGTCGTCTGGAACGCCCTGCGCGACGCCGTACGCGACGCCGAACTCCCGGCCACCGCCTACCTGGAGGCCGCCCGCACCCACCTCCCCCACGAGAGCGACCTCGCCATCGTCCAGGGCGTCCTCTCCTTCGCCACCACCCAGGTCGCCGACCGCTACCTCACCCCCGAGCAGCGCCCCGCCGGCCTCGCCACCCTCGGCTCCCTGTGCCGCGACCTCATCCGCCGCACCGAGGACGGCGACAACCCCGGCCTGCGTCTCATCGCCGTACGCCACTTCATCGACGTCGCCGCCCACCCCGACACCATCGCCGCCTGGCTCGCCGACGGCACCGTCCCCGGCGGACCCGAACTCGACCCCGAACTGCGCTGGCGCGTCCTCGGCCGGCTCGCCGTCCTCGGCGCCGTCGACACCGCCACCATCGACGAGGAACTCGAACGCGACCCCAGCGCCAGCGGCCGCGAGGGCGCCGCCCGCTGCCGGGCCGCACTGCCCGAACCCGAGGCCAAACAGGCCGCCTGGGAGGCCATGTTCACCACCGACGACCTCTCCAACTACCTGTTCACCGCCACCGCCCAGGGCTTCTGGCAGCCCGAACAGGCCGAACTCCTCACCGAGTACGTCGAGCGGTACTGGGCCGACGCGGTGACCCTGGCCGCCCGCCGCGGACCGGCGATCGCGGAAGCCGCCGGACGCTGGGCGTTCCCGGTGTACGCGGTCGACCCGGAGACACTGGGGCTCGGGGAGCGATGCCTCCAGGACGACGAGGTCATCCCGGCGCTGCGCCGCAAGCTGGTGGACCAGCTGGACGACCTGGCGCGGGCGCTGCGGGTGCGGGAGGCGTAGCCCGGGTTCCGCCGCTGAGGGCTCGGGGGTTCTGCGGGCCTGAGGCCGACTGCGACTGATCGCGCCCCGCGGCGGAGCCGCATAGCGATACAGCCCCGCGCCCCTGACGGGGCCGCTGTCGTGGACGGCGTCCACCCGTACCCTCTTTCGGCTGTAAAGAACGGCCTTTTCGGGTCCGGCACCCGATCGGCGTACAAAATGGAACTCCCCGTGCTCGGAGGAATCCATGACCGCTGCGCCCCTCGCCTCCGGACCCCAAGGTCCCGACGCGCTCCGGCCGTTGCTCGACACCGTGCTCGACGCGTTGCGGGAAGGGGCCGGAGCACGGGGCGGCCCCCTCCCCGCCGGCGGCCCCGACACGGTCACGGCCCTGGTGCGGGACGCACTCGGCGAACCGCTGCCCGCCGACGGCGACCCGGACGCCCTCCACCGCCTCGTCCGGGCCCTCGCCGCCGGCACCGCCGACCCGGCCGACCCCCTGTGCGCGGCCCACCTCCACACCCCGCCCCTGGCCGTCGCCGCCGCGGCCGACCTCGCCGTCTCCGTGCTCAACCCCTCCCTCGACTCCTGGGACCAGGCCCCCGCCGCCTCCGCCCTCGAAACCCTGGTCACCCGGGCCCTGGCCGCCGAGGCCGGCGCCGCCGACGCACTGATCACCACCGGCGGCACCGAATCCAACCAACTCGCCCTCCTCCTCGCCCGCGAGGCGCACCCGGGCGTCCGCCTCGTCTGCGGAGCCAACGCCCACCACTCCCTCGTCCGCGCCGCCTGGCTGCTCGGCCTGCCCGACCCCGTCGTCATCCCCACCCCCGCCGGCACCCTCGACCCCACCGCCCTGGACGACGCCCTCACCCACCTCCAGGGCCCCCTCCTCGTCGCCGCCACCGCCGGCACCACCGACGCCGGACTCATCGACCCCCTGCCCGCCCTCGCCGACCTGTGCCGCACCCACCGAGCCCGGCTGCACATCGACGCCGCCTACGGCGGAGGACTCCTGTTCAGCGACCGGCACCGGCCCAGGCTCGACGGCCTCACCCACGCCCACACCATCACCCTGGACCTGCACAAACTCGGCTGGCAGCCCGTCGCCGCCGGACTCCTCGCCGTACGCGACACCACCGACCTCACCGCACTGGACCACCACGCCGACTACCTCAACGCCGACGACGACACCGAAGCCGGCCTGCCCGACCTCCTCGGCCGCTCGCTGCGCACCACCAGACGGCCCGACATCCTCAAGACCGCCGTCACCCTCAAAACCCTGGGACGCAGCGGACTCGGCCGACTCGTCGACCACGTCTGCGCCCTCGCCCAGCAGTTCGCCGACACCGTCGAAGCACACCCCGGCTTCGAGCTCTACGACCGGCCCACCATCAGCACGGTCCTCTTCCGGCCCACCGCAGCCACCGACACCACCGTGGCAGCCGTCCGCCGCCGACTCCTGAACGACGGCCGGGCCGTCATCGGCCGCGCCGCACTCGACGGCCGGCTCTGGCTCAAGGCCACCCTGCTCAACCCCCACACCCGGCCGGACGACCTCGCCACCCTGCTGAAGCTCGTAGACCTCGCCACAGCCGCCGAAGGACACACCCCCGCATGAGCCCGACCCCCGCACACGACCGGCCCGACCCCGAAGCCCCCCGCGACCTCGTCGGCATCGGCATCGGCCCCGCCAACCTCTCCCTCGCCGCCCTCGCCCAGCCCCTCACCACACTCGACGCCGTCTTCTACGAACAACGCCCCGGCTTCGACTGGCACCCCGGACTGCTCATCGAGGGCGCCACCCTCCAGGTCCCCTTCCTGGCCGACCTGGTCACCCTCGCCGACCCCACGAGCCCCTGGTCGTTCCTCAACTACCTCAGAACCCGCGACCGGCTCTTCCCGTTCTACTTCGCCGAACGCTTCCACATCCAGCGCGCCGAATACGACGCCTACTGCCGCTGGGTCGCCGAGAACCTGCCCGGCCTCCGCTTCGGCCACCAAGTCGACTCCGTACGCTGGAACCCCGAACGCGACCTCTTCGAAGTCGACCACACCCGCCTCGACGGCGACGGACGGACCGAGGAACCCGGCCGCACCTACACCCGCAACATCGTCCTCGGCGTCGGCACCGAACCCCACGTCCCCGAACCCCTCAAACCCCTCGTCGAAGCGGCCGGCGTCCCCGTCGTCCACGCCGCCGACTACCTCGACGCACGCGACCGCCTCCTCGCCGCCGGACACATCACCGTCATCGGCGCCGGACAGTCCGGAGCCGAGGTCTTCCTCGACCTGCTCCGCCACCGGCCCCCCGGCCGGGAAAGACTCCACTGGCTCGGCCGCACCGAGGCGTTCGCCCCCATGGAGTACTCGAAACTCGGCCTCGAACACTTCACACCCGACTACGCCCGCTACTTCCACGCCCTCACCGAACCCACCCGGGACCGGCTCGTCGCCGCCCAATGGCAGCTCCACAAGGGCATCGGCGCCGACACCATCGCCGCCATCCACGACGAGCTGTACCGCCGCACCCTCGACGGCGGCTGGCCCGACACCGTCCTCACCCCCGGCGTCCACGTCCGCACCGCCGGCCGACTCGCCACCACCAGGGTCGAACTCCACCTCGAACACAGCGAACAGGGCACCCGCTCCCGCCTCACCACCGACGCCGTCGTCCTCGCCACCGGCTACCGCGAACGCCCCCTCGACCGCGTCCTCGCCGGCCTCGACCCCTACATGCGGCGCGACCACCGCGAACGATGCCGCGTCGACGAGAACTTCCGGATGATCCTCGACCCCTCCGTCACCGCCGCCGACCGCCACGTCTACGTCCAGAACGCCGAACTCCACACCCACGGCGTCGGCGCCCCCGACCTCGGCCTCGCCGCCTGGCGCAGCGCCACCATCCTCAACACCCTCACCGGCAAGGACCCCTACCCCCTGCCCGGCCGCACCGCCTTCACCACCTTCGGCCTCGAACCCCGACCCCGGATCCCGGCCGCACGGCAGGCCACAGTCCCCACCTCATTGACCCCCCTCGTCGAGGTGCGCTGACCGACGAACGCGACATCGCCGCCGCCGCGGCCGTCACGAACCCGGACCCGGACCCAACCCCGCATCCGTATCCGCATCCGCGACGACCCCGACAGCGGCGACGACCGCCCTGCCGTACCGCCGGACCAGAAGACCGGCGTCCTAGAAGACCGGCGTACCGTTCCGCGTCAGCTTCCAGTCCACCGACGCGAACGCCGCCGGATCGATCGACCCCTTCGCCTTCACCCACGCGATCATCGTGTTACGGATCTCGTCCGAGTTCGACCACAGCAGCGGCGACGCCGCCACATGCGGGAAGTTGCCGCCACCGTTCGCCCGATAGTTGTTCACCGCGAACACGAACTTCCGGTCGTCCGCCAGCGCCGCACCCTCGAACCGCACGTTCGTCACCCGCGACCCCGCCGGCTTCGCGATGTCGATCTCGTACGACAGACCGCTCACCGCGTCGTAGTTGTAGTCCGGCGTCCCGTTCGCGTTCGTCAGCTTCGCCGGATCGACCACCGCGTCCGCCGCCGTCTGCACGAAGTAGTTCGCCGAGAACTCCAGATACGCCTTCATCTGCGCACCCGTCATCAGACGCGCCTCCAGCGTGTTCTCGAAGACATACAGACCCGCCACGTCCCGGATCGTCACATTGCCCGCCGGAATCACCGCACTCCGCGAGAACGCCGCCGCCTGCGACAGCACCGGCAACGACGCGTACTGCGTGGACGCCAGCGCCTGCTTCACCGTGTCGGCCTGGATGTGGTTGATCAGATCGATGATCGCCACATCCTTGTACGGCGCCTCCACCGACGTCATCTCCGCCGCGTTCGTCCCGATCACCTGGTTGACGTACGCCACGACCTTCTTGTGCTCGTCCGAGAGCATCGACACGATCGCCGGGTCCTCCTCCACCGTGTTGGAGTTGAGCACCTTCGCGCCGACCTTCTCCAGCTTCCAGGAACCCTTGCTCCACACCATCTCGAAGTCGAACAACGTCAGCCGCTGCCCCCACTTCAACGGCTCCGACAGCACGACCTGCTTGCCGGTCTCCTTGTTGGTGACGAAGTACTCCGGGATCTCCGTGTGCGCGTGCCCCACCAGGATCGCGTCGATCCCCGGCACCTGCTCGGCCACCAGCCCGGCCGCGTTCTCGATGTACGGCAGCTGGTCACCGTACGACGACGTCCCCGACGAACCGCTGTGCGCCGACACGATCACGACGTCCGCGCCCATCGACCGCAGCTTCGGCACCCACTTCGCCGCCTGCTCCTCCAGACCCGGGAACGTCATCTTCCCCTGCACATTGGCCTTGTCCCAGATCGCGATCCCCGGGTTCGTCAGCCCCAGCACCGCCACCCGCACATCCGGCCCGTGCGGCGTACGCATCCGGTGCATGCTGTACGGCGGGAACGCCGGCAGCAGCGTCTTGGCATCCAGCGCGTTCGCCCCCAGCAGCGGGAAACGACACTGCTTCTGGAACTTCCGCAGCACCGGAATGCCGTAGTTGAACTCGTGGTTCCCCAGCGCCGCCGCGTCGTAGTCCATCGCGTTCATCGCCTGCGCCATCGGGTGCACCGGACCGCCCTTGGCGGTGATCGGGTCCACCTTCGCGTAGTAGTACGACAGCTGCGTGCCCTGGATCGTGTCGCCCGCGTCGATCAGCAGCGTGTTCCGCCGGCCCTTCTCCTTGCGGATCCGGTTCACCAGCGTCGAGATCTTCGCCAGACCGACGTCGTTGTGCGCCTTGTCGTCGAACTCCTTGTCCGTGAAGTAGTCCCAGTTGAAGACGTTCCCGTGCAGGTCCGTCGTCCCCATCACCGTGAAGCTGTACCGGTCGGTGTCCTTCTTCCGGCCACCGGCCTTCGCCTCCGCCGCCTGCGCGCTCGGAGCCATCGCCGAACCGGCGATGGCCACGCCCGCACCGGTCACGGCCGACTTCTTCAGAAACTTCCGGCGGTTCAGGGGCATCTCAGGTACTCCTCGGAGGAACGGGACGATCTCGACGCGCGTAGACCAGCAGCGACCAGCGTGAACCATCGACGACGGAACACAGGGCCAAAGGGGACGACGCGCGTAGATTCTGACCCGTACCACCCCCACCGCAACAGACCCCCAGGGTTTCGATCTGGTGACCTGCACAACCCTGCCACCAGGCCATCAGTGACAGAGTGGGGCGTATGACCACCAGCCCAGAAGAAGCCCCACCCACCCCCGTCCCCTACGGCACCCCCGACGCACCCCGCATCGCCGTCCGCGGCGAAGCACACCTCGAAGTCGACCCCGAGATAGCCCGCATCACCGTCACCGTCCTCGCCCGCGGCAAGGACCGACGCACCGCCCTCGACGACCTCACCCGCCGCAACACCACCGTCCTCGACCTCCTCAAAACCTACGGCCAAGCCGTCGAACGACTCGAGACCGGCGCCTTCTCCCTCACCCCCGAACTCAAGGAAAAAGGCCGCGGCGAACGCATCCAGGCCTACCACGGCCGCGTCCACATCACCGCCGACCTCACCGACTTCACCACCCTCGGCGAACTCACCACCCGCCTCGCCGACCTCGACCTCACCCGCGTCGACGGCCCCTGGTGGTCCCTGCGCCCCGCCTCACCCGCCCACCGCAAAGCCAGACAACAAGCCGTCAAGGAAGCCGTCCAACGCGCCCGCGAATACGCCGAAGCCCTCGGCACCACCCTCGCCGCCCTCGTCGAACTCGCCGACATCGGCGCCGAAGCCCCCCAACCCCTCCGCCCCGCAGCACCCGGCGGCCTCATGCGCTCCGCCCGAGCCAAGAGCGCCGACGACACCGACGCCCCACCCCTCGACCTCGAACCCCAACGCCAACACGTCTACGCACAGGTCAACGCACGCTTCACCATGCACCCCCCGACCCTGTGACCCGACCCCCGGCCACCACCCGGCCGGGGCACCCTTCAAACCCTGATGACTACTTGTCAAATACCCTTCATCCAGAGGCCGTTGAGTAGTCACGCCCCACCACATCACTACCCGCCGGTAAGCCCTAGGGTCGACCCATGCGCCGAGCAAAGATCGTCTGCACCCTCGGGCCCGCCACCGACTCGTACGACCAGATCAAGGCAGTGGTCGAGGCCGGCATGGACATTGCCCGCTTCAACCTCAGCCACGGCGACCACGCCGAACACGACGAGCGGTACCGCCACGTCCGCAAGGCCGCCGACGAGACCAGCCGCAGCGTCGGCACCCTCGCCGACCTTCAAGGCCCGAAGATCCGCCTCGGCCGCTTCACCGAAGGCCCCGTACTCCTCGAACGCGACGACACCTTCACCATCAGCGTCGAGAAGGGCGCGGCAGGCGACAGCGAGGGCTGCGGCACCACGTACGCCGGCCTCGCCACCGACGTCACCCCCGGCGACCCCATCCTCGTCGACGACGGCAAGGTCACCCTCGAAGTCACCGCGATCGACGGCCCCCGCATCCGCACGAAGGTCGTCGAGGGCGGCATCGTCTCCGACCACAAGGGCCTCAACCTGCCCGGCGTCGCCGTCTCGGTCCCCGCCCTCTCCGACAAGGACGAGGAAGACCTCCGCTGGGCCCTGCGCACCGGCTTCGACACCATCGCCCTGTCGTTCGTCCGCTCCGGCCGCGACATCGAACGCGTCCACCAGATCATGGACGAGGAGGGCCGCCGACTCCCCGTCCTCGCCAAGATCGAGAAACCCCAGGCGGTCGACACCATCGACGAGATCGTCGCCGCCTTCGACGGCATCATGATCGCGCGCGGTGACCTCGGCGTCGAAATGCCCCTGGAACAGGTCCCGCTGGTCCAGAAACGCGTGATCAAACTGGCCAAGCGCAACGCCAAACCGGTCATCGTCGCCACCCAGATGCTCGACTCGATGATCCACCACTCCCGGCCCACCCGCGCCGAGGTCAGCGACGTCGCCAACGCCGTCCTCGACGGCGCCGACGCGGTGATGCTCTCCGGCGAGACCAGCGTCGGCAAGCACGCGGTCGAGACGGTCCGCACGATGAGCCGCATCGCCGAGGCCGCCGAGTCGGACATGCTCGCCCAGGGCCTCCCGCCCCTCACCGAGCACGACAAACCCCGCACCCAGGGCGGCGCCATGGCCCGCGCCGCCGCCGAACTCGGCGACTTCCTCGACGCCAGGTTCCTCGTCGCCTTCAGCCAGTCCGGCGACACCGCCCGCCGCCTCTCCCGCTACCGCTCCCCGATCCCGGTCCTGGCCTTCACCCCGGACCCGGCGACGCGCTCGCAGCTGAGCCTCACGTGGGGCGTGGAGACGTTCCTGGGGCCACGCGTCGACTCCACGGACGCGATGGTCGACCAGGTGGACGAACTGCTGCTGCGGTACGGCCGCTGCAAGAAGGGCGACGTGGTGATCATCACGGCGGGCTCACCGCCGGGGGTGGCGGGCACGACGAACATGGTGCGGGTGCATCACATCGGGGAGGGCGGGGGTTCGAGGTAGGGCGGGCTAGTACTTCGGGCCCACGTGGGTGTCGAGGAGAGCGACGGAGGCCTTCTTGGCGACGGAGATGTTGTAGGGGTTGCCGTCGCGGGTGCAGTGAGTCCACTCGATGCCCAGCTTGTCGAGGGCGTCGGTGTAGAGCTGCCGGATGTGGTCGGACTTGTTGGTGAAGAAGTAACGCGGGTACTCGTACCGCTTGCGCTCGCCCCCGACGAGTCGGGTCGTCCAGTTGGTGATGCGGCAGCCGTCGGAGTGGATGAGGCCGCGGATGAAGTCCCAGGGGTAGGCGTCGACGATTTCCTGTTGCCAGGGTTCGAGGAGAATGAGGCGCTCGTGCTTCACCCCGGGGCCGTGCTGCGGGAACAGGCACGGTAGATGCTTGGAGTACAGCTTCACCTCTCGGCAGCCCTTTCGGCGGACTCGACAGACCGAGTTTCCGGGGAAGACTGCACGCATGGCTTTCTCGCACTCGTCCATGAGCCCTGGGTGCGCATCGGCGCAGGCGATGGAGAGACTGGGCACCCTCATCGCGCGGTTTTGGATGATGTGACCGTCGCCGAGATACAGCCCGAGCAGGTAGCTGTACGCCGACTCGTCGAGTTCTCGTCCGTCGCAACGAGGGCAGGGCGGGCTGTGGCGTCCGGGGCACTCGCCGCGCTTGGCCCGGTCGAGATGCTTCCAGTAGCCGATGGTCCCCAGCGGCACGTTCAGCCTCCGGGCGACCTCTGCGTTCTTGGTGCCGCCGCGCAGCAAGGTCAAAGCGTTCTGTCGCACTTCAGTGCCATGGAAGTTCATGTGGCCACTCTGTGTCACTGATCGCGACCGTGTGCAGTAAAAAGCGGATGTTCACGAGAACGTGAACATCCGCTTTCTAGGAGTGCCCGGTGTGGGATTCGAACCCACATGCCCTAAGGCACGGTGGTTTGAGCACCGCGAGTCTGACCAGTTCCTCCAACCGGGCAAGCTGTGTAGCTGAACGGAACTCTACCGGTTCACCTAGCTGCGCCGCAGCTAGGTACCCTCATGTCAGCAGTACCCCTGCCCCGAACAAGGAGCCCCCGTGACCGCCCCCGAGTCGCCCCAGCCCGTCGCCGACGACGATGACAAGTCGCACGTGCCTCCGCTGACGACCCGTGTCGTCATCGCCGAGGACGAGGCGCTGATCCGTCTCGATCTCAAGGAGATGCTCGAAGAGGAGGGCTACTCCGTCGTCGGGGAGGCCGGTGACGGGGAGCAGGCCATCGAGCTGGCCCGGGAGCACCGGCCCGACCTCGTGATCCTCGATGTGAAGATGCCGAAGATGGACGGGATCTCGGCGGCGGAGAAGATCGCCGAGGAGCGTATCGCGCCGGTGCTGATGCTGACCGCGTTCTCGCAGCGCGACTTGGTGGAGCGCGCCCGGGACGCGGGGGCGATGGCGTATCTGGTGAAGCCGTTCAGCAAGAGTGACGTGGTGCCGGCGATCGAGATGGCGGTGTCGCGGTTCACGGAGCTGAAGGAGCTGGAGAAGGAGGTCGCGGACCTCACGCTGCGGCTGGAGACGCGGAAGCTGGTGGACCGGGCGAAGTCGATTCTGCAGACGGAGTACGGGCTGACGGAGCCGGCGGCGTTCCGTTGGATCCAGAAGACGTCGATGGACCGTCGGATGTCGATGCAGCAGGTGGCGGAGGCGGTCATCCAGGACGCGGACGAGAAGAAGGCCGCGAAGGGCTGACCGACCCGGTACACGTGCCTACGACGAGGCCCGCACCCCCATCAGATGGGGGTGCGGGCCTCGTCGTACATACGGGAACCGGCTAGTCCTCGCCGAGGTACGCCTTGCGGACGGACTCGTCGTGGAGCAGGTCGGAGCCGGTGCCGGAGAGGACGACCTTGCCGATCTCCATGACGTGGCCCTGGTCGGCGAGGGAGAGCGCGGCCTGTGCGTTCTGTTCGACGAGCAGGATGGTGGTGCCCTGGGACTTCAGCTCGGCGATCGTGGCCATGATCTTCTGCATCATGATGGGGGAGAGGCCCATGGAGGGCTCGTCCAGCATGAGGAGCTTGGGCTGGGACATGAGTGCGCGGCCCATGGCGAGCATCTGCTGTTCTCCGCCGGAGAGGGTTCCGGCGGCCTGCTTGCGGCGCTCTCCCAGGATGGGGAAGAGGTCGTAGGCGCGCTGGATGTCCTTCTCGATGCCGGGTTTGTCGCTGCGCAGGAAGGCGCCGAGGCGGAGGTTGTCCTCGATGGTCATGCGCGGGAAGATGTGCCGCCCCTCGGGGGAGTGGGCGAGTCCGAGCGCGACGATGTCGTGCGCGGGGATCTTCTTGAGCGATTTGCCGTTGAACTTGATCTGGCCGCTGACGGGCTTGAGGAGGCCCGAGAGGGTGCGCAGGGTGGTGGTCTTGCCGGCGCCGTTGGTGCCGATGAGGGTGACGACCTCGCCGGCGTTGACCTTGAAGGAGATGCCCTTGACGGCTTCGATCTTGCCGTAGGCGACCCGGAGGTCCTCTACTTCGAGCAGTGCGGTCATCGGTCGTTCTCCTTGCCGGGCACGGTGTCCGTCGTGGGCTCGGCGTTCGCTTCGGCGGCTTCGACTTCGGCGACCTCGTCCTGGCCGGGTGCGTCCTCGAAGGGTTCGCCGAGGTAGGCGGCGACGACGCGTTCGTCGCCCTGGACGGTGGCGCTGTCGCCCTCGACGAGTTTTTCGCCCTGGACGAGGACGGCGACGCGGTCGCAGAGGTTGAAGATGAACCGCATGTCGTGCTCGATGACGAGGACGGCGATGCCCTTGTCGCGGATGGCGAACACCAGTTCTTCGGTGGTTCGCGTCTCCTGGGGGTTCATGCCCGCGGTGGGTTCGTCGAGCAGAAGCAGGCCCGGCTCGCTCGCGAGTGCCCGGGCGATCTCCAGCTTGCGCTGTTCGCCGTAGGGGAGGTTGCGGGCGAGGTGTTCGGCCTTGGCGTCGAGGCCGACGAACTCCAGGAGTTCCATGGCGCGTTCGCGGGAGGCTTTTTCGGCCTTGTGGAAGCCGGGGCCGCGCAGGAGGGCGGACCAGAGTCCTTCCTTGGTGCGGGTGTGGCGTCCGACGAGGACGTTCTCCAGGACCGTCATGTTGGCGAACAGGCGGATGTTCTGGAAGGTGCGGGCGATGCCGGCCGCGGTGACCTTGAAGGACTTGGGCGGCAGGACCTGGCCCTTGTAGCGGACCTCGCCCTCGGTGGGGATGTAGAGGCCGGTGAGGCAGTTGAAGAAGGTCGTCTTGCCGGCGCCGTTGGGGCCGATGAGTCCGACGATCTCGCCGCTGTTGACGGTCAGGTTGACGTTGCGTACGGCGGTGAGGCCGCCGAAGCGCATGGTGACGCCGCGGGCGTCGAGGACGGTTTCGCCGGTGGCGTCGGAGCCGGGGGCGGTGTCCTTGATGGTGGTGTCGGTAGTCATGGTGGTCAGGCCCCTGCCTTGCTGAGCACTGCGGGCGCTTCGGCCTCTTCGTGGAATTCGAGCTGGCGGCGCCGGTTGGGGATGAGGCCCTCCGGGCGGAAGCGCATCAGGAGGACGAGCGCGAGTCCGAAGGCGAAGAGCTGGTAGTCGTCCAGGAACTGGAGCTTGGACGGGATGAGGTAGAGCAGTGCGGCGCCGACGAGGGGGCCGCTGATGGTGCCCATGCCGCCGAGGACGACCGCCGCGAGGAGGAAGGCCGAGTTGGGCGGGACGACCGCGGCGAACTGGTACTGCTCGGGTGTCACGGTGTAGGTGACGTGGGCCTGGACGGTGCCGGCGAGGCCGGCGAGGGCGGCGCCGAGGGCGAAGGCGATGAGCTTGACGCGGAAGCCGTTGATGCCCATGGCGAGGGCGGCGGTCTCGTCCTCGCGGATGGCGATCCAGGCGCGGCCGATGCGGGAGTCGCTGCTGCGCCGGAAGACGACGACCACGACCAGCGTGATGAGGAGCATCAGCAGGAAGTAGTTGGCGAAGCGGGCGATGGTGAAGCCGGCGAAGGTGTGTTCCTGGCCGAAGTCGAACCCGAGGATGTTGAGGTTCGGGATGGAGGAGATGCCGTTGGAGCCGTTGGTGATGTCGGGGCCGGAGGTGCCGTCCATGTTGAGGACGGTGATCCGGAAGATCTCACCGAAGCCGAGCGTCACGATGGCGAGGTAGTCGCCGCGCAGGCGCAGGGTGGGGGCGCCGATGATGACGCCGAAGATCATGGCGACGGCGGCGCCGAGGAGGGCGGAGGCCCAGAACGGCAGGTGGATGTCGAAGGGGGAGGAGGGGGAGCCGGAGACCATGGCCGCGGTGTAGGCGCCGACGCCGAGGAAGGCGACGTATCCGAGGTCGAGGAGGCCGGCGAGGCCGACGACGATGTTGAGGCCGAGGGCGACGGTGGCGAAGATCAGGATGTAGACGCCGATGGTCGCGTACTGGTCGTCGGACTGGGTGAAGGGGAAGGCGGCGGCTGCGACGAACGCGCCGATCATGGTGACGTTGCGGTGCTTGGCGGTGAGCGCCGAGATCCGGCCCACGAGGCCGGCCTTTGCGGCTGCGCCGAAGCTGAAGCCCGCGGTGATGAGGAAGCCGATGAAGAGTTCGTCGTACTCGGTGCCGATGCCGTAGGTGAAGACGGTGAGGCCGAGGGCGAGTGCGGCGACGATGATCAGGATCTCGGCGTACGCGGGCAGTTGGCGCGCGGGGGCGGCGGTGCCGGAGGCGAAGGCGGCCTTGATGACGGTGCGCTGGTTGCGTGCCCGGTGGCGGTACTGGTCCCAGCCGGTGTCGTCGGGGTCGCCGGGTTCGGTCTCGGGTCGTGTGTAGGGCAGGGAGAGGGCGCCGAGGAGGGCGAGGAGGGTCGCGATGCCCGCGATCCAGCCGCCGGGCTCCAGGTTGACGGCGCCGCCGAGCTTGGCGCTGATCGCGATGATCGTGTACCAGGCGGTGGCGAAGGTGCCGAGTGCGGCCAGTTTGAGGGCGCTGTCGGCGCCTGCGGGGGTGAGCCAGCGCAGGCCCTTGATGCCGTAGGAGGACAGGCCGAGGAGGGTGGTGAGGGCGCCGCCGATGAGGACGAGGACCTGGAGGCCGCCGGGGTAGCCGTAGACGGTGAGGTCGCCGGGGAAGGCGGAGGTCCAGGTCCAGGCCAGGAAGGTGGAGACGATGGTGAGTGCTCCGCCGCCGGTGGCGAGGGCGCGGCCGATGTGCGGGGGGATGCCCACGAGGCTGTGCTGGGTGCCGGCGGTGGTGTCGCCGGTTGCCTGGGGTGCGGTGGTCTGTGTGGTCATCGGTGTCACGCCCTGTCCGACACGCGCTCGCCGAGCAGGCCCTGTGGCCTGACGAGGAGGACGAGGATGAGGAGTACGAACGCCCAGACGTTGGCCCAGGACTGGCTGCCGAACTGCTCCATCCCGGGGATGTCGGAGATGTAGGCGGTGGAGAGGGCTTCGGCGACGCCGAGGACCAGGCCGCCGAGCATGGCGCCGTAGATGTTGCCGATGCCGCCGAGGACGGCCGCGGTGAAGGCCTTGAGGCCGAGGATGAAGCCCATGCGGAACTGGACTTCGCCGTACTTGAGTCCGTAGGCGACGGAGCCGACGGCGGCGAAGGCGGCGCCGAGGGCGAAGGCGACCACGATGATGCGGTCGGTGTTGATGCCCATGAGCTTGGCGGTGTCGGGGTCCTGCGCGGTGGCCTGCATGCCGCGGCCGGTGCGGGTCTTCATCACGAAGTAGGCGAGGATCGCCATGCTGATGGGGGCGGCGAGCAGCAGGAAGATGTCACCGGTCTGGATGGTGACGTTGCCGATCTGGAAGGGGCCGCCCTCGATCTGGGGGAAGGTGATCGCGGACCGGGCGTTGGGGTACCAGGCCCATACCGCCTGCTGGAGGGCGAGGGAGAGGCCGATGGCGGTGATGAGGGGTGCGAGGCGGGGTGCCGTGCGCAGGGGGCGGTAGGCGAATCGTTCCGCTCCGACCGCGACGAGCACGGCGACGAGGATGCCGCCGATGAGCATGAGGGGCAGTGCCACCCACATGGACGTGCCGTCGGGCAGCACGTACAGGTACATGGTGAGGGCGCCGAATCCGCCCACCATGAAGATCTCACCGTGGGCGAAGTTGATGAGCTGGACGATGCCATAGACCATCGTGTAGCCGATGGCGACCAGCCCGTACATGGATCCCAGTAGCAGGCCGTTGACCAGCTGCTGCGGCAGTTCGTTCACCGCATGTCCTCCGAGACTTCGGATATATCGAGGGATGTGACCGGATGTGAGTCCGCGCGGGGCGCCAGTGGTGCGGCGCCCCGCGCGGCTCTGGGGATGATGCGGGTAGGTGTCAGCCTTCGAAGGTGCCGGACTTGACGGCCTTCCACTCGCCGCCCTCGACGGCGTACACGGTGAGCTGCTTGTTGGTGGCGTCACCGTACTCGTCGAAGGAGACCTTGCCGGTCACACCGTCGAAGGAGACGTTCTGCACGGCCTCGGTGATCTTGGCGCGGGCGTCGTCCGGGAGCTTGCCGTTGTTGTCCTCGACGACCTTCTTGACGGCCTCGATGATCGCCCAGGCGGAGTCGTAGGAGTAGCCGCCGTAGGCCTCGTAGGCCTCCTTGTAGCCGGCGGTCTTGTAGTTGGCGACGAATTCCTTGGCGGAGTCGAGTTCCTCGACCGGGGCGCCGACGGAGGTGGCGAGGTCGCCGGCGCCGCTGGCGCCGGCGAGCTTGATGAAGTCGGCGCTGTAGATGCCGTCACCGCCGACGACGGGGACCTTGGCGCCCGCGGCCTTGATCTGCTTGCTGAGCGGACCGGCCTGGGGGTACTCGCCGCCGTAGTAGACGACGTCGGCGCCGGAGGTCTTGACCTTGGTGGCGACCGCGGAGAAGTCCTTGGTGTCGGGGTCGATGTGCTCGGTGCCGACGATCTTGCCGCCGAGCTTCTTGAACTCGTCGGAGAAGGTGGCGGCCAGACCGGCGCCGTAGGTCTTCTTGTCGTCGATGACGAAGACCTTCTTCTTCTTGGCGTCCTTGAAGACGTACTGCGCGGCGAACGGGCCCTGGATGGCGTCCGTGGTCGCGGTGCGGAAGTACGACTTGTACGGGCGGACCTTGCTCTTCTGCCAGTCCGGGCCCTGCGTCAGCGCCGGGTTGGTGTTGGCCGGGGAGATCTCGACGAGCTTGGCGTCGTCGAAGACCTTCTGCATGGACTCGGCCACGGAGGAGTTCAGCGGGCCGACGACACCGAGGACGCTCTTGTCGGCGACGAGCTTGGTGGCGTTCTGCTGGCCCGAGGAGGGCTGGGCCTGGTCGTCGAGGGCCTCGATCTTGAAGGTGACGCCTTCGACGTACTTCTCTTTGTTGGCCGTCTTGGCGGCGAGGTCCACGGAGTTCTTGATGCCGAGGCCCAGCGCGGACAGGTCGCCGGTGAGCGGGGCGTCGACGCCGATGACGACAGTGGTGCCACTGCCGGTGTCCGAGCCGCCCTTGTCCTCGTCGCGCGAACCACAGGCGGTGAGAGTGAGTGCTCCCGCCGCCAGCGCGGCGGTGATGGCTATGAGCGAACGTTGACGCACGATCAGTCCTTTCCCTGGCACGGCCCTTCCTGTTTGAAAGGGGCCGAGTCGAGCGCTGGGCCGAAGACGTGACTTCGATTCCTGTGGCGCGGTGACTGGCCGTGACTCTAAGCGGGTGTAGGGAATGTGGAGGAGAGTCTGGCCAAGGCTGTGACGCTCTTGTTATGACACGAGGTAATGCAGAGCGGTACTCAGTGGGTGGATGCGCGGAATTCAGGCCGATTCGCCCTGTCCACATGGTGAGAATGTGCAGGGTCGACGCGGGTAGGTTCAGGAGTGTTCAAGTTTTTGGTGATGACGTGGAATCGTTGCTACAGGCGACTTCGAGGGTGTCCGAGAGGTCCTGTGCGTAGCGCTCGCCCAGCATGAAACTGTGCGCTTCCATTGCGCGCGTATTACGTAGAGTTACGTCCAGGAAAGGCAGCCCGGGGCTGTCGGGCGCTTTCCCGCATTCGGTGACGCGCATGGTGACGGCGATCCGCCGGGGGCGGTCGGTCCCGATCCGTACCGGAGTGCGCGGGTCCGTGCGCAGGGAGAGCCCCGCATAGGGCTGGGTCACCCGCTCGACGGTCACCGGGGGGCCGGACAGCACGCGCAGCTCCACCTCGAAGTCGAAGTGTGTGCGGGGTGCTCCGGCGGGCGGGGTCACCCGGCCCAGATAGCGGACGCCGACGGCCTGGGAGGGGTAGGGCGGGGCCGTCCCGCGCCGCGGCGCGGGCTCGGGCCGGGGTGCCGGCTCGGGCCGGGTGGCATACAGATAGCCGCCGCCCGCCAGCGCGACGACGGCCGCCGCCACCGGGAGCACGGCACGGCGATGCCGGGCGTACGCCCGCGCGCACCGCCCGTGGGAAGAGGCCGGGGCGGGCGCGATGTCCGCCTCGTGGAGGTCCCGGGGGTGCGTCCCCTCGCCCGGCTCCACGGGACCGATCCCGCTCACCGCCAGGGTTCCTCGCCGGGCCCGCCCGAGCGGTACCACGCCTCGCAGTCCGTCCGGGCCCGCCGCTCGATCAGCCGGTCCGCGGCCCCGGCGTCGGTGCGCCGGCGCTCCGCCCGTGCCGCGTCCACGACCGTCCGCAGGATCTCGTACTGCCCGTTCGACAGCCCCATCGACTGGTAGTCGCCGTAAGTGCCGCTGTCCAGCGCCTCCCGCGCCCAGTACGTCACGAGCTTCGCGCACACCTCCTCGCGCGGGGTGGCGGACGGCGAAGGTGCCCCGTCGTTCCGCGCGGACGCCGACGCGTCCGGAGTGTCCGGCGCCGCGCACCCGGTGGCGAGGACGCCGGCCAGCAGCGCCGGCGCGAGCGCCGCCCGCGGCCAGGGTGCTCTTCCCGTTGCCATGCCCCGACGCTAGAGCCTGTCCGCCGTGCGGGGCCAGAGGCGACGTCGCCTTCGCCGCGGCCCGCCCCCCGCCCGCACGCATCAGCCGGACGTCCCCGTCCGCCCGTCCGCGGCCGCCGGGGCGTCGCGCAGCAGGCAGGTCAGCCGGGCCGTGCACACCCGCCTGCCGGCCTCGTCGCTGACGACGATCTCGTACGTGGCCGTCGAGCGCCCCTGGTGCAGCGGGGTGGCGACACCGGTCACCAGCCCGGAGCGCACGCCCCGGTGGTGCGTGCAGTTCAGGTCCACACCCACGGCGATCTTGGAACTGCCGGCGTGCAGCATGGAGCCGACCGACCCCAGCGTCTCCGCCAGCACGGCGGACGCGCCCCCGTGCAGCAGCCCGTACGGCTGGGTGTTGCCCTCCACCGGCATCGTCCCGACGACCCGGTCCGCCGACGCCTCCACGATCCGCACGCCCATGCGCGTGCCCAGGTGCCCGGCGGAGAACATGGCCACCAGGTCGACGCCGAGGGCCGCGTACTCGTCGATGACCTCTTGCGGGAACTTCACGTCGTGCTGCTCGCCCATGGGGCTCCGTCCGTCGTCGGTCGAAAGAGCGGCCGGCGTCGGGTGCCGGCCCCTGAGCAAACGCTCAGTCGGTCGACGATTGTTCCAGACGGATCACGACGGACTTGCTGGCCGGGGTGTTGCTGGTGTCCGCGGTGGAGTCCAGCGGCACCAGCACGTTGGTCTCCGGGTAGTAGGCGGCCGCGCAGCCGGCGGCCGTCGGGTAGTGCACCACCCGGAAGCCGGCGGCCCGGCGCTCCACGCCGTCCCGCCACTCGCTCACCAGATCCACGTACGCGCCGTCCGCCAGCTTCAGCGCCCGCGCGTCCTCCGGGTTGACCAGGACCACCCGGCGGCCGTTCCTGATGCCCCGGTAGCGGTCGTCCAGGCCGTAGATCGTGGTGTTGTACTGGTCGTGCGAGCGCAGCGTCTGCAGCAGCAGACGGCCCTCGGGCAGCCGCGGGTACTCCACGGGCGCGGCCGTGAAGTTGGCCTTGCCGGTGGCGGTGGGGAAGCGCCGCTCGTCGCGCGGGGCGTGCGGGAGGGCGAAGCCGGCGGGGTCGGCCACGCGCGCGTTGAAGTCCTCGAAACCGGGGACCACGCGCGCGATGCGGTCCCGGATCGTCGCGTAGTCCTTCTCGAACTCCTCCCACGGCGTACGGCTGTCCTCGCCGAGCACCCGGCGGGCCAGCCGGCACACGATCGCCGTCTCGGAAAGGAGCTGTCCGCTCGCGGGCTCCAGGCGGCCGCGGGAGGCGTGCACCATGCCCATGGAGTCCTCGACGGTCACGAACTGCTCGCCGCCGCCCTGGAGATCACGCTCGGTGCGGCCGAGGGTGGGCAGGATCAGGGCCCGCGCGCCCGTGACCGCGTGCGAGCGGTTCAGCTTCGTGGACACGTGCACGGTGAGCCGGGCCCGGCGCATGGCCGCCTCGGTGACCTCGGTGTCGGGGGAGGCCGACACGAAGTTGCCGCCCATGGCGAAGAAGACCTTCGCCCTGTCGTCGCGCATGGCCCGGATGGCCCGGACCACGTCGTAGCCGTGCTCGCGGGGCGGGGCGAAGCCGAACTCCCGCTCCAGGGCGTCCAGGAAGGCCGGGGCGGGCCGTTCGAAGATGCCCATCGTGCGGTCGCCCTGCACGTTCGAGTGGCCGCGCACCGGGCAGACACCGGCGCCGGGGCGGCCTATGTTGCCGCGCAGCAGGAGGAAGTTGACTACCTCGCGGATCGTCGGCACCGAGTGCTTGTGCTGGGTCAGGCCCATCGCCCAGCAGACGATGGTCCGCTTCGAGGCGAGGACCATGCGCAGTGCCTCGTCGATCCGCTCGCGGGTCAGCCCGGTCGCGGTGAGCGTCTCGTCCCAGTCGGCCGCGCGGGCCGCCTCGGCGAACTCCTCGTACCCGTGGGTGTGTTCGCGGACGAACTCCTCGTCGACCGCGCCGTCGGTCTCCAGGACCAGCTTGTTGAGGAGCCGGAACAGGGCCTGGTCGCCGCCGATGCGGATCTGCAGGAACAGGTCGGTGAGGGCGGCGCCCTTGAGCATGCCCTGCGGCGTCTGCGGGTTCTTGAACCGCTCCAGGCCGGCCTCGGGCAGCGGGTTGACGGTGATGATCTTCGCGCCGTTCGCCTTGGCCTTCTCCAGCGCGGAGAGCATCCGGGGGTGGTTCGTCCCCGGGTTCTGCCCCGCCACGATGATCAGATCGGCCTTGTACAGGTCCTCCAGCAGGACACTGCCCTTGCCGATGCCGATCGTCTCGGACAGGGCGGAGCCCGACGACTCGTGGCACATGTTGGAGCAGTCCGGCAGGTTGTTGGTGCCGAACTCACGGGCGAACAGCTGGTAGAGGAACGCGGCCTCGTTGCTCGTCCGGCCCGAGGTGTAGAAGAGGGCCTCGTCGGGGGAGGCGAGGGCCTTCAGCTCCTCGGCGACGATGTCGAAGGCGCGCTCCCAGGTCACCGGCTCGTACCGGTCGCCGCCCTCGGGCAGGTACATGGGGTGGGTGAGCCGCCCCTGCTGGCCGAGCCAGTAGCCGCTGCGCGTGGCGAGGTCGGCCACGCCGTGGGCGGCGAAGAACTCGGGGGTGACCCGGCGCAGCGTGGCCTCCTCGGCGACCGCCTTGGCCCCGTTCTCGCAGAACTCCGCGGCGTGCCGGTGCTCCGGCTCCGGCCAGGCGCAGCCCGGGCAGTCGAAGCCGTCCTTCTGGTTCACCCGCAGCAACGTCAGCGCGGTCCGCTTCACCCCCATCTGCTGCTGCGCGATCCGCAAGGTGTGCCCGATCGCCGGCAGGCCGGCGGCCGCGTGCTTGGGCTCCGCGACCTGCGGCGCGTCCTGAACCGGATCACTCTTCGGCGCCTTGCCGGCCATCGCTGCTCCCCATTCGCATACACGTGCTGTTCGGGCGTGGGCTACGCCTTCGATCCTCGCACGTGTCAGCGACGGGGAGGGGGCGGGACGGTGGGTGGCCGACGGCCCCGGGGCCTGAGGCGTCCCGCCCTGCGGGCGCCGGGGCGTCGTGCTGTGTGTGTCGGGGCCGGGCCGCGCGGGCACTGCGGCGGACCGGCCCTTCTGATCGAGCGGGCTCGCCGCGTCGGTCCGGGTTGTGCCCGGCGGAGGCGGTTCGCAGGGGTGGGAGTGGCGGCTCCGGTGGGCGCCGAGTCGTCATGCGGTGCGGGGTGATGCCGCGCGGGGCCTGTCGGGGTGGGCTCGTCGGGGGCGACGGCGGGGCCCGTCTCCCGGTGGTGGCCGACGGCGTCTCGGCCGGGGCGGCCGCGCGGTCGGCCGGTGCGCCGGACACGGCCCCGCCCGGCGGCGTCCGCCCGGCCCCGGCTCCGGGGCGCCGGTGTCCGGAGCGGGGCTCGGTACGTCTCTGAGGTCCGGGGCGGTGCTCGGTACGTCTCTGAGGTCCGGGGCGGTGCTCGGTACGTCTCTGCGGTCCGGAGCGGGGCTCGGTACGTCCCTGGGGTCCGGGGCGGGGCTCGGTACGTCTCTGAAGGTCCTGCGCGGTGCTCGGTACGTCTCTGCGGTCCGGAGCGGGGCTCGATACGTCCCTGGGGTCCGGCTGTCAGTGGTACGTGGCAGGATCGGGTTCGTGGCAGAGACTGGATCGAAGAAGACCGACAGCACCCCCGGCGGCAGCCGTCCCCGGCTCATGCTCATGGACGGGCACTCGCTGGCCTACCGCGCGTTCTTCGCGCTGCCCGCGGAGAACTTCACGACGGCGACGGGCCAGCCGACCAACGCGATCTACGGCTTCGCGTCGATGCTGGCCAACACGCTGCGCGACGAGGCCCCCACCCACTTCGCGGTCGCGTTCGACGTCTCCCGCAAGACCTGGCGCTCCGAGGAGTTCACCGAGTACAAGGCGAACCGCTCGAAGACCCCGGACGAGTTCAAGGGCCAGGTCGAGCTGCTCGGCGAGCTGCTCGACGCGATGCACGCCGTCCGCTTCGCCGTGGACGGCTTCGAGGCCGACGACATCATCGCCACCCTCGCCACCCAGGCCGAGGCGGAGGGCTTCGAGGTCCTCATCGTCACCGGCGACCGCGACTCCTTCCAGCTCGTCAGCGAGCACACCACCGTGCTCTACCCGACGAAGGGCGTCTCGGAGCTGACCCGGTTCACCCCGGAGAAGGTGTACGAGAAGTACGGCCTCACCCCGGCCCAGTACCCCGACTTCGCGGCCCTGCGCGGCGACCCGTCCGACAACCTCCCCGGCATCCCCGGCGTCGGCGAGAAGACCGCCGCGAAGTGGATCAACCAGTTCGGTTCGTTCGCCGACCTCGTCGAGCGCGTCGAGGAGGTCAAGGGCAAGGCCGGGCAGAACCTCCGCGACCACCTGGAGGCCGTCAAGCTCAACCGCCGACTCACCGAGATGGTGCGCACGGTCGACCTGCCCAAGGGCGTCGCCGACCTGGAGCGCGCCCCGTACGACCGCAAGGCCGTCGCGATGGTCCTGGACACCCTGGAGATCCGCAACCCGTCGCTGCGCGAGCGCCTGCTGGCCGTCGACCCGGGCGCCGAGGAGGCCGAGGCCGGCCCGCCGGCGGCCCCGGGCGTCGAGGTGGACGGCACGGTCCTCGGCTCCGGCGAGCTGGCCCCCTGGCTCGCCGAGCACGGCACGGAGATCCTCGGTGTCGCCACGGTCGACAGCTGGGCGCTCGGCGCGGGCTCGGTCGCCGAGATCGCGCTCGCCGCGGCCGGGGGAGCGGCCGCCTGGTTCGACCCGACCGCGCTGGACGAGGCGGACGAGACCGCGTGGGCGGCCTGGCTCGCCGACCCCGCGAGGCCGAAGGTGTTCCACAACGCCAAGTCCGCGATGCGGGTCTTCGCCGAGCACGGCTGGAGCGTCGAGGGCGTCGGGATGGACACCGCCCTCGCCGCGTACCTGGTCAAGCCGGGCCGCCGCTCCTTCGACCTGGACGCGCTCACCCTGGAGTACCTGGGACGCGAGCTGGCCCCCGCCGCCACGGCCGACGGCCAGCTGGCCTTCGGCGCGGACGAGGGCGCCGAGGCCGACGCGCTGATGGTGCAGGCCCGCGCGATCCTCGACCTCGGCGCGGCCTTCGGCGAGCGCCTGGAGGAGGTCGGCGCGGCCGACCTCCTGCGGGACGTGGAGCTGCCCACCTCCGCGCTGCTGGCCCGGATGGAGCGCCACGGCATCGCGGCGGACCGGGCCCATCTGGAGGCCATGGAGCAGATGTTCGCGGGCGCCGTGCAGCAGGCGGTGAAGGAGGCGCACGCGGCGGCGGGGCACGAGTTCAACCTGGGCTCGCCCAAGCAGCTCCAGGAAGTCCTCTTCGGCGAGCTGGGCCTGCCCAAGACCAAGCGGACCAAGACGGGCTACACCACCGACGCGGACGCCCTCGCCTGGCTCGCCGGCCAGACGGACAACGAACTGCCGGTGATCATGCTCCGTCACCGTGAGCAGGCGAAGCTGCGCGTCACGGTCGAGGGCCTGATCAAGACCGTCGCCGCGGACGGCCGCATCCACACCACCTTCAACCAGACGGTCGCCGCCACGGGCCGCCTGTCGTCCGTGGACCCGAACCTCCAGAACATCCCGGTCCGCACCGACGAGGGCCGCGCCATCCGACGCGGCTTCGTCGTCGGCGAGGGCTTCGAGTCCCTGATGACGGCGGACTACAGCCAGATCGAACTGCGGGTGATGGCGCACCTCTCCGAGGACGAGGGCCTGATCGAGGCGTTCACCTCCGGCGAGGACCTGCACACCACGGCGGCCGCACAGGTCTTCGGGGTGGAGCAGTCGGCGGTGGACGCGGAGATGCGCCGCAAGATCAAGGCGATGTCGTACGGACTGGCCTACGGGCTGTCCGCGTTCGGCCTCTCCCAGCAGCTGAACATCGAGGCGGGCGAGGCGCGTGCCCTGATCGACGCGTACTTCGAACGCTTCGGCGGCGTACGGGACTATCTGCGCCGGGTCGTGGACGAGGCACGGGCGACCGGGTACACGGCGACGCTGTTCGGACGCCGACGCTATCTGCCCGACCTCAACAGCGACAACCGCCAGCGTCGCGAGGCCGCCGAGCGGATGGCGCTCAACGCGCCCATCCAGGGCACGGCCGCCGACATCGTCAAGATCGCCATGCTGAACGTCGGCCGCGCCCTGGACGAGGCCGGCCTCGCCTCCCGGATGCTCCTCCAGGTCCACGACGAAATCGTCCTGGAGATCGCCCCCGGCGAACGCGACCGCACCGAGCAGCTCCTGCGCCACGAGATGGCCAACGCGGTGCACCTGAGGGCCCCGCTGGACGTCTCGGTGGGCCACGGCCCGGACTGGGAATCAGCGGCCCACTGACACCCGTGGCCTCGGCTCGATCGGGCGGGGCTGTTCCAGTGAGGGCCCGGTACAGGGGGCGCGCAGTTCCCTGCGCCCCGGGAAGACCGGGCCCTGTGGATCTGCGGGGAGGAGGGTCCGGATCTGACAGGTGACGGGTCCGTGGATCTGTGAGGCGACGGCCCTGCGGAGCCGGGCGGTGACGGGTCCGCGGTCCTGCAAGGCGTCGGCACCAAGGGTCTGCGGGGCGTGATGGCCGAGGGGCTGGGAGGGGCCAGGGCCAAAGGTCTTCGGGGCGCTGAGGCCGACGGGCCTTCGGTGCGCCTAGGCCGACGGGTCTGCGGGGTGTGAAGACCGACGGGGCTGCGGGCCTGAAAAGCACGGGGCGCAGCCCCTGCTTTTCAGGGGCGCGGGGAACTGCGCGACCAGCCCCCACGCACCCGCACCCGACACACACGCACCCCCACCCGAATCCCCACCCGAATCCCCACCCGAATCCCCACCCGAATCCCCACCCCCGACCCCACCCCCGACCCCACCCCCGACCCCACCCCCGACTCCACTCCCGACTCCACTCCCGGCCCACCCCACGGTCACCCGACCGGCCCCCACCACCGCGCCCCCGGCGGAGCCCAACCGCAAGGATGCCCGCATGGGCATACGCACGCTCCGCCGCCGTACAGCGACAGCTGCCACCCGCCTGTCAGGGGTGCGGACCCGTCTCACCCGGGGCCCCTGGGCCCGCCCACGCGTCCGGCGGCCGCACAGCCTCTACCCCTGGCCGCTGACCCACCCCCTCGCGGCCCTCCTCGGCCACGTCCCCCCGTACGCGGCCCGGGCCGCCAGACCCCGCATCCCCAGCGGCGCCCCGGCCCGGCGCCCGGCGGTCAGCGGCGGACCGGGCTGCCCGCCTCCGCCTCCGCGTCCACCACGGACGCACCAGCGGCAGGAACCGGGCGCCGCGCCCTGACGCCCACGCCGTAGAGGACCAGGCCGACCACCAGCCCGGCGCCCGCCCCGAAGCACACGGTCGGGATCACCTCGTACGGCTTGGCGACCGACCCCCACACCGCCCACCAGCGGGCCACCCGCTGGACGGCCGCGACCAGCGCACAGCCCCCGATGACGGCGCCCGCCACCCATCGGTCCGCCGAGGACAGCACGGGCACGCCCACGGGGTCCGCCGACGGCTGCCGGCGCAGGGCGGCCACGACGAAGACGGCGATCACGACCGCCGCGACCGCGGAGCCGCCGTACTGGAGGTACCAGTAGAGCGGCGAGCCCGCGATCTCCTCCCCGAGGACGGGGAACAGCCGCATCCCCCACCGGTCGAGATGGGTGAACGCGTCCCACACGACATGGGTCAGCGAGCCGAGGACCGCGGAGACGTACCACCACAGGGCCCGCGAGGGGCTGAACCCCCGCGCCCGAGCGCCGCAGCGCACCAGCGCGGCCACCCGCCCCTGCCGCCCCCTCGGCAGCAGGGCGACCAGCGGCTCCCGCAGCACCAGCCACAGCCCCACCAGCGCCCAGGTGACGAGCACGTCCACGGTGAACACCCCGGCGAAGGAGTGCGTGACGTCGCCGAACTCCATGGCCTCCGGCAGCACGCTCGCCATGTAGTAGGTCATGTCGGGCGCGAACGAACCGGCGACGAGCACCGACGGCACCAGAGGCCCACGCCCGGTCCCGTTCCCCCGCAGGGCGGGCAGTACGGCGGCCGCGTGGCTGAGCGTGAAGGGCAAGTCGTCCCCCTGTGACGGACTCTGGCCGGACGCGCGGCCCGGCGATGACCGGTCGCCAGTATGCGTGACCTGTCCCCGCCCGTCCGAAGGGTGCCCGCGTGACAGCAAACCGATATGGCCAATAGGTGAATATCGGGCGCGAACGGGTGTCCGGGCAACGGAAGTTGTCGTAGGGTCGCCTGGGTCGTCGCCCCGGTCGAAGGGTTGGCCGCCGGAGTTCTGGAAAAGGAATGCCGGAACAGGGCAACCAAGACCGGAACTTGGGAGTCGGTGTACCTGTGCGGGAAAGCCGGTCCGTCGAAACCGGAAAAACGCCCAAGACGCCAAGAAGCGGTAATGCACGGCAGTAAGCGGAATGAACGTTGACGCGTTCGACCACCGGGGAGGGGTTCACTCAATGGCGGCGCAGTTCGGTTTGAGGCTCCGCAAGGGGGCGGCCACGACCGCCCTGGCCGCGGCCACGGTGGCGGCGCTCGCCGCCTCCCAGGCCCCGGGGGTGACCACCGACAGCTCGGGCAGACAGACCATGGGCTCGCCCTCGCCGGAGATGAGCACCCAGGCCGACGAGACCGCCACGGGCAACTCGCAGTACTACACCGACCTCCCGCCCCTGGACAGCCCCACCCCGACCACCGGACCGGGTGGCGCCCCGGATGCGGCCGGCGCCGGCGAGAGCGGGATACCGGCGACCGTCCTCGACGCCTACAAGAAGGCCGAGGCGGCCCTGCGGGAGTCCAAGCCCGGCTGCAACCTGCCCTGGCAGCTCCTCGCCGCCATCGGCAAGGTGGAGTCCGGTCAGGCCGGTGGCGGCCGTGTCGATGCCGAGGGCACCACGATCGGCAAGAAGATCCTCGGCCCTCCGCTCGACGGCAACGGCTTCGCCAAGATCAGCGACACCGACAACGGCGTGCACGACGACGACACCACGCACGACCGCGCGGTCGGCCCCATGCAGTTCATCCCGTCCACCTGGAAGTGGGCGGGCCGCGACGGCAACGCCGACGGCGTCGAGGACCCCAACAACGTCTACGACGCCGCCCTCGCCGCCGGCCACTACCTGTGCCGCTTCGACTGGGACCTGTCGAACGCCGCGAACCTGCGCAGCGCGATCCTCAGCTACAACAACTCGACGGAGTACTACAACACCGTCATGTCGTGGCTGTCGCACTACCGCAAGGGCGCCCACGAGATCCCGGACGGCACCGGCTCCCTGCCCCAGACCCCGAGCAGCCCCGGCACCGGCAACAACACCGGCGGCACCGGGAACGGCAGAGGCACCGGCGGCAACACGCCGAGCCCCAAGCCCACCCCGCCCAAGCCGGGCAAGCCGGGCAAGCCCAAGCCCGGCCAGCCGGGCGGCGGCACCACCCCGCCCCCGCCGAGCACCAACCCGCCCACCACCCCGGGCACCCCCACCGACTCGGTCCACCACCTGGAGAACGCGGGCGCGGCGACCCTGACCGCCATGGCCGGCGACACCTTCACCGGCAAGCTCGCCGCCCGCACGGAGACCAAGGCGGGCAAGGCCGTGGCGAAGGTCCGGGTCCGCTTCACCGTCGTCGGCGACACGGACACCACCTTCACCGGCGGCGAGAAGGTCGCGACCGCTCTCACCGACAGCACGGGCAAGGCCGCCGCGCCCGCGCTCGTGGCCGGCGAGAAGACCGGCGACGTCACGATCCGCGCCACCGTCGTGGGCCGCACCGTGCCGGCCCTGAACCGCACGGCCACCGTCACCGCCCGCGCGGCGGACGCCCTCGCCCGCGTCGGCACCACCGCTCTGACCTGCGTGCCGGGCGGGGAGTTCGCGGAGCAGATCGCGGTGAAGGCCACCTACCGGGGAGAGATCGCGGACAAGGTCGCCGCCCGGGCGACCCTCGTCACCTCGCTCGTCGACGCCACCGAGAACGACAAGGGCCCTTACTTCGAGGACGCGGCCGGCAAGCCGGTGCGCACCTTCGCCCTGGAGTCCGACGCGGGCGGCGTCCTCAAGCTCCCGAAGCTCTACGCGGACGACACCACCGGCACGTTCCTGCTCCGCGTCGAGACCGAGGGCGGCGCGACCCTCACCCTCGAACTGACGGTGCAGGCGGCCGCCGGAACGTCCGGGCCGACGGAGCCGACCGAGCCGACCGAGCCGGACGAGCCCGCGACGCCGAGCCCCGACGAGTCCTGACCCGCACGGCCGTCCCGCGGCCACGACGGCGGCGCCCCTCTTCCGCAGGGGCGCCGCCGTCGTTGTGTGTGCAACGTGTTCTCATCTCGCCCGGCCGTTGCTACGGTGCCGGACCTGACGAAGCATCAGTTCCCTTCCTCGTCGGGCTGATTCGTCAGGCCCTGTTCGTCAGGCCGTATTCGTCAGGCCGTACTCGTCAGGCCGTAGTCGGGAGGTCCGTATGCGCGCCCTGATCGCCGCCGCCACCGGTCTCGTCCTCGCCTTCGCCCTGGTGTTCACGGTCACGGCGCTGGGCTCACCGACGGGCGAGACCTCACCGAAGCCGTTGCTGACGACGGTCCCCGCACATCCGTAGCCGCACGTCCGTAGCCGCACGTCCGTAGCCGCACGTCCACGGCCGCACGGCCGAGGGCGGCCGCACGCCCGCAACCGCCTGGGAGGGAGGCCGAGATGCGTCGTAGGGCCGGCCTGATCCTGCTCGCGCTCGCCGTGTTCTTCACCGCTCTGTCCCCGCTGACGCGCTGGTACGCCTTCCCGCGCCTGGCCAAGATCCCGGCGAACCAGTACCAGGACATGGTCCTGGAGGCGAAGGACGCCACCCTCCTCGACTACGGCACCATGACGGCCCGCACGGTCCCGAAGGTCACCATCGTGCAGACCCTCAAGGGCAATGTGGAGGCGTCCGAGGAGATCGAGAAGCACACCGACCGGGACGTCGTCGTCTGGGACGGCCTGTCGTACGTCCAGGGCCCCGACGGCGAGATGGTCTCCCGCATCCCCGAGCGCTACATCTTCGACGCCCACACCCAGGAACCCGTGCACGCCAAGGGCGAGTCGGTCGACGGCGACCCCGTGAAACGGGAGGGCCTGGAATTCAAGTGGCCCTTCCTCACGGAGAAGAGGGACTACGAGTACTTCGACGCCCAGGCCCGGATCACCGCCCCCATCCACTACAAGGGCACCCAGGACTTCCGGGGCGTCGAGGTCTACTACTTCGAGCAGACCATCCCCTGGACCCAGGTCCCCTTCCCCCGGACCATGCCCGTGAAGGGCATCACCCGGGAGACCGTCGCCCAGACCGGCACGACCCGCTGGTACACCACGGTCCGCAAGTTCTGGGTGGAACCCGTCACCGGTGCCCCCGTCTACGGCGAGGAGATCCACAAGGAGGAACTCCGCGGCGGCACGCTCCTGGGCGACCGCGAGAAGGTGACCGCCTTCGCCGGGCACGTGAAGATGCGCGAGGACTACATCGAGCACACCGTCGACCTGGTGACGTCCCAGCGCCGGATCGTCCTCCTCATGACCTCCTACCTGCCCTGGGGCTTCCTCGGCCTCGGCATCGCCCTCCTCGCCCTCTCCCTGTGGGTCGAGGCCCGCGGCCGCCGGCCCGGCGCGGCCGCGTCCAGCAGGCCCCCGGCGTCCGCGCCGGTCAACGCCTGAGCCGCGCGTTCGTGTACCGGGTGGGCTCGGCCGTCGCCGGGTCCTCCGGCCACGGATGCCGGGGATACCGCCCGCGCAACTCTGCCCGCACCGCCCGGTACCCGTCCTTCCAGAACGACGCGAGATCGGCGGTGACGGCGGCGGGCCGCCCGGCGGGGGACAGCAGATGCACCAGCACGGGCACCCCTGCCAGCACCGGCGACTCCCGCAGTCCGAACATCTCCTGCAGCTTCACCGCCAGCACCGGCTGCTCGGGCCGCGCGTAGTCGACCCGGATCCGGGACCCGCTCGGCACCTCGATCCGCTCGGGCGCCAGCTCCTCCAGCCGTACGGCGTCCCCCGTGGCCCACGGCAGCAGCCGCTTCAGCGCCTCCCCGGCGTCGATCCGCGCCAGGTCCGCCCGCCGCCGGGCCCGCCCCAGCTCCGGCTCCAGCCACTCCTCCACGCGCGCGTGCAGAGCGGTGTCGGACACCTCGGGCCAGGGCGCGCCGAGCCGCGCGTGCAGAAACCCCAGCCGCTCCCGCAGCCGGGTACCGTCCTGCGACCACCGCAGCAGCCCGAACCCCTCGACCCGCAGCCCTTCCAGCAACGCCTCCCGTACGAGCCCGGGGGCCGGCTCCCGCAAGGGCCGCACCGCCAGCTCCACGGCCCCCAGCCGTTCCACCCGCCGGGCGACGACGTCCCCGTCCCGCCACCCGACCTCCTCGCCGCGGTCGTACAGACTCCCGGCCGCCTCCCGCGCGATCCCCTCGTCGACCGCCACACCGAGCCGCACGCGCGCGTGCCCCGCCCCCGCCGCCCGGTCGGCGACGGCCACGGCGATCCAGGGCGCCCCGCGCAGCCCGGACCCCTCGGCCACCTCGGCCCGCGTCCCGGACACCATCAGGTACGCGCCCCCGTCCTCCCGCGCCACCCGCTCGGGGAACGCCAGCGCCGCCACCACCCCCACACCCCACTCCTCACCGACACCCGCGCCGCCTCCGGCCCCCGGACCGGCCGCCGCCGCGGACCCGGCCGCCGCCGCGGTCCGCAGCCGCCGCACCTCCGCGCGCCAGCGGGCCGCGTAGGCGTCGCCCCCGCGCCGGGCGGTCCGCAGCGCCCCGCCGAGGTCGTCGCCGTACGCGCGCGGGGGCTCCTCGCTCAGGAGCGCGACGACCTCGGCGGCCCGCTCGGCCCCCACCAGCGGTGCCGCGTCCAGGAGCGCACGGGCCAGCCGGGGGTGCAGGCCGAGCCGGGACATGCGCGTGCCCCGGTCCGTGGCGTGCCCGGTGGGGGAGACCGCGCCGATCGCGGAGAGGACGTTCCCGGCCGCCGCCATCGCCCCGCCCGGCGGCGGGTCCAGCAGCGCGAGCCCAGAGGCGTCCGGATCGCCCCAGCAGGCCGCCTGGAGGGCGAACGCGGTCAGGTCGGCCACCTTGATCTCCGGGGCGGGGAAGCGCGGCAGACGACTGTCCTCGGCCTCCGCCCAGCAGCGGTAGACCGCGCCGGGAGCCTCGCGTCCGGCCCGGCCGGCCCGCTGCCGGCCCGCCGCCCGCGAGGCCCGTACCGTCGTCAGCGAGCCGATCCCGCGCGCGTGGTCGACGCGCGGCTCCCGCGCGAGCCCGGAGTCGACGACCACCCGCGCCCCGGGCACGGTCAGCGAGGACTCGGCCACCGAGGTCGCGAGGACCACCCGGCGCCCGTCCCCGCCCGCCAGCACCGCGTCCTGCACGGCCGCCGGCGCCCGCCCGTGCACCTGGAGCACCTCCACGTCACCGAGGTCCCCCAACTGCCCGGCCACCCGCGCGATCTCCCCCACCCCCGGCAGGAAACAGAGCACGTCGCCCTCCCGCTCGGCCAGCGCCCGCCGCACCACCGACGCCACATGCGTCAGAGCCGCCGGGTCCACCCGCATCCCGTGCGGCGGCCGCACCGGCCGCGACGGCGGCGCCCACACCACCTCGACCGGGTGCGAGACACCCTCCGCCGCGACCACCGGCGCCCCGCCCAGCAGCCGCGCCCAGCCCTCCGCGTCCGTCGTCGCCGACGCGGCCACCAGCCGCAGCCCGGGCCGCAGCGCCGCCCGCACGTCGAGCAGGAACGCCGCCGCCGTGTCCGCGTCCAGATGCCGCTCGTGGCACTCGTCGAGCACCACCACGTCGACGCCCGGCAGTTCCTGGTCCCGCTGCAGCCGTTGCAGCAGGACCCCGGTCGTGACGACCTCCACGCGCGCGTGGCGCCCGACGACCCGCTCGCCGCGCACGGTGTAGCCGACGCTCGCGCCGACCTCCTCGCCCAGCAGCCAGGCCATCCGCCGCGCCGCCGCCCGCGCGGCGATCCGCCGCGGCTCGGCGACGACCACCCGCCGTACCGGGCCGCCGTCCAGCAGCCCCGCCAGGGCCAGGGGCACCAGTGTCGTCTTGCCGGTGCCGGGCGGTGCGACGAGCACCGCCGTGCCGTGCCCGGCCAGGGCCTCGTGCAGCGCGGGCAGGGCGTCGCGCACGGGCAGCGCGTCCAGGGCGTCGTAACGGATCACGCCCCCAGTGTCGTACGCCCCCGGAGCACGGCCTCCCGGCCTCGTCTCAGTCCCGCTCGCACACGAAGATCGCCGACCCCGGGATCAGGTTCCCGCGCAGTGGGGACCAGCCGCCCCACTCGGAGGTGTTCCAGGCGGGCCACTCCGGCTCGACCAGGTCGACCAGTCTGAAGTCCGCCGCCACGACGTCCCTGACCCGGTCGCCGACCGTCCGGTGGTGCTCGACGTACACGGCCCGGCCGCTGTCGTCCTGTTCGACGTAGGGAGTGCGGTCGAAGTAGGAGCCGGAGACCGACAGGCCCTCGGGGCCGGGCTCGTCGGGGAACGCCCAGCGGATCGGATGGGTCACCGAGAAGACGAAGCGGCCGCCGGGGCGCAGCACACGGCGGACCTCGCGCAGCACGCGCACGGGGTCGGCGACGAAGGGCAGCGCCCCGTACGCCGAGCACGCCAGGTCGAAGGAGCCGTCCGCGAAGGGCAGATCGCCGGCGTCCGCGCACACCAGCGGGAACGACCCGCCGATGCGCAGGGCGTGCTGGAGCTGGCGGTGGGAGAGGTCCAGGGCGACCGGGCGGGCACCCTGGGCGGCCAGCCAGCGCGAGCACTGCGCGGCGCCGGCACCGATCTCCAGGACGTCCTTGCCCTTCAGGTCCTCGGGCGGCCCCAGCAGTTCCGCCTCCACCTCGTCGAGCCCCTCCGGGCCCCACACGAAGCGGTCGTCGCCCAGGAAGGTGCCGTGCTCGATCTGGTACTCGTCGGCGTTGCGGTCCCACCAGCCCCGGTTGGCCCGGGAACTCTCGGTCACGCCGGCCTCGCGCCGGGTGGCCTCCGCCTCGTCGGCCCCGGATGCGCCGGGGGCCCCGTGGACCTCGGGGGTTTCGTGGACTTCGGGCTCTTGGATGATCGGCTCCCTCGTCGTACTCTTCCGTAACCCGCGTGGCGCGACCGGCTCCGGTGGTGTCAAGGAAGGGGTCCCCCAGGCCTGCGTGGCCTCAAGGGACAGGTTTTGTGCCGGGTATGCGGCGTTCCGCCCCGGGTGTGCGCCTTCGCGCATTGACCCTGCCTGGCTGCCCCCGTATGCTACAAGTTGCGCTGCGGGCCTGCGCACCTCAGACGTAGCAGGCTGCGCTCGCATCTGTCGTATGTCCCCTCGGTTGTCGAGGCGCCACCGGATTTCCGTGGCGCTTCCTAGGCTGTCCGGCTTCTTCAGAGCGATACGGGCTCCCGGCGTAGCAGTACCTACGACTCACCGTCCGTACCGGAGCCCTTTCCCACATGACGAGCAGCACCGAGACCACCGCCACCACCCCGCAGGTAGCGGTCAACGACATCGGTAACGAGGAAGCCTTCCTCGCCGCGATCGACGAGACGATCAAGTACTTCAACGACGGCGACATCGTCGACGGCGTCATCGTGAAGGTCGACCGGGACGAGGTCCTGCTCGACATCGGTTACAAGACCGAAGGTGTCATCCCGAGCCGCGAGCTCTCGATCAAGCACGACGTCGACCCCAACGAGGTCGTCAAGGTCGGCGACGAGATCGAAGCCCTCGTTCTCCAGAAGGAGGACAAGGAAGGCCGCCTGATCCTCTCGAAGAAGCGCGCCCAGTACGAGCGCGCCTGGGGCACCATCGAGAAGATCAAGGAAGAGGACGGCATCGTCACCGGTACCGTCATCGAGGTCGTCAAGGGTGGTCTCATCCTCGACATCGGCCTCCGTGGCTTCCTGCCGGCCTCCCTCGTCGAGATGCGCCGTGTCCGCGACCTCCAGCCCTACGTGGGCAAGGAGCTCGAGGCGAAGATCATCGAGCTGGACAAGAACCGCAACAACGTGGTCCTGTCCCGCCGTGCCTGGCTGGAGCAGACCCAGTCCGAGGTCCGCCAGACGTTCCTCACGACCCTCCAGAAGGGTCAGGTCCGTTCCGGCGTCGTCTCCTCGATCGTCAACTTCGGTGCCTTCGTGGACCTGGGTGGCGTCGACGGTCTGGTCCACGTCTCCGAGCTGTCCTGGAAGCACATCGACCACCCCTCCGAGGTCGTCGAGGTCGGCCAGGAGGTCACGGTCGAGGTCCTCGACGTCGACATGGACCGCGAGCGCGTCTCCCTGTCGCTGAAGGCGACCCAGGAAGACCCGTGGCAGCAGTTCGCCCGGACCCACCAGATCGGCCAGGTCGTGCCCGGCAAGGTCACGAAGCTGGTTCCGTTCGGTGCGTTCGTCCGCGTGGACGAGGGCATCGAGGGTCTGGTCCACATCTCCGAGCTGGCCGAGCGCCACGTGGAGATCCCGGAGCAGGTCGTCCAGGTCAACGACGAGATCTTCGTCAAGGTCATCGACATCGACCTGGAGCGTCGCCGGATCTCGCTGTCCCTCAAGCAGGCCAACGAGTCCTTCGGCGCCGACCCGGCCTCGGTCGAGTTCGACCCGACCCTGTACGGCATGGCCGCGTCCTACGACGACCAGGGCAACTACATCTACCCCGAGGGCTTCGACCCCGAGACCAACGACTGGCTCGAGGGCTACGAGACCCAGCGCGAGGCTTGGGAGGGCCAGTACGCCGAGGCGCAGCAGCGCTTCGAGCAGCACCAGGCCCAGGTCATCAAGTCCCGCGAGGCCGACGCCGCTGCCGCGGCCGAGGGCGGCGACGCCGCGGGTGCGGCTCCGGCCGCGGGTGGTGGCTCGTACTCCTCCGAGGGTGCGGACACCTCCGGTGCCCTCGCCTCGGACGAGGCCCTGGCCGCGCTGCGCGAGAAGCTGGCCGGCGGCCAGAGCTGAACGCACACACGGCTGAGCACTAGCCGATAGCACTTCGGGCCCGCATCCACCAGGATGCGGGCCCGAAGTGCGTCCCCGGACAGCGCCGGCACCGGCCCCCGACTCCGCTGCCGCCTCCGCACCGGTCCTCAATCCTCCTGCCGCCTCCGGGACTTGCCGCCCGGAAGGCCCGAACTCCCGTGCCCGTGCGCGGAGTCGACGACCGGGGGCGTGAGCCGTGGCCGCCCGGCGTGCGCGGGTACGCGCGGCGGCGTGACCGTGCTCCCCGCGCGCGTCACGCACTCGTGGCGGGGCACCCCGCATGCGTGGAACCGTCGGGGGAATGCCCCGCCCCCGATCCGCGTTGTGGAGTAGGAACACGAGGAGGAGCGGTCACAGTGCTTGATCCGCAGGGTTTGTACGCATGGGAGCCGAAGGGCCTGGCCGTCGTCGACGTGGCGCTCGCCCAGGAGTCGGCGGGACTGGTCATGCTCTACCACTTCGACGGCTACATCGACGCGGGTGAGACGGGCGACCAGATCGTCGAACGGCTCCTCGGCTCGCTGCCCCACCAGGTGGTGGCGCGCTTCGACCACGACCGGCTCGTGGACTACCGGGCCCGCCGCCCGCTGCTGACGTTCAAGCGCGACCGCTGGACCGAGTACGAGGAGCCGTCCCTGGAGGTGCGGCTCGTGCAGGACGCCACCGGAGCGCCCTTCCTGCTGCTGTCCGGCCCCGAGCCGGACGTGGAGTGGGAGCGTTTCGCGGCCGCCGTCCAGCAGATCGTGGAGCGGCTCGGCGTACGCCTGTCGGTGAACTTCCACGGCATCCCCATGGGCGTGCCGCACACCCGCCCGGTCGGCCTCACCCCGCACGGCAACCGGGCCGAACTGGTCCCCGGCCACCGCAGCCCGTTCGAGGAGGCCCAGGTGCCCGGCAGCGCCGAGGCCCTCGTCGAGTACCGCCTCATGGAGGCCGGGCACGACGTGCTGGGCGTCGCCGCGCACGTCCCCCACTACATCGCCCGCTCGCCCTACCCGGACGCGGCACTCACCGTCCTGGAGGCCGTCACGGCCGCCACCGGCCTGGTGCTCCCCTCCGTCGCGCACGCCCTGCGCACGGAGGCCCACCGCACCCAGACGGAGATCGACCGGCAGATCCGGGAGGGCGACGAGGAACTGGTCGCCCTCGTCCAGGGGCTCGAGCACCAGTACGACGCCGCCGCGGGTGCCGAGACGCGGGGCAACATGCTCGCCGAGCCCGTCGACATCCCGTCCGCCGACGAGATCGGGCGCGAGTTCGAGAAGTTCCTGGCCGAGCGGGAGGGCGAGGGCTGAGCCCGCGCCTGCCCGGGGCGCCTGGGTCGGCCTCGCGCCCGGGGCGGCCTCGGCTCCGCAGGCGGCAGGGCCTAAGCTGCCGGGCATGCTGAAAGTGGGTCTCACCGGCGGTATCGGCGCCGGCAAGAGCGAGGTGTCCCGGCTGCTCGTGGAGTGCGGCGCCGTCCTGATCGACGCGGACCGCATCGCGCGCGAGGTCGTCGCACCGGGCACCCCCGGCCTCGCGGCGGTCGTCGAGACCTTCGGTGAGGACGTGCTCGCGCCGGACGGCGGCCTCGACCGGCCCAGGCTGGGTTCCCTCGTCTTCGCGGACCCGGCGAAGCTCGCCGCGCTGAACGCGATCGTGCACCCCCTGGTCGGGGCCCGCTCCCGCGAACTGGAGGAGTCCGCCGCCGGGGACTCCGTCGTCGTCCACGACGTCCCCCTGCTCGCGGAGAACGGCCTCGCCCCGCTGTACGACCTGGTCGTCGTCGTGGACGTGGCCCCCGAGACCCAGCTCGACCGCCTCCTGCGGCTGCGCGGGATGACGGAGGAGGACGCCCGCGCGCGCATGGCCGCCCAGGCGACCCGCGAGAAGCGTCTGGAGATCGCCGACATCGTCATCGACAACGACGTCCCCCTGGACGCACTCCGGCGGCGGGTGCGGGAGGTCTGGGCGGATCTCACCCGACGGGCCCACCCGGCCGGGGAACGATCCGAACACACACAGGAATAGCCGGGTCCCGGGGCGCGTTGAACCCGTCCTGCAAGGGAAGGACTCAGCCGTGCCCGAGACCAGCGGTTCCACCGGACGTACCCCGGAGACGCACGTCATCGACTTCCGCGCCGCCGAGCAGCTGCTTGCCGCGCGCGATCCGCGGGGTGCGGTCAAGCTGCTCGACCGTGTCATAGCCGAGCACCCCGAGAACACGGCGGCCCGGCTCCTGCGCGCCCGCGCGTTCTTCGCGGCCGCCCAACTGCGGCCCGCCGAACTGGAGTTCACCATCGTCCTGGAGCGCGAGCCGGACAACGCGTTCGCGCACTTCGCGCTCGCCCGCACCTACCAGCGCCAGGCCCGCGACGACGAGGCCAAGCGTCACTTCCGGCTCGCCGCGGCCCTCGACCCCAACCCGCAGTACCTGGAAGCCGCACGCTTCGACTCCTGACGACCGGGCCCGCCCGCGCGCTCCGGCGGCGCTGTCGTCTAGGGGCGGCGGCCGGGCGGCCGCGGTGGCCGCGGTGGCTCGTAGGGTGGGACGTCGCGGCCCGGCTGGTAGTGCGGGCCCTGACGGATGTGCCGCAGGACCACGGCCAGGTCGACGGTGACGATCAGCCACAGCACCCCGCAGGCGGCGGCCCAGCCGGGGCGGCCGGCCAGAGCGAAGGCGGCCGTCCCCGCGGCCGACCAGACCAGCCCCCAGACGCTCAGCCAGAACCGCATCCGCAGAGGACTGCGCGCTGTCACGGGTTCACTGCCGGTACGCATCGGATCGACGCTCCGTCCTCGTCGTCCCCTCCCTCGTCCTCCTCGGAAACGTACTCCCCGCCCCGTACGTTCTCCAGGAGACCGAGGCGGTGCGACGGGGGAGACGACGGTGTTGCTGGACGCGGTGCGGGCGGACGAGAGGCTCGCCGACTGGCTGAACGGCCTGGAGGAGGACGCGAGCCTTCCGGCGACGGAGGCCCGGGTGCCGGACGCCGACGACCTGCCGGACGTGCTGGTGGACCTCGCCGTGCCCTACGAGGACATCAACGACCTGGTCGCGCTGCGCGGCGCACTGGCCGCCGACGAGGGGGCGGCCTGGCTGCTCGGGCGGTGCGCCGACGGACTCGTGCGGGACATGGGGAGGATCGGCAAGGGCCCCAGACTCCTGCCGCTGCCCCAGGACTCCGGCCCGCTCGGCCGCTACTTCCACGTGTACGTCTTCGTCGCGGCCCTGCCGTACGTGCGCGCCTACCACCGCGAGCGCGGCATCCCCGACGACATCTCCCGGCGCACCCTCGCCGACCTCGGCCGCGGCCTGGTGCTGCACCGCCGACGGTACGGGGTGGGCGGGCTCGTCGCGCCGGGCTGGTACTCGCTGCACTTCCACGGGGAGCTGTTCCAGCTCGGCCGGCTGCAGTACCAGCGCTCCCGCGTGAGCGGACGGGAGGGCGTCGCGCTGGCGGCGGCGGGCCTGCCGCTGGGCCCCGGGGAACCCTGCGTCGACCTGCACGTCCCCGACTACGCCGGACCCCTGACCCCGGGGGCGATCGACCGTTCGCTGGCGTCCGCCCGGGAGTTCCTCGCACGGTACTTCCCCCGGGAGCGCTACACGGCGGGCTGCTGCCACTCCTGGCTCCTCGACCCGCAGCTGAAGCGGTATTTGCCCGCGGACGCCAACATCGTCCGGTTCCAGGAGCGGTTCAAGGTCTCCTGCGGCACCGGCGAACCCGAGGACGACCTGCCGGTCCGCTTCGTGTTCGGGGACCCGGAGCTGCCGGTGGAGACCCTGCCCCGCCGGACGACCCTCGAACGGGCCGTGGCCGATCATCTGCGGGCGGGCGGTCACTGGTACAGCGGACACGGCTGGTTCGCCTGGTGAGACCCGGCTGACCGGCCAGGTTCACTCCATCGGGTGAAACGTGACAGGAACGGCCCGCGTCCGCCCGCCCGTTGGACGGACATGAGGACACGCATGCGTGAAGGACACGAGGGCACCGGACCCGGCGCGATCACCCCGGACGGCTGCGCGGTCGAGCTGTACACGCGGCTGCCGGTCGGAGACGAGCCGGACGTGATCGCGGGCGTCGCGCCCGCGGGCGCGCGCATTCTCGAACTGGGCTGCGGGGTGGGCCGGATGACCCACCCCCTGATCGAGCGGGGGTTCACCGTCACGGCCGTCGACGAGTCGGCGCAGATGCTGGAGCGGGTGCGCGGGGCCCGCACGATATGCGGCCCCATCGAGGGACTGGACCTGGGCGAGAGGTTCGACGTGGTGCTGCTCGCGTCGTTCCTCGTCCACACCGGGGACCCGGAGGTGCGGCGCGGGATGCTCGCGGCCTGTCTGCGGCATGTCGAGGACGACGGTTTCGTGCTGATCCAGCGCGAGGGGGAGGACTACCACACGAACGTGCCGAGGGAGCGGGTCGATCCCCGGGGCTTCACCGTCCGCGTGGTCTCGGCCGAACCGGTCGGGGACGGGGTCGACTCGGTGTTCGTGGAGTACCTCTTCCCGGACGGTGAGTGGACCCAGACGTTCCGGGCGCGGGCGCTGACCGAGGAGCAGTTCGAGGAGGCGCTGGCGGAGGCGGGACTGCGCGTCGAGCGGTATCCGACGCGGGACCGGACGTGGGCGAAGGCGGTGCCGGCCGTGCCCGCGGGGTGAGGCGGGCGCGGGGCCCGGCGTGAATCTCCCGCGGGCGGCGATGAGTTCGGGGCAGAGGCCCGGTCTACCTCTGCGACAGCACCCCGAACCGCTTCCCCCAGGAGATCCCATGTCCGAGACCACCGCTCCCGCCGCCGGCACCACAGGCCCCGCTCCCGCCGCCGGCACCACAGGCCCCGCTCCCGCCGCCGGCACCACAGGCCCCGCACCCGCCGCCGGCACTCACGGCACCGCACGCGGCAGGGCCGCACGCGTCTCGCTGCGCGCACTGCAGATCGCGCTCGCGCTGTTCTACGCGGGTGCGAGCGCGCTGCCGAAACTGATCGCCCACCCGTCGGCCGTCGAGTCCTTCGACACGCTCGGCTGGGGCAGCGCGGGCATGTACACCATCGGCGCGCTGGAACTGGCCGGTGCCATCGGGCTGTTGCTCCCCACGCTGGCCTCGGTCGCGGCGGTGTCGCTGGCCGCGCTGATGGTGGGCGCGTTCATCGCACAGATCACCGCCTTCGACGGGGAGTACGCGGCGACCCCGCTCATCCTGATGATCCCGCTCGCCCTGATCGCCTGGACGCGCCGCCAGGACGTGGCGGGGCCGGCGCAGTGGCTGCGCCGGCCGAGCCGGGACGTGTGAGAGGCGCGGCCCCGGTGGATCCGGGCGGTCTACGTCGGGCGGCGGTGACGGTCGGCGTTCGCGGCCTCGGCCAGACCCCGGAGGCGTTCGAGGTCACGGCGGTCGCGCTTGGTGGGGCGGCCGGTTCCCCGGTCGCGCAGGCCCGCCGGGGCGACGGCCTCGCGGGGCGGGGGAGGCGGGGAGTTGTCGACGTAGCACTCGGCGGCGACGGGTGCCCCGACCCGCTTGCGGATCAGACGCCGCACGACGACGATCCGCTCGTGCCCGTCTGCCTGGCGCAGCCGCACCTCGTCGCCGACCCGCAGCGCGTGGGCGGGCTTGACGCGTTCGCCGTTGACACGGACGTGCCCGCCGCGGCAGGCGGTGGCGCCCGTCGAGCGGGTCTTGACCAGGCGGACCGACCAGATCCAGCTGTCCACGCGCACGGTCTCGCCGCTCGCCGGACCGGCGGCCCTGGCGGCCTCGGCCGCCGAGGACGCCGCCCCCGGCCGGTGAACGCCCTCGCCCGCGGTGTCCGGACCGCTCGTCCGCTCCTCCGTACCTTCAGAAGCCATGCCCCGACCTTAGCCCCCGGCCGGCCGTGCGGGGCGGGCGATCACCGGACGTACGGTGGGGACATGGGCGGCGGCAGCGGTGACGACGACGGCAACGGCGACGGTGGCGGAGGGGCGGCCTGGCTGGCCGCACTGGACGCGCGGATCGCCGGGTGCCGGGCCTGCCCCCGGCTGGTGCAGTGGCGGGAGGAGGTCGCGCGCACCAAGCGGGCCGCGTTCGCCGACCAGGAGTACTGGGGGCGGCCGGTGCCGGGCTTCGGACCGCCGGACGCCGCGCTGCTGATCGTGGGACTCGCGCCCGCCGCGCACGGGGCGAACCGGACGGGCCGGATGTTCACCGGCGACCGCTCGGGCGACGTGCTGTACGCGGCCCTGCACGACGTGGGGCTCGCCTCGCGCGGCACGGCGGTCGGCGCGGACGACGGCCTGGAGCTGTACGGCGTGCGGATCACCTCGCCCGTGCACTGCGCGCCGCCCGCGAACAAGCCGACGCCCGAGGAACGGAACACGTGCAGGCCCTGGCTGGTCCGGGAGCTGGAGCTGCTGCGGCCGACGCTGCGGGCCGTGGTCGTGCTCGGGGCGTTCGGCTGGCAGGCCACGCTGCCCGCGCTCGCCGAGGCCGGCTGGGACGTCCCCCGGCCGCGACCGGTCTTCGGGCACGGCACCCACGTACCGCTCGACGGCCTCGACCTGTACGGCTGCTTCCACGTCAGCCAGCGCAACACCTTCACCGGCCGGCTGACCCCGGCGATGCTGCGCGAGGTCCTGCGGACGGCGGCACGGTCCGCGGGGCCGGCCGTCACCCCGTAGCGGCGGTGTCCGGGGGCCGGGAAAACCGGCTGCCGACCGCGCCCCGGGCCGTCTAGAGTCGCGCGATGCCCCTGTACCCCGAGATCGAACCGTACGACCACGGCCTGCTCGACGTCGGCGACGGCAACCGCGTGTACTGGGAGGTCTGCGGGAATCCGCGCGGCAGGCCGGCGGTCGTGCTGCACGGCGGTCCGGGGTCCCGGGCCAACGCCTGGTTCCCGCGTCTGTTCGACCCCGAGGCGTACCGGATCGTGCTGCTGGACCAGCGCGGCTGCGGGCGCTCGACGCCGCCCGCGAGCGCGTACGAAACCGACATGAGCGTCAACACGACGGAGCGCCTGATCGCCGATCTGGAGCTGCTGCGGCGGCACCTGGGGATCGGGCGATGGCTGGTGTGGGGCGTGTCGTGGGGGTCGGCGCTCGGCCTGCGGTACGCGCAGACGCATCCGGGGTCCGTGACGGAGCTGGTACTGACGGGGGTCACCTCGGCCTCCGACGCGGAAGTCGCCCTGCTGACCCGGGGACTCGGACAGTACTTCCCGGAGGCGTTCGAACGATTCCTCGCCGAACTGCCCGAGGACGACCGGGACGGGAACCTCGCGGCCGCCTACAACCGGCTGATCGAGTCGCCCGACGAGGCGGTGCGGGCCCGGGCCGCACGGGCCTGGACCGACTGGGAGACGGCCATCGCCGCGCAGCCGCCCCGCTCCGTACCCCGCTACGAGGACCCCGTCTTCCGCTACGCGTTCGCCCGCACCGTCACCCACTACTGGGGCAACGGCCACTTCCTCGACGGCAGCGGAGCCGGTGTGGTGCTGCGGGACGCGCCGCTGCTCACGGGCATCCCGGGCACCCTCGTCCAGGGCAGCCTGGACCCCGGCAACCTGCTCGGTATCGTCTGGCGCCTCCACCACGCCTGGCCGGACAGTGAGCTGATCCTCGTCGACGACGTGGGGCACGACGCGGGCGCCCCGGACCTGGCCGAGGCGCTGGTGGCGGCGACGGACCGGTACGCCAGGGGCTGATCCGGCGGGGCCGAGCCGTCGGGGGTCACGGACCGCCGAGCGCGTTCCCTGTTCGGCCCGCGCGGCCCGTGGTTCCCGTGGCCTCCTCGCCCTACGCGCCGAGGCCGCTCTCCCCGGTGCCGTCGTCGTCCGTGCCGTCCTCGCCGAACAGATGCCGCACCGTCGACCGGTAGTTGGTCCGCACATGGGTGAGGGCGTGCGCGCGGGCCCGGGCGGGGTCGCCCGAGGCGATGGCGTCGTACAGTTCGCGGTGCTCGGTGAGCAGCTGCGGCCACTCGGTGTTCTGCCTGGTCAGCCAGCGCAGCCGGCCGTCGACCGGCTCCATGACGGAGATGAGCAGACTGTTGCCGGCCATGGCGAGGACGCGGTCGTGGAAGCGGGTGTTGATGTCGGTGATGGTCTCGGCGTCGTCGGCGCGGGTCGCCTCCGCCGCCCGGTCCAGCAGCGCCGCCAGCTCCGCCAGGGACTCCGCGGTGGCGCGGGAGGCGGCGAGCCCGGCGGCGTACACCTCCAGCGCCTCGCGCAGTTCGAACAGCTCGGCCACGTCCGCCCGGGTCAGCCGGCGCACGACCGTACGGCGCGGGGTCTCGAAGTGGACGAAGCCCTCGGCGACCAGCGCGCGGATCGCCTCACGGACCGGGACGCGCGAGACCCCGAAGCGTTCGGCCAGCTCGCGCTCGACGAGCCGGTCGCCCGGACGCAGGCGTCCGGCGATGATGTCCTGCCGCAGCGTGCCCAGCACACGTTCACGCACCGCGCCCAGGGGTTCGATCTTCGCTCCTTCCGGAGCCAGGGAGCTCATGGGGCAATCTTCGCCGACTCCGGAGGGCTTTTACCGACCGTTAACAACAACGACATCGGTCAGAACTGTTGACGGGAGGACGATGAGCGCAGTTTGGTATACCAAACAGTCGAGGTGCTCCCCTGATCCCCCACTCCGGTGCCGCCCCTCCCCGTCACCCGACCCCGTCTCCTGACGCTCCTGGAGGCTCCGTGTCCCTCGCCGACCGTGCCGAAGTCACCGGCACCACAGCGTTCGTCCCCGATCCCCGCCTCACCAACGAAGACCTCGCCCCCGCCGAGAAGCGGAACTGGAAGGTCTTCGACCTCTTCGCCCTGTGGATGTCCGACGTCCACAACCTCGGCAACTACACGTTCGCCGCGGGCCTGCTCGTCCTCGGCATGAACGTCTGGCAGGTGTTCACTTCGCTGCTCGTCGGCTTCGTGATCATCTACATCGGGATGAACTGGATGGGGAAGATCGGGCAGCGCCACGGCGTGCCGTTCCCCGTGGTCAGCCGCATCAGCTTCGGCGTCTGGGGCGCCAACATCCCGGCCATCATCCGGGCCGTGATCGCCATCATGTGGTACGGCATCCAGACCTACCTCGCCTCCGTCGCGGTCAACATCATGCTGATGGCCGCCTGGCCGGGCCTGGAGTCCTGGACGCACAACTCCTTCCTCGGCCTGCATCAGCTCGGCTGGTGCACCTTCGTCGCCCTCTGGCTCATCCAGGCACTGATCATCAGCCAGGGCATGGAGTCCGTCCGCAAGTTCCAGGACTTCTGCGGCCCCGCGATCTGGCTCGTCATGATCGCGCTGGCGGTCTGGATCCTCGCCAAGGCCGGCTGGACCATCTCCCTCACCACCACCCCCCACCCGGTCTCCGTGGGCGAGCAGTGGCGGCAGTGGTTCGGCGCGATCGGACTCGTCCTCGCCACCTACGGCACCCTGATGCTCAACTTCTGCGACTTCTCCCGCTTCGCCCCCGACTACAGGACCGTCAAGCGCGGCAACTTCTGGGGCCTGCCGATCAACTCGACCGCCTTCGTGGTCGTGTCGGTCATCGTCACGGCCGGCTCGCTGGAGGTGTTCGGCGAGGCCATCACCGACCCCGCGGAACTCGTCGCCAAGGTCGGCAACACCTGGGTCCTCGTGCTGGGCGCCCTGACCTTCGCCATCGCCACCATGGGCGTCAACATCGTCGCCAACTTCGTCTCACCGGCGTACGACCTCGCCAACGTCTGGCCACAGAAGATCACCTTCAAGGTCGGCGGCATGATCAGCACGGTCGCGGCACTGGTCGTGACCCCGTGGAACCTCTTCTCCAACCCCACCGTCGTCCAGTACTTCCTCGGCGGCCTGGGCGCCTTCCTCGGCCCGCTGTTCGGCGTCATCATGCTCGACTACTTCTGGGTCAAGCGCGGCCGCATCGACGTCGACCAGCTCTTCGACGCGACGCCCGGCTCCCGCTACTACTACCGCAAGGGCGTCAACCCCAAGGCTCTGTGGGCGTTCCTGCCGGCCGCCGCGGTCTCGGCGGTCCTCGCCCTGGTGCCGACCTTCGGTGACGTCGCCCCCTACTCCTGGTTCATCGGCACCGCGCTGTCCGCCGGTCTGTACGCGGTGCTCTGCCGGGACGAGCGGGCCGCCGCCCCGGCCCCGTCCGGACCGGCAGCCGTGGAGGGCTGAGCGTGCGCATCGTCGTCACGAACTGCAACACGACGCAGGGGATGACCGAGGAGATCGTGCGAGGTGCCCGGGCCGCCGCAGGCCCGGGCACCACCGTGACCGGACTGACCCCGGCCTGGGGCCCCGAGTCCGCGGAGGGCTGGCTCGACAGCTACCTCTCCGCAGCCGCCGTCCTCGACACCCTGCGCACCTACGACCAGCCCTACGACGCCGTCGTCATGGCCGGGTTCGGCGAACACGGGCGCGAGGGCGCACGCGAACTGGTGGACGTCCCCGTCGTCGACATCACCGAGGCCGCCGCCCACCTCGCGTGCCTCCTCGGCCGTCGCTACGGCGTCGTCACCACCCTCGAACGCTCCCGCGGACAGATCGAGGACAGCCTCGACGCCGCCGGAGTGGGCCGCAACTGCGCGGCGGTCGTCGGCACCGGGCTGGGCGTCCTCGACCTCGCCGACACCGACCGCACCACCCGCGCCTTCCTCGCGGCCGGACAGCGCGCCCGCGACGCCGGGGCCGAGGTGCTGGTCCTCGGCTGCGCCGGTATGACCGGACTGCAGCGGACGGTGGGGGAGAAGCTGGGGATGCCGGTCGTCGACGGGGTCGCGGCGGCCGTGAAGCTCGCCGAGTCGCTGGTGACGCTGGGACTCAACACCAGCCGCGTGGGCGGGTACGCGAAGCCGCTGCCGAAGCGGAGGAGCTGGGGGGCGGCGGGGTCGGTCGAACCGGCTGAACCGGTGGCACCGGTCGAACCGGCTGAACCGGTCGAACCGGCCGAACCGGGAAGCGGGTGAGCAGGGCGGGGTGAAAGCGCCCTGCTCACCGTTCGGGGCCCTCGCCTACGCGGCCGGGGGCTCCGGCACCACCGCCGTCGCCGTGATCTCCACCAGCTGGCCCGTGTAGCCCAGGCAGGCCACGCCGAGGAGGGTCGAGGAGTGGGGGCCGATGCTGAGGCCGGACGCCTCGACGACGTCCCAGACCGCGGCGAGGGCCGCGGGCTCACCGCTGACGACATACACGTCGGTGCACACGACGTGCTCGAAGTCGCTGCCCACCGCCCGCAGTTGTTCCCCGAGATTCACCAGCACCTGCTCGGCCTGCCGTACCGGGTCCCCCTCCCCGACCAGCTTCCCGTCGGCGTCCAGCGGAACGGCCCCGGCGAGGAACGCGAGCTTCGTCCCGGCCTCGACGACGGACGCGTGCGCGTACACGGGCGGCGTGAAGAGACCGGGGACGGTGGTGCGCTGGATCATGAAGGCTCCTCGTGATGGACGACCCGTCGATGATGCGGACCTCCCGCCACGGCCGCATCCGAATTCCGGGCCACCTCTGGTCTCCGACCGCCTGTGCTTGTCTCCCACTGCCTCTGCCGATTGCGTTCATAAAGAACGTGGCATCTGCAGCGATCGTCACATCGCGGTAATACGAGCGTTCCATATCCTCCAGGCCGGGCACCTACCGTGGGGGCACCGAGAACCGGTACGACGCGCGGCGCCCCCACCGGGGCCGCCGCACCGCACGCGCCGCGTCCACGCCCCCGCCCACGCCCCGGCCACCGTCGCCCGAAGGCACACCCCGCCCTCACCCGACGACAGGAGCCCCGTGTCCCGCCCCGCCGCCCCCGCCCTGCCACCCTGGCTCGCCCATGCTCTGCGCGCGCAAACAGGCCCGGTGCCCTGGAACGCGATGGTGCGCGGGGCGCTGGCCGGCGGGCCGCTGCTGCTGGCCGCCGTGCTGCTGGGCCGGCCCTCTGCCGGGGTCCTCGCCGCGCTCGGCGCCATGCTCGCCGGGATCAACGACCGCCCCGGAAGCCGACGTGTGGCCGTCCAGCGCCTCGGGGTGCCCGCGCTCGCGGGAGCGGTCGGCCTGCTCGCCGGCACCTACGCCGGGCAGTACACCGGCGCCGTGGTCCTCACCCTGCTGCTCACCGCACTCGGACTCCTCGCCGGCGGGATGAGCGCGGTCGGACTCGTGGCCTCCGGAGCGGGCACCCAACTGCTGGTCGCGGCCGCCGTCGGCGCGGGCATGCCGTTGCCGGAGACGGGCTGGCAGCGGGCGCTCGCCTACCTGGCCGGCGCCGGATGGCTGCTCGCCCTGCGCCTCGCCCTGCCCACACCCGCCGTCCTCACCGCCGGTGACTACCGCTTCGACGGCGAACGGGACGCCGTCGCCGCCGTCTACGACGCGATCGCCGCACTGCTGGACGCCGTCGGCGCCCCCGGCGCGCCCGCCCGGCGGGCCGAGCTGACCGCCGCCCTCGACCACGCCCAGGACGCGCTCGCCGGCCCCCGGCTGCGGCGCCACGCCGGCTCGTCGGCCGAGTGGCGGCTGCACGCCCAGTACGCCGCCGCGCTGCCCCTGGCGGAGGCGGCGACGGCGCTGGCCTGGGCCGGGGACGCCGTGGTCGGCCGCGCCTCCGAAGGACCCCGGCGGCTCGCCGCGGCCGTACGGGGCAACACCACGACCGGACCGCTGCCCGCGCCCGTCCTGCCCCGCGCCCTTCCCCGTCCGTCGGCCGGCGCCCCCGTCGAGCCGGCGCTGCGCGCCCTCGACGACGCGCTCCTGCGCGCCGCCGAGACCTTCGACCGGGGCGGTGATCCCCGCGCCCTGCACACCCGCCGCCGCACGCTCGGCTCCCTGCTCCGGCTCGGCCTCGGGGCCGGCGGCCGCGAGTACGGGCTGCGGGTCGCCCTGTCCTTCGGTGCGGCGGCGGCCGTGGCGCAGGCGCTGCACCACGAGCACTGGTACTGGCTGCCCGCGACCGCCGTCTTCCTCGTCAAGCCCGACCTGGGGCCGCTGGTGTCCCGCGTGCTGTGCCGGGCCGCGGGGACCGTGCTCGGCGCGGTGCTCTTCGCCGGGTTCGCCGCCGTACTGCCCCGGCCCGAAGGGCTCGTCGCGCTCGTCGCGGTCAGCGGGGCGCTGATCCCCGTCGCCACCCGGCACTTCGCCGCCCAGACAGCCGTCGTCACCGTCCTCGTCCTCGCCCTCGTCATGGTCGGCGGAGACCCCCAGGCGTCCTGGAGCCGTATCGGCGAGACGCTGCTGGCCTGCGCCATCGTCCTCGTCGTCGGCCATCTGCCGATGCCGAAGGGGCAGCGCGGCGGGGGCGTGCGCACCCGGCTCACCGAGGCGGGGACAGCGGCGTACGCCTATCTCGCGCACGTCCTGGACGAGTCGCGCGCGCCGGGCGCCCGCTCCGGGGCGGACGGGGCGTCCCCGGCGCGCGGTTCGGCCACCCCCAACGGAGTCACCGTGTCCGTCGGCGCGGCCCTGCCGGGGGCCGCCGACGAGCGGGCGGCACGCTGGGCCCTGCGCCGCGAGGCGTACCGCGCGCTCGCCCGCGCCCGAGGGGCGATCGCCCTCTCCGGTGCCGAACTGCCCGCCCTGGCCCGGCACACCGAGGGCACCGACGAGGTCGCCGCCGTCCTCGAACGACTGGTCGACACCACCACCGCCTGCGCCGTGCATCTGGACGACACGGGCCGCCTCAGCCGCCACCACACCGACCGCCTCACCGCACTCCTCGACGACCTCACCCGCCACCGCAGGCACATCGGCCCCAGCCTTCCCGAGGCGCCGGACCTGGCCGGGGTGCCGGGTGCGGCGGGTGCGACGGGCGGGGCGGGTGCGACGGGCGGGGCGGGTGCCATGGGCGGGGCGGGTGCCATGGGCGTCGGCGGCGCGCAGGGCGGCCGGGGGCTCGGCTGACGCGCCGGGCGTGATCCGCGCATCGGGCGGGAGGGGTCCGGAGTCCGCTGCCCACGACGAGCGCGAGGAGTGACTATAAGCGCAAGATTCGGCACGTAGCGTCACCGGAATGTGTGGTTTCCGAGAGGTACCTCACGATCCGCCGTTGACCTCGTGTCAACTACGTCTCAGTACCGTCACTTCCCGAGCCGTTCACCCCGTGGTTGGCGTTTAAATCTACAAGCTGCCCGGCCGTGATCACGGAACCACGGGTGCAGCGGGACATGGAGGTGCAGCGTGAACGGGCGAACGGTGCTGGGGCGCTTTCCCGCCGGTGGGCCGCGCGGCTCGTGGCCGGCGGAGGAGCTGGCGCACGCGGCCCGCCTCGAGGGGCAGCAGGCCGAGGTCGTGATGGACATCGCGACCGACATGTTCCTGGTCATCGTGCGCGGCGCCGACACCGCCGTGACCGCGTCGGCCTGACCTCACCCCGGCTTCGGCGCGGGCACCTTCGTCGCGGAGGTCCCGGCCGGCGCCGTCGTGGCGCCCCGCGCGGGCGCGGGCACCTTCGCCGCGAACTGCTCCGCCTGGAGCGAGTACAGCTCCGCGTACACCCCGCCCGAGGCCAGCAGCTCGTCCGGGGTGCCGGACTCCACGAGGCGGCCCTGGTCGAGGACGTGCACGAGGTCAGCGTGGCGCACCGACGCCAGCCGGTGCGTGATCAGGACGACCGTCTGACCGGTGCCCGCCAGCGCGCGGATCTTCTCGAAGACCTCCAGCTCGGCGCGGGCGTCGAGAGCCGCCGTCGGCTCGTCCACGATCAGGACGCGCCCGCGCCGGTAGGCCGCCCGCGCGATCCCGAGGCGCTGCCACTGCCCGCCCGACAGTTCGTGCCCGCCGCTGAACCCCCTGCCCAGCAGCGTGTCCAGCCCGCGCGGCAGGTCCTCCACGACGTCCTGCGCCCCGGCCTGAGCGACGGACGCGGCGAGCCGTTCGTCCGTCAGCGGTGCCGACGGGCGGCCGATCGCCAGGTTGACGCGGGCCGTGAACGGCCACCGCTTGAAGTCCTGCGCGAGCATCGCGATGCGCTCGGCCAGCAGCCGCCGGTCCACGCGCGCCGCGTCCACGCCGTCCCACATGATCCTGCCCCGGTCGGGGGCGTACAGCCCGGCGAGCAGCTTCACCAGGGTCGTCTTGCCCGATCCGTTCTCACCGACGAGCGCCACGATCTTGCCCAGCGGCACGGTCAGGGTCACGTCGTCCAGCGCGGGCCGCGCGGCCTTGCCCGGGTAGGTGAAGGTCACGTTCTCCACCCGGATCTCCCGCGGGTTCTCGGGCAGCGGATCACCGCCCTCGGGGATCGCACGCCTGGCGGCCTCCACGTACAGGCGCTGCATGTCGCCCACGAAGAGGGCCTCCTCGTGCAGGGAGTTCACCTCCAGCACCAGGGTGTCGAGGCTCGCGGAACCGGTGCGGATGGCGATGACCGCCGTCCCCGCCACCGACAGTGCCATCGCGCCGCCGAGCAGCAGAGCACCGAGCGTCGCGTACGTCGCCACGGTGGCCAGCCCCGTCCACAGCGCCGCGTACAGGCCCGTACGGGCCGCCAGCCGGGCCAGCCGGGCCTGCTCGGCGTCCGCCGTCTCCGACATGGAGCGGAAGTGGCGCAGCAGGAACGGGCCGACGCCGTGCACCCGGATCTCCGGGGCCGCCTCCGGCTCGATCAGCAGGGAGCCGATGAGATACCCCGCGCGCGCGTGCTGCACCCAGGCGTGGAAGGACGTGTAGCGGCGGCGGGCGATCGTCAGGGAACTCCAGGCGCTCGGCAGCGTCATCGTCACCAGCAGCGGCAGGAGGGCCGGGTGCAGCACGGTCAGCACACCGGCCGCCGCGATCAGCGAGATCAGCGCGTTCACCACGCGCGCCGAATAGCTGATCATCCTGCGGGCCGACTGGGCACCGTACTTCGCGGTGTCGAGCAGCTTGTGGAAACCGTCGTCCTCGATCGCGGACAGCTCCACGGCCGCCGCCCGCTCCAGATACAGCTCGGTCGCGACGCGCTCCACCTTCGGCTCCAGCCGGCCCGTCGCGTACGTCGACGCGGCCCGCAGCAGGGTGGACACCAGCATCACGGCGGCGATGGCGACGAGCGCGGGGGCCGCCTCCCGCAGCCGCTGCTCGACGGTGCCGTCCGCGATCAGCCGGGCCAGGACCGCGTTCATCGCGAGCAGACTCACCGCCTGGGCGAGACCGCGGCCCGTCTCGGACGCCAGTACGGTCCGGGCGGCCCACCGGTCTGCCTGCCAGGCCAACCGGAAACTCGACGCGAGCAGCGACGGCAGCCGCCGCACCATCGCGCGGAAGTTCAGCTCCAGAAACGCGTTCGCATGCTGCGACCAGCCCATGTCGTACCGCAGCGGCCCCCCGAACAGCAGCAGCTCCGACTCCGACGTCTCCGGCATGTCCCCGTCACGCGCTGTGCCCACCCGCGGCCTCCCCCGAGTCGTCGCCGACAGGCCACTATCCCGGCGCGCCCGGCCCCCGGCCAGGGCGCGCGACGAAGCGACCCCACCCGCCCGGAGCACGCGGGGCGCGAAGGGGGGGAGGCGAGGCGAAGGGGGGAGGGGAGAAGGGGAGCGGGGGCGCAGGAGGAGCACCGCTCGGCCGCTGGAGCGCGGCCCGGTCGCCGGAGCGCTACGCGGTCATCGTCCGGGACCACGACGGAGTCGTCCCGGTGACCCGGCACAACGCCAGGTACAGCGGTATCGGCGGGGTGTACGGGATGGCACCCTCCGGCCGCAGGATCAGCCCGGGCACGTCCGCGCCGTCGGGGACCAGCGCTCCGGTGGTGTAGCGCACCGGCGCGGGCCACTGCAGCGCGTAGTCGGAGTCGGCGGGCACGATCCACCACCAGTGCGCCCGGTCGGCGTAGACGCAGCCCACGCGGGGCAGCCGGGGCAGGACCAGCGGCCCGAAGCGGGCCGGGACGGCCACCGCGTCACAGCCCATCGGCGCGGTCATGCCCTCGGGCAGGGCGAGGGGGCGGGGCGTCGCAGCGGTTCGCTGGGCGCGGCGCAGTCGGGTCAGGGTGTCGAGGCTCACCACGCGAGCCACTCTGCCCCCACCGGGGGGCCGAGCGGGACCGATCGACGCGCTCACACCCATTCGGCCCCCGACCACCGTCCGACTTCCGGCCGGACCTCGACTTCCGTACGACTTTCCGCACCCGCACGGCCCCCGGCCACGGCGAGACCGACGATGCCCCTGCGGACCTCGGCGCCCCGGCGGACCTCGCCACCCGCGCGGACGTCCGCACCCTTGCGGACGTCGCCACCCGCACGGCCCTCCGCGCCTCGGCGGGCGTCGCCCGCCGCACAGGACTCGGTGCTCCTGCGGACCTCGGCACTACGGCGGGGCGCGGTGCCTCCGCGGGCCCCGGCTTCGTCGGGGCCGCCGGCACCCGGGAGCCGGAACGCCTCCGGCTCACCGTCCCGGTCCTCCGTCGGCGGCTTCTTCGCGCCCCAGCCCAGATCGGACCGCGCCGCGGTGTCCGCGCTCGCGGCCGGACCCGTGACGACGACCGCGCTCGTGCCCGGGCCGGGGGAGACCGCGTCCGGGACCAGCCCGCGCGGCACGTCCGCCCACACCAGCAGGCCCAGACCCACCGGCTGTGCCCCCCAGGAACGGCACATCGACTCTATGAGGAGCAGCCCTCTGCCGTGTTCCTCCTCCGGACGCTGCGGCGAGGGGTGCGGCTCACCGGGCGCGCAGCCCTCGTCCCGTACCGCTATGCGCACCAGTTCGTCGCCGTCGACCAGCTCGCAGACGATCTGGGCGCTCGCGGTGTGCACGATCGCGTTGGTCACCAGCTCCGACACGACCAGTGCGGCCGTGTCGCAGGCGTCCTCGCAGACGGCCCAGCCGGTGAGCTGGGTGCGGGTCACACGCCGGGCCTGGGCCACGGCACCCGGGTGCGCGGCCAGCTCGAAGCGGAACCGGCGCTCGGCGATGGTCTCGGGGCGCGCCCCGGCGGCCGGACCGGGACCGACACGGTCTCCGGCGGCGTCTGTTCCTAACGGCGCAGGGGGCGGAATCACGCTTGCCACTATCGCCCCGCCGTGAACACTTGGCAAGTGTCACTCTGAAAATTGCAGAGTGCCGTATGACTCTCTGAACGCTCATGGCACACTGCACGCAACAGCACGTGTAGCGGCGCCAGTTGGAAATCCCTCGCACAACATTCATAAGCACGCACAGTGTTCATGTGTGTACACGGACCCGCGTGGCACGCGACCCCCCAAGGCGCCGCCCGGCTGCCGGGACCGCAAGACCGGACACGCCGCCCGTCCGACACAGGCCGGCGCAGAGTTCAGAGACGGAGAGGGGCGAGATGAGCGAGCCGCGGTCCGCGCCGACGGTCGGCCAGGTCGTGCTGGGCCGACGCCTGTTGGACCTGCGCGAGCGCGCCGGCATCCGGCGCGAGGAGGCCGGACGCATCCTGCACGTCACGGCCGCCACGGTCCGCCGCATGGAGACCGCCGAGGTCGCCCTCAAGATCCCCTACCTCCAGCTCCTGCTCAAGGCGTACGGAGTGGCCGACGAGGAGGCCGAGACCTTCGTCCGGCTCGCCGAGGACGCCAACAAACCCGGCTGGTGGCAGCGCTACCACGACATCCTGCCGGGCTGGTTCTCCATGTACGTCAGCCTGGAGGGCGCCGCCGGCCTCATCCGCGGCTACGACCCCCACTTCGTCCCCGGACTGCTGCAGACCGAGGACTACGCGCGTGGCGTCATGACCTCGGGCGCGATCGGCCAGACCAAGCCCGACGACATCGAACGCCACGTCGCCCTGCGCATGCAACGGCAGGAACTGCTCACCCGTGACGACGCACCCCGGCTGTGGTGCGTCATGGACGAGACCGTCCTGCGCCGCTCCGTCGGAGGACCGGCCGTCATGCGCGCGCAGATCGACCGACTGCTGGAGGCCATGGAAATGACACATGTGACCCTCCAGGTCGCCCCCTTCGACACAGGACCGCACCCCGGCACCTACGGGCCGTTCGTCCTGTTCCGTTTCGCCATGCCCGAACTCCCGGACATGGTCTACAGCGAGTACCTGACCGGCGCCGTCTATCTGGACGACCGCTCCGAGGTGGCGACCCACCTCGAGGTCATGGACCGCATGGCGGCGCAGGCCGCCACGGCACAACGCACGAAGGAGATCCTCCGGGATCTCCGCAAGGAGCTCTGAAGACACCGAATGGAATACATCAAGTCGCAGCCGCAGTCGCAGCCGCGCACGCGCAAGCAGTCGCGCACACGCGTCTACAACGGCATGCCCGCGAGGGAACTCGGCAGCGAGGGCTGGCACAAGCCCTGGAGCGGAGGCAACGGCGGCAACTGCCTGGAGGCCATGAAACTCGCCGACGGCCGCATCGCCGTACGGCAGTCCACCGACCCCGACGGACCGGCGCTGATCTACACACCCGACGAGATGAACGCCTTCATCCAGGGCGCCAAGGCGGGGGTGGCCGACTTCCTCCTCTCCTGAGGCCTGTTGCGCACTCCCTGTTGTTCAGCCGTTTTCCCTAAGTTGGCCTTGAGTTGATCACCTACCGCCGCACCTTCCCCTGGAGTCCGTCATGAACGGGAGTCCCCCCGTCGAGATCGACACGAGCAGGCCCCACCCCGCACGCATGTACGACTGGTATCTCGGCGGCAAGGACAACTACCCCGTCGACGAGGCCATGGGCCGACAGATGCTGGCCCTCGACCCCCGGGTACCGGTGATGGCACAGGTCAACCGGGCCTTCATGCACCGCTCCACACGCTGGCTCGCGGAAAACGGCGTACGCCAGTTCCTCGACATCGGCACCGGCATCCCGACCGAACCGAACCTCCACCAGATCGCCCAGCGCGTCGCCCCGGACGCGAACGTCGTCTACTGCGACAACGACCCCATCGTGCTGGCCCACGCCGCCGCCCTGCTCCGCGGCACCCCCCAGGGGCGCACCGAATACCTGCAGGCCGACGTGCGCGACCCGCACGCCATCATCGAGGGCGCCGCAAAGGTCCTGGACCTCACCCGGCCCGTGGCGCTCTCCCTCATCGCACTGCTCCACTTCGTCTCCGACCAGGACGGCGCACACACCCTCGTCCGACGACTCATGTCCCAGCTGCCCTCCGGCAGCTACCTGGTCGTCACCCACGCCACCGCCGACTTCACCCCGGAGGAGTCCGAGGCGGCCACGGAGAAGCTCAAGGCCGCCGGCGTCACCCTGGCCCTGCGCTCCCGCGAGGAGTTCACCCGCTTCTTCGACGGCCTCGAACTGATCGACCCCGGCGTCGAGGTCCCCCAGCACTGGCACCCCGAACTCGGCGACCCCGTCCCCGGCCAGGACGACGGGATCATCCCCGGCTACGGAGCGGTGGCGCGCAAACCGTAAGGCTCGCGGATTCTCCTGCGACGAGCGCGGCGCGTGCCTCCCGGCACGCGCCGCGCGTGCATGTGAACGCCGGGCGCGTGATCGGCGGGGACGTGATCGCCGCCGCCGGGAAGGTGTCCCCCGCGCACGGGTGCGTGATCGCCGGGCACGGGTGCGTGGGGGAGTGGGTGCCTGGGGCGCGGAGGGCGCAGGGGCGCCGGGGCGCCGGGGCGCGTTCGGGTGTGCCGGAAGCCTGGCGACCGGGAACCCCCGCGATCAGGCCGTCGAGAGACTCCGGCACACCGGCGATCACCCCGCCACCCTGACCTCCCCACCCGGCCCACAGCACAGGGAGGCGCCCCGCACCACGCACGCCGGGAGCGCCCCGCCCACGCACGCCGGGGGCGCTCCGCACACACACGCCGGAGGCGCCCCTCTCACCCCGGCGGCAACACCCCGCACAACGCCTCCACCGCCGCCCCGTACGCATGCTCCGGCGGCGTCGCGTACCCCACCACCAACCCGTCCGGCGCGTCCCCCACGGCCCCCGGATGCCGGAACTCCGCGAGGCCGTCGAGCGCGACCCCCCGCCAGACCGCCGCCCTCACCACGGACCGCTCGGTCCCGGGCGGCAGCCGCAGCACGGCGTGCAGCCCGGCGGCGATCCCGGTGACCTCGATGTGCGGCGCCTGCGCGGCGAGGGCCGCGACGAGCCGGTCACGCCGCGCCCGATACCGCTGCCGCATCCGCCGCACATGACGGTCGTACGCCCCGGAGACCACGAAGTCCGCCAGCGCCAACTGCTCCGGCACACTCGCCCACGCCTCCCGCTCCCCCTTCGCCTCCAGCACGGCACCCACATACCGCTCCGGCAGCACCATCCACCCCAGCCGCAACGCCGGCGACAGGCTCTTGCTCACCGAACCGATGTACACCACCCGCTCCGGATCCAGCCCCTGCAACGCCCCGACGGGCCTACGGTCGTAACGGAACTCCCCGTCGTAGTCGTCCTCCAGCACCAGCCCGCCACGCGCGCGTGCCCAGTCCACGACAGCCGCCCGCCGGACCGGATGCAGCGGACCCCCGGTCGGGAACTGATGCGCCGGAGTGAGCAGCACGGCCCGCTCCCGGCCCAGCCCGTCCACCCCGGCCCCGTCCTCGTCGAGCGGCAACGGAACCGTCCGGACCGAGGCCGCCGACAGCAGCTCACGATGGAAACCCAGACCGTACGACTCCACGGCCAGCGGCCCCCGCAGCACCCGCCCCTGGAACAGCAGCCGCAACGCGTGCGCGAAACCGGAACAGACCACGATCCGCGACGGCCCGGTCCGCACGCCCCGCGCACGCGCCAGATACTCGGTCAGCGCCTCCCGCAGCTCGACCCGCCCGGCAGGATCACCCGGCCCGAACACCTCGTTGGGCGCCCGCGTCAACGCCCTGCGATACGACGCCGCCCAGGCCGCCCTCGGGAACGCTGACGCGTCCGGCACGCCCTGCCGCAGATCGTGCCGGGGCCCACGCGCCCGGGCCGGCACCTCCCTCGGCCGCCGCGCGGCAACACCCGACGGCTCGGCCCGCTCGGCGACCCGCGTACCCGAGCCCTGCCGCGCCGTCAGCCAGCCCTCCGCGACCAGCTCCGCGTACGCGTCGGCCACCGTGTTCCGGGCGACCCCCAGATCCGCGGCCAGCGAGCGGTACGGAGGCAACCGGGTCCCCGGCGCGAGCCGCCCACCCCGCACCGCGTCCCGCAACGCCCGGATCAACGCCGCCCGCCGCCCACCCCCGCCCGACAGCTCCAGATGCAGATCGGCCCCGATCCGCTCCGCCGAATTGACCCACGAATCCGCCATGGAAGTGCACCCTACAGGAGGTCTTTCCGCGCCATAGATTCATGGTCATGACGACGAACACGACAGGCCCCGCCACCGCACTTCCCCGCCTCGACTTCGCGAAGTCCGCCCGAACCGCCTTCCGCGCCCTCGTCGGCTTCGACGCGGCGGCCCGCGAGGGCCTCGACCCGGCCCTGGTGGAACTCATCCAGATCCGCGCCTCCCACCTCAACCACTGCGCCTACTGCCTCCACATGCACACCACCGACGCCCGCAAGGCCGGCGAGAGCGAGGACCGGCTGCACATGATCCCGGTCTGGAAAGAGGCCCGGCACTTCTTCACCGCCCGCGAACAGGCCGCTCTGGCCCTCACCGAAGCGGTCACGCTCGTCGCCGACACCGGCGTCCCCGACGACGTCTACGCGGAAGCCGCCGCCCACTTCGACGACACCGAACTGGCCCACGTCCTCGCCCTGATCCTCACCATCAACACGTGGAACCGCATCGCCCTCGCCACCGCCAAACGAGCCGGCACCGACACCCGCTGAACAGCCCGGTCCCGGCATGTACGGCCCCCAACCGGTCGGGCCGTCACGCCATCACGCCATCACGCCGTCATGCCGTCTCGCCCGTCATGCCGTCTCGCCCGTCATGCCGTCATGGGCCGGTCGTACGGTCCTATCGGAGCAGGCAGGCGCGCCGTACCCGTCAGCCGCCGGTCCACCGCGGCCGCCACCGCACGCCCCTCGGCGATCGCCCAGACGACCAGCGACTGCCCACGCGCCGCGTCCCCGGCCACGTACACACCGGGCACGGTGGTCGCGAAATCCGGCCCCCGCGTGATCGTCCCGCGCGGATCAAGCGTCAGCCCCAGCTGCTCCACCAGCCCGTCATCACGGTCCGGCCCGGAGAAACCCAACGCCAGCAGGACCAGATCGGCGGGCAGTGTCCGCTCGGTACCGGGCCGGGCCCGCCGCCCTCCGTCGACCTCCACCAGATGCAACGCCCTCACCCGCCCCGACGCGTCCCCCGTGAACCGGAGCGTGGACGCCGCGAAGAGCCGCGCGTCCGCGTCCGCCGCCGGCGCCGACCGAAGATCACGCGCCTCCTCGTGCGCCGCCGAGAGCCGGTAGATCTTCGGATACGTCGGCCACGGCTCCACATCCTCGTCACGCTCCGCCTCCGGCAGCGGATAGATGTCCAGCTGCGTCACGGACGCGGCCCCCTCCCGCACCGCCGTCCCCAGACAGTCCGCCCCCGTGTCACCACCCCCGACGATCACCACATGCTTCCCGGCGGCCGACAGCGGCGACACCTCCAGATCCCCCTCGCACACCCGGTCCGCCAGCGGCAGATACTCCATCGCCTGATGAATACCGCCCAACTCCCGTCCCTGAACCGGAAGTTCACGCCAAGCCGTGGCCCCCGTGGCGATCACCACCGCGTCGTACCGGGCCCGCAGTTCGGCCGCCCCGACATCCCTCCCCACCGCGGTCGACGTACGGAACTTCGTGCCCTCCGCCCGCATCTGCTCCAACCGCCGGTCCAGATGCCGCTTCTCCATCTTGAACGCCGGGATCCCGTACCGCAGCAACCCCCCGATCCGGTCCGCCCGCTCGTACACGGCCACCGTGTGACCGGCCCGCGTCAGCTGCTGCGCCGCCGCCAGCCCCGTGGGCCCGGAGCCGACGACCGCGACCGTCCTCCCCGACAGCCGGTCCGGCGGACGCGGCGGCGTGAAACCGTCCGCCCAGGCCCGGTCCGCGATGGCGACCTCCACGTTCTTGATGGTCACCGCGGGCTGGTTGATCGCCAGCACACAACCCGCCTCGCACGGCGCGGGACACAACCGTCCGGTGAACTCCGGAAAGTTGTTCGTGGCATGCAGCCGGTCGCTCGCCGCCCGCCAGTCCTCCCGCGACACCAGGTCGTTCCACTCGGGGATCAGATTCCCCAGCGGACAGGCGTCGTGACAGAACGGGATCCCGCAGTCCATGCACCGGTCCGCCTGCCGGCTCACGATCGGCAGAAGCGCCCCCGGGACATACACCTCGTCCCAGTCCCGCACCCGCTCCTCCACAGGACGACGGGGCCACTCCTCGCGCGGCGTGGTCAGAAAACCCTTGGGATCGGCCATGGCCGTCTCCCTCACGTATGACGTACGCGTACGGCTACGGCCGTGCACGGCAGCAGCCGACGGACTGGACCGGCACCAGGGGCTGGGGGCGCGAAGCGCGAGGCCGTACGCGCCGTCGGGCGGCACTCTCTCCCCGCCACGATACGACGCGCCCGCCGCCCCCGCCTCAGGCCAGCGCGAGCAGATACGCCAGGGCGGACCCGGCCGACGCGACCGCCCGAACGGTGTTCCACGCCGTCCACAGGCTCACGTACTCACGCCAGTACGACGCGGCCTCCGCCGTACCCGCGTCCAGCCCGGCGAGCGTCTCGTTGCGCGGCACGTTCGCCACCATCGTGACCCCGAAACAGCCGAACAGATACAGCGCGCTCCCCAGCAGCAGCTCCACCCTGCCCTCATCCGGCCACAGCACGAACGTCACCACCGCCAGCACGGCACACAGCACCGCCGTCCCCACGAACAGGAGCATGAACGCCGGAGTCAACGCGCTCACATTGATCGCCTGCATCGCCGCCACACCCTGCGCGGGAGGCAACGACGCCAGCCCCTTCATCACGAACGTCGAGAACCCGCAGAACACCCCCGCCACGATCGCCGTCCCGAGCAGCCCCAGCACCGTCAGCACGAAGTACGGCCCATCGACCATGTCCGCTCCCACCTCGATCCCCCGAATCCCCAAGATCCTGCCCCGCACCCACTGTCACCACAAGTGAACATCCGTACGGTCACGGTCACAGTCGCAGGCGCCGGGGGAGGGGAGGGGGCCCTCCCCCTCCCCCTCCCCTCCCACCCCGCCCCCTCACCCCACCCCCCGCCACTCCCGCAGCTTCGCCTCCACCGCCCCCGCGATCCGTCGTCGCGCCTCGTGCCGAGGCACGCCGGTCATCAGCAGCCGGTCGTAGGGCGTGTCCACGTGCCGTACGGACGCGATGACGGCGGAGGTCACCGCGACCTGTGTCAGCGCGCGGCCGGCCGCGCTGCGACCGACGCGGCCGCTGCCGCGCAACGACGCGTGGGCGGCGATCTCCTGGGCGCGCCCGTCCGGACACGCGGGGAACAGCCGTCGTATCTCCGCCGCGAACGCGTCCGTGAAACGCACGTCCTCCACCGCCCGCCGCCGCGCGTCCCGCAGCCGACGCCGGCGCCGCACCTCGGCGTCCGCCAGGCACCGTTCCTCGGCGCGGGCGAGCGCGGCGTCCTCGACCAGGACTCCCTGGCGCTCATACCGGCTCCGGCGCCGGTTGAACCGTACGACCACCGCCGACAGCGCACTCTCCTCCCGGGCCCGCCGCGTGAGTGCGGTGTCACCGCGGGGCACGAACACCAGGTGCCCCAGGTCCGCGCAGTCCAGGCAGCGCGGCGCGCCCTCCTCCAGCACCAGCATCGGCACCGGTCCGCTCCGGCACTCGGCGCAGTGCTTCTTCCTGAGTGCCTGCACGACGACGATCCCGGTACGGTGCGGGGGAGTAGCGAGCGCTGCCATACGCGGTTCATTCCCCCTGGTGGCCGCACGGTCACGCCGTCGTCGAGGCGGCGTCCGGCTCCGCGCGCGGCCCGGGGTCCCGACCGGCCCGGGTGCGGTCTGACGGGCGCGGCATCATGGGCCGTGTGCGATTCGAAGCGATCACCTGGGAACGGCTCGGCGACCTCCTTGCCGACCGCATCGTCGACCTGGAGCCGGACGACGGATCGCCCTGGCCACGCATCGCCTTCGACGGAGCCCCGGCCGCCCGCCCGGGAGATCTCGCCGACCGGGTGTCGCAAGCCCTGCGCATACGCGGCAGGCCCTCGCTCGTCGTGGGCACCGAGGGGTTCCTCCGGCCCGCCTCGCTCCGGTTCGAGTACGGCCACGAGGACGTGGAGGCCTACTACGACGGCTGGTTCGACACCGCCGCCCTGTGGCGTGAGGTGTTCGGCCCTCTCGACCCCGGTGGCACGGGGCGGGTCCTGCCCGATCTCTGGGATCCCACCACCGACCGGGCGACCCGGAGCCCGTACGTGCAACTCCCGCCCGGCACCATCTTGTTGACGCACGGACCTCTCCTCCTCAAGCACTGGTTCCCTTTCGACCTGACCGTCCACGTCCTCCTCTCCTCGGGCGCCCTGCGCCGCCGCACCCCCGAGCGCGAGCACTGGACGCTCCCCGCGTTCGAGCGCTACGAGGCCGAGACGGACCCCGCCGCCGCCGCGGATGTGCTGGTGCGCGCAGACGACCCGCGCCACCCGGCCTGGAACGGCTGACGCACGCGTCCCACGTGGCGGGGGTGAGCCTCTGCGAGTGCGCTTCGCTCCGGTCGCGGCAAGAATGAAGGGCGCCGGGACCAGCGGTGCCTCCTGCGCCGCGCCGGCCGTCCGGCACCGGGAGGTACCACATGACCACCGCCGGAGACATCATGCACCGCGGAGCCCAGTGGATCCCCGCTCACGAGACCCTGGACCGCGCCGCGCAGCTGATGCGTCAGCTGAACGTCGGAGCACTCCCCATCAGCGACCAGAACGAACGGCTCTGCGGCATCCTCACCGATCGCGACATCGTCGTCGGCTGTGTCGCCCTGGGCCACGACCCGTCGACGATCACGGCGGGCGAGATGGCCAAGGGAACCCCTCGCTGGATCGACGCCGACGCCGACATCGCCGAGGTGCTGGAGGAGATGAAGGGGCATCAGATCCGCCGGCTTCCGGTGATCGAGAACAAGCGGCTCGTCGGCATGATCAGCGAGGCCGACCTCGCCCGTCATCTGTCGGACGACCAGATCGCCGCGTGGGTCGAGAGCGTGTACGCCAAGACCACAGCGCCCTGATCCGACCGACCGACCGATCGACCAACCGAGCCGGCCGTCCGACCAACCTCCGTCCGCCCGATCCGTCCGCCCGATCCGGCCGTCCGACGACCTATGTGCCGCCGCGCCGTCCCCGTTTCCCTCCGAGGGTCACAGCCACCCGTTGCGCTTGAATCCCCGGTAGAGGGTGGCGCAGGCCATGGCTATGACTCCCAGGACGAGCGGATAGCCGAACTTCCAGTGCAGTTCGGGCATGTACCTGAAGTTCATGCCGTAGACCCCGCACACCATCGTCGGCACGGCGATCAGCGCCGCCCAGGCGGTGATCCTGCGCATGTCCTCGTTCTGCGCGACGCTGACCTGCGCCAGGTGTGCCTGCAGGATCGAGTTGAGCAGTTCGTCGAACGCGGCGATCTGCTCCGTGGCCCGCAGCAGGTGGTCGGAGACGTCCCGGAAGTAGGCCTGTATCTCCGGCTCCACCACCCGGATCGGCCGTGACGTCAGTTCCAGCAGCGGGCGGGCGAGCGGGGCCACCGCCCGCTTCAGTTCGAGCAGTTCGCGCTTGAGCTGGTAGATCCGTCCCGGGTCGACGCGCGCGCCGTTGGCGGCGAACACATCCGTCTCGACCTGGTCGATGTCCGTCTGGACCGAGTCCGTGACGTTCAGGTAGTCGTCGACCACGTGGTCCGCGATCGCGTGCAGCACCGCGGCCGGCCCCTTCGCCAACTGCTCGGTGTTCGCTTCCAGTTCCTCCCGCAGCGGACCGAGCGAGCCGTGCCGCCCGTGCCGGACCGTGATCACGAAGTCGGTGCCGACGAACACCATGATCTCGCCCGTGTGCACCACCTCGCTGGTCGCGGTCAGTTCCGTGTGCTCGACGTAGCAGACCGTCTTGAACACCGCGAACAGAGTGTCGCCGTAGCGCTCCAGCTTGGGACGCTGATGCGCCTCGACCGCGTCCTCGACCGCCAGGGGGTGCAGGTCGAAGAGTTCGGCGATGCCGGCGAACTCCCGCTGCGTCGGCTCGTGCAGTCCGAGCCAGACGAAGCCGTGGTCGTGCTTGCGGACCTGCTTGACGGCCTCGACGACATCGCGGCCGCCGGGGGAGCGGACACCCTTGTGGTACGTCACGCAGTTCACCACCGAGGTGCCCAGTGGGGAGCGGGCGGGATGGCTGAGGTCGACGCGGGGACGCCGTCGGGCCAGCCGTGCCATCCTGCGGAGACCACCGACCTTGTCGAGGCCGGTGACCTTCCGCAGATTCCCTGCCATGGACATCTGGATCTCCTCGCGTGAATCCCCTCGCACCGCACTTCGTGCCCTGTCGCGCCAGTTTGCCAGGGCCGGACGAGTGCCGGGTAAGGCTGTGGGAACGGAACGCTCCACTTCGTTTGTAGACGGGCCTGCCGGTCCGAACGTTCCGGTCTGCCGTCCTCGTCCGGCCGTCCTCGTCCGGCCGTTCTCGTCCCGCGGCCCTCGTTCGACCGCCCCCGTCCGGCCCGCCGGATCCGGTCGCCGTCGGGCTGCCTCGCGTGCCGCTGGAGCGTCGCCATCGGTGACAAGTCGGTCAAATGGGATGATCTCTCCATGATGCGAACCGACGGGTATCTCCTCGACCAACGGCGGGCCGAGACGGGCCAGGGCCCCGACGCCTTCGCCACGCTCTTCGACCCCACGACGTTCCGGCACATGGAGGGCTTCGGCCTGGGGTCGGGCTGGCGCTGCTGGGAGGTCGGCGCGGGTGGCACCACCGTGGTCTCCTGGCTGGCCAAGAAGGTCGGACCGACCGGCAAGGTCATCGCGACCGACACCGACATCTCCTGGGCCGTTCCCTCGGTCACCCGCCCACCGGTGGAGGCCCTCGTCCACCACCTGGGCGTCGACCAGCCACCGGGTGACGGCTTCGACCTCGTCCACGCCCGCCTCGCCCTGGCTCATGTGCCGGACCGCGAGAACGCGCTGCTGTCGATGATCAGGTCCCTGCGCCCCGGCGGACGGCTCCTGATCGAGGACGCCGACCCGGCTCTCCAGCCCCTGGCCTGCCTGGAGGAGTCCGGCCCCGAGCAGCAGCTGGCCAACCGGCTCCGCGAGGCCGTCCGCACGCTGCTCGTCGAACGCGGTATCGACCCGGCGCACGGCCGCCGGCTCCCGCGCCTGCTGCGCGCGGCGGGGCTGCGCGGTGTGGGGGCCGACGCGTACTTCCCCGTGGCCTCACCCGCCTGTGCCGCGCTGGAGTCGACGACCGTCGGCCGGCTGCGGGCGGCGCTCGTCACGGCGAACCTCGCCACAGAGGAGGAGATCGACCGGCACCTGGCCGACGTCGCCTCCGGCACTCTGGACGTCGCCGCCCCGCCGCTGATCTCGGCCTGGGGCCGGAAGGCGTAGCGAACGTCCGGACCCCGTACCCGGCGCCCCAGAGGCCCCCATGACCCGTGAGTCACGGACACGGCCCTACCGTCCGCCCACCCGCGCGCGCCACAGGACCACAACCCGCACCGCCACCTGATGACCCGCCCTCTCAGCCCGCCCCCGGCGGCCTCCCTCCCACCTTCTCCACCGCCCGTGCCCCCGCCCGGCACCCCTCCGTCGCCGCCTCCTCGGCCTCGGCGCCCGTGAGCAGCGTGGCCAGGAAGGCCCCGGTGAAGGCGTCGCCGGCGCCGGTGGTGTCGCGGGGCGCCGCGGGAGTCGCCGGAATCCGTGACACGGAACGGCCTCCGTTCCGGGCGATCAGCGCGCCCTCCGCGCCGTGCTTGACCACGACCAGGGGAACGAGACGGCTCAACTTGGCCGCCGCGTCGGCCGGATCGGGCAGTCCGGTCAGCAGGCTCGCCTCGTCGCGGCTGGGCAGCAACAGGTCGACCCCCTCGACGAGCGAGAGGAAACGGGCCACGCCCAGCCGTCGGAGGAACCCCGCCGACGCGGGATCGACGCTGACCGGCACGCCACGCGCGCGGGCGGACCGCAGAGCGACGGACACGAGCGCGCGGCTCGGCTCCGAGAAGAACAGATAGCCCGACAGATGCAGCCGCGCGACCCCGTCGAGCAGCGACGGCGACCAGTCGTCGAGGTCGAACCGCAGGGCCGCGCCGCTGTCGGTGAGGAACGTGCGTTCGGCCGCGTCGCCCGTGTCCACCAGGCAGATCACCGTGCCCGTGGCCGCGTCCGGGTCGACGACGAGATGCGGGCGGACCCCTGCGGCCCGCAGCTCCCGCTCGTGCCACTCGGCGCCGTCCGTGCCCACACGCCCCAGCAGCCGTGCGTCGGCGCAGCCCCAGTTGGCCGCCCAGCAGGCCACGTTGGCGCCCGCCCCGCCCGGCAGGGTCCGGATCGCGGAGGCCGTGTCGGTGCCCGCGGCGAGCGGTCCGCGGTGCCGGGCGACGACGTCCGTGACGACGTCGCCCACGACGAGCAGCGCCCCGCTCATGTCACGCCCCGGCCCAGGCCGTGGCGATCCGTGACGCGAGCCGTACGTTTCCGCGCACCGCCGCCAGGTTGGCGGTGAGGGAGGCGCCGTCGGTGTGCCTGACCAGGTAGCTCAGCAGGAACGGCGTGACACCCTGTCCCGTGACGCCCTCCGCCTCGCAGGCCCGCAGCGCCTCGGCGAGCACGCGCGCGTGCAGCTCGGGGTCGAGCTGTTCCTCCTCCGGTACGGGGTTGGCGACGATCAGCGCCGACTCCGGGCCCTTGAGCGTGTCCTGCGCCCGCATGACGTCCGCGACCTCGCCCGGGGAACGGAGCGTCCACTCCACCGGATGGCCCGAGTCGGAGAGGTAGAAGCCGGGGAAACGGTCGGTGCCGTAACCGGCGACGGCGACTCCCAGCGTCTCCAGGCGCTGCAGGGTGGCCGGGACGTCCAGAATCGACTTCACGCCGGCGCACACCACGGTGATCCGGGTGCGGGCGAGGAGCCCCAGGTCGGCGGATTCGTCCTGGGTCGACGTCCACTCCCGGTGCACGCCCCCCAGCCCGCCCGTCGCGAACACCCGTACGCCTGCCAGGGCCGCCAGTTGGGCGGTCGCCGACACGGTGGTCGCGCCGCTCGCCCCGGAGGCCACCGCCAGGGGCAGGTCCCGGTGCCCGAGCTTGCGGATGCCGTCCTCGTTCGCGACCCGCTCCAACTGGTCCTTGCCGAGGCCGATGTGCGGCCGACCGTCGAGCACGGCGATCGTCGCGGGGACGGCACCCTCCTGCCGGACGACCTCCTCCAGTTCCCGTGCCACCTGCAGATTGCGCGGGCGGGGCAGCCCGTGCGCGATGATCGTGGACTCCAGCGCCACCACGGGTCGACGCGCGTCCACCGCTTCCCGCACCTCTTCGGACACCACCAGCACGCGCTCGCCTCCTGTCTGTCGTTCTTCCCTCATCCCTGGCGGACGGCGCGCCCGGCCAAACCCTTGCGCCCTGTGGTGCAGGACACCAGCCTGAGGTGCATGAAGGAGAACACGACACGTCTCGACCACGTGGTCCTCTGGGTGCGGGAGCCGGTCGCCGCGGCCGCCTTCTACGAGGAGGCCGTCGGCCTGGAGCCCGTGAGGGTGAGCGCGTACGCGGAGGGGCGAGCGCCCTTCCCTTCCGTGCGCCTCAACGACGAGACCCTGCTCGACCTCATGCCGCTCGCCATCGCCGAGACCCTGACCATGGTGCCCGGCGCCGCCGACAGCGCGGGCCACCCGGTCAACCACGTCTGCCTGGCCCTGCCCGGCCACGCCTTCGACGACCTGCGCGCCCGTCTGGAGGAAAGGGCGGTTCCCGTCTCCGCCTTCTCCTACGACTCCTTCGGCGCACGGGGAGCGGCCCGGCGCAGCTTCTACTTCCGGGACCCGGACGGCAACGTCCTGGAGGCCCGACACTACGACGGACCATGATCGGTTTTCGGTCACTCCGCGGTGACCGGAACGGCGCCCGATGACCGATTCGCGCCGGGGGTCCCCGTCCTCGGCGGCCTCTGGCACCCCGGCACGGGCCGCACGCGGGCGGACGAAGCCGCCCGTCGCCGGCTCGGACTCAGAACAGGGGCTCCGGAAGCACACCCTCCAGGGCCAGCAGCTTCCGTTTGGTCTCCAGCCCGCCGCCGAACCCGCCGATGCCGCCGTCGCTCTCGACCACCCGGTGGCACGGCACGACCACGGGCAGCGGATTCGATCCCATGGCGATCCCGACGGCCTGGGCCGCGCCCGGCTGCCCCACGCGCCGCGCGAGGTCGCCGTAGCCCACGACCGAGCCGTAGCGCACGCCGGACGCCAGCTCGCGCAGCACCTGACGGTTGAAACCCGAGATCAGCGACCAGTCCAGCGGCAGGTCGAAGTCATGGCGTTCGCCCGCGAAGTACGCCTCGACCTGGCGTATCGCCTCGGCCAGAACCGGAGCGCCGGGTGCCTCCACGGGGATGGTGCCCAGGCGGGAGGCGAGCCGGTCGAGGGTGCGCCCGCGCACCGCGTCCGTGGCGTGGAACGCGACGTGCACGAGGCCCTCGTCCGTCGCGGCGAGCAGCAGCGGCCCGATGTCCGTGCCGATGACGGCCCACACGACCCGCTGCTCGTCCTGCGCATGGCTGTTCATGCGACCACCGTACGGGGCGTCACCGACAACGGCGCTGGCGTGCGTTCCGGTCCGGGTGCGCACGCCCTCGCCGTCGGACTCCCTCAGCCCTGTGTGGCGTCTCTGACCACGTCGGGTTTGTTGGTGATGATGCCGTTCACCCCGTAGCCCGCCACCCGGCGGGCGTTGGTCGCGTCGTTCACGGTCCACGTGAGGATCTCCAGCGGTTTGCCGTGCGGGCCCTGGAGCGCGTGGAGCGTGGCGACGTACGACTCGGAGATCGTCGTGTACGACGAGTTGATCTGGTCGCTGAAGGTCGCGTACTCGGGCAGGTCGGCGATGTCCGGGGTGCCGAGGAGGCCGGTCTTCACCGCCGGGCGCAGCTCGTGCACCCGCCGGACGGTGTCGGCGCCGAAGCTCTGGATCACCAGTCGCTCCAGCTGCTCCGGGCCGAGCCAGCCCTCGTTGCCGAGGACCTTCAGGGTCTGCTGCTCGATGCCCGGATACAGCTGCGGGTTCTTGATCTCCAGGACGAGCTTCTGGTGGTTGCGCGTCACGCGCCTCATGTACTGCTCCAGCGTCGGCACGCGCGCGCCCGCGTAGTCGCTGCCGAACCAGCTGCCCGCGTCCAGACGGGCGATCTCCGCGGCGGTGAAGTCCGCCACGTTCCAGGGCGCGCGCTCGGGGTAGAGCTCCTCGACGTTGGTCGTCCGCGTCAGCGTCGCGTCGTGGAGGACGACGAGTCTGCCGTCCTTCGTCCGCTGGACGTCGTTCTCGACCCACTCGAAGCCCATCTCGTCGGCCTTGTCGACGGCGGCCAGGGTGTTCTCGGGCGCGTAGGCGGATGCTCCGCGGTGGGCGACGACGACCAGCGGATTCTCGGCATCGGCGGCCGCATGGGCGGCGGAAGAGGGGAGCAGGAGGACGGTGGCCCCCAAGAACGCTGTGGTCGCGGCGGCAACTGCGCGCACGTGCATGCGTACTCCTCGCGTCGAACGATCACGGTCAGCTCAAGAGTGACAGCAGAGGGTCAACGGGAGAGGGGCGCAGGATGACCACGAATTGAATGGAGTTGCCCAAGTCCGCTCACGGGCACCGCACAAGTGGGGCAAGGACGTGTTTCTTTGCCGGAAAATCGTTCGACCATTCCGGTGGGGGTCATACTCTCTGCGACACCCTGACCGTCGTGGCGGTCCCGGGGCGGGGCACGACAGGGAAACCGACAGGGACGCGACAGGGCGGGAAAGGCAGCCGCGAATGCAGGGCACGGTCGACGGCTTCAGCTACGGACTCGTCACACCGGTGGTGGCCTATCTCATGGCCTGCCTCGGTGGCTCGCTCGGTCTGCGCTGCACCACCAGATCGATGCTCGTGGACGGAGGCCGGCGGATCGGCTGGCTCGCCCTGGGCTCGGCGGCCATCGGCTCCGGGATCTGGACGATGCACTTCGTGGCGATGATGGGGTTCAAGGTCCTGCAGACCCCGGTGGGCTACGACCCCCTGATGACCTTCGCGAGTCTCGCCGTGGCGATCGTCATGGTCGGTATCGGCATCTTCATGGTCACCTCCAAGGGGGCGACCGGGGCCGCGCTCTTCACCGGCGGCACCATCACCGGACTGGGCATCGCCTCCATGCACTACCTGGGCATGGCCGGACTGCGCCTGCACGGGACGCTGGAATACGACACGGTCACCGTGGCCGCGTCCGTCGTGATCGCCGTGGTGGCCGCCATCGCCGCCCTGTGGGCCGCCGGGCAGGTCCGCGGCTTCCTGTGGAGCGTCGGCGCGGGCCTCGTGATGGGGATCGCCGTCAGCGGCATGCACTACACGGGCATGGCCGCCCTCGACGTCCAGGTGCACGGCACCACCACCGCCCCCGCCGACGGCGCCTCGTCCGCCGGTCTGCTTGCCCCGCTGATCATCGGCCCGCTGGTCTTCCTGCTGCTGGCCGGCGTCGTCGTGATGTTCGACCCGTTCATGATCATGGGAAGGTTCCACACGGTTCCGGTCGAGCGGCGGCCCGGCATTCCGGCCCAGGCCACCGCGCACACCTGCCGGCACCCGGAGTCCCGCCTCGCCCGGGAGCACCGCGAGCGCGGTTCCCGGACCCCGCAGAACCGCTGATCGGAGCCCGTTGTCAGTGCGGGGTCGTACGGTGGGTTCATGCGGCCCGTTTCCAAGATCGAACGCACGGTGGCGCCCCTCGAGGTCGTCAGCCCCTACCAGCCGAGCGGTGACCAGCCCACCGCCATCGCCGAGCTCGCCCGGCGCATCGGGGCGGGTGAGAAGGACGTCGTCCTGCTCGGCGCGACCGGTACGGGCAAGTCCGCCACCACCGCGTGGATGATCGAGAAGCTCCAGCGCCCCACCCTGGTGATGGCGCCGAACAAGACCCTGGCCGCCCAGCTGGCCAACGAGTTCCGCGAGCTGCTGCCGAACAACGCGGTCGAGTACTTCGTCTCGTACTACGACTACTACCAGCCCGAGGCGTACGTTCCGCAGTCGGACACCTACATCGAGAAGGACTCCTCGATCAACGAGGAGGTGGAGCGCCTGCGCCACTCCGCGACCAACTCGCTGCTCACCCGGCGGGACGTCGTCGTGGTCGCCTCGGTCTCCTGCATCTACGGCCTCGGCACACCCCAGGAGTACGTGGACCGCATGGTCCCCCTGCGGGTCGGCGAGGAGTTCGACCGGGACGAGCTGCTGCGCCGTTTCGTGGACATCCAGTACACCCGCAACGACCTGGCGTTCACCCGCGGCACCTTCCGCGTCCGCGGCGACACCATCGAGATCTTCCCGGTCTACGAGGAACTCGCGGTCCGCATCGAGATGTTCGGCGACGAGATCGAGGCCCTCTCCACGCTCCACCCCCTCACCGGCGAGATCATCAGCGACGACCAGCAGCTGTACGTCTTCCCCGCCTCGCACTACGTCGCCGGCCCCGAGCGCCTGGAGCGCGCCGCCAACGACATCGAGAAGGAGCTGGGGGAGCGCCTGGCCGAGCTGGAGAAGCAGGGCAAGCTGCTGGAGGCCCAGCGGCTACGCATGCGCACGACCTACGACCTGGAGATGCTCCGCCAGATCGGCTCCTGCTCCGGCGTGGAGAACTACTCGATGCACTTCGACGGCCGCGAGCCCGGTTCCCCGCCGAACACCCTGCTGGACTACTTCCCGGACGACTTCCTCCTCGTCATCGACGAGTCCCATGTGACCGTGCCCCAGATCGGCGCGATGTACGAGGGCGACGCCTCCCGCAAGCGCACCCTCGTCGACCACGGCTTCCGGCTGCCCTCCGCCCTCGACAACCGCCCCCTGAAGTGGGAGGAGTTCCAGGAGCGCGTCGGCCAGACGGTCTACCTCTCGGCGACCCCCGGACAGTACGAGCTGTCCCGCTCCGACGGCCACGTCGAGCAGATCATCCGCCCCACCGGCCTGGTCGACCCCGAGGTCGTCGTCAAGCCCACCGAGGGCCAGATCGACGACCTGGTGCACGAGATCCGGCAGCGCACCGAGAAGGACGAGCGGGTCCTGGTCACCACCCTCACCAAGAAGATGGCCGAGGACCTCACGGACTACTTCCTGGAACTGGGCATCCAGGTCCGCTATCTCCACAGCGACGTCGACACCCTGCGCCGCGTCGAACTGCTGCGCGAGCTGCGGGCCGGTGAGTACGACGTCCTGGTGGGCATCAACCTCCTGCGGGAGGGCCTCGACCTCCCCGAGGTCTCCCTGGTGGCGATCCTCGACGCCGACAAGGAGGGCTTCCTGCGCTCCGGGACCTCACTGATCCAGACCATCGGCCGCGCGGCGCGCAACGTGTCGGGGCAGGTCCACATGTACGCCGACAAGATCACCCCGGCGATGGCGAAGGCCATCGACGAGACCAACCGCCGCCGGGAGAAGCAGGTCGCCTACAACAAGGCGAACGGCATCGACCCCCAGCCGCTGCGCAAGAAGATCAACGACATCGTCGCGCGGATCGCCCGCGAGGACGTCGACACCGAGCAGCTCCTCGGCACGGGCTACCGGCAGCAGAAGGACGGCAAGGCCGCCAAGGCCCCCGTCCCCGCCCTCAAGGGCAGGGCGGCCGGGGCCGCCAGGGGCGCGACGAAGGAAGCCGCCCCCACCGACCGCCCCGCCGCCGAGCTGGCCCAGCAGATCGAGGAGATGACGCAGCGCATGCGCGCGGCCGCCGCCGACCTGCAGTTCGAGATCGCCGCCCGGCTGCGGGACGAGGTCTCGGAGATGAAGAAGGAACTGCGGCAGATGAGGGAGGCGGGGCAGGCCTGACGGCCGGGCCGGACGCCGGGGCGCGGGGCACACCCCCGGCACGGACGCGATGTGTTGCAAGACCGACACAAAGTGCCACACAGGCTGCGGCAACGCCGGTGCCGCTGCGTAAGGTGCTGCACATCCGCGGACTCCGCGGAAACAGGGGACAGTTCGAGAGGGGAAACAGCGCGTGACCGTCAACATGACCAAGGGTCAGGCCATCAGTCTGCAGAAGAACGACGGAGGCAGCCTGACCGCGGTACGCATGGGTCTCGGCTGGCAGGCTGCCCCCAGGCGCGGCCTGTTCGGATCCCGCACCCGTGAGATCGACCTCGACGCCTCCGCCGTGCTGTTCGCGGACAAGCAGCCCGTCGACGTCGTCTTCTTCCGCCACCTGGTGAGCGACGACGGCTCCGTCCGCCACACCGGCGACAACCTCGTCGGCGGCGCGGGACAGGGCGGCGACGACGAGGCGATCCTCGTCGACCTGGCCCGGGTGCCCGTCCACATCGACCAGATCGTCTTCACCGTGAACTCCTTCACGGGCCAGACCTTCCAGGAGGTGCAGAACGCGTTCTGCCGTCTGGTCGACGAGACCAACGGCCAGGAGCTCGCGCGCTACACCCTCGCGGGCGGCGGCCAGTACACGGCCCAGATCATGGCCAAGGTGCACCGCGCGGGCGCGGGATGGCAGATGACCGCCATCGGCACACCCGCCAACGGGCGCACCTTCCAGGACCTGATGCCGGCGATCCTGCCGGTTCTCTAGGCGAGATCGACGCGGCACGCGGTGAGCGACACAGGGGGACGAAGTCGATGACGGCCGAGCTGGTCCGGGGGCAGAACCATCCGCTGCCCGAGGCCCGACTGGAGATCCGCGTCTCGGCCGGCACGCCGATCGTGGCCGGGGTCACCCTCGGCGACGAGGGCGGCCGGGTGCAGGGCGTGGAATGGGTCGCCCACCCGGGCGCGCCCACCCTGCCGGGCGTCGAGGTGCCGAGACAGGCGGCGGCCGACCACCGCCTCGCCGTGGATCTCGACGCCCTGACGCCGTCCGTGCACCGGGCGACGGTGCTGCTCGCCCTGCCGTCCGGCAGCGGCGGCCCGGCGCGGTTCGGCGCCGTCGCCGCCCCCTTCGTCGCCGTCACCGGCCTCGACGGCACGGAGGTCGTCAGCTACACCCTCACCGACCTGGAGTCGGAGTCCGCCGTCATCGCCCTGGAGCTGTACCGCAGACAGGGTGCGTGGAAGGTCCGCGCGGTCGGCCAGGGGTACGCGGGCGGCCTCGCCGAACTGCTCGCCGACCAGGGCCTGCCGCAGGCCCGGCAGCTCGCCGACGTCATCCACGAGGCCGTGCTCCAGGGCCTCGCCCGATCCGTGGCCGCGCCCCCGCCCCGCCTCGCGGAGCCGGACCGCCCCCGCCGGACGGCCGCCCCCGCGCAGGGCCCCGACCAGACCCACGGGGGTCCGGCACCCCAGGGCCTGCCCGGGACCACCCCGCCGCAGCAGGGACACCCGTACGGCGCCACGCCCCCGTACGGCTCCTCGCCCGACGCCACCCTGCCCGACCACGCGTCGCCGCAGCTCGGCGGCCCCGCCCCCGCCGACCCGTCCGCCGGGACCCAGCCCGCCGCGACCGGCACCGGCGGCCCCGTCAACTACAGCCACCCCGGCCGCCAGACCACCGCGCCACCGCCTCCGCCGCCGACCGCGCCACCGGCCGCGCCGGGACAGCCCGCGCCGCCCGTCGCCGGTGACGCGACCGGCTGGTCCATGGAGGAGCGCCTCTACAACCAGGTGTGGGGCATGTTCGAGGACCTCGCCCGCACCACCGCCGCCTACCGCAGCGCCGTCGACTTCGCCGAGTCACGCATGGAACAGGAGCTGGACAAGGCCCTGTCCGACCCGCGCAGCAGGATCGGCGGCCAGGGCGACGCGGTGCGCGAGGCCGCCCGCGCCAAGCACGCCCAGCTCGTCGACCGGGCCAGGGAGGCCCTCGACCGCGACCTCGCCCAGCTGCGGGCCGAGGCCGACGTCGTCGAACCCGCGCTGCCGCCCGCCTTCGCGAGCTGGGACAACCCGGTCTGGCACGGCTACCGGGTGCCGATGGAGATCCCGATGGCGCTGCGCCTGGGCGACCTGCGCCTCCCGGAGAGCGAGGACGTACGCATACCGATGCTGGTCCGGCTGCCGCTGGAACGCGGCCTGTGGGTCGACAGCGGCCGCTCCGGCTCCCGCGACTCGCTCGCCGACTCCGACGAACTGCGCCGCCGGGCGCTGGACACCGCCGTGGCGCTCGCCGCGCGTCTGCTCGCGGTCTACCCGCCCGGCGAGTTCACCGTGCACGTCGTGGACGCGGCCGGGGCCGGCGTGTCCGCGCTGGCCCCGCTGGTGGGCGCCGGTGTGCTCGCCGGACCGCCCGCCGCCGGAGCCGCGGGCGTCTCCGACCTGCTGGGACGGCTCACCCAGCGCGTCGACCTCGTGCAGATGGCGGTGCGCGGCGGCGCGCCCGACGCCCTGCCCCCCGGCTTCGACACGGCCGAGCAGCTGCTGATCGTCAACGACTTCCCGCACGGTTTCGACGACCGCGCCGTCACCCAGCTCCGCTATCTCGCCGACGAGGGTCCGGCCTTCGGCGTCCACCTGATGATGGTCGCCGACCGGCAGGAAGCCGCCGCCTACGGGCCGTTGCTCGACCCGCTGTGGCGTTCGCTGATGCGACTGACACCCACCCCCGACGACCACCTCGCCGACCCCTGGGTCGGGCACGCCTGGACCTACGAGCCGTCGAACATCCCGCCCGGCAGCCGGGTCATGAGGGACGTCCTCGCCCGCGTCGCGGACGCCCGCCGCTCCTGGAACCGGTGAGGACCGCTCTGTACCAAGCCCTTGCAAAGCCCGATGACCTGCGGTTTTGATTCTTCCTTTGCCTGGCCCTTTACCTTTTCTTGGTGATGGGGGTACTCTTCTGGTGCGGAGGGGAGTACTCCCTACATGCTGCGGCGTACCCGTCAATACGGATCAATCCTGATCCCGGGGCGTCGGCCCGGCGGCACCAGGCGTTGAGGAACGCCCTGGAGGACCGGGTGGAAGAGACCTCCGGTAGCGATGACGCTGCTATTTGCCGTTACGTACTGCCGGAGGCGCAGTGGATGTCTCGACGACCCTTTGGGTCCTCACAGTTGTGGGCCTTGCCGCCCTCATCGCGGTCGACTTCTTCATCGGCCGCAAGCCCCATGACGTGTCCGTCAAGGAAGCCGGCATCTGGACGATCGTCTGGATCGTCCTGGCCGCCCTCTTCGGACTCGGGCTGCTCGTCTTCTCCGGCGGCCAGCCGGCCGGAGAGTTCTTCGCGGGCTACATCACCGAGAAGTCGCTGAGTGTCGACAACCTCTTCGTCTTCGTCCTGATCATGGCGAAGTTCTCGGTGCCGTCGCAGTACCAGCAGCGGGTGCTGCTGGTCGGTGTGCTGATAGCTCTGGTGCTCCGCGCGATCTTCATCGCCGCGGGCGCGGCGATCCTCGCCAGCTTCGCCTGGGTGTTCTACATCTTCGGCGCGTTCCTGATCTACACCGCCTGGAAGCTCATCCAGGAGGCCAGGGCCGACGAGTCGGAGGAGGAGTACGAGGAGAACAAGCTCCTCAAGGCCGCCGAGAAGCGCTTCGGTGTCGCCGACCGGTACCACGGCACCAAGCTGTGGATCGAGCAGAACGGCAAGCGCGTCATGACGCCGATGCTGGTCGTGATGCTCGCCATCGGCACCACCGACATCCTCTTCGCCCTGGACTCCATCCCGGCGATCTTCGGCCTCACCCAGGACCCGTACATCGTGTTCACGGCCAACGCGTTCGCGCTGATGGGCCTGCGGCAGCTGTACTTCCTGATCGGCGGACTGCTGAAGAAGCTGGTCCACCTGTCCTACGGCCTGTCGGTCATCCTCGGCTTCATCGGGGTGAAGCTGGTGCTGCATGCCCTGCACGAGTCCGGGGTACACGTGCCGGAGATCTCCATCCCCGTGTCGCTCGGCGTGATCTGCGCGGTCCTGGTGGTCACCACGATCACCAGCCTGATCGCCTCCAAGAAGCAGGCGGAGGCCGAGGCTGCGTCGGAGAAGGCCGAAGGCACCGAGAAGGACAGCGTCGAGGCCTGACACAGGCCCGTACCGCACAGCACTCTCTGATGGGGCCCCGCACGACGGAGACGCAGTTCCCAGGCGTCCACCGGAGTGCGGGGCCCCATCACGTCTGAAAGGATCACCGTATGCTCGCTCGGCTCCGGTCGCTCACGACACGATGGACCGATGTCGTCCCGGTGGCCGCGGTCGTCCTGCTCACTCTCACCTGGGGACGTGACCTTCCCCCCGGGGCCGTCGCGCTGGTGACACTGGTGCTCGCGGGAGCCGTACTGGCCGCCGTCCACCACGCCGAGGTCGTCGCCCACCGCGTCGGTGAACCGTTCGGCTCCCTCGTCCTCGCCGTCGCCGTCACGATCATCGAGGTCGCCCTGATCGTCACCCTGATGATCGACGGCGGTGACAAGAGCGCGACCCTCGCCCGCGACACCGTCTTCGCCGCCGTGATGATCACCTGCAACGGCATCGTCGGCATCTGTCTGCTGGTCGCCTCACTGCGCCACGGACTCGCGGTCTTCAACCCCGAGGGCACCGGCGCCGCCCTCGCCACGGTCGCGACGCTGGCCACACTCAGCCTGGTGCTCCCCACCTTCACCACCAGCAAGCCGGGCCCGGAGTTCTCCACCGCGCAACTGACCTTCGCCGCACTGTCCTCACTGGCCCTGTACGGGCTGTTCGTCGCGACCCAGACCGTGCGGCACCGGGACTACTTCCTGCCCATCACCCGCATGGGCGAGGTGATCGCCGAGGACGACCACGCCGAGGCACCCTCGGCCCGCACCGCGAAGATCAGCCTCGGCATGCTCGGTCTCGCCCTCGTCGGCGTGGTCGGCCTGGCCAAGGGCGTCTCGCCCACCATCGAGTCCGGCGTGGACGCCGCGGGCATGCCGCACGCCGTCGTGGGTGTGGTCATCGCGCTGCTCGTGCTGCTGCCCGAGACCATCGCCGCTCTGCGCGCGGCCCGCCGCGACCGCGTCCAGACCAGCCTCAACCTCGCCCTCGGCTCCGCCATGGCCAGCATCGGCCTGACCATCCCGGCCGTCGCCCTGGCCTCCGTCTGGCTCTCCGGCCCGCTCGTCCTCGGCCTCGGCTCCACCCACATGGTGCTGCTCGCCCTCACCGTCGTGGTCGCCTCACTGACCGTCGTCCCCGGCCGCGCCACACCCCTGCAGGGAGGCGTCCACCTGGTGCTGTTCGCGGCGTACCTGGAGCTGGCGGTGAACCCGTAGACCCGGGGCCCGCGGTCTTCGGGGTCCACCGGGGTCCATGAACCCGCCGCGCTCACACCGCAGCGGCCTCCGCCTGCGCCGTCGCCGCCGTCGGAACCGGCCGGGTCTCCGGGAGCAGCGCGAAGCAGCCCAGGCTCAGCACCGCGATCCCGGTCAGATACGCGCCCACCCCCCAGGGCACTCGCCCGTCCTGGGCCACGGCGGTGGCCACGATCGGGGTCAGGGCGCCGCCCAGCACCCCGCCGAGGTTGTAGCCGACGGCGGCGCCCGTGCAGCGCACCCGGGGCTCGTACAGCTCCGGCAGATACGCGGCGACGACGGCGAACATCGTGACGAACGCGAGCATCGCCACCAGGAAACCGCAGAAGATCAGCACCGGCTCACCGGTGGACAGCAGCGCGACCATCGGGAACATCCACAGTACGGTGACACCGCAGCCGATCAGACACATCGGGCGCCGCCCGTACCGGTCGCCCAGCACCGCCGCCACCGGCGTCAGGGCACCCTTCACGACCACGGCCGCCATGACGCAGGTCAGCATGACCGTCCGGCTGACGCCGAGCCGCTCGGTGCCGTACGCGAGGGACCAGGTCGTCACCGTGTAGAACACCGCGTACCCGATCGCGAGCGCCCCGGCCGTCAGCAGGACGAGCCGCCAGTGACCGCGTACGACCTCGGCGAACGGCACGCGCGCGGGCTCCTCGATCCGCAGGAACTGCGGGCTCTCCGTGAGCGAGGACCGCAGCCACAGCCCCGCCACGGCCAGGACGCCCGCCGCCCAGAACGGCACCCGCCAGCCCCAGGCGGCGAACTCGCTCTCCGTCAGGGTCGCCGACAGCCCCAGCATCACTCCGTTGGCCAGCAGGAACCCCACCGCGGGCCCGACCTGCGGGAAGCTCGACCAGAGCCCGCGCCGCTCGGCCGGTGCGTGCTCCGCCGTCAGCAGCACCGCCCCGCCCCACTCGCCGCCCAGCCCCAGCCCCTGCAGGAAGCGCAGCACGAGCAGCAGAAGGGGAGCCGTCACGCCGATGGAGCCGAACGTGGGCAGACAGCCGACCGCCACGGTCGCGCCCCCGGTCAGCAGCAGCGAGGCGACGAGCACCGGGCGCCGCCCGTGCCGGTCCCCGATGTGCCCGAACAGCACCGAGCCCAGCGGCCGTGCCACGAACCCGACCCCGAAGGTGGCGAAGGCCGCGAGGGTCCCGGCCAGGGGCGAGAACGTGGGGAAGAACAGCGGCCCGAGGACGAGCGCCGCCGCCGTCCCGTACACGAAGAAGTCGTAGAACTCGATGGCCGTCCCGGCGAGCGAGGCGGACGCGAGGCGCAGCATGGACGGTGGGCTCACGGTGCGTGCGGGGTGCATACCGCGTCAACTACCCACGGTGACGGGCGGTTACGGGGGGCGTGCGGAGGCTCGTACGAGCTCACTGTGCGTCAGGAGGTGCCGGCGGCCTCAGTAGGTCACGGTGATGCGCCGGGCGGGACCGTCCACCCGGATCACGCCGCCGTAGGGGATGACGACCTGCGGATCGGTGTGTCCGAGATCCACGTCGAAGACGATCGTGGTGTCGGGGGCGTAGGTCCGCATGGCGCGCAGGACGGCCTCCCGCTGGCCGGCCGTGTAACGGGCCGCTTCCTCCGGGGTGGTGGGCCGCTCCAGCGACCATGCCTTGGGGCGTCCCATCAGCAGGGCGGAGAACCGGTGGAGCAGGCCGCGTTCGCCCATGTTGCGCAGGGTGCGGAAGACCTCCTCGCCGCTCGGCAGCTCCTCCGAGGTCTCCAGGAACAGCACACCGCCGTCGAACACGGAGAGGTCGCGCGGTATCTCGCGGTCGGCCATCAGCAGCCACGCCAGGATCTCCAGACAGCCGCCCCAGCTCCGGCCCTCCACCACACGGTCGGCGTTCACCCAGGTCCATCCGGTGCCGGGGACGGTCTCCGGCTCCGCGTCGAAAGTCGCAGGGTCGGCCCAGTCCCGGTCGACGTCGGTGAAGCGGTCGGCCGGCCGCAGGTCGTAGGGGCCGGAGGTGAACAGCGCGGCGCGCAGGGAGTGAGCGGTCAGCGGGTCCATGGCGACGGACCTGCCGAGCGCGGTCATGACGGTGCCGCCGTGGTAGCCGACGATCCCGGTGGCGTACAGATACGCCAGCAGGTTGGTGTTGTCGCTCAGCCCGAAGAACGGCTTGGGGTGGGCCCGCAGCAACTCCCGGTCCAGCAGCGGCAGCACGGTGATCTGGTCGTCACCGCCGATCGACGTCAGCACCGCCTTGACGTCCGGGTCGGCGAAGGCGGCGTGGATGTCGTCGGCCCGCTGCCGCGGGGTGGCGCCCATCTTCCGGGTCGTCGGGTACTCGACCGGTTCGAGTCCGTACTCCTCGCGCAGCCGCCGCAGCCCCAGTTCGAAGGGGCGCGGGAAGAGTCCGGGCAGGCCGGCGCCGGGCGACAGGACGGCGACACGATCACCGGGAGCGGGCTTCGGCGGGTACGAGGGCAGGGTCATGCGAGGGAGGGTACGGCCTCCTGCCGTGCCGTTTCACCGTGATAAACCGGGGTCGAGCAGCGGTCTGCGACGGGCCGCGCACCCCGAACGGACCGGAGGAACCGTGCCCCGCAGCCTGGCCCACGCCCCGATCATGATTCTCAACGGCCCCAACCTGAACCTGCTGGGACAGCGGCAGCCCGAGATCTACGGCTCCGACACGCTCGCCGACGTCGAGGCGATGTGCGCCGAGGCGGCCGCCGCGCACGGCGGCACGGTGGACTTCCGGCAGTCCAACCACGAGGGCGAACTGGTCGACTGGATCCACGAGGCACGGCTGCACCACAGCGGGATCGTCATCAACCCCGGCGCCTACTCGCACACGTCCGTGGCGATCCTCGACGCGCTCAACACCTGTGACGGTCTGCCCGTGCTGGAGGTGCACATCTCCAACATCCACCGGCGGGAGGCGTTCCGGCACCACTCCTACGTCTCGCTGCGCGCCGACGGGGTGATCGCCGGGTGCGGGGTGCAGGGCTATGTGTTCGGTGTGGAGCGGGTCGCCGCGCTCGCCGGGGCGGGCCGGGCGGACGCCTGAGTCCTGCGGTGCCCGAGGCCGGCTGTAATGCCCCATCGCCAGGTGGGCGCTCCTTACAGGCGGCCCGCCTCCACGATCCGGCGCAGGAACCGCCGCGTGCGTTCCTCGCGCGGGTCGCCGAAGACCCGCTCCGCGGTGCCGCGTTCCAGCACCACGCCTCCGTCCAGGAAACAGACCTGGTCGGCGACGTCGCGGGCGAAGCCCATCTCGTGGGTCGCGAGCACCATCGTCATGCCGTCGGCCTTCAGGTCACGGACGACGTTCAGGACCTCGCCCACCAGCTCCGGGTCGAGCGCCGCGGTGATCTCGTCGAGCAGCAGCAGCCGGGGGCGTACGGCCAGGGCGCGCACGATCGCCACCCGCTGCTGCTGGCCGCCGCTGAGCCGGTCGGGGTACGCGCCCGCCTTGCCGGCCAGCCCCAGCCGCTCCAGGAGGCCGTGGGCGCGTTCCTCGGCCTCCGCCCGGCCCACTCCGTGCACCCGCCGCGGAGCGAGGGTGATGTTGTCCAGCACCGTCATGTGCGGGAACAGGTTGTACGACTGGAACACCACACCGATGCGGCGGCGTACCGCGTCCTGGTCGACGCGCGGATCGGTGATCTCCTCGCCGTCCAGCCAGATCGCCCCGTCGTCGATGTCCTCCAGCAGGTTGGCGCAGCGCAGCAGCGTCGACTTGCCGGACCCGGACGCGCCGATCAGCGCGGTGACGGTGTGCGGGGCGACCTCCAGGTCGACGTCCCGCAGCACGACCGAGCCGCCGAACGTCTTGCGCACGGCCTCCATCCGCAGCACGGGGGAGACCGCGCGCGCGTCCCGGGTCTCCGGGGTGTCGCTCATGTCGTTCCTCCCTGCGCCCGCTGCCGGTCCATCCGGGCCGTGACCCAGTCGGTGAAGCGGGTCATGGGGATGGTCAGGGCGACGAAGACCAGTCCCGCGACGATGTAGGGCGTGTAGTTGAGGCTGCGTCCGACGATGATGTCGGCGGCCCGTACGGCGTCGATCGCGCCGCCGATCGAGACCAGTCCGGTGTCCTTCTGCAGCGACACGAGGTCGTTGAGCAGGGGCGGCACCTGGCGGCGTACCGCCTGGGGGAGCACCACGTGCCGCAGCGCCTGCCGGTTCGTGAGGCCCAGCGACCGGGCCGCCGCGCGCTGCGAGGGGTGCACCGACTCGATGCCGGCCCGGAACACCTCGGCCACGTACGCCGAGTACGTGAGCGTCAGCGCCGTGCCGCCGAGCAGCACCGGGTCCACGGTCACCCCCTGGAGCCGGAGCGCCGGGACGCCCAGCACCACGATCATCAGGTTGATGATCAGCGGCAGACCGCGGAAGAAGTCGGTGTACGCGGCGGCGAGCACCCGTACGGGGAAGAACACCGGGCCGCGCAGGGTGCGGGCGACGGCGATCAGCATGCCGAGGACCAGCACGGCGACACCGCAGACCAGCAGCAGCCGGACGTTGAGCCACAGCCCTTCGAGCACCTTCGGGAGCGCCTCGCGCGCGTACTCGGCGCTGAAGAACGTCTCCCTGGTGCGCGGCCAGCCGGGGGCGTTGACGACGACCAGATACAGGACGACGGCCGTGGCCAGGGTCGACAGGGCGGCGATCCCGGTGGCGCGGCGGGCCCGGTCGCGCCGGTAGCGCTCCCGGTCCAGGCGCCGCCGTGAGGGGACGTAGCCGTCGTCCCCGCCGGGCATGTCGCCGTCGCCGCCCGCGTCCTCCTGCCCGGACTCCTTCTCGGCGACCGTCACTTGAGCACCGGGGCGTCCACGGCCTCGGAGAGCCACCGCTGCTCGGTCCTCGCGAGCGTGCCGTCCTTGCGCAGCGCGTCCACGGCGGAGGTCACGCAGGACGTGAGGGCACTGCCCTTGTCGAGGACGAGCCCGAACTGCTCGGGGGTGCCGCCCTGGTTCTCGAACTGGCCGACGACCTTCGCGTCCGTCACCTCGGCCCCCGTGATGTAGAACGCGGTCGGCAGGTCGACCACGATCGCGTCGATCTGGCCGTTCTTCAGCGCGGACTTGGCCTGGTCGTTCTTCGCGTACGCGGCGGCGTCCTGGGACGGCTTCACCACGTCGTCGATGTAGTCGAGGCTGGTGGTGCCGACCTGGGCGCCCAGATGCAGCTTCCTGAGGTCGGCGATGCTCTTGGCCTTCGCGGCCGCGGAGCCCTTCAGCGCGACGACGGCCTGGCGCACGTCGTAGTAGCCCGAGGAGAAGTCCACGGCCTTCCTGCGCTCGTCGCTGATCGAGACCTGGTTGATGTCGAAGTCGAAGGTCTTCGCCCCCGGCGCGAACGCCTTGTTGAAGGGCACGCTCTGCCAGACCACGTCCTGCTTCGCGTAACCGAGCCGCTCGGCCACGGCGTAGGCGACGGCCGACTCGAAGCCCTCACCGTTCTTCGGGTCGTCCTTCTTGAACCAGGGCTCGTACGCGGGCTCGTCGGTGGCGACGGTCAGCTTGCCCGGGGTCTTCGTGTCCAACTCGCCCTTGGCGCAGGACGTCCCGGACGCCGAGGCGGAGGCCGAGCCGGAGGCGTCCCCCTCCGGCTGCGGGGCGCAGCCCACCGCGACGGCGGTGAGCAGGGCGGCTAGGGCGGCGGAGGCGGCACGGCGCGGGGTGCGCGAGGCTCGCAGGACGGGAGACATGGCGTGAGATTGACAGCGGGACGTCCCGTTTGTCGAGGTCACCTCGGTAACTGTCCGCATTCTGGGAACGCGTGTTGCATTTCTGTGAACACCGCTCCCGCGCCTGCCGGGCGGGGCCGCCGGCCGAGGGCGGGGATGGGTGGCCGGCGGCCCATCCGCGCGGGAGCCGTCATCCCGTGCGGACCTGCTTCCAGTGGACTACGCCACGGCGTACGCCGGGAGCGCGCGCGGGATGTCGGCGTGTGTGTTCGATTCACACGGGGCGCGCGCGGTCGGGCGCACGCCCCTCTGTCCGTCGCCTCACCAACTGCCTTGCGCCGCTCGGGAGTTCACCAGCCCCGTGCACGCCACTCGGGCAGGTGCGGGCGCTCCGCGCCGAGCGTGGTGTCGTTGCCGTGACCCGGGTAGACCCAGGTCTCGTCGGGCAGGGCGTCGAAGATCTTCGTCTCCACGTCGTGGATGAGCCGTGCGAACGCCTCGGGGTCCTTGCGGGTGTTGCCCACCCCGCCGGGGAAGAGACAGTCCCCGGTGAACACGTGCGGGTGCCCGTGCGGGTCGTCGTAGACCAGGGCGATCGAGCCCGGGGTGTGGCCCACCAGGTGGCGTGCGGTGAGTTCCACGTGCCCGACCCGGATGGTGTCGCCGTCGCCGACGGGGACGTCGGTGGCCACCGGGATGCCCTCGGCGTCGTCCCGGCCCGCGTAGGTGCGGGCGCCGGTGGCCGCCACGACCTCGGCGAGGGCCTGCCAGTGATCGCCGTGCTGATGCGTGGTGACCACGGACGCGATCCCGTCGTCACCGATCAGGGTGAGCAGGGTGCCCGCGTCGTTGGCGGCGTCGATCAGCAGCTGCTCGTCGGTGGCCCGGCAGCGCAGCAGGTACGCGTTGTTGTCCATCGGGCCGACGGCGACCTTGGAGATCATCAGGTCCCGCAGCTCGTGCACATCCGCAGGACCGCCGACCTTCACCGCTCCGCTGTACGTCATGGGAGCAGCCTATAGCGGGGGCAGCGAGGGGAGAGTCCCTCCTTCGGCGCGCAGTGCGGTGCCGTCGGTGCGGCCCGCGAGCCAGCCCAGGAGCTCCGGCGCGGTGCCGGTCACCGTCACCCCGGATCCGGAAGCGGCGCCACCGGTGGTCCACGCGCGCGTACCGTCCGTCACGCGGGTGTGCGGCACGCCGGGGTGCCCGGTGAACCGGTCGACGAGGAAGCCGATCTCCCGCTCGGTGAACTCCGGCGGAAGATCCTCCAGCTCGTAGCCGATGCCGAGGTCCACGTGATGGATCTCCACCTCGATCCAGCGCCGGAACGGCACCCGCGCCGCGGAGTCCGTGACGCCGTTGCGCAGCTCCACCGTGCGGGACCAGTCCGCGGGGAGCGCGGCCGCGTCCTGGAAGCGGTCCGCGCTGTCGCGCACGTCGGCGAGCTGCTCCTTCAGGGGGCGCGGCGCGTCCCGCTCGATGTCGGCGTCCCGGGCCTCGGCGGAGGCGTACATGGGGCGGCCCTCGAAGACGTTCACCAGGGCGTCCGCGTTGCGCGCGAGATGGGCCAGGACGTGCCCCCGGGTCCAGCCGGGCAGCCGTGACGCCTCGGTCACAGCGGCGTTGTCCAGTCGGGCGGCCGCGGTGAGCAGCCGGTCCGTCGCTTCTCGTACAGAGGCCAGGTCACGCGCGTGATCCATCATGCCGTCGACCCTAGCCCCGGCCACACCTTCGGGTGAAGGAGTCCGGCCGCGCCCACAAATCGAATGCACGTGCTATATGGTCGGGAGCGGCGTCGGGCATGCTGGAAGACCCGGGAATTGTTCTGGAACGGGGAAACGGGACCGGCGCTGTCAGTGGCTCCCCCTAGTCTGTGGAAGACGGGGGCTCCGGCCCCTGTCACTCACTCAAGAAAGGTGCGGACCGGCGTGGCCGACCGTCTCATCGTCCGTGGCGCGCGCGAGCACAACCTGAAGAACGTCTCGCTCGACCTGCCACGCGACTCGCTCATCGTCTTCACGGGCCTGTCGGGGTCGGGCAAGTCCTCGCTGGCCTTCGACACGATCTTCGCCGAGGGGCAGCGCCGGTACGTCGAGTCGCTCTCCTCCTACGCCCGTCAGTTCCTCGGGCAGATGGACAAGCCGGACGTCGACTTCATCGAGGGTCTGTCCCCGGCGGTCTCCATCGACCAGAAGTCGACCTCGCGCAACCCGCGCTCGACGGTCGGCACGATCACCGAGGTCTACGACTACCTGCGGCTGCTCTTCGCGCGCATCGGCAAGCCGCACTGTCCCGAGTGCTCCCGCCCGATCTCCCGCCAGTCGCCGCAGGCCATCGTCGACCGGGTGCTGGAGCTGCCCGAGGGCAGCCGCTTCCAGGTCCTCTCGCCGCTGGTGCGCGAGCGCAAGGGCGAGTTCGTCGACCTCTTCGCGGATCTGCAGACCAAGGGGTACAGCCGCGCGCGGGTGGACGGCGAGACCGTACAGCTCTCCAGCCCGCCCACGCTGAAGAAGCAGGAGAAGCACACCATCGAGGTGGTCGTCGACCGCCTGACGGTGAAGGACTCCGCCAAGCGCCGCCTCACCGACTCCGTGGAGACGGCCCTCGGCCTCTCCGGCGGCATGGTCGTGCTCGACTTCGTCGACCTCCCCGAGGACGACCCCGAGCGCGAGCGCATGTTCTCGGAGCACCTGTACTGCCCGTACGACGACCTGTCCTTCGAGGAGCTGGAGCCCCGCTCCTTCTCCTTCAACTCGCCCTTCGGCGCCTGCCCCGACTGCTCCGGCATCGGTACGCGCATGGAGGTCGACCCCGAGCTGATCGTCCCGGACGAGGACAAGTCGCTCGACGAGGGAGCCATCCACCCCTGGTCGCACGGCCACACCAAGGACTACTTCGGCCGTCTCATCGGCGCCCTCGCCGAGGCCCTGGGGTTCCGCACCGACATCCCCTTCGCCGGACTCCCGCAGCGCGCGCGGAAGGCGCTGCTGTACGGCCACAAGACGCAGATCGAGGTGCGCTACCGCAACCGGTACGGGCGCGAGCGGGTCTACACGACCGCCTTCGAGGGTGCCGTGCCCTTCGTGAAGCGGCGGCACGGCGAGGCCGAGAGCGACGCCAGCCGCGAGCGCTTCGAGGGCTACATGCGCGAGGTGCCCTGCCCCACCTGCGAGGGCACCCGGCTGAAGCCGATCGTCCTCGCGGTCACGGTCATGGAGAAGTCGATCGCCGAGGTCGCCGCCATGTCCATCAGCGACTGCGCCGACTTCCTGGGCAAGCTCAGGCTCAACAGCCGCGACAAGAAGATCGCCGAGCGCGTGCTGAAGGAGGTCAACGAACGGCTGCGGTTCCTGGTCGACGTCGGCCTCGACTACCTCTCGCTGAACCGCGCGGCGGGCACGCTCTCCGGCGGCGAGGCCCAGCGCATCCGGCTGGCCACCCAGATCGGCTCCGGTCTCGTCGGCGTGCTCTACGTCCTCGACGAGCCGTCCATCGGTCTGCACCAGCGCGACAACCACCGGCTCATCGAGACCCTGGTCCGGCTGCGCGACATGGGCAACACGCTCATCGTCGTCGAGCACGACGAGGACACCATCAAGATGGCCGACTGGATCGTCGACATCGGTCCCGGCGCCGGCGAGCACGGCGGCAAGGTCGTGCACAGCGGCTCGCTCAAGGAGCTGCTGGGCAACGCCGAGTCGCAGACCGGGCAGTACCTCTCGGGCCGCAAGGCCATCCCGCTGCCCGACATCCGCCGCCCGCTCGACCCCTCCCGCCGGCTCACGGTGCACGGCGCCCGGGAGAACAACCTCCAGGACATCGACGTCTCGTTCCCGCTGGGCGTCTTCACCGCCGTCACCGGTGTGTCCGGCTCCGGCAAGTCCACGCTGGTCAACGACATCCTGTACACGCACCTGGCCCGCGAGCTGAACGGCGCGAGGAACGTGCCCGGCCGGCACACGCGCGTGGACGGCGACGACCTCGTCGACAAGGTCGTGCACGTCGACCAGTCGCCGATCGGCCGCACCCCCCGGTCCAACCCGGCGACGTACACCGGTGTCTTCGACCACGTCCGCAAGCTGTTCGCCGAGACCACCGAGGCGAAGGTCCGCGGCTATCTGCCCGGCCGCTTCTCCTTCAACGTCAAGGGCGGCCGCTGCGAGAACTGCGCGGGCGACGGCACCATCAAGATCGAGATGAACTTCCTCCCGGACGTCTACGTCCCGTGCGAGGTCTGCCACGGCGCCCGGTACAACCGGGAGACCCTGGAGGTCCACTACAAGGGCAAGTCCATCGCCGACGTGCTGAACATGCCGATCGAGGAGGCGACCGACTTCTTCGAGGCCGTCCCCGCGATCGCCCGCCACCTCCGCACGCTGAAGGACGTCGGCCTCGGCTACGTCCGGCTCGGGCAGTCCGCGACCACCCTGTCCGGCGGTGAGGCGCAGCGCGTCAAGCTCGCCAGCGAGCTGCAGCGCCGTTCCACCGGACGCACGGTCTACGTCCTGGACGAGCCGACCACCGGCCTGCACTTCGAGGACATCAGCAAGCTCCTCAAGGTGCTGTCCGGCCTGGTCGACAAGGGCAACACGGTCATCGTCATCGAGCACAACCTCGACGTGATCAAGACCGCCGACTGGGTCGTGGACATGGGGCCCGAGGGCGGCGCAGGAGGTGGCCTCGTCATCGCCGAGGGCACGCCCGAGCAGGTCGCCGGGGTGCCGGCCAGCCACACGGGCAAGTTCCTGCGGGAGATCCTGGGCGCCGACCGGATCAGCGACGCGGCCCAGGTGAAGGCCCCGCGCAAGGCCGCCGCCAAGCGGACGGTCGCCGCCGGCGCGACGGCGAAGAAGACGGCCTCGGCCCGCACCACGACGGCCGCCGGCAAGACGGCCACGGCCACGAAGGCGGCCACGGCCAAGAAGGCGGCCACGGCCACGAAGAAGGCCACCCCCGCCAAGCGGACCACGCGGGCCCGCGAGGACTGAGAGGACCGGGGCGCCCGGGAAACCCCGGGCGCCCCGGGAAGCAAGGAGACCCCGGGCGCCCGGACGACCGGCCCGGCGATCTCCCGGACCATACGGTGGCCCGCGGGAACTTCCCGCGGGGCCACCGCGCGTCGCCCCCCGGCCGAGGGGGTGGCGGAAGGGTCACCCCGGGCGGTGCGCACCCTGTACGTTCGACGCGTGAGCGACAACGAGTTGGCCGCCTTCCTGCGCGGCCGCCGCGAAGCCATGACCCCCGTCGAGGCGGGCCTGCCCGCAGGGCCCCGCCGCCGTGACCCCGGCCTGCGCCGCGCCGAGCTGGCCACGCTCGCCGGGATCAGCGTCGAGTACCTCACCCGGCTCGAACACGGCCGCGACCTCAGCCCCTCCCCCCAGGTGCTCGGCGCCCTCGCCGACGCGCTGTGCCTGCCCGTGCCGGACCGGCTCCTGCTGCGCCGGCTCGCCGAGCGGAGCGGCGACCGCACCACGGTCCGCCCGGCGGCCGCTCCGCCCGCCCGGAACGTACGGCCCACCGTCCGGGCCCTCCTCGACCGGCTGGAACCCGCCCCCGCGGTGCTGCTCAACTGGCTCGGCGACATCGTCGCCCACACCGCGGGCTACGAGCGCTTCGCCCGCCCGCTCGGACTGCTCGACGGCGACCCGCCCAACATCACGCGGTATCTGTTCACCGACGAGCGGGCCCGCACGGTCTACCCGGGCTGGGAGCGGCTCGCCGACGAACAGGTCGCCCACCTGCGCCACGAGGCCCCGCCGCACGACCCGTGGGTCGCCGCCCTGACCGACGAGTTGACGGTCACCGCGGGAGCCAGGTTCACCCTGCGGCTCAAGGGCGTACCGGCCATGCCGCTGCGCAACGGCACGGATCTCGTCGAGCATCCGCAGGCGGGCCGACTGCGCCTGGCGTACGAGACGCTCGCGCTGCCGGACGACGGCCGGCGCCTGGTGGTCCACCTCCCGGCCGACGAGGCCACGGCCGCCGCCCTCGCCCGCCTCGACCCCCTGCACGGCCGCGCGCAGGAGGCCCCGAGCCCGGTCGCCGGCTGAACGGACGCGCACCCGCGGGGGCGTGGGTCGTGGGACCTCGGCCGCCGCACCGGGGAGCGTCTAGACCTCCCCCACCTCCGCCGCGTACGGCGGCTCCGCGCCCGCCCGGGAGCAGGTGATCGCCGCCGCGCGCGCGGCGAAGCGGAGCAGGCGGGTCCAGTCGTCGGCGCCGAGGGCCGCGAGGGCGGTGGCGGAGAGCGCGTCCCGGGCCGACAGACCGTGCAGGAGGGCCGCGTTGACGGTGTCACCGGCGCCGATGGTGTCGACGACGTCGACCCTCTCGCCCGGTACGGAGTGCTCCGCGCCGGCGCGGGTGTGGACGGTCAGGCCGTCGCCGCCCCGGGTGACGACGACCGCGGCGGGCCCGCGGTCCAGCCACGCGCGCGGGGTGCCGCCCAGCCACCGGGCGTCCTCCTCGGAGAGCTTGAGCAGCGACACCGAGGGCAGCCAGCTCATGAACCGGGCCCGGTAGGCGTCCGCGTCGGGGATCAGCCCGGCCCGGATGTTGGGGTCGAGGGCGGTGAACACCCCCTGGGCGGCGGTGGCGTGCAGCAGCTTCTCGTAGGCGCTCGCGCCGGGCTCCAGCACGAGGGAGCAGGTCCCGAAGGAGACGGCACGCGTGCCGAGGGGCAGCCGCTCGGGCGTCTCGAACAGGCGGTCGGCGCTGCCCTCGACGTAGAAGGAGTACCGGGCGGAGCCGTCCTCGCCGATCGAGGCCAGGGCGAGAGTGGTGGGTTCGGGCCCGCGCTGCACGGACGTCACGTCCACGTCCGCCTCGCGCAGCCCGGCCAGCAGGGCCTCCCCGTAGACGTCCTGGGAGACCCGTGAGCAGAAGGCGGTGGGGGAGCCGAGGCGGCCGAGCGCCACGGCCGTGTTGTAGGGGCCGCCGCCGCGCGCCGGCCGCAGATCCACGAGCGTGCCCGCACCTCGCGGGACCAGGTCGATCAGGGCTTCACCGGCGACGACGATCACGAGGCGGATCCTTTCTCGAGGGCTGTCGGCCGGAAAGTATCGCAAAGGCGCGCGCACCACGCCGGACGGCGGTCGCCGCCCGGGCCCCGGTCCGCGGGGCCGTCACTCCCAGTCCCAGCCGATCCCCACGACCCCCGTCCGCACCCGTGGTTCGACGAGATGCACCGAGCGGTGCGGGCCGCTCAGCGGGAGGATCTGCCGCCCGCCGCGGGGAGCCGCGGCGGAGGGCTGGCTGAAACGGTGGCAGCGCAGGGGCAGCGCCCGCTCGTCGAAGCGGACCTGGAGGGCGTACTGGCCGCCGCCGGCACGGAAGCCGCGGACGTACTCGGTGCACACACCGGCCGTGCCGTCGTCGAAGCCGTAGCGGAAGAGGTACGTGTCACCGCTGCGCAGCCGGGTGTCGAAGAGGAGCTCGGCGACGAGGACACCGGTCTCCCGGTCCCAGCGCACCCTGCCGCTGCGGCAGTTCTCCAGGGCACGGACGGTGATCCGCTCCGGCGCGCAGCCCGGGTCGCCGTGGTGGACGGCCACATGGCGGTCCACGCCGTCCCTGTGGGCGCGCACGATGTGCTGGGACTCGCGGCCCAGCAGCTCCCGGCCCGCGCCGACCCGCACCCGCTCGTGGTGGCCGACGGTGTGCACACCGCCGTCGAGCGGCATCCCCAGCTCGTCGAAGAGGCGCTCCAGGACACCCGAGGCCTCCACGACCGAGCGGTACGAGCGGCCGGCGGGGCGCTCCGGGCCGGGCTGCTCGTCGGCCCGGACGAGCAGCCGGATCAGGGACTCGTCCGGGAGCTGGAGGATCTCCTCCAGGGCCCGCACGGCACGCAGCGACTCGGGACGCTGCGGACGCCGGGCGCCCTGCTGCCAGTAACTGAGGCTGGTGACGCCGACCTTGACCCCGTGGCGCGAGAGATGGTGCTGCACGCGCTGCAGCGGCAGGCCGCGGGCGGCGATGGCGGCGCGCAGGGCGACATGGAAGGGGCCGCCCCGCAGGACCGACTCCAGCTGCACCGTGGAGACGTCCCGGACCGCCGCGACGTCCGCGTGCTCTGTGGCGTGCCGCATGCAGAGACCTTTCTGTAGAGGAGGGCGCGACGGGTGGCCGGACCACGGGGCCGAGGGGGCGCCCGGCGGGTCCCCGGGGCTCGGGCGCCGTCGGCGGCCTCCGTCCGCACCTGCGTCCGTCCGTACATCCACGGGAGAGGGCCTCTTGCCCCGAGTTCCCCCGCATTGAAGCGTGTTGACCAAGTCCCGACAACACCTGGCGCGTGACATGGCCGGACACCATCGGCAAGATCCTCAACGCGTTCCGGGCCCGTGGCCGGGCCGCAGCAGGTCCCGCAGTGCCTGCCCCGAGAGCTTCGACTTGTGCAGGAATCCCCGGGCCGGACCGGCGGTGACGAGTTCCTCGATGTCGTCCGGCGGGTGCGTGGAGGTGAGCACGACGACGGTCGGGACGGTGCCCGCGAGCCTCGGCGCGAGCTCCAGACCGCACTCGCCGTCGAGGAAGACGTCCAGCAGGACGAGATCCGGGACCAGCTCCGCGGCCCGTGCCAGCGCCTCCGTGCCCGAGCGGGCCACACCGACGACGCGGATCCCGTCGCGCTCCAGCAGCGTACGGGCAGCCTCCAGGAACCGGGTGCTGTCGTCGACGATGAGACAGCGCGTGGACATGCGCACAGCCTCCCAAGGCGGCCATGGGCGCACATTGCGGCTAGCGGGAAAGACGCGCCGCCCCGAGACCCCGTCCGCCGGAATGTGCCCATGTCCCGTGCCGGAACGACGGGTTCACTCTCACCCTGGGAGTCGGCGGCGACACGAGGAGTAGCATGTCGCTGCCCTGGGGCCGAACAGGCCCGTGGAGTGGGGGTGTGCGATGAACAGGCAGCGCCGGGACCTCGGAGGACGTCCCGTACGCCGTGCCCTGATGGCGGGTGCGGCGGCCGCCGCGCTGCTGCTGGCCGGATGCAGCGGCGAGGACGGCGGCGGACGGACGGACGAGGAGGGCAAGGCGGCGGGCGACACCACCTGCGACGGGCGGATCGAGGGCACCGCCCACATCACGATGTGGTTCCACGCCGGCCAGAGCGGTGAACAGAGCACGCTCAAGAGCCAGGTCAGGGAGTTCAACAGGTCCCAGCGGCAGGTACGGGTCGAACTGGTCACCCTGCCCGAGCAGCGCCCGTACAACGAACTCGTCCTGTCCGCGGCGGCCAGCGGCGACCTGCCCGACCTGCTCGACTTCGACGGCCCCAACCTCTACAGCTACGCCTGGTCCGGCACCCTCAAGCCGATCGACTCCTGCGTACCCGCCAGGACCCGCGAGGACCTGCTGCCCTCCATCCGCGAACAGGGCACGTACGACGACCGGTTGTGGGGCGTCGGCACGTTCGACTCCGGACTGGGGCTGTACGTGCGGCCGTCGGTGCTGAGGAAGGCCGGCGTGCGCATCCCCAAGGGCGTCGACGACGCCTGGAGCGCCGACGAACTGACGCGCATCCTGCGCAAGCTGCGCGCCCGGGGCTACCGGGCGCCGCTCGACCTGAACTTCACCGACTCCCGCAGCGCGGACGAGTGGAACACCTACGCCTTCGCACCGGCGGTGTGGTCGGCGGGCGGTGACCTCATCGACCCCCGTGGGCGTACGGCCGACGGCTTCCTCAACGGCCCTCAGGCCGTCGGGGCGCTCACCACCCTGCAGAAATGGGTGGAGGAGGGCTATGTCGACCGGGACGAGAAGAAGGACAGGAGCGCGTTCGTGAAGGGCCGCAGCCCCATCTCCTGGATGGGGCACTGGAAGTACGGCGAGTTCAGCGAGGCCCACCCCGGCGACGTGGCGATCGTGCCGCTGCCCGACTTCGGCACGGGCAGTACGACCGGCATGGGGTCCTGGCAGTGGGGCGTCCCCTCGGGGGACGCCGACGGCGACGCGGTGTGGCGCTTCCTGGAGTACCTGCTGCGGCCCGCACAGGTGGCGAGGATGAGCGAGGCCAACGGCGCGATCCCGGGGACGGAAGGGGGCGTGAAGCTGTCCCCGCTGTTCGACGAGGACGGCGCGGAGCGGCTGTTCATCGAGCAGCTGCGCAGCGGCGCCGCCCGGCCGAGACCGCAGACACCGGCGTACCCGGCGGTCACCGTCGCCTTCTCGCACGCGGTCGCCGACATCGTCTTCTCCGGCGCCCCCGTCGAACGGACCCTGGACAAGGCGGTCGAGACCATCGACCAGGATCTCGCCGCCCACGACGGCTATCCGAAGAGCGGACCGTGACCCGGGCCGCCGGCCCCCGGCCCACGCCCCGCCCTCCGGCCCGGCCCGGCCCGCCGAGGCGTGCCCGCCGGGCCCCGTGGGCGCTGCTGCTCTGCACGGCCCTGCTGCTCGCGGGCTGCGAGGCGGACGGCGGCGGCCAGGGCGTCCGGCGGGTCTCCGACGCGACCTGCGACGGGCGGATCGACGGACCCGCGCAGATCACCATGTGGTACCACCGGCCGTCGGCACGCGGCGAGCTGAAGGCCCTGCGCGCCCAGGTCAGGGCCTTCAACGCCGCCCAGGACGACGTCACCGTCCGCCTCGTGCGCCACCCGAAGGGCGACCACGACGAACTGGTCCGTCAGGCGGCCGCCGACGGTGAACTGCCGGACCTGCTCGACTTCGACGCCCCGAAGCTGTTCAGCCACGCCTGGGCGGGCGACCTGCGGCCCATCGACTCCTGCGTCCCCGAGGCCCTGCGCGCGGACCTGCTGCCCTCCGTCGTCGAACAGGGCACCTACCGGGGCAGGCTGTGGGGCCTGGGCACCTTCGACTCCGGACTCGGCCTGTACGTACGGCCGTCGGAGCTGAAGAAGGCGGGCGTGCGCATCCCGCGCGGCATCGGCGACGCCTGGACCGCCGACGAGTTCACCGGCGTACTGAAGAAGCTGCGCGCCCACGGCCACGAGCGGCCGCTGGACCTCCAGCTGCAGTGGGCCGACACCGAGTGGGGGACGTACGGCTTCGCGCCGGTGCTGTGGTCGGCGGGCGGCGACCTCATCGACCGCTCCACCTACCGCACGGCCGACGGCGTGCTCAACGGGCCGCGGTCGGCCAAGGCGCTGACCACGCTGCAGAGCTGGGTGAAGGCGGGCTACGTGGACGCGAACAAGGACTTCGCGGCCTTCCAGAAGGGCAGGACCCCGGTGTCCTGGGCCGGCCACTGGTCGTACGGGCGCTACACCGAGGCCCACCCGGGCGACGTGGCGATCGTGCCGCTGCCCGACTTCGGCACGGGCAGCGCCACGGGCATGGGCTCCTGGCAGTGGGGCATCCCCGCGGGCCCGGCGGACGGCGACGCGGTGTGGCGGTTCCTGGAGTTCCTGCTGCGCCCCGAGGAGATCCTGCGGATGACCGGGGCCAACGGCGCGATCCCCGCCACCACCACCGCGATCGAGCGGACCGACGCCTTCGCCGAGGGCGGCCGCGCACACCTCTACATAGAACAGCTGCGCGCCGGGACCGCGCGTCCCCGGCCGCAGACCCCCGCCTACCCGGCGATCACCGAGGCCTTCTCCCACGCCTTCGCGAAGATCATGCGGGGAGGGGCCGTACGGCCCGCGCTGGACGAGGCGGTGCGGGCCGTCGACCAGGACCTGGCGGACCACGGCCACTACCCCCCGACCGGACCGTGAGGCCCGGCCGTGCTCCGCCCGCCGTCCCCCGGACGAACCCCCGCCCCACGCCCCGCCGTGCCCCGCCGGCCTGCCACGCACGCGAGCACGAACGCGGGCGCGAGCACGAACGCGGGCGCGAGCACGAACGCCAGCACGAACACGAACGCAGGCACGAACGCGGGCGCGGCCACCGTCCCGTTCCTGGCCCGGCTGCGCGTCGGCCCCAAGCTGATGCTGCTCGTCCTGCTGCCGGTCACCGTCCTGCTGTCGTTCACGGCGTTCACCGCCATGACCCAGTGGCAGGAGGCGCGGACCCTGCGCGACTTCGACACCGCGATCGAGGTGTCGTTCGCGACCAGCGAGGTCGGCGGCGCCGTCGCCCGGGAGCGGATCGCCGCGGTCCAGGCACGGCTGGGCCCCGGACCGGACACGCTGAGCGGCCGGGCGGCGGCCCAGCGCGCCACCGACGACGCGCTGCGGCACGCCTTCGGCCAGGCCGTCGACCGGGAGGTGGGCTCCGACGTCGCCGGAGTCCTCGACTCCGTACGCCGTCAGCTGCACGCGCTGCGGGTCCAGACGGGCACCGGCTCGCTGGACGCCCGGACCCTGACCCGGCGGTACGAGGTCATCCAGAACAAGGTGCTCGACACGGTGGCCGGCCTCGAAGCCGGACGCCCCACCCGGGCCGCGGGCCGCGCCGCCGACGCCCACATGGCGATGCTGCGGGCGGTGGCCGCCACCGAGAGCGAACGCGCGGAACTCGCCATCCTCTTCCACACCCCCGGCGAACGGCGCACCACCGCCGGCGCGGGCCGCTGGACCGAACTGGAGAAGTCCCAGCTCAGAAGGTTCCAGCTGACCGCATCCGACGGACTCAAGGCCGAACTGCACGCCGCGATCTTCGAGGCCCCCGGCCGCGAGGTCCGCGCGGTCCGCGACCTGCTCGCCGACACCGACCCCCGGCCCGCCGCCTGGCCCTCGTACGACAGCTGGCTCGCCCACTCCGAGCGCTACGTCGACGCCCTGCGCGGCATCCAGGACCGGGCCGCCCGCGAACTCGACGACACCGCCCACCGGGATCTGCACGCCATACGGGTCCGCGCCCTCACCGAACTCGGCATCTCCCTCGCCGTCCTGGCCTTCGTCACCCTCCTCGCGCTGGCCCTGCGCCGCTCGATCACCCGCCCCCTCGGCCAGGTCTCCGAGGGCGCCCGCGCCCTGTCGGAGGGCGACCTCTCGTACGACATCCGCTACACGGGACGCGACGAACTCGGGGACGTGGCGGACACGTTCCGCGAGCTGCGGGTGACCGGGGAACGGCTGGCCGACGAGATCCGGGCCATGAACACCGCGATCGACGCGGGCCGCCTCGGACACCGGGCGGACGTCGACTCCTTCGACGGGACCTGGGCCCAGCTGCTGGGCGGCATGAACGGCACCATGGCCTCCTTCGCGGCCGCCCACGGCCGGCGCAGACGGGCCGAACAGGAACTGGAGGGCATCTTCAACCTCTCCATGGACCTGCTCTGCATCAGCGGCGTCGACGGCTACTTCAAACGCGTCAACCCGGCCTTCGAACGCACCCTGGGCTATCCGATCGAGACGCTGACCTCCCGGCCCCTGCTCGACTTCGTCCACGAGGAGGACCGGGACAAGACCCGCGAGGCCATCGCGCTGCTGGCGAGCGGCACCGAGGTCGCCGAGTTCGAGAACCGGTACGTCCGCGCCGACGGCACCGAATGCTGGCTGCAGTGGAGCGCCCGGCCGGTCCCCGAGGAGGGCCTCATCTACGCGGCCGCCCGCGACGTCACCGAGAGCCGCCGGGCCGCGCTCGAACAGAGCGCGCTGCGCCGGGTCGCCACCTCGGTCGCGCGCGGGGAGCCGCCGGCCGACGTGTTCCGCAGGGTCGCCGAGGAGGTGGCGTCCCTGCTGGGCACCGCCGCGGCCGTCCTGCGCTACGAGCCCGACGGCGACGTCAAGATCCTCGGGATCGCGCACCCGCGCGGGGACGCGGCCGCCGAGGTCGTCCGCACCACCCGCCGCGACGCGGCCCGCAGGACCATCGCCGCGGTGGCCCGCACCCGGCGCTCCGCCCGGTCGGGCACCTGTGTGGGCGCCCCCATCGTCGTCGAGGGCTGTCTGTGGGGGGTCGTCGTGGCCGCCTCGCTCCTCGACCCGCTGCCCGGCGGCACCGAGTCCCGGCTCGCCGACTTCACCGAACTGATCGCCACCGCGATCGCCAACGCCGACAGCCGCGCCCAGCTGGCCGCGTCCCGCGCGCGCGTGGTCGCCGCCGGGGACGCCTCCCGGCGGCGCATCGAACGCGATCTGCACGACGGCGTCCAGCAGCGCCTCGTCTCCCTGCAACTGGAGCTGCGGATGACGCAGACCCTCGTGGAGGACCCCTCCTCGGAACTCGCCCGCCGGCTGGACCAGCTGGCCAAGGGCCTCGACGACACCTTCCAGGACCTGCTGCAGGTGGCCCGGGGCATCCACCCGTCCATCCTCTCCCGGGGCGGCCTCGGGCCCGCCCTGCGCGCCCTGGCCCGCCGCTGTGCCGTGCCCGTGGAACTCGATCTCGCGTTCGGCAGGGCCCGTTTCCCGGAACAGGTCGAGGTGGCCGCCTACTACGTCATCTCCGAGAGCCTCACCAACGCCGTCAAGCACGCACGCGCGAGCGTGGTGACCGTGGCGGGCCGGGAGCGCGCGGGCGTACTGGAACTGGTCATCCGCGACGACGGCGCCGGGGGAGCGGAACCCGACAAGGGCTCGGGGCTCATCGGGCTCATCGACCGGGTGGAGGCGATCGGCGGCAGGTTGACGATCGCCAGCCCGCCCGGCGGCGGTACGACGCTGAGCGTGCGGCTGCCGCCGACCCCGCCCGAGGAGGTCGCGGCGGCCGTCCTGCCGCGTTCATGACCGCCCGAAGCGTACGCGGTGAGGCCCGTTCAAAGGGGGGAGTTCGGGACTCGGTACGGGCGTACGTTCCGGGCGGCCGAATCGGACGGCGGAGACGGCCGTCCGGTCCCTGGGCAGGCGGATGGCTCGCCGTCTCCCGTCGGAGGCGTCGGTCCACCCGCGGCCGCACATCCGTGAGCATGACGGACACACGTTCCGGTGTCTTCACGGTCCTCCCCCAACTAGGCTTCCGGCTAGCCGTAAGACCCCGGTTCGGGCAGGCTGTCGGAACGAACGGACAGGTCGGGCAAGGGGGAGGCCGGGACCATGGAGGCCGATCAGCATCCGGTACGCGGACGGGTGGTGCTCGCGGACGACGACGTGCTCCTGCGGGAGGGGCTGGCGAGCCTGTGCGAGCGCGTCGGCTACGAGGTGGTGGGACAGGCGGGCGACGGCGACGGGCTCCTGGACCTCGTCGAGAGGGAGCTGCCGGACATCGCGATCGTCGACATCCGCATGCCGCCGACGCAGTCCACGGAGGGACTGAAGGCCGCCGGCACCATCCGGGAGCGGTATCCCTCGGTCGGGATCCTGGTGCTGTCGGCGTTCGTCGAGGTCGAGGACGCGCTGGAACTGCTGGCCGGCGGACGCAGCATCGGGTATCTGCTCAAGAGCCGGATCACGGTCGTGGACGAGTTCCTGGAGAGCCTCGACCGCATCCGCCGGGGCGGCTCCGTCGTCGACCCGTCGCTGGTGCAGGAACTCGTGGCGGCGCAGCGCCGTGACGACCCGCTGTCGATGCTCAGCAACCGTGAGCGGGAGGTGCTCGGCCTGATGGCCGAGGGCCGGTCCAACTCCGGCATCGGCCGGCGGCTGTGGGTGACCGAGGGCACCGTCGAGAAGCACGTGCGGAGCATCCTGGGGAAACTGCGGCTGCCCGAGGAGCCGGACGACCACCGCAGGGTGCTGGCGGTGCTGACGTTCCTGGAGACACGCTAGAGCCCTCCGGGCGGGCGCCCGCCGCCCCCGATCGCCGTCCACCGGGCCCGTCCACAGGGCCCCGGGCTGTCACTCCCCGCCAGTAGGGTGTGGAGCATGGCCGATCCCTCCAGCTACCGCCCCAGTCCGGGGCAGATCCCGGACTCTCCCGGGGTGTACAAGTTCCGTGACGAGCACCGCCGGGTGATCTACGTCGGGAAGGCGAAGAGCCTGCGCCAGCGCCTGGCCAACTACTTCCAGGACCTGACCGGCCTCCACCCGCGCACCCGCACGATGGTCACCACGGCCGCCTCCGTGGAGTGGACCGTGGTGTCCACGGAGGTCGAGGCGCTGCAGCTGGAGTACTCCTGGATCAAGGAGTTCGACCCCCGGTTCAACGTCAAGTACCGCGACGACAAGAGCTACCCGTACCTCGCGGTCACGATGAACGAGCAGTACCCGCGCGTGCAGGTGATGCGCGGCCACAAGAAGAAGGGCGTGCGGTACTTCGGGCCGTACGCGCACGCCTGGGCGATCCGGGACACGGTCGACCTGCTGCTGCGCGTCTTCCCCGTCCGCACCTGCTCGGCCGGGGTGTTCAAGAACGCCGCCCGCACCGGCCGGCCCTGTCTGCTCGGCTACATCGGCAAGTGCTCGGCCCCCTGCGTCGAGCGGATCTCCGCCGAGGACCACCGCGAACTGGCCGACGAGTTCAGCGACTTCATGGCGGGGCGCACCGGCACCTACATCCGCCGACTGGAGAAGCGGATGACGGACGCGGCCGAGGAGATGGAGTACGAGCGGGCCGCCCGGCTGCGCGACGACATCGAGGCCCTGAAGAAGGCCATGGAGAAGAACGCGGTCGTGCTCGCCGACGCGACCGACGCCGACCTGATCGCCCTCGCCGAGGACGAGCTGGAGGCGGCCGTCCAGATCTTCCACGTCCGCGGCGGACGGGTGCGCGGCCAGCGCGGCTGGGTCACCGACAAGGTCGAGGCCGTCACCACCGGTGACCTCGTCGAACACGCCCTCCAGCAGCTGTACGGCGAGGAGACCGGCGACGCCGTGCCCAAGGAGGTCCTCGTCCCGGCGCTGCCCGACCCCGTCGGACCCGTGCAGGAGTGGCTCACCGAGCGGCGCGGGGCCCAGGTCTCGCTGCGCGTCCCGCAGCGCGGCGACAAGAAGGCGCTCATGGAGACCGTCGAGCGCAACGCGCAGCAGTCGCTCGTCCTGCACAAGACCAGACGGGCCTCCGACCTCACGACCCGCTCCCGCGCGCTGGAGGAGATCGCCGAGGCCCTCGACCTGGACAGCGCCCCGCTGCGGATCGAGTGCTACGACATCTCCCACCTCCAGGGCGACGACGTGGTGGCCTCCATGGTCGTCTTCGAGGACGGGCTGGCCCGCAAGAGCGAGTACCGCCGCTTCCAGATCAAGGGCCGGGTCGGGGACACCCAGGTCTGGCACGGCGAGGGCCAGGACGACGTCCGCTCCATGCACGAGGTCATCGCGCGCCGCTTCCGGCGCTACCTCGCGGAGAAGGAGAAGACCGGCGAGTGGGTCGAGGAGGACGCGGCGGGGGCCGAGGGCCCGGCGGGCGGTCTCAAGGACGACGACGGCCGCCCCAGGCGGTTCGCCTACCCGCCCCAGCTCGTCGTCGTCGACGGCGGGCAGCCGCAGGTCGCCGCCGCCCGGCGGGCCCTCGACGAACTGGGCATCGACGACATCGCCGTCTGCGGTCTCGCCAAGCGCCTGGAGGAGGTCTGGGTGCCGGGCGACGACGACCCGGTGGTCCTGCCCCGCAGCAGCGAGGGCCTCTACCTCCTGCAGCGGGTCCGCGACGAGGCCCACCGCTTCGCGATCACCTACCAGCGCACCAAACGCGCCAAGCGTTTCCGGGCGAGCCCCTTGGACGACGTGCCCGGCCTCGGGGAGGCTCGCAAGCAGGCCCTGCTGAAGCACTTCGGCTCGCTGAAGAAGCTCCGCTCCGCCACGATCGACCAGATCTGCGAGGTCCCCGGCATAGGCCGCAAGACGGCCGAGACCATCGCCGTGGCCCTCGCCGAGGCGGCTCCGGCGGCACCCGCCGTGAACACCGCCACGGGAGAGATCATGGAGGAAGAGGAGCCCGGTACGACCGCGGACCCCTCTGGGGAGCCCGTGGCCGCGGGCACCCCGGACCGGCGGCGAGGGCAGGAGACATGACCGAGCACGAGCAGCGACCGGATCCCCCGGAGCAGCCAGAACTGCCGGAGCGCGCGGAGCGTCCGGAAGAACAGCAGCACGAGCACACGGCGGAGCACGGGGCGGCCCACAGCGCGGTGGGCGACGGTGTCCCGCGGCACCCAGCGGCACAGGAAGACGGAGCACACGTGAGTACGGGCATCGAAACAGCCGGGGTCCCCGAGGCGGCCATCCCCGAGCTGGTCATCATCTCCGGCATGTCCGGCGCCGGACGGTCCACGGCCGCCAAGTGTCTGGAGGACCTCGGCTGGTTCGTCGTCGACAACCTGCCGCCCGCGCTGATCCCCACCATGGTGGAGCTGGGCGCGCGCTCCCAGGGGAACGTGGCCCGGATCGCGGTCGTCGTCGACGTCCGCGGCCGCCGCTTCTTCGACAACCTCCGGGACTCCCTCGCCGACCTCGCGACCAAGCACGTCACCCGGCGCATCGTCTTCCTGGAGTCCTCCGACGACGCCCTGGTGCGCCGCTTCGAGTCGGTCCGCCGCCCGCACCCCCTCCAGGGCGACGGCCGCATCACCGACGGCATCGCCGCCGAGCGGGAACTGCTGCGCGAGCTGCGCGGCGACGCCGACCTGGTCATCGACACCTCCAGCCTCAACGTGCACGAGCTGCGCGCCAAGATGGACGCCCAGTTCGCCGGCGAGGAGGAGCCGGAGCTGCGGGCCACCGTCATGTCCTTCGGCTTCAAGTACGGCCTGCCGGTCGACGCCGACCTGGTCGTGGACATGCGCTTCCTGCCGAACCCGCACTGGGTCCCGGAGCTGCGCCCGTTCACCGGACTCAACGAGGAGGTCTCCGCGTACGTCTTCAACCAGCCCGGCGCCAAGGAGTTCCTCGACCGCTACACCGAGCTGCTGCAGATGATCGCCGCCGGCTACCGCCGCGAGGGCAAGCGGTACGTGACCATCGCGGTCGGCTGCACGGGCGGCAAGCACCGCTCGGTCGCCACCTCCGAGAAGCTCGCCGCCCGCCTCGCCTCCCAGGGCGTCGAGACCGTGGTCGTGCACCGGGACATGGGGCGGGAGTGACCGGACCCACCTCGTCGCGGCTGAGCCGGCTGAGCAGACTGCGCCGGGTCGTCCCGGAGGGCCGCACGGAGAGGCCCGCCGAGATCCGCGGGGCCCGGCCGCGCCGCCGGGGCGCCCAGCCCAAGGTCGTCGCGCTCGGCGGCGGCATGGGCCTGTCCGCCTCGCTCGCCGCGCTGCGCCGGATCACCGGCGACCTCACCGCCGTCGTCACCGTGGCCGACGACGGCGGCTCCAGCGGACGCCTGCGGGACGAGCTGGGGGTCCTGCCGCCCGGCGATCTGCGCAAGGCGCTGGCCGCGCTGTGCGGCGACGACGACTGGGGCCAGACCTGGGCCCGCGTCATCCAGCACCGCTTCCAGTCCCAGGGCGAACTGCACGAGCACGCGGTCGGCAACCTGCTGATCGTCGCCCTGTGGGAGCAGCTCGGCGACCACGTCCAGGCCCTCGACCTGGTCGGCAGGCTGCTGGGCGCCCAGGGCCGGGTGCTGCCCATGTCGGCCGTACCGCTGGAGCTCCAGGCCCTGGTCAAGGGGCACGACCCGGCCCGCCCGGAGGAGGTGCGGACCGTACGGGGGCAGGCGACCGTCGCGCTCACCCCCGGCGAGGTGCAGTCCGTGCACGTCGTGCCCGGCGACCCGCCCGCCGTGCCCGAGGCCGTGGCGGCGGTCCGGGACGCCGACTGGGTGGTCCTCGGCCCCGGCTCCTGGTTCTCCTCCGTGATCCCGCACCTGCTCGTGCCCGAGCTGCTCGACGCGCTCACCGAGACCAAGGCCCGGCTCGTGCTGTCGCTGAACCTCGCACCGCAGCCGGGAGAAACCGATGGCTTCTCCCCGCAGCGTCATTTGGAGGTTTTGGCACGACACGCCCCTAAACTCGCCCTGGACGTGGTGCTGGCCGACGAGGCCGCCGTGCCCGACCGCGACTCCCTGACCGAGGCCGCCGAACGGTTCGGGGCCGCGGTCGAGCTGGCGCCGGTGGCCCGGACCGACGGCTCTCCGCGGCACGACCCGGAGCTGTTGGCCGCCGCGTACGACCGTATTTTTCGGATGCATGGAAGGATCGGCCCATGGCGATGACGGCAGCGGTGAAGGACGAGATCTCCCGGCTACCCGTCACCCGGACCTGCTGCAGAAAGGCGGAGGTCTCGGCGATCCTGCGGTTCGCCGGCGGGCTGCACCTGGTGAGCGGCCGCATCGTGATCGAGGCGGAGCTGGACACCGCGATGGCGGCCCGCAGACTCAAGCGGGACATCCTGGAGATCTTCGGCCACAGCTCCGAGCTGATCGTGATGGCACCCGGCGGCCTGCGCAGAGGCTCGCGCTACGTCGTCCGCGTGGTGGCGGGCGGCGACCAGCTGGCCCGGCAGACCGGTCTGGTGGACGGCCGGGGCCGCCCCATCCGGGGCCTTCCCCCGCAGGTCGTCTCCGGGGCCACCTGCGACGCCGAGGCGGCCTGGCGCGGGGCCTTCCTCGCCCACGGCTCGCTCACCGAGCCCGGCCGCTCGTCCTCTCTGGAGGTCACCTGCCCGGGACCGGAGGCCGCCCTCGCGCTGGTCGGCGCCGCCCGCCGGCTGTCGATCGGGGCGAAGGCGCGCGAGGTCCGGGGCGTGGACCGGGTCGTCGTCCGGGACGGGGACGCCATCGGCGCGCTCCTGACCCGCCTCGGCGCGCACGAGTCGGTGCTGGCGTGGGAGGAGCGGCGGATGCGCCGCGAGGTCCGGGCCACGGCGAACCGGCTCGCCAACTTCGACGACGCCAACCTGCGCCGCTCGGCCCGTGCCGCCGTCGCCGCCGGCGCCCGTGTCGGACGGGCGCTGGAGATCCTCGCCGACGACGTCCCCGAGCACCTCGCGGCGGCCGGGCGGCTGCGGATGGAGCACAAGCAGGCGTCCCTGGAGGAGCTGGGCGCGCTCGCCGACCCGCCGCTCACCAAGGACGCCGTCGCGGGCCGGATCCGCCGTCTGCTGGCGATGGCCGACAAGCGCGCCTCGGACCTCGGCATCCCGGGGACCGAGGCCAGCATCACCGAGGAGATGGCCGAAAACCTCGTGGGGTGACAGACCGCCAGGAGATCTCAACTCGCCGGTGCCGACGCCTACTTGGGCCTGTCGGCACCGGCTTTCTGCTTTCCGCGTGAATTATGTGATTGGCCTGTGTCGCCTCCTTGACTTGGCCCAGATCTGACATGAGCCTGGCGTCTGTTCGCTACTGGGGCGAACCACGCAAGGGGGGCTCATGAGACGAAGAGCGAGATCGATCCTCGCTGCCGGCGCGCTCCTGCTGGGCGGTGGCGCGGGTCTCGCGCCGCTGGCCCAGGCTGCCGAGAACGACGGCTCGGACACCGACGAGGTCAAGGTCTTCCGGGCCGAGGTGACGAAGAAGCAGATACCGCTGCTGCTCGCCGCCGGGCAGGACGGCCACGAACTCAGCGAGCAGGCGCCGGAGAAGGGCACTGCGTCGGTCGAGGTCTACCTCACCGACAAGCAGGCGGACGCCCTTCAGGAACAGGGTGTCAAGCTGAGGGAGCACCAGCTCACGCGCAAGGCGGAGGCGCGTGTGGACGCCGCCGCCGACGGGGTCTACCGCCCGTACAGCGGAGCGGGGAACATCAAGGAGGAGATCCTCCGCACCGGTCAGGAGAACCCCTCCCTGACCAAGGTGGTCTCCATCGGCAAGTCCCTCCAGGGGCAGGACATCCTCGCGGTCAAGCTGACCAAGGACGCGAAGAAGACCAAGGACGGCGCCAAGCCGTCCGTGCTGTACATGTCCAACCAGCACGCGCGCGAGTGGATCACTCCGGAGATGACCCGGCGCCTGCTGCACCACTACCTGGACAACTACAAGACGGACCAGCGGATCAAGAAGATCGTAGACTCCACCGAGCTGTGGTTCGTGATCTCCGCCAACCCCGACGGCTACGACTTCACCCACCGCGACGCCGCCAACCGCCAGTGGCGCAAGAACCTGCGGGACGTCAACGGCGACAGCGTCATCACCGTCGGTGACGGCGTCGACCTCAACCGCAACTTCGCCTACAAGTGGGGCTACGACAACGAGGGCTCCTCCCCGTTCCCCACCAGCGAGACCTACCGCGGCGCCGGCCCCGGCTCGGAGCCCGAGACCAAGGCCCTGGACGCCTTCGAGAAGCGCATCGGCTTCGAGTACGGCATCAACTACCACTCGGCCGCCGAACTCATCCTCTACGGGGTCGGCTGGCAGGTGGCCAGCCCCAGCCCGGACGACGTGCTCTACAAGTCGCTGGCCGGCACCCCGGAGAACCCCGCGGTCCCCGGCTACCACCCCCAGCTCTCCTCCGAGCTGTACACCACCAACGGCGAGGCGGACGGCCACGCGGCCAACGTCAACGGCACGGCGATGTTCACCCCCGAGATGTCGACCTGCCAGACCGCGTCGAGCATCGACCCGAACGACGCCTGGAAGCCCGAGGACTGCGCCTCCGTCTTCACGTTCCCGGACGACGAGAAGCTGATCCAGCAGGAGTTCGCGAAGAACATCCCCTTCGCGCTCTCCGTCGCCGAGTCCGCCGTCACGCCCGACCGGCCGAAGTCCTCGGTCGGCATCGACGCCCCCGACTTCACCCCTGCCACGTTCGCCACGTCGTACTCGCGCGGCAAGAAGCAGGAGGTCTCCGTCGTCGCGCGCAGGTCGGTGACCGACAAGGAGCTGAACTACCGGATCAACGGCCGCGGCCGCACCTACGAGGAGCGGCTCAAGCCCTGGAAGGGCGGCGAGACCTACGGCGGCGAGGACAACCTCTGGTTCGACGAGTACCGGGCCCGGGTGCGCGAGGGTGAGCCCGGCGACAAGGTCGAGGTCTGGTTCACCGGTGAGACGAAGAAGGGCAAGCCCACCAGGAGCGAGCGCTTCACCTACACCGTGGCCGAACGCCCCAAGGGCGACATCCTCGTCGTCGCCGAGGAAGGCGCGACCGCGACCCAGACGCAGGCCTACGTCGACGCCCTGAAGGCCAACAACAAGAGGGCGCTCGTCTGGGACGTCGCGACCCAGGGCGCTCCCGACGCGCTCGGCGTACTGGAGCACTTCAAGACCGTCGTGCACTACACGGGCGCCGTCCGTCCGGGCGTCGCCACCCAGCTCGCGCTGCGCGCCTACCTCAACGAGGGCGGCAAGCTGATCGAGGCGGGCGAGAGCGCCGGCGGCTCCGTCGACCTCGGCGGGGGCACCCTGTCGAACGACTTCAGCCAGTACTACCTGGGCGCCTACAACCGCACCTCCCTGCCGAACGCCACCGCCTTCGCGGGCCTCGGCAAGCTGGGCGGCTTCAGCGGCAAGCTGGGCGACGCGCCCGGGAACCCGCTGAACACCGCCGGTTCGTTCGGGGTGACCTCGGACGCCCTGCCCGTGGAGACGTTCCCGCAGTTCAAGAGCGCCGGCGCGGGTCAGTACCCCGGGACCGTCAACCCGTACGGCCCGTACGAGGGCGCGTCCATGGCGGCCGCCACGCACACCGACTACGCGTGGAACCGTCTCACCCGCACCATCGACCTCACCTCGGTGGCCGCGGCGGACAAGCCCACCCTGCGCACCCAGCTCCTGTGGAACACCGAGGAAGGGTATGACCACGCCCTCCTTGAGGCGCACACGGTGGGGGCGGACGACTGGACGACGCTGCCGGAGGCCGGCGGCGCCACCTCCAATGCCGTGCCCGTCGAGTGCGAGGCCGGGTACTTCATCCAGGGCCACCCCGCGCTGAAGCGGTACCTGACCCTGGGCTCCGGGGGCTGCACGCCCACCGGCACCAGCGGCGCCTGGAACAGCTTCACCGGGGCCTCGGACGGCTGGCAGAAGGTCGAGTTCGACCTCTCCGCCTACGCCGGGAAGAAGGTCGAGGTCTCGCTCAGCTACGTCACCGACCCCGGTTCCGGCGGTCGCGGCGTCCTCGCCGACAACGCCACCGTCGTCATCGGCGGCACGGCCGGCACGGTCGAGGGCTTCGAGACGTCGCTCGGCGCCTGGAGCACGCCCGGCCCGCCCGCGGGCAGCCCCGCCGTGGTGAAGGACTGGGGCCTGTCGGGTGAACTGTTCAAGACCTTCGGCGCGGTCACCACGGACGACACCGTGCTGCTGGGCTTCGGTCTGGAGCAGGTCCCCGCGGCGGCCGACCGCAAGGCACTGCTCGGCAAGGCGCTGGCGGCCCTGAAGAACTGACCGCCGACTGCGCCGAACGGGTGGCGAAAGCCCTCGTGAGCGGCCCTCCGGACGTCTGGAATCAGATGATCGGGGGGCCGCTCAAAAGGTAATCACCTTGTAAAACCAGGGCGGTCCGTACCCCTACCGGCGAGTACGGACCGCACCGGCATGTATAGGGCATCTCGATGTCACTCGCCGGGCGCCGGGGCTGTAGGGTCGTAGGCGGTCGGGGACATCCCATACAGCTCGCCGGCACTGAGCCGGCGTACCAACGAGGAGATCGGTTCGTGACGATCCGCGTAGGCATCAACGGCTTTGGCCGCATCGGTCGTAACTACTTCCGCGCGCTGCTGGAGCAGGGTGCGGACATCGAGATCGTGGCTGTCAACGACCTGGGTGACACCGCGACCACCGCTCACCTGCTGAAGTACGACACCATCCTGGGCCGTCTCAAGGCAGAGGTGTCGCACACCGCCGACACGATCACCGTGGACGGCCACACCATCAAGGTCCTCTCCGAGCGCAACCCCGCCGACATCCCGTGGGGCGAGCTGGGCGTCGACATCGTCATCGAGTCCACCGGCATCTTCACGAAGAAGGCCGACGCCGCGAAGCACCTCGCCGGCGGCGCCAAGAAGGTCCTCATCTCGGCTCCGGCCAAGGACGAGGACATCACCATCGTGATGGGCGTCAACCAGGACAAGTACGACGCGGCCAACCACCACGTCATCTCCAACGCCTCCTGCACCACCAACTGTGTGGCGCCGATGGCCAAGGTCCTCGACGAGAACTTCGGCATCGTCAAGGGTCTGATGACGACGGTCCACGCGTACACCAACGACCAGCGCATCCTGGACTTCCCGCACTCGGACCTGCGCCGCGCCCGCGCCGCCGCCGAGAACATCATCCCGACCACCACGGGTGCCGCGAAGGCCACCGCGCTGGTCCTCCCGCAGCTCAAGGGCAAGCTGGACGGCATCGCGATGCGCGTCCCGGTCCCGACCGGCTCGGCCACCGACCTGGTCGTCACGCTGCAGCGCGAGGTCACCAAGGACGAGGTCAACGCCGCGTTCAAGAAGGCCTCCGAGGACGGCGCCCTCAAGGGCTACCTGGCCTACACCGAGGACGAGATCGTCTCCTCGGACATCGTCAGCGACCCGGCCTCCTGCACCTTCGACTCCTCCCTGACCATGGTCCAGGAGGGCAACACGGTGAAGATCCTCGGCTGGTACGACAACGAGTGGGGCTACTCCAACCGCCTCGTCGACCTCACGGTCTTCGTCGGCGAGCAGCTCTGACCGACAGAGCAGGCACCTCGATGTGAAGGCAGGGCCCGTGCGGCGCAGGGACGCGCCGCCCGGGCCCTGACTCACGTAGGAAAAGGCCCTCCTACGATCACGAGCACCACCAGTCCTCCCCGGGAGCCCTCCTTCATGAAGACGATCGACGAACTCCTCGCCGAGTCAGTCGCCGGCAAGCGGGTCTTCGTCCGCGCCGACCTCAACGTGCCGCTGGACGGCACCACGATCACCGACGACGGCCGCATCCGCGCCGTGCTGCCCACCGTCAAGGCGCTGGCCGAGGCGGGCGCGCGCGTCGTCGTCGCCTCCCACCTGGGCCGCCCCAAGGGCGCCCCGGACCCCGCCTTCTCCCTCGCCCCGGCCGCCGCCCGTCTCGGTGAACTCCTCGGCGCCGACGTGGCGTTCGCGACGGACACCGTCGGCGACTCCGCGACGGCCACGGTCGCGGCGCTGGGCGACGGCCGGGTCGCCGTCGTCGAGAACCTGCGCTTCAACGCCGGTGAGACGAGCAAGGACGACGCCGAGCGCGGCGCCTTCGCCGATCAGCTGGCCGCCCTCGCCGACGTGTACGTGGGCGACGGCTTCGGCGCCGTGCACCGCAAGCACGCCTCGGTCTTCGACCTCCCGGCCCGGCTGCCGCACTACGCCGGTCACCTCATCGCCACCGAGGTCGGCGTCCTGCGCAAGCTCACCGACGACGTCCAGCGCCCCTACGTGGTCGCGCTCGGCGGCGCCAAGGTCTCCGACAAGCTCGCGGTCATCGACCAGCTGCTCGGCAGGGCCGACCGCATCCTCATCGGCGGCGGCATGGCGTTCACCTTCCTCAAGGCCAAGGGGTACGAGGTCGGCGGCTCCCTCCTCCAGGAGGACCAGCTGGGCGCGGTCACCGAGTACCTGGAGCGCGCGGAGCGCACCGGCGTCGAGATCGTCCTGCCCGTGGACGCCGTCGTCGCGCCCGCGTTCCCCGACCTGAAGACCAAGGCTCCGGCCGGCGCCACCGCGGTCGCCGCGGACGCCATGCCGGCCGGGCAGATGGGCCTCGACATCGGTCCGCAGTCCGCCACGCTGTACGCCTCGAAGATCGCCGACGCCGCCACCGTCTTCTGGAACGGCCCCATGGGCGTCTTCGAACACCCCGATTTCGCCGAGGGCACCAAGGCGGTCGCCCAGGCACTCCTCGATTCCAAGGCCTTCACGGTCGTCGGCGGCGGCGACTCCGCCGCGGCCGTGCGCATCCTGGGCTTCGACGAGAACGCATTCGGCCACATCTCGACCGGTGGCGGCGCCTCCCTCGAATACCTCGAGGGCAAGACGCTCCCCGGCCTCGCCGCACTGGAGGACTGACCCTCAATGAGCACGCGTACGCCCCTGATGGCGGGCAACTGGAAGATGAACCTCAACCACCTCGAGGCCATCGCGCACGTCCAGAAGCTCGCCTTCGCCCTCGCCGACAAGGACTACGAGGCGTGTGAGGTCGCGGTCCTGCCGCCCTTCACCGACCTGCGCTCGGTCCAGACCCTGGTCGACGGCGACAAGCTCAAGATCAAGTACGGCGCCCAGGACCTCTCGGCCCACGACTCCGGCGCCTACACCGGCGAGATCTCCGGTCCGATGCTGGCCAAGCTCAAGTGCACGTTCGTGGCGATCGGCCACTCCGAGCGCCGTCAATACCACGACGAGACCGACGAGATCGTCAACGCCAAGGTCAAGGCCGCCTACAAGCACGGACTGACCCCGATCCTGTGCGTCGGCGAGGAACTGGAGGTCCGCGAGGCGGGCGACCACGTCTCCCACACGCTCGCCCAGGTCGAGGGCGGCCTGAAGGACGTCCCCGCCGAGCACGCCGAGACCGTCGTGGTCGCCTACGAGCCCGTCTGGGCCATCGGCACCGGCAAGGTCTGCGGCGCCGAGGACGCCCAGGAGGTGTGCGCGGCCATCCGCGCCAAACTCGCCGAGCTGTACGGTCAGGAACTGGCCGACAAGGTCCGCATCCAGTACGGCGGCTCGGTCAAGGCCGGCAACGTCGCCGAGATCATGGCCCAGGCCGACATCGACGGCGCCCTCGTCGGCGGTGCCTCGCTGGACGCCGACGAGTTCGTCAAGATCGTGCGCTTCCGCGACCAGTGAGTAGGCCCTGACGGCGTAACGTCGTACTCTTGCGGGGACCGGCCACGCGGCCGGTCCCCGCAGTCCATCAGAATCCGAGGAAGTTGGTCCAGCCGTGGTTATGGGGTTCTCGATCGCCCTGATCGTCTTCAGCCTGCTGATGATGCTGCTGGTGCTGATGCACAAGGGCAAGGGCGGCGGCCTCTCCGACATGTTCGGTGGCGGTATGCAGTCCTCCGTCGGCGGCTCCTCGGTCGCCGAGCGCAACCTCGACCGGATCACCGTCGTGGTCGGTCTGCTGTGGTTCGCGTGCATCGTCGTCCTCGGCATCCTGATGAAGGTCAACAACTGACCGTCAGGCCGAGCCGACGAGACAACGCGTCACGGACGCACCAATCCGCACGTAAAGCCCCATGACGGGTACGCGACTTCGAACGCGGCCTATCATGGGGCTTGCGTCTGTGTGCGGGATGTAACTCCCATCACTGGACGCGCGTTGGGCCTTACGTAGACTGTGGCGCTCGCAGCGAAGCGAAACGCCGACTCGCTTCGTCGCACCATCACGCAGGGAGTTACGACCGTGGCAAGTGGCAACGCGATCCGAGGAAGCCGGGTCGGGGCGGGGCCGATGGGCGAAGCCGAGCGCGGCGAGTCCGCACCCCGGCTGCGCATCTCCTTCTGGTGCTCCAACGGACACGAGACCCAGCCGAGCTTCGCCAGCGACGCACAGGTCCCCGACACCTGGGACTGCCCGCGTTGCGGCTTCCCGGCCGGACAGGACCGGGACAACCCCCCGGCCCCACCCCGCACCGAGCCCTACAAGACGCACCTCGCCTATGTGCGGGAGCGCCGCAGCGACGCGGACGGCGAGGCGATCCTCGCCGAGGCGCTCGCCAAACTGCGGGGCGAGATCTAGAAGTCGACACCGGCCGGGCACCCTGGGTGCCCGGCCGGAGCTGTTCCGGGGCCGGTCTCCCGCCGCGGGCCGCCCGGGCGTGTCGGCTCGGCCTTCCCGTTCCGTCCCGCGCCGCGCTGACACGGGCGCCCGGCACGGACGTATCTGTTGTTGCCCCGGACGACCGCGGGACGACAGCTCGTGTTCCGCTGTGATCAATTAGGTTGGGACCGGCAGCGGGGCAAGGTACGCAGGACCAGGTAGGAAAGAAGGCTGAAGTCCGAGATGAACGCAGAAAGCCGTACCAGGCTCGACCAGACGCCCGCATGGACCGCGCTGGCCGAGCACCGGGAGCAGCAGGGTGAGGTCCAGCTGCGCGAGCTGTTCGCGGCGGACCCCGGGCGCGGCGCCGGGTACACGCTGGAGGTCGGCGATCTGCACGTCGACTACTCCAAGCATCTGGTCACCGACGAGACGCTGCGGCTGCTGCGCGAGCTGGCCGCCGCGACCGACGTGTTCGGGCTGCGGGACGCCATGTTCCGCGGCGAGAAGATCAACACCACCGAGGACCGCGCCGTCCTGCACACCGCGCTGCGCGCCCCGCGCGACGCGGTGATCGAGGTCGACGGCGAGAACGTGGTGCCGGCCGTGCACGCCGTGCTCGACCGGATGAGCGGCTTCGCCGAGCGCATCCGCTCCGGGGAGTGGACCGGCCACACCGGGCGCCGCATCAAGAACATCGTCAACATCGGCATCGGCGGCTCCGACCTGGGCCCGGCGATGGCGTACGAGGCGCTGCGCTCCTACACCGACCGCGACCTGACGGTCCGCTTCGTGTCCAACGTGGACGGCGCCGACCTGCACGAGGCGGTGCGCGACCTGGACGCGGCGGAGACGCTCTTCGTCATCGCCTCCAAGACGTTCACCACGATCGAGACGATCACCAACGCGACCTCCGCGCGCGAGTGGCTGCTCGCCGAGCTGAAGGCCGGTCCCGACGCCGTCGCCAAGCACTTCGTCGCCCTGTCGACGAACGCGGGGAAGGTGTCGGACTTCGGAATCGACACGGACAACATGTTCGAGTTCTGGGACTGGGTCGGCGGACGCTACTCCTACGACTCGGCGATCGGGCTGTCCCTGATGATCGCGATCGGCCCGGACCGCTTCCGCGAGATGCTCGACGGGTTCCGGATCGTCGACGAGCACTTCCGGACGGCACCCGCCGAGTCCAATGTGCCGCTGCTCCTCGGCCTGCTGGGCATCTGGTACGGCAACTTCCACGACGCCCAGTCCCACGCGGTGCTGCCGTACAGCCACTACCTGTCCAAGTTCACGGCCTACCTCCAGCAGCTGGACATGGAGTCCAACGGCAAGTCCGTGGGCCGCGACGGCGAGCCGGTGACGTGGCAGACCGGGCCGGTGGTGTGGGGCACGCCGGGGACGAACGGGCAGCACGCCTACTACCAGCTGATCCACCAGGGCACGAAGCTGATCCCGGCGGACTTCATCGGCTTCGCCGAGCCGGTCGCCGAACTGAGCGACACGCTGAAGGCCCAGCACGACCTGCTCATGGCCAACTTCTTCGCCCAGACCCAGGCGCTGGCCTTCGGCAAGACGCCGGACGAGGTCCGCGCGGAGGGCGTGCCGGAGGAGCTGGTGCCGCACAAGACGTTCCGCGGCAACCACCCGACGACCACGATCCTGGCGAAGGAGCTGACCCCGTCGGTCCTCGGCCAGCTGATCGCGCTGTACGAGCACAAGGTGTTCGTCCAGGGTGCCGTCTGGAACATCGACTCCTTCGACCAGTGGGGCGTCGAACTGGGCAAGGTCCTCGCCAAGCGCGTGGAGCCGGCGCTGACGGAGGGGGCACAGGTGCCGGGCCTGGACACGTCCACGCAGGCGCTGGTCGCCACCTACCGGGCGCTGCGCGGACGGTAGCCGTACCCGGGGCGGGGAAGCGGGCGGCCGCGCGACGTCCACTTCCCCACCCCCTCCTGTTGCGGGCCGGCCCCGCCGGGTCTCAGTGCCCCAGTCCGGCGCCCCCGTCGACCGGGAGCACCGCACCGCGTACGTATCCGGCGCCGGCCAGGAAGGCCACCGCGTCGGCCACCTCCTCGGGGGTGCCCGGGCGTCCGGCGGGAGTGGTGCGCAGCAGTGCGTCGCGCTGCTCCGGGGTGAGTGCGCGGCTCATGTCGGTCTCGGTGAGGCCGGGGGCGACGACGTTGCAGGTGATGTCGCGGGGCCCGAGTTCCTGGGTGAGGGCGCGCGCGAAGCCGGCCAGCCCCGCCTTCGCCGCCGCGTAGTTGGTCTGGCCGGGGGCGCCGCGCAGGGCGGCCGTGGAGGAGACCAGGACGATACGGCCGTGGCCCGTGCGCAGCATGCCCCGCACCGCGCGCCGGGCCACCCGGAAGGCCCCGGTGAGGTTGGTGTCGACGACCGAGGTGAAGTCCTCCTCGGTCATCCGGACCAGCAGACGGTCCCGGGCGACGCCCGCGCTCGCCACCAGGACGGTGACCGGGCCGTGGGCGGTCTCGGCCTCCTTGAACGCCTGGTCGACCTGGGCGCTGTCCGTCACGTCGCACCGTACGGCGAGAAGGTTCTCCGAGGCCGGGGGCTCCTCGCCGCGGCAGGTCACCGCGACCCGGTCCCCGGCCGCCGCGAACCGGCGGGCCACGGCGAGTCCGATGCCCCTGTTGCCGCCGGTGACGAGGACCGAACGGGGCGTGGGCTGTGTCATGGAGTGATGTTCCCCTTCGTGCGTGTGTGCGGGTCTGCGTGCGTATGGGGAGGGGATCGGTGCCGGGTGCGGCCCCGGTGGGGCTTCTCGCGCCGCTCCCCGCGCCCCTGACGAGCGCGGTGGTCCGGCTCACGGTTCCGCGCTCAGCTCGCCGTACCTGCGCAGGGCCCGGTCGACCAGGGCCTCGGCCGCGCCCGTGTAGCGGGCCGGATCGAGCAGCCCCGCGATGCGGTCGGGGGAGAAGCGGGCGGACAGTTCCGGGTCGGCGGCCAGCACCGACCGCAGCGGCCGACCGGTGGCGGCCGCCTCGGCCGAGGCGGCGGTCAGGAGCTTCTTCGCGCGGACCTTGCCCAGCACCGGGGCCAGCGCCACGTTCAGGCGTTCGCTGACGATGGCGCCGCCGGTCAGTTCGAGGTTGGCCCGCATGCGGCCGGGATGCACGATCAGCCCCTCCGCCAGCTCGACGGCGGTGTGCGCGGCCCCGCCCGTCAGCCGCAGCGCCTCCCGCAGCGGCTGCCACTCCGCGTGCCAGGCCCCGGCGGGCCGTTCGTCCTCGGCGAGCAGACACTGCGCCAGCACCAGGGCGTGCGCGGGGACCTGCCGGGCGGCCGACACGATCAGTGTGGCCAGCGCCGGATTGCGTTTCTGCGGCATGGCCGAGGAGGCGCCGCGCCCGGTCCCGGCCGGCTCGGACAGCTCACCGATCTCCGTACGGGACAGCGTCTGCACGTCGAGCGCGAACTTCCCGAGCGCGCCGGTGACGAGCTGGAGCACGCACCCCAGGTCGGCGACCGGGGTGCGGACGGTGTGCCAGGGGAGGGTGGGCTCGGCGAGTCCCAGCGCCTCGGCGAACGGCTTGACCAGCTCCAGCCCGCCCTCGCCGGGGCCGCCGTCCGGTCCGCCCTCCGGCGCGTCCGGGCCGCCGCGGTCCACCACCGCGTACTCGCGGTACGCGGCCAGCGTCCCGCCCGCCCCGCCGAGCTGGGCCGGGAGCCGCGCGGCCACCGCCCGCACCCGCACCCACGCGTCGGCGACCAGCTCCAGCCATCCCGCCGCCTTCAGCCCGAAGGTCGTCGGCACCGCGTGCTGGGCGAGGGTGCGTCCGGCGAGGACGGTGCCGCGGTGGGTGTCGGCCAGGGCGGCGAGGGCGGCCGCCACCCGGCGCAGGTCCGCCGCGATCAGGCCGAGCACCCGGCGGCCGATCAGCATCGCCGCCGAGTCCAGGATGTCCTGGCTGGTGGACCCCCGGTGCACGTATTCCGCGGCGGCCGGATCCTGCGCGGCGACGGCCTCGGTGAGGACGGTCACCAGGGCGACCACCGGGTTGGCGGCCGCCCGGGCCGCGTGCGCCAGGGCCACCAGGTCGAGCCGTTCCGCGCGCGCCGTCGCGGCGATCACCGCCACGGCGCCGGCGGGTGTCAGTCCGACCGCGTGCTGGGCGCGGGCCAGCGCCACCTCGGCGTCCAGCATGGCCTGCAGCCACGCCTCGTCGGTCGTCTCGGCGGCCACGGGTGTGCCCGCCCACGTGGGGGCGAGCAGGCCCGCGTCGGTGCCCACGGCGATCGCGTTCATGCTCATCGACTCCTTGTGCCTGATGCCGAGCGCGGGGAGGGAACAACCGTGTCCTCGCGGCCCCCCGGCTCCGTCCCCGGTTCCGCCTCCGGTCCCAGCCCCAGCGCCGCCCGGGCGATCGCGTCCGAGTCCTCCAGCGTCACCGAGCCGACGCCGGGCCTGACGCCGACCGCCGTCACCCAGCGCACCCCCTCCACCGGCACCCCGAAGGCGAACCGGCGCGGATGCGCCCGGCCGGCCGCGTCCACCAGCCGGGGCGGGCCGTCGGTGACCGCCAGCCCGCCGGGCTCGTAGCCCGGATCGCCCGGGAGCCGGTACGGGCCGCACGCGCCGGACGCGAGCAGCCCCCGGAGCAGCGGGTCGGTGCTCCGCCGCAGGTCGACGGCGGGCAGCCGGGCCTCGATCAGGGCGCGCACCCGCACCGGAGCCTCGTCCACCGACTCCGCGTCCACGAGGAAACCGCCCTCGCCGGCGCCCTCCGCCCCGGGCGCCCAGGCCCGCACCCGCATGCCCGGGCCGAGCACCCGCACGACGTCCGCCTCGATCAGCGCGATCAGCTGCTCCACGCGGAAGGCGGGCGGGCCGATCGAGGTGAAGGCGTTCAACGGGGTGTACCAGCCGTCGAGTTCGGCACGGTACGAATCGCCGGACACCCCTCCGTGGTCGACGACGAGCCGGATCTCGTTGCGCAGGTCCCGCAGGGCGTCCAGCGCCGCCTTCAGCGGTCCGCTCACATTGCCCCGCCGGGCCTCGGCGACGTCCCGGCGCAGATACGCCAGCAGCCAGTGCCGGAAGTCGGCGCGGCCGGCGAACCGCCGCCCGCCGTGGGGCCGTTCGACGCGGGTCCAGTCCCAGCGCTCGCCGGGCGGGACCGCGTGCCGGTCCAGCAGGGCCGCCTCGTCCCGTCCCCGCGGGTCCGCGAGCGCGGACCGTACGAACTCCCCGGCCGCCTCCGGTCCGCGGGCGGCGCGGATCCACGCCTCGTGGTAGACGGTCCGCACCTCACGGTCGACGAGCGGCCACAGGTCCTGCCGGAAGCCGAGCGGCCGCCCGCCGGCCACCCGGCGCCGCAGCCCCGCGATGACGTCCGGGGTCAGGAAGCGCGGCTCGTGGCGGCCGAGCGCGCCCTTCTCGTTCTCGCCCCGGGCGTGGTACGGGACGCCGCGCCGCGAACCGGCGTACAGCACGGGCTCGTTGCCGCTCGGCAGGTACACGAGGCCGGACTCGCCCTCCTTGAAGGTGCCGCCGCGGCCCTCGGTGAGCAGGGCCAGGCAGTCGAAGAAGTTCAGGCCCAGTCCGCGCAGGGCCACCGGGGTGCCCGGCGCGATCCGACTCAGGTCGGCGTCGGCCGGGTTGGCGGGGGCCACGTGGACGAGACGGTGGTGGTCGGCGAAGGCGCGCAGGGCGCGTTCCTCCGGCGACGGCGTCAGGGCACCGTGGCCGAGGGCCAGCACCACCGCGTCCAGCCCCGTGAGCCGGTCGCCGTTCGCCAGCGTCACCCGCTGCGGCGGGGCCCCGGCGCCGTACCGGCCCGCGGTGTGCTCGCCGGGCCCGGTGTCGTCGGCCAGCGCGACCGCCGTCGTCCGGTGGGTGCGGACCGTCACCCGGGCGGGGGCCGTGCGCGTCAGGTGCCGGAACACCCATGCCAGGTAGTGGCCGTGGAACGCGCGGGTCGGATAGGTGTCGGGGCCCAGCCGCCGGGCCTCCTCCACGGCCCGCGCCGGAAGGTCCCGCCGCGGGTCCTGCCCGGCGGTCCCCTCGCGCACCGCGCACGCCCACGCGTACAGGCTCGGCCCCGGCACCGGCGGTCCGGCGCAGTCCACGCTGTCGTCGGTGAACAGGGTCACCTGGGAGGCGACCGTGTTCATCAGCAGCTCGCCCGGCTGGTCCGTGCGCCACACCGCGCCCGGGCCCGGCGGGTACGGGTCGACCAGGTGGACCTCGACCGGCCGTCCGGCCGCGTCCGCGTTGGCGCAGATCCGCTCCAGCACGGACAGGCCACGCGGACCGGCGCCGATCACACAGATCGCGAGCGCGTCCCCGGTCCGGGTCATTCCCGGCCCAGCCCGTCGCGCCGGCCCGGCCCGGCCGGCTTCCGCCCCCGGACCGTACGGGCCCGTGGATGTCCCCTCACCGTGGTGGCCCCGGCGACGATCAACCGCACCGCTCAGCCCTCCGTACCGGCCGCGGCGCTGCCGCACACGCGCATGATCAGACGGCACGCCGGGTCGCCGTCCCGCAGACAGCTTTCGGCCCGGTTCTCCGTGAGGGTCGCGCCGAGGCCCTCGGACCAGCCGGCGTGGACGGCCGTGCACGGACAGCGGTAGCCCTCCAGCGAACCGGCCATCCGGACCATGGTGATCGCGAAGCTCCGCTTCAGGGTCAGCACGATCGTGTCGTCGTCCTCGACCTCCGTGGAGGCGTTGCGCAGCTCCGGCGGGAACATCCGGTCGCCGCAGTCGTCGTAGCGGCGGCGCAGCTCCTCCAGGTCCTTGCGGGCGTCCCCGGTGTCCGGGAGCGGCCCGTGCAGCCGGGCGACACGCTGCCCGACGTGCCGGGCGATCTTCCCCATCGCCTCCGCGTTGATCTCGTTCGCGACCTCCTGGCCGTACCGTGCGGCGACCCCCTGGTACCAGTGGGCGTCGTGCTGCCACCACAGCCGGTACGCCTCACCGGCGCGGGCGCGGTGGTTGACGCCGTCGGCGTCGCTGTCGGTGCTCATGCCTGCTGCTCCTCGGCGGTGTCCGCGGCGGCCGGGGCGGCGGCGAGCCGGTCGCGCATCACTCGTTTGAGAACCTTTCCGGTGGCGCCCTTGGCGACGTCCTCGGGCCGCATCCGCAGCGCCCGGGTGACCGGCGGGAAACCGGCGGCCGCCAGCACGGCGTTGACCCGCCCGGTCCACACCTCGTCGCCGTCCTCGCCCTCCTCCCCGGTGAGCTGGAGCAGCGCGTACGCCTCCGCCTCGCCGTCGCCGTCCCAGTCCGCGCGGACCCCGTCGGGGGCGACCCCGACCACCGTGCAGTCGGCGAGCCGGGGCAGTTCGGCGAGGAGCAGTTCCTCGGTACGGGTGCTGAAGACGATCCCGGCGCGGGTGCGGACCGCGTCCGGGACCCGGTCGAGGTGGTAGAAGTTGCCCTCCTCGTCCTGGTGCGCGAGGTCGCCGGTGAGCCAGTAGCCGCCCAGCCGCATCCGGTTCCAGGTCAGCGAGTCGTTCCAGTAACCGGGCGTCAGCGTGGGCGACTTGAGACCGAGGCGGCCGATCTGCCCGGCCGGCAGCGGGGTGCCGTCCTCCGCCAGCACCGCGGCCTCGGCGAAGCTGATCGGCCTGCCGACGCGGCGCGAGTAGGCCGAGGTGTCCTTGGTGTGCCGGTTGTGGAAGACGGAGTAGCCGGCCTCCGACGAACCGAGACCGTCCACGAAGACCGAACCGTCGACCCGGACACGGCTCAGATCGCGCCGGATCTCGATGTGGCTCCCGTGCTCCACGAGCGCCCGGATGTGCGCCTCGTGCGCCGCGTCCCCGGTGTTGAACCACACCTGCACGCTGGACAGGTCCCGCGTGGCGAGGTTCTCCGCCGCCATCTCGCCGAAGGTCCCGGCGAAGGCCAGGACCGTCGTCGGCCGGAACTCCTCGACCGCGTCGAGCACGTCCGCCCCGCGCTGGCTGGACAGCAGCTTGATGTCCGCGCGCAGCAGCAGGCAGTACAGCAGCGTCGCCACCATCGCGTTGTGCGCACCGGGCAGTCCGACGAGCGTGCGCTCCATGTCGGTGCCGGTGGAGAACCGCAGCCGGTGCACCTGGGCGTACATCAGCGTCCGGTGGGTGTGCGGCACCCCCTTGGGCATGCCGGTGGTGCCGGACGAGTGGGAGATGAGCACCGGGTCGCTCGCGTCGTGCCGGTACGGGTACGACGCCGGCAGCGACGCCCGGTGCTCCGGCCGGATGTCGGCGGCGGTCACCCGGAAGCCGGGTCCCGCCTCGCCCGCCGGGCCGTCGGCGCCGCCGGGCAGCACCTCGCGGTGGGCCTCGTCGGTGAAGGCGCCCACCGCGCCCTGGCGGCGGACGTACTCCCGGGCGGTCTCCGGGGCCAGATTGCCGTTGACGAACGACGGGACGGCGCCGAGCGAGGTCAGCGCCAGGAAGTTCACCGCGAACTCGGCGGCGGAGAAGGAGTGGACGGCCACCGGGTCGCGGGGGCGCACGCCCCGGGACGCGTACCAGCCCGCGTACGTCTCCACCGCCTCGTACAGCTGCCCGAGCGTGAGCACCTCGGGGTGGCTGCCGTCCGGCGCCCGCCAGGTGCCGTCGGTCCGCAGCACCGGCTCGTCGAGCGGACGTTCGTACGCGCGCAGCCGCGCGAGGATGTTGCCGGCGCCGAGTGCGGTGTCGGAGCAGATCCGCGCCCGCTCCTGCCTACTGATGAGCATGGGTCTCCGTCTCGTCTCTTTCCGTCTCGTCCCGGTCCGGGAGCCGTTCGGCGTCGAGGAGGAACGCGGGTGCCCCGGGCGCGGTGGCCAGGACATGGGTGCCGCCGTCCCGCAGCAGCCGCCGGTGGGCGTCGGCCAGGTCGAACAGGCCCTGGACGCTGCCGGCGTGCACGGGCACCGCCGGCGGCCGGCCGTCCTGCGGCCGCGCCGCGCGGACGGTCACGGGCGCGCCCGCGCCGGGGCGGCCGAGGAGGACGGCCGCCGCGAGGGCGGCGGCCTCCGGGAGATCCGGGCGCGGCCGGCCGGTCCCGGCGGACAGCTCCCGGTGCACGGCCGCCGTCCGCGCTCCGCCGCCCAGTTCCACGCCGGCCACCAGGACGCGGTCCAGCTCCGGGTCCTCCAGGAGGAGGTCCGCCATGGCCAGCAGTTCGGCCACCGGGTCGTCGAGGGTGGAGAGGCTGAACATCTGGCCGGTGATCCCGAACTCCCGGCTGAGGTGCCCGAGCACGGAGTTGGGGGTCGCCTGCATGAACAGCAGCGGGTTGTGGACCCGCCCGGACACCATCCGCCGGCTCGCCAGATCGGCCGTGGTGGTGTCCCCCAGGAGGCTCGCCAGCACGACGGCCGTGCGCGCGTCGTCCCCGGGCCGCTCGGTCAGACACCGGGCGGTGACCTCGTACGCCAGGGGGCTGAACGCCGACTCCACGAACCCCGGCAGCCGCGGCGGCGGGATGTCGCCGGGCCGTCCGGTGCCGTGGGTCGCGGTGGCGGTGGTGAGGAGACCGAGGGGAGAGCGCAGCGGCCCCTTCCCGGCCGGCCCGGTCTTCTCCGCGTCCGCGGGTGTGCCGGGCGGCGCGGTCGCGCCGCCGTGGTCCGTCGTCGTCACGGCCGCTCCAGGACGAGTGCGGTGTTGGCGCCGCCGAAGGCGGCGTTGATGGTGAGGGCCCGGCGCAGGTCGGCCTGCCGGGGCCCGTCCGGCACGTAGTCGAGGTCGCACTCCGGGTCCGGCCGTGTGAGGTTCGCGGTCGGCGGCAGGACGCCGTCCATGAGGGCCAGCACCGTGATCACGAACTCCACGACACCGGCCGCCTCCAGGAGATGGCCGGTGGTGCTCTTGGTGGAGCTGACCGGGACCGACTCGGCCCGGTCCCCGAGGGCGGCGCGCAGCCCCCGGGTCTCGGCACCGTCGTTGTACCGGGTGCCGGTGCCGTGCGCGTTGACGTAGCCGAGGGCCGCCCCGTCGGGGTCGCCGGCCAGCCGCAGGGCCTGCCGGGCGGCGCGGGCCAGGCCCACGCCCTCCGGGTGCGGCTGGGCGATGTGGTGGGCGTCGGTGGCCGCGCCCCAGCCGGTCACGCCCGCCAGCGGCCGGGCCCCGCGCCGCCGCGCGTGCTCGGCGGACTCCAGGACGACCGCCGCGACCCCGTCGCCGAGCAGCAGCCCGGTGCGGTCCGCGCTGAACGGCCGCACCAGCCCGTCGCGGGACAGCGCCCGCCCCGAGTCGAATTTCCCGAACGTCTCCTCCTCCACGAGGTAGCCGCCGGCGCACACCGCCACGTCGGCCCGCCCCGACGAGATCAGCCGGCAGGCGTGGATGATCGCGGCGGCGGAGGCCACGCAGGCGTTGGTGAACGTGAGCCGAGGGCCCGTCAGCCCGAGGCTCCGGGCCATCGACTCGGCGAGGTGCGCCGGGACGGCGTCGGCGAGCTGCGCGCCCGTGCCCCCCTCGCCGTCGCCGTGGGCCGGGGCCGTGCTGCTTCTCGAAGCCGCCGGACCCGTGCCGCCGCCGAGGTCGGCCCGGCCCGAGCCCGAGCCCGAGCCTGCGCCCGAGCCCGAGCCCGAGCCTGCGCCCGAGCCCGAGCCCGAGCCTGCGCCCGAGCCCGCGCTCACGCCGTTCCCCGGTTCCTCGGACGCCTCCCGCCAGAAGCGCGTGACGCCCGTGCAGTCGCCCGCGATGCCCAGCAGCACCGCGGCCTCCGTCCCCGTGGGCAGGCCCGCCATGTCGAGGGCCTCCCTTCCGCAGTGCGCGAGGGCTGGGCGCAGGGCCCAGCCCTCGGCCGCGTCGGCGCCGTCGGGGGCGGCCCCGGCCATCGGCGTGCGGTACGGGCCGGTGTCGAAGCGGGTGGTGGGGGCGAAGGAGGGGACACCGGCGAAGACCCCGCGGCGCAGGGCGTCCGCGCCCGCGCCGAAGGCGGTGCGCACACCGAACCCGGTCACCGTCACGTCACCGGTCACCGCGGTCACCCCCCTGCGCCGCGCCCGCCGCGGACGCGCTCAGGAACTCCGTGAGCCGCCGCAGCGAGGTCAGGTTCGCGATGTCCTCGTCGCCGGGCTCCACCACCAGGCCGTACCGCTCCTCCACCACGTGCAGCAGCCACACCAGCCCCAGGGAGTCCAGGACCAGTTCGGAGTCGTCACCGAGGTCGTCCGGGACACCGGGGAAGATCTTCCGGTCGGACAGCAGCTCCCGGACCGTGCCGAGCGTGATGACGGCCGGTGCGGTCGGTTGGGGGGCGGACGGTGCGGAGACCTCCGCGCTCATGCCTTCGCCCCGCGCCCGACGACCTCGGAGACGAGCCCGCCGAGGGTCAGGGAGGCCAGCGGCTCGATGTCGGTGTCCGGGATCTCCACGCCGAACCGCGACTCCAGCCGCAGCGTCAGCTCGATCAGGCTGAGGGAGTCCAGCTCCAGCCCGCCGACGGTCACCGGGCTCTCGTCCGTGATGCCGTCGCGGCTCAGCAGGATGTTCATCTCGTCGATGACCGTGGTCAGGACGAACTCGCGGATCTCGTTGTCCAGGGTGGACGTGCTCATGATCGCCATCTCCAGGGGGAATGTCGTGAGAAGGTCATGCGAAAAGTCGTGCGGGGACCGCCCGTCGCGGGGCTGCGCACCGGGTCGCTACGCGCCGCTCGCCGCCGCCTGGAGCGTGGCCGCCCGGCGGACCAGCTTCCCGTTCGACGTGCGGGGCAGGGTGTCCAGCAGCCGGATCACGCGGGGCAGCTTGTGGTCGGCCAGCCGCTCCCGGCACCAGCGCAGCAGCTCCTCCGCCGACGGGCTCGCGGCTCCGGCGGCGACCGCCACGTACGCCTCGGTCACGCCCTCGTGGACCAGCACGGCCTGCTCGACGGCCGGGTGGGCGCGCAGGACGTGCTCGACCTCGGTGAGATCGACCTTGAGGCCGCCGACGACGACGAGCGAGTCGGCGCGGCCGCCCACGGTGACCGTGCCGTCGGCGCCCACGCCGGCCCGGTCGCGGGTGTGCAGCCAGCCGTCCTCGTACTGGGTGCCGCCGGAGTCGAAGAGGTACGGCGACGCGTCGAGCGCGACGTCCAGTTCACCCTTGTGCTCCCGGACCAGCACGCCCGGCGCGGGCCGCCCGACGGTGGGCCGGAGCGTGCCGCCGACGTCGATGGCGACGATGCCGGTCTCGGTGGTGCCGTAGGCCTCGCCGACCCGCACGCCGTACCGTTCCGCGAACCGTGCGGCGACCTCCGGCGGCATCAGCTCGCCGCCGGAGACGGCGGCCCGCAGCTCGGGCAGCCCGGGCGGGTCGAGGGCGGCGGAGAGCAGCTCGTAGTGCATCGGCACCCCGAACAGGTGGGTCACCCGGTGGTCGGCCGAGGTCCGCAGGATCTCGCGGGCGGAGACCCGGGGCGCGAAGACGACGCGGACGCCGGCCGCCAGGGCGTGCAGCAGCCCGCCGATCAGGCCGAAGCTGTGCGCCGTGGAGCTGAGCAGCAGCAGCCGGTCGCCCTCGCCCGGCATCCCGGGCACCGCCGCGAACGCCTCGATCTCGGCGGCGATGGACCCGGCGGTCCTGCCGATCACCTTCGGCCGCCCGGTGGAGCCCGAGCTGAACTGGACCAGCCGGTGCGCGCCCGCGGCGGGTCGGCCGGCCCTGCGGCACTCGGTGGCGACCTCGTACTCGGGCCGGAAACCGAACGCCGCCCGGACGTTGGACCCGGCCCGGACCATGAACTGCGGCCGGCAGCCGGCGCACAGCGCGTCCACCTCGGCGGGCTTCAGCCGGAAGTCGAACAGCATCACCTGGGCGCCCAGCCGCCAGAGCGCGAGCAGCACCTCGACCTGGGTGAAGCTGGGAGGCGTCTGCAGTCCCACCGTGCTGCCGGGGCCGATGTCGTAGCCGGCGAAAACGGCGGCCTGCCGGGCCACCCGCTCCCGTAACCCGCCCCGGGCGACGGTCTCCCGCCGGTGCGTCAGATAGGGCAGGCCGTCGTCCCGTGCGTCGAACAGCCGCCGGACCAGGACGGGCATCCCGTCCTCGCCGGATGCGGCCGCCACGAGTTCGCCCATGGGGCCTCAGACCTCCTTGCAGAACTCGCCGATGGGCAGGCCCACATGGCGCTTGTCCTGCGCCAGATAGCCGAGCAGTTCGTCCCCGGCCCGCAGTTCGGTGACATTGAGGACCTTGCCGCCCGGCCCGAGCACCCGCACGTGCCAGTCGTCCTGCACGGTCAGGCTCACCAGCCGCCCGTCCTCCGCGTGCGTGCGGATCTCCAGCAGCGGCCGGGACTCCAGCTTGGCCCGCCCGACGACCACCCGCCGGGTGCGGCCGTCGGCCCCGACCGCGAGCAGGGCGCTGCCGGAGCCGACCTCGCTGAGGTAGTTGGTGCGGTTGTCGGGGCCGAGCGTGTACGAGTGCAGGGCGCCGGCGTTGACCCGGAACGGCCGGGTCGGCATGTACGGCAGCGGGTGCGTCTCGCTGCAGCAGAGCACGAAACCGGACGAGTACGAGCCGACGAGGATGCCCTCGTCCTCCTCGAAGTGCGAGCAGGTGTCCACACAGACCCGGTCGCCGAGCCCGACGTGCCGGATGCTCTCCACCGTCAGCGTGGACAGCTCCAGCTGCGGGGTCGTCGCCTCCAGCAGCCGGGCCAGCGCGAACACGTCGTCCGCGCTCCGGGGGGTGAACAGGATGCCGTCGGAACCGCGTTCGAGGACGTCGAAGACGATGGCCGCCTCCTCCAGGTCCCCGACGACGGTCACCAGCTTCCCCTCGGCCGACTCGGCCGCCGCGAGCACGATCTCCAGCGGGATCTTCGTCGGGTCGGCGAAATGGATCACCGTGTACGGCAGTGCCATCGCGCCGACGCACGACAGCTGGAGGGTGCGGTCGTCCCGTACGTCGACGAAGCCGGCGACGGGCGTACGGGTCACCGCTGTGCCGGTGGTGCCCCGGTTCTCGGCGGCGAGCGCGTCCAGCTCGTCCTGGGTGGCGAACCTCCGCAGCAGCAGGTCGCATCCGGTGCCGGCCGGGGCGCCGCTCGCGGACCCGGCGCCGGCGGCGGCCTGCGTGTCCTTGCCGCCCCCCTGGCCCGCGTCGTTCCTGTCGCCCTTGGTGTTCTTGTCCGCGGGCTTCTTCGCGGGGGCCGCGGTCCGGGACTCGGAGGCCAGCACCCGGGTCACCGTCGGCGGCAGGGTCCCCAGCAGCTCGGCGTCCGCGGAGACCACTCCGGCCATCCGGGCGTGGACGGCGGCGTCCACCACCGCCTGGAGCTGCGGACGGGGGACTTCACGGAGATCGATCCACGCGAACCTCATGCGACACCTGCCACGATCGTCGAGTAACGGGGAGAGGAAGAGGAAGAAGACGGCTCGGACATGCCGATGCCGTCCGGGAGGCCGTCGCCGGCGGTGCCGTGCACCACGGCGGCGAGGCGGGAGACCAGGGAGGCGGGGGAGGGGGAGGAGAAGACACGACGGCCGACGGCGAGCCCCCGGCAGCCGGCCGCCATCACGGCGGTGCCGTACTCGATCAGGTCGGAGCCGTCCGGCGGGCCACCGGCCGCGAGGACGGGGATGGGGCTGTGGGCCACCACCTCGGACATCCGTTCCAGCGGCAGGGCGACGGTGGTCTTCACCATGTCGGCGCCCAGATCCGCGGCGACGTTCACGACGTGGGCGAGCAGGGCGGGATCGTGCGGGTTCTCGATCCGGGGGCCGCGCGGATAGACCATCGCGATCAGCGGCATGCCCCAGGTGTCGCACGAGCGGGCCACCGCGCCGAGGTCGGCGAGCTGACGGCCCTCGGTGTCCGAGCCGATGTTCACATGGACGCTGACCGCGTCCGCGCCGAGTGCCACCGCCTCCTCGACATCCCCGACCAGCACCTTGGCGTCCACGTCGGCGGCACAGGCCGTACTGGCGCTCAGATGCACCACCAGCGCGCAGTCGCCGAGCAGCTCGGGCGCGAGGGTGCGGGCCCGGCCCTTGTGGACGACGATCCCGTCGGCCCCGCCGGCCACCAGCTCCCGCAGCAGGTCCTCCCACTGTCCCGGAGGGGCCACCGGGCCGTCCGAGACGCTGTGGTCCAGAGGTATGAGCAAATGCCGGTCATCACCGGCCCGGGAAAGCCTTCTCCAACGTAATGGCTTGCCGGTTTTCAGCATGGGTAATGCGCCTTCCCAGCTCCGAGGCTGCATTTCAGAAAGTCGAACCGCGGCAACCCGACGCGGGTCTCCATGTCCGAAAAACGATGGTCGTAGAACTTTCAAGTTCCGCCAGGAGGCCCAGCATTCCGTGCGTGATCGCGCGTTGGCAAGCGGTGGCCGTGCGCAAATTTTTATGCGGGTGCGCACATGACTATCTGATAGCGAATCGACAGGACCACGTGGGTTGACGGCGGCGGAGGGTGGTGTTCGTGGTGGCTCGGGGCGATCTGCCCGCACGCATAGGGAGATCTCATGGGATCGCCCCGGGACGCTATAAATATGTCGTTGTCGCGTGTCATCGGTGAGCCCCGGTCTTCCGTCGAAAGAATTCGATGACGTCTCCGGGCGGTCTTTTGGCGGACTTCCTTGTGGGGGACGAATTCCCCGGCATAGGCTGAGCCCGCTGTCCCGTGGCTCACCGGTCGGCAATCCGGTGCGGGTCGCCCCGCGGGCCGGAAAAGCAAGGTCCCCCCGCCCCTGATTCCCAGGGACGAGGGGACCTGCGCGACCACCCTCACCGGGCCCGCACGGACGGACTCAGGGCGAGGCGGGCGGATACAGCGACCGGGGCAGCTGCGACGCCGCCGCCGCGTCCAGCAGCCACAGGGTCCGCGACCGTCCGTACGCGCCCGCGGCGGGTGCCTGGATCTCCCCCGCGCCGGACAGGGCGATGGCCGCGGCCCGCGCCTTGTCCTCACCCGCGGCGAGCAGCCACACCTCACGCGCGGCCCGGATGGCGGGCAGCGTCAGCGTGACCCGCGTCGGCGGCGGCTTCGGCGCGCCGCCGACCCCCACCACCGTCCGCTCGGTCTCCCGCACGGCCGGCAGTTCGGGGAACAGCGAGGCCACATGCGTGTCCGGCCCGACCCCGAGCATCAGTACGTCGAACGTCGGCACCGACCCGTGGTTCTCGGGCCCCGCCGCGCGCGCCAGCTCCTCCGCGTAGGCCGCGGCCGCCGCGCCCACGTCGGCACCCCACGGCCCGTCCGACGCGGGCATGGCGTGCACCCGCTTCGGGTCCAGCGGCACCGAGTCCAGCAGCGCCTCGCGGGCCTGGGTGACGTTCCGCTCGGGATCGCCCTCGGGCAGGAACCGTTCGTCGCCCCACCACAGGTCCAGCCGCGCCCAGTCGATCGCGTCCCGGGCGGGCGCCGCCGCCAGCGCCGCGAGCAGCCCGTTGCCGTTGCGGCCGCCCGTGAGGACCACCGAGGCGTACCCGCGCGAGGCCTGCGCGTCCACGACCTTGGTGATCAGCCGGGCCGCCGCGGCCTGGGCCATCAGCTCCTTGTCGCGGTGCACGACCAGCTGGGGGGTGCTCATGGCGTGGCCTTCTTCACGGGCGGCATCTGCGCCGGCGTGGGCCGCTCGGAGTCGTCGTCACCGGCGGCCCCCGTGGACCCGGCCGAGGCCGGGGAGGCGACCGGACCCGACGGAGCGGCCGGCGGCAGTGCGGGCGCGGACGCGGCCGCGGACGCGCGGGCCGCGGCGGCGGCCGACGCGACGGCGGACCCCAGCCCCGGGCCGGAACCGGAGACCGAGCCGGGTCCCGCACCCGGAACCACGGAGGCCCCCGAAGCGCCACCCGCGGTGGCCGGAGCGGTGGCCGGCGCGGCCGTCGGCGCACCGCCCGGCGTGTTGCCGGAGGCGCCGCCCAGCCGGTCCACCCCGAACCGCAGCGCGGACGCGTACGTGTCGTCGGGGTCGAGCCTGCGCAGCTCCTCCGCCAGCAGCTCGGACGTCTCGCGGCGCTTCAGCGCGACCGCCCGGTCCGGCTGGCCCTCCAGTGTCAGGAGGGCGAGGCCCCCGTTGGGCCGGTACAGCCGGATGGGTCCGGTGCTGGTCAGCATCCGCACCTCGTTGAGGCCGGGCCCGGACGACACCCCACGCCGTACATGGACGTGCAGCCGGTCCGCCAGCCACATCGCCAGCAGCTCCACGCTCGGGTTGTACTGCTCGCCCTGCACCTCCGCGGAGATGACCTCGCAGTCCACCTGGTCGAGCGCGGCGGCCAGCATGGAACGCCAGGGGGTGATCCGGGTCCAGGCCAGATCCGTGTCGCCGGGCTCGTAGTTGTCGGCGCGGGTCCGCAGCTCCTCGATCGGCTTCTCGGCGGCGTAGCTGTCGGTCACCCGGCGCTGGCCGAGCGCGCCCAGCGGGTCGCGGGCAGGGTCGAGCGGCGCGTTGACCGGCCACCAGACCACCACGGGCGCGTCCGGCAGCAGCAGCGGGAGCACCACCGACTGGGCGTGGTCCGCGACCTCGCCGTACAGCCGCAGCACGACCGTGTCACCGGTGCCGGCGTCCGCGCCCACCCGCACCTCGGCGTCGAGGCGGGACTTCGTGCGGTCGCGGGGGGAGCGGGAGACGCGCTTGATGACCACGATCGTGCGCGAAGGGTGCTCGCGCGAGGCGTCGTTGGCGGACTTGAGCGCGTCGTACGCGTTCTCCTCGTCCGTCACGATGACGAGCGTGAGCACCATGCCCACCGCCGGAGTGCCTATCTCCCGGCGGGCCTTGACCAGCGCCTTGTTGATCTTGCTGGCCGTGGTGTCCGTGAGGTCCGTCTTCATGGCCGGCGCCAGCTCCGTCCGTCTCGCTCCAGCATCTCGTCCGCCTCGACGGGACCCCAGGTGCCCGCCTGGTACTGCGCGGGCCTGCCGCTCTTGTCCCAGTACTCCTCGATCGGGTCGAGGATCTTCCAGGACAGCTCGACCTCCTCGGTGCGCGGGAAGAGGTTCGAGTCGCCGAGCAGGACGTCGAGGATGAGGCGCTCGTACGCCTCGGGCGACGACTCGGTGAAGGACTCGCCGTACGCGAAGTCCATCGACACGTCACGGATCTCCATCGACGTGCCCGGCACCTTGGAGCCGAAGCGGACCGTCACACCCTCGTCGGGCTGGACGCGGATGACGATCGCGTTCTGGCCCAGCTCCTCGGTGGCCGTGGAGTCGAAGGGGGAGTGCGGGGCGCGCTGGAAGACCACCGCGATCTCGGTCACCCGGCGGCCGAGGCGCTTGCCCGTCCGCAGGTAGAAGGGGACGCCCGCCCAGCGGCGGTTGTCGACCTCGACCTTGATCGCCGCGTAGGTGTCGGTCTTCGACCGGCGGTCGATACCGTCCTCTTCGAGATAGCCGATGACCTTCTCGCCGCCCTGCCAGCCGGCCGCGTACTGCGCGAACACGGTGTCCCGGCCCAGGTCCTTCGGCAGCCGCACCGCGCCGAGCACCTTGGTCTTCTCGGCGGCCAGCGCGTCCGCGTCGAAGGAGGCGGGCTCCTCCATCGCGGTCAGCGCCATCAGCTGCAGCAGGTGGTTCTGGATGACGTCACGGGCCGCGCCGATGCCGTCGTAGTAGCCCGCCCGGCCGCCGATGCCGATGTCCTCGGCCATCGTGATCTGCACGTGGTCCACGAAGGACCGGTTCCAGATCGGCTCGAACATCGTGTTGGCGAAGCGCAGCGCCAGGATGTTCTGGACGGTCTCCTTGCCCAGGTAGTGGTCGATGCGGAAGACCTGGTCCGGGGCGAAGACCTCGTGCACGACCTTGTTGAGGTCCTCGGCGGAGGCCAGGTCGTGCCCGAACGGCTTCTCGATGACCGCGCGCCGCCAGGAGCCGCTGCTCTGGTCGGCCAGGCCGTGCTTCTTCAGCTGCTGGATCACGACCGGGAACGCGGACGGCGGCACGGACAGGTAGAAGGCGAAGTTACCGCCCGTGCCCTGTGCCTTGTCCAGCTCCTCGATGGTGTCGCGCAGCCGCTCGAAGGACTCGTCGTCGTCGAAGGTGCCCTGGACGAACCGCATGCCCTGGATGAGCTGCTGCCAGACCTCCTCGCGGAAGGGCGTGCGGGCGTGCTCCTTGACCGCGTCGTGCACCTCCTGCGCGAAGTCCTCGTTGGCCCACTCCCGGCGCGCGAAGCCGACGAGCGAGAAGCCCGGCGGCAGCAGTCCGCGGTTGGCGAGGTCGTACACGGCAGGCATCAGCTTTTTACGTGACAAATCGCCTGTGACGCCGAAGATGACCAGGCCCGACGGCCCCGCGATACGCGGGAGCCGTCGGTCCGCGGCGTCACGCAGCGGATTGCTGCTCGACAAGGTGTTCAGCCCTCCGAGGGTGCGAGGCGCTGGAGCTCCGCCTCGGTCGACTTGAGCAGGTCGTTCCAGGACGCCTCGAACTTCTCGACGCCCTCGTCCTCCAGCAGCTGCACGACCTCGTCGTACGAGATCCCGAGCTTCTCGACCGCGTCCAGCTCGGCACGCGACTGCTCGTACGTGCCGGCGATCGCGTTGCCGCGGATCTCACCGCTCTCGGCGGTCGCCTCCAGCGTGGCCTCCGGCATGGTGTTCACCGTGTTGGGCGCGACCAGCTCGTCCACGTACAGCGTGCTCTTGTACGCCGGGTCCTTGACACCCGTCGAGGCCCACAGCGGACGCTGCTTGTTGGCGCCCGCGCTCTCCAGCGCGCTCCAGCGGTCGGTGGAGAAGACCTCCTCGTACGCCTGGTAGGCGAGCCGCGCGTTGGCGACACCGGCCTTGCCGCGGGCGGCCTTGGCCTCGTCGGTGCCGAGCGCGTCGATGCGCTTGTCGATCTCGGTGTCGACGCGGGACACGAAGAAGGACGCCACCGAGTGGATCTTCGACAGGTCCAGGCCGCGCTCCTTGGCCTTCTCCAGGCCGGCCAGGTAGGCGTCCATGACCTGGCGGTAGCGCTCCAGCGAGAAGATCAGCGTCACGTTGACGCTGATGCCGAGGCCGATGACCTCGGTGATGGCCGGCAGGCCGCCCATCGTGGCCGGGATCTTGATCAGCGTGTTGGGCCGGTCCACCAGCCACGCCAGCTGCTTGGCCTCGGCGACCGTCGCCTTGGTGTCGTGCGCCAGGCGCGGGTCGACCTCGATGGAGACCCGGCCGTCCTGGCCGCCGGTCGCGTCGAAGACCGGGCGCAGGATGTCGGCGGCGTCACGGACGTCCGCCGTCGTGATCATGCGGATGGCCTCTTCGACGGTGACCTTGCGGGCGGCGAGGTCGGAGACCTGCTGCTCGTAGCCGTCACCGCTGCTGATCGCCTTCTGGAAGATCGACGGGTTCGTGGTGACGCCCACGACGTGGCTCTGGTCGAGCAGCTCGGCGAGGTTGCCGGACGTGATGCGCTTGCGCGACAGGTCGTCCAGCCAGATCGCGACGCCCTCCTCGGAGAGGCGCTTGAGTGCGTCTGTCATGGAATTACATCTCCTACGTGTGGATGGAAGCGTCTGTGAGCGTCAGCGCCGGGCGGCGGCGAGGGATTCCTGCGCGACCGCGGCCACGTTCTCGGCGGTGAAGCCGAACTCCCGGAAGAGGACCTTGCCGTCGGCCGAAGCGCCGAAGTGCTCCAGCGAGACGATGCGTCCGGCGTCACCGACGTAACGGTGCCAGGTGAGCCCGATCCCGGCCTCGACCGCGACACGTGCCTTGACGGACGGCGGCAGAACGCTGTCCCGGTACCCCTGGTCCTGCTCCTCGAACCACTCCACGGACGGCATGGACACGACGCGGGTGGGCACCCCGTCGGCCTCCAGCCGCTCACGGGCCTCGACGGCCACATGCACCTCGGAACCCGTGGCGATGAGAACGATCTCCGGCGCGCCGTTCGACGCCTCGAAGAGCACGTAACCGCCCTTGGCGGCCGCCTCATTGGCCTCGTACGTCGGCACGCCCTGACGGGTCAGCGCCAGACCGTGCGGGGCGCCCCTGCCGAACTCCTTGGTCCAGCGCCTGAGGATCTCGCGCCAGGCGATCGCCGTCTCGTTGGCGTCGGCCGGGCGGACGACGTTCAGGCCCGGGATGGCCCGCAGGGAGGCGAGGTGTTCGACCGGCTGGTGGGTGGGGCCGTCCTCGCCGAGACCGATGGAGTCGTGCGTCCACACGTAGGTCACCGGCAGGTGCATCAGGGCCGACAGACGGACGGCGTTGCGCATGTAGTCGGAGAACACGAGGAACGTGCCGCCGAAGATGCGGGTGTTGCCGTGCAGCGCGATGCCGTTCATCTCCGCGGCCATGGAGTGCTCGCGGATGCCGAAGTGGATCGTGCGGCCGTAGGGGTTCGCCTCCGGCAGCGGGTTGTCCGCGGGCAGGAAGGACGACGTCTTGTCGATCGTGGTGTTGTTCGAGCCGGCGAGGTCGGCGGAGCCGCCCCACAGCTCGGGGATCACCGCGCCGAGCGCCTGGAGCACCTTGCCGGACGCGGCACGCGTCGCGACACCCTTGCCCGTCTCGAACTCGGGCAGGTGCGACTCCCAGCCCTCGGGCAGTTCGCCCGCGCTGATCCGGTCGAACTCGGCGGCGCGCTCGGCGTTGCCGTCACGCCACTCCTGCAGCTGCTTCTCCCAGACGGCACGGGCCTCACGGCCGCGCTCGCCGAGGGCGCGCGTGTGCGCGATGACCTCGTCGGAGACCTCGAAGCTCTGCTCCGGGTCGAAGCCGAGGACCCGCTTGGTGGCGGCGACCTCGTCCGCGCCGAGCGCCGAGCCGTGCGCGGCCTCGGTGTTCTGCGCGTTCGGGGCGGGCCAGGCGATGATCGAACGCATCGCGATGAACGACGGCCGGTCGGTGACGGCCTTCGCGGCCTCGATCGCCGCGTACAGCGCCGCCGGGTCGAGGTCGCCGTTCTCCTGGGGCTCCACACGCTGCACGTGCCAGCCGTACGCCTCGTACCGCTTCACGGTGTCCTCGGACACGGCGGTCTCGGTGTCGCCCTCGATCGAGATGTGGTTGTCGTCCCACAGCAGGACCAGGTTGCCGAGCTTCTGGTGACCGGCCAGCGAGGACGCCTCGGCGGAGATGCCCTCCTGGAGGCAGCCGTCACCGGCGATCACGAAGATGTGGTGATCGAACGGGGACTCGCCGACGGCGGCCTCCGGGTCGAACAGGCCGCGCTCGTAGCGGGCGGCCATCGCCATGCCCACCGCGTTGGCGACACCCTGGCCGAGCGGCCCGGTCGTCGTCTCGACGGCCTTGGTGTGCCCGTACTCGGGGTGACCCGGGGTCTTCGATCCCCAGGTGCGGAAGGACTCCAGGTCCTGGAGCTCCAGGCCGAAGCCGCCCAGGTACAGCTGGATGTAGAGGGTCAGGGAGGAGTGGCCGGCGGACAGGACGAACCGGTCACGGCCCACCCAGTCGGGGTCGGCGGGGTCGTGGCGCATCACCTTCTGGAAGAGGGTGTACGCGGCGGGCGCGAGGCTCATCGCCGTACCCGGATGGCCGTTGCCGACCTTCTGGACGGCGTCGGCGGCCAGGATCCGGGCGGTGTCGACGGCCCGCTGGTCCAATTCGTTCCACGCGAGGTCTGTAGTGGTCGGCTTGGTGCTCACCCTGGGTCAGGGCTCCTCTCCACATGTCTCGTGCCGGTGTTCTTCACGGCACCGGCCGTTGTCGAGCCTACCCCCGTAGGAACGCGCATTTTTTCGAGTCATTCCAGACTGCCGGGACTGTGTCCCGCCCGCCTCCCGACCAGTGGTTCGCATGCTGAGACCAGGGGGTTCCGCTGTTCGACATGTGAATACGCAGCCGCTCATCCGACTGCTCAACGCACGTGTGTCCGGCTCGCCCCGGAGCACCCGCCAACACGACCCCACCCCCTTGAAAGGCTGGCTCTGGGCAACGTCTACAGTGGCGTGGTACGCGCGAGCCGTCACGGGGAGTTCACAACCGAAGGCTTGCTGAGGAGTCTCTGTCAGGGGTGTGCGTGACGGCCGTCGAATCCCGTCCACCGGGCGTGCTGGGTACGAGCAGCACGAGCAGCAGCCGGGGTCAGCGGCCGATCGGGGCCCGAGTCATGGCGTTCGTGGCGCTCACCAAGCCACGGATCATCGAGCTGCTGCTGATCACCACCGTTCCGGTGATGTTCCTCGCGGAGCAGGGCGTCCCGGACCTCTGGCTGGTGCTCGCCACCTGCGTCGGCGGCTACCTCTCGGCCGGCGGCGCCAACGCGCTCAACATGTACATCGACCGCGACATCGACGCGCTCATGGAGCGCACGTCGCAGCGGCCGCTGGTCACCGGCATGGTCACCCCGCGTGAGGGCCTGGTCTTCGGCCTCACCCTCGCCGCCGTCTCCACCGCCTGGTTCGGCCTGCTGGTGAACTGGCTGTCCGCGTGGCTGTCGCTCGGAGCGCTCCTCTTCTACGTCGTCGTCTACACGATGATCCTCAAACGGCGTACGTCGCAGAACATCGTCTGGGGCGGCATCGCCGGCTGCATGCCGGTCCTCATCGGCTGGTCCGCGGTGACGAACTCGATGTCGTGGGCCGCGGTCATCCTCTTCCTCGTCATCTTCTTCTGGACCCCGCCGCACTACTGGCCGCTGTCCATGAAGGTGAAGGACGACTACGCCCGCGTCGGCGTCCCGATGCTCCCCGTGGTCGCCTCCAACAAGGTCGTCGCCCGGCAGATCGTCCTCTACAGCTGGGTCATGGTCGCCGTCTCCCTGCTGCTGACCCCCCTCGGCTACACAGGCTGGTTCTACACCTCGGTCGCCCTGGTGACCGGCGGCTGGTGGCTGTGGGAGGCGCACGCCCTGCAGAACCGCGCGAAGAACGGCACCACCGGCGCCAAGCTCAAGGAGATGCGCCTCTTCCACTGGTCGATCACCTATGTCTCGCTGCTGTTCGTGGCGGTGGCGGTGGACCCCTTCCTGCGCTGACGGCGAGTGGCCAAGCCCACAAACCCCACCGTCGCCGCCCGCCCTACCCATCGGTAGCATCCTGACCATGGCAGACACCAAGCAGGCAGACGAGGCCAAGGACGCCAAGGCCGCCGCGAAGGCCGACCGCAAGGCGGCCAAGCTGGCCAGGCAGATCGGCGCCTTCGCCAAGGAGCACCGCGGAGCCGAGGCCCAGGTCGCCTACATCGGCGAACAGGGCGCCCGTATCGTCCTCGTCGGCGAGGACGGCGGCTGGGGCGACCTGGTGGCACCGTCCTACGCGATCGCCGAGGCGGCCGTCGCCAAGGCCGGAGTCACCGTCCACGAGGACTTCGACGGCGAGTTCGCCGCCAAGGTCACGACCGGCCCCTACGAATGGTCCCGGATGGCCGGAATCCAGCTCGGCGGTCCGAAGAACAGCAACACCTGAGCCCGGCTCACCCGTTAGGCCCCGTGAACGACGGAGTCGTCCTCGGGGAGCCCGGATGATCGAAACGCCGTCCCTCGTGGACCAGTACTGCCACGGCGTACTGCGCACGGAACTGGGCCTCGGCACCTTCGAGGCCCACCTGGCGCGCAGCGAGGGCCCGCCGGCGCCCGGCACCACCTTCTTCGACACCCAGACCGGGTTCGCCGTACGCCGCTGGTGCCCGCCCCTGCTCGGCCTGGAGCCCCACTGCCCGCCGGCCCGCTATCTGGCCCGGCGCCGCGAACTGGGCGTCCTGGAGGCCGGCCGCAGACTCCTGCGGGGCAGCGGCATCACGACCTACCTCGTCGACACCGGCCTGCCCGGCGACCTCACCGGTCCGGGCGAGATGGCCTCCACCGCGGACGCCGACGCCCATGAGATCGTCCGCCTCGAACTCCTCGCCGAACAGGTCGCCGACACCTCCGGCACCGTCGACGCGTTCCTGGCCAATCTCGCCGAGTCGGTGCACGCGGCCGCCGCGCACGCCGTCGCCTTCACCTCGGTGGCGGGGGTACGGCACGGCCTGGCGTTCGCGCCGGAGCCGCCCGGGCCGGGGGAGGTGCGCGGCGCGGTGGGGCGCTGGCTCGCGCACCGGCCGGTCGGCGGGGCACTCACCGACCCCGTCCTCCTGCGCCATCTGCTGTGGATCGCCGTCGCCTCGGGCCGCCCCCTCCAGCTCCACGCAGGCCTCGGCGAACCGGGCCTGCGCCTCGACGCCACCGACCCGGTCCTGCTGACCGACTTCGCCCGCGCCACGGCCGGCCTCGGCACCGACCTGGTCCTGCTGCACGGCTACCCGTACCACCGTCACGCGGCCCATCTCGCCGGCGTCTTCCCGCACGTCCACGTCGACCTGGGCGCCGAACTCGTCCGCACCGGCGCACGTGCCGGCGCCGTGCTCGCCGAGGTCCTGGAACTCGCCCCCTTCGGCAAGATCCTTTTCTCCAGCGGCGCGCACGGCCTGCCCGAGCTGCACGTGGTCGGGGCCCGGCTGTTCCGTGAGGCGCTGGCCCGGGTGCTGGGGACCTGGGTGGCGGAGGGCGCCTGGTCGCCGGCGGACGCGCAGCGCGTGGCGGGACTGGTCGCGGCGGGGAACGCGCGGCGGGTGTACGGGCTGGGGTAGCCGGTGAGACTGGCCGTATGACCCACAGCGACGCGCCGGGCGGTTTACCCGCCCCCGCCACCGACACCGCGGCCCTGGTCGGACGGTTCCTTGACGGACTGCGGGACCTCACGCCGCTCGCCGTCTGGGCCCACGGCTCCCTCGGCGGCGGCGACTACCAGGAGGGCCGCAGCGACCTGGACCTGATCGCGGTCCTGGACGGCACGGTCACCGCCCGGACCGCCTGGCGGGTGGGGCGCCTGCACGCCGGGCTGCGCCACGCACCCCTGGCGGCGCACCTGCACTGCACGTATCTGACGCCCGGCACGGCGTCCGACCCCGGCCGGACTCACCTCACCTGGGCGCACGAGCGGCTGTTCCGGCGGACGGTCACCCCGGTCACCCGGCGCGAGCTGCACACCTTCGGTCTCGTCCTGCACGGCGAACCGCCCGGGGCGCTGCTGCCGCCGGTCTCCGACACCGAGCTGTACGCCTTCGTCGTGCGCGACCAGCGGGACTTCTGGCGCCCGGCGGTCGACCGGGCCAGTCTGTGGGACCAGGACGTCTGGGTCGACCTCGGACCGCTCACCCTGGCCCGCGCCACCGCCACCCTGCGCGAGGGCCGGCTGATCTCCAAGCGCGAGGCCCTGGACCTGCTGCCCGACCTGGGCGCACCCGTGGAGATCGTCGAGGACATCCGCCGGCGCCGGTACGGACGCCGGGCCGAGCCGGTGCCGCACCGGGGCGAGCTGACCCGGCGGTTCCTCGGCCCGGCGATCGACGACCTCGTACGGACGTACGGCTGAATCGTCGGGCGGGCCCGCCCCGGCCCCGGCCGCGTCTCAGCCGTGCGCGGCGACCGGCGTCTCCGTGACGGCCGGGCCCGGCACGTCCGCCTCGTCCACCGGGCGTTCCCGCAGGGACAGCAGGACGCGGAGCGTGGCGATCCACACCAGGCAGGAACCCAGCATGTGCGCGCCGACCAGGATCTCGGGGAGGTCGGTGAAGTACTGGACGTAGCCCACGACGCCCTGGGCCAGGAGGACCAGGAACAGATCACGCGTGCGGTGCAGCGGCTCGCGCGGGGCGTCCACCGCCTTCAGGACGAACCACAGGGCGAAGGTGAGCGTCACCACGATCCAGGCCAGCACCGCGTGCAGCTTGGTGACGTTCTCCCAGTTCAGCGGGATGCGATGGACCTCGCTGGAGTCGCCGGCGTGCGGGCCGGCCCCCGTGACGACCGTGCCCACCGCGATCAGCAGCAGCGTGACGCCCACCAGGATCGCCACCAGCTGCCGCACGGCCTGGCCGACCAGCGGACGCGGGGCGGTGTCGCCCTCGCCGGTGCGGTGCCACATCACGGCGGCGACGGCGATGAGCGCGGTGGAGAGCAGGAAGTGCGCGGCCACCGTGTACGGGTTGAGGCCGACCAGGACCACGATGCCGCCGAGCACCGCGTTGCCCATGACGACCCAGAACTGCGCCCAGCCCAGCCGGGTCAGGCTGCGCCGGTACGGCTTCTGCGAGCGCGCGGCGACGATCGCCCAGCCGACCGCCGCGCACAGCACGTACGTCAGCATGCGGTTGCCGAACTCGATGTAGCCGTGGACGCCCATCTCATGGGTCGCGGTGAGCGAGTCGTCGGTGCACTTGGGCCAGGTCGGGCAGCCGAGGCCCGACCCGGTGAGCCGCACCGCACCGCCGGTCACCACGATCACCACCGCCATGACGAGGGCGGCGAGAGCCGCCCGCCGGACCGTTCTGGGGTCCGGGGTCCAGCGTTCGGCGATGAAGGCGAGCGGGTTGCGCGCAGCGGAGACGAGGTCGTCGCGGGTCGGTTTCGGCACGCGCACCATGGTAGGCCCGTCGCTTGTGCACGCGTTCACGAGGGTACGGCCGGGGTGCTGACGTGCGCTTATTCCCAGCGGAAGTAGCGGGCGGCCGCGCCCAGCCCGAGCACCGCCCACACCGCGAGGATCCCGAGGTCGCCCCAGGGCACGCCGGCGCCGTGCTGGAGCACGTCCCGCAGCCCGTCCGACAGGGCCGCGATCGGCAGCAGCCCGAGCAGGCTCTGCGCCGCGTCCGGGAACTTCTCCAGCGGGACCACGACACCGCCGCCCACCAGCAGCAGCAGGAAGACCAGGTTCGCCGCCGCGAGCGTCGCCTCCGCCTTCAGCGTGCCCGCCATCAGCAGACCGAGGCCCGAGAAGGCGGCCGTGCCGAGGACCAGCAGGAGCAGCACGGCGAAGGGATTGCCCCGCGGGTCCCAGCCCATCGCGAACGCGATCACCGTGAGCAGGACGACCTGGAGGACCTCCGTGACCAGCACGGACAGGGTCTTCGCCGCCATCAGGCCCCAGCGGGGCAGCGGCGAGACCGCCAGCCGCTTCAGCACGCCGTAGCGGCGCTCGAAGCCGGTGGCGATGGCCTGACCGGTGAACGCCGTCGACATCACGGCGAGCGCCAGGACGCCCGGCGCCAGGAAGTCGACCGCCGCGCCCTCGCCGGTGTCGACGATGTCCACCGAGCCGAACAGCACCAGCAGCAGGGTCGGGATGACCACGGTGAGGAGCAGCTGCTCGCCGTTGCGCAGCAGCATCCGCGTCTCCAGGGCCGCCTGGGCCGCGATCATGCGGGGGAGGGGGGCGGCGCCCGGCTTCGGCGCGTAGGTCCCGGCGCCCCTGTCGGTGGTCGCGCTCATGAACGCAGCTCCTTGCCGGTCAGTTCCAGGAAGACGTCCTCCAGGGTGTGCCGCTCCACCGAGATGCGGTCCGGCATCACCCCGTGCTGGGCGCACCAGGAGGTGACGGTGGCCAGGAGCTGCGGGTTGATCTTGCCGGTCACCCGGTAGACGCCGGGCGTCAGTTCGACGGCGGCGGAGTCCGCCGGGAGGGCCTTGAGCAGGGAGCCGACGTCGAGGGCCGGGCGGCCGGTGAAGCGCAGGGTGTTCTCGGCGCCGCCCCGGCACAGTTCCTCGGGCGAGCCCTGGGCGACGACCCGGCCGCCGTCGATGATCGCGACGTCGTCCGCGAGCTGCTCGGCCTCGTCCATGTAGTGCGTGGTGAGGATGACCGCGACGCCGTCCGCGCGCAGGTCCCGGACCAGCTCCCAGGTGGCCCGGCGGGCCTGCGGGTCGAGGCCGGCGGTGGGCTCGTCGAGGAAGACCAGCTCGGGGCGGCCGACCACGGCCATCGCGAGGGCGAGCCGCTGCTGCTGGCCGCCGGAGAGCCGGCGGTAGGCCGTACGGCCGCAGCCGCCGAGACCCAGCCGCTCGACGAGGGCGTCCACGTCGAGCGGGTGGGCGTGCAGCCGGGCCACGTGCCGGAGCATCTCCTCGGCGCGGGCGCCGGAGTAGACGCCGCCGGACTGGAGCATCACGCCTATCCGGGGGCGCAGGGCGGCGGCCTCGCGGACCGGGTCGAGACCGAGGACGGACACCGAGCCGGAGTCCGGGCTCCGGTAGCCCTCGCAGGTCTCGATCGTGGTCGTCTTCCCCGCGCCGTTGGGGCCGAGGACGGCGGTGACGCCCGCTCCGGCCGTCAGGTCCAGGCCGTCCACCGCGGTCTTGTCGCCGTACCGTTTCACCAGGGAGCGGACCTGGACCACGGGGTCACTTCGCATGCGCCCGAGTCTAGGGACGCGGCCGGGCGCCGAGGCGGCCGGGTCCGGAGATCTCCTCCTCACGGGGCCGGTGCACGGGGAGCCAGCGCTCGGCGTACGCCACCGCGTCGGCCACCGGGAACAGACGTACGTCCGCCGCGCCCACCCTGGCCCGGCGGACCTCCCGGTCGCGCTCGAAGTCGTGGCCCAGCTCGTCGAACCGGTCCGAGTCGACCGCCACCTCGGTCACCACCTCCCAGCCCTCCGCACCCGGACGGCCCAGCTCGACCAGCGGCGCGGGCGTGCGGTACTCGGCCAGGTGGAAACAGGTGCAGGTGTCCCAGCCCGCGCCGAGCAGCAGCACCCGGGCGCCCGCCCGTTCCAGGCGGGCCAGCGGGCTGCGTTCGCCGAGGCTGCAGTCCGGGGCGTGGTCGGCGAGGAGCCCGGCCGCGGCCGGGCCGAGCGCCGCGAAGGACGTCTGGGGGTGCGCGCTGCGCAGGGCGCCCGGCCAGGTCCGTACCGTCTCGGGGATCACTCCCATCCCCCGGGACGGCGTGATCGCGGGGTCGTAGCCCGGCATGGTCGCCCGTATGGGCTCCCACCACTCCTCGGGCACCGGCGGACGGGCCCAGAGCGCGGGGTCCGAGAGGTCGCCGGTCTGGGTGGGGACGACCAGGGTGCCGTCCGGACCGAGCGCGTCGAGCAGCGCCAGGACCACCGTGACGGCGCCTCCGCAGACCCAGCCGAGCGCGCTGAGCGAGGAGTGCACGAGGAGGGTCTCGCCGGGTTCGACACCGGCGGCGCGCAGGTCCGCCGCCAGGCCGGCGCGGGTGACGAGCGGGCCGGTGGGAGGGGGTGTGGGCATGGTGTGGCAGTCTTCCGGAGCGGCTCGCGCGACGCCACCGAGTTGATCGATCAGTGATCGTTCTCCCAGGTCAGCTTAGGTTTGCCTAAGTGATGTACGGCACCGGCCGCCCGTCCGGACGCGGCTTGCCCCTGTCTGAGGAATTACGCAACAATGGCGTTGTGAAAAACGTCGGCGAGGCTCCGCAGGAGGAACTCGCGACCGGTGAGCGGTCCACCCGCAACCGGGTCGCGCGGTCCATCCTGTCCCACGGCCCGTCCACGGTCGCCGACCTCGCCGCACGCCTCGGGCTCACCCAGGCCGCCGTCCGCCGGCACCTCGACGCACTGGTCGGCGACGACGTCGTGCAGCCCCGCGAGCAGCGCGTGTACGGCGCGCGCACGCGCGGGCGCCCCGCCAAGGTGTTCGCCCTGACGGACTGCGGACGGGACGCCTTCGACCAGTCCTACGACAAGCTCGCGGTGGACGCGCTCCACTGGATCGCGGACCGCGAGGGCGGGGAGCAGGCCGTCGCCGCCTTCGCCCGCGCCCGGGTCGCCGCCGAGGCCGGTGCCTACCGCCGGGCCGTCGAGGCCGCGGACCCCGACGAGAAGACCGAAGCGTTGGCCAAGGCCCTGAGTGCCGACGGGTACGCTGCTACGGCGCGCAGCGCGCCCCACCCCCACCAGGGGGAGCAGCTCTGCCAGCACCACTGCCCGGTGGCGCATGTCGCCGAGCGTTTCCCGCAGCTCTGCGAGGCCGAGACCGAGCTGTTCGCCGAACTGCTCGGCACACACGTCCAGCGGCTGGCCACCATCGCCCACGGCGACGGCGTCTGCACGACGTTCATCCCCAGAATTCCCAAGACAGCCACCGACACCGCATCTGCACGTACCGCCGGGAGGAACCCCGCATGACGCTCCCCATCGAGGAGACCGCCCACCCCGAGCTCGAGGGTCTGGGCAACTACGAATACGGCTGGGCCGACTCCGACGTGGCCGGTGCCTCTGCCAAGCGCGGTATCAACGAGGACGTCGTCCGAGACATCTCCGCCAAGAAGAACGAGCCGGAGTGGATGACCAAGCTCCGTCTCAAGGGCCTGCGCCTGTTCGAGAAGAAGCCCATGCCGAACTGGGGCTCGGACCTCTCCGGCATCGACTTCGACAACATCAAGTACTTCGTGCGGTCCACGGAGAAGCAGGCGGAGTCCTGGGAGGACCTGCCCGAGGACATCAAGAACACGTACGACAAGCTCGGCATCCCCGAGGCGGAGAAGCAGCGCCTCGTCGCGGGCGTCGCGGCCCAGTACGAGTCCGAGGTCGTCTACCACCAGATCCGTGAGGACCTGGAGGAGCAGGGCGTCATCTTCCTGGACACGGACACCGCGCTCAGGGAGCACCCGGAGCTGTTCAAGGAGTACTTCGGCACGGTCATCCCGGTCGGCGACAACAAGTTCGCGTCGCTGAACACCGCGGTGTGGTCCGGCGGCTCCTTCATCTACGTGCCGAAGGGCGTGCACGTGGAGATCCCGCTCCAGGCCTACTTCCGTATCAACACGGAGAACATGGGCCAGTTCGAGCGGACGCTGATCATCGTCGACGAGGACGCCTACGTCCACTACGTCGAGGGCTGCACGGCCCCGATCTACAAGTCGGACTCCCTGCACAGCGCGGTCGTGGAGATCATCGTCAAGAAGGGCGCCCGCTGCCGCTACACGACCATCCAGAACTGGTCGAACAACGTCTACAACCTGGTCACCAAGCGCGCCGTGGCGTACGAGGGCGCGACCATGGAGTGGATCGACGGCAACATCGGCTCCAAGGTCACCATGAAGTACCCGGCCGTCTACCTGATGGGCGAGCACGCCAAGGGCGAGACGCTCTCCATCGCCTTCGCGGGCGAGGGCCAGCACCAGGACGCCGGCTCCAAGATGGTCCACATGGCGCCGAACACCTCCTCCAACATCGTCTCCAAGTCGGTGGCGCGCGGCGGCGGCCGTACCTCCTACCGTGGTCTCGTCGAGATCGGCGAGGGCGCGCCCGGCTCCAAGTCGAACGTGCTGTGCGACGCGCTGCTCGTCGACACGATCTCCCGCTCGGACACCTACCCCTATGTCGACGTCCGCGAGGACGACGTGTCCATGGGCCACGAGGCGACCGTCTCCAAGGTCTCCGAGGACCAGCTCTTCTACCTGATGAGCCGCGGCCTGAGCGAGTTCGAGGCGATGGCGATGATCGTGCGCGGCTTCGTCGAGCCCATCGCGAAGGAGCTGCCCATGGAGTACGCGCTGGAGCTCAACCGGCTGATCGAGCTGCAGATGGAAGGCGCGGTCGGCTGACGCGCCACCGGATCAGCGGCTAGCGGCCCGCCTCCCCGGGCGGGCCGACGTTCGAAAACGTAGGAAGAGAGCAGACCGACAGCCATGGCTGAGGCTCAGAATATCCCGGTGGGGTCCACCACCGCCGGCGCGGTGGCCGTTGCCGCCGAGTCGACCGTCGCCACGCGCATGAGCGCGCCCCCGTCCTTCGACGTGGCGGACTTCCCGGTCCCGCACGGCCGCGAGGAGGAGTGGCGGTTCACCCCGCTGGAGCGGCTGCGCGGGCTGCACGACGGCACCGCCGTCGCGAGCGACGGCGGCCTGAAGGTCGACGTGCAGGCCCCCGAGGGCGTCATCGTCGAGGGCGTCGGCCGTGACGACGCGCGCCTCGGCAGGGCGGGCACCCCCGTGGACCGCATCGCCGCGCAGGCCTACTCGGCGTTCGAGAGGGCCGGCGTGATCACCGTCCCCAAGGAGACGGTCCTCACCGAGCCGATCCGGATCGCCGTGCACGGCGAGGGCGGCACCGCCTTCGCCCACCAGGTGATCGAGCTGGGCGCCTTCGCCGAGGCCGTCGTGGTCATCGACCACACCGGTGACGCCGTCCTCGCGGCCAACGTCGACTACGTCCTCGGTGACGGCGCCAAGCTGACCGTCGTCTCCGTCCAGGACTGGGACGACAAGGCCGTGCACGTGGCCCAGCACAACGCGCTGATCGGCCGGGACGCGAGCTTCAAGTCGGTCGTCGTCACCTTCGGCGGCGACGTCGTCCGCCTCCACCCGCGCGTGTCCTACGCCGGCACCGGCGGCGAGGCCGAGCTGTTCGGGCTGTACTTCACGGACGCCGGCCAGCACCAGGAGCACCGCCTCCTGGTCGACCACAACGTCCCGCACTGCAAGTCGAACGTCGTCTACAAGGGCGCGCTCCAGGGCGAGGGCGCCCACGCCGTCTGGATCGGCGACGTGCTCATCGAGGCCAAGGCCGAGGGCACCGACACCTACGAGATGAACCGGAACCTGGTCCTCACGGACGGCGCCCGGGTCGACTCGGTGCCGAACCTGGAGATCGAGACCGGCGAGATCGTCGGCGCCGGCCACGCCTCCGCGACCGGCCGCTTCGACGACGAGCAGCTGTTCTACCTGATGGCCCGCGGCATCCCGGCCGACGAGGCCCGGCGCCTGGTCGTCCGCGGCTTCTTCGCCGAGCTGGTCCAGCAGATCGGCGTCGACGACATCCAGGAACGCCTCCTCGCGAAGATCGACGAGGAGCTGGAGACTGTGACTGGATCCGGCCGATGACCACCTACGTACGCGCCTGCGGGCTGAGCGAGCTGGAGGAGGACACCCCGAAGCGGGTGGAACTCGACGGCACGCCGGTCTCGGTCGTACAGACCGAGGGCGAGGTGTTCGCCATCCACGACATCTGCTCCCACGCGAACGTCTCGCTCTCCGAGGGCGAGGTGGAGGACTGCCAGATCGAGTGCTGGCTGCACGGCTCCGCGTTCGACCTCAGAACCGGCAAGCCGTCCGGCCTTCCCGCGACGCGCCCCGTCCCCGTATACCCCGTAAAGATCGAAGGGGACGACGTGCTCGTCTCCCTCACCCAGGAGTCCTGAGGAACCCATGGCAACGCTTGAAATCCACGACCTGCACGTCACCGTCGAGGCCGACAACGCCACGAAGGAGATCCTCAAGGGCGTCGACCTCACCGTGAAGCAGGGCGAGACGCACGCCATCATGGGCCCCAACGGCTCCGGCAAGTCGACGCTCGCCTACTCCCTCGCGGGTCACCCGAAGTACACGATCACCGGCGGCACCGTCACCCTCGACGGCGAGGACGTCCTGGAGATGTCCGTCGACGAGCGCGCCCGCGCGGGCCTGTTCCTGGCGATGCAGTACCCGGTCGAGGTCCCCGGCGTCTCGGTCTCCAACTTCCTGCGCACCTCCGCCACCGCCATCCGCGGCGAGGCCCCCAAGCTCCGCACCTGGGTCAAGGAGGTCAAGGAGGCCATGGCGCGCCTGAACATGGACCCCTCCTTCGCCGAGCGCAACGTCAACGAGGGCTTCTCCGGCGGTGAGAAGAAGCGCCACGAGATCCTCCAGCTGGAGCTGCTCAAGCCGAAGGTCGCGATCCTCGACGAGACGGACTCCGGCCTCGACGTCGACGCGCTGCGCATCGTCTCCGAGGGCGTCAACCGCGTCCGCGAGACCGGCGAGGTCGGCACCCTGCTGATCACCCACTACACGCGCATCCTGCGCTACATCAAGCCCGACCACGTCCACGTGTTCGCGAACGGCCGGATCGCCGAGTCCGGCGGCCCGGAGCTCGCGGACCAGCTCGAGGCCGAGGGCTACGACAAGTACGTGAAGGGTGGCGCATCCGCGTGACACAGCTGCCGGGCCTCCTCGACACCGAGGCGATCCGCAAGGACTTCCCCATCCTGGACCGCCAGGTCCACGACGGTAAGAAGCTCGTGTACCTGGACAACGCGGCGACCTCGCAGAAGCCGCGCCAGGTGCTGGACGCCCTGAGCGAGTACTACGAGCGCTACAACGCCAACGTCCACCGCGGTGTGCATGTGCTCGCCGAGGAGGCCACGGCGCTGTACGAGGGTGCGCGCGACAAGGTCGCCGCGTTCGTCAACGCGCCCTCGCGCGACGAGGTGATCTTCACCAAGAACGCCTCCGAGTCGCTGAACCTCGTGGCGAACATGCTCGGCTGGGCCGACGAGCCCTACCGGGTGGACTCCGAGACCGAGATCGTCATCACGGAGATGGAGCACCACTCCAACATCGTGCCGTGGCAGCTGCTCTCGCAGCGCACGGGCGCGAAGCTGAAGTGGTTCGGGCTGACCGACGACGGCCGCCTCGACCTCTCGAACATCGACGAGATCATCACGGAGAAGACGAAGATCGTCTCCTTCGTGCTCGTGTCCAACATCCTCGGCACGGTCAACCCCGTCGAGGCGATAGTGCGCCGGGCGCAGGAGGTCGGCGCCCTGGTCTGCATCGACGCCTCGCAGGCCGCGCCGCACATGCCGCTGGACGTGCAGGCCCTCCAGGCCGACTTCGTGGCCTTCACCGGCCACAAGATGTGCGGTCCGACGGGCATCGGTGTGCTCTGGGGCCGTCAGGAGCTGCTGGAGGACCTGCCTCCGTTCCTCGGCGGCGGCGAGATGATCGAGACGGTGTCGATGCACTCGTCGACGTACGCCCCTGCCCCGCACAAGTTCGAGGCGGGCACCCCGCCGATCGCCCAGGCGGTCGGTCTCGGTGCGGCGATCGACTACCTGAACTCCATCGGCATGGACAAGATCCTCGCCCATGAGCACGCGATCACCGAGTACGCGGTGAAGCGGCTCACCGAGGTCCCCGACCTGCGGATCATCGGCCCGGCCACGGCCGAGGAGCGCGGTGCGGCGATCTCCTTCACGCTCGGCGACATCCACCCGCACGACGTGGGTCAGGTGCTCGACGAGCAGGGCATCGCGGTGCGGGTCGGCCACCACTGTGCCCGTCCCGTCTGCCTGCGCTACGGAATTCCCGCGACCACCCGGGCGTCGTTCTATCTGTACTCCACCCCGGCCGAGATCGACGCCCTGGTCGACGGCCTGGAGCACGTACGGAACTTCTTCGGCTGAGGGGACGAGCGATCGCATGAAGCTGGACTCGATGTACCAGGAAGTCATCCTGGACCACTACAAGCACCCGCACGGCCGGGGCTTGCGGGACGGTGACGCCGAGGTGCACCACGTGAACCCGACGTGCGGCGACGAGATCACCCTCCGAGTGAAGTACGACGGCACGACCGTCGAGGACGTGTCGTACGAGGGCCAGGGCTGTTCGATCAGTCAGGCGTCGGCCTCCGTGCTGAACGACCTCCTCGTCGGCAAGGACCTCGCCGACGCGCGGAAGATCCAGGAGACCTTCCTGGAGCTGATGCAGTCCAAGGGGAAGATCGAGCCGGACGACGCGATGGAGGAGGTGCTGGAGGACGCGGTCGCGTTCGCCGGTGTCTCCAAGTACCCCGCCCGGGTCAAGTGCGCCCTCCTCAGCTGGATGGCGTGGAAGGACGCGACGGCCCAGGCGCTGGGCGCCGACGCCGACGTCGAAAGGAAGACGGCATGAGCGAGACCCTGGAGATGAAGCCGGCCTCCGAGGAGGAGGTCCGCGAGGCCCTGTACGACGTCGTCGACCCCGAGCTGGGCATCGACGTCGTCAACCTCGGCCTCATCTACGGCATTCACATCGACGACGCGAACATCGCGACGATCGACATGACCCTGACCTCGGCGGCCTGCCCGCTGACGGACGTCATCGAGGACCAGGCCAAGTCCGCGACGGACGGCATCGTCAACGAACTCCGCATCAACTGGGTCTGGATGCCCCCGTGGGGCCCCGACAAGATCACCGACGACGGCCGTGAGCAGCTGAGGGCGCTCGGGTTCAACGTCTGAGATCCGATCCGTGACAGGGGTGTGGCCCCCGGCGAACGAGACGTTCGCCGGGGGCCACACCCCTGTCCGCGCGCTGGGCCGGCCGCTCAGGCCAGTCCCTTGACCAGCCGGAAGCCGGTCTCCATCCAGTACTGCTGGTTGTGCTCGTAGCGCTCCAGACGGAGCTGGTTGTAGCGGACGCGGATGTAGTGGTTGGGGTAGTTCACCGACTCCAGCCCGACCACGTCCGTCTGCTCGTTGCGGGGGCAGAAGGTGGCGTCCTGCTTGAAGAGCTGGGAGCCGTCGTCGTAGGACGCGCGCAGCACGAAGTTCTGGTGCCGCGCGTACCGGCCGTCCTTCAGACGGAACGAGATGCAGGAGGACTTCGCGAGGCCGGAGACGACCGTGAAGGAGGAGTCCTGCCGGGTCCCGCGGTCGCTGCCGCTGCTCACCTGGTCCAGCTGGATCATGCCGTCGCGCAGGTGCCAGTACCGGTCCCGGAAGGAGGCGGACTGTACGGACTTGAACCGGGTGGAGGTGCTCGGCTTCTTGGTGGGCTTGGGCGACTCCGCCCCGCCCTGCTGGCTCTCCGAGGCGTCGGGTTCCTTGTCGTCCTTGCCCTTGTCCTCGTCCTTGCTCGCGCCCTTCTTGTCCTTCCCGGCGGCGTCCTTCTTGGCGTCGCCGTCGGCGCCCTGGGGCTCCGACAGACCGCTCTTGCCGTCCGGCGCCGAGGTCGCGGCGGGTGACGTGGGCGGGAGGGACACGGTGGGGACGCGGTCGTCGGCGGCGGTGGTGCGGCCGTTCTTCTCCGACGAGTCGTCAGGCCCCGAGCCCTGCAGGGTGATCGCCGTCACGCAGGAGGAGACCACGGCGAGAGCGAGGGCACCGGCCAGCCAGAGGCGGCGGGTGCCCGGTATGCGGGTGTCGTTCGGGGCGACCCCGGTCTCCCACACCTTCGCGGATCTGAGCATCGGAAGGCTGGGCGGGGTCTGGTCCGGATCAGGTCCGGGCTTAGTCGGCGGCATGCGCGGTTCCCTCGGCGTCGCCACAGGCGGACGCAAATTCGTCATGCGGATCAGGGAGGGTGGTACGTGTCACCGGTGTGTGCAAACCCTGGCGGTCGTCACGCATCCGGGAGATTGACCGTTGAAACAGTAGTTCACCAAGTGAGGTGCGGGGAGCCCTTTCAGTGAGCGCTTCCATAACGGAACGGCCCCGAAACGGGGGCCTCTTGAGGTTTGGTGGCGGCCAATTCCGCCCATAAGCACGCCTGTACACCCGATGTGTACAACCGTACATATGATGTGTACGCTCGTACACATGGGATATCTGTTGCTCGTCGGCGCCATAGCCGCCGAGGTGGCCGCCACCACCGCCATGAAGTACAGCGAGGGCTTCAGCAAGTTGTGGCCGTCGGTGGTGACCGGTGTGGGGTACCTCGTCTCCTTCGTCCTGCTCGCCCAGGCGCTGAAGTCGATGTCCATCGGCACGGCGTACGCGATCTGGTCCGGCGTCGGCACCGCGGCCGTCGCCGCGCTCGGGCTCATGCTCTTCGGGGAGCATCTGAGCGTCGCCAAGGTCGCCGGGATCGTGCTGATCGTCGCGGGAGTCGTGGTGCTGAACCTGGGAGGCGCCCACTGATGGCCCGGCGTCATGACCCCGAGCGGCGCCAGCGGATCATCGACGCGGCGATCCGGGTCGTCGCGGACCGGGGAATCGCCGGGCTGAGCCACCGGAGCGCGGCCGCCGAGGCGGACGTGCCGCTCGGCTCGACGACGTACCACTTCAAGACCCTCGACGACCTGATGGTCGCCGCACTGCGCCAGGCCAACGAGCGCTTCGCCCGGAGCGTCGCGGCACGCGAGGCCCTGCGGGACCCCGGCACCGACCTCGCCGCCGAACTGGCCGCGCTGGGCGGCGAATGGTTCACCGGCGACCGGACGGGCCTGGAGGTGGAGTACGAGCTGTACCTCGCCGCGCTGCGCCGGCCCGCGCTGCGCCCCGTCGCCGACGAATGGGGCCGCGCCTTCGCCGACTGTCTGACCGGCCGCACGGACCCGGTGACCGCGCGGGCGCTGGTCGCCCTGGTCGACGGCATCTGTCTGCAGGTCCTGCTGACGGGGACGCCCTACGACGAGGGGTACGCGCGGGAGGTGCTGGCGCGGGTGATTCCCTGAGCGGCCGGTGCGGCCGGTGCGGTCGGCCGTAGCGGGTTCTCGGTTGGGCGCGGGCCCTTGGCGGGGAGGGGCGATGGGCGGCAGTGTGGCCGTCAGCCGTCAGCCGTCAGCCGTCAGCCGTCAGCCGTCAGCCGTCAGCCGCTGGCCGTCTGTCGGCCGTGGTCATCGGGCGGCATCGTCGGGGAGGGGCCCGGCGTACACGGCCGCGTGCTCTCGTGTCCGTGCGGCCCGCTGGCGGGTCGGCGGGCCACCGTGCCCGGCCTGCCAGGCAGGCCGCCGCCCGGCACCGTATGTCCGTAAAGTGCCCGGCTCCTGAGACGGCCGTGCCATGGGTTGGCCCGTACCGCCTCCGGGCGGTTAGGTTGCCCTCATGACCGACACGACTGCTCCCCGCTCCACCGGCGCCGTGGCCGCCGGCCTCGCCACGATCGCCGCCGACGGCACCGTTCTCGACACCTGGTTCCCCGCGCCCGAGCTGGCCGCCGAGCCGGGCCCCTCCGGCACCGAGCGGCTGACCGCCGAGCGGGCCGCGGAGCTGCTGGGCGGCGGCGCGACCGCCGCGCTCGGTCAGGACGCGCGCCGGGGCGTCGAGGTCGTCGCGGTCCGCACGGTCATCTCCTCGCTCGACGAGAAGCCGCTCGACACGCACGACGCCTACCTGCGCCTCCACCTGCTCTCCCACCGGCTGGTCAAGCCGCACGGCCAGAGCCTGGACGGCGTCTTCGGCCTTCTCGCCAACGTCGCCTGGACCTCGCTCGGCCCGGTCGCCGTCGACGACATCGAGAAGGTGCGCCTCAACGCCCGCGCCGAGGGCCTGCACCTCCAGGTCACCTCGATCGACAAGTTCCCGCGCATGACGGACTACGTCGCCCCCAAGGGCGTCCGGATCGCCGACGCAGACCGCGTCCGTCTTGGCGCGCACCTCGCCGAGGGCACCACGGTCATGCACGAGGGCTTCGTCAACTTCAACGCGGGCACCCTCGGCACGTCCATGGTCGAGGGCCGGATCTCCGCCGGTGTCGTCGTCGGCGACGGCTCGGACATCGGCGGCGGCGCCTCCACCATGGGCACGCTCTCCGGCGGCGGCAACGTCATCATCTCCATCGGCGAGCGCTGCCTGGTCGGCGCCGAGGCGGGCGTGGGCATCGCGCTGGGCGACGAGTGCGTCGTCGAGGCCGGCCTCTACGTCACCGCCGGCACCCGCGTCACCATGCCCGACGGACAGGTCGTCAAGGCCCGCGACCTCTCCGGCGCCTCGAACATCCTCTTCCGCCGCAACTCGGTCACCGGCACGGTCGAGGCCCGCCCGAACAACGCGGTCTGGGGCGGCCTGAACGAGATCCTGCACAGCCACAACTGACCCCCCACGGCCCCACGTACGGGTTACTCGGCGTGACCTTCGGGCTGTTTCGGCAGATGAACGGGCGGACACGGAGTCCGATCAGCTGCCGAGCCGACGAAATGAGGGGCCGACGAGATGAGGGGCCGAGGGATGAGGAATGACCGGGTGAGGAGCGCGGCGCGCGTGGTCACGGGGGTGCTGGCCGGGGCGACGGTGTGCTGGCTGCCCGTCGGGGCCGCGCACGCGGACGAGAGCAACACCGCCTCGCACAACGGCCCCCGTATCGGGCTCGTCAACGTCGGCCAGGTCGACGACCCGATGGAGGACGTGCTGGAGCACACCCTGCTGTTCGGTGACGGGTACCGCTGGGGCTGACCCGGCCGTCGTCGGGGTTCCGGGCCCGTACGCGCAGACGCGCGTACGGGCCCGGCGTCGTTCTCCGGCGCCCGCACGGCTTTCTTCCCCGTCGCGGCATAGCCGGGTGCGGGTCCGCGCGTCACTAGGGGCACAGGGGCGGGACACGGGGCCCGCCGGGGAAGAGAAGGTGACGATGGATGCCGCAGGGCAGGAGAGTTTCCGGGAATTCGTGGCAGGGCGGTCGTCGGCTCTGCTGAAGACCGCCGTGCTGCTGAGCGGCGGGGACCGGCACGCCGGCGAGGATCTGCTGCAGAACGCGCTGATCAAAGCCGCCGGGCGCTGGCAGCGCATCGACGAACCGGAGGCGTACGTACGGCGGATCCTCTACCGGCAGCAGGTCAGCCGATGGCGGCTGAAGTGGCGGCGCCGGGAGCTGACCGTCGCCGAGCCGCCCGAGAGCGGCGCCGCCGACGGGGCGGCCGGGGTGGAGCTGCGGCTCGTGATGCGCGGGGCACTGGCCCGGCTCACCGCCCGGCAGCGGACCGTTCTCGTCCTGCGCTACTTCGAGGACCTGCCCGAGGGAGAGGTGGCCCGGATCCTCGGATGCTCCGTCGGGACCGTCCGGTCCACGACACACCGCTCGCTCGCCCGGCTGCGCGAACTCGCGCCCGAGCTGGGCATGCTCGGGCCCGCCGCGGCCGAGCAGACCCCGACCCGTGACTTCTCACCCGTGGAGGTGCGTCCGTGAACGTCGACGAACTGGTGCGCGACTCCCTGCGGGAGCAGGCCGCCGAACAGCCGCCCCTGGGGCCGGGCTTCGCCGACCGGGTCCTGACCGCCCGGCGCCGCCGCCGGAACCGGTCGATCGCGACCGTCGCCGCGGCCACCGCCGCCGTGGTCGCCGTCGCGGTGGCCGTCCCCCTGCTGGACTCCGGCAAGCACGAGGTGCGGCTCGCCACCGAGATGAACCGGAGCGACATCATCGCCCACCCCGACCAGTCGCCGCCGCGCGATCTGATCGCGGCGGGGGACGTGGCGCTGGCGGGCTACTACACCCTCGACACCGTCAAGACCTCGAAGGACACCGCGGTCAGCGCGCGCGCTTACCACATCCTCGACCAAGAGACCGGCAAGTACGTCAAGGACACCCGCTGGTCCCAGATCTCCGTCGCCCCCGGCATGCGGACCGCCGCCGTCCTGGAGAAAAACCTGCCCGCCCGGCGGATCGGGCTCCTCAACCTGCTCACCGGTGACATCGAGCGCTGGATTTCCGTCGATCGGGGTGTAGCGGCCGTCTCGTTCTCGTCCGACGGCGCCAGGCTGGTCGCCACCACCTACAGCAAGAACCCTGACGAGCTGACCAAAGCGTCCAACGACGTCGACGGCGACGGCAAGAAGAACGACTTCGTGCCCCAGTTCTCCGAGTCGTACCGGACCGGCTTCTACCTCGTCGATGTCGACTCCGGCCGGACCACGTGGAGCGAGACCCCACCGGAGAAGGACGATGAGCTGCCGATCGTCAACTCCCGTCAGGACTTCTCCTTCAGCGGCGACGGCACGCTGGTCCGCTCGGGGCTGGCTGTGGAGCCGCACGATCAGTACTACGACCTCCAGGGCAACAAGGTCGCCAAGCCGGCCAACGAGAAGTATCTGACCTGGTCCTTGCCGGCGCGGCTCTCCCCGGACGGTAAGCTCGCCGCCGGTGCCGGGGCGACCGGCCCCGAGATCCTCGACCCCTACACCGGCAAGCGGCTCCACAAGGTCCGTGGACAGCAGTTGCTCGCCTGGGTCGACAACGAGCGGCTCATCGCCTGGGACATCAAGCCCGGCGACAACGAGTTCCACAGCGCCTTGGTGCTCGTCACCATCGGCAGTGACACGACGCTCAAGCTCAGCGGCGCCCTCAAGGGCAACGACGGGGCACCCGGTCGCTGGAACCCGATCTTCGCCACCCGCTGACCAACAGCCCTCAGACGGCCACCACCCGTTCGTACGCCGCCAGCAGCCCGTCGGTCGCCTCCTGACCGGCGGGCCGCAGGGGTGCGCGGACCGGGCCGGCGGGCAGGCCGAGCCGTCCCAGGAGCGCCTTGGCCGTGACCGTGCCGGGCAGGCCCGAGGCCATCATCAGCTCGATGAGCGGGACGGCGCGCCGCTGGAGCCGGGCCGCCCCGGCGGTGTCGCCCGCGTCGAACGCGTCGATCACCGCCCGGACCTGGCGGGGGACCGCGTTCGCGACCGTGCTGACGTAACCGGACCCGCCGATCGCGTACAGCGCGAGCACGTACTCGTCGCAGCCGGTGTAGTACGCCAGTTCCGTCTCCGCCAGCACCTTCTGGGTGCCCAGGAGGTCGTACGCGCAGTCCTTCACCGCCACGATCCTCGGATGGTCCGCCAGGCGGATCATGGTCTCCGGGGCGATGCGGGTGCCGGTGCGGCCGGGAATGTCGTACAGGGCGACGGGCAGTCCCGAGGCGTCGGCGAGTTCCAGGAAGTGTGCCTCGACCGCGTCCTGCGGGGGCGTGCTGTAGTACGGCGTGACCGCCAGCAGACCGTCCGCGCCGGCCTTCTCGGCCGCCAGCGCCAGTTCCACGGTGTGCCGGGTGTCGGCGGTGCCCACCCCGGCCACGATCACGGCCCGGTCGCCGACCGCCCCGCGCACGGCCCGGATCAGCTCCGTCTTCTCCGCGTCCGTCGTCGTCGGCGACTCGCCGGTCGTCCCGGAGAGCACCAGCCCGTCGCACCCCTCGGCCACCAGCCGGTCGGCCAGCCGCTGGGCTCCGTCCAGGTCGAGTGCGCCGGAGGGGGTGAAAGGCGTGATCATCGCGCAGAGGGCGCGGCCGAAGGGGGCGGAGCGCGCCGGGGAGGCGGGCGTGGGGCCGTGAGCGTGCGTGTGAGCGTGGGTGAGGGTGCGGGTCATACGGGTAGTCTCGGGGGCTCCATTGTGAAGCTCCACTTAAATTTTCTACGAGATGCGTGGGAGTTCTGCTACGAGGATGGGTGGATGTCGCAGGGGTAGCGGTGGGCGGGGCGGGTACTCGGGGCGTCCCGATGTGTGAGGAGGCGACACCGTGACCGGGACCACCGAGACCAGGCCCACGCGATTCGTGCGCTCCGCGCGATCCGCGCGTCCGGGGCCGGGCGAACACGACCACCACTCCGTGGGCGAGCTGGTCGGGCAGGCCACCGAACAGCTCTCCCTGCTCGTACGACAGGAGGTCGCCCTCGCCAAGGAGGAGCTGGCCGAGAAGGGGCGGCGCGCGGGACGCGGCGGCGGGCTGCTCGGCGCGGCCGGCGCGGTCGCCTATGTGGGGTTCATGACCCTCGCCGCCGCCGCGGTCGGGGCGCTCTCTCTCGTGCTGGACGTGTGGGCCGCCGCGCTCATCGTCATGGCCGTGCTGTTCGTGATCGCGGGCGTGCTGGCCGTGCTCGGCCGTGCGCAGCTCCGCCGGGCCACCCCGCCCAGGCCGGAGCGGGCCATGGACAGCGTGAAGGCGGACGTGGACGAGATCAAGGGGAGGGCCCGGCGATGACACAGGCATCGAGCAGCACCGACGGTGCGGTGGGTGCGAAGGGTCCCGACGAACTCCGGCGGCAGATCGAGCAGACACGGGCGCAGCTCGGCGACACGGTCGAGGAACTGGCCGCCAAGGCGGATGTGAAGGCCAGGGTGCACGCGGCCCAGGCCGATGTACGGGCGAAGGCCCACTCGGCGTGGGAGCGGGTGCCCCGGGAGATGCTGATCGTGGGCGGGGCGGGTGTCGCCGTGGCCACGGTGGGAGTGCTGGTCTGGCGCCACCACCGTTAGGAGGGCGCGCCGGGTCGCCTTCCCGGACGCCACGCGAGGACCGCGCGACGGGTGCGGGAGGGGGCGGGGAGTCAGGGGGACCTTTGGCCTGCCCGCGTGCGGCAGCTGCGGGCGGCCCGGTTCGTGTGCGCGGACGCCGGTGCGTGCGGCGCGGGGGCGGGCCGATCCCGGACGCGCCGGGTCATGGCCGACGGGCGGAACCACGCGGTCGGACGGCAGCCGACCGCCGCCCCTGCGCGGTGCCGGGCTGTAGTGGGTTGTGGCGAGCGGGTGGTGCTGGGCGACAGCCGTCCGCCGAGACTGCGCGTGGCCGGGGCGGTGGGCGGCGACCGTCCACCGTGATCTGTGCGATGCGGGGCGGAGGTGGGCCGTGGCGTGGGCGTTCCTGGGCGGCAGTCGTCCGCCGGGACTGCGCGTGGCCGGGGGTGGTGGGCGGCGACCGTCCACCGTGATCTGTGCGATGCGGGGCGGAGGTGGGCCGTGGCGTGGGCGTTCCTGGGCGGCAGTCGTCCGCCGGGACTGCGCGTGGCCGGGGGTGGTGGGCGGCGACCGTCCGCCGTGAGTGTGCGATGCGGGGCGGAGGTGGGCCGTGGCGCGGGCGTTCCTGGGCGGCAGTCGTCCGCCGGGACTGCGCGATGCCGGATGCCGGGCGGTAGCCGACCGCCGTGAGCAGGGGGCGCCAGGTGCGGCCGACCCCGCCCGTGTCGACGCCGATCGGCCGCCCCCCGGCGTCCCTCCGCCCCCTCGCCCCGCGCCCATCGCGCCTCCGACGCCCACGCCCCGCCCCGCCCGCAGCCGATTCCCCGGCTACGGGCGGGGGAGACCCCCGGGTTCAGCCCTTCGTCAGCGGGTCCCGGTCCCTCGGGGCCGTGTCCGTCCTGGCGCGAGCCTCTCGCAGGGCCCGCAGTCGGGACGGCCACTTGCGGGTGTCCCGGGGTTCGACGTACGGCTCGTCCGTGGCGGAGCGGCCCTCGGCGATGGCCCGCTCGCGCGAGAGTTCCGCGTCGAATTCGAGGCCCAGCAGGATCGCCAGGTTGGTGAGCCAGAGCCAGACGAGGAAGACCACGGCACCGGCGAGGGTGCCGTACGTCTTGTTGTAGGAGCCGAAGTTGGCGGCGTAGACGGCGAAACCGGCGGACGCGGCGAGCCAGATCAGTGTGGCGACGATGCCACCGGGGCTGACCCAGCGGAAGCCCCGGCCGCGGACGTTGGGCGCCGCCCAGTACAGCAGCGCGATCATCAGCGTCACCAGCACCAGCAGCACCGGCCACTTCGCGATGTTCCACACCGCGATCGCCGCGTCGCCGAGCCCGATCGTCGTGCCCGCGCGCTCGGCCAGCGGCCCGGTCAACACCACGATCAGCGCGCTCGCCGCCAGCATCACCATCAGCACCAGGGTCAGGCCGATCCGCAGCGGCGTCACCTTCCACGCCGGCCGGCCCTCCGGCAGGTCGTACACCGCGTTGGACGTACGGATGAACGCGGCCACGTACCCCGACGCCGACCACACCGCCGCCAACAGGCCGACGATCGCCAGCAGTCCGCCCGTGCCGCCGCTGTCGCTCAGCTGGACCACCGCGTCCCGCAGGATGTCCCGCGCCGGGCCGGGCGCCAGGTCGCCGATGTTGTCCAGGATCTTGTCGGTCGCTTGCTGTCCGACGACGCCCAGCATCGACACCAGCACCAGGATCGCGGGGAACAGCGACAGGACGCCGTAGTACGTCAACGCGGCCGCCCGGTCGGCGAGTTCGTCGTCCTGGAACTCCTTGGCCGTGCGCCGCACCACCGCCCACCACGACCGTTTCGGCAGCCCGGTGGGGCCGTCCACGCCGGTCCCCTCCTCCGCCCCGGGCCCGGCCCTCGTCCCGTCCTTCGCCCCGGAATCCGGTTCCGTCCCCACCCGCTCGGCCTCGGGCCGCTTCTCGTCCATGACCGGGCGGGTCTCCCGAAAGCGGGGCCCGAATCGCGGAGTTGGCCTGAATCATGGTCGAGGTCGAAAGGCGGTCGGCGCACGCACACCGAGCGCCGTGATCAGGGGAGGTACCGAAAACTCGGATCGTCTGGACAAGGAAAGTTTTCGGTGAGAGGGTGGGGTCATGTTGGACGTCACCGTCATCGAGGACCCCGAGGCCGCGGCGGTCTCGCTGGATCCGATACGTGCCCGGCTGCTGGCCGAGCTGGCGGCCGGGCCCGCCTCGGCCGCCATGCTGGCCGGGAAGGTCGGGCTGCCGCGTCAGAAGGTGAACTACCACCTCAAAGCGCTGGAGCGGCACGGCCTCGTCGAGCTGGCGGGAGAGCGGCGCAAGGGCAATGTCACCGAGCGGCTGATGCGGGCCACCGCCGCGTCGTACGTGATCTCGCCGCTCGCGCTCGCCGCCGTCCAGCCCGATCCCGACCGTTTCCGGGACCAGCTCTCCGCGCGCTGGCTGCTGGCGCTCGGGGCGCGGCTGGTCCGGGACGTCGGGTCGCTCGTCACGGGCGCGGCCCGGGCCCGCAAGGGACTCGCGACCTACGCGCTGGACGGCGAGGTCACCTTCGCCTCGGCCGCCGACCGTGCCGCGTTCGTCCAGGAGTTGACGGCCGGGGTGAGCGCGCTCCTGCGCAAGTACGACGCGCCCGGCGCCGAGGCCGGCCGGGCGCACCGGATCGTCGTCGCCCTCCACCCGACGGTCAAACCGCAGTCCGCCGACCGGCCCGCGCCCGCCCCGTCGCCCGACCGGCCGGCGCAGGCGCCCCTGTCCGACCGGCCCACCCGGATCCCCCTGCCCGACCGGACCGGACCGTCCGGTCGGTGAGACCTGTCGAGGAGCACGTCATGCCCAAGGAATTCGAGATCGCCCGGGAGTTCGAGGTCGACGCCACCCCCGCCGAAGTGTGGGAGGCCGTCACCGCCGGGACCGGCGGGTGGCTGTGGCCGATGGAGGCCCCCGAACCGCGCGTCGGCGGCAAGGGGCCCTTCGGCTCCGACGTCATCGCCTGGGATCCGCCGCACCGGTACACCAACCGTGTCGAGGACGTCGAGGGCATCTCCGAACAGACCCTCAACCAGCTGGACTACACGATCGAACCGCGCGACGAGGGCGAGCGGGCCTGGGTGCGGTACGTGCACAGCGGCATGTTCGTCGACGACTGGGACAACCAGTACGACGGCGCCGCCAAGCACACCGGCTTCTATCTGCACACCCTGCGCCAGTACCTGACGTGCTTCAGGGGCCGTCCGCTCACCGCGTTCGCCACCTTCGACGGGCCCGAGGCGGCCGGGGCCCCCGACGCGCTCGTCACCGTCGGACGGGCGCTCGGCCTCGCGGACGACACACCCGAAGGGGCCCGCGTCCGGGTCGAGGGTCCCGGCGGGCAGCCCCTCGACGCCGTACTCGACTACCGCGACCCGTACTTCATCGGTCTGCGCACCGACGACGCCCTCATCCGCGTCTTCGGCCGCAACCACTGGGGCCACCGGGTGGGCATGAGCGTCCACGACTTCGCGCCGGGCGCCGACGCCGGGGCGGACGAGAACGCGTGGCAGGGCCGGCTGAACGGCATGTTCAGCCGGCCCTGAGGACACGACGTGTTCAGCCGGCCCCGAGCGCGGGGACTACGGCTCGAACCGCACCACCTGCGGGTCGTGGTCGCTGATCTGGTCGTTGAACTCGGCGTTGATGTGCACGCTGTCGTACGTGAACCCGGTGGCGCGCCGGACCGAGCGGCTGACCAGGATCTGGTCGAGGACCTGCGCGTTGCCCTGGAAGACGTACGAGTAACGCTCCCGCTTCGGCAGCGACTTGATCGCCGACCACAGGACGCCACCGTCCTCCAACTGCTTCGCGGTGTCGGAGAACTCGAAGTCGTTGATGTCGCCGAGCGCGATCACGGACGCCTTCTTGTCCTTCGCCAGGACCTGCTTGACGAAGGTGTTCACGGCCTTCGCCTGCAGGTGGCGCTGGGTCTCCGAGCTGCGCTTCGGCGGCTGGAACTCCGAGTGCAGCGCCTGGTCGCCGCCCTTGGACGCGAAGTGGTTCGCGACCACGAAGACGGACTTGCCGCGGAAGGAGAACTCGCCGACGAGCGGCTTGCGGCTGTTCGTCCAGGCCGCGTTCGCCGGGTCGATGCGGCCCGGGGCCACCGTCAGCCGCGCCTTGCCGTTCACCTTCGTCACGCCGACGGCGGTCGTCGCGTCGCCGCCCGCGCGGTCGGTGAAGGAGACCCGCGCGGGGTTGAACAGGAAGACCTGGCGGATGTTGCCGCCGGGCTCACCGCCGTCCGCGAGGTTCACCGGGTCGATGGAGCGCCAGTCGTACGCCGGACCGCCGGCCGCCTTGATCGCGTCGATCAGCTTCTTCACGGTCTTGTCGGCGGCGACCGTACCGTCGTTGGTGGCACCGTTGTTGTCCTGGATCTCCTCCAGGGCCACGATGTCGGGCGACTGCAGGTGGTGCACGATCGCGGCCGCGTGGTCCCCGAAGGAGGCGTCCGAGGGGTCCAGGTTCTCGACGTTGTACGTCGCCACCGCGAGCTCGCCGCGCGCCTGCTTCTCCGTCGTCTCGCGCTCCAGACCGCCCTGCTTGAGGGTGCCGATCCGGTTGGCGACGAGGGTGTAGCCGCCGAACTGGTTGTAGTCCAGCGGGCCGGCCGTCGTGCCCTTCAGCACGTCGCCGACGTTCGCCTTCGGGAAGTCGGCGACCGCGCCCAGCGACTGGATCTGCAGCCGGCCGGTGTTCTGCGAGGTGTAGGAGTCGTACAGCGCGCCACCGCGGCGGTTGTCGTTCTCCCGGGGCTTCACCGTGACCCACAGCTCGGTGAACGGGTCGCTGGCACCGACCACACGGGTGTCGGCGACCTGGACGTTCATGCCTTCCAGGGACTCGTAGTAGTCCAGGGCGTACGTGGCCGGGGCGAGCTTCAGGCCGTTGATCGAGCCGGCGGCGGCGGGGTCGCCGGCCGGGACGTACTTCTTCGGCACGGACTTGGTGTCGACGACGGTCGCGGCCGGGACGGCGTTGCCCGTGGAGACGACCGTGATCGTCGGGCGGGAGATCTGCGTCACAGACTGGTTTCCGGACGAAGTGCCACCCGGTATGAACTCGCCGACCGTGCCCGCGACCGTCACCGCGTCGCCCACCGAGACCGTCGGCCGGGAGCTGGTGAAGACGAAGACACCCTCGCTCGTGGCGGGGTTCGCGTCCGCCTCGGGGTCCTGGATCCAGAAGCCGCGCGAGCCGTAGGTGCGCACGCCCGTGACGATGCCCTGCACCCCGGCGACCTGCTGGCCGACGAGCGGGGACGTCCGGGTGGTGCCCTGGATGTCGTGGATACGGATGGAGTCCGCCTCGGCGGGCGAGGTCAGGACCACGGCGGACACGGTGGAGCAGATGGTGGCGACGGTCAGCGCGCCGATGCGCGCAGTTCTCTTGCTCGGCAAGGGGATCCCTCCGGGGACGTACGTGGCGCCGGGACGAGAGTGGACGGGGTGGCCTGCGACCGGTGGGGCGGTGCGACGCGCGTAGAAGCCGGCGGACCTATCAACTCCGACAGTCCTGCCTGTGGGAGCCCCGGAATCGTCCCAGAGCTACCCGTGAGTTTCTACGCGCGTCAATCTCCTGCCTGGTCAGGTCAGTTGTCAAGGTTTCGGCCATGTCCAACTCCTGGCAGGTACATGAACCGGGCGGCATGGGTCCAAATCCGTCTAGGCTGAGCGGCTGCGTACCCGTGCCCGTACCGGTAGGCGTTCGCGTAGCCGTAGGCGTACGCGGAGCGCGTACGGAAGCCCCCTCGCGGGGGCGCACCCGTCGCTCGGCAGTCGTTCGTCAGCACCCGTTCCGAGGAGATCCCCGCCGATGTCAGACAGCTCGCCACTGCCGCCGGTGCGGCTTCTTCCCGCAGCGGAGCTGGCGCGAGAGGCACTCGCCACCCCCTTGCTCTCGCGCGCCGCGCGGCTCGCCCGCTGGGCCGGGCCCGACACGCGGGTGGGCACCGGGGGCGAACTCGTCGACGAGCAGCTGCCCGCCGCCGCCGAGGCGCTCGGGCTCGTCGGAGCGGGCGCCGGGGGCGACGACGGCGACGACGCGGCGGCGTCGGCCAGTGAGGCGTGGCGGGTGGCCGTGGACACCGGGCTCGTCGAGATCGTCAACCCCGAGGGAGCCGACGGAGCCGAGGGGGCCGACGGGCCCGGGGGAGCGGGGGAGGGGACGGTCGCCGTGGGCGAGGAACTCGCCCTCCTCACCTCCGGTGGGCCGCAGGACGTGCTCGGCATCTGGCTCACGGCCCTGGAGACCGTCCTCGCCGACGCGGCCGTGCCCGACCTCGACGGCCTCGTCGACGCGATGGAGGCCGGCGGCGAGATCGACTTCTCCGAGCTGGACTGGGACCCCGAGGCCGAGGCGGAGTTCCTCGACGGGGTGCTCGGCAACCTGTACCTCCTCACCGTCAGCGAGGACGGCCCCGACGGGCCCGTGCCGCTGCCCGCCCTCGCCGCCTCGATGATCGTCCCCGACGACATGGGGGAGCCCACCAACGACGTACTGGAACAGGTCTCGGACGCGATGATGCGGCTCGACGACCAGTTCCGGGTGCTGGAGCCGATCGGGCTGGTGGAGTACCAGCCGGTGGACGAGGCGCTGATGACGGACGCGGAGGAGGCCGCCGCCGAGGGGCAGGGCGGCGCGGCCGCGGTCGACGACACCGATGTCACGCGGTACGGCATGGTCCGGCTCACCCCGCTCGGGCTGTTCGGGGTGCGGGCCCGGCTCCTGGAGGCCGGCGTGCCGGCGCCGGCGGTCGGGGACCTCGTCGACAAGGGCGCGGACGCGCTGCTGGACGGCACCGCAGGGTTCCCGCCGGCCGCCGCCCAGGCCGAGACCGAGCAGTGGCTCGCCCGCCGGGAGCCGTCGGCCGCGGCGCGTGAGCTGCTGTCCGCCGCGCGGGGCACCGACGCCGGCGCCCCGCTGCGGCGGCTGCGCTGCCAGCAGGCGCTGTCCCTGGTGGGGGGCGTGGCCGAGCCGGCCCTCCGGGAGGTGCTGGACGACCCCGAGCTGGGCGGGCTCGCCCGGGTGTGGCTGACCGAGCACGGGGCCGCCGATGTGCCCGTGCCGTCCGAGGCGATGGTCTTCTGGCTGACCATCGACACGGTCGCCGCGCAGCTGGCGGCCGAGGGGAACTCCGCGGAGCTGCGGGCGCTGGTGGAGGGGCTGGCCGCGCAGCACGGCTCGTTCTTCGCGGCGGCGTGGCGGGTGGATCATCCCGCCACGCCCGATGTCCTTGAGGCGATGGGGCGGATCCATCCCGACAAGAGGGTGGCGAAGGAGGCCCGTAAGGCGGCGTTCAAGGCGCGGTCGCAGAAGGGGACGGGGGGTGCCGCGCAGTAGGTCTGGGTGCCCGGTGGTTCTGGGGTGCCCGGTGGTTCGGGCGCCTAGGGGGGCGGGGGTGTGGGTGCGTGGGCGGCTGCGGGTCCGGTGGGGGCTTGTCGCGCAGTTCCCCGCGCCCCTGAAAGCATCAGGCCCCTGCGGGCCTGAAAAGCCCGGGTCCCTGCGGGCCTGAAAAGCCCGGGTCCCTGCGGGCCTGAAAAGCGTGGGCCCTTGCGGGACTGAAAAGCGTGGGGCGTAGCCCTCGCTTTTCAGGGGCGCGGGGAACTGCGCGACCAGCCCCCACCGAGCCGCACTCGCCGACGTGCCCGGACGTCCCGGACATGAGGCGGTGGTTCACCGAAGACACCGGGCACCCTTCTCCCCGCGTTCAGGGCGTGTTCAGGCGCGGGCGCGACCGTGGCGCGACACCTCGGGTCCGCCCCCACGGTCCTCCACCGCCACACAGGAGACAGCATGCCGCTCACCCGCAGGGACTTCGCCGGACGATCCGCGGCCACCGGAGCCGGTGTCGTGCTGGCCGGAAGCGTGGGCGCCCTGGCCACCGCGCCGAACGCCCTCGCCTCTACGGACCCGGACCGCACTCCGGAGACGCCCCTCCGCAGCGAACACGCGGCGGCACGAGTCGGCTACGGCCCCCTCGTGCCCGACCCCCAGGGCATCCTGGCGCTGCCCGCCGGGTTCACCTACCGCATCCTCACGTACAGCGGCAGGACCAAGCTGGAGTCGGGCGAGTTCACCCCCGGCAAGCACGACGGCACCGGCGCCTTCCCCGGCCCCCGCGGCACCACTCTCCTCGTCAACAACCACGAGCTGAAGGGCCCCCGGGCCAACTGGGAGTTCCCGGTGCCGCTCACCGAGGGGCTCGTGTACGACCCGGCGGCGGCCGGCGGCTGCACGGTGGTGGAGGTACGGCCGGGCGGCCGGGTCGCCGAGTGGGTCGGCATCGCGGGCACGTCCACCAACTGCGCGGGCGGCAGCACCCCGTGGGGCACCTGGCTCACCTGTGAGGAGAACTCCGACCGGGCCGGCGTCAACGGCATGACCAAGGACCACGGCTACGTCTTCGAGGTCGACCCCTGCGACCGCCGCGCCAACCGCGCCCCGAAGCCGCTGAAGTTCTTCGGACGCTACGACCACGAGGCCGTCGTCATCGACCCCAAGCGGGGCCACGCCTACCTCACCGAGGACGCGGCCGCCCCCAACGGCCTCTTCTACCGCTGGACCCCGCCCAGGGGATTCACCTACGGGCCCGGGAGGCTCCGTACCCTCGCCGACGACGCGGGCGTCCTGCAGGCCCCCCGCTGCTACGACTCCGGCGGCCGCTTCGTCGACGACCTGTCCCGCGCCACGCGGATCGGCACGGTGTACGGCGTCGACTGGATCGACGTGCCCGACCGGGACGCCGGGACCGTCGCCGTCCGCAAGCAGTTCGCCGACTCCGAGATCACCCGCGCCCGCAAGCTGGAGGGCATGTGGTGGGGCGACGGCGGCGCGTACGTCGTCTCCTCGTACGCCCGTGCCGAGAGCCCCGTACGGCACGACGGCCAGGTCTGGTTCTACGATCCCAAGCGCCGCACCCTGACCCTGAAGGTCCTGCTCGGTGTCAACCCGGACCCGTCCGTCGACGGTGCCTTCGACGGCCCCGACAACATCACCGTCTCCCCGTACGGCGGCATCGTCCTCGCCGAGGACGGCGAGGGGATCTCGCACCTCTTCGGCGCCACCGACAGCGGCCGGACCTACCCGATCGCCCGCAACGATCTCAATATCGGCACCGAGGAGGAGCCGGAATACAGCGAGTTCGCCGGGGTCACCTTCTCACCCGACGGAAAGACCCTGTACGCCAACATCCAGACGCCGGGCATTCTGCTCGCGATCACCGGCCCCTGGAAGCGGCAGAAGCGATAGCGGGAAGCGGCGGTTAATTCATTGGCCCGGCCCGTGGTACGCCTCCTAGAGTGATGCACGTCCAGGTGCGAAGGCAGGACCTACTTCCACTCATCATGGGGCGGCCGCGGGTTCGAGTCCCGCCACCGGCACCAACACGCCGGTGTAGCTCAGGGGTTAGAGCACCTACGTCGGTTCCGCCGGCTTCGATCTCTGGACACCTCATGCTTCACGCACCTCCCGGTGCGTTTCGATCTCGGGAGGCGCGGCAGACGGTGGGTGCCCGGTGCGCAGGCAGCGGATACTTCGGGAACTGATGGGGAGAAATCCTCGTGCGGGTTCGAATCCCGTCACCGACGTCCGGTCGGTGTGGCGGAACGGAAGACGCGCCAGTGATAAGAACCGCCGCCGACTTCGACCTCGGACACCCTCCCTCTGCCGTGCCTCCCCCGAACCAGAATTCAGAAATCAGGAACAGGGATTCCCCGCACGACGTGTGCTGCGGCGAGGAATTCGGGGGAGTTCATCATGGCGCGATTCAACACGAAGGCCGGCACGGCCCGGCCCGCCTCCCGTGTCACCTCCACGGGGCGGGTCCTCCGTACCTACGAGGGCGGCAGGGGCCGTGAGCGGGACGAGCGCTCCGAGCTCTTCCTGCTGTCGATCGCCAACTTCGTGGCGCAGAAGACCTTCTACGAGAGCGCCGAGGACCGGGACGAGCGGTTCGCCGCGCTGGTGCGCCGGCTCGCCGTCACCGACCCGGCGTGGACGGCCGGCCTGCTCGGCTGGCTGCGCGGCGAGGGCAACCTCCGTACGGCCTCCCTCGTGGGTGCCGCAGAGTACGTGAAGGCGCGGCTCGACGCGGGTGTCACCGACGGCCCCACCAACCGCGAGGTCGTCGCCTCGGTGCTGCGGCGCCCCGACGAGCCCGGTGAACTGCTCGCCTACTGGACCTCGCGGTACGGCCGCAACCTGCCCAAGCCCGTGAAGCGGGGCGTCGCCGACGCCGTACGACGGCTCTACAGCCCCAAGACGCTGCTGAAGTACGACACCGCGTCCAAGGGCTACCGCTTCGGCGACATCCTGAACCTGGTGCACGCGGCACCGGACCCGGACAAGCCGTGGCAGGGAGACCTGTTCCGGTACGCCCTCGACCGGCGCCACAACCCGGACACGGCCGTCGTGCCCCGGTCGCTGCCCATGCTCGCCGCGCACCGTGACCTGATGGAGCTGCGGCCCGCGAAGCGGCGCCGGGTCGTGACCGGCGCCGGGGGCGCCCAGCGGCTCGCGGACGCGGGTCTCACCTGGGAGGCGCTGGCGGGCTGGCTGCAGGGGCCGATGGACAAGGCGGCCTGGGAGGCCGTCATCCCGTCCATGGGCGCCATGGCGCTGACCCGGAACCTGCGGAACTTCGACGAGGCCGGTGTCGGCGACGAGGTCGCGGCCCGGGTCGCGGCGCGGATCAGCGATCCGGCGGAGGTCGCGCGGTCGCGGCAGTTCCCCTTCCGCTACCTCTCGGCCTACCGCCACGCGCCCTCGCTGCGCTGGGCGTACCCGCTGGAGCAGGCGCTCGGCCACTCGCTGGCCAACGTGCCCGCGCTGCCCGGCCGGACCCTGGTCCTGGTCGACCGCTCGGGCTCGATGTTCCACTCGCGGCTGACCGACCGTTCCTCGCTCACCTACGCGGACGCGGCGGCGGTCTTCGGCACGGCGCTCGCGCTGCGGGCGGCGCACGCGGATCTCGTCGAGTTCGGGAGCACGAGCCGGGTGGTGCGGTTCGGCGCGGGGGAGTCGGTGCTGAAGATCGTCGGCCGGTTCGGCGACCTGGGCGGCACCGACACCACCGAGGCCGTCCGCCGGCACTACAAGAAGCACGACCGGGTCCTGATCGTCACCGACGAGCAGGCCACCTACAGCCACTACGGCGATCCGACCGCGCGGATCCCGGCCGACGTCCCCGTCTACACCTGGAACCTCGCCGGGTACCGGGCGGGCCACGGCCCCTCCGGCACGGCGAACCGCCACACCTTCGGCGGGCTCTCCGACGCGGCCTTCCGCATGGTGCCGCTGCTGGAGGGGGCGCGGCGGGCCCAGTGGCCGTGGGCGGCCGGGTGACGCCGGTCCGCGGACCGGCGTTCCACGAGAACGGGGGATGAGTGTGGCCCGTGTCCCAAGGGGGACGCGGGCCACACTCTTGTTCGGCGGCCGCACTGGCATCTAACATTTCAGTTCATGGAGGCCATACGACCGGTCGCGCGCACCCTGCTGAGGGACCGCGCCTACCAAGCCATCCGGGACGCCATCGTGGCCGGCGAGATCGAGCCGGGCGCGGTGGTGCGCGACGCCGAGTTCGCGGAGCTGCTGGGACTGTCCCGGGCGCCCGTGCGGGAGGCGTTCTCCCGGCTGGTGGACGAGGGGCTCCTGGAGAGCAAGCCGCAGAGCTACACCCGGGTCACGGCCGTCGTCGCCTCCGACGTGCGGGACGCCGCCGCCGTGGTCGGGGCCATGCACGAGCTGGTCGCCCGGACCGCCGTGCCCCGGCTGTTCGCGGCGGACGTGGAGATGATGCGCTCGGCCAACGAGCGGTTCGCGGCGGCCGTCCGCACGGGCGACGTCGACGCGGCCCTGGTCGCCGACGACGAACTGCACGACGTACTCGTCCGGGTGAGCGGCAACCGCGCGGCCGCCGCCACCGTCGCCCGCTACACCCCGCTCATCCGCCGCCTGGAGCGGCGGCGCTTCGGCGAGGGCGGCAACTGCCGCTCGGCCGGGCTGCACGAGCAGCTGATCGCCGCCTGCGCGGCCGGCGACACGGACGGGGCGGTCCGCGTCACGGCGGAGATCTGGCGCGGCCTGGCCGCCCTCGCCGACGAACCCGACGAGCGGAGCGAGCAGGGCCGGCAGAGCGAGCCGGCGGGCGGCGCCTCCGCCGTGTCCACCGGACCGTCGGAGGGTCTGTCCGCCGTGTCTGCCGCGGCGGAGAGCGGTGCGTCTGTCGCGTCCACCGGGGCGGAGGCCGGTGCATCCCCCGTATCTACCGGGGCGGAGGCCGGTGCGTCCCCCGCCTCCGCCGAAGAGGCGGGCCATGCTTCTCCCGCCTTCACCGAAGAGGCGGGCCATGGTTCCCGCGTCTCCGCCGAAGAGGCGGGCCATGCATCCCCCGTCTCCGCCGAAGAAGCGGGTCATGCGTCTTCCGCCTCTGCCGAAGAGGCGGGCGGCGCTTCCCCCGTCTCCGCCGGACAGGCCGGCGGCGTTTCCGCCGGGTCCGCCGACGAGACCGTCGGCGCGTCCGCGCGGCGGCTCGGCCATGAGCCCGCCCATCAGCACGCCCACCAGCCCGCCCGCGAACCGGGCGACGTGCCCGTGCGCCGAGCGGACCGCTGACCCGACCGACCCGCGCCCCCGCCCCGTCCCGTCCGTCCCCGCTCCGCCGCACCCCACCTGGGAGAACCCGTGTCCCTGTCTTCCTTCGAGCGCTACCCCCTCCTCTTCGGGCCCTCGCCGGTCCACCCGCTGGAGCGGCTGACCGCGCACCTCGGCGGAGCCTCCGTCTGGGCCAAGCGCGAGGACTGCAACTCCGGTATCGCGTACGGCGGCAACAAGACCCGCAAGCTGGAGTACCTCGTCGCCGACGCGCTCGCCCAGGGCTGCGACACCCTCGTCTCCATCGGCGGTGTGCAGTCCAACCACACGCGCCAGGTGGCCGCCGTCGCCGCCCGCGCCGGGCTCAAGTGCGTGCTCGTGCAGGAGAGTTGGGTCGACTGGCCGGACTCCGTCTACGACAAGGTGGGCAACATCCTGATCAGCCGGCTGGCCGGCGCCGACGTACGGCTCGTCCGGGCCGGATTCGGGATCGGCTTCAAGGAGAGCTGGGAGCTGGCCCTCCGGGAGGTCGAGGAGGGCGGCGGCAAGCCGTACGCCATCCCGGCCGGCGCCTCCGACCACCCCCTCGGCGGCCTAGGCTTCGCCGGCTGGGCGTACGAGGTCGCCGATCAGGAGCGTGAGCTGGGCGTCTTCTTCGACACGGTGATCGTCTGCTCGGTGACCGGCTCGACCCAGGCCGGCATGGTCGCCGGCTTCGCCGCGCTGGAGGAGGCGGGCGGCAGGCCGCGCCGGGTGATCGGCATTGACGCCTCGGCCAAGCCGACCACCACCCGGGAGCAGGTCGCCCGCATCGCCCGGAACACCGCCAAGCTCATCGGTGTCGAGCGGGAGCTGACCGTGGACGACGTCGAGCTGGACGAGCGCTACCACGCCGGGATCTACGGGGTTCCGGACGACGCCACCCTCGTCGCCATGCAGCTCGCCGCCCGCACCGAGGGCATGGTCACCGACCCCGTGTACGAGGGCAAGTCGATGGCCGGGATGATCGATCTCATCGAGCGCGGTGAGATCGGCCCGGAGTCGACCGTGCTCTACGCCCACCTCGGCGGCCAGCCCGCGCTGAACGCGTACAGCGGAGTGATCCAGTAGAAGGCAGGGGCTCCGCCCCACCCCTCGCCGGCCGGCCGGGCGCCCTCCGCACGCGGGAGGCGCCCGGCGTCACGTACGCGCGTCTCAGAGGGCCTGCGCCGCCGGCTTCACCATCCCCCTGACCGTGCGGGACTTCACGAAGTCGCCCATCGCGGTCATCTCCCACTCACCGCTGAACTGCTTGATCAGCTTGGCCATCATCACGCCGGTCTGCGCCTCGGCGTTGGTGAGGTCGAAGCGGACCAGCTCCTCGCCGGTCGCGGCGTCGAGCAGCCGGCAGTAGGCCTTGGCGACCTCGGTGAACTTCTGGCCGGAGAACGAGTTGACCGTGAAGACCAGGCCGGTGACCTCCTGCGGCAGCCGTCCGAGGTCGACCACGATCACCTCGTCGTCCCCGCCGCCCTCGCCGGTGAGATTGTCACCGGAGTGCTTGATCGCGCCGTTCACGATCGACAGCTTGCCGAAGTAGCAGCTGTCGATGTGGTTGCGCTGCGGGCCGTACGCGATGACCGACGCGTCGAGGTCGATGTCCTTGCCCCGGTACGCCGGCTCCCAGCCGAGCCCCATCTTGACCTGGGAGAGCAGCGGGCGGCCGCCCTTGACGAGGGAGACCGTCTGGTTCTTCTGCAGGCTGACGCGGCCCTTGTCCAGGTTGATCTTGCCGGTGCCCGGGGCGGGGGCCGGGGGTGCGGCCGGCGGGGCGGGCGGGACCGGGGGAGCCATGACACGCGGGTCCATGGCGGGGGCGGGCGGGGCCGCCGGGACATGCGGGGCGGGAGCGGGCGGGACGGGAGCCGGCTGGGCGGCCGGGGCGGGTTCCTCCACCGTGACCCCGAAGTCCGTCGCGATGCCCGCGAGACCGTTCGCGTATCCCTGGCCGACCGCGCGGGCCTTCCACGCGCCGTTGCGCAGATAGATCTCGACGATCACCAGGGCGGTCTCCGTGCCCAGCTGGGGCGGGGTGAAGGTGGAGATCACGGAGCCGTTCGCCGCGTCGCGGATCGTCGCCGTCGGTTCGATGCCCTGGAAGGTCTGGCCCGCCGCGTCCGGGCTGGCCGTGACCACGATCTTCTCGATCCCCGGGGGCACGGCCGAGGTGTCCACCGTGATCGAGTCGGGCGTGGCGCCGCCGCCGGAGCGGTACGTCACGCCCGGGCCGGACGGCTGGTTGTAGAAGATGAAGTCGTCGTCCGAGCGCACCTTGCCGTCGGCGGTGAGCAGCAGGCCCGACACGTCGAGCCGCACGGGGGCGGAGACGTCCACCGCGACGCGGGTGACGGGCAGCGGGATGTTCGAGCCGGGGGTCATAGCGGTCATGCGTGGTGAACGATTCAGGCCGCTTTACCGTTCCCTTACCCGGGCGCGCCCGGCGGCCGTTCGGGTCAGCGGCGGTTGCGGGGGTGCTCCCGGGCCGTGCGTTCGTTGCCCCGGCGGTAGTTCCCGGTCCAGCGGGCCATGACCAGCTGCGGGTCGCCCGCGGCCACCTCGGCGAGGAACCGGGCAGCTCGGGGGCCGCGCAGCGTCGTGGCCGCGCGGCCGTGGTGGTCGATCGTCACGGTCTGGTCGGCGTGCTCGGTGTAGGTGAATCCGCTGGGGCGTGGCATGTCCCGGATGGTAGGGGCGGCGGCACCGGCGGCCCAGCGAATTTCGGTCGCCCGCCGAGCCGCCCGGCCACCTCCCTCGCCGCCCCCGCCCCCTCCCGGGACCCCACGGCCGCACGCCACCTACGCCGCCTGCGCGACCCACGGCACCTATGGGCACCTACGGCACCCCCTGCACCACCCACTACGGCACCACGACGATCTTCCGGCCCACCCCCGACGCGAACTGCTCCAGCGCCTCGGGATAGCGCTCCAGCGGCACCCGGTCGCTGATGAAGACGTCCGGGTCCAGGACCCCGCCCGCGAAGAGTTCCGCCGCCCGCTCGAAGCTGTGCAGCACGGCCATCGACCCGGTGATGGTGATCTCCTGGTTGTAGATCCGGTACGGGTCGATCGTGACCCGGGTCGCGTAGTCCGCCACCCCGAACTGCAGGAACGTGCCCGCCTTGGCCACCCGCCCCAGGCCGTCCTGGATCGCCGCCGCGTTGCCGGTCGCGTCCACGACGACGTCCCAGCCCTGCGGCCGGTCCAGCTCGTCGGGGCCGGCGGCGGCTCCCGAGACGCCCAGCCGTCGCGCCGTCTCCAGACGCGCGGGGTTCACGTCCACCATGTCCACGCTCGCCGCACCCGTCCGCTTGGCCAGCTCCAGCATCATCAGCCCCATCGTCCCGGACCCGTAGATCAGGACATGGGCGCCCAGCCGGGCGCGGAGCACGTCGTAGCCCCGTACCGCGCAGGACAGCGGCTCCACCAGCGCCGCGTCCTGGGTGCGGACGTGGTCCGGCAGCCGTACGCAGTTCGCGACCGGTGCCACCGCGTACCGCGCCGCGCCGCCGGCCGTGGTGACCCCGATCGCGGCCCAGCGCTCGCACAGGTTGTTGTGGCCGGTACGGCAGTAGCGGCACTCGTGGCAGTACAGGGACGGGTCGACGGCCACCCGGTCGCCGACGGACAGTTCGGTGACCCGGCCACCCACGCCCACCACCTCGCCCGCGAACTCGTGTCCCGGAACGATCGGCAGCTTCGGGGCGAACTCGCCCTGGAGGATGTGCAGATCGGTCCCGCACAGTCCGCACGCGGCGACCTCGACGACGACGTCTCGGGGCCCCGGCGCCGGGTCCGGGACCTCGGTGACGACGGCCCTGCCCACGGACTCGATGACGGCGGCCTTCATTTGACGGCTCCCAGGGAGAGGCCCTGGACGAGTTTGTCCTGGGCGGCGAACCCCGCGGCGAGCACCGGCAGGGAGATCACGAGCGACGCGGCGCACACCTTGGCCAGGAACAGGCCCTGGCTGGTGATGAAGCCGGTCAGGAAGACGGGGGCGGTCTCCGCCACCACGCCCGTCAGCACCCTCGCGAACAGCAACTCGTTCCAGCTGAAGATGAAGCAGATCAGGGCCGTGGCGGCGATCCCGGGGGCCGCGATCGGCGCCACCACACGGGCCAGCACGGTCGGCAGCCGGGCGCCGTCCAGGTGCGCGGCCTCGATGACCGCCACCGGCACCTCCGCCAGGAAGGACTGCATCATCCACACGGCGATCGGCAGGTTCATGGAGGTGTGGAGGACGACGAGCAGCCAGATGTTGTCGAGGAGACCCGTGTTCCTCGCGAAGAGGTAGATCGGGAGCAGGCCCGCCACCAGCGGCAGCATCTTGGTGGAGAGGAAGAAGAACAGGACGTCCGTCCACTTCTTCACGGGGCGGATCGACAGCGCGTACGCCGCCGGGAGGGCGAGGAGGAGGACGAGCAGGGTCGAGGCCAGGGAGGCCACCGTGGAGTTGATCAGCGCGGGCCAGGGGCTCGCCCCGCCGTCCACGCCGAAGAACTCGCGGTAGCCGTCCAGCGTCAGCGCCGCCGCGAAGGACGGCGGGTTGGTCGCCGCGTCCGACTCCGAGTGGAGGGACGTCAGCGCCATCCAGGCGACGGGCAGGAAGAACACGACCCCGGCGAACCAGGCCAGCAGACCGGCCCCCTTGCGTCGTACGGCGTTCATGAGCGCCCCGCCTCCTCACGGAACAGCGACGAGACCACGCGCAGCGCGAACGTCGCGATGACGAGCGAACCGATGACGACCAGGACCCCGGCGGCCGAGGCGAGACCGTTCTCGTGGGCCTGGTAGAAGGTCTGGTAGACGGTGTACGGGAGGTTCGCGGTGCCCAGGCCGCCCGAGGTGATCGTGAAGACCGCGTCGAAGTTCTGGACGATGTGGATCGAGCCCAGCAGCGCGCCCAGTTCGAGGTAGCGGCGCAGGTGCGGGAGCGTCAGGTGACGGAAGATCTGCCAGTCGCTCGCCCCGTCGACCCGGGCGGCCTCGATCTGCTGCTGGTCCCGGGACTGCAGTCCCGCCAGCAGGATCAGCATCATGAACGGCGTCCACTGCCACACCAGCGATGCCTCGACCGCGAGCAGCGGGGTGTCCGAGATCCAGTCCGGCTGGGGGCCGCCCACGTAGTGCAACAGCCCGTTGAACAGGCCGTACTCGGGGTTGTAGAGCACATGTTTCCAGAGCAGGGCGGCCGCCACCGGGACCACCAGGAAGGGGGCGATGAGGAGGGTGCGGACGATGCCCCGGCCCCGGAACCTCCGGTCCAGGAGCAGGGCCAGCAGCAGGCCGAGGACGAGACTGGTGAGGACCACGGCGACCGTCAGCAGGATCGTCGTCCCCACCGAGCGGCGCAGGTCGGGGTCGGTGAGGACCTCGCCGTAGTTGGCGAGGCCGGCGAACGCGCGGGCGTCGGGATAGAGGGAGTTCCAGTCGAAGAAGGAGATCACCAGCGTGGCCACGAACGGGAGTTGGGTCACGGCGATCATGAAGATCAGGGCGGGCAGGAGCGGGGCGCGGGTGGCCCAGGCGCGCAGCCGGGCGTTCGGCGCGCCCAGGGTGCGGACGGGGGTCGCCGCCCTCGGCGCCGTCGTGGTGGCGGTCATCGTCCCTCGTACTCCTCGGAGGTCTGCTCGGCGAGCGCCTGGGCCTTCCGCAGGGCCGACGCCACGGACTGGTGTCCGGCGATGGCCGCGCTGATCTCCAGGGACACCTTGGTGCCGAGGTCGGTGAACTCGGGGATGCCGACGAACTGGATGCCGGGGGCGGGGCGCGGCTGCACGCCGGGGTCGGTGGGCCGGGCGCCCTCGATGGCCTCGCGGGTCATCTCCTGGAAGGCGGCGGCCTCCTCGCGGTAGTCCGCGTTCGTGTACGTCGACGCGCGTTTGCCGGCGGGCACGTTCGACCAGCCGATCCGTTCGCCGACCAGTTCCTCGTACTCCCTGCTCGACGCCCAGGAGACGAACTTCCATGCCTTGTCGGGGTTCCGGGACGCCTGCTGGATGCCCCAGGCCCAGGTGTAGAGCCAGCCGGAGGACTCGGTCCGCTCGACCGGGGCCGGTGCGTAGCCGATCCTCCCCTTCACCGGGGAGTCGTCGGCCTCCAGCGAACCGGCCGCCGACGTGGCGTCGTACCACAGGGCGACCTTGCCCTGGGTCATGTTGTTGAGGCACTCGGCGAAGCCGGCCTGGGCGGCGCCGGATTCGCCGTGCTCGCGCACGAGGTCCACGTAGAACCGGGTCGCCCGCCCGAACTCGGGGGAGTCCAGCTGCGCCTTCCAGTCCTTGTCGAACCAGGTGCCGCCGAAGGTGTTCACGACCGTGGTCAGGGGCGCCATGACCTCGCCCCAGCCGGGCAGGCCGCGCAGGCAGATGCCCTTCATGCCGTCCTCGGCCCCGTCGGCCTTCGCGGCGAGGTCGGCGACCTGCCGCCAGGTGGGACGCTCGGGCATGGTCAGCCCGTGCTCGGCGAAGACGTCCTTGCGGTACATCAGGAAGGACGACTCGCCGTAGAAGGGCTGCCCGTAGAGCCTGCCGTCGTCGCCCGTCAGGGACTCGCGCATGGGCGCGAGAATGTCCTGCTGGTCGAAGCCCGGGTCCTTCGCGACGTACGGGTCCAGCTCCGCCAGCCAGCCGTTGCGGGCGTAGATCGGTATCTCGTAGTTGCTGAGGGTGGCCACGTCGTACTGGCCCGCCTGGTTGGCGAAGTCCTGGCTGATCTTGTCGCGGACGTCGTTCTCCGGCAGCACGGTGAAGTTCACCCCGATTCCGGTCTCCTCGGTGAAGTGGGCGGCGGTGAGCCTCTGCAGCTCCTGCATCTGCGGGTTGTTGACCATCAGCACGTTGATGGTGTCGCCGCCGGATGCCGCCCCGCCCGCTCCGGTCCAGCAGCCGGAGAGAAGGGGGGCGAGCAGCGCCCCCGCGGCGGCCGCGGCGAGCGTGCGCGGCCTCCGTCGGCTCGCGATGCGCATGGATCACTCCTGAACGTTTGGGGGATTTCGGGAGATAAGGGGTGTCGGACGGTGTGGTGGAGGTGCGGAAGGGGCGGGCGGGGACGGTCAGACCCGGGTGACCTGGGGGCCGAGCAGTGAGTAGCGGTGGGCTTCCGAGACCGGCAACAGGGTGCTCGTGACGATCGCGTCCAGGTCGCCCACCTCGGCGAACCTGCAGAAGCTGACGGCGCCGAACTTGGTGTGGACGCCCGCGAAGACCGTGCGCCGGGAAGCGCGGATCGCCTGGGCCTTGACCTCGCTGACGGCCGGGTCGGGGGTGGTGAGGCCGTGGTCGCGGGTGATGCCGTTGGCGCCGATGTACGCCAGGTCGATGACGAAGCCGGACAGCATCCTCGTCGTCCAGTGGTCGACGGTGGCGAGGGTGCCGGGGCGCACCCGGCCGCCGAGCAGCAGCACGGTGGTGTTGCCCGCCTCCGCGAGCGCCCCGGCGGTCGCGAGGGAGGCCGTGACCACGGTCAGGGGCCGGTCCCGGGGCAGTGCCTCGGCGATGAGCTGCGGGGTGAAGCCCTCGTCGACGAAGACCGTCTCCGCGTCGCCCAGCAACTCGGCCGCCGCGGTGGCGATCCGGCGCTTCTCGGGAACATGGCTGGTGGCACGGAAGGCGAGCGTCGTCTCGAACCCGGCGCTCTCCACCGGATACGCCCCGCCGTGCGTGCGGCGGACCAGCCCGTGGTCCTCCAGCGCGCGCAGATCACGTCGTACGGTCTCCTTGGCCACGCCCAGGGCGGCCGCGAGCCCGGCGACGTCGACCGCGCCCGTGCGGCGGGCGGCCCGGACGATCTCGCGTTGCCTTTCCGCCGCGCTCATGGCCGACACCCGCTCTCCTCCGCCGTAGTGCTGCCCGTTCGGGCCCGGTGCGGGCCCTGGGGGAAGTTCTACAGCCGGTGCGCGGCGCCGACCAGGTCTGTTCCGCGACGGATGATGCCCGTCCCTGACCGTTTCGCGGTGCCCGGGCCCGTCACGGACCTGGGGCGGGCGGGGGATCGGGCGACGGGCGTGCCCGAACACGGGAGCGGGCGGGCCCGTTCGGTGCCCGCCCGCTCCCTCCGCACGGCGTACGGCCCTCGTTTCCCGTACGGCGCACGAGCTGTTGGGGTCCGTGCCGGTGCGGTCAGTACGGCCAGATCGGCGGGTCGCTCACGAAGTGGCCGCCGAGGTTGGCGTGGGCCACGTTCTCGGGGTCCAGCTCACCCTGCTCGGCGATCAGCTTCTCGGCGTACGGCTCGGAGTCGTCCTGCGGGTCGTAGCCGAGGGCGCGGGCGGTGGACAGGTCCCACCACAGACGGGTGTTGGCGGAGGAGCCGTAGACGACGGTGTGGCCGACGTGTTCGGCGGTCAGGGCCGCGTGGAAGAGGCGGGCGCCGTCGGCCGGGCTCATCCAGAGCGAGAGCATCCGGACGCTGGTGGGCTCGGGGAAGCAGGAGCCGATGCGTACGGAGACGGTCTCCAGGCCGTACTTGTCCCAGTAGAGCTGTGCCAGATCCTCGCCGAAGGACTTGGACAGGCCGTAGAAGGTGTCGGGGCGGTGCGGGGTGTCGACCGGGATCGGCGGATCCTCGCCCAGCGGGCGGGGGGTGAAGCCCACGGCGTGGTTGGAGGACGCGAAGACGATACGGGGCACGCCCTCCGCGCGGGCGGCCTCGTACAGGTTGTACGTCCCCTCGATGTTCGCCGCGAGGATCTTCTCGAAGGAGGCTTCCAGGGAGATGCCCGCGAGGTGGATGATCGCGTCGACGCCCCGGACGGCCTCGCGCAGGGCCTCCCGGTCGGCGAGGTCGGCCGTGATCGCGTCCGGCGCGCCGTCGACGGGAAGCAGGTCCAGGAGGCGAAGCTCGTAGCCGTGGCCCGGGAGCAGGTCCCGCATCAGGGTGCCGAGCCCGCCGGCTGCGCCGGTGAGCAGAACGGTGCGGGGAGCGGGCATCCAGGATCTCCTTGCATCGCCAGCCGTGCACATGGGCGTCCGGCATTCACATTCATGGACACGCTAGGGAGTGTGCCCCCGTGCGTCAAGGGGGGCGCGGGGAGGGCGCGGAGGCGCGAAATCGCTGGTGCGGAGCGGGTTGTCCGGCTTGACCGGTCCCGAGCGCCCGCCCTAGCGTGGGGTCGTTCAGAAATATAAACATCGATCAGCGGCATGACCGACAGGGCTGGGAGAGCCCGTGCAGTCGGGTCAGCCCGTGGACTTGGGAGAGCCCGTGACGTCAGCCCCGCTCGCCGCCCGGCTCAGGGTCCCCCGTGGACCGCTGTTCTTCCCCGTCACGGCGTACGGCCCGGACGGCGCGGTCGATCCTGCCGCCTGCCGCGCGCACGTCCGCCGGGGCGTCGAGGCCGGAGCGGCCGCGGTCTTCGTCTGCTGCGGCACCGGCGAGTTCCACGCGCTCACGCCCGAGGAGTTCCAGGAGTGCGTACGGGCCGCCGTCGCCGAGACGGCGGGCCGGGTGCCGGTGGTGGCCGGCGCGGGCTACGGCACCGCCCTCGCCGTGCGCTACGCGCGCCTCGCCGAGGAGGCCGGGGCCGACGGACTGCTCGCCCTCCCGCCGTACCTCGTCGTGGCCGCCCAGGAGGGGCTGCTGCGCCACTACCGGGAACTCGCCGCGGGGACCTCCCTCCCCGTCGTCGTCTACCAGCGCGACAACGCCGTGTTCACCCCGCACACCGTGGTCGAACTCGCCCGCACGGAAGGGATCGTCGGCCTCAAGGACGGCCTCGGCGACCTGGACCTCATGACGCGGATCGTGAGCGCCGTGCGCGAGGCGGTGCCCGGCCCGGACTTCCTCTACTTCAACGGCCTGCCGACCGCCGAGCTGACGCAGCCCGCGTACCGGGCCGTCGGGGTGCCCCTGTACTCGTCGGCCGTCTTCTGCTTCGCCCCGGAGATCGCCCTCGCGTTCCACCGGGCGCTCGGCGCGGGGGACGAGGCGACCGTGCGGCGGCTGCTCGACGGTTTCTACCGCCCCTTCGTCGAACTCCGCTCCCTGGGACGCGGCTATGCGGTGTCACTGGTCAAGGCCGGGGTACGGCTACGGGGGCTGGACGTGGGAGAGGTGAGGCCGCCGCTGCACGAGCCGGCCGGGGAACACGTCAAGCGGCTGGGTGAGTTGATCGAGCGCGGCCACGCGCTGCTGGAAGAGTGCCAGGAGGGCAAGTGAAGGCGTCGACGTTCGTCTATCCGTGGGACGTCATCGGGGATCCGGCCGCCGCCGAGCGCGTGGCGGGGCTGGGAGTACGGCAGGCCACGCTCGCCTCCGCCTACCACTCCACCCGCGCGCTCACCCCCCGCCACCCCCGGCAGCGCATCGTCACGGCCGAGCACGCGGCCGTGCTGTACCCGCCGGGCGCGCGGTGGGAGGGCCGTACGCTGCGGCCGTACGCGGCGGGGGACTGGGCGTTCGGCGACGCGTTCGGCGAGGCGGCGACGGCGCTCGCGCACGCCGGGCTCGAAGTGCACACCTGGGTGGTCCTCGCGCACAACTCCCGGCTGGGCGCCGAGCACCCCTCGACCTCCGTGGTCAACGCCTACGGGGACCGGTATCCGTGGGCGCCCTGCATCGCGCAGCCGGACACCCGGGAGTACCTCGTCGACCTCGCGGTGGAGGCGGCGGTCCGGCCGGGCGCGCGCGGCACGGAGCTGGAGTCGCTCGGCTGGTACGGCGTCTCCCATCTGCACGCCCACGACAAGACGGGCGGGGTCGGGCTCGGCGACGCCGGGCAGTACCTGATGTCGCTGTGCTTCTGCGCCACCTGCCGCGACGGGTACGCCGGTGCCGGGCAGGACCCCGAGGAGCTGGCGGCCGCCGTCCGCACGGGACTGGAACCGCTGTGGCGCGGAGAGAGCGTCGACGAGGGCTGGCCGGCCGTGGAGAAACTGCTCGGCACCGACCGGGCGGCGGCCACGCGGGTGTGGCGGGACGCGATCGCCCGCTCGCTCCAGGAGGAGACCGTCGCGGCCGTACGGGCCGCCGCGCCCGCCGGGTTCCAGGTGCTGCTGCACGCGGACCCGGTGACGTACCACTGCGGGGCCAACCCCGGTGTGGACCCCGGACACATCCTCGGCGTGGCCGACGGGGTCGTCGTGCCCTGCGGGGGCGGGCCGGGGCTGCTGCCGGCGTTCACGGAGGCCGGGGCGGACGGGGCCGTGCTGGCCGCCAACTTCCCCGTGGTGTCGGGGATGGGCGGCAGCCCGGTGACCCTGGCGGAGGACGCGGGGCGGGCGGTGGAGCTGGGGGCCACGGAACTCCGGCTGTACCACGCGGGGCTGGCGTCCGACCAGGACCTGGCGGCGGTGCGGGAGGCGCTGACGGCGGTGGGGTGAGCCGGTGCCGGTGCCGGTGTCGGTGACGAGGCCGGGGTCGGGGCCGGGGCCGGGGTGTCGAACATCCGAGGGTTTCCCGCCGCTCAGCGGTGACGCAGCAGCCGGGCCGCCGTCCCGAGCAGCAGCGCGCCCACGGCCGGCAGCAGCACCGGGAGGCCGGCCACGCCGACCAGGCCCGCACCGATCGCCATGCCCACCGCGGTCGGGGCGAACAGGAGGGTGTGGGCGGTGGCCGTGGTGCGGCCCAGCCGGTCGGGCGGGGTCTCGCGCTGGACAGCGGTGAGCGCGGCGGTCAGGACACAGGGGAGTCCGACGCCGATCGCCGCGCTCGAAGCCAGGGCGATGATGTCGTCGGGGACGGTGCGGGCCGCCACCGCCGCTCCCGTCAGGGCGATGCCGTAGGCCGCGAAGGGGACTTCGCCCAGGCGCCGCAGGAGGGGGCCCGTGGCCAGGCCGACCGTGACCGAGCCGGCGCCCTGGGCGAGGAAGAGGAGGCCGGTGTGGGCGGGGGAGCGGCCCAGGGACTCCACCACCGCGTGGATCAGGGCGCCGTTCACCCCGGCGAGCAGCATCGTCGTGCCGCCGGCCAGGACCAGGGGGCGCAGGCGGGGATCGGCCAGGAGGTGGCGGGCGCCTTCGGCGGTGCGGGCGTACAGGCCCCGGGCCGGGCCCTCACAGGGGGCGGGGCGTGTCCCTCGCTCCCGCACCAGTGCGTACAGCCCTGCCGCCGCGACGAACGTCACCGCGTCCAGCAGGGCCACCGTGGCGCCGCCGTACGCCGCGTACAGACCGGCTCCCGCCAGGGGGGCCACCAGCTTCATGCTCTCGTTGGCCGTCATGCGCAGACCGTTGAAGTCGCCGAGGAGGGACGGGTCGACGGCGCCGGCGACCAGGGCCGACTCGGCCGCGTCGGCGACGACGCCGGCCGCGCCGTGGACGAGGAGCACCGCGTAGAGGAGCCACAGGTCGCCCGGGCCGTCCACGGTGAAGAGGGTGAGGAGGACGGCGGCCGGGACCAGGTTGGCGGTGATCAGGACGGCGCGGCGGCGGGGGCGGTCCGCGAGGGTGCCGAGGAGCGGGCCGGCGAGCAGCGGCGCCCACAGGGCGAGCCCGCACAGTGCCGCCAGGGCGTTCGAGCCGGTGAGGTCCTTGGCCCAGACGCCCGCCATCAGCCACGTCGCGGACGAGCCCAGGCCCGAGACCACCACCCCCGCGAGGTACGGCCCCGCGTCGCGGTCCCCGAGAACGCGGGCGGCCCGCCCGGTCCCCGAGAACGCGGGCGGCCCGCCCGGTCGGGTGGGGTGCGGGTGGGGTCTTGGGCGCGGGACCGTCGCCGGGTGGGGTGCTCATGCCCGTCGATCGTGGTGCTGAGGCCCGGTCCTGCGGATCGGGCGGATGCCCTAGAAATCGTCGCCGGGAGGGACGGACGCGGGTCGAGCGATGAGTTCTCGGGGCGCCGGGGGTCTACAGACAGGAAGCCCGACGACACGGACCCCGGCCGCGCGCATCCGAGGCTCCACGCCGACGCACCTTCGAGACGTATCCAAGGAGTTCCGCATGACCGACCAGGCTCCGGCCCCCCTCGACCTCGCCGGACAGGCCCGTGTGGTCGCCCGTCTCGTCCGAGGGGTCCGCGACGATCAGCTGACCGGCCGCACCCCGTGCCCGGAGTACGCCGTGCGGCACCTCCTCGGGCACCTGCTCGGCCTGGCCGTCGCCTTCCGCGACGCGGGCCGCAAGGAGCTGGGGCCCACGACGGACACCGATCCGCAGGCGGCGCTGCCCGACATCGGGCCGGGCTGGCGCGAGGCGCTGCCGGGGGTGCTCGACGAACTCGCCGGGGCCTGGCGGGACCCGGCCGCGTGGACGGGGGAGACCCGGGCGGGCGGGGTGTCCCTGCCGGGGGAGATCGCGGGAGCGGTGGCGGTGGACGAGCTGGTCGTCCACGGCTGGGACCTGGCCCGCGCGACCGGCCAGGCGTACGAGCCCGACCCCGTGGCCCTCACCGCGGCCCACGCCTTCCTCGCCGCCTCGGCCGACGACCCTTCACGCGACCAGATCTTCGGCCCGGTGCAGCCCGTACCGGACGAGGCGCCCCTCCTGGACCGGGCGATCGGCCTGAGCGGCCGCGACCCACTCTGGAAGCCGTAGGCCGCACGACGGGGGCGGCCCCGGGGGCACCGGCGGCGGAGAGCGGCCCGGCGGGGAGAGGCGCGGGCGGAGTGACGGCGACGAAGCGGGAGCCCGCAAGGCGGGCCCGTGCGGTGGGGCGCCCCACCGGGAGGCCCAGGACGGCAGGCGGCGCGACGCTGTACGGCTACGGCGGCGGGCGGCGGTGCCGTTGGCCCTTCGGGGGGCGGAACGGTCCTTGCGCCGCGACAGGGGGGAGCCATGTCGGCGGGACGGCCATGACCGGCGGTCGGCACCGCCGACGCGCCCGCGTGGTGGGGTGTCCCAGGGCGTCCAGGGCGGCTGACGGGGTTACGGTGACGGGCGGACCGGCGCGGCGGAGACGACCGCGACGGTGTGCCGGCCGAACCGGTGTGCTGGCCGCGACGGCTTGCCGGCCGGGACCTCGGCGGACCCGCGCGGTGGGGCGGCCTCACCGCGCGGTCGCGACCGCCGACGGGCTGGCGTGGTGGGGTGTCCCAGGACGTCCAGGGCGGCTGACGGGCCACGATGACGGGCGGACCGGCGCGGAAGAGACGACCGCGACGGCGTGCCGGCCGAACCGGCGTGCCGGCCGAACCGGTGTGCCGGGCGCGACGGCTTGCCGGCCGGGACCTCGGCGGACCCGCGCGGTGGGGCGGCCTCACCGCGCGGTCGCGACCGCCGACGGGCTGGCGTGGTGGGGTGTCCCAGGACGTCCAGGGCGGCTGACGGGCCACGATGACGGGCGGACCGGCGCGGAAGAGACGACCGCGACGGCGTGCCGGCCGAACCGGCGTGCCGGCCGAACCGGCGTGCCGGCCGAACCGGCGTGCCGGCCGAACCGGTGTGCCGGGCGCGACGGCTTGCCGGCCGGGACCTCGGCGGACCCGCGCGGTGGGGCGGCCTCACCGCGCGGTCGCGACCGCCGACGGGCCGGCGTGGTGGGGTGTCCCAGGGCGTCCAGGGCGGCTGACGGGCCATGATGACGGGCGGACCGGCGCGGCGGAGACGACCGCGAGGGTGTGCCGGCCGAACCGGTGTGCCGGGCGCGACGGCTTGCCGGCCGGGACCTCGGCGGACCCGCGCGGTGGGGCGGCCTCACCGGGACGTCCACGGCGGCGCGGCGGCGCGTTCGTGGCGGGGCGGTGGGTGGCGGCGTCGTGCGGCGGTGCTGTTCGGCGGGCTTCTTCGGGGCGGAACGGCCTTGCGCCGGGGGCGGGGCCGGGACTCGCCCTGACCCGCTGCCCCCTCGTGGGCGCATCCAGGACAGAACCCGCGAAACGCGGCGCGCGCCCCCCGCCGCTCCGTACGCTCCCCGACATGCCCCTGAGTCTCACCGTCCTCGGCACCGCCTCTCCGTATCCCCGCCCGGGCCGGCCCGCCTCCGGGTATCTGCTGCGTGGCGGGGGCGCCGAGATATGGGTGGACGCGGGGTTCGGGACGTTCGCCGAGTTGCAGCGGCACACGGATCCCACCCGGCTCACGGCGATCTGGATCTCCCATCTGCACGCAGACCACAGTGCGGACCTCGCGGCCGCGCTGTACGGCTTCGCGTACGGCGGCCTCACCCTGCCCGCGCCGCTGCCCGTCTACGCGCCCGACGGCTGCGCGCAGCGCCTCGCAGGGTTCCTCGGAGGGCCGGACATGGCCTTCCTGAGCAGCGTCTTCGACTTCCGGACCCTGTACGACGGCCACACCGTGCGGCACTGGAACCTCACCCTCACCGCCCGTGCCGTCGTCCACGACGTGGAGGCGTACGGACTGCGCGCCGAATGCCAGGGGCGGGTCTTCGCGTACTCGGGGGACAGCGGCCCGTGCGAGGCGCTGAGCCGGCTCGCCGGCGGCGCGGACCTCTTCCTGTGCGAGGCGGACGTCGACACCCATCGCGAAGGTGAACCCCGGGTGCATCTCACGCCGGAGGAGGCCGGAACGTACGCGAAGAGCGCGAGCCGGCTGCTGATCACCCATGTGGGGCCCACGCTGACCCGGGAGGGGGCGACCGGCCGGGCGGCCGTGATCTTCGGCGGGCCCACCGAGAGCGCACGCGAGGGCGACACCAGGACCGTGTGATTCCAAGATCATGTGACCGCGGGCACATCTTCTTCTGTCAGAAGCATTGACGAAACATCAGACCCCTCCCTACCTTCAACGCGTCGTACTTCGTACGTCATATATGAGACGCGATATGTGAGATCTCCTCCCTGGGATCCCGCACGTGAGAACCGAGAGGCGCGCATGACCTCTGTGCCCACGCCGATCCCGTCCCGCACGCAGTTCGTGCTGGAGGGGATCAAGCACCGCATCCTCACCGGGCAGTTGACGCCCGGTCAGGCCCTGGTCGAGACCGAGCTGGCCGCGCAGTTCGGGGTGTCCAAGACACCCGTGCGCGAGGCACTCAAGACGCTGGCCGGGACCGGGCTCGTCGTGATGAGCCAGTACAAGGGCGTCACGGTGCGCATGGTGGACGCGGACATGGCGCGCGAGGTCTATGACGTCCGACTGCTCCTGGAGCCGGAGGCCCTGCGACGCTCGGTGCGCCGCGGCGCCCCGTGGGACGCGGCGAGCGACGCGCTGACCAGGGCCGACGAGGCCACGGACACCGCCGAACGATCGCTGGCCAACCGGGAGTTCCACCGCGCCCTGTACGTGCCCTGCGGCAACCCGCTGCTCGGCCGGATGCTCGACGAGGTGCGCGACCAGGCCGCCCTGGTGTCGGCCGTGGCCTGGGCCGCCGACCCCTCCTGGGAACGGGAGGCCGCCGAGCACCGGGAGATCCTGCGTCTCGCCCTCGACGGAGACGCCGACGGCGCGGCCGCCGCCCTGCACGCCCACATCGCCTCGTTCGTCGAACGGGCCTTCCCCGGGGCACGGGAGGACGAGCAGTCCCACCCGCCCCGGCGGCCCCAGCAGGCCCCGTAAGCCCCCGAGTCCACGAGGCACGGCGAACCCGCACGACACGGCGGACCCGCCGGCCTCCGCAGTCCTCCAGCTCCAGCAGAGGAAGGTCATCCATGAGCAGCGTGACGTTCGAGACCCAACGGGCGGCCCTGGCCGACGTGGTGGCGATCCCGGTGACTCCGTTCGCCGAGGACGGCACCGTCGACCAGGGTGCCCACCGGGCCCTGTTGCGCCGGCTGCTCGACGGAGGGATCACCACCCTCACCCCGAACGGAAACACCGGCGAGTTCTACGCCCTGACCCCCGAAGAGCGCCGTCTGGTGACCGAGCTGACGATGGACGAGGCCGGCGACCGGGCCGTGATCCTGGTCGGCGTCGGCCACGACGTGCCCACCGCCGTCGCCTCCGCCGAGCACGCCCGCGAGCTCGGGGCGCAGATGGTGATGGTCCACCAGCCGGTGCACCCGTACGTGTCGCAGGACGGCTGGGTCGACTACCACCGGGCGATCGCGCGGGCCGTGCCCGAGCTGGGCGTCGTCCCCTACATCCGCAACGCGCAGCTCACCGGCGAACGGCTCGCCCGGCTCGCCGACACCTGCCCCAACGTGGTCGGGGTCAAGTACGCCGTACCGGACGCCGCCCGGTTCGCGGCCTTCGCCCGCGACGCCGGCCTGGAACGCTTCGTCTGGGTGGCCGGGCTCGCCGAGCCGTACGCGCCCTCCTACTTCTCGGCCGGGGCCACCGGCTTCACGTCGGGCCTGGTGAACGTCGCCCCGGCCGTCTCGCTGAACATGATCGAGGCGCTGCGGTCCGGTGACTTCCCGGGTGCCATGAAGATCTGGGAGCAGATCCGCCGCTTCGAGGAGCTGCGCGCCGCCAACGGCTCCGCCAACAACGTCACCGTCGTCAAGGAGGCCCTCGCCTCCCTTGGCCTGTGCCGCCGCGACGTCCGGGCCCCCAGCAGGCAGCTGCCCGAGGACGAACGCGCCGAGGTCGCCGCCATCGCCGCCGGGTGGTCGATATGAAGCACGAGCAGCGTACGAAGAGGCCGGAGGAACTCCGCAGCCACCAGTGGTACGGCACGGACGGGCTGCGCTCCTTCAGTCACCGCGCCCGCACCCGCCAGCTCGGCTACCTCCCCGAGGAGCACCTCGGCAAGCCGGTCATCGCGATCCTCAACACCTGGTCCGACATCAACCCCTGTCATGTGCACCTCCGGGACCGTGCCCAGGCGGTCAAGCGGGGTGTGTGGCAGGCGGGCGGCTTCCCGCTGGAGTTCCCGGTCTCGACCCTCTCCGAGACCTTCCAGAAGCCGACCCCCATGCTCTACCGCAACATGCTCGCGATGGAGACGGAGGAGCTGCTGCGCTCCTACCCGGTCGACGGTGCCGTGCTGATGGGCGGCTGCGACAAGTCGACCCCCGCGCTGCTGATGGGCGCGGCGAGCGTCGACCTCCCGGCCGTCTTCGTGCCCGCCGGGCCGATGCTGCCGGGTCACTGGCGCAACGAGGTCCTCGGCTCCGGCACCGACATGTGGAAGTACTGGGACGACAAGCGCGCCGGGCTCATCGGCGACTGCGAGATGACCGAACTGGAGTCCGGCCTCGCCCGCTCGCCGGGCCACTGCATGACGATGGGCACGGCCTCCACGCTCACCGCCGCCGCCGAGGCGCTCGGTGTCACGGTGCCGGGCGCGTCCAGCATCCCGGCCGTCGACTCGGGCCACGACCGCATGGCGGCCGCCGCCGGCCTCAGGATCGTCGAACTGGTCCACCGGGACCGGAAGCTGAGCGACATCCTCACCGCGGACGCCTTCGAGGACGCCGTCACCACCGTCCTCGGACTCGGCGGCTCCACCAACGCCGTCATCCACCTCATCGCCATGGCCGGCCGCGCGGGCGTCAAGCTCACCCTCGACGACTTCGACCGTGTGGCCCGGACCGTGCCGGTGCTCGCCAACGTCCGGCCCGGCGGCCGGACGTACCTGATGGAGGACTTCCACTTCGCGGGCGGCCTGCCCGGGTTCCTGTCCCGGATCACCGACCTGCTGCACCTCGACCGGCCGACCGTCTCCCACGACACGCTGCGCGAACAGCTGGACGGCGCGCTCGTGCACAACGACGACGTGATCCGCACCCGCGACAACCCGGTCGCCGCCGAGGGAGGCGTCGCCGTGCTGCGCGGCAACCTCTGCCCGGACGGCGCGGTCATCAAGCACATCTCCGCCGAACCGCACCTGCTCCAGCACACCGGTCCCGCGGTCGTCTTCGACGACTACCGGACGATGCAGCGCACGATCAACGACCCGTCGCTCGGCATCACCGCCGACAGCGTGCTGGTGCTGCGCAACTCCGGCCCCAAGGGCGGGCCGGGCATGCCCGAGTACGGGATGCTGCCCCTCCCCGACCACCTGCTGAAGCAGGGCGTCCGGGACATGGTGCGGATCTCCGACGCCCGGATGAGCGGCACCAGTTACGGCGCCTGCGTCCTGCACGTGGCCCCGGAGTCGTACGTCGGCGGACCCCTCGCCCTGGTCCGCACCGGCGACTCCATCACCCTCGACGTCCAGGCCCGGACGCTTCGACTCAACGTGGACGACGAGGAGTTGGAGCGCCGCCGAGCCGAGTGGACGCCACCGCCCACCCGTTACGAACGCGGCTACGGCGCTCTCTACAACGACCAGATCACCCAGGCCGACACCGGCTGCGACTTCGAGTTCCTGGCCAGACCGGGCAAGGTCCCGGACCCGTACGCCGGTTGAACAACCCGACCGACCCGAGCCCCAGGTCCTTCAGGGGCGCGGGGAACTGCGCGACAAGCCCCCACGTACCCGCACTCGCCGACGCACCGCACGTGGCACCCCGCACCGCGCACACCCACACCCGTCGAGAAAGCGCTTCCTGCGCCAGGCGACACCACGCACCACGCACCACGACGTACGACGACGTACCCAGAAACGGAGCCCCAGTCATGGCCCAAGCCGCAGCCGTGGCGAAGCCGCCCGCGCCGCCCCGGCGGAGCCGTGCGCGGAGCCGTGCGCGCCGTGCCTCCGCGACCCCGCGCAGGCTTCCCTACCTGCTGATCGCCCCGGCCGCCCTGCTCATGCTGGGCTTCATCGCCTACCCGGTCATCAGCGTCTTCTACTACAGCCTGCAGCACTACAACCCCACGAAACCCTGGCGGAACGGCTTCGCCGGCTTCGACAACTTCGTCCACGCCTTCACCGAGGACCCCCTCTTCTGGGACACCCTCGTCTTCAGCGCCAAGTGGGTGGTCGTCGAGGTCTCGCTGCAGCTGCTGTTCGGTCTGGCCCTCGCCCTCATCGTCAACCAGACCTTCGTCGGCCGGGCCGTCGGCCGGGCGATGGTCTTCTCGCCCTGGGCCGTCTCCGGCGTGCTCACCTCCGCGATCTGGGTGCTCCTCTACAACTCCCAGACGGGCATCACCCGTTACCTCGCGGACATGGGCATCGGCGAGTACGGCACCAGCTGGCTCTCCGACACCTCCACCGTCTTCTCGGCGGCCGTCGTCGCCGACCTGTGGCGCGGTGTCCCCTTCTTCGCGATCCTCATCCTCGCCGACCTCCAGTCCGTCTCCAAGGACCTGTACGAGGCCGCCGAGGTGGACGGCGCCAGCCGCGTCCGGCAGTTCCTGCACATCACGCTGCCGCACCTGAAGGACGCGATCATCCTCTCCACGCTGCTGCGCGCGGTGTGGGAGTTCAACAACGTCGACCTCCTCTACACCCTGACCGGCGGCGGACCGGCGGGAGTGACCACGACGCTCCCCCTCTACATCGCCAACACCTCGGTCGACGCCCACAACTTCGGCTACGCGTCCGCCCTGACCACGGTCGCGTTCGTGATCCTGCTCTTCTGCTCGATGGTCTATCTGCGGCTCAGCAAGTTCGGAGGCGAGTCCAAGTGATCACCAAGGACGTCGAGAAGGTCGCCCCCGTGCGGCCCGCGCCCGCGGCCGAGGAGCCCCCGCAGCGCCCGCACAAGACCCGCCGCGCCTGGGACGAGGTCCCGCGCTGGCAGATCTACCTGCCCCTGTCGATCTACCTCGTCTTCACCCTGGTCCCCTTCTACTGGATCCTGCTCTTCGCGCTGCGCAAGCCGGGCTCGACCTCGCTCGTGCCCTGGCCCGTCACCTTCGAGCACTTCGAGAAGGTGTGGAACGAGCGCAGCTTCGGCACCTACTTCCAGAACAGCGTGCTCGTCGGTGTCGTCACCCTGCTGATGACCACGCTCGTCGCCCTCGCCGGCGGCTACGCCCTCGCCCGCTTCGACTTCAAGATCAAGCGCGGGTTCATGCTGGCGCTGCTGTGCTCCCAGTTCGTGCCGGGCGCGCTGCTCCTGGTCCCGCTGTTCCAGATCTTCGCCGAGCTGCGGATGATCAACTCGCTCGGCAGTGTCATCCTCGCCGAGACGGTCTTCCAGCTGCCGCTGTCGATCATCCTGATCAGCAACTTCATCAAGAACGTGCCGTACACGCTGGAGGAAGCGGCCTGGGTGGACGGCTGCAACCGGTTCACCGCGTTCCGGGTGGTCGTGCTGCCGCTGCTGCGGCCCGGCCTGATCGCGGTCGGCTCCTTCGCCTTCGTGCACTCCTGGAACCACTTCCTGTTCGCCCTGATGTTCCTCAGCAACCAGGAGAAGCAGACGATCCCCGTCGGCCTCAACACCCTGCTCAGCGCGGACAGCGTCGACCTGGGCGCCCTGGCGGCCGGCGGCATCATCGCCGCCGTCCCGGTGGTCATCGTCTTCGCCTTCATCCAGAAGTGGCTGATCACGGGCTTCAGCGCCGGGGCGGTGAAGGGATGACCGCACGCCGGAGGGCGGCTCGGCTCATGCTCCTCTCGGGGGCGCCGGGCGCCCCGCCCACCACCCCGGCCGGGGCCCGGCCCATCGGCCGGGACACGCGCGCGACGGACGACGGCCGGGCGGCCGCCGACGGTGGCTCTCCGGTGGATCTCCAGGCCATCCACCACGCCGCCCACTCCGGCAGCGAGCGTGATCGCACCGCCGGCGCCGGCCGGACGCCTACCCTGCACCAGAAGATCGACAGCGCCGGGAGGACCGACCGAGAGGTGGCCCGCGGCGCGGGCGCAGGGAGGATCCGATGAACACCACGACGTACGAGAGCCCGCTTCCGCTCGTCCTCGCGGGAGCGCGCGGCCACGGCCGCTGGCACCTGGAGAACATCCGGCGCCTCGCGGACAAGGGGATCGTCCGGCTCGCCGGGATCTGCGAGCTGACCCCGCTGGGCGCGGACGAGATCCCGGACGGCCTCGGCACGCCCGAGCAGTCCGCCGACTTCGGGGCGCTCCTCGACTCCACCGGCGCCGCGATCGCGGTGATCTGCACCCCGATCCCGACCCACACCGACCTGGCGCTGACGGCGGCCCGGCGGGGCGTGCACGTCCTGCTGGAGAAGCCGCCCGCCCCGTCGTACGCCGAGTTCCGCCGGATGGCGGACGGCGTCGCGGACGCCGGCACGGTCTGCCAGATCGGCTTCCAGTCGCTGGGCTCGCACGCCCTGCCCGCGATCCGGCGGATGGTCGCGGACGGGCTGATCGGCGAGGTCGTCGGCATCGGCGGAGCGGGCGCCTGGGCGCGCGCCGAGGCGTACTACCGTCGCGCGCCCTGGGCCGGGAAGCGGCGCCTGAACGGCGTGGACGTGATCGACGGGGCGCTCACCAACCCCCTCGCGCACGCCGTCGCCACCGGGCTCGCGCTCGCCGGCGCCGACCGCGCCGAGGACGTCGCCGCCATCGAGACCGAACTGCTGCGCGCCAACGACATCGAGTCCGACGACACCTCGTGCGTACGGGTCACCACCGCCGACGGCGGCCGGATCACCGTCGCCGCCACGCTGTGCGCCGAGGACCCGGACGAGCCGTACAACGTCGTCCACGGCACCAGCGGCCGGATCACCTTCTGGTACAAGCAGGACCGCGTCCTGGTCCAGCGCGCCGGGCACGGCCCGGAGGAGATCGAGTACGGCCGCACCGATCTGCTGGAGAACCTCGTCGACCACCTCGTCGACGGCACCGAGCTGCTGGCGCCCCCGGAGGTGACCGGCGCGTTCATGAAGGTCGTCGAGGCGATCCGGGTCGCCCCCGACCCGGTCGCCCTCCCGGCGGACGCCTGGCACCGGCTGCCCGACGAGGAGCGCCGGGTCGTCGACGGCATCGACGGCCTGGTCGCGGCCGCCGCCGACGACCTCGCCCTCTACTCCGAACTCGGCGCCCCCTGGGCGCTTCCCGCACCACCGGCGAAAGAGGTGAGCACATGATGACCGACGGGTCCCTCGTCCTGCGGGTGGCGGGCCGTCCGGTGGGCCGCTACCTCACCCGGCCCGAACTGCCGGAGCGGCACTCGCCCCGCCCCTATCTGCACCCCGTCACCACCCTGGCCGGTACGGCGGTCACCGAGCTGAGCCCCGCCGACCACCTCCACCACCTCGGCGTCGGTGTCGCCGTTCCCGACGTCGAGGGGCACAACTTCTGGGGCGGACGCACCTACGTCCGCGACCAGGGCCCGACCGAACTCGCCAACCACGGCTCCCAGCGCCACACCTCCTTCCAGCTGCGGGACCCCGACGGCTTCGTCGAGGAACTGCGCTGGGTGGCCTCCTCCCGGGAGCTGCTGCGCGAGCGCCGTACGGTCGCGGCCACCGAACTCACCGCGTCCGCCTGGGCACTGGACTTCACCTTCTCCCTCACCAACATCACCGACGCCCCCGTGTCCATCGGCAGCCCGGCCACCAACGGCCGCCCCGGCGCCGCGTACGGCGGCTTCTTCTGGCGGGCCCGCAAGGAGGCCGCCGCGCCCCGCGTCTTCTCCGCCGACGCGGAGGGCGAGGCGGCGGTCCACGGGCGCCGCGCCGACTGGGTGGCCCTGTCCGGACGGGGGTCACCCCGGTCGAGCGGAGCCGAGAGCGGGGGAAACTGGACGCTCGTCTTCACGGGGGCCACCGGGACCACGCGCCGCGACCCGTGGTTCGTCCGCGCCGAGGAGTACCCGGGAGTCGGGTCCTCCCTCGCCCACACCGAGCGGCTGCCGATCGGGCCGGGCGAGACGGCCGTACGCCGGATCGTCACCGTCGTCGCCGACGGCACCCTCGACCGGGACGAGGCCGCGGCCCTCGCGCGCAAGGCGGTGAACGCGTGAGCGACACGGCCACCGCGACCGCCACCGGCGCCGTCACCGCGCCCGCCTTCTCCGCCGACCTGGGCGACGGCACCTACCGCAACCCCGTCCTCGACGCCGACTGGTCCGACCCCGACGTCCTGTGCGTGGGCGACGACTTCTACCTGACCGCCTCCAGCTTCGGCCGGGCCCCGGGTCTTCCCCTGCTCCACTCCCGGGACCTCGTCAACTGGACGCTCGTCGGCCACGCGCTCGAACTCCTGGAGCCGGCCTCCGAGTTCCGGGCCCCGCGCCACGACTGCGGCGTGTGGGCGCCCTCGCTGCGGCACTTCGACGACCGGTTCTGGATCTTCTGGGGCGACCCGGACCAGGGCGTCTTCCAGGTCAACGCCCCCGGGATCAGGGGCCCCTGGACCCGCCCGCACCTGGTCAAGGAGGGCAAGGGTCTGATCGACCCCTGCCCGCTGTGGGACGAGGAGACCGGCGAGGCGTATCTGGTGCACGCCTGGGCCAAGTCCCGTTCGGGGATCAAGAACCGGCTCACCGGGCACCGTATGCGGCCCGACGGGACCGGGCTGCTCGACGAGGGCGAGGTCGTCGTCGACGCGGACCGGCTGCCCGGCTGGTTCACCCTGGAGGGACCCAAGCTCTACCGCCACGACGGCTGGTACTGGATCTTCGCCCCCGCCGGGGGCGTGGAGACCGGCTGGCAGGGCGTCTTCCGCTCCCGCGGATTCTTCGGCCCGTACGAGGAGCACATCGCCCTGGAGCAGAAGGACACCGAGGTCAACGGTCCGCACCAGGGCGGCTGGGTGCGCACGGCGGCCGGCGAGGACTGGTTCCTGCACTTCCAGCAGCGGGGCGCGTACGGCAGGGTCGTCCACCTCCAGCCGATGCGCTGGGACCGCGCGGACGGCTGGCCGGTGATCGGCGACGACGGCGCCCCGGTCGCCGTCCACCGCAAGCCGGCGCTGCCGGCGCAGCCGGTCGCCGCGCCCGCGACCGACGACGACTTCCCCGGCGGCCGCTTCGGACGCCAGTGGCAGTGGACCGCGAACCCCCAGGACGGCTGGGCCACCCAGCACTCCGGGGACGGGCTGCGGCTCACGTGCGTGCGCTCCGTGCACGCGCACGACCTGCGGAAACTGGCGAATGTGCTCACACAGCGGCTGCCGGGGATCCCGGCCTCCATCGAGGTCGGACTGAGGCTCGACAGCGAGGAACCGGGGGCGCGCGCCGGGCTCGCCGTGCTCGGGGACGCGTTCCGCTGGATCGGACTCCAGCGGGAGGCCGACGGGAGCGTGCGCCTGGTCCACCGCTTCGCCGAGAGCGTCGCCGAGGGGGAGCGGGACGCCGGCCCTTCGCGCCCGGCGCCCGCGGGACGGGCCCGGCTGCGGATCGAGACCTCCGCCGGGGCACGCTGCCGCTTCTCCTACGACGTGGGGGAGGGGTGGGAGTCCTCGGGACAGGTCTTCGCCGCCACCCCCTGGCGCTGGGTCGGCGCTCTGCTCGGCCTCTTCGCGGTCGCGCCCACCGGCGGCGGACACGCGGGAGCGGCCACGTTCACCCGGTTCCGGATCACCGCCGCACGCGCCACCACCGCCTGACCCCGCCTTTCGTACGCCTGTTGGGAGCCGCAATGACGCACCTCCGTGGCAAGCGCTTACCGCACCGTGGCGGAGCCCTGGCCGCCGTCACCGCCCTGCTCGCCTCGCTCGTGTCCGGCGCGTTCACCCCGGCCGAGGCCGCGAGCCCGGCCGGGACCGCCTCCGCCCAGGCGGCGCCCCGCTGGAGCGACCGGCCGCACGGCTTCGCCTCCCTCGACGGCGGCACCACCGGCGGCGCCGGCGGCAAGGTCGTGACCGTCACCGACCAGGCCGCGCTGGCGCGGTACGCGTCCGCCGAGGAGCCCTACGTCATCCGGGTGGCCGGGTCCATCGACGTGGCGCCCTTCGGCTCGGACATCGACGTCGCCTCGGACAAGACGATCATCGGCGTCGGCGACACCGGCGAGATCGTCCACGGCGAACTGCACCTGAACCCCGGCACCAGCAACGTCATCATCCGCAACCTGACGATCCGGGACTCCTACGTCGAGGGCGACTGGGACGGCAAGACCACCGACTTCGACGCGATCCAGATGGACTCCGCCGACCACGTCTGGATCGACCACAACCGCTTCGAGCACATGGGCGACGGGCTGCTCGACATCCGCAAGGACAGCCGGTACGTCACCGTCTCCCACAACCAGTTCAGGAACCACAACAAGGCCCTCGGCATCGGCTGGACGACGAACGTCCGGACCGAGATCACCATCGACCACAACTGGTTCACCGGCACCAAGCAGCGCAACCCCTCCGCCGACAACTGCGCCTACGCGCACCTCTACAACAACTACCTCTCGGCGCAGGTGGCCGACGGCGACCCGGTGTGGACGTACGGGAACTGGGCGCGCGGCCGCACGAAGATGGTCATCGAGAACAGCTACTACGACGGGGTCCAGCACCCCTACCAGGCCGACGCCACCGCCGAACTGGTGCAGCGCGGGTCGATCCTGAGGAACGCCGACGGGCGGCAGGACGCCTGGGGCGACGCCTTCCGGCCGAGGGACTTCTACCGCTACCGGCTCGACCCGGCCGCCGCCGTGCCCGCGCTGGTCACCCGGTTCTCCGGCCCGCAGAAGACGCTCGGCACGAACACCGTGCTGAACGTCCCCGGCGACTACGCGAGCGTGCAGGCCGCCGTGGACGCCGTGCCCGCCGGCAACGACGGCACGGTCACGATCCGCATCGCGCCCGGCACCTACCGCGCCAAGGTACTGATCCCGGCGGACAAGCCGAACCTGGTGCTGCGCGGCACCGGACGGCACCGCTCGGACACCGTCCTCGTCTTCGACACACCCGCGGAGTACGGCGGCTCCAACGGCAGCGCCACCGTGCGGATCCTCGCCAGTGACGTGACCGCCCGCAACCTCACCTTCAGCAACGACTTCGACGAGGCCGCGCACGAGCTGAAGGGCGAGCAGGCCCTCGCGATGAAGACCACCGGCGACCGGATCGTCTTCGAGAACACGGCCTTCCTGGGCAACCAGGACACGCTGATGACCGACAGCCCCAAGCTGGACGTCGTCAGCCGCGTCTACATCCGCGACTCGTACATCGAGGGCGATGTCGACTTCCTCTACGGCCGGGCCACCACCGTCGTCGAGCGCTCCCTGATCAAGGCGCTCAGCCGGGGCTCGGACAGCAACAACGGCTACATCACGGCCGCCTCGACCTGGAAGCACAACCCCTACGGGTTCCTGATCACCCGGTCGAAGGTCGTCAGCGACGCGCCCGCCGGGACGTACCACCTCGGCAGGCCCTGGCACCCGGGCGGCGAGCCGGACGCCGTCGCCCAGGTGCTGTTCCGGGAGACCGAACTGCCCGCCGCGGTCAAGTCCTCGCCGTGGACGGACATGAGCGGCTTCTCCTGGAAGGACGCGCGGTTCACGGAGTACCGGACGTACGGGCCGGGATCGGGCGTCACCGCCGACCGGCCGCAGCTCGACCGCGCGGACGCACGGGCCCACACGGTCGCCGAGTACCTCGCGGGGAAGGACGGCTGGGCACCGCACCGCGGTCGCGCCGGCCACTGAGTTCCGCCCCGGAGACAGCACAGACCCCCCACAACTTCACAACCCTCGTATCCAGAAGAAGAGAGCCGTTCAATGAAGATCAGCATTCGCAGAAGCAGGCGTGCCGCCGCGGCCGTCGCCCTCGGATCCGTCCTCGCCCTGACCGCCACCGCCTGCGGTGACGACGGCAGCGGCGCCGGCGGGGACAAGGGCTCCGAGGGCAGCGGCAAGGGCGAGATCGTCTTCTGGGACAACAACGGCGGTGTCCGCACCGAGATCTGGAAGGAGGTCATCGCCGACTTCGAGAAGGCCAACCCGGACATCGACGTCCAGTACGTCGGGATCGCCTCCACGGAGTACCAGTCCAAGGTGGACACGGCCATCCAGGGCGGCGGCCTGCCGGACGTCGGCGGTATCGGCGCGGCCATGGCCGCGGGATTCGCCGCGCAGGGCGCGCTGGAGCCGCTCGACGACCGGCTCTCCAAGTCCTCCCTGAGCGGCAAGCTCAACGAGTCGATGGTCGAGTCGCTGAAGTCCGCCGGCGGCGGCGACGCCCTCTACTCGATCCCGACCTCCGCCAACAACGGTGTCCTCTACTACCGCACCGACCTGTTCAAGGCGGCGGGCCTGCCCGAGCCGACCGACTGGGACAAGTTCTACGAGGCCGCCGAGAAGCTCACCGACAAGGACAAGAACAAGTTCGGCTACACCATCCGCGGTGGCGCCGGCTCCATCGCGCAGGCGCTGGACGCCATGTACGGGCAGTCGGGGATCACCTCGTTCTGGGACGCGAGCGGTGAGAAGACCACCGTGAACGACCCGAAGAACGTGGCGGCCCTGGAGAAGTACGTCGGCCTCTACAAGAAGGTCACGCCCGCGGCCGACCTCAACAACGACTTCACCAAGATGGTCGCGCAGTTCGACTCCGGCACGATCGGGATGCTCAACCACAACCTGGGCTCCTACCAGGACCATGTGAAGGCGTTCGGCGACAGGTTCCGCGGCATCCCGCAGCCGACCGGGCCCGGTGGCAAGCGGGTGCAGGTGTCCAACCCGGTCGACGGGCTCGGTGTGTTCAAGAGCTCCAAGAACAAGGACGCCGCCTGGAAGTTCGTCGAGTTCGCCACCTCGCACGAGGAGAACTCCAAGTTCAACAAGTCGGCCGGGCAGGTGCCGTCGAACAACGACGCCGCGAAGGACACGTGGATCGCGGAGGCCGAGCCCACGAAGCTGGCCGCCGCCGCGCTGACCGACGGGTCGACGACGATCGTGCAGCTGCCGTACTACCTGCCGGACTGGAACACGATCTCGAAGGCCGACAACGAGCCGGCCTTCCAGAAGGTGATGGACGGGAAGAGCACGGCGAAGGAGTTCCTGGACGCGATGGCCGAGCAGCTGAACAAGGCGCAGGCCGAGTGGAACGAGCAGAAGGGCTGACGGCTCGGGCCGGTCGTCCGTGGCCGGCCGCAGGTTCGTCGCGGCCGGCCGCGCCCACGCGGCCGAGCCGCACATGTGACAGTCCCCGCGCCCCCGAGTACGGGGCGCGGGGCCCTACTGGAAAGGCACCCGCACGTGTCCCTCACCCGTAGACAGGTCACCACCGCGGCGCTCGCCGCCGTACCCCTCACCGTCGCGGCCACGGGGCCCGCGTCCGCCGCGGCCCCGTTCCGCCGCCCCCGCCGCGACCGCACCCTCTACATCGCCGGTGACTCCACCGCCGCGCAGAAGTACGCCGACGCCGCCCCCGAGACGGGGTGGGGCATGGCGCTCCCGTTCTTCCTCGCCCCGGGGCTGAAGGTCTCCAACCACGCGGTGAACGGCCGCAGTTCCAAGAGTTTCATCGACGAGGGGCGGCTGGACGTCATCCTCGCCGCGATCAGGCCCGGGGACCTCCTCCTCGTCCAGTTCGGGCACAACGACTCCAAGATCGCCGACCCCACGCGCTACACCGAGCCCTGGACGACCTACCAGGAGCATCTGCTCCGCTACCTCGACGGCGCCCGGGACCGGGGCGCCCGGCCGGTGCTCGCGACCTCCGTCGAGCGCAGGAAGTTCGACGCGGCCGGCAAGGCCCTGCCCACGCACGGCGACTACCCGGCCGCGGCGATCGCGCTCGCCGCGCAGGAGGGTGTCCCGCTGCTCGACATCCAGGCGCTGTCGATCGCGCTGTGGCAGAGGCTCGGCGTCGAGGAGACCAAGAAGTACTTCAACTGGACCGCGACCGAGCAGGACAACACGCACTTCAACCCGCCCGGCGCCATCGCCGTGGCACGGCTGGTCGCCTCCGAGCTGCTGCGCCGCCGGGTCCTGTCGCGGCTCGACGTGCGCCGGCTGGTCGAGGAGATCCCGGAGTCCTGGATCACCTGGCCCGAGGCGTAGCCGCACCACGCGCTGTCCCGAGAACTTTCCTCACCCCCTCGCTCCGCTCCGAAAGGAACCGCATCCATGCGTCCCCGTATCTGGCATGCCCATGCCATCACTGCCTTCGTCGGCTGCTCCGCGCTCGTCCTCGGCGTCACGGGCACCGGTGTCGCCCAGCCCCAGGGGCGCGATCTCGGCCGGCAGGTCCTCGGCGCGGGTGACGGCTGGGGCTCGGCGGAAGGCGGCACCACCGGCGGCTCGGCGGCCACCGCCGAGCACGTCTACACCGTCACCACCTGGGCCGAGTTCAAGGCCGCCCTGCGGGACGGCGGTGACGCGCCGAAGATCATCAAGGTCAAGGGCATGATCGACGCCGTCTCCGAGGGCTGCGACGCCTTCGTCACCGGCGGCTACGACCTCCAGCAGTACCTCAAGGACTACGACCCGGCCGTCTACGGCAACGACGAGGTCGCCAAGGGCCCCCAGGAGGACGCGCGGGTCGCCTCCGCCGCCCGGCAGGACACCGAGATCAAGGCCAACATCCCCAGCAACACCACCATCGTCGGCGTCGGCAGGAACTCCGGCATCCTCGGCGGCAGCATCCAGATCAAGGGCGTCTCCAACGTCATCATGCGCAACCTCACCGTCGAGGCGCCGCTCGACTGCTTCCCCAAGTGGGACCCCACCGACGACGACAACACCGGCAACTGGAACTCCGAGTACGACGCCGTGGTGGTCTACGGCACCGACCACGTGTGGCTCGACCACAACACGTTCACCGACGGGCGCTACCCGGACAGCGAGCGGCCGGTGTACTTCGGCAAGGTGTTCCAGCAGCACGACGGGCTGACGGACATCGTGCGCGGCGCCAACCACGTGACCGTGTCCTGGAACCGCTTCCAGGACCACGACAAGAACATGCTGATCGGCAACAGCGACAGCACCGCCACCACCGACTCCGGCAAGCTCAAGGTCACCCTGCACCACAACCGCTTCGACGGGATCCTCCAGCGTTCCCCGCGCGTGCGGTTCGGCCAGGTCGACGTCTACAACAACCACTACGTGGTGAAGGAGGCGCAGAAGTCGGACTACTACCTCTTCGGCATCGGCATCTCCTCGCAGCTCCACGCCACCGACAACGCCATCTCGCTGCCGGCCGGCGCCAGTGTCGGCAAGGTGCTGAAGAAGTGGAAGGAGGCCCCGCTCACCGCCGAGAACAACTACGTCAACGGCAAGCGCACGGACCTGATCGCCGTCCACAACGCCGAGATCCCCGAGGAGTTCCTGCAGTCCGGCGCCGGGTGGACACCCACCCTGCGGACCAGGGTCGACTCCCCGCGTGCCGTACCGGGCATCGTCGGCAACGGCGCGGGTGCCGGGAAGGTCTGCTGATGACCGGGCGCCCCCCGGGCCCGGGCAGACGGTCGTTGCTGGCCGCCGGGGCGGGGACCGTGCTCGCGCTCGCCGTCGCGCCCCGGGCCGAGGCGGCCCGGGGCGGCCGCGGCGCCTTCGGGCCGTACGGTTCGCCGGCCGCCCGCCTCGACGAGCGGACCCTGTACGTGGACGCCGCCGGCGCCGGCGACTTCACCACCGTCCAGGCCGCCGTCACCGCCGCGACCGGAACCGGGTACACCCTGGTCGTCGCACCCGGCGTGTACCGCGAGACCGTCGCCGTCGGCGTCACCCGGACCGGGATGACCTGGATCGGGGCCTCCGGGGACGCCCGGGACGTGGTGGTCGTGTACGACAACGCGGCCGGTACGCCGAAGCCGGGCGGCGGCACCTACGGCACCACCGGGTCCGCGACGACCCTGGTGCAGGCCGACGGGTTCACCGCGCGGGACATCACCTTCGCCAACGACTGGCTGCGCGCCGACCACCCCGGGATCACCGGCACCCAGGCCGTCGCCCTCAAGGTGCAGGGCGACCGGTCGGCGTTCCTGCGCTGCCGCTTCCTCGGCCACCAGGACACCCTGTACGCCGACTCGACGGCCCTCGGCACCTTCGCCCGGCAGTACTTCCGCGACTGCTACGCGGAGGGGGACGTGGACTTCGTCTTCGGGCGGGCCACGGCCGTCTTCGAACGCTGCCGCTTCCGTACGCTGACCAGGACCGATCTGGGGTCCGCCCCGTACGGGTTCGTGTTCGCGCCCTCCACGGCGGGAGCCAACCCGCGCGGCTATCTGGTGACCCGCAGCCGGATCACCAGCGAGGCCCCGGACGCCTTCTACAAGCTGGCCCGCCCCTGGGTGCCCAGCTCGGACACCACCGCCCGGCCCATGCTCACCGTGTGCCGGACCCGCCTCGACGCCGGCATCGACGCGGTCGCGCCGTACGCGAACATGTCGTCCGGCTTCCCCTGGCAGGAGCAGCGGTTCGCCGAGTACCGGAACAGCGGGCCGGGCGCCGCCGTCACCGTCCCCGCGAACCGGCCCCAGCTCACCCGCGCGGAGGCCGGGGCGGCCACCCGCGAGGCGTACCTCGGCGACTGGACTCCCTGGGAGGGGTTCTGACATGCGCCGGCGCACCCTGCTCACCGGCCTGGCGGGGTTCGCCGGCGGCCTGACGGCCGCCGGCACCACCCCCGCCCTCGCCCACGGACCCCGCCGGGTGCTGCACGTGCGGCCCGGCGGGTCCGTCCAGGCCGCCGTCGACGCCGTCACCGGCCCCGGGTGGACGATCGTCGTCCACCCGGGGACGTACCGGGAGGTCGTCAACATCCCATCGGCAAAAGGGGAGTTGACCCTGCGCGGCGCGTCCCGCGACCCCCGCGCCGCCGTCGTCGTCTTCGCCCGGGCCAACGGGACCCCGAGGCCCGAAGGCGGCACGTACGGCACCGCGGGCTCCGCCACCTTCACCTCGGCGGCGCCCGGCCTGACCGTACGGGACCTGACGCTCGCCAACGACTGGCTGCGCGCGGACCATCCGGACTACACCGGGACCCAGGCCGTCGCCGCGTACGTCACCGGCGACCGCTCGCACTTCGACAACGTCCGGTTCCTCGCCCACCAGGACACCCTCTTCGCGGACACCACCGCGCTTCACGCCTTCGACCGGCAGTACTACCGGCACTGTCACATCGAGGGCGACGTGGACTTCGTGTTCGGGCGGGCCAGGGCCGTCTTCGACACGTGCCACTTCCGCACCCTCCGGCGGGACGTGCCCTTCACACCCAAGGGCATGGTCTTCGCCCCGGCCACCGCCCGCGCCAACCCCTACGGCTTCCTCGCCGTGCGCGGCCGGATCACCTCCGGCGCCGAGGACGCCGCCTACAAGATCGCCCGGCCCTGGGTGCCCTCGTACGAGACGACCGCCTGGCCCTCGCTGGTCGTGCGGGACACCTGGATCGGCCCGGGGATCGACGCGGCCGCCCCGTACATCAACATGCGGGAGACCTACCCCTGGCAGACCATGCGCTTCCGCGAGTACGCCAACTCCGGTCCGGGCGCGGTCGTCTCCGTACCGGAGAACCGGCCGCAGCTGACGGCGGCCGAGGCGAGGGAGCACTCACGGCGGACCTATCTCGGCGACTGGAGGCCGTATGCCGGCCGGTGAACCGGCGGGCGCCCCCGACCCGGCGGGCGCCCCCGACCCGCCGGGGACCCGCCGATCCGTGGGACGCCGGGCCTTCGTGGTGGGCGCGGGGGCGGCGGCGCTCGGCACCGGCGGGGGATCACCGGCGGCCGGCGCGGAGCCCCCGGGCGCCGCCGGTGCCGCCCCGGCCGGTGCCCTCCCCGACTTCCACCCCCTGCTCAAGGACGAGCTGCGCTTCCCGCTCGCCTGGGGCACCTCACCGATCCGGGACTTCCGCGCCTGGCGGCGGGCGGCCCGGGCCAAGGTCGAGGAGCATCTGGTCGCCGGACGGGACGACACCCCGTACGCCCCGGAGTTCGGCGGCCGGCGGGCCGAGGGCGACGGCTTCACCCGTGAGACGGTGACCTTCTCCCTCACCCGGTACGGCCGGGTCCGGGGCGCCCTGCTCACCCCGCACGGCACCGGGCCCTTCCCCGCCGTCCTCCTCCTGCACGACCACGGGGCCAGGTTCGACATCGGGAAGGAGAAGCTGGTCGAGCCCTGGTACGACGAGAGCCGCCTGCCGTCCGCGCGGGCCTGGGCCGACCGGTACTTCGGCGGCCGGTTCGTCGGCGACGAACTCGCCCGGCGCGGCCATGTCGTCCTCGCCGTGGACGCGCTCGGCTGGGGCGACCGGGGCCCGGTCGGCTACGAGGAGCAGCAGGCCCTCGCGAGCAACCTCTACCACCTCGGCTCCTCCCTCGCCGGGCTCATGGCCAGGGAGGACGTGCGCGCGGCGGGCTTCCTGGCCGGACTCGACCGGGTCGACCGGCGCCGGGTCGCGGCCCTCGGGTTCTCGATGGGCGCGTTCCGGGCCTGGCAGACGGCCGCGCTCAGCGACGACATCGCGGCCGCCGTGAGCGTCTGCTGGATGACCGGCCTCAAGGAGGTCATGGTCCCCGGCAACAACATCCTGCGCGGCCAGTCCTCCTACTACATGCTCCACCCCGGGCTCGCCCGGCATCTCGACTTCCCCGACGTGGCGAGCATCGGCGCCCCCAAGCCGATGTTCTTCCTGAACGGCGGCCTCGATCCGCTGTTCCCCGCCGACGGGGTCCGCGTGGCCCACGACAAGCTGCGCGCCGTCTGGCGTTCCCGCCACGCCGAGGAGCGGCTGCGGCTGCAGACCTGGCCGGACCTCGGCCACGTCTTCACCGCGCCCCTGCAGGACGAGGTCTTCGACTGGCTCGGCTCCGTCCTGTGAACCACCCCACCCGCACGAGAAAGGAACCGCTCTCCATGTCTCGTCCTACCCCTCTCGCCCTGGGCACGGCCCTCGCCCTCGGTGCCGGCCTGGCCGTGCTCCCCACCCAGGCGCACGCCGCCACCGTGGTCGTCGCCAACGTCACCGACCTGTCCAACGCCATCAAGAACGCCACGCCCGGCACCACCATCCAGGTGCGCGGCGGCACGTACCACCCGACGGCGACCCTGCAGTCGACGGTGAACGGCAGCTCCTCCAGCCGGATCAGCCTCCAGCCCTACGGCTCGGAGACCGTGCGGATCGACGGCTCGAACCTGCCCGCCGGCGGCTGGATCTTCAAGCTGACCGCCGACTACTGGACCGTCTCCGGGATCACCTTCCAGAACTCCCCGGACAGCGCGGTCGTCTGCCAGTCCTGCGCCTCCACGGTCTGGGACAACATCAAGACGATCAACGGCGGAGACTCCGGCTTCACGCTCACCGGCGACGGCACCACCAACAACACCGTCCGCAACATCGACTCCTACGGCCACTACGACCGCGCCAACCACGGGGAGAACGCCGACGGCATCGCCGTGAAGTTCGGCTCCGGCGGCGGCAACCTCATCACCGGGGCCCGTCTCTACAACAACGCGGACGACGGTCTGGACTTCTGGTCCTTCTCCTCGCCCGTCACCGTCGAGCACACCTGGGCGATGGGCAACGGCAGGAACCGCTGGGGCGACTCCGCGTTCGCGGGCGACGGCAACGGCTACAAGCTGGGCGGCGACGGCGAGACCGTCGCCCATGTCCTCAACAACTCGGCCGCCTGGGACAACGCGGGCAACGGTTTCACCGAGAACAGCAACAAGGGCGCCATCGTCATCAACCGGACCACCGCCTACGCCAACGCCAAGTGGGGGTACTACTTCGCCACCGGCGCGGCCCGCCTCGGCAGGAACCTGGCGGTGGGCAACAGCGGCGGCCCGGTCAACAAGGGCTCGTCGGTCGTGTCCTCCGGCAACAACTGGGACTCGGGCGTCCCGACCCCGGCCTTCCGCTCGACCAGCGCCTCGACGACGTTCAACGCCCGCTCGTCGAGCGGCACCCTGCCCGCGACCACCTTCCTCACCACGGGCAGCACGACGATCGGCGCGACCATGGACTGAGGCGGCCGCCGCCGTGGACGGACGGCGGCCGGGGGACGCGGCAACCTTTTCCCGCCGGGCGGCGACCAGTGATCCGAAGCGGGCCGGAGCGGCCCCTCCGGTCCGCTTCGTTCCCCGCCTCGGCCGAGACGCGTCGCCTGCGGAAGGAACACCGTGCGTCACCGTCACGGACACCATCGAGGAGCGCGGACCCGGTCGATCGCCGCCGCCACCCTCCTGACGCCGTCACCACGTTCCTGACCACGGGTTCCACGGCCGTCGGCGCCACGATGAGGTGAACCGGCCGGGCACGCGCGCGCAGGCGCCCCCCGCCGGTCGTCACCGGCGGAGGGCGCTGTGCGTGCCGACCCCGAGGGGGGCTCCGGTCGGCACCGCTGCCGGCCGAGGGGGGCTCGGGCCGGCAGGTCCTCGCGGCGGGCCGGGACGCCGGGACCGGACAGCTCGCACCTCCTGGTGTTCGTCCGTCTGGCGTTCGACTGCCACGCACTGACAAAGACGCCGGACGCGAACGCGGGGTTGTGCTCCCGGCCCGAACGGATCCGCCGCGCGGCTGTGCTCATGCACCCGATCCCTCGCCGGTGGTGACTCTCGCGTCTGCTGGTCGCCACCGGCGGGGAGAAGGTTGCCGCCGCCGTGGATCTTCCTACGAGCCGTCCTCGTCCTCGTCCCCGTCGGAGGAGCCCTTGTCGTCGTGCGCCTCGAAGTCGCCCGCCACCGCGAGGTCGTCGCCGCCCGCCTTCGCGGTCATCGCGTAGCGGTCGCCGCCCGCGTCCCGGCCGCCGCGCTCGTGGTTGTACTGCGCGGCGAAGACGAACTCGCCCTTGGGGACCGTACGGCCGTCCTTGAGCACCCACGTGTAGACCAGGAACCCGTCGTCCGTGGCGACCGTGAGATCGAAGTCCTGCTCCGGCAGCGAACGCCAGGCACCCGCCGAGCTGACCCCGCCGGTCCGCGCGATCCGCAGCTGCACGGTCAGCTCGGTGAGCTGCGCGCTCGTCCGCAGGGTGAGATTGCTCTGCGCCCAGAAGTCGTTGCTGTGCGGGTCGACCGAGCCGTCCGACCAGAGCGGACCGTCCTGCTCCTTGCCTGAGGAGGGCAGCCTCGGCGCGGGCGTGGCCCGGGCGGACGGGCTCTGCGACGGGGTCGAGCGGGGCTTCTTCTCCTGCTTGCCGCCGTCGCTCGGGCTCGGCCGGTCCGGGGGGAGCGGGGCCCGGCTGGTGGCGGCCGGGGAGTCGAGCGGGGTCGGGGAGACCACCACGGTCCCCCGGTCGGCCGGCGCCGTCTCCTCGCCCTTCACCGCGGAGGCGACCGCGTAGCCGCCGACCGCGAGCACGCTCGCGACACCGGCGGTGGCGGTGACCACCCGCACCCAGCCCCACAGCGGCGGCCGCGTCGCCGACCTGCGGCTCCGGCGCTCCGCGGGGGCCGTCATACCGCGTTCGATCCGGGCCAGGATGCGGGCGCGGTCGGGCTCGTGCGCCTCGGCCGACTCACGCAGCCGGGCGCGCAGGTCCTCGTGCACGTCCCTCATCGGTCCCTTCCTCCGCTGCCCGGCGCGGCCGCACCGGTCACACTCGCGCCCCGCACGCCCCCGCCCGTGATGCCCGCGTGCATCCGCCGTGGCGCGTCCTCGGTGCCGAGCAGCTTCTGCAGTTCGGCCATCCCCTTGGACGTCTGGCTCTTCACGGTACCGACCGAGACGCCGAGGGCCAGCGCCGTGTCCTTCTCCGAGAGGTCGAAAGCATGCCGCAGGACCACGCACGCCCGCTTGCGGAACGGCAGTCTGCGCAGCGCCGACTGGACGTCGACCACGCCGGGCACGTCGGGATTGTCGGCCTTCTCCTCGCGCTGCGACCAGAACAGCGTGATCCGGCGGCGCTCGCGGACCGCGCTGCGGATGCGGGTACGGGCCAGATTGGCGACGACGCCACGGGCGTACGCCACCGGATGGTCCGCCGCGCGGACCCGGTCCCAGCGGTGCCACATCGCGAGCAGCGCGTCCGCGGCCAGGTCGTCGGCGGCGTCCGCCTCACCCGTCAACAGGTGGGCGAGGCGCGAGAGTTCGGCATAGTGCCGTTCGAAGAAGGCGTGGAACTCCACGGAGGCTGCGTCGTCGACGACAGTGCCCACGGGGACCTCTCTTCTCGCTGCGGCCACAGCGGCCGAGGCGGCCGGCCGTGTGTGTCGGGTGAACGACATGTGATCGTCCGAGGTCGACCCCCGACGAGATCCGGAAGAGTAGCAGTGATCGTGAAAGGGGTTCGTACGTGGCTTCGAACGCCGTCTTGCAGGGAGAACTCCGTTTTCGTAACACGGAGAAAACCTGAACCAGGTTCAACGGGGGAACAATCCAGCCAGCATCCGCGCGTGGTCAACGCATGTCACTAGGAGCACCGTTCATGTCCGAGGCACAGAAGGCTGCCGACCGGCCCGCACCCGAACCGCCCGGGGCGAACAGCGTCGATCGCTTCTTCAGGATCAGCGCCCGGGGGTCCACCTTCGCCCGTGAGATACGCGGCGGCCTCGCCACGTTCTTCACGATGGCGTACATCCTTGTCCTGAATCCCATCATCCTCGGCAATGCCAAGGACAAGTACGGCCACACCCTCGACGGCGCCGAACTCGTCACCGCCACCGCCCTCGTGGCCGCGGTGATGACGATCGTCATGGGCGTCGGCGGCAACCTGCCGCTCGCCCTCGCCGCCGGCCTCGGGCTCAACGCGGTCGTCGCCTTCCAGATAGCCCCGCTGATGAGCTGGCCCGACGCGATGGGCCTGGTCGTCCTCGAAGGTCTGCTGATCTGCGTCCTGGTGGTCACGGGTCTGCGCGAGGCCGTCATGCACGCCATACCGCAGCCGCTCAAGCAGGCGATCAGCGTCGGCATCGGCCTGTTCATCGCCTTCATCGGCTTCGTCGACGCCGGGTTCGTCACCCGCATCCCCGACATCGCGAACACCACCGTGCCGGTCCAGCTCGGCGCCGGCGGCGCGCTCTCCGGCTGGCCGATCCTGGTGTTCTGCGCCGGTGTCCTGCTGACCGTCGCCCTCCTCGCCCGCAAGGTGCGGGGCGCCATCCTCATCAGCATCCTGACGATGACGGTCGTCGCGATCGTGATCAACTCGGTGGCCGACATCAAGAGCTGGGGCCTCACCACCCCGAAGGTCCCCGGCGACCTCGTCGCCGCCCCCGAGTTCGGACTGATCGGCGACTTCAGCCTGTTCGGCTCCTTCGGCGAGACCACCGTCATCACGGTCGTCCTGCTCATCTTCACCCTGCTGCTCTCGGACTTCTTCGACACCATGGGCACGGTCGTCGGCATCACCGCCGAGGCCGGGCTGCTGGACGAGGAGGGCAAGGTCCCGAACCTCGGCCGGGTCCTCCTCATCGACGGCGCGGCGGCCGTCGCCGGCGGCGCCTCCTCCTCGTCCTCCGCGACCTCCTACATCGAGTCCGCGGCCGGCGTCGGCGAGGGCGCCCGCACCGGCTTCGCCAACCTGGTCACCGGCGGCCTCTTCGCGGTGGCCCTCTTCCTGACCCCGCTGCTGACCATCGTCCCCATGCAGGCCGCCGCGCCCGCGCTCGTCGCCGTCGGCTTCCTGATGATGACCCAGGTCAAGCACATCGACTGGGACAAGTACGAGATCGCCATCCCGGCGTTCCTCACCATCGCGGTGATGCCGTTCACCTACTCCATCACCAACGGCATCGGCGCCGGCTTCCTCGCCTTCGTCCTGATCAAGACGGTGCTGGGCAAGGCCAAGGAGATCCACTGGCTGCTGTGGGCCACCTCGGCGCTGTTCCTGGTCTACTTCGCGATCAACCCGATCCAGCAGCTGTTCGGCGTGCGGTGACGCCGTTCGCACGCTGACGGCGAAGGGCCGCCCTCCGGGGGGAGTGAGGGCGGCCCTTCTTCTTCAGGTGGTCTCACCCCTTCAACGCCGCCTCCATCACAGCCCTCGCGACCGGCGCGGCCAACCCGTTGCCGCTGACCTCCGACCGCGCCGCGTTCGACTGCTCCACGACGACCGCGACGGCGACCGCCTTGCCGCCGGCCTTCCCGTACGACGTGAACCAGGCGTACGGCGTCTTGCTGTTGTTCTCGCCGTGCTGGGCCGTACCGGTCTTGCCGCCCACGGTCACCCCGCCGATCCGGGCATTCGTGCCCGTGCCGTCCTCGACGACCGTCCGCATCGCCGACTGCAGCTGCTCCGCCGTGCGGGCGCTCATGATCTGCTGCGAGCCGGCCTCGGAGTCGTAGTCCTCCAGGACGTCACCGCTTCCGTCGGTGATCTGCGCCACCATGTGCGGCGCCACCAGCCTGCCGCCGTCGGCGATCGCCGCGGACACCATCGCCATCTGCAGCGGCGTCGCGGTGACGTCGTACTGACCGATGCCCGTCAGGGCCGTGGAGGACTTGTCCATGCCCGTCGGATAGACGCTCTCGTAGGCCCGTACCGGCACGTCCTGTGTCTTGTCGTCGAAGCCGAACCTCTCCGCCATCGCCCGCACCTTGTCCTGGCCGAGGGAGACCGCCATCCTCGCGAAGACGTTGTTGCACGAGTACTGCAGCGCCGTACGGATCGTGGCGTTCTCGCAGGGCGCGCTCGGGTTCTCGTTCGACAGGGGTGTGGTCGTGCCCGGCAGGGTGTACGGGTCCGGGCTCACCGTCCTGGTGTCCACCGACGCGTACAGCCCGTCCTCCAGCGCGGCCGCCGCCACGACCAGCTTGAACGTCGACCCCGGCGGCAGCGGCTGACGCAGCGCCCGGTTGGTCAGCGGCTTGTCCGGGTCGGCGTTCAGCTTCTTCCAGGCCGTGCCGGCGGTGTTCGCGTCAGTCAGCGAGGACGGATCGTACGACGGCGTCGACACCACCGCGAGGATCTTCCCGGTCGCCGGGTCGATGGCGACGGCCGCGCCCTTCTTGTCGCCGAGCGCGTCGTAGGCCGCCTTCTGCACGGCCGGGTCGATCGTGGTGATCACATCGCCCGGTTCGGCCCGCTGCCCGGTGACCGTGTCCATCACGTTCCGCAGCCGCAGGTCGGTGCCGTCGAGCAGGTCCTGGTAGACGCCCTCCAGCTGCGTCGGCGCGTAGGCCTGCGAGGCGTAGCCCGTGACCGCCGCGTACAGCTCACCGTCGGTGTACGTGCGCTTGTACGCGAGGTCGCTGTCCTTGGTGCGGGCCGAGCCGGTGATCGCGTCGCCGGCCACGATGATGTTCCCCAGCGGGTCCGCGTACGTCCTGATCGCGTTGCGCCGGTTGTCCGGGGAGTCCGCGAGGGCCGTGCCCTCGTAGAACTGCACCCAGGTCGCCCGGACCAGCAGGGCGAGCACGAGCAGCAGGCAGAAGACGGCGGAGCGCCTGATCGTCTTGTTCATGGCACCTGAGAAGACGAGCGGGATGCGATCGGTCGTTCCGTTCGCCCGGCTTTCTCATGGGGTCCTCATGTGGCCGGGGTTGCCACCGGGCCGTTCCGCGAGGCGGGTCAGAGTCTGCGCGTCGCCAGCGTCAGCCGGTCGCGGGCGTCGAAGAGGGCGTCCTTGACCAGCTGCTCGTGTGCGGGGGTCAGCCGGGCCACCGGGACCGAGCAGCTGATGGCGTCACGGGCCGGCGTGCGGTACGGGATCGCCACACCGAAGCAGCGCAGCCCGAGCGTGTTCTCCTCGCGGTCCACGGAGAAGCCCTGCTCGCGGATCTGGCGCAGCTCCTCGATGAGCCGCTCCCGGTCGGTGATCGTGTGCTCGGTCAGCGCCGGCAGCGTCTCCGGGAGCATCTTGCGCACCTGCTCGTCGGTGTGGGTGGCCAGCAGTGCCTTGCCCAGCGAGGTGGAGTGCGCGGGCAGCCGGCGGCCGACCCGGGTGAAGGGGCGCAGATAGTGCTGCGACTGCCGGGTGGCCAGATAGACGACGTTCGTGCCGTCGAGGCGGGCCAGGTGGATGGTCTCCGTGGTGTCGTCCGACAGCCGGTCCAGCGTCGGCCGGGCGAGGGCCACCACCTCGTCGCCGTCGATGTACGACGTGCCCACGAGCAGGGCCCGCACCCCGATGCCGTAGCGGGTGCCCGTCGCGTCCGTCTCGACCCAGCCCAGCTCCACGAGGGTGCGGAGCAACATGTAGAGACTGGACTTGGGGTAACCGACGGCTTCCTGGACGGCCGCCAGCGAGTGCATTCCGGGGCGCCCGGCGAAGTATTCCAGCAGCTCAACGGTCCTCACCGCCGACTTGACCTGCGCTCCGCCGCCCGTCTCGACTGCCGACATCGCCCTTGACCCCTTCGTTGGACGGGAAATAGTCTCCGATACCGAGTATTCATCATCAGAGACAGCGTTCAGCATATCGAACGACCCTGGTGAATGACCCAGAAACACCTCTGGGAATTGACCCAGATATACGTGGAGGAACCCGCGGTGGCAGCAGCACCAGTCTGGAGTGTCGACCCCCGAACCGGGAAGCAGCGCGAGCAGGTTGCGGTGGAGGCCACAGCCCAGGAGGTGGACGCCGCCGTCCGCGCGGCGCACGCCGCCCGAGCCTCCCTCGCCGACCGGACCGTCCGTTCGGCCTTCCTGCGCACGGCCGCCGACCAGCTCCAGGCGGCCAAGGACCAGCTCGTCGAGGTCGCCGACGCGGAGACCGCGCTCGGCCCGGTCCGGCTCACCGGCGAACTCGCCCGCACCTGCTACCAGCTGCGGGCCTTCGCCGACATCGTGGACGAGGGCGCCTTCCTCGACGTGGTGATCAACCACCCCGACGACACCGCCACGCCGCCCATCCCGGACCTGCGCCGCTACAAGGTCCCGCTCGGCGTCGTGGCCGTCTACTCGGCGTCCAACTTCCCCTTCGCGTTCTCCGTCCCCGGCGGCGACACCGCGAGCGCGCTGGCCGCCGGCTGCCCGGTGGTCGTCAAGGCCCACCCCGACCACCCGGCGCTGTCCGAGCTGGTCGCGATCGTGCTGCGCCGGGCCGCCGCCGAGCACGGCATCCCCGAGGGCGTCCTCGGCCTCGTGCACGGCTTCGAGGCGGGCGTCGAGCTGGTCAAGCACCCGCTCGTCACCGCCGCCGGCTTCACCGGTTCGGTACGCGGCGGCCGGGCCCTGTTCGACGCGGCCGCCGCCCGGCCAGTGCCGATCCCGTTCCACGGCGAGCTGGGCTCCCTGAACCCCGTGCTCGTCACCGAGGCCGCCGCCGCCGAGCGCGCCGAGGCGATCGGTGCCGGACTCGCCGGGTCGATGACCCTCGGCGTCGGCCAGTTCTGCGTGAAGCCCGGCCTGGTGCTGGCGCCCGCCGGTGACGCCGGTGACCGCCTGCTCAAGTCGCTCACCGACGCGGTCAGCGACGTCGGCTCCGGGGTGCTGCTGGACCACCGGATGCGCGACAACTTCCTCGCCGGGGTCGCCGAGCGCGCCGAACTGCCCGACGTGGAGTCGCCGGTGACCGCCGGCGCGGGCGGCGACCACACCGTCAGCCCCGGCTTCCTGACCGTCCCCGCGGGCAGGCTGGCGGCCGAGGGCGAGCACGACCTGCTCCTGGAGGAGTGCTTCGGGCCGCTCACGGTCGTGGCGCGCTACACGGACGAGGACGAGGCCAAGTCGGTACTCTCCCGGCTGCCCGGCAACCTCACCGCGACCGTGCACGTGTCCGGCGAGGAAGCCGCGGAGGGCGGGCGCGGACCGGAGCTGCTGGCCGAGCTGACGCCGCTGGCCGGGCGCGTGCTCGTGAACGGCTGGCCGACCGGTGTGGCCGTGGCCGCGGCCCAGCACCACGGCGGTCCCTACCCCGCCACCACCTCGACGTCCACCTCCGTCGGCGGTACGGCGATCGAGCGGTGGCTGCGGCCGGTGGCCTACCAGGGGGCGCCCTCGGCGCTGCTCCCGCCGGAGCTGCGGGACGAGAACCCGCTGGGGCTGCCGCGGCGGTTCAACGGAGTGCTGGAACGATGACGGCGGCGCCGTAGGGGTTCGGTTCGGTTTCGGACTGCGCGAGCGTCGTGGTCGCTCGCGCAGTTCCCCGCGCCCCATCGGGGCGCGGCAGGGGGCCGGGAGCTGCGAGAATCCCCCGATGGACCTTGAAATCCCCGAACTCCCCTTCTCCCTCCGCACCTACGGCCCCGACGGGCACTGGTCCTACGAGGACGGGGTGCTCACCGGGTGGGCCGGTGCCCGGCAGGACCGGTTCGTGCCGCCCACCGGTGACGGGCTGGACCCCGCGTCGGACGCGCCCCGGCTGCTGGGGGCGCCGGAGGGGGACTTCCAGCTGATCGCGAAGGTCACCGTCGGCTTCGCCGCCGGGTTCGACGCGGGTGTGCTGTACGTCCACGTGGGGCCGCGGGCCTGGGCGAAGCTCTGCCTGGAGTACTCGCCCGACGTGCCGACCGTGTGCACGGTGGTCACCCGGGGCCACTCGGACGACGCCAACTCCTTCACCGTGGAGGGCAGTTCGGTCTGGCTGCGGGTCAGCCGCACCGGCCGGGCCTTCGCCTTCCACGCCTCGCGCGACGGCAAGCGCTGGATCTTCGTCCGCCTCTTCACCCTCTCCGACCCCTACGAGAGCGGTGCCGCCCTCGTCGGCTTCATGACCCAGTCCCCGATGGGCGAGGGCTGCGTGGTCACCTACGACGAGATCGAGTTCCGCCCGAACTGGCCCGAGGACCTGCGCAACGGCAGCTGAGCCGCGTCCGTGCGTCCTTCGGGGTGCGGGGAACCGTGCCGCCTCCCGGCACGTCCTCCCTCACATGATCAACGACCGTGTGACCCGCGGCACCGGAGCGCGAGTGATCAGGACTGCGCTTCCCGCCGACGCCCCGGCCGTCATCGCCCTGCACGCCCGGGCCCGCGCCACGTACTACCCGGACGGTGTCCCCGCGGACGGCCCCGACTGGCCGGCCGCCTGGCGGGAGGCCGTCGAACGCCCGGACCGCCATGTCCTGTGCGCCGTGGAGGGCGGCCGCATCACTGCCGTCGCGTCTTTCCGTACGGAGAGCGACGCCCCCGCCGGCACCATCCACCTCGCCCAGTTCCACGTCGACCCCGGCCACTGGCGCCGCGGCACCGGCCGGGCCCTGCACGCGGCCTGCGTGGAGGCGTGGCGGGCGGACGACGTGCACACGGCCGGTCTCTCCGTCCACGTCGACAACCTCCGGGCGCGGGCCTTCTATGCCCGCCTGGGCTGGATCCCGGACCCACGGCACCCGCCCGCCGCCGGTGACCACCACGTCCTGCTCTCCTACACGGTGACCGAAGACGATTCCGGCCGCGAATGAGCGCTGCCGGGCATGGACGCGGCCGGGAATGAGGCGGGCTGCTTGAACGTTCATCCACCGTAGAAGCGGAGGCCGACTCCGTCCCCGTACGACCTGGAGAGAGCTGAACCATGCGCGTCGAGATCTGGAGCGACATCGCCTGCCCCTGGTGCTATGTGGGCAAGGCCCGCTTCGAGAAGGCGCTCGCCGCCTTCCCGCACCGCGACGGCGTCGAGGTGGTGCACCGCTCCTTCGAGCTCGACCCGGGCCGCGCCAAGGACGACATCCAGCCGGTCCTCACCATGCTGAGCAAGAAGTACGGGATGAGCGAGGCGCAGGCCCAGGCCGGCGAGCACAACCTGCGCGAGCAGGCCGGCGCCGAGGGCCTCGCCTACCGGGCCGAGGGCCGCGACCACGGCAACACCTTCGACATGCACCGCCTGCTGCACCTCGCCAAGGAGGAGGGACGCCAGAGCGAGCTGCTCCAGGCGTTCTACCGGGCGAACTTCGCCGAGGAGCGGTCCGTGTACGCCGACGCGGACGAGTACCTGGTCGAGCTGGCCGTGGGCGCGGGGCTGGAGGAGGGCGCGGTCCGCGGGGTGCTCGCCGACCCCGACGCGTACGCCGACGCCGTCCGTGCCGACGAGCGCGAGGCGGCGGAGCTGGGGGCGAACGGGGTGCCGTTCTTCGTCCTGGACCGCAAGTACGGCGTCTCCGGCGCCCAGCCCGCCGAGGTGTTCGAGCGGGCGCTCACGCAGGCGTGGGGCGAGAGGCCCGCGCCCCTGAAGGCCGTCGCGGCCGAGGGTGCGGAGGTCTGCGGGCCGGACGGGTGTGCCGTCCCGCAGCAGGCGTAGCAGACGAACGGCGCAGGTCAGCGGCCATCCATAAGTATCGCTTGGGGGAAACGCGCAGAACATCTCCATGGACGGGGGGTGCGCGCGGACCCCACAGTGGTGCCATGGAGACCTTCGAGAGCCTCGTCAGGACCGAGTTCGCCCCGAAGAACACCTATCTGGACACCGCGAGCACCGGACTGCTGCCGGCCCGCACGGTGGCCGCGATGAAGGACGGCGTGGAGTCGGTCGCGGCCGGCCGGCCGCAGGACATGTTCGCCGACGTGGAGGCCGCGCGGGCGGCCTTCGGGCGGATCGTCGGGGTGCCCGACGCCCGGGTGGCGGCCGGTGCCTCGGTCGCCGTCTACAGCGGACTGGTCGCCGCCTCGCTGCCCGAGGGCGCCGAGGTGGTGACCGCCGAGGGCGACTTCACCTCCCTCGTGAATCCCTTCCACGTGCGCGGCGACCTCAAGGTGCGCCAGGTGCCGCTGGAGCGCGTCGCCGAGTCGGTGCGCCCCGGCACGGCGCTCGTCGCGGTGAGCGCCGCCCAGTCCGCCGACGGCCGGATCGCCGACCTGGCCGCCATCCGGGAGGCCGCGCGGGCGCACGGGGCGCGGACGTACGTCGACGCGTCGCAGTCCGCAGGCTGGCTGCCGATCGGGGCCGACGCGTACGACTACGTCGTCTCCGTCGCCTTCAAGTGGCTCGTCTGCCCGCGCGGGGTGACCTTCCTCGTCGTCCCGGAGGACCTCGGCGGCCTCACCCCCCTCTTCGCCGGCTGGGTCGCGGGACAGGTCCCGTGGGACAGCTGCTACGGCCCGGTGGAGGAACTCGCCCGCACCGCCCGCCGGTTCGACGAGAGCCCCAGCCTCTTCTCGTACGCCGGCGCCCGCCGGTCCCTGGCGCTGATCGAGGAACTGGGCGTGACACGGGTGCGGGACCACGACCTGGCGCTGGCCGACCGGTTCCGCGCGGGCCTCGCCCGCCTCGGCCGGGAGCCGGTTCCGGCGCCCGGATCGGCGATCGTCTCGGTGCCCGGACTCGGCCACCGGCAGGCGGAGCTGAGCCGGGCGGGCGTCGAGGTCTCGGACCGCGCCGGCCATCTGCGGGCCGCCTTCCACCTGTACAACACGCCCGCGGATGTCGACCGTCTGCTGGACGTCCTGTCCGGCTGACTTGCCCGGACCCACTGGCGCGGGACCGGGCGGGGGCGCTAGGAAGGCATCACGAGGTGGTGGTGCCGGTGGAGCCGACGCTCGAACAGCCGTCCATCGATGTGGAGTTGCATCGGCGGCTGGTGTACGGGGACGAGTCCGCGCTGCGTGAGGCGTACGCGGCGTACGGGGGGCTCGTCCGGCGGGTGGCCGTCCGGGTCACCCGCAGCCCGGCGGCCGCCGAGGACGTGGCGCAGGAGGTCTTCGCCCAGCTGTGGAGCAGACCGTACGGCTTCGACGCGCGCCGGGGCTCGCTGCGCACCTGGCTCTCCATGGTCGCCCACCGGCGGGCCGTGGACTGGGTGCGCAGTGAGGCCCGGCACCGCAAGGACGCGTGCGCGGACGACTCCGAGCTGCACGCCATCCCCGACGCCGGGCCGGGCCCGGACGAGGCGGTCGTCGACCGCGAGCGCTCCCTGCTGCTGCACACCGCGCTCGCCGGACTGCCGCGCCCGCAGCGGGAGGTGGTCCACCTCGCGTACTTCGCGGGCCGCACCTACCGCCAGGCCGCGGTCGAACTGGGCATACCCGAGGGCACCGCGAAGACGCGGCTGCGCTCCGCCCTGCGCTCCCTGGCCCGGTCCCTCGCCGACCCACCGGACCCGGCGGCGGTGAGGGGCGCGTGATGGGGGCGTACGTGACCGTCTGGACCGCGCCGGGCGTGCGTATCGTGGACGCGGCAGGGCGAAAGGGCGGCGCGCGATGACCAACGACCACGACGGGGTACGGGAGCTGCTGGCCGCCTGGGCGGTCGGCGCGCTGCCCCCCGCCGACCGGCGTACGGTCCCCCTGCACCTGGCCGGCTGCGAGTCGTGCGCCGCGGAGGCCGAACGGCTCCGCGACACCGTACGCCTGCTGGACGGCGGTCCGGCCCCCGCCCGCGACGGCGCCGCCGCCCCGGACGGGAACGCCGACGGCGTCCTCGCGCTCGCCCTGGGCTCCCGCCGCCCCCGCGCCGCCGAGCTGGCCCACCACGCCGCCCCCTACGCCGCCGCCGTGGCCGGACTCCAGGCACTGGTACCGGAACTGGAGGGCCGCTGGGGCACGCCGGTGGTGCACGACTGGGACGCGCACGCCACCGTTGCGCACCTGCTCGCCGCCGACGAACACCTCGCCGTACGCCTCGGCCTGGACACGCCGCTGCCCCCCTCGCAGATCCCGGAGGGGACGCCCCCGGCGGACGCCTGGGCCCGGCGCACCGCCGACGTCATCGCGCACGAGCACGGGCGGGCACCGGGGGAGACGGTCGCCGCCTGGGCGGCGCAGGCCGCCGCGCTGCTGGCCACCCCCGAGGCCGGCGCCCCCGAACTCGCCGCCCGCCCGGTCACGGTGATGGGCCTGCGGCTGCCGGTCGCCGACCACTTCCTGGTCCGCGCCTTCGAGGCGTGGATCCACACCGACGACATCGGCCGCGCGCTCGGCCTGTCCGTCCCCCCGCCGCCGGACGAGCACCTGTGGTCCCTGGTCCGCCTGGCCGTCCGCATCCTCGGCCTGGCCCTGCACGACGCGGCCCCGGTGCGCCTGGAGGTCACCGGCCCCACCGGGACCGGCTGGATCCTCGGCGACGACAGCGGTCCCGTGCTGGCCGCCCTCACCCTGGACCCCGTGGACCTCTGCCTCCTGGTCGGCGGCCGCCACACCCCGGCGGACGTCCCGAGGAGCGTCACCGGCGACGAGGCCGCCGCCCGGGACGTCCTGGAGCGGGCCGCGTCACTGGCCTGGCTCTGAACGCGCGAAAGGGCCGGGCGGCCGCTCGGGGGCGGCGGCCGCCCGGCCCGGCCCGGGTGACGGTGAGGTCACCGCACGGGCCCGGACCCGGTGCTCAGCGCACCGGGGTGAAGTCCCGCGCGCCGATGAACTCCGGACGCCGGATCGGCGCCGCGAAGGGCTCGACGGCCGTGTTCTCCACGCTGTTGAAGACGATGAAGACGTTGCTGCGCGGGAACGGCGTGATGTTGTCGCCGGAGCCGTGCATGCAGTTGCAGTCGAACCAGGTCGCCGAACCGGCCTTGCCGGTGAACAGCTTGATGCCGTACTCGGAGGCCATGGCCGTCAGCGCCTCGTCGGACGGGGTGCCGGCGTCCTGCATCTGCAGGGACTTCTTGTAGTTGTCCTTCGGGGTGGCGCCCGCGCAGCCGAGGAACGTGCGGTGCGACCCCGGCATGATCATCAGACCGCCGTTGGTGTCGTGGTTCTCGGTCAGGGCGATCGAGACGGACACCGTCCGCATGTTCGGCAGACCGTCCTCGGCGTGCCAGGTCTCGAAGTCGGAGTGCCAGTAGAAGCCGGACGCGCCGAACCCCGGCTTGACGTTGATCCGCGACTGGTGGACGTAGACGTCCGAGCCGAGGATCTGCCGGGCCCGTCCGACGACCCGCTCGTCGCGCACCAGCCGCGCGAACAGCTCGCTGATCCGGTGGACCTCGAAGACCGAGCGGATCTCCTGCGACTGCGGCTCGACGATGGAGCGCTCGTCCGCGCGGATCGCCGGATCGGCGACGAGACGCTCCAGCTCCTGCCGGTACACGGCCACCTCGTCCGGCGCGATGAGCTGCTCGACGGGCAGGAAGCCGTCGCGCTCGTACGCCTGGAGTTCGGCGAGCGAGACCGGGCCGGGCGTGGCGGGGGAGCCCCAGACGACCGGGTCCTGACGCGGGACCGACACCTCGGTGGCGCCGCGGGTCGGGTAGAGATCGGTGCGTGTGGTCATGGTGGTCATGGGTCAGCCCTCCTCCGTCAGCAGGGGATAGACGCCGTTCTCGTCGTGGTCCTCCCGGCCGGTCACGGGCGGGTTGAACACACACAGACAGCGGAAGTCCTCCTTGATCCGCATCGTGTGCCGCTCGTGCCCGTCGAGGAGGTACATGGTCCCGGGCGTGATCGTGTACGTCCGCCCGGTCTCGTCGTCGGTCAGCTCGGCCTCGCCCTCGACGCACACCACGGCCTCGACGTGGTTCGCGTACCACATCGACGTCTCCGTACCGGCGTAGAGGACCGTCTCGTGCAGGGAGAAGCCGACCTTCTCCCTGGCGAGGACGATGCGCTTGCTCTCCCACGTGCCGGACGCCGCTTTGACGTGCCGGTCGGTGCCTTCCAGGTCCTTGAAAGAACGGACGATCACGGTGGTTCCTGGCCTCCTTCTCAGCCTTGTCGGATGGTTTCCGTACGGCTCGGACGGTTTCCCGTACGGCTTCAGACGGTCTCCCGTACGGCGCGGGCGAGGACGCGCAGGCCCTCGTCCAGCTCCTCGGGGGTGATGGTGAGCGCGGGCAGCAGCTTGACGACCTCGCTCTCCGGGCCGGACGTCTCGATCAGCAGCCCGAGGTCGAACGCCCGCTTGGCGACCCGTCCCGCGCGCTCCTTCTCGTGGAACTCCAGGCCCCACACCAGGCCGCGGCCCCGGTACTCCTTCACGTCGGCCAGGTTCTCCTCCGTGACGGAGATGAGCGCCTGCTCGACCTGCTCACCGCGCTTGCGGGTCTGCTTCTCCATGGCGGAGCCGTCGGCCCAGTACGCCTCCAGCGCGGCCGTCGCCGTCACGAACGCCGGGTTGTTGCCGCGGAAGGTGCCGTTGTGCTCGCCCGGCTCCCAGATGTCCAGCTCCGGCTTGAACAGGCACAGCGACATCGGCAGTCCGTAGCCGCTGATGGACTTGGAGACGGTGACGATGTCGGGGGTGATGCCCGCCTCCTCGAACGAGAAGAAGGCACCCGTGCGACCGCAGCCCATCTGGATGTCGTCGACGATGAGCAGCATGTCCTGCCGCTCGCACAGCTCGGAGAGCGCGCGCAGCCACTCGGGGCGGGCGACGTTGATGCCGCCCTCGCCCTGCACGGTCTCCACGATCACGGCGGCGGGCTTGTTGAGCCCGGAGCCCTGGTCCTCCAGCAGCCGCTCGAACCACAGGAAGTCCTCGACCGTGCCGTCGAAGTAGTTGTCGAAGGGCATCGGGGTGCCGTGCACCAGCGGGATGCCCGCGCCGGCGCGCTTGAAGGCGTTGCCGGTGACGGCGAGCGAGCCGAGCGACATGCCGTGGAAGGCGTTGGTGAAGGAGACGACCGACTCACGGCCCTTCACCTTCCGCGCCAGCTTCAGCGCCGACTCCACCGCGTTGGTGCCCGTCGGCCCCGGGAACATCACCTTGTACGGCAGGTCGCGCGGCCGCAGCACCAGGTTCTGGAAGGACTCCAGGAACGTCCGCTTGGCGGTCGTCGACATGTCGAGCCCGTGGGTGACGCCGTCCCGCTCCAGATAGTCGATGAGCGCGCGTTTGAGTACGGGGTTGTTGTGGCCGTAGTTGAGCGAGCCGGCTCCGGCGAAGAAGTCGAGGTAGGTGTGGCCGTCCTCGTCGAACATCCGGCTGCCCTGCGCGCGGTCGAAGACGGTGGGCCAGCCGCGGCAGTAGCTGCGCACCTCGGACTCCAGGGTCTCGAAGACGCTCAGGTCCGGCTGGGTGATGGTCACGTCGAATCGCTCCTCGGTGCGTGGGGGAGGGAGTGAGAGGGGGAGGGGGGAGGGGGAGGGGAGTGCGGTGGGGCTCAGGTGGAGAGGGGGCCGATGCGGTGGAGCATCTCGGGCGCGTGCGGGCCGTCCGGGAAGTCCGCCGTCTCGAACAGCACCGTGCGCTCGATGTCCGCGCCGTGCCGTGCGGCGTACGCGGCGAACAGCCGCTCGGAGGCGGTGTTGCCCGGCGTGATGGTGGTCTCGACGGTGGTCAGGGGGTGCCGTCGCGCGACCCGTTCGGTGAGCCCGTCCAGCAGCGCCCCCGCGAGGCCGAGCCCGCGGTGCGCCTCGTCGACGGCCACCTGCCACACCAGCAGGGTGTCCGGCCGCCCGGGCCGCACGTACCCGGTGACGAAACCGACCGGCTCCCCGGACTCGTCCCGCGCCACGGCGGAGGTGTCCGCGAAGTCCCGGCACCACAGCAGATAGCTGTACGAGGAGTTCAGGTCCAGGGCCTTCGAGTCACCGGCGATGCGCCACAGCGCCGCGCCGTCCGCCACGTCCGGGCGGTCGATCCGAATCCCTTCCGCGATTTCCCGAGGGGCTTCCAGAGGCTGGGTGTGCAGGTCTGCTTGTGCGGCAGTCATACGGCTTGAATTTACCCAGCGAAATTTCGAATTGCATCGCCCCGCGGGGTTACGTATGCGCCGGACGCGTGTTATCACGCGGGCGTGAGCGCCCTGTCGAGGCGCGGATGTTCTGATGGGTTTCGTCCGGAAATTACCGGATGAAAAGGGCGCGTTGTGGAGTCGGTCACACGTGTGCGACCCTCACAGGATCTGCTCGAATTGCGCCCCGTCGCGTTCGCGAAATCTTTGCGTTTAGGGAAGGGATCAGCGGGCAGAAGAATACGGGACCCTACCCGCTGAATTCATGGATTCTATGGCGCGCGAATGGTGGGGTGAATTGCTTCGGCGGGTGTTTCTTAGCGCCTACGCCTACGCCTACGCCTACGCCTACGCCTACGCCCAGACCTCCGCCGCCGCGCGACGGGCCGCCTCCGGATCGGCCGTCCCTCCGCGCCCGGCCAGTGCCGTTCCCAGCGCCGCGAGACACGCGTCCACGGTCTCCGGGGTCGCGTCGGGGCCGTAGTGGTTCACCCGGATCATCTCCGAGGCCAGGGCGCCGCCGCCCGCGGCCAGCGGCAGGGCGGGGTCCACGGCCAGTGCCCCGGCCACCAGCTCCGCGGCGTCGACCCCGGCGGGCGTCCGCAGGGTCGTGGCGACCGGCGCCGCGTCGGCCGCCTCGTGGACGTACGGCTCCAGGCCCCCGCCCAGTGCGAGCACCCCCGCGCGGGTCGCCGCGGCGGCCGACGCGTGCCGGGCCGTCACCGCGTCGAGCCCCTCCTTCTCGATGCGTTCCAGACACGCCTCCAGCGCCAGCATCTCCAGCTGGGCCGGCGCGTGCAGGAGGGCGCGGCGGCCGCCGTCGATCCAGCGCTCCTTCCAGTCCAGCAGGGAGAGGTACGAGCGGCGCGGTGCCCGCGGGTTGGCCGCCATCCGCGCCCACGCCCGCTCGCTCACGGAGATCGCCGACACCCCGGCGGGCCCGCCCATGGCCTTCTGTGCCCCGATCACGCACAGGTCGACGCCCCACGCGTCCGGCAGCACCGGCTCGGCGCCGACGGAAGCCACCGCGTCCAGAGAGAAGAGGGCGCCGTGCTCGCGGACGGCCTCGCCGATCTCCGCCACGGGGTTGGTGTTGCCGGTCGCCGCCTCCGCGTGGACCAGCGACACGAAGTCGATCGCCGGGTGCTCGGCGAACGCGTCCCGGATCTGCGCGGCCGTCACCGCCGTGTGGAAGGGCACCGCCAGGTCGATCACGGTCGCCCCGCAGTCCCGCAGCCAGTTCCCGAAGGTCTGCCCGTAAGGGCCGGTGATCACGTTCAGCGCGGTCGTGCCGGGCCCGGCGGCCCCGCGGATCGCCCCCTCCAGCGGCAGCAGCGCCTCGCCCTGGGTGATCACGACGTCCTGGGCGGTGGAGAGCAGCCGGGCCACCCGGTCCTCGATCGACGCGAAGTGCGCCGCGCTCAGCGGGGCCAGATCCAGAAACGGGTGTGTCACGGGGTGCTCTCTTCACCGATGGGGTAGATGGTGTCGAGGGTACCGACGGCGCCCTCGCGCCCCTCACCGGCGACATCCGAGGTCAAGCAGCTCGATGACCATCGGATTGGTTTGGGATAGTCAAACATCTCCTTATAATCGGTTGTCTCAAGTCCCCCCACAGGAGGTCTCCCCGTGAACTCGGTCCTCGGACGCCGGACCCGCATCCTGGCCGCCACCACCGCCGCGGCCGGTCTGCTGCTCGTGGCCGGCTGTGGCTCGGACGACGGCGGCAGCAGCGGCACCAAGACCGCGGCCGGCGGGGTCGAACTGGTGAAGGCCGGTCAGCTCACGACCTGCACCCACCTGCCGTACCCGCCGTTCCAGTCGGAGATCGACGGCAAGGTGCAGGGCTTCGACGTCTCCCTGATCGACCTCGTCGCCAAGGACCTGGGAGTGAAGCAGGAGATCCTCGACACCCCCTTCGAGAACTTCAAGACGGGCGCCTTCCTCAACTCCGGCGAGTGCGACCTCGCCGCGGCCGGTATGACGATCACCGACGAGCGCAAGAAGAACGTCGACTTCTCCGACCCGTACTTCGAGGCCACCCAGGCCGTCCTCGCCGACAAGAAGGCCGGCATCTCCTCCTTCGCGGACCTCAAGGGCAAGAAGGTCGGCACCCAGGCGCAGACCACCGGCGAGGACTACGCCAAGAGCAAGGGCATCGACTCCGTCTCCTTCGAGTCCTCCGACGCCGTCCTCAACGGCCTGCGCACCCGGCAGGTCGACGCCGTGATCATCGACTACCCGGTCGTCCAGGGCTGGCTGAAGGACAAGGCCAACGCCGCCGCCTTCACGGTCGCCGAGCAGCTCAACACCGGTGAGCAGTACGGTTTCACGGTCAGGAAGGGCAACACCAAGCTCGTCGCCGCCATCAACAAGGCGCTGGCGGAAGCGAAGTCCGACGGCACCTACAAGAAGCTGTACGAGCAGTGGATCGGCCCGTACGACGAGAGCGCCGCCTCCGCCGCCCCGTCCGCCTCATGAGCGTGACCGACCCCGACACACCCCTCCAGCCGAAGCGCAAGGGCCTCAGCCGGAGCCGCAGGCGCGCCCTGTCCCGGGGCGCGCAGTACGCCGTCTTCGTGGCCGCCGTCATCGCCTTCGCGGTGTCGGCGGACTGGGCCCGGCTGAAGAACCAGTTCGCCCAGTGGGACATCGCCGAGCAGATGTTCCCCGACGTCATCACGCTGGCGCTCAAGAACACCGTGCTCTACACCCTGTCCGGCTTCGTGTTCGGACTCGTCCTCGGCATGGTCATCGCGCTGATGCGGCTGTCGTCGGTGGGCCCGTACCGCTGGTTCGCTGGTGTCTACATCGAGATCTTCCGGGGCCTGCCCGCCCTGCTGATCTTCATCTTCATCGGTGTCGCCGTGCCCCTGGCCTTCCCCGGCACGGAGATCCCCGGCGGCACCTACGGCAAGGTGGCCCTCGCACTCGGTCTGGTGGCCGCCGCGTACATGGCGGAGACGATCCGCGCGGGCATCCAGGCGGTCCCCAAGGGGCAGCTGGAGGCGGCCCGTTCGCTGGGCTTCTCACCCGCGCGCGCGATGGTCTCGATCATCGTTCCGCAGGCGTTCCGGATCATCCTGCCGCCGCTCACCAACGAACTGGTGCTGCTGTTCAAGGACTCCTCGCTCGTGCTGTTCCTCGGTGTCACGCTGGAGGAGCGCGAACTGTCCAAGTACGGACGGGACCTCGCCAGCACCACCGCCAACTCCACGCCGATCCTGGTCGCCGGCCTGTGCTACCTGCTGGTGACCATCCCGCTCGGCTTCGTCGTGCGCCGTATGGAGGCGAAGGCCCAGGAGGCCGTGAAATGAGCGAGACGTCGCTTCGGGGCGGCCCCGAGATCCAGGTCCGCGGTCTGCACAAGTCGTTCGGCGACAACGAGGTTCTCCAGGGCATCGACCTGGAGATCGCCCGCGGCGAGGTCGTCTGCGTGATCGGCCCGTCGGGATCGGGCAAGTCGACGCTGCTCAGGTGCGTGAACCTGCTGGAGGAACCCACCAGGGGCCAGGTCTTCGTCGGCGGTACCGAACTCACCGACCCCGACGTCGACATCGACGCCGTACGCCGCCGCATCGGCATGGTCTTCCAGCAGTTCAACCTCTTCCCGCACCTCACGGTGACCGAGAACCTCACGCTGCCCCAGCGCCGGGTCCTCGGACGCGGCAAGGCCGAGGCGGCGAAGGTGGCCGCCGAGAACCTGGAGCGCGTGGGCCTGTCCGAGAAGGCGGACGCCTATCCGGCCTCCCTCTCCGGCGGCCAGCAGCAGCGGGTCGCCATCGCCCGTTCGCTGTCGATGGGCCCCGAGGTGATGCTCTTCGACGAGCCGACGTCGGCCCTGGACCCGGAGCTGGTGGGGGACGTCCTGGCCGTGATGCGCATGCTCGCCCAGGAGGGCATGACCATGATGGTCGTGACGCACGAGATGACGTTCGCGAGGGAGGTCGCCGACCGGGTGGTCTTCATGGATGGCGGGGTCGTCGTCGAGGACGGCACCCCGGACCAGGTCATCGGCAGCCCGCGGCACGAGCGCACCCGCCACTTCCTCTCCCGCCTGCTGGACCCGGCGATGGCGAACGTGGAGGAGGAGGACGCCTGAGGGGCGCGGGGAACTGCGCGACCAGCTACGACGGACCCGCACCCGAAGAACTATCGTGCGTGGCATGAACGATCTGCCGGTGCTGCACGTGAAAGGCCGGATCCTCGTGGGCCCGGACGACGTCCGCGACGAACTCTGGGTCATCGACGGCCGTGTCTCCTACGACCGTCCCCTCGTCGCGGGCGACATCCGTACCGTCGAGGGCTGGGCCCTCCCCGGTCTGGTCGACGCCCACTGCCATGTCGGCCTCGGCCCCCACGGCCCGGTCCCCGAGGACGTCGCCGAGAAGCAGGCGCTGACCGACCGCGAGGCCGGCACCCTGCTGATCCGCGACGCGGGCTCCCCCTCCGACACCCGCTGGATCGACGACCGCGACGACCTCCCGAAGATCATCCGGGCCGGCCGCCACATCGCCCGCACCCGTCGCTACATCCGCAACTTCGCCCACGAGATCGAACCGGACGAACTCGTCGCGTACGTCGCCCAGGAGGCCCGGCGCGGGGACGGCTGGGTCAAGCTGGTGGGGGACTGGATCGACCGGGGCGTCGGCGACCTGGCCCCGTGCTGGCCCCGGGAGGCCGTCGAGGCGGCCATCGCCGAGGCGCACGTGCTCGGCGCCCGGGTCACCGCCCACTGCTTCGCGGAGGACTCCCTGCGGGATCTCGTCGAGGCGGGCATCGACTGCGTCGAGCACGCGACGGGGCTGACCCCGGACCTGATCCCGCTCTTCGCCGCCCGCGGGGTCGCGATCGTCCCCACCCTCGTCAACATCGCCACGTTCCCGTCCATGGCCGACGGCGGCGAGGCCAAGTTCCCCCGCTGGTCCGCCCATATGCGCCGCCTGCACGAGCGCCGCTACGACACCGTCCGCGACGCCTACGACGCCGGCATCCCCGTCTACGTCGGCACCGACGCCGGCGGCTCCCTCGCCCACGGCCTGGTCGCCGCCGAGGTCGCGGAACTGGTCACCGCCGGGATCCCGCCCGTCGAGGCGCTCTCGGCCACCTCCTGGGCCGCCCGCGCCTGGCTGTCCCGCCCCGGCCTCACCGAGGGCGCCCCCGCCGACCTGGTGGTCTACGCGGAGGACCCCCGCGCGGACGTGCGCGTGCTGGCGGCCCCGTCGAGGGTGGTCCTGAACGGACGGGTCGTCGGCTAGGGCCCCCTCGGGTGGAGCCTCGCGCTTCTCAGCGGTCCGCCAGGGTCATCGCCCGGTCCAGCGCCTGGAGGAAACCGTTGACCGTGACCCGGTCCCGGACCGCCAGGCGCAGCCACTCCTCGTCCAGCCCCGGGAAGGTGTCGCCGCGCCGGACCGCGTAGCCGAGGCTGCGCAGATGCCGTCGTACGGCGGTGGCGCGGGGCAGCCGGATCAGTACGAAGGGGCCCTCGGCGGGCTCGGCCACGACGAGCCCGTCGGGGGCGAACTCCCGGAGCCCGGCGACCAGATGGTCCCGGTCCGCGGTGATCCGGGCGGCCGCGTCGGCGGCCTCCGCGAGCGCCCGGTCCGACACGCACGCCTCGGCCGCCGCGAGGGCGGGCGTCGAGACCGGCCACAGGGGCTGGGCGCGCTGCAGCTCGTCGATCGTGCCGGGGTCGGCGAGGACATAGCCGATCCGCAGGCCGGCCAGGCCCCAGGTCTTGGTGAGGCTGCGCAGGACGACGAGGCCGGGCACGTCCGTCCGCCCGGCGAGCGCCTCACGCTCCCCGGGCACCGCGTCCATGAACGCCTCGTCGACCACCAACGTCCGCCCCGGCCGGGCCAGTCGGGCGACGGTTTCCGCCGGGTGCAGCACCGACGTCGGGTTCGTCGGGTTGCCGATGACGACGAGGTCCGCGTCCCCGGGCACGTCCGCCGGGTCCAGCCGGAAGCCGTCCGACGCCCGCAGCAGCACCCGGCCCACGGTGTGCCCGGCGTCCCGCAGCGCGGCCTCCGGCTCCGTGAACTGCGGGTGTACGACCACCGGGCGGCGGACCCGCAGGGCGCGGGCGAGCAGCACGAACGCCTCGGCGGCACCCGCCGTGAGCAGCACCCGGTCCGCCGGCAGCCCGTGCCGGGCCGCCACCGCCTCGCGGGCCGCCCGGCCGTCGGGGTAGGCGGCGAGCCCGGTCAGCGACCCGGCTATCCGCTCCCGCAGCCAGGCGGGCGGGGTGCCGGCCCGGACGTTCACGGCGAGGTCGACGAGTCGCGCGCCGTCGTCCCGCACCTCGGCGTCGCCGTGATGCCGAAGGTCGTGCCCCGTGTGCCGGGGGGCGTGTCCGTTCTCGGTGCCGGATTCAGTGTGCATGGGAGTTCGTGTGTCCCCGAGGGTGATGATCGTGGCGGTGGTGCCCGTCCTCGTCCGGCTGGACGCGCGGCTGCCGCGGCAGCCCGGTGGTGCCCCCGGCGCCGGACGGGACGGCGTCGTGGACGGAGGGTTCGCCGGGTGCGCGGTTCATGTGCGGGTCGCCCTCCAGCGCCTCCCGGTACCGCTTCACGACCAGGTCGAGCAGGTCCGGCTCGGGTCCGATGACATCGGCCGACCGTACCTCGATCTCCGGGTGAGCGGCAGCCCAGCCCTCGGCCTGCATCCGTGCCCGGTCCGCCGGTTCGCCGGCGAGCGGGACGTACGGCAGCACGACGACGCGCCGCGCGCCCAGCCGCACGCACCGGTCGAGGCCGCCGGGCACGTCCGGCGCCGCCAGCGACACGAACGCCGTCTCCACGCCCGCGTATCCGCGCCCCTCCCACAACAGCCGGGCCGCCCGGGACACCTCGGCGTTGGCGCCGGCGTCGGTGGAACCGTGCCCCACGAGGAGCACGGTCATCCCGGCCCGGTCGCCCGGCGTCCGGGGCGCGGCCGACGCCAGCGCCTCCTCCGCCCGCCGCTCCAGGAGGTCCAGCAGGGCCGGGTGCGGGCCCGGCGGCCTGCCGTACGTGAACGCGGTCCCCGGGTGCCGCTCCCGGGCGAGATCCAGCGCCGCCGCCGTGTCCCGGCCGGCCCGCGCGGTGCGCTCCGAGGTCAGCGGGACCACGGCGAACCGCCGTACCCCCCGTTCCACCAGCTCGTCCACGCTCGTGCCCAGCGACGGCCGGGACGTGCCGGCGAAGCCGCCTCCGACGGGCAACCCGGGGTGACGGCGCCCCAGTTCGCGCAGTAAGCCGCGGAACGCCTCGGCCCCGGCCTCGCCCCGGGGATCATCACCGGCGACGAGCAGGGCGGGCGGCGGGGTGGTCACGATGTCTCCTCGGATGCGGACGGCGGTGGGGGTGACGGTGGTGCCGCGACGGGAGCGGAGGTGCCCCGTGCGTGATGATCATCATGCCGACCGGTGGCGGGTCCGACGCAACCAGGGGTCCCCGGAGCGCCCGCCCCGGCCGAGGCGACGGCACAGGTGACCCTCGCCGGCCGGCCGTCCGCCGGGGCCGACTTCCGCTTGGGTACGAGGAGTTCGCCGCCGCCCACGAGCGCGGCGGCCTCCGCGACGGACGGGGTGCCCAGCGCGGCCAGGGGCAGCTCGGAGGGGTGCGGCACCTCGACCGCGGCCAACTCCCGCGCCGAGTACGTCACCAGGGGCACGCCGAGCCGTGCGGCGGCGCGGACGAGGCCGGGTTCGCCGGCCTTGGCGTCCACCGTGGCGAGGGCGGCGACCGCCCCGGCCGGCAGGCCGGCCTCCCGCAGCACGTCCTCGATCAGGCCGACGACCTCCGCCACCGGCACGCCCCGGGAGGCACCCACCCCCACGACGACGGGGCCGGGCGCGTGCTCACCCACGGCCGCACCCCGCGGGGGAGCGAAGGAGACCCCGCCGCGCGGGCCGCTCCCGCCTCGTACGGGGTGCCGCGGCCGGCAGACCCCGCCGATCCGGTAGCAAGGACGCATGGCGGTCTTCGTGGCACTCGGCGCGTTCCTGATGACGCTGGTCGGCGGCTGGACGGCACAACGGGTGACGGACCGCCGTCATCTGGTGCTGGGCCTGGCCGGCGGCCTGATGCTCGGCGTGGTCGGCCTCGACCTGCTCCCCGAGGCCCTGGAGGCCGCCGGTGACGAGGTCTTCGGCGTACCGGCCGCGCTGCTGCTGTTCGTCGCCGGTTTCCTGCTGGCCCACCTCGTGGAGCGTCTGCTGGCCGCACGCCAGGCCGCGCACGGCGCCGAGGAGCACGACGGCCGTTCGCCCCAGGTGGGTCTGACGGCCGCGGCCGCGATGGTCGGGCACAGCGCCATGGACGGCGTCGCGATCGGCGCCGCCTTCCAGGTCGGGGAGGGCATGGGCGTCGCGGTCGCGCTCGCGGTCATCGCCCACGACTTCGCGGACGGCTTCAACACCTACACGCTCACCAGCCTGTACGGCAACGCCCGTCGCCGGGCGCTCGCGATGCTGTTCGCCGACGCCGTGGCCCCGGTACTGGGGGCCGCGTCCACCCTGCTGTTCACGATCCCGGAGGGGCCCCTCGGCTGCTACCTCGGGTTCTTCGGGGGCGCGCTGCTCTATCTCGCCGCCGCCGAGATCCTGCCCGAGGCCCACCACGCCCACCCCGCCCGCTCCACCCTGCTGTGCACCATCGCCGGGGCGGCCTTCATCTGGCTGGTGGTGGGCGTGGCGGAGTGAGGGGCGGGACGCCGGACCGTGCGCGCCGCCGTCCGGGCGGGTGTTCACGACGTCCGGCATCTCTCCACGAACCGCGCGGCGACCCCGGGTTCGGCCGCCCAGTGGGTGTGCAGATAGCTCGCGTGCACCCCGCCCTGGACGAACCCCTCGACCCGCGGCCCGGGCGTCCGTACGCCCCAGGCGGGCGCCGGCCCCGCGCCCGGCTCCACGACCGTCCGGTGGAACTCGTGGGCGCGCATCCGGGTCCCGGCGGGCGCGAGCACGCTGTCGCCGACGGCCACGGCGTCCCGGTAGCCGAGCGTCAGCCGCTCGTCCATGCGGGCCGTCGCGTCGAGCACCCCGCACATGGGCCGCCCGTCCAGCTCCCGGCACAGATACAGCAGACCGGCGCACTCGGCGGCCACCGGAGCCCCGCCGAACGCCAGCTCGGCGACCGCCTTGCGCAGCGGCTCGTTGGCGGACAGCTCGGCCGCGTACATCTCGGGGAACCCGCCCCCGATCACCAGCCCGCTCGTGCCCTCCGGCAGTCGCTCGTCGCGCAGGGGATCGAAGACGACGACCTCGGCGCCGGCGGCGGTCAGCAGCTCGGCGTGCTCCGCGTAGGAGAACGTGAACGCGGGCCCGCCGGCCACGGCGACCACCTGCCGCCCGCCCACGGGTGCGACGACGGGCGGCTCCCACGCCGGACCCGACAGCGCCCCGGCGCTCCGGGCGAGCGCGACCAGCGCGTCCAGGTCGCACCCCGCCCGTACCTGTGCGGCCATCGCCGCGACCGCCTCCACCGCCGCGGCCTGCCGTTCGGCGACCGGCACCAGCCCCAGATGCCGGGACGGCGTGTCCACCTGGGGCGCCCGCCGCAGCACCCCCAGCACCGGCACCCCGGTCGACTCCAGGGCGTCCCGCAGCAGCTCCTCGTGCCGGTCGGAGGCGACCTTGTTGAGGATCACGCCCCCGATCCGCACCCCGGGGTCCCAGGAGGCGAACCCGTGCACCAGTGCCGCCACCGACCGCGACTGCGAGGACGCGTCCACGACCAGCACGACCGGCGCCCGCAGCAGCTTCGCCACATGCGCGGTGGAGGCCAGTTCCCCCTGCCCCGAGGCCCCGTCGTACATCCCCATCACGCCCTCGACGACGGCGATGTCGCACCCGCGGGCCCCGTGCGCGAACAGCGGCGCGACCAGGTCCGGTCCGCACAGGTACGCGTCGAGGTTGCGGCCCACCCGCCCGCTCGCGAGCGCGTGGTACCCGGGGTCGATGTAGTCCGGCCCCACCTTGTGCGGGGACACGGCGAGTCCCCGCTCGGTGAGCGCGGCCATCAGCCCCGTCGCCACGGTGGTCTTGCCGCTGCGCGAGGACGGCGCGGCGATCACCAGCCGGGGGACGGAGGCCACGGAGGAGTGAGACGTCACGATGTCACCACTCGATGCCCCGCTGGCCCTTCTGGCCCGCGTCCATGGGGTGCTTGACCTTCGACATGTCGGTCACGAGGTCCGCGAAGTCCACCAGCTTCTCCGGCGCGTTCCGCCCGGTGATCACCACATGCTGGGTCCCGGGCCGGTCGCGCAGCACGTCGACGACCTCGTCGGTGTCGATCCACCCCCAGTGCAGCGGGTACGCGAACTCGTCCAGCACGTACAGCTTGTACGTCTCGGCCGCGAGGTCCCGCTTGACCTGCTCCCAGCCCTCGCGGGCCTTCTCCTCGTTGTCCATCTGACCGTCGCGCTGCACCCACGACCAGCCCTCGCCCATCTTGTGCCAGTCCACGGACCCGCCCTCGCCGGACGCCCCGAGCACGCGCAGCGCGTTCTCCTCGCCGACCTTCCACTTCGCCGACTTGACGAACTGGAACACCCCGATCGGCCACCCCTGGTTCCAGGCGCGCAGCGCGAGCCCGAACGCGGCGGTGGACTTGCCCTTCCCGATCCCGGTGTGCACGAACACCAGCGGACGGTTGCGCCGCTGACGCGTCGTCAGTCCGTCGTCCGGTACGACACTCGGCTGTCCCTGTGGCATCTACGCGGCCCTCCCTGAAGTCCTCTGCGTTCCCTGCACATCCCGTACCAGCCCGGCGATGGAGTCCGCCCGCAGCTCGTCCAACGTCACCGCCGTACCGCCCAGTTCACCGGCCAGCCGCCCGGCGAGCCCCAGCCGGACATGGCCCGACTCGCAGTCGACGACCACGGACGCGGTGCCCTCGGCCGCGAACAGCCGTGCCGCCCGCCCGGCGAGCGCGACGGGCTCGGGTCCGCCGGTCGCCCGGCCGTCGGTCACCACCACGACCAGCGGCCGGCGCGCGGGGTCGCGCAGCCGCTCCACCCGCAGCACGTCGTGCGCCTTCAGCAGCCCGGCCGCGAGCGGTGTCCGCCCGCCCGTCGGCAGCGACTCCAGCCGGGCCGCCGCCGCGTCCACGGACGAGGTCGGCGGCAGCGCCACCTCGGCGGACGCCCCCCGGAAGGTCACCAGACCCACCTTGTCCCGCCGCTGGTAGGCGTCGAGGAGCAGCGACAGCACCGCGCCCTTCACGGCGCTCATCCGCTGTCGGGCCGCCATCGACCCGGAGGCGTCGACCACGAACAGCACGAGGTTGCCCTCGCGTCCCTCCCGGGTCGCCTGCCGCAGATCGTCGCGCCGGACCACCAGGCCCGGCCCGGAGCGTCCGCGCGTCCGCTGATGCGGAGCGGCGGCCTGCACGGTCGCCGCCAGATGCAGCTTGGTCAGCGTGCCACGCGGCCTGCGCGCCCCGGTGGTGCGCCCGTGCTCGGTCCTGGCCCGCGAGCGCCGCCCGGCGGCACCCTCCCCGAGCCCCGGCACACTGAGCACCTTCGTCCGGAACGGCTCGGCGGCCCGTACGGCGGACTGCTCCCCGGCGGCCGGAGCCTGCGCCGGCACACCCTCGCCGGACTCGGGCCGGGCGCCGCCGTCGCCGCCCTGCGGCCCCTCCGGCTCGGGGGCGGGGGGCTGCCCGCCACCGCCACCGGGGCCGTCGGGCCCGGGGTCAGGATCGTCGCCCTGCGGGTCCTGGGGGTCCTGCGGGTCGCGCGGGTCGTGGGGCGGCTCCGCGAACTCCTCCAGCGTCTCGTCGAGCTTGTCCTCGTCGAGTCCCGGCGCGTCGAACGGGTTCCGCCGCCGCCGGTGCGGCAGCGCCAGCAGCGCCGCCTGCCGCACATCCTCCGCGAGCACCTCGGTCCGCCCGGCCCAGGCGGCCAGCGCGGTCGCCGTACGGGCCATCACGATGTCGGCGCGCATCCCGTCCACCTCGAAGGCCGCGCAGGTCGCCGCGATCTGCCGCAGCACCCCGTCGCCCAGCACCACGGACGGCAGCAACTCCCGTGCGGCGACGACCCGTTGCCGTACCTCGGCCTCCTCGGCGGCCCAACGGGACGCGAAACCCGCCGGATCGTCGTCGTAGGCGAGCCGCCGCCGTACGACCTCCACCCGCTGGTCCGGCTCCCGCGAGGCCGCGACCTCCACGGTCAGCCCGAACCGGTCGAGCAACTGCGGCCGCAGCTCGCCCTCCTCGGGGTTCATTGTCCCGACGAGCAGGAACCGCGCGGCATGCCGTACGGAGACGCCCTCGCGCTCCACGTACGAGGCGCCCATCGCGGCCGCGTCGAGCAGCAGGTCGACGAGGTGGTCGTGGAGCAGGTTGACCTCGTCGACGTAGAGGATGCCCCGGTGCGCGTCCGCCAGCAGGCCGGGCTCGAACGCCTTCACGCCCTCCGACAGGGCCCGCTCGATGTCGAGGGCGCCGACGAGCCGGTCCTCGGAGGCGCCGACGGGCAGTTCGACCATGCGGGAGGGCCGGGTCTCGAACGCCGGCTCGTGCGGTCCGTCCGGGCACGCCGGGTCCGGCTCCACGGGGTCGCAGGAGAACCGGCACCCGACGACGACCTCCACCGGCGGCAGCAGCGCCGCGAGCGCCCGCACGGCGGTGCTCTTGGCGGTGCCCTTCTCGCCGCGCACGAGCACGCCGCCGATGCGCGGCGAGATGGCATTGAGCAGCAGGGCGAGCTGCAGGTCGCCCTGCCCGACGACGGCGGTGAAGGGGAAGTGCGTGCTCACGCGGTGGTCCCTCCTAGGGGTGAATGAATGAGACGAGTGCGGACCGGCGGGACGAACAGCACGGGGCGTAGCCCCTGCTGTTCAGGGGCGCGGGGAACTGCGCGAGAAGCCCCACCGGCCGGCCGACGACGTTCCCTCTCCTGGCGGGGACGACCCGGCGCCCTCATCCCTGCACCCCCGGCGCCCCCGGCGGTACGAACGGCAACCCCGTCGGCGCCCCCGACTCGATGAGCCGCCACAGCGCGTCCGTGTCCGCGTGCTCCTCGATCAGATCGCCGAGCCGGTCCAGCTGCTCCTCGCGCAGCGCCGCGAACGACGTGTCGGGGGCCGGGACGAACCGGCGCCCCGAGGCCGCCGCCACCTCGCGCAGAAACGCCCGCCGGAACCCGTCCGACTCCAGCGACCCGTGCCAGTGCGTGCCCCAGGTCTGGCCGACCCGGCATCCGTCCAGGAAGGGTTCCCCGCCCAGGACCTCGGCGACCCCGTGATGGATCTCGTACCCCTCGACCCGCTCCCCGAGAGCCTCGCCGGCCGGGCGGGTGAGGGTCTTGTCCTCGGCGAACCGCACCCGGACCGGAAGGACTCCCAGCCCCTCCACCCGCCCGCGCCGGCTCTCGACGTCGTCCTCGATGCGCTCCCCGAGCACCTGGAAGCCGCCGCAGATCCCGAGCACCGGCCGCCCCTCGGCCGCCCGGCGTACGAGGGCGTCGGCGAGCCCGCGCTCCCGCAGCCACTCCAGCGCCCGCACCGTCCCCCGGGTCCCCGGCACGACGACGAGGTCGGCGTCGGCCAGTTCCTCGGCCCGGTCCACGAACCGCACCACGACACCGGGTTCGGCGGCGAGCGCGTCCACGTCGGTGAAGTTGGACATCAGCGGCACCGCGCACACGGCGACCCGCAGCACGTCCTCCCCGACGGGCGGCGCCACGTTCGACTCCCGGACCGTCCCGCGCAGCGAGACGCGCAGCCCGTCCTCCTCGTCGATCCCGAGCCCGTGCCGGAACGGCAGCACCCCGTACGTCCGCCGCCCGGTGAGCCCGTGCAGCATGTCGAGCCCGGGCTCCAGCAGCGAGACGTCGCCCCGGAACTTGTTGACGAGGAACCCGGCGACGAGGGCCTGGTCCTCGGGGGAGAGCAGCGCCACGGTCCCGAAGAAGGACGCGAAGACCCCGCCGCGGTCGATGTCGCCCACGACGAGCACGGGGAGCCCGGCGTTCCGGGCGATCCCCATGTTGACGATGTCGGTCCGCCGGAGATTGATCTCGGCGGGGGAGCCGGCCCCCTCACAGATCACCGCGTCATACGTGCCCCGCAACTCGGCGAGGCAGTCCAGCACGGTGCCGAGCAGCCGCTGTTGCCGCCCGCCGTGATAGCCGCGCGCGCTCATCTCGCCCACGGGTTTCCCCAGCAGCACGACCTGACTGCTGCGCTCGCCCCCGGGCTTGAGCAGCACCGGGTTCATGAGCGCGGTGGGCTCCACCCGGCAGGCCTGCGCCTGCATGGCCTGCGCCCGGCCGATCTCGGCGCCCTCCTTCGTCACGAAGGAGTTGAGCGACATGTTCTGCGCCTTGAAGGGCGCGACCCTGACGCCCTGCCGCACGAGCCACCGGCAGATCCCGGCGGTCACCACGCTCTTGCCGGCATCGGAGGTGGTCCCGGCGACCAGCAACCCGCCACTCATCCCTGACTCCTCCACCGGCTCGCGATCCTTCCGCGCAGCGCCGCCGCACCCGCGCCGACACCCAGCGCGAGCCAACTCACCCGCCGGGACAGCCGGACGGCCCGCTCGATGTCCGCCACGGCGACGGCGCGTCCCCTCCCGTTCAGCACAGGGCGGTGCTCGACCCGCCCCCCGTACGACAACGTGCCCCCCAGCCGCACTCCGAGCGCCCCCGCGAACGACGCCTCCACCGGCCCCGCGTTGGGACTCGGATGCTTCCCCGCGTCCGCCCGCCAGGCCCGTACGGCGCCCCGGGCGTCCCCGCCGCAGGCCGCGGCCAGCACGGCCGTCAGCCGGGCACCCGGCCATCCCACGACGTCGTCCAGCCGCGCGGAGGCCCAGCCGTAGCGCCGGTACCGCTCCGAGCGGTGCCCGACCATGGCGTCCAGGGTGTTGACGGCCCGGAACCCCAGCAGCCCCGGCACCCCGCCGGCGGCGCCCCACACGAGCGCCCCCACCACCGCGTCGGAGGTGTTCTCGGCGACGGACTCCACGACGGCCCGCGCGATCCCGTCCGCGTCCAGCGCCTGGGGATCCCGCCCGCACAGATGGGGCAACCGCGCCCGCGCGCCCTCGACATCACCCGCGTCGAGGGACCGCCCGATCGCCCGGGCCTCCCGCCCGAGCGAGGTGCCCCCGACGACGGCCCAGGTGGCGGCGGCGGTCAGCCCGACGGAAGCGGCCCGCGACGGCCGCACGGCGGCCGAGGCGACGGCCCCCAGGGCGACGGCGCCGCCCGCGCACACCGCGGTGTGCAGCGCGCCCCATCCCCGGTGGTCCCGCCACAGCACCCGCTCCACGGCCCCGGCGGCCCGGCCGAACGCGGCGACCGGATGCCCCCGGCGCGGGTCGCCGAGCAGCAGATCACCGAGGAGCCCGGCGGCGGCGCCGTACGCGAAGACGCGATCGGCACGCACCCGTTCAGCCGTTCACGGGGTCGGTCGGGGGCCGGACGCCGATCCCCGGGGGGCAGCCGTACAGGACGCGCATGGCGTTATGTCCTCACTCAGGGTGTCCACGCCCTGGTTCGACGAGACCGACGGCGAGAGTTCCTGGCTCCCGGGAGGCGTTCGACAGCCGCTCCCCGGTGACAGTGGCGGGACCGCGCCGGACTCGCACCGGCTTCCTCTCCTGCCGTCGTACATGGCCCCGGCAGTCCACCACGCCCCCGGAAGACCCGTCAACTTGCCGTTGACCTGCGGCGCAAGGGTGTGCTCAGCCCCACACCGCCGACATCACGTCCACGGGCACGAAGAACCCCCGTGAGCGTCGAGGGACGCGCACGGGGGCTGCTCGTTCGGTCCGGTCCCAGGGGCCGGACCGGCGGCTGATCAGGCCATGATCAGGGAGATGCCGTACGCCACCGCCGCCGCGCACAGCGCGAAGCACGCGTACGCGCCCGTGGTGGCCAGCGCCACCGAGTCGCCCCGGGCCGACGCCTCCTCCCGCTTGGAGAGGCCGACGATGCCGAGGGTGAACAGGCCGACGAGGGCCACGGTGACCACGAGACTGACTCCGAAGACGGAGCCGAGAGCTGCCCAGTCGATGTGCATGGTGGTGATCTTCCTCAGGGAGTCGTGGGGCTCAGACGGCGGGCGTCGGCGTGGACGAGCCCGCCGGTGCGGCGGTCTCGGCGGCGGGGGCCGGGATGGTCGCCGTCAGGTCCTCGGTCACGGTGCCGACCGGCGGCGGGGTCACGGCGGCCATCGCCGTCGTCACCACCCCGGGCGGTTCCTCGGTGTCGTTCACGTTGGTGTGGTCGATCACCTCGCGGCGGGAGACCAGCCAGATCGCCGCGCTGGAGGCGACGAGGAAGACCGCGACGACGGCCGTGCCCCAGGTGCCGAAGGACGTGACCCACTCGGCCAGCGCGGCGACCAGCGCCGCCGCCGGCAGGGTCAGACCCCAGGCGACGAACATCCGGGTCGCGGTGGACCAGCGGACCACACCGCCCTTGCGGCCCAGACCCGCGCCCATCACCGCACCCGAGACCGAGTGCGTGGTGGAGAGCGAGAAACCGAGGTGCGAGGAGGCGAGGATGACCGTGGCCGCGCTGGTCTGGGCGGCGAAGCCCTGCTGCGGCTGGAGGTCGGTCAGGCCCTTGCCCATCGTGCGGATGATGCGCCAGCCGCCCAGGTAGGTGCCGAGCGCGATGGCCGTACCGGCGGAGACGATGACCCACACCGGCGGGTCGGAGTCGGGCGCCAGGGTGCCACCGGCCACCAGGGCCAGCGTGATGATGCCCATCGTCTTCTGGGCGTCGTTCGTGCCGTGGGCCAGCGAGACCAGACCCGCCGAGGCGATCTGGCCGGCGCGGTACCCCTTGCCGCTCGCCTTCTCGTCGGTGTGCTTGCCGAGCTTGTACGTCAGCCGGGTGGCGAGCATCGCCGCGACGCCGGCGACCAGCGGGGCGGCGACGGCCGGGATCAGCACCTTGGTGACGAGCACGTCCCCGTGCACCGCGCCCACGCCCACCGAGGCGATCGTGGCACCGATGAGGCCGCCCATCAGGGCGTGCGAGGAGCTGGAGGGGAGTCCGACCAGCCAGGTCAACAGGTTCCAGAGGATGGCGCCCACGAGCGCCGCGAAGATGACCTCTGGCTGTATGCCGGACTCGTCGACGAGCCCCTTGGAGATGGTGTTGGCGACCTCGATGGAAAGGAACGCGCCGACAAGGTTGAGCACGGCGGACATGGCCACCGCGACCTTGGGCTTCATCGCGCCTGTCGAGATGGTGGTGGCCATCGCGTTGGCGGTGTCGTGGAAACCGTTCGTAAAATCGAACGCAAGCGCGGTGATGACCACGATCGCGAGGATCAGCGAGAAGTTTTCCATTTACCCGGGCTTCTTTCGGACGTCATTGGCACGAGGACCGTAGGCAACCTGGGTGAACGGAAGATGAACTGGGGCGGGCGCGCGGGTGTAGTGAATGAGGGGTGGCCCCTCCGCTTGTGCGCGCGTGCGGGAACCGGGCCCGGCGGGGCGGTGGCCCGGCGTTCGAACGCAGGCGGAATGCCCAGGTCCGGGGGTCTCGCGCACCCCTCTGCTCACCCCCTGTCCTCGATGGACTGCGTACGGTCGGCACGCACGGCTGTGGGTAAAGTTCTGGCCATCGGGGCGACCGCTCCTGGCAGGATCGCGGCATGGCTGAGCAGCGGCGCGACATCCGGGACGAGCGGGGCGTGAACGAGGCGGACGAGACGGACGAGGCCGCGCGGGACGCGCGGGGCGCGGGACGGCGGGAGGTGCCGGACGAGGTGGCGCGGGCGTGGGGCGAACTCGTCGCCACCGCCCGGCGGACGGTGGCCGACGGTCTGGTCGTCGGCACCTCCGGCAACGTGTCCGTGCGCGTGGGCGACACCCTCCTGGTGACACCGACCGGAGTGCCGTACGACCGCCTGACGCCGGACGACGTCACGGGCGTCGACCTCACCGGCCGGCAGGTCCTCGGCACGCTCCGTCCCACCAGCGAACTTCCCATGCACCTGGCGATCCACACCACGGCCGGGGCCCGCGCCGTCGTCCACACCCACGCCGTGCACGCGACGGCCGTCTCCACCCTCGTGGACGAGCTGCCGCTGATCCACTACATGTCCGCGGCGCTCGGCGGTCCCGTCCGGGTCGCCCCCTACGCGACCTACGGCACCCCGGAGCTGGCCGAGAACATGCTCCGCGCCCTGCGGGGCCGCACCGCCTGCCTCCTCCAGAACCACGGCACGATCGCCTTCGGCGACAGTCTCGACGCGGCCTACGACCGCACGACCCAGCTCGAATGGATGTGCCAGGTCTGGCTGAAGGCGTCCTCCGTCCCCCACCTCACCCCGCACCTGCTCACCCCCGGACAACTGGCCGAGACGGGCGAGCGCCTGAAGGGCTACGGACAGCCGGGCTGACCACCGGCCCCCGGACGACGGAGCCGTCCCGGCGGTCCCGCCCCGGCCGCCTGTCCCGGTCACCCCCGGGCGTACGCCCACTGGCCCCCGGCGCGGTCCGCCGGGACACTGGAGCCGTGCGTGGAGTGAGAGCGGCAGCATCGGCCCTCGGGGTCGCGTTCGCCGCCGGAGCGGCCAGTGTCGCCGCGGGCCGGCTGGCGAGCGACGTCGCGCTGAAGGCGCCGCCGGGCGCACCCCTGCCCACCGAACCCCGGCTGACCGTGCACTCCACCGCGGCCGGCCGCATCGCCCTGACCCGGGCCTTCGCCTCCCGGCGGCCCGGTACCTACGGCCTCACCGGCAACGGCTCCCACGCGGTCGTCGGCGGGGTGCTGAACGGCGCCCCGCACGCCCCGGACGCGGTCGTCCGCCGCCTGGAGCGCGTCAGCCGCGGCACCCTGGAGCCCGGCGACAAGGTGTGGCTCACCCCCGGCCTCCACGTCGGCGACCCCCGCACCGCGCTCGGCCTCGACCACGACGACGTCGAGATCCCCGGCGAACTCGGCACCCTGCCCGCCTGGTTGGTGCCCGCGGCCCGGGACACCTGGGTGATCGCCGTGCACGGGCTCGGCGCCACCCGCGAGCACACCCTGAACGTCATGGAGTCCCTGCACCGCCACCACTTCCCGGTCCTCGCCCCGGCCTACCGGGGCGACCCGGGCGCCCCCCGCTCCCCGGACGGCCTGAACCACCTCGGCGAGACCGAGTGGCGCGACGTGGACGCCGCCCTCAGGTACGCCGTGCGCAACGGCGCCGGGCGGGTCGTCCTGTACGGCTGGTCCACCGGAGCCACCATGGCCCTGCGCGCCGCCACGCACTCCGCGCTGCGCGGCCGCGTCGCCGGACTGGTCCTGGACTCACCGGTCCTCGACTGGACCGCCACCCTGCGGGCCCTCGCCGCCGCCCGCCGCACACCCGGCGCCCTGCTGCCCCTCGCGGTGCGCGCCGCCCAGGGGCGCACAGGACTGCGCGCCGCCCCCGCCGGCCACGACGCCGCGCCGTCGGACCTCCGGGTGCCGACCCTGCTCTTCCACGGCCCCGACGACACCGTCGCCCCCTGGGCCCCCTCCCGCCGCCTCGCCGCCCTGCGCCCCGACCGGGTCACCCTGCGCACGGTCCGCCAGGCCCCGCACGGCGCCATGTGGAACGCCGACCCGAAGGCGTACGAGGAGAGCCTCCGCCGCTTCCTCACCCCGCTCGGCTAGGCGGCCGCGAGCCCCCGGGAAACCCGCCGGGACCCGGTCGCGACAGAGAGGTACGCCACATTCCGCTTAGCGCCGCGCCGACGCGATCCCCGTCCGCACCGACCCCCGGGGAGCCCGTGAAGACCCGGTGCGTTGGCCACCCCTGTCGCCCGCTGTGACATTCCGTTTGGGTTTTCGGACCGTCAACCGGAAGACTGCCCCCGTGACGTCCCGTAACCCGCGCGACTCCAGGCTCCGCCTCGTCGGCCCGCGAACCCTGGCCGCCGCTCCCCGAGCAGCAGTGACCCAGCGCCGCCGACCGGCCCCCCGGCCCCCGGAGGGCACACCACCGCCCGCGGAGCTCGCCCGCATGGCCCGCGCCGTCCTGGCGGACGCGGCCCGCGTCGCCCACTGGGCCGACACCGCCCTGCGCCCCGGCCGCGAGGGCGCCAACCCCGACGGCAAGGGCACCCTCTCCGCCGCGACCGCGGAACGGGCCGCCGCCGACCTGGGGCTGACCCCGGATCAGGTCCGCCACGACTGGGACACGGCACGGCTGGCCGGCCTCGTCGAGGTGCACGGTGACAGCGCGCGCCCCGGCTGGCGACTGCGCGCCTGGCACCGCGACGACAGCGCCGTGCTGCGCGGCTGGGTCGCGTTCTTCGACGCCTGGTCCATCGCCTACCCCGAGCCCGAGGACCGCGAGCCCGCGGCGGTCGCCGAGGTCGTGTCGGCCATGCCCCAGGTGCTCTCCTTCCTCCAGCTCTCCGCCGGGCCCGTCCCCGTCGAGCAGCTCCTGGACCTCCTGGAACAGCGGGTCACCGAACTGCGCACCGAACGCTGCGAGGTCCCCTACGGGCCCCAGCCGGAGCCGAGCCCCGAGCCCGCCGAGGACACCCCCCTCGCCCCGCTCCTCGACTGGTCCCTGCGCGCCCTCGCCTCCGTGGGCGCCCTCACCTACGGCGACGCCCAGGCCACCCTCACCCCGCTCGGCAGCTGGGCGGTCTGGGTCAAGCTGGAGCAGATCTGCGTCGCCGCGCAGAGCCCCGCCGGGAACATCGAGGTCTCCGCCGAGGACATGCTCAGAGGCTGCGCCCAGCTCCGTCCGAACGCGGCCCGCGCCGAGTACCGCGCCTGGCTCGCCGCCCGCCCCGTGGGCGGCGCCGTCACCGAACTGATCGCCGCCGCGCGCGGCGAGGACGCCCTCATCCGGGGCCTCGCCTTCGAGGCCCTGCGGGTCGTCGGCGCCCCCGCCGAGCCCGACGTCCGCACGGTCGCCGACGAGACCCCGCTGCGCCCCTACGCCCTGCTCTGGCTCGCCGAGCACGACGGCGCCGACCCCGAGGACGCCCACGAGGTCCTCACCCGCGAGGAGTCCACCTGGCTCTGGGTGGACACCGCCGCCGCCGTCGCCGACCACGGCGAGGCCCCGCTCCTCGTCCGGCACCTGGAGTCCGCGGTCCAGCCCACGGTCCCCGCGCTGCTGGCCGAGGTCCGCGCGGTCGGCCACCCCCGCACCGTCCAGGTGCTGGTCGCCCTCGCCGCCGCCCACCCCGACCCGGCCCTCGCCAAGGCCGTCCGGCGCGCCGCCTTCCAGGTGCACACCGGAGGCAGCTGACCGGGCCAGAGGCGCGGGGGAGAGGCGGGAGGGCGCCTCAGCCTCCCGTCTCGGGGGCGTACGTGCCGAAGCTCCACACATTGCCCTCGGCGTCCCGGGCCATGTAGTCCCGCGAGCCGTACTCCTGGTCCGTCGGGGGCGTCAGGATCTCCACGCCGTGCTCCACGGCCCGCCGGTGGTGGGCGTCCAGCTCGTCGGCGGACACGACGATGTACACCCCGGCGGGCCCCGCGCCCTTCATCGCACCGTCGAAGACGCTGCCGCTGCCCTTGGAGCCGATCATCACCGCGCCGTTGCCCTGCGTCAGCTCGGCGTGCTGCACCACGCCGTCCTCGCCCTCGTAGACCGACAGTTCGGTGAAGCCCAGCGCCTCCGTGAGCTGTCTGATGGCGGCCCTGGCGTCCGCGTACAGCAGCGTCGGATAGATGCTCGGACGTTCCGTGCTCCTGCCCGCCATACCGATCACGACCTCTCCGTCGTCCGGAATACGACCCGCTGCCCAGTTTCGCACCGGCCACCGACAACGCCCGGGCGGCGGACGGGCCGCGGCGGGACCCGGTGCGCCGGTGACCGAGACCACGTGATCCCTTGTCACACGGGCGGAAAACCGCTTGCCGCCCCCAGTTAGAATCGGCCCATGGCCATTCTCCTCGCGCATTAGACGGCGGGAACGTCCTCAGCCGCCCACCCGCCACCCCCGATCCGCCCTGGAGTCTGTCCGTGATCTCCGCCTCCGCCGTCGAGCTGCGCGCCGGTGCCCGCGTCCTCATCGAGTCCGCCACCTTCCGCATCGCCAAGGGCGACCGCATCGGTCTGGTGGGCCGCAACGGCGCCGGCAAGACCACCCTCACCAAGTGCCTGGCCGGCGAGGGCATCCCGGCCGGCGGCACCATCACCCGCTCCGGCGAGGTCGGCTACCTCCCGCAGGACCCCCGCACCGGCGACCTCGACGTCCTCGCCCGCGACCGCATCCTCTCCGCGCGCGGCCTCGACGTACTGATCCGCAAGATGCGCGAGAACGAGCAGCGGATCGCCAACGGCCAGGGCGCGACCCGGGAGAAGGCGCTCAAGCAGTACGAGCGCCAGGAGACGGAGTTCCTCACCAAGGGCGGGTACGCCGCCGAGGCCGAGGCCGCCACCATCGCCGCCGCGCTCAACCTGCCCGACCGGGTGCTCGGCCAGCCGCTGCACACCCTCTCCGGTGGCCAGCGCCGCCGGATCGAGCTGGCCCGGATCCTGTTCTCCGACGCGGACACCCTGCTCCTCGACGAGCCGACGAACCACCTCGACGCCGACTCGATCGTCTGGCTGCGGGACTACCTGAAGACCTACCGCGGCGGCTTCATCGTGATCTCCCACGACGTCGACCTGGTCGAGACGGTCGTCAACAAGGTGTTCTACCTGGACGCCAACCGCGCCGAGATCGACGTCTACAACATGGGCTGGAAGCTCTACCAGCAGCAGCGCGAGGCCGACGAGAAGCGCCGCAAGCGCGAGCGGCAGAACGCCGAGAAGAAGGCCGCCGCGCTGCACTCGCAGGCCGACAAGATGCGCGCCAAGGCCACCAAGACGGTCGCCGCGCAGAACATGGCCAAGCGCGCCGACCGGCTCCTCGCGGGCCTCGACGCGGTCCGGGTCTCCGACAAGGTCGCCAAGCTGCGCTTCCCCGAGCCCGCCCCCTGCGGCAAGACCCCGCTCATGGCCGAGGGCCTGTCGAAGTCGTACGGCTCGCTGGAGATCTTCACCGACGTCGACCTGGCCATCGACAAGGGCTCCCGGGTCGTCATCCTCGGCCTCAACGGCGCGGGCAAGACCACCCTCCTGCGCCTGCTCGGCGGGGTCGAGAAGCCCGACACCGGCCAGGTGATCGAGGGCCACGGCCTCAAGCTGGGGTACTACGCCCAGGAGCACGAGACCCTCGACCCCGAGCGCACGGTCCTGGAGAACATGCGCTCCGCCTCCCCGGACCTGGACCTGGTCGAGATCCGCAAGACGCTCGGCTCGTTCCTGTTCTCCGGCGACGACGTCGACAAGCCCGCCGGAGTCCTCTCCGGCGGCGAGAAGACCCGTCTCGCGCTCGCCACCCTGGTGGTGTCCTCCGCGAACGTCCTCCTGCTCGACGAGCCGACGAACAACCTCGACCCCGCCAGCCGCGAGGAGATCCTCGGCGCGCTGCGCACCTACAAGGGCGCGGTCGTGCTCGTCACCCACGACGAGGGAGCCGTCGAGGCGCTCCAGCCGGAGCGGATCATCCTGCTGCCGGACGGCGTCGAGGACCTGTGGGGCGCGGACTACGCGGATCTCGTGGCGCTCGCCTGAGCGAACAGCCGATCGGATGGGCCGGCGGTCGGGGTTGATCAACTGCCTCTGGATCATTCGGCCCATCCGTGATCCACCATCTGTGTGAGATCTCCTCGTACCGGGGTGTGTCCTCCAGCGATTTCACGGCCGAGCCCCTGTGTGTGCAGGGCTCGGCCGTCGTGCGTCTCTGACCAGGCACTTCGCGAAACAGCCCGTTCGGGTGTACGGACAAGCCTGGGTGGAATCACAGCTTCCGCTCGTGAGTACGCACTCCTGTCGTCACAACCTTGTCCCACGGACCTTGCCGAATGGGTGGCCATCACGCCCCGGAGGGGTGATCATGAGGAGACCAGAGCGCACTTCCCATGAGGAGGACCGGGTGGCCGAGACTCTGAAGAAGGGCAGCCGGGTTACCGGCGCCGCGCGCGACAAGCTCGCGGCAGACCTGAAGAAGAAGTACGACTCCGGTGCGAGCATTCGGGCACTGGCCGAGGAAACCGGCCGCTCGTATGGCTTCGTACACCGGATGCTCAGCGAATCGGGCGTCACGCTCCGTGGGCGTGGCGGCGCGACGCGGGGCAAGAAGGCCGCCTCGGCCTGACGCGCCGGGCGGTCCATCGGCTTCGATGGCGGCCGTCCGGTCGGTCGTCCCCCAGGGCCCGTGAGGGACCTGGGGGGAGCCCCGATCGGCCGGGTGGTTACTGTGCAGTCACTTAGCATGCTCCAACGCTCGGCTGACCGCACTCATCGGAGGCGCCCCATGGCTTCGCTCGAACCGCTGCTCGACCAGGACGGCGTACGGCTCACCGTCGACGACGCCATCGCCACGGTGACGCTGACCAACCCGGCCAAGCGCAACGCGCAGAGCCCCGCTCTGTGGCGGGCGCTCACCGAGGCCGGGCGGTCGGTGCCGGGCTCCGTCCGTGTGGTCGTGCTGCGTGCCGAGGGCAAGTCGTTCTCCGCCGGTCTCGACCGGCAGATGTTCACGCCCGAAGGCATCGAAGGGGAGCCGTCCTTCGTCGATCTCGCGCGCCGTGACGACGCCGGGCTCGACACGACCATCGCCGAGTACCAGGAGGCATTCACCTGGTGGCGGCGCAACGACATCGTGTCCATCGCCGCCGTGCAGGGACACGCCGTCGGTGCGGGCTTCCAGCTCGCCCTCGCCTGTGATCTGCGCGTCGTCGCCGACGACGTGCAGTTCGCCATGCTCGAAACCAGCCTCGGACTGGTGCCCGACCTCACGGGCACGCACCCCCTGGTCGGCCTCGTCGGGTACGCCCGCGCGCTGGAGATCTGCCTCACCGGACGCTTCGTCCAGGCGGACGAGGCGCAGCGGATCGGGCTCGCGAACCTCGCTGTGCCCGGTGACCGGCTCGCCGACGCGGTGAGCGATCTCGCCGGCGCGCTGGTCTCCGCCCCGCGGGACGCGGTGATCGAGACGAAGGCGCTGCTGCGGGGAGCGGTGGACCGGGACTACGACCAGCAGCGCGCGGCGGAGCGTGCGGCCCAGACGCGGCGCCTGCGGGACCTCGCCGGGATCGCCGAGTAACCGACGGTCCGCGACGGGCGGCCCGTACCAGGGTCCGCGACGGGCGGTCCCGCACCGAGGTCCGTGCCGCTCAGAGCAGGGCGGTGCCCCGGGCTGCCCCGCCCGTCACCGCCGTGACGAGCACCGCCACCGACGGGTGGTCCGGCAGGGCCGCGCCGACCGCCGCCCGCACCTCGCGTGCCACGTCCAGCGTCCGCCGCTCCTCCGTCACCCTCAGATCCACCAGCACATGGCGGCGGGGGAGGACGGGCGCCGTCGTGCCGGCGGCGCCGAGGACGGTGGCCAGACGGCTCACCCCGGGAACCGAGAGCCCCGCGGCGGCCGCACGCGCCTGCTCGTCGTCGCCGGTGGGCGCGGGCGGGTCCGGCGGCGCGGCGGCCGGACCGGCCGGGGGGACCGTCCCTTCGTCCCCGTCGTCCAGCAGGCGCGTCAGCCGGAGGTCCACCTCCGCCACCCGCAGGCCGAGCCCCGCCTCGGCCGCGGTGGCGAGGACACCGCGCAACCGGGCCGCCGACGCCGGGAAGGGTTCGGCGGTCAGGTCCGCCAGGGCCGCGAAATCGGCCGTGACACGCAGCGGCCCGGACGGGAGCGCGCTCGGCGGCGGGGGCACCGCCGGCTCCAGCCCGTCGGGGTCCGCCACCGAGATGCGGAGCGTGCCGAGACCGAGCCCCCGCAGCCCGGCGGCCGCGCGGCGCAGCACCGACTCGGCCGCCCGCTCCGTGATCCACGCACCGTCCCGCGGGCCGCCCAGGGGGAGCACACGGCCCGGCCCGAGCTGCCGGCGTACCGCCTTGGTCCAACCGTCCGCCGTCATTCCTCCAGCCTGCCGCATCCCCGGCGCGCGGCACCGCAACCGCGCTTACTGTGGGCTGAGGGGGATGACCGGAAGGGACGTACGGCATGACTGACATGACGGAGCGGAACCGGACGGAAGGGCCCGACACCACCAAGGAATCGCCGCAGGCCGGACGCAGGGCCACCCGGCGCGGCGGTGGGGATCCGGCGAGCCGGGGGCGTACCACCATCGCCGACGGCGTCGTGGAGAAGATCGCCGGACTCGCCGCGCGGGAGGTCGTGGGCGTCCACGCCATGGGCAGCGGACTGTCCCGGACCTTCGGGGCCGTGCGGGACCGGGTGCCCGGCGGGGCCAAGTCCGTGACCCGGGGTGTGAAGGTCGAGGTCGGCGAGGTGCAGACCGCGCTGGACCTGGAGATCGTCGTCGACTACGGGGTGTCCATCGGCGATGTGGCCCGTGACGTGCGCGAGAACGTCGTGGCGGCCGTCGAGCGGATGACCGGCCTGGAGGTCGTCGAGGTCAACATCGCGGTCAGCGACGTGAAGCTGCCCGACGAGGAGGACGAGGAGCCCGATTCCCGGCTGCAGTAGGCGCGGCCCCGGCCGTGAGCACCCGGCCCACCCCGTACGTCAGGAGTCCGCGAGTGTCTAGGAGCGCAGGATGAGCTTGGCCATGATCGGCATGATCGCCGGGATGGCGCTGGGCTTCGCCGGGTACTTCGGCGGCTTCGGTGCCTTCCTGCTGGTGGCCGCGCTGGGTGCCGTCGGCCTCGTCGTCGGCCGGTTCCTGGAGGGGGACCTGGAACTGGGCGACTTCTTCCGCCCGCGCGACGACCGACGCCGGTGAACCCGGTGGACAGCGGCCGGCCCGCGGTGCGCGGAGCCGTCGACCCCGGTGAGCGCGGGGCGATCCGGATCGCCGACCGGGTGGTCGCGAAGATCGCCGCGCAGGCGGCGCGCGAGGCACTGGTGGCGCCGGCGCGGGACTCCGCGCCCCCGAACGCCACCGTCCTGGTCGCCCACGGGACCGCGCGTGTCCATGTGATGCTCGGGCTCCCGTACCCCTCGGACATCGGTGGCCAATGCGCTGCGGTGCGTCGTCATGTCATCGAGCGGGTAGGGACGTTGGCGGGAATGCACGTGTCGGAGGTGGCCGTCACGGTGGAACGGCTGCACCCGGCGCACGCACACGACGCGGCACAGGGGAGGACGCGATGAGCGAACCCCGGCGTTCCGAGGGCACCACGCGACGACTACCCGTCATCGAGAAGACCGACGACACGGACGCGGACGCGGCGGGCACGGGCGGGACGGCCGCCGGCCGGGCCGCCGACCAGTCCGCGTCCGCCGCCGCCTACGATCCGCCGCCCCCGCGCGAGGACGACGGCGGTGACGAGAAACGCTTCTGGTCCGCGCGCAGGATCCCCGCGGGCATCCTCGCCGCCCTGCTCCTCGGCGGCGCGGGCCTGCTCCTGTACGACGTCGTCGCCGTCCGCGCCGGGCGGCCCGCCATGCAGTGGCGCCGCTCGCTGGCCCGGGAACTCGCCGAGCGCCCCCTCGACGACCCCTGGGTACTGGCCGGCGCGTCCGTCGCCGTGCTCCTCGGGCTGTGGCTGCTGCTGCTCGCCGCGACCCCCGGGCTGCGTGACGTCCTGCCGATGCGGCGCGTCCGCCCCCGGGTCCGGGCCGGACTGCACCGGGGCGCCGCCGCGCTGGCCCTGCGCGACCGGGCCATGGAGGTCTCCGGAGTGCGGTCCGTACGGGTCCGGGCGGGCCGCAAGCGGGTCGACGTCCGCGCGGTCTCGCACTTCCGGGAACTCGACGAGGTACGCGCCGACCTGGACGTCACGCTCGCCGACGGCATCCGAGGGCTCGGCCTGTCCCGGCCGCCCGCCCTGTCGGTGCATGTCCGCCGGCCCGGCCGGAAGGGGTGAGGCGTGATGCTGCGCACCGTGAACCGGGTGCTGCTCGGTCTGGTGGGTCTTGTGCTGGTGGTGGCCGGCGGCGCCGTGCTCGCCGTGGGACTCGGTGTGCGCCCGCCCTCGTGGTGGCCGCACGACGGCCGCGAGGACGTCCTGCTCAGCGACGCCGAACGGACCCGGTGGCACGACTCCGGCTGGTGGTGGCCCACCGTCATCGCGGTGCTCGCCGTGCTCGTGCTGCTCGCCCTGTGGTGGCTGACGGCGGTCCTGCGCCGCCACCGGCTCGCCGAGGTGCTCGTCGACACCGGCGACGGTGAGGGCGCGCTGCTGCGCGGGCGGGCGATGGAGGGCGTCCTCACCACCGAGGCGGCCGAGGCGGACGGCGTCGAACGGGCCCACACTCGCCTGACGGGCCGCCGGGACGCCCCCGAGGCCCGCATCCGCCTCCTCCTCCAGCCCCATGTGAACCCGGGCGAGGCCCTGCACACCCTGACCTCGCAGGCCCTGGCGCACGCCAGGGACTCGGCGGGACTGGCCGAACTCCCGGCGGAGGTCAGGCTGCAGGCGGCCCGGCACCGGGCGGAGCGGGTCAGCTGACGCCCCGCCCCGCCGCGCGGAGGCGTCAGAACCCGTGCCGCATCCCGCCGTCCACCGGCAGCATGATCCCCGTCAGATAGGAGGCGGCGGGGGAGAGCAGGAACGCCCCCGTCCGCCCGAACTCCTCCGGCCGCCCGTACCGCCGCAGCGGGATGCGCGACTCGTGCGCGGCCCGCGTCGCCTCCGGATCCGCCGACAACCCGTCCAGCTCGCGCACCCGGTCCGTGTCGATGCGGGCCGGGAGCAGCCCCACGACCCGGATGCCCCGCGGCCCCACCTCGTCGGAGAGCGACTTGGCGAACCCGGCGAGCCCGGGCCGCAGCCCGTTCGAGATGGTCAGCCCGGGAATCGGCTCGTGCACGGACCCGGACAGCACGAACCCGATGACACCGCCCTCGCCCAGTTCCTCGGCCGCGGCCCGCGCCAGACGGACCGCTCCGAGGAACACCGACTCGAACGCGGCGGTCCACTGCTCGTCGGTGTTGTCGGCGACGAACCCGGGCGCCGGCCCGCCCACGCTGACCAGGATGCCGTCGAAACGCCCGAAGCGGTCGCGCGCGGCGGCGATCAGCAGCCCGGCGGCCCCGGGATCGGCGTTGTCCACGGCGACCCCCACCGCGTTCGCCCCGAGCGCGGCCGCAGCCGCCCCGGCGCTCTCCTCCTCACGGCCCGTGAGGACCACCTTCGCGCCGTCGGCGACCAGTTCCCGCGCGACCGCGTGGCCCAGCCCGCGGGTCGCCCCGGTGACGATGTACACACGGTCCTTCAGCCCAAGATCCATGACCCCTATCCTGCCTCCTGCCCGCCGTACAGGGCGAGGGCGGTCCCGACGAGTCCGACGTGGCTGAACGCCTGCGGGAAGTTCCCGAGCTGCCGGCCCGCCACCGGGTCGTACTCCTCCGCCAGCAGGCCCACGTCGTTGGCCAGCCCCACGAGCCGTTCGAACAGCTCGCGTGCCTTGGCCGTGCGGCCGGTCAGGTGCAGCGCGTCCGCCAGCCAGAACGAGCAGACGAGGAAGGTGCCCTCACCGCCCGGCAGGCCGTCGACGGAGGCGGTCGCCGCCGTGCGGTGGTCGAGTCCGTAGCGGCGCACCAGCCCTTTGTGGCTCAGCTCCGCACGGATCGCGTCGACGGTCCCGACGACCCGGGGGTCGTCCGGCGGCAGGAAACCCATGAGGGGGATGAGCAGCAGGGCGGCGTCCAGCTCCGTGGAGCCGTACGACTGGGTGAAGGTGTTCCGCTCCGGGTCGTAGCCGCGGTCGCAGACCTCGCGGTGGATCTCGTCGCGCAGGGCCCGCCAGCCCTCCAGGTCGCCGCCGGTCAGCTCCGGGTCGGCCTCCAGGGCGCGCACCGCCCGGTCGGCGGCCACCCAGCACATCACCTTGGAGTGCGTGAAGTGGCGGCGCGGCCCGCGCACCTCCCACAGTCCCTCGTCCGGCTTGCGCCAGGCCGTGCGCAGGTAGTCCATCAGCGCGCACTGCATGCGCCACATGTCCGGCTTGTCGGGCAGTCCCGAACGCCGGGACACGAACAGGGAGTCCATCACTTCGCCGTACACGTCCAGCTGCAACTGCCGTACGGCGTCGTTGCCGACCCGGACCGGACGCGAGTCCTCGTAGCCGGACAGCCAGGGCAGGTCGTACTCGGGGATACGGCGCTCCCCGGCCAGGCCGTACATGATCTGCAGGTCGGCCGGGTCGCCCGCGACCGCGCGGAGCAGCCAGTCGCGCCAGGCCTCCGCCTCCTCGTGGTAGCCGCAGGACAGCAGCGCGCCGAGGGTGAGGGTGGAGTCCCGCAGCCAGCAGTGGCGGTAGTCCCAGTTGCGGACCCCGCCGATCTCCTCCGGCAGGGAGGTGGTGGCCGCCGCGACGATCCCTCCGGTCGGGGCGTAGGTGAGGGCCTTGAGGGTGATCAGCGAGCGGACCACCAGGTCCCGGTGCGGGCCGTCGTACCGGCAGCGCGCCGCCCAGGCCCGCCAGTCGTGCAGGCTCGTCTCCAGCGCATCGTACGGGTCGACGAGGCGGGGCCGGGGTTCGTGCGAGGGGTGCCAGGTCAGGACGAACGCGACCTTCTCGCCCGGCTCGACGGTGAACTCCGCGTACGTGGCGCGGTCCTCGCTCCAGGACCGCACCCCGGGTTCGCTGCGCAGCCACACCGAGTCCGGGCCGGCGACCGCCACCCGGTGACCGTCCGACCGGCGCATCCACGGCACGGCCGAGCCGTAGTCGAAGCGCAGCCGCACCGTGCTGCGCATGGTCACGCGGCCCGACAGACCCTCCACGATCCGTACGACGTCGGGGGAGCGGTCGCGCTGCGGCATCAGGTCGGTGACCCGTACCGCGCCGTCCTCGGTCTCCCACTCGGTGTCGAGGACGAGCGAGTCGTGCCGGTACGCCCGCCGCGCGCAGGTTCCGCCTCCTCGGGGCGCGAGCGTCCAGTGCCCGTTCTCCCGGTCTCCGAGCAGCGCGGCGAAGCAGGCCGCCGAGTCGAAGCGGGGCAGGCAGAGCCAGTCGATGGAACCGTGGCGGTTCACCAGCGCGGCCGTCTGGTGGTCGCCGATCAGCGCGTAGTCCTCGATGCGGGGGTGCACGGGGTGCGGGTTCCCGGAGCCCGGGGTGATCAATCCGGCGGGATGCGGAGGGGGAGCGTCAGCCCGGCCCCGTCCCCGCCGTCGTCCCTCCCACCCCCGAGAAGATCACCCCGGAACCGGAGGGGGCCTGGTTGAGGACCCAGAGGCCGATCAACGTGGCGAGGGCGAAGACCAGCAGCACCAGGACGGCCAGCACCAGCCGCCGCCGCCGCTCCCGGCGGAGCCAGTCCCCGCGCGCCGTCCGGTACGCGTCCGGGGCGGCATGGACCCCGCCCGCCAGTGCGGCGAGTGCCTCGGCCAGCTCCCGTTCGGTGCGGTCCCGGCCGGTGTCGTTGCCGGTGGTGTCGTTCATCGCCGGGCCTCCATCGCCTGGGTCAGGGCGGCGAGGCCGCGTGCGGTGTGGGTCTTGACCGAGCCGCAGGAGATGCCCATCGCGGCCGCGATCTCGCTCTCCTTCAGCCCCAGCCAGTGGCGCAGCACGAGGGCCTCCCGCTGCCGGGCCGGCAGGTGCTGGAGCGCGTCGATCAGCACGCGCTGGTCGTCGTGGAGCAGCGCGGTGCTCTCGGCGGAGGCGACCGGCTCCTCCGCCGCCGGCGTCTCCACGTGCCTGCGGGCGACCTGGAGGTGCCGTATCCGCATCCGGGTCAGATTGCAGACCGTCGACCGCAGATACGCCTCCGCCGCCTCGGCGTCCCGCAGGCGCCGCCACTTGCGGTAGATCTGGTAGTACGCCTCGGCCACCACGTTCTCGGGGTCGTCGGCGCCCAGCAGCACCGCGAGCCGCAGCATCGAGGCGTAGTGCAGCTCGAACAGCCGGGCGACGCCCGCCTCGCGCTCCACGTCTGCCGGATCACCGAGGGCGCCCGGCGGCAGGGCGGGGCCCGGGACCGTCGCGGGGTGCGCCGCCAGGGGTTCGGCCGGGGCCGGTACCTGGCTCAGGGGCTGCCCGGCGGCGGCCAGGGGCGCGGATGCGGCCGGGGGCACCGGCACACCGAGGTGCTGTCTGCGTCTCACGGGTTGCTCGCTCCCGTCTCGGGGCGCCGCCTGACGGTCAGGCGGGACGGTAGGTCGGTCGCGTCGGCGCCGCGCGGGACACCGAGCCGTTCGAGGACCGTGGTGCCGACGACGGCGACGGTCAGGTTGAGCAGGAGCGCGAGCAGGCCGGCGTAGATCTCCAGCGAGCCGCCGCCCAGGAGCACGATGGACGAGAAGCCCTCGCGCACCACCAGGAACGTGCCGGTCAGCATGCCCACGCCCCAGCCGGCGAGCAGTGCCCGGGGGTGCAGCCGTCCGGTGAAGAGGCCGACGGCCACCGCCGGGAAGATCTGCAGTATCCACACCCCGCCGAGGAGCTGGAGGTTGATGGCGTCCTGGTCCCGCAGTCCGAACACGAACGCCACCGCCCCCACCTTCGCGGTCAGGGAGACCACCTTGGCGATGCGCACCTGGCGCTTGGGCGTGGCGGTGGGCTGGAAGTACTCGACGTACACGTTGCGGACGAAGCCCGTGGCGGCCGCGATCGACATCACCGCCGCCGGGACCAGCGCGCCCACGGTGATCGCGCCGAACACCAGTCCGGCCAGCGGTCCCGGCATCAGCCGGTCCACCAGCATGGGCACGGCCGCCTCGGCACCGCCCTCGGGCGCCCGCACCCCGGACGCGAGCGCCGCGATGCCGAGGAACCCGAAGAGGGCCAGCAGTCCCGTCCAGGCGGGCAGCGCCACGGAGACCTTGCGGACCGTCCGCGGCCCGTCGGCGGCGAACCCGGCGGTGAGGACGTGCGGGTACATCAGCAGGGCCAGCGCCGAACCGAGCGCCAGGGTGGCGTAGGCGGGCTGCTGTTCGGGGGCCAGCAGGAGCGCGGACCCCTCCACCCCGGTGCCGCCGAGCCGCCGGGCCGCGCCCTCGAAGACCGCGCCCGGACCGCCGAACCGTTCCAGCACCAGCCAGCACACGGCGGTCAGCGACACGAAGACGGCCACCGCCTTCAGCGCCGAGATCACCGCGGGAGCCCGCAGCCCGTGCCGGTACGTCGCCACCGCGAGCCCCGCGAACAGCGCCACCATCACGAGATCACCGGCCGCGCCCCTCGGGTAGACGCCCCCGGCCGTCAGCACCGCCCTGATGCCCAGCAGTTGCAGCGCCAGATACGGCATCGTCGCGAGGATCCCGGTCAGCGCCACCACCAGGGCCAGCGGCGCCGAACCGTACCGGCCGCGCACGAAGTCCCCGGCCGTCACATAGCCGTGCCGGCGGGCGACCTCCCAGAGCCGGGTCAGCAGCACGAAGGCCAGCGGGCAGACGATCACCGTGTACGGCACCGCGAAGAAGGCGGGCGCCCCGTTGCCGTACGCGAGGCCCGGCACGGCGGTGAAGGTGTACGCGGTGAAGATCGTCCCGCCCAGCAGCAGCCAGGTCCACACCGGGCCGAGGCTCCGGTCGGCCAGCGCCCACCCCTCCAGCGACGGCAGCCGGTCCGAGGGGCGCAGCCGGCGCGCGGTGACGGCGAGCAGCGACGCTCCGCCGATCACGGCGAGGAACGTCGCGGTCATGGCTGCGTCCGCCACGGGTCACCGTCCTTGGTGTGCCTGGGCCCCGGGTGTACCTCGGCCCTCGCGTGTTGGTTGCGCGGACGGCCGGTTCGGAGGACACGCGGCGGCGGGAAATCTTCGGGGAATCTTCTGGAATTCGCTGTCAACCGGATCCGTCGGGTGGGCAACTCTTGCACAGACCCGCAGCGACCGGGAGAGGAGAACGGCCCGTGACACGTACCCCGGCACACCACGCTCACCAGCGACTACGACGCGTCGCGCGTGCCGTCCTGCTCCTCGCCCCCGCCGCGGGACTGCTCTGGGTCCCCTGGTACGCCGGTGCGGAGCCACGGCTCGCCGGAACGCCGTTCTTCTACTGGTACCAGCTCGCCTGGGTCCCGGGATGCGGCCTGTGTCTGCTCGCCGCGTACGCACTGACCGACCGCCGCTCGGACGGGCGGCGCCCCGGCCGACCTCACTGAACCGCACCGCCCCCGTATCTCCCTGCCGCGCACCGCCGCACACCCGTTGAAATCAGGAGCCGCCATGTCTGTGTCAGCCATGCCCGAATCCGGTCCCGAGACGCCGGAGAAATCCCGTATGTCGCCGAAATCGATCGCGCTGTGGATATCCGTGGCCCTCGTCGGCGCGATCGGCTGGGCCGTGCTCGCGCTGTCCCGGGGCGAGGAGATCTCGGCCGTCTGGCTGCTCATGGCGGCCCTCGGGTCCTACGCGATCGGCTACCGCTTCTACTCGCGGTTCATCGTGCGCCGCGTCCTCCAGGCCGACGACACCCGGGCCACCCCGGCCGAACGCCTGGAGGACGGCGTCGACTACCACCCGACCGACAAGCGGGTGCTGTTCGGCCACCACTTCGCGGCGATCGCCGGCGCGGGCCCGCTGGTCGGACCGGTGCTGGCGGCCCAGATGGGCTATCTGCCGGGCACCATCTGGATCATCGCGGGCGTCATCTTCGCCGGTGCCGTACAGGACATGATCGTCCTCTTCCTCTCCATGCGCCGGGACGGCAAGAGCCTCGGCCAGATGGCCCGCGACGAGATCGGCAAGGTGGGCGGTGCCGCCGCGCTGATCGGCGTCTTCGCCATCATGATCATCCTGCTCGCGGTCCTCGCGATGGTCGTCGTCAACGCCCTCGCCGAGTCCGCCTGGGGCACCTTCTCGGTGACCATGACCATCCCGATCGCCCTCTTCATGGGCTTCTACCTGCGCTACCTGCGCCCCGGCCGGGTCGTCGAGACCAGCTTCATCGGCGTGGCCCTGCTCCTGCTCGCCATCCTCGGCGGCGGCTGGATCCAGGACTCCTCGCTCGCCGAGTACTTCGTCTGGAGCCCCGAGACCCTGGTCTTCTGCCTGGTCGGCTACGGCTTCGTCGCCTCCGTGCTCCCCGTGTGGATGCTGCTGGCCCCGCGCGACTACCTCTCCACCTTCATGAAGGTGGGCACCATCGCCCTGATGGCCGTCGGGGTCGTGATCGCCGCCCCGAACCTGCACGCCGAGCCGGTCACCGAGTTCGCCCACACCGGCACCGGGCCGGTCTTCGCCGGCTCCCTCTTCCCCTTCCTCTTCATCACCATCGCCTGCGGCGCCCTGTCCGGCTTCCACGCCCTGGTCTCCTCCGGCACCACGCCGAAGCTGATCCAGAAGGAGTCCCAGGTCCGCATGATCGGCTACGGCTCCATGCTCACGGAGTCCTTCGTCGCCGTGATGGCCCTGATCGCGGCGTGCGTCCTCGAACCCGGCCTCTTCTACGCCATGAACTCCCCGGCCGCGCTGCTCGGCCCCACCGTCGACACCGCCGCCGAGGCCGTCAAGAACCTCGGCTTCACCATCACCCCGGACCAGCTCACGGCTGCCGCCAAGGCGGTCGAGGAGCAGACCCTCGTCGGCCGCTCGGGCGGCGCGCCGACCCTGGCCGTGGGCATGTCGGAGATCTTCGCCGGGGTCTTCGGCGGCGCCGGGATGAAGGCGTTCTGGTACCACTTCGCGATCATGTTCGAGGCCCTGTTCATCCTCACCACCGTGGACGCCGGCACCCGCGTCGGCCGCTTCATGCTCCAGGACATGCTGGGCAACGTCTGGAAGCCGATCGGCCGCGTCACCTGGAAGCCGGGCATCTGGATCACCAGCGCCCTGGTCGTGGGCGCCTGGGGGTACTTCCTGTACGCCGGTGTCACCGACCCCCTCGGCGGGATCAAGCAGCTGTTCCCCCTCTTCGGCATCGCCAACCAGCTGCTGGCCGCGGTCGCCCTCGCCGTCACCACCACCGTGCTCATCAAGTCCGGGAAGCTGCGCTGGGCCTGGGTCACCGGCATCCCGCTGGCCTGGGACGTGGCCGTCACCTTCACCGCCGGCTGGCAGAAGATCTTCTCCGACAACCCCGCCATCGGCTTCTTCGCCCTGCGCGACAAGTACGCGGCGGCCATCGACAGGGGCGAACTCCTGCCCGGCGCCACGACCATGGACGACATGCACACGATCGTCACCAACAACACGGTCGACGGCGTGATCATGGCGATCTTCCTGATCCTGGTCCTCACCGTCCTCGTCAACTGCGCCGTGGTGTGCGTCCGCGCCGTCCGCTCGCCGGTCCCGCTGCCGTCCACCGAGGCGCCGTACGTGGAGTCGCGCATCGACGCGGGGGACTCCGAGAAGGAGCTGGTGGGGGCTCGCCGGTGAGCGTCCGGAACTGGGTGCGCGGGGTGCGCTGGTACCTGCGGGAGCTGACCGGCGAGGCGGAGTACGACCGCTACTGCGACCGCCGTCGCCGCCGTCACCCCGGGGCCCCGGTGCCGACCCGCAGGGAGTACGACGTCCTGCGGACGCGGCGGAGGGAGGAGCACCCGGAGGGGCGCTGCTGCTGATCGCGCCGTGCGGGTCGGGGGGCGTGGTCGGGTGCGTCTTCGGGTGCGTCTTTGGGTGCGGGTGCGTGGGGGCTGGTCGCGCAGTTCCCCGCGCCCCTAAAAGCATCAGGCCCCTGCGGGCCTGAAAGCCCAGGCCCCGCGGGTCTCAAAGCCAACGGCCCTGCGGGCCTGAAAAGCGCGGGGCGCAGCCCCGGCTTTTCAGGGGCGCAGGGCACTGCGCGAGAAGCCCCACCGGCCCGCACCCGGCCGCGCACCCGAACCCACCCCCACCGTCCATTCCCCCCGACCCCGGATCCAGAGATGCTGAGACGCCGACCCGCCCTCCTGATCCGTCCCGAACTCGACGACGACCCCCTGCACAGGACCCTGACCGAACTCCGCCCCGCCCCGCAGCTCCACGGCCTCGGAGCCGGCCGCACCCGCCCCTCCTGGGAACCCGTGGCCGACCTCCTCCGGGACACCGGCCGCGACTGGGACCGCCGAGCACACCGCCTCGCCGTACTGGCCCGGCACCTCCCCGCCGCCGTCCCCCAACGCTGGACGGCCGACCGCCCCGAGGACGGCGACGCCCTGACCCTGCGGGCCTTCGTCGAGTCCTGCCGTGCCCCCGCCACCGACCGGGCCGCCGTCCGCCGGGCCGAGCACGCCTGCCTCCGCGCCGCCGAAGCCCGCCCCGAGGACCCCAGCCCCTGGCTGGCGCTGCTGGCCCTGATGCACACGTGCGCCGTACCGGTCAGGGACGCCGTGCCGGTGTGGACCGAGGCCGTCGACCGGGCGCCCTGGCTCCGGACGGCCCACCACCGTCTGCTCCGCTACCTGTCGCCGCGCGGACACGGCACGGTCCCCGACATGATGGACTTCGCCTGGCAGGCCGCCGCCCGGGCCCCGCACGGCTCCCCGCTCGCCCTGCTCCCGGTGGCGGCCCGTGTCGAACTCATGGCCCACCGCCAGGACGCGGCGCCGTTCGACGCGCTCGGCTCGGGCGGCGGCAACTGGCACGAGCCCCGGGCCGAGCGCGAGATCGACCTGGCCCTCGGGAACTGGTTCGACGCCGGCACCGCGCCCCACGCCGAAGCCGTCACCGACCTCAACCTGCTGGCCTTCGCCCTGACCCGCGCCCACCGCCCCGCGGAGGCCGCCCCCGTCTTCCGGCGCCTCGGCCGTCACATGACCCGTCACCCGTGGGACCTGCTGCCCGAGCCGGACCGCACGTTCGCGTACTGGCGGGAGAGAGCGGCCGACGGCCGCGGCCGGACCTGAGACAGGCCCGGGCCTCCGGTCACGCGGGCGCGGGCTCCGTCTCCTTCTCCTCCGACGCGGCGGTCGCGGCCTCCGCGCGGTCGCGGCGCTCACGGCGGACGAGGACGACGTAGCCGATCGGGACACCGAGGGCGAACAGCCACCACTGCAGGGCGTAGGCGTAGTTCAGCGCGGCGTTCTCGTCACCGGGGCTGCCGAGCTGCTGCGGCGTGCCGCCCTTCGGGTCCGGTGCCGTCTGCGCGAGATAGCCGCCGAGCACGGGGACGCCGAGGCGGTCCGCCTCCCGCCCGCTGTCGATCAGCATGATCTGCCGGTCCGGCAGGCCCTGGAGATCCTTGATGCCGCTCGCCTCGGTCGTCTCGTCGGGCATCAGCCGCCCGGTGATGGTGACCTCGCCGGCGGCGGGCGCGGGGATCTTGGGGAACGCGGTCTGGCTCGGCCCGTTCGCCGGGATCCAGCCCCGGTTGACGAGCAGCACCTTGCCGTCGTCGAGCACGAACGGGGTCAGGACGTGGAAGCCGACCTCGTCGTCGGCGTTGACGCGACGGCGGACGACGACCTCGTCGTCGGTGTCGAAGCGGCCCTTGGCGGTCACCGTGCGGTAGCGCTCGGCGCTGGTGACGGTGTGGCCGGGCGTGGTCAGCCGCTCCACGGGCACCGGCTTCGCGGCCAGCGCGTCGGCGACGAGCTGATTCCGGGCGCTGCGCTCCTCGTAGCGATGCATCTGCCAGATGCCCAGCCTGACCATGGTCGGGATCAGGACGAGCGAGAGCAGCGTGAGGGTCACCCACTGCCGGGACAACAGGAAGCGGTACACGTCTTGACCGTACCTCGCGTCATTCGGCCCCCGGCGGGAGGGTCCCGTCGAGGGCCGTCACCTCCGCGGTTGCGGAGAGCGCACGGTGACGTTTCGGCTCAGACCTTGTCGACGATGCCCGCCCTCCCCTCGGCCCGCGCGCAGTGGGCGCCGCAGTACCAGTGGCCGTCGACGTCGACGCCCTGGCCGATGATCTGCACCCGGCAGTGCTCGCAGATGGGGGCCATACGGTGGATCGCGCAGGAGAAGCAGTCGAAGACGTGCACCGCGCCCTGCGCGTGGACCTCGAAGGTCATTCCGTAGTCATTGCCGCAAACTTCGCATCTCGCCATGCGCCACAGGGTGAGCCGTCACCACCGCGCGGGCGAGCGGGCGGCGGGCGAGTCGCGCGCCAATCACCCGTCCGTACGGCCCCGCCGGCACGGGCCGTCCCGCCGCTCACCCGTCGGCGGGCTCGACGTCGCGGAGCAGCTGCCCGAACGCCGCCTCGTCCACGACGGGCGTCCCGTACTGCCGGGCCTTGACGACCTTCGACGTGTGCGAGTCGGGGTCGTTGGTGACCAGCAGACTGGTCACCCGGGACAGACTCGTCGCCACGTGCAGCCCGGCCTCGATCGCGCGGTCCTCCAGCAGGTCGCGTTCGACCGAGGTGTCCCCGGAGAAGGCGACCCGCATGCCCTGCTTGAGCGGTTTGCCGTCCTCGTAACGCCCGGGGTTGGGATGGGGGCAGGCGGGCCGCTTCCGTGAGGGCCGCCAACTGGTGGGCCGGTGGGCGCCGTAGCCGCCGGGGCCCGCCTGCTGTCCGATCCGGGGCGCCGCGGGGCTCTCCCGCCACTCGGTCAGCGGCCGGCACTCGTGCAGCGGCAGCCGTACGCCGCTCGCGGCGGCGGCCCGCAGACTCGGCCGGAACGCCTCCGCCAGCACCCGCGCGTCGTCCAGCGCGTGGTGCGCCCGCTGCTGGACCACCCCGAAATGCGCCGCCAGCGACTCCAGTTTGTGGTTGGGCAGCGGCAGGCCCAGCTCCTTCGACAGCGCGATGGTGCACAGCCGCTGCCGCACGGGCGCCTCGGTCTCCGCCCGCGCGTACTCCCGGGCGATCATCGACCAGTCGAACACCGCGTTGTGCGCGACGAGGACGCGGTCCGCGAGCCGTGCGGAGAACTCCTGCGCGATGTCCCGGAAGAGCGGCGCCCCTTCGAGCACGTCGCTGGTCAGCCCGTGGATCCATACCGGCCCCGGGTCCCGCTCCGGGTTCACCAGCGTGTACCAGTGGTCCTCGACCTCGCCCCGCGCGTCCAGTCTGTACACGGCCGCGGAGATTATCCGGTCGTCCCGGGCCAGACCGGTCGTCTCCACGTCGACGACCGCGTACCCCTGGGGATACGCGGTCGGCCAAGGCGCCTGCGGCGCTGCGGTCGTGTGGTCTTCGAGCATGGTCCCTGAGGATACGGGCCGCGACTGACAGCCTGTTACCCGGCGCCGATGAGGGAGGGGTGACGGAGCGACAGTGCCGCCCCGCCTCGCCCGGATTGGCGGAGGACGCCAAGAAGCAAGCGCGTGCCACCGGAAATACTTGTCAGTAACAACGTCTAGCCCTCACCGACCGGCGGATCTACCGTGCCCCCATGCCGAACCTGCCCGATGTCGTGCTGTGGTCCATACCCGCCTTCGTGCTGCTCACCGTGATCGAGGTGATCAGTGTCCGGATCCATCCGGACGAGGATGCCGCCGGGTACGAGGCGAAGGACGCCGCGACCAGTGTCGGCATGGGGCTCGGGAGCCTCGTCTTCGACTTCCTCTGGAAGATCCCGATCCTCGCCGTCTACACGGCCGTCCATGAACTGACGCCGCTGCGCGTCCCCGTCCTGTGGTGGACGATCCCGCTGATGCTGCTCGCGCAGGACTTCTTCTACTACTGGTCGCACCGCGGCCACCACGTGATCCGGATCCTGTGGGCCTGCCACGTCGTCCACCACTCCAGCCGCAGGTTCAACCTGACGACCGCCCTGCGGCAGCCCTGGACCACCTGGACCGTCTGGCCCTTCTACGTCCCGCTCATAGCCCTCGGCGTGCACCCGGCCGCGCTCGCGTTCTGCTCCTCCGCCAACCTCGTCTACCAGTTCTGGATCCACACCGAGCGGATCGGGAAGCTGCCCCGGCCGTTCGAGTTCGTGTTCAACACGCCCTCGCACCACCGGGTCCACCACGCCTCCCAGGGCGGCTACCTGGACCGCAACTTCGGCGGCATCCTCATCGTCTGGGACCGGCTGTTCGGGTCCTTCGTCGAGGAGACCGAACGGCCGGTGTACGGGCTGACGAAGAACATCGACACGTACAACCCGCTGCGGGTCGCCACCCACGAATACGTCGCCATCGCCAAGGACCTGAAGCGGGCCAGCGGTTGGGGCGAACGGGCGGGCCGGGTGCTGCGCGGGCCCGGCTGGCAGCCCGTGCGGCCGCCCGAGCGGGCCGCGGCGGCCGGGGAGGACGCGCCGGTCGGGAAGGGCGCGCCGGTCGGGGAGGACGCGCCCGCCGGGAAGGGTCCGGCCGCCGTCGAGGAGACCGCCGCGTGAGACCGGACCGGGCGTCCGTCCTCCTCGTCGCCTTCGGGATCGCCGCCGTCGCCGACCTCGGCGCCCTCGCCCTCGGTCTCGCCCCCGGACACACCGTCGCCAAGCCGTTGCTGATGCCGCTGCTCGCGGCGTACGCGTACACGCGCGGCGCGCCCCGGCCGCTGCTCGCGGCCCTGCTGTTCGGCTGGGGCGGTGACGTCCTGCTCCTGTCCGACGCCGAGCCGGCCTTCCTCGCCGGGATGGCGTCCTTCGCCGCCGGACACGTCTGCTACCTCGTGCTGTTCCACAGGTCCGCCCGACCCGCACGGTTCGCGTACGCCATCGGGTACGGCCTCGCCCTGGTCGCCGCCGTGGCGAGTCTGTGGCCCGGTCTGCCGGCGGACCTACGGCTCCCCGTCGCCGGCTACAGCGCCCTGCTGACCACGATGGCGTGGTCCGCCACACGGCTCGGGCCCGTCGCGGCGCTGGGCGGCGCGCTCTTCGTGCTGTCGGACATGCTCATCGCGACCGGCGTCGCCGACTGGCCGCAACCACCCCGCCCCGACCTGTGGATCATGCTCACGTATCTGGCCGCCCAGTACCTCCTGGTCCGCGGCACCCTCGGCCACCCCGGCGCCGGCGGGCCACCCACCCCGGCCCACCCGGTCCGCCCGGGCCGGAGGGCGTGATCGTCGGCAGTCCCGTAGGGGGCGGTCACCAGCGGATCGGTAGCGGCAGGGCCGTCAGCAGGGCCGAGACCGCGACGACCGTGCCGAGTACGGCCACCTCGGCCCGTGCGGGGGCGCAGGCGTCCAGCGGGTTCCCGGTCGTGCGGCGCAGTCGGTGGCGGGCCCGCAGGGCGAGGGCGGCCACGACGGCCACCAGGAGCACCTTGGCCAACAGGGCGCGCCCGTACGCCGTCTGCGTCACCTGGTCCCCGACCGTCTCCGGCGGCATCCGGCGCAGGGTGCTCCACACCCCGGTGGCGGTGACGGCGGCGAGCAGCACGGCGGCCACGCGCGCGTAGAGGCCCAGCAGCGCGGTGCCCGCCCGGGTCGAGCGCCACGCGCGTGTGCGCAGGGTCCGCAGGACGTGGAGCAGACCGCCCGCCCACAACGCCCCGCAGGTCAGATGCACCAGGGTCAGGCAGGTGCCGACGAGCGGACCGTCCTCGGCGGGGGGATGCGCCCGCAGCGCCTCGGCGACGACGAGCGCGGCCACGGGCACCGCCTGGGCGGCAGGCCGGCGGGAGAGCGCGAGCAGCCCGGCCGCCGCGAAGGCGTTCACCTCCAGCAGCGCCAGTCGGCCGTCCCGGCTGTCGTAGAGGCCGCCGATGTCCAGGTCGGCGGGGGAGCCCGGTATCAGATTGCCCGTGGCCACGACCGCGGCCGACCCCAGGGAGGCCAGGAAACCGGCTCCCGCCGCCCAGGGAGCCCAACTGCGCGGCGCCGCCCCGCGCTCGCCGGGCACCCGCCGGGCGAGCCACCCCACGAACAGCTCGCCCGCCGGCACGCACAGCGCCGCCAGCGCCACCGTCCGCGCCAGGGCGACGAACCCGGCGCCGGGCGCCCCTGCCTCCCCCGTACCGGCCAGCGCGGCACGCGGCCCGAGCAGGGGGATCAGCGCGCCCGCACCCACCAGGACGAGGACGGCGACCGCCCGGACGGCACCGCCTCCGGGCCACCCCGTCCGCCGCTCGGCATCCCGCTCGGCATCCCGTCCGGGCTCGTCCGCCCCCGCCTCCGTCGACTCAGCGGTCCCACTCGTCAGGCTCACCCCGAAAAGTTCACCAGTCGCACCAGAACCACGCAAGTGACGGAAAACAACTGGCAGTTCGACATTGCCCCCATACGTACGGGTGAGCGGCCCGGGTGACTCAGGTCCAGCGCGGCTCGTCCGTGCCCCAGGGCCCCGGCGGCCGTGCCCAGTCGCCGGGCCCGCCCTCGAAGGACATCGGAGGCAGTGCGTACCGCAGCCGCCCGAGCGGGCTGTCCCGCTCGGCGAGCCATGCCTCCGGTCCGTCGTACGCCACGCCCTCGTCCCCGTCCGTCTCCGTCTCCGTCTCCGCGTCCGCCTTCGCGGCTTGCCCCATCCCGCCGGTCAGCCACGCCGCCGTCCGCGCGAGGGACAGCCGCAGGACCCGGCCGTACCCCTGTTCCGCCTGCTCGGTGAGAGCCCGCAGTACCGCCGCCGCCAGCAGGTACCCCGTGCCGTGGTCGAGCGCCTGGGCCGGCAGCGCGCCCGGCTGCTCCCGGGTGCCCTCGATCGCCGCGATGCCCGTCGCCACCTGCACCAGACTGTCGAACCCCCGGCGCCCGGCCCACGGCCCGTACGCGCCCCACGCCGAGAGCTGTGCCACGACCAGGCCGGGCCGTCGGGCGACCAGCGCGTCCGGTGACAGTCCGAAGCGGTCGAGGGCGCCCGGCCGGTAGCCGGTGAGGACGACGTCCGCGGCGGCCAGCAGTTCCCCGAAGGAGCGCCGGTCGGCGGCACGGCCCAGGTCGAGGAGCGCCGACCGCTTCCCGGAACCGGTGTCGGTGTGCTGGTCGGGGATCTCCGGCAGCCCCGGCGGGTCCAGGCGCAGCACGTCCGCGCCCAGCAGGGCGAGGGCGCGGCCGGCGACCGGCCCCGCGATGACCCGGGTCAGATCCAGCACCCGCAGTCCGGCCGCCGGAAGCAGGGGGGAGGCGTCCCCGACCGGCGCGAGCACGCGCGCGGGTGCCGTGTCCAGCCGCTCGTGCTCGACCAGCGGCCGGGCCGCCACCGCCCGCGCCTGCTCGTGCGCCGCCCACTGCGCGGCCGTCCGCAGGGCGACCGCCAGGCCCCCGGCCGCGTACACCGTCTCCTCGACCTCCAGGGACGTCCGCCCGGCGAGCGCCGCCCCGACCGCGGCGACGGGGTCGGGAGCGGTCTCCGGCACACCCAGCGCGGACAGCAACCGCTCCCGGTGGTGCGGATAGTTGGCGTGCGTGCGCACCCAGCCGTCCGCCGTCCGCCAGAACCGTGACAGCGGAGCGAAGGCGACCGGTGCCCGTCCGTCGACCAGCAGATGACGCTCACTCACGAAGGCGGTGCCGACCGCCCCGTCGTCCACCCGCACCCGGGGCACCTCCGCGAGTCCGGCCCGCCGCGTCCCCAGCTCGGCCGCCGCCAGCGCGCACACCCCGACGCAGGTCCGCGCCAGCTCCCGTACCGGCAGCCGGGACTCCAGCACTCCGTCCCGTACGACGGTCGAGACCCGTGACGGGAGCGCGGGATCTCCGCCCAGGGCCGCCCACACCCAGTCCATGTCAGTCATGATCCGAACCTACGCAACGCGAGGGCCGGGCGGTGTGTCACCGCCCGGCCCGGCCTGCGTGGAGAGGTTGAGCTATGTGCCGACGACTACTTCTCGACGGCCTTCAGGGCGTTGACGATGCCGAAGCCGTAGAAGCCGTTCTGGTCGAGGGTGCCCTGGCACACCGCGTCCTGCTTGCCGTCACCGTTCTGGTCGTACGACGTCGGGCAGGCGTGCTTGTCCGCCTCGGCCTTCAGCAGCCGCTGCAGCCGGCCCGGGTTGGCCCCCGGGTGCGTGGACTTCAGCAGCGCGGCGACACCGGCGGCGTGCGGCGACGCCATCGACGTGCCCTGCAGGAAGCCGTACCCGCCGTTCGGCATGGTGGACAGGATGCGACCGTTCTTCGACGGCGTGTCCGGAATCTGGTAGCGGGCGTCGCCGCCCGGGGCCGCGATGTCGACGACGCCGTTGCCGTACGTGGAGTAGTACGACTTCTCGTTCTTCACGCCCGTCGCGCTGACCGTGACGACACCCGGCAGCTGGGTGGGCACGTCGAAGCACTCGCTCGGGTCGATGGTGCGCGGGACCGGAGTGGTGTCGTTGGGGCTGGAGGCGTCCGCGATCGCGTCGGAGGCGAGGTCGTGGTTGGAGTTGCCCGCAGACGCCAGGTTCAGCGTGCCTTCCTTGGTGGCGTACTCCTGGGCGCGGTTGACCGCGTCGACGATCGCCTTCTGGTCCGGGTCGTCCATGCAGTTGTAGAGCCACGGGTCGACGTAGTAGCTGTTGTTCGTGATCTCGACGCCGTGGTCGGCGGCGAACACGAACGCGCAGACGACGCTCTCCGCGTAGAACAGGCCGCTGACGCGGTCGGTCACGTTGATGCCGGAGACCTTCACACCCGGTGCGACACCGGCGACACCGACGCCGTTGCGGGCCGCGGCGATCTCACCGGCCACGTGCGTACCGTGGTAGTCGTCCGCGGTGTAGGGACGCCAGGCGCCCTCACTGGTGTCCGCGACACCGCCGTTGCAGTTCGCCGACTGCGACTTGGAGAAGTTGGGCGCGAGGTCCGGGTGGGTGTCGTCGACGCCGGTGTCGATCACGGCGACGGTGACGTTCCTGCTGCCCGGGTTGATCTTCGCGGCCTTGTCGGCGCCGATGGCGCGCAGGTCCCACTGGTCGGCCTCGAGGGGCTCGGCGCCGGGGATGTCGGCCGAGGCGGCCTTCACCTTCGCGGCCTCCTTGGCCGTCAGGTAGTCGACACCGCCCACCTCGGTCGTCCCGGCCGGCGTCAGCGGCGAGGTCCGGGTGGCACCGGCGGACTGCACACCGCGCACGGCGCGGATCTTCGCACCGAAGGACGGGTCGGTCGAGTGGACCACGATCACGCCGATCTCGTCGTACGTGATCACGATCTTGCCGCCGGCCTCGGCTATCGCCTCCTGGACCGCGGCTATCGTGCGCTTGTTCGTCTTCGTGTTCACGACGTACGAGAGGTTCGGGCCCTCCGCGGTCGCGGCGGTGGACTTCGCGACCGGCGCCGCCGAGGCGACACCCGGCAGGAAACCGAGCGAGGCGGTCAGCGACAGGACGACCGGCACCGCGAGAGCGAGCCGTCGTCTGGAGCGCAGATGAGCCATGGGTTCTCCACATCAGCTTCAAAGAAACCGGCCCAGGGCACACGGGTGCCTGGGCAGGTACATGACGTTGGTGGTGCAGCCCGAAGCTATCCCTGGTCGTCGCCGGCCAGCAATGACTTCACGGGCGGGAGGCCGAAGTAGAGGGGTAACCCTCGAAGTCACCGCACGTCCCGACCGGTTCCGCATCGGTTTTCGAAAGAACCACACACGGTTGAACCGGTCCCACCGCGCCGCCGTGACGTTGTGCAGGGAGCCCGAGCACGATCGTGCATCCCGTCACCCAAGGAACAGAGCCCACCCCATGTCCGTACCCCAGCCGTCCCCCGACCCGACGGCGAAGCAGCCACCGTCCGCCGTCGCGACGGCGGCGCAGACGCGAGGAGACTCCGTGGCAACCGACGCACCGCCCCCCTCGAAGACCGAGCATCACCTCCCCTCGTCCGAGGAGTACGCCGCGGTCCATGAGAGCGCCGAGTTCGCCGAACTGCGCCGCTCCTACCGCTCGTTCGCCTTCCCGCTGACCGTGGGATTCATCGCCTGGTACCTGCTGTACGTCCTGCTCTCCAACTACGCGGGCGACTTCATGGGCACCAAGCTCTTCGGCAACATCAACGTCGCCTTCGTCCTAGGCGTCGCCCAGTTCGTCACCACGTTCCTCATCGCCTGGTGGTACTCGCGGCACGCCGCCGCGAAGCTCGACCCCAAGGCCGAGGCCATCAAGTCCCGGATGGAGGGCGGCGCATGAGCCCCGCACAGCAGACGCTCCTCGCGGCCAACGAGGCCAGCCAGCACCGGCCGCTCATCATCACCCTGTTCGCGCTGTTCGTCCTGGCGACCCTCGGCATCACCATCTGGGCCGGCCGCCAGACCAAGGACGCCGCCGACTTCTACGCGGGCGGACGCCAGTTCAGCGCCTTCCAGAACGGCCTCGCGGTCTCCGGCGACTACATGTCCGCCGCGTCGTTCCTCGGCATCGCCGGCGCCATCGCCCTCTTCGGCTACGACGGCTTCCTCTACTCCATCGGCTTCCTGGTCGCCTGGCTGGTCGCCCTCCTGCTGGTCGCCGAGCCGCTCAGGAACTCCGGCCGCTACACCATGGGCGACGTGCTCGCGTACCGCATGCGCCAGCGCCCCGTGCGCACCGCCGCCGGCACCTCCACGATCGTCGTGTCGATCTTCTACCTGCTGGCCCAGATGGCGGGAGCGGGCGTCCTCGTCTCCCTGCTCCTCGGCATCACCTCCGACGCGGGCAAGATCCTCATCGTCGCCCTCGTCGGCATCCTGATGATCGTCTACGTCTCCATCGGCGGCATGAAGGGCACCACCTGGGTCCAGATGGTCAAGGCCGTCCTGCTGATCGGCGGCACGCTCCTGATCACCTTCCTGGTGCTGCTGAAGTTCAACTTCAACATCTCCGACCTGCTCGGCACCGCCGCCGAGAACAGCGGCAAGGGCGCCGCCTTCCTGGAGCCCGGCCTGCAGTACGGCGCGACCGGCACCTCCAAGCTGGACTTCATCTCCCTCGGCATCGCCCTGGTCCTCGGCACCGCCGGTCTGCCGCACATCCTGATCCGCTTCTACACGGTGCCCAACGCCAAGGCCGCCCGTAAGTCCGTGAACTGGGCCATCGGCATCATCGGCGGCTTCTACCTGATGACCATCGCCCTCGGCTTCGGCGCCGCCGCGCTGATCTCCCAGGACGAGATCATCGCCTCCAACCCGTCGGGCAACACGGCCGCCCCGCTGCTCGCCCTGCACCTCGGCGGCGTCGACTCGGCCTGGGGCGCGATCCTGCTCGCCACCATCTCGGCGGTGGCGTTCGCGACGATCCTCGCCGTGGTCGCCGGCCTCACCCTCGCCTCGTCGTCGTCCTTCGCGCACGACATCTACGCCAACGTCATCCGCAAGGGCAAGGCGTCCGGCGCCGAGGAGGTCCGGGCGGCCCGCTGGGCGACCGTCTTCATCGGCATCGTCTCCATCGGCCTGGGCGCCCTCGCCCGCGACCTGAACGTGGCCGGCCTGGTCGCGCTCGCCTTCGCGGTCGCGGCCTCCGCCAACCTCCCGACGATCCTCTACAGCCTTTTCTGGAAGAGGTTCACCACCCAGGGCGCGCTGTGGTCGATCTACGGCGGTCTGATCGTCGCCGTCGGCCTGGTGCTGTTCTCGCCCGTCGTCTCCGGCGACCCGAAGGCCATGTTCCCGGACGTCGACTTCCACTGGTTCCCGCTGAAGAACCCGGGCATCATCTCCATCCCGTTCGGCTTCCTCATGGGCTTCCTCGGCACCGTCCTGTCCAAGGAGAAGCCCGACGAGGCCAAGTACGCGGAGCTGGAGGTTCGCTCCCTCACGGGCACCGGCGCGCACTGATCCGGCCCACCGCGCACGGGGCCGTCGTAGAACCCTACGGCGGCCCCGCGCCGTGTCCGGTCGTAGGGATCTACGGCGATCGTGCGCCACATCTCGTGCGATCGGGCCGGTCGAGTTGTCGGTGGTGTCACGTAGGCTCGCAAGTGTCGGCACACCAGTGATCGCTTTCGAGGGAGGGGGCCCACGTGCTCATCGACACCTACGGCCGAGTGGCCACCGACCTGAGGGTCTCGCTGACCGACCGGTGCAACCTGCGCTGCACGTACTGCATGCCCGAGGAGGGGCTGCAGTGGCTGGCCAAGCCCGACCTGCTCACCGACGACGAGATCGTCCGCCTGATCGACATAGCCGTGCGCACCCTGGGCATCACGGAGGTCCGCTTCACCGGCGGTGAGCCGCTGCTGCGCCCCGGCCTGGTCGGCATCGTGGAGCGGGTGGCGGGTCTCGCCCCCCGTCCGCAGATGTCCCTGACCACCAACGGCATCGGCCTCAAGCGCACGGCGACGGCCCTGAAGGCGGCGGGCCTGGACCGGGTGAACGTCTCCCTGGACACCCTGCGCCCCGACGTCTTCAAGACCCTCACCCGCCGCGACCGCCACAAGGACGTCCTGGAGGGTCTGGAGGCCGCCCGTGACGCGGGCCTGACACCGGTCAAGGTCAACTCGGTCCTGATGCCGGGGCTGAACGACGACGAGGCCCCCGACCTGCTGGCCTGGGCCGTCGAGCACGACTACGAGCTGCGTTTCATCGAGCAGATGCCCCTGGACGCCCAGCACGGCTGGAAGCGCGACGGCATGGTGACGGCCGGCGACATCCTGACCTCCCTGCGCACCCGCTTCGACCTCACCGCCGAGGGCCAGGACGCACGCGGCTCGGCCCCCGCGGAACGCTGGCTGGTCGACGGCGGCCCCCACCGCGTCGGCGTCATCGCCTCCGTCACCCGCCCGTTCTGCTCGGCCTGCGACCGCACCCGCCTGACCGCCGACGGCCAGGTCCGCACCTGTCTGTTCGCCCGCGAGGAGACGGACCTGCGGGCGGCGCTGCGTGACGGCGCGCCGGACGAGGAGATCGCCCGGATCTGGCGCCTGGCGATGTGGGGCAAGAAGGCGGGAGCGGGCCTGGACGACCCGTCCTTCGTCCAGCCGGACCGCCCGATGTCGGCCATCGGCGGCTGACCGGAAGGACCGGGCGCGTCACGGCGCCGGTTCCTCCCACGCGTCCAGCTCGACGACGTCCTTCAGGAAACCCCGCACCCCCAGGAACTGCGAGAGATGCTCCCGGTGCTCGTCGCACGCGAGCCATGTCTTGCGGCGCTCCGGCGTGTGCAGCTTCGGGTTGTTCCAGGCGAGCACCCAGACCGCGTCGGCCCGGCAGCCCTTGGCCGAACAGATGGGGGAGGACGGATCGGGACCGGCGGCGTCGAGGATGTTCACACCCCGACCCTAGCCGCAGAAAAGGCGACGCCGAGCAGCCACGGGGGGAGCTGCCCGGCGTCGGTCTGTCGCTCCGACGGGGGATGCGGAGCGCGTACGAAGTATGTCACGGGTGGGCCTCCACCCGGCACAGGAACTACATGATTGATCTGAGCATTTCTTGAGCTTGGCGGGTGGCCGGATTCCGCTTCCGCCGGCCCCCTGGCGCTCAGATGCGCTCGTGCGACTCGCCGTGCCGGCCGCCCGCCGGGTCGGTCGTGACGTCCTCCGGGACGGATTCCGCGAAGCGCCCCCCGGCCCCGGAACCGGCCGCCGGCGCGGCGTCCGTCTCCCGCGGCGGTGTGATCATCGGCCGCGTCGGGGCGTGCACGAACGTGGACGGCAGCGAGGGCGCGTTCTCCCGTCCCGCGTTGGCGATCACCACGGCGACGTACGGCAGCACCCCGCCGAGCACCAGTGCGACGACCGCGACGTGCCGTTCGACGTTCCAGAGGACCGCGGCGGCGATCACCGCGAGCGTACGGACGGACATGGAGATGATGTAGCGGCGCTGCCGGCCGCGGACGTCGTCGGCGAGGCTCTGCCGGGCGCCCGTGATCCGGAAGACCTCGACGTTGCCCTGCTTCCGCATCACGTTCCACCACCCGCCTGTTTCGGACGCTCCCGGCCCGTGCCCGTCCGCGCCGCCCCACGGAACGCGGTCCGGACACGGTCCACGGTACGCCGCGTCTGCGCCGCCCACGAGACCGGGTCGCCTCCGACGGGGAGCGGAGCCCCTGCGCCACGGCGCGTACGGCAGGGCCCGACATGCGGCGTATCGCGGGCAGGCCGACACTGGGCGTACTGCTCACGTCGAGCCGTACGAGGAGGCAGCCATGGGCTGGTTGTGGGCGATCATCGTGGGATTCATCCTGGGCCTGCTGGCCAAGGCGATCCTCCCGGGCAAGCAGCACAGCCCGCTCTGGCTGACGACGATCTTCGGCATGCTGGGCGCCGTCATCGGCAACGCGATCGCACGCGGCTTCGGGGTCGAGGAGACGGCCGGCATCGACTGGAGCCGCCACATCTTCCAGCTGGTCGCCGCCATCGTCATCGTGGCCTTCGGCGACATGGCCTACGTGGCGACCCTGGGCAAGAGGAAACAACGCCGGACCTGAGCCCCGAGCGGGGCGCGGGGAACGGCGCGAGCAACCACAACGCCGCGGCACTCGCCGGTTCACCCACGCCCCGAGGGCGTCTAGGCCCCGGTCACCTCGACCGCGGCCAGGTTCTTCTTCCCGCGTCGCAGCACCAGCCACCGCCCGTGAATGAGGTCCTCCGCCGCCGGCACGGCGTCCTCCGCGGTGACCTTCACGTTGTTCACGTAGGCCCCGCCCTCCTTCACGGTCCGCCGCCCGGCCGACTTGCTCGGCACCAGACCGACCTCCGCGAGGAGATCCACGACCGGCGCCGGCTCGGGCACCTTCACACGCGGCAGCTCGGACAGGGCCGCGGCCAGCGTCCTCTCGTCCAGCTCCGCCAGCTCGCCCTGCCCGAAGAGGGCACGGGACGCGGCGATCACGGCGGCCGTCTGCTCCGCCCCGTGCACCAGCGTCGTCAGCTCCTCGGCCAGCGCGCGCTGCGCGGCACGCGCCTGCGGCCGCTCCTCGGTCTGCCGCTCCAGCTCCTCCAGCTCCGCACGGGACCTGAAGGACAGGATCCGCATGTAGCCGCTGATGTCCCGGTCGTCCACGTTCAGCCAGAACTGGTAGAACGCGTACGGCGACGTCATCTCCGGGTCGAGCCAGACGGCACCGCCCTCGGTCTTGCCGAACTTCGTGCCGTCCGCCTTGGTCATCAGCGGTGTGGCCAGCGCGTGTGCCTCCACCCCCGGCTCCATCCGGTGGATCAGGTCCAGACCGGCCGTGAGGTTGCCCCACTGGTCGCTGCCGCCCTGCTGGAGCGTGCAGCCGTACCTGCGGTAGAGCTGGAGGAAGTCCATGCCCTGGAGGATCTGGTAGCTGAACTCCGTGTAGCTGATGCCCTGTTCGGACTCCAGCCGACGGGCGACCGAGTCCTTCGCCAGCATCTTGTTGACGCGGAAGTGCTTGCCGATGTCCCGCAGGAACTCGATGGCCGACAGGCCCTCGGTCCAGTCGAGGTTGTTGACCATGACGGCCGCGTTCTCCCCCTCGAAGGAGAGGAACGGCTCGATCTGGGCACGCAGCCTGCCGACCCAGCCCGCGACCGTCTCCGGGTCGTTCAGCGTGCGCTCCGCCGTCGGGCGGGGGTCGCCGATCAGGCCCGTCGCCCCGCCGACCAGCGCCAGCGGCCGGTGCCCGGCCTGCTGGAGCCGGCGCACGGTGAGCACCTGCACCAGATGCCCGACGTGCAGGGACGGCGCGGTCGGGTCGAAACCGCAATAGAACGTGACGGGACCGTCCGCGAGAGCCTTGCGCAAAGCGTCCTCGTCGGTGGACAGGGAGAACAGCCCCCGCCACTTCAGCTCGTCGACGATGTCCGTCACGGTTCTCTTGTCTCCTCGGGTGGGTCGTAATCAGGTACGAGGTTATACGCCCTGGCTGACAGAACTCATATTGAAATCCGGCACCCGCAGCGCGGGCATCGCCGCCCTGGTGAAGTAGTCGCTCCACTCGCGCGGCAGGGTCTTCTCGGTGCGCCCGGCCTCCGTGGCCCGGCCGAGCAGGTCCACCGGCGACTCGTTGAACCGGAAGTTGTTGACCTCGCCCGTGACCTCGCCGTTCTCCACGAGGTAGACCCCGTCCCGGGTCAGCCCGGTCAGCAGCAGCGTCGCCGGATCGACCTCCCGGATGTACCACAGGCAGGTCAGCAGCAGCCCGCGCCGGGTGCTCGCGACCATCTCCTCCAGGGAGCGGTCCTCGCCGCCGTCCAGGATCAGGTTGCCGATCGTCGGCACCACCGGCAGCCCGGTCAGGCCCGCGCTGTGCCGGGTGGTCGGCAGATGCGCGATCTCGCCCCGGCTGATCCACTCGGTCCCCCGCAGCGGCAGGCCGTTGTCGAACACCGAGCTGTCGCCGCCGGAGGAGTGCGCCAGCACGAAGGGCGCGGACTCCAGGCCCGGCTCGTCCGGGTCGCTGCGCAGGGTCAGCGGCAGATCGGTCAGCCGCTCGCCGATCCGCGTACCGCCGCCGGGCTTGCTGAACACCGTGCGGCCCTCCGCCGCGTCCCGCGCCGACGCCGACCACATCTGGTAGATCAGCAGGTCGGACACCGCCGTCGGCGGCAGCAGCGTCTCGTACCGGCCGGCCGGCAGCGGAACCCGCCGCTCGGCCCAGCCCAGCCGCACGGCCAGCTCCGCGTCCAGGGCCGCCGGGTCGACGTCCTTGAAGTCCCGCGTGGAGCGCCCCGCCCAGGCCGAACGCCGGCGGTCCGGGGACTTGGCGTTCAGCTCCAGCGTGCCGTTCGGCTGGTCGTGCCGCAGGCGCAGCCCCGTGGACGTACCGAGGTAGCTCGACACCATCTCGTGGTTGGCGAAGCCGTACAGCTCGCGGCCGCCGGCCCGCGCGCGGGCGAACGACTCCCCGAGCGCCGGCGCGAAGTCGGCGAACACGGCGGAGGAGGTCTCGGCGGGCGCGTCCTCGAAGTCGGGGGAGTGCGCCACGCCGGTGACCAGCGGCTGGGCGTCCTCGGCGGGTCCGGCGCCGCGCGCGGCGGCCTCGGCGGCCCGCACCAGCGGCTCCAGCTCCTCGGCGGTGACGGCGGACCGCGACACCACTCCCGAGGCGGTGCCCTCCTTGCCGTCGACGGTGGCGACCACGGTCACCGACCGGCCCCGGGTGACCCCGTTCGTGGTCAGCGCGTTGCCGGCCCAGCGCAGGTTCGCCGTCGAGTACTCGTCGGCGATCACCACACAGCCGTCGGCCCGCGACAACCGCAGCGCCCGCTCGACGATCTCGTGCGGCTTGTTCGTACGGGCGCTCATCGGCCGGCCTCCTGCGTGGTGTTCAGAATGTTGACGCCCTTGAAGAGGGCCGACGGGCAGCCGTGCGACACGGCGGCGACCTGGCCCGGCTGGGCCTTCCCGCAGTTGAAGGCGCCGCCCAGGACGTAGGTCCCCGGGCCGCCCACGGCCGCCATGGAACCCCAGAAGTCGGTGGTCGTCGCCTGGTAGGCGACGTCCCGCAGCTGCCCGGTGATCCGCCCGTTCTCGATCCTGAAGAACCGCTGACCGGTGAACTGGAAGTTGTAGCGCTGCATGTCGATGGACCACGACCGGTCCCCGACGACGTAGATCCCCCGGTCGACCCCGCCGATCAGATCCTCGGTGGACATCCCGGCCGGGTCCGGCCGCAGCGACACATTGGCCATGCGCTGCACTGGCACGTGCCCGGGGGAGTCGGCGTACGCGCAGCCGTTGGAGCGGCCGAGACCGGTCAGCTTCGCGATCCGCCGGTCGAGCTGGTACCCGACGAGGGTGCCGTCCTTCACCAGGTCCCAGCTCTGGCCCGCCACGCCCTCGTCGTCGTACCCGATGGTCGCCAGCCCGTGCTCGGCGGTGCGGTCACCGGTGACGTTCATCAGCTCGGAGCCGTACCGGAGTCTGTTGAGCTTGTCGAACGTGGCGAAGGACGTGCCGGCGTACGCGGCCTCGTAGCCGAGCGCGCGGTCCAGCTCGGTGGCGTGCCCGATGGACTCGTGGATGGTGAGCCACAGGTTGGAGGGGTCGACGACCAGGTCGTACACGCCCGACTCCACGCTCGGCGCCCGCATCTTCTCGGCGAGCAGCTCCGGGATCCGCGCCAGCTCGTCGTCCCAGTCCCAGCCGGTGCCCGTGAGGTACTCCCAGCCGCGCCCCACCGGCGGTGCCAGGGTCCGCATCGAGTCGAACTCGCCGCTGGACTCGTCGACCGAGACGGCGGTCAGCGACGGGTGCAGCCGGACGCGCTGCTGGGTGGTGACGGTCCCGGCGGTGTCCGCGTAGAACTTGTTCTCGTGCACCGTGAGCAGCGAGGCGTCCACATGGTCGATCCCGTCGGCCGCCAGCAGCCGCGTGCTCCACTCCGTGAGCAGCGCGGTCTTCTCCTCGTCGGGGACGGTGAAGGGATCGATCCCGTACGAGGAGATCCAGGTCTTCTCCGCGTGCACCGGCTCGTCCGCCAGCTCGACGCGCTCGTCGGACCCGGCCGCCCTGATGACCTGCGCGGACAGCTTGGCCATCGCCACGGCCTGCGAGGCGACCTTCGCGGCGGCGTCCATCGTCAGGTCCACCCCGGAGGCGAACCCCCAGGTCCCGCCGTGCACCACCCGCACCGCGTACCCCAGGTCAGTGGTGTCCGAGGACCCGGCCGGCTTGGCGTCCCTGAGCCGCCAGGAAGCGCTGCGCACTCGCTCGAACCGGAAGTCCGCGTGATCGGCGCCGAGGGCACGCGCGCGGGCGAGCGCGGCGTCGGCGAGGGCGCGCAGCGGCAGTGCGAGAAACGTCGCGTCAATCTCATGGGGCACGATGGCCCTCCTCCTCTTCGACCCCGTTGGGCAGGCACGCCGTCGCCGGAGCGGGCGCACCGAAGTGCAATGATGCGCCACGCCCGCGGATGACCGCGTCCGTTTCCCCATCGGCCGGTGATCTCGCGCCCTCTGGCGCACGTCGGTCATATCTGATGCGCGGTTGCCTCACGGACTGTCAGATGCTCATGGCAATATCTGGGCATGGAGGGGTGGGGACTTGAGTTCCGCACGTGGTCGTTGTCCCTGGACGACATCCGCATGCGGCGATTACTGACGCGACACACGTGCCTGCGCCAGCGAAGGTGTGTGCACGGAAAGACCGCGGGGGCGGGGCAGCCCGTCACCCGCCAGGAGGCCCAGTCGGCGCGAGTGTGGCTGACCAGGGCTCGGGAATCCCAGCTGACCGACACCGCACAGTGTGCGCTGGTCACCGCGGCCCGGGCGCTGCGGGCGGAGTACGGCTTCCCTGAAGAGGTGGTGGCCGAGCCGTCCGAGGAACAACTGGTCATGATGCTGAGCGTGCTTGACCCGGAGTTCGCGCACTGTGTCGTGCTCGGACTGTCGAACCCGGCGTTCAAGACCCTGCCTGCCGCCGTTCTCGTCACGCGCCGTCCGCAGGTGTACTTCGGAGCGGCAGACAGCGAGCCGCCGCCCGATGCCCGGGACATCGGTCCCGCGCTGAGCGTTCCCGCCCCGCCCGCCGAGTCCGACCAGAAAGCGGAAGTCGCCACGATGACGTCGCCGGAGCAACAGGACTTCCGAATCCCTGATGACGGTCGGTTGCGCGCGCTTCGCGACTCCGCCGCCCAACTACGCACCCTAGGTGCAGAGTTGGCGTGCGCGCTGCGCGAGACGGCCCAGCTGTTGAGCGAGGGACGCCACCTGTCGACGCAGGCGTGGACGGCCGACGCGGTGGCCGACTGGCAGCGGCAGCGCACGCTGCTGGCAGGGAGTGTGGCCGAGGCGGGTGGGACCTGGGGCTCGGACTCCGGACATGAGGAACTGGAGGCCGAGTTCGACCGTCTGCAGGTCGAGGCCTCGCAGGCGCGCGAGCGTCGGCTGGAGGAGCTGCGTCGGCGAGAGGCCCAGCTGCAGACGCTGGTCGCCGTGTCGGACGCCGCTGTCGCCGCGCATCTCGAGCAGGCGCTGGAGCAACTCGCCGTACAGATCGCCGACTTGGCGAGTGGTCGGGGTGAGGATGGAGCCTCGGTTGCGGAGCCGGCCGATGAGGAGACCGAACCCCGCCCGGTGACGAGACCGGACACGTCGGCGGACGCGGTCCTTGTGGCAGCTCCCTCCCAGGTCTCCGCGCTGGACGGGCACGGCGTTCCGCCCGCTGAATCCGGTGAGGCGCCCAGCGATGAAGCCGCCGCGGAGGAGCCCGATGTCCTCGGTCCGGACGAGGTGGCCGTCGCCGGGGAGACCGATGCGGGCGGTATCGACGCCGGGGAGGCCGACGCGGGCCCGACCGTCGCCGAGGAGACCCACTCCGGCGTGACCTACGCGGAGGAGACCGTCGCCGAGGAGGCCGACACCGGCCTGACCGCCACCGGCCCGACCGACGCGGGCCCGGCTGTGGCCGCGGAGCCCACGGGCACGCCGGAGGCCGTACCGCAGGGGCCCGCCGCGGCAGCCCCCGCCGTCCCGCCCTCACCGGACACCGCCGCGCAGGACACCTCCCCGCAGCCGCCTGCGGCCCCTGAGGACGCCTTGTCGAGGGCTGCGCACGCCGCCCCGCCCGGCCCGCAGACCGCGGACGTGCCGTGGCCCGTCGGCATGGACCACGCGGCCTGGGACCCTGCGGCTCCCTGGGAGACCGGCCAGGACTCGCCGGTGGCGCGGTTGATCGGTGCAGGGCAGCTGCCGCACGCGTACTGGATGACGGCCGCGTCCCAGGAGCCGGAACCACGCGCCCAGGCGCTGGCCTTCGCCGCCGCGGCCTTCGGCTGTGTCGGCAGCGACGAGGCCACCCAGGTGCAGATCGACTACGACATCACGCCGGAGCGCGTCGCCGAGGACAGGGAGGCGGCGATCGTGGCCACGGTCGCCGCGCTGAGGGCCGGCCTCACCGCAGGCTGGCCGCATGTCCTGATCAGCGACTTCGCTACGCCTTCCGGACTCTCCGAGCCCTGGCAGCAACTGCTCACCGTGCTGGTCACGGCGGTGCGGGACTGCCGGACCTTCGTCCCCGGCGCCATCGGTGACCTGGCGGGCCCGGGGGACACCGTCACCCTGGGCGATCTCGGTGAGGAGGCACGCGCTCTGCTGGAGGACCTGCCCCGCCGGAAGATCAAGTACCAGCGGGCCTCCCGGGTGCTGCAGTACCTGACCGGCCCGTCGGGCGCGCCCCACAAGGCACTCAAGGCGGTGGTCGACTGGTCCCAGGGCGGCGACGCCGCCCCGCTGGCGGTACTCAGCGAGAACATGCGGCGACCGGAGTACGTGGACCGGCTCATCGAGGAGGCCGACAGCCGCTTCCGCACGCCGAAGTTCGAAGGAGGCCATCCATTCCGGTGCACTGCGTCAGCTCCACGCCGCAGTGCGGTCCGTGAGTGAACTGCTGACCAAGGCCGACGCGGTGGCCACAGCGATCCGTAGCCGTGGCGCCGCCCACGGGAGCGACCTGCCTCAACTGGCCACCGCCATCAACCAGCTGGAGTCGTACGGTCCGCCGCCCGGCGTGGGCGGAGCCACGCTGGGCCTGCTGCGAGAGTGGCTCGTCGGTCAGTACGTCGCCGACACCTGGGCGTCGGCGGAACGCACCCCGTCCCACCATGCCCCGTCCGCGGACTGCCTGCTGCTCGCCCCGGACCTCCCCAGGGACATCGACGGACGACCCGACCTCGCCGACCCGCGCACCCCGCGGGCGATGGCCGCGCTCCTCGCGCCCGCGTCACCGGACGCCGCCCTGAGCACCTACGTGGAAACCGGAGACCTGCACCTCGCCAAAGGGCTGATCGCGTGGGTCGAGCGCAACCCGTCCCTCCTGGCGTCCTTGCCGGAGGACTGGGCCGATGAGGCGACCCGTCGCTGCCGTGAGGCGGAGAAGGGCTGGCGCGACCGCACCTCCGAGTACCACCGCCGGGCCGCCGGACACCTTGCCCAGATCCGCACGCTCAACCTGATGGCACCGGACGTCGAACGCGACCTGACCGGCCGGCTCCAGGAGTTCGCAGACGGGGACGAGGCCGGACGCTACCGGTACGCACGCGAGCAGCTGGCCCGGTTGGTGCGGGAACTCGCGGGTCTGGTCAAGGACTCGACCGGGCGCCTGCGGCAGGACCTGGAGCGCCTGCGCCTCGATCGGGAACGTGTTCTGACGGAGAACGACCACGACCGCATCCGGGCGCTCATCGACGAAGGGGACACGGTCACCGCCCAGGAGTTCCTGGCCCTGGCGATCGGGGGGCACAGCCTCCCCGATCGTCCCGAGCACGATGCGACCGAACTCGTCGAGTTCGTGTCGGGGCTCACAGGCCCCGGCATGCCCCGGCCCGGCGGCGAGGGCGTCCATGCCTCGTGGTGGGTCCACAACTACGATTCCGGCGAACGGCTCACAGCCGCGGCGGCGCAGGCACTCGAATCCTGGCAGGCGCTGTGCACCAAGAAGGGCCGCAGCAGCGAATGGCAGCAGCACATCCCGCGCGTACTGCGCCTGCTGGGTCTGGAACCCGCCGGACAGCTCCACTCCGACCGCCCTGGCCAGGGCATCCGCCGGCTCAAGGTCCGCGCGACCGTCGCCGAGGACGCCGGTTACGTCGCGGCCCTCGGATCTCGTGCCACGTCGTACACGATCCTGCTCGTGTGGGAGGAACAGCGTGCGGGCGGCCCGCTGACGCACCTGGAGGACGCCGATGTCGACGCGAACATCGTGCTGTACCTCCATCCGCTGGGCCTGGCCGGCCGGCAGGCGCTCGTCGAGGCGGCCTCCGGACGTGCTCAGCAGGCACTGGTCATCGACCCGGCCGTCTTCGGCTGGATGGTGGCCCGGGCTCCCCGCTCGTTCCGGTCCCTGCAGCGGATCACCCTGCCGTGGACGTCGTTCAACCCGTACACCCCCTTCGTCGCCGGACTGGTACCGCCGGAGGTCTTCTACGGGCGTGACGACGAGCTCCGGGAGGTCATGGACCCCAACGGAGGGCTCTTTCTCTACGGCGGGCGGCAGTTGGGCAAGTCCGCACTGCTCCAGCGGGTGGCCGAGCTGTTCCCCAGCCGGTCGGAGGCCAATGTCGCCGTCTACCTCGACCTGCTCAAGGCCGAGATCGGCCAGGCCGAGCCGCCGGAGCAGATCTGGTCGCTGCTGGCCGAAGGGCTCAAGCGGCGTGGGGTCTTCGACGCGAAGATGTCCGAACGTGGCGGCCCCGACGTGGTGGCCAAGCGGATCCGTGACTGGCTGGACGCGGACGAGTCCCGACGACTGCTGATCCTCGCGGACGAGGCGGACGCCTTCCTCACCGCCGACTCGCGCCGTGTCTTCCGCAGCGGCGGCGAGTCGACGTTCCAGAACGTCAAGCGGTTCCAGCAGCTCATGGAACAGACCAACCGGCGCCTGAAAGTGGTGTTCGCCGGCCTCCACCAGGTGCAGCGCTTCGGCGACCTGTCGAACGTCTCCACCGCCCACGGTGGCCCGGACGTCCTGGTGGGACCGCTCAAGCCGCACGCCGCGGTCAGGCTGGTGACCGAGCCGATGGCCGCCCTGGGCTTCGTCTTCGACCGGCCCGAGCTGGTGTGGCGGATCCTCGCCATCACCAACTACCAGGCCAATCTGGTGCAGATCTTCTGCAGCGAGCTCATTCGGACCCTCCAGGGGCGCGCGCACCCGGAGCCCGAGCGGCCCATGCGGATCACGGAGGAGGACGTCCAGGGCGTCGCCGCTTCCGAGACGGTCCGACGGCGTCTGGCGGAGCGGCTGCGCTTCACCATCAACCTGGAGGACCGCTACCGGGTCCTCACCCTGGTGATCGCCCTGCGCAGCCTCGCCGACAAGTACCGGGGCGACTACACCGCCGAGCAACTGCTCGACCTGGCCCGGGATGCCTGGCCGCAGGGCTTTGACGGCCTGGGTGTGAAGCGTGTCGAGATCTACCTCACCGAAATGGTGGGCCTGGGTCTGCTCGTCCAACTCGGCGACCGGTCCCGGTTCGCGGTGCGCAGCCCCAACGTGGTGAACATGCTGGGGACCCGCGAGGAACTGGAACTGGAGCTCAAGGAGACGGAGTTCAGCCTTCCCTACGACTATGACCCGCGCGCCGCGCGCCGACTCCTGGGACGGGACCCCAAGGACCGTATCCAGCGATACAGCCCTCTGACCGAGGGACAACTGCACGAGGCGGCCCAGCCCGGCGTGACCCTCATCGGAGTGACCGAGTCCTATCGGCCGCCTTTGATGATCAGGGCGGCCGAGGCCTTCGCCGAGGCGCGCGGGGTGGAGGTACGCAAGGTCAAGGCACCCGATGACCTGCGCGTGGCGCTCCGGGACGCCGCGCGGCTGCGGCGCAACTACGTCCTCGTGGCCGACCTGTCCGGCCTGAGCAAACAGGAACTGGCCACCGCGGTGCACCTGTGTGCGGAACACGCCGGACCCGCGGCCGACGTCCGGGGGCGCTCCGCTGTCCGCAAGCACACGGGAAACCGCTCGGTGTTCCTGCTGGGCGACGCGCTCGCGACGGGCGCACTGGCGGACGAGGCACGCGAGGGGACGCGACTGCCGGTGCGGTTCCTGCACCCCGAGCGGTGGACCGTGGACAGCCTCCGCGCCTGGCCCGAATGTCCGTTCGTGTCGAGGGCCGAGCGAACGAGTCTGATCCGGGTGACCGGCGGATGGGCTCCCTGGGTCGAGCTGGCCATCACCGAGGTGTCGGTCAACGGCGCGACCCTGGACAGCTCACTGGACGCCGTGCGCCATGCCATCGCCAAACCGAGAAACCTTGCCGCGCACTGGAAACAGACCGGACTCGACACGCGCGACGAGCAACTCCTCGCCATGTGGACGTCGTACGTCGACGAGGGGCAAGGGGTGCCCCTGGACGACGTGGCGGCGGCGATCGAGCGGCCCCTGGAGGAGGCCAGGCTCTGGCTGGGCCGTCTCGACCTGCTCGGGGTGCTGGACTCCCTGTCTGGGGGACACGCTGTGGACGCCGTCACCTTCCGCGCGGCACGCGCTCGTACGGCCGGAGGGTGACGCGTGGAGCTCAGCGCCCGAGCGCTGTCCGAACTGCCTGGTGTGCGGCGCCAGATCAGCAGGATCGCGGCTGATCTGGCGGCAGGCATTCATTGCCTCTGGCTGCTCCCGGACGACCTGGTCGAGGGAGGCTACGCCGAGGAACTGCACCATGTGGCGCTCTGCGCGGCACCCGATCGCCTCGACATACCGGCACGCTCCGAGTCGGAGACGTTGTCGGTCCCGCCCCTGGAAGTTTTTCCCGAGCAGACAGGCTGGGCCCTGGACGATCTGCCCCTCCTGGAGGACTACGACGACGGGTTCGACCTCGGACGGGAGCCGGTCCTCCCGCGCCAGCGCAGCGCGCCACGACTCACTGATGCACCAGAAGCGCCGGAGTCCGGACTCCTCGCCCGGCTGGCCGAGGAACTGTCCGTGCCTCCCAGGGAGGCCGTCGACACCCTCGTGGACCCCGACCGGCGATGGCGGCCGGTGATCGGCGTCCGGGCATGGGAGGAGTCGGCGGCAAGCGCGGCCTCCGGCGATCCGGAGCAGGAGCGCGGCCGGGAGGTGGCCCGTCTCATCCGCTCGCTCAACGCGGCGGCGAAACAGGCAGGTCTGCCGCCCGAGAACCGTCCCCGGCTGCTGGTGACGGCCCGAGTCGACGACCTTCCGCCCCGGTTTCCCGACGAACTCGAACTCGACCTGGCCACCTCGGCCGTGCACTGGTGGTGGGGGACGGTCGATCGGCTCGACAGCGCGACGGTCGTCTCGGCCGTGGCCGCCGACGCCTCCCGCGACACCCGCCGACGCGGCGAGATGCCTCGCGACCGCATCCTGCGCGCCGTCCGCGACGAGGTGGTGAGCGAGGTGTGCGGGCCCGATCCCGTGCTCGGCTGGCGACTGGCCGGGCGCTGGGACGGCAGCCAAGGCACGCTGGAGGACAGCCTGCGGGCGTGCCTGGACGGCGTGCGGGCGGTCCCGCCGGAGGAGCCCTTGACCGTTCTCTCGGGCGTCGGCTCCGGGCACCGGCCGGCGACCGGGCTGCGCCCGGCCTGGGCACGCGGGCTGCTGCAGGCCTGGGACGGCCGCTCACGCGTCCATCCGGTGGTCTGGTGCGGCGATCGGAGTCGCTCGGACCACTTGAAGATCCTTGTCAGCCAGGCCCAGGCGCGGGTGCTGCTGCCCTGGATCGAGGAGGCTCGCCGGCGTGTGGCATCGCGCGCCCTCTCCGCGGCGACCAGACCCCTGGCCGAGCTGATCGACCGCTATGTCGAGCGGCCTCCGGCCGGATACCGCGCCCGCGCGCAGGAGGTGTTCCGCACCATCGAGGTCGGACCCCTGCTCCGTGCCTGCCGCCAGGGCCACCTCAACCTCCCTGTCGAGGATCGACGGCTGCTGGAGCAGCTCGTCCTGGCCCGGAACGTGTTGTCGCATCGGGGGGTGTTGTTCGACCGCACTCTGCACATCCTGTGCGACGAACTGGCCGGGGCGGATCAGCGCTGGACCGGGGACATGTGAGAAACCGGTGGCACCGCGTCACCGGTCGCCGCTGACGTCAGGCATGTAGGGATCCCACAGCACTGGCTGTCTCCCACTGTCGGTGCCCGAATGCCCTTCGCGGGGGACGGACCGATAGGTTTTCGGAGAAGCCGCCTGTCATCGAGGTTTTCGGGCGGGTGTGTCAGACCCCTATGGAAAGGGTGATCCGTTGAGCCGCTCGGTTCTCGTCACCGGAGGCAACCGGGGCATCGGCCTCGCCATCGCCCGCGCGTTCGCCGACGCCGGCGACAAGGTCGCCATCACGTACCGCTCCGGGGAGCCGCCGGCCGCCCTCACCGAATTGGGCTGCCTGGCGGTCAAGTGCGACATCACCGACCCCGAGCAGGTGGAGCAGGCATACAAGGAGATCGAGGCCGTGCACGGCCCCGTGGAGGTCCTGATCGCCAACGCCGGCGTCACCAAGGACCAGCTCCTGATGCGCATGTCCGAGGAGGACTTCACCTCGGTCATCGACACCAACCTCACGGGCACCTTCCGGGTGGTCAAGCGCGCCAACCGCGGCATGCTGCGGGCCAAGAAGGGGCGCGTCGTCCTCATCTCCTCGGTCGTGGGCCTCTACGGCTCGCCCGGGCAGGCCAACTACGCCGCCTCCAAGGCCGCCCTGGTCGGCTTCGCGCGCTCCCTCGCCCGTGAGCTGGGTTCGCGTGACATCACCTTCAACGTCGTCGCGCCCGGCTTCGTCGACACCGACATGACCAAGGTGCTCACCGACGAGCAGCGCGCGGGCATCGTGAAGCAGGTGCCGCTCGGCCGTTACGCACAGCCCGAGGAGATCGCCGCGACGGTGCGGTTCCTCGCCTCGGACGACGCCTCGTACATCACTGGAGCCGTCATCCCCGTAGACGGCGGACTGGGAATGGGTCACTGATCACCATGAGCGGAATCCTCGAAGGCAAGCGCGTCCTGATCACCGGTGTGCTGATGGAGTCCTCCATCGCCTTCCACACCGCCAAACTGGCCCAGGAGCAGGGCGCGGAGATCATCCTGACCGCGTTCCCGCGGCCCACGCTGACCGAGCGCATCGCCAAGAAGCTCCCCAAGCCGACCAAGGTCATCGAGCTGGACGTCACCAACGACGAGCACCTCGGGCGGCTGGCCGACATCGTCGGCGAGGAGCTGGGCGGCCTCGACGGCGTCGTCCACTCCATCGGTTTCGCCCCGCAGGACGCCCTCGGCGGCAACTTCCTGAACACGCCGTTCGAGTCCGTCGCCACCGCGATGCACGTCTCGGCGTACTCCCTGAAGTCGCTGACCATGGCCTGCCTGCCGCTGATGCAGAACGGCGGCTCGGTCGTCGGCCTCACCTTCGACGCGCAGTACGCCTGGCCGCAGTACGACTGGATGGGCCCGGCCAAGGCCGCCCTGGAGGCCACCAGCCGGTACATGGCGCGTGACCTGGGCAAGCAGAACATCCGCTGCAACCTCGTCTCCGCCGGCCCCCTCGCCTCGATGGCCGCCAAGTCCATCCCGGGCTTCGGCGAGCTGGCCGCGGTGTGGGACGACCGTTCGCCGCTGGAGTGGGACCTCAAGGACCCCGAGCCGGCCGGCCGCGGTGTCGTCGCGCTGCTCAGCGACTGGTTCCCGAAGACCACCGGCGAGATCATCCACGTCGACGGCGGGCTGCACGCGATCGGCGCGTAGCACCGCCGTCCGGCTCCATCGGCATACGCCTGGCTCCACCGGCGTACGAGGGCGCGCATCCATTCGGGTGCGCGCCCTCGCCGTACTCCTCTTCCCGGGGACGATCACTCGTTCGGCCCAGCCGGCGGGGCGCCGGGGCCCGGTGCCCCGCACATTGGAGCTGTACCGCTCAGCCGCTCGGCCTGAGGAGGTCCCCTTGTGCGCGTCTTCCGCAGCATCGCCCCGGCGGTCCTCGCCCTCGCCCTGGCTCTCCTCCCCGCCCTCCCGTCCGAGGCGCGTCCGGCCGACAGGCCCGACCCGTTCGGCGCGGCCTGCCGCAGCACCGTCACCGGCTCCCGGGTGACGGCGCACTGCTACAACCCCTACGCCTCCGTCGACCGCGTCCGGCTGCACATCGAGTGCGCGCGCTGGTGGGACATCGACAGCGACAGCGCCGCCGTCGCGGCGGGACCGGCGCAGACCGTGCGGCTCGCCGGGCGCTGCTGGAAGGAGGTCCGCTCGGTGTGGTTCAGCCATCGGCGGGGGGAGGGCTGACCCGCCCCGGGCGGCAGTGGAAGGGGTACCCGGCCGCCTCCGCCGCCGCGGTCGCGGTGTCGCCCGCGCGGATGGCGTCCACCAGCCGGGAGTGGTCCATGTGCGTCTCCGGCCTCAGCTCCTCGCCCACGTCACCGCGCAGCCAGTCCCGCAGGACCTCGCCCAGGTCCGCGTAGACCGTCGTGACGACGTCGTTGTGGGAGGCGGCCACGACCGCCATGTGGAAGGTCGCGTCGGCGGCCACGAACGCCTCCGCGTCGCCCGAGGCCCACGCCTCCTCCCGGCGCACGAGGAGCGCGTCCAGCTGCTTGAGGTCCTTCTCGGTGCGCCGCTCGGCGGCGAGCCCGGCGGCGCTCGACTCCAGGGCGGAGCGCAGCTCGGCGATGTGGGTCGGGTCGGCGCCGGCGAAGCGGCGGTGCATCACGCCCGCGAGTTCGCTGGTGGCGACGACATAGGTGCCGGAGCCCTGGCGGATGTCGAGCAGCCCGTTGTGCGCGAGCGCGCGGACGGCCTCGCGGACCGTGTTCCGGGCGACGCCCAGCTGTTCGACCAGTTCGGGCTCGGTGGGGATGCGGGAGCCGACCGGCCACTCGCCCGAGGTGATCTGGTTCCGCAGGGCGGCGATGACCTGCTCGGACAGCGCCGATCGGCGGGGATGGCTCAGCGGCATGGCACACCTTCGCACGCGCGGGCCGACCGGGGGAGTCCGACCCATGGACAACCAATCATCCTATGATTCTATGATGGGTGTCATGGCGAGCGAGGAGACCCTGACACCCACACCGGCGGCGGCACCGATACCGGCGGCGACATCGCCGTCGGTACCGGCAGCGGCACGGGGACGTACGACATCCGAACGGGGCGTGCCCGTACGCCCCGCACCGGACGGCGGCCCCGCACCCGAGGGCCCGACGCGCGGTACGCGCGCGTGGACCGCACGGCTGCTGGTCGTCGGCATCGTCCTGACGGCCCTCAACCTCCGCCCCGCCATCACCAGCCTCGGCGCCCTCCTCGAAGAGGCGCGCGCCGGGCTCGGTATGAGCGGCAGCGTCGCCGGCCTCCTCACCTCCGTGCCGCCGCTCTGCTTCGCCGTCTTCGGCGTCATGGCGCCCCGGCTCGCCCGCCGCTTCGGCCCGGCCGCCGTCGTCTGCGCCGGCATGGCCGCGATCGCCGGAGGTCTGCTGCTGCGGCCGTACGCCGGCGGCACGGCGGGCTTCGTGGCCGCGAGCGCCCTCGCCCTGATGGGCATCGCCGTCAGCAACGTCCTGATGCCGGTCATCGTCAAGCGCTGGTTCCCGGACCGGATCGGCACCATGACCGGCCTCTACTCCATGGCCCTCTCCCTCGGCACCGCCACCGCCGCGGCCGTCACCGTGCCCATGACGGCGGCCCTGGGCGGCGGTTGGCAGACCGGCCTCGCGGTGTGGGCCGGCCTCGCGGCGGCCGCGGTGCTGCCCTGGCTGCCCTTCGTCCGCGACCGCTCCCCGCACACGGCCGGGCCGGCCCCCGCGCGCGAGGAGGGGACCGTCCGCGTCACCCGGAGCGGCACCGCCCGGGCACTCGCCGTGTTCTTCGGACTCCAGGCCACCGCCGCCTACATCACGATGGGCTGGATGGCGCAGATCTTCCGGGACGCCGGGGTCCCGGCGGGCGAGGCGGGGCTGCTGCTGGCCGTCACGATGGTGATGGGCGTACCGCTGGCCTTCGTGATCCCCCGGCTCGCCGGCCGGCTGCCGCACCAGGGGCCCATCGTGGTCGGCCTGGGAGTCTGCGGGCTCCTCGGGTACGCCGGCCTGTACGCCGCCCCGGCCGGGGGAGCCTGGGCCTGGGCCGTACTGATCGGCATCGCCAACTGCTCCTTCCCGCTGGCCCTCACCATGGTCGGCATGCGGGCCAGGAGCGGTGCGGGGGTGGCCCAGCTGTCCGCCTTCGCGCAGAGCACCGGGTACCTCATCTCGATCCCCGGCCCGCTCCTGGTCGGCGTCCTCTACCAGCACAGCGGCGGCTGGGGGCTGCCCCTCGCCCTCATGGCCGCCCTGATGATCCCGCAGATGGCGGCGGGCCTCCTCGCGGGCCGGAACCGGGTCGTCGAGGACGAGGCGGCCCGCTGACGCGCCCCCGGCGGCCCCGCCCGGGACCCGGGGTGCGAGACTGGGCCCATGCCAGTGCTCGACCCGAACCCCCAGAACGGCCAGAAGAAGATGCTCCTGGTCTTCGGCTCGTTCCTCGCCATCTTCGTCGTCATCGGGATCATCGCCGCCCTCGCGTCACCGTGACCCCGCCGCGGGGTGGGGTTAACCCCCCGTCCCCTAGGGGGTGAGTCTCAGGGTGAAGTGGGTGGATCACCTGATGGGCCGGACCGCTCGCGGTCCGTAACGTCGAGATGTGGCCGCAGGGGACCCGCGAGGGCCCACGGAGGACCGGGCCACGAGGACTCCCAGACCACGGAGGCGGCATGTCGGCCCGTACGCACACCCGGCCCCACCCGGCGCCCGCAGCCGGTGTCGACTTCCGGCTCCCCTGGTGGGCGCTCGCCCTGCCCGCCCTCGGCTTCGTCACCCTCCTGCTGATGATCCTCAACCCCGCCCAGGCCCAGGCGGCGGGCGGCGATCCCGCGATCACCCACCTCCTGGAGCTCATACGCCAGGTGCTGCCGGGCCACGCGCGGTGACGACCGACCGGCCCACCGGAATCACCAGTACCGGTGCCGGGTATCCGCACTTCAACTCCCTGCGCCCCATGGCCTGTTTCGTGCGAAGCTGGGACGCATGAGCGTCGCAGAATCCCGCAGGATCGTCCTCTTCCGGCATGCGAAGGCCGACTGGCCACAGGTCTCCGACCACGAGCGGCCGCTCGCCGACCGGGGCCGCACGGACGCCGCCGTCGCCGGGCGCAAGCTGGCCGACTCCGGCATCCCCCTCGACCTTGCCCTCTGCTCCACCGCCGTCAGAACCCGCGAGACCTGGAAGCTGGCCGTCCACGAACTGCCCGAGCGGCCGAAAACGGTCTACGAGGAGCGGATCTACGAGGCCTCGCCCGGCGAGCTGATCGCCCTGCTCAACGAGACCCCGGACGACGCCCGGAACGTGGTCCTGATCGGACACAACCCCGGGATCCAGAGCCTCGCCGACATCCTCGCGGGCAGCGCCGAGGGCGACACCCGCACGCGCCTGAACCGCCACGGATTCCCCGCCGCCGCCTTCGCGGTGCTCTCCTTCGAGGGCGCCTGGAAGAGCCTGGAGCCGGGCGTCGCCACCCTCGCCGACTACTGGGCGCCGACGGAGTAACCCCGCCCCGGCAGCCCACCGGCACCCGGCAACACGGCACCCGGCAACACCGCACACGGCACGACCGAGGCCCGGCACCCCTTCGGTGCCGGGCCTCCGTGCCGCATACGCCCCACTACTCGTCGTGCGTGTCCGCCGCCTCGACCTCTTCGCGGGTCACGCCGAGGAGGTACAGCACGGTGTCGAGGAAGGGGAAGTTCACCGCGGTGTGCGCGGCCTCGCGGACCACCGGCTTGGCGTTGAAGGCGACCCCCAGCCCGGCCGCGTTCAGCATGTCGAGGTCGTTGGCGCCGTCACCGATCGCCACGGTCTGGGCCAGCGGCACCCCCGCCTCGGCGGCGAACCGGCGCAGCAGCCGCGCCTTGCCCGCCCGGTCCACGACCTCCCCGACCACCCGGCCGGTGAGCCTGCCGTCCACGATCTCCAAGGTGTTGGCCTGCGCGAAGTCGAGCCCCAGCCGCTCCTTGAGATCGTCCGTGACCTGGGTGAACCCGCCCGAGACGACACCGACCTGGAAACCCAGCCGCTTCAGCGTGCGGATCAGCGTGCGCGCCCCCGGCGTGAGCCGCACCTCGCTGCGCACCTTCTCCACCACCGAGGCGTCCAAGCCCTCCAGCAGCGCCACGCGCGCGTGCAGCGACTGCTCGAAGTCCAGCTCGCCGCGCATCGCGGCCTCGGTCACCTCGGCGACCTCCTTCTCACACCCGGCGTGCGCGGCGAAGAGCTCGATCACCTCGTCCTGGATGAGGGTGGAGTCCACGTCCATGACCACCAGCCGCTGCGCCCGCCGGTGCAGCCCCGCCGCGACCACGGCCACGTCCACGCCCAGCGCCACCGACTCGGTGACCAGCGCGGTCCGCAGCGTCTCCGGCTCCGTACCGGAGACCGCGAACTCGACGGCCGTCACCGGGTACTTGGCGAGCCGGAAGATACGGTCGATGTTGCCGCCGGTCGCCGTGATCCGGGCGGCGATGCGGGCGGTGGACTCGGCGGTCAGCGGGTGGCCCAGCACCGTGACGTGCGAGCGGCCGAGTCCGCGGGGACGGTTGTCGCCCAGACCGGAGATGATCTCCGCCTGCATCCTCATCGACTCCGCCCAGCTGTGGACGGTCGCCCGCAGGTCGCCCTCCTGCCCGGCGGGCGGCTCGGTCACGAGCGCGCACAGCACGATCCGGCCACGGGTGACGACCTGCTCGATGTCGACCACGTCGACGGAGTACGCGGCGAGGGTGTCGAACAGCCCGGCGGTGATGCCCGGCCGGTCCTTGCCGAAGATCTTGACGAGGAGAGTGGGGACGTCAGAGGAGATCTGCGAAGCGCTCATGATGTTCCCACCGTATCCGGCGTCCCGTGCCTTTTGCCCCTGAGGTCCGCCCAGCGGACGGAGAACACTGGGTTACGGTCGGTCGACGCCCGCCCGGATCGTGTACGACACCCAGGGAGCGCCCGCCCGGACCACTCCCGTCGCCGGCATCTCACCGGCCCCGGGGCCCCTGGGGCCCCCGTGACGGAGGCGGCGGAGGCGGCGGCCCCTCCTCCGGTGGTGGTGGCGGGGCGGGCCAGACGCTCGACCCCGACCCCGACCCTGCTCCTGATCCCGGCCGCTGCCCGGGCCGTCGCGGCGGGGGTGTGAACCGCCGCGCCACCGTGGGCGCCCCGTACACATCGGGCGGCGCCCCCGGACCTCCGGCACCGCTCTCGCCCCCGCCCGGCCCCCACGCCTCCCGGGCCTCCCGCGCCCCTCTCGTCTCCCGCGTCTCGCGCAACTCCTCCGGCAGCCGCAGATAAGGATTGGTGTCGGGGTTGGGCGGCCGGTACGGCATGCCCGGCGTGTACGGTCCCGAGAGGGAGGCCGCCCCCGCGGCCGCTGAGCCCCCGGCCCGCCCGGCACCGGCGTCCCCGCGCGCCCACGGCGTGGCCCGCAGCCCCGCGGTGCGCGTCGCGCAGGCCAGCGACGCCCCGACGGCCCCCGCACCCGCGCCCCACAGCGCGCCCAGCACCAGCGCCGCCGCGGCCTGCCCGCGCAGCTCGACGCCCGCGTCGAACGCGTCGATGCCGAACAGACCCAGCGAGGCGTCCACCGACACCTCCGTCAGCCGTACGAGCAGCGGCAGCGCCACCGCCGTCGCGAGGCCCAGCCGAAGAGCGCAGTTCCCCACGAAGCCGAGGACGCCCCCGCCCCGTACATCCGCACCCGACCCGTCACCGGCAGCGGCGGCAGCGGTCCGCCGTACGAAAGGCGTACGGACGGCGGTGAGGACTCCCGCGTACACCATCATCAGCGCGGCCGCGAGGCCCAACAGCCAGACTCTGTCGTCCAGTTCGGCGAGGCGGCCGAGCGTGACGGGTTCGCCCGCGTCGACGCGCAGCAGCTCGTCGAGCGGGTCGGGCAGGAGGGTGGCGAGCGCGCCGGTGGCCCTGCCGTCAAAGGGGACGAGGAGGCCGAGGGGGACGCCCAGCCAGACGCCGTTGGGCGCGCCGAGGAGGGCCGCGCCGGCGATCCGTCGCGGATGCGGGTCGCCGGTCGCCGCGTACGCCGCCGCCGCGAGCCCGGCCAGGACCGCCACCAGCAGCACGGAGACCACGGCGGACACGGCGGGCCGTACGACGCGGTGCAGCGCGTCCAGGGCGGGCGGCAGCGGGGTGTGCCGCGAGGCCGCCAGGGCGACGAGCAGCACGCAAGCGCACCAGGTCAGGCCGCCGAGGAGGGTCGGCACGGCGTCGACGGTGAAGCCGACATGGGCCCGCGCGTCGGCCAGGTCGCCCAGCCGGTCCGGCAGCAGACCGCCGCCGATGTCCCCGATGTCGCCGAGCCCGGGGATCCCCACGTCGTCGAGGGCGCCGCCGCCCGGCAGCGCGCCGTCGAGCCCCAGACGGTCACCGTCGAGGGTGACGACGGCGTGCCCGGCCCAGGCCAGCCCGCCCATCAGCGCCACGAAGAGCGCGAGCACCGCCGTTGCCCGCGCGAGGAGTTCGCCGGCGGTGACGACAACTCCCGCGCCCCGCAGGGACCGCAGGAAGAACCAGGCCAGCAGCAGTGCTCCCACCAGCGAGACACCCAGTGGCGTGATCTCGATGGAGGTGGTGGCCTGCGCGCCTTCCAGGCCGAAGACGGACACGTCGCCGGACGGGGTCACCGACCCACCTGCCCCCAGCGCCACGACCGCCGCTGTCATGGGCCCGAGTTCGCCCGCGGTGTCGGCCTCCAGCAGATGCAGGCCGAGCGCCGCCGTACCCGCCATTCCGATCAACGCCCAGCTCACGGAGGCGATCGCGGAGAACACGACGTCCCCCCACGGCACCCCGCCGCCCCGGCCGGCATTTCGGTCGCTCATGGTCGGACCCCCCGATCCGCATCGCGGCGTTGGACCGCCGATGTCCCTCTCGCGTGGGATTACCACTCTCCGGCCCGGTTTCAACCCCGTCAACGGGACCGGCCGACGACCCCCGTACGCACTCTTCACAAGGCCCGACTTTCGGTCAGGGGGCCGAGCCTGAAATAGTTCCCCCCGATGTTCGACATCCCTAGACTCCCTGTGACGGGGGTAATTCGGGGGACAACTCAGTGGGGCATGGAGTGCCGGAACTCGTACTGGAATTGAACGGACAAACCTGGACGCTCGATCCGTCCAGGGCATATACCCTCGGACGTGATCCGCAGGGAGACATCGTGTTCGACGACGCCAGGGTGTCCTGGCGTCACGCCACGATCAGCTTCAGCGGCCGTGGTTGGGTGATCGAGGACCACGGCAGCACCAACGGCACCTTCGCGCAGGGGCAGCGGATCCACCAGCTGGAGATCGGTCCCGGCTCGGCCGTGCACCTGGGCAACGCGACCGACGGCCCGAGACTCAGCCTCTCCGGCACCGCCGCGTCCGTGGCGCAGCCCCAGCAGCAGCCTTACGCGGCGCAGGGCGCGAACGCCGGATACGCCGGCCAGCAGGCCCCGCAGCAGCAGGCTCCGCAGGCGGGCTGGCAGCAGCCGCAGGCACAGGTCCCGCACCAGCAGGGCCCCGGTGGTGGCGCGGGGGCGCCGCCGGTCTACGGCGACCGCAGCCCGACCACGTTCCACCACCTGTCGCTCGGCCGGGTCATGCGCATCGGCCGTGCGCTGGAGAACGAGCTGGTGGTCTCCGACCTCCAGGTCTCGCGCAACCACGCCGAGTTCCACGCGACGCCCGACGGGCGCTTCGAGATCCGCGACCTCGGTTCGCACAACGGCACGTTCGTCAACGGTATGCCGATCGCCAAGGGCGGAACGGCCCTCCTCGGCCCGAACGACATCGTCGGCGTCGGCCACTCGACGTTCCGTATCGTCGGCGACCGCCTGGAAGAGTTCGTCGACACCGGTGACGTCTCCTTCTCCGCGCGCCATCTGACGGTCACCGTCGACGGCGGCAAGCAGATCCTGAAGGACGTCTCCTTCGGTGTCCCGGAGAAGTCGCTGATCGCGGTCATCGGCCCCTCCGGCTCCGGCAAGTCCACCCTGCTGAAGGCGCTCACGGGCTACCGCCCGGCCAACCAGGGCGACGTCCTCTACGACAACCGGAACCTGTACAAGCAGTTCGCCGAGCTGCGGCAGCGCATCGGTCTGGTCCCGCAGGACGACATCCTGCACAAGGAGCTGACCGTCAAGAAGGCCCTCAAGTACGCGGCCAAGCTGCGCTTCCCGGCCGACACCACGGCCGCCGAGCGTGACGCCCGCATCGACGAGGTGCTGCGCGAGCTGAAGCTCGACATTCACAAGGACAAGAAGGTCACCTCGCTCTCCGGAGGCCAGCGCAAGCGCGTCTCGGTCGCCCTGGAGCTGCTGACCAAGCCGTCGCTGATCTTCCTGGACGAGCCGACCTCCGGTCTGGACCCGGGCATGGACCGCGACGTCATGCAGCTGCTGCGCGGCCTCGCCGACGACGGCCGCACGGTCCTGGTGGTCACCCACTCGGTCGCCGAGCTGGCGATCTGCGACAAGCTCCTGGTGATGGCTCCGGGCGGCTCGGTGGCGTACTTCGGTCCGCCCGAGGAGGCGCTGAACTTCTTCGGCTACGAGACCTGGGCCGACGTCTTCTCCGCCTTCGAGAACTACCGCGACTACGACTGGGCGGGCCGCTGGAAGGGCTCGCAGCACTACCAGATGTACGCCGCGGACATCGACGCCGTCGCCCCGCAGTCGGTGCACATGCCGCCGCCGCAGGCGATGCGCCCGCCGAAGCCGCAGAGCTGGATGTCACAGCTCGGCACCCTGGTCCGGCGCTATGTCTCCGTCATCGCCTCCGACAAGGGCTTCCTGGCGCTGACGGTGATCCTGCCGGCCGTGCTCGGCGCGGTGAGCCTGCTCATCGACCCGGACAAGGACCTGCTGGTGCGGGGGGTGAACAAGGCGACCGGCCTGCCCATCCCCAACGGCACGGCCACCACGGTGCTGCTGATCCTGGCGGTCGGCGCGTGCTTCGCGGGCGCCGCCAACTCCGTCCGAGAGCTGATCAAGGAACGGGTGATCTACGAGCGGGAGCGGGCCACCGGTCTGTCGCGCTCGGCGTACCTGATGTCCAAGGTGATCGTCCTGGGCGCGGTCACGGTGTTCCAGGGCGCCATGGTCGGCGCGATCGGGTTCTCCAGCCGGACCATCCCGGACGAGTCCCTGATCTTCGGCGAGGGCAAGGTCGCCGTCATGCTCGAAATGTCGATCCCGATCATGGGGCTCGGCTTCACGTCCATGATGTTCGGCCTGGTCATCTCCTCGCTGGTGAAGACCGCCGAGAAGACCATGCCGCTGCTGGTGATGTTCGCGATCGTCCAGGTCGTCTTCACCGGCTGCCTCTTCGCCCTGCACGGCAGCCCCGGCGTCAACGAGTTCTCGTACCTGATGCCCTCGCGCTGGGCGGTCGCCGCCGCCGGTGCCACGCTGGACTTCAACAACATCAGCCCGCCGAAGGAGGCGGGGGACACCGACCCGCTGTGGAACCACACGGTCGGCGCCTACAGTCTGGACATGATCGCTCTCATCGTGCTCGGCGTGATCTGCGGAGTCCTCGTGGCCCGCTTCCTGCGCCGCCACGAGCCGGAGGTCATGCGGAAGTGACCGGCGGCCACTGACGAACGAGGGGCGGCACCCGCACCGGGTGCCGCCCTTCCACGTTCTCAGAGGTCCCGCGCGGGCCTCAGTACGCGCTGTTGACGTTGTCGATCGAGCCGTAGCGGTGGGCGGCGTAGTTCGCGGCGGCCGTCAGGTTGGCGACCGGGTCGTACTGGCTCTTCTTCGTACCCGGGACGTGGTAGGCGTCGAAGGTCGGCTTGATGACCTGCAGCAGACCGATCGACGGGACGCCGTTCTGGGCGTTGATGTCCCAGTTGTTGATGGCGTTCGGGTTGCCCGAGGACTCCCGCATGATGTTCTTGTGCAGGCCGTGGTACGTGCCCGGGATCTTGTGCTTCTTCATGATGTCGAGCGCCTCGCGGATCCAGCCGTCGAGGTTGTTCGGGTACGACTTGGCGGCGGCCTTGGCGATCTTGGCGCGCTGGGCGGCCCGGCTCGCGGCCTCCTTCTTGGCGCGTTCCTGGGCGGCCTTCTTCTGCGCGGCGGCCACGGCGGCCTTCTTGTCGGCGTCGGCGGCCTGGTTCGTGACGCTGACCTTCGCGGCTTGGGCCGGGTTCTGGCTGAACGCCGCCGGAGCCGCGGACACGGTCTGCGTGGCGGTCTGAGCCTCGGCCGGCACCAGCGAGAACGCGAGGGCGGCGACACCGAAGGTGGCCACACCGGCGAGCGAGAGCTTGTGGGTCTTGGTCAGCGCGAGACTGTGGCCGGGGTTCTTGGCGTTCTTGAGCATGAGTGAGGGACCTCTTCGAATAGCGCGGAGGTCGCTCTCGTGCCGGGTGGGGACATTGCTGTTCCAGCACAAACGCCGCGGGGCGACCCGCGGCGTCGAGCGACAGCAGCAATTCTTAGCGGCCGCAAAATCGTGTGGCAAAGGTGTGACGTACGATGCTGCTTAGTTGAACCGGAAAGGGCAAAACGGGACAGACCAACGCGTCCTTCCCGCTCAAACCGCCCTTATCCCTCTCCTAGGCAGGTTCGTACGTGATGCGCACCCTATGGGCGGGCTCACACGGCCTCGCCCCGCGCTTCACGGGCAGTTGCTGTCGCAATGCGCTCCGTGAGGGCCGTGCACGGGCGGGATCCCCGGCAGGACGAGGTGCACGTCCCCGAACTCGTGCCACAGATAACGCCCCTCGACCGCCGCCTCGTACGCACGGTCGATCGCCGGCCGCCCGGCGACCGCCTCCAGCATCAGCAGATGCGACGCCTCCGGCTCGTGCAGCCCGGTCAGCAGCCCGTCCACCACCCGCACCCCGCGCTCCGGCGTCACCACCAAATCCGTCCAGCCGTCCCGGGCCCGTACGACACCGTCGGACCCCGCCGCCGACTCCACGGCCCGCACCGCCGTCGTCCCCACGGCGATCACCCGCCGGCCGCCCGCCCTCGCCGCGTTGACCAGCCGCGCCGACGCCTCGGGCACCGTGAACCGCTCCGGATACGGCGGCTCGTGCGCCTCCGCCGACGCCACCCCGGTGTGCAGCGTGACCGGCGCGAACTGCACCCCCCGGCTCACCAGCTCCGCCACCATGCGCGCCGTGAACGGCCGCCCCGCACTCGGCATCTCGGCGCTGCCCGCCCCGTCCCGCGACGGCAACGCGAACACCGTCTGGTAGACGGACAACGGCTGGTCCCGCTCCGTATAGGAGTACCGGATGGGCCGCCCGTGCTCCCGCAGCACCTCGGCGACGGCCTCCGAGGCCGCCGAGGGCCCCGGCGACGCGGAGGACGCGGCGGACTCCGGCGACGGCAGCAGCACCCTGGCCCACCACAGCCGCTCGCCGCGCGCGCTCAGCGGCTCCTCCAGGACGAGCCACACGTCACACGGGAGCCGCACCCGCGTCCCCGCCGGACCGCCCGCGCGCACGCGCGTGGTGCCGCGCCCGTCCGGATCCCGCAGCTCCACCGCCCACCGCCCGTCGTCGCCCCGTGTGGAGAAATGCACCACCACGCGCGCGTCCCCGACCGTCCCGTCCACCGCCGCCGCCAGCGTCGGCGAGGTGTTGACCACCAGCAGGTCCCCCGCCCCCAGCAGCCGCGGCAGCGCCGCGAACGCGTGGTGCGACACCTCCGTGCCCCGCGAGACCATCAGCCGTACGCCGTCCCGGTCGAGCCCCGGACCGCGCTGCTCGGCGGGCACCCGCGCGTGCAGCCCCTCCGGCACCCGTACCGCCGCCGTCGTCATCGCCCCTCCAGCAGGGACGGAGCCGCGTGGCGGCCACTGACCGGCCGCTCGTCCAGCAGCCGCAGAAACGCCGGCACCACACTCTCCGGGCTCGGCCGCGGGTCGTCGTCGTCCGGTACGGCCGCCGCGTACAGATCCGTGCCCATGTCCCCGGGATCGACGGCCCACACCCGAAGCCCCGGCTCCTCCTCGGCCAGCACCGCCGACAGCTGGTCGAGCGCCGCCTTCGAGGCCCCGTACCCGCCCCACGTCCCGTACGCCTCGACCGCCGCGTCCGAACTGACGTCGATCACCGAGCCCGCCCCCGACGCCCGCAGCAGCGGCAGCGCCTCCTGGACCAGCCCCAGCGCCGCGACCACATTGACCTCCAGGGCCCGCCGCAGCCCGTCCAGGGCCAGCTCCTCCAGCCGTACGAGCGGCTCGGCACCCAGCGCGCTCGCGTTGTTCACCAGCAGGTCCACCCCGCCCAGCGCCCGGGCCGCCGCCACCAGCCCGGCCCGGTGACCCGCGTCGGTCACGTCGCCCGGCAGTGCCTCCACCCGCGTCCCGTACGCCGACAGCTCCGCCGCCGCCTCCTTCAGGGCCCCGGGGGTCCTGGCGTCCAGCACCAGATCCCAGCCGCGCTCCGCCAGCGCCGCGCCCAGCGCCCGGCCCAGCCCCTTCGAAGCCCCCGTGATGATCGCTACGGGCATGACATCCGTCCCCTCGTCCTCGGCCGCCACCCGACCCGGGCGGCGGTGATCCCAACGTAGGAACGGGACCGGTCCCGCCGCCTCGTGCGCGGGCCGCAGAGCACCGGGGCCCTTCGCCCTAGGCCGCCGGCCCGACCCCCGGGACCTAGGCACGGTCGTAGGACCGCGGCCTAGGTCCGAGGCCCCGCAGGAGACCCCCGGCGGTCCGATCCGCGGTGCCGGACCCCGCCGGTACGGTGAGCTCATGAGTCACGGTCCACGATCCGGCCTCGCCGCGGTGAGCGCCGCGTTGCTGGCCATGAGCAGGCACCTGGAGGTGCGCGACGTCCTCAAGACGATCGTCGCCTCCGCGCGGGAGCTGCTCGACGCGGAGTACGCGGCGCTCGGCGTCCCCGACGACCACGGCGGCTTCGCCCAGTTCGTCGTCGACGGGGTCAGCGACGCCCAGTGGAAGGCCATCGGCCCCCTCCCGCGCCAGCACGGCATCCTCGCCGCCATGCTCCACGAGGCCACCCCCGAGCGGCTGGCCGACGTCCGCGAGGACCCCCGCTTCGAGGGCTGGCCGAGCGCCCACCCCGACCTGGTCGACTTCCTGGGCCTGCCGATCCGCGACGGCGACGAGGTCATCGGCGCCCTGTTCCTCGCCAACAAGCGGTGCCCCAGGCCCGAGGGCGGCTGCGGCTTCACCGAGGACGACGAGGACCTGCTGTCGATCCTCGCCCAGCACGCCGCGATCGCCCTGACCAACGCCCGCCTCTACGAGCGCAGCCGTGAACTGACCATCGCCGAGGAGCGCTCCCGGCTCGCCCACGAACTCCACGACGCCGTCAGCCAGAAGCTGTTCTCCCTGCGCCTGACCGCCCAGGCCGCCGCCGCCCTCGTGGACCGCGACCCCTCCCGGGCCAAGGGCGAACTCCAGCAGGTCGCCGCCCTCGCCGCCGAGGCCGCCGACGAACTGCGTGCCGCCGTCGTCGAGCTGCGCCCCGCCGGGCTCGACGAGGACGGCCTGGCCGCCACCCTGCGTACCCAGATCCACGTCCTGGACCGCGCCCACAGCGCCCGCGTCACCTTCTCCGGCCGCGGCGCCCGCGCGCTGCCCGCCGCCCAGGAGGAGGCCATGCTGCGGGTCGCCCAGGAGGCCCTGCACAACGCCCTGCGGCACGCTCGGGCCGAGCGGGTGGACGTCACCCTCGACCGCCGGGGCGGCGGAGCCGTCCTGCGCGTCACGGACGACGGCATCGGCTTCGACACCCAGGCCGTGCGCCACGCGGGACGCCACCTCGGTCTGGTCTCCATGCGCGACCGGGCGAGCGGGGTCGGCGGCCGGCTGACCGTGGAATCGGCGCCCGGAAAGGGCACCACGATCGAGATGGAGGTCCCCGGTGGCTGAGACGATCAAGGTGCTGCTGGTCGACGACCACCAGGTGGTCCGGCGCGGCCTGCGCACCTTCCTGGAGGTGCAGGACGACATAGAGGTCGTCGGAGAGGCCGCCGACGGCGCCGAGGGAGTCGCCCGCGCCGAGGAGCTCCGGCCCGACGTCGTCCTGATGGACGTCAAGATGCCGGTCATGGACGGCGTCGCCGCCCTGCGCAGGCTCCGGGAACTCGCCAACCCCGCGCGCGTGCTCATCGTCACCAGCTTCACCGAGCAGCGCACGGTCGTCCCGGCCCTGCGCGCCGGAGCCGCCGGGTACGTCTACAAGGACGTGGACCCCGACGCGCTCGCCGGCGCCATCCGTTCGGTGTACGCGGGACACATCCTGCTGCAGCCGGAGGTCGCCGACGCGCTGCTGTCCCAGGAGGAGGCCAACTCGGGCCAGGGCAGGGGAAGTTCCCTCACCGAGCGGGAGCGGGAGGTGCTCGGTCTGATCGCCGACGGGCGCTCCAACCGCGAGATCGCCCGCGCTCTGGTCCTCTCCGAGAAGACGGTGAAGACCCACGTCTCGAACATCCTGATGAAGCTCGACCTGGCGGACCGCACGCAGGCCGCGCTGTGGGCGGTACGCCACGGTATGGCGGGATGAGGATCGGACCGTCCGGCAATACGAAAGGTTCCGCGCCGGGCTGAGATTCATACTGTCGGGTGTATGTCCCCCGGGTGGCGCATCCTCGGGTGGGTCCCGCCGTTCTTCAGTGCGTGCTGCGTGCGACCGCCGCAGCGACCGCTAGGAAGGGCTCACCGTGAAGAACCTGAAGAAGGCCGCCGCTGTCACGATGGTGGCCGGTGGCCTCGTCGCCGCCGGTGCCGGCATGGCCTCCGCCACCGACGGCGGGGCGCACGCCGACGGCAAGGCCATCGGCTCGCCGGGTGTCGTCTCGGGCAACGTCATCCAGGCCCCCGTCCACGTCCCCGTGAACGTGGTCGGCAACAGCGTGAACGTCATCGGCGCCCTGAACCCGGCCTTCGGCAACCTGGGCGTCAACCACTGACGTTCCCGCCCCGGAGCACCAGTGACCACCGGCCCTCCAGGCATCCCTGGAGGGCCGGTCAGGTTGTCGCGCCCATGCGCCGGACGGACCGTTCGCGCCGCCCCTCCGTGCCACCTCCGGCGCCACCGTCGCCGCCGTCGCCGACTCCTCGGCGGACAGCGCGGCCGCGGGCTCCCCGGGCGTCACCTCCGGCCTCGACGTCCAGGCCCCCCCCGACGTCCCCGTTCAGCCGTCCCAACTGCGGGCAGTCGTGCCGCCGGGGCGGCACGGGTGGGCGCAGCGGCACCTCGCAGCGCCGAGTTGCGCAGCCGACCCCCGCCCAGCCGCAGCCGCCGGCCAACGCACAGCCAAGGCTCACCGCACCCCCGCCCGGCCAGCGCCCGCGCTCCCGCCCGGCCAGCGCCCGACCCTCGCCCGGCTAGCGCCCGCGCTCCCGCTCCTCCACGAACGCGTTGTACGCCGCCACCTGCGCCCGCCGGGCCGTCCGTTCCACCGGCCGCAGTGCGGCGCTCCGGGAAGCCATCTCGGATGCGCTCACGGCCCCGCCGTGCCCGTTCTCGTACGCCACGGAGATCAGCAGCCCCACCCGCTGCGCCAGCTCCAGCACCCGTACCGCACGCGGCGGATACCCGGGCGCCAGCACCTCCCGGCCCCGCTCGGCCCGTGCGCGGTACGCGTCGATCGCCGCCTCCGCCACCGGCCCGGACGCGGCCACGTCCAGTCGCGACAACACCGCCGTCGCCTCCCGCAACGCCTCCGCCAACTCCCGCTCGGCCTCCCCCAGGGACGGCACGTCGGCCGGCGGCGCCTCCCGCACCTCCAGGCAGTGCCAGACGACCTCCACGTGCTCGTCACCGGCCCGCCCGGCCGTGTGCACCTCCGGCACCAGCCCCAGCGCACCCCCGTGGCAGACGACCGCCTCCTCCGCCTCCAGCGCCCGCTTGTTGAACTCCGGCGGCCCGCTCAGCCCCAGCGGATGCCCCGCCGCCGGCAGCGCGACGCGCAGCCCGCGCGCCCCCAGCGCCCGCAGACGCCCCAGCGCGAGCGTCAGTCCGACCGGCCCCGACTCACCGGGCAGCCCCTCGACCCGGTGCACGGCGTCCTCCCCGACGATCGCGAGCACCGCGTCATCGGGCGAGACAAGTCCGGCAAGAAGGGCGTTTCCCCACGAGGCAAGGCGTCCAGAGCGCGGTTCCGAGAGCATGCCCCCACCCTAAGGACCGACCGAGGGGATGGACCGCCCGACCGGTGGCGTAGATTTCCCCATGGGCTGCGCCCACCCGGCGGTGGCTCCGACCACAGGCGTACGCGACAGCCGAGACAGGCCGACACTGCAAGGGGAGACAGCGCGCTCATGAGCGATGTTCTGGAGCTGGAGGACGTATCCGTGGTCCGCGAGGGCCGGGCTCTGGTGGACCAGGTCTCCTGGTCGGTCAAGGAGGGCGAGCGCTGGGCCATCCTCGGTCCGAACGGCGCGGGCAAGACCACCCTCCTGAACATCGCGTCCAGCTACCTCTACCCCAGCAAGGGCACCGCCACGATCCTCGGTGACACCCTCGGCAAGGTCGACGTCTTCGAACTGCGCCCCCGCATCGGCATGGCGGGCATCGCCATGGCGGAGAAGCTCCCCCGGCGCCAGACGGTCCTGCAGACCGTCCTGACCGCCGCGTACGGCATGACCGCCACCTGGAACGAGGACTACGAGGAGATCGACGAGCTGCGCGCCCGCGCCTTCCTCGACCGCCTCGGCATGACCGAGTACGTCGACCGCAAGTTCGGCACCCTCTCCGAGGGCGAGCGCAAGCGCACCCTCATCGCCCGCGCCCTGATGGCCGACCCCGAACTGCTGCTCCTCGACGAGCCGGCCGCCGGCCTCGACCTCGGCGGCCGGGAGGACCTCGTCCGCCGGCTCGGCCGCCTCGCCCGCGACCCGATCGCCCCCTCCATGATCATGGTCACGCACCACGTCGAGGAGATCCCGCCGGGCTTCACCCACGTCCTGATGATCCGTCAGGGCAAGGTCCTCGCCGCGGGCCCGCTGGAGCTGGAACTCACCTCCCGCAACCTCTCCCTCTGCTTCGGCCTCCCGCTCGTCGTCGACCAGCTCGGCGAGCGCTGGACCGCCCACGGTCTGCCGCTCACCTGACCGCCGACTTCCCGCGATCCCCGGCCAGTCGAATGCCCTGGGGCCACAACCGGCCCCAGGAGCAACCGACTTGGACCCACTCTGTACGTGATCTTTGACCGTGCGCTCTGTTCGGCGGCCCGATCGCGGTTCTACCATGGCCGACGTGGACAGCATCGACGCATGGGTGTGGTGGCTGATCGGCGCGGCCGGGCTCGGGATCGCCCTCGTCGTGACCGCGATGCCCGAGTTGGGCATGCTCGCCCTGGGCGCGGTCGCCGGCGCCGCGACCGCGGGGCTGGGCGGAGGCGTGGTCCTCCAGGTCCTCGTCTTCGCGGCCGTCTCCGTCGCGCTCATCGCGGTCGTACGGCCCATCGCGGCCCGGCACCGGTCCCAGCGGCCCCAACTCGCGACCGGCATCGACGCGTTGAAGGGCAGACAGGCCGTCGTCCTGGAACGGGTCGACGGCTCGGGCGGCCGCATCAAGCTGGCCGGCGAGGTCTGGTCCGCCCGCGCACTCGACACCGGCACGGCCTACGAGGTGGGTCAGGAAGTGGACGTCGTGGAGATCGAGGGAGCGACGGCCATCGTCATGTGACCTCGCACGACGCGGTCACGAGGCGATGACGCAATGACCTGAACGACCCACCTGGCAGGCGGTGTTCTGCCAGACTCGACCAGCAAGATCTTCAACAGTCCGAACAGGCATAAGATCTTCCGGAAGCGCCACGGCGGAGAAGGGCACGGGGAGCAACGATGGAACCGATCATCATCGTCCTGATCATTCTGGTGGTGTTGGTCTTCATCGCCCTGATCAAGACCATCCAGGTGATCCCACAGGCCAGCGCGGCCATCGTCGAACGGTTCGGCCGCTACACCCGCACCCTCAACGCGGGCCTCAACATCGTCGTCCCGTTCATCGACTCGATCCGCAACCGGATCGACCTCCGCGAACAGGTCGTGCCGTTCCCGCCCCAGCCGGTGATCACCCAGGACAACCTGGTCGTGAACATCGACACCGTCATCTACTACCAGGTGACCGACGCCCGCGCCGCGACCTACGAGGTCGCCAGCTACATCCAGGCCATCGAGCAGCTCACCGTCACCACCCTGCGCAACATCATCGGCGGCATGGACCTGGAGCGCACCCTGACCTCCCGCGAGGAGATCAACGCGGCCCTGCGCGGCGTCCTCGACGAGGCCACCGGCAAGTGGGGCATCCGCGTCAACCGCGTCGAGCTGAAGGCGATCGAGCCGCCCACCTCCATCCAGGACTCGATGGAGAAGCAGATGCGCGCCGACCGCGACAAGCGCGCCGCGATCCTCACCGCCGAAGGTACGCGGCAGGCGGCCATCCTCACCGCCGAGGGCGAGAAGCAGTCCCAGATCCTGCGCGCCGAGGGTGAGGCCAAGGCCGCCGCCCTGCGCGCCGAGGGCGAGGCCCAGGCCGTCCGTACGGTCTTCGAGGCCATCCACGCCGGTGACCCGGACCAGAAGCTCCTGTCCTACCAGTACCTCCAGATGCTCCCGAAGATCGCCGAGGGCGACGCCAACAAGCTCTGGATCGTCCCCAGCGAGATCGGCGACGCCCTCAAGGGCCTCTCCGGCGCCATGGGCAACTTCGGCAACCTGGGCGGCGGCCCGTCCGTCCCCCGCCCCGCCGACGGCAACGGCGACCGCCGCGAGAAGCCGGCGATCGACTAGAGCAGACGACATCGGGACCACCCTCGAAGAAGAGGGTGGTCCCGATGTCTTTTCGGCTTTTGCTTTGAGGGGCGCGGGGAACTGCGCGATCAGCCAGAACGGACCCGCAGCCCGCAAATGACAGAGGCCACGACGGCGCTCAACGGCCTTACCGGCGGGGCCCTACGCGGCCCCTTGCGACAGCCAGGCCGGCAGCGCGTCGTAGTCCTCGTGTCCCAGCGACAGCAGCATCGCGTCGGCCGGCGTCGGCTCGAACGGCTGCCGCAGCAGCGGCATACCCGCCTGTTCCGGAGTCCGGTCGGCCTTGCGGTGATTGTCCTCGGCACAGGAGGCCACCGTGTTCAGCCAGGTGTCGCCGCCGCCCCGCGAGCGCGGCACCACGTGGTCCACGGTCGTCGCCCGCCTCCCGCAGTACGCGCACCTGTGCCTGTCCCGTACCAGGACACCCCGCCTGGACCAGGGCGCTTGTCTTCGGAACGGCACCCTGACATACCTGCAGAGTCTGATCACCCGGGGCGCCGGTATGTCGACCTCGGCTCCCCGCATGCGCAGTTCGGGGTGGGTCTGCTCGACGACGGCCTTGGCCTGCAGCACCAGAACGACGGCGCGGTTGAGCGTCACCGTCGACAGCGGCTCGAAGCTCGCGTTCAGTACCAGCGTGTCCCGCATCCCAGCCCACCTCCTGTGCCAGCCCACCCCCCGGCGGGCTTGGATCAACTCTGGCCGGGCACGCCGAGATGGACAACGCAATAAAAAATGCCCGTCCCTGATCACTTCCAAGACCAGAGACGGGCAAACGTTCAATGAACGTCCGGCTTCGTTACTTTTCCGCCTCAGCGGCGTACTCGCCGATGAGATGAGCACGAGCCAAGGTGTGGAACCGCAGGTTGAAGCCGACCACCGCGGGTGAGGCGTCCGAGTCGGGACCGAGCTTCTCCTGATCCACGGCGTACACCGTGAACACATAGCGGTGCGCGGGATCCCCGGGCGGCGGCGCGGCCCCGCCGAAGTCCTTCGTCCCGTAGTCGTTGCGCACCTGGACCGCACCCTCGGGCAGTCCCTCGAACTTCCCCGAGCCCGCGCCCGTCGGCAACTCCGTCACCGACGCCGGGATGTCGAACACCACCCAGTGCCAGAACCCGCTGCCCGTGGGGGCGTCCGGGTCGTAACAGGTCACGGCGAAACTCTTGGTCTCGGGCGGGAAGCCCGCCCAGCTCAGCTGCGGCGAGGTGTTCCCCGCCGCGTGGACCTGGGCGTCCTTGAGCATCGCACCCGCCTCGACGTCCTCGCTCGCGACCGTGAAGGACGGCACGACCGGGTGGAAATCGTGGGGGAGCGGCGGCCTCTTCGGCTCGGTCACCTCAGTACCTCCTGATGGATCCGGGGTAGGTGTGCTCAGAGCCTAGAACCAGCTGCGCTTGCTGCCGACCTCCGACAGCCACTGGTTCAGGTACGCGGCCCAGTCCGTGCCCTGGTAGTCGTGCAGCCCCACCCGGAACGAACGGAACGAGTCGCTGCCCTCGCTGAACAGCCCCGGCTTCTTGTCCATCTCCAGCACGACGTCCATCTCGCGGTCGTCGGCGACGAAGCTCAACTCGACCTGGTTCAGGCCGTGGTACTGCTGCGGCGGGTAGAACTCGACCTCCTGGTAGAAGGGCAGCTTCTGCCGGGTGCCCCGGATGTGGCCGCGCTCCAGGTCCGCGTTCTTGAAGCGGAAGCCCAGCTGGATGAAGGCGTCCAGGATCGCCTGCTGCGCCGGCAGCGGGTGCACGTTGATCGGGTCCAGGTCACCGGAGTCGACCGCGCGCGCGATCTCCAGCTCGGTGGTCACACCGATGTGCATCCCCGGCAGGCTGTGGCCCTGGATGGTGGTGACCGGCGTCTCCCACGGGATCTCCAGACCGAACGGCACCACATGGACCGCCCCGGCCTTCAGCTCGAAGGCACCACCGAGCCGCTGCTTGGTGAACACCATGTCCTGCTTGTACTCCGCGTCCTGGCCCTCCACCTCGACCCGGGCCTGCAGGCCCACGGACAGCCCCTCGATCTGCTGGTCCACGGAACCGCCCTGGATCCGCACCTCACCCTGGACGACGCCGCCCGGGACGACATTGACCTCGGTCAGCACCGTCTCGACCGAAGCCCCACCGGCTCCCAGGCTCGCGAGCAGCCGCTTGAACCCCATGTCTGTTCCTCCCGTCAGGCAATGCCTGCATATCTGTTCTGTGTGGTTCTGCTGTGTTGTGTGGCGTGGATCGCTCGGCATGGCGTGGATCCTTGATCCCTACCAACGCAAACCGGCGTCGACCGGTTCCGCGTCCTCCAGCCCCACACCCTTCCAAGGCGGACGCCCTCCCGCCACCCATCGGCACGCACCCGTCTGGACTACGCTCGGACGCCATGATCGCGAGCACCGACCGTACGCCCCTGGCCCGCGAGTTCTTCGACCGCCCCGTACTGGAGGTGGCGCCGGACCTCCTGGGACGCGTCCTCGTACGCATCACGCCCGACGGGCCGATCGAACTGCGCCTCACGGAGGTCGAGGCCTACGACGGCGCCAACGACCCCGGCTCCCACGCCTATCGGGGCCGCACGGCCCGAAACGACGTGATGTTCGGTCCGCCCGGTCATGTGTACGTCTACTTCACCTATGGCATGTGGCACTGCATGAACCTCGTGTGCGGTCCCGAGGGGCGGGCGAGCGGGGTCCTGCTGCGCGCGGGCGAGATCACCGAGGGCGTCGACCTCGCCCGCAAACGTCGAATCTCAGCCCGAAATGACAAGGAACTGGCCAAAGGGCCTGCCCGTCTGGCCACGGCCCTGGACGTGGACCGCGCCCTGGACGGAACGGACGCCTGCGCGTCGGACGCCTCGCCCATCACCGTCCTGACCGGCGCCCCCGTCGGTCCTGACCAGGTACTCAGTGGCCCTCGCACCGGTGTCGCCGGCGACGGCGGAGTCCATCCCTGGCGCTTCTGGATCGCCGACGACCCGACGGTCAGCCCCTACCGGGCACACGCCCCCCGTCGGCGCTCAACTTGACTCGCCCCTGGGGGGTCCGTAACGTAGCCCGAGCCGCTTGAACCGGTTACGGCGATCAGCCAGCAGCCGAGAGCGGCCAACCCACTACCTACGACATCCCCTCAGCGGGGGCGCATCAGGCATGCCCTGATGCGAGCCCGCGGAACTCAATTATGAGTTTGCCGAGGGAATCGGCTAACGTAGTGAATGTCGAAAGGCCGCAAGGGAAACCGAGAGGTCAAAAGACAGCCGAAAGGCAAACCTCCCGACTGGGAATCGGAACCGGAAACGGTCTGATAGAGTCGGAAACGCAAGACAGCAAGATCGAAGGGAAAAGCCCGGAGGAAAGCCCGAGAGGGTGAGTACAAAGGAAGCGTCCGTTCCTTGAGAACTCAACAGCGTGCCAAAAATCAACGCCAGATATGTTGATACCCCGTCTCCAGCATTCGCTGGGACGAGGTTCCTTTGAAATAAACACAGCGAGGACGCTGTGAACCATCGGACTATTCCTCCGGTGGTTCCGCTCTCGTGATGTGTGCACCGACGCTTTTAATTAAGCACAGTCGGGTAAACATTCACGGAGAGTTTGATCCTGGCTCAGGACGAACGCTGGCGGCGTGCTTAACACATGCAAGTCGAACGATGAACCACTTCGGTGGGGATTAGTGGCGAACGGGTGAGTAACACGTGGGCAATCTGCCCTTCACTCTGGGACAAGCCCTGGAAACGGGGTCTAATACCGGATACGACACTCTCGGGCATCCGATGAGTGTGGAAAGCTCCGGCGGTGAAGGATGAGCCCGCGGCCTATCAGCTTGTTGGTGAGGTAACGGCTCACCAAGGCGACGACGGGTAGCCGGCCTGAGAGGGCGACCGGCCACACTGGGACTGAGACACGGCCCAGACTCCTACGGGAGGCAGCAGTGGGGAATATTGCACAATGGGCGAAAGCCTGATGCAGCGACGCCGCGTGAGGGATGACGGCCTTCGGGTTGTAAACCTCTTTCAGCAGGGAAGAAGCGAAAGTGACGGTACCTGCAGAAGAAGCGCCGGCTAACTACGTGCCAGCAGCCGCGGTAATACGTAGGGCGCGAGCGTTGTCCGGAATTATTGGGCGTAAAGAGCTCGTAGGCGGTCTGTCGCGTCGGATGTGAAAGCCCGGGGCTTAACCCCGGGTCTGCATTCGATACGGGCAGACTAGAGTGTGGTAGGGGAGATCGGAATTCCTGGTGTAGCGGTGAAATGCGCAGATATCAGGAGGAACACCGGTGGCGAAGGCGGATCTCTGGGCCATTACTGACGCTGAGGAGCGAAAGCGTGGGGAGCGAACAGGATTAGATACCCTGGTAGTCCACGCCGTAAACGGTGGGAACTAGGTGTTGGCGACATTCCACGTCGTCGGTGCCGCAGCTAACGCATTAAGTTCCCCGCCTGGGGAGTACGGCCGCAAGGCTAAAACTCAAAGGAATTGACGGGGGCCCGCACAAGCAGCGGAGCATGTGGCTTAATTCGACGCAACGCGAAGAACCTTACCAAGGCTTGACATACACCGGAAACGGCCAGAGATGGTCGCCCCCTTGTGGTCGGTGTACAGGTGGTGCATGGCTGTCGTCAGCTCGTGTCGTGAGATGTTGGGTTAAGTCCCGCAACGAGCGCAACCCTTGTTCTGTGTTGCCAGCATGCCCTTCGGGGTGATGGGGACTCACAGGAGACTGCCGGGGTCAACTCGGAGGAAGGTGGGGACGACGTCAAGTCATCATGCCCCTTATGTCTTGGGCTGCACACGTGCTACAATGGCAGGTACAATGAGCTGCGAAGCCGTGAGGCGGAGCGAATCTCAAAAAGCCTGTCTCAGTTCGGATTGGGGTCTGCAACTCGACCCCATGAAGTCGGAGTTGCTAGTAATCGCAGATCAGCATTGCTGCGGTGAATACGTTCCCGGGCCTTGTACACACCGCCCGTCACGTCACGAAAGTCGGTAACACCCGAAGCCGGTGGCCCAACCCGCAAGGGAGGGAGCTGTCGAAGGTGGGACTGGCGATTGGGACGAAGTCGTAACAAGGTAGCCGTACCGGAAGGTGCGGCTGGATCACCTCCTTTCTAAGGAGCATCTAGCTGCCGCAAGGCAGCCAGGGCCACAACGTCGGCGAACGTCCGACGGTGGTTGCTCATGGGTGGAACGTTGATTATTCGGCCGGTTCGTCGGGCCGGAGGCTGTGAGTACTGCCCCTTGCGGGTGTGGAAAGCATGATCTCCGGACGGGGAGTGGTCGGGCACGCTGTTGGGTGTCTGAGGGTATGGCCGTACGGCTGCCTTCAGTGCCGGCCCCAGTGCACTCGAATCTGCTGGTTCGGGGTGATGGGTGGTTGGTCGTTGTTTGAGAACTGCACAGTGGACGCGAGCATCTGTGGCCAAGTTTTTAAGGGCGCACGGTGGATGCCTTGGCACCAGGAACCGATGAAGGACGTGGGAGGCCACGATAGTCCCCGGGGAGTCGTCAACCAGGCTTTGATCCGGGGGTTTCCGAATGGGGAAACCCGGCAGTCGTCATGGGCTGTCACCCTTGCCTGAACACATAGGGCAAGTGGAGGGAACGCGGGGAAGTGAAACATCTCAGTACCCGCAGGAAGAGAAAACAACCGTGATTCCGGGAGTAGTGGCGAGCGAAACTGGATGAGGCCAAACCGTATGCGTGTGAGACCCGGCAGGGGTTGCGTATACGGGGTTGTGGGATCTCTCTTTCACAGTCTGCCGGCTGTGAGGCGAGTCAGAAACCGTTGATGTAGGCGAAGGACATGCGAAAGGTCCGGCGTAGAGGGTAAGACCCCCGTAGCTGAAACATCAGCGGCTCGTTTGAGAGACACCCAAGTAGCACGGGGCCCGAGAAATCCCGTGTGAATCTGGCGGGACCACCCGCTAAGCCTAAATATTCCCTGGTGACCGATAGCGGATAGTACCGTGAGGGAATGGTGAAAAGTACCGCGGGAGCGGAGTGAAATAGTACCTGAAACCGTGTGCCTACAAGCCGTGGGAGCGTCGGATATGTGCTTGCACATATCTCGTGACTGCGTGCCTTTTGAAGAATGAGCCTGCGAGTTTGCGGTGTGTTGCGAGGTTAACCCGGGTGGGGTAGCCGTAGCGAAAGCGAGTCCGAACAGGGCGCTTCAGTAGCACGCTCAAGACCCGAAGCGGAGTGATCTAGCCATGGGCAGGTTGAAGCGGAGGTAAGACTTCGTGGAGGACCGAACCCACCAGGGTTGAAAACCTGGGGGATGACCTGTGGTTAGGGGTGAAAGGCCAATCAAACTCCGTGATAGCTGGTTCTCCCCGAAATGCATTTAGGTGCAGCGTCGTGTGTTTCTTGCCGGAGGTAGAGCACTGGATAGGCGATGGGCCCTACCGGGTTACTGACCTTAGCCAAACTCCGAATGCCGGTAAGTGAGAGCGCGGCAGTGAGACTGTGGGGGATAAGCTCCATGGTCGAGAGGGAAACAGCCCAGAGCATCGACTAAGGCCCCTAAGCGTACGCTAAGTGGGAAAGGATGTGGAGTCGCAGAGACAACCAGGAGGTTGGCTTAGAAGCAGCCACCCTTGAAAGAGTGCGTAATAGCTCACTGGTCTAGTGATTCCGCGCCGACAATGTAGCGGGGCTCAAGCGTACCGCCGAAGTCGTGTCATTCATACAATAGGGCCAACGCCTGTATGGATGGGTAGGGGAGCGTCGTGTGCCGGGTGAAGCCGCGCCGGAAGGCAGTGGTGGACGGTTCACGAGTGAGAATGCAGGCATGAGTAGCGATACAAACGTGAGAAACGTTTGCGCCGATTGACCAAGGGTTCCTGGGTCAAGCTGATCTGCCCAGGGTAAGTCGGGACCTAAGGCGAGGCCGACAGGCGTAGTCGATGGATAACCGGTTGATATTCCGGTACCCGCTGTGAAGCGTCAAACATCGAACCAGGCGATGCTAAGTCCGTGAAGCCGCCCCGGAGCCTTCGGGCAAAGGGGAGTGGTGGAGCCGACGAACCAGACTTGCAGTAGGTGAGTGATGGGGTGACGCAGGAAGGTAGTCCATCCCGGGCGGTGGTTGTCCCGGGGTAAGGGTGTAGGACGTCAGGTAGGTAAATCCGCCTGGCAATAGTCTGAGACCTGATGCCGAGCCGATTGTGGTGAAGTGGATGATCCTATGCTGTCGAGAAAAGCCTCTAGCGAGTTTTATGGCGGCCCGTACCCTAAACCGACTCAGGTGGTCTGGTAGAGAATACCGAGGCGTTCGGGTGAACTATGGTTAAGGAACTCGGCAAAATGCCCCCGTAACTTCGGGAGAAGGGGGGCCATCACTGGTGATCCGATTTACTCGGTGAGCTGGGGGTGGCCGCAGAGACCAGCGAGAAGCGACTGTTTACTAAAAACACAGGTCCGTGCGAAGCCGTAAGGCGATGTATACGGACTGACGCCTGCCCGGTGCTGGAACGTTAAGGGGACCGGTTAGTCAGGATTCGTCTTGGCGAAGCTGAGAACTTAAGCGCCAGTAAACGGCGGTGGTAACTATAACCATCCTAAGGTAGCGAAATTCCTTGTCGGGTAAGTTCCGACCTGCACGAATGGCGTAACGACTTCTCGACTGTCTCAACCATAGGCCCGGTGAAATTGCACTACGAGTAAAGATGCTCGTTTCGCGCAGCAGGACGGAAAGACCCCGGGACCTTTACTACAGTTTGATATTGGTGTTCGGTTCGGCTTGTGTAGGATAGCTGGGAGACTGTGAAGCTCGGACGCCAGTTCGGGTGGAGTCGTCGTTGAAATACCAGTCTGGTCGTGCTGGATGTCTAACCCGGGTCCGTGATCCGGATCGGGGACAGTGTCTGATGGGTAGTTTAACTGGGGCGGTTGCCTCCCAAAGGGTAACGGAGGCGCCCAAAGGTTCCCTCAGCCTGGTTGGCAATCAGGTGGTGAGTGTAAGTGCACAAGGGAGCTTGACTGTGAGACCGACGGGTCGAGCAGGGACGAAAGTCGGGACTAGTGATCCGGCGGTGGCTTGTGGAAGCGCCGTCGCTCAACGGATAAAAGGTACCCCGGGGATAACAGGCTGATCTTCCCCAAGAGTCCATATCGACGGGATGGTTTGGCACCTCGATGTCGGCTCGTCGCATCCTGGGGCTGGAGTCGGTCCCAAGGGTTGGGCTGTTCGCCCATTAAAGCGGTACGCGAGCTGGGTTTAGAACGTCGTGAGACAGTTCGGTCCCTATCCGCTGCGCGCGTAGGAATATTGAGAAGGGCTGTCCCTAGTACGAGAGGACCGGGACGGACGAACCTCTGGTGTGCCAGTTGTTCTGCCAAGGGCATGGCTGGTTGGCTACGTTCGGGAGGGATAACCGCTGAAAGCATCTAAGCGGGAAGCCTGCTTCGAGATGAGTATTCCCACCCACTTGATGGGGTAAGGCTCCCAGTAGACGACTGGGTTGATAGGCCAGATATGGAAGCCCAGTAATGGGTGGAGTTGACTGGTACTAATAGGCCGAGGGCTTGTCCTCAGTTGCTCGCGTCCACTGTGTTAGTTCTGAGACAACGAACAGTTGTCGGCTCAGAGCAGAACATCAAACTGAAAAGTGTGCTTGTTCGCTCGAAACCAATAGGGTTTCGGTGGTCATAGCGTGAGGGAAACGCCCGGTTACATTTCGAACCCGGAAGCTAAGCCTTACAGCGCCGATGGTACTGCAGGGGGGACCCTGTGGGAGAGTAGGACGCCGCCGAACAATCTTTGAAGGACCCCTGGTCACCAGCGTACAGCTGGGACCAGGGGTCCTTTTTTGTTTTCCGGGGCGCGCCGGCTATCCGGCTGCGCGAGAATGACTTGCGGTACCGATGACAGGAGTCACCATGTCCACCAACTCTCCCGACGATCGACCGGAGCGCGACCAGCGGCGACGGGACAGTGGCGATCGTGGTGGTTACCGCGGTGGGCCGCGTCCGAACAACGATCGTCCGAACAACGACCGGCGGGACAACGACCGTGGCGGCTACGGCCGTCGGGACGACCGACGTCCCGACGACCGACGTGGTGACGACCGCGGTGACCGTGGCGGTTTCCGGCGCGATGATCGCCGGGACGACCGTGGTGGCTTCCGGCGCGACGACAACCGTGGTGAGCAGCGCGGCGGTGGCGGTGGTTTCCGGGGACGGGACGACCGTGGAGGCAACGACCGTGGGCCTCGCCCTGCGTTCCGGCGTGACGACCGCCCCGCCGGTGCGGGTCCGCGTCGTGACGACCGGGATCGCGACCGTGGCTTCCGCCGTGACGGTGACCGGCCGGCTTTCCGTCGCGACGACCGGCGCGATGACCGCCGAGATGATCGGCGTGACGACCGTCGTGGTGACGACCGTGGCGGGTTCGCGCGCCGCGACGACCGTCCCGCGTTCCGGCGTGACGACCGCCGGGACAGCGGGGACCGCGGCGGTTTCCGGCGTGACGACCGGCGTGACGACTTCCGTCGTGACGACCGTAGCGGCAGTGACCGCCCGGCCTTCCGCCGTGACGGTGACCGGCCGGCTTTCCGTCGCGACGACCGTCGTGACGACCGTCCCGCGCGTCCTGAGCATCGTGAGGGCGACCGTCCCTCCTACCGTCGTGACGACGACCGCGGCGGCTTCCGCCGGGACGACCACCGCGGCGGCGACCGCACCGGCGGCTTCCGAGGCCGTGACGACCGGGGCCGTGACGACCGGGGCGGCCGTCCGCCGTTCCGGCGGGACGACCGGCGTGACGACTTCCGTCGTGACGACCGCGGGGGCAGCGACCGCCCGGCCTTCCGCCGTGACGACCGTCGCGATGACCGCCGTGACGACCGTCCCGCGCGTCCTGAGCGTCGTGAGGGCGACCGTCCCTCCTACCGTCGTGACGACGACCGCGGCGGCTTCCGCCGGGACGACCACCGTGGCGGTGAGCGCACCGGCGGCTTCCGTCGCGATGACAGCCGTGGTGGCGACCGCCCCGGCGGCTTCCGAGGCCGTGACGACCGGGGCCGTGACGACCGACGCGGTGGCGACGACCGTCGCGGCGGTCCCCGTCGGGACGATCGTGGAGGCCGCCCCGGCGGGTTCCGTGACCGTGACGACCGGCGGGGCGGCGACGACCGGCGCGGTGGCGGCCGGTTCCGTGACGAGCGGGACCGGGACCGGGAGCCGATCAAGCGGCTGCCGATCCCGGAGGACGTCACCGGCGAGGAGATCGACAAGGACGTACGGCAGGAGTTGCAGAGCCTGCCCAAGACGCTGGCCGACGATGTCGCCAAGAACCTTGTGATGGTCGCCAGGCTCATCGACGAGGACCCCGAGGGCGCGTACGGCTACTCCCGGGTCGCTCTGCGGCTGGCATCGCGTGTCGCCGCCGTGCGCGAGGCGGCCGGCTTCGCCGCGTACGCCACCCAGAAGTACAGCGAGGCCCTCGCCGAGTTCCGGGCGGCCCGGCGCATGACCGGCAACGTCGACCTGTGGCCCGTCATGGCCGACTGCGAGCGTGGGCTCGGGCGGCCCGAGAAGGCGCTGGACATGGCCGGGGCCCCCGAGGTGCACAAGCTGGACAAGGCCGGGCAGGTCGAGATGCGGCTCGTGGCGGCCGGAGCGCGGCGCGACATGGACCAGCTCGACGCGGCCATCGTGACCCTGCAGAGCCCGGAGCTGGCTTCCAGTTCCGTCCAGCCGTGGACCGCACGCCTGCGGTACGCGTACGCCGACGCGCTGCTCGAGGCCGGGCGTGAGGGCGAGGCGAGGGAGTGGTTCGCCAAGGCCGTCGAGGCCGACAAGGACGGCAGCACGGACGCGTCGGACCGCCTCGCCGAGATGGACGGAGTCGAGTTCGTCGACGCCCTCGGTGACGAAGAGGGCGGCAACGGGGCCGCGGGCGACGAGGCGTCGGCACAGGGCGCCCCCGCCCCGGACGCCGGCCCGGACCGCGGAGACGACGACGAGGACGATGTCACCGACGAGGACGTGGAGGACACCGACGAGGACGTGAAGGACGACGTGTCCGGTGACGTCGTCGAGGTCCAGGACGACAAGGACTGACGTCCGGCGGTGACGGTGACACGGTGAGGGCGGGACTCGTGCCGACACGGGTCCCGCCCTTTCGTATGCCCTCCTCCGGGCCCCCGGAGGTCAGAGGTCCAGCGCGCGCAGCACCAGCCCCGACGCCGGCTTCGGGCCGAACGAGGTGGACTTGCGGGGCATCGTGACGCCCTGGCGGGCGAGGTCGCGCACGACCTCCTCGCGGACCGGGTGCATCAGGACGGCCGTACCGCCGTCGCGTTCGGCCTTCTCGACGGTCGCGGCGGTGTCGTGGATGTAGGCGACGTGCGCCGGCGAGTCCTCGGGGATGCGCCAGACGTGGTCGAGGAGGGTCGCGTGCAGGACCGTCGCGTCGAGGGTGCGCCAGGCGGCCGGGCGGTCGGCGGGGATCGTACGGGTGAGAAGCTCCGGGTCCGGGCGGTCGGCGAGGTGGAACGAGCCGTCGCCCGCGAGGAGGAAGGCGTTGCCCGCGGCGGCCGCTTCCGCCAGGGCTTCCAGCGCCTCGGGGAGCGGGACGCGCAGTCGGCGTACGCGGAACCGGCCGTCCAGGGCGGCGAGCGCGTCGGCGAGCGGGAGGCGGTGCAGGAGGCGGTGGATCGCGCGGACCCGGAGCGGGTAGCGGGCGGTGTCCACGAGGAGCACCAGGCCGTAGTCCCAGGGGCTGGGGGAGGGGTGTTCCGCGCGGAGCCGGAGGTAGGTCGCCCAGCGGTGGTGGCCGTCGGCTATCAGGGCCTGGTGGTGGGCGAGGTCCGCCTGGATCTCGGCGAGGTCGGCGGGGTCGGTGACCGCCCACAGGCGGTGGCTGAAGCCGTCCTCCGTGGTCGTGGCGAGGAGCGGAGCCCGTTGCGCCGTCCGCTCGACCACCGCCGTCGCCCCGGCCGCGGCGCCGTCGCCCCGGTAGGTGAGCAGCAGGGGCTCCATGTTGGTGGAGGTGGCGCGCATCAGGGCCGCGCGGTCCGTGATCACATGGGGGATGACGTCCTCGTGCGGGAGGACCACTCCGGCGTCCGGCTCCGACAGGCGCAGGGCGCCGATCAGGCCGCGCTGGAGGATGCTGCCGTCCGCCTGCTCGTAGACGTAGAGGCCGGGCTCGCTGTCGGGGGCGAGGACGCCGTCGGCGAGCCAGCGGCGCAGGGTGTCCGCCGCCTGTTCGTCGCGGGCGGCGGGCGATCCGGCCTGAGGGAGTATCAGGCGGACTATGTTGTGCGGATCGGCGGATTCGAGATGGAGCAGACCGTCCGGCCGGACGACGACGTCGTACGGCGGTGATGTCACGGCGGCCAGGCTGCCGACCCGGTCGGGGTCGTAGCGAAGCCCCCGGAACGGGGTCAGTTCCAGGCCGCTGCGCGCCGGGGTCTCCTCCGCGGGACCTGCATAGTTCATTGATGCATCGTAGGGGTGTCGGTGCGGTGAGGGATGATCGGGGAAAGTGACCTAACCGATTGTTGACCCATCGGAGGTCGCCCGGGCGTCACCGGGTGACCGGCCGGCCGGTGGGACCGAGCGAGGAGCGGAGTGCGATGAGCCGGACAGTCAGGACGCGGCCCGACGGCTGTGGGCAGGCCCTGAGCGAGGCGTACGACACGGCGCTGCTCGATCTGGACGGGGTGGTGTACGCGGGCGGCAGTGCGATCGCGTACGCCGTGGACTCCCTGGGGACGGCGCGCGCGGGCGGTATGCACCTGGCGTACGTCACCAACAACGCGCTGCGGACGCCCGACGCCGTGGCCGCGCACCTCACCGCGCTCGGGATACCGACCGTGGCGGGAGACGTGATCACCTCGGCGCAGGCGGTCGCCCGGCTGATCAGCGAGCAGCTGCCCGCGGGTGCGCGGGTGCTGGTCATCGGTGGCGAGGGGCTGAGGGTGGCCCTGCGCGAGCGAGGTCTGGAGCCGGTCGAGTCGGCGGACGACGATCCGGCGGCCGTGGTGCAGGGGTTCGGCGGGCCCGATCTGCCCTGGGGGCGGTTCGCGGAGGCCAGCTACGCCATCGCGCGCGGGGTGCCGTGGTACGCGTCCAACACCGATCTGACGATTCCGAGCGCGCGGGGCATCGCGCCGGGCAACGGGGCGGCCGTGCAGGTCGTGCGGATCGCGACCGGGGCCGAACCGCAGGTGGCTGGCAAGCCGCTGCCCCCGATGCATCGGGAGACGATCCTGCGGACCGGTGCGGAGCGGCCGTTGGTGGTCGGGGACCGCCTGGACACGGACATCGAGGGCGCGTTCAACGGCGAGGTCGACTCGCTGCTCGTGCTGACCGGCGTGACCGACGGCGCGCAGCTGCTGGCCGCGCCCCCGCAGCACCGGCCCACCTATGTCGACGCCGATCTGCGGGGCATGCTCACCGGGCAGCCGGAGGTCGTCGAGGCGGGCGCGGGCTTCCGCTGCGGTGGCTGGACGGCGACGGCGGGCGCGGAGCAGCTGGAACTGGACGGCGAGGGCGAGGCCCTGGACGGGCTGCGAGCGCTGTGCGCGGCGGCCTGGACGGCTGCCGGGGAGGGCTCGTGCGAGCTGGACGGGGGGAAGGCGCTGGCCCGGCTGGGGCTGTGAGTGCCTGCCCGGCGACCCGGTTCGCCGTGGTCCGGGGGATGGGCCGTCTCGCGAGCGCGGACCCGACGGGGACACTTAGGGAGGGTAGGCTAACCTAACCGGGTGTTGGTCGACAGTCCTCCTGAACCGAGCGCGGAGACCGCCCCCGCGCCATCGAACCGCCGGGCGGTCCGCGTCGTCGGGCTCCTCGTGTCCCTCCTGGTCCTCGTCGCGGTCGCCCTGGCGAGTATCGCGATCGGTGCCAAGGAGCTGTCCCTCGGGCAGGTCTGGCACGGGTTGTCCGCGAACACGGGGACGTACGGGGACGCCGTCGTCGGGGAACGGATCTCGCGCACCCTGCTCGGACTCCTCGCGGGCGCCGCGCTGGGGCTCGCGGGGGCCGTCCTCCAGGCGCTCACCCGCAACCCGCTGGCCGACCCGGGACTGCTCGGTATCAACGCGGGCGCCTCCGCCGCGGTCGTCACCGCCCTCACCTACTTCGGCGTCACCTCGCTGAGCGGGTACGTGTGGTTCGCGTTCGCCGGCGCCGCCGCCGTCGGGGCGCTGGTCTGGTTCCTCGGCGGCAGCCGCGGCGCGACACCCGTACGGCTCGCGCTCGCGGGCACGGCCGTCAGCGCGGCCCTCTACGGCTATCTGCAGGCCGTGATGATCATGGACGGCGCGGCGCTCTCCAAGATGAGGTTCTGGACGGTCGGGTCGCTCGCGTCGGCGACCGACGAGACGATCACGCAGGTGCTGCCGTTCCTGGCCGTCGGCACGGTCGTCGCGCTGCTGCTCGCCCGGCCGCTGAACGCGGTGGCCATGGGCGATGACACCGCTCGCGCACTCGGCGCCGACCTCAACCGCACCCGGGTGCTCTCCATGGCCGCCGCCACCGTGCTGTGCGGCGCCGCGACCGCCGCCTGCGGGCCGATCGTGTTCGTCGGGCTGATGGTCCCGCACGCCGTGCGCTCCTTCACCGGACCCGACCTGCGCTGGATCCTGCCGTACGCGACCGTCCTGTCCCCCGTGCTGCTCCTCGGCGCCGACGTCGTCGGCCGCATGGTGGTGCGGCCCGCCGAGCTGCAGGTCGGCATCGTCACCGCGATCCTCGGCGGACCGGTCTTCATCTTTCTCGTACGACGGCGAAGGACGGCGCAGCTGTGAGGACGGCAGTGAAGACGCGAGTCATGAGCAGGCCCGCCCTACGCACCCGGACACTGCGCACTCCCGGCGGGCTGTCGGTCCGCCTGGACGTACGAGCGCTCACCGTCGTCCTGTCGCTGCTGGCGGTGGCGCTCACCGCGAGTGTCGTCCTGATCGGCACCGGCGACTTCCCGATCCCGGCCGGTGACGTCCTGCGGACGCTGATCGGCGACGGCGACCCCGGCCAGGAGTTCATCGTCCGGGAACTGCGGCTGCCCAGGGTCCTGGTCGGGCTCCTCGTCGGGGCCTCGCTCGGGCTCGGCGGGGCGCTGTTCCAGTCCCTCTCCCGCAATCCGCTCGGCAGCCCGGACGTGCTGGGCCTCTCGCAGGGCGCCACCGCCGGCGCGCTGGTCGTCATCGTGCTGTTCTCCGGCAGCGCGAACCAGGTCGCCCTCGGTGCACTCGCCGGCGGACTGGTCACCGGCCTCGCGATCTACGCGCTGGCGTGGAAGCGGGGCGTGCACGGCTACCGGCTCGTGCTGGTCGGCATCGGTGTCTCCGCGATCGTCACGGCGGTCAACGGCTATCTGATCACCAAGGCCGACCTCGTCGACGCGGCCCGTGCGGTCGTCTGGATGACCGGCTCGCTCAACGGCCGCGACTGGGCCCAGGTCGGGCCGCTGCTGGTCATGTGCGTGATCCTCGTGCCGCTGGTGCTCGGCAACGCGCGCGGGCTGCGGATGACGGAGATGGGCGACGACGTGTCGTACGCGCTCGGGGTGAGCGTCGAGCGCGTACGGCTGCTGCTGATGGTGTCGGCCGTGCTGCTCACCGCCGGGGCCACCGCGGCCGCCGGACCGGTGAGCTTCGTCGCCCTCACCGCGCCCCAGCTCGCCAAGCGGCTCACCCGCTCGCCCGGCCCGAACCTGGTGGCCGCGATGTGCATGGGCGCGACCCTGCTGGTCGTCGCCGATCTGGCCTCGCAGCGGGCCTTCGGCGCCGATCAGCTGCCCGTCGGCGTCGTCACCGGGGTCCTCGGCGGTGTCTATCTGCTGTGGCTGCTGGTCACCGAGCGCAAGGCCGGACGCATATGAAGCCGGGCGCCCGCGTACGCCAGGCGGACAGGAACGCCGGGCGGACATGAACGAGAACGACCGCGCGCCGGCGCACGCGAACGACCGTGCGAATGGCCGCGCGCCGGCGCACGCGAACGACAAGAGGAGCACCGTGAACCGTCTGTCCGCCGAGAACGTCACCCTCGCCTACGACCAGCGCGTCATCGCCGAGCAGCTGTCGGTGGAGATACCCGACCACTCGTTCACCGTGATCGTCGGCCCCAACGCCTGCGGCAAGTCCACGCTGCTGCGGGCCCTGTCGCGGATGCTGAAGCCGTCCCGGGGGCGGGTGCTGCTGGACGGGCAGGTCATCCAGTCGATGCCCGCCAAGAAAGTGGCCCGGACGCTCGGTCTGCTGCCGCAGTCGTCGATCGCGCCGGACGGGATCACCGTCGGCGACCTGGTGGGCCGGGGCCGGTACCCGCACCAGGGGCTGCTGCGGCAGTGGTCCGCCGAGGACGAGCGGATCGTGCGCGAGTCGATGGAGTCGACCGGGGTCGCCGAACTGGCCGACAGGTACGTCGACGAGCTGTCCGGCGGCCAGCGCCAGCGGGTCTGGATCGCCATGGCGCTGGCCCAGCAGACCCCGCTGCTGCTGCTCGACGAGCCGACCACCTTCCTGGACATCCAGCACCAGATCGACGTGCTCGACCTGTGCGCCGAACTGCACGAGGAACAGGGCCGCACCCTGGTCGCGGTGCTGCACGACCTCAACCACGCCGCCCGCTACGCCACCCACCTCATCGCCCTGCGCGACGGCGCGGTGATCGCCGAGGGCGCGCCCTCCGAGATCGTCACGGCCGAGCTGGTCGAGGAGGTGTTCGGGCTGCGCTGTCAGGTCATCGACGACCCGGAGACGGGGACGCCGCTGGTGGTGCCCGCGGCGCGCGGGGCGCGGGCCGGCGCCGTGCGGACCGGGCGGGCGGCCGCTACAGCAGCTTCCTGAGCTGGAGCAGGTCCCGGAAGCCCGCCTCCAGCTTCACCCGGCCCGAACCCCAGGCCTTGGCGAAGTTCAGCTCGCCGGCGACGAGGGCCACCAGGTCGTCGCCCGTCATGGCGAGGCGGATCTGGGCCTTCTCGGCCGGCGGGCCCTGCAGGGTGTCGTGCACCTCGATGCGCCCCTCGCGCATCCGGCCCACGAAGGTGACGTCGAGATCCTTGACGTGGCAGCTCACCGAGCGGTCGAGAGCCGTCGCCTCGCCCACGTGTCCCTGGGCGCCTGCCATGTTGTCCGAAAGCTTTTCGAGTGCGGCGCGGCACTCCTCAATCGTTGCCATCGCGGTCGACGGTACCCCAGAGCTTCGCGGTAGCGTCTGGCTATGAGCGACTCTTTGCCCGAGGTCGAGGCCGGGTCGGAAGCAGCGGTTCCGGTGGCGGGCGGGTCCGTCCCCCATCCGGAGCCCCCGGTCGCCGAACCCGAGGACGACCCCGCCGGCCCGGCTCCGCTGAACGTGCCCCGCACCCCCACCGGCCACCCCGAGGTCGACACCGCCCTGGAGCGGCTGGCCGACGCCGACCACCTGGCGACCGACGGCCACGGAGAGGTGTACGAGGATGTACACCGGGGGCTGCGCGACGCGCTCACCGCGCTCGACGCCCGCCCGGGACCTCCGGAGCCCCCACGGACCTACGAGAGCAGGAGCTGAACCCACCGTGGCAGGAGTCGCACGCCGCCGTCTGGACGCCGAACTGGTCCGGCGCAAGCTCGCGCGCTCGCGTGAGCACGCGAGCCAGCTGATCGCCGCCGGGCGGGTCACCGTCGGCAGGACGGTCGCGACCAAGTCCGCCACCCAGGTGGAGACCGCCGCCGCGATCGTGGTCACGGCCGACGACGGCGACCCGGAGTACGTGTCCCGGGGCGGACACAAGCTCGCCGGCGCCCTGGAGGTCTTCGTCCCGCAGGGGCTCGCGGTCGAGGGGCGGCGGGCGCTGGACGCCGGTGCCTCGACCGGCGGCTTCACCGACGTCCTGCTGCGCGCCGGAGCCGCGCACGTCGTCGCCGTGGACGTCGGATACGGACAACTCGCCTGGACTCTGCGTGGCGATGAACGCGTCACCGTCAAGGACCGTACGAACGTACGCGAGTTGACGCTCGAAGCGATCGATGGGGAGCCTGTGGATCTAGTCGTGGGGGATCTGTCCTTCATCCCGCTCGGCCTGGTACTGCCCGCGCTGGTGCGGTGCGTGAAGCCGGACGCCGATCTGGTGATGATGGTCAAGCCGCAGTTCGAGGTGGGCAAGGAGCGGCTGGGCAGTGGGGGAGTCGTACGGAGTCCGGAGCTGCGCGCCGAGGCGGTGCGCGGGGTGGCCCGCCGGGCGGGGGAGTTGGGGCTCGGGGTGAAGGGTGTGACGGCCAGTCCGCTGCCCGGGCCCTCGGGCAATGTCGAGTACTTTCTGTGGCTGCGTGCCGGGGCTCCCGCGCTGGACCCGGCCGATGTCGACCGAGCAGTGGCGGAGGGGCCGCGTTGACCCAGGACCGATCGCGAACCGTTTTCCTGCTGACCCACACAGGGCGGCCGGCGGCGATCCGCAGTGCCGAACTCGTCGTCAAGGGGCTGCTGCACCACGGCATCACGGTGCGGGTCCTGGAGCACGAGGCCGAGGACATCCCCGTGCCGGAGGAGGTGGAGCTCGTCAAGGAGGCCACCCCGCAGTGCCTCGACGGGTGCGAGCTGCTGATCGTCCTCGGCGGTGACGGCACGCTGCTGCGCGGCGCCGAGTTCGCCCGCGCGTCCGGGGTGCCGATGCTCGGCGTCAACCTCGGCAGCGTCGGCTTCCTCGCGGAGGCCGAGCGGGACGACCTCGACAAGGTCGTCGACCGGGTGGTGACCCGGGCGTACGAGGTCGAGGAGCGTATGACCGTCGATGTCGTCGTTCACCAGAACGGGGACATCGTCCACACGGACTGGGCGCTCAACGAGGCGGCCGTGCAGAAGGCCGGCGCCGAGAAGCTGCTGGAAGTCGTCCTGGAGATCGACGGCCGTCCGGTGACCGGGTTCGGGTGCGACGGGATCGTCCTGTCGACGCCGACCGGGTCCACGGCGTACGCGTTCTCGGCGGGCGGGCCCGTGGTGTGGCCCGAGGTCGAGGCGCTGCTGATGGTGCCGATCTCCGCGCACGCGCTGTTCGCCAAGCCGCTGGTGACCTCGCCGAACTCGGTGCTGGCGGTCGAGGTCCTGCCGCACGTTCCGCCGGGAGTGCTGTGGTGCGACGGGCGGCGGACCGTCGAACTGCCGCCGGGGGCTCGGGTGGAGGTGCGGCGGGGGGCGGTGCCGGTGCGGTTGGCCCGGCTGCACCACGCGTCGTTCACGGACCGGCTGGTGGCGAAGTTCGCGCTGCCGGTCTCGGGGTGGCGGGGGGCCCGGCACTAGAAGGCTCACCAAGATCTTCATGAGCCTTCTAGCCAGGCGGGGCCGCCTGCCGGGGCGGCCCCGTGTCCTTCGGAACGGCGGGCTGTAGCTCTCCGGAGTGACATTGGGGACGGGGGGCGTCGCACTTCCCTCTCCGGACCTCGTATGGTCGTGTCCGTGTTGGAGGAGATGCGGATACGGTCGCTCGGAGTCATCGACGACGCTGTCGTCGAGTTGTCGCCCGGCTTCACTGCCGTGACGGGTGAGACGGGCGCGGGCAAGACCATGGTGGTCACCAGCCTCGGCCTGCTGCTCGGCGGGCGGGCGGACCCGGCGCTCGTGCGGATCGGTGCGAAGAACGCCGTCGTGGAGGGCCGGATCGCCGTGCCCGAGGGCGCGGCGGCGGTCGTCCGGGCCGAGGAGGCCGGGGCCGAACTCGACGACGGGGCGCTGTTGATCAGCCGTACCGTCTCCGCCGAGGGACGGTCGCGGGCCCACCTGGGCGGTCGTTCGGTACCGGTGGGCGTGCTCGCCGAGCTGGCCGACGAACTGGTCGCCGTGCACGGGCAGACCGACCAGCAGGGGCTGCTGAAGCTGTCCCGGCAGCGGGCGGCGCTCGACCGGTACGCGGGCGACGCGGTGGCCGTGCCGCTGACCAAGTACGGCGAGGCCTACCGGCGGCTGCGGGCGGTGGCCGGCGAACTCGACGAGATCGTCACCCGGGCGCGCGAGCGGGCCCAGGAGGCCGACATGCTGCGGTACGGCCTCGACGAGATCGCGGGGGTCGAGCCGCGGGCCGGTGAGGACGTGGAGCTGGCCGAGGAGGCCGAGCGGCTCGGGCACGCGGAGGCGCTGGCCTCCGCCGCGACGGCCGCGCACGCCGCGCTCGCGGGCAACCCCGAGGACCCGGAGGGCGTGGAAGCCGCCACGCTCGTCGCGGGCGCGCACCGGGCGCTGGAGGCCGTGCGGTCGCACGACCCGGCGCTCGCGGCGCTCGCCGAGCGCATCGGGGAGATCGGGATCCTCCTGGGCGATGTGGCGGGGGAGCTGGCGGGGTACGCCGACGACCTGGACGCCGACCCGCTGCGGCTGGCGGCCGTGGAGGAGCGGCGGGCCGCGCTCACGGCGCTGACGCGGAAGTACGGGCAGGACATCACCTCCGTGCTGGCGTGGGCCGCGGAGGGCGCCCGGCGGCTCACCGAACTCGACGGCGACGACGGGCGGATCGAGGAGCTGACCGCCGAGCGGGACGCGCTGCGGTCGGAACTGGGCGGACTCGCGCAGGCCCTGACCGACGCGCGGACGGAGGCCGCCGCGCGGTTCGCCGCCGCCGTGACGGCGGAGCTGGCCTCGCTCGCCATGCCGCACGCGCGCGTGTCGTTCGAGATCCGGCAGAGCGACGATCCCGAGGGTGTCGAGGTGGGCGGGCGTACGGTCGCGTACGGGCCGTCCGGGGCCGACGAGGTCGAGCTGCTGCTCGCCCCGCATCCGGGGGCGCCGCCCCGGCCCATCGCCAAGGGCGCGTCCGGCGGTGAGCTGTCGCGGGTGATGCTGGCCGTCGAGGTGGTCTTCGCGGGGACCGACCCCGTGCCGACGTACCTCTTCGACGAGGTCGACGCCGGTGTCGGCGGCAAGGCCGCCGTCGAGATCGGCCGGCGGCTGGCCCGGCTCGCCCGGTCGGCGCAGGTCGTGGTCGTCACGCATCTGCCGCAGGTGGCCGCCTTCGCCGACCGGCAGTTGCTGGTGGAGAAGACGAACGACGGGTCCGTGACCCGGTCCGGGGTGAAGGTCCTGGAGGGCGAGGAGCGGGTGCGGGAGCTGTCGCGCATGCTCGCCGGCCTGGAGGACTCCCAGACGGCACGGGCGCACGCGGAGGAGCTGCTCGCGGCGGCCCGCGCGGACGCGTAGGGGAGGGGCGGGAGGGGTGCGGAGGGGCAACCGCGTACGGGAGTTCACTCGTGTGGGTGACCCTGGGTCCGGGGTTGCCCGGCGCTCCGCCTCCCGTCGCGTCCCGTTGTGCCGGAACACCCTTGCGGCCTGGCATCCTTGGACAGGAGCGACGTAGCGGGACGTGCCGCGTGGACCGTGCGGAAGGGCCTCGAACGGTTCACCCCACCGGTGCATCCCTCGTACGTCTCTTCGTGACCGTCCGACCCCGAGCCAGGAGCCCCGGCCACGTGAGCCACGTGAGCAGCCACTCACCGCACGGCCAGTCGCCGCTGCGAACCGTACAAGTGCTCGGCGGTGGCAGCGCGATGAGCGGTGCGCATGTGCGGTCGCTGGCCTCGGGGCTGGTCGCCCGGGGCGTGCGGGTCACCGTGTGCGCCCCCGGGGAGGCCGACGGTCTGTACGACTTCACCGGCGTCGGCGCCCACCACGTCCACGTGCCCCGCAGCAGCGACCCCGCCTCGGTCGCCAGTCTGCGCAACGCCTGCGCCGACGCCGACCTGGTGCACGCGCACGGCCTGCACGCCGGCTTCCGCGCCACCCTCGCGCTCGGCCGGCGCACCACCCCGCTCGTCGTCACCTGGCACACGCGTGCGCACGCCGAGGGGGCGCGGGCGCATCTGCTGCGGCTGCTGGAGCGCCGGGTCGCGAAGGCCGCCGCCGTGGTCCTCGGCACCTCCTCCGACCTGGTCGACCGGGCCCGCAGCCGGGGCGCGCGCGACGCCCGGCTCGCCGCGGTCGCCCTGCCCGCGCCGCGCCGGGCCGCCGCCGACGCGGACCCGGACCGTCCCGCCAGCAAGGTCCGGGCCGAACTGGGTGCCACGGCACGACCGTTGCTCATCGCCGTCGGCGCGCTCGAACGCCACCGGGGCCACGAGACCCTGCTCGACGCCGCCCGCGACTGGCGCGCCCTCGACCCCGCGCCGCTGCTCGTCGTCGTGGGCGAGGGACCGCTGCGGAGCGTGCTGCAGCGCCGTATCACGCAGGAGGAACTGCCCGTACGGCTGGCCGGGCGGCGCGACGACGTCCCCGAGCTGATCGCGGCCGCCGACCTCGCCCTGCTGCCCGGCGGCCCCGAGGCCCGCCCCGCCCTCGCGCAGGAGGCGCTGCACGCGCGCGTGCCGCTCGTCGCGGCCGCCGTCGGAGCGGTGACCGACCTGGTCGGCGACGGCGCCGAACTCGTCCCCCACGGCGACGCCGGGGCGCTCGCCCGGGCCGTCGTCCGGCTGCTCGACGACCCGGCCCGCTGCGCGCGGCTGCGGGAGCGGGGCACGCGGCAGGCCGCCACCTGGCCGACCGAGGACGACACGGTGGCCCAGGTGCTCAGCGTCTACGACGAGCTGACCCGGCCGCGGCCCCTCGGCTGACCTCCGCCGCCCGGCACCGCCTCAGGAGACGTGCCGGCGGGCCCGCAGGGCCAGGCTCAGGGCCAGGACGGCCTGGGGGTCGTCCAGGTCGGTGCCGAGCAGTTCGCCGATGCGGGCGAGGCGGTTGTAGAGGGTCTGGCGGTTGAGGTGCAGTTCGCGGGCCGTCTCCGCCTTGCGGCCCGCGTGCGCGAGATACGTCTCCAGGGTGGGCAGCAGCGGAGGCTTGGCCCGGTCGTCGTGGTCACGCAGGGGGCCGATCGCGCGGTCCACGAACGCGGCCAGGTCGGGGTGGTCGCGCAGCCGCCACAGCAGCAGGTCGATGTCGAGGCGCCGGGCGTCGTACCAGGGGCGGTCGGCCAGGCCCTGCGCGGCCGTCGCCGTCTCCGCCGCGTGCCGCAGCCCCGCCGAGGCGGCCGCCCAGCCCCCGGGCACGCCCACGACCACCACGGGCGGCCGCCCGCCCGGGCGTCGCATCCCGGCCCGCTCCGCCCCGGCCCGCAGCGCCGCCGCGGCCCGGTCCGCGACCGCCGGCCGCTCCGCCTCCGCGCGCAGGCCCAGCAGCAGCGGGACACGGCCCTCCACCGGGCGTACGCCGAGCAGGAGGGGCGCACCCACCGAGGCCAGCTCCTCGGCCACCGCTCGGGCGAGGACGGCCCAGCCGCCCCCGTCGGGGGCGAGCCCGTCGGCGAGCTTCATGACCACGGGGAGCAGCGGGCCCGCACCCGGCCGGAAACCCAGGACGCGGGCCTGCGCGGGTGCGTCCTCGGCCCGGACACGGCCCTCGGCGAGGTCGGTGAGGAAGTCGCCGCGTCCGCGCGCCGCCAGCTCCTCCTCCTGCCGGGCCTGCATCAGGACGACGGCGAGCACCCCGGCCGCGCGCTCGGCGGCCATCCGGTGCACCGGGGCCAGAGGGCCGACGACGGGCAGCAGGACCAGACGGGCCCGTACCGAGCCGGTGCCCGGACCGCCGCCCGGGACGTCGACGAGGGTCGTCCCGGCCGGGGGTGCGTCCTGGTGCCGGTCGCGCACCCCCTCCCACACCTGGAGCGGATCGGTGTCCGCCGGGCCCGCCCCGGCCGCGTACAGGAGCTGTCCGTCGGCGGTCTCCAGGAACACCGGATTGCCGCTGAAGTCGGCCAGGATGTCGAGGACCTGGGGGATCCCGCCCCCGCCGAGCAGCGCCTCGGTGCAGCGGCGGTGCACCTCCTCGGCCTGCTGCAGCAGCGCGTAGTGGCCGTTGACGATCTCGGTGTGGATCTCCTCGGTGACCGTCACGAACGCCACCTCGCGGTGCAGCTGGACGAGGGGGAGCCCGGCCGAGCGCGCCGTCTCGACGAGGGCCGCCGGCAACCGGGCGAAGCGCGGGCCCAGTTCGACGACCAGGGCCGAGATGCCGCGCTCGGCGAGGGTCCGCACGAACGCGCGCTGGTCGGCGGGCCGGGTTCCGAGCCCGTAGCCGGTGGTCAGCAGCAGCTCGCCGCCCTTGAGGAGCGAGGCGATGTTCGGGACCTCGCCCGCGTGCACCCAGCGCACGGTCCGGTGCAGCCGGTCGGCGCCGGCCAGGACCTCCGGCAGCCCGCCGCGCAGCCCGGGCAGCTCCAGGGCCCGCCGCACGGTGATACCGCCCTGCGCCTCGCGGCCGTCACCTGGTGCGCGGCTGTCACGGGTGTCCATGCAGCGGACGGTACCCGGTCCTCAGGCCGGCGGGATGTTGTGGTTGAAGCGGAAGACGTTGTCGGGGTCGAACCGGGCCTTCACCGCCGTCAGCCGCCGGTGGTTGTCGACGCCGACGCCGGCCACCACCCGGTCCGCGCCCTCGTCGCCGACGAAGTTCAGGTAGACCGCTCCGGTGCTCCACGGCCGTACGTCGGCGCGCACGTCCCGCACCCACCGCACGCACCGCTCGTCGTCGGCCGGGTCCGCCCAGACGCCGAAGGGATGCACGACCCAGGGGGCGTCCCGGTACGGCACGGGGTACTGGGCGGGGCCGTCGGCGATCGCGCCGCCCAGCGGGAAGAGCACGTGCTGGGTGCCGGTGGGCACGGGCATCGACCAGGCGCGGGTGGCGAACACGTCCACCAACGGGTCCGGCAGACCGGTCAGATGCTCCGCCGACCAGTAGTTCCGCATGCCCGGCGGATCGTCGATCATGCACTGCACGTCCGCGTACGGCATCGCGCCGACGATCTCGGCCTCGTGCGCCATCGCCAGCAGCGGCTGGGCGGTCTTGCGCATGTCGTCCTCGGTGCCCGCGTACGTCAGCAGCACACCGCAGACCAGCTCGCCCACCAGGTGCTCGGGCACGAACTCCTCCGGCGGGCCGGTGAAGTACAGGACACCGCCGCTCGCCTCCCGCGGTCCCGTCTCGATGACCTCGCGGTACACGCGGATCACCTCGGGGCCGTGTTCCGGGCGGAAGAGCAGCAGGGCGATGGCGAACGCGGGCAGTTCGTGCAGCCGGAGGGTGAGGGCGGTGGCCACGCCGAAGTTCCCGCCGCCGCCGTGCAGCGCCCAGAACAGGTCCGGGTTCTCCTCGGCGCTCGCACGGACGGTCTGACCGTCGGCGGTCACCAGGTCGACGCCGAGCAGGTTGTCGACGGCGAGCCCGAAGGTGCGGTCCAGCCAGCCGCTGCCGCCGCCGAGGACGAAACCGCCGACCCCGGTGGTCGACGCCCGGCCGCCGGTGGTCGCCAGATGGTGGGGCTCGGTGGCGCGGTCGAGATGGCTCATCGTGGCGCCGCCCTCGACCCGGGCGCTCAGGGAGCCGGGATCGACCGTGACGGCGTGCATCCGACGCAGGTCGATGACGAGCCCGTTGTCGTTGAGGGCCATTCCGGCCACGCTGTGACCGCCGCCGCGCACCGCGATCGGCAGGTCCAGGTCACGGGCGAAGCGCACGGAACGGACGACGTCGCCGGCGTCCGCGCACTGCGCGATCACGGCCGGACGCCGGTCGATCATGGCGTTGAAGACGGTACGGGCCTCGTCGTACCCCGGATCCTCCGGCGCGAACACGTCGCCGGTCAGATCCTCGCGCAGCGCGCTGAGAGCCGCGTGCGCCTTCGAGAGGGGAGCCATGGCGAGCCGCCCCCTTTCGGTCGGGGGACAGGGCTCCTTCCAGGCTAGGCGGGGGCGCCGGATCGGGCCTGTTCGGGGACCGGCCAGGGGCGCGGGCGAGAGGTACGGGCGAGGGGCGCGGGCCACCCGTACCGGCGAGCGCAAGCGGTTGCCGCTCGCGCCTGCCCGCGCCCGGGTCCGCCGCCCCGCGCCCCGGTCCGCCGCCGTGCCCGCCGGACCGGAGGGCGCGCTCAGCCGCCGTACGCCCCCGAGGCGGTCAGCCGCAGGGCCGTGTCGATGAGGGGGACGTGGCTGAACGCCTGCGGGAAGTTGCCGACCTGGCGCTTGAGGACCGGGTCCCACTCCTCGGCGAGGAGCCCCAGGTCGTTGCGGAGGGAGAGCAGCTTCTCGAAGAGCTTGCGGGCCTCGTCCACGCGGCCGATCATCGCCAGGTCGTCGGCCATCCAGAACGAGCAGGCGAGGAACGCGCCCTCGTCGCCCGGCAGTCCGTCCACGCCCTCGTCCTCGCCGGAGGTCGGGTAGCGCAGGATGAAGCCGTCCGGGGTCGACAGCTCGCGCTGGATCGCCTCGATGGTGCCGATGACCCGCTTGTCGTCCGGCGGCAGGAACCCCATCTGGGGGATCAGGAGCAGCGAGGCGTCCAGCTCCTTGGAGCCGTACGACTGGGTGAAGGTGTTGCGCTCCTTGTCGTACCCCTTCTCGCACACGTCCCGGTGGATGTCGTCGCGCAGCTCGCGCCACTTCTCCAGCGGGCCGTCCGCGTCACCGGACTCGATGAGCTTGATCGTGCGGTCCACCGCCACCCAGGCCATGACCTTGGAGTGCACGAAGTGGCGGCGCGGACCGCGCACCTCCCAGATGCCCTCGTCCGGCTCGTCCCAGTGGTCCTCCAGGTAGCGGATCAGCTTCAGCTGGAGCAGGGAGGCGTAGTCGTTGCGGGCCAGGCCCGTCATGTGGGCCAGGTGCAGGGCCTCGGTGACCTCGCCGTACACGTCCAGCTGCAGCTGGTGCGCGGCGCCGTTGCCGACCCGGACCGGCGCGGAGTTCTCGTAGCCGGGCAGCCACTCCAGCTCGGCCTCGCCCAGCTCCCGCTCACCGGCGATGCCATACATGATCTGCAGGTTCTCCGGGTCGCCGGCGACCGCCCGCAGCAGCCACTCGCGCCAGGCGCGCGCCTCGTCGCGGTAGCCGGTGCGCAGCAGCGAGGAGAGGGTGATGGCCGCGTCCCGCAGCCAGGTGTAGCGGTAGTCCCAGTTGCGGACGCCGCCGATGTGCTCCGGGAGCGAGGTGGTCGGCGCGGCGACGATGCCGCCGGTGGGCGCGTACGTCAGGGCCTTCAGCGTGATCAGGGAGCGGACCACCGCCTCACGGTAGGGGCCGTGGTACGTGCACTGGTCCACCCAGTCGCGCCAGAACTCCTCGGTCGCCCGCAGTGAGGGCTCGGGCTCCGGCAGCGGCGGGGGCTGCTTGTGCGAGGGCTCCCAGGAGACCGTGAAGGCGATCCGGTCGCCCGGCGTCACGGTGAAGTCGGCGTAGGTGGTCAGCGCCTTGCCGTAGGTCTCGCACTCGGTGTCGAACCACACCGAGTCCGGCCCGGCCACGGCCACCGTGCGCCCCTCGTGCTTGTGCACCCAGGGCACCACCCGGCCGTACGAGAAACGCATCCGCAGGGCCGAGCGCATCGGCACCCGGCCGCTGACGCCCTCCACGATCCGGATCAGCTGGGGGGCGCCGTCACGCGGCGGCATGAAGTCCGTCACACGGACCGTGCCGCGCGGGGTGTCCCACTCGGATTCCAGGATCAGCGAGTCGCCGCGGTACCGGCGGCGGGAGGCCGTCGGCGGCTCGGCGTCCGCGGCGTGCGCGGGTCCCAGTCTCCAGAATCCGTGTTCCTCGGTGCCGAGCAGTCCCGCGAAGACGGCGTGGGAGTCGAAGCGGGGCAGGCACAGCCAGTCGACCGTGCCGTCCCGGCAGACCAGCGCCGCTGTCTGCATGTCTCCGATGAGTGCGTAGTCTTCGATGCGCCCGGCCACGTGCAACTCCAGTCGAACGGCCACGTCGTCGCCCCCCGAGGGGCGGTCGCTGTGCGGTGTGCGGTCAAGGGACCCATGGGATCGGCAAAGGAACCATGTTTCCAGAGTGATCCAAGGGACGGTGTCATGCGATGTCGCTCAACGATCCTCAACGCAAATGAGGCGGTCGTTGCTCAACGGACTGACGAGCTCTCATGATTGCCGGAGACGGGCGGGGGTGGTGCCGTCGCGCCGGCCGCGCTCGGCAGCGAGTGTCCGAAGAGGATACGACGCAGCGGAGGGCTGCGCGTCCCGCTCCCGGCAACACGAGTGGGCCGAACGGGTGAGCCCCTGGTGAAGATCGGCGAAGATCCGCCGACTGTCGTACGAGGTCCGTGTCGGCCCGTGCGCGGAGCGTGGCCGGAAGCGATCGTGTCGTGTCGCTGATACCCTGGTAGCCCGTGGACCGGTGGGCGCCCCGACGCAAGCAGGGACCCCCGAACCGCAGCGAAGGCACCCCCGACGGATGAGTTCGGGCGGCGGCCGACCCGCACACCGAACCGCGACCACGGGAGCCCCCTCTTGGCCATGCCGCCCGCTGCTTTTCGAAACACGACGACCAAGCACATCTTCGTCACCGGGGGTGTCGCCTCCTCGCTCGGCAAGGGTCTGACCGCCTCCAGCCTCGGCATGCTGCTCAAGGCCCGCGGTCTGCGCGTGGTCATGCAGAAGCTCGACCCCTACCTGAACGTCGACCCGGGCACGATGAACCCCTTCCAGCACGGTGAGGTGTTCGTCACCAACGACGGCGCCGAGACCGACCTGGACATCGGCCACTACGAGCGCTTCCTCGACCGCGACCTGGACGGCTCGGCCAACGTCACCACCGGCCAGGTCTACAACACGGTCATCGCCAAGGAACGGCGCGGCGAGTACCTCGGCGACACCGTCCAGGTCATCCCGCACATCACCAACGAGATCAAGCACCGCATCCGGCGCATGGCCTCCGACGAGGTCGACGTCGTCATCACCGAGGTCGGCGGCACCGTCGGCGACATCGAGTCGCTGCCGTTCCTGGAGACCGTCCGGCAGGTCCGGCACGAGGTCGGCCGGGACAACGTCTTCGTCGTCCACATCTCGCTCCTGCCGTACATCGGTCCGTCGGGAGAGCTGAAGACGAAGCCGACCCAGCACTCGGTCGCGGCGCTGCGCAACATCGGTATCCAGCCGGACGCGATCGTGCTGCGCTGCGACCGCGAGGTGCCCGCCGCGATCAAGCGCAAGATCTCCCTGATGTGCGACGTCGACGAGGACGCCGTGGTCGCGTGCCCCGACGCCCGCTCGATCTACGACATCCCGAAGACCGTGCACCGCGAGGGCCTGGACGCCTACGTGGTCCGCAAGCTGGACCTGCCGTTCCGTGACGTGGACTGGACGACCTGGGACGACCTGCTCGACCGCGTCCACAACCCGCTCCACGAGATCAACCTGGCGCTGGTCGGCAAGTACATCGACCTGCCCGACGCCTACCTCTCCGTCACCGAGGCCCTGCGCGCGGGCGGCTTCGCCAACAAGGCCCGCGTGAAGATCAAGTGGGTCACCTCGGACGACTGCCGGACCCCGGCCGGCGCCGCGGCCCAGCTCGCCGACGTCGACGCCATCTGCATCCCCGGCGGGTTCGGCGACCGGGGCGTGTCCGGCAAGGTCGGTGCCATCCGGTACGCCCGCGAGAACCGGATCCCGCTGCTCGGCCTCTGCCTGGGCCTGCAGTGCATCGTGATCGAGGCCGCGCGCAACCTGGCCGACATCCCGGACGCCAACTCCACCGAGTTCGACTCCGCCACCGCCCACCCGGTCATCTCCACCATGGCCGAGCAGCTCGACATCGTCGCCGGTGAGGGCGACATGGGCGGCACCATGCGGCTCGGCATGTACCCGGCCAAGCTGGCCGAGGGCTCGATCGTGCGCGAGGTGTACGACGGCAAGGAGTACGTCGAGGAGCGCCACCGCCACCGCTACGAGGTGAACAACGCCTACCGCGGGGAACTGGAGAAGAAGGCCGGTCTGCAGTTCACCGGAACCTCGCCCGACGGCAAGCTCGTCGAGTACGTCGAGTACCCGCGCGAGGTCCACCCGTACCTGGTCGCGACCCAGGCGCACCCCGAGCTGCGCTCCCGCCCCACCCGCCCGCACCCGCTGTTCGCGGGGCTGGTGAAGGCGGCCGTGGAGCGCAAGACCGGTAAGTAGAAACCGGGCGGCGCCGGAGCTTGTACGGTGACCGGGGTGCGCGTCCTTCGGGACGTGTGCCCCGGTTTCTTTTGTGTACGTGTGGGAGGACGAGTCGCCATGACGATCAAGGACATCGCCGAGCAGTGGGAGGTCCGGGCGAGCCAGACGCCGTTCGTCGGCAAGAAGACCTCCGTCCGCACCGACGACGTGGTCATGCCCGACGGGTCGGTCGTCCGCCGCGACTACCAGGTGCACCCCGGGTCCGTCGCCGTCCTCGCGGTCGACGACCAGGACCGGGTGCTGGTCATCCGCCAGTACCGCCACCCCGTCCGCGAGAAGCTGTGGGAGATCCCGGCGGGGCTGCTCGACGTGCCGGGGGAGAACCCGCTGCACGCCGCCCAGCGCGAGCTGTACGAGGAGGCGCACGTCAAGGCGGAGGACTGGCGGGTCCTCACCGACGTCTACACCACGCCCGGCGGCTGCGACGAGGCCGTGCGGATCTTCCTGGCCCGGGACCTCTCCGAGGCCGAGGGCCGCAAGTTCGAGGTGGAGGACGAGGAGGCCGACATGGAGCTGGCCCGGGTGCCGCTGGACGAGCTGGTGCGCGGGGTGCTCGCGGGGGAGCTGCACAACAACTGTCTGGTGGTGGGGGTGCTGTCGCTGGTGGCGGCGCGCGGCGGGGACGGGGTGGAGTCGCTGCGGCCGGCCGAGGCGCCGTGGCCCGCGCGGCCGTTCGAGATCTAGGGGCGCCCGGGGTCGGAGCGAGCCGCGGGCGCCTTCACGGCATCCCGACGATGCCAGTCGTACGATCTGCTGATCCGATCGAGCGATCTCACCGCCCGGCTCCGCCCGGATCGTCGCAGAGCGTGAACTAGGCTCGGGAATCGCCCGCACCGGAGTCCCGGCGGGCTTGCTCGTGCGGTGGGACGGGAGAGTGACCCGTGGCGGATCAGGCGGTGGACCTCGGGGGTGCCCGGGCGTCCGGAACAGGGCGGCCCCCGGCTGTCGAGGCCGCCCCCACGGACAGTCAGTTCCTCGGCAGGACACGCGAGTTGAAGGAACTGCGGGCCGACATCGACCGGGCGGGACTGAACACCCTCGCGGGCCGCAAGGCGCCCCACGCGCGCGTGCTGCTCATCGCCGGCCGCCCCGGCTTCGGACGGACCGCGCTCGCCGAGGAACTCGTCCGGCAGGTTACCGATGGTTATCCCGACGGGGTGCTGCGGACCCGGCTCACCGAGCCCGACGGCACCCGGGTGCCCGTCGAACGGGCGGCGCGGGAACTGCTCGGGGAACTCGGGCTGCCGGCGCCGGCCGGTGCCGACGAGGACGACCTCAGCGAGGCCCTGCGGGAGGCGCTGGCCGACCGCCGGGTGGTGCTGCTGCTCGACGACGCGGCCGACGCCGAGCAGGTCGACGCGCTGCTCCCGGACACCCCCGACGCGCTGGTCGTGGCGGTCTCCGGCGGGCCGCTGACGGGCATCTCCGACGTCCGCCCGTGCACCCTGGGCGGACTGGACACCAAGTCCGCCGTGGAGCTGCTGGAACGCTTCAGCGGGTCCGTGCGCATCACCGTGGACCCGCGCTCGGCCGAGGGGCTCGCCGAGGTGTGCGGGAACCAGCCGGCCGCGCTGCGGCTGGCCGGCGGCTGGCTGGCCGCCCGCCCCACCGTGGCCGTCTCCGACTTGGCGAAACAGCTGCGCGCCGAGGAGGACGACAGTCCGCCGCTCGCCCGGATGCTCAGGCTGGCGTACGCCTCGCTGCCGACCGCCGCCGCCCGGACACTGCGCCTGCTCGCCCTCGCCCCGGCGGGCCTGGTCGACCCGCACACCGCCTCCGGGCTCGCCGGCTGCTCGGTGGGCGCCGCCCGCACCGCGCTGGACGACTTCGTCGCCCTCGGCTTCCTGCACCAGGCCGATCCGGCGCTCCCGCAGTACGAGGTCCCCGGCTGCCTCCAGCCGCTGCTGTGGTCCCTCGCAGAGAACCAGGAGCGGCCCGGTGAGCTGCGGCTCGCCCGGGCACGGATGCTGGAGCGGACGGTACGGCTGCTGCAGTCCTGCCGGGCGGTCACCGAGACCGACAGCCCGCAGGCCCGCGAGAGGCTCCTCGCCATGCCCAAGGCACTGCGGTTCCCCACCCCGCGGGCCGCGGAGGAGTGGCTGCGCGCCCGGCGGCCCGCACTGCTGGCCGCGGCCCGGCTCGCGGTCGCCGACGGGGAGCTGGACACCCTCGCCCGGCGGCTGATGTCCCAGCTGGTGCGGGCCATGGTCGCGCACTTCGGCACCCAGGCCGCGGCCCCCGACCTGTACGGCGTCCACAGGCTCGTCCTCGACGTCGCCGAGCGCCGCGACCTGCCCCGCGAGCAGGCGGCGGCCCTGCTGAACCTCGGCGACCTGGACGCCCGCACCGGCCGTACCAGGGCGGCGCTGGCCCGCTACCGGGCCGCGCTCGACGCCGGACGGCGGGCGAACGACCCGTACGCGACCGGCCGCGCGATGGAATCCGTAGGCGGTGCCCACCAGGAGCTGGAGGACTACGACCGGGCCGCCGACTGGTACGGCCGGGCGCTCGCCCAGCGGCTCGCCCGGGACGAGCGCGAGGACGCCGCCCGGCTGTACGGCCGGATCGCCGCCGCGCACACCTACGCGGGCCGCTACGGCGAGGCGCTGCGCAACTGGAGCTCGGCCCTCACCGGCCATCGCAGACTCGGCGATGTGGGCGGCCAGGCAAGGGCGTTGAGCGAGATGGCGCGCGTCCAGGAGTACGCGGGGCGGCCCGAGGAGGCGCTGCGCACCTGCGAGGAGGCGGCCGAGTGGGCGCGCCGCGCCGACGACACCCGGCTGCAGGCCGCGATCCAGCTGCGGACCGCCGACACCCTGGAGCGGCTCGGCGACCCGGCGGCGGCCCGGCTGCACCGGGCGGCCGCCGAGCGACTCCTCGACGAAGGGGCCCCGGAGCCCGAAACCCAGGAGACCGAGCCGGAACAGGACGCTAACGCCTGCGAAATCCGTAGTGCATCCGCGAAAGATTGATGCATTGAAAGGCTAGACAGCGGGGACACCTTCATTAGACTGGCTGTGCCGCCGGTTCTCCTGCGGTGTCTCCCGATGCGTTCCGATGCGTACGGGTATGTCCTGCACTGCGTGGGCATGTGCCGCTGTAAGGGCGAGCCCCCACACCCCTCCGAGCCAAGGACCGTGATCGACGTGAAGGTCGGCATCCCCCGCGAGGTCAAGAACAACGAGTTCCGGGTGGCCATCACCCCCGCCGGTGTGCACGAGCTGGTGCGCCACGGGCATCAGGTCGTCGTCGAGCAGGGCGCCGGAGTCGGCTCGTCGATCCCGGACGCCGAGTACGTCGCCGCGGGCGCCGGGATCCTGGCCACGGCCGACGAGGTGTGGGCCACCGCCGACCTGCTGCTCAAGGTCAAGGAGCCCATCGCCGAGGAGTACCACCGCCTCCGCAAGGACCAGACACTCTTCACGTACCTGCACCTCGCGGCCTCCAAGGAGTGCACGGACGCGCTCGTCGAGTCGGGCACGACCGCGATCGCGTACGAGACCGTCGAGCTGCCGAGCCGCGCGCTGCCGCTGCTCGCGCCCATGTCCGAGGTCGCGGGCCGGCTCGCCCCGCAGGTCGGCGCCTACCACCTGATGCGCGCCAACGGCGGCCGCGGTGTGCTGCCCGGGGGTGTGCCGGGAGTGCTCGCCGGCCGGGCCGTCGTCATCGGCGGCGGCGTGTCGGGCTGGAACGCCGCGCAGATCGCCATCGGCATGGGCTTCCACGTGACCCTGCTCGACAAGGACATCAACAAGCTCAAGGAAGCCGACAAGATCTTCGGCACGAAGATCCAGACCGTCGTCTCCAACGCCTTCGAGCTGGAGAAGGCGTGCCTGGAGGCCGACCTCGTCATCGGCGCCGTCCTCATCCCGGGCGCCAAGGCCCCGAAGCTGGTCACCAACGAGCTGGTCTCGCGGATGAAGCCCGGAAGTGTCCTTGTCGACATCGCGATCGACCAGGGCGGCTGCTTCGAGGACTCCCGGCCCACCACCCACGCCGAGCCGACCTTCCCCGTCCACGGATCGGTCTTCTACTGCGTCGCCAACATGCCCGGCGCGGTGCCCAACACCTCCACCTACGCCCTGACCAACGCCACGCTGCCCTACATCGTGGAGCTCGCCGACCACGGCTGGGCCGAGGCGGCGCGCCGCGACCCCGCCCTGGCCAGGGGTCTCAACACCCATGACGGCAAGGTCGTCTACCGCGAGGTCGCCGAGGCGCACGGACTGGAGCACGTCGAGCTGGCGTCGCTGCTCGTCTGACCCCACCGGCGAGCCGTCGACCGGCTGCTTCAAGTCACCTTTCGGTAAAAGGCGATACGTCAACACAGGTCGTCAACAGCGCTTTACCGGCCGGATCTTGCCCGACAAGGTCCGGCCGGATGTGTGTATGGTCACTTTGCGACACTCGCGCAACTCGCCTCGAACGTAACCGTTCGTATGTTTCGTGCACCGGTGAAACCTGCCGTGCGACGGCCCTACGCCCTTGACAGCCGCATGTTTCATTGCCGACACATCGGGCCGGGTCCGGCGGATTGTGTTGCTGCGGACCGCCGACACGCCATAGAGTCGCCAGCTGTCGGCATGGTGCCACGCTGACCTGTCTAGAAGTTTCCTGGTCACCAAGGAGGTAAGACGACTTGTGAATGAGTCGACATTTACTCCCGGGGGTGGTCAACCAGGAATGCCTGCGCCGGTCTCGGGTCCCACGGGGTTCGCGGCTGTCGGCTCGGTCGCTGTCCGCACCTTCGCGGCCCACCAGAGTCCGCAGCCGGCCGGGCTCACTCCCTCAGCACACCAGAGCATGGATGGCCAACACGTGAACGCCATGGCCGGCGACGGAAGTGGCGGAGTCCACAACCACTTCGCCGACTACGACGAGCTGCCCGACGGGCACTTCTACGACCCCGACGCCGAGTACGAGCCCGATCCGGAGTACGCGGCCACGCTCGCGCCCGACGCGGCCCGTCAGCGCCGCGAGCGCATCGGCCCGACCGGGCGCCCGCTGCCGTACTTCCCGATCCCGGGCCCGCTGACCGACCACGGTCCCGCGAAGATCATCGCGATGTGCAACCAGAAGGGCGGCGTCGGCAAGACGACGTCGACCATCAACCTGGGTGCCGCGCTCGCGGAGTACGGGCGCCGGGTCCTGCTCGTCGACTTCGACCCGCAGGGTGCCCTCTCGGTCGGCCTCGGCGTGAACCCGATGGAGCTCGACCTCACGGTCTACAACCTGCTCATGGAGCGGGGCATGTCGGCCGACGAGGTCCTGCTGAAGACCGCGGTCCCCAACATGGACCTGCTGCCGAGCAACATCGACCTGTCGGCCGCCGAGGTCCAGCTGGTCTCCGAGGTCGCGCGCGAGTCCACGCTGCAGCGGGCGCTCAAGCCGCTGATGGCCGACTACGACTACATCGTGATCGACTGTCAGCCCTCGCTCGGCCTGCTCACCGTGAACGCCCTGACGGCCGCCCACAAGGTGATAGTGCCCCTGGAGTGCGAGTTCTTCGCACTGCGCGGTGTCGCGCTGCTGACGGAGACCATCGAGAAGGTCCAGGAGCGTCTCAACCCCGACCTGGAGCTCGACGGCATCCTCGCCACCATGTACGACTCGCGCACCGTGCACAGCCGTGAGGTCCTCGCGCGGGTCGTCGAGGCGTTCGACGAGCACGTCTACCACACGGTCATCGGGCGCACGGTCCGCTTCCCGGAGACCACGGTCGCCGGTGAGCCGATCACCACGTACGCCTCCAACTCCGTCGGTGCCGCCGCCTACCGCCAGCTCGCCAGGGAGGTGCTCGCCCGGTGTCACGCCGAGTGAGTCTGCCGGGGGCCGACGAACTCTTCCGTACGACAGGGGGAATGGCGCTGCAGCCGTCCACTCCCCGGCGGGGGGCCAACGGGGAAGTCCGTGTGCCCGCGCCCGCCGGGGACAGCGACGGGGCCGCCGGCGCGGAGGACGCGCCGCCGTCCGTGCCCGTGCGCGGCGGCGACGGCGAGGGGTCCGAGCATGTGGCCGCGGACGCCGAGTCCGACGGTGAACAGCCGCGCAGCCGCTCCGCCGCCGCAGGAGCCGAGCGGGCCGGCGCCGCCGGGCGTCTGCCGAAGCCGCAGGAAGGTTCTGCCGCCGCCGCGCCCCGCAAGAAGGGGCGGGCCTCCGGGCGCCGGCCCAGCGGGCGGGAGCGGCACGACGAGAAGATCACCGTGTACGTCTCCGCCGAGGAGCTGATGGACCTCGAACACGCGCGGCTGGTGCTGCGCGGGGAGCACGGGCTGGCCGTGGACCGCGGGCGGATCGTGCGGGAGGCCGTCGCCGTGGTGCTGGCGGATCTGGAGTCCCGCGGGGACGCGAGCATCCTCGTCCGACGACTGCGCGGGCGGTAGAGGTAGCCTGCGGGGGCTATGACCTCGTTCGACTCCTCTGGCCCGGCTTCCGGTGGTTCTGCCGGCCGTCGGCGTGCGCTGGGGAAGGGGCCCGCGGCCGCGCCCCAGGCCGCACCGGCGGAGCCGCCCGAGAGCGACGAGGCGCCGCCCGCCGCCGTTCTCGCCGAAGCCGAAGCCGAAGCCGAAGCCGAAGCCGGCAGTGCCGATGTGCCGGACGCGGTCGAGCGGACGGCCGGTGGCCCCGACGACCCCGGCGGTTCCGAGGGCTCCGAGAACACCGAAAACGCCGAGGGCTCCGACGACGGCGTCTTCACGGTGCGGCTCGCCAACTTCGAGGGCCCCTTCGATCTCCTCCTCCAGCTCATCTCCAAGCACAAGCTGGACGTCACCGAGGTCGCGCTCTCCAAGGTCACCGACGAGTTCATGACGCACCTGCGGGCCATGGGACCGGACTGGGACCTCGACGAGACCACCGAGTTCCTGGTGGTCGCGGCCACCCTGCTGGACCTGAAGGCGGCCAGGCTGCTGCCCGCCGCCGAGGTGGAGGACGAGGCCGACCTCGCGCTCCTCGAAGCCCGGGACCTGCTGTTCGCCCGCCTGCTGCAGTACCGCGCGTACAAACAGATCGCGGAGATCTTCCACCGCCGGCTGGAGGAGGAGGCGCGGCGGTACCCGCGGACCGTGGGGCTGGAGCCGCAGCACGCGGAGCTGCTGCCCGAGGTGGTCATCAGCATCGGGGCGGAAGGATTCGCCAGGCTGGCCGTGAAGGCGATGCAGCCCCGGCCCAGGCCGCAGGTGTACGTCGACCACATCCACGCGCCGCTGGTGAGCGTGCAGGAACAGGCCGGGATCGTCGTCGCACGGCTGCGGGTGCTGGGGGAGGCGTCGTTCCGGGTGCTCGTCGAGGACACCGACGACACCCTCACCGTCGTCGCCCGCTTCCTCGCCCTGCTGGAGCTCTACCGGGAGAAGGCGGTGGCCCTCGACCAGGAGACCGCGCTCGGGGACCTGCTCGTGCGCTGGACCGGCGGGGACGGGGACGCGGAGCCCGTGGTCACGGACGAGTTCGACCGGCCGCCCGAGCCGCCCGCATCGGACCGCCCGGCCTGGCCGGCCAAGGAGGAGAAGGCATGAGCGACGAGACAGCCGTGGGGCCCGGGCGCGCGCGTACCGTCGCCGGCCTCGACCTGAAGCCCGCGCTGGAGGCCGTCCTCATGGTCGTGGACGAGCCCGCGACGGAGGAGCACCTGGCGAAGATCCTGGAACGGCCCAAGCGGCAGATCGTCAAGGCGCTCAGGGAACTGGCCGACGACTACGCGGTCCAGGGGCGCGGTTTCGAGCTGCGGCGGATCGCCGGGGGCTGGCGGTACTACACCCGGCCCGAGTACGCCGCCGCCGTCGAACGCTTCGTGCTCGACGGCCAGCAGGCCCGGCTGACCCAGGCCGCGCTGGAGACGCTGGCGGTGGTCGCCTACCGGCAGCCGGTGAGCCGGAGCAGGGTCTCCGCCGTGCGAGGAGTCAACTGCGACGGGGTCATGCGGACCCTCCTGCAGCGGGGTCTGGTCGAGGAGGCGGGCGCGGAACCCGAAACAGGTGCGATCCTGTACAGGACGACGAACTACTTCCTGGAGCGGATGGGCCTGCGCGGCCTGGACGAGCTCCCGGAACTCGCGCCCTTCCTCCCGGAGGCTGAGGCGATCGAGGCCGAGACCCAGGAGGCCGTACCGTCGTTCGATCCGGACGCTCCGGATTCCGAGGACGCAGACGACAAGACGGAACTTTGATGCGAAGCAGCAGCGGCAGGAACAGCAGCGGAAACAACGGCGGGAGCCGTGGTGGCAACAGCGGCGGCCGCGGCGGGAGCGGCGGTGGCCGCGGTAACTACCGCGGCGCGGGGAACGACCGCGACGACAGGCAGGGCGGCCGGCCGAAGAAGCCCCGCCCCGAGGAGCGCCGCTACGACGTGGGCCCCGGCGCCTCGCCGGACGGGCCGAAGTCGGGGCGCGGTGCCTCCGCGCGGGGTGGCGCGAAGGGCGGCCCCCGGCAGTCCCCGAGCGGCGGGCGCGGCCGGTCGGCCCCGGCGACCTCCCGCGAGTACGACGCGCGGGCGGAGGAGCGCAACCGGGAGCGGTACGCGGGCAAGAAGGACGTCAAGCTGCCCAAGACCTTCCCGGGCGCCGAGCAGGAGGGCGAGCGGCTGCAGAAGATCCTCGCGCGCGCGGGCTACGGCTCCCGGCGTGCCTGCGAGGAGCTGATCGAGCAGGCGCGCGTCGAGGTCAACGGCGAGATCGTGCTGGAGCAGGGCAAGCGGGTCGACCCGGAGAAGGACGAGGTCAAGGTCGACGGGCTGACCGTCGCGACCCAGTCGTACCAGTTCTTCTCGCTGAACAAGCCGGCCGGTGTCGTCTCCACGATGGAGGACAACGAGGGCCGTCAGTGCCTCGGCGACTACGTCACCAACCGTGAGACCCGGCTCTTCCACGTGGGGCGGCTCGACACCGAGACCGAGGGTGTCATCCTGCTCACCAACCACGGCGAGCTGGCGCACCGGCTGACCCACCCCAAGTACGGCGTGAAGAAGGTCTACCTCGCGCACATCGTGGGCCCGATCCCGCGTGACCTGGGCAAGCAGCTCAAGGACGGCATCCAGCTGGAGGACGGGTACGCGCGCGCGGACCACTTCCGGGTCGTGCAGCAGACCGGCAAGAACTACCTCGTCGAGGTCACCCTGCACGAGGGGCGCAAGCACATCGTGCGCCGGATGCTGGCGGAGGCCGGGTTCCCGGTCGACAAGCTGGTGCGCGTGGCCTTCGGGCCGATCACCCTCGGCGACCAGAAGTCGGGCTGGCTGCGCCGGCTGTCCAACACCGAGGTCGGGATGCTGATGCAGGAGGTCGACCTCTAGGTCGAGCGGCGCGTACGAGCAGAACGAGCAGGGGCCGGTTCCGGGTTTGCCTCCAGGACCGGCCCTTTGCCGTTCCCGGTGCCGGTCTTGGCCTTCCCTTCCCCGTAAGAGGGTTGTGCTGCCGCACTCCGCCCCTTTATAGTCGTTCTGACTATTAGTCATGGTGACCATAAAGGAGGGTGATGGAGATGAGTTCCCCGGCGGGATACGACAAGTACGCCTACGAGCCCTTCGCCGTCACCGTCGACCTGGCCGTCTTCACCGTCCGCGCGGGCACCCTCCAGGTGCTGCTCGTCGAGCGCGGGCAGGAGCCGTACGAGGGCCGCTGGGCCCTGCCCGGCGGGTTCGTGCTGCCGCACGAGTCCGCGGAGGAGGCCGCCTGGCGGGAACTCGCGGAGGAGACCGGCGTCAAGGACGTCGCCGGGCTCCACCTGGAGCAGCTGCGGACCTACAGCGAGCCGGGGAGGGACCCCCGGATGCGGGTCGTCACCGTCGCGTTCGCCGCGCTGTTCCCCGACCCGCCGGTCCCGCACGGCGGCGGCGACGCGGCCCAGGCCCAGTGGCTGCGGTTCGGTGCCATCGGCCCGCTCGCCTTCGACCACGACCGCATCCTCGCCGACGCCCACGAACGCGTCGGCGCCAAGCTGGAGTACACCTGTCTCGCCACCTCCTTCTGCCCTCCCGAGTTCACCCTCGGCGAGCTGCAGCAGGTCTACGAGACGGTGTGGGGCACTCCGCTCGACCGGCCCAACTTCCGGCGCAAGGTGCTGGCCACGCCGGGCTTCGTCGAACAGGTGCCCGGCGCCGCCCGCCTGACCGGCGGTCGCGGCAAGCCCGCCGCGCTGTACCGCGCGGGTGGGGCCACCGCCCTGCACCCGCCCCTGCTGCGACCCACCACGGAAGGACGGTCCTGATGACCATGACGCTCCGCACGAAACGTTCCGCCACCGGCTCCCTGATCGGACTCGCCCTCGGGGACGCCCTCGGCCACCCGACGGAGTTCGACGACGTCCCCGCGATCCTCGCCAAGTGCGGCCCCTGGCGGAAGATGGCGCTGCCCAAGCCCGCGATCGTCACCGACGACACCCAGATGACCCTGGCCCTCGGGCACGGGCTGCGCGCGGCCATGGACCGGGGCTCGCTCGGCCCCGAGACCCTGGAGCGGGCCGTCCGCAAGGAGTTCGTGGAGTGGTCCCGCTCCCCGGAGAACAACCGCGCCCCCGGCCACACCTGCCTGGTCGCCTGCGACCTCCTCGCGGTCGAGCGCCACCCCTGGCAGTTCGCCAGCCAGATCCACTCCAAGGGCTGCGGCGCCAACATGCGGGTCGCCCCGCTCGGACTGATCGGCCCGCTCAGCGACGAACAGCGCGCGGGCGCCGCCCAGTTGCAGGCCGCGCTCACCCACGGCCACCCCACCGCCCTCGCCGCGTCCGACCTCACCGCCCACGCCGTGCGGCTGCTCGCCCAGGGCGCCGAACCGATGGGCCTGATCGGCCGGCTGCGGTCGTACGCCTACGAGAACCGCTCCCACTACCACGCGCGCTGGCTCGGCGACCTGTGGACCTACAGCCAGGACCCCTCGCCCGAGCACTACATCGCCCGGGGCTGGGACGACTGCCTGGAGGCCCTGGACCGCGTGCAGGCGGCCCTGCGGCTCCCCTCGCCCGAGACCGACCCCTGCACGGCCACGGGGGAGGGCTGGATCGCCGAGGAGGCGCTCGCCACCGGTCTGCTGTGCTTCCTGCTCTTCGTCGACGAGCCCGTCACCGCGCTGCGACGCGCGGCCTGCACCGCGGGCGACTCCGACTCCATCGCCGCCCTCGCCGGTGCCTTCGCGGGCGCCTACCACGGGCCGGACGCCTGGCCCGTCGAGTGGGCCGACCGGATCGAGTACCAGGGCGACCTCGTCTCGCTGGGAGCCCTCTGGGACGCTTGAGGGATGACCGACGCCCTGACCGACGCCCCCGACATCGACCTGGCCCCGGTGGTCGCCGAACAGCCCGACCCGCTGCTGTTCGCCACCGTCTCCGGAGCCCACCTGTACGGCTTCCCCTCGCGTGACTCGGACGTCGACCTGCGCGGTGTGCATCTGCTGCCCGCGGCCGAACTGGTCGGGCTGCGCGAGCCGGAGGAGACCCGGTCGAGGATGTGGGACCGGGACGGCGTCGAGATGGACCTCGTCACGCACGACCTGCGCAAGTTCGCCCGCCTGATGCTGCGCCGCAACGGCTATGTGCTGGAGCAGCTGCTCTCCCCGCTCGTCGTGCACACGGGCGAGACGCACCGCGAACTGGTCGCGCTCGCCCCCGGGGTCCTCACCCGCCACCACGCCCACCACTACCGGGGGTTCGCCACCACCCAGTGGCGGCTCTTCGAGAAGACCGGCGAACTCAAGCCGCTGCTCTACACGTTCCGGGTGCTGCTCACCGGCATCCACCTCATGCGCAGCGGGGAGGTGCAGGCCCATCTGCCGACCCTGGTGCCGCAGACCGAGGAGGCCCCCGCCTATCTGCCGGACCTCGTCGCGGCGAAGGCGGCCGAGGAGCACGGCAAGGCGGACGTCGACCCCGAGCGCGTGGCCGCGGACGTGGAGCGGCTGCACCGCGTGCTGGACGAGGAGCAGGCCCTGTCGGCGCTGCCCGAGAACCCGGCCGCGTACGACGCCCTGCACGACTTCGTGGTCCGCGTCCGGCTGGAAGGACTGAAGGACTGATGGGCTGAAGGACTGCGGCTCAGTCCCGGGCGGCGCGGAGCGCCGACGCGCGTCGGGTCCGGACGAGGAAGTCCTCGACCCTGGCCAGATCCGGTTCCGGCGGCAGGGGGCTGCGGTCCGCCGCCTCGTCGGCCTCCGCGGCCAGCCGCGCCATCCGGCTCTCGACCCGGGCCCACGGCACCTCGCCGCGCTTCACCGCCAGCAGGGGCTCGCGCTGCTCGCCCACGTCGACGGTCAGCTCGCCCGTGCGCAGCAGGTCCCGGCAGCTCATCAGCAGACGGAGCAGATGCATCGCGTGCTTCCAGCGGGGGGCGCCGTGCGTACGGACGTCCGCGTCGAGCTTCTTGCGCTGGCCCAGCGCGTAACGGGCGAACGTCCCATGGGCCCGGAGGGACAGGAACGCCCCCCGCAGGGCGAGCAGTTCACGGCCCGTGTCGTCGACGTGCTCCACCAGTGGGGAGTGCAGGCACTCCAGGATGTTGGGGTTGGCGCGCAGGGCCAGATGGCAGAAGCGCTCCAGCTCCCAGCCGAACTGCTCCCGCTCCGGGCCCTCCACGTGCGTCGGCGGCTTCTCGAAGCGCCAGAACAGCTCGGTGGGGGCCAGGAAGACCCCCCGCCGGTCCGTGTCGCTGCCGTCCGTCGCGAGACCGAAGGCACGCGACCCCATCACACAGGCGTAGACGGTGTGGTCGCGGACCAGGTCGTGCGGGTGCGGGGGCTGCATAGGCCGGAGCGTACGGGGTGGATCAGGGGCGCAGAATCGAATTTCCGGCGACCGTGATCTTCTCGGCGGGCAGCGGTCGGGTGGCCGGTCCATGGGCCACGGCCCCGTCCGTGATGCCGAACCTGCTGCCGTGGCACGCGCAGTTGATCGTCTCGTCCGAGACGCTGCTGACGACGCAGCCCATGTGGGTGCAGATCGCCGAGAACGCCTTGAAGTCGCCCTCCGCGGGCTGGGTCACGACGATCTTCTGCTCGTCGAAGATCTTTCCTCCGCCCACCGGGATGTCGGCCGTCGTCGCCAGCTCCTCGCCGCCGTCCGCGCCGGTGCCCGCGGGCGAGGACTTCTCCGCGGTGTCCCCGCCGCCGTCACCGCCGTCCTGCCCGCCGCAGCCCGCCAGCAGCGCCGCCGTGCCCGCCGCGCCGGTGGCCAGCACCGTGCGCCGCGTGGAACCCATCGTCATGTCGTCACTCCGTACGTGCGGAAGAACCCCGAAGGGGAGGCAACTCAGGAGAGAGTGCCACAAAACGTGTGTTTCGTACGTCCGACAGTCGAGGGCGGGCGGTACGGCGGCGTACGGGGCTGATCCGCCCCGACTGTCGGGACGGTGACGTTCGCGTGATCTTGTGACGATTCGCGGCGGTGACCCGTCCCCCGTGGACGTCTTTCGGCCAGGCGTTTCGGCAGGCGGGCGTCGCGCGGTGGCCCGGGGCGGGTGACTAGGCTGTTCGTACAACCAGCCGGGATGTCCAGCAGTGAGGAGCACAGCCGTGGCGGTACGAGCGGTCCGGGGCGCCGTCCAACTCGACCGGGACGAGGCGGGGCACATGGACGAGCAGGTGGGCGAGCTGCTCACCGCGGTCCTGGAGCGCAACGAACTCACCCCGGACGACCTGATCAGCATCTGGTTCACGGCCACCCCCGACCTGCACAGCGACTTCCCGGCCGCCGCCGCCCGCAAGCTGGGCATCGTCGACGTACCGCTGATCTGCGCGCAGGAGCTGGACATCGAGGGCGCCCTGCCCCGGGTCGTGCGGATCCTCGCGCACATAGAGTCCGACCGGCCGCGCTCGGAGATCGCACACGTGTACCTGGGGGCCGCGGCCACGCTCCGCAAGGACATCGCTCAGTGAGAACGGCCCTCGTCATCGGCACCGGACTGATCGGCACCTCCGCCGCCCTCGCCCTGGCCCAGCGCGGTGTCACCGTCCACCTCGTCGACCACAACCCCGAGCAGGCCCGTACGGCGGCCGCGCTCGGCGCCGGCACGGACGAGACGCCCGAGGGCCCGGTGGACCTCGCGATCGTCGCCGCCCCGCCCGCGCACGTGGCCGCGACCCTCGCCGACGCCATGCGGCGGGGTCTCGCGCGCGGCTACCTCGACGTGGCCTCCGTCAAGGGCGGACCGCGCCGCGAGCTGGAGGAGCTGGGCCTCGACCTCTCCTGCTACATCGGCTCGCACCCCATGTCGGGCCGGGAGAAGTCCGGTCCGCTGGCCGCCACGGCCGAGCTCTTCGAGGGCCGTCCCTGGGTGCTCACGCCGACCCGGGACACCGACACCGAGGTCCTGAACCTCGCCCTGGAGCTGGTCTCGCACTGCCGGGCCGTCCCGGTGGTCATGGACGCGGACAGCCACGACCGGGCCGTGGCACTCGTCTCCCACATGCCGCATCTGGTGTCCAGCCTGGTCGCCGCGCGGCTGGAGCACGCCGAGGAGTCGGCGGTGCGGCTGTGCGGGCAGGGCATCAGGGACGTGACCCGGATCGCGGCCTCCGACCCGCGCATGTGGATGGACATCCTCTCCGCCAACCCGGGCCCGGTCGCCGATCTCCTCACCGACGTCTCCGCCGACCTCGACGAGACCGTCCAGGCCCTGCGCGCCCTCCAGGCGGGCGACGAGGCCAAGCGCCGCGAGGGCATGACCGGCATCGAGGACGTCCTGCGCCGCGGCAACGCCGGTCAGGTCCGCGTCCCCGGCAAGCACGGGTCCGCACCACGGGTCTACGAGGTGGTCGCGGTACTGATCGACGACCAGCCCGGCCAGCTGGCCCGCATCTTCGCCGACGCGGGCGCCGCCGGCATCAACATCGAGGACGTCCGCATCGAGCATGCCACCGGGCAGCAGGCGGGTCTGGTGCAGTTGATGGTGGAGCCGAAGGCGGCGGTGGTGTTGACGGGGGCGTTGCGGGAGCGGGGTTGGGCGATCCGGCAGTAAGGGGTGGGGCCGGTGGGTCGCCGGTCGGAGGCCGGCGCAGCCGTCCCGCTGCCCGGGAGGCGCCTCGGCGCCGAGTGGTGCGAGGGCGGCGTCGGGGGTGGGTCGTCCGCATCGAGCATGCCACCGGGCAGCAGGCGGGTCTGGTGCAGTTGATGGTGGAGCCGAAGGCGGCGGTGGTGTTGACGGGGGCGTTGCGGGAGCGGGGTTGGGCGATCCGGCAGTAGGGGGTGGGGCCGGTGGGTCGTCGGTCGGAGGCCGGCGCAGCCATCCCGCTGCCCGGGAGGGGAGGGGCTGGGGGGTCCTGCGGTAGGGCCGGGGTGGCCGTGGTGGTGGGGTGGTGGGGCCGGACGGGTGGGGTACGTGCAACCAGTACCCTTGTCCGGGGCGCTTTCCGTCCCGCCCCGCCACCTCGGACCAGGAAAGGTGCTCCCCAGTGGAACGCGCCACAGTGATCGTTGCCATCGACGGCCCCTCCGGCACGGGCAAGTCGAGCACCTCGAAGGCCGTGGCCGCGCAGCTCGGGCTGAGCTACCTGGACACGGGCGCCCAGTACCGGGCGATCACCTGGTGGATGGTCAACAACGGCATCGACATAGACGACCCCTCGGCGATCGCGGCCGTGGCCGGCAAGCCGGAGATCGTGTCGGGGACGGACCCGTCCGCGCCGACCATCACGGTCGACGGCACGGACGTCGCCGGGCCGATCCGCACCCAGGAGGTCACCTCCAAGGTCAGCGCGGTGAGCGCCGTGCCGGAGGTGCGGACGCGGATCACCGAGCTGCAGCGGTCCATCGCGGCGGACGCCGCGGACGGCATCGTCGTCGAGGGCCGCGACATCGGCACGACCGTGCTGCCGGACGCCGACCTGAAGATCTTCCTCACCGCCTCCCCCGAGGCCCGCGCCGCCCGCCGCAGCGGCGAGCTGAAGAGCGCCGACGTCCAGGCCACCCGCGAGGCCCTGCTCAAGCGGGACGCGGCCGACTCCAGCCGTACGACCTCGCCGCTCGCCAAGGCGGACGACGCGGTCGAGGTGGACACCTCGGACCTCACCCTCCAGCAGGTCATCGAGTGCGTCGTCACCCTCGTCGAGGAGAAGCGGGCGGGCAAGTGAGCCAGGCCGCCACGGACCGGGCCGCCGCGTACGAAGCCCCCACGGCGCTCGGCGCCGAGGTGGGGCGGCGTATCGGCGTCGGCCTGATGTACGGGCTGTGGAAGCCGCGCGTGCTGGGCGCCTGGCGGGTCCCCACGACCGGCCCGGTGATCCTCGCCCCCAACCACTCCCACATCGTCGACGGCCCCATGGTCATCGGCGTGGCCCCCCGGCCCTCGCACTTCCTGGTCAAGAAGGAGGCGTTCGTCGGGCCGCTCGGCCCGTTCATGCGCGCCGTCGGCCAGGTGGAGGTCGACCGCTCGACCGCCGACCGCACCGCCGTCACCCGCGCCCTGGCCGTCCTGGAGGGCGGCGGTGTGCTGGGCATCTTCCCGGAGGGCACCCGGGGCGAGGGCGACTTCGCCTCGCTGCGCGCCGGGCTCTCCTACTTCGCCGTCCGCAGCGGAGCGCCGATCGTGCCGGTGGCCGTGCTGGGCAGCACGGAGCGGCGCGGACGGCTGATCAAGGGGCTGCCCCCGCTGCGCTCCCGCGTCGACGTGGTCTTCGGTGCCCCGTTCGACGCGGGCGACGGCAGCGGGCGGCGTACGCGCAAGGCACTCGACGAGGCGACCGTGCGCATCCAGCAGCAGCTGGGCGCACACCTGGAGCATGCCCGGCGGCTCACCGGCCGTCGGTAAAACGCCGGGCGTCCGCTCGGGCGCTGGGCGACACTGAGTAGTGGACCATCCGGCGGACGAGCCGGGCGCTCCACCGATCACCACGATGAACTACGAGGTACGGACTTCATGAACGACCAGTTTCCCTCCGAGCACGAGCACGGAGAGCTTGGCGACGCCGAGTACGCGCAGTTCATGGAGCTCGCCGCGGAAGAGGGCTTCGACGTCGAGGACGTCGAGGGCGCGATCGAGGAGGCGGGGCACGGCCCGCTGCCCGTCCTCGCCGTCGTCGGCCGTCCGAACGTCGGCAAGTCGACGCTCGTGAACCGCATCATCGGCCGCCGCGAGGCGGTCGTCGAGGACAAGCCCGGCGTCACCCGTGACCGCGTCACCTACGAGGCCGAGTGGGCGGGCCGCCGCTTCAAGGTCGTCGACACCGGCGGCTGGGAGCAGGACGTCCTCGGCATCGACGCCTCCGTGGCCGCGCAGGCCGAGTACGCCATCGAGGCCGCCGACGCCGTCGTCTTCGTCGTGGACGCCAAGGTCGGCGTCACCGACACCGACGAGGCCGTCGTCCGGCTGCTGCGCAAGGCCAACAAGCCCGTGGTGCTGTGCGCCAACAAGGTGGACGGCCCGAGCGGCGAGGCCGACGCGACCGCCCTGTGGTCCCTCGGCATCGGTGAGCCCCACCCGGTCTCCTCGCTGCACGGCCGCGGCACCGGCGACATGCTGGACGCCGTCCTGGAGGCCCTGCCGGAGGCGCCCGAGCAGAGCTTCGGCACCGTGGTCGGCGGCCCCCGCCGCATCGCGCTGATCGGCCGTCCGAACGTCGGCAAGTCCTCGCTCCTGAACAAGGTGGCCAACGAGGAGCGCGTCGTCGTCAACGAGATCGCGGGCACGACCCGTGACCCGGTCGACGAGCTGATCGAACTCGGCGGTGTCACCTGGAAGTTCGTCGACACCGCGGGCATCCGCAAGCGGGTCCACCTCCAGCAGGGCGCCGACTACTACGCCTCGCTGCGCACCGCGGCGGCTGTCGAGAAGGCGGAGGTGGCGGTCATCCTCATCGACGCCTCCGAGTCCATCTCGGTCCAGGACCAGCGCATCGTGACGATGGCGGTCGAGGCCGGCCGCGCGCTGGTCGTCGCGTACAACAAGTGGGACACCCTCGACGAGGAGCGCCGCTACTACCTGGAGCGGGAGATCGAGACCGAGTTCGGCCAGATCGCCTGGGCGCCCCGGGTCAACGTCTCGGCGCGCACCGGCCGGCACATGGAGAAGCTGGTCCCCGCGATCGAGACGGCGCTCGCCGGCTGGGAGACCCGCGTCCCGACGGGCCGTCTGAACTCCTTCCTCGGCGAGCTGGTCGCCAGCCACCCGCACCCGATCCGCGGCGGCAAGCAGCCCCGCATCCTGTTCGGCACCCAGGCCGGCACCAAGCCCCCGCGTTTCGTCCTCTTCGCCTCCGGCTTCATCGAGGCGGGCTACCGGCGCTTCATCGAGCGCCGTCTGCGGGAGGAGTTCGGCTTCGAGGGCACCCCGATCCACATCTCGGTCCGGGTGCGCGAGAAGCGCGGCGGCCAGAAGAAGAAGTAGCGTCGGCGCCCACGGCACGCGTGTGAGGAGGGCGGCCGCCCGAGGTCATCGGACCCTCGGGCGGCCGCCCTCCTCCTGTGTCCCTGCGCGCCGCTTCGCGTCTCCGCGTGGTCACAGACCCCGGCGCGGGTTCGGGGGCAGGGGCGACGGGATGTGGTGCATCCCCGTGTGCCCGGTGGGGATGCGGCCGACCGGCTGCCACACGGCCGTCGTCCCGGACGTGTGACCGGGCTGGGTCTCGCGTTGGGTGGCGAGATGCCCCGCCGCGTGCCGGGCGCCGTACGAACCGGAGGTGTACGACCCGGTGGAGCGTGGTCCGCCGGAGCCGTGCGCCGGGGTGCCGAAGCCCGTGAACCCCAGATCCTCCTCCCCGTGCCGGTCGCCCGGCAGGGTCCGGTAGCTCCTGACCCACTCCGCGTAGAGCGTGTCGTAGATGGGCGTGGCCGAAGGATCCTGGGTCGGCCGCATGGACGGGATCGACTGGTAGGACGGGCGGCGGGGAGCGTCGTATGCGTGCACGCCTGTGCCAACGACCCCGCCCCGGAAGGGATGCGCTGCCTCAACCATTCGGCCTCCGGGAAGTCGGGCTCCGGGAAGGGATCGCGCCCCGAGGGGCGGGGCGTGACGGCTCCGGCGGGCGGGGCCGCTCAGGTGCCGGCCAGCGGCAGGGTCGCCGCCACCAGCTTCCCGTTCGCCGCGGCCTTGTCGAGGGCGTCCCGCAGCAGGTCCTCCCGGGGCTGCCGCCCGATCGACCCCACCGGCGCCGCGAACATCAGGACCTGCTGGTGCTTGTTGGCGGCGGCCCGCCACGCGTCGGCGACCTGCAGCGCCTGGTGGGCCTGCCACCAGGCGACCGGTGAACCGCCGGTGGTGCCCGGCTGCAGGATGGCGTGCAGCTGCCCCATGGCGAGCAGGACCGACCAGCCGTGCAGCACGGGCGGGACGGAGTCGATCTGGGGGAGCGGCATGAAGCCCTGCTCGATGAGCAGCGGCAGGAAGTCGTCACCGGCGCCGGTGCTGCCGGGGCGGGCGATGGGGGCGGTCGGTTCGACGACCAGCGCCGGGTGCAGCTCGCCGCTGAGCAGGATCAGTCCGCTGGTGACGCCGAGCACGGCCTGCTCGGGCGCGGCCTGGGCCGGGCTGTCCCCGGCGATGGAACGGGCGGCGCCCTGCAACTGCTCCTCGGTGACCTGGACGACCTGGGAGGGCAGACAGGTGGAGTGGGCGAAGGCGAGCACGGCTGTCTCGTCGCCCACGAAGAGGACGGTGCTGGTGCGCTCCTGCTCGGAGTCGCCGGGGGTGCGGCACGACGTGCAGTCGTAGCCGCCGGGGGCGTTCTCTCCGGCGAGCAGCCGGTCGGCCTCTTCGTCGCCGATCTCGGCGCGTACCTCGTCGCTGACGTCGAGCATGCGCGGCACGGTGGCTCCTCGGGATGCGGTGCGTGTCGGTGCCGGGTGGCGCCCGGCCCATGAGCACGGAGGTTCCGGCTCATGCAGAAGACAACGGGCGATCTGTGGCCGGAGTCACGCCCGACGACGAACGGAATCGAACCAACCGCAGCGCAGCGTGAATCCTTGGGTGGAATCGGTTACTCCGCGCCAACTTCCCCGAGGTCCGGGGAAGTTGATCCGGTGAGGTGGGTCACAGGCCATCGGGTCACTTGGTCGACATATCCGGAAATCAGGGAATGAAATGGGTGGCCGGATCTGGCCGCTACTCGCGGTAACGGCGAACTGGCCTCCCGGGACGGGCGATCGCTTGCTGACAGCTCGTCAACCTCCCTAGATTCCCGGCCGTGTGCAACGAGCACCGCTCGGGTACGTCCGCCGGCCGCGCAGAGCCAGACTGCGCGCAGCACCATCTCCGGCGGACGGGGCGGAGCGCGACACCCGCGTCCATGCGCGGGAAGCGCCCCGCTCGGGGGGACCCCGGGTCCGTGGAGAGGGATCTTCATGTCCGAATGTGCTGATACCACCCGCGCCGACGCCCGCAGGACGCGTACGACCGCCGTCCTCGCCGGGGCGGCGCTGCTCGCCCCGCTGGGACTGCTGACCCTGACCGGCACCGCCTCGGCGGCCGACGGCGGGGTGTGGGACCGCATCGCCCGGTGCGAGAGCGGCGGCGACTGGCACATCAACACCGGCAACGGCTACTACGGCGGCCTGCAGTTCGCCGCCTCCACCTGGCGTGCCTACGGCGGCACCGCCTACGCGGCGACCGCCGACCGGGCCTCCCGGTCCCAGCAGATCGAGATCGCCACCAAGGTCCAGCGGGCCCAGGGCTGGGGAGCGTGGCCCACCTGCTCCCGCCGGGCCGGGGCGACCGGCAGCGCGCCCGGCGCGCCCTCCGCCGGAGCGGCCACGACCGGATCGGACCGGGCCGCCCCCGCGCGGCCGGAGAAGTCCGCCGGAACGACCCCGTCACGGCCCGTCGGCCACGCGGACCGGGGCTCGTCCCGCGGCGACTACACCGTCCGGCAGGGCGACACGCTGAACGGCATCGCCGCCCGGCACGGAACCACCTGGCGGCAGGTCTACGCCGCCAACCGGGCCGTCATCGGGGGCGACCCCGACCTGATCGTGCCGGGCCAGCGGCTCGACCTCTGACCCGTCCGCCGGGCCCGTCACGCGAGCTCGGCCGCCTCGCCGGCGAACACCACCGTCCCGCGCCGCAGTTCGTGCACGAGGACGCCCGGCACGTCCCGCAGCCCCGGCGGCAGGCGCTGTTCGGCGACGACCACACAGGCGTCGAGGCGGCTCAGCAGGTGGTACGTGCGGGCCGCGACCGCCGGTGACATCCCCTGGGCGGGCTCGTCGACGAGCACGACCCGCCGCGTGGGCACCGACAGGGCCCGGGCGAGGGCGAGCATGCGCTGTTCGCCCCCGGAGAGGGTGCCGGCGCGGCGGGGGAGCAGGGCACCGAGCCGCGGATAGGCGTCCAGGGCGTACGAGAGGTCCGGCGTGGCCAGTTCGAGGTTCTCGCGCACGGTGAGCGAACCGAAGACCGCCCGCCGCTCGGGGACGAGGACGAGACCCCGCCGGGCCCGCTCGTACGCCGGTGTCCGGGTCACGTCGGCCCCGTCCCACACCACGGCGCCGCCGGAGAGCGGGACCGTGCCGGCGAGGGCCCGCAGTGCCGTCGTGCGGCCGGAGCCGTTGCGGCCCAGCAGGACGGTGAGACCGGGGCCCGGGGCGGCGAGGGTGATGCCGTGCAGGGCCTCCAGGGGGCCGTAGCGCACGCGGACGCGGCGCAGCGAGAGGAGGGTCATCGGTCCACCGCCGGGTCGAGCGGGCCGAGCGGGCCCGGTGCGCGCAGGACGTGGCCGGGGGGACCGGAGGCGACGATCCGGCCCGCCGCCATGACGTGCACGACGTCGGCGAGGTCCGCGACGAGGTCGAGGTCGTGCTCGACGACCAGCAGGGCCGTGCCGTCGTCGGCGAGGGCGCGCAGGACGCGGGCCAGGGCGGCCACCTCGGCCGTGTCGAGTCCTGCGGCGGGCTCGTCGAGCAGCAGCACCCGGGGGCTTCCGGCGAGGGCCCGCGCCAGCTCCACCCGCCGCAGCGTCCCCGTCGGCAGCCCGGCCGCCGGGGCCGTCCGTACCGCCCCGTCCAGCCCGAACAGCCGCAACGCCCGCTCCGCGGCCGCGGGGTCGGACACGCGACCCTGCTCGGCGCCCACGCGTACGTTCTCCGCCACGGTCAACGACGGGAAGACCGCGAGCTGTTGGAACGTCCGGGCGATACCGAGCCGTGTGCGCGCGTGCGCCGGAAGCCTCGTGACGTCCCGTCCGCCGAGCCGCACCCGCCCCTCGCCGGGCCGCAACGTCCCGGCGAGACAGTGGAAGAGGGTGCTCTTCCCGGCCCCGTTGGGGCCCACCACCGCGCCGACCCGCCCGGGATGCACGTCGAGGTCGACCCCGTCGAGCGCGACGAGGCCGCCGTACCCCACGCGGAGCCGCCGGGCCTGGAGGGCGACCGCCGAGGACGGGGCACCTGTGCGGGCACCGGGCGGAGCGGGTCCGACGCCGGTGCCGGTGCCGGGGTCCGTCCCGGACCGGGGCGGCGGGGACGGGGTGCCGGGGCGCTCCCCGCCGCGAGCCGCGGGCCGGGGGGCGCCCGGCCCGTCCGTCGGCGACCCGACCGCGCCCTCATCCGCATCCGCATCCGCGCCCGCATCCGTGCCGGGTTCGGTTCCGGCCGGTCCGGTGGTGCGGGCGACGCCGGGCGTGTTCCCGGTCTGTGGTGGCTGTGGTGGCGGTGGCGGCGGTGGCGCGTCGGATCCGCCCCGGCCCACCCCGGCCGTACGTGGCTCGCCCTGGCCGGCCTCCGGCGTGGCGGGTGTGCCTGGGGCCGTTCCCGTCGTACCGGTCCCGGCCGGTCGCTCGGCGTGGGCCGGGCCGGGCTCGTTCCCGGCCCGTGGGGGCGGCGGAGCCCCGGACACGCCCCGCTCTGCCTCGGTGGTGCCGGGCGTGCCCCGGGCCTCCGCCGCCCTGAGTGGAGCGCCCCGGCCCGCCCGCGCGGCATCCCCGCCGCTCGCCCTGCCCGCCCGGACCCGCTGCCGGGCCCGTACCCCCGTCGGCGTCAGTGCGTGCCGGTGGCCCGGCCCGGCACGCAGGCGCGCCAGGGCCTCCTGGAGGCCGCCCGGGAAGCGGCCCACCAGGGCCGCCAGGAGGCCGATCAGCGCCGCCGCCACGCCGCCCTTCGTGCCCGCGTCCAGGCCCACCAGGAGGGCCGCCGCCGCGAGGGCGCCGAGGGTGCTGTCGGCGCCCAGGACGACGATCGCGGCGAACCAGAGAAGGCCGCGGACGGGGTCGAAGGCGGCCGGGTCGAAGGCGCGGACGCCCATGGCGAGCATGCCGCCGCCGAGGGCGGCCAGCGCGGCTCCCGCCACGAACGCGGCCAGCTTCAGCGACGGCACCCGCACGCCCGCCGCCGACGCGCCCGGCTCGTGGTCCCGCAGGGCGGCGAGGGCCCGGCCGGTGCGGCCCCGGCGCAGGGCGCGGGTGGCCAGCAGGGCCAGGAGCAGCAGGACCAGCTCCAGGGCGTAGTAGGCGCGGTCCCCCTCGAAGCCCGCGGGGCGGGTCGGGGCCGGGCCCGAGGCCGCGTAGGGCTGGGCGAAGACGAAGCGGCTGACGCCGACGCCCACGGCGAAGGTGGCGAGGGCCAGCGCCAGACCGTGGCGGCGGACGGCCGGCCCCCCGGTCAGCAGGCCGAGCGGGGCCACCAGGAGGACGGCGACGAGGAGGGCGGTCAGCTCCGGGAGGGCCGGGAGGAAGGGGAGGCGGCCGGCCGACAGCAGGGCCGTGAAGAGCGCGCCCAGACCGGCGTAAGCGGCCTGGCCCAGGGAGATCTGGCCGCCCCGGCCCGTCACCACGACCAGGGACAGCAGGATCACGCCCAGCGCGGGGACCTGGACGGCGGTGTGCAGGTCCCCGCCCGCGAAGCCGAGCGGGAGCAGGAACAGCGCGAGCGCCACGATCCAGACGCCCGCGGGGGTGCCGCCCCGCGCGGGCGCCGGGCGGGGCAGCGTGTCCCGGCCGCCCACGCCGGGCAGGACGAGCGCCGCGACCAGCAGGGCGACCACGAAGAGGTTGGCGCCCACGGCCTGCAGCAGCGGTTCCGCCCATCCCGGCGGGTGGAACCGGGTCAACTGGCTCTGGGCGACCCCGATGCCCAGCGCGACCAGCACGGCCACCGGGAGGCTGCGCATCCGGGCGGCGACCGCCACGGCGACCACCTCCATCACCAGCAGCGGCATGCCGTAGGGGTCGAGGCGGACGTACGGGGCCAGGAGGACCCCCGTCAGGCCCGCGGTGAAGGAGCCGAACGCCCAGCCCGCGGCGGCGACCCGGTCCGCGTCGACACCGGCGAGGACGGCGAGGGAGCGGTCGTCCACGACGGCCCGCAGTTCGCGGCCGAACCGCGTCCGGCGGGTCACCGTGCCCACCGCCGCCGCGACCGCCACGACCACCGCCAGCTGGCCCCACGGGTCGCCCGGCACCAGCGTCGGCGCGTCGTCCCGCGCCCCCGGCCCCCACACCAGCACGGCCCCGCCGACGAGGAGGACGAAGACGCCGAGGGAGGCGACGAGGCTCTGCGCGGGGTCGCCGCCGAGCACGGCGAGCGGGCGGAAGACGAGGCGCTCCAGGGCCAGGCCGAGGGCGGGGGCGGCCAGCAGCAGGGTCACGAGGGTGCCGAGCCAGAGCGGCCACCCCCACTCCACGGTGCACTGGCGCAGCAGATAGGCGCACACCATCGCGATCGCCCCGTGCGCGAAGTTGAGGACGCCCGTCGCCCGGTAGGTGACGATCAGGCCGATTCCGGTGAGGGCCGCCGCGCTGCCGACCGACAGCCCCGCCAGCGTGAGGTCGTACGTCAGCGAGGCCATCAGCCCTCCGCGGGCTCGGCCGGGCCGCTCCCGTCCGGTGCTTCGCAGATCGGGCAGGGGCGCAGTTCACCGCTGGTCAGGACCCGTGAGTCCACCGGTACCGCCTCCGCCTTCCCCGCCACCAGCGGGCAGTCCGCGCGGTGCCAGAGGGTGCCCCCGGGCACCATCAGCAGCCTGCCGCTGACGGCGAGCGGCGCGGTGGCCGCCCGCCCGGCCGCCTCGGCCTCGGCGGCGGACGGCTCCGCGGCGACCAGCAGGCCGTACAGCTCCTCGACACGCGAGGCGGCCAGGGCGTCCCGGCCGCGGGCGAGGAGGACCGCGCCCGCGACGATCAGTGCGGCGCCGGGCACGGTGCAGGAGGCCAGGTAGGGGAGCTGGCGTTCGGCGAAGCGCTCGCCGGAGACGCCGTACCAGCCGACGACGCACAGCACCGCGCCGGCGGCGAGCGCGGCCCAGCCGGCCCAGGCGGCCCGGAGAACGGGGTGCGCGTCGCGCGGTCGGGCTGTCCGCATCAGGGCCTCCACACGTCGTGTGTCTGTCCATCTCAGCCGATGGCTTGCACTATGCCCCCTGCAACCTGACCCTGAAAGCACCGGGCGCGCACCGCCCGGACCGACACCCGGTGGTGAGCCAGATGGTTCTCGGGAGCGACCTCAGGCGGGCGAACGGGCGCGGACCCGCAACGGCGGGACGGGGTACGGCCCTGGCGGCCGCCCTGCTGCTCCTCCTCGCCCCGGCCCTCGCGGCGTGCAGCGACGAGAGCGGGGGAGGCGGCGACACGGCGCCGCCCACGCCGACCGTGGAACGCACGACGGCCGAGCCCGGCGAGACGACCGTGACCGTGAGCGGACCCGCCGACCCCGCGGCCGCCGAGAAACAGATCGAGAAGAACTGGAAGACGTTCTTCGACCCGGCCACCTCCACCAAGGAGAAGCAGGCCGTGCTGGAGAACGGCGACAAGATGGGCCCGGTCCTCGCCGCGTTCAGCGGCGACAAACGCGGCGGGCAGGTGGAGGCCGAGGTCAAGAAGGTGACGTTCACCTCGGCGACCGGCGCCGACGTGACGTACACCCTGCTGCTGGAGGGTGCCACGGCACTGCCGGACGCGGCGGGCACGGCCGTGGAGCAGGACGGAACCTGGAAGCTCTCCGTCAAGACGCTGTGCGGACTGGTCGCGCTGAGCGGCAATGCGACACCGGGTCCGGGCTGCTGAGACGGCCGCCGCGGGTCTGCTGCTCCTGCTGGTGACGGCCTGCGGCAGCCGGCTCCCGGAGAGCGAGTTCGAGCACCGGGGGCGCGGCACGGCGTCCGCGAGCGCCGAGCCGCTGCGCGTCGGGATCATCACCAGCGTCACCAGCCCGGTCGGCGGGAGCGCGTTCACCGGGCCGCGCGACGGGGCGAGGGCCTACTTCACCGCGCTGAACGCGCGCGGCGGCATCGACGGCCGCCGCGTCGAGGTGCGCGAGTGCGACGACGGGGGCAGCGGCGTCGGCAACAACGAGTGCGTGCACCGGCTCGTCGAGGAGGACGGCGTCGTCGCGCTGGTCGCCACCACCGCCCTCGACTACGCGGGCGCCTCCCGCGTCGCCCGCGCGCACGTGCCCGACATCGGGGGCCAGCCCATCGGCCCGGCCTACGACACCTACCCGTACCTCTACAGCCTCTACGGCAGCCTCGCGCCCCGGAACGGCACGACGGGCTGGGACGGGAAGCAGTACGGCGGCACCGAGGTCTACCGCTACTTCCGGCGCGAGCACGGCGCCCGCACCGCGGCCGTCGTCTCGTACAACCAGCCCGCGTCGGCCGCGTACGCCCGCCTGGTCGTGCGGGGGCTCAGGGCCGAGGGGTACGAGGTCGTCACCGAACAGGTCGACTTCGCGCTGCCCAACTTCCGCGCGGTCGCCGCCGACATCGGGGAACGGGGCGTGGACCTGGTCTTCGACGCCATCGACGGCCACGGCAACGCCCGGCTGTGCGCGGCGCTGGACGCGGCGGGCGTCGATCTCACCGCCAAGGTCACCAACGTGCAGAACTGGACCTCCACGATCGCCGAGGACTACGCGGACGCCCCGCGCTGCCGCAACGCCCTGTGGGCCACCGGCTCCAGCCGCAACCACGCGGACCTGCGGGACGGGGCCGTGCGGGAGTTCCGGGAGGCGACGAAGACGCTGAAGACGCACTCCCAGTGGCAGCTGGAGGGCTGGGCGGCCGCGATGTGGTTCACGGACGCGGCGCGCTCGTGCGCCGGAAACCCGGACGGCGTCACCCGTGCGTGCGTCGACCGGTTCATGAACCGCGAGGAGCCCTACACCGCCGACGGCCTCCTTCTGCCCGTCCGCTTCGAGCGGCTCGCCGAGCCCCCGCACACCCGCCGCAGCTGCGTGTCCGTGGCCCGCTGGCAGGACGGGAAGGGCTGGGTGACCCAGGGGGACATGACCGAGAACTGCTTCGACGTCCCGCAACTCCCCTACAGCCCCTGATGCGTCGAGGGGCGAACAGGTTCCCTCGTCCGGCTATCGATCGGGCAACCGTTCCGGCACAAGTTGATGATGCCTTCCAACCCTCCCCAGGGATACCGGATCTAACCGGGTGGTGGTGGACCAGCACCGCCATGGACGGATGACCGGGGAAATCGACGGATGAACAGGGAAATCAGGGGTTCCGGGGGACGCATGCACATTTCCTTTCTCCTACACAACGCGTACAACATCGGGGGAACGATCCGCACGACGTACAACCTCGCGAACACCCTCGCCGAACAGCACGACGTGGAGATCGTCTCCGTCTTCCGCCACCGTGACGGGCCGGTCTTCGACATCGACCCGAGGGTCCGGCTGCGCGGCCTCGTCGACATCCGCAAGGGCGGTGCGGACCAGGGGCACGCCGACCTGGAGCGCCCGGCCAAGGTCTTCCCGCGCGCGGAGGGCCGTCACGGCCAGTACAGCGCCCTGACCGACCGCCGCATCGCCGAGTACCTCTCCACGGTCGACGCCGACGTCCTGGTCGGCACCCGTCCCGGGCTGAACGTGCACATGGCCCGGCAGACCCGCCGCGGCCCGGTCCGGGTCGGCCAGGAGCACCTCACGCTCGACAGCCACTCCCCGGCCCTGCGCGCCACCCTGCGCGGCGTCTACCCGCGGCTCGACGCGCTCACCACGACCACGGAGGCCGACGCGCGCGCCTACGGGCGGATGCGCCTGCCCGGCGTACGCGTGCAGGCCGTGCCCAACCCGGTGCCCGCCCCGGGCGTCGACCCGGCCGACGGCTCCGGCAAGTGGGTCGTCGCCGCCGGCCGGCTCGCGCCCGTGAAGCGCTACGACCTGCTCGTGCGGGCCTTCGACAAGGTGCGCAGGGAGCGGCCCGACTGGCGCCTGCGGATCTACGGCAGCGGCAGGCAGAAGGACAAGCTCCGTTCCCTCGTCGACACGATGGGCCTCTACAACCACGTGTACCTGATGGGCCCCGCCACCCCCATCGAGCCCGAGTGGGCCAAGGGGTCCATCGCGGCCGTCACCTCCAGCCTGGAGTCCTTCGGCATGACGATCGTCGAGGCGATGCGCTGCGGGCTGCCGGTGGTCTCCACCGACTGCCCGCACGGCCCCGGCGAGATCATCGACGACGGCGTCGACGGCCGTCTGGTGGAGGTCGGCAGTGTCGAGGCCATCGCCGACGGCCTGCTGGAACTCATCAACGACGACGACAAGCGGCGGCGGATGGCGCACGCCGCGCTCCAGGACTCCGAGCGCTTCGACCCGGCCCGTATCGCCGAGCGGTACGAGACGCTCTTCGGTGAACTGCGCGCCCGGGGCGGCGCCTCGCCGATGGGCCGGGTCCGCGGCTCACTGCACCGCACCCGTGGCGCTCTGCTCAGCAGCGCGTACGCCGTTCGGGATGCCGGACGTTCCGCGCGCTCCGCGATCAGGAAGGGCCGCCCGGCATGATGATGTCGCCTCCGCCGCAGCCCACCCGCCGCGACGACCCGGGGGACGGGGACACACCGGCGCGCGCCGACTGTGTCGCCGACTTCGCCGGCGGTCTGACCTTCGACCTCGCCGACCCGGGGGTGACCGGCGCCGCCCACCTCGTGCTCCACCTGCGCGGCGGCGATCACCGGACGCGTCTGCCGCTGACCCCGGCCGGCCACGGCCGGCTGCGGACCGCGCTGCCCACCGGCACGGACCTCCCCGAGGGCCGCTGGGACGTCTACCTCCAGGTCGTCGGCGACGAGCCGCACCGGCTCGCCCCCGGCCTCAACGACCTGCGCTCCCTCGTCGACCGCGCCCCGGCCCCCGCCGCCGGCCGGGTCGCCGTCCGCATCCCGTACGGCACCAAGCACGGCAACCTCAGCGTCCGCAGCTGGGAGCGCTCCCCGCACGCCGAGGCGGGCGCGCTCCACATCGGCGAGGGTGGACTGGAGGTCACCGTCCGCGTGTACGGCGCCGCACCCACGCCCGAGGCGTACGCCGAGCTGACCGACCGGGCGGGGCGCTCGCCCGCCGTCCGGGCCGCCCTCGTCCCGGACGACCGGGGCGCCCTGCGCTTCGCGGTGCCCTACGGCGCCCTGCGGCCCGGCACCTGGGACCTGTGGCTGCGCCCGCGGGGGGAGACCGGCCCGCGCGCGCGTGTCGCACGGCTGCTCGACGACATCGTCGAGAAGGCTCCCGTCCTCGTCTATCCCGACGAGCGGGTCGAGACCGGGCACGGCCCGGTGCGGGCGGCGCCGTTCTACACGGCCGACAACGACCTGTCGGTCACGGTCGTCGCCGTGAGCTGAACCAGGTTCCGCGGTGGTCGAGGACACGACCTGTCCTCGACCCCTGCGAGACTCCTGCCATGTTGGAGACATCGGCACGGCTGCTCCGCCTGCTCTCGCTGCTGCAGGCCCACCGCGAATGGTCCGGGTCGGAACTGGCCGGCCGCCTCGGGGTCACCGCGCGCACGGTCCGCCGCGACGTGGACCGGCTGCGCGAGCTGGGCTACCCCGTCAACGCCAGTCCCGGCACGGGCGGCGGCTACCAGCTCGGCGCCGGGGCCGAACTCCCCCCGCTGCTCCTCGACGACGAGGAGGCCGTCGCGGTGGCCGTCGGGCTGCGCTCGGCCGCCGGGCAGGGCATCGACGGCATCGGCGAGTCCTCCGTCCGCGCCCTCGCCAAACTCGAACAGGTGCTGCCCCACCGGCTGCGCCGCCGGGTGGGCGCCCTGAACGCCTTCACCGTGCCGCTGCTGCGCGGCCCGCAGCTCTCCGCGGTCGACCCCGCGGTGCTCACCGAACTCGCCAACGCCTGCCGGGACGCCGAGCGGCTGCGCTTCGAGTACCGCGACCACGGCGGCACCGCGACCCGCCGTACCGTCGAGCCGCACCGCCTGGTGTGCACCGAGCGCCGCTGGTACCTGGTCGCCTGGGACGTCGACCGCGCCGGCTGGCGCACCTTCCGCGTCGACCGGGTCACGCCCACACCGCCGCACGGCCCGCGCTTCACCCCGCGCGAGCCACCCGCCGAGGACCTCGCCGCGTACGTCTCACGCGGGGTCTCCACCACCGCGTACGCCGCGCACGCCGTCGTACGGCTGCTGGTGCCCCTGGACGAGGCCGCCGAACTGATCTCGCCGTCGGCGGGCACCCTGGAGGCGTACGACGAGCACAGCTGTCTGCTGCGCACCGGGGCGCCGAGCCTGGACGTGATGGCCATTCACGTGATGATGACCGGCGTCGACTTCGAGGTCGTCGAACCGGCGGAGCTGACCGGAACCATCAGGACCCTCCGGGACCGTCTGTCGGCCGCTCTTGACCGAACCGGGGATGCGGCGTCCGCTCCTGGCCCTTCCGCGTCTGGGGCGGCGTGATCGCCGCGAACCGCGGATGGTGCAGGTCGAACGCGGGCGCCTCGGAGCGGACCCGGGGCAGCGTCACGAAGTTGTGGCGCGGCGGCGGACACGAGGTCGCCCACTCCAGCGACCGGCCGTACCCCCAGGGGTCGTCGACGTCGACCCGCACCCCGTACCGGGACGTGCGCCAGACGTTGTAGAGGAACGGCAGCGTGGACAGGCCCAGCAGGAACGCGCCGATCGACGAGACCGTGTTCAGGGCCGTGAAGCCGTCGGCGGCCAGATAGTCGGCGTACCGCCGGGGCATGCCCTCGGCGCCCAGCCAGTGCTGCACCAGGAAGGTGGTGTGGAAGCCGACGAACAGCGTCCAGAAGTGGATCTTGCCGAGCCGTTCGTCGAGCATCTTCCCGGTGAACTTGGGCCACCAGAAGGAGAAGCCCGCGAAGGTCGCGAAGACGACCGTGCCGAAGACGACGTAGTGGAAGTGCGCGACCACGAAGTACGAGTCGGTGACGTGGAAGTCCATCGGCGGCGATGCCAGGATCACCCCCGTCAGGCCGCCGAACAGGAAGGACACCAGGAAGCCGGTCGCCCACAGCATCGGTGTCTCGAAGGACAGCGAGCCCTTCAGCATCGTCCCCGTCCAGTTGAAGAACTTCACCCCCGTCGGCACGGCGATCAGGAAGCTCATGAAGGAGAAGAACGGCAGCAGCACCGCGCCCGTGGCGAACATGTGGTGCGCCCACACCACGATCGACAGCCCGGTGATCGCCATCGTGGCCCCGACCAGCGTGAGATAGCCGAAGATCGGCTTGCGGCTGAAGACCGGGATGATCTCCGTGATGATCCCGAAGAAGGGCAGGGCGATGATGTAGACCTCGGGGTGCCCGAAGAACCAGAACAGGTGCTGCCACAGCAGCGCGCCGCCGTTGGCCGCGTCGAAGACCTGCGACCCGAACCGCCGGTCCGCCTCCAGCACCAGGAGCGCGGCGGCGAGCACCGGGAACGCCATCAGGATCAGGATCGACGTGAACAGCGTGTTCCAGGTGAAGATCGGCATCCGGAACATCGTCATCCCGGGGGCGCGCATCCCGATGATCGTGGTCAGGAAGTTCACCGCGCCGAGGATCGTGCCGAAACCGGACAGCGCCAGCCCCATGATCCACATGTCGGCCCCGATGCCCGGTGACCGTTCCAGGCTGTTCAGCGGCGCGTAGGCGAACCAGCCGAAGTCGGCGGGCCCGGACGGCACCAGCAGCGAGCCCATCACGATCAGCCCGCCGAACAGGAACAGCCAGTACGACAGCATGTTCAGCCGGGGGAAGGCGACGTCGGGCGCGCCGATCTGCAACGGCATGATCTCGTTGGCGAACCCGGCGAAGGTCGGTGTCGCGAAGAGCAGCAGCATGATCGTGCCGTGCAGCGTGAACAGCTGGTTGAACTGCTCGTTGTCCACGATCTGTGTGCCCGGCCGGGCCAGTTCGGCCCGCATGACCAGCGCCATCGCGCCGGCCGCCAGGAAGAACAGGAACGACGTGACCAGGTAGAGGTGGCCGATCTTCTTGTGGTCCGTCGTGGTCAGCCAGTCGGCCGCCAGCCGTCCCGGCGCCTTCGCCCGGACGGGTCGTGCCACCGCCCGCGCGGTCTCGGTCCCCATCGCTCGTCCCTTCGCCGCCGCGTCCCGGGCCCGTACCGCACGCCATGATGCTCGCGCCCCCGCGGCTCCGACAGGGGGCGTACGGGGGAAGTGTGCGGGAACCGTGTATTTCCCATGAGGTGGGGGCTTCCGGCAGCCGTCCGGGAATCGGTGGGAAAAGGCTGGACATGCACCGGACATACACGGCCCGGACTGCTTTCCGACGGGCTATTCGCGATGGTGCCGAAGCCGCCGGGAATTCCGTACGGCAGCGCGGGCGACGCGTAAGGAACCGCTCGAACGTGTGACTGCGTTGGGCCGAAACGGGTGTCGTGGTTCTGTGACAGAAGCGTGACTGCGGGAGGACAGGGAAGCTCCGGCCGCCTACCGTGGCGGCCATGGCACCGATTCCCACCCCCTCCGAAGAGCCCCGGGACGACCCTGACGGGTACGTCGGACTCCAGGCGCCGGACGCCGAGCGCCGCGCCGTGGAACGCGGCTGGTCCACCGTCAGACAGCTGCCGCCGGGCGCGATCGTCACCATGGAGTACCGCTTCGGGAGGCTGAACCTGGAGGTCGAGGACGGCCGGGTGAGGCGCGCCTGGAAGGGCTGAGACCCGGCATCGAGGGATGCGGGACGGACGAAGGCCCGGCTCGTGGCGAGCCGGGCCTTCGTCCGTGCGGGGCATGGGCTGTGCGTACCGGCCCCGCTGTCTCGTGTCAGCCGCCCGCGACCGGCCGGGCCGGGGCCGCGTTGTGCGCGACCCGGTCGGCGTGGGGCGGCCGACGGGAGCCGGCCGGGGTGACCGGGGCCCTCTCCGACCTGGTCAGATGCGGTCCGGTGGACAGATGCAGCGGCACGATCGACGGATGTGCGGTGCGGGCCGCGATGCCGGTCTCCCGCAGGCCCGCGGGCTCCTCGACGGGCCCGCGCGCCACGGCCGTTCCCGCGGCGACCGGTGCCGGTGCCGGTGCCGGGACGGGGCGCGTGCGACGGTCGCGCAAGGCGTCGCGCAGCGAGAGGATCCTGGCCTCGGCGCGGGCGATCAGCGGCTCGAACCAGGGCAGCGCCAGCATGATCAGCAGGCCGGCGGCCCAGCCCAGCAGGACGTCGCTCAGCCAGTGCGTCCCGAGGTAGACCGTGGTGAGGCCCACCCCGAGCGAGATCACGGCGGACAGCGCGGAGAGCCAGCGCCGGGCCCTCGGCGTCGACGCCAGATAGGCCAGGATGCCCCAGGTCACCACGGCGTTGGCGGTGTGGCCCGAAGGAAATATGTCGCCGCCGAGCCACATCTCGTTGGACCCGATCTCGGTGGCGTAGTGCGGGCCGAGCCGGCCCATGCCGAGCTTGGCGGCGCCGACCGTGATGTTCAGCAGCAGCAACGAGACCCCGAGCGCCAGCAGCGGGCGCAGGGTGTGCTGTCTCCAGGAGCGCCAGCCCAGCCAGGCGGCGACCATCACGGCGGTGGGGCCGCGCTGGCCCAGGACGACGTAGTAGTCCAGGAAGGCGTGGATCTGCTGCCACTGCTGGTACGGCCGGAAGAACATGATCTGCCAGTCGAGGCGGACCAGCCACGAGGTGATCACGACGGCCCACACGATGGCCACGTAGAAGGCCAGGGTGGAGGCGAAGAGGACCACCCGGTGGCGGGTCATCACCGGCACGTCGATGTGAGCCGGTCGTTCCGGCTCACGGTCCAGCCTGGAGAAGACCCGGTCCAGACGGGTCGGCTTTGGTTCGGTACGCACTCAATCGACGTTACAGCGAGTGAGCTGCGACGCGACGCGAATCACCGGCTTTGTGATGACGCCGTGATGTGGGATTCCTCTCATATTGATGTTTATTTCTACTGAATGGCGAATCGTCGCGCCGGTTGGCCTTCAATTCCATGACCGAATACTGAGCGGCCGTTTTGCGGCCCTTTTGAATTCGTTCACCGAATGCTTGCGTGGAATTACCCGTTCGCTCGCGGTCCGTCACCGGCCGGTCAGGGCGGACCCGAGCCGTTCAGCCAGAACGCCCCGTAGAGCGCCGACACCACCCCGGCCGCCCCGACGATCGCCGCCGACCTGGGCACACGGGTCCGGGCGAGCGCCCGGGCGAGCGGCAGCAGCAGGGGGAAGGCCGGCATCAGCAGCCGGGGCTTGGAGCCGAAGTAGCTCGACGCGCACAGCGCCAGCGCGGTGACGACCCCCGCGTAGACCAGCAACGGCAGCGGCTGCCCCTGCCGTACGCACACGACGTACAGCCAGATGACCAGCGCCACTGCGACGATCAGCCCGACGCCCGCCAGGGCCGACGGGAACGACGTGAACTTGCCGGTGACGAAACGCGCGAAGGCGTAGCCGCCGTCGAAGCCGTTGCGCCAGCCGGCCTGGACGTCGAGATAGCCGAGCGGGCCCCCGCCCGTGCGCCGGCCGACCCACAGGACGTAGCCGAGGGCCCCCAGAGGTGCGAGGAACATGCCGAGGGCGCGTGACCAGGGGCGAGCGCCGTTCGGCGCCTCCGCGCTCCGGTTCCGTTCGGACGGGGGAGGGGACGCGGGCCGCCGTTCCCGTACGTACGATCCGATCGCGGCCGCCCAGAGCGCCGCGACCACCGCGAGGCCCACCGGGCGGGTCAGCCCGGCCAGGGCCGCCAGCGCGCCCGCCGTCACCCAGCGGCCGGTCAGGACGGCGTACAGCGACCAGGCGGCCAGCGCGGTGAACAGCGACTCCGTGTACGCCATCGACTGCACGATCCCCACCGGCAGCACGGCCCACAGCAGCACGGCGCAGACCCCGGCCCGTCTGCCGTACACATGGTCGGCGACCGCGAAGATCCCCCAGGCCGCGGCCAGCGAGGCGAGCGTGGCGACGGCGAGGCCGGCGTGCGCGGGGGAGAGCGGGCTCACCGCCGACACCGCCCGCTCTAGCCAGGGGAGCAGGGGGAAGAACGCCAGGTTCGAGTGGACGTCGCCGTTCGGCAGCCGCACCTCGTAGCCGTAGCCGAGTTCGGCCACGCGGGTGTACCAGAGCGAGTCCCAGCGGGCCGACAGCAGGGTCAGGGCGCTCTTGTCGCGCGCCGCGCTCCACCCGGCGAGGGCGACGAGGCCCAGGGCGCGCACGGCGGCGTACCCGAGGAGCGCGGGGGCGGCCCGCCGCAGGGAAGGCGGCGCCGGGCGCGTGGCAAGGTCGGTCACGCGCTCGATTATCGGCGGAGCCGGGAACCGGCCGGGACGTGGCCGCGTGGTGGATCCGGAACGGACGGGGGCGGACGCCCCGCGGACGACCCACGGACGAGTGACGAAGGAGCCGTGGAGGACCGGTGGGCGGCCTGATGGACGGCCCGGTGCGTGGCGCACGCCACACCACGCACGAGACGTCCATGAGACACCCGCCACGCTGCGCCCGCCCGGACTCGCGTACGCTGTCGGCTCGCTCGCCTTTCGTTGCGCGGGTCCGGGACGCCGCCCCTCCCGGGCCGTGGCCGCAGGGGAGTCCCCGCCCCGTGGTTCCGCCGAACGCGAGAGCATTCTGGGAGGTACGTACATGTCCGGGACGCCCACGGCCGCCGCACGACGCCGTCCGGGCACCGGGGCCGGTGCCCACCGCTGGGTCGTCCTCGTCGTCCTCTGCGTCAGCCTGCTGCTCGTCGCCGTCGACGCCACCGTGCTGCACGTGGCGGTCCCCGCCGTCACCGAGGACATCAGGCCGAGCGGCATGGAGCTGCTCTGGATCGTCGACGTCTACCCGCTGGTCTGCGCCTCGCTGCTGATCCTCTTCGGCACGCTCGGCGACCGGGTCGGCCGCAGACGCATCCTGCTCCTCGGATACTCCCTCTTCGGCGTCGCCTCCGGACTCGCGGCCTTCGCCGACAACCCGCAGGTCCTGATCGCGGCCCGCGCCCTGCTCGGTGTCGGCGGCGCGATGATCATGCCCGCCACGCTGTCGATCCTGCGCCAGGTCTTCCCCGACCGGCGCGAACGGGCGCTCGCCATCGGCGTCTGGAGCGCGGTCGCCGCCGTCGGCGCGGCCGTGGGACCGCTGCTCGGCGGGTTCCTGCTGGAGCACTTCTGGTGGGGCTCGGTCTTCCTGGTCAACATCCCGCTGATGCTGGTGAGTCTGCCGATCGGACGGCTGCTGCTGCCCGAGTCGACGGGCGACCGCGACGGCCCCTGGGACGTGGTCGGCGCCCTGATGGCGGCCGCCGGTCTCTTCGGTGTCGTCCTCGCGGTCAAGCGGCTCGGCGGCGGGCACCCTCCGTTCGACCCGGGCACCGCGCTCGCCCTCCTCGGCGGCGGCGGACTGCTGGCCGCGTTCGTACGACGGCAGCGGCGCCGCACGCATCCCCTGGTCGACCTGCGGATGTTCGCGCGGCCCGCGTTCAGCACCTCGGTCGGCTGCATCGTCCTCGCGATGCTCGCCCTGGTGGGCCTCGAACTGATCGCCGCCCAGTACCTGCAACTCGTCCTCGGGCTGTCCCCGCTGGAGACCGGGCTGCGCCTGCTGCCGCTGACCGTCGCCGCGATGGCCGCCGGACTCGTCGGCTCCGCCCTGCTGCACCGCTTCGGGCCGCGCCGCATGGTCGGCCTCGGCTTCTGCCTCACCGCCTTCGCCGTCGTCCTGCTGACGGCCATGGGACGCCACGACAACGCGGGACTCCTGCTGACCGGGTTCGTGCTGCTGGGCTTCGGCCTGGAGACGACCCTCTTCGGCGCGTACGAGTCGATGCTGAGCGAGGCCCCGGCGTCCTCGGCGGGCGGGGCGGCGGCGATCGGCGAGACCTCGTACCAACTGGGCGCCGGCATCGGGATCGCGCTCCTCGGGAGCGTGATGAACGCGGCGTACGCGCCGGGGCTGGCTTCCGTGCCGGGGGTGCCGGCGTCGGCCTCCGCCGCCGCCGGGCACTCGCTCGGCGAGGCGTACGAGGTCGCGGACCGGCTGGGCGGCCCCGCGGGAGAGGCACTGCGGCACGCCGCCCGGGACTCCTTCGTCCACGGGCTGCACGTGACGCTGCTGGTGAGCGCGGCACTGCTGGTGCTCGGCGCGGTGATGGCGCTGAGACTGCCCCGGGGGATGGAGTGCGGGTCCGCCGCGGACCTGCCGGGGCCGCGGGAGGCCAAGACCGCGCCGTCCGTGCGCGCGGAATCGCTCCACTGAGGCGCCCCCGAACCGTCGGTGCGACCGGTCGGCACGGCCGGGGCGGCGGAGCATGAGTAGGGTGCTGAGCATCGCTAGTTTTACGAGCCGGAGGTTGTCCCATGGCCGCGCCCGCGAAGTCGCCGTCCTTCGACCCCGCCGATTTCCTCGGCCTCGACGAACTGCTGGACCCCGAGGACCTCGCCGTGCGGGACACCGTGCGCAGCTGGGCGGCCGACCGGGTCCTGCCGCACGTGGCCGACTGGTACGAGCGGGGGGAGCTGCCCGGCATCCGGGAGCTGGCCCGGGAGCTGGGCGCCATCGGGGCACTGGGGATGTCGCTGGAGGGCTACGGGTGCGCGGGAGCCAGCGCCGTGCAGTACGGGCTGGCCTGCCTGGAACTGGAGGCGGCGGACTCGGGCATCCGGTCGCTGGTCTCCGTGCAGGGGTCGCTCGCGATGTACGCCGTCCACCGCTTCGGCAGCGAGGAGCAGAAGCGGACGTGGCTGCCGCGCATGGCCGCCGGTGAGGTCATCGGCTGCTTCGGGCTCACCGAGCCCGACCACGGGTCCGACCCGGCGTCGATGCGCACGTACGCCAAGCGGGACGGCGGCGACTGGATCCTGAACGGCCGGAAGATGTGGATCACGAACGGGTCCGTCGCCGGGGTCGCCGTGGTGTGGGCGCAGACGGAGGACGGTGTACGGGGGTTCGTCGTCCCCACGGACACGCCCGGGTTCTCCGCGCCGGAGATCAAGCACAAGTGGTCCCTGCGCGCCTCCGTCACCAGTGAACTCGTGCTGGACGACGTGCGGTTGCCCGCGGACGCCGTACTGCCGGAGGTCAAGGGACTGAAAGGCCCGCTGAGTTGTCTCTCGCACGCCCGTTACGGAATCGTGTGGGGCTCGATGGGCGCCGCGCGGGCCAGTTTCGAGTCGGCCGTCGCCTACGCGAGGACCAGAGAGCAGTTCGGGAAGCCGATCGGCGGATTCCAGCTCACCCAGGCCAAACTCGCCGACATGGCGGTCGAGTTGCACAAGGGGATTCTGCTCGCCCACCATCTGGGGCGGCGGATGGACGCGGGACGGCTGCGGCCCGAGCAGATCAGCTTCGGCAAGCTGAACAACGTGCGGGAGGCGATCGAGATCTGCCGTACCGCCCGGACGATTCTCGGCGCGAACGGGATCTCCCTGGAGTACCCGGTGATGCGGCACGCGACGAACCTGGAGTCCGTGCTCACCTACGAGGGCACCGTCGAGATGCACCAACTGGTGCTGGGCAAGGCGCTCACCGGTCTCGACGCCTTCCGGTGAGCGACGGTTGAACCGGGCACCGAAAGGCAGGGGAAAGGCAGGGCCGACGAGCGGCCCTGCCTCAGCTCTGGTTGAAGAAGCCGTCGACCGGACGGCTCGCGACCTCGCCGCTGACGATCTCCGTGTCGGCCGGGGTCAGCAGGAACACGCGGTTGGACACCCGCTCGATCGAGCCGCGCAGACCGAAGATCAGGCCGGCCGCGAAGTCGACGACACGCTTGGCGTCGGCGGCGTCCATGTTCGTGAGGTTCATGATGACCGGGACGCCGTCCCGGAAGAGCTCGCCGATGTGCCGGGCGTCACGGAAGCTGTCCGGCGTGACCGTGCCGATCCGGCGGCCGTGGTCCTGCGCCGACTCGGACGCCACCTTGACGCGAGGGTCGGTGACCCATGCCTCGCCGGAGCCGGCCTCCCGCTCATCGGCGTAGTCGTCGTCGTAGTAACGCTCGTCATCGTTGTCGTCGACGAGGCCAAGCCAGGCACTCGCCTTGCGCACCGATCCCATGGACGCCTCCTCTCGCAGCGGTCTTTCGTGCTTTCCGCATCCCTATCGTCGTCCATGATGCGGATGTCTCGCCAAGTGGATAGACGCCGCACGGGGGTTTCGTGACGGTACTGGTGCAGAACGAATTCGTCGAGAGTCCATGTGCCCCAAGGGCTCCGCTGTACACACCTGCTGACAGGGAGTGAAATAATATTGTTCATGGCGTTTGGGTGAGTCGGGGGCCGTCCGGGTGAACGTTCCGGCGGCTACGATGCCGCGACGCCGACGAGCCCGCGGCGACAGCGCGAGACACGGGGGAGTGTCGTGTTCGGAATCGTGAGGCCCTGCGGTCATCGCCTCGGCGAAGGACTGCGCGCCCAGTGGATGGCGCATCTGTGCGGTCTCTGCCTCGCCTTGCGCACCGACCATGGGCAGTTCGCCCGGGTCGTCACCAATTATGACGGTCTGCTGGTCTCGATTCTGACGGAGGCTCAGACCGGGAGCGCCGCCGCCGGGCGGCGCACCGCGGGGCCCTGCCCGCTGCGCGGGATGCGCACCGCCTCCGTCGCACACGGCGAGGGCGCGCGGCTCGCTGCCGCCGTCTCGCTGGTGCTCGCCTCCGCCAAGGTCCGTGACCACGTCACCGACGGGGACGGAATGCTCGCGCGCAAGCCGGTGGCGCGCGCCGCGCGCCGGATCGCGACGAACTGGGGGCGCGCGGGGGCGCGTACGGGATCGGACATCGGGTTCGACACGGCCGTGCTGGTCGACGCGGTCGACCGGCAGACCGGAGTCGAGGCGCTGGCCGGGCCGGGCACCCCGCTGCTCGCGGTCACCGAACCCACCGAGACGGCCACGGCGGCGGCCTTCGCGCACACCGCGGTCCTGGCCGGACGGCCGGGCAACGCCGCACCGCTCGCCGAGGCCGGACGCCTCTTCGGGCGCCTCGCCCATCTGCTGGACGCGGTGGAGGACCGGGCCGCAGACGCCGCCGCCGGAGCCTGGAACCCGCTGACCGCCACGGGGACCTCGCTCGCCGAGGCCCGGCGGCTCGCCGACGACGCCCTGCACGGCATCCGGCTCGCCCTGCGCGAGGCCGACTTCGTCGACGGCGGGCTCGCCCATCTGCTGCTGGTGCACGAGGTGCGCAGGTCGGTGGACCGGGCGTTCGGGACGGTGCCGGTGTGTGCGAGCCATCCGCACGGCGGAGTGCCGGGGCCGGGGAATCCGTACGCGGGCGGTGCCGGCGACCTCTCTGCCGGGGCCGGTGGGAATCCGTACGCCGGCGGCACGGGGAATCCCTTCGGCGGCGGCGGCGGCGGCGGTGGTGGTGGCGGGGGCGGCGGCTTCGGTCCGCCGCCGCGGCGTCGGGGATTCTGGGCGGGGTGCGGGATGTTCACCCTGCTGTGCTGCACCTGCCGGTTGTGCTGTGCGAAGGAGTACGAGGGGCCCTGGTCCCGGAAGCGGCGCGAGGGCTGCTGCCGGGACTGCGACTGTGACTGCTGCGATGCGTGCGAGTGCTGCGGTTGCGACTGCTGAGAAGAAAAGGGAACGCGAGGGGAGGGGGTGCGCGTGTGAAGGCCAAGGGAGAGAACACGAACGGCGCCCCTCGGGAATCGGGGCGCGCGGTGGGGTCGGCTCAGCTCAACAGGAGGAGGACCACACGCGACCGAGGTCGATGTGGGAGCGCTTGACCAGCCACTGCTGCGGATGCATGGAGCAAGTGGAACAGGCATCCGAAAGCGAGTCAACCGACCTGAGATGTGACGCTCACAGTTCGGACAACCTTGACAGCGAGGGGAAAGACAGCCGTACTCTCGGCGCAGACCGCTGCTGAGGGGCTCGGTCGCCCGCGTCCGTCCCGTCGGACGCGCCCGTGTGAAGGCACCCGTGTTCGACTCGGACTCACGGAGCCTTTCGCATGCCGTCTGCCTCTTCCTCCCACTCCGCCCTGCCCTCCTCGCGCCCGTCCCTGGTGATCGTCGGGGCCGGACCGCGCGCCACCGGACTGATCGAGCGGATCGCCGCCAACGCCGGTGCGCTGTACGCCGGCGCGGGCTTCGACATCCATCTCGTCGACCCGCATCCGCCGGGGGCCGGGCGTATCTGGCGGGCGGACCAGTCGCCGCTGCTGTGGATGAACTCGCAGGCCGAGGACGTCACCATGTTCACCGACGAGACGGTGCGGATGGACGGGCCCGTCCGGGAGGGGCCCACGCTGCACGAGTGGGCGGGGCTCGACGGGCGGCTCTTTCCCGACCGGCGCATCCAGGGCGAGTATCTGCGCTGGGTGCACGAGAACGCCGTCGCCGACCTTCCCGAGGGGGTCGTGGTCCACCATCATCCGCGGCGGGCCGTCCGGGTGAGCGGACCGGCCGAAGGCCGTCAGCAGGTGTGGCTGGAAGGCCGTCCGCGCCCGCTGCCCGCGGACCTCGTCATCCTCGCGCTCGGCCATCTGGACGCCGAACTCGACGACGAGCAGCGGGAACTGGCGGAATACGCCCGCACGCACGGGCTGGTCCACATGCCCCCGGACTTCACCGCCGACAGCGACCTGTCACCGCTGGTCCCCGGGGAACCCGTGCTCGTGCGGGGCTTCGGGCTCGCCTTCGTCGACCTGCTGGTGCTGCTGACGGAGGGGCGCGGCGGACGGTACGAGGCCGACGGGGAGGGGGAGTTGACGTACCGCCCCTCGGGACGGGAGCCCGTGCTGTACGTCGGGTCGCGGCGCGGGGTGCCGTACCACTCGAAGATCGGGTACGACCTGGACGGGGAACGGCCGCCCCTGCCGAGGTTCTTCGGACCGGCCGAGGTCGACCAACTGCTGGCGCGGGCGGCCGGGTTCGACTTCCGCAGCGATGTGTGGCCGCTGGTCGAGAAGGAGCTGGGGTTCGCGCACTACCACCGGCTGTTCACGGCCCATCCCGGACGGACGGCCATGGCCTGGGCGGACTTCGAGGAGAAGTACGCGGCGGCGGACGCGGGCGAGCGTGCGGTGCTGGTGGCGTCGGCGGTGCCGGACCCCGCCGACCGGCTGGACCTGGCCGCGCTGGACCGCCCCTTGCAGGGCGTGCGGTACGCCTCGCACGAGGAGTTCCAGGTCGGGCTGCGCGGTCATGTCGAGGCCGACCTGGCACGCCGCCACGACGACTCCTTCAGCGCCGACCTGGGTGTCTTCTTCGGGCTGCTGTCTGTCTACGGGCAGCTGATCCGGCTCGGCGACGTCGGGACCTGGTGGCACGGGTTCTTCAGCTTCCTCGCCTCCGGACCGCCGGGCCCCCGGCTGCGGCAGCTGCTCGCCCTGTCGCGGGCCGGCGTCCTGAACTTCGTCGGCGCGGACATGGCCGTGACCGCCGAGGGCGGGGTGTTCCGGGCGTCCAGCCCCACCGTGCCCGGGGCCTCGGTCGAGGCACGGGCCCTGGTCGAGGCACGGCTGCCGGAGCCGACGGTGGCGCGGGTCCGCGACGGGCTGCTGCGCGAGCTGTACGACGACGGGGGGATCGTCGAGACGGCGGAGGGGCTGGTCGCCGTCGACCCCGCGGACGGACGTGTGCTGGACCGGGCCGGACGCCCCCACCCCCGGCGCTTCGCGCTCGGGCCCTACACGAACAGCCGTACACCGGGGGCCTTCACCCGCCCGCGGACGGGCGGACCCGCCTTCCGGCAGAACGACGCCACGGCCCGGGCCGTCCTCGCGTTCCTGCGCGACCTGGAGTGCCGCGCGGCCGCGTGAGGAGGCCGGGGGTGTCGGGCGGGACGGCGGAGCAACGAAAGAGGGGTCGGTCGGTATGGGGTCGTCGTACGGTCGGGGGCGGCTGCACCTGGCCGCTGCCATGGATCAGCGTCCGGGGCGGGACGCGGGCGCGTTCGTGGAACTCGCCCGGCTCGCGGAGCGGGGCGTGCTGGATTTCGTGACGCTGAAGGACGTGGGCGGGCGGGCAGGGCCGGACGCGTCCGCGGTGCTGGCGCGGGTGGCGCCGGAGACGGGCCGGATCGGACTGGTGCCGGCCGTCGCGACGGCGTGCGCCGACCCGTCGCGGGCACCGGACGCCGTGGCGACGCTCGACTGGGTCAGCCGGGGCCGGGCCGGATGGTGGACCGGGGTGCCCGGTCCGGGGGGTCTTGAGGGCCCTGGAGGTCTTGAGGGCGTCGTGGCTTCCGTCGCGTGGCCCTCGGTCGTGCCCCGGTCGCCGCAGGGCCACCCCGTACGGGTCGTCGACGCGACCGACGGGGAGAGCCGTGACACCGCCGCCCGTCACGCGGACGTGGCCCTGCTGCGGGTCGCCGATCCGGCCCGCGCCGACGCCGTACGGGAGGAACTGCGGGACACGGCGGTCCGGTTCGGGCGGGACCCCGGTGAACTGCGGGTTCTGGCGAGTCTCGGAGTGGATCTCGGCGGCGGCGAGCACGCGGCCGAGCCGGGGCACGGCGGGGGAGGGCCGCGGCAGACCGCCGACGGTCCGCTGTACCGGGGCGGGCCCGTCGATCTCGCCGAGCTGGTCGCCGCCTGGCACCGGGCCGGGGCCGTCGACGGCTTCCATCTCGTCCCCGTCGAGCCGCGCCGGGACCTGGAACGGCTCGTCAACGGGACGGTGGCGCTCCTTCAGCACCGTGGCCTGTTCCGGACCTTCTACCCGGGCAGCACGCTCCGCGAGCACCTGGGCCTCGCCCGGCCCGTCGACCCGTACGGCGTCAGGGAGAGAGCGGCCGGAGGCGGGGCGACGAGGGCGACGGGGGCGGCGAAGGGCTGAACGGCCCAACGGATGACTTCCGGACACCCCCGGGCGGTGGACCCGCGTACTCCGACCGGGCGCCCCGGAGGGTGTCCCGCGCCGCGGCCGACGATAGTGGTGCTCGACGCTCCCGGGCCCTGCGGCCTGCTCCGACGACCCGTCATCCGGCCCCGCCGGGAGCCGATGAGGATCTGCACATAACCCGCACATATGGCCTGACGGACTCAACTGGAGTGGAGGGCGCGCCGGTTGGGCTTCCGAGAGGCCGAAAGGCACCCTTGCGTGGGTCGGCGGTACGGCCGAATACTTCCCCCCAGCGCCTTGTCAGGGACACGGCGTGTCCGGAATCCGGACCGTCTCCCTGATCTGCGCCTCACGGGCCCCGACCCCACGCGGGCCCCCGACTTCCCTTTGGAGGGAACGAACAGTGAGGATCAAGCGCACCACCCCCCGCAGCGGCATAACGAGACGTACCCGGCTGATCGCCGTGGCCACCGGACTCGTTGCCGCCGCCGCCGTCACGGTCCCCACCGCCAGTGCGGCAGGCACCCAGACGTTCAGCGCGTCCGAGCTGAAGAGTGCCAGCTCATCGGTGCTCAAGGCTGACATCCCGGGTACCGCCTGGGCGATCGACCCGGCCACGGACAAGGTCGTCGTCACCATCGACAGCACCGTCTCCCAGGGCGAGCTGGCGAAGATCAAGGAGGCGGCGGGCGAGAACGCCGGCGCCCTGACGATCAAGCGGACACCTGGCAAGTTCAACAAGTTGATCAAGGGCGGCGACGCCATCTATGCGAGTAGCTGGCGCTGCTCCCTCGGCTTCAACGTCCGCAGCGGGAGCACCTACTACTTCGTGACGGCCGGTCACTGCACCGACGGTGCGGGCACCTGGTACTCCAACTCCGGCCGCACCACGGTCCTCGGGTCGACCGCCGGGTCGAGCTTCCCGACCAACGACTACGGTCTCGTGCGCTACAGCAACACGTCCATCGCCAAGGACGGCACCGCGGGCAGCGTCGACATCACCAGCGCGGCCACCCCGAGCGTGGGCACCAATGTCATCCGTACCGGCTCCACCACCGGTACCCGTACCGGACGGGTGACCGCCCTCAACGCGACCGTGAACTACGGTGGCGGCGACATCGTCTACGGCATGATCCAGACCACGGTCTGCGCCGAGCCCGGCGACTCCGGCGGTCCGCTCTACGGCAGCAACGGCGTGGCGTACGGTCTGACCTCCGGCGGCAGTGGCAACTGCACCTCCGGTGGCACGACCTTCTTCCAGCCGGTCACCGAGGCCCTGAGCGCGTACGGGGTCAGCGTCTACTAGGCCGAACGGGATCCAGGCCGAACGGAACCGGCGCTCTTCCCCCCGGCGCCGGACCCCCCACCCGGCGGCAGCCGGCCATCACGGGCGAGCCCCCGCACACCATGTGTGCGGGGGCTCGTCCTCGTTTCGTGCGGCGGAGTCACCTTCGGGATGCGGGCGGCGCGCGTGCGAACGGGTGGGCGGCACGCGTGCGGGCGTGCGGGCGGCGCGCGTGCGGGCGGCTGCGGGCCGGTGGGGCTTCTCGGGCGGTTCCCCGCGCCCCTGAAAGGGCGGGGCCGCGCCCCTGCCCCCGTGCCCTGGGGGCGACGGCCCCGCGGGCCGTTGTGTGTCGTCGAGTTCGGCCTTCGGAGGGGCTGTTTCAAGACAGGACTAGACCTCGCTCGGTGCGAAGGAGGTCGTTGCTTCCTGTGTTTGCAGTGTGAATTTCCCTGGGGGCGGGGCGGTGCGTTACCGGACGGTAATGACATAGGGGGCGTGCGCCCTCGTGGCGCGGGGGGCCGGAAGTCGACCTTGTGTGCCCCCTGTGCGCCTAGGAATAGTGGGCGCCGCACAGTTGGCATGGACGCGGCGTTTTCGTTCGTTCACCGCCTCCTTGCCCGCATGAACTCCGGCCGATCCGGGCCCCCACGCCCCTTTCGGTCAACCCCCCACAGGAGGACGCGAGTTGAAGCACCGACGCATATCCAGGCGCCGTGCCGTCGTGACGGGTGCCGGCATCGCCGCACTGGTCGCCGCGGGAGTGACCTTCCAGACTGCGAACGCGAGCGAGACCACACCGACCGCCGAGCCGAAAGCGCTCTCCGTCCTGGCGGCCGGAAAGCTCGCCCGGACGCTCGGCACGGACCTCGGCGCCGACGCGGCGGGAACGTACTACGACGCGAAGAGCAAGCTCCTCGTGGTGAACGTGCTCGACGAGGCCGCCGCCGAGACGGTCGAGGCGGCCGGCGCCAAGGCCCGCGTCGTGGAGAACTCCCTCGCCGAGCTGAAGAGCGCCCGGACCACCCTGAAGGCGGACGCCACCATCCCCGGCACCGCCTGGGCCACCGACCCGACCACCAACAAGGTCGTCGTCACCGCGGACCGCACCGTCTCCAAGGCCGAGCTGGCGAGACTCACCGAGGTCGTGGACGGCCTCGGCACCAAGGCCGAACTCAAGCGCACCGCGGGTGAGTACAAGCCCTTCGTGGCGGGCGGCGACGCCATCACCGGTGGCACCGGCCGCTGCTCCCTCGGCTTCAACGTGGTCAAGGGCGGCGAGCCGTTCTTCCTGACGGCCGGTCACTGCACCGAGGGCATCTCCACCTGGTCGGCCGGCGGGCGGGTCATCGGCGAGAACGCGGACTCCAGCTTCCCGGGCGACGACTACGGCCTGGTCAAGTACACCGCGGACGTCGACCACCCGAGCGAGGTCAACCTCTACGACGGCTCCGCGCAGGCCATCTCCGGGGCCGCCGAGGCCACCGTCGGGATGAAGGTCACCCGCAGCGGCTCGACGACCCAGGTCCACAGCGGCACGGTCACCGGTCTCGACGCCACCGTGAACTACGGCAACGGCGACATCGTCAACGGCCTCGTCCAGACCGACGTCTGCGCCGAGCCCGGCGACAGCGGCGGCTCGCTCTTCTCCGGCGACAAGGCCGTCGGCCTCACCTCCGGCGGCAGCGGCGACTGCACCTCGGGCGGCGAGACCTTCTTCCAGCCCGTCACCGAGGCGCTGTCGGCCACCGGCACACAGATCGGCTGACAGCCGGTCAGTCGGTCGGTCAGCCGGTCGGTCAGTTGCTCAGTCAGCCGACCGGCCGATCGGCTGCCGGCGGATCCGCCGGTCTTCTTCTCAGGGCCGCCATCGCCACGGTGATGGCGGCCCCCGCCACTGCCCAGGCGGAGAGCACCAGCAGCGCGCCGGTGGTGTCGTTGCCCTCGAAGTAGGCGATCGAGCGGGCCACCCAGACGCCCGCGCCCGGGGGCAGTGCCGGGCCGATCGCCGCCCAGAACGGTGGCAGCAGCGGCGGCGGCAGCGCGCCGCCGGCGCTCGGGTTGCCCGCGATCACCACCAGCAGGACGGCCACGCCGATGCCCGCGATCCCGAAGACGCACTGGAGGGCCAGCGTGGCCGCGCCCACCGCGAAGACGATCAGTGCCCCCAGCCCCCACAGCGCCGCCACGCTGCCCGGCAGGGCGGTCAGGACCGGCCCGGCGATGACGGCGCCGCCGAGTCCGCCGACGATCGCGAACATGGCCAGGGCGGCCAGCCGGATGATGCCGCGCCGGATGTTGGTGGGCCGCGCCCCGGCGCTCATCGCCAGCGCCGACGCGCACAGATAGCCACCCACGCACCAGCCCACGACCAGGTAGAAGGACGTGAGCCCGTTGGCGTCCCCGGTATCGGCCGGGGCCACGTCCACCGTGCGCAGGGTGCGGCCCTCGGACCGCTCCAGCGCGGTGACGAGCGTGGCCAGCGCGGTGGCGAGGGAGCGGCCGCCCCCGGAGGCGACCAGCAGGGTGTCGGTGGTCCCGGCCGGGTCGATCAGCAGGGCGCCGTCGATCTCCCGGTCCAGGATCCGTTGGCGTGCCGCCGCCCGGTCGCTCACCGTGCGCGGGTCCAGCGGCTCGCCCGGCAGCTGCTCCAGCCGGTCCACCGCCTGCTCGGCCGCCGCGGCCCGCGGCGCGACCACGCCGAACGGCACGTCCCTGAGCTTCGGGTTGTGCAGCGCTCCCACGTACGAGGCGATGAAGAGCAGCTGCAGGGCGAGGACCCCGACGACGAGCAGGGTGGCCCGCGGGGTGATCCCGTCCTTGAGCTCCTCGACGAAGGATCTGGGGGCGGGGCCGGCCGTCTGTGTCATGTCCCCACGGTCTGGCGCGGGCGGTGTTTGCGCAGGTGGGGCGGGGCCGAATGGTTGTCGTACAGAAGTTCGAAAAGTGGTCTATGGTGGAGACGAGGGGGTAGTGAACTGATGTTCGAGCCGAGTGGCTGACGGGGACCGGGCGGGTGGCCGGTCGAGTGGTGGATCGAGTGCGGGAGGTGTGTGTGCCGGGGTTCACGCATCTGCGCACCGCCTCCGGTTTCTCGTTGCGTCACGGGGCCTCGCATCCGGAGCGGCTGGCCGAGCGTGCCGCCGAGCGGGGCATGGACGCCCTCGCGCTGACCGACCGGGACACCCTCGCGGGGGCCGTCCGGTTCGCCAAGGCGTGTGCCGGGGCCGGGATCCGTCCGCTGTTCGGGGCGGAGCTGGCGGTGGAGGTGCCCGAGGCCGCCGTACGCCGTGCGCGGCGGCGCGCGCCCGTGCGCGGGGGCGCCTTCCTCGACGAGTCGGCTCCCCGGGTGACGTTCCTCGCGCGCGAGGGTGCGACCGGCTGGGCCGAGCTATGCAGAATCGTTTCGGCGGCGCATGCGGACAGCCGCCCGGGCGGCGGCAGCGAGGTCCCGCCGCTGCTGCCCTGGTCGGAGTCGGCCGCCGAGGGCCTGACCGTGCTGCTGGGTCCCGCCTCCGACGTGGGGCGCGCGCTGGCCGCCGGGCGCCCCGACCGTGCCGCGAAGCTCCTGGTGCCCTGGCGGGAGAGGTACGGCGACGCGCTGCGGCTGGAGGCGGTGTGGCACGGCCGCGAGGGCACCGGCCCCGGTTCGCTGCGGCTGGCCGCCCGGACCGTCGGATTCGCCGCCGAGCAGCGCGTACGGCCCGTGCTCAGCAACGCCGTCCGGTACGCCGACCCCGGCATGGGGCCGGTCGCCGACGTCCTGGACGCGGCCCGGCGGCTCGTCCCCGTCGACCCCCGGGGCGAGCTGGACTCCGGCGAGGCATGGCTCAAGGGGGCCGACGCCATGCTGGGCGTCGCCGAGCGGGTCGTCGAGGCCGCCGGGTTCCGCCGCGACACCGCGCACCGGCTGCTGGAGCAGACCCGGGCCACGGCCGCCGAGTGCCTGGTCGACCCGGAGGACGACCTCGGCCTCGGCACCGTCCACTTCCCCGAGCCGCGCCTCGTCGGCGCGGGCCGCCGCACCGCCCAGCGGGCGCTCGCCTCACGGGCCGCGGCCGGGATGGTGCGGCACGGCTACGGCGCCCGGCGCGCCTACTGGGAGCGGATGCACCAGGAGCTGGACGTGATCGCCCACCACGGCTTCGCCTCCTACTTCCTGACGGTCGCCCAGGTCGTCGACGACGTACGGAGGATGGGCATCCGGGTCGCCGCGCGCGGCTCGGGCGCGGGTTCCCTGGTGAACCACCTCCTGGACATCGCGCACGCCGACCCCGTCGAGCACGGCCTGCTGATGGAGCGGTTCCTGTCCAGACGACGGGTCGCGCTGCCCGACATCGACATCGACGTGGAGTCCGCGCGCCGCCTGGAGGTCTACCGCGCGATCATCGGCCGCTTCGGCACCGAGCGGGTCGCGACCGTCGCGATGCCGGAGACGTACCGCGTCCGCCACGCCGTCCGCGACGTGGGCGCGGCCCTCTCCCTGGACCCCGCCGACATCGACCGGATCGCCAAGTCCTTCCCGCACATCCGGGCCCGCGACGCGCGGGCGGCACTCGACGAGCTGCCCGAGCTGCGGCAGTTGGCGGGGGAGAAGCAGCGGTACGGCCGGCTGTGGGAGCTGGTCGAGGCCCTCGACGCCCTCCCGCGCGGAGTCGCCATGCATCCGTGCGGGGTGCTCCTGTCCGACGCGTCCCTGCTGAGCCGTACGCCGGTGATGCCGACCAGCGGCGAGGGGCTGCCCATGTCCCAGTTCGACAAGGACGACGTGGAGGATCTCGGGCTGCTCAAGCTCGACGTGCTGGGCGTGCGGATGCAGTCGGCGATGGCGCACGCGGTGGCGGAGGTGGCGCGGGCCACGGGGGAGCGGGTCGACCTGGACGCGCTCGACTTCGAACGGGGGGAGGGCGACCCGGCGACGTACGAACTCATCCGCTCCACCGAGACGCTGGGCTGCTTCCAGATCGAGTCGCCGGGGCAGCGGGATCTGGTGGGGCGGCTCCAGCCGGCCACGTTCCACGACCTCGTGGTCGACATCTCCCTCTTCCGGCCCGGTCCGGTCGCCGCCGACATGGTGCGGCCGTTCATCGCGGCCCGGCACGGGCGGGCGCCGGTCCGCTACCCGCACGAGGATCTGGCGGAGCCGCTGCGGGAGACGTACGGCGTGGTCGTCTTCCACGAGCAGATCATCGACATCGTGCACCTCATGACCGGCTGCGGCCGGGACGAGGCGGACCGGGTGCGGCGCGGGCTGTCCGACCCGGAGTCGCAGGGGCGGATCCGGGTCTGGTTCGCGCAGCACGCCGCCGCGAAGGGGTACGACGCCGAGACGATCGGGCGGACCTGGGAGATCGTCGAGGCCTTCGGGTCGTACGGCTTCTGCAAGGCGCACGCGGTGGCGTTCGCGGTGCCGACGTACCAGTCGGCGTGGCTGAAGACGCACCATCCGGCGGCGTTCTACGCGGGGTTGCTCACGCACGACCCCGGGATGTACCCGAAGCGGCTGCTGCTCGCGGACGCGCGGCGGCGGGGGGTGCCGGTGCTGCCGCTGGACGTGAACCGGTCGGCGGTCGCCCATCGTATCGAACTGGTGTCTTATTCCCCTGCGGTGTGGGGGCTGCGGCTCGCGCTCTCCGATGTGCACGGGATCAGTGAGGCCGAGGCGGCGCGGATCGCGGACCGGCAGCCGTACGCCTCGCTGCTGGACTTCTGGGAGCGGGCGCGGCCGAGCCGGCCGCTCGCCCAGCGGCTGGCCCAGGTCGGCGCGTTGGACGCCTTCGGGGCCAACCGGCGTGATCTGCAACTGCACCTGACCGAGCTGCACCGGGGCGCCCGGGGTGCGGGCGGCGGGCAACTGCCGCTGTCCGGCGGTCGCAGGACCGCCCCCGCCGGGCTGCCGGACCTGTCCTCCGCCGAGCGGCTCAGCGCCGAGCTGGGCGTGCTGTCGATGGATGTCTCCCGCAATCTGATGGACGACCACCGGGCGTTCCTCGACGAGCTGGGCGTGGTGTCGGCGCGGCGGCTGCGCGAGACACGGCACGGGGAGACGGTCCTGGTCGCGGGCGCCAAGGCGGCGACCCAGACCCCGCCGATCCGCTCGGGCAAACGGGTCGTCTTCACCACCCTCGACGACGGCACCGGCCTGGTCGACCTCGCCTTCTTCGACGACTCCCACGACGCCTGCGCCCACACCGTCTTCCACTCCTGGCTGCTGCTGGTGCGCGGGGTGGTGCAGCGGCGCGGCCCGCGCAGCCTCAGCGTGGTGGGCGCCGCCGCCTGGAACCTCGCCGAGCTGGTGGAACTGCGGCGCGAGGGCGGCCTCGACGCGGTGGCCCCCCGGCTGGCGGAACCCGTGGACACCGGTGACGCCTCCGAGGACGCGGCCTCGGGCGGCGGCCGGCGCGGTGACCCCGGCCGGCGGATCCGCATGTCCACCGGCTATCAGCTGAATCCATGGGCCGATCTGCGGCCCGCGGGCGAAGAGCCCTCGCAAGGTCCTTCTCGGATACGGAAGTTGTGGCACCAGAGTCCAGGGAGTGCGGGATGACCATCCTCTGTGTACGTTTCCAGCTGCCGCCGAAGTACGAGGCCGCGCTGCCCGGTCTCCTCGGTGTGGTCGAGGACTTCACCCCGGTCGTCCAGGCGCTGCCGCCGGACGGGGCACTGGCCGATCTGCGGGGCGCCGAACGGTACTTCGGCCGGGACGCCGGGGAGCTGGCCCGGCTGATCCGGGTCCGCGCCCTCGCGCTGTACGGCGTCGACTGCCTGATCGGCGCCGGACCAGGGCCGCTGACCGCACGGCTGGCGCTGGGTGCGGCGGCGCCCGGGTCGCCGTGCGCGGTGCCCGAGGACCTCGTCGTGGACTTCCTCGCCGAACTGCCCGTCGCCGCACTGCCCGGCGTCGGCACCGCGACCGCCCGCACCCTGGGCGAGTACGGCCTGGAGACCCTCGGCGCCGTCGCCCACGCCCCCCTGTCCACGCTCCAGCGCCTGGTCGGGGCGAGGACCGGCCGCGACCTGCACGAGAAGGCCAACGGCGTCGACCGGGGCCGGGTCGTACCGAACGCCGTCGCAAGCTCACTCGCGACCGAACAGACCTTCTCCCGCGACGAGTTGAACCCGGACCGGCACCGCCGCGCCCTGCTCGCCGGCGCCGTGGAACTGGGCTCCCGGCTGCGCGCCCTGGAGAAGGTCTGCCGCACCCTGACCCTCACCGTCCGCTACGCCGACCGGTCCTCGACCACCCGCACCCGCACCCTGAAGGAGCCGACCGCGCACTCCCCGGCGCTGACCTCGACGGCCTACGCCCTGTACGACGCGCTCGGCCTGCAGCGGGCCCGTGTCCGCGCGATCGCCCTGCGCGCCGAGGGCCTCACCCCCGCCGACCGGGCCTCCCACCAGCTCGCCTTCGACCCCGTCGACGAGAAGGTCCGCCGTATCGAGGAGGTCGCCGACCGGGCCCGGGCGAAGTTCGGTCCCCATGCGGTGATGCCGGGCACGCTGGCCGCGTAACCGCCTTCGTGCGGCGGTCAGTTGGCCCACGGGGGCACGATCCGGGTGCCGTCGGCCAGCTCCGCCTCCAGGCCGAGGGAGGTGGCGACCCAGGTGACGGCGGTCTCCGCGGCCGGGTTCTCGACGGTGAGGGTGGCCCCCGCGTTGACGATCAGGGTGTCACCGGCCGCGACCCGTTCGGTGCGGCCGTCCAGGGTGACCACCAACTCGCCGCTGAGCAGATGCAGGATCTCCTCCCTGGTGACGGTGTGCGCGGGCGCCTTGGTCCCCGGTGGGATCTCGCCCCGCCAGGCGGCCAGTTCCCGGCTGCCGGTGCGCGGGGTGGCGTACGAGACGAAACGGGCGCCGTGGATCTCGTGGGTGACGGCTTCGGACGGACGGACGACAGGCATAGGGGCCTCCTGGGGCATGGAAGGTGACTGGATGGTCAAGCTGCTTGACCATCCGTCCATATGGTCAAGCAGCTTGACCAATGGGTCAAGGGTGTTTCAATGCAGGCGTGCAGAACTCCGAGGCCCTGGCTCTGACCGCCGCCCTGCTCGCCGCCGCCGGCGACCTGACGCGCCGCATCGACGAGAGGGTCGCCGCCCGCGGCTTCCAGGCGCGGCCCTCGTACGGCTTCGCGTTCGCCCGGCTCGCCCCGGACGGGGCGACGGTCACCGACCTCGCCGCCCATCTCGGGGTGACCAAGCAGGCGGCCAGTCAGCTCGTCGAGGAGCTGGTGCGCAAGGGGTACGTCGAGCGGCGGCCGCACCCCGCCGACGCGCGGGCCCGCCTGGTCGTGCTGACCGGGCACGGGTGGGCCTGCACCCGCGCGGCGGAGGAGGCGGCGGCCGAGGTCGTCGCGGAGTGGGCCGAATCGCTCGGCGGGGAGGGTGAGGTGCGGGCGTTGCGCGACCGGCTGGCGCGGATCGCGCCGTACGGTCCGATCAGGCCCGCCTGGTGACGATCCCGCGTCACGTGTCAGTGTTCCCGACCTTCACTTGAAGTTTTTACTGACGCGTAACTTCCCACTTTTTCTACTCGCCCGTAACTTGGCGAAGAAGAACAGCATCCTCGTGATCCGGATCACAGGGCGTACGCCGTCGCACATCCCTTGAGCCGCAAGGAGATCACTCGATGCTGCCCTGGAAGCGCCTGATCAGACCGCTGGCCGCCCTGTGCCTGGCCGCCGCGGCCACCGTCGTCCCCGCCACCGCCGCCCGGGCCGCCGACACGGCCGCCGCACCCGGCCGTGGCTGGAACGACTACTCCTGCAAACCCTCCAGCGCCCACCCCCGCCCCGTGGTCCTCGTCCACGGAACGTTCGCGAACTCCGTCGACAACTGGCTGGGCCTCGCGCCGTACCTCGTGAACCGGGGCTACTGCGTCTACTCCCTCGACTATGGCCAACTCCCCGGCGTCGCCTTCTTCAACGGCCTCGGCCCGATCGAGAAGTCGGCGGAACAGCTCGACGCCTTCGTCGACCGTGTGCTCGCCGCCACCGGCGCCGCCGAGGCCGACCTCGTCGGTCACTCGCAGGGCGGCATGATGCCCCGCTACTACCTCAAGTTCCTCGGCGGAGCCGCGGAGGTGAACGCCCTCGTCGGCATCGCCCCCTCCAACCACGGCACCACCCTGAACGGCCTCACCGGACTTCTTCAGTACTTCCCCGGCGCCGGCGACCTGTTGTCCGGCGCGACCCCGGCCCTCGCCGACCAGGTGGTCGGCTCCCCGTTCCTGACCAAGCTCAACGCGGGCGGCGACACCGTCCCCGGCGTCACGTACACGGTCCTCGCCACCAAGTACGACGAGGTGGTCACCCCCTACCGGTCCCAGTTCCTCAGCGGACCGAACGTGCGCAACATCGTCATCCAGGACCTCTGCGCGCTCGACCTCTCCGAGCACGCGGCGATCGGACTCCTCGACCGCATCGCGTTCCACGAGGTCGTCAACGCCCTCGACCCGGCCCACGCCACCCCGACGACCTGCCTCTCGGTCGCCGGCTGACACGTGTGCGTACGCACCGCCGGGGCCGCCCCGCGGTGCGTACGCGTGCTGCCGGGGCCTGTCCGGCCTGAGCCGCCCGACAGGCCCCGGAGGTTCGCGCGGCCTTGGAACCGGCTCCGAAGTCGGCTCCGGGACCGGTCCCGGGCGTCGGGGACGATCAGCAAACTAGCCCCGGGAAACCGTGGAATCGCCTGTTCGGGGCGGGTGCGGCCGATCTTTATGGTGGCGTTAAGGATGGGCTAACCGAGGGCTCAGGAAAGGGGGTTCGGTCCGGCCGGTGATCCTTCTCTTACCTCCGCGCGGAACAATGCGGTCGCTCGCGTCGGTTGATGACCGGTCGAGGACCAGTCGCCCAGAGGAATGAGGAGCGCCCATGACCGCCGTACGCGGAACCACCGTGGACATCACCACCGAGGACGGCACGGCCGACGCCTACCTGGTCCACCCCGACGACGACGCCGCGCATCCGGCGGTCCTGTTCTACATGGACGCGTTCGGGCTGCGGCCCCATCTGCGGGGAATGGCCGACCGGCTGGCCGGTGCCGGGTACACGGTCCTCGTGCCGAACGTCTTCTACCGGTCGGGGCGGACCCCGGTGTTCGACCTGCCCGAGTTCATCGACCCGGCGGCACGGCCGGAGATATGGGGGCAGATCCTCCCGGCCATGCAGGCACTGACCCCCGAGCTCGCGCTGCGCGACGCGCCGGCCTACCTGGACACGCTGGCCGGCAGTCCGCGGGCCGCCGTCGGGCCCGTCGGGATCACGGGGTACTGCATGGGCACCCGGCTCGCCCTGCACACCGCCGGTGCCTTCCCGGAACGGGTCGCCGCCGCGGCCGGCTTCCACGGCGGGGGTCTGGCCACCGACGCGCCCGACAGCCCGCACCTGGCGGTGGCCCGGATCACCGCCGAGGTGTACCTCGGCCACGCCGACGAGGACCCGTCCCTGCCGCCGGAGCAGATCGCTCTGCTCGACAAGGCGCTCACCGAGGCGGGGGTCCGCCACCGCACCGAGGTCTACACGGGTGCCTCGCACGGCTACACCCAGGCCGACACCGCCGCCTACGACGCCGAGGCGACGGCACGCCACTGGACCGCGCTGCTGGACCTGCTGGACCGCAACCTGAAGCGGGCCTGACCCGGACCCGGGCCGCACGCGAAGGTGCCCTCGGTCCGGCCGAGGGCACCGACCCGGTCCGCGGTGACGCGGAGAGGTGGTGCGGGGGCAGCGACGGGCGGTCAGCCGTCCGGCCACCAGGTGCGCGCGATGTCCTTGCGGACTTCCCCGCGCTCGACGGGACGTTCCTCGGCCTCGTCCCGCACCCGGCGGGAGGTGGACTTCCTCAGGGGCTTCTGCACGGTCGTACGGCGCATGGCTGCCTCCTTGCGTCTACCGGGTTCCGCTTTTTCACGGAGGTAGACCCTTTCCGGGAGCGTTACTCATCGTTCGTGCTGTGTCAGTGGCGGCTGTCACCATCGGGACTGTCAGTGGCAGGTGTCACTCTGGCGGCATGACCAACATCGACGACGGTGAAACCTCCCCGGCCCTGCGAACACCGGACGACGCGGCGGCAGATGACCCTCCGGGAGCCGTCGACTGGGACGCGCAGGCCCCCTCTTTCGACGACGAACCCGATCACGGCCTGCGGGAACCCGCCGTCCGGGAGGCCTGGGCGGCCCGCCTGCGGGACTGGCTGCCGAACCGGGGCTGCGACGTGCTGGACCTCGGCTGCGGCACCGGGAGCCTGTCACTCCTCGCCACCGAGCAGGGCCACCGGGTGACCGGGGTCGACGCCTCCCCGGCCATGGTCGCCCTCGCGCGCGCCAAACTCGCCGGACGCCCCGCGGTGTTCCTCGTCGGGGACGCGGCGGCCCCGCCCGTGGGGGAGGAACGCTTCGACACGGTCCTCGTCCGTCATGTGCTGTGGACGCTGCCCGACCCGGGCCGCGCCCTGCGCCACTGGTGCGGCCTGCTGCGGCCCGGAGGCCGCCTCGTCCTGGTCGAGGGCGTGTGGGGCACGCTCTCCCCGGTCGGCATACCCGCCGAGCGGCTGCACGGGCTGGTGGCCCCGCTGGTCGCCGACGCGGAGGTCGTACGGCTCGGGCACGACTCAGCGCTCTGGGGGAGGGAGGTCGAGGACGAGCGGTACGCGGTGGTGGCCCGGCTGTGACCGGCTAGGCCAGCAGCGACTCCAGGCCGCCCGCCACGGTGGCGACCACCTCCAGTTCGTCGAGGGCCGCCACGGCCGCCGCCGCGGCCTGCGGGTCGCTCGCCGTGAGCCCGCTCTCCTCGAACTCGTCCTCGTCCAGCCGCAGCACGTCCGTACCGTCGGCGGAGCGCCACAGGTCCAGGTCGAGGTCCTCGACGACGAGTTCCCCGCCCGAGAGCGTGGCGGGCCTGGTGATGTCGCAGTACCAGCCCTTCAGCACGCCCCGGGCGTCCCTGACCTCCTTCACGGCGTACCACCGGTCGCGCCAGTAGTACTCGGTGAACACGTCACCGGGCTCGAAGCGTACGAAGCCGAAGTCGCGTACGCCCTCGCTCGCCCAGGCGGCGCGGACCACCACCCGCGTGCCGTCGTCGCTCACCAGCCGCGCGGGGTAACGGATTTTCGTCCGGCCCGCCTTGAGCAGGACGACCTCCACCTCCACCGTCGGCTCAGCCGAGTTCACGGACATACCGCACCTCCGTCGCACAGACCTCGTATCCGAACCATGTGTTGACCGCGAGCATCGGGCCGTTGCCGGTGTCGTTGCCCGTGAACGCCTCCGTGCAGCCGGCGGCCCGCGCGCGGTGCAGGGAGGCGTTCTTGGCGAGCTTGGCCAGACCCCGGCCGCGGAAGGCGCGGGCGGTGCCCGTCATCCCCGTGAAGTAGCGGTCCCGGCCGTCGGTGCGCACCGCGGTGAACGCGACGGGTGCGCCGTCCACGACGACCACCGTGCTCAGGGCGTGGTCCAGGAGGGGGTGACGGTAGGTCTCCGCGAGCCACGACTCGTAGTCGTCGAACTCCGCCGCGAGATCGCCGGGTTCGTCCGCCGTGACCTCCGCGTCCAGGTCGAACAGGGGGCGCGGGTCGTCGGCGTAGTCGGCGGCCGTCCGCAGCTCCACGCCCGGGGGCGGGTCCGCGAGCGGGGGGAGGGTGCCGTGGGCCAGGTCCAGCCGGAGGAAGTGCGCGGAGCGGCTGGGCGTGTAGCCGCGCCGCTCCGCGAACGCCCGGTTCTCGGGGGTGTCCAGCACCCAGGTCAGCAGCCGCTGCGCCCCCGCCGCCGCCAGCCGTTCCTCGGCGGCGCGCACCAGGAGCCCGCCGGCACCCCGGCGCGCCCGGTCCGGGTGCACGTACACGTTCAGGTAGCCCTGGTCCGGTACGGGGCTGTCGTCGGCGATGCCCAGCTGCGCGGTGCCGATCACCTCGCCGTCCGCCTCGGCCACCAACTGTTGGTAGTGGGCCTCGGGAGCCGCGTGGGTCACGTCGTGCAGCAGGGACTCGGGGGTGCTGACCATGAAGGGCAGGGCCCGGCGCCGTACGTCGACGAAGGCCGCGGCGTCCACGGGGTCGGCGGCGCGGAGGGCGCGCACGATCACTGTCATGGGTGCGCACGCTACGGGCCCGCACGGGCGGGCTGCCTCCGAATTTCCGCCGGGTACGGGACAATCGCCGCGTGACCTTGAAGATTCGCATCGTGGAGGGGGGCGCGCCCTACGAGCAGGTGCGCGCCCAGATCTCGGAGCAGGCTCGCTCCGGTGTGCTGCCCGTGGGGTACCGGCTGCCGACCGTACGGGGGCTCGCCGAGCAGCTCGGGCTCGCGGCCAACACCGTCGCCAAGGCGTACCGGGCGCTGGAGACGGACGGGGTGATCGAGACGCGGGGGCGCAACGGCACGTTCGTGGCGGCCGCCGGCTCGGCCGCGGAGCGCGAGGCCGCGGCGGCCGCCGGAGCGTACGCGGAGCGCGTGCGCCGGCTCGGCCTCGACGAGGCGGAGGCGCTGGCGGTGGCCCGGGACGCGCTGCGGGCCGCGTACGCGGAGTAGCGCCCCGGGCGGGGCCCACGGAAGGGGGCTCAGGTCCGCGCCGCCCTTCGCGGTTCCGGTGTGCGGGTCGGCCGCAGGCCCGCGCCGCGTGCCGCGCTCGCGAACGCCGTCGCGTCCCGTACGGCCGCCGCGTGGGGGTCGTTGTTGAAGTACACGTAGGCGTCGGCGGTGGCGGGCCAGGTGTCGGCGATGCGGTGGGCCCAGGTCGTCAGGGCCTGGCGGCCGTAGTGGGGCCAGGGGCGGGCCCGGCCCTGGTGGAGGCGGAGGTAGCACCAGTCGGTGGTGCGCCACAGCGGGGTCGCCGGGCGGGACCGGGTGTCGGCCCAGCACAGGGCCGCGCCGCGGGACTCCAGCACTTCACGGACCTCGGGGGTCCACCAGGAGTCGTGGCGGGGCTCGACCGCGATCCGGGTGCCGGAGGGGAAGCAGGCCAGGCAGGCACGCAGGAGGTCCGCGTCGGCCCGCAGGGTCGGTGGCAGCTGGAGCAGGACCGGGCCCAGCCGGTCGCCGAGGCCCTCCGCGTGGCTCATCAGGCGGTGCACCGGTTCCCCGGGGTCCCGCAGCCGCTTGATGTGGGTCAGGTACCGGCTCGCCTTGACCGCGACCACGAAGTCCGCCGGCACCCTCTCCCGCCACGCCGCGAAGTTCTCCCGCGTCGGCAGCCGGTAGAACGCGTTGTTGAGCTCGACCGTGGCGAAGCGGGCCGCGTACTCCTCCAGCCACAGCCGGGTGGGACAGCCCTGCGGGTAGAGGGCGCCGCGCCAGTCCTTGTACTGCCACCCCGACGTGCCGACGAACAAGGTCATACATCCATGAAAACACCGAAGTGCGACCGCCCACGACGACGCCCGCGGGCGGTCGCCTACAGATACAGGCCCGCGTCCGCCCCGCCCCTCGGCTCCGGCAGCGATGTCGGTGACGTGCCGCGGCGCAGCGCGTACAGCTCGGCCAGGGTCGCGCCCTCGCGGCCGACGCCCTCCTCGGTGCCGAGCCAGCCCACCGCCTCCGCGCGGGTCAGCGCGCCCACCTCGATCCGGGCCAGACAGCGGCCGGGGCGCACCACGGCGGGGTGCAGGCGCTCCAGGTCCTCGTTGGTGGTGACGCCGACCAGGACGTTGCGGCCCTGCCCGAGGAGGCCGTCCGTGAGGTTCAGCAGCCGGGAGAGGGCCTGGCCCGCCGTGTGCTTGGCCTCGCCGCGGATCAGTTCGTCGCAGTCCTCCAGGAGCAGCAGCCGCCAGCGGCCCTTGCCGTTCGTGTCGTCCTCGCCGATGGCGATGTCCATCAGATAGCCGACGTCGGAGAACAGCCGCTCGGGGTCCAGGACGCAGTCGACCTGACACCAGTCCCGCCAGGAACGGGCCAGCGTGCGCAGGGCGGAGGTCTTGCCCGTGCCGGGCGGGCCGTGCAGCAGCAGGAGGCGGCCCGCGATGTCCTCGGGGGTCGTCTTCATCAGCCGGTCCATCGCGTCCGCCACCGGCGCGGTGTAGTTCGGCCGCACCTCTTCCCAGGTGCCCGCCGAGATCTGCCGGGTCGTGCGGTGCGGGCCCCGGCGCGGCGAGACGTACCAGAAGCCCATCGTCACGTTCTCCGGCTGCGGTTCGGGCTCGTCGGCCGCGCCGTCGGTGGCCTGGCCGAGCACCTTCTGGGCCAGCTCGGCGGTGGTCGCGGTGACCGTGACGTCGGCGCCCCTGTTCCAGCGGGAGACCAGGACGGTCCAGCCGTCGCCCTCGGCGAGGGTCGCGCTGCGGTCGTCGTCCCGTGCGGCGCGCAGGACACGGGCGCCCGGCGGCAGCAGGGTGGCACCGGACCGTACCCGGTCGATGTTCGCCGCGTGCGCGTACGGCTGCTCGCCCGTCGCGAAACGGCCGAGGAACAGCGCGTCGACGACATCGGACGGTGAGTCGCTGTCGTCGACGGTGAGCCGGATCGGCAGTGCGTCGTGCGGGTTGGCAGACATGGCGCCATGATCCGTCACCGGGGGCTCCCCGCGCACCCGCTTTCCGCGGCGCGCCGCCGGGCACGGGAGTTCCCCGGAGGAGGCGCGCGCCTCCTCCGGGGAACCCCTGTTCACGCGGGGGTGGTTGTCGTCACGGGACGATCTGCAGCAGACGGTTCGGGGAACCGGTCCCCGGGCCGGTGACCTTGCCGGTGACGGCACCGGCGGTCAGGGCCGAGGCGACCTGGGCCGGGGTGGCCGAGGGGTGCCCGGCCAGGTAGACCGCGGCCGCGCCCGCGACGTGCGGGGTGGCCATCGAGGTGCCCGAGATGGTGTTGGTCGCGGTGTCGCTGGTGTACCAGCCGGCCGTGATCGACGAACCGGGGGCGAAGATGTCCAGGACCGAGCCGTAGTTGGAGTAGCTCGCCCGCGCGTCGGTGCTGGTGGTGGCGCCGACCGTGATCGCCTCGGTGACACGGGCCGGGGAGTACGAGGAGGCGTTGGCGTTGCTGTTGCCGGCCGCGACGGCGTAGGTCACCCCGCTCGATATGGAATTGCGGACGGCCGTGTCGATGGCGGTGGAGGCACCGCCGCCGAGCGACAGGTTGGCGACGGACGGGCCGCTGTGGTTCGCGGTCACCCAGTCGATGCCCGCGACGACGCCGGCCGTGGTGCCGGAACCGGCGTTGTTGAGCACCCGCACGGCCACGATCTTCGCCTGCTTGGCGATGCCGTAGGTCGAGCCCGCGATGGTGGACGCCACGTGGGTGCCGTGGCCGTTGCCGTCCTGCGCGACGTTGTCGCCGTCCACGGCGTCGTAGCCGTTGACCGCCCGGCCGCCGAACTGGGAGTGCGAGATGCGTACGCCGGTGTCGATGACGTACGCCGTCACGCCGCCGCCCGCGCTGTCGGGGTAGGTGTACGTGCCGGAGAGCGGCAGCGACGCCTGGTCGGAACGGTCCAGGCCCCAGGGGGCGTTCGACTGGGTGGCGTCGGCGGTGAAGACCTGGTTCTGCTCCACGGAGGCGATCGCCGGGTCGGCGGCCAGTCTCCTGGCCTCGGCCGCGGACAGCTCGGCCGCGTAGCCGTTGAGCGCGGACCGGAAGGTCCGCTTCACCGTGCCGCCGTAGCCTTCGACGAGGTCCTTGCCCGCACCCGACGCGGACTTGAGCCCCGAGCCCTTCTTGAGCGTGACGATGTAGCTGCCCTTGACGGCGGTGGGGGAGCCGGCCGCGAGCACCCTGCCCTCGGCCGGGGCGGCCTGGGCGGGGAGGGCGGTGAGGCCGCCGAGCAGGGCGGCGGTCGCCACGGCGGTGACGGCGGCGACACGGATGTTCTCGATACGCAGGTGTGCCATTACGAGGGGTTCCTCCTCATGGGCGGCGCGCGCCCGGATGGGGGCGCGCGTCTGTGGGGGATGCGTGCGTACGCGCACACATGGCCTGGAGCGTCGCGTTCCGTTCCCGGCCGAACAGCAGCCTGGGCGATGGACGGCAAGCGGCTCAAGAGAGTTGACGCCTTGTCATGTTTCTGTCACACGCAGGCAATCGAGCGGACGTGGAGCGGGGTGGGTGTGCCCGGTTGCGGACCGGAAAGTATTGACATGAACACTTCCGATCAACACGCGTAGTTGCTACGACGGTTGAGGCAGAGATCCTGCTAAAGGGAGGTTCCATGAGACGTTCCCGACTTGCGGCATACCTGACCTCACTCCTCCTCGCCGCCGGCGCCGCCCTCACCGGGGCCGCGACGGCGCACGCGTCCCAACAGGCCGCCGCCACCGGCTATGTGGCGCTCGGAGACTCCTACTCCTCGGGCGTCGGCGCGGGGAGCTACCTCTCCTCCAGCGGCGACTGCAAGCGCAGCACGAAGGCCTACCCGTACCTCTGGGCGGCCGCGAACTCACCCTCGTCCTTCCACTTCACGGCCTGCTCGGGCGCCCGAACGGGTGATGTTCTGGCGAACCAGCTGGCACCGCTCGGCCCGGGCACGGGGCTGGTCTCCGTGAGCGTCGGCGGCAACGACGCCGGCTTCGCCGACGTGATGACCACCTGCGTGCTGCAGTCCGACAGCTCCTGCCTCGCACGCATCAACACCGCGAAGGCGTACGTCGACTCGACCCTCCCCGGCCGGCTCGACGAGGTCTACTCGGCGATCAGCGCCAAGGCACCGGCCGCCCACGTGGTGGTGCTCGGCTACCCCCGCTTCTACCAGCTCGGCGGCACCTGCCCCGGCCTCTCGCAGGCCAAGCGGTCCGCCATCAACAACGCGGCCGACTACCTGAACACCGCGATCGCCAAGCGCGCCGCCGACCACGGCTTCACCTTCGGCGACGTCCGCTCCGCGTTCACCGGGCACGAACTGTGCTCGGGCAGCGCGTGGCTGCACAGCCTCAACCTGCTGAACGTGGGCGAGTCCTACCACCCGAAGGCCGCCGGGCAGTCGGGAGGCTATCTGCCGGTCTTCAGGAACGCCGCCTGACCGCTCCGTCCCGGACCCCGGTGAGGGCACCGGCCTCGTCGTCGTAGTCGGCGTCGGAGTCGCTGTACTCGCCGGGGTTCTCCCCGTCGTCGGGGGAGGTCCCGCCCGTGGTCGGGGGCTCGGACTCGCACGTCACCGAGAACGCCACGGAGTTGGACTTCTTGTTCACCGGGCCGCGGACCTCGACGCCGATCTCGTCCTCGTGACTGTCGTTCGTCGAGACGACGACCTGGTCCCGTCTGGTCTTCTCGCCGCCGGCCGGGAAGGACAGCGTCTTCCAGCCGCTGTCGTCGATCCGGCCGTTCTTCGCCACCCACCGGTACTGGACCTCCACGGGGACGCTGCCCACGGTGAACGTCGCGGTGAAGCTGGGCACCCGGCCCTCGGGGGGCGGACAGGCGCCGGTGTAATCGGTGTTCGTGCCCGTCACCGTCACCTCGACCGACTGCGCCGGCGGCTTGGTGGTCGGCTTCTCCTCGGGCGTCTCGGACGGGGTCTCGCTCTCGTCGTCCGTGGTCCCGCCGCCGGGCTCCTCCTCGCCCGTACCGCCGTCCGTCGTCCCGCCGTCGGTCCCGCCCACCGTGCCCGCCCCGTTGGTGGGGGTGCCGTCCTTCGCGCCGTCGTCACGGTTGACCCAGGCGTACGTCAGTCCGGCGACGGCGAGGGCGATCGCCGCGATACCGGCGACCAGGAAGACGAGGGCGCGGCGGTCGCGCCCCGGGCCTCCGGCCGGCACCGCGGAGGGGTGCGTCACGGCGGCCGGGACGGGACCGGGCGGGGTCGGCGCCCCGTACCGGTTCGTGCCCCGTCCCGCGTCCGCGGCGGGGAAGGCGGCCACCGTCGGGTCGTACGGCCCCGACGCCGGCGTGTCGGAGCGCGTGGTGCCCGCGCCCGCCGGCGTACCGCCCGCGCCGATGATCCGCAGGTCCCGCTCCGCCTGCTCGGCGGGTGTCCGCTCGGCCGGGTCCTTGCGCAGCAGCCCCTCGATCACCGGGGCCAGCGGACCGGCCCGGTGCGGCGGCGGAAGCTCCTCGTCGACGACCGCGCGCAAGGTGCTCAGCGGGGTGTTCTGCCGGAAGGGGGAGTTGCCCTCGACCGCCGCGTACAGCAGCACGCCGAGCGACCACAGGTCCGACTCGGGGCCGAAGGCGCGGCCGAGCGCGCGTTCGGGGGCGAGGAACTCGGGGGAGCCGATGACCTCGCCCGTCATGGTCAGCGCGGAGCTGCCCTCGACCGTCGCGATACCGAAGTCGGTGAGGACGACCCGGCCGTCGTTGGACATCAGCACGTTGGCCGGCTTCACGTCCCGGTGCAGCACCCCGGCCTCGTGCGCGGCGCGCAGCGCGGACAGCACCTCGGCGCCGATGTGCGCGGCGCGCCGGGGGTCCAGCGGGCCCTCGGCGTCCAGGAGGTCGGCGAGCGACACCCCGCGCACCAGCTCCATCACGATCCACGGGCGGCCGTCCTCCATGGCCACGTCGTACACGGTGACCACATTGCGGTTGGCGACCCGGGCGGCCGCCCACGCCTCGCGCTCCAGCCGGGCGTACATCCGCTCGACGTCGGACGCCGGGATCCCGCCCGGCGCCTTCACCTCCTTGACGGCGACCTCGCGGTGCAGCACCTCGTCACGGGCCCGCCACACGGTGCCCATGCCGCCCTCGCCCAGCGGGGTCAGCAGCCGGTACCGGCCCGCGATCACCCGTTCACTGCCCGGTTCTTCGGACACGGCCATCCCCCGTCACTCGCATCCGTCCGACATCTCCACTCCGAGCGATATCCCCACAAAAGTAGCTCAGCCGAGGGCGGATGTTGCCCCCCTGAACACCAAACCAGCCCCCAGGGCGACAACCAGCAGGGCCGACGCCAGCGGCACGGTCCGGCGCACCAGCGCGGCCGTCGGCCCGCCGAGCCGGCCCTCGCCGCGGTCCATCACCCGCGTCACCCAGCCGCCCGCCTTCACGACGGCGTACCCGGCCGCCGTCAGCGTGAGAGCCAGCCCGATGCCGTACGCCACCACGAGCAGCAGCCCGAACCACGCCTTGCCCAGCGCCGCCGCGCCCACCAGGACGACCACGGCCGACGGGCTCGGCACCATGCCGCCCGCGAAGCCGAGCAGGATCGTGCCGCGCAGGGTGGGGGCGGTGGGGTGGGTGTGGGTGAAGCCGCCGTGGGTGTGCGTGACGCCGCCGCCGAAGAGGGAGCTCTTCCGGCCGGAGGCGTGCTCGTGGTCGTGGCTGTGGGTCTCGGCCGGTGCGTGGTCGTGGGTGTGGGTGTGGGGCGCGACCGACGCGTGGGTGTGGGCGTGGGCGGTCGACGGGGCGGCCAGGACGAGTTCGCGGTCGGGCTCGGGCGCGTGGTCGTGCGTGGAGGAGTGGTCCTCGCCGTGACTGTGCGAGTGGTCGTGGTCGTGATGGTGGTGCTCGTGCTCGTGCGGGTGCGTGTGGCCGTGTCCGTGGTCGTGCGTGTGGCTGTGGTCGTGACCGTGTGTCTTCGCCTGTGTGAGCGTCAGCTTGCGGTTCAGCCAGGCGCGCCGGGCGAGCGTCACGCCCGCGCCCATCACGAACAGGCCGCTCGCGATGCCCAGCCAGGTGATCACGGACGGGGCGGCGGCGGAGCCGGCGAGGACGAGGAGGCCGAGGGCGACGACGCCCAGGGTGTGGGTGACCGTCACGGACGCGGCCATGGGCAGCACGTCCCGCATCCGGGCCCGGTCGCGGGCGGCGGCCGTCGCGGCCATCAGGGTCTTGCCGTGACCCGGGCCGAGCGCGTGCATGGCGCCCAGGAACATGGCGATGCCGAAGGCCAGGGCGCCGAAGCCGAGGGTGAGGTCGTGGCTGGAGACCAGGTCGTCCAGGGCCCTGGTCCAGCGGTCCGCGCCCCGCGGCAGGATCGAGGCGCCGGGTGCGTCGCCGCGCTGCTCGGCCAGCGCCGGGCCGCCCGGCTTCACCTGGAGCGAGGCCGTCGCCGTGTCCTCCGGCGACTGCAGCAACTCCTCGGGGTAGCTGGTGAGCCGCTTCGAGACCGACTCCTCGGGCACGTCCGACCCGGTCAGGGTCGTCCGGTCGCCCTGTGCGGTGACCTCGCGCCAGCCGGGCCCGGAGTCGACGGCCGCGTGGAAGCGCACGTCGACGGCCCGGTCGGGCAGCGCGGCCGTCAGCCGGCACTCCACGCGCAGCGTCTTCAGCCCCGCCTGGCCGGGCCGTTCCTCGGCCCGGCTCGACCCGACCCGCACGTCGACGGCGTTCCCGTCGACGGTGACCTCGCTGCCTCCGGCGGCCTTCTCGCACCGCTCCCGGGCCCAGTCGTCCGTGCCCTGCCGCTCGATGGCGGGCGCGGCCTGGGTCGCCGGGATCTCCGCGAGGTCCTCGACATGGAGGATCCTCAGCTGCCCGGGGGCGGCGACCAGACCGTCGTAGCGGTTGACGGTGAAGTTGCCGAGCGGGTGCGCGCTCGCCGTCCCGGTGGGGACGAGGACGAGTGCGCAGGCGGCCGTGAAGACCGCCGTGCCGGAGGCGAACAGGCGCCGGGGCGTGATCACTTGGCGGTCTCCAGAGCCTTCAGGGTCTTACGTGCCTGGGCCGCGCCGAGCGGCGAGAAGCCCGCGTTGAGGTCGAGCGCCTCCTTCAGCGAGGCCCTGGCCTTCCTCCGGTCTCCGGCCGCGTTCTCGACCATGCCCCGGTGGTACAGGAACGTCGCGTCCCGGTAGCCGGTGGCGGTGGCGCGGCGGGCGTACGGCAGGGCCTCGTCGTCGCGGCCGTTGACGTGCAGGGCCCAGGCGAGGGCGTCCGCGGTGTGGACCGTCTCGCGGCGCTTCCACTCGGCCTCGGCGGCCTTGAGCGCGGCCTTGCGGTCGCCGTGGTCGGCGGCGGCCAGCGCGGTGTCGAGATCGGCGTTGACGCCGTAGGACCGGGCGATGGCGGTGTAGGCGTCCACCAGCGCGTACTGGTCGCGGGCCTTGGCCTTGTCGCCCCTGGCCTCGTACAGCTCGCCGAGGACGACGAGCGGTCCCGGCAGCGGATAGGAGGCCACGACCTGCTCCAGGCCGCGGATCGCCTGCGCGGTGTCGCCGCTCGCGGCCTGCGCGCGGGCGCGGCCCTCCAGCGCGGGGAGGTAGGTGTCGTCGGCGCCGAGGGCGCGTGCGTAGTGGGCGAGCGCCGCCTTGTAGTCGCCCTGCCGCCAGGAGAGCTGGCCGAGCTGGGTGGCCACGTAGGCGATGTCACCCCGGCCGGCCGCCGAGTCCAGGGCCAGGTTCAGGACCCGGCGGGCCGTCTTCACGTCGCCGCGCAGCTCGTGGACGTAGGCGTACCGCGTGAACACCGGGATGCCGGGGCGGCGGGCGTCGGCGAGCTTCACGGCCTTCAGCGCGTCGTCGTAGCGGCCCAGTTCGACCAGGGCGTCGACGCGGCTGCACAACGCCCGCTCGCTGTAGGGGTTCTCCTTCAGGGCCCGGTCCGCGTACTTCAGCGCGTCGCCGAACTCGTGGCGGGCGGCGGCGAGGGCGGCCAGGCCCGCGAGCGCCGGGTCGTTGTCCGGCCGCAGCTTCAGCGACCGCCGCAGGGCCTTCTCGGCCTGGGGGTAGCGGGAGGAGTCGCCCTTGACGCGGGCCTGCTCGACGTAGGCGAGGCCGAGCGTGGACCAGGAGCCGAAGTCCTTGGGCTGTTCCTTGAGGTGGGCCTGGAGCAGCTTGACGCCCGTGTCGAGGTCGCCGTGGGAGAGCTGGGCGGCCGAGACTCCCGGCGAGGTGGAGACGGCCACCGTGGCCCGGTCGTCGTCCTTGGCCCCGAGCGCCACGGCGAACCCGGTGAACGCGACGGCCAGCGCGGCCGCGCACGCGGTGAGCCGCGCCGCCCGCCGCCGCGCGGACTCGGGCCGCCGTCCGCGCCCGGACCCGACGGGCACCGGCCCTGGCCCGGCCGCGGTGGCATCGGCCGGGACGGTGTCCGGCTCCGCGTCGGCCGCGGAGAGAGCGGAGGAGGAGGCGTCGGACGCGGCGTCGGCCCCGGTGGCACCGGAAGGGGAGACGCCGGCAGAGGGCGTGCCGGGAGAGGGCACATCGGCAGAGGACAGGTCAGGAGAGGACACGTCCGCCGAGGACCCGTCGGGTCCGGCGGCGGGGGCGGACGGGGCGGAGGCGGACGCGGCGGGGGCGCCGTCGCCGGCCTCGGCCTCGGGAGCCCCTTCGCCGGGACGCGGACGCCCGTCCTGCGACGCGCTGTCGTTCGTACGCGGGGACATGCCCTCTCCTCAACATCCTTGCCGAGCGCGGTGTTCGTGATCGTGGGGCGCGGCCCGCACCGTGGGGGATGGATACGGGCGGGCCGCGCCGGCCTCGATGACCGGGCCCCCTGGGGGAGGGCCCGGCCGGAGCGGCCTAGTAGTAGGCGCGGTCGTTCCGACGGCGCCACCACAGCAGGCCACCGCCGATGAGCAGGACACCGGCCGCGCCGGCGCCGGCCGAGGCGGCGATCAGCGTGGTGTCGTCGCTGCCGCTCTCGACACCGGTGCCGATCGCGCTGCGGACGCTGTTGGTGGTGTTGCCCTTGACGGTCTTGCCACGCGAACCGGCCGTCGGCAGACCGACGTACGGGAAGGAGTGGCCGAACTTCTTGTCGTTCTTGTTCACCGCGTCACCCAGGTCGTTGGGCGCGTCGACCAGCTCGCCCTCGACGACCTGCAGCGCGATGTCGATCACGTCGTCGGTGAGCCGGCGTCCGTTCGGGAAGCCCTGGTTGTCACCGTCCAGCACACCGAGCCGCTTCGGCTTCGCGGTGGGCTTGATGGACGTGTTGAGGCGCAGCTGCTCCGACGGGGTCACGCGCGGCGGCTGGTTGAGGCCCTCGACACCCTTGAGGAACACGTCGACGAGGTCGTTGCGCGGCTCCTTCGGGGCCGGGATCTTGTAGATCGCCTCGATGAGCTTGGGCAGCTCCGGCTCGGTGACGTTCTTCAGGAACTGGGCGTCGTCCGCCGGCGAGGACGCGTTGAACTTGTCCTTGTCGCCGATGGGGTTGACGACCTCGTTCACCAGCGGCATGCCGAGGCGCGAGACCTGGCGGTACTGGCCGTCGGCGCCCACCCGCTGGGTCGTCGACCAGATACCGACGATCGGCTGGTTCTTGTGCTGCACGAGCGCGGCGCTCGGGACCTGCAGGGCGATCGAGTTGACGTTGTAGCCCTTGAGGGTGTCCCGCCCGACCTCGGAGAGGTCGCCGCCGTACAGCAGGTCGAAGACGCGCAGGTCCAGGAAGAACGGGTCGTCGGCCTGGCCGGCGTACGTCGTCACCCCGCTCGCCGTCTTGTAGACCGCCTCGTCGCGCAGCTTCTTGTAGTTCGGCATCGACGCCTTGCCGACGTTCGACGGCGCCACCCACACGTCGTCCGCGAGCTTCGTCTTGGAGACCACGCGGCGGTTCTTCAGCTTGAAGAGATCGATGTCGTAGGTCTGCGTGATGTTGAGGTCCGGGTCGTCGAGGCTCTCCACGACGCCCGTGTTGTACAGGAAGGTCTTGTCGTTCTTCGTCTTCGTGTCGAACGTGTACCGGAAGATCAGGTCTTCCCGCGCGTCGCCGTCCTGGTCGACGCGGATGTCGTACTGCGCGTCCTCGGAGAAGGTGAAGAAGTTCGGGCCGCCCGCGGGCTCCTCGAAGGGGATCCAGTTCGCGATGACCGTCGTCGTGTCCGGCTTGTCGGGGCTGACGAAGGCGTAGACGTCGGTGTTGTCGAACTGGGGCTGCCCCGAGATCAGCGGTGCCTCGCGGTGGCTGGATGCGGAGGCGGCCCCCGGCTCCAGCACGGTCACGCCGGCGGCTGCGAGCCCTCCGGCGGCCAGCGAAGCACAGATGAGGGACGCGATGCTCCGCCGTCCCGAGCCGCTCCTGGAAGTAGGTGTCGTCATGCCGTCCGTCCTCTGTCCCAACTTGCCTGACGAACGCCATTCGGAGCGGTCGGCAGGGTGGATTGGTCGAATCCCAAACGTTCTTACGGAGCGTTTGAAAGGTTGTCTCAGCGGAGAGCACGATTCGTTGATCCGAAGTTCGGATCGGTCGACGGGAGACCCGCGTTTTGGGCAGCCTGATCCGTAACCCCATCCGGAGGTGGGTCGGTTGCGAATGCCTTACGCGCGGGGATGGCCGTGCTCGGCCGGAGACGAGGGGGAGCGTGTGGAGGCGGACAGGCTTCTGGTCCGGGTGGCCGGGGGCGACCAACGGGCGTTCGAGGACTTGTACGCAGTGGTGTCCGGTCCGGTCTTCGGACTGGTCCGCCGGGTCGTGCGCGACCCCGCGCAGTCGGAGGAGGTGGCTCAGGAGGTGCTGCTCGAACTCTGGCGTTCCGCGGGCCGCTTCGACCCGGCCCGGGGCAGCGCCCTGTCCTGGATACTCACCCTCGCGCACCGGCGCGCGGTGGACCGGGTGCGCAGCGCCCGTGCCGCCACCGAGCGCGAGCAGCGCGAGGGACGGCGCAACCACCACCCCGCCTTCGACCAGGTCGCCGAGGAGGTCGAGGCCGGCCTCGAACGCCAGTGGGTGCGCCACTGCCTGGACAAACTGACCACCCTCCAGCGCGAGTCCGTCACCCTCGCCTACTACGACGGCTACACCTACCGTGAAGTGGCCGAGCGGCTCTCCTGCCCCCTCGGCACGGTCAAGACCCGTATGCGCGACGGACTCACTCGGCTGCGCGAATGCCTGGGAGGAGTCGCATGAGCGCCCTGATCCACCGCGCGGGACCCGGAGGTCCGCGCGCCCGCGCGGCCCGCCGGATACGCGCGCCGAGGGGAGGGGCGGCATGAGCCTCTTCCGCCGCGAGGACCTCCACTCGCTCGCCGCTCCCTACGCGCTCGACGCCCTGGACCCCGACGAGCGGCGCCGCTTCGAGCGGCACCTGGAGGGCTGCGACCGCTGCCCCGCCGAGGTGCGCGTCCTGTCCGAGGACGCCGTCCGCCTCGCCTGGTCGACGGCCGCCCCGGCGCCGGCGGCGATGCGCGACCGGGTCTTCGCCGCCGTACGCAACACCCCCCAGGAGAACCGGTCCTGGAGCGCGCAGCCCTCGCGGCAGCAGCATCTGCCGCGCCATGTGTGGGGCACCGAGCCGCCGCCGAAGTCGCGCGCCCGTGCGCCCCGTCTGCGCTCTTGGCTCGTTCCGCTGGCCACCGTCACGGCCGCCGCCGCGCTCGTGGTGGCCTCCCTGTTCGCCGTCCAGGCCGACCGCACCCGGGACGAGCTGGCCTCCGAGCGGACGCGGGCCAGTGAGATCGCCCACGTTCTCGCCGCGCCGGACGTCCGGGCGAGCAGCGACCGGGACGCGGAGGGGCATGCGATCGGAGTGATCGCTTCCGCGGAGGAGGGGAGCGCGGTCGTGACCCTCAGCGGATTCGAGAACCTCCCGAAGAACCGGGTGCACCAGCTCTGGCTCATGCGCCCCGACGTGCAACCACGCTCCCTGGGTCTCTTCGTCGGCGACACGCCCTTGGTCGCGGACGGAATGAACGCCGATGCGACGTCACTCGCCGTGACCGTCGAGCCCGACGGCGGGTCAGTGCAGCCCACCGGCCAGCCGGTTGTCCAACTCGCCCTGGAATCGGTCGGATTCGGAGAGTAGTCAACAACCCCCTTACGGGGTAGAGGAATAGCGGGGCCGTGATTCCCGAGTGCTCCAACGGGGCGATATGGTTACGCTGCCCGGGCCGGGTGGACTCGTACGGGTGGGGAGTGACATGGAACAGATAGCAGTGCGTAGGGCGCGAGTCCCTGCGATCACGTGCGGGAGCACCGCGACCAGTTCGCGGCTCGACCGCCATCTCTCGGTGCTGAGCGGCCCCGCCGTGCCGCAGCGCGAGGCGGCCGAGGCGACCTCGCTGATGCGTGAGATAACGTCACGTTCCCCGCAGGAACGCAGCAGCCGCAAGGACACACGCGTCGGCCGCGTCTCGCTGTTCGCTCCGCTGAAGAGGCTGCGCCGCTCGCTGTTCGGCAGCCGCTAGCCCCTGCTCGCACCTCAAGGGCCTTTTCCGCAGAGGCCCGCGTTCAGGCGACCACACCGTCCCGGCGCAACGCTGCGATCCCTTCGTCCGTCATCCCCGCGGCACGGAGCAGCGAACCGGTGTGCTCCCCGAGCGCGGGCACCGCTCTCCTCCGTGCCCCGTCCCCGCTGCGGATGCTCCGCCACCTCCGTGACGTCCCTCGGCCGCGCACAGGCGATCCCCGCCGCCTGCAGCCGCTCCAGGGCCGTGTCGGTGTCCAGCGCCCCGAGCGCCGCCGTGGCCGGCTCGTCCGTACGCTCCCTGCGCGCGACCCGCGCCGGATTCGTCGCGAACGCCGAATCGTCCGTCAACTCCGGCCGCCCCAGCACCTGTTCGACGAGCCGCCGCCACTCCCGGTCGTTCTGCACGGACAGCAGCACCCGCCCGCCGTCCGCCGTCGGATAGGCGTCGTACGGCGCGATCACCGCGTGCCCGAGCCCCGTGCGCGCGGGCGCGGTCCCGCCGTGCGGGGTGTGGTGCAGCGGGTGCCCCATCCTCCTCCACTGCCTCAAGGGCGTGGGGGGACCCTCACGGCCGGCGCCTCCAGCATCGACACCTCCACCGGCCCGCCCCGCCCGGTCGTCCCCCGCCGGACGCGTGCCGGCCGGCACCCCCGAGAACGCGTACATCCCGGCGGCGATGTCCGCCGCCGGGGTGCCCGCCTACACCGGCTGCTCCGGTGTCCCCGTCACCGACACCAGCCCGGCCTCGCACCGCACGAGCATGTCGTACGCCCGCTTGCCCGCGTACGGTCCCGACGCCCCGTACCCCGAGACGTCCACCGCGATCAGCCGGGGATGAGCCGCGCCCGGCGTGGCCGCGTCCAGACCGGGCCGGGCGGCGGTGTCGCAGCCGCGGGGGAAGTCGCCCCCGTCCACCCGCTCGACCTTGATCACCCGCGCCCCCGGGGCGGCGAGCTGCCGGGTGGCCGTGGATCATGTCCCCGCGGGGACGCCGTTGTCATCGGGCGTGCCGCGTCTCACGTGCCCCGGGGCCCGGCCGCGTAGGTGCGGACCGCGAGCGGCACGAACACCGCGAGCAGGACGCCGCACCACAGCAGCGACCCGGCGACGGGGTGGGCGACCGGCCAGGCGGCGCCCTCGGGGACGGGCGCGTTGCCGAAGAGGTCGCGCAGGGCCGTGGCGACCGCGCTGATCGGGTTCCACTCGGCGGCCGTCCGCAGGGGGCCCGGCAGACCCTCGGCCGGGATGTACGCGGTGGACAGCAGCGGCAGCAGGAACGTCGCCCCGCCCAGCTGCCCGGCGGCCTCCTCGTTACGGGTCAGCAGGCCCAGGAAGATGCCCGTCCACACGGCGGCGAACCGGAACAGCAGCACCAGCCCGAACGCCCCCACCGCCGCGAGCGCGCCCCCCTCCACCCGCCAGCCCACCGCGAGCCCGACCAGCAGGAACAGCACCGACCCGGCGGCCGTGACGAGCACGTCGGCCAGCGCCTGCCCGAGCGGCACGGCGGCCCGGCTCATCGGCAGGGAGCGGAAGCGGTCCATCACGCCCCGGTGGGTGTCCCGGGCGGCCTCGAACATGCCGGTCATGATCCCGCCGGAGGCCGTCGCCACCAGCAGGCCGGGCACCAGGAACCGCCGGTACTCCTCGCCCGGCACCGCGAGCGCGCTGCCGAAGACGTAGCCGAAGAACAGCAGCATCGACACGGGCATGGTCTGCGTGAGGATCAGCAGCCCCGGGTTGTTCCGCAGCCGCCGCAGCTGCCGGCCCAGCATCGCCGTGCCGTCGTACGCCAACGCGTTCACGCGGCACGCTCCTTGAGGTCGGCGGGGCTCCCGGCCGGGCCCTGCGTGAGGCGCAGGAACACGTCGTCGAGGGTCGGCGGGCGCAGGCTGACATCCAGCAACGGCACGCCCGCCGCGTCGAGTTCGCGCACCAGCCGGGGGAGCGTCAGCGTCGGGTCGAGGGTGACCACGCCGACCGCGTGCCGCTCCTCGTCGAACGACGGGCACGCGCCGGTGAGTTGGTCGAGGACGGCCGCCGCCTGGGTCATCGCGCCCGGGTGGGCGACGACGGCCTCCGCGTACGAGCCGACGAGCGCCTTGAGCTCGGGCGGTGAGCCGCTGTGCGCGATGCGGCCCCGGTCCATCAGCACGATCCGGTCGGCCAGTCGGTCGGCCTCCTCCAGGTACTGCGTGGTGAGCAGCACGGTCGTCCCCTCCTCCCGCAGGTCGCGCACGGCGTCCCGGATCCGGTTGCGGCTGACCGGGTCCAGGCCGGTGGTGGGCTCGTCCAGGAAGAGCACCGCCGGACGCCGGATCAGGCTGGCCGCCAGATCGAGCCGGCGGCGCATACCGCCCGAGTAGGTGGAGACCGGACGGTCGGCGGCCTCGGTCAGGCCGAAGCGGTCGAGGAGGTCGCCCGCGCGGCCCGCCGTGTCGCGGACGCGGTGCAGCCGTGCGAACAGCCGCAGGTTCTGCCGCCCGGTCAGATCGCCGTCCACCGACGCGTACTGCCCCGTCACCCCGATCGCCCGCCGGACCGCGCCCGGCTCCCGCACCAGGTCGTGACCCGCGATCCGCGCCGAGCCCGCGTCCGGCCGCAGCAGCGTCGTCAGCAGCCGTACGGCCGTCGTCTTGCCCGCCCCGTTCGGGCCGAGCATCCCGACCACGGTGCCCGCCGCCACGGCCAGATCGAGGCCGCGCACGGCACGGACGTCTCCGAAACGCTTCTCCAGACCTTCACTAAGTACAGCGTACGTAGTTGTCATGGGGTGACCATAGCGCACTACGTGCGCCGTACGTAACTAGGATGGTGACCGAGGTGATGATCGATGGCTGGCCGAGCGGACGAACCCGCGGTGATCTGGGCGCGCCCCGAGCGCACCGGCCGGGGCCCCAGACCCGCGTTCACGCGGGCGGACATCGCGGCGGCCGCGGTCCGGCTCGCCGACGAGGGCGGTCTCGACGCGGTGTCCATGCGCCACGTCGCGGCCGAACTGGGCTGCGGCACGATGTCGCTGTACAACTACGTCCCCCGCAAGGAGGACCTGTACGAGCTGATGGTCGACGCGGTCGGCGGCGAGCACGAATTGTGGGAGCCCGGCGAGGACTGGCGGGCCGAGATGCGGCGGGTGGCGTACCAGACCCGCGATCTGCTGCGCCGGCACCCGTGGATGCCCCGGCTGATGTCGCCGGTCTACGGGTTCAGCCCCCAGGCGATGCGGTACCTGGAGCACTGCCTCGCCTGCATGGACCCGCTCGACGCGCCCTACGGGACGAAGATGCAGCTCCTGGGCATGCTGAACGGCTGCGTGACGACGTATGTGGCGAACGAGCTGGCGACGGCCGAGCGGGTGCGGTCGCTGCCGTGGTCGGAGGACCGGGAGAACGAGATCCGGATCGCGTACCTCGGGGCGCAGATCGCGAGCGGCGCCTACCCCCGGCTGGCCGCCGCGTTCACGGAGGACCCGGGGCCGATCGATCTGGAGGCCGTGTTCGCGTGGATGGTGGGGAGGGTCCTGGATTCGTTCGCGCCCGAGGACCGGCCGCAGGGCGGCCCTACAGCAGCGTGAACTGGCCCTCCGGGCCCTCCTCCTGGTGGTCCAGGACCGAGGCGGGCCTGCGGGCCGGCTCCGGGACCGGGAGCACGCCCGCCTCGCGCAGGTCCGCAGCTGTGATCGGCCGGCCGGCCGTCAACTCCTCCGGCGCGGGGCACACTTCCGTCAGCAGCGCCAGCACCGTGATCAGCTCCAGCAGCTCCGACGTCCAGGTCTGCGGCCAGGTCGTCGGGCGGATCGCCTCCAGTGTGCCCGGCTCCCCCTGTTCCGTTCTGCGGGCCAGCCACTCCTCCAGCACCCGCACACCGCCGACGTGGAGGTCCCAGGCGTCGGAGGGGACGGGGGAGATGCGGCCCTCGTCGACGAAGAGGGTCTCCTCCTCGCGGTCGTAGCGGATCTCCACGGGCCGGGCGGGCAGCGGCGCGCGCACATACGGGCGGCGGCCGCCCGGAAGCTTGGGACGGTCGCCGTCGCGGCGCATCAGCCACAGGGCCCGCCGGCCCAGCTCCACGCCGCGGGACCAGACCTCCGGCTCGGCGGGCAGCGGCACCCCGAGGCCGCGCGGCCCGGAGCGCGCGGCGACCAGGATCCAGGCGAGCACGTCCACGGGGTCGAGGGGGCCGGCGCCCAGCCGCCCGCCGAGGTACTCCGGCAGGCCCGGCGCGAGGTTCGGCTCGACGGCCCCCGGGCGGCGGTACAGCGGGCGGACACGGCCGGCGCGCGGGCCGTGCGGCGGGGCGAGCGGCAGGACGCCCGACGCGAGGAGCACGGGGCCGGACGTGTCCGGGGCGGCCGTCTGCTCGACGACGAAGACCTGCCGTTCGTCCGCCACCCGCCACAGTTCGGGCCGGGCGGCGTCGATCAGCCGGTGGTCGGGGATGAGCCACTGCTCGTCGAACGGGGCGGCGAGGACCCGGACCGGCTCGGCGCAGGGCCCCGACTCGCGGGCCAGCCGGCCGGTGCCGCCGGACCGGCCCGGCAGCTGGGCCACGGCCGTGGCCGGGGTACGGGAACGGGTGGGGGCGAACAGGGCCTCGCGGTCCGGGCCCTCCGCCTTCATCAGCGCGTCCCAGCGGACCTTCAGGGAGGCCGCGTCCGGGGCCGCCGGCCACCCCCGGCCCAGCCGTGGCGGTGCGACCGACCACGGCATGAGGTCCGCGAGGAGCGGGGTGTCGTCGAGCGTCACGGGGGGCATCGTACGACCTGGTCCTCCGGGTCAGTGGGCGTCGAGGGTGACCGTGAACGAGAAGCGGTCGCCGCGGTAGTGGATGACCGCCACGTCGAGGACGCGGCCGGATTCGTCGTAGGTGACACCCGTGTAGTGGAGGATCGGGCTGAGCAGCGGGACCTGGAGGAGGCGGGCCGTCTCCGGGTCGGCGATGCGCGCCTCGACGGTGTCGGTGATCCGGCCGATGGCCACGCCCACGGCATCGCGCAGGACCTTCGTCATCGGCCAGCGGAGCAGGTCGTCGCGGTCGATACGGGCGGCCAGTTCGGGGCGGACGTAGTTGCGGGCGTGGTTGGTGGGCTCACCGGTCTTCTCGTCGCCGCGCAGCCGGTGGTACGTGGCGACCTCGGTCAAGTCCGGAAAGTACTCGGCGAGTTCACCCGACAGAGGGGTGCTGCCGTGGTCCAGCAGCTCGGTCGTCATGCCCGACTGCTGGGCCACGATCGCGTCCACCGAACCGAGCAGGCGCACCGGCGAGCCCCGCCGGGCGCTCGGCTCGATGAACGTACCGCGCCGGCGGTGCCGGGTGATCAGCCCCTCGTCCTCCAGCTCCTTCAGCGCCTGCCGCATGGTCAGCACGCTCACCCCGTAGTGCCCGGCCAGCTGCTCCTCGGTGGGCAGCCGCAGGGGGTCCCGGGGCGACCGGCCGAGTATCGAGGCACGCAGGGACTGCGACACCTGATACCAGAGCGGCAGTTTGCGGTTCAGGACGATCGAGTCCGGAGCGAATGAGGTCACGACGCTATCCGTACCCGGCGCGACACGTTCAGTGCAACGGGCCGAAGTGGCGCTGGAGCCCGGACCACACGTCGTCGTACCCCTGCTGCAGGTGCTCCGCGCGGGCCGCCTGCCCGGTCAGCAGGATCGGCCAGCGCGTCTCGAACATGAAGGCGAGGCCGTCGTCGACCCGCTGCGGCTCCAGCGCCGCCGCGCTCGCCCGGTCGAAGGTCTCCCGGTCCGGTCCGTGCGCCGACATCATGCTGTGCAGCGAGCCGCCCCCGGGCACGAAACCCCCTTCCCCGGCCGTCTTCGCGTCGTACGCGCCCTCGATCAGGCCCATGTACTCGCTCATCACGTTCCGGTGGAAGTACGGCGGACGGAACGTGTCCTCGCCGACCAGCCAGCGCGGCGCGAACACGACGAAGTCCACCCCGGCCAGCCCGGGGGTGTCGCTCGGCGACGTCAGCACCGTGAAGATCGACGGGTCCGGGTGGTCGTAGGAGATCGTCCCGATGACGTTGAAACGGCGCAGGTCGTAGACGTACGGCGTGTAGTTGCCGTGCCAGGCGACCACGTCGAGGGGGGAGTGGTCGTAGGTGGCCGTCCAGAGGTTGCCGCAGTACTTGTTCACCACCTCCACCGGACCCTCGGTGTCCTCGTACGCGGCCACCGGCGCCCGGAAGTCGCGGGCGTTCGCCAGGCCGTTGGCGCCGATCGGGCCGAGGTCGGGGAGGCGGAAGGCGGCGCCGTGGTTCTCGCAGACGTAGCCGCGGGCGGTGGCGTCGAGGAGTTCGACGCGGAAGCGGACGCCCCGTGGGATCAGGGCGATCTCGCCGGGCTCGGCGTGCAGCAGACCGAACTCGGTGCGCAGGAGGAGGCCGCCGTGTTCCGGGACGATCAGCAGCTCGCCGTCGGCGTCGCTGAAGACCCGCTCCATCGAGGAGGTGGCGTGGTACAGGTGCACGGCCATGCCGGAGCGCTGGGCCGCGTCGCCGTTGCCGCCGAGGGTCCACAGGCCGGCGAGGAAGTCCGTGCCGGCCGGGGGCTCCGGGAGGGGGTTCCAGCGCAGCCGGTTGGGGTCGGGGACGGTCTCGGTGAAGGGGGCCGTGCGCAGGGCGCCGTTGTCCGCGCGGGTGAAGGCGGGGTGGGCGGCCGAGGGGCGGATGCGGTAGAGCCAGGAGCGGCGGTTGTGGGCCCGCGGCTCGGTGAACGCGGTGCCGCTGAGCTGCTCGGCGTAGAGCCCGAGCGGGGCGCGCTGGGGGGAGTTGCGGCCGTGCGGCAGGGCGCCGGGGACCGCCTCCGAGGCGTGCTCGTTGCCGAATCCGGTGAGGTACTCCAGCCCCTCGGCCGTCTTCCTCGCGTCCCCGCTCATGCCCGCTCCCTCACCGTTCTCGATTCCTATGCTTCACCGTAGGATTCCGTCGGGGCGGGCGCAAGGGGGCGTCCCGGGGTGCGGCCGGGTGCACCGGATGTATCGGGTGCGGGGAGAGAACCGGATCGCCGGGGGATCCGTCCTGTCAGTGCGGTGCTCTAGTCTCCCGGCAGGCCACGGACGCGCGGACGTCCGAGGCCGGTCGTGCGCCACGGCTGAGCGGGAGCGGTGGTACCGGCCGTACTGATATTCGGACAGTTCATCGGACCTCGGCGGAAAGGCATCATGAAGCCCGTGTCCCAGGCGACCTCCCTGCGCCGCGCACCCGTGCAGCGGCGCAGTGCCGAACGACTGACCAGGATCCTCGACGCCTGTGCCGACCTCCTCGACGAGGTGGGCTACGACGCGTTGAGCACCCGTGCCGTGGCCCTGCGCGCGGGTGTGCCCATCGGCTCCGTCTACCGCTTCTTCGGCAACAAGCGCGCGATGGCCGACGCGCTCGCCGAACGCAACCTGGACCGCTTCACCGACCGGGTCACCCACCGCCTCCGGGAGACGGGCGGCCGGGACTGGCGCACCGCGATGGACGCCGTCCTCGACGAGTACCTCGACATGAAGCGCAACGCCCCCGGCTTCGCCCTCATCGACTTCGGCAACCAGATCCCGGTCGGCGGCAGCCGGCAGCAGCCCAACCACCTCGTCGCCGACCGGCTGTCCGACCTGCTCTCCGCCTTCATCGACCGCACCCCCGACGACGACCTCCGCCGCACGTTCCTCATCGCCGTCGAGACCGCCGACACCCTCGTCCACCTGGCCTTCCGGGTGGCCCCGGAGGGCGATCCGCGGATCATCGAGGAGATGCGGGAACTGCTGCGGGCGTATCTCGCGCGCGTGCTGGACTGACCGGCCCCGCGCGCGGGCCGCTCCAGCCGCCGGCGTGCGCCTGCGCACGCCGGACGGCCGCCCGGCCGACGGCCCGCAGGGCCCCGCCCCCGGGCCGGCGGTCTCGCGGATTCCCGGCGAGACCCCGGGCCCCCTCCCCTCGGTGCATACCGGTCGGTATGCTCGGCCTCGGTGCCGCGGGCCTCACCGCCCGTCGCGCCTGTCCGAGCGTCACCGTCGCCGCCGCCCCTTCGGGAGGACCCGTGTCCACCACCGCCGACTCCCGCACCGCCCTGCGCGTCTGCCCGCTCTGCGAGGCGACCTGCGGCCTCGTCCTCACCGTCGAGGGCACCCGGGTGACCAAGGCCCGCGGTGACCGGGACGACGTGTTCAGCAAGGGGTTCATCTGCCCGAAGGGCGCCTCGTTCGGGGCGGCCGACGCGGACCCCGACCGGCTGCGCACCCCGCTGGTCCGCGTGGACGGCGAACTGCGGGAGGCCACCTGGCAGGAGGCGTTCGACGCCGTCGCGGCCGGACTCCGGCCCGTCGTCGAGGCCCACGGCCCCGACGCCGTCGGTATCGTCCTCGGCAACCCGAACGTCCATACGATGGCCGGCGCCCTCTACCCGCCCGCCCTCATCGCCGGCCTCGGCACCCGCAGCCTGTTCAGCGCCTCCACCGTCGACCAGATGCCCAAGCACGTCTCCAGCGGACTGCTCTACGGCGACGCCAACGCCATCCCCGTGCCCGACCTCGACCGCACCGACCACCTGCTCCTCCTCGGCGCCAACCCCCTGGAGTCCAACGGCAGTCTGTGCACCGCCCCCGACTTCCCCGGCAAGCTCAAGGCCCTCAGGGCACGCGGCGGCACCCTCACCGTCGTCGACCCGCGCACGACCCGTACGGCCAAGCTCGCCGACCGGCACGTGGCGATCCGCCCCGGCACGGACGCGCTGCTGCTCGCGGCGATGGCGCAGGTCCTCTTCGAGGAGGGCCTCGTCGACCTCGGCGACCTCGCCCCGCTGGTGCAGGGAACCGAGGAACTGGCCGCCGCCGTAGGGGAGTTCACGCCCGAGGCCGTCGCGGAGGCGTGTGACGTCGACGCCGGGACCATCCGCGCGCTCGCCCGCGAACTGGCCGCCGCGCCCACCGCCGCCGTATACGGCCGCATCGGCAGCTGCACCGTCCCGCACGGCACCCTCGCCAGCTGGCTCGTGGACGTGCTCAACATCCTCACCGGCAACCTCGACCGGCCCGGCGGCGCCCTCTTCCCGCGGTCCGCGACCGACAAGCCGGCCCGGCCCGCCGGACCCGGCCGCGGCTTCGCGCTGGGCCGCTGGCGCAGCCGGGTCGGCGGCCACCCGGAGGCGAAGGGCGAACTGCCGCTGTCCGCGCTCGCCGAGGAGATCGACACCGCCACCCCCGAGGGCAGCCCGGTCCGCGCCCTGATCACGATCGCGGCCAACCCCGTGCTCTCGGCACCCGACGGCGACCGCCTCGACAAGGCGCTCGACTCCCTGGACTTCATGGTCAGCGTCGACCCCTACCTCGGCGAGACCGCCCGCCACGCCGACGTCGTCCTGCCGCCGCCCCCGCCCTCGCAGGCCCCGCACTACGACTTCGCCTTCAACTCCTTCGCCGTGCGCAACCAGGTCCGCTACAACCGCGCTGCCGTCCCCCTGGAGGACGGCCGCATGGCCGAGACGGAGATCCTCGCCCGTCTCGTCCTCGCCGCCACCGGCCTGCACGGCGCCGACCCCTCCGCCGTGGACGACCTGGTCATCGGCCAGACCCTGGGCAAGGTCGTCAAGGAGGCCCACTCACCCGTCCACGGCCGCGACCCGAAGGAACTCGCCGGCCTGCTCACCGGCGACAGCGGCCCCGAGCGCCGCCTCGACATGATGCTGCGCCTCGGCCCGTACGGCGACGGCTTCGGCGCGGAGCCGGACGGGCTGACGCTGGACAGGCTCCTCGCCCACCCGCACGGCATCGACCTCGGCCCGCTGCGGCCGCGCCTGCCGCAGCCGCTGAAGACGGTCAGCGGCCGTATCGAACTGCTGCCCGCGCCGATCGTCGACGATCTGCCGAGGCTCCGCACGGCCCTGCGCGAGCGCCCCGACGGCCTGGTCCTCATCGGCCGGCGGCACCTTCGCTCCAACAACAGCTGGCTGCACAACATCCCCGCCCTCACCGGCGGCACCAACCGCTGCACCCTGCACATCCACCCGGACGACGCCGGCCGCCTCGGGCTCGCCGACGGCGACCCCGTACGGATCAAGGGCGCCGGGGGAGAGGTCACCGCACCCGTCGAGGTCACCGACGTCGTACGGCGCGGAGTCGTGAGCCTGCCGCACGGCTGGGGACACGACCGTCCGGGCACCCGGATGCGGCACGCCGCGATCGACCCCGGTGTGAACGTGAACCAGCTCCTCGACGGGTCACTGCTGGACCCCCTGTCGGGCAACGCGGTCCTCAACGGGGTCCCCGTGGAGCTGGCCCCTGTCACCGCCCGAGCAGGCGCAACGCTGTGACCAGGAGTTCTGCTCTTATTGCTCGCATGTCAACTCCTTGTTAAGACTTGTGGAGCCGCCCTAACGTCGACGCACCGCCGGTGCCCTGGTGGGAGTTCAAGGGCGAACGTTAGGTATCCACATGCTGACCATCCTCGGCTTCGCCATGATCGCGACCTTCCTGGTCCTGATCATGATGAAGAAGATGTCGCCGATCGCGGCACTCGTACTGATCCCCGCGCTCTTCTGCGTGTTCGTCGGAAAGGGAGCCCATCTCGGCGACTACGTCATCGAGGGGGTGGGCAACCTCGCGCCCACCGCCGCGATGCTGATGTTCGCCATCGTCTACTTCGGCCTGATGATCGACGTCGGTCTCTTCGACCCGATCGTCCGGGGCATCCTGAAGTTCTGCAAGGCCGACCCGCTGCGCATCGTCGTCGGCACGGCCCTGCTCGCCGCCATCGTCTCCCTGGACGGCGACGGCTCGACGACCTTCATGATCACCGTCTCGGCGATGTACCCGCTCTACAAGCGTCTGAAGATGAGCCTGGTCGTGATGACCGGTGTCGCCGCCACCGCCAACGGCGTGATGAACACACTGCCCTGGGGCGGTCCGACCGCCCGCGCGGCCACCGCGCTCAAGCTGGACGCCGCCGACATCTTCGTCCCGATGATCCCCGCGCTCCTCGTGGGCCTGCTCTTCGTCTTCGTCCTGGCCTACTTCCTGGGCCTGCGGGAGCGCAAGCGCCTCGGTGTGCTGAGCCTCGACGAGGTGCTGGAGCAGGAGAAGATCGTCAAGGACGAGGAGACCTCCGGCTCCGAGGAGACCGTGCTCGTCGGCGCCGGCGCCTCCGCCGAGGGATCCGGCTCCGGTGACGACAGGGCCCGTACGGCGAAGACCACCGGCGGCGCGGGCTCCGGCAGCGACGCCGACGAGGCCGACGACGACGTGGACGACGTCCGCCTCCAGGGCCTGGACCCCAACCGCCCGACGCTGCGCCCCAAGCTGTACTGGTTCAACGCGCTGCTCACGGTCGCGCTGCTCACCGCCATGATCATGGAGTGGCTGCCGATCCCGGTCCTCTTCCTGCTCGGCGCCGCGCTCGCCCTGACGGTCAACTTCCCCCACATCCCCGACCAGAAGGAACGGCTGGCCGCCCACGCCGACAACGTCCTGAACGTCTCCGGCATGGTCTTCGCCGCCGCCGTCTTCACCGGCGTCCTCCAGGGCACCGGCATGGTCGACTCGATGGCCGAGTGGATCGTCGACGGCATCCCCGGCGGCATGGGCCCGCACATGGCGCTCGTCACCGGCTTCCTCAGCCTGCCGCTCACCTACTTCATGTCCAACGACGGCTTCTACTTCGGTGTCCTCCCGGTCCTCGCCGAGGCGGGTGCCGCCCACGGCGTCTCGCCGCTGGAGATCGCCCGCGCCTCCCTCGTGGGCCAGCCGCTGCACATGTCCAGCCCGCTGGTGCCGGCCGTGTACGTGCTCGTCGGCATGGCGAAGGTCGAGTTCGGCGACCACACGAGGTTCGTGGTGAAGTGGGCGGCGGTGACCTCGCTCATCATCCTCGGCTCCGGTGTGCTGTTCGGCATCATCTGAACCCCGTCGGCCCGACTGCCCCCGTCCGGCGCGGACGCGCCGCGCACCGGAGGGCACGTCCCCCAGGAGGAACCGCATCGTGAGGCCCGGCAGGAACCGCGGCTGGCTGCTCCGTCTCGTCATCGCCTTCGGCTTCGCGCAGGGGGCGGTGTCGATGGCCCGGCCCGCCGTCTCCTACCGGGCCCTCGCGCTGGGCGCCGACGAGCGCGCCGTCGGTGTGATCGCGGGGGTCTATGCCCTGCTCCCGCTGTTCGCCGCGGTCCCGCTCGGCCGCCGGACCGACCACGGCCGGTGCGCGCCCCTGCTGCCGGTCGGCGTCGTGCTCATCGCCGGCGGCTGTGTGCTGAGCGGCCTGGCGAACTCGCTGCCGGCGATGGCCGTGTGGAGCGGGGTGATGGGCCTCGGCCACCTCTCCTTCGTGATCGGCGCGCAGTCGCTGGTGGCCCGCCAGTCCGCGCCGCACGAACACGACCGCAACTTCGGTCACTTCACCATCGGCGCGTCCCTCGGCCAACTGGTCGGCCCGATCGCCGCGGGCGCCCTGATCGGCGGCCCGGACATGGCCCGCACGAGTGCCCTGGCCCTGGTGGTCGCGGGCGCCGGGGCCGCGGTCGCGTTCACCTCGCTGTGGCGGATCGAGCGCCCGGTCGAGCCCGCGTCCCGAACGGGGCGGGGGGACCGGGTGCCCGTGCACCGCATCCTGCGCACCCGGGGCGTGCCGGGCGGCATCTTCATCAGCCTGGCCGTGCTGTCGGCGACCGACATCCTCACCGCGTATCTGCCGGTCGTCGGCGAGCACCGGGGCATCGCGCCCTCGGTGATCGGTGTCCTGCTCAGCCTGCGGGCGGCGGCGACCATCGCCTGCCGTCTGGTGATGACGCCGATGCTGCGCCTGCTCGGCCGGACCGCCCTGCTCACCGTCACCTGTGTGCTCGGGGCCGTGCTGTGCGCCGGGATCGCGCTGCCGGTGCCGGTGTGGGGACTGGCCCTGATCCTCGCCGCGCTCGGGTTCTGCCTCGGGGTCGGACAGCCGCTGTCCATGACGACGGTGGTGCAGGCCGCGCCGGCCGAGGCCCGCTCCACCGCCCTCGCGCTGCGGCTGACGGGGAACCGGCTCGGGCAGGCCGGGGCACCCGCCGCCGCGGGTCTGATCGCCGGTGTGGCCGGTGTGGCCGCGCCGTTCGTGATGCTCGGCGCGCTGCTGCTGGTGTCGGCGGGCATCGCCCTGCGTTCACCGGCCCAGCCGGGGCGGGGGAGCGGTGCGCCGGAGGCCGGGACCCGCGAGGGGAAGAGGAAAGGGGGCGGGAAGGCTGCCCGGTGCGGCGCCCGCCTGGGCCGGAAGGGGGACATCTGACGGGGCGTCGGGCGCGGCTCCTCCCGTGCCCGGTGGGATGTGACAGAGAGTCAGGCGAAAGAACGATTTGTGTGAAAATCGTCTGACTCGGAGGTTCTGCATGTCCACCTCGTCCCGCCCGCGCCCCGCCGGAGTGCGCGCGAGTGCCGCCACCGTCCTCGCGGCACTCACCGTCACGGGAGCCAGCCTGATCACGGCACCGGCCGCCGTCGCCGCCCCGGGCGACCCCGACGTCGTGATCCACAAGGTGGGCTTCCCGTTCGACAACCAGCGCAACCAGCCGCTGGTCTGCGACTTCTATCTCTCCGCCTTCAACTTCCCCGAGGACCCCAGGCCGACGCAGCGCATCAGCTGGACCGTCGACCGGCAGCCTCCCGCACAGCGCACCGACCCGGTCGCCACGGGCCAGATCGCCCTCGCGGCCGACGGCACCGGACACAGCACACCCGTGGCGCCCGAGAACGCCGCACGGGTCCCCAACGGGAACTACGTGCTGACCTGGAGAACGATGACCGGGCCGCTGGAGGAGGGGCGCAGGGACATCCACGTCGACTGCCCGCTCACCGGACCCGGAGCCGGCCGGCCCGGAGGCCCCGGGCCGGACCGTGTCGTGGAGGCGGGCGCCGTGCCCGAGGGTGCCGTCCCCGCGGGCGCCGGAGGGCTCGCCCTGACCCAGGACTTCGCGCCGGTCGCGGGCGCGGCCGCCGTGGGCCTCGCCGCGGCCGGCGGGGTGGCCTACCTGCGGCTGCGCCGTCGCCGCGCCGATGGCGCCGCGTAGACGCCGGCCGAGGCCCTGGTACCGGACGCGCGCCTACCGCCTGGCACGGACGGTCGTGATGACCGCGGCGCTGGTGGTGGGCGGCGTCCACCTGGCGGAGCACCGGGAGCGGGCGACGGCCGCGGAGGCCCCCTCCGCCCCGCCCGGCTCCGGGGCGCGCGCCGCGGGGGCGCCCGGCGGCCGGCCGTCCCCGTACGTCACGCCCCCGCCCTCGGGTGAGCCCGCACGCACCCCGCCGTCCGACGCGCCCCCGGCCACGGCACCCGGCCCGGACACCGGGCCGAGCGGGCGCACGCCCCCGCCCGGGCGGGCGAGCCGGGCTCCCGCCGAGGGGGAACGGCCCCTCCCCGGCACCGGACGGGCCACGCCGAAGCGGTCCGCCCGCCCCCGTACGCTGCCGCCCTCCCCGGCGAGGACCCTGGCCATCCGCTACCTCGGCATCGAGGCACCGGTGACCGGGCTCCGGCTGGACAGCCGGCGGCGGCTGCCCGCACCGCCGGACGACAAGCCCACGCTGGTCGGCTGGTACACGCAGGGGCCTGCCCCCGGCGGGCCCGGCACGGCGGTCGTCGTCGGCCACCGGGACACCCGGACCGGTCCCGCCGTCTTCGCCGCGCTGGACATGATCAAGCCGGGCCGGATCGTGGAGGTCCTGCGGGCCGACGGCCGCACCGCCGTCTACACCGTGGACGCCGTGCGGACGTACGAGAAGAGCCGCTTCCCCGACAAGAAGGTGTACGGGCACCGCGGCCGGCCCGAGCTGCGTCTGATCACCTGCGGCGGCACCTACGACCGGCGCAAGGGGTACGCGAGCAACGTCGTCGTCTTCGCCCACCTCACCGCGACGCGGGAGCCCGCGCGCAGGCCGTGAACCCGGCGGCGCGGGACATGCGCGCGTACGCCCCCGGTGAACCCCGGGGGCGTACGGGCGCACACACGGCCCGGCACCGGCGCGGCCGACCGATCCGGAACCGGCGGCACCGCTAGAGCTGAACGCATGACCCAGCACTCCAGCCCCACCCGTCCCCGCGTCCCCCTCGGGCTCGCCGCCTGTCTGCTGGCCGTCGGCGCCCCGGCCGCGTACGCCGCCCTCGCCGAGGACGCCCCCGCCGGTCCCGTGGTCGCCCCGGCGCGCGGGACACCGTACATCCAGACACGGCTGTTCTTCGGCACCGAGCGCCCGGGCGGCGCTCCGGCCGTCACCGCGGAGCCGTTCCCGGCGTTCGTCGACCGCGAGGGCACCCCCGGGTTCCTCGATCTCTGAGTCCTGCCTCACGGCCCGAGGCTCTGGTGCCGGAAAACTATCAGGGCTAGTTTTTGGGGCGGACGACCATGCCCGCTCGGAAGGCAGCGCGATGAAAGCACACGACGGTATGTACATCGACGGCGCCTGGCGGCCCGCCGCCGGGACCGGCACGATCGAGGTCGTGAACCCGGCCGACGAGCAGGTGATCGACCGGGTGCCGGCGGGCACCGCCGAGGACGTCGACGCCGCCGTACGCGCCGCGCGCGCCGCCCTGCCCGGCTGGGCGGCGACCCCGCCCGCCGCACGGGGCGCGCTCATCGGCGCACTGCGCGACGTGCTCGCCGCGCGCCGGCAGGAGATCGCCGAGACGGTGACGGCCGAGCTGGGCGCCCCGCTGACGTTCTCCCAGCGGGTGCACGCGGACCTGCCGGTCGCGGTCGCCGGCTCGTACGCCGAACTGGCCGCCGGGCACGTCTTCGAGGAGCGGATCGGCAACTCGACCGTCCACCACGAGCCCATCGGCGTCGTCGGCGCGATCACCCCCTGGAACTACCCCCTCCACCAGATCGTGGCCAAGGTCGCCCCGGCCCTCGCCGCCGGCTGCACGGTCGTGCTGAAGCCCGCCGAGGACACCCCGCTCGTGGCGCAGCTCTTCGCCGAGGCCGTCCACGAGGCGGGCATACCCGCCGGGGTGTTCAACCTGGTCACCGGCCTGGGCCCGGTCGCCGGGCAGGCACTCGCCGAGCACGAGGGCGTCGACCTGGTCTCCTTCACCGGCTCCACGGCCGTGGGCCGGAGCATCGCCGCGACCGCCGGGGCCGCCGTCAAGAAGGTGGCGCTGGAGCTCGGCGGCAAGTCCGCCAACGTCATCCTCCCGAGCGCGGACCTGGGCCGGGCGGTCGCCACCGGTGTCGCCAACGTCATGTCCAACTCCGGTCAGACGTGCAGCGCCTGGACCCGCATGCTCGTCCACACCTCGCAGTACGACGAGGCCGTCGGGCTGGCCGCGGAGGCCGCCGCGAAGTACGGCGACCGCATCGGCCCGCTCGTCAGCGCCAGGCAGCGGGAGCGGGTGCGGGGCTACATCGAGAAGGGTGTCGCCGAGGGCGCCCGGCTGGTCGCGGGCGGCCCCGAGTCCCCGCGCGAGCGCGGCTGGTACGTCAGCCCCACCGTCCTCGCCGACGTGACGCCGGAGATGACCGTCGCCCAGGAGGAGATCTTCGGCCCGGTCCTGTCGATCCTGCGCTACGAGGACGAGGAGGAGGCCCTTCGGATCGCCAACGGCACGGTGTACGGGCTGGCCGGAGCGGTCTGGGCCGGTGACGACGGCGAGGCCGTGGCCTTCGCCCGCCGGATGGACACCGGCCAGGTCGACATCAACGGCGGGCGCTTCAACCCGCTGGCCCCGTTCGGCGGTTACAAGCAGTCGGGCGTGGGACGCGAACTCGGCGCCCACGGCCTGGCGGAGTACCTGCAGACCAAGTCCCTCCAGTTCTGACCCGATCAGTTCTGGCCTGATCGGTTCTGAGTCGATCGGTTCTGAGCCGATCGGTTCCGCGCGAACCGTCACCCCCGTGAACCGTCACCCCGCGAACGTAGGAGAGTCGTCCCTCATGGCCGTCCGAGCCGCCGTACTGCCCGCCGTCGGTGCCCCGTTGGAGATCACCGGGATCGAACTGCCGGACCCCGGGCCCGGCCGGGTCCGGGTGCGGCTCGCCGCCGCCGGGGTCTGCCACTCCGACCTGTCGCTCTCCGACGGCACCATGCGGGTGCCGGTGCCCGCCGTGCTCGGCCACGAGGGCGCGGGCACGGTCCTCGCGGTCGGCGACGGGGTCACCCATGTCGCGCCCGGCGACGGCGTGGTCCTCAACTGGGCGCCCTCCTGCGGGACATGCCACGCCTGCTCGCTCGGCGAGGTGTGGCTGTGCGCGAACGCGCTGCTCGGCACCGGAGAGGTGTACGCCCGCCGGGCCTCCGACGGCGCTGATCTGCACCCCGGTCTGAACGTGGCCGCCTTCGCGGAGGAGACGGTGGTCGCCGCCGGGTGTGTGCTGCCCGCCCCGGACGGCGTCCCGCTCACCGACGCGGCCCTGCTCGGCTGTGCCGTCCTCACCGGATACGGCGCCGTCCACCACGCGGCACGGGTCCGCGAGGGCGAGACCGTCGCCGTGTTCGGGGTGGGCGGTGTGGGACTGGCCGCCCTGCAGGCCGCGCGGATCGCGGGCGCGTCCCGGATCGTCGCCGTGGACGTCTCCCCGGCGAAGGAGGAGCTGGCCCGCGCCGCGGGAGCCACGGACTACGTGATCGCCTCCGAGGACACCGCCCGCGAGATCCGTGGCCTGACGGGCAAGCAGGGGGTCGACGTCGCCGTGGAGTGCGTCGGCCGCGCGGTCACCATCCGCACCGCCTGGGAGTCGACCCGGCGCGGCGGCCGCACCACGGTCGTCGGCATCGGCGGCAAGGACCAGCAGGTCACCTTCAACGCGCTGGAGATCTTCCACTGGGGCCGCACCCTCTCCGGCTGCGTCTACGGCAACTCCGACCCGGCCCGGGACCTCCCGGTCCTCGCGGAGCACATCAGGACCGGCCGCCTGGACCTGTCCGTCCTGGTGACCGACCGCATCGCCCTGGACGACATCCCGCTGGCCTTCGACAACATGCGGGCGGGCAAGGGCGGCCGGGCCCTGGTGACCTTCTGATCCGGCTGCGGGCGGGTGGGGGCCGCGCGGGCAACCCCCACTCACCCGCAGGCAGAAACCCCTCCCCGAACTGATACCCGCACGACCGTTGACCTCCATACCGTCCGGTCAGTACGTTCCCCGGAACGTCCCCGTCCCCACCGGAGTGTGCTCGTATGGACACCGCTCCCGTTTCCTCCCCCACCACCACGTCCCGCCCCCAGAGTCATCGCAGGGTCGCGACCGCCGCGGCACTCGCCTCGGCCGTCGAGTGGTACGACTACTTCGTCTTCGGCATAGCCGCCGCCCTCGTCCTGGGCGATCTCTACTTCCCGGCCGGCAGCTCCTCCGCGGGCGTGCTCGCCGCGTTCGCCGCGTTCGCCGTCGGCTTCCTCGCCCGCCCCCTCGGCGGCATCGTCGCCGGTCACCTCGGTGACAAACGCGGCCGCAAGCCCATGCTGGTGCTGGCCCTCACCCTGATGGGCCTGGCCACCACGGCCATCGGCCTCCTCCCCACGTACGAGACGATCGGGATCGCCGCTCCGGTCCTGCTCGTCCTCCTGCGGGTCGCCCAGGGCGTCGCCGTCGGCGCCCAGTGGGGCGGTGCGATGCTGCTGGCCACCGAGTACGCCCCCGAGGGCAAACGCGGGGTCTACGGCAGCTTCGTCCAACTCGGCGTCCCCATCGGTGTGGTGAGCGCCAACACGATGTTCCTCGTGGTGGGCGCGACCACCGACGACTCGGCGTTCACCGCCTGGGGCTGGCGCGTGCCCTTCCTGGTCGGCCTGTTCGTCCTCGGCCTCGCCTGGTACATCCACCGTCACGTGGAGGAGACCCCCGAGTTCCGGGCGGCGGAACGGAAGCTGGCGGAGCAGGAGAAGGGGGAGAAGAGTTCCCCGCTCCGGACGATCCTGCGCGGTCATCTCGGCACGGTCTTCCTGGCCGGCGGCTCCTTCGCCGTGAACACCGCGACGTTCTACATCCTCATCACCGGCGTCCTCGACTACACCACCCGCGAACTCGACATGAAACGCGGCGCGGTCCTCGCGGTGTCGCTCTGCGTCAGCCTCACCCAGCTGGTGCTGATCCCCGCCGCCGCGGCCCTGTCCGACCGGGTCGGCCGGATCCGGATCTACGCGTTCGGGGCGGCCGGCATCGCCCTGTGGGCCGTCCCGCTGTTCCTGCTCATCGACACCGGCTCGCTGCTGTGGCTCGCCGTCGGCACCTTCGTCGCCAGCTGCTTCCTCAGCATCATGTACGGCCCGCAGGCCGCCCTGTTCGCCGAGCTGTTCACCCCGGAGATGCGCTACACGGGCGCGTCCCTCGGCTACCAGATCGCCGCGGTCCTCGGCGGCGGCCTGGCCCCGTTCCTGATGGTCCTGCTCCTGGAGGCCACCGGCACGTCCATGGCGGTCTCCGCGTACATCATCGGGCTCTCGGTCGTCGCCCTCGTGTCGATCAAGATCCTCGCCGGGAGGGCGGATTCACGAGGGGAGGGCCGGGACGCGGGGTCCTAGCCTCACGCCGACGGCCCCGGCCGCGGCTCCGGAACGACGTCCGGGGCCGCGGCCCCGGCGTCCGGTGCCGCCCGCCGCGTACGCGCCCGGGACCGCGACACCGCCACCCCCGCCAGACACAGCGCGCCACCGGCGAGGGTGAGCGGTCCCGGCACCTCGCCCAGCGCCAGCCACGACATCAGCACGACCAGCGCGGGCACGGCGTACGTGGTCGCGCCCATCCGGCTCGCCGTCGTACGGGCCAGGGCGTACGCCCAGGTCGTGAAGGCCAGCGCGGTCGGGAACACGCCCAGGTACACCATGTTCAGGGTCGACGCGACGGGCGCCGCCGCGGCCTCGCGCACCAGCTGCCCGGCGAACGGCAGACACACCACGGCCCCCACGAGACAGCCGAAGGTGGTCACCTGGAGGGGACTCGCCGCGCCCAGCGCGGGCTTCTGCGCGACGACCCCGGCCGCGTAGGCGACGGCCGCGAGCAGGCACAGGACGACACCCAGGACGGAGGCGCCGCCCTCGCCGGACATCGACAGGCCCACGGCGACCGCCCCCGCGAACGACACCGCCATGCCGGCGAGCAGCCGGGGCGGCATCGGGTCGCCCAGCAGCCGGGCGCCGAGCAGCGCGATGAGAATCGGCCCGATGTTCACGACCAGCGCCGCCGTCCCCGCGTCGACCCGCTGCTCGCCCCAGTTCAGGGCGACCATGTAGAACCCGAACCACAGCACCCCGGACACGGCGATGCCCCGCCACGCACTCCGCGGCGGCAGCCCCTCCCCGCGCCACCACCAGATCGCCCCCAGCGCCACCACCCCGGCCAGCAGCCGTCCGAGCGCCAGCGCGCCGGGGGAGTACGCCTCCCCGGCGCTGCGGATGGACACGAAGGCCGAGGCCCACAGCACGACGGTGACGGCCGCCGCCCCCGCCGCGAGCAGTTCGACCTTGCGGGTGGGTGCGGGCCGGGAGGTGTTCGCCATGGGTCGAGGCTAGGGGCGGGGGCCCGGTCGGGGCTCGCGGTTTTCCGACGCGGGCCTCGGCCGGACGCGGCTCAGGCGTCCTGCCGCCCGGTCACCGCCTCGTACTGCTGCTCCAGCCCGTCCAGCAACGCCCGCAAGCCCACCTCGAACGCCCGCTCGTCGATCTTCTCCTGCTGCTCGGCCAGCAGGTGTGCCTGCCCGAGATGGGGATAGTCGGCCGGGTCGTAGGCGCTCTCGTCGTCCACGAAGCCCCCGGCGAACGACCCGACCGCGGACCCCATGACGAAGTACCGCATCAGCGCCCCGATGGAGGTGGCCTGCGCCGCCGGCCAGCCCGCCTCGACCATCGCCCCGAACACGACGTCGGCGACCTTCAGTCCGGCGGGCCGCCGCCCGGGACCCCGCGCGAGGACGGGCACGATGTGGGGATGGTCGCGCAGCGCGGCCCGGTACGAGACCGCCCAGTCGTGCAGCGCGGTCCGCCACGGCCGTCCGTCCTCGAACATCGACAGGTCGACCTGTGCGCTCACCGAGTCGGCGACGGCCTCCAGGATCTGGTCCATGGTGCGGAAGTGGTTGTAGAGCGAGGGCCCGCTCACGCCCAGTTCGGCGGCCAGCCGCCGCGTCGAGACCGCCGCCAGCCCCTCCTCGTCCACCAGCGCCCGCGCCGTCTGAACGATGCGGTCGGTGCTCAGCAGGGGCTTGCGCGGTCTGGCCATGGCGCACATAGTAGGGGCTGCGCACCTAAAACTAGCAGTGGTAATTTAATGGTCGGCGAACGAGAGGCGGGTCCCGTGAACCTGGAGCTGAGCGAGGAGCAGACCGCCGTACGCCGGCTCGCGCGGGACTTCGTGGAGCGCGAGATCGCCCCGAACGTCGTCGCCTGGGACCGGGCGGAGCAGGTCGACCGGTCCCTCGTGAAGAAGCTCGGCGAGGTCGGCTTCCTGGGGCTGACCGTCGACGAGGAGTACGGCGGCTCCGGCGGCGACCATCTCGCGTACTGCCTGGTCACCGAGGAGCTGGGCCGGGGGGACTCCTCCGTGCGGGGGATCGTCTCCGTCTCCCTCGGCCTGGTCGCGAAGACCGTCGCGGCCTGGGGCGACGAGGAGCAGAGGCGTCGCTGGCTGCCGGGGCTCACGGCGGGGGAGTACGTCGGCTGCTTCGGCCTCACCGAACCCGGCACCGGCTCCGACGCGGGCAACCTCACCACCCGGGCGGTCCGGGACGGCGACGAGTTCGTCATCAGCGGCACCAAGACGTTCATCACGAACGGCACCTGGGCCGACGTCGTCCTCCTCTTCGCCCGCTCCACCGACGCCCCCGGCCATCAGGGGATCTCCGCCTTCCTGGTCCCCACCGACACCCCCGGTCTGACCCGCCGGCCCATCCACGGCAAGCTCGGTCTGCGCGGCCAGGCCACCGCCGAACTGGTGCTGGAGGAGGTCCGCGTCCCCGCCTCCGCCCTGCTCGGCCCGGAGGGCAAGGGCTTCACCGTCGCCATGTCCGCGCTCGCCAAGGGCCGGATGTCGGTCGCGGCGGGTTGTGTCGGCATCGCCCAGGCCGCCCTGGACGCGGCGGTGCGGTACGCGGGGGAGCGCGAGCAGTTCGGCAGGACGATCGCCCACCACCAGCTGGTCCAGGAACTCCTCACCGACATCGCGGTCGACGTCGACGCCGCCCGGCTCCTGACCTGGCGTGTCGCCGACCTCGTCGACCGGGGGCAGCCCTTCGCGACCGAGGCGAGCAAGGCCAAGCTCTTCGCCTCCGAGGCCGCCGTCCGCGCGGCGAACAACGCCCTCCAGGTCTTCGGCGGATACGGCTACATCGACGAGTACCCGGTCGGGAAGCTCCTGCGCGACGCCCGTGTGATGACCCTCTACGAGGGCACCAGCCAGATACAGAGACTGCTCATCGGGCGGGCGCTGACGGGAGTCTCGGCGTTCTGATGCGGGTGCGTTCCGGGCTGAGCGGACTCGGGTCCGCTCCGGTCTGAGCAGACCCGGGTCCGCTCCGGTCTGAGTACGAGGGGCCGCCGTCTGAGTATCCCGACGGATGTGGCGGGGGCCACAGCCGCCGGACCATGTCCCCATGAGTGAGACACCGGTCAAGCAGCAGAACACGGCCGCCTTCTACGGCCAGTCCGTCGCGTCCTTCGCCGTCGCCATCACGGCCACCACCGTCGGTATCTACCACCTCGACGCGGACACCTGGGTCCGCGCCTTCCTGGCCGTCGCGGTCCTCTACCTCGTCACCTCCTCCTTCACCCTGGCCAAGGTGATCCGTGACCGCCAGGAGGCCGGGCGCATCGTCAGCCGGGTCGACCAGGCCAGACTGGAGAAGCTCCTCGCGGAGCACGACCCCTTCGAGAAGCTCTGACGTGCCCCGTCCCCGCGGGGCGCGGCCCGTACGGAACCGCCCTGAACGGGCCTTCTAAGCGCCCGCTCACCTTCGACGGTATGGTGGTGACCAGCCATCGGAAGGGGCGCACGAGCGATGAGTACGGCGGAGGAGACGGCGGGCGGCGAGCCGCAGCCGTGGGGCGAGGTCAACCCGGACGCGGCCCGGCGGCTGCTGGTGGCCGCCGTGGAGGCCTTCGCCGAGCGGGGCTACCACGCGACGACGACCCGTGACATCGCGGGCCGCGCGGGCATGAGCCCCGCCGCGCTGTACATCCACTACAAGACGAAGGAAGAGCTGCTCCACCGGATCAGCCGCATCGGGCACGAGAAGGCCCTCGACGTGCTGCGCACGGCGGCCGGGGGCGAGGGCAGCCCGGCCGACCGCCTCGCCGAGGCCGTCCGCTCCTTCGTCCGCTGGCACGCGGGGCAGCACACCGTGGCCCGCGTCGTGCAGTACGAGCTGGACGCCCTGGGCCCCGACGCCCGCGCCGAGATCGTCACCCTGCGCCGTCAGAACGACGCGGCCGTGCGCGGCATCATCGAGGACGGCGTCGCCGCCGGTGACTTCGACGTCCCCGACGTCCGGGGTACCACCGTCGCCATCCTCTCCCTCTGCATCGACGTCGCCCGCTGGTTCAACGTCAACGGTCCGCGCACCCCCGACGAGGTCGGTTCCCTCTACGCGGACCTCGTCCTGCGCATGGTGACCGCGCCGAAGTAGCCCGGCACCCCGCTGTCCTCGCGCTCCTCGCCGCCTTCGCTTCCCCTGCTCATCCCCGGGTTCTTCAGTCGGCAGAGCCTTCGAAACATTCGAGGATCTGAGGCTCGAAAGCGATCGGTGCTCCTCGCGTGGGGTGGATCATGGCTGGTACAGCCCGCGAATGTTTCGGGATCATTGCCGAAAGCATTGACAGTTGACAGGGGCAGGCCAACACTCCGGGGGTGACAGGGCGAACCCCCGACAGCCCGAGGAGGACGCGCGCATGAACGACGCATCCGCACCCACTCCCACCCCGCCCCCGAGCCGCCGGCTCTTCCTGGGCGGACTGTGCACGACCGCGCTGGCCGCCGCGACCGCGGTGGCCCTGCCCGGCACCGCCCACGCGGACACGGTCATCACCAGCAACCGGACCGGCACCGACAACGGGTTCTACTACTCCTTCTGGACCGACGCCCCCGGCACGGTCTCCATGACCCTGGCCTCCGGTGGCTCCTACCGGACCTCCTGGAGCAACACCGGGAACTTCGTCGCGGGCAAGGGCTGGAGCAACGGCTCCCGCAGGACCGTGAGCTACTCCGGCTCGTTCAATCCGTCCGGCAACGCCTATCTGACCCTCTACGGCTGGACGGCCAACCCGCTCGTCGAGTACTACATCGTCGACAACTGGGGCAACTACCGGCCCACCGGAACCTACCGGGGCACGGTCAACAGCGACGGCGGCACGTACGACATCTACCGGACGACGCGGTACAACGCCCCCTCCGTCGAAGGGGTCCGCACCTTCGACCAGTACTGGAGCGTCCGTCAGTCGCGCCGGACGGGCGGGACCATCACCACCGGCAACCACTTCGACGCCTGGGGCCGTGCGGGCATGCCCCTCGGCGCCTTCCGTTACTACATGATCATGGCCACCGAGGGATACCGGAGCAGCGGCAACTCCTCGATCACGGTGGCCCCGTGAGCGGCGGACGGGGCCGCCGGCTCCGGCGGGCGGGGAGGCGCTCGCTCCGGCGGGCGGGGAAGCGGTCGCTCGTCGTCGCCACCGCCCTCGCGAGCACCGTGCCCTTCGTGCTCACCGCCGCCGAGGCGGCCCCGGCCCGGCCCGCCGCCTGCGGCGGGTACGTCGGTCTCACCTTCGACGACGGTCCGTCCGCGAACACGCCGGCCCTGCTCAACTCGCTGCGGCAGAACGGGCTGCGGGCCACGATGTTCAACCAGGGCCAGAACGCCGCCGGCAACCCCGCCCAGGTCCGGGCGCAGGCCGCCGCCGGCATGTGGGTGGCCAACCACAGCTACACCCACCCGCACCTGACCCAGCTGGGCCAGGCGCAGATCGACTCGGAGATCTCCCGGACCCAGCAGGCGATCGCCGCGGCGGGCGGCGGCACGCCGAAGCTGTTCCGGCCGCCGTACGGCGAGACCAACGCCACGGTGCGGTCGGTGGCCGCCCGGTACGGGCTGACCGAGATCCTCTGGAACGTCGACTCGCAGGACTGGAACGGGGCGTCCGCGGACGCCATCGTGCAGGCCGCCGCCCGGCTCACCAACGGCCAGGTCATCCTCATGCACGACTGGTCCGCGAACACCCTCGCCGCCATCCCGCGCATCGCGCGGGGCCTGGCGGGCCGGGGCCTGTGCGCCGGGATGATCTCACCGCAGACCGGCCGGGCCGTGGCACCCGCCTAGCCCGCCGGGTTCGGCGCCCGCACGGCACCCGGCGACGGTGCGGTGGGGGCGCCGCTCGGTTCAGAAGTAGTACCGGGACACCGACTCCGCGACACAGACCGGCTTGTCCCCGCCCTCGCGCTCCACGACGACCGCGGCCGTGACCTGCACGCCGCCGCCGGCCTCCGTGACCTCCTGGAGGATCGCCGTGGCCCGCAGCCGTGAACCGACCGGCACCGGCGCCGGGAAACGGACCTTGTTGGTGCCGTAGTTGACGCCCATCTTCACGTTCTCGACCCGGAGGACCTGCGGCACCAGCAGCGGGAGCAGCGACAGGGTCAGATAGCCGTGGGCGATGGTCGTGCCGAAGGGGCCGGCCGCCGCCTTCTCCGGGTCCACGTGGATCCACTGGTGGTCGCCGGTGGCCTCGGCGAAGAGGTCGATCCGCTTCTGGTCCACCTCCAGCCAGTCGCTGTGCCCCAGCTGCTCGCCCACCGCCGCCTTCAGCTCCTCGGCGGACGTGAAGATCCTCGGCTCTGCCATGTCCCGGCCTCCCTGATCCCAAATCTCTAAGCGACTGCTTAGCATGGTCGGCGTCCGGGTCCCTGTCAACGGACCCTGACCCTTTCGGGGGTGGGTAAGGTCGGAGGGGTGCCCCAGATCCCTGAGAAGATCCACGAGTTGACCGTCGGCCAGCTGTCGGCCCGAAGCGGTGCCGCCGTCTCTGCGCTGCACTTCTACGAGTCCAAGGGGCTGATCAGCAGCCGCCGCACCGCCGGCAACCAGCGCCGCTACAGCCGGGACGCCCTGCGCCGGGTCGCCTTCGTCCGGGCCGCGCAGCGCGTCGGCATCCCGCTCGCGACGATCCGGGAGGCGCTGGCCGAGCTGCCCGAGGAGCGGACGCCGACCCGCGAGGACTGGGCCCGTCTCTCCGAGGCGTGGCGGTCCGAACTGGACGAACGGATCATGCAGCTCAACCGGCTGCGCGACCACCTCACCGACTGCATCGGCTGCGGCTGTCTCTCCCTGGCCACCTGTGTGCTGTCCAACCCCGACGACGCCTTCGGCCAGTGGCAGAGCGGCTCCCGTCTGCTGGTCGAGCCCCCGAGACCGGCCGGGCCGCAGCGCCAGGAGCCCGGGAGCCGCCGCTGAGCCGCGGCGCCCGGGCCCCGTGACCCGGGCGCCGCGGTCCTCACTCGTACTCGGTGCCGCCCTTGCGGGTCAGATACGCCGGACTGACCGCCTTGGCGACGGCCCGCCCGCCGGTCACCGGGCTGTACCGCTCGGTGGCCGGCCTGATCACGACACCCTCGCGCAGATGCAGCCCGCTCCCGGAGACCGTCTCCCGGCCGGTGGCCACCTCCAGCACCCGGTCGATGGCGTACGGGCCCTCGTACAGCCGTGGTACCAGCGGCAGTTCGCCGTCGAGCTGTCCGGACAGCTCGGCCGGGTCCAGCCAGCGGACCCGGCCGTCGATGTCGGCGCAGACGTCGAACACGGCGTACCCGAGCGTGTCGCGACGGCCGTCGGCGCCGTACGACAGGTCCTGCACCCCGGCGCCGTAGACCTCGCCGAAGATCCCGACCCGGCGGGCGCCCAGCCGCTCGGCGAGCCGGGCCGCGACCGCGGCGACCCCGTGGCCGTGGACCGCGCGCCAGTACAGGTTGCGCGGATCCTCCTTCAGCGCGAGGGACTTGGCGCCGAAGCCCTTCGAGGAGACCTGTACGCGGCCGTCCTCGGCGAAGTAGGTCACCAGGCAGGCCGTGCCGTGCAGCTTCTCCGTCAGGACGACGCGTTCGCCGGGCGTGAAGATGTCGGGGTAGCGCTGGATGTTCTCGATGTCGACCCAGGGCAGCAGCTCCGGCGCCGACTCGACCTCGCCGCTCATCGTCGGCGGGATCGGCGGCACCCACTTGACGATGCCGAGCCGCTCGGCGAAGTCCGTGCCGTCCGTCACGGCGGCCGTGAGGTCCACGTCCGCGAGCGCGCGGGGAAGGCAGACGATGCCCTGCGACAGCTCGCCCCGCAGCCGTACCGCCTTCACCCGGTCCGCGCCGCTTCCCGCGAGCCGTCCCGTCAGCCCCAGCTCCTCGATCAGTTCGGCCGGGAGCACGGACTGCTCGGGGATGTAGAGCGCGGTGTCCCCGGTGCGGTACACGCCCTTCGCCACGACGGCCCGGTACAGCCCGACCTGGGCCAGTTCGAGCGCGTCGGCGTTCGGGTGGTCGTGGATCGTCAGCACTTCGGCGGTGACGCGCAGCGTCGACATCGGGGCTCTCCCTCGGTTCCTGGCTCGCTCAGGGCGGTGTCATCGCCCTCAACTGTCGTCAGGGGAAAGCGGTGGAGCGAGGGGATTTGGCGCTGGTACAGTCCCGCCCCCCGTCACCGGCAGGCGCCCGGGCGCGCCCGGGGCGAACCGGTGCATCCCCGGCTCCCCGTCGTGTTCTCGCCCTGTGCCGCAACCGCTCGCCCCGTAACCGTGTCATGCACACGAGGGGGCGGAACGGCATCCTCCGGCAAAGGGAAAGGGGCGGCGATGAGCGTCGTCGTATGTTCGCTGAAGTGGGAGAAGGCCCACGCGGGCCGGCAGCGGATCACCTACGACTCCGACGGCTACCACCTGGTGCGCTTCCCGTACGAGCGGACCGGGGAGTCCTACGACCCCTGGAAGATGCACGATCCGGCGAACGGCGGCGCCGCCGCGTCGGCGTTCCCCGATCCGCGCTCCGGGCTGATCTGGCCCAGCCACGACGGCTGGGGCGTGCTCTCGGCGATGGTCTTCTGGGACGCGGATCCGAAAGCGGTGGAGTACCGCGCCCGCTTCGTACGCGATCCGCTGAACCTGACGCAGGAGAAGTACGACTCGACGGGCACGACGGACAGCGTCTCCACCCGGGGCGGGCAGTACCGCACCTTCCTGTGGCAGATGTTCGTGCACCAGGGCATGCCGCTCGGGCTGAAGGTGACCGCGCGGGGGCCCAGGGACACCAGGCGGGCCACGGCACTCACCCTCGCCGAGTTCAAGCTCGCCATCCACACGGACGTGGCCGAGCCGTAGACGCCGGAGCGTGCCGGTGGGCGTGCCCGTCCGTCCTTGCTCCACGCGGACCGGGGCCCGTGCGGTCGCGTCCGCACCTGCACGGGGGTGCGGCATCCCCGGCGCACCCCCGTCGCGCTACGCCGAGATCAGCAGCCGTCCGCGCCTGGACTCCGCCAGGGCCTCGGGTGTGAGCACCGGACGCGGCACCACGATTCCGCACTCCGTGCAGACCGGGCCCGAGGACGGTTCGTGGGCCAGGTCGTACCTCCAGACGAGCCGCTCGCCCTCGCACACCGGGCAGGTCGAGCCCGGCTCGCGCTCCAGGGCGGCGATGAGCCGGCGCAACACCTCCGCCAGCGGTTCACGGGGGTGGACCCCCGGATCGTCGCACCAGGCGACCCCGAACCCGCCCCAGGTCAGGCGGTGCCAGTCGTCCACGCTGCCCGGCCTGCGCAGCCCGTCGTGCTTCTCCTTCTTGCGGCGCCGCGCGAACTCCACCTCGTAGTCGAGCCACACGGAGCGGGCCGCCTCCAACTCCTCCAGTGCGGCCACGAGCCGCGCCGGGTCGGGGTTGCGGTCCTCGGGGCCGAACCCGGCCCGTGAGCACAGGTGGTCCCAGGTCGCCCGATGCCCGTAGGGGGCGAAGCGCTCAAGGCACTTGCGCAGCGAATAGCGCCGCAGCGCCAGATCGCACCTGGGATCTCGCACCTGTCTTGCCAGACTCCGGAAACCAGCCATCGCCCTGCACCTCCGTCACACCTGCACCTGTACTTCGGTCACTTCGGCGTCGTCGTCGGGACGTCGCCGAATAGACGTATCGACACGCGATTCGGCTCCATCCGATTTCCGATGACCTCCATAAGTCGTCCATTGAGCCGTTCATGGGCCGTTCCCGCCTACGTCTGACTGCCTCTGACTTCTTCTTGTCTGCTTACGCCTACTTCTGAGTACCCGTTCACTCTGTGCGTTGCCTGTCCGAAGGTGATGATCCAAAAAAACGTGACGCATGTTCATCTTCAAAGCCGGGGATACCGGCGGTAACATCCGGCCCACCCTCGTCGGCAGGAGCTGCCATGTACCGGCGCACCCCACGCACCTCACGCACCGCCCTCGACAGACTGAGAACTCCCCGCAGATTCCCGGAGTTCCTCAAGGCCGCTTCGATATGCGCACTCGTTGCCGGTCTTTTGTCGCCTCTTTCCCCTGCTGCCCAGGCCGTGGCGGCCGACGCGTCCGCCGACGCGGCGGCAGCGGTCACCGACCACTGCGGCGGACAGTGTTCCGACATCCTGCCGCCCGGCCAGAACGGCAACGCCACCCTGGCCCAGATCCTGCTCAACCAGGCGTTCGGCTCCATGCCGGAGAACGCGAGCAACCAGCTGGGCCCCTACAACAACCTGGCCACCGGCTACCCGGGCCTCACCAACTCCACCATCAACACCTTCTTCAACGACGCCTCCTTCGGCGTCCCCTCCGGCCAGGTCGCCTCCACCCTGAACCCGGCGGGCCGCACGGACGTCACGATCGTCCGCGACAAGAAGACCGGTGTGCCGCACATCACGGGCACCACCCGGTACGGCACCGAGTTCGGCGCGGGCTACGCGGCGGCCCAGGACCGGCTGTGGCTGATGGACGTCTTCCGTCACGTCGGCCGCGGCAAGCTCACCCCGTTCGCCGGCGGCGCCCCCTCCAACCAGGGCCTGGAGCAGGAGTTCTGGCGCCACGCCCCCTACACCGAGGCCGACCTGCAGGCCCAGATCGACAAGGCGGTGGCCGCCAACGGCGAGCGCGGGCAGACGGCCCTCGCCGACGTCAACGCCTACGTCGCCGGCATCAACGCCTACATCGACGCCTCTGACAGCGGCCGCTACTTCCCCGGCGAGTACGTCCTGACCGGCCACAAGGACTCCATCACCAACGCCGGCACCATCGAGAAGTTCAAGCCCACCGACCTGGTCGCCCTGGCCTCCGTCATCGGCGCCCTCTTCGGCTCGGGCGGCGGCGGCGAGGTCAACAACGCCCTCTCCCTGCTGGCCGCCCAGGAGAAGTACGGCGTCACCGAGGGCACCAAGGTCTGGGAGTCCTTCCGCGAGCGCAACGACCCCGAGGCCGCCCTCACCGTCCACGACGGCAGCTTCCCGTACGCCACCAAGCCCGCGGACCCGCAGGGCATGGCCCTCCCCGACGCCGGCACGGTGGCCGAGGAGCCCCTCGTGTACGACCGCACCGGCAGCGCGGCCGGCTCGACCTCCAAGAGCCTGTCCGCCAAGGCCACCGACAACGCCCTCACCTCCGCCCGGCGCGGTATGTCCAACGCCCTCGTCGTCAGCGGCAAGCACACCGCGAGCGGACACCCCGTCGCCGTCTTCGGCCCGCAGACCGGCTACTTCGCCCCCCAGCTGCTCATGCTCCAGGAGATCCAGGGCCCGGGCATCAGCGCCCGCGGCGCCTCCTTCGCCGGCCTGAGCATGTACGTCGAACTCGGCCGCGGCCAGGACTACGCCTGGAGCGCCACCACCTCCGGCCAGGACATCATCGACGCGTACGCGGTCGAGCTGTGCCAGGACGACGTCCACTACCTCTACCACGGCACCTGCACGGCCATGGAGAAGATCGAACAGACCAACGCCTGGAAGCCGACCACCGCCGACTCCACCGCGGCCGGCTCCTACCGCATGCAGGTCTGGCGCACCAAGTACGGCCCCGTCACCCACCGCGCCACCGTCGGCGGCAAGAAGGTCGCCTACACCACCCTGCGCTCCTCGTACATGAACGAGGCCGAGTCGATCATCGGCTTCCAGATGCTGAACGACCCGGACTACGTCAAGGGCCCCGAGACCTTCCAGAAGGCCGTCCAGAACATCAACTACACCTTCAACTGGTTCTACGCGGACTCCACCCACACCGCCTACTACAACAGCGGCGACAACCCGGTGCGGCCCGCGAGCGTCGACCCCGAGTTCCCGGCCTGGGCCCGGTCCGCGTACGAGTGGCGGGGCTGGGACCCGGCCACCAACACCGCCGACTACACCCCGCCCGCCCAGCACCCCAACTCCATCGACCAGGACTACTACATCTCCTGGAACAACAAGCAGGCCGCCGACTACACCACCGCCCCCTGGGGCAACGGCTCCGTCCACCGCGGCAACCTCCTCGACGACCGGGTGAAGAAGCTGGTCGCCGCGGGCGGCGTCACCCGGGCCTCGCTGACGAAGGCCATGGCCGAGGCGGGCCTCGCCGACCTGCGGGCCGAGGACGTCGTCCCCGACCTGCTCAAGGTCATCAACAGCAGCACCGTCACCGACTCGGCGGCCGCCGCGGCGGTCACCAAGCTCCAGACCTGGGTCACCTCCGGGTCGAAGCGCACGGAGACCTCCGCCGGCTCCAAGACCTACGCCCACGCCGAGGCGATCCGCATCCTGGACGCCTGGTGGCCGCTGCTGGTGAAGGCCGAGTTCGAACCCGGCCTCGGCACCGGCCTGTACAACGCCATCACCGCCAACCTGCCCGTCGACGAGTCCCCGTCGGCCGCGCACGGCCCGACCGGCTCCCACGCCGGCAGCTCCTTCCAGTACGGCTGGTGGAGCTACGTCGACAAGGACATCCGCTCGGTGCTGGGGGAGACGGTGCGGGGCCCGCTGGCGAAGCAGTACTGCGGCGGCGGCAGTCTCGGCGCCTGCCGCACCACCCTGATCGACACCCTCAAGGCGGCGGCCGGCAAGACCGCCGCGCAGGTCTACCCCGGCGACGCGAACTGCTCGGCCGGCGACCAGTGGTGCGCCGACTCGATCATCCAGCGGACCCTGGGCGGCATCAAGCACAACAAGATCAGCTGGCAGAACCGGCCGACCTTCCAGCAGGTCGTGGAGTTCACCTCGCACCGGTGAGCGAACCGGGGTGAGCGAGTCCGTGTGACGGCGGCGGGCCGGGATCAGGCGATACGGCCCGCCGCCAGCACCACCCGCGCCAGCTCCCGGTGACAGATGTCGCCGTGCGCTCCCGACGGCGCCCCGCCGCGTCGCACCACCGCCGACGCGTCGACGTTCACACACCCCGAGACCGGCAGCCGGGCCCGCAGGGCGTCGGCCAGGGTGAACGACCGGGTGCCCTCGACCGCCCGCACCCCGTCGTAGCCGAGGGCACCCCACTTGGTGCCGAGGAGGCTGTTCACGCTCAGCCCCAGCACCGTCCGCGCGTCGCCCGCCATCCGGGAGGCCAGCGGGTAGATGGTCCCGAGCGCCGAGTCGTGCCGGGAGTGACAGCACACCAACGGCCCGTCGATCCTTCGGTACCGGCCGTCGAGGACCCCGCTCGCACCGTGGTCGTGGGGCAGCCGCGCGGCGAACGCGTAGTGCGAGAAGGCCGCCTGGAGCAGCGTCACCGACTTCACCGTGCGCACGCCCTCGGGCAGCCCGCGCAGCGCGAACGACACCAGGCGCGCGCCGAAGCTGTGCCCGACGAGATGCACCCGTACGTCAGGTGCCGTCCGCGCCAGCTGTCCGAGCAGCCGCCCGAGCCCTCGTTCGCCGACCGTCCCCGCCCGCCGCTTCATCGCGAAGTACGTTGCCTGACGCAGGAGTTCGTGCGCGCCGTCCCACACCTGGGGAGGGGCCGGCACGGTCCCGGTCATCATCCCCGCGGTCCCGACCTCCGCCAGCGCCGCCGCGAACTCCGCGCACACGGCCGCCGTGTCCCCGCACAGCATCCCGGGCGGACCCTCCGGCACCCCCGCCCCGACGGTGTCCCCCGCGCACGCGCCCTGCGGCCCCTGGGGCGGCACCTCCACCAGCAGCCGTACCAGCCGCCCGAACTCCTCCAGCGACGGACCGTCGTCCGCACGGCTCTCCAGCAGCCCGGCGAGCCGCTCCACGAGGACCGAGCGCCCCGGGAACACCTCCGACAGCGCGTTCCGGGTCCGCTTGTCGAGCGCGGGGCGGCCGGGGGCCACGGCCGGGGCCGGTTCGATGTCCGGGATCGGCTCGTCCGAGAACCGCATCGAGGGCCACAGCACGCCCGCGTACCCGAGCCGCGCGTGCGGCACGAGGTCCGGGAACGGGGCGAAGAAACGGCTGTAGAGCGCGGTCGCGCCGGACCGGTCGTTGTTCCAGCCGTGCGCGAAGACCACCAGGTCGGCGATCCCGCGGCCGCGGACCCCGGCGAACAGCCGGTCCCGCCCGCCGGTGTCGACGTCGCCGTCGGCGTCGAAGGTCAGTTCCCAGTAGGGAGTCACGCTCATTACCGGATCCGCCATGACGAGCCCCCTTCGGCCCCGCTGGTCCTGCGCTCACGCGCATGGTCCTGCAGCCGGCGAAGGATGGCCATACGTCCCGTACGCAGGGCTTCGGCGCGGAGGGCGCGCCAACGCGCGATCTGTCCGGCCCCGCTACCGGTACACCAGATACTCCTTGCGCACCCTGCGGAACGCCGCCAGCTCCTCCTGCCAGCCCGCCACGACCTCGTCGGTGTCCGCCCCCGCGTCGATCATGGTCCGCACCCGCGCCGAGCCGGTCAGCCTGTCGATCCAGTGGTCCGGCCGCCAGGCGAACCCGCTCCACACCCGCTTGGCGGTCACGAGGAGGCCGATCCCGGTGCGCACGGGGTCGTACGCGGCGCGGTCGTGGACATGGATCTGTACGCCGCCGACGGTCTTCCCCTGGAACTTGGAGAACGACGGCGCGAAGTACGCCTCCCTGAAGTGGGCTCCGGGCAGGCCGAGTTCCTCGACGGCGGCCGCCCACCTCCGGTCGACGCCCTCCGCGCCGAGCAGTTCGAACGGCCGCGTGGTGCCGCGCCCCTCCGACAGGTTCGTCCCCTCGAACAGGCACGTCCCCGCGTACACGAGAGCGGTGTCCGGTGTCGGCATGTTCGGGCTCGGCGGCACCCAGGGCAGCCCGGAGTCGTCGAAGAACCGCGACCTCTTCCACCCCGACATCAGTACGGTCTCCAGCGGTACGGGCGAGGTGAGGAACTCCCCGTTGAACAGCCGTGCCAGCTCCGCGACCGTCATCCCGTGCGCCTGCGCGATGGGCTGCCGCCCGACGAAGGTCGCGAACTCCTTGTGCAGCACGGGCCCCTGCGCGCTCCGCCCGGTCACCGGGTTCGGCCGGTCCAGCACGACGAAACGCTTCCCCGCCAGCCGGGCCGCCTCCATGCAGTCGTACAGCGTCCAGATGTACGTGTAGAAACGGGCGCCGACGTCCTGGATGTCGAAGACGACCGTGTCCACGCCGGAGGCGGTGAAGACGTCGGCGAGGGGGCGGCCGCTCTTCAGGTAGGTGTCGTAGACCGGCAGCCCGGTCGCCGGGTCGTCGTGCCGGCCCTCGGAGCCGCCGGCCTGGGCGGTGCCCCGGAACCCGTGCTCGGGGCCGAAGACCGCCCTGAGGTCCACACGGTCGTCGGTGTGCATCACGTCGACGATGTGGCGGGCGTCCCGGGTGACGCCGGTGGGGTTGGTGACGATGCCGACCTTCTGGCCGTCCAGGACGCCGTAGCCGTCCCGTACGAGGCGTTCGAACCCGGTGCGGAGCCCTGGACGGGCTGCCTCGGCCGGGGGCGAGGCGGTGAGGCCGGCGGTGGTGGCCGTGGCCGCCGTGGCCGCCGTGGCCGTGGAGGCGGCGAGGAAGGTGCGGCGGGAGAGGCGCATGGGGGTGACCTCCGGGTCGCGGACGCGTTCGCGGGAAGCGGTGCTCGGTGCTCGGTGCAAGCTAAGCGGTTCCGTGGGTGGTTTGTCGTCCGCGGGCGGTGGGCGGCCGGTCGCGCGGTTCGCCACGCCCCTTCGGGACGGCGTGGGCGCCACCCTTCCTCGCAGACATACCGACCGGTTAGTCTGGTCGTCCTGGTGGACCGATTCTCGATACGTCGTGTCGAAGGCGAAGGAGACCGATCGTGGGAGCCGTGCAGGGTGCGGGTGTGGTCGTCACGGGCGCCGGTGGCGGGATCGGGGCCGCCCTGGCCCGCCGGTTCGCGGCCGAGGGCGCCCGGGTCGTCGTGAACGATCTGGACGGCGACCGGGCGAAGGCCGTGGCCGACGAGATCGGCGGGATCGCGGTCCCCGGGGACGCGTCCACCATCGTCCCGGCGGCGCGCGAGGCCCTCGGCGGCACCGTGGACGTGTACTGCGCGAACGCCGGACTCGCCTCCGGCGGGACGGAGGCGGCCGACGAGAAGGTGTGGGCGCTCGCCTGGGACGTCAACGTCATGGCCCACGTCCGGGCGGCCCACGAACTGCTGCCGGCGTGGCTGGAGCGGGGCAGCGGGCGTTTCGTCTCGACGGTCTCCGCCGCCGGGCTGCTCACCATGATCGGCGCGGCGCCCTACAGCGTCACCAAGCACGGGGCGTACGCCTTCGCCGAATGGCTGTCCCTCACCTACCGCCACCGGGGCGTCAAGGTCCACGCGATCTGCCCGCAGGGCGTGCGCACCGACATGCTGACGGCCTCCGGCAGCGCGGGCGACCTGGTGCTCGCGCCGACCGCGATCGACCCGGAGGACGTGGCCGACGCGCTCTTCGAGGGCATCGACCAGGACCGCTTCCTGATCCTGCCGCACCCCGAGGTGGCCGGTTTCTACCGGGCCAGGGCGGCCGATCCGGACCGCTGGCTGACGAACATGAACCACATCCAGCAGAAGTGGGAGACGACCGGCTGACCGCCCTGCCCGGCGGGCGCGGGCCGGAGGGTGGGATGATCCTCCGGCGGAAGCGCCCGATTCCGGCCGGTCCGGGACCGGCCGACGGCCGGCGGGCGACCGGCAGGCGACGACAGAACCTCGGAAGGCAGGTGGCGGCAGTGCCCAGGACGACGGACGGAGACGGTACGCCCGTCCCGCAGCGGCTGCTCGCCGCCGCCACCCGGCTCTTCGCCGAGCGGGGCTACGACCGCACCTCGGTGCAGGAGATCGTCGAGGCGGCGGGCGTCACCAAGGGCGCGCTGTACCACTACTTCGGTTCCAAGGACGATCTGCTGCACGAGGTGTACGCGCGCGTGCTGCGCATCCAGCAGGAGCGGCTCGACGCGTTCGCGGGGGCCGACGCGCCCGTCGAGGAACGGCTGCGGGGGGCCGCCGCCGATGTCGTCGTCACCACCATCGACAACCTCGACGACGCGATGATCTTCTTCCGGTCCATGCACCATCTGAGCCCGGAGAAGAACAAGCAGGTCCGTGCGGAACGCCGGCGGTACCACGAGCGGTTCCGGGCGCTCGTGGAGGAGGGGCAGGAGGCCGGCGTCTTCTCGCGGGCGACCCCGGCCGACCTGGTCGTCGACTACCACTTCGGTTCGGTCCACCACCTGTCGACGTGGTACCGCCCCGACGGGCCGATGGGCCCGCAGGAGGTCGCGGACCATCTGGCCGACCTGCTGCTGCGGGCGCTCCGGCCGTAGGGGTGCGGGTTCGTCTGCGACCGCGGGCCCGGTGGGGCTTCTCGCGCAGTTCCCCGCGCCCCTAAAAGCCCAGCCCCTGCTTTTCAGGGGCGCGGGGAACTGCGCGACCAGCCCCCACGCACCCGCACCCGACAACGCACCCCCCCCGCTCACACGTACCGCTTCAGCTCCCGCCGCGCCAGCGACCGCTGGTGCACCTCGTCCGGCCCGTCCGCGATCATCAGCGTCCGCGCCCCCGCGTACAGCTCGGCCAGCGGGAAGTCCTGGCTGACACCCCCCGCGCCGTGGAGCTGGATCGCGCGGTCGATGATGTCCACCACCGTCCGCGGGGTGGCGATCTTGATCGCCTGGATCTCCGTGTGGGCCCCCTTGTTGCCCACCGTGTCCATCATCCACGCCGTCTTCAGCACCAGCAGCCGCAGCTGCTCCACCGCCACCCGCGCGTCGGCGATCCAGTTGTGCACGACCCCCTGCTGCGCCAGCGCCTTGCCGAACGCCTCCCGGGCCACCGCGCGCCGGCACATCAGCTCGATCGCCCGTTCGGCCATCCCGATGAGCCGCATGCAGTGGTGGATGCGCCCGGGGCCGAGCCGCGCCTGCGCGATGGCGAAACCGCCGCCCTCCTCGCCGATCAGGTTGGCGGCCGGCACCCGCGCGTTCTCGAAGACCACCTCGGCGTGGCCGCCGTGCGAGTGGTCCTCGTACCCGAACACCTGCATCGCCCGCTTCACGGTGACACCCGGAGTGTCACGCGGGACCAGGATCATCGACTGCTGACGGCGGATGTCGGCCCCGTCCGGGTCCGTCTTGCCCATGACGATGAAGATCTTGCAGTCGGGGTTCATGGCCCCGGAGATGTACCACTTGCGCCCGTTGACGACGTAGTCGCCCGTGTCGCCGTCCCGCTCGATCAGCGTGGTGATGTTGGTGGCGTCCGAGGAGGCCACCTCCGGCTCGGTCATCGCGAACGCCGACCGGATCTCACCGGCGAGCAGCGGCTCCAGCCACTGCTTCCTCTGCGCCTCGTCGCCGAACTGGCTCAGCACCTCCATGTTCCCCGTGTCGGGCGCGGCGCAGTTCAGCGCGGTCGGCGCCAGCTGCGGGGAGCGGCCCGTGATCTCGGCGAGCGGCGCGTACTGCAGGTTCGTGAGCCCCGCCCCGTACTCGGAGTCGGGCAGGAAGAGGTTCCACAGGCCCTGCCGGCGGGCCTCGGCCTTCAGCTCCTCCACCACGGCGGGCGTGTCCCACGGCGAGGCCAGCCGGGCCCGCTGCTCCTCGGCCACGGCCTCCGCCGGGTACACGTACGCGTCCATGAAGGCGAGGAGCCTGGCGCGCAGCTCCTCGGTGCGGGCGTCGAATGCGAAGTCCATGGCGGGTCAGCCTTCCTGGGTGCCGGCGCCGAGCGTCGTCAGGCCGTGGTCGATGAAGACGGGGACCAGGTCGCCGATGCGGTCGAAGCCGCGGCCGACCGTCTGGCCGAGTGTGTACCGGTAGTGGATGCCCTCCAGGATCACGGCGAGCTTGAACCACGCGAACGCCGTGTACCAGGACACCGAGGAGACGTCACGGCCCGAACGGGCCGCGTACCGCTCCACGATCTCGGACGGGTCGGGGTGCCCGGCGGCCGCCGCGGTCGTGGAGACGGGGGAGTCGGGCGTGGCCAGTGGGACGCTGTACATCACCAGCAGGCCCAGGTCGGTCAGCGGATCGCCGAGCGTGGACATCTCCCAGTCGAGGATGGCCCTGATCCGGTCGTCGTCGCCGAGCAGCACGTTGTCGAGGCGGTAGTCGCCGTGCACGACCGTGGGGGCGGGGGAGCGGGGCAGCCGGCGTCCCAGCACCGCGTGCAGTTCGTCGATGCCGGCCAGGTCGCGGTTGCGGGACGCGTCCAACTGCTTGCCCCAGCGCCGCAGTTGCCGGTCCAGGAAGCCCTCCGGGCGCCCGAAGTCGGCGAGGCCCACCTCGGCGGGGTCCACCGCGTGCAGTTCGACGAGGGTGTCGACCAGGCTCAGCACGGCGGCCCGGGTGCGCTCCGGGCCGAGCGGGGCCAGCTGCTCGGCGGTGCGGTAGGGGGTGCCCTCGACGAAGTCCATGACGTAGAAGGGCGCGCCGAGCACGTCCTCGTCGTCGCAGAACAGCACGGGGCTCGGGACCGGCACGTCCGTGGCGTGCAGCGCGCTGATGACACGGTGCTCGCGTCTCATGTCGTGCGCGGTCGCCAGCACATGGCCCAGCGGGGGCCGCCGTACGACCCACTTCGCGGTGCCGTCCGTGACCTCGTACGTCAGGTTCGACCGTCCGCCCTCGATCAGCCGGCCGGTGAGCGGGCCGCGCACGAGGCCGGGCCGCTCGGCGTCGAGCAGGACGCGGAGCCGGTCGGGATCGAGACCTGGCGGGTGGTCTGGGTGCATCATCGCTCCTCCACGCGGCGTACCGGGACCCGTCCATGATGCCGACCGGTCGGTATGTCGTCCAGTGGGTGACCCGAAAGTGATCGGAGTCTCGGCGTGATCGGACCGTCGCTCCGTCCGCTCCGTCCGCTCCATCCGCACCTCCGGCCCACCCTGCCGTCAGGCGTGGCAGGTCATCATCTCCCCGCCGTTCACGGTGGCCATGTCCATGAACCCGGCGAAGGGGTCGACGCCCTCGCCCTCGGGCTGCCCGTCCAGCTCGGCGTAGGCCCGGTGCAGGTTCGCCACCAGCCGCTCGCTCTCGGGCAGCGCGGCGTACTCGCCGAGATCCGTGCTCCGGGCGGCCTCCAGCGGTGTCAGCCCCGCCGCGTGCGCTTTCTCCGCGACCTCGGCCACGAACCGGATGTACCGCTCGGCCCGGTCGAACGCGGACGGGTCGGTGACCGGACCGTGCCCCGGGACGACGGTCTCGGCGCCCAGTTCGCGCAGCAGCGCCAGCGCCCGCAGCGAACCGCTGAGCGAGCCCATCAGGAAGAACGGCGTCCCGCCCTCGAAGACCAGGTCCCCCGCGAACAGCACCCGCCGGTGCGGCAGCCACACCACGGAGTCGCCGACCGTGTGCGAGATGCCGGGGTGGATCACCCGGGCCTCGATGTCACCGACGTGGAGCGTCACACGGTCGTCGTACGTCAGGTCGGCGCCCCGGATCTCCACATCGCCGAAGTCGGTGCCGGGCCACAGCAGATGGAGGTGCTGTCCACTGGCGAGCGCCTCGCGGCGGCAGGCCGTGTGCGAGACGAGGGTGGCGGTGGGGGTGAAGTGGCCGTTGCCGTAGGTGTGGTCGCCGTGGTGGTGGGTGTTGACCAGGAGGCGGGGCCTCGGGACGCCGGTCGCGTCGAGCGCGGCGCCCAGGGCGAGGGTCCGGCGCTCGGTCGCCGCCGTGTCCACGAGCAGCGTGGTGGTCCCGTCGCTCACGAAACCCGAGTTGTTCAGGCACCAACCGCCGTCCGGCTGCACATACGCGTACACGTCGCTCGCGAGCTCGACGGTGTACGGCTCTTCCGCGGTCATCGTGACCCCTTTCGTCCCCCCGGTCGTCGCCAACTGGTGGTCAGAGCCTGCCAGTCGGCGACGAACCGGTGGAAACCGGGGGTACGGAAGCGGCACGGGCGGCGGCGCCCGTGCCGTACGTGCCGTCGGTCAGTGGTCGTCCCAGTGCCCGTCGTGGGCGGCGTGCCGGTGTCCGTCGTGCACGTAGTCCACGTGGTCCCCGTGCGTGACCGCCTGGTGCCCGCAGTCCTCGCCGTGCTCATGGCCGTGCTCGTCGTGCGCGGTGTGCCCGCTCGGCTCGCACTCGTCCCAGTGGCCGGAGTGCTCGCGGTGGAGATGCCCGTCGTGCGCGTAGTCGGTGTGGTCCCCGTGCGACACGGCGGTGTGCCCGCAGGCGGGGCCGTGGTCGTGGTCGTGGACAGGGTGCTCCTGGTGCAGGGTGGTCATCGCGCTCACCTTCGGTGGGGCAGGGGGTGACATATCCAGGCTAGTCACACAAGCCCCAATTCTCCCTTTGGAAACTCCATGCACAGGCCAAGATCTGCCCAGGCTTCCACAGGCCCGGCCGCTCCCCGTCGCGCCCGCGCGGTCAGAACACCAGGGCCGCGCCGCACACCGCGAGGGCGATCACGCACAGGGCGGCCGTCGTGGCGATCCGGGGCGTGAGAACGGGCGGGCGGGAGGCCGCCAGGGCCTGGATGCGGCGATGGGCGAGGGCCAGGGAGCCCAGCCACACCACCGCGCACAGCGCCGCGGCCACCATGCCCGCGGCCGACGGCCCGCCGTGCAGCGCGGACTTGACGGCGAGGACGGCGACCACGGCACCCGTCAGGGTCGTACGCCGCCAGGCGAGCCGGGTCCGCTCGGGCTGCAGGCCGGGGTCCCGGTCGGCGGACTCCGGGGGAGCGGACGACGGGCTCATCCCTCCCGCCGGAGCAGGACCACGACGACCATGGCCACGGCCACCACGGCGACGACGATGCCGAGCACGGCCGGGAAGCGGGACACCGGAAGGTCCTCACCGCGCCGCATCGCCCGCTCGCAGCGTACCCAGTGGTTGACCGCCCGCAACGCGCACAGCACCCCGGAGCCCAGCAGGACCAGGGCGAGCCCGACGCGCCAGCCCCAGCGCAGGTCCGGCAGGAACTGGTCCACCGCGAAACCGCCGCCGATCAGGGCGAGCGCGGTGCGCAGCCAGGCCAGGAACGTCCGCTCGTTGGCCAGGGAGAACCGGTAGTCCGGGGTCCGGCCCTCCGCCCGGACCTCCTCGGGGACGAACCAGAGGCGGACGTTCCGTGCAAATTCGATCACGTACAGGACACTACCGGTCGGCTTCGAAGGGCAGGCCGCCCTCCCGCGCCCTCAGCCGCTCGTACGCCGCCCTCCCGTCCGGCACCCACTCCCACTCGTCCAGCCGCCGCCGCACCTCCGCCTCGGTCAGGAAGCCGTGCCAGGCGACCTCCTCCGCCTGCGGGTCCACCGGCAGTTCGCAGCGCACCTCGTACACCGCCGACCACCAGGTACGCCCGGCCCCGTCGTCGTACAGGAACAGGAACAGCGGGTCCGGCCGGGGCAGCCCGGAGACGCCCAGCTCCTCCTCGGCCTCGCGCAGCGCCGCGTCGTCGTAGGACTCGCCGGCCCCCACCACCCCGCCCACGAACATGTCGTACAGCGAGGGGAAGACCAGCTTCGTGGCGGTCCTGCGATGCACGAACAGCCGCCCGGAACCGTCCCTGACCAGCACGAACACGGCCCGATGCCGCAGCCCCCGGGCATACACCTCCCCCCCGCGGAAGCTGCCCGATGACCTGGTCGCTCTCGTCCACGATGTCGAGGATCTCGTCGGCGGCACTCATGGCCCCATTGTGGGCGCCGCGGGAACGGGGAGTGCGGCCCCTTCGCGCGCCCGCCCCCACCCGGTCGCACCGGCGTGCGACCCGCGCTCCCGGCCTACACGGCGCTCGCGCCCGCCCCCACCACGCCCTCCCGCGCCCCGGCGGAGCCGCACGGCATCGCCGGATGCATCCCGAGGAGCACCACCCCCACCACGGCCCCCGCCAGCCCGGCCGCCTCCCAGGCGAGCGCCCCCGGGTCCGTCCGCAGCCGGTCCCCCAGGAACCCCACCCCGCACGCGATGCCCGCCAGCGGCTGTGCGGCGGTCAGCGCCGGCAGCGACATCCGCAGCGGGGCCGCCTCGAACGCGCTCTGCACGAGGAGGAGCCCGGTCACCCCGAGCAGGACGACCCCGTACGGCTGCCACGAGGTGAGCAGCCCGCTCCAGCCGCCCGCGCCGAACAGCTGCCCGCTGATCCGGGTGAGCGCGTCCTGGACGCCGTACAGGAGCCCGGCGGCGACCGCCAGGAGCACCGGCGCGGCGCTCCTGCGCGACCGCTTCGCGTAGGCGGTGAGCAGCAGGGCGAGCCCCACCATGACACCGATGATCAGCCACTGCCGGAAGGGACCGCCGACCGCCGCCCCGCCCTCCGGCCGCCCGGCGACGATGAACGCGGTGACCCCGCCCGCGAGCAGCACCAGCCCCGCCCATCCCTGGCGGCCCAGCGGCTGACGGGTCTGCCGGCGGGAGAGGGCGAGCGCGAAGAGGAGGTTGGTCGCGAGGATCGGCTCCACGAGAGTGACCTCGCCCCGGCCGAGCGCGACCGCGCCCAGCGCCATCCCGCACACCATCAGCCCGATCCCGCCGAGCCAGCGCGGCACCCGGATCAGGTCGAGCAGCAGCCGGGGCGAGAGGAAGTCGCCCAGCGGGGCGTGCGCGGCGGCCTGCTGCTGGAGGACGAAGCCGAAGCCCAGACAGCAGGCGGCGCCGACGGAGAGGAGGAGTACGAGAACCGACACGCGGAGTACCTCGGGTCGTCGGACGGGCCGCGGCGGAATGCCACGGGGCATCCGCCAGGCATCCCGGCCGGGGAGCGAATTGTGCCCCGGCGGGCGGACCGATACGTATTGGACCGACTGTATCCGCCCCGGCCGGAACCTGTCGGCGGGAGCGGACCCACCTCGGCAGTTGACTAGGTCGCTCCTTCTGCCGAAGGATCTGAGGCCAGCGCTGCTGACCGGCCGGTAACAAGGCGTGAGGCCGTGCCCGGCCTGCTTCGGCCTGTCTTTCTTCGACCGACCCGTTCCCGAGAGGACGTCCTCGAATGTCGTACGACGCAGATGTGATCGTGATCGGGGCGGGCCTCGCGGGGCTCGCGGCGACCGCGGAGCTCGTCGACGCGGGCCGCAAGGTGATCCTCCTCGACCAGGAGCCGGAGCAGTCGATCGGCGGCCAGGCGCACTGGTCCTTCGGCGGGCTCTTCTTCGTCGACTCGCCCGAGCAGCGCCGCCTGCGGATCAAGGACAGCCACGCGCTCGCCCTCCAGGACTGGATGGGCACGGCCGCCTTCGACCGCGAGGAGGACCACTGGCCGCGCAAGTGGGCCGAGGCGTACGTGGACTTCGCGGCCGGTGAGAAGCGGTCCTGGCTGCACGGGCAGGGCGTCCGGTTCTTCCCCGTCGTCGGCTGGGCCGAGCGCGGCGGCTACGACGCCAACGGACACGGCAACTCCGTCCCCCGCTTCCACATCACCTGGGGCACCGGCCCCGGCCTCGTCGAACCCTTCGAGCGGCGGGTGCGCGAGGGCGTGGCCCGGGGGCTCGTCCAGCTGAAGTTCCGGCACCGGGTGACCGGCCTGTCCCGCAGCGCGGGCGCCGTCGACACCGTCACCGGCGAGATCCTGGAGCCGTCGGCCATCGAACGCGGTCAGCCGAGCACCCGCACCGTCACCGGCGCCTTCGAACTCAGGGCCCAGGCCGTGATCGTCACCTCCGGCGGCATCGGCGGCAACCACGACCTCGTCCGCGCCAACTGGCCCGAGCGGCTCGGCAGCCCCCCGGAGAAGATGATCTCCGGCGTGCCCGCGCACGTCGACGGCCGCATGCTCGGCATCGCCGAGGAGGCGGGCGCCCACCTCATCAACCGTGACCGGATGTGGCACTACACCGAGGGCATCCAGAACTGGAACCCCATCTGGGAGAACCACGGCATCCGCGTCCTGCCCGGCCCGTCCTCGCTCTGGCTGGACGCCCGCGGCAAGCGGCTCCCGGTCCCGCTGTTCCCGGGCTTCGACACCCTCGGCACCCTCGAACACATCATGAAGACCGGGTACGACTACACGTGGTTCGTGCTCGACCAGAAGATCATCGGCAAGGAGTTCGCCCTCTCCGGCTCCGAGCAGAACCCCGACCTCACCGGTAGGTCCGTCAAGGACGTCTTCATCCGGGCCCGCGCGGACGTCCCCGGCCCGGTGAAGGCGTTCATGGACCACGGCGTCGACTTCGTCGTCGAGAAGGACCTCGGCTCCCTCGTCCGCGGGATGAACGCCCTCACGAAGGAACCGCTGATCGACGAGGCCGAGCTGCGCCGCGAGATCGTCTCCCGGGACCGGGAGGTCGCCAACCCCTTCACCAAGGACCTCCAGGTCATGGCGATCCGCGGGGCCCGCAACTACCTCGGCGACAAGCTCATCCGCACCGCCGCCCCGCACCGCATCCTCGACCCCAAGGCCGGCCCGCTGATCGCCGTCCGCCTGAACATCCTGACCCGCAAGACCCTCGGCGGCCTGGAGACCGACCTGTCCTCCCGCGTCCTCACCGAGGGCGGCGACCCGCTGGAGGGCGTGTACGCGGCGGGCGAGGCCGCGGGCTTCGGCGGCGGCGGTGTCCACGGCTACCGCTCGCTGGAGGGCACGTTCCTCGGCGGCTGCCTGTTCTCGGGCCGTACGGCGGGCCGGGCGGCGGCGAAGGCGACGGGCTGAGCCGGACGCGATCGGTTGCGCCGGACGCGACCGATTGCGCCGGACACGACCGATCGAGCCGGAGGCCCGGGAAAGCGCGCCGAGGCCCCGGGAGCCTTACGGAATCCTGACGAATCTCCGCCGTCGCTGGCCCGACGGGGGCGGCGGATGTTCGAATCAGTGGGTGAACCCCGAACATCCCGCGGCGCGACAGGCGCCGCCGGAACACCCCGAAGACGTGGACAGGGACCCGGGGCGCGGCGCGCCCGTCGGCCGCCGGGTCCTCCTCGGCACCCTCGGACTCGGCGCCCTCGGCGTGGTCGCCGCGCCCGTCCTCCAGCGCGGCATGGAGGCGTTCCTCGGCGAGGCGGCCGAGAAGGACCCCACCGGACTGACCGGCCTGCTGCCCAACGGCGGCGGCTTCCGCTACTACTCGGTGACCTCGTCCGTCCCCCGCAGGACCGCGGAGAACTACCGCCTCACGGTCGGCGGCCTCGTCGACAGACGCGGCTCCTACACCCTCGCCGACCTGCGCGCCCTCCCACAGACCCGGATGGTCAAGGACGTGCAGTGCGTCACCGGCTGGCGGGTCCCGGACACCCCCTTCGAGGGCGTACGGCTCTCCACGCTGCTGGACGCGGCCGGGGTGCGCGCCTCCGCGGGCGCGATCCGCTTCACCTGCTTCGACGGGGCGTACACCGAGAGCCTCACCCTGGAGCAGGCCCGCCGCCCGGACGTCCTCGTCGCCCTGCGCATGCAGGACAAGGACATCAGCCACAACCACGGCGGTCCGGTCCGGCTGTACGTCGCCCCCATGTACTTCTACAAGTCGGCCAAGTGGCTCTCCGGCATCGAGGTCACCGAGAAGGTCGAGCCGGGCTACTGGGAGGAGCGCGGCTACGACATCGACGCGTGGGTCGGCCGATCGAACGGGCGGGACGATGCACCGACGACTTGAGGACCCACCCGTCCCGGCGCGGACCCGGGTCGCGCGCTTCACGGCCGCCGAGCGCTGGATCCACCGCACGACCGCCGCCCTGATGGGCCTCTGCGTGGCCACGGCGGCCTGCCTGTACATCCCCGCCTTCGCCGAACTGGTCGGCCGCCGGGCGCTCGTGGTGACGGTCCACCAGTGGGCCGGACTGCTCCTGCCCCTCCCCGTCCTGGCGGGCCTGGCCTCCCGCGCGTTCCGCGCGGACCTCGGCCGGCTGAACCGCTGGGGCCCGCACGACCGCGTCTGGCTGCGCGCCGCCCGCCGTCGCACCCCGGGCGCACGCCCCGCCGCGAAGTTCAACGCCGGCCAGAAGCTCTACGCCTCCTGGATCGCCGGCGCCACCCTCGTCATGCTCGCCACCGGCCTGATGATGTGGTTCACCCACCTCACCCCGCTGATGTGGCGCACCAGCGCGACCTTCGTCCACGACTGGCTGGCCCTGACCATCGGCATCGTCCTGGCCGGCCACATCGGCATGGCCCTGGGCGACCCCGAGGCACGGCGGGGGCTGCGGACCGGGTCGGTGAGCAGGGAATGGGCGGACCGGGAACACCCGCTGTGGCGGCCGTGACGCCGCACACGGCCGGGAGCCCCCGGTTCCGCACCTCCCCGGCCCGAAGCCGGCCCGGGCGTGATCCGAACGACAGGCCCTAGATCACCAGCGACAGCAGCAGCACGATCGCCCCCGCCACCACCGAGATGATCGTCTCCATCACCGACCAGCTCTTGACGGTCTGGCCGACGGTCATCCCGAAGTACTCCTTGACCATCCAGAACCCGGCGTCGTTGACGTGGCTGAAGAACAGCGAGCCGGCGCCGATCGCGAGCACCAGCAGGGCGGTGTGCGTGGTCGACATGTCCGCGGCGAGCGGGGCCACCAGCCCCGCCGCCGAGATCGTGGCGACCGTGGCCGAGCCGGTGGCCAGCCGGATCGCGACCGCGATCAGCCAGGCCAGCACGAGCGCGGGGATCGACCAGTCCTCGGAGATCTCCAGGATCATCTGCCCGACCCCGGAGTCGATGAGGGTCTGCTTGAAGCCGCCGCCGGCGCCCACGATCAGCAGGATGCCCGCGATGGGGGCGAGGGACTTCTCGACCGTCGCACCCAGCCGCTCCTTGGTGAACCCGGCCGCCCGCCCCAGCGTGAACATGCCCACGATCACGGACGCGAGCAGCGCGATCAGCGGCGAACCGGCCACGTCGAAGACCCGCTGGACCATCTGCTCGGGGTCGTCCACGACGATGTCCACCAGCGCCTTGGCCAGCATGAGCACCACCGGCAGCAGCATGGTCGCGATGGTCGCGCCGAACCCCGGCCGCTTCTCCAGTTCCTCCGAGGCCCGCGCGGGGATCATGCGCTCGGGGACGGGCACGTCCACCCAGCGCGCCGCGTACTTCGAGAACAGCGGTCCGGCGATGATCACGGTCGGTATCGCCACCAGCAGCCCCAGCGCCAGCGTGACCCCCAGGTTGGCCTTCACCGCGTCGATCGCGACCAGCGGGCCCGGGTGCGGCGGGATCAGCCCGTGCATCACGGACAGGCCGGCGAGGGCCGGGATGCCGATACGCATCAGCGAGTAGTTGCCGCGCTTGGCGACCATCAGCACCACCGGGATCAGCAGCACGATCCCGACCTCGAAGAACAGCGGCAGCCCGATCACGGAGGCGATCAGCACCATCGCCCAGGGCATCGCCCGCCCGCCGGCCCTGGCGAGGATGGTGTCCACGATCTGGTCGGCGCCCCCGGAGTCCGCCAGCAGCTTGCCGAGGATCGCACCCAGCGAGATGAGCACACCCACCCCGGCCACGGTCGACCCGAGCCCGGTGGTGAAGCTCAGGATCGCCTTGTCCAGCGGGGCCCCGGCGAACGCGCCGAGCGCGAGCGAGCCGATGGTCAGCGCCAGGAAGGCGTGCACCTTGAACCTGGTGATGAGGACGACGATCACGGCGATGCCGGCCAGTACGGCCAGGCCCAGCTGCGCGTGTCCCGCCGAGGTGATCGGCTCGACGGGGTCCGCTGCCAGCAGCTCGACATTGAGTCTGGTCACGGTGATTCCTTGAGTGGGGAAGGTGGGGAAGGTGGGGAAGGTGGGGGGGAAGAGGGGGAGGGGGGAACGGAACGTGACGGCGACCGCGGCCCTACGGCACGGTCGGGTCGATCTCCCGCAGCGCGGCGACCGCCCGCTCGGCGATCTCCTCGGGCGAGCCCGCCACGTCGACCGCGACGCCCGCCTCGTCCGCCTGCAGCGGCTGGAGCGTGGCGAACTGCGAGTCCAGCAGCGCCGTCGGCATGAAGTGGCCCTGCCGGTGGGACATCCGGTCCTCGACGAGCGCCCGGTCACCCGCGAGATGCAGGAAGACGACACCGGGCGCGGCGGCCCGCAGCCGGTCCCGGTAGGCGCGCTTCAGCGCGGAACAGCTGACCACCCCGCCGAGCCCGTCCCTGCCGTGGGCCCACGCGCCGATGGCGTCCAGCCACGGGCCCCGGTCCGCGTCGTCCAGCGGTGTCCCGGCCGACATCTTGGCGATGTTGGCCTCGGGGTGGAAGTCGTCGCCCTCGGCGTACGGAACGCCGAGCCGGGACGCGAGCAGGGGACCGATCGTGGTCTTCCCGGTTCCTGCCACGCCCATCACCACGACGACATGAGGGGTACGCATCACTACCTCGCTGTCTACGTCGACATCTGAACGTCACCCGACGTCGACGACACTGAAACTCATTAGGTACGACGAATTCAAGCCCTGGACCCATATAAGTCTGACTTTTTCTTCGCCCTCTCCTCCTCGTACCCTGATCCCCATGACCACAGCGGGCCGGGGGCTGCACGGCCGAGTACTGGACACCCTCGGACCGGCGATCACGGCGGGCGAGTACCCGCCCGGGAGCGTGCTGCGCACGGACGAACTCGCCCACGGCTTCGAGGTGTCCCGCTCGGTGATGCGCGAGGCGGTCCGCGTCCTGGAGTCCATGCACCTGGTCGAGTCCCGCCGCCGGGTCGGCGTGATCGTCCGCCCGTCCGCCGCGTGGAACGTCTACGACCCGCAGGTCATCCGCTGGCGCCTGGCCGGCGCGGACCGCCCCCGCCAGCTGCGCTCACTGACCGTGCTGCGCGGCGCCGTCGAACCGATCGCCGCCGGCCTCGCCGCGCGCCACGCCACGGACGAGCAGTGCGCCGCGCTCACCGAGTGCGCCATCGGCATGGTCGCCCACTCGCGCGGGCACAAGCTGGAGGGCTACCTCCACCACGACGTGGCCTTCCACCGCCTGATCCTCGACGCCTCCGGCAACGAGATGTTCGCCCGCCTCGGGGACGTCGTCGAGGAGGTCCTCGCCGGCCGCACGCACCACGACGTCATGTTCCACGACCCCGACCCGGCCGCCGTCAGCCTCCACGTCCAGGTCGCCGAGGCCATCCGCGAACACGACGCCCCCCGGGCCGAACGCCTCACCCGGGAGATCACCGCGGGCGCCCTCCAGGAACTCGACATCCTGGCACCCAACGGCCGTTCCCCGGCCGCCGGTTGACCGGGGTCAGGGAAGGGCCCTAGTCCAGGAACTCCCCGTCCACGTACACCCAGGCCCCGTCCACCCGCTCGAACCGGCTCCGCTCGTGCAGCGAGCCGCCCCGGAACGAGGCGCGGAAGGTGACCGTGCCGGTGCTGTGGAAGGCCGACCCGTCCCGGGTGTCCAGGATCTCCAGGCCGGTCCAGCGCATGGTGGTGTCGAAGGCGACGGCGGCCGGCCGCGTCCGGGGGTGCCAGCTGCGCAGCAGATACGCCTCGTCACGCACCACGAACGCGCTGTACCGCGACCGCATCAGCGCCTCGGCGGTCGGCGCCGCGGCAGCCCCCGCGTGCCGGCGCCCGCAACAGCTCTCGTACGCCTCGGGCAGCCCGCAGGGGCAGGCGCGGGGGCCCGGCGAAGAGCCCCGTGCGGCATTCTTCGACCCGGCCCTGGAACCACTGCGGCGCGACGACATGGCAGCCATTGTGCCCCGCCTACGCCGGCCCCGCGTTCGTCGGCGGATACGGCGGCCGCGCCGGGACCCCGGGGGCCCTGACGGACGGCGGGGACGGCAGGGGCGGCAGCGCGGGCTCCTGGAGCCAGGCCCGGAACAGGGCGTCCAGCGGCCCGTCCGCGTAACGGGCGGCGTGGGCCGTGAAGCCGGCCGTCGTGACGGCGCCGCCGCGGTGGAGGCCCGCCCAGCCGCGCAGCATCCGGAAGAACGCCTCGTCGCCCAGCGCGCAGCGCACCGCGTGGACGGTGAGACCGCCGCGCTCGTAGAGCCGGTCGTCGAACATCAGCTTGCGGCCTGGGTCCGCCAGCCGCAGGTCCTGGGGGAGCGCGGCGAGCTTCTGGTGCGCGGCGGCGGCCAGTTGCTGCGCGCTGCGCCCGCCGGAACGCTCCGACCACAGCCACTCCGCGTACTTGGCGAACCCCTCGTTCAGCCAGATGTGCCGCCAGTCGGCGATGGACACGCTGTTGCCGAACCACTGGTGGGCCAGCTCGTGCGCGACCAGCCGCTCCGAACCCCTCGCCCCGTCCACGTGGTTGGCGCCGAACAGCGACAACCCCTGGGCCTCGACCGGGACATCGAGTTCCTCCTCGGTCACCACGACCGCGTACTCCCCGAAGGGATACGGCCCGAACAGGTCCTCGAACAGCTCCATCATGGCGGGCTGGCGCGCGAAGTCCCGCGAGAACTCGGTCAGCAGGTGCGCCGGGATGTGCCCGTGCTGCGGCACCCCGCCCGGCCCGGGGTCGCCGAGCAGCACGGTCTGGTACTTGCCGATCGACAGGCCCACCAGATAGCTCGACGTCGGCGCCGACTGCTCGTACACCCACGTCGTGGTGGACGCCTTCGCCGTCCGGGTGAGCAGCCGCCCGCCCGCCACCACCTGGTACGCGGACGGTGTCGTGACCGAGATCTGGTACGAGGCCTTGTCGGCGGGCCGGTCGTTGCACGGATACCAGGACGGCGCCCCGACCGGCTGGCTCGCCACCAGCGCCCCGTCCGTCAGCTCTTCCCAACCGAGCCCGCCCCAGGGGCTGTTCACCGGCTTCGGGTTGCCCGACCAGTGCACCTCGACCGTGAACGCGGCCCCCGGCCGGACCGGCTTGGCGGGCCGGACGCGCAGCCGCCCGCCCCGGTGGGTGTAGTGCGGGGCCCGGCCGTCGACCCGGATCCGGCCGATCTTGAAGTCGGCGAGGTTCAGCTGGAACTCCGTGAGCGCCGCCCGGCCCGCTATGGCGTTGAGCCGCGCGGTGCCGGACAGCCGGTTCGGCCCCGGCCGGTAGTCCACAGCCAGCTCGTACCGATGCACCCGGTAACGGGCATCACCGTTCGCCGGGAAGTACGGGTCCGGACCCACTGACTGCTGAACCGCCACTGCCGCTTCTGCTCCCCGCTCCGCATCTCGTACGACGTCCATCGTCCCCCGAGTCCCCCGTCGCCGCACGAGCCGCACTCAGCGGCGCCACACCTCGATCGGGTTGCCCAGCCACCGGGTGTCGTCGGGAACGGACTCCGCGGCCATGACCAGCGACGCCGGTCCCAGCGTGGTGCGGGCCCCGACCACGCTGCCGGGCAGGACGATTCCGCCCGGGCCCAAGGTGGCACCCTCACGGAGTTCCACAGTATCCGTCCGCAAGATCCGGTCGTGGAAGAGGTGGGTCTGGAGCACGCACCCCCGGTTCACCGTCGCCCCGTCGCCGAGCGTGACGAGGTCGGTCTCGGGCAGCCAGTAACTCTCCACCCACACCCCCCGGCCGATGGCCGCCCCGAGCCCCCGCAGCCAGACGTTCAGCACCGGCGTGCCCGGCACCGCCCCGGCCAGCCACGGCACGGCCAGCACCTCCACGAAGGTGTCCGCCAGCTCGTTGCGCCACACGAAACCGCTCCACAGCGGATGCTCGCCCCGGTGGTGCCGCCCCACGAGCAGCCACTTCGCGACGACCGAGAGCACACATCCGAGAACGCCGGCGCCGAGCAGCACCGCCCCGCCCAGCAGCCACGCCCAGCCGCCCAGCGCGCTGAGCGCCGCCACCGTCAGCAGCGCCAGACCCGCCGAGCAGAACACCGGCACGATCCGGCACAGCTCCACCAGCGCCCGCGCCCACAGCAGCCGCGCGGGCGGCTCGTACGTCAGGCTCTGGTCACCGTCCGCGGCCGACCGGGGCAGCCTGACCGGCGGCAGCCCCAGGTACGAACTGCCCTTCTTCGCCTTCTTCGGCGTCGCCGACAGCACCCCCACCAGACCGCCGTCCGGCACCGACCGCCCCGGCGCGGTCATCCCCGAGTTCCCGAGGAACGCCCGCCGCCCGATCTCCGCCCGCCCGATCCGCAGCCACCCGCCCCCCAGCTCGTACGGCGCGGTCAGCGTGTCGTCCGCGAGGAACGCCCCGTCGCCGACCGTCGTCAGACTCGGCAGCGCCAGGACGGTGGACACCTCGGCGCCCTTGCCGATCCGCATCCCGAGCAGCCGCAGCCACACCGGCGTCACCAGCCCGGCGTACAGCGGGAACAGCGTCTGCCGCGACCGGTCCATCAGCTGCGTGACCGTCCACGCCTGCCAGCCGACCCGGCTGTGCGTCGGATGTGTGCCCTCCCGCAGCCCCAGGCTCAGCAGCCGTACGGCCGCGAGCAGCAGCAGCGCGTACGCCGCCCCGAACGCCAGCGTGGCCGGCACCAGCCCGAGGGCCGCGCCCCGCATCGCCGCACCCAGCCCGGCGTCCGGGGCCACGCACAGGCTCAGCACGGCCAGCGCGGCACATCCGGCGAGCACCGGCAGCGCGGTCAGCCCGAACCCCGTCACGCCGTACGAGACCCGCCAGAACAGGCCACGCTGCGGCCGCTCCTTGGGCCAGTTCCGCTTCGCCTTGCCCAGCTTGCCCGCCGGCGCCCCGGCCCAGCGCTGCCCCGTGGGGATCTGCCCGGCCACCGCCGACCCGGGCGCCACCTCGGCCCGCTTGCCGACCCGGGCGCCCGGCAGCAGCATGCTGCGCGTCCCCACCACCGCGCCGGCCCCGACCTTGACGGTCCCGATCTCCAGCCGGTCCCCGTCGAGCCAGTACCCGGAGAGGTCCACCTCGGACTCCACCGCCGCGCCCCGCCCGAGCTTCAGCATCCCGGTCACCGGCGGCAGCGCGTGCAGATCGACATCCGTACCGACCCGGCAGCCCAGCGCCCGCGCGTACCGTTCCAGCCACACCCCGGTCAGCGAGGTCGCCCCGCTGAACTCGGCCAGCCGCTCCGCCGCCCACAGCCGCAGATGCACGCTCCCGCCGCGCGCGTACCGCCCGGGCGCGACACCGCGCAGCAGCAGGCGTGCCCCGCCCGCCGCGACCGCCAGCCGCCCCGGCGGCGTGTGGAGCAGCACCGCCCCCGCCACCACGGCCCACCAGGGCGCGGTCGGCAGCCAGGCGTACGGCCCGAGCAGGTTCCCGAGCGCCGCCAGCGGAACGACCCACCGCAGCCCGAGCAGGGTGAACAGCGGCAGGAGCAGCAGGAACTGGACCAGCCGTGCTCGCACGGGCACGGGCTCCACCGCCCGGCGCGGACCGTCCTGTTCGCCCGACTCCTCCAGATACCGGGCCAGCTTGCGCAGGGTGGGCCGCTGGTAGATGTCCACCACCGCGACGCTCGGGTACCGGGTCCGCAGCCGGGTCGTCAGCTGCGCGGCGCCGAGACTGCCGCCGCCGATCGCGAAGAAGTCGTCCTGCGCGCTGCCGACCGGGACACCCAGCACCTCCGCCCACTGCTCGGCGAGCCACGCCTCGGTCCCGTACAGCTCCTCGGCCGGGCCGGTGCTCTCCAGCTCCGCCAGCGGCCACGGCAGGGCATTGCGGTCCACCTTCCCCGAGGTCCGGGTCGGCAGCTCCGCCACCGGCGCCAGCAGCGGCACCAACGCGGCCGGCAGCTCCGCCCGCAGTTTCTCCACGGCCGCCGCCTGGTCCCAGCCGTCCTGGGTGACCACATAGCCGACGAGCAGCTGGTTCCCGCTCCGCGCGGTCCGTACGGCCGCCGCGGCGCCCGCGACGCCGGGCAGCGCCTGCAGCGCGGCGTCGACCTCGCCCAGCTCGATCCGCCGCCCGCCGAGCTTGATCTGCTCGTCGGCGCGCCCGAGGAAGACCAGCCCCTCCGGCTCGGCCTTCACCAGGTCACCGCTGCGATACGCGCGCTCCCAGCCCAGCGACTCCAGCGGCGCGTACTTCTCCGCGTCCTTCTCGGCGTCGAGATACCGCGCGAGCCCCACGCCACCGATCACGAGCTGCCCGCTGCCGCCCATCGGCACGGGCTCCCCGGCCTCGTCGACCACGGCCAGGTCCCATCCGTCGAGCGGCAGCCCGATCCGGACCGGCTCCTCGCCGGACATCAGCGAGGCACAGGCGACGACGGTGGCCTCGGTCGGCCCGTAGGTGTTCCACACCTCACGACCCTCCGTCACCAGGCGCTGCGCCAGCTCCGGCGGGCAGGCCTCACCGCCGAAGATCAGCAGCCGGACGTCGTTGAGGGTCTCGGGCTCCCAGAGCGCCGCCAGCGTCGGCACGGTCGACACGACCGTGATCTCCTGCTCGACCAGCCAGGGCCCCAGATCGGCGCCGCTCCTGACCTGAGCGCGCGGTACCGGCACCAGACAGGCCCCGTACCGCCACGCCAGCCACATCTCCTCGCAGGACGCGTCGAAGGCCACGGACAGCCCGGCCATCACCCGGTCCCCGGGCCCGATCGGCTCCTCGGCCAGGAACAGCGCCGCCTCGGCGTCCACGAACGCGGCGGCACTGCGATGGCTGACGGCCACGCCCTTGGGCTTCCCGGTCGACCCGGAGGTGAAGATGATCCACGCGTCGTCACCGGCCCCGGGCCGGGCGGTGGGCACCTCGGACGCGCCGTGGACGGTCAGCTCGTGCCCGGCCCCGACGACGGCCCGCACCTCCGCCTCCCCGAACACCAGCTCGGCCCGCTCATCGGGGTCCTCGGCGTCGACGGGCACATAGGCGGCACCGGCCGCCAGCACCGCGAGGATCGCGACGTACAGGTCGTTCGTGCCCGACGGCACCCGCACCCCGACCCGGTCGCCCCGCCCGACCCCGGCCGCCCCGAGGCGCTGCCGCAGGTGCTCCACCTCGACCGCCAGCGCCCGGTAGGTCAGCCGCCGCTTCCCGTCGTCCAGCGCCGGCTCGTCCGGGTACGACCGCACGGACGCCTCGAAGACGTCCACGAGCGTGCGCGGCGACGCAGCCGGACCGGCCGAGAACAGCGCCGCCCCGTCGAACCCCCCGGTCGCCTCCGCCAGCTCCCCGTCGAGCAGCGTCAGATCAGGACTCTCGTGAACGGCGGCCATCGGATCCTCGCCTCTCGAACCCGGACCATCCGGGGGCGCCGACGGGCCCGCAGGTCTGCCTGGGGATATTTCCGTATCGGCACCGAACAAGCCCAATACTCTAGTGCTCGGGTGACTACGGCCTGTCGTGTCGGCCAAGCGGGGGCGTCCACCGGATGGCCCGAAGGGGCAAGGGGGCGGGCCGTGACCTGGGGTTTTCCTGGTGGGGGAGATGTCGCCCACATTTCGTCAGTCTCACGCGACGAAGGCCGCGACCCTGGGGTCGCGGCCTTCGCCACTCTGTGTCCGAGGGGGGACTTGAACCCCCACGCCCGATAAAGGGCACTAGCACCTCAAGCTAGCGCGTCTGCCATTCCGCCACCCGGACAGGGTGTGTGCCGTGTGGGTTTCCCCCGCGGCGACGAAGGAAACATTACCAGGCTTTCCAGGGCCCCCGATCACCCCCCGACCCCGGGCCGCCGGGTGTGAACGGCGTGTGACCCGGCCGGTCCCGGTCTTGGGGCGGGCGGTGGGGCGGGGGGAGGATGAGGGGGAACCACCAGCAGCGACAGCGGGAGGAACCAGCGTGAACGAGACGGACACGGGCAGGCACGTGACCGGCGAGGACGAGGTCGTCGACCTCTGCCGCGAGCTGATCCGGATCGACACCAGCAACTTCGGCGACCACTCGGGGCCCGGGGAGCGCAAGGCCGCCGAGTACGTCGCCGAGAAGCTGGCCGAGGTGGGGCTGGAGCCGCGCATCTTCGAGTCGCACCCCGGCCGCGCCTCGACGGTGGCCCGGATCGAGGGCGAGGACCCGTCGCGGCCCGCACTGCTCATCCACGGCCACACCGACGTCGTACCGGCCAACGCGGCGGACTGGACCCACCACCCGTTCTCCGGCGAGGTCGCGGACGGCTGCGTGTGGGGCCGGGGCGCCGTCGACATGAAGGACATGGACGCGATGACACTGGCGGTCGTCCGCGACCGGCTGCGCAGCGGCCGCAGGCCCCCGCGCGACATCGTGCTCGCCTTCCTCGCGGACGAGGAGGCCGGCGGTACCTACGGGGCGAAGCACCTGGTGAAGAACCACGCCGATCTCTTCGAGGGCGTCACCGAGGCGATCAGCGAGGTCGGCGGGTTCTCGTTCACCGTGAACGAGCAGCGCCGGCTCTATCTGATCCAGACGGCCGAGAAGGGCATGCACTGGATGAAGCTCACCGTGGCCGGCACGGCCGGGCACGGCTCGATGATCCACCGGGACAACGCCATCACCGAGCTGTCGGAGGCCGTCGCCCGCCTCGGCCGCCACCAGTTCCCGGTACGGGTCACCAAGACCACCCGGGCCTTCCTCGACGAACTCGGCGACGCGCTCGGCACCACGCTCGACCCGGAGGACATGGAGGGCACCCTCGCCCGGCTCGGCGGGATCGCCAAGCTCATCGGCGCGACCCTGCGCAACACCGCCAACCCCACCCAGCTCGGCGCCGGTTACAAGGTCAACGTCATCCCGGGCGAGGCCACCGCACACGTCGACGGACGGTTCCTGCCGGGGTTCGAGGAGGAGTTCCTCGCCGATCTCGACAAGATCCTCGGCCCGCACGTGCGGCGCGAGGACGTGCACTCCGACAAGGCGCTGGAGACCTCCTTCGACGGGACGATCGTGGACGCCATGCAGTCCGCGCTGCTCGCCGAGGACCCGGCCGCGAAGGCGGTCCCGTACATGCTCTCCGGCGGTACGGACGCCAAGTCCTTCGACGACCTCGGGATCCGGGGCTTCGGCTTCGCGCCGCTCAAGCTGCCGCCGGAGCTGGACTTCGCGGGCATGTTCCACGGCGTGGACGAGCGGGTGCCGGTGGACGGCCTGAAGTTCGGCGTGCGCGTCCTCGACCGTTTCATCGACGCGTCCTGACGTGTTCGGCTTTTATTCGGCAGCGCGTACGAAGATCGACCGGGTCGAGTGAATCGGACCATAAGCTCGTAGCTCCAATTGCCCCTCCTCGTTACAGGTGGTGTGACTCGCTACTTGGGGTCGCTTTGCCAACAAGGAGGAATAATGCTCAAGAAGGTCGTCGCCGCTGCGGCTGCCACCGGTGGTCTGGTTCTCGCGGGCGCGGGTCTGGCCGTCGCCGACGCCGGGGCTCAGGGTGCCGCCATCGGCTCCCCGGGTGTCGCGTCCGGCAACGTCGTCCAGGTGCCGGTTCACGTCCCCGTGAACGTGTGCGGCAACACGATCTCGGTGATCGGGCTGCTGAACCCCGCCTTCGGCAACACCTGCATCAACAAGTGACGTCGTACCTCACCAGGTGAGGGTCTGACACAACCGCCGGCCCCGGAGTGCGCGCCATGCACTCCGGGGCCGACCGGTATTCCCGCAAGGCGCAGAATTCAGAACATCAGGGCTAAGGCAGGTAATTCAGCAATGCGACAGGTCACCCGCAAAGGCCTCATGACGATGGCGGCCGCGTCCGGTGTGCTCGCCGCGGCGGGCGGTGCCGCGCACGCCGACGCCGGTGCGCAGGGCTCCGCCACCCACTCGCCCGGCGTGCTCTCCGGCAACACCGTGCAGGCGCCGGTGGAGTCCGAGGTCAACGTCTGCGGCAACACGGTGAGCGTGGTCGGACTGCTCAACCCGGCGGCGGGCAACAAGTGTTCCAACGGCGGAGGCGGCAAGCACGCACGCGGCGGCCAGGGCGGCGGTCAGGGTTCGTCGTACGGCGGCTCCCACGCGGACGGCGGCGCCCACGGATCGCCGGGCGTGGCCTCCGGCAACCACGTCCAGGCTCCGGTGCACGTCCCGGTCAACGTGTGCGGCAACACCGTCGACGTGGTCGGCGTCGGCAACCCGGCCACCGGCAACGACTGCTCCAACGGCGGGGGCGGCGGCGGGTACGGCGACCACGGCCACGGCGGTCACGGTCCGTCGTACGACGGCTCCCACGCGGACGGTCACACCGGCGGATCGCCGGGCGTGGGCTCCGGCAACAGCGTCCAGGTCCCGATCGACGTCCCGGTCAACGTGTGCGGCAACAGCATCTCCGTGATCGGACTCGGCAACGGCGTCACGGGCAACGACTGCGGGAACGGGGGCGGCGCGGGCGCGCACGAGAACCCCGGCGGCGGCGACTCCGAGGAGGCGTCCCCGCAGACGCCCGACAAGCCCGTCCGGCCCGGCGACGAGATCCCCCGCGGGGACACCAACACCCCCGGCACCCAGACCGTCGACCGGCCCGACGGCCTCGCGCAGCTCGCCCGGACCGGCAGCGACCTGCCGCTGGGCCTCGCCCTCCCGATGGGCGCGGGCGCTCTGATCGGGGGCGCCCTGATCTACCGCAAGGCGCGGGCCGCCGCTCTGTGACCGGCCCCCGCCCCGCATGACGGAAGCGGGCCCCGCGACTGCGGGGCCCGCTTCCGTCATGCCGCGCGCATCACCAGGTGGCGCGCACCTGGCGGATGATCCGTCGGCGCAACCGCACCCTGCGGCTGCCGTCACGCAGCAGACTCAGTCGGTCCAACTCCCAGTGTCCGTACTCGGCATGGTCCGTCAGCAGGCGTGTGGCGTCCTTGCGGGAAACCCCGCGCGGTACGTACACGTCGACAAATTCGTATTCCGGCATCGGTATCTATTGTGCGGGCTGGGGCCCGGTACGGATAGCGTCTGCACTATGTCTGATGCTGCGCAGCCCACCGCTGCCGAGGTACGCGCCGCCGCCGAGGCGGTCAAGACCGCGCTCGACCGCCACCTGGCCGCGGTCGAACGCCGGTCGGGGGAGGACGACCCGGCCGTCTACGAGGCGTTCAACGAGCTGGCCGCGGCCGCCGAGGAGTACGACGAACTGCTCTACGACCGCTACGACGAGGTCACCCCCTTCGAGATCCCCGGCACCGAGGACATGCCGCCGTACACCGGCCCCGAGGAACCCGGCGCGCTCAGCGTGCTGATCCGCCGGGACTACACGGTGGCCGAGCCGCAGCGGCTGCTGGCACAGGGCCGGCGCGTGGAGGCGGCGGAGGAGCCGGCCGGCTCCGAGGGGGCGGCGAGCACCGTGCACGGCGCGCTGGGGCTGCTGTTCGGTGAGTTCGAACCGGACGAGATCGTCTCCCGGCACAAGGAGTTCGGCCTGGAGGAGGGCGACTCCACGCTCTGGGTGACCGCCGCGGACGACAGCGCCGAACCCGGCGAGTGGCTGGAGGCACCCTTCGACGGGGTCGATCCGCAGCGCGTCGTCTGCCGCTTCGACGTCAGCGCGGTCTTCGACGACGAGCCGGACGACGACGAGGACCTGGAGCCGCTGGACGCGGACCGGTAGAGGTACCCGGGGCGCCCGGCGACTGGCGGGGCGCCCCGTTCCGGCGATACGGCACCGTCAGCCCACCGGGGGCACCTGGGCCCGCAGCAACGCCGGCAGTCTCGTGGTGCGGGGCTTCGCCGGTGTCTCGGCGACCGCGCGCGGCAGCGCCTGCTCCACGCCGTGCACCACGGACAGGTGCCGCTCGGCCCGCCCGAACGCGGTGTAGACCCATGGGCGGGTGAGCAGCCGTGCCGCGTCGCCGGGCAGCACCACGACCGCGGCAGTCCACCGCTGCCCCACGGCCTGGTGCGCGGTGAGCGCCCACCCGTGCCGCACGGTCTGCTCGACCCGCTCCTTCGGTACGACGACGGCCGAGCCCGCGCACTCCAGGTGCAGCCCCTCGGCGTCGGCCTTCACCACCCGGCCGGGCGTCGAACGGCCCGGCGTGGGGGAGTAGGCCACGCGGTCGCCCGGGTCGAACCCGCCGAAGCGGCCCGGGCCGGGGTTCAGCCGTTCCTTGAGCGCGGTGTTGAGCGCGCGCGTGCCGGCCGCCCCGCCGTGCCCGGGAGTGATCACCTGCACCTGCTCGGGGGGGATCCCGAACGCCCTCGGCACCGAGTCCACCACGAGCTGCGCGGTCCGGTGCACCGCCTCGCCCGCGTCCCGCACCGGCACGATCACCACCTCCTTGCCGGGCGCCTCGACCTGGTTCAGCTCCCCGATGCCGATCCCGGAGACCAGTTCGCCGACGGGCCCGGGGTCGGGTGTCCGCGAGGCGATCTGCGGGCAGACGCGCGCGGCGAGCAGATCCGCGAAGACCCGGCCCGGCCCGGCGGACCAGAGCACCCCCGGGTCGCCGCTGAGCACCAGCCGGGCCCCGTCGGGCAGCGACTCGACCAGCAGGGCGGCGGTCTCGACGTCCAGTTGCGGCGCGTCCAGCACCACCAGCAGGTCGAGGGCGAGGGCCCCGTCCCCGTCGCGGCCCGGTCCCTCGGCGCCGGACAGCAGCCCGGCGAGGGTCGTGACGGCGGCGGGGTCGGCCCCGTCCGCGGTCCCCGGCCCCCCGGCGGTGTCCGGCGGGGAGACGAGGCGCCGTCTTCCGTCCGCGGCGTGCGTCGCCGCGTACGCCCGCAGTCCCAGGGCCCGGGCGGCCGTGAGCAGCGCCGCCGGTTCCGCGCGGGCCGCCTCGCCGCCGGTGTGCAGCACGAGTCCGTGTCCGGCGACGGCGCGGATCAGCTCCCCGGCGGAGCGCGGTGCCGAGGCGGCCGCCTCCTCCCAGTCCGTGGTGTCCTGCTTGGGCAGGGCGTTCATGACGCGGGCGAGTCCGTCGGCGAGGCTCTCCTCGGCGAGGGCGTACCGCTCCAGGCCGACCAGGACACGGACCGGGCGTTCCTCCGCCGCGTCCTCCTCGTCGTCCTCGGTCCCGTGGGACGGGCGCGCGGGCCGGGCCGCGGCCGGGGTGTCGTCGAGCGCGTCCTGGAAGACCAGGGCCTCGCCCTCGGCGACGGCGTTCTGGACGGCCTCGTCGGGGCCGGGCACGGAACGCTGGGCGAGCGCGGCCGCCAGCGCCGGTGCCTCCAGCGCCGTGTGCCCGGCGACGGCCGCCTGCTCCAGCAGCCACACGGTGACCGCGCGGCCCCGCCGCTCGTCGTCCGGGCCGCACTCCGCGCCGAGCAGCGCCCGCGCGAACCCGTCTGCCTGCTCCGGCCGTACACCGGCGACCCGCAGCAACTGCCAGGGATCCGCGCGCAGTCGGGCGCCGGCGCCTTCTCCCAGCGCCTCCGCGACCTGTGCCACCAGCGCCTCGGGGGCGCCGCCCTCGGCCAGTACCGCGCGGACGTCCTCGACGGTCTCCGCCGAGGGAGCCGTCGCACCGGCCGCGGGCGTCACCGGCTGCGGCCGCCGCACGGCCTCCGGCGCCGGCCGGCGCGGAGTCGGGTCCGGCTCCGCGAAGGCGGTGGCCGTGGGCTTCTGCCCGCCCTCCACGGCCCGTACGGCGGCCAGCAGATCGGCGGCCGTGCCGCTCAGCTTGGCCCCGCTCGCGATCGGTGCGGTCTTCTCCGCCTTGCGCCGCTCGATCCGCTCCCGCTCCAGCCGCTGCGCCGCCAACTCGGCCTGCGCTTCGGAGGTTTCGGGCGCGGCCTCGGCTCCGTCGGCCGTGGCCCCGCCGGTGTCGCCCGCGGGCTCGCCGGTGTCGCCGTCGGTGCCGTCCTTCCCGTCGGTCCCGTCCCCGGCGGCGACCTCGCCCTCACCCCCGGCCTCCCGGCCGCCGGGCGCGTCGGTGCCGTCGGCGGGCGTCCCCTCGCCCCGTCCCCCCGGCTCGTCCGGCTCCGTGGTCGCGGGCTCCGTGCTCACAGCGTGCTCCAGTCGTGATCGGGATAGCGGTGCACGGGCGCCGACACGTCGTCGAGAGCCCGGCAGATCTCGTCAGGAAGACTAAGGCTCTCCACTGACAGTGCCCCCGTGAGCTGCAGCGCGTTGCGCGCGCCGATGATGGGCGCGGCCACGCCGGGCCGGTCGCGGACCCAGGCGAGGGCCACCTGGATCGGGGTCACCGCGAGGCCGTCCGCGGCGGTCTGCACCGCGTCCACGATGCTGGTCGCCGTGTCGTCGAGGTACGGCGCGACGAACGGGGCCATGTGCTCCGAGCCGCCCCGCGAGTCCGGGGGCGTGATGTGGCGGTACTTGGCGGTCAGCACGCCCCGGCCGAGCGGGGAGGACGGGAGCAGACCGATGCCCAGGTCCAGTGCGGCGGGCAGCACTTCGCGCTCCACCCCGCGCTGCAGCAGCGAGTACTCCAGCTGCGTACTGGCCAGGCGGGTGCGTATCCCGGGGGCCGCGAGCTGCCAGGTGGCCGCCTTCGCGAGCTGCCAGCCGCAGAAGTTGGAGACCCCGGCGTAACGGGCCCGGCCGCTGCTGACGGCCAGGTCGAGGGCCTGGAGCGTTTCGTCCAGCGGGGTCTCGGGGTCGTAGGCGTGGATGTGCCACACGTCGACGTAGTCGGTGCCGAGGCGGGCCAGGGAGGCGTCGAGGGCGGCGAGGAGATGGCCGCGGGAGCCGTCGAACCGCCGGTCGGGGTCCGGGACGCTGCCGGCCTTCGTGGAGATCACGAGGTCACGGCGGGGCACGAGCCCGTCCATCAACTGCCCGAGCAGATACTCCGCCTCGCCGTCCCCGTACACGTCGGCGGTGTCGACGAGCGTGCCGCCCGCCTCCCAGAACAGCTTCAGCATGTCCGCGGCGTCATGCTCGTCCGTGTCGCGGCCCCATGTCAGGGTGCCGAGCCCGATCCGGGACACACGCAGGCCGGTACGGCCGAGATGTCTCTGCTCCATGAACGGCGACATTACTGGCCACGGTTGGTCACGTGGTGGCCTGTGGATAACCGATTTCCCCAGGACTCGCACGAGAAAACCCCGCCCCACCCGTGCTCGCCGTACGACCCCGGCCTCCCGGGCTCTCACACGGCACGGCCCGGTAGGGTCGGCGGCGACAAGGACGTTACTGATCGGTAAGGGAAGGCGGGTCTCAATGAAGCTCGGGATCAACCTCGGCTACTGGGGCGCCGGGATGGACGGGGACAACCTGGCCGTGGCCCAGGAGGCCGACCGGCTGGGCTACGCGGTGTGCTGGGCGGCGGAGGCGTACGGCTCGGACGCCGCCACCGTGCTCAGCTGGGTCGCCGCCAAGACCGAACGCATCGACGTGGGATCGGCCATCTTCCAGATCCCGGCCCGTCAGCCCGCGATGACCGCGATGACCGCCGCGACGCTGGACTCGCTCTCCGGCGGCCGCTTCCGGCTCGGCCTCGGCGTCTCCGGACCGCAGGTCTCCGAGGGCTGGTACGGCGTCAAGTTCGACAAGCCGCTCGCCCGCACCCGCGAGTACGTGGAGATCGTCCGCAAGGCGATGACCCGTGAGCGCCTGTCGCACGACGGCGAGCACTGGACGCTGCCGCTGCCCGGCGGCCCCGGCAAGCCGCTGAAGCTGACCGTGCACCCCACCCGTGAGCACATCCCGCTGTACATCGCCGCGATCGGCCCCAAGAACCTGGAGCAGACCGGCGAGATCGCCGACGGCGCCCTGCTGATCTTCCCCTCGGCCGCGCACCTGGAGGACACGGCCGTCTCGTACCTGCGAGCGGGACGGGAGAAGGCCGGCAAGACCCTCGACGGTTTCGACATCTGCCCGACCCTGCCCCTCGCCGTCGGCGACGACAAGGACGTCACGACCCTCGCCGACACCTTCCGCCCGTACACCGCGCTGTACGTGGGCGGCATGGGCAGCCGCAAGCAGAACTTCTACAACCAGCTCGCCCGGCGCATGGGATACGAGAAGGAGGCCGCCGAGATCCAGGACAAGTACCTGGCCGGCGACAAGGCCGGGGCCGCGGCCGCCATCCCGCACGAGCTGATCGACCAGACGACGCTGCTCGGCTCCGTGGAGCGCATCGCCGACCGGATGACGGCCTACGCCGCGGCCGGGGTCACCACCCTCACGCTCGCCCCGGCGGGCTTCACCCTCGACGAGCGGATCGCCTCGCTGCGGGCCGGTTCGCGGGCCATGGAGCTGGCCGGGCTCGCGTAACCCGAACGGCGCAGTGGCCGACGAGAGCCGCGAAGCGGCGGGAATCGGCCCAGCGGACTGATCCGAAAGTACTACGGCCGTGGTGGGGGCTCGGGGGTCTTCCCCGCCACGGCCGTCACCGGGACAACGCGGCAACGCTCCACCCGGTTACGCCCCCCGCCCGGTTCCGGCGTCATTCGTTCGGCGGATTTGTCCGACACAGCTGTTGCCCGGCTCGTGTCACCCCATTTGACTCGTTTTCTGCAGGACCCTGCCAGGCCCCCTGCAGAGAGGTGTCCTTCGATGCTTTCGGCCAAGAGTCTGTTCCAGGAGATCGTCGACAACGACGAGTCGTTCCGGCTGTTCTGTTCCATCGCCGCCGGCGGGGAGACCCAGGGCGGCTGGGAGAACGCGCGCATCGCCGCGCTCGTCCCGCCGAGCGAGCGGGCGCTCGCACCCAAGATCACCCGCCACGGTGCCGACGAGGACAAGCACGGGCGGATCTTCAACGCCCTGATGAAGAAGCGCGGCCTGCAGCCCGTGGAGGTCCCGGCCGAGACCGACTACACCATGCTCCTGGAGCGCGGCGGCATCGGGCTCGCGCACGAGAAGCTCAAGGCCGAGGACCCCCTCTCGGTGCGGGACGTCATCGTCTACCTGTGCCACAGCCGCGTCACCGAACAGCGCGCCGCCGACCAGATGGTGATGCTCCGCAAGCACTTCGCGCGCCACCCCGAGATCGGCAAGGCCGTCCGGATGATCTCCGACGACGAGGACAACCACCTCGCCTACACCCACGAGGAACTGCTGCGGTACGCGGCGGCCGGACACGGCCGCTTCATCCAGCGGACCCTGCGCGAGTGCGCCCTCGCGGAGATCGCCGTCTACCGGGACGTCAGCCTCGCCGTGATGGACCACATGGGCCGCATCCTGGGCTGGCCGAAGGCCAAGGCCGCCGTCCTCGCCGCGGGCATCCACGCGGTGTACGCCTACGAGCGGGTCCTCGGCTGGCGCCGCATGGTCAGCCTGGAGATGCCGGTCCGTCGCGACGCCCTGGGCGGACCGGCGACGGCTGCCCCCGAGTTCGCCTGACGTCCCTGTCCGTGTCCACGCGCGCGTGGACACGGAAGACCCGCCCCGTGGCTACAGCCAGCCCCGGCGCTTGAACAGGCGGAACACCAGCACCTCCGCCACGACCATCAGCGCCATCAGCGCCGGATACGACCACCCCCAGTGCAGTTCCGGCATGTGCTCGAAGTTCATGCCGTAGACCCCGGCGGCCATCGTCGGGATCGCGGCCATGGCCGCCCAGGCGGAGATCTTCCGCATGTCGTCGTTCTGGCGGACGCTCATCTGGGCCAAATGCGCGGAGAGGATGTCGGAGACCAGCCGGTCCAGCCCCTCCACGGACTCGTTGACCCGGGTGAGGTGGTCGTTGACGTCACGGAAGAAGGGCTGGGCCTTCTCGTCGACGAAGGGCACGGCGGCGGCGTTCCCCGTGGAGGAGAGCCGGTTGAGCGGTGCGGCGAGCGGCCCGGTCGCCCGGCGGAACTCCAGGACCTGGCGTTTGAAGGTGTAGATCCGGGAGGCGGTGTTGCGTGAGCCGCCGATGTCGGGCGAGAAGACCTCCGCCTCCAGTTCCTCCAGGTCCGTCTGGAGTTCGGTCGCCACGTCCAGGTAGTGGTCGACGGTGGCGTCCGTGATCGCGTACAGCACGGACGTGGGCCCCTTGCCGAGCAGTTCGGGCTCCTGTTCCAGCCGACGGCGGACGACGCCCAGGGGCGAGCCCTCGCCGTGGCGGACGGTCACCACGAAGGCGTCGCCGAGGAAGACCATCACCTCGCCGGCGGTCACGGTGTCCGTGGACTGCTCGTAGGCCACCGGCTTGAGGACCATGAACAGCGAATCGTCGTACACCTCCAGCTTGGGCCGCTGGTGCGCCTTCAGGGCGTCCTCCACGGCCAGCGGATGCAGCGCGAACTCCTCCGTGACCAGCGCGAACTCCTTCTCCGACGGTTCGTGCAGGCCGATCCACACGAAGCCGCCCGAGGCGCGGGCCGTGGCGAGGGCGTCGGAGAGGTCCTCGGGGCCCTCGGTGCGGTGCCCGTCGCGGTAGACGGCACAGTCGACGATCACAGGGGGTTCCTTTCTCGGGCACTTCGTCCACAGCCGCCCCGTACGCGCAGGCTTTGTCCACAGGTCCGCGAGGGGCCGTCGGGCGGACGTCTACGCTGGGACGCATGCCCACGTTGATCCTTGTCCGGCACGGACGTTCCACCGCCAACACCGAGGGCGTGCTCGCCGGGTGGACGCCCGGGATCGCGCTCGACGAGCGCGGCGCCGCCCAGGCCGCGGCGCTGCCCGGCCGCCTGGCCGGTCTGCCGATCGCCGAGGTCGTCACCAGCCCGCTCCAGCGCTGTGAGGAGACGATCCGGCCCCTGCTGGACGCCCGGCCGGGGCTCGTCGCGCACACCGACGAACGCATCGGCGAGTGCGACTACGGCGACTGGTCCGGCCGCAAGCTCGCCGAGCTGAGCGACGAGCCGCTGATGGAGGTCGTCCAGACGCATCCGACGGCCGTCGAGTTCCCGGGCGGCGAGTCGATGAGGACCATGCAGCACCGGGCCGCGGAGGCGGTGCGGGAGTGGAACGCGCGCGTGGAGCGCGAGCACGGGGCCGACGCCGTGTACCTGATGTGCTCGCACGGCGACATCATCAAGTCGCTCGTCGCCGACGCACTCGGACTTCATCTGGACCTCTTCCAGCGGATCTCTGTCGAACCGTGTTCCATCACCGCGATCCGTTACACCCGGCTCAGGCCCTTTCTCGTCCGGCTCGGCGACACCGGGGACTTCGCGTCCCTGGCGCCGCGCGAGCAGCCCCCGAGCGGTGACGCCACCGTCGGGGGCGGTGCGGGGGCACCGTGATCGTCAACCGCAGTAGGGTGAAGCGGTCGCGGCGGCGCTGAAACCAGTCAGCAGCCGGTGCGGCCGGTCCCGACGTCGATTCCAATGGAGACAGGACGTGTCCCGTCAGGTGTTCCTCTACGACCCCCCGGACCGCTTCGTGGCCGGTACGGTCGGGCTGCCCGGGCGCCGGACCTTCTTCCTGCAGGCGTCCTCCGGGCAGCGCGTCACCAGTGTCGCGCTGGAGAAGACGCAGGTCGCCGCGCTCGCCGAGCGCATGGACGAACTGCTGGACGAGGTCGTGCGGCGCAGCGGCGGCAGCGCCGCGGTACCGGCCGTCGCGCCCAGCGAGGTGTCGGACACGGCGCCGCTGGAGGCCCCCGTCGAGGAGGAGTTCCGGGTCGGCACCATGGCGCTGGCCTGGGACGGCGACGAGGAGCGGATGATCGTCGAGGCCCAGGCCCTGGTCGAGCTGGACGCGGACTCCGAGGAGGATCTCGCCGAGGCGGAGGAGCGGATGCTCCAGGACGAGGAGAACGGCCCGCCGATGCTCCGCGTCCGCCTCACCGGTTCGCAGGCCCGTGCCTTCGCCAAGCGCGCCCTCGACGTCGTCAACGCGGGCCGGCCGCCGTGCCCGCTGTGCAGCCTGCCGCTCGATCCGGAGGGACACGTATGTCCGCGCCAGAACGGATACCGGCGCGGGGCGTGACCCCCTCCGCCTCCGCTGCCTCCGCCGGCTCGTACCCGCCCGACCCGCCCTCCGCCGAGCTGCTGCTCGCCGAGGGCGAGCTGACCGTGCGCGGACGGGTGCGGGAGGCGTCCAACGCCGTGCTGTACTGCACGGTCGCCCATCAGGGCCGCGAGGCCGCCTGCGTCTACAAGCCCGTCGCCGGGGAGCGGCCCCTGTGGGACTTCCCCGACGGCACGCTCGCCCAGCGGGAGGTCGCGGCCTACGAGGTGTCCGAGGCGACCGGCTGGGGGCTGGTCCCTCCCACCGTCCTGCGGGACGGCCCGTACGGGCAGGGCATGTGCCAGCTGTGGATCGAGGGCGAGCCCGGCTCCGAGCTGCTGGCCCTCGTGGAGGGCGAGGAGGCCGGGGAGGGCTGGAAGGCCGTCGGCTTCGCCGAGGTCGGGGAGGGGGAGACCGCGCTCCTCGTGCACGTGGACGACCAGCGGCTGCGGCGGCTCGCCGTCCTCGACGCGGTCGTCAACAACGCCGACCGCAAGGGCGGACACCTGCTGCCCGCCGCCGGGGGCAGGCTCTACGGCATCGACCACGGCGTCACCTTCAACGTCGAGAACAAGCTCCGCACGCTGCTGTGGGGCTGGGCGGGGGAACCGCTCACCGACGAGGCCGTGGACGTCCTGGAGCGGCTGCGCCACGCGCTCGGCGAGGGCGGCCCGCTCGCCGCGAAGCTCGTCGCGTTGATCACACCGGCCGAGCTGGACGCCACGCGGGAGCGGGTGGCCGCCCTGCTGAAGAGCGGACGCCACCCGGAGCCGAGCGGCGACTGGCCGGCGATCCCCTGGCCCCCGGTCTGACGGGGGCGGGGGCCTGCCCCGTGTCCTGTCGGAGGCGCGGGGAACGGCGCGATCAGCCACGTACCCGCCGCAGCCGCAGGACAGGGCGTACCTCCGAGCGGGCAGGCGCCCCGCCGATCCCCCGGAGGGACCCCGCATAGCCGCGCGTCGATCGGGTTAGGCTCGTGGCATGCATGCCTGGCCCGCTTCTGAGGTCCCCGCCCTGCCCGGCAAGGGCCGCGACCTTCGGATCCACGACACCGCGACCGATGGGCTCATCACCCTTGACCCCGGTCCCGTCGCCCGTATCTACGTCTGCGGGATCACCCCGTACGACGCGACCCACATGGGTCACGCGGCGACCTACAACGCGTTCGACCTCGTCCAGCGCGTGTGGCTCGACACCAAGCGGCAGGTTCACTACGTCCAGAACGTCACGGACGTCGACGACCCCCTGCTGGAGCGGGCCGCGCGCGACGACATCGACTGGGTGGCCCTCGCCGAGAAGGAGACCGCCCTCTTCCGCGAGGACATGACCGCCCTGCGGATGCTCCCGCCGCGCCACTACATAGGCGCCGTCGAGGCCATCCCCGGCATCGTCCCGCTCGTCGAGCGGCTCCTCGCCGCCGGTGCCGCGTACGAGCTCGAAGGGGACGTCTACTTCTCCGTCGAGGCCGACCCCGACTTCGGCAAGGTCTCGCGCCTGGACGCGGCCACGATGCGGATGCTCTCGGCCGAGCGGGGCGGCGACCCGGACCGGGCCGGGAAGAAGAACCCCCTCGACCCGATGCTGTGGATGGCCGCGCGCGAGGGCGAGCCCAGCTGGGACGGCGGCTCCCTCGGCCGCGGTCGGCCCGGCTGGCACATCGAGTGCGTCGCCATCGCCCTCGACCACCTCGGCATGGGCTTCGACGTCCAGGGCGGCGGCTCCGACCTCGCCTTCCCGCACCACGAGATGGGCGCCTCGCACGCCCAGGCCCTGACCGGCGAGTTCCCCATGGCCAAGGCGTACGTCCACGCGGGCATGGTGGCGCTGCACGGCGAGAAGATGTCGAAGTCCAAGGGCAACCTGGTCTTCGTCTCCGCGCTGCGCCGCGACGGAGTCGACCCGGCCGCGATACGGCTCGCGCTCCTCGCCCACCACTACCGGGCCGACTGGGAGTGGACCGACCAGGTGCTCCAGGACGCCGTCGACCGCCTCGGCCGGTGGCGCGCCGCCGTCTCCCGGCCCGACGGACCGCCCGCCGAGGCCCTCGTCGAGGAGATCCGCGAGGCCCTCGCGCACGACCTGGACGCGCCCGCCGCGCTGGCCGCGGTCGACCGCTGGGCCGCGCTCCAGGAGGAGCGGGGCGGCACGGACGAGGGTGCGCCCGGCGTCGTGTCCCGCGCGGTGGACGCGCTGCTCGGCGTCGCCCTGTGACCCACCTGAAGTAACGACTCTGCACGGGTGTCGCAGCCGACACCCGTATCCCGTGCCTCGCACACGGGACGACGACGAAGGGGTGCCTCCTCCGGCCCGGGGGAGGCACCCCTTCGCCTTTCCCGGGCTCCGGCCCCGGTTCCGCCGGGGGCACGAAGAGGCCCGGCCCGGGCGGGAGTTCACGAACGTCACCCGCCGCGGAGCCGGAGGCGAACAGGCTCCGGGGCGCCCGCCACCGAGGACATCCCCGGCCCGGCCCCCGCCTCGCCCGCCACCCCGGCAGGCCGTACCCGACCGTCCCCCGGACACCGAACCGTCCGGTCGTCGCGCGCCGCTCCCTCCGGCCTTCCGCGGGCGCGGGACGGAACTCGGGGCCCCCGGGCCCGGGCAACCGCCCGTGCGTGAGCGGTGCTTGGGCCGGACCGGCACAATCCGGTCGGAAGCCGCTCCGGGGCTGTCAAGGCCCTGTCGGCCGACCCGTGAAGGGCTGCGGGGCCGGTCGGCATGTGATGGCATGACACACGTCAGTCGAAAGGCCGGACCGGCCAGCTGCCGGTCCCTTCGTGGAAGGGACGATCAGTGGCACCCCCGCAACCTCCGCAGGCCCCGCAACCCCCCTCAGCCCGTCACCTCAGCCGGCGCACCCTGCTCACGACGTCCGCCGCGGGCGCGGCCGCGCTGCTCGTCGGTTCGTCCGCCGCGACCGCCTCCGCCTCCCCCAGGAGCACGTGGCCCGACCGCATCCCGCTGCCGCCCGGCTTCCGCCCCGAGGGCATCGCCATCGGCGGCCACCACGCCTACCTGGGCTCCCTCGGCGACGGCTCGATCTACCGCGCCGACCTGCGCACCGGCCAGGGCGGCATCATCTCCGCGGGCCCCGGCACGCCCTCCGTCGGGCTCAAACTCGACGACCGGGGGCGGCTGTTCGTCGCCGGACGGGCCCAGGGCGCCCGGGTGGTGGACGCCCGCACCGGCGCGGTCCTCGCCTCGTACCGACTCACCACGAAGACGCCGACCTTCGCCAACGACGTCTTCCTCACGCCCCGCGCCGCCTGGTTCACCGACTCCTTCCAGCCCACCCTGTACGCCCTGCCGCTCGGCGCCCACGGGCGGCTGCCGGCCCCGGACAAGGTCGTGACGCTCACCCTGAGCGGTGCCTGGTCCCAGGCTCCCGGTGAGGTCGTCAACGCCAACGGCATCACCGGCACCCCGGACGGCAAGGCACTCCTCGTCGTCCAGTCCGGCGCGGGCGGCCTGCACCGGGTCGACCCCGGGACCGGCGTCACCGAACTCGTCGACCTCGGTGACGCGGCCCCCCTCACCAACGGTGACGGCCTGCTGCTCCTCGGACGGCGGCTGTACGTCGTCCAGAACCGCCAGAACGCGATCGACGTGTTCAAGCTCTCCGCGGACGGGCGCAGCGGCATCTTCGAGGACCGTCTCATCGACGCCGGTTTCGACGTCCCGACGACGGCCGCCGCCCACGGCAACCGCCTCTACCTGCCCAACGCCCGCTTCACGACGACCCCGACCCCGGACACGGCGTACGCGGTGGTGGCCGTGAAGCGCTGAGCGCGCGGTGACCGTCGGCCGGTTCCTCGCGCCCGGTGACGGGCGCGGGGAACCGGTCGCCGGAGGGGCGTTCAGTCGTCCGACGAATCCTCGTCCTCGGCTCCGGCCTCGGTCCCCGCCTCGGTCCCGGACCCCGCCTCGGTGTCGGCCTCGGGCCGCGCCGGCTTCGGCGGCCGCGTACGCCCGCCGGGATTGTCCTTGGGGTTCCACGCCCCGCCGGGCCCGTCGCCGCCGTCGACCGTGGCGTGACCGCCCGGCGTGGGACCGCCCCCGTCACGGCGCCGCAGATACCGCTCGAACTCGCGCGCGATCGCCTCTCCCGACGCCTCCGGCAGCTCCGCCGTGTCCCGGGCCTCCTCCAGCGTCTGCACGTACTCGGCGACCTCGCTGTCCTCCGCCGCCAGCTGGTCCACCCCCACCTGCCAGGCGCGCGCGTCCTCGGGCAGCTCGCCCAGCGGGATGCGCACGTCGATCAGGTCCTCCAGCCGGTTCAGCAGGGCGAGCGTCGCCTTCGGGTTCGGCGGCTGCGACACGTAGTGCGGCACCGCCGCCCAGAGCGAGACGGCCGGGACGCCCGCGTGCGTGCACGCCTCCTGCAGGATGCCGACGATGCCCGTGGGCCCCTCGTACTTGGTCTCTTCCAGGTCCATCCGCTGCGCCAGGTCCGGATCGGACGTGACCCCGCTGACCGGGACCGGACGCGTGTGCGGGGTGTCCCCGAGCAGCGCGCCCATGATGACCACCAGCTCCACACCCAGCTCGTGGGCGAAGCCCAGCAGCTCGTTGCAGAACGAGCGCCAGCGCATCGACGGTTCGATGCCGCGGACGAGGACGAGATCGCGAGGCTTGTCGCCGCCGACCCGCACCACCGACAACCTTGTCGTCGGCCAGGTGATCTTCCGCACGCCGCCGTCCAGCCACACCGTGGGGCGGTTCACCTGGAAGTCGTAGTAGTCCTCGGCGTCCAGCGCCGCGAACACCTCGCCCTTCCACTCCTTGTCCAGATGCGCGACCGCGGTGGAGGCGGCGTCGCCGGCGTCGTTCCAGCCTTCGAACGCTGCCACCATCACTGGGTCGATCAGCTCGGGAACCCCCTCCAGCTCGATCACCCAGCGCCTCCTTCCGACGTGCCCTCGCGTACGCCCCAACCTTACGGCGTGCGGCGGGAGCCTCCGCAGCCCCCTTGCACGGGGGAGTGAACGGATCAATGCCCCGTTCGCACGGCACAAACCCTCGTGGGCGACGAGGGCCGCGGATGATCGACTTCTACATCGACTTCTACGTCGACTTCTCGGATCGACTTCTCAGAGTGTGGACCGCAGCCACTGCTCCACGCTCGCGATGTGCACCGTGGCCCAGGAACGCGCGGCGTCGGCGTCCCGGTCGCGCAGGGCGGCCAGGATGGCGCGGTGCTCGTGCAGGGTCCGGCTGACGGCGTCCTCCTGGGTCAGACCGCGCCAGATGCGGGCCCGGGTGGTCGGCCCCGACAGGCCGTCGAGGAGCGAGCACAGCACCGAGTTGCCGGAACTCTGCACGATGCCCCGGTGGAACTCCAGGTCGCAGGCGACCAGTTCCTCCACCGACGGCGCGGTGCCGAGCCGGTCCAGCTGGGTCGTCAGCGCGTCCAGCTGCTGCTCGCCGATCCTCAGGGCGGCCATCGCCGTCGCCGCGGGTTCGAGTATGCGGCGCACGGCGAGGAACTCCAGGACCGTGTCGTCGCGGTGGAAGTCCACGACGAAACTCAGCGCTTCGAGGAGGAGCTGCGGGTCGAGGCTGGTGACGTAGGTGCCGTCGCCCTGCCGTACGTCGAGGATGCGGATCAGGGACAGGGCGCGCACGGCCTCGCGCAGGGAGTTGCGGGACAGCCCGAGGTCGGCGGCCAGCTCGCTCTCCTTCGGGAGCCGGTCGCCGGGGCGCAGGGCGCCGGAGACGATCATTCCCTTGATCTTCTCGATCGCCTCGTCGGTGACTGCCATGGGTGACCCCTCCCTGTCGTTCAGACATCCGATGTCTCAGGCCATTATGGGGGCTTCCCCGCCTCTATCAGGCCAAAGTCTCCGGATCGGCCGAGGTCCCGTTCGCGACGGACGGCCGCGCGGGCGCTGTGGGCGGGGCACCAGCGGATTCCGGCACACCGGCCCTCGCGGCTTCGAACTGTGGTTCCCGTCGATTCTCCGAGGTCATGTACGGTGTCGGGCACCGTCGGAACACCAGGAGTGCCCCGCTATGCCCCAGGAATTGCGCGCCGTCGACTGGACCGGAAACAGCCTTGCGCTCATCGACCAGACGGTTCTGCCGCAGCGCACCGAGACGGTCGAGATCCGCGAGGTCGACGCGCTGATATCCGCCATCCAGCGCCTCGTCGTGCGCGGCGCGCCCGCGATCGGGGCGGCGGGAGCGTACGGCGTGGCACTCGCGCTGCTGCAGGGGGAGCGCGAGGGCTGGCCGGCCGAGGAGGTGCGCGCCGCCGTGGCCCGGGTCCGTGCGGCCCGCCCGACCGCCGTGAACCTGATGGTCTGCGTGGACCGTGTCATGACCCGCTTCGACGAGGGGCTGGAGGCGGTGCTGGAGGAGGCCGCCGCCGTCCAGCGCGAGGACGTCGAGGCGAACCGGGCGATGGGCGCGTACGGCGCCGACTGGCTGCTGAAGCGGGTGGACGTCGACCGTCCGCTGCGGGTGCTGACGCACTGCAACACGGGGGCGCTCGCGACCGCCGGATGGGGCACGGCTCTCGGCGTCGTCCGGGAACTGCACGCGCGCGGCCGCCTGGAGGTGGTCTACGCCGACGAGACACGCCCCCTGCTCCAGGGATCCCGGCTGACCGCCTGGGAGTTGCTCCAGGAGGGGATACCCCACTACGTCCAGGTCGACGGCGCCGCCGCCGGCACCATCCTGCGGGGCGAGGTCGACGCGGCGATCGTGGGCGCGGACCGCATCGCGGCCAACGGCGACACGGCGAACAAGGTCGGCACCGTGGGCGTCGCCCTGGCCTGCGCCGACGCGGGCATCCCCTTCCTCGTCGCCGCTCCCACGACCACGGTCGACGTCGCCACCGCCACCGGCGCCGACATCCACATCGAACTGAGGGGCGAGGACGAGGTGCTGGAGTGGGGCGGCGTCCGCACCGCCCCGGCCGGTTCGCGCGGCCACAACCCGGCCTTCGACGTGACCCCGGGCCGTCTGGTGACGGGTCTGGTCACCGAGCAGGGCGTGTGGGAGGTCTCGGCGGGCGAACTGCCGGGGGAGCGGCTGCGGTAGGCAGGCGGCAGAGAGGGGCGGCCCGGTCGTACCGACCGGGCCGCCCCTCTGCCCGTGGGTCAGCGCCCGGTGAGCTCCAGCTCCAGCAGCCACTCCACCACTTCGGTGTGGTGACGGGCCTGGCGGGGCGTGGCGCCCCAGACGTACAGGCCGTGACCGGCGACGACCACCGCCGGCATGTGCGGGTCGCGGGCGGCCTCCAGCCGGTCGCCGAGGACCTTCATGTCCTGGCTGTTGGCGATGACGGGGAGGGTGACCTCCACGTCGTGGGCGGGACGGCCGATGCCCTTGAGCATCTCCAGATCCCTGAAGACGATGCCGCCGGGCTCGCGGCGGCCCATCGCCACGGAGGCGACGGTGTGCACATGGACCACCGCGCCGGCCCCCGTCAGCGCGGCCACGCGCGCGTGCAGCTCGGCCTCCGCGGACGGCTTGCCGCCCCGCACGGCGGCACCGGCACCGTCGACCAGCACCACGTCGGCCGGTGTCAGTTCCCCCTTGTCGTGGCCGCTCGCGGTGACCGCCAGCCGCAGCGGGTCGCGGGACAGCACCACCGACAGGTTGCCCGAGGTGCCGCGCATCCAGCCGAAGGAGGCGAAGCGGGCCGACTCGGCGGCCAGGACGGCACCGGCCTCCTCCAGGTCGAGTGCCGAGATCTCGGTGGTCATGCGCTGCTCCTCGTGATGGTGATCTCGTCGAACGTCCCCGCCTCGGGGTGGTCGCCGACGCCCTGCTCGTAGTACGGCTCCCCGGGCCGGCGGATGCCGACGGCCCGCCAGCCCGCCTCCCGCGCCGCGTCCAGCTCGCCGTGCCGGTCGGAGAGGAAGAGGACGCGCTCGGGCGCCGCGGCGAGCCCGAGGGCCGTCGCGATCGCGCGGTACGAGGCGGCCTCCTGCTTCGGTCCCGCGTTCTCGGTGTCGTACAACCCCTCGACCAGCGGCAGCAGATCGCCCTCGGGGCTCGACCGGAACCAGGCGCGCTGGGCGGCCACGGAACCCGAGGAGTACGCGTGGAGGCGTACGCCCGCCGCGTGCCAGGCGCGCAGCGCCGGGAGGACGTCGTCGTAGAAGTGGGAGACGAGGTCGCCGCGGGCGAAGCCCTCGGACCAGATGACGCCCTGGAGGGTCTTCAGCGGGGTCGCCTTGCGGTCCTCGTCGAGCCATGTGTGGAGGGCCTGCTCGACGCGCGCCTCGTCGGCGTCCGGCTCGGCGATGAGGTCCCGTACCTGCGCCACCGCCCGCGCGACCTCCGGATCACCGCTCCGCTCCGAGAGCAGCGCTCCGAAGCGAGAGCGGGAGTACGGGTAGAGCACGTCCACGACGAACCCCGTGGCGCTCGTGGTGCCCTCGATGTCGAGCACCACGGAGTCGACGGCGTGGAGGCCGAGGGCCTGGCTCACGCCGCCGCCCCGTCCTGCCGGTAGCCGGCGTCGATCGTGTCGTAGTCCGGGAAGCGGGAGGCGATGGCGGAGCCGGTGAAGTTGCCGATCCAGCCGTCCTCCTCGTGGAAGAAGCGGATCGCGGTGAACGACGGGGTGGTGCCCATGTCGAACCAGTGCGTCGTCCCGCGCGGCACCCCCAGCAGGTCGCCCTTCTCGCAGTAGACCGCGTGCACCTCGCCGTTCACGTGCAGATAGAAGATGCCGGAGCCGGAGACGAAGAAGCGCACCTCGTCATCGTCGTCGTGCGTGTGCTCCTGCAGGAACTTGGCCCGCGCTGCCCGCGCCCGCGCCGGGTACTCGGGGTCGTCGCTCGGGTGCAGTCCGAGGACGTCGACGGTGGTGAAGCCCTCCTCGGCGTTGAGCCGGTCGATCTCCGGGCCGTACGCGGCGAACACGGTCTCGCTGTCGGCGTCGGCCGGGACGTCCTCGCGGATCGGCCACTGCTCGTAGCGCACCCCGAGCGGTGCCAGGGCGGCCGCGATCTCGACGGGGTCGGAGGTGCGGCGCACCAGGGTCTCCGGTCCGGACTCGGGCCAGGTGGTCAGCAGGGTCATGAGAGCAACTCCATGAATCTGGAAGGGATGTCCGGATACCGAGACAAGCACCCGGGAGGCTGGGGGAGGGGAGGAGCGGGACGTGAGGGGCGAGCGACCGGTCAGCGGTGACACAGGGCGCCGGGACAACAGCGCGTACCGGCGCCGGGACAACAGCGCGTACCGGCGGGCAGGCGCTGCGCCGTCGCGTCGATCGTCGTCATCGGGGCCTCACTGGGGTGCCGGCCGGGTGCCGGTACCGCGATCGTAACTCCGGTCCGTGTACCGGCCATGTGTGACGTAGTCGTTGTCTCACGTGGTGAGAAACCGCTCTCATTTCTTTGACGCATGGCTGAAATCGTTCTCATGATCTGCGTATGAAGACGCTGCTGCTCGTGCGGCGGCTGTACGTGGACCTGCTCCGGTCGACCACGGCCAGCTGTCGCTGACCACTCCCGGAGCCCCGACGCGCCCCGACACGCCCTGACGTCCCGGGCGTTCGCCGTGCACCGCACGGTGGCGCATTTCCGCCCCTGCTCCGGGTCGAGTACTCCCTTCCTCCCCTCGCACCGCACCTGGAGCCGTCATGCCCCGCTCGTCCCGCCGTACCCGCCTTCCCCTCGCCGCCCTCTCCCTCGCCTCCGCCTCGGCCCTGCTGCTGTCGGCCTGCGCGCAGTCCACGGACGCCTCCAAGGACACCGGTGACACCGCCGCCAAGGCCGCCGCCGCCACCGGCAAGAAGCCCGCCCCCTTCGCCGACGGCCCGGTCAAGGTCGCGCTGGTCCGGCAGAGCGGCGCCGGCGACTACTTCGAGCAGTGGGGCAACGGCGCCAAGGCGCAGGCCAAGGCCCTCGGCATCGACCTCACCGTCTACGACGCCCAGGCCGACAACGCCAAGCAGGCCACCGACCTGTCCTCCGCGATCAACTCCGGCGCCAAGGCGATCATCATCGACCACGGCTTCCCGGCGACGATCCAGCCGGAGATCGACAAGGCCGTGAAGAAGGGCATCAAGGTCGTCGTCTACGACGTGGAGACCGGCACCAAGGGCGTCGTCTCCACCAAGCAGGACGACGCGAGCATGGCGAAGGCCGTCCTCGACGTCATGGCCAAGGAGGTCGGCAAGGACGCCAAGGTCGGTTACGTCAACGTCGCCGGCTACGCGGCCCTCGACAAGCGCGACACCGTCTGGAAGTCCACGGTCGGCGACCAGGGCTGGAAGCAGGAGTTCAAGGTCGGCAAGGTCACCGACTCCACGGCCACCGACAACGTTCCCCTCGTCTCCGCCGCCCTCACCCAGCACCCCGACGTGGCGGGCGTGTTCGCCCCCTACGACGAGCTGGCCAAGGGAGCCGTCCTCGCCGTACAGAACAAGAAGCTCCAGGACAAGGTGAAGGTCTTCGGCGCGGACGTCTCCAACGCCGACATCCAGGCCATCACCGCCGAGGGCAGCCCCTGGGTCGCCACCGCGGGCACGGACCCGTCCGCGGTCGGCGCCGCCGTCGTCCGCACCACCGCCCTGGAGCTGGCCGGTCAGCTGAACAAGACCTCCGTCGAGTTCCCCGCCGTCGCCATCACCCAGGACTTCCTGCGCGAGAAGAAGATCGCCAACATGGACCAGCTGCGCAAGGCGCTGCCCGCGCTGAACCTGTCGCAGGTCTCGACCGCCGACTGGATCGCGAATGTCGCCCACTGACACCGGCGCCGGGCGGGCGGACGGCGGCGGGCACGCCCCCGCCGTCCGCCTGCGGGACATCAGCAAGTCCTTCGGCGGCAGGACGGTCCTCGCCTCCGTCTCCCTGGACATCGCCCCGGGCAGCGTGGTCGCGCTGCTCGGCGCGAACGGCGCCGGCAAGTCCACGCTGATCAAGATCCTCTCCGGGGTGCACGCCGACCACGGCGGCGAGATCCTCGTCGACGGCGCCCCGGCCGCCCTGCAGAGCCCCCTGGCCGCACGGCAGTTGGGCATCCAGACCGTCCACCAGCGCATCGGCGAGGGCGTGGTCCCCGGCCTCACCGTCGCCGAGAACCTCGTCTTCGAGGAACTGGCCCAGAGCCGCGGCAACCCGTTCCTGAACAGCGGCCGGCTGCTGGCCCGCGCCCGGGAGATCCAGGCCGGCCTCGGCCTCGACTGGAGCGACGCCGTGCTCAAGCAGGACGTCACCGAACTCGGCATCTCCGACCGCCAGTTGCTCATCCTGGCCCGCGCCCTCGCCACCCGCCCCCGCCTGCTGATCCTCGACGAGCCGACCTCCGCGCTCTCCGCCGCCGAGGCCGAGCGCCTGTTCGCCCTCGTGGAGCGCATGCGCGACGACGGCATCGCGGTCCTCTACGTCTCCCACCGCCTCGGCGAGATCGACGCCCTCGCCGACCGGCTGGTCGTCCTGCGGGACGGCCGCCTCACCGAGGACCAGGCCCGCCCCTTCGACTGGGACGCCGCCCTGCGCGCGATGCTCGCCCAGGCCCACGGGGCGACCACCGCACGCCCGGTCCGGGAGGGCGACCAGGGCGATGTCGTCCTCTCCCTGCGGGGCGTACGCCTCTTCGAGGGCCGCACCCCGCTCGACCTCGACCTGCGCACCGGCGAGGTCACCGGCGTCGTCGGCCTGCTGGGCGCCGGCAAGACCGAACTGGCCCGCGGCCTCTTCGGCGCCGAGCCCTTCACCACCGGCACGGTCGCACTGGACGGCAGGCCCTACACGCCCCGCCGCCCCGCCGACGCCATCCGCGGCGGCGTCCACCTCGTCCCCGAGGACCGGCACGCCGACGCCCTCGTCCCCGGCTGGTCGGTGGCCCAGAACATCTCCCTGCCGTTCCTGAGGTCCCTGTCCCGGCTGGGCCTGATGAACACGGCCCGGGAGAACGCCCTCGGCCGCGCCACCGTCGACGCCCTCGGCGTCGTCGCCCGCGACGAGCACAGCACCGTCGAGGAACTGTCCGGCGGCAACCAGCAGAAGGTCGTCGTCGGCCGCTGGCTCGCCGAGACTCCGCGCGTCCTCATCCTGGACGAGCCGTTCCGAGGCGTGGACATCGGCGCCCGGCGCGACATCGGCCGCCGGGCCCGTGCCCTCGCCGCCGAGGGCGCCGCCGTCCTCGTCCTGTCCGCCGACGTCGACGAGGTCCTGGAGGTCGCCGACCGGGTCGTCGTGCTCGCCGCCGGAGAGATCCACCTCGACGCGTACGGCGCGGACGCGGAACGCGACCGCGTCATCCAGACCATCTCGGCGTCCGTGTGACCCCGGCCCCCTGAGGAACTACGCCATGACCACCACCCAGAGCACGGAAGTCCCCACGAAGGCGACGCTCCCGCCCGCCACCGGCACCGCCGTACGCGTCCAGAACGCCGTCATCAAGTACGGCTTCATCTTCGTCACGGTCGCGCTGTTCGCGTACTTCGCGCTGAGCGAGGGATCCTTCCGCGAGTCGGCGACCCTCCTCGACACCCTCCGGTACGTCTCCGTCGCCGCCATCCTCGGCCTCGGCGTCACCCTCACCATGGCCGTCGGGGGCATGGACATGTCCGTCGGCGCGGTCGCCGGCCTCGGTGTCTCGGTCGCCGCCCAGAGCATGGTCGTGTTCAACCAGATCGGCACGGTCGCGATCCTCGCCGTCCTCGCGGCGGGCGCCCTCGCGGGCCTGCTCAACGCCCTGCTGATCGTGGTCCTGAAGATCCCCGACATGCTGGCCACGCTCGGCACCATGTTCGTCATCCAGGGCACCAAGCTGATCCTCGTCGACGGCCAGTCGATCACCCCCGGCATGACCCTGGAGGACGGCACCACCGCCCCCGGCAGGTTCACCGCCGGCTTCCTGAAGATCGACCGGGGCACGGTCCTCGGCATCCCCGTCTCCGTCCTGATCTTCGGCGCGCTGACGGTCGCCGCCTGGGTCTTCCTCGCCCGCACCCGCTGGGGCCGCGTCTTCTACGCGATCGGCGCCAACCCCGAGGCGTCCCGCCTGGCCGGCATCCGCGTCGGCGCGTACCGCGCGCTGGCCTACGTCCTCTCCGGCGTCCTCGCCTCCGTCGGCGGCCTGATCCTGGCCTCCCGCATCGGCCAGGGCGACGTGAGCGCCGGCACCTCCCAGCTGCTGGAGGCGGTCGCCGTGGCCCTGGTGGGCACCTCGGTCCTCGGCCGGGGCCGCCCCAACGTCTGGGGCACCGCCCTCGGCGCCGTCCTCATCGGCATCATCACCACGGGCCTGACCATCAAGGGCCTGCCGTACTACACCCAGGACGTCGTCGAGGGCGCGGTCCTCATCCTCGCCCTGGTCTTCAGCTTCACGTTGTCCAAGCGCCGCACCGCATAAGGGAGTTCACCGACCATGGGCTACCGCATCCTGGAGACCGACGACATTCCCGCGTACCTGCGCGAGCGGGGCCACTGGGAGGACGTGGGCGACATCACCGTCCGCGAGGTGTCGGACGGCAACGTCAACCGGGTCTTCCTCGCCTCGAACCGCGACGGCAGCCGCAGCCTCGCCCTCAAGCAGGCGCTGCCCTGGGTCCGGGTCGCCGGCCCGTCCTGGCCGCTGAGCCCTGAGCGGGCGGACGCGGAGGCGCGTGCGTACGAGCAGCTGGGGAAGGTCGCGCCCGAGGAGATCCCCGCGATCCACGGCTACGACCCCGAGAACTTCGCCCTCGTCATGGAGGACCTCTCCGACCTGGAGGTTCTGCGTACGCTGCTGAACGAGGGCGCCTCCTACGGACCGCACACCTCGCCACAGATCGGCCGCCTCGTCGCCCGGCTCTCCTTCGCCACCAGCGACTTCGGCATGGACTCCGCCGACCGGAAGGCGCTGATCGCCGTCTCGGTCAACCCCGAGCTGTGCGGGATCACCGAGGACGTCGTCCTCTCCGAGCCGTACATCGAGCACGAACACAACCACTGGCACCCGGGGCTGGACGACCTGGCCGCCGCCTTCCGCGCGGACACCGCCCTGCGCACCGAGGTCGCCGACCTGCGCCATGTCTTCATGACGAGCGCCCAGGCCCTCCTGCACGGCGACCTCCACTCGGGCAGCGTCATGGTCGGGACACGCGACGGCGCCCCCGTCGTACGGGCCTTCGACCCCGAGTTCTCCTTCGTCGGTCCCATCGGGTTCGACCTCGGCCTGTACTGGGCCAACGCGCTCGTCTCCGAGGAACGGGCCCGTGCCCTCGGCACCCTCACGGACCACGGCGACCAGCTCGGACTGTCCTGGGACGCCTTCGAGACCGAGTTCCGCCGGCTCTGGCCCACCCGTGTCGACCCCTTCTTCGACGACGCGTATCTGGAGCGGTTCCTCGCCCGGGTGTGGACGGAGTCCCTGGGCTTCGCCGGTACGGAACTCGTCCGGCGCGTCATCGGCTTCGCCCACCTGACGGACCTGACGACGCTGGCCGATCCGGTCCCGGCGTCCCGCCGGGCCCTGCTCCTCGGCCGCGAACTCATCGTCCGCCGTACGGAGCTGGCCTCCCCGGAGGCCGTACGCGACCTCGTGACCTCACCCCTGGGCTGACTCGGCGTCGAACCACTCCTTCCCGGCGGCCCAGTGCGCCACCCAGCCGCCGAAGCCGGGCGCGGACGTCGTGTGCCCGAACTCCGCGCCGAACGGCATGGCACCCACGTCGGTGACATGCCATATGTGTCCCCGATGAGGGCCGGTGACGACGAGATGCCAGTTCATGGCGCACCCGTCCGTACCCAGCACGATCGAGCCGTGGTCGAAGACCCTTTCGACGGCCTCGTCCTCGTCCTCGTACGGACCGTCGTCCTCCTCCCACAACCACGGCGCGGTGAGAGGGAACGGCTTGCCCAGGGCCCGGTCCGCCCCGTCGTTCCCCCAGTCGTCCGGCAGTGCGGCCAGCCCCACGAGCCCGTACTCCGGCGGCCCCTGTGCAGAGCCGTCGGAGATCTCCGCCACGAAGGTCCGGTACGGCTCCGGGAGCACCACCCCGTGCTCCGCCTCGAAGGCGTGCACGGCAGCCCAGCCGAGCGCCGACTCCCCACCGTCGTCCACGGCGAACGCCTCACGCAGGGCGGCCAGCTCGACGGGATCGGCGTGATCGATGTTCATGCGCTCATGAGAACACCCGGCACTGACATCCGGGCAGACGCGAAGGGGCGGCTCTCTCGGTGGAGAGCCGCCCCTTCGCCGTGGTACCGCCCCGGAGGGGGCCGTCCCGCTCGGCGTCGGCCCCGGTCAGGGGGTGGGGCCGACGCCGAGAGTCGGTCACTTCTTGTCGAGGAGGTCCTGGACCTTGGTGCGGACCTCGTCCGTGGCGAGACCTCGTATCGTCAGCGTCGTCCGGCGGCGCAGGACGTCGTCGGCCGTCTCGGCCCACTCGGTGTCGCGGGCGTAGACGACCTGCGCCCAGATCTCGGGGGCGTCGGGGTGGACGCGCTCGCCCAGTTCGGGGTTCTCGTTGGCGAGGCGGGCGATGTCGAAGGCCAGGGAGCCGTAGTGCGTGGCCAGGTGGCGGGCCGTGTCGGCGCCCATGCGGGGGCCGGGTGCCGGGCGGTCGACGAGGAGGCGGTGGGCGACCGCGCGCGGGTTGGCGACACCCGGCAGCGGCAGCTTCTTCGGCAGCGAGCCGACCGGCTCGAAGTCCTCGCCCAGCGGGTGGCCCGGCAGGGCCTCCAGCTTCTTCATGATCGTGCGGCCGATGTGCCGGAAGGTCGTCCACTTGCCGCCCGCCACGGACAGCATGCCGCCCCGGCCCTCGGTGACGACCGTCTCGCGCTTGGCCTTCGCGGTGTCGCCGGGACCGCCCGGCAGGACCCGCAGTCCGGCGAAGGAGTACGTGATCAGTTCACGGTCGAGCTGCTGGTCGCGGATGGAGAACGCGGCCTCGTCGAGTATCTGGGCGGTGTCCTTCTCGGTGACCGCGACATCCGCCGGGTCGCCCTCGTACATCTCGTCGGTCGTGCCGAGCAGCAGCATGTCCTCCCAGGGGAGGGCGAAGGTGATGCGGTACTTGTCGATGGGCGTGGCGAGTGCGGCCTTCCACGGCGACGTGCGCTTCAGGACCAGGTGCGCGCCCTTGGAGAGGCGGATGGAGGGGGCCGCGTCCGGGTTCTCCATCTTGCGCAGGTGGTCGACCCAGGGGCCGGTCGCGTTCAGGACGAGACGGGCGTTGACGCCGAACTCGTCGCCGGAGAGACGGTCGCGCAGCTCGGCGCCGGTGACCCGGCCCCGGGTGAACCGCAGTCCGGTGACCTCGGCGTGGTTCAGGACGACGGCACCCGACTCGACGGCCGCGCGGACCGTCATCAGGGCCATCCGGGAGTCGTTCATCTGGTCGTCGCCGTACACGGCCACGGCCTTGAGGTTGTCGGTGCGCAGCTCGGGCACGTCCTGCGCCGCCTTGGCGGGGGAGAGGAGGTGACCGACACCGTCACCGAAGGCGGAGAGGGCGGAGTAGGCGAAGACGCCCGCTCCGAGCTTCGCCGCGCCGTGCGGGCCGCCCTTGTACACGGGGAGGTAGAACGTGAGCGGGTTCGCCAGGTGGGGGGCCACCTGGCGGGACACCGCACGGCGTTCGAAGTGGTTCTCCGCCACCAGCTTCACCGCGCCGGTCTGCAGATAGCGCAGACCGCCGTGGAGCAGCTTGGAGGAGGCGGAGGAGGTGGCGCCGGCGAAGTCGCCGGCGTCGACCAGAGCCACCCTGAGCCCGGACTGCGCGGCGTGCCAGGCGGTGGAGATGCCCAGGATGCCGCCGCCGATCACGAGGAGGTCGTACGACGCCTTGGAGAGCTGCTCCCGGGTCTCGGCACGGCTCGGGTTCGAGCCGGACGCCGGGCGCGTCCCCAGGGCAGGCAGGGTCTGCAGGGTGGTCTGACTGGTCATGTCGGGTTATTACTCCTCATCAGAGCCGGTGTCGGAGCCGTCGAGGGCTCTGGCTCAGCTCTCGTCCTCGAGCCAGCCCATGGTCCGCTCGACGGCCTTGAGCCAGCTCTTGTACTCACGGTCGCGGGTCTCCGCGTCCATGCGGGGGGTCCACTCGGCGGCCCGCCGCCAGTTGGCGCGCAGGTCGTCGGTGCTGTTCCAGAAGCCGACGGCGAGACCGGCGGCGTAGGCGGCGCCGAGGCAGGTGGTCTCGGCGACCATCGGGCGCACCACGGGCGCGTCGAGGAAGTCCGAGAGGGTCTGCATCAGCAGGTTGTTGGAGGTCATGCCGCCGTCGACCTTGAGGGCCGCGAGCTCCACGCCCGAGTCCTTGGTCATGGCGTCCGTGATCTCACGGGTCTGCCACGCGGTGGCCTCCAGCACGGCGCGCGCGAGGTGCGCCTTGGTGACGTACCGGGTGAGACCGGCGATCACACCACGGGCGTCGGAGCGCCAGTACGGGGCGAACAGGCCGGAGAAGGCCGGTACGAAGTAGGCGCCGCCGTTGTCCTCGACCGAGAGCGCCAGCGTCTCGATCTCGGCGGCGGTGGAGATCAGGCCCATCTGGTCGCGCATCCACTGCACCAGTGAGCCGGTGACGGCGATCGAGCCCTCCAGCGCGTAGACCGGCTTCTGGTCGCCGATCCGGTAGCCGACCGTGGTCAGCAGGCCGCTGTAGGAGTTGATGATCTTCTCACCGGTGTTCAGCAGCATGAACGTGCCGGTGCCGTACGTGGACTTGGCCTCGCCCTCGTCGAAGCAGGTCTGGCCGAACAGGGCCGCCTGCTGGTCGCCGAGCGCGGAGGCGACCGGGATGCCGCCGAGCAGGTCGCCGAGGCGGCCGCCGCTGACCTCGCCGTACACCTCGGCGGAGGAGCGGATCTCCGGGAGCATCGACAGCGGGACGCCGATCGACTCGGCGATCTTCTCGTCCCACTGCAGCGTGTGCAGGTTCATCAGCATGGTGCGGGAGGCGTTGGTGACGTCGGTGTAGTGCTTGCCGCCGTCGACACCGCCCGTCAGGTTCCAGATGACCCAGCTGTCCATGGTGCCGAAGAGGATGTCGCCGGCCTCGGCGCGCTCGCGCAGGCCCTCGACGTTGTCGAGCAGCCAGCGGGCCTTCGGGCCGGCGAAGTACGACGCCAGCGGCAGGCCGGTCTCGCGGCGGAAGCGGTCCTGGCCGACGTTGCGGCCGAGCTCGCGGCAGAGGGCGTCGGTGCGGGTGTCCTGCCAGACGATGGCGTTGTGGACGGGCTCACCGGTGTTCTTGTCCCAGAGCAGCGTGGTCTCGCGCTGGTTGGTGATACCGATGGCCTTGATGTCGTCACGGGTGATGCCGGCCTTCTCGACGGCTCCGGCGACGACCTCCTGGACGTTCGTCCAGATCTCGGTGGCGTCGTGCTCGACCCAGCCCGGCTTCGGGAAGATCTGCTCGTGTTCCTTCTGGTCGACGGAGACGATGCGTCCGTCGCGGTCGAAGACGATACAGCGGGACGAGGTGGTGCCCTGGTCGATCGCGGCGATGAAGGGCCCGGCGGTGTGGGCGTCGGTCACGGTGTGCTCCTGAAAGGTCGACTGGTCAACGGGCTGTACGTACGGCGCGTGCTGAGCGTTCCGCGGAACGGGGCCCGCGGAACGGCGGCTCGACGTGTTTCTCAGGCGAATGCGACGTTGTAGAGGCCTGCGGCGATGGCGGCACCGATCAGGGGGCCGACCACCGGGACCCAGGCGTAGCTCCAGTCCGACCCGCCCTTGTTGGGCAGGGGCAGCAGGGCGTGCACGATGCGGGGGCCGAGGTCACGGGCCGGGTTGATCGCGTAACCGGTCGGGCCACCGAGGGACAGACCGATGGAGACCACGACGAGCGCGGTGATCAGGGCGCCGAGCGTGCCGAGGCCCTTGCCGTCGCCGTTCAGGCCCTGGGTCAGGACCGCGAGGACGAGCACGATGGTGCCGATGACCTCGGTGGCGACGTTCTGCCAGGCGACACGGACCTCGGGGCCGGTGGAGAAGATGCCGAGCACGGGGCCGGCGCCCTTCTCCCGGGCCTCGACGGACTTGGCCGGGACCGGCTCGCCGACGATCTCGCGGTCGGTGAGGTGGGCGTGGAACTGGCCGTAGTAGGCGACCCAGACCAGCGCCGCGCCGATCATGGCGCCGAGCAGCTGACCGCCCCAGTAGATCGGAACGTCGCCCCAGGGGATGCCGTCCTTCTTCAGCGCGAGCGCGAGGGTGACGGCCGGGTTGAGGTGGGCGCCGGACAGCGGCGCGGAGGTGTAGACGGCCGTCAGAACGGCGAAACCCCACCCGAAGGTGATGGCGAGCCAACCGGCGTTACGGGCCTTGGAGGCCTTCAGCGTGACGGCCGCGCAGACGCCGCCGCCGAGCAGGATGAGTAGGGCGGTACCGATGGTCTCGCCGATGAAGATGTCGGAGCTGGACACCCGCGACTCCTTTGTCCTTCGTCCAGGGGGAAAGAGTTCGGCCCATGGCGTTGTCACACTCTAGCGCGTATTGCCGGTAGGTGTTCGACAATGTCGACCGATGGACGGGAGTCTTGCTCGGTGTCTCAGGTGCGTCAAGGGCTCTGTTGTCGAAAACGCGATCGTTATTGATCGAACGGGCCCATCGATCTTGAAACTGCTGCTCAAGGGCACTGTGAGCAACCGCGCGGGGGCCGAACGGGCGGGCGCGGGACGCGCGCACACGCGGCGAGGGCCGGGACCCCGCAGGGTGTCCCGGCCCTCGCCGTATGCGCGGCGGGCGGCGGTCAGAACCGGGCGGCGCCCAGGTCCCGCGATACCGCGCGGGCGCAGTCCCGCACGGCCGCGACCAGCTCGGAGCGCGGCTCGCCCGCGCGGCACAGCCGCTCCACGGCGCCCGTGATGCCGACCGCCCCGACGGGCATGCGCCGCCGGTCGTGGATGGGGGCGGCGACGGAGGCCACGCCCTCCCAGGTCTCCTCCACGTCGGCCGCGTACCCCCGCGCGCGGGTGAGGTCCAGAACCCCCTCGAAGTCCTCCAGGGCGTGGACGGTCCGGTCGGTGAACGGCTTGCGCTCGGCCTCCAGGACCTCGCTGTGCGCCACCGGGTCGTACGCCGCCAGGACCTTGCCGAGGGCCGTGGAGTGCAGGGGCTGCATGGCGCCTATCTCCAGGACCTGCCGGCTGTCGTCGGGCCGGAAGACGTGGTGCACGATCAGCACACCCTGCTGGTGCAGCACCCCCAGATGGACGCTCTCGCCGCTGGAACGGGCCAGGTCGTCCGTCCAGACCAGCGCGCGCGCCCGCAGCTCGTGCACGTCCAGGTACGTGGTCCCCAGCCGCAGCAGCTCCGCGCCCAGCTGATAGCGCCCGGAGGCGTCGTCCTGCTCGACGAACCCCTCCTGCTGGAGCGTGCGCAGGATGCCGTGGGCGGTGCCCTTGGCGAGACCCAGCGACGAGGCGATGTCCGACAGGCCGAGCCGCCGTTCGCCGCCCGCGAGCAGGCGCAGCATCGCGGCCGCCCGTTCGAGCGACTGGATGTTCCGTGCCATCGCCGTCCTGCCTCCGTCCCCTTCGGCCGCCGTACGCGACTGAACTTCCACCGTTCGGCAATGCCGAACACTACCGGTCGTTGCCGACCTCCCGCTAATGGCCGTCAACAGCTTTTCGGACACGGTCCCCACGCGGGGCCACCTCCGTGCCCGTCCCGTGTCCTTCCGGTGCGCCTTCGGCGCCCCTGTGATCGAGAGGTGTACGAGTGGTGTCGGAGCGGTGTCCGGCGTTGATCGCGTCGTCGGAGTAAACCGCACTCGGCCGTGTACGCCACGCCCGTCCGCCCCGTGGACCGCCCTGACCATCCGGGGCTCTCCGGGCTACCCTTGCGGCGTGCGGCCTCCCCGGGAGGCCGCAAAGCCGACAGCCGTCGCACTCCAGGGAGCAGCTCCATGGCCTCGTTGCCGAACCCGTCCCCCTCGTCCGCCGCCGCCGGCCGGGCCCGATCCGACGCCCTGCGCGAGGCCCTAGCCACCCGAGTGGTGGTCGCCGACGGCGCGATGGGCACGATGCTCCAGGCGCAGGACCCCACCCTGGAGGACTTCCAGCAGCTGGAGGGCTGCAACGAGGTCCTCAACGTCACCCGCCCCGACATCGTCCGCTCGGTGCACGCCGCGTACTTCGACGCGGGCGTCGACTGCGTGGAGACCAACACCTTCGGCGCGAACCTCACCGCCCTGGGCGAGTACGACATCCCCGAACGCACCGCCGAGCTGTCCGAGGCGGGCGCCCGCATCGCCCGCGAGACGGCGGACGCGTACACCGCCCGCGACGGCCGCCCCCGCTGGGTGCTGGGCTCGATCGGCCCCGGCACCAAGCTGCCCACCCTCGGTCACACCACCTTCACCGCCATCCGGGACGCCTACCAGCAGAACGCCGAGGGCCTGCTCGCGGGCGGCGCCGACGCCCTGCTCGTGGAGACCACCCAGGACCTGCTGCAGACCAAGGCGTCCGTCATCGCCGCCCGCCGCGCGATGGAGACGGCCGGCTACGACGTCCCCCTGATCGTCTCGGTGACGGTCGAGACGACCGGCACCATGCTGCTCGGCTCCGAGATCGGTGCCGCGCTGACGGCGCTGGAGCCGCTGGGCATCGACATGATCGGCCTGAACTGCGCGACCGGCCCCGCCGAGATGAGCGAACACCTGCGCTATCTGGCCCGCCACTCCCGCATCCAGCTGTCCTGCATGCCCAACGCCGGCCTGCCGGTGCTCACCAAGGACGGCGCCCACTACCCGCTGACCGCCCCCGAACTCGCCGACGCACAGGAGAACTTCGTCCGCGAGTACGGCCTCTCCCTGATCGGTGGCTGCTGCGGCACCACCCCCGAGCACCTGCGGCAGGTCGTCGCACGCGTCCGCGACCTCACGCCCACCGCGCGCGACCCGCGCCCCGAGCCCGGCGCCGCCTCGCTCTACCAGACGGTCCCGTTCCGCCAGGACACCTCGTACATGGCCATCGGCGAGCGGACGAACGCCAACGGCTCCAAGAAGTTCCGCGAGGCCATGCTGGAGGCCCGCTGGGACGACTGCGTGGAGATGGCCCGCGACCAGATCCGCGAGGGCGCCCACATGCTCGACCTCTGCGTCGACTACGTGGGCCGCGACGGCGTCGCCGACATGGCCGAACTCGCCGGCCGCTTCGCCACCGCCTCCACCCTGCCCATCGTCCTCGACTCCACCGAGGTCGACGTCATCCGGGCCGGCCTGGAGAAGCTCGGCGGCCGGGCGGTCATCAACTCCGTCAACTACGAGGACGGCGACGGCCCCGAGTCCCGCTTCGCCAAGGTCACCCGGCTCGCCCAGGAGCACGGCGCCGCGCTGATCGCCCTCACCATCGACGAGGAGGGCCAGGCCCGCACCCCGGAGAAGAAGGTCGAGATCGCCGAACGGCTCATCGACGACCTGACCGGCAACTGGGGCATCCACGAGTCGGACATCCTCATCGACACCCTCACCTTCACCATCTGTACGGGGCAGGAGGAGTCCCGCAAGGACGGCATCGCCACCATCGAGGCGATCCGCGAACTCAAGCGCCGCCACCCGGACGTCCAGACCACGCTGGGCCTGTCCAACATCTCCTTCGGCCTCAACCCGGCCGCCCGCATCCTCCTCAACTCCGTCTTCCTCGACGAGTGCGCGAAGGCTGGCCTGGACTCGGCGATCGTCCACGCCAGCAAGATCCTGCCCATCGCCCGCTTCAGCGAGGAGGAGGTGCAGACCGCCCTCGACCTCATCCACGACCGCCGCGCCGAGGGCTACGACCCCCTGCAGAAGCTGATGGCGCTGTTCGAGGGCGCCACCGCCAAGTCCCTGAAGGCCGGCAAGGCCGAGGAACTGGCCGCCCTCCCGCTGGAGGAGCGCCTCAAGCGCCGCATCATCGACGGCGAGAAGAACGGCCTGGAAGCCGACCTCGACGAGGCCCTGCTGACCCGGCCCGCCCTCGACATCGTCAACGACACCCTGCTGGACGGCATGAAGGTCGTCGGCGAACTGTTCGGCTCCGGCCAGATGCAGCTGCCGTTCGTGCTGCAGTCCGCCGAGGTCATGAAGTCGGCGGTGGCCCATCTGGAGCCGCACATGGAGAAGTCCGACGACGAGGGCAAGGGCACCATCGTGCTGGCCACCGTCCGCGGCGACGTCCACGACATCGGCAAGAACCTCGTCGACATCATCCTGTCCAACAACGGCTACAACGTCGTCAACCTCGGCATCAAGCAGCCGGTCTCCGCGATCCTCGACGCGGCCAGGGAACACCGGGCCGACGTCATCGGCATGTCCGGCCTCCTGGTCAAGTCCACGGTGATCATGAAGGAGAACCTGCAGGAGCTGAACCAGCGCGGCCTCGCCGCCGACTACCCGGTCATCCTCGGCGGCGCCGCGCTGACCAGGGCGTACGTCGAACAGGACCTGCACGAGATCTACGAGGGCGAGGTCCGCTACGCCCGCGACGCCTTCGAGGGCCTGCGGCTGATGGACGCGCTCATCGGCGTCAAGCGCGGTGTGCCGGGGGCCGTCCTGCCCGAGCTGAGGCAGCGCCGGGTCCGGGCCGCGGCCGGCGTCACCGCGGTCGAGGAACGCCCGGAGGAGGGCCACGTCCGCTCCGACGTCGCCACCGACAACCCGGTCCCCACACCCCCCTTCCGGGGCACCCGCGTCATCAAGGGCATCCAGCTCAAGGAGTACGCGACCTGGCTCGACGAGGGCGCCCTCTTCAAGGGCCAGTGGGGACTGAAGCAGGCCCGCACCGGAGACGGACCCACCTACGAGGAGCTCGTCGAGACCGAGGGCCGGCCCCGGCTGCGCGGGCTCCTGGACCGGCTGCAGACCGACAACCTCCTGGAGGCGGCCGTCGTCTACGGCTACTTCCCCTGCGTCTCCAAGGACGACGACCTGATCATCCTGGACGACGACGGCAACGAGCGGACCCGGTTCTCCTTCCCCCGCCAGCGCCGCGGTCGCCGGCTGTGCCTGGCCGACTTCTTCCGCCCGGAGGAGTCCGGCGAGACCGACGTGGTCGGCCTCCAGGTCGTCACCGTCGGCTCCCGGATCGGCGAGGAGACCGCCAAGCTCTTCGAGGCCGACTCCTACCGCGACTACCTCGAACTCCACGGCCTGTCCGTGCAGCTCGCCGAGGCCCTCGCCGAGTACTGGCACGCCCGCGTCCGCTCGGAGCTGGGCTTCGCCGGGGAGGACCCCGCCGCGATCGAGGACATGTTCGACCTCAAGTACCGGGGCGCCCGCTTCTCCCTCGGCTACGGCGCCTGCCCCGACCTGGAGGACCGCGCCAAGATCGCCGAGCTGCTGGAGCCCGAACGGATCGGCGTCCAGCTCTCCGAGGAGTTCCAGCTCCACCCCGAGCAGTCCACCGACGCCATCGTCATCCACCACCCCGAGGCGAAGTACTTCAACGCGCGGTAGCCCCCGCCGGGACGGGCCCCGGCCGGCCCCCGCGCCACGTCGTGGCCGGTCGGACCCCCCGCCGGGCCCGGCACCACCGCTCCGCGAGGCGTTCGTCCGCGCGGCGTCGTAGACTGGTCGGTCCACCGCAGGCCGGTTCCCCACCCGGGAACCGGCCTGCTCGTCCCCCAAGGAGGTGCGCCGGATGACCACGACGATTCCCGCGCCAGGAACCCGTACGGCCGAAGGCTCCGCGCTGCAGGCCGTGCTCCTCGACATGGACGGCACCCTGGTGGACACCGAGGGCTTCTGGTGGGACGTGGAGGTGGAGGTCTTCGCCGGCCTCGGCCACACCCTCGACGACTCCTGGCGCCATGTCGTGGTCGGCGGCCCCATGAGCCGCAGCGCGGGCTTCCTGATCGAGGCCACCGGCGCCGACATCACCCTCGCCGAGCTGAGCGGGCTGCTCAACGACGGCTTCGAGGCCCGTATCGGACGCGCGCTGCCCCTGATGCCCGGCGCCTCCAGACTCCTCGCCGAACTCGCCGCACACGGTGTCCCCACGGCCCTGGTCTCCGCCTCGCACCGGCGCATCATCGACCGCGTCCTGGCCTCCCTCGGCCCCCAGCACTTCTCACTGACCGTCGCGGGCGACGAGGTCGAGCGGACCAAGCCGTTCCCCGACCCCTACCTCCTCGCGGCCTCCGGCCTCGGCGCGGAGCCCGCCCGCTGCGCCGTCATCGAGGACACCGCGACCGGTGTCGCCGCCGCCGAGGCCGCCGGCTGCCACGTGGTCGCCGTCCCGTCCGTCGCCCCCATCGCCCCCGCCGTCCGACGCACCGTCGTGACCTCCCTGGAAGAGGTCGACCTGCCCTTTCTGCACGGCCTGATGACGACGACGGCCAACGGAAAGCGCTAGAAATTCCAAGATCACGCACAGCGGCCCCGGCCGGGGAATTCGACGCGTTCCGCATGACTGAATTCCCCCGCCCGGGAACCCCTTTCCGGCTGTGACGTTTGCCACTCCCCAAGGCGTTCGGCACACACCGGGGACATGGCCAATCCCGTCATTCAGGGCTGTTCGGCACGCCCTTGTGTCCCGATTGGCGAAGGCTGCACCCAAACATTCCGTGCGCACTACACCGTTTGTGTCCACACCCGGTTCCGCAGCGTGATGGGAACTCAACTCCGGTGCGCGCGGGCCCCTTCGGCGGTGCGGGCTAATCTCGATCCGAGAACATCGCCGTACTTCCCGTGACGCGCTCGCACCACCCCGCAGGCACCCGTCCCGGACCACAGCTCTGGAGAAACCGAGCATGAACCGCAAGACCCTGGTGCTGCCGGCCGTGATCGGACTGCTCGCCCCGGTGCTCGCCGCCTGCGGCGCCACCGACGGCGCGGGCGCGAGCGGCGACGCGATCGTCGTCGGCACCACCGACCGGTTCACCGCCTCGAAGAAGGCCCCGGCCCCGATCGACCCGGCCTACGCCTACGACGTCGGCACGTGGAACATCCTCCGCCAGACCGTCCAGACCCTCCTGGTCCAGCCCCGCGGCGACGGCGAACCGGAACCCGAGGCCGCCTCCAGCTGCTCCTTCACCGACAGCGGCAACGAGCGCTACGTCTGCACGCTGCGCTCCGGCCTGAAGTTCGCCGACGGCTCCCCGGTCACCGCCGAGGACGTCAAGTTCTCCATCGACCGCGCCCGCTCCCTCAAGGCCGACAGCGGTGTCTTCGCCCTGCTGTCCACCATCGACCTCGTCGAGACCAAGGGCGACAAAGAGGTGATCTTCCACCTCAACGGCCCCGACGCCACCCTCCCGTACAAGCTGTCCACCCCGGTCGCCGGCATCGTCAACCCGGCCGACTACGACAAGGGCAGGCTGCGCGACGGCTTCGCGGTCGACGGCTCCGGCCCCTACACCCTGGACGCCGAGGTCGAGAACAACGAACTGGTCCGGGCCGTGTTCACCAAGAACCCCCACTACAAGGGCCAGTTGGACCCCAAGAACGACAAGGTCGAACTGCGCTCCTTCGCGGACGCCGACGCCATGGGCGCCGCCCTGAAGGACGGCGACATCGACCTGATGACCCGTTCCATGACACCGGAACAGATCACCAAGCTCTCCGACACCCCCGGCGGCGACATCGACCTGATCGAGTCCCCCGGCCTGGAGATCCGCTACCTCGCCTTCAACACCGACGCCGCCCCCGTCAAGAGCACGGCGGTCCGCCGCGCCATGGCCGAGGTGATCGACCGCGGCGAACTCGTCGCCAAGGTGTACGGCACCCAGGCCGAACCCCTCTACTCGCTGGTCCCGGCCGGCATCACCGGCCACTCCAACTCGTTCTTCAACAAGTACGGCGAACCGGACGTCGCCAAGGCGAAGTCCACCCTGCAGAGCGCCGGCGTCACCGCCCCGGTGAAGCTGACCCTGCACTACACCACCGACCACTACGGCTCGGCCACGAAGAAGGAGTTCGAGCTGCTGAAGAAGCAGCTCGACGACAGCGGCCTGTTCGACGTGACCATCAAGGGCGCCCCCTGGTCCACGTTCCGCCCCGCCGAGCAGGAGGGCGAGTACGGGGTCTACGGCATGGGCTGGTTCCCGGACTTCCCCGACGCCGACAACTACCTCGCCCCCTTCCTCGACAAGGACAACTTCCTCGGCTCGCCGTACGACAACAGCGAGATCCGCGCCAAGCTGATCCCCGAGTCCCGCCGAGCGGCCGACCGTCTCGCCGCCGCGGACAGCCTCGCCGGCATCCAGGACATCGTCGCCGACGACGTGCCGATCCTCCCGCTGTGGCAGGGCAAGCAGTACGTCGCCACCCGGGACGACATCACCGGTGCCCAGTACGCCCTCAACGCGGCCTCGACGCTCCAGCTCTGGGAGCTCGCCCGCGGCCGGGCCGACTGACCGGACCTCACCACTCTCCGGACAGAGGCCCGGCGGCCTCGGGGGAGCCCGGAGCGCCCGCAATGCACCGACGACACAAGGCATCCATACGTGAACATACGCACCCAGTGGCCCGTCCTGACCATCGCGACAGGGCTGGCCGCCGGCCTGCTGACCGGCTGCGGCTCCGACTCGGGGGGCCCGGGGGGCTCCGGATCCGACATCGTGATGGGGATGTCCGACGACGTCCTGGCCACCGACCCCGCCTCCGGCTACGACCCCGGATCGTGGCTCCTGTTCAACAACGTCTTCCAGTCGTTGCTGAGCTTCCCCAACGGCGCCACCGAACCCGAACCCGACCTCGCCGAGGAATGCGACTTCACGGACAGCGGCACCCGCGTCTACGAGTGCACCCTCAAGAAGGGTCTGAAGTTCAGCAACGGTGAGGCGCTCACCGCGAAGGACGTCAAGTTCTCCTTCGACCGCATGCTCAAGATCAACGACGACGCCGGCCCCGCGATCATGTTCCCCATGCTCGACAAGGTCGAGACCCCGGACGACCACACCGTCCGCTTCGACCTCAAGTACGCCGACGCCACCTTCCCCAGCAAGATCGCCTCCGGCGCCGGCTCGATCGTCGACGAGAGCTCCTACGACGCCGACGGACTCCGCAAGGACGGCGAGGCCGTCGGCTCCGGCCCCTACAAGCTGGATTCCTTCGGCGAGGACGAGGCCGTCTTCACCGTCAACGAGAACTACAAGGGCCCCGCCGACGTCGAGAACAGCGGCGTCACCCTCAGGTTCTTCCACGGCGACCAGGACGCCCTGAAGAAGGCCCTGCTGGAGGGCGACCTCGACGTCACCTACCGCGGCCTCAGCGCCTCCGACATCTCCGACATCGAGACCGACACCTCCACCGCCAGCGGCATCGACATCGTCGACGGCACCGGCGCCGAGGTCCAGCACCTCGTCTTCAACATGGACGACCCGGTCACCGGCAAGCTCGGCGTCCGCCAGGCCATCGCCTACCTCCTGGACCGGGAAGCCCTCGTCGACGAGGTCTACCAGGGCACCGCCACGCCCCTGTACTCGATCGTCCCGGCCGGCATCACCGGCCACAACACGGCGTTCTTCGACACCTACGGCGCCCGCCCCTCCAAGGACAAGGCCGAGGCCGCGCTCCGCGCCGACGGCATCACCGACAAGGTCGAACTGACCCTCTGGTCCACCCCCTCGCGCTACGGCCCCTCCACCGACCAGGAGCTGAAGGCCATCGCGAAGCAGCTCAACGCCAGCGGCCTGTTCGACGCCGACGTCAAGTCCGTCCCCTTCGCCCGGTACGAGAAGGACATCGCCGCCGGCAAGTACGGCGTCTACGTCAAGGGCTGGGTCCCCGACTACCCGGACCCCGACAACTTCACCGGCCCCTTCTTCGGCAAGGGCAACGTGCTGGACAACAACTACAGCAACGCCACCATCACCGGTGACCTCCTCCCCAAGACCGCCGCTCAGACCGAGCGCTCCGCCACGGAGAAGGAGTACGCCGAACTGCAGAACATCGTCGCCACCGACGTCCCCCTCCTCCCCATCTGGCAGGCCAAGCAGTACGCCGTCGTCGGCGACGACGTCTACGGCCTGGAGTACTGCCTGGACGCCTCCACCGTCTTCCGCTTCTGGGAGCTGAGCAAGGGCTGACACCCCACCACGGCACACACACCGAGGGCGCCCTCTCCACCGGAGGAGAGGGCGCCCTCGGCGCGTGCGACGCGGCGCGCGGCGCGCGCCGCGCTACGTGCTACTGGGCGCCGGGGCGCACCAGCCCGCTCTCGTACGCGTACACCGCCGCCTGCACCCGGTCGCGCAGCCCCAGCTTGGTCAGCACATGACCCACATGCGTCTTGACCGTGGTCTCGCTGACGAACAGGTCGGCGGCGATCTCCGCGTTCGACAGACCCCGCGCCACCAGCTTCAGCACCTCGACCTCACGGTCGGTCAGCGTGTGCAGCGTGTCCGGCACCGGCTCGTCGCCCGACGGCAGATGCTCCGCGTACTTGTCCAGCAGCCGGCGCGTGATGCTCGGCGCGAGCATCGCCTCCCCGCCCGCCACCACCCGGATCGCCTGCACCAGCTCATTGGCCGGCGCGTCCTTGAGCAGAAACCCGCTGGCCCCCGCCCGCAGCGCCTCCACCACGTACTCGTCCAGGTCGAACGTCGTCAGCACCAGCACCTTCGCCGGACCGTCCCGCCCGGGGCCCGTGATCTGCCGCGTCGCCTCCACCCCGTCCATCCGGGGCATCCGGATGTCCATCAGCACCACATCGGGCTGCAGCGCCCGTACCTGGTCGAGCGCCTGCAGACCGTCACCGGCCTCCCCGACGACCGCGATGTCCTGCTCCGCCTCCAGAATCATCCGGAAGCCGGTGCGCAGCAGCGGCTGGTCGTCGACCAGTAGGACCCGGACGGCCACGAACGTCTCCTTCGCTAGGGCCTGACGCGGAATCAGACCGTCTTCGGGCCCCCGCGGCCCGGACCTGATCACCGAACAGGCCCCGGGCCCCTCCGACGGATCTCCGCGGCGGGCCCTAGTCCGGCCCCATTCTGCCCTGTCCGCCGGCCTCCGACCCGGGCGGCCTCACCTGGAGCGGATACGGCGGGGGAGTGCCGCCGAACTCCGGACACACCGCCCGGTGGTCGCACCAGCCGCACAGCTTCGTCGGCCGGGGCCGCCAGTCGCCGCTCTCCGTGGCCAGCCGGATCGCCTCCCACAGCGCCAGCAGCTTGCGCTCCACCCGCTCCAGATCCGCGATCACCGGGTCGTACGTCAGGACGTCACCACTGCCCAGGTACACCAGCTGCAGCCGGCGCGGCACCACCCGCTTCAGCCGCCACACCACCAGGGCGTAGAACTTCATCTGGAACAGCGCGCCCTCCGCGTACTCCGGACGCGGCGCCTTCCCCGTCTTGTAGTCGACGATCCGCACCTCCCCGGTGGGCGCCACGTCCACCCGGTCGATGATCCCGCGCAGCCTCAGCCCCGACTCCAGCTCCGCCTCCACGAACAGCTCCCGCTCGGCGGGCTCCAGACGCGTCGGATCCTCCAGCGTGAACCAGCGCTCCACCAGCTGCTCGGCCTCGGCCAGCCAGCGCGCCAGCCGCTCGCCCTCCTCGTCGTCCGCGAACAGCTCCTCGACCTCCGGCCGGGTCTCCCGCAGCCGGTCCCACTGCCCGGGCACCAGCGACCTGGCGCGCGGCGCCGTCCGCTCCGCCGCCGGCGCGTCGAAGAGTCTCTCCAGCACCGCGTGCACCAGCGTCCCGCGTGTCGCCGCCTCGCTCGGCTTCTCCGGCAGCCGGTCGATCACCCGGAACCGGTACAGCAGCGGACACTGCATGAAGTCACTGGCGCGCGACGGTGACAGCGAGGCGGGCGGGGCGGCGGCCCGCGCGGCAGGACGGGCGTCCTCGCCGCCCACGGGGGCGGGGACGGTGCCGTCGGTGCTGGTTTCCATGACCTCAGACCATACGGCCCACCACTGACAGTGACAGCCACGGGCCCGCTCCGCCGGCCGGCCGACGTGCCCCTGCCGCGCAACCCGTGTGCCCGGGGCGACGCGGGGGAGAAAAGAGGGGGTGCCGGGGCGGAACACGCCCCGGTGACCGCATAGCATCGACGGCAGACCCTTCCGCCCGGCCACCGGGCGCGGAAGACGCTTCGAACGAGGGGACATCGTGGAGACGAGCGGCGGGAGCGGGCAGCCGCGGTCCGACAGCGACGAGGCGCCCGAGCGCGCGCACCGCGACGAGGCCGAACCACCGGCGACGAGCGGCGCCCCCACCCCGGCCCCGCACGAGCCCCCCGCCCCCGCCGAACCCCTCGACGCCCCCGGCACGCCGCCGGCCGCCCGACCCGACGACGCCCCCGCCGACCAGGACGCCGCCGCGGGCCAGAGCCACGCCGGCCCGGAGGACGCGCAGGACGGCACCGGCCGGTCCGGCGCTTCGGGCCAGAACCTCGCCGATCCCGCCGAGGGTCCCGTCCCCGCAGAGGCCCCCGGAGCGCCGGCCCCCGAGCGGACCGGCACCCCCGAGCGGACTGGCACCCCCGGGACGCCGGCAGCCGCCCGGCCAGGCGGCGATCCCGCCGACCAGGACGCCGCCGCGGGCCGGAGCCTCGCCGGCCCGGAGGGCGCGCAGGACCCCACCGGCCGGCCCGCCGCCCCGGGCCGGAGTCCCGCCGATCCCGCCGAGGGTCCCGCCCTCGCAGAGGCCTCCGGAGCGCCGGCCCCCGAGCGGACCGGCACCCCCGGGGCGACGGCAGCCGCCCGGCCAGGCGGCGATCCCGCCGACCAGGACGCCGCCGCGGGCCAGAGCCTCGCTGACCCGGAGGGCGCACAGGACGGCACCGGCCGGTCCGGCGCTTCGGGCCGGAACCTCGCCGATCCCACCGACGCGCAGGACACCCCCGGCCGCGACGGCACCCCGGAGCCGTCCCCCACCGCCGGCGACCCCTCGGCGGCCCAGGCGCCCGAGCCTTCCTCGCAGCCGCAGCCGCAGCCGCAGCCGCAGCCGCAGCCGCAGCCGCAGCCGCAGCCGCAGCCGCAGCCGCAGCCGGAGGCTCAGCCCCAGTCGGAGCCGGCGCCCGCCCCGGACCCGGGCCCCGCCCCGGACCCGGACCCCGCGTCTCCGCCCCCGCCCCCCGTCGGCCTGGACAAGGCGCCCGAGGACGAACGGGAGCGCACAGCGGCATTCACGCGCCCCCACGCCCACACGGACGACCCCAAGCCCGCCGGGCGCCGCCCCAAGGAGCCCGGCGGCGGCATCCTCATGGGCCGCCCCTTCGGCGTGCCCGTCTACGTGGCCCCCAGCTGGTTCCTCGTCGCCGCCCTGATCACCTGGGTCTTCGGGGGCCAGCTCGACCGCGTCCTGCCCGAACTCGGCGCCCTGCGCTACCTCGTCGCCCTCTTCTTCGCGGTCGCCTTCTACGCCTCCGTCCTCGTCCACGAACTCGCCCACACCATCGCCGCCCTGCGCTACAAACTGCCGGTCCGCCGCATCCAGCTCCAGTTCTTCGGCGGCGTCTCGGAGATCGAGAAGGAGTCCGAGATCCCCGGCCGCGAATTCGTCCTCGCCTTCGTCGGACCGCTGCTCTCCCTCGTCCTCGCGGGCGTCTTCTACCTCGCCCTGATCGCCGTCGAGCCCGGCACCGTCCCCGGCGTCCTGCTCGCCGGACTGATGGTCTCCAACCTGATCGTGGCCGCGTTCAATCTGCTCCCCGGCCTCCCCCTCGACGGCGGCCGCATGCTCCGCGCCGTCGTCTGGAAGATCACCGGCAGTGCCATGAGCGGCACCGTCGCCGCCGCCTGGGTCGGCCGCGCCCTCGCCCTCTCCGTCCTCGTCGGACTGCCGCTCCTCACCCAGTCCGGCCTGCTCGGCTCCGCCGCCGAGGACAGCGTCGGCATGGACACCGTCCTCGACGCCCTGCTCGCCGCGATCCTCGCCGCCATCATCTGGACCGGCGCCGGCAACAGCCTCCGCATGGCGCGCCTGCGCGAACACCTGCCCGAACTCCAGGCCCGCGCCCTCACCCGCCGCGCGGTCCCCGTCGAGACCGACACCCCCCTCTCCGAGGCACTGCGCCGCGCCAACGAGGCCGGCGCCCGCGCCCTCGTCGTCGTCGACCCCGACGGCGAACCCCTCTCCCTCGTCCGCGAGGCCGCCATCGTCGGCGTCCCCGAGCACCGCCGCCCCTGGGTCGCCGTCAGCGGCCTCGCCCAGGACCTCACCGACGGCATGCGGGTCTCCGCGGAACTCGCCGGCGAAGAACTCCTCGACGCCCTCCGCGCCGCCCCCGCCACCGAGTACCTCGTGGTCGAGGACTCCGGCGAGATCTACGGCGTCCTCTCCGCCGCCGACGTGGAACGCGCCTTCGTCAAGGCGATGGCCAGGCCCAGCTGACCTCCCGCCCACCGTGGTCGGCGGCCCCCGCAATCGCCGGTAGGGTGGGTCACATGTCCGAACCGACCGGTGCCGCCCGCCGTCGCGGGCCCTTCAAGGTCGGGGACCAGGTCCAGCTCACCGACCCCAAGGGACGCCACTACACGTTCACGCTCGAAGAGGGAAAGAACTTCCACACCCACAAGGGTTCCTTCCCGCACGACGAGCTGATCGGTGCTCCCGAGGGCAGTGTTGTCCGCACCACGGGGAACGTCGCCTACCTGGCGCTCCGCCCCCTGCTCCCCGACTACGTCCTGTCCATGCCCCGCGGCGCCGCCGTGGTCTACCCCAAGGACGCGGGGCAGATCCTCGCCTTCGCCGACATCTTCCCCGGCGCCCGCGTCGTCGAGGCCGGCGTCGGCTCCGGCTCGCTCAGCAGCTTCCTGCTGCGCGCCATCGGCGACCAGGGCATGCTGCACAGCTACGAGCGCCGCGAGGACTTCGCCGAGATCGCGCAGGCCAACGTGGAACGCTACTTCGGCGGCCCCCACCCCGCCTGGCAGCTCACCGTCGGCGACCTCCAGGACAACCTGAGCGACACCGAGGTCGACCGCGTCGTCCTCGACATGCTCGCCCCCTGGGAGTGCCTCGAAGCCGTCTCCAAGGCCCTCGTCCCCGGCGGCATCGTCTGCTGCTACGTGGCGACCACCACCCAGCTCGCCCGGACCGTCGAGTCCATCCGCGAGATCGGCTGCTTCAACGAGCCGAGCGCCTGGGAGTCGATGATCCGCAACTGGCATATCGAGGGCCTCGCCGTCCGCCCCGACCACCGCATGATCGGCCACACCGGCTTCCTGCTCACCGCCCGCCGCCTCGCCGACGGCGTCGAGCCCCCCATGCGCCGCCGCCGCCCCTCCAAGGGCGCCTACGGCGAGGACTACACCGGCCCCAACGCCGACGGCGGCTCCGGCCGCTGAACCACCGGCCACCGGGGGACGGCCCACACCGTCCCCCGGCGCCGCGGACGGCCGCCCGCCGGACAACGCGCTCCCGGCGTGCCGGAGTTCCAGGAGGCGCCCGCGAACTCCGGCACGCCGCCCACCCGTTGACGCGCCACCGGAAAGCCGCGGAAACCACCCACCCCACCGTTCCACCCCCGCTGTGACGTGTGGCACCATGCGGGTCACCCCCACCGGCACAGCACCCCCAGGAGACGCTCCTAGTGCAGCAATCCGCCGTCCCGGAACTGGCACACGCGCAGACCCGCCCCATCCACTGGCTCGCCACGGCCACCGCCCTCGCCGGAGTCGTCGCGCTGTCGTCCGCCCTCCAGCCCGACGCGGCACGCGCGGCCCAGCCCGTCACCAAGGCGGACCCCGCCCCCGCCGTGGTGGCGGCCCCCGAGCCCACCGAGGCCGACCTCCCCCTCGACTGCGGACCCGTCGGCATCGTCGTGAAGAAGAAGGCGTCCGGGGACCTCGACGGGGACGGCCGCCCCGAAACCGTGGCCGTCGTGCACTGCGACGCCAGCATGGGCACCCCGCCCGACGGCGTCTACGTCCTCACCCGCTCCACCGACGCCGCCCGCCCCCGCGTCGTCGCCACCCTCGTGAACCCGAAGAACCGCGAGACCGTGACCGGCCTCGCCGTCCGTGACGCCGCCGTCACCGCCACCCTGCACGGCTACTCGTCGGCCGACGTACCCAACTGCTGCCCCGACGTCACCGACCCCGTCAAGTGGCAGTGGCGCAACGGGACGTTCGTGCGCTCGACGCCCGCCGGAGCACAAAGCGTCTGACACCGCCCACCCCCGGGCGAACGAGAAGTGATCACCCGGCAAACCCGCTGTGAGAAAGCAGACACATCCCGACGCGGAGTGCCCGGCCGGTCACTCCGCGTCAGGCCCGAACACCTCGACGCTGTCCGAAACGCGACGTACATGGATGCACTCGCCCGGACACTCCTTCGCGGAGTCCACCACATCCGTGAGAAGCGGCAGCGGAACGGGCGTTGTCGCCCCCGGGGCCTGCAACAACTCGTCGCCCGCGCCCTTCACGTACGCCAGCCCGTCGATGTCCAGCTCGAAGACCTCGGGCGCGTACTGCACACAGATACCGTCACCGGTGCAGAGATCCTGGTCGATCCAGACCTCCAGCGCCTCACCCTCGGCCACGGCCTCCTGCTGCACGGTCATCTCTCCTGTCCGCCTAGATCGCCGAGCCGCTCGGGAACGATGCAGGCTCTGACGGGTGTTGAACACTTCGACCCTACCCGGGGCGGCTTCCCGAGCATGTTCGGTGGGTATTCCCCTGGCGTGAGGGAGAGCGCAAGGGTGAAGATCGGACACACCCCGACCGTCTTTGTGATCTAGGGGTTTCAATCGACACCCACCCAGGTAGGGTCTGGAAGCGTCCAGCTCCCCTTGGAGGAGGTGAGGACCGTGGCAGCCCACGACGACGACATGAACCGCGGCATCCGCCCGGGACGAGGGTCCGACGACCCGTCCGGGCAGATTGCCTACCTTGAGCAGGAGATCGCCGTCCTGCGGCGCAAGCTCGCCGACTCTCCGCGACACACGAGGATTCTCGAAGAGCGGATCGTCGAGCTGCAGACCAATCTGGCCGGCGTGTCCGCGCAGAACGAGCGGCTCGCCAACACCCTCCGCGAGGCCCGCGACCAGATCGTGGCCCTCAAGGAGGAAGTCGACCGGCTCGCACAGCCGCCGGCCGGCTTCGGTGTCTTCCTCGCGGCGAACGAGGACGGCACCGCCGACATCTTCACCGGCGGCCGAAAGCTCCGCGTGAACGTCAGCCCCAGCGTCGACCTGGAAGAGCTCCGGCGAGGCCAGGAAGTCATGCTCAACGAAGCTCTCAACGTGGTCGAGGCCATGGAGTACGAGAGCGTCGGCGACATCGTCACCCTCAAGGAGATCCTCGAGGACGGCGAACGCGCACTCGTCCAGGGGCACACCGACGAGGAACGGGTGGTGCGGCTCGCCGAGCCCCTGCTGGACATCACCATCCGCCCCGGCGACGCCCTCCTGCTCGAACCCCGCTCCGGCTACGTCTACGAGGTCGTGCCCAAGAGCGAGGTCGAGGAACTCGTCCTCGAAGAGGTCCCCGACATCGGGTACGAGCAGATCGGTGGCCTCGGCAACCAGATCGAGATGATCCGCGACGCGGTCGAGCTCCCCTACCTCTACCCGGACCTGTTCAAGGAGCACGAACTGCGCCCGCCCAAGGGTGTCCTGCTCTACGGACCCCCCGGATGCGGAAAGACGCTCATCGCCAAGGCCGTCGCCAACTCCCTGGCCAAGAAGGTCGCCGAAGTCACCGGCCAGGCCCAGGGCAAGAGCTTCTTCCTCAACATCAAGGGCCCCGAGCTCCTCAACAAGTACGTCGGCGAGACCGAGCGACAGATCCGCCTCGTCTTCCAGCGTGCCAGGGAGAAGGCCAGCGAGGGCACCCCCGTCATCGTCTTCTTCGACGAGATGGAATCCCTCTTCCGCACCCGCGGCTCCGGCGTCAGCTCGGACGTGGAGAACACCATCGTCCCGCAGCTGCTCGCCGAGATCGACGGCGTGGAAGGTCTGCAGAACGTCGTGGTCATCGGCGCCTCCAACCGCGAGGACATGATCGACCCCGCCATCCTGCGCCCCGGCCGGCTCGACGTGAAGATCAAGATCGAGCGTCCGGACGCCGAAGCGGCCAAGGACATCTTCCAGAAGTACCTCACCGAGCGTCTCCCCCTGCACACGGACGACCTCGGCGAACACGGCGGCTCCAAGGCCACCACCGTCCAGAGCATGATCCAGACGGCAGTGGAACACATGTACGCCGAATCCGAGGAGAACCGCTTCCTGGAAGTCACCTACGCCAACGGAGACAAGGAAGTCCTCTACTTCAAGGACTTCAACTCCGGCGCCATGATCGAGAACATCGTCGGCCGCGCCAAGAAAATGGCGATCAAGGACTTCCTCGACAAGAACCAGAAGGGCCTGCGCGTCTCCCACCTCCTCCAGGCATGCGTGGACGAGTTCAAGGAGAACGAGGACCTGCCCAACACCACCAACCCGGACGACTGGGCCCGAATCTCCGGAAAGAAGGGCGAACGGATCGTCTACATCCGTACCCTGATCACCGGAAAGCAGGGCGCGGACACGGGACGCTCCATCGACACGGTGGCGAACACCGGACAGTACCTGTAAAACACAGGGCGGCTGCGGGTGCCCTCACCGGGTACCCGCAGCCGACTGTTTTCCAGGCACGAGCCGGAGCGAGGCAATGACGCAAATGATCTCCCCACCAGCGCGAAGCCGTTCTAGGCTCGTTCGTACCGCCGAGTCGCGCAGTGCGGGGACGGGCACCGCACACGCACCGGAGCGCCAGCGGTACTTGAGCGGCGTCCCCGACCGAGGACGCCGCCGGGCAAGGAGGGCCGCATGACCGTACGGCGAGTAATGGGCATCGAGACGGAGTACGGGATCTCCGTCCCCGGCCACCCCAATGCCAATGCCATGCTCACCTCGTCCCAGATCGTCAACGCCTACGCAGCGGCGATGCACCGGGCCCGCCGGGCCCGCTGGGACTTCGAGGAGGAGAACCCGCTGCGGGACGCGCGAGGCTTCGACCTCGCCCGCGAGTCCGCCGACTCCAGCCAGCTCACCGACGAGGACATCGGCCTCGCCAACGTCATCCTCACCAACGGCGCGCGGCTCTACGTCGACCACGCCCACCCCGAATACAGCGCACCCGAGGTCACCAACCCCCGCGACGCCGTCCTGTGGGACAAAGCCGGCGAACGCATCATGGCCGAAGCCGCCGAACGCGCCGCCCAGCTCCCCGGCGCCCAGCCGATCCACCTCTACAAGAACAACACCGACAACAAGGGCGCCTCCTACGGCACGCACGAGAACTACCTGATGAAGCGGGAAACCGCCTTCTCGGACATCGTGCGCCACCTCACCCCCTTCTTCGTCTCCCGCCAGGTCTTCGCCGGCGCCGGCCGCGTCGGCATCGGCCAGGACGGCCACGAACACGGCTTCCAGCTCAGCCAGCGCGCCGACTACTTCGAGGTCGAGGTCGGCCTGGAGACCACGCTCAAGCGCCCCATCATCAACACCCGCGACGAACCCCACGCCGACGCGGAGAAGTACCGCCGCCTCCACGTCATCATCGGCGACGCGAACCTGTCGGAGATCTCGACCTACCTGAAACTGGGCACGACGGCCCTGGTCCTCTCCATGATCGAGGACGGCTTCATCGCCGTCGACCTGGCTGTCGACCAGCCCGTACGCACCCTCCACCAGGTCTCGCACGACCCGACCCTGCAACGCCTCATCACGCTGCGCAGCGGACGCACCCTGACCGCCGTACAGCTCCAGATGGAGTACTACGAGCTGTCGCGCAAGTACGTGGAGGAGCGCTTCGGGGCCGACGCGGACGATCAGACCAAGGACGTCCTGTCCCGGTGGGAGGACACCCTCAACCGCCTGGAGAACGACCCCATGAGCCTCTCCGGAGAGCTGGACTGGGTCGCCAAGCGGGAGCTGATGGAGGGCTACCGGCGCCGTGACGGCCTCGACTGGGACGCCGCCCGACTCCACCTCGTCGACCTCCAGTACGCCGACGTGCGCGCCGAGAAGGGCCTCTACAACCGTCTGGTGGCCCGCGGCAAGATGAAGCGGCTGCTGACCGAGCAGGACGTCGACGAGGCCCGTACGAAGCCGCCGGAGGACACCCGTGCGTACTTCCGCGGTCGCTGTCTGGAGCAGTACGCGGACGACGTCGCGGCGGCCTCCTGGGACTCGGTGATCTTCGATCTGCCGGGCCGGGACTCGCTCCAGCGCGTCCCAACCCTCGAACCGCTTCGCGGAACGCGAAATCACGTCAAGGAGCTCCTGGACCGCTGCCGCACGGCAGAAGACCTGGTCAGGGTGCTTTCCGGGCACTGAACCGGGGTTCAATCGTGATCAGCCGGGCAGGGTGGAAACACCGCCGTCCGGGAATCATCGAGGTGGCCCCCGGACGTTGTGGAAACAACGGGGCCAATGTCGGACCCGGCTTGTAGGGTCTGATCATCACCGATCGGCAGGAATGCCGACCTGTCGACCATGTCGGGCAACAGAGCGGGGTGAGGGTTATGGCGACCAAGGACACCGGCGGCGGCCAGCAGAAGGCCACCCGTTCCACCGAGGAGACCGAGGCGGCGCCGGAGGCGCAGGCATCGGAGGACCTCAAGGAGCGGCAGGAGAAGCTCAGCGACGACGTGGACTCTGTACTCGACGAAATCGATGATGTACTCGAGGAGAATGCCGAGGATTTCGTGAGGTCCTTCGTTCAGAAGGGTGGAGAGTGATTTCACCTTTGATTCAAAGGTGAAATCGGGGGAAGCTCGGATTGAACGAAGAGTCAGAGGCGAGGCGTTGCTCGCGGTGCAGGCAAGACCTTCCGCGTACGGCATTCGCGAGCAACAAGTCCATGCCAGATGGCCTCCAGGCGTACTGCCGGGAGTGCTCTGCCGAGTACTACCGGCAGCGTCAGGAAGCCAAGGGGAAGAAGGTCCGCGCGAAGGTCTTCGTACCGTCGGGATATAAGCGGTGTCCGCAGTGCGAAGAGGTGAAGCCTCACTCGGAGTGGGAGCCCAACAAATCGTCTTCAGACGGCTGGGCCAGTTACTGCCGTGAATGCCGCGCTGTACGGAATCGGATCAGCTACTTCAAGCGCAAGTACGGTCTCACGCCAGCCGAGTTGGACATGATGATCGCCGAGCAGCAGGGCATCTGTTGTATCTGTCTTGCTGCTCCAGCCGAGCATGTGGATCACTGCCACGAGACGGGTAGGGTCCGAGGCGTACTGTGCTTCAGCTGCAACGCGGCGCTGGGGCAGTTCAAGGATCGGCCCGACGTCATGAGGCGGGCTGCGACATATGTGGAAGGAAACGCGTGGAAGCCAACACTCGTAGCACCGGGCGTCTACCAGCTGCCTTCCTGACGCCTGGGTCGTCGTCCTTCATGGACTTCCTGTCGGACCACCAGCCGGAGCTGCTGCCCGGCAAGCGGCAGCTGCCGCCGACCCAGGGTGTCATCGAAGCTCCGCACGGCACGACGATCGTGGCCGTGACGTTCCCCGGTGGTGTGGTGCTCGCCGGTGACCGCCGGGCCACGATGGGGAACATGATCGCCCAGCGGGACATCGAGAAGGTGTTCCCGGCCGACGAGTACTCGGCCGTCGGTATCGCCGGCACGGCGGGCCTGGCCGTGGAGATGGTGAAGCTGTTCCAGCTGGAGCTGGAGCACTTCGAGAAGGTCGAGGGCGCGCAGCTGTCGCTGGAGGGCAAGGCGAACCGGCTGTCGACCATGATCCGTTCCAACCTGGGCATGGCCATGCAGGGTCTGGCCGTGGTCCCGCTGTTCGCCGGTTACGACGTGGACCGGGACAGGGGGCGGATCTTCTCGTACGACGTGACGGGCGGTCGTTCCGAGGAGAGCGGTTACGCGGCGACCGGTTCGGGCTCGATCTTCGCGCGCGGTGCGATGAAGAAGCTGTTCCGTGCCGATCTCTCCGAGGACGAGGCGACGACCCTGGTCGTCCAGGCCCTCTACGACGCGGCGGACGACGACTCGGCGACCGGTGGTCCCGATGTGGCCCGCCGGATCTATCCCATCGTCACCGTGATCACCGAGGACGGCTTCCGCCGGCTCACCGACGAGGAGTCCTCCGAGATCGCCCGTTCGATCCTGGAGCGGCGTCTGGAGCAGCCGGACGGTCCCCGGGCCGCGCTGCTCTAGCCGGTCCGGCCCGACGGCCCTCCTTATCAAGGTGATCCAGTGACTCCGACAGAAAGGGACGGATAACCGGTGTCGACTCCGTTCTATGTCTCACCCCAGCAGGCGATGGCGGACCGGGCGGAGTATGCCCGCAAGGGCATCGCCCGTGGCCGCAGCCTGGTCGTGCTGCAGTATGCCGACGGCATCGTGTTCGTCGGCGAGAACCCGTCCCGTGCGCTGCACAAGTTCAGCGAGATCTATGACCGGATCGGTTTCGCGGCCGCCGGTAAGTACAACGAGTACGAGAACCTGCGGATCGGTGGGGTGCGGTACGCCGATCTTCGTGGGTACACCTATGACCGTGACGACGTGACCGCTCGTGGTCTGGCGAACGTCTACGCCCAGACGCTGGGCACGATCTTCTCCTCGGCGGCCGAGAAGCCGTACGAGGTGGAGCTGGTCGTGGCGGAGGTGGGGGAGACCCCCGAGGGCGATCAGATCTATCGGCTGCCGCATGACGGTTCGATCGTCGACGAGCACGGTTCGGTGGCGGTCGGTGGCAATGCCGAGCAGATCAGCAGCTATCTCGACCAGCGTCATCAGGACGGGATGTCCTTGGCGGAGGCGTTGAAGCTGGCGGTGCAGGCGCTGTCGCGTGACACCAACGGCACGCAGCGGGAGATTCCCGCGGAGCGTCTGGAGGTGGCGGTCCTGGACCGTACGCGTCCGCAGCAGCGCAAGTTCAAGCGGATCGTCGGCCGTCAGCTCGACCGTCTGCTGGAGGCGGACGGCGCCACGACGGAGGCGGAGAGCTCCGCGGAGGAGGAAGACGAGTAGTCCGTAGCGGCGTGTGATCTCGCCCGTAGTGCGCCCCGGCCGGTAGAGGCCGGGGCGCGCGGCGTTCGGTGGTTGTGTGCAGGGGGCTGCGCCAGGGTGCTCGGACGGGGCGCGCGCTCAGGCTCCTGCCCGTGCCGTGGACGCCCGTACGACCAGCTCCACCGGGATGTCGCCTGCTGCCGGTGTGCGTCCTTCCAGGACGGCCAGCAGGGCCTCCATTCCGCGTTCGCCGAACAGTTCCGCGTCCAGTCGCACGGTGGTCAGCTCGGGGTCGAGGGCTGTGGCGAGGGCGAGGTCGTCGAGGCCGGTGACGGAGACGTCCTCGGGGATGCGCAGTCCCAGGCGTCGTACGGCCTTGTAGACGCCGGCGGCGAGTTTGTCGTCGTCGCAGACCACGGCGGTGGGTCGTTCTTCGGCTCCGCCGGGCCTGCTCAGGGCCGTCTCCGCCGCGGCGAGCGCGCCCTCGATGGAGATCGGCGCGGGTGCCGTGTGCAGGGAGGTGCCCGGTACCGATGCCACCCTCGTGGCCAGTTCTCGCGCGCGGACGCGGAAGGTCCAGGAGGGGATGTCGGCGGCGAGGTGCAGGAAGCGGCGGTGTCCGAGGCCGAGGAGGTGGTCGGCGATCTGGCGTACTCCGTCGCGGATGTCGAGGTTGACGGTGGCGGCGCCGAGGCTGCCGTCGGGGTCGCTGTCGAGCATGACCAGGGGGAGTTGGTCGCCGCGGATGGCGGTGAGGGCGTCGGCGGCCATGGAGGAGGCGATGACGCCGTCGAGGGCGGCCTGGGCGGAGGCGAAGGGGTCGCGGGCGGGGCCGACGCCTTCGGGGGAGGGGTAGAGGACGACGCCGAAGCCGTGGCGGGCGGCGACGCGGGCGGCTCCGGTGTAGACGCCGGCGAAGAATTCGGTGGTCAGGGCGGGGACGACGAGCAGGACGGTGCGGGTGCGGCCGAGGCGGAGGTTGCGGGCGGCGAGGTTGGGGCGGTAGCCGAGGTCGCGTGCGGTGTCGCGGACGCGTTGGGCGGTGGTCTCGGAGACGCGGCCGCGCCATTTGTCGCCGAGGACGAGGGAGACGGCGGCCTGGGAGACGCCTGCGGCCTGGGCGACGTCACGGCTCGTGGGCCGGGTGCTACCTCGTGCCACGGTCGGCGTGCTCCTTCGTATGGACTGGTGGGCTGGGCACATGGTACGTATGACAGGAGACGTTATACGTAACACTTCGCTCGTCGAGCGCCCTTCGAGAGGCAGGACATGGCCGCCGGATATCTCGGGATCCTCAGGACGCGGCACGCCGCGCGGCTGCTCGCCGGAACGCTGGTGGGCCGGCTGCCGAACGCCACGGCGGCGATCGCGATCGTGCTCTTCGTCCGGGCGGAGGGCGGCAGCTACAGCCTCGCGGGCGCGCTGGCGGCCGTGTACGGCCTCGCCAACGCCGTGGGGCAGCCGCTGCTGGGGCGGCTCGTGGATCTCCACGGCCAGCCGCGTGTGCAGCTCCCGGCGGCCGTCGTCTCCGCGCTCGCCATGTGCGTCTTCGCCCTGTCGGGGCTGGATCCGCTGCCGGTGGCGTATGGCGCCATGGCGGTGGCCGGGCTGTTCACGCCTCCGCTGGAGGGCGGGCTGCGGGCGCTGTGGTCCTCGGTGCTGCGCGGGGAGGAGCAGGTGCACACGGCGTACGCGATGGACGCGGTGGCGCAGGAGGTCATGTTCACGGTCGGGCCGCTGCTGGTGACCCTGTGCGTGGCGTTGTGGTCGGCGTCGGCGGCGCTCGTCGTGCTCAGTGTCGTCGGGGTGCTCGGCGCGCTGTGGGTGGTCGTGTCGCCGCCTTCCCGGGCGTGGCGTTCGGCGCCGCGTGAGGCGCACTGGCTGGGTGCGCTGCGCTCTCCGGGGCTGCTGGCGCTGCTGGGCGCGTTCTTCTTCGTGGGTGTCGCGCTGGGGTCGATCACGGTGGCCGCGGTGTCGTACGCGGACGGTCACGGTGGGGACGCGGTGTACGGGTGGCTGATGGCGGGTGTCGGGCTGGGCGCGCTGGTGGGCGGGGCGGTGTACGGGGCGCGGCGGTGGCGTGGGGCGCCGGAGCGGCGTCTGCAGGTGCTGGTGGCGCTTCTGGCGGTCTGTTACGTGCCGCTGACGCTGATGCCGGGTCCGGTGGGGATGACGGGGCTGACGACGCTCGCGGGGGTGTTCCTGGCGCCGGCCATCGCCTGTGTGTTCGTTCTTGTCGACCGGCACGCGCCGCGTGGCACGGTGACGGAGGCGTTCTCGTGGATCGTGACGACGTTCACGGTGGGCCAGTCGGCCGGAACGGCGGTGGCGGGGCCGGTGGTCGAGTGGGGCGGAACGCTGTGGGGGTTCGTGGTGCCGGGTGCGGCGGGGGCGGTGTCGTTGCTGGTTCTGCTGGCCACCGGACGGGTTCTCGCTGTTCCCTCCGGGGGTGCGGTGGTTGCGGTCTCATCGGAAAATGATCCAAACCGTGCTGCCGAACCCCGTTTCAGCTCGGTGGATCGGGCGTAATGTTCAGTCATGGACCGCCGCATTTTCGGGCTGGAGAACGAGTACGGCGTCACGTGCACGTTCAGGGGACAGCGCCGTCTGTCTCCTGACGAGGTGGCGCGGTACCTCTTCCGCCGTGTCGTGTCATGGGGCCGCAGCAGCAATGTGTTTCTGCGGAACGGGGCCCGCCTCTATCTCGACGTGGGCTCACATCCGGAATACGCGACACCCGAATGTGACAACGTGACCGAACTCGTCACTCACGACAAGGCCGGCGAGCGCATTCTCGAAGGACTGCTGGTCGACGCCGAACGCCGCCTGCACGAGGAGGGAATCGCGGGCGACGTCTATCTCTTCAAGAACAACACGGACTCGGCGGGCAACTCGTACGGGTGCCACGAGAACTATCTGGTGGCCCGGCACGGGGAGTTCTCCCGGCTCGCCGACATCCTGATTCCGTTCCTCGTCACCCGGCAGTTGCTGTGCGGCGCGGGCAAGGTGCTGCAGACCCCGCGTGGTGCGGTGTACTGCGTGAGCCAGCGCGCGGAGCACATCTGGGAGGGCGTCAGCTCGGCGACCACCCGCTCCCGGCCGATCATCAACACCCGCGACGAGCCGCACGCGGACGCGGAGCGGTACCGCCGTCTCCACGTCATCGTGGGTGACTCGAACATGTCCGAGACGACCATGCTGCTGAAGGTCGGGGCCACCGACCTGGTGCTGCGCATGATCGAGGCGGGCACGGTCATGCGTGACCTCACCCTGGAGAACCCGATCCGGGCGATCCGCGAGGTCAGCCATGACATCACGGGCCGTCGCAAGGTGCGGCTGGCCAGCGGCCGGGAGGCCTCCGCGCTGGAGGTGCAGCGCGAGTACTACGAGAAGGCCGTGGACTTCGTGGAGCGCCGCGGCATCCGCACGGGCACCGTCGAGCAGGTCCTGGAGCTGTGGGGCCGCACGCTGGACGCGATCGAGGCCGAGGACCTCGACCGGATCGGCACCGAGATCGACTGGGTGATGAAGTACAAGCTCATCGAGCGGTACCGGGCCAAGCACAACATGACCATGTCGCATCCGCGGGTCGCTCAGATAGACCTCGCGTATCACGACATCCACCGCCGTCGTGGCCTCTACTACCTGTTGGAGAGGAAAGGTCAAGCCACCCGGATCTGCAATGACTTGAAGATCTTCGAGGGCAAGTCGGTTCCGCCGCAGACGACTCGGGCGCGGTTGCGCGGTGACTTCATCCGGCGTGCGCAGGAACAGCGCCGGGATTTCACGGTCGACTGGGTGCATCTGAAGCTCAACGACCAGGCGCAGCGGACGGTGTTGTGCAAGGACCCGTTCCGTTCGGTGGACGACCGGGTGGAGAAGCTGATCGCCGGAATGTGAGGCGGATTGTTCCGGCCCGGATTGCCGGAACGCAACGCGGGGCGCCGTACGTTTGCCGTACGGCGCCCTTCGCACGCCGTAGAGTTGCGCGCACGCCATCCGACAAGATCGACCGATACGAGGCCTTCATCGTGCGCCGACGCTCCCTTCTCATCGCTGTTCCCGCTGGACTGGTCACGCTCGCCGCCTGTGGTGACGGCGAGTCCGACTCGGCCAAGGCCAGCAGCAGCCCGTCCGCGTCGGAGAGCGGTGCGGCGAAGCCGCCGAAGATCGTGGACGGTCCGCTGCCGGCGATCACGGACGGGGTGAAGTTCGACGAGAAGCCGACCGTGGCCAAGGGCAGCGGTGAGCCGTCGAAGGACCTGGCGGTCAAGACGGTCATCGCGGGCAGCGGGAAGACGGTCGCCGAGGGCGACTACATCCAGGCGAACTACCTGGGGCAGATCTGGTCGACGGCGAAGGTCTTCGACAACTCCTACGACCGTAAGACGCCGCTGGTCATCCAGCTCTCCCCGCAGGGCATCATCGACGGCTGGCGGTACGCGCTGACGGGCAAGAAGGCCGGCAGCCGGGTGGAGATGGCCGTGCCGCCGACCTGGGGCTACGGCAAGGACGGCAACGCGCAGGCGGGGATCAAGGGCACCGACACGCTGGTCTTCGTGGTGGACGTCCAGGACACCTTCAACGCCAAGAGTTCGGCGAAGGGCACGAAGGTCGCGCAGGACGACGCGAAGCTGCCGAAGGTGGGCACCAACACCGACGGCAAGGCCCCCTCCATCGAGGTGCCGAAGGTCGACCCGCCGACGCAGCTGGTGGCGAACTACATCATCGAGGGCGACGGCCCCGAGGTCGGCCCCGACGACAGCCTGCTCGTGCAGTACAAGGGCGTGCTCTGGGACACCGGCAAGGAGTTCGACTCCTCGTACAGCCGGGGGGCGCTGAGCTCGTTCGGGCTGAAGCAGGTCGTCAAGGGCTGGTCGCAGGGCATGACCGGCAAGAAGGTGGGCAGTCGCCTTCTCATCGTCATCCCGCCGAAGCTGGGTTACGGGGACACGCCGCCCAGCGGCAGCGACATCAAGAAGGACTCCGTGATGGTGTTCACCGTGGACATCCTCGCCAAGATGTGAGGCCCGGGGATGCGAGACTGTCCGGCGTTGTCCCGTACATACACAAGCAGGAGCCTGAAGACGTGAGCATTGACAAGCCCGAGATCGACTTCCCCGAGGGCGCGCCGCCGGCGAACCTGGAGATCAAGGACATCTGGGAGGGCGACGGCGAGGTGGCCCAGGCGGGCCAGACCGTGACCGTGCACTACGTGGGTGTGTCCTTCTCCACCGGTGAGGAGTTCGACGCCAGCTGGAACCGCGGCCAGCCGTTCCGTTTCCCGCTCGGCGGCGGTCGTGTCATCAAGGGCTGGGACCAGGGCGTGCAGGGCATGAAGGTCGGCGGCCGTCGTCAGCTGACCATTCCGGCGCACCTCGCCTACGGCGACCGGAGCCCGACGCCGGCGATCAAGCCCGGTGAGACGCTGATCTTCGTGGTCGATCTGCTCGGGGTCTGATCTGCCGGAAGCCGTGTCAGGGCCGACCGTGTCGTGACCGGTCTCGACTGTCTGGGGTCCATGCCTGTTCGGGCATGGGCCCTCGGCTTTTGCGGCGACGCTTCGTAGCGGTAGGTTCGTGCCGCGGAAACACCCGGAGGAAGGGCGTCGATGGCCATTGCCAAGGCCGAGCGGTTGATGAACCTGGCGCTGTGTCTGCTGGGGACGCGCCGGCCGCTCAGCAAGCGCGAGCTGCGGGATTCGATCGAGGCGTACGTCGAGGCCGTCAGGCCGGACCACGGCGCTGCGGGAAGCGACGACTCCTTCAACCGCATGTTCGAGCGGGACAAGGACGATCTGCGCGAACTCGGCCTGGTCATCGAGACGGTGGAGAACCTCGACGGCGAGGTCGGCTATCTGGCCCGCCGCGACAGCAACAGCCTCCCGCCCATCACCCTCGACGCCGAGGAGGCCGCGGCCCTCGGGCTCGCCGCGAAGGTCTGGCAGCAGGCCCGTCTCGCCGGAGCCGCGAGCGGCGCCCTGCAGAAGCTGCGCGCGGCCGGGCTGCCCGAGGAGGTCGACCCCTACGAGGCCCATGGCGCGCTGGAGCCGCGGATCCCGGTGCACGAGGCCGCCTTCGAACCGCTGATGCTGGCCTGCCGCGACCGGCGGCCGGTCGTGTTCGACTACCGCAAGGCGACCGCCGCGCGTCCCGAGCCCCGCCATGTGGAGCCGTGGGCGCTGGAGTGCTGGCGCGGTCACTGGTATCTCGCCGGGTTCGACCGTGACCGGGGCGCGGAGCGGGTCTTCCGGCTCTCCCGGATCACCGGCAGGGTCCGCAGCCGTGCGGGCGCCTTCACCGCGGAGGTGCCGGACGTCGTCACGGTCCGGGAGACGGTCGCGAGCTGGGCCGGGGAGACCGCCGACCGGTCCGCGCTGATCCGGCTGCGCTCCGGCGCCGGCTACCCGCTGCGGGCGAAGGCCTCCGCCGTACGGGAACTCGGGGACGGCTGGGACGAGTTGGAGATTCCGTACGGTCACGGGCTGGATGCCTGGCTGGTCGAGTTCGGGCCCGACGTGGTGGTCCTGGAGCCCGCCGAGCTGCGGGCCGACGTGGTGGACCGGCTGCGTGCCGTGGCCAAGGGTTGAGGGGGAGTTAAGAACGTGGTGGGAAAACCGGCCCGGCCGGCGAACGCCATCGACCAGACCCGGCGGATGCTCTCCCTGGTGACCTATCTGCGGGAGCGGCCCGGCGCCCGGATCGAGGACGTCGCCCGCGCCTTCGGGATCACCGAGGACGAACTGGTCTCGGACCTCGATGTGCTGCCCATGTGCGGGACCAGCTTCCGCGGCGGTGATCTGCTGGACATCGACACCGACGGCGAGCGCATCTGGTGGCACAACCCGGCCGCGCTCGGCGCGGAGGCCGCCGAGCCGCTGCGGCTGGCGGCCGACGAGGCCACCGCCCTGCTGGTGGCGGCCCGGGCGGTGGCCACCCTGCCCGGACTGCGCGAGAGCGACCGGCAGGCCCTGCTGCGGGCCACCGCCAAGGTCGAGGGCGCGGCCGGGGAGGCGGCGGGTGCCAGCTCGCGGCTGTCGGTGACCTTCGAGGCCGAGGGCGGGGTCTTCGCGGACGTCGACCGGGCCATCTCGGAGCGCAGGCGGCTGTGGATCCGCTACTACTCGCCCGCCCGGGACGAGGTCACCGAACGCGAGATCGATCCGATCCGTCTGGTCAGCGTGGGTCACACCTATGTCGAGGCGTGGTGCCGCCGCTCCGAGGCGCGGCGGACGTTCCGTCTCGACCGGGTCGCCGAGATCAAGATCCTCGACGAGCCGTCCGCGCCGCCCGAGATCGAGCTGCGGGACCTGTCCCAGGCGCTGGTACAGCCCGCCGCGGAGGATCCCGAGGTCGTCGTCGAGGTCGGGCCGGGCGGGCGCTGGGTCGCCGAGTACTACCCGCACGACACCGCCGAGGAGCTGCCCGAGGGCGGGCTGCGCATCAGCCTGCGCACCCCCGACCCGGCCTCGCTGCGCCGCCTGGCGCTGCGGCTCGGGCGCGACGGCCGGATCGTCTCCCCGCAGGATCTGGCGGACAGTGCCCGCAGGGCGGCCCGTGAGGCGCTGGCGGCCTATGACGAGGCCGCCGCGACGGTGACGACGTGACGACGAGTCCCTGACGCGAGTCCCCGACGACGGGACCGTGACGACGGCGTACGACCGGAACAAGGAGATGCGAGGGCTGTGAGCGGCGGTTCGGTTGTGTCGGGTGTGAAGGCCGGCGTGAAGTCGGGCGTGAAGTCCGGGGTGCAGGAGATCCAGGAGATCCGGGAGATGACCGTGGCGGTCGCCTTCGCGGGCATGAAGAAGGCCGTGGACGTGGTGTTCAGGGCCGGCTGCCCCGACTGCCGGGCCCATGTCGAGCTGGGCGCGAGCGCGCTGCGGCTGGCCATCGGCGCCACCAGCAAGACCACGTTCTACTCCTTCACCTGCCCGGAGTGCGGCATCGCCGTCCGCAAGCCCGCGGGCGAGCGGATCGTGGAGCTCCTGACCGGGGGCGGGGTGCGGACCCTGCGGCTGCATTCGGCGGGATAGGGCCAGGGGCTAGGGTCGGCTCATGTTCTGGGCGATGTTCGCGGTGACGGTGGGTTTCGTGGGGCTGGCCGTGCTCGGGGTGTTCGCCGCGCGGGTCTTCGTGGAGGCCCGGCGGCTGGGTACGCAGGTCACGGAGTCCGGGCGCAGGATCAGCCGGGCGGCGGAGGACCTGGAGCGGGCGGCGGCGAGCGCGGCCCGTTCCGCGGACGCTCTGTGAGTTCCGGATGAGGCTCCTGTGACTTGTCCGGCGAGTGCGTTTTGCGCCACTTCGCCCTGTCACCTTCTCACCTTCGGCAGGTACGCTGCCTGTCGCGGCACGGAGAACGAGGCCCGGGTCGCGAATCGGGAGTACGCAGGGGGATTGCCTGACGTTTACCCCTGAGCGTTACGATCGCTGCCAGCACGATCGTTCGGACACCTGTCCGACCGGTCGGACAGCCCCCACCCCGCCGCCTCGGTGAAGAAGGAAGACAGCTATGGGTAACCTCGGCCCCACCGAGATCATTCTGATCCTTGTCGTCGTCGTCCTGCTGTTCGGGGCGAAGAAGCTCCCGGACATGGCGCGCTCGCTCGGCAAGTCCGCCCGCATCCTCAAGAGCGAGGCCAAGGCCATGAAGTCCGACGGCCAGGACGACACGACCCCGGCTGCCGCGCCTCAGCACGCCGGCGGCGAGACCCCGGCGCAGCGCACCATCCAGGCCTCTCCCGGCGACGTGACCACCGCTCGCCCGGTCGCCGAGCCGACGGACACGACCAAGCGCTGACGCAAGGCCGGACAAGGTTTCCGGCCTGCCGCACGAGATGAGGACGTGGGTTGCTCAAGTCTGCCCGCAAGACGGAGAAGGACAAGGATCCCGAGGGGCGGATGCCCCTCGCGGAGCACCTGCGCGAGCTGCGAAATCGCCTTGTCAAGAGCCTGCTGGCGATCGTCGTCACGACGGTCCTCGCGGTGATGTTCTACAAGGACATCATCCAGTTCTTCACGGATCCCATTCTCCAGGCGGTGGGATGCCAACACAGCTTCGCCGAGCTGGCGAAGGACACCAGCACGGTCAAGTGTGCGCGCATCGTGCAGAACGGTCTGCTGAGCCCGTTCACGCTCGCCCTTACGGTCTCGCTGTCGTCGGGCGTGGTACTCGCCGCCCCGGTCTGGCTGTACCAGCTCTGGGCGTTCATCGCCCCGGGTCTGCACCGCAACGAGAAGAAGTACAGCCTCGGCTTCGTGGCGGCGGGCTTCCCGCTGTTCCTCATGGGCTCGTACTTCGCCTACTGGTCGTTGCCCAAGATGGCCTCGGTCATGCTGCAGTTCTCGATCATCGGAAGCGACAACCAGCTGCCGCTCGATGATCTGCTGAACCTGATCATGCGGATGATCGTCGTCTTCGGTCTCTCCTTCGAGCTGCCGCTGCTGCTCGTGATGCTGAACTTCGGCGGGGTCCTCTCCGGCAAGAGGATGTTCGGCTGGTGGCGCGGCATGATCATCAGCATCACGCTCTTCGCGGCGATCGCCACCCCGAGCACGGACCCCATCTCGATGATGGCGCTGGCCGGCCCCATCTGGGTCCTGTACTTCTGCGCCTGTGGCGTCGCGCTGGCCAATGACCGGCGCCGGGCCCGCGTCGAGGCCCTGAAGCCCGACGACGACGAGGCCTCCGAGCTGGATCTCACCCCCGAGGACATCGGCGAGATCGAGTCGGTCTCGGCGAGCCGGGCCCTGCCCGCGCAGGCCGAGCCCGAGCGGGAGCGGATCAACGGGTACGACGACGTCACCTAGGACGCGAACATGAGTGAGGGCCTACCGGTCAACCGGTAGGCCCTCAGTCATTGTTCGGCGGACGACGCCGGGGTGGCGCTAGATCTCGGGCGAGCCCTGCAGAGGAGTCGTGCCGCCCCCGGTTCCGTCGTTGTTGATGTCCCAGTCGATGTCACCGTCGGCCGTCCAGCCACCGGTCGTGTTGCTGTGGAAGGTCGTGGTCGAGAAACCGCGATTGCCCGACTGGGCGAAGTTGGTCGCCTCGGCCCAGTCGGCGCTGGCGGACCGCTGGGTGACGTCGTTGCGCTCCAGGCGCAGATTGACCTTGAGCTTGTCCATGCCGGTGCTGAGGCCGCCACCGCCGTCCGACCACCGGAACTTCACCGTGGCCTTGTAGTCGTTGCCCGACGTCCTCGACACGCACAGGACGACGTAGACGTCGAGGTTGGCCCCGATCGTGTCGTACGTCTTGTGCTGCTCGTCCGTGCACTTGTTGGCCGCGGCGGCGGAGGCCGTACCGGGTACGGCGACGAGGCCGGCCAGGGCAAGCCCCATGGCGGCACCGGCGGTTGCTGCGCGCGTGCTCCAACGCTTCAAGAGAACTCCCCGTGTAATGAAGACATGCGATGAGATGGTCATGGTCCGCTGACGGACGACGAAGATCGTTGTCGCTGTGTACATGCATTGTCAAGGGAGTTTCTGAAAGCGCTTGCTGTCGTCAAGTCGCGTCCGACGGGCGGCATGAGCTGCGCTTTCCCAGGTTTAACGGGATTTGATCCGGATAATGATCGTCCTGTTGTCAGTGGGGCCCGGTACGCTCGAAAGCACGATGACAGAGGACCTCTCCCCGGCCGAGCGGTACGCGGCAGCACGTAGGCGCGCTGCCGAGCAGGCCACCGCGCTCGCCTCCTTCCGCGAGATGTACGACTTCGGTCTCGACCCCTTCCAGATCGAGGCCTGCCAGGCGCTGGAGTCGGGCAAGGGCGTCCTGGTGGCCGCCCCCACCGGCTCGGGCAAGACGATCGTCGGCGAGTTCGCCGTCCACCTCGCCCTGGAACAGGGCAAGAAGTGCTTCTACACGACACCCATCAAGGCCCTGTCGAACCAGAAGTACTCCGACCTGTGCCGCCGCTACGGTGCCGACAAGGTCGGTCTGCTCACCGGCGACAACAGCGTCAACTCCGACGCCCCGGTGGTCGTGATGACCACCGAGGTGCTGCGGAACATGCTCTACGCGGGCTCCCAGACGCTGCTGGGCCTCGGGTACGTGGTCATGGACGAGGTGCACTACCTCTCCGACCGGTTCCGGGGCGCCGTCTGGGAAGAGGTGATCATCCACCTTCCCGAGTCGGTCACCCTCGTCTCCCTCTCGGCCACCGTGTCCAACGCGGAGGAGTTCGGCGACTGGCTGGACACCGTGCGCGGCGACACCGACGTGATCGTCTCCGAACACCGGCCCGTGCCGCTGTTCCAGCACGTGCTCGCCGGACGCCGGATGTACGACCTCTTCGAGGAGGGCGAGGGCAACAAGAAGGCCGTCAACCCGGACCTGACCCGGATGGCGCGGATGGAGGCGAGCCGGCCCTCCTACCAGGACCGCCGCCGGGGCCGGGCCATGCGCGAGGCCGACCGTGAGCGCGAGCGCAGACAGCGGTCGAGGATCTGGATCCCGAGCCGGCCCGAGGTCATCGAACGGCTCGACTCCGAGGGCCTGTTGCCCGCCATCACCTTCATCTTCAGCCGCGCCGCCTGCGAGGCCGCCGTCCAGCAGTGCCTGTACGCGGGCCTGCGGCTGAACGACGACGAGAACCGGCTCAAGGTGCGCGCCCTCGTCGAGGAGCGCACCGCCTCCATCCCCCACGAGGATCTCCATGTCCTCGGCTACTACGAGTGGTTGGAGGGCCTGGAACGCGGTATCGCCGCCCACCACGCGGGCATGCTGCCGACGTTCAAGGAGGTCGTCGAGGAACTCTTCGTACGCGGCCTGGTGAAGGCCGTGTTCGCCACCGAGACCCTCGCGCTCGGCATCAACATGCCCGCCCGTTCGGTGGTGTTGGAGAAGCTCGTCAAGTGGAACGGTGAGCAGCACGCCGACATCACCCCGGGCGAGTACACACAGCTGACGGGCCGTGCGGGCCGGCGCGGCATCGACGTCGAGGGCCACGCGGTGGTGCTCTGGCAGCGCGGGATGAACCCCGACCACCTGGCCGGACTCGCGGGCACGCGCACGTACCCGCTGCGCTCCAGCTTCAAGCCGTCGTACAACATGGCGGTCAACCTGGTCGAGCAGTTCGGGCGGCACCGTTCGCGGGAGCTGCTGGAGACCTCGTTCGCCCAGTTCCAGGCGGACAAGTCGGTCGTCGGGATCTCCCGGCAGGTCCAGCGCAACGAGGAGGGTCTGGAGGGCTACCAGGAGTCCATGACCTGCCACCTCGGGGACTTCGAGGAGTACGCGCGCCTGCGGCGCGAGCTGAAGGACCGTGAGACCGATCTGGCGAAGCAGGGCGCGGCGCAGCGGCGGGCCGAGGCGGCCGTCGCCCTGGAGAGGCTGAAGCCGGGCGACGTCATCCATGTGCCCACCGGCAAGTACGCGGGGCTGGCGCTGGTGCTGGACCCGGGGCTGCCCGCCGGGCGGTCCAACGGCCACCGCGGGTTCGAGCAGCACGACGGGCCGCGCCCCCTGGTGCTGACCGCCGAGCGGCAGGTCAAGCGGCTGGCCTCGATGGACTTCCCGGTGCCCGTGGAAGCGCTGGAGCGGATGCGGATCCCTAAGTCCTTCAACCCGCGCTCGCCCCAGTCGCGGCGGGACCTGGCGTCCGCGCTGCGCACCAAGGCCGGGCATCTCGTGCCCGACCGGCACCGCAAGCGCCGGGCCGCCGCCGCGGACGACCGGGAGATCGCCCGGCTGCGGGCGGAGCTGCGGGCGCATCCGTGCCACGGGTGCAGCGACCGCGAGGACCACGCGCGCTGGGCCGAGCGCTACTACCGGCTCAAGCGGGACACCGCGCAGCTGGAACGCCGTATCGAGGGCCGGACGAACACCATCGCACGGACCTTCGACCGGATCGTGGCCCTGCTGACCGAGCTGGACTACCTGCGGGCGGACGAGGTCACCGAGCACGGCAAGCGGCTGGCGCGGCTCTACGGCGAACTGGACCTGCTGGCCAGCGAATGCCTGCGCGCGGGCGTCTGGGAGGGCCTCGGCCCGGCCGAGCTGGCCGCGTGCGTCTCCGCCCTGGTGTACGAGGCACGGGCCGCGGACGACGCGATGGCGCCGAAGCTGCCGTCCGGGAACGCCAAGGCCGCACTGGGCGAGATGGTGCGGATCTGGGGCCGCCTGGACGCGCTGGAGGAGGAGTTCCGGATCACGCAGAGCGAAGGGGTGGGGCAGCGCGAGCCCGACCTCGGCTTCGCCTGGGCCGCGTACATGTGGGCCTCGGGGGCGGGGCTCGACGAGGTGCTGCGGGAGGTGGAGATGCCGGCCGGTGACTTCGTGCGGTGGTGCAAGCAGGTCATCGACGTGCTGGGTCAGATCTCGGCGGCCGCGCCTGCCGGGTCGAGCGTGGGGAAGAACGCGCGGAAGGCCGTGGACGGGCTGCTGAGGGGGGTCGTGGCCTACTCCTCGGTGGGGTGAGGCTTCGCCGGGTGCCGGGTGCCGGGTGCCGGGTGCCGGGTGCCGGGTGCCGGGTGCCGGGTGCCGGGTGCCGGGTGCCGGGTGCCGGGTGCGGGCTTTGTGGGCAGGTCCGCCTCGGCCCAGGGGCGGGCCGTCGGTCAGCGGGACAGGTAGCCCCGCCAGCCCCCGTACTCCGTGATGTCCTCGGCGTCGCGCAGGGCCGCCGGCTCGCAGAGGAAGCCCGGGACCCGGGTGCCGTCGGACAGTTCGACGGTGCCCAGCGCCATGGGGCGGGGCAGCGCGGCCAGGAGGCGCCCCAGGCCCTCCGCCGGGAGACGCCAGATCTCGGCCTCGACGGCGGCGCCGCCCTCGCCCACATGGACCAGCCCCGGTTTCGGCGGGGTCGTGCGCAGGGCGTGCAGGCGGTAGACGGGCGCGGTCGTGGTCGTGCGCTCCAGCCGGGCGCCCAGGGACAGGAGTTGGGGGTTCAGGGGCTGGCCCGAGAGATGGGCGCCGACGACCGCCAGCCGGGCCTCCGGCCGGAGGAGGGCGGCGACGCGGGCCAAGCGGTCGTCGGTGAAGGCCGGGCCGATCAGCATCACACCGAAGGGCAGGCCGTTCACCTCGCCCGCCGGGACGGCCACGGCCGCCAGGTCGAAGAGGTTCGTGGAGTTGGTGAAGCGGCCGAGCCGGGCGTTGGCGCCGAGCGGGTCGGCGGCCACCTCGGCGAGCGTCGGGTGCCCCGGGGCCGTCGGCAGCAACAGGGCGTCCGCGTCGCCCAGTTCGGCGAGGGCGCGGGCGCGCAGGTCCGCTAGCCGGTCCTGGTCGGCGAACAGCCGGTGGGCCGGGATGTCCCGGGCCCCGCTGATGATGCCGGCGACCGTCGGGTCGAGGGAGTCGACGCCGTCCGCGAGCGCCTTGTCGACGAACGCGCCGACGGCCGTGTAGCGCTCGGCGACGAACGCGCCCTGGTACAGCATGGCCGCCGCCTCGGTGAAGGGGGTGAGGTCGAGGGGGCGTACGTCCGCGCCCGCGGCCTCCAGAAGGTGCACCGCCGACTCGTACGCCTCTGCCCAGCCCTCGTCCAGTTCGCCGAGCTGTTCGCGCGGGGCCACGGCGACGCGCCAGGGACCCGGCGGGCGCGCGGCGAGCGGCGGGAGGGGGCGCCCGGGCGGGGAGGCCATGTGGGCGAGGGCCTGCTCGGCCTCCGGCAGGGTGCGGGCGAACACCGTGACGCAGTCGATCGAGGCACACGCCGGGACCACGCCGGTGGTGGGGACCAGGCCCCGGGTGGGTTTCAGGCCGACGATGCCGTTGAAGGCGGCGGGGACCCTGCCGGAGCCGGCCGTGTCGGTGCCGAGCGCCAGGTCCACGATGCCGAGGGCCACGGCCACGGCCGAGCCGGAACTGGAGCCGCCGCTGATGCGCGACGGGTCGTGGGCGCCGCGCACGGCGTCGTACGGGGAACGGGTGCCGACGAGGCCGGTGGCGAACTGGTCGAGGTTGGTGGTGCCGAGGACGAGCGCGCCGGCCGCGCGCAGACGGGCGACCACGGGGGCGTCGGCGGCGGGGGCGTATGCGTACGCCGGGCAGCCCGCGGTGGTGGGGAGGCCGTGGACGTCGATGTTGCCCTTCACGGCGAGGAGGCGGCCGGCGAGGGGGAGGTGGGCGCCGGCGGCCAGGCGGGCGTCGAGGGCTCGGGCCTCGGCCTCCACCTCCGGGCGGGGGCGCAGGTCGATCCAGATCTCGGGGCGGTCGACGGCTTCGATGCGGGTGTAGGCCGCGTGGACTCTGGTGAGGGTGGGGGAGTGTGGCATCCGTGCTCCTGGTGGGTGGGGTGCTGTGGGGCCGCGGGGGTACTGGGAGTTTTTTCGCCCCCGCCGCCCCTACCCGTCCCCTCCCGAAGGGGCTGTGCCCCTTCGACCCCCTTACGCCATCCGGGGTGGGGGTGCAGGATCGTCGGCGGGTGCGGGGGGATCGTGGTTGCTCGCGCAGTTCCCCGTGCCCCTTACGGGGCGGGGTCAGGGTTTTTCGGGGTCAGGATGATCAGGGGGGTGCCCGCTTCCACTTGGGTGCCGGGGGTGGTCAGGACGCGGTCGACGACGCCGTCGGCGGGGGAGGGGACGCGGGACTCCATCTTCATCGCCTCCAGGGTCAGCAGGGGCTGGCCGGCGCTCACCCGGTCGCCCGGTCGTACGTTCACCTGCCAGACGGAGGCGGTGAACTCGGCCTCGACCAGGTGGCCGCCCTCGGGGACCGGGATCCGCGCCGGAGCGGCCGGGGGCGTGGACGCCGTCTCCGCCCGGGTGAACTCGCCGGCCTCCTCCCAGGCCGCCCGCTCCGCGGCGAAGGCCGTCCGCTGCCGGGCCCTGAACTCGGCTATGGAGTCGGCGTGTTCGGCGAGGAAGCTCTGGTACTCGGCCAGGGAGAACGTGCCGGGCTCCACCCGCGGGACGAACCGGCCCGAGACGATGTCCGCGCGCAGGGACAGGAGTTCGTCGGCGTCCACCGGGTACCACCGGATCCGGTCGAAGAAGCGCAGCAGCCACGGGGAACCGGGCTCGAAGGCGCCGCGCTGCTGCCAGGGGGACCAGACCTGGGTGGTGCGGCCGACGAACTGGTAGCCGCCGGGGCCCTCCATGCCGTAGACGCAGAGGTACGCGCCGCCGATGCCGACCGAGTTCTCCGCCGTCCAGGTGCGGGCCGGGTTGTACTTCGTCGTCACCAGGCGGTGGCGGGGGTCCAGCGGCGTGGCGACCGGGGCGCCCAGATAGACGTCGCCCAGGCCCAGGACCAGGTACTCCGCGGCGAACACCGTGTCGTGGACCTCGGCCGTCGAGTCCAGGCCGTTGACGCGGCGGATGAACTCGATGTTCCAGGGGCACCAGGGCGCGTCGTCGCGGACGCCCGCCATGTAGCGGGCGATGGCCTCACGGGTCGCCGGGTCGTCCCAGGACAGGGGGAGGTGGATCGTGCGGGACGGGACGACGAGCCGGTCCGTCGGGGGGAGGGACGCCACGATCCGGCGTACCGCGGTGAGGAGTGCGTGCTGGGGCAGGACGGCCGGATCCGTCCGGATCTGCAGGGAGCGGATGCCGGGGGTGAGGTCGGTGACGCCGTCGAGGGCCGCGCCGTCGACCGCCTCCATCAGGGCGTGCACCCGCATCCGCAGGGCGAGGTCGAGCTGCATGGGCCCGAACTCGACGAGAAGGTTGTCGTCGCCGCTGCGGCGGTACGTCACGTCGCCGTCGCGGGCCAGGACGCCGCCGTCGACGATGGCCGGGCGGGGCGCGGTGTCGTCGGCCACCGGGAGGAAGCGGACCGTGTCGCCCGGGCGCAGCTGGCCCAGTTTCCAGCGCTCGGTGGACAGGACCGTGGCCGGGCAGACGAAACCGCCGAGGGAGGGGCCGTCCGGGCCCAGGAGGACCGGCATGTCGCCGGTGTAGTCGACGGCACCGACCGAGTACGGGGTGTCGTGGATGTTGGAGGGGTGCAGGCCCGCCTCGCCGCCGTCGGCGCGGGCCCAGCGGGGCTTGGGGCCGACCAGGCGCACGCCGGTGCGGGCCGAGTTGAAGTGGACGGTCCAGTCGGCCGCGTAGAACTCGTGGATGTCCTCCTCGGTGAAGAACTCCGGTGCCGCGTGCGGGCCTTCGAGGGCGGCGATCCGCCAGGAGGAGGTGAGGGACGGGCGGTCGCGCGGCGGGACCGGGCGGCCCCCGTCCGTGACCGCGCCGCCGTGCAGCACGTCGCCGGTGCGCAGTGCCCGGCCGCCGTGGCCGCCGAAGCGGCCCAGGGTGAAGGTGGCCGTGCTGCCCAGGAACGACGGCACGTCCAGGCCGCCGCCCGCGAACAGCACATAGGTGCGCAGGCCGTGTTCCGTGGGGGCGCCGACGGTCAGGACGGCTCCGGCGGGTACGGTCACCGGCTCCCACCGCGCGACGGGTGTACCGGCCACGGTCACCTCGGCGGGGGCGCCCGTCACACAGACCGTGGTGGCGTGGGTGAAGCGCAGGGCCGGTCCCTGGAGGGTGCATTCGAGGCCGGGGGCGCCCTCGGGGTTGCCGAGGGCCCGGTTGCCGAGCCGGAAGGACAGGTCGTCCATGGGACCGCAGGGCGGGACGCCGACCTGCCAGTGGCCGGTGCGGCCCGGCCAGTCCTGGACGGTGGTGAGGGTGCCGCCGGAGACGACCTCGATGCGGGGGGTCGGGTCGGTCACGCCGGCGAGGGTGGCCGTGGAGTGGGCGGCGTGCCGGACGTCATGGTCGGCGAGGGCGGCCCGGACCAGGCCCAGGTTGGTCTCGATGCCGTCGATCCGGGTTCCGGCCAGCGCCTCGTCCAGCCGGCGCAGCGCCTCGGCGCGGTCGGAGCCGTGGGCGACGACCTTGGCGAGCAGCGGGTCGTACGCGGTGGTGACCTCGGTGCCGGTCTCCGCCCAGCCGTCGACGCGGACGTCCGGCGGGAACGACACCCGGGTCAACAGGCCCGCGCTCGGCCGGTGGTCGCGCGAGGGGTCCTCGGCGTAGATCCGGGCCTCGACGGCGTGGCCGCGGGGCTGCGCCGGGGCCCGCACGACCGCGGAGTCGCCGCGGGCCAGGCGCAGCATCCACGCGACGAGGTCGACGCCGTGGATCTCCTCGGTGACGGTGTGCTCGACCTGGAGGCGGGCGTTGACCTCCAGGAAGTACGCCTCCTCGCGGGCGGCGTCGTAGACGAACTCGACGGTTCCGGCGGAGCGGTACTCCACGCTCGCGCACAGGTCACGGGCGGCGGCGGCCAGCCGTGCGCGCACCCGGTCCGGCAGGCCGGGGGCCGGGGCCTCCTCGACGACCTTCTGGTTGCGGCGCTGCAGGGAGCAGTCGCGGTCGCCGAAGGTGACGACGAGGCCGTCGCCGTCGCCGAAGACCTGCACCTCGACGTGGCGGGCCCGTTCGACGAGACGTTCGAGGTAGACGCCGGCGGTGGAGAAGGAGGCCGCGGCGACGCGGTGCACCCGCTCCCACGCCTCGGTCAGTTCGGCGGCGGACCGGCAGGCGGACATGCCGATGCCCCCGCCCCCGCCGGTGGCCTTGAGCATCACCGGGTAGCCGAGGGCGGAGGCCCGGTCGAGGGCTTCGGCGAGCGAGGGCAGCAGATCGGTGCCCGGCAGGAGAGGGACGCCGGCCGCCTCGGCGGCCGCCCGCGCGGTGTGCTTCGTGCCGAACAGTTCGAGCTGGTCGGGGGTCGGGCCGACGAACACCAGGCCCGCTTCCTCGCAGCGGCGGGCGAAGGCCGCGTCCTCGGAGAGAAAGCCGTAGCCGGGGTGGACCGCTCCGGCGCCGGTGTCCTTGGCGGCCTTGAGGACCAGGTCCGCGTCGAGGTACGACTCCTTCGCGGGTGCCGGGCCGAGCCGTACCGCCTCGTCGGCCAGCCGGACGTGGGCGGCGGCGCGGTCGGCGTCGGAGTACACCGCGACCGTGCGCAGGCCCAGGGCGCGGGCCGTGCGGATGATCCGGACGGCGATCTCGCCGCGGTTGGCGACCAGCAGGGTGTCGAAGCTCATGTGCCCGTCCCGGTGATCGTCATCTCCACGGCCGTCGGGTCGAAGCCGTTGCAGGGGTTGTTGATCTGGGGGCAGTTGGAGACCAGCACGAGCACGTCGCACTCGGCGCGCAGGGTCAGGGCCAGACCGGGGGCGGAGATGCCGTCGACGATGCCGAGGGTGCCGTCCTTCTCGACGGGGACGTTCATGTACCAGTTGACGTTCGACACCAGGTCGCGCTTGCCGAGGCCGTGTTTCGCGCCCTCGGCGAGGAAGTTGTCGACGCAGGCGTGCTGGGACCAGGTGTGGTGTCCGTAGCGCAGGGTGTTCGACTCCTTGGAGCAGGCGCCGCCGACCGTGTCGTGGCGGCCGACGTCGTCGGCGGTCACGGTCATCAGCGGGGTGTGCTCGTTGGACATCAGCACGCTGCCGGTGGTGAGGAAGATGCCGCCCTGGGCGTGGATCGTGTCGGGCGCGCTGTAGCGGACGGCCGTGTCGTGGGCGTCGTACACGAGGAAGTCGACGGCCTGGTTGCCGTGCAGGTCGGTGAGGGTGAGGGTCTGGCCGGCGCGGATCACCGACGACCAGGCGGCGCGGGCCGGGACCACGGTCCTCGTGCTCATGCGATCCCCCTCGCGGTGAGGAACTCGGCGGTGTTCAGGAAGGCGCGGCGGCCCTCGGGCGTGGCCTCCCACAGGGGGTCGCCGGGGCGGGTCGGCGCGGCGCGCCACGCGAGCACCTCCAGCGGGGTGCTGACGTACGCGGGGCGCGGGTCGGCCGGGTGCGGCACGTTGGCGATCAGCACGGTCACGTCCTGCTCGGTGCGCAGGGTCACGGCGGCTCCGGGGCCGGCGGAGCCGGTGAAGTCGAGGGTGCCGTCCTCGCGGACCTCCACGCCCTGGAAGAAGGAGAGGGAGGGTGGGAGGTCCCGGGGTTCGAGGCCGTTCTTGGCGGCGGCCAGCTTGAACAGTTCGCGTCCGGCGGGGGACGGCGACTGCGGGGTGCCGTCCCCGTACCGCTCGGTGTTGCGGACGAGGGTGCTGGTGCCGCACAGCGCGTCGTGCCGGCCCGAGGTGTCCGCGACCACCGAGGCGAGGACGCGGCCCTGGTCGGACAGGAGCAGGACGCCCTCGCCCAGGTAGGCGTTCCACTGGACCTTGACGGTGTCGGCGACGCTCAGCCGCTCCCAGGGGCGGTCGGCGTGGTGCAGCAGCAGATGGGCGCAGGCGTCGCCGCGGACGTCGGTGAGCCGGAGTTCGGTGCCCCGGGCGAGCACCTTGTGGGTGTAGTTCCCGCCCGCCACCGTCTCCGCCCACACCAGCCGTTCGGCCGCGCGGGGCGGGTCCGGCCAGTGGGCGGCGGGCACCACGGGCATGGCCTCGGCCCGGGCGCCCTCCTGCGCGCGGGCGTGGTCGCGTGCTCCGTACGTCGTCGATGTCGCCATCGGGGGACCTCCGGGTGCGGCGTGGATCTCTGTCAGGGGCGTCCGCCACGGATGTCCGTCACGGATCTTCGTCATGTATTTCTGTCGCGCGACAGAAATTAGGCGCCGGGCGGGTCGGCGCCATGTCCCGTGCGTTGCGGTGCCGTTACCGAGCCCTCACGGGTGTCCGGCTCGCCGGCGGGCCGGGGGTCGTGCGGCCCGTCGTCGGGGCGCACGGGTCCCGGCCCGCGTCGGGTCGCCGGGTCGCGCGGACACCGTGTGCGAGGATCGAGCGCATGGGAAGCGCGGGTGGCACCGGTGGGCGGCGGGTCGGCAGGCCCCGGGCCCAGGGGCGGGCGGAGAGCGGACTGCCGCCCCGCGACGAACTGCTCGCGGCCGCGGCCGAGTTGTTCACGACGCGGGGCTACGCGGCCACCACCACCCGGGCCGTCGCCGAGCGGGCCGGAATGCGGCAGGCGTCCATGTACCACTACGTCTCCGGCAAGGAGGAGCTGCTCGCCGAGCTGCTGGAGTCCACCGTCACCCCCTCGCTCGCGTACGCCCGTGAACTCCTCGCCCGGGACGGCGTACCTGCCGAGGACCGGCTCCGGGAGCTGTGCCGCGCCGATGTCACCCTCCTGTGCGGGGGCACCCACAATCTCGGCGCCCTGTATCTCCTCCCGGAGGTCCGCGCCGAACGCTTCGCGGGGTTCCGCGCCGTACGGGCCGAACTGAAGGACGCCTACCGGCAGCTGATCGCGGCCACGGCCGCGGGCGGGGCGCTCGCCAAGGGTGACCTGGAGCTGCGTACGGACCTCGTCTTCGGGTTGATCGAGGGGGTCATCCTCGTCCACCGGTCCGATCCCGACCGGCCCGTCTCCGTCTTTGCCGAGGCAACGGCGGACGCCGCCCTGCGGATCGCCGGCGTCTGAGCGAGGGCGTCCCCGGCGATCCGTTCCCCGGTGCCGGTTCACCCTGTCAAGAGGCCGGGCCCGTACGCCCGTACGTCGTCACGCACTGTGTGCGAATGCTGTCCCAGCGTGTAAATGACCAGAGCGTACTCCTGTCGCGAGGGTGATTTCAGGCGGTTGCTGAATATGACACAGCGATGATCCGGTCGGACTAAGCTCGCCCGCAGCGCACCGAGTTGAGATGTATTCGGGCGCTTGTTCCAAAAAATACCGAAGACGCAGTTTGATTCGCGGATGAACCCGAGCAACCTCCGGCAACTCCCCGCAAGTCACCCGACCATCAGCCGAACCGTCTCTAGAGGGCATACATGGTGAGTGTTCAATCGCCTCCCGGTGGCCGTGAACTTCCCTACGCACGCTTGCTTCCGCTACCGGCGATACTGATGGCCGCGGCGACCGGAACCACCGTCCTGCTGGTGACGGGGCCGGTCCGGCTCGCCGTCGGCTTGTGCGGAGCCGCCGCGACGCTCCTGCTGACCGCGGTCGCGGTCCTCGCGGTGCGTGGCGGCCGTCGCGCGGTCCGGGAACTGCGCGCCGAACAGCAGCGGCGGACCGCGCTCCTCGAACAGCGGATCGCCGCCCACGACCGGGAGTTCACCCGGCTGGGCAAGGAGATCCTGCCCGCCACGCTGTACCGGCTGCGCACCGGAGAATCCCCCTCAGAGGTGATTCGGCACGTCGTCGACGGCGACACCGAGTGGCGCGAACTCCCGTCCTCGCAGCGAGACTTGCTGCGCACCCTGCTCACCATCGTCGACCGCGAGGAAGCACTGCGCGACTCCTCGCAGCGCTCCTTCGTGAACATCGCCCGCCGCGTCCAGGCGATCGTCCACCAGCAGAACAACGAACTCCGCGAGATGGAGGAGGACCACGGGCGCAACCCCGAGGTCTTCGACGACCTGCTGCGCATCGACCACGGCACCGCCCTGATCGGCCGCCTCGCCGACTCCATCGCCGTCCTCGGCGGCGGCCGCCCCGGCCGCGTCTGGTCCCGGCCCGTCCCGCTGTACAGCGTGCTGCGCGGCGCCATGTCCCGCATCCTGGAGTACCGCCGCATCGAGCTCGACTCGATCGCCAAGGTCAACGTCGACGGCGTGGGCGTCGAGCCCGTCATCCACGCCTGTGCCGAACTCCTGGACAACGCCACCCGCTACTCGCCGCCCCACACCAAGGTGCACGTCACCGCCGTGGAGGTGCAGACCGGCATCGCCATCGAGATCGAGGACGGCGGGATCAGCCTCAGCGAGGAGACCCGCGCCAAGGTCGAGGACATGCTCGCCAAGGCCCAGCAGGGCATCGACATGCAGGAGATGGGCGACACCCCGCGCCTCGGCCTCGCCGTCGTGGGCCGGCTGTCGACCATGTACAACATGCAGATCTCGCTGCGGCCGTCCGCCTACGGCGGCGTCCGCGCCGTCGTCGTCGTCCCGCGCAACCTGCTCACCGAGGAGCCCGCTCCCGGCCTCGCCCACGGCATCGGCGCCGGCGCCGTGACGACCATGGACACCGACGGCGTCGAAGGCCCCAACCGCAAGGCCAAGCGCCGCCGCCCGACCACCGGCCCCCGTATCCCCAGTTCCGCGGAGGACATGGGCCGGGGCATGGACGACGACGACGTTCCCGTCGTCACCGAGTGGACGGCCAACGGGCTGCCGCAGCGCCGCAGCCGGAGCAAGATCCCGCTCAGCCAGCGCTACGCCGAGGCCGCCGCCGCGGAGGCCGCCGCCGAGGCCGCCATGGCCGCCGCCCCCGTGTGGCAGGAGCCCGTGCCCGAGAAGGAGCAGCCGCCGCCCGGCATGTGGGTCGAGGCGTTCATGGCCGGACTCAAGGGCGACCCCGACCCGAACGCCTTCAGGAACCACCCGGACGACCCGAGGCCGTCCACCGCACGCACCGCGAACACCGAGCCGGCCCGCACCGAGGCCGACGACGAGGGGGACCTCAAGTGATCCAGCAACGGGCCAATTTCGACTGGCTGCTGAAGGATCTGGCCGACGGCGTACCCGGCATCCAGCAGATCGTCGTGCTCTCCGCCGACGGCCTGCGGATCGCCCGCCACGGCGGCGACCCGGACGCCGCCGACCGGGTCGCCGCGGCGTGCGCGGGGCTGCAGAGCCTGGCCGGCGCCGTGGCCGGTGAGATCCCGCAGAGCGACGGCCACATGCGGATGGTCATCATCGAGATCAACGGCGGCTACTTCTACATGATGGCCGCCGGCTCCAACGCCTATCTCGCGGTGCTCGCCAACGAGGTCGCCGAACCCGGACTGATGAGCAACCGCATGCGCGACCTCGTCGACCGCATCGGCTCCCACCTCACCAGTCCGCCCCGGCGGAACGGCCAGGCCGTATGACGCCTCCGCGTCGCCAACGGCGCCAGCCCCAGCACGAACCGCCTCCTCCGCCGCCGCCCGAGGACGGCCTCCCGAGCGGGACGGGGGAGCGCCGGGCCCCCGAGCGGCTCTACATCCTCACCGGCGAGGACGGCGAGCGGGCCCCGATCGACCTCGTCACGCTGATCGTGGCGCGCGCCGACCCGCCGCCGTCCGCCGCCCCGGAGCAGTCCGCGCTGCTGCGGATCTGCCAGGCACCCCTGTCCGTGGCCGAGATCTCGGCCTACCTCAACCTGCCGATCAGCGTGGTGACCGTCCTGCTCACCGAGCTGCTGACGGCCGAACTGGTCCAGGCGCGCGCACCGGTCGTCCGGCAGGCGCGGGCCGACCGTTCCCTCCTCGAAGCGGTGATGCATGGACTTCAAAAGCTCTGACACCATCACGGGTCCACGGACCGAGGACCACCTGCCGCACACCGCGCAGGCCGCGGCGAAGATCGTGATCGTGGGCGGCTTCGGCGTCGGCAAGACGACCATGGTGGGGTCCGTCAGCGAGATCAGGCCGCTGACGACCGAGGAGACCATGACGCAGGCCGGCGTCGGCGTCGACGACAACTACGGCTCCAAGTCCAAGACGGCCACCACCGTGGCCATGGACTTCGGCCGCATCAGCATCACCGACGAGCTGGTGCTGTACCTGTTCGGCACCCCCGGCCAGGAGCGCTTCTGGTTCCTGTGGAACGGCCTGTTCGAGGGCGCGCTGGGCGCCGTCGTCCTGGTCGACACCCGGCGGTTGGAGGTCAGCTTCGACGTCATGGGCCGCCTGGAGGAGCGGGACGTGCCCTTCGTCGTGGCGGTCAACGACTTCCCCGACGCGCCGCGCTACGCCCTCGACGAACTGCGTCAGGCCCTCGACCTGGCCCCGGAGATCCCGATCATCCGCTGCGACGCCCGCCGCCGGGCGTCCAGCCGTGACGTCCTGATGACCCTCACCACCTTCCTGCACTCCCTGGCGATGTCGGGGGCGGCGGTGCCGGGGGCGGCGCCGGCATGACCCGCACCCGATCCCCGTACGCCCCGTACATCCCGTACACGCCGTACGCCCCCGTCGGCCTTCCCGACACCGACACCGACACCGACACCGGATCCACCTCAGCTCGGAGCGATCACCGTGACGCCTGAATCACACTCCCTCACCGGCACGGACGACCCCACCCTCGGGCCGCCCCCCGGCTGCCCCGCCCACGGCACGGGCCCCGACGGGATCCGCCGCCTCTACGGCCCCGAGGCGGAGGACCTGGGAGCCGTGTACGAGAAGCTCCGCGCGGAGCACGGCCCGGTGGCTCCGGCCCTGCTCCACGACGACGTGCCGATCTGGGTGGTGCTCGGGCACGGCGAGAACATGCACATGGTGAGTACGCCGTCGCACTTCTGCAAGGACAACCGTCTGTGGGCCCCGATGAGGGAGGGCACGATCAAGCCCGACCATCCCCTCATGCCGCACTTCGCCTGGCAGCCCATCTGCGCCCACGCAGAGGGCGATGAGCACTTGCGACTGCGCGGCGCGGTCACCGGGGCCATGTCGACCATCGACCACCGGGGGATCCGCCGTTACATCAACCGTGCGACCCAGCATCTCGTCAACAAGTTCTGCGAGGACGGCAAGGCGGATCTGGTCGGCCAGTTCGCCGAGCACCTGCCCATGGCGGTGATGTGCGAGATCCTCGGCATGCCCGACGAGTACGACGATCGGATGGTGCATGCCGCTCGTGACTGCCTGAAGGGAAGCGAGACCGCCCTCATCAGCCACGCCTACGTCATGGACGCACTCGACCGTCTCACCGCCCGCCGTCGCGCCCAGCCCCAGGAGGACTTCACCAGCCACCTCATCACCCACTCGGCAGGGCTCAGCGACGACGAGGTCAGGGAGCACCTTCGCGTGGTGCTTCTCGCCGCCTACGAGGCCACGGCCAATCTCCTCGCCAACGTGCTGCGCATGGTGCTCACCGACCCCGGCTTCCGCGCCCAGCTGAAGGGCGGTCAGATGACCGTGCCCGAGGCGGTCGAGCAGTCCCTGTGGGACGAACCGCCGTTCAGCACCGTCTTCGCCTACTTCGCCAAGCAGGAGACCGAGCTGGGTGGTCAGCGGATCCGCAAGGGCGACGGACTCCTTCTCGGCATCGCGCCGGGCAATGTCGACCCCCGAGTCCGTCCGGACCTCAAGGCCAACATGCAGGGAAACCGCTCGCATCTCGCATTCAGCGGTGGCCCTCACGAGTGCCCGGGCCAGGACATCGGTCGCGCCATCGCCGATGTCGGTGTCGATGCCCTGCTCACCCGGGTGCCGGACGTCCGGCTCGCCTGTCCGGAGGGTGAGCTGCGGTGGCGGGAGTCCATCTCCAATCGGCACCTGGTGGAGCTGCCGGTGACGTTCGCACCGCGGCCTCCACAGGACGTCATGCAGAGGCCTGCCGTCAACCCGGCGCCGCCGAAGCCGCCACACCAGCGGGGGACTGCCGCGCAGCAGCCGGAGGCCGTCTCCACGGACACCGTGGACCCGGCGGCCCAGACTGTCCCACGGGCCGAACCGGCACGTAGGCCGGGCGTGCTCCGTCGCATCCTGCGCTGGTTCGGAGGTGCCTGATCCGACCGGACACCCAGGCTAGGTCGCCCATGCCTCGTAGGAGGACCAGGCCCGCAGCTCTCGCGGGCTGACGAAACGGTGCTCGCATCCCGTGACGGGGTCGGTGAACTCCAGGCTCCGCGCCAGCAGTTGGAGCGGACGCCGGAAGTCGCCGGCGGGCACGGGCGAGGTGACCACCGGATAGAGCGGATCGCCGAGGATCGGTACCCCCAACGTACTCATGTGCACCCGCAGTTGGTGGGTCTGCCCGGTCCTCGGCAGCAGCCGGTACCGGGCACGCCCGTCACGGTGCTCCATCAACTCGATCCGGCTGACGGCATTCGGCTCACCCGGGACCTCGCACGCCGCCAAGACCCCCCGCTCCTTGACGATCCGGCTGCGCACGGTGCGGGGGAGGGCGAGTGTCGGGTCGTAGGACGCGACCGCCTCGTACGCTTTTCTCACTCGTTTGTCCCGGAACAGCGATTGATAGGCGCCGCGCTCCTCGGGGCGCACGATGAAGAGCACCACCCCGGCGGTGAGCCGGTCCAGCCGATGCGCCGCGCTCAGTGCCGGGACACCCAGCTCTCTGCGCAGCCTGGCCAGGGCCGTCTCGGCCACATGGCTGCCGCGTGGAGTGGTGGCCAGGAAGTGCGGTTTGTCGGCCACCACCAGATGCTCGTCCCGGTACAGCACTTCTATCTCGAACGGGACCCGTTCCTCGGTCGGCAGGTCCCGGTGGAACCACACGGACATTCCAGGCATGTACGTCATGTCTCTCGACACCGGACGTCCGTCGACATCCACGATCGACCCGGCGTCGAGCATCGCGTCGATCGCCTCGGTCGCGGCCGAGAGCCGGGCCACGAGATGATCTCGTACGGTCGCCCACAGTCCATCGGCCGGCAACCGTACCCGCACCGCGTCCACCCCGTCGCGCTGCGGCAGGGGAGAGGGGGGCGGAGAGGTGCGGCGGCTCATCAGGATCAAGGATACGAGCGGCCCGCACCGACCGGTATGCCGGTTCAGGCGAGGAGTCGTGTGCCTCGCGTGTCCTCCCGGTCGCTCGCCCGGAGTCGGTGAGGCTGATCCACATCCTGCGAGCGGCTGGGGGCGGGGGAATCCGCGAGCCGGATGCGATTCGCCGCGATGAACGCATCGTCGAGCCATACGTCCGTCGGCACCTTGCCGAAGAGTCGCTCCAGCTCGCGAACCATCGGCGGAGCCAGCGGGAATCGCCTTCCCTGGCGTCGCTCCTGGTAGCGGTCCTGAATCTGTACGAAGAGGAACCCGCTGCGGCCGAAATGGACCAGGGGTTCGGGCGCGCCGGTGAAGACCAGATCGTCGATGAGATCGAGGTAGATCGACCGGTAGCTGGCCTTCCGCTCCTCCACTTGATTCTTGCTCGATGTCGGCTGGTGGTCGTCCGCCGAATAGATGCCGAGCGTCGACTTGCACAGGTCCATGGAAAGGCAGTCACAGATCGCGCTGTCCATGAGCCAGGGGAAGCTCACAGGGCCGGTCGCACTGTTCCGGGCCACCATGATGGCGGTTCCGTAGGCGTTGCCGGTGTTGGCCCGGAACATGACCCCGTCCCACATGTTCGGCGAGGCATTCAGCTCCTCCTGGAGCCCGACGTGTTCGTTCCCGGGTCGGAAGTCCATCTTCTCCGCGTACTGGACGATGGCCTGCCGTACCAGAGACAGCAGTGCGTGCACCGCGTCGCGCCCCCAGCCGGCCATGTCCATCGCCCGTATCAGGTCGGGCACGGATCGGCCGTACATACGAAAGCGGCCGCGGACCAGGTCGAGCGGGGGTATGCAGATGTCGTCGATGACAGTGGCGAAGGCTATGTAGTGGAGCCCCAGTGGGTCCGTGCCGTACTGCTCGCCGCACCAGCAGGCCATCCATTGGATGGTGTCCCGACAGGCGCGCGACACGGTGTCGGAGGCCCGGGCGTCGTGCTTCTTCGTCCAGTCGGCATAGTGCCCGGGGGGCCTGTCACCTCGTGCCCGTACTGCGTCCCACCGCTCCGTGACCTTCTCCAGCAGCGGCCAGACGTTCACCTCGTGACGTTGGGTGACCGGGCCGGCGTACCCATGGTCACCCATGACGGTGTACAGGTGGGCGGTCTGTTTGTTGTATCGGGACCTTGTCGTTGTGGGATGGGTGGTTGTCTCCGGGGCCCGCGGGTAGTGCAGGTACAAGCAGGCCGTACCGCGATCACAGGCCGAGCCGCACCACAGTTCGTGCGATCGGTGAAGCAGTTCCTGAATTCCCCTTGCGCTTGACAGCTGTTCGAGAGCCGCTTGCGCGGAACCCTTCCAAGCGAGCATGTCCGGGGTGACCATCGAGACCTCAACGCCACTTGATGCCATAGCCCAAGCCTCCGCAAGAAGTCCCCACTTCTGGCTGCAATCCCAGCGTGCGGGCTACTGCCGGTCGCCGGGAAGGGGCGTACGGCCAGCGTACTGCGGCACATAAGGGGCGCATTCGGTTGAAAATTTGTCATGAATGATACCCAGGCTGGCTGGAGTTGTCCCCTGCTTCGATCACAGCTGTTCGATTGTCAACGATGACTCGGTGGGGTCAGGTGGTGTTACCGGTCGAACGCGCCCGACTGTTTCGAGTCAAGTGGTACAGGAGGCCGATGGTCACCGTGATGAAGAGGAACAGGACCGTGAACCACTGGAAGTACCAGTGGCCGCCCGCCGGGTCGTAGACCTCCGCGCGGGGCCAGGCCAGGTTGACGGTCATGAAGAGGCCGTAGAGCAGGGCGAGGGCGTTGACGGGGGTGCCCCAGCGGCCGAGGGAGAAGAGGGGGCGGCCGGTCTCGTCCGTGCCGGGGGAGGGGAACGTGCCCTTCAGGCGCCGGATCAGCAGCGGGCCGGTGACCATCGCGTACGCCAGGTACAGCATCACGATGCAGGTGGTGCCGATCGCCAGGAACGCCTCCGGCGAGGCGAAGTTGAGGAGCAGCAGGGCGGCGGCGAGGACGCCGACGACCAGGGCGGGGGCGGTCGGCATGCCGGTGCGCGGGTTGACCGCGGCGAGCCGCGCGGCGAACGGGAGGCGGCCGTCGCGGGCCATCGAGAAGAGCATGCGGCCGGCCGACGTCTGGATCGCGAGCGTGGCCACGGCGATCGCCACCACCACGTCGGCGAGGAGCAGGCGCCCCACTCCGTCACCGAGGCTGCTGGTCAGGACGTAGCTCAGACCGTCCACCCCCAGCCTGCCGTCGGTCAGGCTGGGCGCGGCGAGCAGACCGGCCAGCACGAGGAGACCGCCGAGCAGACCGGCCGCGCCGAGTGCCGTGAGGATCGTGCGGGGTGCCACCCGGCGGGGGTGATGGGTCTCCTCGCTCATCTCGCCCGCGCTGTCGAAGCCGATCATCACGTACGCGGCCGTGAACGAGCCGACCAGCAGGGCGCCGAGGAGGTCGGTGCCCTGCCCGGCCGTGTGGAAGGTGATGCCGGGGGAGCGCTCGGAGTGCGTGAGGAGGAGGACGACGATCAGGATCGCGCCGATGATCTCCGCGGTCACGCCGACCCGGTTGATCACGGACAGCACCCGGTTGTCGAGGACGTTCACAAACGTGGTGAGGGCCAGCAGGATCACCCCCAGCACGGCCGCGTTGGCCGCGCCCGTCGCCGTGGTGGGCGCGGGGTCGCCGCCCACGATCTGGAAGCCCGGCCAGATGGCGGGCATCACCATCTGCAGCGCCAGCGCGGCCGCCGCGACCACCACGATCTGTCCGATCACCATGATCCAGCCGGCGAACCAGCCGAAGGTCGGGTTCGACAGCCGGGACGACCACTGGTAGATCGCGCCCGATATCGGGTAGCGCGCGGCCAGTTCCGCGAAGCAGGCGGCCACCATCAGCTGGCCGATCAGGACCGCGGGCCAGGTCCAGAAGAAGACCGGGCCGCCGAACGCGTAGCCGAAGGCGAAGAACTGGAAGACGGTGGTGAGGACGGAGATGAAGGAGAAGCCGGCGGCGAACGAAGCGTACCTGCTCAGGCTGCGGTGCAGTTCCTGGCGGTAGCCGAACTCGTTCAGGGAGGTGTCGTCGGGGGAGCGGGGCGGCTCCGGGCGGACGTCGGGGGCGGTGCTCGTCATGGCGGCAACCTGCTTTCGCACGGGCGGCGCGAGCCTTCGCGCACGAGCGGCGCGAATTCCTGTCGGGCGACAGAAATTAGGGGAGACCTGTGTCGCGCGTGTCACACGACCGTGTCCGGAGGGGGCCCAAATCCTCACGCCCGCGCCGGGCGCGCGCCTCGCAGCGGGCGTGCGCCCCTCACCGTCAGGGGCGCCGCGGCGCCGTGCGAGGATCCCCGGATGACGCACGCGCCGCTCTCCCACCGCCTCCTCCCGGGCGCGCCCGGATCGCCCGTGCTGCTGCACGTGCCGCACAGCTCACGGGTCGTCCCGGCCGAGGTGCGGGCCGGGATCGTGCTCGACGACGCCGCGCTGGAGCGGGAGTTGGACCACATCACCGACGCGTACACGGACCGGATCGCCGAGCGGGCCGCCGGACGGTCGTCCGCGCGCCCCTGGAGGTTCGTCAACGGGCTGTCCCGGCTGGTGGTCGACCCCGAGCGCTTCCCGGACGAGCGGGAGGAGATGCTGGCGGTGGGGATGGGGGCCGTCTACACGCGGACCACGCACCGGGAACCCCTTCGCGCACCGGGGTACGACGGGCAGCCGCTCGTGGAGCGCTACTTCCGTCCCTACGCCGACGCCGTGACCGCCGCGGTGACCGGCCGGCTGGAGGCCGTGGGCCGGGCCGTGGTCGTCGACGTCCACTCGTATCCGAGCGAGCCGCTGCCCTACGAGCTGCACGGCGACGGCCCTCGCCCGCCCGTCTGTCTGGGCACCGATCCCTTCCACACCCCGGCGGACCTGCTGGCCGCCGCCGAGGAGGCGTTCGCCGGTTTCGGCGGCACGGGTGTCGACAGCCCGTTCGCGGGCACGTACGTCCCGCTGCCGTACTACGGGAAGGATCCGCGGGTGAGCGCGCTGATGATCGAGATCCGGCGCGATGTGTACATGGCCGAGCCGGGCGGGGCGGCGGGGCCGGGGGTGGGGGCGCTGGGGGACGCGCTGGCCGCGCTGGTGGACGTGCTCACGCACGGGTGAGGGCGCCCAGGGCCGTCGCACACCTCGACGGGCACACCGCGCGGCCCTGCCACCCGCGTCGCCAGGGCAGGGCGGGGCGGCGCAGGACAAGGCGGGGCGGTCGGGGGGGTCGGCCCCGCACGGTTCCGGGCCGCCGGTGTCGTGTGCGGGTCCCGTGGGCCGCGGCGGTCGCCGGGCGCGGGGGTCACGCCGTCGGCGTGCCCTCCTGTTCCGCCTCCACTCGCGCGTTCCACTCCTTCTTCGACGCCTGCCAGCCGTCCTCGTCGTGCCCGAGCCGCCAGTAGCCGGAGATCGACAAGTCCTCGCGGGGAACGGCGAGTTCGACGCGGAGCAGTCGGCGCAGTTCCTTCACGAAGCCCGCCTCGCCGTGGACGAAGGCGTGCATGCGGCCCTCGGGGAACCTCAGCGCGCGGACGGCCTCGACCAGCGCCGCGCCGACGGGACGGTCGCCGCGGTGCAGCCAGACGACCTCCACATCGGAGTTGATCTTCTGCTCCTCCTCGGGGCCCGCGACCTCGACGATCGCGTGCGCGCGGGCGCCGTCGGGGAGGGCCTCCAGGGACGCGCCGATCGCGGGCAGGGCGCTCTCGTCGCCGACGAGCAGGTGCCAGTCCGCCTCCGGGTTGGGCGCGTAGGCGCCACCGGGGCCGAGGAAACGGATCGGCTCGCCCGGCCGGACACGGGTGGCCCAGGGGCCGGCGATGCCCTCGTCGCCGTGGAGCACGAAGTCGAGGGTCAGCTCGCCCAGCTCGCGGTCCCAGGCGCGCACGGTGTACGTCCGGGTCACGGGCCACTGCTCCCGGGGGAACTCCGCGCGGATCCGCTCGATGTCGAACGGCTCCGGGTAGGTGACACCCTCGGGGCCGAACAGGAGCTTCACGTAGTGATCCGTGCTCCCGCGCGGTGAGAACTCGGCGAGGCCGTCGCCACCGAGTACGACGCGCTGCATGTGCGGGGTGAGCCGCTCGGTGCGGACGACTCGCGCGGAGTGGGGCTTCGGGGTCCTGCGTACCGGACGCTCTGCCATGACGGCCTCCCAAGTACCTAGCTAAGGCTTGCCTAAGTTAGCATCTCCCCCTCGTTGACACCTCACGCACGTGGCGCGTGGGAGGACTTCACTCTGTGAATCGCGCCTCAGAGTCCTCACCACCGAAGTGCCCCCAACCCTCCGGCGTACGCCCCGGCTGTGGGGCGTGCGCCTATGCCTGCAGCGTACTGAGCAGACGCTGCAGCGATCCGCCGAGCCCCCAGCGCTCCGCGAGCGCCTCCAGCGCCGCGGGGTCCTTCGGTGCGTGCGGGAGGGCCGTGTCGACGTCCGGCAGGGGGACGTCCGCCGCCACCAGGACCACCTTGGGCGCCACCGCGACATAGGGGCGCGCCTCGTCGAGCCTCTTGCGCTGCGACGGCGTGAGCCTCGCCGCCGGATCGTCCACCGCCGCCATGATCCCGGCCAGGTCGCCGAACTGGTCGAGCAGCTTGGCCGCCGTCTTCTCGCCGATGCCCGGCACGCCGGGCAGTCCGTCGCTCGGGTCGCCGCGCAGCAGCGCCAGGTCCGCGTACCCGCGCCCGACCACGCCGTACTTCTCGCGCAGCCACGCCTCGTCGGTCAGCTGCAGGGTGCCCACGCCCTTCAGCGGGTACAGCACCCGCACCCCGCGCGCGTCGTCGACCAGCTGGTACAGGTCGCGGTCGCCGGTCACGATGTCGACCGGGTCCTTCGCGAGGGCGGTGAACGTGCCGATCACGTCGTCCGCCTCGTATCCGGCGACGCCCACGCGCGCGATGCCGAGGGCGTCCAGGACCGCCTCGATCACCGGCACCTGCGGCGACAGGGTGTCCGGCACCTGCTCCTCGTCCGGTCCGGCCTCGTGCTCCTCGGCGACGCGGTGCGCCTTGTAGGAGGGGATCAGGTCGACCCGCCACTGCGGCCGCCAGTCCGCGTCCATGCACGCCACCAGGTCCGTCGGCCGGTGGTCCTTGACCAGGCGGTCGATGAATTCGAGCAGCCCGCGCACGGCGTTCACCGGGGTGCCGTCCGGGGCCTTCACGGATTCCGGCACCCCGAAGTAGGCGCGGAAGTACAGCGAGGCGGTGTCGAGAAGCATCAGGCGTCGGGTCACGCCCCGCATCATGCCGTACGCCACCGACACCCGGGTCCCGGCGCAACCGGCGCGCGCGCCCGGCCCGCGTCGCCGGGGGTGCCCGGCCCGTGCGCGGTCGCCCCGAACGGACCGGCGTGGTTCCGTACAGGAGTACGGGAAAGATCCGGACAACCCTTCAGGGGGCCCGGCCGCCCCGGTTCGGGTGCCCCTTCGTGCAGGTGGGATGGGTCGTATGCGAACCGTCAACTGCGTTGCCCGGTGGGCGACTTCGTGGCCGGAGGAGAAGGCGGGCGGTCCGGCGGGCCGTGTCGTGGCTGTACGGGACGGTTCCGGCGGGCGCGGGAGCGCGTGCCACCGCTCCGGTGACGGGGTGTGCCGGCGCGGCGACCCGGCGCGGTCGCCGAGCCGGCGCCCGCTTCCCCGCGGGAGCCCGGGAGGCCCGGGAAAACCCGGGCGGGACGGTGACGGGGCTGGCGCGAAGTGTGAGCATGGACCCTCCGCCGGTGCACAGGGATGTGACGGGCGCGTGAAACGGTTTGCCGAACATGCGTAGGGTGCAGAGAACTCCTCAGGAGAAGTGCTCCCGACGAGTGCCGGACGGGTGGACATCCGTCACCGGACCAGTGAGCGCTCGCGAGCCCAGCGGTGGGCGTCCGTGAGCCGACCGACGAGCTGAGGAGGGAGCCGGAGCGATGGGCGACCACAAAGAACAGCCCCTTCGGGTGGGCGCGGCCGTCCGGCGGCGGCGCCGGGCACAGCAGCTCACCCTCGCCGCCGTGGCCGAGCGCAGCGGTCTGTCGGTCCCCTTCCTCAGCCAGGTCGAGAACGAGCGGGCCCGGCCCAGCAGGCCCTCCCTGGAGCGCATCGCCGACGCCCTCGGCACCACCGCCGTGGAACTCCTCGCCGCGGCCGACCCGGCGTGCAGTGTCGACGTCGTGCGGGCGGCCGACGAGGACGGTTTCACGCCCCCCGATTCCTACGCGCGCTCCCTGGTGCGCGGTCACCACCAGCTGCACGCCATGGAGTTCACCGGCGACCACGACGAGGGCCGCGAGGTCCAGCACCGCAACGACGAGCTGATGTACGTCGTCGACGGCGCGGTCGAGGTCGAGGCCGAGGGCCGTGCCCACCGCCTCGGCCGCGGCGACACGCTGTACATGTCCGGTGGCGTACGGCATCGCTGGCGGGCCACGGAACCGGAGACCCGGGTGGTCGTGGTGGCCGTCGCGGACCACATCGAGGCCCTGGAAGACCGTCACCGCCGGGGCTCGTGAGGCCGCCGTGCGCTCCGTTCCCCGTGTCGTCTCCCTCGTCCCGTCGCTGACGGAGGCCGTCGCCGTCTCGCTGCCGGGCGTGCTGGTCGGCGCCACCGACTGGTGCGCCCACCCGGGTGATCTCGACGTCGTACGCATCGGCGGCACGAAGAACCCGAAGACCGACGTCATCGCCCGCCTCGGCCCCGACCTGGTGATCGCCAACGAGGAGGAGAACCGCGAGCCCGATCTCGCCGCCCTGCGGGAGGCGGGGCTGGAGGTCCTCGTCACCGAGGTGCGCGACGTGCCGGGCGCCTTCCTCGAACTGGACCGGGTGCTGCGGGCCTGCGGAGCCCGTTCCCGGCCGGGCTGGCTGGACGCGGCGGAGTCGGCGTGGTCCGCGCCGCCGGACGCCGTGGCCGGTGCCGGCCCCCGTACGACCGCCGTGGTGCCCGTCTGGCGGCGGCCCTGGATGGTCCTCGGCCGGGACACCTTCGCCGGCGACGTCCTCGCACGCCTCGGCGTGGACCACCTGTACGCCGGGCACGCGGAGCGCTATCCCCGGGTTCCCGTCGAGGACCTGCGGGCCGCCGCGCCGGACGTCGTGGTCCTGCCCGACGAGCCGTACCGCTTCACCGCCGACGACGGGCCCGAGGCGTTCCCCGGCGTGCCGTGCGCCCTGGTCAGCGGGCGCCACCTCACCTGGTACGGGCCGTCGCTGGCCGAGGCCCCGCGGATGCTGGGCGCGGCGCTGCGAGCAGCCCGCCGCTGACCAGCCCGCGCACGGTGCCCACGGCCGCCGTCGCCCACGCCGCCAGCAGCAGCGCGTACAGCGCCACGGCGAGGACGTCCAGGGCGATGAGCCCGGTGAGCCGGGCCAGCCCCCGCGCGCCGGTCGCACAGGTCCCCACCGGGAACGTGAGGGCCCACCACGCCAGGGAGAAGCCCATGCCCCGCCGCAGGGCGCGCACGACCATGGCCCCGGCGAGCGCGAGCCAGAGCAGCGCGAAGCCCAGGACGGGCACGCCGTAGAGGACGGCGAACGCGGTGAGGCCGTGCGGGTACGGGGCCGGTACGGCGCCGGGGGCCGCGTCGGCGAGGTGGGCGACGGCGGTGGCCGACTGTCCGAGCGGCCCGAGGACCAGGAACAGGCTCGGTGTGAGGGCGAGCGGCAGCGGTCCCGCCGTGATCAGCCGGCCGAACACCAGCGGCAGCACGAGCAGGGTGGCCAGCAGGCTCAGCCCGAACAGGGCGAGACAGCCGAGCAGCAGCGTCTGCCGCGCCTGACCGGCCGGCAGGTACGGCACCAGCAGCGGGCCGAGCGCCGCGGACACCATGGGCGCGACCAGGGGGAGAAGCAGGACGGGGGTGATCCCGGCCGGGTCGATCCGGTGCCGGACGATCATCAGATACGGCACGGCGACCGCGACCGCCAGGCCGGCGACCGTGCCGGCGCCGAAGAGGACGACGTCCAGCGCGAGGGCCGCCCGGACTCCGATCCAGTCCCGGCCGACGACGAGGGCGCCGCCGCCGACGGCGAGCAGGGCCATGGACAGGCAGCCGTGGAAGGGGGCCACGGCCGGGTCGAGGAGGTGGGCGCGGGCCCGGTCACGGTGGTGGGCCCAGTGCAGCGCGCGGGCGCCGAGCACGGCGGCCAGGGCGAGGAGCGCGAGCGCCCACACGGCCGCGCAGGCCGTCCGCAGGCCCGGGAGGTCCAGGGGGAGACCGGCGCCGGCCGAGGCCACGATCGCGGTGCCCATGACCGGGGCGTACCAGTGGGGGCCGAGGTGGCGGAGGGCGGGGAAGCGGGGGCGTGCGCCGACGCGTGTGCCGGAGCGGGGCGTGGAGGGGTGGGGCGTGGAGGGGCGAGTGGACCGGGCGGGGCGGACTGCGGTGGCCATGTGCCGAGCGTCGCGAAGTCCGGCGGGGCCCACCAGGGAGTCCGGTTGTATGGGGACATAAGCTGGGGTTATGAGCGAGAGCGAGGGGCGGGGCGGGCTGGGCCACCGGGTGCCGGATCTCGGAGCCCTCGAACTGCTGCTGGCCGTGGCCCGACTGGGCTCGCTGGGACGGGCGGCGCGGGAGCTGGGCATCACCCAGCCCGCCGCCAGCAGCCGGATCCGCTCGATGGAACGGCAGCTGGGCGTCGCCCTCGTCGACCGGTCGCCGCGCGGGTCCCGGCTCACCGACGCGGGGGCGCTCGTGACGGACTGGGCCCGGCGGATCGTAGAGGCGGCCGAGGCGTTCGACGCCGGCGCGCAGGCGCTGCGGGACCGCCGCGACTCCCGGCTGCGGGTGGCGGCGAGCATGACCATCGCGGAGTACCTGCTGCCCGGCTGGCTCATCGCGCTGCGCGCCGCCCGCCCCGACACGGCGGTGTCGCTCCTCGCGGGCAACTCGACCGTCGTCGCGGAGCGGCTGCTCGCCGACGAGGCCGACCTGGGGTTCGTGGAGGGGCCCACGGTGCCGGCCGGACTGGACGCGGTCGTGATCGCCCACGACCACCTGATCGTCGTGACCGCGCCCGGCCATCCGTGGGCCCGCCGCCGCAAGCCCGTGGAGGCGGCCGAACTGGCCGCCACGCCGCTGATCCTCCGGGAGAAGGGTTCCGGGACCCGGCAGGTCCTGGAGGGGGCGCTCGGCAGCCTCGCGCGCCCCCTGATCGAGCTGTCCTCCACCACGGCGGTCAAGTCCTCCGCGCTGAGCGGCGCCGGACCCGCCGTCCTGAGCGAGCTGGCCCTCGGCGAGGAACTCTCCGCCCGCCGTCTGGTCCCCATCCCCGTCCACGGCGTCCGCCTGCGACGATCCCTCCGCGCGGTCTGGCCCACCGGCCACCGCCCCACGGGCCCGGCCCGGGACCTCCTGGGCCTGACCCGCGCACCCGCGGCCGACTGAGGCCGGCACGCACCGGGGAGTCAGCCCACCCGGCAGGACGACGCCTCCGTCAGGGCGCGCATCACCCGGGTGTCCTCGCCCATCTCGGGGTGCCACTGGACACCCAGGGCCCAGGCGGGGAAGGGGAGTTCGATGGCCTCGATCGTGCCGTCCGAAGCGTGGGCCGAGGGCACCAGGCCGGTGCCGAGGCGGTCGACCGCCTGGTGGTGGTAGGTCGGGACCTCGGCCTCCTCGGCGGTGATGTCCGCGTACCGCGTGCCGGGTACCGGCTTCACGGGGTGGCGGCCGAAGACACCGGCCGCGACGACGTGGTCCTCGATGTGCTGGACGAGCGTGCCGCCCAGGGCGACGTTCAGGAGCTGCATGCCGCGGCAGATGCCGAGCAGGGGCGTGCCGGCGTCCAGCGCCGCCCGGATCAGCGCCAGCTCCCACGCGTCCCGCGCGGGCGCGGGCGGGCCGCAGCGCGGGGAGCGCTCGGCGCCGTAGCGGGCGGGGTCCACATCGGGCCCGCCCGCGATGACCAGGCCGTCGAGGCGGGCGACCGCGTCGGCGGCGTACGACGGGTCGTCCGGCGGCAGCATCGCGGCGATGCCGCCCGCCGCCTGGACGAGCCGGGGGTAGCCGACCGGCAGCAGCGCCGCCTCCAGCTCCCACACGCCCCAGCGTGCGCCGGACTCCAGATACGTACTCACACCGATCAGCGGCCTGGTCACGCCGGCTTGCTCCTTGCTCGTGGAACCTGTGGGACTCGTGGGACCTGTGGGACCTGTGGGACTGAGGGCACCTGGGGTGCCCGTGGGGCTCGGGAACCCGGTCAGTCCCGCGCCAACTCTGCCTCGGCGGCGGCCAGCGCGGCGAATTCCTCCTCCGGCGCCTTCGCCACCAGGTGCTTGCGGCTGTAGAGACCGAAGTAGGCCGCCGCCACCGCGTACACCACGAGGGCGATGACCGCCGCCGTCACGTCCACCAGGAACGTCGCCACCAGCGCCGAGCACGCGAGGACGAGCGCCACCGACGAGGTGAGCACCCCGCCCGGCGTGCGGTACGGCCGCTCCAGCTCCGGCTCCCGACGGCGCAGGACGATGTGCGACAGGGACATCAGCGCGTAGCTGATCGTGGCGCCGAAGACGGCGATGTTCAGCATCCGGCCGCCGTCCCCCGTGGCGGTGGCCAGCGCGAAGCCGATCGTGCCCGGCACCAGCAGACCCAGGTAGGGGGCCTTGCGCTTGCTGGTGAGCGACAGGACCCGGGGCAGGTAGCCGGCCCGGGAGAGGGCGAACAGCTGCCGGGAGCCCGCGTAGATCAGGGAGAAGAACGAGGCGACGAGGCCGGCCAGACCGGCGTAGTTCACGAAGAGGCTGAGCGGGGTGGTCTTGCCGTCCGGCTGAAGCGCCTCGACGAGCGGGTTGCCGGCGTCCTGGATGGCGGCGGAGCCGCGCGCCCCGGCCGCGGCGAAGAAGGTGATCACCGCCAGCACCACGAGGACGCCCATCGACCAGCGGATCGCCTTGGGCAGCGCGCGGGCCGGGTCCTTGGTCTCCTCGGCGGCCAGCGGCACGCCCTCGACGCCCAGGAAGAACCACATGCCGAACGGGAACGCCGCCCAGATGCCGAGCAGCCCCATCGGCAGCCACGAATTGGCGCCGTACGCCGAGGTGTCCACCGGGATGTCGTCGAGCGCGGCCACGCTGAAGTCGGGCAGCGCGCCCAGGGCGAACACGATCAGGGCGAAGACCGCGAAGCCGGTGACGACGAAGCTCGCGATCAGAGCCTCGCCGACACCCCACAGGTGGATGGCGATGAAGAACGCGAAGCAGAACAGATAGACCGGCCAGCTCGACGTCAGGCCGAACAGGCCCAGCGACTCGACGTAGTCGCCGATGAAGATCACGATGGCGGCCGGGGCGAGCACGTACTCGATCAGGATCGCCGTGCCGGTCAGGAAGCCGCCCCACGGGCCGAGCGCCCGGCGGGCGAAGCCGTAGCCGCCGCCCGCCGTGGGCAGGATCGCCGAGAGCTCGGCGAGGGCGAAGACCATACAGGCGTACATGGTGCCCATCAGCACCGTGGCGATCGCCAGGCCGCCGAAGCCGCCCTCCGCCAGGCCGAGGTTCCAGCCGGAGAAGTCGCCGGAGACGACATAGGCGACGCCGAGGCCGGTCAGCAGTACCCAGCCGGCTCTGCCCCGGCGGAGCGTCCGGCGCTCCAGGTAGTCGTCCGCCGCGTCGGCGGTGTCCGCGTCTCTCAAGGACATGGCGCTCTCCCCACTCAAAGGAATGGATCCATACCTTTGTGGGGTGGGTGGCCGAAAAGCAATACCCCTGCGTTAAGCGGGCGTAAATCCATGCTCATCGGAGGGGGTCGCGGGGTGGGGCCGGGCTCATCCGAGGAAGCCGCGCAGCAGCGCCGCCGTGCCGGAGCAGTGCTCCCGCATGATCTCCCGCGCCGCCTCGGCGTCCTCGTCCAGCACGGCCTCCACCAGGGCCGTGTGCTGCTGCTGGGAGTGCTCCAGGTTGCGCACCAGCAGCGGGATGCAGTCCAGCAGGTCGTTGACGCCCGCACGGACGGCCGCATACTGGCCGGCCAGCGAGGGGGAGCCGGACAGCTCGGCGATGGTGAGGTGCAGGAGGGTGTCCAGGCGGCGGTAGTCGGTGAGCGGCGCGTTGTGCGTGCGGGTCAGGGCCGTCCGCAGCCGGTCGGACTCCTCGCTGGTCAGACCGTGTGCCGCGCACAGCCCCGCCGCGCCCACCTCCAGCACCTCGCGGAAGCGCAGCGTGTCCTCGACGTCGATGCCCTTCAGCCGGCGGCGCAGCTCGTCCTCCCCCGGAGTGGCCACGCGCGGCAGCACGAAGGTGCCGCCGTACCGTCCGCGGCGCGCCTCGATCAGGCCCTGGTCCTGCAGCACCTTGAGCACCTCGCGCAGCGTCACCCGGCTGATCCCGAGCCGCTCCGCCAACTCGCGTTCCGCCGGGAGCCGTTCGCCGCCCGGCACCAGGCCGAGCCGGACGACCTGGAGGATCTGCTCCAGCGCCTCCTCGAAGCCGTTGCCGGCCCGCACCGGACGCAGCACGGACGCCAGCCGGTCGTCGGCCCAGGGAGTGCCCGGTCCCGCCCCTGTCTGCGCCATGTGGACGTTGCCCCTTCCCAACTAATGGTTACGGGTAATACCTTATGGCTCCCGGATGGCTGAATGCCTCCGGGGTGGCCGAAGAAGCCCCTAGGAGGCTTTCCCGTGGCAGACCGCACACCCCCGCTCACCGTCGAGGAGCTGCACGCCCTCGTCGCGGCAGGTGAGATCGACACTGTCGTCCTGGCGTTCCCCGACATGCAAGGGCGCCTCCAGGGCAAGCGGTTCGCCGCGCGCTTCTTCCTCGACGACGTCCTCGCCCATGGCACCGAGGGCTGCAACTACCTGCTCGCCGTCGACACCGAGATGAACACCGTCGACGGCTACGCGATGTCCTCCTGGGACCGCGGCTACGGCGACTTCGCCATGCACCCGGACCTGAGCACCCTGCGCCGGGTGCCGTGGAACGCGGGCACGGCGCTGCTGATCGCCGACCTCGCCTGGAACGACGGCTCGCCGGTCGTCGCCGCGCCCCGCCAGATCCTGCGCCGCCAGCTGGAACGCCTCGCCGAACTGGGCTACACGGCCAACGTGGGCACCGAGCTGGAGTTCATCGTCTTCAAGGACACCTACGAGCAGGCGTGGGACGCCGGCTACAAGGGCCTGACCCCGGCGAACCAGTACAACATCGACTACTCGGTCCTCGGCACCGGCCGGATCGAGCCCCTGCTGCGGCGCATCCGCAACGAGATGGAGGCCGCCGGGCTGACCGTCGAGTCCGCCAAGGGCGAGTGCAACCCCGGCCAGCACGAGATCGCCTTCAAGTACGACGAGGCGCTGATCACCTGCGACCAGCACGCCGTCTACAAGACCGGCGCCAAGGAGATCGCCTCGCAGGAGGGCGTCTCGCTCACCTTCATGGCGAAGTACAACGAGCGCGAGGGCAACTCCTGTCACATCCACCTCTCGCTCGCGAACGCCGACGGCACCAACGTCATGGCCGACGGCCACGACATGTCGCAGGTCATGCGCCACTTCCTGGCCGGCCAGCTCGCCGCGCTGCGCGACTTCTCGCTGCTCTACGCGCCCAACATCAACTCCTACAAGCGGTTCCAGCCGGGCTCCTTCGCTCCGACCGCCGTGGCCTGGGGGTACGACAACCGGACCTGCGCGCTGCGCGTCGTCGGCCACGGCCGCTCGATGCGTTTCGAGAACCGGCTCCCCGGCGGAGACGTCAACCCGCACCTCGCCGTCTCCGGGCTCATCGCGGCCGGCCTGTACGGCATCGAGCAGAAGCTCGAACTGCCGGAGGTCTGCACGGGCAACGCGTACGCCGCCGGGTACGACCAGGTGCCGACCACCCTCCGCGAGGCCGCCGAGCTGTGGGAGAACAGCCCCGTCGCCAAGGCCGCCTTCGGCGAGGAGGTCGTCGCGCACTACGCCAACATGGCCCGCGTCGAGCTGGCCGCCTTCGACGCCGCCGTGACCGACTGGGAGCTGCGCCGTTCCTTCGAACGTCTGTGAGCCCCCGCGCACGCCCTGGGCCCCCGCGTACGCCCTGAGCCGTCGAGCGCATCCCCGAGCCACCGCGTCACCGGGCCCGCCCGTGACCCACCCGCTGTGAGAGGCCCCGTCTTGTCCGAGCATGAGCTGCAGGTACTGAACCCCGCCACCGAGGAGGTCGTCGCCACCGTCCCGGCCGCCACGGCGGCGGACGTCGACGCCGCCGTCACCCTGGCGGCGAAGGCCCAGCGGCAGTGGGCCGCCCTGGCCCCCGGCGACCGTGCCCGGCTGCTGCGCCGCTTCGCGGTGACCGTGGACGAGCACCTGGAGGAACTGGCGCTGCTGGAGGTCCGGGAGGCCGGACACACCCTCGGCAACGCCCGCTGGGAGGCCGGCAACGTCCGGGACCTGCTCGACTACGCGGCGGGCGGCGTGGAGCGGCTCACCGGCCGGCAGATCCCGGTGGCCGGCGGTCTCGACGTCACCATGCTCGAACCGCTCGGCGTCGTCGGTGTCATCGCCCCGTGGAACTTCCCGATGCCCATCGCGGCGTGGGGCGTCGCCCCGGCGCTCGCGGCGGGCAACGCGGTGCTCCTCAAGCCCGCCGAGACGACGCCGCTCACCGCGCTGCGCCTCGCCGAGCTGGCCCGAGAGGCGGGGCTCCCCGAGGGGCTGTTCCAGGTGCTGCCCGGCCTCGGCGGCGTCACCGGCAACGCCCTGGTCGAGCACCCCGGCGTGGCGAAGATCGTGTTCACCGGGTCGACGGCCGTGGGCAAGCAGGTGCTGGCGAAGGGCTCGGCCCTGCTCAAGCGCGTCACCCTCGAACTCGGCGGCAAGAGCCCCAACATCGTCTTCGCCGACTCCGACCTGGAGGCCGCCGCCGCGGCCGCCCCCATGGCGTTCCTGGACAACGCCGGCCAGGACTGCTGCGCCCGGACCCGCATCCTCGTCCAGCGCTCCGCCTACGACCGCTTCCTCGACCTCCTCGCCCCCGGCATCGAGTCCGTCCGGGTCGGCGACCCGGCCGACGAGGCCACCCAGATGGGCCCGCTCATCTCCCGGGTTCAGCTGGACCGGGTCCGCGCGTACGTCGACCCGGACGCGCCCGGCATCCGCGGCAAGGCCCCCGAGGGACCCGGCTTCTGGTTCCCGCCGACCGTCCTCACCGGTGTCGGGTCCGACGCGCCGGTGGCCGCCGAGGAGGTCTTCGGCCCCGTCGCCGTCGTCCTCCCCTTCGAGGACGAGGCCGACGCGATCCGCCTCGCCAACGACACCCCCTACGGTCTGTCCGGCTCCATCTGGACCCGGGACGTCGGGCGCGCGCTGCGCGTCTCCCAGGCCGTCCGCGCGGGCAATCTGTCCGTCAACTCCCACTCCAGCGTCCGCTACTGGACCCCCTTCGGGGGCTTCAAGCAGTCCGGCATCGGCCGTGAACTCGGCCCGGACGCCCTGACCGCCTTCACCGAAACCAAGAACGTCTTCATCAGCACGGAGGGCTCCGCACAGTGACATCGGAAAACACCTGCCGCCGCCTGGTCGGCCGTACCGCCGTCATCACCGGTGCCGGCAGCGGCATCGGTCTCGCCACCGCGCGCCGGCTCGCCGCCGAGGGCGCCCACGTCGTCTGCGGCGACCTCGACGAGGAGCGCGGCAAGGCGGCCGCCGAGGAGGTCGGCGGGCTCTTCGTCAAGGTCGACGTCACCGACGCCGAACAGGTCGAAGCGCTGTTCAAGGCCGCGTTCGACACCTACGGCAGTGTCGACATCGCCTTCAACAACGCGGGGATCTCGCCGCCCGACGACGACTCCATCCTGGAGACCGGGCTGGAGGCGTGGAAGCGGGTCCAGGAGGTCAACCTCACCTCCGTGTACCTGTGCTGCAAGGCCGCGATCCCCTACATGCGCCGTCAGGGCAAGGGCTCGATCATCAACACCGCGTCGTTCGTGGCCCGTATGGGCGCGGCGACCTCGCAGATCTCGTACACGGCCTCCAAGGGCGGTGTGCTCGCCATGTCACGGGAACTGGGCGTCCAGTTCGCGCGCGAGGGCATCCGTGTCAACGCGCTCTGCCCGGGGCCGGTCAACACCCCACTGCTGCAGGAGCTGTTCGCGAAGGATCCGGAGCGGGCCGCACGCCGGCTCGTGCACATCCCGGTCGGCCGGTTCGCCGACGCCACCGAGATCGCGGCCGCCGTGGCGTTCCTCGCCAGCGACGACTCGTCGTTCGTCAACGCCACCGACTTCCTGGTCGACGGCGGCATCTCCGGCGCGTACGTCACCCCGCTCTAGGCGCCCTGGGCGCAGCACACCGGGCGGGACCGGACCACCGGTCCCGCCCGGTGTGATTAAAGTGCCGGGATGAGCAGTTCGCCGCCGCCCGGCTGGTACCGCGACCCGTCCTACCCGCTCACCGAACGCTGGTGGGACGGGACCGCGTGGACCGACCACCGGCGCCAGCCGGAGCAGCCCGTGCCGCCGGTGCTCCCGCCGGGACCGCCCGCGCGCGGGGGCCTCGGCCGCACCAAGGCCGTGGCCCTGGCCGCCGCAGGTGCCGTCCTGCTCGCCGGGGCGGTCACGGGCGGCGTCCTCCTGCTCGGTGGCGACGGCGGCGACGGCGACGGCGGCCGGGAGACGAGGGCCGCGACCACCTCACCGGCCTCCGGCCCCGACGGCAGCCCCACCCCGACGAAGCCCGCCGACGCGTCGCCCACCGGCGACCCGGACGTCGTCACCGACGACCTCAACGGCATCACGTTCCCCGTCCCCGACGGCTGGGAGAACGGCGACGGATCGGCCGAGGACGACGCGGTGCTCGTCACGGACGACGGTCTCTACGACTGCCCCGGCGACAACGGCCTGTGCCGCCGGGGCACGGTCGTCTCCCGGACCGTCACCGGCAGCGCCGAGACCTCCCCGAAGGTCCTCGCCGAGAACGACATCGAGGAGGCGGCCGACGACGCCTACGACCGCGACGGACTCGACCGGCGCCCCTACGACGGCATCACCGGCCACGAGGTCGTCGGCTCCGGCTCGGTCGCCGTCGCGGGCCGCGCCGGCTACTACGTGCGCTGGCGCGTCACGACCGGTGCCGGACCCGGCGGATACGTCCAGTCCCTCGTCTTCCCGTCCAGCAGCGGCTCCGAGGCCCCGGTCCTCGTCCGGTTCGCCCTCGACGCGGGCGACGACGGCCCGCCGCTCGACGACATCGACGAGATCGTCGAGGGCATCCGCGCGGTGGGCGACGCGGGCGGGGACAAGGGCGCGGACTCCGGGACGGGCGGGGGAGTGGGCAGCAGCCTCGGCCCCTCCTGAGACCGCGCGCCGCGCCCGCCGCCCCCGGCTACAGGAACGTGTGGCCCTCACCGCGGTACGTCGGCACGGCCGCCGTCACCTCGTCGCCCTCGACCAGGTGCAGCACGTCGAACCGCTCGCACAGCTCGCCGGCCTTGGCGTGCCGGAACCACACCTTGTCGCCGAGCAGCAGGTCGTCGGCGGGCGCCCCCAGCAGCGGCGTCTGCACCTCGCCCGGACCCTCCTGCGGGTCGTACCTCAGCCCCTCGGGCAGATACGGCACGGGGAGCCGGTCGGGGCCGGGCGCGCCGGAGGCCGGGTAGCCGCCGCCCAGGACCGTCACGACCCCGACACCCGGACGCCGTACGACGGGCATCGCGAACAGTGCGGCCGGACGCCCGCTGAACGAGGTGTAGTTGTCGAAGAGACGCGGCACGTAGAGCCCGGAGCCGGCGCCGATCTCGGTCACCGAGTCCTCCGCGGCCGTGTGCTGCACACTGCCCGTGCCGCCGCCGTTCACGAACTCCAGGTCCGGGGCCACCCGCCGTACCGCACGCACCACTTCGGCCCGCCGCGCGGCCAACTCCTTCTTCGCGGTGGCCTGCATCAGCCGGATGGCACGCGACCGCAGCGGCCGCCCCGCCACCGCGTCGCCCACACCGGCGATATGACCCTCGTACGCCATGATCCCGACCAGCTTGAACCCCGGGCGCTCGGCGATCGCGCGGGCCATGTCGGCCACCTGCGCAGGGGAGTGCAGCGGGGAGCGCAGCGCCCCGACCCGCACCCGGCCGCCGAGCAGCTTCAGCGAGGTGTCCAACTCCAGGCAGACACGCACGACTTCGGTGCCGCCGCGCCGGGAGTCGTCGATCAGCTGGAGCTGGGCGGGGTCGTCGACCATCACGGTCACGGCGGCGGCCAGCTTGGGGTCGCCCGCCAGTTCGGCGAAGGCCTCGTGGTCGGCCGACGGGTAGGCGAGGAGCACGTCCTCGAATCCGGAGCGGGCCAGCCACAGGGACTCGGCGAGGGTGAACGACATGATGCCCTCGAAGCCGTCCCGGGCCAGGACCCGCTCCAACAGGGCCCGGCAGCGAACGGACTTGCTCGCCACGCGGATCGGCTTGCCGCCGGCCCTGCGCCGGAGGTCGTCGGCGTTCGCGTCGAACGCGTCGAGGTCGACGATCGCCAGAGGGGCGTCGAGATGAGCTGTGGCCCGGTCGTACCGGGCCCGGTCGGCGGCGCGCGCAGTCATGCACGAAGCCTGCCAGACATGATTACCGCAGGGTAGGGGGACGTTCCGGGCAGAAGCCACGGGCCGGCGGACTGGTTCCCGTTCCACGGGGCCCAGCCCGTAGAGTGACGCGCACGCAGGGACGACCTCGACGGGGATGCCGATCCGCTGCCGCGGGTATGGCTTGCCCGTGGTGACGACGGCTGCCGGCGGGCGCGTCCCGGGTACGCGTGACGACCGCTCCCCACGGGCGGTCGGACGCCCGGACGACCTCCGGGTCGCACGGGACGAGGAAACGGGGGGTGCATGAGCACGGAAGCACGTCGTGCCTCCATCCCCCCACGCCCCCCGGTCCCGCCCCGCCCGTCCATACCGCCGGACCACGAGCCGGCGGCCACGCCACCGGCCGAAGCGCCGAGCACCCCGCCCCGGCCTCCGTCTCGGGAGCCCGGGCCCGACGGCCGGGCCACGGACACGAGTCCGCCGGCCTCCGGCTCCTCCGCCCCGACCGCACCTCCGCGGGGCACCACCACCCGTGCGTCCGGCTCCGGCTCCCCGTTCCGGCCCGGTCCGACGGGGGGCTCCCCGGTTCCCCCGCCCCGCCCGGACCGCGCGCCGTCGGCCGGGACCGGCCCGACCGTGCCACGCCGCCCGCAGCGGCCTCCCGTGACGCCCGCGCCCGCGCGGCCCGGCACTCCGCCCCTCCCGTCCTCGGCGCCCGCGCCGACGCCGGACGCGCCCCGGGACGGACGACGCCCCGGCACGGTGGACACGCCGAACACCCCCGCCGGCGAACGGAGTTCGGCCGACGGGCCCGAGTCCTCCCGTCCGCAGGGCACCGACCCGAACCGCCCGCACGGCACCGACCCGAACCGTCCGCAGGGCACCGCCTCGACGGCCCGTCAGAACGACACCCACCCGACGGCTGCCCGTCAGAACGGCTTCCCGCGAGGCTCCTGGCGGCCGGCCGGCCAGGGCCCCGTACGCGGCTCCGGCGCGGTGCCCGGGCCCGACCCCGTACGGAGGCCGGGCGAGGCGGCCCCGGGCCCAGATGCCGCGCGGGGCGCCGGCCAGGCCGTGCCCGGTCGCACCTCGGCGCGCGGCTCCGCCGGACGGCCGGACGGGCCGAGCCCGGCGCGCGACGCCGACCGGCCGGCCGGCCGGAGCCCCGTCGCCCCTGACGCGTCCGCGGACGGCGGCACCGCCCCGCGTCGCGGCGAGCACCCGCGCTTCTCCGACTTCCGGCGCACCACCGGCCAGAACGGCGGCACCCCGGCCACCCCGCCGCCGCCGGCCGCCTCCGCCCGCTTCCCGGACGCCCCGCCCCCGGCGTGGACCCGCTTCCTGAACGCACCGCCGGCCGCTCCCACGCGCTTCCCGGACGCCCCGCCCGTGGCCTCGGCCCGCTTCCCGGACGGCCCCCCGCCCGCCGGCCGCCGGGAGGACGGTCCGCCCCCGGCCTCGGCCCGCTTCCCCGACGCACCGCCGTCGACACGAGACACCACCCGCCGGACGGCTCCCGCGCGTCCCGCCGGATCCGCGGCGTCCCCGGGTTCCGCACGGCCCTCCGGCCCCGCACCGTCCTCCGGCTCCGCACGGCTCCCGGGCGGGCGGGCCGCCGACCCGGCCCCGGGCGCCGACGGATTCCCGAGCCGCACGCCCCGGCCTGCCGGCCCTTCCGCCGACGGCACGCCCCCTCGTTCCACCGGCCCGTCCTCCGACGCCGCGGACACCCGGCGGGCCACCGGAGCCTCCGCCGGCGGTCCACCATCGCGCTCCTCCGGCGGCGCGCCCACCCGGCAGGTGGGCTCCTTCACCGACGGCGCGCCCCCTCGCACCCCCGGCCCGTCGGCCTCCCGCGACGGCGTGACGGCATCCGGCGGTGCCGCCCCGCCCTCCGGCCCGCCCCCCGCCGCGCCGCCCCTCCGTCGTCCGCTGCCCGAGGAGCGGGCCCCCGAGGGCACTCCGCACCCGCGGCCCCTCACACCCGAGCGTCCCGGCGCCTGGCAGCCCCCGTCGGGTTCGTCCCGGCGCTCCGCCGAAGCCCTCGACGGCGTCCTCGGCGCATCCCCCGGGCGGCCCTACGTGACGTTCGCACAGCCCGACACCTCGCCGTGGACCCCACCGGAGCCGTACGGCGCACAGCCCCGCAAGCCCCGGCCCACCGCGGCGCGGGCCGCCGCCGTGGCGCTGTGCGTGGTGCTCGGCGCCGGGCTCATCGGCGGGGCGGCGGCCGGGAGCTGGCTCAGCGGCGACTCCGGGACCGAGGGCTCCCGTGACACGTTCGCGGTCGCCGGACAGCTGTGGCACGGCGTACCCGTCGACGAGCTGTTCCCGCCCACCGTGCGGGGCGAGGGCGCCGGACCCGGCGGCACCGACCGCACCTGGACCCGGATCGCCGTCGCGCCCGACAGCGGCTGCGCGGACGCCTTCGACCCCCTCCTGCGCAAGGTCCTCGCCCCCGTCGGCTGTCTGCGCCTGCTGCGCGCCACCTACACCGACGCGACCAGCAGCAACGTCACCACCGTCGGCCTGATGTTCACCAAGTCCGACGCCGCCGCCATGACCGCCCTCAGAAACCGCTTCGCGAAGGAGGGACTCGACCGCCGCACCGACCTGATGCCGCGGCCGTACGCCGCCGAGGACACCGCGGCGGCCGGCTTCGGCGACGACCAGCGGGCCTCCTGGACGGTCTCCGTCCTCACCGACGTCCCCGTCGTCGTCTACGCCGTCTCCGGTTTCGCCGACGGCCGTACCGTCACCGAACCCCAGCCCGCCGAGGACGCGATGAAGGCCGGCGCCACCACCGCCCCCGCCCAGTCCGGTCTCGGCCACGAGGCGAAGGGCCTCGCCGACCGCATCGAACGCGGTCTGCGCGCGACCGCCGCGTCCGCCACGGAGCAGCCTTCATGAACACCGGTGAACCCGGGACACCCAGGACACCCAGGACACCTGCGACGGCACAGGACACCGGACACCCCGGGCCCCGGGCCCGGCGCCCGCGCCTGGCCCTGCTCAGCCTCCCCCTCGCCGCCTCCCTGGCCCTCCTGCCGTCCACCGCCGCGCACGCCGACGGCATCCGGGACCAGCAGTGGGCGCTGGACGCGATGCACACCCAGGAGGCGTGGCGGACCACCAAGGGCGCGGGCATCACCGTCGCGGTGCTCGACACCGGCGTCGACGACGAGCACCCCGACCTGGCCGGCAACATCCTGCCGACGAAGGACATGGTCGGCTTCGGCGCCTCGCGCGGCGACCGCCCCTGGGCCCGGCACGGCACCGCCATGGCCGGGATCATCGCCGGACACGGACACGGCGTGAACAACGCCGACGGCGTCCTCGGCATCGCCCCCGAGGCGAAGATCCTCCCCGTCCGCGTCATCCTGGAGGACAAGGACCCGGCCCGCTCCAAGGCCCGCAGCACCCGGGGCAACGCCCTCGCCGAAGGCATCCGCTGGGCCGCCGACCAGGACGTCGACGTCATCAACCTCTCCCTCGGCGACGACTCCGAGTCCGCCCACCCGGAACCCTCCGAGGACGCCGCCGTCCAGTACGCGCTGTCGAAGGGGTCGATCGTCGTCGCCTCGGCCGGCAACGGCGGCGCGAAGGGCGACCACATCTCCTACCCGGCCGCCTATCCGGGAGTGATCGCGGTGACCGCCGTCGACGAGGACGGCGACCGCGCCCCCTTCTCGACCCGCCGCTGGTACGCCACCGTCAGCGCCCCCGGCGTCGACGTCGTCATCGCCGACCCGGACCGCAAGTACTACGAGGGCTGGGGCACCAGCGCCGCCGCGGCCTTCGTCTCCGGTGCCGCCGCCCTCATCAAGGCGGCCCACCCGAGCCTGACCCCCGCCCAGGTCAAACGCCTCCTGGAGGACACCGCCCGCGAGGCCCCCGTCGGCGGCCGCGACGACTCCCGCGGCTTCGGCTTCGTCGACCCGGCGGCCGCCATCCGGGAGGGCGCCGCGCTCACCTCCGACGACCTCAAGACCGCGTCGTACGGCGGCAAGTACTTCGGTTCCGGGCCGGACCCGGTGGAGAAGGAGGAGCCGACGGCCGGCTGGGTGGCCCCCGCCGCCGGGGGACTCGGAGCGTTCCTGCTGGTCGTCGCCGTGATGGTGTGGCGCGGTCGCGGTCGCGGCCGGCCCGACGAGTACGTGGTCTGACACCGGCGCCTACGAGGTGCCGGCCACGCCCGCCCCGGACCCGGCCGCCGCACGCGCCCCGGCCGCCCCGCCCGTTCCGTCCTCGAACACCGAGACGGCCGCCCGTGCCGCCGACTCCACCAGCGAGATCCCCTTCGCCTTCGTCGTGTTGCCGTTCGACACCACCGCGACCAGGAGGGCCCGCCCGTCCACCGTCACCCGGCCGATGCTGTTGATCACCCACAGCCCGGTGGCGGTACGCGGCAACCAGCCGTTCTTCAGGGCGAACCCGGCCCCGGAGGCCCCGCCCGCCGCCGCCGCCGAGACGCCCCAGTCCTGCCCCTGCGCGATGTCTCCCATCAGCTCCTGGACGTACGCCCGCGAGGCCGCGCTCAGCTCCGAGGTGTCGTCGTCACCGAACACCTGCTGGAGCAGCGTGAGCTGATCGGCCGCCGTGGTCCGGGTGAGGCCCCAGTACAGGCCGTCACCGCCCTCGGTGTCCGTCAGCCCGAACCGCTCGTTCGCGGCGTCGAGACCGTCCGCCTGCCCGACGGCCTTCCACAGGGCCGTCGCGGACGCGTTGTCGCTGTCCCGGATCATCGCGGCGGCGTACGTCCGCTCCTGCGCGGTGAGGTGCCGGTCCGCGTCCTGCGCCCGCAGCAGCAGGGCCGCCAGGATGTCCGCCTTGACGATGCTCGCGGTCTCGAAGCGCGCGTCCCCGTACCGGGCCGACTCCCCGGACGCCATGTCCAGCACCGCCACCGACAGGGCCGCCCCGTCCTCGACGGTCACCCCCGCCAGCGCCGTCGCGAGCAGCGCGTCGTGGTCCACCGCGGGCGCCGCGACCGGTTCCACCGAAGCCTCCTCAGCGGGCATGTCCGCCTCCGGTACGGCGGAGGCCGATGCCGTCGGCGTCACCGACGACGACGCCGACGACGATACGGCGGAACCCGCGCCGTCCAGGGCCCGGGCCCTCATGTACACCGACCCGGCGGCCGTGCCGCCGACCAGGACGAGGGCGGCGAGCGCGAGGTGCAGGAGCGGGCGGCGCACGGCGGGGCGATGCACGGCAGGGCGGGCGCGGCGACGGGCTCGGGAGGACGGCATGCCGCGATGGTTCTGTGCCGTGCTGTGCGTGTGGTGAGCCGGTTGTTAAATCCCGGTCAGGGAGAGCTGAGAAAACCGTGAGCGAGGTGACCGCCGTGTTTCCGGCCTGCCGGACGCCCGGCGGACCTGCCCCGATAGGGTCGACGACCGTGGCGAACAAGAACATCCCCGACCCCGGCTTCTCCGACGACGACGGTTCCGCGGACCCCCGGCTGAGCGCCGCGCTCGCCGCCTGGGCCGAGGACCGGACGGCCGTGGGCCCCGTCCTCGAAGCCCTCGGGGGAGCCCGGCTGCTCGTGCCCGTCGTGGCCGTGCTCGGCGAGGTCGAGACGGACGAGAACGGGTTGCGCCGTGAGAAGACCAGTGACATGGCCGTCCCCACCCTGAAGGCCGGCGGCCGCACCGCCCTGCCCGCCTTCACCTCCACCGACTCCCTGGCCCGCTGGGACCCCGCCGCCCGCCCCGTCGCCGTGCCCCTGCACCAAGCCCTGCGGGCCGCCGCGCACGAGAAGGCCGACACGATCGTCCTCGACCTCGCGGGTCCCGTCCCCTACGAGCTGACCGGCCCGGCCCTGCGCGCGCTCGCCGAGGGGCGCACCACCACCGACCCGCTCGCCGACCCCGCCGTCCGCGACGCCGTACGGTCCGCCGTCGTCGCCGAGCCGACCGTGCTCCGGGCCCACCTCGGCCCCGGACAGGCCGACGGCACCCTCGCCCTCGTCCTCGACCCGTCCGCGGACCCGGCCGCGTCCGCACGGTCCGTGGCCGGCCGCCTCGCCGCCGACGAGACACTGCGGGCCCGCCTGGTCCGCGGCCTCGACCTGGCACTGCTGCCGGCCGGGGCGACGCCACCGGGCGAGCCCTTGTTCGTACGGGAGTAGCGGTCGGGCGCCTGTGCGTGTGCCTGTGCCCACACCTGTGCCCGCGCTCGTCACAGGCGCGGGCACCAGGGGCTGGTCCTAGCCGTAGACCGGGCCCGTGTACTTCTCGCCCGGGCCCTGGCCCGGCTCGTCCGGGACGACCGACGCCTCGCGGAACGCCAGCTGCAGCGACTTCAGGCCGTCGCGCAGCGGCGCCGCGTGGAAGGAGCTGATCTCGGTCGCGGACGCGTCCAGCAGACCGGCGAGGGCGGAGACCAGCTTGCGGGCCTCGTCCAGGTCCTTGTACTTGTCGCCCTCCTCCGTCAGACCGAGCTTCACCGCGGCGGCGCTCATCAGGTTGACGGCGACCGTCACGATCACCTCGACCGCGGGGACCTCGGCGATGTCGCGGGTCATCGAGTCGAAGTCGGGGTTCTCAGGAGGGGTCTCACTCATGCCCCACACGATAGGCCCCGGCGCGTACGCCCCGACCTGCGGGAGGCCGCCGCACCTCGATTGGCACGCCGGGTTTCAACCCGGTATGGTTGTGTCAAAGACCGGCTGGACACCTGTGTGCCCGGCCCGCAAGTGGAGGCTCCGAACTCCCACCTGACCGCCCTTCGGGACGGCAGGTCAACCGGTCAGACGGCCACCACCGTTCCGTACGGACGGTGGAGCTGTCCGATATTGCGCCCCGCGGGACACCGCGGCGGTGCTCCGGCATTCCATGGAGCCCCGCCTGTGTCTCGTCCGGGGCATTTTTTGTGGCTCCCGACGGTTGGTCCTGATGTCAACCAGACATGACGCGGCGGTCCGCCAGACCGTCGTGTGGTGCTACCGAGGAGGATCCATCAGCGCCGAGCCCCGCATCAACGACCGGATTCGCGTTCCCGAGGTGCGACTTGTCGGTCCCAGCGGCGAGCAGGTCGGGATTGTTCCGCTTGCCAAGGCCCTGGAGCTTGCGCAGGAGTACGACCTCGACCTGGTCGAGGTGGCCGCGAACGCCCGTCCGCCGGTCTGCAAGCTCATGGACTACGGGAAGTTCAAGTACGAGTCGGCCATGAAGGCCCGTGAGGCGCGCAAGAACCAGGCGCACACGGTCATCAAGGAGATGAAGCTCCGGCCGAAGATCGACCCGCACGACTACGACACCAAAAAGGGTCACGTCGTCCGGTTCCTCAAGCAGGGCGACAAGGTCAAGATCACGATCATGTTCCGTGGTCGCGAGCAGTCCCGGCCCGAGCTGGGCTACCGACTGCTGCAGCGGCTCGCCTCGGACGTCGAGGACCTCGGGTTCGTCGAGTCGAACCCGAAGCAGGACGGCCGAAACATGATCATGGTTCTCGGTCCGCACAAGAAGAAGACCGAGGCGATGGCCGAGGCCCGTCAGGCGCAGGAAGCCCGGAAGGCGGAAGCGAAGGCCAATCCCGGCAAGTCGCAGAACGCCGCCGAGCAGACCGACGCCGGCCAGGCCGACGTCGAAGCGGCGCCGGCCGAGGAGCCTGCGGAGGCGTAAGTCCCCGGGACGCGAGTCCGGGGGAAGCCCTGGACACCGGTCCAGGGTGTCAACCGAAAGAAATGACGTTCCGTCGTGCCCGGTTTCGCGACCGGGCACCGGAGCGCCACTGACGAGGAGAGAACGGCGCTATGCCGAAGAACAAGTCGCACAGCGGTGCCAGCAAGCGCTTCAAGATCACCGGCTCCGGCAAGGTGCTCCGTGAGCGCGCCGGCAAGCGCCACCTGCTCGAGCACAAGTCGTCCCGCGTGACGCGCCGCCTCACCGGCACCGCCGAGATGGCCCCGGGCGACGCCGCGAAGATCAAGAAGCTTCTCGGCAAGTGACGCGGCGGCGCCTGACCGGCTGACCGGCCGGTCGCAGCGCGCCGTACGTACGTCAGGACCGGGACCCCATCGATTTCGGGTCGTGTGACGACAACCACGGCCCCGCTACAAGGAGTAAAAAGTGGCACGCGTCAAGCGGGCAGTCAACGCCCACAAGAAGCGCCGGGCGATCCTCGAGGCGGCCTCCGGCTACCGCGGTCAGCGTTCGCGCCTGTACCGCAAGGCCAAGGAGCAGGTCACCCACTCGCTGGTCTACAACTACAACGACCGCAAGAAGCGCAAGGGCGACTTCCGTCAGCTGTGGATCCAGCGCATCAACGCTGCGGCCCGCCAGAACGGCATGACGTACAACCGCCTCATCCAGGGTCTGAAGGCCGCGAACATCGAGGTCGACCGCAAGATCCTCGCCGAGCTGGCCGTCAACGACGCCACGGCGTTCTCCGCGCTGGTCGAGGTCGCGCAGAAGGCGCTGCCGGCGGACGTGAACGCGCCCAAGGCGGCGTGACGCTGCGCTGGCTCTGAGCCGCGTATGACCCGGGCCCGCAGGTGCAAGCCGCCTGTGGGCCCGGGTCTTTTGGGTGCGTTGTCGGGTGCGGGCGAGTGGGGGCTGGTCGCGCAGTTCCCCGCGCCCCTGAAAAGCACGGGCTGCGCCCCGAGCTTTTCAGGCCCGCAGGGGCCTGATGCTTTTAGGGGCGCGGGGAACTGCGCGAGAAGCCCCACCCACCCGCACCCGACAACGCACCGAACCCCCCGAGCTCTCCGATCCAAGACCCAAGACCCAAAAGGTGACCCATGCCCACCCCCGAGTTGATCTCCCCTCGGTCCGCCCGCGTCGTCGCGGCCCGCCGGCTCGCGAGGCGGAACTTCCGGGGGAAGGACCGCCTGTTCCTGGCGGAGGGCCCGCAGGCCGTGCGGGAGGCCGCCGGCCACGGAGACACCCTGGTCGAGCTGTTCGCGACCGCCGAGGCCGCGGAGCGCTACGCCGACATCGTGCGCGAGGCCCACGCGGCCGGCGCCCGCGTCCACCTCGCCGACGAGACCGTCGTCGCCGACATCTCCACCACCGTCACCCCGCAGGGCCTCGTCGGGGTCTGCCGGTTCCTCGACACCCCGTTCGCGGAGATCCTCGCCGGCCGCCCCAAGCTCGTCGCCGTCCTCGCCCACGTCCGCGACCCCGGCAACGCCGGCACCGTACTGCGCTGCGCCGACGCCGCCGGGGCGGAGGCGGTCGTGCTCACCGACGCCTCCGTGGACCTCTACAACCCCAAGGCCGTACGCGCCTCGGTCGGGTCGCTGTTCCATCTGCCCGTCGCCGTCGGCGTGCCCGTCGAGGAGGCCGTGGCGGGGCTCAGGGACGCCGGGGTGCGGATCCTCGCCGCCGACGGCGCGGGCGACGACGACCTCGACGCGGAGCTCGACAAGGGAACGATGGGCGGGCCCACGGCGTGGGTGTTCGGCAACGAGGCGTGGGGGCTGCCCGAGGAGACCCGGGAGCTGGCCGACGCCGTCGTACGGGTGCCGATCCACGGAAAGGCGGAAAGCCTGAACCTGGCGACCGCCGCCGCCGTATGTCTCTACGCGTCCGCCCGTGCACAGCGCGCCTTCGGAGGGTGCCGCACCGTCACGCCCAGCTAGTAGGGTGACGGGCTCGGGGGCCCACTGCACAACGCGAGAGGTGGGGTACGGGGATGAGGGTCGGCACGAGCGGCACACGGGAGGCACGGGACGTGCCCGCCCCGACGGCGGCCCGGCACGATGATCTCGCCGAGCTGGGCATCGACCCCGACGACCTCCCCGACGGACTGGTCGTGGCCGACGAGCACGGCCGCGTGATCTGTTTCAACGCCGCCGCCGCCCGGATCACCGCCACCCCCCCCGCCGACGCCCTCGGTCTCCCGCTGGAGCGGGCCCTGCCCCTGGAGGACCTCGAAGGCCGCCGCTGGTGGCAGCTGACCGACCCGTACGGCGGGCTCGCCATCCGCGTCGGACAGCCCGAGCGGAACCTGCTGCTGCCCGGGGCGCGCGAGATCCTCGTCTCGGCCCGCTACCTCCGTACCGGGCCGACCGGACCCGTACGGCGGGTGGTCGTGTCCCTGCGCGACACCGAGGCCCGGCGCCGCACCGAACGCAGTCACGCCGAGCTGATCGCCACCGTCGCCCACGAGCTGCGGTCGCCGCTGACCTCGGTCAAGGGGTTCACCGCCACCCTGCTGGCCAAGTGGGAGCGGTTCACGGACGACCAGAAGAAACTGATGCTGGAGACCGTGGACGCCGACGCCAACCGGGTCACCCGGCTCATCGCCGAGCTGCTGGACATCTCCCGCATCGACTCCGGGCGGCTCGAAGTGCGCAGGCAGCCCGTCGACATCGGCGCGGCCGTCGGACGGCACATCCAGTCCTATGTCGCCGCCGGACAGCCCGCCGACCGGTTCCTGCTGCGGATCGGACAGCCGCTCCCCGACCTGTGGGCCGACCCCGACAAGATCGACCAGGTGCTGAGCAACCTGCTGGAAAATGCGGTGCGGCACGGCGAGGGAACGGTCACGATTGAGGTCACGCCCACGGCGTCCCCCCGTGAGGGGGAGGACAGCGGCACGTCGGTCACGGTGAGCGACGAGGGCAGTGGCATCCCGGAGGAGTCCATGAACCGCGTCTTCACCCGCTTCTGGCGGGGCAGCAAGCGCGGCGGCACCGGCCTCGGGCTGTACATCGTCAAGGGCATCGTCGAAGCCCACGGCGGCACCATCACCGTCGGACGCGCCCCGCTCGGCGGCGCCGAGTTCCGATTTACGTTGCCCGTGAGCGCTCCGGCCTACCTGGCCTGAGCAGCCTGCGGGCGCATCCGGACACCACCACCCCGTTAGACTCGGCCTTTGGCACCTTTGTGTCCTGCACACGGCCCTGAGCGCCGGTCACGGGGACCTTCAGTCAGCCAATCGGAAGCACGGGAAGAGATGTCGGCACCGAATAAGTCGTACGACCCGGTAGAGGTCGAGGCCTTGAAACCGGAAGAGATCGAGCGCATGCGGGACGAGGCGCTCGCCGCCTTCGCCGCCGCGGACTCCCTCGAAGCGCTCCAGGAGGCCAAGGTCGCCCACACCGGCGGCACCTCTCCGCTGTCCCTCGCCAACCGCGAGATCGGCGCCCTGCCCCCGCAGGCCAAGGCCGCCGCCGGCAAGCTGGTCGGCCAGGCGCGGGGCGCGGTGAACAAGGGACTCGCCGCCCGCCAGGTCGAGCTGGAGGCCGAGCGCGACGCCCGGGTACTGGTCGAGGAGGCGGTGGACGTCACCCTGCCGTACGACCGCGTACCGGCCGGCGCCCGCCACCCCCTCACCACCCTGTCGGAGCGCATCGAGGACGTCTTCGTGGCCATGGGCTACGAGGTCGCCGAGGGCCCCCAGGTCGAGGCCGAGTGGTTCAACTTCGACGCGCTCAACATCGGCCCGGACCACCCGGCCCGCGGCGAGGCCGACACCTTCTTCGTGCAGGGTCCCGAAGGCGGCACCGAGTCCGGCGTCGTGCTGCGCACGCACACCTCGCCCGTGCAGATCCGCTCCCTGCTGAGCCGCGAGCTGCCGGTCTACGTGATCTGCCCCGGTGTCGTCTACCGCACCGACGAGCTGGACGCCACGCACACCCCGGTCTTCCGTCAGGTCGAGCTGCTGGCCGTCGACGAGGGCCTGACCATGGCCGACCTCAAGGGCACCATGGACCACATGGTCCAGGCCCTGTTCGGCGAGGGCATGAAGACCCGGCTGCGGCCGAACTTCTTCCCGTTCACCGAGCCGTCCGCCGAGATGGACATGGTCTGCTACGTCTGCCGCGGCGAGTCCGTCGGCAACCCCGACCGCCCCTGCCGCACCTGCTCCTCCGAGGGCTGGATCGAGCTGGGCGGCTGCGGCATGGTCAACCCCAAGGTGCTCACGGCCTGCGGTGTCGACCCCGAGAAGTACAGCGGATTCGCCTTCGGGTTCGGCATCGAACGGATGCTGATGTTCCGCCACAACGTCGAAGACATGCGAGACATGGTCGAGGGTGACGTCCGGTTCACCCGGCCGTTCGGGATGGAGATCTGATGCGGGTCCCGCTTTCCTGGCTGCGGGAGTACGTCGACCTGCCGGCCACCGAGACCGGACGTGACGTCCAGGCCAAGCTGATCTCGGCCGGTCTGGAGGTCGAGACGGTCGAACAGCTCGGCGACGGCCTCAAGGGCCCGCTCGTCGTCGGTCAGGTGCTGACCATCGAGGAGCTGACGGAGTTCAAGAAGCCCATCCGCTTCTGCACCGTCGACGTCGGCACCGCCAACGGCACCGGCGAGCCCCAGGAGATCGTCTGCGGCGCCCGCAACTTCGCCGTCGGCGACAAGGTCGTGGTCGTCCTGCCCGGCGCCGAACTGCCCGGCGGATTCGCCATCTCCGCCCGCAAGACCTACGGCCGCAACTCGCACGGCATGATCTGCTCCAGCGACGAGCTGGGCATGGGCGACGACGGCACCAAGGGCATCATCGTGCTGCCGCCGGAGACCGAGGTCGGCAAGGACGCCATCGAGCTGCTGGAACTGGTCGACGAGGTCCTCGACATCGCCGTCACCGCCAACCGCGGCGACTGCCTGTCGATCCGGGGCGTCGCCCGCGAGACCGCCATCGCCTACGGCCTGCCGCTGCGCGACCCGGCGCTCCTCGACGTCCCCGGCCCGAACGCGTTCGGCCACCCCGTCCAGGTCTCCGACCCGCTCGGCTGCGACCGCTTCACCGCCCGCACCGTCACCGGTCTCGACCCCGACGCGCGCTCCCCGATCTGGCTCAAGCGCCGGCTGCAGAAGGTCGGCATGCGCCCGATCTCCCTCGCCGTCGACGTCACCAACTACGTGATGATGGAGCTGGGCCAGCCGCTGCACGCCTACGACCGCTCCCTCGTCCAGGGCACCATCGGCGTGCGCCGGGCCGAGGAGGGCGAGAAGATCGTCACCCTCGACGGCGTCACGCGGAAGCTGCACGCCGAGGACCTGGTGATCACCGACGAGCGCGGCCCCATCGGCCTCGCCGGGGTCATGGGCGGCGCCGACACCGAGATCGCGGACCACGACGACCTGGAGAATGCCTCCAGCGACGTCGTCATCGAGGCCGCCCACTTCGACCAGGTCGCCATCGCGCGGACGGCCCGCCGGCACAAGCTGTCGTCGGAGGCGTCCCGCCGCTTCGAGCGCGGCGTCGACCCGCTGGCCGCGCCCGCCGCCGCCCAGCGCACCGTCGACCTGCTGGTGCTCCTCGCGGGCGGCACCGCCGACGCGGGCGTCACCGAGGTGGTCACCCCGTCCGCGCCGCACACCATCACCGTCCCGGCGGACCACCCGGACAAGGTCGCGGGCGTCCACTACGGGCGTGAGACCGTCGTACGCCGCCTCCAGGAGGTCGGCTGCGACGTGTACGGGACGGACGACCTGATCGTCACCGTGCCGTCCTGGCGGCCCGACCTCGCCGAGGTCAACGACCTCGCCGAGGAGGTCATCCGCCTGGAGGGCTACGAGAACCTGCCCTCCACGCTGCCCAAGCCGCCCTCGGGCCGCGGTCTGACCCACCGGCAGCGGCTGCACCGCCGGGTCGGCCGCGCGCTGGCCGGCGCCGGGTACGTCGAGGCGCCGAACTACCCGTTCATCGGCGAGCAGGTCTTCGACCAGCTCGGCCTCGATGCCGACGACCCGGCCCGGCGTGTCGTCAGGCTCACCAACCCGCTCAACGACGAGGAGCCCGCGCTCCGCACCTCGCTGCTGCCGGGCCTGCTGGCCGCGCTGCGGCGCAACGACGGCCGGGGCACGCACGACCTGGCCCTGTTCGAGACGGGGCTGGTCTTCCTCCCGCGCGAGGAGCAGGCCGTCGCGGTGTCCCTCCCGGTCGACCGCCGGCCCACCGACGAGGAGATCGCGGCGCTGAACGCCGCGCTGCCGGAGCAGCCGCGCCATGTCGCCGTGGTCGTCGCCGGGGCCCGTGAGCAGGCCGGCTGGTGGGGCCGGGGCCGTCCGGCCGACTGGGCCGACACCGTCGAGGCGGGCCGCGCCGTCGCCCGCGAGGCCGGTGCCGAACTGATCGTCCGCAAGGGCCAGTACGGTCCCTGGCACCCGGGCCGGTGCGCCGAGTTCGTGGTCGTCGCCGACGGCACCGAGCGGGTCGTCGGCCACGCCGGTGAACTGCACCCCCGGGTGCTCAAGGCGCTCGGGCTGCCGGCCCGCACCGCCGCGATGGAACTCGACCTGGATGCCGTGGAGCAGGCGGGGAACACCACCCCGCAGGCCCCGCACATCTCCTCGTTCCCGGTGGCCACGCAGGACGTCGCGCTCGTGGTCGACGCGTTCGTGCCGCACGCCGACGTGGAGGCCGCGCTGCGCGAGGGGGCGGGCGAGCTGCTGGAGGGCATCCGGCTGTTCGACGTCTACGAGAACGCGGAGCAGCTCGGTGACGGGCGGAAGTCCCTGGCGTACGCACTGCGGTTCCGTGCCGAGGACCGGACGCTGACCGTGGACGAGGCCACGGCGGCCCGGGACGCGGCGGTCGCCCTGGCGGGCGAGCGCACGGGCGCGGTGCTGCGCAGCTAGGGCGCCGTCCCGCACCCCTGTTCCCCGCGTGCCCGGACGGATGCTCGGCCATCCGTCCGGGGACGCCCGGGGGCACCTCACTCGTTCGGGTGAGAATCCGGGGTGGGCACTTCAGTCGGGGCGGGCAGTGGACAGAATCGGACCGGCCTCTCTGGGGCCTTCGCGCTGTCCGGGCCTGATGGGGGGCCAACGGCATGATTCGAGTCAGGGCTGGGCTTCCCCGCAGGACATGGTCCCGGGGACGCGGGCCGTTCGGCCGGCGGTCCCCCCGTGTCGGGGCCCGGATCGCCGGTGGTGCCGTGTGCCTCGCGGCCGGCACCGGACTGCTGCTGCACGTCGGGCGGGTGCTGCTGCGGGAGACACGGCAGGCCCGTGAGGCCGCGGCCGCCGTGCGTGGCGCTCTGCTGAGGCCGCTGCCCGCGCGGATCGACGGACTGGCCACCGCCGCCGCGCTGCTCTCCGCCGACCGGGGCGCGAGGGTCGGCGGCGACCTGTACGAGGTGATCCCGACGGAGCACGGCGTCCGGGTGGTGATGGGCGACGTACGGGGACACGGCGTCGCCGCCATCGGCACCGTCGCCGCCGTGCTGGCCGGCTTCCGCGAGGCCGCCCACGACGAGGCCGAGCTGGCCGGGGTCCTCTCCCGCCTCGACCGCGCCCTCGCCCGGCATCTGCGGGACCGCGACCGTGCCCACGCGGGGAGCACCGCGGACACCGCGGACACCGAGGACTTCGTGACCGTCCTCCTCCTGGAGATCGCCCCCGACGGCGCCCTCCACGCTCTGAACTGCGGTCATCCCTGGCCGTACCTGCTCGGCGCAGGCCGCGCGACACCGGTCGCCCGCGCCGACCCCTTCCCGCCGCTCGGACTCTTCCCGCTGCCCGCCGAACTCCCGGTCACCGCCTGCGGCCGGCTCCTCCCGGGCGAGGCCCTGTTCCTGCACACGGACGGTGTGGAGGACGCCAGGGACCGCCAGGGCCGCTTCTTCCCCCTGGCCGCCGCCCTGACGGAAGCCGTACGTGGCCGCCCCGTCCTGCCCCGGGCGGTACTCCGCTCGGTGTTCACCCAGCTCCTGCGTCACGCCGGAGGACGGCCCAAGGACGACATCGCGATACTGGTCCTCCGCAACGACCGTGTACGCACGGCGGTACTCAGGGGCCCGGGGCCGCATGCATCCGCGGCTGCGCCGGGGGCCTCGACCAGCCACCTACGGTCCGCGCCCGACACCCCACCGGTCGCCCCCGCCCCGTAGTCGCCCCGTTCCGCCCGGCAGGGCCACCGCACTGTACGAGGGGGAGCCGGCGGCCCGGCCGGCCTCTTGCGAGGCATCCCAGTCAACCCGTCCGGAACTCTCCGCGACAGCGCGCGCACCGTCCGAATCCGGGCATTCCTTTCACACCCCGTGTGAAACGGGAGGCGCTACGCTGCGATGCGCCGGCACCGAGCCACCGGAGGGCCTCCATGCAGCCCAACACCCTGCTCGACGCGATCCTCGACGAAGCCGGTATCTCCCACGCCGGTCTCGCCGCCCACGTCAACCAGGCGGGGCGGGCCCGGGGGCTCGCCCTGAGATACGAACACACCGCCGTGGCACGGTGGTTGAAGGGCCAGCGGCCGCGCGGCCAGGTGCCCGACCTGATCTGCGAGGTGCTCGCCGGACGGCTGCGCCGGACGGTCACCCTCGACGACATCGGGCTCGGTGTGCCCGGCGAGCCGGTCTCCTCGCACGGGGCCGGGCTCTCCGGGTTCGTGGAGCGCGCCACCGCCCTGTGGCGCTCCGACGAGCAGCAGCGCCCGCACGTCCTCGGTGCCCCCGCCGTCACCGGCACACCCGCCGTGATGCCGGTCTGGGAGTGGGAGAACCCGCCGGAGGACGTCGACGTGTCCCGCGGCGGGCGGCACCACGTGAGCATGGCCGACATCGAGATGCTGCGCGCGGCCCGTACGCACTACGAGCAGATGTACCGCAAGGCCGGCGGTGTCGCCACGCGCACCCGGATCGTCGGATTCCTCAACGCGGAGGCCGCGCCGCTGCTGCGGGGCAGCTACACCGACGCCACCGGGCGCCAACTGCACCGGGCCACCGGGGGGCTGGTGGCCATCGCCGGGATCTGCGCGTACGACTCCGACGCCCACGGGCTCGCCCAGCGGTACTTCCACCAGGCGCTGCGGCTGGCCAAGGCCAGCGGGGACCGGGGGCTGGGCGCCTATGTGATCGCCCTCCTCGTCAACCAGTCGCTGTTCATGCGCGAGCACCGTCAGGCCGTCGCCTTCGCCGAGGCGGCGCTGCGCACCGCGGGCCGGCACATCACCCCCGCGCTCTCCTCCGACCTCTACGCGATGCAGGCGAAGGCGTACGCGCACCTGGGCGACGGTACGAGTGCCCTGTCCTGCATCCGGCGGGCCGAGCAGGCCGCCGAGCACATCCGGCGCGGTCATGAACCCGATGAGACCGGCTATGTCCAGCCCGGTCTGGTGAACGTACAGGTGGCGGAGGCACTGCTCAGCCTCGGTGATCTGGCGGCCGCGGCGGAGCACGCGGCGGCGGCCGTCGGCACCCCGGCGCACGACCGGGGGCGGGTGCACCGGCTCGCGATGCTCAGCCAGATCGAGCTGCGCCAGGGCAACGCGGACAAGGCGGTGGCCACGGCCGTGGAAATGGCCGAGCGGGCGCGGGGAACGGAGTCCATGCGCCTGCGCGACCGACTGCGGGCGGTGCGCGAACACCTGGTGCGCAGCGGCTGCGCGGGGACCTCCGAAGCCGCCGAACTCATCGACGGAGCGCTGCGCGTACCGATCTGACGCGGTGCCCGGGGTGCGGCCGTGCACCGGCCGTGCGCCTGCTGTCCCTCAGCTCCTGCTGCGATATTGCCACTTAATCGGCGGAAGGTGGCAGAACCATGCAGTGGGCGAAACAGAGCGAACAAACTGTGTACTCGAATCGCTGGTTCAGCGTCAATCTCGCAGATGTCGCGTTGCCGGACGGGCGACGCCTCGATCACTTCCTGATACGGCTGCGGCCCGTGGCCGTGGCCACCGTGATCAACGAGGCCAACGAGGTGCTGCTGCTGTGGCGGCACCGCTTCATCACCGACAGCTGGGGGTGGGAACTCGCGGCGGGGGTCGTCGAGGACGGCGAGGCCGTCGCCGAGGCCGCCGCCCGCGAACTGGAGGAGGAGACCGGATGGCGGCCGGGACCCCTGCGCCACCTGATGAGCGTCGAGCCGTCCAACGGGCTCACCGACGCCCGGCACCACATCTACTGGGCCGACGAGGGCGCGTACGTCGGTCATCCCGTGGACGACTTCGAGTCGGACCGCAGGGAATGGGTCCCCCTCAAGCTCGTTCCCGACATGGTCGCCCGCGGCGAGGTCCCGGCCGCCAACATGGCGGCAGCCCTGCTCCTGCTGCACCACCTGCGTCTCGGGCAGGACACCAGGCCCTGAAAGCCTCCGGGTGTCCCGCCCCGGGCCCTAGCGGCCCAGCGCCTGCCAGACGGACACCACCAGGGCGCCCAGGGCCGTGAGGGCCGCCACCGCGGGCAGGGGCCAGCGGGCGTGCTCCAGGGTGACGACCCGGGTGTGCAGGTCGTCCAGTTCCTTGGCGCTCTGTTCGGCGCGGTGGCTCAGCAGGGTCAGCCCTCCTTCGACGCGTGTGTGCGCCACATCCAGGCGGCGGCGTAACTCTGCGAGTTCGCCGTGGTGCACGGGATGCTCGGGGTCGATGGCCACGAGTCCGCTCCTCTCCGTAGTCGTTCCATCCCTTGCCTGTGCACGTGCAGTCAACTCGCCTGGTGGGCGCGTGGGGAGAGTGTGCGAACGGCATATGCGTGTCCGTCGCGCACACGGTGTGTGAATGCGACGGGCCCGGCACCTTTCCAGGTACCGGGCCCGTGGGCACCGAAGGGGGCTGACCGTCCGTAGTCAGGCGTACGAGTAGAAGCCGGACCCCGTCTTACGGCCGAGCCGTCCGGCGTCCACCATGCGCTGGAGCAGCGGGGGAGCGGCGTACAGCGGCTCCTTGTACTCCTCGTACATGCTGTTGGCGATGGAGACGATGGTGTCCAGGCCGATCAGGTCGGAGAGCTTCAGCGGGCCCATCGGATGCGCGCAGCCCAGCTCCATGCCGTTGTCGATGTCCTCGCGGCCCGCGATGCCCGACTCGAACATCCGGATCGCGGAGAGCAGGTACGGCACGAGCAGCGCGTTGACCACGAAGCCCGAGCGGTCCTGGGCGCGCACGGCGTGCTTGCCGAGCACCTTCTCGGCGAACAGCTGTGCCCGGCTGAGGGTGCCCTCGGAGGTGGTGAGCGCCGGGATCAGCTCGACGAGCTTCTGCACCGGGGCCGGGTTGAAGAAGTGGATGCCGATGACGTGGTCCGGCCGCGAGGTGGCGACCGCGAGCTTCACCAGCGGGATGGAGGAGGTGTTGGAGGCGAGGATCGCGTCGGGGCGGGTCACCACCTGGTCGAGCACCTGGAAGATCTCCGTCTTCACCTGCTCGTTCTCCACGACCGCCTCGATGACGAGATCACGGTCGGCGAACTCGCCGAGGTCGGTGGTGAAGCCGAGGCGCGCCTGCGTCCCGTCCCGCTCCGCCTCGGTGATCTTGCCGCGTTCCGCCGCCTTGGACAGGGAGTTGAACAGCCGGGTACGGCCGATCTCCAGAGCTTCGCCGCTGGTCTCGGCGACCTTCACGTCCAGTCCGGCGCGGGCGCACACCTCGGCGATGCCCGCTCCCATCTGGCCGCAGCCCACGACTCCGACTCGTGCGAGATCTCCCGTCGGGAAGTCCGTCACATCGTCCCTTTCACTGGTCCACGTACCTGGCAGATACCCCTGGTTCGGTCCTGCGCCAAACCCGCACGTTACCCGTGGCGTCTACCGATCAGTAGTCCGGGTGTCCATGGAAGGCTGGCCGGGACCGGTCCGCGACGGCGCGGACACGCGGGAAGCGGGACGCGGAGGTAGCCCCATGCACCGAAAGCCACGCATGTCACGACGGGCGTTCTGGGCGACCGCGGCGGCGACACTCGTGGCGGCCGGCGGTGCGGCGGCCGGTACCGCCGTCGCCGGCGGGAGGCCCGGCCCCCGCCGCCGCAGGGCGGCCGAGGGCGAACTGCGCGGCATGTGGCTGGCCACCGTCCTCAACCGGGACTGGCCCTCCGTCCCCGGCCTGTCCGCCGGCGCGCAGCGCGCCGAACTCCGCGCCCACCTCGACACCGCCGTGGCCCGCCGCCTCAACGCGGTGATCTTCCAGGTCCGTCCCACCGCCGACGCGCTCTGGCCCTCCCCGCACGAGCCCTGGTCCCAGTACCTCACCGGCACCCAGGGCAAGGACCCCGGCTGGGACCCCCTCGGCACGGCGGTCGAGGAGGCGCACGCCCGGGGCCTGGAACTGCACGCCTGGTTCAACCCGTACCGGATCGCCGTCCACGCCGACCCGAGCCGTCTCGTCGCCTCGCACCCGGCGCGCAAGAACCCCGACTGGGTCGTCCCCTACGGCGGCAAGCTCTACTACAACCCGGGCATCCCCGCCGTCCGCGCCTTCGTGCGCGAGGCCATGCTCGACGCCCTGCGGAAGTACCCGGTCGACGCCGTGCACTTCGACGACTACTTCTACCCGTACCCGGTGGCCGGCCAGGTCTTCGACGACGACGCGGCGTACGACCGGTACGGCGGGAGCTTCTCCGGCCGGGCCGCCTGGCGGCGGGACAACATCGACCGGCTGGTCCGGGAGACCGCCGCGGAGATCAGGACGATCCGCCCGGGCACACAGTTCGGGATCAGCCCCTTCGGGGTGTGGCGCAACGCCGAGACCGACGCACGGGGCTCGGCCACGCGGGCCGGCGTACAGACGTACGACGATCTGTACGCGGACACACGGACCTGGGTCCGGGAGCACTGGATCGACTACATCGTCCCGCAGCTGTACTGGAACATCGGCTTCGCGGCCGCCGACTACGCCGAGCTGCTGCCCTGGTGGGAGGAGACCGCCCGGGGCAGCGGGACGCGGCTGTACATCGGGGAGGCCCTGTACAAGGCGGGTGACCCGGCGCAGCCCGCGGCCTGGCAGGACCCGGCCGAGCTGTCGCGGCACCTCACCCTCGCCAAGGAGCACACAGAGGTCCGGGGACATGTGTTCTTCTCCGCCAAGGAGGTGGAGGAGGACAGGATCGGGGCCATGGCCCGCGTGGTCGCCGACCACTACCGGCGGCCGGCGGAACCACCGCGCTGACGGGACCGGGCGGGCGCGGACCCGTTACCCGGGCTCGCCGGGGTGACGGACGACCGTGTCCGGGCCCGGAGACATCAGCGCCTCGTGCCCGTCGTCCTCGAACCGCACCCGGTAGGGCGGGTTGCCGTCGTCGCCGAGCACTTCCAGGACCCGCGCGGTCCGGTCGTGGTGGCCGACGGTCCTGCCGTGCACCAGCAGGGTGTCGCCTACGGCTGCCTGCATCGGGGGCCTCCTCGTCTCGCACGGGAGTGGCGTTCCACGACCGCGGCCCGGTGCGGGCGGCGCCGGTCGGACCGGTGTGCGGCGAACGGCTCCCGGACGTCCTCAGGCGGAGGAACGCTGGGTGACCGCGATGCAGACCAGTACGGCGGCGGCCGTCAGGGGAGCGGCCGGGGTGAGCTGCTCCCCGAGGAGCAGCACCGACCACACCAGTGTGAGCAGCGGCTGCGCCAGCTGCAACTGGCTGGCCTTCGGTATGCCGATCGCCGCCATGCCCCGGTACCAGACCACCAGCCCCAGGAACTGGGACCCGGCCGCCACCCACAGCAGCCCGGCCACCCCGTGCGCGCTCAGCCGGACCGGCTCCTGGGCCAGTGCCAGCAGGGCTCCCGGCACGCTCAGCGGCAGGCACAGCACCAGCGCCCAGCCGATGACCTGCCAGCCGGGCATCACCCGGGCCAGCCGGCCGCCCTCGGTGTAGCCGGCCGCGCAGACCAGCAGGGCGGCGAAGAGGTACAGGTCGGCGGTGGTCAGGGCGCCGCCGCTCTGCGTCACGGTGAAGGCGATGACGGCGGCGGCCCCGGCGAGCGCGGCGGTCCAGAAGGTGCGCGAGGGGCGCGTGCCCGTGCGCAGCGCCGAGAACAGCGCCGTCGTCAGCGGCAGCAGGCCGACCACCACGGCGGCGTGCGCGGTGGTCGAGGTCCGCAGCGCCAGCGTGGTCAGCAGGGGGAAGCCCAGGACGACACCGGCGGCCACGACCGCGAGCCCCGCCCAGTGCCGGCGGGCGGGCGGCCGCACCCGCAGGGCCAGCAGACAGCCCCCCGCGAGGACGGCGGCGAGGACACTGCGCACGGCGACCAGCGACCAGGGGCCGAAGCTCTCCAGGCCCCAGGCGGTGGCCGGGAAGGTGAGGGAGAAGGCGGTGACACCGAGGGCGGCCTGGAGGGTGCCGCCCGAGCGGGTGCGGGGGACGGTCGCGGTTGCGTCCGCCGGCCGGGACCCGGCGGCTTCCGCTCGCCGGCCGCCGGTCCGCGGCTCACGGTCCACCGCTGCCGAAGGGCTCTCACGGTCCACCGCTACTGAAGGACTGGCGATAGCGCTACTCTCTGCTCTCATGCATGAGCGTAGCAGTGGTGCGGAACTGGCGGAACAGCTGAAGAGGGAGCTGGACCGCTACTCGCCGGGTGGAAAGCTGCCGTCGAGCCGGGCGCTCGTCGAGCGGTTCCGGGTGAGCCCGGTGACCGTCTCGCGGGCCCTGGCACAGCTCGCCGCCGAGGGGCTCGTGGTGACCCGGCCGGGGGCGGGCGCCTTCCGGGCACGGCCCCGTGAGCGCGGCACACCGGTGGGGGACACCTCCTGGCAGGAGGTCGCGCTGAGCGCGGACGGCAGCGCCGAGCCGTCGCCCCGCACGGTGGACGCCTCCGGGGTGCTGGTCTCCCTCGCCTCTCCGCCTCCCGGCGTGATCGAGTTCAACAGCGGCTATCTGCACCCCTCCCTGCAGCCGGAGCAGGCCATGGGCGCGGCCCTGTCGAGGGCCGGACGGCGGCCCGGAGTGTGGGCCCGGCCGCCGGTCGAGGGCGTCCCCGAACTGCGGGAATGGTTCGCGCGGAGCATCGGCGGGGCGATCACCGCCGCCGAGGTGATCGTCGCGGCGGGCGGCCAGTCCGCCCTCACCACCGCCCTGCGTGCCCTCGCGCCGCCCGGAGCGCCGGTGCTCGTCGAATCGCCCACCTACCCGGGCATGCTGGCGATCGCCCGGGCCGCCGGACTGCGGCCCGTGCCCGTGCCCGTGGACGCGGACGGGGTCAGGCCCGCCCTGCTCGCCGACGCGTTCCGGGCCTCCGGCGCCCGGGTCTTCGTCTGCCAGCCGCTCTTCCAGAACCCCACCGGCGCCGCCCTCTCGGTGGAGCGCCGGGGCGAGGTGCTGCGGATCGCCCGCGAGGCGGGGGCCTTCGTCGTGGAGGACGACTTCGTCCGCCGGCTCGTGCACGAGGACGCCGGACCCCTGCCCGCGCCCCTGGCGGCCGAGGACCCCGACGGTGTGGTCGTGCACGTCTCCTCGCTCACCAAGGCCACCTCGCCCAGCTTCCGGGTGGGCGCCCTGGCCGCCCGCGGGCCGGTCCTGGAACGGCTGCGCGCCATCCAGGTCGTCGACACCTTCTTCGTCCCCCGCCCCCTCCAGGAGGCCGCCCTCGAACTCGTCGGCTCCCCCGCCTGGCCCCGCCATCTGCGGGCGGTCTCCCGGGAGTTGCGCAACCGCCGGGACGCGCTGGCCACCGAGCTGCACACGCGCCTGCCCGAACTCGCCCTGCCCCACATCCCCTCCGGCGGCTACCACCTGTGGCTGCGCCTGCCCGACGGCACTGGGGGCACCTCCCAGGCTTTCGGCTCTGGGGGAGAGCCGGCCCTGGTCGCCGCCGCCCTCCGCGCGGGGGTCGCCGTCACCCCCGGCCGCCCCTACTTCAGTGCCGAACCCCCGGCCGGACACCTGCGGCTGAGCTTCGCGGGCGTCGCGGGGGCGGGCGAGATCGCGGAAGGGGTACGGCGGCTGGCGACCGCCGTAAAAGGTTCGACAGCGGGCCTCTGACCTGCGAACGTCCAGCCATGAACGACGAACCGGCCCTCCCCGGGGGCTACGAGCTGTCCGACGACCCCGCCCGCCTGGACGTGGCCCGGGTCCACCACTGGCTGTCCACCGACGCGTACTGGGCCCTCGGCCGCCCCCGCGAGAAGCTGGAGCGGGCGATCGGCGGTTCCCTCAACTTCGGGGTGTACGCGGAGGGTTCGGGGGAGCAGGTCGCCTACGCCCGGGTGGTGACCGACCGGGCCACGTTCGCCTGGCTCTGCGACGTCTACGTCGACCCGTCGGTGCGCGGGAAGGGGCCGGGCACCGCCATGGTCGCGGCCGTCCGCGACCACCTGGAGCCGTACGGGCTGCGGCGCGTCCTGCTCGCCACGCACGACGCGCACGGGGTCTACGCCAAGCTCGGCTTCCAGCCGCTGGCCGAGCCCGACCGGTGGATGGCGCTGGTCTCCGAGTGAGGCCGGGCGCGATGGCGACCGCTGCCGGTACGCGTCGCGATACCCCTGGTAACTCCTGAGTAACGCCTCTTGACCTGCGCAGTCCCCCGTTCCACCATCGCCGCATGCCACTTCGGGTCACGTTCGTCGCCGCCGCGCGCTGCTCCTCGCTGCTCGCGGAACGTTTCGAGGACGACCGGCCGCTGGACCAGGCCGGCTGGGACGAAGTACAGCGCGCCGCCCATGAGCTGGTGCCCCTGGCGGCGGCCGAGCTGCGCTACTGCTCGCCCACGCCCCGCAGCCGGGCCACCGGGGACGCCCTCGGCTACGCCCCGCTGGCCCAGCCCGCGCTGCGGGACTGCGACATGGGCCGCTGGCGCGGCTTCACCCTCGGTGAGGCCATGGCGCGGGAGCCCTCGGCGGTGGACGCCTGGCTCGCCGACCCCCGTTCCACACCGCACGGCGGGGAGTCGCTGATCACCTTCATCTCCCGCATCGGCGGCTGGCTGGAGACCCGGCCCGCGGAGGAGGGCTGCCGGATCGTCGCCGTGGCCGAGCCGTCCGTCCTGCGGGCCGCCCTGGTCTACGCGCTCAAGGCCCCGCCGTCGTCGTACTGGAACATGGACATCGGCCCCCTGTCGACGGTCACGGTCGCGGGGCACGCCGGACGCTGGAACCTGCGGCTGGGCGCCGCGCGGTAGGCGGGCGCCGGCTTCTCAGCGCGCTCGCTCGCGGCTGAGGTCGGTGACCAGGAGCAGGTCCTTCGCGGGACCGCCGACCCGCCACAGCGTCCGCCAGCGGTCCTCGTCGTGGACCTCGAACGTGCCCCGGTAGAGATCGGCGGCGCACGGATGCTCCGTACGCCAGTGGCCGGTGGTCAGGTCCAGGTCGTGGAAGGGGCGTCCGTCGCCGAAGCGGACGTCGGCCGTGCCGGGAGCGGTGCCCGGCAGGAAGCGCAGGGTGCGCTCGGCGGGGCGGGGGACGCCCTGCCACACGAAAGTTCCGGCCTCCCGGTGGAGCAGTCCACCGTCGTTCAGTGGGCTGAAAACCGTTCGGCCCGTGAACGCCCCCTCGGCCCCGCTCGTGAGGTCCCGCACGGATCGCACGACCCGCCAGCCGCCGGAGAGATACGCCAGGGCATCGGAAACTGGCAGGAAATCGCTCATCGTTCCTTCACTTCCGACACTTCCGACACTTTCGGTACCGCGCGACCCGTTGACGCTGATCTCGTCACCTCCCTATCTTGCCGTTCGATGCGCTGATCATTGTCTGATATTTCGAACCACTCCCTGTTTCTCACGCCCCATGCCCCCCACCCCGAGCCGCGGAGTATTCATGTCACGCAACGCCCGCGCCCGTTGGCGACTCGGCCTCACGGCCACCGCCCTCCTGACGACGGCCGCCCTGATCCCGGCACCCGCACACGCCGAGGACGTCACCGACTACGCGATCACCGTCGACCCCTCCACCGAGGGGGCGAAGATCGACGACACCATGTACGGCGTCTTCTTCGAGGACATCAACCGGGCCGCCGACGGCGGTCTCTACGCCGAGCTGGTGCAGAACCGGTCCTTCGAGTACTCGACCGCCGACAACCGCGCCTACACCCCGCTCACCTCCTGGTCCGTCGACGGCACCGCGCGGGTCGTGAACGCTGCCGGCCGCCTCAACGAGCGCAACCGCAACTACCTCTCCCTGGGCGCCGGTTCGGCCGTCACCAACGCCGGCTACAACACGGGTGTCCGCGTCGAGAAGGGCGAGCGGTACGACTTCTCGGTGTGGGCACGCGCCGAGAGCCGTACGGCGCTGACCGTCACCCTCCAGGACGCGGACGGCGCCCTCGCCGAGGCCGCCGAGGTCACGGTCAAGGGTGGCTGGGCCAAGTACAAGGTCCGTCTCAGGGCGACGCGGACCAGTTCCACGGGCCGGCTGACCGTCGCCGCCGCCGGTGCCGCCGCCCTCGACGAGGTCTCCCTCTTCCCGCGCGACACCTACAAGGGCCACAAGAACGGTCTGCGCGAGGACCTCGCCGAGAAGATCGCCGCACTGAAGCCCGGCTTCGTCCGCTTCCCCGGCGGCTGCCTCGTCAACACCGGCTCCATGCAGGACTACAGCGCGGCCTCGAACTGGGAGCGCAAGCGCTCCTACCAGTGGAAGGACACCATCGGCCCCGTCGAGCAGCGCGCCACCAACTCCAACTTCTGGGGATACAACCAGAGTTACGGACTCGGCTACTACGAGTACTTCCAGTTCTCCGAGGACATCGGCGCGATGCCGCTGCCCGTCGTGCCCGCCCTGGTCACCGGCTGCGGCCAGAACCGGTCCACCGAGGACGAGGCCCTCCTCCAGCGGCACATCCAGGACACCCTCGACCTCATCGAGTTCGCCAACGGCCCCGTGACCAGCGAGTGGGGCGCCAAGCGCGCGAAGATGGGCCACCCGGAGCCCTTCCACCTCACCCACCTCGCCGTCGGCAACGAGGAGAACCTGCCGAACGAGTTCTTCGCCCACTTCAAGAAGTTCCGGGCCGCCATCGCGGCGACGTACCCGGACATCACGGTGATCTCGAACTCCGGCCCCGACGACACGGGGGCCACCTTCGACACCGCGTGGAAGCTGAACCGCGAGGCGAAGGTCGACATGGTCGACGAGCACTACTACAACAGCCCGCAGTGGTTCCTCCAGAACAACGACCGCTACGACTCCTACGACCGGAGCGGCCCGAAGGTCTTCCTCGGCGAGTACGCCTCCCAGGGCAACGCCTTCAAGAACGCGCTCTCCGAGGCCGCCTTCATGACCGGCCTGGAGCGCAACGCCGACATCGTGAAACTCGCCTCCTACGCGCCGCTCCTCGCCAACGAGGACTACGTGCAGTGGAGCCCCGACATGATCTGGTTCAACAACCACGCCTCATGGAACTCCGCCAACTACGAGACCCAGAAGCTCTTCATGAACAACGTCGGCGACCGCGTGGTCCCGTCGACGGCGACCGGCACACCCGCCCTCTCCGGCCCCATCACCGGAGCCGTGGGCCTGTCCACCTGGGCGACGACGGCGGCGTACGACGACGTGAAGGTGACCGCGGCCGACGGCACGACCCTGCTCACCGACGACTTCGGCGGTGACGCCTCGCAGTGGACCCACACCGGCCGGGGCAGCTGGAGCATCCAGGACGGGCAGTACACCCAGACCGACGTGGCCGCCGAGAACACCATGGTCTCGGCCGGCGACACCGCCTGGCACGACTACGACCTGAAGGTGAAGGCCACCAAGAAGGCGGGCAAGGAGGGCTTCCTCGTCGCCTTCGGCGTCAAGGACACCGGCAACTACTACTGGTGGAACCTCGGCGGCTGGAACAACACCACCAGCGCGGTCGAGCAGGCCGTGGACGGCGGCAAGTCCTCGCTGATCTCCAAGCCGGGCACGATCGAGACGGGTCGCGCCTACGACGTCGAGGTCGAGGTGCGCGGGCGGAAGGTGACCCTGCTCCTGGACGGCAAGGAGTGGGGCAGCTTCACCGACGACAAGCCGGCCGAGCCGTTCCGCCAGGTGGTGACGCGGGACGCGGAGACCGGTGAGCTGATCGTCAAGGTCGTCAACGCCCAGCCGTCGGCGGCGCGTACGTCCGTCGACCTCGGGACCGCGCGGGTGCGTTCCACCGCCCACGTGACCACGCTGACGGCCGCGCCGGAGGCGGTGAACACGGAGACGGCCACACCGGTCGCTCCGGTGAGGTCCACGTTCGGCGGGGTGGCCGAGAAGTTCGGCTACACGTTTCCGGCGAACTCCGTGACGTTCCTGCGGATCAAGGAGCGGTGAGGGCGGGGATGGGCCCGGGCCCGGCTCGGTGAGCCGGCCCGGGGTCCGTCCAGGGCGTCTACGAGCGGCGGCGGGGCTTTCCGGGCCTGCCGCCGCTCTTGGCGCCTCTGCCGCCGGACGAGCCGCCCCGGGGGTTGCGGCCGGTCGGCTTGCCCGTGCCCGTGCCGGGGCGCCTGGGCTTCTGCTGCGGCTTCTTCTCCTCCGCGGGCTTGGCGCGGCCCCGGGAGGAGTTGACCGTACGGCCCCGGACGATGCCGATGAAGTCCTCGACCAGGTCGGTGGTCGCGTCCTGGGGCCAGGACAGGGCGATGCGCGATTCCGGGGCGTCCGTGACCGGGCGGTAGGTGAGGTCCTTGCGGTGGTGGAGCCGGGCCAGCGACTGGGGGACGACGAGCAGCCCGATCCCGGCCGCGACCAGCTCGATCGCGTCCGCCGTGGTGGCGGGACGCTCGAACGCCGGCTCTCCCGGCGGCCGCTCCCAGCCGAGGGTGTCGTCGAGAGGATGCAGGACGATCTCGTCCGCCAGGTCCCCGGTGGTCACCTCGTCGACCGCCGCCACGACATGGTCCCGGGGGACCACGACGACCGTGGTCTCGGCGTAGAGGGGGATCGCGCTGAGGTCGTCACCGTCCACCGGGAGCCGTACGAAACCGGCGTCGGCGCCGCCGTCCCGCAGCACGCCGAACGCCTCGGCGGGGGAGACCTGGAGGAGGGTCAGGGGGATGTCGGGCAACCGCTCGTTCCAGATCCGCACCCACTTGGTGGGCGTCACTCCCGGGACGTAGGCGAGCCGGAACGAAGAGGGTGCTTCCGAGCCTGTCACAGCACCAGGCTAACGGGCGCGGACACCGGCCCGGTCATCGCGGCCGGTGACCGGGGGCGGTCGTGGTCGGCGGGCGGGCAGGCGGTCGATACCCTTGACCCATGACGTCGCACCAGACCACCCAGACCATGAAGCCCGCCACCGCGGCGAAGAAACTGGGTGTGTACCTCCAGGCCACGCCCGCCGAGTTCCAGGAGGGCGTCGTCACCCGCGCCGAGCTGACCGCGCTCCAGACCGACCCGCCCGCCTGGCTGGAGGAGCTGCGCCGCAACGGCCCGCACCCGCGTCCCGTGGTCGCCGAGAGGCTGGGCGTCTCCATCGCGGGCCTCGCACGCGGCGGAGTCACCGAGGCCCTCACCACCGAGCAGATCGAGGCGCTCCGGCAGGACAGCCCTGAGTGGCTGCAGAAGGAGCGGGCCACCCAGGCCGAGGTCCGCAAGGAAGGCGCCCGCATCAAGCGGCGCAACGCGGAGCGGGCGGCCCGGTCGGACGACCGCCGGTCCTGACTCGCCGTCCCCGGCCCGTCGCCCCCGACCCTCCCGTTCCTGACACTCCGCTCCCGACCCTGCCGTTCCTGACCCGTCGCTCCCTGACTCTCCCTCCTGCCGCCGCCCTCCTGCCCGCTGCCCGCGGAAATTCGTGAGCCGTCCGGCAGGGGCCCGGGGCAGGATGCCCCCGTGCATCACCTCCTGTGCGGGCTCGCCGCCAATCCGGCCCTGCCGGCCGAGCTGGTCGACCGGCTCGTCGCCCTGGCGGACGACGACATCGACCACCACCTCACCGGCCGGGACGACCTCAGCCACGCGCAGACGCTCACGCTGGCCTCGCGGAGCGAGCTGAACGGAGTGCCCCTGGCGTACCGGGGCCGGCTGACCGCCGCCGACGTCGACCCCCGGGCCCAGCCGCGCGCCGCCCTCGCCCTGCTCGACGAGGGCGTCGGCGACCCCGCGTGGGCCCGGCTCCTCGCGGCGGATCCGGTGGTCGAACACCGGGAGAAGCTGGCCGCCTGCCCCGGGCTGCCCGAGGACGTGGTGGAGACCCTCGCGGCCGACCAGGACATACGGGTCGTCTTCGAGCTGGCCCTGTGCGCCCCGCCGCACGTGGCCGCCCGGCTCGCCCGGCATCCGCACGCCGAGGTCCGCCTGGCCGTGGCGGCCAACGAGTCGGCGCCGCCGGACGTACTGGCGGCACTCGTCGGCGGTGAAGGGCTGCCGCCCGCGCGGCACTGCCTGGTCTGCGACCGCGACGAGCCGCCGTTCACCCACGCCCCGGACTGCCCGCGGCATGACTGCGAGCTACGGCCGGGCGCCTCCTGCGACGGCACCCACGCATCCACCGCGCTGGACACCCTGTGGGCGGCTCTGGAGAACCCGGCCACACCGGCCCACGCGGTCGCGGGACTCGCCGGGCACCCCTCGGCGGTGCTGCGCGGGGCGCTCGCCTCCCGCCCCGGGCTGCCCCCGGAGACGTACGCCCGGCTCGCCGAGGACCCCATGCCAGGCGTGCGCGCCGACCTCGCCGAGAACCCCGCGATCGACGACGCCCTGATGCGCACGCTCGCCGAGGACACCTCCCCCGACGTACGGCGCTCGCTCGCGCACAACCCGCGGGTGCCGCTCGACGTGCTCGCGCGCGTGGCCGCCGGCACCCGGATCGGCGGCACCCTGCTGCCGCGGATCGCCGCCGCCACACCCGCCGAGGTGGAGGAGCTGGCGAGGTCGCCGCACCCGGTCGTCCGCGGACTTCTGGCGCGGCGGCGTGATCTGCCGCCCGGGATCGGTGCCGTCCTGGCCGACGACCGCGACGCCAAGGTCGCCGCGTCCGTCGCCGCGCACCCCGGCCTCGGTGAGGCGCGGTTGCGGGCCATGGTCGACCGGCACGGGGTCCGGGTGATCGCCGGGGTGGCCGCGAACCCGGACGCCACGCCCTCCTTGCTGGAGCACGTGTCCCGGCACAGTCCGCCGGCCCGCAGGGCGCTGCGCGAGATCGCCCGCCACTCCCGTGCGACGGCGCCGGCCCTGCTGGCCTGTCTCGCGGACGAGCGGGCGAAACCCCTGGCCGCCGGCCATCCGGCCCTTCCGCCCCAGGTCGTCACGGCCCTGCTGGCCGACCCCGACCCGCAGGTGGCGGAGTCCGCAGCCGCCAACCCCGCGCTCCCGCGGGCCGAGATGCGGAGGCTGGCGGAGGAACTGCTGCCGTAGCCGGACGGTGGGCGATGGTGCGTGACGCGTCCGCCGCGCGGGTGCCGCGTCAGGAGCGGGCCAGCACGCAGAACGGGTGGCCCTCCGGGTCCGCCAGGCACCTCCAGGACACCTCGCCCTGGCCGACGTCGAGATCGGTGGCGCCGAGGGCCCGCAGCCGGGCCGTCTCCGCCTCGTGGTCGTCGTCGGGGAACCGCAGCAGGTCGAGATGGACGCGGTCCTGCCCGGTCCGCGCGCCGGGCGTGCGGAGGAACTCCAGAAAGGGGCCGACGTCCCGGGCGGAACGCAGCACCGCACTGTCGTCGGTGACCTCGCGCAGGGTCCAGTCCGTGGCCGCGTCCCAGAACCGCGCCATGGCCCGCGGATCCACGCAGTCGACCACCACCGCGGCGACCGGCCCGGTGTCCCGGTAGACCTCCCGGGGTTCCAGCACGCAGAACTCGTTCCCCTCCGGGTCGGCGAGGACCGTCCACGGCACCTCGCCCTGACCCACGTCGGCGGGTGTCGCGCCGAGCGCCAGCAGGCGTGCGACCAGCTCCCGCTGATGGGCCGCGGAGGTGGTGGCCAGATCGAGGTGCATCCGGTTCTTCGCCGCCGACCCGGCTTCCGGTACGGCGATGACGTCGACGGCCAGGCCGACCGGATCACGCCAATCGAAGCCGGCGGGCTGGACGGCGGTCGCGCCCGATCCCGAGCCGGAGACACCCCAGCCGAGCGCCCGCGCCCAGAACCGGCCGAGCGCCGCATCGTCCACAGCCTTGATGTTCACCTGAACAGGTCGCAGAGCCATCCGGTGATCCTATGCAACGCCCGGTGACACCGTCGGCGCCGGACCGGCCCGGGAGGGACCCCGCGCTTTTCGGCCGAGACCCGCGCACCGCACCAAGAACGATTGCATAAACGTGCGGCGAAACGTATAGTCATGCCATCCAGGAGGAGGATTCCATGGCGGCGGTACGTGTGGCGGTGGCGGGAGCGAGTGGTTATGCGGGCGGCGAAGTGCTGCGCCTGCTGCTCGCACACCCCGAGGTGGAGATCGGTGCGCTGACCGGCAGTTCGAACGCGGGCCGACGGCTGGGCGGGCTCCAGCCGCATCTGCTGCCCCTGGCCGACCGGGTGCTGCAGGAGACGACGCCCGAAGCCCTGGCCGGGCACGACGTCGTGTTCCTCGCGCTGCCGCACGGGCAGTCCGCGGCCGTGGCCGAGCAGCTCGGCCCGGAGGTGCTCGTCATCGACATGGGCGCCGACTTCCGGCTCAAGGACCCCGCCGACTGGGAGCGCTTCTACGGCTCGCCCCACGCCGGCACCTGGCCCTACGGCCTCCCCGAACTTCCGGGTGCCCGCGCCGCGCTGGAGGGGTCCAAGCGCATCGCGGTACCCGGTTGCTACCCCACGGCCGTCACCCTGGCGCTGTTCCCGGCGTACGCGGCGGACCTCGCCGAGAACGAGGCCGTGATCGTCGCCGCCTCCGGCACCTCCGGCGCGGGCAAGGCACCCAAGACCCACCTGCTGGGCAGCGAGGTCATGGGGTCCATGAGCCCGTACGGCGTCGGCGGCGGCCACCGGCACACGCCCGAGGTGACCCAGAACCTCACCGGGGTCGCCGGCGAGCCGGTCACCGTGTCCTTCACCCCGACCCTTGCCCCGATGTCCCGCGGCATCCTCGCCACGTGCAGCGCCAAGGCGAGGCCCGGCGTCACGGCCGACTCCGTGCGCGCCGCGTACGAGAAGGCATTCGCCGACGAGCCGTTCGTCCATCTGCTCCCCGAGGGGCAGTGGCCCGCCACGGCGTCCGTCCACGGTTCCAACGCTGTTCAGATCCAGGTCGCGTACGACGAGGCGGCGGGCCGCATCATCGCGATCAGCGCCATCGACAACCTCACCAAGGGCACCGCCGGTGGCGCCCTCCAGAGCATGAACATCGCCCTCGGACTCCACGAGACGACGGGGCTTTCGACGATCGGAGTCGCACCGTGAGCGTGACGGCAGCCAAGGGATTCACAGCGGCGGGCATCGCCGCCGGGATCAAGGAGAACGGAAACCCGGACCTGGCCCTCGTGGTCAACCACGGGCCCCGCCTCGCCGCCGCGGGCGTCTTCACCTCCAACCGCGTCAAGGCGGCACCGGTTCTCTGGTCCGAGCAGGTGCTGAAGGGCGGCCGGGTCTCCGCCGTCGTCCTCAACTCCGGTGGCGCCAACGCCTGTACGGGCCCGAAGGGCTTCCAGGACACGCACGCGACCGCCGAGAAGGCCGCCGAGGTCCTCGACGGCCACAGCGCGGGCGAGATCGCCGTCGCCTCCACCGGCCTCATCGGTGTCCTCCTGCCCATGGACAAGCTGCTCCCGGGTGTCGAGGCGGCCGCCGCGCAGCTCTCCGAGCACGGCGGCGAGAAGGCCGCCATCGCCATCAAGACCACCGACACCGTGCACAAGACCTCCGTCGTGACGAAGGACGGCTGGACGGTCGGCGGGATGGCGAAGGGCGCCGGCATGCTCGCGCCCGGCCTCGCCACCATGCTCGTCGTCCTCACCACCGACGCCGACCTGGAGAGCGACGCCCTCGACCGGGCCCTGCGCGCCGCGACGCGCACGACCTTCGACCGCGTCGACTCCGACGGCTGCATGTCCACCAACGACACCGTGCTGCTGCTCGCCTCCGGCGCCGCCGGAGTCACCCCCGAGTACGCGGAGTTCGCCGAAGCCGTACGCCAGGTCTGCGACGACCTCGGCCAGCAGCTCATCCGGGACGCCGAGGGCGCCAGCAAGGACATCAGGATCGAGGTCGTGAACGCCGCGACCGAGGCCGACGCCGTCGAGGTGGGCCGCTCCGTCGCCCGCAACAACCTCCTCAAGTGCGCCCTGCACGGCGAGGACCCCAACTGGGGCCGGGTCCTCTCCGCGATCGGCACCACGTCCGCCGCCTTCGAGCCGGACCGGCTCAACGTCGCCATCAACGGCGTCTGGGTCTGCAAGAACGGCGGTGTCGGCGAGGACCGCGAGAAGGTCGACATGCGCTACCGCGAGGTGCACATCGTCGCCGACCTCGCCGCGGGCTCCGAGACGGCCACCATCTGGACCAACGACCTCACCGCGGACTACGTCCACGAGAACAGCGCGTACTCGTCATGAGCACGACGCGGAAGCACACCGCCCTCCCCAAGGCCCAGATCCTCATCGAAGCGCTCCCCTGGCTGACCCGGCACAACGGCAGGACGGTCGTCATCAAGTTCGGCGGCAACGCCATGGTCGACGAGGACCTCAAGGCCGCCTTCGCCCAGGACGTCGTCTTCCTGCGGCACGCCGGGCTCAATGTCGTCGTCGTGCACGGCGGCGGCCCGCAGATCAGCGCCGCCCTCGACAAGCACGGCATCGTCAGCGAGTTCAAGGCGGGCCTGCGCGTCACCACCGAGGACGCCATGGACGTCGTCCGCATGGTGCTCGCCGGACAGGTCCAGCGCGAACTGGTCGGCCTGCTCAACCAGCACGGACCGCTCGCCGTCGGACTGACCGGCGAGGACGCGCACACCATCACCGCCACCAGGCACCAGCCCGAGGTCGACGGGGAGTTGATCGACATCGGGCGGGTGGGCGAGATCACCGCGATCGACACGGGCGCGATTGAGGCACTGCTCGCCGACGGCCGCATCCCGGTCGTCTCGTCGATCGCCCGTAGCCAGGACGACGGACATGTCTACAACGTCAATGCTGATACGGCGGCTGCGGCACTCGCTGCTGCTCTTGACGCCGAAACCCTCATGGTCCTCACGGACGTCGAGGGCCTCTACGAGGACTGGCCGAACAGCGACGAGGTGATCAGCCGCCTCACCGCCACCCAGCTGGAGAAGCTGCTGCCGGACCTGTCCTCGGGCATGGTGCCGAAGATGCAGGGCTGCCTGCACGCCGTACGCAACGGCGTCCAGACGGCCCGTGTCATCGACGGCCGGGTCCCGCACTCGATCCTGCTGGAGATCTTCACCGACGAGGGCATCGGCACGATGGTCGTGCCGGACCCGGAACAGGGGGACGCCGAATGACCGCCAACGAGGAGCTGACCCAGCGGTGGCGGGGGTCGCTCATGGACAACTACGGCACCCCGAAGCTCTCGCTCGTCCGCGGCGCCGGCAGCAAGGTGTGGGACGCCGACGGCAGGGAGTACGTCGACTACGTCGGCGGGATCGCGGTCAACGCGCTCGGCCACGGCCACCCGGCGGTCGTCGAGGCCGTCAGCACCCAGATCGCCTCCCTCGGCCATGTCTCCAACCTGTTCGTCGCCGAACCGCCGGTCGCCCTGGCCGAACGGCTCCTCGAACTCTTCGGCCGCGACGGCAAGGTCTTCTTCTGCAACTCGGGCGCCGAGGCCAACGAGGCGGCCTTCAAGATCGGCCGGCTCACCGGGCGGACCCACATGGTCGCGACCGAGGGCGGCTTCCACGGCCGCACCATGGGCGCGCTCGCGCTGACCGGCCAGCCCGGCAAACAGACCGGCTTCCACCCGCTGCCCGGCGACGTCACCCACGTCCCGTACGGCGACGCGCAGGCCCTGGCCGCCGCCGTCACCGAGGAGACGGCACTCGTCATCATCGAGCCCGTGCAGGGCGAGAAGGGCGTGGTGGTCCCGCCGGCCGGCTATCTGAAGGCGGCGCGGGCCATCACGGCCGCCACCGGCTCGCTGCTCGTCCTCGACGAGGTGCAGACCGGCGTCGGCCGGACCGGGCACTGGTTCGAGTACCAGGCGCACGAGGGCGTCCTGCCGGACGTCGTCACCCTCGCCAAGGGCCTCGGCGGCGGACTGCCGATCGGCGCGACCGTCGCCTTCGGGCGGGCCGCCGAACTGCTCCGGCCCGGGCAGCACGGCACCACGTTCGGCGGCAACCCGGTCGCGTGCGCCGCCGGACTCGCCGTCCTGGAGACCATCCGGGCGGAGGGGCTGCTGGAGAACGTCAAGCGGCAGAGCGAGAAGCTGCGCGAGGGGATCGAGTCGCTCGGGGACCCGATGATCGACCACGTCCGTGGCGCGGGCCTGCTGCTGGGTATCGTGCTCACCGAGCCGCTCGCGCCCCTGGCGCAACAGGCCGCACAGGACGCCGGTTTCCTGGTGAACGCGCCCGCCCCCGATGTCGTCAGGCTGATGCCCGCGCTCAATGTCGCGGACGCGGAGGTGGACGCCCTCCTCCGGGCGCTGCCCGGCATCCTCGACGCGGCACGGGCGGCTCATGAAGCCAGCGGGGACGGACGAGCCGGAGAATGAGACGACGATGAGCCAGGCGCAGGAGCACGACCAGGCGGGGCCCGCCGTGCCGCAGACCCGCACCGCACGCCACCGGCGGATCGTGGACATCCTCAACCGGCAACCCGTGCGGTCGCAGAGCCAGTTGGCGAAGCTGCTGTCCGACGACGGGCTGAGCGTCACCCAGGCGACGCTCAGCCGGGACCTGGACGAGCTGAACGCGGTGAAGATCCGCAACACCGACGGCGACCTGATCTACGCGGTGCCCAGCGAGGGGGGTTTCAGGACCCCTAGGGCGCCGCTCGGCGGGTCGGCGAAGGAGGAGCGGATGCGACGGCTCTCCGCGGAGCTGCTGATCTCCGCGGAGGCCTCGGCGAACCTGGTGGTGCTCCGGACACCGCCGGGCGCGGCCCAGTTCCTCGCCTCGGCCATCGACCAGGCCGAGCTGCACGACATCCTGGGGACGATCGCGGGTGACGACACCTTGCTGCTGATCAGCCGCGATCCGGTGGGCGGCCAGGCGCTGGCGGACCATCTGCTGCGGCTCGCCCAGAACGGGCACTGAGGGCTGCGCCGGGGGCGGGAGCGGCTACCCGGAAGCCGTACCCCGTCCCCTCCCGCCTGCGGGCAGTCGTGCCGCTGGGGCGGCGCGGGTGGGCGCAGGCGGGGGACGGCAAGCGCCGGTGAGCGACACCCCGGCCGGTCCGGCGGCAGCACCGGCGCACAGTCTCGCCCCTCTCGACCAGGGCCCGTTCAGCCCAGCCGCGCGGCCAGCCCTCCCGTGCAGCGGACCTCGTCGCCCGCCGTGATCAGCAGCGCCTCGGTGTCCTCCAGCGACTCCAGCCACGCCAGGCCCTCGCGGGAGCCCATGGCGAAGGCGGCCGTGGCCCAGCAGTCGGCCCAGGTGAGGCCGGGCGCCACCACCGTCACCGAGACCAGGTCGGTCACCGCGGACTTCCTGGTGCGGGGGTCGACGATGTGCGCGCCCCGTTCGGCCGTGCCGGACGTGGCCACCGCCAGCCGCTCCACCCCGGCGGCGGTGACGACGGCCGCGAGCCCTCCGGGCCGCAGCGGGTCCGCCACGCCGACGCGCCACGGCCGCTCCGGGCCGGGGACGCCGTACAACTGGACGTCACCGCCCCCGTTCACGTTCACCCCGGTCGCCCCGGCGTCGACCAGCAGCCGGGCCGCCCGTTCGGTGGCCCACCCCTTCACCAGCCCGGTCGGGTCGAAGCGGCCCTCGTACGTGGCGCTGAACCAGCCACCGCTCGACCGCTCGGCCTCGGCGCACAGGTCGAGCACCTCGCCGACCTCGGGAGCGCACTCCTCGATCGTCACCTCGCCCCGCGCGAGCCGGGAGATCTGGCTGTCCTCGCGGTAGGTGCTGAACACCTCGTTCACGGCGTGGAGCCCGGCCACCGCCTCGTCGAGCGCCGCCCTGACCGCGGCGGGCTCGCCTCCCCGCACGTCGAACGAGAAGACGGTGCCCATGACCTCCTCGACGTGCCGCAGCTGGGCGGGCGCGGAGGCTCCGACGGGTTCGCTCATGGGGTCATCCTGCCTGGTCCAGGGCGGACTGGAGGGACTCCTTGTAGCCGCCGCTGGTGTACGTGGCGCCGGAGACGGCGTCGATGTCGGCGCTCCCCGCCGTCACGGCGTTCTTGTTGAGCTGCGGGATGGCGGTGCCGCTGATCTGGGTGGAACGGCCGCCGGTCGGCTGCTGCAGCGCCTCGGCGTTCGTGATCCGGCCGTCGGTGACCGTGATCCGGACCTGGACCGGCCCGTAGTCCGTCTTGACGGCGGAGCCCGTGAGCACCTGCGTGCCCGTCACCTGCCCGGCCCCGGACTTGTCGGCCTCGCCGCCCCCGTCCTGCGCCTTGCCGCCCGCCTCGACCTCGCCGCCGCCCGAGTCCTGCGCCTTGCCGGCCTGGTCCAGGGCGGACTGGAGGGACTCCTTGTAGCCGGCGCTGGTGTAGGTGGCGCCGGAGACGGCGTCGATGTCGGCGCTGCCCGCCGCCACGGCCGCCTGGTTGAGCTTCGGCACCGAGTCGCCGGTGATCTGGGTGGAGCGGCCGCCGCTCGGCGCCTGGACGGCCTCGGCCTTGGTGATCTTGCCGCCGCTGACCGTGATCCGGACCTGGACCGGACCGTAGTCGGTCTGGACGGTCGTCCCCGTGAGCACCTGGGCGCCCGAGTCCTGCGCCTTGCCGGCCTGGTCCAGGGCGGACTGGAGGGACTCCTTGTAGCCCGCGCTGGTGTAGGTGGCGCCGGACACCGCGTCGATGTCGGCGCTGCCCGCGGTCATCGCCGCCTGGTTCAGCTTGGGGATGGCGTCGCCGCTGATCTGGGTGGAGCGGCCGCCGCTGGGCTGCTGCACCGCCTCGGCCTTGGTGATCCTGCCGCCGTCGACGGTGATCCGGACCTGGACGGGGCCGTACTCGGTGTCGACGGCGGAACCCGTCAGGGTCTGCGCGCCCGCCGCCACCCCGCCCTGTGCCGAAGGGACGCCCCCGGCCGCTCCGGCCTGTACCGACCCGGCGTCCGAGGCCGGCTTCAGCGACAGCAGCAGCACGATGCCGGACACGGTGGCGGCGGTGGCGAGCAGGGTCCGCCGGATGGGGTGGCTCTTCTTCATCGCTCCTTCAGCTCCTGAGGTGTGAAGTCTCGCGGGGGCCCCTGGGGCGAACCCGTGGGGAAACCCATGGCCAGAAAGTCGGGGTGGGCAGATCCTGGTGACCTGCCGCTGGGACGGTCCCCGGACCTACGGCTGGAACGGTCCGGGGGCGGACGGCGGGGACGGACGGCCGGACGCGATCACGCTCTTCGGCCGGCCGACTCGCTCACATCTCGAACGACTCGTGGTGGATACGGCGGGTCGGGACGCCCGCACCGCGCAGCGCCTCGTAGACGCCCTGCGCGAAGCCGGGCGGCCCGCACAGGAAGACGTCGTGGCTCTCGATGTCCGGGATCTTGCGGCGCAGCGAGTCCGGCGAGATGTCCGGGCGTTCGCCCTCCGGGCTGTTCACCGCGTACATCAGCCGCGCCCCGCGCTCCTCGGCGATCTGCGCCAGCTCGTCCCACAGGGCCAGGTCCTGGGTGCTGTTGGCCCGGTAGAGCAGCGTCAGGTCCCCGGCCGCGCCGGGCAGTGTCTCGAACAGGGCCCGCATCGGCGTGATGCCTACACCGCCGGCCACCAGCAGCACCTTGCCCTTGCTGCGCTTGCCGGCCGTGAGCGCCCCGTACGGGCCCTCCGCCCACACCCGGACACCGGGCTCCAGTTCGCGCAGGGCCGAGCTGTGGTCGCCGATCGCCTTGACCGTGATGCGCAGCATGTTGGGGCGGGGCGCCGCCGACAGCGAGTACGGGTGCGAGCTGAACCGCATGCCCGGCGCGAGGAACCGCCAGCGGAAGAACTGCCCGGCCTCCGCTCCCATCCGGTGCAGCTTGCGCCCGCTCATCAGCACCGACACGATGCCGGGCGACTCCTCGATGACCGCCTCGACCCGCAGCCGGTGCTTCAGGTTCAGCTTGACCGGGGAGATGATCCGGTACCAGACGACCAGGGCGGTCACCGTGCCGTACAGCGCGTACCAGCCGGTCTTCGCCGCGGGGGTGGCGGCGAACTCGTTGCCGGTGGTGATCTGGTGCCAGAAGGTCAGGAACGTGGCCGCGTACGTCAGCAGGTGCGTGTGGTACCAGAGGTCGTACGGGATCCGCTTGCGCACCGGGCCGATCGAGATGAGCCCGATGAACACCAGCAGACCGGTGCCGATGGCCGCCTTGCCCATGTCCGGCAGCTGGTTGATCGAGTCGATCGTCTGCTGGAGGATCGCGGTGTGGGTGAGGCCGGCCTGGAGGGCGTACCCGTACATCGTGAGGACGACGTGCGCGACGACCAGGCAGAGCGTGTAGCGGCCGGTCATCGCGTGCCAGCGGGCCACCCGGTCGGAGCCGACCCGCCGTTCCAGCGCGGGCACCCGGGCCATCTGGAGCACCACCAGGGCCATCAGGTATCCGGCGAGCAGGCCCGTGATCCGCCCGGCGTTCACCATCTTGCTGCCCTGGTCCGCGATGGACGCGGTGTTGTCCCACCACAGCCACACCACCGCCGCCGCGCCCGCCCAGAAGGCGATCAGCAGCGGGACGGCGGGAGAACGACGAGGTCGGATGCGGCGCATCGTCTGGCGGCGCGCGGCGCGACCTCCGGCGATCGTGGACACGGTTCCTCCGTGGTGGGCTGGACCCTTGGCCCACACGTACGTGCAGGGAGTGCCGTGTGTTCAACGGTGTGAACAACTCGCCGCGCGGGAGAACCGGTGGCGCGGGACGGCCGCGCCACCCGTGTGCCGCCCGCGCGTCCGCCCCGCGTCAGCCGCCGGAGGGCGGCAGGGGCAGCGGCAGCCCGGGAAGACCGTCGAGGCTGGTCGCGATGTGCTCCTTGGAACCGAAGTAGGCGCTCAGCGAGTCGTCGTCCTCGCGCGCGAAGCGCCTGCCGTGCAGGTCGCGGTCCTCCTCGTACGCCATGAACGGCACGGCGTAGCCGCAGCTGTCGCGGATGCGCTCGGCCCGGACCACGATGACGGCGCGCAGGCCGTGCCGCGTGGGGTCGATGTCGGGGAAGCGGGCCAGGAGTCCGGCGAAGCGCGGATCGTCGCGGAAGACGGCCTCCCCGGTGCCGTGCACCCGCACGATGGTGGGCGGGCCCTGGAAGGCGCACCACATGAGGGTGATCCGGCCGTTCTCGCGCAGGTGGGCGATCGTCTCCGCGTTGGAGCCCGCGAAGTCCAGATAGGCGACGGTGAGTTCGTCGAGGATCACGAACGAACCGCGCAGGCCCTTGGGGGAGAGGTTGACCGTGCCGTCGGCCGACAGGGGCGCCGAGGCGGTGAAGAAGAGGGGCTGGGCCTCGATGAAGGTACGGAGGCGGCCGTCGATGCGCTCGTAAGTCTTTCCCATGTCTAACGATTATTGACGGAAAAACTTCGCCTGTCTAAGGAATTCTTCGAGAGGCGAGGCAGTGGACCGGGCGCGGAGCCGGGGATGCGAACCGGGGCGGGGAAAGCGAATTCCGGGTGGTTCCCCGTGCGGGGATCCACCCGGAACCGGGTCTTCCGTGGCCGCCCCGGCCGGCGCGCGGGGCGGCCACGGCCCCTGTCACCCCCGTTCAGGGGCGCAGGAGGTCACTCCGGCCGAGCCGGAGGACTACTGGTTGAGCTGGCAGGGGGCGAGCTTCTCCAGGCCCTCGGGCTTGGCGGCGGCGCGGCCGATCGCGGTCTCGATGCGGTTCAGCGCGGCGACGCGCTTGTCCTCCAGCGGGCCGAGGATGGCGTTGTTGACGAAGTTGGGGCCACCCTGGCCGACGGTGTCGACGAGGCGCTTGTTGGCCTCCTGGATCTGGGTGTCGAGGAGGGCGAGGTTGCGGTCGACCTCGGCCTGGGCGGACGCGGGGATCGCCGGGAGGCTGCCCTCGACGGCCGGGCAGGAGATGGTGCCGGGGGCACCCGCGTTGTTCTCGGCACCCGCGTTGCCCGCGTCACCGGCGTTGCCCGCGTCCTCGCCCGCACCGGCCTCGGCGCCGGCTCCGGCCTCCTCGCCCGCCTGGTCACCGGCACCGGCCTGGTCACCGGCGCCGGCGGCGCCGCCCTGGTTGAGCTGGCAGGGGGCGAGCTTCTCCAGGCCCTCGGGCTTGGCGGCGGCGCGGCCGATGGCGGTCTCGATGCGGTTCAGCGTCGCGACGCGCTTGTCCTCCAGCGGGCCGAGGATGGCGTTCTGCACGAAGTTCGCGCCGCCCTGGCCGACGGTGTCGACGAGGCGCTGGTTGGCCTCCTGGATCTGGGTGTCGAGGAGGGCGAGGTTGCGGTCGACCTCGGCCTGTGCGGAGGCGGGGATCGCCGGGAGGCTGCCCTCGACGGCCGGGCAGGAGATGGTGCCCGGGGCACCCGCGGCGTTCCCTGCGTCGGCGTCGCCCGCTCCGGCCCCGGCGTCCGCACCCGCTCCGGCGCCCGCCTGGTCACCGGCGCCGGCGGCGCCGCCCTGGTTGAGCTGGCAGGGGGCGAGTTTCTCCAGGCCCTCGGGCTTGGCGGCGGCGCGGCCGATGGCGGTCTCGATGCGGTTCAGCGTCGCGACGCGCTTGTCCTCCAGCGGGCCGAGGATGGCGTTCTGCACGAAGTTCGCGCCGCCCTGGCCGACCGTGTCGACGAGGCGCTTGTTCGCCTCCTGGATCTGGGTCTGCAGCAGGGCGAGGTTGCTGTCGACCTCGGCCTTGGCGGAGGCGGGGATGGCCGGCAGGCTGCCCTCGACCGCCGGGCACGAGATGGTGCCCGGGGACGCGGCGGCGTCCTGACCGTCGTTGTTGGCACCCTCACCGGCAAGAGCGGAACCCGCGATGACCGCTCCGGAGAGCACGACCGCGGCGGCGCCGCCGATGATCCCTACGCGACGCTTGTTGTACTTCGGAAGAGCCCTGGACATGCGGATGCCTCACTCGGGTCGGGTGTGGTCGGTGTGAACTAACGCGGCGCCTGCGTTCGGTGAGAGTTACGAGCAAGCGGTTTCGTTTGTTCAAAGCTTTCTCCGCATCTCCCAAAGTTCTCTCAGATTGACGATTCATGCAGAGTTCTGCATACTCATGCATGACAGCGAACAGCGCAGTACGCGGAGATCGAGGAGCAACGCGAGTGAGCAGCAACAGCGGTGACGTACGGCTCTGGGGCGCACGTTTCGCCGACGGTCCCGCGGAGGCCCTGGCGAAGCTGTCCGCGTCGGTCCACTTCGACTGGCGTCTGGCCCCGTACGACATCGCCGGCTCCCGCGCCCACGCGCGCGTGCTGCACCGGGCGGGTCTGCTCACCGAGGACGAGCTGGCCCGGATGATCGCGGGCCTGGACCAGCTGGAAGCGGACGTGGCCTCGGGCGAGTTCGTCGGCACGGTCGCCGACGAGGACGTGCACACCGCCCTGGAGCGCGGTCTCCTGGAGCGGCTGGGCCCCGACCTGGGCGGCAAGCTGCGCGCCGGCCGGTCCCGCAACGACCAGGTCGCGACCCTCTTCCGGATGTACCTGCGCGACCACGCCCGTACGGTCGGCGGTCTGATCGCCGAGCTGCAGGAGGCGCTGATCGGTCTGGCGGAGGCCCACCCGGACGTGGCGATGCCCGGCCGTACGCACCTCCAGCACGCCCAGCCGGTCCTGTTCGCCCACCACGTCCTCGCCCATGTCCAGTCCCTGTCCCGGGACGCGGAGCGGCTGCGTCAGTGGGACGAGCGCACGGCCGTCTCCCCCTACGGCTCGGGCGCCCTCGCGGGCAGCAGCCTCGGTCTGGACCCGGAGGCGGTGGCCAGGGACCTGGGCTTCGAGCACGGCAGCTCCGCGAACTCCATCGATGGCACGGCCTCCCGTGACTTCGTCGCCGAGTTCGCCTTCATCACCGCGATGATCGGCGTGAACCTCTCCCGGATCGCCGAGGAGGTCATCATCTGGAACACGAAGGAGTTCTCCTTCGTGACCCTCCACGACGCCTTCTCGACGGGCTCGTCGATCATGCCGCAGAAGAAGAACCCGGACATCGCGGAGCTGGCCCGGGGCAAGTCCGGCCGTCTGATCGGCAACCTGACGGGCCTGATGGCGACGCTGAAGGCCCTGCCGCTGGCCTACAACCGCGACCTCCAGGAGGACAAGGAGCCGGTCTTCGACTCCATCGACCAGCTGGAGATCCTGCTCCCCGCCTTCACCGGCATGATGGCCACGCTCACCGTCCACCGCGAGCGCATGGAGGAACTGGCCCCGGCCGGCTTCTCCCTCGCCACCGACGTCGCCGAGTGGCTCGTCAAGCAGGGCGTCCCCTTCCGTGTCGCCCACGAGGTCGCCGGCGAGTGCGTCAAGGTCGCCGAGTCCGAGGACAAGGAGCTGAACGACCTGACGGACGAGCAGTTCGCCAAGATCTCGGCCCACCTGACACCCGAGGTCCGCACCGTCCTGAACGTCCCGGGCGCCCTGGCCTCCCGCAACGGCCGGGGAGGCACGGCCCCGAGCGCGGTGGCGGTCCAACTGGCGGACATCAAGCAGGACGTGGCGACGCAGCACGCGTGGGCCACTGCCAAGAACGGCAAGTAGGCACCGAGCCCGCGCCCCGTTTTTCAGGGGCGCGGGGAACTGCGCGACAAGCCACGACGCGCCCGCACCCGCCCAGGAACAGGGGGACCGGGTTCTGAGGCGGGAGTTGAAGGTCATCACGGGTTACGTTGGTCGGAAGCCCCAAGGAGCCGACCGAACGGAGCCCGCGATGCCCTTCGCCCGACTGGCCGCAGCCACCACCCCCACCTGCCACATCGGCTTCGGTCTCGCCGCAGTCGCCCGCCCCGGCTACATCACCCTCGGCCGCGACGCCGACCTCGGGGAGACCCGCACCGTCGAAGCCCTGCGCACCCGCACCCACGAACTCCTGGACGCCGCCTACGCCCAGGGCGTCCGCTACTTCGACGCGGCCCGCTCCTACGGCCGCTCGGAGGAGTTCCTCGCCGACTGGCTGAGGGCACGGCCCGGCCTGGACGACATCGTCGTCGGCAGCAAGTGGGGCTACACCTACACCGCCGGCTGGACCACCGACGCCGAGCGGCACGAGGTCAAGGACCACAGCCTCGGGACGTACGAGCGACAGCGCGCCGAGAGCGCCGAACTCCTCGGCGACCGGCTGGACCTCTACCAGATCCACTCGGTGACCCCGGACAGCCCGGCCCTCACCGACAAGGAACTCCACGCCCGGCTGGCGGAGGCCGCCGCCCAGGGCGTCACCATCGGCTTCTCCACCAGCGGCCCGGCCCAGGCGGAGGCCGTCCGCACCGCCCTCACGGTGACCGTGGACGGCGAACCCCTGTTCCGTACCGTGCAGTCGACGTACAACGCGCTGGAGACCTCCGCCGCGCCCGCGCTCGCCGAGGCGCACGACGCCGGGCTCACCGTGATCGTCAAGGAGGGCATGGCGAACGGCAGGCTGGCGGGCCCGCACGCGCCGGACGCGCTCCGGGCCGTCGCCGAGCAGACGGGTCTCGGCTGCGACGCGGTCGCCCTCGCGGTGGTCCTGCGGCAGCCGTGGGCCGGTGTCGTCCTCTCCGGCGCCGCCACCACCAACCAGCTCGCCTCCAACCTGCACGCGGCGGTCGTCGACCTCGACGACGAGCAGCTGGCCGGCCTCGCCGGTCTGGCCGAGGACCCGCGGACCTACTGGGACAAGCGCGCGCAGCTGCCCTGGCACTGACCACGCCTCCCCGACCACGGTCATGAGACATCCATGCCCGCACTGAGACAAGAATGTCTCACATGGGTTATGGTTGTCTCATGGCCGTCGATCGTGAACACGTGCTGCGCAGCGCAGCCGCCCTGCTGACCCGCAAGTCCACCGCGACGATGGACGAGGTCGCGAAGGCCGCCGGGATCAGCCGGGCCACGCTGCACCGCCACTTCGCGGGGCGCGACGCGCTCGTACGGGCGCTGGAGGCGCTCGGCATCGCGGAGTGCGAGGCCGCCCTGGACGCGGCCCGTCCCGCCGAGGGCTCCGCGCGCGAGGCCGTACGACGGCTCGTGCGGGAGATCGAACCGGCCGCCGGGCTCCTCGCCTTCCTCTACAGCGAGGCGCAGCTGTTCGAGGGGGAGGGGCAGCACGAGGGCTGGTCCCGGATCGACGACCGCATCGCGGCCCTCTTCGCCCGCGGCCAGGCGGCCGGCGAGTTCCGTATCGACCTCACCCCGGCCTGGCTCACCGAGGCGCTCTACGGCCTGCTGGCCTCCGGTGCCTGGGCGGTCGCGGACGGCCGTGTGGCCGCCAAGGACTTCACCCACATGATCGCCGAGCTGCTGCTCGGCGGCGCTCTGCGTCATCCCGTACAACCGAGAGAGGAATCATGACCAGCACCCTGCGGCCGGCCGGCGCGACGGAGGCGGAGAAGAGGCCGGGCCGCTGGCTCGCACTCTCCGTCCTCGTGCTCGCCGTGCTGCTGGTGGCCGTCGACGCGACCGTCCTCGGTCTCGCGACCCCCTACATCAGTGAGGATCTGCAGCCGTCGGGCAACCAGCTCCTGTGGATCGGTGACGTCTACTCGTTCGTCATCGCGGGCCTGCTCGTGTCGGCGGGCAGCCTCGGCGACCGCATCGGCCGCAAGAAGCTGCTGCTCGTCGGGGCCACGGCGTTCGGCGCGATATCCGTGCTCAACGCCTACGCGACCTCGCCCGAGACGATGATCGTCGCGCGGGCCCTGCTCGGTGTCGCGGGCGCCACCCTGATGCCCGCCACCCTCGCCCTGATCCGCAACCTCTTCCACGACCCGCGCGAGCGCAGCCTCGCCATCGGCATCTGGGGCGCCACGGCCTCCGCCGGCACGGCGGTCGGTCCCGTCGTCGGCGGGTTCCTGCTGGAGCACTTCTGGTGGGGTTCGGTCTTCCTGATCAACCTGCCGGTGATGGCCGTCCTCGTGCTCGTCGGCATCAAGCTGCTCCCCGAGTCGCGCCATCCGAGCCCGGGCCCCTGGGACATGCTCAGCGTCGGCCTGTCGCTGGTCGGCATGATCGGTGTCGTGTACGCCGTGAAGGAGACCGCCTCCCACGGTGTGGGCGGCAACGCGCTCGCCGCGGGCGTGTTGGGCCTCGCCGGACTGTTCTTCTTCGTCCGTCGTCAGCTGACGCTGCCGCATCCGCTGCTGGACATGCGCCTGTTCCGCAACCGGGGCTTCTCCGGTGCGGTCCTCGCCGACCTGCTGACCATCCTCGGCCTGTCCGGCCTGGTCTTCTTCCTCTCGCAGTTCCTGCAACTCGTGCAGGGGCGGGGCCCGCTGGAGGCGGGGCTCGCGGAACTGCCGGCGGCCGTCGGCGCGGTGGCCGCGGGCCTGGTCGCCGGAGCCGCCGCCCGCCGCTTCTCGGTCCGTTCCGTGGTCGCGGGCGGTCTGGCGGCCATCGGCGTCGCCCTCGCCCTGCTCACGCTGGTCGACCGCACCACCGGCTACCCCCTGATCGGCGCGGCCCTGCTGATCGTCGGCATCGGCGCGGGGCTCTCCTTCACCGTCACCGCCGACGTCATCCTCTCCAGCGTCCCCAAGGAGCAGGCGGGCGCGGCCTCGGCCGTCTCTGAGACGGCGTACGAACTGGGTGCCGCTCTCGGCATCGCGGTCCTGGGCTCGATCGTGACGGGCGTCTACCGCGGCTTCACGGCCCCGGCGGGCACGCCGGCCGAGGCCCACGAGTCCCTGGGCGGAGCGGTGGAGGCGGCGGCGACCATGCCCCCGCACACGGCCCAGCACATGCTCACCGCGGCCCAGGAAGCCTTCGTGCACGGCCTGACCCTGGCCGCAGCCGCAGGAGCGACAGTACTCCTGGCCACAGCAGCCACAGCCTGGCTCCTCCTACGCCCCCAACACCTACCAAACCCCACCTGACCCGCCCCCCCCGCGCCCCTCCAGGGGCGCGGCCCCCAGAACCGGTCACCCGACATCGAACGGGCACCCTCTCAGGGGCGCGGGGAACTGCGCGAAAACCCCCCAGAACCGGTCACCCGACATCGAACGGGCACCCTCTCAGGGGCGCGGGGAACTGCGCGAAAACCCCCCACGACCGGTCACTCGACATCGAACGGGCACCCTCTCAGGGGCGCGGGGAACTGCGCGAAAACCCCCCACGACCGGTCACTCGACATCGAACGGGCACCCTCTCAGGGGCGCGGGGAACGGCGCGAAAACCCCCCACGACCGGTCACTCGACATTGAACGGGCACCCTCTCAGGGGCGCGGGGAACGGCGCGAGATCCCCCCCCACGACCGGTCACTCGACATTGAACGGGCACCCTCTCAGGGGCGCGGGGAACGGCGCGAGATCCCCCCCCCACGACCGGTCACTCGACATTGAACGGGCACCCTCTCAGGGGCGCGGGGAACGGCGCGAGATCCCCCCCCACGACCGGTCACTCGACATCGAACGGGCACCCTCTCAGGGGCGCGGGGAACGGCGCGAAATCCCCCCACGACCGGTCACTCGATATCGAACAGGCACCCCCTCAGGGGCGCGAGGAACGGCGCGAGAACCCCCACCACCCCGCACCCGACAACGAACGCCCACCCCCACGCACCCACCCGCCCAACCAGCGGAGCTACGCCGCTTCCTTGGCCTTGGACGCGTACATATCCACATACTCCTGCCCCGACAACCGCATCACCTCGGCCATCACCGAGTCGGTCACGGCCCGCAGCACATACCGGTCCCGGTCCATCCCCTCGTACCGGGAGAACTCCATCGCCTCACCGAACCGCACCGTCACCCGGTGCGGCCGGGGCAGCCCCGCACCGCCCGGCTGGATCTTGTCCGTCCCGATCATCGCGAAGGGCACGACCGGCGCCCCGGTCATCAGCGTCAGCCGGGCGATGCCCGTGCGCCCCCGGTACAGACGGCCGTCGGGCGACCGCGTCCCCTCGGGGTAGATGCCGAACATCCGGCCCTCGTCCAGCACCCGCCGTCCGGTCATCAGCGCCGCGACACCGCCCCGGCCGCCGTCGCGGTCGACGGGGATCATGCCGACGCCGGTGAAGAACCAGGCCATCAGCCGGCCCTTGATCCCCTTGCCGGTGACGTACTCGTCCTTGCCGATGAACACGACCTGCCGGTCGCAGACCAGCGGCAGGATCATCGAGTCGATGAAGGTCAGGTGGTTGCCGGCGAGGATCACCGGACCGTCTCCCGGAATGTGCTCGGCGCCCTCCACCCGGGGGCGGAACATCAGGCGCATGATCGGTCCGAGCACTGCCTTGATGAGCACGAAGCGGGACAACGGGCCCTCCCATGTCAAGCGTTCCGGTACAAGTATGTGCAGGTGAGGACGATACTCCCGGCTCCGGGGGCGGCGCACACCGGGTTCACCGAGTGGATACCAAGTGTTGACGCTGTTTTACCTGCGGTGACGCCGACGTGGCGGCGTGTCACGAACCCGAAACATGTGACGGACGTCGCGCCACCGAACGGACGACCCGTCAAATTGCGCCACTCGTGCGACACGAGGCGTCTTCCGTGTGTTCGGTCCCAGGTCTCCCGACGGTCACCTCCGGACACCTACGATCGTCCAGCTTTGACAGGTGCAGGGCATCACGGTGGAGGAGCCGTTCATGGGGACGCAGGAGTCGCGGCAGTCGCAGGACTCGAACGAGCAGGGACGCGGAGCGGGCCGACGGGCGCTGCTCGGCGCCGCGATGCTGGGCGCGGGCGGAGCGGTCCTCGGACTGCCGGCCACGGCCACGGCCGCCGAGGCCGGGTCGGGCGCGAAATCGGGCGGCGGGTACCGCAGACTGCCCGTGCCGACGATCATCGGGCACCGCGGCGCCAGCGGCTACCGCCCGGAACACACGCTCGGCTCGTACCAGCTCGCCCTCGACCTGGGCGCGCACGTCATCGAGCAGGACCTCGTGCCCACCAAGGACGGCCACCTCGTGTGCCGTCACGAGAACGACATCACCGCCACCACCGACGTGGCGACGCACCCCGAGTTCGCCGACCGCAAGGCCACGAAGGTCGTCGACGGCGTCACGTACACCGGCTGGTTCACCGAGGACTTCACCCTCGCCGAGCTGAAGACCCTGCGCGCCAAGGAGCGCATCCCGGGCAACCGCCAGAAGAACACCCTCTACGACGGCCGCTGGGAGATCCCCACCTTCGAGGAGGTGCTGCGCTGGGCCGAGAAGGAGGGCAGGAAGCGGGGCGAGCGGGTCTGGCTGCACGTGGAGACCAAGCACCCCACCTACTTCCGCAAGCTGGGCCTCGGCCTGGAGGAGCCGCTCGCCAAGCTGCTGCGTACGTACGACCGGCACAAGAAGAACTCGCCGGTCTTCCTGCAGTCGTTCGAACCGAGCAGCATCCAGCGCCTGAACGGCCTGGTGGACAGCCCCCTGGTCGTCCTGCTCTCCGGCGCCGCCACCCGCCCCTGGGACTTCGTCGAGGCCGGTGACCCGCGCACGGTCGCCGACCTGGTCAAGCCGGCCGGTCTCGGCTGGATCGCCTCCTTCGCCAACGGTATCGGTCCGACGCTCGACCTGGTCATTCCGCGCGACTCGGGCGGCAACCTGACGACCCCCACCACCCTCGTCGCGGACGCGCACGCCAAGGGCCTCATCCTGCACCCGTACACCATGCGCAACGAGAACTCCTTCCTGCCCGCGAACTTCCGCAGGGGCACGGACGCCAACGCCTACGGCGACGCCTTCGGCGCGTTCAAGGTGTACTTCGACACCGGCATCGACGGCATCTTCACCGACAACCCCGACACCGGCCTGCTGGCCCACGCGGACTTCGTGGGCGACTGAGCCGACCGGGGGAATCCCGGCCGTCAACACATGAGCCCTCGCCCCCGATTGGGGTGACTCCCGTCCGCCCCGGCAACCCCTGCCGGGGCGGTGGCGTCCCGGGGCATATGACACACGACCTGCTGACAGTCCTCCGCCCCCTGCTGGCCGCGGAGGCGTCGGCCGAGGCCCACGCGGCCGGCGCCGAGGCGGGGGACCTGGAACAGGCGGTCTGGCTGCGCCTGCTGGAACGGCTCGACGCCGACGGCCCGCCCGCCGACCCGGAGGGCTGGCTGCGCGGCGCCGTGCGCTTCGAGGCGCGCCTCAGCCGCCGCACGGCCCGGCGCGAACTGCCCTACACCGCCGAGCCCGCCGACGAGCACGCGCCCGGCCCCGAGCAGCAGGCCCTGACCGCGGCCCGCCGCCGCGCGCTGTACGCGGCCGTACGCCGGCTCCCCGGGCGCTGCCCCCGGCTGCTCGCGGCCCTGCTGTCCCCGAACGACCTCACCTATCGCGAGATCGCGGGCGAGTTGGGTATCTCACAGGGCAGCCTGGGCCCGGAACGCTCCAGATGTCTGGGATGTCTTCGACGATTGCTGGCCGTGGAGGTTGCGGCACACGAACCACGGGGATAGGAGTGAAGGACATCGGGTGAGCAGGTGAGCGGGAGGCGTGCACACATGGGCATGAGCGTGACCATCGCGGTGGCGACCGAGCAGGACGCCGAGCAGATCTTCAGGCTGCAGTACCTGTGCTTCCAGGGCGAGGCGGCCCTGTACGGCAACTACCGCATCGACCCGCTCGTCCAGAGCCTCGACTCCGTCCGCGAGGAGGTCGCCTCGGACTGCGTGTTCGTGGCCAGGCTCGGTGACGAAGTGGTCGGCTCCGTGCGCGGCGCCCTCGACGCCGACGGCACCGCGGCCATCGGCAAGCTCTGCGTCCACCCCCGCCTCCAGGGCCACGGCATCGGCGCGCGCCTGCTGCGCGCCGCCGAGTCGGCCCTCGCCGGGGAGCGCGGCGCCACCAGGTTCCGCCTCAGCGCGGGCCACCGCAGCGAGGGCAACCTGCGGCTCTACCGCCGGGTGGGCTACGAGACCGTGGGGACCAGCCAGGGCCGGGACGGGGTGCCGATGGTGGTGCTGGAGAAGCCCGCGGAGGCGTACGCGACCACAGCATGACGGCGGCCCCGGACGGGGCGGAGGCAGGGTGCCGGCCGCGAGGGTTCCCCGGCCGCCTGACGGATCTCAGGCGGCCGCCTCCCGGCGCGCGCTCCTGCGCAGCCAGTACATCGCCGTGACCGGGAGGATCACGGGGATGAACAGGTATCCGATCCCGTAGTCCGACCAGACCGTCTTGTCCGGGAACGCCGACGGCTCCACCAGCGTCCACGTCCCCACGATCAGCACGCCCGCCAGTTCCACCGCACAGCACACCCGCGCCGCCCGCCGGGCGAACTCCCCGCCCCGCACCAGCGAGTACGTGATGAACCCGTAGACCACACCGGCCACCGCCGACAGCGTGTACGCGAGCGGCGCGTGCGCGAACTCGGTGGAGATCTGCACGGCGGACCGCGACACGGCCCCGACGACCATCACCCCGTACAGCCAGACCAGCAGCATCCCCGGTCCGCTGATCAGCCGCGTCCGCTTCGTCTCCTGCCGCACCTCGTTCGTCGCGCTCACGTCAGCCTCCCCAGATGTCGTAGAGCCGCACCTGCAGCACGGCGAGCACCACACCGCCGGCCGCGACGGTCACGCTGCCCCAGCGGGTGCGCTCCGCCAACGACATGAACCCGGTGACCGGGACACAGGCGAATGCTCCGAGCAGATAGGAGACGAAGATCGTGGTTCCCTGCTCCGGCTTCTCCCCGCGCGCCAACTGCACGATCCCGACGACCAGTTGTACCAGGGCGAGCACCGACACCACGGCCATGCCGATGAAGTGCCAGTCCTTGGTCGGCTGATCGCGATACGCGGCCCAGCCGCACCAGGCGGCGAGCAGAAGCGCGGCGACGGCGGTCGTCACCGTCAGGGGAACAAGCATGCCGCGACCCTATTACGGCGCAAAACCCCGCCGCGTCCGGCCCCGCCCCGGGAAGCCCGCCGGGCATGCGGCGTGGCCTTGGCCACAGCGACGGATGCTCACAGAGTGGACGGCACTCCATCCCACCAGCGGGTATTCCCCTTCATGCTGTCCATATCGCGGACGCTCCGCTCTCACCTGCCGCATGCATCTGTTTTACTGATCTCATGACCACGACGAGCTGCCGCACCCTTGCGACCGAGGCGACGATGACGCCCGGTGCTCGTTGTATGTGTCGAATGTGCGCCTGCTAGAGGCCCCCACCCCCCGGCACGTCCGTACGCGTCGCTGAACGCCGTACGTGACCCCTGTGCCCGCGCACGCCTTCCCTCCCGTACCCGGGCACACCCCTGCCCCGCGTACTCGACAGCGATGGAAACCCCAGTGATCACGACATCAGGCCTGACCAAGGTCTACCGCTCGCGCGGCCGTGAGGTCACCGCCCTCGACGGCGTCGACCTCCACGTCCGCGAGGGCGAGGTGTACGGCGTCGTCGGCCAGTCCGGCGCCGGCAAGTCCTCCCTCATCCGCTGCGTCAACCTGTTGGAGCGCCCCACCGCCGGCACCGTCACCGTCGCCGGGCGGGACCTCACCGCCCTCGCCGGGCGCGGCCCCCGTGCCGGCAAGGAGCTGCGGCGGGCGCGCAGCCGTATCGGCATGGTCTTCCAGCACTTCAACCTGCTGTCCACCCGCACGGTCCAGGACAACGTCGAGCTGCCCCTGGAGATCCTCGGCAGGTCCGGCAAGGAGCGCTCCCGCAAGGCCCTCGAACTCCTCGACCTCGTCGGGCTCGCCGACCGGGCGACGTCCTACCCGGCCCAGCTCTCCGGCGGTCAGAAGCAGCGTGTCGGCATCGCCCGCGCCCTCGCCGGCGACCCCGAGGTGCTCCTGTCCGACGAGGCCACCAGCGCCCTCGACCCGGAGACCACCCGCTCGATCCTGACCCTGCTGCGCGACCTCAACCGCGAGCTGGGCCTGACCGTCCTGCTGATCACCCACGAGATGGACGTCGTGAAGTCGGTCTGCGACTCGGCCGCGCTGATGGAGAACGGGCGCATCGTCGAGTCCGGCACGGTGAGCGAACTCCTCGCGACCCCCGGTTCCGAACTGGCCACCGCCCTCTTCCCGGTGACCGGCGACGCCACCGGCGAGGACCGCACCGTCGTCGACGTCACCTTCCAGGGCGAGGCGGCCACCCAGCCCGTCGTCTCCCGGCTGTCACGCACCTACAACATCGACATCTCGATCCTCGGCGCCGCCATCGACACCGTCGGCGGCCTCCAGGTCGGCCGGATGCGCATCGAACTGCCCGGCCGCTACGAGGACAACGTGGTGCCGATCGGCTTCCTGCGTGAACAGGGCCTCCAGATCGACGTCGTGGGCCAGGAGTCCGTCCTGGTGAAGGAAGGTGCCAAGTGACCTGGTCGGAGATGCGGCTGCTGCTGGAGCAGGCGTGTGGGGACACCCTCTACATGGTCGGCTGGTCCACGCTCATCGCGGTCGTCGGCGGCCTGCCGCTCGGCATCCTGCTCGTCCTCACGGACCGGGACGGGCTGCTGCGCAACGTCGTCGCCAACAAGGTCATCGGGCAGGTCGTGAACGTGGCCCGCTCGATGCCCTTCATCATCCTGATGGTCGCGCTGATGGGTTTCACCCGCTGGGTCACCGGCTCGACCATCGGCCGTGAGGCGGCCATCGTGCCGCTCGCCATCGGCGCGATCCCGTTCTTCGCGCGCCTGGTCGAGACGGCCGTCCGCGAAGTGGACCACGGGCTCGTGGAGGCCGTACAGGCCATGGGCGGCACCACCTGGACCATCGTCCGCCGGGTGCTCGTCCCGGAGTCCCTGCCCTCGCTGATCTCGTCCGCCACCACGACCGTCGTCGCCCTCATCGGCTACTCCGCCATGGCCGGCACCGTCGGCGCCGGCGGCCTCGGCGACATCGCCATCCGGTACGGCTACCAGCGCTTCGAGACCGAACTGATGTGGATCACCGTGGTGGTCCTCGCGGTCGTCATCTCCGTCATCCAGTTCGCCGGCGACTACGCGGCCCGGGCGCTGCACCGGCGCGGCGGCCGCTCCGGCGCCGCACCCCGGCTCCGGCTGCTGAAGGTCAGGGCCGCCACCCCGGACGCCACCGAGGCATAGCCCGCGCTCCGGCCCCCCACAACCAAAAAACTTCCCGTCCCACCCAAGACGGGACCGCTCCACCCAAAAGGAAAGGCACTTTTCGTGCGTAACACCGCCAAGTTCACCACCGCCGTACTCGCCGCCGGGGCCCTCACCCTCGGGCTCACCGCCTGCGGCGCGGACAAGACCGACGGCGCGTCCGACACCAGCGGCCCGCTGGTCGTCGCCGCCAGCCCCACTCCGCACGCCGAGATCCTGAACTTCGTCAAGGACAACCTGGCGGAGAAGGCGGGCCTCGACCTGGAGGTCAAGGAGTTCACCGACTACGTCCTGCCGAACACGGCGACCGAGGACGGCTCCGTGGACGCCAACTACTTCCAGAACCAGCCCTACCTCGACGACTTCAACAAGAAGCAGGGCACCCACATCGTGCCCGTCGTCACCGTGCACCTGGAGCCCCTCGGCCTCTACTCGAACAAGGTCAAGAGCAAGGACGACCTCAAGACCGGCGCGACCGTCGCCGTACCCAACGACACGGTCAACGAGGCGCGTGCCCTCAAGCTCCTCGACTCCGCCGGGATCATCACGCTCAAGGACGGTGTCGGCACCGACGCGACCCCCGCCGACATCACCGCGAACCCGAAGAAGCTGAAGTTCAAGGAGCTGGAGGCGGCCCAGACCCCGCGCTCCCTCGACGACGTCGACGCCGCGGTGATCAACGGTAACTACGCCCTCGAAGCCGACCTCTCGCCCGCCGACGACGCCCTCGCCGTCGAGCCCGCCAAGGACAACCCCAACGGCAACTTCCTCGCCGTCAAGGAGGGTAACGAGGACGACCCGCGCGTGAAGAAGCTCGCCAAGCTCCTCACCTCCGACGAGGTAAGGAAGTTCATCGAGGACAAGTGGAGCAACGGCTCGGTCATCCCGTCCTTCTGACTCGGGCCCTTCCCGCGCGCGTCCTTCCCGCTCCCGCCCTTCCGTGCCGACGGCACGTATACGGCGTATCGCCACGCATCGGGGCCGCTCCCTCACGGGGAGTCGGCCCCCTGGTGCGATTCAGTGCTTTCATGCTGCATGCTGGGCAGTTCGGCAGGCTCTCAAAGTTTTCGAAGGTTACGGAGCGGCGCATGATGAGCACCTTTCCCGACATCTCCATCAACACGGATCGGTTGGTTCTGCGCCCGTTCGACGAGGACGACATCCCGGCCTTCACCGAGATGATGAACGACGAGCAGGTGATGGCCTGGACCGATGTCCCCCAGCCCTTCACCGAACGCGAGGCGCGTACCTGGATCACCATGTACGCGCCCACCGAACGCACGTCGGGACGCGGCCTGGACCTCGCGGTCACCGAGTTCCTCACCCAGCGCCTGGTCGGCGTCATCCGGCTGACCAAGACCGACTGGCACGTACGAGCGACGGAACTCTCGTACGTCGTCGCCCCCTGGGCGCGCGGCGAGGGCTACGCCTCCGAGGCGGCCCTCGCCACCGCCCAATGGTTGTTCCGCGAGCAGAAGTTCGAACGCATCGAGCTGCGCACGGCCGCCGACAACACCGCCTCCCAGCAGGTCGCGCAGAAGATCGGCTGTATCAGCGAGGGCGTGCTGCGCAACGCCTGCATAGCGCGCACCCGCACCGCCGAGGACGGCTGGACCGAGGTCCGCACGGACTTCATCGTCTGGAGCCTCCTCCCGGAGGACATCGAGGGCGTCAGCGAGGAACTGGCCGACAGCGGCGGTTACGGGGCCTACTCGGACTGGAACTGAACCCCCGGCGGCCGTCGCGGGGGCCGTGAACCCGGCCGCCGGAGCCCACCGGGCCACCGGGTAGTCTCGACGGACCCCGTGCGGGCATTCCCGACGACCTGCGAAGACCCTCTGGAGACTGACGAAGATGGCCGACCGGGTCACGGTGATCGGCTGGGACGGCTCCCCCCTGACCGCCGCGGCACGCTCCGCCCTCGCCGCCGCCACGCTGGTGGCCGGCGCGGCCCACCATCTCGCCCTGCCCGAGGTACCCCCGCGCGCCGAACGCATCCGCCTAGGCAGCGTCGCCCTCGCCGCCCGCCGCATCGCCGGCCACCGGGGCACGGCGGTCGTCCTCGCCGACGGCGACCCGGGGTACTTCGGTGTCGTCCGCACCCTGCGGTCCCCCGAGTTCGGCCTGGAGGTCGAGGTCGTCCCCGGCGTCTCCTCGGTCGCCGCCGCCTTCGCCCGCGCGGGCATGCCCTGGGACGACGCGGAGGTCGTCGTCGCCCACCGCCGTACGCTGCGCCGCGCGGTGAACGTCTGCCGCGCCCACACCAAGGTCGCCGTCCTCACCTCGCCCGGCGCCGGACCCGCCGAACTCGGCCTGCTCCTCGACGGAGTCCACCGCACCTTCGTGGTCTGCGAGGAACTCGGCACGGACCGCGAGCGGGTCACCGTCCTCAGCTCCGACAAGGCCGTGGACCGCACCTGGCGCGACCCCAACCTCGTCATCGTCATCGGCGGCCCCGCGGGCGCGGCCGGCAGCGGCGGCTGGCTCGCCGGGCGCGACCCCGCCGCCGGACCGCGCGGCTGGGCCCTGCCCTCCGCCGTCTACGGCGGTGCCCTGGGCGAGGGCGAGGCCGAACTGCTGCGCTCCTCCCAACTCGCCTGCCTGGGCCCCCGGGTGGGCGACCTCGTGTGGGACATCGGCTCCGGCAGCGGCGCCTTCGCCACCGAGGCCGCCCGCTGCGGCGCCGCCGTGATCGCCGTGGACCAGGACCCCGAGGCCTGCGGCCGGACCACCCTCGCCGCCCGCCGCTTCGGCGTGCAGCTCCAAGTGGTGCACGGAGCCGCCCCGCACGTCCTGGAGAACCTGCCCGAACCCGATGTCGTACGCGTCGGCGGCGGGGGAGCCCGGGTGGTCTCGGCCGTCGCCGACCGCCGCCCCCGGCGCATCGTCACCCACGCCCTGACCCGGCCCGCCGCCGAGCGCGTCGGACGGGACCTGACCGAGCACGGGTACGAGGTCCGCTGCGACTTCGTCCAGTCCGTGGAACTCGATACCAGGGCCTGGACGGAACGGGAGCGCAGCGTCGCGTTCCTGCTCAGCGGGACTCTGCCCGAACGTTCCGTGTGATCCGGTTGTCGTACCGGCGCGGTAGGCTGGCCGACTGTTGTACCGCACTGCGACATCCGGCCTTTCGTCGGTCAATGTCCTAAAAGCACGCCCGTTTTGAGGGCGTGTGTGGTACGGCGAAACGGGGAGGACGCGCAACGTGGCGCAGTCCACAGCGGACCGTCGCGGATCAAGCTGTCGCGACGGGGGGACGACCGGGACAATGGCCCTTCAATGGCTTTGTCGACATGCAGCCGGGTCGTCACGTGCCGCTGGGCACGCACGCTCGTTCTCCACAGTGGGGCGGTAGGTGCGCCGTTCCCGGGCCAGCTGGCATGGAGGCACTAACCGATGGGCGAGGGGTACGCATGACCGACACCGGCCAGGTCCCGGGCGAGGGACTGCCGGAGAGCGCAGGCATGGTGGAGCAGCCGGGCGTCCCCGCGCCGGGTGCGTACACCTACCTCTCCGAGACCGCCGCCGAGGACGAAGACCTCCTGCTGCCGGGCGCCCAGGGCGCGTGGGGCAACGAGATGCCCCCGCCCGCCCCCGAGCCCGTCGTCCAGGTCGTCCACGAGCCCGCCGTCCATGAGCCGGGTCCGCACGAGATGTCCGGCCGCGACAGCGGCTCGCACGACCTGAGCGCCGTCCGCACCCCCGTCGCGACCCCCGTCCCGCAGCCGCCGGTGGCCCGCCGCCCGCTGCACCTCGGTCCGCCGACCCCCGACGCCTCCGCCAGCCCGGTCCGCTCCCTCGCCGACCGTGGCCCGGCCGGCGCCCCCGTGCCGCCGAGCGCCGTACGCCACCCCGGCCCCGAGTACCTCGACGCGCCCCAGCAGCCCGTGTCGCAGTGGGTCGGCGCCCCCGCGCAGGCCACTCCCGCGGTGGCTCCCGGGGGAGCGGCGGCAGAAACGGTCGTTCCGCAGGAGGCACAGCTCTCCGTCGCCGTGGCCGAGACGACGCCGGCCGAGGACGCCGCGGAGGACATCCAGGACGCCGAGGCTCTCCACCAGGCCCAGGACGCCGCCTACGCCCTGGCGCAGGAGGCCGCGGCCGCCCAGTTCCGGAACCCGGAGGCCGTGGGGACGCCGGTCGCGGCGCAGTTCCAGACCCCGGAGGAGGCCGAGCCGCAGACGGCCGCGCCGGAGCCGAACGCGGCGCAGCCGGATGCCCCGGAGCCGGATGCCGCGGACGCCGGTGAAGCGCCGGTCGCCGTCGAGGCGCAGGTGCCCGAGCCCGTCGGGGCGCCGGTCGTCGAGCAGGCGGCCGTGGTCGCCGAGGCGGTCGAGCCGCAGCCGCACCCGGCGGAGGCCGAAGAAACGCCGGTCGTGGTCGAGGAGCAGGCGCCGGAGGCGGTCGGGGCGCCGGTCGTCGAGCAGGCGGCCGTGGTCGCCGAGGCGGTCGAGCCGCAGGCGCACGCCCCGGAGGCCGGGGACGTGCCGGTCGTGGCCGAGGAGCAGGCGCCGGCGACGGCCGAGGCGCCGACCGAGGAGCAGCAAGCGGCCCCCGAGGCCGCCGCGGAGCCCTCCGTGCCCGAGGCCGAGCCGGCCGTCGAAGCCCCCCAGGCGGCCCAGCAGGGCCCCGAGCCCGTGGAGACGGCACCCGAGGCACAGGCACCCGAGGCGCAGGCACCTGATGTGCCGGTCTCCGAGGAGCCCGAGCCCGTCGACCCCGCCGCCGGGGACCCGGAGCCGGTACCGGCCGGGATCGTCGCCGAGGCCCAGGACGCCTCGCAGGTCGCTCAAGAGCCCGAGGCGGAGACCCCGGACCCCGTCGACGTGTCCGCTCCGGCCGTGCCCGACGAGGCCGAGGCGCAGCCGCAGGCCGACCCCGCCCTGCCCGAGCAGCAGGCGCTGGCCGACGGGACCGACGAGAGCGACGAGCTGGTGGCCCCCGCCGCACCGGACGAGGAGAGCACCCCCGCCCCCGCGCAGGAGTCCGAGCAGGAGACGTCGACCCCGGTCGCGGAGCAACCCCTGCCCCCGGAGGCCGAGGCGGAGCAGGTCCCGACGCCGGAACCCCAGGCGGAGGCCGTGCCCGAGGCCGCGGAAGCCCAGCCGCTGGAGCCCGCGCAGCCGACGGCCGAGGCCGCCGCGCCGGACCCGGAGGCCATCGGGGCCGTCGAAGCGGTGGCGGACGAGGCAGCGGACAGGGAAAAGGAAGAGGAGCAGGCCGGGAAGGTGGACGGGGGCCAGGTCGAGGCCGAGCAAACCGCAGCCGAGCAAACCGCAGCCGAGGAGACCGCCACGTCCGCGTCCGACAGCGCCGCTCGGCAGCCGGAGCCCGTACCGACGCCGGACCCCGCCGAAGCCGCCGTCGAGCCCGAGGTCACCGAGGTACAGGCAGCCGACGCGCAGCCCGCCGACGCGGAGTCCCAGGGGCAGCCCGGGCCCACCGACGAGACGACCGCCGAAGCACCGGCCGACCCGTCGACCGTGGACCCCGGAACCGCCGCCCCCGTGACCGTGGACGCCGCCGCGACCGCCGAGCCCTCCCCGGCCGAGGCGCCGCACCTCCTGGCCACCGGGATCGCCGCCCCCCAGGGCGCGGTGGTCCGGCCCCCGGCCGAGCCGGACACACCGCTCGCCGGAGCGGCCCCGGAGTCCGCACCCGAGCCCGGTGCCGTGCGTCCGCCGGAACCGTTCGTACCCCTCCTCGGCTCCCTGCCGACCGCCGCCTCCCAGGCGGCCTCGACTCCGCCGTCGGTGCCCGCCGCCACCGGGTTCCCGCCCGCCGAGGGGCAGACGGAAGCGGCGGACGGGCCCGTGGTCCCCACTCCTCGGGACTCCGAGGCCGAGACGATCGTCGTACCGGAGTCGGTCGCGGCGACCGGCGCGGACGCGGAACCCGCCCTCGTCCAGAACGCCGAGGACCTGGCCACCCGGGCCGCCGACCAGGAGGACGGCGAAGCGGCGCACGAGGCCGAAGCAGGGGAAGCGGCAGCGGAGGAGAGCACGGACCCGGTGGACGAGACGCCCGAAGACGTTCCCGTGCCCGAGGTGCAGGAGGACGAGGCACGGCAGCCCACGGGCCCCGCCGCGCCGCCGTACGACGACGCCGAACGCGAGGCCGTCCTCAAGGTCATGCGCGAGCGCCGCGACATCCGCAACGGCTTCCGCAGCGACCCCATCCCGCACGACGTCCTGCTCCGCGTGCTGGAGGCCGCCCACACGGCGCCCTCCGTCGGCCACTCGCAGCCCTGGGACTTCGTCGTCATCCGGTCGGCCGAGACGCGCCGCGCGATGCACGAACTCGCCCAGCGCCAGCGCGAGGCGTACGCGAAGTCGCTGCCGAAGGGCCGGGCGAAGCAGTTCAAGGAACTGAAGATCGAGGCGATCCTCGACACCCCGGTGAACATCGTCGTCACCGCCGACCCGACCCGCGGCGGCCGCCACACCCTGGGCCGCCACACCCAGCCGCAGATGGCGCCCTACTCCTCCGCGCTCGCGGTCGAGAACCTCTGGCTCGCGGCCCGCGCCGAGGGGCTCGGCGTCGGCTGGGTCAGCTTCTTCGACGAGCGCGAGATGGTCCGCGCGCTCGGCCTCCCGGAGCACCTGGAGGTCGTGGCGTACCTGTGCGTCGGCTACGTCGACGAGTTCCCGGCGGAGCCCGAGCTGATGCAGGCGGGCTGGGCCAAGCGGCGCCCGCTCTCCTGGGTCGTCCACGAGGAGACGTACGGCCGCCGCGCGCTGCCCGGCGCCGAGCCGCACGACCTGCTGGCCGAGACCGTCGCCGGCATCCGCCCGCTCGACGCCAAGGCGCTCGGCGAGGCGTGGGAGCGCCAGAAGCGCATGACCAAGCCGGCGGGCGCCCTCGGCATGCTGGAGATCATCTCCGCGCAGCTGTCGGGCCTGTCCCGGCAGTGCCCGCCGCCCATCCCGGAGCCCGCGGCCGTCGCGATCTTCGCGGGCGACCACGGCGTCCATGCCCAGGGCGTCACCCCCTGGCCCCAGGAGGTGACGGCCCAGATGGTCGCCAACTTCCTCGGCGGGGGAGCGGTCTGCAACGCCTTCGCCGCCCAGGTGGGTGCCGAGGTGTGCGTGGTGGACGTGGGCGTGGCCAGCGACCTCCCGGCCACGCCGGGGCTGCTGCCGCGCAAGGTCCGCGCCGGTACGTCCGACATGACCACCGGCCCCGCGATGACCCGCGAGGAGGCCAAGCAGGCCATCGAGGTGGGCATCGAGACCGCCCGCGACCTGGTCGCGGCCGGCAACAAGGCGCTGCTCACGGGCGAGATGGGCATCGCCAACACCACGGCGTCCGCCGCCCTGATCGCCGTGTTCACCGGCGCGGACCCCGCCGAGGTCACCGGCCGGGGCACCGGCATCAACGACGAGACCCTCGCCCGCAAGACCGAGGTCGTCCGACGGGCCATCGAGCTGCACCAGCCCGACCCCGCCGACCCCATCGGCGTCCTCGCGGCCATCGGCGGCTTCGAGCACGCCGCCATCGTCGGCCTGCTCCTCGGCGGCGCCTCCCTGCGGACGCCGGTGATCCTCGACGGCGTCAGCGCCGGTGCCGCCGCATTGGTGGCCCGGGCCATCGCCCCCGAGGTCCTCGCCGCCTGCATCGCGGGCCACCGCAGTGCCGAGCCGGGCCATGTGGCCGCTCTGCAGAAGCTGGGCCTGCGGCCCCTGGTCGACCTCGACCTCCGCCTCGGCGAGGGCACCGGCGCCCTCCTCGCCCTCCCGGTCGTCCAGAGCGCGGCCAGGGCGATGCACGAGGTGGCGACGTTCGACTCGGCGGGGGTGACCGAGAAGTAGGCGGCGGGCGCCGGGTGCGCCACGGACCCGGAGGGCGCTCGCGCCCACCGGCCCGCACCCGGTTCCGCGGTCCGGCCGGTGAACCTGCTGAGCCGCGCTCCCCGTCCGCCCCTTAGAATCCGCACGTCAGGGCCTACTCCAAAGCCGCAGTGGCCCGCCTCGCACGCCGCCAGCCCGAGGAGCCGCACCCTCATGGCCGAACACCCCGCCTACCCCGTAGGCCTCCGCCTCACCGGCCGCCGAGTGGTCGTCATCGGCGGCGGTCAGGTCGCCCAACGCCGCCTGCCCGCCCTCATCGCGGCCGGCGCCGACGTCGTCCTGGTGTCCCCGAGCGCCACCCCCTCCGTCGAGGCGATGGCGGACGCGGGCGAGCTGACCTGGGAGAGGCGCCGGTACGCGGAGGGCGACCTCGCCGAGGCCTGGTACGTCCTGGTCGCGACCGGCGACCCGGTGGCGAACGCGCGCGCGTCCGCCGAGGCGGAACGCCACCGCATCTGGTGCGTCCGCTCCGACAGCGCGGAGGAGGCCACCGCCTGGACCCCGGCGACCGGCCACAGCGAGGGCGTCACGGTAGCCGTGCTCACGGCCAACGCCCAGGAGCGCGACCCCCGCCACACCGCCGCGATCCGCGACGCGGTCGTCGAGGGCCTGCGGGACGGCACGCTCGTGGCCCCCCACCACCGCACCCGCACCCCCGGTGTCTCCCTGGTGGGTGGCGGCCCCGGCGACCCGGACCTGATCACCGTGCGCGGCCGCCGTCTCCTCGCCGAGGCCGACGTCGTCATCGCCGACCGTCTCGGCCCCCGCGACCTCCTCGCCGAACTCCCGCCGCACGTCCAGGTGATTGACGCGGCGAAGATCCCGTACGGCCGTTTCATGGCCCAGGAGGCCATCAACAACGCGCTGATCGAGCACGCCAAGCAGGGCAAGTCGGTCGTGCGCCTCAAGGGCGGCGACCCGTACGTCTTCGGCCGCGGCATGGAGGAACTGCACGCGCTCGCCGAGGCCGGCATTCCGTGCACGGTCGTGCCCGGCATCTCCAGCTCGATCTCCGTGCCGAGCGCCGCCGGCATCCCGGTCACCCACCGGGGCGTCGCCCATGAGTTCACCGTGGTCAGCGGCCATGTGGCCCCCGACGACGAGCGCTCGCTCGTCGACTGGCCCGCCCTCGCCCGGCTGACCGGCACCCTCGTGATCCTGATGGGCGTCGACAAGATCGGCCGGATCGCCGAGACCCTGGTGGCGCACGGCAAGTCCCCCGACACCCCGGTCGCCCTGGTCCAGGAGGGAACCACGGCCGCGCAGCGCCGGGTGGACGCCACGCTCGCCACGGTCGCCGAGACGGTGCGTACGCAGGGAGTCAAGCCGCCCGCCGTCATCGTGATCGGCGAGGTCGTGAAGGTGGGGCCCGGGACGAACGCGTGACACCCGGGCGACGACCCCGGACCGTGCGGGAGCGGAACCGTAACCACCGGTAACCCGACCCGTCCCCAGCCGTTGGCACCACACCCAGGACAAGGCAGTATCACCCTGTGGCCGATCTCATCACCGTTGACGACCCCGACGACCCGCGCCTGCGCGACTACACCGGCCTGACCGACGTGGAGCTGCGCCGCCGGCGCGAACCCGCCGAGGGCCTCTTCATCGCCGAGGGCGAGAAGGTCATCAGACGGGCCAAGGAAGCCGGCTACGAGATGCGCTCGATGCTGCTCTCCGCGAAGTGGGTCGACGTCATGCGCGACGTCATCGACGAACTCCCGGCGCCCGTCTACGCGGTCAGCCCCGAACTCGCCGAACAGGTCACCGGCTACCACGTGCACCGGGGCGCGCTCGCCTCCATGCAGCGCAAACCCCTGCCGACGGCCGACCAACTCCTGGGCTCCGCCCGCCGGGTCGTCATCATGGAGTCGGTCAACGACCACACCAACATCGGCGCGATCTTCCGCTCGGCCGCCGCCCTCGGCATGGACGCGGTCCTGCTCTCGCCGGACTGCGCCGACCCGCTCTACCGACGCAGCGTCAAGGTCTCCATGGGCGCGGTCTTCTCGGTGCCCTACGCCCGTCTGGACACCTGGCCGAAGGGGCTCGACGCGGTCCGCGACGCCGGTTTCGCCCTGCTCGCCCTCACTCCGGACGAGAAGGCGAAGTCCCTCGACGAGACCGCCCCGCACCGCATGGACCGGGTCGCCCTCATGCTGGGCGCCGAAGGGGACGGCCTCTCCACCAAGGCCCTGATGTCCGCCGACGAATGGGTCCGCATCCCCATGGCCCACGGAGTCGACTCCCTCAACGTGGGCGCGGCGGCGGCCGTGGCCTTCTACGCGGTGGCGACGGGCCGTCCGCGTACCTGAACCGGCGGACGCGCGGGGCGGCCGGCGTCCCCGGTCACGGGGCGGCCGCCACCCGGCGACGACGCTCAGTCGTGCTGCGGTTCCGGGAAGGGCCGCTCGTACCGGAGGCCCCCGTCGAAGCCGAGCCCCCGCGAGGGCCCCTGGCACCCCTGCGCCGTGGCGATCCCCAGCGCGGCCAGCAACGTCACGACGACGAACACGAAAAGACGCTGCCGCAGCAACCGCGGATTGGCGGGCCGCCGCCCGGTCCCGTTGGTCCGCGGCCCCGGCCGTCCCGCACCGTTGCGGGGCGCGGGACGCCTGCCGGACCCGGTCGTGCCGCGTGACGGCGCGGGCCGCGGACCGGGCCGCGACCCACCACCGGTACGCGCGCCACCGGCCCCGCCGCCCGTCCGGGAACCGCCCCCGGTCCGCGGTGACGGAGCCCCCGGCTGCGACCGGCGGGTGTCCGGCGGCTGCCGCAGCGTCCGCTGTTCGACGTACTGCTCCGCGAGCCGACCCGAGGCCCGATCCGGATCGGTACGGGGCGCGGGCGGCCGCAGATCGGACAGGCCCTGCGCCTCACGGGCGGCGATCTCCTTGAGCCGCAGCGACAGTTGCAGCGTGCTCGGCCGTTCCTCCGGGTCCTTCGCCAGACAGGCGCGGACGAGGGGGGCGAGTGCGTCCGGCACCCCGCGCAGCTGCGCCTCCTCGTGCACCACCCGGTAGAGCATGACCTCCGAACTGCCGTGTCCGAAGGGCGAGTCGGAGGTCGCCGCGTAGGCGAGCGTGGCGCCGAGCGAGAACACGTCCGTGGCCGGCGTGACGGCTGCCCCGCGCACCTGTTCGGGCGCCAGGAAGCCGGGTGAGCCCACGGCCGTACCGACATGGGTCAGGGTCGAGGCCCCGGTCGCCCACGCGATACCGAAGTCGATGATCCGCGGCCCCTTCGGGGACAGCAGGATGTTCGACGGCTTGAGGTCCCGGTGGACGACACCGGCCTCGTGCACGGCCACGAGTCCCTCGGAGAGGGCGGCGCCGACGGCGGCCACGTCGGCGGCCGACATGGGTCCCTCCTCGGCGACCTTGTCGTGCAGCGAGGGCCCCGGCACGTACTGTGTGGCGAACCACGGCCGTTCCGCGTCCAGATCCGCGGCCACCAGCCGGGCGGTGCACCCGCCCCTGATCCGCCGCGCCGCCGACACCTCGCGCGCGAACCGCGACCGGAACTCCTGGTCCTCCGCCAGGTCCGGCCGGATGACCTTGAGCGCGACACGCTGTCCACGCCGGTCGGAGCCCAGGTAGACGACGCCCATTCCCCCGGCGCCGAGCCGTCTGTGAATCCTGAACGAGCCGACGACGCGCGGGTCCTCGCGCCTCAGGCGCATCATCGCCATGTTCATCCCCGCTGCCCGTTCCGTCTGACGAGCCACAGCTTACGTTTCCACGGCCGGGCGTGCGCAGAGGCCGCGCCCTCGCGACCCGATGGATTGTCAGTGCCGGGTGAGAAACTTGAAGAGTGGTCAGGGAACAGGAGTTCGGGGCGGTGTTGGGCGCACCTTGATCCCAACCAGCCACCGCAGAAGGGGGATTGAACCCGTGAAGGGTGACCGAGTGGAGATAGTCGTGGACGCCGGTGACACGACGCGCACGTACGAGGTGATCGCGAGCAGGGCGGGCCGCCGGGTGGAGACGGCGGTACGACGAGGAGTGGTGGAAGTGAGCGAAGTCACCCGGAACGGCTCCGTGGTGCGCACGGCCAGGTTCATGGCGAACCGGGTCCTCGCGCTGGTCGAGCAGCCGGTGCCCCGCGAGGACGCCGCGGAACGGGACGGGTGACAGACGGGGCAGACCGGACACCCCCTCCGGGAAGACCCCGAGACGTAGGACCTCGTCTCCACCCTGGGGAGTACACCGGAGGTCCCCGCTCATCCTCCGGGAGGCCCGGCAATCGGTACGAGGGCATGACGACCGGGTTCGCCCACGCGCCTAGATTTGAGGTCAAGCGGCGGGTGCAGCACTCGTCCCCCGAGGTCAGACACCCGCCGCTGCCAACGACGCAACACCGACGAGAAGGTCAGAGGAGGGACCATGGCCCACACGGCACCGCGGACCGCGATCCGCACACGGGAGCGCAGGATGTTCACCGCCGACCGCCGTCCGGGCCGTCGCCACCCCTTGGTGGCGACCGCGATGGTCCTCCCTCTGGCGGCCCTGCTCGTGTACGCCTTCGGCGGCTGGGAAGCAGTGGTCACACAGGCGTCGTCCGTGGGTGTGATGCTGGGGCGCTGAGCGGCGACCCCAGGCCCGGAAGAGCGGTCCGGGCGGGGACATCCATCCATGAAACCCCGTGGGGACGGGGGTGCGGCGGACGGCAAAAGACGCCCGCGCAGCTGGGGAGCTGCGCGGGCGTTGTCTTTCCCGCTGCTTCCCCCTGCCGGCCCGGTACGGCCCCGCGCGGCGGCCGCACCCGGCCTTGGACGCGGGCAGGTCTGCCGACCGCGCGATGGGGACGGTCTCGCGACGGCAGGGTGAGGACGACTGCACTGCCGGCCCGCCGCCGAAACCTCGACCGGAATCGATCCGAGCCAAGCCGACCGAGCCAAGCCGGGCCGGGCCAAACCGAGCCGATCCGAGTCGGCCGAGCCGATCCGGGCCGACCGAGCCGAGCCGACCGAGCCAAACCGAGCCGACCGAGCCAAGCCGAGTCGGCCAAGCCGATCCGAGTCGGCCGAGCCGATCCGAGTCGGGCAAGCCGATCCGAGTCGGGCAAGCCGATCCGAGTCGGCCAAGCCAAGCCGAGTCGGCCAAGCCAAGCTGAGTCGGCCGAGCCAAGCCGAGTCGGCCAAGTCGATCCGAGTCGGCCGAGCCGATCCGAGTCGGCCGAGCCGGGCCGGGCCGGGCCGATCCGACCAAGCAGGCCGGGCCGCCAATCCGGCCGAGCCAGCCGGGCCGATCGAGCCAAACCAGCCAGCCAGCCAGCCAGCCGGGCCGGGCCGAACCGAGCCAGACGGGCCGGACCAAGCCGGCCGAGCTGATCCGACCCAGCAGTCCGAGCCGAGCCAAGCCGACCGCGCCAAACCGAGCCGGCCGGGCCGGGCCAAGCCGACCGAGCAGCCCCACCCCGCTCACCCCCGGCCGGGCGGCGCTTCCGAACCGTAGGCTCACGGGGCAGCGCCGTACCCGAGCAGGGGGATCCATGACCGCCACAGCCGACGCCGACGTGCTCCCCGCCCTGAGGGCCAGGGTGCGCGGCAGGGCGCACCCCGGGGCCGCCCTGTGCTCCCATCCGGACTCGGTCCTCGCGGAGCGCGCCGACGGCGTCGTCGTCCGCCACGGCGACACCGTGGCCAAGGCGCACGCCCCCGGCACCGACCCCGCCCACCTGGCACTCCGTATGACTGTCGCCGCGTCCCACCCCGACACCCTTCTCGCCCCGCTCACCCCCACCCCGGCCGCCCTCCACGACCGCCTCGTCACGTTCTGGCCGTACGGGACCCCGGTCGACCCCGAGGCCCCGGAGGTCGCTCCCTGGGAGGCGGCGGCCACGCTCCTCGCCCGCCTCCACCGGCAGCCGCCCCCCGCGGGCCTGCCGCCGATGCGGGGCCCGGTCAAGGCGGCCCACGCCGTCGCCCGCCTCGCATCCACCGCACCGCACCACCCCGCCACCCCCTCGGTGCTGCGCGCCTGGCACGCTCTCCCCGCCTGGGCCAGGGCCGAGGCCCCCATGCCCGGCACGACCACGCTCTGCCACGGCGATCTGCATCTCGGCCAGCTCGTCCGGCATCCGGAGGGCACGGGGGCCTGGCGTCTCATCGACGTCGACGACCTGGGCGTGGGCGTCCCCGCCTGGGATCTGGCCCGCCCGGCGGCCTGGTACGCCTGCGGCCTCCTCCCGCCCGCGGACTGGACTCGCTTCCTGGGCGCCTACCGGTCGGCCGACGGCCCGGCGGTCCCTCCGCACGGCGACCCCTGGCCGGCACTGGACGTACCCGCCCGCGCACTCACCGTGCAGACCGCGGCACTGGCGATCGCGAAGTGCACGGCGGCGGACCGGCCCCTGGACGAGGCCCAGCGGTCCGTTGTGGACGCATGTGACCGAATGAGTGGCATCCCGCCGGAGTTGGACGGCCCTTTCCCGAAGTAGGGTGCAACCGACCGCAGCCGGACAGTGTCTGTCCAGGCGTAACGCGAAGCAGGACCGAGCGCCGAGGAGTTGACCCGAACCATGCACATGCAGTGTCCCAAGTGCCATGCGCCGATGCACACCTACAACCGCAGTGGCGTCCAGATCGAGCAGTGCAGCGGCTGTCGTGGGATCTTCCTCGACTACGGCGAGCTGGAGGCGCTGACCCGTATGGAGGGCCAGTGGGGCGGCGGCCCGGCCGTTCCCCCGCCGCCGGCCGCCCCGCAGTACCCCGCGGGCGGCGGTCACAACGCTCCCGCCTGGGGCGCCCCGCACGGTGGTCACCACGGAGGCCACCACGGCGGTCACGGTCACCACAACCGCGGCTTCGGCCACATGCTGTTCTCCAGCTGACCGAGCCGGGCGGGGGGCGCACAGCGCCCCTCCGCACGACGAAGCCCCCGACCGTACGAGACGGCCGGGGGCTCGGTGCGTGTGGACGATACTGGGATTGAACCAGTGACCTCTTCCGTGTCAGGGAAGCGCTCTCCCGCTGAGCTAATCGTCCTCGGGATCACAGCCCGGGGGCGGTGCATCCTGCGTGCGCGATACTGGGATTGAACCAGTGACCTCTTCCGTGTCAGGGAAGCGCTCTCCCGCTGAGCTAATCGCGCGGGTCGAAGCCGTCCGGCTCCGGGAAGCCCTCGGGCCTCAGTGGACGATACTGGGATTGAACCAGTGACCTCTTCCGTGTCAGGGAAGCGCTCTCCCGCTGAGCTAATCGTCCTTGGAGGTGGAGACGGGATTTGAACCCGTGTAGACGGCTTTGCAGGCCGTTGCCTCGCCTCTCGGCCACTCCACCAGGAGTGCGGGGGTCGGGAAGATCCCCCACGTTCCTGCGAGCGGACGACCAGGTTCGAACTGGCGACCTCAACCTTGGCAAGGTTGCGCTCTACCAACTGAGCTACGTCCGCTTGTCGTTTCCGGTCCGCTTGCGCGACCCGGCGACGAGTTGAACTCTAGCGGATTCCGGGGCCAGCACAAAAACGCGTTTGTGCAGCGTGCTGCGGTGCGTCCAGTCCGAGACCCGGCCGGGCCCACCCGCAGGGCACCCGTCCTAGACTCGACTGCGTGTCCGACCTCCTTCCCCTCGCCCGCTTCGGCGACCTCGTGGCCACCGGTCTCACCGATGTGACCAGCGACGCCGCCGCCCTGGACTCCGCCGGCTTCTGGGCCGTGTGCGCGGACTACGAGGGCGGTCTGGTGTGCGCGCGCTTCGCTGACGTACGCCGGGAGCCCGCTCCGGCTCCGGTGCCGGGGGAGTGGCGCGGTCCCGCCGTCGGTGACTGGACGACGTCCCTCGACCGCGCCGCGTACACGGCGGGGGTCCGGCGGATCCGCGAGCACATAGCCGCCGGAGAGGTGTACCAGGCGAACCTCTGCCGGGTGCTGTCCGCGCCCGTCGCCCCGGACGCCGACGTGGACGCCCTGACCGCACTGCTGGCCCGCGGCAATCCGGCCCCCTATGCAGGAACGATTCGCCTCCCAGGTCACGGTGTCGAGATCGCCACCGCCTCTCCCGAACTCTTCCTGCGCCGCGACGGCCGGGTCGTCACGTCGGGCCCGATCAAGGGCACCGGACGCACCGAGGCCGACCTCCTGGACAAGGACCGCGCCGAGAACGTCATGATCGTCGACCTGGTCCGCAACGACATCGGGCAGGTCTGCGCCACCGGGTCGGTGACCGTGCCCGACCTGTGCGTGGTCGAGAAGCACCCGGGCCTCGTGCACCTGGTGTCGACGGTGCGCGGCGAACTGCGCGACGGCGCCGGCTGGCCCGAGCTGCTCGCCGCCTCCTTCCCGCCCGGCTCCGTCACCGGCGCGCCGAAGTCGAGCGCCCTGCGCATCATCGACGCCCTGGAGACCGCGCCGCGCGGCCCGTACACCGGCGGCATCGGCTGGGTCGACGCCGACCGGGGGACGGGAGAGCTGGCGGTCGGGATCCGTACCTTCTGGATCGACCGGACGGCGGGCGAACTGCGCTTCGGCACGGGAGCGGGCATCACCTGGGGGTCGGACCCCGAGGCGGAGTGGCGGGAGACCGAGCTGAAGGCGGCCAGGCTGCTCGCGGTAGCGTCGGGGACGTACGAGGCGAGTGGGAGGACCCTTACGTGAAGATCTGGCTCGACGGCGGACTGCAGGACATCGACTCCGCCCGTGTCTCCGTCCTCGACCACGGACTGACCGTGGGCGACGGCGTCTTCGAGACCGCGAAGACGGTGGCCGGCCGGCCGTTCGCGCTGACCCGGCATCTCGACCGTCTGGCCCGCTCGGCACAGGGACTCGGTCTGCCCGAGCCCGACCTCGACGAGGTGCGCCGCGCCTGCTCGGCCGTCGTGGAGGCCAACCCGGTGGCCCTCGGCCGGCTCCGCATCACCTACACCGGCGGCGTCTCCCCGCTCGGCTCCGACCGGGGCGACCACGGACCGACCCTGGTCGTGGCCCTCGGCGAGACCGCCCGCCGCGCCGACACCACCGCCGCGATCACCGTCCCGTGGACCCGCAACGAGCGCGGCGCCCTCACCGGCCTGAAGACCACCTCGTACGCCGAGAACGTCGTGGCCCTCGCCCGCGCCCACGAACGGGGCGCCACCGAGGCGCTGTTCGCCAACACGGTGGGACAGCTCTGCGAGGGCACGGGCTCCAACGTCTTCGTCGTCCTCGACGGTGAGATCCACACCCCACCGGTCGCCTCCGGCTGTCTCGCGGGCATCACCCGGGCCCTGGTCGTCGAATGGACCGGCGCCCGCGAGACCGACCTGCCGCTGGACGTCCTGAACAGCGCCGACGAGGTCTTCCTGACGTCCAGCCTGCGCGACGTGCAGGCCGTGCACCGCGTCGACGCCCGTGAACTCCTCCCCGCGCCCGGCCCGGTGACGGCCAAGGCGATGCGGATCTTCGACGAGCGGTCCGGCGACGACCTCGATCCCTGACGCCTGCGATGTGTGAAGCCTGCGATCCGTGAAGCCTGCGATGTGTGAAGCCTGCGATCCGTGAAGCCTGCGGTGAGTGAAGCCTGCGATGTGTGAAGCCTGCGGTGAGTGAAGCCTGCGGTGAGTGAAGCCTGCGATGTGTGATGGCCGCGGTGGATATTCGGCGGACTCCTCGCGCCACGGCGGGTAGAACACCCCTGATGACCACCACCCTGCGGCCCATCGAGCCGCTTCAGCACGCAGCCGACGGTTCCCGTTCGCGCCGCTACCAGGTGTGCGTGAACAGCCGTCCCGCAGGCGAGATCCATCTCGGTACGCGTCCGGGCCCGGCCTCCTCGGCCGCCCGGATCCTGGACCTGCGCATCGACGAACCCGACCGGCGGCGCGGCAGAGCGACGGTCGCCGCGCTCGCCGCCGAGGAGGTGGCCCGGGGCTGGGGCTGCCGGCGGATCGAGGCGTCCGTCCCGGCCGGTGCCGAGCCCGCGCTGCGGCTGACCCAGGCGCTCGGCTACGTCCTGCGCAACCGGACCATGCGCAAGCCCCTCGGCGGCACCCCGCCCGAACTGCCCGCGGGCAGCAGGGGCCGGCCCATGACCGAGGCCGAGTACGAACCCTGGAAGGCGGCAGGGCTGGAGGGCTACGCCCAGGACCTGATCACCCGGGGCGTGCCCGAGGAGGAGGCGTACGCCAGGGCCGCCGAGGACTATGTGCGGTGTCTGCCGCAGGGGGTGGCCTCCGCGGACAACCTGTGCAGCGTGCTGGAGCACGAGGGCACGAGGGTCGGCACGCTGTGGCTGCGACTGGCCGACGACCCCGCGTTCGTCTACGACGTGGAGGCGGACGCCGCCCACCGGGGACGGGGGCACGGCCGTTCGCTCATGCTGCTGGCCGAGGCGCAGGCGCTGGCGGCGGGGAAGACCGCCATCGCGCTCAACGTCTTCGCGGGCAACGCCCGGGCCGAATGCCTCTACGACTCCCTCGGCTACGAGACCACGGCCCACCACCTGTCCAAGCCCCTGCTCTGACGACCACACCGGGAGCCGCGCGACGGCGGACCGGGCTGCCGGGCGACGACGGGCCGACGGCGGGCGGGACGGCGGCGGCGTGGACGGGGACAGGGCGACGGTGGGGCGCTTCCCGGAGCCCTCGGCGCCGCAGCCCGGTCGGGCAGCCGACCGGAGCCAGGCGCCCGGCCGGAGCCAGGCGCCCGGCCGGAGCCAGGCGCCCGGCCGGAGCCAGGCGCCCGGCCGGAGCCAGGCGGCCGGCCGGAGCCAGGCGGCCGGCCGGAGTCAGGCGGCCGGCCGAGGTCACGCGCCCCCGGCCAGCAGCCGGTCGGCGATCTCCTCGATCCGCTCGCGCAGCCCCGCCTGGCTCTTGCCGCCGTCGAGACGCTCGCCACCGATGACGTACGTGGGCGTGCCCGTCACACCGATCGCCTTGCCCTCGGCCTGGTCGGCGTCGACGATCAGGATGTGCCGGCCGTCGATGAGCGCGGTGTCGAACTCCTCCGCGTCCAGACCGAGTTCACGGGCGACATCGACGAGGAACGGCTCTCCGGTCCGGTCCAGCTCCTCGACCCTGCCGAGCACGGCCTCGACGTACGGCCACGCCCGGCCCTGCTCCGCGGCCTCCTCGGCGGCCTGCGCGGCGGCGAAGGCGTGCTTGTGCTTCTCCAGCGGGAAGTGCCGCAACCGCACGTCGAGCCGGTCGCCGTAGCGGGCCCGCAGCGCGCGGACGTCGTCGAGGGCGCTGCGGCAGTCGGGGCACTGGAGCTCGCACCAGACGTCCAGGACGACGGCGGTGGGGACGGGGGAGGAGTCGCTCATGGAGATCAGTCTCCCAGCTCTCCGGAGCCGGGGCCGACCCCGAGGCGACCCGGAGATGTCCCTGAGGTCTCCCCGGACCATGGCATATCGGACGCGTGGCGGTGCAGGATGGAAGGGACGCCACGAGACCGACCCGACCGCGCACCGCCTGGAGGACCGGATGATTGCCGAGACCGTGTGTGCCGCCGTCTCCGCGGCGGGCCTGGGCATCGCCGCGATCACGGCCTACCGGAAGCGTTTCCTCAGAGCCGCCCGCATCGCGGCCTACTCCCTCGTGCCCCTCGGTCTGGTGATGACCGGGGTCGTCGAGTGGCTGGCCGACACCGCGTTCAGCCCGACCGCCTGGGCCGGCTTCGGCGTGCTCGGCGCCGCCTGGTTCCTTTTCATGACCACCCGCGCCGTGGAGCGGCGCCGCGGAGCCCCGGGCAAGGAGCGCAAGGAGGCCAAGGCGTCCCGCACCGGAGCGATAGCCCCGGCGGCCTCGGCACCCTCACTGGGCCAGGGCACGCGGCCGGCGGCCCGTCCGGCCGCGGCACCCCGGGCGACCGGTCCGGCCGCGTCTACGGGGGACGACTTCAGCGACATCGAGGCGATCCTCAAGAAGCACGGCATCTGACCCGGCGAAGCACCGCATCCGACCTGGAGAAGCCTGGCGTACCGGCCGCCGAGGGCCCGCGGACTGAAACGACACAGAAGGTCGGGCGGCGACCGCGAAGTGATCACGTTCGTTCCACACTTCGTGGATATTGGCGAACTCTCCGTCATTCCGGGTGGGTTGATCGCGCGAGGGGTCTCCGCTGCGTCATCATCGCGGCGAGATGCTGGACACAACACAGAGCGACACTGTCGCCCCACCGGAGGAGCGTCGAGGTTGTCTCTTCGCGCTCTCCCAGCCACCGCTGATGATCTTCCTAGCGGTGATCGGCTGCCTGCTGCTCATGGCGTCACTGCACGACCTGCTGATGCTCTGAGCCGTAAACGGAGCCCCTGGCGTCATCCGTCGAGGGCTCCGTCAGTCCCCGTGTCCGGCCCTCACCCGGCCCCGGCCTTCGCGCGGACGGCCACCGGTTCAGCCGGCCGCCTCCTTGCGGCGCGCCCGGTAGGCGGCCACATGCAGGCGGTTTCCGCAGGTACGGCTGTCGCAGTAGCGGCGCGAGCGGTTGCGGGAGAGGTCCACGAAGGCGCGCCGGCAGTCGGGGGCCTCGCAGCGGCGAAGCCGCTCCTGCTCCCCGGCGACCACGAAGAAGGCCAGCGCCATGCCGCAGTCGGCGGAGAGATGGTCGGCGAGCGACGCGCCGGGCGCGAAGTAGTGCACGTGCCAGTCGTAGCCGTCGTGGTCGGTGAGGCGGGGGGTGGTGCCCGCCGCGGCGATCAGCTCGTTGATGACCGAGGCGGCCGAGGCCGCGTCGGCCGCCGCGAAGATCTCGGCGAACCGGCCGCGGACCCGCCGCACGGCCGCGAGGTCGAACTCGGACAGCACCCCGACATCGCTGATGTCGTGCTTTCGTACGAACTCGGCGAGCGCCGCGACGGTCGCGAGCTCGTCGGTCGCCGTCTCGTCGTCCGGCACGGTGTTCACCAGATCCACCACGGCATCGAGGGAACACCGGGTGTCGTGGGTGATCAGCACGTTTCGCTCCCTGGCCTGCGTGGGTCGGGCGGGCGCCCGCCGATGCTGGCCGATGGTAATCGCTCGGCGAGGCGGCGGGCCGGTGCCGACCGGCCCGGGGTGCTCCGCCCAGAGCGGAACGGGCCAGGAGGGCGGGCGGGGGAGCGGGCCCGGAGGAGCCGGATTCCGTCGCACAGAGTCACGACATGGCGACGCCGCCGCGCGGGGGTCCGCGACGACGGCGCCGTTGGGTCGGCCCGAGGCCGTATTCGGTTGTCCGAGCCCGAGCCGTCTCCCCGAGTGGACGGCGCCGGGCGGCTCTGTGGGGGTCTCGCCCTAGCTTTCGGCGAGGATGTGCGAGAGCTCCTGATCGAGGTCGAAGTGCCGGTGCTCCGTGCCGGGTGGCACGGCGGCGTCTGTGCGCTTCAGGAAGGACTCCAGGGCTCGCGCCGGGGCTTCGAGGAGGGCTTCGCCCTCCGGGGAGCTCAGGGCGATGCACACGACGCCCTGGCCATGACTGCGGGACGGCCAGACACGGACGTCGCCGGTGCCGGTGGGCCGGTGCAGGCCCTCGGCGAGGAGGTCGCGGGCGAACACCCATTCGACCGTTTCCTCTGCTCCGGTGTGGAAGGTGGCGTGCACGGCGTAGGGATCGGCCGTGTCATACCGCAGTCCCGCGGGAACGGGCAGTGAGGACTCGCTCGACACAACGAGGCGCAGGTGCAGCTCGCAGCTGACCGTGGTGTTCATAAGCGCCAAGGCCTTTCGCTCAGTGTGCGCTCGGGGATTCGCACGTCGGCGAAATCGACATGCCACCTACGGTGCCGTTGTAAACCCCTCTGGGAGTTTTGCGTCGCTTTTGGTAGCTCATCCGGCCGAGACCGTCTTCGGGGGGTACGACCATTCCGGTGACCGGTTTCTCTCCGGTAGGGTTTGGCCGTATGGACACGGGGAGTCACGGAACGGGGGAGGCCGGTGTGGCGGCCGACGGAACGAAGAGTGACACGGACGTAGCGAACGGTGAGGCCGATATGGCCAAGGACGAGGCACCGCTCGGATCCCGGGCGCCGGATTTCGTCAAGGCGCGGCGGATGCTGCACATGAGCTGGCAGGTGGCCGTCTTCGTGGTCGGCCTCGCGGTGGTCGTGGCGGGCGTGATCATGCTTCCGCTGCCCGGCCCGGGCTGGCTCGTGATCTTCGGCGGCATGGCGATCTGGGCGACGGAGTTCGTCTGGGCCCAGCTGGTGCTCCGCTGGACCAAGCGGAAGGTCTCCGAGGCCACCCAGCGCGCCCTCGACCCGAAGGTCCGGCGCCGCAACATCGTGCTGACGACGATCGGCCTGGTGATCGTGGCCGTTCTGGTCGGTGTCTACGTCTGGAAGTTCGGCTTCGAGATGCCCTGGAACATCAAGGACCAGTGATCACGGACGGGTCGGCGCGAGGCCGGGGAACGTGGTCGGAGGCACCCGCTGACATGGGGTAATGTTCTTCCTGCGTCCGGGCGATTAGCTCAGTGGGAGAGCGCTTCGTTCACACCGAAGAGGTCACTGGTTCGAACCCAGTATCGCCCACCGGATGATAGCGGCCCGGTCCACGGAAAACGTGGGCCGGGCCGCTTTTTGCGTGACCGTACGACCGTGCCTGATGCCTGATGCCTGATGCCTGATGGACCCAGGTGTCGGATGCCGGGTGCCGGGCCAGGGTGGGGGCGAATTCGGGGTGTGCGTGAGCGTCGGGCGACGTCACGGCAGGCGCCCGGTGGAGACCGGCTGGCGGCCGGCGTGCTCCGGCTCTCCCTCGATTTGGCCGAATTCGGTGCCCTCCCGCCCCTGTCCGCGCGGTGGTCGTCGCCGGGTCCGCCTTGGTCCGCGGGTGGTTCGCCGAGCGGCCCGGGGATCGCCCCACTGACTCCTTTCAGCCTCTTCCGTTGGCGGACCCTCGGCCGCCCCCGCGTTCGGCCCGTCGACCGCAACTCCCGGACCTGCGCTTTCGGTTGACCCGCCGTCACCTGCGGCCTCGTCGTCCCCGGTGCTCGGGTGACACCGCTTTCCATCAATTCCTGTCCGAATCATTGACGTCTCCTGAGGGTCTCCGTACCTTGTGCCAGCAAGCGCTTACTTGAAACGATTCACGGCGCGGACGCAACGGCGCGGGGAGGCTCAACCATGCAGCAGAACAGGAACGTTGAGAGGCGGACGGTCCTCAAGGCGGCCGGAGCCTCACTGGCCGTCGCGGGGCTGGGGGCGACCGCCACGGCCTGTGGTGGCGGCAGCGGCGCGGGGGACGGAACGGTGACGATCCGTTACGCCTGGTGGGGCGCCGAGGACCGCGCGGCGCGCATCAAGAAGACCATCGCGCTTTTCGAGAAGAAGTACCCGAAGATCAAGGTCAAGACCGACTTCCAGCCCTATCCCGACTTCTGGAAGAAGTTCAACACCCAGGCGTCCGGTGGAAATCCGCCGGACGTGTTCCAGAATGCCATCGGTTTCCTGCGGAAATACGACGCGAAGAATGTGCTGCTCGATCTCAGCCCTCAGGTCGAGGCGGGCCACCTGTCGCTGGAGGGCTTCAGAGCGGGCCTGGAGAAGTTCGGCGAGGTCGACGGAAAGCTGCTCGGCGTCCCGGTCGGGTCCAACTCGATGGCCCTGGTGATCGACAAGCCCGTGTACACCAAGTCCGGCATCAAGCCCGAGCAGGGCTGGACCTGGGACGACTTCGACGCGGCGATGAAGAAGATCCACGACAAGACGGGACGCGCCGGCGACAGCGGCATGTACGGCGTCATGTACCTCTACGACCTCTACCTGCGCCAGAACGGCAAGGCGTTCTTCACCGCGGACGGACTCGGCTTCACCGAGGCGGATCTCGAGCAGTGGTGGACGAAGGCCAGGAAGGGCATCAAGGAGGGCCTCTACGCCGACCCGAAGAAGGTCGCGCAGATCAAGCCCAAGTCGGCGGTGGCCGCGGAACTCGCCGCCGGTGAGTTCACCTGGGACAACTTCACCGTCCGTTACACCTCCGAGGGCAAGAGCGAGTACGGCCTGGCCCCCATCCCCACCACCGACGGCAAGAAGACCGGCCAGTACCTCGGCTCCCTCATGCTCAGCGCCTCCAAGCGCACCCAGCACCCCAAGGAGGTCGCGCAGTTCATCGACTTCATGGTGCACGAGCCCGAGGTCGCCAAGATCATGGGCTACGACCGCGGGGTGCCCGCGACGCAGGCCCAGTACGACGCGTTCCAGCCGACGGACCCGGTCAACAAGGCGATCGCCGCGTACGAGGAGTCCCTCGTCGCGGCCGGCGTCCTGGAGCCCATCACCCCGCACCCGAACGGCGCGGACATCTGTGAGGCCGCGTTCCTGCGCATCGGCGAGGAGCTCGGTCTGGGCACGCGCTCGGTGGACGACGCCGTCAAGCAGTTCTTCACCGAGTCGAAGACGGCTCTCGGCAGCTGATGGGAACCGCCGTGACACACGCCCCTGCGACGGAGAACCCGACCCGGGACTCCGAGCCGCGGCAGCGTCCGGCCAAGGCTCCCCGCCCCGCCGCGCTCAAGCGGCGGGGCCGCCGGGAGAACCTGGCCGGCTATCTCTTCATGTCCCCCTGGATCGCCGGATTCCTGCTGCTCACCGCGGGCCCGATGATCGCCTCGCTCTACTTCGCCTTCACCGACTACAACCTGTTCGACGCGCCCCGGTGGATCGGCCTCGACAACTTCTCCGAGATGTTCGCCGACCCCCGCTGGCGCCACTCGGTGCGGGTCACCCTCTGGTACGTCGCCGTGGGCACGCCCCTGAAGCTGATCGCGGCCCTCGGCGTGGCACTGCTCCTGGCCCAGAAGCGGCGCGGGCAGGCCTTCTACCGGGCCGCCTTCTACGCGCCGTCGCTGATCGGCGCCAGCGTCTCCATCGCGATCGTCTGGAAGGCCATCTTCTCCGACGACGCGATCGTCGACCGTACGCAGAAGATCTTCGGCATCGACGTCGGCGGCTGGACCGGCGACCCGGAGATGATCATCTACAGCCTGGTGGCGCTCACCGTCTGGCAGTTCGGCGCCCCCATGGTCATCTTCCTGGCCGGTCTCAAGCAGGTCCCGCGCGAGCTGTACGAGGCCGCCGAGGTCGACGGGGCGGGCACCTGGCGGCGCTTCTGGAACATCACCCTGCCGATGATCTCCCCGGTCCTCTTCTTCAACGTCCTGCTGGAGACGATCCACTCGTTCCAGATCTTCAGCTCGGCGTACATCGTCGGCGGCGGGGCCGGCGGCAATGCCTGCGGTCCGGCCGACGGCTCGATGGTCTACACCTGTTATCTGTACGTCCAGGGCTTCGAGAACAGCCGGATGGGTCTGGCCTCCGCCATGGCCTGGCTGCTGCTGGTCGCGGTCGCCCTGGTGACGGCCGTGCTGTTCTGGTCCCAGAAGCGCTGGGTGCACTACGAGGAGGGTGCCTGATGAGTGCACAGGCCACCGAGATCACCCCGGCCCCGGCACCCGCCTCGCGGACGGGGGCCCTGCGGCGCAGGCTGCCCGGCTCCCTCGCCTGGCACCTCGGGTCGCTGGCCATTCTCGCGGTGATCCTCTACCCGGTGATCTGGGTCGTCGGCGGCTCGCTCAAGAAGAGCGAGGACATCGTCGGCAGTCTGGACCTGCTGCCGAGCGACCCGGTCGTCGAGAACTACACCCGGCTCGCCGACGGTATCGCCGACATCCCGATCTCCACGTTCTTCCTCAACTCGCTCACGCTCGCCGTGGGTTCGGTGATCGGCATCCTGGTGTCCTGCTCGCTGACGGCGTACGCCTTCTCGAAGATCAAGTTCGCCGGACGCAACCTGCTCTTCACGCTGATGATCGGCACGCTGCTGCTGCCGTACCACGTGCTGCTGATCCCGCAGTACGTGCTGTTCCGCAACATGGAGCTGATCAACACCTACACCCCGCTGCTGCTGCCGAAGTACCTGGCCACGGAGGCGTTCTTCGTCTTCCTGATGGTGCAGTTCATGCGGAACCTGCCCAAGGAGCTCGACGAGGCGGCGCGGCTCGACGGCTGCGGGCACTTCCAGATCTACTGGTCGATCGTGCTGCCGCTGTGCCGGCCCGCGCTCATCACCAGCGCGATCTTCACCTTCATCAACTCCTGGAACGACTTCATGGGCCCGCTGATCTATCTGAACGAGCCCGACAAGTACACGGTCTCGCTCGGGCTGAAGATGTTCGTGGACCAGGACGGGGTGGCCAACTACGGCGGCATGATCGCGATGTCGCTGGTGGCCCTGCTGCCGGTGCTCGCCTTCTTCCTCGCCTTCCAGCGCTATCTGATCGACGGCATGGCCACCTCGGGCCTGAAGGGCTGAGGTGAGCCGACCATGGCCCAGACCCGTGCCCGGGCGAAGACCGCCGCTTCCCGCGAGGAGTCCGTGCTCGCCGAACGGTTCGCGCTGTTCGCCGAGTGTCTGCTCACCGGCGTGTGGATCGCGCTGGCCTCGCTGCCGCTGCTGACCTACCCGGCCGCGTTCGCCGCCGGCTCCCGGCACCTCCGGCGCCGCACGACCCACGAGGGCGGCGGGTGGCGGGAGTTCTGGGCCGACTTCCGGACGGCGGTGCGCGGCGGCTGGCTGGTCGGACTCGCCGGATGGGCGGCGCTCGCGGCGGTGTGGGTGGACGTCCGGGCCGTCCGCGCAGGTCTTCCGGGCGGGCCGCTGGTCGGCGCGATCGGTGTCCTCGCGCTGATCGGCGCCGTCGTCGCCGGACTGCGCGCGGCGGCGGTCTGGCGGCCCGGCTCCCCCTGGCGTGCGCTGCTCGGCGCGGCCGGGCGGCGGACCGTGCTCGACCCCGCCGGGTCGTTCCTGCTCGTCGGCGGACTGGCCGTGGTGGTCTGTTCCGCCTGGTTCGTCGCGCCGTTGGCGATCCCGGTCCTCGGGGCCGTCGCGGCGGCGGCCGTAGCCGTGGAGGAGCGGTACCGCCGCCGCTGACCGCGGCGGGCGGTGCCGTCCGTTCGGGTCGACGCCCCGGAGGCGTCGCACCTCTCTCTGTCATGCCCCTGACCACCAGCACGCAAGACGTCCCGTACGGAAAGGAAAGGCCATGTCCCCGATCGACCGCAGGTCCCTTCTCAAGGCGGCCGCCGTCGCAGGAGCCGCCGCCCAGTTCAGCTGGGCGCTGGGGAGCGCGGACGCGCAGGCCGCCCCCCTGGCCGAGGCGGCGAAGGCGGATCCGGTGACCCTGGACTGGCTGGAGGACGGCGGGCTCGGCGCCGCCCCCGGCTCCACCGTGGGTGTGCCATGGCCCAAGGGAGCGTACGAGAAAGAACAGTCGTTCTCCTTGACGGACGCGGACGGCAAGGCCGTCGCCGTGCAGTCCTGGCCGATCGGCTACTGGCCCGACGGCTCCGTGAAGTGGACCGCGCACGCGGTGGGCGCGGGCGCCGGCTCCGGCAGGCTCACCCTCGCGGCGGGCACGCCCGCGGCGCCGGCGAAGAAGGTCACCGTCGACGAACGTGCCACCACCATCGACGTGTCGACCGGTGTCATCACCGCCAAGATCGGCAAGTCCGGCTCCACCCTCGTGAAGTCCGTGCTGCGCGGCTCCACCGAGATCGCCCACAGCGGCCATCTGGTGCTGCTGCGGCAGCCCGAGATCGAGGACGGCGACCAGGGCACGGAGAAGACCCAGCGCTACGAGAGCCAGATCGACGAGGTCGAGGTCGAGCAGGAGGGCCCGGTGCGGGCCGTGGTCCGCATCGACGGCAAGCACCGCAGAGGAAGCCACAGCTGGCTGCCCTTCTCGATCCGCCTCTACTTCTACGCGGGTGCCGAGTCGTTCCGCATGGTGCACACCATCACCTTCGACGGCGACCAGCAGGCCGGAAAGGCCGGCGGCGACTTCGTCCGGGGCATCGGCGTCCGCTTCGAGGTGCCGATGCGCGACGCCGCGTACGACCGTCACATCCGTATCGGCGGCGAGGGCACGGGCCTGCTGCGCGAGGCGGTCAAGGGCGTCACGGGGCTGCGACGCGACCCCGGGGCGGCGGTGCGCACCGCCCAGTTCGAGGGCAAGAAGCTGCCCGACCCCTCCACCTGGGACCAGCGCGTCACGACCCGTCTGCAGTACATCCCCGAGTGGGGCGACTACACGCTCTCGCAGCTGTCCGCCGACGGCTTCGGCGTCCGCAAGCGCACCAGGAAGGGCCACGGCTGGATCCCGGCCGGCGGCGGACGGCGGGCCAGCGGCTTCGGGTACGTCGGCGGGGCGTCCGGCGGCTTCGCCTTCGGACTGCGCGACTTCTGGGAGAAGTTCCCCGCCCAGCTCGACATCCGGGACGCCCAGACCGACACCGCCGAGGTCACCCTCTGGCTCTGGTCGCCCGAGGCACGGCCCATGGACCTGCGCTTCTACCACGACGGCATGGGACAGGACACCTACGCCGAGCAGCTCGAAGGTCTCAACATCACCTACGAGGACTACGAGCCCGGCTTCGGCACCCCGTACGGCATCGCCCGTACCAGCGAACTCCTCTTCTGGGCCCACGAGTCCACACCGGGCGCCGAGGCCATGGCCCGGCAGGTCGAGGCCGTCCGCACGCCCCCTCAGCTCGCCGCCCCGCCCAAGCAGCTCGTCGGGGCAGGCGTCTTCGGCAGGCTGTTCGCCGAACCCGACCGGTCCACCGCCGCCAAGGCGAAGATCGAGGACCACCTCGACTTCCTCTTCACCTACTACAAGGACCAGGTGGAGATGCGCCGTTGGTACGGCTTCTGGGACTACGGCGACATCATGCACAGCTACGACCCCAGCCGCCACCAGTGGTGCTACGACATCGGCGGCTACGCCTGGGACAACTCCGAACTCTCGCCCGACCTGTGGCTGTGGTTCGCGTACATGCGCTCCGGCCGCGCGGACATCTTCCGCTTCGCCGAGGCCATGACCCGCCACACCGGCGAGGTCGACGTCTACCACCTGGGCAAGTGGGCCGGCCTCGGCACCCGCCACGGCGTCCAGCACTACGCCGACAGCGCCAAGCAGCAGCGGATCGCCAACACCACGTACCGCCGCTACTACTACTTCCTCACCGCCGACGAACGCGTCGGCGACCTCATGCACGCCAACGTCGACTCCGACGAGACCTTCCTCGTCCTCGACCCCATCCGCAAGATCCGCACCGAGCCCTACACCCCCGACCGCAACGCCCTGTCGATCGGCTTCGGCACCGACTGGTCCGGGCTCGTCTCCGCGTGGCTGACCGAGTGGGAGCGGCGCGGCCCCAAGTGGGAGAAGGCCAGGGCGCGCGTCCTGTCGACCATGGAGACCATCGCCGCCCAGCCCAACGGCTTCGTCCAGGGCACCGGGCTCTACGACCTGGACACCGGCAAGTTCGCCGTCGCGGACAAGCCGGTGGTCGGGGTCTCGCACCTGTCGGCCATGTTCGGCCTGGTCGAGATGTGCGCCGAACTCCTCGACCAGATCGAGATGCCCAAGTTCAAGGAGGCGTGGCTCGACTACTGCCGCTACTTCAACGCGACGAAGGCGGAACAGGCCGCGCGGTACGGCTCCAACTTCGGCACGCTGCTGCTCTTCCAGGGCCACTCGCGGCAGGACGCCTACGCCGCCGTGCAGTTGAAGGACGACAAGCTCGCGGCCCGTGCGTGGCGGCAGTTCTACAACAGCGCCGACACCTGGGACTACAAGGAGTCGACCGACTGGACCACCAAGAAGATCGAGGGGCCGACGGGCCTCGTGCCGGGCAGCGAGGCGGCGTGGGTGTCGACCAACGCGACCGCGCTGTACGGGCTGGCGGCCATCCAGAACCTGGCACTGGTGGGCGACAAGATGCCGTGACGCTCCGCTGGGTCGAGCGGGGGGCTTGGGGTGGCTGGGGTGAGTGGGGAACTGCGGGACCGTTGTGGCCGGTCGCGCAGTTCCTCGCGCCCCTGGCGGGGCGCGGTCTCAGCTCAGCCTTCCCAGGAGGTCCCGTACGCGTCGTGCGTCGCGCAGGCGCTGTTCGTAGGTGGCGCCCGCCGTCAGCAGGAGCAGGCCCGCCAGGGCGGGAGGCGCCCAACGGGGGAGGGCGTCGACCACCTGGGCGAGGTACGGGGCCAGTTCGTGCAGGGTGACCAGGACGAGGGTGCCGCCGCCGAGGAGGAGGGGGGCCTGGAGGCGGTGGTGGGCGCCGAGGAGGGTGACCGCCAGGGCGGCCGTGCCCAGCAGCAGGGGGCGCAGCCAGTGGGTGTCGCCCCAGGCCGCGACCAGGCTCGGGACGAGGGTGACGGCGAGTCCCGGGCCGTACGCCGTCCAGGACGAGGCCGCCGGGTCGCGGCGTCGGCGCAGATGGCCGACGAGCAGGGCCGGGACGCTCACCGGCAGGGTGTACGCCTCCGGGGTGCCGACCTCCCAGGCCGCCAGCCGTACCCAGGAGGCCAGGACGAACAGCACGGTGGCCGCGTGGCCGAGCCGGCGGCGGTCCGGCCGTACGGCTGTGCCCAGGACGATGACCCCGCAGAGGGCGAGAGTCAGGGCCAGCAGCGGCGGGTGCGTGGCGGAGAGCGCGATGGCCAGGAGACCGGCGGCGGCGCCGGTCGCCTCGACCGGGACGGTCAGGGGCGAGTCGCCGAGGCGGGCCGCGAGCAGGCCCGCGGCGGCCGGGACGGTGAGGACGAGCAGTGCCGTGTGCTGCGGCTCCCAGCCGGCGGAGGCGCCGATCGCGCAGGTCAGGGCGGTGGCGTGGACGACGGAGACGGGGGCGGTGAGGGCGCCCACGTCGATGCGCAGGGCGGCCGCCGCCGCGAACACGACGGTCGAGGCGGCGAGGACGGTGAGGGTGGCCGGCTCGGTGGCCAGGGAGTGCAGGGCCAGGCCCAGGGCGGTGACGAGGGCCAGGGCCGCGCCGGTGAGGGGGATCGGTGCCTGGAGGCGCCCGGGTTCCGCCGGCCGCATGAACACGGCGAAGCCCAGTGCGGCCACGACCAGGAGGCCGTGCACCACCAACCCGGCCATGAACGGCAGTTCGAGGATCGAGGGGAGCACCAGGACCGTGGCCCAGGCGAGGACGAGAGCGCCGACCAGGGCCGGGGTCCGCCACGTCACGGCGCGCGCGGCCACGGTCAGCACGCCGGCGACGACGGCGAGCACCAGGGGCACGGTGGCCGTGTTCGGCGGCCAGGGCGCGTCGAGTGTCACCGCCGCGCGGGCGTCCACGGGCGCACCCGACCAGATCCGCTCGATCCAGCCGATCGGGCTGAGCAGCACGATGGCCAAGGTCGGCAGCGCGGTGGCCACGGCGAGGCCCTGGACCACGCAGGACGCGTGCACGAGGCCCCGCCGTACGGGCTCGGGGACCCGCATACGTACGGCCGCCAGCAGAGCGATTCCGCACAGCAGATGGGCCGGGACCGTCCACACCTCGGGCAGGAGCGAGCGGGCGATGCCACCGGCGCCGGCGACCACGAGGAGCCCACCGGTGAGCGCGGTGCCGAGGGCCAGGGCGTGCTTCGGGGCGAACCGGGCGGTCGTCAGGGCGATCACCGCGGCGAGGGCGAGGAGCGCCGCCGCGCGGGCGGCGGCGCCCGGGCCGGCGGCGGTCCACGAGAGCCACCCGGCCGTCACCACACCCCCGGCGCCCCAGCCGAACGCGCCGGCCACGGCGACGATCCGTACCGGCTTCGGGGACACCCGGAGCGCGATCGCGGTGTCGGCCGCCGCTGTCACCAGCAGCACGGCCGTGACCGTCTCGGCGCCCGCGCCGCTCGCGAACGCCCACAGCAGCAGAGGGAGTTGAGCGGCGACCAGGGCGAGGGGGAGGGGCAGGACCAGGGGGCCGCGGGTGGGCGTCTCGCCGGTGTCGGCCGCCGGAGCGCGCAGGACCAGACCGTACGCCGCCCACACCACCGCGAGCACGGCCGCCGCGACGGCCGCGTATCCCGTACCGTCCGCGCCGGTGAACGCGACCTCGTGCAGCGCGTACGCGTCCAGGACGGTGAGGGCGAGGCCGAGGCCCGCGACCGCCTCGGCGGTCGAGCGCAGCCCATGGCGCAGCAGCGGCCACGGCGCGCCCAGCGCGGCCACCGTCACCCCGCCGAGCACCAGCGCCCGGCCGCCGATTCCCAGGTGCCCCCAGCTGACCAGCGTGAACGCGATCGCCGCGACGGTCAGCAGGACACCGCCGAGAATCAGCAGCACGTTCTGTACGCTCGGCGCCGTCGCCTCGGGGCGTCGCGCGGGCGGGGCGGTGGGCGCGCCGGGTGCGGACGTCGCCGTGTACAGGGCGTTGACCAGCCAGGCGCGGCGCGTCAGGAGGAACACGCGGCGGGCGTCGAGTTGCCGGAGTTCGGCGTCGAGGACTCGCAGCTCCTCGGCCGGGGACGGAAAGTGCGTCATGCCACGCAGTGTGGTCGGCGTCACGCCGCACGGCATGAGTCCACGTACTCAGGCCGGTACTCAGATCCCGCACGCGGGGCCCGAGCGCAGGCACAATCCGACCATGGACTGGTACCACTACCGCTTCCACAGCCGCTGGAGCCTGCCCGCGCCGCCCGCCGCCGTCTACGACGCGCTCCGGCGCCCGGAGGACTACCCGTACTGGTGGCCCCAGGTCCGCGAGGTGGTCCGGATCGACGACACCACCGGCACCCTCCGGATCCGCTCGGTCGTGCCGTACGAACTCGTCCTCACCGCGCGGGCGGTACGGCGCGACGCGGCGGCCGGAGTCCTGGAGATCGCGATGACCGGCGACCTGAACGGCTGGGCGCGCTGGACGGTCACCGCCGGAGGACCCGGCACCCTCGCCCTCTACGACCAGGAAGTCGACGTCACCAAGCCCCTGCTGCGACGCCTCGCCGTACCCGGGCGGCCCCTGTTCCGCGTCAACCACACCCTGATGATGCGGGCGGGACGACGCGGCCTCCTCGCCCATCTCGGGTCGCACGGCCAAGCGGTTTGAACCGGACCCGCCGGGACCTGTATTGTTCAGTCCGTTCCCGGGCGATTAGCTCAGTGGGAGAGCGCTTCGTTCACACCGAAGAGGTCACTGGTTCGAACCCAGTATCGCCCACCGGGTAGAGCCGGTCCGCAGACGCGGACCGGCTTTTCTCATGCCGCCGCCGGCAGGTCCGGACGCAGCGGCCACGCCGGGTCCACCGCCTCCTCCGTGCCGCTGCGCGCGAACCACGCCTGCAGCCCCCGGGCCTGCGCCGCGTGCCACACGGCCTGCAGCGTGTGCAGTTCGGCGGGGGAGAGACGGGCCAGCCGGGTCGCGAAACGCTGCCCCACCGCGCGGACGACGTCCATCGCCGCCTGGGCGTCCGCTCCCGCGTCGTGCGCGCCGTCCAGCACGACCTCGTAGTGCGCGCACAGGTCGGTGAGCGTGCGCCGGCCCTTGCGGTAGCGGTCCAGATGCTTGTCCAGGACCCGGGGGTCGAGGACCCGCAACGGCGTCGCCTCGAACCAGCGGTCCAGCGACGAGGCGCGGTGCCGCCGCAACTCACGGTCCAGCAGCGTCAGATCGAACGGCGCGTTCATGACGACCAGCGGACGGCCGCGCACCGCCTGCTCCGCCAGCGCCCTGGCTATCTCCTCCATCACCGGCGCCGGCCAGCGGCCGTCGCGTTGCAACCGTTCGTCCGTCAGCCCGTGCACCGCCGTCGCCGCGGCGGGCACCGGCACGCCCGGGTTCACCAGCCACCGGGTCACCCGGGGGCGGGTGCCGGGCGCGTCCTGGACGACCACGGCGGCCGACACGATCCGGTCGGTCTCGACGTCCACACCCGTGGTCTCCGTGTCGAACGCCGCCAAGGGCCCCTCGTACCAACACGTCATGTGTCCACAACTCCTCGTTCACCCACGGCAGCTGACGTCCCGTCTTCTGCCAGTTTGGTGATACCCGGGCTGTTTGCGCCGTACGCCGGAAGGAGACAACAGAAGTACGGGTCTGCGCAGTTCAGCGGCTCGGTACGGGGAAACACCAGCACTGGAAGGCTGTTGGTCATGGCCATTGCGCAGCCCGAGCGGGGCGGGCTGCTGCCCGAGCACGCGGCACCGCTCCGCGGCTCCCTCGCCACCACCGCCTGCATGGAGACCCTGCAGGTGGGCTATCTGCACGCGGTCGCCGCGGCGGCGGGCTGCTCGCTCTCCCAGCCCTTTCCCGACAACGGCATCGACTGGCACGTCAGCCACGGCTCGCCCGGACACACGGTCGACGACGAGGTCACCATCAAGGTGCAACTCAAGGCCACCTACCAGCTCGCGCCCAACCCGGCGGGCCGGTTCTTCTCCTTCACCCTCGACAACCAGCACCTGGCGAAGCTGGCCCGCACCCCCGTCTCGGTGCACAAGATCCTGGTCGTGATGATCGTCCCCCGCTCGCAGGAGCAGTGGCTGCGGGCCGGCCACGACCGGCTCGACCTGCGGCACTGCTGCTACTGGATCAACCTCGCCGGACACCCGATCACCGGCCGGCGGCGCACCACCGTGCGCATACCGACCTCGCGCATCTTCGACGACCGAGCGCTCTGCGAGATCATGACGCGGGTCGGAACGGGAGGCAGACCGTGACCCACGGCCCCATCGACGACGACCGGACGCCCCGTCCCCACCAGGAGGGCGCGCCCGTACGCCGTCCCCTCGGGGAGCCCGCGCGCCCGGTACGCCCCCACCCCGTCGAGCCCAGCTGGACCCGGCCGCCCGACCCCGACCAGGTCGACCCCGCCGTCCTCGGCGCCCTGCTGCGCCGGCACGGCTGGCAGCGGCGCGGCGGAGCCGCCGGCCGGTACGGCCGCTGGACCCCGCCGGGGCCCGCCGGGCGGGGCATGAGCCTGCTCGTGCCCGAGAACCGGGCCTTCCCCGACAGCGACGACCTGCTCGGCGAGGCCCTCATGGCCCTGTCCCGCAGCGGGTCACCCGCCGCGCGGGACGTGCTGGTCGCCCTCACCGTGCCCAGCGACGAGATCCACTGGTGGCGCGACGTGCCGACCGGCGCCCTGGGCACCGCCTCCTGGGGGGTCGAGGACCAACTGCGCTCGGCCGCCCGCCAGATGCTCCTCGCGGCCGCGCTGGCCACCCGCGCGCGTGCCGGGTACTACGGCGCCCGGCACCGGCTGCCCGCCGCCGCCTCCCTGGACGGCGTCCTCGTCGGCGCCGCGCCCGGCGGCCGCCGTCTCACCGCCTTCGTCCCCGTGGCCACCGGCCGCCCCCTCGCCCTGCGCCTGCACCAGGCCCTCCACGCCGCCCGCGAGGCCATCGACTACCGGCGCGCGACCGGTGGCATGGACGCCTTCGACGGTGCCGTCGAGGCCGGGGTCAGCCATGAGCTGACCGAGGCGCTCGTCGCCCTCGTCCGCGGCACCGAGGGCGCCCGGGTCGCCGTCGACTGGGCACCGGCCGCGGGGGTCCCCGAGGGCGGCGCCTCACGGGCCGAGCCCGTCGAGTTCTCACCGGGCGACCTGCCCGTGCTGCGCGAGGCCGGGGCCCGCTATCTGCGGGCGGAGCCCTCGATGCCGGTGCGGATCACCGGGGCCGTGGTGCGGATGCGCCGGTCCGCCGGGCGCGGCGAGGGCACCGTACGGCTGCGGGTCCTCGCCGGAGCCGAGGTGCCGCACGTCCGTATGACCCTGGACGAGGAGTCGTACCGGATCGCGGGGCAGGCCCATCTCGTGGGACTGCCGGTCCGGGTGCGCGGGAGGCTGGAGAGCCGCGGCGGGTTCCGGCGCCTCACGGACGCCGACGGGATCGCGCCCGTGCAGGTCGACGAGGCCGAGCGGGACCGGCTGATGAAGTCGCTGCAGGAGACCGCGGAGATCACGGCGTTCTTCGAGGAGGCGTGCGGAGGGGACTGACGGCGTCCGCCCGTAACCGTTTCGCAGGGGGCACCCCCGGCTCGGTACGATTCGGGGACCGCCTACGGAAATCCGTAGGTGGTCCCCTTCAGGCAGGAGAGACCGGTGTCCGACGTCCGTGTGATCATCCAACGCGATTCCGAGCGGGAAGAGCGCGTGGTGACGACGGGCACTACGGCCGCCGACCTCTTCACCGGCGAGCGCACCGTCGTCGCCGCCCGTGTGGCCGGGGAGCTGAAGGACCTGGCGTACGAGGTGCGCGACGGCGAGACCGTCGAGCCCGTGGAGATCTCCTCCGAGGACGGCCTGAACATCCTGCGCCACTCCACCGCCCACGTGATGGCCCAGGCGGTGCAGGAGCTGTTCCCGGAGGCGAAGCTGGGCATCGGGCCGCCGGTGCGGGACGGGTTCTACTACGACTTCGACGTCGAGAAGCCGTTCACCCCCGAGGATCTCAAGGCCGTCGAGAAGAAGATGCAGGAGATCCAGCGGCGCGGCCAGCGCTTCTCGCGCCGCGTCGTCACCGACGAGGCCGCCCGCGAGGAGCTGGCGGACGAGCCGTACAAGCTGGAGCTGATCGGCCTCAAGGGCTCGGCCTCCTCCGACGACGGCGCGGACGTCGAGGTCGGCGCCGGCGAGCTGACGATCTACGACAACCTGGACGCCAAGACCGGTGACCTGTGCTGGAAGGACCTCTGCCGAGGCCCGCACCTGCCCACCACCCGCAACATCCCCGCGTTCAAGCTGATGCGCAACGCCGCCGCGTACTGGCGCGGCAGCGAGAAGAACCCGATGCTCCAGCGCATCTACGGCACCGCTTGGCCCTCCAAGGAGGAGCTGAAGGCGCATCTCGACTTCCTCGCCGAGGCCGAGAAGCGCGACCACCGCAAGCTGGGCAACGAACTCGACCTGTTCTCCATCCCGGATGAGATCGGCTCCGGCCTCGCCGTCTTCCACCCCCGCGGCGGCATCATCCGCCGCGTCATGGAGGACTACTCGCGCCGCCGGCACGAGGAGGAGGGGTACGAGTTCGTCTACACCCCGCACGCCACGAAGGGGAAGCTCTTCGAGGTCTCGGGCCACCTGGACTGGTACGCCGACGGCATGTACCCGCCCATGCAGCTCGACGAGGGCGTGGACTACTACCTCAAGCCCATGAACTGCCCGATGCACAACCTGATCTTCGACGCCCGCGGCCGCTCGTACCGTGAACTGCCGCTGCGCCTCTTCGAGTTCGGGACCGTGTACCGGTACGAGAAGTCCGGCGTCGTGCACGGCCTGACCCGTGCCCGCGGCTTCACCCAGGACGACGCGCACATCTACTGCACCCGCGAGCAGATGGCGGACGAGCTGGACAAGACGCTCACCTTCGTCCTGAACCTGCTGCGCGACTACGGCCTCACGGACTTCTACCTGGAGCTGTCCACCAAGGACCCGGAGAAGTTCGTCGGCTCGGACGAGGCGTGGGAGGAGGCCACCGAGACGCTCCGCCAGGTCGCCGAGAAGCAGGGCCTCCCGCTCGTCCCGGACCCGGGCGGCGCCGCGTTCTACGGGCCGAAGATCTCCGTCCAGGCCAAGGACGCCATCGGCCGGACCTGGCAGATGTCCACGGTCCAGCTCGACTTCAACCTGCCCGAGCGCTTCGACCTGGAGTACACCGGCCCGGACGGCTCCAAGCAGCGCCCGGTCATGATCCACCGCGCGCTGTTCGGCTCGATCGAGCGGTTCTTCGCCGTGCTCCTGGAGCACTACGCGGGCGCGTTCCCGGCCTGGCTGGCGCCCGTCCAGGCGGTCGGCATCCCGATCGGCGACGCGCACGTGGAGTACCTGCAGAAGTTCGCCGCCGAGGCGAAGAGGAAGGGCCTGCGCGTCGACGTCGACGCCTCCTCCGACCGCATGCAGAAGAAGATCCGCAACGCCCAGAAGGCCAAGGTGCCGTTCATGGTCATCGCCGGTGACGAGGACATGGCCGCCGGTGCCGTCTCCTTCCGCTACCGCGACGGCTCCCAGGAGAACGGCATCCCCGTCGAGGAGGCCATCGCCAAGATCGCCAAGGTCGTGGAGGACCGCGTCCAGATCTGACGCGCCCCCGCGCCCCGGTCGTCGAGGGAGGCCCCCGGAGAGTTCAGCTCGCCGGGGGCCTCCCCTCGTCCTCCCGCGCGAACACCTGGATCAGCCACGATCCGAACGACCCCGTCACCGTGCCGAGCAGGGCGAGACCGCAGGCCATCAGGAACACGGCGATCGTCCGGCCCATCGGGGTGACGGGGGTGACGTCCCCGTACCCGACCGTGGCGAGCGTCGAGCAGGTCCACCACACGGCGTCCCCGAAGGTCAGGATCGTCGCGCCCGGCGCGTCGTGCTCCTGCTGGTAGACGGCGAGGGCGCCGGTGAAGCCGAGCAGGGTCACCGACAGGCCCGCGTAGACGGCCACGCGCGCGTGCAGGGAGAGCCGCGGCCGCTCGTGGTGACGCTGCACGGCGTCGTGGATCTGCACGACGCGCAGCGGCCGCAGCAGCGGCAGCACCAGCACGACGGTGTCCAGCCAGTGGACGCGTACGAACCTCGGGCCCAGCCCGCTCAGCCGCCAGCGCACGCCGTAGTCGAGGGCGAAGACCGCCCAGCACGCCATGGTCACCGCGAGACAGAGGTCGAGCCAGACCTGCGGAAGGCCGTGGGCGAGCACCCGTACCGCGTACGAGCCGAGAAAGAGGGCCGACGCTCCGGCGAGGACGCGTCCGGTGCGCTGCTCCCAGCGGAGCGCGCGGCTGTCGAGGTCCATCGCCTCAGCTTGGCCCCGCCCGTCCCGCTCCGGTACCCGCCGACACGCCGCGAACGGGCGAAGCAATATGCTGCACTGCATGACGAGTGAGCCGGAGCAGCAGATCGGAGTGGGAACGCAGGACGCGTTCCAGCGCCTGTGGACGCCCCACCGGATGGCGTACATCCAGGGTGAGAACAAGCCGACCGGTCCTGGGGCCGACGACGGCTGTCCGTTCTGCACGATCCCGGCGAAGTCGGACGAGGACGGCCTGGTCATCAGGCGCGGCGAGCATGTGTACGCGGTGCTCAACCTCTACCCGTACAACGGCGGCCACCTCATGGTCGTCCCCTACCGCCACGTCGCCGACTACACGGACCTCACCGGCCCGGAGACCGCCGAGCTGGCCGAGCTGACCAAGCAGTCCATGACCGCCCTGCGCGCCGCGTCGGGTGCGCACGGATTCAACATCGGCATGAACCAGGGCACGGTCGCGGGCGCTGGTATCGCCGCCCACCTCCACCAGCACATCGTTCCCCGCTGGGGCGGCGACACCAACTTCATGCCGGTCGTCGGCCACACCCGCATCCTGCCCCAACTCCTCGCCGACACGAGGAAAATGCTCGCGGAGGCATGGCCGACGGCGTGACCGCCGAGGGGTACGCCGTCGCGCGCGGCCGGCGGGGCCCTTCGGGCCTGAAAAGCATGGGGCGCAGCCCCTGCTTTTCAGGGGCGCGGGGAACTGCGCGACCAGCCCCCACGCACCCGCAGCCAAACACGGCGCCCCACCCCCCACGCATCCCCCGGCCCAAGCCCAGCGCAGCGGTCACGCGTCGTAGAGGTCCGCCTTCCGCGGCGACGCGTCCTGCACCGCCCCGCTGAGGAACCCGGCCCGTGAGCCGAACTTCTCGGTGTCCACGCCGTTGTCCTTCAGGACCTTGATCGCGGCGTTGTGCACCACGCGGAGCACCGGCGTGGCGGCGCGCAGCGCGTCGTCGGCCATGAAACGGTGCCGCCACGGCTGGTCGGCCCAGGCGTGCCGCAGACCGAACGGCTCGGGCAGGCCGATGGAACCGCCGAGCCAGTTGAGCAGCGGCGGGTACCAGGTCAGCGGGGCGCGCGCGGCGAGCCGTACGACCTCGTCCGCGTCGACGAGGGGGAGCTTCACCTTGCGGGTCTCCCAGAACCTCAGCGACTTCTGGACCTCTTTCTCCTTGGCCGCCGGCCCGGTCGTGAACAGACCGTGCACCGGGCCCAGGGCGTGTCCGGTCACCTCGATGCGGAGCGTCTGGTGCAGCACGGTGACCGTGACCATCATGGTGATGATCAACTGGCCGTCCCAGAGCGTCCACTGGACCCCCAGGTAGTGCCGGTTGCCGCTGCCGAAGTGCTGCTTGTTGCAGATCTCCTGTATCGCGTGGGACTTGTACTGGTAGGCGTCCACGTCGGTGCCCTCGGGCCGGGCCACGGCGCCGGCGCCCTCGCCGATGGGGCTGACGATCCAGTGCTTGATGGAGGGCGCCGTGAAACCGCCGGTGTTGAGGGGGGTGCGCTCCAGCATGCGCAGCTGGTCGTGGATGGCGCGTATGACGTCCCAGCTGCGGAACGGGTGGATCTCCTTGCCGGAATCGGCCGGTACGAGATCCTCGGCGAGCTGCCAGGCGCCCCAGCGGGTGCCCATGCCGAGGATGCCCTTGGGGCCGGCGTAGAAGACGAGGTTGGACCGCTGCTCGGCGCTGAGCCGGGCCAGCTCCTTGCGCAGCTGCTCGGCCTTGGTCTCGTTGGGGCTGCCGGGCACGGCCTCGGGGATCTTGGCGCCGACCCCGCCGCCGGCCAGCAGGCCGGACCAGCGGTCCCGCAGGTCCGCGGCGGCGCGCTCGCAGATCTGCTTGGCCCAGAACCAGCCGACCACGGGCAGCACCACACAGGCCCGCGCGTACCAGGCCCAGATCCCGTCGAACGGCATCCGGAGCAGGAAGATCACGGCGAGGGCGCCCACGGCGACCAGCAGGGTGGTGCCGAGGGCGCCGGCGCGCTTGTCACGCTTGGCGACCGTCGAACGGATCTGGAAGACGAGCAGCCAGAGCAGCAGGCCGGGCAGGAAGAGCAGGCCGCACAGGACCATCACCGCCGAGAGCCAGTTGTCGCGCTCCCGGCGGATGTTGTTCGCCGCGAGGCAGTGCTCGACGACGACCTGCGGCTCCATGCCGAAGGACTGGATGAGGGGTTTGCGGCCGGCGCCGACCATCCGGTCCCGTACCGCGAGGGAGAACGCCTCCCCGAGGTTCGGCCGGAAGATGGTCGCCCATTTCCGCCCCGGTTTGACCGCGGACTTGTGCCAGTCGTTGTTGGCCTTGAGGATCTCCGCGATCTCGTTGTCCCGGTAGGCCGCGGACGCCAGGGCGTACGTGGCCGCCGTCTGGCCCGCGGTGCCCATCAGCGGCACCTGTGCCCCGGGAGTGAAATCGAAACTGTCCGCCACCGCCGCCGCCCCCATCGCCGCACACTCGCTCCTGCGGCTCTTCCCGACTTCCGTGCTCCGCACACCTGTTGATCAGGTCATCGCCCGATCCGAGCCCGATCGAGCCATACTTGTCGATCAGGTGATCAGCGTATCCGCAGCGACGGACACCGCGCGGTGCGAGAACGGACATTCACGGAACCCGCCGTCCGTGGACCGGCGTTGTCCCGTCCTCACCCGGCGGTGGTCCCACGGCCGTCCCGCCGACGGCGGCCGGCAGAACGGCCGGAACCGTTCGCCGGCGCACCGCCGGACAACGTGCCCGGATCACACCCCGGGGACCGCGACCTTCGACGCGGCCCCGGCCCGTCAGTGCTCCTTGATCTGCTCGCGCACCTTCTCGGCCACGTGGGAGGGCATCGGCTCGTGCCGCGTGTACCGGCGGCCGAAGCGCGCGGTGCCGTGGGAGAGGGAGCGCAGATCGACGGCGTACCGGTCGATCTCGATCTCCGGTACCTCGGCCCGCACCAGGGTGCGTCCGCCGCCCGCCTGCTCGGTCCCGACGACGCGGCCGCGCCGCCCCGACAGATCGCTCATCACGGGGCCCACGTACGAGTCGCCGACCAGGACCGACACCTCGGCCACCGGCTCCAGGAGATGGATCTTCGCGTCCGTCGCGGCCTCGCGCAGCGCCAGCGCGCCCGCCGTCTGGAACGCGGCGTCCGAGGAGTCCACCGAGTGCGCCTTGCCGTCCCGCAGCGTGATCCGCACGTCGATGAGCGGATAGCCGGCCACGACGCCCTTGGCGGCCTGCGCCCGCACCCCCTTCTCGACGGACGGGATGAACTGCCTCGGCACGGCCCCGCCGACGACCTTGTCGACGAACTCGATGCCGGAACCACCGGGCAGCGGCTCCACCTCGATCTCGCAGATCGCGTACTGCCCGTGCCCGCCGGACTGCTTCACGTGCCGGCCGCGCCCGGCCGACCTGTCGGCGAACGTCTCCCGCAGGGAGACCCGGTGCGGTACGACGTCGACCTGGACGCCGTACCGGCTGCGCAGCCGTTCCAGTGCCACGTCGGCGTGCGCCTCGCCCAGGCACCACAGGACGACCTGGTGGGTGTCCGGGTTCTGTTCGAGCCGCATGGTCGGGTCCTCGGCAACGAGCCGCGCCAGCCCCTGGGAGAGCTTGTCCTCGTCGGCCTTGCTGTGCGCCTGGATGGCGAGCGGGAGCAGCGGGTCGGGCATCTCCCACGGCTCCATGAGCAGCGGGTCGTCCTTGGCCGACAGCGTGTCCCCGGTCTCCGCGCGGCTCAGCTTCGCGACACAGGCCAGGTCGCCCGCGATGCAGTGCGTGAGCGTCCGCTGCTGCTTGCCGAAGGGCGTGGACAGGGCGCCGATCCGCTCGTCGACGTCATGGTCCTCGTGCCCCCGGTCGGCGAGCCCGTGCCCGGACACGTGCACCGTCGCGTCGGACCGCAGGGTGCCGGAGAAGACCCGTACCAGCGAGATACGGCCCACGTAGGGGTCGCTGGCGGTCTTCACGACCTCCGCGACCAGCGGGCCGTCGGGGTCGCAGGCCGCCTTGATCTCCCGGGGCGCGCCCTCGGGGGTGGTGACGGCGGGCGTCTCGCGCTCCAGAGGGGTGGGGAAACCGCCGGTGACCAGTTCGAGGAGTTCGACCGTGCCGAGACCCTGCCGCGCGCCGTCGGCGGCGGGGGCCGCGGCCAGCACGGGGTGGAAGACCCCGCGGGCGACGGCGCGCTCCAGGTCGTCGACGAGGGTGGTGACGTCGATCTCCTCACCGCCGAGATAGCGGTCCATGAGGGTCTCGTCCTCGCTCTCCGCGATGATCCCCTCGATGAGCCGGTTGCGGGCCTCCTCGATGGCCGGCAACTGCTCGGGGCCCGGCTCGGACTCCTTGCGCTCACCGGAGGAGTAGTCGAACAGCTTCCGCGACAGCAGCCCGGTCAGCCCGGTCACGGGCGCGTGCCCGTCGGGTCCCTGGGGGCCGTGCAGCGGCAGATAGAGCGGCAGTACGGCGTCGGGGTCGTCGCCGCCGAACGTCTCCGCGCAGATACGGGTCATCTCCTCGAAGTCCGCCCGCGCGGCCTCCAGGTGGGTCACCACGATCGCCCGGGGCATGCCGACCGCCGCGCACTCCTCCCAGACCATGCGGGTCGAGCCGTCCACGCCGTCGGAGGCCGAGACGACGAAAAGGGCCGCGTCCGCCGCTCGCAGACCGGCCCTGAGTTCCCCGACGAAGTCGGCGTATCCGGGGGTGTCCAACAGATTGATCTTGTACTCGCCCCATTCCAAGGGGACGAGCGAGAGCTGCACCGAGCGTTGCTGCCGGTGTTCGATCTCGTCGTAGTCGGAGACGGTGCCGCCGTCCTCCACGCGGCCCGCCCGGTTCACCGCCCCCGCCGTCAGCGCGAGAGCCTCCACCAGCGTCGTCTTGCCCGAACCGGAGTGGCCGACCAGCACCACATTCCGTACGGACGCGGGGTGGTCGGCCGCCGTAGCCCTGCCGGCGGCTCCGGGATGTGCGTTCGCCTTGTCGCCCATGGTCTGCCTCCCGTGCACGGTGAGGTCACTGTGGGCGCGGACACGCGGATCCTCCCCGGACTTTCGTCCCGGGGGACCCCAGCGGTGTCGACTCCGGTGACGCCCGCGGTGTCTTTCGAGCTTTCCACTCGCGTCACCGCGCGTCCATACGGGGGACGGGATCGCTCCCCACGGCCCCGGGACACGGCGGGCTGGTGCCCGACGGTCGTACACGCGCGCGCGTGGCTACGATGGGCCAGCCGGATGGCCAGCAGGGGCCACGCGGCGACACCGACCCTCGGGAAGGCCATGCTGAACAAGTACGCGCGTGCATTCTTCACGCGTGTCCTCACACCGTTCGCCGCGTTTCTGATCCGCAGGGGTGTCAGCCCCGACACGGTCACCCTCATCGGCACCGCCGGAGTGATCGCGGGCGCGTTGGTCTTCTATCCCCGGGGCGAGTTCTTCTGGGGCACGATCGTCATCACGCTCTTCGTCTTCTCGGACCTCGTCGACGGCAACATGGCCCGTCAGATGGGCCGCTCCAGCCGCTGGGGCGCCTTCCTCGACTCCACGCTCGACCGGGTCGCCGACGGCGCGATCTTCGGCGGGTTCGCCCTCTGGTACGCGGGCAAGGGCGACGACCTCGCGCTGTGCGCCGTCTCGATCTTCTGCCTGGCGAGCGGCCAGGTCGTGTCGTACACCAAGGCGCGCGGCGAGTCGATCGGTCTGCCGGTGGCGGTCAACGGACTGGTCGAGCGTGCCGAGCGCCTGGTGATCTCGCTGGTCGCGGCCGGTCTCTCCGGTCTGCACGCGTTCGGTGTGCCGGGCATCGAGGTCCTGCTGCCCGTCGCCCTGTGGATCGTCGCCGTCGGCAGCCTCGTCACCCTGATCCAGCGCGTCGTCACCGTCCGTCGCGAGTCCGCCGAGGCGGAGGCCGCGGCCGAGGCGGAGGCGGCCGCCGCGCCCGCGCAGGAGTCGCCGGACGCCGCCCGCAACAGCGAGGCGACCCCGTGAGCGCTCTGCGGGAGCGGGCGACCGACGGCCTGTACGGCCTCGGCTGGGCCACCGTCAAGAAGCTCCCGGAACCCGTCGCCGTACGCCTCGGCCGGACGATCGCCGACGCCACCTGGACGCGGCGCGGCCCTCTCGTGCGCCGCCTGGAGGCCAACTACGCGCGCGTGGTGCCGGGCGCGAGCCCCGAGCGCCTCGCCGCGCTGTCCCGCGCGGGCATGCGCTCCTACCTGCGCTACTGGATGGAGTCCTTCCGTCTGCCGGCCTGGAGCGAGGAGCGCGTCCGGACCGGATTCACGCCCAAGGACCTGCACCACCTCACCGACGGCCTCGCCTCCGGCCGGGGCGTGATACTCGCCCTGCCGCACCTCGCCAACTGGGACCTGGCCGGCGCCTGGGTCACCACCGAGCTGAAGACCCCGTTCACGACGGTCGCCGAACGCCTCAAGCCCGAGACGCTCTACGACCGCTTCGTCGCCTACCGCGAGGGCCTGGGCATGGAGGTCCTGCCGCACAGCGGAGGCTCCGCCTTCGGCACCCTCGCGCGACGACTGCGCGACGGGGGCCTGGTCTGCCTGGTCGCCGACCGCGATCTGTCCGCGTCCGGCGTCGAGGTCGACTTCTTCGGCGAGCCCACCCGGATGCCCGCCGGACCGGCCCTCCTCGCCCAGCAGACCGGCGCGCTGCTGCTGCCGGTGACACTCTGGTACGACGACTCACCGGTGATGCGGGGACGGGTGCACGCACCGATCGACGTACCCGAGTCAGGTACCCGCGCCGAGAAGACGTCCCTCATGACACAGGCGCTGGCCGACGCCTTCGCCACCGGCATCGCCGACCACCCGGAGGACTGGCACATGCTCCAGCGCTTGTGGCTCGCGGACCTGGACCCCGCGAAGAGCCCCGGGGCCGGTTTCGACGCCGGCTCCGAGGCCACGGGATCCGAGAAGGGGCGCCCGTGAGGATCGGGATCGTCTGCCCGTACTCCTGGGACGTGCCCGGGGGAGTCCAGTTCCACATCCGCGACCTGGCCGACCATCTCATCGGACTCGGTCACGAAGTGTCGGTCCTCGCCCCCGCCGACGACGACACGCCGCTGCCGCCGTACGTCGTCTCGGCGGGCCGTGCGGTCCCGGTGCCCTACAACGGCTCCGTGGCCCGCCTGAACTTCGGTTTCCTGTCGGCGGCGCGCGTACGGCGCTGGCTGCACGACGGCACGTTCGACGTGATCCACATCCACGAGCCGGCCTCCCCCTCGCTCGGCCTGCTGGCCTGCTGGGCCGCGCAGGGCCCGATCGTCGCCACCTTCCACACCTCCAACCCGCGCTCCCGGGCGATGATCGCGGCGTACCCGATCCTGCAGCCCGCGCTGGAGAAGATCAGCGCGCGGATCGCGGTGAGCGAGTACGCCCGCCGCACTCTGGTCGAACACCTGGGCGGCGACGCGGTGGTCATCCCGAACGGCGTCGACGTCGACTTCTTCGCCCGCGCCAAGCCCCGGCCCGAGTGGCAGGGCGACACCCTCGGTTTCGTCGGCCGCATCGACGAACCCCGCAAGGGGCTGCCGGTCCTGATGAAGGCGCTCCCGCGGATCTTCGCCGAGCGTCCGAAGACCCGGCTGCTGGTCGCCGGGCGCGGGGACGAGGAGGAGGCGGTGGAGACGCTGCCGAAGGAACTGCGCTCCCGCGTCGAGTTCCTCGGCATGGTCAGCGACGAGGACAAGGCCCGCTTCCTGCGCAGCGTCGACCTGTACGTCGCCCCCAACACCGGGGGCGAGAGCTTCGGCATCATCCTCGTCGAGGCCATGTCCGCGGGCGCTCCCGTCCTCGCCTCCGACCTCGACGCCTTCGCCCAGGTCCTGGACCAGGGCAGCGCGGGCGAACTCTTCGCCAACGAGGACGCGGACGCCCTCGCGACGGCCGCCGTACGCCTGCTCGGCGACCCGGACCGCCGTGCCGAACTCCGCGCCCGCGGCAGCGCCCACGTCCGGCGCTTCGACTGGTCCGTCGTCGGGGCCGACATCCTCGGCGTCTACGAGACGGTCACGGAGGGAGCGGCCTCGGTGGCGGCGGACGAACGAGGGGGACTGCGGGCGCGGTTGGGGCTGGCCCGGGACTGAGCACGCGGCGGCCGCGGCGCCCGGCGCGGGGCGCCGACGTCGTACGCGGCGGTGACGGGCGCCGGTAGTAGCCTTGCCGCCCGTGACTTCGACACTCATCTGGATCGCCGTCGTCCTCTTCGCGATCGGTCTCTATCTGAGCTGGACCGCGGGACGACTCGACCGACTGCACGCGCGCATCGACGCCGCCCGCGCCGCGCTCGACGCGCAGCTGCTGCGCCGTGCGTCGGTGGCCCAGGAGCTGGCCACCTCCGGGGTGCTGGACCCGGCCGCCTCGATCGTCCTCTACGAGGCGGCGCACGCGGCCCGGCAGGCGGAGGAGGAGCAGCGCGAGGTCGCCGAGAGCGAGCTGAGCCAGGCGCTGCGGGCCGTCTTCGAGGAGGCGCAGCAGGTGGAGGTGGTGCGGGAGGCGCCGGGCGGGGAGGACGCCGCGAACGAACTGGCCCAGGCCGTGCGCCGGGTGCCGATGGCGCGGCGCTTCCACAACGACGCGGTGCGTGCGGCGCGGGCGCTGCGGCGGCATCGCAAGGTGCGGTGGTTCCGGCTCGCCGGGCATGCCCCGTTCCCGCTCGCGTTCGAGATGGACGACGAGCCGCCGGCGGCTCTGGCGGACCGGGCGACGGCCTGACTTCCGGGCGCCTCATGGGTCGGGGGTGCCGGTGCGTGGGCGACTGCGGGTCGGGTCGGGGCTGGTCGCGCAGTTCCCCGCGCCCTTGAAAAGCCGGGGCTGCGGGCTTTTCGGGCCCGCAGGGCCGGTGGGTTTCAGGCCCGCAGGGCCTGATGCTTTTAGGGCGCGGGGAACTGCACGAGAAGCCCCACGCACCCGCACCCGCCGACGCACCCGCACAAAACGATCCACCGCCTCCCCATTGGCCCTTGCAGTGGCCTGTTCCCCTCGCGTTTCCTCGGGGATTGCAGAAACCTTCCCCCGAGCTTCCCCCGAGCGAGGTCAAACCCGTGTCCAGCACGCTCTCCCACTCCGCCCAGACCCCCGAGACCGGCACCGCCCGCGTGAAGCGCGGCATGGCCGAGCAGCTCAAGGGTGGTGTGATCATGGACGTCGTCACCCCCGAGCAGGCCAAGATCGCCGAGGACGCGGGCGCCGTCGCCGTCATGGCCCTGGAGCGGGTCCCCGCCGACATCCGCAAGGACGGCGGCGTGGCCCGGATGTCCGACCCCGACATGATCGAGGGCATCATCGAGGCCGTCTCCATCCCGGTCATGGCCAAGTCCCGCATCGGCCACTTCGTCGAGGCCCAGGTCCTGCAGTCCCTCGGCGTGGACTACATCGACGAGTCCGAGGTCCTCACCCCGGCCGACGAGGTCAACCACAGCGACAAGTTCGCCTTCACGACCCCGTTCGTGTGCGGCGCCACCAACCTGGGCGAGGCCCTGCGCCGCATCGCCGAGGGCGCCGCGATGATCCGTTCCAAGGGCGAGGCCGGCACCGGAAACGTCGTCGAGGCCGTCCGCCACCTGCGCCAGATCAAGAACGAGATCGCCCGTCTGCGCGGCTACGACAACAACGAGCTGTACGCCGCCGCCAAGGAGCTGCGCGCCCCGTACGAGCTGGTCAAGGAGGTCGCCGAGCTGGGCAAGCTGCCGGTGGTCCTCTTCTCCGCCGGTGGCGTGGCGACCCCCGCCGACGCCGCGCTGATGCGCCAGCTCGGCGCCGAGGGCGTCTTCGTCGGCTCCGGCATCTTCAAGTCCGGCGACCCGGCCAAGCGCGCCGCCGCCATCGTGAAGGCCACCACCTTCTACGACGACCCGAAGATCATCGCCGACGCCTCCCGCAACCTGGGCGAGGCCATGGTCGGCATCAACTGCGACACGCTCCCCGAGGCCGAGCGCTACGCGAACCGGGGCTGGTAAGCACCCATGAGCGACACCCCCGTCATAGGCGTCCTGGCTCTCCAGGGCGACGTACGGGAGCACCTCGTCGCCCTGGCCGCGGCCGATGCCGTGGCCAGGCCGGTGCGGCGCCCCGAGGAACTCGCCGAGGTGGACGGCCTCGTCGTCCCCGGCGGCGAGTCCACCACCATCTCCAAGCTGGCCGTGCTGTTCGGCGTGATGGAGCCGCTCCGCGCGCGCGTGCGCGACGGCATGCCCGTCTACGGCACCTGCGCCGGACTGATCATGCTCGCCGACAAGATCCTCGACCCCCGCTCGGGCCAGGAGACCATCGGCGGCATCGACATGATCGTGCGCCGCAACGCCTTCGGCCGTCAGAACGAGTCCTTCGAGGCGGCGGTCGACGTCAAGGGTGTGGAGGGCGCCCCCGTGGAGGGCGTCTTCATCCGCGCCCCCTGGGTCGAGTCCGTGGGCGCCCGGACGGAGGTGCTGGCCGAGCACGAGGGCCACATCGTCGCCGTGCGCCAGGGCAACGCCCTCGCCACGTCCTTCCACCCGGAGCTGACCGGCGACCACCGGCTGCACGCGCTGTTCGTGGAGATGGTGCGCGCGAACAGGGCGGCGGACTCCTTGTAGGATCTCTGGGGTTCGTTGCAGAGATGGGTTACGCGAAGGAGACAGGCAGATGTCCGGCCACTCTAAATGGGCTACGACGAAGCACAAGAAGGCCGTGATCGACGCCAAGCGCGGCAAGCTCTTCGCGAAGCTGATCAAGAACATCGAGGTCGCGGCCCGGATGGGCGGCGTCGACGTCGAGGGCAACCCGACTCTTTACGACGCCATCCAGAAGGCGAAGAAGCAGTCGGTCCCGAACAAGAACATCGACTCCGCGGTCAAGCGCGGCGGCGGCCTCGAAGCCGGTGGCGCCGACTACGAGACGATCATGTACGAGGGCTACGGTCCGAACGGCGTCGCGGTGCTCATCGAGTGCCTCACCGACAACCGCAACCGCGCCGCCTCCGACGTCCGCGTCGCCATGACCCGCAACGGCGGCTCGATGGCCGACCCCGGTTCCGTCTCGTACCTCTTCAACCGCAAGGGCGTCGTCATCGTCCCCAAGGGCGAGCTGTCCGAGGACGACGTCCTGGAGGTCGTGCTCGACGCGGGCGCCGAGGAGGTCAACGACCTGGGCGAGTCCTTCGAGGTGCTCAGCGAGGCCACCGACATGGTCGCGGTCCGCACCTCCCTCCAGGAGGCGGGCATCGACTACGACTCCGCCGAGGCCAACTTCGTCCCGACCATGCAGGTCGAGCTGGACGAGGAGGGCGCCCGGAAGATCTTCAAGCTGATCGACGCCCTGGAGGACAGCGACGACGTCCAGAACGTCTTCGCCAACTTCGACGTCAGCGACGACGTGATGGCCAAGGTCGACGCGTAACGCTCCGCGGACACGGCAACTCCGGCGGGCCGGTGGGACACACCCACCGGCCCGCCGCCGTTGTCGGTGGCAGCAGATAGCCTGCACGAACAGGCGAGGGAGTGGAGGGGGGCGCGTGCGCGTACTAGGGGTGGACCCCGGACTCACGCGGTGCGGTGTGGGCGTCGTCGAGGGAGTCGCCGGCCGGCCGCTCACCATGATCGGTGTCGGAGTCGTACGGACGCCCGCCGACGCCGAGTTGGGCCGGCGTCTCGTCGCGATCGAGCAGGGCATCGAGCAGTGGCTCGACGAGTACCGCCCCGAATACGTCGCCGTGGAACGGGTGTTCAGCCAGCACAACGTCCGGACGGTCATGGGCACCGCCCAGGCCAGCGCCGTCGCGATGCTGTGCGCCGCCCGCCGCGGCATCCCCGTCGCCCTGCACACCCCCAGCGAGGTCAAGGCCGCCGTCACCGGCAGCGGTCGTGCCGACAAGGCTCAGGTCGGCGCGATGGTCACCCGTCTTCTCCGGCTCGACGCACCCCCGAAGCCGGCGGACGCCGCCGACGCCCTCGCCCTCGCCATCTGTCACATCTGGCGGGCCCCCGCGCAGAACCGCCTCCAGCAGGCCGTCGCCCTGCACGCTTCGAAAGGCCGTACGGCATGATCGCTTTCGTCTCCGGCCCGGTCGCCGCCCTCGCCCCCGACTCCGCGGTGGTCGAGGTGGGCGGGATCGGCATCTCGGTGCAGTGCACGCCGGGCACCCTCTCCGGGCTGCGCATGGGCCAACCGGCCAAGCTGGCCACGTCCCTGGTGGTGCGCGAGGACTCGCTCACCCTCTACGGCTTCGTGGACGACGACGAACGCCAGGTCTTCGAACTGCTGCAGACCGCCAGCGGCGTCGGACCCCGACTGGCCCAGGCGATGCTGGCCGTGCACACCCCCGACGCACTGCGCCGGGCGGTCGCCACCGGTGACGAGAAGGCGCTGATCGCCGTCCCCGGCATCGGCAAGAAGGGCGCCCAGAAGCTGCTGCTGGAACTGAAGGACCGCCTCGGCGAGCCCGTCGGCGCCCCCGCGGTCGGCGCCCCGGTCACCCAGGGCTGGCGCGACCAGCTGCACGCCGCCCTGATCGGCCTCGGCTACGCCACCCGCGAGGCCGACGAGGCCGTGGCGGCCGTGGCCCCCCAGGCGGAGGCCGCCCCGGGCACGCCCCAGGTCGGGCAGCTGTTGAAGGCCGCCCTGCAGACCCTCAACAGAACGCGCTGAACATCGCCGGCCGGGCCCGCCGGCCCGCGCACCGCAGCTCCGACCGTCCGACCGCGACCACGACCACGACCACGAGGCACACGCAATGAACTGGGACGACACGACCGACGACACCGCCGCCGAGAGGCTGGTGGGCTCCGTCGCCGACCGTGAGGACCAGGCCGTCGAGGCCGCCCTGCGCCCGAAGGACCTGGGGGAGTTCATCGGCCAGGAGAAGGTCCGCGAACAGCTCGACCTGGTCCTGCGGGCGGCACGCGCGCGCGGCGCCACCGCCGACCACGTGCTGCTCTCCGGCGCCCCCGGCCTCGGCAAGACCACCCTCTCGATGATCATCGCGGCCGAGATGGGCGCCCCCATCCGGATCACCTCCGGCCCCGCCATCCAGCACGCCGGCGACCTCGCCGCGATCCTCTCCTCCCTCCAGGAGGGCGAGGTCCTCTTCCTCGACGAGATCCACCGCATGTCACGGCCCGCCGAGGAGATGCTCTACATGGCGATGGAGGACTTCCGTGTCGACGTGATCGTCGGCAAGGGCCCCGGCGCCACCGCCATCCCCCTCGAACTGCCGCCCTTCACCCTGGTCGGCGCCACCACGCGCGCGGGACTGCTGCCCCCGCCGCTGCGGGACCGCTTCGGCTTCACCGCGCACATGGAGTTCTACGAGCCCGCCGAGCTGGAGCGGGTCGTCCACCGCTCGGCGAACCTCCTCGACGTGGAGATCGACACGGACGGTGCCGCCGAGATCGCGGGCCGTTCCCGCGGCACCCCCCGTATCGCCAACCGTCTGCTGCGCCGCGTACGGGACTACGCGCAGGTCAAGGCCGACGGCTTCATCACCCGCGACATCGCCGGGGCCGCCCTCGCCGTCTACGAGGTGGACGCCCGGGGCCTGGACCGCCTGGACCGGGGCGTCCTCGAAGCCCTGCTCAAGCTCTTCGGCGGCGGACCGGTCGGCCTCTCCACGCTCGCGGTCGCGGTGGGGGAGGAGCGTGAGACCGTGGAGGAGGTGGCCGAGCCCTTCCTCGTCCGGGAGGGACTGCTCGCCCGGACCCCCCGCGGGCGGGTCGCGACCCCCGCCGCCTGGGCCCACCTCGGACTCACCCCGCCACGCGGTACGACCGGGGGAAACGGACAACAGGACCTGTTCGGGGCGTGACCCTCTCGTGACGGCGCGGTACTCGCCCGGCATGGAACCCCGGTGACATGCTGTGCGTTGTTCCATCACGGTGGACTCGCTTAGACTCCGCCGATGCCGCCCTTGACGGCAGCGCACATACCCCCAACCATCAGGCCGCTCGCCATCGCGGTCGTGTGAAGGAAGTTCCGACCCGTGAGTCTCGTGACCCTCCTCCCGTTCATCGTGCTCATCGGGGCCATGATCCTGATGACCCGATCGGCCAAGAAGAAGCAGCAGCAGGCCGCCGACATGCGGAACCAGATGCAGCCCGGTTCCGGCGTCCGCACGATCGGGGGTATGTACGCGACGGTCAAGGAGGTCAGCGAGGACACGGTCCTCCTCGACGCCGGGCCGGGCGTCGAGCTGCTGTTCGCGAAGAACGCCATCGGTGCCGTCCTCAGCGACGAGGAGTACAACCGCATCGTCCACGGCATCGAGCACGACCTGAAGTCCGACGTCGTCCCGGACGACGCCTCCTCCCTCACCGAGACCGACGAGCCCTCCGACGACGCTTCCGCCGCTTCCGACGACAAGCCCATCGACCTCGGCAAGAAGGACGCGTCCGACGACGCGGCCGACGAGACCGCCGAGGCGAAGGACGACGACGCCAAGTCCGTCGAAGCAGAGCCGAAGAAGACCGACGGCGAGTCCGACGCGAAGTAGTCACGTCCCGGGAGTGCGAGCGAGAACCGCCCGCGCCCCGGGAACGTGCCGTTTTCGCCCGGACTCCCGACACCAGTCATGGCCGCCGCCGCGCTGACCCCGCACGGCGGCCCGAGAGGGAGTACGAGAAGGTGGCAGCACCGAAGAAGGGCCGGAGCGCGAGCGCCCAGGGCAAGCCTGGGCGCGCGCTGGCCCTCATCCTGATCGCCCTAGTGGCGCTCACCGGGGGAATGTTCGCCTCCGGACACACCACTCCGCGTCTCGGCATCGACCTCGCCGGTGGTACGAGCATCACGCTCGAGGCGAGGAGCGGCCAGGAATCGGCGATCAACAAGACCAACATGGACACCGCGGTCGAGATCATGAACCGCCGTGTCAATGGTCTGGGTGTCTCCGAGGCCGAGGTCCAGACCCAGGGCGATCGCAACATCATCGTCAACATTCCCAAGGGCACGAACTCCAAAGAGGCCCGGGAGCAGGTCGGCACCACCGCGAAGCTCTACTTCCGTCCCCTGCTGCGGACCGACAGCGGCACGCCGACGCCGACCCCCACGCCGAGCGAGTCCTCCAGCGGCAGCGCCTCGCCCAGCTCCTCCGGTGACAAGGCCGCCGACGAGCCGGACAAAGCGACCTCGCCCGGGTCCTCCTCCCCGTCGGCCTCCGCCACCTCCCAGGGCCGCGCCGTGACCGACGCGCTCAAGGCCGACCCCACGCCGTCCTCCAGCGCCTCCGGCTCGGCCAAGGCATCGGAGTCCGCCAAGGCCACCGACGGCGCCTCGCCGAGCCCGACCCCGGACAAGGCCACACAGGCCCTCATCGACCGGTACAACGCCCTCGACTGCTCCGACCCCAAGCAGCGCGCCAAGCTCGGCAAGAGCAAGACCACCGACACGATCATCGCGTGCGGTCAGGACAACGGCGCCTGGAGCAAGTTCGTCCTCGGCCCGGTCGGCGTCGACGGCACGGACGTCACCAAGGCGCAGGCGCTCCTCGACACCCAGAACGGCGGCGGCTGGAAGGTCGTCATGGACTTCAACGACGCCGGTGGCAAGAAGTTCACCGAGGTCACGAAGGCGCTGGCGGCCCAGACCTCGCCGATGAACCAGTTCGCGATCGTCCTCGACGACGACGTCGTCTCGCACCCCCAGGTGACCAGCGCGATCACCGGCGGCAAGGCCGAGATCTCCGGCAGCTTCACCCAGCAGGAGGCCGAGAGCCTCGCCAACATGCTGTCGTACGGCGCCCTCCCGCTCACCTTCAAGACGGCGAGCGTCACCACGGTCAGCCCCGCGCTCGGCGGTGAGCAGCTGCACGCCGGTCTGATCGCCGGCGCCATCGGTCTGGCCCTGGTCATGATCTACCTGATCGTGTACTACCGCGGCCTGTCCCTCATCGCCATCGCCTCCCTGCTGATCTCGGCGGCCCTGACGTACGTGCTCATGGCCCTGCTCGGCCCGGCCATCGGCTTCGCGCTGAACCTGCCCGCGGTCTGTGGCGCGATCGTCGCGATCGGTATCACCGCGGACTCGTTCATCGTGTACTTCGAACGTGTGCGGGACGAGATCCGCGAGGGCCGCACCCTGCGCCCCGCCGTGGAGCGGGCCTGGCCGCGTGCCCGGCGCACCATCCTGGTCTCCGACTTCGTGTCGTTCCTCTCCGCCGCAGTGCTCTTCGTGGTCACCGTCGGCAAGGTGCAGGGCTTCGCGTTCACGCTCGGCCTGACCACGGTGCTCGACGTCGTGGTGGTCTTCTTCTTCACCAAGCCGCTGCTGACGCTGCTGGCCCGTACGAAGTTCTTCGGTGGCGGACACAAGTGGTCCGGCCTCGATCCGCAGCGACTGGGCGCCCGGCCCCCGCTGCGCCGTACCCGCCGTCCCGCCGTCCCCGCCGACCCGAAGGAGGCCTGAGATGTCGAAGCTCGGCGACCTCGGAGCCCGTCTCCACCGCGGCGAGGTCGGTTACGACTTCGTCGGCCACCGCAAGATCTGGTACGGCGTATCCATCCTGATCACCATCGCGGCCATCGGCGGCCTGATGTTCCGCGGGTTGACGATGGGTATCGAGTTCCAGGGCGGCGCCGTCTTCACCACACCGAAGACGAGCATCTCGGTGGCCCAGGCCGAGGAGTACGCGGAGTCGGCGTCCGGCCACGACGCGATCGTCCAGAAGCTCGGCAGTGGCAGCGAGGGCAGCCTCCGCATCCAGATCTCGGGCATCGAGACGGCCCAGGCCGACAAGGTCTCCGCGCAGCTGGCCGACGACATGAACATGAAGCCGGAGGACGTCACCGGTGAACTGGTCGGCCCCAGCTGGGGTGACCAGATCGCCAACAAGGCCTGGCAGGGTCTCGTCATCTTCCTGGTCCTCGTGGTGATCTATCTGGCGATCGCGTTCGAGTGGCGGATGGCCATCGCCGCGTTCGTCGCCCTGATCCACGACATCACCATCACGATCGGCATCTACGCCCTCGTCGGCTTCGAGGTGACGCCGGGCACGGTGATCGGTCTGCTCACGATCCTCGGTTACTCGCTCTACGACACGGTCGTCGTCTTCGACAGCCTCAAGGAGCAGACCAAGGACATCACCAAGCAGACCCGCTGGACGTACGCCGAGATCGCCAACCGTTCGATCAACAGCACCCTGGTGCGGTCGATCAACACCACGGTGGTCGCGCTGCTGCCGGTCGCCGGTCTGCTGTTCATCGGTGGCGGTGTCCTCGGCGCGGGCATGCTCAACGACATCTCGCTGTCGCTGTTCGTCGGCCTCGCGGCCGGTGCGTACTCGTCGATCTTCATCGCCACGCCGCTCGTCGCCGACCTCAAGGAGCGCGAGCCGCAGCTGAAGGCCCTCAAGAAGCGCGTCCTCGCCAAGCGGGCCCAGGCCGGGCAGGACGGCCCGGAGCCGGCGGCCGACGGCCCGTACGACGACGAGCCGGCGGGGGCCGCCCCCGCGGTGGTCGGCCCGCGCGCCCAGTCCGGAGGCCGCAGCCGCGGCCGGGGCGGTAAGCGGCGATGACCGACATCAAGGAGCTGCTGCTCAGCCGCATCCGTGACGTCGCCGACCACCCCGAGCCGGGCGTGATGTTCAAGGACATCACCCCGCTGCTCGCCGACCCGGCGGCGTTCACCGCGCTGACGGACGCGCTGGCGGAGCTGACGCTCCGGCACGGCGCCACGAAGATCGTCGGCCTGGAGGCCCGGGGCTTCATCCTGGGCGCCCCGGCCGCCGTCCGCGCGGGCGTCGGCTTCATCCCCGTACGCAAGGCGGGCAAGCTCCCCGGGGCCACGCTCAGCCAGGCGTACGACCTGGAGTACGGCTCCGCCGAGATCGAGGTGCACGCCGAGGACCTGATCGAGGGCGACCGCGTGATGGTCATCGACGACGTCCTCGCGACCGGCGGCACGGCCGAGGCGTCCCTGCAGCTCATCCGACGGGCGGGCGCCGAGGTCGCGGGCGTGGCCGTCCTCATGGAGCTGGGCTTCCTGGGCGGCCGCGCACGGCTGGAGCACGCCCTGGCCGGCGCTCCGCTGGAGTCGCTGATCCAGGTCTGAAAGCGGACCGGGTTCGCGAGTGTGTCCACGGTGCCTCCGAGGCGCGCCGGAAACGGCGTGTCACGGAGGCACCGTTCGCCGTTCTCCAAGGGCGTCACGGTCCGGCTGGATCAACCGCGACGGCACCCGGGACCGCACCTCCACGACCTCCGGTCACCCCGCGGAGGACGACACCGCCGCCTGACCGGCTCGGTGTCCGAAGGGTGCTGTGACCGCCGACGCCAGGTCCCGCGGACCCGGCCGGCACCCGTGACCACCCCGGCATCCCACCGAAGGCGGGCCCCATGGAATTCAGGGGCCCGCCTCTGGTGTTTCTCCAGTACACAGCCCTCCCGGTGGCCTGAAGGCGATCCCGGGACGCGGGATCGCTACCATGGGTGCTCCGGAGCCTGACCGGGGGACCCGGATCGCGCACGAGGAGTCCTCTTGGCAGACGAGGCCCAGCACCTGACCGCCGCCAAGCCCGAGTCCGCCTCGGGCCCCGCGGCCGAGCCCGCGCCGGACGCGACCGAGCCCGCGAAGCCCGCGACGGCGAAGTCCGCGCAGAGCCCGGTCGAGCACGCCCAGTCCGCGCCCGCAGACAAGGCCGCCGGCCCCTCGCGCCCCAAGCCGGACCCGGCCGAGAGCCCCGCTCCGGCGCCCCGCCCCGCGGCCACGGGTCAGCCCGCGCGCTCCGGCTCCTCCAACCGCGTACGCGCGCGCCTCGCCCGCCTCGGCGTGCAGCGCTCCAACCCGTACAACCCGGTCCTGGAGCCACTGCTGCGGATCGTGCGCGGCAACGACGCGAAGATCGAGACGTCGACGCTCCGCCAGATCGAGAAGGCCTACCAGGTCGCCGAGCGCTGGCACCGCGGCCAGAAGCGCAAGAGCGGCGACCCGTACATCACGCATCCGCTCGCCGTCACCACCATCCTCGCCGAACTGGGCATGGATCCGGCCACCCTGATGGCCGGGCTGCTGCACGACACCGTCGAGGACACCGAGTACGGCCTCGACCAGCTCCGCCGCGACTTCGGCGACTCGGTCGCGCTGCTCGTCGACGGCGTCACCAAGCTGGACAAGGTCAAGTTCGGCGAGGCCGCGCAGGCGGAGACCGTCCGCAAGATGGTCGTCGCCATGGCCAAGGACCCCCGCGTCCTGGTCATCAAGCTCGCCGACCGCCTGCACAACATGCGCACCATGCGCTACCTCAAGCGCGAGAAGCAGGAGAAGAAGGCGCGCGAGACCCTGGAGATCTACGCGCCCCTCGCCCACCGCCTGGGCATGAACACCATCAAGTGGGAACTGGAGGACCTCGCCTTCGCGATCCTCTACCCCAAGATGTACGACGAGATCGTCCGGCTGGTGGCCGAGCGGGCACCGAAGCGCGACGAATACCTGGCCATAGTGACCGACGAGGTCCAGCAGGACCTGCGGGCCGCCCGCATCAAGGCGACCGTCACCGGCCGCCCGAAGCACTACTACAGCGTCTACCAGAAGATGATCGTCCGCGGCCGTGACTTCGCGGAGATCTACGACCTGGTCGGCATCCGCGTCCTGGTGGACACCGTCCGCGACTGCTACGCGGCCCTGGGCACCGTCCACGCCCGCTGGAACCCGGTTCCGGGGCGGTTCAAGGACTACATCGCGATGCCCAAGTTCAACATGTACCAGTCGCTGCACACGACGGTCATCGGACCCAACGGCAAGCCCGTCGAACTCCAGATCCGTACGTTCGACATGCACCGCCGCGCCGAGTACGGCATCGCCGCGCACTGGAAGTACAAGCAGGAGGCCGTCGCCGGCGCCTCCAAGGTGCGCACGGACGCGCCCCGGAGCACCGGCAAGGACGACCACCTCAACGACATGGCGTGGCTGCGGCAGCTGCTGGACTGGCAGAAGGAGACCGAGGACCCGGGCGAGTTCCTGGAGTCCCTGCGCTTCGACCTGTCCCGCAACGAGGTGTTCGTCTTCACGCCGAAGGGCGACGTCATAGCGCTGCCGGCCGGCGCGACCCCCGTGGACTTCTCCTACGCGGTGCACACCGAGGTCGGCCACCGCACCATAGGGGCCCGCGTCAACGGACGGCTCGTCCCGCTGGAGTCGACCCTGGACAACGGCGACCTCGTGGAGGTCTTCACCTCCAAGGCGGCCGGCGCCGGACCGTCCCGGGACTGGCTGAACTTCGTCAAGTCCCCGAGGGCCCGCAACAAGATCCGTGCCTGGTTCTCCAAGGAGCGGCGCGACGAGGCCATCGAGCAGGGCAAGGACGCCATCGTCCGCGCGATGCGCAAGCAGAACCTGCCGATCCAGCGCATCCTCACCGGCGACTCGCTCGTCACCCTCGCCCACGAGATGCGCTACCCCGACATCTCCGCGCTCTACGCGGCCATCGGCGAGGGCCATGTCTCCGCACAGAGCGTCGTGCAGAAGCTCGTCCAGGCGCTCGGCGGCGAGGAGGCGGCCACCGAGGAGATCGACGAGACCGTACCGCCCACCCGGGGCCGCAGCCGCAAGCGCCGCGGCAGCAACGACCCCGGTGTCGTGGTCAAGGGCGTCGACGACGTCTGGGTCAAGCTCGCCCGCTGCTGCACCCCCGTCCCCGGCGACCCCATCATCGGCTTCGTCACCCGCGGCAGCGGCGTCTCGGTCCACCGCAACGACTGCGTCAACGTCGAGTCGCTCTCCCGGGAACCGGAGCGGATCCTGGACGTCGAGTGGGCGCCCACCCAGTCCTCGGTCTTCCTGGTGGCCATACAGGTCGAGGCCCTGGACCGCAGCCGGCTGCTGTCGGACGTCACCCGCGTCCTGTCCGACCAGCACGTCAACATCCTGTCCGCCGCCGTGCAGACCTCCCGCGACCGCGTCGCCACCTCCCGCTTCACCTTCGAGATGGGCGACCCGAAGCACCTGGGCCACGTCCTGAAGGCCGTACGCGGCGTCGAGGGCGTCTACGACGTGTACCGGGTGACCTCGGCGCGGCGGCCGTAGGCACGAGGCCGTGGGCACGACATCGGACATGTGAGAGGGGCTCCCGTACGACCGTACGGGAGCCCCTCTCACATGTACCGCATCGCAGGAAGCGCGTCAGCCGCCGAACTCCTGCAGACCCTTCAGCGCCTGGTCCAGCAGGGCCTGACGGCCGTCCAGCTCACGCTGGAGCTTGTCGGCCTTGGCGTTGTTGCCCTGGGCGCGGGCCGCCTCGATCTGGCCGCGCAGCTTGTCCACGGCGGCCTGCAGCTGACCCGTGAGACCGGCGGCACGGGCGCGGGCCTCCGGGTTGGTCCGGCGCCACTCCGTCTCCTCGGCCTCCTGGATGGCCCGCTCCACGGCGTGCATCCGGCCCTCGACCTTCGGGCGGGCGTCGCGCGGGACGTGGCCGATGGCCTCCCAGCGCTCGTTGAGCGAGCGGAACGCGGCACGGGCGGACTTCAGATCCGTCACCGGCAGGATCTTCTCCGCCTCCCCGGCCAGCTCCTCCTTGAGCTTCAGGTTCTCCGACTGCTCCGCGTCCCGCTCGGCGAACACCGAGCTGCGGGCGGCGAAGAAGACGTCCTGGGCGCCGCGGAAGCGGTTCCACAGGTCGTCCTCGTGCTCGCGCTGGGCGCGGCCCGCGGCCTTCCAGTCGGCCATCAGCTCGCGGTAGCGCGCCGCCGTGGGACCCCAGTCCGTCGAGTTCGACAGGCTCTCGGCCTCCGCGACCAGCTTCTCCTTGGTCTTGCGGGCGTCCTCGCGCTGCGCGTCGAGCTGCGCGAAGTGGGCCTTGCGACGCTTGGAGAACGCCGAGCGGGCGTGCGAGAAGCGGTGCCAGAGCTCGTCGTCGGACTTGCGGTCCAGCCGGGGCAGACCCTTCCAGGTGTCCACCAGCGCCCGCAGCCGCTCACCGGCGGAGCGCCACTGGTCGGACTGGGCCAGCTCCTCCGCCTCGGTGACCAGGGCCTCCTTGGCGTGCCGGGCCTCGTCGGACTGCTTCGCCCGCTGCTGCTTGCGCTCCTCACGGCGCGCGTCGACCGTCTCGACCAGCTTGTCCAGCCGCACCTTGAGCGCGTCCAGGTCGCCGACCGCGTGGTGCGCGTCCACCTGCTCGCGGATGTGGTCGATCGCGACCGACGCGTCCCTCGCCGACAGATCGGTGGTCTTCACCCGCTTCTCGAGGAGGCCGATTTCGACGACCAAGCCCTCGTACTTGCGCTCGAAGTAGGCCAGCGCTTCCTCGGGGGAGCCGGCCTGCCAGGAACCGACGACCTGCTCGCCGTCGGCCGTACGCACGTACACGGTCCCCGTCTCGTCGACGCGGCCCCACGGGTCGCTGCTCACAGCGCCTCCTCCACATGATGCCTGCTAGGGGCCTCAGTGCCCCCGGGCATCGTCCACAGTTTCGTCACGGCCAACATAGGCGACCGGCGGGTTGCCTGTCCGCATCCCGCGCGACCGAAATTTCACTGATGACGGTCAGGACTTCTTGACAGTCGCCTTGTTGATCACGACGGTCGCGTTGGGCGTCCCGTCACCCATGCCGGTGTTCTCCCCGGCCTTGGCGATCTTCGTCAGGACCTTCATCCCGGCCTTGGAGATCGTGCCGAACGGTGTGTAGTTGGCCGGCAGCGGGCTGTCCTGGAAGACGAGGAAGAACTGGCTGCCGCCGCTGTTCTTGCCCTCGCCCGTCTGCGCGTTGAACTGGTTGGCCATCGCGACCGTTCCCGCCGGGTACGTGTCGCCCTTCAGACGCGGGTCCTTGAGGTTCTCGTCCGGGATCGTGTAGCCGGGGCCGCCCATGCCGGTGCCCTGCGGGTCACCGCACTGCAGCACGTAGATGCCCTGCGTCGTCAGACGGTGGCACTTGGTGTGGTCCAGGTAGCCCTTGTTCACCAGGAAGTCGAACGAGTTGACCGTGTGCGGGGCCTTCGCCGCGTCCATCGTTATGGGGATGGAACCGCAGGTCGTCTCCAGATTCATCGTGTACGTCGCGGTCTTGTCGATCGTGATCGCGGGTTCCTTCTTGAAGGTGAGCTTCTCCACCTTGCCCGCGGCCGGCTTCTCGCACGGATCCGGCGCCTTGCTGGGGCTGGGCGAGGGGCTCTGCGACACCTCCGCGCCCGCGTTGTCCTTCTTGTCGTCGCCCTTCAGCACGTCGGTCGTGTACAGCGCCACGCTGCCCACCAGGATCACACCGAGCACCGAGGCGATCACGGCGTTGCGGACATGGGCCTTGCGCCGCGCGGACGTACGCCGCTGCTGCTGCCGCAAGAACTTCTCCCGGGCGAGCTGACGCCGCCGCTGATCCTGGCTGACCACGGGGTTCTCTCCTCATACGTCTCGTCCGCCGACAGATCTGCCGCGCGTCCGTCGAGTCGACTGATTGCGTGTGACCCGTACCGTATATGGGTTCGCTGAGGAAACGGCAGCGCCGGTAGGCTCTGATCCACAGCAACCCACCACCCTCGTAGGCCACAAGAAGGACGATCGTGCTCATTGCCGGGTTCCCCGCCGGGGCCTGGGGGACCAACTGTTATCTGGTCGCCCCCGCCGCCGGTGAGGAGTGCGTGATCATCGACCCGGGCCACCAGGCCACCCAGGGAGTCGAGGAGACGCTGAAGAAGCATCGGCTCAAGCCCGTCGCCGTCGTCCTCACCCACGGCCACATCGACCATGTGGCCTCGGTCGTCCCGGTGTGCGGCGCACACGACGTGCCGGCCTGGATCCACCCCGAGGACCGGTACATGATGAGCGACCCCGAGAAGGCGCTCGGCCGTTCCATCGGCATGCCGCTCATGGGCGAGCTGACCGTGGGGGAGCCCGGTGACGTCAGGGAGCTGACCGACGGCGCGAAGCTGGAGCTGGCCGGGCTGGAACTGGCCGTCTCGCACGCGCCGGGCCATACCAAGGGGTCGGTGACCTTCCGGATGCCCGAGAACACGGAGATCCCCTCGGTGTTCTTCTCCGGGGATCTGCTGTTCGCCGGCTCCATCGGACGCACCGACCTGCCCGGCGGTGACATGGCCGAGATGCTCGACTCGCTGGCCCGTGTGTGCCTGCCGCTCGACGACTCGACCGTGGTGCTGTCCGGCCACGGCCCCCAGACGACCATCGGCCAGGAGCGCGCCACCAATCCGTATCTGCGGCAGGTGGCCGCCGGCGGCCAGGGAGCGGGTCCGACGACCCCTCCACGACGAGGAATGTGACGAGAGACCTCCCGTGAGCACCTTTCAGGCCCCCAAGGGCACGTACGACCTGATCCCGCCGGACAGCGCCAAGTACCTGGCCGTCCGCGAGGCCATCGCCGCCCCGCTGCGCGACTCCGGCTACGGCTACATCGAGACGCCCGGCTTCGAGAACGTCGAGCTGTTCGCCCGCGGGGTCGGTGAGTCCACCGACATCGTGACCAAGGAGATGTACGCCTTCGAGACCAAGGGCGGCGACCGGCTCGCCCTGCGCCCCGAGGGCACCGCCTCCGTGCTGCGCGCGGCGCTGGAGGCCAACCTGCACAAGACGGGCAACCTGCCGGTCAAGCTCTGGTACTCCGGCTCGTACTACCGCTACGAGCGCCCCCAGAAGGGCCGTTACCGCCACTTCTCCCAGGTGGGCGCCGAGGCGATCGGCGCCGAGGACCCGGCGCTGGACGCCGAGCTGATCATCCTGGCCGACCAGGCGTACCGCTCGCTGGGCCTGCAGAACTTCCGCATCCTGCTCAACAGCCTGGGTGACAAGGAGTGCCGTCCCGTCTACCGGGCCGCGCTCCAGGACTTCCTGCGCGGCCTCGACCTCGACGAGGACACCCTCCGCCGCGCCGACATCAACCCGCTGCGCGTCCTCGACGACAAGCGCGAGTCGGTGCAGAAGCAGCTCGGGGACGCCCCGCTGCTGCGCGACTACCTGTGCGACGCCTGCAAGGCGTACCACGAGGAGGTCCGTGAGCTGATCACCGCGGCGGGCGTCGCCTTCGAGGACGACCTCAAACTGGTGCGCGGCCTCGACTACTACACCCGGACGACCTTCGAGTTCGTCCACGACGGTCTCGGCTCCCAGTCCGCGGTGGGCGGCGGCGGCCGCTACGACGGCCTCTCCGAGATGATCGGCGGCCCCGCCCTGCCGTCGGTCGGCTGGGCCCTCGGCGTCGACCGCACGGTCCTCGCCCTGGAGGCGGAGGGCGTCGCACTCGAACTCCCCGCCACCACCAGCGTGTACGCGGTCCCGCTCGGCGAGGAGGCCCGTCGCCTGCTCTTCGCCAAGGTCACCGAACTGCGCAAGGTGGGCATCGCCGCCGACTTCGCCTACGGCGGCAAGGGCCTCAAGGGCGCGATGAAGAACGCCAACCGCAGCGGCGCGCGCTACACGGTCGTAGCCGGGGAGCGCGACCTCGCCGAGGGTGTCGTCCAGCTCAAGGACATGGAGTCCGGTGAGCAGGTCGCCGTCGGCGTGAACGAGATCGTGGCCGAACTGGAGGCACGGCTCGGCTGAGTCGAACCCTTGTCGCCCCTGCCGCCCTTTACGGGTGGCAGGGGCGACTTTTACGTCCAGTGAACGGTCCGGGCGCGAGGGTGTACGGCACAATGACCGTGCCCCAGCGGCCCCTTCGACGCTACGGAATCGACGGAATCGACGTGATGAGCAAGACGACAGTCAGGGACGTCTCGACCACCGACCGCGCACACACCGAGGCCCCTCGCACGGTGGGCGGCAGCCGCGCCTTCGCGATCCTGCTGCTGATCACCGGCGCGGCCGGACTGCTCGCGTCCTGGGTCATCACGATCGACAAGTTCAAGCTGCTGGAGGACCCGAACTTCACACCGGGCTGCAGCCTCAACCCCGTGGTCTCCTGCGGCAACATCATGAAGAGCGACCAGGCGTCCGTCTTCGGGTTCCCGAACCCGATGCTCGGGCTCGTCGCGTACGGCATCGTCATCTGCGTCGGCGTGAGCCTGCTCGCCCGGGCCACCTACCCGCGCTGGTACTGGCTGACCTTCAACGCGGGCACCGCCTTCGGCGTCGGCTTCGTGACCTGGCTGCAGTACCAGTCGCTGTACAACATCAACTCGCTCTGCCTGTGGTGCTGCCTCGCCTGGGTCGCCACGATCCTGATGTTCTGGTACGTCACGTCCTCCAACATCCGCAGCGGCCTCCTGCCCGCCCCCGGCTGGCTGAAGGGCTTCTTCGGCGAGTTCACCTGGGTCCTGCCCGTGATGCACATCGGCATCATCGGCATGCTGATCCTGACCCGCTGGTGGGACTTCTGGACCAGCTGACGGGCCTCCTCCGGGAGCGGCCGCCGGGCCGGCCCGAGTGTCAGTGGCGTGACATAGGGTTTTCCGTGTGGAGCCTGATCTGTTCACCGCCGCCGCAGAAGAACGCCAGGAGAAGGACCCGGCCGCCAGCCCCCTGGCCGTACGGATGCGTCCGCGCACCCTCGACGAGGTCGTGGGCCAGCAGCATCTGCTGAAGCCGGGTTCGCCCCTGCGCCGACTGGTCGGCGCGTCCGGCGGCGGACCGGCCGGCCCCTCCTCGGTGATCCTCTGGGGCCCGCCCGGCACGGGCAAGACGACCCTGGCGTACGTGGTCTCCAAAGCCACCAACAAGCGTTTCGTGGAGCTCTCCGCGATCACCGCCGGGGTCAAGGAGGTCCGCGCGGTGATCGAGGGCGCGCGCCGCGCCACCGGCGGCTTCGGCAAGGAGACCGTCCTCTTCCTCGACGAGATCCACCGCTTCAGCAAGGCCCAGCAGGACTCCCTGCTCCCGGCCGTCGAGAACCGCTGGGTCACCCTGATCGCGGCGACGACGGAGAACCCGTACTTCTCGGTGATCTCCCCCCTGCTGTCCCGCTCCCTCCTCCTCACCCTCGAACCCCTCACCGACGACGACCTGCGCGGCCTGCTGCGGCGCGCGCTGACCGACGAGCGCGGCCTCAAGGGTGCCGTCACCCTCCCCGAGGACACCGAGGCGCACCTGCTGCGGATCGCGGGCGGTGACGCCCGCCGCGCGCTGACCGCCCTGGAAGCCGCGGCAGGCGCGGCCCTCGACAAGGGGGAGGGCGAGATCGGTCTCCAGACCCTGGAGGAGACCGTCGACCGCGCCGCCGTGAAGTACGACCGCGACGGCGACCAGCACTACGACGTGGCCAGCGCCCTGATCAAGTCCATCCGGGGTTCGGACGTGGACGCCGCGCTGCACTACCTGGCGCGGATGATCGAGGCCGGTGAGGACCCCCGGTTCATCGCCCGACGGCTGATGATCTCCGCCAGCGAGGACATCGGCCTCGCCGATCCCCACGCCCTGCCCATAGCCGTCGCCGCCGCCCAGGCCGTCGCCATGATCGGCTTCCCCGAGGCCGCGCTCACCCTCAGCCACGCCACCATCGCCCTCGCCCTGGCCCCGAAGTCGAACGCGGCGACGACGGCCATCGGCGCCGCGATGGAGGACGTACGCAAGGGTCTGGCCGGTCCCGTGCCCCCGCACCTGCGGGACGGGCACTACAAGGGCGCGGCCAAGCTGGGCCACGCCCAGGGATACGTGTACCCGCACGACCTCCCCGAGGGGATCGCCGCCCAGCAGTACGCGCCGGACGAGATCCAGGGGCGGGAGTACTACGCCCCGACCAGGCACGGAGCCGAGGCCCGGTACGCCGACGCGGTGGAGTGGACCAGGAAGAACCTCGGTCGGAAGCAGTCCTGAACCCCCTGTAGACTCCTCCCAGTGCTGCGTCCCGTGTCCGGCTCCGGTCGGCGCCTCAGGCGGGACATCCAGCCGGATCTTCACGATCCAGGAGCGTCGCGCACCGTCGTAGGTGTCGCGGGCAGCCCACCACCACTCGGAGTCCCGGGACAGGTCGGTGGGCCGTTCGTGTGCTGCACGTATGTGCCCAGACCAGGGGAGCGGCTACCCGACAGGTCCCGAGCGGACCCGGCGGGATTCCCCGGCTGCGGATGCGACCTCCCGTAACCCTGAGGCAGCCGAATTGAAGGAAAAGGAAAAGAAGTGGCGAACCAGTCCCGCCCCAAGGTCAAGAAGTCGCGTGCCCTCGGCATCGCGCTGACCCCGAAGGCCGTCAAGTACTTCGAGGCCCGCCCCTACCCGCCGGGTGAGCACGGCCGCGGCCGCAAGCAGAACTCGGACTACAAGGTCCGTCTGCTGGAGAAGCAGCGTCTGCGCGCGCAGTACGACGTGTCCGAGCGTCAGCTCGTCCGCGCCTACGAGCGTGCCTCCAAGGTCCAGGGCAAGACCGGTGAGGCCCTGATCATCGAGCTGGAGCGTCGTCTCGACGCGCTGGTCCTGCGTTCGGGCATCGCCCGCACGATCTACCAGGCCCGCCAGATGGTCGTCCACGGCCACATCGAGGTCAACGGCCACAAGGTCGACAAGCCGTCCTTCCGCGTCAAGCCGGACGACGTCGTCATGGTCCGTGAGCGCAGCCGCCAGAAGCCGCTGTTCGAGGTCGCCCGCGAGGGTGGCTTCGCCGCGGACGGTGAGACCCCCCGCTACCTGCAGGTGAACCTCAAGGCCCTGGCGTTCCGCCTGGACCGCGAGCCCAACCGCAAGGAAGTTCCGGTCATCTGCGACGAGCAGCTCGTCGTCGAGTACTACGCCCGCTGATCCCCTCCCAGGGTCTTCGACGGTCGTAGGACACACGCACCGAGCGTCAGCCCGTCGTCCCCCCGCCCTTCTGGCGGGCGGGGCGGCGGGCTCTCGCCTTCCCGCGGCGAGGCGTCGCCGAGGGCCTGCCGGATAGGCATTAATGCGGTACTGAGCGATCGCTGCGGCGCGATAGGCTCGGGACACGAGTTTCCGACGTTCAGGCATGTTCCAGGGAGCGGGTGCAGACAGTGTCCGGTGGAGAGGTGGCCGGGATCCTGGTGGCCGTCTTCTGGGCGATCCTGGTCTCCTTCCTCGCCGTCGCGCTGGCGAGGCTGGCCCAGACGCTCAAGGCGACCACCAAGCTCGTCGCGGACGTGACCGACCAGGCCGTCCCCCTCCTCGCCGACGCGTCCACCGCGGTCCGCTCCGCGCAGACCCAGATCGAGCGGGTCGACGCCATCGCGTCGGACGTCCAGGAGGTCACGTCGAACGCCTCGGCGCTCTCCACGACCGTCGCGTCCACCTTCGGCGGCCCCCTCGTCAAGGTCGCCGCCTTCGGCTACGGCGTACGCCGGGCCATGGGCGGCCGCCGGGAGGGCGAGCCCGCCGAGGAGCGGCGTCGTACCGTGATCGTGGGACGCACCGTCGCGGGCCCCCGCCGGAGCAGGCGTGACACCCGTGGAAAGAAGGACTGACCGAGCGATGTTCCGTCGTACGTTCTGGTTCACCACAGGGGTCGCTGCCGGCGTGTGGGCCACCACCAAGGTCAACCGCAAGCTCAAGCAGCTCACCCCGGAGCACCTGGCGGGCCAGGCCGCGCACAAGGCGGTCGAGGCGGGCCACCGGCTCAAGGACCGGGCGGTCGGCTTCGCGCTCGACGTCCGCGACAACATGGCCCAGCGGGAGGCCGAACTCGGCGAGGCACTCGGCATCGAGGCCCCTGCCGACCGCCACCCGGAGCTGCCCGCCCCGAGGCGTGTCGTCGCCATCGAGAACAGCAACACCCCGAAGTACAGCAGGAATCCGAGGTACGTCGACAGCTCGTCGTACCCGCACAACCGGAATGAGGACCACTGATGGAGTCGGCCGAGATTCGTCGCCGCTGGTTGAGCTTCTTCGAGGAGCGCGGTCACACCGTTGTCCCTTCGGCGTCGCTCATCGCGGACGACCCGACTCTGCTCCTGGTCAACGCCGGCATGGTCCCTTTCAAGCCGTACTTCCTCGGTGAGGTCAAGCCCTCCTTCGACCGCGCCACCAGCGTGCAGAAGTGCGTCCGCACGCCGGACATCGAAGAGGTCGGCAAGACCACCCGGCACGGCACGTTCTTCCAGATGTGCGGCAACTTCTCCTTCGGCGACTACTTCAAGGAAGGCGCCATCACGTACGCCTGGGAGCTGCTCACCAGCCCCCAGGACAAGGGTGGTTACGGCCTGGAGCCGGAGAAGCTCTGGATCACTGTCTACAAGGACGACGACGAGGCCGAGCGCATCTGGCACGAGCGGATCGGCGTGCCCAAGGAGCGCATCCAGCGCCTCGGCAAGAAGGACAACTACTGGTCCATGGGCGTCCCCGGCCCGTGCGGCCCGTGCTCCGAGATCAACTACGACCGTGGCCCCGAGTTCGGCGCCGAGGGCGGCCCGGCCGTCAACGACGAGCGGTACGTGGAGATCTGGAACCTGGTCTTCATGCAGTACGAGCGCGGCGAGGGCACCTCCAAGGAGGACTTCGAGATCCTCGGCGAGCTGCCCAGCAAGAACATCGACACGGGCCTCGGCCTGGAGCGACTCGCCATGATTCTGCAGGGCGTGCAGAACATGTACGAGATCGACACCTCCATGGCCGTCATCGACAAGGCCACCGAACTCACCGGTGTCCGCTACGGCGACGCCCACGCCTCCGACGTCTCCCTGCGCGTGGTCACCGACCACATCCGCACCGCCGTGATGCTCATCGGCGACGGCGTCACCCCCGGCAACGAGGGCCGCGGCTACGTCCTGCGCCGCATCATGCGCCGCGCCATCCGCAACATGCGCCTGCTCGGTGCCACCGGCCCGGTCGTCCAGGACCTCATCGACGTCGTCATCGGCATGATGGGGCAGCAGTACCCGGAGCTCGTCACCGACCGCAAGCGCATCGAGACGGTGGCCCTCGCCGAGGAGGCCGCCTTCCTCAAGGCCCTCAAGGGCGGCACCAACATCCTCGACACCGCCGTCACGGAGACCAAGGCCGCCGGCGGTCAGGTCCTCTCCGGCGACAAGGCGTTCCTGCTCCACGACACCTGGGGCTTCCCGATCGACCTCACCCTCGAAATGGCCGCCGAACAGGGCCTTTCCGTGGACGAGGACGGCTTCCGCCGCCTGATGAAGGAGCAGCGGGACCGCGCCAAGGCCGACGCCCGCGCCAAGAAGACCGGCCACGCCGACCTCGGCGCCTACCGCGAGATCGCCGACGCCTCCGGGGAGACCGAGTTCATCGGCTACTCGGACACCGAGGGCGAGTCCACCGTCGTCGGCATCCTCGTCGACGGGCTCTCCTCGCCCGCCGCCACCGAGGGCGACGAGGTCGAGATCGTCCTCGACCGCACCCCGTTCTACGCCGAGGGCGGCGGCCAGATCGGCGACACCGGCCGGATCAAGGTCGACTCCGGTGCCGTCATCGAGATCCGCGACTGCCAGAAGCCGGTCCCGGGCGTCTACGTCCACAAGGGCGTCGTCCAGGTCGGCGAGGTGACCGTCGGCGCCAAGGCCCACGCCTCCATCGACGGCCGCCGCCGCACCGCCATCGCCCGCGCCCACTCGGCCACCCACCTCACCCACCAGGCCCTGCGCGACGCCCTCGGCCCGACGGCCGCCCAGGCCGGCTCCGAGAACCAGCCCGGCCGCTTCCGCTTCGACTTCGGTTCCCCGTCCGCCGTGCCGACGGCCGTGATGACCGACGTCGAGCAGAAGATCAACGAGGTGCTCTCCCGCGACCTGGACGTGCACGCGGAGATCCTGAGCCTCGACGAGGCCAAGAAGCAGGGTGCCATCGCCGAGTTCGGCGAGAAGTACGGCGAGCGGGTCCGTGTCGTCACCATCGGCGACTTCTCCAAGGAGCTGTGCGGCGGCACGCACGTCCACAACACCTCGCAGCTCGGCCTGGTCAAGCTGCTCGGCGAGTCCTCCATCGGCTCCGGTGTGCGCCGTATCGAGGCCCTGGTCGGCGTGGACGCCTACAACTTCCTCGCCCGTGAGCACACGGTCGTCGCCCAGCTCCAGGAGCTGATCAAGGGCCGTCCCGAGGAGCTCCCGGAGAAGGTTTCGGCCATGCTCGGCAAGCTGAAGGACGCCGAGAAGGAGATCGAGAAGTTCCGCGCCGAGAAGGTGCTCCAGGCCGCCGCGGGTCTCGCCGAGTCCGCCAAGGACGTGTCCGGTGTCGCCGTGGTGACCGGTCAGGTCCCGGACGGCACCACCGCCGACGACCTGCGCAAGCTGGTGCTCGACGTGCGCGGACGCATCCAGGGCGGCCGGGCCGCCGTGGTCGCCCTCTTCACCACCGTGAACGGCAAGCCGCTGACGGTCATCGCCACCAACGAGGCCGCCCGCGAGCGCGGACTGAAGGCCGGTGACCTGGTCCGCACGGCCGCCAAGACCCTCGGCGGCGGCGGTGGCGGCAAGCCGGACGTCGCCCAGGGTGGCGGCCAGAACCCGGCCGCCATCGGTGAGGCCGTGGACGCGGTGGAGCGCCTGGTCGCCGAGACGGCCAAGTGAACACGACCGATCACACGAGCGGGGACGACGGCCCGGTGATGCGCCGCGGCCGTCGGCTCGCGCTCGACGTCGGCGACGCCCGGATCGGGGTCGCCTCCTGCGACCCCGACGGGATCCTCGCGACCCCGGTCGAGACCGTTCCCGGACGCGACGTTCCCGCAGCCCAGCGCCGATTGAGACAACTCGTCGACGAGTACGTACCCATGGAAGTAATCGTCGGACTCCCTCGCTCCCTCAAGGGGGGCGAGGGGCCCGCCGCAGTCAAGGTACGGGGATTCGCCCAGGAACTGGCCCGCATGATCGCGCCGGTCCCGGTCAGACTCCTCGACGAGAGGATGACCACGGTGACGGCCGGTCAGGGTCTGCGCGCTTCTGGAGTGAAATCCAAGAAGGGCAGGTCGGTCATCGACCAGGCAGCGGCCGTGATCATCCTGCAACAGGCGCTGGAATCCGAACGGATGTCAGGTAAAGCTCCGGGCGAGGGCGTCGAAGTGGTCATCTGATCGCGATACGGTAACGTTCCGCGCGATGCGGTGGCCTTCGAACAGCCACCGCACAAAAAGAGGCGGGGACGAACGCCGAGCCACAGGCCCCGCGTGACCGCCGCCTCGCGGCTCTAGGGGATCGATGACTGAGTATGGCCGGGGCCCGGGCTCCGAACCGTGGCATCCGGACGACCCGTTGTACGGGGACGCCGGATGGGACGGACAGCAGGCCCAGGGCCAGCAGTCCTCCTACGGCGGCCGGCCGCAGCAGCACTACCCGGAGCAGCAGCAGTACCAGCAGCAGTACGACAACGGCAACGCCACCTGGAACAACGGCCATCAGGGCCATCAGGGTCACCAGGACGGCTACGCCCAGCAGCAGTACCAGCAGGAGTACGGCGACCCCGCGCAGCAGTACGCCGGCCAGAACCAGCATCAGCAGCAGTACGCCGGTCATGGCCAGCAGCAGTACGACCACACGGGCCACAACGGCTGGGACAACGGAACGCACCCGCACACGCAGGGCGCCTACGTCCCGGACCCGGCCGACCCCTACGCGGCACAGCAGCAGGCGATGGCCTACGGCGGCGGCCAACAGGACTTCTACGGCACGCCGGACGCGTATCCGCCGCCGGAGCCGCCCTCACGCCGAGGAACGGAATCCGCGGCGGCGCCCGCGCCCGCACCGGAGCCCGCGCCCGAACCCGAGGAGCAGCCGGCCGCCGAGCGGACGGACTGGGATCCCGGGCCGGACCAGGGCGAACACGCGTTCTTCGCCGGTGGCGGTGACGACGACGATGACGACGAGCCCGAGGGCCGGAGCCGGGCGGACCGGAAAGGCCGCGGCGGTAAGTCCGGCAAAGGCGGGAAGTCGGGCAAGGGCGGGAAGAAGCGCCGCAGCGGCTGCGCCTGCCTGGTGGTCGTCATGGTCTTCGGCGGCGGTTTCGCCGGTGTCAGTTATTTCGGGTACCAGTTCTATCAGAGCCGTTTCGGCGATGTCCCCGACTATGAGGGGAACGGTACGAACGAGACCGTGACGATCACGGTCGACAAGGGCGAATTCGGCTCGGCCATCGGGCAGAAACTGAAGACGGCCGGGGTCGTCAAGAGTGTGGACGCCTTCACGAACGCACTGGCGCAGCTTCCCGACAAGGACCAGATCCAGGCGGGCGTCTATCTCCTGAAGAAGGAGATGTCCGCCGAGAAAGCCATCGCTCTGATGCTCGACCCGAAGAGCCAGAGCAATTTCACCGTCGCCGAGGGCGAGCGGAACAACGACATCTACGTCAAGATCGACAAGGAATTGGGTCTTGACAAGGGTGCGACTCAGGATGTCGCCGAAAAGAAGTGGGACACCCTCGGTCTTCCCGAGTGGGCGAACGACAACAAGGACATCAAGGATCCGCTGGAAGGATTCCTCTACCCGTCCACCTATCCGGTCGCCAAGGGCATGAAGCCCGAGGCCGTCCTGAAGGAAATGGTCGACCTCGCCAAGGCGAAGTACGAGGCGATGGACCTGGAGGGCAAGGCCAAGGGGCTGAAGCTGGAGAATCCGCTCCAGGTGCTCACCGTGGCGAGCCTCGTCCAGGCGGAAGGGTTCAGCAAGAAGGACTTCGAGAAGGTCGCGAGGGTCGTCTACAACCGGCTCGACAAGAACAACACCGAGACCTACGGACTGCTCGACTTCGACTCCACCGTGAACTACCTGCGCGGGGAGTCCAAGCTGGCCACGGGTTCGGTCAACTCGCTCCGGCAGATCAACGACCCGTACAACACGTACAAGATCAAGGGTCTGCCGCCCGGCCCGATCGACAACCCCGGCGAAGTGGCGATAAAGGCCGCACTCAAGCCGGCCAAGGGTGACTGGTACTACTTCGTGTCGATCAGCAAGGAAGAGACGCTGTTCGCCGTGACCAACGAAGAGCACAACAGGAACCGCAAGAAGTACGAGGAAGCCCAGAACGGACGATGAGCCGCACCTCCACCAAGTACCGGGCCGCCGTGCTCGGTTCGCCGATCGCCCACTCGCTGTCTCCGGTGCTGCACCGGGCGGCGTACGCCGAACTCGGGCTCACCGACAGGACGTACGACCGTTTCGAGGTCGACGAGGAGGCGCTGCCCGGCTTCGTCGAGCAGCTCGGGCCGGAGTGGGCCGGGCTGTCGCTGACGATGCCGCTCAAGCGGGCGGTCATTCCCCTGCTGGACGAGATCAGCGAGACGGCGGCCTCCGTCGAGACCGTCAACACGCTGGTGTTCGCGGAGGACGGGCGACGGGTCGGCGACAACACCGACATCCCCGGGATGGTCGCCGCCCTGCGGGAGCGCGGCATCGAGCAGGTGGAGTCGGCGGCCGTCCTCGGCGCGGGAGCCACCGCCTCCTCCGCGCTGGCCGCGCTCGCCCGGATCTGCACCGGTGAGGTCGTGGCGTACGTCCGCAGCGAGGCCCGGGCCGCCGAGATGCGGCAGTGGGGCGAGCGGCTGGAGGTCGAGGTGCGTACGGCGGACTGGGCGGAGGCCGGGCGCGCGCTGAGCGCCCCCCTCGTCATCGCCACGACCCCGGCCGGGGCGACGGACGCGCTGTCCGGTGCGGTGCCGGAGATGCCGACCACCTTGTTCGACGTCCTGTACCACCCCTGGCCCACGGAGCTGGCCGCGCGGTGGTCCGCCTACGGCGGGGCGGTGGTCAGCGGGCTCGATCTGCTGGTGCACCAGGCCGTGCTGCAGGTCGAGCAGATGACCGGGTGCAAGACGGCTCCCGTGAGCGCGATGAGGCGGGCCGGGGAACGGGCGCTGGCCGAGCGCGGCTGAAGCGTTCCGGGCGCGCGGAGAAGGGCCGGTCCGAGGGGGCGGCCGGTGGCGAGGAACCGCCGTACGAGCCGTCCGCCTGATGGACCTGCGGCCGGGGTCCCGCCCCGGACGTGGGAGGATCGGAGGCGGCGGGCCGGGGCCGCGCACCGGTAGCCGTCGCCGTACGCGAGGAATCGCGTACACGCAGACAGGACGACGCAAGTACCGGACGCGAGCATAGGAGCACCGTTGAGCAGGTTGCGCTGGCTGACCGCGGGGGAGTCCCACGGTCCCGCACTCGTCGCGACGCTGGAGGGTCTTCCCGCCGGCGTGCCGATCACCACGGAGCTGGTGGCGGACCACCTGGCCCGGCGGCGCCTGGGCTATGGGCGCGGGGCGCGGATGAAGTTCGAGCGCGACGAGGTCACCTTCCTCGGCGGTGTGCGGCACGGACTGTCCATGGGCTCGCCGGTGGCGATCATGGTGGGCAACACCGAGTGGCCCAAGTGGGAGCAGGTCATGTCGGCCGACCCGGTCGACCCGGAGATCCTCGCCGGCCTGGCCCGTAACGCCCCGCTGACCCGTCCCCGTCCCGGCCACGCCGACCTGGCGGGCATGCAGAAGTACGGCTTCGACGAGGCCCGGCCCATCCTGGAGCGGGCCTCCGCCCGGGAGACCGCGGCCCGGGTCGCCCTCGGAGCCGTCGCCCGGTCGTACCTCAAGGAGACGACCGGCATCGAGATCGTCAGCCACGTCGTGGAGCTGGCGGCCGCGAAGGCCCCGCAGGGCGTGTACCCCACGCCCGCCGACGTGGAGAAGCTGGACGCGGACCCCGTGCGCTGCCTGGACGCGGACGCGTCGAAGGCGATGGTCGCGGAGATCGACCAGGCCCACAAGGACGGCGACACCCTCGGCGGCGTCGTCGAGATCCTGGCGTACGGCGTGCCCGTGGGCCTCGGCTCGCACGTCCACTGGGACCGCAAGCTGGACGCCCGTCTCGCCGGCGCGCTGATGGGCATCCAGGCCATCAAGGGCGTCGAGATCGGCGACGGCTTCGAGCTGGCGCGGGTGCCCGGCTCCAAGGCGCACGACGAGATCGTGAACACCCCCGAGGGCATCCGGCGCGTCTCCGGCCGTTCCGGCGGCACCGAGGGCGGCCTCACCACCGGTGAGCTGCTGCGGGTCCGGGCGGCGATGAAGCCCATCGCGACCGTGCCGCGCGCCCTGCAGACCGTCGACGTGACCACCGGCGAGGCCACGCAGGCCCACCACCAGCGCTCCGACGTCTCCGCCGTGCCGGCGGCCGGCATCGTCGCCGAGGCGATGGTGGCCCTGGTGCTGGCCGACGCGGTGGCCGAGAAGTTCGGCGGCGACAGCGTCACCGAGACCGCCCGCAACGTCCGTTCCTACCTCGACCACCTCGCGATCCGGTGAGCCCGGTGCCTCTGGTCGTCCTCGTCGGCCCCATGGGTGTCGGCAAGTCCACCGTCGGACAGCTGCTCGCCGAGCGGCTCGGTGTCGCCTACCGCGACACCGACGACGACATCGTGGCCGAGCAGGGCCGCGAGATCGCGGAGATCTTCCTCGACGAGGGCGAGGCCGCCTTCCGCGCCATCGAGAAGCAGGCGGTGCGCACGGCGCTCGCGTCTCACGACGGCGTCCTCGCCCTCGGCGGCGGCGCGATCCTCGACGCGGACACGCGCGCCCTGCTGTCCGGGCAGCGGGTCGTCTACCTCTCCATGGACGTCGAGGAGGCGGTCAAACGCACGGGCCTCAACGCCGCCCGCCCCCTGCTGGCCGTCAACCCCCGCAAGCAGTGGCGGGAGTTGATGGACGCCCGGCGGAGCCTGTACGAGGAGGTCGCCACGGCCGTCGTCGCCACCGACGGCCGTACGCCCGAGGAAGTCACCCGAGCGGCGCTGGACGCACTGGAGTTGAAGGAAGCATGAGCGAGACAGTGACCCGTATCCAGGTCGGCGGTACGGCGGGCACCGAGCCGTACGAGGTCCTGGTGGGGCGTCAACTCCTCGGTGAGCTGGGTGGGTTGATCGGCAACCGGGTCAAGCGGGTGGCCGTGATCCACCCCGAGGCGCTGGCGGACACCGGGGAGGCCCTGCGGGCCGATCTGGCCGGGCAGGGCTTCGAGACCGTGGCCATCCAGGTACCGAACGCGGAGGAGGCCAAGACCGCCGAGGTCGCCGCCTACTGCTGGAAGGCGCTGGGGCAGTCCGGGTTCACCCGTACCGATGTCATCGTCGGCGTCGGCGGCGGCGCCACCACCGACCTCGCCGGGTTCGTGGCGGCGACCTGGCTGCGCGGCGTCCGCTGGATCGCCATCCCCACCACCGTCCTGGCCATGGTGGACGCGGCCGTCGGCGGCAAGACCGGCATCAACACCGCCGAGGGCAAGAACCTGGTCGGCTCCTTCCACCCGCCGGCCGGTGTCCTGTGCGACCTGGCCGCGCTGGACTCGCTGCCGGTCAACGACTACGTCTCCGGGCTCGCCGAGATCATCAAGGCCGGGTTCATCGCGGACCCGGTGATCCTGGACCTGGTCGAGTCCGACCCGCAGGCGGCCCGCACGCCGGCCGGACCCCACACCTCGGAGCTGATCGAACGGTCGATCCGGGTCAAGGCCGAGGTCGTCTCCGGCGACCTCAAGGAGTCCGGCCGCCGCGAGATCCTCAACTACGGGCACACGCTCGCCCACGCGATCGAGAAGAACGAGCGCTACCAGTGGCGGCACGGCGCCGCCGTGTCCGTGGGCATGCACTTCGCCGCCGAACTGGGCCGGCTGGCGGGCCGGTTGGACGACGCGACCGCCGACCGCCACCGCACGGTCCTCGAAGCGGTCGGTCTGCCGCTGCACTACCGCTACGACCAGTGGCCGAAGCTCCTGGAGACCATGAAGGTCGACAAGAAGTCGCGGGGGGACCTGCTGCGCTTCATCGTCCTGGACGGCCTGGCCAAGCCGACCGTCCTGGAAGGCCCCGACCCGGCGATCCTCCTCGCCGCCTACGGCGAAGTGGGCCAGTAACGCCCACTCGGGCCGCTCTTGCCCGATTCGCCTTGTGTCCCTGGCCACTTGGGCACTTCGGGCCGTCCCCGGCCGTTCACCAAACGACGGCCGGGGACGGTACCGTTCGGTAAGGGCGGGGTCGACAGGCCCCGCCCGCCAGTGTCGATGTGACTGTACGAGACGGAGTGGCACCGGATGCAGGACGCAGTGGGAGCTCCGCTGCCGCCGCCCCACCGGCCGGGGCAGGACCCGGCGGCCCCCTGGCCGCCGACCGCGACCCCGCAGGGACGCCCGGCCCCCCCTCACCCGGGAGCGCCCGGCCCCCACCCGCCCCGGCACCCGATGCCCCCGGGCGGTCACCCCGGCCCGGTGCCGCCGCCCCCGCCCGCGCCGATGGCCCCGCCACCTGCCGCGCCCCCCGGTCCCGCCGCCCCGCCCGCACCGGGCTTCACCGGCAGCCCCGGGGTGCCGCGCGACACCACCGGACACGTGCCACTGCCGCCGGGCGGCCCGGTCACCATGCCGCCGCCCGCCACCGGCGCGCCGGACGTCACCAGCACCACGCTCGCGGTGCTGCTCATCGGCCCCGCCGGAGCCGGCAAGACCAGCGTCGCCAAGTACTGGGCGGACCACCGCCGGGTGCCCACCGCGCACATCAGCCTGGACGACGTACGCGAGTGGGTGCGCTCGGGCTTCGCGGACCCCCAGTCCGGCTGGAACGACAACTCCGAGGCCCAGTACCGCCTCGCCCGCCGTACCTGCGGCTTCTCCGCCCGGAACTTCCTGGCCAACGGCATCTCCTGCATCCTCGACGACGCCGTCTTCCCCGACCGCCCGGTCGTCGGCCTCGGCGGCTGGAAGCGGCACGTCGGCCCCGGGCTGCTGCCCGTCGTCCTCCTGCCGGGCCTGGAGATTGTCCTGGAACGCAACGCCGAGCGCTCGGGCAACCGCCGCCTCACCGACGAGGAGGTCGCCCGCATCCACGGCCGAATGGCGGGCTGGTACGGCTCGGGCCTCCCGATCATCGACAACTCCCAGCTCGACGTCCCGGCCACGGCCCGAGTCCTGGACGAAGTCCTGGCCCGCTCGATAGCAAGCCCTCCCAAGTGGTAACCACCTGAACGCCCCCGACCGCGCCCCGCCAGGGGCGCGAGCCCCCTCCGGCGCACGGCCGACACACGTCCCATCCAACGGCCTTCTCCCTGGCAACCCGCCGATGAGAACGCGCCCCGCCAGGGGCGCGGGGAACTGCGCGACCAGCCCCCACCGGCCCGCAGCCGGCACACAAGCTCCCGCCCTCCCACCCCTCTGGCCCCGTTCGACCGGCACCCGCCGGCCGCGGCCTCGCCGCCGTTCAGGGGCGCGGGGAACTGCGCGACCAGCCCCCACCGGCCCGCAGCCGGCACACAAGCTCCCGCCCTCCCACCCCTCTGGCCCCGTTCGACCGGCACCCGCCGGCCGCGGCCTCGCCGCCGTTCAGGGGCGCGGGGAACTGCGCGACCAGCCCCCACCGGCCCGCAGCCGGCACACAAGCTCCCGCCCACGCACCCCTCTGGCCCCGCTCAACCGGCACCCGCCGGCCCGCCTCGGCGTCGTTCAGGGGCGCGGGGAACTGCGCGACCAGCCCCCACCAGCCCGCAGCCGGCACTCAACCTCCCACCCCACCCACACACCCCGCCCCCCCACCCCGCGCCCCCACTCGGCCCCGCCCAACCAGCGCCCGCCCAGCGAAGCTCATACGCTCGGGACATGTCTGAGGTCTACGCGGCCCGCAGAGCCCGGCTGAGAGAACGCTGCCAGGCCGGCGGCAGCCACACCGCACTCGTAACCCGCCCGGCCAACGTGCGCTACCTCGCGGGAGCGGCACCGCGAGGCGCCGCGCTGCTGCTCGGCAGGAGCGAGGACGTCCTCCTCTGCGAGGCATCGCCGAGCGGCGAGATCGGCGAGGGCCGGCCCGACGACGCCGTACGCGTGCAGGTGCTGCCGCGGCCCGGTGGCGACCCCGCGGTCGCGGCCGCCGACCTGGTCACCGCCCTGGGCGCCGACTGCCTGGCCGTGGAGGAGCACCACCTCACCATGGCCCGGCACCGAGCCATCCGCTCCGTCACGCCCCGGCTGCGCCTCGCCGACCTCGGTGGCGCGGTGGAGCAGCTGAGAGTGATCAAGGACGAGGAGGAGATCTCCTGTCTGCGCATCGGCGCGGAGATCGCCGACCAGGCGCTGGGCGAACTGCTCGAATCGATCCTCGTCGGCCGCACCGAGCGTCACCTCGCCCTGGAGCTGGAGCGCCGGCTCGTCGACCACGGCGCCGACGGCCCGGCCTTCGCCACCTCCGTCGCCGCCGGCCCGAACTCCGGCCGGCCCGGTCACCGCCCCACCGATCGCCGGGTCGAGGAGGGCGACTTCCTCTCCGTCTGTCTCGGGGCGACCTACCGCGGCTACCGCTGCGAGATCGGCCGTACCTTCGTGATCGGCACCTCTCCGGCCGACTGGCAGATCGAGCTGTACGACCTGGTCTTCGCAGCCCAGCGCGCCGGACGAGAAGCCCTGACCCCCGGCGCGGCCTACCGCGAGGTGGACCGCGCGGCCCGCCAGGTCCTGGACTCCGCGGGGTACGGAGAAGGGCTGCCGGTGATGACGGGGCACGGGGTCGGACTCGAAATCGACGAGGACCCGCAGTTGGCCCCCGCGGCCATGGGTAAACTGGACGCTTGCGTGCCGGTCACCGTCGAACCGGGGGTCCACCTCCCGGGCCGGGGCGGAGTCCGGATCGATGACACGCTCGTCGTACGCCCCGAGGCGGACGGCGGACCCGAGCTACTCACCATCACGACCAAGGAGCTGCTCGCGCTCTAGCTCATCGGCTGCGCGCGTGGCCCGGGGTCGTCCACGTCAGTCCAGGAGATTCCGCAACCGTGGCTTCCACGAACGACCTCAAGAACGGCCTGGTGCTCAAGCTCGAAGGCGGCCAGCTCTGGTCCGTCGTCGAGTTCCAGCACGTCAAGCCCGGCAAGGGCCCGGCCTTCGTGCGCACCAAGCTCAAGAACGTGCTCTCCGGCAAGGTCGTCGACAAGACGTTCAACGCCGGCGTCAAGGTCGAGACGGCCACTGTCGACAAGCGCGACATGCAGTTCTCCTACATGGACGGCGAGTACTTCGTCTTCATGGACATGGAGACCTACGACCAGCTCATGGTCGACCGCAAGGCCGTCGGCGACGCCGCCAACTTCCTGATCGAGGGCTTCACCGCCACCGTCGCGCAGCACGAGGGCGAGGTGCTCTTCGTCGAGCTGCCGGCCGCCGTCGAGCTCGTGATCCAGGAGACCGAGCCGGGCGTCCAGGGCGACCGCTCCACCGGTGGCACCAAGCCCGCCACGCTGGAGACCGGTCACCAGATCCAGGTGCCGCTCTTCATCACCACCGGCGAGAAGATCAAGGTCGACACCCGCACCAGCGACTACCTCGGCCGGGTGAACAGCTAACCGTGGCTGCCCGTAACACGGCCCGCAAGCGTGCCTTCCAGATCCTCTTCGAGGGCGACCAGCGCGGGGCCGACGTCCTGACCGTCCTCGCGGACTGGATCCGGCACGCCCACAGCGACACCCGGCAGCCTCCGGTCAGCGAGTACACCATGCAGCTGGTCGAGGGGTACTCGGAGCACGCCAAGCGGATCGACGAGTTGATCGCGCAGTACTCGGTGGGGTGGACGCTCGACCGGATGCCGGTCGTCGACCGCAACATCCTGCGACTCGGGGCCTACGAGCTGATCTGGGTCGACGCGACCCCGGACGCGGTGGTGCTGGACGAGATGGTGCAGCTGGCGAAGGAGTTCTCCACGGACGACTCGCCGTCCTTCGTGAACGGTCTGCTCGGCCGGCTGAAGGACCTCAAGCCCTCGCTCCGCCGGGAAGCCGAGTAGGCAGCCGAGCAGGCAGGAACAACGGGGAAAGCGAAATGCCGCCGGGGTGGCCCGAACCAACTGGTTCGAGCCACCCCGGCGGCACGTTTCTGCTGGGCTCCGCCCGGAGGGGTCAGGCGTCCTCGTGGGTGACCGCGCGGCGCGCGTCCGCGTCCAGGACGCCCCAGCTGATCAGCTGCTCGGTGAGGACCGAGGGGGACTGGTCGTAGATGACGGCGAGTGTGCGCAGGTCGTCCTGGCGGATCGAGAGCACCTTGCCGTTGTAGTCGCCGCGCTGGGACTGGATCGTCGCCGCGTAGCGCTGCAGCGGGCCCGCCTTCTCGGCCGGCACGTGGGCCAGGCGCTCAAGGTCCAGCACGAGCTTCGGCGGCGGCTCGGCGGCGCCGCCCGGGGTCGTACCGGGAAGAAGCTCCTGCACGGGGACCCCGTAGAAGTCCGCCAGCTCCGCGAGGCGCTGCACGGTGACGGCGCGGTCGCCGCGCTCGTACGAACCGACCACGACCGCCTTCCAGCGTCCCTGGGACTTCTCCTCGACACCGTGGAGGGAAAGGCCCTGCTGGGTGCGGATGGCCCGGAGCTTGGCCCCGAGCTGTTTGGCGTATTCGCTGGACATATAGCTCCCCGGACGAAGGCTGGTGACTCACTGTGAGGTTACGCAGCGTGACTCTGCCCCGTCAAGCCGAATGGTCCGGACCGACTCTTCCGTGGTAACCGAGATCCCTTGGGCCAGGGGGGTGATCTGGGGCGATGCGGGGGCCTGCTACCGTGGACGGCGCAATTCCGACGTCCTTTAAGGTCCGTCCCGTGAGGCGGAGAAGGAGGTCCGTTTCATATGGACACGCAAGAAACCCCGCAGGGAGACCCGCGCCAGGACGCGCAGGCGTCCGATGCCAGGCCCGTACTCGAAGGCCCCGACATCGCGCGCGTACTGACCCGCATCGCCCACGAGATCGTCGAACGCGCCAAGGGCGCCGACGACGTGGTGCTCCTCGGCATTCCGACCCGCGGCGTCTTCCTCGCCCAGCGGCTCGCCGCCAAGCTGGAGGAGATCACCGACCGCAAGATCCCGGTCGGTTCGCTCGACATCACCATGTACCGCGACGACCTGCGCATGCACCCGCCGCGTGCGCTGGCCCGCACCGAGATCCCCGGTGACGGCATCGACGGCCGGCTGGTCGTCCTCGTCGACGACGTGCTCTTCTCCGGCCGGACGATCCGCGCGGCACTCGACGCGCTGAACGACATCGGCCGTCCGCGCGCCGTCCAGCTCGCGGTCCTCGTCGACCGCGGCCACCGCGAACTGCCCATCCGCGCCGACTACGTCGGCAAGAACCTCCCCACGTCGCTGCGGGAGACGGTCAAGGTCCAGCTCGCCGAGGAAGACGGTCGGGACACCGTCCTGCTCGGTGCGAAGCGGACCGCCCAGCAGTAGCACGCGCGCGTGCGGCCCCGCGCCGTACGTCCCTTCGCGATGCCCCTGACTGCCCGTAATCTCCCGAACTGCCTTACGGAGCCTGAAAGATGCAGCGTCATCTCATCTCGGCCGCCGACCTCACCCGCGACGACGCCGTCCTGATCCTCGACACCGCCGAGGAGATGGCCCGGGTCGCCGACCGGCCGATCAAGAAACTGCCGACCCTGCGCGGCCGGACGATCGTCAACCTCTTCTTCGAGGACTCCACCCGCACCCGGATCTCCTTCGAGGCCGCCGAGAAGCGTCTGTCCGCCGACGTCATCAACTTCACCGCCAAGGGATCGAGCGTGTCGAAGGGCGAGTCCCTGAAGGACACCGCCCAGACCCTCGAAGCCATGGGCGTCGACGCCGTCGTCATCCGGCACGGCGCCTCGGGGGCCCCGTACCGGCTGGCGACCTCCGGCTGGATCGACGCCGCCGTCATCAACGCGGGCGACGGCACCCACCAGCACCCCACCCAGGCCCTGCTGGACGCCTTCACCATGCGCCGCCGCCTCGTCGGCCGTGACGCCGGGCTCGGCCAGGACCTCTCCGGCAAGCGCATCACGCTCGTCGGCGACGTCCTGCACAGCCGCGTCGCCCGCTCCAACGTCGACCTGCTGCACACCCTCGGGGCCCAGGTCACCCTCGTCGCCCCGCCCACCCTGGTGCCGGTCGGCGTCCACGCCTGGCCCTGCGAGGTCAGCTACGACCTGGACAGCACCCTCGCCAAGTCCGACGCGGTGATGATGCTGCGCGTGCAGCGGGAGCGGATGAACGCGGCGTTCTTCCCCACCGAGCGCGAGTACTCGCGACGCTACGGCCTCGACGGCGACCGCATGGCCCGCATGCCCGAACACGCCATCGTGATGCACCCCGGCCCGATGGTCCGCGGCATGGAGATCACCGCCGAGGTCGCCGACTCCGACCGCTGCACCGTCGTCGAGCAGGTCGCCAACGGCGTCTCCATCCGGATGGCCGTGCTGTACCTGCTGCTCGGCGGCAACGAGCCCGCCGTGACCCACACCCGCACCACCGAGGAGAAGTAAGACCATGAGCAAGATCCTGATCCGTGGTGCGAAGGTGCTGGGCGGCGAGCCGCAGGACGTCCTGATCGACGGCGAGATCATCGCGGAGATCGGTACCGGGCTGTCCGCCGAGGACGCCCAGGTCGTCGAGGCCGACGGCAAGGTGCTCCTGCCGGGCCTGGTCGACCTGCACACCCATCTGCGCGAGCCCGGCCGCGAGGACTCCGAGACCGTGCTGACCGGCACGCGCGCGGCGGCCTCCGGCGGCTACACGGCCGTCTTCGCCATGGCCAACACCTTCCCCGTCGCCGACACCGCCGGAGTGGTCGAGCAGGTCTACCGGCTCGGGCGGGAGCACGGCTACTGCGACGTCCAGCCCATCGGCGCCGTCACCGTCGGCCTGGAGGGCAGGAAGCTCGCCGAGCTGGGCGCGATGCACGAGTCGGCCGCCGGGGTCACCGTCTTCTCGGACGACGGCAAGTGCGTCGACGACGCGGTCATCATGCGCCGGGCCCTGGAGTACGTGAAGGCGTTCGGCGGGGTCGTCGCCCAGCACGCGCAGGAGCCCCGGCTGACCGAGGGCGCCCAGATGAACGAGGGCGTCGTCTCCGCCGAGCTGGGCCTCGGCGGCTGGCCCGCGGTGGCCGAAGAATCGATCATCGCCCGGGATGTCCTGCTCGCCGAGCACGTCGGCTCCCGCGTCCACATCTGCCACCTGTCGACCGCCGGGTCCGTCGAGATCGTCCGCTGGGCCAAGTCCCGGGGTATCGACGTCACCGCCGAGGTCACCCCGCACCACCTCCTCCTCACCGACGAGCTGGTGCGTTCCTACAACCCGGTCTACAAGGTCAACCCGCCGCTGCGCACCGAGCGCGACGTGCTGGCCCTGCGCGAGGCGCTCGCCGACGGCACGATCGACATCGTCGCCACCGACCACGCCCCGCACCCCCACGAGGACAAGGACTGCGAGTGGGCCGCCGCGGCCATGGGCATGGTCGGCCTGGAGACCGCGCTGTCCGTGGTCCAGGAGACGATGGTCGCCACCGGTCTGCTCGACTGGGCGGGCGTCGCGGACCGTATGTCGGTCAAGCCCGCGAAGATCGGTGGGGCGGCCGGACACGGACGTCCCGTCTCGGCAGGTGAGCCCGCCAACCTCACGCTCGTCGACACGGCATACCGTGGGTCGGTGGATCCCGCGGGCTTCGCCTCGCGCAGCCGCAACACCCCCTACGAGGGCCGCGAGCTGCCGGGCCGTGTCACGCACACGTGGCTGCGGGGCAAGGCCACGCTCGTCGACGGGAAGCTCACGTGACACCTGTAATTCTGCTGGCCGCCGAGAAGCAATCGGCCGAGGTCACCGACTGGGCCGCGCGTATCGGCTGGGTCGTCGGACTCGCCCTGTTCGTCGCGCTCGTCTACTGGCTGATGCGCGAGGGCTGGAGGTGGCGCGGCACGCTCCAGGGCGACCTGCCGGAGCTGCCCGGCGCGCCGGACGAGCCGGGCGAGGCCAGACTGGGCATGAGCGGCCGGTACCACGGCTCCACGACCGCCGGCCAGTGGCTCGATCGCATCGTGGCGCACGGCCTGGGCGCCCGCAGCCGGGTCGAGCTGACGCTGACGGACGCGGGCCTGGACGTCGTACGCCCGGGAGCGACCGACTTCTTCGTGCCGGTCGGCGCCCTGCGCGAGGCCCGGCTCGACAAGGGCATCGCCGGCAAGGTCCTCACCGAGGGCGGACTGCTGGTCGTCACCTGGGAGCACGGCGGCAAGCTGCTCGACTCCGGGTTCCGCTCCGACCGCGCGGCCGAGCACAACGAGTGGGTCGAGACCCTGAACCAGATGATCAACAAGACGGAAACGGAAGGCGCACGATGACGACCTCCACTCGGGGAGCCACCAGGGTTCCCGCCGTACTCGTCCTGGAGGACGGCCGGATCTTCCGCGGCCGTGCCTACGGGGCCGTGGGGGTGACCTTCGGCGAGGCCGTGTTCTCCACCGGGATGACCGGCTACCAGGAGACCCTCACGGACCCGTCGTACCACCGCCAGGTGGTCGTCATGACCGCCCCGCACGTCGGCAACACCGGCGTCAACGACGAGGACCCCGAGTCCAGGAAGATCTGGGTCTCCGGCTACGTCGTCCGCGACCCCGCGCGCGTGCCCTCCAACTGGCGCTCCCGCCGCTCCCTGGACGACGAACTGCGCACCCAGGGCGTCGTCGGCATCTCCGGCATCGACACCCGCGCCCTCACCCGCCACCTGCGCGAGCGCGGCGCCATGCGCGTCGGCATCTTCTCCGGCAACGCGCTGCCCGACGAGGGCGTCATGCTCACCGAGGTCCGCGAGGCCCCCGAGATGAAGGGCGCGAACCTCTCGGCCGAGGTCGCCACCAAGGAGACGTACGTCGTCCCCGCGATCGGCACCAAGAAGTTCACCGTCGCCGCCGTCGACCTCGGCATCAAGGGCATGACCCCGCACCGCATGGCCGAGCGCGGCATCGAGGTGCACGTCCTGCCGGCCACGGCGACCGCCGAGGACGTCTACGCCGTGAACCCGGACGGTGTCTTCTTCTCCAACGGCCCCGGCGACCCCGCCACCGCCGACCACGCCGTCTCCGTCATGCGGGCGGTCCTGGAACGCTCCACCCCGCTCTTCGGCATCTGCTTCGGCAACCAGATCCTCGGCCGCGCCCTCGGCTTCGGCACCTACAAGCTGAAGTACGGCCACCGGGGCATCAACCAGCCCGTGCAGGACCGCACGACCGGCAAGGTCGAGGTCACCGCGCACAACCACGGCTTCGCCGTCGACGCCCCGCTCGACCAGGTCTCCGAGACCCCCTTCGGCCGCGCCGAGGTCTCCCACGTGTGCCTCAACGACAACGTGGTGGAGGGGCTCCGGCTCCTCGACCGCCCGGCCTTCAGCGTCCAGTACCACCCCGAAGCGGCAGCGGGCCCGCACGACGCCGCCTACCTGTTCGACCGCTTCGTATCCCTGATGGAGGGCCAGCGTGCCTAAGCGCACCGATATCCAGTCCGTCCTGGTCATCGGCTCCGGCCCGATCGTCATCGGCCAGGCCGCCGAGTTCGACTACTCCGGCACCCAGGCGTGCCGCGTGCTCAAGGCCGAGGGCCTGCGCGTGATCCTGGTCAACTCCAACCCGGCGACGATCATGACCGACCCGGAGATCGCCGACGCCACCTACGTCGAGCCGATCACCCCGGAGTTCGTCGAGAAGATCATCGCCAAGGAGCGCCCCGACGCCCTCCTGCCCACCCTGGGCGGTCAGACGGCCCTCAACACGGCCATCTCGCTGCACGAGGCCGGGACGCTGGAGAAGTACGGCGTCGAACTGATCGGCGCCAACGTCGAGGCCATCAACAAGGGCGAGGACCGCGACCTCTTCAAGGACGTCGTCGAGGCCGTGCGCGCCAAGATCGGGCACGGCGAGTCCGCCCGCTCGGTCATCTGCCACTCCATGGACGACGTGCTCAAGGGTGTCGAGACCCTCGGCGGCTACCCCGTCGTCGTCCGCCCCTCCTTCACCATGGGCGGCGCCGGCTCCGGCTTCGCCCACGACGAGGAGGAGCTGCGCCGCATCGCCGGCCAGGGCCTCACCCTCTCGCCGACCACCGAGGTGCTCCTGGAGGAGTCCATCCTCGGCTGGAAGGAGTACGAGCTGGAGCTGATGCGCGACAAGAACGACAACGTCGTGGTCGTCTGCTCCATCGAGAACTTCGACCCCATGGGCGTGCACACCGGCGACTCGATCACGGTCGCGCCCGCGATGACCCTGACCGACCGCGAGTACCAGGTGCTGCGGGACGTCGGCATCGCGATCATCCGCGAGGTCGGCGTCGACACCGGCGGCTGCAACATCCAGTTCGCGGTGAACCCCGAGGACGGCCGGGTCATCGTCATCGAGATGAACCCGCGCGTGTCGCGGTCCTCCGCCCTCGCCTCCAAGGCGACCGGCTTCCCGATCGCCAAGATCGCCGCCAAGCTGGCCGTCGGCTACACGCTCGACGAGATCCCCAACGACATCACCGAGCAGACCCCGGCCTCCTTCGAGCCGACGCTCGACTACGTCGTCGTCAAGGCCCCCCGCTTCGCCTTCGAGAAGTTCCCCTCCGCGGACTCCTCCCTGACCACGACCATGAAGTCGGTCGGCGAGGCCATGGCGATCGGCCGCAACTTCACCGAGGCGCTGCAGAAGGCGCTGCGGTCGCTGGAGAAGAAGGGCAGCCAGTTCACCTTCGTCGGCGAGCCCGGCGACAAGGCCGCTCTCCTCGAAGAGGCCGTCCGCCCCACCGACGGCCGGATCAACACCGTCATGCAGGCCGTCCGCGCGGGCGCCACGCCCGAGGAGGTCTTCGAGGCCACGAAGATCGACCCGTGGTTCGTCGACCAGCTCTTCCTGATCAAGGAGATCGCCGACGAGCTGGCCGAGGCCGACAAGCTCGGTCCGGAGCTGCTGGCCGAGGCCAAGCGGCACGGCTTCTCCGACCAGCAGATCGCCGAGATCCGCGGGCTGCGCGAGGACGTCGTGCGCGAGGTGCGGCACGCGCTGGGCGTGCGCCCGGTCTACAAGACGGTCGACACCTGCGCCGCCGAGTTCGCCGCGAGGACCCCGTACTTCTACTCCTCGTACGACGAGGAGACGGAGGTCGCCCCGCGCGAGAAGCCGGCCGTGATCATCCTCGGCTCGGGCCCGAACCGCATCGGCCAGGGCATCGAGTTCGACTACTCCTGCGTCCACGCCTCCTTCGCGCTGAGCGACGCGGGCTACGAGACCGTGATGGTCAACTGCAACCCCGAGACGGTCTCCACGGACTACGACACCTCCGACCGCCTGTACTTCGAGCCGCTCACGCTCGAAGACGTGCTGGAGATCGTGCACGCCGAGTCGTTGGCCGGTCCGATCGCGGGTGTCGTCGTCCAGCTGGGCGGCCAGACCCCGCTGGGCCTGTCGCAGGCGCTCAAAGACAACGGCGTCCCCGTCGTGGGCACCTCCCCGGAGGCCATCCACGCCGCCGAGGACCGCGGCGCCTTCGGCCAGGTGCTCGCCGAGGCGGGCCTGCCCGCGCCGAAGCACGGCACGGCCACCACCTTCGCCGGCGCCAAGGCCATCGCCGACGAGATCGGCTACCCGGTCCTCGTCCGCCCGTCCTACGTGCTCGGCGGACGCGGCATGGAGATCGTGTACGACGAGGCCCGCCTGGAGTCCTACATCGCCGAGTCGACCGAGATCAGCCCCTCCCGGCCGGTCCTGGTCGACCGCTTCCTCGACGACGCCATCGAGATCGACGTGGACGCCCTGTACGACGGCCACGAGCTGTACCTGGGCGGTGTGATGGAGCACATCGAGGAGGCCGGCATCCACTCCGGCGACTCGGCGTGCGCCCTGCCCCCGATCACCCTCGGCGGCTTCGACATCAAGCGCCTGCGCGCCTCCACCGAGGCCATCGCCAAGGGCGTCGGCGTGCGCGGTCTGATCAACATCCAGTTCGCGATGGCCGGGGACATCCTCTACGTCCTGGAGGCCAACCCGCGCGCCTCCCGCACCGTCCCCTTCACCTCGAAGGCGACCGCGGTGCCGCTGGCCAAGGCCGCCGCCCGGATCTCGCTGGGCGCGACCATCGCCGAGCTGCGGACGGAGGGGCTGCTTCCGGCCAACGGCGACGGCGGGGAGCTGCCGCTCGACGCGCCGATCTCCGTCAAGGAGGCCGTGATGCCCTGGTCGCGCTTCCGCGACATCCACGGGCGCGGCGTCGACACCATCCTCGGCCCGGAGATGCGCTCCACCGGCGAGGTCATGGGCATCGACTCGGTCTTCGGCACGGCGTACGCCAAGTCGCAGGCCGGCGCGTACGGGCCGCTGCCCACCAAGGGCCGCGCGTTCATCTCGGTCGCCAACCGCGACAAGCGTTCGATGATCTTCCCGGCGCGCGAGCTGGTCGCGCACGGCTTCGAACTGCTCGCCACGTCCGGCACGGCCGAGGTCCTCAAGCGCAACGGCATCAACGCCACCGTCGTGCGCAAGCAGTCCGAGGGCACCGGCCCGAACGGCGAGAAGACCATCGTCCAGCTCATCCACGACGGCGAGGTCGACCTCATCGTCAACACCCCGTACGGCACCGGCGGCCGCCTCGACGGCTACGACATCCGTACGGCGGCCGTGGCCCGGTCCGTGCCCTGCCTGACGACGGTCCAGGCGCTCGCCGCGGCCGTCCAGGGCATCGACGCGCTCAACCACGGCGACGTGGGCGTGCGCTCGCTCCAGGAACACGCCGAACACCTGATCGCGGCCCGCGACTAGCAGCCCTGAGGGGGACACCGGAAACGGTGTCCCCCTCTTCGCGAGACCTCTTCGTGAGGCGCTCCTTCGAGGACAGGAACATGTACAAGATCTTCTTCCGGCTCGTCTTCCGACGGATGGATCCCGAACAGGCCCACCACCTGGCCTTCCGCTGGATCCGTCTCGCCGTCCGCGTCCCCGTCCTGCGCACCTTCGTCGCCGCCGCGCTCGCGCCCCGCTACGAGGAGCTGCGCACCGAGGCGTTCGGGCTGCGCATGCACGGCCCCTTCGGACTCGCCGCCGGCTTCGACAAGAACGCGGTCGCCGTCGACGGGATGTCGATGCTCGGCTTCGACCACGTCGAGATCGGCACGGTGACGGGCGAGGCCCAGCCCGGCAACCCCAGGAAGCGGCTGTTCCGCCTGGTCGCCGACCGCGCCCTGATCAACCGCATGGGCTTCAACAACGAGGGCTCCCTCGCCGTCGCCGCCCGCCTGGCCTCCCGTACGCCCGTGTTCCGGACGGTCGTGGGCGTCAACATCGGCAAGACCAAGGTCGTCCCCGAGGAGGAGGCCGCGCAGGACTACGTGAAGTCCACCGAGCGCCTCGCCCCCTACGCCGACTACCTCGTCGTCAACGTCTCCTCGCCCAACACGCCCGGCCTGCGCAACCTCCAGGCCACCGAGGCGCTGCGGCCGCTGCTCACCGCCGTGCGCGAGGCCGCCGACCGCACGGTCCGCACCCGCCGCGTCCCGCTGCTGGTGAAGATCGCGCCGGACCTCGCCGACGAGGACGTCGACGCGGTCGCCGACCTCGCCGTGGAGCTCGGCCTGGACGGGATCATCGCCACGAACACCACCATCGCGCGCGAGGGCCTCGGCCTCACCTCCGCACCCTCCCTCGTGAAGGAGACGGGCGGTCTCTCCGGCGCCCCCGTCAAGGCCCGCTCCCTCGCGGTCCTGCGCCGCCTCTACGCGCGCGTGGGCGACCGGATCACCCTGGTGGGCGTCGGCGGCGTCGAGGACGCCGAGGACGCCTGGCAGCGCATCCTGGCGGGCGCCACGCTGGTCCAGGGCTACAGCGCCTTCGTCTACGAGGGCCCCTTCTGGGCGCGTTCCGTCCACAAGGGCCTCGCCGCCCGCCTGCGCACCAGCCCGTACGCCACCCTCGCCGACGCGGTCGGCGCCGACGTGAGGAAGACGGTATGACCGAGTCCTTCGGTGCGCGGCTGCGCCGTGCCATGGACGAGCGCGGGCCGCTCTGTGTCGGCATCGACCCGCACGCCTCCCTGCTGGCCGACTGGGGCCTGGACGACGACATCGCCGGGCTGGAGCGGTTCAGCCGCACGGTCGTGGAGGCGCTCGCGGACCGGGTGGCCGTCCTCAAGCCGCAGAGCGCGTTCTTCGAGCGCTTCGGGTCGCGGGGCGTCGCCGTACTGGAGAAGTCCGTCCAGGAGGCGCGGGCGGCCGGCGCGCTGGTCGTCATGGACGCCAAGCGCGGTGACATCGGCTCGACCATGGCCGCGTACGCCGAGACCTTTCTGCACAAGGACGCGCCCCTGTTCTCGGACGCGCTGACGGTCTCGCCGTACCTGGGCTACGGCTCCCTGCAGCCCGCCGTGGCCCTGGCGCGCGAGAACGGGGCCGGGCTGTTCGTGCTGGCGCTCACCTCGAACCCGGAGGGCGGCGAGGTCCAGCACGCGCTGCGCGGCGACGGACGGAACGTGGGCGCGACCATGCTGGCGCACCTGGCGGCCGAGAACGCCGGCGAGGCGCCGCTGGGGTCCTTCGGTGCCGTCGTCGGCGCCACGCTCGGTGACCTCTCGTCCTACGACCTGAACATCGGCGGCCCCCTCCTGGCACCCGGGATCGGCGCCCAGGGAGCCACTCCGGCCGATCTTCCGGCGGTCTTCGGGAGCGCCGTGCGTCAGGTCGTCCCGAACGTCAGCCGGGGTGTCCTTCGTCACGGTCCCGCGATCGTCGCTCTGCGTGACGCCTCGGATCGTTTCGCGGACGAGATCCGCACCGCGACGACCGCCGCCCGAGACCTCCGATGAGTGCCGGGAGGCGGTTCCCGGACGACTTGAGTCTGAATACATTCTCAAATCCGGGGCATTATGCGTCTTATGTCCGAGTCCATGGAGGCTGACCAGGACTTTTCCGCTGTTCTCGCTGACTCCGGCGGACTTGGCCGCTAGTCTCCGAGCAGGGTCGACGGGCAAGCGTGTTGCTCGTGGCACCCCAGGTGAGGGGCGACTAGGTTCCTCACCGGTCCGTATCCGACAGTTCGACATCCGAGGTGACGTAGGCGTGGCTCTTCCGCCCCTTACCCCTGAACAGCGCGCAGCCGCGCTCGAAAAGGCCGCCGCGGCTCGCCGGGAGCGGGCCGAGGTCAAGAATCGACTCAAGCACTCCGGCGCCTCCCTGCACGAGGTCATCAAGCAGGGCCAGGAGAACGACGTCATCGGCAAGATGAAGGTCTCCGCCCTGCTCGAGTCCCTGCCGGGCGTGGGCAAGGTCCGCGCCAAGCAGATCATGGAGCGACTGGGCATCTCCGAGAGCCGTCGTGTCCGCGGCCTCGGTTCCAACCAGATCGCCTCCCTGGAGCGTGAGTTCGGCAGCACCGGTTCCTGATCCCGGGCACTGACGGGAAGGGAGTCCCGGGCACTCCGGGATTGCTGGAATAATCGCTGCATGGCTGCAACATTCCGGGGGACGACCCCCGAGCCCCCGGACGTACGTCCGCGGCTGACCGTGCTCTCCGGCCCCTCCGGGGTCGGCAAGAGCACGGTCGTCGCCCATATGCGCAAGGCGCACCCCGAGGTCTGGCTCTCGGTGTCGGCGACGACCCGCAAGCCGCGCCCCGGTGAGCGGAACGGAGTCCACTACTTCTTCGTCACCGACGAGGAGATGGACAAGCTGATCGCCAACGGCGAACTGCTGGAGTGGGCCGAGTTCGCCGGCAACCGCTACGGCACCCCCCGGGCCGCCGTACTCGAACGCCTGGAGAAGGGCGAGCCGGTCCTGCTGGAGATCGACCTCCAGGGCGCGCGGCAGGTCCGCGAGACCATGCCGGACGCCCAGCTGGTCTTCCTGGCGCCTCCCTCCTGGGACGAGCTGGTGCGCCGGCTCACCGGGCGGGGCACCGAACCGCCCGAGGTGATCGAACGCCGTCTGGAGGCGGCCAAGATCGAGCTGGCGGCCGAGCCGGAGTTCGACGTCACCCTGGTCAACACCTCCGTCGAGGACGTGGCCCGCGAGCTGCTAGCCTTGATGGATGTTGTGTGATCACGGGTTCTGTCCGTTTTCTGTGATCACGACCGGTCTTTTCCCATCCATCGGAAGGTAGAGCGTGTCCTCTTCCATCTCCGCGCCCGAGGGCATCATCAACCCGCCGATCGACGAGCTCCTCGAGGCAACCGACTCGAAGTACAGCCTCGTGATCTACGCGGCCAAGCGTGCTCGCCAGATCAACGCGTACTACTCGCAGCTCGGCGAGGGTCTCCTCGAGTACGTCGGTCCTCTCGTCGACACCCACGTGCACGAGAAGCCGCTCTCGATCGCCCTGCGCGAGATCAACGCGGGTCTGCTGACGTCCGAGGCCGTCGAAGGCCCCGCGTAAGTCGTATCAGCAGGTCGCGGTAGGTTTTTCCACAGGCCCGGCAGGGGGCACCTCCCAGCGTCAGATGGGGGAGCGACTGTCGGGCCTGTGGTGTGTCATGGAGCGCGTACGCATCCGAGTGCGGGGAGGCACGGTGGGCAAGCCGAAGGTCGTTCTGGGGGTCAGCGGTGGGATCGCCGCCTACAAGGCGTGCGAACTGCTGCGCCGGCTGACCGAGTCCGGACATGACGTCCGGGTCGTGCCGACCGACTCCGCGCTGCACTTCGTGGGCGCCGCGACCTGGTCCGCGCTCTCCGGCAACCCGGTCTCCACCGAGGTCTGGGAGAGTGTCCACGAGGTGCCGCACGTCCGCATCGGCCAGGCCGCCGACCTGGTGGTCGTCGCCCCGGCGACCGCCGACATGCTGGCCAAGGCCGCCCACGGCCTCGCCGACGACCTCCTCACCAACACCCTGCTCACCGCCCGCTGTCCCGTCGTCTTCGCCCCCGCCATGCACACCGAGATGTGGGAGCACCCGGCCACCCAGGAGAACGTGGCGACGCTCCGCCGCCGGGGCGCGCTCGTCATCGACCCCGCCGTGGGCAGACTGACCGGCGCCGACACCGGCAAGGGCCGCCTCCCGGACCCCGGGGAGATCTTCGAGATCTGCCGCCGGGTGCTGGCCCGGGGCGTCACCGAGCCGGACCTCGCCGGACGGCACGTCGTCGTCACCGCCGGCGGTACCCGCGAGCCGCTCGACCCGGTCCGCTTCCTCGGCAACCGCTCCTCCGGCAAACAGGGCTACGCCCTGGCCCGCACGGCCGCCGCGCGGGGCGCCCGCGTCACCCTGATCGAGGCCAACACCGGACTGCCGGACCCCGCGGGCGTGGACGTCGTACGGATCGGCACGGCCGTACAGCTGCGCGAGGCGGTGCTCAAGGCGGCGCCGGACGCCGACGTCGTGGTGATGGCGGCGGCGGTCGCCGACTTCCGCCCCGACACCTACGCCACCGGGAAGATCAAGAAGAAGGACGGCCAGGAGCCCGCGCCCCTCGTCCTGGTGCGTAATCCGGACATCCTCGCGGAGATCTCGGCGGACCGCCCGCGCCCCGGTCAGGTGGTCGTCGGCTTCGCCGCGGAGACCGACGACGTCCTCGCCAACGGCCGCGCCAAACTGGCCCGCAAGGGATGCGACCTGCTGGTGGTGAACGAGGTGGGGGAGCGCAAGACCTTCGGGTCCGAGGAGAACGAGGCCGTGGTGCTGGGAGCCGACGGCAGCGAGACGCCGGTGCCGTACGGCCCGAAGGAGGCCCTGGCCGAAACGGTGTGGGACCTGGTCGCGGACCGCCTCGGCTGACAGTGCCATTCGCGTCACGTCTGCCTCGAACCTCGCACATTGGGGCGTGGCGACCCTGGCGGACAGCTACGGCCATTGGGCAGAATGCACGTGCCGCAGGTCACAAGGCTCCCGAGAGGCGAGACAGGTGGGCCGGTGGCCGAGCCCGACCGATAAACTGTTCTCGGACGACGCCGGGCGCAGCCCCCGAGCACGTCCGCCAATGATCAGCCAGCAGCCGCTGCAACCCCAGGGAGCGTTGTGTCCCGTCGTCTGTTCACCTCGGAGTCCGTGACCGAGGGCCACCCCGACAAGATCGCTGACCAGATCAGCGATGCCATTCTCGATGCGCTGCTGCGCGAGGACCCCACGTCCCGTGTAGCGGTGGAGACGCTCATCACGACCGGCCTCGTCCACGTGGCCGGCGAGGTCACGACCAAGGCGTACGCGCCGATCGCCCAGCTGGTGCGCGACACCATCCTGGACATCGGCTACGACTCGTCGAAGAAGGGCTTCGACGGCGCCTCCTGCGGTGTGTCGGTGTCGATCGGCTCGCAGTCCCCGGACATCGCGCAGGGTGTGGACACGGCCTACGAGAACCGGGTCGAGGGCGACGAGGACGAGCTGGACCGCCAGGGCGCCGGCGACCAGGGCCTGATGTTCGGTTACGCGACGGACGAGACGCCGACGCTGATGCCGCTGCCGATCTTCCTGGCGCACCGGCTGTCGAAGCGCCTGTCCGAGGTCCGCAAGAACGGCACGATCCCCTACCTCCGTCCCGACGGAAAGACCCAGGTCACCATCGAGTACGACGGTGACAAGGCGGTCCGCCTGGACACGGTCGTCGTCTCCTCGCAGCACGCGAGCGACATCGACCTGGAGTCGCTGCTGGCCCCCGACATCCGCGAGTTCGTGGTGGAGCCGGAGCTGAAGGCCCTGCTGGACGACGGCATCAAGCTGGAGACCGAGGGCTACCGCCTGCTGGTCAACCCGACCGGCCGCTTCGAGATCGGCGGCCCGATGGGCGACGCCGGCCTCACCGGCCGCAAGATCATCATCGACACCTACGGCGGCATGGCCCGCCACGGTGGCGGCGCCTTCTCCGGCAAGGACCCGTCCAAGGTCGACCGCTCCGCCGCGTACGCGATGCGCTGGGTCGCCAAGAACGTCGTCGCGGCGGGCCTCGCCTCCCGCTGCGAGGTCCAGGTGGCGTACGCCATCGGCAAGGCCGAGCCCGTCGGTCTCTTCGTCGAGACCTTCGGCACCGCCAAGGTCGACACCGACCGGATCGAGAAGGCCATCGACGAGGTCTTCGACCTCCGCCCGGCCGCCATCATCCGCGACCTCGACCTGCTGCGCCCGATCTACGGCCAGACCGCCGCGTACGGCCACTTCGGCCGTGAGCTGCCCGAGTTCACCTGGGAGCGCACGGACCGCGTCGAGGCGCTGCGCACGGCCGCGGGGCTGTAGGTCCCACGGTTCCTCCGTTCTCCGGCGAGGCCCGGTGTCCCTTCGGGGGCGCCGGGCCTCGCCGTGTGCGCGACCGGGCTGCGGTGATCGTGGGCGGCGCCGGTTGTCAGTGGCGTTTGGAAGAATGCGGATGTGAACGGCGAGGACGGGACGAGGGGCGGCGGCGCGGCGGGGGACGCGGGGCCGGAGCAGCTCGCGCTGGTCCGGGAGGCCGTGCGCAAGGCCAAGGCACCGCGCGCCAAGCCGCGCACCTGGCGGGGCGCGGCGCTGGCGAAGGACCTGCCCGTCGCCCGTGTGCTGGTCGACAAGGGAGTCCTCCATCTCGACCGGTACTTCGACTACGCGGTGCCGGAGGAGCTGGACGAGGCCGCCCGGCCCGGGGTCCGGGTCCGGGTGCGGTTCGGGGCCGGGGGGCGCAATGTCCGGGAAGGGCGGCGCGAGGGCGGCTCGCTGATCGACGGGTTCCTGGTCGAGCGGGTCGCCGAGTCGGACTACCCCGGGGCGCTGGCCGCGCTCGCCCAGGTCGTCTCGCCGGAGCCGGTGCTGAGCCCGGAGCTGCTGGGGCTCGCACGGGCCGTCGCGGACCGGTACGCGGGAAGCCTCGCGGACGTGCTGCAGCTGGCCGTCCCGCCTCGGCACGCCCGGGCCGAGGCGGTGGAGTCGGGCGAGCCGCCGCGGCCCCCGGCCGCGCCCGAGCCCGGGTCGTGGGCGCGGTACGGGCGAGGCCCGGAGTTCCTGCGGTCCCTGGCGGGCGGGGGTGCGCCCCGGGCGGTGTGGACCGCGCTGCCGGGCCCGGAGTGGGCCGAGGAGATCGCCCGGGCCGTGCAGGCGACGCTCGCCTCCGGGCGGGGGGCACTCGTCGTCGTACCGGCGGGGCGGCCCGCGGCCCGGGTGGACGAGGCGCTCGGGGCGCTGCTGGGGGAGGGGCGGCACGCGCTGCTGACGGCCGACGCCGGGCAGGAGCGGCGGTACCGGGAGTGGCTGGCCGTACGGCGGGGGGCCGTCCGGGCGGTGGTCGGGACCCGGGCGGCCATGTTCGCTCCCGTGCGCGATCTGGGGCTGGTCGTGGTCTGGGACGACGGCGACAGCGGCCACAGCGACGACAACGCTCCCTTCCCGCATGTGCGCGAGGTGCTGGAGCTGCGGGCCTCGCGGGACAGGTGCGCCTTCCTGCTGGGGAGCTGGAGCTGCACGGTCGAGGCCGCCCAGCTCGTGGAGAGCGGCTGGGCCGCGCCGATCGTGGCCGGGCGGGAGCAGGTGCGGGCCGCCGCGCCGCTGGTGCGGACCGTGGGGGACGGCGATCTCGCGCGGGACGAGGCGGCCCGGGCGGCGCGGCTGCCCAGCCTCGCCTGGCAGGTCGCGCGCGACGGCCTCAGGGACGGGCCCGTGCTCGTGCAGGTCCCCCGGCGGGGGTATGTGCCGCGGATGGCCTGCGCGCGATGCCGCGAGCCCGCGCGGTGCCGGCACTGCGCGGGGCCGCTGGAGGCGCGGGACGGTGCCGGGGCGCTGGTGTGCGGGTGGTGCGGGCGTGAGGAGGGCGGCTGGCACTGCCCCGAGTGCGGGGGCCACCGGCTGCGGGCCCAGGTCGTGGGGGCGCGGCGGACCGCCGAGGAACTGGGGCGCGCCTTTCCGGCCGTACCCGTACGGACCTCCGGGCGGGAACAGGTGCTGGACACCGTGCCGGGGACGCCCGCGCTGGTGGTGAGTACGCCGGGGGCCGAGCCCGTCGCCGAGGGCGGGTACGCGGCCGCGTTGCTGCTCGACGGGTGGGCCATGCTCGGCAGGCCCGATCTGCGGGCCGGGGAGGACGCGCTGCGGCGCTGGATCGGCGCCGCGGCGCTGGTACGGAACCAGGGGGCGGGCGGCACGGTCGTCGTGGTCGCCGAGCCGACGCTGCGGCCGGTCCAGGCGCTCGTGCGGTGGGATCCGGTGGGGCACGCGGTGCGGGAACTCGCCGAGCGGGCCGAGCTGGGGTTCCCGCCGGTCTCCCGGATGGCGGCCGTGTCCGGGACCGCCGAGGCGGTCGTCGACTTCCTGGCCGCGGTCGAACTGCCGTCGGATGCCGAGGTGCTGGGACCCGTGCCGATGGCCGCGCCGGTCCCCGGGGCGGGGCCCGCCCCGGGGCCGGACTCGGGCAGGGCGCGGCGGGCGGGGGCGCCGTCGCCGGGGGAGCGGTGGGAGCGGGCGCTGGTCCGGGTGCCGCCGGGGAGCGGGGCCGCGCTGGCCGCCGCGCTGAAAGCCGCTCAGGCGGCGCGGATGGCCCGGGGAGTGAGCGAGAGTGCGCGCGTGCGCATTCGCGTGGACCCGCCCGACATCGGCTGAGCGGGGCCGGGCGCGCCGCGGACGACGTGGTGTCCCCCGGCATGGGGCTGCCTCCCGGCGGGGCGCCGGGAGGCAGCGGATCGGTCAGCCGTTGCGAGGGCCGGGGAAGGCGGTGGGTCTGACGTCCTCGCGCAGGGTGGGGCTGCCCGCTGTCGGCTGGGTCGGCATGTGCGCGGGCATCGGGGCCGGGATCGGGGCCGGCATCGAGCGGGCCGCGGGGACCGTGGGGATGCCGGAGGCGACGTTGACGGTGCGGGGGCCCTGGGGATCGCCCGTCCGCTCCGCCTCCGCGGCGGCCTGGGCGGCCGCGCGCCGGGCGCCGTAACGGCGGTGCACGGCCTGCTTGGTGACGCCGAGGGCCGAGCCCACCGCGTCCCACGAGAATCCGAGGGAGCGGTCGAAGTCCACGGCGGCCGTGACCAGGGTCTCGACACTGTCCCGCAGCTCCTGGGCGAGGCGGACGGTCGGGGCGGGGGCGCGTCCGTAGACGACGAAGCCCGTGGAGGGGCCGGAGCGGCGCGGGCGGTAGACGTTGCCCAACTGGGCGGTGAGGGTGCGCAGTGCGTCCACCTGCCGGCGGACCCGCTCGATGTCCCGCACCAGCAAGTGCAGGCTGGCCCGAGCCTGGGCGTCGTGGGTTGCGTGGTCGGCCATGAACAAGCCTCTCGAACCGGCGTGAAAAGGGGCAGTGCCGCGATTGCGGCCCGTAGTGGTCAACTCTTTCTTGACCAACGCGAATTCGCTCCGCTGGTCACGGTGTGGGGGCGTGGCGGCATATGCGCGGGGCGCGCGGGCGGGGATGCGCCCCCGCCGCCGGCGGCCGGGGTGCTCCGCCGTCCGCGGCCCGGACGCGGACCATAGACTGGGGCGTTGTCCCGCGTCGTCGCGTGTGCGGCGTCGTGTGCGGGGCGGACGAATTTCCGTGTGAGAGGCCGTCAGTCATCCATGAAGCTAGTCTTCGCCGGTACCCCAGAGGTCGCTGTTCCCGCACTGGACGCGTTGATCGCGTCCGGGAGGCATGAGGTGGCCGCTGTCGTGACGCGGCCCGACGCGCCCGCGGGGCGGGGGCGGCGGCTCGTCGCGAGCCCGGTGGCACAGCGGGCCGAGGAGGCGGGCATCGAGGTGCTGAAGCCGGCCCGGCCGCGGGACGAGGACTTCCTCGCGCGGCTGCGGGAGATCGCGCCCGACTGCTGCCCCGTCGTCGCCTACGGAGCCCTGCTGCCCAGGGTCGCCCTCGACGTGCCCGCCCACGGGTGGGTCAATCTGCACTTCTCCCTGCTGCCCGCCTGGCGGGGCGCCGCACCCGTGCAGCACTCGATCATGGCGGGGGACGAGATCACCGGGGCCTCCACCTTCCTCATCGAGGAGGGGCTCGACTCCGGACCGGTGTACGGGACGGTCACCGAGGAGATCCGGCCGACGGACACGAGCGGTGATCTGCTGACCCGGCTCGCCTTCGCGGGGTCCGGGCTGCTGGCCGCCACGATGGACGGGATCGAGGACGGCACCCTCAAGGCCGTGCCGCAGCCCGCCGACGGGATCACCCACGCGCCGAAGATCACCGTGGAGGACGCCCGGATCGACTGGGCCGCGCCCGCGCTGCGCGTCGACCGGGTCGTGCGCGGCTGCACACCCGCGCCGGGCGCCTGGACGACGTTCCGCGGTGAGCGGCTGAAGCTCGTCCAGGTGACGCCGGTGCCCGAGCGGACCGGACTCGCCCCGGGCGCGCTCGACATCGGCAAGAACAGCGTCCACGTCGGGACCGGGTCGTACGCGGTGGAGCTGCTCTGGGTGCAGGCGCAGGGCAAGAAGCCGATGCGGGCCGCCGACTGGGCGCGCGGGGCCCGGATCGACGCCGGCGAGACCGTCGGCGACTGAGGCCCCCGCGAGGCGACTGGGCTCGCCGTCCCCCTCCACCGTCCTGGCCGGTCTGCCGCGCCGGCCGACGTCCGGCGGTTCGTCCCCGCGGCGTAGGCTGGGCGTGGTATCTCGACCCATATCCGGAGCACCTTTTTCGTGAGTGAGCAGTCCCGTCGTCCGGGCAAGCCGGGCAAGCCGTACCGCCGTCCTCAGAAGGACCCCGTCCGCATGCTGGCCTTCGAGGCGCTCCGGGCGGTCGACGAACGGGACGCGTACGCGAACCTCGTCCTGCCGCCCCTGCTGCGCCGGGCGCGCCAGAAGGAGGGGCCCGAGAAGTTCGACGCACGGGACGCGGCGCTCGCGACCGAGCTGGTCTACGGGACGCTGCGCCGGCAGGGGACCTACGACGCGGTCATCGCGAGCTGCGTGGACCGGCCCCTGCGCGAGGTCGACCCGCCGGTGCTCGACGTGCTGAGCCTCGGCGCGCACCAGCTGCTGGGGACGCGGATCCCCACCCACGCCGCCGTCTCCGCCTCGGTGGACCTCGCGCGGGTCGTGCTCGGCGACGGGCGGGCCAAGTTCGTGAACGCCGTGCTGCGCAAGATCGCCCAGCACGATCTCGACGGCTGGCTGGAGCGCGTCGCACCGCCCTACGACGAGGATCCCGAGGACCACCTCGCCGTCGTGCACTCGCATCCCCGCTGGGTGGTCTCCGCGCTCTGGGACTCCCTCGGCGGCGGGCGGGCCGGTATCGAGGATCTGTTGGAGGCCGACAACGAGCGGCCCGAGGTCACCCTGGTCGCCCGTCCCGGCCGGGCCACCACCGAGGAACTGCTCCGGGAGGAGGCCGCGGTGGCGGGGCGCTGGTCGCCGTACGCCGTGCGGCTCTCCGAGGGCGGGGAGCCCGGCGCCGTGGACGCCGTACGGGAGGGCCGCGCGGGGGTCCAGGACGAGGGCAGTCAGCTCGTGGCGCTGGCGCTCGCGAACGCCCCGCTGGAGGGACCCGACAAGGCGTGGCTCGACGGGTGCGCCGGTCCCGGCGGCAAGGCCGCGCTGCTCGCCGCCCTCGCCGCCGAGCGCGGGGCCGTCCTGCTCGCCTCCGAGAAGCAGCCGCACCGGGCGGGGCTGGTCGCGAAGGCGCTGCACGGCAACCCGGGCCCGTACCAGGTGATCGCCGCCGACGGCACCCGTCCGCCGTGGCGGCCCGGCGCGTTCGACCGGGTGCTGATGGACGTGCCCTGCACGGGGCTGGGTGCCCTGCGGCGGCGGCCCGAGGCCCGCTGGCGGCGGCGGCCCGAGGACCTGGAGGGGTTCGCCCCGCTCCAGCGCGCGCTGCTGCGGACCGCGCTGGACTCCGTACGGGTCGGCGGGGTCGTCGGCTACGCGACCTGCTCGCCGCACCTCGCGGAGACCCGCGCGGTGGTCGACGACGTGCTCAAGGGCTACGGCGACGCGGCCGACCTCATCGACGCCCGGCCCCTGCTGGAGGGTGTGCCGGCGCTGGGCGAGGGCCCCGACGTCCAGCTGTGGCCGCATCTGCACGGCACGGACGCCATGTACCTGGCTCTCATCCGCCGGGTCGCGTAGCCACGCGTTCCCTCGGGGGCGGTGCCCCGCCGTCCTCGTGGGCGAGCCGGTGGGGCCACCACACCTTCGGGCCGACGTCCAGGAACAGGGCGGTGACCAGGACGGACCGTACGACGAAGGTGTCCAGGAGCACGCCCAGGGCCACCGCGAAGCCGATCTCGGCGAAGGCGACCATGGGGAGCGTGCCGAGGGCCGCGAAGGTGCCGGCGAGGACCAGGCCGGCCGAGGTGATCACCGCGCCGGTCGTCGCGAGACCCGTCACCACGGCCTTGCGGGTGCCCTGGCGGGCGGCCTCCTCGCGGATGCGGGTGGTCAGGAAGATGTTGTAGTCGATGCCCAGGGCGACCAGGAAGACGAAGACGAACAGCGGGAAGTCGGTCGACTCGCCCGCGTAGTCGAAGAGGTGTCTGAACGCGAGCGCGCTGATGCCCAGCGCGGCGGCGAAGGACAGGATCACCGTCCCGATCAGCAGCAGCGGTGCGATCAGTGCGCGGAGCAGGGCGCAGAGGATCAGCAGCACCACGAGCAGCACCAGCGGGATGATCAGGATGTTGTCGTGGGTCGTCGCCTCGTCCATGTCCAGCAGGGCCGCCGTGCCGCCGCCCACCTGGGCGTCGGCGTCCGGCACCGCGTGGACGGCGTCCCGGACCCGTTCCACGGTCTGTTTGGCGGCCTCGCTGTCGGCCGGGTCGGACATGGTGGCCTCGAAGAGGACCCGGCCCTCGTGGGCGGGTTTCGTGCCGGGCGGCAGGCCGAGCGAGTCCGGCACGACCCCTTCCGTGCCGGCCACCGCGCGGCCCACCTCCCGGGCCTGAGCCTGGTTGCTGACGATCACCAGGGGGTCGCCGCTGCCTGCCGGGAAGTAGCGTGCCGAGACCTCCTGGCCGACGATCGAGTCCGGTTTCCCGGTGAAGGCGTCCGCGTTGCCGATGCCCTCCGCGCGCAGCTGGATCAGACCCAGCGAGCACAGGGCCAGGGCGGCCGCCGTGGCGACCCAGACCGTGCGCGGCCGGTGCGAGAAACGGCGGCCCATCCGGGCCCACACACCGCTCTCGGTCGGATCGGCGGTGCCGAGGTGCGGGATCACCGGCCAGAAGATCCAGCGCCCGAAGATCACCAGCAGGGCGGGGAACAGCGTCATCATCGCCAGCAGCGCGACCGCGACACCGATGGCCGCCACCGGGCCCAGACCGCTCGTGGAGTTCATCTCGGCGGCCAGCAGCACCAGCATGCTCAGCACGACCGTCGCGCCGGACGCCAGCACCGCCGGGCCCGCCCGGTGCAGGGCGAGGGCCATCGCCTCGTGGCGGTCCTCGTGACGGCGCAGCTCCTCGCGGTAGCGGGCCACCAGCAGCAGGGCGTAGTCGGTGCCCGCGCCGAAGACGAGGACGGTGAGGATGCCGGCACTCTGACCGTTCACGGTCAGACCGGTGTGCTGCGCCAGCAGGTAGATCAGGGCCTGGGCCGTGAACAGGGCGGCGATGACCCCCAGCAGGGGGACCAGGATGAGGGTCGGACTGCGGTAGGTGAGCAGCAGCATCACGATGACGACGGCCATCGCGGACATCAGCAGGGTGGAGTCGATGCCCTCGAACGCCTCGGAGAAGTCGGCGGACGTACCGCCCGGCCCGGTGATGTGCACGGCGAGCCCGTCACCGCCCTCGCCCACCACGTCCCGGATCGAGTCGACCGCCGGCGCGATCCGCTCCCAGCCCTTCTCGTCCATCGTGATCGGGACGAGGACCTGGGCCGCCCTCGGGTCGACGGCCCGGTCGAGGACCGGTCCCCGGGTCTGGTCGCCGATGATCCCGTGGGCGGTGAGCCCCTTGAGCTCCCGTACCTCCGCCTGGATCGCCGCCCGGTCCTCGGCGGTCAGCCCGCTCTCCCGGGCGTAGACGACGACCGCCGGGATCTGTTCGGGCCGGAAGCCCTCGGAGATCTCCAGGACCTGGGTCGACTCGGCCGAGCCCGGCAGCCACGAGGCCGCGTCGTTGTCCTGGGCGTCGGTGAGTTTCGTGGCGAAGGGCGCGACCACGAACAGCACCACCAGCCACAGCCCCAGCACGACCCACTTGGCCCGCCGTCCGCAGACGAGGTGCCCGATTCCCCGGTTCCCTGTCATACCGGCCTCCAGAACGGCGCCCCGCGAGAGGCGCGGGTCAGTGACATCTGCGGCTCCGCCGCGCGGGCGCGCTCGGCCGGCGACGGTCCGCAGCCGGAAAACAACGGTCCCGAGGACGGACCGATGCCCGCAACCCCCGGAGGGCATGGCAGGCTTGGCCCATGGCCGCGCAGATCAACCCCAGCATCCTGTCCGCCGACTTCGCCCGTCTCGCCGACGAGGCGAAGGCGGTCGAAGGCGCCGACTGGCTCCATGTGGACGTGATGGACAACCATTTCGTGCCGAACCTCACGCTCGGTGTGCCGGTCGTAGAGTCCCTGGCCCGTGCGACGCAGACGCCGCTGGACTGTCATCTGATGATCGAGGCCCCCGATCGGTGGGCACCCCAGTACGTGGAAGCGGGTGCGGGTTCCGTCACCTTCCACGTCGAGGCGGCCGCCGCACCGGTGCGGCTCGCCCGTGAGATCCGGGCCAAGGGAGCCAGGGCCTCCATGGCGCTCAGGCCGGCCACGCCGATCGAGCCGTTCGAGGACCTGCTGCCCGAACTCGACATGGTGCTGATCATGACGGTCGAACCGGGCTTCGGAGGCCAGGCCTTTCTCGACATCATGCTCCCCAAGATCCGCCGGACCCGCGAGTTGATCAGCAAGCACGGCCTCGACCTGTGGCTCCAGGTCGACGGCGGCGTCTCCGCCTCCACCGTGGAGCGCTGCGCCGAGGCGGGCGCGGACGTCTTCGTCGCCGGTTCCGCGGTGTACGGGGCGGACGACCCGGCCGAGGCGGTGCGTGCGCTGCGCGCGCAGGCGGAGGCCGCGACGGCGACCGCGGGCTGGGCCTGCGGCCACTGAGCCGCGGGGGCACGGCCGTGCGAACGCCGAGGCGATCGTGGCACGTCGTGCGTATAGAGGGCCAAGGGAACGTGAACGACATTCCTTCGGGCTGATCGAAAACGTCGGATCTGCAAGGATGAACGGCGTATCCATGTGTGAAGAGCAGTGAGGAGATGACCGTGTCGGGTATGTCGGCGGGCCGGTCAGCCATGCGGATGGGACCCGCTGAGCTGGTTCAGGCGGCGGCCATGGCCCGCCGTTTCTACCTAGAGGGCAAGTCGAAGATCCAGATCGCCGAGGAGTTCGGCGTGAGCCGCTTCAAGGTGGCCCGGGTTCTGGAGACCGCCCTCGAACGGGATCTCGTACGCATCGAGATCCGCGTCCCCGCGGAACTGGACGCCGAGCGCTCCGACGCGCTGCGCGCCCGCTACGGCCTGCGGCACGCCGTGGTCGTCGAGTCCCCGGCCGAGGCCGAGGAGACGACCGACCCGGAGAACCTCGGCGAGGTCGCCGCGGACCTGCTCGGCGAACTGGTGGACGAGGGAGACATCCTCGGCCTCGCCTGGGGCCGCTCCACCATCCACATGGCGGCCGCCCTCGACCGGCTGCCGCCCTGCACGGTGGTGCAGCTGACGGGGGTGTACGACGCCGGGACCGCCGAGCGCGGCTCGGTGGAGGCGGTCCGGCGGGCCGCGCAGGTGTCGGGCGGCGACGCCCACCCCATCTACGCGCCGATGCTGCTGCCGGACGCGGCCACCGCGAGTGCGCTGCGCCACCAGACCGGCATCGCGCGGGCCTTCGAGTACTTCGACAAGGTCACCGTCGCCTGTGTCTCGATCGGCTCGTGGGAGGCGGGCATCTCCACGGTGCACGACATGCTCAGCGACGAGGAGCGCGCCCACTACGCCTCCCTCGGTGTCGCCGCCGAGATGTCCGCGCACCTCTTCGACGCCGAGGGCCGCCGGGTGGGCCGGGACCTGGGCGAGCGGTGCATCACGGTCAAGGCCGACCAGCTCCGCCGTATCCCCGAGGTCGTCGCGATCGCGGGCGGGCAGCGCAAGGCGGCCGCGATCGACGCGGTGCTGCGGTCGGGGCTGGTGACCAGCCTCGTCACGGACACCTCGGCGGCGGACCATCTGCTGACGGCCGGCCAGACGCCCCGCCCGGCGCTCAACCGGGCGGATCCCGACGGCGTCTGAACAGTGCAGGCCGGGTGCCCCGCGGCTCCCGGGGGCGGGGCGCTCCGCCCGGCCCCGGTGCGTGCGGCCGGGGTCCGCGGCCGCTGATCGCGTGGCCCCGGGCGGCCGCACCGTGCCCGCTCTCGGAGGATCCTCCCAGAGCGGCCACCGCCCCTCTGGACGATCCGTCGGGGGCGTTCACACCCGCCGACATGGGACAATGAGGTACGTGCTCTTCCCCCTGGCGGTCCTGTCAGGGGGTCACCTCTGATCGACCGGGATGTGCGGCACGTGCGTTTCCTCAATGACATCCAGCCCGCTTACGACCTGACGTACGACGACGTCTTCATGGTCCCCAGCCGCAGCGCCGTCGGATCGCGGCAGGGCGTGGACCTGGCCTCGCCGGACGGCACGGGCACCACCATCCCGCTCGTCGTCGCCAACATGACCGCCATCGCCGGCCGTCGCATGGCCGAGACGGTCGCCCGCCGCGGCGGTCTCGTGGTCATCCCGCAGGACATCCCCAACGAGGTCGTCACCGACGTCATCTCCTGGGTCAAGAGCCGCCACCTCGTCCTCGACACCCCCATCGTGCTCAACCCGCACCAGACCGTCGCCGACGCGCTGGCCCTGCTGCCCAAGCGGGCGCACAACGCGGGCGTCGTCGTCGACGAGGCGCTCAGGCCCGTCGGTGTCGTCACCGACGCGGACCTGACCGGCGTCGACCGCTTCACCCAGCTCGAAGTCGTCATGTCCCGGGACCTGCTGCTCCTGGACGCCGACATCGACCCGCGCGAGGCCTTCAACCGGCTCGACGCCGCCAACCGCCGGTACGCGCCCGCCGTCGACAAGGACGGCCGTCTCGCCGGCATCCTCACCCGCAAGGGCGCGCTCCGCGCCACGCTCTACACCCCCGCCGTCGACGCGCACGGCAAGCTGCGCGTCGCCGCCGCCATCGGGGTCAACGGCGACTTCGTGGGCAAGGCCAGGCAGCTGCTCGACGCGGGCGTCGACACGCTCGTCATCGACACCGCGCACGGCCACCAGGAGTCGATGATCAACGCGATCAAGCTGGTGCGCGACCTCGACCCCCGGGTGCCGATCGTGGCGGGCAACATCGTCGCCGCCGAGGGCGTACGGGACCTGATCGAGGCCGGCGCGGACATCGTCAAGGTCGGTGTCGGTCCCGGCGCGATGTGCACCACCCGCATGATGACCGGGGTCGGGCGGCCCCAGTTCTCCGCGGTCCTGGAGTGCGCGGCCGAGGCGAAGAAGTACGGCAAGCACGTGTGGGCCGACGGAGGCGTCCGGCACCCGCGCGATGTCGCCATGGCCCTGGCGGCCGGCGCGTCCAACGTGATGATCGGCTCCTGGTTCGCCGGGACGTACGAGTCGCCGGGCGACCTGCAGCAGGACGCGAGCGGGCGGCTCTACAAGGAGTCGTTCGGCATGGCGTCGGCGCGGGCCGTGCGCAACCGTACGAGCGAGGAGTCGGCCTACGACCGGGCGCGCAAGGCGCTGTTCGAGGAGGGCATCTCCACGTCGCGGATGTTCCTGGACCCGGCCCGGCCCGGGGTCGAGGACCTGATCGACTCGGTGATCGCGGGGGTGCGGTCCTCCTGCACGTACGCCGGGGCCGGATCGCTGGAGGAGTTCGCGCAGCGGGCGGTCGTGGGCGTGCAGAGCGCGGCCGGTTACGCGGAGGGCAAGCCGTTGCACGCCAGTTGGAGTTGAACGCCTTCCAGATCGGGGGGACTGTGAGTCGGCGGGTGCGAGTGCGTCGTGGCTTGTCGCGCGGTTCCCCGCGGCCCTGACCATGCTGCCGTTTCCCGTGCCGGACAGTGCACGCAACGGTCCGAACGGCCCGTGCAACGAACCTTCGCGCACCCGCGAGTAACGCAATGATCTTGCGTCGGCGCGCAAGGTTGCCGCATTACGCTCGTGAAGCTCCGGCTCATAGGGTCAGGCGCTGTACGTGGCGTGGCGGGGACCTCCTGCTCGGTGGCCCCTGCTGTCCGGTGCTGTCGGTCCTCACCCGCCCTGACCGGCAGCGATGAAGGAGCCACGCGTGCTCGACCAAGGCGCACCCCCGCACCACGAGAATCGGTCCGCCCCGCCGTCCGGCGGCGTCGGGGCGCGGCTGATGCGCCGCAAGCCCGTGGAACGCCTGGTCGCGGAGGGCGGCCGGGGCGAGGGCGGATCGCTGCGGCGGTCCCTCGGACTGTGGCAGCTGACGATGATCAGCATCGGCGCCACCCTCGGCACCGGCATCTTCGTCGTCCTCGGCGAGGCCGTGCCCAAGGCGGGGCCCGCCGTCACCGTCTCCTTCGTGATAGCCGGTCTCACCGCGCTGTTCTCCGCCCTGTCGTACGCGGAACTGGCCGGCACGATCCCCGTCTCCGGGTCCTCGTACTCGTACACGTACGCAACGATGGGCGAGCTGGTGGCCTGGGTCTGCGGCTGGTGCCTGGTGCTGGAGTACGGGGTCTCGGTGGCGGCCGTCGCGGTCGGCTGGGGCGAGTACCTCAACGAGCTGCTGGACGGGACGATCGGCGTCACCATCCCGGACGCGCTGTCCGCGCCGCCCGGCGACGGGGGCGTCTTCAACCTGCCCGCGCTGATCGTCGTCCTGCTCGCGATGGCGTTCCTGCTGGGCGGGGCCCGGGAGTCCGCACGTGCCAACACGATCATGGTCGTGGTGAAGATCGCCGCCCTGCTGCTGTTCTGCCTCATCGGCGTGCAGGGCTTCCGGTCCGGCAACTACGAGAACTTCATGCCGCTCGGCATGGCCGGGGTCAGTGCGGCCGGGGCGACCCTCTTCTTCTCGTACATCGGGTTCGACGCGGCCTCGACCGCCGGTGAGGAGGCGAAGGACGCCCAGCGCGACCTGCCGCGCGCGATCATGCTGTCGCTGCTCATCGTCACCGCGCTGTACGTGCTGGTCGCCGCCGTCGCGATCGGCGCGCGGCCCTGGAGGGCGTTCGGCGAGTCGGAGGCCGCCCTCGCCGGGATCATGAAGGACGTCACCGGCGACGCGTTCTGGGGGACGCTGCTGGCGGCCGGGGCCGTCATCGCCATCGCCAGTGTGGTGCTCACCGTGCTGTACGGGCAGACCCGGATCCTGTTCGCCATGTCCCGGGACGGACTGGTGCCCAAGGTGTTCTCCCGCGTGCACCCGGGGACCGGGACGCCACGCGTCAACACCGTGATCGTCTCGCTGTTCTGCGGTGTGCTCGCCGCCGCGATTCCGCTCGGCCAGCTCGCGGACGCCACCAGCATCGGGACGCTGTTCGCGTTCGCGCTGGTCAACGTGGCCGTCGTGGTGCTGCGGCGGACGAGGCCGGACATGCCGCGGACGTTCCGGGTGCCGCTGTCGCCGGTGCTGCCCGCACTCGGACTGGCGTTCTGCGTCTGGATGATGGGCAGCCTCGACACCGTCACCTGGGTCGTCTTCGGCGTCTGGATGGCCGCCGGGCTCGTGTTCTACTTCAGTTACGGCTTCCGGCGCTCGCGTCTCGCGGCGGCCCCGGTCCCCGCGAACCCCTCGTCCCCGCCGGTTCCCCCGTCCCCGTCGACTCCAGAGAAGTGATCCACCCGCAGTGCTGAACAATCTCGACGAACGCATCGTGCACGCCCTCGCCGAGGACGCCCGCCGTTCCTTCTCCGACATCGGCCGGATCGTCGGGCTGTCCGCGCCCGCGGTCAAACGGCGGGTGGACCGGCTCCGGGCGACCGGGGCGATCACCGGCTTCACGGTCCGGGTCGATCCCGCCGCGCTCGGGTGGGAGACCGAGGGGTTCGTCGAGATCTACTGCCGGCGCAACACCTCGCCGGAGACGATCCAGCGAGGGCTGGAGCGCTATCAGGAGGTCGTCGCGGCGTCGACCGTCACCGGCGAGGCCGATGCCGTGGTGCAGGTCTTCGCCTCGGACATGCGGCACTTCGAGCGGGTGCTGGAGCGGATCGCCGGAGAGCCGTTCGTCGAGCGGACCAAGTCGGTGCTGGTGCTCTCGCCGCTGCTGCGCCGGTTCTCCTCCGGGGCGCCCGGCTGAGCGGCCCCGCCCGGCCTCAGGGGGCCGCGGTCTTCCTCGCCAGGGCGTTGTTCCCTATCGAGTTGTGCACACTGAAACTCACCGAGTCCGGGCGGTAGCGGTCGTCGGACCACTCCACCGGCCGGCCCTCGCGGGTGGTGGTGACGCGCCGGACCCGCAGCAGCGGGCTCGTGCGGCGCACGGCCAGGAACTCGGCGTCCTGGGCGCCGGCTGCCACGGCGTCGATGACGTGCTCGCCGTAGGCGAAGACCAGGCCCGTGTCGTCGAGCAGGCGCTGGGTGACCGAGGGGCAGTCCGCCTCGATCGGCTCGACGGCGGGGGAGATCCAGTCGGCGTAGACCGTGCGCTCCAGCAGGACGGGCCGGCCGTCGAGCCCGCGCAGCCGTAGCACGTGCAGGACACGGGCGCCGGTGGCGACCTGGAGGCGTACGCGGTCCTCGGCGGTGGCCGTCCGGTACTCCTGGGAGATCACCCGGCCCGTCGCCTCCCGGCCCATCGCGCGCGCCCACTGGGCGAAGCTGCGCAGTTCCGCGAAGCTCTGGCTGCGACGGCCGGCCAGGACCACCCGGCGGGCGCCCTGGCGGGAGCCGATGAGACCCTCGGCGGTCAGGGTCGCCACCGCCTGCCGCACGGTGCCCCGCGAGACGCCGTAGCGGGCCGCGAGTTCGGTCTCCGGCGGCAGCAGACTCCCGACCGTGTGGTCCTCACGGTCGATCGCCCGCCGCAGCTCCTCGGCGATCTCCTCGTGTCGCGCCGCCATGGTCCCCCTCCGCTCGTCCTTCGCCGGCTGTGCACAGCGCGCCCAGCCTAGCGAGCGGAGCCGGCAAGTGCCGGACCCCGGTAAAGAGCAGCGATTGTGCGGGAAAACGTGCACGAGTATTTCGCGGGAGTTTACCTGCGTGATATGAAGCGCGGACGTAATGAGGCCAACTTGTTCAGACAAGTGCTCCACCCAGATCGTTCCGCCGCGCGCACCCCTGGAGAGCTCGTGACCCTCTTCCTGACAAGAACCGCCGTGATCGGCGGCGGTCTCGCCGTCGCCGCCGCACTCACCCTCAGCGCCTGTGGCGCCGCCCCCGAGACCAAGACCACCGACGACGGCGTCAACGCGGCCACCGCGACCTCGGCCAAGGACTTCGGCGGCATGGACGCGCTGGTCGCGGCGGCCAAGAAGGAAGGCAAGCTCAACGCGATCGCCCTGCCCCGGGACTGGGCCAACTACGGCGCGCTGATCGACGGCTTCCAGAAGAAGTACGGGATCAAGATCGAGGTCGAGAACCCGGACGGGGCCAGCCAGGACGAGATCAACGCCGTCACCTCCCGCAAGGGACAGGACCGGGCGCCCGACGTGCTCGACCTCGGCAGCTCGTTCGCCATCAGCGCCGCCCAGCAGGGCCTGCTCGCGCCCTACAAGGTGGCCGCGTTCGGCGACATCCCCGAGGTCCAGAAGGACCCGAAGGCCCGCTGGTACAACGACTACGGCGGCTACATATCCATCGGCTGCGACGCCAAGCGCGTGAAGCAGTGCCCGCAGACCTTCGCCGACCTGCTGAAGCCGCGGTACAAGGGCCAGGTCGCCCTCAACGGCAACCCCACCAAGTCCGGCTCCGCCTTCGGCGGCGTCTGGGCGGCGTCCCTGGCCAGCGGCGGATCGTTCGACGACATCCAGCCCGGCCTCGACTTCTTCGCCAAGCTGAAGAAGAACGGCAACTACACGCCCGTCGAGTCGACGCCGGCCACCGTCGAGAAGGGCGAGACGCCCATCAGCATCGACTGGGACTACCTGAACGCCGGGTACGCCGACGAGTTCAAGTCCAAGGGCGTCGACTGGAAGGTCGTCGTCCCCGCGGACGGCAAGTTCTCCCAGTACTACTCCCAGGCCATCAACAAGGACGCGCCCCACCCGGCCGCCGCCCGGCTCTGGCAGGAGTACCTCTACAGCGCCGAGGGCCAGAACCTGTGGCTCGCCGGATACGCCCGCCCCGCCCTGATGCCCGCCATGGAGAAGGCCGGCACCCTCGACAAGACGGCCGCGGCCAAGCTGCCCGAGGTCGAGGGCACCCCCGAGTTCCCGACCGAGGACCAGCAGACCAAGGCCAAGGACGTCCTCGGACAGGGCTGGGCCAAGGCGGTCTCCGGGTGACCGCCGTCGTCACCGGGGCCGACCCCGCACTGGTGGCCGCCGCTTCCGTGAAGCGGCGGCCCCGCCCCGGGGGCCTGCTCGCCGTGCTGCCGCTGCTGGCCTTCGTCGCGATCGCCTTCGGACTGCCGGCGATCGCCATGCTCAACGGCGCCTTCACCGTCAAGGACCAGGCGACGGGCGCCTCCTCGTACAGCACGGCGAACATGACGGCTTCCGTGCAGGGGGCCTACCTCACGGCCATGCTCGGCAGCGTGAAGCTGTCCGCCGTCTCGGCCGGCATCGCCGCCCTCCTCGGACTGCCGCTCGCCCAGGCCGTGGTGACCTCCCGCTTTCCGGCGCTGCGCGAGGCCGTGCTCACCGCCTCCGGGGTGCTCGCCAACTTCGGCGGGGTGCCGCTCGCCTTCGCCTTCGTCGCCACCCTCGGCAACGCCGGTGTGCTGACCAGGCGGCTGGGTCTGACCGACAAGGGCTGGGACCTCTACAGCTTCTGGGGCCTGGTCATCGTCTACCTGTACTTCCTCATCCCCCTCATGGTCCTCACCATCACCCCCGCCCTCGACGGACTGCGCGTCCAGTGGCGCGAGGCCGCGCAGAACAACGGCGCCACCGGCCTGCAGTACTGGATCCATGTCGCCCTGCCCGTCCTCGCGCCCTCGCTGCTCGGCGGACTCGTGCTGCTGTTCGGCAGCGCCTTCGCCGCGTACGCCACCGCCGCCGCCATGGTGGGCAGCTCCATCCCGCTGGTCACCCTGCAGATCGCCGACGCCATCTCCGGCAACGTCCTCGTCGGCCAGGAGAACGTGGCGCTCGCCCTCAGCCTCGACATGGTCCTGATCGCCGGGCTGGTCATGGCCGTGTACCTGCCCCTGCAACGACGGAGCGCCCGATGGCTGGCCTGAACCCCGGGCGCCCGGCCGTGCGGCGCCCCGCCCTGTGGCGCCCGCTCGTCCTCGTCCTCGCCGGGCTCTACTTCCTCGTCCCGCTCGCCGCCTCCGTGGTCTTCACCGTCGACGTGCCGGGCGAGGGCATCACCTTCGACGCCTACGGCCAGATCCTCGGCACCGACGGCTTCGTCAGCAGCCTGCTGCTCTCGTTGGAGCTGGCCGCCGCGACCATCGCCGTCGTCCTGCTGCTGATGGTGCCCGCCATGGTCGCCCTGCGGCTCGGCGCGCCCAAGCTGCGGCCCGTCGTGGAGGTGGTGTGCTCGCTGCCGCTGGTCGTGCCGCCGATCGCGTTCGTCGCGGGCCTCGGAACCGTGCTCAAGTGGGGGCCCGAACACCTCTCCCGGACGCCGCTGTTCCAGACCTTCGTGGCGATCCAGAACCCCGACTTCCCCGTGGTGCTGGTCCTCGCCTACGTCGTGATGGCGCTGCCCTTCGTGTACCGGGCGCTCGACGCGGGCCTGCGGGCCATGGACGTACCCACCCTCGTCGAGGCCGCCCGCAGCTGCGGGGCGAGCTGGCCGCAGGCGCTGGTGCGGGCCGTCCTGCCCAACCTGCGCGGGGCGCTGCTCAACTCGGCGTTCCTCACCCTGGCGCTCGTGCTCGGCGAGTTCACCGTCGCCCAGCTGCTGGGCTTCCGGCCGTTCGCCGTGTGGATCGTCAACGTCAGCGGCTCGCAGGCCCAGCTCTCCGTCGCCGTCTCGGTGCTCAGTCTGCTCGTCACCTGGGCCATGCTCCTCGCGCTCGCCTCCTTCGGCGGCCGTACCCCAACCGCCTCCGCCTCCCGGGGATGAACGATGACCGTGCTTGAGAATCTTGAGACATCAGCGACCGGCACCGCCGCCACCGTCGAATTCCGGGGCCTGCGGCGGCAGTTCGGTTCGACCGTGGCCCTCGACGGTCTCGACCTGGCCGTCCGGCCCGGTGAACTGCTCGCGCTGCTCGGCCCGTCCGGCTGCGGCAAGACCACCGCGCTGCGGATGCTCGCCGGCTTCGAACACCCGGACTCCGGCGAGGTGCTCGTCGACGGCGAGGACGTCACCCGCGTCCCGGCCCACCGGCGCGACGCCGGGATGGTCTTCCAGTCGTACAGCCTCTTCCCGCACCTCAGCGCACTCGACAACGTGGCCTTCGGGCTGCGCATGCGCAAGGTGCGCACGGCCGAACGGCGTTCCCGGGCGGCCGAGTTGCTCGATCTCGTGGGCCTCGCCGACAAGGGCGCCCAGTACCCCCACCAGCTCTCCGGCGGCCAGCAGCAGCGCGTCGCTCTCGCCCGGGCGCTCGCCCTGCGGCCCCGGGTGCTGCTCCTCGACGAACCGCTCTCCGCCCTCGACGCCAAGGTGCGGCTCACGCTCCGCGACGAGATCCGCCGCCTCCAGCAGGAGCTGGGCATCACCACCCTGTTCGTCACGCACGACCAGGAGGAGGCGCTGTCCATGGCCGACCGGGTCGCCGTGATGCACGCCGGGCGGCTCGAACAGTGCGCCGCGCCCGTCGAGTTGTACGGCCGTCCGGCCACCGCCTTCGTCGCCGAGTTCGTCGGCACGATGAGCCGTATTCCGGGCCGGCTGGACGGTACGACGGTCGAGGTGCTGGGCCGGCGGCTGCCCGTGGACGGCGCGGCGCCGGCCACCACGGAGGTCGACGTGCTGCTCCGGCCGGAGGCGGTCGGGGTGCGGGCGGACGACACCGGTGACGCCCGGGTGGTGGCCACCGCGTTCCTCGGCGCCGCCACCCGCCTCACCGTGCGGCTCGCCGACGGCACCGAGGTCAAGGCCGACCTGCCCACCCACGAGGCGGCCACCATGGGCGCCGGCGCCGCCGTCACCGTGAGCCTCCCCGAACGGCCGGTGCTGGTCGCCGCGCGCACCACCCGCTGACCGGCCCCGCCCGGCCCCCACGGCCGGACGACACCCCGACACCCCCACGGAAAGGGAGACCCTTGTCCCGACTGCCGCTCCAGGCCGCCCTGTTCGACATGGACGGCACGCTCGTCGACACCGAGCGGCTCTGGTGGGACGCGGTGGAGGAGGTGGCCGCCGGCCTCGGACGCGCGCTGACCGAGGCCGACCAGCCGGACGTCCTCGGCCGTCCGGTCGAGCACACCGCCGCGTGGCTCGCCGGGATCACCGGCGCGGCCCCGGACGGACTCGCCGCCGACCTGCACCGGGAGTTCGCCGACCGGGTCCGCACCGGCATCGTGCCCCGCCCGGGCGCGCTGGAGCTGCTGCGGGCCCTGGCCCGCGAGGGCGTCCCCACCGCCCTGGTCACCGCCTCCCCGCGGGCCGTCGCCGACACCGTCCTCGACGCCCTCGGCCGCGACCTGTTCGCCGTCTCCGTCACCGCCGACGACACCGAGCACACCAAGCCCGCCCCCGACCCCTATCTCGCCGCCTGCCGCGCCCTCGGTGTCGAGCCCGCCGCCTGTGTGGCCGTCGAGGACACCGGCACCGGAGTCACCTCGGCCGAGGCGGCGGGCTGTGTGGTCCTCGCCGTGCCCTCGCTCGCGCCGATCGAGGAGGCCCCGGGACGGACCGTACGGGAGAGCCTGGAGTCCGTGACCCCGGCGACCCTGCGCCGGCTGGTCGACCCCGGCGGACCCGCCCTGCGCGTGATGACCTGGAACCTCTGGCACGGCGGTACCAGGGTCCGCGACCACCGCGCCAAACAGCTCAAGGTCATCACCGAGTCCGGCGCCGACGTGGTCGGCCTCCAGGAGACGTACGGCACCGCCGCGCGCGAACTCGCCGACGCGCTCGGCTGGTACCACCACCAGGCGGGCGACAACCTCGGCATCATCAGCCGCCACCCGATCACGGCCCGCTTCGGCGACCCGGACGTCGGCTTCTACGGTGCGGCCGGCGTCCGCGTCCGCACCGGCTCCGGCGCCGAGGTGGACATCTGGACGGTCCACCTGGACTACAAGCCCTACGGACCCTACGAGGCCGCCTTCGACGGACTGGAGGCCGCCGAGCTGATCGCGCACGAGGAGGTCCGGCTCGCCCAGCTGCGGGACTGTCTGCGGCGCATCGACGGCAGTGTGCCGGTCGTCCTCGTGGGCGACTTCAACAGCCCGTCCCATCTGGACCGGCCCGACGTCGACTGGCCGGTGACCCTCGCCGCCGAGACGGCCGGTCTGCGCGACTCCTACCGGGAGGCCCACCCCGACCCCGTACGGGAGCCCGGCCACACCTGGTCGCCCATCCACGTCGAGCACGAGGACGGCTCCGGCCGGCCGGAACCCCAGGACCGCATCGACTTCGTGCTGCACCGGGGCCTCACGGTCCTCGACTCCCGGACCTGTGTCAGCGGCACCCCCCGCCCCTGGCCGGACGTCGAGGACAACGACTGGCCGTCGGACCACGCGGCGGTGATCACCACGTTCGCGCTGCTCACCGCCGCCGGGACATGATGCCTTCCGATATTCCCGTGGGCCGGACGGGCCCGCCGGACTAACATCGGTGCCATGACCTGGCGACATTGATCCACCAGCCGTGCCCGCTCCCGAGGGCCGCCTCGGACGCCGCAGCGACGACGTCCGATCCGCCCCCTCGGGAAGGCCCCATGACTCTCTCACCCGCACGTGTGCCCGGTGCCCGGACCAGCGGTGTCCGTCGGCTGACGGCCACGCTGTACGGCTACGCGTTCCTCGACGACTTCGTGCTGCTCTACCCGGTGTACGCGCTGCTGTTCAGCGACACCGGCCTGTCCCTCTGGCAGGTCTCCTCGCTGTTCGCTTTGTGGTCGATCACCGGGATCCTGCTGGAGGTCCCCTCCGGTGCCTGGGCCGACGCGGTCTCCCGACGGCTGCTGCTGTGGCTCGGCCCGCTGCTCACCGCCGTCGGCTTCGCCCTGTGGGTGATCGTGCCGTCCTACGGGGCCTTCGCCCTCGGCTTCGTGCTGTGGGGCGTGCGCGGAGCGCTCGGCTCCGGTGCCCTGGAGGCGCTGGTCTACGACGAACTGGACCGGCTCGGCGCCGCCGACCGGTACGCGCGCGTGATCGGCCGGGCCCAGGCGGCCGGGATGATCGCCGTGATGGCGGCGATGGGGCTGGCCGGGCCGGTGCTCGACCTCGGCGGCTACCCGGCCGTCGGCGCGGCGAGCGTCCTGGTCTGCGTGCTGACCTCGGTACTGGCGACCCGGTTCCCCGAGCACCGTCCGACGGCCGTCGGCGGCGCCGACCGCGCCTCCACCCTCACGACCCTGAGGACCGGGCTCGCCGAGGCCCGCCGCAGCCGTTCCATGCGCGGAGCCCTGCTCCTGGTCCCCGCGGTCGGCGCGGTCTGGGGCGCCCTCGACGAGTACACCCCGCTGCTGGTCCGCGACACCGGGGTGGCCCAGCAGACGGTGCCGTACCTCCTGCTGCTGATCTGGGCCGGGCCCACGGTCGGCAGTCTGCTGACCGGCGTGGGCGAACGCCTCGGCACGGCCGGGCTCGGGGTCGTACTCGCCGTCTCGGCCCTGACCCTCGCCGGTGGCGCCCTGACGGCGACCCCCGCCGGTGTCGCCCTGGTGGGGGTCGCCTTCGGCGGCTTCCAGCTGGTCAACGTGCTCGTCGACGCCCGGCTCCAGGACCGGATCGAGGGGGAGCGCCGGGCCACCCTCACCTCGGTGGCGAGCATGGGCACCGAAGTGGCCACCGTCGCCGTCTTCGCCGGGTACGCCCTGCTCGGCGCAGACCACGCCCACAGCACGGTCTTCGCGGTGTTCGCGGTGCCCTACCTGGTGACGGCGCTGGTCCTGGTCACGAGACGGGGGAAGCCCACCGCGCGCCCCTGACACCCGCCCGGTGGGGCTGCGCCCGGGGCGGCCCCACCGGGCCCCGCACGACGGGAAAGCGCCGCCCGAGGCGCGCAACGAATCGCCGCGGACCCGGCCCAGGACGCAACGAACCGTTCACCGGCGCGCAACGGCTCCTCCTTGTCCGGCCTGGTCAGCCGCCCGTACCGTCTAGATGACCCCCAGACCTCCTTCCGGTGAGGAACACGCATGCGTACCGCCCTGCTCCAGAGCTCCGGCCGGCCCGGCTCGGTCGTCGGGAACCTGAAGGTGCTCGACGAGGCCGCGGGGCGGGCGGCCGCCGCCGGGGCGGGGCTGGTGGTGGCGCCGGAGATGTTCCTCACCGGGTACGCGATCGGTGACGACATCGCCCGGCTCGCCGAGACCGCCGACGGGGACTCGGCCGACGCGGTCGCCGAGATCGCGGGGCGGCACGGGGTCGCGATCGTGTACGGATATCCGGAGCGCGCCGGTGACGTGGTCTTCAACGCGGCGCAGCTCGTCTCCGCCGACGGCGAGCGGCTGGCGAACTACCGCAAGACCCATCTGTTCGGCTGCTTCGAGCGCGACCACTTCACGCCGGGCGAGCGCTCCGTCGTCCAGGCCGAGCTGAACGGACTCCGCGTCGGGCTCCTGATCTGCTACGACGTGGAGTTCCCGGAGAACGTCCGCGCCCACGCCCTCGCCGGGACCGACCTGCTGGTGGTGCCGACGGCCCAGATGCATCCGTTCCAGTTCGTCGCCGAGTCCATGATCCCGGTCCGGGCCTTCGAGAACCAGATGTACGTCGCCTACGTCAATCGGGTGGGCCGCGAAGGGGAGTTCGAGTTCGTCGGGCTGTCCACGCTGGCCGGTCCCGACGGAGTCGCCCGCACCCGCGCCGGCCGCGAGGAGGACCTCGTCCTCGCCGACGCCGACCCCGCCTTCCTCGCGGCCTCGCGCGCGGCGAACCCCTACCTCCAGGACCGGCGCCCCGCCCTGTACGGGTCCCTCGTCTGAGACCCGCCCCACCCCGCACACCCCTTTTCCGCTAGGAGTCCGTACCCCATGACGTCCACCGTGCCCAACGCCATCGAGCACGCAGACGAGCAGCAGCCGCCGATCACCATGTTCGGCCCGGACTTCCCGTACGCGTACGACGACTTCCTGGCCCACCCGGCCGGGCTCGGCCAGATCCCCGCCACCGAGCACGGCGCCGAGGTCGCGGTGATCGGCGGCGGGCTGTCCGGCATCGTGGCGGCGTACGAGCTGATGAAGATGGGGCTCAAGCCGGTCGTGTACGAGGCCGACCGCATCGGCGGGCGCCTGCGGACCGTCGGGTTCGACGGATGCGACCCCTCGCTCACCGCCGAGATGGGGGCGATGCGCTTCCCGCCGTCCTCCACCGCGCTCCAGCACTACATCGACCTGGCCGGTCTGGAGACCCGTCCCTTCCCCAACCCGCTGGCCGAGGCCACGCCCTCGACCGTCGTCGACCTCAAGGGCGAGTCCCACTACGCCGAGACGATCGACGACCTGCCGCAGGTCTACCGGGACGTCGCCGCCGCCTGGAACGCCTGTCTCGAAGAGGGCGCCGACTTCTCCGACATGAACCGCGCCCTGCGCGAGCGGGACGTGCCGCGCATCCGGGAGATCTGGGCGAAGCTCGTCGAGCGGCTCGACAACCAGACCTTCTACGGGTTCCTCTGCGACTCCGAGGCGTTCAAGTCCTTCCGGCACCGCGAGATCTTCGGCCAGGTCGGCTTCGGCACGGGCGGCTGGGACACCGACTTCCCCAACTCCATCCTGGAGATCCTGCGGGTCGTCTACACCGAGGCCGACGACCACCACCGCGGCATCGTCGGCGGCAGCCAGCAGCTCCCGCTGCGCCTGTGGGAGCGTGAGCCGGAGAAGATCGTGCACTGGCCGTACGGGACGTCCCTGCGGTCCCTGCACGTCGACGGTGAGCCGCGGCCCGCCGTGACCCGGCTGCACCGGACCGCCGGCAACCGGATCACGGTGACGGACGCGAACGGCGACATCCGCACCTACCGGGCGGCGATCTTCACCGCCCAGTCCTGGATGCTGCTGTCGAAGATCGCCTGCGACGACTCGCTCTTCCCGATCGACCACTGGACCGCGATCGAGCGGACCCACTACATGGAGTCCAGCAAGCTGTTCGTGCCGGTCGACCGGCCGTTCTGGCTGGACAAGGACGAGAAAACGGGTCGGGACGTCATGTCGATGACCCTCACCGACCGTATGACGCGCGGCACGTACCTCCTCGACGACGGCCCGGACCGGCCCGCCGTCATCTGCCTCTCCTACACCTGGTGCGACGACAGCCTCAAGTGGCTGCCGCTGTCCGCGAACGAGCGGATGGAGGTCATGCTGAAGTCGCTCGGCGAGATCTACCCGAACGTCGACATCCGCAGCCACATCATCGGCAGCCCGGTGACCGTCTCCTGGGAGAACGAGCCCTACTTCATGGGCGCCTTCAAGGCGAACCTGCCCGGCCACTACCGCTACCAGCGGCGCCTGTTCACCCACTTCATGCAGGACCGGCTGCCCGAGGACAAGCGGGGCATCTTCCTCGCCGGCGACGACATCTCCTGGACGGCCGGCTGGGCCGAGGGCGCGATCCAGACCGCGCTCAACGCGGTCTGGGGCGTCATGCACCACTTCGGCGGCACCACCGACACCACCAACCCCGGGCCCGGAGACGTGTACGACGCGATCGCGCCCGTCGAACTCCCGGAGGACTAGGGCCTGTCGGAGGCCCCCGGGTACGGGCAGTCGGGCAGCGGGGTCAGCAGCATGCGGCCCGTCAGGCCCACCGCCGCGTCCAGGCGCCGGGCGGACTCCTCGGCGAGATCGGGGAGCCCGCGCAGCGCCCACAGGGCGCGGGCCGCCGACCAGGTGGCCTCGCGGGCGCGTTCCAGGCTCCACGCGCCCAGCAGATGGGTGAGCGGATCGGCGATCTGGAGGAGGTCCGGCCCGGGCATCAGCTCCTCGCGCACGCGCCCCTCCAGCGACACGAGGACATCGCCGACGTGCTCGAACTCGTCCTCCAGATCGGCGGGTTCGCAGTCGAGCGCGCGGCAGGTGTCCACGACGGCCAGCGCGAGATCGTGCCCGATGTGCGCGTTGATGCCGCACAGGGCGAACTGCAGCGGCCGTACGCCGGGATGGCACCGGAACTGCAGCAACGGCCGCCAGCAGGCGGGCGCGTGTTCACCCTCGGCGACCCGCAGATAGCGTTCGGCGAAGAGCACGTCCAGGGCGACCGCCGCCTCCGTGTCCGGGAAGTGGCCGGACTCCAGCCGCCGGCCGATGTCCTGCGTGACGGTGAGGTAGACGCGGTTGAAGACGGCGATCCCGTCCCGCGCGGGAAGGACCGCGTCCAGCGCCCGCATACGGGAGACGACCGTGTCCACTGCGTCCACGGCAGGGGTGGACTGTTCCGACTGCGCCATAGGGGGCAGGGTCCCAGGCCGGGCCCGCCTCGGCCGCCGCCGTGCCCGGCGCGTCCCCGGAACGGGGTAACGCGACGCGCCGGAGCGGCTCCCTCCGCGCCCGCCCCGGCCGGTTCCGGCGCCCGTGTCAGGGCTTCGGGTCGAGGACCGCCGAGTCGGTGCGGGGCACCCGGGGGTGGTGCCGCTCGCCGGCCCGCAGCACCCCCGCGAAGGCGACCAGCCCGCACGCCAGCGCGGTGACCAGGCCGAACGAGACGACCAGGCTGGTCAGTTCCGCCAGACCACCGATCGCGCTCGGCGCGACCAGTCCGGAGGTGTACGTGATGGTCGCGACGCCCGCGATGGCCAGACTGGGGTTCGGCCCGCTGCGGCCGGCCGCGGCGAAGCAGAGCGGGACGACGACCGCGATGCCGAGGCCCATCAGGGCGAAGCCGCCCATCGCGACCGCCGGCTGGTCCGAGACGACGATCAGGACCCCGCCGAGCACGGCCAGGGCGCCGCTCGCCCGCACCGTGCGGACGGCGCCGAAACGGTTGACGACCGCGTCGCCCGCGAGCCGGGCCACCGCCATGGTCAGCATGAAGCCGGTGGTGCACGCCGCCGCGAGTCCGGCCGACGCCTCCAACTGGTCCCGCAGGTAGACCGCCGACCAGTCCAGCGCCGCCCCTTCCGCGAACACCGCGCAGAACCCGACCGCGCCGATCAGCAGGGCCGACTTCGGAGGCAGTGCGAACCGGGGCGGCGGCTCCTCGTCCTCGGTGGGCCGCAGATCCAGTACCCATCGGCAGGCGACCAGACCGAGGAGGGTGAGCGTGGCCGCCGCCAGCCCGTGGTGCAGCCGGGCGTCCGAGCCCAGGTGGGCGGCGAGGGTGCCGCCCGCCGAGCCCACGAGGGCGCCCACGCTCCACATGCCGTGCAGGCCCGACATGATCGACTTGCCGATGCGGCTCTCGACCTCGACGCCGAGCGCGTTCATCGCCACGTCCGCCATGCCCGCCGACGCGCCGTACACGAACAGCGCGAAGCAGAGCGTCCACAGGTTCGGCGACAGGGACGGCAGGACCAGGGCGAGCGTCCACAGGGAGAGCAGCCCGCGCAGGGCCGTCCGGGCGCCGAAGCGGTGACTGATCCGGCCCGCGAGCGGCATCGCCAGTGACGCGCCGATCGCCGGAAAGGCGAGGGCGAGGCCCAGCTGGCCCGCGCTGACCCCCGCGTGGTCCTGGATCCACGGCACGCGCGTCGCGAACGAGCCGGTGACGGCGCCGTGCACGGCGAACACGGCCGCCACGGCGTACCGCGCCCGCCTCACCTCGCGCTGCTCGTAGACCGTCACGCCCATTCCTCCGCCTCCCTGTGCACTGAATGCGCCGAGCCGTCGGCGCGCACGGCGACACCCGGGGGTCCGTCCGCCGCGTGACCGCCCCTGGGACTTCCGGTTCCCCGATGCCCCGCGCCCACCCCGTTCCGTCGCGCGCAGTAAACTATCAGGAACCCTGCCTGATAAATAGGGGGCGGTCGCCGAGGCCACCGGCCGCGCGGCGCCGCAGATCTGGGAGGATCCCGGCATGCCCGCATCACCCAGCACCGCCCGAGCCATCAACGACCGGCTCGCCCTGCGGCTGCTGCAGCAGGAAGGGCCGCTGACGGCCGGGCAGTTGAAGCAGCTGACGGGTCTGTCCCGGCCCACGGTCGCCGACCTCGTGGAGCGCCTCGCCGCCGCCGGGCTGATCGGCGTCGTCGGGGAGTCGGGCGAGCAGCGGCGCGGGCCCAACGCCCGTCTCTACGGCATCGTCGCGGACCGTGCGCACCTCGCCGCGCTCGATGTGCGCACCGAGGGCGTCACCGTCGTCGTCGCCGACCTGCTCGGCCGCGAACTGGCGCGGGCGTCGGTCCCGATCGCGGACGACACCGGCACGGGGCCCGCCGTGGAGCAGGCGGTCGCCCTGGTGGAGCGCGCCGCGAAGGAGGCGGGCGCCGACCGGCTGCACACGGTGGTGGTCGGCGCCCCCGGCCTGATCGACCCGGCCACGGGCGAACTCCGCGACTCCAGCGGCCTGCCCGCATGGCACCGCCGTCTGGTCGCCGCCCTCGGTGAACGGCTGCCGGCCCGCGTGCTCGTCGAGAACGAGACCAACCTCGCGGCCCTCGCGGAGCAGCGGGACGGCGCCGCCCGCGACCGCGACACCTTCGTCCTGCTCTGGCTCGGCCTCGGCACCGGCGCCGCCGTCGTCCTCGACGGCCACCTCCGCCGGGGCGCCTCCGGCGGCACGGGCGAGATCGGCTTCCTGCCGGTGCCGGGTCCGGCCACGCTCCCCTCGGCCACCGACTGCGAGGGAGGTTTCCACTCCCTGGCCGGCGCGGCGGCGGTCGGCGCCCTGGCCGAGGCGCACGGTCTCACCGCCGGGGCCGCACCGGGCGAGCCGCACGCGGCGACGCTGGTACGGGCGGCGGCCGGGCCCCCGCCGGGCGGCACCCCCGCCGGGCGAGCCGTACCCGGCGACACCCGGGCGCCCTTCCTCGACGCCCTGGCCGACCGTGTCGCCCTCGGCGCGGCCTCCGTCGTGGCCGTGCTCGACCCCGGCTGTGTGGTGCTCGGGGGTGAGGTCGGACAGGCCGGCGGGGAGGAACTGGCCGTCCGGGTGGAGCGGCGCCTGGCGGCGATGTCGCCGTTGCCGACCGAGGTGCGCGCGAGCGGGCTCGGCGGGGCGGCCGTGCTGCGCGGCGCGCTGCTCATGGCCCGCGAGGCCGCACAGGACGAGGTGTTCGCGCCGCCCGCCCGGTGACGGCCGGCTTCGCCGGGCCGTGCGTGCCGCCGGAGGTGCGTGCCCGCCGCGGGGAAGTGCCCGAGGGACCCGGCGACGGGGCAAGGGCCGTCGTCACCGTCGCCGGGCCGTTCCGGGCGGGTACCGCGACCGCAGACTTTAAAAGGACTAGACCAAGCGGGTCAATGGGTCTCGCCCCTTTCGAGTGGGTTCGTCGGCAAGGGAGTTGACCCTTGGTCAGGGAGATGTGGAGGTGTGCCGGTGACGCTGAAGAAGTCCAGTGACACGGACTGTGAGCCACCCCACAGTTCTCACCCGCATGGGTGTCGACCGGGCGTGGCACACTGGCTCTGTACCAGAAGCAGCGCACTCCGGGGTCGGTGAAAGTCCGAACCGGCGGTTACAGTCCGCGACCCGGTCGCTTCCAGCGGCCGGTTGACCAGGTGAAATTCCTGGACCGACGGTTAAAGTCCGGATGGGAGGCAGTGCGCGGCGGGCGGGCATTCGTGCGCGCTGCCGTCTGTTTTTGGCCTACCCCCTCAGGGGTGGGTCTTCACACGGCGTCGCTCCCTGTGCCGCTGTCCGCTCATGTCTGTCGTCTTCGACAGCCCCGGAGTCCGTGCCCTACGAGGCAGGAGGACCCGGGAAGTGTTCACCGGAATCGTCGAAGAGCTGGGTGAGGTCACCGCCGTCGAGAAGCTCGGCGACTCCTCCCGCTTCCGTCTGCGCGGCCCCGTCGTCACCGAGGGCGCGCGCCATGGCGACTCCATCGCCGTCAACGGCGTCTGCCTCACGGTCGTGGAGCACGAGGACGACTGGTTCACCGCCGACGTCATGGCGGAGAGCCTGCAGCGCTCCAGCCTCGGCGCCCTCACCGTCGGCTCCCGCGTCAACCTCGAACGCCCCATGGCCGTCGGCGACCGCCTCGGCGGGCACATCGTCCAGGGCCACGTCGACGGCACGGGCGAGGTCATCGAGCGCAAGCCGTCCGAGAACTGGGAGATCGTCAAGATCTCGCTCCCCGCGGACCTCACCCGGTACGTCGTCGAGAAGGGCTCCATCACCGTCGACGGCATCAGCCTCACCGTCGTCGACGCGGGCCCCGACCACTTCACCGTCAGCCTCATCCCGACCACCCTCGACCTGACCACGCTCGGCCGCAAGCAGCCCGGCGACCCGGTCAACCTGGAGGTGGACGTCATCGCCAAGTACGTCGAGCGCCTGCTGGGCGACCGCGGGACGACCGGCACACCGGGAGCGGGACAGTGAACGCGCTGAACACCGTCGCCTTCACCGCCTTCGGCCAGCAGATCCTCTGGTCGGACATGATCGGCAACATCCTCGGCCTGATCGCCCTCGCCCTCGGCGCGGTCCGCTCCCTGTGGAACTGGCCCGTGCAGTTCCTCTCCGGCCTCGTCCTCTTCGGCGCCTTCGTCGGCCACCTCACCGGCAGCGCCGGCAAGCAGGTCATCGTCATGGCCGTCGCCGCGTACGGCTGGTGGCAGTGGAACCGTACGAAGGGCCAGTCCGCGGACGGCGCCATCACCCCGCGGTTCGCCACCTGGCGCGAGCGCGGCGGCCTGATCGCCGGCGCCGTGCTCGGCACCCTCGCCGTCGGCGGGATCTTCACCGCGTTCCCGACCCTGTCCTGGGACCCCTGGCCGGACGCGTACATCTTCACCGGCACCATCGTCGCCATGTACGCCCAGGCACGCGGCATGGTCGAGTTCTGGTTCGCCTGGCTGCTGGTCGACCTGGTGGGCGTCCCGCTCAACTTCGCCAACGGCTACGCCTTCTCCGGTTTCGTCTACATCATCTACGGCGCGCTCGTCCTGTGGGGCATGCGCGACTGGTGGCTGCGCTCCCGCAAGCCCGTCCTGGAAGGAGCTCCGGCATGACCACGGCGCCGATCCTCTACAGCACCGGCGACATCGAGAACTTCGCCCTCGACCCCGTCGAACAGGCCATCGCCGACATCGCGGCGGGCCGCCCGGTCGTCGTCGTCGACGACGAGGACCGCGAGAACGAGGGCGACCTCGTCATCGCCGCGGAGAAGGCCACCCCCGAGATCATCGCCTTCATGATGAGCGAGTGCCGGGGCATGATCTGCGCCCCCATGGAGGGGGACGAGCTGGACCGGCTCGAACTGCCGCAGATGGTGCAGCAGAACACCGAGTCCATGCGCACCGCCTTCACCGTCACCGTCGACGCGGCCCCCCGGCACGGCGTCACCACCGGCATCTCCGCCGCCGACCGCGCCACCACCCTCCAGCTCCTGGCGAGCGGCACGGCCGAACCGGGCGACTTCGTGCGCCCCGGCCACATCTTCCCGCTGCGCGCCCGCACCGGCGGGGTGCTCGTGCGCGACGGCCACACCGAGGCCGCCGTCGACCTCGCCCGCCTGGCCGGTCTGCGCCCGGCCGGCGCGATCGTCGAGATCGCCGGCGAGGACGGCCGGATGCTGCGCCTGCCCGAACTGATCCCGTTCGCCCGCAAGCACGGCCTGACGATCATCTCCATCGAGGACCTCATCGCCTACCGCCGCTCCGCCGAGCCCACCGTCCGGCGTGAGGCGAAGACCCGGCTCCCCACGGCCTTCGGCGACTTCACGGCCCACGGGTACCGCTCCACCGTCGACGGCGTCGAGCACGTCGCCCTCGTCCACGGCGAGATCGGCGACGGCGAGGACGTCCTCGTCCGCGTCCACTCCGAATGCCTCACCGGCGACATCTTCCACTCGCTGCGCTGCGACTGCGGCCCCCAGCTGCAGACCTCCCTCGAACGCATCGCCGCCGAGGGCCGGGGCGTCGTCGTCTACCTGCGCGGCCACGAGGGCCGCGGCATCGGACTGCTGTCCAAGCTGCGCGCGTACGAACTGCAGGAACTCGGCCGCGACACCCTCGACGCCAACCTGGAACTGGGCCTGCCCGCCGACGCCCGGGACTACGGCGCGGGCGCGCAGATCCTGACGGACCTGGGCGTCCGCAGCCTGCGCCTGATGACCAACAACCCCGAGAAGACCGACGCCCTCGTCCGGCACGGCCTGCGGGTCACCGACCGCGAACCGATGCCGGTCCGCGCGGGCGAGCACAACCTCCGTTATCTGCGCACCAAGCGCGACCGGATGGGTCACGACCTGCCCTGGCTGGACACCGCGACGGCGTCCACCTGCGGCAACCAGTAACGACCAGCGGCACGAACCACGCAACAGCAGTCCCAGGAACCACAGGCATCAAGGAGCAACGTGAGCGGCAAGGGCGCACCCGAACTGTCCGTACGCAACTGCGGCGACCTGCGCGTCGCGGTCATCGCGGCCCAGTGGCACGAGAAGGTGATGGACGGCCTCGTCGAAGGCGCCCTGCGCGCCCTGCACGACCTGGGCATCGACGAGCCGACCCTCCTGCGGGTCCCCGGCAGCTGGGAACTCCCGGTCGTCGCCAAGGTCCTCGCCGGCCGCGGCTACGACGCCATCGTGGCCCTCGGCGTCGTCATCCGCGGCGGCACCCCCCACTTCGAGTACGTGTGCCAGGGCGTCACCCAGGGCCTCACCCAGGTCTCCGTGGACACGGGCGTCCCCGTCGGCTTCGGCGTACTGACCTGCGACACCGAGGAGCAGGCCCTGGACCGCGCGGGCATCGAGGGCTCGAACGAGGACAAGGGCCACGAGGCGGTGACGGCGGCGGTGGCGACCGCGACCATCCTCCGCTCAGTATCTGAACCCTGGCGCTGAGGCAGGGGCGGTTGCGCGTAGGCTGAGCCTCACCATGTCCAAGAAGACGTTCGAGGAGCTGTTCGCCGAGCTCCAGCACAAGGCCGCCACCGGCGACCCCGCCACTTCCCGCACCGCAGAACTGGTCGAGAAGGGCGTCCATACCATCGGCAAGAAGGTCGTCGAGGAGGCCGCCGAGGTCTGGATGGCCGCCGAGTACGAGGGCAAGGAAGCGGCCGCCGAGGAGATCTCGCAGCTGCTGTACCACGTCCAGGTGATGATGGTCGCCCGCGGCATCTCCCTGGACGACGTGTACGCCCACCTCTGAACCGCACCGCACACCCCCTCCCGAACGAACGAAGGAAGCTCGCCTCATGCTGCGCATCGCCGTCCCCAACAAGGGTTCCCTGTCCGGACCTGCGGGGGAGATGCTGCATGAGGCCGGCTACCAGCAGCGCCGGGAGTCCAAGGAGCTGCGGATCGTCGACCCGGTCAACGAGGTCGAGTTCTTCTACCTCCGCCCCCGCGACATCGCGATCTACGTCTCCTCCGGCCGCCTCGACATCGGCATCACCGGCCGGGACCTGCTGATCGACTCCGGCGCGAACGCCGAGGAGATCCTCCCGCTCGGCTTCGCCCGCTCCACCTTCCGCTTCGCCGCCAAGCCGGGAACGGCGACCGGCGTCGGCGACCTCAAGGGCAAGACGGTCGCCACCTCCTACGAGGGCATCGTCGCCGGCCACCTCGCGGACAACGGCATCGACGCCTCCGTGGTCCACCTCGACGGCGCCGTGGAGACCGCCATCGAGCTGGGTGTCGCCGAGGTCATCGCCGACGTCGTCGAGACCGGCACCTCCCTGCGCAACGCCGGCCTGGAGGTCTTCGGCGACCCGATCATGAAGTCCGAGGCCGTCGTCATCCGCCGCGTCGGCGCCGGCACCTCCGAGGACCCGGAGAGCTCGGAGCACGAGGCCAAGGTGCAGCAGTTCCTGCGCCGACTCCAGGGCGTCCTCGTCGCCCGGACCTACGTGATGATGGACTACGACTGCCGCGTCGAGCAGTTGGAGAAGGCCGTCGCCCTCACCCCGGGCCTGGAGTCCCCGACCGTCTCGCCGCTGCACAACGAGGGCTGGGTCGCCGTGCGCGCCATGGTCCCGGCCAAGGAGGCCCAGCGGATCATGGACGATCTGTACGACATCGGTGCCCGGGCCATCCTGACCACCGCCATCCACGCCTGCCGACTCTGACGGCCGGGGAGTCGTTTCACCATGCCGGACCAGTCCGTCCTCCCCACCCTGCCGGTCACTTTTCGGCCGGGCCGCACCCGTGCCGTGCTGCTGACCGCGGCGGGCGCCATCTTCGCGGTCATCACGGTGGTCGCGCTGCTGCTGCCGACACTCGGCCCGGGGGAGCGCCTCAGCTTCGTCTTCACGGCGGCCCTGCTCGCCGGGGTGCTCGGCCTGCTCTCCCGGCCCCGGGTGGTGGCCGACGAGTCCGGGGTGACCGTGGTCAACATCACTGCCAGGCGGCAGCTGGACTGGGCGGAGATCGTGCAGGTGAACCTGCGGGTCGGCGACCCCTGGGTCTTCCTCGACCTCACCGACGGCACCAGCCTGCCCGCCCTCGGCATCCAGCCCGGCATCGCCAAGCAGCGCGCCATCGAGGACGCCCGGACCCTCCGGGCCCTGGTCGAGGCCAGGTCGGTCACCGAGCCCGACCAGCACCGCGACTGACCCGGCCGCGGCAAAGAGGCGCGTCGGGGGCCGGCCCCCGGGGACGGCCGGGAGCAAGATCAGGGACGACTCGGGGCCGCCGCCCCTGCCGCAGTGGCCCCTGTCTTGATTAATCTGTTGGCGGAGGCGTTTTCGTCGCGCCTCCGCCTCTGCCGCTCCACCCGGAAGGCAGAGGCTCCCTGCTAGTTCGAGGAGTGACTCCTTCCAGCGATGGACGGATCGTCCTGTAGTACCTGCGCCGCCCCCTTTCGACGCATCGAGGCGGCGGCATGATCATCCCCCTGTTGCTCCTCGGAGCCGCGTTCCTGCTGATCCTCGCCAACGGCTTCTTCGTGGCCGCCGAGTTCGGCCTCGTGACCGTCGAGCGGGCGGAGGCCGAGAAGGCCGCCGCCGAGGGTGACCGCCGGGCCCACAAGGTGGTGGGCGCGCTCAGGGAGCTGTCGTTCCAGCTCTCCGGCACCCAGCTCGGCATCACCATCACCTCCCTCGTCGTCGGCATGCTCGCCGAACCGGCGCTCGCGGAGATACTCCACGGCCCCTTCACCGCCCTCGGCATACCCGAAGGCGCGGTCTCCGGGATCTCCGTGGTCGTCGGCATGCTGCTGGCCTCCGCGGTGCAGATGGTGATCGGCGAGCTGGTGCCCAAGAACTGGGCGGTGTCGAAGCCGATGCAGGTCGCCCGCTTCGTCGCGGGCCCGCAGCACGTGTTCTCCCGCCTCTTCCGCCCGGTCATCGCCGCGCTCAACGCCGTCGCCAACCGGCTGGTCCGCGCCTTCGGCGTCGAACCCACCGACGAACTGGCCTCCGCCCGGACCCCCGGCGAGCTGGTCTCCCTCGCCCGGCACTCGGCCCAGGCCGGCGCCCTGGAACAGGACACGGCCGACCTCTTCGTCCGCACCCTCTCCCTGGGCGAGCTGACCGCGGAGAACGTGATGACGCCCCGGGTGAAGGTCAGCGCCCTGCAGTCGTCGGCCACCGCCGAGGACGTGGTCAACCTGACCCGGGCCACCGGTCTCTCCCGCTTCCCCGTCTACCGGGAGCGGATCGACGAGATCGTCGGCATGGCCCATCTCAAGGACGCCCTCGCGATCCCGGCCCACGAACGGCTGCACACCCCGGTCGGCCGTATCGCCAAGGCCCCGCTGCTCGTCCCGGAGTCGCTGCCGGTGCAGCCGCTGCTGGCCCGGTTGCGCAGCGAGCAGCCCATCGCCGTCGTCGTCGACGAGTACGGCGGCACGGCTGGGGTGGTGACCCTGGAGGACATCGTCGAGGAACTGGTCGGTGAGGTCCGCGACGAGCACGACGGCCACGAGCGGCCCGAACTCGCCGCCGCCCCGCCCGAGGACGGCCGCCTCGCCTGGGACGTCGACGGCAGCTGCCGGGTCGACGTGCTCCAGCGCATCGGCCTGGACGTCCCGGAGGGCCCGTACGAGACGGTCGCCGGGCTCGTCGCCGACCTCCTCGGCCGTATCCCCGCGCCCGGTGACCGGGCCGAACTGCCCGGCTGGCGCCTCGCGGTACGGCAGGTCGGGCACTACCGGGCCGAGCGCGTACGCCTCGTGCGCACCGCGGACGCCACGGACTCCGTCCCGCTCGCGGAGGCGGCCCGATGAGCCTGATCCAACTCCTGTTCGCCCTGCTCCTCGTGCTCGCCAACGGCTTCTTCGTCGGCGCCGAGTTCGCCCTCGTCTCCGTCCGCCGCAGCCAGATCGAGCCGCTCGGGACCACCCGGGCCCGTCAGGTGCTCTACGGCCTGGAGAACCTGCCCCAGATGATGGCGGCGGCCCAGTTCGGCATCACCGTCTGCTCGCTGACGCTGGGCGCGGTGGCCGAGCCGACGGTGGCGAAGCTGCTGGAGCCCGTCTTCGAGGCGATCCGGCTGCCGCACGGCATGATCCATCCCCTGGGCTATGTGATCGCGCTCGCCGTCGTCGTCTTCCTGCACCTGGTCATCGGCGAGATGCTGCCGAAGAACCTGGCGATGGCGGCGCCGGAGAAGACGGCGCTGTGGCTGAGCCCGGCGCTGGTGGCCTTCGCGCGGCTGTGCAGGCCGGTCACCGCCGGTCTCGGTGCCTGCGCCCGGCTGGTGCTGAGGATCTTCCACGTCGAGCCCAAGGACGAGGTCGAGGCGGTCTTCACCAGCGTCCAGCTGGTACGGCTGGTCGAGGACTCCGGCCAGGCCGGGCTGCTCGACCCCGAGGAGCAGGAACGCCTGGAGGACGCGCTGGAGCTGGGCTCCCGCCCGGTGACGGACGTCCTGCTCAGGCGCGACTCCCTGGTGACGGTGGCCCCTTCGGTGACCCCCGCCCAGGTCGTCGCCCTGACCGCCCGCACGGGCTACTCCCGCTTCCCGGTGATCGCGGAGAACGGCGCCTTCATGGGCCGCTACCTGCACGTCAAGGACGTCCTCGATCTGGAGGACTCCGAGCGCGCCGTCCCCCAGCAGGTCTGGCGCCCCATGACCACCCTCCGCGCGGAACTCCCGCTGGACGACGCGCTGACGGTCATGCGGCGGGCCGCCACGCATCTGGCCCAGGTGGCGGACGCGTCCGGCAAGGTGCTGGGCCTGGTGGCCCTGGAGGACGTCCTGGAACTCCTGGTCGGCGAGGTCCGCGACCCGGCCCACCGCGAGCTCCAGCCGCCCCGGGTGACGGAACCGAGGGGCAGCGAATCCCCGAAGGAGGCCCTCGCAAGCTGACTCCGCCCCCGCCGCCCGCAGTTCCCCGCGCCCCTTCAGGGGCGCGGGGAACTGCGCGAACGGGGTCCGGGGCGGAGCCCCGAAGTCTGTGACCGGGGGTCGAAGGGGCGCGCAGCCCCTGGGGATGGGACGGGTAGGGGCGGCGGGGGCGAGAAAACCTCACATGGCCGACGGCTCCCCGGGCCCCCGCCCCGACAGGACCTCCCCGTACGCCTGCATCAGGTCCGGCAACCGCAGCGTCGACAGATCGTCCCGCGTGGGAATCGTCGGATACCCCGACAGCCGCAGATCCCGGTACGCGCAGCTCTTCTCGTACAGCGTCCGCAGGAACCGCCCGTTCCCCAGCTCGTCGATCCACCCCTGGTCGACGACGTGCCCGGAGACGGACCGCAGCTCGTCGAGCGCCTCCTCGTCCCACACGTCCCCGTTCTCCGCGGCCAGCACCTCCCCGATGGAGGTCAGCTCCAGCGGACGGTAGGAGGGGAAGTCGACGCGGGTCGTGAACCGGGAGGACAGACCGGGATTCGCGGCCAGCAGCCGGTCCATGCCCTCCGGGTAGCCGGCCAGGATCACGACCAGGTGGTCCCGGTTGTCCTCGGCGCGCTTCAGCAGCACCTGCAGCGCCTCGTCGCCGTACGCGTCGCCCTTGCCGTACCCGGAGTTGGACAGCGAGTACGCCTCGTCCACGAACAGCACGCCGCCGATCGCGGAGTCGATCAGCTCGTTGGCCTTCACGGCGGTCTGCCCGAGGTACTCGCCCACGAGGTCCGCCCGCTGCGCCTCGACGAGGTGATCGCCGCCCAGCAGCCCGAGCGCGTAGAAGACCCGGCCCAGTATTCGCGCCACGGTCGTCTTCCCGGTCCCGGACGGCCCGGAGAAGACGAAGTGCCGCTTGGGCGGCTGGACCGGCAACCCCTGGCCCGCCCGCAGCCGTGCCATGTTCAGCTGCGCGGACAACGCCTTGACCTGCCGCTTCACCGGCTCAAGGCCGACCATCCGTTCCAGCTCCTCGAGCGCCTCCTCCAGCAGCTCCGGGTCCGTCGGCCCGGCCGGCAGCGACAGCGGCTCCACCGGCACCACGGACTTCTCCCGTACGAAGGTGTCGCCGGCCTCGGGTGGCAGCCCGCCCGACGGCGGGAGCCCGGGGTCGGAGACCTTCAGGTCCCGGCCCTCGGGGTCGAAGAACGGTTCCAGCCCGTCGCCGTCGAGGACGTCCTGCCCGATCCCGGCGAGCGCGATCGCGGCGAAGTCGCTCGCGTCTTCGTCGTACCCGTCCCCCTCGGCGATGGCCGCCAGCCGGGCCGAGGTGTCCATGAAGGCGGGGTCGACGCGGTGCACCGCCCGGTACAGGGGCAGCGCGGCCGCGCTGCGCCCGGTGCCCTCGTGGGCCCGCGCCAGCCAGTAGCGCAGCTCCTTGCGCTGCGGCTGTTCGCTGCGACAGCGCATCAGCGCGGCGGACAGCAGCGGCTCGGCCTGGCCGTACGTCTCCAGCCGCACCCGGGCCATCCCGCCGAACAGGCCCGCCTCGATCCCCAGCAGCGGATCGTCGAGCAGCGGATCGGTGTGCCGGACCAACTGCTCCCAGTCCTTGACGAGATAGGCCCGGCAGGCGTGCAGGAAGCGCACCTGGTGGTCCGCGTCGACCGGCGGCAGTCCCGCGAGCGCCCGGTCCAGCTCGGGCACATGGCGGCCGTCCAGCCAGTGCGAGGCGTGCGCGAGGAGCAGATCACGCGGGCTCTCCAGCACCGGCTGCACCCACCAGCCCAGCCAGTACCAGGAGTTGAGGGTCCGCCGGTGGCGCGAGCGCTGCTCGCCGAAGCGCTCCCGGTGCCGGAACATCCTCAGCAGCGCGGTCGTCGTGTCCACCCGCAGCGCGTGCAGCCCGAGCCAGCCGTCGGCCATCCCGGGATCCATCCGCACCGCGGCGCGGAACTCCTCCTCCGCCTGCGGATAGGCGCCCATCGTGTAGGCGTCCACGCCTCGCAGCCAGGCGAGGTCGGCCGGTGCCTCGGGGCCCCGCGAGCCGAAGTCCATCACGTCCCCCACAAACCGTGCCCCCGCTGGAAACCGAACGGGCCGGTGCCCGTCGGCAGCCTTCGTCGAACCGCTGTGCAGCGGACGGGAGTTGCGCCGGAGCGTTGCTGCCGCCGTCCGAAGGTCGCACCTTGGGCATCGTACCTGCGGGTCGGTCGCCCTTCGAAGGGTGCCGCCGTGCTCGTCCGAGGAGGCGGGAGCGGACGGGGCGCGTCGCGGACGGTGACCGAGGGTGAAGGAATCGTGCCCCCGGGGTTCCGGAAGAGCCGGAAAAGGGCAGAACGAAGCCCCCGATCACGGGGGAACAACCGGGGGCTTCGCGTAGGAGGGCGGTCGCCGAGGACCGCACATTGAGAACGTAAGACCTGTACGGCCCCTGGGTCAAGCCGAGTTGGGGCTCTCGGGGCACTTCTCGGACAGTCGTCTTCACAGGTTCAGCACATTGCGGATGGTCCGTCACCCTGAGTGAGGGGAGGCTCGGATCCTGGAGTCGTCGCAGGTCCCGGCAGCACCCCGTACCCCGTGTCTCCCGGCCGAATCAGCAGACCGGCGAAAGGCCGAGAAGGGTCCTCGGCGAAGTGCCGGCGTTCCGCCCGGACCCAGCCGTCCCAGAACTCGCTCTGCTCCGCCCCGTCCCGCGCCTGCCCCCGCGCCCAGGCCGCCTCCCGGGGGAACTCCATCCACACCAGTGCCGCGAGATGCGGTCGCAGCGCACGCCTGCCCGCGCCCACCCCCTCGACGACGACCACGGGCGCGGGCGGCAGGACACGAGCGGGGCCGAACGCCCGCGCACGCCAGTCGTACGGGTCCCACCGCGCGCTCCGGCCGTTCCGGAGCGGCTCGATCACCTGCTCCAGCAGGCGCCCGGTCCAGGAGAACAGTTCCTCGTGTGTGGCGACGTCGTCGAGGTGCAGCACCGGGGCGCCGTCGAGCGCGTCGGCGAGCCGTCCGGCGAAGGTGCTCTTCCCGGAGCCGGCGTGCCCGTCGACCCCGACGAGCCGGACCGGCCCGCAGGAGGGCGGCAGCCGTCGCAGCCGGGCGGCGAGTGCCGCGACGGCCGGGTCCATGGGTGCGGGGGAGGCGTGCATACCGGGATTCAACACCGTGGCGCGAGGCCGGGACCATGCCAGAGGTGTCGACCAATATTGGCGGGCGTGGCGAGGCGCGAGGTGCTGGCAGAAGCCGTCGTCCGCCGTTCATAGTGGGCGAACAGCCGTGCGTCTGAACCGTTCCTTCAGAGATCACTGGGGGTCTCCCGCAGATGACGAGCCTTTCCGAGCCGTCCCGCAGAACCGTCCTGACCGCAGCCGTCACCGTCGCCGCCACCGCCGCGGCGGGCGTGTCACCGGACCGGGCGGTGGCCGACACCGCGAGCGGCCGGGGCGCGGCCCTCGCCCGTCGCGCACCAGCACCGGAACGCCTGTCCGACTACCACGCCTGGACCACCTACACCGACTGGCGCTCCGGCAGCCACGAGGGCACCCGGGCCAAGGCGGGAGAACGCCCGGGCGTGGTGGTCGGGACCCCGCTCGGCACGCTCGACCACACCGACCCGCACACCGGGCGGACGGCCACCTGGGAGTACGCGACCTGGACCTCCCCAGTCCACCGGCTCACCGTCCCCGCGACCGAGGTCATCGCCTCCTGGAACGCCCACACCCCGGCGGGCACCTGGATCGGCATCGACATGCGCGGCACGTACTCCGACGGCACGGACACGCCCTGGTACGTGCTGGGCCGGTGGGCGTCCGGCGACCAGGACATCAGGCGCACCTCCGTGGACGGGCAGGAGGACGGCCGGAGCAGCATCTGGACCGACACCTTCGCCATCGACGACCCCGCCTCCGGGCTGCGTCTCGTCTCCTACCGGCTGCGGCTGACCCTCCACCGCACGCCCGGCACCCGGCTCACGCCCACGGTGTGGCGGCTCGGCGCGATGGGCTCCGACGTGCCCGACCGCTTCACCGTCCCGGCCTCCGTCCCCGGGGTCGCCCGCGAACTGGCCGTCCCGCGCTACTCGCAGGAGACCCACAAGGGCCAGTACCCCGAGTACGACAACGGCGGCGAGGCCTGGTGCAGCCCCACCTCCTCGCAGATGATCATAGAGTTCTGGGGCCGGAAGCCCAGTGCCGCGGACCTGGCCTGGGTGAACCCGGCGTTCGCGGACCCGCAGGTGTGCCACGCGGCGCGGTTCACCTTCGACTACCAGTACGAGGGCTGCGGCAACTGGCCCTTCAACACCGCGTACGCCGCCACCTACAAGGACATGCAGGGCGTGGTGACCCGGCTGGGCTCGCTCACCGACCTGGAGACGCTGATCGCGGCGGGCATCCCGGTGATCACCTCCCAGTCCTTCCTCGCGTCGGAGCTGACGGGCGCGGGATACGGCACGGCCGGGCACCTCATGACGGTGATCGGCTTCACCGCCGAGGGCGACGTCGTCGCCAACGACCCGAACTCGCCGACCAACGAGGAGGTGCGCCGCGTCTACCGGCGGCGCGAGTGGGAAAATATCTGGCTGCGGACCAAGCGGTACAACGCCACCGGCAAGGTCGTCTCCGGCACCGGTGGCGTCTGCTACCTCTACTTCCCGGCGCGGCCCACACCCCGCCAGCTCGCGGCGCTCGCGGCGGTGGGCGTCTGCTGACACGGGTGCGCAGGCGCGGCGCGGCTCCCGGGCGACCGGGGGCCGCGCCGTTCGCCCGCTTGCGCGTGTGACCAAGGTCTCGGTCACGAACCGCCCATCCGGTGGCAAGGTGGACGCGACGGCGGGGGCGCACGGCCCTGCGGGCCGCAAGGCGTCCGTCGCCCGCCGATCACCGCCACCGCACCGCCGAGCAGACCAGCGAGCCGCCATGACCGCGACCTCCGTCACCGCCAACCGTGTCCAGACCGGCACGGGCGGCCCCCGGGACGACGCCCCGAAGACCGTCGAACACCTCATGGGCTGGACCCTGGTCGTGGTGGTCGCGATGCTGCTGACCCAGCTGGGTCTGCTGTGACCTGATCCGGCGGTCGATTCTGTCGATCAGAGTCGAACAAGCTGTTGGAGAGGGTCTGCCATACTGCGGTTGTCCCGCTGGCAGTCGGAGACCAGGACCGGAATTGAAGAGTAGTGAGCAGCGTGGTGTCGAGGCGCCGCGGGCCCGCGGCACCGACCGTTCGTTGGCGCGCCGCGCCGAACTCATCTCCATCGGGCGCAAGTTGTTCGCCGACACGTCGTACGGCGCCTTGTCCATGGACGACATCGCGCGCCAGGCCCATGTGGCCAAGGGGCTGATCTACTACTACTTCAAGTCCAAGCGCGGCTACTACCTCGCGATCGTCGAGGACTCGGTCGCCGATCTGATCACGTTCGCGGCGAGCGGCCTCGAACTGCCGCCCGTGGACCGGGTGCACCGGACCATCGAGGTCTATCTGCGCTACGCGGAGGAGAACCAGGCGGCCTACCGCACGATCGTCAGCGGCGGCGTGGGCTTCGACGCCCAGGTGCACGCCATCCGGGACGGTGTCCGCGAGGCGATGGTCGCCACCATCGCCGAGGGCGCGTACGGCAGGAGCGACATCGAACCGGTGGCCCGCATGGGCCTGTTCGGCTGGGTGTGCGCGGTCGAGGGCGCCACCCTCGACTGGATCGGCCGCCCCGAGCTGCCCCGTGACACCATGCGCGATCTGCTGGTCAAGATGCTGGGCGGCTCGCTGCGCGCCATCGAGGAACTCGCCCCCGCCTACCGCACACCCGAGCCCGCCCGGCGCCACGCCTGAACGCGGCCGGGACCCGGGGGAGGGGAGCCCGCAGACCGCCCCCGCCCCGAGTCCCGTGTCACGAGGGCTACTTGATCGCCTTGATCAGCTCGCCGTCGGGGGTGTCGCCGCTCAGCTCCCAGAAGAAGGTGCCGCCGAGACCCTGGGCGTTCTTGTAGGCCATCTTCCCCTTGACGGTGCGCGGGGTGTCGTAACTCCACCAGTCGTCACCGCACTTGGCGTACGCGGTCCCGCCGACGACCCCGTTGGCCGGGCAGGTCTTCTTGAGCACCTTGTAGTCCTCGTAGCCCGCCTCGTACGTGCCCGCGGCCGGCCCGGTCGCCGTGCCGCCGGGCGCCGACCGGGTGACCCCGGTCCAGCCGCGGCCGTAGAAGCCGATGCCGAGCAGCAGCTTGGAGGACGGGATGCCGAGCCCCTTCAGCTTCTTGATGGTGGCGGCGGTGTTGAAGGACCGGTCGGCGATGCCGGGGTAGGGGTACAGCGGTGAGTGCGGGGCGGTGGTCGTGTCCCACGAGCCGAAGTAGTCGTACGTCATCGGGTTGTACCAGTCGACGTACTTGGCGGCGCCGGCGTAGTCGGCCGCGTCGATCTTGCCGCCCTTCTTGGCGTCGGCCGTGATCGCCGCGGTGACCAGCTCCTTCTTGCCGAATCGTTTGCGCAGCGCCGCCATCACGTCTTCGAAGGCTTCCGGGCCGCTGGTGTCACAGGTGAGACCGCAGGCGTTGGGATACTCCCAGTCGATGTCGATGCCGTCGAAGACGTCCTTCCACCGGGAGTTCTCCACGAGGTCGTAGCAGGAGTCCGCGAAGGCCGCCGGGTCCTTCGCCGCCTCACTGAAGCCGCCGGACCAGGTCCAGCCGCCGAAGGACCAGAGGATCTTGAGGTTCGGGTGCAGCTTCTTCAGCTTGCGCAGCTGGTTGAAGCTGCCGCTCAGCGGCTGGTCCGCGCTGTCGGCGACGCCGTCCACGGACTCCTCGGCGCTGAAGGGCCTGTCGGCGTCGGCCCACGGGTCGCCGATCGCGCACCTGCCGTCGACCACGTTGCCGAAGGCGTAGTTGATGTGGGTGAGCCTCTTCGCCGAGCCGGACGTCTCGATGTTCTTGACGTAGTACTGGCGGCCGTAGATGCCCCAGTCGATGAAGTAGCCGACGACCTTCGAGTGGGGCGCGCCGGGAGCCTGGGCCCGCGGGCCGGGCTGCGCGGGCGTGGCGGTCGCGGTGCCCGCTCCGGCGAGCAGTCCGGCGCCGAGCGCGGCGCAACACGTGGCGGCGAGCAGCGTCCTGACGGGGAGACGGGGGCTGTGCTGTCTGAGCATCGTGACTCCGGGGGAGGGGAGCGTGACGGGGGAGGTGCTGCCTGGACCTGCTGGGGCGGCGGGCGGGATCGTGACGGCCGCGCCGGCTGGGGAGAACGTAGAGGACTAGACCACTGAGGTCAATGGTTCGGACCAATTCCGTCCGGGCGGCGGTGTGTCGGCGAATGTGTCCGAATGAACGCTCGTTAACCGGTGACTCGCTGCTCCGGATCGGGCATACTCCAAGCGCCACCGCCGCTGATCAGCGGCTTCCGTGATCCGGAGGAGGACCATCGGCTGTGGCACGTGAGACCCGGCGGCACCACGACATCCCCCGTGCGTGCCCGCCGCAGTGCCCGACAGGGAGGAGAGCGTCGCCATGCCCGACCGCGCCCCGCAGCCGGTGGATCGGCAATTGCCCACGGAGGAGGCCCGGGACCTGATCTCGCTCGTCCGCGAGATCGCACAGCGGGAGATCGCCCCGCGCGCGGCCGAGGAGGAGGACGCGAGCCGGTTCCCGCGCGAACTCTTCGGCCTGCTCTCGGAGTCGGGACTGCTCGGCCTGCCCTACGACTCCGAGCACGGCGGCGGCGACCAGCCGTACGAGGTCTATCTCCAGGTCCTGGAGGAGCTCGCCGCGGCCCGCCTCACCGTGGGGCTCGGCGTGAGCGTCCACACGCTCGCCTGCCACGCCCTCGCCAACTACGGCACCAAGGAGCAGCAGGTCGAGCATCTGCCGGCGATGCTCGGCGGCGGCCTGCTCGGCGCGTACTGCCTCTCCGAGCCCGCCTCGGGCTCCGACGCCGCGTCCCTGCGGACGAAGGCCGTGCGGGAGGGCGACGAGTGGGTGATCACCGGCACCAAGTCCTGGATCACGCACGGCGGAGTCGCCGACTTCTACACGGTCATGGCCCGCACGGGCGGAGAGGGCTCGCGGGGCATCACCGCGTTCCTGGTGCCCGGCGACGCCGAGGGGCTGAGCGCCGCCGCGCCGGAGAAGAAGATGGGCATGAAGGGCTCGCCCACCGCGCAGCTGAACTTCGACGGCGTGCGCGTCGGTGACGCCCGGCGCCTCGGCGAGGAGGGCCAGGGCTTCGCGATCGCCCTGTCCGCGCTCGACTCCGGACGGCTCGGCATCGCCGCCTGCGCGATCGGTGTGGCCCAGGCGGCACTGGACGAGGCGGTCGCCTACGCCACCGGACGGCAGCAGTTCGGGCGGCCGATCTCCGACTTCCAGGGGCTGCGCTTCATGCTCGCGGACATGGCGACGCAGACCGAGGCGGGCCGGGCCCTGTACCTCTCCGCGGCCCGGCTGCGCGACGCGGGCCGCCCGTTCTCCAAGCAGGCGGCCATGGCGAAGCTGCTGTGCACCGACGCCGCGATGAGGGTCACCACGGACGCGGTGCAGATCCTCGGCGGCTACGGCTACACCGCGGACTTTCCCGCCGAGCGGTACATGCGCGAGGCGAAGGTGCTCCAGATCGTGGAGGGCACCAACCAGATCCAGCGCATGGTCATCGCCCGTCACCTCGCGGGCCCCGAGTCACGCTGAAGGAGCCGCGGAAGAAGTCGGGCGCCCCGAAGGGGTCCACGAGGGTGCGGAACCGGTCGAGGCCGCCCGGCGGTGTCGCCAGCCGCACCCACTCCGGATCGTGACGCCCCGGCAGGGTGCGGCCTCCTTCGGCCCAAGTCCGCAGCAGGGCCCGGTAGATGGGCGGGTCCTGCGGCTGGGCCGGCCCCTGCGGAAGCGATTCTGCCGAAGTCGGCACATAGATGTGACGCCGTTGCCCGGCCACCGGGAAAGATGGGGTCATACCGTGCCAACGCGCGGGCGTGCCGGCTGGTCACCCCTCCGCAAAATCGTCTCTGCGTTCGCGGCCGCACCGTACGGGGCAGGACGTGCCTGCCCGCCGGGCGCGTGCGTCGAGGCTGCGTCGAGGGCCGGACCGACCCGGGGTCAGGCCGCTCGGCGCTGACCGGGCTGCTGACGCCGCATCACCGGCATGCGCATCGGGCGCGAGCCCGGACCGCCGACGTGCGAGAAGGGCTGTGTCCGCCAGTCGAGGCCCTGAGGGAGCGTCAGCAGCAGGGCGGTGTCCTGCGCCTGTGTCGCGAAGGACTCGTCCGCGGGCCGGGCCTCGCCGGCCGAACGGCCCGTGCCGGCGCAGACCGTGAGCCCGAACGGGTTCCACGGCGACACGACGAGCGCGTGCTCGGGCAGGCGGTCCTCGTCGGACAGCAGGGCGATGGGCTGAGCGCAGTCCGGGCACAGCACCCGGTACATCTCGAAGGTGTCGTACGCGTCGAACTCGTCGTCCGGTTCGACGCCCTCCGGCTCGAGATCGACGACCGCCTGGAGCCGCTTGGGTGCGGTACGACCAGGGCGCTTGGGATTCTGCATGGGATTCTCCCCCTCGGGCTGGGCCGTGAAGGCGCTGCGGCCTCCGACCACAGCAAGCATTTCCCTCCCCCTCCCGCCGGTAATCACGAGATCATCACAGAGCCTGTTCGAGTGCTGTGGTCTTCGTCACATGCCGGTCGCAGATGCCCGACACGCCGCGACTGTCACCCGTACGGCTCATGTGCGGCCCCGCGTCACATCACGAACCGGGCATGACCTGCGCCGCTCAGGTATCGAAGGAGATCAGCCGCCCTGTAGGTTCTTGCGCCATGGAGGAGCTGGACCGACAGATCGTGCAGCTGCTCGTCGCGGACGGGCGGATGAGCTACACCGACCTGGGCAAGGCCACGGGCCTGTCCACGTCGGCGGTGCATCAGCGCGTGCGCCGACTGGAGCAGCGTGGCGTCATCCGGGGCTATGCCGCGGTCGTCGACCCGGAGGCCGTCGGCCTGCCGCTGACCGCGTTCATCTCGGTCAAACCCTTCGACCCCAGCGCCCCCGACGACATCGCCGAGCGCCTCGCGGGCGTCCCGGAGATCGAGGCATGCCACAGCGTCGCCGGCGACGAGAACTACATCCTCAAGGTCCGGGTGGCGACCCCGCACGAGCTGGAGGAACTACTCGCCCGGCTGCGCTCCCTGGCAGGGGTCTCCACCCGCACGACGGTCGTCCTGTCGACGCCGTACGAGGCGAGACCGCCGCGGATCTGACGGCCGCGGTCGTCGAACCCGGCGCCGACACGGCCCTGGTGCGGAGCGGCGGCCGGCACGCGCGAGACTGTCCTCATGAGTGATCGCACCGCCCCGTCGAAGACCGTCCTGCTCCGCGGCGGAGAAGTCCACAGCCCCGCCGACCCGTTCGCCACCGCGATGGTCGTGGAGCACGGCCAGGTCGCCTGGGTCGGCTCCGAGGGCGCCGCCGACGCCTTCGGAGCCGACGTCGACGAGGTGATCGACCTCGAAGGCGCCCTGGTCACCCCGGCGTTCACCGACGCCCATGTGCACACCACCGCGACCGGCCTCGCGCTCACCGGCCTCGACCTCTCCACCGCCCCCACCCTGGACGCCGCCCTCGTTCTCGTACGGGAATTCGCGGCCGCCCGCCCGGCCGACCGCGTCCTGCTGGGCCACGGCTGGGACGCCGCCCGCTGGCCCGGCGGCCGCCCGCCGACCCGCGCCGAACTCGACGAGGCCACCGGCGGCCGGCCGCTCTACCTGAGCCGGATCGACGTCCACTCGGCCGTCGTCAGCTCCGCCCTGCTCGACCTGGTGCCGGGCGCCGGAGCCTTCGAGGACGGTCCCCTCACCCGGGACGCCCACCACGCCGTGCGCGCCACCGCCCTGGGCGCCGTCACCCCCGCCCAGCGCACCGAGGCGCAGCGGGCCGCCCTCGCCCACGCGGCCTCGCTCGGCATCGGCTCGGTCCACGAGTGCGCGGGCCCCGAGATCTCCTCCGAGGACGACTTCACGGGACTGCTCCGGCTCGCCGCCGAGGAGCCCGGTCCGCGCGTCGTCGGCTACTGGGCGGAGCGCGACGTCGACAAGGCGCGCGCCCTCGGCGCCGTCGGCGCCGCGGGCGACCTCTTCGTCGACGGGGCCCTCGGCTCGCACACCGCCTGCCTGCACGAGCCGTACGCCGACGCCGCGCACACCGGCACCGCGTACCTCGACGCGGACGCCGTCGCCGCCCATGTGGCCGCCTGCACCGAGGCGGGCCTCCAGGCGGGCTTCCACGCCATCGGGGACGCCGCGGTGGCCTCGGTCGTCGAGGGCGTGCGCGCGGCGGCGGACAAGGTCGGCCTGGCCCGTGTGAGGGCCGCCCGCCACCGCGTCGAACACGTCGAGATGCTCACCCCCGAGGCCGTCGCCGCCTTCGCCGAACTCGGCCTCACCGCCTCCGTCCAGCCCGCCTTCGACGCCCTGTGGGGCGGTGCCGAGGGCATGTACGCCGAGCGGCTCGGCCCGGAGCGGGCCCGCACGCTCAACCCGTTCGCGGCCCTGCTGCGTGCCGGCGTACCCCTGGCCTTCGGCTCCGACAGTCCGGTCACCCCGCTCGATCCGTGGGGCACGGTCCGCGCGGCGGCCTTCCACCGCACGCCGGAGCACCGGGTGTCGGTGCGCGCCGCGTTCACGGCGCACACGCGGGGCGGCTGGCGGGCGGTCGGACGGGACGACGCGGGCGTCCTCGTGCCGGGCGCGCCCGCGGACTACGCGGTGTGGCGCACCGGAGAACTCGTCGTCCAGGCCCCCGACGACCGCGTCGCCCGCTGGTCCACCGACCCCCGCTCCGGCACCCCCGGCCTGCCGGACCTCAGCCCCGGCCGCGACCTGCCGGTCTGTCTGCGGACCGTGGTGGCCGGACGCACGGTTTTCGTACGGCCGGGCGAGTGATCTCCCGGAACGGCACCGGACCGGACCGGGCGGGACGGCGCGCCGCACGACCTGCGGCTCCTGCCCCGCGACCAGGCACGGGAGGACGACTGTGCAGGTCAGGAAGCGGTTGACAGCCTGCCGCAGGAGACGGGTAGGTTCTGCCGGGTCCACCACCGCACGTCCGGCCGGGGAACCTTCCGCGCGGTCGTCGGGGCGCCGCTGGGTCAGGGTTGGTGTGCCGCACCGGCGCACCGCCACCGGCAGCCAGGCCCAGGCTTAGCGCTCCGGCGAGGGAACGTTCCGGCCAGGTCGGACAGGTGCGACCCGGGTGGGGCCCGGACGCTCAGTAGACAACGGCTTTCGGTCTCGCAGCCAGCGGGCCCCAGGTCGGCCCGAAGGGCGTCGGGCCCCCATCCGCAGTCGACGTCCCGGTACACGTCCGGGCTTCGCCGCGGTCCGGACTCCGCCGCGGTCTGTACTCCGTCGCGCGGGGGCGGCACAGTGGTGCCGAGGGGGCGCGGGACTACGCAGAGCGCGCTCCCGTACACCCCCTGTCGAATCGAGACCCCTGTGGACACGGCCGACACTCCCGTGCAGGCCGTGGCCACTATGGTGGTCCTCTGCGCACGGAGGAACTGAAGGGGCAGCGGTGAACGACGGCGACGGGACGATCGCGGCGGAAGGCCAGGAGAGGCGGTTCGGCCCGCTCGGCACGGTCTTGGTGATCATTCCGACCTACAACGAGGCGGAGAACATCAAGGCGATCGTCGCCCGGGTACGGAAGGCCGTTCCCGAGGCGCACGTCCTGGTGGCCGACGACAACAGCCCCGACGGCACCGGCAAGCTCGCCGACGAACTGGCCGCCGAGGACGACCATGTGCAGGTGCTGCACCGCAAGGGCAAGGAAGGGCTGGGCGCCGCCTATCTCGCGGGCTTCCGCTGGGGCATGGAGCACGGCTACGGCGTCCTCGTCGAGATGGACGCCGACGGCTCGCACCGGCCCGAGGAACTGCCCCGGCTGCTGACCGCGCTCAAGGGCGCCGACCTCGTCCTCGGCTCCCGCTGGGTCCCGGGCGGGCGCGTGGTGAACTGGCCCAAGTCGCGCGAGTACATCTCCCGCGGCGGGAGCCTCTACTCCCGCGTCCTGCTCGACGTGCCGGTCCGCGACGTCACCGGCGGCTACCGGGCCTTCCGCCGCGAGACCCTGGAAGGGCTCGGCCTCGACGAGGTCGCCTCCCAGGGCTACTGCTTCCAGGTCGACCTCGCGCGCCGCACGATCAGGGCCGGCTACCACGTCGTCGAGGTGCCCATCACCTTCGTCGAGCGCGAACACGGCGACTCCAAGATGAGCCGCGACATCTTCGTCGAGGCGCTGTGGCGGGTCACGGCGTGGGGCGTGGGGGAGCGGGTCGGCAAGGTACTGGGCCGGGACGACAAGAAGACCTGATCATCCCCTTATCCCGTGCTGAGCCGGTGCCAGGCACACTGGGAGCATGACGACTGGCGTTCCGTCCTCGACCTACCCCGCCCGGCCCCGGCGTTCCCGGCTGCGCACGCTTCTGCCGTTGGGCGTCGCCGCCTGGCTGGTGCTGGAGATCTGGCTGCTCACGGTGGTCGCGGGCGCGGCCGGCGGTTTCACGGTGTTCCTGCTTCTCGTCGCCGGCTTCGTCGCGGGCTCCGCGGTGGTCAAGCGGGCCGGGAGGCGGGCGTTCCGGGCCCTGTCCGAGACGCTGCAACAGCAGCAGGGTGCGGGCGCGCCCGGCGCGGGCGCCGGGCGGAGCGAGGGCAACGGGTTCCTGATGCTGGGGGGTCTGCTGCTGATGCTGCCCGGCCTGGTGTCCGACGCGGTGGGGCTGGTGCTGCTGATTCCGCCGGTGCAGAGGGCGCTCGGGCGCTACACGGAGCGGACGTTCGAGCGGAAGCTGCGGGAGGCGAGTGCCGGGGGGCTCGGTGACGCGTTCCAGCAGGCGCGGATGCGGCGGCCCGACGGGAAGGTCGTACAGGGCGAGGTGATCCGCGACGACACGCCGCCGTCCTCCGATCCCTACCCGCCGCTGAACCGCTGAGGGTTTTCTCGCCCCCGCCGCCCCTACCCGTCCCATCCTCAAGGGGCTGCGCCCCTTCGACCCCCATGCGTCCGCCCGGTGGGGGCGGGTCGCGCAGTTCCCCGCGCCCCTGAAAAGCAGGGGCTGCGCCCCATGCTTTTCAGGCCCGCAGGGCCTGGGTTTCTAGGGGCGCGGGGAACTGCGCGAGAAGCCCCACCGGGCCCGCACCCGACAGCGCACCGAAGGGCGGCCCCGGCGCACAGCGAAGACCGCGGGCGCCGTACACGTTCGTACGGCGCCCGCGGTCGTAGGTTGCGCTGTGTGTCCGCCCGACCCCCGGAGGGGCTACGCGGACTTGCGGCTGTCTCGCGGATGCACCGCGATGTTCATCGCACCGGAGCGGAGAACCGCAAGGCGCTCTTCGAGGACCTCTTCGAGCTCCTCACGGGTGCGCCGCTCCATCAGCATGTCCCAATGCGTACGCGCGGGCTTGGCCTTCTTTTCCTCAGGGCCGTCGCCGTCCACGAGGAGTGCCTGGGCCCCGCAGACCTTGCACTCCCACTCCGGCGGAATCTCCGCCTCGACCGAGAAGGGCATCTCGAAGCGGTGCCCCTTCTCGCATGCGTACTCCACGGCCTGGCGCGGGGCCAGGTCGATGCCGCGGTCCGTCTCGTAGCTGGTCACCACGAGGCGCGTGCCGCGAAGAGCTCGCTCACTCATGAATCGTGCCTCCCGGGCTTGTCGCCCACAGGACAGGTGTCGCTGTCGTCGTCATCCGGTCAACGTCCGGTCGGCGGTAAAGATTCCCGTCCCGTGTCCCGTTTCGGGTCGTGCGTCGCCGTCGTAGCCGCCCTTGTTGTACCCACCCGCGCCCGGTTTGTCACATCTGACAGCAGATGTCACCCAGCGTTTCGGCATCTTTGACGCGCAGTAACGGTACGCCTGGCAGGCCAAACGCGTACACTACAGCCCTTTCGCTCCTGGCGCTAAATCCTGTCCGGTACGGGATTGCCCGCGTCGCTGATCGCCCGCCGCACCGGAACCCTTGCCAGCAGGGCGAATCCGAGCACGAAGAAGGCGACCAGCGAGATGATCGCGTCCCGGTAACTTCCGGTCAGCTGGTACGTCACACCGAACAGCAACGGGCCCAGCCAGCTCATGCCGCGGTCGCTCATCTCGTACGCGGAGAAGTACTCGGCCTCCTTGCCCCGCGGGACGAGGTGGGAGAAGAGCGAGCGGGAGAGGGCCTGACTGCCGCCGAGGACCAGACCGATGCCCGAGGCGAGGACGAAGAACCAGACGGGGGCGCCCGCCGGGAGGAAGTAGCCGGCGCCGAGGATCAGCGTCCAGGCGACCAAGGAGCCGAGGATCGTCCGCTTGGCGCCGTAGCGGCGGGAGAGCAAGCCCATGCCGAGGGCGCCGCCCACCGCCAGGATCTGCACCAGCAGCACCGCCACGATGAGCGTGGACTGCTCCAGGCCGAGTTCCTCGGAGCCGTACACCGAGGCCTGGGAGATCACCGTCTGGATGCCGTCGTTGTAGACGAGGTAGGCGAGGAGGAAGCCGAGGGTCAGCGGGTGGCGGCGCATGTCGCGGACGGTCGCCGCGAGCTGGCGCAGACCGGGGACGGTCTTCTCCGCCGTGTCCCCGGCGCCGTCGGCGCCGCCCGCCGGGCCGCGACGGTCGCGCAGCCGGCTCAGCGGGATCAGGGTGAAGGCGCCCCACCACAGGCCCGCCGAGGCCAGACAGATACGTACGGCCATGCCCTCGGAGACGCCGAAGGAGTCATGGGCGGTGAAGAGGACCAGGTTTCCGACGAGGACCAGCGAACCGGCCGCGTAGCCGAACGCCCAGCCCCGCGAGGAGACCGCGTCGCGCTCCTCGGGAGGCGCGATCTGCGGGAGATAGGAGTTGTAGAGCATCATCGCCACGGACTGCGCCGCGTTCGCGACGATCAGCAGGACCCCGCCGAGGAGGTAGCGGTCGCCATCCAGGAAGAACATCCCGGCGGTCGCGCCCGCGCCGACGTACGCGGCCGCGCCCAGAAGGGGCTTCTTACGGCCCGTGCGGTCGGCGGCCGCACCCACCAGCGGCATGATCACGACGGCGAGGATCACCGACAGGGACACCGAGTACGCGAAGAAGGAGCCGGCGCGCACCGGTATGCCCAGGGGATGGACATAACCGTCCCCGTCGGCGGCGGACTTGGCGACCTCGGTCAGATAGGGGCCGAGGAACACGGTCAGGACGCTGGTCGAGTAGACGGAGCAGGCCCAGTCGTAGAAGTACCAGCCGCGTTGTTCGCGCCGCCTGTCCGCGGCCTCGTCGGCCGAGTCCGTCCGCACGGTGTCGGTGCCCACCCGTGCCCCTCGCTTCCCCGTGAACGGGCCGCGTGCGGGCGTCAGACCCAGGTCCCCCGGTCCTCAAGCACCTTGCGCAGCGTGTCGATGTGATCGGTCATGATGCCATCGACGCCCAGGTCCAGGAGCCGGTGCATACGTTGCGGTTCGTTCACGGTCCAGACGTGGACCTGCAGCCCGCGCGCGTGGGCGGCGCGCAGGAACCGGGGGTCGACCACGGGCACCCCCGCCTGCGCCTCGGGCACCTGCGCGGCGACCGCCGTGCGGCGCAGGGCGGCGGGCACTCCCCAGGACCGCAGCCGCAGGCCCAGGACGCCGCCGGTCCCGTACGAGGTGGCCAGGCGCGGTCCGGCGAGGCGCTGGGCGCGCGCGACCCGGGCCTCGGAGAAGGAGCCGACGCAGACGCGGTCGAAGGACCCGGTACGGGCGATCAGGTTGAGGAGCGGGTGGAGCGCGGACTCCGCCTTGAGGTCCACGTTCCAGCGGACCTCGGGGAACTCTTCGAGGAGGTCCTCGAAGAGGGGGACCGGCTCGACACCCGCCACGCGCGCCTGCCGTATCTCCTTCCACGGCAGCTCCGCTATCCGGCCCGCCCCGTCGGTCACCCGGTCCAGGGTCGCGTCGTGGAAGGCGACCAGTTTGCCGTCGAGGGTGGCGTGGACGTCGGTCTCGATGTAGCGGTAACCCGACTTCACCGCCTGCCGGAACTGGGCCGTGGTGTTCTCCAGACCGTCCGCGGCCCCGCCCCGGTGGGCGAAGGCGATCGGTCCGGGGTGGTCGAGATAGGGGTGGCGTACGCGGTCGGTCACTCGGGCAGTATGGCTCGCTTCGAAGGCCCGGTGGCAACGACCGTGCTGCCGGATTCCGAGGGGACGGCGAACAGGCGCAGGAACAGCTGGGCCAGCGGGCCGATGGAGACGGCGTAGAGGGCGGTGCCCACCCCGACCGTGCCGCCGAGGGCGAAGCCGGTCGCCAGCACCGCGATCTCCACGGCCGTCCGCATCAGCCGCACCGAGCGTCCCGTGCGGCGGTGCAGTCCCGTCATCAGCCCGTCGCGCGGGCCCGGACCGAACCGGGCCGCGATGTAGAGGCCGGTCGCCACGCCGTTGAGCACGATCCCCGCGACGAGGAGGGGAACCCGTACGGTCAGCGTGTGCGCCTCGGGCACCAGGGCCAGGGTGGCGTCCATCGCGATGCCGACCACGAAGACGTTGGAGACCGTGCCGAGGCCCGGGCGCTGGCGGAGCGGGATCCACAGCAGGAGCACCAGCGCGCCCACCACGATCGACACCACGCCGATGGTCAGGCCGGTCAGCTCCGCCAGACCCTGGTGCAGGACGTTCCACGGTTCCAGACCGAGGCCGGCCTCCACGAGGAGGGCGGAGCTGGCGCCGTACAGGGCGAGTCCGGTGTAGAGCTGGGTCAGCCGGCGGCCGAGGCGGCGGGGCGGTGGGCGGTGCCCCTGCGGGGCCCCCGGATCCGGGCGGGACGGCTGCGGATGCTCGTGCGGTGTGGCGGACAAGGCTTCCCCCTGGTGGTGCCGGTGGCCTGACGCATGACACTCTGTGGCTCGGAGAGTCATGCCATCCATGGCCAATTCGGGGAAGGTGGACTGGAATCATGGCGCAGTGGACCTCGGCGGTCGGAGCGGCACAGCTCGCGCGGCTGCTCACCTCGCAGCAGGAACGCCCCGCGGGCCCCGGCACCCGGCGCCCGCCCGCCTACCGGGCGCTGGCCGACGGGATCCGGCTGCTGGTGCTGGAGGGCCGCGTGCCGGTGGCCGCCCGGCTGCCCGCCGAACGGGAGCTGGCGCTGGCCCTCTCCGTCAGCCGTACGACCGTCGCGGCCGCCTATGAGGCGCTGCGCACCGAGGGGTTCCTGGAGTCCCGGCGGGGAGCGGGCAGCTGGACGGCCGTGCCGGCCGGGAAGCCGCTGCCCGCGCGCGGGCTGGAGCCGCTGCCGCCGGAGGCGCTCGGTTCCATGATCGACCTGGGCTGCGCGGCCCTGCCCGCCCCCGAGCCCTGGCTCACCCGCGCCGTGCAGGGCGCGCTGGAGGAGCTGCCGCCCTACGCCCACACGCACGGCGACTACCCGGCCGGACTGCCCGCGCTGCGCTCCATGCTCGCCGAGCGCTACACCGCGCGCGGCATCCCCACGATGCCTGAGCAGATCATGGTGACGACCGGCGCCATGGGCGCCATGGACGCCATCTGTCATCTCTTCGCGGGGCGCGGGGAGCGGATCGCGGTGGAGTCCCCCTCGTACGCCAACATCCTGCAGCTGATGCGGGAGGCGGGGGCGCGGCTGGTGCCGGTGGCCATGGCCGACGGGCTCGCGGGCTGGGACATGGACCGGTGGCGGCAGGTGCTGCGGGACGCGGCGCCCCGGCTCGCCTACGTCGTCGCCGACTTCCACAACCCGACCGGGGCGCTCGCCGGAGAGGACCGGAGGCGGGGGCTCGTCGACGCGGCGCGGGGTGCCGGGACGGTCCTCGTGGCGGACGAGACGATGAGCGAACTGTGGCTCGACGACGATGTGGAGATGCCCCGGCCCGTCTGCGCGTTCGACCCGGCGGGGTCCACGGTCATCACGGTCGGGTCGGCGAGCAAGGCGTTCTGGGCGGGGATGCGGATCGGGTGGGTGCGCGCCGCGCCGGACGTCATCCGGAGCCTGGTAGCGGCGCGGGCGTACGCGGACCTGGGGACGCCCGTGCTGGAGCAGCTGGCCGTGAACTGGCTGATGAGCACGGGTGGTTGGTCGCAGGCCGTGGGCATCCGGCGGGAGCAGGCGAGGGAGAACCGGGACGCGCTGGTGGCCGCCGTGCGCCGGGAGCTGCCGGACTGGGAGTTCTCGGAGCCGCGGGGTGGGCTGACCCTGTGGGTCCGTACCGGGGGCCTGTCGGGGTCGCGGCTCGCGGAGGTGGGCGAGCGGGTCGGTGTGCGGGTGCCGTCCGGGCCCCGGTTCGGCGTGGACGGGGCCTTCGAGGGGTATGTGCGGCTGCCGTTCACCGTGGGGGGAGCGGTGGCCGACGAGGCGGCCGTCCGGCTCGCCGCGGCGGCGCGGCTGGTGCGGGACGGCGCCTCGGGCGGGGGCGAGGGGCCGCGGACGTTCGTGGCCTGAGAGGCCGACTGGGCCGACGAAGCCGACGGGGCCTCAGGTCTCGGCCACCGCGGCCTTCGTGAGGGAGTCCGCCGGCGTCGTGCGCGCCGGGAGCAGGCCGAGGATCGTCCGGCGGAGCGCTTCGGGGGCGTCCTCGTCGTGGGGGTCGGGGGTGGCGGGCACCTGGAGACGGAGGGCGGGGGCGGTGCCGAGGCGGACGTAGCCGCGGCCCGGGGGGACGTCCGGGGTGGGGGTGGTCGGGGGCGCCGTGCCGAGGACCGACTCCGTCTGTTCGGGGGTGGCGGGGCCGAGCACCACGCGCGCGCGGGTGTTGCCGCGTACCGCGTCCGTCAGCGCGTCCAGGTGGTCGAACTGCTCGGTGATCACGACGGTGACGTCGACCGCGCGGCCGTGGCGCAGCGGGACCTGGAGGAGGGACTGCGGGTCGCGCCGGTCCTCGGCCGCGGCGAGGTGGGTCAGCACGCTCGGGCGGTCGAGGAGGAGCCAGAGGGGACGGCGGACGTCGTCGGGCGCGGGCTGTCCCGCCTGCCGGGCGCGGTTCGTGGCGATCAGCCGGCGTTCGGTCTCCTGGGCGACCCACTCCAGGCTCGCCAGGGCTCCGGACAGTCCGCTCTCCACGGCGAGGACGCCGTCGCGGCCCGTGAGCCAGGCGTACTCGCCGCTGCCGCCGCCCTCGACGATCACGACGTCGCCGTGCTGCAGGGCCTGGAGGGCGACGGCACGCAGCAGGGTCGTCGTGCCGCTGCCCGGTCCGCCCACGGCCAGCAGGTGCGGTTCCGTGGAACCCGGGCCGGTGCGCCAGACGACCGGTGGCACGTCGCGCTGCTCCTCGCCGCAGGTCAGGGGAAGGGTGCGCTGGACGTGGACGGCGTCGGTGAAGCCGAGGACCGTCTCGCCCGGGGCGGTGACGAAGCGCTGGGCGCCGATGTCGCGGGCGAGCGGGGGCAGCACGGCGACGGTGAGTTCGTTGCCCTCCTCGTCCCAGGTGAAGCGGTACTCACGGCCGCGGCCGGCCTTGGCGTGCAGCAGCTGTTCGATGCGCGCGCGGGCCTCCGGCTCGCCGTCGGTGAAGTAGGCGGGGTACCGGACCAGCAGATGGCAGATGCGGCCGGTGCCGTCGAAGGCGTAGGCGGGGAAGGCGTCCTCCCAGGCGCCCCCGTGCGTGTAGAGGGGCGCGGGGTCCTCGGCGGCCGAGAAGTAGGGGACCAGGGCGTCGTACAGCGCCCGCAGTCGCTGGGTCTGCGACTCGTCCGGGCCGGTGGGCTCCGGGACGGCGCCGGCCCTGCCCGCCCAGGCTGCCGCCGCCATCAGGGTGATGACGGCGAGCAGCGGGCCGTACGGCACCAGGGTCACGACCAGGACGACCGAGGCCACCAGGAACAGCAGTGACCCGCGGCGGTCCTTCGGGGTCTCGGCCCATCTGAGCCGCCCGGCGGCGACCAGCCGGCGCAGTCCACGCGTGATCGTGATCAGCGGGTGGAGGACGTCGGTGGCGCCGTCGGCGGCCGTGCGGGCCAGCTCCCGGCTCCTGGCGAGGTGCGCGCCGCCGCTGCTGAGGATGCGGGGGAGGGGGACCCGGGCCACGGCTGTCTCCTGGGGGTGCGTACGGATGGGGACGGGGTCAGAACTTGATCCCGCCGAGGAGGCTCGCGAGGCTCTCGCCGCCCGCTGTGATGCTCGGGGCGATGCCCGTGCTGGCGAGGTAGAACCCGAAGAGGGTGACGACGATGCAGTGCGACGCCTTCAGGCCGTCCTTGCGGAAGAACAGGAAGACGATGACGCCGAGCAGGACGACGCCTGAGATGTTCAGGATCATGTGGGTTCTCCTGGTTGGTGGGGACAGTCACCATGAGTTCTTCCAGGGTCACAGCATGTATCCATACGATAAAAGGTGCAAAAGGGTGAAATTCTGAGGATTTCGCCCGCATGGCGGAATTCACGCTGGTCCGTCCGGGCTGGGCTGTTGCGCGGGACGGGACTCGGTGTGATCTTTGCCTCGGCTCGGTCCGCTCATGTGCGCGGGGAGCCAGTACTCTGGCGATTCACCCGTTCGGCTCGAGGCGTGTTGTGTGAGAGGTGGTCCCGGCGATGAGCGAAGCCCCCGACCCGGAGGTCGTGGAGCTGGCGACCAGGATCTTCGATCTGGCCCGCAGGGGCGAGACCGAGGCGCTCGTGGAGTACGTCGACGCGGGGGTTCCGGCCGATCTGACCAACGACCGGGGCGACTCGCTCGTGATGCTCGCCGCCTACCACGGTCACGCCGACGCGGTACGGGCCCTCCTGGCTCGCGGCGGTCGGGCCGACCGCGTCAACGACCGCGGTCAGACCCCCCTCGCCGGGGCGGTTTTCAAGGGTGAGGAGGAGGTCGTCCGGGTGCTTCTGGAGGGCGGGGCGGACCCTGCCGCGGGCACGCCGAACGCGAGGGACACCGCACGTATGTTCGGTAAGACAGAACTGCTCGAACTGTTCGCAGCACACTGATCCACATGTTCTGACCAGGTAGAACACGAAAGACGGGGGAGGCGGTACGGGGCCGCCGGATATTTCGGTCGCGGCAGCGAGAACCGCCGGGTCATCATGACGTCGTGATTCACGGACATGATGGCTGGGCAGGTGTTGCCGCACCGCGTGGGCCGTGACGCGGCCCGCATGGGCCACCGACGAGAGGCAGAGGAAGATGGTCTACAGCAAGCAAGAGACGGCGGGCGCACCGACGTGTTGTCACGCGGCCAGGTAAAGCGGAATCCCCGGTTGCGTCGACGCTTGATGTGAGGCTGTTTCCCATGTTCGAACCGGTCATAGCGCCCAGCGGTACGCTGCTCGGCCTGCTGCAGCGGGGCCGCGGCGACGGCACCCTGCACGCGCTCACCGCCCCGCGGGCCGAGGCGCTCGCGGCACTGAACCACTGTGTGCTGAGCGACCCCCGCCACGACTGGCAGGTGGAGAACCGCTCCCTGTACTACGCCCGTCTCTACCTCGACCTCAGCGGTGAGCTGGACGAGATCGAGCGGCACCTCTTCGACGCCGAGGACGTGCTCGACACCGACGAGTCACGCACCGGCCTGGCCCTCGCGGTCCTCGGCCACCTCGCCTCGTACGGCAGGCGGGACGCGCTGCACCTGTTGCGCCGATACGCCGCCGTGGGCACCAGCTGGGCCTGGGCCCTCGACGAACTGGCCCTCAGGGACGACGACGAAGGGCTGCGCGCCCTCGCCGAACCCGTGCTGGCCCGCTTCACCACCGACCCCGAGGGCGAGGCCGAACTGGCCGCCACCGTCCGCGACGCCTTCGAGCCCCGGCCCTGGCGGCTGTGGGCCGACGATCCCCGGGAGGCGGTCGCCACCCGCGTGCGCGCCGCCCAGGAGACCGGCTGCTTCGACCGCTGGCAACGGCAGATGCGGCCGAGCGGCCCCCGGCCGGGGTGGAGCGTCAAGGCCGTGTTCGAGTGGGCCCAGCAGGGCATCGAACGCGGGGCCGTCCTCCATGTGCCGGCCGCCCGGTGCCTCACGGCCGTCGCCGGCCCCGAGGACCGGCCCGAGATCCTCCTCGCGGCCCGCTCCGGTGACGACGGGGCCCGCTGCACCGCCCTGCGCTACCTCGCCGACGGCAACGATCCCGACGCCCTCGACCTGATCGAGGGCGCCGTGACCGACGGGACGACGACGGTCGTGGAGGCCGCCGTCGACGCCTTCGAACGGATGCGCAGTCTGGCCGCCGTCGACCGGGCCCGCGGCTGGGTGCACCGGCCCGACCCGCTGGGCGCCGCCGCCGGACGCATGCTCGCCTGCCTCGGCGGGGCCAAGGACAGCGACCTGGTGCTCGGCGCGCTGCGCGAGGCCGTCCGGGGCGAAGGGCCCGACGCGCCGACCCTGTGGACCCTCGTCGACGGCACCGGCCGCCTCGGCATCGCCTGCGCCGCGCCCGTCCTGCGCCATATCTACCGCGAGACCGCCTCCTCCCATCTCCGCGGCCGCGCCGCCCGTGCCCTCGCCGCCACCGACCCCTCCTTCGCGGCCGGGTTCGCCGTCGAATGCCTCTGGGACTGCGAGGAGACCACCCGCGAGATCGCCGCCCGGCACGCCGAGACCGGGGACACCCGCGTCGTCGACCAGCTCCGCCGGCTCGCCGCCGACCCGGCCGAGGAGGACGACGTCCAGACCGCCGTACGCAGCCGGATCGGCCCCGACATGCCCGCGGTGTGAACACCCGGCGACCCGGAGGCCAGGAGGGCATGGACACGGCCTGACCCGGACGGGTGCGCAGCGCAACGCTCATGGGACGTTCCCCGCCCGGAAAGATCGACGTTGACGCGGCCACGTCCGGTACGACGACAACACCGGTATGCGTGTCGTCATCGTGACCGAGTCCTTTCCCCCCGATGTGAACGGCGTGGCCCACTGCGCCCTGCAGACCGCGCGGCACCTCGTCGCGCGGGGGCACTCCCCGCTCGTCGTGGCCCCGGCCACCGCCCAGGGAACCGGGGCCGGAGCCGACCTCCTGGCACCGTGCCCCGTCGTCCGTGTCCCCTCCCTCCCGCTCCCGGGCTACCCCCAGGTCCGCGTCGCCCTGCCCAGCCGCAGGGTCGCCGCGGCGATCGTCGGACACCGGGCCGACATCGTCCACCTGGCCAGCCCCTTCGTCCTCGGCGTGCGGGGCATGGCGGCCGCCGCCCGCCTCGGTGTCCCCGCCGTCGCGATCTACCAGACCGACCTCGCCGGATACGCCCGCACCTACGTCCACGCCGGTGAGGCGGCGGCCTGGCGGCGCATCCGTGCCGTGCACGCCGCCGCCGACCGCACCCTCGCCCCGTCCACCGCGGCCCTGCGCGACCTCCGGACGCACGGCGTGCCCCGGGTCAGCCTGTGGCCGCGCGGGGTGGACACCGACCGGTTCCGCCCCCGGCTGCGCGACCAGGCCCTGCGCCGGGCCCTGGCGCCGGGCGGCGAGCCGATCGTCGGCTACGTCGGCCGACTCGCCCCCGAGAAGCAGATCGAGCTGCTCGCCGGAGTGTGCGCCCGGGGCGACGTGAAGGTCGTGATCGTGGGCGACGGGCCCAGCGAACCGGGCCTGCGCGCGGCCCTGCCGGGTGCCGTCTTCCTCGGCCGCCGCACCGGCGACGAACTCGCCCGGATCTTCGCCTCGCTGGACGTCTTCGTGCACACCGGCCCCTACGAGACCTTCTGCCAGACCGTGCAGGAGGCCATGGCCTCCGGAGTCCCCGTGGTGGCACCGGCCGCAGGGGGCCCACTGGACCTCGTCGACCACGGGCGCACCGGGCTCCTTGTCCCGCCCCGCGACGGAGCCGCCGTACGCGACGCCGTGCTGTCCCTGGCCGCCGACCCGGAGCTGCGGGCACGGTACGGGGCCGCCGGGCGGGCCATGGTCGAGGGGCGCACCTGGGCGGCCGTCGGCGACCGGCTCATCGAGCACTACACCGACGTGCTCGCGACCCGGACGGCGGTGGCCGCGTGAGCGGGGACCGCACCGGCGGGCTGCGGATCGTACGGCTCGCCAACTTCGTGGCGCCCTCCTCGGGCGGTCTGCGCACCGCGCTGCGGGAGCTGGGCACGGGGTACGAGGCCGCAGGGCACGAGGCCGTCCTCGTCGTGCCCGGCGAGCGGTACACCGACGACGCCACCGAGCAGGGACGGGTGATCACCCTGCCCGGGCCGCTGCTGCCGGGGACCGGCGGCTACCGCGTCCTCCTGGACAAGCGGCGGGTCGCGGGTCTGCTGGAGTCGCTGGCGCCCGACCGGCTGGAGGTCTCCGACCGGACCACCCTGCGCTGGACCGGGGCGTGGGCCCGGCGGGCCAGGGTGCGCGCGGTGATGGTCTCGCACGAGAGCGCCGACGGTGTGCTGCGGACCTGGGGCCTGTCCGGGCGGACGGCCCGCCGGGCCTCCGACGCCCTCAACGTCCGCACGGCCCACACCTACGCGCGGGTGGTGTGCACCACCGAGTTCGCCGAACGGGAGTTCGTACGGATCGGGGCCCGGAACGTCGTCCGGGCACCCCTGGGCGTCGACCTCGCGGGACGGCACCCGGCCCTGCGGGACCCCGTGCTGCGCGGGCGGTACGCGCGCGAGGACGACCTCCTGCTCGTGATGTGCTCCCGGCTGTCCGTCGAGAAGCGGCCCGGCACGGCCGTCGACACCCTGGAGGCGCTGCTGCGGCGCGGACGGCGGGCCGTGCTCGTCGTCGCCGGCGACGGGCCGCTGCGCGACCGGCTCCGACAGCGGGCGAAGGGGCTGCCGGTGACCTTCCTGGGGCACGTCGGCGACCGCGCCGCGCTGGGCGCCCTCCAGGCAAGTGCCGACGTGGCCCTGGCCCCCGGCCCCGCCGAGACGTTCGGGCTGGCCGCGCTGGAGGCGATGGCCTGCGGCACACCCGTGGTGGCCAGCGCGTCCTCCGCGCTGCCCGAGGTGATCGGCTCCGCCGGGGCAGCGGCGGCGGACCGCGGCGAGGCGTTCGCCGACGCCGTCGAGGAACTGCTCGACCGGCCCGAGGGCGACCGCAGGGCCGCGGCACGCGCGCGGGCCGAGTGCTTCGGCTGGCGGACCGCGGTGGACGCGTTCCTCGCCGCGCACGACGCCACCGCCCCGCGCCCGGTGCGGGAGGGCGTCGGATGACGGCCCGACGGTTCGTGGCCCTCGGCGACTCCCTCACCGAGGGCGTGGGCGACCCCGTGGCGGGCGGCCGGCGGGGCTGGGCGGCGCTGCTCGCCGACGGGCTCGGCCCCGGGACGCGGTTCACCAACCTGGCCGTCAGCGGCTCCCAGACCCGTGACGTACGCGACCGGCAGCTGGCCGCCGCGCTCGCCCTGCGCCCGGACATCGCCTCCGTCGTCGTCGGCGTCAACGACACCCTGCGCTGCACCTTCGACATCCACGCGGTCGCCGCCCGCCTCGACGAGATCTACGGGGCCTTCCGGGAGCGGGAAACGGTGCTGCTCACCGCGTGCCTGCCCGACCCCGGGACGATGCTCGGCCTGCCCCGGGCGCTCGCCAGGCCCCTCGCCCGGCGGCAACGGGCCGTCAACACCGTCGTCCACGCCCTGTCGGCACGGCACGGGGCGGTCCACCTGCACGCCTCGGAGGGCGCCTGGCTGACGGACCGCGCGCTGTGGAGCGCGGACCGGCTGCACCCCGGCGAGCGGGGGCACCGGCAGTTCGCCCTGCGCTTCCACGCCCTGCTGGCGGAGGCCGGGATCGCGACCGGTCCCGCCCCGTCCGCCGAGCCCGGCCTCCCGGCACCCACCCGCGCCGCCGGTCTGAGGTGGCTGGCCACGGCGGGAACGGCCTGGGTGGCCCGGCGCTGCACCGACCTCCTGCCGCAGCTCCTCGCCCTGGCCGCCGCCGAGGTGCGGCACGAGGCCCGGGGCACCAGCGCCCGCCTGGACCTGTCGGCCTCCCACGCGGTGGCGGCGGCCCTGGCCGCGCTGGCCGTCCCCGACCAGCGGCCGGAGCCGGCCTGAGCGGGTCCCGGCGGACCGGTCAGCGGCGGTGCCGTACGGCGACGAACCGCACCGGGGTGCCGGGCGTGGCCTGGGCCGCGGCGGGCAGGTCCGCCGGGGCGGCCACCGCGATCACCGGGTAGCCCCCGGTGGTCGGGTGGTCGGCGAGGAAGACGACCGGCCGGCCGTCCGGCGGTACCTGGACCGCGCCCAGCACCATGCCCTCGCTGGGCAGTTCGCCCTCCCGGAGGCGCTCCAGAGCGGGCCCCTCCGTCCGCAGCCCGATGCGGTTGCTCGCCGACGAGACGGCGTAGGGGCGCCCGGTGAGGGTGCGCAGGGCCGCGTCGGTGAACCAGTCCTCGCGCGGACCCGGGGTCACGCGCAGCACGAGTTCGCGGGGCGGCGCCGGGTGCGGAACGACGTCCACGTGCGCGTACGGGCCGGCCCGGTGGCCCAGCGGCAGCACCGTGCCGTCCGTCAGCGGCGGCGGGCCGAGCCCCGACAGCAGGTCCGTGGAGCGGCTGCCGAGGACCGGCTCCACGCGCACGCCGCCGGAGACGGCGAGATAGCTGCGTACGCCGCTGCGGGCCCTGCCGATGTCGAGGAGTGCCCCGCCGGGCACCCGTACCGGCGCTCCCCACGGGGCCGGACGGCCGTCCAGGGTGACCGGGCAGGGGGCTCCCGTGACGGCCATCACGACCGCCGAGCGGGGGCGCACGGAGCAGCCGTCGAGCGTGGTCTCCAGCACGGCGGCTCCCGGGGGGTTGCCCACCAGCCGCCCGGCCAGCTCGGCCGCGGGCGCGTCGAGCGCCCCCGAGCGCGGTACGCCGAGGTGCGCCAGGCCGGGGCGGCCCCGGTCCTGGACGGTGGTCAGCGCGCCGGCCCGGACCACGACGAGGGCGTCGTCCGTCACGGCGCCCCCTCGGGTGTGAACCGCACCCGGGTGCCCGGCGCCAGCAGCGCGGCCGGTACGCGCGCGGTGTCCCACAGCACCGCGTCGGTCGTCCCGATCAGCTGCCAGCCGCCGGGAGAGGCGCGCGGGTACACGCCGGTGTACGGCCCGGCCAGCGCGACCGACCCCGCCGGGACCGCCGTGCGCGGAGTGGCCCGGCGCGGGACCTCGCGGGGGAGCCCGGTGAGATAGCCGAAGCCGGGGGCGAAGCCGCAGAAGGCCACGCGGTACTCGGCCGCCGCGTGGATGCGGGCCACCTCGGCGGCGCCGACCCCCCAGTGGGCGGCGACGTCCGGCAGGTCGGGACCGTCGTACCGCACCCGGATCTCGACGACGTCCTCCGTCCGCGGGGGGACGGGCGGAATGTCCCAGGAGGCGAGGCGTCCGGCCAGCAGCGCAGGGTCGTCGAGGCCGTCCAGCAGGACCGTACGGGCGGCCGGGACGATCTCCGCCGCCGCCAGGTCGCCGCTCGCGCGGCGGCGCAGCAGTTCGGCGTGGAGCGCCGCCGCCTCCTCGCCCGTGCCCACCTCGATCAGCAGGGCGTGGTCGCCGACCGGGAGCACTCTCATACGAACGCCTCCACCCGCACCCCGGCCGCCGTCAGTTCGGCCCGCACCCGCCGGGCCAGGTCCACCGCGCCCGGTGTGTCGCCGTGCAGGCACAGGGAGCGGGCCCGGACGGCGATGCGCGCCCCGGAGTGCGCGGTGACCGTGCCGTCGCCGGCGATGCTCACCGAGCGGGCCACCACCGCGTCGGCGTCCGCGATCACGGCGCCCTCCCGGCCGCGCGGCACCAGGGTGCCCAGGTCGGTGTAGGCGCGGTCGGCGAACGCCTCGGTGACGGCGGGCAGCCCCGCCGCCTCGGCCAGCGCGAGGAGACGCGAGCCGGGCAGACCGAGGACGGGCAGCGTGGCGTCGGCGAGGAGCACCCCGTCGACCACCGCCGTCGCCTGCTCCTCGTCGCTCACCACCCGGTTGTAGAGCGCGCCGTGCGGCTTCACGTACGCCACGCGCGTGCCCGCCGCGCGGGCGAATACCTCCAGGGCGCCGATCTGGTAGGCCACCTCGGCCGCCAGTTCGGCGGGCGGCACGTCCATCGCGCGCCGCCCGAAGCCCGCCAGGTCCCGGTACGAGACCTGGGCCCCGACCCGTACGCCGCGCTCGGCCGCCAGCGCGCAGACCCGCCGCATGGTGGCCGCGTCCCCGGCGTGGAAACCGCAGGCCACATTGGCGCTGGTGACGACGGACAGCAGCCGTTCGTCGTCGGTCAGCGTCCAGCGGCCGAAGCCCTCGCCGAGGTCGGCGTTGAGGTCGATGGAGCTCATGGGTGCCATTCTCCTGCCTGTTCGTCCGAGGACGCGGTGTTCGTCAGAGGACGCGGTACTGCTCGTCGCGGGCGTCGGTCAGGAACATCCGGCCCGGTGCGTGGGTGATCGCGAAGGGCGGGCGCGAGGCCGTCACCGCGGCCTGCGGTGTCACCCCGCAAGCCCAGAAGACCGGGATGTCGTCCGGCTCCGTCTCCACCGGGTCGCCGAAGTCGGGGCGCGAGAGATCCGCGATGCCGAGGCCCGCCGGATCGCCGCAGTGCACCGGGCCGCCGTGCACGGCCGGCAGCAGGCTGGTCTCCCGGATCACGGTGGCCAGGTGCTCGGGCGGCACCGGACGCATCGACACCACCATCGGGCCGCGCAGCCGCCCGGCGGGCCGGCACGGGCGGTCGGTGACGTACATGGAGACGTTGCGGCCCTGCTCGATGTGGCGCATCGGCACACCCGCCCCGCTCAGCGCCGACTCGAAGGTGAAGCTGCAGCCGATCAGGAACGACACCAGGTCCTCCCGCCAGACGTCGACCACGTCCGTCGGCTCCGCCACCAGTTCGCCGTGCTCCCACACCCGGTAACGCGGCAGGTCGGTGCGCAGGTCCGCGCCCGTGGCGAGCGGCGTCCGCCACGCCCCGGCGTCCGTCACGTCGAGCACGGGACACGGCTTGGGGTTGCGCTGGCAGAACAGCAGCATGTCGTAGGCCCAGTCGGCGGGCACCGAGATCAGGTTCGCCTGGGTGTGGCCGGCGGCGACTCCGGCGGTGGGGCCGGTGACCCCCGAACGGAACACCGCGCGTGCCTTCTCGGGGGTCCACGCGTGCGCGTGCGGATCGACGGAGGCCAAGGGCACGTTGTGCGGGGCGGGCGCCGCCGGGCGGGCCCCGGGGTGGCCCTCGGTCGTCACGGGGTTCACACGAGTTCCTTTCCGCGGGTCTCCGGGAGGCCGAGCAGAGCCAGGGCCGCCAGGCCGTAGCCGAGCGCGCCGAAGACCAGCGCGCCGCCCACGCCCCAGCTGTCGGCGAGGAAGCCCACGGTGGTGGGGAACACGGCTCCCACGGCCCGGCCGGTGTTGTAGGTGAAGCCCTGCCCGGTGCCCCGGACGGCCGACGGGTACAGCTCGCTGAGGTACGAGCCGAAGCCGCTGAAGATCGCCGACATGCAGAACCCCAGGGGGAAGCCGAGCACCAGCAGCAGGGTGCCGGCGCCGCTCGGGATGTTCGCGTACGCCAGGATGCACAGCGCCGAGAGCACGGCGAACAGCCAGATGTTCCGTCGGCGGCCCAGCAGGTCGGTGAGATAGCCGCCGGTGAGATAGCCGATGAAGGCGCCGGATATCAGGAACGCGAGGTAGCCGCCGGTGCCGACGACCGACAGACCCCGCTCCGTCTTCAGATACGTGGGCACCCAGGTCGCCAGCGTGTAGTAGCCGCCCTGGACGCCCGTGGAGAGCAGTACCGCGAAGACCGTGGTGCGCAGCAGACCGGGCGAGGCGGCCGTGCCCCGCCGGAAGATCACGGCGAACGAGCCCTTCTCGGTGCTCCTCTCCCGCGCGGCGGCGGCCTGCGGGGCGTCCTGGACCGACCGGCGCACCCAGATCACGAGCAGCGCGGGCAGGGCGCCGGTCCAGAACATCACGCGCCAGGCCAGGTCGTCGTCGAGGAGAGAGAAGACCGCCGTGTAGACGATCACGGCCAGCCCCCAGCCGACCGCCCAGGAGCTCTGGATCGCGCCGAGCGTGCGCCCCCGGTGCTTCGCGCTCGCGTACTCGGCGACCAGGATCGCCCCGACCGCCCACTCACCGCCGAAGCCGAGCCCCTGGAGGGCGCGGAAGACCAGCAGCGTCTCGTAGTTCGGGGCGAAGCCGCAGGCCACGGTGAACACGGCGTACGTGATCACGGTGATCATCAGCGCCTTCACCCGGCCGATCCGGTCCGCGAGCACACCCGCGGCGGCGCCGCCGATCGCCGAGACGACCAGGGTGACCGTGGTGAACAGCCCGGTCTGGCCGTTGTCGAGGCCGAAGTAGGCCGTGAGCGCGACCATGCTCAGCGGCAGCGTGAAGTAGTCGTAGGAGTCGAGGGCGTAGCCGCCGAACGCGCCGCCGAAGGCGCGGCGGCCCCGCGGGCCGAGGGCGCGCAGCCAGCCGAACGCGCCGTCGTCGGAGGCCGGCCGGGCCGGATCGGGCCTGGTCGGAGTGGTCGGGACCTGGGAGGGAGGGGGCGTACTCATGGGCACCTCGCGGTGAGGGGGAGAGTGCGTGAGACGTGCGGGGGACGGGGACCGGTCGTGCCGGAACGAGGGGCGCCGGGCATCGAACGGAGGGGCGCCTGTCCAGCAAGGTAGAGGATCGTTGAACGATCCTTCAATACCCGTGTTGTTTCGTTCTCGGGTCTGCGATTGAATCCAGGCATGGCCGCCGAACCGACCGGACTCGCCGACGACCGGGCCCTCCTCGGGCGCACCAGCACCGCCGAGCGGGTCTCGGACATCCTCAGGAGCCGGATCGCCGACGGCTTCTTCCCACCCGGGACCCGGCTGTCCGAGGACAGCATCGGCGGCGCCCTCGGCGTCTCCCGCAACACCCTGCGCGAGGCGTTCCGCCTGCTCACCCATGAACGGCTGCTCGTCCACGAGCTCAACCGCGGTGTCTTCGTACGGGTGCTGACCGTCGAGGACGTCGAGGACATCTACCGCACCCGCCGCCTCGTCGAGTGCGCCGTCGTCCGCGGACTCGGAGCCCCGCCGTACGGCCTCGACCGGCTCGCCGAGGCCGTCGCGGAAGGACAGCGCGAGGCCCGCGAGGACGACTGGAAAGGCGTCTCCACCGCCAACATCCACTTCCACCGCGAACTGGTCGCCCTCGCCGGCAGTGCCCGCACCGACGAGCTGATGCGCAGCGTCTTCGCCGAACTCCGGCTCGCGTTCCACGTGGTGGACGATCCGCGCGAGCTGTACGAGCCGTACCTGGCGCGCAACCTCGACATCCTGCGCACCCTGCGGCGCGGGGAGCGGGACGAGGCCGAACGGCTGCTCGCGGACTACCTCGACGACTCGCTGCGGAACCTGCTCGCGGTCTACGGACGGCGGGTCACCGAGGTCTCCTGAGCCGACCGGCCCGGGCGCGGCCGCCCCGGTCCTCGCCCGGCGGAACGATTTGGGTCGATGTCAGACCCAGGACCTAGTCTGTGCACCGTGACTTCACCCGCATCGACGGACAGCGTTCCGCCCCAGCTCGGCGCGGGGCCGCGCCCTGCTCCGGGCCCGGCCGCCGACGAGGGACTGGCGCGGCGGCTGCGCGCGCTCGCCTGCACCGCGCCGCTGCACGACCTGGACGCGCGCAAGGCGAACCTGGCCGGCGAGTACTCGGTGTACGGCATGGCGGAGGTGGCCCTCGCCGCCATCGACCTGGTCACCCTGAACATGGACTTCGACACGGGCGCGGACCACGACCAGATCGTCGCCCGCCTCATCCCGCGCATCGCCGCCCAGGCCCCCCGGCGGCCCGTCGAGGAGCACGAGCGGGTGGCCCGCTGGGTCCTGGAGAACCTGATCAACGTCGGCAGTGTCGACCGCGGCTTCCGTGCCGTGTACGGGACGTTCGCGCCCGACGGCACCTATGTCCGCCGCGACTACGACTTCAAGCTGATCGAGGAGGTCCCCGGGCACGGCGGCGGGGTCTACCTCCGCACGACCGACGAGGCCGTCAACGTCCTGGTGGGCGCCCTCGACACCGATGTCACCAGCGCCCAGATCGCCGCCGAGGTCAAGCTGGAGATCCTGATCAGCCGGGGCCGGCTCGCGGACGCCCAGCTCGCCGCCGAGCAGGCCCGCTACCGGACCGTGCAGTACTCCGAGACGCTGCGCAGGGCCCTGGACGCCACCCGGCGCAACGTCCGCGCGGTCGACTGGCTCAGGACCGTGCCCGACATGATCGCCGAGGCGCTGGACCACGTGGCCGACCGCTACCGCCACGAGAATGCGATCCTCACCAACATCCGCAAGGCGCGCGACGAGTCCGAGGAGCCCGAGCACAAGCGGCGCGCCGCCGAACTCGTCGACATCGTCAAGGACTGCATCCGGCGGCACACACAGCTGCAGTCGAGGCTGCTGGAGGCCGGGCCGCTGTTCCGCGCGGAGCAGGACCGGCAGGCCTTCGCCACCCCGATGACCACCTCGGGCACGGACCTCTACGGCCATCTCCTGGCGCCGCTGCTCCCGCTGCCCGTGGAGCAGGCACGCCGGGTGACCGACGCGTTCTTCGCCCGCGGGACGGGGCTGCGCACGCCGGGGTCCGTCCGGGTCGGGGACCTCGTCGAGCTGCTGTTCACACCCCCGGTGGAGCGCGAGCACCTGGGCGCGGAGATGCCCGAGCCGGACCTGATCGCCACGCCCGACGACAGCCGCTTCAGCGAGGAGCAGTTGACGGCGGCCAAGCAGCTCCTCGACCTGCCCGCGGACGCGCCCCGGAGGCTGTCCGGGCTGCTCGCGGACGCCCGGCTCCAGGATCCCGAACTGCCCTATCTGGTCGCCCTCCTGGCCGTGCACGCGGCGAGCCCGCCGGTCGGGACGGCCTACCGGCAGGGCGAGGCGAAGCTGCTGTTCTCCGTGGACGACGGGGTGGAGCTGGACGACCCCGAGTTCGGCGGGGCCGATCTGATCGTGGGCACGGCCCTGCTGGACGCGGCCGGGATGGCGGCGGACCGGGAGGCGGCGTGAGAGCCCCACGGGGGTCGCGCCCGTGCCGCGGCCGCCGGCCGTCCACGACCTGGCGCACGCTCGCCCGCACCCCTGACGCCCCCGCCCTTCCCCCTGTACGCCCGACCAAGGAGTTCCGCTGTGAGTGAGCACGTCGAGTGGAGTGAGCCGGAGACGGCCGCCGCTCCGGTGGCCGCGCCCCTCACTCCCGCCGACGCCGCCGACGCCGCCAGGCTCGTCGCCTTCGGGCTGCAGCCCAAGCTGCAGCCCGCCCGGGACCAGGAGTACGGCGAACTGCTCAGGCGCTACCGGGAGGATCCGGCCTTCGCCCGGCTCGCCGACGCCGTGGCCGCCGGGCTGGGACTCATCGTGCTGGAGGTGTCACCGCGGGCGGGCATGGCGGTGACGGCGGCCGAGGACTCCGTCTTCGCCGTGCGGATGGGGGACTACGCGCGCCGCACGGCGGCCGACTCGGTGGACCGGTTCCTGCACGGGCTGGCGCACCTCGCGGTGGCCGCCATGGCCTTCCCCCGGCCCGAGGACCTCGCGGACGACGGGTACATCGGGCGGGTCTCGGTCAACGGCGTCGACGCCTTCGTCCGGCAGGCGTGCCGCCGGCTGGAGGAGCGCGCCGAGGAACTGGGGGAGAACACCGACCCGGCGACCGACGCCCCGGGCCTGGAGTCGGCCTGGCGGACCTGGGCGAGACGCAGCTCCACCGGTGCCACCAAGGACGCGCGCCGCCTGGCCGGGTCCACCACCGGCATCATCGGCAAGGCGGTCGGCTTCCTCACCGACTCGGGCTTCCTGCAGCGCACCGGGGACGACAACGGCGGCACGTACCGGACGACCGCCCGGTACCAGCTCCAGGTGCGGGACATGGCGGGCAGCGCCGCGATGGCCGAACTGCTGGACCTGGGCGTCGTGCCCGTCACCGACGGCTCGGCCACGCTGCTGCCCGCCGAGGACACCGACGACCTGGAGCTGGTGGCCGACGCCGGCCTGCCCTTCCACTCCTGACCGGCCCCGAGCCACCCCCGCCCTCCGGGGCACCACGACCACCCGCACGCCCCCCCACGACCCCGACCGACGGCCCGCCGTCACCACCGCACCGCACGAACCCCCCTTACGACCGCGAAAGTCCGCCGCCATGTACGAGCTGTCCCGGGTCCGCCTCTACTCCATCGGGCCGGCCGGTGCGCGCTACGCCGACACCGTGCTGGACCTGCGGGGTGTGGGCGCGTACGTGCCCGACCCCGCACCGCAGCAGGCGGAGTTCTTCGAGGAGGAACCCACCGGCCCGCCGCGCCGGCCAGCACCGGCCGGGGTCCTCTTCCTGGAGAACGGCGGCGGCAAGTCCGTCCTGCTCAAGCTGATCTTCTCGGTGATGCTGCCGGGCCACCGCAACACCCTGGGCGGCGCCAGCTCGGGTGTGCTGCGCAAGTTCCTGCTGGCCGACGACTGCGGGCACGTCGCCCTGGAGTGGCAGCACACGCTGACCGGCGAGTGCGTCGTCGTGGGCAAGGTGAGCGAATGGCGGGGCCGGCAGGTCTCCAGCGACCCGCGCAAGTTCGCCGAGGCCTGGTACTCCTTCCGACCCGGCCCGGGACTGAGCCTGGACAACCTGCCCGTGGCCGAGTCCACCGCCGTACGCCCGCCCGTCGAGGGCGCGTCCGGCGCCCAGGGACGGCGGCGGACCATGAAGGGCTTCCGGGACGCCCTCACCGAGGCGGGCAAGGCGTACCCCCATCTCGAAGTGCACTGGGAGGAGATCCACGACCGCTGGAACGAGCATCTGACCGACCTCGGCCTCGACCCCGAACTCTTCCGCTACCAGCGGGAGATGAACGCCGACGAGGGCGAGGCCGCCGGACTCTTCGCGGTGAAGAAGGACGCCGACTTCACCGACCTGCTGCTGCGGGCCGTCACCGACACCCGGGACACGGACGGACTCGCCGACCTGGTGAGCGGGTTCGGCAACAAGCTCGGACGACGGGCCGAGCTGATCGCCGAACGGGACTTCACCGCCGGGTCCGTCGATCTGCTCGGCCGGATCGTCGAGGCGGCCGAGGCCCGCTCCCGGGCCCGGGACATCCACGCGGGCGCCGAGCGCCGCACCCGTACCCTGGCACGCCGCCTCTCCGCGCGGGCCGCCCGGGAGCGGCTGCGGGGCACCGACCTCGCCCAGCGGACCACCGCCGCCGCGTACGCGGTCACCCACTCCGAGGCCGCCCGCGACCGCAGCGCCCAGATCGCGGCCGAACTCGCCTACCGGCACGCCTCGTTGGCGCTGGCCGCCGCGGAGAGGTCGGCCGCCTCGCAGAAGCGGGAGCTGGCCGACGCACGCACCCTGCACTCCGCCTGGCAGGCCGCCGAGGCCGTGCTCAGGCACCGGGCCGCCGCCGACCGCGTCGCCCGGGTGGCCGCCGCCATCCAGGAGGCCGAACGGGACGCCGCCCCCGCCCTCGCCGCTCGCGCCAAGGCCGCCGTCGACCTCGTCCGCGCCCTGCACTCCGCCGCCGAGAGCGCCGAGAACCTGGCCAACGAGGGGGAGGAGAAGTCGGCGGCGCTGCAGGAGGCCGGCGAGGCCGCCCACCGGGACGCGACCGTCGCCGCCACCGAGGCCCAGCGCGCCCGCAGCGAGGCCGGCCATCTCAGGCAGCGCCTCGGCGAGGTCGAACAGGAGACCGCCGAGGCCGTCCGCGCCGGCTGGCTCGACGACAGCGCCCCCGACGCCGATCCGGCCCGCGCCGCCCTGGCCGCCAGCGACGCCGAGAAGACGGCCGTCGCCGCCTGGGACACCGCACGCGAGGCTTCGCGCCGCGCCGCCGAGCACGCCCGGGAGGCGGCCTCCGCCGAGTCCCGCGCGGAGCTGACGGCCGCCCGCGCGGCGGACGCGGCGACCGCCGCCGAGCGCGCCCTCGACGGGGAGCGGCGCACCGCGGAGGCCCTCGCCGCGGAGGAGCGGCTGGCCGAGCTGCTGAGCCTGCCGGGCCACGGCGGCCGGACACACCCCGGGGTGCCGGTGCCCCGCAGGGGAGACACGGCGGACGGCGGCGACGCGGCGGCCGACCACGCCCGTACACCGGCCGGGCGTTCCGCCGCCGACGGTGCGCTCACCCCCGAGGAGCTGGACCGCTTCGCCGACGAACTGCGCGAACTGCTCGACGACCATGTGTCGTCCGCCGAGCGCCACCTCTTCGACCTGCGCACCGCCGCCGCCGACGACGCGCGCATCCTGGGCGCCCTCGGCGACGGCGGACTGCTGCCGCCGGGCCCAGACGTCCTCGCCACGGTCGAGTTCCTCGGCGAGCACGGCATCCCCGCCCTCCCCGGCTGGCGCTATCTGGCCCAGGCCGTCGACCCCGTCGACCACGCGCGCGTGCTGGCCGCGCGCCCGGAGCTGGTCGACGGCGTGATCATCACCGACCCGGACTCGCACGCCCGGGCCCGGGAGGCGCTGAGCGAGGCGGCACTGCTCCCGAGGTCCGCCGTGGCCGTCGGCACGGCGGCCGCCCTGCTGGCCCCGACCCCGCCGGCCGGCGCGGGCGACGGCACCGCCTCCGACGTGTTCCTGGTGCCGCCCAACCCGGCCATGCACGACGAGCACGCCGCCGACGAGGAACGGCAGACGCTGCGCGCACGGGCGGCCGAGCGGGACGAGGAGATCCGTCGGCTGGCGGCCCGGCTCGGCAAGGACCGCGAACTGGCGGCCCGCCTCTCCTCGTGGCGCACGGGGTGCCCGGCGGGCAGGCTCACCGAACTGGCCGCCGCCGCGCGGGAGACGCGGACGTTCGCCGAGGAGGCCGAGGCGGAGCTGTCCGAGGCGCGGACCGTCCGGGCCGAGGCCGAGGAGGCGGCGGCCGAGGCGGCCCACGTGCGCGACGAGCGGCAGGAGGCCGCACAGAAGGCCCGCCGCGCCGCCGACGTCCTCGCCGGACTCGCCCACCGGCTGCGCGAGCGCGCCGGCTGGCAGGCCAAGCTCCGCGAACTCGCCGACGAGGCCGCCGAGTCCGAGGCCCGCGCCCAGTCCTGTCTGGAGCGCGCCCGCGCCGCCGACGAGGACCGCCGCGCCACCCAGCGCGCCGCCGACGACGCCCGCCGCACGGCGCGTGCGCTGCGCGCCGAGCGCGCGGAGATCGCCGGCGCCCCCGACGACGTACCGGAGACCGGCCCCGACGCGCCCCGGCACCCCCTCGCGGCCCTGCGCGAGGCGTACCGGGCCGCCTCCCAGGTGTACGAGAAGGTGGGTGTCGGCGCCGATCTGCGGGCCGAGCAGGCGCGGGCCGAGAGCGACGAGAGCTCCGCGATCGCCGAACTAGGCCGGCTGACCAACAAGGTCCGCAACCGTGCCGAGCAGCTCCTGCAGTCACCGGACGGCTCCGACGCGCCCTCCCGGCAGGCCGCCGTCGCCCGCGCCGAGGAACTGGTCCAGCTCCTGGAGAGCCGGGTGTCCCTGTCGAGCGAGCAGCTCGGGCGACTGCGCGGCGAGGCCGAGCGGCACGCCCCCGAGGACGGCGACGCGCACACCGAGCTGCCCGAGGAGCTGCTCCCGCGCGACGCCGAGCACGCCCAGGGCCTGCTGCGCACCGCCACCGCCGAACTCGCCTCCCGGGCCGAGGCGCTGACCCGGGCCCGCGAGGCCCACGCCGAACTGCTGGAGTCGCACCGCGCCGCCGAGGACGCGGCCGGCGGCTTCGACGAGACGGCCGGCCTGCTCCGGGACCTCCTGCGCGACCACTCCGTCGACGACGACCAGGAGGAGCCCGAGCCCTACCCCGGCGGCCCCGAGGAGGCGCGCGGGGCCGCCGCCGAGGCCCGCCGCTCCCTGCGCGGCTGCGCCGCCGACCTGTCCGCCGCCGAGGGGGCGGTGCGCGAGGCGAGCGACATCCTCGTACGCCACGCCAACTCCACCCGCTACGAGCAGGTGCGCACACCCGCCCGCCAGCAGATCCGCGAGCTGCCGGCGGCCTCGCTCCCCGAGCACGCCCAGAAGTGGGCCGACGCCTTCGCGCCCCGGCTCCGGGTCCTCACGGACGAGCTGGCCCAGCTGGAGCGCAACCGGGACTCGATCGTCGACCGGCTGCGCGGCCTGGTGGAGTCGGCGCTCGCCACGCTCCGCTCCGCCCAGCGGCTGTCCAGGCTCCCCGAGGGCCTCGGGGAGTGGTCCGGCCAGGAATTCCTGCGCATCCGCTTCGAGGAGCCCGACCAGGCCACCCTCACCGAACGTCTGGGCGAGGTCGTCGACGAGGCGACCCGCGCGGCGGTGAAGAAGAACTCCGACATGCGGCGCGACGGCATGTCCCTGCTGCTGCGGGGCGTCGGCGCCGCGCTCCAGCCCAAGGGCATCGCCGTGGAGATCCTCAAGCCGGACGCCGTGCTGCGGGCCGAGCGCGTCCCCGTCGGACAGATGGGCGACGTCTTCTCCGGCGGCCAGCTGCTCACCGCGGCCATCGCCCTGTACTGCACGATGGCCGCGCTCCGCAGCAACGACCGGGGACGTGACAGGCACCGTCACGCCGGCACGCTGTTCCTGGACAACCCCATCGGCCGCGCCAACGCGACGTACCTGCTGGAACTCCAGCGGGCGGTCTCGGACGCCCTGGGCGTCCAGCTCCTCTACACCACCGGCCTCTTCGACACGACCGCGCTGGCGGAGTTCCCCCTCGTGATCCGGCTGCGCAACGACGCCGACCTGAGGGCGGGCCTGAAGTACATCAGCGTGGAGGAACACCTCCGCCCGGGACTGCCCAAGCAGCCCCAGGCGGGGGAGGCGGTGCACACGGAGATCACGGCCACACGCATGTACAGGAGGCCCACCACGACCGCGCCCTGAAAGGGGTGCGGGGAACTGCGCGACCAGCCACAGTCGGCCCCGCGGTTCCCCACGGCCCCTGCCAGTGCGGCGACTACGCGTCGGCCTTCAGAAGATCCGCGCACTTCTCGCCGATCATCATCGTCGTGATGCACGGATTCACCGTGACCAGATCCGGCATCACCGACCCGTCGGCCACCCGCAGTCCCGCGATGCCCTTCACCCGCAGCCGCGCGTCCAGCGGGGCGGAGGCGTCGTCGTCCGCGCCCATCTTCACGGTGCAGGCCGGGTGGTAGACGGTGTTGTGGGTCTTCCGGATGTAGTCGAGGAGTTCCTCGTCGCTCCGCACCTCGGGCCCGGGCGCCAGCTCGGCCCCCGCCCAGCCGCTGAGCGCCGGCTGCGCGGCGATCTGCCGGGCCAGACGAAGGCCGTACGTCATGACGCGCACGTCGTGCTCGTGCGTGAAGTAGCGAGGGTCGACCTTCGGCTTGTCCCGGTAGTCCCGGGTGCGCAGCCGTACGGTGCCCCGGGACTTCGCCCGGGTCACGTTGGGCGTCAGACAGAACGCGTTCTCGGAGGTCGGGTAGCCGTGCCGGGCCGTGTGCATGTCGAACGGCACGGACCCGTAGTGGAACATCAGGTCGGGCCGGTCCAGACCCGGTTCGGTGTCGTAGAAGATGCCCGCCTCCCACCACTGGTTGGACTCGGTGGGCATCGGCTGCGCGGCCTCCCACATGATGACGCCCTCGGGGTGGTCCTGCAGGTTCTCGCCGACGCCCGCCGAGTCCACGACCACGTCCACACCGACCTCGCGCAGTTGTCCGGCCGGGCCGATGCCGGAGAGCATGAGGATCTTCGGGGTGTCGATGGCGCCACAGGAGACCACGACCTCACGCCGGGCGCGCACCGTCCGGGTGTGGATGAGGTCCGGGTCCAGGTACTCGGCGCCGACGCAGCGCCGCCCCTCCAGCACCAGCTTCTTCGCACGCACCCCGGTGCGCACCTCCAGGTTGGGGCGCCTGCCCATGATCGGATGGAGGTACGCCACCGACGAGGACTGCCGGATGTTGTTCTCGTCGGAGTTGATCTGGAACCAGTTGGCGCCCCGCACCACCGTCGTCCCCGTGTTGAACGGGGTCGTCGGAATGCCCGCCTGGACGCACGCCTCCAGCAGGGCGGTGCCGCACGGGTCCTCGCTCTTGATCGTGCGGAGCTTCACCGGCCCGGAGCGGCCGTGGTGGTCGCCGGGGGCGTCGTTGCTCTCCAGACGCCGGTAGAGCGGGAAGAGGTCGGCCGCTGACCAGCCCGTACAGCCCGCGGCCGCCCAGTCGTCGAGGTCCTCCGCGGGTGCCCAGAAGGCGATGCACGAGTTGTGGGAGGAGCAGCCGCCGAGCACCTTCGCCCGTGCGTGCCGCATGAAGCTGTTGCCGCCGGCCTGCGGCTCGACGGGGTAGTCCCAGTCGTAGCCGGACTCCAGCAGGCCCATCCAGCGTTCCAGCCTCAGGACGTCGTCGTCGCCGACGTCACTGGGGCCCGCCTCCAGGACGCACACCGTGACGGACGGGTCCTCGGAGAGCCTGGCCGCGACGACGTTTCCCGCGGTGCCGCCGCCGACCACGACGTAGTCGAATTCGTCTTCCTGCATGGGGGGTCGACCTCCTGCGTTGCTGTGCTGTCGTGCTGTGCCGAGTCGGATGTGTGTGTGGGGGGGCGGACCGTCAGTCGGCGGCCGGGGTGCCGACGCCGGCGGCGGGCGCGGCCGGCGGTGACGCGGGCCCGGCCTCGGCGACCACGCGGTGCTCGGCGAGCACGCCGGTCCTGTGCCGCTGGACGAACCAGTAGTAGGCGAAGCCCCCGCCGGCGATGAGCCCGACGAAGAGGACCGCGCCCCACTGCAGGTACCAGTGGAAGGGGGCGGCCGCGTTGTAGACGGCGGCGCGCGGCCAGATCAGGTTGAGGGTCATGCCCCCGCCCCAGAGCACGGCGAGGATGTTCACGGGCAGACCCCAGCGGCCCAGCGAGAACCGGCCGTCCCCGGCGGGCTGCCACGTACCGCGCAGCCGCGCCACCAGCATCGGCACGGTGACGCCCAGATAGGCCAGGTAGATCATGATGATGCCGATGCTGGTCACCACGGTGAAGATCTGCGGCTGACGGATGTTGACCACGAGGATGCCCAGTGCCAGCACACCGATGATCACCGTCGGCAGCACCGGCGTCTGGAAGCGCGGGTGGATCTTGGCGAGCTTCGAGGAGGCGGGCAGGTTGTTGTCCCGGGCCATGGCGAAGGTCAGCCGGACGGCGGCGGTGTGCACGGCCAGGGCGCAGACGGTGACCGCGATCAGGACGCACCACAGCATCGCCTTGCCGGCCGTCGGGCCCAGCACGTCGAGCACGACGTACTGCAGTCCGTCGGTGGACAGCCGCTCGCCCTTCAGGCTGGAGACGCTCATCAGCGCCAGCAGCAGGATCAGACCGCCGAGGAGGAAGGAGGCGATGATCGCCCGGATGATGGCGCGCGGCGCGTTCCGGGTCGGGTCCAGCGACTCCTCACCGAGCGAGGCGGCCGTGTCGAAGCCGTACATGACGTACGCGGACGCCAGCGAGGCCACCAGGAAGGCGCCCAGGTACCCGTTGCCGTACGCGCTGCCGGTGCCGTTGGTCTCCATGACCACCTGCGGCCCGCGGGTGATGTGCACGGCGAACAGCACGATCAGGACGACGGTGGCGATCAGTTCGATGAACACGCCCGCCGTGTTGATCCGGGCCATCAGCTTCACGCCGAAGGCGTTCACCGCGGTGGTGAACAGGATCAGCACCGCGGCCAGGACGACCGCGTTGGTCGCGACGTCGTACTTTCCGGTGCCGTCCCCGACGAACTGGAACACGTCGGAGATCTGAGGAAGCGTCAGCTGGTATGCCAGCGCGACCGCCGCGATCGAGACGATGGAGGCGCACAGCATCATCCAGCCGGCGAGCCAGCCCAGATGCGGATTGCCTATCTTCTTCGACCAGTTGTAGACCGAACCCGCCACCGGGTAGCGGGCCGCCAGTTCGGCGAAGCAGAGCGCCACCATGAACTGGCCGACGAACACCATCGGCCAGGACCACCAGTAGGCGGGACCGCCGCTGGCGAAGCCGAAGTAGAACAGCTGGAAGGTGCCGGTCAGGATCGAGATGTAGCTGATGCCGGCCGCGAAGGTGTGGAAGTTGCCGAGGGTGCGCTTGAGTTCGGGTCTGTAGCCGAACTCGGTCAGCTCGGTGTCGTCGGCGGTGTTCTTGGGGCCGGTGGGTTGCTCGATGGTCGTCATGAGCGGACTCCTGTGGGGCCTTGGGGAGGAGGGGAGCGGCTCTTGCGGGTGCCGAGAAGGGCGCGTGCGTGCGCGGGAAGGCGTGAGGGGGGAGGGTGCCCGGGCAGGGCGGGAGGGGCCGTACGGGCCGGGTGCGGGGGAGTGAGGGACCTACGCGAACCAACCCTGCGGTGCGGGGGCTGTGTTGCGCCAGATGTGCTTCGCCTCGCGGTACTCGGCGAGCCCCGCGGGCCCGAGTTCACGGCCGAAGCCGGACTGCTTGTAACCGCCCCACTCGGCCTGCGGGACGTACGGGTGGTAGTCGTTGATCCAGACCGTGCCGAGCCGCAGCCGGGCCGCGACCCGCTGTGCCCTGGCCTCGTCGGTCGTCCACACGGCACCGGCCAGACCGTAGATCGTGTCGTTGGCCAGGCGGACCGCCTCGTCCTCGGTGCGGAACCGTTCCACCGTCAGCACCGGCCCGAACGACTCGTCCTGGACCACCGACATCGCGCTCGTGCACTCGTCGAGGACGGTCGGCAGGTAGTAGAACCCCTGTGCGTGGGCCTCGCCGCCGGGCCGCTCGCCACCGCAGCGCAGCACCGCGCCCTCCTCGACGCCCCGGGCGACGTACTCCTCGACCTTCGCGCGATGCGCGGCCGAGATCAGCGGGCCGGTCTGCGCCCGCTGGTCGAAGGGGCCCCCGAGCCGGATCTCCCGCGCCCGGCGGACGACCTCGTCGACGAACCGGTCGTGCAGCGCGTCCTCCACCAGCAGCCGGGCGCCCGCCGAGCAGACCTGTCCCGAGTGCAGGAACACCGCGGTCAGCGCCATGTCGACGGCCGTGTCGAAGTCGGCGTCGGCGAAGACGATGTTCGGGTTCTTGCCGCCCAGTTCCAGGGCGACCTTCTTCACGCTCGCGGCGGCGTTGGCCATGAGCCGGCGCCCGGTCTGCAGGCCGCCGGTGAAGGAGACCAGGTCCACGTCCGGGTGGTCGGAGAGCGGGGCGCCGGCCTCCGGGCCCGCGCCGAGGACCAGGTTGGCCACACCCGCGGGCACCCCGGCCTCCTCCAGCAGGCGCATCAGGTGGATCGCGGTGTGCGGGGTCAGCTCGCTCGGCTTGAGCACGAAGGTGTTGCCGGCCGCGAGCGCCGGGGCGACCTTCCAGGCCGTCTGGAGCAGGGGGTAGTTCCAGGGGGTGATCAGCGCGCACACCCCGACCGGCTCGTACACGACCCGGCTGTCGACGCCGGCCTGACCGGTGTCGACGACCCGGCCGGTCTCGGCCGTGGCCGCCCGCCCGAAGTAGCGGAAGCAGTTCGCGATGTCGTCGATGTCGTACTCGCTCTCCACCAGCCTCTTGCCGGTGTCGAGGGACTCGGCGCGGGCGAGCGCGTCCTTGTCGCGTACGAGGAGGTCGGCCACCCGCAGCAGCAGGTCTCCGCGGTCGGCGGGGGAGGTGGTGGGCCAGGGGCCCTCGTCGAAGGCGCGGCGCGCGGCCGTGATCGCCTCCACGGTGTCCTTGGCGCCGGCCTCGTCGACGACGGCGACCAGGCTGCCGTCGGCGGGACAGTGGATCTCACGCGTCCGTCCGTCGAGCGCGGATCGCCACGCTCCGCCGATGAATAGTTCGGGCATGTCTCTCGTTCCTCCTGGTCAGCGCCGTGAGGCCGGCGCCCTCGCGGCTGAGCGCCTAACCGGAGGACCGCGTTCTATGCCTGAGAACAGGCTGAATGTGACGGTCGCCACGCCCGGTCGGAAACCTTGACATCCGAGGAACCGGCCTGCTGGGACCAGCACACCACTCTTCCGGCGCCGTCGCGATGCCATGACCGGACGCGGATGTTCACAGGTTTCGGGGCCCGGAGCGGGTGAGGGAACGCATGCGAGGGGGCCCACGCACCGCGTGGGCCCCCTCTTCGTCGTCCTACGGGTGCGACAGCTGCCCGGCGCCACCCCGTCGGCGTATCCGGGCCTGCGCGCGCTCCGCGGCCCGCGCCTCCCGGTGGGCCCGGCGCCGCTCACGGCGCAGCGCGCGCGCCGTGCTGCTGGGCTCCGAGACCACGCCGTTGCGCTGCTTCCACACCTGGCGGGTCACCCAGACGTCCAGCACGCCCCAGGTCGCCGCGATCGTGCTCGCCACGGTGCTCAGCACCATGGGGAACGCCGGCCACGCGTCCGCCAGCGTGCACAGGACCGCCACCATCGCCTGGACCAGTGTCGCCGCGATGATGATGACCGCACGCACCGCCGCCGTCCGCACCGGATCGGGAAGCCGCCGCCTGCGCGCCGGTTCCTCGATCCACAACGGCCGGTAATGCACCCGTTCTCCGTCGCCACCGGCGGAGAGTCCCCGCTCCTTCACCGCGACTCTCTCCCCCGTCAGCAGGCCGTGCTCCGGTTCCCGAGCGCTCCGCTCCGCCCTCCCGGGCTTCACCGCTCCGTCCCCGGGCGCCGTGCGCCGCTCCGCCGTGCCCATCAAGTCGTCACTCCCCACCGCCGGTGGACCAACAGATCCGGATCGCGAGACCCGGCCCCCCACTGGTGCCCGACTTCCTCTGAATTACGCCGCCTGGGAGCGGCATGCATGGCCTGTGGCCCATTCCGCCCCCCATTCCCGTACAGAAAGACGATCGACGTGCGCCGAAGATTCCCATGGAACGCAAAAATCCGGCCAACCGGCCAACTTCTCCGACGGGATGCCATGGGTTCAACTCCCTGACGGAGGGAGGCAATCTCCCCCAAAGGACGGACAACTCCCCCTGTCCGGTTCGCCTTGGGTGCGGAGCGGGTGCGTCCGGCGCTTCGAGATACGTGTGAGTCGGTAGTAGGCTCACGCCGTTTGTTGACGCACATGTGTGCCCCCGGACCTTGGTGGGGGTCGAGCTGGGGGAGGCCATGCGCTTTCGCGGGAAATCGATCCGCCGGAAGATCGTGGCGCTGCTGCTCGTGCCCCTGGTGGCGCTGACCGGCGTCTGGACGTTCGCCACGGTGCTGACGGGCCGTGAGGCGAGCGACCTCTTCCGGGTGGCGGACATCGTGGAGGAGGTCGGCTTCCCGACCGAGGACACCATCCGTGTGCTCCAGCAGGAGCGCCGTCAAACACTGGTCTACCTGGCGGACCCCCGGGCCGCCGGGGCGCTCAAGGCCCTCGACCGCAGCCGGGCCGCCACGGACGCGGCCGTCGACGAGTTCCGTGAGCACGCCCGGAAGTCCGATCTGCGCGACGAGATGGGCGAGACCACCTCGCTGCGGCTCACGGCCATCCTGGACGCCCTCGACGGCCTGCCGTCGCTGCGGACGACCGTCGAGAGCGGCAATGTCAGCCCCGCCAAGGCCCTCGGTCACTACAACGACCTCGTCGACCCCTGCTTCACCCTGCTCTCCAACCTCCCCGCCCTCGACAGCGTGGAGATGGACAAGCAGGGCCGCGCCCTGATCAACGTCGGCCGAGCGCGTGAACTCCTGTCCCGCGAGGACGCGTTGCTCAGCTCCGTGCTCGTGGCGAACCGGATCACCAAGGACGAGATCCGCGACTTCTCCGACCTCGTGGCCCAGCGCACCCTGCTGTACGAGATCAGCCTGCCGCAGCTGCCCGCGGCCGAACGCGACCGCTTCCACCGCTACTGGAGGAACGCGAACACCGCGCCCCTGCGCACGGTGGAGCAGGGCGTCATCGCCTCCGACCCCGGCCGGCCGAGCGGAGTCACCGCCAAGACCTGGGACAGCGCCGTCGAGCCCGTCCTCTCCGATCTCCGCGACCTCAGCGTCGAGGCGGGCGACCGCTACCAGGACCGCGTCAGCCCGCTGGCCACCAGCGTCATCCTGAAGGCGGCCGTCGCCGGCGTCCTCGGCCTCTTCGCCCTGCTCGTCTCGCTCTTCATGTCCGTGCGCATCGGCCGGGTCCTCATCCGCGACCTGCGCCGGCTCCGCCAGGAGGCCCACGAGACGGCCGGGGTGCGGCTGCCCAGCGTGATGCGCAGGCTCGCCGCGGGCGAACAGGTCGACGTGGAGACCGAGGTCCCGCACCTGGAGTACGACAAGAACGAGATCGGCGAGGTCAGCCAGGCCCTCAACACCCTGCAGCGGGCCGCCGTCGAGGCCGCCGTCAAGCAGTCCGAACTCCGCAGCGGCATCTCCGAGGTCTTCGTCAACCTCGCCCGCCGCAGCCAGGTCCTGCTGCACAAGCAGCTCACGCTCCTCGACACCATGGAACGCCGGACCGAGGACACCGACGAACTGGCCGACCTGTTCCGCCTGGACCACCTGACGACCCGTATGCGCCGGCACGCCGAGGGCCTGGTCATCCTCTCCGGGGCGGCCCCCTCCCGGCAGTGGCGCAAGCCCATCCAGCTGATGGACGTCGTCCGCGCGGCCGTCGCCGAGGTCGAGGACTACGAGCGCATCGAGGTACGCCGGCTGCCCCGGGTCGCCGTGACCGGCCCCGCGGTCGCCGACCTCACCCACCTCGTGGCCGAACTCCTGGAGAACGCCACGGTGTTCTCGCCCCCGCACACCGCCGTGCAGGTGCTCGGTGAGCGTGTCGCCAACGGCTTCACCCTGGAGATCCACGACCGGGGCCTCGGCATGTCGGCCGAGGCGCTGCTCGACGCCAACCTGAAGCTCGCCGAGACCCCCGACTTCGAGCTGTCCGACACCGACCGCCTCGGACTCTTCGTGGTCAGCCGGCTCGCCCAGCGCCAGAAGGTCCGCGTCTCCCTGCAGCCCTCCCCGTACGGCGGCACCACGGCCGTGCTGTTCATCCCCGACGCCCTGCTCACCGACGACGTCCCCGACACCAACGGCATCGGCTTCCGCCTGGACCGCGCCCACCCCACCCGGGAGGCCGAGCTGGAGGACGAACGCAACGCGGCGCTCTCCCAGGTGCCGGTCCGGCTCCCGGGGCTCTCCGCCGCCATCCTGGACGGCCCGGTGGAGCTGGAGGCGCCGGTCGACCGCGACCCCCTGGCCGGAGGCTTCCCGGGCGCCCTGGGCGACGAGGACGCCGAGCGGGGCGGACTGTTCCGGCCCCGTCACTCCCTCACCGGCGTCGCCGACGAGCACCAGCCGCCGGCCCGCGACGGCGAAGCACGGCAGGCCCCGCTCACCGACCCCGACCCGACCCTCGGTCCGGTACCGCTGCCGCAGCGCCGCACCCCGCATCTCGTCAGCTCGCACGGCCGTTCGGTGGCCGGGGCCCGGCAGCCGAGGCGCCCGGAGGACGAGCCCGGCCAGGGCCGTACGGCGGGTCCCGAGCCGGTCGCCGACTCCCGGCCGTTCAGCGCCCTGCGCGGGGACCGTGCCGAACCGCCGGCCCACCCGGGAGCCGACCGCCCCGGCCCCGCCGGCCTGCCCGGCGGGCACCGCGCCGACCGCGCCGACCTGCTGCCCCCGGGCCGGTTCGACGGTCCCGCCCTGCCCCAGCGACGCCGTACGGCCCCCGAGGGCGGCGCGGCACCGATGACCTCGCGGTACGGCTCCGACGAGCCGACCCCGCGTGCGGACACGACGACCGACCAGGCAGAATCGGCACCGAGCCCGCTGCCCCGTCGCGTCCGACAGGCCAATCTGGCACCGCAGTTGAAGGACGGCCCCGACCGGCGCGCCGAACGCGAGAGGTCACGCCCGGGCGGCCGCCCGGAGCCGATCGAGCGCGACGCCGACGAGGTACGCAGCCGGATGGCCTCGCTGCAGCACGGTTGGCGGCGCGGCCGCGAGGAGAACGCCGAGGGCGACGACGCCCAGGACGTCCCAGCACCACGAGGAACGACTAAGGGGGACGGTCGATGACCGCACCGAAGGCCGATGGGCACACCGCGACCGGCACGTCCGGCGAGCTGAACTGGCTCCTGGACGACCTGGTCCAGCGCGTCGCGAGCATCCGCAAGGCGCTCGTGCTCTCCAGCGACGGACTGCCCACGGGCGTCTCCGCGGACCTCACCAGGGAGGACAGCGAGCACCTGGCCGCCGTCTCCTCCGGGTTCCACAGCCTCGCCAAGGGCGTCGGCCGCCACTTCGAGGCGGGCAGCGTCCGGCAGACGGTCGTGGAGCTCGACGAGGCGTTCCTGTTCGTCACGGCCGCCGGCGACGGCAGCTGCCTCGCGGTCCTCGCCGACGCCGACGCCGACATCGGCCAGGTCGCCTACGAGATGACCCTCCTGGTCAAGCGGGTCGGCGTGCACCTGGGCTCGGCCCCGCGCGCCGATGTGCCCCACGGCGGGTAGTGGAACGGCATGAGCCCAGACGGTCAGGGAAGCAGCCACTGGTTCGACGACGAGGCCGGGCCAGTGGTGCGTCCGTACGCGATGACCCGCGGCCGGACCAATCACGCGATCCAGCACCGCCTCGACCTGATCGCCGTGGTCGTCACGGAACCGCACGTCGACGACCCGGAAGAGGACCACTCCCTCTCCCCTGAGCACGTCCGTATCGTCGAGCTCTGCCGTGACAACCCCCAGTCGGTGGCCGAACTGGCCGCCGACCTGGATCTTCCCGTCGGGGTCGTCCGCGTCCTCGTCGGAGACCTCGTGGACGAGGAACTCGTCCACGTCACCCGTCCCGTCCCGCCCGCCGAGCTGGTGGACGAGAGCATTCTGCGTGACGTGATCAACGGCCTGCGGGCGCTGTGAACACGTCGGAGAGCGCAGGGGACATGTGGCAGCCAACCATCCAGCAGGAGAAGGACCGATGATCCTCGGGCGCTCTGAGCGCGGCACACCTCCGGTCGAGCCCGTCACGCTCAAGATCCTCGTGGCCGGCGGTTTCGGCGTGGGCAAGACCACCTGCGTCGGCGCGGTCAGCGAGATCAAGCCGCTGCGCACGGAGGAGGTGCTCACCGAGGCGGGCCGCCCGGTCGACGACACCAGCGGTGTGGAGAACAAGACGACCACCACGGTCGCCATGGACTTCGGACGCATCACCCTCCGCGAGGACCTGGTCCTCTATCTGTTCGGCACCCCCGGCCAGGACCGCTTCTGGTTCCTCTGGGACGAACTCGCCTCCGGCGCCCTGGGCGCTGTGGTCCTGGTGGACACCCGCCGCCTGGAGGACTGCTTCGCCGCCGTCGACTACTTCGAGCGGCGCTCCATCCCCTTCGTGATCGGTGTCAACTGCTTCGACGACGCCGCGCGTTACCCCGCCGAGACCGTCCGGCAGGCCCTCGACCTCGACCCGGACGTGCCGATCGTGCTCTGCGACGCCCGCCGCCGGGACTCGGTCAAGGACGTCCTGGTCTCCGTGGTCCGGCACGCGATGACGTTCGCCACGGACCACCGCGAGCCCGCCGCCACCTGAACCCGGCCCGTACCCCGCCGTCGCCTGAACACCGCTCGTACCCCGCCGACCGGGGTACGAGCCGTAACCCATGACACGCGCGCGGGGCCCACCGCGTGCCCGCGCGGACTCACCGGCGCTCCTGACGCGGCGAGCCGGCCCCCCCCACGGCCCCCGTGGGTTCACCGAACCGCGATCACCGCCGACCCGTGCCCGAACAAGCCCTGGTTGGCGCTGACACCCACCCGGGCGCCCTCGACCTGCCGGTCCGTCGCCTCACCCCGCAACTGCCACACCAGCTCGCACACCTGAGCGATCGCCTGTGCCGGAACGGCCTCCCCGAAGGAGGCCAGCCCTCCGCTGGCGTTCACGGGCGTGCGCCCGCCCAGCGCCGTCACGCCGTCCCGCAGCAGCTTCGCGGCCTCCCCCTCGCCGCACAGCGCCAGATCCTCGTACCACTGCAACTCCAGCGCCGTGGACAGGTCGTAGACCTCCGCGAACGACAGGTCCTCGGGCCCGATCCCCGCCTCCTCGTACGCCGCCCGCGCGATCGACGCCCGGAACGTCTCCTCCGGCGCGGCCACCGCGACCGCCGAGTCCGTGGCGATGTCCGGCAGGTCCAGCACCGTGTTGGGGTACCGGGGCGTCACCGTGGACACCGCCCGTATCCGCACCGGCTCGCGCACCCCGTGCCGCCGCGCGAACTCCATGCTGGACAGCACCAGCGCCGCACCCCCGTCCGAGGTCGCGCAGATGTCCAGCAGGCGCAGCGGATCGGCGACGACGGCGGAGGCCGCCACCTCCTCGGCCGTGACCGGCTTGCGGTAGCGCGCGTACGGATTGAGCGCCCCGAGCGCGGAGTTCTTCACCTTGACCCGCGCGAAGTCCTCCGGCGTGTCCCCGTGCACCGCCATCCGCCGCCGCGCGTACAGCCCGAAGTACGTCGGGTTGGTGGCCCCGAGGATCCGGAACCGCAACCAGTCCGGATCGTCCGCCCGATCCCCGCCGGCCGGCCGGAAGAACCCCTTCGGGGCCGAGTCCGCCCCCACGACGAGCACAACGTCGGCGAGGCCCGCGAGGATCTGCGCCCGCGCGGCGCCCACCGCCTGCGCCCCCGACGCGCAGGCCGCGTACACGCTCGTGACCCGGGCGCCCTGCCAGCCCAGCGCCTTGGCGAAGGACGCTCCCGCCACATACCCCGGATAGCCCCCACGCACCGTGTCCGCGCCGACGACCGAGCCGACGTCCCACCAGTCGACCCCCGCGTCGGCCAGTGCCGCGCGCGCCGCCACCGCTCCGTACTCGACGAAGCTGCGCCCCCATTTGCCCCACGGGTGCATGCCCGCGCCCAGCACCGCCACCTCGCCCGTCATGCCCCCGCCCCCGTCGGCCTCCAGTGCCAGGTCGTCCAGATCGTCTCCGCGTCCTCATGCAGCACGCCGGGGACGGCCTCCACCTCCATGCCCACCGCCAGATCGGCGACGGTGACCCCGGGAACGGCCTGCCCGAGCACCACGAGGCGCTCCTCGGCCAGTTCCACCGCGATCAACGCGTACGGCTCCCACGGAAGTTCCGGATCGGACACGTAGGGTGACGGCGGCCGGTACCGGCCGTCGGTGTACGACCACACCCGGCCCCGGCGCGACAACGGGATCTCGCGCAGATCGCCGCCGGAACAGTGCGGGTTGCGGCAGTGGACGTCCTCGCGGGGGAAGAACACCGAGGCGCACGCCGAGCAGCGTGTACCGAGCAGCCGGAAGCCCTCGCCCTCCCCGGCGAACCAGCCGGCCACCACAGGTGTGCGAATTCGCGACAAAATCCCTCCCCGGCGAGCGAATTTGATGGATCGTCAGAATTCTTCCACGGTCCTCTCGAATTGGGCAGGCCGCGGGAGAACCGACGAGCCCCGTCCGGCGTCGCAGTATCGGGAGGGTCGGCCGGGTCCCACGGGGGTGGTTCCGGCCGGCCCTCACCCGTGCCCACGGGTGACCGCCTGGTGCCGACGGGTGACCGGGGCGTACTACGACGTGGCGCATTGCACCGCCCCCGCAAGACGACGAGCGGATGATCGGATACAGTCCGCCGCGTGTCCCCGAACCAACACCCACCCGCCAACTCCGCACCCGACTCGCACTGTTCGAGATGCGGAGCGCCCTACGGAGAGGGCGTGTCCGGCTGGCCCCGCACCTGCGCGGCCTGCCACACAGTGGCCTACCGCAATCCGCTTCCCGTCGCGGTGGCTCTCCAGCCCGTGTACGACACCAAGGGCACGGCCCTCGTCGTGATCACACGGACCATCGCCCCCGCGCGCGGGGGCACCGCCCTTCCCGGCGGCTTCATCGACCACCGGGAGGACTGGCGGCACGCCGTCGCCCGTGAGCTGAAGGAGGAGACGGGCATCTGCGTGGCCGACCGCGACGTACGCCTCGCCGACGCCATGAGCTCGCCCGACGGCCATCTGCTGCTGTTCGGGCTGCTCCCGGAGCGCCCGGCCGCCACGCTGCCGCCGCCCGTCGCGACGGACGAGACGGAGGGCTGGCACCTGCTGCGCAGGCCCACCGAACTCGCCTTCCCCCTGCACACCCTGGCCGTCCGGGCGTTCTTCGAAGGCCGCTACATCTGAGCCCGGCCCCCACCCGAGCCGAGCAGGCTCACCCCTGACCGAGCCCGCGTACCCGCACCGGATACGCGGGCTCGACCGGACCCTCGTCCCCGTCCCGTTCCACCACCACGCGCGCCCCCTGCCGGCGCGCCGTGTACCGCTCGACCTCCGGCTCGTCCCAGCCGTCGCCCGCGTCCGGCACCACGAGCCCGCTCCCCGTCCGCCCGCGCGCGGGTGCCCACACCTCCAGCTCCAGGCCGCCGTCGGCGCCCCGGACCGGCAGCACGGCACCCGCGCGCGCGAGTACCGGAATCCGCGACAGGGGCGCGTCGACCAGCACCTGCCCCGGCCCCTCGAACGCCTGCCCGGTCACCGTGTCGTACCAGCGTCCCCTCGGCAGCCGCACCGCACGCCGCTCCACGCCGGGCTCCAGCACCGGCGCCACCAGCAGAGCGTCCCCCAGCAGGAACGCGTCCTCGCAGTCCCGCAGCGCCCGGTCCTCGGGCGCCCCCCACCACAGCGGACGCACATAGGGCGCCCCCGTACGACGGGCCAGATGGGCCAGCGTCATGAAGTACGGCAGCAGCCGCCGCCGCTCGACGAGCGCCGCGCGCGCGTACCCGACGACCCCCTCCCCGAACTCCCACGGCTCCCGCCACCCCGCCCCGGAACCCGCACCCGCACGCGTACGGAACAGCGGCAGACGGGCGCCGAGCTGGAACCACCGCAGATACAGCTCCTCCGACGCACCCCCGTCGGACCCGCCCACGTCCCCGCCCGCGTACGGCACCCCGCACAGACCGAGCCCCAGCGCCAGCGCGAGCGACGCCCGCAGCCCGGCCCAGCCCGTCGCCACGTCCCCCGACCACGTCCCCCCGTAGCGCTGGACGCCGGCCCACCCGGAACGCGAGAGCACGAACGGCCGCTCCCGCGGCACCAGTTCGCGCAGCCCCTCGTAGGCGGCCCGGGCCATGCACAGCGCGTACACGTTGTGCGCCTCGCGATGGTCGCCGCCCCGGCCCTCCAGATCGTGCCGGGCCGACCGGGGCAACGTGTGCCCGCCGAACGCCGTGAACGACGTCGGCTCGTTCCTGTCGTGCCAGAACCCGGCGAACCCCTGCGCCAGCCGCTCCTCGTGGAGACCACCCCACCACGCGCGCGTCGCGGGGCGCGTGAAGTCCGGGTAGACCGACTCGCCGGGCCTGACGACACACCGCACCACCTGCCCGGCGGCATCCCGTACGAAGGCGTCCCCGGCCGTTCCGGCGTCGTACACCGCGTCACCCGGCCGCGCCCGGACCGCCGGATCGACGACCGACACCAGCCGGATCCCGTCGCGCCGCAGTTCGTCCGCGAGATCCGGCAGCTTGGGGAACCTCTCGGCGTCCACGGTGAACGCCTGACGGCCCTCGTGGTGGCCGGCGTCCAGATGGACCGCGTCCAGCGGCAGACCGTGCTCCCGGTACCCCGCGACCGTCCGCCGCACCTCCTGCTCGTCACCGAGACCCCGCCCCGCGCGATGATGCCCCAGCGCCCACGCGGGCGGCAGCGCCGGAGCCCCCGTCAGGGCGGCCCAGGCATGCAGCACGCGCGCGGGGGTGCCCACGATCACCCAGCAGCGCAGCGGACCCCCGTCCATCCGCAGCTCCGACGTGCCGGCCCGGTCGTGCCCGGACCCGGCCCCCTCCTCGCCCTCGCGCAGCGTCACCGTCCCGTCCCAGGTCGTGTCGTGGAACACCAGATGCGTGCCCGCGTCGGCCACCACCATCTGCACCGGCATCGTCAGGTACAGCGGATCGTCACCGGGCGCGAACGGGCGCCCGGGGTCGGTGTTCCACAGCCGGTACGTCCCGCCCCGCAGCCGCGGCCCCGCCGCCCGGCCCCCCAGACCGAAGAACCGTGCGTCCGCCCCCACCTCGGAACGCTGCACCCAGCGCGCCTCGCCCGCACCGACCGGCTCCCACCACCGGGGCGGCAGGTCACGCCGCAGCGTCACCCCACCGGGCGTACGCACCTCCACGGCACCGACCCGCGACACCACGACCGTCACCCGCTCGGCGACGACCCGCCAGCCGCCGTCCTTGTCCGGCTCCAGGACGGCCCGCGGATCCGGCTCCGGGCACCGGCCCGCGAGCGCGTACGACGGCTCGGGACCGGCCCCGTCCCAGCCCCAGAACACCGCCCCGTTCACCTCGACGGTGACCCGCAGCGCCGACCGGCCGAACCGGACGACCCCGCCGCCCGGCCCCGGCTCCGCAGCCACCACCACCCCGGGCACCCGAGCCCGCTCGGCACCCCGCGCCGGCAGCGCGGCAGCGTCGGCACGCCTCCCGCGCCACGCGGCCCGCACGGTCCGCAGCCCCTCGGCCACCCCCGCCGAACCGATCGCCTTCACCGAACGCACCAGGTCACGACCGTCCATGCTGCTCACCCTGCCACTGCCCGGCCCATTTGTGTGAGTCGTTCAACTACCGTTCACCCGTGGTCCGGGCACATGTTCACGCAGCCGTCCGTCCGCGGCCCACCCTGGTGCGGAAGTCGATCACATGGCATCGTCCGTGTCAGCCGCGTACACGCGCACACCCCTGCCCGTACGCGCCCGCCGCAGACCACGCGCACAGCCCGGGAGCCGCCCCATGACCTCAGCGAACCCCTCGCCGCTCTGGCAGCCCGACGCGGCCCGCGTCGCCGGCGCCCGGATCACCGCGTTCCAGTCCTGGGCGGCCGCACACCACGGAGCCCCCGCCGAGGGCGGCTACCCGGCCCTGCACCGCTGGTCCGTCGACGAACTCGAGACGTTCTGGAAAGCCGTCACGGAGTGGTTCGACGTACGGTTCTCCACCCCCTACGCGCGCGTGCTCGGCGACCGCGCCATGCCCGGCGCCCAGTGGTTCCCCGGCGCCACCCTCAACTACGCCGAACACGCCCTGCGCGCCGCCGGCACCCGCGCCGACGAACCGGCCCTGCTCCACGTCGACGAGACCCATGAGCCCCGCCCCGTGACCTGGTCCGCACTGCGCCGCCAGGTCGGCTCCCTCGCCGCCGAACTGCGAGCCCTCGGCGTACGCCCCGGAGACCGCGTCAGCGGCTACCTCCCGAACATCCCCGAGGCCGTCGTCGCCCTCCTCGCCACGGCCGCCGTCGGCGGCGTGTGGACCTCCTGCGCCCCGGACTTCGGCGCCCGCAGCGTCCTCGACCGCTTCCGACAGGTCGAACCCGTCGTCCTGTTCACCGTCGACGGCTACCGCTACGGCGGCAAGGAGCACGATCGTCGCGACACCGTCGCCGAACTCCGCCGCGAACTGCCCACCCTGCGCGCGGTCGTCCACATCCCCGTCCTCGGCACCAAGGTCCCCGAGGGCGCCCTGGAATGGTCCGCGCTGACCGCCGCGGACGTCCCGCCGGTCTTCGAACAGGTCCCGTTCGACCACCCGTTGTGGGTGCTCTACTCCTCCGGCACCACCGGCCTGCCCAAGGCCATCGTCCAGTCCCAGGGCGGCATCCTGGTCGAACACCTCAAACAGCTCGGCCTGCACTGCGACCTCGGGCCCGAGGACCGCTTCTTCTGGTACACCTCCACCGGCTGGATGATGTGGAACTTCCTCGTCTCCGGCCTCCTCACCGGCACCACCGTCGTCCTGTACGACGGCAGCCCCGGCCACCCCGACACCGGCGCCCAGTGGGGCGTGGCCGAACGCACCGGCGCCACCTTCTTCGGCACCTCCGCCGCCTACGTCATGGCCTGCCGCAAGGCCGGCGTCCACCCGGGCCGCGACCACGACCTCTCCCGCGTCCGGTGCGTCGGCACCACCGGCTCCCCGCTCCCGCCCGACGGCTTCCGCTGGCTCCACGACGAGGTCCGCGAGGACCTCTGGATCGCCTCCGTCAGCGGCGGCACCGACGTGTGCTCCTGCTTCGCCGGAGCCGTTCCCACGCTCCCCGTCCACATCGGCGAACTCCAGGCCCCCGGCCTCGGCACCGACCTCCAGTCCTGGGACCCCAGCGGTGAACCCCTCATCGACGAGGTCGGCGAACTCGTCGTCACCAACCCGATGCCCTCCATGCCGATCCACTTCTGGAACGACCCCGACGGCAGCCGCTACCACGACAGCTACTTCGACACCTACCCCGGCGTCTGGCGCCACGGCGACTGGATCACCCTCACCTCACGCGGCTCCGTCGTCATCCACGGCCGCTCCGACTCCACCCTCAACCGCCAGGGCGTCCGCATGGGCTCGGCCGACATCTACGAAGCCGTGGAACGCCTCCCCGAGATCAAGGAATCCCTCGTCATCGGCATCGAACAGCCCGACGGCGGCTACTGGATGCCCCTCTTCGTCCAGCTCGCCCCCGGCGCGACCCTCGACGAAGCCCTTCTCGGCCGCATCAAGCGGACGATCCGCGAACACCTCTCACCCCGCCACGTCCCCGACGAGGTCATCGAGGTCCCCGGAGTCCCGCACACCCTCACCGGAAAACGCATCGAGGTCCCCGTCAAACGACTCCTCCAGGGCACCCCGCTGGAAAAGGCGGTCAACCCCGGCTCCGTCGACGACCTCGACCTCCTGCGCTTCTACGAGAACCTGGCCCGCGAACGCGCCTGACCGTCCCCACGAGGCCGCGTTGTCAGTGCCCCCGATTACTGTGAGTGAGCATTGATCGACGGCTCGCACAGGGGGAAGCCATGACACGCACCAGCCACCCGAGCACGCGCCAGGCCCTGCGCCGCGAGATCGCGGGCACCATCGGCCTGCTCACCGACGAGCACGACTTCCGCACGATGCGGCGCTACCGCAGCTTCGCCTTCGACGACCACCCGACCTACCTCCGCCAGGTGGAAGCCCTGCTCCGGACCCTCGCCGAGCAGGGCAACCACACCACCGTCGCCCTCTTCGACCCGGAGGAGTACGCCGCGTTCTGCGCCGACACCGGCCTCGAACCCGACACCCCCTCCAGCCGCACCCGCTTCACGGCCGAACTCGCGGCCACCGGCGCCGCCGTCCCCTACGAGGGACAACCCCTCACCGAACTCGTCCCCGACCTCATCGACGAAGCCGTCCGCCTCGCCACCTGGGAGTACGCCACCACACTCCTCGCCCAGATCGGCGACTGCGCCTCCTGCGGCGAGGACATCGGCCGCGCCGCCTTCGCCCGCGCCATGCACCTGCTCCGGCGCGTCCTCGACACCGCCGGCCCCGGCGAACGCCACCTCGTGTGCAGCGTCTCGGCCGAACCTCAGGCGCTGGCCGCCGTCCTCCAGGCCGACCGCGACGAGGAAGGGGCCACCCGGCTCGACGAGGCGGAAGCCCTGGAATTCGCCACCGTCCTCGCCCTCGGCCTCGCCACCCGAAGCCCCGGCGGCCTCGTCATGCGCACCACCGCCCCGGACGCGACCGACCGCGTCTACGGCTGGCGGCTGCGCGGCGACGGCCTCGAACCCCTCACCGCCGGAGAGGTCTTCGACGCCTACTGCACCGACGTGGAATCAGGAGACCTGGTCTCCCCGGAGTCCGGAGTCGACTACTGCACCCCGCCCGACCTCGGGCACGACACCGCCGGGGGAGGCCCGGCCGGGAACGGACACACCCACTGAACGGGCGAGGGGCGCCCCACCCCCGGGTGGAGCGCCCCTCGGCACCGACCGCTCGTCGCGGACTACTCGCCGGACAGCACCGCCTGCGCAGCGCCGCGCGCCTCCTCGGCCGTGTCCGCCGCACGCGCCGCGGCCGCCGCGCGCTCGCACTGCGCCAGCGTGTACTTCGCCAGCGTCCCCCGCACATACGGAATCGACGCCGCCCCCATGGACAAGGAGGTGACCCCCAGACCCGTCAGCACACACGCGAGCAGCGGATCCGAAGCCGCCTCACCGCAGACCCCGCAGCTCTTGCCCTCGGCCCGCGCCGCCTCGGCGGACAGCGCGACCAGGTCGAGCAGCGCGGGCTGCCACGGGTCCTGCAGCCGCGACACCGCGCCGACCTGCCGGTCCGCCGCGAACGTGTACTGCGCGAGGTCGTTCGTGCCCAGCGAGAGGAACTCGACCTCCCGCAGGATCGACCGCGCCCGCAGCGCCGCGGACGGGATCTCCACCATGGCGCCGAACTTGGCGTGCAGCCCCGCCTCACGACACGCGTCGGCGAACGCCCTGGCGTCCGTACGGTCCGCGACCATCGGCGCCATGACCTCCAGATGGACCGGCAGGCCCTCGGCCGCCTTCGCCAGCGCCGTCAGCTGGGTCCGCAGCACCTCGGGGTGGTCGAGCAGCGTCCGCAGCCCGCGCACACCGAGCGCCGGGTTCGGCTCGTCGGCCGGCGTCAGGAACTCCAGCGGTTTGTCGGCACCGGCGTCGAGCACCCGCACGACCACGCGCCCCTCCGGGAACGCCTCCAGCACCTGCCGGTACGCCTCGACCTGCTTCTCCTCCGACGGCGCCGTCCGGCTGTCGTCCAGGAAGAGGAACTCGGTACGGAACAGCCCGACGCCCTCGGCCCCGGCCTCCACCGCCGCCGGCACGTCGGCGGGACCGCCCACATTGGCCAGCAGCGGCACCCGGTGCCCGTCCGAGGTCGTCCCCGGCCCGCTCGACGCAGCCAGCGCCGCCTTCCGCTCCGCGGCGGCGGCCTCCAGCGCGGCCCTCTTCTCCGCTCCGGGATTCACGAAGATCTCACCGGTGCTGCCGTCCACGGCGATGACCGTGCCCTCGGCAAGCTCGCCGGCTCCCGGCAGCGCGACCACGGCCGGCACCCCGAGCGCCCGCGCCAGGATCGCGCTGTGGCTGGTGGGTCCGCCCTCCTCGGTGACGAACCCGAGCACCAGCGTCGGGTCGAGCAGTGCCGTGTCCGCGGGCGCCAGGTCACGGGCGATGAGCACGTACGGCTCGTCGCTGTCCGGCACACCCGGCATGGGCACCCCGAGCAGTCGGGCGACGATACGATTCCGCACGTCGTCGAGGTCGGCGACACGGCCCGCGAGGTACTCACCGGCCCCCGCCAGCAGCGCGCGGTACGCGGCGAAGGCGTCGTAGACAGCGCGCTCCGCCGTGCTCCCCACGGCGACACGGCGTTCCACGTCCGCCATCAGCTCGGGATCCTGGGCCATCAGGGCCTGGGCCTCCAGCACGGCCTGCGCCTCGCCCCCGGCGAGGTTGCCGCGCGCCGTCAGATCGGCGGCGACCGCGTCCACGGCCTTCCGGGCACGCCCCTGTTCGCGCTCCGCGTCCTCCGGAGCGATCTGCTTGGCGGGCGGCTCCAGCACCGCCGTTCCCATGTGCCGAACCTCGCCGATGGCCACACCGTGACTCACACCGACGCCTCGCAGCGTTGTCTCCATCTCACCTGTCTCCGATAGTGCGGCGGGCCCCGCCACCGCGGTGGTTGTCGAACGTGCGGGCCGGTACGGCCCCGATGTCACCGCCAGCCGAACAGCGCGTCGCCGGACGCCACCTCGCCGTCCTCGCGGAGGTCGAAGAGGGAGTCGGCCGTGGCCTCAAGCGCCACGACGGGACAGATCGGGGACTTGCCCGCGGCCTCGACCGCGGCGGGGTCCCAGCGCACCACGGCCTGTCCCCGCCGCACGGTGTCGCCCTTGTTGACGAGCAGCTCGAAGCCCTCACCGTTGAGCTGAACGGTGTCGATGCCGAGGTGGATCAGCACTCCATGGCCTTCACCGTCGACCACGACGAACGCGTGCGGGTGCAGGGAGACGATGACTCCGTCCACGGGGGCGAGGGCCTCCCCTGCCTCACGCACGGGGTCGATCGCCGTGCCGGGACCGACCATCGCCCCCGAGAACACGGGGTCCGGTACGGCGGCCAGTCCGATGGCGCGTCCTACAAGAGGGGACGTCACGGTGGTCATGGGAAGCCTCCAGGGTGGAGTGATCAGCAGCGCAGGTCGGTGAAGGACCCGTTCCGCACGATAGCTCCGCACGAGAGGTCTAGACCACCCCTGCGCGGGATTTGCCCCTGCTCCGGCGCCCCATGTACAGTCGTACTCCTGCCTGGGGGTGAGCGACACATTGTGTCCGTGCCCGGCAGAACCAAACTCGGTCAGATCCTTCTCGGGGTCACCTTCTGCATGTCCGCAGGACGGTGGTCAAGAGGCCGGAAAAACGCTGATAGAGTTTGGAACACCGAAGGGAAGCGCCCGGAGGAAAGCCCAAGAAAGTTCTTGGGTGAGTACAAAGGAAGCGTCCGTTCCTTGAGAACTCAACAGCGTGCCAAAAATCAACGCCAGATATGTTGATACCCCGTCTCCAGCATTCGCTGGGACGAGGTTCCTTTGAAATAAACACAGCGAGGACGCTGTGAACCATCGGACTATTCCTCCGGTGGTTCCGCTCTCGTGGTGTCGACCCGATCACGGGTAAACATTCACGGAGAGTTTGATCCTGGCTCAGGACGAACGCTGGCGGCGTGCTTAACACATGCAAGTCGAACGATGAACCACTTCGGTGGGGATTAGTGGCGAACGGGTGAGTAACACGTGGGCAATCTGCCCTTCACTCTGGGACAAGCCCTGGAAACGGGGTCTAATACCGGATACGACACTCTCGGGCATCCGATGAGTGTGGAAAGCTCCGGCGGTGAAGGATGAGCCCGCGGCCTATCAGCTTGTTGGTGAGGTAACGGCTCACCAAGGCGACGACGGGTAGCCGGCCTGAGAGGGCGACCGGCCACACTGGGACTGAGACACGGCCCAGACTCCTACGGGAGGCAGCAGTGGGGAATATTGCACAATGGGCGAAAGCCTGATGCAGCGACGCCGCGTGAGGGATGACGGCCTTCGGGTTGTAAACCTCTTTCAGCAGGGAAGAAGCGAAAGTGACGGTACCTGCAGAAGAAGCGCCGGCTAACTACGTGCCAGCAGCCGCGGTAATACGTAGGGCGCGAGCGTTGTCCGGAATTATTGGGCGTAAAGAGCTCGTAGGCGGTCTGTCGCGTCGGATGTGAAAGCCCGGGGCTTAACCCCGGGTCTGCATTCGATACGGGCAGACTAGAGTGTGGTAGGGGAGATCGGAATTCCTGGTGTAGCGGTGAAATGCGCAGATATCAGGAGGAACACCGGTGGCGAAGGCGGATCTCTGGGCCATTACTGACGCTGAGGAGCGAAAGCGTGGGGAGCGAACAGGATTAGATACCCTGGTAGTCCACGCCGTAAACGGTGGGAACTAGGTGTTGGCGACATTCCACGTCGTCGGTGCCGCAGCTAACGCATTAAGTTCCCCGCCTGGGGAGTACGGCCGCAAGGCTAAAACTCAAAGGAATTGACGGGGGCCCGCACAAGCAGCGGAGCATGTGGCTTAATTCGACGCAACGCGAAGAACCTTACCAAGGCTTGACATACACCGGAAACGGCCAGAGATGGTCGCCCCCTTGTGGTCGGTGTACAGGTGGTGCATGGCTGTCGTCAGCTCGTGTCGTGAGATGTTGGGTTAAGTCCCGCAACGAGCGCAACCCTTGTTCTGTGTTGCCAGCATGCCCTTCGGGGTGATGGGGACTCACAGGAGACTGCCGGGGTCAACTCGGAGGAAGGTGGGGACGACGTCAAGTCATCATGCCCCTTATGTCTTGGGCTGCACACGTGCTACAATGGCAGGTACAATGAGCTGCGAAGCCGTGAGGCGGAGCGAATCTCAAAAAGCCTGTCTCAGTTCGGATTGGGGTCTGCAACTCGACCCCATGAAGTCGGAGTTGCTAGTAATCGCAGATCAGCATTGCTGCGGTGAATACGTTCCCGGGCCTTGTACACACCGCCCGTCACGTCACGAAAGTCGGTAACACCCGAAGCCGGTGGCCCAACCCGCAAGGGAGGGAGCTGTCGAAGGTGGGACTGGCGATTGGGACGAAGTCGTAACAAGGTAGCCGTACCGGAAGGTGCGGCTGGATCACCTCCTTTCTAAGGAGCATCTAGCTGCCGCAAGGCAGCCAGGGCCACAACGTCGGCGAACGTCCGACGGTGGTTGCTCATGGGTGGAACGTTGATTATTCGGCCGGTTCGTCGGGCCGGAGGCTGTGAGTACTACCCCTTGCGGGTGTGGAAAGCATGATCTCCGGACGGGGAGTGGTCGGGCACGCTGTTGGGTGTCTGAGGGTATGGCCGTACGGCTGCCTTCAGTGCCGGCCCCGGTAAAGATTCGCGTGAAGCGGGTTGTGACGGGTGGTTGGTCGTTGTTTGAGAACTGCACAGTGGACGCGAGCATCTGTGGCCAAGTTTTTAAGGGCGCACGGTGGATGCCTTGGCACCAGGAACCGATGAAGGACGTGGGAGGCCACGATAGTCCCCGGGGAGTCGTCAACCAGGCTTTGATCCGGGGGTTTCCGAATGGGGAAACCCGGCAGTCGTCATGGGCTGTCACCCTTGCCTGAACACATAGGGCAAGTGGAGGGAACGCGGGGAAGTGAAACATCTCAGTACCCGCAGGAAGAGAAAACAACCGTGATTCCGGGAGTAGTGGCGAGCGAAACTGGATGAGGCCAAACCGTATGCGTGTGAGACCCGGCAGGGGTTGCGTATACGGGGTTGTGGGATCTCTCTTCTGTCGTCTGCCGGCGGCAGGACGAGTCAGAAACCGTTGATGTAGGCGAAGGACATGCGAAAGGTCCGGCGTAGAGGGTAAGACCCCCGTAGCTGAAACATCAGCGGCTCGTTTGAGAGACACCCAAGTAGCACGGGGCCCGAGAAATCCCGTGTGAATCTGGCGGGACCACCCGCTAAGCCTAAATATTCCCTGGTGACCGATAGCGGATAGTACCGTGAGGGAATGGTGAAAAGTACCGCGGGAGCGGAGTGAAATAGTACCTGAAACCGTGTGCCTACAAGCCGTGGGAGCGTCGGATATGTGCTTGCACATATCTCGTGACTGCGTGCCTTTTGAAGAATGAGCCTGCGAGTTTGCGGTGTGTTGCGAGGTTAACCCGGGTGGGGTAGCCGTAGCGAAAGCGAGTCCGAACAGGGCGATTCAGTAGCACGCTCAAGACCCGAAGCGGAGTGATCTAGCCATGGGCAGGTTGAAGCGGAGGTAAGACTTCGTGGAGGACCGAACCCACCAGGGTTGAAAACCTGGGGGATGACCTGTGGTTAGGGGTGAAAGGCCAATCAAACTCCGTGATAGCTGGTTCTCCCCGAAATGCATTTAGGTGCAGCGTCGTGTGTTTCTTGCCGGAGGTAGAGCACTGGATAGGCGATGGGCCCTACCGGGTTACTGACCTTAGCCAAACTCCGAATGCCGGTAAGTGAGAGCGCGGCAGTGAGACTGTGGGGGATAAGCTCCATGGTCGAGAGGGAAACAGCCCAGAGCATCGACTAAGGCCCCTAAGCGTACGCTAAGTGGGAAAGGATGTGGAGTCGCAGAGACAACCAGGAGGTTGGCTTAGAAGCAGCCACCCTTGAAAGAGTGCGTAATAGCTCACTGGTCTAGTGATTCCGCGCCGACAATGTAGCGGGGCTCAAGCGTACCGCCGAAGTCGTGTCATTCCAGCAATAGGGCCAACGCCTGCTGGGATGGGTAGGGGAGCGTCGTGTGCCGGGTGAAGCCGCGCCGGAAGGCAGTGGTGGACGGTTCACGAGTGAGAATGCAGGCATGAGTAGCGATACAAACGTGAGAAACGTTTGCGCCGATTGACCAAGGGTTCCTGGGTCAAGCTGATCTGCCCAGGGTAAGTCGGGACCTAAGGCGAGGCCGACAGGCGTAGTCGATGGATAACCGGTTGATATTCCGGTACCCGCTGTGAAGCGTCAAACATCGAACCAGGCGATGCTAAGTCCGTGAAGCCGCCCCGGAGCCTTCGGGCAAAGGGGAGTGGTGGAGCCGACGAACCAGACTTGCAGTAGGTGAGTGATGGGGTGACGCAGGAAGGTAGTCCATCCCGGGCGGTGGTTGTCCCGGGGTAAGGGTGTAGGACGTCAGGTAGGTAAATCCGCCTGGCAATAGTCTGAGACCTGATGCCGAGCCGATTGTGGTGAAGTGGATGATCCTATGCTGTCGAGAAAAGCCTCTAGCGAGTTTCATGGCGGCCCGTACCCTAAACCGACTCAGGTGGTCTGGTAGAGAATACCGAGGCGTTCGGGTGAACTATGGTTAAGGAACTCGGCAAAATGCCCCCGTAACTTCGGGAGAAGGGGGGCCATCACTGGTGATCCGATTTACTCGGTGAGCTGGGGGTGGCCGCAGAGACCAGCGAGAAGCGACTGTTTACTAAAAACACAGGTCCGTGCGAAGCCGTAAGGCGATGTATACGGACTGACGCCTGCCCGGTGCTGGAACGTTAAGGGGACCGGTTAGTCAGGATTCGTCTTGGCGAAGCTGAGAACTTAAGCGCCAGTAAACGGCGGTGGTAACTATAACCATCCTAAGGTAGCGAAATTCCTTGTCGGGTAAGTTCCGACCTGCACGAATGGCGTAACGACTTCTCGACTGTCTCAACCATAGGCCCGGTGAAATTGCACTACGAGTAAAGATGCTCGTTTCGCGCAGCAGGACGGAAAGACCCCGGGACCTTTACTACAGTTTGATATTGGTGTTCGGTTCGGCTTGTGTAGGATAGCTGGGAGACTGTGAAGCTCGGACGCCAGTTCGGGTGGAGTCGTCGTTGAAATACCAGTCTGGTCGTGCTGGATGTCTAACCCGGGTCCGTGATCCGGATCGGGGACAGTGTCTGATGGGTAGTTTAACTGGGGCGGTTGCCTCCCAAAGGGTAACGGAGGCGCCCAAAGGTTCCCTCAGCCTGGTTGGCAATCAGGTGGTGAGTGTAAGTGCACAAGGGAGCTTGACTGTGAGACCGACGGGTCGAGCAGGGACGAAAGTCGGGACTAGTGATCCGGCGGTGGCTTGTGGAAGCGCCGTCGCTCAACGGATAAAAGGTACCCCGGGGATAACAGGCTGATCTTCCCCAAGAGTCCATATCGACGGGATGGTTTGGCACCTCGATGTCGGCTCGTCGCATCCTGGGGCTGGAGTCGGTCCCAAGGGTTGGGCTGTTCGCCCATTAAAGCGGTACGCGAGCTGGGTTTAGAACGTCGTGAGACAGTTCGGTCCCTATCCGCTGCGCGCGTAGGAATATTGAGAAGGGCTGTCCCTAGTACGAGAGGACCGGGACGGACGAACCTCTGGTGTGCCAGTTGTTCTGCCAAGGGCATGGCTGGTTGGCTACGTTCGGGAGGGATAACCGCTGAAAGCATCTAAGCGGGAAGCCTGCTTCGAGATGAGTATTCCCACCCACTTGATGGGGTAAGGCTCCCAGTAGACGACTGGGTTGATAGGCCAGATATGGAAGCCCAGTAATGGGTGGAGTTGACTGGTACTAATAGGCCGAGGGCTTGTCCTCAGTTGCTCGCGTCCACTGTGTTGGTTCTGAAACCACGAACAACCCCACGTTTCACAGAGCGTGGTGCGGTTGAGTGTTTCATAGTGTTTCGGTGGTCATAGCGTGAGGGAAACGCCCGGTTACATTCCGAACCCGGAAGCTAAGCCTTACAGCGCCGATGGTACTGCAGGGGGGACCCTGTGGGAGAGTAGGACGCCGCCGAACTCCTTTTACAGCTCTGGCTCTTGGGCATACCGCCCAGGAGCCAGAGCTTTTTTGCGTTGAGGTAGGGTCAGGGGGCATCGTTGGCTCATTTCCCACAGGAGGCCCCCGGGTGGAGGTACAGGAGACCCGGGTCCAGACGGACCGGGTCCTCACCATCCCGAACATTCTCAGCATGGCGCGGCTCGTCGGTGTGCCCGTCTTCCTGTGGTTGATCCTCTGGCCCGAGTTCGGCGGCCCCAAGGTCGACGGCTGGGCGTTCCTGGTGATCGCTCTCAGCGGCGTCAGTGACTATCTGGACGGCATGCTGGCGCGACGCTGGAACCAGATCAGCAGCCTGGGCCGGCTCCTCGATCCCGCGGCGGACAGGTTGTACATTCTGTCCACCCTGATCGGACTCACCTGGCGCGAGATTCTGCCATTCTGGTTGACCGCTGTACTTCTCTTGCGCGAGCTGGTGTTGCTCGTGATGGTCGGCATCCTCCGGCGGCACGGCTATCCGCCGCCTCAGGTGAACTTCCTCGGCAAGGCGGCCACCTTCAACCTGATGTACGCGTTCCCGTTGCTCCTGCTCAGTGACGGAAGCGGGTGGATCCCGTCACTCGCTGCTATTTTCGGATGGGCGTTCGCCGGATGGGGTACAACGCTGTATTGGTGGGCAGGGATCCTCTACGTGGTTCAGGTCCGCCGACTCGTCAGTGCGGACGCCATGGCCGATTGAGCCCGCCCGATGGGGCGGCCGTAGGTGGCCAGATGGCCCGCTTCGAAAATGTGCGGGACAATCCGGACGGGTGAAGTCGGCTAGACCGTCGTCTCTTCAAGGAGGACGCTTCCGACATGAAGGCCGTCGTGATGGCCGGAGGCGAAGGCACACGCCTTCGCCCCATGACCTCGAGCATGCCCAAGCCGCTCCTGCCCGTGGCGAACCGCCCGATCATGGAGCACGTGCTGAGGCTGCTCAAAAGGCATGGGCTCAATGAGACCGTCGTTACAGTCCAGTTTCTGGCGTCACTCGTCAAGAACTACTTCGGTGACGGCGAGGAGCTCGGGATGGAGCTCACCTATGCCAACGAGGAGAAGCCACTCGGTACCGCGGGGAGCGTGAAGAACGCCGAGGAGGCGCTGAAGGACGACGCTTTCCTTGTCATCTCCGGCGACGCCCTCACGGACTTCGACCTCACCGAGCTCATCAATTTCCACAAGGAAAAGGGCGCGCTGGTCACCGTCTGCCTGACGCGGGTGCCGAATCCGCTGGAATTCGGTATCACGATCGTCGACGAGGAAGGCAAGGTCGAGCGGTTCCTGGAGAAGCCGACCTGGGGGCAGGTCTTCTCGGACACCGTGAACACGGGCATCTATGTGATGGAGCCCGAAGTCTTCGACTATGTCGAGGCCGATGTCCCCGTCGACTGGTCCGGTGACGTCTTCCCTCAGCTGATGAAGGAGGGCAAGCCGGTCTACGGCTTCGTCGCCGAGGGCTACTGGGAGGATGTCGGTACGCACGAGAGCTACGTCAAGGCCCAGGCCGACGTGCTCGAGGGCAAGGTGGACGTCGAGATCGACGGGTTCGAGCTGTCGCCCGGGGTGTGGATCGCCGAAGGTGCCGAGGTGCATCCGGACGCCGTGCTGCGCGGTCCGCTGTATGTCGGGGACTACGCCAAGGTCGAGGCCGGCGCGGAGGTCCGGGAGCACACCGTCGTGGGCTCGAACGTCGTCGTGAAGAGCGGGGCCTTCCTCCACAAGGCCGTGGTCCACGACAACGTCTACATCGGGCAGCACAGCAATCTGCGCGGATGCGTGGTCGGGAAGAACACCGACATCATGCGGGCGGCGCGGATCGAGGACGGCGCGGTGATCGGCGACGAGTGCCTCGTCGGCGAAGAATCGATCATCCAGGGAAACGTCCGCGTCTACCCTTTCAAGACGATCGAGGCCGGCGCCTTCGTCAACACGTCGGTGATCTGGGAGTCCCGGGGTCAGGCGCACCTGTTCGGCGCCCGTGGTGTCTCCGGAATCCTGAACGTGGAGATCACCCCCGAACTGGCCGTCAGACTGGCCGGAGCGTACGCCACGACGCTCAAGAAGGGCTCCACGGTCACCACCGCCCGCGACCACTCCCGGGGCGCCCGTGCGCTGAAACGGGCGGTCATCTCGGCGCTGCAGGCCAGCGCCATCGACGTCCGGGACCTGGAGAACGTGCCGCTGCCGGTGGCCCGGCAGCAGACCGCGCGGGGCAGTGCCGGCGGGATCATGATCCGGACGACGCCCGGGGTGCCGGACTCGGTCGACATCATGTTCTTCGACGGGCAGGGGGCCGACCTCTCGCAGGGCAGTCAGCGCAAGCTGGACCGGGTGTTCGCGCGGCAGGAGTACCGGCGCGCGTTCCCGGGGGAGATCGGGGACCTGCACTTCCCGGCCAGCGTGTTCGACTCGTACACGGGGTCGCTGCTGCGCAACGTCGACACGACCGGCATCGCCGAGTCGGGGCTCAAGGTCGTCGTGGACGCCTCCAACGGAAGCGCCGGCCTGGTGCTGCCCAGTCTGCTCGGCAAGCTGGGCGTCGACTCGTTGACGATCAACCCGGGTCTCGACGAGTCGAGGCCGACGGAGACCGGTGACATGCGGCGCTCCGGGCTGGTGCGGCTCGGTGAGATCGTGGCGTCCTCGCGGGCGGCGTTCGGTGTGCGGTTCGACCCCGTCGGTGAGCGGTTGTCGCTCGTGGACGAGAAGGGGCGGATCGTCGAGGACGACCGGGCCCTGCTGGTCATGCTCGACCTGGTGGCGGCGGAGCGGCGCAGCGGCCGGGTGGCGCTGCCGGTGACCACCACCCGGATCGGTGAGCAGGTCGCGGCGTACCACGGCACCCAGGTCGAGTGGACGACCACGTCGCCGGACGACCTCACACGGGTCGGTGGGGACGAGACGACCATCTTCGGTGGTGACGGGCGCGGCGGGTTCATCGTGCCGGAGTTCAGCAGCGTCTTCGACGGGACCGCGGCCTTCGTACGGCTCATCGGGCTCGTGGCACGGACGCAGCTCACGCTCAGCCAGATCGACGCGCGGATTCCGCGGGCGCACGTCCTCAAGCGGGACCTCGCCACCCCGTGGGCCGTCAAGGGCCTGGTGATGCGCCGGGTCGTGGAGGCGGCCGGTGACCGTTTCGTCGACACGACCGACGGTGTGCGGGTCGTGGAGACCGACGGGCGGTGGGTGATGGTGCTGCCGGACCCGGCCGAGGCCGTCACCCATCTGTGGGCCGAGGGGCCCGACGACGCCTCCGCGCAGGCCCTGCTCGACGAGTGGTCGGCGGTCGTGGACAGCGCCGGACGCTGAACGGCCCCGTACGCGTGCGTGCCGGACAAGTGCCCCCAACGGGGCCTGTCCGGCACGCCGGTGGGGCCGTTCGGAGGTAGTGGTCGCGACGTGCGACGATGTGCGGCATGCCGCAGCAGCCCCCCGTTCGGAGCACACCCACGCGCCCGTCGCGTCCGGACGCCTCCATGTCGCTGCTCACCAACGTCATGGACCACAGCCTCGACGACGGATACGCCGAGGCCGCCGCCCGCAGGAAGGCCGCGGGCGCCGAGGGCATGCCCAAGACGGTGCGGGCCAAGCTGGGGCTCGCGGCCGGCCTGGTGCTGGCGGCGCTCGTGGTGACGGTGGGGGCGGCGCAGGCGCGGATAAGCGCTCCCGTGGTGGCCAAGGAGCGCGAGGAACTCATCGACCGCATCCAGCGGGAGACGACGACCGCGGACGAGCTGGAGACGTCCGTGGACGCGCTCCGTGACGACGTGAGCGCGCGCCAGCGCAAGGCGCTGGAGGACGGCGGAGGCCGTCACGGGAACGACCTGGTGAGCGTGCTGTCGGGCGCCGTCGAGGTGCACGGCCCCGGGGTCCGGCTCGTCGTCAACGACTCCAAGGACGCCGCCCGGGGCGGTGACGGAGACCCGCGCGAGACCTCCGGGTTCTCGGACACCGGCCGGGTGCGCGACCGGGACATGCAGCGCGTGGTCAACGGCCTGTGGGCGTCGGGCGCCGAGGCCATCTCGATCAACGGACAGCGGCTCACCGCGCTGTCGGCGATCAGGGCCGCGGGGGACGCGATACTGGTCGACAACAAGCCACTCGCGCCGCCCTACACGGTCCTCGCGGTGGGCGACGGGCAGCGGCTGAGCACCCGGTTCCAGAACAGCCCCGACGGGCTGTACCTGCATGCCCTCAAGGAGAACTTCGGTATCAGGCCGACCATCTCCGTCGAGGACGACATCAAGGTGCCGGCCGCGCCGAGCGTGATCGTACGAACAGCAGAACCCAGCACAGAGAAGGGCACATCGTGATCGCCGTACTGGGCCTCGTCCTCGGAGTCGTGGCCGGACTGTTGGTCCGGCCCGAGGTACCGGCGGTCGTCGAGCCATATCTCCCCATCGCCGTGGTCGCCGCGCTCGACGCCGTCTTCGGCGGCCTGCGCGCGATGCTGGACGGCATCTTCGACGACAAGGTCTTCGTGGTCTCGTTCCTGTCGAACGTCGTCGTGGCCGCCCTGATCGTCTTCCTCGGCGACAAGTTGGGCGTCGGCGCCCAGCTGTCCACGGGCGTCGTGGTCGTCCTCGGTATCCGCATCTTCTCCAACGCCGCGGCGATCCGCCGGCACGTGTTCCGGGCGTGAGGCCGATGAACGGGCGGGACGAGACGCCGGGCCCCGAGCCGACCGTGGGCAGGGGAGAGGACGACGCGCCGACGACGAGGCTGCGCCGGGAGCTCCCCCAGGAGGTGCCCTCCACGGCCGCCCAGGAGCCCGGTGAGGCTCCCCGGGAGGAGAACGACAAGGACAGCCGGACAGGACGGCAGCGCCTGGCGCAGGGACTGTGGCCGCCGCGCTTCACCCGCGCCCAACTCATCGTGGCGCTGCTGCTGTTCGGCCTCGGGTTCGGACTGGCGATCCAGGTGGCCTCCACCAACGACGACAGCGCGCTGCGCGGAGCACGTCAGGAGGATCTCGTACGCATCCTCGATGAACTCGATGACCGTACGCAGCGTCTGGAGGAGGAGAAGCAGGGTCTCGAGGATCAGCGCACCGAGCTGGAGAACAGTTCGGACCAGGCCGAGGAGGCGCGCAGGCAGACCGTCGAGAAGGAACGGCAACTCGGCATTCTGGCGGGCACGGTGGCGGCGCAGGGACCCGGCATCACACTGACGGTGGACGACACGAAGGGAACGGTCGAGGCGGACATGTTGCTCGACGCCATCCAGGAGCTGCGCGCGGCCGGCGCCGAGGCGATCCAGGTGAACGGCGTACGGGTCGTGGCCAGCACCTATCTCACCGATGCGGGTGAGGGAATCAGCGTCGACGGGAACAAGATCACCCAGCCTTTTCGTTTCAAGGTCATCGGCAACCCGAAGGACCTGGAGCCCGCACTGAACATCCCCGGAGGCGTGGTGCAGACACTGGAGAAGGAGCAGGCCACCGTGACCGTGCGGCGGGCGGAGAAGATCGTCGTGGACGCCTTGCGAGCAGCGAAGCGGCCTGACTACGCTCGGTCGTCCTCCCGGTGAAGCGCAGGTGCATGGGGCCCGTCCGGCGAGGGCATGAGGTTGCGGGGGGTCGGCGCACCGAATGGGTGGTGCGTGGTGGAAACTGTCTGGTGGATACGGACGTTGTGAGGTTGTCCGGGTCGGCCGGTGTGTTCAGTCAGGGTTCGTCCTGCCCCACGGGCGGGTCTGTTTCGGTCAAGGGGAATCGCCCGTGAAGTTGTTTGCGAAGTTGTTCGGCAAGAGCGCGCGAGAGGGCAGCGACAACGCGACCTCCCGCCATCGCGCGCAGCCTTCCGAAGCGGAGGGCCAGGGTGGCGAGCGCCCCATGTTCCGGGACCAGGTCGCTGGTCCGGGGGGTGACATTTCGGGAGGTCAGGGCGCGCCGTCTGTTGACCCTGCGCAGTCGGGCCGCATAGGTTTCGGGGAACCGTCAACCTCAGGTACGGGTGGAGGGTTCAGCTCAGACCCTTATGCGTCCCATGCCCCGGCGGGGCAGCCGCGGCAGGAGGATCCGTCGATGTCGGCCCTGGTGTGTACGAGGTGCGGTAACCGCAACGCGGAGAACAGCCGCTTCTGCTCGAACTGCGGTGCTCCGCTGCGGGCCGGCGCGACCGCCGAGCGTCCGTCCGAGACGACCTCGACCATCTCCATCTCCGGCCTGGAGGCCTACGACTCCGAGGTCACCGGCCAGACGCAGCTGCCGGCGCTCTCTCCCGAGGCGCAGGCCGCCGTCGACGCGCTGCCGCTCGGTTCGGCGCTCCTGGTCGTGCGCCGCGGTCCGAACGCGGGCAGCCGCTTCCTGCTGGACGGCGACCTCACCACGGCCGGCCGTCACCCGCAGAGCGACATCTTCCTCGACGACGTGACGGTGTCGCGTCGCCACGTGGAGTTCCGGCGGGCCCAGGACGGCTCGTTCACGGTCGCCGACGTCGGCAGCCTGAACGGGACGTACGTCAACCGCGAGCGGATCGACCAGGTCGCCCTGCACAACGGCGACGAGGTGCAGATCGGCAAGTACCGGCTGGTCTTCTACGCGAGCCAGCGGGGCTACTGACCCTCCCCCGGACCGGCTCCGGGGAACCCCAGGGAAGGTCCATGCTTCGAACGACGAGCGGTGGTGCCGACCACGGCACCGCCGCCGCGGACAGTGACCTGATGAGCATCGGCACGGTTCTCCACGCACTGCGTGACGAGTTCCCCGAGGTGACCATCTCCAAGATCCGTTTCCTGGAGTCCGAGGGGCTCATCGAGCCGCAGCGGACCCCCTCGGGGTATCGGAAGTTCAGTGCCGGGGACGTCGAGCGCCTCGGACACGTCCTCAGGATGCAGCGGGACCACTATCTGCCGCTCAAGGTGATCCGTGAGCATCTGGAGGCCCTGGAGCGCGGGGAGGACGTCCGGCTGCCGTCCGTGGGGCGGCAGCGGGACGTGGGCGACGGAGAGCGCCTGAGCGAGCTGTTCGGCGGGCCCGAGGAGCCGGCGGCCGCACGGATCGGACGGGGCGAGTTCATCGCCGGCGCCGGCATCGACGAGGAGCAGCTCGCCGAGTGGGAGTCGTACGGGCTGGTGGCCGCGCTGCCGGACGGGTCGTACGACGCCGACGTTCTCACCATCGCCACGCTTGTGGTCGAACTGGGGCGCTTCGGTATCGAGCCCCGGCATCTGAGGGTGATGCGGGCCGCCGCCGACCGTGAGGCGGGGCTCGTCGACCAGGTGGTGGCGCCGCTGCGCCGGCACCGTAACCCGCAGACCAGGGCGCATGCGGAGGAGCGGGCGAGGGAGCTGGCGGGGCTGACGGTCAAGCTGCACGCCGCCCTCGTGCGCGGTGCGCTGGGTGTGCGGTCGCGCTGAGGTGTGGTGTTCGCCCGTGGCGGATCGGCCGGCCGATCCGGGCCCGACTACCCAAACATCCCGAGCACGGCCTAGGGTTGCTGTGTGAACGAGCTCGATGTCGTAGGTGTCCGGGTGGAAATGCCCTCCAACCAACCGATCGTGCTCCTGCGCGAAGTGGGAGGCGACCGTTACCTCCCCATCTGGATCGGGCCGGGGGAGGCGACGGCGATCGCTTTCGCCCAGCAGGGCATGGCCCCCGCGCGACCGCTGACCCACGACCTGTTCAAGGACGTGCTGGAGGCCGTCGGCCAGGAGCTCACGGAAGTGCGCATCACGGATCTGCGTGAGGGCGTCTTCTACGCGGAGCTGGTCTTCGCCAGTGGTGTCGAGGTGAGTGCCCGGCCCTCCGACGCCATAGCGCTGGCGCTGCGTACCGGGACGCCGATCTTCGGCAGTGACGGGGTGCTCGACGACGCGGGCATCGCGATCCCGGACGAGCAGGAGGACGAGGTGGAGAAGTTCCGCGAGTTCCTCGACCAGATCTCGCCCGAGGACTTCGGGACGAACAGTCAGTGAGGCCGGGCGGACGGTCGCACGGAGTCGTCCTTCGGGGCTGACGGGTCCTGACGCTGCCTGCCGCCGTTGGTGGCGGGCGCGTCGGTGCGGTGTGCCGGGGCGGCTCGGCGGGAGCGCATTCGGCTAGCCTTTCCCCGCGGGAGGGCACGCGAAACCACTCTCAGGGTGATTATCACTCGGCGTGGCGAGTGCGATGGTCGTTGACGCACCCGTGGTGGCTGCCTACCGTCGATGAGGCAGGTCAAGGACGGAGGTCGGCGTGAGAAGCAGCGGCGACGGTACGGCTGGGGGTGCCCCCGGACGCAGGCTGGGGAGCGGCGGCCCGTACCCTCCCCCGGGCTCTCGGACGCGCCCGAGCTGGGGGGACCCCCATCAGGGCGGCCCGGCGGGTCACGCCCCGCAGCGGCCCACGGCCGTGCAGGACAGCGCCGAGGCGGCGCCCGAGCCGTACGAGAAGGTCGGCTACCGCGGTCCCACCGCGTGCGCGGCCGCCGGCATCACCTACCGTCAGCTCGACTACTGGGCCCGTACGGGCCTGGTGGAGCCGAGTGTGCGGTCCGCCCAGGGCTCGGGGACGCAGCGCCTCTACAGCTTCCGGGACGTGGTCGTCCTGAAGATCGTGAAACGGTTCCTCGACACGGGGGTGTCGCTGCAGAACATCCGCACCGCCATCCAGCACCTGCGGGAGCGGGGCTTCAGCGATCTCGAGCGGATGACGCTCATGAGCGACGGTGCGACGGTCTACGAGTGCACGTCGCCCGACGAGGTCCACGCCCTGCTCCAGGGCGGCCAGGGGGTTTTCGGGATCGCCGTGGGGGTCGTCTGGCGTGACGTCGAAAGCGCTCTCTCCCAGTTGCACGGGGAGCGGGTCGACACGGGGGAGACGCTCGTGGGCCACAATCCGGCGGACGAGCTGGCGCGGCGCCGGAACCGGGCGGTCTGAAGGGCTCCGGAGGATGCGCGTCCGGGTCGGCCGGTCCGGGGGCGGGGACGGTTCTCAGTACAGGCGTGGCCGGTGGAGCCGGTGTGCGGGGCATTGTCAGTGGCGTAGGGCAGCATCGGAGATGTGAGAACCGCGCCCACGATCCTGCATCTCGACATGGACGCCTTCTACGCCTCGGCGGAGCAGGCGTCGAAGCCGAGTCTGCGGGGGAAAGCCGTTGTGGTCGGCGGGCTGGGGCCGCGCGGAGTGGTCGCCACCGCCTCCTACGAGGCGCGGGTCTTCGGGGTGCACTCGGCGATGCCGATGGCGCAGGCGCGCCGGCTCGCGCCGAACGCCGCGTACCTCACGCCGCGCTTCCCCTTCTACCGGGCGATCAGCGATCAGGTCATGGGGCTGTTGCGGGCTCTGTCGCCGCTGGTGGAGCCGTTGAGCCTGGACGAGGCCTTCGTGGATCTGGAGGCCGGGGACGCGGCCTGGGACGCCAGGTCGGCCCGGCTGGCGGGGGAGCGGTTGCGCGCGGACATACGGGCCCTGACCGCGCTGACGGGGTCCGTGGGGCTCGCGGCCTCCAAGATGCTCGCGAAGATCGGCTCCGAGCAGGCCAAGCCGGACGGGCTGGTGCTCATCGAGCCGGGAACCGAGCGGGCGTTGCTGGGGCCGATGTCCGTGCGGATCCTTCCGGGCGTGGGACCCGCGACCGGGGACCATCTGCGGCGCGCCGGGATCACCACGGTCGAGGAGATCGTCGAGGCGGGCGAGGACGAGGTCGTACGGCTGCTCGGGAAGGCCCACGGGCACGGGCTGTACGCGATGGCGCTGGCGCGGGACGACCGGGCGGTGGTCGCCGAGCGGGACACGAAGTCGGTGTCGGTGGAGGACACCTACGACGTGGACATCCATGACCGGGTTCGGGTGCGCATGGAGGTGCAGCGGCTCGCGGAGCGGTGTGTGCGCAGGCTGCGGGAGGCCGGGCTCTCGGGGCGGACGATCCAGTTGAAGGTGCGGCGGTACGACTTCTCCACCCTGACCCGGTCCGAGACGCTGCGGGGGCCCACGGACGATCCCGCCGTGGTGCGGGAGGCCGCCGCCCGGCTGCTGGAGGCCGTGGACACGACCGGCGGGGTACGACTGCTGGGCGTCGGGGTGAGCGGCCTGGCCGACTACACGCAGGAGGACCTGTTCGCCCAGGCCGCCGGGGAACCGGAGCCGGTGGAGGCGGACACCGAGGGAGCCGTGGAGGTACCCGCGGTGCAGGAGCACACGGGCGGGGAGCGGCTGTGGAGGGCCGGGCACGATGTACGGCACACCGAGTACGGACACGGATGGGTGCAGGGCAGCGGGCTCGGGCGGGTGACCGTGCGGTTCGAGACGCCGCTCGACGCCGGGCCGGGGCGGGTGCGGACGTTCAGGACGGACGACGAGGCGCTGGAGCCGGCGGAGCCGTTGCCGCTGGTGCCGGGCGCGGTACCGGGGTGAGAGCCGGGCGGCATCGGACCGTGTGGGGGCGCTTCGGCCGTCCGGTGGTGTCCTGTGGCGTGTGTGTCGTGGGAACGCTCAGGTGTCGTCCTGGCCGGTGACGTGCCCGAAGTCGTGGTCGAGGGGCGGGGGCGGCGCGATGTCCAGGCCGTAGTGGTGGTAGAGCTGGAGCTCCTGCTCGGGGGAGAGGTGGCGGCCCACGCCGAAGTCGGGGGCGTCCTTGATCAGGGCGCGCTCGAAGGGGACGCGGAGGGTGCCGTCGACCAGTTCGCTGGGCTCCAGGGGGACGAAGGCGTCGCGGCCGAAGAGGCCCATGCGTATCGCGGCCCACTCGGGGATGCCGGTGGCGTCGTCCAGATAGACCTCGTCCACCGTGCCGATCCTGGTGCCCTTGCGGTCGAACGCCTTGCGGCCGATCAGGTTGCGCGGATCGATGTCGGTCTGCACGGGCCCTCCAAGTGGTCGCAAGGGGTGGTACATCGTCTCTCACCCCTACGAAAAGGCACATTGAGGGGAGCGGCCACTCGAAGACCTGTGCGTTGCCCGCGCTGATACGCTGGCAGCGGCTGTCGACCCCGTGCGGGAGAGTCCTCCGGACACCATCCGGAGGCGCCGAAGGAGCAAATCCTCCCCGGAATCTCTCAGGCCCACGTACCGCGCGGACGAGGTCACTCTGGAAAGCAGGGCGGGTGTCACGGCTCCCGCTCTCACCGACGGTGAAAGCCGGTCCGCACCTGGACCGGTGAAGCTCTCAGGTTGAGATGACAGAGGGGGAGGCCGTCGGGGTGCCCGTGCCGTGGTGCCCCTCGAAGGTCGTGTCAGACCAGGAGGCCTCCGCAATGACCGCCCATCGCATTCCGCTTTCCGAGCTCGAACAGGGCATCCCCTTCGAGCGGCGCCACATCGGCCCGGACGCCGGGGCCCGGGCCAAGATGCTCGCGCACGTCGGCTACGGCTCGCTGGACGAGCTGACGGCGGCCGCGGTCCCGGATGTGATCAAGAACGCCGAGGCGCTGGACCTGCCCGGCGCGCGGACCGAGGCCGAGGTGCTCGCCGAGCTGCGCTCGCTCGCGGACCGCAACCAGGTGCTGGGCTCGATGATCGGACTCGGGTACTACGGGACGTTCACGCCGCCCGTCATCCTGCGCAACGTCATGGAGAACCCGGCCTGGTACACCGCCTACACCCCGTACCAGCCCGAGATCTCCCAGGGGCGGCTGGAAGCCCTGCTGAACTTCCAGACCATGGTCGCCGAGCTGACCGGGCTGCCCACCTCCGGCGCCTCGCTGCTGGACGAGGGCACCGCCGCCGCCGAGGCCATGGCGTTGTCGCGGCGCATGGGCAGGAACAAGAAGGGCCTGTTCCTCGTCGACGCGGACACGCTGCCGCAGACCATCGCCGTGATCGAGACCCGCGCCGAGCCGGCCGGCGTCGAGGTCGTCGTCGCCGACCTGAGCGAGGGCATCCCCGCCGACATCGCCGCGCGGGACATCAACGGCGTGCTGCTGCAGTACCCGGGCGCCTCCGGTGTCGTACGGGATCTGAAGCCGGTCGTCGAGCAGGCGCACGGACTCGGCGCGCTCGTCACCGTCGCCGCCGACCTGCTGGCCCTGACCCTGCTGACCTCGCCCGGTGAACTGGGCGCCGACATCGCGGTGGGCACGACGCAGCGCTTCGGTGTGCCGATGGGCTTCGGCGGGCCGCACGCGGGCTACATGGCCGTCCAGGAGAAGTTCGCGCGCAGCCTGCCCGGACGGCTCGTCGGGGTGTCCGTGGACGCGGACGGGCACAAGGCGTACCGGCTCGCCCTGCAGACGCGGGAGCAGCACATCCGCCGGGAGAAGGCGACCAGCAACATCTGCACGGCGCAGGTGCTGCTCGCGGTGATGGCCGGCATGTACGCCGTCTACCACGGGCCGGAGGGGCTGCGGACGATCGCCCGCCGTACCCACCGGTACGCCACCGTGCTGGCCGCGGGGCTCGCGGCCGGTGGCATCGAGGTCGTGCACGGGTCGTACTTCGACACGCTCACCGTGCGGGTGCCGGGGCGGGCCGGCGAGGTCGTGGCCGCCGCGCGGGAACATGGCGTGAACCTGCATCTCGTGGACGCCGACCTGGTGTCGGTCTCCTGCGACGAGACCACCACGCGGGCGCAGCTGGGCGCCGTGTGGGCCGCGTTCGGCGTGGAGGGCGACGTGGAGGCGCTGGACGCCTCCGCCGCGGACACGCTGCCCGAGGGGTTGCTGCGGTCGGACGACTACCTGGCGCACCCGGTGTTCCACGACCACCGCTCCGAGACCGCGATGCTGCGCTACCTGCGCCGGCTCGCGGACCGGGACTACGCGCTGGACCGGGGCATGATCCCGCTCGGCTCCTGCACGATGAAGCTCAACGCGACCACCGAGATGGAGCCGGTGACGTGGCCCGAGTTCGGGCAGCTGCACCCGTTCGCGCCCGCCGGGCAGGCGCAGGGGTACCTCACGCTCATCCGTGAGCTGGAGGAGCGGCTGGCGGAGGCCACCGGGTACGACAAGGTGTCGCTGCAGCCCAACGCGGGCTCGCAGGGTGAGCTGGCGGGGCTGCTGGCCGTGCGCGCGTACCACCGTGCGAACGGTGACGAGCAGCGGACGGTGTGCCTGATCCCGTCCTCCGCGCACGGCACCAACGCGGCGAGCGCCGTCATGGCCGGGATGAAGGTCGTCGTCGTGAAGACCGCCGACGACGGCGAGATCGACGTCGAGGACCTGCGGGCGAAGATCGAGCAGTACCGTGACGAGCTGTCCGTGCTCATGATCACGTACCCGTCGACCCACGGCGTGTTCGAGGAGCACGTGGCCGACATCTGCGCGCAGGTGCACGACGCGGGCGGCCAGGTGTACGTCGACGGCGCCAACCTCAACGCGCTGGTGGGTCTGGCCAAGCCGGGCCACTTCGGCGGCGACGTCTCGCACCTCAACCTGCACAAGACGTTCTGCATCCCGCACGGCGGCGGTGGGCCCGGGGTCGGACCGGTCGCGGTGCGCGCGCACCTGGCGCCGTACCTGCCGAACCACCCGCTGCAGCCCGCGGCAGGGCCGGAGACGGGCGTCGGACCGATCTCGGCGGCGCCCTGGGGCTCGGCGGGCATCCTGCCGATCTCCTGGGCGTACGTCCGGCTCATGGGCGGTGAGGGGCTGAAGCGGGCCACGCAGGTGGCGGTGCTCAGCGCCAACTACATCGCCAAGCGGCTGGAGCCGCACTACCCGGTGCTCTACACCGGTCCGGGCGGGCTCGTGGCGCACGAGTGCATCATCGACCTGCGGCCGCTGGCCAAGTCGACCGGCGTGAGCGTCGACGACATCGCCAAGCGGCTGATCGACTACGGCTTCCACGCGCCGACGATGTCGTTCCCGGTCGCCGGGACGCTGATGATCGAGCCGACCGAGTCCGAGGGCCTCGGGGAGCTGGACCGGTTCTGCGAGGCCATGATCGCGATCCGCGCGGAGATCGAGAAGGTCGGCTCGGGCGAGTGGCCCGCGGACGACAACCCGCTGCGCAACGCCCCGCACACCGCGGGTGCGCTGGGCGGGGAGTGGAACCACGCCTACACGCGTGAGGAGGCGGTCTTCCCGGCCGGGGTCTCGCGCGCGGACAAGTACTGGCCGCCGGTGCGCCGGATCGACCAGGCGTTCGGCGACCGGAACCTGGTCTGTTCCTGCCCGCCGCTGGACGCTTACGAAGCGTAGTCGCGGTCGGACACGCGTCGGGGCCGGTTCGGAGAGTGCTTCTCCGGCCGGCCCCTCTTCTGTCCGGGCGGGCGTCCTGGGCGGGACGCTCGCCCTGCGCGCACGTGAGTGCGGCTCAGGCGGCGGTCACCACGGTGCCCATCGGGCGGTGCGGCGCGATGATCTGGCCGTCCGGCAGGAGCTCACCGGTGTCCTCGAAGAGCAGAACGCCGTTGCAGAGCAGGCTCCATCCCTGCTCCGGGTGGTGCGCCACGAGACGGGCGCCTTCCCGGTCGGCGGATTCGGCAGTCGGGCACAGTGGCTGGTGCTGGCACATGGTTGTTGGGATCTTTCGGTCGGTCGTCTGGTCTGAGATGGCTGTTTTGTCTGTCCCGCGGCGTGAAGCCCCGTTCATGGCCGCCCCCCGTTGTGATAAATCGGTCCGGTCCCAGTGTTGCCCCACGAGCGTGAATCCGCAGGCATTTCGCAGCACGACTTCTTCACAGGTTGATGACGCAGCGCCCGCCCGGATGGTTCATCCGTGCCGCACTGTCCTTTCGGGTGGTGCGCCATGGTCGGATGGGGCTAGTCCGGTGCGGGGGAAGGCGTGGGAATGGCTCGTACGAGCGTTTTGGCGCCCGTAAGAGCGGTAATTCCGCGTAGCGGTGAATGAGCGCCCCGTCACCGTATATCGGTGACGGGGCGGGAGTGGTGCGGTCCGGTTTTTCAGGCGGGCGAACCCAGCAGGGGTGCGGGTGTCAGCCGGGTGGTCAGCACCGGGAGGAGATCGGCGGCCGGGTGCGGCCGGTGGGCGGCGATGCCGGGTGGCGCGGGCGCCAGCGGGACCAGGACGTCGGCCGGGGCCGGGTGCCCGCCGGCGGCGTCGGCGGTGGGGTCGGCGTGCAGCCAGAGCGTGAGCATGTACAGCTCGGGCACCGACAGCAGGCGCGGCTGGTAGGGCTGCTGCATGAGATCGGCCTGGCGCAGGGCGAGTTCGGTCGAGGCGATGTACGGGCCTTCGAAGAAGTGCGAGAACGCCCAGCCGTCCGGGGTGAGCCGGGTCTCGGCGGCGGCCACGGCGCGGTCGCCGCAGCGGATCAGGAACCGCCATCCGGTGAGCCGGGCGGTGCCCGTCCCCTCCGGGGTGATCCGGTCGAGCACGTGGACGGGCAGCGGGAGTTCGGGTGTGACGGGACCCTGCGCGTTCTTGAGGGCGGGAGTGCGCGCCTCGTGGACGGCGGTGGGAGAACCGAGGGCCGTGAGGACGGTGCGCAGGGCGGGCGCGGGAGCCGGGGGGACATGCAGCGGCATGGTGAGTGGCCTCTCCATTCGGCAGGCACGGTGACGCGAGGGCGGGGGCGGACGGCGCTGTCAGCTCTCTGGGATCGAAGAGACGGGTGCCCGGGGTCCGGTGCGTGGGTGGGGTCCGCCGCGGTGGTCCGACGGCAGGACCGAGGACCGCGGGTGCCGCCTCTCAGCCTCGTTTGCAGAGTTTATACGACACGTGTTCACGCAGTGTTTCGTCTAGCCGTTCCGGATATGAAGAACAAGGCTGTATCAGGTCGCCGGAACAAGCGGGCCACCCTTATTTTCGGTGGGGGTGCGCCGGTGACCTCGGATTACCGTCGCGTACGGGACGGCCGGTTCTCGTCGGCGCTTTTCACGAAAGCCCCTCGCCCAGAAAGCGCGTACTCTTTCTTGCCCGGTGAATGTGCCAGAAGCATGCCGGGGAAATAAGGTCGGAGAAGACCGCGCTCAGCCTAGCGTGTGCTGGTCGAGCGTGGGACGTTATCGCTGGCTCTGCCTGGGCATCATGAACCGTGGACCCGGTACACCCCGCGGCCGAGACGTCGGCCCGCCCATCCGAGGAAGGACACTTCGATGGGGGAGAAGGTCGTGGCGGGGCCGTTTGGCCTCTCCGATCGCCAGCAGTACCGCGACAAGCTCCGGCAGTGTCTGACGGGGCTGGCGCGGCTGTTGGAGGAGAAGCGGTTCGACCGCCCCAGGAACCTCATGGGGGTGGAGATCGAGCTGAACCTCGTCGACGGCGACGGTCTGCCGAGAATGATGAATGCGCAAGTACTCGAACGCATTGCGAGCCGAGACTTCCAAACAGAACTCGCCATGTTCAATCTGGAAGTCAACATAGCTCCACACCGGCTGGGCGGCCGGGTATTCGACCAGCTTTCCGAGGAGCTGCGCACCTCCCTCGCCTATGCCGACCGCAAGGCGGTCGAGGTGGGCGCGGGGATCGTGATGATCGGCATTCTCCCCACGCTGGGCCGCGACGACCTGGTCTCCTCGAACCTCTCCGCCGGCGACCGCTACACCCTGCTGAACGACCAGATCGTCGCCGCCCGCGGCGAGGACTTCACCCTGGACATCGACGGGGTGGAGCGGCTCGTCTGCACCTCGAAGTCCATCGCGCCGGAAGCCGCCTGCACCTCCGTGCAACTGCATCTGCAGGTGACGCCGGGCCGGTTCGCGGATGTGTGGAACGCCGCCCAGGCGGTCGCCGCCGCACAGGTCGCCATCGGGGCCAACTCGCCGTTCCTGTTCGGGCACGAGCTGTGGCGGGAGTCGCGGCCACCCCTGTTCCAGCAGTCCACCGACACACGGCCGCCCGAGCTCCAGGCCCAGGGGGTGCGGCCGCGCACCTGGTTCGGGGAACGGTGGATCTCCTCGGCGTACGAACTCTTCGAGGAGAACCTGCGCTTCTTCCCGGCCCTGCTGCCCATCTGCGACGACGAGGACCCGATCGCCGTCCTCGACGCGGGCGGCACCCCCTCGCTCGCCGAACTCACCCTGCACAACGGCACCATCTACCGCTGGAACCGTCCCGTCTACGGCATCGCCGACGGGGTCCCGCACCTGCGGGTCGAGAACCGGGTGCTGCCCGCGGGGCCCACCATCACGGACGTGATCGCGAACGCGGCCTTCTACTACGGGGTCGTCCGCGCGCTGGCGGAGGAGTCGCGGCCCGTGTGGACCCGGCTGCCGTTCGAGGCCGCCGCGGCCAACTTCGACGAGGCGTGCCGCCACGGGATCGACGCACGGCTGCAGTGGCCCCGGGGGCGGTACGGCGGAGTGGGGCCGGTGGACGCCGTGAACCTCGTGCGCGACGAGCTGCTGCCGCTCGCCGAGGTCGGACTGGACGCCTGGGGGGTCGAGCCGGCCGACCGGGACTTCTATCTCGGCGTGATCGAGGAGCGCTGCCGGCGACGGGCCAACGGGGCGTCCTGGCAGGTGGAAACGTTCCATCGGGCGCTGGCCAAGGGCTTGGGACGGGACGCGGCGCTGGCCGCCACCACCAAGCGCTACGGCGAGCTGATGCACTCCGGGGAGCCCGTCCACAGCTGGCCGGTCGGGCTGCCGGAGCCGGTGCCGCTGGGCTGAGGAGCCGCTCGCAGGGGCAGCCGCCGGAAAGTCCCGGACCGCCGCGGGTCATGATGGACCCTCGGCGGGGCCGGACAACTGGAGGCGTGGGTGCAGGGGCAGGCGGAGGCGGCGGAGGGCGCGGTGCCGTGGGAGCGGCCGGGCCGGCGGATCCTGCGGGACGAGACACTGCTCGTGCTCGGGGTCTCGCTCGGCGCGAGCGGGGTGTCCGCGCTGATCAGCTTCATCGGATCGGTCACCAAGCCGGGCGGGCTGAAGGACCAGGCGGCCACCATGAACGCCTCGGCCGCGCCGGGCAGGCCCTGGCTCGACCTCGCGTGGCAGCTGTTCGGGATCACCGCCGCCCTGGTCCCGGTCGCCCTGGTCGCGCACTTCCTGCTGCGTGAGGGCGCCGGGCTGCGCACCCTCGGGTTCGACCGGACGAAGCCGTGGTTCGACCTCGGCCGGGGCGCGGCGGTCGCCGCCGTGATCGGCAGTACGGGCATCGCCTTCTATCTGGCGGCCCGCGGCCTCGGGTTCAACCTCACGGTCGTGCCGGAGGCGCTGCCCGAGGTGTGGTGGAAGTACCCCGTACTGATCCTCTCCGCGATCCAGAACGCGGTCCTCGAAGAAGTCATCGTGCTCGCGTACCTGCTGCGCCGGCTCCAGCAACTCGGCTGGTCACCGGGGACCGCGCTCGCCGCCGGCTCGGTGCTGCGCGGGTCGTACCACCTCTACCAGGGCATCGGCGGCTTCGTCGGCAACATGGTGATGGGCGTGGTGTTCGTCTACCTGTACCGGCGGTGGGGGCGTGTGGGGCCGCTCGTGGTGGCCCACTCGCTGCTCGACATCGGGGCGTTCGTGGGGTACGCGCTGCTGGCGGGGAAGGTGGGCTGGCTGCCCACCGCCTGAGGCGGCCGGACCGTCACGCCGTCGGTTCGGTCTGAGGCGGCCGTACCGTCACGCCCTCGGTGCGGTCTGAGGCGGCCGTACGGTCACGCCGTCAGTTCGCCGTCGATGACCGTGACCGCGCGCCCGGAGAGCAGGGTGCGCCCGCCGCGGAGTTCGGTGCGCACGCGGCCGGAGCGGGGGGACGCCTGCAGGCCGGTGAGGTCCGGGGCACCCAGGCGCGCGGACCAGTAGGGGGCGAGCGCGGTGTGGGCGCTGCCCGTGACGGCGTCCTCGTCGATGCCGAGGTTCGGGAAGAAGCACCGCGAGACGTAGTCGTACCCGGCGGCGGGGTCCTCGGCGCGGGCCGTGGCGATGATGCCGCGCTCGGAGTAGCGGCCGAGGGACCGGAGGTCGGGGGCGAGACCCCGGACCGTCTTCTCGTCGGCCAGCTCCACCAGGAGGTCGCCCACGTTCGGACCGGTGTCGACCGCGTTCAGCGGCTCGGCGCCCAGCGCCCCGGCGACCCCGTCCGGGACGGCGACCGGGGTGAGGGGCGCGGTCGGGAAGTCGAGGGTGAGCGAGCCGTCCGGGCGGGGGGTGGCGAGGAGGACGCCGCTGCGCGTGGCGAACCGTACGGGGCCTTCATGGGCGTTCGTGCTGTTCAGGACGTGTGCGGTGGCCAGTGTGGCGTGGCCGCACATGGCCACCTCGGCGACCGGCGTGAACCAGCGCAGTGCCCAGTCGGCCTCGCCGCCCGGCGGGAGGGGATGGGCGAACGCGGTCTCGGCGTGGTTGACCTCTCTGGCCACGTCCTGCAGCCAGGCGTCCTCCGGAAACGCGTCGAGGAGGAGGACTCCGGCCGGGTTGCCGGAGAAGGGGCGGTCGGTGAAGGCGTCCACGATACGAATGCGCATGGGACGACGCTAGGGCGTCGGTGGAGCGGCGGACCAAGGCCAATCTCGGGATGCTGGACTGGTTTTCGGGGGCCAGTCGCGCGTGGGTCGGCCCGTCGGCCCGTCCCACGCGCGGCTGCGGCCCGCTAGTGGACGGAGAAGCCGCCGTCGACGAAGACCGACTGGCCGGTGAGGTAACCGGCCGAGCGGCCGGCCAGGAAGACGGCGGCACCGGCGAAGTCCTCGGCCACGCCGTTGCGTCCGGCCAGGGTGCGGGCGGCGAGGGCCGCCACCTTCTCAGGGTCGGACGAGAGCCGTGTGTTGAGGGGGGTCGGGACGAAGCCGGGGACCAGGGTGTTGCAGGTGACGCCGTGCGGCGACCACTCCTCGGCCTGTGAACGGGCCAGCGACTCCAGCGCGCCCTTGGAGACTCCGTACGCGCCGCTGCGGACGAAGGCCCGGTGCGCCTGCTGCGAGGTGATGTGGATGATGCGGCCGTAGCCGCGCTCGGCCATGCCCGGGCCGAAGCGCTGGCCCAGCAGGAAGGGCGCGTCCAGGTTCACGGCCATGGTGGTGTCCCACACGTCCTCGTCCAGTTCGCCCAACGGCGGCCGCAGGTTGACGCCGGCGCTGTTGACGAGGATGTCGGGCTCCCCGAACGCCTCGACCGCCCGCTCGGCCGCCGCGCGCACACCGGCACGGGTGCTCAGGTCGCCGCTCACCCAAGCCGCCCGGCAGCCGTCCGCCGTCAGCTCGTCGACCGTCGCTGTCAGCTCGGCCTCCTTGCGCGCGACGATCACCACGCTCGCCCCGGCCCGGGCGAGAGCCGAGGCGATGGCCCGGCCGATGCCGGAGCTGCCGCCCGTCACCACGGCGACTCGGCCGTCCAGCGAGAACAGGGCGGAGAGATAGCTGTCGGAGATCATTCCCGAACCCTAGAGGGGTGCCTCGGCGGATCGTCTCCCGGTGCCGATGACGTGGTCGATGGCGGAGGTGACGTCGGCGGCGATGTGGGTGGGCCGGTAGGCGGCCTCCGTCCAGGGGCGGCCGTGCGCGACCCAGACGCTGCGCAGGCCGAGGGCGTCGGCGCCCGCGATGTCGGCGTGGGCCGCGTCACCGACGACCCAGGCACCGGCGAGAGGGAGTGCGGCCGCGGCGGCCGCCGCGTGGAAGACCTCCGGCTCGGGCTTGCTGTGGCCGACGGCTTCGGAGACGACCCAGCCCCGCACGAGCCGGTCGAGCCCGGTGCGGCGGATCTTCGTCTCCTGCTGGACGGTTCGCCCGTTGGTGACGATCACGCAGGTCCAGCCTCCGCCGCGTGCGCGGTCGAGTGCCTCGCGGGCGGGCGGAGCCAGGACCACGCGGTCGGCGGCGCCGGTGTCGAGCAGGACGCGGACGGCTTCGGGCGGTACCGCGCCCGCATACCGCTCGGACAGGGCGGTGGCGACCTCGTGGCGCGGGGTGTGGCCGCCCCCGTCGACGGCCGTCACCCAGGGCAGATCGGTGGCGGGCAGGCCGTGTGCGCGCAGGAAGGCGGCCACGGCGGCCCGGAACGCCGCGTCGCGGTCGATCAGGGTGTTGTCCAGGTCGAGCAGCAGCAGAGGCATGCGCGGCAGTAGATCACGAAGGTGTGCTCGCATCGGGGGTTGTCAGACGACAGGTCCCGATATATCGTTGAGACATCGCGACAGATCAACGATGGAATGGAGTGATTGCGATGCGTTCCCGTGGACAGGACTTCGGATTCGAGCGTGGACATGGACGCCGTGGTGGGGAGCACCCCCGCGGCCGAGGTGACGCCGAGGCGCTGCGCGCCGCCTTCGGGCCGTTCGGGCCGGGCCAAGGTGGCCCCGGACCGTTCGGACCCTTCGGCGGGGGCCCCTGGGGTGGGCGCGGCCGGGGCGGCCCTCGGGGGAGGGCGAGGCGGGGCGACGTGCGCGCGTCGATCCTGGCCCTCCTCAAGGACAGGCCCATGCACGGCTACGAGATGATCCAGGAGATCGCCGAGCGCAGTGGCGGGGCGTGGAAGCCCAGCCCCGGTTCGGTGTACCCCACCCTTCAACTGCTGGAGGACGAGGGGCTGATCGCCAGTGCGACCGAGGGCGGCAAGAAGCTGTTCTCGCTCACCGAGGCCGGCCGCGCCGCGGCCGACGAGGGGCCCGAGGCCCCTTGGGAAGAGGCCTCGCGCGGGGTCGACTGGGAGGCGCTGAGTGAGATCCGGCAGGCCGGCTTCGGTCTGATGGAGGCGTTCGGCCAGGTCTGGAAGACCGGTGACAAGGACCAGCGCGACAAGGCGCTGACGGTGATCAACGAAGCCCGCAAGAAGCTGTACCTCATCCTCGCCGACGAGGACTGACGGCAGTGTGCGGGTGACCGCTACGAGAGGGCGCCCCGTGGAGAGGAATCTCCGCGGGGCGCTTTCGTGTGCGTGGGGCCTGCGGGCGGGGAGCGGCGAGTGGGGGTGCGGGCGGGCGTGCGGTCAGGTCACGAGGCCGCCGAGCTTGCGCAAGGACTCGGCGAGCGCGGCCGTGGCGGAGTCCCTGAGCTTGCCCGCCATCAGGGAGACGGCGGCGCCGGTGAACCGGCCGTCGATGCGGACCGTGGTGGCGTCGCCGTCGGGGGTGAGCGTGTAGCGGGTGGCGAGATCCACCGCCATGGGGCCCTTGCCGCGGAGGGCCAGGGTGCGGGCGGGTTCCAGTTCGGCGATGGTCCACTCGACCTCGGCGGGGAAGCCCATCATTCTCAGGTTCTCCTGGAACGTGCCGCCGACCGCGAGAGCGTCGGGGCCGCCTTTGGGGAAGCCGGTGTGGGTGGTGTTCCACTCGCCGTGCGAGGGCCAGTCGACGAGCCGGGCCCAGACCTGCTCGGCGGGTGCCTCGATGCGTGCCTCGGCGCTGACGTCGGCCATGCGACAACCCCTTCGTCTCGGACGGTGGTGTCGCGGAACGTAGCCTCGGGGCCCGGAACATTCAATACTGATGAACCGTCAGGAAGTGGCCGGCGGCTGGTGGTCGGTGGCTGGTGGTCGGTCGCCGGTGGTCGGTCGCCGGTGGGGCGGATGTCCACGTCACCTGCCGGTCCGGTGCCGCGCCGGGCGCGGGGCGGGGCGGCGCGCGGCCCCTGAGACGAGCGGGTGGGATCTCATCCGTAGGGAGGAGAGGCGGCTCCTCCTCGCGCAACCTGTGCCGGAGGCGAAAATGCTTCCTCCCGTGGATGCCCCGGGGGTGCCGGGGCTGATGGGGTGGGAGGCGTGCTACCCCGTATTCCCCGGCAGTCGGCCGTAGACCATGGTCCGGATCGCGTGGAGATCGAGGGCGGGCTCACGGATGAGCTGGCCTCGGTGGTCGCCGGTGCGCGCAGACGGGCCCTGCGGGACGGGGACCGGCAGATCGACACCGCCCATCTGCTGCACTCCCTCGTGGAGTCGGACCCGGAGGTCCGTGCCGTCTTCGACGGTCCGCAGGTCGCCCGGCTCCTCGGCTATCTCGTGCAGCGCAGCATCGGGTACGGGCTGCGCTGGCGGGTCGGTGTCGAGGACGCCGGCGCCGTCCCGGGCGGGCCGGGCAGGCCGGGCTGGTCGCCCGTGGCGTCCCGGGCGATGACCCGGGCGTACGACCGCGCCGTGCTGCGCGGCGCGGTGTCGGCCCACTGCGTCGATCTCCTCGCGGTGCTCGTCGTGGCGGGTGGTTCGCGGGCCGTGGAGGTGCTGGGCAAGGTCGGGGTCGACGGGGAGGTGGTGGCGCGACGCATCGCACAGGCCGGCGGGGGCGGCGCCGCGGAGCGCGGCGGGGAGACCGGCGACGGTGGCGCGGAGACCGACGACGGCGGCGCGGCCGATGACGCTCCGCCCCCGTCCAGCCATTGAGACAGGAGTCATCGGGGATGACGCTACTGTCGTCGGCTGACATCATGGGGCGGTGCATACGTCTCAGGGGAGTCAGGGGCATCGCGGGCGTGGCGTCGGGCTGGTGCTCGCGCTGGGGTCCGCGGTCGCCTTCGGCGGATCGGGTACGGCGGCCAAGCCGCTCATCGAGGCCGGGCTCGACCCGCTGCACGTGGTGTGGCTGAGGGTCGTCGGTGCCGCGTTGGTGATGCTGCCGCTGGCCGTGCGTCACCGCGATCTGGTGCGTCGGCGGCCCGCGCTGCTCGTCGGGTTCGGACTGTTCGCCGTGGCCGGTGTGCAGGCGTTCTACTTCGCCTCGATCTCCCGGATCCCCGTCGGTGTCGCGCTCCTCGTGGAGTACCTCGGACCGGCCATCGTCCTCGGCTGGGTGCGGTTCGTGCAGCGGCGGCCGGTGACGCGGGCCGCCGCGGTCGGTGTCGTCCTCGCCGTCGGCGGCCTCGCCTGTGTCGTGGAGATCTGGTCGGGGCTGAGCTTCGACCCGCTCGGGCTGCTGCTGGCGTTCGGGGCCGCCTGCTGTCAGGCCGGGTACTTCGTCCTGTCCGACCAGGGCGGCGACGAGGGGGCCGGGGCGCCGGATCCGCTCGGGGTGATCGCCTACGGGCTGCTGGTCGGCGCCGCGGTGCTCACGGTGGTGGCGCGGCCGTGGGGCATGGAATGGGGAGTGCTCGGGGGCGACGCGTCGATGGACGGTACGGCCGTTCCGGCGTGGGTGCTGCTCGGCTGGGTGGTGCTGCTCGCCACGGTGATCGCGTACGGGACCGGGGTGGTGGCCGTGCGGCGGCTGTCGCCGCAGGTGGCCGGGGTCGTGGGGTGCCTGGAGGCGGTCGTGGCGACGGTGCTCGCGTGGGTGCTGCTGGGTGAGCATCTGTCGGCGCCGCAGATCCTGGGCGGTGGGGTGGTGCTGGTCGGGGCGTTCGTCGCGCAGCGGTCCGCGGTGGGGGAGACGGTGCCGCGACCGCCGGCCGGGACCGTCGCGGAGGAGGCCGAGCCGGAACTGTCGGTGCGCCCCTGAAGGCCCCGGGGTGGCGCCTCGCCGTCGAGGCGGGCCCGGGGGCGCGTCCTACAGGGTCCTGAGGTAGTCCGGGAGCTCCGTGCCGGCGGGCAGGTCGGGCTCCGGGATCGGAGTGTCGTACCCCTTGCGCAGGGGGACGACGCCGGCCCAGTGGGGGAGGGCGAGGTCCTCGGGTTCCTCGTTGACGCCGCCGGTGCGGGTCTTGGCCGAGACCTCGTTCAGGTCGAGGCGGATCACGGCGGTGGCCGCGAACTCCTTGGGGTTGGCGGGCCGGGAGTCCCGCGAGCGGCCCGGTACGACGTGGTCGACGAGCGCGTCCAGGGCGATCCGCCGCTCCTGCGGGTCCGTGACCTCGTGGGCGATGCCGTGCACCACCACCGAGCGGTAGTTGATCGAGTGGTGGAAGGCGGAGCGGGCCAGGACCAGCCCGTCCACGTGGGTCACCGTCAGGCACACCGGGAGCCCCGGGTCGGCCTGGCCCGTCATCCGCAGCGGGCGCGAACCCGTCGAACCGTGCACGTAGAGCGTCTCGCCGACCCGGCCGTACAGCGTGGGCAGCACCACCGGGGCGCCGTCACGGACGAACCCGAGATGGCAGACGTACCCCTCGTCGAGTATCGCGTGGACCAGCTCCTTGTCGTACGACGCCTTCTCCCTGCCCCGGGTGGGGGCGGTGCGGTCGGTGGGGTGGTAGGCGGCGGCCGCCGGTGTCGTCGGCTGTGGTGTCCCCGTCATTGCGCTCCCCATTGCACTAGTGCATAGTTTGGTTTGTGCTAGGAGAATACATGGTCACCGGGCGGCGCGCGGCGGATATCGCGGCGAGCGTCGAGCGGGCGGTCGGGGCGGGCGAGCTGACCCCCGGTCAGCTACTGCCCCCCATGCGGGAGTTGGCGGAGAGGCTCGGGGTGAACCCGAACACCGTCGCGGCCGCCTACCGCACGCTGCGCGAGCGCGGGGTCATCGAGACGGCCGGCCGGCGGGGGAGCCGTGTGCGGCCCCGGCCGGCGACGACGGGCCGTGAGTACATCCGGGTGGAGGTGCCGGAGGGCGTCCGGGATCTGGCCGGCGGCAATCCCGACACCGCCCTGCTGCCGTCCCTCGCCGAGGCGTTCGCGGCCGCCGCCCGGCAGGGCGACCGCGAGCCCGTGCTGTACGGGGCGGGTTCCGTGGAGCCCGAGCTGGCCCGCATCGCGCGGGCCGAGCTGGACGCCGACGGGGTGCCGGACGGGCCGGTCGCCGTCACCTCCGGTTCGCTCGACGCGATCGAACGCGTCCTGGCCGCCCACCTCAAGCCCGGGGACGCCGTCGCCGTCGAGGACCCGGGGTGGGGCAGCGTGCTCGACCTCGTACCGGCGCTCGGGCTGCGCGTGGTGCCGGTCGGCGTCGACGACGAGGGGCCGCTCGCCGACGACGTCCGCGGGGCACTGGAGGCCGGGGCGCGGGCCCTGATCGTCACCGACCGCGCGCAGAACCCCACCGGCGCGGCCGTGAGCGCCGCACGGGCGCGTGCCCTGCGGTCCGTGCTGGAGGAGTATCCCGAGACCCTGCTCATCGAGGACGACCACGGCCACCGGATCGTCGCCCAGCCCCTGCGTCCTCTCGCCGGGGCCACCCGCAGCTGGGCCGTCGTGCGGTCGGTCGCCAAGGCGTACGGCCCCGACCTGCGGGTCGCGGTGCTCACCGGGGACGCCGTCACGGTCGACCGGGTCCGGGGCCGGCAACGGCTGGGGCCGGGCTGGGTGAGCCGGCTGGTGCAGCGGGCCGTCGTACGGCTGTGGACCGGCGGCGCGGTGGACGCCGCGGCCGTGGCGGCGGCGTACGGGAGGCGGCGCGACGCGCTGATCGGCGCCCTCGCCCGGCACGGGGTCGAGGCGCACGGGGTCAGCGGGATGAACGTGTGGATCCGGGTCCCGGACGAGACCGGCGCGGTCGCCCGGCTGCTCCACGCGGGGTGGGCCGTGGCGCCCGGCGCACGCTTCCGCATGAGCGCCCCGCCGGGGATCCGGATCACGGTCTCCGCCCTCACCGAGGAGGAGATCGGGAGGGTGGCGGAGGCGGTGGCTTCGGCGGTGCGGCCGGGCTCCGGTGGCGGCCGGGTGTGAGGGCGCCCGGCAGGTCAGGTGCGCGGCCTGGCCTGGGTCAGGGCGGCTCCCGCCAGGACGATCACCGCGCCGACCGGCGTCGACCAGGCCAGGGACTCGCCGAGCAGGACCACACCGGCGGCCGTGGCGATGACCGGGATGAAGTAGGTGACCATCTGGGCGGTGGTCGGGCCGACCTCGGAGACCAGGCCGTACTGGAGGAGCATGGCGACACCCGTGCCGAGGGCGCCCAGGGCGACCACCGCCAGCAGGGGCAGGACCGGGAAGCTGCTCGGCAGGGTCGTGAACAGCGGGGTGACGCAGGCCAGTTGAGCGGTGGCCAGCAGGAGCTGGGCGCCGGTGAGGGACAGGTGCGAGGTGCTGCTGCCGGCCAGCGTGCGGCGGACGTAGATCCAGCCGACCGGGTAACTGAGGGAGGCCAGCAGCGCCAGCGTGGTGCCCCGCGCGTCCAGCCCGCTGAAGCCCTGCCAGGCACCGAGCACGGTGAGCACGCCGAGGAAGCCGAGGCCGAGACCGGCGACCCGCACCCGGGTCGGGCGGTCCTCCGAGAGCGCCACCAGGGAGAGCGCCATGCCCCACAGCGGTGAGGTCGCGTTGCAGATGCCCGCCAGCGTGGAGGGGATGGTCAGCTCCGCATAGGCGAAGAGGGAGAACGGCAGCGCGTTGAGGAGCAGGGCCGCCACCGTGAGGTGCCCCCAGGTGCGGGCACCGCGCGGCAGCCGCTCCCGCTTCACCGCCATCGCCACCGCGAGCACCAGCGTGCCGAACAGCAGCCGCCCGAAGGTGACCTGGAACGGCGCGTATGCCTGGGTGCCCACCTTGATCAGAAGGAAGCTGAAGCCCCAGACGAGCGAGAGGAAGGCGAAGCGCAGGCGCCAGTCGACGGTGACGCGGGCGCGTCCGGGCAGGGAGGCAGGGGTGCGAGTGGGCGTGGCGGTGGTCATGCGCCCACCATGGCGCCCCACAATCTTGTAGCACAAGCGAGAATTCATGCGCTGAATCTCGTAGCATCTCTAACATGTTGAATCTGGAGAGGCTGCGTACCCTCGACGCGCTGGCCCGGCACGGTTCGGTCAGCGGGGCGGCCGAGGGGCTGCATGTGACGACCTCGGCCGTCTCGCAGCAGATGGCCAAGCTGGAGCGGGAGGTCGGACAGCGCCTCCTCGCCAAGAACGGGCGGGGCGTGCGCCTCACGGACGCGGGGCGGCTGCTCGCCGAGCATGCCGCGCGCATCCTGTCGCAGGTCGAACTGGCCCAGGCGGACCTGGAGGCACAGCGCGGGCAGGTCGTCGGCGAACTGCGGCTGGCCGCGTTCCCCACGGCCGTCCGGGGACTGTTCCCCGCCCTCTTCCGCGCGCTGCGGGACGACCATCCCGCCCTGCGCGTGCGCTCACGGGAGCTGGAGCCCGAACTCGCCATCCACGCGGTGGTCCGAGGCGACGCCGATCTGGCGGTCGTCCTCGACTGGTACAACAAGCCGCTGCCCGTCCCCGAGGGCCTCGCCAGGGCCGCCATCCTCGACGACCCGGTGGAGGTGGCCCTGCCCGATGACCACCCGCTGGCCGGGCGGGACGAGATCGACCTGCGGGAACTGGCGGAGGAGCCGTGGGTCGCCTGGCCCGAGGGGGAGTTCTGCCACGAATGGCTGCTCTACACACTGCGTGCCAACGGGATCGAGCCCCAGATCGCCCACCGGGCCGGTGAGCACCACACCCAACTGGCGCTGGTCGCAGCCGGGTTGGGTGTCTGCATCGCACCCCGGCTCGGCCGCGACCCGATGCCGGCCCGGATGCGGACGGTCCCCGTGCGCCCCCGGGTCCACCGGAGCGTCTACGCCGTCTGGCGCGCGGACGCCGACCGGCGGCCGTCGATCAGGGCGGCGGTCGAGGCGCTCCGGGCGGCGGGCGCCGCCTGCGGTTCGGGGTGAACGGGCGCCGGGCCCCCTGACCGGCGACCGGGCCCGGCGGGCGGTGTGCCACGCGGGGCGCTCCGGCCGGGTGCTATCCCAGCTTGCGGAAGTCCCAGGACGCGATCGCGTCCGGCGTCAGACGCAGCCAGGCGTGCCGGCCGTCGTGCGGCATCTCGTCGATGCCGAAGTTCTTGCGGGCGAACCGCCGCTCCACCTCGACGAGTTCGGGAACCGGCTCGCCCGTGCGCGGTGCCTCGCCGACGAACTCGACGGTGCCGGACAGCTCGACGCCGCGCAGTTCGCCGTACTCCTCGCCCGCGTCGACCACGACGGCGACGCGCGGATCGCGGCGCAGCGCGGACCACCGCTTGCTGCGGGTGATCGAGTAGAGCCAGAGCGAGGTGCCGTCCCAGACGTACCAGAGCGGGCTGATGTGGGGGGAGCCGTCGGACGAGACCGTCGCGACGCGGCAGGTGCGCTGCGCGCCGAGGAACTCGTCCAGTTCGGCCGGCTCCATCATGATCTTCCGGCCCCGGCGCTGCGTGGCGGTCATCGTCATCCCCTTCACTGACGTGGCGTCAGAAGAGCATCGGCCGTCTTCCGTCCCTGCGCAAGGGGCGTTACGCTCGCCCGCCCGATCGCCGTCGACAAGGGGGAACGGCATGCCGTCGTACGCCAACGAGGACGCGAGCGACTCCAGGAGACGGCGGGAGCTGCACGGGCTGCTCGAACCCGCCACCACCGTCCTGCTCACCGTCGAGTGCCAGCGCGGGGTCGTCGGGCCGGACGGCGCGCTGCCCGAACTCGCCCGCGAGGCACGCTCGTCGGGGGCGCTCGCCAACGTGGCCAGGCTGGTCGACGCGGCCCACGGGAGCGGGGTGCAGGTCATGCACGCCGTCGCCGAACGGCGGCCGGACGGGCGGGGGGCCAACCGCAACGCCCGCCTGTTCCGCGCGGCGGAACGGCTGCCCGTACGGCAGGTGACGGGCACCGAGGCCGTTCGCGTCGCCCCGCCCGTCGAGGTCGCCGAGGAGGACCTGGTCGTACGGCGGCTGCACGGGCTGTCGCCGTTGGCGGGCACCGACGTGGACGCGCTGCTGCGCAATCTGGGGTGCCGCACGCTGATCGTCACCGGGGTCTCGGCCAACGTGGCCGTGCCGAACGCCGTGTTCGACGCGGTGAACCGCGGCTACCGCGTCGTCGTGCCCGGGGACGCCATCGCGGGGGTGCCTGCCGACTACACCCCCGCGATGATCCGCCACACCCTCGCGCTGGTCGCCACGGTCGCGACCACCGACGAGGTGCTGGCGTGCCTGACGGGGATCAGGCCAGCGTGATCGCATCACCCGAGACGCTGACCTTCTTGGCCGGCAGCGGCTTCGTCGCCGGGCCGCTCTGCACACTGCCGTCGGCGATCGAGAAGTTGCTGTTGTGACAGGGGCAGTTGATCACGCCGTCGGCGATCGACTTCACGGCACATCCGCGGTGGGTGCAGGTGGCGGAGAACGCCTTGTACTGGCCCGCCTCCGGCTGGGTGATGACGACACCCTCGTCTTCGAAGATCTTGCCGCCGCCCTCCGGGATGTCCGAGGTCTTGGCGATCGCCGTGCCGCCGGCGCCGCCGCTCGTGCTGCCGCCGTTCGCCTCCGCCGTCGAGTCGCCGCCCGCCCCCGCCCCGGCACCGGAGGAGTTCGAGGTCGAGGTCGACGGGTCGTCCTCCGACCCGCACGCGGTCAGCGCGACGGCGAGTCCTGCCACGCCGGCCGCCGCCATGACGGTGCGACGGCCCGGGATCGAAGCGGGTGTGTTCGTTTCGCTGGTCATGCCGGAGGTTCCTCCCGAGATGGCTCTGCACGGTCGCCCATGGGTACGTCGGGGCTGTGCTCGAACGTTCAGACAGGGTGCACATCCTGACCTGTCCGAGGTCATGACGACGTCAAAAGCAGCTGTCCGGAAGCTGTCGATCCGAGCCGGCGGCGGACGGGTCGCCTCCGGGTGCCCGCGGCACGCCGGTAGCCTGGGGCGATGCTCAAGGAAGTCAGCGTGACCCGGTACATCACGCCGTTGCGGGAAGGCGGTTCGCTGCCGGGGCTCGTCGAGGCCGACGACCGCGGCACGTACGTCCTGAAGTTCACCGGCGCGGGTCAGGGCCGCAAGACGCTGGTGGCGGAGGTCGTCTGCGGCGAGCTGGCCCGGCGGCTCGGTCTGCGGGTGCCCGGCCTGGTCGCCCTCGACCTCGATCCCGTCCTCGGGCTCGGCGAGCCGGACGAGCAGGTGCAGGAGCTGATCAAGTCCAGCGGCGGCACCAACCTGGGCATGGACTTCCTGGCCCGCGCGATCGGCTTCGACCCGCTCGCCTTCGCGGTGAGCCCCGAGGAGGCCGGGCGGGTCGTCTGGTTCGACGCGCTGATCAACAACGTCGACCGTTCCTGGCGCAACCCCAACCTGCTGATCCGGAACGGCGAGCTGTGGCTCATCGACCACGGCGCCACCATGATCTGGCACCACCACTGGCCGGGCGCCCGCGCCTCCGCGGCCAAGCCGTACGCCGCCGCCGACCACGCCCTGGCGCGCTTCGCCCCCGATGTCGCCGCGGCCGCCGCCGAGCTCGCGCCCCTGGTCACCGAGGACCTGCTCGCCGAGGTGACCGCCCGGATCCCGGACGTCTGGCTGACCGGCGAACCCGGCTTCGCGACGGCGGACGCGCTGCGGCGCGCGTACGCCGAACCGCTGCTCGCCCGCGCCGCCGACATCCACGAACGCATCGAGGGGATCACGTGAGCGACCGCTTCCTGGGCACCGGGGCGACCGGGCAGGACGTCTACGAGTACGCGCTGCTGCGGGTGGTGCCCAGGATCGAGCGCGGGGAGTGCTTCAACGCGGGCGTCCTCGTCTACAGCCGCTCCCGGGCCCTGGTGGCCGCCCGTACGCATCTGGACGAGGCCAAGCTCCTCGCGCTGGACCCCGGGGCGGACGTGGGGGGCGTACGCGCCGCGCTGCGCGCCGTCGAGGGCGTGTGCGCCGGCGGGGACGCGGCCGGGCAGGCCGCCCGGGACGACGCCGGCCGGCGGTTCCGGTGGCTGGTCGCGCCCCGTTCCACGGTCGTGCAGGCGGGGCCCGTGCACACGGGGCTCACCGCGGATCCGGCGGCGGAGGCCGATCGGCTGCTCGCCCTGCTGGTCAGGTGACCGGCGCGCGGCGCGCCGCCGGGCCCGGGCGGGGCCGAGTAAGGGATCACACCTGGTGGGACGTTGACACCGGGTGCCAGGACTTCTAGCGTCACGTGTGCTGAAGGTACTAAGCGGTCGCTCATTCATCGGGGCGTGCCGCAGGAGCCGCATCCCAAGGGCGAGGAGAACCAGCAATGTCCACCACTGAGCAGCGTGTCGCCGTGGTCACCGGTGGCGCGCGCGGCATCGGTGCCGCGACCGCCGTACGACTGGCCGCCGAGGGCCGTGCCGTCGCGGTGATCGACCTCGACGAGGCCGCGTGCAAGGACACCGTCGAGAAGATCACGGCCGCCGGCGGCAAGGCGCTCGCGGTCGGCTGCGACGTCTCCGACGAGGCCCAGGTCGAGGCCGCCGTCACCCGGATCGCCGAGGAGCTGGGCGCCCCGACCATCCTGGTCAACAACGCGGGCGTGCTCCGCGACAACCTGCTGTTCAAGATGGGCGCGTCCGACTGGGACACGGTCATGAACGTGCATCTGCGGGGCGCCTTCCTGATGGCCAAGGCCGTCCAGAAGTACATGGTCGAGGCCAAGTTCGGCCGGATCGTCAACCTGTCCTCGTCGTCCGCGCTCGGCAACCGGGGCCAGGCCAACTACTCCGCCGCCAAGGCCGGTCTCCAGGGCTTCACCAAGACCCTCGCCATCGAACTCGGCAAGTTCGGCGTCACCGCCAACGCCGTGGCGCCCGGCTTCATCGTCACCGACATGACCGCCGCCACCGCCGCCCGCGTCGGCATGGGCTTCGAGGACTTCCAGGCGGCCGCCGCCACCCAGATCCCCGTCCAGCGCGTGGGCCGCCCCGAGGACATCGCCGGCGCCATCGCCTACTTCACCGGCGAGGACGCCGGGTTCGTCTCCGGCCAGGTGCTGTACGTGGCCGGCGGACCGCTGAACTAAGGGAACGGGAACATGACTTCGGTACAACTCCCCGAACTGTCGGGCAAGGTCGCCCTCATCACCGGCGCCAGCCGCGGCATCGGCCACGGCATCGCCGAGGCCCTCGTCGCGCGCGGCGACCGGGTCTGCATCACCGGCCGCGACGAGGACTCGCTCAAGAAGGCCGTCGAGCAGCTCGGCGCCGACCGGGTCATCGGCGTCGCCGGCAAGGCCCACGACGTGGCCCACCAGGCACGCGCCGTCGAACGCACGATGGACGCCTTCGGCCGCGTCGACTTCCTGGTCAACAACGCCGGAACGAACCCGGTCTTCGGGCCGATCGCCGACCTCGACCTCGACGTCGCCCGCAAGGTGTTCGAGACGAACGTCGTCTCGGCCCTCGGCTTCGCCCAGCGGACCTGGCACGCCTGGCAGAAGGAGAACGGCGGCGCGATCGTGAACATCGCCTCCGTCGCCGGAGTCTCCGCGTCACCGTTCATCGGCGCCTACGGCATCAGCAAGGCCGCCATGATCAACCTGACCCTGCAGCTGGCGCACGAGTACGCGCCCGGGGTCCGGGTCAACGCGATCGCGCCCGCCGTGGTGAAGACCAAGTTCGCGCAGGCCCTCTACGAGGGCCGGGAGGCCGAGGCCGCCGCGGCCTACCCGCTCGCCCGGCTCGGCGTGCCCTCCGACATCGGGGGCGCCGCGGCCTTCCTCACCTCGGAGCAGTCCGACTGGATCACCGGCCAGACGCTCGTGGTCGACGGCGGCATCTTCCTCAACGCGGGGGTCGCCTGACAGAGTACGGCGGGCGCCGGTGCATGCTTCACCGAACATCTCCGGCGCCCGTCCGCACCCCTCACCGGGGCTCGACAACGCCGTCACTCGCGGACTGATCAAGGGCTTCGTCGGCCGAGCGGGAGCCGCTCGCGGGGCCTGCGGTATCGTTCGCCCACTCTTGGTACGGCATTTCGAGGAGCATGCGCGTGTTCAACCGGAACCGATACTTGCCGCCACTCGCGGTGATCGCGTCCATATCCCTGGTGACCGGGTGTGGTGTGTTCTCCTCGGACGCCTCCGACGACGCGGACCCCATCGTGGTGGGCACCACCAGCGCCCCGAGCACCCTGGACCCGGCCGCGGCCTGGGACAGCTCCTGGGAGCTGATGCGCAACGTCTTCCAGCCCCTGCTCGGCTACGCGCCCGGCGGTTCCGACCCCGAGCCCGACGCCGCCGAGAGCTGCGAGTTCACGGACAGCACCAGCACCGTGTACAGCTGCACGCTGCGCGAGGGCCTGAAGTTCTCCAACGGCCACACGCTGGACGCCCAGGCCGTCAAGTACTCGTTCGACCGGATCAAGAAGATCAACGTCAACGGCGGTCCCGCGGGTCTGCTGACCACTCTCTCCCGCGTGCAGACGAAGGGCGACCGCGAGGTCGTCTTCCACCTCAGCCAGCCCGACGCCACCTTCCCGCTGGTGCTCACCACGCCCGCCATGTCGATCGTGGACCCCGCGGACTATCCGGCGGACAAGCTCCGCGAGGGCACCGAGATCACCGGCTCCGGGCCCTACGACCTCGACTCCTACGACGAGGGCAAGAAGGCCGAGCTGGTCAGGAACGAGAACTACAAGGGCCTCGCCGACCGCAAGAACTCCGCCGTCACCATCGAGTACTTCGGGCAGTCGGACCAGATGGTCAGGGCCCTCAAGGACAAGAAGATCTCGGTCATCTACCGGGGCCTCGGCGCCGCGGACATCGTGGACATCCAGACCAACCACGACGACGAGAACCTCCAGATCGTGGAGAGCCCCACCACCGAGATCAGCTACCTGGTGTTCAACCCCAAGGACCCCTGGGCGAAGAACCCCGCGGTCCGCAAGGCGATCGCCCAGGTCCTCGACCGTCCGGCGCTCGCCCACAACATCTACAAGGACACCGTCGAGCCGCTGTACTCCATGATCCCCAGGGGTCTGGTGGGTCACACGACCGGCTTCTTCGACGACTACGGCAACCCCAGCGCGACCAAGGCGAAGTCCATCCTGACCGAGGCGGGCATCACCGAAACGGTTCCTCTCACGCTCTGGTACACCTCGGACCGGTACGGCTCCCAGACCAAGCCGGCCTTCGAGGAGCTGAAGCGGCAGCTGGAGGCGTCCGGCCTGTTCTCGGTCACGCTCAAGAGCCGGCCCTGGAAGACCTACTCGGAGGGCTACCAGAAGGGCGAGTACCCGATCTTCGGGCGTGGCTGGAACCCCGACTTCAACGACGCCGACAACTTCATCGCCCCGTTCGTGGGCGAGCAGAACGCGCTCGGCACCCCGTACAAGTCCCCCGAGATCACGGACAAGCTGCTTCCCGAGTCGCGCGCCGAGAGCGACCGCGGGGCCGTCTCGGAGGAGTTCGAGGAGGCCCAGCAGATCCTCGTGGACGACGCCCGCCTGATCCCGCTCTGGCAGGGCAAGGCGTACACGGCCGCGAACGAGGAGATCGCCGGACTGGAGAACGTCATCGACCCCGCGACGATGATGACCATGTGGCAGCTCTCCTGGAAGACCAGCTGGTAATTCCGGGTGCGGGCGCCCGTTGTCAGTGGGCGCCTGTAGGTTCTGTGCTCTGACGGCGGCCGCGCCTCGCGCGGCTGCCCATGGCCGCGTGCTCCGCGGCCGTGAAGTGAGCGCACACCGGAGGAAGTTGACGTGACCGACATCGCCATGCTGCCCGAGTCCTGGCGCGGGGTCCTGGGGGACGAGCTGCAGCAGCCCTACTTCAAGGAACTCACCGAGTTCGTCGAGGAGGAGCGCGCCAAGGGTCCCGTCTACCCTCCCCGTGAGCAGGTCTTCGCCGCGCTCGACGCCACGCCGTACGAGAGCGTGAAGGTCCTCGTCCTCGGCCAGGACCCGTACCACGGCGAGGGCCAGGGCCACGGCCTGTGCTTCTCCGTGCGGCCGGGGGTGAAGACCCCACCCTCCCTGCGCAACATCTACAAGGAGATGCAGGCCGAGCTGGGCACCCCGATCCCGGACAACGGCTATCTGATGCCGTGGGCCCAGCAGGGCGTGCTGCTGCTCAACGCGGTCCTCACGGTCCGCTCCGGCGAGGCCAACTCGCACAAGGGCAAGGGCTGGGAGAAGTTCACCGACGCCGTGATCCGCGCGGTCGCCGACCGACCCGACCCGGCCGTCTTCGTGCTGTGGGGCAACTACGCGCAGAAGAAGCTCCCGCTGATCGACGAGGAGCGCCACATCGTGGTGAAGGGCGCGCACCCCTCGCCGCTGTCGGCCAAGAAGTTCTTCGGCTCCCAGCCGTTCACGCAGATCAACGAGGCCGTCGCCCGGCAGGGCCACGAGCCGATCGACTGGACGATCCCCAACCTCGGCTGACGCGTGGTTCGTCCGCCCGCCGTCGCGTTCCGGCCCGTCCGGCTCGTCCGCCGTACGGCCGCCGGGGCGCCCGCGCGGTTGTACGGGGCCGCCTGACCGGGAATGCCGGTACCTGCCGTTAGCGTCGGGAGGGACAGGCGGACCAGGGGGCGACGAGTGCGGAGGACGCGGTGGAGCGACAGGAGCAGGTGGCACCGGACGCCCTGATGACCCGGATCGGGCAGGCGGTCATGCTGCACCACGGGGGTGACCGCGAGGAGGCCCGGCACCGCCTGCTGCAGCTGTGGGCGGAGATCGGCGAGGACGGCACCCCGCTCCACCGCTGCACGCTGGCGCACTACATGGCCGACACCCAGGACGATCCGGACACCGAGCTGGCCTGGGACCTGCGGGCGTTGTCGGCCGCCGACGAACTGTCCGGCGGCCGGCCGGCCGGGCACGCCACGGACCGGCACGCGGTCGGCCTCGCGGACCGCCCCGGGAGCCGTGCCGAGGAGTGCCCGGACGCGTCGGCGGTGCGTGCCTTCTACCCCTCGCTCCACCTCAGCCTCGCCGCCGACTACGCCAAGCTGGGCCGCCCCGACGCGGCCCGCAGCCATCTGCGGCTGGCCCGGGCCGCGCTGGCCGTGCTGGACGACGGCGTGCACGGCGACGGCATCCGCACCGCCCTCGGCAGGCTGGAGGCCCGGCTCGACGAGGCGGGCCCCGGCGGAGGGGACGTGCCGGGGCCGCCGAGACAGCGGCCCTAGGTTCGTGCCAGAGCACCGGGACGAGGATCAGCGGCCGTAGACGTCCTTGCAGATGGCCGCCTGCGGGGTGTCCCTGCCCCAGCCGCCGTACTTGTGGCCGAGCGCGCACACGTCGGAGTTCCCGCGCGGCCGGGCCGGAAGGTTCTCGGGGAGGGGCGGGACGTCGACGTGCGGGCGGGACCCGGGGGGCGGGCCGTACCGCTCGGGCGGAGCCTGACGCTTCCCGCGGGGCGGCGGCGCGGGAGCGGGTGCGGCGGGCCGGGGATCGGTGGAAGCGGTGGCCGGTGCGCCGGGTTCGGGCGCGGTGGAGGTGCTCGAGGCGGGGTTCCTCGGCGGGCCGATCAGTTCCAGCGCCTCCCGCGCCGGCGCCTGCACGATCGGTGTGCCGCCGGTACCGTCCGGGCGGGGCTCGGACGGCAGGGACGGAACGGGCGACGCCTGCGCCGGGGGCGGCCGGTGCGCGGTCACGCAGCCGCTGAGGGCCGAGACGGCCACGGTGACCAGGAGCGTTGCGGTTGCGGTGGTGGTCGGTCGATGCACGCGCGCAACTCTGCTGGTTCCGGGCGCCTTTGGGGAGGGGGCGGGCGGATGATGCCCCCACATGGGTGACGCCGGGGACTGTGGGCGACGCCGGGACCGTGGGTGACGCCGGGACCGTGGGCGATGCGGGGGCAGGTCCGTGCAGTAGCCGGCGGTTGCGTCTCAGTAGCCGGTGGTTCCGTCGAGGCGTTCCCGGAGCAGGTCGGCGTGGCCGTTGTGGCGGGCGTACTCCTCGATCATGTGGGTGTAGATCCAGCGCAGGCTGGGCGCCTCGCCCGCCCGCCGGTGCACGGCCCTGGCGACGTCGGCCAGGGCGAACCCCTCCGCGTTGCGCCGGGCGGCCGCGATCTCCCGCTGCCAGGTGCCGTACGCTTCCTCCCAGGTGTCCGCCTCCGTCAGGTGGAACTCCCCGTCCGGGTCCTCCTCACTGAAGTAGATCGGCCCCCGGTCGTCGTCGACGAGCACCTTGCGGAACCAGATGCGCTCGACCTCCGCCATGTGCCGGACCAGCCCCAGCAGGGACAGCTCCGAGGGCGGCACCGAAGCGGTCCGCAACCGGGCGTCGTCCAGGCCCGCGCACTTGAGCGCCAATGTCTCGCGGTGGTAGTCGAGCCAGCCTTCGAGCATGGTCCGTTCGTCGGCGGTCAGGGAGGGTTCGGTGCGCTCGGTGGTCATGACGGCCATCCTGGCAGTCCCCGTATGCTGCCGACGAGGCAATTCGACGGCACACCGTGGACGGGAGACCCCAGTGAAGGTCGGCTGCATCGGGCTCGGCGACATCGCGCAGAAGGCGTATCTCCCGGTCCTCGGAACCCGGCCGGGGCTCGAACTCCATCTGCAGACGCGGACACCGGCCACGCTCGCCCGCGTGGCCGACGGCCTGCACCTCCCGCCCGGACAGCGGCACACCGATCTCGACGCGCTGCTCGCCCAGGACTTGGACGCGGCCTTCGTGCACGCGCCGACCCTGGTCCATCCCGAGATCGTGGAGCGGCTGATCGAGGCGGGCGTGCCCACCTACGTCGACAAGCCGCTCGCGTACGAACTCGCCGCCTCGGAACGGCTCGTACGGCTCGCGGAGGAGCGGAACGTAGCGCTCGCCGTGGGCTTCAACCGGCGGTACGCGCCCGGGTACGCCCAGTGCGCCGACCATCCGCGCGAGTTGATCATCATGCAGAAGAACCGCATCGGCCTGCCCGAGCTGCCGCGCACGATGATCCTGGACGACTTCATCCACGTCGTCGACACCCTGCGGTTCCTGGTGCCGGGGGAGGTCGAGGACGTGACCGTGCGGGCCCGCACCGAGGGCGGGCTGCTGCACCATGTCGTCCTGCAGCTCTCCGGGGCCGGGTTCACCGCGCTCGGCGTCATGAACCGGCTCAGCGGTTCGGCGGAGGAGATCCTGGAGGTCTCGGGGCAGGACACCAAGCGGCAGGTGGTCAACCTCGCCGAGGTCGTCGACCACAAGGGGCAGCCCTCCGTGCGGCGGCGCGGTGACTGGGTGCCCGTGGCCCGGCAGCGCGGCGTCGAGCAGGCCGTCCTCGCCTTCCTCGACGCCGTGGGTGCGGGCCGGGTGCTCAGCGCCCGGGACGCGCTGGCCACTCATGTGCTGTGCGAGCGGGTGGTGCGCGCGGTCGAGGAGGGGTCCGCCGGCTGAGCCGCGGGCGGCCGAGGGCCCGCCTGCCGCCTCAGCCGCAGGGCCCGTACGCCCTCGAAGGCGCCCCACGCGACCAGGACCAGCAGCGCGGCGTGGACCGGCCACTCGCCGAAGCGGACGTACGGCGTCGTACCCCCCGCCAGCGGCACCCGGTACACCGCCGCCTCGCTCGCGTCCGTGCCGAGCCATGGGCCGACCCGTTCGCCGGACGGGCCGTACACGGCCGAGACGCCGGTCAGTGTCGCGTGGACCATGGGGCGGCCGGTCTCGGCGGCCCGCAGCGCGGCCAGCGTGGCGTGCTGTTCGGGTGCCCAGCTCTGCTGGAACGACGAGGTCGCCGACTGGGCGAGCAGCAACTCGGCTCCGTCCAGGGCGAGATGACGGCTCATGTCCGGGAACGCGGACTCGAAGCAGACCATGGGGCCGATCCGCAGCCCCTTCCCCGCGTCGAACACGACCTGCTCGGTGCCGCGCCGGCGGTCCTCGCCGGCCGCCTCCCCGACCGAGGTGGCCCAGCCGAGCAGCGAGCGCATCGGGATGTACTCGCCGAAGGGGACCAGGCGCATCTTGTCGTACCGGTCGCCGGTGGGGCCGTCCGGGCCGACGAGCACCGAACTCTTGTAGATGCCGGGGCGGTCGGAGCGGCGGGCGTCGACGTTCACGAGGATGTCGCTGTCCGCCGCACGTGCCAGCGCGGCGATCCGGTCGGACAGGTCGGGGCGGTCGGCCAGGTCGTGGCCGACACTGCTCTCGCCCCACACGATCAGATCGACGTCCTGCCCGGCGAGCCGCCGGGTGAGCGCCTCCTCGCGGGCGAACCGGGTGTCGGGGCCGTCGGTCACGCCGGGCTGGACGACGGCGATCCGCACCTCGCCCCGGACGTCGGGGCGCGGCGACCACAGCCACACCGCCGAGGTCGCGACCGCCACGGCGACCAGACCGGCGAGCGCCGGCGCCCGGGATTCCCGTACCGAAACCAGCACGGTGACCGCGACGTTGACGGCCACGACCAGGAAGCTGAGCAGCCAGACCCCGCCGACCGAGGCCAGCCGCAGTGCCGCCTCCACCTCCCACTGGCTGGACCCCAGCAGGCCCCATGGCCCGCCCAGGCCCTGCCAGGAGCGGACGAGCTCGATCATCAGCCAGCCCGAGGGCACCACCAGCAGCGCGGCGGCGACCCGTCGGGGCGAGGGCGAACCGGCCAGGAACCTGTGCGCCAGCCATGCCCAGGGCGCCCACAGGGCGCCCAGCAGGCCGGCGATGAGAAAGGTGAAGACGTGGAGGTTCGGCAGCAGCCAGTGGTGCATCGCCAGCATGAACGCGAAGCCGCCGAGCCAGCCGTCGTACGCCGCCCGGCGGCCGGTCGGGGCCGCACGGAGCAACAGGATCCACGGCACCAGTGCCCCGTACGCCGACCACCACAGGCCGGGAGCGGGGAAGGCGAGCACGGGCAGGGCGCCCGCCACGACGACGGCCGACCGTCGCCGCCACGGGGAGGCGATCCAGTCCGGCGTCCGCATACAGCGCCTCCCTCCCACCCGGTGCGTCCCTCCAGTGTGCGCGCCGGGGACGATCTCCGACAGGGGGCGTGGGCGGGGTGGGGGGTGGTGCGGCGGTGACGGGCGGGAGGAGGGGGACGTGGAGGGGGGGAAGGGGTTGGGCCGACTGGAGCACCGGGTGGTGTGCCGTTGGGGGCGGTCGGCGGGGCTGTGCCCTCCGGCCGGTGCGCTCAGACCGGGGCTCTCAGGCCGGTGCGGGGTGTTGGGCGGGGGTGAGGCTCTCCGGGGCGCGTCGCCATTTCTCCTGGACGAGGACCCTGCTGAGGCGCCAGCCGTCGGGGGTGCGGGTCACCGTGAAGGCGTAGCGGCCGCCGCAGACGAAGTCGGGGGCGGTGGAGCCGCCGTCGTGCCCGGCGAAACGCATCGGGTTGATGTAGTCCGCCTGGACCTCGGCGATGTCGCCGGTGTCCTGCTCCAGTTGCCCGAAGCGCACCCGCCGATTGACGATCAGATGCTGCCGCATCGGGAAGAGTTCCATACTCCGGGCCAGCCACCCGGCGACCTGTGCCGCGTCGCCCTCGATGCCGCCGGCCGAGCGGTAGTCCGCGCGTCCCCCCGGGGCGAACAGATCCCGGTAGGCCGTCCAGTCCCCGTCGTCCACCGCCACCGCGTACTCGGTGATCAGGCCGTCGACGGCGAGTCGGTCCATCACGGTCGCGAGCTCCACGCGCTGCGTCATCGGCTCAGCTTGGGGCAGGAGCCGGGCCACGCCAAGGGGTGTGCGCGGGGATGGGGGATATGTCAGGGAACGGGGCCAGGGTCAGGGCTGGGGCTGGGGCTGGGGTTGAGGGCTGGGGCGGGGAGCGGGCCCGCGGGGCCGGGGCCGTCGATATTCGGTGGCCGCGGGGTGCGGCCCTGATCGAATCTGGTCCCCGTGAAGCAGAACGAACATCTCGCACCGAACGAAGACCTCGCACCGACCGAACCCAGGTTCCGGATCCGTGCCCGTCATACCGCCGACACGATCACTGTCTACCAGACGTACCGCCCGGAGATAGGCGGCCCGGCCGCGCGCGAGGGCCGCTTTCCGGCCGCGTGGAAGCGGGACCGGATGACCTGGATCAAGCCCTCCTTCCTGTGGATGATGTACCGGTGCGGCTGGGGTACGAAGGAGGGTCAGGAGACCGTTCTGGCCGTGGAGATCAGCCGGGAGGGCTTCGAGTGGGCCTTGCGGCACGCGTGTCTGTCGCACTTCGTGCCTGAGCTGCATGCCGACCAGGCGGAGTGGAAGCGCCGGTTGAGGCGGGCGCCGGCGCGGGTGCAGTGGGATCCGGAGCGGAGCCTGCGTCTCGGTCCGCTGCCGTACCGGTCCCTCCAGTTGGGGCTGGTGGGCGAGGCTGCGGCCAGGTACGCCGACGAGTGGATCGTCGGGATCGAGGACGTGACGCCGCTGGCCCGGGAGGTGCACGGTCATGTGCGGGCGGGGGAGTTGGACCGCGCCGCCGCGCTGCTGCCGCAGGAGCCGCCGTATCCGGTGGCGGAGGACGTGCTGGCCCATCTGCGATGAGGTTCGCGGGGCGTGGGCCCGGCGGGATCGCTCACTCGGCGGGTTGCCTCGCCGATCGTCGCAGGGCGTCCGTGACGGTGAGGAACAGGGCGCTGTCCGGCACGCCGGAGACGGGTTCCCTTGCCGCCGGCTTGCGTTCACCGGTGACCAGGACGTGGATGGTCGAACCCAGCAGGTCGACTTCGCTGATCGTCTCCCAGGTCATGTACCGGCCCCCGTGCTCCAGCCCGGCCAGGCTCACCGTGAACGGGCCGAACGCCGCGCGCCCTCCGCTCTCCAGCACCGCGCCGAGTTCGGCCAGCTGTGCCCGCGCGTCCTCCTCCGCGCCCTGGCTCTGCACCGTGAGCCAGCCGTCCGCGATGAGGGTTCCCACCTGCTGCGCCTCGGAAGTGTCCCCCGACACCATGAAGTTGCCGGCCGGCATCTGGACGTACACGGAATGCGTGGTCGCCACGGTGATGCCGTTGCGTTCCTGCTCCGTCACATGGCGCTGGCATCCGGTGATCTCGTCCCAGGAGCCGGCGATCGGCGGCCGCGAACCGTACTGGTAGACCACGCCGCCCGCGAAGACGGCACACCAGGCGACCGGGCGGAACCGTGCGGCCAGGGGGACGGCGATCGCCCCCAGGAAGGAGCCCGCGCCGAGGACGATGAAGAGGATCGCGTTCGTCCACTCGCTCTCACCACTGATGATGAAGACCATCATCACGCAGAACGCGGACACCAGGAGCAGCATGAACGCGCCCCACCAGGACACCGAACTCGTCCGGGTGCGAAAGGCGTACCGGCCGTCACCGAGCTGACGCTCCGCCGCCGCTGCCGTCACTGTCGCCGGGATCTCGTCCCACAGGTTTCGGGCCATCGTCGCCACCCCCGCCGTACGTGCCGTCCACCCTCAACAGGCTTGTCCCCGAGCCGAGTTGAAGATCCGAATGTGAATCGGGATGCTACGGCGTCCGGCTGAAAAGCGGTAGGTGTTTCAGTGCCCGGCCGGGGCGCACGGGACGGCGTGCTCAGTGCGCGCTGAACTGCACGCCGGTGGGCTGGACGACGTTCGGACGCACCGCGATCTTGTCGACGGTGAGCTGCTCCCCGTAGATGTCGGTGATCCTGAGGGCGCCGCCGCATCCGCCGCCCTGTTCGGAGAGGAAGTAGTTGTACTCGGTTCGCGGCAGCCGGGTCCAGGCGCCTCCGGTGCGGACCTCCAGCCGTGCCACCGGGTTGCGGTGGCCGATCACCTGGATACCGCACCAGTACGCGCTGGAGCCGGTCTTGTACCGGATGGAGATCCGCTCGGAGGTGTCCGGGCTCAGCAGGCTCCACGTGATCGGGATCTGTCCCTGCGAGGGGGCCGCGAGCTTGGCGAACGCCTCGGCGCTGAGGTCGAGTTGGCCGGGACGGCAGGGTGCCGGGCACTCGTTGGTGATGCGGACCGTCACGGTGGCCCCGCTCGCCGCGCGGACCCGGACGTAGGCCCCGCATGCCTGGGAGACCTCGTAGTCGGTGGTGTTCATCGCCGCCGTCATGACGTCCGAGCTCGGGTCGTACGAGCAGGCTCCGCTGCCGTCGCTGTCGTAGAAGGTGGCGATGCCCTTGTAGTCGACCCCGGGGCGGATCCGCCCGGCAAGCTGTCCCGACGCGGACCCGGCCTGCCGGGTGACGGCGGGCGCCGGCGGCGTGGGCTCGGGGGACCGACGTGCCCGCCCGGTGCTCTTCGAGGCGGACGGGGACGGGGACTTCGAGGGCGTGGCCTTCGGCTTCCGCTTCGGTTCCTCGGAGGAGGACGCGGTCGCCTCGGGGGTGGTCGCGGGGGGTGCGGCGCCGACCTTCTCGGACGCCTCGGTGCCGCTGCCGCTGTCGCGGTCGGGGCCGAAGGCGATGACGAGCGACGCGGCGAGTCCGGCGACCGCGACGGCGGCGACGGATATGAGGGCGGTACGCCGCTTCGGACGGCGGGAGGAGCGGTGGGAACGGGCTGCCACGGTCAAGTCCTTCGGTTCTGTTCGTGGTTCTGTGCGTGGTTCTGTGTGTGGTGCGGATCCGAAAAGATGTGGTTCAGGAGCATGTGTGATGTGTGTGAGGCTCGTGTGGAGGAGCTTTGCACTCCTGGGTTGCCGCCGGGGCCGGAATGGTTGCCCTCGATGTGAGCTGTCGGCCGGGCTGCGATCGTAGGATGATCGATCGCCGCGTCTTGGGGAGGTTGGGATGTCACGTCCGGTCACGGTGGTCACGGGTGGAAGCCGGGGGATCGGTGCGGCGACCTGCCTGCGGCTCGCGGCGGACGGCCACGACGTCGTCGTGGGGTACGTGAACGACGGGGCTGCCGCCGAGTGGATCGCGACGGGGGTGCGGGCGAACGGGGCGCGCTGTGTCACGGTGCGGGTGGACACCTCGGTGGAGGCCGACGTGGACCGTCTGTTCGAGACGGCGGCGGAGCGGATCGGACCGGTGACGGGGCTCGTCAACAACGCCGGGGTGACCGGCCCGTTCGGCAGGCTCGCGGACACCGGCACCGACGTGCTGCGGCGGGTGGTCGAGGTCAATCTCTTCGGCGTGCTGCTGTGTTCGCGCCGGGCGGCGCAGGTGATGGCCGCCTCGGGGAGCGGGGTCATCGTGAACGTGTCCTCGGCGGCGGCGACGCTGGGCAGCCCCGGAGAGTACGTCCACTACGCGGCGACCAAGGCGGCGGTGGACGCGTTGACGACGGGGCTCGCGAAGGAACTGGGGCCGGACGGCATCCGGGTCAACGCGGTCGCCCCCGGAGTGATCGACACGGAGATCCATGCGCGGATGGGGGACCCGGAGCGGGCCGGGCGTATCGCCGCGTCCGTCCCCCTTCGGCGGCCCGGCCGCGCCGACGAGATCGCCTCGGCCATCGCCTGGCTCATGTCCCCGGAGGCGTCGTACACGACGGGCGCGGTGCTGAGGGTGTCGGGCGGCCGCTGACGCTCGCGCCGCGGGTGGGCGGGGTTGTCGGGCGGCGGGAGGGTTGTGGGGGCTGGTCGCGCAGTTCCCCGCGCCCCTGGCGGGGGTGGCGTCGGCCGGCGGTTGTTCGTTCGGCGGGGCTGGTGGTGCGGTGTGGGGTTTCGGGTGTCGGTCGGGCGGCGGGTTTGTGGGGGCTGGTCGCGCAGTTCCCCGCGCCCCTGGCGGGGGTGGCGTCGGGCGGAGGTTGTTCGTTCGGCGGGGCGTGGGGTCGGTCGCGCAGTTCCCCGTGCCCCTGGCGGCGTTGCCGTCGGGCGGTGGTGATCGGTGCTGTCAGCTGGTCGGGGCTGTCAGGTGGTCGGGTTCTGCTTGGTGCGCAGGCGCTCGAACGCGGTCGGGGTGGGGCGGTCGGTGAGGAAGTCCTTGATGCGGGCGGCGCACCGGCGTGGATCCGCCCGGCTCGTGTCACACTCGATGTCGTAGAGGCCGTGCGCGTGCACCTGGGCCAGCTGTCGCGCGGCCAGCCCCGGTGGCCGGTCGCCCCGCTCACGTTCGCGTCGTTCGAGTTCGGCGCGGGGGCAGTGCACCCCGACGAACACCACGTCCTGCGGTACGAAGAGGTCGAGGCAGTCCCGTAGCCGCCATTCCGCGCTCAGGACGTGGTCCATGACGACCTGGTTGCCCGCGGCGGCCATGCCGGCGATCGCGCGGTGATAGCCCCGCCAGGTGTCGTGCAGCACGGCGGGGAGCCGGTCGGCGGGAATGTCCCGGCCGGTCCGCATGGCGTGGAACGCGTCGACCGGGATGTGGAAGGACGGCTCGTCGAGGATGCGGAGCAACTCCGCCGCGATGCTCGACTTGCCCGAACTGGACGTCCCGTTGAGGAAGATGATGAGGCCGCCGGTGCCGCCCCCCGGCTCGTCGGTGTCCACGGCCGGCCGTACGGGTGTCACGCGGCTTCGACGACGTCTTCGCGCATCGCCGCGGCCCACTCCGCGACCAGCAGTTCGTACTCGGCGCGCTCCTCGGCCGACAGCGACCCGCCGGCACGCCGCCACAGCGCGCGGATCCGGTCGTTCAGGTCGGCGGCGGACCGCACGGAACCACACGCAAGAAGATGATCGGGGGACATGCCGACCAGAGTAGGCGCCCGCACTGACCGTGCGCTACAGGGCGGCTACGGATGTCGTATGTGCTTGGTCACTGAAGGGAGTTGGGCGGACCGGCCCCGCGTCGGCCACAGACTCTCGCCCGCGTCGGCCCCCACGGATTGCCCGCGTCAGTCTGCCGACTCGCCCGTGTCAGCCTGCCGACTTGCCCCCGTCAGTCTGCCGACTCGCCCGTGTCAGCCTGCCGACTCGCCCTCGTCAGCCCGCCGACTCGCCCGCGTGAGGGCTCAGTACGCCCATCGACACCAGGACGACGATGACGATGCCGAGCGCGATGCGGTACCAGACGAACGGCATGAAGCTCTTGGTGGTGATGAACTTCATGAACCACGCGATGACCGCGTAGCCCACCACGAAGGCGATGACCGTGGCGAAGATCGTCGGTCCCCAGGACACATGACCGCCCTCCATCGCGTCCTTGAGCTCGTAGCCGCCCGAGGCGATCACGGCAGGGATGGCGAGCAGGAAGGAGTAGCGGGCCGCGGCCTCACGCTTGTACCCCATGAGGAGGCCACCGCTGATGGTGGCACCGGAGCGGGAGACGCCGGGGATCAGGGCCATGGCCTGGCAGAGGCCGAAGATCAGACCGTCCTTGACGTTGAGCTGTTCGAGGCTCTTGCGCTCCTTGGCGGCACGGTGCTTGCCGCCGGTCTCGTCGCGGGCGGCCAGGCGGTCCGCCACGCCGAGCACGATGCCCATGACGATCAGCATGGTCGCCGTGACGCGCAGGTCGCGGAAGGGGCCCTCGATCTGGTCCTTGAGGGTCACGCCGAGGACACCGATCGGGATGGAGCCGACGATCACCAGCCAGCCCATCTGGGCATCGTGGTCGGAGCGCAGTTCCTTGTTGAACAGGGAGCGCGACCACGCCGAGATGATGTTGGCGATGTCCTTGCGGAAGTAGATCAGCACGGCTGCCTCGGTGCCGATCTGGGTGATGGCCGTGAAGGCCGCGCCCGGGTCCTCCCAGCCGGAGAAGGCCGCGGTCAGGCGCAGGTGCGCGCTGGAGGAGACGGGGAGGAATTCGGTCAGCCCCTGGACGAGTCCGAGGATGAGGGATTCAAACCAAGACATGAAGTTACGTGGTCCAAGCGCTGATCGTGGAGGGCCGACGAAAGACGTGCCGCGCCGCGGGGCGGGTGATCACAGGTGCTGGGGGCAGCCTAGCGCCCCGTAGGGACGGGCCCGTCACAGGGGTTTCGCCGGGCCGGGCGGGGGCCGGGCGGGGGGTGTGCGCGCAACGAGTGGGGCACGGGCGTTCCGAGGCGTGGAACGGCCGAATGCGTGGTGTTGACCAGTCACTATGTCCGCACATACTTTGCTGGCGAGGGAAAGCGCTTGCCGCTGGGAGGGCCGCCGACTGCCGGGGCCCCGCCACCAGGCGCCGGCCGATGTCCGACGTCACGTTCGATGGAGTGCTGATCACGTCCATGCCCACATCCAGCAACGACCCGAGCCCTGCTGCGGACCACCGGCCGAACCGCCCGCCGGCCCCGCTCGCCGGCCGCCGTGTCCGTGCCGCGATCATCGGCATCGGCGCCATCGGCGGCGGTTCGCACCTGCCCGCGCTGGAGCGGCTCGCCGAGGAGGGCGAGACCGAGGTCGTCGCGGCGGTCGACATCGACGCCGACGCGGTGGCGAAGTTCTGCGCGGAGCACGGCATCCCGCACGGCTACACCGATCTGGACCGCATGCTGGAGGAGCAGCGGCCCGACCTGGTCAGCGTCTGCACGCCGCCGACCCTGCACCGGGACCAGACGATCGCCGCCCTGCGGGCCGGCGCCTGGGTGTGGTGCGAGAAGCCGCCGGTGCCGACGCTGGCCGACTTCGACGCCGTCGAGGCGGAGGAAGGGGCGGACAGCGGCGGCCCGTACGCCTCGATCGTCTTCCAGCACCGCTTCGGCTCCGGCGCGCGGCACGTACGGACGCTGCTCACGGACGGGAGCCTCGGGCGCCCGCTCGTCGCGCACTGCCAGACCACCTGGCACCGGGACACCGCCTACTACGCCGTGCCCTGGCGCGGCCGCTGGGCGACGGAGGGCGGCGGCCCCGCCATGGGCCACGGCATCCACCAGATGGACCTGCTGCTCGATCTGCTCGGCCCGTGGAGCGAGGTGCGGGCGATGGCCGGCCGGCTGGTCCACGACGTGGAGACCGAGGACGTCTCCACGGCCCTCGTGCGCTTCGAGAGCGGAGCCCTGGCCACGGTCGTCAACAGCGTCCTCAGCCCCGACGAGGTCAGCCGCATCCGCATCGACTGCGAGCGCGCCACCGTCGAACTGACCCATCTGTACGGCCACTCCAACGCCGACTGGTCCGTCACCCCCGCCCCGGGCACCCCGGAGGCGGACGCGGCGGCCTGGCGGGACTTCGGCGAGGACGTGCCCAGCTCGCACCTGGCGCAGCTGCGGGAACTCGTGGCGAGCATGCGGGCCGGCGAGCGCCCCCGCAGCAGCGGCGCCGACGGGCGGACGAGCCTGGAGCTGATCGCCGCCCTGTACAAGTCCGCCTTCACCGACGTGACCGTACGGCGCGGTGAGATCGGGCCCGGCGACCCGTACTACACGGCCATGCACGGAGGCGCCCCCGGGTGGGCGCCGGGAACCGTCCAGGTGTCCGCCGACGCGACCGAGGAGAGCACCGCATGACCTTCCACGACGGGCTGCGTGTCGTCCACGCCCACGGCGACCGGATCACGGTCACCGAGTCCGCCACCGGCGTCGAGCTGTTGAGCTACGTCTACCGGCCGGAGTCGGCCTGGGAGGCGCCGAAGCCGTATCTGCACCCGGTCCGGACGCTGGCCGGGGACGTCGTCACCGACTTCCGGCCCAACGACCACCGCTGGCACAAGGGCCTGCAGCTGACGGCCTCGCACCTGTCGGGCCAGAACCTGTGGGGCGGCAACTCGTACGTGCACGGCGAGGGCTATCTGCCGCTTCCGGAGCGGGTCGGTTCCATGGCGCACGCCGGCTTCGACGTCGTCGAGTCCGACGGCGAGCGGGTCGTGATCGCCGAACGGCTGACCTGGCACCCGTACACCGGGGAGCTGTGGGCCGACGAGGAGCGCCGGATCGAGATCCACGACGTGGACACCGAGTCCGGTTCCTGGGCACTGACCTGGACGAGCGCGATCACCAACCGGCGGGACGAACCGCTGCTGTTCGGCAGTCCCACGACCGCCGGGCGCGAGATGGCCGGCTACACGGGCCTGTTCTGGCGCGGCCCGCGCGCCTTCCGGGACGGGCGGATCATCGGGCCCGACACCGAGGGTCCCGGTCTGATGGGGGAGCAGGCGCCCTGGCTGGCCTACTCGGGCGAGCACGACGGCACCGACGGACACGCCACCCTCGTCTTCGCCCACGCGCCGGAGAACGACCACACGGGAGCCGGGGGCGCCCACCCGGCACACTGGTTCGTCCGCAACGAGCCCTTCGCCGCCGTCGCCCCCTCCTGGGCCTTCTTCGACGAGCTGGCGCTGGCTCCCGGCGACACGCTCACCCGCCGCTACCGGGTGGTCGTGGCGGACGGGGCCTGGGAGCGGGAGGAGATCGCCAAGTACCTGGAGGCGCACCCGTGGTGAGCGGCTTCGAGGGACTGCCGGGCGGGGTCGCGGTCTCGCACCTGTGCGTCTACGACTGGCCCGCCGCGGACGGCGTCCGCGGCGGAACTCCCCATATGCATCTGACCTGTTCGGAGGCGTACGTCGTCACCGGCGGCCGGGGCGCGGTGCAGACGCTGACCACCTCCGGGTACGAGGTCACGCCGCTCGCGCCGGGGACGGTCGCCCGGTTCACGCCCGGCACCATCCACCGGCTGGTCGACGAGGGCGACCTGCGGATCACCGTCCTCATGCAGAACAGCGGACTGCCGGAGGCGGGCGACGCCGTCCTCACCCTGCCCCCGGAGTACCTGGCCGACCCGGAGACGTACGCCGCGGCCACCCGCATCCCGGCGGACGTGCCGCGGGAGGAGCAGGAGCGGGCCGCCCGCGCCCGGCGAGACCTCGCCGTGGAGGGCTACCGGGCGCTGCGCGAGGCGTCCGGGCCCGAGCCGCTCGCCGCGTTCCACCGGGCCGCCGCCGCGCTCGTGAGGCCGCGCCTCGCGGAGTGGCGGGAGCGCTGGGAGCGGGGCGCGCGGGCCGCCGCCGCCGCGACGGGGGAACAGCTGGACCGGCTGGAGCGGGGGGACGTGTCGCATCTGGCCGCCGCCGTGGTCCGGGCCGAGGAGCCGTCCGTGTACGGCAGGTTCGGCATGTGCGGACGCCTGGACGTCTACCGGGCGGACTGAGCGCCGGGCGCCTGGAGCCGGCCCGCCCCCGAGGTCAGCGGGCGCGCAGGTGGTGGCGCTTGCGCCAGGCCAGCGCGGCGCCGATCAGGGCCGGGACCGCGATGCAGGCCATGGCGATCAGGAAGGCCGGGGAGGTCGGGGACGAGGCCCGGGCCCCGGCGACCGCGTACGCGGCGGTGTTCGGGATCGAGCCGAGCGCGGTGGCCAGCAGGAAGGGGAGGTAGCCCATACGGGAGACCGATGCACAGTAGTTCGCCGCCCAGAACGGCACCCCGGGGAAGAGCCGGGCCGCCAGCATCGACCGGAAGCCGTGGCGGCTGAGCTGGCCGTCCGCCGACTTCAGCCAGCGGTGGCGGAGCAGGGGGCGCAGGGCGTCCTGCCCGAGCATCCGGCCCAGGCCGAAGGCGATGCCGGCGCCGAGGACCGTACCGCCGAGCGCCGAGACCAGACCCAGCTGGGAACCGAAGAGCGCTCCCGCCGCGATGTTGAGGATCGGCCGGGGCACGAAGGCGACCGTGCACAGTCCGTACGCCACCGCGAACATCACGACCGCCGCGGCACCGCTCAGCTGGGGCGGCCAGCCGTCGGCCAGCAGCCGCTGCGGCTCGAACAGCACGACGGTCGACACGGCGCCCAGGAGCAGCACCACGAGGAACGAGAAGCGGGCCCAGGGGGCGAGCAGCGCTCTGCCCCAGCGGGCGGCCCGTCCCAGGGGCACGGCTGGAAGCGCGACGGGGGTGGCGACGGCGAGCTCCGTGGCGGCGGTCCGGGGAAGGACCGTGGCGGTGCCCCCAGAGCGGGTGGTGGCATCGAGCATTCGTCGACGGTAACCGACCCGTGTACCCGTATGCCCCGCGGAACGTCTCACGGGGGTCACAGCGTGCGTATCACAGAGCCCACCGGCCCGGGTGGGCCCGGCTCTCCCGGGGGTACCGCGTACCCTGCCGCCTGCGCCTTCCGGAGCACGGTCCCGGCCCGGACCCCGTTCACCACGGACGCCCCCTGTGAAGCATCTCTCTTCGGCTCCCTCCCGGAACCCGCCCGTACCGAAAACCATTCGACGGGAGCCGGCCCGTCGACGATGATCGACGACATGGTCCGGCACGCCTTCGCTCTCGCCGCATCCGCCACAGGCGCGGATGCCCCGAAGGCTGCCCTTCTGATCGTCGTGGCCGCCGCAGACGGCGCCCGAAGCTGACCCTTCCCGGACACATTCCGGCGGACCCCGCAGGGGGAGGGTCGGCCAGACCTCGGGGTCCCCGTCCCGGCAGCGCCCGTAGTCGCGCCGGGACCTCACTCAGTACCGCTGAAGAGACTTCGAGGTACCCCCATGTCCAAGACCGCCTACGTCCGCACGAAACCCCATCTGAACATCGGCACCATGGGTCACGTCGACCACGGCAAGACCACCCTGACCGCCGCCATCACCAAGGTCCTGGCCGAGCGCGGGTCCGGCACGTTCGTGCCGTTCGACCGCATCGACCGCGCCCCGGAGGAGGCGGCGCGGGGCATCACCATCAACATCGCGCACGTCGAGTACGAGACCGACACCCGGCACTACGCGCACGTCGACATGCCCGGCCACGCCGACTACGTCAAGAACATGGTCACCGGGGCCGCGCAGCTCGACGGGGCGATCCTCGTGGTCTCCGCGCTCGACGGGATCATGCCGCAGACCGCCGAACACGTGCTGCTGGCGCGGCAGGTGGGGGTGAACCACGTCGTCGTCGCGCTGAACAAGGCCGACGCGGGCGACGAGGACCTGATCGACCTCGTGGAGCTGGAGGTCCGCGAGCTGCTCACCGCGCACGGCTACGGCGGCGACTCCGTACCGGTCGTACGGGTGTCCGGGCTCAAGGCGCTGGAAGGGGACCCGCGGTGGACGGCGTCCATCGACGCGCTGCTGGACGCGGTGGACACCTACGTCCCGATGCCCGAGCGGTATCTGGACGCCCCCTTCCTGCTGTCCGTGGAGAACGTCCTCACGATCACGGGCCGGGGGACCGTCGTCACCGGTGCCGTCGAGCGCGGCACGATCCACGTGGGGGACCGGGTCGAGGTGCTCGGCGCCGACCTGGAGACGGTCGTCACCGGGCTGGAGACCTTCGGCAAGCCCATGGCGGAGGCGCAGGCCGGGGACAACGTGGCGCTGCTGCTGCGCGGGGTCGGCCGGGACGCCGTCCGGCGCGGGCACGTGGTGGCCGCGCCCGGCAGTGTGGAGCCCCGGCGGCACTTCACCGCGCAGGTGTACGTGCTGTCGGCGCGCGAGGGCGGGCGATCGACCCCGGTGTCCACCGGGTACCGGCCGCAGTTCTACATCCGTACGGCGGACGTCGTCGGGGACGTGGACCTCGGGGAGACCGCCGTCGCGCGGCCCGGTGACCGGGTCACGATGAGCGTGGAGCTGGGCCGGGAGGTTCCCCTGGAGCCCGGTCTCGGGTTCGCGATCCGCGAGGGCGGCCGGACCGTCGGGGCGGGGACGGTGACGGCCGTGCGGTAGGCCGGGCGGGACACCCGGGGCGTGGGGGCCGCGGGCCGGTGTACGGCCGGTCGCGCGGTCCCCGTGCTCGTCCCGGGGCCGCGTCGACGGTCCGCGGGCCGGGGGCGGGCCCGGCACAATGGGGCCGTGAACGAAGCCATACCCGTCTCCCGGGCCATCGACCGGGGGACCGCCAAGCTCATGCCCGACGTCGACCGGGAACGGGCCTGGCTGCTGACCGTGGACGGGGCGCCGCAGTCGTACGTGGACCTGGACGAGCCGGAGCATCTGGAGTTCGAGTACACGCGCCGGCTCGGCCATGTGCTGGACACGGCGGCGGAGCCGGGGCGGCCACTCGACGTCCTGCACCTCGGCGGCGGCGCGCTCACCCTGCCCCGGTACGTCGCCGCCACCCGGCCCGGGTCCCGCCAGGAGGTCGTCGAGTACGACCGGGGCCTGCTGGAGCTGATCGTCGAAGAGCTGCCGCTGCCCCAGGACGCGCGGATCGCGCTGCACGCCGCGGACGCCGGGGAATGGCTCGAAGCGGCCCCCGCGGACTCGGCCGACGTGATCGTGGGGGACGTGTTCCGGGGCTCACGGATCCCGGCGCACCTGACGACCGTGGCGCACGCGCGGGCCGCCGCGCGGGTGCTGCGCGCGGACGGGATGTACCTCGCGAACCTGGCCGACGCCTCGCCCTTCGCCTTCCTGCGGTCCCAACTGGCCACACTGGTGACGGTGTTCGAGGAGCTGGTGCTGATCGCCGAGCCGGGCGTGCTGCGCGGCCGGAGGTTCGGGAACGCCGTGCTCGTCGCCTCCCGTCAGCCGCCCGACATCGCCGCCCTGGCCCGGCGCACCGCCGCCGACGCCTTCCCGGCGCGGGTCGAACACGGCCCGGAACTGCGCCGGTTCATTGGTGATGCCGCGCCCGTGCGCGCGCAGGACGCCGTACCGTCACCCGAGCCGCCGGACGGAGCCTTCGGCATCGGCTGAGCCGGTGTCGGCGGGGACCGGGGCCCCGGCGCCGGCCCCGGTCGCGGGTCCGGCAGCGGAGACGGTGGGCCCGGCCCCGGATCCGGCCTCGGATCTCGCCTCGGATCCGGCAGCGGAGACGGCGGTGGGCTCGGCGTCGGGTCTCGCCAGGGCGACCGGCACGGTGTGCCTGGTCAAAGTCCGTACGTCCCGGACGCACAGCACCGCCGCCGTGGCCCCCACGCACAGCGCGGCGCAGCCCCACAGGGCCGCCGTACGCCCGAACGCGCTCTCCGCCGGGCCCGCCAGCGCGGCGGCCAGCGGCACCATCGCCACCGAGCCGAACCAGTCGTAGGCCGAGACCCGGGACAGCTTGTCCTCGGGGATCTCCTGGTGCAGCGCGGTCATCCAGGAGACGCCGAACACCTCGATCGACAGCCCGCTGACGAACATGGCCAGGCACAGGACGGTGATCGGTGCCGGCACGGCGAGCGCGGCGCTCGGCAGGGCGAACGGGAAGACGCACAGGACGCCCACGAAGAGGAGGCGGCGCGGTTTCCAGCGGGTCATGAGCAGGGCCCCCGCGGCGTTGCCCGCCCCGAACAGGGCGAGCGCCAGGCCCCACGGGCCGGGGCCGCCGAGGCTGTCGTCGGCGACCTGGGGGCCGTAGACCGCGTCGGCGGCGACCATGACGGCGTTCACCAGGGAGAACTGGACGACGATCGCCCACAGCCAGGTACGGCCGGTGAACTCCCGCCAGCCGTCCCGGAGATCGGCGAGCATGCCGTGGCCCGGCTCGCGTTCGGGTATGTGGCTCACGTCGAGGAAGGCGCGCAGGGCGCCCGCGAAGGCGAAGGCGACGGCGTCCACGGCGAGCACCCAGCCGGGCCCGATCACCGCGACCAGGGCGCCGCCGAGGGCCGCGCCCGTCATGGTCGCGCCCTGCGTGGCGAAGCGGAACAACGCGAAGGCCCGGCCCGCCTGTTCGGCGGTGACCGAGGACAGCAGCATGCCCTCGGCCGCCGGGCCGAAGAACGCCTGGCCGGTGCCGCCGAGCGCGGAGAGCAGCATCATCTGCCACATGCGTGCCTCGCCGGTGAGCACGAGCACGGCGAAGACGGCCTGGGAGAGGCAGTTGAGGGTGTTGGCCGCGACCATCACCCGGTGCCGGGGGAGCCGGTCCGCGACCGCCCCGCCGATCAGCAGGAAGAGCACCAGCGGCAGGGTGCGGGCCGCCGCGACCAGACCGACGTCACCGCCGTCGCCGCCCGCTTGCAGCACCGCGAACGCGGCCGCGATCAGGGCGCCGTTGCTGCCGAGTCCGGTGACGACCGAGGCCGCCGTCAGCAGGGTGTAGTTGCGTCCCGCCCAGGCGGGGCGGCGGGTGGCGGCGGGAATGGTCACCCGCCGACTATCGCCGCCCCGCCCGCTGATGCAAAACCGTTTCCGCGGGAGGAGGGGCCGGATCGGGCCAGGGGAAGGCGGTCCGGGCCGGCGCCCGGAGGGGGCGGCTCGGCCGGCGGCCCGCCGACCCCCGCCCCGGCGTCCGGCGCGGGCTCAGCCGCCCGTCGGTTCGCCGTACAGCCGTACCGTGCTGAGGATCTTCCGCACCGTCGCGTCCGGGACCTCGTCCTTGACGTCCTTGGCGCCGTGGAAGGTCCAGGAGACGTAGTCACCGGCCGAGTTCTTGAAGGCGAACGTGGTCGCCTTGCCGTCGGTGTCGCACTTGCCCTTCTTGGAGACGCCCTTGGAGTAGGTCGTCGCGACACTGCCCTCGACGCCCGACGTCGTCGTGTACGGCTCGGGCTTGCCGATGGTCAGCTTCTTCTTGGCGCCGTCCTTCTGGTCGGTGTAGCCGCCGAAGACCCACCACGCCGAGTCGTTGCGGGCCACGTCCTCGGTGCCCTTGGCGCCCTGCTGGCCCTTGGTGCCCGCGGCGGCCAGCGAACTGGTCTCCTCGTTGCCGTCCTTGTCGTCGTCGGACGTGCACCACTTCTCCTTGAGGATGGCGGGTGCCGACATGCCGATGAGGACCGACCCGTCGCCCTTCTTGTCGTCCTCGAAGCCGATGAAGGTGTCGGCCGACTGGACGGCCCACTCCGGAGGCACGTCGAAGGCCGTACCCCACTTGGGGTTGACGACGACCTTCCAGCCCGCGATGGTCGGCTTCGCTCCGGCGTCCTCGCCGCGCGGGTTGTCCTCGGTGCTCTCGGACGCGGTCGGTGACGGGGAGGCCGATGAGGACGACTTCGCCGACGCCTCGTCCTTGTCCTTGTCGCCCCCGAGGACCAGGAAGCCCGTCACACCGGCCGCCACGACGACGGCCGTGGCCGAGATGATCGCGATCAGCTTCGTCCGGTTGCCGCCGCCTCCGCCCGGCGGCACCGGCGGGCCCGCCGGTCCCTGCGCGCCCCACTGCGGTTGCTGCCCGTACGAGGGCTGCTGGCCCGTCGACTGGTATCCGGGCTGCTGGTAGGGGTTGGGTTGCTGGTACCCCGGCTGCTGGTACCCCTGCTGTCCCGACTGGTCGTACCCCGGCTGCTGGTACGGATTCGGCTGCTGCGGTTGGTGCTCGCCCCCGGGCGGCTGCTGCTGTCCTGGCCACATGGCTCGTAACCATAGATGCGCCGGGGGGCGGGGTGCCACGGGAGTCCGGGAAGCGTCTTTGCACTCGGGACGAACGGTTTCAAATCGGCGCCCGGCGGGCGGCGGGCGGTGAACGGGCGGTCCGCGCGGGCGGCTTCGTCGTTCCTGTCCGCGAACGGTTGCGACGGCGGGCGGCCACGTCTGGTCAGACATGGCTACTCGTGGGTAACATCGCGGCATGAGCGCAGACCAGATGTCGATCGGCGAGATGCTCGCCGCCACCGTGCCGATGGCCAGGACCCTGAAGCTGGAGTTCCTGGAGACCACGCCGGAGAAGGCCGTGGTGTCGCTGCCGGACCAGGGCGAGTTCCACAACCACGTCGGCGGGCCGCACGCCGGTGCGATGTTCACGCTGGGCGAGTCGGCGAGCGGGGCGATCGTGCTCGCCGCGTTCGGGGACCAGCTCTCCCGTGCCGTGCCGCTCGCCGTCAGCGCGGAGATCGCGTACCGCAAGCTGGCGATGGGCCCCGTCACGGCCACCGCCACCCTGGGCCGTCCCGCGGCCGAGGTCGTCGCCGAACTCGATGCCGGGCGGCGCCCCGAGTTCCCCGTCGCGGTCGCCCTCCAGCGCGCCGACGGTGCCGTGACGGGCGAGATGACCGTGGTGTGGACCCTGCGCCCCAACGCCTGATCCGCATCCGGTCCACGCCCGGCCCTCACCTCCTCGGGCGCCGCGACGCGCCGGGTGCGACCGTGCGCGCCGAGCGACGGTGCCCTCCGCGGGACAACCCGGAGGGCTCCGTCGCCGTCCGAGTAAGCGGGTAGGCTGCCCCGGCGTGCGCTCCGTCGCGAGCGCACGCCGGGGGCCTTTGAACCGCTACACGGGAGGAACCGGTCTTGCACGTCCAGGAGTGGCTCGAAACAGTGCCCCCGCTCGCCGTCTATCTGCTGGTGGGGCTGGTCATCGGCCTGGAGAGCCTGGGCATCCCGCTGCCGGGCGAGATCATCCTGGTCTCCTCGGCGCTGCTCGCCTCCCAGCACGGTGAGATCGACCCGTTCGTCCTGGGCGCCTGCGCCACCGCCGGGGCGATCATCGGTGACTCCATCGGCTACGCGATCGGCCGCAAGGGCGGCCGTCCGCTGCTGGCCAAGCTCAACCGGCGGTTCCCCAAGCACTTCAGCGAGAGCAATATCGCCGTCGCCGAGCGCTCGTTCGACCGCTGGGGCATGTGGGCGGTCTTCTTCGGCCGGTTCATCGCCCTCCTGCGCATCTTCGCCGGCCCGCTCGCCGGTGTCCTGCAGATGCCCTACTGGCGTTTCCTCGTCGCCAACGTGCTCGGCGGCATCCTCTGGGCCGGCGGCACCACGGCCGTCATCTACTACGTCGGAGTCGTCGCCGAGGCATGGCTCAAGCGCTTCTCCTGGCTGGGCCTGGTCCTGGCCGTCCTCATCGGCGTCACGTCGATGCTGGTGATCAGGCGCAAGGCGAAGAAGGCGGCGGAAGCGGCGGAGAGGCCGGAAGCGGACCTGGTCCCCGCCGACTCCTGACAGGACCGGCGCCACACGCCAGTGCCGCGCCCCGCCGCGCACCGAGGGCGACACCTGCCCTGGCCGCAGTGCCGGGGCCGGCTCGCACCGGAGCACCTGGCGCTGCCTGAACCGGAGCGCCGATCCGGATGCGCGAACCGGAGTACCGGGCTTGGGTCCGACCTGGAGTGCCGGGCCTGGGTCCGACCTGGAGTGCCGGGCTTGGGCTTGGCCGAAGGGCCCGGACCAGTCTCCAGCCGGAGCGCCCGGTTCAGGCTGAACCGCAGCGCTGGGCCCGGCTTGACCGGAGCGCCTGGCCGGAGCCCGAAACCGAGCACCCAGCCCGGGCCCGCACCCGCAGCCCCCGGCCGGAATCCGAGCCGAAGACGTGGCGTCGGCCTGAACCGGAGCGCCGAACTCGGTGCCCCGGAGCCCTCGGCCCGGACCCGAGCCGAAGACCGTCCGTCGGCCTGAACCGGAGCGCCCGGCTCGCGCCTCAACCGGAGCGCCTGGCCCGCGCCCGAACCGGAGCGCCTGGCTCGCGCCCGAACCGGAGCGCCCGGCCTGAGCAGGAGCGCCCGGCCTGAGCCGGAGCCCTCGGCCCGACCTGGACCGAAGTGCCCCGCCCGAGGCCGGGCTTGGGCGAAGTGAACGGCCCGAGCTTCGACCGGGACGTTCCCCGCGCCCCGCGCCCCGCGTACGGCCTACGCGCCGTACTCCTCCTGTGCCTCCCGGTGGGCCGCGGCCAGTTCCGTGTAGTGCGTGCCGTTCAGGGTCACCAGTTCCCGCTCCTCCTCGGTGAGCGGGCGCTTCACCTTGGCCGGAACGCCCGCGACCAGCGAGCCCGGCGGTACCCGCATCCCCTGCGGGACCAGTGCCTGCGCGGCCACCAGCGACCCTGCTCCGATCACCGCGCCGTTCAATACCGTCGCGCCCATGCCGATCAGGCAGTCGTCCTCGACGGTCGCCCCGTGGACCACCGCGTTGTGCCCGATGGAGACCCGCGCGCCGATCGAGACCGGGAACCCGGGGTCGACGTGCAGCGTGCAGTTGTCCTGGACGTTGGCGTCCGCGCCGATCACGATCGGCTCGAACTCGGCCCGCAGCACGGCCCCGTACCAGACGCTCGACCCCGGCCGCAGCGTCACGTCCCCGATCACCACCGACGTGGGGGAGACGAACGCGGCCTCCTCCACATCCGGCTTGTTGCCGCCGAACGTCGTGATCAGGGCCCGCTGCCGGTTCATCGCCGCCTCCTGGGGGTGGGTGAGGATCAGTCCGCACCCGCACCGTAAGCCATGGCGGGCGCATCCCGTGGGGTGAAGATCACAGCCGTACGGCGTCATGCGGGTGCGGCGCGGTGAGTACCGTGAGCGGGTGCCGAAAAGCAAGAACACGTTCTCGTCCTGGCGGGGCCGCCTCGTGCAGCGCGCCGTCCACGCGGGCTGGGCGTGGCTGCAGCGCACGGGGTCGGTGACGGCCGACCGCCCCGGCCGCTTCCGCTTCGGCGCGATGGGAACGGGTACCAGACTCGCCTTCCCGCTCGGCACGGTCTTCGGTGAACCGTGGATCCAGCTCGGCTCCCACTGCATCATCGGCGAGCAGGTCACCCTCACCGCCGGGCTGATGCCCGATCTGGACCTCGGCGCGGAACCGATCCTGCGCATCGGTGACGGTGTCGTCCTCGGCCGGGGCAGCCATGTCATCGCCGACACCACCGTCACCATCGGCAGCGACTGCTACTTCGGCCCGTACGTGTACGTGACGTCCACGAACCACTCCTACGACGACCCGCACGAGCCGATCGGCAAGCAGTGGCCGCGGATGGACCCCGTGTCCATCGGGCCGGGCTGCTGGATCGGCACGGGTGCGGTGATCCTCCCCGGCGCACGGATCGGGCGGAACGTGGTCGTGGCCGCGGGAGCCGTGGTGCGCGGGGCGGTGCCGGACCACTCGGTGGTGGCGGGGGCGCCCGCGCGGGTCGTGCGGCGCTGGGATCCCGTCGAGGGATGGCAGCCGCCGATCCGGACGCCCGCGCCGGTGCCGATACCCGACGGGGTCACCCCGGAGCAGTTGCTGGCCCTCGCCGAGTGGGACGCGGAGGGCGCGGGGGACTCCGCCTAGGTGATCAAGGCCCGGCACCGCGCAGTACAGTTCGGTGCGTGTCCGGTGCCCCCCGCTGCGGCGCCTCGCGGTCAACCTCTCCATGGAAAACATTGGACGGAACGTGTCGGATCTCGATCTGCTGACCCAGTCCCTGGCACGCAACGTCAAGCGCTGGCGCACCGAGCGGGGGTTCACGCTCGACGCCCTCGCGTCCCGCGCCGGCGTCAGCCGCGGCATGCTCATCCAGATCGAGCAGGCCCGCACCAACCCCAGCATCGGCACCGTCGTGAAGATCGGGGACGCGCTCGGGGTCAGCATCACCACCCTGCTCGACTACGAGCGGGGCCCCAGGGTCCGGATCGTGCCGGCCGAGCAGGTGGTCCGGCTCTGGCACACCGAGGCGGGCAGCCACAGCAAGCTGCTGGCCGGCGCGGAGGCGCCCGGCCCGCTGGAGATGTGGGACTGGCTGCTGATGCCCGGCGAGGGCAGCCGGTCCGACCCGCACCCCGTGGGCACGGTCGAGATCGCCCACGTCACCGAGGGCGAGCTGACCCTCACCGTCGAGGGCACGGAGTACCGGGTGCCGGCCGGCGCGAGTGTCACCTTCGAGGCCAACGCGGCCCACGAGTACGCGAACCGGGCGGACGTGCCGACCCGGATGGTGCTGACGGTGTCGGTGCCGGCCGCGCACTGAGCGGTTCCCCGGTCACCGGCCGCCCTTTGTTACCGTGCGGCCCATGCGCACACCCATCGGAGACTTCGACCACGCCACCCCCGCCCCCGACTGCCTCGACGACCTCGTGGGTCCGGTCTCCGACGCCGTTCGCGACTGGTCCGGCAGCGTGCCCGCCGACCGGATCCTGTACGTCGAGACGGACCCGGAGTGGGCCGACACCGCCGTGTTCGTCCAGCACTACGGGAAGGACCTGCTCGACACCTCCGCGAACTGCGTGGTCGTCTCGGGCAGGCGGGGCGGCGAGTCGAGCCTGGCCGCGTGTGTCGTGCTCTCCGCCACCCGCGTCGACGTCAACGGCGTGGTCCGCCGCCGGCTGGGCGCCCGCAAGGCATCGTTCGCCTCGATGGAGACGGCCACCGGGGAGACCGGGATGGAGTACGGCGGCATCACCCCCGTCGGGCTGCCCGCGTCGTGGCCGGTCCTGGTGGACTCCGCCGTGGTCGACCTGCCGTACGTCCTGGTCGGCAGCGGACGGCGGCGCGGCAAACTGCTGGTGCCGGGGAAGGCATTCGCGGAACTGCCCAACGCGGTCGTGCTGGAAGGGCTGGGCGTCGTCTGACCGGCCCCCCCGCCGGGGAGGCCGGGCCGGAACGCCGGAACGCCAGAACGCCAGAACGCCGGGCCCCGGGCACGAGGCCCTGGACCCGGCGTCGTACGACAGGCTGCCGGTCAGGCGGCGACGGTGCCGGCCTGGGTGCTGAGCTGCTCCAGGACCTCGGTCAGACCGGTGACGACCTCGGCGTCGTCCGCCGGGTGGGTCTCGGCGAAGCGGACGACCGAGCCGGGGATGGAGAGCTTGGCGTCCTCCAGGACCGTGGCGCCGGCGATACCGAGGGCCTTGCGGGTCTCGTCCTGCGCCCACACGCCGCCGAACTGGCCGAACGCGGTGCCCACCACGGCGACCGGCTTGCCGGTGAAGGAGCCGGCGCCGTACGGGCGCGACAGCCAGTCGATGGCGTTCTTCAGGACGGCCGGGATGGTGCCGTTGTACTCGGGGGAGAAGAGCAGGAAGCCGTCGACCTGGTTGGCGGCCTCACGCAGACGGGCGGCGGTGGCCGGAAGGGCGGCCTCGGTGTCGATGTCCTCGTTGTAGAACGGGACGTCGGCCAGGCCCTCGTACAGCTCGATCGTGACGCCCTCCGGGGCGTGCTTCACGGCGGCCTCGGCGAGCTGGCGGTTGTGCGAACCGGCGCGAAGGCTGCCGACGAGCGCGAGGATGCGTACGGACATGAGCTGACTCCTAGTAAGGGCGAGCACCTGGGAAGAGCTAAGCGGACCGGGGTCCGTTGAAATTTGTAGCAGCTATCCGGACCGGGGTCCACTTCTCTGTGGTGAGCGTTACGCTCATTTCATGAAAGAGTCGCTGCCGCCCTTTCCGGCGCCTCAGGACCCCGACCCCCTCGACGGACTGCTGAACCTCGCCACCACCGCCCCCGAACCGCCCCGATTGCGCGCGGACGCGGCCCGCAACCGCACCCGGCTGCTGGAGGTGGCCGCCCGGCTGGCGGCCGACGGGGGCGCCGCCAAGCTGACCATGGAAGCCGTGGCGACCGCCGCCGAAGTGGGCAAGGGCACCGTCTTCCGGCGGTTCGGCGACCGGACCGGGCTGATGTTCGCGCTCCTCGACCACCACGAGCGGGAGCTGCAGGCCGCCTTCCTCACCGGCCCGCCGCCCCTCGGGCCCGACGCGCCGCCCGTCGAGCGGCTCCGGGCCTTCGGCGTGGCCGTCGTCCGCCACGAGTACGCCCACCGGGACCTCTACCTGGCCGCCGGCGCGAACGTCTCGCGCCGGCACACCAGCCCGGCCAACCAGCTCCGTCTGGGGCACCTGTGCATGCTGCTGCGCCGGGCCAGGGCGACCGGCGACATCGAGCTGCTGGCGCAGACCCTGCTGGGATTCCTGGACATCGGCCTCGTCGACCACCTCGTGGAGCGCCGGGGGATGTCTCTCGAACGGCTGGAGCAGGGGTGGGCTGACCTGGTGGAGCGGCTGGTCGTGACCGCGTAGCCACCCGGAGGCGCCGGGAGCCGCAGGGAGACGGGGCAGTCAAAGCGACCGCTTGGTAACTTTGGGGGCGGGTGTCGGGGAACGGCCTCGTACGCCGGGTGAGGGGACGGGCCACATGACCGACGAGATCGCCGAGCACGCCGGGAACGGCCCGGCCGGGGACGACGTGACGAGCCGCCCGGACGGCACAGGCAGGGGCACGGGCACAGGCACCGGGTTCTTCACCTCCGTGGACGACGTCGCCGCACGGCTCGCCGACGTGGGATACCTCGCCTCGACGGCCGTCGCCACCACCGTCTTCCTGGCCGACCGGCTCGGCAAGCCGCTGCTGGTGGAAGGCCCCGCGGGCGTCGGCAAGACCGAGCTGGCCAAGGCCGTCGCCCGGGTCGGCGCCGCCCGTCTGGTCCGCCTCCAGTGCTACGAGGGCATCGACGAGTCCCGCGCCCTGTACGAGTGGAACCACGCCAAACAGCTGCTGCGCATCACCGCCGGACGCGACGAGGCGTGGGACGACACCCGTACCGACATCTTCAGCGACGAGTTCCTGCTCACCCGCCCCCTGCTGACCGCGATCCGGGGCGACGAGCCGACGGTCCTGCTCATCGACGAGACCGACAAGGCGGACGTCGAGGTCGAGGGGCTGTTGCTGGAGGTGCTCAGCGACTTCCAGGTCACCGTCCCGGAGCTGGGCACGATCACCGCCACCCGGCGCCCCTTCACGGTCCTCACCTCCAACGCCACCCGGGAGCTCTCCGAGGCTCTGCGCCGCCGCTGCCTCTTCCTCCATCTCGACTTCCCCGACGCCGAGTTGGAGCGGCGGATCGTGACGCTCAGGGTCCCCGGTCTGGACGCCACGCTCGCCGACTCCCTGGTCCGGGTGGTCGGCGCGCTGCGGGAGATGGAGCTGCGCAAGGCGCCCTCGGTGGCCGAGACCATCGACTGGGCACGCACCCTGCTGGCCCTCGGCGCGGACACCCTGGACGAGAACGTCGTCCGGGACAGCCTGGGAGTGATCCTCAAGCACCAGGACGACATCGAGAAGGCCGCGCGGAAGCTGACGCTGGTATGAGCGCCGGGGCCCGTGACGCGAGCGGTACGACGCCCGGCACCGCGCTGGCCGACCGGCTGACCGCGTTCGTACGGGCGTTGCGCGGCCACGGGATACGGATCGGGCCGGGCGAGACCGTGGACGCGGCGGCCGTCCTGGAGGTGCTGGGCCTCGCCGACCGGGAGCGGATCCGCGAGGGGCTCGCGGCGGCGCTGCTGCGCGCCGACGGCCAGCGTGCCGTGTTCGACGCGGCCTTCGAGCTGTACTTCCCGCTGGGGGTGGGGGAGTTGGCGGCGGCGCGCGGCGCGGCCGCCGGGGACCGGGACGAGCTGCGCGACCGGCTCGCCGAGGCCCTGGCCGCGAACGACACGGCGGCCCTCACCCGACTCGCCGCCGAGGCCGTGGAGTTGCTCGGCCGTTACGGGACGCCGGGCGCGGACGGCTGGTCGGCCCACCAGACCCTGGACCGCCTCCGTCCGCAGACACTGCTCGCGCGGATCCTGGCGGGTGCGCGCGCGGACGGCGGGGAAGGCGCGGGTGCCCCGGGTGCGGGGGGCGGTGGCGGGTTCGGCAGGGGATTCGGCGGCGGATTCGGACTGGGTGCGGGTGCGGGCATGGGTGCGGGTGCGCGGTCCGCTACGGGCTCGGGTTCCGGAGCCGGCTCGGGGCTCGGTGCGGGCGGGTTCACCGACCGGCTGGACGCCGACGAGATCCGGCGCCGTATCGAGGACTTCCGGAAGCGGGTGGGTACGGAGGCACGGCGGCGGGTCGCCGAGCGGCGCGGAGCGGAGATGATCGCCCAGCGGGGCATCGCCCGCGGCGCCGACCAGGTCGACTTCCTCGTCGCGGGCCGCGAGCAGCTCGTCGAACTGCGCCGTACCGTCCAGCCGTTGGCCCGTAAGCTCGCGACCCGGCTGGCCGCCCGGCGGCGCAGGGCCGCGCGCGGCCAGATCGACATCCGGCGCACGCTCCGGCGCTCGCTGTCCACCGGGGGTGTGCCGCTGCGCCCGGCGTACCGGCGGCATCGGCCGGCACGTCCGGAGATCGTGCTGCTGTGCGATGTGTCCGGATCGGTCGCCGGGTTCGCGAACTTCACGATGCTGCTGGTCCAGGCGATGCGGGACCAGTTCAGCAAGGTGCGGGTGTACGCGTTCGTCAATCGCGTCGACGAGGTCACCCGGCTCGTCACCAACGGCGAGGCCGATCCCGCCGGACTCGGCCGCCGGATCGCCGACGAGGCCGCGGTCTCCGGCTGGCACGGCAGCAGTGACTACGGTTCCGCGCTCGGGGAGTTCGCCGAACGCCACCTCGACGCGATCGGCCCGCGTACGTCGGTGATCGTGCTCGGGGACGCCCGCACCAACGGGTTCGACCCGCGCGCGGACGCACTGCGGCGCATCGCCGCCCGCGCCCGCCGCGTCCACTGGCTGAACCCCGAGTCGCCCGAACAGTGGGGCACCGGCGACTCCGCCGCCCTCGTGTACGCCGAGATCGTCGACATGCACGCCTGCCGGAACGCCCGGCGGCTCGGGGAACTGGTGACCCGGCTGCTGCCGGTGTGAGACGTACGGGGCCGGCCGGCCCTCACCCCCGGCCGGTGTCGATCACGCAGAAGCGATTGCCCTCCGGGTCGGCCAGGACGACGAAGTCGGCGTCCGGCGGGTAGGAATCCCACGCGACGCGCCGTGCTCCGAGGCCCAGCAGCCGCCGCACCTCCGCCGCCTGGTCCTCCGCGTCGCCCGCGTAGAGGTCCAGATGCACCCGCGGGCGCTCCTGCACCGGGGTCTCGCTGAAGCCGATGGAGAGCTGGACGCCAGTGCCCCGCGGGTGCACCAGGACGACCCAGTCGTCCTCCGGCTCCTCACGCGGAACGTACCCGAGGGCCTGTCTCCAGAACGCGGTGGCCCGCCCCACGTCGGACGCGCCCAGAACCACGGAACCGATGCTCAGCATGGTCCGATTCTCGCCCCTGCGGATCCGCCGCACTGCGGCGATCCTGGAGACAGACCTCGACCTCAGGAGGTGCGCCCATGTTCCGCACCGTCACCGTGGGTATCGACGGTTCCCGCGAGAGCCTGGCCGCCGCCGAGTGGGCGGCCCGGGAGGCGCGGCTCCGGGCTCTGCCGTTGCGGCTGGTCAACGTCTGGGAGCCGGTTCCCGAGCCGATGGGCCGGGAGCCGGTGCTGGGCGCGGCGACGGGGCCGGGCCAGGGGGAGACCGGTGTAGGAAGGGTGTTGAGGGAGGCCGCCGACGGGATACGGCTGCGGCACCCCGGGCTCGACCCGGGCGTGGAGCAGTTGACGGGTCGGGCGAGCGAGGAGCTGGTGCGGGTCGCGCACGAAGGGGACCTGCTGGTGCTGGGTTCCCGCGGGCTGAGCGGGCTCGCGGGGTTTCTGCTCGGCTCGGTCGGGCTGCACGTCGTCGCGCACACCGAGCGGCCGGTGGTGCTCGTGCGGGCGCAGGAGCGGGCCGCGGACGAGCACACGCCGAGCGCCACCGGCACGCCGTCGGCCCTGGCGCCCTTCCGGCCCGTCGTGCTCGGGCTGGACACCGTACAGCCCGACCACACCCTGATCCGGTTCGCGTTCGAGGCGGCGGAGGCGCGGGGAGCGCCGTTGCGGATACTGCACGACTGGCGTCCGCCCCCGCACTCCGGGCTGCGGGAGAGGCCCGGTCTGGAGGCCGATCTCGACGCGGACGTGGGCGAGGTGGAGGCGGGCACGCTGCACGAGGTGCTGGTGCCGTGGCGGCGGGAGTTCCCGGGGGTCGAGGTGGTGGAGGAGTCACGGCGGGGGAAGGCGGCCGAGCATCTGCTGGAGGCGTCCCTGGACGCGTCGCTCGTCGTGGTCGGGCGGCGGGTGCGGCATGCGCCGGTGGGCGCGCACGTCGGGCCGGTCGTGCACGCGCTGCTGCATCACGCGGCGGTGCCGGTGGTGGTCGTCGCACACGAGTGAGGCCGGTGGACCTGGCCGCGGGGAGCACCTTGTCGTGTGGTCGCCCCCCGCCCCGGGGCGCACGGGAGGAAGGCGCCGCGCTCCCCGGGGCGGGGGGCTCACCGGCCGGTTCAGGCGTCGGCGGGCAGGCGGGGGATCTCTATCGCCGGGCAGCGGTCCATGATCATGTCCAGGCCCGCCGCGCGGGTGCGGTGGTAGGCCGCCTCGTCGACGACGCCGAGCTGGAACCACACCGCCTTGGCACCGATGCGGGCGGCCTCGTCGGCGACGGGGCCCGCGAGGTCGCTGTTGACGAAGACGTCGACGACGTCCACGGGGAAGGGGATGTCGGACAGCGAGGCGTAGCCCTGTTCGCCGTGGACCGTCTCGGCCTTGGGGTGCACCGGGACGACACGCTTGCCGTAGCGCTGCAGGACCTCCGCGACGCCGTACGCCGCGCGGCCGCGGTTGCCGGACAGGCCCACGACGGCCCAGGTCTCGCCGAGTTCCGTGAGGACCTTGCGGATCGTGTCGGGGTCGCCGTACATGCCGTCTCCTTCTGTTCTGGCCGGGTGCCGCGCGGGAGAGCCCCGGGTGCGGGGGCTGCCTGCGGCAACAGCGGGAGGTGCGCGCCGAATTCCCGGTCCGGAGCACCGGGCGTGCGGCTCGATCTCCGGAATGCCGTCGTCCGCACTGCGTTCGGCCGCTTCCGCGCCTACGCTCAGCCCGTGCTGCGTATCACTGACGCCCGGACCGGCGAACCCGCCGAGATCCGCAGGGCGCTCACCCGGGTCCATGCCCACACGCCGGAGGACACCCCCTCGGCGCTGCGCGTCCTGCTGGTCGCGGACGTCCTCGCCCGCGCCCTCGAACTGGGCGGGAGCCCCGTCCTCTTCGTCGCCGACCCGCCGGCCGCCCTGCGGGAGCGCGCCGACGGCCTCGGCGTCCGGCGGAGCGAGACCTCCGGGGCGACGCGGGGCGGGCGGCAGGTTCTGCACGTGGCCGTGTCGGGCGAACCGGCCGACCCCCGCACCGACGCCGGGACCGCGGTCGAGGTCGGCCCTGTGACCGAGGCCGGCCCCGTGACCGGGACCGGCGAGCCGGCCGCGTCGGGCACCGCCCTGCGGCTCGCCCTCCTCAGCCCTCCCCGCCGAACCCCCGTGACACTCGACACCACCGCCGTCCGTGAGGCCGAGGACACGCTCGGCCGCTGGCGCGGGTCGGTGGCGGCCTGGGCGGCCCGGCCGTCGCGGCCGGTCCCCGAGCCCGTCCGGCAGGCACTGCGGGAGGCGTGGGACGACGACCTCGACGTACGCGCGGTGCTCGACGTGCTGCGGGACGTGGAACGGGACCCGGACGTCCCCGACGGCGCCCGGTTCGAGACGTACGCCTACGCCGACCGCCTCCTCGGGCTGGAACTCACCCGGGAGATCGGGGCGACGGCATGACGCCCCGTGCCGGCGCCGGACCGCTGCGCAGACTCGTCGTCCTGCGGCACGCCAAGTCCGCCTGGCCCATGGGCGTCCCCGACCACGAGCGCCCCCTGGCACCACGCGGCCGACGCGACGCCCCCGCGGCCGGACAGGCCCTCGCCGACGTGGACTGCCTGCCCGACCTGGCCGTGTGCTCCACGGCCGTACGGGCGCGTCTGACCTGGGAACTGGCCTCCGCGCAGTGGGGGACGCCCCCGCCCGTGCGGTACGACGAGCGGGTGTACGCGGCCGACGTGCCCGAACTGCTCGACGTGGTGCACGAGACCCCCGGCCATGTGCGGACGCTGCTGCTCGTCGGTCACAACCCGGGACTGGAGGAACTGGTGCTGGAGCTGGCCGGCGACGCCCTCGACGGTGCGCTGGACGACGTACGGACCAAGTTCCCCACCTCGGCGCTCGCCTTCCTGTCCTGGCACGGCGGGACCTGGGCCGCGCTCGCCCCGGGCACGGCGCTGCTGACGGACGTGCTCGTGGCCAGGGGCGCGAAACGGTCCTGAGCGCCGCCCGACCGCAGGCCCGTCCGCCGGCCGACGCCCCGCGCGGGCGTGCGCCGGCCTGCGCATAGGCTGGCCGGATGCAGGACGAGTACCGCACCGTCGCCCGCGCCGGCGTGCACGAGACCGAGGTCAACCGATCGCGGTTCCTGTGCGCGCTCGCCCCGGCGGCCACCGAACAGGAGGCCCAGGACTTCGTCGCGGCCGTCCGCAGGGAGCACGCCGACGCCACCCACAACTGCTACGCGTACGTCATCGGTGCCGACGCGGCCGTCCAGCGCGCGAGCGACGACGGGGAACCCGGCGGCACCGCCGGCGTCCCCATGCTGCAGATGCTGCTGCGCCGGGACATGCGGTACGTCGTCGCCGTCGTCACCCGGTACTACGGCGGGGTCAAACTGGGCGCCGGCGGACTCATCAGGGCGTACGGCGGTGCCGTGGGCGAGGCCCTGGACGCGCTCGGGGGCATCACCCGCCGGCGCTTCCGGCTGGCCACGGTGACCGTCGACCACCAGCGGGCCGGCAAGCTGCAGAACGACCTGCGGTCCACCGGGCGCGAGGTCCGTGACGTGCGGTACGCCGAGGCCGTCACCCTGGAGATCGGCCTGCCCGACGCCGAGGTCGATGCCTTCCGCGCCTGGCTCGCCGACACCACCGCGGGCACGGCCGGGTTCGAACTCGGGGGCGAGGCGTACGGGGACGCGTGACCGCGGATGTCCGGGATGTCCCGGATGCGCTGTCGGGCCGGGGGGCGTGCGGGAACGCGGAGGGGGCGGCGTTCGCGGGTCGGTTCGCCGGTAGGCGCCCGTGATGTCCGACCCGCCTGTTAGGTTCGAGGATCATGAGGCTGCTGCACACTTCCGACTGGCATCTCGGTCGGGCGTTCCACCGGGTGAACATGCTCGGCGCGCAGGCCGAGTTCATCGGTCACCTGGTCACGACCGCGCGTGAGCGCGAGGTGGACGCGGTGGTGGTGGCGGGAGACGTGTACGACCGGGCGGTGCCCGCGCTGGCGGCGGTGGAGCTGTTCGACGACGCCCTGCACCGTCTCGCCGAGCTGGGCGTGCCCACGGTGATGATCTCCGGGAACCACGACTCGGCACGGCGGCTCGGTGTGGGCGCGGGGCTCATCGGCCGGGCGGGCATCCATCTGCGGACGGCGGCCTCGGGGGCCGGGACCCCCGTGATGCTCCCCGACACCCACGGCGACGTCGCCTTCTACGGGCTGCCCTATCTCGAACCCGCCCTGGTGAAGGACGAGTTCGGGGTGGAGAGGGCGAACCATGAGTCGGTGCTCGCCGCTGCCATGGACCGGGTCCGGGCCGACCTCGCCGCCCGGCCGCCGGGCACCCGTTCCGTCGTGCTGGCCCACGCGTTCGTCACCGGCGGCACGCCCAGCGACAGCGAACGGGACATCTCCGTCGGCGGGGTCGACTCGGTGCCGGCGGGCGTCTTCGACGGCGTCGACTACGTGGCGCTGGGGCATCTGCACGGCAGCCAGACCCTCACCGACCGTATCCGCTACTCGGGTTCGCCCCTGCCGTACTCCTTCTCCGAGGCCGACCACCGCAAGAGCATGTGGCTGGTGGACCTCGGCGCCGACGGTGCCGTCGACGCCGAGCGCGTCGACTGCCCGGTGCCGCGCCCGCTCGCCCGCATCCGGGGCCGGCTGGACGACCTGCTCGTCGCACCGGAGCTGGCCCGGCACGAGGAGGCGTGGGTCGAGGCCACGCTCACCGACCCGGTCCGGCCCGCCGAGCCCATGGCCCGGCTGTGCGCCCGCTTCCCGCACACGCTCAGCCTCGCCTTCGACCCCGAACGCGCCCCCGGCGACCCGGACGTCTCCTACGCCCGGCGCCTCGCCGGCCGCGACGACCAGCAGATCGCCGAGGACTTCGTCGCCCATGTCCGCGGCACGGGGCCCGACGCCCACGAACGGACCGTCCTCAGGGACGCGTTCGACGCGGTGAGGGCCGATGAGACCGTACGAGAGGCTGTTCGATGAGCCGCGGTCGCCGCAGGGTGAACCGCCTGCCGGCGGTGTGCCCGGTGCGTGGCGGGGAGAGGTGGTCGATGGGCCGTGCCGACGGCGGGGAGGGTCGCCCGATGCGGGATGCGGGTGGCCGGGAAGGCTGCACGACGAGTCGTACGGACGGCCGCGCGGGTCGTCCGACGAGCCACCTGGTCCGCCGGGCGACGTATCCGGTTCGTCCCGCCTGTCCTGCCTGTCCTGCCGGTCCGGCGCGTTGCCGGGCCGTTCGACCGGCGGCGCACGACGGATGCCGGCGCACGGCCCCCTCGACGACCGGCCGGGGTCGTCCGGCCGGACGTACGTACGAGCCCGGGGGCCGTCCGGCGGCGACCGGCCGTACGGGGGCTGCCGGGCACCTGCCTCTCGGGGCGCCCCGCCGGGCGGGCGCGGCGGGTGGTGGCCGATGAGGCTCCACCGGCTCGACATCACCGCCTTCGGTCCCTTCGGCGGCGCCCAGTCCGTCGACTTCGACGACCTCTCGGCGGCCGGGCTGTTCCTGCTGCACGGCCCGACCGGCGCCGGCAAGACCTCGGTCCTGGACGCCGTCTGCTACGCGCTCTACGGCGCGGTGCCCGGCGCCCGGCAGAACGGCCAGGGCGCGACCCTGCGCAGCGACCACGCGGCACCCGCGACACGCACCGAGGTCCGCCTCGAACTGACCGTCGCCGGACGCCGGTTGGAGATCACCCGGCAGCCGCCCTGGGAGCGGCCCAAGAAACGCGGCCAGGGCACCACCCTCGACAAGGCACAGAGCTGGCTGCGCGAGTACGACACGGCCACCGCCTCCTGGAAGGACCTCAGCCGCTCCCACCAGGAGATCGGCGAGGAGATCACCCAGGTCCTGGGGATGAGCCGGGAGCAGTTCTGCCAGGTCGTGCTGTTGCCGCAGGGCGACTTCGCACGCTTCCTGCGCGCCGACGCCGAGGCGCGGGGCAGACTGCTCGGCCGGCTCTTCGACACCCATCACTTCGCCGCCGTCGAGAAGCGGCTCGCCGACCGGCGCCGGGCGACCGAGGCGCGGGTCCGGGAGGGCGACGCGGACCTGCTCGCCGACGTCCACCGGATGCAGCAGGCGGCGGGGGACGCCCCGGAGCCGCCCGGCCTCGCGCCCGGTGACCCGGGCCTCGCCGACGCCGTGCTGGGCTGGGCCGCCGTCGTCCGCAGCACCGCCCGTGAACGGCTCACCATCGCCCACTGCGCGCGGGCGGCGGCCGAGTCGGCGCGCGCCGCCGCCGGCCGGGACCTGGACGACGTACGCGAAGTGGCGCGGCTACAGGAGCGGTTCGCGCAGGCGCGGGAGCGGGCCGCGCGGCTGGAGGAGCGGGCCGGAGAGCACCGCGAGGACCGGGCGCGCATGGAGCGGGCCCGCAAGGCGGAGGCCGTGGTGCCCGCGCTGGAACTGCGGGACGAGGCGGAGACCGCGCACCGGCGTGCGCGTGCCGCCGAGGAGGGCGCGCGGGCGCGGCTGTCGGGGGCGTACGCCGACGAGGGCGCCGCCGGACTCGCCGCCGCCGCCCGCCGAGCGGCTCAGGAGCTGGGCGGGCTGGAGTCGGCCCGCCGCGCGGAGCGGCGCCTTGCCGAACTCCTCGCCGAGCGGGCGGAGTCGGACAGCGAGGAGCGGGCCGACGAGGAGGTCCTCCAGGACGCCGAGAGCTGGCTCGCCGCATGGGAGACGACCCGCGCGGAGCTGCGGACCCGGATCGAGTCCGCCCAGGAGGCCGCCACCCGCGCCGAACAGCTCGCCGTGCGGCGGGAACCCGCCGAGCAGCGGCTCGCCGCCGCACGGCAGCGTGATCAGCTCGGGCGGGACACGGAGGACGCGCAGGCGCGCGTGCTCCGGCTCGCCGAGCGGGCCGTCGAGGCCCGCGCCCACTGGCTCGACCTCAAGGAACAGCGGCTCTCCGGCATCGCGGCGGAACTCGCCGCCGCACTGGTCGACGGGCAGCCGTGCGCCGTCTGCGGCGGCACCGAACACCCCGAGCCCGCCCGGAAGGTCGCCGGACACGTGGACCGGGAGACGGAGGAGCGGGCGCTCGCCGCGGCCCAGCGGGCCGACGAGGAGCGGGCCGAGGCGGAGCGCCGGCTGGGAGTCGTCCGGCAGGCGTACGCGGCGGCGAGCGCCGAGGCCGGTGACGCGCCGACGGAGCGGCTCGCCGCCCTGGTCGAGGAGATGACGGAGGAGTACGCGCGGGCCCGGGCCGGTGCCTCCGATCTGCATCCCGCGCAGGAGGCCCTGCTGCACGCCGAACACGAGCGGGACCGACGGCTCGACGCCCGGCGGGAGGCCGCCGTGCGGGCCGCGTCCCGCGACACCCGGCGGGACGCGCTGGAGCGGGAACGGGAAGCGCTGGAGGGGGAGTTGGCGCAGGCCCGGGGCGATGCCGAGAGCGTGGCCGCGCGGGCCGCGCAGTGGGAGCGGCTGGCCGGGCTCCTCGGCGAGGCCGCCGAGGCGGTGCGGACGGCCGACGACACCGCGCAGCGCCTCAAGGACGCCGACGCGCGTCTCGCCGACGCGGCGTTCCGCGCCGGGTTCGACACCCCGTCGGCCGCTGCCGCCGCCGTCCTCGACGACGCCGCCCACCGGGACCTGCAACACCGCCTCGACGCACGGCAGTCGGAGGAGGCCGCCGTACGGGCCGTGCTCGCCGAGGCCGAGACGGCCGCCGCGGCCGGGCGGCCGGCCGCCGACCTAGCCACCGCCGAACGGACCGCCGCGGCCGCGGCCCGGCGGCTCCAGGACACCGTCTCCGCGTGGGACGCCGCCGAGCGGCGCGCTGCCGAACTGGACCGGCTCTCCGCGCGGGCGACCGCCTCCGTGCGCCGGCTGGCGCCGCTGCGCGAGGAGTACGAGCGCGTCGCCCGGATGGCGGGCCTCGCTGCCGGCACCTCGGCCGACAACGAACGCAGGATGCGCCTGGAGTCCTACGTCCTCGCGGCCCGTCTGGAGCAGGTCGCCGCCGCGGCGACCGTACGGCTCCAGCGCATGTCGTCGGGCCGCTACACCCTCGTCCACTCCGACGACCGGTCCGGGCGGGGCCGCAGCGGGCTCGGACTGCACGTCGTCGACGCCTGGACCGGGCGGGAGCGGGACACGGCCACGCTCTCCGGCGGCGAGACGTTCTTCGCCTCCCTCGCGCTGGCCCTCGGGCTGGCCGACGTCGTCACCGACGAGGCGGGGGGCGTGCGTCTCGACACCCTCTTCGTCGACGAGGGGTTCGGCAGCCTCGACGACCAGACCCTCGACGAGGTGCTCGACGTCCTCGACGCGCTCCGCGAACGCGACCGCAGTGTCGGCATCGTGAGCCATGTCGCCGACCTGCGGCGGCGGGTGCACGCCCAGCTGGAGGTAGTGAAGGAGCGCACGGGGTCGGTCGTGCGGCAGCGCGGTCGGTGACGGAGGGCGGTCGGGGGAACGGGCGGTCAGTGACCGAGGGGGCGTCGCGACAGCGGGCGGTCAGTGGCCGAGGGGACGTCGGGGGAGCGGTGAAGAGTAGACCACGCTCGTCGTGACCGACCCCAGCGTGCCGAGCCGGCCCGACACCTCCTCCAGATGACGCATCGAACGGGCGGCGACCTTGATCACGAAGCAGTCGTCGCCCGTGACGTGGTGCGCCTCCAGGATCTCGGGCGTGACGGCCACCAGGTCGTGGAACGGCTTGTAGTTCCCGTGCGGGTAGCGCAGACGGACGAAGGCCAGGATCGGCAGCCCCAGCCGCTCCGGGTCCACGACGGCCGCGTACCCCTGGATCACCCCCGCCTCCTCCAGCCGCCGCACCCGCTCGGTCACCGCGCTCGCCGACATCGACACCGCCCGGGCCAGCTCGGCGAAGCCGGTCCGGCCCTCGCGCTGGAGGATGTCGAGGATGCGCCAGTCGGTGGCATCGGGCTCGTACGGGGATTGTGCGGTCATGTGCGAGAGATAGCAGGTGAATCCCCGGCCGATCAAGGGCAGGGCCGTGGAATGCCCCTTCAGGCCGGCGTCGGCCGACCGTAGATTCCTGGTCAGGGAGACGGAGCCGAAGCCGAACGGCTCCGCGAGGGAAGGGGCCCACTCATGAGCGTCAGCACGTCCGCCGCCAACGCCGTCCTGCGGGTCGCCCCGGCGGCCCCCGCCGACGCCGCGGCGTACTTCCGGGCCAGTCTCGTCTTCCACGCCGACGCCTCGGACGTGGCCGCCACCCTCGCCGCCGACGGCGACCCCGGCTTCGTGGTCCTCGACTCCCGCTCCACCGCGTCCTGGGACCAGGGCCACATCCCGGGCGCGGTCCACCTGCCGACCGCGCTGATCGCCGAGCAGGCCGAGCAGGTGCTCGACAGGTCCGTGCCCGTCGTCACCTACTGCTGGGGCCCCGGCTGCAACGGCGCCACCCGTGCCGCCCTCGCCCTCGCCGAACTCGGCTTCCAGGTCAAGGAGATGCTCGGCGGCTTCGAGTACTGGGTGCGCGAGGGCTTCGCCTACGAGACCTGGGAAGGCGTGACACGGCGCGCGGCCGACCCGCTGACCGCGCCGGAGGACAGCGCCGACTGCGGCTGCTGACAGGCAGTCAACAAGCGCTCAGGGGTGGCCAGTTCGGCCGCGGGGGCGCCGTGTAGCTTCTGGGCATGGCTCGATACGCGGATACGGCGGTGGTCCCCGGTGCGGTGCGGTGGGTGGAATCGGGCGGCGGCCCGCTCATAGCGGTGCCGGAAGCGGTGCTGCCGTTCTGGGCGGGAGCCGACGGCGACGAGACGTCCTCCGACCACGACCGGGCCTGTGACCTCGACGGACACGTGGGCCTGCTGCCGGTCGGCGACAGCCGCGCCCTGGTCCTGGGCCGCGAACCCGCCGCCACCACGTATCTGCCCGAGCACGCCGCCTTCGTACGCCACCACGCCGCCGACTCCGCGCCCGGACCCCGCGCGGCCGGATCCCTCGCGGACGTCCCGGCGGCGCTCGACGCGGCCGCCTGGGAGCCGGAGGTGCGGTGGCGGGTGCCGGGCCCGGTCGTCCTGTTCGACGCCGCCCGGCCCGGGGGCGCCGTGCGCAAGGGGGACCACGTACGGGTGGAGCTGACCCCCGGCCGCTACGGGGTGCGCGCGGCCCGGGTCGCGACGGGCCCGCGGACCTGGCTCGGTCTCGTGCGGCTGAGACCGCTGACCGGCTGAGACCCTTGACCGGCTGAGACCGCTGACCGGCCGAGACCCTTGACCGGCTGAGACCGGTGACCGGTCGAGACCACCGACCGGTCGAGACCGCCGAACAGATGAACGGCGGCGGCGGCCGGGCCCCGCCGCGGACGGCGGGGCCCGGCCGGCCCGGATCACAGCCGGGACAGCTCGTCCACCAGGTCGTCCAGTCCCAGCGACCCCTGGGACAGCGCGGCCATGTGCCAGGACTTGGCGTCGAACGCGTCGCCGTGGCGGCGTCTGGCGTTCTCCCGGCCGAGGAGCCAGGCGCGTTCGCCGAGCTTGTAGCCGATGGCCTGCCCCGGCATCGTCAGATAGCGGGTCAGCTCGCTCTCCACGAAGTCCGCGGGGCGGCTGCTGTGGGCGCCGAAGAACTCCTGTGCCAGCTCGACGGTCCAGCGCTCGCCCGGGTGGAAGGGGGAGTCCGCCGGGATCTCCAGCTCCAGATGCATGCCGATGTCGACGATGACCCGGGCGGCGCGCATCATCTGCGCGTCCAGGTAACCGAGCCGCTCCTCCGCGTCCTTGAGGAAGCCCAGCTCGTCCATCAGCCGCTCCGCGTACAGCGCCCAGCCCTCGGCGTTGGCGCTGACCCCGCCGATCGTGGCCTGGTAGCGGGACAGGTCGTCCTTGACGTACACCCACTGCGCCAGCTGGAGGTGATGGCCGGGGACGCCCTCGTGGTACCAGGTCGAGACCAGGTCGTACACCGGGAAGCGGGTCGCGCCCATCGTCGGCAGCCAGGTGCGGCCCGGACGGGAGAAGTCCTCGGTCGGCGCCGAGTAGTAGGGGGCCGCCGCGCCGCCGGGCGGGGCGATGCACGACTCGACCCTGCGGACCGGCTCGGCGAGGTCGAAGTGCGTGCCGTCCAGGGCCTCGATCGCCTCGTCCATCAGGGACTGCAGCCAGGCGCGGACCTCGTCGACCCCCTCGATGTGCCGGCCGTGCTCGTCCAGGTGCGCGAGCGCCTCCCACGGCGTCCGGGCGCCGGGCAGGATCTTCTCGGCCTCCTGCCGCATCTCGCCGAGCAGCCGGTGGAACTCGGCCCAGCCGTACGCGTACGCCTCGTCGAGATCCAGGTCCGAACCCGTGAAGTAGCGCACCAGCCTGCCGTAGCGCTCCCGGCCGACCGTGTTCGGCGCGTCCTCGACGGCCGGGGCGTACACCTCGCGCATCCAGTCGCGCAACTCCACCACGGCCCCGGTCGCGGCGCGGGCGGCCTCGTCCAGCTCCGCACGCAGCGCCTCGGGGCCCGCGGCGGCGAACTCCTCGAACCAGCCGCGCCCCGAACCGCCCGTGTCCGCCCACTCGGTGAGCTGGCCGATGAAGGTCGCGGTCGGGCGCGGGCCCGCGTACAGCTTCCGCTCCAGGCCGAGCGCCAGGGACTCGCGGTAACCGGCGTACGCCGTCGGCACCGCGCGCAGCCGCTCCGCGATCGCGGCCCAGTCCTCCTCGGTCTCGGCCGGGGTGATGGTGAAGACCTCCCGCACCTCGTGGGGCGGCGTGACCATGTTGCCGACCGCGCGCAGACCCTCGTCCGCCTCGTGCACGGCCAGCTCCGCCGACAGCCGCTCACGCAGCAGACGCGCGCACCGGCGCTCCACGTCACTGTCCGCGCCCGGCCGGCGCTCCGCCTCGTCCAGCCGCGCCAGCGTCGCCCGGATCAGCTCCGCGCGGGCCTCCTGGCCGGCCGGCGAGGTGTCCGGCAGCCTGCTGGAACTCTCCTTCACGCCCAGGTACGTACCGGTCACGGGGTCGAGGGCGACGAGATCGTCGACGTACGCGTCGGCGACCTCACGGGGCAGCGGGCTCTTGATGTCAGACATGTGGACAATCTTGGTACGGCGACGGGGGCGGCGTCAGCCGCTTGGCCGGTGATCGAGCCTTACGTCGGCCGGATTCGTTCGCCGTCCGGTGGCATCAGGGGGCCGCACTCCCACTGCTGGAAGATCAACCGGGTCTCCACTCGCGCGACCTCCGGCCGTGAGGTGAACCCGTCCAGCACCAGCCGCTGCAGATCCGCCATGTCCGCGACCGCCACATGCACGAGATAGTCGTCCGGGCCGGTGAGGTGGTACACCGTCCGCGACTCCGGCAGCGCCCTGATCCGCTCCACGAACGGCCCCACCAGCTCCCGCCGATGCGGTCTGACCTGCACCGACAGCAGTGCCTCCAGACCGCGCCCCAGCTTGGCCGGATCCAGTCGCAGCTGATGACCGAGGATCACGCCGGCGCGGCGCAGCCGTGTCACCCGGTCCAGGCAGGTCGAGGGCGCGACCCCGACCTGTGCGGCGAGATCCCGGTACGTCGTCCGGGCGTCGTTCTGCAGGAGCCGCAGAAGATGGAGGTCCACCGGATCGAGTACGACGGATTCGGCCATTGCCCGAACGTAGCACGGCTCCTGCCCACTCCGGCCCGTCCGATGTTCACCCTCATGTCATGAACTCAGCGAGCACGCACGCGTACGACCACGCACGCACCACGCCGAGAGCACTGGCCACCGAGGCCGTGCACGCCGGCCGCGACGACCTCGCGCGCCTGGGCCTGCACGCCCCGCCCATCGACCTGTCGACGACCTACCCCTCGTACGACAGCCGGGGCGAGGCCGCCCGCATCGACGCCTTCGCCACGGACGGCGCCGAGCCGGAGGGGCCGCCCGTCTACGGACGGCTCGGCAACCCGACCGTCGCCCGGTTCGAGACCGCCCTCGCCCGTCTCGAGGGCACCGAGAGCGCGGTCGCCTTCGCCAGCGGCATGGCCGCCCTGAGCGCCGTCCTCCTCGCCCGCGCCTCGACGGGCCTGCGCCATGTGGTCGCGGTACGCCCCCTGTACGGCTGCAGCGACCATCTCCTCACCGCCGGGCTGCTCGGCACCGAGGTCACCTGGGTCGATCCGGCCGGCGTCACGGACGCGCTGCGGCCCGACACCGGTCTCGTCCTGGTCGAGTCACCGGCCAACCCCACCCTCGCCGAACTCGACCTGCGGGCCCTCGCCCACGCCTGCGGCTCGGTTCCGCTGCTCGCGGACAACACCTTCGCCACGCCCGTCCTGCAGCGCCCCGTCGAGCAGGGCGCCCGGCTCGTGCTGCACAGCGCGACCAAGTACCTGGGCGGTCACGGTGACGTCATGGCCGGGGTCGTGGCCTGCGACGAGGAGTTCGCCGGCCGGCTGCGCCAGATCCGCTTCGCCACCGGCGGCGTCCTCCACCCGCTCGCCGGCTACCTCCTCCTGCGCGGCCTGTCCACCCTGCCCGTCCGGGTCCGCGCGGCCTCGGCGACCGCCGCGGAACTCGTCCGCCGCCTCGCCGCCGACCCGCGGGTCGCCCGGGTCCACTATCCCCGCATCGGGGGCGCCATGATCGCCTTCGAGGTCCACGGCGACCCGCACGAGGTCATCGCCGCCGTCCGGCTGATCACCCCGGCGGTGAGCCTCGGCAGCGTGGACACCCTCATCCAGCACCCGGCCTCGATCAGCCACCGCATCGTGGAGGAGACGGACCGCCGGGGTGCGGGTGTGAGCGACCGGCTGCTGCGGATGTCGGTGGGCCTGGAGGACGTGGACGACCTGTGGGCGGACCTGGACGCGGCTCTGGGGCAGCGGGCGGGGCTGCCGGGGGAGTGGGCCGGGTCGCCGGGGGAGCGGGGCATGGGCGAGGGGGCCGAACTGTCGGCCGGCCGGGCCTGAGCTCCCGAGGACCGGGCGGCCGTGCCGCCTGCGGCCGACCCGGCTCGACGGGAACGCGCTCGGTTCGACGGGAACGCGCTCGGTTCGACGGGAACGCGCTCGGGTCGTCGGGGGGCGACCCGAGCGCCCGGCCCACCACCGGGCCCCTTCGCGCCCGGCCCATCCGCGCCACCGGGGCGGAGCCGTACCCGGCCCATCCGCGCCACCGGGGCGGAGCCGTACCCGGCCCATCCGCGCCACCGGGGCGGAGCCGTACCCGGCCCATCCCCGCCACCGGGGCGGAGCCGCACCCGGCCCTCCGTGTCAGCCGTGGCGGCGCCCCTCCGCGGCCTCCACCACCCGTACCTCGTCCAGCCGGGCGGTGATCACCAGCGTCCCCTCCTCGATCTGGTAGTCGATCGGCAGCCCGAGCCCCCGCATCGCCGCGACCATCCCCGTGTTGGACGACTGCGTCACCACGTACACGTTCTCGCAGCCCGACTCGGCCGCCATGTCCACCAGCCTGCGCAGCAGTTCGCCGCCTATCCCGCGCCGCTGCCAGTCGTCCTCGACGAGCAGCGCGATCTCCGTCTCGTCCCCGTCCCACAGGAGGTGTCCGAGTCCGACGAGACGACCGGACGTCGTCCGCGCGGCGAGCGTCCGTCCGAAGCGGGGACTGAGCAGGTGCCGGAGATACCGGTCGGCGTCACCCACCGGCCCGTGGTACCGCATGCCCAGCGTGCGGGGGGAGCACCGCTCGTGCATCTCCTTCGCCGCCCGCAGATCCCCGGCGTCGGCCCGCCCGACCATGATGTCGTTGCCCTCGGGCAGCGTCAGCACGTCCCGGTCGCCCGGGATCCGCGGCCCCAGCCGTGCGTCCAGCTCCACCAGGGCCCGCGCCCGGGCGAACTCCGTCGGCGTGAACGGCAGATACGGCCGCTCCACCGTGATCACCCCGCCCTCCGGCGCCCGCAGCCGCATCACCGTCTCCTCCAGGACCCCTTCGACCGGGGCGCTCTCCTGCTCCCGGCCCGAGCCGGGAGCGGTGGCGGGCAGTGAGCGGATCGTGCAGCGGCCCAGCAACTCCCGCAGCGCGAGCGGGAGTTCCGCCGTGTCCAGCGCCGTACGCGTCGCCAGGCCGAGGATCCGGGTCGGCGCGTCCACCAGGTCGTGGGCGTCGCCGCGCTCGATCCAGGTGCCGGTGCCACCCGCCTGCGACACGGCCCGGACGATCTCCGTGGCCGACAGTTCCTCGGGCGCCCGGAGCAGGAACTCGTCCACGGTGCCCTCGGCCAGCGGATGCGTCTGCAGGCTCAGGATGTCGATCCGGTGCTCTGCCAGCGCCGTGCACAGCACGGCCAGCGATCCCGGCGCGTCCCGCACCGTCGTCCGCATCCGCCACATCAGGGTCGCACCCGTGCCCGCCGGTACGTCCGCCCCGGACGGCCCGGCCCCGGCCTGCTGCCCCTCGCTGAGCGGCGGCCGGGTGCCGGTATCGCTCGTGGGCGGCGCGTGCCCGTGGCGCCGTTCCCACCAGCCACGGAACCCGGCCGTGAGGAACCGCGGTCGGGGGTGCGCCGGGCGGCCGCCGCGCGCCCGCGTCTCGTCAGACATGTCAGGAGTCATGTGGCCACTGTGAACGAATCGTGTTGCGTGATCACGAACGCTTTGTGACTGACCGGTAAAAGCATCGTTCCGTGCCTTTTGTTGCATTTTGTATGACCGCGGCTGTCGGAAGTTGCGCCGATGGCGACCGCATCGGCCACCGCACCCGCCATTCGGCAACCGGCCGACGGGCCTCCGGCCTGGGGCCCACGGTCGGGCGGCCGGGGCTTCCACGGTGACTCACCACATCCCGGTCACTGCCCCACGAGCCCCGGCTGGAGCACCTTCGTGTACAGCACCGTCCCGTCCTGCTCCCGCAGTCGGACCGTCAGCTCACCGCTGTGGCCGTTGATGTCGACCTCGCCGAAGAACTGGTAGCCGCCCGCCGGGGAGACGTTCGCCGTCGTCGGTGCCTTCATGAACACCCGTTCGGGGCCGAAGGTGTTGTCGAGCGCGTTCGCCGGGAAGGCACCGGCGTTGAGCGGGCCCGAGACGAACTCCCAGAACGGCTCGAAGTCGGTGAACGCGGCCCGCGACGGCTGGTAGTGCTGCGCCGAGGTGTAGTGCACGTCCGCCGTCAGCCACACCGTGCCGGTGACCTTGCGATGCTTGATGAACCGCAGCAGCTCGGCGATCTGGAGCTCCCGCCCCAGCGGAGCGCCCGGGTCGCCCTGGGCCACGGCCTCGATGTTCGGCTTGCCGTCCCCGGTGTCGGGCACGACCAGGCCGAGCGGCATGTCGGAGGCGATCACCTTCCACACCGCCCGCGACCTCGACAGCTCCCGCTTGAGCCACTCCAGCTGCTCGGCGCCGAGGATGCCGACCGCGTCGGTGGTCTGCGTGTCGGGCGAGTTGGCGTTGCGGTAGGTCCGCATGTCCAGCACGAACACGTCCAGCAGGGGGCCGTGGCGCAGCACGCGGTGCACGCGGCCCTCCCGGGCGCCCGGCCGCAGCGTGGAGATCGGGAAGTACTCGCTGAAGGCCCGCCGCGCCCGGGCCGCCAGCACGTCCACGCTCTTCTCGGTGTACCGGGCATCGGTGAGGATCTCACCCGGGTACCAGTTGTTGGTGACCTCGTGGTCGTCCCACTGCACGATCGACGGGACCCGCGCGTTGAACCTCTTCAGGTTCTCGTCCAGCAGGTTGTAGCGGAAGGCGCCCCGGAACTCCGCGAGCGTCTCCGCGACCTTCGACTTCTCCTCGGTGGTGACGTTCCGCCAGGTGCTCCCGTCCGGCAGCGCGACCGTCGCCGCGATCGGACCGTCGGCGTAGATGTTGTCGCCGCTGCACAGGAAGAAGTCCGGGTCGAGGGCGCCCATCGCGTCGAAGATGCGGTAGCCGCCGCGGTCGGGGTTGATGCCCCAGCCCTGCCCCGCCAGGTCGCCCGACCACACGAACCGCGCCCCGGAACGTCGCTTCGGCGACGTCGTCCGGAAGGTGCCGTTGACCGGCTCACCGGTACGGCGCGGGTCGTCCGGATCGGCCAGCAGCACCCGGTAGTGGATCTGCTCACCCGAGGGCAGGCCGCGCAGTCGCGTCGTACCGGTGAAGTCCGTACCGGCGTCCAGCAGCGGGCCGTGCCATCTGCGCGGGTTGCGGAACGACTCGGTGGCCGATGTCTCGACGATCATCCGGGCCGGACGGTCCGACCGTACCCACACCAGACCGGAGTGCGCGGTCACGTCTCCGGCCTGCACACCCCAGCCGGCCCTCGGCCGCCCCGACAGGGCCAGCGCCGGCACCGAGCCGAGCGCGAGGGATCCGGGCAGCGCCAGCCCGGCCGACGCGGCGAGCGAGCCGCGCAGCACATTGCGGCGACCGGGCAGGGGACTCGGTGGACGGTGTGACATGAAAACGCCTCCAGTGACGGATCCGGCCAAGGTGCACAGCCACAACTACGGGCACGCCGCAGCGCACACGCAAACGACAAGTGAACAACTGGGCGGACACCCGGGGAAGCGGTGACACTCGCAGATGGCTGAAGCACGATTCCATCGGTGGAGCACGAGTCCGGCGGTCGGCGGCGGGGCCGTCGGCCGCCCGGACGTGGGCACCGGCCCCGCCACGGGTCGGCGGGTGCCGTCGGGTCAGCGGCTGCCGTCCAGGATCACGCGGGCCACCAGGGCCGGGTCGTCGTTCATGGGGCAGTGGCCGCAGCCGGGGAGGCGGACCAGGCGCGCGCCGGGGATGATCCGCTTGGCGCGGACGCCCTGGCGGGGGACGAGCAGCCAGTCCCGACTGCCCCAGGCCACGGTGATCGGGATGCCGGGGACGTCGTCCGTGAACAGGACGCTGCCGCCGGCCCGCAGGGTGTCGTCGAACCCCGTCGCACCCGCCAGCGCGAGGGTCTCGGCGACCACCGCCTCGGGTGAACGGCGGCCCGGACGGGCGTAGATGGTGCTCGTCAGCGCGGTGCGGCCGGCCGTCGAACGGGACAGGCGTTCGACCAATGACAGGGGCATCCGCCGCGCGATGTGCCGCATGGTGAGCAGGATGCCGAACGCGTACCGCCGCTCCGCCTCGTTCCAGAACCCGGCCGGGGAGAGGGCGGTGACGGACCGTACGAGCTTCTCGCGGCCCAGTTCCAGGGCCAGCAGACCGCCCAGGGAGTTGCCCGCCACATGGGGGCGGTCGAGTTCCAGGGCCTCGCAGAAGGCGCCGAACACGGCCGACGTCGTGGGCAGGTCGTAGGTGAGCCCGTCCGGCAGCCCGGGGGACTCGCCGAAGCCGGGGAGGTCCACGGTGATGACCTCGCGTTCGGCGGCCAGGATGTGCGTCACCGGGTCCCATGCCTGCCGGTGGTGGCCGATTCCGTGCAGCAGGAGCAGCGGCTCGCCGGTGCCCTCGCGCGTGTAGGAGACCGTCACGGGCCGCGGGCCGAGCGGGGAGGGGACCTGGAAGGAGACCGTGGCGGCGGACATGGTGCAGCTCCTCGTCTGGGAGTGGGCGCGCGGACGTACGGCGTTCATAGACAGCTTGTCAGCAACTGCTACCGGCGGGTAGTCCCTGTGGGTAACAAGCCCGTGAGCGGGCCCGGAATCGCCTGGACAGGTCCGCGTCGCCCGGGATGGGATGGAGCGGTGACCACCGATATCGCGACCGACGTCTTCGAAGAGCACCGCTCCGTCCTCATGGGAGTCGCCTACCGCATGCTCGGCCGGGTCGCCGACGCGGAGGACGTGGTCCAGGAGGCATGGCTGCGCTGGTCCGGCGCCGACCGGTCCGAGGTGCGCGAACCGCGCGGCTACCTGGTCCGCGTCACGACACGGCTCTCCATCGACCGGCTGCGCCAGGTGCAGTCCCGCAACGAGGCGTACCCCGGCCCCTGGTTGCCCGAGCCCTATGTCACCGACTACGCGGTGACGGTGGAGGACACCGCCGAGCGGGCCGTCCTCGCCGACACCGTCTCGCTCGCCGTCCTCGTCGTCCTGGAGTCCCTCTCGCCCCTGGAACGCGCGGTGTTCGTGCTCAGGGAGGCGTTCGGCTACCCGTACGCCGAGATCGCGGCCATGATCGACCGCGCCGAGCCCGCCGTGCGCCAGCTCGCCGGGCGGGCCCGCAGGCACGTCGACGAGCGGCGCCCGCGCTACGAGGTGGATCCGGCCGAACGCCGGGAGCTGACCGAGCGGTTCCTCGCCGCGGCGGCCGGCGGCGACCTGGAGCAACTGATGTCGCTGCTGGCCCCCGACGTGCGCCTGGTGGGCGACGGCGGCGGTCTCGGCAAGGCCCCGGTGCGGGTCCTCGAAACCGCCGACAAGGTGGGTCGGTTCCTGCACGGCGTGGCCGGCAAGGGCCTCGCGGACGCGTCGTTCCACTTCATGGAGGTCAACGGCGGTTTCGCGGTGGTCCTCCGGTCCGGTGACCAGGTCGACAGCGTGTTCCAGCTCGATGTCGCCGACGGGTGTGTCCAGTGCGTCTACATCGTGCGGAACCCGGAGAAGCTGGGTGCTCTGAGGGCGGAGCAGTAGGTCTCCGGGCCGCCTTCCGCTTCGTCCCCGCCGCCTTCACGGCAAGGCCCGCCGCCCTGCCGTGAAGCCTCGGTGAACGCTGCCGGCGTCCGGCCGGGCGGGTGCCCCCGCGGCCGATGATTGGTCTTGACCAAGGGTGGGGGCGGGCCTATGGTCGCAAGAAAGTGCAACAACCTTTAATAAACAAGGGCGCTAAAAACGCGGCCGGGCCACGGCGAAGCAGCGGAGGACAGGGTGGGGACCCAGCAGCTCGAAACGGTGCCGGAACCGAAGTACTGGCATCTCAGAACCGTGCTCAGTGAGGCATTGGACTCCGAGTTCTCGGTGGGAGAGATCCTGCCCAACGAACGTGATCTCGCCGCCCGCTTCGGGGTGGCCCGGGCCACGCTCCGCCAGGCGCTGGAGCAGCTCGAACTGGAGGGCCGGCTGCAGCGCCGTCGCGGCGTCGGCACCACCGTGGCGCCGCCGCGCGTGCGGGTCGCGGTCGGCACCCGTCAGCACGCGTGGCCGGGCACGGCCGGCGACGCCTGGCAGGCCGTGGACTGCACGTCCGCGACACCGCCCGCCGCCGTCGCCGACATCCTGGACAGCGTGCACGGTGAGCAGGTGCACGTCGTACGCCGCTCCCGTGTGTCGCACGGCCAGCCCGTCGCCGCCGAGCTGCTCTACGTCCCCGCGGACTCGGTGCCCGCCCTGTCCGCCATCGACGCGCCCTCGGGCGCCGCGCACGCGCGTGCCGTGCTGCGCGAGCTGCAGCGGCTGGAGCTGGAGGGGCAGGACCGCTCGGTCGAGCTGGGCTCCGCCCGCGCGGACGACGCCAAGGAACTGGACCGGCTGCCCGGCGCACCCGTCCTCGTCGTCACCACCCGCTTCCGCGCCGGGGGACGCACGGCGGCGGTCTCCCTGGCCACCTACCGTGCCGACACCTGCCGGCTCACCTTCGGCGACTCGGGCGGCGTCGAGATCCACCACGGCCCGGAGCGCCACGCGTCCTGACGGCGCCGGCCCGCCGGCCGCCTCCATCGAGTCGCACCCGCCGCGCCCCGGACCCCGGGGCGCGGCGCCCGCATACCCGTTTCCGCGGATCCACGGATCCCGCTTCGCCGACGGCACCGGCTCAGCGCCGCGCGGTCACCGTGCCCTCCACCGCGAACAGCTGTTCCTCGACATGGTCCAGCGCGAGACGCAGCGCGCCCATGGCGACGGCCGTCTCGCCCAGGCGGGAGAGGGCGACACGGGGCGGGCGCAGGCAGTACCGGGCCAACTCGTCGCGCAGGGGGTCGAGGACGTCGTCGATGCCGGTCGCCCAGCCGCCGACGACCACGAGTTCCGGGTCGAGGGCGAGGACGAGGGCCGTCACGTCGTGCACGAGCCGCTGTATGAAGCGGTCGACGGCCTCGCGGGCCCGCTCGTCGCCCTCGCGCGCGTGCTTGAAGACCTCGGCGACCGCCTGCTCGTCGAGCGGATGCAAGGGCTCGCCCGTGGTCGACAACAGCGCCTCCGGGGTGGCCTCACGGCCCAGCAGGTGCAGCGCCCCGATCTCGCCGGCCGCGCCGCCGTAACCGCGGTGCAGCCGCCCCCCGATCAGTGAGCCGGCTCCCGGGCTCAGCCCCGCCAGCACGAACACCACGTCGTCGGACTCGGCGGCCGCGCCCTTCCAGTGCTCGGCGACCGCCGCCGCGTTGGCGTCGTTCTCGACCAGCACGGAGCACTTGAAGGAACGGCTCAGCCGCTCGCCCAGGTTCAGGCCCGTCCACTCCGGCAGGGCAGCGCACAGACGTACGGCGCCGTCCGCCTCGATGACACCCGGACTGCCGACACCGACCGCCCGCAGCGACGCGCGCGAGACCCCGGACCTGCGCAGCAGTTCGGCCACGGTCGAGCGCAGCCGCTCCAGCCGGTCGTCCGCCGACGCGGCCTCGGAGACCTCCTTCGACAGGGAGCCCAGGACCCGCCCGTCGAGGTCCGCGAGCAGCGCGGTCACCTGGTGCGAGCCCACGTCCAGGCCCAGCAGATGGCCCGCCTCGGCCCGGAACCGGTAGTGCCGTGCCGGGCGCCCCTGCCGCCGGGCGGCGCCCTCGTCGGCCGCCTGCTCGACGACGAGGCCGGCCTCGACCAGCCCCTCGACCACGCCCTCGACCGTGGGCCGGGACAGGCCGGTGACCCTGGTGATCTCGGTGAGGGTCGCGTGGTCGGTGGCGCGCAGCGCGTGCAGCACCACGGCCGAGTTGATCCTCCGGAGCAGAGAGGGATCCCCGCCGGTCAGTCGCCCCAACGTCCGTCCTCCCCGCTCGCGCCCGTGTGTGCCGGATGGTACTCGCCACAGCCGGGCCGGGCGAGTGCCCGCCGCCCCCGACCTGCGGAATCCCGACCGGACGCCTGACGGCCGACCGGACACGGAGGCGGGCGTCGGCCGGAGATGAAGGCGGGCGTCGGCCGGAGGCGGAGGCTCGTGCCGGCGGGAGACCGAGGCAGGCACCGGCCGGAGACCGAGGCAGGCACCGGCCGGAGACGGAGCGGGCACCGGCCGGAGACGGAGCGGGCACCGAAGGCCACGAGCCCGCGCTCCCGGTGGCGACGACGGGCCGTCCCCGCCCGCACCGCCGCCTGACTCCGTGCCAATTGTCAGTGGTGCCCGCTTTACTGGACCGCATGAGCATCATCCAGCACCTCGCCGTCGTCGACCGGCTGCGCTCCGAGCCCTTCCCGGCGGAGCGCGGCCGGTCGGACACCGGCGAGGCCGGACCGGGCTATCACGTCGCCGAGTTAGCGACGAGTGCCGAGTTCGCGGACGACGACGGCTCGCGGCGGGAGGAGACGGAGGAGCAGTACGAGGCGGACCGGGACGCCCTGTCGGAACGGCTCAGCGCGCGCTGGGGTGCCCCGGACGTGTTCAGTCTGTGGAGCGTCCTCGAACGCTCCATGGAGGGCGAGGAGATACCCGAGCCCTGGGCGGCCCTCAGCGCCCATGTCCCGGATGTGCACCTCTGGCGGGCCGACGGCCGCTGGGTCGCCCTCGGCGTCTCGCAGTGGGACAAGGAGCTGCCGTTCCAACTCGTCGCGCTGATAACGGAGATCGACCCGCCGTGACCGCCGGTCCCACCCCCCGGCACGGCGGTCAGCTCTCCGCCGCCACCCGCAGCCGCCCGAACTCCTCCGCCATCGTCGCCGCCGTCCAGTGCGCGTTCAGCCCGCTGGGATTGGGCAGCACCCACACACGCGAGGCCCCGATCGTCCGCTCCTGCGGCCCGACGCCGGCCTTGCGCTCGCCGAAGGCGGCCCGGTAGGCGGTCACACCGACCACCGCGAGCCAGCGCGGCCGGAGCCGTTCCACCTTGGCGGTCAGCAGGCGCCCGCCCTCGACGTACTCCTGCGCCGTCAGCTCGTCGGCGCGTGCCGTCGCCCGCGCGACGACGTTCGTGATGCCGAGCCCGTACGACGGCAGTTCGCCCTGCTCGGACGGCTTGAGCAGACGGGGGGTGAACCCGGACAGATGCAGCACGGGCCAGAAGCGGTTGCCGGGGCGGGCGAAGTGGTGGCCGGAAGCCGCCGTCATCAGCCCCGGGTTGATGCCGCAGAAAAGGACCCGGAGGCCGTCCGCGACGACGTCCGGCACCAGCCGGTCGCGGGCGGCCTCCAGTTCGGCCTGGGTGTAGCGGGTCAGAGGATCGCCCCGGGCGTGTAACCGGCGGCCTCCGGACGCTGCTTCACGATCTCCTCGATCCGTCCGACGACGACGGCGACCTGGTCGGCGGCGGCACCCGTGAAGGAGAGCTTGTCGGCCATCAGCGCGTCCAACTGGGCACGGTCCAGCGGGATGCGGTCGTCGGCGGCGAGCTTGTCGAGGAGTTCGTTGCGCTCGGCGCCCTGCTCGCGCATGGCGAGCGCGGAGGCGACGGCGTTCTCCTTGATGGCCTCGTGCGCGACCTCGCGGCCGACACCGGCGCGCACGGCGCCCATCAGCACCTTGGTGGTGGCGAGGAACGGCAGGTAGCGGTCCAGCTCGCGGGCGACGACGGCCGGGAAGGCACCGAACTCGTCGAGGACCGTGAGGAACGTCTCCAGCAGGCCGTCCAGCGCGAAGAACGCGTCCGGCAGCGCGACCCGGCGGACCACCGAGCAGGACACGTCGCCCTCGTTCCACTGGTCGCCCGCCAGCTCGCCGGTCATCGACGCGTAGCCGCGCAGGATGACCATGAGCCCGTTGACGCGCTCGCAGGAGCGGGTGTTCATCTTGTGCGGCATCGCGGACGAGCCGACCTGGCCCGGCTTGAAGCCCTCGGTCACCAGCTCGTGCCCGGCCATCAGCCGGATCGTCTTGGCGATCGACGAGGGCGCCGCGGCGACCTGGACGAGAGCCGTCACGACGTCGTAGTCGAGCGAGCGGGGGTAGACCTGACCCACCGACGTGAACGCCTGGGCGAAGCCGAGGTGCCCGGCGATCCGGTCCTCCAGCTCCGCCAGCTTGGCGGCGTCCCCGCCCAGCAGGTCCAGCATGTCCTGGGCCGTACCGACCGGACCCTTGATGCCGCGCAGCGGATAGCGGCCGAGCAGCTCCTCGACGCGCCCGTACGCCACCAGCAGTTCGTCGGCGGCGGTCGCGAACCGCTTGCCGAGGGTGGTGGCCTGCGCGGCCACGTTGTGCGAGCGGCCGGCCATGACCAGCTCGCCGTACTCACCGGCCAGCTTGGCGAGGCGGGCCAGCACGGCCACCGTACGGTCGCGCACCAGCTCCAGGGAGAGCCGGATCTGCAGCTGCTCGACGTTCTCGGTGAGGTCGCGGGAGGTCATGCCCTTGTGGACGTGCTCGTGCCCGGCGAGGTCGTTGAACTCCTCGATCCGCGCCTTCACGTCGTGCCGGGTGACCTTCTCGCGCTCGGCGATGGAGGCCAGGTCGACGGTGTCGAGGACCCGCTCGTAGTCGGCGAGGGCCTGGTCCGGCACCTCGATGCCGAGGTCCTTCTGCGCCCGCAGCACGGCCAGCCAGAGCTGCCGCTCCAGCCTCACCTTCTGCTCGGGCGACCAGAGCGTGGCGAGCTCGGCGGAGGCGTAGCGTCCGGCGAGGACGTTGGGGATGCGGGGCTTGGCTGGCGCGGAAGTCACGTGTACGGATTCTACTGGCGATTCGTGCAGGTGGGCGCCGAGGGTCTCTTCGGAGGAACCTACGAAGCCCGGGCAGGGCGGTCAGGAGCCGTGGCGGGGCGCCACGGGCACCCGCGGGCCTCCGCCTCCTCAGCGCCCGTCCGCCAGCTCCGCCAGGACGTCCCCGTGGCACGGCTCCGGTGCGCACCAGCAGGCCAGGGTCTTGCCGCGCAGCTCCGGGACGAGGGCCATCAAGTCGGGGTCGGACGTCAGGTACTCCCGGTACTTCGCCATCACCTCGGCCCGTGTCCCGTCGCGCTTCTTCCTCTCGGTGTCGTACTGGAACGGGTTGAACAGCGGATGCCGTGGCAGGTCCCAGTGGCCCATGGTCCAGCGGCGGCCGATGTAGACCACGTCGCTGGGGGCGAATTCCAGCCGGGGGCCGAAGTCGCGGATGCGGCCCTTGAGGTTGATCACGGTCGTGGTCACACACGTCTCCCGGTACGGCGGCTCCCTACGCTAGCGGGCCCTCCTGCGCCGACAACTCGGATCAAGGGGCGCTGGGCTCCTCCTGCGGTCGGGAGGACGGGTCGGGGAGCCCGGCCAGGCGCCGCGCCCAGAAGGCGCGGTCGGTCCAGCGGGCCTCCTGGGCGTGGAGGGCACGGTGGCCGCGCAGATACGCGTGCCGTGCGGCCGCGACCTTGTCCGCGTACGCGGCGAGGGACGAGTCCGCGCCGGAGCGGGCGTGACCCAGGCGGGTGTCGACGGCCAGGCCCGCGCCCAGCCCGGTGTAGAGCGCGGTCAGCACGCCCTGGGAGGAGAGCGGGTCGAACGCGACCGCCGCGTCCCCGGCGGCGGTCCAGCCGTCTCCGTACACCGTGTCCAGGTGCGCTGTGTGCGCCGCGGCCCGGCGGGGCGCGGCGGCCGACGGGGCCGGGGGTCCGTCCCGGTGGGCCCATCGGGACACGTGGCGCGTGGCCGACATCCGTCGGTGGAAGTGGCGTGCGGTGTGGGACGCGGCGGGCAGGTCGGCGTCGGTGAAGTAGGCGACCAGACGCCCGCCGGAGGGCTGCGGGGCGGTGTACCACCAGCCGTCCTCGTCGGACTCGACGAGGGAACGGCGGTCGGTGTCCAGCGGGTCCGCCTCCAGGGGCAGGTACAGAGAGGTGAGCCGGTCCGCGACCCGCCGCCGGGCACCGCACCGGACGGCGATCGCGGCGGCGCGGCCGGTGGCGTCGATCACCCAGCGGCAGCGCACCGTACGCTCGCCACCCGACCGGGCACCGGCAGGGCCGGTGCCGCCGCGCAGGACCAGGGTCCAGCCGCCGTCCGGTGTCCGCGCGATGTCGCGGACGGCCGAGCCCTCGGCGACCTCGGCCCCCGCCGCGCGCGAGGCGTCTCGCAGCCGCCGGTCGAACAACCGCCGGTCGAGGTGCCAGCCGTGGCCGTGCGGGTCGTTGATGAAGTCCACGGCGTGCAGGCCGGCCGAACCCCAGGCCGACAGGCTGCCGTAGCAGGGCAGATGTCCGGAGCCGAGAACCCGGTCGGCGACGCCGAGGTCGCCGAGCAGGACCCGTCCGGCGGGCACGAGCGTCTCGCCGACCTTGGGCGGCCCGGTGCCGGCGTCCGCCAGCAGGACCGTACGGCCGGCACGGGCGAGCACGAGCGCGGCGGCACAGCCGGCCGGGCCGCCGCCCGCCACCACGACGTCGTAGGCGTCCGTGCCGGGAGCGGGTGCGGCGCTCACCGCGCGTCGCGGAAGGGGTCGAGTATCTCCAGATATCCGGCGGTGATCTCCTCCGCGCGGTAGCCGGTCGCCCTGGCGGCCTCGCCGATCGCCCGTGCCGCGGACTCGGACTCGGCCTCGGCGGTCTCGGGGGAGAGCCCTCCTTCGGACCGGACGCCCGCCGCCGCGGACATCACGTGCGGACCCGCCTCGGGCACGTGCAGGTTGACGAGGTTCGCCGTGTCGGGTGCCTGAGCGAGCGGTTGTCCCGGGCGCGACTCCACCAGGATCCGGTCCGGGAACTTCCCGTCGCCGACGGTGTAGTCGCGCACCTCGACGACGCCGAGTTTGTACCAGTCCTTGATCATCTGGGTGCGCTGCTGGTTCATGGTGCCGCTGAGGCCGCGCAGCCAGGTCGCCCGTCGCTCGAACGCCTCCTCCCGCGCGCTGTCGTCGCTCCCGGCCGACGGCGTGTTGACCTTCTCGAAGTCCTCCAGTTTGAGGACGTGGTTGGGCACCTGGGCGGGCCAGAAGGTCGGCAGGTAGGGGCTGTAGCGGGGCCCCAGGTTGGCCAGCACCTCGTAGCCGGAGCGGCAGCTGGCGGTGTCCGCCTGCCAGGGTGCGGCCATCCAACGCGTGAGGCCTCCGGGCCCCTGTGCGTGCAGGGGGCCGTTGGCGGCGAGCGCCTCCTGCGCGGTGAGGGTGGGTCCGTAGTCGGGTTCCGCGGTGCCGGCGGCGCGGTGCCGGATGCGGAAGGGTTCACCGAACATGCTCGCGTGCCTGATCGGCCAGGTGACCTCGCACCCCGGGTGGAAGGCGTCGGCGGCGCAGTTCTCCAGGGCCGCCCGGTCCAGCAGGCCCGGCTGCTCGCCCACGGGGGCGTCGTCGACCGTGGGGCGCGGCTGCCGCAGGGGTCCGGCCCGGAACGCCCCGTCCGCCCAGCGCTGCAGCATCCAGTCCTGGGTCGGGGAGAGCACGAGGTGCTGGCGCACGGACTTGGGCTTGCTGGCCATGGCGTCGCCGTAGATCCACGGCCACGGCTGCGGGGACTTCCCGTCCCGGTCGTAGTCGCGCAGGGCGGCGTACGTCTGGCGGCGCAGTTCCCGGTTCCGGTCGGAGGGATCGGCGAGCCTCCTCCGCATGGCCGGCGCGAGGAAGAAGTGCGGGCCGTTCCAGCCGAACTGTGCCGCGAAACCGTGGTTGACCCACTGCAGATCGCAGAAGCGGCGCAGGATCGGTTCGATGTGGTCGGTGTACGAGATCTGCTGGGGACGGGTCAGTGAACCGGCCTGGACGAAGACGTCGAAGAGCAGGTCGTGGAGGGTGCGGACGGACTTCACGCCGGGGGCGTAGTGCGGAGGCCCCACCACGACCCAGGCGGGAGCGGCGGTCAGGTCCTTGCCGGCGATACGGACCTTCGCCGTCACCGGGCCGTCGGACACGTCGTCGTACCAGGTGTTGTTGTTGGCGACCCCGGTGATTGGCTGGTTCTTGTAGGAGGCGGAGCTGCCCCGGCCGCCGAGCACCACCAGGCGGCCGTCGGCACGCGTGGAGATCTCGCCGAGGTACACCGCCCTGCCCATGATCTTGCCGGTGTCGAACTTCTGCGTCTCGGTCTTCGAGCCGCGGACGGTGCGGCTTCCGGGGTCGTTGACCAGCTTCTTCCGTTCGGCGCCCACGACGTCGGCGTTGCGCAGGGCGTACTGCTCCGCCGCCAGTGTCTTGCCCTCGGGGATGTCCAGCGCGAGATGGAACTGGTACCAGGCGGCCTTCTTGTTGGCCAGGTGCACCGTCCACTGGATCTCGGAGACACCCTCGACGCCCGGCTTCAGCTCCCTGACGACCTCGCCCGCGGCGTTGTAGCCGTACACACGGAACCGTGCGGCCTGCCTGCGGAGCGCACCGGAGGCGTCCTTGTAGGAGCCGGGGTCCGCCGGTTCCTGGTCCGGTGACTCCGGGCCGATGAAGGGTGCTTCGGTGCTGTTGCCGACCCGGGCGACCCCGATGGCGGGGTGAATCTTCACCTTCACGATCTGACTGTCCATCGAAGAACCTTCCGTCGGGAACCGCCGGGACGCGGTCTCGAACGTAAGACGTTCGATTTCGCCCGGGGGTCACACCGCCGAAGGAGCCGATCGACGTCCGGCGGTTCCCCGGCCTTCCGCCGGCTGCCGTCGCACGCCCGAGCGCGGACCTGAAGATCTTCCTCGGCGACAATTCTGGGCGCGCCCGTCATGGCCCGCAACAGAGACCGCGGGCGAGGGTGCGGGAAGGCTCCGGGTCAGGGACCCACCCGGCGCCAGTCCGTCACCGGGCCGGGGTTCGTGTGGTCCGCGGGGGTGACCCAGAAAGCCTGGCCCAGCTCGGCGCTGAAGTGGGCGCCCGACCGGCCGTCCCCCGAGGAGCGGCCGGTGAGGCGGCGGGCGATCCACGGCAGCAGGTACTGCCGGGTGAACCGGGCATGGGCCACCTGGCGGGCGGCCCAGCCGGGCGGCGGCGTCAGCGGCATCGGCGTCCGCCAGTCCGGGTCCTCGGCCTCGTGGCCGAGCGTCTGCCAGACCGCCTCGGCGACCCGGCGGTGCCCCTCGGGCGTCAGATGCAGCCGGTCCACGTCCCACATGCGCGGGTCGCTGAGCGACGAGGCGCCGTACAGGTCCACGACGAGGGCGCCGTGGCGGGCGGCCAGCTCGTCGACGCAGGCGAACAGTTCCTCCATGCGCGGCCGGAACCGCTGCTGGACGGGGCCCTCGCGGCCGGGGCTGCGCATCAGGACGAGCTGCTTGCAGGCGGGGGCCAGACGCTCCACGGCCTCCTCCAGCAGCCCCTTGACCCGGCCCATGTCGCACTTGGGCCGCAGCGTGTCGTTGAGACCGCCGACCAGGGTGATCACGTCCGCCTCCATGGCGGCCGCGACCTCCACCTGCTCGGCGACGATCTGGCCGATCAGCTTTCCGCGCACCGCGAGGTTGGCGTACCGGAAGCCGGGCGTCCGCGCGGCCATGCGGCCCGCGAGGAGGTCCGCCCAGCCCCGGTACGAACCGTCGGGGAGGAGGTCGGACATCCCCTCGGTGAAGGAGTCGCCGACCGAGACAAGGCTGGAGTACGTGGGATTCGTCTGCATGGCGCCCACGATGGTAACGCGTTCACATACCCTACGGTCGGTCGGCTTCCCCTCGCCGACGAAGCTCACACGGCCGGCTGCCCGAACAGCTCCCGCAGCACGTCCTCCATGGTCACGATGCCCGCGAGCCGCCCGTCCTCGCCCAGGACGGCCGCCAGATGCGTCCGGCTGCGGCGCATCGCGCTGAGCACGTCGTCCAGCGGGGTCGTCTCGCGGACCCGGGCGATGGACCGCATGTCCCGCACGGAGAACGGCTCGTCGCGCGGGGCCGCGTCGAGCGCGTCCTTCACATGGAGATAGCCCACGATCCGGCGCCCCTCGTCCACCACCGGGAAACGGGAGAACCCGGACTCGGCCGACAGACGCTCCAGCTCCTCGGGGGTGACCCCCATGCCCGCGTAGACGACCCGCTCCAGCGGGAGCACGACGTCACGCACCGGCCGCCGCCCCAGCTCCAGCGCGTCGCGCAGCCGCTCCTGCGCGCGGTCGTCGATCAGTCCCGCCTCGCTGGAGTCCCGGACCAGACGGGCGAGTTCGGTGTCCGAGAAGGTCGCCGCGACCTCGTCCTTCGTCTCGATCCGCATGAGCTTGAGCAGGGTGTTCGCGAAGGCGTTGACCGTGAAGATCACCGGGCGCAGCGCCCGCGAGAGCGTCACCAGCGGCGGGCCGAGCAGCAGCGCGCTGCGTACCGGCTCGGCCAGGGCGATGTTCTTCGGGACCATCTCGCCGAGCAGCATGTGCAGATACGTGGCGAGCGTCAGGGCGATCACGAAGGAGACCACGTGGCCCGCGCCCTCCGGCACGCCCACCGCGTGGAACAGCGGCTCCAGCAGGTGCGCGATCGCCGGCTCCGCGACCACACCGAGGACCAGGGTGCACAGGGTGATGCCGAGCTGCGCCGCCGCCATCAGCGCGGACACGTGCCGCAGACCCCACAGCACGCTGCGCGCCCGCCGGTCGCCCTGTTCGGCGTACGGCTCGATCTGGCTGCGGCGCACCGAGATCAGGGCGAACTCGGCGCCCACGAAGAAGGCGTTGACGACCAGCGTCGCGAAACCGATCAGCAGCTGGACGGCGGTCATCGCGTCTCCTCCTCGTGCTCCTCGACGGACGGGACCGGCGCGTGCAGCAGCACCCGCGCGGCCCGGCGTCCGGCGGCGTCCACCACGTCGAGCCGCCAGCCGGCCACCTCCACGGTGTCGCCGACGGCCGGGATACGGCCCAGCTCGGTGGCGACGAGTCCGGCGAGCGTCTCGTACGGTCCGTCCGGCGCGCGCAGGCCCACCCGGGCCAGCTGGTCGGTGCGGGCCGAGCCGTCGGCGGAGTACAGCTCGCGGCCGTGCTCGTCGGTGCCCACGGGGGCCAGGTCGGGCGTCTCGTGCGGGTCGTGCTCGTCCCGCACCTCGCCGACGACCTCCTCGACGATGTCCTCCAGGGTCACGACGCCCGCCGTGCCGCCGTACTCGTCGATGACGACGGCCATCGTGCGCTTGCCCGAGAGCCGGTCCAGCACGCGGTCGACGGTGAGCGACTCGGGGACGAGCAGGGGCTCGCGCAGCAGCTCCGCGACGGAGGTGCGCAGCCGGCGCGCGGCCGGCACGGCGAGGACGTCCTTGATGTGCACGGTGCCGACGACCGAGTCGAGGCTGCCGCGGTAGACGGGGAAGCGGGACAGGCCGGTGGCCCGGGTCGCGTTCGCCACGTCCTCGCAGGTCGCCTGGGCGTCCAGGGCGATGACCTGGACGCGCGGGGTCATCACGTTCTCCGCGGTGAGGTCGGCGAGGTTCAGCGTCCGTACGAACAGCTCGGCGGTGTTCGGCTCCAGGGCGCCCTCCTTGGCCGAGTGCCGGGCGAGGGCGGCCAGCTCCTGGGGGCCCCGCGCGGAGGCCAGCTCCTCGGCGGGCTCGATGCCCAGGAGGCGTACGAGACGGTTGGCGGTGTTGTTGAGGTGGGTGATGAACGGGCGGAACGCGGCGCTGAACCAGCGCTGCGGGTTCGCCACCTTCTTCGCCACCGGCAGCGGCGCGGAGATCGCCCAGTTCTTGGGCACCAGCTCGCCGACGACCATCAGCACGACGGTCGACAGGGCCGTGCCGATCACCAGCGCCACCGAGCCGGCCGCGGAGGCGGGCACACCGACCGCCTCCAGCGGGCCCGCGATCAGCTTCGCGATGGACGGCTCGGCGAGCATGCCGACGACCAGGTTGGTGACGGTGATGCCGAGCTGGGCGCCGGAGAGCTGGAAGGTCAGGTTCCGTACGGCCTTGAGGGCGCCGGCGGCACCCCGCTCGCCGCGCTCCACGGCCCGTTCCAGGCGGGCCCGGTCGACCGTGGTCAGCGAGAACTCGGCGGCGACGAAGGCGCCACAGATCAGCGAGAGCAGCACCGCCACCAGAAGGAGGAGCACTTCGGTCATCGGGTCACCTCCGTCCCAGGATCGGGCAGGGACGTGAGGAACGCGCGATGTCGTGCACCGGCTCGGGTGCGTGCGGTACCGGGCCGCGTACTGGGAGGCTCGCCCATGGGCGGACGCTCACAACCTTTCCGTAGAGGTTGACTGGTCCACCCATGGTAAAGGACCGGCAAAGTGCCTCCCTCGCCTCGGCGCACGCCCTGCCGCGCGCCCGGTCTCAGCCCCCGAGCGGCTTCACCCACCGCCGCCACTTCTCCTCGGGCGCGTACCCGGCGGCCCGCCACGCATGCTGGGCCGTCTCGTTGCGTACGAGCACCATCGCGTCGCCGCGCCGTCCGCCGAGCCGGACGAACCGTTCTTCGGCCGCCGTCAGCAGGGCCGACCCGATGCCCCGGCGCCGCCGCTCGGGGTGCACCGCGAGCCGGTACAGGTGGCACCGCCAGCCGTCGAAACCGGCGATGACGGTGCCCACCAGCTCGCCGTCCAGCTCGGCCAGGATCAGCGTCTCGGGGTCACGCGCCACCAGCCGATCGACGCCCTCCCGGTCGTCGCTGATGCTCGTGCCCTCGGCCGCCGTCTTCCAGAAGGCGAGGACGGCGTCGAGATCGTCGGGCGTCGCGGCCCGTATGCGCAGGTCGGTCATGGGGCGATCCCACCACGGGGGCGGGAGCGCGATGCGGAATTCCAGCATCCGGACGCGGGCGCACGGCGGTGTGCCGCGGCGGACGCGGACGCGGACTCCGCGTCCCGCCCGGACACCGAGCCGGCCCGGCACCCGGCACTGCCCGCGGTCCGGTACCCGCGAGCGCCTCGGGTCCCTGTGCGCGATGCGCTGCCACGGCGACGGCCCAGAGCCGATGCGGCCGACGCAGGACACGACGGCGACGTCGGCGGCTGCCCCCGAGACAGCCTGCCCGAGCTGCGGGCACCGGGACAGGGGAGCGGCTCCGGTCGTCACCGAGTGCGCACCGGTTCCGCACCGGCCGGGCGTTCACCCGGAGCGCGCTCGTCGCGCCCGGCCCCGCGTCCCCCTCACCTGCTCACCGGCCGTGCAGCGCCTCGACGACCTTCGCGAAGGTTTCCATGTTCGGTTCCAGGACGGTCAGGTACGAGAAGCCGTACCGCTCCCGCTGTGCCAGTACCTGGTCGACGATCTCCTGCAGGGTGCCCACGAGGACCAGCGGGAGCTGGAGCGCCTGCTCCTCGGTCAGGTTCGGGAGGTGGCCCAGCCAGGGCCGTACGGCGGCGGCGCGGTCCTCGGTGAACTCGACGATCTGGATCAGCAGGTTCAGCTCGGCGGGTTCCTTCCGACCGGCGGCGAACTCCTGGTACCTGCCGACGCGTTCGTCGAGTTCCCCGGCGGTCAGCGGTTCCAGCTTGCCGTTCTCCACCGTCCGGGCGCCCGTGAACGCCGCGATGTCCGCGTGCTCGGCGGTGATCCGCAGCATGCGGTCGCCGTTCGCCCCGATGAGCAGCGGCACCCGGGGGCGCTGCACCGGCCGCGGCTCGTGCTCTCCGGAGCCGAGCAGCTCGTCCAACTCCCGGACCGTGCGCAGCAGATGGTCGACCCGTCCGCCCGCCGAACCCCACGGCAGGCCCGCCTTCTCGTGCTCGGCCGGTACGTACCCGGTGCCGAGGCCCAGCTCCAGACGCCCTCCGGTGAGCGCGTCCGTGGTCGCGACCTCGCGCGCCAGCAGCGCCGGGTTCCAGAAGCCCGCGTTCAGCACGAACGTGCCGAGCCGCGGTCGTTCGGTCGCCTCCGCCGCCGCGACCAGGGACGGGAACGGGGCCGGCATGCCCAGATGGTCCGGGACCAGGATCACGTCGTAGCCGAGCTGTTCGGCGCGGCGGCACTTCGCGCGCCACTCCCCGGCCGACGTGGGGCTGAGTAAGTTGACTCCGAAGCGGAACGGGCGCGGCATGAACTCTCCTCACCTCTGCGGGACTCGAGCGGGCACGCCGGTGAGTACACCACCCGTGCGCGCATGCCGCCAGCACATGCGCGACGCGTACGCGCGGGCGCTCGTGACGGGTGCTTCCGACGGGCGCTCTCACTCGTGGGCGATCGCCGCCAGGACGTTCATCCGGGACGCGCGCAGCGCGGGCAGCAGGGCCGCGACGACGCCGACGACCGCCGATCCGATCACCACGGCCACGACCGTCCCCCACGGGATCGCCAGCGCCTTCATGCCCTGCAGCGCCAGCACCTGCTGGGCGCACACCCCCCAGATCAGCCCCAGGACGAGCCCGAGGACGGCGCCGAACACGGCGATCACCACCGACTCCAGCCGGATCATGCGCCGCAGCTGTCGCCGTCCCAGCCCGATGGCGCGCAACAGGCCGATCTCCCGGGTGCGTTCGACCACCGACAGGGCGAGGGTGTTGACGACACCGAGGACCGCGATGACGATCGCCAGGCCGAGCAGGGCGTAGACGAGGTAGAGGAGCACGGCGATCTGGCCCCGGACGAGTTCCTTGTAGTCGGCCTGGTCGCGGACCTGGACCTGCGGGTAGGCGTCCAGCGTCCGCTCCAGGTTCCCGCGCAGCTCGTCGGCGCCGGTGCCCGGTCCGGTGTTCACGTACAGCGCGGAGTCCTGCCCGTCGGGCACGTACCGCCGGATCGTGGCCATCCCGAAGTACAGCCCGCCCTGGACCCCGAAGCCGTCGGCGGTGTCCTGGTCGGTGAGCGCGGCAACCCGCAGCTCGGTGCTCCTCCCGGCCGGGAACCGGACGGGGATCGTGCTGCCCACCCGTACGTCGTGGTCCCGCGCGAACTCCGCGTCCATGGCGAGGGCGCCGTCGGCGAGCGCGGCTTCGCTGTCGCCCTCGGCGTAGGTCACGTTCGCGATCTCGTCCAGCCGGTCGTCGTAGGCCGCGGCGGTCGTCTCCACGCGCTCGCCGTCCGGCAGCCGTACCGCGACCGGGGTGAACCGCTGCCGTACGACGAGGCCCACGCCGTCGGTGCCCCGGACCTTGTCGGTGACCTCCTGCGGGAACGGCTGGAAGTTCTGGTTCTGGACGACGAAGTCGGCGCCCAGGGTGCTGTCGATCTCGTCGTCGAAGGAGGTGGCCATCGACGCACTCGCCACGGACATCCCGGTGACGAGCGCGATGCCGACCATCAGCGCGGAGGCGGTGGCCCCGGTGCGGCGCGGGTTGCGCAGGGCGTTGCGCTGGCTCATCCGGCCGACGGAGCCGAACAGCGCCGGGAAGGCGCCGCCGAGGACCCGGATCACGGGCCGTACGAGCAGCGGTCCGGCGATGACGGTCGCGATCAGCGTGAGGACCAGGCCGAGACCGAGCAGGGACGCCGCGGAGCCCGTGTCGGACGACATCGCGCACCCCGCGAGCGCGGCGGCACCGGCCGCTCCGACGATCCCGCCGGCCACCGCGCGCATCCGCAGCGGCCGGCCCACCCCGGCGATCTCGGCGTCGGACAGGGCCGCCATCGGCGAGACGGCCGAGGCCCGCCGCGCCGGCAGATAGGCGGCGACGAAGGTGACGCCGAGCCCGACGACGTACGCCGCGACCGGCGTCCCCACGCCGATCACCATCTCGGTCGACCTCAGGTTCATCCCGAAGGCGCCCATCAGCTCGATCAGCCCGAAGGCCAGCGCGATGCCGGCGGCGAGGCCGAGCGTCGACCCGACGAGGCCGAGGAGGGCGGCCTCGACGAGCACCGAGCGCCGCACCTGGCGCCGGTCGGCGCCCAGCGCTCGCAGCAGGCCCAGTTCGCGGGTGCGCTGGGCGATGAGCATCGAGAAGGTGTTCACGATGAGGAAGATCCCGACGAGGGTCGCGATCCCCGCGAAGGCGAGCATCACGTACTTGATGACGTCGAGGAATCCGCCGAGCGAGGCGGCCGCCGACTCGGCCCGCTCGTCGGCGGTCAGGTACGCGTACGTCGTCGGCCCCAGCTCGTCGGCGATCCGCCGCTTGAGCCGGTCTTCGCTCACGCCCGGCTCGGCGGTCACGGAGACGCCGGTGGCGGCGTCGGGGTCGCCCAGCAGCCGGGTCTGGGCCGTTCGGGTGTCGAGGTAGACGAGCGCGGCGCCCGGGTTGGTGGTGGTGAAGGTGGCGATGCCGACGACCCGCACCTCGAAGGAGCCCGGCCGGGCGAGCACCGTCAGGGTGTCGCCGATCTCCACGCCCTTGTTCTTGGCGGTGTCCGCGTCGAGCAACGCCTGGCCGTCGCCCCGTGGCGCGTGCCCGCTCGTCAGCTTCACCGGGCTGCGGTCGGTGGGGCGCCAGTTCCTGGCGACGGTGGGGGCGCCCGTGGTCGGTCCCACCGACTCGTTGTCGCTGTCGACGACCGTGACGTTGTCGACGGACGCGTCGACACGGGCGTCCGCCACGCCGTCGATCGCCGCGATCCGCCGCGCGAGCGAGGCGGGCACGGTCTCGACGGCCCCGGTCGGCAGCTGACCCGTCAGCTCGTCGTCCTTCGGGCCCACGGTCACGTCGGCCGAGGTGGAGGCGAACAGCCGGTCGAAGGTGCGGGCGACCGTGTCCGAGAAGATCAGGCTGCCCGCGACGAACGCCACGGACAGCACGACCGCCAGCGCCGAGAGCAGCAGCCGCCCCTTGTGCGCGAGGAAACTGCGCAGACTCGCCTTCAGCACGGCCTCAGTCGCCCTTGCCGAAGCCGCCGGCCCGCTCGGCGGACCCGTCGACGGCCCCACCGAAGGAACCATCGCTGGACCGACCCGCGGCCCCGTCGGCGGACCGACCGGCGGAGCCGTCGAAGGACCCATCGGTGGACCGACCCGCGGTCCCGTCGGCGGAGCCGTCCGTGGACCGGCCGGCGGACCTGTCGGTGGACCGATCGAGGGAACCGTCGGCGGACCGAGCGGCGGAACCATCGGCGGACGGGTCCACGGACCCGTCGGCGGACCGTTCGAAGGAACCATCGGCGGACCCGTGGAAGGACCCACCGGTGGACCGATCGGCGGAGCCGTCGACGGGCTGATGCGCGGACTCGTCGGTGGCCCCGTCGATGGACCCACCGGCGGACCGGTTGGTGGACCCGTGGAAGGACCCACCGGGGGACTGATCCGCGGACTCGTCGGTGGCCCCGTCGATGGACCCACCGGCGGACCGATTGGCGGCCCCGTCGAAGGAACGATCGGTGGACCGACCCGCGGTCCCGTCGAAGGAACGATCGGTGGACCGACCCGCGGTCCCGTCGGCGGAGCCGTCCGTGGGCCGACCGGCGGACCTGTCGGTGGACCGATCGAGGGAACCGTCGGCGGACCGAGCGGCGGAACCATCGGCGGACGGGTCCACGGACCCGTCGGCGGACCGTTCGAAGGAACCATCGGCGGACCCGTGGAAGGACCCACCGGTGGACCGATCGGCGGCCCCGTCGAAGGATCCGTCGAAGGATCCGTCGACGGACCCGAAGGACCCACCACCGGCCCCTCCCGCCGCCCCGTCTCCGGCGGCAGCCTGCGGCTTGGCTCCGGAGAAGAGGCGCATGCGTTCCAGGACGGCCTCGGCCGTCGGGCGCTCCATCCGGTCCACGATCCGCCCGTCCGCGAGGTAGAGCACCAGGTCGGAGTGGGCGGCGGCGCCCGGGTCATGGGTGACCATGACGACCGTCTGGCCCAGCCGGTCGACCGCCTCGCGCAGGAAGCCGAGCACTTCGAGCCCGGCGCGGGAGTCGAGGTTGCCGGTCGGCTCGTCGGCGAAGATCAGCTCGGGCCGGGAGGCGAGCGCGCGGGCACAGGCGACGCGCTGCTGCTGGCCGCCGGAGAGCTGCGAGGGCCGGTGCTTGAGCCGGTCGCGCAGCCCGAGGGTGTCGATGACCCGGTCGAGCCACTGCTGGTCGGGTTTGCGGCCCGCGATGTCCATCGGCAGCGTGATGTTCTCGGCCGCGTTCAGCGTGGGGATCAGGTTGAAGGACTGGAACATGAAGCCGATCCGGTCCCGGCGCAACCGGGTCAGATCGCGTTCCCTGAGCCGGGTGATCTCGGTGTCCCCGAGCCACACCTGCCCGGCCGAGACGGTGTCGAGCCCCGCGAGGCAGTGCATCAGTGTGGACTTTCCCGAGCCCGAGGGACCCATCACGGCGGTGAAACGGCCGCGCGCGATGTCCACGTCGACCGAGTCGAGGGCGAGCACCGCGGTCTCGCCCGAGCCGTACGCCTTCGTCAGGCCCCGGGCGCGGGCGGCGACGGCACCGGCTTCCGCGCGGCCGAGGGGGTGCTCAGCGGCAGCAGTGGACAAAACGGCCTCCAGGCTCGAACCAGTTCGAATTCCGGGCGCTTCGGGCCGAGCCTAGTGTGATGTGGGGCACAGCAGGAATCCCCCCGAAGTCCGAGGCGGTCTCCGCCGCAGGTCGGGTCCCCGATCTGGGTGTAAGGGGCACGCAAAGCGGGCCCCTAGGGGGCACCGGAGAAAGGCGCCCTTGCCACTGCTAGCACTCCGGCGCTAGCGTCGAGTCATGGCCAAGACCCAGCTGAACGTCCGGGTGGACGAGGACACGGCCCGGGCCGCCCGTGAACGAGCCCTGGAGCGCGGGATGAGTGTGAACCGGTACATCGAGGAACTGGTCCGGCAGGACACCGGCGAGGCGGGCCACACCTTCGTCGAGTCCGCGGCCGACTTCATGAAGCAGTACGAGGCGGTCTTCGCCGAGGAGTTCGGCGCCGACCCCGAGGGCCGGCGCGAGGGACGTCACTGATCCCTTGAGTCAGCTCAGAATCGACCTCGCCTGGCTCCTCATGGTCGCCGAACGCAAGACGCCCGGAGACCCACAGGTCTCCGACTGGGGCGCACTCGTCGCGGCCGTCGCCCGGCACGAGGCCGAGATCTTCGACGTCCCCGTCTACGACACCCCGCACGCCCGGGCCGCCGCGCTCCTCCAGGTCCTGATGCACGTCCCGGCCCTGGAGCGCTCCAACGCGCTGTTCGCCTCCGCCGTCGCCTACGGCTACCTCGTGGCCAGCGGCGTCAAGGTCGTCACCTCCGCCGAGCAGGTGCGCGAACTCGCCCGGCTGGTCAAGAGCGGCGAGGCCACCGTGCAGGACATCACGCGGGAGCTGCGCCAGTGGAGTCTGTGACGCCGGGCCGCCGGGCGCGGCCCAGCACGCAGTAGGAACTGGGCAGCCGCGGCCCCCGCTCGGGCACCAGGACCTCCCGGACCGCCCCGGTCTCGAACCCGGCGGCCCGGATCACCGCGACCGGGTCGCGGGACACATGGCAGCCGCCGAACAACAGGGGCCACACCGTGCCGTCCAGCGCCCGCTGTGCCGTCCGCATCGCGCGTCCGCCGCCCCGGCCGTGCTCGAAGAACCGCAGCTCACCGCCGGGGCGCAGCACCCGCCGCACCTCGCTCAGCGAGCGCCGTACGTCCCGCACGCTGCACAGCACCAGCGACACCACGGCCGCGTCGAACGCCTCGCTCTTGACCGGCAGCGCCTCCGCCGCGCCCGGCACCACGTCCACCGGCACCTCGGCGCGCAGGGCGGACTCCAGGGCCAACCGCCGCAGGGAGTGCTCCGGTTCGATCGCCACGACCTCCGAGACCGCGTTCGGGTACCGCGCGAAGTTCAGACCGTTCCCGGCGCCGATCTCGATGACCCGCCCCGACAGCCCCGCCAGCAACTCGTCGCGCAGGGGACCGATCCTCGGCTCCGCCGACACGCTCAGCCGGGCGTAGAACCGGGCGAAGAGAGGGTGGTGCACGGCGTCCGTCGTCGCGCGGGCCCGGGCCATGAGGACCTCCCGAAGAGAACGGCAGATACCGTGATTCTCCCCCCGGAAGCACCGGCTCACCCGTCACGGCCGGGGCGGCCGGCCGCGGCCGGAGGGGCTGCCGGTCGCGACGGGGGCGGAAACGGCTCACCCGCCGCGTGTCCCCGGGGAGAGACCACGCGACGGGCGCGGGGGAACGCGGCACGAGGTGCCGGCCGCCGGAAGGTCAGGCGATGAAGGCCCGGACCTGGTCGTAGATGCCCTTGTCGTTGTTCATGTCGTTGTGCGAGACACAGCCGACCTCGACGTTGGTCGCGCCGCTGAGGATCGCGGAGGTGTCCGGGGTGAGCGCGTCGTCGCAGTTCGACCAGTAGCTGGCGTACGACACGGTGCCCGGCGTCTCGTCGCCGGAGTTCAGCGCCGTCAGGAAGGAGCTGCCGGTGTACATCTCGCCGCAGGACGTGTAGAGCCAACGGCACCAACCGGCCACCGTCGTCCCGTGGTTCACACCGGCCGTGGAGACGAAGTCGTCCACGTACGCCGTCCCGCCGAGATTCTTGAGGTAGTACCGGGAGCTGAGCGCGCCCATCGAGTGGACGACCACGTCCACCTTGGCGGCGCCCGTCGCGGCCCGCACGCTCTCGATCTTGGTCTTGAGCTGCGCGGCCGTCGTGACGTTGGACTGACCCCAGTCGTAGGACCAGGAGTACAGCTCCGCGGACGTGTAGCCGTCGGCCTTGAAGTACGCGATCCAGTCGTCCCAGCTGCTGGACGAACTGCTCAGACCGTGCACGAAGACCACGGGGTTGCGGGTCGCGGCCTGAGCGGAGGTCGCGGAGAAGGAGAGCGACAGAAGGAGCGTGGTGGTCACGGTCGCGAGGGCCGTGGCGATACGGCGCATGCGGCGCTGCATGGTGCCTCCTGAAACGGGTGGGGTTCGTCTGGAGTGTCAGCGGGGTCTACGCGCGCCGCATCGGCGAAATCGCCGGTCTTTACTGGTCGGTTAACTCGCAAGTAACGTGATGGGCGTGGTGACCCCGGTGAATCCCCCACGACTTCCGCATCGCTCGCCACCGCCTCCCCCGCGCACGTGGCCGAGCCCGGACCCGGCGTCGGCCGCCGCGCCCACGCTGTCCGAAGGCGTGCGCGTACGCCTGCTGCACGCCGCCCACGGCGACCCGCGCGCGGCCGCGGAACTCGCCGCCGCCCTGACCCCGCGTCAGCTCACGGGCCTCGACCCGCTGCCCGCCGAACCGCTGGCGCTGGCCCCCGCCCTGCTGCGCGGCCATCGGCGGGACGTCCGGGCGCTGCCCGACGACACCCGCTTCCTGCTGCTCCTCGCCGCCGCCGACCAGTACCCGGTCGCCACGCACGCCTACGCGCGGGCCGTCACCGCCGCCCGGCTCGACACCCGCCCGCTGGACACGGCGGAGGCGGCCGGCCTCGCGCACGCCACGGCCCACGGCATCGTCTTCCAGGACGCCTGGATCCGCGTCGCCGTGTACGAGTCCGCGTCCATGGCCGACCGGCGCGAGGCCCACCGCCTCCTCGCCGCCGTCCTCAGCGGCGAGGGCGAGCGCCCCGGCCGCTCCTGGCACCGGGCCGCCGCCGCGCTAGGCCCCAGCCGCCGCCTCGCCGCCGAACTCCGCCTCGCGGCACGGGTGGCACGTGCCATCGGTGACCCGGCGCTCGCCTCCGCCCTCGCCGAACGCGCCGCCGCCCTCACCCCCGAACCCGCCGAACGCCCGCCGCTGCTCGCCCAGGCCGCCGCCGAGGCATGGCGGTCCGGCGACGGCGACCGGGCCCGCCGGCTCGTCACCGCCACGGACGACGACGCCCTCGCGGGCCTGCTCGCCCTGCGCGCCGGAAACGCGGCCGAGGCCTTCGACGCCTTGCTCACCGCCACCGTCCGGCACGTCGGCGACCACACCCGGGACAGGGCCACCCACCTGCTGGCACGCGCCACCGAGGCCGCCATCTACACCGGGGACCTGCGCCGCTGCCGGGAGGCCGCCGCCGTCGCCGACGGGCTCGGCATCGTGCCGCCCAGCACCCTCGGCGCACTGGCCGCCGCGTTCGAGGGCCGCTACGAGGACGCCCGGGACGTGCTCGAAGCCGCCGCGGGGCGCTGCGGTCCCGGCGGCGACCCCACCCAGCTCATCCACGCCGGGATCGCCGCCCTCCTCCTCGGCGACCACACCCGCGCCTACACCGCCACCGCCCGCGCCGCCGCCTCCGCGCGGGCCGGGGGCGAGACGGTGACCGTGCCGCAGGCCATGGAGTTCCGGGCCTACGCGGAGTTCTGGACCGGACGGCCGAGGGCCGCCGAGGCCGCCGCGGTGGACGCCCTGCGCCAGGCGTACGCCACCGGGCAGGACAACGGCGCCTGCCATCTCCAGGCCGCCCTCGCGATGTTCGCGGCCGTCACCGGCGACGAGCAGGTGTGCCGGGAGCGCGCCGAGGCCGCCCGTGTGCACGCCCTCGAACGCGGACTCGGACTGCCCGCCGCGCTCGCCATGTTCGCCCTCGCCTTCCTCGACCTGAGCACCGGCCGGTACGCCGCCTCGGCGGCCCGTCTGCGCGCCCTGGCCGGCTTCGGCCCCGGGCACGGGCACCGGGCCGTCCGGCACCTCGCCACTCCGCACTACGTCGAGGCGGCCGTCCGCACCGGCGACACCCGGGTGGCGCGCGCCGCGCACGCCGACTACGACCGCTGGGCCCGTACCGTCCGCAGCGCCGACGACCTCGCCCTCAGTGCCCGCTGCCGGGCGCTGCTCGCCACCGGGGAGGCGGCCGTCGAGCACTACCGCGCGGCGCTCGACCTGCACGCCTCCGGCACCCGCGACTTCGAACGCGCCCGTACGGAACTGCTGTTCGGCAGTGCCCTGCGGCGGCTGCGCAACCGCACCGAGGCCCGCGACCGGCTGCACAGCGCCCTGGAGGCCTTCGACCACTTCGGCTCCCCGCACTGCGCGGCCCAGGCCCGCGCGGAACTCCGGGCCCTCGGGGAGCGCGCGGCCGCGGTGCCGGCCGCGGAGGCCCTGGCGTCCGTCCTCACCGCCCAGCAGCTGATGATCGCCCGCATGGCGGCGGAGGGTGCGACGAACCGGGAGATCGCCGCGCGGCTGCTGCTGAGCCCGCGCACGATCGACCACCATCTGCGCGGGGTGTTCTCGCGGCTGGGGATCCGGTCGAGGATCGAACTGGTGCGACTGCTGGGGGAGACGGAAGGCTGAGCGCGGCCCCGCGCCCCTCAGGGACGCGGGGAACCGCGCGACCAGTCACGACGTACCCGCAGAGGACCCGGCACAGGACCTCTACGGCGCGGCCTCGCCGGCACCGAAGGACACCGCGTCCCACACCCCGCCCAAGGCCGGCGCCAGCCAACCCCCGGCCGCCGCCCGGAAGGCAGCCGGGGGCAACCCCCCGGCCCCCGCGGGCACCGCCCCCACCAGGGGCGCGTCCGCGACCACGGGCAGATCCGCCAGATTGCACCGCGACGCCAGGTCCGGGGCCTCGGGCCAGCTGCCGATCACCACACCCGTCAGCTCCACCTCCCGGGCGGCCAGTTCCCGGGCGGTCAGCTCCGTCGTGTTCAGCGTGCCCAGCCCCGCCGAGGCGACCAGCAGCACCGGCGCGCCGAGCAGCCGTGCCGTGTCCGCCAGGGTGCCGCCCGCCTCGTCGAAGCGGACGAGGAGACCGCCCGCGCCCTCCACCAGCACCAGGTCGTGGTCGGCCGCCAGCTTCGCCGCCGCCTCGGCGACGTCCTCCGGGTGCACCGCGGGAAGCCCGGCGCGCCGGGCGGCGGTCGCCGGGGCCAACGGCTCCGGATAGCGGGCGAGTTCGCGGACCGTCACGGACCCCGCGAGCCGGGCCACCTCGTCCGCGTCCCCGCGCTCGTCCGGCCGTACACCGGTCTGCGCGGGCTTGAGGACGGCCACGGACCGGCCGGACGCCAGGGCCACCGCCGCGACGGCCGCCGTGGTGACCGTCTTGCCGACCTCCGTACCCGTCCCCGTGACCACCAGGACCGTCATGTCATCCCTCTCCGTCATCCCGCCGTCGCCGCCGCGCACACCGCGCGCGCGATCCGCGCCACGTCCTCGTCGCCCGTGACATAGGGAGGCATCGTGTAGACGAGGTCCCGGAACGGCCGCAGCCACACGCCCTCGCCCACAGCTGCGGCCGTGGCGGCCGCCATGTCCACCGGGTGGTCGAGCTGGACGACCCCGATCGCGCCGAGGACCCGTACGTCCTTCACCCCCGGCAGCTCCCGCGCGGGCGCCAGACCGTCCCGCAGCCCCGTCTCGATCCGCTTGACCTCCGCGAGCCAGTCCTGGCCGAGCAGCAGCTCGATCGAGGCACAGGCGACGGACGCCGCCAGCGGATTGCCCATGAACGTGGGGCCGTGGGCCAGCACCGGCACCTCGCCCCGCGAGATCCCGTCGGCCACCCCGGCGGTGCACAGGGCCGCCGCCAGGGTCAGGTAACCGCCGGTCAGCGCCTTGCCGACGCACATCACGTCCGGGGTCACCGCCGCGTGGTCCGCCGCGAACAGAGCGCCCGTCCGGCCGAACCCGGTCGCGATCTCGTCGAAGACCAGCAGCACGTCGTGCGCGTCGCACGCCTCGCGCAGCACCCGCAGATACGCGGGGGAGTGGAAGCGCATCCCGCCCGCCCCCTGCACCACGGGCTCCACGATCACGGCGGCCAACTCGTCGGCGTACCGCTCGATCGCCGCGCGCAGCGACCGCGCGTACGCCTCGTCGAACTCGGCCGGCGGCGGGTCCACGAACACCTGGTGGGGCAGGACGCCCTGCCACAGCTCGTGCATCCCGCCCTCGGGGTCGCACACGGACATCGGCTGCCAGGTGTCGCCGTGGTAGCCGCCGCGCCAGGTCAGCAGGCGCCGCTTTGCGGGGCGGCCGAGCGAACGCCAGTACTGCAGGCACATCTTGACCGCGACCTCGACGGAGACCGACCCCGAGTCGGCCAGGAACACATGCTCCAGACCGTCGGGCGACAGGTCGACGAGGTGCTTCGCCAGCCGTACGGCGGGCTCGTGCGTGAGCCCGCCGAACATGACGTGACTCATCCGGCCGAGCTGCTCGCGCACCGCCTCGTTGAGCACCGGGTGGTTGTAGCCGTGGATGGCCGACCACCAGGACGACATGCCGTCCACCAGCTCGCCCGAGCCGTCCGCGAGCTTCAGCCGGACCCCGCTCGCCGACTCCACGACGAGCGGTTCCTGCCGGCCCGGCATGGGCCCGTACGGGTGCCACACATGCCGCCGGTCGAGGTCCAGCAGCTCCGGGACGCCCAGGCCGGACGGCTCAGGCATTGGGCGCGAGGTCGGTTCCGGCGCCCCGGCGGCGTACCGCGACCAGGTCCGTCCGCGCCTCGCCGGCCGGGGCCGCGGCGGCGACGGACCCGCAGGGACCGCCCTCCGCGTGCGATCCGCATCCCGCGCCGGCGCTCTCGTGCGACCCGCAGCCGCCCCCCGCGTGCGACTCGCACCCGGCGCTCTCCCCGGACCCGCACGCCCCGCCCGCGGTGACCGCCGCCCGGTGCTCCGGCAGGGTGACCTGGTCGGTGCCCTCCACCTCGAAGCCGGCGTCCGCGATCATCTCCAGGTCGGCCTTGCCGGCCTGGCCCTCACTGGTGAGGTAGTCGCCCAGGAAGATCGAGTTGGCCAGGTGCAGCGCCAGCGGCTGCATCGTGCGCAGATGGACCTCGCGCCCGCCCGCGATCCGCACCTCGCTGTCCGGGCAGACGAACCGCACCATCGCCAGGATCCGCAGACAGCGCTGCGGGGTCAGGTTCCACTCCTTGGCGAGCGGGGTGCCCTCGAACGGGATCAGGAAGTTGACCGGCACCGAGTCCGGGTCCAGCTCACGGAGGGAGAAGACGACGTCGACCAGGTCCTCGTCGCTCTCGCCCATGCCCGCGATCAGCCCCGAACACGCCGACAGACCCGCCGCGTGCGCCTTCTGGACCGTGTCCACCCGGTCGGCGTACGTGTGCGTCGTCGTGATCTCGCCGTACGTCGCCTCGGACGTGTTCAGGTTGTGGTTGTAGGCGTCCGCGCCCGCCTCGCGCAGACGTTCGGCCTGCCCGTCGGAGAGCAGACCGAGACAGGCGCACACCTCGACGCCCTCGTTCTGGTCCTTGATCGTCCTGATCGTGTCGGACACCCGGTCCACGTCCCGGTCGGTCGGGCCGCGCCCGGACGCCACCAGACAGACCCGCTTCGCGCCCCCGGCGAGTCCGGCCGCCGCGGCCTTGGACGCCTCGTCCGGCTTCAGCCAGCTGTACTTGAGGATGCCGGCGGTCGAGCCGAGCCGCTGCGAGCAGTAGGAGCAGTCCTCGGGGCACAGCCCGGACTTGAGGTTGACCAGATAGTTCAGTTTCACCCGGCGCCCGTACCAGTGCCGGCGCACCTTCCCGGCCGCGGCCACCACGTCCAGCAGTTCGTCGTCGGAGGTGCCGAGGACGGCGAGCGCCTCGGCACGGCTCAGCGGCTCGCGCCGGAGCCCCTTGTCCACCAGCGTGTTCAGCAGGTCCATGAGAGCCGATCCTGTCCTACGGGACCGCTTGCGGCCAAGGACGGTTCGGACAACAGAGTGGGTTCGACGTGTGGGTATCGCCACATCGTGGGCGGCCGGCCGGCCCGTTAGTGTCTGTGCACTGCCTACAAAAGCCCCCGCCGTGCCGTCCACCGCGGCCCCGGCGCCGAGGGCTGCCCACACCACCCCGGAGGACCCATGGCGTTCGGCTGGATCGACGAGCAGGCCTCCGCACGCCGCCGGGCCGGTCTCGTCCGCACCCTGCGCGCCCGGCCGGCCGACTCCCCGCTCCTCGACCTCGCCAGCAACGACTACCTCGGTCTGGCCCGGCACCCCGAGATCACCGAGGGCGCCGCCGAGGCCGCCCGCCGCTGGGGCGGCGGGGCCACCGGCTCCCGGCTGGTCACCGGCACCACCGAGCTCCACGGCGAACTGGAACGGGAACTGGCCGACTTCTGCGGCTTCGAGGCCGCGCTCGTCTTCTCCTCCGGCTACGCCGCCAACCTCGCCGCCGTCACCGCGCTCGCCCCCCACGGCTCCCTGATCGTCTCGGACGCGGGCAACCACGCCTCCCTCATCGACGGCTGCCGGCTGGCCCGCGGCACCACGCAGGTCGTCGCGCACGCCGACCCCGACGCCGTCCGCAAGGCGCTCGGCACGGCCGCCGCGGGGACCGCCCTGGCCGTGTCCGACACGGTCTTCTCCGTGGACGGCGACGCCGCCCCGCTGGCCGGACTCGCCGCGGCCTGCCGGGAGTACGGCGCCGGGCTCGTCGTGGACGACGCGCACGGCCTCGGTGTCCTGGGCGACGGGGGCCGGGGCGCACCGCACGCGGCGGGCCTCGCGGGCGCCCCCGACGTCGTCGTCACCCTCACGCTCTCCAAGTCGCTCGGCAGCCAGGGCGGAGCGGTCCTCGGCCCGGCGGCCGTCATCGACCACCTGGTCAACGCGGCCCGTACCTTCATCTTCGACACGGGTCTCGCCCCGGCCGCGACCGGCGCTGCGCTCGCCGCGCTGCGCCTGCTGCGCCGTGAGCCCGAGCGGGCGGCGCGCGCCCGTGAGGTGGCGAGGGAGCTGCACACACGGCTGACGGCGTCGGGCCATGAAGCGGTGCGGCCCGACGCCGCCGTGGTGTCCGTGCGTGCGCCGTCGCCGGATCAGGCGCTGGGGTGGGCGGCGGACTGCCGGGCGGCGGGTCTCGCCGTCGGCTGTTTCCGCCCGCCGTCCGTGCCCGACGGCGTCTCGCGGCTGCGGCTGACCGCCCGTGCGGATCTCACGCCGGAGCAGATCGACCGGGCCGTGCGGATCATCGACGACACGCGACCGTGAGTCGGCGTCCCGGCCGGGCGTCGCCGCGAACGGAATCCCGAACGCCGTCGGTGTCGGTCACCGCAGCGCGGTGATGAATCCCTCCCAGGTGTCGGGGTCGAACAGCAGGGCGGGCCCCGCCGTGTTCTTCGAGTCGCGTACGGCCACCAGCCCGGCCCAGCGGCCGGACCCCGGACGGGCCGTCTCGACACAGTTGTTCATCCCGGTGCTGCGGCTGCTGCGCAGCCATCGCACCTCGTGCAGGTCGGTACTTGCGGGGACGTTCCGAGGCAGTGCGGACATGGTGCCTCCTTACGCGCCGGCGGCTAGCCCGGCGATGTAATCCAACGAGTCCTCGGGCGAAAGGGCGTGGATCTGAAGGGCGTTGAAGGCCTCGACATACGCCTTGAGGTCTTCTTTCCGTTCGAGGTAGAGGCTACTCGTCAAGTGGTCGAGAACAACCACATCCAGATCAGATGTGCTCGGGAATGAGAAAATTACGAAAGGGCCCGTGACGCCGACATGTGCCCCGGCAGTGAACGGGAGCACCTGCAGTCTCACTTGGGGCAGCCGCGCCGCCTCGACCAGACGCACCAGCTGCCGGGCCATGACCTCGCGGCCCCCCACCTCGCGCCGGAGAACGCTCTCGTCGAGCACGGCGCTCAGCCTCATCGGCGGGTTTCCGCACAGCACCTTCTGCCGTGCGAGCCGCACCTCCACGAGCGCGTCGAGTTTGTCGTCCTCCAGCCCCTCCACCGCGGCCCGCGTCACCGCCCGCGCGTACTCGGGGATCTGCAGCAGGCCGGGCACCACCGAGGTCTCCAGCGTGCGCATGCCCCCGGCCTGCGACTCCAGGCTGATGAAGTCCCGGTACGCCGGAGGAAGTACGCCCCGGTACGCGTGCCACCAGTTGTGCCGTCCGCCGCCGTCCTCGGAGCCGGCGAGGGCCAGCAGCAGTTCCCGTAACTCGGTGTCGTCGATCCCGTACGCGTCCAGGAGCTTGCGGACGTCCGCGGGCCTCACCCCGCTGGAGCCCGTCTCGATCCGGCTCACCTTGGACTGGTGCCAGCCCACCCGACGGGCCGCCTCGATGCTCGTGAGCGCGGAACGGGTGCGCAGGACACGCAACTCGGCACCGAGCTTGCGGCGGCGCACCGCCGGACCGTACTGCATGGGATTCTCCTTCCGCCCGGCGAGCGACGTCGGGGTGACGACAGAGGATGGACCAAAGGCCCACCCAAATACGTTCGGCCGTCGGATAGTTCACCGCTTCGAGCGACAGATATATGCACATCTTGGTGGATCGCCGCCCGTCACGGCCCAGGTAGTGGCAGTCTGGCGCGAAGCACCAGTCCGGGACCGCAGTCGAACCATCCGCTCCCTGTCGGACACCGGTCCCGTGGGAAAGGGACGCCTCGCCATGGCAGATCACCTGGAAGCATCCGTCACTCTGCCGAGCGATCCCGCCTCGGTCTCCGCAGCCCGGAACTACGTCGCCGGTGTGCTCGCCGAATGGGGCCTGCCGGGTGACTCGGGCACCGCGGACACCGTGCGCCTGATCGTGTCCGAACTCGCCACCAACGCCGTCCAGCACACGTCGGGCCTGTCTCCCACCTTCACCGTGGACATCGCGCTCGACCGGGACGAACAGCTGCGCATCGGCGTCACCGACAGCCATCCGCGCTTCCCCAGACGCCTGCCGGCCGCCGTCCAGCAGGACAACGGCCGGGGCATGGTCATCATCCGGTGGCTGACCGCCGAGTGCGGCGGCAGGCTGAGCGTCAGACCCACGCGGGAGGGCGGCAAGACGGTGGCGATCGAACTTCCGTGGACGGTTCCCGTCCAGCCGGTCACCGCGGGTGGTCGGCCGGAGACCTGACCGGGTGGTTCTCCCGTCCGACCGGTGACGACGGCGGCGGCGTGGCGCCACGGCCGGAGGCGCGTCCCACCACCTTCGGGAGCAGGCCCCACAGGAGGAGGCACGCCAGGAGGGTGCCCGATCCGGCGACGATCCCGGCCGTCCGGCCGAGTGTCACGTCCACGACGAGCAGGACGGAACCGGTGAAGGCCGGCATCAGCACGATCATCCCCGCGGTGGCCAGCCGGGACGAGACCCGGACGATGGCGGGCTTGGCGTTCTGCTGGAAGAGCGAGCGGTGCAGGGCGGCCGGGGCGGTGAAGAGCGTCGCCGCGAGAACCGCGAGCAACAGGGTGGTGACGTAGGTGACACGCTGGAACGTGTCCAGATCCGGAAAGCGTGGCGTGAAGGCCAGCGTCAGCAGGAACGCGAAGAGGATCTGCACTCCGGTCTGGGTGACCCGCAGTTCCTGAAGCAACTCCGAGAAGTTGCGGTCGGCGCGTTCGAGGGGTGTCTCGTTACGCGCGGTGCTGGTGGGTACGTCGGCCATGACCGGACGGGTAACCATATGAGGACGACATACGCCGACGGGGGCGGCGGACAGCTCCACCGCCCCCGTCGGTGGGTCAGCGGACCCGGCCGTACCAGACGCTCTTCGTCCAGATCTTCTGCAGCCGGACGACGTCACCCGTCTTCGGCGAGTGCCAGAGCTTTCCCTTCCCCGCGTAGATACCGACGTGATAGACGTTCGAGCCCGAGTGGAAGAAGACGAGGTCTCCGAGCTTGCGGCTGCTCGCGGAGATGTGCTTCGTCTTGTTGTACTGCTGCTGGGCAGTACGGGGCAGCTTCTTGCCCGCCTTCTTGAACGAGTAGAGCGTCAGCCCCGAGCAGTCGAACCTGCCCGGACCCACGGCGCCGTACTTGTAAGGGGAGCCCTTCTTGGAAGCCGCGACCTTGAGTGCCTTCGACGCCACCGTGGCGGCCTCGGCGCCGGATGCGGCGCCCGGGACCACGATGCTGCCGCCCACGGCGGCGATGGTCAGAGCCGAGGCCGTACCGGCCCGGGTCAACAGCGACGGGACACGATTCAGCGCAGACATGCGCAACCCTTCGTCAGCCGCCTGTGAAGGATGACCTGTCGGATTCGGGCTGGCGAAGTTGCCCGGCCGCTGACGCGGCTTCACCCCAAGGGCTGCTCGGCCCGGTCATGGCGTGACCGTTCCGGCGACCCGTCGTGCTTGGGTCCTCCACTCCTGCCGATGCAATCCTGTCGACCGGTCATCCGGGCGGCGGCAGGACTCGGCGTCCACCCGGATCGCCCCGCCGCTGCGGCGGGGGCTTGTCGTCAGGAAGGGATCTTGGCGTACTCAAGTGCGAAAATCCCAACGGAAACGGGGATTTGTGGTCTTACTCACCACTCACCCGTTCGGGTGGACAGGGCGATTTCCCTCGTTGTGTCCCACTGGTCGAGGAGGTCCGCACCAGCGCCGGAATGCTGTACTCCGCCCATGTACCAGGCATCTTGCGCAACTTCACAGGTCCTCACGACGTATGGGCCGATGGGTCGATCGCGGTAGGCCGACCGGAGGGCGCCGAGCCGGAACCGGACGCCCCGTCAGTAGTACGGAGCGCGATACGCGATCGGTTCAGGCCGGAGTGCGGAGCCGATGAGCGATCGGTTCAGGCCGGCGAGTCCTCCGCCTCCGGCGGCAGCGCCACCCGTCCGGCGCGGCGCTCCCCGTCCAGGACGCGCAGCGCCCGCGCGAGTGTCGGCGCGTGCACCTCGTTCTCCCCGCGCTTGTGCATCAGTTCGAGCGCGTCGCGCAGGGCGGTCGCCTTCGAGACCAGCGCCTGCGCCGCCCGCAACCCGCGATAGGTGTCGCCCGGACGCGCCGGATTGATCCGGCCGATCAGGTCCAGTACGTCCAGGTAACGGTCGATCAGCTCGGCCTCGGCACGCGTGAGTGCGGGCAGCGGCGGCAGTTCCGGGGGCAGCATCCGCGCCTCACCTCGCGCCGGGGAACGGGGGCGAGGGGGGTGCGGGACGGGTCTTGCGGCTCCGGATCACCCGGTCGGCCAGGCCGTACGCCCCCGCCGCCTCGGCGTCGAGGAACGTGTCCCGCTCGATGTCGGCACCGATCCGCTCCGGACTCCGCCCCGTGTGCCGGACGAGCATCTCCTCCATGGCCCGGCGGTGGCGCGCCAACTCCTCGGCCTGGATCACCAGATCACCGGCCTGCCCCTCGGCCGGCTCGGCCAGGGCCGGCGGGTGGAGCAGCAGGCGCGCCCCCGGCAGCAGCGTCCGGTACCCCGCGCCGGTGCGCTCGGTGAACTCGGGCAGCACAGGGCGGGCGGACGGCGGACGCTCGGGCATGGATGTGCCTCCTCTGATCGACTTCCGTAAAAAATGTACAGGGCGTACGTAGCGAGGAGGAGGAGGGGGCCGCTATCGGCCGAGAGCGAAAGACCCCGCCGACGGTGCGGGGTGCAGCCGATGGTGAAACCCGTGGAAAGGGAGAGATCCCCGCGCAGCGAGGCTTCGCGGGGATCTCGGGTGGGCCGTGTCCGGCCGGTCAGTTCAGCGGCGCGGGAGCCGGGGTCCCGTAGAAGGTGACGGGCGGCCAGCCACGGGCGGCGGCCAGCGTGTTCAGGGCTTCCGCGACCTCCAGCGCGGTGATCCGCTGGGCTGCCGGCGCCTCCGTCGTGCCGACACTGAAACCGATCGTCAGTTCCGTCATCTCCGTACCGGGCATACGGACCGTGCCGCTGAACCTGGTGCCGTCCGGGAAGTCGGCGGCGGCCGACGGCCCGCTGTCGCCGTTGCTGTCGGTGCCGGTGGCCGTCTCCGCGCTCACCGCCGTCGCCTCCTGGGTGGTGCCGTTCGTGGTGAGGACCGCCCCTGCCGCCGCTGATCCCGAGTACCCGAGCAGCGACCGCCTGGAAAGACCGGACATCGTTCCCCCTGCGTCTGGTGGTCATGAACGCCTCCTGACGGAGGCCGAGCCCGATCGTACGAACGGGGCGACCGCCCTGGGCCAGAATCGGATCTTCCGCTCCGGGCGGTGGGGGAGCCCCGGTCTAAGCTGGATTCCATGGCCTACGAGATTCCGGTGACGCAAGCCAGGGCTGAGCTCGCCGAACTGATCAACCGCGTGGTCTACGGCGGCGAGCGCGTCGTCGTGACGCGCCACGGCAAGCCGCTCGTCGCCCTGGTCTCCGCCGCCGACCTGGAGCAGCTCGAAGCCCTCCAGGGGCCCGCGGACGAGCCGGTGATCAGCTCCGCCTCCCGAGTCCGCGAGGTCACGCCGACGGCCAGGGAGCAGCAGAGGTTCGGCATCGCGGCCGAGCACCGGGGGACGGGCGCCGCGTCCTAGCGGCGTGTGGGCGGGGGCGCGAAGGCCGTGCGCCCCCGTCCGCTACAGCGGGGGCGCACGGCCGGTCCTGGTGTCGGCCGGGGTCGGCCGCGGACGGGTCAGCCGGCCGGGACCGGGGCGGGGCCCGGCTCGGTGACGGTCCGCTCGGCGGGCTTCGGGGCACGCCTGAGCAGGTGGCCCAGCAGGACCGCCGCCAGGCCGAAGGCCGCCCAGGCGGTCAGGACGAGGGCCGGGGCGAGGGCGGCAGCGCCGTCGAAGAAGGACACCGAGCGCAGCAGGGACACACCCGCACCCGGCGGGAGGAGCCGGCCGAGGGTGCCCGCCGGTTCGGGCAGCAGCTGGGGCGCGGTGGCGGCGCCCGCGAAGGGGTTGCCGACGAAGACGATCAGCAGCGCGCCCAGGCCCATGCCCGGCTTGCCGAGCAGCGAGGCGAATCCGGCCACGGTGCCGCCGACGGCCAGTGTCGTCAGGCTCAGCACGCCGGCCTCGGCCCACCAGTGACCGCCGAGTACGCCCAGCCAGCTCTCCGTGATCGCGGTGGCGGCGAGCCCGACCAGCACGGCGGCTCCGACCAGCGCACCGGCCGCACGCCCCCGGCGCAGACCGAGCAGGGTGACCATGGCGCCGGAGGCGGTACCCGCCAGGGCCAGCGGCAGCACACCGGCACCGAAGGCCGAGCCCCGCGGGTCGTTCGGCGAGGTGGCCACCACATCGGTGGTCGCGACCCGGACCCCCTCCTCGGCGGCCTGCTGGGTCACGGCCTGCTGCAGCAACTGGGCCACCATCGGGCTCGCGGCCGAGGCGGTGAGCAGCTTCGGCCCCGCCTGGGTGACGACCACCGCGCCGTACACGGTCCGGTCCTCGATCGCCTTCCGCGCGGCCGTCTCGTCGGCGTAGCGGTGGATCTCGAAGGCGCCCTCCCGGTCCGCCAGTTGCTTCTCGACCTGGGCGACCGCGGTGGCCGGACCGGCCACACCGAGCGGCAGGTCGCGGGGGGCGGTCCGGGCGTTGGGCCACGCGAAGGCCCACAGTGCGAGGGCCGCGATGACCGGGATCAGGACGATGACGGCGACCATACGGCGGTTCGGGGGTACCGAGTGGGCCGGGGCCGACGTGCCGACGGCGGTGGCGGGGGTGGTGCCTGCGCCTGAGTCGGTGGCCTTGGCCGCGGTGGATGCTGCGGACGGGGCGGACATGGTTCTCCTCGGTGGGGAGTAAGGGGTGGGCGGGTGGTCGCCGCGGCGGTTGCTCGCGACGGCAGGGCGGCGGTGGTGCGTGTGCGTGGCCGCTAAAAAGAAGGAGCGTTCGTTTTTCTTGTCTTCACCATCCTCCCGGTGTCGCGTCTTGTCAAGAAGGAACGTTCGTTTTACGTTGGGCGCCATGCCCCGCGTATCCCAGGAGCGTCTCGACGCCCGCCGCCGCCAGATCCTCGACGCCGCCGCCCGCTGCTTCGCCCGGAACGGCTTCCACGCCACCTCGATGCAGGACGTGCTGAAGGAGGCCGATCTCTCCGCCGGGGCCGTCTACCGCTACTTCAGCGGCAAGGAAGAGCTGATCGCGGCGATCGTCAGCGAGGTCCTCGACGACGTCCGCAGCGCGTTCGAGGACGCGGCGGTGCAGGATCCGCCCCCGCCGCCGGACGTCCTGCTCGGCACCGTGCTGCGCCGCATCCTGCACCGGGAGCCGTCGCTAGGGGAGGCGGGGGAGTCCCTGTACCCGAAGCTGATGGTGCAGGTGTGGGCGGAGACGCTGCGCAATCCCGAACTGCACGCGATCCTCGCCGAAGGCTTCACCCAGGTCCGCAGCCCCTGGATCAGGATCGTCGAGGCGTACCAGGACGCCGGGATGATGCGGGCCGACATCCCCGCCGTCAGCGTGGCGCGCACGATGGTCGCGCTCGCCCAGGGTTTCGCCGCCCAGAACGCGCTGTTCGGTGACGTACCGGTCCAGGTGTTGGAGCTGGGTCTCAAGGCCCTGATGAGCATGGAGGTCAGGGACGACGCCGGCTGAGCGGGGACCGGGGCGGGGCGCACGGTGATCACGGCCCGGTTAACGTCGCCGAAACGCCGCCCGATTAGCCTGCGGCCACGCCACCAGCGAATTTGCCCGGTGGCGAGGCAACCGGACCCCGCACGGTCCGGAGCGAGGATGTGAGGTGGACGCCGTGCAACTGACCCCGCACGAGCAGGAGAGGCTGCTGATCCATGTGGCGGCCGACGTGGCGGAGAAGCGCCGGGCCCGCGGCCTCAAGCTGAACCACCCCGAGGCCGTGGCGCTCATCACCGCTCACCTCCTCGAAGGCGCCCGGGACGGCCGCACCGTGGCCGAACTGATGGCGTCCGGGCGGAAGTTGCTCACCCGGGACGACGTCATGGAGGGCATCCCGGAGATGATCCACGACGTCCAGGTCGAGGCGACCTTCCCGGACGGCACCAAGCTCGTCACCGTCCACGACCCGATCGTCTGAGAGGGCCGCGATGTCCACGACCCGCGCCTCCGAGGGGACCGCGATGATTCCCGGCGAGATCCTCTTCGCTTCCGGCCCGATCGTCTACAACGAGGGCCGTGAGGTCACCCGGCTCACCGTCCTGAACGCCGCCGACCGGCCCGTGCAGGTCGGCTCCCACTACCACTTCGCCGAGGCCAACCCGGGCCTGGAGTTCGACCGCGCGGCCGCGCGCGGGAAGCGGCTGAACGTCGCCGCCGGCACCGCCGTGCGCTTCGAGCCCGGGATCCCCGCCGAGGTGGAACTCGTACCCCTCGCCGGTGCCCGGGTCGTGCCCGGACTGCGCGGGGAGACCGGAGGTGCCCTCGATGCCTGAGATCTCGCGTGCCGCGTACGCCGACCTGTTCGGCCCCACCACCGGTGACCGCATCCGGCTCGCCGACACCGATCTGCTCGTCGAGATCGAGGAGGACCGCTGCGGCGGGCCCGGACTCGCCGGTGACGAGGCGGTGTTCGGCGGTGGCAAGGTCATTCGCGAATCCATGGGCCAGGCCCGGGCCACGCGCGCGGAGGGCACTCCGGACACCGTTGTCACGGGCGCGGTGATCATCGACCACTGGGGCGTCGTGAAGGCCGACATCGGCATCCGCGACGGCCGGATCACCGGCATCGGCAAGGCCGGCAACCCCGACACGATGGACGGTGTCCACCCCGACCTGGTCATCGGCCCCGAGACGGAGATCATCGCGGGCAACGGGCGGATCGTCACCGCCGGAGCGATCGACGCCCACGTCCACTTCATCTGCCCGCAGATCGCCGACGAGGCCCTGTCGTCCGGTGTCACGACCCTGGTCGGCGGCGGCACGGGACCGGCGGAGGGCTCGAAGGCCACGACCGTCACCCCCGGCCCCTGGCACCTGGCCCGGATGATGGAGGCGATGGAGGCGTACCCGCTCAACATCGGCTTCCTCGGCAAGGGCAACACGGTCTCGCACGAGGCGATGCTGTCCCAGATCCGCGCCGGCGCCCTCGGCCTCAAGCTGCACGAGGACTGGGGCTCGACCCCGGCCGTCATCGACGCCTCGCTGACCGTCGCCGAGCGGACGGGCATCCAGGTCGCCATCCACACGGACACGCTGAACGAGGCCGGGTTCGTCGGTGACACGCTCGCCGCGATCGCCGGACGCGGCATCCACGCGTACCACACCGAGGGTGCCGGCGGCGGGCACGCGCCGGACATCATGACCGTGGTGTCCGAGCCGCACGTGCTGCCCAGCTCCACCAACCCGACCCGGCCCTACACCGTCAACACCGCCGAGGAACACCTCGACATGCTGATGGTCTGCCACCACCTGAACGCTGCCGTGCCGGAGGACCTGGCGTTCGCCGAGTCCCGCATCCGGCCGTCCACCATCGGCGCCGAGGACATACTGCACGACCTGGGCGCCATCTCGATCATCTCCTCGGACTCGCAGGCCATGGGACGCGTGGGCGAGGTCGTCCTGCGCACCTGGCAGACCGCGCACGTGATGAAGCGGCGGCGGGGCGCGCTCCCCGGTGACGGCCGCGCGGACAACCACCGCGTACGTCGCTACGTCGCCAAGTACACGATCAACCCCGCCCTCGCGCAGGGGCTGGCCCGTGAGATCGGCTCGGTCGAGACGGGCAAGCTGGCCGACCTGGTCGTGTGGGAGCCCGCGTTCTTCGGGGTCAAGCCCCAGCTCGTGATCAAGGGCGGACAGATCGCCTACGCGCAGATGGGCGACGCGAACGCCTCCATCCCGACGCCGCAGCCCATCCTTCCGCGCCCGATGTTCGGGGCCATCGGGCGGGCGCCCGCCTCGAACTCCTTCAACTTCGTGGCGCCGCTCGCCGTCGAGGACGGGCTGCCCGAGCGGCTGTCGCTGGGGAAGCGGTTCGTCGCCATCGAGTCGACCCGGGGGGTCACCAAGGCCGACATGCGGGAGAACGACGCGCGGCCGGAGGTGCGCATCGACCCGGACAGCTTCGCCGTGCACATCGACGGAGAGCTGGTGGAGGCCGCACCGGCCGCCGAACTGCCCATGGCGCAGCGGTACTTCCTCTTCTGATGGCCGGGACGGTGCACGGGATGCGCGGGGTGCCACGCCGGACCTTCGGGGCACGACGTCCGAGGAGAGGGGGCCGCGATGTCTAGGGCCGCGCTGCTGGTCCTGGCCGACGGCCGGTTCCCCGCCGGAGGGCACGCGCACTCCGGCGGGGCCGAGGCGGCCGTCAAGGCCGGGCTGATCACCGGGGCGGAGGGGCTGGAGGCTTTCTGCCGGGGGCGGTTGCACACGGCCGGGCTGGTGGCGGCGGGACTGGCCGCCGCCGCCGCGCTCGGCGTGGATCCGACGGCCCTGGACGCCGCCGCCGACGCCCGGACGCCCTCCGTCGCCCTCCGGGGTGCTTCACGGAAGCTGGGGCGGCAGTTGATGCGGGCGGCGCGGGCGACCTGGCCGTCGGCGGAACTGGACGCGCTGGCAGGGGAGTTCCCCAAGGGGGCACACCAGCCGGTGGTGCTGGGGGTGGTGGCCAGGGCGGCCGGGCTGGGGGCGGACGACGCGGCGTACTGCTCGGCGTACGAGAGTGTGAGCGGGGCGGCGAGTGCGGTGGTGCGGTTGCTGAGTCTCGATCCGTTCGACGCGACCGGGGTGTTGGCGCGGTTGGCTCCCGAGCTGGATGTGGTGGTGGGGGAGGCGGTCGACGCGGCTCGGGGGGTGGGGCGGGCGGGGGTGGAGTGTCTGCCTGCGGCGTCCGGGCCGTTGTTGGAGATCGGTGCGGAGGTTCATGCGGGGTGGTCCGTGCGGTTGTTCGCTTCCTGAGTCTCCTCGCCCCCGCCGCCCCTACCCGTCCCATCCTTGAGGGGCTGCGCCCCTCGCCCCCATACGTCCGCCCGGTGGGGCTTCTCGCGCAGTTCCCCGCGCCCCTGAAAAGCAGGGGCTGCGCCCCGCGCTTTTCAGGCCCGCAGGGCCGGTGGCTTTCAGGCCCGCAGGGGCCTGATGCTTTTAAGGGCGCGGGGAACTGCGCGACCAGCCCCCACTCACCCGCACCCGCCCCACGACCGTCCCACCCACCCCCGTCCGCGACCCACGGCCAAGGAGTCCCCTATGCATCTCGACCACTCCCACCCCCACGACGGCCCCACCGCACTCGGCGCGGACGCGCGGCGGCCCGACGGGACACGGCGGGCCCTGCGGATCGGGCTCGGCGGGCCCGTCGGGTCCGGCAAGACCGCCACCGTCGCCGCGCTCTGCCGCGCGCTGCGGGACGAGCTGTCGCTCGCGGTCGTGACCAACGACATCTACACGCGCGAGGACGCCGAGTTCCTGCTGCGCGAGGCCGTACTGCCGCCCGAGCGGATCACCGCCGTGGAGACGGGCGCGTGCCCGCACACGGCGATCCGGGACGACATCTCCGCGAACCTGGAGGCGGTGGAGGACCTGGAGGACGAGGTCGGGCCGCTCGACCTCATCCTCGTCGAGTCCGGCGGCGACAACCTCACCGCCACCTTCTCCCGGGGTCTCGTCGACGCACAGGTCTTCGTCATCGACGTGGCCGGCGGGGACGACATCCCGCGCAAGGGCGGCCCCGGCGTCACCACCGCCGATCTGCTCGTCGTCAACAAGACGGACCTCGCGCCGTACGTCGGCTCCGACCTCGCCCGGATGGCCGCGGACGCGAAGGCGCAGCGGGCCGAACTGCCGGTGGTGTTCCAGTCGCTGCGCACCGAGGCGGGCGTAACGGACGTCGCCGCCTGGGTGCGCGGGCAGCTCGCGGCGTGGACGGCATGACGTCGGCCCCGCACTCCGCCGTGGCGAGGGCCCGCGGGACGACCGGCGTCAGCGCCACCGCCCGGCTCACGGCCCGCGCGGACGGGCGGGGCGGCACCGCCCTGCCCGTACTGGAGAGCGACGGGCCCCTGGCCCTGCGCCGTACACGGGGGAGTGGCGACGAGGCCCGGGTCATGCTGGTCGGGGCCATGAGCGGGCCGCTCGGCGGGGACCGCTTCGCCGTCGAGGCGGAGGTCGGCGCCGGGGCGCGGCTGCATGTCGGGTCGGCCGCCGCGACCATCGCGCTGCCCGGCCAGGCCAAGGGCGAGGCCCACTACGGCGTACGGATCGAGGTCGCCACCGGAGGTGAACTGCGCTGGCTGCCCGAGCAGTTGATCTCGGCGAAGGGCAGCGACCTGTACGTGTCGACGCGGGTGGAACTCGCCGAGGGCGCGCGGCTGGTCTTCCGGGAGGAGCAGGTGCTCGGCCGGTCCGGGGAGGAGCCCGGGCGGCTCACCAGCCGGCTCGGGGTGTGGTCGGGCGGGCGGCCGTTGCTCGACCAGCAGGTGTCCTGCGGGCCGGGGGCTCCCGGTGGCTGGGACGGGCCCGCCGTGCTGGGCGGGCATCGGGCGTTGGGGCAACTCCTGGTCGTACGGCCGGAGTTCGCCGAGCGGGCGCCCGGGCCGAAGGTGCTGGGGGAGACCGCCGTGCTCACCCCGCTCGCCGGGCCGGCCGTGCTCGTCAGCGCGCTCGCGCCCGACGCGCTGAGGCTGCGGCGCGTACTCGACGACGCCCTGGCCGAACTGGACGGCTGAGGAGTGGCGGACCGGGTCCGCACTCATCCGCTGAACGGGACTTTCCGCACCGGTTATCGGATTAGTAAAGAACTGTTCCGGCCTCTGTTCTCAGGTACCTGACAGGTACGAGGATCCCCGTGACCATGTCGCATCTTCGCAACGATGTACGGGGAGTTTCCTCTTGAGAGGTATGAGGCCGACCAGAAGGGCGGCAGCGTTCGGCTCCGCCGGACTGCTCGTCACGGCGACGCTGATAGCGGGTGCCGTCGCCGCCCCCGTGGCAAACGCCGCGGACAGCGCGCGAGCGCAGAACCGCGAGGCCAAGGGCGTCGCCCTCGCCGCCGAGAGGGCGGCGAAGAAGGGCATCGACTGGCAGGACTGCCCCGAGGGCTGGGGCCTGGAGAAGCCGATCAAGTGCGGCTGGGTCTCCGTGCCGCTGGACTACGCCAAGCCGAACGGCAAGCAGATCCAGCTGGCGGTGGACCGTATCGGCAGCACCGGTACGAAGGAGGAGCGCCAGGGCGCGCTCGTCTACAACCCGGGCGGCCCGGGCGGCTCGGGCCTGCGCTTCCCGCGCCGGGTCACCACCAAGGCCCCGCTGTGGGCCAAGACGTCCAAGGCGTACGACTTCGTGGGCTTCGACCCGCGCGGAGTCGGCAAGTCGGCGCCCATCTCCTGCGTCGACCCGCAGGAGTTCGTGAAGGCGCCCAAGATGGACCCGGTCCCGGACTCCGAGGCCGACAAGCTCAAGCAGCGGGGGCTCGCGGCCGACTACGCGGCGGGCTGCCGGGAGCGCAGCGGCGAGATGCTGCCCCACATGACGACGCCGAACACCGCGCGTGACCTGGACGTCATCCGGGCCGCCCTGGGGGAGAAGAAGCTCAACTTCCTCGGTGTCTCGTACGGCACCTACATCGGCGCCGTCTACGGCACGCTCTTCCCGGACCACGTGCGCCGCATGATCGTCGACAGCGTGGTGAACCCCTCCCGCGAGAAGATCTGGTACCAGGCCAACCTGGACCAGGACGTCGCCTTCGAGGGCCGGTGGCAGGACTGGACGAAGTGGGTCGCGCAGAACGACGCGACGTACCACCTCGGGAACACCCGGGCCAAGGTGCAGGCGAAGTGGCTGGAGCTGCGGGCCGCCGCGAAGAAGAAGCCGCTCGGCGGGCTCGTCGGCCCGGCCGAGCTGATCTCCTTCTTCCAGAGCGCCCCGTACTACGACTCCTCGTGGGCGCCCACCGCCCGGGTCTGGAGCAAGTACGCCGCCGGTGACACCCAGGCGCTGGTCGACGCGGCCGCCCCGGACCTCTCCGACACCGCGGGCAACGCGGCCTCGGAGAACGGCAACGCCGTCTACACGGCGGTCGAGTGCACCGACGCCAAGTGGCCCACCAGCTGGCGGAAGTGGGACCGCGACAACACCCGGCTGCACCGGGACCACCCGTTCATGACCTGGGCCAACGCCTGGATGAACCTGCCGTGCGCCACCTGGGGGTCGAAGCAGTACACCCCGCTGAACGTGAAGACCAAGGCGGGCCTGCCGCCCGTCCTGATCGTCCAGTCCGAGCGGGACGCGGCCACGCCGTACGAGGGTGCCGTCGAGCTGCACAAGCGGTTCAAGGGCTCCCGTCTCGTCACGGAGCAGAACGCGGGCTCCCACGGCGTCACCGGCCTGGTGAACCCGTGCGTCAACGAGCGGGTGGACACCTACCTGCTCACCGGTGAGGTGGGCGGGGCCGACGTGACGTGCGCGCCGCACGCCACGCCCGCTCCGTAGGACCCGCCGTGGTCCCGTGACGTGACCGAGGTGACGTGACGGAAAGGGGGCGACCGGGACACCCCGGTCGCCCCCTTCTCCCTGCGCTCACACCGTCACGCCGGGCGCCCCGCCAGCCACGCGTCCTCCGCCGCGTAGGCGAAGAGGTCCCCGTAGACCTCGGCCATCCTCGGGTACGCCGCCCGCCAGTCCCGTCCGCCCGCCAGCCGGCTCTCGATCCACGCGACCGTCTCCGGCAGCGACCGCGCGTACCGGACCACCGGGCGGTAGCCCAGCTCCCGCTCCGCCGCCGACATGTCGCACACCACCGGCACCGGCACCGACCAGGGCGTGTCGCCCACGGTGGGAGCCGGGGCGGGGCCGTCCACCAGGACGTTCTCCGCGTCGACTCCCATCACCGCGTCGATGGCCGCGGCGATCTCCACGACCGTCGGCGCCTCGGGGTCGACGGCGTTCAGCACCCGGGTGCCGGGCCGGGCGGCGGCCAGCCGGACCAGCTCGGCGATGTTGTGGACGCTCGCCGGGTGGAAACGGCTCTCGCCGCCGTACGCGAGGATCCGGCGGGGCCGGCCGTCCAGGTTGCGCTTCACGAAGTACAGCTCGCGCGGTGTCCGGCCGTGCGGCCCGTGGACCGCGCCCGCGCGCAGCAGGGTCGTGGGCAACCGGTCGCCCCCGGCGAGGAGTTCACGCTCCAGGCCCGCCTTGCGGGTGCTGTACGAGGTATCGCCGGGCCGGATCGTGCGCTGGCTCTCGGGAAGGGGCACGGGGTACTCGGGAAAGCCGCCGGGCTCGGCCTGGGTGTCGAAGGTACGGCCCTTGTCGTCCTCGTACACCGACACGCTGGAGACGACGACCGCCGACCCGACCCCGTCGGACCGCGCGAGCAACTGCCGGGCGTGTGCGGGGCCGTAGGCGACCACGTCGACCAGGACGTCGCAGTCGTCGCCGATCGCCGTCGTCAGGGCCGCGTCGTCCTCACGGTCGGCCGGTACCGCCCGCACCTCCTCGGGCCACCCCGCGTCCCGGCCGCCGCCCCGCGAGAGGGCGGTCACCGCCCAGCCGTCGCGCGCCAGCGCGCCCACGGCCGCGCGCCCGATCTGTCCCGTCGCCCCGATCACCACAGCACGTCGTGTCATGCCCCGACCGTACGGCGCCCGCCCCCGGTCCGCCGGGGTGCTCTGCTACCGGCAGAACACCCCGGCGGGGGTCCGGGAACCGGTCAACTCAGCGGCATGCGCGGGAACCTGCGCTCCTTGGCCGCCGCGGCCTCCTCCGCCTTCACCACGGCCGCGTACTGGTCGACGTACTCCTGGTCGGAGAGCGACAGGATCGCGTACATGATCTCGTCGGTGATCGCGCGCAGCACGGCCTTCTCGCTCTCCATGCCCTCGTAGCGCGAGAAGTCGAGCGGCTTGCCGAAGCGGATGACGACGGGGTGGATGTTGGGGATGACCTTGCCCGGGGGCTGCGCCTCGAAGGTGCCGATCATGGCGCAGGGGATGACGGGCACCTTGGCCCTGAGCGCCATGACCGCGACGCCGACCTTGCCCTTGTAGAGGCGGCCGTCGTGGGAGCGGGTGCCCTCCGGGTAGATGCCGAGGAGTTCGTCCTTGCTCAGCACACCGAGCCCCTCGCGGATGGCGGCCTGACCGGCCTCCTTGCCGGAGCGGTCGACCGGGATCTGCCCGGCGCTGCGGAAGAAGAACGCGGTCAGCCGGCCCTTGAGACCCGGACCGGTGAAGTACTCGGCCTTCGCCAGGAACGTGATCCTCCGCTTGAGGATCGCGGGCATCAGGAAGTGGTCCGAGAAGGACAGGTGGTTGCCCGCGACGATGGCCGCGCCCGTGGACGGGACGTGTTCGAGGCCCTCGATGCGAGGCCGGAAGACCAGTCGCAGCAGCGGACCCAGAAGCACGTATTTGAGCAGGTAATAGAACACGGCGTCTCCCTCGCGCTACCCGATCGACTCTGTGGACGTGTTCCGCCAGGACACGGAAGACATGCGCGCTCGCGATCCCTCCGGGGGCAGAGCCCGTCCGCGGCCGGGTCCGATCGTGCTCACGCTGACTCCTCGCTGACGTCGCTGACGTTGCGTCAGGCGCCATGAGCGCTGGTGAGCCCCGTCCCGCGTGTCGACAGTGTGATCGTAGCCCGCCGTGCCGCGTCACCGGGAGCACCCGGAGGCGCCCACGTCGTCCCGCGCTGACTTCTGGCCGAACCGCGTGGGCGGCGGACGCGGGTGTGCGGCCCGCCGAACGGCGTCGAAGCGTCCGGCGGCGGCAGCGGGGCCGCGCCCCGCCCCGGACGTCCGACGGCGGGGAGCGCCGCCCCGGGCCGGCCGTGCTCCTGATCCACATGCCGTCGCCCCCGTGCTGGCTTAGCGTCTGGATATGGGCGTCAGGTGCTGCGCCGCATGACCGGGTCCGGTGGGCGTCCGGGTGCGGACGATCCGCTGGGCGAGAGCCTGGCGGCGGCGGTGCGCCGCACCGGAGCCCGCTTCGGCGGCGTCTACGTGCTGGATCCGGCGGAAACCACACTGGGCCTGCTCGCGCTGTGCGGCGTACCGGTCGACGCCTTCGCCCCGTGGTGGCGGGCCCCCTTCTCCGTGCACGGCCCGAGCCAGGACGCGGTCCGCAACGACCGGCTCGTCTGGGTCAGTTCCCTGGAGGAACTGGCCCGCTGCTATCCGCGCGTCGCGGCGGGCATCCCCTACCAGGTCGCGTTCGCCGTCCACCCGCTCGGCGGGATCAGGCACTGCCGGGGCGCGCTGCTGCTCGGGTGGGCACCCGGACGTTCCCCCCGGCTCGGCCGCCGGGAGCGCGGGAACATCGCCTTCAGCGCCCGCCGTATCGCCCGGGTGCTGGACGCGCAGGCCCTGCCGCCGGTCGTCCCGGACCGGCCCCGCTTCGTGCGGCCGCACCGCGACACCCCCGTCCCCCAGTCCGGACGCGCCGCGGCCGAGATGGTGGAACGTCTGCCGCTCGGCATCCTCGCCCTCGACCTGGGAGGATGCGTCGCCTACGTCAATGCCGCGGCCGCCGACCTGCTGGGCGGACCGGCGGAGCGCCTGCTGGGAACCCAGCCGTGGCAGTCCCTGACCTGGCTCGACGACATCGCGTACATGGACGCCTACCGCACCGCCATGAGCAGCCGCGAGCCGGTCGCCCTGACCGTGGTGCGCCCTCCGGGCCGTCGGCTCGATCTGCGCCTGCACACGGACGACAACGGCACCAGCGTGCTCATCTCCCCCCACCTCGCTTCCCGCCCCCTCGGCGCGCGGCCCGCGCCCGACCCCGGGTCCGTCTCCGGGGCCGGGCCGGACGACACGCGGCCCGCGCTCACCGGACCCCCGTCGCACAGCCGCATCCACCTGCTGATGGCCCTGGCCGCCGCCCTGACCGACACCCTCGGCGTCCAGGACGTCGTCGACCTCGTCGCCGAACGGATCCTGCCCGCGTTCGGCGCCCACGGCATGATCATGTCCACCGCCGACGCCGGCCGCATCCAGATCATCGGGCACCGCGGCTACGACCCCGCCGTCATCGAGCAGTTCGACGGCATGCCCGCGGACGCCGATCTGACCCCGGCCGGCCGTGTCCTGACCACCGGTGCCTCCTCGTTCTTCGCCGACCGGGGTGAACTGTCCCGCTTCTATCCCAGGGCCCCGCAGATCACCGACAAGCACGCCTGGGCCTTCCTGCCGCTGCTCAGCTCCGGGCACCCCATCGGCTGCCTCCTGCTCGCCTACGACGAGCCGCACCCGTTCACCGCCGGTGAGCGCTCGATCCTCACGCCCCTCGCCGGGCTCATCGCCCAGGCCCTGGACCGCGCACGCCTCTACGACGCCAAGCACAACCTCGCGCACGCTCTGCAGCAGACCCTGCTGCCCCACGCCCTGCCCGCCGTGGCCGGGCTCGACGTCGCCGCCCGCTATCTGCCCGCCAGCCACGGCATGGACATCGGCGGCGACTTCTACGACCTGATCCGTCTCACCGACACCACGGCCGCCGCGGTCATCGGCGACGTGCAGGGACACGACATCACGGCGGCCGCCCTCATGGGCCAGGTCCGCATGGCCGTCCACTCCCACGCCACCGCCGGTGCCGCTCCCGACCAGGTCCTGGCCCGCACCGACCGCGACCTGGCCGACCTCAACGCCAGCCGCTTCGTCTCCTGCCTCTACGCCCACCTCGACCTCGGCCGCCGCCAGGCCACCCTCGCCAGCGCCGGACATCCGCCGCCGCTGGTGCGCCACCCCGACCGGCGCAGCCATCCGGTGGACATCCGCCCCGGCCCCCCGCTCGGCATCGGCGTCGGCAGCCCCGTCTACCCGCTCACCACGCTGTCCCTGGCCCCGGAGACACTGCTCGCCCTCTACACGGACGGACTGGTGGAGGACCCCGGCACCGACATGAGCCGGACCATCGCCGACCTCGCCCAGCACCTCGGCCGGGCCGGCGACCTCCCGCTGCACCAGCTGGTGGACAGCCTGGTCCGCCACACCCGCCCCACCGGTCGGCACACCGACGACATCGCCCTGTTCCTGCTGCGACCCCACCGCGCCGCCTGACCCCGCCCGGCAGCGGTGTCCCGGCACGTCACATCTGGTGTTCGGGCCGGACGTGGTGCGAGTCGACGGGCGGTCTCACAGGGCCGACCCGGGCGGGACCCTCCGTCAGGAACCGGCCTCCAGCACCTTCCCCAACGTGCCCAGCGCGGACCGCAGTTCCGCGGCCGTGATGGTCAGGGGCGGGGCCAGGCGGATGGTGGAGCCGTGGGTGTCCTTGACGAGGATGCCCGCCGCCATGAGGCGCCGGCTGATCTCGCGGCCCGTGCCGATCGCGGGGTCGACGTCGACGCCCGCCCACAGCCCGCGCGCCCGGAAGCCGACCACGCCCCGGCCGACCAGTTCCGTGAGCCCCTCCCGCAGGACCCCGCCCAGTTCGGCGGCCCGCTGCTGGAACTCCCCGGTGCGCAGCAGCTCGACCACCGCCGAACCGACCGCCGCCGCGAGCGGGTTGCCGCCGAACGTCGAGCCGTGCTCGCCCGGACGCAGTACCGACAGCACCTCCCGGCGGGCCACCACCGCCGACACGGGCACGATGCCGCCGCCGAGCGCCTTGCCGAGCAGGACGGCGTCGGGCAGGACGTCCTCGTGCTCGACGGCGAGCGTACGGCCGGTGCGGCCGAGGCCCGACTGGATCTCGTCCGCCACGAACAGACAGCCGGTGCGGCGGGTCAGCTCGCGCACCCCGCGCAGATAACCGTCGTCGGGGATGAGCACGCCCGCCTCGCCCTGGATGGGCTCGATCAGCACCGCGGCCGTCGTCTCGTCGATCGCCGCCTCCAGCGCGGCGAGGTCGTTGTACGGGACCACCCGGAAGCCGGGGGTGAAGGGCCCGAAGCCGTCACGGGCGACCGGGTCGGTGGAGAAGCTGACGATGGTCGTCGTACGGCCGTGGAAGTTGTCGGCGGCGACGACGATCGTGGCCCGGTCGGCGGGGACGCCCTTCACCTCGTACGCCCACTTGCGGGCCACCTTGATCGCGCTCTCCACGGCCTCGGCGCCGGTGTTCATCGGCAGCACCATGTCCAGCCCGGTCAGCTCGGCCAGGGACGCGGCGAACCCGGCGAGCCGGTCGTTGTGGAAGGCCCGCGAGGTGAGGGTGAGCGTGTCGAGCTGGCGGTGCGCGGCGTCGATCAGCGCCGGGTGGCGGTGGCCGAAGTTGAGGGCGGAGTAGCCGGCCAGCATGTCCAGATAGCGTCGGCCCTCGACGTCCTCCACCCAGGTGCCCTCGGCACGGGCCACGACCACGGGCAGCGGGTGGTAGTTGTGCGCGAGGACGGGTTCCTCGGCGCGGATGAGGTCGGCCGACGAGCGCGTGGGGGCGGGAGCGGTCATGAGCGGACCTCCAACGGTCAGGGGGCGGGTCGCACGAACCGGGCGGCGGGTCTCCCGGGTCATGGGCGGATCTCCTGTGTGACGCACTTGATGCCGCCGCCGGCCTTCTGGAACTCCGACAGGTCGACGGGGACGGGAACGTAGCCCAGCCGGGTGAGCCGGTCGGCCAGATCCTTGGCGCGGGGCGAGATGAAGACGTGGCGGCCGTCGGAGACCGAGTTCAGGCCGAACGCCATGGCGTCCTCGCGGGTCGCGATCACCGCGTCCGGGTAGAGCCGGGCGAGGACGGCACGGCTGCCGGGGGAGAACGCCTCCGGGTAGTAGGCGATGTTGCCCGCCGAGCCGTCGCTCCCGTCGTCGAGGACGAACAGCGCGGTGTCCAGATGGTAGAAACGCGGGTCCACGAGCTGCAGACTGATCACCGGGACGCCGAAGAACTCCTGCGCCTGGCGATGGGCCTCGCGGGTGGTGCGGAAGCCGGTCCCGGCGAGCAGATAGCGGCCGGTCGGCACCAGATCGCCCTCGCCCTCGCACACCGACTCGGAGCGCAGCACGTCGTACCCGGCGCTCTCGAACCAGGCGTCGTACGCGGTGGACTCGGGGCGCCGCTCGGGCGCGTGGAACAGCGAGCCGAGGACCCGGCCGCCGAGGACGAGCGCGCAGTTGGCCGCGAACACCATGTCGGGCAGCGCCGCCACCGGCTCCACGGTCTCCACGGTGTGGCCGAGGGTGCGGTAGGCGTGGATCAGCTCCCGCCACTGGTCCTGGGCCAGATCGACGTCCACGGGGGTGTCCGGATGCATCCACGGATTGATCGAGTACTGCACGGCGAAATGTCTGGGTTCGCAGACGAGAAAGCGCCGAAGGCGCGGCACACGGCTGTCGGGCACAGAGGGTTTCTCCGCTTCCTGACGGGTGTCGACGGGGATGACACCACGGTAAGAATCAGGCCAGGCGCACGACAAGAAACGAACGTTGCGTGTTCGCGCAGTAATGCTGCGTGTCGGCTCGGCTCAGCGCACGTTCGCTGCGTCCTGGGTGGCCCCGGCCTCCGGAGCCTCCGGCAGCAGGTGCGACAGCACCATGTAACTGATCGTCTTCCGGATGAACGGCTCGGTGCGGATCCGCTCCAGCACCTCCTCGAAGTGCTCCACGTCTATCGCCCGGACGTGCAGCAGCGCGTCCGCGCCGCCGGTCACCGTCATCGCCGCCGTGATCTCCGGATGGTTGCGCACGACCTCCGCGAGCCGCCGGGGCGGCGCCGCGCCCTCGCAGTACACCTCCACGTACGCCTCCGTGCGCCAGCCGAGCGCCGCCGGCTGCACGGTCGCCGTGAACCCGGTGATCACCCCGGTCTCGCGCAACCGGTCCACCCGCCGCTTCACCGCGGTGGCCGAAAGGCCGATAGCCGCCCCGATCTCGGCGAAGCTGGTCCTCGCGTTCGCCATCAACGCCGTGATGATCTTGCGGTCGAGTTCGTCGAACGCCGCGGACTTGCTGCTCATGCGGGCACTGTATCCAGGGAGGGGCCCCGCGGCCCCCGCTGCGAAGGGCTCGGCGCGCGCCCGTGTGCAGGCGTACGAATTGCTCCTACACTCCACGTTCATGCTGCGCGCGCTCGCCGTCGATGACGAGAAACCCTCCCTGGAGGAGTTGCTGTACCTGCTGAACGCCGATCCACGGGTCGGCAGCGCCGAGGGAGCGAGCGACGCCACCGAGGCACTGCGGAGGATCAACCGTGCCCTGGAGTCCGGGCCCCAGGGGCCGGAGGCGATCGACGTCGTCTTCCTCGACATCCACATGGCCGGCCTCGACGGCCTCGACCTCGCCCGTCTCCTCACCGGCTTCGCCCGCCCCCCGCTCGTCGTCTTCGTCACCGCGCACGAGGGCTTCGCCGTCCAGGCGTTCGACCTCAAGGCCGTCGACTACGTCCTCAAGCCCGTCCGCCGGGAGCGCCTCGCCGAGGCGATACGCCGGGCCGCCCAGCTCCGTGACACGGCGACCGCCACGGCCCCGCCGATCCCCGTCCACGAACCCGACCCCGACGAGATACCCGTCGAACTCGGCGGTGTCACCCGCTTCGTCGCCGTCGCCGACATCACGCACGTGGAGGCCCAGGGCGACTACGCCCGGCTCCACACCCCCCAGGGCAGCCACCTCGTCCGCATCCCCCTGTCCACCCTCGAGGAGCGCTGGCGCGCACGCGGCTTCGTGCGCATCCACCGCCGGCACCTCGTCGCCCTGCGGCACGTCGGCGAACTCCGCCTGGACGCGGGCACGGTGAGTGTCCTCGTCGGTCCCGTGGAGCTCCAGGTCAGCCGCCGCCACGCACGCGAGCTGCGCGATCTGCTGATGCGCCGGACCACGGGCTGAGGAGCCGCCATGCCCCACGATCCCGCCGAACGCCGTGTCGTCGTCACCGGAGTGCCCCGCCGCACCCGGCGCGGCTCGGGCCACCACCGCCCGCGCACCGAGATCGACGAACAGACCACCCTCGGCCACACCTACGTCCGCTCCCTCATGCGCAGCCAGCTCCGCGCCGCCCTCGCCGTGTTCGCGGTCCTCGTCCTGCTGGTCGCCCCGCTGCCCCTGGTCTTCGCCGCGATACCGGACGGCGCGGGCCTGGAGTGGGCCCTGCTCGGCTTCGGCGTCTACCCGCCGCTGGTCCTCCTCGCCCTCTGGCACGTACGCCGCGCCGAACGCAACGAACAGGACCTCGTCCGGCTCGTCGAGGACCGCTGAGGACCGCGGTGGAGACAGCGGCGACGCCGACGGTGAACCGAGTGGACCGAGTGGACCGAGTGAGCGAGGAGACCGGAAGCAAGGCATGAACGAGAACTACGCCGTCCCCGCGGTCGCCCTCGTCGTCGTGGCGACCGTCTTCGTCGGCGCCTTCGGCCTGCGCATCTCCCGCACCACCTCCGACTTCTACGTCGCCTCCCGCACGGTCGGCCCCCGGCTCAACGCGGCCGCGATCAGCGGCGAGTACCTGTCCGCCGCCTCCTTCCTCGGCATCGCCGGCCTCGTCCTCGTCCAGGGCCCCGACATGCTCTGGTACCCGGTCGGCTACACCGCCGGCTACCTCGTCCTGCTGCTGTTCGTCGCCGCCCCGCTGCGCCGCTCCGGTGCCTACACGCTGCCGGACTTCGCCGAGGCCCGGCTCGCCTCCAAGACCGTACGGCGGCTCGCGGGGGCCTTCGTCGTCGGCGTGGGCTGGCTCTACCTGCTGCCCCAACTGCAGGGCGCGGGACTCACGCTGAGCGTGCTCACCGACGCGCCCTCCTGGCTCGGCGGTGTCATCGTCGCCGTGGTCGTGTCCGCCACCGTCGCCGCCGGAGGCATGCGCAGCATCACCTTCGTCCAGGCCTTCCAGTACTGGCTGAAACTCACCGCCCTGCTCGTCCCCGCGCTCTTCCTCGTCCTCGCCTGGCAGGCCGACGGCGCCCCGCGGCACGTCTTCGACGAGCCCGCCGAGTTCCGTGAACAGCGTGTCGTCCGTGTCGACGAGACCCTCGACCTGAAGCTCGCCGGCCCGCTCACCGTCACCGTCACCGGCACGGTCGACGGCCGCCGCCACGACGACCGGCGGGTGGACCTGCCCGCCGGCACCCACCGCGTCGACCGGGGCACCCGGCTGACCTTCGGCGAGGGCGACACCGTCCCCGTCGCCGACCGGGGCACCAACGGCGGCATGTCCACCTCCCTCGCCGCCGGCCGCGAGGAACGTCCCCTGTACGCCACCTACGGGCTGATCCTCGCCACCTTCCTCGGCACCATGGGCCTGCCCCACGTCGTCGTCCGCTTCTACACCAGCCCGCACGGCGTCGCCGCCCGCCGCACCACGGTCGTCGTCCTCGCCATGATCGGCTTCTTCTACCTCCTGCCGCCGGTCTACGGGGCCCTCGGCCGGCTCTACGCCCCCGACCTCACCCTCACCGGCGACGCCGACGCGGCCGTCCTCCTCCTCCCGGACCGCATGATCGGCGGCCTCGGCGGCGACCTCCTCGGGGCCCTGGTCGCGGGCGGCGCCTTCGCCGCGTTCCTGTCCACCGCCTCCGGTCTGACCATGGCGGTCGCCGGAGTGCTCACCCAGGACGTCCTGCCCGCACGCGGCGTCCGGCACTTCCGGCTCGGCACGGTCCTCGCCATGGCCGTGCCCCTCGCGGCGAGCGGCCTGGTCGGCGGGCTGCCCGTCGCCGACGCGGTCGGCCTCGCCTTCGCCGTGTCGGCCTCCTCCTTCTGCCCGCTGCTCGTCCTCGGCATCTGGTGGCGGCGCCTGACCCCGCCGGGGGCCGCCGCGGGCATGCTCGTCGGCGGCGGCGCGGCGCTCCTCGCGGTCGCCGCGACGATGGCCGGCTACCCCGGCACCGGCACCCTCCACGCCCTGCTGGCCTGGCCCGCGCTCTGGTCCGTGCCGCTCGGCTTCCTCACGATGGTCCTGGTGTCCCTGGCCACCCCCGGCAGGATCCCGGCGGAGACACCGGCCATCCTGGCGCGCTTCCACCTCCCGGAGGAACTCGTCGGCGGCCGGACCCGGGCGGCGACCAAGGAGATCGAACTGTGGCGCCGCTGAGGGACGGGAGGGGCGGCAGTACCCGCAGGGCGGGCCCGGAGCCGGGAAGGCCGGGAGCGCCTGCTCGGGGCGGGGGAGCGGGGGAAGGGAACCCACGGGCGGTGAGCGGTGTATCACATGCGGGAGGTGAGCGATGAGCGCTGAGGTGACCGGGTTCCTGGCGGGCTTCTGCGTGGCCCTGCTTCCGGTGCTCGCCGCCGGGTTCTGGCTCGGCCGCCGGACGGCCCGCCCGCGCAACAGCCTCGGCGGACTCGGCACGCCCGTCGAGCACGCCACCTTCCAGACCCTGCACACCGCCAGCCTCGCCGCGCCCCCGCTGCGGGCCGGCCTCACCGAGGAGACCGCCCGAAGATCCGCCAAACGGCTGCGCACCCTGCTCGGCACGGACGCCCTCTGCCTCACCGACCACGAGTCCGTCCTCGCCTGGGAAGGCGTGGCCGAGCACCACCGCGCCGACATCATGGGCCGACTGGCGGGCCCCCTGGAGACCGGCCGGGGCGAGGCGTTCCCGCTGACCTGCGACATCCTCGACTGCCCGGTGCGCTGGGCGGTCGTCGCCCCCCTCACGGTCGACGACCGCGTCCACGGGGCCCTCGTCGCCTGCGCGCCCCGCGAGTCCGCCGTGCTCGTCCGCGCGGCCGGGGAAGTGGCCCGCTGGGTCTCCGTCCAGCTCGAACTGGCCGACCTCGACCAGTCCCGCACCCGTTTGATAGAGGCCGAGATCAAGGCCCTGCGCGCCCAGATCTCCCCGCACTTCATCTTCAACTCGCTCGCGGTGATCGCCTCGTTCGTCCGCACCGACCCCGAGCGCGCCCGTGAACTCCTGCTGGAGTTCGCCGACTTCACCCGCTACTCGTTCCGCAGACACGGCGACTTCACCACCCTCGCCGAGGAACTCCACGCCATCGACCACTACTTGGCACTGGTCCGGGCCCGCTTCGGCGAGCGGCTCTCGGTCACGCTCCAGATAGCCCCCGAGGTCCTCCCCGTCACCCTGCCCTTCCTCTGCCTCCAGCCCCTCGTGGAGAACGCGGTGAAGCACGGCCTGGAGGGCAGGACGGTGGCCGCCGCGGGCAAGAGCCACATCAGCATCACCGCCCAGGACGCGGGAGCCGAGGCACTCGTCGTCATCGAGGACGACGGCGTGGGCATGGAGCCGGAGGTGCTCCGCCGCATCCTGGCCGGCGAGACCAGCCCCTCGGGCGGCATCGGCCTCAGCAACGTCGACGAGCGGCTGCGTCAGGTCTACGGCGACGACCACGGCCTCGTCATCGAGACCGCGGTCGGCGCGGGTATGAAGATCACCGCCCGGCTGCCCAAGTTCCAGCCGGGCGTACACCCGGACGGGGGAATGCCCCGGGCCTGAGGAGCACGGAGGGTGAGCCTCAGGTGCGCGACGCCACCATCCCCAGCGTCAGCAGGCCCAGGAAGACCCATCCGAACCACAGCCAGCCATTGCTGCCGAGCGCCACCGAGTAGGCCGTCACCGCGACCAGCCCACCGACGGTGAGCACCCCCATGGTCTTCGTCGAACCGGGCATCGCAACACCCTTCGTCAGGCTTCTTCTCCCTCCATGGTGCCCCCACTACCGGAAATGACAGTGCAGACGACGAAATGCGCGCCCTTTTTCCAGCCGTCCTCGCTGATCCAGAAACCGGAAGCGGTGATACCGGGCTCGTGGCCGTACTGCCGCGGCGGCAGGTTCCGCACACAGGCCGCGAGGGCCTGGTCCTGCGCCGCGTCGTAGGTGGTCGAGGGGCTCATCTCGTAGAAGCCGAGGACCTTCTGGCGGTGGCGGTCGTGGCAGGAGACGAGCCGGATCCGGTTGCTGGAGATCGGGTCGAGACAGTCCTGCTTCTGCAGGGTGGCCACGTCCACCAGCACCGTCTCACCCACCGTCCGGTACGCCCCGATCGGCCCGTAGACCGGCCTGCGCTCGCCCAGCAGGAGACAGGCGACCCGGTGCCCGGCGGCGTCGAAGCCGTCGGCGGTGGGCAGGACGGCGAAGGCACGGACGTCCACGAGTTTCCCGCGGGCCTCCCCAGTGAGCTGCTCGCATCGTGCGGCACCGCCCGTCCTGGCGTCCTCGGCGGACGACGCCTCGTAGGAGGCCATCACCTGGCCGTCCATCGCGCGCCCCGCACACGAGGGCACCACCCGCAGCCGGGCGGCCTCCTCGAAGGGCGTGCCGGCCCAGGTGACGTCCACGCAGTCGCCGTCCCTCAGCGGCTCCACCAGCCCCACGGCCCGCCCGTACGGCAGCTCGGTACGCAGGGTGTCGGCGCTGCCGTCCAGCGCACCCCGCAGGTCCCTCAGGTTCTCCACGGCCTGCCACGCCCCGGCGGCCACCAAGGCCAGCCCGAGCGCGGTGGCCAGCCCCGCGAGAAGGGCCCGGAGGCGGTACCGGTGCACCCGCCCGTCGGCGCCGGGACGGTCGCCGGCGGTCCGCGGAGGCGGGACGGGCTCCCGGCCCCCGGACGAACGACGCTCCGGCGGGGACCAGTCGTCCTGCCCGCCGGGCCCGTCCGACGGGGCGTGCCACGGTGTCCCGGGCGCGGGGCGGGGGAGGGCGGGACCCTCCGGGCCGGCCGGTGCGGGCGCGTGCGCCCAGCGCGGGCGGGGCAAGGGCCCGGTGCGGGGACGGGTCTCGGGCCTGACGATCGCGGAGAGCGCGGCCTCGGCGTCCGCCGCGGTGATCCGGTGCGCGGGATCCTTGGCGAGCATCGCGGTCAGTACCGCCTCCAGCGCACCGGCCCGCAGCATGGGCCGCGGCTCGTCCAGGACGATGGCGGTCAGCGCCGCGATGTCGGAGGCACGGTCGAAGGGCCCGTACCCCTCGACGGCCCGGTAGAGCGTGCAGCCCAGCGAGAACAGGTCGGACGCGGCGGTCGGCGGCCCGCCCTGCGCCCGCTCGGGCGCGAGATACCCGGCGGTCCCGACCAGGACGTGCGACCGGGTGTGCCGGGTCTCCTGGGCGTCGGGCTGGACGGAGATGCCGTAGTCGGTGAGCAGGACGCGTGCGTACGGCGATCCGGTGCGGTCCGGGGCGAGCAGGATGTTGGCCGGCTTGACGTCCCGGTGCATGATGCCGCGCTCGTGCCCGGCGGTCAGCGCGTCCAGCACGGCCAGCCCGATCCGGGCGCACTCCGCGGGCGCGAGGGCGCCGTGCCGGTCGACGAGGGCCTTGAGGTCGAGGGCGCCCGGGACGTACTCCATGACGATCCACGGCAGCGCGTCGTGTTCCAGGACGTCGTGCACGGTGACCACGTTCGGGTGGGCGCGCAGACCGGCGGCGTGCCGGGCCTCGGCCCGGGCGCGGGCCACTCGGGCCGCGCGCTCCTGCTCGGCCTCGTCCGGACCGCCGAACACGACCTCCTTGAGCGCCACCTCGCAGTCCAGCCGGCGGTCGTGCGCCAGCCAGACCTGGCCCATGCCGCCGCTGCCCAGCCGGTGCAGCAGGCGATACCGGTCGGCGATGACCCGGCCGACCCCCGACTGCGGTGCTTCTGACTGCATCGGTCACTCCCGGGGTTCAGATCCGTACGGGCGGCTGGGCCGGGGCCTCGACGGGGAGGCCCGGCCACCAGGGGGCGCCCGGCGTGTCCGTCGGGGCCCCGGGCTCGGGAGCGGCCGGCCTTCTGCTCGACGTGGACAGGCCGGAGGCCGACGAGGGAACGGACGGGCTCGGTGTGGGGTCGGGCTCCGGTACGGGTTCCTCCGAGGCCGTGGACGGCGACGGCACGAACGGCGTCCCGCCGGCCGACGGAGAAACGACCGACTCGGCGGGCGCCGACCCCCCACCCACCGACCCGCCCCCCGGCGGTCCGCTGCCCGAGGGCTCGCCGCCCGGCGGTCCGCCGCCCGAAGGTCCACCATCCGATGCCCCGCCGCCCGATGGCCTGTCGCCCGAGGGTCCACCGTCCGACGGCTTGTCGTCCGAGGGCCCACTGTCCGACGCCCCGCCGCCCGATGGCCTGTCGCCCGAGGGTCCACCGTCCGACGGCTTGTCGTCCGAGGGCCCACTGTCCGGCGGTCCGCCGCCCGAAGGTCCACCATCCGACGCCCCACCATCCGAAGCCCCGCCGCCCGATGCCCCGCCGTCCGAGGGTCCGCCGCCCGAAGGCCCACCATCCGAAGCCCCGCCCTCCGATGGCCTGTCGCCCGATGCCCCGCCGCCCGAGGGTCCGCCGCCCGAAGGCCCGCCCCCCGACGGGCCGGTGCCGGATGTCGTCCCGCTGTCCGACGGACCGCTGTCCGGCGGGGAGGATCCCCCGCCCGCCGGTGGAGAATTCCCGTCCGTCGGCGTCGAACCGCTCTCCGACGGACCCCCGTCGGTCGATGAGTCACCCGTCTCCGACGGCTCGCTCGGCCCCAGCCTCGTCGATCCCGATCCCGATTCCGATCCCGATCCCGTTCCCGATTCCGACCCGGAAGCCGAGCCCGCGCCCGCGCCCGGACCCGAACCAGAGCCCGAGCCCGAACCGGATCCCGGTACCGACGACCCAGGCTCGGGCCCCGAGTCCCTGGCGCTCTCCTCCGCCGTCCCGCCCGGCTCCTCCACCCGCAGGGCCACCGCGGCGCCGAACTCCAGCTCGGCGCCCGGCCCGGGGCTGGACCCCGTCACCGGTGTGTCGTCCGGCGGCAGCGCGTCCCCGGCGACCGTCACCGCCAGCCCTCTGTCCGCCAGGGCCGCGCTCGCCTCGCCGAAGGTCATGCCGCGCACCTTCGGTACGGCCTGCCGTGCCCGCGCGTCGAACGTCGTGTCGGCCTCTCCCGTGGTGCCGACCGCCCGGCTGATGCCCCGGCCCGGGTCCTCGACATCGACGAGCTTGATCTCCTTCAGCTGCTCGGGGGCGGGTTCGACGACGACCACGCCGGACGCGTCGTAGCCCTTCCACTCCTTGTCGCCCGGGAATTCCACGTCGATGCGTCCGGGGTCCGCGTCGAACGCCCGCAGCGGGTTTCCGCAGCTGCACTTCACGGCGGGCAGCCCCTGGTCGTCGACCAGGACCGCGATTCCGGCCTCCAGGAGCGCGTCGAAGGGAACGGCCCTGCCCTTTTTGTAGTCGTGGTTCTTCACGAGGGTGTCGTGACGCAGGAGAACGGGGGTGAGCGCGTCGAGATAACGCCCGATGCCGTCGGCTTTCACCCCGGTGACGCGGGCCCATTCCTGAGCCTTTTTCTTGTTCTCGGGGGCAGCGAGGAAATCCTCCAGCTTGCGCACGTCGCAGACCTTGGGTTTCTGCGTGCCCCCGTACAGACCGGGCGCGTTTCCCTGCTGCAGACCGCTGTGCGGTGTCAGGGGCGTCAGCCGGGGTTCGTCCCGGCCGAGCCGTTCGCCCTCGTCGAAGAAGGGTGCGAGGGAGGCGACCCCCGCGGCCACCGCCTTCACCGCGAGCAGGGACGGGGCCGAGTCACCGCACCCGCTGAGGAGTATCGCGCCGCACAGCACGACGGCGATCCTCCGGGCAATCGATTTCCCGGCCTTTCGTAAATGTGTTCGTGGGCACACATGAATGGTCATGGCCGCTCCCCCCGGCGGTTTCCCCTGCGGTCCCGCAGGGTGGAAGCGGGACGCAGGCATCATGCTACTGAAAGCAAAAGCCTTTTGGTCAAGGGGAATTGGGGAGAAGCGCGGTCCCGGGATCGAACAAAGAAAGGGGGCCCCGAAAGGGATTACGGCTCAGCGACCGCGTGCGTCGAGTGAGGCGAGATAGGCGTTGTACGCCTCGAGTTCCTTGTCGCCGTCCCGGTCGGCCGCGCGGTCCGCCCGCCGGGCCTGCCGCTGCTCGGAGCCGTACCACTGGAACAGCAGCGCGAGCAGGACGAGCACCGACGGGATCTCGCTGAACGCCCAGGCGATGCCGCCGGCCGCGTTCTGGTCGGCGAGCGCGTCGATGCCGAGGGACGCGGGCGGGTTCTCGTACGTCTTCACCATCGGGGCGGACGCCATCATCAGCGCGATGCCGAAGAACGCGTGGAACGGCATGCCCGCGAACAGTTCCAGCATCCGCATCAGATAGCCCGGCCGGTGCGGACCCGGGTCCACGCCCATGATCGGCCAGAAGAAGAACAGGCCCACCAGCAGGAAGTGGGTCATCATCACGATGTGCCCGGGCGTCGACCCCATCAGGAAGTCGAAGAGCGGGGTGAAGTACAGCCCGTAGAGGCTCGCGATGAACATCGGGATCGTGAACGCCGGGTGCGTGACGATCTTCATGTACCAGCTGTGCAGGAACATCAGCAGCAGTTCACGCGGCCCCTTGCGGCCCCGGCCCGCCACCGGCAGCGCCCGCAGGGCCAGGGTGACCGGCGCCCCGAGCAGCAGCATGATCGGCGCCACCATGCTGACGACCATGTGCTGGACCATGTGCACGCTGAACATGACCATGCCGTAGTCGTTGAGCCCGGTGCACGTCACCAGCATCACCAGCAGCACGCCCGCGACGAACGCGACGGTCCGCCCCACCGGCCACTTGTCCCCGCGCCGCACGAGCCGCACGACGCCCCAGGCGTACAGGGCCAGCCCCGCCAGGCAGGCGACGAGGAAGAAGGGGTCGGCCGACCACGCGAGTCCCCGCCCCAGGGTGAAGGGCAAGAGCCCCGTACCGTGCCCGCTGTGGTCCATCCGCCGGCTCCTGCTTCGTGGGGGGTTGTGCTGTCCTGTCCGCCCCCAGACTAGAACCGCCCCCGGTCGCGATCACGACCGGGGGCGGACCTCGCTCCTGAGCCCTCACCGGCCCCCTAGAGCACGCACTCCGCCTCGGCGTACCGCTCGTCCGGCACCGTCTTCAGCGTCTCCACGGCCTCCGCGAGGGGGACCATCACGATGTCGGTGCCCCGCAGCGCGGTCATGTTCCCGAACTCGCCCCGGTGCACGGCCTCCACCGCGTGCCAGCCGAACCGCGTCGCCAGCACCCGGTCGTACGCGGTCGGTGTGCCGCCCCGCTGCACATGCCCGAGGATCACCGGCCGCGCCTCCTTGCCGAGGCGCTGCTCCAGCTCGACCGAGAGCTGACGGGCGATCCCGGCGAAGCGCTCGTGCCCGTAGATGTCCTTGCCGCCCTCGTCGAAGTCCATGGACCCGGCCTTCGGCTTGGCGCCCTCCGCCGCGACGACGATCGCGAACCGCTTGCCCGCCGAGAACCGCTCGGCGACCTTCGCGGTCAGCTCCTCGATGTCGAAGGGCCGCTCGGGGACGACGATGGCGTGCGCGCCGGCCGCCATGCCGGAGTGCAGCGCGATCCAGCCGGTGTGGCGGCCCATGACCTCCACGACCAGGACCCGCTGGTGGGACTCCGCGGTGGTCTTCAGCCGGTCCAGGGCCTCCGTGGCGACGCCCACGGCCGTGTCGAAGCCGAAGGTGACGTCCGTGACCGCGATGTCGTTGTCGATGGTCTTCGGCACGCCCACGACGGGCAGGCCGCTGTCCGACATCAGCCGGGCCGCCTTGAGCGTGCCCTCACCGCCGATGGGGATGATCGCGTCCAGACCGAGTTCCTCGACATGGCTCTTGGCCCGCTCCACCCCGTCCCGCAGATGCGAGGGCTGGACCCGGGAGGAGCCGAGGATCGTGCCGCCGCGGGCCAGGATGCCGGCCACCGCGTCCAGGTCCAGCTTGAGGTAGTCGCACTCCAGCAGACCCTTCCAGCCGTCCCGGAAGCCGATGACCTCGTCGCCGTGGTCGACGACGGCGCGGTGCACGACGGACCGGATGACGGCGTTCAGTCCGGGACAGTCGCCGCCGGACGTGAGGACACCAATGCGCATAGCCCGAATACCTTCTCGACGTGGGCCGGTAACCGGACCACGCTGTCCGGCCGGAATCCCCGCCACCCTACCGGCGGCGGGGGCCCCGGCCGTAGCGGGCGTCCGCCTGCTGGACGCCCCCGCACAGGTGAGCGGAGCCCTGGTCAGACGGGCTTTCACACATGAGCGGGGGCGCTGTCGGACGGGCTTTCGTCCGGGCACTGAGGAACCGTTTCTCAGGGGCCTCGGCACCCGTCGTGACGTGCTAGGCGGGCTGCTGCTGCGCCGAGGAGATGCGCTCGTCGCGCAGCGCCTCGAACCAGCGGTCGTCGGTCGGCGGCAGCGCGTTCACGTCCAGCGCCAGCTTCAGCAGCAGGTCCGCGATCTGCGGGTTCCGCGCCAGCACCGGCCCGTGCATGTACGTGCCGAACACCGTGTCGTTGTACGCGCCCTCCGTTCCGTCGCCCGTGCCGTTGCCCTTGCCGAGCCGCACGTTGGCGAAGGGGCGGGCGGTGGGGCCGAGGTGGGTGACGCCCTGGTGGTTCTCGAACCCGGTCAGCTGCGGCAGACCGAGGCGCGGGTCGATGTCCGCGAGGACGTCGCCGACGCACCGCTCGCCCTCGCCGCGGACCGTGGTCACGTCGAGCAGACCGAGGCCCGGCTCGCGCTGACCGAGGTCGTTGACGAACTCGTGGCCGAGGATCTGGTACCCGGCGCAGACCGCGAAGACGATCGCGCCGTTGTCGATCGCCTGGTACAGGTGCCGGTCCCGGCGCAGCCGCTCGGCGGCGAGCCGCTGCGGACGGTCCTCGCCGCCGCCGATCAGGTAGATGTCGCCGGAGGTCGGGATCGGCTGGTCGCTGCGCACGTCCAGCCGGGCCACGTCCAGGCCGCGCTGCCGCGCCCGGCGCTCGACGACGAGGACGTTGCCCTGGTCGCCGTAGGTGCTGAGCAGGTCCGGGTAGACCCAGACGACCCGCAGACTGTTGTCGCTCATGAAAGTCGGTGCCCCTCGGAGTCGTTGGCGTCGTGCGTCGTGGCGTGCTCAGTTGCCCACGCGGCGGCGCAGGTCCTGGAACGCGGTGTAGTTCGCGATGACCTCGATCCGGCCGGGCGGGCACATCTGCACCGCCTGGTCGAGGGTGTCGCAGACCTGGAAGTGCTGGTTCGCGACCTCCAGCCGTACCGCCAGGTCCAGCTTGCGGTCACCCAGCACGAAGATCGGGTGGCCGGTCAGCCGGGTGTAGTCGACGTCCCACAGCCAGGAGGTGTCGGTGCCGTCGGCGCCGCGCGCGTTCACCGACAGGATCACCGGCGACGGCGGCGGGTCGATCAGCGAGAACGTCTCCAGCCAGCCCGCCGGGTTCTTGGCGAGCAGCAGCCGCAGATCGCGCTGCATGAACTGCACCACGTCGTAGCGTCCGGCGACCGCCTGGACCTGGTACATGCGCTCCAGGGCGACCTGCGGGGGCACGCCGAAGACGGCGGCCGTGGCGGCCGAGGAGGCGGCGTTGGCCTTGTTGGCGCGGCCCGGGAGCTGCAGGTGGATCGGCCAGGCCGAGCCGTGCGGGTCCAGGACGTGGTCGCCGGAGAGCGCCCAGCTCGGCGTCGGACGGCGGAAACCGCACTCGCCGCAGAACCAGTCGTCGCCGGGCCGCTGCATCACACCGCCGCAGGACGGGCAGGACCAGGCGTCGTCCTTCCACATCTGGCCGACCGCGACCCAGATCACGTTCGGGGACGACGAGGCCGCCCACACGATCAGCGGGTCGTCGCAGTTGGCCACGACCACGGCCTTGGTGCCGGCCAGGCCCTCCCGCCACGCCTCCGCCATCATGCGGGTCTCGGCGGCGCGGTCGAGCTGGTCGCGGGAGAGGTTGAGCAGCGCGATGCACTTGGGGTCGGTATCCCGCGCCACACCGGCCAGGTACTTCTCGTCGACCTCGATGACCGCGAACTTCGCGTCCGAGTTTCCGGCGAGGGCCGAGGTGATGCCCGCGGGCATGTTGGCGCCGAGCGCGTTCGAGACGACCGGGCCCGCGGCCCGCAGCGCCTCGGCGATCAGCCGGGTCGTGGTGGTCTTGCCGTTGGTGGCCGAGACCAGGACGACGTCCAGGCTCTGCGCGAGCCGGGCGAGGAGGTCGGGGTCGAGTTTCAGTGCCACCCGGCCGCCGATCACAGATCCGCTACCGCGTCCCGCGGCACGAGATGCCGCCGCGACCGCCTTGCCCGCCGTCACGGCCAGCTTGGCCCGCGGCGTGAGCGGGTCCGAGTTGCCTGCCATCAGTTCTCGATCCTCCTTGCGTACAGCGCCGCGCCCTGTCCCGGCAACGTGTGGACCGAAGCCTATCGAGATCCACTCACGCGCCCGAATCTCGACCGGGCCGTGAACACCGCCCGGACCGGAGATATCGGTCCGAACGTACCCTTGCGACCATGCGAAGCGGCTCGATTCCCGGCGCCAGAGGGCGCGTTCTCCCCCTGTCACTGCTCGGGGACCCCGTACTGCAGGCACCCTGTGAAGAGGTGACGGAGTTCGGGCCCGAACTGGCGCGCCTTGTGGAGGACATGTTCGCGACGATGTACGACGCGCGGGGTGTGGGTCTCGCCGCGAACCAGGTCGGCCGGGCGCTTCGGGTGTTCGTATACGACTGTCCGGACGACGAGGACGTACGGCATCTGGGTCATGTCGTGAATCCCCGGCTCGTCTCGGCCGAGGGGATCGTACTGCGGGGGCCCGAGGGCTGTCTGTCCCTGCCCGGCCTGGAGGCGGGCGTGGAGCGGTACGACGAGGCCGCCGTGGAGGGGTTCACGGTGGACGGGGACCGGGTGCGGGTGTGGGGGAGCGGGTTCTTCGCACGGTGCCTGCAGCACGAGTGCGATCATCTGGAGGGCCGGGTCTATGTGGACCGGCTGTCGGGGTGGCGGCGTTCTCGGGTGATGAGGAAGGCCGCGAAAGCGTCGTGGGGGGTGTGAGCTCGTAGGCGGGTGCGGATTCGGTGGGGCTTCTCGCGCCCACGCGGCGGAGCCGCGAACCGAGACAGCCCCGCGTCCCTTTCAGGGGCGCTGCGCCCCGGCCCCGCCGGCAAGGAGCCGCCTAGAAACCCGGGCCGCCGACCTTGTCGCCCGCGGCCGCCAGGCGGCCCCACAGGAGGTCGGCGAGGCTGCGGACCAACTCCGCCCGGGTGCAGGGACGTTCGCCGAGCCACCAGTCTCCCGCCGCGTGCATCATGCCGACGATGCCGTGGCCCCAGACGCGGGCGAGCCGGTGGCTGTCGGGGCCGAGGTCGAGGCGGTCCTCTATGACCTTGCCGAGTTCCTCGCCCATGCGGCGCAGGAGCGGGGCGGAGTGCCTGCCGACGTCGAAGCCCTGGTCGCCGGGCTGGTCGCCCGGCTGCCCGGTCTCGGCGGGGTGCATGAGGAAGCGGTACACCTGGGGGCGGGCCTCGATGGCCGTCAGATAGGTGTCGAGGGTCGCCTCGACCCGCTCCCGCCGCTCCGCCGGGGCGTCCAGCGCGGCCCGCAGCGAGTCGAGGAGGGCGTCGGTGTGGCGCTGGGCGAGCGCGGCGTAGAGTCCGCCCTTGTCGCCGAAGTGGCGGTAGAGGATCGGCTTGGTGATCCCGGCCTCGGCGGCGATGGCGTTCATCGAGGCTCCGGGGCCGTCGCGGAGCACCACCCTGTCCGCGGCCTCCAGCAGCTCGCGCCGACGGCGGTCGGCGGACCGCTCCTGGTCGGTCCGCTGCGTGGTGTCCATGAGTTACTCCCCCACATGCTGATGACGGTGACGCCCTGCGCAAACTAGCACTGATTGGCACGACCCGATCGAACGGGCTACCGACCCCGACGGGGGAGTTGACTTTTCCTACCGACCGGTAACACACTCCAGTTACCGCAGGTAACATCTTAGTGCAGTCCTGGAGGCGCGTCATGGCCGAGTTCACCATGGAACTCAACGAGGAACAGCGAGAGGTCCGCGACTGGCTCCACGGGTTCGCCGCCGATGTGATCCGCCCCGCGGCCGCCGAGTGGGACGAGCGCGAGGAGACCCCCTGGCCGGTGATCCAGGAGGCCGCCAAGGTCGGCATCTACTCCCTCGACTTCTACGCCCAGCAGTACTTCGACCCGACCGGCCTCGGCATCCCCATGGCCATGGAGGAGCTGTTCTGGGGGGACGCGGGCATCGCCCTCTCCATCGTCGGCACCGGCCTCGCCGCCGTGGGCGTCCTCGCCAACGGCACCGAGGAGCAGATCGGCACCTGGATCCCCCAGATGTACGGTGACGCCGACGACGTCAAGGTCGCCGCGTTCTGCTCCTCCGAGCCCGACGCCGGATCCGACGTGGCGTCCATGCGCACCCGGGCCGTGTACGACGAGGCCAAGGACGAGTGGGTCCTCAACGGCACCAAGACCTGGGCGACCAACGGCGGCATCGCCAACGTCCACGTCGTCGTCGCGGTGGTCGACGCGGACCTCGGCTCCAAGGGCCACGCCTCCTTCATCGTCCCGCCGAACACCCCCGGTCTCTCGCAGGGCCAGAAGTTCAAGAAGCACGGCATCCGCGCCTCCCACACCGCCGAGGTCGTCCTGGAGAACGTACGCGTCCCCGGTTCCTGCCTCCTCGGCGGCAAGGAGAAGCTCGACGAGCGCCTGGCGCGGGCCCGCGAGCGGGCGAAGGCAGGCGGGGAGCGCGTGAAGAACGCGGCGATGGCCACGTTCGAGGCGTCCCGTCCGGCCGTGGGCGCGATGGCGGTGGGCACCGCCCGCGCCGCGTACGAGGTCGCGCTCGACTACGCCAAGACCCGGGAGCAGTTCGGCCGGCCCATCATCGACAACCAGGGTGTCGCCTTCCAGCTCGCGGACATGCGGACCTCCGTGGACGCGGCGCGGCTGCTGGTGTGGCGGGCGTCCTGGATGGCGATCAACGGCAGGCCGTTCACGGCGGCCGAGGGCTCGCAGTCGAAGCTGTTCGCGAGCGAGACGGCGAAGAAGGTGACGGCGCAGGCGATCCAGATCCTGGGCGGCAACGGGTACACGCGGGAGTACCCGGTCGAGCGGATGCACCGGGACGCGGCCATCTACACCATCTTCGAGGGGACGAGCGAGGTGCAGCGGCTGGTGATCGCCCGGACCCTGTCGGGGATGCCGATCCGGTAGCGCCGTGGGAACGCTCCGCGAAGGTCCCGCGGCCTCGTCACGAGCCCCGGCGGCGGGACCCTAGCCGGAGGCGGACCCGCTGCTGTGCGCGATGCACGCCACGTCGATGCGGTCCGCCAGCTTCGCCAGCTCGATCGTCAGTGCCGCGACCGTGTCCTCGTCGAGCTCCTCACCCGCCTCGACCAGGTGCAGCCACCGGCCGCCCACCGTCCGCAGCAGCTTGCTCACTTCGGCCGCGGACACCTGCAAGGTCCCGCGGTCGTCGACGATCAGAGGCAGAGTCACTTCGCGGTTCACAACGGGGATGGTAGCCGCGGAACGCTCACGCCCCGTGCCACACGGTGGTGATGTTGCAGAACTCCCGGATTCCGTGTCCGGACAGCTCACGCCCGTAACCGGAGCGCTTGACGCCGCCGAACGGGAACGCCGGGTGGGAGGCGGTCATCCCGTTGACGTAGACCGCGCCCGCGTCGAGGTCCCGGACGAACCGCTCCACCTCGGCGGGGTCCCGCGTCCACACGTTGGAGCTGAGCCCGAAGGGCGTGTCGTTGGCGATCGCGACGGCTTCGTCGAGGTCGGCGACCCGGTACAGCGTGGCGACCGGGCCGAAGGTCTCCTCCTGGTGCACACGCATCTCGGGGGTGATGTCGGCGAGGACGGTCGGCGGGTAGAACCAGCCCGGCCCGTAGGGGCGTTCGGCGCCGCACAGGACCGTGGCGCCGCTCTCCACGGCCTCGTCGACCAGTTCCTGAAGGTCCTCGCGGCCCCGCTCGCTGGCGAGCGGGCCCACGTCGGTGTCCTCGTCCAGCGGGTTCCCGACCTTCAGCGCCCGCATCGCCTCGACGAACCGCGTGGCGAAGGCGTCGTACACGTCGGCGTGCACGATGAACCGTTTGGCGGCGATGCACGACTGACCGGTGTTCTGCACCCGGGCCGTCACCGCGGTCTCCGCCGCCTTGTCGACGTCGGCGGACGGCATCACCACGTAGGGGTCGCTGCCGCCCAGTTCCAGGACCGTCTTCTTGACCTCGTCGCCGGCCACCGAGGCGACGGCCCGCCCGGCTGGCTCGCTGCCGGTGAGCGTGGCGGCCTTCACCCGCGGGTCGCGCAGGATGTCCTCGACGGCTCCCGAGCCGACGAGCAGCGTCTGGAAGCAGCCCTCCGGGAAGCCCGCCCGGCGGAACAGATCCTCCAGGTAGAGGGCGGTCTGCGGGACGTTGGAGGCGTGCTTGAGCAGGCCCACGTTGCCGGCCATCAGCGCGGGCGCGGCGAAGCGGATCACCTGCCAGAGCGGGAAGTTCCACGGCATCACGGCGAGCACCGGGCCGAGCGGCCGGTAACGGACCAGGACACGGGAGGCGCCCGAGTCCTTCACGTCCGCGTCCGACGGCTCCACGTCGGTGAGCAGCACCTCGGCGTGGTCGGCGTACCAGCGCATCGCCTTCGCGCACTTGGCGGCCTCGGCGCGGGACTGCTTGACGGGCTTGCCCATCTCGGTGGTCATCACCCGTGCGACGTCCTCGGCGTCCGCGTCGAGGAGCTCGGCGGCCCGGCGCATCAGCCGGGCCCGCTCCGCGAACGACGTCGTCCGGTACGTACGGAACGTGCTGTCGGCGGTGGCGAGGCGCTGTTCGATCTCCTCCTCGCCGAGGGCGTCGTAGGTCCGAAGCGTCTCGCCGTTCGCCGGGTTGACCGTGGCGATGGGCATGGCTGACCTCCTGCGTGGGCTGTCCTTCGACCTTCCCGCGCCACGGCGCACGCCGCAACGCGGACTCAGCCCGAGTGCTCCGCCAGGCGGTCGAGAAACTCCGCCTGTGCCGGGACGAGCACGGCCCGGGCCCGTTCGACGGTGAGCCACTCCACGCGGTCCAGCTCCGGGAACTCCTGGACATGGCCGGACCTCGGCGGCCACTCCATGCGGAAGGTGCCCGGCACGACGGTCGCGGGGTCGAGGTCCGCCTCGATCGCCCAGACCGTGACGATCTTGCCGTTCTTCTGCTGCACCTCGCCCAGCGGTACGGCCTCCCCGTCCGGCGGCGCCAGCCCCAGCTCCTCCTGGAACTCCCGGCGGGCCGCGTCCCAGGCCGGCTCGTCCGGTTCGTACTCGCCCTTGGGCACGCTCCACGCGCCCGCGTCCTTGTGCGCGAAGTACGGGCCGCCCATGTGGCCGAGCAGAACCTCGACGCCGTGCTCGGTGCGGCGGTGCAGCAGCAGGCCGGCGCTGCGCTTGGGTGTGGTCAACGCGTCACCTCGGGGTGTGCGGACAGCAGGGCCTCGACCGTATCGGCTTCCCCCGGGGTCTTGTCCTCGCGGTAGCGGATCACGCGGGCGAACCGGAGGGTGACACCGGCCGGGTAGCGCGTGGAGCGCTGCAGTCCGTCGTAGGCTATCTCGACGACGAGTTCGGGGCGTACGGTCACGCCCCAGCGGTGCTCCTCCACGGCCAGCTCCGTCAGCCGCTCGGTCTGCCAGGCCAGCAGTGCGTCGGTCATGCCCTTGAAGGTCTTGCCGAGCATGGCGAAGGAGCCGTCGGCGGTGCGGGCGCCGAGGTGGAGGTTGGACAGCCTGCCCGTGCGGCGGCCGTGGCCCCACTCGGCGGCCAGGACCACCAGATCGAGGGTGTGCACCGGCTTGACCTTCAGCCAGGACGCCCCGCGCCGGCCCGCGCTGTAGGGGGCGTCCAGCGCCTTCAGGACGACACCCTCGTGGCCGCGCTCCAGGGTGTCGGTGAGGAACCGTTCCGCCTCGGGCAGGTCGTCGGGACCGGTCACGAGGGTGCGGCGCACCCGCAGGGGCTCCGGGACGAGCCGGGCGAGCACGGCGTGGCGTTCGGTGAACGGGAGGTCCAGGAGATCCTGCCCGTCCACGGAGAGCGCGTCGAAGAAGACCGGGGAGACGGGCACCTGGCGGGCCGCCGTCGCCACGTCCAGCCGTGAGCCCACCCGGCCCGCCGTCTCCTGGAAGGAGCGGGGCCGCCCGTTCCCGTCGAACGCGATCACCTCCCCGTCCAGGATGAACCGTTCGCCCCGCAAGCCCAGCGCGGCGGAGGTGAGTTCGGGCAGCCGGTCGGTGATGTCGTCCAGGGTGCGGGTGTACAGGCGTACGTCGCCGCCGTCGCGGTGGAGCTGGACGCGGATGCCGTCCAGCTTCTCCTCGACCGCGCACACGCCCAGCTTCGCCACGGCCGCGGCGACGGAGGCGGCGCTGTGGGCGAGCATCGGCTGGACGGGGCGCCCGACGGTGAGCCGGAACCCGTCGAGTGCCCCCGGACCCTCGGTGAGCAGCGCCCGCGCCACGGTCTGCAGCGAGCCGGCGAGCATCACCGCCCGCCGTACGTCGGCGGCGGGCGCCCCGGTGGCCCCGGCGAGGCCCTCCACCGCCAGCGCGTCCAGGGCGCCCTGGCGGACCTCGCCGGTGAGCAGGCCGACGAGGTACCGCTGCTCGTCCTCGGTGGCCGCCGCGAGCAGCGCGCCCACCAGACGTCTGCGCTCGGTCTGCGAACCGGTACCGGTGACGGCCCCGATCGCCGTCAGACGGGCGTCGACCTCGCGGACCGTGAGGGTCGCGGTGCCGGCCGGGGGGATCCGCTGGTCGAGGACCTTCCAGCCGATGCCCAGGCGGCCCTGGGGCAGGCGGCCCGCGAGGTACGGGATGACGATCGGTACGTCCTCCTCCCCAACGTCCCGGAAGAGGTCGGCGAGCAGGGCGGTCTTGCGGGACCGGGCCGAGGTGGCGGCGATCTCTTGCGACACGCGGGCGAGCCGGGCGAAGAGCATGGGGCCATGGTGCTACGGAGTTCCGCCGTGCGCCTACGGGGGAAGGGGGTGCGGTGTGGTGGCGGGTACGGGTGAGAGGGGCTTCCCGCGCGGTTCCCCGCGCCCCTTCGGGCGACGGCCCACCGGGCCGATCCCGCACGCCCGGCTATCGCGGGACCGCCGCGTCCAGGTCCGCCATCAGGAGGTCCCCGTTGATCGTGGCTCCCGCCCGGTAGCCCGAGGAGGCCGCGTTGACGACCTGTTCGGAGAAGCCGATCGCGTTCCCGGCGGCCCAGACGCCGGGGACGGTGGTCAGACCGGTGGGGTCGACGGCGGCGTACGCGCCGAACGGGGTCTCGTTCATGGCGGCGCCCAGCTTCTCCAGCAGGCTCGACCGGGGGATCGGGCGGGGGGCCGTGAAGAGCACCGACCGGGCGTGGGCCGTGCCGTCGGCGAGCCGGACACCGGTGAGCCGGTCGTCCTCCACGACCAGGCCCGCCACCGCTCCCGGCACCACCCGCACCCCGGCTGCCGCGAGGCGGCGCAGGTCGTCGTCGGAGAGGTCGCTCTCGGGGGTCTCGTGCAGGAACAGGGTCACGTCCTCGGACCACTGGGAGACCATCAGGGCCTGGTGGACGCTCATCGGGCCGGTGGCGAGGACGCCGAAGGGCCGGTCGCGGACCTCCCAGCCGTGGCAGTAGGGGCAGTGCAGGACGTCCCGGCCGAAGCGTTCGGCGACGCCGGGGACGGCCGGCAGTTCGTCCTTGAGGCCGGTGGCGACGACCAGGCGGCGCCCGCGCGCGGACCGGCCGTCCGCGAGGGAGACGGTGAAGACTCCGCCGTCCTCGTCGCGGGCCACGTCCACCGCCCGGCCCCGGACCAGCTCGACGCCGTAGCGGGCGATCTCCTCGCGGCCCGCGGCCAGGAACTCCGCGGGCGGCATCCCGTCTCGCGTCAGAAAGCCCTGCATGTGCGCGGCGGGCGCGTTGCGCGGCTCGCCCGCGTCGACGACCAGGGTGCGCCGCCGGGCCCGGCCGAGGACCAGGGCGGCGGAGAGTCCCGCCGCTCCGCCGCCGATGACGATCACTTCGTACTGCTGCTCGGTCATGGGTGACCACCTCCACGACGACGGTCGCCCCGAATCGCCGCATTGACAAATGTCTTTGCCGAAACTGCAATGGCGGGATGAGTGACACGAGTGCGGACGCGGGCGGTACGGACGAGGTTCTCGCCGGGGTCGGGCCCCGGCTGCGGCGGATCCGGAAGGAGCGGGAGGCCACGCTCGCCGGGCTGTCGGAGGCGACCGGCATCTCGGTGAGCACGCTGTCGCGGCTGGAGTCGGGGCTGCGCAAGCCCAGCCTGGAGCTGCTGCTGCCGATCGCCCGGGCCCATCAGGTGCCGTTGGACGAGCTGATCGGGGAGCCGCCGGTCGGAGACCCCCGGGTGCGCTCGAAGCCGATCCAGCGGCACGGACGGACGTACTGGCCGCTGACCCGGCAGCCGGGCGGCCTCCAGGCATTCAAGGTGCTCATCCCCCAGTCGAACCAGGAGCCGGAGCCGCGCACGCACGAGGGGTACGAGTGGCTGTACGTGATGTCCGGGAAGCTGCGGGTCGTGCTCGGCGAACACGACGTGGTGATGGTCGCCGGGGAGGCCGCCGAGTTCGACACCCGCGTGCCGCACTGGTTCGGTTCGACGGGGGAGGGGCCGGTGGAGTTCCTCAGCCTGTTCGGGCCGCAGGGCGAGCGGATGCACGTACGGGCCAGGCCCGCGCGTTCGTGACGTACACGACTCCTCCGGAGCGGTTCCCCGGAGGGCAAGCGACCGCTTAGTATGCATGCGACAGTCGACCCCCGGTCCGACGAGGACGTCCGAGGCAGTCCGTGGAGGCATCGCATGCAGGCATGGCAAGTGCACGAGAACGGCGAGCCGGGCGAGGTGATGCGGCTCCAGGACGTGGAGCGGCCCACGCCCGGTGACGGCCAGGTCCTGCTGAAGGTGCGCGCCGCGAACGTCAACTTCCCCGACGCCCTGATGTGCCGCGGGCACTACCAGGTCAGGCCCCCGCTGCCGTTCACGCCCGGCGTGGAGATCTGCGGGGAGACCGAGGACGGCCGCCGGGTCATCGCCAACCCGGTGCTGCCGCACGGCGGTTTCGCCGAGTACGCGGTCGCCGACGCCGCCGCCCTGCTGCCGGCGCCCGAGGCACTGGACGACGCCCAGGTGTCGGCCCTGCACATCGGCTACCAGACGGCCTGGTTCGCCCTGCACCGCCGGGCGCGCCTCGAAGCGGGGGAGACCCTGCTCGTCCACGCCGCCGCCGGAGGGGTCGGCAGCGCGGCCGTGCAGCTCGGCAAGGCGGCGGGCGCGACGGTCATCGGCGTCGTGGGCGGCGCCGAGAAGGCCGTCGTGGCCCGGGAGCTGGGCTGTGACGTGGTGGTCGACCGGCGGAGCGAGGACGTCGTCTCCGCCGTGAAGGAGGCCACCGGAGGCCGGGGCGCGGACGTGATCTACGACCCCGTGGGCGGCGACGCCTACACGCAGTCGACCAAGGTCGTCGCCTTCGAGGGACGCATCGTGGTCGTCGGCTTCGCCGGCGGGACGATCCCGAGCCCCGGCCTCAACCACGCCCTCGTCAAGAACTACTCGATCCTCGGCCTGCACTGGGGCCTGTACAACACCAAGAACCCGAAGCTGGTCCAGCACTGCCACGAGCAGCTCACCGAGCTGGCGGCCCGGGGCGTCGTCCGGCCGCTGGTGAGCGAGCGCGCGCCGCTGGACGGAGCCGCCGCCGCCGTGCAGCGCGTCGCGGACGGCGTCACCACGGGCCGGGTCGTCGTCGTACCCGCCCTGGAGAACGGAGCCGCCGCATGACCGACGCAGCCGACCTCAGGCGCCGCACGGCCGAATTGCTCGCCGCGCACCCGCCCGCCACCACCGACCGTCTGGAGTTCCTGCGCGCCCGCTTCGACGCCGGGCTCGCCTGGGTGCACTACCCCGAGGGCCTCGGCGGGCTCGGCGCCCCGCGTTCCCTGCAGGCCGTGGTCGACGCCGACCTGGCGGCGGAGGACGCCCCCGACAACGACCCGCGCCGCATCGGCATCGGCCTCGGGATGGCGGCGCCGACGATCCTCGCCTACGGCACCGAGGAGCAGAAGCGGCGGTTCCTGCGCCCGCTGTGGACGGGGGAGGAGGTCTGGTGCCAGCTGTTCAGCGAGCCCGGCGCCGGCTCCGACCTCGCCGCGCTCGGCACCCGGGCCGTCCGGGAGGGCGACGGCGACTGGGTCGTCGACGGCCAGAAGGTGTGGACGTCCAGCGCGCACGTCGCCCGCTGGGCCATCCTCATCGCCCGCACCGACCCGGACGTGCCCAAGCACCGGGGCATCACCTACTTCCTCTGCGACATGACCGACCCGGGCATCGAGGTCCGGCCGCTGCGCCAGGTCACCGGCGAGGCCGAGTTCAACGAGGTGTTCATCACCGGCGTCCGCATCCCCGACTCCCGTCGCCTCGGCGGGATCGGCGAGGGCTGGAAGGTCGCCCAGACCACGCTCAACAACGAGCGCGTCGCCATCGGCGGCATGCGCCTGCCCCGTGAGGGCGGCATGATCGGCCCGGTCGCGAAGACCTGGCGCGAACGTCCCGAACTGCGCACCCACGACCTCCACCAGCGGCTGCTGAAGCTCTGGGTCGAGGCCGAGGCCGCGCGGCTCACCGCCGAGCGGCTGCGCCAGCAGCTCGTCGCCGGACAGCCCGGCCCCGAGGGCGCCGGCATGAAGCTCGCCTTCGCCCGCCTCAACCAGGAGATCAGCGGCCTGGAGGTCGAACTCCGCGGCGAGGAAGGACTGTTGTACGACGACTGGACCATGCGGCGCCCCGAACTGGTCGACTTCGTCGGCCGCGACGCCGGGTACCGCTACCTCCGCTCCAAGGGCAACAGCATCGAGGGCGGGACCACCGAGGTCCTGCTGAACATCGTCGCCGAGCGCGTCCTGGGCCTGCCCGGCGAACCGCGCACCGACAAGGACGTCGCGTGGAAGGACCTGGCCCGATGACAGCGCAGAGCACCCAGCCCGACCTCCTGTACTCGGAGGAGGAGGAAGCCCTCCGCGCGGCCGTCCGCGACCTGCTGACCGACCACTGCGACGCCGCGAGTGTGATCGCCCGCGCCGAGTCCGACGCCCCGCACGACCTCGCCGCGTGGAAGGCCCTCGCCCAGGGCATGGGTCTCGCGGGACTGCTGGTGCCGGAGGAACTGGACGGGCAGGGTGCCACCCACCGCGAAGCGGCGGTCGTCCTGGAGGAGCTGGGCCGTGCGGTCGCGCCGGTCCCGTATCTGACCAGCGCGGTCGTCGCCACCGAGGCCCTGCTGGAGTGCGGGGCCGACGACCTGCTCACCCGGCTGGCGTCGGCGACCGCGATCGGCGCCCTGGCGGTCTCGCTGAGCGTGTCCGCGGGCAGTGCCTACCAGGTCGTGCGGTACGAGGACGGCGCCCTGCACGGGGAGCTGACCGGCATCGCCGACGCGGCCGTCGCCGACGTGCTGCTGGTGCCCGCCGACGACGGCGGCCTCTACGCGGTGGACGCCTCCGCCGCGACCGTCACCCCGCAGGTGTCGCTGGACCTGACCCGCCCGCTGGCGAAGGTGACGCTCGACGGGGCGCCGGGCCGGCTCCTCGGCGACGCCGAGCCCGCCGTCCGCCGGGCCCTGCGCGCCGGGGCCGGACTGCTGGCCTCCGAGCAACTCGGCCTCGCGGAATGGACGTTGACCGAGACGGTCCGCTACCTCAAGGAACGCAAGCAGTTCAACCGGCCCGTCGGCGGCTTCCAGGCGCTCAAGCACCGGCTCGCGCAGCTCTGGCTGGAGGTCGTCAACCTGCGGGCGGCCGCCCGCAACGCGGCCGACCGGCTCGCCGTCGGCAGCGACGACGCCGACCTCGCGGTGGCCGTCGCCCAGGCCTTCGCCGCGCCCGTGGCCGTGCACGCCGCCGAGGAGGCACTGCAGTTGCACGGCGGGATCGGCATGACCTGGGAGCACCCGGTCCATCTGTACCTGAAGCGCGCCAAGGCCGACTCGATCGCCTACGGCACGGCGGGCGCCCACCGGGCCGCGCTGGCCGGACTGGTCGACCTCCAGGCTCCCTGACGGCCGACCGGCAACGCAGGCACGAAGCCCGTCCCACCAGGGGCGGGCTTCGTGCCGTCCGCGCGGCGGAGCGGATGAACGCACCACGGCGGTCCGGCCAACTCCCCGTACGGCACTGCCCGTACACCCCTTCCGGCTCGCATACTCGCAGGGTCCCGCACCGGCCCCACCCGGGAGGCAGCGCATGGCCCTCACCACCCGTCGCCGAGCCCTCACCACCCTCGGCACCGCCCTCGCGGGCGCGGTCGCCCTGCCCGCCGCGAGCGCGTCGGCCGGCGAACGCCCCCACCGCCCGCGCCCGTTGTGGCGGGCCCACGCCCACAACGACTACGAGCACCCGCGCCCCCTCCTCGACGCCCTCGACCACCGCTTCGGCAGCGTCGAGGCCGACGTCTTCCTCGTCGACGGGCACCTCCTCGTCGCCCACGACCCGGCCGGCCTCGATCCCGCCCGCACCCTCGCCTCCCTCTACCTCGAACCGCTCGCCGCCCGGGTCCGCGCCCACCACGGCTCGGTGTACCGGGGGCAGCGCAGGCCCCTGCAGCTGCTCGTCGACCTCAAGACCGAGGGCTCGTCCACCTACCTCGCACTCGACCGGCAACTGCGGCGCCACCGGCACCTGTTCACGACGTACGCCCACGGCCGGGTGCGCCCGGGGGCGGTGACGGCGGTGGTCTCCGGGGACCGGGCCGCCCGGGTGCCCATGGCGGCGCAGTCCGTGCGGCACGCCTTCTACGACGGACGGCTCGCCGACCTCCTCGACCCGGCGCCCGCGCCCGCCACGTTCGTCCCGCTGATCTCGGACAACTGGACGCTCCACTTCACCTGGCAGGGCGTCGGGCCGTTCCCCGAGGCCGAGCGCGCGAAGCTGCGCCGGATCGTCGCGACGGCCCACGGGCGGGGACAGCGGGTCCGGTTCTGGGCGACACCCGACCTGGCGGGCCCGGCCCGGGACGCGGTGTGGGGCGAACTGGTCGCGGCGGACGTCGACCACCTCAACACCGACGACCTCGCGGGGCTCGCGGCGTTCCTGGAGGCTCGCGGGCCGGTGTAGATCACTCGTTCGGCGGACATGTCAGCCACCCGGACGAATGCCTCACTGCGTCACACTTGCGGGCGAATGCCGCGAAGTGCGCGTGGCGAGAGGAGGTTGACGATGGCCATTTCCATCTCTGTGGTGGTGCTGCTCGTGATTCTGACGGTGGTCTTCCTGCGCAACGGTGCGCTGAAGATGTCGCATGCGGTGGTGTGCGTGCTGCTGGGCTTCTCGATGGCCGGTACGAGTCTGGGGCCGACGATCCACAACGGGATGACGGCCACGGCGGAGATCGTGAGCAGCCTGGAGCCGTGAAGCGCGCCGGACGGCTCCGTGCGCCTCGTCAGGCTTTCGTGAAGACGCCGATGCCGTTCGGGACGGCCCGTTCCGTGCCGTCCGTCGGATGGTTGCGGACCGTGACGGTGCTCGCGCCGGGCGCCCGGGCCACCAGCGTGGAGGAGCCGCCCCCGTCCAGGCTGAACGCGTCGGTGGAGCCCAGGCCGCGCAGGGTGGAGGCGACCTCCGCGATGGTCAGCCCCGTGCGGTAGGCGGCGGCGCCGTCCAGGGCGAGGAGCAGCAGACGGTGGCCGCCGTCGGCCACACCGGCGGCGGTGCGTACCGCCGAGGTGGTGTCGTCGAGGCCGGGCAGCGGCGCGCCGTCCCGCAGGACCGGGTAGCCGCCCAGCGCGAAGGCGTAGGGAGTTCCGGTCGAGGAGACCAGCACGTGCTGGACGTCCACCGTGTCGCCGGGGGAGAGCTTGCGCAGCCGCTGGGCGCCCGCCTCGCGCCCGACGAGGACCGTCGCGCCCTCCGCGATGGCGCCGCTGCCGGGGGTGCCGGTCGATCCGACCACGCGGCCGTCCTCGACCACCACCTCGTGGGTGTCGGTGCTGCACGGTGCCGCCCGGTCGGTGTCCGTGCCACAGACGGCCCGCATCCGGGACACGCTGCCCCAGTCCGAGGTGAACGCCCCGACGGAACCCACCGGCAGGGCGTACTGGTTGAGGCCGCGCAGCGGGAGGTCGCCGTCGGCGGTGGTGACGGACCCGTCGAGGGCGACGCTGTCCAGGCGGGCCGTGCCGTCGGTCGTGACGCCGAGCACGTCCCTGGTGCTCGTCCCCGGCGGCAGGGCGGGGCCGAAGCGCTGGCCCTTCGGCACGGCGGCCTTGAGCGCGTGCCCGGCGGCGATCGCCGGACCGACCGGTGCCCCGGTGGCCGCGACGCCCGGGTGCTGGGTCTCGGTGATGTTGAAGAAGTCGCCGTTGACCCCGGCCACCGCTCCCGCCGAGCCGGCCAGCCGGGAGACGGTCGCCCGCGCGGCCACCTTCCCCGGGTACAGCAGCCCGACGCCGACCTGCCGGTTGCGCAGGTCGACGGTCAGCAGATGGGCGTGGGTGACGCCCTGGGCGCCCCTGACGTCGAAGTGGCTGTACTCGACGCCCGGCGCGACGGCGACGGCCCGGGGCGCGGCGGTGGCCGGTGCCGCGCCCGCCAGGGCCGCGCCGGCCAGCACACTCCACACCGAGAGAACCGTCAGTACCCTGCGCACCCGTCCAGCACGACGCGTCACGGCGCCCCCTGATGTCTCGTCAACCGTCCCAGGACTCAGGGGAAGTGCACCAGACGACTACCGGCCGGGCGGCGCCTCGGCTCCGACGACGCGGGAACGGATGAGAAAACGCACCCCTTCGGGTGCCTCCAGGGAGAAGCCGCCGCCCCGGCCCGGTACGACGTCGACGATCAGCCGGGTGTGACTCCACACCTCGTACTGGCCGCGGGACATCCAGAACCCGACGCTCTCGTCGACCCCGTCCACGGTCAGCTCCGCGAGGAGGACGTCGGAGTCCCCCGTCCGGAACTCGCCGTCCGGGTAGCACATGGGCGAGCTGCCGTCGCAGCAGCCGCCCGACTGGTGGAACATCAACGGGCCGTGGGCCGCCCGCAGCCGCCGTATGAGATCGGCGGCCGCGGGGGTCAGCTCTACGCGCGGGACGACATCCATGGCCGCAGTGAACGCCCCGGCAGGTTGCGAGGACGTTGCGTGCGCCCCGCCGCGGTGTTCAGGCGCCCGGTGTCCAGCCGGCCAGCCAGTCGGCGACCTCCTGGCCGGCCGCCTGTGCGTCGCTCAGGTGCGGACGGTCGGTGCTCGCGCCGCCCGATCCCGGGCCGGTGTTCCTGTACTCCGCGAAGCGGTCGTCCTTCCAGGAGAAGCCGCTCATGTCGGTCCACGGCGCGGTCCTGATCGCGGCGCTGAGGCTGGTGTTGCGGACCGTGGTCTGGGGGTCGAGCGAGGCGTCGCCGCCCGCGTGCCAGGGGCGGCCGAGGTGGAAGCTCCGGTCGGACACGTCACCGTTGACCGTGGAGTTGGTGATCAGGAAGCCCTTGCGGTTGGCGGCGGTGCTCGGTGCGGTGACGTAGCCGGCCGAGGTGCCGTTCCAGCGCTTCTTCAGGGTGATGACCGACCGGTCGACGACGGCGGTGGCCCTGCCGAAGATGAAGTCGACGTTGCCGATGACGTAGGAGTTCACGACGTAGACCCGGCCCAGCCGGTCCTTCGAGGCGGTGTCCAGCAGCAGGGTGTCCTGGTCGCCGGTCACGATGACGTTGTCGAGGAGCACCCTGTCGGCCGCCGTGCGCAGCGCGACCGCCTGCTGGTCCTTGAGGGACTGGTTGGCGGCCTCGTCGAAGTCGTTGGAGAAGGTCAGGTTGCGGGCCTGGAAGTCGTCCGCCTCCACCGCGACGGTGGCGCTGCCGCCGGTGCCGTAGGTGCCGCCGCCCGGTTTGGGCGTGCCCGCCGCGTTGTTGAAGACGATGGTGGTGTCCTTGCGGCTGCCGCCGGTGCCCTGGATGGTGACGTGCGGCTTGTTGGAGGGGACCTTGACGAGTTCCCGGTAGGTGCCCGGCCTGACCGAGATCACCACCCGCGAGGGGTTGTTCGCGGGCACCGCGTCGACGGCCTTCTGCACGCTGGTGAACTGGCCGCTGCCGTCCTTGGCGACGGTGAGGGTGGTGGTCGCGGCGGCCTCGGCAGCCACCGTCGTGCCGATCGAACTCCGGTGTCCTGTAACGGACGTGAGCAGCGCCGGCACATCGGCCGCCGCGGCCGCGCGGGGCTGCGCGTCCTCGCCGAACACCCCGAGGGCCGTGCCGTGGGCCAGGGTCCCGGCGGCGACGAGGGACAGGGGGACACCGGCCACGAGGGCGGTGTTCCTTCTGCGGTGGCGGGGCTTGCCGCGGTTCTCGCTCATGCGTCGCTTCCGTTCCGTGTGGGGGAGGGGGCCGTCAGCCGAGCAGTCGCCGCCGGACGCACCGGGGTTGCCGCCCCCGGGGGCGGGATCCGGCCGAGAACGGGCCCACCGCGGGCGGTGCCGGGGACGGCCGGAAATCGACCCCGGAGGGCGGGGTGGAACGTTCCAGGTTCCCGGGACCGGACCCGCCGCGGCCGTTGACACGTGTGCGCAGGTCAGGATCGGGCCGTCACAGCAACACATCGATTACGTTGTTCACTTGACTACCGGGCGTCACACGCGATTGGCTCCGCCCAGCGAAAGTCAGCCAGTCGCCGCACGTCATCGCGGTGATGACGGCGGCCTCGCTCTCCCCGACCTCCCACCCCGGTCGTACAGCGAGGTGCCGCGCCCCCATGAACCCCTCTCCCGTGCCCCACAGGTTCCGCACCGCCTTCCGTGCCACGGCCCTCGCCGCGGCTCTCTGCCTGACCGTCGTCGGCTGCTCCGTCCTCGGCGGCTCGCAGGACGGTGCGGACACGGACACGTCGGGGGTCCCGGGCGGGATGAAGGTCGCGCTGATCACGCACAGCGCCGAGGGGGACGCCTTCTGGGACCTGGTCCGCAAGGGCGCCGAGGCCGCGGCCGCGAAGGACGACATCGAGCTGACCTTCGTCAGCGACCCCGACCCCGCGGGGCAGGCGAAACTGGTGCGGGACGCGATCGCCGACAAGGTCGACGGCATCGCGGTGACCCTCGCCAAGCCGCAGGCCGTACGCGGCGCGGTCGCCGAGGCCCGCGCCGCGGGCATACCCGTGGTGGGCCTCAACTCCGGCATCGGCGCCTGGCGGGCCCAGGGCCTGCTGGGCTTCTACGGCCAGGACGAGAGCGTCGCCGGCCGGGCGCTCGGCAACGAACTCGACGCCCGTGCCGCCAAGCGCGCCCTGTGCGTCATCCACGAGCGCGGCAACGTCGCCCTGGAGGCCCGCTGCGCCGGCGTACGCAAGACCTTCGGCGGGCAGACCGAGAACCTGTACGTCGACGGCACCGACATGGACGCGGTGACCGACGCGATCGCCGCGAAGCTCCGTCAGGACCCGTCCATCGACGAGGTCGTCACGCTCGGGGCGCAGTTCGCGCTCGCCGCCGTGGACTCCGTGGGCGACGCCGGCAGCAAGGCCGAGGTCGCCACGTTCGACCTCAACAAGGACCTGGTCAAGGCCGTACGGGACGGGGACGTCCAGTTCGCCGTCGACCAACAGCCCTACCTGCAGGGCTACCTGGCGGTCGACGGGCTGTGGCTGTACCGGACCAACGGCAACGTCAGCGGCGGCGGCGTCGCCCCCGTGCTCACCGGCCCCGCGTTCGTGACCCGCAAGAACATCGCCGGCATCGCCAAGTTCGCGGCGAACGGGACCCGCTGACGTGACGCGTCCCGGCCGCCGCGCACGGACAAACGGAACCTTCCGTTCGGGCACGGCCGAGCCACGCGCCCCAAGTATCCGGAACGGTCGTGTAACGGCGACGCCAAACTTCCCACCACCCCTGCGACGTGCGCTCACTTGTACGGATAACATCCTCCGCATCCCCTGTGCGCCCCACTGACAGGTGTCCACCCACCGATTCCGGACCCCTGCCGCCCCGCCCCCCTCCCTTCCGCTCCCCGCCAACCGCCCAAGGACGACGATGCCCTCACGGACCGGCGCCCGGCGCCGTCTCGGCTCCATACGTCTCTCGCTGATCCTCCTGGCTCTGATCCCCAGCGTCACGCTGGCCGTGAGTTGGGGTGTGACGACGACCCAGATGTTCTCGGAGGGCCTGCGGCTGCGGACGCAGACCGGTCTGAGCAAGTCCACCGGCGCCATGGGAACCGAGGCGACGCTCGCCCTGCAGCGCGAGCGGGCCCTGTCCGCCGCCTACATGGCGACCCCCGGCAGCTCCATGGACGCCCTGGAGCGGCAGCGCCGGGAGACCGACCGGGCGGTCGCCAAGCTGGACCGCCGCGCGAGCGAGATCGAGCGCGCCCCCGACCGCATCGGCGACCAGCTGTACTCGGTGATGGGCGCCTCCAACAGCCTGGAGTACTACCGGGACCAGGTGGACAACCCCACCGACATCACGCCCGAGCAGGTCCTGGAGCACTACGGCTCGATCATCGACGGCCAGATCCACGCCTTCCAGCAGCTGACCCAGGTCGACGACGGCGACCTCACCTCGCAGGCCGGTCCCCTCGTCACCATCGCGCAGGCCGCGGAGCTGGTCTCCCAGGAGGACGCGATCCTCACCCTCAACTGGCCCTCGGGCCGCCTCGACGAACCCACCCGCAACGGTTTCGCCCAGGTGGTCAACGCCCGCCGCTGGCTCGTCGACAACCAGCTCGTCCCCTCGCTGGAGGGCGAGGTGAAGACCGAGGTCGAGCGGATCGTCCAGGGCGGCGACTGGCGGGCCCTGCAGTCCGTGGAGGACGAGGTCCTCTCGGCCCGCACCACGGGCGACGGCCCGTCCCGCCACACCCGACTGCCGCAGTCGCAGGCGCGCTGGGACGCCGCGATGACCAAGCTCTCCACCCAGTACGAGAAGCTGATCCGCGAGCAGACCCAGGGGCTGCTGGACCGCAGCGGCGAGGAGGCACGCGGTCTGCTGATCACGGCCGGCTCGCTGAGCGCCGGCGGTCTAGCCGCGCTGCTGCTGTGCATCGTGATGTCCTGGCGCATCACCCGCTCGCTGTCCCGCCGGCTCACCGGACTGCGCACGGCCACCCTCAGTCTCGCCGAGGAACGGCTGCCCGACATCGTCGCCCGCCTCGACCGGGGCGAGAAGGTCGACGCGGACGCCGCCTCGGCCCCGCTGGACTACGGCACCGACGAACTCGGCCAGGTCGCCAAGGCGTTCAACGCCGCCCAGCGCACCGCCGTCCACACCGCCGTGGAACTCGCCGACACCCGGCGCGGCTTCCAGCGCGTCATCCTCGGCATCGCCCGGCAGAGCCAGAACCTGGTCAACCTCCAGCTCACCAAGCTGGACCAGCTCGAACGCCGTCACCAGGACCCCGAGATCCTCAAGGGCCTCTACGAACTGGACTCCACCGCCAGCCAGTTGCGCCGGTACGAGGAGAACCTGGTCATCATCAGCGGTGAGCGCCCCGGCCGCAGCTGGACCGAACCGGTCGCGCTCATCGACATCCTGCGCAGCGCCGTCGGCGAGGTCGCCCAGTACCAGCGGGTCGAGGTGCACGCCGACGACGACGTGTGGATCGCCCCGCCCGCCGTGGCCGACGTCATCCACCTCCTCGCCGAACTCATCGACAACGCGACCTCGTACTCGCCCGCCCCGAGCCCGGTCAGCGTCCGCGCCGCAACCGTCGCCAAGGGGCTCGCCCTGGAGGTCGAGGACCGGGGCCTCGGCATGTCCGAGGAGGACTACGCGGCGTTCAACGCCCAGCTGGCGGTGCCCCCGCAGTTCGACGTGGTCGCGCTCGCCGACGACCTCCGGCTCGGCATGTTCGTCATCGCCCGGCTCGCCACCCGGCACGGCATCACCGTCACCCTGCGCGCCTCGCCGTACGGCGGCACCACCGCGATCGTCCTGATCCCCGACGAGACGGTCGTCCGCGAGGCACCCGCCGACGACGAGGCCGGCCCCGGGACCGCCGAATCGCCCGCGCGCACCTCGCCGGTCGCCGCCCGGGTCACCGCCGCGCCGGGCCCCGGCCCGGACTCCACGTCCGTACGCCGGGAACCGGAGGGCACGCCGCCGGAGCGGGCCGTGGCGGATGGGGCGGGCGAGGCGGCCGACCCCTCCCTCGCGAGCTCCGCCGCGCGGACCGCCGGCGCCTCCCCGGGCGCGAACGGGACGCGGCCGGCCGCCGAGAGGAAGCCCCGGGCCGGGAAGAAGGGCGGCCCGATGCCGTTGCCGCGCCGGATTCCGCAGACCAGTCTGGCTGCCGAGCTGAAGGAGGAGTCCGGACCCTGCCCCGACGGTGACGACGACGACTTCACGGCCGAGCGGGCGGCGTCCTCGCTCGCCGGCTTCCAGCGCGGAACCCTCCGGGCCCGTGACGACGACGCGGAATCCGCGTACGACCCGGGGGAGGAATCCGTATCCGAAGAACCGGGGGACCGCGTCCCCGCCTCCGGCACCTGACGGCCCATCGACTCCCCACGCAGACCGCTCTTTGAAGGACACACAGATGACACGCCCCATCCCCGCCACGCACAGCCAGCTCGACCAGCTGCTCACCGGACTGGTGGACCGGGTCGCCGAGGTCGACCACGCCGTCGTGCTCTCCGAGGACGGACTGGTCGTCAGCAAGTCCACCGCTTTCCTGCGCGACGACGCCGAGCGGCTCGCGGCGACCGCGTCCGGCCTGATGAGCCTCAGCAAGGGCGTCAGCATGGACTTCCGCGGCGGTCCCGTGCGCCAGTTGCTCATCGAGATGGGCAACGCCTTCCTCATCCTCACCAACGCCGGCCCCGGCGCCAACCTCGCCGTGCTGACCCGTCAGGGTGCCGACGTCGGCGTCGTCGCGTACCAGATGAACATGCTGGTGAAGAAGATCGGCGAGCACCTCAGCGCGGCCCCACGCACCGGTGCCGTCGCGGCCGACAGCGGCGAGTGAGGTGAACGGAGGCGATGCGGCGGGCCGGCTGGTTCGCCCGTTCACCCTGACGGGCGGCCGGACCCGGCCCGCCCGTGGCGACTTCACCCTCATCACCATGGTGGCGGCCGTGGACCCGCAGCCGGCCGGCGGCACCCGGCCCCAGCCGGAGCACGCCCGCATCCTCAGACTGTGCGCGAGACCGATCGTGGTGGCGGAGCTGGCGACGGGCCTCGACCTGCCGGTCAGCGTGGTCGCCATCATGCTCTGCGACCTGCTGGAAGCGGGCCGGATCAGTGTGCGCCAGCCGCGCCTGATCTCCCGCACCCCCGACCTGGACCTGCTGAAGAAAGTGAGGGACGGTCTTGGCCGGCTCTGACCCCCAGGGGATCTCGGCTCCCGACACGGTGAAGATCCTCATCGCCGGAGGGTTCGGCGTCGGGAAGACGACCATGGTCGGCTCGGTCAGCGAGATCGTCCCGCTGCGCACCGAGGAACCCCTCACGACGGCCGGTCTCGACGTCGACGACCTCGACGGCATTCCCGAGAAGCACGCCACCACGGTGGCCCTCGACTTCGGCCGGATCAGCATCGGCCAGGACCTCGTGCTCTATCTGTTCGGCACGCCCGGACAGCAGCGGTTCTGGTTCATGTGGAACGACCTCGCGATCGGCGCCCTGGGCGCCGTCGTCCTGGTCGACGTGCGCCGGCCCGAGTCCAGCTTCGCCGCCATCGACTTCTTCGAGCGCCGCAAGATCCCGTTCGTCATCGGCGTCAACGGCTTCCACGGCGAGCACCCCTACGAACCCGACGTGATCCGGGAGTCCCTGGCGCTGCCGGAGAACACCCCCGTCCTGCTCTTCGACGCCCGTGAACGCGCCTCCTGCCGCGACGTCCTGATCGCCCTCCTGGACCAGCTGATCGCCGCGTCGGCCCGCTGAGGCCGGTGGCCCTACGGGCGGACCTCCTCGCGGACCAGACCGGCCACATGGTCGGTGATGGTGTCGAGGATGTCCGCCCAGGCCGCGTCGTCGCCCAGGACCAGGAAGTTGAGGGTGAGGCCGTCCGTCATGGCGGCCAGATAGCGGGCCAGCACCGGCACGGGCACCGTCAGTTCGAACCCCATCGTCCGGCGCAACTGCTCGATCAGATCGGCGTAGGTGACGCGGTACATCTCGTACTGCCGCCGCGCCAGGTGCTCGAACCCGGGCTCCCGCAGGGCGTACTGGGTCAGTTCGTAGGTGAGCATGTGCTCGCCCGGGTGGGCGGACACATGGTCCCAGTACGCCTGGAAACCGGCCCGGACGGTCTCCCTGAGCGTCTCCCTCGGCCGGATCGCCTCCCGCACCAGGGACACGTAGTGCCCGGTGATGGTGGTGATGACGGACTCGATCAGCTCCTGCTTCGACTCGAAGCAGTAGTGGAAGACGCTCAGGGACACGCCCGCCTCGGCCGCGATGGACCGGGTCGTCGTCCTGGGGACGCCGTCCCGGGTCATCGCGCGGATCGCGGCCTCGGTGAGCTGTCTGCGTCGCTCGGCCGACGGCAGGCGTGCCATGTGGATCCCTTTCCCCCGTGGAATGCGGTCAGCTGCTGTAGACGCCGACCTCGTAGAGGGAGTAACCCCAGTCCGTACCGCGGTCGGTCCCCAGCATCCGAACATATCTGGCCGTCACCCCGGAGAACTTGGCGGTGTCGAGTCCGCCGTCACCCGAGGTGGTGGACCACACCGTCTTCCAGGTCGAGCCGTCGGTGGAGACGTCGATCTGGTACGCCTTGCCGTAGGCCCGTTCCCAGTCCAGGGTGACCTTCCGGATCGTGTGCGAGGTGCCGAGGTCCACCTTCCACCACTGGGAGTCGCTCCAGTCGCTCGCCCAGCGGGTGCCGCCGTCGCCGTCCACGGCCCGGCCGGGCTGGTAGCTGGTGACGGGGTTCGACTCGGACGCGCTGGCCGTCGCCGTCTTCCCCTTGGCCAGGTTGACGCCCGCCTGGTGGTCCTCGGAGGAGCCCCAGGTGCCGAGGTAGGATTCGGCGCCCTTGAAGAGGTCGTCCACGACGCCCTGGCCGCTGGTCTGCCGGATGTCCTCGATCCAGTCGGGGATCATGCCGACGTGGGCCGCGCCGTCGGTGTTGTAGTCGAAGGTGCGCTGACCGGTGGTCTGCCTGTCCACGGTCGAGCCGCCGTCGGCGGTCTTGAAGGGGTACTTCACCGGGTTGGAGGTGTTCGCGCCGCGCGGGGCGGGGTGGTCGCCGATGCCGTTGAAGTCCGTGCCGTAGCCGTAGCCCACGTCGTACTTCGTGCGCAGCGCGTCGGTGCGCGCGGCCTCCTTGCCGAACTCCTCGGAGCCGTGCATGTACTGGGCGACGAAACCGCCGAGGGAGTAGACCCGCTCGGTCCAGTTCAGGTCCATCCAGCTGTGCGAGGAAATGACGCCCGGGTAGGACGCGGCCTCGAACATGTCCAGGACCTGGCCGGTGGCCTTGACGCTCATGTGGTCGATCTCGAGCATCATCTTGCGCTTCATCATGCCCTGCACGGCGTACTCGCCGAGATCGGTGAGCCCGCGCACGTTGCACTGCGCGTTGTCGTCGTACTCCGGCACCTCGGTGCCCTCGGGCAGATCCTGCTCGGCCTTCGTCGCCGCGTCGCCGATCGGGTTGTCCTTCTGCGGGCCCTTGCACTTCTCCGTCTGCCAGAAGGTGCCCGTCGACAGGAACTGGCCGACGTTGATCGCCGTACCGAGACCGTGCTCGTCGAAGCGGACGCCGCACAGCGCGTTGTCGAACTTGTGGCACAGGAACATGCTGCGCACGCCCAGGCCGTACAGCTCGTCGAGGCCCTTGTCGATGTCGGCCTTGCTGCACTGCGCGATGTCGAGGATCTGCTTGCAGCCGAACGGCTCCGAGGTCTCCACACCGAGGACGACGGCGAGCTTGCCCTGCTTGATCACCTCACGGGCCTGCGCGCTGTCGGTGACGATCCGGAACCAGCCCTTGCCGGCGCCGCCGTACTGCTTGTCGATGTAGTCCTGCAGGTCGTACGTCAGCTTCGCCTGCAGCCGGATCGAGGTCATCTCGTCGCAGCTGCGGTCCTTGAACGGGTAGATCGAGCAGATCATCCCGTTGGTCACCAGGTCGTTGACCAGCACCCGCTGGCCGCCCCGCCAGGCGCGCTCGATCCAGGCGTAGTAGTTGGCCTGGTGCGTCATCGAGTCGTACGCCGGCCAGTCCTTGAACGTCGGGTAGCCGACCGGGTCGTGCTTGCCGTCGCCGCCGTGGGTGATGTAGTCGAAGATCGCGAGGCTGCCGTCGGGGTAGTGCTCGGGACAGTCCTTCAGCGCGTCGGCGATGCCGGACGTGGAGAAGACCTTGCCGCAGATGAGCCGGCCGCCGAACGCCTCGTTGGAGAACAGGTGGTTGTGGGCGTCGACGAACCCGCGTACGTCACCGGCAGAGTCGGTCCCCTTGAACGGCTCGCCCGTCACGTTGATCTGCGCGTCGGGCGCCGGCCGTGAGGTGGGCAGCCACCAGTCGCCGGCCGCGGCCGCACTGGACGACGGACTGAGCAGCATGCCCATCGTCGTGAGGAACAGCGCCAGCACCATGAGGGGTCTGCGTCTGTCATGGGCGCGTGGAGTCCTGGTCATCACTCACGTCCTCGGTCAGGGGGATGCACGGTCGATCGGCCAGACCGTTCCGGGACGCGGTGAACACCCACGACGCCGTAGTCCGTTTGTCATGGCTGGCACAAGCGATGTGACGAGAATCGCCACTGCGATGATCCGAGTCAAGAGTCCGGGACGCTTGACCTGATGCCACCCGTTGCCCTAGGGAGCGTGAACACTTCGTCAACTTCTCCGGTGTGCGCGGGGGTTGGGCCGGCGTCGTAGAGGCCCCTGACCCTCCTGCGGGCCCCCGCGCCGTGGTCGGCACGGGGGAGGGGCCGGCGGCGGGCGGCGCGCCCGGGCCGGCCGGGAGCCTTCCCGGCCGGCCCGCGGCCTGCTTCGCCCCGACCGGGAACCCGGACGTGGATCAGGCGGGGGAGTCGGCCGCCGGGACGGTGGCGGCGGCGCCCTCCGGGCTCCCGGCGGGCCCGGGTACGGCGGGGAGTGGGGCGGGGGTCCGCCGGCGGCCGGCCAGGCGGCAGCCGAGGCACTCCGGGTGGCCGCCGCGCGCGGAGCGGTCGCGGACCCGCAGGCTCCACTGGTCGCGGGGGCGGGGGCCTGGCGGCTTGCCCCAGCCGACGAGGTGCAGGCCCCAGGTGACCAGGAGGGCCAGCGCCGAGACCGCGGCGCCCAGGACGAATCCGGGGGTCCAGCCGCAGACGCCCAGACCGAGGAGCGCGGACCCCGTGGTGCCTATGGCGGTGCCGGTCCAGCCGGCGACGGTGTGGCCCTCGTCGTGAAGACTCACGTGTGTGCTCCCTTGACGTGCGCCGCGTCGTGCCACGGCATGCCGCGGCCACACCCGCGGCGCCGGACTATGATGTCTTAGTAAGTAAGGAATATAGCTTGCCCCGGAGGCAACTTCAATGGAGCCCGAACGCCGCCCCACCGTCCCGGAGGCGATCAGCGCCATGGACGGCCTGATCGCCACGATGATCGTCGGCCAGCAGGAGTTCGCCCGGAGATTCGGCCTGAGCGTCACCGACCTCGTGTGCTTCGCGTACGTCATGGAGGCCGGGGACGCACCGGTCACGGCCGGTGACCTGGCGCAGCGCGCGCATGTCACCACCGGGGCGGTCACCGGCATCCTCAACCGTCTGGAACGCGGCGGGTTCGTGACCCGGCAGCCGGACCCCGCCGACCGCCGCCGCGTCCGGGTGGTCGCGGTCCCGGACGTCGTCGAGCGGGTGGTGACGGTCTACGGCCCGTTCTACGCCCGCCTCGCCGAGCTGTTCGCCCGCTACTCGCCCGATGAACTGGCCCTGCTCACCGACTGGTTCGGGCGCGCGGAGGAACTGGCCCGGGGGTATCTGGACGAGTCCCGCTAACGCGGGTCTCTGGGGGAGTCCGGGATTCCCCGGGTGCCGGGTGCCGGGTACGGGGGGTGCCGGGTTTCCGGGTGGTGGCTCTCAGGACAGCGGTGCCGTCGAGCCCCTGATCACCACCCGGCAGGGGAGCGTGTCGATGCCGGTGCTCGGGGTGCCGGCGATCGCGGCGAACAGGGCGTGGGCGGCCACGCGGCCGACCTGTTCGAGGTTCATGTCGACGCTGGTCAGCGGCGGCCGCGAACCCGCGGTCATGATCTGCCAGTTGTCGAATCCCATGACGGCGATGTCGTCGGGCACCCGGTGGCCGCGCTCGCGCAGCACCTCCATGACGCCCCGGGCGATCTGGTCGCTCCCGCACAGGACCGCGTCGATGTCGGGGTGGCGGTCCAGCAGCAGGGTGGTGGCGGCCCGCCCCCACCCCTCCGACCAGTCCCCGAACCGCGGTTCGCCCACCAGGGCGAGACCGGCGTCGGCGAGCGCGGCCCGCGCCCCGTCGGCGCGGTCCCGCGCGGCGAGGTAACCGGGGTCGCCGGTGATGTGGGCGATCCGGGTGCGGCCGCAGGCGAGGAGATGGTCCACGGCGATCCGGCCGGCACCGACGCTGTCCGGGACGACGGAGAAGTCCTCCGGGTCGTCGGAGGGGGCGTAGGCGTAGACGACCGGGACGGGCAGCTCGCGGCCCAGCGACGGGCGGGGGTCCGTCCGGCTGCCCACCACGATCAGGCCGTCGACGCGGCGGCCCAACAGGGCGCGCAGATGGTGCTGTTCGCGGATCGCGTCACCGCGCGCGTCGCACAGGAAGACCGCCACCTCGCCCGCGCCGAACGCGTCCTCGGCACCCATCAGGATCGGTATGCCGAACCTGCCCTCCAGGTCGCTGGTGAGCAGCCCCACGGTGCCGGTGCGTCCGGCGAGCAGGCCGCGGGCCACCTGGTTGGGCCGGAACGACAGCCGCTCGGCGGCCTCGACCACGCGCTGCCTGGTCTCCGCCCGGACCTGGCTGCGACCGTTGAGCGCCTTGGACGCCGTGGCGATCGAGACGCCCGCCAGCCGCGCGACGTCGCCGAGGGTGGCGGGCTGCGTACGAGAGGGGCCGGTGGCCTGTGCCATGAGTGATCTCCTGTCTCGCCCCGCGTGCCGACCTCGCCGAGGATGACACGCGCCACCCGCAAGCGTACGGGAAACGTTTCGGTCGTGGGACTGCCACGGGTTTCAGCACGGCGCCGTCGCCGGCTGCCGAGAACCGCTTTCTGCAAGGGGATTGACGAGTATTCGGGTCCGCCCTAGCGTCTCAGAAAGCCTTTTCGGTCTTCTTTCGTTCCCGTTGTGCGTCCGCTGCTCGTCCGGTGCCGGCGACCGCCTGACCGCCGGCCGGTCCGTCTCTCGGTTCAGCGCCACCACATCCATCGTCCCGACCGGCGGGCCCCGCGCGGCCCGCCGCGACACAAGGGGGATCGACCATGGGGAGCACGGTCGGGCCGCGTGGCCGCACGAGCCGTTTCGTCACCGGTGCCGTCGCACTGCTCACCGCCGCGACCCTGGCCACGGCCTGCGGATCGGGGAACGGCGACGCGCGGGGCGACGGCGGCGGCGCGGCGAACGCCACCGGCGTGGACGACGGCGCCACGCTCACGATGTGGACGCGCGCGGCGACCAGGCCGCAGAGCGAGGCCCTGGTCGAGGCGTACAACGCGAGCCACCGGAACAAGGTCGAGCTGACCGTCGTCCCCACCGACGACTACCAGGCCAAGGTCGGGGCCGCCGCCGGTTCCCGGGACCTGCCCGACCTGTTCGCCTCCGACGTGGTCTTCGTCCCGAACTACACCTCCAGCGGCCTCTTCGCCGACCTCACCGAGCGGGTGGACGCCCTGCCCTTCGCCGACGACCTGGCCCGGTCGCACATCGAGGCAGGCACGTACGAGGACAAGAAGTACGTGGTGCCGCACACCCTCGACCTCTCGGTCCTCTTCTACAACAAGGACCTCTACCGGAAGGCGAAGCTCGACCCGGACGATCCGCCCGCCACGCTGGGCGAGTGGGACGAGCAGGCGCGTGCGGTGGACGCCCTCGGCGGAGGCGTCGACGGCACCTTCTTCGGCGGCAACTGCGGAGGCTGCGGGGTCTTCACCTGGTGGCCGTCCATCTGGGCCGCGGGCGAGGAGGTGCTGAACGAGGACGGCACCGGGGCGCGCCTGGCATCCGCCACCGCCAGGAAGGTCTACGACACCTACCGGGGCTGGGTGGACGACGGCATCGTGGCACCCGGGGCGAAGGACGAGACGGGCACGACGTGGACCGGCGTCTTCCCGAAGGGCAAGGTGGGGATCATGCCCATGCCGTCGACCACGCTCGGGCTGATGCCGAAGGATCTGGACCTCGGGGTCGCCCCCATTCCCGGCCCGGACGGCGGCCGGTCCACCTTCGTCGGCGGTGACGCGATCGGCATCGCCGCGACCAGCGGGAAGGCCGACCAGGCGTGGAACTTCCTCGCCTGGACCCTCGGCGACACGGCACAGGTCGACATCGTCGCCGCGCACAAGGACGTGGTGGCCCGCACCGATCTCGCCTCCAACAAGTACTCCGACGCCGACCCCCGGCTCGTCGCCGTCAACGAACTCGTCGCCGACGGACGGACCCCGTACGCCCTGAAGTTCGGCCAGACGTTCAACGACCCCAACGGGCCCTGGCTGTCGCTGATGCGCGATGCCGTCTTCGGCGACGGGGCGTCGCTGGAGGAGGACAACGAGGCGGTCACCGAGTCGCTCGCCGACTGAGAACTGAGACCGGATCGCCCGACTTCCGGGTCCCGGGCAGCGCGCCCCGGTCTTCGCCCGCGAGGCGGCCGCCGGGCCCGGCACCCGGGACCACTGCCCGGGTCGGCCCCCGGGACCACTGCCCGGGCCGGCCCCCGGGACCACTGCCCGGGCCGGCACCCGGGACCCGGAACCCTCCACCGGTCCGGCACCGGGCCCCCGCCGGACCCGGTGCCAGGGCCCCCGCCCGGACCCGCCGAACGGGAGATCGCCCGAGGCCCGCCGCCGCGCGGACGTCGTCCACGGCCCGCGCGACAACCGGGTGAGGCACCCGGCGCCCCGCCCCTCCCGCCCCCCCCGTACCCCCAGACCGTCAGCGAAGGAGAGACATGCAGGTGAAGGTGGCCGGGCCCGCGCGGACCGCGCATCCGCACCGGCCGGAACACCGGGACCCTCCGCCGCGCGCGTCCGTGCCCCGGTGGCGGTCCCGCAGGGCGCGGGGCCTGGCCTACGCGGCCCCCACCGCCGTGTTCGTCACGGTGTTCTTCCTGCTGCCCCTCCTGCTCGTGGGGCAGATGTCGCTCAGCGACTGGCCGCTCCTCGCCGGGGACCGGGGCCTCAACGCCCCGGAGAACTTCAGGGGCATCACCGACGCCCCGCTGTTCTGGCCCGCCGTCCGCTTCACCCTCCTCTACACGGGGGTCGTCACCGTCGTCCTGCTCGGCCTGGCACTCCTGCTCGCCCTGCTCGTCCAGGAGTCCCGCCCGGGCGCCGGCTTCTTCCGTACCGTCTACTTCCTGCCCAGCGCCCTCGGTCTCGCCTCCGCGTCCCTGCTCTTCTGGGGGCTGTACAGCCCGACCACCGGCCCGCTCGGCGACCTCCTCGCCACGCTCGGCCTCACCGACGACGAGGTGTCCTTCCTCGGCACCCCGACGGCCGCCCTGCTGTCGACGGTGTTCCTGATCGTCTGGAAGTTCGCCGGCTTCTACATGCTGATCCTGCTGGTGGGCCTGCAGCGCATCCCGCACGAGGTGTACGAGGCGGCGCGGACCGACGGCGCGAGCCGCTCCCAGATCTTCCGCTCCATCACCCTGCCCCTGCTGCGACCGTCGCTCGCGCTGACCCTCCTGCTGTGCGTGACCGGATCGCTGCTCGCCTTCGACCAGTTCTTCGTCCTCACCAAGGGCGGCCCCGACAACAGCACCGTCACCGTCGTGCAGTTGATCTACCGCGAGGCGTTCCAGCGGCTGGACCTCGGCACCGCGGCCGCCCTGTCGATCATCGTGCTGGCCGTCCTGCTGCTGCTCAACGCCGTCCAGTTCCGCGGTCTGCGCCGCGCCGACGAGCCATGACACCCACCGCCGTACCCCCGTCGACCGCCACCCCGCCGAGGAGAAGGGACACCACCGTGCTCACCCGCGCCCTGGGCCGGACGCCCCACTACGTCGTCGCCGGCGGCCTGGCCGTCATCTTCCTGTTCCCCCTGCTGTGGAACGCCTGGGCCTCGGTCAGCGGACAGCCCGGCACCGCGCAGGAGTCCGGGTACGGCCTCGGCAACTACCGCACACTCCTCCACTACGACGCCGGCCTGGGGCGCTACCTCCTCAACAGCACGGTCGTGTCCGCGCTGACGGTCGCCCTCACCCTCGGCGTCTCCCTGCTCGGCGGCTACGCCTTCGCCCGCTTCGACTTCCCCGGCAAGAACCTGCTGTTCCTGCTGACCCTGGCCGTCCTCATGGTCCCGTACGCCACCCTCCTCATCCCCCTCTACGTCCTGCTCGGCCGGCTGCACCTGCAGAACTCGCTGGTCGGGCTGAGCCTGGTCCTGGCCCTGTTCCAACTGCCGTTCGCCACCTTCATGATGCGGATCTCCTTCGAGGCGGTCCCGCGCGAACTGGAGGAGTCGGCGCTGGTCGACGGCTGCGGTACGGCGGGCGCGCTGCGCCGGGTGCTGCTCCCGGCGGTCCGGCCGGGGCTGATCACCGTGGGCCTGTTCGCCTTCCTCGCGGCCTGGAACGACTTCATCGCCCCCCTGATCCTCATCTCCGACAGCGAGAAGGCTCCCCTGCCGCTCGCCGTGGCCAATCTGCGGCAGCAGAGCATGGGAGCCGTCGACTACGGCGCGACCGAGGCGGGCGTGGTGGTCCTCGCCGTGCCCTGCCTGCTGCTGTTCCTGCTCCTGCAACGGCACTACATCCGGGGCTTCATGTCCGGCGCACTCAAAGGCTGACGCGCCCGCGCGACGCGCCGGCGCATCCGCCCGGACCCGTCGGCGCGGACGGCCCACCGACGACCGAAGGGACGAACCGGAGGCATGAACAGGTGAGGGAGAACGCGGTCACGTCGACCGTCCTGCCGGTGGCGCCGACCCGTGGCCGGCTGCGGCCGCTCGGCCTCGACGAGGTCCGGATCACCGGCGGGTTCTGGGCACGACGACGCCACACCAACACGACCGTCACGCTCGGCCACTGCCGCGACTGGATGGACCGTGTCGGCTGGACCGGCAACTTCCGGGCCGCCGTCGAGGGCCGGATCGTACGGGACCGGCGCGGCCGGGAGTTCGCCGACTCCGAGATCTACAAGCTGCTCGAAGCCATGGCCTGGGAGGCCGCGAACGGTGACCCCGCGCTGCGGGGCGGGCCGGTCCCCTCCGCGTCCGGCCCGCTGGACGCCCGGATCACCGCCCTCACCGACCTCGTCGCCCCCGCCCAGGACCCGGACGGCTATCTGAGCACCGCGTTCGGACGCCCGGGACAGCCCGCCCGCTACAGCGACCTCGAAGAGGGCCACGAACTGTACTGCCAGGGCCACCTGGTGCAGGCCGGTGTGGCCCAGGCACGTGCGCGGGGCGAGGGCGAACTCGCGAAGATCGCCCAGCGGGCCGCCGACCACGTCTGCGCCACCTTCGGGCGGGGCGGCGTCGAGGCCGTCTGCGGCCATCCCCAGATCGAGTCGGCCCTCGTCGAACTGGCCCGGCTCACCGGCCGGCAGCGCTACCTCGACCAGGCCGCCCTTTTCGTCGAACGGCGCGGCCACGGCACCCTGGCCGAAGGGGAGTTCGGCCGTGCCTACTTCCAGGACGACGTCCCCGTCCGCCGGGCCACGGTCCTGCGCGGGCACGCCGTCCGCGCCCTCTACCTCGCCGCCGGAGCCGTCGACGTGGCCGTGGAGACCGGCGACGACGCACTGCTCGCCGCCGTCGTACGCCAGTGGGAGGCCACGGTCGCCCGCCGCACCCACCTCACCGGCGGCATGGGCTCCCACCACCGCGACGAGTCCTTCGGCGCCGACTTCGTCCTGCCCCCGGACCGGGCCTACGCGGAGACCTGCGCGGGCGTCGCCTCCGTGATGCTCGGCTGGCGGCTGCTGCTGGCCACCGGCGAACCCCGCTTCGCGGACCTCGTCGAACGGACCCTGTTCAACGTCGTCGCCACCTCCCCGTCCGAGGACGGCCGGTCCTTCTTCTACGCCAACACCCTGCACCGGCGCCACCGGGGCGCCGCCCCGCGCGCGGACGCCGACAGCCCCCGCGCCGACTCGGGGCTGCGAGCCCCCTGGTTCGCGGTGTCGTGCTGCCCGACCAACGTGGCGCGGACCCTGGCGCAACTGCCCGCCTACCTGGCGACGGCGGACGACGAGGGGGTGCAGCTGCACCAGTACGCCGACGCCGATCTCGCCACCTCCCTCACCGGCGGCCGGGCCGTCGCCCTGGAGGTCCGCACCGGCTACCCGTCGGGCGGGACCGTGACCGTCCGGATCGTCCGCTCCCCGGCCGGCCCCTGGACCCTGTCGCTGCGGGTGCCCGGCTGGGCGGCGGGCGCCCCCGCGTCCCTGGTCGACCCCGACGGCGTACGCCGCCCGGTCGCCCCCGGCACGGCGGCCGTCACCCGTGTCTTCCGGCCCGGTGAGGAGGTGAGGCTCCACCTGCCCGTCGCCCCGCGCTGGATCCACGCCGACCCCCGCATCGACGCCGTACGCGGCACGGTGGCCGTCCAGCGCGGCCCGCTGGTCTACTGCGCCGAGTCCGTGGACCTCCCGGACGGTCACGAGGTCGACGCGATCCGGGTGGACACGTCCACGGCCCCCGAGGACGGGCCGGCCGGGGACGGCACGGTCGTGGTCGCCGGGGAGGTGGCCGTCCGCGGCGCCGACGGGGACGAGGCGGCCTGGCCGTACGCACCGCACGGGCCGACCACCGCACCGCGCCCCGGCGAGCCCGCCGGGATCGTCCTCGTGCCGTACCACGCGTGGGCCGAGCGGGGCCCCTCGACGATGCGGGTGTGGCTGCCGACCGCGGACGAGAACCCCGCGGCCCCGGACGACGGCACCGCCGCGGGGCGGTAGCGGTGCGCGGACCACGTTCGAGGCACCTCCCTGACCGCCGGGTGACTCCTGCCCCGCCCGACCGGCCACCCGCATTCCACACCCTCAACACCCCCACACACCCAGCCCCCCACCCTTCGACGCACGATCGGAGTCGAGAAGCATGTCCCAACCCCCCACCCGCCGCAGGCTGCTGACCCTCGCGGCCGGAGCGGCGGCCGCCGGCCCGCTCGCCCAGGCCACCTCACCCGCGCACGCCGCACCGCCCGCACGAGGCGTACCGGCCGCCGCGCCGGCCGCGCCGCCCGTCCCCGCCACCTGGTCGGCTCAGCCGTTCGCGCTCGATCAGGTCACCCTCGGGGACGGGGTGTTCCGAGCCAAGCGCGACCTGATGCTGAACTACGCCCGGACCTACCCGGCCGACCGTGTCCTGGCCGTGTTCCGTGCCAACGCCGGTCTCGACACCCGGGGCGCCCGGCCGCCCGGCGGCTGGGAGACCTCCGACGGCAATCTGCGCGGCCACTACGGCGGGCACTTCCTGACGCTCATCGCCCAGGCGTACGCGGACACCCGGGAGCCGGCCCTGAAGACCAAGCTGGACCATCTGGTCACGGCGTTGGGGGAGTGCCAGACGGCCCTGGCCGAGCGGGGCACACCGAGACCGAGTCACCCCGGCTTCCTCGCGGCGTACCCGGAGACGCAGTTCGTCCTCCTGGAGAGCTACGCCACGTACCCGACCATCTGGGCGCCCTACTACACCTGCCACAAGATCATGCGGGGCCTCCTCGACGCGCACACCCTGGCCGGGAACGCGCAGGCCCTGGCCATCGTCTCCCGGATGGGCGACTGGGTGCACAGCAGGCTGGGCGGGCTGCCCCGGGCCCAGCTGGAGCGCATGTGGTCCCTCTACATCGCCGGTGAGTACGGCGGCATGAACGAGGTGCTGGCCGACCTGTACGCCCTCACCGGCAGGGCGGAACACCTCGCCGCCGCCCGCTGCTTCGACAACACCGCGCTCCTCGACGCCTGCGCCCAGGACCGGGACGTCCTCGACGGGCGGCACGCCAACCAGCACATCCCGCAGTTCACCGGGTATCTGCGGCTGTTCGACGAGACGGGGGAGGAGCGGTACGCCGAGGCCGCGCGGAATTTCTGGGACATGGTCGTGGGGCCCCGGACGTACAGCCTGGGCGGTACGGGACAGGGGGAGATGTTCAAGGCGCGGGGCGCCGTCGCGGCCACCCTGGACGACAAGAACGCCGAGACCTGCGCCACCTACAACATGCTGAAGCTCACCCGACAGCTCTTCTTCCGCGAGCCGGACGCGGCCCGCACGGACTACATGGACTACTACGAGCGGGGCCTGACCAACCACATCCTCGCCTCCCGCCGGGACACCGCGAGCGCGAGCAGTCCGGAGGTCACCTACTTCGTCGGCATGGGCCCGGGGGTCGTGCGCGAGTACGGCAACACCGGCACCTGCTGCGGCGGCACCGGCATGGAGAACCACACCAAGTACCAGGACTCGGTGTACTTCCGCTCCGCCGCCGGCGACGCGCTGTACGTGAACCTGTACCTCGCCTCGACGCTGCGGTGGCCGGAGCGCGGGCTCGTGATCGAGCAGACGAGCGGTTATCCGGCCGAGGGCGTCCGCACCCTGACCTTCCGGGAGGGCGGCGGCACGCTCGATCTCAGGCTGCGGGTGCCGTCCTGGGCCACGGGCGGGTTCACGGTCACGGTCAACGGGGTCCTCCAGCAGGCCGAGGCCGTACCCGGGTCGTACCTCACCCTGCGCCGGAACTGGCGGCGCGGCGACCGGGTCGCCGTCTCGGCGCCGTACCGGCTGCGGGTGGAGCGGGCGCCCGACGACCCCACCGTGCAGTCGGTGTTCTTCGGGCCGCTGCTGCTGGTCGCGCGGAGCCCGGAGGCCGGGCTGCGGACCTTCTCGTTCTACAAGGACTTCACCCTGCGCGGCGATCTCGCGGACGCGGTCCGCCCGGAGGGCAGACCCCTGCACTTCACCACGCACGGGCTCACCCTCGCCCCCTTCTTCATCGGCGACGACCTCCGCTACCACGCCTACTTCAGGCGCTCCGAGCCTCTCATCGTGTTCGGCGCGGCCGGCTCGGGTGTCCCCAACCGGGCCCGGGCGGACCGGCTGACGTTCCTCGACGTCCTCTGGGCGCGGGCGCCCTTCCCCACGTCCGACGCCTTCGTGACGGCCGTACGGACGCTCGCCGACGGCTGGGTCTCCGAGGGCCGGTTCACCGGCGCGGAGCGGGACGCGGTGGTCGCCGCGGCGGTCCGTGCGGGCCTTCGGCGCTGACCACGTGTGCCACCACGCGCGTCACCACGCGTGCGAACATTCGCGGCAATGTGCATGACACATGCGCGCAGGGTTGACGTGCGCGTAGTCGGATGGGTTCATGGGAGCGCTCCCATGGATTCATCTCCACCCCCACCTCTCTTTGATGCCTGAGCTTCTCGGCGCCCACCCCCACCTGGAGTCGCGATGAGAACTGGACGAAGCACGCAGCGAAGAAACCCCCTCGGCACCCTGTTGGCAGGGCTCGCCGGTCTGATCGGACTCGCCCTCCTCGGCGTTCTGGCCCCGGCCGTGGCGCTGGCCCAGTCGGCGCCCGACGCCCGGGCCACCGGCCTGCACATCAGCGACGGCCGTCTCGTGGAGGGCAACGGCAACGACTTCGTGATGCGCGGCGTCAACCACGCCCACACCTGGTACCCGGGCCAGACGCAGTCGCTGGCCGACATCAAGGCGCTCGGCGCCAACACCGTCCGCGTCGTCCTCTCCGACGGCCACCGCTGGACGAAGAACAGCGCCGCCGACGTGGCGAACGTCGTCGCGCGGTGCAAGGCCAACCGGCTCATCTGCGTCCTGGAGGTGCACGACACCACCGGCTACGGCGAGGAGGCCGCGGCCGGGACGCTCGACCACGCGGCCGACTACTGGATCAGCCTCAAGGACGTCCTCGCCGGCGAGGAGAACTACGTCATCGTCAACATCGGCAACGAGCCCTGGGGCAACACCGACCCCGCGGGCTGGGCCGCGCCCACCAAGGCCGCCGTGCGGAAACTGCGGGCCGCCGGCCTCGAGCACACGATCATGGTGGACGCCCCCAACTGGGGTCAGGACTGGCAGGGCGTCATGCGCGCCAACGCCCGGTCCGTGTACGAGGCCGACACCACCGGCAACCTCATCTTCTCGATCCACATGTACAGCGTCTTCGACACCGCCGCCGAGATCAACGACTACCTGAACGCCTTCGTGGACGCCCGACTGCCCCTGCTCATCGGCGAGTTCGGGGGACCCGCCGACCAGTGGGGCGATCCGGACGAGGACACCATGATGGCCGCCGCCGAGCGGCTGGACCTCGGCTACCTGGCCTGGTCCTGGAGCGGCAACACCGACCCGGTCCTCGACCTGTCGATCGGCTTCGACCCCGACCGGCTCAGCTCCTGGGGCGAGCGCATCTTCAACGGCGCCGACGGCATCGCGCGGACGGCGAAGGAAGCCACGGTCTTCGGCGGCGGCACCCCGGGCGACACCCGGGCGCCGACCACCCCCGGCACCCCGGCCGCCTCCGCGGTGACGGCGACCGCCGCCACGCTGACCTGGACCGCCGCCACGGACGACACCGGTGTCACCGCCTACGACATCGTCCGGGTGAGCGGCTCCACCGAGAGCAGGATCGCCTCCTCCACCACCAACTCGGCGACCCTGACCGGTCTCACGGCCGGCACGGCATACACCTTCGCCGTCTACGCCCGTGACGCCGCCGGGAACCGGTCGAACCGTTCGGGCACCGTGAACGTCACCACGGACCAGGGCGGCGGCACCCCGGCCGGGGACTGCTCGGTGACGTACCGGGCCACCAACGAGTGGCCGGGCGGCTTCCAGGGCGAGATCGTCATCCGCAACACCGGCACCACCGCCGTCAGCGGCTGGACCCTCGCCTTCGCCTTCGCCGACGGCCAGACCGTCGGCACCATGTGGGGCGGGACTCCCACGCAGAGCGCCGGATCGGTGAGCGTGAAGCCCGTCTCCTACACCTCCACCATCCCGGCCGCGGGCTCGGTGACGGTCGGCTTCATCGGCACCAAGGGCGCCAAGAACACCGCGCCGACGGCCTTCACGCTCAACGGGGCTGCCTGCGCAGGCAGTTGACCGCTCCGACGAGCCGGCCGGGACACCGGCCGGCCGGCACGACCGGCGGGGGACGCTCACGGCCCCCGCCGGTCCCGTCATCAGCCCCGCACCAGCTCGATCCGGTACGTCCGGGTCCGGGAACCGTCCTCGCCGCGCACCGTGACCACGGCCGAGGCCCCGCCGGAGGTGCCGTCGCGGTCCACGGTGACGGTCGCGTACGGGTCGCGCGCCGTCGCCGTGACCTCCGCCCGGCCCGGGTCGTCGGTGACGACCCGGTAGTCGGTGGTGCCGGGGTCGAAGGAGGCGACCGGCTTCCCGTCGACCTCGACGGAGGAGGCGGCGGCGTCGGAGGAGACACCGGGGGCCTTGGCGTACACCTCGATCTCGCCCATGGTGATGTAGCCGCCCTGCCGCGCGGTCATGACCACCCGCACACCGGTCACCGGGCCCGCGTCGAGGGGGACGTCGATCACCGGGGTGCCCTCGGTGCCGACCGCGACCGGCCCGCCCGCGTCGGTCCACGGGCCGTCGGCCGTCTTCCTGACCTGCACCTTCAGGCTCTGCGGGAAGGAGACGTTGGTGCCGTCCCGGTGGAAGTGGGCGACGACCCGGCTCAGGTCGCGGGCCTTCGGCAGGCCGAAGGTGAGGGTGTCGGACGGGTTCTTGGTGCCCGACCTCCAGTTGGACCACGCCTTCTCGGCGGTGTTGCCGTTGCGCAGCCGCTCGGCGGAGTAGCCGCTCTCGGTGTAGGTGGCGGCGACGGTGACACCCGCGTCGGGCGCGATGTTGGTCTCCGAGGCCCTGGTCACCTGGACGCGGACGGTCGCGTCGACCGTGGAGCCGTCGACGACCTCCGCCCGGCCGGTCAGGGTCACGACCCCCGTCTCGTCGAACGCCCCGTCGGCGGCCCGGTCCCAGATCACCGGGAGGGCGGTGCGTCCGCCGTCCCGGCCGACGCCGGTGACCGTGGCCGGGAGCTCCGGCTCGCCCCCCTCGTAGGTCTTCGCGCGGCCGGGGACGGTCGAGGCGATCGTGTCGACGGTGACCCGGGCCTCCGCGGGGATCTTCCGGCCGAGGACGTCGGTGGCCTCGCCCTTGACGCGTACGGTCCCGGACTTGCGCCACTTGCGGTCCGCCGGCAGCTCCCACACCACCGGCAGGGAGCCCCGAACGCCGTCGCGGACCACCGGGGTCACCGTCTCCGGCAGCTTCGGCCGCAGCCCCGGGACGGTGAACGCCTCGGCCCGCTCGGTGCTCAGCACGGTCTCGTCGCTCACGGCCCAGAGCTGGTTGGCCGCCGAGGTCGGGGTGTACGTCGACACCTTGGCGCCGTCGGCCGAGGACTGCCCGGTGACGTCGAGGAGACGGCCGGTGGCGGCGTTCACCAGCGTCCAGTTGCCGTCCCCGGTGGTCGACATGAGCCACTGCGCGGCGGCGGGGACCTCACCGGCCCCCGCTGCTTCGAGGACGGCCTGGTTGTCGCGCACGGCGAGCCGCCCGCCGGTGTCCGCGTTGGTCAGGGCGTAGCGCTCACGGTTGCCGGTGCCGGAGGTCAGCTGCTCCACCGACCACAGCTGCCGGGCGCTCGCGGCGTCGGTCGTGCGCAGGACGACACCGGTGCCGTCGGGCGACGGGGTGAAGGACTTGCCGCTCTGCGTGCCCTGGAGGCGGTAGACATGACCGGGCTGGACGAGGGCGGCATCCTTGTCCGCGCCCCGGACGCCCTCGACCAGGAACGTGGTGACGGACTTGGCGGGGACGTCGAGGGTGGCCGAGCCGCCGGTCACCGCGACCGGGGTGCCCTTCACGAGGGCGCCGCCCGCGCTCGTCACGACGGGGGTGACGGTGGCGTCCGCGTCGATCTTGCGGAAGCGGGAGAGGTCCAGGGTGACGGAACGGGCGGTCGTGCCGCCGTTCACGTGGACCACGGTGGCCGAACGGCCCGACTTCCTGACGGCGGCGACGCTGGACGGGTCGTCGACCTTCACGAAGTGGTCGCCGGGCCGGATGTGATGGGTGAAGTTCCGGATGGTGTCGAACTTGGAGTTGGCCCGGATCGGGCAGGTCTCCAGGGTGTCCGTGGCCGTGCAGTTGAACGGGATGTGGATGCTGCCCCAGTTCTTGCCCGCCGCGGCCTGCGGCAGCGCGTCCTCGACCGGCTGCCAGAACACCCAGGCGGAGGGCTCCAGTTCACGCATGTCGTCGACCATGCGGCCGGCGATGCCGAGGCCGGGCTCCATGCTCGTGAAGTCGCTGCCGGTGCCCCAGGTGCCCTCGACCTCGCTCATCCAGAGCTTCTTGTCCGCGCCCTTGGCGATGTCGCGCGCGCTGGTGCGCATGCCGGTGCCGTAGGTGTGCACGTTGAGCTGGGGGACGGCCGCCCGTGCGGAGGCGTCGTAGGCGTTCCAGTTCTGGGTGAAGATCGTCGGGTTGGTCTCGTCCATCGCCGAGATCCGGGCGTCGGTCCTCGCTCCGCGCAGTGCCTTCTCCAGGGCGAGGAGCACCTTCTGCTGGAGGGCGGGACCCGCGTGCGCGCCTTCCTGACGGCCGCCGGTGGGCTGGCCGTTCGCGCCGATCTGGGTGCCCCAGTAGTTGGTGTTGGGCTCGTTCAGCGGGGCGATGGTGTCGAAGTCGATACCGTGCCGCTTCTCCATCTCCTCGGTGACCCGCACCAGGTAGGCGGCGAACTCGTCGACGCGGTCCGCGCGGATCTGGTCCGTGTTCGCGTCGAAACCGCCGGAGACGTAACCGCTGACGGTCTGGAACCAGGGCGGCGAGTTGCTGAACGCCTCCCACTTGGTGATCTTGTCCTTGACCTGGTCCACCCACCAGCGCTGGCCCGGGTCGGCGTTCCAGTCCCAGTGGTCGGGGTTCTCCGGATCCCACCACTCCATGTCCTGGCGGGTGGTGCCCGGCGGGGCCTTCCAGAAGCCGTCCATCGTCGCGCCGGTCTTCATGTAGTCCTTGCGGACGTCCGGTGCGTTGCCGCCGCCGATGTTGTAGCGCGCGATGTTGAGACGGAGCCCGTCCTCACCGAACAGCATGTCGACGAGGCGTCTTCGGACGGGCTCGGGGTAGCCGCCCGTGGCGTTGGCGAACCAGACGAGGCTGGTCCCCCATCCCTCGAACTCCTGCTGCCGGTACGAGGGATCGATCCGGACGGTGACGGAGTTCCGCACCGGGGCCGTCGTGTCCGCGGCGGCCGGCGGGGCCGCCGTCAGACCGGCACCCAGCACGAGGGGGACCACGGGCGCCAAGGCCCTGACGATGCGATGTCGTGGGGTCACGACACTCCCTTCCACAACACGGGGCGAACGCCGTTTCGTTGACATGGCCAAAACACGTGCTTAGCATTCAGGAAACTGAAAGCGCTTTCTAGTCCTCGTTGTTCATGGATTCGCCCGACCGGCCGCACGGTCCGAGAACGTCCTCCACCCGTCCCGGGAGAAACCGTATGAGGTCGTCACGTACCGTCGGCGCGCCCGGACGGACCGGCACCGCCGGAGGGACCGAACGCCCCGCCCCGACCGCCGCCACCGCCGATCGGTTCCCGCTGTACGCCCGCACGGCGCGCCCGTTCCCCGGCGGCACGGTGGCCGGGCCGCGCACCGGAACGCCGGGTGCCTGAGCAAGTCCTCCTCCCCCCCACGAAGCACAGGAGAGAGCCCGATGAACTCACCGCGCACGAAGGTGGTCCTGGCCGCGCTGACGGCCGCGCTGCTCACCGGACCCGGTGTCGCACAGGCGGCGCCGCAGGCCGCGCCCGTTCCCCGGACGCAGGCCGCCGCGGCCACCATCAGCTGGACCCTCGTCCGGGCGGCCAATCCGACGCAGGACCAGCGCTCGGCGTACACCCTGATCACCTCGGCCATGAACGCGGCGGTCGCCCGCTACAACAACCTCAGCGACCTCGGCAAGAACATCACCGTCCGCTACGAGCCCGGCGTCCCCACGGCCGACGGGAACCTCAACGGGACCATCCGCTTCGGCAGCAACCGCAGTTACATGAACGAGCGGACCGCCCTGCACGAGATCGCGCACACCATCGGCGTGGGCACCAGCTCCGGCTGGTCCCGGCTGGGCGGCAGCGGCACCTGGACCGGCGCGCGGGCGACGGCGCTGGTGAGGCAGTACGACGGCGCGAGCGCGAAGATCTCCACCGGCGGCGGCCACTTCTGGCCCTACGGCCTCAACTACGACAACGAGTACTCCACGACCGCGGCCGACCGGCACGTCCGGATCGTCGCCGCGATGGTGTCCGACGGGCTGTGAACCGCGGCCGCTGCAGCGGGAGTCGGTGCCTGATGACAAAGGCGCTCGCCGTGGCTGCGTTGTTGTGAGCACGGGGCGGTGGGGCCCGCGCCGCGGTCCTACCGTCCCAGCATGAACACGAGTCGCAGGAGAGGAAAGACCTTCAGGGCGCTGCGGGGCGTCGCGCCGGCGGTGCTGCTGACCGTCGGGGCGCTCACCGCAGCCGCCCCCGACGCGCGGGGCACGCAGACGCGGACCGAGACGGCCGTGGCGTCGACCAGCCCGGTCCGGGAGGTGACGGAGACGACGGTGCGGGTGCGGGCGCCGCTCCCGGCGTCCTTCGGGGCCCGGCCGGCGGCGTGCGACTGGCTGTCGTACCTGCGCTACCGCTCCTCCGGCGGACCGGCCGCCTCGGCCGACGCCGACCGGATCCTCGTCGCCCAGCCGGGCATCCTGGAAGGCGCCGGCGCCTTCGACAGCGTCGCCCGCAACACCGTGGCACGCGCCGCCGCCCAGGGCCGGCACATCGAGTTCTGGGCCCTGGACCGCCGCTCCAACTGCCTGGAGGACCGCACCGGGGTGGCCTACGGCGACCAGCGCACGGCCGTCGACTACTACTACCGCGACAAACCGGTCGCGGGCCGCACCTTCGACGGGTTCCTCGGCAACGGCGACCTGGCCTGGATGGCGCGGCTCGGCGTCGAGCGGACCGTCCGCGACCAGTACGACCTGCTCACCGCCGAACTGCCCGACCCGCGGGTGCGCGCGCGGAAGGTGCTGTGCGGCGGCCACTCCCTGGGCGGTGTCGTCACCGGGTACTTCGCGACCGCCGACTTCGACGGCGACCCGGCCACCACGGCGGACGCCGGACACCGCCAGTGCGCCGGCTACTTCGCCCTCGACACCACCGTCTCCACCTCCCTCGGGGACCTGAGCGGCAGCATCCCGGACGACACCGATCTGCCCGACGTCGGCCTCGGCCACGGCGCCGTGCAGGCCGGCCTCGACAGCGGACTGCTGCCGCGCTCGCTGTCCGCGCCGGTGCTCCTCAACCCGGAGACGATGACGCTGCTCGCCATCGCCGCCATGGGCGCGCTGCAGGACCCGGACGGCGAGGCGACCCTGCCGGACCAGTTGCCCCGCACCGCCAACATCGACCTCACCAACCGGTTCCTGTTCTCCGAGGACACTGCCGCCTTCCTCTCCGGCACCCCGGCGGTACGGGACTTCCGGCTCACCAACGAGGCCGTCCTCGGCGCCCTGATGGACGACCACTCCGTACCGCTGGCCTTCCTGCAGAGCAGCGTGGGCTTCTTCGACGGCGGGCCGGTCGTCGACAAGAACTTCCCCGCCGCCAACGGGAGCGGGGCACAACCGGCCCTGTTCGGCCGCGAGTACAAGGCCATCCCCGACCGGCCGGGCGGCCCGCTCTACACCTGGCGGAACTACGACCGCGTCGGCGACGCCGACGACCCCGGGTACCGGTCCGCCGATGGGACGCCCTTCACCGACGCGGGCAAGGAGGTCACCGACATCCAGGAACTGGCCCGCAGCATGGCCCGGCAGCCGCTGGACTTCACCGAGCAGTACTTTCCGACGAAGCTGGTCACCGATCTCCAGCTGGCGGATTCGCCCCAGGTGAAGCGGCTCGTCGTCCACCCGGACGGGCTCACCGCCCACCCGACGCTCACCGTGCTCGCGGGCGACGGACTGCTGGCGGGCCGGGTCCCGGCCGGCCTGGATCCCGTGATCGCCGACGGCTACCAGCACCTGGACGTGCTGACCGCCGCGCCGACCCGGAACGACGGCCGTCCCGAGCCGGTCTCCGCGAGCCTGACGGAGTTCGCGCGGGACCCGGCGTAACCGGCGCCCTCGTCACCCTCGTGCAAGAAGGGCCCGGGAGGATGTCCTCCCGGGCCCTTCGCCCTGTCCGTGCGGTGCGTGGAGCCGGCGGGGCCCGTCGGGCCGGTGGGGTCAGATCTTGGTCGCGGCGAAGGCCGCCGCCGCGTCGGCGTTCGCGCGGTAGCCGAGGTGGGCGCCCACGTCGCCGCCGCCGTTCTCGCAGACCGGGTCACCGGCCGCGCAGAAGTCGACGGTGCGGCTCTGGTAGACGCCGGTGACGCTCTTGCCGATCGCACGGATCGGGTTGCCGAACAGCAGCACCGCGGAGACCCGCGGTTCCAGCGCCGCCGGAATGGTGGCCACGATGGGACTGCCGACCACCGCGCCGGCGCTGCTGATACCGATGGAGTTGTCGACGACGTTCGCGCCCTGCGAATAACCGACGAGAACGAAACGCTGGTTCGGGCAGGAGGCGGCCTGGCTCCGGACATGGTTCACCAGATCCGCGTTGCCCTGCGCGGCCGACGTGGGCGAAAGGTCGGCGGGATAGTTCACCTTGTGGCTGGACAGTGACTTGCCCGCGATTTTCTTCTGCAGCGCCGCGTACACGGGGTCGCCGACGATGAAGCCGAGCGTGCCCGGCTCGAAGGTGCCGCGAGCCGAGACGACGTCGATGTCCGTGCAGGCGGCGGCCGTGGCGGTGGGGGTCGCGACGGCGGCCAGACCGGCCCCGCCGACGAGCGAGACGGCGGCGAGGTACAGGCGGATACGCATGGGGATCCTTTGAGGGTCGGGCGCGGGGAAGCGCCTGTGGAAAAGGACGTCCCGAAGGTATGTGCCTGGCCGGTCGCGGTGTTATGGACGGGAATTCAGTATTCACCTCCTTTTTTGTGCCGAATTGAGTCTCCCGAAAAGGACAGCCGGAGATGGGCGGCCCGAAAGGGGCGGCCATAAATCGGGCAGCCGGAAACGGGCCGGCGAAGAGGGGGCCGGCCCCGGTGAGACGGTTTGCTTATGCGGGGGACGGGTCGTCGTCCCGCAGTGCCTCCGCCCGCAGGGCGAGGATGAGGTCCAGACGGGTGGCCGGGTCGTGCAGGGCGTCGCCGAACAGCTTCTCCAGCTGCCGCAGGCGATAGCGGACCGTCTGCGGGTGGACATGGAGGCGGGCGGCGACGTCGGGCACGTTGCTGCCGCCCAGGAGCCACGCCAGCAGCGTCTCGGCGAGCCGGCCGCGCGGCCCCTCCGCGACCGTGTCCAGCGGGGCCAGCACCTGTGACCGGAGCCGGGCGAGCATCGGTTCGTCGCTGTGCAGCAGCAGGGTCGACAGATGGTCGGCGCAGCGCACCACGCCCTGCCGGGGCAGGACGCCGCGCCCCATCAGCCCGAGCGCGCGCGTGGCCCACCGCAGGGACCGGGCGGCCTCCGTGAGCGGAACCGACGGGCCGATCGCCGCCGGCCGCCCCCGCAGCGCGAGCGTGAACGCCCGGCCGCCGAAGCCGCCCGAACCGTCCGGGTCGGGCACGAGCATCCGGGGCGGCCGGGACTCCATGTCCACCAGCGCCCCGGCGGCCGCCAACGGCCGCTCCTCCCGCTGGTCGGGCGAGGCCGCGAGGACGACGACCGCGACCTGCGCCGGCACCGACCAGCGGGCGCCGTGCGCCAGGTCGCGCACCGCCTCCGGCGACACCGGCCCCTCGCCCAGCAGCAGGGCGAGCAGCCGCCCCCGGCGCCGCTCCAGTTCGTCCGTGCGGCGCAGCTGCCCCTCCGCGTACCCCGCCGCCGCGGCCTCGGCCACCTCGTGCACCGTCCGGAACGCCAGTTCGCCCAGTCCGGCCATGACCGAGGAGTCCAGCCCGAGTTCCTCGGTCGTGCGGCCCAGCCGCCGCCAGGCGTGCAGCCCTCCGACCCGCAGCGCGGACTGCAGCGTTTCGAGGCTGTGGCCCAGCAGCGCCTCGCCGCGCCCCAACTCGTGGTAGATCGCGGCGATCGAGTCCCCCCGGGCGCGCGGATCGGCGATGTGGTCGACGAACAGGGTGAGCGCCTGCACGACCCCCGACCTGAGGAGCGCGCGGCTCGCCTCGTCGGCCACCCGGGAGGCGTACTCCGGGACCTGCCGGCACACCTCCTCCTCCACCTCGTCGGCGACGGACTCCAGTTCGTCGCGCAGCAGCCTGGCCAGTTCGGGCGGCACAGGGGTGGCGCCGGGACCGTTCGGTACGCCGTACGGCGGAGTGGGGGAAGCCACGGCGGACCCTCCTTTCACCCGGAAGCGGCTCACCCGCGGGCCGTTGCCCGTGGGGCGAGCGGCAAGTCCCGAGTAGGACGCACGCCCCCCGCGCTCCGTTCCGTGCCCCGACGGCACCGGCCTCACGCCGGCACTCCCAGCGCACCGGCGAGCATCGGCCACGAGGCGCCGAACTCCCGCTTCCAGTAGGCCCAGCCGTGTCCGCCGCCGCTGTAGAAGTGCGTGGTGACCGGCACGCGGAGCAGGGCGAGCGCGTCCGTGAAGGCGTGGGCGGACGGCCAGAGCAGACTCTCCAGCGCCTCCGGGAGCCAGTCGCCGAGGCCGCCGACCACTCCGCTGCCGCTCGACACGTACAGGGCGGTGCCGCGCAGTCCCGCCGCCCGGGAACGCGGGTTGAAGTCACGCCAGGTGAGAAGGTCGAGGATCGGGTTGCCCCACAGCGACCGGGGGGCCAGGTTCTCGCGGCCGACGATGGCGTCCATGAGGCTCGGCACCCCGGGTGCCATGGTGTCCAGGATGCCGCTGTACGAGGCCGCCGCCGCGTACGTCCCCGGGTGCCGCGCCGCGTGCGCCATCGCGCCGTAGCCGCCGGTGGACACCCCGGCGACCACCCGCACGCCGGAGGCGCGGTAGTCGCGGGCGAGCAGCGCCGGGACCTCGGACACCTGGAACGTCTCGTAGTCCGGGCCGTCGCGCCAGGCGGTCGGTATACCGGTGGGCCCCGCGTCCGGCATCGCCACGATCAGTTCCCGGCCCGCCGTGAACGCCTCGATGTCCGTCTCCCGGGTCCACGACGTGTGGTCGTCGTGGGCACCGTGGAGCAGATACAGCACGGGGTAGGTCCGCGCGGGCCGCGCGTCGAAGGAGGAGGGGAGGATCAGCCGGACCGGGGCGTTCCGGCCGAGGGCGGCGGAGGGGAGGGAGAGGTCGAGGGTCCGGGCGCCGAGGCGGGTGACGGACCGGACGCCGGGTACCGGCGTGGTCCGGGCGCGGGGTGCGGTCCCGGGGGTGGCCGCGGCGGCGGTCCTCGCGGTGCTCGTCCCGACGAGGGCGGCCAGGGCGGTGGCGGCGGCCGCTCCGGTGACGGAGCGCCGGGACGACCCGGTGCTGCCGTTGCGTCGGCCGGTGCGGGGGCTGTGGTTCACGGGGTCGGTCATGGCGGCTCTCCTCGGATCGGTTCAGCGGGTCTCCCCGGCGAGCCGCCGCCGCAGATGGGCGGCGATCTCGTCGACGTTCGGCGGGTCGAGCAGCGAGAGATGGTGGCCCGCGACCCGGACGACGGTCAGGCGCGGGCACACCTCGTCCCACCCGAGCGCCTCGTCCTCCCGCTCGTACGCGGGGTCGCGCACGGTGTGCGGGGCGGGCTCGGTGGCCCGGTAGAGCACGACCTGCCCGTCGTACCGGCCCGGCCGGTGCGCCTCGCCGATCCGCAGGTCCAGATAGGAGGCCCGCTGGTGGTCGAGGACCGCCGACGGGACGTCGGCCGCCTCCCGCAGCGCCCTCAGCACGGCATCGATGCGCTCGGCGTCGTCCTCGGTCGCGGCCAGTTCGTCGTACGGCAGGTCCAGCGCGACCCCGTACGTGTCGGCGACGTGGCGCGCGAAACCGGTGAAGTGCGCGCGGATCCGTTCGGCCTCGGTGCCCTCGGGGCGGGGGAGCGGCCGTACGGAGTCGAGGAGCACCACCAGCCGCACGTCACGCCCCGCGACCGTCAGCAGGCGTGCCGCCTCCTGGGCGACGAAGCCGCCGAACGACCAGCCGCCCAGCAGGCAGGGCCCGTCGGGACGCGCGGCGGCCACCGCGTCGGCGTACCGGCGTGCCTTCTCGGCGACCGTACGGGCCTCGTCGGCCCGCTCCAGCCCGTACACGGGCCGTTCCCCGCCGAGCCGTTCCACGAGCGACCGGTACACGTCGGTGGTGCCGCCCGCCGCGTGGACGAGGAAGAGCGGGGAGTGCGGGCCCGAGGCGTGCAGGGGGCGGAGCAGCGGGTGGGCGCCGGGGAGTCCGGTGAGCGGGGTGTCCTCGGTGGCCGTCGCTCCGGCCGGCAGCGCGCGCTGGATGCGGGCCGCCGTGGCCTCGACGGTGCCGGCGCCCAGGAGGTCGCGCAGGGGGAGCGGGATCCCGAACTCGCGTTCCAGGGCGGCGCGGATACGGACGGCCATCAGGGAGTCCAGGCCCAGTTCGGTGAGTGCGGTGGCCGGGGTGACGCGGGCCGGCGGGTGTCCGGTGACGGCGGCGATGTGGTGGCGGAGCCGGTCGGAGACCGAGGCGTGGTCCGCCGTCCGGCCTTCCTCCGGCCGCGCCGCCAGGTGACCCCGGGCGGCGGCCCCGGCGTCCATGGCCCCGGCGGTGGACGGCTCCGGTGCCGCACCGCCCGCCGTCCGGTCCGTCCACCAGTGCCGGGTGTGCCGCCAGCGGGGTCCGGGCAGGTCGATGACGCGGCCCGGGGGCAGGGGGAGCCGCAGCCCGGCGGTGTGCAGGACGCCCACCTGGGTGAGGAAGTCCGCGGCGGAGTCGGCGTCGCGGTGGAGGGTGCCGAGGGCGAGGGTCTCGGGCGCGGTGTCCGTGATGGCCCGGGTCAGGACCGGGTGGGGCGAGAGTTCGACGAACGCGGTGTGGCCGTCGGCGGCGGCTGCGGCGACCGCCCGGGCCAGGCGCACCGGTCTGCGCAGATTGGCGGCCCAGTGCGCCGCGTCGAACACGCCGTGGCCGCGCGGGTCGTCCAGCACGGTGGAGTACACGGGGACGTGGGCGGGTCCGCCGCTCACGTCCGCCAGCTCCGCCGTCAGCTCCGGCAGCAGCGGCTCCACCTGCGGCGAGTGACCCGCCCCGACCACCCGCATCGCCCGCGCGGCCCGCCCCTCGGCCTCCAGTCGGCGCACCAGCCGGGCCACCTGCTCCTCCCGGCCGGTGACGACCTTCTGGCCGGGCGAGGAGTGCACGGCGACATGAACATCCGGGAAGTCCCGTGCCAGGACGTCGAGTTCGTCGTCGGCGAGGTCCACCACCGCCATGGCCCCGCCCCGCAGCCCGCCGAGCAGCCGGGCCCGTACGGCGACCACACGAGCCCCGTCCGCCACCTCCAGCGCGCCCGCGCACACCGCTGCGGCCACCTCGCCCAGGGAGTGCCCGATGACGGCGGCGGGCTCGGCGCCGTGCGCCCGCCACAGCTCCGCGAGCGCCAACTGCAGCCCGAAGAGCACGGGTTGGGCGATCTCCAGGCGGTCGAGGCCGCCGCCGGTGGCGAGGTGGTCGTAGAGGGAGAACCCGCACTCGGGGGCCAGTTGCGCGTCCAGCTTCTCCACGGCCGCGGCGAAGGCCGGTTCCTCGGCGAGGAGCCGGCGCCCCATGCCGGGCCACTGACTGCCGTACCCGGAGAACACCCACACCGGGCCGGGCCCGAGGCGGTCCGCGTCGCCCACGACGACCCGCGCGTGCGGCCGTCCGCCGGCCAACGCGCGCAATCCGTCCGCCAGTTCGGCCGGAGCACCGGCCACCACCGCGGCCCGCATCCTTCCCCGCCCCGTACGTCCGGCGAGGGTGCGGGCCACGTCGGCCGGGTGCGCGGCGCGCCCCTCGGGCGTGTCCAGCCAGTCGGCCAGCCGGGCGGCGGTGTCGCGGACCCGGGCGGGACCGGCGTCGGAGAGGAGGTGCAGGCGGGCGGCGGTCTCCGGTGCCGGGGGCGCGAGAGCGGTGTCGGGCGGCCACTCCTCCAGCACCGCGTGGGCGTTGGTGCCGCCGAACCCGAACCCGGAGACCCCGGCCGTGGCCGTGCCGCCGTACCGGGGCCACGGCTCGGCCTCCGTCACTACGCGCAGCGGTGCGCCGTCCTCCAGGGAGCTGCCCTGGGCGCAGTGCAGCGAGGGCGGGATGAGGTCGTGGTGGAGCGCGAGCACCGTCTTCACCAGACCGGCGACGCCCGCGGCGGACTCCAGGTGGCCCAGGTTGCCCTTGACGGAGCCGAGCAGCAGGGGCTGGTCGGGGTCACGGCCGCGGCCGAGGACGGCACTGAGCGCGCCCGCCTCGATCGGGTCGCCGAGCGGGGTGCCGGTGCCGTGGGCCTCGACGTGGTCGATGTGCGCGGGGGAGAGGCCGGCCCGTGCGCAGGCGGTGGTCAGCAGGGCCCGCTGGGCGGCCGGGTTGGGGGCGAGGAGGCCGCCCGAACGGCCGTCGGAGTTGACGGCGGTGGCCCGCACGACGGCGAGGATCCGGTCGCCGTCCCGTTCGGCGTCGCAGAGCCGTTTCAGCAGCACGGCCGCGCACCCCTCGCCCCGGCCGATCCCGTCGGCGGCGGCCGAGAACGGCTTGCACCGCCCGTCGGGCGCGAGGGCGCCCGCCCGCCGGAACGCGACCGTGACGGCCGGGGAGAGCACCAGGTTGACCCCGGCGGCGATCGCGAGGTCGCTCTCGCCCGTGCGCAGGCTGACACAGGCGTGGTGCACGGCCACCAGCGACGACGAACAGGCGGTGTCGACGGCCATGCTCGGCCCGCGCGTGTCCAGGACGTACGCCAGCCGGCCCGCCGTCACGCTCAGCGCCCCGCCGGCCGGTGCCCAGGGGTCGACGGCGGCCGGATCGGCGCCGGTGAGCTGCCCGTAGTCGGACGCGGAGACCCCGACGAAGACACCGGTGGCGCTGCCCGCGAGGGACGCGGCCGGGACGGCGGCATGATCGAGCGTCTCGTGGACGACCTCCAGCAGGATCCGCTGCTGCGGGTCCATGACCGCGGCCTCGCGCGGGGTGATCCGGAAGAAGTCCGCGTCGAACCCGGCGATGTCGTCCAGGTAGCCGCCGAAGGGGAGCGCGTCGGCGGGCGGGTACGGCGTGAAGTCCCGCCAGCGGTCCTCCGGGACTCGCCGGATCGCGTCGACGCCGTCGAGCAGCGCCCGCCAGTACTCCGCCGGCCCGCGCACACCCCCGGGCAGCCGGCAGCCGACCCCGACCACCGCGACCGGTTCGCCGGGCGGCACGGGCGCCCCCGGGGGCGGGGCCGGAGCGGGGGCGGGGTCCGTCCGCGTACCGCACAGCAGCGCCACCAGCGCGTCCCCGGTGGTCGCCTCCCACAGCAGCGTCGCCGGCAGCTCCCGGCCCGTCGCCCGCGACAGCTCCCCGGCGAGGGCGACCGCCTCCCGCGAGGACATGCCGAGATCCGCGAGCGGCCGGTCCATCGGCACGTCCGCGGCGGCCGTGCCGCCCCAGAGGGCCACCCGCTCGGCGATCAGCCGCCGCAGCCCGCCCGCCGCGCCGTCCCCGACGGCCCTCATCCCGCGACCCCCGCCGCGTAGGCGCCGGCCAGATAGCGCTCGCGGGTCAGCGTCCGCGAGACCTTCCCGCTGGACGTCCGGGGCACCGTCCCCGGCGGGACGAGGACGACGTCGGCGAGCCGCAGCCCGTGCCGGGCGGAGACGGCCGCGCGCACGGTCCGTACGAGAGCCGGTACGTCGAGGTCGGCGACCGGCACACCGCGCGCGTGCTCCGCGACCACGACCACCCGCTCCCCGGAGCCGCCCGGCACCCCGAACGCGGCGAGCCGGTCCCGCCGTACGGCCGGATGCGTCTCCTGGGCCGTGGCCTCCACGTCCTGCGGGTAGTGGTTGCGTCCGTCGACGACGATGAGGTCCTTCAGCCGCCCGGTGACGAGCAACTGCCCCTCCAGCACCGCCCCCAGGTCACCGGTCCGCAGCCACGCGCCCGGCTCCGCCGTGACCTCGGCCGGTTCGGCGCCGAAGACGCGCCGCGTCAGCCCCTCCTGACCCCGGTACCCCCGCCCCACGTTGGGCCCGCGCACCCAGATCTCGCCGACCTCGCCGTCCGCCGTCGCGGCCCGCGACACCGGGTCCGTGACGCGTATCCGCTGGCCCGCCGGCGCGCCGCAGCCGGCCAGCAGCACCGCCCTCGGATCGTCGGGCCGCGCGGGCAGGGCCTTGCCCGCCGCCAGGGCGTCCCGGTCGAGCGCGAACGCGCGCACCGGGTCCCCGGGCCGGGCGGCGCTGACGAAGACGGTCGCCTCCGCCAGCCCGTACGACGGACAGTGCGTCCCCGCGGCGAGCCCCTGCGCGGCGAACGCGGCGTGGAAGCGGTCCGCCGTGCCGGGGCGCACCGGCTCGCTGCCGTTGATCAGCGCGTGGACCCCGCCCAGCCGCAGCCCGGCCTTCTGCGCCTCGGTGACCGTCGAGGCGCAGTAGTCGTAGGCGAAGTTGGGCGCCGCGCTCAGCGCGCGCGGATGCGCGGCCAGCAGCCGCAGCCAGCGCGCGGGCTCGTGCAGGAACGCCACGGGATCCATGAGCACCGACGGCAGCCCGCGCACCACCGGAGCCGCGACACTCAGCACCAGGCCCATGTCGTGGTAGAGCGGCAGCCAGCCCACGAACGTCACCGGATGCGCGTCGGCACCGTAGGCGGCCAGCGCCTGGCGGGCGTTGGCGACGACATTGCCGTGGGTGATCTCCACGCCGGCCGGGGTGCGGGTCGAGCCGGAGGTGTACTGGAGGTAGGCGAGGGCGTCGGCGTCGGGCACCGGGGCCCGCGCTGCGCCGGCCGCGGCGTCGGGGACCCGGTCGACGGCGACGACCTTCGACGCCCGTCCCGCGCAGGCCGCGCGCACCTCGGCGAGGGCGTGGCCCGTCGTGACGACGACCGCCGGGGACGCGTCCGCCAGGACCGCCGACAGCCGGTCGCCCTGGCCGGGCAGACCGGGCGGGTGCAGCGGTACGGCGACCAGTCCGGCGGCGAGCGCCCCGAGGAAGCCGGTGACGTACTCCGTGCCCTGCGGGCACAGCACCGCGACCCGCGCCCCGGGCCCGGCCTCCGCCGCGAGCCGGGCGGCCACGGCCCGCATCCGCAGATCCAGCCTGCGCCAGGTCAGGGTGCGGTGGACGCCCCGCGAACGCGGAGCCGGATGGTCGACGAAGGTGAACGCCCGGCGGTCGGGGATGGTCTCGGCCCAGTGCCGCACGTACTCCGGCAGACTGCGGAACACGGGCGCGAGCGGGGGGCGTCGGCTGTCCATCGGGCATGGCTCCTCACGTCGCGGGGACGGCTTGCGGACGGTTCACGGGGACGGGGCACGGGCGGCGTCGCGGGTGCCCGCCGGCGGCGCGGCGCGCCGGGTCGAGGGCCCGCTCAGAGCGGGATGTTGCCGTGCCGGCGCTCCGGCACGGGGGCGCGCTTGCCCCGCAGGGCGCGCAGGGCCCGGCAGATGTGGGCGCGGGTGTCGCGCGGGGCGATGACCGCGTCGACGTACCCGCGCTCGGCGGCCAGGTACGGGGTCCCGTAGGTGCTCTCGTACGCGGTGACGAGGCGGGCGCGCAGGGCCTCGGGGTCGGCCGCGGCGGCGAGTTCGCGGCGGTGCAGGACACCCACCGCGCCCTCGGCGCCCATGACGGCGATCCGGGCGGTGGGCCAGGCCAGGTTGATGTCGGCGCCGAGATGCTTGGACCCCATCACCGCGTAGCCGCCGCCGTACGCCTTGCGCACCACCACCGTGACCTTGGGGACGGTCGCCTCGGCGTACGCGTACAGGAGTTTCGCGCCGCGGCGGATGATGCCGGCCTGTTCCTGGCGGACGCCGGAGAGATAACCGGGGACGTCGGCGAAGGTCAGCAGCGGGATGCCGAAGGCGTCGCAGAACCTGACGAACCGGGCGGCCTTCTCGGAGGCGTCGATGTCGAGGACACCGGCCGCGTGCAGGGGCTGGTTGGCGACGATGCCGACCGTGGCACCCTCGACCAGGGCCAGCGCGCAGATGATGTTCGGCGCGAACAGCTCGTGGATCTCCAGGAGTTCACCGTCGTCGACGACCGCGCGCAGGACTTCCCGCATGTCGTAGACCTCGGTGAGCCGGTCCGGCACCACCGCGTCCAGCCCGAGACCGGCGGGCGCGGCCCCCGGCGTGTACTGCGGGGGCCGCTCCGCGTTGTTGCCGGGCAGGTACGACAGCAGGTCCCGCACGGTGTCGAGGGCGTCCACCTCGTCGGCCGCGAGGAAGTGGGCGTTGCCGTTGACGGTGTTGCTGGTGCGGGCGCCCCCCAGTTCCTCGGCGCCGGTGCGTTCGCCGGTGACCGTCTCGATGACGTCGGGCCCGGTGACGAACATGTGCGAGCTGCCGTCCACCATCACGGTGAAGTCGGTGATGGCGGGCGAGTACGCGGCCCCGCCGGCGCACGGGCCGAGGACGACCGAGATCTGCGGGATCACGCCGGACGCCCGCACGTTGCGGCGCACCAGCTCGGCGTAGAGGGCGAGCGAGGTGACGCCCTCCTGGATCCGGGCGCCGCCGCCGTCGTTGAGTCCGACGACGGGGCAGCCCGTCTTCAGGGCGAGGTCCATCAGCGCGATGGTCTTCTCGCCGAACGCCTCGCCCATGCTGCCGCCGAACACCGCGGAGTCCTGGGCGAAGACACAGACGGGCCTGCCGTCGATCGTGCCGTGCCCGGTGACCACGCCGTCGCCGTACGGCCGCGGGCCGGCGCCCTCGGCGGGGCGGGCCCGCACGAACTGGCCCGTCTCCGTGAACGAACCGGTGTCCAGCAGCAGATCGACGCGCTCCCGGGCGCCGTACTCCCCGCGTCTCCTCGCCCCCGCCGGTGCGACCGCCCGGATGCGGCGGCCCTCCAGGTCGGCGATGCGGTCGGCGGTCCGGTCGACCGTACGGCCGGCGACCGGGTCGGCGTTCCGGCCGCCGGCCCGCTCCAGCGCCCGCCTGTCCCGGGACGTCGTCACCTCTAGCGTCACAGCCACCTCCGAAGTGGCTTCCGAATATGGCAGCGGAGGCGGGCCGGACCGGGTCCCTCACCGTTCTGTGTGCGGGAGATGAGTCAAGAGAGGCCGTTGTTCGTCCGTGGGTGACAAGGGAAGCGGGTTCCGCCGGCGGCGCGGACGTCCGGCGGCCCGCCCGGTCAGGACTCCTTGCCGCGTCCGGTCAGCGCGTCGCGCATCCGGTCGACGAGGCCGAGGCCCGGTGCGAGGATCGTGTTGGCCGGAGGCTTGGTGGGGGCCGACGGGTGGGGGCGGGTCGGCGCCGGCTTCTTGGCCCGGCGGACCTTGTCGCCGAGGTCGTTCAGCACCTCGGCCGAACACGACTTCGCCGGCTGCGGGAAGAGATTGCTCTCCTCGTCCCGGACGTGGTGCCTGATCTCGGCCGTCAACCGGGCGATCAGCCGGTCGAACTCCGGGTCGTCGGCGGCACACCGCTCCAGGTCCTTCATGGTGCGCTCGGCCGCCGTGTGATCCGCCGGCTCCCGGTCGGCGACCGCGTCACCGTTGCGCACGTGCCGGCGTACCGCCGGATAGAGATACGCCTCCTCCGCCACGGAGTGACGTACCAGCTCGATGGTGACGAGATCGGCGTACTCCTTGCGCCGCGAGTCGCCGGAGGGCAATTCCTCGATCTTGCCGAAGAGTTCCTCCACCTCCCGGTGGTCGGTCTTCAGTTCCTCGACGACATCTCCACCGTGTGCCATGTCCGTCGCTCCTCACCCGCACGCCCCGGCCGGCCGTACCGGACCGGATCTCTGTGGAGGTCAGTGAAACCCTCGCGGCCCCGAATACGTCGTATTGACGACCCGGTGAGTCAGTGCGCCGGGGAGATGTGGCCCAGGACACGCCCGTTCCGTGGCCTGCGCCATTTCCCGCCCGATGGCGCACGACTACGTTGTGCCACGCGTTCCCCAGCTCCCACGGACGGCCCAGAGTGCTCGCAGACCTCTCCCCGCTCATAGCGGCGACCACCCAATGGCTGACGCGTGCCTACCCGGCCGGCGGCGGCGCCCTGGACGGCGCCCTCTGCGAGGCCCAGGCCCGCCAGGCCGTCACCGTGGCCGCGTGGCTGCGCTACCCCACGCCGACGGACGCCGCGCTGGTCGGGATGGCCGGACCGGGCGGCACCGCCCGGCTCGACTGGATCACCGGCTTCGACGAACACCTCACCCCGGACGAGTACGCCTGGCGGACCTGGGTCGACGAGGTCGTCGCCAGTTGGGCGGCCTGTCTGCTCGCCGACCCCGGCCTGGCCCACACCGCCGTGGCCGCCCTCGGCGGCTCCCCCCACACCACCGGCTCACCCGCCGCCTTCCGCCGCCTCCTCACCCCCGACGAACTCGACCGACGGGCCGCCGCGCTGCTGCGCCACCCCGACCTCCTCGCCCCCGTGGCGACGCTGCACCGGGCCGACCTGGTCCACACGTTGAGGCCAGGGCGGGCCCTGACGGCCTGAGCCCGCGCGGCACACCACCGGCCTCCCGCTACCAGCGCAGCGGCAGCCCCGCGAGATGGCCGTCCAGCAGTCCGGAGACGATCCGGTGGTCGTTCAGCGAGGGATGCCAGTCGCAGCCCAGATGATCGAGGCCGGGATCGTCGTAGTACCAGTGGCTGATCCGGCGGTCCCCCCGACGGCGGCGCTCCTCGACGATCCGCCGGGTGGCCTCCTCGAAGACGGTCGTGTTCCAGATGCGGGCGGCGGCGACCACCAGGAACGTGCGGCGCCCGTAGCGGGTACGCAGCTTGTCGAGGAACCCGTGATAGGCGCTCTCGTAGGCGGCCACCAGGTCGGCCGTCGTACTCCAGCGCTCCCCGGGATGCAGGGGTGTCGAGAAGTCGTTGATCCCGAGTCCGATCACGACGACCCGCGGACGCCAGCTCTCCGGCTTCCGCCAGACATCACCCTCGACGTTCAGCAGGGCCCGGTCGTAGTAGGTGCGGAAATCGGTCCCCGGTTCACCGCCGTTGTAATTGCGGACCATTCCCCGGCCGGAGAAGGCGTTGATCTGGACATCGGCGTCGAGTTTCCGGGCCGTCAGCGCGCCGAACGACAGATCGGCGTTGCTGTTCCGGTTGACGCCACCGTTTCCGGAGCAGTCCTGGGTGGTGGACATGTTTCCGTAACCGGCGGTGTACGAATCGCCGATGAATTCGATCTGTCGCTCGCGCGCCCGCGGCCTCGGGAGAATCGCGCCGTCGGCGGCCGCGACGAATCCGCCGAAGCGGCCGGCCGCCCACGGACTCTCCGTCCGCTTCACGACCCGCACGCGGTGCCGGGTGTCGGCCAGGCCGTCGATCCAGGAGACGGCCCGGCCCGGGGTGACGAGGGTGGCCACCGTCTCCCCGTCCACCTGGACGTCGTAGTCGTTGTCGGCGTCGTCGAGGACCACACCGACGCCGGTCCCGCGGAACCTTCCCTCGAAGGAGATGCCGGGCCAGCTGTACCGCACGGACCCGTCCGCGGCCCTCTCCACCCGGCCGACGGTGTGGAACCGGGCCGCCGAGGCCCCTGTCCCGGCGGTGCGTACGGCGGCTGATGCGGGGGACACGACGGTGGCGGCGAGGCCGGCGGCGCCGGCCGCCACCAGGGTCCGCCGGGACAGGTGGCGAGGTGTGCGCATGGTCGTCCCTTCGACGCAGCGGTGGGGGTGCGTGGGGGCGTGCAGCGTGGGAGCGCTCCCGCGAGGGTGCGCTATCGAAGGTGACCGTCACACCCGTCGCCGTCAACCCCTCGCGACGGCATCCGCACCGTGCGGTGCGTGGGTCATGCGCTGCCGCAGCCGCTGCCGCAGCCGCAGCGGCAGCGGCAGTGGCAGTGGCAGTGGCAGCGGCAACGGCTGTCGGGCGTGGGTTCTTTCAGTGTCCTCGGCGGTGGCGGGCGGCCGTGAGTGCGTGGTGCAGCCGGTCGGGGGTCCAGTTCTCGCTGACGGCCTGCCAGAGCACGTCGGCCTGGGACGCCGGGGCGAGGCCGCCGAGGGGCGGGTCGAGGTCCAGGTCGGTGGGGAAGGGGTAGCCCTCCGCGGTGGCGGCGACGACGCGGCGCAGCCAGTCCTCGGTGGCGCCCTCGGATCGCCGGCGCGCCAGGACGGGGAAGACGGCCTCGGCCATCGCGTCCCGGTCCACGGTCTCCATGGCGCGACCGAAGGCCGACGAGATCTGGAGCAGGTTGGCCATGCGGCGGACGTCCGACGAGCGGTTGTGCCCGGCGGCGTGGAACAGCGCGGGGTTGAAGAACGCCGCGTCCCCCTTGTCGAGCGGGAGTTGGACGTGATGGGCGTCGAAGTACTCGACGAACTCCGGCAGTCGCCAGGCGAGGTAGCCCTGCTCGTACTTCTGGGAGTGCGGCAGGTAGAGCGTGGGCCCGGACTCGACGGGCATGTCGCAGTGGGCGACCGCGCCTTGGAGGGTGAGGACGGGGGAGAGGCGGTGGACGTGCGCGGGATAGGCGGCCGCCTGCCGCTGGGACAGGAACCCGAGGTGGTAGTCGCGGTGCGGACTCTGGGCGGCGCCGCCCGGGTTGACCACGTTGACCTGTGAGGTGATCTGGTAGGCGGGGCCGAGCCAGGCTTCGGCGACCAGGGCCAGCATGTCGTTGGCGTAGTAGTCGGCGAAGACGTCCGGCGCGCGCACGGCCATCTTGTCCAGCGCGCGCCAGACGCGGTCGTTGGCGCCGGGCTTCGCGAAGTGGTCACCCCGCGCGGTGCCCGCGTCGCGCTCCTCCTCGATCAGGTCCTGGAAGACGGCGGAGGCCCGGTCCACGACGGCCGGATCCGTGAACGCGCCCTTGAACACCACGATTCCGGGGCCGTCCATCAGGGTCCGGGCCAGCTCGGCCTGGACGTCCCCACGTCCCTCGTGCGTGGCGGTGAGGGCGCGGAGCCGGGCGCTGTCGTAGAGCGGCACCTCGTGCTCGACCCGGTCGGCCGAGGGATGCTCGGCGGGGTCGGTGCGCTGCTCGACGAGCGTGCGGAACGCGCCGAGATCACAGTCCGCCCCGGTCGGCCGGACCCGGTGCGCCGCGGCGTCGGAGAGCATCGAGGTTCCTTTCGCAGCCTGGTGTCCCTGCCAGTCTGCGGAGCCGCACCCCGTCGTTCAATGCGCGGAAACCCATCAAAAACCCCTCACGGAGCGCGGGCGGGCGGAGCGGCGAGGGCCGCGTGGGCAGTGACGCGTACCGCCCGTGACCCTCCTGGCGTCCGTGTCGTCCCGCGTCCCTCCACGGCGTGCGACGTACCGTGGCCGCGCTGATGACGGTCGACCCGATGGTGGCGCGATGTGCTGGAGTGCGACGGCCGATCTCGTGGCCGGTACCGGGGTCGCGGCCGTCGGGGCGGCCTGTGTGGCGCTGGTGCGCGAGGTGCGGGACCTGCCGCTCGCCGCGCTGCCGTTGCTGCTGGGGGCGCACCAGATCGTGGAGGCGGTGGTCTGGTCCTCGGGCGGGGGAGGCGGGGCGGCCACCGTCGCCTGGGCCGTCATCGCGCTTCCGTTGCTGGCCGTCTGGGTGCCCGCCGGCGTGTGGTGCGCGGCCCCGCCCTCCGCCCGCAACCGGCTCGCCCTGCTCCTCGCCATCGGTGTCGTGACCGCCGCGCCGCTCGCCCACGGCCTCGTCGAGGGGCCGGTGACGGCCGAGATCCGCGGCCACACCATCGGCTACACGGTCGCCCTCTCCCACCCGGTTCTCCTGGTCGCGGGCTACCTCCTGGCGACGGTGGGCTCGCTGCTCCTCTCCGGCGACCGGTGGCTCACGGCCCTGGGCATCGTGGCCGCCGTCGGCGCCGTGGCCTGCTGGACGCTGTGGCGGCTGGAGTTCGTCTCCACGTGGTGCGCCTTCGCCGCCCTGTGCTCGGTGCTGCTCCTCGCCTGGGTGCGCTCCCGCCCCAGGCCGTCCTCAGCGCCGTCCTCGCCGCCGTCCCGGCGTCCGCCCGCGGGGCGCGGGGAGCGTGCGCGAGGGGATTGACCGGTGTCGGCCGCGCGGTGCGGTGTGGCACCTCCGGGCCGGGGAGGCGAACCGCGCGGTGCCCTCCGGACTGCGGCCATGCCCCCTCCGAGGCGATGCGTCAGAGCACGGCGAGGCGGTCCACCAGCAGTTCCGCCCTCCGCCCGGACTCCTCCGGCGGCAGCCGTCCCGCCCGGGTCAGGGTCGCCAGGCCGTGCAGGGACGCCCAGAACACCTCGGTGAACAGCCCCGGGTGGACACCCTCTCCGGCGACCTCCCCCAGGCTTTCCAGCAGAGCGGCGAAGCCGTCCTTCAGCGGCTCCGGGGTGTCCTCCTGTGCGAAGGCCAGACCGCCGTCGAGCCGGAACATCGCGTCGTAGACCGCCGGGTTGCGCTCGGCGAAGTCGAGGTAGGCGCGGGCGAGGGCGGCGACCCGGGCGCGAGGCCCGTCCGCCGCGGAGGACGCCGCCCGCAGCGCCACGGCCATCTCGGTGGCGCCCTGGAGGGCGACGGCGCCGATGATCTCGCGTTTGCCGCGGAAGTGGCTGTAGAGGACGGGCTGGCTGTATTCGATGCGCTCGGCGAGCCGGCGGGTGGTGACCGCGTCCCAGCCCTGCCGCTCGGCGAGTTCGCGGGCCGTCGTCACGATGAGACGTTCTCGGTCCGCCCGTTCGCGTTCCCTGCGTTCCTGTACCGACATGACTCGATCCTAGCATCGCTAGACAATCGAGCGGCAGTAGGTCTAGCGTTGCCACAAAGCCTGTCAATGCTAGGAAACCGGAGGGGGCGTCATGCTCCAAGCTCTGCAGGTCTTCACCACCGTGTCCGTCGGCGTGTTGGTGGGGGTGGAGTTCTCGGTCGCCTTCGTCATGAACCGGATCTTCGACGCCCTGCCGGAGGACGGCGGACAGCTCGGCCGCGCCCACGGGGGCCGGATGCTCGGCGCGGTGATGCCGGTCTGGTACGTCTCCTCGCTCGTCCTCGTCGGGGTCTGGGCCGTGGCCGACCGGCAGCACCGCGGCACCGGCCTCGTCGTCACCGCGGGCGCGCTGCTGCTGCTCAGCGTCATCATGTCGGTCCTGCTGCTCGTCCCGATCAACGACCGGAGCAAGACCTGGACCCCCGACAACCGGCCCGCCGACTGGAAGCAGCAGGCGAACCGCTGGGACCGCCTCCACTACGTCCGTGTCGGCGTCATAGGCGCCGCGCTCACCGCGCTGGTCGCCGCCCTGGTCTGAAGCGGCCCCGCCCTCCCCGCCCTCGCCGCCCCGAAGATCCCGTGGGGAGACCCCGTTCGGTCATGCGGAGGGAAAATCTGCGCGGATCCGCCGACGGCCCGCACGGAGCGGCGGGATAGAAAGGGACCATGACTGAACGCGAGGGCCCTGCAGGTGGTGTGGACGACGTCGACGAGGTGACGCGAGCGGTGCTCACCGCGTCGCGGCTGCTGGTCGCGATCTCCGCGCGGTCGCTCGCCGCCGTCGAGGAGCGGGTGACCCTGCCGCAGTTCCGGATGCTGGTGGTGCTGTCCCTGCGGGGCGCCACGAAACTCGTCGTCCTCGCCGACCAGCTCCAGGTCGCCCCGTCCACCGCCATGCGCATGGTCGACCGGCTGATCGCGGCCGGACTCGCCGACCGCCGGACCAACCCCGACAACCGTCGCGAGACCCTGCTGCAGCTCACCGACGAAGGGCGACGCGCCGTCGAGGACGTCATGGCCCGCCGGCGCACCGAACTCGCCACGGTCGTCGAGCGCCTCGCCCCGGCCCAACGGGAGGCGCTCGTCGCCGCGTTGACCGCGTTCAACACCGCGGGCGGGGAGCCCGCGGCGCCCGCGGCGGACGACTCGGAGCCGTACCCGCTCGGCTGGGTCGACACCTGGGTGGGCCGGGGCGCCTGAGCGCTCCGGCCCAGCCGCGCCCCGCCCCCGCGGGAGGGTGCCTCACCCCGCCGTACCCCCGCCCGAGGAGTCGGCCGTCGGTCCGTCCGTGGGGGTGGCCGTCGGCGCGGACGTCCGTACGTTCAGATCCGGACGGGGGGTCAGGACGACCATCGGGGCGCCCGGCTGGGGCACGGGCGGCGTGACCTGATCCTGCGGGAGCTTCGGCGGGTTGGTCTGCTGGTAGTTCACCTGGTCGTGGTTGACCAGGCCGGTCTTCTCCAGCACGGTGATGTGGTCGAGCACGGTGTCGTTGGCCAGGTCGGCCAGTTGGCGCACCATCGTGTTCCTGGTGCCGGCGCGGATCTTGGCGATGGCCGGGAAGATCTGGCCGTGCGTGACGCGCATGATGGTGACGGCGGTGGAGTCGAACTCCTTGCCGGTGGCCGCGTCCGCGGTCGCCACGAACTGCTGCTGTTGCGGGCTGGCCTGGTTGTTGAGGGTGATGCCCAGCTCGGGCGCGATCTTGCGGCACAGCGCGTCGAGCCCCGCGTGTCCGACGACGAGATGCGCACCCGCCTCCTTCATCTCCGCGGTCGTACCGCGCTGCATGGCCATCTCGCCGAGGGGGTACTCCCACAGCCCGGCGGAGCGCACCTTGATGACGAAGTCCCGGTCGGCCTCCGTGAGAGGCCCGTACTGCGTGTTGGCGATGATCCTGTCCGGGGTGGCGGTCGTCTTCTCCACGCCCACCAGGGCGGGGTAGGCGAGCGCGGCGACGGTCATCAGCAGACCGCCGCTCACGAAGATCGTGCCGATGCTCCTGGTGCGACGCATGGAAGGGGTACCTCCTGGCAGCGGGACTGGGTCACCGAGGGGTACGGGCGGGGGCGGCGAATGAATCATTGCTCTAGGTAAAATTTGCAGTGTGCTCGAATGGGGGAGTGGCGGAGAGGTCCGGCGCCGGGGGCGCGGAGTGGTGCCGGGCGACTCGCGGGTTGCCCCCCGGTGGCCGCTTGGAGCCGTCGGGAGGGCCGGTGGCTGATGGCCGGTGGCCGAAGGCGGCGGCGTGACCGTGCGGACGGCCGCCGGCCGCCTGCGGAGGCGCTTGTCCACCGGCTCCCGTCCACCGGCTCCCGGCCGCCGACGCCCGTGCCGCCGTGACTCCGCCGACGCCCATGCCGCCGTGACTTCGTCGACGCCCATGCCGCCGTGACTCCGCCAGGGCGGCCCCCCGGGCCGACGCCCCTCCCGGCCGCTCCGTGCGCCCCCTCCGGCCCGTCACCGCGGGTGAGGGTGCCCCGAACAGTGACTCATGTTGCGGATGCCCGTATCCTCGTCAATGCCAGATATTTCCGATAAGCGGATTGTCCAGGGCGCGAGTGAGGCCAGCGTGGTGCGGTCCGACGGCGAGCCGATCCTCACGGGACGTGCGACAGACGGCACGAGCCCCGCCCTTTTTCGCGGCCCGGGCCCCGCCCTCCTGCGCGAACGGTTCCTGCAGGGTGAGTCGCCGGAGACGGGCGTCCGCACGTCGATCCTCAGCTCCTGGCAGCGGTGCCGGTCCCTGGGACTGTCCCCCGACCGGTCCGACCTGCCCTTCCGTGACGACTTCGACCGGGACGACCGGATCGCCCGCGCGGCCGTACCGGTGCTCGACCGGCTGCAGTCCCGATTCGCCGGCAGCGCGATGAACATCTCCGTCGCCGACGCCAACGGCACGGTTCTGCTCCGCCGCTTCGGTGAGGCCTCACTGGCCAGAGGGCTCCCGGACATCCAGACCGTCCCCGGGTTCGTGTTCGCCGAGCAGTTCGCCGGTACCAACGGCATCGGCCTCGCCCTGGCCGAACGGCGGCTCATCCGGGTCTACGGCGCCGAGCACTTCGCCGAACGCTCCCAGGCCAGCGCCTGCCGCGCGCTCCCCGTGCGCGATCCGCTCAGCGGCCGGATCGAGGGCGTCCTGTGCTTCGGATATCCACGCGGCTTCGAACATCCGGCGCTGGACGGTGTGATCCGCAAGGCGGCCGCGGCCATCGAACGGCGGCTGCTGGGGCAGAGTTCCGTGCGGGAACGGTCCCTGCTGCGGGCCTATTTGGACGCCGGGGCCGAGGCCGAGGCCGGGGTCCGGGCAGGGGCAGGGGCAGGGGCCGACGCCGGCACGGGCCTTCACCGCGGCGTCGATGTCGGCGTCGACGAGCTGGTCCGCGGGCTGCGCCCCGCCGACCGGGCCACCCTCCTGGAGAAGGCCGCCGAACTGATCTCCCGCGCCCAGCGGGCCGCCGTCGACGTCCCCCTGACCGACGGCCGACGGGTCACGCTCGTCAGCCGCCCCGTGACCGGCGCCTCCGGCGTGGAGGGCATCGCCGTCGAGGCCGTCCTGCCCGGTGCCCCGCGGCAGGGCGTCCTCACCGCGGTCCGCCCCGCCCCACCGGTGCCGGCCCTCGCCGTCGACCCGGCGCGGGGCGTCGGCGCCGCCGCCACTGCGACGACACGGCCCCGCCACGACGGTCTCCTCACCGTGACGCCGGGCCCGCTCACCGCCGTCCCCGCCCCCGGCCATCAGCACGACCCCACACCCCCCGAGCACGACCCCACACGCCCCGCGTACGCCCCCGCACCACCCGCCGGGACCGCCGTGGCCACCGCTGCCGTCGACGGCGGCATTGCCGGCCGCCCCCCGGCCCCCGACCGCGGTCTGCTCATGGTGGGCGAGCCCCACGTCGGCACCTACGCCCTCGCGGCCCGCCGCCGACTGGAACTGCTGTCCGAGGCCAGCGCACGGATCGGCACCACCCTGGACGTGCGCCGCACCGCCCGGGAACTCGCCGAGACGGCGGTCCCGCGCCTGGCCGACTACGTCACCATCGACCTCGCCGAACCCGTGCTGCGCGGCGAGGAGGCGGCGGACCCGCGCGACGACCTGCGCCGCACGGTGGTCCACGGCATCCGTGACGACCTCCCCTTCAGCCCGGTGGGCAAGCAGGTCGACTACGGCCCGACCGTTCCGCAGCTGCGCTCCCTGACCAGGGGGGAAGCGGTGCTGGAACCCGACCTGAGGGCGGCCGCCGGCTGGCTTGCGCAGGACCCCGAGCACACCGACCGGCTGCTGAGCCATGTCCACTCCCTGATCGCCGTCCCCCTGGTCGCCCGCGGCGTGGTCCTGGGCGTCGCCGCCTTCTACCGCGCCCAGGACCCCGCCCCCTTCGGCGACGACGACCGCTCGCTGGCCCAGGAACTCGCCACCCGCGCCGCCCTGTCCATCGACAACGCCCGGCGCTACACCCGCGAACGCACCATGGTCCTCGCCCTGCAGCGCAGCCTGCTCCCGCAAGGGCTCCCCGCCCAGGACACCGTCGAGGTCGCCCACCGCTATCTGCCCGCCGAATCCGACGTCGGCGGCGACTGGTACGACGTCATCCCGCTCTCCGGCGCCCGTGTCGGACTCTTCGTCGGCGACGTCGTCGGCCACGGCATGCTCTCCGCCGCGACCATGGGCCGGGTCCGCACGGCCGCCCGCAGCTTCGCCGAACTCGACTTCCCGCCGGACGAGGTCCTCACCCACCTCGACAACCTCGTGGGCCGGCTGGACCGGGAGGACCCGGTCTCCGACGGCGGCGGCATCATCGGCGCGACCTGTCTCTACGCCGTCTACGATCCGACCTCGCAAGCGTGCACCCTGGCCCGCGCCGGCCACCCGCCGCCCGCCCTGGTCGGTCCCGACGGCGACGTGTCGTTCCCCGAACTGCCCGCCGGACCTCCCCTGGGCCTCGGCGGACTGCCCTTCGAGGCCGTCGACATCCACCTGCCGGAAGGCAGTCAACTGGTCCTCTACACCGACGGACTCATCGAGGACCGCGACCGCGACGTCGACGTGGTCCTCGACCAGCTGCGCGACGCGCTGGCCCACCCCGAGCGCAGCCCGGAGGAGACCTGCCGGGTCGTCCTGGACACCGTGGCGCCCGCCCATCCGGGCGACGACATCGCCCTGCTCGTGGCCCGCACCCACGCCTTCGACCCGCGACGGATCGCCACCTGGGAGCTGCCGGCCGACCCCGCCCGCGTCAGCGAGGTACGCGCCGCCGCCCAGCGGCAGATGGCCGACTGGGGCCTCGACGAGGCCGCGTTCGCCGCCGAACTGATGCTCAGCGAACTGGTCACCAACGCCGTCCGCCACGCCACCGGACCCATCCGGGTACGGCTGCTCCACGACCGCTCCCTGATCTGCGAGGTCGCCGACACGAGCAGCACCGCCCCGCATCTGCGCCGTGCCGCCACCACCGACGAGGGCGGGCGCGGCCTGTTCCTCGTCGCCCAGCTCTCCCAGAGCTGGGGCACCCGCTACACCCCCGAGGGCAAGGTCATCTGGGCCCAGTGCGGACTCGACGGCGGCTGACGCGACCGACGCCGACCGAGGGGCAAATGCCGTAGAGCGGGCGATAGGGGTGGTTAGTATCGCTGCCGGAAGCAGAAGCCGGAAGAACTCGCCAGGCCGACCCCCGGAGCTGTCCGTGCACGACGCTCACGACACCTCTGCGCAGCCGGCCCCGCCCGGCGGGCCGGAGCCACTGGTCCGCGTCCGGGGCCTGACCAAGCGCTTCGGCGGCACCCTCGCCCTGGCCGGCGTCGACCTCGACGTCCACGCGGGCAGCGTCCTCGCGCTCCTCGGTCCCAACGGAGCCGGGAAGTCCACCCTCATCAAGATCCTCGCCGGCGTCCACCACGCCGACGCGGGCCGGATCACCGTCGACGGACACCCGCTCGGGAGCCACACCGCGACGTCCCGCATGTCCTTCATCCACCAGGACCTCGGTCTCGTCGAGTGGATGACGGTCGCCGAGAACATCGCCCTGAGCACGGGATACGCCCGCCGCGCCGGACTGATCTCCTGGCGACGCACCCGCGACCGCTGCACCGAGGCCCTCGCACTCGTCGGCGGTCGTCTCGACCCCGACGCGCCGATCGCCCGCCTGACCCCGGCCGAGCGGTCCCTGGTCGCCATCGCCCGCGCCCTGGCCACCCGGGCGGGACTCGTCGTCCTCGACGAACCGACCGCCCGGCTGCCCGCCGCGGACTGCGCCCGCCTCTTCCGCGTCCTGCACACCCTGCGCGACCGGGGCCACGGCATCCTCTACGTCAGCCACCGCCTCGACGAGGTCTACGAGGTCGCCGACACCTTCGCCGTCCTGCGGGACGGCCGTCTCGTCAGCCACGGCTCGACCGCGGGCCACAGCCCGCTGCGCCTGGTGCGCGACATCACCGGCGAGGACCCGGCCGGACTCCGCCCCGCCCCGGCCGCCCCCCGTCCCGCGTCCGCGGCGGCCGGTACCCCGCCCCTCCTGGCCCTGGACGGCGTACGGACCCCCGGCGCGGGGCCGGTCGACCTGGAGCTGCGCGCCGGGGAGGCCCTCGGACTGGTCGGTCTGCCCGGCGCCGGGCACGGGGAGCTGGGCAGGGCCCTCGCCGGTGCCCGGCCGCTCCTCGGCGGACGGGTCCTCCTCGACGGCGCCCCGTACCGGCCTCGCGACGTCGCCGAGGCCGTCCGGCGCGGGGTCGCCCTGGTGCCCGGCGACCGGCTGAGGGAGGGCTGCCTCCCCGAACTGACCGTGCGGGAGAACCTGTTGGCCAACCCCCGCGCGGGGGACGGACCCGCGCCGCGCTGGCTCGGCCCCCGCCGCGAGCGCGCCGAGGCCGCCGCCCTGATCGACCGGTTCTCGGTGCGGCCGCGCGACGGCGAGGTGCCCGTCGCCGTCCTGTCCGGCGGGAACCAGCAGAAGGTGATGCTCGGCCGCCGGCTGCGGACCGGTCTGCGGCTGCTGATCCTGGAGGAGCCCACGGCGAGCGTGGACATCGGGGCCAAGGCGGCCGTCCACCGGCTGCTCGGGGAGGCGCTGGCCGACGGCCTCGCGATCCTCCTCATCTCCACCGACTTCGAGGAGGTCGCGGCTGTGTGCGGGCGAGCCCTGGTCCTCGTCCGCGGGGCCGTGACGGCCGAACCGGCGGGGCCGGCCCTGACCGTCGCGGCCCTGACCCGGGCGGCCTCGGCCCTGCCCCCCGGCGCGACCGCGACGGCCCCATGACCGCCCCGCCCTCCCCGTCCGCCCCGCGTCCGCGCCGCCCGCGCACGTCGAGAGCCACAGCCCCCGGCAGCCGCACGGGCGGGCACCTCATCGGCGCCTACGGCCTCCTCGGCCTGACCGTCCTGCTCGTCCTGGTCTTCTCCCTGACCCTCCCGCGCACCTTCCCCACCCTGGACACCGTCGACTCGATCCTGTCCACCCAGTCGATCCCGGCCGTCCTCGCCCTGGCCGCCATGGTCCCCATCGTGACCGGCGCCTTCGACCTGTCCATCGGCTACGGACTCGGCCTGGCGCACGTCATGGTGCTGTACCTGATCGTCGACGCCGGCTGGCCCTGGCCGCTCGCCTGCCTCGCCGTGACCGTCGGCGGGACGGTCGTGGGCGTCGTCAACGGCGTCATCGTCGAGTTCGGCCGTATCGACTCCTTCATCGCCACCCTCGGAACCGGCAGCATGATGTACGCCGTGACCGGCTGGGTCACCGACGGCGGCCGGATCGTCCCCGGCCCCCAGGGCCTCCCGCCCGCCTTCACCGACCTCTACACCTCCACCTTCCTCGGCCTCCCGCTCCCCGCGTTCTACGTGCTGGCGCTCACCCTCGTCCTCTGGCTGGTGCTGGAACGGCTGCCGATCGGCCGCTCTCTGTACGTCGTCGGATCCAACCCGCGCGCCGCCGAGCTCGTCGGCATCCCCGTCCGCAGGTACACCGTCTGCGCCTTCGCCGTCTCCGGACTCATCGTCGGCCTCGCCGGGGTGCTGCTCGCCGCCCAGCAGCAGATCGGCAATCCGAGCGTCGGCCTGGACTACCTGCTGCCCGCCTTCGTCGGCGCCCTCCTCGGCTCCACGGCGATCAGACCCGGCCGCCCCAACGCCCTGGGCACCCTCGTCGCGGTCACCGTCCTCGCCGTCGGCCTCACCGGCATCGCGCAGATGGGCGCCGACTTCTGGACGGTGCCCCTCTTCCACGGCGGCACCCTGCTCCTCGCCGTCGGCCTGGCCGGATACGCCGCCCGCCGCCGGATGCGCACCGGCGCCTTCGCGGCCCGCGACGCACCCGCCGGCCCCGCGGAGCCACCACCGGGCGGCACCCCGTGACCGCGGCCACGCACCGCCGCGCCCTCCCGCTCGTCCCTCCGCGAGGAGCACTCGTGCACCACTCCCCCCACGGCCCGCGCCGACGCAGGACCGGCGCCGGCGCGCCCGGGACCCGCTACGCGGCGGCGCTGCTGACCGTGACGACCGCCCTGCTCGCCGGCTGCGAACGCGGGTCGTCCGGTGACCCCACGGAGTCCGCCTCCGGCCCGAACGGCTGTCCGAGGGCCTATGTCGAGGCCCGGGCCGCCGTCGGCCGGGCGGAACGGACCGACGTCCCCTGGAACGGCCCGGCCACCGGCCCGAAGGCCGTGACCGGCCGCACCCTCGTGTACGTCGCCCAGACCATGACCAACCCCGGGGTCGCGGGCGCGGCCGACGGCGTCCGGGAGGCCGCGCGGGTCGTCGGCTGGAACGTCCGGGTGATCGACGGCGGAGGCACTCCCGCCGGCATCCAGGCGGCCATGAGCGAGGCGGTGACCCTCCGGCCCTCGGGCATCGTCGTCGGCGGCTTCGACCCCGAGGCGACCTCGCAGCAGCTCGCCCGGGCCGAACGGGCGGGCATCCCCGTCATCGGCTGGCACGCGGTCGCCGCCCCCGGCCCCAGCCGGCGTCCCGCCCTGTTCACCAACGTCACCACCCAGGTCGAGGACGTGGCCAGGATCAGCGCGCAGTGGGTCGTCGCGACCTCCGACGGCGACGCCGGGGTCGTCATCCTCACCGACGCCTCCATCCCCTTCGCCAAGAACAAGTCCGACCTGATCAGGGAGGAACTCGCCACCTGCGCGGGCGTGAAGCTCCTGTCGTACGTCAACATCCCGATCCCCGACGCGAGCAGCCGCACGCCCCGTGAGGTCTCCTCGCTCCTCTCCCGTTTCCAGGACCGCTGGACCCACTCCGTCGCCATCAACGACCTGTACTTCGCCGACGCCGCGCCCGCGTTCCGCGCGGCGGGCAAGGACGGCGCGGGTCCGCCCTTCAACATCGGAGCCGGAGACGGCGACCCCTCCGCGTTCCAGCGTGTCAACAGCGACCAGTACCAGGCGGCCACCGTCCCCGAACCGCTCACCCTCCAGGGCTGGCAGATCGTGGACGAGTTCAACCGCGCCTTCTCCCGCCGCCCGGCGAGCGGCTATGTGGCCCCGGTCCACATCAGTACGGCCGACAACAGCGAGGGCGCCACGAGCTGGAACCCGTCGGGCTACCGGGAGGGGTACCGGAAGATCTGGGGCAGGTGAGAGCGCCCGCCGCACGGCCCGTGCGAGGCGGGGCCGCCGTGCGGATCACAGGCGCAGGACGATCAGGGCCGTGTCGTCGGTGTTGCCGGTCAGCGGCAGCAGATCCGCGAGCAGGGCGTCGGCCAGGGTCTCCGGGTCCTGCTTGCGGTGGTGGGCCAGGGATTCGGCCAGGCGCTGCAGGCCGGTGTCGATGCCTTCGGTACGGCGTTCGATCAGCCCGTCCGTGTAGAGGACCAGGGTGGAGTCCTCGACGAAGGACGTGCGGGCCTGGGGCCGGGCGGCGTGGACGGGCCGGGCGGCGAGCGGCGGGTCGGTGGCCCGGTCGAGGAAGGTGACGGTGCCGTCGGGGTGCACGAGGGCGGGCGGCGGATGGCCCGCGCAGCTGTAGGTGATGGTGTGGCTGTCCCAGTCGATGAAGGTCGTCACCACGGTGGTCGACTCGGCGCCCTCGACGGAACGGGCGTACAGGTCCAGGGCCTCCAGCGCCTCGGCCGGACCGCCGGAGACGCGGGTGGCCCCGCTCAGGGCGCTGCGCAGCTGTCCCATGGCGCAGGCGGCCGCCAGGCCGTGGCCGACGACGTCGCCGACGGCCACCGCGAGGCCCTCCCCGGGCAGGCCGACCAGGTCGTACCAGTCGCCGCACACGTTCAGCGCGCCGATGGCCGGGCGGTACCGTACGGCCGCGTCGTGCTGCCCGGTGGGGCCTGGCGGGGGCAGCATCGCGGCCTGCAGGGCGAGGGCCACCTCGCGCTCGTGGGCGTGGGCCGTGCGCAGCCGTTCGTTGACCTCCTGCAGTTCCCGGGCGCGGGTGTACAACTCGGCCTCCAGCACCTGGGCGCGGCTGTCGCCCCCCGGGCCGCCCCGGGCGCGGATGAGTTCGGTGACCTCCTCCACCCGGTGGACGATCAGGGCCACCTGCCCGTCGGGGCCGAGGACGGGCGCGTTGACCGGGCTCCAGTAGTGTTCCTGCCAGGAGCCGGGGAGCTGGGGGTCCTCGATGTCGTAGCGGAGCAGCGCCATCGTGTCGCGTTCGCCGGTGGCCACCGCCCGCAGCATCGACTCCCGGGTCTCCCGCATCCCGGCCGCCTCCGGCTCGTTCGGGTTCTCGGGGAAGACGTCGAAGATGTAGCGGTTCAGCAGCTGCTCGCGGGTGCGTCCGGCCAGCCGCAGGAAGTCGTCGTTGGCGTCGACGTAGACGAGATCGGGCGTGAGCAGCGCCACCATGCCGGGCAGTGCCCGGAAGACCTCCGCATAGTCGATATGCGGTTCCCTCATGTCCAGCCTGCCTTGGCGCCGAGCGTCGGTGTGCCGTTCCACGATAGGCGTGAACGCGCCACCTGACGCGGCAGATCCGCAGTATCGGTGCCGGACTCCGTGCGCGCTCGCAACCGGGATCTCCCCCCGTCACTCCGGCACCGCCTCGCTCCGGCCGTCCGCCGGCCTGTGGCCGGACGCGCGCGTCCGGCCACAGGAAAGGACCGAAAGAGTGAATCCCCGGAGCGGGCCCGCCGCCCCGAGGCGGCAGGTCAGAAGATGCCCGGGCCCGGGGTCAGGACGCCGGACGGGTCGAAGCGCTGCTTCCACTCGGAGAACCGCGACCACATCGAGCCGTAGTGCGCCTGCCAGTCGGCCGCGGTGAACGCGCAGGCACCGTGCGGGTAGCGCACCCCGCCGACGGCGGCGGCCTCCTGGTAGAAGCGGTAGTTGCGCTGGGTCATCCGCGTCGCGAAGTCCGGGTCGGGGCCGGAGCGCGCGGCGTCGGTCAGCACGCTGACGAGCCAGACCCAGGGACCGCCCGCGTCACTGGGGAGCCGCAGCAGCGGCCGGCCGTAGCTGGACCGCAGCATCGGGAAGATCAGTCCGAACCCGGTCGGACCGAGGTCCTCGGCGCTCAGCGACGGGAACACCGACGCGACGTAGTCCTCGACCGCGTCGTCCGGCAGGAACAGGTCCGACCACGGCTTGACCTTCGCGTCCCAGTCCAGGTTCGCCGCGAAGGAGTCGTACATGGTGGTGACCAGGGAGATGTAGTCGAGGTAGGGGGAGTCCTCGAAGACGGCCGAGGCCGCGGCGGGGCTGAGTCCGCGCAGCAGACGCGTGGTGTCGGGGGTGTCGCCCGGGTTGTGGAAGACGGTGGCCCACAGGGTCAGGGGCTGGGCGGTGCCCGGCTGGGGGATGCTGCCGAGCGAGTCGAACTCGCCCCGGTTCGCCAGGACGCGGATGTCCCGGAAGAAGGTGGGGATGTCCTGGTACCCGATCCGGTACGTGCGGGCCAGCTGCTTGGCGGGCACCAGGTCGACGGTGGCCCGCGTGATCACGCCGCACTGCCCGAGTCCGGCGAGCGCGGCGTCGAACAGGTCGCTGTTCTGCGTGCCGGAGCACCACCTCAGCCGGCCGTCGCCCGAGACGACCTGCAGCCGCCGGGCGTGGTCGACCTGTGCGCCGGCCCGGTAGGCGGACATCATCCCGATGCCGCCCATGGACAGGGTCCCGCCGATCGTCGTCCCCAGGTAGCTGGTGATCGAGACCGGGGTCAGCCCCTGGGCGAAGGCGGCCCTGACCAGGTCCTGCCACAGCACGCCCGCCTCGACGTCGGCGCCGTCCGCGCCGATCGAGTGGATGGTGTCCAGCGACCGCATCTCGATGACCAGGCCCCCGCTGACCAGCGGCTGGCCGAACATCGCGTGGTGCGCGCCGGCCGGTGCCACCTTGATGCCGTGGTCGGCGCAGAAGGCGACCATCTTCCGGACGTCCTGGACGGACCCCGGCCGGAGTACCGCGCACGGTCTCCGGAACACGATGTTGCCCTGGTCGTGTGCGTTCGCCGTGAGGGACGCCGCGTCGTAGACCAGGGAGCCGTCGAGCGGGGGCACGCCGGCGAGGGCGGAGTTCTCCGCTGCCGCAGCCTCGGTCACCCACTGCCGGGCGACCAGGTCGAATCCGGCCACGGCGGCCACGGCCCCGGCTCCGAACCGGGCCAGGAACTGACGCCTGCCGACACCGCTGTGTTCTGCGTGAGACATGACAACCTCCGTGATGGTCGCCGCGGCGGATCGTCGGCACGCCGCCGCGGGTTCAACGTTTCTTCTCGGCACGGAATCAGCCGAGCGAGTCGAGCGGGCGCACGGCCGCGCACCGCGACGAGCGTCCCGGCCCGAGCCCGGAGCCGGGTCGGCGGTCCCCACGCACAGCGATCTCCCCCTGACGTTCCGCTTACCGACCATCATGACTTCCGGAAGGCTTTTCGCGCGACGGTCGGGATCATCAACTGCGCTCGGATTCACGGCTGATGGGCGAGTACACGAGTCAACACCCGGCGCGTGTGCGGCAGTCGTCCGTGGCAATGCGGCTTGTGCCCGTGTTCAGCACGTTCCGGTTGGGGTCAACTGTCGCCAGAAGTACCGAGGCTGACACCCAGTCATCAGGTTGAGTGATGATACGATCACGGCACTTACCGAGTGGACGGATGGGTGCAAAAGGAGCATCCGTCGTCTTTGGTGAATTCCTCGTGGCAACCCTGGAATGGCTGACCTTCGGTATGTGTGAATTGACAGGAATTCAGTAGCTGGCTATCGGCCGCCTGAAGAGGGTCTCATGACGCAATACATACAAAACCCGGCGCTGTGGGCGCTCCTTGTCGTAACCCTTGTCGCCGCCGCTCTCATCGTTCGCCAGCGACGGGCGGCGCGCACGTTACGGCAGGAGATCGCAGGGCTCAGGAACCACTACGGTGAGCTGGAGAGCCAATACACGGAGTCCGTCCGCTCGGCACAGCAGGAGGCCGAGGGCGAGACGAGGACCGCGCTGAAGTCCGCCATGCGGACCCTGCAGGGCCTCGCCGCCGAACAGCAGCGCATCATCTCCGGACTGCAGCGCAAGTACGGAGACTCCGTCATGCTCCAGGACCTCCTGGAGATCGACCACATGAACGCGCAGTTCGGCCGACGCGCCCAGTCCATCGCCGTGCTGTGCGAGGGCTGGCTCGGCCGGCACCGCGACGTGGCCTCGGTCTACGACGTGGTCCGCAGTGCCCAGGGCAGGATCCGCCACTTCCAGCGGGCCCACATCCTGTCCAAGGTCGACTTCGGCGTGACCAGCCGGGCCGTCGAACCGGTGGCACTGGCCCTCGCGGAGCTGCTCGACAACGCGACCAGCTACTCCAGCCCGGACACCGTGGTCGAGATCAACGTGCGCTCCGTGCCCAAGGGCGTCTGCATCATCGTCGACGACGCCGGTGTCGGCATGAACGAGGAGGAGAAGGCCAGGGCCGAGAAGCTCCTGACGAGCGAGCGTGCCACGGGCGTCTCCGGACTGGGCAACCCGCCGCAGTTCGGCTTCGCGGTGATCGGCGTGCTCTGCGAGCGGTTCGGCTTCACGGTCTCGGTGGACTCCACCTCCCCCTACGGAGGTGTGCGGGCGGTCGTGCTGCTGCCCGACGAACTGCTCACCGACATGCCGGTGCCCACGCAGCCGGCCGCCTCGGTGGAGTCGGTGGCGCCGCGGGAGGAGCCCGCGGCCGTCGAGACGCGCGCCTCGGCGTACGAGAGCACGCCCGAGCCCGCGCTGCCCATCGGCACGACCGAGGACGGTCTGCCCAAGCGGCGGCGCAAGCGGCCGATGGCCCTGGTCTCCAGCGGCCCGACCGCGGCCCCGGCCCCGAGGCGCCGCAGCGAGGAGACGGCAGCGATCATGGCCGCCTTCAAGCAGGGCACGGACGCGGGCCGCGCCACACATCCGGAGGGGGAGCGGCCGGGCGGAACCCGTGACGCGAGCAGCGAAGGGCACGAGGTCCCATGAACAACGATCTTTCCTGGATGCTTGACAGCGCCTTGGAGATCCCCGGAGCCCTGCACGCGGTTCTGGTCTCCTCCGACGGGCTGCTGAGGGCACGCTCGAAGGACGTGGACAAGGACGACGCCGACAAGGCCGCCGCCGCGATGAGCGGCATGCAGTCGCTCAGCCGGTCCCTGGCGTTCTTCTGCTCCCGCTCCGACCTGCGCTGGCAGCAGACCCTCGTCGAGTTCGACGGCGGCTGGATCTTCCTGATCTCGGCCGGGGACGGCGCCTACCTCGCCGTGTCGGCCTCCTCCGACGTCGACATGGCGGACATCACCTTCCGTATGCAGCAGCTCGTCCGACAACTGGGGAAGGTCATGACCGCGCCGCCCCGGGAGAGCGTGGTACGGCCATGACCGATTCCGACAGGCACGAGCACGAAGCCGCCGAATTAGTACGTCCGTACGTCATCACCGGCGGCCGCAGCCTGCCCGGCGAGAGCCAGTTCTCGCTGATCACGCTGGTCACCGCGGTGGTCGACCAGCAGCAGCGGCCGGCCCGCCTCTCGCCCGAGGAGCAGAACCTGCTGGGGATGTGCGTCGGGGGCTACCTCTCCGTCGCCGAGATCTCCGGCCACCTGCACCTGCCGGTGGGAGTGGTCAAGATCCTGCTCGCCGCCCTCTCCGAGGCCGGCTACCTCGTCACCCGACCGCCGGCGGCGGCGCGCGCGCCCGTCGCCAACCTGCAGATTCTCGAGGAGGTGCTCCATGGTCTCCAGTCCAAGTTTGGATGAGCGGGCCTACGTTCCCGGCGGAGAGACGCAGACCGCCGTGAAGATCCTGGTCGTCGGGCACTTCGCGGTGGGCAAGACCACGTTCATCGGGTCGATCTCCGAGATCTCGCCGCTCTCCACCGAGGAGACGATGACCCAGGCGGGCGAGGCGATCGACGACCTCAAGGGCGTCCAGGGCAAGACCACCACCACGGTCGCCATGGACTTCGGCCGCCTCACCGTCAGCGACCGCGTCGTGCTGTACCTCTTCGGCACCCCCGGCCAGCAGCGCTTCGTACAGATGTGGGAGGACATGGCACGCGGCGCCCTCGGCGCGCTCGTGCTGGTCGACCCCGAGCGGCTGGCCGACTCCTTCGCCGTGATCGACCTGATCGAGCAGTACGGACTCGACTACGCGATCGCGGTCAATCACTTCGACGGCACATCCATACGTGATGCCAGGGCACTGCGCGAAGCGCTCGATCTGCTCGACGACACCCCGATCGTCACCTGCGACGCGCGGGACGAACGCTCGTCGGCCGAAGCACTGATCACGCTCGTCCGCTACTTGATGGACCGCGCCCGTTAGGAGCAGAGCAGACATGACCCCCGACTCCTCTTTCCCCGCACCCCCGCCCGGCTGCCCCGCCCACGACAGCGGCATGCGGGTTCCGCTGTACGGGCCGGAGTACGCGGCCGACCCGCAGGCGTACTACGCGTACATGCGGCACTACGGGCAGACCGCTCCGGTCGAGATCGCGCCCGGCGTCGACGCCACCCTCGTCACCGACCACGCGACCGCGCTGCGCCTGCTCCAGGACTCCGGCAACTTCCGCAAGGACGCGCGCCGTTGGCGTGACGTCGCGGAAGGCAAGATCGGCCCGGAGAGCCCGGTCGTCCCGATGCTGGGGTACCGCCCCAACGCCATGTTCACCGACGGAGCCGAGCACGCCCGGCTCCGCCAGGCCATCACCGACAGCCTGGCCAAGGTCGACTCCCGCCGCATCAGCGAGATGACCAAGCGGGCCTCCGACTACCTCCTGGCCCAGGTCTCCGCCCGCGGGTCCATCGACCTGATGAACGACTACGTCAAGCAGCTGCCGCTGCTCGTCTTCAACGAGCTGTTCGGCTGCCCGGCGGACATCGGCGACCGGGTCGTCTTCGGCATCTCCGGGGTCTTCGAGGGCGTCAACGCCGAGAAGGCCAACGCGGTGCTGGGCCAGGCCGTCTTCGAACTGGTCGCCCTCAAGCGCGCCAGGCCCGCCGACGACGTCACCTCCTACCTGATGCGGCACGAGGCGCGGCTGACCGACGAGGAACTCGTCCACCAGCTGATCCTGCTCCTCGGCGCCGGCGCCGAACCGCTGCGCAACCTCATCGGCAACACCCTGCACCGCCTGCTCCTGCACGACCGCTACGCCGACGGCGGCCTCATCGAGGAAGCCATCGACGACACGCTGTGGGAGAACCCGCCCATGGCGAACTTCGCGCCGCACTACCCGGCCATCGACCTGGAGTTCGGCGGGACGAAGATGCGGGCCGGCGATCTCGTCCTGGTCAGCATGACGGCGGCCAACACCGACCCGGCGCTCGCGACGGCCCGTCAGACGGGCGGCAGGCGGGCCCACCTGTCCTGGAGCGCCGGACCGCACGCCTGCCCCTCCAAGGAACTCGCCCGGCTGGTCACCATGGTGTCCATCGAGAACCTGCTCAACCGGCTGCACGACATCGAACTCGCGGTGCCCGCGGACAGCCTCACCTGGCGTCCGGGCCCCTTCCACCGCGCGCTCGCCGCGCTTCCCTGCCGCTTCACCCCTCAGGTGCTGCAGCGTCCCACCCCGCCCCGCGCGGAGACGGCCGCACGCGGCGAGAGCGCCCCGGCGGGCCGCAAGCAGGAGCGAGGTGTGTGGGGTTCCTTCCTGTCCTGGTTGAAGGGGTGATGCACGCAACATCCTGTGACAGAGGGCACTGCATGAGTATTCAACCAACGGGGTAGTAACGCGGCGGCAATTCGTGGTGACCAACGAACAAAGGGAGGTGTCGTGGACCACATATCCACCGGCGCCGCTACTGCTCGACATCCGGACACATCCCGCCGCTCCCGACGGCACACCGCTTTAACCCACGTGGAGGGCACGAGGGGCGAGATCCGCCGCCGGTCGCCACGCCACGAGATACCCGCCGAGGTCGGCGGGTATCTTGCTGTCTCCTTCTCTACCCAGCGGACCCACGGGCAGAAACCCCCGTCCGCGACCCCGCCCGCCCCGTGCGGACAGCGGCGGGAGAACCGGTGAGCGCCCGCACGTCCGGCGCCGGGAGGACCCGGCCGGACCGGACGCTCGGCGAGCTCGTGACCGGCCAACTGCGGCGCCTGTGCCAGGTGTCGGGGCTCGGCCCGTCCGACGCCGAGACCTACGCGCTCGTCCTGGCCGACTCCCTCGGAGCGGCGGCCGAACGGTCCCTGGACCTGCCGGCCCCCTCCCGGAGCTTCCTGTCCGACGACTCCACCCCCGTGGAGTTCTCGCTCTCCTTCGCCGCCGACGCGTCCCCCCGGCTGCGGGTGCTGCTCGAACCGGGATGCGGCGCCGGCGACCTCCGCGAGGACGGCCGCACGGGGCTCCGTGTCGTCCGGTCCATGGCAGGGCGCTGGGGATTCGACACCGGGCAACTCGACGCCCTGGAGGACCTGTTCCTGCCTCCCGACCCGCAGGGCCCCCTGGCCCTGTGGATCGCCCTGGAACTGCGCCCGGGCGGCGTGCCCAGGATGAAGGTGTACCTCAACCCCGCGGCGTCCGGCCCGGCGAGGGCCGCCGGAACGATCCGGGAGGCGCTCGACCGCCTCGGCCACCGGCACGCCTTCGACGCGCTGCCTCCGGCCGACGGGCACCCGTTCTTCGCACTCGACCTGGGCGACTGGGCGGCGCCCCGGGTGAAGATCTACGCCACCCATCACGGGCTGCCGGTGACAGGCGTCGGCGGCCTGTGCCGGATGGAGAACGGTCCCGACGGCGCGACGCTGGAGGAGTTCCTCCGCACGGCGGGCGGTTTCGGCGGGGGAACGGACCGGACATCGGCTCCGCAGGCGCGGTTCGACCGGCGCCCCGTCCTCACCTGTCACTCCTTCACCCGGACGACCGGCGGTCCCACGGGTTTCACCCTCCATGTCCCGGTCAGGGACTACGTCCGGGACGACGCCGAAGCCCTCCGGCGGGCCGGGGCGGTCCTCGGCCGCCACGGGCTGGGCACCGAGACGCTCGCCCGGTCGCTGTCCGCCCTCACCCCCCGCGCCCTTCACGACGGTGCCGGGCTGCTCGCGTACCTGGCCCTGGCCCACGAGCAGCACCAGCCGCCCCGGGTGACCACGTACATCTCGTCGGAGGCCTATGAGGTCCGGCCCCCGAACATCCCGTCGGCGCCCCGCACCGCACCGTCCTCGGCAGGGCACGCGTCCCTCCGCCGGCACAGCAACGACCAGCCGTTCAGCAGTACTTCAGGAGCAAGGACCATCATGGAGCCGTACCGCATCAAAGTCGTCGAGCCCATCGCGCTCACCACTCGGCAGCAGCGCGAGGCGGCGCTGGAGCGAGTGCACTACAACCTCTTCGACCTGCGTGCCGAGGAGGTGACCATCGACCTGCTCAGCGACTCCGGCACCGGCGCCATCTCCGCCGCCCAGCTCGCCGCGGGTATGGAGGGAGACGAGTCCTACGCGGGCTCGCGCTCCTTCTACCGCTTCCACGAGACCGTGACCGAGCTGACCGGCTACCGGCACATCCTCCCGGCCCACCAGGGCCGCGCCGCCGAACGCATCCTGTTCAACACGCTCCTCGAACCCGGCGGCATCGTCCTGGCCAACACGCACTTCGACACCACCCGGGCGAACGTGGAGCTTTCGGGATGTCAGGCCCATGACATCCCGTGCGCCGAGGCCCGCGACCTCGACAGCGAACGGCCCTTCAAGGGCAACATCGACCTCGACAAGCTCCGCACCACCCTCGAAGGACCGGACGGCGCCCGCGTCCGCGTGGTGATCATGACCATCACCAACAACGGAGGCGGCGGCCAGCCCGTCTCCATGGAGAACCTCAGGCAGACCGCCGAGATCTGCCGCCGCCACGGCGTCCCCATGATCCTGGACGCCGCCCGGTTCGCCGAGAACGCCTGGCTGGTCACCCGCCACGAGGAGGGGTACCGCGACCGCACCCCCCGCCAGGTCGCCGAAGAGGCGTTCCGGCTCGCCGACGGCTGCGTCATGAGCGCCAAGAAGGACGGCATCGTCCACATCGGCGGCTTCATCGGGCTCAACGACCCCGAACTCGCCGAGAAGTGCGAACGCCTCCTCATCGCCACCGAAGGCTTCGCCACCTACGGCGGACTCGCCGGCCGCGACCTCGACATGATGGCCACCGGCCTGCTGGAGGTCACCGAACCCGCCTACCTCGCCGAACGGGCCGACGTCGCCTCCCACCTCGCCGACCGCGTCCGCTCGGCGGGCGTCGACATCCTCGAACCCCCCGGCCTGCACGCCCTCTACCTCAACGCCGGACGCCTGCTCCCGCACATACCGCCCCACCACTACCCGGGCCACGCCCTCGCCTGCCGCCTCTACCTCGAAGGCGGCATCCGCTCGGCCGAACTCGGCTCCCTGTACCTCGGTGAGGAGGACGAGGACGGCAACCCGACCAAGAGCGCACCCTACGAACTGGTCCGGCTGGCGCTCCCGCGCCGTGTCTACACGCGCAGCCACTACGACCACGTCGGCCGCACCCTGGAACAGATCGTCAAGAACGCGGAATCCGTGCACGGCTACCGCATCGTGGAACAGTCCCCGATCCTGCGGCACTTCCGTGCCAAACTGCAGCCGGTGAGCAGCTGAGACGCCCTTCCGCCCGCGACGCCCCGACGGAGTGACCCCACCCTCCGCCGGGGCGCCGCCCGCCGTCGATACGAGACAAGGACGAAGTCGCAGACGATGACCACCGGGATCCACCCCGTCGACCACGAACTCGTCCGGGCCGCGACCGACGTCGCACGCACCCGGTGCCGGGGCGACAACCACACCATGGCGGCAGCGGCCCGCGCCCGGGACGGCCGCGTCATCACGGCCGTGAACGCCTACCACTTCACCGGAGGCCCCTGCGCCGAACTGGTTCTCATCGGCACGGCGGCCGCCCAGGGAGCCTACGAGCTGGACACCGTCGTCGCCGTGGGCGACCGCGACAGGGGAGTGGTGCCGCCCTGCGGCCGCTGCCGCCAGGTCCTCCTCGACTACTTCCCCTCCGTCCGGGTCATCGTCGGGTCCGGCGACCGCCTCCGCGCCGTCCCCGTGACGGATCTGCTGCCGGACAGCTACGTCTGGGCCGACCACCAGCCGGACACCGAGTAGGTGTCCGGCCGGCGTTCGTACCGTCAGCGCTGCAGGGTCAGCAGGCCCGGGCGGTAGGGCAGGAGGCCGTAGTCCCCGCCGGAGTTGGGGCTGCGGCCCTGGTAGAGCAACTGCAGGTTGCAGGGGTCGACGGTCATGGTCTGGTCGGCGCTGGTGCGGAGCAGTTCGCCGTGGCTGATGTCGTTGGTCCAGCTCGCGCCGCTGTTGGCCTTGCCGGCGAACGGGTTGCTCTCGGTCGCGGCCTGGGGCGTCCAGGAGCCGTTCAGGCTGGTCGCGGTGAACGAGCGGAAGTATCGCTTCTCGTCCGCACCCCGAGCCTCGACGATCATCAGGTACTGGTTGCGGTCCTTGACCTTGTAGACCTGCGGCGCCTCGAACAGGTTCTTCACCGTGTCGCTCATGATCGTGGTGTACGAGGAGCCGAAGCTGCCCGGGAAGTTCCCGATCGGCATGCTCGCCCGGTAGATCTTGCCGTTGTCACCGGCGAAGAACAGGTACATGTTCGTCCCGTCACCGATGATCGTCTGGTCGATGGGGCCGGTTCCGGAGTCGGAGATGCTTCCGGAGAACAGCGGCTGCGGTGCCGACCAGCCGTTCGGGTTGGTCGGGTCGGTCGACGTCCGGTAGGAGAAGGCGGTCGCGCCCCACTGGTAGGTGAGCACCCAGATGTTCTTCGGCGCGAAGTAGAAGAGCGAGGGGGCGACGGTGCCGGACGACATCGTGTTCTGGCTCGCCGAGGCCATCTCCGACCAGTTGGTGAACAGGCCGAAGTTCATCGAGCCCCACGCCTTGCCCGTTCCCGCGGCGCCGTGGGTCGTCGCATAGACGAGCTGCCTGCCGTTGTAGGGGGCGACGGTGAAGTCCTTGAGCGAGGCCCACTCCGCCCTGGGCTGCGCCAGCGCGCCCGTCGACGTCCAGCGGTAGGACGACGGCAGGTCGCACGGGCCGGAACCGCCGCCTCCGACCTTGACGAGCTGCCACTGCTGGTTGGTCCCGCCCCAGTCGTCGTACTGGACGACGTTGGCGTTGTCGGCGGTGCCGGCGCCCTGTACTTCGAGGGCCTTGCCGCTGTGGCGGGCGATGAGCCGTACATGGCCGTCGGAGCTGTCGGCCAGCCGCCACTGCTGGTTGGTGCCGTTCAGGTCGGCCCACTGGACGATCGAGCCGCCGTTCGCGGTGGACAGGTTGTGGACGTCCAGCACCTTGCCCGAATGACGGGACTTGACGCGGTAGTAGCCACCGCCGGAGTCGACGAACTGCCACTGCTGCTGGGCCTGGTCGTTCCTGGTCCACTGCGTGATGCGGGCTCCGTCCTCGGTCGCCCTGTTGTGGACGTCCAGGGCCTTGCCGCTGTTGCGGTTGACCAGCACGTACGAGGCGTTGGGGTCGACGGTCGCCGCGGCGGCGGGCTGGGCGCCGAGGAAGGCGGCCACGAGCAGCAGGGGCGAGAGGACCGCGAGCAGGCGTCTCGGACTGACCGGGGACAGATGGCGAAACCACATCAGGGGCCTCCTGGGGGACGGGGTGAGGCGGCGCCGGTGCATCAGCGGAGCGGTCGTACCGGGAAGCGGGAACAGCTTCGAAACATTCGAAGAGTGAACCGAACTATTGACGTCACAAGCTAGGAATGAAGGCCCCTTCGGTCAAGAGCTCTCGCCGATCTGTCTACAAAACGCTCCTCGTGGCGTCTGGAAGGTTGTGCGGCAGGACGCGCCAATTCAAGGGCAATGGAGCGAGAGGGCGTCGAGTGGGCGGCGTTCGGGCGCTCGGCGTGTTTCCGAAAGATTCGAACTGACTACGGAAACTTTCTCTGTGGCGAGTATTGACGATTCACTGTCAATCCCTCAATCATCCCTTTCTGAGTGACCGACCGCGGTTCGGTATCCCGGACCGCGTCGCCCCGAACGGCTGCGCCGCACGGCCGACCCGCACCGCCGCACGCGGATCCGCGGATCCGTCCTTCGCAGCACCGGCGCCACCCCTGCGCGGCGGCCGACCCGGCGAGCCGCGAGGGAGCACCCCCCTGCCCGTATCGCCACCCCCCGCGCTTTCGATCCTTCCGTGATGTCCACCCCGTCTGGAGGCACCGTCATGGGCTCGTACGCCCTTCGCGGACCCGATGTCCGCCCAAAGATCCGCGGTCTGCTGCTGACGCTGCTCGTCAGCGTCCTCGGTACGGTCGCCGCGCTGGTCACGCCACCGGCCGCCCACGCCGCCGAGAGCACGCTCGGCGCCGCCGCGGCACAGAGCGGCCGCTACTTCGGCACCGCCATCGCCTCCGGCCGGCTCGGCGACTCGGCGTACACGACGATCGCCAACCGTGAGTTCAACTCGGTGACCGCCGAGAACGAGATGAAGATCGACGCCACCGAACCGCAGCGGGGCCAGTTCAACTTCACCGCCGCCGACCGCGTCTACAACTGGGCGGTGCAGAACGGCAAACAGGTGCGCGGCCACACCCTGGCCTGGCACTCCCAGCAGCCCGGCTGGATGCAGAGCCTCAGCGGCAGCACCCTGCGCCAGGCCATGATCGGCCACATCAACGGCGTGATGGCCCACTACAAGGGCAAGATCGCCCAGTGGGACGTCGTGAACGAGGCCTTCGCCGACGGCAGTTCGGGGGCCCGGCGCGACTCCAACCTGCAGCGCACCGGCAACGACTGGATCGAGGTCGCCTTCCGCACCGCGCGGGCCGCCGACCCGGCCGCCAAGCTCTGCTACAACGACTACAACGTCGAGAACTGGACCTGGGCCAAGACCCAGGCCATGTACTCCATGGTCCGCGACTTCAAGCAGCGCGGCGTACCGATCGACTGCGTCGGCTTCCAGTCGCACTTCAACAACGACAGCCCCTACAACAGCAACTTCCGCACCACCCTGCAGAGCTTCGCCGCTCTCGGCGTCGATGTCGCCATCACCGAACTCGACATCCAGGGCGCCTCGGGCACGACCTACGCCAACGTGACCAACGACTGCCTGGCCGTCCCGCGCTGCCTCGGCATCACCGTCTGGGGTGTGCGCGACACCGACTCCTGGCGGGCGGAGCAGACACCGCTGCTGTTCACCGGCGGCGGCGCCAAGAAGCCCGCCTACACCTCGGTCCTCAACGCCCTCAACGGCGGCACCCCCACGCCCCCCGCGGACGCCCGGCCGGTCAAGGGCGTCGGCTCGGGCCGCTGCCTCGACGTGCCCGGCAGCAGCACCACCGACGGCACCCAGGTCCAGCTGTACGACTGCCACACCGGCACCAACCAGCAGTGGACGTACACCGCCGCCGGCGAGCTGAGGGTCTACGGCAACAAGTGCCTGGACGCCGCCGGCACCGGCAACGGCACCAAGGTCCAGATCTACGGCTGCTGGGGCGGCGACAACCAGAAGTGGCGCCTCAACTCCGACGGAACCGTCGTCGGCGTCCAGTCCGGCCTCTGCCTCGACACCGCGTCGGGCGGCACCGCCAACGGCACCCTGATCCAGCTCTCCTCCTGTTCGGGCGGCAGCAGCCAGCGCTGGTCCCGCACCTGAGGGGATCCGTCACCGACGAAAGGGTGAACCGATGAAGACCCACGGTGCGGCCCACCCCGCCGCTCCAGCACGGCACCGCTGGTGGTCCCGGGTCGCCGCACTGGTGGCGGCCACCCTCGCGATCGGCATGCTCGCCGTGGTGCACCCGGCGCCCGCCGAGGCGGCGACGGTGGACACCAACGCCTGGTACGTCCTGGTCAACCGCAACAGCGGCAAGGCCCTGGACGTCACCGGCGCCTCCACCGCCGACGGCACGCGCGTCAGCCAGCGCACCCGCAACGACGGCACCAACCAGCAGTGGCGGTTCACGGACTCCGGCGACGGCTTCTACCGCCTCAGGGCCCGGCATTCCGACAAGGTCCTAGACGTGGCCGGCGCCTCCACCGCGGACGGCGCCGCGATCCAGCAGTGGGCCGACCACAACGGGGCCAACCAGCAGTTCCGCCTGGCCGACTCCGACGCCGGCCACGTCCGGCTGATCAACCGCGGCAGCGGCAAGGCGGCGGAGGTACAGGGCGCCTCCACCGCCGACGGCGGCAACGTCGTCCAGTACACCGACCGGGGCGGCGCCAACCAGCAATGGCAGATGATCAAGATGTCGTCCGGCGGCGCGGGCGGATGCGGCAACGCCCCGACACTGGCGAGCGGCACGCACACGATCCAGAGCGGCGGCAAGAGCCGCAGCTTCATCCTCAGGGTTCCCGCCGGCTACGACAACAGCCGCCCCTACCGGCTGATCTTCGCCTTCCACTGGCGGGGCGGAACCGCCGGCGACGTCGCCTCGGGCGGGACCAGCGGAAGCGCCTGGTCCTACTACGGCCAGCAGGAACAGTCCGACAACAGCGCGATCCTCGTGGCCCCCCAGGGCCTCGGCAACGGCTGGGGCAACGCGGGCGGTGAGGACGTCGCCTTCGTCGACGACATGATCCGGCGCATCGAGGGTGGCCTCTGTGTCAACCCGGCACAGCGCTTCGCCACGGGATTCAGCTGGGGCGGCGGGATGAGCTACGCACTCGCCTGCAGCAGGGCGAACGTCTTCAGGGCCGTGGCGGTCATCTCGGGCGCCCAGATCAGCGGGTGCGACGGCGGCTCCCAGCCCATCGCCTACCTCGGCATCCACGGTGTCGGCGACTCCGTCCTCAACATCGGACAAGGGCGGTCCCTGCGCGACAGGTTCGTCGGCAACAACGGCTGCACCCCCCAGAGCCCGCGCGAACCCGCGCCGGGCAGCCGCACCCATATCACCACCGCCTACGCGGGCTGCCGTGCCGGATACCCGGTCCGATGGGCCGCGTTCGACGGAGGCCACATCCCGGGCCCGGTCGACGGCTCCTCCGGCGAGAGCGGCGTCACCACCTGGACCAAGGCAGAGATCTGGAGGTTCTTCGCACAGTTCTGATGCCCCCACCCCCCCACCCCGGTCGCCCGTCTCCCGTCGTCACGGCGAGGCGGGCGACCGCGGGGAGCGGAGCACGAGCAGGGTGATCTCGCTGGGTGCGAAGACACGGAACGGCGGGCCCCAGAAGCCGGTGCCGCGGCTGGTGTAGAGGAGGGTGCGGGCTCCGTGACGGCTGAGTCCGGCGAGGGCGGGCTGGTCGAGGCGGACCAGGTGGTGGAAGGGCCAGATCTGACCGCCGTGGGTGTGCCCGGAGAGCTGGAGGTCGACGCCGGCGGCCGCCGCCCGGTCGACGAACTTGGGCTGGTGGGCCAGCAGCAGTACCGGCAGGCCGGGGTCGGCTCCGTCCAGGGCTCCGGCGAGGTGGGCACGGTGGCCCGCCAGGCCGGAGGACTCGGCGGTGACGTCGTCCACGCCGGCGACCACGAGGGTGTCGCCTCCGCGTTCGAGCAGCAGATGACGGTTGCGCAGCGGCTCCCAGCCCAGCTCGTCCATCAGATCGACCCAGCCCTGGGCCTCGCTGTAGTACTCGTGGTTGCCGGTGACGTAGACCCGGGCACGGGTGGCCCGCACGGTTCCGAGCGGGACGGCCTGGGCGCGGCGGCGCTCGGCCGTGCCGTCCGCGATGTCGCCGGTGTGACAGACCAGATCGGCTTCCAGGGTGTTCACCGTCTCGCACACCCGTGCCGACCAGCGGGCGCGATCGAGCGGGCCGTAGTGGGTGTCGGTGATGAGGACGACGCGGGTCCCGTCCAACCCGGCCCCCAGCCGCGGCAGTCGCACGTCGAGCCGGCGCACCCGGGGTACGCGGCGGGCCTCGGCGTACCCCCAGGCCAGCAGGACGGCGGCCGTGCCGACAACGGCCCAGGTGACGATCCGGGCCCGGTCCTGGCCGTCCCCGACGCCGGCCACGCGCAGCGCGAGCCGCAGCAGGATCCCGAGCAGCACGGACCAGGTGAACAGCACCCAGCTGACGCCCAGCAGGGTGTCACCCACGATCTCCGCCCGGTCCCGTGGGCGCCGGCCGTGGCTCCGTGCCATCGCGAGCGGCATACCGACGAGGCCGAGGACGAACACGCCGGTGCCGACGAGCGCGACGGGCAGCGGCCAGCGCTGGCCGGCGTGCAGCAGCACCCAGCAGGGCACGGCCCACAGCAGGACGGGGGCGATCAGGGGGAGGTACCGCATCAGGCGGTGCAGCAGGCTCGGCGGAGGAGTCTGCGCCGCGCCTTCGGCGGCTCGGGTGTCGCTGGTGTCACTCACGCTTCCCCCTGCCGGCCGGACCGTCGTCCCCGCAGGGTATCCGCTCACCGTCGGCGGCCCCGGCGACCGTCACGGGCGATGGCTGTGCGCGAGCACCCGGCGGACACCGGGACGCGGAAAACGTGGTGTGCGGAGCCGACGCCACCGGGTAACGTCTTGCTCATGTTCTTCCAGACGCAGATGTACGAGTGAGAGCGTGACGGGCCCCTGCTGACGTCCTGTGACGTCACCGCGCCCGTCCCCCACCGAGGAATTCCGTGGATCACTGCACACCCTTCAGGGAGAACCCGTGAGCAAGAACATCAACAACCCCGTGGGCATGGGCGGCGGCCAGCGCAAGAAGCTGTCCCGCGCCGAACGGCAGAACAACGGCCCGCACCGCAACCTCGACCGCCAGAACGCCGCCGCGCAGAAGGCGGAGCTGGTGCGCAAGATGCGCGAGAAGGCGGGCACGGACGAGAGCGCCGGACAGACGGACGACACCACCGCACAGAGCTGACGCACCGCCGCCAGGGCGGCACCGCACGGGGCAGGGCCCGGACCACGCACGTGGTCCGGGCCCTGCTGCCGTCCCCGGGGTGGCCGGGCCGGGACGCCCCGTCAGCCGGATCGCAGCACGTCGAGGGCCGTGAGCGCCACGTGCAATTCCGTGCGCTGGTCGCCCGATTCGAGGTCGCGGGCGAGGAGACGCTCGATGGTGCGCAGCCGCTGGTACATGGTCTCGCGGGAGAGGCCGCCCCGGCGGGCGGCGGTCGTCTTGTTGCCGGCCGCGTCGAGGTAGTGGCGCAGGGTCGTCAGCAGGTCGGTGCCGTGCTGGGTGTCGTGGTCGATGAGACGTCGGAGCTGCCGTTCGGTGTACTCCTGGATCCGGGCGTCCTCACGGACGGCGTACAGCAGGCGGCGCAGACCGATGTCGGACAGTTCGTGGAAGGAGCGGTCCGGCGGCAGGGGCTGACGCGGAGGGGTGGCCTCGGCGACACGGTCCGCCTCACGGAAGGAGCGGGCGGTCTCGGTGAGGTCGGTGACCTCGGAGCCCACACTCACGACCGCTTCCGGGACCACGTCCCGTACCGAGGCGGACAGCTGCTCGACCAGGGGGCGCCAGGTCCGGGAGGTGCGCAGGGCCAGCAGGACGCCGAGGCGGTCGGGGGCCAGTTCACCGACCAGAGCCGTCGCGCCCGCCCTGCTCAGCTCCTGCGACAGACGGGACTCGATCCCGGTCACCCCTTCCCCCGCGGGCACGTCCACCAAGGCGGCGACGAAGTGGCCGCGATCGGTGGGCAGACCCAGTGCGGAGCAGCGGGCGCGGGCGTCCCCCGCGGAGCGGTGGCGCTGTTCCACGAGGTCGCGCAGGGCGTTGCGGTGCGCGGTGCGCTCCCAGGGCGTGGGGTGGATGAGGCGCGCGACGGTCAGGGCCATCGCGGCCCTCTCCAGCAGCGTGATCTCCTCCGGCCCGAACACCGCACCCTCGGTGCGCGCCGGTAGCATGGCCACGCGGCCCCAGCGCTCGCCCTGGTACGCGACGGAGGTGGTCAGCCAGCCTTCCGGACCGCTCACCGCCGTGCTGTCACCGGCCCCGGTCGCCCGGGAGCGCCGTTCCCAGTCGGCGAGTGCCTCCTCGACCGTGAGCCCGGACGGCTCGCAGATCAGGGCCCGGTGCACCAGGTTCTCCAGGACGACCGTCCGCCCGCTCATCTCCGCCGCCGCCCGCACCACGTCCTCCGGCCCGGCGCCGCGCAGCGTCAGGGTGGTGAACGCCTCGTGGATGCGCTGCGTGCGGCGCATCGCCTCCGTCTGGTTGCCGAGCAGGAGCGCGTGCACGACCTGCGTGACCTCCAGGAAGTTGACGTCCTCGGCCAGGGTGACGAGCGGCAGGCCGCGACGGCGGCAGGCGTCGACGAGGGCGTCCGGCGGCCGGTGGTAGCGGCGTACGAGTTCGATGACCAGGGCCGCGGCACCGACGTCGGCGAGTTCGTCGACGTACCGGCGCACGCCGGCCGTGTCCTGCGGCAGGGGCATTCCGGTGGTGAGGACGAGTTCGCCGCCCTTGAGGAACGACGCGGGATCCGTCAGCTCGGTGATGTGGACCCACCGCACCGGTCGGTCCAGACCCGGCATGCCGGTCACGACCCGGGGCAGCCCCGCGGCCAGCACGGGAAGCGCCAGGACATCGGCCACGGTGAGCGGACGGGTGGGCCCCTGACCGGCCGGGTGGTTGTCGTTCACGGTCTCTCCATGAGGGTCCCTGCTCGAACTCGGCCCGGAGCCCGGGGGAGTGCCCGGCCACTGTGACAAGCGTCCCTGACCTGCGCAAGAGAGGCCCCTGAGCGATCGGCCCCCGGCGTGTGTGCCGACGAGGCTGACACAACGTCCGGATGTGGCGTCCGGGCCGGACAGATCGCGCGTTGGCGCGCCCTCCGCCCGCCGGGATGCTCGGGAGACCGCAGCAGACGGAGTACCGAGGCCCGGGAGACGAACATGACCGCACTGTCGCCGCACCTTCGCCAGGCCACGCCCGTGGTGGCGGCCCGCGGAGAGGGCGTCCACCTCTTCGACGAGGACGGCCGCCGCTACCTCGACTTCACCGCCGGCATCGGTGTCACCAGCACCGGCCACTGCCACCCCAAGGTCGTGGCGGCGGCCCGGGAGCAGGTGGGCTCGCTGATCCACGGCCAGTACACGACGGTCATGCACGAGCCGCTGCGCCGTCTGGTGGACAAGCTGGGCGAGGTGCTCCCCGCCGGTCTGGACAGCCTGTTCTTCACCAACTCCGGGAGCGAGGCGGTGGAGGCCGCGCTGCGGCTGGCCCGCCAGGCCACCGGGCGCCCCAACGTCATCGTCTGCCACGGCGGTTTCCACGGGCGTACGGTCGCCGCCGCGTCCATGACGACCTCCGGCACCCGCTTCCGCTCCGGCTTCTCCCCGCTGATGAGCGGTGTGGTCGTCACCCCGTTCCCGGCCGCCTACCGTTACGGCTGGGACGAGGAGACCGCGACCCGTTTCGCCCTGCGGGAGCTGGACTACACCCTGCAGACGATCTCCTCGCCCGCCGACACGGCCGCGATCATCGTCGAGCCGGTCCTCGGGGAGGGCGGTTACGTCCCCGCGAACCGCGTCTTCATGGAGGGTCTGCGGGAGCGGGCCGACCGGCACGGCTTCCTGCTCGTCCTCGACGAGGTGCAGACCGGTGTCGGCCGTACCGGCCGCTTCTGGGGACACGACCACTTCGGGGTCACCCCGGACATTCTCGTCACCGCCAAGGGCCTGGCCAGCGGCTTCCCCCTGTCGGGCATCGCCGCCCCCGAGGAGCTGATGGCCAAGGCGTGGCCCGGCTCGCAGGGCGGGACGTACGGGGCGAACGCCGTCGCCTGCGCCGCCGCCTGTGCCACCCTCGACGTCGTCCGCGAGGAACGGCTCGTGGAGAACGCCGAGGCCATGGGCAAGCGCCTCCGCCACGGCCTGGAGGCGGTCGCGGACCGGACGCCTGGGATCGGCGATGTGCGCGGGCTCGGGCTGATGCTGGCCACCGAGTTCATCACCGAGGACGGCAGCCCCGACCCCGAGACCGCCGCCCGCGTGCAGCGCGCCGCCGTCGACGAGGGCCTGCTCCTGCTGCTGTGCGGCGCGTGGAACCAGGTCGTGCGCATGATCCCGGCGCTCGTCATCGACGAGGCGGCGGTGGACGAGGGACTGCAGGCGTGGGCGACCGCGGTCGAGGCCGGCACCTCGGGAGCGGCACGGCGATGAACGACACCACCACGGCCCTGGAGCTCCTGGCCGCGCGGCTCGCCGAGACCGCGCCCGGCCTGCGGGTGGAGACCGGCCCCGGCACCACCGGTCCCTACGCCTACGACGCCTCCAACTACCGGGTCCCCCCACGGGCCGTGGTGTTCCCCCGCAGCGCCGAGGACGTCGTCGCCGTCGTGCGGGCCTGCCGCGAGGCGGGCATCCCGCTCACCCCGAGGGGCGGCGGCACCAGCATGGCGGGCAACGCCGTCGGCCCCGGTGTCGTGCTGGACTTCTCGCGGTCCATGAACCGGATCCTGGACATCGACGTCGAGGCGCGTACCGCGCGGGTCGAGGCCGGAGTGGTCCTGGACGCGCTGCGGTCCGCCGCCGCCCTGCACGGGCTCACCTTCGGGCCCGACCCGTCCTCGCACAGCCGCTGCACCCTCGGCGGCATGATCGGCAACGACGCGTGCGGCAACCGGTCGGTGCGCGACGGGCGTACCGGCGGTCACGTCGAGGCGCTGGAGATCGTGACGGCCGACGGCGTGCGGGCCGTCGCCGATCACGCCGGACTGCACCCGGTGGACCCCCGGGACGCCGGACTCGTCGCCCGCCTGGAAGCGGACGCACGCCGGCTGATCGCGGACAACCTCGGACCGATCCGGACCGAGCTGGGCCGTATCCCGCGTCAGGTCTCCGGCTACCAGCTGCAGCACCTGCTGCCCGAGCACGGTTTCGACATGGCCCGCGCGCTCGTGGGCACCGAAGGCTCCTGTGCGGTCGTCACCGCCGCGACGGTCCGCCTGGTGGCGACCGCACAGGCCTCCACCCTGCTCACCCTCGGCTACGACGACGTGGTCGACGCCGCCGAGGACGTCCCCGAGATCCTGCGCTGGAACCCCACCGCCGTGGAGGGCATGGACGAGGCGATCGTCTCCACCATGCGCGCCCGGCGCGGCCCGGACTCCGTCACCGGCCTCCCCGAGGGCCGGGCCTGGCTCTACGTCGAACTCGAAGGCGACGACCACGCCGAGGTGGACCGCCGCGCGGCGGAACTCCTGGACACACTCAGGGCGCGGGGCCGGACGACCGGCGGCCGTGTCGTGGAGTCCCCCGCCGAGCGGCGCTCGCTGTGGCGGGTCCGTGAGGACGGGGCGGGGCTCGCCGCCCGGCTCGTCGACGGAGGCGAGTCCTGGCCCGGCTGGGAGGACGCGGCCGTCGCCCCGGAGGACCTGGCCGCCTACCTGCGCGACTTCCGCAAGCTGCTGGTCTCGCACGAGCTGACCGGCGTGCTGTACGGACACTTCGGCGCGGGCTGCGTCCACGTCCGCATCGACTTCGACCTCGCCACGGACACGGGGCGGGCGGCCATGCGCAGGTTTCTCACGGAGGCCGCGGCCCTGGTCGTCGCGCACGGCGGAACCCTGTCCGGTGAGCACGGTGACGGACGGGCGCGCGGCGAACTGCTGCAGGTCATGTACAGCCACCGGATGATCCGGACGTTCGCCGCCTTCAAGGAGGTCTTCGACCCGGAAGGGCTCCTCAATCCCGGCGTCGTCGTCGCCCCGGCGGCCCTCGACGCCGACCTGGCGCTGCACACCCCGTCGACGGTGCTGCCCGTCGAGACCCTCTTCTCCTTCCCGCACGACGAGGACGGCTTCGCGGGAGCCGTACGCCGCTGTGTCGGAGTCAGCCGCTGCCGCAGCGACGCCGGCGGCGTGATGTGTCCCAGCTACCGGGCCACAGGGGAGGAGAACGCCTCGACGCGGGGCCGGGCCCGGCTGCTCCAGGAGATGGTGCGGGGCGGAACCGTCCAGGACGGCTGGCGCTCCACGGAGGTGCGGGACGCCCTCGATCTGTGCCTGTCCTGCAAGGCGTGCTCCAGCGACTGCCCGGTCGGCGTCGACATGGCCACGTACAAGGCCGAGTTCCTGCACCAGCACTACAAGGGCAGGCTCCGGCCCCGCTCCCACTACTCGCTGGGCTGGCTCCCCCTGACGTCCAGGCTCGTCGGCCACGCGGCCCGCCCGGTGAACGCGCTGCTGCGCGGACCCCTCGGGAGACTGCTCGCGCGTCTCGGCGGCGTGACCACCCGACGCCGGATCCCCGCCTTCGCCTCCCGGCACGCGGTACGCCGGGCCCTGCGCACGGCGCGGACCGGTGAGCCGGCGAAGGCGGTGCTCTTCGTCGACAGCTTCACCCGCGCCTTCCGCCCCGAGGTGGCCGGGGCCGCGAGCCGCGTACTCGCCGACGCCGGCATCCCCTGCACGGCCGAGGACGACCTGTGCTGCGGCCTGACCTGGGTGAGCACCGGACAGCTGTCCCTCGCGCGCCGCATCATGGCCCGTACGGTCGCCCGCCTCGACAACGGCGACGACCGGCCCGTCGTCGTGGCCGAGCCCAGCTGCGCCGCCGCCCTCAAGCGGGACGTGCCCGAACTGCTCGGCACCGAGGCCGCCCGCCGCGTCGCGGCCCGCGTCCACACCCTCACCGGCGCCCTGACCGATCTCGCCGCACCGGGCTGGACGCCCCCGGAACTGCCGGACACCGTGGTCCTGCAGACCCACTGCCACGAGTACGCCACCTTCAAGGGCCGCCACCCCCGCGACCTGCTCGGCCGCCTCGGCGTACGCGAGGTCGACGAGGCCGAGGGCTGTTGCGGGCTCGCCGGGAACTTCGGCTTCGAGGAAGAGCACTACGACACCTCGATGGCCGTCGCGGATCTGGCCCTGAAGCCGCGCCTCGACGGCATCACCCCCGACGCCCCGGCCGTCGTCGTGGCCGACGGCTTCAGCTGCGCCACCCAGATCGACCACCTCGCCGGTGACCGGGGTGTTCGTGCCCTGCACCTCGCGGAACTGCTCGACCCCGCTGCCGACCGACCCGGACGACCAGGAGAGAACTCATGACCGACACGCCCACGCAGTTGTTCATCGGCGGCGCCTGGGTGGACGCCGCGGACGGTGCCACCCTGCCCGTCGACGACCCCGCCACCGGCGAGATCCTCTGCCACGTCGCCGACGCCGGCGCCAAGGACGCCAAACTCGCCGAGGAAGCGGCCGTCGCAGCCCAGGAGACCTGGGCGCGCACGGCGCCCCGGGCCCGCAGCGAGATCCTGCGCCGCGCCTACGAGCTCATCATCGAGCGCACCGACGAGCTGGCCCACCTGATGACGGCCGAGATGGGCAAGCCGCTCGCCGAGGCCAGGGGCGAGGTGGCGTACGCGGCGGAGTTCTTCCGCTGGTTCTCCGAGGAGGCCGTGCGCATCGACGGCGGCTCGGGTGTCCTGCCGGACGGCCGCAACCGGATGCTGCTCTCCCGCCGCCCGGTCGGCCCCTGCCTCCTGATCACCCCGTGGAACTTCCCGCTGGCCATGGGCACCCGCAAGATCGGCCCGGCGGTCGCGGCCGGCTGCACGATGGTGCTCAAGCCCGCCCCGCAGACCCCTCTGTCCAGCCTGGCTCTCGCCGCGATCCTCCAGGAGGCCGGGCTGCCGGACGGCGTGCTGAACGTCGTCACCACCTCCCGTGCGGGGGAGGTGTGCGAACCGCTCCTGCGCGGCGGGCGGATCCGCAAACTGTCCTTCACCGGATCCACGGGTGTGGGGCGTCTGCTGCTCGCGCAGAGCGCGGAGGCGGTCGTGCGGACCTCGATGGAGCTGGGCGGGAACGCGCCGTTCGTCGTCTTCGAGGACGCGGATCCGGACAAGGCCGTGGACGGCGCGATGGTCGCCAAGATGCGCAACATGGGAGAGGCGTGCACGGCGGCCAACCGCTTCTTCGTGCACCGGTCCGTGGCGGAGGAGTTCGGACGCCGGCTGGCCGAGCGCATGGGGGCGCTCGTCGTGGGCCCCGGCACCCGGGACGGCGTCGACGTCGGTCCGCTCATCGACCGGACCGGGCGGGCCAAGGTGGAGGAACTGGTCGCCGACGCCGTGGAGCGCGGTGCCCGGGTACTCGTCGGCGGCCGCGCGCCGGAGGGGCCGGGGTGCTTCTACCCGCCGACCGTCCTCACCGACGTCGACCCGGGCAGTCGTCTGATGGACACGGAGATCTTCGGCCCGGTTGCGGCGATCCTCACCTTCGACGACGAGGACGAGGTGATCCGCCGGGCCAACGACACCCCCTGGGGCCTGGTCGGCTACGTCTTCACCGAGAGCCTCGACCGCGCCCTGCGCGTCAGCGAGCGGCTGGAGGTCGGCATGGTCGGACTCAACACGGGCCTCGTCTCCAACCCGGCCGCACCCTTCGGCGGCGTCAAGCAGTCGGGGCTGGGCCGCGAGGGCGGACGGGTCGGGATCGACGAGTTCCTGGAGTACCAGTACCTCGCGGTCCCCGTGAGCTGACGGCGCCCGTGCCCTCGCCCCCGCCGTCCCCTCTCCTCGGCCACGGCCATGTCCACGGCCATGTCCACGGCCGCTCCTCGCCCGAGGGCGCGGCCACCCGTTCTCGAGTCCAGGCAAGGAAGAACATGACGCTCCTGAAGACCATCGACGCTCATCCCTCCTTCGCGCCGCACCGGTCCGGCCCGCTCCCGGAACGTCTGGTCTCCGGCGACCCCGCGTTCATGACCTGGCCCCAGGACATCGCCCGCGGGGAGATGATCCATACGGGGGTCTGGGAAGCGACGCCCGGCGAGACCCGCTCGATCAAGGGCGAGACCTTCGAGTTCTGCCACATCCTCGCCGGACTGGTGGAACTCACCCCGGAAGGCGGCGAACCGGTCGTCTACGGGGCGGGCGACAGCTTTGTCATGAAGCCGGGCTTCGTCGGCGTCTGGAAGACCGTCGAGACCGTGCGCAAGATCTACGTGATCGTGAAGTGATGGCGAAGACCTGCGTGCTCGTCGCGTAACGGCGAAGACCTGCGTGCTCGTCACGTGATGGCGAAGACCTGTGTGCTCGTCACGTGATGCCGACGCACGGCGCCCGCTTCCGCGTCGGCAGACGGCTGTCGGACGGGGCGAGGAACACGGAAGGCGACCGCCTCCAGGACGCGCGGCGACCTGGAGGCGGTCTTCATGTCGCCCCACCGGGCGCGCGTTCGCCGTCGATCCGAGAGGACGATGGCCGCCGATTCCCCCTCGGCAACCATGCGCCTGTCGGCATAAAAATCCAGCGGCGACCACGCCTTGCCAACGTGTGATCACAAGGGGAATGCTGAGGGCGCAGCAGTTCTTGAAAGTTGTACGACCAATGCTTTTCGGACGGGGAAGTGGCGGGCGGGATGCGAGTGCGGGGCACGCGATGTCGGTCGAGCCGGCTGACGTCGGCCGGTGTCCACGCGTGACCGAGGTGGAGTCCCACTTAGGCGTGCACCTCCCGGTCCCCGACATCGGCAGCAAGGGATCCCGCACCGTTCGCCGCCATCGCGGCCGCCGTGCGGCAGTTGCCGTCCTGCGCCCAGCCCTCCCCGGCGCCACACGCGCATCTCGCGGCCCCGACGCGACGACCCCGGACGACGCCGTGCGACAGCGAACGGTGTGTCAGGCGGCCCGCCGGAACGAGGTGTGCCGTCCGCCGAGGTGGTGCGCCCACCCTCTCTCTACCGATACGGAGGAATGATCTATGCGTATTCTCGTCGCCGGAGCCACCGGAGTGATCGGAAAACCCCTGGTGGGAGCGTTGCGGGCCCGGGGTCACGAGGTGAGCGCGCTGGTACGCCCCGAATCACGGGAGCGGGCCCCGGAGGCGGACGCCACGGTGTACGCGGACGCCCTCGACCGCGAGGCCCTGCTGTCGGCGGTGTCGGCCGTCCGTCCCGAGGTGGTGGTCCATCAGATGACGGCGCTGCGCCTGCTGGGCGAGGACCCGGTCGCGGCCTTCGGCCTGACCGCACGGCTGCGTACCGAGGGCACCGCCAACCTGATGGAGGCGGCCCGGCAGGCCGGAGCGGGACGGCTGGTCGCGCAGTCCGTCGCCTTCGCGGCCGCCCCGGCCAAGGACCCGGTCCTCGACGAGGACGCGCCGCTGTACGTGGACGCACCCGATCCCGGCTGGGCCGCCACCGTGCGGGCCGTCGCCGAGTCGGAGCGGCTGGTTCTGGACGGCGGGCCGCTCGCCGGCGCGATACTGCGGTACGGCACGCTGTACGGCCCCGGCACCCTGTACGCCCGCGACGGCGGCGCGGCCCAGGCGGTGCGGGCCGGACAGTTCCCGCTGCCCGGGGACGGCGCCGGGATCACGTCGTTCCTGCACGTGGAGGACGCCGTGGGGGCCACCGTCGCCGCCGTCGAGTCGGAGGCCACCGGGGTGTTCCATGTGACGGACGACGACCCGGCCCCGGCCGCGCAGTGGCTGCCGCACTACGCCCGGACGCTGGGCGGCCCCGCCCCTCGCACGATCCCGGCGGACCTCGCGCCCCGGCTGCTCGGCTGGTACCCGGCCCATCAACTCACCGCCGCCCACGGCGCGGCCAACGACCGGGCCCGTACGGCTCTGGGCTGGAAGCCGCTGCGGCCGAGCTGGCGCGAGGGGCTGGGCCAGGAGTGACCGGCGTGGTCCGGACGACACCCTCGAACGAAGCGATCCTCTGATGAAAGTGGACATGTGAATCCGATCACCACATTACGCCCGTCCGCCGACACCGTGGAGCGGTACCGCAAGGAGGGCTTCTGGCGCGCCGACACCCTCCTGGACGACCTGGCGCGGTGGAGTGCCGAGACTCCCGACGCCCCTGCCCTTCTCGTGCCGGAGACCGTCACGGGGAACCAGGGCCTCGTGGAAATGAGCTACGCCCGGTACGCCGCGTACGTGGACCGCTTCGCGGGCGCGTTGCACGCGCTGGGGGTGCGCAGCGGTCAGGTCGTCGCGATGCAGGTGCCGAACGTCTGGCAGGTCGGACCGCTGCTCCTGGCGTGCGCCCGGCTCGGCGCCGTCGCCGCGCCCATCATGTGCGCCTTCCGCCCCCGTGAGCTGGAGCGGATGCTCCGCCGGCTGGACGCCGTCGTCTGCGTGACCATCGACCGGTGGGACGACTTCGCACACGCCGCCGCGCTGGCCGAGATGGCACCCCGGCTGCCGGCACTGCGCCACCGCGTGGTGCTCGGCGAGCGCACCGCCGACGGGGGCGACGGGGAACTCGACTTCCGCGAGTTCTTCGAGGACACGGAGCACGCCACCCTGCCGGATCCGTCCGTGGTGGACCCGGACCGGGTCTCCCTGGTGCTGTTCACCTCCGGTACCTCGGGTGAGCCGAAGGCCGTGCTGCACACCCTCAACACCCTGTATGCCTGGTACGGCCCCGTCGCGGCCGCCGACGGCATCGGCCCGCACAGCCGCGTCTACTCGCCGAACGCGGCGACGCACATCGTCGGCCTCACCATGGGGATCTTCATGCCGCTGCACCGCGGAGGGTGCGCGGTCATGACCGGCCGCTGGGCGCCGGAGGCCATCGTCCCCTTCCTGGACCGGGCCCAGGTCACGTGGATGGTCATCGTCCCGGTCCATCTCTCCGCGCTGATCGACGCGATGGAAGGCACCTCGCGGCGACTGGACACCGTGCGCATCATCCGCGCGGGAGGCACCACGGTCCCGCAGCCGCTGTTCAGGCGGGTGACGGAGACCTTCGGCATCCCCTTGGACGTCGGCTGGGGCATGACGGAGGGCGCCAACACCTTCACCCGCGTCGGAGAGCACCCGGAGCTGGCCGGACGCACGGTCGGGCGGTGCGCGCCCGGCCACGAGATCGACCTGCGGGCCGACCACCCGATCGGCGACGACCGGCCCGGGCGTCTCTTCGTGCGCAGCCCTTCGCTGTGCCTGGCCACCTGGGGCCGGGACGACGGCCGTCTGACCGTGCTGGCCGAGCACGACGACGGCTGGTACGACACCGGTGACCTCGCGGCGCCGGACGGCCACGGCGGCATCCGGCTCCACGGCCGTGCCGAGGACCGGATCGGCGTCATCATGATCCCGGTCAGCGACGTGGAGTCGACACTGCTGGATCACCCCGACGTACGGGATGTCGCCCTGGTCGGCTACCCGGACGGCCACGGAGGCGAGCTGGCCTGCGCGGTCGTCGTCCCGGGGGAGCGGACGCCCACCCTCGAAGGGCTGCGCGACTGGCTCGGCGGGCTCGGGATGAGCGAGTGGTGCCTGCCCTCCCGCCTGGAGCTCCTGCCCCGACTGCCGCGCAACGAGACCGGCAAGGTACGGAAGAACCTGCTCCGGGAACGGCTTCGGCTCCGCTCCGACTGACCGAGAGGGGTCCGGGTCGCCCGGGAGAACATCCCCGGGCGACCCGCTCGCGTCGGTTCACCGCGTGAACGGGGGACCGCAGGCCGCGGGAGCGGTACCGCCGAGGGCTAGGACGCCCGGCGGGCCGTGGTGACGAAGAAGGTCGCCGTCGCGGTGAAGGCGTTCCGGCGCGAGAGATCGCTCAGGTCGTCCTTCCACCGCGCCGCCTCCTCCTCGCCGACGACGCCTTGGGTGAGCGCCGCCGTGAGGGCCGGTTCCAGGACCACACCGAACGCGGACGCGTGGTCGTTCAGCGTCGCCATGATCGGAACGATGTCGATGTCGGTGAAGCCCGCGTCGGCGAGGTGGGGGGCGCTGCGGGTGCCGGAGTGGGGGTTCGGGACGGCCGAACAGAAGGCGTGCTTGACCGCCTCGGTCGTCCCGGGGATCCGTGAACTCACCACCATCGAACCGAGATCGGGGTCCGCGAGCACGATGGTCCCGCCCGGCTTCAGCACCCTGCGGGCCTCGGACAGCGCCTCGGCGGGATCGCCGAAGTGGAGGAAGGTCCGCTCGGACCGGTACCACGACAGTTCACCGTCCTCGAACGGCAGCTCGAAGGCGCTGCCTTGGACGAAGCGGCAGTCCGGGAACCTGGCCAGAGCGGCGTCGACCATGGCCTGGCTGCTGTCGACGCCGACCGCGTCCTTTCCGAGCCGTACGAGATCCGCCACGGCGCGGCCGGCGCCGCACCCGACGTCGGTTCCCCTGCCTCCGGCGGTCTCCAGGGCGCGGTAGGTGGTCTCCCGTACCGCGCGACCGCTCTCGCTCTCCTCCATCTTCCGCAGATAGGCGATGAAGTCCTCGGGGACGCCGGAGGAGTCGACGTCGTGGAAGCGTGCGGCAAGGCTCTCGGCCGTGCGTGGTCCGGTGGTGTCCACGTGCTGCTGTCTCCCGTCGGGGGTGCCAGAAGTGTGCGTGCGAGTGGCGCTTGTTGAAAGTCAAAGCAGCGTATCAGCAAGGGAGTTGGGGACCCTGAGTGCCAAACTGGTCCGGAGGGAGGTGTGGACACCTCGGGCCGAAGTCTCCTAGCCTTGCTGACAACCCATCAGGATCGCCGATGTGACCCGACGGCGCGGTAGCCATCGACTCCTGGTGTTTCCGAGCGGTTGCCCCCGCTCGGCGTCATGGCCCGCCGAAGCATCCCTGGCGGGCCGAAGCGGCGACGTTCCGCTACGGCATCGGCATTCCGCTACGGCATCGGCGCGGCAGCGCGCGCCCCAAGCCTGGCAGTCATCTGTTCAGGAAGGGGACGGCATTGTCATGTCCATGAACATCAGGAGGGTCGCAACCGCACGCTGGCCCGCCATCGCTTCGGCTCTGCTCCTGGTCGCGACCGCTCTCGTCGCCAACCTGTCCGGCGCGACGCCGGCCTCGGCGCACCCGATCAACGCGGCCGACTTCCAGCAGGTCCAACTGGCCCGCGGGGTCACGGAGGTCGGCGAGCCGATGTCGTTGGCCGTACTCGCCGACCGGTCGGTGCTGCACACCGCCCGCAACGGGACCGTGCGCCGCACCGACGCCAACGGCACCACCACGGTCATCGGCACCGTCCCCGTCTACACGCACGACGAGGACGGCCTCCAGGGCATCGGCATCGACCCGGGGTTCGCCACCAACCGGCACATCTACCTCTACTACGCCCCGCCGCTGTCCACGCCGGGAGGCGACGCACCGACCACCGGCGGCAACTGGTCGGCGTGGCAGGGCGTCAACCGCCTCTCCCGGTTCACGCTCAACGGCGACTTCACGATCAACCAGTCCAGCAAGGTGGACATTCTCGACGTGTCGGCGGACCGGGGCATCTGCTGCCACGCCGGCGGAGACATCGACTTCGACGCGGCAGGCAACCTGTACCTGTCCACCGGCGACGACACCAACCCGTTCGAGTCCGCCGGGTACTCCCCCCTGGACGAACGGACCAACCGCAACCCGGCGTTCGACGCGCAACGCACCGCCGCCAACACCAACGACCTGCGCGGCAAGATCCTGCGGATCAAGGTGAACGCCAACGGGTCGTACGCGATCCCGGAAGGCAACCTGTTCCCGCCCGGGACGGCGAAGACCCGGCCGGAGATCTACGCGATGGGCTTGCGCAACCCCTTCCGGATGAGCGTGGACAAGGCCACCGGCGTCGTCCACGTCGGCGACTACGGCCCCGACGCCGGGGCCACCTCGGCGCGCGGACCGCAGGGCCAGGTCGAGTTCAATCGCATCACGAGCCCCGGTTTCTACGGCTGGCCGTACTGCAACGGCACGAACACGAACGCCGAGACGTTCGCCGAATGGGACTTCGCCACCAATACGGCGGGCGCCAAGTACAACTGCTCGGGCGGAGCGACGAACAACTCGTTCCGCAACACCGGCCTGAGCACGCTGCCCCCCGCCAAGGCCGCCTGGATCCGCTACGGCGGCGACGCCGGCAGTCCGCCGGCGTTCGGCGGCGGCTCGGAGTCGCCGATGGCGGGCCCGGTGTACCGCTACGACCCCGACCTCAACTCGCCCACGAAGTTCCCGCAGTCGTTCGACGGGCAGTTCTTCGCCACGGAGTTCGGCCGCGGCTGGATCAAGCCGATCCACCTCAATGCCGACGGCTCCCCGGGGACCATCGACAGCTTCCCCTGGACCGGCAAGCAGGTGATCGACTCGGCCTTCGGCCCGGACGGCTCCTACTACGTGCTGGACTACGGCACCGGGTATTACCAGGGCGACCAGAACTCCGCCCTGTACCGCTTCGACTACGTCGGCGTCGGCAACCGCGCGCCCACGGCGGTGGCCGGCGCCAACCGGACGTCCGGCGCGGCGCCGCTGACCGTGACCTTCTCCTCGGCCGGCTCGTCCGACCCCGACGGTGGGGCACTGACCTATGCGTGGAGCTTCGGCGACGGCACCGGCTCCACCGCGGCCAACCCGACGAAGACGTACGACACGAACGGGAACTACACGGCCACGCTGACCGTGCGCGACCCGCAGGGTGCCACCGGCACCGCCGACGTGCGGATCACCGTCGGCAACACCGCGCCGACCGTGACCATCGACAGACCTGCCGCGGGGGAGATCTTCGCCTTCGGCGACACCGTGCCGTTCGCCGTCACCGTGACGGATCCGGAGGACGGGACCGTCGACTGCGCCAAGGTGAAGATGACGTACATCGTCGGTCACGACAGCCACGGCCACCCGGTCACCTCGAAGACCGGGTGCTCGGGCACGATCACCGTCCCGGTCGACGGCGAGCACGACGACGCGGCGAACATCTTCGGGGTCTTCGACGCCGAGTACACCGACAGCGCCGGGCTCACCACGCACACCCAGCACATCCTGCAGCCCAAGCACCGGCAGGCCGAGCACCACAAGACGTCGTCCGGCATCAGCATCCTGGACAAGTCGACCGCCGAGGGCGGCAAGTCCGTCGGTGACATCGAGAACGGCGACTGGATCGCGTTCGAGCCGTACAGGCTGAGCAACGCCACGTCGTTCAGTGCCCGGGTGTCGTCGGCCGGCGCGGGTGGCACGCTGCAGGTCCGGGCCGGCTCGCCGACCGGCACCGTCCTCGGCTCCGCCACCGTCCCGGTCACCGGCTCGTGGACGAACTTCACCACGGTCAACGGCTCGGTCTCCGGGGCACCGCTCGGCACCACCACCCTCTACCTGACCTTCGCCGGCGGCTCCGGATACCTCTTCGACGTCGACGCGTTCACCTTCGACACCGGGGGAGGCCCGTCCGTGGGGCCGATCGTGGGGGTCGCGGGCAAGTGTCTGGATGTCCGTGACGGCGGTTCGGCGGATGGGACGGCCGTGCAGATCTCGTCGTGTACGGGTGCGGTGAGGCAGCAGTGGACGGTGGCGTCGGGGTCGACGGTCAAGGCGTTGGGCAAGTGTCTGGACGTCAGCGGCAACAGTACGGCGGACGGGGCGAAGGTCCAGTTGTGGTCCTGCAACGGTGGTGCCAACCAGAACTGGCAGGCGTCCACGGACGGATCGCTGCGGAACCCGCGGTCGGGCAAGTGCCTGGACGTCAACGGCGCGAACACCTCGGACGGCACCCTCGTGAACCTGTGGACCTGCCACGGCGGCGCCAACCAGAAATGGACCCTGCCCTGATGCCGGTCACCAAGAAGGGAGTGACGCACATGCGCAGTCGACCCCGGACCCTGCTCGGCGGGGCCGCCACGGCACTCGCCACCCTGGTCCTTCTCGGCCAGCCCCACCCCGTCCATGCCGCCGACACGGCCTACGACGTCCTCGTGTTCTCCAGGACGGCCGGGTTCCGGCACGACTCGATCCCGGCGGGGATCCAGGCCATCCGCGAGCTCGGCACGGCGAACAGCTTCACGGTGACGGCCACGGAGGACGGCGGCCAGTTCACCACCGGCAACCTGAGCCGCTACGAGGCGGTGGTCTTCCTCAACACCACCGGCGACGTCCTGAACGACACCCAGCAGTCGGCGTTCCAGTCGTACATCGGCTCGGGCGGCGGCTTCGTCGGCGTCCACTCGGCCGCGGACACCGAGTACGACTGGCCGTTCTACGGCGACCTGGTCGGCGCCTGGTTCGCCTCGCACCCCGCCGTCCAGCGGGCCGACGTCAAGGTGGAAGGGCGGGCGCACGCGGCGACCGCCCATCTGCCGCAGACCTGGACCCGCACCGACGAGTGGTACAACTTCCGGACCAACCCCCGCACCACCGCGCGCGTGCTCACCACGCTGGACGAGTCGTCGTACTCGGGTGGCTCGATGGGGGCCGACCACCCGCACAGCTGGTGCAAGACCCACTCGGGCGGCCGGGCCTTCTACACCGGCGGCGGGCACAGTCAGGCGTCCTACGCGGAACCGGCGTTCCGGGCGCACCTGCTCGGCGGCATCCGGTACGCGGCAGGCCGGACCAAGGCCGACTGCCGGCCCGAGACCGGCTATACGACCCTCTACAACGGCTCCACCACCGGCTGGTCACAGGCCGGCCCGGGCGGCTTCACCAACGCGGACGCCACCCTCGCCTCGAACGGCGGTCTGGGCATGCTCTGGTACAGCGCCCGTCAGTTCACCACCTACTCGCTGAAGCTGGACTGGAAGATGCCCGGCGACGACAACTCCGGCGTGGTCGTGGGCTTCCCGCCGACGAACGACCCGCAGGCGGCACTGGACAGCGGCTACGAGGTCCAGATCGACGCCACGGACGCGCCCGACCGTACGACGGGCTCGATCTACGCCGTGAAGGCCCCGGACACGGCCGCCCGGGACGCGGCGCTCAATCCACCGGGCGAGTGGAACACCTTCGAGGTGCTGGTGGAGGGTGAACGGCTCCAGGTCTGGCTCAACGGCGTGAAGATCAATGACTTCACCAACACGAATCCCGCCCGCTCGCTCGCCGGGCACGTCGGCATCCAGAACCACGGCACGGGGGACGACGTGTCGTTCCGCAACGTCCGGATCAAGGATCTCGGCGGCAGCCCGCCACCCACCCCCGGCGCGGGGCCGATCGTGGGGGTCGCGGGCAAGTGTCTGGATGTCCGTGACGGCGGTTCGGCGGATGGGGCGGCCGTGCAGATCTCGTCGTGTACGGGTGCGGCGAGGCAGCAGTGGACGGTGGCGTCGGGGTCGACGGTCAAGGCGTTGGGCAAGTGCCTGGACGTCAGCGGCAACAGTACGGCGGACGGGGCGAAGGTCCAGTTGTGGTCCTGCAACGGTGGTGCCAACCAGAACTGGCAGGCGTCCACGGACGGATCGCTGCGGAACCCGCGGTCGGGCAAGTGCCTGGACGTCAACGGCGCGAACACCTCGGACGGCACCCTCGTGAACCTGTGGACCTGCCACGGCGGCGCCAACCAGAAATGGACTCTGCCCTGAGCTGACGCGGCACGCCCAAAGGGCCACCTCCCAGGAGGAGGTGGCCCTCTCGTGCGTCTAGGCTCGCGCCCAGCGCTGGTTGGCGCCGTCGTGGCAGTTCCAGACCACGACCGCGGAACCGTTGGCGGTGCTCGCGCCGTTGACGTCCAGGCACAAGCCGTTCTGCACGTTACGGACCGTGCCGTTGGCGGTGAGGGCCCACTGCTGGTTGGCGCCACCGTTGCAGTCCTGGATCTGCACCCGCGTGCCGGCGGCGGCGCCGGTGGGAACGTTCAGGCACTTGCCCAGCACCTGCAGCGCCTGACCGTTCTGGGTGAGCTGCTGGTTGGCGTTGCCGTGGCAGTCCCAGATGATCATCGGTGTGCCGTTGGCCGCGTTCGCGCCGTTGACGTCCAGGCACCGGCCCGAACCCTCGTTGCGCAGCCGGAACGTGGTCGGGTCCGGCGGGGTGGGATCCGAGCCGTCGAGCCGCGTGAAGAAGTTCCACACCACCGCCCGGGTCCACGACCGCTCACCCGGTTCGTAGTCGCCGGGCGATCCGTCGACGGGACCCGGTGTATGGCCCGCGTCGAACGCGGCCCATGCCACGGGGTAGCCGGCGCGGCACCCCGAGTAGGTCGTGACGACATGGGTGAGGCTGCCCCGCGCCGGCTCCGGCGGGTTCTGGGCGGTGCAGCCGTTGTTCCGGACGAACCTGTCACGCAGCGAACGTCCCGTGGCGATCGGGAGCACCGGGTCCCGCAAACCGTGCAGTCCGATGTACGCGACCGGCTGGGTACCGCCGTTGCATCCGCTCAGCTGACCGCCCGCGTACACGGCGACCGCGCGGAACACGGTCGGCCGGGCGCACGCGAGCGCGAAGCTCATGCCGCCGCCGTAGCTGAAACCCCCGGCGAAGCGCTGGTTCGTGTCGACACACAGGCCCGCGTCGATCTGCCTGACCATGTCGTCGACGAAGGTCAGGTCCTCGCCGCCCGAGTTGGCCCAGCCGTTGCCGAGGCCCTGGGGCGCGACGAAGATCGCGCTGTCGTTCGAGATCGCGCGCAGTCCGTAGTACGACCAGGGGTATCCGCTGGTTCCGCCCGAGTCGACGTCATTGGCGGTGCCGCCGTTCCAGTGGAAGCCGAAGACCACTCGGTACGGGCGGTTGCTGTCGTAGGTGGCGGGCACCCGCAGGATGTAGTTCCGCGTCTTTCCGCTGCTCTGGATCGAGCGCGGACCACTCGACAGCGTGGGCGGCTTGCCGCATCCGGCGCTCGGAGCGGCGGAGGGGGCCTCGGCCGCGGCGGCGGACGTCAGTCCGATGCCGCTGATGCCGGCCGCGGCGAGTAACAGGGCGATGGCCACGGCGATCGGTGTGCGCCATCGGTGACGGTTGGTGCCTTGTCGCCTCATGTTTCTCCCTTCGTGGATGAGCGGTTCAGCGGTAGCCGGCCGCGACGATGTCGGCCTGTACCGCGTTGTCGGTCGCGTCGGACGGGTAGCCGGACACCATCGCGCCCTCGTAGAAGGTGCCGGCGCTGAGGTTCGCGCCGCCGCCGGGCTTGCAGCAGTCACCACCGCTGCCGAGGATGATCGCGCCCTGTTTCTTCATGGGGCTGTAGCCGGGCGGCAGCGCGCCGTCCCAGAGCGTGGTCAGGCCGCCGGTCTGGGCGTCGGCACCCCTGAGCGCGAAACGGCTCGTCCCGTTGTTCTTCAGCATCGCCGTCACGAACTTGCCATTGAAGGCCCGCTGGTTCGTGTTCCAGCTCTGACTCCCGCCGGAGTAGAGCCCCCATTCGAGGTCGGCCTGGACCCAGGGCCCTCGGCCGGCGCACCCGCCGAACCAGCACTGGGTGCTGAAGTTGATCGCGTCCATCGCCCCGGCCGCGTCGGCCGCCCGGGTCGTCTCACTGTTGCCGTAGTCGAAGCAGCAGCCGCCGTTGACATGGGTCCCGCTGGTCACCATGTACATGCCTTCGGGGGCGCTGCCCGTCGGCACGCCGGTCAGGTGGCCGTCCCGCCAGTAGCTGTTGCCGGGGTTGATGTAGAGCGAGTAGACCTTGCTGCCGCCGACCGTCAGCGACTCCGACGTCGCGGTCGCCGGGCGGCTCTGGGGGGAGCCGGGAACGACACTCGATCCCTGGTACCACAGGTCGTTCCCGCGGCCGGACTGGTCGTAGACGACGGTGATCACACAGGCGGTCCCGGCGCAGAACGAGTCCTGAGCCGCCGCGTCCGCGGCGCCCCCCGCGCTCCGGACGCCGATGTTCCGGGTCGTGCTGTCGGACGAGCGCCGGACCTGGTAGAGGTTGCCGTTGTAGGTGCCGTAGAGGGCTCGTACGGTGCTGTGGGCGGCGATGCAGGGGGTGCCGCCCGAGGCGTAGATGTCGCACGTGCCCCCGTCGCCCGGGTCCGGCGGGTCGGGCGGGTCCGGCGGCGGGGTCGGCGAGCTCCACTGCTGGTTGGTGCCGCCGTTGCAGGACCAGAGGATGGCCCTGGTGCCGTTGGCGGTGCCGCCGGCGTTGGCGTCGAGGCAGAGTCCGGACTGGACGCCGGTGATGGTGCCGTTGGGGTTGACGTTCCATTGTTGGTTGGTCTGGCCGTTGCAGTCCCAGACGATGACCTGGGTGCCGTTGGTGGTGCCGCCTCCGTTGGCGTCGAGGCATTTGTTGCCGGGGACGGTCAGTTGTCTGCCGGTGGTGTAGGTCCAGGTCTGTCCGGTCGCGCCGGTGCAGTCCTGGAGTCGGGTCTGGGTGCCGTTGGCGGTGCCGGTGCCGGGGACGGTCAGGCAGCGGCCGGACTGCGCGCCCACGAGCGTGGCGCTCTGCCCGGGCTCGATCGGTGCCGCCACCGCCGTGGCGCCGACGGCGACCAGCACCAGGGCGGTGCCCAGCGCGGACAGACGTCCGTACCAGCGGGGACTGGATATGCGAAAGACCATGGCGGTTCCTCACCTGGTCGTGGGAAGGGATGCCCGGCGTCCGAGCACGCCGGGCATCCACCGGACGGGCTGTACGGCGGTGAACCGCCACTGCTGGTTCGTGCCGCTGTGGCAGCCCCACTGCAGGAGCCGTGCGCCGTCGGCCGTCGAGGCGCCGTTGACGTCGACGCACAGTCCACTGGGGACGCTCTTCATCGTGTACACGCCCGCCGTGGCCGACGGGGTGACGAGGAACTTCTGCGGATTGCCGTTGTCGCAGGTGGACTGCTGCAGGAACGCCCCCTGGGTGGTGGACCCGCCCGTGACGGCGAGGCACTTGTCGCTGTGCGCCGCCTTCAGGTAGACGGCGCCGCCACCGGCGTCGACGGCCTGCCACTTCTGGTTGTCGGCGCCGGTGGCCGGCCACTGGACGACCTGGGCGCCGTCCGCGGTCGAGGCGCCGTTGACGTCCATGAACTTGCCGCTGTGCTGCGCCGCGACCGTCCAGGTACGACCGGCGACGCCACCACCGCCACCGCCGCCCGGTTCGCCGACCCCGTTGCCGCCGAAGGTGAGCGAGTCGAGGTCGAACCAGTTGTTCGAGGTGCCCTTGAACACCAGGTAGAGCGGGTGCGAGCCGGAGAGGTCGGCTGTGTTCACCGCCGCCGTGGACTGGTAGGTGTTCCAGCCGCCGGTGCCGGGCACCGGTGTCGTGGCCAGGAGCGTCCCGGTCGGGGAGTCGGCGCGCAGTTCGATCGATCCGCCGCCGCTCGGCGACGACAGGCGGTAGCGCACGCTCGTGACGCCCGACAGGCTCATGGGTTTGAACGAGATCCAGTCGCCGTCGGAGATGTCGCCGACCCGCTTGCCGCTCTCCGCGCCGGCCTGCTCGACGATCTGCACACCCGACTGGTCGGAGTAGAACTCGGCCTGCTTGTGCTTGGGTTGGAGGATCGCCTGGGCGTAACCGGTGAGCGGGTTCGCTCCGCCGGGGCCGCCGTCGTCGGTGTAGCGGGCGTTGAGGACGTAGTACAGGTTGGCGCCGTCGGGGTGCCCGCCCAGCAGCGACGTGTCGATGGTCCCCGAGCACCCCGGATGGTCCGTGGTCTCGTGCTGATGGTCGTCGTGGCCGAGAGCGGGGTTGACGAACACCTTGGCGCAGTCGACGGGCCCGCCGCCGGGGTCCGACACGGTCACCTTGTACGGGACGCGGTCGCCGAAGTCGAGCATGCCGCCGTTGGAGGGAAGGGTGAGGGTGACGGTCGGTGCGGTGTTGCCCACGGTGATCGGCACGTTGGCGAAGGCCGTCCTGCCGGTGTTGTCGGTGACCTTGAGCTGGGCGGTGTAGTTGCCGTTGGCGGTGTAGGTGTGGGACGGGTTGGCCGCCGTGGACGTGGTGCCGTCGCCGAACGTCCAGTGGTAGCCGAGCGTGCTGCCGGGATCGGGGTCCGTCGACCCCGCGCTGCTGAACCGCACGTCCAGTGGCGCGTCCCCGTTGGTGGGCGTCCCGGTGGCCTTGGCGATCGGTGACCGTCCGCCGTGGTGGTAGTCGATGCGGTAGAGACCCGAGTCGTTGTTGCCACCGGAGAAGTTGTTGCCCCATTCGAGCAGGTACAGCGAGCCGTCCGGCCCGAACTCCATGTCCATCGGCTTGAGGAACTTGGCACCGGGCAGGAAGGGGTTGGTCCGGGTGACCGCGGTCGCGGAGTCGAAGTGGACCTCCTTGACCGTGTGGCGCGACCACTCGTAGAAGAAGTGGACCCCGTCGTAGTAGGGCGGGAACTTCGTGTCGGACGGGTTGGCGGCGTCGTAGCGGTAGACCGGTCCGCCCATCGGCCCCGAGCCGCCGGAGCCGAGTTCGGGGAAGTTCGGTGAGACGCCGTAGCCGTACCACATGTTCGGCGCGACGATCGGCTTGAGGTTGGTCAGGCCGGTGTTGTTCGGCGAGTTGTTGACCGGCGCGTTGCAGTTGAACTTGGCGCCGACGACGCCGGTGCTCGGGTTGTAGGGCGCGTAGGCCTGGTTGTCTCCGTGGCAGAACGGCCAGCCGTAGTTGCCCGGTGTCTTGATGACGTTCAGCTCGACGAGCCCTTCGGGGCCGCGGTTGGTCGTGGGCGGGTTCCGGTCCGGGCCGTAGTCGGCGACGTAGACCCAGCCGTTCTCCGGGTCGATCGAGAAGCGGAACGGGTTGCGGAAGCCCATCGCGTAGATCTCCGGCCGGGTCTGCGCCGTGCCCTGCGGGTAGAGGTTGCCGGCCGGGACGGTGTAACCGCCGTCGACCGAGGGCCGGATGCGCAGGAGCTTGCCCCGCAGGTCGTTGGTGTTGCCGGCGGTGCGGGCGGCGTCGAGGTTGGCCTTGCCCTGCCGCCAGTCCAGCGGGGCGTAGCCCTGCCAGGCGGGGTCGAGGTTCGGCGGGACGTCGTCCCCGGTGCCGATGTAGAGGTTCTTGTCGGGGCCGAACTCGATGTACCCGCCCGTGTGTCCGGGCTCGGCGAACGTGCGGTCACGGGTCGCGGGGATGTCGATGATCGTCACCTGGCTCGACATGTTCAGGGTGTCGCCGGTGAGCGTGAACCGGGAGACCCGGTTGATGTCGTTCGGGACTCCGGCCGGGGAGTGATACAGGTACACGTAGCCGTTCCCGGCGAAGTCGGGGTCGAGAGCCAGGCCGGTGAGGCCGTCCTCGCCGCCGGTGTAGACGTTGAGCGTGGCGGCTGTCACGGTCCTGTTGGTGGACGGTTTGAAGATCTTCAGCTGCCCGCCCCGCTGGACGTAGAGCACCCGCCCGTCCGGGGCGACCGCGAGGGCCATCGGGTCCGCGGTGTTGTCGTCGAGGGTGCGCTTCTCGAAGTTGCTCCACACGGTGCCGCCGCAGTCGCCGGACTCCTTGCCGGCCGCCCACTCGACGCCTCCGAGGACGTGGTTACGGAAAGGGGTCTCGCTGTAGGCGGCGCTCGCGTGCCCCATGGCGGTGGCCCACACGCGGCCGCCGCCGGTGTTGCGGCACCAGGAGATGGGGTGGTCCGGCCCCATGGCGCGAGGGCCCGGGTCGTACGTCCGCTCGTCCGCGGTGACCAGGACGTGGACGTCGCCGCGGGGGTTGCGGTCGAAGTTGTACCACTCCTCGCTGCGGTTCCAACGGTCCGGCAGGCCGGCCGTCGACGGGTGCTTCCCGTCCGCGACGACGGCGGTGCCGGCCAGCACGCCGGGGGAGTGCTCCGGCATGTGTGCGCCGCCGTTGACGGTCTGGTCCCACCACGGGTACTCGTTCTCGATGCCCATGTCCGTGGCGTTGTGGATCGAGACGATGCCCTTGCCGCTGGCGAGGTAGCCCTCCACCGCCTGACGTTGGGACGCCGTGGTCCACACCATTCCCGAGGTCTGGAACATGATGAGCACGTCGAAGGTGGCGAGATTCGCCGCCGTGAAAACGCTGGAGTCCTCGCTGTGGACCAACTCGAAGTTGTTGGCCGCCGCCTGCTCCCGGAACATCGCCAGGCCGGCCGGGATCGAATCGTGCCGGTAGCCGGCCGTCTTCGTGAAGACCAGTGCTCGGAAGGCCGGCGCCGCTGACGCCGGTTGGGCGATGACGAGCGACAGGAGCACGCTCACGATCGCCCCGAAGATCAATGTGATGCGACGCATGCCGTCTCCTATTCGGCGGAGCAACGATGGCATGACCACGGACACGCGCCGGCCGCACCTGCGATGCGCCGGAGTACAGAGGCGTGTCGGAGGCGTGCGTGTGCCGTCAGCTCGTCGTCCCGTCCGCCGTGACGGGCAGTCAGGTCCCTACGGAAGAGAGGGGGGCGTCACACAAGATGCGACCGTCTCCCGTGGTCTGCCGGTCAGCATGCAGCGGGCTTTCGCAACAGTCAATATGGATCGGGTGCCGACGATTCCATAACACATTTCTCGTATCTTCTTCGTGGTCCGGTGCGCGGCTGTCTACGGGCCGATTCCATAACATGTTTGCGCATCGGCGGGCGTGATTCGGCGCGCGACTGTGTACGGGGCGTCGGATAACAGATTCAGGCGTATGAATGTGTTCTCGGCCGATCACCGGGCCCGCAGGGAAATGGTCGGCCCCGACGGTATTGCCAGGCGCTCACCGAGGCATTTACTCTCGGGGCCGCAATGCCGCCATCGCGTCCGGCGCAAGCTCGCGGCAATTCGATGACAGCTCGCGGACGAGAGCTGCCGTTTCCGGGCCGGGCCGTACCCGAACGATTCAGCTATCGGTGACTCATTCCTGCTGACGACGCGAATGTTGAGGGTCCACCACGATGTCTGCCCCGCTGCCGTCGCCGCTGCTCGCTCTGCGAGGCATCGGCAAGTCGTTCCTCGGCGTGCGGGTGCTCGACGGCATCGACCTCCAGGTCCGGCCGGGCGAGGTGCACGCGGTCGTCGGTGAGAACGGCGCCGGCAAGTCCACGCTCATGAAGGTGGTGTCCGGCGTCCACCGACCCGACGAGGGAACGGTGGAGTTCGCCGGCGCACGGCGGGCGTTCCGCAGCCCGCGTGAGGCCCAACAGGCCGGTATCGGCATCGTCCACCAGGAGCTGACCCTGCTGCCCGAGCGCACCGTCGCGGAGAACGTCTGGCTGGGCCACGAGCCCCTGCGCCGGGGGCTCGTCGACCGCGGAGCGATGCACAGCCGCACCGCGGGGCTCCTCGCCTCGATCGGGGAGGGCTCCTTACCGCCCGACACCCGCGTGGGACGCCTCGGCGTGGCGCACCAGCAGGTGGTCGAGATCGTCAAGGCGCTCACCCTCGACGCACGGCTGCTCATCATGGACGAACCCACCGCCGCCCTCGCCGAGAACGAGGTCGACCGGCTCTACGCGCTCGTACGGCGGCTGCAGGAGCACGGGATGGGCGTGCTGTACGTCTCGCACCGCCTCAAGGAGGTCTTCGACCTGTCCGGCCGGATCACCGTGCTCAAGGACGGCCGGGCGGTGGCCACCCTGGACACCGCGGACACCAGCGCCGGCCGGCTGGTGCGCCACATGGTCGGCCGGGAGCTGTCGAGCCACTGCCCCGACCGGGCGAAGCCGCGGGAGCCGGGCCCGGTGCGACTGACCGTCCGGGGCGGGGGCAACCGGAAGCTGCGCGGCATCGACCTGCGGCTGCGCGCCGGTGAGGTGCTCGGGGTCGGCGGGCTGCAGGGCTCCGGCCGGTCGGCGTTGGCCCGCGCCCTGTTCGGCGCCGTCCCGTTCAGAACCGGCGAGGTGGCCGTCGACGGAACCCCGGTCCGGCTGCGCTCGCCCCGCGCCGCGATGCGGGCCGGTATCGCCTACGTCTCCGAGGACCGCAAGGGCGAAGGGATCGTCGCCGGGCAGTCGGTGCTCGACAACGCGCTGTTGGCCGTCCGCGCCGTACCCCCTCGCAGGGCAGGCCGCGGCGCCCGGACCGCGCGCGTCCGGGAGCTGCTCGCGGCCGTCGAGCTGCGCGCCGCACGGGAGGACCGGGAGATCCGTTTCCTGTCCGGGGGCAACCAGCAGAGGGTCGTGCTGGCCAGGTGGCTCGCGCTCGCCCCGAGGATCCTGCTCTTCGACGAGCCGACCCGGGGCATCGACGTCGGCGCCAGGTCGGCGATCCACGCCCTCGTCCGCCGGCTGGCCCGCGACGGCGCCGCTGTGCTGATGGTCTCCTCCGAACTGCCCGAACTGCTCGGCATGAGCGACCGGATCATCGTCATGCGCGACGGCCTGATCGCCGGTGAGCTGCCCGCCGGCGCGACCGAGGAGGACGTCGTCGCCCTGGCGGTCGGCACCGCGCGGGAGGCGGCCGGATGAGCGGCGCCCCGTCCCCGCCGGCCCGGCGGACCCCGCCCGGTGTGTTCGTCGCCCTGGCCCTCACCCTGGCGATCGGCTGGCTCGTCGTCACGGTCGACGGCGGCCGGCTGTTCAGTCTGCCGACGACGGTGAGCCTGCTGCACGTCGCCGCCGGTCTGGGCCTCGTCGCGGTCGGCCAGACGCTGGTCGTCGTCGGGGGCTCGCTGGACCTGTCCGTGGCGTACACGGTCAGCCTGAGCACCCTCGTCGCCGCCGAGACCATGGCCGGTGACGACGCGGCGCTGCTCCCGGCGATCGGTCTGACGCTCGCCGTCAGCGCCGCGATCGGCCTCGTCAACGGCCTGCTCGTCACCCTGGCGCAGATCAACCCCTTCATCGCGACCGTCGGCGTCGGACTGCTGCTGAAGGGGTACCTCGACAACGGGTACGACGGCCCGGCCGGCAAGACCGCACCCGCCCTGGTGCGGGGCCTGGGGTACCAGCGCGTCGGCCCGGTGCCGCTGGCGTTCCTGCTGCTGCTCGCCGTCACCGCCGCGGCCTGGTTCGTCCTCGCCCGCACCCGCTTCGGCCACCATCTGATCGCCGTCGGCGGAGACATGGAGGTCGCCCGGCTCTCCGGCGTGCGCACCGGCCGGGTCCTCGTCACCGCCCATGTGCTGTGCGCCCTCTGCGCCGGCCTCGCCGGGCTCTACCTCGCCGGTCGGCTCGGCGCCGGCGCACCCAGGGTGGGCACCGAGGGACTGTACGACCTGGAATCGATCGCCGCCGTGGTGCTCGGCGGGACCGCCCTGGCCGGCGGGCGCGGCGGCGTCGTCGGCACGGTCGGCGGCGTGCTGCTCCTCGCGAGCATCGACGCCGTCTTCAACCAGCTCGACGTCGACGTGTTCTTCAAGCAGGTGATCCGTGGCGTGGTCATCATCGCGGCGGTCGCCGTCCACGCCCGCCGGACGATGCGGAAGGCGTCCTAGCATGCGGATCGCGCGCCCACGGCGGCTCCCCGGGTTCCGCTCCGGCGGTCTCGCACCGATCGTCGTGATCCTGGCGGTCCTGCTGGTGCTGCTGAGCGCCCGCCAACCGGACTTCTTCTCGCCGCCGTCGCTGATGTCGTTCCTCGGCCGCTCCGCGCCGATCGTCCTGCTCGCCGCCGGCCAGTACTTCGTGATCGTCTCCGGCGAGCTGGACCTGTCCGTCGGCTCCCTGGTCACCGCGCAGGTGGTCGTCGCCGCCCGGCTGATCGACGGCGATCCGTCGGCCGGCTGGACCGTCGTCGTGCTCCTGCTCGCGTTCGGCGTCGCCGTCGGCCTCGTCAACGGCCTCGTCACCACCTGGCTGCGCGTGCCGTCGTTCATCACGACCCTCGGGATGTTCCTGATCCTCGTCGGTGCCGTGTACCTGTGGTCCGACGGTGCCCCGAAGGGCGGCCTCTCCGAGGAGTTCCGCCGGCTCGGCCGGTCGGCGTTCGAGGACGTGCCCGTGCTGGGCCGGATACCGTACGCCCTTCTCGTCCTGCTGGCCGCGGCCGCTCTGGCGTCGGCGCTGACGCGTTCGGACTTCGGCCGCACCCTGGTCGCCGTCGGCGGCAACCCGCGGACCGCCGAGCTGAGCGGCGTGCGCGTGGGGCGCGCCAGGACCATGGCGTTCGTCCTCAGCGGACTCGCCGCCACGCTCGCGGCGGTCCTGATCGCCGGGTACGGCGGAGTGTCGTTCCAGGCCGGTGCCGGCCTGGAGTTCGGCGCGATCACCGCGGCGGTCCTCGGTGGTGTCGCCCTGGGCGGGGGCCGGGGCTCGGTCGTCGGCGCGATGCTGGGCGCGCTGACCCTGGAGACGCTCTTCACGCTCATGAACTTCTACGGCGTCTCCGGCGCCCTCGAACCGGCCGTCCAGGGCGCGATCATCCTGTTCGCGGTGGCGGCTGCGTCCTTCCGTGTCCCGTCCAGATGAAGGGGATCCAGTGAGGCATTCCATGACGGTGCTGGCCGTGAGCACCTTGCTGGTGCTGGCCGGCTGCGCCACCGACGAGCCCACCACCGGCGCATCGGGTTCCCCCTCCGCGGGCACGGGACCGGGCACCGGCTCGGGCACCGGGAAGCAGTCGAAGTTCTTCGTGCGGGCCGACTACGAGCAGCAGCTCGCGCTCCTGGACACCGCGCCCACCGGACCCGCGGACAGGCCCTGGGAGCAGGCGCTCGACCCGGCGATGGTGAAGACCGCGAAGTACAGGAAGCCCGGACCGCACAAGCTCTGCTTCTCCAACGCCGGGCTGAACAACCCCTGGCGCCAGGTCGGTTTCAAGACCATGCAGGCCGAGGTCGACACCCACCGCGACCGGATCTCCGAGTTCGTCCACGTCGACGCCGAGGGCAAGGACCAGAAGCAGATCGCCGACATCAACGACCTGCTCGGCAAGGGCTGTGACGCGCTCATCGTCTCGCCGAACACCACCGCGACGCTCACCCCCGCCGTGGAGGCCGCCTGCCGGAAGGGCCTGCCGGTCATCGTCTTCGACCGCGGCGTCGACACGACCTGCCCGGTGACGTTCATCAACCCGATCGGCGGCTACGGATTCGGCCATGTCGCGGCGGAGTTCGTCACCCGGAAGATGAAGCGGGGCGGCAAGGTGCTCGCGCTGCGCATCCTGCCCGGCGTCGACGTCCTGGAGACCCGCTGGTCCGCGGCGAAGGTCGCCTTCGACACGGCGGGCGTCGACGTCGTCGGCGTCGAGTTCACCGACGGCGACCCGGCCAGGACCAAGAAGATCGTCAACGACTACATCCAGCGGTACGGCACGATCGACGGCGTCTGGATGGACGCCGGGGCCGTCGCGGGCGCGGCGGTCGAGGCGTTCGAGGACGCGGGCAGGCCCGTGCCGCCGATCAACGGCGAGGACCAGCTCGACTTCCTGAAGATGTGGAAGGACAAGAAACTCACGGCGATCGCCCCGACCTACCCGACCTACCAGTGGCGCACCCCGGTCATCGCCGCGCTGAGGATCCTCGACGGCGAGCACGTGCCGAACCCCTGGAAGCTGCCCCAGCCGACCATCACCCGGGACAACCTGGACGAGTACGTCGACCCCACCATGCCCCCGCTGCACTACGCGATGTGCGGCTGCACCGACCTGCCCGGCTACCCGAAGCGCTGGAAGTAGTCCGGTGTACACGATCGGTGTCAACCCGTGGGTCTGGGCCTCGCCCGTCGACGACGAGGCCCTGGCCGAACTGGTGCCGCGCATCGCCGCGTTCGGCTTCGACGCGGTCGAGCTGCCGATCGAGCGACCCGACGACTGGGACCCGGCACGCACACGGGACCTGCTGGCGGCGTACGGCCTGCGCGCGGCCGGCGTCTGTGCCGTCACCTCGCCCGGACGTGACCTCGTGAACGCCCCACCGGAGGTCGTCGCCGCGACCGTGGCGTACCTGAAGACATGTGTGGACCTGGCGGCGGCCGTCGGCGCGCCCTGCGTCGGCGGCCCGGTCTACGCCTCGGTGGGGCGGACCTGGCGCATGTCCCCGGCCGAGCGCGCGGCCTGCTACGCGGACGTCCGCCGCGCGCTGGGGCCGGTGGCCGACCACGCGGGGGAGCGGGGCGTGAGCATCGGCGTGGAAGCCCTCAACCGCTATGAGACGAGCGTCGTCAACACGGTCGAGCAGGCGGTGGAGCTGATCGACGGCCTGCCCGCGAACGTCGGCCTCATGATCGACACCTATCACATGAACATCGAGGAGGCCGACCCCTACGAGGCGCTCGTCACGGCCGGTCCGCACCTCACTCACGTCCAGGTCAGCGGCACCGACCGCGGCGCCCCGGGCGCCGACCACTTCGACTGGCCGCGCTTCCTCGCCCACCTGGCCGCCACCGGCTACGGCGGCGCGCTGTGCATCGAGTCGTTCACCGCGCAGAACGAGGCCATCGCCACCGCCGCCTCGATCTGGCGGCCGCTCGCCCCCACACAGGACACCCTCGCCCGTGACGGGCTGTCCTACCTCCGAACCGTCCTCCACGGACTGGACAACGCTCCCTCGACCGGGTGAGGGGGCGGCTTCCGCAGACGAAAGACGTCCTACGCCCTCCGCATCGGGAACCGCCTCAAGGAGAAATGGTGTTCACAGCCCGCACGATACGAAGGCGGCTTCTCGCCGTAGCCGCCGCACTCGGTTCCGCCGCGACCGCCGTGATGGCGTTCCCCGCGCCCGCGTCCGCGGCCGCACACACCGTGTACGTCTCGCCGTCCGGCACCGGCACGGACTGCTCCAGCGCGCAGCCCTGTTCGCTGACAGCCGCGCAGGCGGCGGTGCGATCGCTCAACGACGCCATGTCGGACGACATCGTGGTGCAGTTGGCGGACGGCGTGTACCGACTGGACCGACCCCTGCGTCTGACGGCGGAGGACTCCGGTTCAGGGGGGCACACGGTCGTGTGGCGGGCCGCCCCGTCGGCGCGTCCGGTGTTCACCGGTGCCCGGGCGGTCACCGGCTGGTCGGTGGCCGACTCGGCCAAGAACATCTGGAAGGCCGAGGTGCCCGCCGGTCTCGACGCCCGGCAGCTGTATGTCGACGGCGCCGTCGCCACCCGGGCCCGCACACAGGTGAACAGGGCCGACTTCACCCCCACCAGCGCCGGAATGAGGTTCTCGGGCGGTGCGCTGAGCTATCTGAACAACCTGGCCGACCAGAGCCGGATCGAGGTGGAGGGCGTCAACTCCTTCACCGACCGGTACTCGCCGGTCCAGAGCATCAGCGGGAACTTCGTCACGATGCGGCAGCCGGCGTGGAACAACAACAACTTCGGCTACGACACCCTCATGAAGCCACACCGGGCCGGCCCGTTCTACCTGACCAACGCGTACGAATTCCTGGACTCGCCCGGCGAGTGGTACCTCAACCCCACGGCCGGAACCCTGTACTACAAACCCCTGGCCGGGCAGAACATGAGCTCCGTCGGTGTGGAACTGCCGAGGCTGCAGTCGCTGGTGAACGTCGGCGGCACCTACGGTGAGCCGGCACACCACCTCACGTTCAGCGGGATCACCTTCACCGGGACGAGCTGGCTGGGCCCGAGCAGCAACCAGGGGTACGCGGACCAGCAGACGGGCGCGTACCTGGCCGGCGACTGGAGCTGGCCGGGTTTCGACTCCTGCCACAACGGCTGCACGCAGTTCGAGGCGGCCCGGCCGCACTGGCGGCAGATGCCGGCCGCCGTGCAGGTCTCCGCCGCCAACACCGTCACCTTCACCGACTCCCGGTTCGTCAACCTGGGTCAGACCGCCATCGGTATCGGCAACGACGCCAACGCGCATGACAGCGGCGTCGGCCTGGGCGCCGCCGACATCACGGTGACCCGGTCGGAGATAGCCCGGAGTTCAGCCGGTGGCATCCTCGTGGGCGGCGTGCGCGCCGACGCCCACCACCCCGGCGACCAGCGCATGGTCAACCGGGACATCACGATCAGCAACAACCGCATCCACGACCTCGGGGCGGACCACCGGGGCATCGTCTCCGTCCTGACGACGTACGTCACGGGCAGCACCGTCGCCCAGAACGAGGTCTACAACATGCCGTACACCGGCATGTCGATCGGGTTCGGCTGGGGTGCCAACGACGCGGGCGGCAGCAACCACTATGCGGGCCGCGGCCTGTACACCTACCAGCCGCGCTACACGACGCCGACCACCGCGTCCAACAACCGGCTCGTCGGGAACTACATTCACGATGTCATGCAGCAGATGAACGACGGCGGCTGCATCTACACCCTCGGATGGAACCCGAGCGCGCTGATCAGCCGGAACCACTGCCTGCGGACCAACGGACACTTCGGGCTGTACTTCGACGAGGGCTCGAAGTACTACAAGGCCGACAACAACGTCTTCTCCACCACCGGTACATGGGCGACAGCCAACTACTGGGGTGGCGAGAACATGGGGAACTGGACCCTCACCGACAACTGGTCGACCAACGGCAGCACGAACGTGACCCACGGGGACCGCGGCAACGTGGTGTCCGGCAATACCACGGTCACCAACGGCACCTGGCCGTCCGGTGCCCAGGACGTGATGGCGTCCGCCGGACCGAAGGACACCACCCCGCCGCCGACGACGGCCCAGCAGATCGTGGGCGCGCAGTCCGGCCGCTGTCTGACCGTCCCCGGCACCGGCACCGCCAACGGCACCCAGACCCAACTCCAGGACTGCACCGGCGCGACCGGACAGACCTGGACCTACACCACCGGCAGACAACTGACCGTCCACGGCAACAGATGCCTCGACGCCAGCGGAGGCGGCACCGCCAACGGCACCCAGGTCATCGTCTGGGACTGCAACGGCCAGACCAACCAACAATGGAACGTCAACCCCAACGGCACCATCACCGGCGTCCAGTCCGGACTCTGCCTCGACGCCAACGCCGGCGGCACCGCCAACGGCACCCGGGCCATCCTCTGGTCCTGCAACGGCGGCACCAACCAGCAGTGGACACTGCGCTAGCGCACATCAACGCCCCTCCGCTCCTCGGTGAGAGGAGCGGATGCCGGCAGCGGGGCCCGACTCGGTGCGGGCCCCGTCGCGCGTGGGTGGATCCGTGGACGCCTGCGCCGCGACGGCGTCGCCTCGCTCGCGGCAGGCCGTCCCGCGCCGGGTCCGGCGCCTCTAACGCAGCAGCCCGGTCGGGTCGCCCGGCCCGCTGCGGCGCACCACCCATGCCTCCGTGATGTGGGTGAACATCGCCTCGGCCGCGCCCTGGGGGTCGTGCCCGGCGATCCGCTCGTAGATGCGCCGATGGCCCTGGTTGGACGCGACGCACAGGGTGCGGCCGGTTCGGCCCATGTAACGGGCGGAGTCGATGACCTGGCGCTCCAGCGAACGGACCACGGCACGGCCGATGCGGTTGCCCGACGCCTGCATGACGGTGTCGTGGAACGCTCTGTCCTCGTCTTGGTACGAAGCGGGGTCGTCGACGAGCTCGTCCATCCGCTCCACCAGACCGCACAGCCGGTCGATCACCTCGGCGTCCGCCAGGCGGGCGGCGACGTTGGCCATGTCGCATTCCAGCGCGCGGCGGGTCGCGACAAGGTGATCGAGGATGGCCAGGCTCTCGTCCTCGGCGATGGACGCGCCGAGGACCAGTTCGTCGAGCATGTTCCACATCGTCGATGGGGTGACCATCGTGCCGGCGCCTTGGCGGACCTGCACCAGCCCCTTCTCCTGAAGGATCTTCACCGCCTCGCGCACCACGGTGCGGCTGACCGAGAAGGTCGCGCAGAGCACGGGCTCAGGGGGCAGGGGTGAACCGGACGGATGGACTCCACGGACGATCCGGTCCACCAGCTCGGCCGTGACCGCGGCGGCGAGGTTCGCCGGGCGCCGACTCCAGGCAGGGCTCTCGGAGGCCCCTGCGGATGACTGCGGTACTGCCGTCATGACACCCCCCGGGACCTTGACCGTGCCACGGATTCTGAGCCACTGTACGGCATCTGGTTGACGTTATACGTCATACGAGTTACATACGTCATACGAGTTGCGTTCCTCCTCAACCTCAACTGCCGGGCGGCCGGCCACCTCAGGAGAGTGGGGCAGCAATGAAGCACCGAACACTCACCCGCGCGCCGTGACCGCCCTCTACGACCGCATGCTGCGGCACACCTTCAAAGCCGGGCACGCCGGCGTGGTGTTCGGCACGATCGGCGCGTTCGACACGGCCCCGTGGGACATCAAGGCGCAGGCCGCGGGGGAGCCGCTGTGGCGGTTGCTCGGCGGCAACGACCGCACGGTCCACGCCTACGCCTCCGGCCTGGACATCGGTCTCACCGACGACGAACTCGTCGCCACCTACCAGGTCTACGCCGAACGCGGGCTGAGGGCGGCGAAGCTCAAGGGCGGCCTGGACATCGAGCGCGACCGGCACCGGCTGTTCCTCGTACGCGAGGTACTGACCGAGGCCGCGCACGGGGCCCGGCCGGGGCTCATGCCGGACGCGAACGAGTTCTGGAGCCGCAAACAGGCGGTACGCCACGTCGGTGAACTGGAATGCACACTCGACCTGACCTGGATCGAGGAGCCGGTCCGGCGCTGGGACGCCGACGGCCTGGCCGCGGTCAGCCGCGGCGTGCGGACGGCGGTCGCCGGCGGCGAGAACCTCACCGGCCTCGAGCAGTTCGCTCCGCTGATCGCGGCCGGAGGCGTCGACATCGTCCAGACCGCCGCGGTCTGGGGAGTCACCCACTTCCTGCGCGTCGCCGCGCTGACACCGACTTCCTCCGCTCGAACTACCCGGCGCTGAAGGGCGCCGCCCAGTTCTTCCTCGACACCCTGGTCGCCCACCCGACGCTCGGACACCTCGTCACCAACCCGTCGAACTCCCCGGAGCTCCCTCACCACACGAACGCCACCGTCTGCGCGGGGCCCACCATGGACAACCAGATCCTGCGCGACCTCTTCACCGGCGTCGCCCGCGCCGGCGAAACCCTCGGCGTGGACGCCGCCTTCCGTGCCCAGGCACTGGCGGCCCGGGACCGGCTGGCCCCGACACGGGTCGGTTCCCGGGGCAACGTCCAGGAGTGGCTGGCCGACTGGGTGGAGACCGAGCGGAACCACCGGCACGTCTCCCACCTGTACGGTCTGCATCCGAGCAACCAGATCACCAAGCGCGGGACACCCCAGTTGCACGAGGCCGCACGGCGGACGCTGGAACTGCGCGGTGACGACGGGACGGGCTGGTCGCTCGCGTGGAAGATCAACTTCTGGGCGCGACTGGAGGACGGTGCCCGGGCCCACAAGCTCCTCCGGGACCTGGTGCGCACGGACCGGCTCGCACCCAACATGTTCGACCTGCACCCGCCCTTCCAGATCGACGGCAACTTCGGTGCCACCTCGGGCATCGCGGAGATGCTGCTGCACAGCCACAACGGCGAACTGCACGTGCTGCCGGCGCTGCCTGCCGCCTGGCCCACCGGGCGCGTGAACGGACTGCGCGGCCGCGGCGGATACACCGTCGGCGCCGAGTGGAGCAGCGGCCGCATCGAGTGCGTCGTCACACCCGACCGAACCGGTACGGTCCGGGTGCGCAGCCGCATCTTCGCCGCCGACTTCACCCTGCGGGACGAGGCGAGCGGCGACCCGGTCCAGCCGAAGCGGCTGGAGGCCGACCTCATCGAGTTCGCCGGCCGCGCCGGCAGGACCTACCGCGCGTCCGCGGTCAGGTCGGGGCCGGTGGAGGCTGGAGCGGCGTACCGGCTGGTGGCGCAGCACAGCGGCAAGGCCGCCGACGTCAACGGTGCCTCCGCCGACGCGACCCTGATCCAGTGGCAGACCGCCGCCGGTCGCAACCAGCAGTTCGAGTTCCTGCCCTCCGAAGGCGATCACTACAAGATCCGGGTTCGGCCCGGTGGTCTGGTTCTGCAGGTCGCCGGAAGCGGCAGCGGCGCCGACATCACCCAGCAGGCGGACACCGACGCCGCCGGCCAGCAGTGGCGGATCGTCGACCACGGCAGTGGCGTGATCGGTCTGGTCAACCGGCAGAGCGGCCTAGCCCTGGACGTGTGGCAGGCATCCACCGCCGACGGAGCCCGCATCTCCCAGTGGACGGCCACCGGCAGCACCAACCAGCGCTTCCAGCTCCACCGCATCTAGAGACCCACAGCCGTCGGTCCTTGCCAAGCTGTAGGCGGCTGGGCCGCGTACGGCCCGGATCCTGGTCGGCGCGGAGTGGACCACTGACCGACGGCCCGGAGACGGCGAGCCGGCACACAAACCAGTGGTGGTACGGCTCGGCTGTTGCCCGGCACCTCATGAACCTCGTGGTGACCGGCATCCCGTTTCTTTCCGTCGCCGACGTCTCGTTGATCAACCTCAGCAAGGACCGCCGTGGCATGCACGACAGGGCTTCGGGCAGCGCGGTGATCCACCGCCGGTGACGGCGCGGTCAGGGACGGCGGCCGGGCCACATCCGAGAACGCCTTCACCGACACGGCGGCCACCTCCAGCGCCAACCGCGTCTTGCCCGCCCCGCCCCACCCGTCAGCGTCACCAGCCGCGCCACCCCCAGCAGACGGCGGACCTCGGGCCCCACGAGGACCCGCACTGTTCCAGCCGGGCCGGCGCACGTATGGGCTGACACCCTCGACGGCTTCATCGCGGGCACCGGTCCCGACTCCCGACGAGCCCGCATGACGTCGACGAGCCGAAGCCGATGAGGTTCGTCAGGCGGAAGGCGATGTGAGGCCGACCGAGTCGAAGGTGAAGTGTTGCCAGAGTCGCCGTGAGTGCTGCTCCGGGTAGGCGGTGACGGACGGTTCCACATCGAGCACGTGCACGAGGCGCCGGTCGGTGTCGTATGCGGGCCATCCTGGATCGCCGGTGGCGGCGAAGGCCGTCCAGGCGGAGCGGATGTGCGCGGACAGTGCTTCCACCTCGGGCGTCGCCTCCGGGACCAGGGCCCCCGCGACGCCGTCGAAGACGCCGAAGGTGAGGGGGACGTCCAGGAAGTGGCAGGCGCCGAAGACGCCGTCGAATCCCGGTGCGCTCCAGAGAAGTTCGTAGACGTGGGCGCGGCCGCCTCCGGCCAGCTGGGCCTCGGCGAGGTGGAGGGAGGGCATGCGGAAGAAGCGGTCCGACTGGACGAGTTCGTAGAGGCGTTCGTCCGTGGCGTCGGGGAAGGCCGCCCGGTAGTGCTGCTCCGCGTCGGGGCCGGGCCCGCAGACGCGCATCACCCCGGCCAGCAGGTCGCGGTCGATCGCACCGGCGTTCTCACGGAGGATGGTGAAGAGGCGGTATTCGTCGCGGTTGTGGCCGATGACGAGGTCCACGTCGGTTCCCGCGCCCCTTGCCAGGGCCTCCCATGGAGTGGTGGGCAGGACCGTGCCGTCGAGGACGGGCCAGAAGGGTGTCGAGGAGTACGCCACCGTACCCCACCGGTCCACGTACCGGTCCAAGGTGGCCGACACCTTGACTCCGGCCTCCGTCAGCTTGCGCGGATCCACGGTGGACAGGTCGCCGACCGTCGGACGGAGACCGAGTTCCGCTGCCAGGGCGGCTGAGATGTCGGTCGCCAGCTCGTTCGACAGGATCGTGCCCGGGGCGCTTTGGACGATGGCCCGCCGGAACAGGCCCTTGGCACTGGGCATGGCCAGCAGAGCGGCGATCGACCCCGCGCCGGCCGACTCGCCGAAGACGGTCACCTGGTCGGGGTCGCCGCCGAATGCGGTGATGTTCTCCCGCACCCATCGCAGCGCGGCGACCTGGTCGAGCAGTCCGCGGTTGGCCGGTGCTCCCTCGATCTGGGCGAAGCCCTCCATGCCGACGCGGTAGTTGAACGACACGACGACCTGTTGGCCGTCGCGGGCGAGGCGGCCGCCCTCGTAGCTCGGCTCGTCGGCGTGGCCGCTCTTGTAGGCTCCGCCGTAGATCCACACCATCACCGGACGGCGTGCCGAGACATCGGCGGCCGGCGTCCACACGTTCACCGTCAGCCAGTCGTCTCCTGCGGGCACGACCTGTGCGGCGGGCAAGGCCGGAAACATCGGGACTTGGGGCGGGGGCGGTCCGAACACGGCGGCGTCCCGTACGCCCTCCCACGGATGCACCGGCTGCGGGGCGGCGAAGCGCTGTTCGCCCACCGGTGGCTGAGCGAACGGGATTCCCCGGAAAACCTCAAGACCCGCCTCGCGTCGGCCGCGCACGAGACCGGCCGCGGTGGGGACTTCGGGGGGAGTGTCTGCGTTCACTTGTGTCTCCTTGTGGCTGCTGTGGTCGGTTCCGCTATTCCGTGGACTGGCCGTGCAACCGGCTGCGCGCCGGTCGGTCGTAGCCAAGTTCCTCGAGAACGGCGTCCGTGTGTTCTCCGAGCGCGGGGATCGGGTCCATGCGTGGTGCGTGGCCCTGCAGACCGATGGCGGGGCGAATGGCGGTCAACGGGCCCACGGGGGAGTGCACTTCGGTGAGACGGTCGCGGGCCAGGAGCTGCGGGTGCGTGCCGAGCTCTGTGACACCGCGCTGGCGGGCATGAGCGATCCGCCCTTCGGTGAGGCGCTGTTCGAGCTGTTCCGCGGTCAGACCCGAGAGGACTTCGGTGATGTGTTCCTCCAGAGCCTTGCGGTTCGCCACCCGCCGGCTGCCGTTGTGGAACCGCTCGTCGGACGCGAGTTCGGGGCGCCCGAGCACGGTCCGGCAGAAGGACACCCACTCGCGTTCGTTCTGCACCGCGAGGACGATCTCGGTGCCGTCTCCGGCCGCGAACGTGCCGTACGGAGCGATGGCGGCATGGCTGGTTCCCGCGCGCACCGGGGGTGTCCCGCCGTACTCGGTGTAGTAGAAGGGGTAACCCATCCACTCCACCAGCGAGTCCAGAAGGCTGATGTCCACCGCGCCGCCGCGGCCGGTGCGTTCGCGCTCGTACAGAGCGGCGAGGATGCCAGAGAAGGCGTACATCCCGGCACTGATGTCGGCGGCGGGGATTCCCGTCTTGGCCGGCGCGTCCTCGCTGCCGGTCACCGACAGCAGGCCCGCCTCGGCCTGGATGAGCAGGTCGTAGGCTTTCGCGTCGCGGTACGGGCCGCTGCTTCCGTATCCGGAGACGGAACAGGTGATCAGCCGGGGGTGACGGGCGCGGAGCTGCTCGGCGCCGAGACCGAGGCGCTCCGCCGCGCCGGGCGCGAAGTTCTGGATGAACACGTCGGCCCGGCCGATCAGGCGGTCCATCACCTCGGCGGCTTCGGGGTGTTTCAGGTCGAGGGTGATGCTCTCCTTCGACCGGTTGAGCCACACGAAGTGGCTCGACATGCCGCGCACCGTCTCGTCGTAGTCCCGCGCGAAGTCGCCGGTGCCCGGCCTTTCCACCTTGATGACTCTGGCCCCGAGGTCGGCGAGCTGACGGGTCGCCAAGGGGGCGGCGACGGCCTGCTCGCAGGCGACCACGGTGATGCCGGCCAGGGGCAGCGTGTTCATCGGACTCCGATCACGACGGTCTTGGTCTGTGTGTAGCCCAGCAAACCCTCGAATCCCTTCTCACGCCCGTATCCGGAGCGCTTCCATCCGCCGAAGGGCAGTTCCACGCCACCGGCGGCACCGTAGGTGTTGACGAAGACCTGTCCCGCGCACACCTCGTCGGCGAGCCGGTGGGCGCGTCCGATGTCCCGCGTCCAGACCGCGGCGACGAGTCCGTACTCGGTGCCGTTGGCGAGGGCCACCGCCTCGGTGTCGTCACGGAACGGAGTCACCGACAGTACGGGGCCGAAGATCTCCTCCTGAGCGACCGCGGCTGTCGCGGGTACGTGGTCGAAAAGCGTCGGCCGGTAGAAGAAGCCGCCGTGCAGACGCTCGTCGTCGGGGACGTCGCCGCCGGTGACCAGGACGGCTTCCCGCCTGCCCTGTTCGACCAGCGAGGCGACCCGCGCGCGCTGCCTGTCGCTGATCAGGGGACCGAGGTCCGGGTCCTGCGCGCCGGGGCCGATCCGCAGCGCCTCGAACCTCTCGCGAACCGCCGCGACGAGCTTGCCGTGCACCGATTCGTGGACGAGGACACGAGACCCGGCGGAACACGTCTGCCCGCAGTTCTGGATGATGGCGCTGACGATGAGCGGGACGGCATGGCCGAGGTCGGCGTCCTCGAAGACGATGTTCGGGCTCTTGCCGCCGAGTTCGAGGACGACGGGGACCACGTTCGCCGCGGCGGCCTGGGCGATGGCGGTGCCGACGGGACGCGACCCGGTGAAGGAGATGTGGTCGATACCGGGGTGCCCGGCCAGGGCCGCCCCGGCTTCCGGTCCGAATCCGGGCACGACATTCAGCATGCCCGGCGGAAAGCCCGCTTCCAGGGCGAGTCTGGCTATCTCCACGGCCGTGACCGGGGTGTCCTCGGCGGGCTTGAGCACGCAGCAGTTGCCGGCGGCGAGCGCGGGGGCCAGTGTGCGCGCCGTCATCTGCAAGGGGTAGTTCCACGGCGTGATGTGGGCCGTGACACCGAAGGGCTCGCGTCTGGTGAAGGCGACCATGCCGTCCGCCTGGGGCAGCGTGTCACCGTGCAGGGCCTGGAGGATGCCGGCGTAGTAGTCGAAGTAGCGCGCGGTGACGGCCACGTCCGTTCGCGCCTGCCGGAGCGGTTTGCCGACGTCCTGGCACTCCAGGTCCGCGAGCCGGTCGGCGTCGCGCCTGATCAGCGCGGCGAGTTGCCGCAGGACACCGGCTCGCCATTCGGCGCTCCGCCCTCGTACGAAGCCGAAGGCGCTGCGGGCGGCTTCGACCGCGTCGTCGACCTGAGCGGTTCCGCAGCGGGTGGCCTCGGCGAAGGGGGTGCCGGTGGACGGGTCGACCACGGTGAACGTGGTCCCCGTGGTTACTTCCTCGCCGGCGATGAGGGCCGGGATGGTGCGCATGAACTCTCCTGGGTGTCAGATGCTGCGACCGCCGTCGACGGGGAGGACGACCCCGGTGACGAATCGTGCGGCGTCGGAGGCGAGGAACACGGTGGCGTCGGCGACGTCCGCCGGCTGCGCCAGGCGGCCCATCGGGATCCCGGCGATGAACGCCTCACGGGCCTCCTCCGGGTGGTCCGGGCCCAGGAACAGCGGCAGCATGCCGGTGTCGGTGGCCACCGGCGCGACCGCGTTCACCCGGATCCCGTCCGAGGCCAGCTCGACCGCGAGGGTGCGGGACAGGTGGTTCGCGGCGGCCTTGCTGGGGGCGTACGCGCTGAATCCGGGGCGGGTGCGCTCGCCCATGACGGAGCCGGTGACGATGATGGAACCGCCACCCGCCGCACGCATGGCGGGAATCACGGAGCGGGCGCACAGCCAGACACCCTTGACGTTGACGGCGAAGATGCGGTCGAAGTCGGCCTCCGAGGTCTCCAGCGCCGTGCGCGGGTAGGAGGCCAGTCCGGCGTTGCAGGAGAGAACGTCGATGCGGCCGTGCTCATGGAGGGCGTGCTCGGCCATCCGGCCGGTCGCCGCGGCATCCGTCACATCCACGGCGACGGCGCTCGCCGTCATCCCGTCCAGGCGCAACATCTCCGCCACCTGGCGGGCCCCGTCGAAGTCGAGGTCGGCGATCACCACGGCGGCACCGGCAAGGGCGAGCCGCTGGGCCGTTTCCCTCCCGATGCCACTGGCACCGCCAGTGACCACAGCAGTCTTTCCGGACAGGGGCAGCTCGGCCATCACATCGCCTCTCCACATCACGCCGACGGGTCCGGCTTCAGCCATCGTAGGCACATGATGCATTATCTGGAAAGTAATGCATTATGTGACTCCAGCGGGGTGTGGAGGTGACGGTCGTGCACATGACAATCCTGACGGGATGCGGGGCCCGGCCGGGCCTTCGCAAGCGGTCAGTCGACGTCGAGATCGAACGGGTCAGGGCCGGAGTGACCGGTCAGATGTTCGGTGATCGCGGCGAACCCCCTGTGAATGTGCCGTTCGGTCGCCACGGCGACCGCGTCACAGTCGCCGGCGTCCAACGCGGAAAGGATTTCGAGATGCTCCTTGTGGGAGGTGGCCGTCCGTTCCTTCGAGGACAACATGAGGTCCCACGGGAACGACTGCCATATGCCGCGGATCTGATCATGAAGTGCCGGCATGCCGCACCGCTCGTAGAAGAAGAAATGGAACTCGCGGTTGAGTTCGCGGACGGCACCCCGGTCGCCGTCGGCCTCCTTGCTCTGGAGGCGGTCGAGCAGCTCACGGGCCGCGGAGAGGTCGCGGCGCGAGACCCTCAAAGCGGCTCGCTTCATGGCGTAGCTCTCGGCGAGTCTGCGCATCACATAGATGCCCTTCACCCGCTCCAGGTCGACACCCGCCACACGGACGCCACGGTGGGGCTCGGCCACGACCACGCCCTCCGCTTCAAGCAGCCGCAGCGCCTCCCGCACCGGAGTGATGCTCGCCCCGAACCGCCTGGCGAGCTCGTCCTGCGGCAACCGCTCCCCCCGCGCCAGCTCACCGTTGAGGATCAGACGGCGAAGCTCGTCGACGATCTGGTCGCGTTTGGTCGCCGATGGAGTCGCCACCGCACCCACTCTCCTGTTCATGGAACCGCACGTCATCGGTAGTGCGGCCGTGGACCAGCGGCCTCCGCCCGGAGGTCGCTGTGCATCTTCCCTCACATCATGCACGGTCACCGACCGTGCCCTACGCGATCAGGAGAACGTCATGGCCTTCGCCGACCACCTGCTCACCGCGCGCACGTTTCTCTTCGTACCGGGCCACCGCCCCGACCGTTTCGACAAGGCGCACGCGTCCGGCGCCGACGTCGTGGTCCTCGACCTGGAGGACGCCGTGGCTCCGCAGCACAAAGACGAGGCACGACGCCACGTGACCGCCTGGCTCCATGCAGGGCATCGGGCCGTCGTGCGCGTCAACGGCACGACTTCGCCCTGGCTCGACGACGACCTCGCCGCGGTCGGCCGTCTAGCGGGTGCCCTGATACTGCCGAAAGCGCAGAGCGCGCTCGACATCGGCCGACTGCCCTCCGGCGTACCGGTACTGCCCCTGGTCGAGACCGCCCTCGGAGTGCTGCACAGCCGCGAGATCTGCTCCACCTCCGCAGTGGTGCGCCCCGTGTTCGGCAGCGTCGACCTCGCCACGGAACTCACCGTAGACCACACGTCCCACCAGGCCCTTCGGCATGCGCGGTCCGCTCTGGTGCTGGCCACCGCTGCGGCACGATGCGGTGCCCCCGTCGACGGAGTGACCACCGCCCTCGACGACGAGCACGCCCTCACCGAAGACACGGCACACGCCCGCTCACTCGGCTTCACCGGAAAGCTCTGCATCCACCCTCGTCAAGTACCTGTCGTCCACAGAGTCCTCGCTCCCACCGAGGACCAGATCCAGTGGGCACGCGCCGTCCTGGCCATCGGTGCGCAGGGATCCGTCGTAGCGCACGCCGGTCAGATGATCGACCGACCCGTCCTGCTCAGGGCACAAGCCCTCCTCCATCGAGCCGAGTTCCTGTGAGCCGAGTTCCTGTGAGCCGAGTTCCTGGGGGCAGGCAGTGAATTCCCATGTCGGGGGATGAGGCATCCGGAGGAAACAGCCTGTGGCAATGCCCCCGGCTTCCCGAACCTCAGAGCCGACGGCTAGCGCCCCGGCCGGTTTTGCGACCGTATCGGATCGAGGAGAATGTGATGGCGCCCACATTGAATGGTGGCATTCTCCACGTGAAGATTCCTTCACTCGTCGGTGCTCGCCGAAGTACACCGTCCCTTTCAGGACGCATCAGATCGAACAATGGAGCGGCCGTGACTCCTGCGCCCTTGCTCTTCCTGCACGGTTACTGGCACGGCTCCTGGTGCTGGAGCGAAGTGGTCGCCAGAGTGACGGCGGCTGGACGCCGCGCAGTGGCCGTGGACATGGCTGGTCATGGGCTGCACGCCCGTCGGCCCGCCTGCCTCTCCCAGCGCCCCTTCGCACCAGACGCGGTCGCCACGGAGCCGTCTCCGGTGGCGGGAGTCGGCCTGGACGAAGCAGCCGAGCTCCTGATCGCGCAGATCAGACAGGTCGGCCGCGGGGCTCCGGTCACCGTGGTCGCGCACAGTATGGGTGGCACCGTGCTGACGCGAGCGGCTCAGCAGGTGCCGGAGCTGGTCGGGCACATGGTGTACCTGACGGCGTTCATGCCGGCCACCGACGTCCCGGCCATCGCGTATATCCAGTCGGCCGCCAATGAGGGAGAACTCATCGGGCCTTCGCTGCGTGGCGACCCCGCCTTGATCGGCGCGCTCCGCTTCGACCTCGCCTCACAGGACGCGGCCTACCGGGAGCAACTGCGCCAAGCGTTCTTCGGCGACGTAGCACCGGCTGTCGCCGACGCCGCCCTCGGCCTGCTGTCACCCGACGCACCGATCGGCATCGCACTGGGTGCCACGACCTTGACTCAAGACGGCTGGGGTTCGATTCCGCGCACCTACATCACGTGCGCGCAGGACATGGCGATACGCCCGGCGGTGCAACGCGGATTCATCACGGAAGCCGACGCGGCTTTCCCCGACACCTCGACGTCCGTGGTGGCGCTGGACGCCTCCCACTCACCGTTCCTGTCAATGCCGGGCCAGGTGGCGGACATCGTCGCGAAAGTGGAATGACCTGCTGATGGCGAAGCAGGGTTCGCCAGCCACTCGCCCGCGACGCCTGCATCATCTCTGATGCCGCCTGCACCATGCGCCCTCCGCCGCAGGGCAGCGAAGAGGAAGTGCTGGAGCTGCTCGCCCCCGCGCCGTCCGAGCGGTTGTGATGGAGTCTGTGCCCGTGTGCGGTCCCGCCTACGAAGCGGCACCGGGTTCGGCGGGACGACAGAGCAGCGACTGACCATAGCGCCCGATCAGCGTCCGGATCCGCGCGAGCGTCCAGCGCTCGTCAGGCCAGCCGTGCGCCACCGCCCCCACGCCAGCGCCGCCCCCAGCTTCACGAACAACCCGTCGCTGAGCTCGGGCAGGGACGCCGGCCCCTTCGAGACCAGCCCCGCCTCACCCCGCTCGGCCCACTCGCGCCGCCAGCGCTGCACCCAGCGCACATGGACCCGCAGCACCTTCGCCGCCTCGGCGTTGTCGCTACCGGCCGCGAACATCTCACCCGCCACCACACGGACATGCTCGCACCCCACGACATCACGCACTACACGTCAGCAGATGCACCCGGACATGGGCGCCTGACGGGCATCTGCCCAGGTCAGGCGCCCTTTCCTGCGCCTAGAAGAAGCCCAGCTTCTTCGGCGAGTACGACACCAGGAGATTCTTCGTCTGCTGGTAGTGGTCCAGCATCATCTTGTGGGTCTCGCGGCCGATGCCCGAACCCTTGTAGCCCCCGAACGCCGCGTGGGCCGGGTACGCGTGGTAACAGTTGGTCCAGACACGGCCCGCCTGGATGGAACGGCCCGCGCGGTAGGCCGTGTTGGTGTCCCGCGTCCAGACCCCCGCCCCCAGACCGTACAAGGTGTCGTTCGCGATCTTGACGGCGTCGTCGAAGTCGTCGAACGGGGTCACGGAGACGACCGGGCCGAAGATCTCCTCCTGGAAGATCCGCATACGGTTGTGACCCTCGAAGATCGTCGGCTGGACGTAGTAACCGCCCTTCAACTCACCGTCGTGCTCGATGCGTTCACCACCGGTCAGGATCTTCGCGCCCTCCTGCCGGCCGATGTCCAGATAGGAGAGGATCTTCTCCAGCTGGTCGTTGGACGCCTGGGCGCCGATCATGGTGTCGGTGTCCAGCGGATGCCCCGTCACGATCTGCTCGGTGCGGGCGACGGCCGCCTCCATGAACTCGGCGTAGTTGCCGCGCTGCACCAGCGCCCGCGACGGACAGGTGCACACCTCGCCCTGGTTGAGCGCGAACATCGTGAAGCCTTCGAGGGCCTTGTCCCGGAAGTCGTCGTTCGCGGACCACACGTCGTCGAAGAAGATGTTCGGCGACTTGCCCCCGAGTTCGAGCGTCACCGGCGTGATGTTCTCCGAGGCGTACTGCATGATCAGCCGCCCCGTGGTCGTCTCGCCCGTGAACGCCACCTTCGCCACCCGGGGACTCGACGCCAGCGGCTTGCCCGCCTCCACCCCGAACCCGTTGACGATGTTCAGCACACCCGGCGGCAGCAGATCCGCCACCACGCTCAGCCAGACATGGATGGACGCCGGGGTCTGCTCGGCCGGCTTCAGCACGACCGCGTTGCCCGCCGCCAACGCGGGAGCCAGCTTCCAGGTCGCCATCAGGATCGGGAAGTTCCACGGGATGATCTGGGCGACCACACCCAGCGGCTCATGGAAGTGGTACGCCACCGTGTCGTCGTCGAGCTCCGCGAGCGAACCCTCCTGCGCGCGGATCGCCCCCGCGAAATACCGGAAGTGGTCGATCGCGAGGGGGATGTCGGCGGCCAGCGTCTCCCGCACCGGCTTGCCGTTCTCCCAGCTCTCCGCGACCGCCAGCAGCTCCAGGTTCGCCTCCATCCGGTCGGCGATCTTCCGCAGCACGTCCGAGCGCTCCGTCACGGACGACCGCCCCCAGCCGGGCGCGGCCGCGTGCGCCGCGTCCAGCGCGCGCTCCACGTCCTCACTCGTACCGCGCGCGATCTCCGTGAACGGCAGCCCGTTCACCGGACTCGGGTTCTCGAAGTACTGCCCGCGCGCCGGCGGCACGTACTCGCCCCCGATGAAATGGTCGTACCGCGCCTCGAAGGAGACGACCGAGCCCTCCGTACCGGGCGCTGCGAAACGGGTCATGAGTACCTGCCTCCCGAGAAGCGCCACCCGCCGTTGGGCGGCTCTCGCAAGGAGGCTAGAAACCACAATGTTGCAACGACGTTGCACCCCCGCCCCGCCCCGCCCCGCCCCGCCCCGCCCCGCCCCGCCCCGCCCCGCCCCGCCCCGCCCTCAAGAACGTCGAACCAGCCCCCACCCCGATGGTGCCGACAGTTCCGACTCCAGCTCGCGCAGCCGGGACCGCACCGCTGGGGTCGGTCGTGCGACCGCCAGCGCCCGCCATACCTCCAGGTCGTCCTCGCCCCAGGGGGCGTGTGCCCAGTCCGCCAGAAGGTCGGGATCGCGGCGGGCTATCAGCGCGGTGCGCAGTCCGTCGGCGAGTCGGTGCCGCAGTCGTACGACGGCCGGAGCCTGCGAACCCGGCAGCAACGGGCCCCCGTACGCAGAGGCGGCCGCCGTCACCGCCCCCGTCTCCAACCTCCGTTCCACGACCGCCACGTCGGACTCGACCGGGACCGTGATCCGGTACGGCCGTGACCCCAGCAGGCCCGGTCCGAGCAGGCGCCGCAGCCGGGCCAGTTCGGCCCGCAGTGTCACCGGCGTCACCGACTCGTCCTCGTACAGCGCACAGAGCAACTCGTCCCCGGACAGTCCCTCCGGGTGCCGCGCCAGCAGTACCAGGATCTCGCTGTGCCGGCGGCTGAGTCTGATCTTCCTTCCGGCGACGACGAGTTGGGCCTCGTCGCGTCCCAGAGCGGCCAGTTCGATCGCGTCGGCCGCCGCTGCGGGCGGGGCCAGCAGAGCGAGCTGGGACTCGGCCGCCCTCGCCACAGCCTGGACGAAGCCCAGGCTGTGCGGATGGGCCAGGCCGTCTCCGCCGGTGATGTCGACCGCGCCGAGCACCCGCCCCGTACGCGGATCGTGCACCGGGGCCGCCGCGCACGTCCACGGCTGAACCCGCCGTATGAAGTGCTCGGCCGCGAACACCTGCACCGGCCGGTCCAGGGCGACCGCGGTACCCGGCGCGTTCGTCCCGACCACGGACTCCGCCCAGCGCGCGCCCGGCACGAAGTTCATCCGGTCCGCCCGCCGTCTGGTCGCGGCATCCCCCTCCACCCACAGGAGCCTGCCCTGGGCGTCGCACACGGCCAGCAGATGCTCGCCGTCCGCCGCGAACGTGCCCAGCAGCTCCCGGATCAACGGCATGACCCGGGCCAGCGGATGCTCCGCGCGGTAGGAACCGAGGTCCCCGTCCGTCAGTTCCACCCGTGCGGTGCCCTCCGGCCCGACGCCCGCTCTCGCCGACCGGCGCCAGGAATCCGCGACCACCGCACGCACCGGCCGCGCCACTGTGCCCTGCTGTGTGAACGCCTCGTGCGCACGGCGCAGTACCCGCACCCGCTCGACGGGATCGGCACCCTGCTCCAGGGCCACCCATGGATCGCTCAACTCGGCCTCCCCGGAGAGCACACACCGCCGGGACCATCGTCACCGCCGAAGGCACGCCCGACAAGCCACGCGCCCCCTCCGCCGGGGCGGACTCCGAGAACCGCTGCGGTTCTGACGCTGTCAGGCGGAGTTGACCAGGCGTATGTAGAGGTCCCAGTCCCAGTGCGGTCCCGGATCGGTGTGGTCGGTGCCCGGTACCTCGTGGTGACCGATGATGTGGGCGCGGTCCTTCGGTATGCCGTACGTGTCGCAGATCGCCGAGGTGAGCCTCGCCGACTGCTCGTACATGGCCCCGGTGAACCATTCGGGCCGGTCGACCCAGCCCTCGTGCTCGATGCCTATGCTGCGGGCGTTGTACGCCCAGTCGCCCGCGTGCCAGGCGATGTCGTGCTCACGGACGCACTGGGTGACCCGCCCGTCCCCGGAGCGGAGCAGATAGTGCGCGGAGACCTGTTTCGCCGGGTTCCAGAAGACGGGCAGGGTGTTCTTGTACGTCGTTTGCGTCACGTGGATGATCACGAGGTCGATCGGTTGGCCGGCCGGTCGGTCGGCGGCGGTGTAGTTGGCCGCGCTCGCCGGTTCCCACAGGGCCGGTGCGCGGTCGACGGGCGGCGGCCGGTTGTCGGCCCGAGGGCTCGGGAGCAGGACGTAGGGGATCGTGGCGAGGGCGGTGCCCCGCAGGAGCCGGCGTCTGCTCGGCAACGGCCTGACTCGCTCCATCGGTCCGCCTCTCAGGGTGTGATTCCGCTCGGACATCGCAGGTGAGGACGCGTCCACGGGCCGGACGGCTGCGCCTCACGTGAATCACGGTACGGCGATCGCGGGCCGGGCCGTCCGGGCGGGGGGAAAACGGTGGACAGACAGCCGATTGTGGACAACTGCGCCACCCGGAAGGGTGATGGGCCCGCTCACGTCCGAGCGCCGACGGTGCCGAACCGCGTCACGGCCGAACCCCGGCCGCCGCCGGATCGTCCAGCACGGCCCGCACCACCGAGTGGGCCGCGCCCAGCAGCGGTCCGTCGGACCCCAGCCGGGACACGGTCACGGCGCATGCCGGACCGGCCGTACGGCGTGCCAACTCCCGCTCCAGCGAGGGCAGCAGCCAGGGAGCGAGCGCGGCCAGGGCACCGCCGAGCACCACGGTCTCGGGGTCCAGGAGGTTGACCGCGCCGGTCAGCGCGATGCCGAGTGCCGTACCGGCGCCGCGCAGGGCCCGGTGCACATCCTTGTCACCGGCCGCGGCCCGTTCCGCGAGGAACTCCACACGGTGCTCCGCCGGTTCGAGGCCGGCCGCACGCAGTACGGCCTCCTCGCCGGCGTACTGCTCCAGGCAGCCGCGTCCGCCGCACGCGCAGGCGGGGCCCTCCGGGCGGACCGGAACATGTCCCAGCTCGCCCGCGAAACCGCGTGTGCCGCGGAGCAGCCGGCCGTCCACGACGACCGCGCCGCCGATGCCGATCTCCGCGGAGACGTGCAGGAAGTCCGGTGGGGTGCCGTCGCCGAGCCAGAGTTCCGCGAGGCCGCCGAAGTTCGCCTCGTTGTCCACGGTCACCGGCAGGCCGCCGGGCAGACCGCCGGGCAACAGGGCGCCCAGGTCCGTGTCGTGCCAGTCGAGGTTGGGGGCGCGGACCACCGTCCGGGCGTCGCTCGCCACCAGCCCGGGCACGGCGACCGCGAGTCCGGCGGGCCACAGGCCCTCGTTCTCCGCCTCGGCGACGACCTGCCGGACGAGGCGCGTGAGGTCGTCGACGACCGGCTCGGGCGACCGGCCGCGGTTGGTGCCCTGGCGCACCGCCCGGGCCCGCACCTCGCCGCGCAGGTCCACGGCGCAGACCGCCAGGTGGTCGACCCCGATCTCCGCGCCGATCCCGGCGGGGCCACGCCCACTGAGCGCGAGTGCCGAGCCGGGCCGCCCGACCCGGCCGGGGCGCTCCGGGCCCAGTTCCTCCAGGAGTCCCGAGCGGATCAGCTCGTCCACGAGGGTGGACACGGCGGCCCGGGTCAGACCGATGCGGGAGGCGACCGCGGCGCGGGACAGCGGTCCCTCGGCGTTGACCGCGTGCAGCACCCGGGCGAGGTTGCGGCGGCGCATGCCCTGCTGGTTGTCGGGCAGGCGGCGCCCGGAGCCGCCCGCGTGGGTGTCGTGCAGTGGTGCGGTCATGCCTCCCCCGGCTCCCGTCGGTGTGTCCTGGTGGGTGTTCTGCAGATCATGACGGAATCGTATTTTCCCACGTCGGACACGCCCGCTGTGCTCAGCGGCCGCCCGTCCCGCGCTCCAGCAGCGGCGCCGCGTCGGACAGTACCCCGGAGATCCTGGCCAGCGTCTCCTCGTCCCGTTCCACGGCCTCCAGCACCGGCCCCCTCGCCGTGTCCCAGCGGCGGGCGACCGCGGCCGGGTCCTCGCCGGTGAGCAGTCCGGCCGCCTGCGCGGCGGCGCCCAGGGCGACCAGTTCCCTCGCCTCGGGGACCTGTACGGCGCGCCCCGACAGACGACGCACGGTCTGCTGCCAGGCCGTTCCCCGCGCGCCGCCGCCGATGAGCAGCAACGGCACGGAGGTGTCCGCGTCGGCGTCGAGGACCAGGTCGAGGGCGCCGAGCAGCGAGTGGACGGCCCCGTCGTAGGCGGCCTGCAGCAGCTGGCCGCCGGTGGTGTCGTGCCGCAGTCCGTGCAGCAGTCCCGCGGCGTGCGGCAGGGCCGGGGTGCGTTCGCCGTCCAGGTAGGGCAGGAGAGTGGCGGTCGTGCCGGGCTCCACGGCCTCGCGGTCCAGGTGCAGCAGGGCGGCGATCCGGTCGACGGCCTGGGTGCAGTTCAGGGTGCAGGCCAGGGGCAGCCAGTCCCCGTGCGCGTCGGCGAAGCCCGCCACCGTGCCGGTCGGGTCCGCGGGGCGGTGCCGGGAGACGGCGTACACCGTGCCGGAGGTGCCGAGGCTCAGCACCGGGGTGCCGGGGCGCAGCCCGAGCCCCAGCGCGGCGGCCGCGTTGTCGCCCGTGCCGGCCGCGACCAGCGTGCCCTTGGCGAACGGCAGATCGTGTGTGTCCCGCACGGTCCCGGCGACCTCGCCCGGCCGGACCACACGGGGGAGCAGCGCAGGGTCCAGACCGACACGGTCCAGGACCTCCGGGTCGTACGCCTCGGTCGCCGACGCCCACCATCCGGTGCCGGAGGCGTCGCCGCGGTCGGTCGTGCCCTGGCCGGTGAGGCGCTCGGTGAGGTAGTCGTGCGGCAGGCGCACGGCGGCGGTCGCGCGGACCGCCTCGGGCTCGTTCTCGGCCAGCCAGGCCCACTTCGTGACGGTGAAGGACGGTCCCGGAACGCTTCCGGCGCGCTCCGCCCAGGCCTTCGCGCCGCCCAGTTCCTCCACCAGGCGGGCGGCCTGCGGCGCCGAGCGCACGTCGTTCCACAGCAGCGCGGGACGGACCGGCTCGCCCCGGGCGTCGAGGGTGACGAGGCCGTGCTGCTGGCCGCCGACCGACACCGCCGCAGCCTCCCGCGCCGCGTCCCCGCACTGGTGCAGCGCCTCGTGCAGGGCGTCCCACCACTGCCGGGGATCGCTCTCCCGGCCCGCGCCGGAGGACACGGTGTGCGGTGCCTGTCCGCTCGCCACCACGCGTCCCGTCGACGCGTCGACGACCAGGGCCTTGGTGGACTGTGTGGACGAGTCCACACCGACGACGAGCGGACCCTCGGCTGCTGACATCGGGCTCTCCCTCTCACACGGCTCGTGATGGGCCGCTGACGCGGCCGGCGCCTCTGCCGGGCGACATCTTGCCTTCCCGGAGACACGTCCGCATACTAATTTGTAAATCGCCATGACGAAATAGTCGGAGCGCAAGGAGCCGCGGCATGAACTACCAGCCCACCCCCGATGACAGGTTCACCTTCGGCCTGTGGACCGTCGGCTGGCAGGGAAGGGACCCGTTCGGCGACGCCACCCGGCGCGCCCTCGACCCGGTCGAGTCGGTGCAGCGCCTGGCCGACCTCGGCGCCTACGGAGTGACCTTCCACGACGACGACCTGATCCCCTTCGGGTCCTCCGACGGCGAGCGCGAGGAGCACGTCAAGCGCTTCCGCGCGGCCCTGGACGCCACCGGTATGACCGTGCCGATGGCGACCACCAACCTCTTCACCCACCCCGTCTTCAAGGACGGCGCGTTCACCGCCAACGACCGCGACGTCCGCCGCTACGCGCTGCGCAAGACCATCCGCAACATCGACCTGGCGGTCGAGCTGGGTGCCAAGATCTACGTCGCCTGGGGCGGCCGCGAGGGCGCCGAGTCCGGCGCCGCCAAGGACGTGCGGGACGCGCTCGACCGCATGAAGGAAGCCTTCGACCTCCTCGGCGAGTACGTGACCTCCCAGGGCTACGACCTGAAGTTCGCGATCGAGCCCAAGCCCAACGAGCCGCGCGGCGACATCCTGCTCCCCACGGTCGGCCACGCCCTCGCCTTCATCGAGCGCCTGGAGCGCCCGGAGCTGTACGGCGTGAACCCCGAGGTCGGCCACGAGCAGATGGCCGGCCTGAACTTCCCGCACGGCATCGCCCAGGCGCTCTGGGCGGGCAAGCTCTTCCACATCGACCTCAACGGCCAGTCCGGCATCAAGTACGACCAGGACCTCCGCTTCGGCGCGGGCGACCTGCGCTCCGCCTTCTGGCTGGTCGACCTGCTGGAGTCCGCCGGGTACGCGGGCCCCAAGCACTTCGACTTCAAGCCGCCGCGTACCGAGGACTTCGACGGTGTCTGGGCGTCGGCCGCGGGCTGCATGCGCAACTACCTGATCCTCAAGGAGCGTGCGGCCGCCTTCCGTGCGGACCCGGCGGTCCAGGAGGCCCTGCGCGCCGCGCGCCTGGACCAGCTGGCCCAGGCCACGGCCGCCGACGGTCTGCAGGCCCTGCTCGCCGACCGCACGGCCTTCGAGGAGTTCGACGCCGAGGCCGCCGCCGCGCGCGGCATGGCCTTCGAGCAGCTCGACCAGCTGGCCATGGACCACCTGCTGGGTGCCAGGGGCTGAGCACGCGCGCGGGAGGCCCTGTCCGCCGCCGCGTGACAGCGGCCTGCCGCCGCTCCGGCCGGCCTTCGCGGCGGTGGCCTTTCGCGCCCGGTTCGGTCGCTTCCCGCACGGAATTCTCCGGAACCATGCGCTTCATGGCATGCGTCGGCAGCAACTTCCCCGCATGGGTCGCGACTTGGCCGCCCGACGGCGACCCTGGTCGCTATGGGCATGCCGCCGACACCGCCGCAGCCGCCGGAGAACACCACACCCCCCGACCACGGCGCCGGGCCCCCTTCGGGGGGCTTCGGACCACCGCCGGGCCATCCGGCCGGGGGACACACACCACCGCCCGGGGCCTTCGGGCCCCCTGCACAGGGCGGTGCCCTGCCTCCCTGGGGGCAGGGTGAAGGCTGCCAGCCCCCGAGTCAGGGCGGGGGCTGGCAGCCACCCGGTCCGCCCGGCGGACCTCCTCCTCTTCACCGACGCACCGTCACCGTCGTCGTGGCGGCAGTGATCATCGCCCTGGGCGCGGTCGTCGCCGTGGTTCTCGCGATCTCCGGTGGCGAGGGACCACCGGACGACCGGGAGCAGGGCGGAACCGTCGGCCGTACGGGCCGTTCGCCCACCCCGACTCCGTCGCTGAGCCTCCCCTCGCAACTGCCCAGCGACCTCCCGACGCTTCCCTCCGGCTTCCCGAGCGACCTGCCCAGCGGGTTCCCGAGCGAGCTTCCCGGCGACCTCGGCTCGCTCCTTCCCGACCAGGTCGGCGACATCGGGTGAGCGGGAACCGCCGGGCCACGAGCCGGACGTCGCCGTGCTCGCAGGGACGTCGCCGTGCTCGCAGCCGTGGCCCCTTCGGGCTCCGGGACCGGCCAGGGCGCCCGCCCGCCGACAGCTGGGTACGCGCGCGTGGAGGACGACCTAGCAGCTCGACCGCCCTGGCCCGCTCGACTGCCCGGCATCCTCAGCCGTCGGTCCCGGCTCCGACCGAGGTCCGTACGGCTGCCAACGCCGTCGCCGGATCGTGCGACGCCGGTCCCGCGGGCACCCACCGCCCCCGCTCCTTGCCGTAGGGCCACCAGCGGCCGTCCCGGCTCAGCCGTAGCTGGGCCGAGCCGCCGATCACGGTCCAGCGGTTGTGCGCGGACCGCAACGCGGGCCGCTCGTCCTCGTCCCAGGCCGCCGCCAGAGCGGCACGCGCGCGTGCGAGCGATTCCGCCGGTACGGGCCACTCCTCCTCCAGGACGGCGAGTCCGGCGGCGCCGCCGGACCGCCAGGCACGTACCGCGACGTCCAGCCCGTCCCGGCCCCGCCCGAATTCTGCGCCGAGTCGCGCGGTGACGCCCGGTCCCGGATCGCCAGAGGCCAGCCGTACCACGTCCTGACGGACGGTCGACTCGTCCTCCGGAGGCTGCCGATCGTGACCGGGCCGGAGGGCCTCGGCCAGCATCCTGTGGGCCTGACGGGCCGTCTGCGCCGCCAGAAACTCCAGCGCGGCCGGATCCACTCCGGGGGCGGGCGGGACCTCGGTGTCCAGGGAGGCCGGCAGGCCCGGCCCGACCGGCAGCACCGGCGGCTCCGGCAACGGCGGAAGGATCCCGCCCGCCGCGAACGCCTCGGCGGCGTCCACCCCGTCCCGGCTACCTCCCCGAAGGCGTTCCGCGGCCACCTGCCCGCCCGACGTCTGCCCGTCCGCCGTCTGCCCGTCCGCCACCGGGCCGGTGCCGCGCACCTGCAGCTCGTCCAGGAGCGCGCGCTCGGCGCGCCCCCGCATCAGCAGCAGGACGAACGGGTCCCGGTCCAGCAGCCGGGCCACCTGGTAGCAAAGGGCCGCGGTGTGACCGCAGTGGTCCCAGGCTCCGCAGGCGCACTCCGCCTCCAGATCACCGAGGCCGGGCAGCAGTTCGACCCCGGCGGTCGCGGCGTCCTCCACCAGGTGCGGTGGCATCTCACGGTCGAGCAGGGCCGCGACGTGCCCGGCCCGCTCCACCGCCATGCCCGCGAAGCGGTTCCACTGATCACCGGTCAGCTCCTGCAGCAGCACATCGGCGCGGTGAGCGGTGCCGTCGAGATCCTGGACGACGGCGGTGACCCGCCCGGGGCGCACCGACACCGCGCCCACCGCGCCCGCGCGCGCCAGCCTGCGCCCCGACTTCAGCTGCTGTCCGTCCAGAGCGGCGTCCTCAAGTGCCTTCAGCCAGGCCCGTCCCCACCACGTCCGCGCCAGAGCCCGTCCGGGCGCGGGGGCGGGCAGGGTGAACGTGCGCTCGTCGTCGTGTCCCTGGAGTCGTGTCATCGTGCGTCCCCCCGCAGTTCCACCAGGTCGGCCAGTTCGGCGTCGGACAGCTCGGTGAGCGCGGTGTCGCCGCCGCCCAGCACCGCGTCGGCCAGCTTCCGCTTGCTGAGCAGCATGTCCGCGATGCGGTCCTCGACCGTCCCCTCCGCGATCAGCCGGTGCACCTGCACCGGTCGGGTCTGCCCGATGCGGTACGCCCGGTCGGTGGCCTGCGCCTCTACGGCCGGGTTCCACCAGCGGTCGTAGTGCACGACATGTTCGGCGCGGGTCAGGTTCAGCCCCGTGCCCGCGGCCTTCAACGACAGCAGGAAGACCGGTACTTCGCCGGCCTGGAACCGTTCGACCATCGACTCGCGCTCGGTCACCGGCGTCCCGCCGTGCAGGAACAACGTGGGTACGCCGCGTGCCGCCAGATGACGTTCCAGAAGTCGCGCCATGCGCACGTACTGCGTGAAGACCAGGACGCCGGCCCCCTCGGAGAGGATGGTGTCCAGCAGTTCGTCCAGCAGTTCCGTCTTCCCGGATCTGCCCGCGACGCGCGGTCGCTCCTCCTTGAGGTACTGGGCGGGGTGGTTGCAGATCTGCTTCAGCCCGGTCAGCAGCTTCATGATCAGTCCGCGCCGTTCCATGCCGTCGGCGTGGGCGATCTCCGCCATGGTCTCGCGGACCAACGCCTCGTAGAGCCCCGCCTGTTCCCTGGTGAGGGACACCGCCAGGTCCGTCTCGGTCTTCGGCGGGAGTTCCGGCGCGATGCCCGGGTCCGACTTGCGGCGGCGCAGCAGGAACGGCCGAACGAGACGGGTGAGCCGCTCGGCGGCGACGGGGTCCCGGCCGCCCTCCACGGCATCCGCGTAGCGGGAGCGGAAGGCGCCGAGCGTGCCGAGGAGGCCCGGAGTGGTCCAGTCGAGGATCGCCCACAGTTCGGACAGGTTGTTCTCCACCGGAGTGCCGGTGAGCGCCACGCGCGCGCGTGCCCCGATCGTGCGCAGTGCCTTCGCCGTGGCCGATCCGGGGTTCTTCACGTGCTGGGCCTCGTCCGCCACGACCACGCCCCAGGGCACGCCGGCGAGGTGCGGCGCGTCGAGCCGCATCGTGCCGTACGTGGTGAGGACGAACTCCCCGTCGCCGAGACCGTCCAGGCGGCGCGCGGGCCCGTGGAAGCGGCGCACCGGCACACCGGGCGCGAACTTCTCGATCTCGCGCTGCCAGTTGCCCATCAACGAGGCCGGACAGACCACGAGGGTGGGTCCCGCGGACGCGGCGTCCGTCTGCCGGTGCAGATGCAGGGCGATCAGGGTGATGGTCTTGCCGAGGCCCATGTCGTCGGCGAGACAGCCGCCGAGGCCCAGAGAGGTCGTCCGGGCCAGCCAGTCGAGACCGCGCAGCTGGTAGTCCCGCAGGGTGGCCGCCAGAGCGGACGGCTGCCCGACCGGCTCGTGCCCCTCGGGATCCGACAGCTGTTCCCTGAGCGTCGCCAGCCACCCCGTGGGCCGTACCTCGACCGTGCGGCCGTCGACCTCCGTGGAGCCCGTGAGCGCCGCGCCGAGGGCGTCGAGGGGCGACACCTTGCGGTCCCGCTGGGCACGCGCGCGGCGGATCTCCTCCGGGTCCACCAGCACCCACCGGTCGCGCAGCCGCACCATGGGCCGGTTCGCCTCCGCGAGCCGGTCCAGCTCCTGCCGGGTGAGCCGCTGGTCGCCGAGGGCGAACGACCAGTCGAAGGCGAGGAGCGCGTCGGAGGACAGATACGCCGGTGCGGCCGACGCGGAGCGCGCGGAGTCCCGCTCCTCGTCCGGTGGGCCGATGACCGCCCGTGCGGTCAGGCCGCGCTCCACCTGCTTCGGCCAGTGCACATCGACGCCGGCCGCCGCCAGCAGGCGGGCGCCCTCGCCGAGCAGCTCGACGACCTCCTCGTCGGCGAGTTCCACGGCGTCCGGCACGGCTGCCGCCAGTAGCGGCGCGAGCGGTGCCCAGGCGCGGGCCGCACGGCGCAGCGCCAGCAGGGCGTCCATCCGCGCACGCGGCCCGAAGGACCCGGCGGCGGCCCACACGGCGGCGGCGTCGGCGAGGAGCGCCGGATCGTCCACGCTGTGCACCTGCGGGACGACGCGGAACGCGGGTGCCTCGTCGCCCGGATCGGCGGCCCCGGCCGAGGTGAGGCCGGAGACCTCGACGCGCAGCGAGACGCGGACGCCCGCGTCGTGTCCGGCGGCGACATCCGCGGCCCAGGCACGCTGCTCGGGGATGTGCCGGGGCTCCTGTGCGGCGAAGGCGGGGCCGCCCGCCGCGATGGCGGCCGCGGGGGAGCGGGGGAGCGTGTCCACGACGGCGTCGAGGAAGGCGCGCAGCAGCCGCTCCGGATCGGGCAGTCGCCACGGCTCGCCGTCGCCGACGGGTACCGCGTGTGCCTCGGGCGGCATGGCGGCGGCCAGTTCCCTCACCCGGTCCAGATCCTCCGCTCGCAGGGGGCCCGCCCGCCAGGCGTCATGGCCGCCTCGGGTGACACCGGGCAACAGCAGTCCGCGCGCGGCGAACTGGAGCGCCAGCAGGCAGGCCGCGCCCCAGAACGCCGTCGCCCGGTCGGCGTCCGCCGCGGCACGCGCGCGGGTCAGCAGTGGGAGTGCGGCGCGCACCGGCAGCGACACGGCGGGCACCGTGACCTGTTCGACGCGGTCGTCGCCGGGCAGCACGACGGTCAGCTCGTCGGCGGAGCCGTGCGGCAGCGGGGGCGGCGTCGAGCCGTCCGTCCGCCAGAAGACCACCCGGCCGGTGCGGGCGGGGTCCGCCGCCACGAAGACGGCGTGACAGCGGGCCGGGACCGAGATCGCGGAGGGAGTTGCCATGAGGTTCGTCGGCACAGGGATTCGGGACTCCTCAAATTTGACTACCGCAGCCAGAATTGCCGAGAGTGCATCGCCTCAAACGTCGGTCCGCCTCGTGGGGGAGTGACGTGGGTCACTTTTCCCGGGCGGTGTCGGGGGCATCTCAGGGTTGTACGGGGGTTCGACTCAGGGGCGCGTCAGGGTCGTGGTCCGGAACCGCGGGGACTCCGCTCCCGTTTTCAGGACAGAGAGCGGCAGTGGCCGCGAAGGAGGCGACGCAGATGTCGAAGAGCACGAAGATCGTCGCGGGGGGTGCGGCAATCGGGATCGTCCTGCTGATCCTTCTGCCCTTCCCCTTCTGGGCCAATCTCCTGATAGTCCTGGGGATTCCCACGGCCGCGTACCTGGCGCTGGACCCCTCGCAGCGGCGCAGGCTGCGTCGGGTCGGCCGCAAGGAACTCGGCCGGTGAGTCGCCGCCGGCCCGGTGCGCGAGGGCGTACGGGCCGGCGGAACTCCGGGGATCAGTTGGGGCGTACGGCGATCTTGTCGAGGGATTCCAGGAGGCCGGGCAGTTCCGGCCCCCGGCCCACCGGCAGGACCTCGCCGGGCTCCTCGTCCAGCAGGACGAAGGCGATGTCGTCGGTCCTGGCCACCATCGACCAGCCGGGACCGTCGGCCCGGAGCGTGCGGGCGTCGCCCGGCGCGAAGGAGGAGCGGACACGCCCGAGGGGCGGCGGCGAATCCACGTACGCGCGTGCCTCGGCGAGGACGCGGCGGATGCCCGTGCGAGGGACGGCCTGGTCCGTGTCGGCGTCGGTCGCCGCCCCTGCCGGCCCCCCGCCGTCCGGCGCCGCCGGGTCCGTGCCGTCCTGCCCGGCGAACGCGGCGTCGTCGATCTGCTCCCGCCAGGTGGACCACTGCAGAGCGATCTCGTCGGCTCCGAGACGCCGCTGGGCGGGACCCCATGTGCCGGTGTCCGGAGGGCTCAGCGGCGGCAGATCCGACACCTCCGGGTCGGGGTCGTGCGGGGCGGGCACGCCCGGGGCCGCCACCGCCACCGCCAGGGGCCAACCCGGCAGCGCGGCCACGACCGAATGCTCGTCCGGTGACAGGTCGTACTCCATGCCGCAGTCCCACGAGGCGATGGCCACGGCGACCAGCGAGACGTCGTCCACCGCCACCGTCCACCGGGCGCCGTCGCCGTCCTGGCCCAGGACGATCCCGTACCCGTCGGCGAGCGGCGCCAGGCCGAGGGCCGCGCAGGCCTCCGGATAGTCGTCGCCCAGCACGCTGGGGAAGTTCGCGGGCGTGAGCAGTACCGCCGTCAGCACATACAGTGCGTCGTCGTCCCCGGCGGTGACGGCCTCGTCGTCCGTCCCGGCCATGCCGGCCTCCCATTGCTCTCGCTCGTCCGTCGGCGCACCCTAATGCGCGCGGCGGGCCCTTGTCACGAGCAGGAACCCGGTACGCGGGCGCAGGTGTCCGGGTGGGCGCGGCGGAATCGACCGGGAGTACGGCGGTTCAGGCGGCGGGCAGCCCCAGAAGCGACCGCGCGACCGTCTGCGGAGACTCGTCCCGCTCCCTCGCGAGCGCGATGACCGCCCGGCACGCCAGCTCGCTGACCCCGAACGACAGGGCCTCGGGCGACACCCAGGTCACGGCCTCGTCGACCTGGTCCTGGTCGTCGTCGGCGCACGCGGAGATGTAGACGGCGGCCGCCTCGAACAGGTTGTGCGTGCGCTTCGCCTCCCGCGCGGTGTTCTCGGTGCGCGACGAGTCGAAGAATCTGCCGATGGACTTGCGAACACTCTCGAACATACGGACTACCTACCCTCCGCGTCGGGTTCACAGCCGTCCTCATCGACGGAAAGCGTCGTCATCAACGTAATGACTGATGCGGCGCCGCAGAAGGGGGAGGACGAGCCGGGGCCCGTGCGGGCGATGCATTCAGGACGCGGATGTTCCGGCCCTCACGACTTCCCCCGGCCCTCACGGTTCTCCCCGCCCGGCACGGCGCCTCCCGGCCTGTCCGGACCTCCGCGGCGTGAACTCAGCCGTCGCGGGTGGCGAGCGCGAGGAAACGGGTGTCCTCGTCGGCGTACGACGTCATGCTCCAGCCCGCGGCGGCCAGCAGCGGTCGCAGGTTTCCCTCGGCGCGCAGATCCTCCGGGGTGATCCGCCGCCCCTGGCGTGCCGCGAGCGCCGCCCGGCCGATGGGGTGGAAGAGCGCCAGCGTGCCGCCCGGCCGGACCACCCTCGCCAGCTCCCGCAGGTTCTCGGCCGGGTGCGGCAGGTGCGCGACGAGGCCGGCGGCGAACACCGCGTCCAGCGACTCCGTGCGCAGCGGCAGCGCGGCGACGTCGGCCAGCAGCAACTGCCCGTCGCGGTCCCGTCCGGCGCGTGCGGCGGCCTCCAGCATGGCGGGCGTCAGGTCCGCCCCGAGCACCACGCCGGCAGGCCCGACGGCGGCGCGCAACGGCGTCAGCGCGCGTCCCGTGCCGCACCCCGCGTCCAGCACCCGCTCGCCCGCCCGCAGGCCGAGGTCGGCGACCGCCGCAGCGTAGGCGGGTCCGTCGTCGGGGAAGCGGGTGTCCCAGTGCGCCGCCCGTGCCGTGAAGAACTCCTGGACATGTGTGTGGTCGTCACTCATGTTCCGCATGATCCCCCACCGGAACGGCACGGAAGGTGGCGCGCACGTTCGGGCGACAGGCGATCGTTGCGGTGCATATATGCGCCACATTCCAGCACCTTTCGAAATGCGCCCCCTTCGTGCTCCCGTGCCCCCACTACCGTCCCGGACCCATGGGACACCTGGACCACGCCACCTTCGGCTGGCTGACCCCCGCACTCTCGTACGTCATGGCCTCCATCGGCGCCGCGCTCGGCCTGCGCTGCACGGTCCGCGCGCTCGCCACCACCGGCAGGTCCCGTCGCAACTGGCTCGTCACCGCCGCGTCCGCGATCGGCACCGGCATCTGGACCATGCACTTCGTGGCGATGCTCGGCTTCGGAGTCGGCGGCACCGAGATCCGCTACGACGTGCCACTGACCATCCTCAGCCTCCTGGTCGCGATGACGGTGGTCTGCGGCGGAGTCTTCGCGATCGGCTACAGCCGGGACCGGGGCCGGGCCCTCCTGCTGGGCGGGCTCACCACCGGCCTGGGCGTCGCGAGCATGCACTACCTGGGCATGGCCGCCGTCCGGCTGCACGGCGACGTGACCTACGACCCGCCACTCGTCGCGCTCTCCGTCGCGATCGCCGTGGTGGCCGCGACCGCCGCGCTCTGGGCGGCGCTCAACATCGAGTCGCCCCTCGCGGTCACCGTCGCGTCCCTGGTCATGGGGGCGGCGGTGAGCAGCATGCACTACACCGCCATGTGGGCGGTGCGTGTGGAGGTCACTCCGTCCGGGGCGGACCTGCCCGGGGCCACGGCGATGCAGTTCATCTTCCCCCTCGCCGTCGGCCTCGGGTCCTACCTCTTCCTCACCTCGGCGTTCGTCGCGCTGTCACCGACGGCCGGGGAGCGCGAGGCGTCCGCGTCGGCCCAGCGACCGGTCGAGAACGCCGCCGCCCTCTAGCCGCGCGGCGGCTTTCGAGACCCGCCCCCGAGCCACCCCGATGGAGGAGGCCATGCGTACACCCCGCAGAACCCCGACAGCCGGCACCGAGACGCCGCCCCCGCCCGCCGTACGCGGCCGCCGCGCCCACGCCGGACCCCCCGCAGACGAGCGCCTCGACCCCGGAGGCCGCTACGACCCCGACGAGACCGGCGCCCCGACGACCGGGCCGCCCGCACGCGCCGGCCGATGGCACATACGCCCCCGCACCGTCCGGGCCAAGATCGTCTGCCTGCTCATGGTGCCGGTCGTCTCCCTGCTCGCCCTGTGGGCGTACGCCACCGTCACCACCGCCCAGGACATCGCCCGCATCCGGCAGGCGCAGCGCGTCGACGCCTCCGTCCGCGGCCCCGTCGCCGACGCCGTCGCCGCGCTCCAGGCCGAGCGCGTGGCTGCCGTGCGCTACGCGACCAGGCCCTCCGTCCCACGAGAAAGCGAGCTGCGTACGACGGCGCAGCGCACCGGCCGGGCGGTCGACGCGCTGCGTCTGGGAGACCGGCACACCGTCGCCGACGGCGCGGACCTGCCCGCCGGCGTGGCCGAACGACTCGCCGGGTTCGTGACCGGTGCCGACCGGCTGAGCGCGCTGCGCACCTCGGTGCTCGACCGCCGTACCGGCTGGACCGAGGCGTACGAGCGGTACACCTCGACCATCGCCGCCGCCTTCGGCGTGGGCGGCGCGCTCACCGGCGTCCAGGACGCCGAACGCGGCTCCGACGCGCGCGTCCTGCTGGAGTTCTCCCGCGCGGGCGAGGCCCTCGCCCAGGAGGACACGGTCCTGGCCGGCGCTCGCCTGGCAGGAACCCTCGACCGTGAGCGGCTGCGCCTGTTCACCGGCGCCGTCGACACCCGCCGCACCCTGACCGAGGCCGCCGGTGCCGACCTGCGCGGCCGCGAGCGAACCGCCTGGCAGGACCTCGCCGGTGAACGTGCCTACGCCGATCTGCGGGGCGCCGAGGACGCGGTGCTCACCGGCGGGCCCGGAACCCGAGCGCTCCACGCCGCCCCCGAGGCCGCCTGGCAGACCGCCCACGCGCGCGTGCGGGACGACATGCGCGGCATCGAGTCCGACGCCGGAAGCGCCGCCGACTCCTCCGGCCCGTTCACCCGTGCCCTGCTCACCCCGGCGGGGGCCGCGGTGCTCCTCGGTCTCGCCGCCGTCGCCGCCTCCCTCGTCATCTCCGTGCGCATCGGACGGGGCCTGGTCGTCGAACTGGTGAAACTGCGCAACGACGCCCTGGAGATCGCCCGCCGGAAACTGCCGTACGCCATGCGCAGACTGCGCGCCGGGGAGGACATCGACGTCGACACCGAGGCCCCGCCCGGACCGCCGGCGGAGGACGAGACCGGTCAGGTCGCCGAAGCCCTCGGCACGGTGCACCGAGCGGCCCTGCACGCCGCAGTCGAGCGCGCCGAACTCGCCGGCGGCATCTCCGGAGTCTTCGTCAACCTCGCCCGGCGCAGCCAGATCCTCGTCCACCGCCAACTGAGCCTGCTCGACAGCATGGAACGCCGTTCCGACGACCCCGACGAACTCAGTGACCTCTTCCGACTCGACCACCTCACCACCCGCATGCGACGCCACGCGGAAAGTCTGATCATCCTTTCCGGAGCCGCCCCCGGGCGCGCCTGGCGGCTGCCCGTCTCCCTGACGAACGTGGTCCGAGCCGCCGTCTCCGAGATCGAGGACTACGCGCGCGTGGAGGTGCGGCAACTGCCCGAGGCGAAGATCTCCGGCGCCGCCGTGGCCGACCTCACCCATCTCCTGGCGGAACTCGTGGAGAACGCCGCCCAGTTCTCACCGCCCCACACACGCGTGCGCATCACCGGGGAACCGGTCGGCAACGGATACGCCGTCGAGATCGAGGACCGGGGCCTCGGCATGGGCAAGGAGACCCTCGTCGAGGCCAACCGTCGCATCGAACAGTCCGAAGCCCTGGACCTGTTCGACAGCGACCGGCTCGGACTCTTCGTGGTGAGCCGCCTCTCCGCCCGCCACGAGATCAAGGTCCACCTGCGGACCTCGCCCTACGGCGGCACCACCGCGGTGGTCCTTCTGCCCACCACCCTGCTCCACAGCGGGGCGCCGGAACGATCCCCGCACACCGTCGCCGAGGCGCAGCCACCGGCCGAGCAACGCGAGTACGCGCGCGTGGCGGCCGCCCCGCAACAGGAACCCGTCGAACCGGCCGAGGACCGGCGCGCCCTCCTGGCGCCCGCCGCCTCCGCCGGACCCTTCCCGGCGGACGGCCCGCCCGAGCCGCCGCCCGGCGTCACCGCCCTGCGGCCCCCACGCCACGTGCCGGAACGGGACGACAACGGCGAACTGCCGCGGCGGGTACGCCAGGCGCATCTCGCACCCCAGCTCCGCGAACAGCGCTCCGGGCAGCCCACGCGGACGACGACTTCCCCGCCCGACGACACCCGCACCCCCGAACTCGTCAGGGACCGCATGACGGCCTACCGCGACGGCTGGGTGCGAGGCGGCGGCAGGACACCCGGCAAGGGCGTCACCCAAGGCCCCCAGGCGGGCAGCGACAGCAGCGAAGGAGACCCCGCATGATCCAGGACCCGAGAGCCAGGGCCACCGAGCGGTCCGGTGAACTCGACTGGCTGCTGGACGACTTGGTACTGCGCGTGCAAGAGGTGCGGCACGCCGTGGTCCTGTCCAACGACGGCCTCGCCGTCGGCGCCTCCGGCGACCTGGGACGAGCGGACGCCGAACACCTCGCCGCCGTCGCCTCCGGCTTCCACAGCCTCGCCAAGGGCACGGGCCGCCACTTCGGGGCCGGCGGCGTACGCCAGACCATGGTGGAGATGGACGACGGCTTCCTCTTCGTGGCCGCCGCCGGCGACGGTTCCTGTCTCGCCGTCCTCACCGCGGTCACGGCCGACATCGGTCTGGTGGCGTACGAGATGGCCCGGCTGGTGAAACGCGTCGGAGAGCACCTCCGCACACCCACACGCGCCGGCGCGCGCCCGCCCGCGGCCGGATGAACCAGGAACGGGCCCTGCTCATGACCGAGGGCAGCACAGGCGCCGCGCAGGAGCCGTCGGACAGCCGGTGGTACGACAGTGACGCCGGGCCGCTCGTCCGGCCCTACGCGATGACGGGCGGCCGCACCAAGTCCGGCCCGGGCGGGACCCGTTTCGACCTGATCGCCCTGGTCGCGCTCTGCGCGGAGGCACCCGGCACCGACGACGCCCTGCTCGGCCCCGAGCACCGCGCCCTCGTCGAGCTGTGCAGCACGGAGAAACAGTCCGTCGCCGAACTCGCCGCGGGCACCGACCTGCCCGTCGGTGTCGTGCGGGTCCTCCTCGGCGACCTCCTGGAGCTGGGCCGGGTCACCGTCAGCCGTCCCGTTCCTCCCGCGCGGCTGCCGGACGAGCGGATCCTGCGCGAGGTGATCGAAGGACTCAGGGCCCTGTAGACGAACAGACACATGCGTCGCACCCGCGCCGACTTGCGCCACGAACCAGGCATCGAACACGCACGAAGCGGTCGGTGAAATGAAAAACCGGTACAACGCCACACGGGCAGGTGGCAGTTGTCATGATGCTGACTCCTCACAGCCCTACCGATGTCGACCACGGCCGACACTCCCGAGAGAAGTGATCGATGGTCTCCGAGCACTCCGATGAGACAGAGGGCGACACGGGCGCCCTGGCACTGAAGATCCTGGTCGCCGGTGGATTCGGCGTGGGCAAGACCACCTTGGTCGGCGCGGTCAGCGAGATCAGACCCCTGCGCACCGAGGAGCTCCTGAGCGAGGCGGGCCAGTCGGTGGACGACACCGACGGGGTGGACCAGAAGGTCACCACCACCGTCGCCATGGACTTCGGGCGCATCACCATCCGGTCCGGACTCTCGCTGTACCTGTTCGGCACCCCTGGCCAGGACCGGTTCTGGTTCCTCTGGGACGAGCTGGCACAAGGGGCGCTGGGCGCCGTCGTCCTCGCGGACACCAGGCGGCTGCAGGACTGCTTTCCGGCCGTCGACTACTTCGAGCACCGGCACATCCCGTTCGTGGTCGCCGTCAACTGCTTCTCGGGATCTCGCGCGTACGGCGTCCCCGATGTCGCGCGCGCCCTCGATCTCGACGAGGGAACCCCCGTCGTCCTCTGCGACGCCCGGGACCGCGACTCCGGCAAGGAAGTACTCATACGGCTCGTGGAATACGCCGGCCGGATGCACACCGCCCGGCTGCTCGACTCCGTGAGCTGAACCGGCGGCAACGCGCCCCGCCCTGGCCTGTTTCGGGCCCTTGACACCGTTGATTCGGGCGGGGAAGCGCCCGTTGTCGCAGTTCGCCCGGAAGTCCCGGCATGCCTTGTCGGTCATCTTCCCTGCCATGTCCCCGTCCTGCTTGCTCCGGCGACGGCGGTGGGGAAGGCTGAATCGTCGGATCCTCCTTGCCAGGGGGGAGCGACGACACGGGGAGTAGGGACGATGGTGCGGAACGCGGGACTCGGTTGGCTGCTGGACGACCTGACCGAGCGCGTCGAACCCATACGGCATGCCTTGGTGCTGTCCAACGACGGACTGGTCACCGCGGCCAGCACCGGTCTGCGACGCGAGGACTCCGAGCACCTGGCCGCGGTCTCCTCGGGACTGCAGAGCCTCGCCAAGGGCTCGGGCCGTCACTTCGGTGCCGGCGACGTCCGACAGACCATGATCGAGTTTGACGACGCGGTGCTCTTCGTCACCGCGGCCGGACCGGGCAGCTGCCTGTGTGTGCTCAGCGCCGCGGAAGCCGACATCGGCCTGATCGGCTACGAGATGACGCTCCTGGTGAACCGCGTCGGCGAACACCTCCGCGTGGACGCCCGCCAACCCGAACGCTCCGCCGCGATGGACCGCTGACCTGCTGTTCTCGTCGATACGGGCCGAGTTATCCACAGGCCGACCACGACTTTCCGAGAACGGGCTACGGTTTTTCCCGAGGCGAGCGCAAGACCGGCGCGAGCACCGCACCACACGGGGGAGAACCATCATGTCCGGCGACACCGTCACCCGATCCACCACGCACGGCGCATCCGCCACGACCACCTCACCGGGCGCCGCCCCGGTACAGGCCCCGGCACCCTCACCGGCCCGGGCGAACGGCCGCACCCTCGCACCGGGCCGAGCCGCCCGCGAACTGGGCCTGAAACGAAGCGAACTCGATCTCGCCGTACATCTGGGATGCCTGCGCACCGTCGACGAAGGCGGAGCCCGCCGGATCGCACAGGCGGAGATCGACCGGCTCCGAGCTGCCAAGGGCTTCCCGGAAACGCTGCGGGCACGCGTCGACGCCGTGAGTTCCCTCCCGGCGGCCCAGATCCTGGGCGTGGCCGTCTCGCGGTTCACCCGCCTCGCACGACTCGGGCTCGTCACACCGGTCGCGTTCTCCGTCAACCGCTACCGGACCGTGGTCTGGCTCTATCTGGCGGCCGAGCTGCGGCAGTTCGCGGCCGACGAGAAGAACGCCCGCTGGCTGACGGGCCGCATGCCGCAGGACGCGAGGCGGCAGCTGGGAGAGGGCCTGGACCTGCGGCCCCGGAACTGGCGAGGACGCCAACTCGGATTCCTGCTGCGCCAGTCCGACGACCCCTGGAGGCGCGCCGCGGCCCCGGCCTCCCTGCTCGATCCGATCCAGGTCGCGCAGATCGTCCAGGACCCCTACGAGCGCGCCGAACTGAACCACCACCGGCCCTTCCGGGCCGACCACTCCCCACCCGACTCGCCCACCGCGCGGATCATCGCGGGGATCAGGACGGCGGACGATCCCGATGAGATCGCGTGGCTGCGCACCGACCTCCTGCAGGCCCTCGCGGAGGCCCGCGCCCACCGTCTGGCGCCGCGGTCGCGCCGGAAAGTGTCCGCGCCCACCACCGCCCGACGCGCGACACCGGCGCCGAGCCGGGCCGGGGCCGGGCGGCATCCCGGAGTCCCACGGCCGACGGCGGGCACGGCACCCGAGGGACTGCGCGGCCTGCTGGGCCGGCTCCGGCGCGGGCCCCGCGCGTCGGCCGGCCGGTCAGGCGCCGAGCTTGCGGAACAGCCCTTCCTGGACGACCGACACCAGCAGGCGGCCCTCCAGGTCGTAGATACGGCCGCGGGCCAGCCCCCGGCCGCCCACCGCGATCGGTGACTCCTGGTCGTACAGGAACCACTCGTCCGCGCGGAACGGCCGGTGGAACCACATGGCGTGGTCCAGCGACGCCATGTCGAAGCCGCGGGGTCCCCACAGGGGCTCGACCGGGATCCGGACGGCGTCCAGGAGCGTCATGTCGCTGGCGTAGGTCAGCGCGCAGGTGTGCACGAGCGGGTCGTCCCCCAGCGGCCCCACGGCCCGCATCCACACCGCGCTGCGCGGTTCGGCGTTCTCGACCTCCTCCGGCGTCCAGCGCAGCCGGTCGACATAACGGATGTCGAAGGGCTGACGCCGGGCCATGCGTTCCAACTGCTCCGGCAGCGCGCCCAGATGCTCGGTGATCTCCTGCGACACCGTCGGCAGCGACTCGGGGTCCGGCACCTTCCGCGCGGGCGGCAGCTGGTGCTCGAAGCTCCCCTCTTCAGGCTTGTGGAAGGAGGCGGTCAGATTGAAGATCGTGCGGCCCTGCTGCACGGCGGTGACCCGGCGCGTGGTGAACGACCGCCCGTCGCGGACCCGCTCGACCTGGTACACGATCGGCACCCCCGGCCGGCCCGGGCGCAGGAAGTACGCGTGCAGCGAATGCACCGGCCGGTCGCCCTCCGTGGTCCGGCCGGCCGCCACCAGCGCCTGCCCGGCGACCTGGCCGCCGAAGACCCTCTGCAGGGACTCCTGCGGGCTGCGCCCACGGAAGATGTTGACCTCGATCTGCTCCAGGTCGAGCAGGTCGACAAGCCGCTCGGCGGGGTTGGTCGTCATGTACGTGCCTCTCCTGTGCTCACAGCTGACCGACGTCGGTGACCTTGACGACCGCGCGTCCCTCGGCATCGGAGGCAGCGAGGTCGATCTCCGCGCTGATGCCCCAGTCATGATCGCCGTTCGGGTCGGCGAAGGTCTGCCGGACGCGCCACAGCCCGTTCTGCGGCTCCTCCTCGATCATCAACAGCCGGGGGCCACGGGCGTCGGGGCCCGTGCCCAGCTCCTCGTACTCGTCCCAGTACTTGTCCATCGCCTCGCCCCAACGCTCGGCGTCCCAGCCGGACTCGGCGTCCATCTCACCCAGTTCGCCCACCTGGTCGAGGGCGGCCAGTTCGACACGGCGGAACAGGGCGTTGCGGACGAGGACACGGAAGGCGCGCGCGTTGGCGGTGACCGGCTTGACCTGGTCGGCCTTCTCCTGGGCCTCCTCGGCCGTCATCTCCTCGGGGTTGGCGAGCTTCTCCCACTCGTCGAGGAGGCTGGAGTCGACCTGGCGCACCATCTCACCGAGCCAGGCGATCAGGTCCTCCAGGTCGTCCGACTTCAGATCGTCGGGGACGGTGTGGTCGAGGGCCTTGTAGGCGCCGGCGAGGTAGCGCAGCACGATGCCCTCGGTACGGGCCAGCTCGTAGTGGGACACCAACTCGGTGAAGGACATGGCGCGTTCGTACATGTCCCGGATCACCGACTTGGGCGACAGCGGATGGTCGCCCACCCAGGGGTGGCTCTTGCGGTAGGTGTTGTACGCGTGGAAGAGCAGCTCCTCCAGCGGCTTGGGGTAGCCGACGTCCTGGAGCCGCTCCATGCGCTCCTCGTACTCGACCCCGTCCGCCTTCATCGCGGCCACGGCCTCACCGCGCGCCTTGTTCTGCTGGGCGGCCAGGATCTGGCGCGGATCGTCCAGCGTCGACTCCACGACGGAGACCATGTCGAGGGCGTACGACGGGGACTCCGGGTCCAGCAGCTCGAACGCGGCCAGCGCGAAGGTGGACAGCGGCTGGTTGAGCGCGAAGTCCTGCTGGAGATCGACCGTCAACCGGACGATGCGGCCCTCGGCGTCCGGCTCGTCGAGCTTCTCGACGATGCCGCCGTCCAGCAGCGAGCGGTAGATCGCGATCGCCCGGCGGATGTGCCGCAGCTGCTGCTTGCGCGGCTCGTGGTTGTCCTCCAGCAGATGACGCATCGCGTCGAAGGCGTTGCCCGGCCGGGCGATCACCGACAGAAGCATCGTGTGGGTGACGCGGAAGCGGGAGGTGAGCGGCTCCGGGTCCGAGGCGATCAGCTTCTCGAAGGTGCTGTCCGACCAGGCGACGAACCCCTCGGGGGCCTTCTTGCGGACCACCTTGCGGCGCTTCTTCGGGTCGTCGCCGGCCTTGGCCAGCGCCTTCTCGTTCTCGATGACGTGCTCGGGCGCCTGCCCCACCACGTAACCCGCCGTGTCGAAGCCCGCCCGCCCGGCACGGCCCGCGATCTGGTGGAACTCCCGGGCCCGGAGCGTGCGCACCCGGTTGCCGTCGTACTTGGTGAGCGCGGTGAACAGCACGGTGCGAATGGGCACGTTGACACCGACGCCCAGCGTGTCCGTCCCGCAGATGACCTTCAGCAGACCGGCCTGGGCCAGCTTCTCCACCAGCCGCCGGTACTTGGGCAGCATGCCGGCGTGGTGCACACCGATACCGTGCCGCACGTAACGGGAGAGGTTGCGGCCGAACTTGGTGGTGAAGCGGAAACTGCCGATCAGCTCCGCGATCCGGTCCTTCTCCTCGCGCGTGCACATGTTGATGCTCATCAGCGCCTGCGCGCGCTCCACGGCCTGGGCCTGGGTGAAGTGCACGATGTAGACGGGAGCCTGCTTCGTGGCGAGCAGCTCCGTGAGCGTCTCCGTCAGCGGCGTCAGGACGTACTCGTAGGACAGCGGGACCGGGCGGGTCGCCGAGCGGACCACCGAGGTGGGGCGGCCGGTGCGCCGGGTCAGGTCCTTCTCGAACATCGAGACGTCGCCGAGCGTCGCCGACATCAGGATGAACTGGGCCTGCGGCAGCTCCAGGATCGGGATCTGCCACGCCCAGCCACGGTCGGCCTCCGCGTAGAAGTGGAACTCGTCCATCACGACCTGGCCGACGTCGGCGTGCTTGCCGTCGCGCAGGGCGATGGACGCCAGCACCTCCGCGGTGCAGCAGATGACGGGGGCGTCGGCGTTCACGGAGGCGTCGCCGGTGAGCATGCCGACGTTCTCGGTGCCGAAGATCTTGCACAGCTCGAAGAACTTCTCCGAGACGAGCGCCTTGATCGGGGCCGTGTAGAAGGTGACCTCGTCCCGGGCGAGGGCCGCGAAGTGCGCGCCCGCCGCGATCATGCTCTTGCCCGAGCCGGTGGGCGTCGACACGATCACGTTCGCGCCGGAGACCACCTCGATGAGCGCCTCCTCCTGATGCGGATAGAGGGTGAGACCGCGTTCCTGGGCCCACGCCTCGAAGGCTTCGTAGAGGGCGTCGGGGTCGGCGGTCCGCGGCAGCTGATCGATGAGGGTCACGCCCCCATCTTGCCTGCCCGCACGGCGGATGGGGGAATCGGCTGCCGGACCGAAGATCGTGAACGCTACGCTGTGGCGCCGACGGAACGTCAGCGCACCTGGACAACTGGACAGCGGCACAACGCGCCTGGACAGCGGCACGAACGGAATGGGACGGGGCACGGCCATGATGGGACCAGCACACTCACTGTCGGGAGCCGCGGCCTGGCTCGGCGTAGGCGCCGCGGCGGCCGCCATCGGCCACACCATGCCCTGGCCGGTCCTCCTGGCGGGTGCGCTGATCTGCGCGGGTGCCGCACTCGCCCCGGACCTGGACCACAAGGCGGCCACGATCTCCCGCTCCTTCGGACCGCTGTCCCGGTGGGTGTGCGAGATCGTCGACAAGCTCTCCTATGCCGTCTACAAGGCGACGAAGAAGCAGGGCGACCCGCGCCGTTCCGGCGGGCACCGCACGCTCACGCACACCTGGCTGTGGGCCGTGCTGCTCGGAGCCGGCGCCTCCGGCCTCGCCATCACGGGGGGACGCTGGGCGGTGCTGGCCATCCTGTTCGTGCACATGGTGCTCGCCATCGAAGGTCTGCTGTGGCGGGCGGCGCGGGGTTCGAGCAGCGATGTGCTGGTGTGGCTGCTGGCCGCGACCAGCGCCTGGATCATCGCGGGCGTCCTGGACAAGCCGGGCAACGGGGCGGACTGGCTGTTCACCCAGCCGGGCCAGGAGTACCTGTGGCTGGGGCTGCCGATCGTGCTCGGCGCGCTGGTGCACGACATCGGGGACTCGCTGACCGTGTCGGGCTGTCCGGTCCTGTGGCCCATACCGATCGGGCGCAAGCGCTGGTACCCCCTGGGCCCGCCGAAGGCGATGCGGTTCCGGGCCGGCAGCTGGGTGGAGCTGCGGGTGCTGATGCCGGTGTTCATGGTGCTCGGGGGCGTGGGTGCGGCGGCGGCGCTGAACGTCATCTGAGTCGCCGCCCGGCCCCGGTCGAGCCTTCGGGAGCCGGGTCGGCCGAGTCAGCCGGAGAGGGTGTCCTCGTCCACGATGTGCATCGCCGCCTCCTCGGCGGAGGCGGCGGCCCCGTCGATGCCCACGTCGCTGGCGATCAGCCCGCTCTCCTCGTCCTCGTGCGCGCCCTCGTCGGGAGCGACGAGGCGACCGGAGCGCAGGGCGCCCACCTCGTTGTCCAGGGGTTCACCGTCGGTGTCCTGGGAGTCGCCGATACCGTCCCCGTCGGGGTAGGCGATGTCCGGGAGTTCCTCGGCGAGGCGCTGCTCCAGGCTCTCGCCGCGCAGCCGCTCGGCCGCGGTCACCCCGGTGTGCTCCACCGCCCAGGGGCGCTCCGGCGGGGACCAGCCCCGGTCGAGCGGGTCGGGCACACCGTCGGCGAGCAGGGTGTCCTCGGCGTCCAGCAGCCCCGCGTCGTCCTGGACCTCGGATCCGTCTGGCTGGTAGACGTCGTCTCCCCAGCCGCCGACTCTGTCCACGGGTACCTCCAGTGGTGGGACGGGCCCGGTGCCACCGTTCGGCGACGGTGGGCGCGCGGACCGCTGGGCGACGGCCCGGACCCCGTGAACCGGGCGGTTCACGGGCGTCCCCCGAATCAGTGCCCACCACCAGCCTTCCACTCGCGTTCGGCAAAGCGCAACGGCAGCGGCTCGGCGGCCGCCGGACCAGTGGGCCGCTACCCGCTTCCGGCGCCCGCCTCGCGCGCCAGCCGGGGCGCCGCGGGGTGTCACACGGCCCCGCGGTCGCTCGCGGGCAGGGACCGGGTCGGATGCTCCTCCCCGCCGCGGCCCACCGCACCCGTGCCGGGCCCGCCCGTGCGACCTCCGACCGGACGGGGCCCGCGCGGGCGACTCCCGGCCGTGCTCGGCCCGAGCGTGCGGCTGTCAGCCGTGCGTGGCCCGAGTGCGCGACCGTCGGCCGTGCTCGGCCCGAGCGTGCGGCCGTCAGCCGTACTCGGGCCGAGCACGCGGCCGTCAGCCGTGCCACGACCTCCACAGGGCCGCGTACGCGCCGTCCGCCTCGACCAGCTGGTCGTGGCTGCCCAGCTCGCTCACCCGGCCGTTCTCGACGACGGCGATGACGTCGGCGTCATGGGCGGTGTGCAGGCGGTGCGCGATGGCGACGACGGTGCGGCCGTCGAGGACACGGGCCAGGGAGCGTTCCAGGTGGCGGGCCGCGCGCGGGTCGAGGAGCGAGGTCGCCTCGTCCAGGACCAGCGTGTGCGGGTCGGCGAGCACCAGCCGGGCCAGCGCGATCTGCTGGGCCTGCGCGGGAGTGAGCGCGAACCCGCCGGAGCCGACCTCGGTGTCCAGCCCTTCCTCCAGCGCCCGTGCCCAGGCGTCGGCGTCGACCGCGCCCAGCGCCGCCCACAGCTCGGCGTCCTGTGCGCCCGTGCGGGCGAGGAGCAGGTTGTCGCGCAGCGAGCCCACGAACACGTGGTGCTCCTGGTTGACGAGCGCCACATGGGAGCGGACGTCCTCGGCGGGCATCCGGGACAGCTCGGCGCCGCCCAGGGTGACGCGGCCGTCGCGGGGGGCGTAGATCCCGGCGAGGAGCCTGCCCAGGGTCGACTTGCCCGCACCGGAGGGGCCGACGAGGGCGAGCCGGGTGCCCGGCGCGACCTCCAGGGACACCTTGCGCAGCACGTCGACGCCCTCGCGGTACCCGAAGCGCACCTGGTCGGCGTGGACATGGCGTCCGTCGGGGGCCACGGCCGGGTCGCCCGCGTCCGGCTCGATGTCCCGCACACCGACCAGACGGGCCAGCGACACCTCGGCGACCTGCAGCTCGTCGTACCAGCGGAGGATCAGGTTGAGCGGGTCGACGAGCATCTGGGCGATCAGCGCGCCGGTGGTCAGCTGGCCGAGCCCGATCCAGCCCTGCAGCACGAACACCCCGCCGACGATCAGCACCGACCCGAGGACGGTGGTGTGCGTGACATTGATGACGGGGAACAGCACCGACCGCAGCCACAGGGTGTACCGCTCCCACGCGGTCCACTCCCGGATGCGCTGGTTCGACAGCTCGATGCGGCGCGCACCGAGCCGGTGGGCCTCGACCGTACGGCCGGCGTCCACGGTCTCCGCGAGCACGGCGGCGACGGCGGCGTACCCGGCGGACTCCGACCGGTAGGCGGAGGGCGCACGCCGGAAGTACCAGCGGCAGCCGAGCACCAGCAGGGGCAGGGCCAGCAGTACGGTCAGAGCCAGCGGGGGCGCGGTGACGGCGAGTCCGCCGAGGAGGAGGGCCACCCACACCACGCCGATGGCCAGCTGGGGCACGGCCTCGCGCATGGCGTTGCCGAGGCGGTCGATGTCGGTGGTGATGCGGGAGAGCAGGTCGCCCGTACCGGCGCGTTCCAGGACGCCCGGCGGCAGTCCGACCGACCGGACGAGGAAGTCCTCGCGCAGGTCGGCCAGCATCCGCTCACCGAGCATGGCGCCGCGCAGCCGCACCTCCCGTACGAACACGGCCTGGACGAGGAGGGCGACGACGAAGACCGTCAGCGTGAGTTCCAGATGGAGTTCGCGCGCGCCGTCGGAGACGCGTTCGACGAGGCCGCCGAGCAGGTAGGGGCCCGCCATGGAGGCGACCACGGCGATCGTGTTGACGGTGATGAGCACGGCGAAGGCCCGGCGGTGCCGGCGGAACAGTTCGGCCACGTAGGCGCGTACGGTCGCGGGGGCGCCGACGGGCAGGGTGCTCGCCGTCGTCGGGGCGGCCGGGTCGTAGGCCGGGGGCGCCACGCCGATCATGCGGTCTCCTCGATTTCTTCCAGTTCGTCCAGCACGTCGCCGAGGGCGGTCCTGCGGTCCGGCGGCCGACCCGCGAAGGCGGCCCCGGCGGCCCGCACCGCCTTCGCCTCGGGCCTGCTGGCCGAGGCGGTCTCCTCATCCGTCTCGCGGGTGACGACGGCCCGGTACCGGGGTTCGTCGCGCACCAGGTCCCGGTGGAGTCCGACCGCCGCGGCCTTGCCCTCGTGCACGAGGACGACGCGTTCGGCGAGATCCAGCAGGAGCGGCGAGGAGGTGAACACGACCGTCGTGCTCCCCGCCCGCAGCGAGCGGATGCCGTCGGCGACCCGGGCCTCGGTGTGCGAGTCGACGGCGGAGGTCGGTTCGTCCAGGACCAGTACGCCCGGGTCCGTGATCAGGGACCTGGCCAGTGCGAGGCGTTGACGCTGCCCGCCGGACAGGGACCGGCCGCGCTCGGTGATCCTCGCGTCCATCGGGTCCTCGGCGTCGAGCGAGCCCTGGACCAGGGCCTCCAGCACGTCACCGCACTGGGCGGCGGCCAGCGCCTCCTGGGCACTGACCTGGCCCGAGGCAGGGACGTCGAGGAGTTCGCGCAGCGTGCCGGAGAGCAGTACCGGGTCCTTGTCCTGGACGAGGACGGCGGTGCGCGCGGAGTCGAGGGGCAGTTCGTCGAGCGGTACGCCGTCGAGCAGCACCGAGGCGTCGCCCTCCTCGCTGCCGTGGCCGCCCAGTCGTTCCGCCAGCCGGCCGGCCGCGTCCGGGTCGCCGCACACCACCGCGGTGAGACACCCGGCGGGTGCGAGCAGACCGGTCGCCGGGTCGTACAGGTCACCGGCGGGGACGGCGGCCTCGCGGGCCCCTTCGGTGTCCGTGGCGCGCTCCAGCGACAGCACCCGGGCGGCCCTCTTGGCGGACGGACGGGAGAAGGAGTACGCCATCGCGATCTCCTCGAAGTGCCGCAGCGGATACGCGAGCAGCATGACCGCGCTGTACACGGTGACCAGTTCGCCGATCGTGATCCGGCCCTCACGGGCGAGACCCACGCCGTGCCAGACGACGGCGATCATCAGCAGCCCGGGCAGCAGCACCTGCAGCCCGGAGATGAGGGCCCACATACGGGCGCTGCGTACGGCGGCGTGCCGCACCTCCTGGGAGGCCCGGCGGTAGCGGTCGAGGAACAGGTCCTCGCCGCCGATACCGCGCAGGACGCGCAGGCCCGCCACGGTGTCGGAGGCCAGTTCGGTGGCGCGGCCCGCCTTCTCGCGTTGGAAGTCGGCCCGCCGGGTCGCGCGGGGCAGCAACGGCAGTACGGACAGGGCGAGGACGGGGACGCCGACGGCGACGACGATGCCGAGCGCGGGCTGATAGACCACCAGCCCGACACAGACGAGCACCACGGTGAGGGCCGCGGCCGTGAACCGGGAGACGGCCTCGACGAACCAGCCGATCCTCTCGACGTCACCGGTCGAGACGGCGACGATCTCACCGGCGGCCACCCGCCGTGTCAGCGCCGAGCCGAGCAGGGCGGTCTTGCGGGCCAGCAGCTGCTGGACGCGCGCGGCAGCGGTGATCCAGTTGGTGACGGCGGAGCGGTGCAGGAAGGTGTCGCCCAGCGCGATGGTGAACCCGCACAGCACCAGCACCACACCGGCGAGGGCGAGCCGGGAACCGGAGCGGTCGACCACCGCCTGGATGGCGAGGCCGACGCAGAAGGGCAGGGCGGCCACGGAGGTGAAGTGCAGCAACCCCCATGCCAGCGCCTTGAACTGTCCGCCGAGCTGATTGCGGCCGAGCCACCACAAGAATCGTGGACCGGAGCGTGCGTCGGGCACGCCCGGGTCTGCATACGGAAGGTCTTGAATCTGCATGACGTCCCAGAGGCTCGTGTCAGGGTGGGGGAGGTGAGGCGACGTGGGGAGAAAGAGGCCGTCGAGTCCGACGGCCGGCCGTTGAAGGGGCCGTCAGTCCGACGACCGGCCGTGAAAGGTTCGCGTCGCGGCACGGTCGGAAGCAAACGGTTTTCCGGCGCCGGGCAAAGTTTCGGCCTGGACCACGCGGGTGGGGCTCCGCCCGCGGCCCGGCGGACGTCTCCGTCCGGTGAGCGGTGCGACGATGGACGGCATGCGAATAGGCGGGACGATGCGGGGACGAACCGGCGAGGCGAGTGACGCGGACACACACCGAGCACACAGCGCGGACGAGTACCAAGCCCACAGCCCGGACGAGTGCCGAGTCCACGGCGCGGACGAGTTTCGGGCGCGCAACGCGCGTGCCACGAGGGGTGCGAGCCGTGTCCGGTGTGCGGTGGTGGTCTGTGGTGCGCTGGTGATGTCGCTGACGGCATGCGGCGGTTCGGGCGGCACGAACGGCGCGGCGGCGTCGGACACGGGCGCCCAGAAGTCCGGCGGGACCGGGCGTTCCGAGGCGCGGACGGTGGATCCGACCCGGATCCCGGACGTCGGCGACCGTCTCCAGAAGCAGATCCCCGCCGAGTCCCGTCAGGTCGTGGCGGTGTACGGGAAGGGCGAGGACGACGCCGACGCGACGGTCGTGCTGTACACGAAGACCGGCTCCGCCTGGAAGAAGACCCGCAGCTGGGAGGGGCACAACGGCAAGAAGGGGTGGACCACCGACCACCGGGAGGGCGACAAGCGCAGCCCCGTCGGTGTGTTCACGCTCAGCGACGCGGGCGGCGTCCTCGCCGATCCGGGCGCGAAGCTCCCGTACAGCCGGTCGGCGTCCTTCCAGGCACCGCACTACTGGGCCAAGTCGCACTGGCACGACTTCGACTATGTGATCGCCATCGACTACAACCGCGTCAAGGGCACCTCGCCGATCGACCCGACCCGCCCTAAGGGCCAGTCGAAGGGCGGCAGCATCTGGCTGCACATGGATCACGGCAGCGGTACCTCGGCCTGCGTCAGCCTCTCCAAGTCGGGGATGGAGTACCTGTTGCGCACGCTCGACCCGGCCCGGCACCCGGTGATCGTCATGGGGGACAGGGCGGCGCTGAAGGCCTGAGGAACGGCGCCCGCTTGTGGCCGGAGATCGCGTTGTGGCGGAACAGCCGGGCGCCGTAGAACTCCGGCCATGAGAAGCCGGATCTTCATGTCCATGTTCACCGGAGCGACCCTTCTGGTGGGCACCCTCCTCGGGGCCGGGACGGCCCGGTCCGCCGACGTCCCCGCCGAGTTCGGCACCGACTGGCACGACCCGGTCACCGCCGCCCCGCCCGTCACCGGGCCCGCGCACGGCAGGTCGTGCGAGGTGACGGTCGCCGAAGCCCGTTTCAAGGACTTCACCCCCTACCGCGGGACCTACACATCACCCACGGCCTGCGGGAAGAGATGGAGCAAGGTCGTCCTGCGGCTGGACGGCAAGGTGAAGGGACGTCAGTTCGACCGCCTCGGCCATCTGCGCATCGGCGGCGTCGAGGTGCTGCGGACGTCCACGCCGCAGCCCTCGCCCGACGGCATCGAGTGGTCCGTGGAGAAGGACGTCACGCGCTACGCCGAGACGCTGCGCACCACCCAGCCCGTGGAGATGCTCATCGGCAACGTCGTCGACGACACCTACACCGGCATCCTCGACGTGAAGGTCACGCTGACCTTCTACAAGGGCCGGCCCGACGTGAGGACGGCGGCGACGATCCCCGACCGCGTCCTCACCCTCCGGGACGACCACACCCTCACCACCCCGCGCAACAGCGAGCGCGTCGTCGCCGAGGTCTACGCGACCGGGTCCGGGGGCGGCTGCGAGGAGTACTGGTACCTGACGGTGCCCGCGCGGGCACCGTACTCCTGTACGGCGGACGAGGGTCCCTACCGCGAGGTGCGCATCGCGGTGGACGGGCAACCGGCCGGAATCGCCGCGCCCTTCCCGAACGTGTGGACGGGCGGATGGTCCAACCCCTTCCTCTGGTACGTCGTCCCCGGGCCCCGGGCCTTCGACGTCCAGCCCCTGCGCTACGACCTGACTCCCTTCGCGGGCCTGCTCAACGACGGCCGCCCCCACCGGATCGAGGTGTCCGTCGTCGGCGTGCCCGAGGGGCGGACCGGCTGGAGCACTCCGGTGAACGTCCTGGTCTGGCAGGACGAGGGGAGCGAGCGCGTCACCGGCGCCCTGACGAAGGCGGAGACGGGCGACCTCGCCACCTCGTCCACGTACACGCCCGGCGCGGAGCACCGCGTCGACACCCGGGGCGGCGACCGGCTGACCGTCGCCGGGTACGTGGACACGTCGCACGGCCGGGTGACGACGACCGTGCGGCGGAGTCTCGCCCACACCTCCACGCACACCTGGGCCGACGGTGAGAACCCCGACGCGCTCGACGCGCGGTGGAGCGACGACGAGACGGTCACCGTCGACGGGCGCGGTCCGGCCCGGACGACGCGCGTGCAGCGGTCGTACACGATGGACGGAACGACGACGCTCGGCGCGGGCGACCGACTGCGGACCGTGCTCAGGCTCGGCGACCGGGCGAGGACCACCGAGCTGTGGGGCGGGCGGCGCACGGCGTGGTCCCGGCTGGACGACACCTACACGGGGGACGCCACGTACACGGCGAACGTGCCGCGCGACCAGCGGCACGCGGTCGGCACGACCGGCGAGCGCTTCCGGAGGTACGGATCGGACGGCTGCTACGACCGGTCGCTGGTCTCCGTGCAGGGAGTGCTGACGGAGGACCGGATGGGCTGTTGACGCCGAATGCGTGCGATGTGACGTCTGTTCGATGATTTACCGCGACGAAACACGGCGGTCTTCCTCGCGTGCGGCGACTCCTCGATAGTGATCAACGCGGAAGAAATTTTCCGCATGACAGAAAGTTCCTTCGGAGGAGTGTTCGTGCCGCAGTCCGTACCGTCCCTGCCGCGTCGCGTCGCACGCATGCTGCGTACCTCGCTCTTCGCACAAGTCGGAGTGGCGCTTGTGCTCGGAATCGTCGTCGGAAGGCTGTGGCCGGACACGGCCACGACCTTCCAGCCGCTCGGCGACGGTTTCATCCGTCTGATCAAGACGGTCATCTCGCCGCTGGTGTTCTGCGTGGTCGTCGTCGGTATCGCCAAGGCCGGCAATCTCAGGGCCTTCGGGCGGATCGGGCTCAAGGCCCTGATCTGGTTCGAGGTGGCCTCGACGGCGGCGCTGCTCATCGGCCTGATCGCCGCCAACCTCGTCGGCCCCGGTTCGGGCATGAACGTCGACCCCTCGAAGCTCGACGCCTCGGCGGTCGACGCGAAGACAGCGGGCGGCGACCTGCCGACGACGGGCGAGTTCATCCTGAACGCGCTGCCGCAGAGCGCGATCGGCGCGTTCGCCGAGAACTCGCTGCTCCAGGTGCTCGTGCTCGCATGCCTCGTCGGTGCCGCGCTGCTGCACCTCGGCCACACCAAGGTGCCCAAGATCCTGCCCGCCGTCGAGCAGGCCCAGGAGGTCATCTTCGCGATCGTCGGCTTCGTCATGAAGCTGGCCCCGCTCGCCGTGTTCGGCGCGATGGTCCACCTGGTCGGCGAGTACGGCCTCGGTGTGATGAAGACCTACGCCAAGCTGATCGTCCTCTGCTACGCCGTCGCGCTCGTCTTCCTCGTGCTGCTGGGTGTCGCGCTGAAGCTGATGACCGGGCTGAGTCTGTGGAAGTTCGTCCGCTACACCCGGGCGGAGATGCTGCTGGCGCTGGGCACCGCCTCCAGCGAGAGCGTCATGCCGCGCATGATGCAGAAGCTGCGGCAGGCCGGCGCCCGCGACGACGCGGTGGGTCTGGTGCTGCCCACCGGGTATTCCTTCAACCTCGACGGCGCGTCCATCTATCTCTCCATCGGCACGCTCTTCATCGCGCAGGCCGTGGGCGTGGACCTCAGTCCGAGCCAGCAGATCACGGTCATCCTGGTGCTGATGCTGACCAGCAAGGGCATGGCCGGCATCCCCGGTTCGGCGTTCCTCGCCCTGTCGGCCACGGCGTCCTCGCTCGGCGCCATCCCCGCCGGAGCCGTCGCGCTCCTGCTCGGGGTCGACCGCATCATGGACTCGATGCGTGTCGTCACCAACCTCCTCGGCAACTGCGTCGCCGTCTTCGCGGTGTCGAAGTGGGAAGGGGCGCTGGACACCGACCGGGCGAAGAGGATGCTCGACGGGGAACTCCAGTTCGTGGAGGAGGACGACGAGCCCATCGCGGCAGCGGCCACGGACGCAGACCCCACGGACGCGGACGCGGCCACGGACGCGCCCGCCCGGCTCCTGCCCGCAGCCGCCGCGCCCCCGCTCACCAAGGCCGAGGCGAGGGAGCCCGCACCCGAGGTGAGCTGACGCCCGTCCGGCGGCTGCCCGTCCCGCGGCTGCCCGTCCGGGCGGCTGCCCGTCCCGCGACCGTGCGCGTGCCACCCGCGCGTACGACCGGCTGATGCGTCTCACCTGGGCGGATGCAACTCGCTCATACGAAAGGCCCGGTGCTGCACTCGCGCCGGGCCTTTTCACGCGCCCGGCGAGTCAGCAGCGCCGCTCCGCCACCGGCGCCCCGTCGATCAGGGTGTCGAGCAGCCCGCCGAGCACCCCCCGCTGGTCGTCGGACAGCGGTGCCAGGATCTCCTCCGCCGCCGACCGCCGCGCGTGGTGCAGTTCCCGCAGCACCTTGCGGCCCTCGTCCGTGACCTCTATCCGGATCACCCGGCGGTTGGTGGGATCCGGTACCCGGCGCACCCGGCCGCTCTCCTCCAGCGCGTCGACCAGTGTGGTCACGGCCCGGGGCACGACCTCCAGCCGCTCGGCCAGATCGGCCATGCGCGGGGGTGTGTCGTAGTGCGCCAGGGTGCGCAGCAGCCGGGACTGCGCCGGCGTGATCTCCAACCCGCTCTGCTGGAGGTGGCGCCTCTGGATGCGGTGCACGCGGCGGGTGAGCCGCAGCAACTGCTCGGCGAGCGGTCCGTCGGCGTCGGGGGTGGTCATACGGGAACAATATCAGGACCATGTTCATTGTGAGTATAGGTAACAATGAGCTAGGCTCCGTGAGCCGGTCCACAGCTCGTCCGTCCCGCCTCCCTCACCTCCCGTAGGAGCCCATGCGTCCCGACCACGAACCCACCTGGGTGCCGTCCGGCCCCGCGCCGGAACAGCCACGACAGGTACGCCGCATCCTGAAACTCTTCCGCCCCTACCGCGGCCGGCTCGCGATCGTCGGCCTGCTCGTCGGGGCCGCCTCGCTCGCGTCGGTCGCCACCCCGTTTCTCCTCAAGGAGATACTCGATACCGCGATCCCCGAGGGCCGCACCGGTCTGCTGAGCCTGCTCGCGCTGGGAATGATCCTGAGCGCGGTCCTCACCAGCATCTTCGGCGTCCTGCAGACCCTGATCTCGACGACCGTCGGTCAGCGCGTCATGCACGATCTGCGCACCGCCGTCTACGGCCGGCTGCAGCGCATGTCGCTCGCCTTCTTCACCCGGACCCGCACCGGCGAGGTCCAGTCCCGCATCGCCAACGACATCGGCGGCATGCAGGCGACCGTCACCTCCACCGCGACCTCGCTGGTCTCCAACACCACCAGTGTGGTCGCCACCGTCGTCGCGATGGTCGCCCTGGACTGGCGGCTCACCGTCGTCACCCTGCTCCTGCTGCCGCTGTTCGTGTGGATAAGCCGCCGGGTCGGCAACGAACGCAAGAAGATCACCACGCAGCGCCAGAACCAGATGGCCGCCATGGCCGCGACGGTCACCGAGTCGCTGTCCGTCAGCGGCATCCTGCTCGGACGCACGATGGGCCGCGCCGACTCGCTCACCAAGTCCTTCGCCGAGGAGTCCGAGGGGCTCGTCGACCTGGAGGTCAGGTCCAACATGGCCGGGCGCTGGCGGATGGCCGTCATCACCGTCGTCATGTCCGCGATGCCCGCCGTCATCTACTGGAGTGCCGGTGTCGCCCTGCAGTTGGGCGGCCCGTCCGTCTCGGTCGGCACACTCGTGGCCTTCGTCTCGCTCCAGCAGAACCTGTTCCGGCCGACCGTGAGCCTGCTGTCCACCGGCGTCCAGATCCAGGCCTCGCTCGCCCTCTTCCAGCGCATCTTCGAGTACCTCGACCTGCCCATCGACATCACCGAGTCCGAGAACCCCGTCCATCTCGACCGGGTCAAGGGAGAAGTCCGCTTCGAGAACGTCGAGTTCCGCTACGACGCCGACCACGGCGACCCTGCCGGCCGCGGTGCCGGGGAGCGCGGCGAGCGCGGCGAGCGTGGTGGCGAAGGCCGTCGCCGCCCGATCCTCGACGGCATCGACCTCACCGTCCCGGCCGGCGGCAGCCTCGCCGTCGTAGGGCCTACCGGAGCCGGAAAGTCCACGCTCGGCGCTCTGGTGCCGAGGCTGTACGACGTCACGGGCGGCCGGGTCACCCTCGACGGGGTCGACGTGCGGGACCTGGACTTCGACACGCTGGCCCGTGGCGTCGGAGTCGTCTCCCAGGAGACGTACCTCTTCCACGCCTCGGTCGCCGACAACCTGCGCTTCGCCAAGCCGGACGCCACCGACGAGGAACTGCACGCGGCGGCGCGGGCGGCCCAGATCCACGACCACATCGCGGCACTGCCCGACGGTTACGACACCGTCGTCGGCGAACGCGGACACCGCTTCTCCGGCGGGGAGAAGCAGCGTCTCGCCATCGCCCGCACCATCCTGCGCGACCCGCCGGTCCTCATCCTCGACGAGGCGACCAGCGCCCTCGACACCCGCACCGAACACGCCGTGCAGCAGGCCATCGACGCGCTCTCCGCCAACCGCACCACCGTCACCATCGCCCACCGCCTCTCCACGGTCCGGGACGCCGACCAGATCGTCGTCCTGGATGCCGGCCGCGCGGTGGAGCGCGGTACGCACGAGGAGCTGATGCGGCGGGGCGGCCGGTACGCGGCCCTGGTGCGTCGGGACGCGCGGCTGACGCCGGGGCGTGAGGTGGTCGAGGTGCCGAAACTGGAGCCGACAAGATGAAGATATGCGAGGCTATGCCGGATTTGAGGTGATATGCGGGTTACCGTGCCCGCATGCAGATGAACACTCCGCCACGGAGCACGATTCGACTGACGCGTCGGGGCCAGGCCGCCCTCATCGCGGCCGGGGCCGTCGTGGCGGCCACCGCCGTGGCGGTGCCGCTGCTGAGCGTGGAGAGCGGTGGTGGCGCGGACGAGCGCCCCACGTCACTGGTCATCCCGGAGGGCTGGCGCTCCGGCCAGGTCTACGAAGCCGTCGACAAGGCCCTCGCCCTGCCCGCGGGAACGACCAGGAAGTCCCTGTCCAAGGCCGAGCTGACGCTACCGGACGACGCCGAGGGCAACCCCGAGGGCTACCTCTTCCCGGCGACCTATCCCGTGCGGGAGAAGGCGACCCCCGAATCCCTGCTGGCCTCCATGGTCGAGACCGCGAACAAGAGGTTCAACGGCGGGCAGGTCACGGCCGGGGCCCAGCGCAACGCGATGAACGTCTACCAGGCGGTCACGATCGCGAGCATCATCCAGGCCGAGGCGGCCACCGAGAAGGACATGGGCCGGGTGGCCCGGGTCATCTTCAACCGGCTGGAGCGCGGGATGCCGCTGCAGATGGACTCCACCATCAACTACGCGCTGAACCGCTCCACGCTGGACACCAGCGTGAACGACACGAAGATCGACAGCCCGTACAACTCCTACCGGCGCATGGGCCTGCCCCCCACGCCGATCGCCAACCCGGGCGTGGCCGCGATGCGCGCGGCGGTCAACCCGACGTCGGGCGACTGGCTGTACTTCGTCACGGTCAAGCAGGGCGACACCCGCTTCACGGCGAACTACCAGGAACACCTGCGCAACGTCGCCGAGTTCAACCAGAACCGGAGGAGGCCGTCGCCGTCCCTCGCGTCGACCCCGCCTCCTTCGCAGGCGGCCGGCTGACTCCCGTCCCGCCGGGTCGGGACGTCAGACGGCGGCCACCGGCTCGCCCGCCAGCAGCCGCCTGATGTCCCGTACCGCCGCCCGGCCGGCACGGTTGGCGCCGATGGTGCTCGCCGAGGGGCCGTAGCCGACCAGATGGACCCGGGGGTCGGCGAGCGCGCGGGTGCCGTCGACGCGGATACCGCCGCCGGGCTCACGCAGCCGCAGCGGCGCCAGATGGTCGACGGCGGCGCGGAAGCCGGTCGCCCAGAGGATGACGTCGGCGTCCACACGGCGGCCGTCGTCCCACTCCACGCCGTCGGGAGTGATCCGGTCGAACATCGGCAGCCGGTCCAGGACGCCGTCCGCGATGCCCTGCCGGACGGCGTCGTTGAGCGGCAGGCCCGTCACCGACACCACGCTCTTGGGCGGCAGTCCCTGCCGCACCCGCTCCTCCACCATGGCCACGGCCGCCCGTCCCGCGCCCTCGTCGAACGGTCCCTCACGGAAGACGGGCGGGCGCCGCGTCACCCAGGTCGTCGCGGCGGCGTACGGAGCGATCTCCAGCAGGTGCTGCGTGCCGGACGCGCCCCCGCCCACCACGACCACCCGCAGCCCCGCGAACTCCTCGGGCCCCGGGTACTGGGCGGTGTGCAACTGCCGCCCCCGGAAGGTCTCCTGGCCGGGGTAGCGCGGCCAGAAGGGCCGGTCCCAGGTGCCCGTCGCGTTGATCAGCGCCCGCGTCGACCACATCCCGTCCGAGGTCTCCACCAGCAGCCGGCCGCCCTCGCCCTCGCGCACCGCGCGCACGTCCACGGGGCGCCGTACCCGCAGGTCGAAGGTCTGCTCGTACGAGTCGAAGTACGCGCTGACGACCTCGGCGGACGGTCGTGCCGGGTCGGCTCCCGTCAGCTCCATGCCGGGCAGCGCGTGCATCCCGTGCACCTTGCCGTACGTCAGCGAGGGCCAGCGGAACTGCCAGGCGCCGCCCGGGCCGGGGGAGTGGTCCAGCACCACGAAGTCCCGCTCCGGCTCGAAGCCGGTCCGGCGCAGGTGGTAGGCGCCTGCCAGACCTGCCTGGCCGGCGCCGATGACGACTACCTCGACCTCGCGCGTGTTGTTCACGTTTCTACGAACAGTGGCGAGGGTGCGGATCTTCCCCGCGTGCGGGTGCGATCAGGCACACCAGCCGCACCGAGCACCCCCAGACCCAGGGCCGGGCCGGCCGCTCCCGCGCCGCGCCCCCGGGGTGCGCGAGGATGGAGGCATGTCCGACGCCTTCACCACCCGAGTCCTGAACATCGCCTCCGGATCCCGCGAGCGGGTCGTCGACCTGACCCGCGACTGTGAGGAGTTCCTCCGCGAGGCGGCGGCCGGGCGGGACGGCCTGCTCAACGTCTTCGTCCCTCACGCCACCGCCGGCATCGCCGTCATCGAGACGGGCGCCGGCAGCGACGACGACCTCCTCGCCGCCCTCCGCACCCTTCTCCCCGCCGACGACCGCTGGCAACACCGCCACGGCAGCCCCGGCCACGGCCGCGACCACGTCCTCCCGGCCTTCGTGCCACCCCACGCCACCCTGCCGGTCGTCGACGGGCGGCTGGAACTGGGCACTTGGCAGTCGGTGTGCCTGGTGGACACCAACCGCGACAACCCGAACCGTCAGGTCCGGTTGAGCTTCCTCGGTGGACACTCCTGAGGTGTGAGATCAACGTCAGACCTCGTCGAGCGTCGCGGGACCGCCGAGCAGGGCGGTACCGTCGACGACCCGGCCTTCGGCCACGCGGTTGAGGAATGCCGCCGTGCGGGCGGCGGCTTCGGTTGCTCCGGGGCGAAGCCTGTGGCGATCTGCCAGGCGTGGGTCATCTCCGGCCACACCTCCATCTCCACGTGCACTCCTGCCCGTGCCGCTCTCGCCGCCGGCTCGAGTGAGTCGTCCGGCAGCATCTCGGCGCTCGACACCTGGACGAGGCGTCCACCCTCTGGCTCTGCACTCCCCGCACGTGGGCGGCCCCGAGGGTTCCGCTGAGCAGCGGGTCCTCGGAGAAGTACTCGAAGTCGCGGCCGCACAGCGGGGAGCGCTTGATGTTCACGCCGGGACCGAGCAGGACGTCCACACCCAGGTGCCGGGCCTCGCGGTCGAGGGCTTCACCGAGTCGGCGCAGGAGGTCCGGGTCCCAACTGGAGGCCAGGGCCACAGCGCGCGGGAAGCAGCGACTCCGGTGACCACGGTTCCCGCCAGCAGCGCCGGGATCCCGGCGATGATCCAGGGCTTGCGCCTGCCCAGGCGCGCGGTGGTGTTGTCGCCCAGGACCCCGATGACGACACCGGCCACGATGCTCACCAGTGTGCCCACCCCGACCACCAGGCCGAGGCTCCTGGTCCTGCCGTCCGGGTCGACGTCCTCCAGCCGGATCGCGAGCGACACCAGCAGCGGGCTCATCACGGCCGGATACAGGCCCAGGTGGGCGATGACGTAGAGCGTGATGAACCGTCGGCCGACCGGGGCGGGAGCGTCGGACGCTGCCTCGGGCACGGCTGCCCGAGCGGGGAGCTGGGCTGAGCGGTGGGACATGGCGGCCTCCGGCCCGGTCGGGCGTGTTCACGCGAGGGTGGGGTGGGGGAGAGGGGAGCGCCGGGGCGGGGCGCGAGATGCTCCCACGGCGGTCCTACTGGTGGGTGCCGCCGTCGACGCGGATCTCGGTGCCGGTGATGAAGGCGCCGTCGTCGGAGACCAGCATGGCCACGACGCCGGCGACGGCGTCGGGCGAACCGAAGCCCTCCCCCAGGACGGGCGTGAGCTTGGTGAAGAGGTTCCAGTCGGTGTCCTCGGGGACGAGCGAGAAGATGTTCTCGGTGATGCCGCTGGAGATGCTGCCCGGGTTGATGTTCACCGCGCGCAGACCCTGCTTGGCGTACTCCTGGGCGATGCTGTGGGTGAAGGACAGGATCCCGCCCTTGCTCGCGGAGTACGCGGCCATGAACGGGTGGGCGAACTGGGCCGAGGTGGAGCTGAAGTTGACCACCACACCCTGGCCCGTCTCCAGGAGTGCGGGCAGTGCCGCCCGGGTCACCAGGAAGGTGCCGGTGAGGTTCACGGCGATGACGCGGTTCCACAGCTCCAGGGGGCAGGCGTGGGTATGGGCTCCGCGCAGCATGCCGGCCACGTTGACCAGGGCGTCGAGGCCGCCGAGTCCGGCGACGGCGTCCGCCACGACGCCGCCCACCGCGTTCTCGTCGGACACGTCGAGGACGGCCGTCCGGAGCCGGTCACCGGTTCCCGCTTCGGTGGCGAGTGCGGCCGTCTCCGCGAGGCCGTCCTCGGCGACGTCGGTCGCGACGACGCGGGCTCCCTCGGAAAGCAGGCGGAGGGTGGTGGCGCGGCCGATGCCGGAAGCGGATCCGGTGACGAGTATGCGGCGGCTGACCAGACGTTCCATGGGCTTACCTCTTGGTTCTTCCGTGGGGGCGCGCAGTGCAGCGCGCGCACGCAGGGGGGTCGTTCCCGAGGAGAGGGGCGACGTGTCGTGTCCCGCGCCGCGTCCTGCGGCCGGGCACCTGCGGCGAAGACGTGGTCGGTCGGGCGCGACGAAACGGAGAAGGGCGCCGGGGACCGACTCTAGGCTTGAAAAGCGAATGACGCTAGGTATTGGGCGCCGCGGATGTCCTCGGGCACGGTGGATGTGCCAGAACCGCGGAGAGGTCGCCGAGAAGCGCGCCGCAGGAACCGCGCGGCACATCCCGGGACGGTGCGCGGCGGTTCGGACGTGGTGGTGGGTGGGTGGGGTGAAGGTGGGGTGCGAAGGCTCAGGCGTGGTCGGGGACGGGCGCCGCGGACGCCTGTCCCCCGGTCTCGCCCGACCAGGCCAGGCACATCCGGTTGAACGCCTCGATCGTCTCCGCCATGTCGACACTCGGATCCAGCAGCCACTGCAGCTGGAGCCCGTCCGAGAGAGCCACCAGCATCCGCGCCATGTGTCGCGGCGCGACGTCCGGGCGGACCTGTCCTTCCTGCTGCGCCGTGCCCAGACCTTCCTCGATCCGGGCACTGAGGTCCGCGTAGCGCTGCTTGAAGAACGCGTGGGCCGGATGGTCCGGGTCCGACGCGGCGGCGGACAGGGTGACGAACAGGTCCACCAGGCCCGGCTGACGGGCATTGTGGGCGACGGTCCGGGCCACGGCCTCGCCCGGGGACGTCGCGTCGGCGACCGACTCCGTGTCCAGGGCGTCCCGTTCTGCCAGGACGGCCAGCAGCAGGTCCTCGCGAGAGTCGAAGTAGTGCAGCACGCCCGCCTGCGACATGCCCACGCGGTCGGCGATCTCCTTGAGCGACGATCCTCGCTCGCCGTGCTCGTTGAAGACCTCCAAGGCCGCTCGCAGGATCTGCCGTCGGCGTTCCAGCCCCTTGCGATAAGGGCCGCGGGACTTGCGTGGTGTGCTCACGCTCCGACCGTACTTCACCGTCCGTCAGCTCGGCAGGCCCGGGACTCGCAGGCGTTCAGGCTGGTCGTGCCACGTGAGTACTGAGCCTGGTGTCCAGGACCGAGCGTCCGACCCGGAGCACGTGCGGCCCGGATCGGGGGCCCCAGCCGCTTCCGGTCCAGCGTGCATGAGCCTGCGGGGGCACCTGGATGACGGCGACCGCGGCCGCGCCGGCCTCCGCCCCGATGGCGGTGAATCCGACCAGGCGGGCCGGTTCGGAGCCGTCGGCGGGTTCCAGATAGACCTGGACGATCTCGCGTCCGGCCCGTGAGCCGGTGTTGCGGACGTTGACGCGGACGGTGAGTCCGCGCGCCAGGTCTCCGGTGAGTACGAAGTCCTGGTAGTGCCAGGTCGTGTACGACAGCCCGTGGCCGAACGGGAAGAGCGGCGTCGTGCCGGACGCGGCGTAGGCCCGGTGCCCGATCAGTGTCCCTTCCGTGTAGTCGAGGACGCCGTCGACCGGCTGGGTCGACAGAACCGGAACGTCCTCCTCGACCGCCGGGAACGTGGTGGGCAGTCGCCCGCCCGGCTCGGTGCCGGTCAGGATGTCCGCGATCGCGTCGCCGCCCTCCTGGCCCGGGAACCACGACCACAGCAGCGCGGCCGGTCGTTCGGCCCACGGCATCAGGAAGGGCGAGCCGGCGTTGACGACCACGGCGGTACGGGGGTTCGCGGCGCAGACTCGTTCGACCAGCCGGTCCTGCAGGCCACGCAGGGTGAGTGAAGCGCGGTCGGCGTTCTCGGTCTCGGTGTCGGCGTCGCTGCCGATCATGAGAACGACGGCGTCCGCGTCCGCCGCGGCGTCTGCGGCCGCCTGCAGTTCTTCCTCGTCGCTGCCGCGCGGGACGTCGTAGCCGAGGCCCAGCAGGGTGATGGGGTGGGGGAGGTTGCGCTGCGGGCGCACCCGCACCAGGATGTCGGCCTCGCCCCGCACCGCGGGGAAGGCGAAGGTGTGCGACGGCGGGTTGAGCAGGAGTGCGGCGATGTCGTCGCCTTCCTGCAGTTCCTGGTGGGTCTGGGGCTCCTGGCCCGCCACGTGCAGGGTGAAGTGGCCGGTTCCCAGGACGGACAGGCGGTGCTCGCCGGACCCCGTCAGGATGAGCCGGGTCCGCAGCCACACTTCCTCGACACCCTCGCCGAGGACGACGGGGAACCACCAGGCCGAGGGGTCTTTGTGTTCGTCGGACATGAGGCTGCCGTCCGCCGAGCGGTACTCCAGGCGCACGCCTGGCGCGCCGCTCACGGGGTCGGTGGCCAGTCCTGCGTGGATCGGAGGCAGTTTGGCGTGCGGGAAGACGCCCGGGTGGACGGTGACCTCGACGTGCTCTCCGAGCGCGCGGCGCAGTCCTTCCGCGGGTGTCACGACATGCTCGGGTGTGACATGGGCGCTTCCGCCGCCTTGTGGTGCGAAACGGACCGCGTTGGGTCCGATGAGTGCGACCTTGCGGAGCGCGGCGGGAACCAGGGGCAGCAGGCCGTCGTTGCGCAGCAGGACCGACCCGCGTACGGCGAGGTCGCGGATGCGTGCGCGTATGTCCCCGGGCACCGCCTCCGCCGGCGGCGCGTCGACACCGTCGAGGGCGCCGGTGCGTGCCGCGAGCCGCAGGACCCGCCGTGCCTTGTCGTCGACCACGGACTCGGGTACGCGGCCCTGTTCCACGGCGGCGATCAGTGCGTCGCCCCAGGGGCCGTCCGGTCCCGGCATCACCAGGTCGAGGCCGGCCAGGGCGGAGGCATCGAGGGACCGCGCGGCCTGCCAGTCGGAGACGACGACGCCGTCGAACCCCCATTCCTCCTTCAGCAGGCCGGTGAGGAGTTCGGCGTTCTCGGTCATCGTCGTGCCGCCCACCGAGTTGTAGGCCGCCATCACCACCCAGGCGTCCGCCTCGCGCACCGTCGCCTCGAAGGGCGGCAGGTATGTCTCACGCAGGGTCGTCCCGTCGATCCGGACGTCGTACGTCATGCGTTCGGTCTCGGAGTCGTTGCCGACGAAGTGCTTGACGGTGGCGGCGACACCGGTCGACTGCACCCCCTTGACGAAGCCGGCGGCGATGCGTGCGGTGAGGTGGGGGTCCTCGGAGTAGCACTCGAAGTGCCGGCCGCCGAGGGGCGAGCGGTGGAGGTTGACGGTGGGGGCGAGGAGGACGTGGATGCCCATCTCGCGGGCCTTCAGTCCCATCAGCCGCCCGGCCTCGCGGGCCAGGTCCTCGTCCCAGGCGGCGGCCAGCGAGGTGGGGCTGGGGAAGAGCAGTGCGGCGGGAGCGTCGCCGCCGAACGTGGTGCCACGGGGGCCGACGGGCCCGTCGGACAGGGCGAGACAAGCGAGGCCGGCGGCGACGACCGGTGTCAGGGTCCAGGCGTCGCCGCCGGTGAGCAGGGTCACCTTCTCCTTCAGAGACATGGCGTCGAGGCGCCGGGTGAGATCCGCTTCGTCGACCGACTGCCGACGGGCCATGGGATTTCCTTTCGGTGGTGGGGGTCCGGTCCGCCGGGGCGGACCGGACAGGGAGCACGGTCAGGAGTGGCTCGGGGCCTCGCCCGCGGTCACGTCCTCGGCGCGCTTCAGCCGGGGGATCAGGGCCACGGCCAGAAGTCCCGCCGCCGCGAGACCGGCGCCGAGGAGCATGGCGTTCTTGTAACCGGTGTCCAGGTAGAAGCGGGTGCCCTGGACGACACGGCTGTCCTGGGCGAGGACCACGTAGACGAGTTGCGTGATCACCGTGAGGACCACGCCCTGCATGAGGTTCTGCAGGCCGTTGGCGGTGGCCTGCTCCTCGGGGCGGACCGTCTGGATGATGAGCACGGGTATCGACGCGACGATCATGCCCATGGCGAACGCGGAGATGGGTCCCAGGATCATCAGCTGGAAGGTCGTGTAGTGCCAGCTGTGCGACAGCACGAAGCCGAGGCAGGCGAGTGCGGCGCCCAGGCCCAGCGGGACGCGTGCGTCGAGCTTGCGCAGCAGCGCGCCGGTGCCGAAGCCGACGAGGAGGATGAGGATGCTGGAGGGGATGCCGATGACCGCGAAGTGGGTGGCGGTCATGCCCAGGCCGTCCGACACCGTGGGGATCTTGGGGAAGAGGACCAGCAGTTGCGTGATGACGCCGGTGCCGAAGATGGTTCCGGCGATGAGGGAGGTCGCGACCATGACGCTCCACACCGGGCGGCGGGACATCATCGCGAGGTCGAACAGCGGGTTGGCGGACTTCTTCTCGCTGACGACGAAGAGGATCACCGCCAGAACACCACCGAGGACGAACCCCAGCGTCCCGGCCTCCGTCCAGCCCCACTCCCCGCCCTTGCCCACGCCGTAGATGATCGACGCCGCTCCGGCGCCCAGGAGCAGCCCGGACAGCCAGTTGAACCTGGTGTTGCTCACCCGGTGGGGTGTCTCGGGCACGACGGTGAGCAGGAGCACCAGCCCTACGGCCGTGGCGATGGTCAGCGCCCACAGGACGCCACGGAAGCCGAAGGAATCCAGCAGCCACCCTGTGAGGAAGGGGCCTCCCAGGGCCACGAACGCGATGCCGCTGCCGATGAACCCGCTGGCGGTGCCGACCTGCTGGGGAGGGAAGAGCTCACGGACGCTGGCGTAGGCCAGGGCGGCGATCGGCGCGTAGAAGCCGGCGACGGCGCGGCCGATCAGCAGCGTCTCGTAGTTGGTGGCGAGTGCGGCGACGATGTCGCCGACCAGGCCGAGCACGGTGATGGCGATCATCGTGTTGCGCTTGCCGTACAGGTCGGCCGCCTTGACGACGAAGGGCAGGATGACCGTGCCGACCAGCGCGTTGATGAGGATGAACCAGCCGATCTCCGTCGTGTGGAAGTGCAGGGCGACGGATGCCTGGGCGTTGCCTCCCAGAAGGCCGCTCAGCGACAGCAGCTGGGTCGGCCACATCAGGGCCACCGCTGTCAGTGCCAGACGCGCACCGAGACCTGAGGGCCGGGCAGCGGTCGAGGACGCCGGAGCGGTGGGCGGGGGCGCGGAGGGTGTGGTGGATGAAGACACGGCAGTGTGGCCTCTCGTCAAGGGCGGTCCGCGCGGCTCGGCGGACTGCGGGAGGGTGACGGCACCGGCCCGCTCATGCGGAGCGGTCGGGGTGCGTCGAGCGGTGGTGAGCGGCTGTCGAGCACGAGGCGCAGCCGCGGGGCGCGGCGGCGACGTCGGTGGGGAACCCGGACGGAGCCGAAGAGTGTGGCCTGCGGCGGCGGGGCGGATGCCGAGGCGATGAGTTGGAACCTTTCAGATCCGTGGCGGCCACGGCGGAAGCCATGGCCTGAACCGTCAACCCTCCCCTGTGACTGACTTGCTGGTCACCGGTGGTGGGGAGCGACGGAGAGGGCGGCTTCCTCCTGCACGTGAACGCGTGTGATCGGGATGCGACGGAAGTTCACACGGCGAAAACCTAGTGACATTCGGGTTTCATGGCTAGGGTTTCAGCCACAGAGTTTTCGAGCCCCCTCCCGACTGCGGGCCTGGGCGCGGCTCATGGAATGAATCGATTCACAGAAGTGGGGAACCCTTCATGATCCAGGCAGACCGCACCCATGCCGTCAGCGTTTCCGAGGTCCGTTTCGAGCATGTGCGTGAACCCCTCGGCCTGGGCACCGCCACCCCCCGCCTGTCCTGGACCACGCTCACCGGCACCGCCGGTTGGCGCCAGACGGCCTACGAGGTGGAGCTCACCGGACGGGACGGATCGGAGCCGGCCGTGCTGCGGATCGCATCGGACGATTCCGTCCTCGTCCCCTGGCCCTTCGCACCGCTGACGGCCCGCGACCGAGCCACCGTCCGTGTCCGCGTCACCGGGACCGACGGCGAGAAGTCCTCCTGGAGCGAGCCTGCGACCGTCGAGGCGGGCCTGCTCGCTCCCGACGACTGGTCGGCCGCCTTCATCACTCCCGACGGGGAGGAGGACGCGCAGCTCGACCAGCCCTCCCCGCTCCTGCGCCACGAGTTCGACCTGCGCGGCCCCGTGCGTTCGGCCCGCCTCTACGCCACCGCGCTCGGTGTGTACGAGGCCGAGCTGAACGGCAGCCGGGTCGGCGACCACGTCCTCGCACCCGGGTGGACGGCGTACGACAAGCGTCTGCGGTACCAGACCTTCGACGTCACCGGCCTGCTGCGTCCTGGCCGCAACGCCCTCGGCGCGACGCTCGCGGACGGCTGGTTCCGCGGCCGTATCGGCTTCGACGGCAAGACCCGGGCCGTCTACGGCGACCGCCTCGCCTTCCTCGCGCAGCTGGAGGTGGCCTACGAGGACGGCACCACCGAGCGGGTCGTGACCGACGGCTCATGGCGGGCGGCAACCGGCCCCGTCGTCTCCGCCGGCCTGTACGACGGCGAGGCGTACGACGCACGGCTGGAACGGTACGGCTGGTCGGAACCCGGATACGACGACGCCGACTGGCGCGGAGTCCGCACCCTCGGGCGTGACCTCGCCACACTGGTCGCACCCGACGCACCACCGGTACGCCGTATCGAGGAGATCGCTCCGGTCTCCGTCACCACGACGCCGTCCGGCGGGACACTCCTCGACTTCGGCCAGAACCTCGTGGGACGGCTGCGCGTGACGGTGACCGGCGAGCCGGGCCGGCACCTGGTGCTGCGCCACGCCGAGGTCCTGGAGAACGGCGACCTGTGCACCCGGCCGCTGCGCACCGCCGCCGCGACGGACACCTACACCCTGCGCGGCGAGGGCACCGAAGTCTTCGAGCCCCGCTTCACCTTCCACGGCTTCCGCTACGCCGAGATCACCGGCGCGCCCGACGGCTTCGACGCCGCCACCGCGGTGAAGGCCGTCGTCCTCCACTCCGACCTCGCCCGCACCGGCACGTTCAGCTGCTCCGACGATCTCGTCGACCGTCTGCACGAGAACGTCGTCTGGGGCATGCGCGGCAACTTCCTCGACCTGCCCACCGACTGCCCTCAGCGCGACGAACGTCTCGGCTGGACGGGCGACATCCAGGTCTTCTCGCCGACCGCCTCCTACCTCCACGACAGCGCCGGCTTCCTCTCCTCCTGGCTGGCGGACCTCGCCGCCGAGCAGGGCGAGGACGGCGTCGTCCCCTTCGTCGTGCCCAAGGTCGTTCCCGGAGCCGACTCCGCCACCGCGGCCTGGGGCGACGCGGCGGTCATGGTGCCGTGGGTGCTGTACGAACGCTACGGCGACATCGGGGTACTGGCGGCGCAGTACGACTCGATGCGCGCCTGGGTGGACCACGTGGCCGGCCTCGCGGGCGAGTCCCGACTGTGGGACAGCGGCTTCCAGTTCGGCGACTGGCTCGACCCGACGGCCCCGGCCGGACGCCCGGACGCCGCGGCCACCCCGGGAGAGCTCGTGGCCACGGCCTACTTCGCCCGCTCCACCGACCTTCTCGCCCGCTCCGCGGAGATCCTCGGCAGGACCGCCGACGCCGAGCGCTACCACACGCTGGCGTCCGAGATCCGGGCCGCGTTCCAGAAGGAGTACGTCACCGGCGCCGGCCGGATGATGGCCGACGCCCCCACCGCCTACGCCCTCGCCCTCTGCTTCGACCTGCTGCCCACAGCCGACCAGCGCGTCCACGCCGGAAACCGGCTCGCCCAACTGGTGCGGGGCAGCGGTCACAAGATCGCCACCGGCTTCGTCGGCACCCCACTGATCTGCGACGCCCTGACCGACACCGGACACGCCGACACCGCGTACCGGCTGCTGCTCCAGCGCGAATGCCCGTCCTGGCTCTACCCGGTCACCATGGGCGCCACCACGATCTGGGAGCGCTGGGACAGCATGCTGCCCGACGGCACGGTCAACCCGAGCGGCATGACCTCCTTCAACCACTACGCGCTGGGCGCCGTCGCCGACTGGCTGCACCGCACGGTCGCGGGCCTGGCCCCCGCCGCCCCCGGCTACCGGCGTCTGCGCATCGCGCCCGTGCCGGGAGGCGGGCTCAGCCACGCGGAGGCAGGGCTGCGCACGCCGTACGGCGACGCGGCCGTCTCCTGGTCCCTGTCCGGCGGCGAGCTGACCGTCGAAGCCCTCGTGCCGCCGAACACTTCCGCCGATGTGCTCCTGCCCGGCCGGGAGGAGCAGCGGGTGGGCTCGGGACGGCACACCTGGACGGTGTCCCTCGCGACGGACGACACTGCGCGAGCGCCGCTGTCCCTGGACATGGACATGGACGTACTGATGGACCGCGAGGACGGGATGCGCGCCTTCAAGGACCTGCTCATCGCGTATGTCCCGGAGGCCGCGGCCTTCATCGAGGACGGCGCTTCCTCGGCTCCCTCCGGCACCACGGTGCGTTCCGTCGCGAGGATGCTGCCCAACGGCGACCGGTTCCTGGTGGACCTGGAGGAGAAGTTCGCCTCCCTGGAGGCCGCCGGTTCCTGAGCACCGCCTCTGTTGTCCCGCACCCGCACCACCTCCAAGGAGTACGCGTGTCCACACCCGTTGGTACGAGCAGTCGTTCACGCCGGCTGCGCATGAGGCTCGTCGGACACGTCCTGCGCAGGCTCCCCGCGCCGGTACTGGAGGCCGTCCTGCGTCGCGGGGCGCAGGACGGAAAGTCCGTGCTACCGCCGTTCGGCGAGTTCGTGGCCCTCCTGGAAGGGCTGGGACCGGCCGCGGATCGCGTCATGGCCCAGCAGAGCCCGATCGATCCGGTCGCACTTTTTCCGGAGCTGGCGACGGTGACGGTTCGTCACCTGTGCCTCGGCCCGGCGGGAGTACCGGCCCGGGTGTACCGCCATCCGGACAAGCGGGTCACTTCGGCACTGGTCTGGGTCCACGGCGGCGCCTACGTCAGCGGCAGCCTCGACATGCACGAGTCCCACTGGGTGGGCCTCGCCCTCGCCGCCCGGGGCATTCCGGTGCTCGCCCTCGACTACCGCAAGGCCCTGCACGGTGTGCGCTATCCGGTGCCCCGCGACGACGTCCTGGCGGGCTGGCACTGGGCCGTCGAGAACAGCACCGACGTCCTCGGCGCCACGGCCGACGCGCTCCACCTCGGTGGCGCGAGCGCCGGCGGCAACCTGGTCGCCTCCGCCACCCGGTATCTCTGCGACCAGAAGCAGCCTTCCCCGCGCACACTGATCCTGGCCTACGCCTCCTTGCACAGCGGAATCCCCGACTGGGACCCCGCAGAGCTGGCCGCCATACGGAGGGCCACCGACGGCACCTGCTTCGAACCGCACTGGCTGACGGAGAAGAACCTCCACTACGCCGGCCCGGACCATATGAACGACCCTGCAGCCTTCGCCGGGCTGGGAGACCCGCTCCCCGGCCATCCCCCCACCTTCTTCCTGGACTGCGAGAACGACACGGTGCGACCGTCGGCGGAACTCTTCGCCCGCCAGTTGACCGACGCCGGCGTGCCGTGTGGGCGCCATCTGCTCACCGGTGCGTCACACGGCTCACTGGACAGACCCGCGGCCGCGGACGGCCAGGAATCACTTGAGGCGCTGGCCAAGTGGATCGAGGCTCGTGCGTGAGCCGGTGAGTCGGTGAGTCGGTGAGCCGGCGGGGCCCGTCCGGCGGTCGAGCCCGTCCTGGTCGTCGCCGTCGCGTCGACGGACACCCACCGTGACCCAGGACGAGCTGATCCTCAACTGGGTGTCCGACCCTTTGTTCGGCACATACGAAGAGAGACCCACGCTCGCTGCTCGCGGGTCAGGCTCCGTCGCGGTCGGTGTCGGTCACCCGTACAGCGGTGGCGGGACAGGGGAGCCGGTCGCCCCCGTGGGTGCCGGTCGTGCCGGTCACGAATTCTTGGCGTCGATCTCGGAGATGAGACCCTCGATGAGGGTCTTGATCTCGTCGCGGATGGGGCGGACGGCGTCGACGCCCTGGCCGGCGGGGTCGTCGAGCTGCCAGTCCAGGTAGGTCTTGCCGGGGAAGTACGGGCAGGCGTCCCCGCATCCCATCGTGATGACGTAGTCCGATGCCCGGGCGGCCTCGGGGGTGAGGAGCTTGGGGGTCTGGTCGGAGATGTCGATGCCGAGTTCGGCCATCGCGGCCACGGCGGAGGGGTTGATCCTGTCGCCGGGCAGGGAGCCGGCGGAGCGAACCTCGACGCGGTCACCGGCGAGGTGGCGCAGGAACCCGGCGGCCATCTGGGAGCGGCCGGCGTTGTGGATGCAGACGAACAGCACGGACGCGAGCGGGCTGGCGGACATCGTTCTTCCTTCACGGCGGACGGGCTGCGGCAGGCCGTCGGATCGCGGCGTGATTCAGCCCAGGCTGGTATCAGCCTTGAGTGATGTGACAGTATCAGCGGATGATGACGTCAGTCGACACTGATCTGATCCGGGTTCTGGCCGACCCGCTCAGGCTGCGGATCGTGACCCTCCTCGCCCGCGAGACGCTGTGCACCACCCACCTCGTGGAGGAGACGGGGGCGAAGCAGACGAACCTGTCCAACCATCTGAAGGTGCTGCGTGAGGCCGGGGTCGTCGAGACGGAGCCGTGCGGGAGGTACATCTACTACCGCCTGCGCCCGGACGTCATCGAAACGCTCGCTGGTCAGTTCACCGGCCTCGCCCGAACCGCCCGCGCCACCGCCGAAGCGAACCTCAAACGGTCCTGCCTCTAGCCCGCGCCCGCGACGTTCCGTCCGCCCCCGAGCGGGAGGCCCCCACCGCCGCACCGGGCGAGAGTCCACGTACCTCCAGCACGAGCGTCCGCCCGACGTGCCGCGCGGACGCGCCCAACGCCGCACCTTCTCCCACGGAGTTCCGTCAGAAGGGCCCCGGCCTTCCGCCCTCTGTCTCACCTGTCCGAGGAGAATCCCGTCGTGACCGCCACAGAAACCGCAGCGAGTGACGCCGTGGCCGCCGATCCGTCGCCGCAGCCCGCACCGGGCGCGACCCCGCCCCGAAAGCCCTTGGCCGCCCGCGCGGCCGCGGAGCTGGTCGGGACCGCCGCCCTGGTGACGGTCGTGGTCGGCTCCGGTATCCAGGCCACCGGGCTGACGGACGACGTCGCCCTGCAACTGCTGGCCAACTCCACCGCCACCGTCTTCGGCCTCGGTGTCCTGATCGCTCTGCTCGGCCCGGTCTCCGGCGCCCATTTCAACCCGGTCGTCAGCCTTGCCGAGTGGTGGACCGCCCGCCGCGGCGGAGCCGGGGTCACCCTGCGCGAGCTGGCCGTGTATGTGCCCGCCCAGATCGTCGGTGCGATCTCGGGCGCGATCCTCGCCGATGCGATGTTCGGGGAGCCGCTGGTGACGTGGTCCACCCATGACCGCTCCGCGGGCAACCTGCTCCTCGGTGAGGTGGTGGCCACTTCGGGCCTGATCCTGCTGATCTTCGGGCTGGCCCGTACGGATCGGCTGCGGTTCGCGCCCGTCGCGGTCGCCTCCTACATCGGCGCCGCGTACTGGTTCACCTCCTCCACGTCCTTCGCCAACCCGGCGGTCACCATCGGCCGTGCGTTCACCGACACCTTCGCCGGCATCGCTCCCTCCTCGGTGGTCGCGTTCATCGGCATGCAACTGATCGGTGCCGTCGTGGGCCTGGCGCTGGTCGCCCTGATCTTCATGGACGACGGGCACGACAAGGGGGTCGAGGGGTCGTCCGCGGGCTGACGCGGCACGCGGGGGTGGGGGTGATCGGTGATGCCTTGCGGGCGCGCACCGTCGTCGGTGCGACCTGTACCTGGGCGCGGCCCTTCCTTCCCGCGAGGGTAGCCGCCTCATCTGCCGCGCCTCCGGCACCCGGATCGCCGCCTGCCTCACCGGCCGTGCGACCGGCCGTGCGCGGGTGACGCGGGCGATGCGCCGGCCGGTGCGCTACCTCGCCGACGGCTCGGAGGGGGCACCGGTGGCGTCGCCCGCGTCGATCCCGGCCCGATGGGTCGCCGGCGCCTGCCCGGCGTGCCCGCGTGGCGGCGCCGCTGTCCGGCCCCCGCTCACACGGCTGCCTCGGCGGTGCCGGACAGCAGGGCGCCCATGGTGGCGAGGACGGCGGGCTCGACCCGGTAGTACACCCACGTTCCGCGCCGCTCCGAGGACAGCAGCCCGGCCTCCTTCAGCTTCTTGAGGTGGTGGGAGACGGTGGGTTGGGAGACGCCGACGTCGGAGATGTCGCATACGCAGGCTTCTCCGCCCTCGTGGGACGCGACGGCGGAGAACAGGCGCAGCCGGACCGGGTCGCCGAGGGCCTTGAACATCTTCGCCGCGATCTCGGCCTCGTCCGCGGACATGGGGCGCTCGTTCAGGGGAGGGCAGCACGGGGCGACGTCCTCGGGCTCCAGGAGCGGCAGAACCTTCGCATTCGACATGCGTCTATGTTGACACATGTCAAATCAGGCCGGTAGGGCGGGCGCGGTGGACGGGGGTGCCGGCCTCGGTCCCGCCGGGAGGCGGGGTATGCGCAGCCAGCGGCCCTGGCCGGTCGCCGCCGATGGCCTCCTTGTCGCCGCGCTCGACGGGTGTCCTCCTGAATTCGACGAATGTCTATGTTGACGTTCATCGAATCAGGTGTCATGCTGGCGCACCAGTACATCGACATTCATCAAAACACCGGAGGCGGGCCTGGCCTGCCGTGCCGCGCAGGCGAAGCGCGAAGCCGTCGCCACCGGCGCCGGCCGCTGCTGACCACCCGAGCCCACCCCGTCTGCCCCGCCCGCCCGTCCGACGTACGAAGAACCCGGAGACACGTCATGAGCGAGACCACCACCGACCTGCCCGTCGTCGTGATCGGGGCCGGCCCCGCCGGCCTGGCCGCCGCCGCCCACCTCCACGAGCGCGGCCTGGACTTCCTCGTCCTCGAAGCGGGCCCGCACGCCGGAACGGCCACGCGTGAGTGGGCGCACGTACGCCTGTTCTCCACCTGGGAGGAAGTCGTCGACCCGGCCGCCGGGAAGCTCCTCGCACAGGCCGGCTGGACCCGGCCCGACCCTGCCACGTACCCCACCGGCGGGGACTGGGCCGCCCTCTACCTGCAGCCCCTCGCCGACACCCTGGGCGACCGCGTCCGCTACCGGGCCCGCGTCACCGGTGTCTCCCGTGCGGGCCGGGACCGGATCGTCGACGCCGACCGCGACACCCAGCCCTTCACCGTCCACATCGAGACCACCGACGGACGCGAACAGCGCCTGTTCGCCCGCGCGGTCGTCGACGCCTCCGGCACCTGGTCCACCCCGGGCCCCGCCGGCGCCGGCGGCCTCGCGGCCCTGGGGGAGGCGGCTGCCGCGGACCGGGTCACCTACCGCGTCCCCGACCTGAAGGACCCGGCCGTCCGTGCCCGGTACGCGGGCAAGCGCACGGCCGTGATCGGCTCCGGCGCCTCCGCGTTCACCGCCCTCGCCTACCTCGCCGACCTGGCCATGACGGACGGAGGCACCGGCACGCACGCCACCTGGATTCTGCGCCGAGGGATCTCCGGCTCCACCTTCGGCGGCGGCGAAGCCGACCAGCTGCCCGCCCGCGGAGCCCTCGGCCTCGCCGCGAAAGCCGCCGTCGACGGCGGCTACGCGGACGCCGTCACGGGCTTCCGCACCGACGCCTTCGAGCGGGACGGTGACGGCCGCCTGGTCCTGGTCGGTGAGGACGGCCGCCGCCTGGAGGCGGTGGACGAGGTCATCGTGCTCACCGGCTTCCGCCCCGACCTGACGTTCCTCGGTGAACTCCGCCTCGGCCTCGACGAGCGCCTGCAGGCCCCGCTCGACCTCGCTCCGCTGATCGACCCCAACCAGCACTCCTGCGGCACGGTCCCTCCCCACGGTCAGGCGGAGCTCTCCCACCCCGAGAAGGATGTCTACCTCGTCGGCATGAAGTCCTACGGCCGCGCCCCGACCTTCCTGGCCATGACCGGCTACGAGCAGGTCCGCTCGATCGCCGCCCACCTCGCCGGTGACCGCGAGGCCGCCGAGCGCGTCGAACTCACCCTCCCCGAAACCGGCGTGTGCGGCGGCGCCGGCCTCTTCGACCAGCCGGAGACCGCCGGACAGAGCGGCGGCGGATGCTGCGCGGCACCGGCCCCCCTCACCATCGGCGCTCCCGCCGCCGCGGTCTCCTCCGGCGGCTGCTGACGGTGCCGAACACCGAGGCCGGCGTGGCCGCGACCGGGACGGGGGTCCGGCCGCGGCCACGCGCCGTGCTGCCCGCCCTGTGCGCCACGCAGATCACCAGCTGGGGCGTCCTCTACTACGCCTTCCCCGTCCTCAACCCCGCCATCACCGAGAGCACCGGCTGGCCCGGCGGTGCCACCACGGCCGCGTTCTCCGCCGCGCTCATCGTCTCGGCCGTCGTCGGCATCCACGTGGGCCGCGTGCTGGACCGCCGAGGCCCCCGCACGGTCATGACGGCCGGATCCGTCCTGGGCCCGCTCAGCCTGCTCGTCGTGGCCACCGCCCCCGACCTCACGGTCTTCACCGCTGGATGGCTGCTGGCCGGGGCGGCGATGGCCGCCACGTTCTACCCGCCCGCCTTCGCCGCCCTCACCCGTTGGTGGGCTCCCGACCACGTCCGGGCCCTGACCGTCGTCACCCTCGCCGGCGGACTCGCCTCCACCGTGTTCGCACCCCTGACCGCCGTCCTCGCCGGCCACTACTCCTGGCGCACCACCTACGCCGTCCTCGCCGCGATCCTCGCCGTTCTGACCATCCCCACCCATGCCCTGGCTCTCCGCGCGCCCTGGCCGCCGGCTCCCGACGCCGGCCCGCACCGCCCGGCCGAGGGGCCGGACCCGGCCCTGCGCAGCCGGGCGTTCTGGATGCTGGCGGCGACCTTCACCCTCTCCGCGTTCGCGATGTACGCCGTCGTCATCACCCTCGTCCCTCTCCTCCTCGCACGCGGCTACACCACCACCCAAGCCGCCTGGGCCCTCGGGCTGGGAGGCGCGGGACAGACCCTCGGCCGCACCCTCTACGCCGCCCTCGCCCGCCACACCGGCACCGTCGCCCGCACCACCACCCTCGTCGGCCTCGGCGGACTCACCACAGCCGCCCTCGCCCTCTTTCCCGGGCCCTACCCGCTGCTCGTCGCGCTGTCGGTGCTGGCCGGAGTCATCCGGGGCAACCTCACCCTCCTCCAGGCCACTGCCGTCACCGACCGCTGGGGCATCACCCACTACGGCCGCCTCTCCGGCCTCCTGGCCGCACCCGCCCACACCGCCGCCGCCCTCGCCCCCTTCGCCGGAACGCTCATCGCCGGCCCGCTCGGCGGCTATCCGGCCCTTTTCGCCGTACTCACCGCCCTCTCGGCCGCCGCCGCCATCACAGCCCTGGGCACCCGACCGCGGACACATGACGGCTGAGCGAGCACGGCGACCGGACTACGACCGGACTGTGTGGCGCACCGGAAAGACGGCGAACCCTGTGCGGTGCGCCAGCGTTCCCCACAGTCCCCGCGGCAGGTACAGCGACACCACGATGGCCGCCGCGCCCACCACGATCAGGTACCAGACACCGCTCTGCGCGAAGTACTTGTCGAGGAGGAAGTACGCGATCGCGCCGATGACCGGGCCTTCGATCGTGCCGATGCCACCGATGATCACCATGAAGACCATCAGAGCCGAGTACTGCACCCCGAAGATCTGCGTCGGCGACGCCACCCCCAGGCTGTTGACGCAGATCACCGCGCCGGCGGCGGCGCATCCGGCCGCGGCGGTGACGTAGATGATCCGCTTGCCGCGCGTGACGTTCACGCCGAGGGAACCGGCGGCCGTGTCGTCGTCGCGGATGGCCTGGAGGCTCAGACCGAGGCGGCTGCGCAGGACGGCGTAGGTGCCGAGCACGGCCGCGGCCATGACGGCGAGCGCCAGCCAGTAGGTGAAGGCCCGCCGCAGGACCGGATCGGCGGTGACGTCGGAGAGAGTGCGCCCGCTCGCCGCGCCCAGGGAGTCGAAACGGACCACGATCAGGCGGACGACCTCGGCGATCACCCAGGTGCCGACGGCGAAGTAGCCGCCGCGCAGCCGGAAGGCGAGGTACGACACCGGCCAGGCGAGCAGCGCCACCACGGCGGAGACGACGAGCGTGCCCGCGTAGACGTTCACGCCGTGGTCGTTGACGAGGAACAGGAGGTAGGCGCCCAGGCCGATGAACGCCTGCTGGCCCATCGACATCATGCCCGCGTAGCCCGCGAGCAGGTTCCACATGGAGGCCAGGGCCACCAGGTAGCAGAGCTTGACGAGTTGGGCCGTGACGCCGGATTCGACGACGTAGGGGAGGGCCGCCATCGTCAGGAGGACGACGGCGGTGCCCGTGAGGCCGAGGATCGTGGCCCGGCCGCCCCGGTGTACGGGCGGCAGTGCGGCGGTCGCCTCGGGGGCGGGGGCTGTCTGGACGGTCATGCGAGGACACTCCTGCCGAACAGGCCCTGCGGGCGGAACACCAGGACCAGGAGGAAGACCACGTGCCCCGCGAGCAGGGGAAGGTCGGGGGAGATCTGGGCGCCGACGGACTGGGCCACACCGAGCACCACGCCCCCGGCGAGCGTGCCCCACAGCGAGCCGAGACCGCCGATGATGACCGTCTCGAAGGCGAACAGGACGGTGAGCTGACCCTCGAAGGGGGTGACTCCGCCCTGCCGCATCGTGTACAGGACACCGGCCAGGGCCACCGTCGCGAAGGCGATGACCGAGGTCAGGGCGTACACGCGGCGGTTGTCGACGCCCAGCAGGCGGACCACCGCGCGGTCGTCGGACGTGGCCCGGACGATCCGGCCGGGCTGGGTGCGGTAGAGGAAGAGGTGGAGCGAGGAGAGGACCGCGACCGCTGCCACGACCGTGATCAGCGGGAACCAACCGATGGCCAGGCCACCGCCGAGGTCGATGCCGGCGGTGCCGAGCGAGCCGATGGGGAGGGGCTGCGCGTCGCTGCTGAACACCTGGACCAGGACGTTCGGGATGATCACCGAGATACCGAAGGTGACCAGCATCGGGGCGAGTTCGCCAATGCCCATCGCGCGGTCCAGCATGGTGCGTTGGACCAAGTAGCCGAGCCCGCCTACCGCGATCATCGATACGACGATGGTGACGGGGACCGGGACGCCGTAGTGGGTCGCTGTCACCGAGGCCACATAGCCGCCGAGGATCATCAGGTCCCCGTGGGCGAGGTTGGCGATGCGCATCACGCCGAAGACGAGGGACAGGCCCGCTGCGGCCATGGCGAAGATGCCGCCGAGCAGGACACCTTGCAGGATTGCGTTGAGCCAGGTCATGGGGTGTTCACCTCCGGGAGGGCGCCGGTGCCGAAGTACGCGGCGGTCACCTGGTCGCGGGTGAGTCCGGCCGCCGTGCCGGTCAGGACGATCCGGCCCTCCAGGACACACGCGATGCGGTCCGCCACGGCGAACGTGCGGCCCAGGTCCTGCTCGACCAGGATCACCGTCGCGCCCTGGGCGCGGATGCCGGGCAGCGCGGTGTAGAGCTGGTCCACGACGAGCGGGGCCAGGCCCAGGGAGACCTCGTCGAGGAGCAGCAGACGCGGATTGCCCATCAGCGCGCGGCCGATGGCGACGGCCTGCTGCTCACCGCCGGAGAGCCGGGCCGCCCTGCGGGTGCGGCGGTCGGCGACGAGCGGCATCGCCTCGTACACCTTGGCCAGGTTCCAGGGGCCCTTGCGCCCGGTGGCGGCGCCCACCTGGAGGTTCTCCTCGACGGTGAGCGACGGGAAGAGCCGGCGGCCCTCCGGGACCAGGCAGACGCCTTTGCGGGCCCGGAGGATGTCCGGCTCGGAGGTGATGTCCTCGTCCTCCAGGCCGATCGTGCCGCGGAAGGGCTTCAGGGCTCCCGCGATGGTTTTCAACAAGGTTGATTTTCCTGCGCCGTTGGCGCCGACCAGGGCGAGCAGTTCGCCCTCGGCCACGTCGAGGTCGATGCCGAACAGGGCCTGGAAGTCGCCGTATCCGGCGTCGACGGAGGCAACCCGCAGGAGCGGGCGCGTGCTTGTGCTCATGCCGCCGTGCCTCCCAGGTAGACCTCCGCGACCTCGTCGCTGGCCAGCACCTCGTGCGGGTCGCCGTCGACGCGGATCCGGCCGTAGGCCAGGCAGACGAGCCGGTCGACGACCTGGACCAGGGCCTTGACGACATGCTCGATCCACAGGATCGTCACGCCGGACTCCTTCAGGGACAGCACGGTGGCGACGAGTTCCTCCGCCTCGGCCTCGGTGAGCCCGCCCGCGATCTCGTCGAGGAGGAGCAGATCGGGGCCGGTGGCGAGCGCCCGTGCCAGCTCCAGCCGTTTGCGGCCGAGCAGGGGGAGGGTTCCTGCAGGCTTGTTGGCGAGGGGGAGCAGTCCGGCGGTCTCCAGTGCGCGCAGGGCCTGTTCGCGGGCGGGACCGCCACGCAGTCGCGCTCCCCGCTCCGCACCGACCAGGGCGTTCTCGAACACGGTCAGGTCGCCGAAGGGGCGCGGTATCTGGAAGGAGCGGCCGACGCCGAGCCGGCATCGTTCGGCAGCGGAGGTGCGGGTGACGTCACGGCCCGCCAGGCGCACGGTCCCGGCGGTCGCGCGCTCGACGCCCGAGATCGCGCTGAGCAGGGTGGACTTGCCCGCACCGTTCGGGCCGACGATGCCGACGGCCTGCCCTCGGGGGACGGTCAGCTCGACGTCCTCCAGGACCAGCAACTCACCGAAACGCACGGCGAGATGGTCCACTTCGAGCAGGGGAGTGGTCACAGGTCCGCCGCCTTGGCGTCGGGCTCGACCATCGGCAGCAGGCTGTTGCTGACGACCTTCAGGTCGTACCTGTCACCGCTGCCCTTGATCCACTGGGTGCCGACCATGGGGATGGTGGCGACGTTCTTGACCGGGTTGGCCGCACCGCCGCCCGTCCAGGAGAGGTGACCGAGGACGGTGTCGAGGCTGGTCTTCGCGATCTGGGCGGCGACGGCCTCGCGGTCCTTGGGGTTCGCGTTGCGCAGGACGTGGTTGGCCACCTCGAACAGCGCGTGGTTGGGGCCGAGCCCCTGGTTCCACGAACGGACCTTCGCCAGCGGCGACTTCTGGTAGTCGTCGGCGAGCGCCGTGGCGGTCTGACCGGTGAGCGTGGAGGTGAAGGGGAACTGCGGCACCCACCAGCTCGCCGTGCACAGCCCGTTGCCGAGGCCGTTCGGCAGGGAGGCCACCGTCGACTCGAAGAGGATGGCCTTGGAGATGGTGGCGACCCTGGGCTTGAAGTCCTGCTGTGCGGCCTGCGTCCAGAACGTCGAGAAGTCGGGCGGCGAGGGCACGCCGGCGAGGATCTCGACGCCCTCCTTCTTGAACGTCGCGATGATCGACGAGAAGTCCTTGGTACCGGGCTCGTAGGAACCCGGGTCGACGTACGTGAACCCCTTGGTCGAGGGCTGTGTGCGGTAACCGGTGGCCTTGTCCCGGAAGGCGTTGCCGTCGGAGTCGTTCGGCCACAGCACGCCGACCTTCCTGTTGGTGTCGTGCTGTCGCCACATGTCGGTCTCGACCCTGGTCAGGTGCTCAAGGCCGTCGAAGAAGTGGAACGTGTACGTGAAGGTCTTCTTCGGCGTGCCGCCACGCCCGAAGAACCATGCCTGCCAGGGCTCGATGGTCGAGACGCAGGGCACTCCCTCGCTCTCGCACTTCGCCGCCACCGGGTGGATCGTGTCCGGCGTCGCGGTGACGAGGACGAGGTCGACCTGCTCCTGGGAGATCAGCTCGTCCGCGATGGTGGCCGCCTGCTGCGGGTCCGAGCCGGTGTCCCGGTCCAGGATCTCCACGTCGTACTTCTTGCCGTCGGAGGTGATCCCCTTGGCGAAGAAGTCGCGGACCTGCTTGAGGATGTAGGCGTCGGACTCGGCGAAGGCCGCGTAGGCGCCGGTGCGCGGGCTGACGTAACCGATCTTGATGGTGTTGCCGGTCGAACTGCCCGAGCCCTTGAGGCCGGAGGAACAGGCGGACAGGATCGGCGTGGCCGCCACGGCGGTGGCTCCGAGGCCGATGAGGACGTTGCGGCGGGAGGGCTTCTTCGCGGGGTGTTCCATGGCGGGCTCCGGAGGGCCTTGAGCCGCAGGTCGGGGGCTGCGGCGGAGTGGTGGAAGTGGCCGCGAACGTAGGCCCGCCGTCCGTGCCTGGACAGGGCATGGATTCGATATGAGAGACGGCGGGCCGTCGGTGACCTGAATGAGACATCGGCTGTACGCGGGCCGCGCCGCCCTTCCGGAGTCTCGCATTGCGAAGCAGTCCTGTTCGCCGGCGGCGGCGAGGCCCATAGGGTCCGCCCATGCAGACCGCCCTCTCCAGGCTCGCCGCCGGGACGCTCACCAGCGTCTCGCTCACCGAGGACCTCATCGCGCGTGCGGAGCGGGCGCGTGACCTCGGTGCCTTCGTCACCCTCGACGCCGACCGCGCCCTCGCCGAAGCCGCGGCAGCGGACCGAGCCCCCTCCCGGGGCCCGCTGCACGGGCTGCCGATCGCCGTCAAGGACAACATCCACGTCGCCGGGCTCCCCAACACCGCGGGCTGCGAGGCGCTCGCCGGATTCGTCCCGGACCGCGACGCGCAGGCGATCACCCGGCTGCGCGCGGCCGGCGCGATCGTGCTCGGCAAGACCAACATGCACGAGCTGGCCCTGGGCGCCACCACCGCGGGCGGCCCGTACGGACCCGCCCGCAACCCGGCCGACCCCGACCGTTTCGCGGGCGGCAGCAGCGGCGGCACCGCCACGGCCGTCGCCGCCGGTCTGGCCCCGGCCGGTCTGGGCACCGACACCGGCGGCTCGGTCCGCGTCCCGGCCGCGCTCACCGGCATCGCCGGCCTGCGCCCGACCACGGGCCGCTACCCCACCGGGGGAGTGACGCCCCTGTCGTGGACCCGCGACACCATCGGCCCCATGGCCGCGACCGTCGCCGACCTCGTCCTCCTGGACACCGTCCTCGCCGCCGACCCGGGCCCGGCCGAGGCACCCGACCCGCGCGCGGTCGTGCTCGGCGTCCCCGAGCACCACTTCACCGAGCCGCTGCACCCGCGCACCGCCGAGGTGTGGCGGCACTGCCTGGACGTCCTGAGGACCGCCGGGGTCCGGCTCGTGCCGGTACGGCTGCCGGAGGTCGAGACCGCCGAGGAACTGGCCGGATTCCCGATCACCCTCTACGAGGCGGCCAGGCGGCTGCCCGGGTACCTGAGCAGGGTGACGGGCGGCACGGAACCGGCGGAACTCCTGACCCGGATCACCCACCCCGACGTACGCACGACGATGGAACGGGTCGTGTTCCCGCAGGCGGTCACCGAGACGGCGTACAAGGCCGCGCTCGAAATCCGCGGCCGCGTCCTCGTGGACGGCTACCGGCGGATCTTCCGCGAAACCGGAGCCCACGCCGTGCTCTTCCCCACCACACCCCTGCCCGCCGGACGGCTCGACACCGACACCGAGCGGGTACGGCTGGACGGCGACCCGCGTCCGACCTTTCCCACCTACATCCGCAACACGGGACCCGGCAGCGTCGCCGCCCTTCCCGGCCTCACCGTGCCCGCCCGGTCGGCGGGCCCGGGACTCCCGGTGGGTGTGGCGCTCGACGCGCCCTGGAACACCGACCGACGGCTCCTGGGCCTCGGCCTGCTGGTCGAAAAGCTCCTGGAAGCGGGAGCATGAAGAGAAGGAGACGATCGGACATGACAGAGACCACCCGCCGCTTCAGGGCCGCGGCCGTCCAGGCCGAACCCGCCTGGCTCGATGCCGAGGCCGGGGTCGCCAAGACCGTCGACCTGATCGCGGAAGCGGCCCGGGGCGGGGCCTCGCTCATCGCCTTCCCCGAAGTGTGGATCCCCGGCTACCCGCACTTCCTGTGGCTGGGCGCGGTCGCCGGCCAGGTCCCCTTCGTCGGCCGCTACCACGCCGCCTCCCTCGCACCCGACAGCGACGGGCTGACCACGATCCGCCGCGCCGCCCGCCGGCACGGCATCACCGTCGCGCTCGGATACAGCGAGAAGGACCACGGCAGCCTCTACATCACCCAGACCGTGATCGCCGCCGACGGCAGCGTGCTGCTGCACCGCCGCAAGCTCAAGCCGACCCATGTCGAGCGCGCCCTGTTCGGCGAGGGCGACGGCAGCGACCTCAAGGTCGTCGACAGCCCGCTCGGCCGGCTCGGCGCCCTGAACTGCGCCGAACACGTGCAGCCGCTCAGCAAGTACGCCCTGTACGCGCAGAACGAGCAGGTGCACGTGGCCAGTTGGCCGTGTTTCGGTCTCTACCGCGACCTGGCCTTCCAGCTCAGCGCCGAGGCCAACACCGCCGTGACCCAGGTGTACGCCATCGAGGGCAGCGCCTTCGTCCTGATGGCCACCCAGGTCATCTCCCCGGCCGGCATCGACGTCTTCGCGTCCACACCCGAGCAGCGCCGCCTGCTCACAGCCGGCGGCGGCTGCTCCCGGATCTTCGGCCCCGACGGACGTACCCTCACCAAGGACGTCGACGAGGGTGAGGAGGCACTGGTGTACGCCGACATCGACCTCGACGAGATCGACCTCGCGAAGAACGCCTACGACCCGGCCGGGCACTACGCGCGCGCCGACGCCACCTACCTCGTTCACCGTCGCGAAGCCCGCCGACCCGTGGTCCGGGAGGGAGACCCCGCCGAGACAGTGTTTCCGGCGTTTCCGTCCCTGGACGACGAGATCCCCGAGCCATGACCGGACCCGCCGAAGGCCCCCCGCCGCCCGGCCGGCCCCCCGTCCAGACCCTGGACCGGGGCCTTCGGCTGCTGGAAGTGATCGCGCTGTCGGACGTACCGCTGACGCTGGCCGAGCTGAGCCAGCAGATGGGGCTGCACCGCTCGATCGTCTACCGGCTGCTGCGCACCCTCCAGGACCACCACCTGGTCGCGCACACCACGCACGGGTACGTCATCGGCACCCGCGCGCAGTCACTGGGCCGGCGCACCCTGCCCATGCTCCAGCGCATCGCCAAACCGGAGATCGCCAAGCTGGCCGCGCGCGTGGGCCTGACCTCCTTCTTCGTCGTCCGGGACGGCGAAGAAGCGGTCACGCTGGTCTCCGTCGAGGTCGAGAGCACCCGCTCACGCACCGTCTACATCCCCGGCGACCGGCATCCGCTGACCCTGGGTTCCCCGGGCATCGCCATGCTGTCCGCCGAGCCGCACCTGCGCGGTGAGCGACCGGAGATCAGCCGGGCCCGGGCCAGCGGCTACGCCACCACACGCAACGAGGTCGTGCGCGGCCTCGGGACGGTCTCGGCGCCGGTCGTGTCGGCGCCCGGCCACGCCGTCGCCGCCGTGTCGATCGCCTTCACCGTCGAACACCCCGGCCCGCCACAGATCGAGGCCGTCCTCGACACCGCCCGCCTCATCACCGGCCGGCTGCGCGGAGAGCTGTCCACCGGAGCGGTCCTGCCCGGGGTCGACTGACTCGGGCGGCTGTCCGAGCCACGGCACGTTTCGCATAGCGAACGTGCCCATGGCCCCCCGGGGTTGGGCGGTCTAGCGTCCAGTCCTGCCAGAAAGGGGACCCGCGATGACCACGGCCGCCCACGCCAGGACCGTCAAGGAACAGACCTTCGACGTCCTGCGCCAGTACGACCTCACCACCCTCTTCAGCAACCCGGGCTCCACCGAGGTCGGCTTTCTCGCCGACCTGCCCGCCGACATCTCCTTCGTGCTCGGACTGCACGAGGGCTCGGTGGTCGGGATGGCCTCCGGCAGCGCCCTGGCCACCGGTCGCCCCGCGCTCGTCCTGCTGCACACCACCGCCGGATACGGGAACGCGGTCAGCGCCCTGGCCACCGCCCGCGCCAACCGCGCACCCCTGGTGGTGCTCGTGGGCCAGCAGGACCGCCGGCATCTGCCCCACGAGCCGTTCCTGGCCGGGCGGTTGGACGGACTCGCGGGGGAGTACCCGGTGTGGCAGCACACCCCGGCCCGTCCGCAGGACGTCCCCGGCGCCGTCGCCCGCGCCTGGCACGAGGCCCAGGAAGGCCGAGGCCCTGCGGTCGTGGTGGTCCCGATGGACGACTGGTTCGCCGAAGCCGAGGAGACGGTGGCTCAGGCCGCCCCGCGCGGACCGCTCGCGGTACGAGGCGGTCGTACGGCCTCCGACGCCGACCTCGCCGACCTCGCCGCGCTGCTGACGGCCGCCGACTCGCCCTGTCTGGTGGCGGGCGCCGGAAACGACACGGCGGACGGCTGGCAGGCGCTCGTCGCACTGGCCGAGCGACTGGACTGCCCGGTCCACCAGGAGCCGTTCGGCGCCCGCGCCGGATTCCCCCAGGACCACCGCCTCTTCGCCGGCCACCTGCCCGCGGTCCGCCCCGCACTGCGGGAGGCGCTCGCGCCGTACGACACGGTCCTCACCGTCGGAGCCGCCGCGTTCCGCCAGTACACCTACGCCCCCGGCGACTTCACCGAGCCGGGCACCCGGGTCGCCGTCATCACCGACGACCCGGAAGAGGCCCACCGCAGCCCGGCGGAGCTGGTCCTGCTCGCCGAACCGGCCGACACCGTAAGCCGGTTGACCCCGCTGGTGCCCGCCGTCCCGCGTTCCTCGGCGCCGAACCGGCCGACCGCGCCTCAGCAGCCCGTACCCGGTGAAACCCTGCGGGCCGCTCACGTACTGGCCGCTCTCGCCGAACGGCTCGACCCGAAGGCCGTGGTGGTCGAGGAGACCCCTTCCAGCCGCCCCGACCTGCACCGGCTGCTGCCCGCCCGCGCGCCCCTCGGCTTCCTCAGCGCCGCCATGGGCGGACTGGGCTTCGCCCTGCCGGCCGCGATCGGCGTCCGCCACGGCGCCCCGGACCGGCCGGTCGTCGCCGTACTCGGCGACGGCTCCTCCCTCTACTCGATCCAGGCCCTGTGGAGCGCCGCCCACTACGGCATCGGCGTCCTGTTCGTCGTCCTCGCCAACGGCCGCTACGCGATCATGGACCGCCTCTCCGAACGCGAGGGCTCCGCCGTCCCCGCCTGGCCCGCCTTCACCGAGCTGAGCGTGTCCACCCTGGCCAAGGGCCTGGGCTGCCCGGCCGAACGGGTCGAGGACCACACCGCGCTGCTGTCCGTCCTGGACAAGGTCCTGCCGTCACTGGCGGACCGGCGCGAGCCGCTCGTGCTCGAAGTCGCCGTCGAGGCCGACGCCCACTACTCCTCCTGACCCGCTGAACTGACCCGCTGAGCACGGAAGGCACAGACACGTGAAGGTCGTCATCATCGGGGGCGCCGGCGGCATCGGCTCCTCCGCCGCGTTCAACCTGCTCTCCGCGCGGGGGACGTACGAGATCGTGCTCGTCGACACCCGGCCGAACATGATCACCAGCCACACCATGGACCTGGAGAACGCCCTCGGCCTCGGCGCCACCGCCGACACCGTGCGGGGCGGCACCCCCGAGGACGCGCTCGACGCGGACGTGGTCGTGCTGAGCGCAGCCGTCCCGCTGCGGCTGAACTCCTCCCGTTCCGTCTTCCTCGCCGACAACGCGCGGATCGTGAACGAGTGCCTGCGTCCCCTGCGGGCGGCGGGAACGGACTTCGGCGGACTGGTCCTCATGCTCACCAACCCCGTCGACCCGCTGCTGACCTGGGTGCACCGGCAGGGCTGGCTGCCGCGCGAGCGGCTGATCGGCTACACCCTCAACGACAGCCTCCGGCTGCGCACCGGCATCGCCTTCGCGCTCGGCGTGCCGCCGAAGGACGTCGACGCCTGGATGCTCGGCGAGCACGGCGAGGGCCAGGTCCCGCTGTACAGCCGGGTCAGGGTCGGCGGGGAGCCCGTCGTCCTCACCGGCGAACAACGACTGACCGCCGAGGAGTACGTGGACACCTGGTACTCCAAGCACGTCGCCCTCGACTCCGGCCGCACCTCCACCTGGACCACCGGCCTGGGCACCGCCCGCCTCATCGAGGCGATCGCCACCGGCTCCGGGACCCTCGTGCCCGCCTCCGTCGTCCTGGACGGCGAGTACGGCGTGCGCGGCACCAGCCTCACCGTGCCCGTCGAACTCGGCCCCGAGGGCGTACGCCGCATCGCGGCCTGGGACCTGCCCGCCGACGAAGCGGCCGGCATGGTCCGCGCCGCCGACCGGGTCGAGGCGGGCGCCTCCGAACTGACCGACGAGGCCGTGTCCCAGCCGTCCTGACCCAGCTCACCACGTAAGCACCGCGTATCAACGACGCTACGTAGCAAGGAGAACCACCTCATGGCCGTCACCCGAGACCTGTACATCGCCGGCCGAGACGTGCCCGCCGCCTCCGGCCGGACCACCGACGACATCAACCCCTTCACCGGGGAGGTGTACGCCACCGTCGCCGCCGCCGGTCCCGAGGACGTCGTCCGTGCCGTGGACGCGGCCGACGCGGCCTTCGAGCCGTGGGCCGCGCTGGCCCCCTTCGCCCGACGGGCGATCTTCCTCAAGGCCGCCGACCTGCTGGACGGGCGCGGCGCACAGGTCGCCGACCTCATGGCGCAGGAGGCGGGCGGCACCCGGCCGTGGGCGTTCTTCAACGTGATGCTGGCGGCGAACATCCTGCGCGAGGCGGCGGCCGCGATCACCGCGCCGCGCGGTGAGGTGCTCAGCGCGCAGGAGCAGGGCGCGCTGGGCCTGGCGGTACGCGAACCGCTGGGCGTGGTCGCGGCGTTCGCGCCCTGGAACGCCCCGGTCATCCTGGGCGTGCGCGCCGTGGCGGCGCCCCTGGCCGCGGGCAACACGGTCGTCGTCAAGGCGAGCGAGGACGCGCCGGTCGCCTGTGGCCTGCTGGTCGCCGACGTGCTGCGGGAGGCCGGGCTGCCGGACGGCGTGCTCAACGTCATCACCAACGCCCGTGAGGACGCTGCCGAGATCGCCGAGACGCTGATCGCCGACGAGCGGGTGCGGGCGGTGAACTTCACCGGTTCCACCGCCGTCGGCCGGATCGTCGGAGAGCTGGCGGCCCGTCACCTCAAGCCCGCCGTACTGGAGTTGGGAGGCAAGAACTCCGTACTCGTCCTCGACGACGCGGACGTGGACTACGCCGTGGACGCGGTGACGTTCAGCGTGTTCATGAACGCGGGCCAGATCTGCATGTCGGGCGACCGCATCCTCGTCCACGAGTCCCTGGCGGAGGAGTTCACCAGGAAGTTCACCGCGAAGGCGGGTTCGCTCGCGGCCGGTGACCCCGGGGAGCCGTACACGGTCGTGGGCCCGCTGGTGAGCGCACAGGCCGCCCGGCGGGTGGCCGACCTGGTCGCGGACGCCGTGGCCAAGGGCGCGAAGGTCCTGCTCGGCGGCGGTGAACCGGACGGCGCGGTCCACCCGGCGACCGTCCTCACCGATGTCCCGAGGGACGCGGACCTGTACCACGCGGAGGCGTTCGGCCCGGTCTGCGTGATCGAGACCTTCTCCGACGACGACACCGCGGTGACCCTCGCCAACGACACCGACAACGGCCTGACCTGCGGCATCATCACGGAGAACGCCACCCACGGGCTGACGGTGGCGCGCCGGATCCGTACCGGCATCGTCCACGTCAACGACCAGTCGGTGGCCGACGAGCCGCAGGCCCCGTTCGGCGGCGCGAAGGCCTCCGGATACGGCCGCTTCGGCGGGCGGTGGGGCATCGAGGCGTTCTCCAACACCCGCTGGCTGACCATCGCCACGCAGCAGGCGCACTACCCCTTCTGAACCGCACTTCTAGTTCCCCGACCGGAAGCCGCAGACCGAGGCGAGGAAGGCCGGCGAGACCACGTAGGGGTTGTCCTGGTCGCCGATCACCTCGACGAGGACGGCCTCGCCGACGTTCTTGAGGACGCGGATCTCGTTGCCGACACGGACCCGGAGGCCGTTGCCGTCGTCTCCGTCGGCCGTGGCGGTGAAAACCTCATCGGACGTGGAGTCGATGTCCTTCTCGAACACGCCTCGCAGCTTCTTGTATGCCGCTGTTCCGCCGGCCTCGGCACCGCGCAAGGCCAGATAGCCGAGCACGCCGACGCCGGCGAGGAGCTTGGCCGGGCCACCGACCTGCTTCGCGGCGGTGGTGATCCACTGGTAGCCGCCGAGATTCCCCACTCCGGTCTCCTCATGTGTGTGGTGTTCGTCAGCCGCCCGCGAGCAGGCGCTCGCGCTCCGCCGCCACGATTTCTCGTGCCAGCTCGGCATCCGTGATGTCGAAGGCTTCCGGTGCGCTGTCGGCGGTTTCGGAGACGCGGGCGAACTCCGCGAAGAGCTGGTTCTTGCGCGCCAGGATCTCGATGATCCGCTGGTCCACGCCTTCTTCGGAGAGCAGGCGGTGCACTTGTACCGATTCCAGTTGCCCCATCCGGTGGGAGCGGCCGATCGCCTGCCATTCGGTCGTCGGCTTGAGCTGGGGCTCGCAGATCACGACGACCGATGCCGCCTGGATGTTCAGACCGACGCCGCCTGCCACGATCTGCGCGACGAGGACCGCCCCGTGGCTGGCCTGGGAGAACTCGTCGACCATGCTCTGTCGCTTCGCGGCCGGTACGGAGCCGGTGAGGGGACCGAACACCTTTCCCGGAAGGACCGACGCCACCTCGTCGAGGACCTCCCTGAAGTACGAGAAGACCAGCACCTTGCGCTCGTTGTCCTCCGCCTCCTGGACGATGTCGATGAGGCGCTGCATCTTCTGGGACTTGGCGCCGGCGCGCAGTGCCGCCTGGCGCATCGCCATGAAGTTGCCGTCGACGACGGCGGCTCGGTAGTGCTGCTTGTCGGCGCCGGACATCGGCATCCACTCGTCGACGTCGAACCGCTCCGGAAGCTCGGTGAGAACGTCTTCCTGATTACGCCGCAGATAGGCCGGGGCCACCTGCTTCCGGAACTGGCGAGGAGCTATTTCCGAGGCGCTGATCGACAGGTCGGGCCGGAGGTAGCCGACGAGATTGCGGAATTCCTCGATACGATTCTCCAACGGGGTGCCGGTCAGCAGGATCGCTCGCTCCGAACTCTTGATCAGGGCCGTACAGCGCCGGGTTCGCTGGGCGAACGGATTCTTGATGTAGTGCGCTTCGTCGAACACCAGGCACGCGGGTTCGGCGCGTTCGGGAATCCGTCCTTCCAGCCAGCCGAGGGTGTCGTAGGTGGTGACCGCGACTCCACCACCACGGATCCAGGACTTCAGCGCGTCATCGCGACCCGGCCCGTGCAGGCGATACGCGTGCAGATCGGACTTCGCCCGGACTTCACGCACCCAGTTGGTCACGACGGCGGCGGGGCACACCACCAGGAAATGGGAGGAGCCCTTGGCACGCAGGTGGGCGAGCACGGCGAGTGATTCGACCGTTTTTCCCAGCCCCATCTCGTCGCCGATGACGACCTTCCGCTGCACGATCGCGAAGCGGGCGCCGAACGACTGGTACCCACGCAGCGACTCCTTGAGATGGCTGGTGTCGAGTTTGAGCGTCCGGACCGCGTCGACGATCTCGGCCGGCAGGTCGCCCTGGCTCTTCTCGGCGTCGTCGGCCAGGAATCCGAGCTCCGCGAGCATCGCGTAGTAGTCGGCCGGCCGGGCGCTGAAATCCTCCCAAGGATCACCGTCCGAGACGCCGGCCCGACCGTCGAGCACCGCCCCGCGGCGCTCGACGGCCGCCAGCGCGGCACGCAGCTCGGCGACGGTCCGGGCCTGGGGGACGAGCACCCTCGACTGCGCCGAGGTACCCCACCGTGGAGCGGTCGCTCTCGCCTGCGGTCTTCCCTGGCTCGCGGACGCCGAGGCCAGGGCGACCAGCTGGATCATCGCCAACCGGCTCCCCCTGTACCTGGCCGAGGTCCAGCCCCGTCGCCTCGTAGGTGGTCATCGACGCTACGGGAAGCGACGCTACTGGAGACGCCATGTGGAGCATTACTGGATATTATTAAGTCATATGGGTGATTGGTTCAGGCTCGGGGATCCGCTCCGTTCGGAAGGAGACCATCCCATGGCCCTCGGCGTGTCACTCCACATCGGACTCAACCGGGTCGACCCCGCCAAGTACGGCGGGTGGGACGGCAAGCTCAACGCCTGCGAGAACGACGCCCGCGACATGGAGGAGATCGCCAGGAACGCCGGCTTCGACGACCGCACGATGCTGCTCACGGCAGAGGCGACGGTCGACAACGTGACCGCCGAGCTCCGCAAGGCGGCCAGGATCCTGACCCCCGGCGACATCCTGCTCCTCACCTACTCGGGCCACGGCGGCCAGGTGCCCGACAGGAACGGGCCCGAGGACGAGCCCGACCGCCTCGACGAGACCCTGGTCCTCTACGACCGCGAGTTCATCGACGACGAGCTGTACAAGGAATTCGAAGCGTTCGCCGAAGGCGTCCGCATCTCTGCCTACTTCGACTGCTGCCACAGCGAAACAGCCGTCAGAGCGGTGCGCAACCTCCTCACCTCGGACGCCATGGAGGAGCAGTACCAGACCCGCGACCCGAACCACATCGAGGTCACCTCCCGGGTCATGCCACCGGACACACAGCACGAGGCGTACGAGAGGGACAGGACCCTCTACGACACGATCCAGCGCAACCTGCAGCCGAAGGACACCCTCGACCTGCCGGCCAGCGTCCTGCTCATCTCCGCCTGCGCCGACAACCAACTGGCCGCTGACGGCTGGGAGAACGGCCTCTTCACCGGCACGCTCCGCGAAGTATGGGCCGAGGGGAAGTTCACCGGCGGACACAAGTCGTTCCACCGCGAAATCCTCCGCAGGATGCCCCCCAACCAGAGCCCCGGCCTGTTCGTCACCGGCAAGGCCGACGACTCGTTCCTGCGGCAACGGCCCTTCACCGTATAAGGACTTACCGACTTACCGCGACAAGGGCGCGGGGCGGCGCCAGGATCCGCTCCGAACGCGCTTCCGGCGCGGTCACCGGCGCCCTTCCCTCCCCTTCAGACGCACACGCCGGGTACGCCCCCCACGCACGCCGCCGGCCGCCCGACGTCGAACCCCCCAACCCCCTTGAAGGACACCATGACGTACGCGGCTGACGACACGACACCCACGTTCATCCAGCGGGCCGCGCCTCCGGTCCGCGCCCATCTGGCCACCTCGACCCCCTTGAGCAGCTTCCTCGAAGGCGCCGGCACTCTGACGCTGGAGGAGCGCCGTCTCATCGTCGACCAGGCACTCGTCCTGCTGGAGCAGAACTACGTCCACCTGCCGCTCAAGGCCGCGATGCACGCCGTGAATCCGGTCCAGCGGCTGCGGGTGATGCGGCGGCGTCTGGAACGGCAGACGCCGCAGACCATGCCTCGGGAGTGGATCTTCCACGCCGAGGTGTCGGAGATCTTCCACTCCGTCCGGGACCTGCACACGAACTATCTGCTCCCCGACCCCTTCAACGGCAAGATCGCGTTCCTGCCGTTCCTCATCGAGCGGTACACGGACGAACAGGGCCCTCACTTCCTGGTCACGCACATGGCCGAGGGTTTCTCCGCACCCGGCTTCAGGCCCGGCGTCGAGATCACCCACTGGAGCGGCATCCCCATCTCGTCGGCCGTCGACCTGAACGCGGCCCGGTTCGCCGGCAGCAACGCCGCTGCCCGGCGCAGCCGCGGCATCCAGTCGCTGACCGTACGGCCGCTGCGCATCCACCTGCCTCCCTTCGAGGAGTGGGTGACCGTCAGTTACATCGACGAGAGCGGCACTCCGCGAGAGCTGCGCGAGAACTGGCGGATCGTGCAGAACCTGCCTCCCCTGGTGGACACGGACGCGATCAGCACCGCCGCCCTGACGCAAGGGCTGGACCTCGACGCGGACGAGGCGGGCCGGGCCAAGGTGCTGCTGTTCGCCCCTCGGGTCGTCGCCCAGGAACGAGCCGTCCAGGCCGACGAAGCCGTGCCCGCGCTACGTGAGGGCGAGGTCGCCACGACCATGCCCCAGGTGTTCAAGGCCCAGCAGGTGCAGACGTCGTCCGGGACGTTCGGCCACATCCGTATCTTCACGTTCAACGTGGAGAACCCGACGGCCTTCGTCCGGGAGTTCGTCCGCCTCATCGGACAGCTCCCGCAGAACGGCCTCATCGTGGACGTCCGGGACAACGGCGGCGGCCACATCCACGCCGCCGAGTTCGCCCTGCAGGTCCTCACTCCTCGCCGGATCATCCCCGAGCCGGTGCAGTTCATCAACACGCCGCTCAACCTGCGCATCTGCCGTAGGCACCAGGACGGCTCCTCGGGCATCGACCTCGGCGCCTGGGTCCCCTCCATGGAGCAGGCCGTCGAGATCGGCGCCACCTTCTCCAGCGCCTTCCCCATCACCCCCGTGGAGGGTGCCAACGCGATCGGGCAGCAGTACTTCGGACCCGTGGTGCTCATCACCAACGCCCGCTGCTACTCGGCCACCGACATCTTCGCCGCCGGTTTCCAGGACCACGCGATCGGTCCTGTGCTCGGCACCGACGAGAACACCGGCGCCGGCGGGGCCAACGTCTGGACCCACCAGTTGCTCTCCGACCTCCTCGAAGGCGACCGGGCGACGCCGTACGTACCGCTGCCGAAGGGAAGCGGCATGCGGGTGTCCATCCGCCGCACTCTCCGGGTCGGCGCCCTGTCCGGCACCCCGGTGGAGGACCTGGGCGTCGTCCCCGACCAGCCGCACCGGATGACCCGGCGGGACCTCCTGGAGGACAACGCGGATCTGTTCGACCGGGCGGGCCGGATCCTCAAGGACCGGGAGTCGCACGCCGTGTCCATCACGGACGCCGTCTCCGTCAACGGCTCTCTGAAACTCAAGGTGAAGGCGACGAACGTCGACCGTGTGGACGTCTACGTCGACCAGCGGCCGCGCGCATCGGTGGACCTCACCGATGGTCAGGCCGATGTGACGGTGCCCGTCGCGGCACCCGCTCACTCGGCCCGCATCGACGGCTTCGAGGCCGGTCTCCTTGTCGCGAGCAGGACGGAACAGCTCCACTAGCCGGCCGCCTCAGCTCGTGGCCACGCCGGGCAGGTGGTCGGCGAGGTGCATGGCGTGGAGTTGTGCGAACTCGTCGTGCGTGCAGGGTCCGTAGGCGGGATGGGTGGCGTGCCCGGCGGTGTGGCCGGTGAACAGGGCCACGGCGTCCGCGAGACCGGCCGCGGCCTCGGACACCGGCAGGCCCGGGTCCAACGCCGGCGCCCCCTCGATCTCCGCGCCGAGCGGATGCTTCATCGCCCCTCGGCGCAGAAAGACCAGTTTGGCCAGCCGCCCTGTCGTGGCCCGGTACCAGGCGGGCTTCAGCACCGGATATCCGGTCACGGAGTAGCGGACGGTCTGAGCGCAGTGCTGCACGGTCTGGGAGAGGTTCCAGGTGCTGCCGGGCGCCAGCAGGTCGTGCTCGGCGCGGGCGATGTTCAGGTGAAGCCGCTGAACGAACTGCTCAAGGTCGGGGGAGGACATTGCAGGATCCTATGCGGCAACGGTGGACCCGCGACGCCGGAGGCGCTGACGGGGACACCGCTGTGTGGTGACGTGGGCCGAGGTCTCAGCGGTGCGTGAGCTGTGCGGCGCGGGCGGCGGGCAGGTCGGCGCCGATGTCGAGGCCGAGCTGTTCCGCGACGAGTCCGACGTCGGTGAAGGAGGCGTGCTGCGCGCCGGCGACCACGAGCCATCGCTTCCACCCCGTCAGGTGGGTCCGGTCGCGCTCCCAGGTGCTGACCAAGCCCCCACCCGCGCACTGCCCTGAACGGGGCGCGGGGGTGCGGTCGTCAGCCGACGTCGAAGAGGTTCGGCAGCCCGAGGCGGTACCGGGTGCGGTCGTGCCGCTTCAGCGGCTCGAACTCCGGTGCCCGGTACAGCGGGGTGACCGTGCATCGTTCGGCGGCCGAACCGACGCTGTCCAGAAGGGCGTTGACGGCCTGGCGGGCCGAGGTGTTGGCGCCCTCCATGGTGGCCAGGTCGATGGGTACGGACACGTAGTCGCCGGACAGGAAGAGGTTGGGGATCCTCGTGGCGGACCGCGGGCGCAGATGGAAGGTCCCCACCGGGTGGATGAGCAGCTGTTCCTCGTTGACCGGGGCCGGGGTGCCGAGCCCGTCCACGGCCGGGTCCAGGAACCAGGAGTGCAGCACGGAGTCCTTCAGGACCGTACGGCCGCTGTCGTTGAGTGCCGCCTTCAGCTGGGCCCACACCTCGCGGGCGACCTCGGCGCGCGTGCACTGCTTGGCCGTCTTCCCGTACAGGATGCCCGGCCGGTCCCATTCGGAGACGTCCACGGACAGGCAGTCCGCGACCGTGCCGTCGCCGAAGTCCGCGGGGAAGTCGTGGCCCGGCCAGTGCTGGGCCTGCGCGATCGCGGTCAGCGACCAGGGGGAGTCGATGAGGTCGAGGTGGCCGTGCAGGATCGGTGTGCGTTCCGTCAGATAGAACTGGATGCCGGTCATCCAGTCCGTCTCCAGCCGGTCGCACGCGGCCAGTTGGGGGTCGGCGGCGCGCACGGCGGCGTTCCAGGTGCGGCGGGCGTGCTCCACCGGCATGGCCGAGATGTAGTGGTCGGCGGTGACGGTCCGGCGGACGCCGCCCGGGTCCTTCACGACGGCGCCGGCCACCCGGCCCGCGTCCATGGTCAGGTCCTGCACGGTCCAGCCGATGCGGAACTCGACACCGAGCGACCGCAGATGGGTCGCCCAGGGGTCGATCCACGCCTCGTTGGTGGGCGCGTTGAGGATCCGGTCCAGAGGACCGTCCGCGCCCCGCCCGAGGAGGTTGAAGGCGAACGCCTCCAGCAGGGTGCCGACCGTGCGGGTGCTGGCCTCCTCCGCCTTGGTGGCCACGATGTTCCGGGTGATGCCGACGGCGAGGATCCGCTGGTAGTCGTACGACATGCGTCCCGCGCGCACGAACTCCCACCAGGGCGTCCGCTCCCAGGAGTTGTCGCGTCGCTCCTCGCAGCTGGTGAGGAAGACCAGCAGGCGGTTGGCGAAGTAGAGGGCCTCGTGGAGGGGCAGGCGGAGGGCGGTGTCCAGGAACGAGGTGAGGGCGCGGCGGATCTCGTCGGGGGTGAGTTCGGCCGGGGTGGTGCCGGGCCAGGGGAGCGGGATCCGGATGTCCTCACGGCCGCCGGACCGTGCGAACAGCATCTCCTTGGGGGCGACGAGGTTGTCGTGGACGCCATGGGTGTTGCCGGGGAAGGGGATGCGCCGCATGGTGTCGGGCAGGTTGTGGTAGATGCCGGGGATGAAGCGGAAACCGTGCTCCCCGGGCAGCGGCGCGCGGCCGCCCTTGCCGCTGTCGGGCACGTCCATGCTGCGGGCCTTGCCGCCGAGCGCCTTGCGTTCGTAGACCGTGACCCGGAAGCCCCGTTCGGCGAGTTCGTGCGCGGCGGTGAGCCCGGCGACGCCTCCGCCCAGGACGGCCACGGTTCCTGCGGCCGAGCTGTCCTGTGCCGCTGCCCGCCCGGGGCCGCCGAGGCCGATCCCGCCGCCGGCGGCCGCCGCCGTGCCCAGGAACCCTCTGCGCGTGGTGCCGCCCATCGCTCCCCCTTACCGTCGGTAAGTACCGGCGCACGAGGATAGGAGCGACACACCGATCCCGGAAGGCGACCGACGCGACCGGGGTCACTTTGGCTTGATGCCGCATCACGTGGCCCACAGTCGCCGGGGTGCGCCCGCCACAGCTGCCCGGGTGCGCCCGAGACACCCCCCGGGCGCGCCTTCTCAGCCCACGCGGATCACCATGAACGTCTCACCGTCCCTGGGCGGCCGCCTCCAGGTGCGCGTGACGAACGTGTGCAGCCGCCCGTGCACGAGGGCGTGACGGGGAAGACGGACACCGAACTCCCGGCTCAGGGCTTCCAGGAGCGGCCGTTCCGCCTCGGCGGGGTCCGCCCCGTCGCCGAAGAACGGACCGGGGTCCAGTGCCCGGGGTATCGCCCCGCTCGACCGGACCTCTCCGTGCGTGTACGTGAAGGCGTACTCCTCCGCGCCGTCTCGCGCCACCGAGAGGTGGAAGAACGGTTCACCGTGCCAGCACCTCAGGCCGCTCCACACCACCACCGCTCGGGTGCCCGCACTCGCGGCGGCGGCCGGGGAGACGAACCGCTGCCGGTCGAAGTGGTCGGCGTCGCCGTCGAAGGCGAAACACCAGCCGTCGCCGGCCCGGCCCACCGCCATGAGAGGCCGGTCGTCGTAGGACGAGAACTCCCTCCGGCCCTCCAGCGACCAGCGGCGCGCCTCCCCGAGGGTCATGGGGTCGTTCAGCGTCGTACCGTGCCCGTCCGCGAGGCGCCCGGGCAGGTCCTCCGGCTCCACCCCTTCCACCAGGACGAACCGGTACGACGTGCGGTTGTTGCCCGGGTCGGGCTCCGCGAGCCACGTCAGGTCGCCCGGGTCGAGTGCGGTGACGGCCGTGCTCGGCGCCTCGCCCGTGTGCCCGCCCCGGGGGGTCGACAGCAGCTCGCGACCCCGCTCCGGGGTCAGCAGCGGCCCGAGCACGGGATCGGCCACCCATCCCAGCGGCGCCAGGTGGTCCGGCCCCAGCGGCTCCCACAGGGGCAGCGCCCGCATCAGCGTCCGCCAGGCGCCGTCCGTGTCACCCCATCGCGCCAGCTTCCGCGCCCGTCCGACCGCTTCCCCGAACGGCCCGGCCGGCGCGTACCGGTACGTGCCCTCGCGCACCGCGGCCAGCGTCGCGTAGGCCAGGGACACCAGATCCTCGCTCGCGCCCCGCAGATGGAACGTCAGCGTGGAGTCGTCCCGGTAGGTGTGCTCCGCGTACTCGGCGACGAGCGGTGGCAGCAGCTCCGGGGCGTACGCGGGGTCCGTCACCAGGCCGTCGAAGTACACCAGGGTCTCTCCGAGCAGGAGGCGTATCTGGTCGCCCAGCCCGGCGGCCCTCGGCCTGCCGTAGTCCTTGGCCCGGTCCAGCGCCTCCCCGGCCTTCTCCCAGCCGCCGCGCAGTGCCTCGTTGCGGGCCTCGTCCACCAGGGCGTCCAGCTCGGCGGTCGTGGTGTTGGCGAACACCCGGTCCCCGTCGCTCCGTTCGTCGCGGTGGGCCCGCAGGCTGTGGAACTCGCGGTGCATGGCCTGCATGAACGCGAGGCAGTCGTCGTGCCGCTCGGGTGCCTCGGCCAGCCAGCTCGCCCAGGTGAACACGGCCCACTCACCGTTCTCGTCCACGTCCTCGGGGTCCATGAGGACGTGGACGGAATCGGACTCGACGTCGAGTTGCAGCCCGCGCCGCCAGATGTCCACCTCCTGGCGTTCCTCGGGCCCGGCGTCGTCGTCGAGATCCTCCTCGAACATCTCCGCGAGTCCCGACGCGTCGTCGTGCCAGCGCGCGTCCGCGGTCCCCGCCAGCCGCCACAGGAACCCGCCCGCGTGCCGCCAGCCGTCGCTCACCCGCAGGAACTCCCGGTACGACGGCGGCATCCGGCGGCCGAGCCGCTCCTCCATCGCCGCGATCCGCTCCTGCGACGCGGGCGGGAAGCCCAGCCACCGCGCCTGCCGCGCTGCCAGGTCGTCCTCGCCCCGGGTCTCGTCGTCCGGCGTGGCGTCCGCCCACTCCTCGCTCCACCTCAGCAGGAAGGGCCGCCAGTCGAATGCCGTGGTGTCCGTCATGCCTTCGATGCTGCCACCCGCCACTGACAGGGCGCGGCGCCGGAGGGCTCTGTCAGCCGGCGGACCGGGCGCAGGTGACGTCCGTGCCGGGCAGGCGGCCCGTGGCCAGGTAGGTGTTGACCGTGGTGTCGACACAGGAGTTGCCGAACACACCGTACACGGCGTGCTGGTCCGCGCCGCGCAGGGTGAGCAGGCGGGACGAGGGCCACATATGACGTACCGTCAGCGCGTTCCGGTGGACGGTACGGGGGTCGCCGGTCGCGTTGACGAGGAGCGCCGGCAGATCGCGGCGGATCGTCGTCGGGCGCTCGCGCGGCGGGGCCCAGAACGCGCACGGGCCGATGGTGTCGGTGACGGGACCGAACAACGGGTCCCGCTCACGGGCGCGTCGGACGTCGTGCCAGTACGTCTCCGGGGAACGCGGCGCGGACACGTCCCCGCACAGGATCGCCGTCTGGACGCTGCCGTAGGCGGAGCCGGACCCGGTCAGCAGGAAGTCGAGGGTCTCCGCCAGCCAGGGCGAGGGAGTGACCGTACGGCCGTCGGCGGCGCCGCGCATGTCCCTCATCGCCCGCGCGAGATCGGCGTAGGCGGCGTCGTTGTCCTGGGAGAGGCCGGAGAAGACGATGACGGGGACCAGGTGCTCGTCCACCCGGTGGCCGCCGATCGCCAGCGGGGTGCGTGCGGAGGCGGTCAGGGTCCGGTCCACGGTCGCCAGCACCGCGCCCCTGGTCCGGCCCAGGCCGTAGGTGGTGTCGCGGGCCGCCGCCCAAGTGGCCCAGCCTTCGAGGGCGTGCCGGTTGGCCGGCGCCGTGCCGCGCAGCAGCCGTGGGTGGTAGCGGCCCGGGTCGACCAGGCCGTCCAGGACGACGCGGTCGGTGCGGCCGGGGAACATCGTGGCGTACACCTGGCCGAGGTAGGTGCCGTACGAGTAACCGAGGTAGGAGATCCGGCGCTCACCGAGCGCCGCGCGGACGATGTCCATGTCGCGCGCGGTGTTCCGGGTGGTGACGTACGGCAGGACGTCCCCCTGGGTCCTCGCGCACCGGTCGGCGAGTTCTTTCGCGAACCCCGCCGCGCGGTCGAATCCCGCACGGTCCGCCCCCGCGCCGCGGATGAAGGAACCGGTGGGCCAGTGGCAGTCCAGCGGCGTGCTGCGGCCGACGAAACGGGGATCGACGCCGACCACGTCGTACCGTTCACCGACCTCCTTCATCGTGGAGCGTATCCACGGCGGGTCGCCGATGGTCTGTCCGCCGGGGCCGCCGCCGTTGAGCAGCAGGGCGCCCACGCGATGCGCCGTGTCGGTGGCCCGGATCCGGGAGATCGCGACGGTGATCGTACGGCCTTCCGGACGGGCGTGGTCGAGGGGGACGGTGACGTCGGCGCACCGGGCGCCCGCCCGCTGGAGTTCCGTGCCCGTCTCGTCGTCGGGTCCCAGCACACAGCTCTTCCAGTCGAGTCGCTGGTCGTGGTAGCGGGCCAGGGCGGCGGCCGTCGCGGGGGCGGGTTCCGCCGCGGCGGGTGCCGGGGGGACGGCGAGGGCGGCGGTCAGGCACAGAGCGGCCCCTGCCGCGATGCGGGACACCCGTCGGCGCGTGCCTGGCGTGGTGGTGGAGGCCGTCGTCGTGGCGGTTGTCGTCGTGGCGGCCGTGGTCGTGGCGCCGGGGGTGGCCGGGGCGGTCATGCGGTGGTCCTTTCGGAAGGCAGGCTCTCGCAGAGGGCGGCGTCGACGAGGTCCAGGAACGCGGACTCGGCCGGGATCGAGGCGGGAATCTCGTTCAGGGCGACGGCGACGCTCCGTCCGCCGGGACCGACGGCGACCAGGGCCCGATGGCCGCCGGGCACCGTCCCCGCGTGTCCCCACCACGTCCCGCCGCAGGACAGCGGTGTCGAGATCAGGCCCAGCCCGTAGCGGGCGCCGGGCCAGAGCCGGTCGGCGTCGACCTCCACCGTCCGCCGCATCTCGGCGAGTTGGGCGGCGGGCAGCAGACGCCCGTCGAACAGGGCGGTGGCGAACCGGGTCAGGTCGCCCGGTGAGGAGACCAGGGCGCCGCCGACGCCGCCGAAGGTCATGTTCCAGGCGGTGCCGTCGACGCGCCGGCCGCCCTCGTCGGTGAAGTAGCTGCGGGAGTGCGCGCCTCGGACGTGTGTCCCGTCGCCGGGCCAGTAGGTGTCGCGCAGCCCGAGGGGCCCGATGATGCGGCGGGTGATCTCCGCCTCGGGGGTGCGGCCGGTGACCTCGCGGACGATCATGCCGAGCACGAGGTAGTTGGTGGTGGCGTAGTGCCAGCTGCCTTGCGGGCGCGGCAGTTCGAGCGCGCGCTCGACGAGGTCGCGGGGCTCGAAGTGCCGGAACCGCTGCCGTTCGAGATGTTCCCATTCCGGAGCGTCGAGGTAGTCGGGCAGCCCACTGGTGTGCCGCAGGAGGTCGCGTACGGTGACCGGACGGCGGTCGTGACCGACCCCGTCGAGCAGATCGGGCAGATAACGGTCGACGGGGGCGTCCAGCGAGAGGCGGTGCTCGGCGGCCAGCCGCAGGACGAGGGCCGCGGTGAACGTCTTGGTCACGCTGCCGACGCGCAGCCGGTCGGTGGTGTTCATCGGGCGTCCGGTGCGCCGGTCGGCCGTGCCGGCGGTCTTTGCCCAACGTCCGCAGGGACGGCCCGCGGTGGGGTCGGTCACCAGGACCGCGGCACCGGTGATGCCATGGCGGTCGGTGAGGTCGCGCAGTAATCGGCTGGTCCGGTCGTGTGTGCCGCAGTCCACGGCGGGGCGTGGGGCGGGCGTCTGTGCGGTCGCCGTCGGGCCGGTGGCCAGGACGACGGCCGTCATCAGGGCCGCCAGAACCGGGCGCCTGCCGGTCCGGTAGGTGGTCGGGAAGGTGAGCATGCTCCCTCACGGTAGGGACGGTACGGCCGGTGATCACTCCGGCAGGCAGGTGCGTGCGAGGTGACGCCGGCCCGAGCCGAAAGCGGGAGCGGACCTCATGGACGGGTGGGGCCGGCTGCTGGTAAGGGCGAGCGTGGAGCGGTGGTTCCTCGGGTGGCCCTCCCCGCGCGTGTACCGGTGCCGCCGGGTGTCGGTGGCGGCCGGGTTGTCGGTGCGCGCGGTCTCGGCGGTCGGGGCTGCCGTCGTGCCGGGCGTACGGCGGGTGACGGGACAGGCGCACGCCCAGCGGTTCGGTCTGGCCGGAGCCGGAGCCGGAGCCGGAGCCGGAGCCCGGGCCTGGGCCTGGGCCGGAGGGGAGGAGCGGGCGGCGCGGGTGCCTGGACCAGGGCGCGATCGCGAGGTTAGGGTGACCTAACTTATTGGGATCCGGGGTGGTGGCCACCGCCGGACGTTCGTCATGGGGGTCGGCCTTGTCGCGCGCGATCGACAGCACCGCCGGAGACGGGCCGAAGGCCGGGGCGGGGGCCGAGGCCGAGGCCGAGGTCGGGGTCGGGGTCGGGGCCGAGGGGGGTGGGCCCGGTATCGAGGAAGGATGGGTCGGGCTGCGGTCGCGCGGCGAGCTGCGTGAACTGCTCGGGGAACCCTGGCCGGTGGTCATCGAGAAGGTCCACGACCGGCTCACCGACCAGGACCGGGACATCCTGGCTCGCTCGCCCTTCTGTCTGCTGGCCACCTCCGGCGCGCGGGGCGACTGCGACGTCTCCCCGCGCGGGGACGCGCCGGGATTCACGCACGTGCTCACCCCTGGTGTGATCGCGCTGCCCGACCGGCCGGGGAACCGGCGGGGCGACAGCTTCCACAACATCCTCGACAACCCGCACGCGGGCCTGCTGTATCTGATCCCCGGCAGCAAACAGGTCCTGCGGATCAACGGCCGGGCCCGCATCCTCACCGACGCGCCCTTCTTCGACGCGATGGCGCTGGCGGGTCGCCGCCCCGCGCTGGCCCTGGTGCTGGAGATCGACGAGATCTATCTGCACTGCCCGCAGTCGCTGCGCCGCTCGGGGCTCTGGGATCCGGCGTCGTGGCGGACCGAATGACCGTGCGGCGGGCGGGAGTTCGCGGATGGGGGAAGCCTGCGCAGGGGTTCGCCGGGGGTGCCCGAGGTGCCGCCAATGACGGGGAAATTAGGTTAGGCTAACCTTCTCTTCGTGAGATCTGGTGAGGAAGCAGCCGCCATGCCGCGGCTCCGCGGTCACGCACTGTCGGCCACGGGCGTGACCGTGTCGTACGACGGCGTGGACGTCGTGCACGACGTCGCGATCGGACTGCGGCCCGGTGAGGTGACCGCCCTGGTCGGTCCCAACGGCAGCGGGAAGTCGACGCTGCTGCGGACGGTCGCCCGGTTGCAGCGGGCCCGCCGCGCCGCGCTCACGATCGACACCGACACCGACGGTCTCGCCCTGACGGCACGCGAGTTCGCGCGGCACGTGGCCCTGCTGACCCAGGGGCGGCCCACTCCCGGCGGACTGACCGTGCGTGACGTCGTCGAGTTCGGCCGGTACCCCTACCGGGGCCGCTTCGGCCGCCGGGACCCGGACGCGACGGCCGCGGTCGACCGGGCGCTCGCGCTGACCGGCGTCACGGACCTCGCCGAGCGCGGCGCCGACCACCTGTCCGGTGGGCAGTTGCAGCGGGTGTGGCTCGCCTGCTGTCTCGCCCAGGAGACCGGCGTGCTCCTGCTGGACGAGCCCACGACCTATCTCGACCTGCGCTACCAGGTCGAACTCCTCGACCTGGTCCGCGACCTGGCGGACGACCACGGGATCGCCGTGGGCGTCGTGCTGCACGACCTCGACCAGGCGGCCGCCGTCGCCGACCGGATCACACTCCTCGAAGCGGGCCGGATCGTCGCCGAGGGCCGCCCCGAGGACGTCCTGACGCCGGAACGGCTGACCGCCGTCTACGGCATCCGCATCGACGTCGACACCGATCCCCTCACCGGCCGGCTGCGCACCCGCCCGATCGGCCGTCACCACACCCGGCGCCCCCGCCCCACCGACCCTCCACCCGCTGGCTCTCCACCCGCCGGCTCTCCACCCGCCGGCTCTCCACCCGCCGGCTCTCCACCCGCCGGCTCTCCACCCGCCGGCTCTCCACCCGTCGGCTCTCCACCCGTCGGCTCTCCACCCGCCGACCCGCGGCCCCTCCCGGACGGCGACCGGGAGACCTCCGGCAACACCCGTAATAACCGTAATACCCGTGACGCCCGAAACTCACGGAACGCCCCAAGCGAAAGGCTCGGCTCCACCTCATGAGACGTCTCCTGCTCACCGCGGCCACCACCACCGCGGCGCTCACCCTCGCCGCGTGCGGCACCACCGAGCCTGCCGCCGACGACTCCGCGAAGCAGCCCTCCGAGGCCATCACCCTCACCGACTCCCAGGGCAAGAAGGTCGAACTCGACGGCCCGGCCACCAAGGTCGTCGCCACCGAGTGGAACGAGGTCGAGTTCCTCCTCACGCTCGGCGTCGACCCGGTCGGCGTCGCCGACGTCAAGGGCTACAAGACCTGGGACCAGGCCGTCCCGTTGAAGAACGAGCCCAAGGACATCGGCACACGCGGCGAGCCGAGCATGGACACCATCGCCGCCCTCTCGCCCGACCTCATCGTGGCCTCCTCCGACCTGCCGCCCGCCGCCGTGAAGCAACTGCGGAAGATCGCCCCCGTGCTGGGCATCACGTCCGCGGACGCCTCCGACCAGATCGGGCAGATGCTGGAGAACCTCGACCTCATCGCCGAGGCCACCGGCACCACCGACCGGGCCGGGGCGGTGCGCAAGAGTTTCGAGGCGAAGGTCGCCGAGGGCAGGAAGGCCCTCGCCGACGCCGGTCTCGACGGCGCTGGGTTCGCCTTCGCCGACGGCTACGTCACCTCCAACCAGGTCTCCCTGCGCCCCTACACGAGTGGCTCGCTCATCGGCGCCGTCAACGAGCGGATCGGCCTGAAGAACGCCTGGAAGGTGAAGGGCGACGCCGCCTACGGCCTCGGCACCACCGACGTCGAGGGTCTCACCGACCTGCCGAAGGACGTCCGGTTCGCCTACATCGGCAACGACGAGGACGACACCAGCACGCCCTTCACCGGCGCGCTGGCGAAGAACGCCGTATGGACCTCTCTGCCGTTCGTGAAGGCCGGCCAGGTGCACCGACTGCCCGACGGCATCTGGATGTTCGGCGGCCCCGAGTCCATGGAGGCGTACGTCGACGCCGTCGTCGACGCGCTGACGAAGTAACCGACCGGGCGACGACCCCACCCGACACGCGACACCCGACACCCGACACCCGACACGCGACACGCGACACGCGACACCCGACGCGCGACGCAGCGACCACGACGACAGGACGACGAACGACAGCCATGGCCGTCACCGCCCAGCCCCCCGCCCCCCGTCCGTCGACGGCCGCCGGCCGACCGCCGGTCACCGCGACCCGGACGGGCGCGGCCGCGGTGACGGCCGGCCTCGCCGTCCTGGTGGCCGTCCTCGCGGTCGTCGACCTCACCCAGGGCACCGCCGCCGTCGGACCCGCCGAGGTGGTCAAGGCCGTGACCGGGCGGTCCGGTCCGGGCGACGCGTCCGTCGTGATCGCCTCCCGGCTGCCGCGCGCGGCAGCCGGCGTCCTCGTCGGTGTCGTCCTCGGTGTGGCGGGGGCCGTGCTGCAGGCCGTGAGCCGCAATGTGCTCGCCGCGCCCGACACCCTCGCGGTGAACGCCGGCGCCTACCTCGCGCTCGGTGTCGTCGCCGTCACCGGTGTCTCCCTGCCGCTGCTCGCCTCGTCCGGCGTCGCCTTCGCCGGCGGCCTGCTGGCGGCGGCCGTGGTCCTCGCCCTCTCCGGGCTCGGCACGGGCACCGTACGGCTGGTCCTCGCCGGCACCGCCCTCATGCTGGGCCTGAACTCCCTGACGGAAGGTCTGCTGCTGTTGTATCCGCAGCGGACCGAGGGCCTCTACCGGTGGAACCAGGGCAGCATCGGGCAGAACGGCTTCGACGGTGTCGTGCAGATGCTGCCCGTCGTGGCGGTCGGGCTCGTCGGCCTGTGGCTGACGGCCCGCCGGATCGACGCGCTCGCCCTCGGCGACGACGCCGCGCGAGGGCTGGGCGTCCCCGTCCGCGCGACCCGCGTCACGGTGGTCGTCCTGGCGACACTGCTGTCGGCAGCGGCCGTCACGCTCGCCGGGCCCGTCGGCTTCGTCGGGCTGTGCGCACCCGCGCTGGTACGCCCCCTCGCCCGCCGCTTCCGTGGCCTCGCCCGCACCCGGGGGTCCCTGCCCGTCGCCGGTCTGGTGGGTGCCGGACTGGTGCTCGGGTCGGACGTACTGCTGCGGGCCCTGGTCCCCTCCGGCACGGCGGTCGCCGTGCCCACCGGTGTGGTGACCAGCCTGGTCGGCGCCGTGTTCCTGGTGGTGATGGCCCTGCGGCTGCGGGACACCGCCGGAGCCGAGCCACCGGACCGGCTGCGCATCCCCGGCCGTACGGCGTTCCTGGTCACCGTGGCCGTCCTGGTCGCCGTGACCGTCGGCGTCGTGGTCGCGGGCGTCCTGCTGGGCGACAGCAAACTGCTGCTCGGCGACGTCGCCAACTGGGCCCAGGGGCGGGCCGGCCGGACTGTGTCCTTCGTGCTCGACACCCGGGTGCCCCGCGTCCTCGCGGCCCTGTGCGCGGGTGCGGCCCTTGCCCTGGCAGGCACGCTGGTGCAGGCCGTGACCCGCAATCCGCTCGCGGAACCGGGCGTCCTGGGCGTCTCCGGCGGGGCGGCGCTGGGCGCCGTGCTGCTGGTCACCACCGTGCCGGTCGCCGGTGGCTGGAGCGTCGCGGGTGCCGCGTTCGCGGGCGCCGCCCTCGCCTCCGCGGTCGTCTTCGGGCTGGCGGCCCGGGGCGGCTACCAGCAGAACCGGCTGGTCCTCGTCGGCATCGGCGTGGCCGCCGGCACCACGGCACTGATCAGCCTGCTCATCGTGCTCACCGACCCGTTCAACGCCACCAAGGCACTGACCTGGCTGTCGGGTTCGACGTACGGGCGGACCCTGCCGGACGTGCTGCCCGTCGCGTGCGTGCTGGCGCTGGGCCTCGCCGTCGCGCTGTCCCGCCGGACCGAACTCGACCTCGTCTCCCTGGACGAGTACACCCCGCGGCTCCTCGGGCTGCGGCTGTCCCGGGCCAGACTCGGGTTCCTCGTGGTGGGCGTGCTGCTCAGCGCGACCGCCGTCGCCTCGGCCGGCACCATCGGTTTCGTGGGGCTCGTCGCGCCGCACGCCGCACGTGCCCTCGTGGGCCGGCGGCACGTGCGGGTCGTCCCGGTGGCCGTCCTGCTCGGTGCCTGCCTCGTCTGTGCGGCCGACCTCCTGGGCCGTACGGTGATCGCCCCGGCCCAGCTGGGCGCCGGCCTGATGACGGCGGTGATCGGCACGCCGTACTTCCTCCGTCTGCTGCTACGGACGCGACGGTAGAGCGGGCGACCGCGGGGCCGGCACCACACGTCCCGTCGACCGATCGCCTGTCGGCACCCGTCCCGTCAGTACCCGTTCCGTCAGCGCCCGTCCCGTCAGTACCCGTCCGTCGGCACGCGCTGGTTCACCGTCGGTGCGACGCGTGCATATTCGATCGCGTGAACGGATCTTGCCCGGCACAATCGGCGCATGCCGACCGCCGCCGAGGAGCTGCTCGCCGCCCTCGAACCCCTGCCGTTCCCCGCCCGGCTGACCCTGACGGCGCGGACCGCACGCCGGCTCGCGGACGCCGGGTCGCTCGCCCCGTTCCTGACCGAGCTGGACGGACACGGACCCCACGAGCGGCGGCTCGCGGCGCTGGCGGCGCTCGTCGGACGGGACGCCGGGTTCCTCGCGGCCCGGCTGGCCGACCCGGACCCGGTGGTCGCCGGTTACGCCCGGCGCGCCGTGCGCGAACTGCCCGTCCCGGACGAGGCGGTGGAGGCGGCCTACGACGACGCGCCTGCCGTGCTGCGGCAGCGGCTGGCCCGGCTGCTCGCCTCCGGAGGCCGCACCGCGCTCGCCGAACGGCTGGTGGCGCGCCTGCGCGCGGAATGGGGTGACGCCGAGGCCGCGCGGCTGCTGCCGGCCTGCTCCACCCCGTTCGTGGCACGGGAGTTGCCCGCGCTGTCCCACGCCGTCGACGGCTGGACGCGGCTCGCCGTCCGGCACCCCGACCCGGTCCTGGACCACGCCGAGCGGGCCCTGGCCGACCGGGCCGGTGTGCAGCGGCGGGACGAGTGGTGGCGCGTGCACGCCACCACGGTCGCGGCCCTCGCGCCACGGCGCCCCGAGCGGGTGCTCACCCTGCTGGAGCGGTACGGCCCCGGCAGTCCGCCGCGCGTGCTCGTCAGGGCGCTCGGCCCCCTGGCCGACGCCGACGCCGAACGCGTGATCGCGTGGATCGCCGCCCCCGGCCGGCGGGCACAGCGCCACGAGCCGCTGCCCCCGCCCGGGGTGGTGCGCCGGCTGGTGCGGGCCGAGCCCGCGTCGCTGATCGCGCTGGGCCGCCACTGGCTCCACCGCGGTCCCCACTTCGCCTCGCTGGTGAACGCCTTGGCACCCGGCCGGCGTGCCGCGTTCGTGGACGCGGTCGCCGTGGGGGTGCGGAACGGGGACGTGGCGCTCGGCGCCCTCGCCCTGCTGCCCCGGGAGCGCCGCTGGGCGGAGGTCCGCCGTGCCCTGGCCGAGTCCGACGGCACCGGCTACTGGTGGGAGGACCTGGACACCCTCTCCCACGGTCCCTTCGACGAGGCGCGCGCCGAGCTGGTCGCCGCCCTCGGGCGGCCCGACGCGGACGACCGGGCCACGGCCTGGCCGCTGTTCGTGACCTGCGCCGCCCTCGACGGGAGCCGGGAGGCGGTCTCCGACCTGCTGACCGTCGCCGGACGCCGTCTGCGCAACGACCGTGACCCGGTCCGCGCCGCCGCGCTCGGCGCGCTCGCCGAGACGCCTCCGCGCGTCTTCGGGCCCGAGCACGTCCCGCTGCTGGACGCGCTCGCCACCGATGCCCTGGAGGCGCGGGACGCCTCGGTGGACACGACGACGGCCCTGCGCACCCTCGCCGTACGCCTGTTCGTCGAGCACGCCACCGACGGCGAGGCGGAGCTGCGGGACTGCGCCCTGCGCGTCCTGGAACGCCTCACCCGCCGCGTCGGCGTACCCGACCTCGGCCCGCTCCACCGCGTCCTGCGGCGCGGCCAGGAGCGGGAGCTGTTCGACGCCCTGCGCCCCTGGCTCGACGCCGGGGCGGACCGGGCCGACTTCCGGCTGCTCCTGGCCCTGGCCGCCGCCCTCGGACCACGCGCCCGGCGGCTGCCCGCACTGCAGGACTGCCTGGCCACGGCTCTGGAGCGCGGCGACGACGACACCTTCCGGGCGGCCGCCGCGCTGTGGCTGGCCGCACCGCGGACCCGCGACGAACGGGTCGCAAGGATCGTCGCCCTGGAACCGTCGTCGGTCGTGCTCCCGCCCGTGCGACGCGTGCTGGCCCGGCGGCGCACCGATCTGCTGGGCCCCCTCCTCGACGCGTCCCCGCCGTACGGGCGCTTCCTGCCGGACGGGGCCCGGTGCCCCCTGCCCGACCTCGACGACAGTTACCGCTGGCTGCCCCGTCAGCAGCGGGCCGCGGTCCGGCGGGCCGGGCGGGCGGTCGCGGACGACTCGCTCCCGCTCGACGAGCGGGCCGCCCTGATCCGGGGCGCGGCCGCGGTCCCCGAGTTCGGGCGGGCCCTGGCGCTCGCGCACACCGACGACCCGGAGGTGGTCGTCGCCGAGGCCGCGCTCGGCGCGCTGCCCCGGGCCGACCGCCCCCAGGACACCCTCGCGACACTGCTGGAACACGCGGGCGGCGACCGGGCCAGGGTCGCCGTGTACGCGGCGGCACGCGCCGCCCGCTTCACCTCGCCCTCCGAACTCGCCCTGGCCCTGGGCGCGTTGCTGACCGGTGAGCGCCCCGCGAAGGTCACCGCCCGGAAGGAGGCCGTACGCCTCGCGGCCCGCTTCCTGCCGCCCCGGCAGGCGGTCTCCCTGCTGGCGAGCACCTTCCACGCCCCCGACCGGCACCCGGACGTCCGGGCCGCCGTCGTCCGCGCCCTGCCGCCGCTGCTCGGTGATCCGCAGGCATGGCGACTGCTCGACGAGGTCGCCGACGACGACGCCAGGACCGTCCACGACGCCCTCCTGGCCGTCAGCCCCTGGGAGTTGGCCGAGGCGCACCGCCGCGCGTACGCCACCGTGATCCTCGGCACCTACGGCGCGGCCCTCGCGCGCAGCGAGGGCTACGCGGGTGGCTACGCCGTGCTGCGCGCCCTGGGGGTGTGGTGCCGCCACGCCCCCGAACTGGCCGTGCGGATCGCCGGGATCGTCCGTGATCTCACGGACCGGACGCACTGGCGGTCCGCCGAAGGGGTGCTGCGTGAGCTGGCCGCCTCCGAACTGCCGCACCCCGTGGGCGGTGCCGCGCCGGGCAGCGTCCTGCACGACACGGTGGCCGCGCTGCTGGCCGCGCTGCACACGCCGGAGGGCGGCGCCGACGCGCTCCCGGACCGGGACCTTCCGGCACTGCAGCGACTGCGGAGCCTGGCCTCGTTCGCCTACGTCGAGGGAGTACGGCCCGAGCTGCTGGAGGCGGTCGCGGACCAGCTGGCGCCGGAACCCCTGCTCGTGGCCGAACGCGCCCAACTGCTGGCCCAGTCGGCCGATCACACCCTGGAGCCGGATGTGCTGCTGGAACGGCTGCGGCACCTGGCGGCGTCCCTGGAGGGCACGGGGGTCACCACCGCGGTCCACACGGCAGGCCGCCTGCGGACGTTCTCCCCGCACCACGCGCATCCGCGCGCCGCCGAGGCCCTGCTGACCGCCGCCGACCGGTTCGCCCACGACGGCGGGGCGGCGCAGGGCCTGCTGGCGACCGGTCTGGTGCGGACCACGGGCAGCGCTCTCGGATGGCCCGAGGAGTGGCGCGCGCTGCTGCGCCTGCTGCGCCGCCACCCCCACGCCGACGTCCGGCACGAGGCGTACACGATCCTGACGGACAGCGAATGACCGCCCGAGCCGATGCCTGCGCCGGGTCCGGCTAGCCGGGGGCACCCGCCCCGTCCGCGACGGCCGGCTTACGGAGCAGGAGCAGTGCCGCGTCGTCGTGGAGCCGGCCCCCCACGTGGGTGAGCAGTTCGTCGTGGAGCGCCGAGAGGGTGTGGGCCGGCTCGTCGGACACATGGCGGGCCAGGCGCTCGGCGAGCGGATAGAACGCGCGGTCGCGGTCGCGGGCCTCGGTGACACCGTCGGTGTAGAGCAGCAGCTGATCCTCGTCCCCGAAGGGCAGGGTCCGCAGTCCGGGTGTCTCACCCGTGAGCGCGCGCAGCCCCAGCGGCGGGGCCGGACAGTCGGGCTCCACCGGTACGACGTCCGAGCCGCGCACCAGCAGCGGGGGCGCGTGCCCGCAGTTGACCAGCTCCAGGATGCCCGGCCGGGGGTGCCCGGCGACGACGGCGGTCACGAAGTCGTCGCTGCGGAGGTTGCGGGCCAGGCTCCGCTCGATCCGGTCGACGACGGCGAGGAGGTCGGGCTCCTCGTACGCGGCCTCGCGGAAGACGCCGAGCACCAGGGCGGCGATCCCGACGGCGGGCAGCCCCTTGCCGCGCACGTCGCCGACGATCAGCCGTACCCCGTACGGGGTGGGGATGAGGGCGTACAGGTCGCCGCCGATGCGGGCCTCGGCCGCCGCGGCGCTGTAGCGGACGGCCACCTGGAACGGGCCGACGGTCGCCGGTACCGGCTGGAGCAGCGCGTGCTGGGCGGCCTCGGCGACCGAGCGGACCGCCGCGAGCACCCGCTCGCGCCGGCCGCGCAGGGCACCGGCCAGGGCGCTCGCGAGGGAGACGGCGACGAGCGCGGACAGCACGGCGGCCAGCTCCCTGGCCGGTGCGCCGTCCCGCACGCCGAGCATCGTGCCCAGCACTCCGGCGAGCAGGCCGACACAGAGCACGCCGCGCGGCCCGCCGGTGGTGGCGGCCAGCGCGGGCCCCGCGGCGAGCAGCGGCAGCCAGGTCAGCCCGGGGCCGCCGACCAGGCCGACGAAGACGATCACGGAGACGATCAGCACGGGCAGAGCGGGTGTACCGGAGGCCAGCTGTGTGGCGACCCGCTGGCGGGCCGCCCTGCCCGTGCCGGACGCGAGCGTCCGGGACGGGCGGGTCGGCATCGGCCTGTGGTCGCCGCCAAGCTCTCGGGTGTGACTCATGTATCGCCCGCGATCCTCACCTGTGCGCGGAGCCCCCGGCTCCTGAATTGTCCGTTTTAAACAGGAAAGGGGATCTGTGCGGGCGCCACAAGGACATGGATTTCAGATAGTGAGCGACAGGCCCCTGGTCACCCGGCTCGCGATCGGAAGAAGCCGGGCCCGGACCTCCGGCAGCCGGGAGAGCCGGTCCGCACGCAGCGACACGCCGAGCGAGCCGAGCGTGTCCCCGCTGTAGACGGGCACCGCGATGCAGACCGTGCCGAGGGCGTACTCCTCCAGGTCCGTGACGGCCGGGGCCACGGGGGAGGAGTCCAGCCGCCGGAGCAGCTCCGGGGCGTCGGTGATGGTCCGCGGGGTGAGGTCGGCCAGGTGGTGCCGGGACAGGTAGTCCCTGCGGGCGTCCGCGTCCAGCTCGCGCAGCACCGACTTGCCGAGCGCCGTGGCGTGCCCGGCGTCCTCGAAACCCACCCAGAGATCGACCCGGGGTGCCCGAGGGCTGTCCACGATCTCGGCGACCCGGATCTCGCCGTCCTCGTAGAAGGTGAGGTAGGCGGCGCTGGCCAGCTCGTCCCGCAGCGCGGCGAGCGTCGGTCGGACCCGGCTGAGCAGCGCCTGACCCCGTCCGGTGGTGTGCAGCGCCTGCACCTTGTCGCCGAGGACGAAGCCGCCGTCGGCCAGTTTGCGCAGGTAGCCGTCGTGGACCAGGGTCCGCAGCAGGTGATAGGCGGTGGCCAGCGGCAGTCCGGTCTCGCGGGCCAGCTGCTTCGCCGGCGCGCCGTTCTCGTGCGCGCTCACCGCCTCCAGCAGGCGGAAGGCGCGCTGGACGGACGTGATGAGCGTGGGGCCGGGGCCGTCGTGCTCAGCCATAGGACCAGCGTGCGCCGGTAGCGCGGACCGGGCAAGCGCCGCCCTCCCCGCGCGGCGTCGGCGCTCGGCCCCGGGCCGTCACCCCGCCTTGCGCCCGGTCGCCCGGACCCGTTCCGGTACGCGGACGGACTCCATGACGAAGCCGCTGCGCACCCGCGCCGGCATCCGCGTCAGCGGGATCCGCAGGTCCTGAGGGGGCACGGCGTACTCCAGCCGGGCCAGCCGCGGCCCCAGGGTCCGCAGCAGCGCGACGGTGACGTCCTCGCCGGGGCAGCGATGACCGGTCGCCCGGTCGCCGCCGCCCTGCGGTACCAGGTCGTCGCGGCCGGGAGGGCGCTCCAGGAACCGCTGGGGTTCGAAGGTGTACGGAAGGTCCCACCGGCCGGGATCGTGGTTCTGCCCGTACAGGTCGAGCAGGACCAGGGCGCCCGCCGGGATCGGCTCGCCCCTCCACTCCAGGTCGGTGACGGCCCGCCCGCCGACGAACGGGGCGAACGGGTAGAAGCGCCGCACCTCGTGGGCGAACGCCACCGCGTACTCCGGATCGGCCTCGGCCAGCCGTTCCCGTACGTCGGGCCTGAGGTGCAGCGCGTGCCCGGCGTAGGCGACGAACCAGCACACGGCGACGGTGGGACGGATCAGGTTGAGCAGTTCGACCGCGGCGGTGTGCGGGTCCAGGGGCAGGCCGTCGGCGTCCTCGTGCCGGGCCACGACGTCCAGCGCCGAGCCGGCGGGCGCCGTGGCGGCGCCCTCGCGGACGTCCGACACCAGACGTGCCAGCCACGCCTCACGGCGGCCGCGGGCGCGGCGGGCCCGCCGGTGCCGGGGCCCCGGCGAGGCGAAGCCGTCGACCATGGCGACGAGGTCGGCGGCCGGGGCCGCGCCGTCGGCGTCACGGTCGTGCAGGGGAATCCCGGCCCACCGGCAGACGCCCAGGGCGAGCACCCGGCTCGCCTCGTCGAACAGGACGACCGAGGGCCGGTGCGGCCAGGACGCCTCGGCCGCGTCCCAGGCCCTGGTGACATGCTCCACCAGGCCGGCCACGGCCTTCGGACCGGTGAGCAGGGACAGGAACAGGTCCTTGCGCACGCGATGCGGCGGCCCGTCCAGCGTGTGCACGGCGCCCTGACCGAAGAGGGTGCCGAGCACCGGGCCGGGCAGCGCCGAGGCCCGTTCCACATGCCGTTCGTCGTAGAAGAACCGCACGGCCTCGGGGCCCCGCAGCGCCACGGCGGGCCGGCCCGTCAGCCGGGCCCGGACCAGCGGACCCGTGGTGCGGCGCCGGCGGTCGGGCAGCCAGGTGTAGCCCCTGACCAGCAACGAGAGCGAACTGTCGACGAGCGGGGTGCGGCGACTGGGCATCATGCCCACCCGGGTGCCCGCCCGGCCTCCCCGGTAACCCGGCGACGCGGCGCGCCGACCGGGTCCGCAGGTGTCACACCGGGGGAACCCGGTACTCCGCAGACGACAGCAATCAGCCGACGTCCCCGGAGGCGATCATGACCGACGAGAACATGGCGGACGACGCCTACCAGCCCACCGGCGGCAACGAGGAGCAGGAGGACGCCTCGCCGCTGGACCTCCAGGACGCGCTCGACGAGCGCACCTACGACGACATCCTGGACGAGGGCTACTCACCGCCCGAGAAGCCCCTGGGCGTCACCCGGAGCGGCACCACGGCGGCCGAGCAGCACGAGGGGGAGTCCCTGGACGACCGGCTGCGGCAGGAGGTCCCCGACGTGGAGGTGCCGCCCGGCGACGGGATCGGCGACCTGCCGGGCGGCGAGGGCGAACCGGTGGACCCGGAGGCCGGCACGGACCGCGCGGGCCGCCTGGTCGCTCCCGACGAGGGCGTGCGGACGGACACCACCAAGGAACTCGTCGCCGAGGACGAGGGCATCGACGGCGGCGCGGCCGGCGCCGAGGAGGCGGCGATGCACGTCGTCCCGGACGACCGGCTGCCCTGACCGGGGCAATCGAGGGCGGGGGCCGACCGGAGAACGGGAGGTCGCGAGGACCGGCCGGGCGGGCGGGTGGCCGGGTGGGCGGCCGGGTGAGCCGGGCCGGCGGGCCGGGTGGTCGGGCCGGACCGGGAGATTCCGGGCCCGTACGGCGGCCGCGCCGCATACGGCGGCTCCCGGTCGGCGTGCGGCATGACCGGCGGCGGATCCCTCGCCTCCGCCCTCGACGGCATCCACGGCGCTCTCGACCGGGCGAGGGCCCCGGCCGGGGCCGGGGCCGGGGTTGGGGCCGGGCCCACCGGCCGGAGCGGGTCGGGACACCCCCTCGCCACCCACCCGAAATACCGCTCCGCGCGGCGGACACCCCGCCGCCACCGCTGGACGCCGGGACGTGACGCGGATCACGTCCGGTCGAAAACCCGTCGCACGGGCCCCGCGTCTAGGGGGTGTGAGATCAGTCAGGAAGGCACCGGAGGAGCCGGACGAGGAGCGCCTCGTCCGGCTGGTGGCCCGGGGTGACCGCGCGGCGTTCGAGGAGCTGTACCGGCGCACCGCGCCATGGCTCGCGGTACGGCTGCGGCGCCGCTGCGCCGACGAGCAGATCGTCGCCGAGGTCATGCAGGAGACGTATCTGGCGGTGTGGCGCGCGGCGGGCGCGTTCGCCGGGGCCGCGGTCGGCGGGACCGCCGTCGGCTGGCTGTGGACCATCGCGGCGCGCCGTCTCGTCGACGCGTTCCGCCGCCGCGCCCACCACGCCGAACCGCCGCCGGCGGCCGCCGGGCAGCCCCTGGCGCCCGCGGCCGAGGAGGAGGCGCTCGCCGCGACCGTCGGCGGTGACGTCGGGGACGCGCTGCGGCGCCTCGCGCCCGAACTCAGACAGGTACTGCAGGCCATGGTGCTCGACGGGCTGTCCGTCCGGGAGACCTCGGTCCTGCTCGGCGTGCCCGAGGGCACGGTCAAGACCCGCGCCCGCCGGGCCCGGACCGAGATGCGGAGGGCCCTGGCATGAGCGTCGAACACGCCTCGACACGGATCATCGACGGTTACGCGCGCGGCGCCACCGACCTCGGTGCCGACGACGTATGGGCCCTGGAGGCCCATCTGGAGCGGTGCCGGGAGTGCCGTGACCGGCTCTCGGCCGCCGTGACGGCGACCGCGCCCGAGGTGACGGCCGTGGTCGGCACCGTCTGGTCCGCCCTCGAACCCCGGTTGGCCACCACCGCCACCATGCCCCGGCGCCGTCGCCGGTCGGCGCGGTCGGCCAGATGGCTGACGCCCACGACCGCGCCGTGGCTGGCCATGATCGCGAGCGTGACGCTGCTCGCGCTGCTGCTCGACGCCGCCGACACCGAGTCCGGCCCCGGCCAGGTGTCGCTGGTGCTGCTGCTGGCCCCCGTCCTGCCCGTGCTGGGCGTCGCGGCCTCGTGGTCACGGGGCCTGGACCCGGCGTACGAGCTGACCGCCTCCGCGCCCAGGGCCGGACTCCCGCTGGTGCTGCGGCGCACCGCGTCCGTGCTCGCCGTCGTCATCCCCGCCCTGCTGGCGGGCGGCTGGGCGACCGGGGTGACGGCTGCCCAATGGCTGCTGCCGTCCCTGGCGTTCACCTCGGCCACCCTGGCGCTCGGCGGAGTCGTCGGGGTGACCCGGGCCGCCGTCGCGCTGGTCGCGGTGTGGGCGGCCGTGGTCGTGGCACCGGCTCTGGCCACCAGCCGTACCCCCGTCACCCTGCAGACCGACGGTCTGCCCGTGTGGGGGCTGATCCTCACCCTAGGCATCGGTGTCGTGATCGCCCGCAGGGGCGCCTACACCGTGCTGGGAGCCCATCGATGAACGACCGGAAGGAACACCACGTGATGTCCGCGGTGAGCGCGGCCGACCTCGCACCGACGTCCTACGCCTGGGAGATCCGGGCCACGGGGCTGAAGGTGCGGGCAGGCAGGAAACGCATGGCGGTCGACGGACTCGACCTGTCGCTCGGCACCGGCGTGCACGGCCTGCTCGGACCCAACGGGGCCGGCAAGACCACCCTCATCCGGGCGCTGGCCACCGTGCTGCGCCCCGCCGGGGGAACCCTCGAACTGCTCGGCGAGTCCGCGGGTGGCCTCGGTGAACACCGGGCGCTGCGCCGCCGCATCGGCTACCTGCCGCAGGAGTTCGGCTACTACAAGCGGTTCACGGTACGCGAGTTCGTCGAGTACATGGCCTGGCTGAAGGAGGTCCCCGAGGCGGACATCCCCGCGGCGGTGCAACGGGCGGTCGAACGGGTGGGCCTCGCGGACCGCGCCGACGACCGGATGAAGTCCCTGTCGGGCGGCATGGTGCGACGCGTAGGGATCGCCCAGGCCATCGTCAACGACCCGGTGATCCTGCTCCTCGACGAGCCCACGGCCGGCCTGGACCCGGCCCAACGGCTGCGGTTCCGTCGGCTGTTGCAGGAGCTGGGCACGGACACCTGTGTGGTCGTCTCGACCCATCTGGTGGAGGACGTCGCCGCCGCCTGCACCGACGTGGTGCTCTTCGCCGAGGGCCGGCTGGTCTTCCAGGGAACCCCGGACGAGCTGGCCGCGGCGGGCGGACCCGACCACGTGGGCGACAGCCCGCTGGAGCGCGGCTACTCGGCGCTCCTGCTCGACCCCCGGCAGGAAAGGGGCTCCTGGTGAACACCCGCGTCCTGCGCACCGAGTTGAGACGCTCCGTCGCCCCCTGGGCCGGAGCCGTGACCCTGATCGTCTCCCTGGCGTTCCTCTACCTGCTGAGCGGCCCCTGGTGGAAGGGCACGGCCATGTGGACGGCCCAGTGGACGTCCATGGCCCTGTGGACCCGCTCCCTGCTGTTCCTGCTGTGGCCGCTCGCCCTGGCGCTCGGTGCCCTCCAGGGGCTGCGCGACCACCGTTCGAAGATGACGGAGCTGCTGACCAGCACACCGCGGCCCGCCCGGCACCGGGCGGCGACGACCGCGGGCGCGACGGCGATCACGCTGGTGTCGGCCTTCACGCTGATCGTCCTCCAGGGCGCGGTGCAGGTGGCCGGCGACACCTCGTACACGCATCTCGGCTGGCTGCCGATCTCGCTCGTCGCCGGACTCTCCCTCGTCGCGGGGTTCCTCCTCGGCATGGGGATCGGACGCAGCCTGCCCTCCCCGCTGGTCCCGCCCGCCCTGGCCGTGGCCGCGTTCGTGTTCCTCAACCTCCTGCGGATCTCGATGGACACGATGACGCCGGACGCCGCGCCACCCGGCCGGGCCACGCTGCTGTCGCCGGCGGTGGAGGACGTGCGCGACGTCTTCCTCACCCTCTCCGCCCGCGTCCACCTGGGCCAGACCGTCTGGCTGCTCGGCATGGCGGCGACCGGCTTCGCGCTGCTGCTCGCCGCGAACCGGCGCACCCGCCTGCTCGCCCTGACACCCGTCCTGGCGGGTGCGGTGATCGCCCTGCTGCTCTTTCCCGCGAACGCGCGCAAGGCGTACGTCGTCGACCAGGCCGCCGCGGCCCCCGTGTGCGACGGCCGGGTGTGCGTGGCGAAGGCGCACCAGGACCACCTCGCCGACCTCGCGAAGCCCGGGAAGAAGGCGCTCGGGCTGCTGCGGGACGCCCTCGGCGACCAGGCACCGACGTCCGTACGGGAGAGCACCGCTCCCCGGGCGCTCTTCGACCCGCCGGAGCGGTCCCGCACGGCCGTGCTCGTCGACTTCGACGACAGCGTCTTCGCGGAGGCGAAGGGGGAGGCGATGACCCGGGCCCTGCTCGGCCAGGGCATGCTGCCGGTCTGCTTCGCCCGCAGCGCCAACGAGAGCGGCACGCTCGGCGAGCTCGCGGCCCAGAGCGTCGCGGCCGGCTGGGTCCTCGGTGAACTGAAACCCTTCGACGGAGCCGTGCACGCGCCGAGGGAACAGCTGCGGGAGGCCCGCCCGGTGCTGCGGGAACTCAAGGCGCTGCCGTGGTCGGAACAGGTCGCACGGGTCAAGGCGGCGCACTCCGCCGCCGTCTCCTGCAAGGGCGACCCGCTCGACGTACTGGACGGCGGTGGGTCCCGGTGAGATGGCTGACGCTGTACGCCCGCTCCCGGCAGGTGCCGGTCTCCCTCGCCGCGCTGGTGATCGGCACGGCGCTGGTGTGGACCTTCGCCCGGGACGGCGGCGGGGGGCCGGGCGATCCGAAGGTGCCCGTGTTCGTCCTCGTCACCGGGGTGGTGGCCGCCTCCATCGGGCTCGGCGGGCAGGATCTCGCGCTGGACCGCACGGCCGCGATCTCCTGGCGGCGCCGCCGGGCGGCACACGTCCTGCTCATCGGGGTGGTCGCGGGCACCGCGCTCCTCACGGCGCGGACGATCGGCGGGGACTCCTGGGTCACGACCGCGTTCGTCGTCCGCGACAGCGCCGGCCTGACGGGCCTGGCCGCCCTCGGGGCGGTGCTGTTCGGGGCGCGGTACGCGTGGACCCCGCCGATGGCCTGGCTGTCCTACAGCGTCCTCGCCCCGCCCCCGACCGGCCTGCCCACGCGGGCGGCGAGCTGGATGCTCCTCGCGCCCGGCACCCCGGCGGCCACCTGGACGGCCCTGACCCTCGCGCTCACCGGCACGGCGGCGTACGCCCTCGCGGGCCCGAGGCGGTAGCGGTTGCGGCGGCGGGGCCGCCCGCTCCGTCGGACGGCCGGCCGCCCCGCCCGCCCGTTCGGACCGGTCAGATCCAGGTGTCGAGCCACATCCTGGTCTGCCAGTCGGGATACGGGATCGTGGTCCCCGTGTAGACGGGGAAGAAGTAGATGAAGTTCCACACGATGAGCAGGACGAGCGTTCCCGCCGCCACCGCGCCCCGGTGGCGGCGTTCCGCGCTCGCGCCCGGCGGACCGAGCAGCGCGCCCAGCGTCATCGCCACGGCCAGACACAGGTACGGCACGAACACGACGGCGTAGAACGAGAAGGTCGTACGGTCCTGGTACAGGAACCACGGCAGATAGCCCGCGCCCACGGCGCACAGGACGGCGCCCGCGCGCCAGTCGCGGCGCAGCGCCCACCGGAAGAGCAGGTACACCAGCGCGCAGCACGCCGACCACCACAGCAGCGGTGTACCGAGGGCGACGACGGCCTGCGAGCAGCCGGTGAGCGCGTGGCAGCCCGCCTCACCGGGTTCGGGGGAGTGGTACGAGAACAGCACGGGGCGGCCGAGGACCAGCCAACTCCACGGATTCGACTCGTACTTGTGGAACGCGTCCAGGTTCACGTTGAACCGGTACACGGCCGCCTCGTAGTGCCACAGACTGCGCAGCGGGGCCGGTATCCACGACCACACGCCGCCGCGGCCGTCCGCCCAGTGCCGTCCGTAACCGCCGTCCGACAGGAACCAGCCGGTCCACGTCGTCACATAGGTCACCACGGCCACCGGGGCGAGGGACAGCGCGGACCGGCCGAGGTCCTTGCGCAGCACCGCCCGGTAGGGGTGGCGGGCCCCCGCGACACGGCGGGCGCCGACGTCCCACAGCACGGTCAGGACCATGAAGAAGGCCAGGAAGTACAGGCCGTTCCACTTGGTCGAGGCGGCCAGCCCCAGACAGACACCGGCCGCGAGACGCCACGGCCGCCACCCGGTCCCCGCACGGTCCCCGGTCTCCGCGTCCGGGCCGGCGTGCCCGTCCCCGTCGACCGGCAACGCCGCCGCGAGCCGGGCCCGGGACCGGTCCCGGTCGATCAGCAGGCAGGCGAAGGCCGCCAGCACGAAGAACATGACGACCAGGTCCAGCAGGGCGGTCCGGCTCATCACGTAGTGCAGACCGTCCACCGCCATCAGCAGGCCCGCCAGACAGCCCAGGAACGTCGAACGGAACAGCCGGCGCCCCACGCGGCAGAGCATCAGGACCGACAGCGTGCCCAGCAGGGCCGTCATGAAGCGCCAGCCGAACGGGTCGAGACCGAACATCCCCTCGCCCACGGCGATGACCCACTTGCCCGTCGGCGGGTGGGCGACGAAACTCCCCGTGCCCGAGAGGGAGATCACCTGGGGGTCGGCCAGGATCTGCGGGTCGGCGACCTTGCGGTCCGGCCAGGTGCCCTCGTAGCCGAGCCGCAGCAGGGACCAGGCGTCCTTGGCGTAATAGGTCTCGTCGAAGGCGAGTTCGTGCGGCCGGCCGAGACGCCAGAAGCGAATCGTTCCTGCCAGCAGGGCGACGAGCAGCGGCCCCAGCCACGCCATCGCCCGCGCGACGCGGTACGCGGGCTCCGGACCGAGCCCCACCCTCTCCCAGAGCCGGGTCGCCGGCTCCGGGAAGGGCGGCACCAGGCGCTCACGGGTGTCGCCGCGCGGGCGTCCGGGGTACCCGAACAGGCGCAGACGGTCGTTCCGGCCGAGGGGCGCCGTCGTCGAACGGGTGCCGTGGAGCATCGCGGTGAAGTCGTCCTTCGGGAGTGCGGGCGGATCCGTGCCGGTGGCCCTCAGGCCGGGACCGGGGGTGCGCCCGGAGGCTAGCAGGACCGGTCCGGCGCGCTATGAGTGGCCGTGGGCACCGGGGCCCCTTCGTGCCGTGGTCGAGATCATCCGAGGTCCGGGCCCGCGTGGCTGGGCCGTTCGCGGGTACTCGGCGTCCCGTCGCAAGACCTGTCGGGCCGACGGGTACCCATGCGCAGACGCATGCGCACGGATCGCGCTCAGGAGAGGAGCCAAAGACATGGGACACGGTGGAGACGTCATCGCCGAACTGACCACGGACCACGGCGAGGTGGAGGAGTTGTTCGGTGAGATCGAGGCACTGCCGTCCGGGGACCCCCGGCGCAAGGAGTGCGTGGACAAGGTGACCATCGAACTGGTGCGTCACTCGGTCGCCGAGGAGGCGTACCTCTACCCGGCCGTCCGGGAGCACGTCCCGGACGGCGACGCGATCGCCGACCGGGAACTGGAGGACCACGCCGAGGCCGAGCGCACCCTGAAGGCCCTGGAGCGGTGCGAGGCCGACGACCCGGACTTCGATCTGCTGATCACCCAGCTGATGACCGAGATCAGGGCGCACATCCGGGACGAGGAGGAGAACCTCTTCCCCCGGCTGCGTGCGTCCTGCTCGGCCGAGGCGCTGAACAGCCTCGGTGACAAGGTCCGCACCGCCAAGAAGACGGCGCCGACCCGGCCCCACCCGGCGGCCCCCGACACCCCTCCGGCCAACAAGCTACTCGCCCCCGGCATGGGCCTCGTGGACCGCATGCGCGACGCGCTGAGCGGGCGGGGGAAGGACGACTGACATCCGTACCCTCCGGGGAGGCGGTACGGGGACGGCGAGGGGCCGGTGGAGAACAGTCGGAACTGTTCTCCACCGGCCCCTCGCCGTACAACCCGTGAACCCGGTCAGCCGTCAGCCGTCAGCCGTCAGCCGTCAGTCGTCACCCCTGACGATGTGCGCGTCCGCCCCGGTCCCCGTGACCCCGGTGCCTTCCCTCCTGTCGGCGACGGCGGGAAGGCACAGGCGCACACCCTTCCCGCGCCGACGCCGGGCCTTGGCCCAGCCGCTCTCGCGGACGACGAGTTTCTCGACGGTGTGCGTACTCACGACGCCTCATCTTCTTTCGGGACCCGAATCGTTTCTTCTCGCTTGGTGCGGCACGGGTTCCCGTCGGCCGAGCGCGTAAACGGCGCCGTCGTGCGCTCGGGGTCCACACGGGCCCGGTGCCACCGCGTTCACCCGGACGCCGTCCGCGTCCACCATCCGGACGCGACGGAGCACCCGCCGCCTCCCGGTCCCGGTGTCCTGACAGTCGGAGGACGCCATGGTCACGGGGTTTTCGTCGCGCGCCGCGGGAAACGCCCGGGCGGGGGCCTTCCGCGGGCGGGTCCGTCGAGGTGAGCAGGTGTGGGGAGGCGGGGCGGGGGGACTTGGTGGGCAGACCGGATTCGGCGACGTTCCCCTGGGGGCCGGCCCGGTCAGGCTTCTCTGGTTCAGACAACGTGCCGGAGGAGCCGTCCCCCGTAATCGCCTACAGCGCGCCCCGCTCGCAGATGCGCCGGGCCACCTCGCGGAGCTTGATGTTGTTCTCCTGCGAGAACCGGCGCAGCACGTCGAACGCCTCCTCCTCGCTGACGTGGAGACTGCCCATGAGGATGCCCATGGCCTCGCCGATGAGGTGCCGGGTGGCCACGGCCCGCTCCATCTGGGCGTGTGTGCGGGCGCTGGAGAAGGCGACCGCGGCATGCGAGGCGAGCAGCCAGCCCGCCAGCTCGCTGACCTCGGTGAACGCGCCGGGCTCGCGGGGGTAGAGGTTGAGTGCGCCCAGGTCCTCCTGCTCGGTGAACAGTAGGAACCCCATCATGCTGCCGAGGCCGAGCCGGCGTGCGGCCGGGGCGTAGGCGGGCCAGCGCGGCTGCTCGGCGGAGAGGTCGTGGATGCGGAAGACGCGCTCCCCCGTCGAACTGCGGGCGGCGTCGAAGCACGGCCCCTCCCGCAGTTGTTCCTGCAGCCGATCGCTGTCGATCACCAGTTGCTCCGTGGCGGCCAGCGACTCCACGGTCGAGTCGTGCAGCACCAGGATGCCGGCCGCGTCACAGCCCGTCACCAGTTCGGTGGCCGAGGCGGTGATCCGGTCCAGCGTGGCGTCGACCGACGGCTGTGCCAGCAGGTCCCGCGCCATCGACGCCATCTGCCGGGCGAATCGATCCCAGTCCACGCCGTCCTCCGTCTCCTCGTCGCCCTGTCGGGACCATCCTCGGTCCCAGCCTCGCACGCGCGCCCGCGCGAAGCCGCCATGACAGCGCCCGCCCCGGAACCTCGGCGGATGCGCACCACCGTCGCCCGCACGCCATCGCCTGCCCCCTACGGCCGGGGCCAAGCCGCCTTCCGGTGTCGCACCGCGACGCCGCATCCACCGCCGTGAGGTGTCCGCAGGTCGGGACGGAGCGGTTCGGGGGTGCGTCCCGCCGCGGATGTGGCACTTGGGGGAGCATGGAGTGGACCGACAGGACGGTACGGGAGACACGCAGGCGCGGCGCGGCCGTCGTGACGACGCTGCGGCGGGCCTGGACGGAGCCGGGCCGGGAACGGGATCTGGTGGCGCAGGCCGCGAAGGGGGCACTGGCCGCCTGGGTGGCGTGGGCGGTGGCGGGCTGGTGGCTCGGCGCACCGATGGCGTTCGTGGCGCCGTGGGTGGCGGTCGTCCTGGTGGAGTCGACGGTCTACCGGTCGCTCGCGCACGGGCTGCAGCAACTCGCGGCGATCGCCGCGGGCACGGTGCTGGCCACGGCGGTGGCGCTGGTGCTGGACACCACGCTGGTCACGATGGCCCTGGTCCTGCCGACCGTACTGCTGCTGGGCCAGTGGCAGCGGCTGGGCAGCCAGGGCGTGTACGCCGCCACCGGCGCGCTCTTCGTGCTGACCGGCGGCCAGGTCACCGTCGCCGCCTCGGCGGCCCGCGTCGCGGAGGCGGTCTTCGGCGCGCTGGTCGGCGTCGCGGTCAACGCGCTGGTACGGCCGCCGGTGTACCTGCGCGACACCGCCGCCGCGCTGCGGGACGCCGCCCGCGAGGCCGGGGAGATCCTGGACGCCGTCGCGGACGGGCTGGCCGCCGGTGAGTGGAACGGGCACCAGGCGGGGGAGTGGCACGAACGCGCGCTGCGCCTGGGCCGCCTGGTGGAGCAGGCGAGGTCGGCGATCGACTGGAGCCGGGAGAGCATGCGCGTCAACCCCCGGGGCCGTCGCAGGCACGGCGTCGCCGCCCCGGGCGAGGCGTACGGCGACGCGCTGGTCGTGCTCGACCAGGTGGCCGTCCACACCGCGGGCGTGACACGCACGGTGTGGGAGACCGTGGACGACGGCAGGGCGGCCCGGCCGGACGACGTGATCGCCCGCCCCTACGCCGACTTCCTGCGCCGCACCGCACACGCCGTCCGGCTGTACGGCCGCACCCGCTTCGGCCCGTGCGATCACGACGGGCCCGCCGCCGCGGAGTTGCGGGAGGCGGCCGTCGAACTCCGTCGCACGCTCGACGAGTTCCGCCGTCGGTTGCCGGGTGCCGTCGACGACGACCCCGACGCGCTCGTGACCTACGGAACGCTGCTGGCCCAGGCCCATCGCCTGGCCGACCAGCTCGTCCAGGACCCCCACCCGGGCACCGGCCGGACGGACGGGCGTGGGCCGGGGCGGTAGCCGGTCGTTATCCGGTACTTATCCGGGTAGTAAACGGTCATTGTCGATTGATACCGCTCAACTTAGGCGCTGCGGATGGGGCGTCAATACCCTTCGGATACAGCGCGTCACCGAAGAGACGCAGGTCGGTCCATGTCAGCAGGGGGCATCCATGGGATCCGTTGAGCGGCCTCGCCGCATCGTCGTGCCACCGGGCACGTCCGTGGCGCCCGGCGCCGCGCGGATCACGGCGCCGCCGACGCCCGGACCCGTGGACACCCGGCAGATGTTCGCCGCCCGCACACCGGAACTCCTCGGCGGACTGCGCCGGTTGGACGCCGCGGTGGACGACTCCGCGGTCCGGGACATCGCCGCGTGGCTGTGCGAGCAGTACACCTGTCGCGGGGCTCCGGTCCCGGTGGGTTTCGTCGCGCGGTGCCTGCTCGGTTCCCCCTACGTGGACCACCGACTCGGCCTCGACGGACGCATCCTGGGCCACTGCACCGCACACGACACGATGCCGCCGCCGTTCGACGCCGCCCGGATGCTGGCCCGTTCGGACGCGTACGCGTTCGTCGAGGTGTACGCGGACGGGCTGGTCCTGCCCGTGCTGCCCGACGGCGGTGTCGTCAGGCCCTGAGACGGCGGACCGCGCCGCACGAGAACGACACGGCACCGAACGGAGACGCGCGTGAGCGACATCAACCTCGGCCCCATCCTCAGCAGCATCAACAACCTGGAGCGCCAGCTGGAGCGCTCCGTCCGCTCGCTCGGAGGCCAGATCGAGCAGGTGGACGGTGAGGTCCGCGACGTCAAGGCCGTACAGGCGCAGACCAAGGACCGCCTGGAGGTCCTCTACGACAAGTTCCTGGAGTTCGTCGGGAGAACCGAGCGCATCGCCGCCGCCCAGCGCGCGGAGACCCGGATCGTCCGCATCAACGACGAGGTCGAGCACAAGTACGGGCACCACAAGGTGGTCCGCCGGACCGCGACCGGCATCCTCCAGGCGTTCGACACCGGACTCGTCCAGGAGGAGACGGTCCGGCAGGTCAGCGAGGAGCTGATGATCCAGACGCCGCGCTACTGGCTGGCCCCCGCCCTGGTCGGGCTGGCGGCCTGGGCCGGTGACGACGAGGCGCTGTGCGCACGGGCGGTCGAGGAGGCGTTCCGGCGCTCCACGTCGAAGACCTCCCTCTTCTTCGCACTGATCCTCCGCCGACAGGGACGCCAGGACGCCTCGCTGCGCTGGCTGCGGCACTACCTGGAGGGACAGGACCCCCGGGTGCTCGGCCGGGAGTTCCAGGTCATCCTGGAATGTGTCTCCCAGGGCGCCTTCGGACCCCCGGGCCGCCAACTCCTCACCCGGACACTGGAGGAGTGGCGCAAGCGTCTGCTCGACGACGACGCCGTACGCGCGGCCCAGGCGGGACGCTGGCGGCAGGAGATCGACTCCCTGCGCGCCCCGTCGGCCGCCGCCGACTTCCCCCGTCTGACCGAGGTGTGCCCCCAGTGGGCGGCCCTCGACGACGTCCTCGCCCGCGCCCGCGCGCACGAGGCGCTGCTGAGCCGGTTCCGCACCCTCATGGAGAGCGAGATCCTCCCGGCCCACAACCTGGAGGACACCGTCGACGACATCCTCGACAACCTGGTCCGCAACTCGGACGAGGAGGAACTCCCCCTCCAGCGCGAACTGATGCTCAACCAGGCCATCGTGCGCCACGACGGGGACGAGGAGGCCGCCCGCAGTGAGGCGGACATGCGCTCCGAGGCGCTGGAGGAGACCCGCAACTACCTGAGCGTGCAGTCGGTCGCGGCCCTCGACCCCGAGGCCGTGGGCGCCTCACCCGCGGCTCAGCGGGTCGCCGTCGCGTCCTGCCAGGAGTGGTTCGCGCAGGCGCACGCCGGATTCAGCCGCGACTACCGGGCCGCCGTGCCGCCCAGGATCGAGATCTCGCTGCGCAACACCTATGGCATCGGCCAGGGCACCCAGCGCTTCAAGCTCACCACCTGGACCAAGCCGCTCACCGACGACCTGCCGGACCTGGAGGCGTCCCTGACCCGGCACTGGAGCGGCTACGTCGACCTGTACGTCAAGTCCCTCGCCTACGACTACCGGTCCTCCCTCGCCCTCCTCGGCGCCGCGGTCACCGCGATCCTCGTGGTCTTCCTCGGCGTCCATGTCGGGTTCGCGCTGATCGCGGCCCTCACCGTCGGAGGCATCTGGGGCATCGTCCTGTACAACCGCGCCGACGCCGCGCGCACCGCCCAGGAACAGGCCCGGGAACTGCTCAGCCGGCACATGACGGAGGCCATCGGGCAGCTCAGGGGCGCCCACGCCGAACTCACCGACTGGCAACAGCAGTACTGGGCCGCCGACTTCGTGGAGGCCGAGGCCCGCACGTTCATCGCCTCCCTGAACACCGCGACCGGCGCCCCCTCCCCCTTCGAGGGCCGCGTCGTCGGCGCCGGCGACTGAGCCGGCCGAGAGGACATCACCATGAGCGACGACCTCCCCTTCACCCCGGACTCCACACCCCCCTGGCTCCGGCCCGAGATCCCGGAACACCTACGGCCGTTCGCGGCGCCCCCCAGACCCCAGGAGCCTCCCGCCGTACCCGGTCAGCGCGACTCCGACGCCGCCACGGGGCCCGTTCCGCCCACACCGCCCAGCGCGCCCGCCCCCTGGGCCTCGGACCCGCCGCGTCCGCCGGACCGGCCCACGGCAGAACCCGTCACCCGGCGGCTGCGGCGAACCGTCACCGACCTCCCCGCCTGGGACCCCCTGCCACCGGGGGAACAGCTCGTACGCCGACCGTCGGGGGACCTGTGAACCAGGCCCGGTGGGGAGGCGGCAGCGACTACCAGATCTGGGCGCGGACCCTGGACCGCTGGGCCGACGGCGAACAGCCCGACCCCCTGCACCTGCCGCCGCTGTCCCCCGACAGCCTCCCGGCCGACACCTGGCAACGGCTGCTGACCCGCATCGCCGCCGCCGTCGACCGGCGGCTGCAGGACGGGCTCGACCTGATGGTCCGCGAGGTGAACGACGCCGCGGACGAGTTCTCCGTCGGACGGGCCCTCACCCGGGGCCGCGACGTCCTGCGCTCCGTCCGCTCCGTCATCACCCACACCAGCCTGCCCGCCGACTTCCGCCGGCGCATGGCCGGCCTCATGGACGACCACACCCGCCGCCTCCAGGACGAACTCGAACGGGGCGTGCAGGCACTGCTCGCGGAGGGCGCGGACCCCCACGCCGTCGAGACCCGGCGCCGTACCCTGCGCGACAACCCCCTCACCGCGGTGCTGTCCGAGCCGTCCGCACCGCCCCCCGTCGGCTGGTACGAGCCGACCGGCGGACGTCGCATCGTCACCCCCGACTGACGCCACCACGGAGAACCACCATGCCGAACTACGCCGACAGCAAGCGCGACCTGGACAACTACCTCACCGCACGGGTGCCCGTCGTCGGGCTGCGCACCATCGAACAGGCCCGCGCCCTGCGCATGCTGAAAGAGGTCGCGAGCCGGCCCGGGCGCGCCTCCCAGCAGTTCTGGATCCACACCCGGGCCACCGGCCTGCGCGACCTGCGGTCCGGGGCGGCCGTCCTGGAGGACCGGTCGCTGACCGGAGCCATGGACTTCGCCGCCGCCCAGTTCGCCGCCCGCCCGCAGGCCACGCTCGTCCTGGTCGACCCCGGGGAGCTGGAGTCCGACACCCCCTTCACCCGTAACGTCGCCGAACTCGCCCGGATCGCCGACGCCCATGCCGGATGCGTCGTCCTCATCACCGACAACCCCATCTGGAGCGGTCTGCAGCGCCTGGGCATGAGCCTGCAGCTGGACCTGCCGAACGCCGACGAGATGTACGTGACCATCAGCGGCTTCCTCGGCGACCACCGGGGCGTGGTCGCCATCGCCTGGACCGAGCACGACGCCCGCCGGGCCGCCGAGTTCCTCCAGGGAGTCACCGAGGGCGAGGCGGTGAACCTCCTGGCCACCCTCATCGCCAAGGGCTCGGTGGAAGCAGCCGACGTGCTGGCCCTCGCCAGTTCCAAGGACCGCATCTTCAACAACCTCGCCGGACTCGAACGCGTCGCCCGCAAGGACGCCGACTACTCCGTCGGCGGGCTCACCAGCCTGCGCGGCTGGCTGGAGCGCAAACACCGGCTCATCCACACCGACCTGCGCGGCACCCAACTGCGCCCGCCGCGCGGTGTCCTGCTCGTCGGCGTCCCCGGCTGCGGCAAGTCCCTGTCGGCCAAGGCCATCGCCCAGCAGTGGCAACTCCCGCTCTACCGGTTGGACATGGCCAGCATCCACGGCCGCTACCTGGGCGAGTCCGAGGGACGGATGCGGGAGGCGCTCGACGCCGCCGACCGCGTCGCGCCGTGCATCCTGTGGATCGACGAGATCGAGAAGGGACTGGCCGGCGCCCACGACAGCACCGGCGTCCAGCAGCGCATCATCGGCCAGTTCCTGTTCTGGCTGCAGGAGTCGGACTCCCGCGTCTTCGTGGTGGCCACCGCCAACGACGTCCGCAGCCTGCCGCCCGAACTGCTGCGCAAGGGCCGCTTCGACGAACTGTTCTTCGTCGACCTGCCCGACGACCAGGACCGCAGGGAGATCATCACCCTCTACTACCGGCGCTACGTCAAGGCCGAACCCCACCCGGACCTGCTCGACCGACTGGTGGAACTCTCCGAGGGCTTCGCCGGCTCCGACATCGAGTCGGCCCTCCACGACGTCGGCGCCGAGGTCCTGCTGGGCGGCGGGGCGGACCGGCTGAACCCCGCCTTCGTCGAGGACACCTTCGCCAACACCGCACCCCTCAGCCGCAGCAACCCCGAGCAGATCGAGGAGATCCGCGCCTGGGGCCGGGAACGCGCCGTGCCCGCCGGCCGGTCCGCCACCCCCACCGCCCCGGCCGGCGCGGGCACGCCCCGCAGGGTGGTCGTCCTCGGGGACACCTGACCGACACGGACAGCCGAGGGGGCACGGGGTGGGGGACACCTGGGCGGCGCTGGCGGTCGCCGCCGTCGGAGTCGTGGGCACACTGGGCGCCGCGCTGCTGACGCAGAGCCGGGCCGACCGCACCAAGCGCCTGGAACTCCAGGCCCTGGCCCGGCAGCAGGGAGAGGAACGCGCCCACGGCGAACGCGTGCGCCGGGCCGAGCTGTCGGCGGCCCGGGGACGCGAACTGCTCGACCTGCGACGCGCCTGCTACATCGCGCTCAACACCGCCGCCCGGCAGTACCAGACCGCCCAGGTCAACCTGTGGCACGCGCTCAAGGAGGGCACGGGCGTCGAGGAGTGTCTGCACCAGCTGGACGAGCGCCGCGCCGCCCACCGGGAAAGCCATGCCGAGGCCCAGATGATCGTGCCGGCGGCCGTGCTCGCCGCCGCGGGCACCGTCAGCCGACAGCTCAACAGCGGTTACGGCACGCTGAAGAAGGCCCTCGCCGGCCCTGCCGCCGACGCCACGGCGCTGGAGGCGTTCGAACCGCAGCTGCGGTCGGCGTGGACGCTGCTCTCGGACATGCGGCACACCATGCGCCGCGATCTGGGCGTCGACGACCCCGGCCCGTGACGACGGCCGGCTCACTGGCCGTGATGCGTGAACGACGCCCAGACCTCCAGCTCGTCCAGCGGACCGTGCGCGGTGTCCGCGACCAGCGGCGCGCACGCGGCCAGCTCGGCGGGCAGGACCCGGCCCGGGTCCAGCATCCACAACTGCGCCGCGCGCAGGGCGTCCCTCGGCGGCACGCCCCGCTTCATGTGGTGGTGGACGAGGAGCACCAGCAGGGTGGTCCGGGGGTCGTCGGCGACGGCCCAGCGGGAACCGACGACCGCCGTGGCGCCCACGCCCAGGAAGGCCGTGGCCAGGGTGAGCGCCTCGTCGTGGTCGCTCAGGGTCAGGTCGCTGGTGCAGTTGGCGAGCAGGACCGTGCCGCCGGGCATCCGCGGATCACGGCCGGCGGCGCCGGTCAGCAGATCCTGCACCGACACCGTGTGCGTGGCGTCCAGTTTCAGGACGGAGTCGTTCGAGGTCGGGCCGGTGTCCGCGTGGCAGTTGACGTGCAGCAGGGCCGTCGGCGCGGGGCCCCGGCCCGGCAGGAAGCGTTCCAGCGACCGGGGTTCGGGCGGCAGCGGCGCCGGCCGGCCGGCGCCGGAGGCTCCCGATGTTCCGGTGTCCTCGCCCGTGCCGCCGATCACGGTGACCTCCGGATGGAGGGCGGCGACGAGCGCCGCCTCCCGGTGCATCGTCGCCGAACCGTCCGGGTCCACGACGACGGCCACGGCGCCCCCGCCCAGGACGGCGGTGGGGCGCGCGGCCACCTCGATGAGCTGACGGGCGCTGGCACAGTAGGAGACGACCGCCCGCTCGCACGCGTGCCCGCCGGCCTCGCCGCGACCGGGCGCCGGGCAGTACGCCGCGTGCCAGGGGACGATGCCGAGGGGACCCACGGGCGCGAGGACGACGCGTGGGGCCCGCCCCGGCCACCAGGCGTCGGCCGCCGCCAGGAGCGGCGCCATCGCGGCCTCGCCCGCCCATGCGCACAGCCGCTGCAGCGCCTGCCGCCACTCCTTCTCCAGCCGCAGCAGACGCTTGCGGTGCAGCTCGTGCATGACCAGCGGGTGGTGCGGGGCCGGCGGGTCCAGCCGGCCCGCCCTCTGGAACGCCTCCAGCGAGGCGGCGTACGCGCCGACGGGCCCGGCGGACACGGAGGTCAGCTTCGGCAGCCGCAGGGAGCCGACCACCCCGGTCGCCGTGACGAGGACCGCGTGGCCGGGCGCCCCGTCCTCGCCGGGGACAAGGTAGGCCAGCACGTCGGTCCCCAGCCGGCGCAGGGTCCGGCCGAGCACGGCCGGGCTCGGCGCGGACAGCAGCCGCTTCTCGGCGGCGCTGCCCGCCAGTGCCTCCAGCACCCGGCCCCGCAGGTCGTCCGGTACCCCGCCGAGACGCCCGCCGCCGTCGGCGGCCGCCCGGACCCATTCGTCGGCCAGCGCGGGCCGGCCGGCGCCCCGGAGCAGATCGGGGACGGTGACGTTCATCGTCGCGGCGTTGAGCACCAGCCCGCGGCCGAGTTCGAGCGCCTCGAAGGCCGACTCGGGCAGGCCGTCGGCGAGACTCCAGCGGACCAGCCGCAGCATGTCGGGCGCGATCGCCCGCGCGGCCTCCAGCCCGTGGTCCGCGCCCGACTGCAGCAGGACGGAGCGGCCGTAGCCGGTCAGCGCCGACCGGGCCGTCTCCCGTGACTGCCGCCGATGACGGTCGTCCCCGGGACCGAAGGCGCGATGGGCGAGGGCGATGGTCCGGATCAGCGCGATCGCGAACGGGTCGCCGGGGCTCGCGTTGAGCGCCGCCCACGCCTCCCGCAGCACGCCGACCGACTCCGTCAGGTCCTCGCGCCGCCCGGTGACCAGATACCGGGCCAGCAGAAGACTGCCCAGCCCGTACAGGCAGCGCCCGCGCGACCCGTGGAACTCGTGCGGGCCCCGCTCTGCCGCGTCCCGCAGCAGGGCGATGCCCCGGCCGAGGGCGTCGGCCCGGTCCGGCCCGTCGGTGTCACCCGGCCGTGCCAGGGCCGCCGCCGCGCGCAGGCACAGCGCCGGGCGGTGCGGACTGTCCGCCGGGCAGGCGGCAGCGGCCTCGACGAGGGCGTCGACGCGGGCCCGGACGGCCGCCGTGTCGCCCGCCTCCCGTGCCTGCCGCAGGGCGTGCGCGGCCAGTTCGGCCCGGACGGCCGGCCCGCTCGGATGGTCCGGGGGCAGGGCGCGCCGTGCCTCCTCCCAGGCCCGTACGGCGTCGTCGGCGAGCGTCGTGGAGTGCCGCCGCCGGGACCGAGCGAGCAGCAGCCACGCCGGTCCGGCGGCGGCCAGCAGTTCGGCCCGGAAGGGAGCGGGCTTGGCCGGCTCCCCGGCGCGGAACAGGTGCGAGGGAACCCGGGGGTCGCCCGCCCGTGCCAGCACGGTGTGCAGCGGCGGCCGGGTGAGCCGGTCCGGTGTGCGGTCCAGCAGCAGGTCGTACTCGTGGACGGCGGCGTCGAGATCGGCGTGGTCGCCGAGCAGCACATGCCGGTCGAGGAGAAGCCGGGCCAGGAACTCGGCGCACCGGTCGGCGAGGTCCGGGCCGTCGGGGTCCGCCGGACGCACGCCGTCCGGTGCGGTACGGCCGAGGACGTCGAGGGCGTGCCGGACGAGGGCGATGGCCCGGGTCAGGTCCTGCCCGTCCCGTTCCCGCAGCCAGCGGCGGTGGTGCGCCAGGGAGCGGGCGGCGGCCTCGACGGGACTCGCCGGCTCAGGGGCGCCGGAAAGGATCTCGGTGACCCTGCCGAGGGGTACGGCGAACGGGTCGGGGGAGCCGTCCCCGAGCAGGATCGTCGCGGAGGGGTCGATCGTGGGCGGGGCGAGGGTGCCCTCGTCGTACGGCGGATCGGAGGGGACGGGCTCCTGCGGCCGGGGCGCCTGCGGCTCGGCCGGCCGGTCACGGCGCGAGGCCGGGAAGAAGGTGCCCAGCAGCGCCTGGAAATCGGCCACCGCTCCCTGCCGCAGCGCCTCCTCGATGTGCCGGCGCATGGCGGAGCCCGGTGGCAGCGCGTCCCGGGCCTGCCGCAGTGCCGTGAGGGCGGCGGTCCGTTCCGCGCCGGTCGCCTCGCCCCGGGTGACGAGGACGAGTCCCAGCGTGCCGGCGACCGCCAGCGTCGTCGCCCGGAGCGCCCACGCCTCGGGTTCCAGCCGCGGGGCGGCCCGCAGCAACTGGTCCGTCCACGCACGGCAGTCGGCCGCGGAAGGCGTCTGGTCCGGCGACCGCAGGAAGTCCACCATGACGGAGACGAAGACGAAGTGCGGTTCGCGTTCCAGGGTGGCCGGGTCCAGCAGCCCGGCCAGCAGGTGCAGATCGTCCTCGACGGTGGGGAACCCGCTGACGTCCGGAAGGGGCGGCCCGCCCGGTCCCTGGGGAACGGCGAACGGGTCGGTGTACCAGACGCGGTACAGCATGGCCGTCAGGAAGGACCCGTTGAGGTTCTCGTCGCGGAACTCGCTGTCGGCGGGCGCCCGTTCCAGCACCACGCGCAGCACACGCAGGGCCTCGCGCAGGGACGCGTGCCGGACCTGCGGCAGCGCGCAGGCGAAGTCGAGGAGCAGCGCGACGCCCAGCAGACACTGGGCGCCCAGGTGGAGTTCGTCCTGGTGGTGGTAGAGACCCGTGCCGGTGCGCAGCAGGTCGATGGCCTCGCGGAGGTCCGTCACGATGCGCGGCACCGTACGGTCCAGGGCCAGGGACGGATCGGCCGCGCCCGTGAGGAGGGCGTTGTTGCTGAGGTCGTACGCGTTGGGCGTGCCGCGGTCGATCACCCGCCGGGTCAGGACGATCGCGGTCTTCAGCACCAATTCGGCCCGGTCGGTGTCGTCCGGGCCGATGAGGGCGGCGAGTTCACGGGCCCGGACGGTGAGGAGGCCGATGCCGTCCTCGTCCAGCAGCTGGTCCGACAGCTCGATCCACAGCAGGTCGACGATCCCCGCCAGACAGGCCACCAGGTCCGCCCGGGCCTCGGCGACAGCCTCCGGGTCCGCTCCGGGTCGGCCGGGGTCCGCGGCGCGGGAGAGCCGGGTCCGTGCCTCCTCCCACAGGGCCAGCGCCCCGGCGCGGTCGGCGGCCGGTGCGGGGTCGTCGGGATGAGGGGCCGCACGGTTGACTTCGGACCGCTCTGCTAGGGCGAGCCCGAGGTTCGTCGCGATCCGGTGGGCGGCCTCCTCGGGCAGCGCGGGATGGGCGAGGGCCGTGCGGTACCACTCCACGGCCGCCGCCCGGCCCGCCCGGCCGGTGCCGGCCTGCGTGAGCGCGTCGCACACGTCCGCGCCCAGCTCCGCCGCGTCGGCGCCGGCCGGCCCGGGGTCGGCCAGCAGGGGCCGCAGGACCGTCAGCAGGGCGACGAACTCCGGTGCGGGGTCCGGGGTTTCGGCCGGACCGCCGGACGCGCGGTGGCGGTCGCCGAGTTCGAGGTAGGACAGTAGGGCGAGGTCGAAGGCGACCGCGGGGCGCAGGTCCGCGTCGAGGTCCTCGCTGTCGTGCGCCGACCGCAGATGTCCGAGGGCCGCGCGGCGGTCCGCGAGCCGTTCGGGGCTGTCGTGTTCGGCGCACCGGCAGCGGTCCGAGAGGACCAGGCCCAGCACGGCGCGGCACTGGGCGGGATCCGGCAGGAACCGTGCGTCCGGTCCGTCGAGGAGCGGCGCGAGGAGGTCGACGACCCGGTCGGCGTCGGCGGACCGCCGGGGGCCGTCCTCGGCCGTGCGCCAGCGTTCCGCGAGGTCGAGGGCGAGTTCGCGGCGGACCCGCACCAGGTCACCGGGGTCGGGCGGGCCCTCCGGCCCGGGGGACGTGAACGCCTCGACGGTCAACGCGTGGACGGTGTCCAGTCGTTCGACGGTGTCGTCGAGATCCCGGGGTGCCTGCCCGTGGGCGTAGCGGATCCGGGACGCGTCGGCGGACAGGCCGAGCAGCAGACGCCGTTCGGCCGGCCCGGAGGGGGCGCCGGACAGCTCCGCCAGCATCCGCTCCACCTCGTCGACGAGGTCCACGACGCGGGCCTCGTCCTCCTGCCCGAGGGCGTCCTCGGCGGCTTCGAGGAGTTCCACGACGACGTCGATCCGGGCGAAACGCTCCGTCATCCCGGATTCATCGGACTGATCATCGAAACCCTGATTTCCGGTGTACACGAAAACCCCCCGCCCGCGCCGGGGAATGTCCCCGTACCGGCATCTGAATTGCCAAGGGGATCGTAGCTCACTAGCGTACGGCCGTAATCCGGATTCCGGATCGGAGGAGGGGAACGCATGGATGATTACGAGCAGCAACTCATCGCGGCGCTCGTGTCGGAACCGCAGTCGATCCGGGAAAAGCTCTCCCCGGCCGACCGGGAACAGCTCGACGTCCTGCTCGACCTCGTCGCCGAGGGCGGCGGCGAGCAGCGGTCGCGGGGGATCGCGCGGGCCGTCGCCGCCCATCTGCGCGCGGCGCTGCCGGACGACGAGGGGAGCGCGGTGGGCCGGCGGTACACCTCCTCGTCGCTCACCAGGCGGCCCCCGCACGACGTCCTGCTGGAACGCTTCGCGCCGGGCGGTAGCGACGGCAGGGGCGGCACAGGTGGTGCGGGCGGCCCGTCCACGGTCGCCCGCACCACCGCTTCCCCCGCCGGGTCCACGCCGGACCCCGGGGTGCGCTGGGCCTCGGCCCGTGACCGGCTGCTGGCCGAGCCCGCCCTGACGGACACGGACCTGACGGAGATCTTCGGGGTCGCGGCCGAGCATCCCGAACTGATCCGGTTGCGCGCGCCCCAGGGCCCCGAGCGGCTGCCCGCGTTCCAGTTCGACGGCGAGGGCCGTCCCCGGTCCCTGGTGCTCGCCGTCAACGCGATGCTGGGCGCGGCGGCCGACCCCTGGGGGGTGGCCGACTGGTGGCTGGGGCCCAATCCGTGGCTGGATGCCGTGCCGGCGACCCTGCTCGGCGCGGGGCTGGACGATCAACTGCTCGCCGCCGCGGGCGTGGTGGGGGAGGACTACTGACATGGCCCGTGGAGCGAAACTTCCCGAGAAGGGCGCGGCCGACGCCCGCAGGACGGTCCGCAGGGCGGGCGAGGTGTTCTACCGGGTGCACTCGCGGCGCCGCGCGGCGGACCGCTTCAACCCGGAGCCGCAGGACCATCACTTCGGCGGCGGCCGCTTCGACAGCACCCCGAACGATTCCTACGCGTACCTGTACGCGGCCCCCAGGCCCGAGACCGCGATCATCGAGAGGTTCGTCCGCACCCTGCGCTTCGACGGCCTCGGCAACTCTCGCATCCTGCTGCGGAAGGAACTGGAGGGCAGGCTGCTGTCCCAGGTCCGGCTCACCCGCGACGTCGAACTGGTCTCCCTGTGCAGCATCCTCCACCTCAACGCGGTCCAGCAGAGCGACTGGTGGCTCGTGGAGTCCGACCCGACGGAGTACGCGTTCACCCGGCGCTGGGGGCACTGGCTGCGCGCCGAGGCGGAGTGGGCGGACGGGTTCGTCTGGCGCTCGCGGCTGGACGGCCCCCACGAGTCCCTGGTCCTGTTCGGCTCCGCGGCCGAGAGCGACCTGCTCACGGTGACCGAGGAGCCTGCGAGGGCCCTCGACGACGAGGACGGCCTGCGCTGGCTGGCCGAGACCCTGGAGGAGTACCACGTCGAGATCGGGTCGGTGGACCGGCTGCCGGGCATCGGGTCCTGACCCTGCTTCCGCGCTCTCACGGGGTCCGGCCGGGCTTTTTCCGGGCGGGAACCGGTAGCTTTCCGGATTGTCGCCGGGGATCGGCGCAGCGGCTTCCGGTCCCGGTCGCCACTCGTGCATACTTCTGCTCGAAAGGCCGCGGGAAAGCACGGGGGAATGCGGCAGGAAGAAAGCACGGTATTCGAGTTCCACGGGGCGAGCGAATTCGAATACCGTGCTCTTCCGTCCCCTCCGTCGTCCATTCCGGAATATCAGGGCCGCCGGTCGCGCAGCACGTCGATCACCGCGCGCGCACTGAGGGGATTGCGGGTCACCAGATGCACCGACCAGTCGGGGTCGGCCCGCAGCACCTGTTCCAGTGTTCCGACGACGGTCTCGGCGCTGGTCCGCGCGTCGAGGCCGCCCCGGCCCGCCCCGAGCAGAGGGAGCGCGACGGACCGCAGGGGCGCGCGGCCCGCGCGCCGCTCGGCCGCCGCCAGCTGGAAGACGCGCCGGACGGCCGTCGCGACGGCCGCGGGCGCGGTCTCGTACCCGTCGCCCGTCGCCGAGGGCGTGGCGACCGCCGCGTGCAGGATCCGCCGCACCCCCTGCGCGGCCAGCGCCCCCGGCGAGGTCACGGCGACCGTACCCGCCGCCACCGGGAGCCCCGGCACCCCGAAGTTCCTCACCCAGTCGGCAAGTTGACGGGCTATCACGTCGTCCGTGATCCGACCGACGGCATCCTTCGTGGCCCCCGCCCGCCGCAGGCTGCCGGAGACCGTCCGCCGGAACGTCTTCGACATCTCGAAGTAGATGTTCTCCGAGGACACCAGCACGTCCACGCCCGTCACCAGCTCGATGGGCGCCACATGCAGGGTGAGCAGGACGTCCCCGTGGGGGAACGCGGTCCGTACCACATGGCGTCCCGCGCGGACGGGGGCGACCTCGCTGTCCCCGGCGCCCTCCCGGACGCTCTCCCGGGACTCCGGGACGGGCCCGGCCCGGTGGCCCTCGAAGTGCATGACCGCGCGGGCCACCTGCTGGAGCATCAGCTTCTCCTGGTGCTTGCGGAACCGCTCCGCCCCCACGCCGTAGACATGGGCCGCCCGCTCCCGGCGCTCCTTGCCCGACAGATCGCGGGTGCCGGGGGCGAAACCGAACGAGTGCAGTGCCGCGTCCCGCAGCAACTCCCCGTCCAGGCCCAGCAGTACGGCGTGCAGCAGGCGCTCCACCGCCTCCGGCTCCGCGCGGCCGCCGGGTGCGGACGGCTCCGCACCCGGGGACCGGTCCGCGGCGCACGCCGCCAGTGTCTCCAGCCGGGCCTCGTGCAGCCGCAGCAGCCCGAGCGCCCGGACCCGGCCCAGTTCCTCGACCAGCCTGTGCAGTGTCGTCGGGAGGTCGGGTCCGGCGTGCGCCTGCTCATCCATCACCGCTCAAGGATGGGCAGGGGGCCCGCACCCGGCAAGCGGTTTGGGACGATCGGGAGAAAACGGTACGATTATTCGCCCGATGGTGCGGTCAGGGTGACGCCGAGGGAGACCGGGGTCCCGAAGTTCGGGGTGCCGTCGGCGTTCCAGGTGAACTTCTGCGCCCTGGTCGACCGGTTCATGTCGCAGCCCCCGGAGGCGGAACCGTTGGCGTGGTAGACCATCCAGTCCTCCGTCCCGTCGGGCGACCTGAAGAAGCCGTTGTGACCGGGGCCGTACACCCCGTTCGCGTTGGACCGCTGGAACACCGGGTTCGGGGACTTGACCCATGACGAGGAGCTGAGCGGGTCGCCGCCGTTGTAGGTGAGCATGCCGAGCTTGTAGTCGGGCGTCGAGCAGTGGCCGGCCGAGTAGACGATGAAGGTCCTGCCGCCCCGCTGCAGCACCTCGGCGCCCTCGTTGACCGCACCGCCCACCGTCTCCCAGCCGTACGTCGGCGTGGACAGCACCCGGCGGGTGCCGCTCGCGGTCCATGGGTTCGACAGCGGGCGGATGAACAAGGGCTGCGAGCCGTTGTAGAACGTGCCCAGCAGATACAGCTTGCCGTCGAGCTGCAGGATGCCGGGGTCCAGCTCCCAGGTGTTGTCCTGCGTCGGGTCGAGCAGATCGGCCTTGAAACCGTAGGGGCCCATCGGGTCCAGGCCGGCGCTCTCCAGGACGTGGATGCGCTGGGTGCCGAGGTCGAACGGTTCCCGGCCTGCCGTGTAGTAGAAGTACCAGCGCTTGCCGTTCGGCCCGTCCAGGAGATGGAACTCCGGGGCCCACATGGTGCCCGCCCCGTTGAGCCGGGTCAGGTGGAAGATCACCCGTTCCTCGGCGGTGGCGAGCCCGGCGAGGGTGCTCGACCTGCGCATCGTGACCGTCGAGTTCCACGTCGTGGTGGCGAGGTAGTAGAAGCCGTCGTGGTACGTCAGCCAGGGGTCGGGGCCGCGCTGGACGAGGGGGTTGGTGAACGTCCTCGGGGCCGGGCCGCCGGTGAAGCCGGGCAGCCGCCACACCCTGCCGTCGGACGTGGAGCACGGCAGCTGCACCAGGTTGGTGCCGGCCGCCGGTGAACCGCCGCTCGGCGCCACGCACTTGCCCGAGCCGACGGAGACCAGCGTGAAGGTCCTGTCCGTGCCCGCCACCGACACCGGGACGAGCCGCCACCGCTGGTTGGCCCCGCTGTGACAGGGCCACTGGATGACCGCGGCGTCGTCGGCGGTGGAGGCGCCGTACACGTCGACGCAGCGACCCGACCCGGTGGTGACGGTGTAGACGTCGGCCGTCCCCGTCACCGGGGTGAAGGACAGGCTCTGGTTCGCCCCGCCGGCACAGGCGGAGGCCCGCAGCTGCGTGCCGTCGGCCGACGAACCGCCCGGCAGTTCGAGGCAGTTGCCGCCGGTCCGGTTCACCGCCGTCGAGGTGAACGCGACGGCGGCGGCAGCGGGCCGGGGTGCGATCAGGAAGGTGACCGCCAGGGCGGCCGAGGCGAGGAACGCGGACAGGAGTCTAGGTCGGATCACGGTCCGTACACCTTTGCTTCGAGGAGTCCGACGGAGTTCGTGCCGTTGCCGGTGAGCAGCACCCGGAGCCGGGTGGTGCTCGTGGCGGTGAAGGCGACGGTGTTGTACTGGTTCTTGGCCAGGGGGTAGCTCCCGGCTCCGGGCACGTCGGCGTACGCGCTGCCGTTCCAGTACTGCAGCTTCCACGAGGCGGGCATGTCGATGCCCTGGTCGTCGTCGAAGAAGTACACCTCGGCCCTGTCCAGGGTCTTCGCGGACGGCCAGGTCAGTTCGGCCCACTGCCGGCCCGTCTCCGGCCAGGTGCCCCAGCGCGGGTTCACGGTGTCGTCGGACGACGGCGGATCGATCCCGTCGTTCACGGCGGCGACGCTCTCCCAGGGCGAGGTGTACGACGCCGACGCCGTGGCCGACGCCGCCAGGTTGCCCGGCGGCTGGATGCCGCCCCGGTCGAACACCTTGATTTCGGTCAGCCCCGTCCTCGCGCCGGAGGCGTGGGTGGCCAGGACCCGGATGCGCTGGGCGCTGACCGCCGGGAACCGCACCCGGTTGTAGTTGGCCCGGGGCGCCGCCGGACTCTTCGTCTGGTCGGGGACGCTCACCCAGGAACTGCCGTTGTGGTACTGGATCGTGTACGCGGACGGCGCCCGGTAGGTGGTGGTCGCCGGGCGGCTGTCCTTGAAGTGCAGCCGGACCTCGCTCAGCGTGCGGGCGGTGCCGAAGTTCAGCTCGTACCAGTCCTGGCCGTCGGCGGAGCCGCCCGCGCCCCAGAACGGTTCATTGGTGGGGTAGCCGTCGACCGCGCCCGCCACCGTACTGCCGGAGCCGGTGTGGGAGGCGGTCGCGGTCGCGCCGGCGGCGAGGTTGGTGAGGTCGGCGGTCAGGTCGACGCCGGCCTTGGCGAGCATGTCGACCATCTGCGGACTGTCCTGCACGACCTGGTTCGGCGCCTTCAGCCCGGACTTGGCGGCGTGGTGGGTGACCGTGCCGCCGGTGGTGACGTCACCGGTGGCCGGGTCCCAGGTCAGCGGCACCAGCGCGCTGACGGTGGCCACCCGGTCGCCGTCGACGTAGACGGAGTAGCCCTCCGGGATGCCCGGGTAGCGGACCACGCCGTCGGCCGGGTCGTCCCACACGACGGACAGGTCGGCGCCCCGGTAGCGGAGGTTGTTGACGGTGAAGTGGCTCCAGCCGATGTCGATCGGCGACAGCTCGACCTTGGCGTCGTTGCGCGGGCGCAGCCCGGCGACGTCCTCGATGACGGTCCAGTTGCTGCTGCCGAGGATGTTGTGGTGGATCCAGGAGCGGTAGTCGATCGAGCCGCCGTTCCAGTCGGCCCAGAACTCGTTGGCGTCGGGCCACTGCGTGTTGCCGCCGACGTACTGGGCCCAGGTGTTCCAGTACAGGAGCTTCTTGTAGTCGGTCGCGCTCATCCAGGAGTTGGGGTAGTCGCGCAGCACCGACGAGTACAGCCGGAACTGCACGGTCGAGTTGATGGTGGAGAAGTTGTTGGAGCCGGGCTCGCCCGCGTCGGCGGCCGCCTTCTTGTCGACCTGGTTGGCCGTGTAGAAGGGGAAGACCGGGTACTGCGCCGGGTCGTCGTACAGGCGCAACGCCTGCTTGTAGGTGGCCGTGTTGGGGACAGCGCCGACGGAGAACGGGTAGTAGTTGTTGATCTCCTTCCAGGGCACCCACTCGTTCGTCGACTTCAGCCGGTGCTCGAACAGCTGCCGGTTCGGGTTCCACAGCACGTTCACGATCGCGTCCTTGATCTGCGTCGCGAGCGTGCGCATCTCGGTGGCCTTGGCGGTGTTGCCGGTCGCCTCGTAGGCCTGGGCGGCGGCGAGCGCGCCGCTGTACTGGTAGGCGGACTCGGCGCGGTCCATGTTCCCGGGCTTCCAGTGGAAGGAGACGGCGTCGGCGTCGTTGCCGGTCAGGGCGCCCCAGTCGTACTCGATGAGCTTGTTGCCGTCGTGGTCGTAGTGCGCGAGCTGCCCCTTGACGTCCCCCTCGGCGTAGCGGGCCAGATTGGCGGCGATGCCGGGCTGGCCGCCGTGGATCTGGTAGCTCTTCCAGGCCGCCTCGGCGATGTACTGGGTGTAGCTGTTGGACCAGTTCTCCGGGTCACCCGGGTTGTCGAGGAAGCGGCCGCCCTTGGAGGTCTGGCCGACGCTCAGCCAGTCCCCGTACGCGTAGGCGGGGTTCCGCAGGTACTTGAGGTCGTCGATGTGCATCGGCTGGGTCAGCGCGATCGCGTTGTTGTAGCCGAGGACGCCCTCGGTGGACGTCGGGAACTGGAAGGTCTGCCCGGGGATGTCCGCGTCGAGACTGTTGAAGCGCATCAGCCACCAGCGGTAGTAGATGTTCTTCTTGATGGCCGGTTCGGGCACGTCGATGTACGGCACGTTCTGCGCCCACCACAGGTTGTACGCCCTGACGTGGGTGGCGAACGCGGTCGCGGGCGAGTGGGCCGCGTAGGCGTGGTACTCGGTCAGCGACTGCGGGATCTCGTCCGTGACGAAGCCCATGACCACCTTGGCCGTCACGGTGGCACCGGCCGCGATCGTCACGGACCGGTCGAGACCCCCGCCGGAGACCGCGAATCCGTCGCCGGTGAGCCGGGGACGCAGGGTGGTGAGGTTGTTGTGGGCGTTGATCTGCCCGGTCAGCTCGCTGCCGGTGCCCGAGGTCGTGTACGGCGAGGTCGCCCGCAGCCGGAGCGTGGTGGAGGCGGAGCCGTTGTTCCTGATGGACAGGTTCGTCACGGCGACGTTGTTGTCGGTGACGAACTTCGTCTGGTCGATCGTGACCGACCCGCTGGTGTGGACGCTCTTCCAGTGGCTGGGCGTCTGCCGGCGCTGGGCGACCTGCTCGGTGAAGGTGCCCGGGGTGACCGCCACGGTGTAGGCGGCGCTGTCGTTGATGCTCTCCCAGTAGGCCGCCTTGCCGCCGAACCCGAGCTGGGCGGGGTTGTGCTCCTTCATGAAGAACGCCCGGCCGCGGCTCATCAGCCACGGCCCGGCGGGGTCGTTGCCCGAGCGGGCCAGCAGGCGGTCCATCCAGAAGTCGGTGCCGGAACTCTCCGCGTCGTAGATGGCCTTCATCATGTCGCCGGAGGTGTGCGCGACGGGCGGTGCCGGGATCGCGGGCCCGCCGAAGGTGGGGAACCCGATGGTCTGCGCCGCGGCGGCCGGGGGAGCGGCGACCACGGAGCAGGCGCTCAGTGCCAGGGCGACGAGGACACACCTCGTGCGCCGGCGGCGGTCCAGGAGGAGGTGCGGTCTTCTCATCGGATGCTCCCTGTCCCGTTGACGGCATGTGTGCGTGAACCGGGGGGTGCGGAAAACGAACTGAAAAGGTTTTCGCAACGTAGGAGCGCGCTGTTGACGTGTCAAGAGAGCCGGGAGGGAACGGAGTTCGGGGACCGAGCGGTCGACGAGCGGTGCACGGTGTGCGCGGGTCCGTTCCCGTCCGTCGCGCGCTGCGGAAACCCTTTTCGGTACTCGTTCAGTGCGTGTAGGTGCGCGTTCAGTGGCGCGGGGACCGGCGGACCGTGAGGACGGCGACGTCGTCGTGCCGGCCGCCGCTGCCCGCGTACGCCCGCGCGTCCTCGTACAGGGCCCGGGGCAGGTCGGTGGGGGAGAGGTCGAGGTGCTCCGCGAGGCGTTCGTCGACCGGGTAGAACGTGCCGTCGGCGGCGCGGGTCTCGGTGAGGCCGTCGGTGCTGAGCAGCAGCGTCGCGCCGTCCGGGAACGGGAACCAGCCCACGGTGGTGGGCTCGACCGCCAGTTCGGCCAGCCCGAGCGGGACACCGGAGTCCAGCTCGGCCGTGGTCACCCTCCCCTCGTGCATCACGTGCGGGGGGACGTGCCCGCAGTTGACCGCCTGGGCCTCCTCCGTCAGCCCGTCGATGCCGATGACGAGAGCGGTGACGAAGCGTTCGTCGTCGCCGGTGTTCTCGGCGTAGGAGTTGTGGCGGACCACGGCCGCGTCGAGGGCGTCGGCGAGCGCGGTGAGCGTGGGTTCGCGGTGGGCCGCCTCACGGAAGGTGCCGATGACGGCGAACGCGGCGCCCACGGCGGCCAGGCCCTTGCCCTGGACGTCACCGATCAGCACCCGCGTCCCCCACGGCGAGGCGACGACGTCGTAGATGTCGCCGCCGACGAGACGGTCCTCCTGCAGGGGCTCGTACACGCCGTTGACCAGGACGTCCTCGGTGAGCAGGGGGAGGGGGTGCAGGATGTGCCGCTGCATGGCCGCGGCCGTGGAGCGCAGCCGGAACATCTCCGCCTCGCGTCCGATCCGCCGGTGACAGGCGTACACGGACGCGGCGCCCAGGGTGAGGGTGAGCAGCACCAGCAGGAGACGGTCGAGCCAGCGGTCCGCGTCGACGTTGCGCACCACGGCCGTGGTGGTGACGACGAGAGTGGTCCACGCGGCGACGAACGCCGTCTGCCGTACCGTGCACAGCGCCGACGCCGTTCCCGGCAGGAACACCAGCAGTCCGAGCAGCCACACCTCGGACCCGGACAGCACACCGAGGGCCTCCACCAGGGCCGTCACGGCCAGGACGCCGAGGACGAGTTCGGCGTTGCGGGGCGGCTCGATGGCCTCGAAGGCATCGACGGCCTCGGCGGACCTCTTCCGGCGGCTACCGGCCATGGGGACTCCCGGGCAGATCGTGATCTCCCCGTACGGTAAGCCGGGCCGGGTCGCACGGGGGAGGCGCCCCGCCGATCCGGCCCGGCAGGGCCCGCGGGGGCCGCCTGCCCACCTGCCCGGGCGGACCGGCGGCGGGGCACCTCCCGGATCCCGCTCGGGGGCGTACGCCATGGGCCCTCGGGCGCCCGCGGCGCGCGGGCGCGGAGGAACACTGGGATGCTGTTGCTGGACGTGGAGCGCTGTCCACATGCTGACGGCCAGGTGGTGGTGGAAACCATGGCAGGGTCCGGGGAGAGCGGTTCGGGGCGCCTGCTTCCGTGCGCCGACCCCCGGGGTGACCCCTACCTGCGGACCCGGTTCGCCGTACCGGCCCGGCCCGGCACCTTCCTCAGGCGGGCCCGACTGGTCGACCGCCTCGACCGGGCCCTGACCACACCGCTGACCGTGGTCAACGGTGCCGCCGGCGCCGGCAAGACCCTGCTGGTCGCCGACTGGGCCGCACGGCAGGAGCCGCCGGTCGCCTGGCTCACCACCGAGGCCGGCGACCAGGGCCCCGGCATGTTCTGGGCGTACGTCCTGCAGACGCTCCGCTCCGCCGGCGTCCCCCTGTCGCCCGAGATCGGCTGCCCGGCCGACGCGGGCCGGGCCGACCGGACGCTGCTGACGCGGCTGGCCGCGGAGCTGGGCGCCCGGGAGCGGCCCGCGATCCTGGTGCTCGACGAGTTCGACCGGGTGACCGACCCCGAGATCGCGGACCAGCTGGAGTTCGTCCTCCATCACGCGGCGGGCGGCCTGCGCCTGGTCCTCGTCACCCGCACCGAACCGCTGCTGCCGCTGCACCGCCACCGGACGGCCGGTGACCTCACGGAGATCAGGAACGCCGATCTGGCCTTCACGCCCGAGGAGGCGTCCGTCCTGCTGGGCCTGCACGGCCTGCGGCTCCCCGTACCGGTCGCGGAGGCACTGGTGGAGCGCACCCGGGGGTGGGCGGCCGGTCTGCGGCTGTGCGCGCTGGCCGCCCGGGAGAACCCGGACCCGGAGACGTATCTGAAGCGGTTCGAGGTCGAGCGCACCGCCGTCGCCGACTTCCTGCTCGCCGAGGTCCTCGAACGGCAGCCGCCCGAGACGCAGGATCTCCTCCTGCGGGTCAGCGTCCTGGAACGGATCCGCCCCGAACTCGCGGACGCGCTGACGGAACGCGGTGACGCCGCCGGGATCCTGGCGGAGCTGCACCGCGGCAACGCGTTCGTGGAGGACCTCGGGCACTCCTGGTACCGCCTCCACCCGCTCTTCGGGGAGATCCTCCGGGCCCATCTGCGGATGCGCCTGCCCGGTCTGGAACCCGTGCTCCACCGGCGGGCCGCCGAGTGGCTCCGCCGCTCGGGGCTGCTTGACGAGGCGCTCGGGCACGGGGCCGCCGCGGGCGACTGGGATTTCACCGCCGGCGCCCTCGTCGACGACCTCGCCCTCGGTCAGCTCTTCACGGGGCTGCGCTCCGACGACCTGGCCGCGCTGTTCTCCCGTATGGGCCCCGAGGCGCGGAGCCCGGCCGCCCACCTCGTACGGGCGGCCCGTGAGCTGTCCCGGTGCGAACTCGACCGGGGCCTGAGCCATCTGCGGCACGCGGAGCGGGATCTGGCACAGGACGAGGACCGGGCGGGGGACGAGCCCGGCCCGGCGGCGGCCCGGCTGAGCTGTCTGCTGCTGGAGGCGCTGGCGGCCCGGCTGACCGGCTCGCCGGGCCGGGCGGAGCTGGTGGCCGGGACGGCCGAGCGGCTGCGGGAGCAGGTCCCGGCCCACCTGCTGGACGCGCACCCCGAACTCACCGCCCTGCTCCTGACCCACCTGGGGTCGACCCGTCTGTGGGCCGGGCGCTTCGAGGAGGCGCGGGCCGCGCTGTCCCTCGTCGCCGACGGTTCCGGGGACGCGTCGACGGCACTGCCGCGCGAGGACTGCCTCGGGCTGCTGGCCCTCATCGACTATCTGAACGGCTGGCCCGGCAGGGCCGAACGCCGGGCCAACGCGGCGCTGACCCTCTCCGAGCGGTACAGCCTGCCGCAGCCCTCCGCCTACGGCATCGCCCATCTGGTCCTGGCCGCCGTCGCCGTCGACCGGGACGAGCTGCGGCTGGCCCGCGCCCATCTCGACGCGGTCGCGGACGACCGTTCCCCCCTGCGGGACCCGGTGACGGAGGCCGGCCGGGCCATCGCCACCGGCCGTCTGCTGCTCGCGCGCGGCGACACCCGGGGCGCCCTGGCGGCGGCAGAACCGGCCGTCACCGCCGACGTGGCCTCCCCCTGGGCGCGGGGGCACACGGCCCTGGTCGCCTCCGCCGCCCACCTCGCCCGGGGCCGGCCCGAGGAGGCCGCCGCACTGCTGCACGACGTGCCCGGCCACCAGCCGGTCTGCGCGGTGGGAGAGGCGCGCGCCCGGCTGGCCGCGGGCACGCCCCGCGCCGCTCTCGACGTGCTGGACGGGGTGCCGGCCGAGACCCGCACGGGCCCCGCGGTGACCGTGCGGGCCCTGCTGGTCCGCGCGGAGGCCGCGCACGCGGTCGGGGACACGGTCGCGGTGCGCCGGCTGGTCGCCCAGGCCCTCCACGAGGCCCGGCGCGAGCGGCTGCGCCGTCCCTTCGCCGAGGCCGGCGGATGGCTCCGGCCCGTCCTCGACACCGCACCGCTGCGGGGCCTCGCGGCAGGCTGGCTCACCCCCGGGTCCGCGCCGCACACCGGGACGCCCGGCCCCGAGGAGCGGCCACCGGTCGTGGAGGACCTGAGCGGGCGCGAGCGTGACGTGCTGCGGGGGCTGGACCGGATGATGTCCACCGAGGAGATCGCCGCCGACCTGTGCGTGTCGGTGAACACCGTCAAGACGCACCTCAAGAGCGTCTTCCGGAAACTGGCGGTCAACCGCCGCAACGACGCCGTACGCCGCGCCCGCGAACTCCACCTGCTGTGACCCCGTCGACACCGCCCGCCGCCGGACCATGGCGTGCGGTGCCCCACGGGCAGAGGTATGACTGACACGTGGCCCGGCGGAACAGGCGAAGGCCCCATCCTGCGCTGCCGCCGGAAGGAGCGTCCGGTATGCCTGAGCGAGAGACCCGGGCCGGGAGCGGCCGGCAGGCGGACGAGGTCACCGCCGCGCCCGGCGGGCTGCTCGATCTGCTCAAGGTCGCCGCCCTGGTCCTGGGCAGCGACGGCCGGATCGTGCTGTGGAGCCCGGAGGCCGAGTCGCTGCTCGGCTACTCCGCGACCGAGGCCCTGGGCAGCGACGCCGGCGTGCTGCTGGTGGCCCCGGAGAACCGGGCACGGGCCCGCGAGCTGTTCCGGCGCGTACGCACCGGGGCACGCTGGGCGGGCGTCTTCCCGATGCGTCACAAGGGCGGGTGGACGCGCCGCGTGGAGTTCCGCACCATGCAGCTGCGCGACACGCGCGGCGACATCCACGCCCTGGGCCTCGGCATCGACGCCGAGACCGTACGGAACGTGGAGCGCGACCTGGCGCTCTCCCACATCCTGATCAACCAGTCACCGGTGGGCATCGCGGTGTTCGACCCCGACCTGCGGTGGTTGCGGGTCAACCCGGCGCTGGAGCGCATCAACGGTGTTCCCGAGGAGGCCGTGCTGGGCCGACGGGTCGCCGAGGTGCTGCCGGCGCTCGACGTCCAGGCCATCGAGACACGGATGCGGCGGGTCCTCGACACCGGTGAGCCGCTGCTGGACCAGCAGACGATCGGCCGGACCGCCGCGGACGACGAGGACCACGCCTACTCGGAGTCCTACCACCGGCTGGAGGACCCGAACGGACGCGTGCTGGGCCTGGCGATGGCGATCCTCGACATCTCCGAGCGGCAGCGGGCGGCCGCCGAGGTCGCGCAGGCGAGGGAACGCCTGGCGGTGATCGCCGACGCGGGCGCTCGTATCGGGACCACGCTGGACCTGCGCCGGACGGCACAGGAACTCACGGACGTGACCGTTCCGCAGCTGGCCGACCTCGCCGCCGTCGACGTACTCGACTCCGTCGTCGGCCACGGCACCGGTGGCACGGGCACGGTACGGCCGGACGACCCCCTTGCCTTCCACGCGCTGGCCCTGAAGGCGAGCCGTGCCGGCGATGCGGCGGAGGCGGCGGACCCGGTCGGCGAGCCGGCGTCGTACACCGCGTCCCGGGTGATCACCCAGTGCGTACGGGAGGCACGGCCCCTTCTCCTGCGGCGGGTCGACGCCGAGGCGCTGCGGCGTATCGCCCGGGACGACGCGGCCGCCGAGCGGCTGCGCCGGGCGGGCGTCCACTCCTATCTGGCCGCCCCGCTGGTGGCCCGGGGCGAGGTGCTGGGCACGCTCAGCCTGTACCGGACGGTCGACGAGCGGCCGTTCGACGACCAGGACCTCACCCTCGCCACCGAACTGGCCGCCCGCGCCGCCATCTGCATCGACAACGCCCGGCTGTACGGACGCGAACGCGCCACCGCGCTCACCCTGCAGCGCAGCATCCTGCCCCAGGAGCCGCCGCGCCCCGCCGGCATGGAGGTGGCCTCGCGCTATCTGCCCGCGGTCAGCGAGGTGGGCGGGGACTGGTTCGACGTGCTGCCGCTCAGGGACGGCAAGGTCGGCCTCGTCGTCGGTGACGTCATGGGCAAGGGTGTGCACGCCGCCGCGGTCATGGGGCAGCTGCGCACCGCCACCCGCGCCCTCGCCCGGCTCGACCTGCCTCCGGCGGAGCTGCTGTCCCACCTCGACGGCATCGCCGCCTCGCTCGGCGACTCCGACACGCTGGCCACGTGCCTGTACGTCGTCTGCGACCCCCGGCACGGCCGGTGCGAGGTCTCCCGCGCCGGCCACCTCCCGCCGGTCCTGGTGGACCCGGGCGGGACGGCCGTCTTCCTGGACACCGCCGCCGGCGTGCCCCTCGGAGTGGGGGGCGTGCCGTTCACCGCGGACCGGCGGGAGCTGCCGGAGGGGGCACTGCTCGCCCTGTTCACCGACGGTCTCGTCGAGAGCCACACGGAGCCCCTCGACACCGGGCTGAACGCCCTGCTCCGTGTGCTGGGCACCCGCCTCCCCCTCGAAGAGACCTGCGACCTCGTGCTCGACACCCTGAACCGCCAACCGGACGACGACGTGGCCCTCCTCCTCGCCCGGCGCACCGGCCCACCGGACTGAGGCATCCGCCACCGGCGCTCCCGGTTCTCACCCCTGTGCGTCGCGGAGCGTGCGCAGGGTGCGTTCCAGGTGACGGCGGTCCTCCGCCGAGAGCAGGCCGGAGACATGGGTGCGCAGGTGGGAGACGTGCGTGGCCATGGCGCGGTCGAGTGCGGCGGCTCCCTCGTCGAGCGCTTCAGGCAGCACCTCACCCTGTACGTGGGCGAGGTGACCGGGGCGCCCTCCCCGGGGTGGCTCGGCCTGCACCCGTGTCCGGTGGCCGCCCGGTCAGTACAGCTTGTTGACGGCCGTGGTGGTGGTCTTCTTGAAGGCGGTCACGGGAGCGTCCCCGAAGTCGCCCATCTGGCTCCACTGGACGACCGTGACGGTCCTGCCGTCCCGGCCGACCGACAGCAGGGCGACGTCCGTGGAGCCCGAGGACGTCTCGGTGTTCACGCCGCGGACATGGGCACCCTCCTCGACCGGCAGCGTGCCGAAGTCCCGGCCCTCGGCGTCGATGTCGGGCGAGGACTCCTCCAGACGGTCGGCGCAGGTGCGGATCAGGTCGTCGTAGTGCTTGGCCAGGGCCTTGGCCTGGCCGGCGGTGCCCGTCACGACCGTCAACTGCACGGCGTTGGTGTCCAGGTCGGTGCGGAACGTGCGGTGCCGGTAGTCGTAGTCGAGCACGCCCTCCGTGCTCACACAGAGGCCGAGTGCCTCCGGGAACCCCTCGGTGACCGGCCCGGCGGTCCAGGACGACGTGGGGTGCGGCGGCAGCTCGGACGCCGACAGGAACTTCGGCGCGGCGGCCTTCGTCGCGGCGCCCGCGGCCGGCGCCGTCAGGAGGGAGCCCGCCGCGAGGGCGGTGACGGCGAGTGCGGTGAGGGCGCTGGTTCGGATGCGCATGGACATGGGTGTTCCCCCGTGGACGAGTGGGTGGACAGGGCTGCCCCGACGCGGTCCGGTTGGTCGGTCCGGTCCCCGGTCGGTGCGACACCAAGAGCATCGACGGTCACGACGGCCGACCGCAACAGCCAGGGGCCCATGGAGCACCCTGGAACCATCCCAGCCCTTCTGACCTGTACGTACATGCGTGCCTGGGATGCTGCGCCCGGGCCGGCCCGGAGGCTACTGAACGGCCGAGCGCAGCTCGGGCAGGGACAGCACCTCGTCCAGCACGTCGACGTAGAGGTCCACGTGCTCGCGGCGGAAGGTCATGGGGGGTTTGATCTTCAGTACGTTGTCGTGCACGCCATTGGGGAAGACGATGACGCCGCGCTCCTTCATGAGTTCGGTGACCATGAAGGCCTGCTCGGTGGCCGGCGTCTTGGTGGTGCGGTCGCGGACCAGTTCGACGCCGAGGTAGAGCCCCTCCGCCCGCACGTCACCGATGAGCGGCCGGCTCTGCTGGAGCTGGCGCAGCGACTGGGCGAAGTACCCGCCCACGCGCACGGCGTTCTGCCTCAGTCCGTCGTGTTCGACGATGTCGAGCACGGCCTCGCCGATCGCGCAGGAGACGGGGTTGCCGCCGAAGGTGTTGAAGTACTTCATGCCCGTGTCGAACGCGTCGGCGATCTCCCGGGTCGTGACCACCGCCGCGAGGGGATGCCCGTTCCCGAGCGGCTTGCCCATCGTGACGATGTCCGGGACCACTCCCTGCAGTTCGAACCCCCACCAGGGCCCGAGTCGTCCGACGCCGACCTGGACCTCGTCGGAGATGCACAGGGCGCCCGCCCGCCCGGCGGCGGTGAACACGCCGTCGAGGTAGCCGTCGGGGAAGACGATGTTGCCACCCGATCCCATCAGGGACTCGGCGATGAAGGCGGCCGGGGGCCGGCCGTCGGCCGTGATCCGCTCGATGACAGCCGCGGCGTCGCGCGCGTACTTGGCGCCTGCGTCCGTGTCGTCGTAGCCGTAGGTGCTGCGGTAGCGGTCCGGGATGACGAGTGCTGTCGACCTGTCACCTGGCGGGCGATCCGCAGCGCCAGGTCGTTCGCCTCGCTGCCGGTGCACACGAGGAAGACGACGTCGAGCGGGTCGGACAGTGTGGCTACCAGCTTCTGCACATAACCGGCGATCTGCGGGTACACGAAACGGCTGTTGGTGTTGAGCTTGCGCAGCTGCCGGGTGGCGGCGGCCGTCACGCGCGGCTCGGCATGGCCGACATGGGTGACGTTGTTCAGCGAGTCCAGAAGGCAAGGCCGTCCTCGTCGTGGAACCACACGTACCGCCCCCGCACTAGGTTCATCGGGGTGCGGACAGCCTGACAAAATGCGGGGCCGATGTCGCGGCCTCGCGTCCCTTGTTGCCGGATTCTCCGCGGTGTTTCACTGACGCATCACCTCGGGTCGGAGAAGGGCTCATCGCGCTCGGCGCCCCCTTGAGCCCTATGCCCCCAACAGGTCGCCGCCCACGCCGCAGCAGCCTTCCGAACCCCTACGGGGCAGACCCGGCCGTACTCGACGAGACCGTGACTCCCGGTGAACGGGGCGTCAGCCATGCCCGGAAAGAGGTTGAACACCATGCGTCAGATCGTCACCTTCGATGCCTACGGCACCCTGGTCGACTTCCAGCTCGGCCCCACCACCCTGAAGATCCTGGCCGACCGGCTGGACCTGGACCGTCTGAACGTCGACGAGTTCCTCGACGACTTCCGCATCATGCGGTTCCACGCCGTCCTGGAGGCATACCGCCCCTTCCGTGAGGTGCTGCCCGCCGGCCTGGAGACGGCGATGCGTTTGCACGGCCTGGAGTACCGGCAGTCCGACGGCGAGGCCCTGGTCGCGGCCGTGCCCACCTTCGGCCCCCACCCCGAGGTCCCCGCCGCCCTGCGGGCGCTGAAGTCCCGGTACGAGATCGCCGTCATCTCCAACACGGACGACGACCTCATCGCCCGGAACCTGGCCCACATCGGCGTCGAGTTCGACCATGTCGTCACCGCCCAGCAGGCCAAGGCGTACAAGCCGTCCCGCCAGACCTTCGCGTACGCCTTCCAGGCCATGGACATCGACCCCGCCCAGGTCATCCACGTCGCCCAGGGCTGGGAGTACGACCTCATCCCCACCCGCGACCTCGGCCTCGCCCGCCGCGTGTGGATCAACCGCTACGGCCACAACGGCTCCGCCGGAGCCCGCGGCAGCGCCGACTACCAGCCCTTCGACGAGCTGCCCGACCTGTCCGGCCTGCCGGCCCTGCTCGGCTGCTGAGGCCGCAGACCCCTGCCCGGACAGGCGGAGCTGGTGGTCCTCATGACCTGGCCGGTGGCGGGCACGGGGCTGACACATTGTCCGGATGTGGCGTCCGTGCCGGACAGATCGCGCGTTGGTGCGGTCCTCGTCCGCCGGGATGCTCGGGAGACCGCAGCAGACGGAGTACCGAGGCCCGGGAGACGAACATGACCGCACTGTCGCCGCACCTTCGCCGGGCCACGCCCTGCCGCACCCTTCGGCGGGGTCAAGCAGTCCGGGCCGGGCCGCGAGGGCAGTCGGATCGGGATCGACGAGTTCCTGGAATACGAGGACCAGTACCAGTACCTCGCCGTGCCGACGGGGTGGCGGCGACCCGTCGCCCGTGCGCTCAGCGCAGGTGGCGGACGGTGATCTCCGCGGCCGTGGCCGTCACCAGCCGGCCCAGGTCGGGGAGCCTGCCGGGCTCGAAGCGGGAGTCCGGCAGGGAGATCGCCACGGCGGCCAGCGCTGCGCCGGCGGCGTCCAGCACCGGCGCGGCGATGGCGCAGACACCCGGGACGTACTGGTTGTGGTTGACGGCGTATCCCCGTTCCCTGACGCGCTCCAGCTCGGCGCGCAGCTCCAGGGGATCGGTGATCGTCTCCTCGCCGTACCCCTTCAGGGTGCGGGCCGTGAACTCGTCGACCTCGGACTTGGGCAGGTGGGCGAGGACCGTGTGCCCGGCGGCCGTCGCGTGCAGCGGTGAGGTGGCGCCGATGGCGTGGAAGGTCCGTACGGCGTGGTCGCAGTCGACGCGGTCCACCACGACCATGCCGTGCAGTGCGTCGGGCACCGCCAGGTGGATGGTCTCGTTGAGCGCGTCCCGGAGCCGGAGCATCGGCTCCCGCGCGGCGGCGAACAGGCTGGAGCCCTGGAGGGCGGCGGGGCGTACGGCGAGAACGCGGGCGCCGATCTCCCAGCGGGTGGTGTCCTTGCGGTTGGCGCGCAGCCAGCCGGCCTCGTTCAGGGTGACCAGGGTGCGCTGCACGGTCGACTTGGGCAGCCCGAAGAGCCTGGTCAACTCGCCCACGGTGACGGGCTGATGCCGGGCGACCGCCTCCAGGATGCGCAGCGACCTGGTGACACTCTTCATCTCCATGTGCCGCATCATAGCATGCCATTCCACAATGTGGCACGACAGGGTCAGGGTATGCGTCGAGGGTGGGCCTCGCGTGTCGGTGCGAGACCCACCCTCGATGGCGGCTCCGGTGTGGCCGCCGTGCGCTCAGGCGCCCAGGCGGCGGCGCGAGATCTCCGCGGTCGTGTCGGCGACGAGGCGGCCCCACTCGGGCAGGCGGTCCGCGTCGTACCGGGACTCGGGCATGGAGACGGCCACGGCGGCCAGCGGCGTGCCGTCCTCGTCCAGCACGGGGGCGGCGACGGCGCAGACGCCGGGACGGAACTGGTTGCGATTGACCGCGTACCCATGGGTGCGGATCCGGGCCAGTTCGGCGCGCAGTTCGTCGGCGTCGGCCGGCGTCGTGTCGCTGAAGCGCTCCAGGCCCGCGGTGATGACCTCCTCCACGTCCCGGCCGGGAAGGTGGGCCAGGACGGCCCGCCCGACCGCGGTGGCGTGCAGGGGTGAGGTGTCGCCGATCGTGTGGAAGGTGCGTACCGCCTGCGCGCAGTCGACGCGGTCGACGACGACCATGCCGTGCAGCCCGTCGGGGACCGAGAGGTGGATGGTCTCGTTCACCGCGTCCCGCAGGCTCACCATGGGGTCGCGCGCGGCGGCGAACAGGCTGGAGCCCTGGAGGGCGGCGGGGCGTACGGCGAGGACGCGGGCGCCGATCTCCCAGCGGGTGGTGTCCTTGCGGTTGGCGCGCAGCCAGCCGGCCTCGTTCAGGGTGACCAGGGTGCGCTGCACCGTCGACTTCGGAAGGCCGAACAGTTTCGTCAACTCGCCCACGGTGACGGGCTGATGCTGGGCGACCGCCTCCAGGATGCGCAGCGACCTGGTGACGCTCTTCATTTCCATCCGATTTCCCCCTGTTGGTCCTCTGAATTTTCCGTGAACAACCCCTTGACTCCCCTCCGTGCCACTGTCATTGTCTGTGCCAGATTCTAGCACAGCGTTCCACAATGTGGCACGGCTTGAGGAAGAACTTTCCGAGAGAGCCGGAGCACCCCCGAGAACCGGACGGATGCGCGCTGCGGGCCCCGAGGACTCCGCCCCCGCCCAAAACCACTCGAATCGAACAGCCTCGCACCGGAGCTCAGCATGCGCCCCGGTGAAACGAAAGGAAACCCCCGTGTCAGCTGCCAGGAAGCGTGTCGCCGTCATCGGCGTCGGAACGATGGGCAGCCAGGCCGCCTGGCGGCTGGCGGCACGCGGCGCGGAGGTCGTCGGCTACGACCGCTACGCCCCCGGCCACGACCGCGGTGCGGCGGGCGGCGAGACCCGGATCTTCCGCAGCGCCCACTTCGAGGACTCCCGGTACGTCCCGCTCCTCAAGCACGCCGACGCGCTGTGGGAGCAGCTCCAGGGGGAGACCGGCCGCGAGCTGCGGCGCCTGACCGGGTGCCTGCTGATGGGGCGGACCGCGCACCACCAGATGGCCACCGTCCTGGAGTCCATCGCGGAGCACGACCTCGACCACGAGGTGCTGGACGCCGAGGCACTCGCCAAGCGCTTCCCGCAGTACCGGCTCGAGGACGGCGACGCGGCCGTCCTCGACCGCCGCGCCGGCTTCATCCGCCCCGAACTGACCATCCAGACCGCCGCCCGCCGCGCGGAGGAGCTGGGCGCCGTGATCCACCGCTACACCACCGTCCGCGAGGTGGTTCCCGTCGCAGGTGGCGTGGAGGTCCGTACCGACGCGGGCAGCGAGCGGTTCGACACCGCGGTCGTCACCCCGGGCCCCTGGGTGAACGACCTGCTCCCGGACCTGCCGTGGGAGGTGGAGGTCCGGCGCCTGGTCAGTGCCTGGTTCGTGCCCACCACCCCCGAGGCATGGTTCGGCGAGGAGCGCCCGGCCTTCATCCGCACCGCCCCCACCCACTGGTACGGCCTGCCCTCCCCGGACGGCGTCTCCGTCAAGCTCGGCCTGAACCGCGTCCTGCACCGGCTGACCGACGACCCCAACCAGCTGGAGCGCACGGTGCGTCCGGAAGAGCTGGAGATCTTCTCCGAGCTCGTCGCGCGCTATGCGCCGGACCTGCACCCGGACCCGACCCGCCTCGCCGTCTACATGGAGGGCTACACCGAGAGCAGCCGCCCGCTGGTCGGTCCGCTGCCCGGCGCCGAGAACGTCGTCCTGCTCGCGGGATTCTCCGGCCACGGCTTCAAGCTCTCGCCCGCCTTCGGTGACATCGCCGCCGACCTGGCGCTGGACGGCACCTCGCCGCAGCCCATCGACTTCCTCTCCACCGTCGGCCGCACGGAGGCATGACCATGAGCGACACCATCCTCTCCGTCGGCTCCCTGCACGCCGCGCCCGGCACCAAGGCGCGCGGCACCCTCCGGGCGGACCTCGGCACCCTCACCACCGACATTCCGCTGACCCTGGTCAACGGCTCCCGCCCCGGCCCCCGGGTCGTCATCACCGCCGGCGTCCACGGCGGCGAGTTCACGCCCATCGACGCCGTCGTACGCCTGGCCGACAGGCTGGACGCCCGCGAGGTGCACGGACAGGTGATCATCTGCCCGGTCGCCAACCCTCCCGCCGTGTACCAGGGCCGGCTCAACATCTCCCCCGTCGACGGCGTCAACATCAACCGCGTCTTCCCCGGCGACCCGGACGGCGGCCCCACCGAACGCCTGGCCGCCTGGCTCTTCACCCACCTCGTCGACGGCGCCGACGTCTACATCGACCTGCACTGCGGCGGCATCGACCAGGTCCTGCGGGACTTCGTCGGCTACCGCCTCACCGGCGACCCGGACCTCGACAAGGCCACGGCCGCACTGGCGGGCTCCTTCGGCATCGAGGACGTCATCCTCGGCCTGACCCCCGAGGGCGGCAACAGTCACGCCGCCGCCGCCCGCCGGGGCATCTCCGCCGTCCTGGTCGAGGTCGGCGAACTGGGCCGGAGGGACGAGGCCACCGCCCTGCGCCGCGTCGACGGCCTGCTGACGGCACTGCGTCACCTCGGCGTTCTCGACCAGGACCACTCCGCCCCGGCACCGACCCGGGAATGGGTCTGGTCCGGCGGCGTCACCGCCGAGGCCACCGGCCTGTGGTACCCGGAGTTCTCCTTCGACGCCGACATCATCGGCGAAGTCACCGAAGGCGCCCTCCTCGGCCGCATCGTCGACCCGGTCGACGGCACGGAACACGCGGTCCACGCACCGGCCGACGGACGGATCTTCTACGGCATGCACGGCCTCACCGTCGCCCCCGGCAAGGAACTCGCCGCCCTGGCCGTCCCCTGGGACCCCGCCCTGGCCACGGGCCCCACCTCGCTCCGAGCCCCCGGCCTCGGCGCCGGATCCGACGAGACGGATTCCCGCCCCTAGACCCCCCTCTCACCCCCCTCGCCCTTTTCCCACGTCCCTCGGCCGCTCACCTCCCGCGGCCGGCACCACCAGGAGGCACACCATGAAAGATGCCCGGATAGACCGCAGACTGTTCCTGCGAGGCATAGGCGGAGTCACGGCGGGTGTCGCAGCCGCGAGCGCTCTCTCCGCCTGCGGTACAGGTACCAGCCGGACGGCCGGCGGCAGCGGTGGCGGTGGCAAGGGTTCCAAGACGGTGGTCGTCCGTGACAGCGGCGGTTCCTACGGGGCCGCGCTGCAGAAGGCGATCTACACGCCGTTCACGCAGGAGACCGGCATCCAGGTCAAGGTGCTGAACCTGGACGACGCCCCGCTGCTGGCGCAGATCAAGCAGGGCCGCCCGCAGTGCGACCTGATCAACAACTCGATGATGTCGCATCTGAAGTACGTGAAGCAGGACGCCCTGGAGGCGCTGGACCTCGACCGGGTCAAGAGCGTGCAGAGCGCGAAGATCCCCGAGGCCCAGGTCACCGAGCACGCCGTCGGCAACAGCTTCTACGGCCAGTGCATCGCCTACCGCACCGATGCCTTCGGAGGGAAGAAGCCGGAGTCGTGGGCGGACTTCTGGGACACCAAGGCGTTCAAGGGCGGCCGTTCGATGTGCAGCCCGGACGGTGACCTGCCGGAGCTGGAGTTCGCGCTGCTGGCCGACGGCGTCCCGGCGGACAAGCTGTACCCGCTGGACGTCGACCGTGCCTTCAAGGCACTGACCCGGCTGCGGGGCGACATCAAGAAGTTCTGGGACAGCGGCCCGCTCCCCGGCGTGCTCCTCAGCCGCCAGGAGGTCACCATGTCCACCGTCTGGGACGGCCGGATCGCCGACCTGGAGAAGCAGGGCGTCCCGGTCACCCGTCAGCTCAACGGGATGCGCCGCCAGTTCCAGGGCTACGCCATCGCCAAGGGTGCGGCCAACACGGACAACGCCTACCAGCTCATGGACTTCTCGCTGCGGGCGGAGAGCCAGGCCAACCTCGCGAAGGCGTTCCCGTCGAACCCGTCGTCCCCGCTGGCCTACGAGAGGCTCACCGAGGACGAGCGCAACGCACTCGCCGGTGCGCCCAAGTACTACGACAAGGGCTTCGACACGGACGTCAACTGGTGGCTGAAGAACGAAGCGGCCGTCACCAAGCGCTGGCTGGAGTGGGCTCGTGGCTGAATTCGGTGTGGCCGCACCGTCGGTGAAGGCGGCCGGCGTCAAGCCGGCCGCCGCGACCGGCAAAGCACTGTCGGTGGTGGCTCTGCGCAAGACCTACGGCGGCGTCGTCGCCGTCGACGAGGCGTCGATGGAGATCGCCGCGGGGGAGTTCGTCACCTTCCTCGGCTCCTCCGGGTCGGGCAAGACCACGACGCTGATGATGATCGCCGGGTTCTGTGAACCCGACTCCGGCACCATCACCGTCGGCGGCCGGGACGTCACCCGGCTCGCGCCGCAGAAGCGTGGTCTGGGGTTCGTCTTCCAGCAGTACCTGCTCTTCCCGCACATGACCGTCAGCGAGAACATCGCCTTCCCGCTCACCCTGCGCGGAGTCGGCAAGGACGAGATCCGTCGGCGGGTGGGGGAGACCCTGGAGATCGCGGGTCTGTCCGGGTTCGGTGGCCGTAAGCCGCGTGAGCTGTCGGGTGGTCAGCAGCAGCGTGTGGCGTTGTGCCGGGCGCTGGTCTACCGCCCTCCGGTCATCCTCATGGACGAGCCGCTCGGCGCGTTGGACAAGAAGCTCCGCGACCAGCTCCAGGTGGAGATCAAGTCCATCCAGCAGGAACTCGGCCTGACCGTCATCTATGTGACGCATGATCAGGAGGAGGCGCTGGTCATGTCGGACCGGATCGCGGTGATGCGCAACGGTCTGATCGAGCAGTTCGACACCCCCCGGGAACTCTTCGAGCGGCCCAAGACGCCGTTCGTGGCGGATTTCCTGGGTGCGGCCAACTTCCTGCCCGGCCGCATCGAACAGCACACCGACGAACACACCCTGGTCCGCCTCGACAACAGCGGCGGACTGCTCAAGGCCCGCCGCCACCAACTGTCCTCCGGCACACAGGTGAAGGTGGCTGTGCAGCCGGGCCGGCTGCGGGCCTCGGCCGCCGACGACGGCTTCTGTACCGGAACCGTCGAGATGGCCACCTACGTCGGCACCCTGGTCCGCGCGGGTGTGCGCATCGACGGTGGCGAGGCGCCTTTGCTGCGCCTGGAAGTCCCCGCCGGCCGCGGCCCCGTCGCCGGTGAGCGGGTCGGGATCACCGCCGACCCTGAGGACATCAACCTCTTCCCCACAGAACAGGCGGGGTGAGCCATGGCAGCCACCCTGACCGCGGGGGCTCCCGCCCGCCCGCGCAAACTCCTCGCCTCACGCAAGACCCGAGTCGGGATTCTGTACGCGCTGCCGGTCGTGATCTACCTGCTGGTGCTGTTCGTGTACCCGATCTTCAGCACGCTGTTGCTGAGTCTGAAGGACGCGGACGGCTCGTTCACCCTGCACTGGTACGCCGACGCTCTGACGGGTGTGAACCTGTCGGTGCTGTTCACCACGCTGCGGATCTCAGCCGAAACGGCCGTGCTCAGCCTGGTGTTCGGGTTCGTGCTGGCGCAGGCGATCTCTCGGCTCAAGCCCCTCTTCGCGGGTCTGGCGATGCTGGTCGTGGTCGTCCCACACTTCGTGTCCGCCCTGGTACGCACCTACGGCTGGATCATCATGCTCGGCGACAAGGGCCTGGTGAACGAGACCCTCACCGCCGTCTCCGTCCCCGGCGCACCCTTCCAGCTCCTCTACAACGAGCTGGGTGTGGTCATCGGTACCACCTCGATGATGCTCCCCTACACCGTGCTCCTCCTGTACGGGGTGATGCGTGGGGTGGACCGGCGTCTGCTGGCGGCCGCCGCCAGCATGGGCGCCGGCAAGGTCACCATCTTCCGCAGGGTGTATCTGCCGCTGGTCGCGCCGGGTCTGGCCAGTGCCGGACTGCTCAGCTTCATCCTGTCGCTGGGCTACTACATCACCCCGGCCCTGATGGGCGGCCCGAACCAGACGATGATCGCCACGCTCATCAACCAGCAGGTCACCAAGGAGAACCAGTGGAACGGGGCCGCCGCACAGGGCGTGATCCTGCTGGTCCTCACCCTGGCCGGTCTGCTGCTGGTCAAGGCCGTGACGTCCCTGGGCGCCAGCCGTAGAAGGAAGGGGAGTGGGTCCTGATGGAACTGCGCAAGACCCTCACCGGACGCATCGCCCTGACCGCCGTCGCCACGCTGATCCTGCTGTTCCTCGCGCTGCCGATCGTCGTCATCCTCGTCACCTCCTTCAGCAACAACGCCTTCGCCGCCTTCCCGCCCCAGACGTGGACGCTGAACTGGTACAAGGCCCTGTTCGCCGACGGCAGCAAATGGCCCGCCGCACTCTCCCTCAGTGCCCTGGTCGCCGCTCTGAGCACCGTGTTCTCCCTCGTCATCGGGGTGACCGCGGCGACCGCGCTGGTCCGCAGCGAACTCCCGCTGCGCTCGGCGGTGTTCGCCCTGGTCCTCGGACCTCTGCTGATCCCGCAGATCGTCACCGCGCTCGGACTGTTCCTCCTCTTCGAGCCGGCCGCGATGCTGGGCAGCCCGATCGCGATCGCGCTCGGCCACACCGTGCTCGCCTCACCCATCGCGGTCCTGATCCTGATCGCGACCCTGCGCGGGATCGACGAACGCCTGGAGGACGCCGCCGCCAGCATGGGCGCCGGCCGGCTCACCATCGCCCGGAAGATCACCTTCCCCCTCGCCGCGCCGGGCATGATCGCGGCGGCGATCTTCTCCTTCATCACCAGCTTCGACGAGTTCTACATCTCCCAGTTCCTGTCCTCCGTCGACACCGTCACCCTCCCGGTGCAGGTCTACAACTCCCTCACCTTCGAGATCGACCCCAGCGTCACCGCCGTCAGCGCCATCCTCATCGCCTTCGCCGTCCTCGCCCTCGGCCTGGTCGCCCTGGTCCGCTGGCTCGGCTCGGGGCGACAGGACTCCCTCCTCTCCGTCGAGAACACCGTCGGCGTCGCCAACCCCGGAGGCGAAGCCGTATGACCACCGCCGCCGCTCGGACGACCGCGGCCACCGCTCAGCGGCACCTGCTGCTGAACATGACGGCCAACGGATCGCTCGGCCACGAGGGCGAAGACCTCCTCGTCGTCCGGCGAGGGGAGGGCCCGTACGTCGACGACGCCGACGGCAGGCGCTACATCGACGGTCTGTCGGGGCTGTACTGCTGCCAACTCGGCTACTCCTACGGCCCCGAGTTCGCCGAGGCCGCCGAACGGCAACTGCGCGAACTGTGCTACAGCCCTCTGTGGACCGGCTCCGCGCACCCCACGGCGATCGAGCTGGCCGAGCGCCTGTCGCGGATCGCCCCCGTCGACATCGAGCACACCTTCTTCTCGAGCGGTGGCGCCGAAGCGGTCGAGACCGCCTGGAAGATCGCCCGCCGGTACCACGCCCTGCGCGGGGAGCCGGGACGGGTGAAGGCGATCGCCCGGCGCGGCGCCTACCACGGGCTGACCGTCGGCACCCTGTCGTTCACCGACGAACCCGGTCTGACACAGCCCTACGGCCCGCCGGCGATCGACACCCGGTTCGTGTCGAACACCAACCGCTTCGGCCTCGCACCGGAGTTCGCGGACGACGAGGTGTACACGGCCTGGCTGCTCGCCGAGCTGGAGGCCACGCTCCTGGCCGAGGGCCCGGAGACGGTCGCGATGCTCATCGCGGAACCCGTGCAGAACCGGGGCGGCTGCATCACTCCGCCCCGGGGCTACTGGCAGGGGCTGCGGGCGCTCGCCGACCGGTACGGCTTCCTGCTCGTCGCCGACGAGGTGATCACCGCCTTCGGCCGGATCGGCGAGTGGTTCGGCGGGGACCGCTACGGCGCCCGCCCGGACATGGTCACCGTCGCCAAGGGCATCACCTCGGGATACGCCCCGCTCGGCGCGACCCTGGTCGGCACCAGGATCACCGAGGTCATCAACCGGCCCGGCGCCGTCCTCAACCACGGTTACACCTTCGCCGGGCACCCGCTGAGCACGGCCATCGCCCTGCGCAACCTGGAGATCATGGAACGGGACCGGATCCTGGACAACGTCCGCGATCTCCAGGGCGACCTCGCCACCCGCATGGCGGCCCTCAAGGACCTGCCGATCGTCGGCGACGTCCGCGGCACCGGGTTCTTCTACTCCTGCGAACTCGTCGGCGACCTCGACGGCGGAGGCTTCGGCGACAGGGCCCGCGCCGAACTGATCACCGACCTCATCCCGCGCCGACTGCGCGAGGCCGGCCTGCTGGCCCGCGTCTACGACCGAGCCGCGCCGCTGGTCCAGATCGCGCCCCCGCTGATCAGCGACCGCGCGGTCCTCGACCGTATCGCCGCGATCATCGCGGGCGTCCTCGCCGAGGCCTCGTCCCGTATCTGACGCACGTTTTGGGAAGGAACCACATGTACTCCATCGGTCCGCTGACCGTCGCCCCCGGCGAACGCGCCCAGGGCCTGATCCCGGTCGGCACCAGCAGCTACGGCGTGGAGCTCGGCATCCCGCTGATCGTCGTCAACGGCGTCGAGGACGGCCCCGTCCTGTGTGTCGACGCGGGCGTGCACGGCGACGAGTACGACGGCCAGGAAGCCGTTCGCCGCGTCCTCGCCGAGCTCGACCCGGCCACCCTGCGCGGCACGGTCGTGGGCATTCCCTGCCTGAACACCCCGGCCTTCGAGGCGGCTGCCCGCGCGAGCGGCATCGACCACCTCAACCTGAACCGGATCTTCCCGGGCGACGCGGAGGGCTCCTACTCCCAGCGCCTGGCCGCGACCTTCGTCGAGCAGGTGGTCCCCGCCGTCGACGCCGTGGTCGACCTGCACACCGGTGGCGCCTACGGCGAGATCGCCCCGCTGGTCATCCTCCAGGGCGGCTACGAGGAGCTGGCGACGGACATCGCACTCGCCGCCGGGCACGAGCTGGTCTGGAAGGGCGGCAAGTGGGGCGGCACGGTCCGCCACCCCGTCCTCGAAGCGGGCAAGCCCGCCATCACCATCGAGTGCGGCGGCGCCACGTACCGCGAGACCAACGTCGAGCACCACATGAACTCGATCCGGAACATCCTGCGCCGGCTCGGGATCATCGAGGGCGAGGCGGTGCTGCGGGAGACCTACACGACCGTCTCCGGCACCTTCGCCCGGTCCGCCGCCGGCGGCTTCTTCGTCGCGCACGCCGAGCCGGGGGAGACCTGCAAGGAAGGCGACCTGATCGCCACCATCACCGACCACTACGGCACCCCGCTGGAAGAGGTCCGCGCGCCGCAGGAAGGCATCGTGCTCTGGGTGCGCCGCATCCGTACGGTCCGCCCCGGCGACGAGGTCGTCATCTTCGGCGAGGTGCTGGGAGAGATCCGGCCATGAGCGACGCACCGCAGTCGACCGAGCTGCTGATCGACGGCAAGCAGGTCCCCGCCGCCGACGGCCGCACCTTCACCGTCCTCGACCCGTCGAACGGCACGGCGATCGCCCGGGTCGCGCTGGCCGGCAAGGCCGACGTGGACGCCGCGGTGGCAGCGGCGCGCGCCGCCTTCACGGCACCCGAGTGGGCCGGGATGCGTGCCGCCGACCGCGGCCGGATCCTCTACCGGATCGCGGAGGCCATCCGCCTCCAGGGCGAGCGACTGGCCCGGCTGGAGAGCCAGGACGTCGGCAAACCGCTGCGCCAGGCGAGGAACGACGTCGAGGCGGCGGCCCGCTACTTCGAGTTCTACGCGGGCGTCGCCGACAAGCTCGGCGGCTCGACCGTGCCGCTCGGACCCGGCCTGATCGACTACACCGTGCGGGAGCCGATCGGGGTCTCCGGTCAGATCATCCCGTTCAACTACCCGCTGCAGAACACCGCGAGGGGCTCCGCCCCCGCGCTGGCCGCGGGCTGCACGGTGGTGCTCAAGCCCTCTCCGGAGGCGCCGCTCACCCCGCTGGAGATCGGCAGGATCGCCCTGGAGTGCGGTCTCCCGCCGGGCGTGCTGAACGTGGTCCCCGGTGACGGCGACACCGGCGCGGCCCTCGCCGGGCACCCGGACATCGACCAGGTGACCTTCACCGGCTCGGTGCCGACCGGCATCAAGGTCGCGCAGGCCGCCGCCGCCAACGTGGTGCCCTCCGTGACGGAACTGGGCGGCAAGTCCCCGGTCGTCGTCTTCGCCGACGCCGACTTCGACGCGGCCCTCGGTGCCGTCGCCGCCTCCGCCTTCGGCAACGCCGGACAGACCTGCTCGGCCGGCACCCGGCTGCTGGTCCAGCGCGGCGCCGAGGAGTTCCTGGACAGGCTCGTCGCGCACGCCTCCTCCCTGCGCCTCGGCCCGGGTCTGACCGATCCGGACGTCGGCCCGCTCGTCGCCGCACGGCAGCGGGACCGGGTCCTCGACTACCTGGAGGTGGCGCGGGCGGAGGGCGCCGTGGCACGGGCCGGCGGAGGCGCTCCCGCCGACCCCGACCTGGCGGACGGCTACTTCGTCGAGCCGACCGTCCTGACCGGAGTGGACAACCAGGCCCGGTGCGCCCGCGAGGAGATCTTCGGCCCCGTCGTCACGGTCATCGACTTCGACACCGTCGACGAGGCCCTCCGGATCGCCAACGACAGCCCGTACGGCCTCGCCTCCTACGTGTGGACCCGCGACATCGACAAGGCGATGCGTCTGGCCGAGGGCATCCGCGCCGGCCAGGTCTACGTCAACGCCACCGGGGTCGGCACCGGCGTCGAGCTCCCCTTCGGCGGCTACAAGCACAGCGGCTGGGGCCGGGAGAAGGGCCTCGAAGGACTCGCGAGCTACCTGCAGACCAAGAACGTCTGCATCGGGTTCGGGAACCGGTCATGAGATACCGCACGCTCGGCGAGCGCGGCCCCGTCGTCTCGGTGGTCGGCGTGGGCGGCAACAACGTCGGCAGCCGCCTCGACGAGGACGGCACGAAGGCCGTCGTCCACGCCGCCCTCGACGCCGGGATCACCCTGTTCGACACCGCCGACATGTACGGCGGGTGGGGTGATCGGGGCGGCATCCGGGGCGACGGCGAGCGGCTCCTCGGGGCCGCGCTCAAGGGCCGCCGCGACGAGGTGGTGCTGGCCACCAAGTTCGGCATGGAGATGAGCCGGGAAGCCGACCTCTACGGTCCGCGCGGGGCCCGCCCCTACATCCGGTACGCGGTCGAGGCGTCCCTCGGCCGGCTCGGCACCGACCGGATCGACCTGTACCAGTACCACGAACCCGACGGCGTCACACCGCTGGAGGAGACGGTCGCCGCGCTCCGGGAACTGGTCGACGAGGGCAAGATCCGGTACATCGGCTGCTCCAACCTCCCGGCCGAGCAGATCACGGACGCCTTCGTGTCCACCCAGGAGCGCTACCACCTGCTCGACCGCGGCGCGGAACAGGATCTGGTCCCCGCCTGCCTGCGCCACGGCCTCGGCCTGCTGCCGTACTACCCGCTGGCCAACGGCCTGCTGAGCGGGAAGTACCGCCGTGGCGAGGAGCCCCCGCCCGGCAGCCGCCTGTCCTCGCGACAGGGCTGGCTCACCGACGCGGCCCTCGACAGGACCGAGGCGCTCACCCGATACGGCGCCGACCGCGGCCTGACCCTCCTCCGCGTCGCGGTCGGCGCACTGGCGGCCCTGCCCGCCGTCGGCTCCGTCATCTGCGGAGCCATGACCCCCGAACAGGTCACCGCCAACGCGGCGGCCGCCGACTGGATACCGAGCCCGGCCGACCTGGCCGCGCTGGACGCGATCGTCGCCCCCGGCGAACGCGTCGTCTGAAAGCCCCACCCCTTCCGAAAACCCGCGACCCCGAGGCTGGACATCATGCGAGAGATCGTCACCTTCGACGCCTACGCGACCCTGATCAACTTCGAGCTCGGCCCCACGACCCTGAAGGTCCTGGAGGACCGGCTGGACCTGGACAACCTGGACGTCGACGAGTTCCTCGACGACTTCCGCGTCATGCGCTTCCAGGCCGTCCTGGAGGCCTACCGCCCCTACCACGAGGTCCTGCACTCCAGCCTGCGCAACGCCATGCGCCTGCACGGCCTGGAGTACCGGGAGACCGACGGCGAGGCCCTCGTGGACGCCGTCCCCACCTTCGGTCCCTGGCCGGAGGTCCCGGAGGCCCTGCGGAAGCTGAAGACGAAGTACGAGATCGCCATCATCTCCAACTCCGACGACAACCTGATCGCGCGGAACGTCGAGAACATCGGCGTCGAGTTCGACTACGTCATCACCGCCCAGCAGGCCGGCGCCTACAAGCCCGACCGGCAGACCTTCAAGCACGCCTTCCGCACCATGGGTGTCGAGTCGTCGCAGGTCATCCACGTCGCCCAGGGCTGGGAGTACGACCACATCCCGACCCGTGACCTCGGCCTGAAGCGCCGTGTGTGGATCAACCGCTACGGCCGCAAGGGCAGCGCCGACTACCAGCCCTACGACGAGCTGCCCGACCTGTCGGGCCTGCCGAAGCTCCTCGGCTGCTGACCGACGGCACACCGGCGAAACAGACCGAGAACACAGAGGACGCACGCCATGAAGCAGATCCCCTACTGGATGGACACAGCCCCCGCCCTGCCCGACCGTTCCGGGAAGGACCTGCCCGACGAGGCGGATGTGGTGGTGATCGGCGGCGGCCTCACCGGCCTGTCCACCGCCTACCACGCCGCCCGCAAGGGTGCCCGGGTCGTCCTCGTCGAGAAGGACCAGGTCGGTTCGGGCGCCTCCGGGCGCAACGGCAGCCACTGCAACCCCGGCATCACCATCAGTCCGGCCCAGGCCCGCCAGCGCTACGGGCAGGAACGTGCGCGCGAGCTCTACGACGCGTTCCGCGTCGCCGTGGACCTCGTCGAGGAGATCGCGGTCAAGGAGAAGATCGACTGCGACTTCCACCGTGCCGGGCGCCTCGGCCTGGTCTGCAAGCCCAAGCACCTCGAGGGCATGCACGCCAAGCAGCGCGACCTGGCCGAGAACTTCGGCCACGAGACGGTCGTCCTGAGCAAGAGCGAGCTGCGCGCCGAGCTGGGCTCGGACCATTACCACGGCGCCCTGCTCGACCCGCTCGGCGCGGCCCTGCACGTGGGCAAGTTCGTCGTCGGCCTGGCGGACGCCGCCGAGCGTGCCGGCGCCGAGATCCACGAGCGCAACGCCGCCACCGGCCTCACCCGCCTCCCCGGCGGCGGCTTCGTGGTGGAGACCCTGCACGGCACCATCCGTGCCAAGCAGGTCATGGCGGCGACGGATGCCTACACCGACCAGTCGATGCCGTGGTTCCGCAAGCGGCTGATCAACGTCGGCAGCTTCATCATCGTCACCGAGCCGCTGGGGGAGGCGCGCGCCAAGGAGCTCATCCCCAACGGCCGCCTGCTGGTCGCCCACAAGAACGTCGGCAACTACATCCGTCTCACGCCGGACAACCGCCTCGCCTTCGGCGGCCGGGCCCGCTTCGCCCCCTCCAACCCGGCCTCCGACGTCAAGAGCGGTGACATCCTCAAGCGGGAGATGACCGAGATCTTCCCGCAGCTGGCAGGGGTGGGGATCGACTATGTGTGGGGCGGCATGGTCGGCTTCTCCTGGGACCGCATCCCGCACGCGGGCGAGGTCAACGGCCTGTACTACTCCATGGGTTACTGCGGCCACGGCGTCCAGATGGCCACGTACATGGGCCGCGCGGTCGCCGAGATGATGGACGGCAATCCCGAGGCCAACCCGATGCGCGGCTTCGGCTTCCCGAAGGTCCCCGTCCCCTTCTACAACGGCACTCCCTGGTTCCTGCCGTTCGGCGGCGCCTACTACAAGGCGAAGGACCGCCTGCTCTGACCGGGCGCCGCCGCCGATGACGTCGCGGGGGCCTTGACCGCGGCAGAGCGAGAGGCCCCCGCGACCCCCATGGACGCCCCCTGAAAGAAGGCCCGTAGACCCATGCCCGCCGCAGTCACCCGCACCGAGCACGACCTGCTCGGCGACCGGGACGTTCCCGCCGACGCGTACTGGGGTGTCCACACCCTGCGCGCCACGGAGAACTTCCCGATCACCGGCATGCCGATCTCCGCGTACCCGCATCTGATCGAGGCGCTGGCCGCCGTGAAGGAGGCCGCAGCTCGCGCGAACGAGGAACTGGGCCTGCTGCAGGCGGGGAAGGCCGCCGCGATCGTCGCCGCGTGCCGGGAGATCCGCTCCGGCAAGCTGCACGAGCAGTTCGTGGTCGACGTCGTCCAGGGCGGCGCCGGCACCTCCACCAACATGAACGCCAACGAGGTCGTCGCCAACCGGGCGCTGGAGCTGCTGGGCCACGCCAAGGGCGAGTACGGCCACCTGCACCCCAACGAGGACGTCAACCTCGGCCAGTCGACGAACGACGTCTACCCGACGGCCGTGAAGATCGCGACCGTCTACGCCGTGCGCGAGCTGCTCCGCGCGATGGCGGTGCTCCAGGACTCCTTCGCCCGCAAGGCGGTCGAGTTCCGCGACGTGCTCAAGATGGGCCGTACGCAACTGCAGGAGGCCGTGCCGATGACGCTCGGCCAGGAGTTCTCCGCGTACGCCGTGATGATCGAGGAGGACCGGTCCCGGCTCTCCGAGGCCGTCGAGTTGATCCATGAGATCAACCTGGGTGCCACGGCGATCGGGACGGGCCTCAACGCGCCCGCCGGGTACGCCGAGTCGGCGCGCCGGCACCTCGCGGAGATCACCGGGCTGCCGCTGATGACGGCGGCCAATCTGGTGGAGGCGACGCAGGACTGCGGTGCGTTCGTGCAGATGTCGGGGGTGCTCAAGCGGGTCGCGGTGAAGCTGTCGAAGACGTGCAACGACCTGCGGCTGCTGTCGTCCGGGCCGCGCGCGGGGCTGAACGAGATCAACCTGCCGCCGGTGCAGGCCGGTTCGTCGATCATGCCGGGCAAGGTCAACCCGGTGATCCCCGAGGTGGTCAACCAGGTCGCCTTCGAGGTGATCGGCAACGACGTCACCATCACGATGGCCGCCGAGGCCGGTCAGCTGCAGCTCAACGCCTTCGAACCGATCATCCTGCACTCCCTCTCGGAGTCCCTCACGCATCTGCGGGCCGCCTGCCTGACGCTCGCCGAGCGGTGCGTGGACGGCATCACCGCCAACACCGAGGCGCTGCGCGCGAGTGTGGAGAACTCCATCGGCCTGGTCACGGCCCTCAACCCGCACATCGGCTACTCGGCGGCCACCGACATCGCCAGGGAAGCCCTCGCCACCGGCCGGGGCGTCGCCGAACTGGTGCTGGAGAAGGGCCTGTTGCCTGCCGAAACCCTTGCCGACCTGCTCCGCCCGGAGATCGTCGCCGGCAGGGGACAGGTACGCGCCTGACTCCGGCCGACTGCGGCCACCGACCGACTGGGAACGCGAATGAGACTGCAGGGCGTCAACGCCGTGATCACCGGAGCGTCGAGCGGCATCGGGCAGGCGATCGCCTCCCACTTCCGCCGCGAGGGTGCCCGCCTCCTGCTCACCGGACGGCGACCCGAGCCGCCGGAGAGCCACCCGGACGACCTCTACCTCGCGGGAGACCTCGACGACGAGCGGTTCGTCGCCGATCTCGCCACACGCGCGCGGGCGAACCTGGGTGACGTGGGAGTGGTCGTCCTCTGCCACGGCCTCCAGCGGTCCGGCCCGCTCACCGAGACGTCCTACGAGGACGCCCGCGACGTGCTCCACGCCAACCTCCTCAGCGCGTTCCTCGTCATGAAACACCTGATGCCGCTGGCCCCCGAGCGGGGCGCCTCGATGGTGTGCGTCGGCTCCCGCCTCGGGATGGTCGGCATGCCGAACCAGACCCTGTACTCCGCGGCCAAGGGCGGCCTCATCGCGCTGGCCCGGGGCGCCGCCGTCGAATGGGCGGACCGCGGCATCCGTGTCAACGTCGTCGCGCCCGGTCTGACCATGACGCCGGTCATCGAGGCGTCGTTCCAGCGGCGCCCCGACCCCGCCGCCTACCGGCGCACCCGAGAGGACTCCATACCGATGCGCCGGCTCGCCACGCCCGAGGAGGTCGCCGACGCCGTCCTCTTCCTCGCCTCCCCGGAGTCGTCCTACATCACCGGCGCCGTGCTGCCCGTGGACGGGGGCTACACCGCGTTCTAGGCAGGCCGTGCACGAAGCCTGCGCCGGGCGCGGACCGTCGTCACCAGTCCGTGTCGTCACCAGTCCGTGTCGTCACCAGTCCGTGTCGTCACCAGCCCGTGTCGTCCCACTGGTCCAGCAGCGTCTCGGCGAGGTCGCCGTCGGGTTCGGGCAGGCCGCCGTGGAGCGACTGTTCCGTCCAGATCACCTTCCCGCGGGCCAGGTAGCGGGTCCCCCACCCCTGCGTGAACCGGGCCACGAGGAACAGTCCCCGCCCGCCCTCGTCGGTGTCGGCGGCCCGGCGCAGATGCGGAGAGGTGCTGCTGCCGTCGGCCACCTCGCAGATGAGGCTGTCGCCGTCGCGCAGGACCCGCAGCCGCCTCGGGGCGCTGCCGTAGCGGATGGCGTTGGTGACCAGCTCGCTGATCACCAGCTCGGTCGAGTACGCGAAGTCCTCCAGCCCCCACTCCTCCAGCCGGCGGGCGACCTGGGCCCGGATCCCGGCGACGGCGGCGGGGTCCGCGGGGATGTCCCAGTCGGCGACCTTGGACGGGTCGAGCAGCCGGGTGCGGGCGACGAGCAGGGCGATGTCGTCGCTCGGGCGCACCGGCAGCAGGGCGTCCAACACGGCCCCGCAGGTCTCCTCCGATGTCCGGCCCGGCCCCGCCAGGGCGTCGTGCAGCAAGGCGATGCCGGTGTCGATGTCCCGGCCCCGGTCCTCGACCAGCCCGTCCGTGTACAGGACCAGCCGCGAGCCCTCGGGCAGGGTGTACTCGGCCTTCTCGAAGGGGTGGCCGCCTCCGAGGCCCAGGGGCGGTGAGACCGGTACCGGTATCCGCTCGACCGTGCCGTCGGGGCGCACCAGGGCCGGTTCCGGATGCCCCGACCGGGCCAGCGAGCACCGTCCGGCGACCGGGTCGTAGACGGCGTACAGACAGGTCGCTCCGGTGATTCCCTCGCCGTCGCGGCTCTCCTCGCCGTCGACCCGGGTGACCAGCTCGTCGAGACGTCTGATCAGTTCGTCGGCGGCCAGGTCGAGGGACGAGAACGTGCGCACCGCGGTGCGCAGCCGGCCCATGGTGGCCGCAGCGTGCAGACCGTGGCCCACCACGTCGCCCACCACCAGCGCCACCCGTGCCCCGGGCAGGGGGACGACGTCGAACCAGTCGCCGCCCACACCGGCCCGGGCGGGCAAATAGCGGTACGCGACCTCGACGGCGGACTGCTCGGGCAGGGAACGCGGCAGGAGGCTGCGCTGCAGAGCCACGGCCATGGCGTGCTCGCGCGTGTAGCGGCGCGCGTTGTCGATGGCGACCGCGGCCCGGGCGGCCAGTTCCTCGGCGAAGGCCAGGTCCTCCTCGTCGAAGGCGTCCTGCTCCGCGCGCCAGAAATTGACCATGCCCAGCACGACACCACGGGCCTGGAGCGGCACGGTGATCAAGGAATGGAGTCCGGAGTCCAGGATGCGCCGGGCCCGTTCGGGATCCTGGACGCGCCAGTCGTAGGACGTGGTCAGGTCGGCGTCGAGGACGGGCCTGCCCTGCTGGGCACCGACGGCCACGGGGTTCTCGGGGGCGAAGCGGATCAGGTCCCCGACGGGGAAGAGGGGCCAGGACGACCCCTCGGCGCTGTGCAGGGCCGTGCGACGCAGTTCGGGGCTCGGTCCGACCGGCTCCTCACCTTCCAGCACCGGATCCTGGAGGTCGACCGTGGCCGCGTCGGCGAACCCGGGGACCGCCACCTCGGCCAGCTCCTCGGTGGTGCGCACCACGTCCAACGTGGTGCCGATCCGTACCCCGGCCTCGTACAGCATCCGCAGCCGTTCCCCGGCCACGGCCGCCCGGCCCGCCAGAGCCTGGAGTTCCGTGGTGTCCCGCAGGGTGGCGACATGGCCGCGTACGCCGCCTTCCGGGTCGACGGGCCGGAGGTTGACCGCCAGCAGACGGTCGCCGGCCCGGTGGACCTCGTCGGTCACCACCCGGCCGGAGGCCAGCAGGGCGGCGGTGTCCGCTCCCAGGCCCAGAGCGGTGATCCGGCGCTGTTCCGCGTCCGCGGGCAGGTCCAGCAGGCGCCGTGCCTCGTCGTTGGCGAGGAGCAGCCGCCCGTCGCCGTCGATGATCAGTACTCCCTCCCGCACCGCGTGCAGTACCGCGTCGTGGTGCTCGTACATCCTGGTCATCTCGGCCGGTCCCAGTCCGCGGGTCTGCCGCCGCAGCCGCCGTGACACCAGGGCGCTGCCGCCGGTGACGAGAGCGAGCCCACCGGCGACGGACCCGAGCAGGATCGGCATCTGGCGTCGGACCACGGAGTCGACCTTCTTGACCGTGACCCCGACCGACACCAGGCCGACGATCCTGCGTCCTCCCGTGTCGAAGACGGGAACCGTGGACTCCACGGCGAGCCCGAGGCTGCCCTCGATGTCCTGGGTGAAGGGCCGGCCGGCAGCCGCCTCCTTGCGCAGGGCGAAGACGTGTTGCCCGATCAGGCTCGGGTCGGGGTGCGTCCAGCGGTAGCCGCGCGGATCGATCGCGACGACGAAGTCGACACCGGTCAGCTCACGGGTCTCCTCCGCCCGCGGCTGCAGTACGGCGGTGGGGTCCGCGGACTTCATGGCCTCGGCCGTGCCCGGCGCCCGGGCGAAGGTCTGGGCGACGCCCAGCGACACTCGGCGGGCCTCCTCCGTGCTCGACGTACGGGCCTGGAGGACGAGCGCCACGCCCGCCGCGGCCGCGAACAGGATCACCAGCAACAGCTGCCACAGGAACACCTGACCCGCGACGCTGCGCGCGCTCAGCACGGAACGCGCACGGGGCCCGGACGGCCGGGTGGGCGACATGCGGGACCGGTCCGGTTCCTCGCGCGGGGGCGCGGCAGCAGCCGTACGGGAACGACGACCGCCGGGCGGCTCGGTCGACCGGTCGAAGGTGCTGGTCATGTCCACGGGATGTCCTTCCCGGTGCCCGGCGGGGAGCCGGCGGTGCCCAGAGACGGTGCCGGCCCGTCCCTTTGCCGTGTCCTCAGGACCGCACCCACTCCTGCCAGCGCTTGATCACGGCTTCCTTGTTCTCGACCCACCAGCCGATGTCCAGGTCGAAACCGGTGTAGAGATGCTCCGGGGAGCTGGCCAGATCCGCGGCGGCCCTGGGCAGGTACTTGTACGCGGCCGGCACCACCGGGCCCATGGGGTAGAGCTCGGCGACGGCGGCCTGCACCTCGGGGCGCAGGGAGAAGTCGATGAGCCGGTGGGCGGCGTCCGGGTGCCGCGCGCCGTGGGGGATGCCGTAGCCGTTGCTCTGCCGACGGGCGCCGTTCCACTGGTAGGCGAGCGGGGCACCTCGCCGGATGAGGTGGTTCGGGCGGCCGTGCCAGACCGTGGTGGCGGCGACCTGCCGCCGCTCCAGCAGCATCCCCGGCGCGGCGCCGTCGCCCCAGAACCGGCGGACGGCGCCCCTGATCTCGTCCAGGGCCGCGAAGGCGCGGTCGACGTCGAGGGGGTAGAGCCCGTCGGCCGCCACACCGTCGGCGAGGAGGGCGAACTCCAGCTCGGGCGGGCCCGCCTCCGGGCCCTGCAGGGCACGGCTGCCCGGGAAGTCCTTGGTGTCCCAGAAGTCGGCCCAGGTCTCCGGCGTCCTCCCTCCGAAGCCGTCGGTGCGGTACGCCATGACGCTGGCCCAGTAGTTCTTGCCGACGGCGTGGGAGGTGAGCAGGGACCGGGCGATACCGGCGTTCCGGGTGTTCCCCAGCCGGTCGTGGTCGAGTTCCTGGGTGGCGTCGTCCTTCTCGAAGAGGGCCAGCGCGCTCATGTCGATGTCGATGAGGTCGAACCGGGGGCCCTCCCGGATCCGGGTGAGGATCTCCGCGTACGTCGGGATGTGGACCACCTCGACGCGGATGCCGGTCTCCTTGCCGAACGGCTCGTACACCGCTTTGCGGTGCGCCTCTCCGTAGGCGCCGCCGATGTCCCGGACGACGACTGTCCTGCTGTTTCCCGATCCGCCGGATCTCCGGGCGGCGGAGGGCCCGCACGCGGTGGGCGTCACGGCGGCGGCGCCCGCCGTGACGGCGCCGACGCCCCGGAGGAACGTTCTTCGGTCGATTCCGACGTCCTTCACCGTGTGCCTCCTGCGAAGCCGGGTGCGGTGCCCGCGGGACGGGGTCGAGGGCGGCCGCCGACGTTCGCGACCGGGATGCGAGCCGGATCATGAGTGGGCCGGATGATGTGAGACCGGCCACGTCATGGTACGGCCATCGACGTCACGGTCCTATGGCTCGGGCATCGCCCTCGCAAACGTCACGGCGACCCCGACACGGCCCACGGCCGGGGCCGCCGCACTCTTCCCCCTCGCAGGGGTTGCCGTGTCTGCGCGGGAGAGATAAGTTTCAGGCTGAAACGGAAACAAAAAGCATCCGAGGCTGAAGCGGCCACGATGAGATGCGAGCCGAGGAGGGATCTGCCGATGACGTCCACGCCGAGCCGGGCGCTGGCCAACTACCCCAACAGGTTCGACCCCGCAGCGCTCGATGGCCTGCCTGAGCGGCTGCAGTCCACCGTCAAGCGGCGGAACGACGTACTGGGCCCGGGTTACGCGCTGAACTATCGGGAGCCGGTCGAGTTCGTCTCCGGTCGAGGCGCCCATCTGTTCGATCCGGAGGGCAACGACTACCTTGACGCCTACAACAACGTGCCGTGCGTCGGTCACGCACACCCGCACGTCGTCGAGGCCGTGTCCCGCCAGATGGCGGCGGTGAACACCAACACGCGGTACGTGCAGGAGTCACTCGTCGACTACGCCGAGCGTCTTCTCGCGACCATGCCCGAGGCGCTCTCGAGGATCAGCTTCGCGTGCAGCGGCTCGGAGGCGAACGACCTGGCCGTGCGCGTGGCTCGCTTCCACACCGGCGGCGAGGGGATCGTCGTGAGTCGCTGGGCCTACCACGGGCTGACCCGCGAGGTGGCGAGCTTCTCGCCGACGCTCGGAGCGGGGTCACCGCTCGGACCGAATGTGCGGGTCATCGACGCCCCGGATCCGCGACTCGTCCCGCCGGGTTCCTCGCTTCCCGACCACATGCGCAGCCAGGTGCGCGGCGCGATCGACGACCTCGAACGCCACGGTTACCGGCTCGCGGCGCTGATCACCGACTGCGCGCACTCCAGCGACGGCCTCTTCACCGACCCCGTCGGTTACCTGTGTGACATGGTCGAGGAGGTGCACGCCGCGGGCGGCGTGTACATCGCCGACGAGGTCCAGTCGGGATTCGCCCGGCTCGGAGAGTCGATGTGGGGGTTCAGCCGCCATGGAGTGCTTCCGGACATCGTCACGATGGGCAAGCCCATGGGCAACGGCATGCCGATCTCCGGCGTGGCGTTCCGGCCCGAGATATGCGACGAGTTCGGGCGGAACGTTCGTTACTTCAACACCTTCGCGGGCAGTTCGATCGCGGTGGCCGCCGGCGCGGCGGTCCTGGACGTCTTCGAAGCGGAGAACGTACAGCAGCGAGTTCTCGACAACGGCAGAGCGCTTCGAGCCGGCCTGGAGGAGATCACTCGTGAGTCTCCCCATGTCGCGGAAGTACGCGGCGCCGGTCTGTACGTGGGCGTGGACATCGTGAAGGACCGGGAGTCGCTGGAGCCCGATCGTGAGCGCGCCGACGACGTCATCAACGACATGCGCGAGCGTCGCGTCCTCATCAGCGGCACCGGCGAAGCGGTCAACGTGCTCAAGATCCGACCGCCGTTGGCCTTCGACTCCGCCGACGTGACGCGATTCCTCGAAACCTTCGCGGAGATCGCCGAGACTCGCCTCTAGCAGGCCGAAGACCGAAGGGACCGAACGGTGAACGCCTCGCCCCCCGCACCCACCGCCCAGCAGTTGTTCGACGAGAGCGGCCTGGCATCGTCCCACGAGCCCATCGGGACGAACACGGTGGCCGCCCTCCTCGCCCGGCACTACCGGCTGGCCGGACATCTCGAGCGGCTGGCAACCGAGAAGGACGACACGTTCCGCCTGCGGACCGGCACGGACGACCATCTCGTCAAGGTCTCCCCGCCCGACGAGCCGGTGGCCGTCGTGGCTCTGCAGACGGCCGTGATGCGCCATCTCGAAACCGAAGCTCCTCATCTGCCCACCCAGCGGGTGAAGGAGACCATCGAAGGCGGCGACAACGTACCGATCGAGACGGACGACGGCGGGGTTCGAGTCCTGCGGGTCCTCGACTACGTCGAAGGTGCCGTCCTGGCGCGGACGAACCCCGATCCCACGCAGCTGGCCAAGGCCGGGCAGATGCTCGGGCGAGTGGACATGGCTCTGCGGTCCTTCGGACATCCGGCGGACGAGCGGCGCCTCGTGTGGGACCTCCGGTACTTCGACCAGGTGCGGGAGCTCATCCCGTACACACCCGACGCCCCGCACCGTCGGCTGGCTCAGGAAGTGTTCCGCCTGTTCCACGAGACCGTCGTTCCGAGGCTGGGGGATCTCGAGACCCAAGTGATCCATGGTGACTACAGCCCCTACAACGTCCTGGTGGATCCGCGGACGGACGGCTTCGTCACCGGAGTGATCGACTTCGGTGACAGCATGCGCAGTGCCTTGATCTTCGATCCCGCGGTGTCCCTCGCGAACCTCCTCGGCCGGACACCGCGAGATCCCTGGCACGAGGCATACGACTTCGTCGCGGGATACGAGCGGGCGCGCCCGATCAAGGACACCGAACTCCCGCTCCTGCCCATTGCCGCACTGGCACGGCTGACACTTCGTGCGCTGATCACCCACTGGCGCGCGGAGCGCGTGCCGGACCGTCGCGCGTATCTGCTCGAGCATGCCGGCGACGACTGGCTCAACCTGGAACGCGCCATGTCCGTCGCCCTGCCGGAGGTCGTGGACCGCTTGCTGAGCACTCGCCGTGACACGTCCGGAGCCGGCCCTGAGACGGAGACCCCGGGTTCGGGCGACGTACGGTCTGGCTAAGGTCATGAGGTGAGCAGCATCAACCCCACACCACGCGACCACAACACGGCACGTGTCCTCGACGTGGTTCTCTCCCGTGCGCCGTTGACCCGGAACAAGCTCATCGAGGTCACGGGGTTGAGCAAGGCCACAGTGTCACGGGCCGTCGAAGACCTGCGCTCGCACGGGTTCGTCGTGGACGGGGGAGTCGACGCCGTCGTCGGGCGTGGCCGTCCGTCGACGTACCTCGACGTGCCCGGGACGGCCGGACACGTCGTGGGCGTCAGCTTCGGCGCCGTGACCACCGGCGTGCTGGTGACCGACCTGCGCGGCCGCGAGATCGGACATGTGGTCGTCCCGACGGCCGAGCACCACGACGTCCCCGCCGGCGGACGGTGGCTGGCCGACCTGATCGCACGGACCAGCGCCTCGGCGCGAGGGCCCCGGCGCCAGATCGTCGTGGCACTGCCCGCCCATGTCCGCGACGGCGCCGAGGTCTTCCGGCCTGCCGATCCGATGAAGATCTTCTCCGGCGGAGATCTCCACCGCGTCCTTGAAGAACTCCTCGACGCTCCGGTGACGTTCGACAGCGACGCGAACGCATCCCTGCTCCAGGTGCTCACGGACGACGAGAGCATCCACGACGCCGCCCTGTTCAGCCTCAGCAGCACCGTGAACCTCGCGACGTGCAGGGACCGGGAACTGGCTCGGGGACGTACTCCCGCTTTCGGCGACATCGGTTCCCTCTCCTCGGGTGTCGACGACCGCACACTCAACGGGATGCTGAGCACTGCGGGGCTTGCGAGGCTCGCCCATGACCACGGACTGGACACCGAGCGCGTCGAGGACCTGTGGCTCACGTCCCAGGACCATCGGGGCCGTGCGGAGACACTCGAGGCATTCACGACGGCGGTCACGACCGCCGTGCGTGTCGTCGCCGTGACACTCGATCCCGAATCCGTCTACTTCGTCGGCCGGTTGAGCCCTCTGGTGGAGGAGGTGCTCCCCGAAGTGCGCAAGCGACTCGAACACAGCTTGCCGGCCGTGCCCCGGATCTCGACCGTCTCCCAGGTTCTGGGACTCTCGGTGGCATGCGGCGCGGTGCACGCCGGCCTGGCCATGACGCACAACCGCCTGCGGGACGCACTGCTGAAGGCACGCGCTCAGGGTCCGCGGCAGGAACAGGCTGCGCCGGCGTTCTGATGGAGCCGATCTAAGCTCCCCACTACGCCGAGGCGGCCGGAGCGGGCGGCTACCTGGTCCTGAACCGCTCCGGACGGACGAAGTCCAGGCCTTCGACGGTCTGCTTGCCGAGCGCCTCGTGTGCGGCGATGTGGCCGTAGCCGGTCGCCATCTTGAAGCCTTTTCCGGAGAACCCGGTGGCGCAGTAGACGCTGCTGTTCTCGTCCAGCCGGCCGACGAGGGGATGCCTGTCCTCGGTGAAGAGGTCGGGGAAGGCGTCTGCGCGCACGATGGTGGGGGTGAGGCCGGGGAAGAATTCGGTGACGGTCTCGGTGACCTTCTCGATTTCTTCCGGGGTGAGTTCCCTGAGCACGGAGCCCGGGTCGGGGGTCGCCCGCGCGCGCCCCTTCATCGGTGCGTCCACGGATGCCTTGACCGTCACGCCGTCGACGGCGGGTGCGCCGTACAGGGAGCGATCGTCGTACTGCCGGCTGAAGACGGGGAAGTTCTCCGGCGAGAACTGTGTGCCGTCCTGGGCGATGAACCAGGTCAGGACGAGCCGATGGGTTTCCGTGACTGCCTTCAGGTAGTCGGGCATGAGCCTGCGGGACCAGCCGCCCGAGGCGACGACGACCTTCTCGAACGTCCAGGTTCTGTCGCCGGAGGTGACGACCACGCCGTGGTCGGTTTCGGTGATGCTGTCCACGGGTGTGTTCTGCAGGACGGTGGCGCCGTTGACTCGGGCCGCCGCGACGGCGGCGCTGACGGCGCGGTCGGTGCGCAGAACTCCGGCGTGCGGGTCGTAGACGGCGCAGTCGTCAGGGCGGAGGTTGTGCTGGGGGTAGCGTTCCGCTGTCTCCTCCCGGTTGAGGACGCGGTGCTCGGCTCCCGTGACGCGCGCCGTCTCCAGGAGACTGTTGATGAAGCTGCTGTTCGCCGTCCCGATGGTCAGGCCCCCGGTGGGCGTGAAGATTTCCTGCCCCGTTTCCGCTTCGAGCTCGGCCCACAGGCTTCGGGAGCGTTCCAGGATGGGGTAGTAGTCGGGTTTCCCGAAGTAGATCATGCGGAACAGGCGGGTGTCCCCGCCCACGGCGCTGCGGCCGTGGGCGGGGGTGGCGGCCTCGAAGCCCACGACCGAGTCGGTCAGCCGGGAAGCCTGCCACAGCGCCATGCTTCCGATGCTGCCCAGGCCGATGACGGCGAGTTGTGCGTCCATGAGTGGCGTTTCCTTTTCGTCTACTCGTGCAGTCCCGCGAGGCGGCTGCCGAATCTGGCCAGGAGCGAGGTCGTGCTGGAGCCCCGGCGCTCCTCCCACCGGTCGGCGATACCGAAGAGCCGGTACATGGCGTGAACACCCAGCCAGCGAACGGGTTCCGGTTCCCACTTCCGTGCCCGGTAGCCGACCCAGGGAAGGGTGGTGCGTACGGTCTCCCTCTCCAGGGCGAGCTCCGCGAGGGTCCTGCCGCCGACATAGGCCGCCGTGACACCGTGTCCCGCGTAGCCGGAGGACGATCCGATCCCGGCGGCCGGGTCCCAGAGCACGCCGCCGTTCCAGTCCCGCGTGACGCCCAGCACTCCCGACCAGGCGTGATCCACCTCGAAGGGGATCCCCGGGAAGAAGGAACCGAGCTTGTGCGAGATCAGGTCGATGGTGGACCGGGCGGTCGCACCGGCTCCTCCCGTACCGGAACCGAAGCGGTAGGGGACACCGCGGCCCCCCATGGCGATACGGCCGTCCGATGTCCGCTGGGCGTAGATGAACGTGTGCGCGGAGTCGTTGAGGCACTGGGGACCGTCCCAGCCGATCCGCTGCCACGCCTCCTCCGGCAGGGGCTTGGTCACGATCATCGAGGAGTTGACCGGGATCAGGGCCCGGCTCCCCAGCAGTCGTCCCGAATAGCCTTCGGTGCAGATGAACGTCTTCGCCGCGGTGACACGCCCGTCGGCCAGAGCCAGGGTCCGGCCCCCGACACGGTCCACGCGGCTGCCCTCGTAGATCCTGACCCCGATGGAGGTCAACGTGTCGGCGAGGCCGTAGACGAGTTTCGCCGGGTGGATCCGTGCGCAGTGCTTGTAGAAGAGCCCGCCGTGGACGGTGGCGATGTCGATCCTGGACCGGAACTCGTCCCGGCCGAGCAGGTGGACCTCGTCGTCGGTCAACCCGTACTTCAGATCGGCATCACGCCTGGTGACAAGTCGGCCCAGCCCTGCCCGAGTGTGGGCCGCGACGAGCGCTCCGCCCTTGTGCTGATCGGCGTCGATGCCCTCGGCCCGGAGGATGTCCAGGACGGCGTCGACGCCGGCGACGAATTCCTGTTGCAGTGCCCGGCTGGCCTCCAGCCCGCCCCCGGCGCGGGCGAAGCCGGCACGGTTCCCCGGCGGCATGGCCGAGAGCCAGCCGCCGTTGCGCCCCGACGCGCCGTAGCCGACCTGTTCGGCCTCGAAGACGGCGACCGAGAGCGACGGTTCGAGCTTCTTGGCGAAGTACGCCGCCCAGAGACCGGTGTAGCCGCCGCCGACAATGGCCACGTCGACGGTGTCCTGGCCGGTGAACCGGGGGAACGAGGGCTTCCTGTCGGCCAGTTGCCTCACCCAGAAGCCGAGCTCTCCGTTTCGGGGTGGTACCGCGAGGGCGTTCATGGTGTGTCCTTGATCTGTTTCGGGACATCGCGCGGGCTGCTGCTGGAAGGCGGTGAAGTCGCTGCCGACCGGGTCCGTTCCCCGGTGATGTACGAGGGCGCCGACGGCGCGAGGAAGGGGACGGCGTCGGCGACCTCTCGGACGGGGCGAGACGCTGGAGCGGCATCTGCCCTTCCCGCGCACGGCGGATGACCTCTGGGGCGGATCTGCGGTGCCGAGCACCTGTTGAAGCCGCCACCGCCGCACCGCTCATGAGCGGCTCGCCGCTATACCGCGGTGCAGACCATCTGGATCTCGACCGGACTGTCGAGCGGCAGCCCGGCGACACCGATCGCGGTGCGGGCGTGCCGTCCGTTCTCACCCAGCACCTCGATCAGCAGTTCACTGGCCGCGTCGGCGACCAGTGACTGCTCACCGAAGTCCGGCGCACTGGCCACGAAGACCAGCATCTGCACGATCCGGACCCGCTCCAGATCTCCCACCGCCAGCACAGCCGCAGCGAGACAGTCGAGCACCGCATGACGGGCGAGTGACCGCGCGAGCCTTGCTGACGCCGAGTCACCCTTGGCGGTTCGAGGCAGGGGCCGACTCATGTCGCCACCGCCTGGCTGGGGATCATTTCCTCAGATCTCCGCTCGGCATCACGGGCGCGGAAGCCCGAAGAGGACCGGGAGGTCGGCTATGTCGGTGATCCGCTCGTAGGCGAGCCAGTGCTCGTCGTGCTCCCAGCCGCGGTCCATGTACACCTTGTTCTTGATGCCCATGATGGCCGCGGACCGGTGGTCGTACATGGGGCTCGCGGAGACGTGCACGATCTCGTCGGGTGCCACGCCGAGCTTGTCAAACATGTACTCGAACGCGCTGAGTCGCGGCTTGTAGACGCCCATCTCCTCGGCGCTGATGACGACCTCGAAGGGGGCCTTGAGGTTCTCCGCGAGGCGCACGGCGTGCGCGGTGTCGCTGTTGGTGATGATGACCAGCGGGACCGCCTCGGCCAGGCGGTTCAGCGCCTCGGTGACACCGGGGTACGGGCCCCAGGTGGGGATGCGCTCGTACACCGCCCGCGCCTCGTCCTCGCGGAACTCCAGACCGACCTTGTGCAGGGCGCGCTCCATGGAACGCGCGACGACCTGGTGGAACGGCTGGTAGGCGCCCGTGCACTCGTCGATGCGGTACGCCTTGCAGATCCGCAGGTACTCATCGGCGACCTCGGCCGGCAGCCGGTCGCCCAGGACCTCACGCATCGTGTCGTTGATGCTGAACCTGATCAGTGTGCCGTTCATGTCGAACGTCACGAACTTGGGCTTGACGTCGAATCCCACCGGGTCCTCCTAGTGCTTCAGTGGAGCAGTCACGCTTAGTCGATTGTCGACCACTTAGTCGATTGTCGACCAAATAAATCTCGGCTGTCAAGAGCGTCGGAGGAGTGCCTTCGGGCAGGTCGGGTGCTGCAGCTGTCGGGTGCCGCAGCTGTCGACCGAGGTCGCCTTCGGGTGGGCCCGCGGGTCGGATGGGGCCTCGCCGTGAACGCGGTGAGCTCCTTGCCGGACAGTCGACTTGAGGTGGGGAAGCAGAAACCGGCAGAGGTATAGTCGACAAACGACCAAATGGTCGACAAGCGTCCAGGGAGGCACGGGGTGGACCACAAGTTCGAGTGGCAGGAGCAGCGGACAACGACGCCGGACGGCGTCTACCGCACTCTGCGTGCTGCCATCCTCAACGGAACCGTGCGTCCTGGTGGCCAGCTCCGCGAAGCGCACATCGCCTCGGACCTCGGGATCAGCCGGTCCCCGCTGCGTGAGGCGCTGACCAAGCTGGAGGAGGAAGGGCTCGTCGTCAAGTTCCCCTACCGTGGGGCCTTCGTCGTAGAGGTGAGCGCTCGTGAGGTGGCCGAGATCGACTCGGTCCGGCTTCACGTCGAACCCTACGCCGCCGAGCTCTCGGCCGAAGCGCTGCGCGGTCCTGAGCGGCCGCAGTTGCTGCAGACCGTCGAGGATCTTCGTCGAGCGATGGAGGAGGACGACATCCCGGCCAGCATCGACGCGCACCTTCGCTTCCACCGACTCTTCTACGAACTCTCGGGGCACGGCGTCCTGCAGAGTCTCTGGACCGGCTGGGAGACCCGGCTGCGCCTCCACCTCAGCGTCGATCACCGCACTTACAGCAAGGACCCGCAAAAGTTGGTCGTCGAGCACGAGAGGTTGGCCGCCGTCGCCCTGGAAGGCGACACGGAAGCGTTCCGCCGTGAGCTGGCCGCCCATTTCCCCATGGGCCTGGGTGCCCGGAAGCCGGATTCGGACGGACGCGCGCCCCGGCACGCATGAGTCCATGCCTGCTGTGTGCGGCGTTCGAGCCCGCTCGACACTGTGATGGTGCGGCCCCCTGCCGAGTGGGGCTGCGTGAGTGCCTCGTTGGCCCTGAATGTTCCTGGTGGGCGGGGCCGGGGGGTGGGTAAAGGTCACCCGTCAGGTCGGCATGGGTGCCGCGTCCGGCCGTGTCCCGGCACGCAGGGTGGTAGGCCACACCTGTGACCTGGCCGGGACGGCGCACTGACCGCCTCCGCGGCACGGTCACCGCAGGTGCGCGGATTGCTCAGGCATGCGTTGCGGCCTGCCCTGTCTCCGCCCCTCAGCACTGCCGCAGCGTCCGGGCCTCAGCCCTGACCGCGCTTCGGTACGCCTGCGAAGGCGCGACCAAGGACGACAGGACTCCGCCGGGGTCGGGCTTGTGGCCGCGCTTGCCCATCGGCAGGCAAGGCGCGAGCAACGTACACCGCTGCCGGGCTTGCCGCCCGGGTTTGAGGGCCGGCCTCTGCGGGTCTGGCCGCAAACCGGGCGGCAGGCCGAGCCGCTCTCGAGAGCCAACTCGCGGCGCTGACCGCCGCTCCCATCAGGGACTGACCCGAACGCACGCGGTGTTCCAGGGTCGCGTTCGACGCTGAAGTGTGTGTTGACAGCGCTCAACTGTCGACCATATGGTCGACAAACGACAATGTGGTGGGCAGGTTTAAGCCCCTATATAGCGCTTTGTCGTCTCTGCTGCTCGATAGGAAAGCCGAGTGCAGATGATCAAGCCTTATGTGAAGGGGGTCCTCCCGGCCGATCGCGCGGGAGTGTGCCCCGACCCGACCGCGGAGGTGACTCGATGAGTCAGACCGTGACCCCGCCGACCAACGCCGCCTCGGCTTCCGACCGGCTTCAAGCCTTGGGCTTGGCCCTTCCCGAACTCCGTGACAATCCGTACTACGTGCACCACCGGACCGTGGGCTCCAGCATCTACATCTCGGGCCAACTGCCCTACAAGGACGGTTGGTTGCTGGGGCAGGGCGCTGTGGGCAGGGACGTGGAGCTGGACTCGGCGCGGTCGCTCGCCCGTCATGCCGTGCTCAATTGCCTCGCTGCGGCTGTGCTGGCGGTGGGAGATCTGGACCGGGTCCGGATCGTGCAGATGCTGGTCTTCGTCGCCAGTACGCCGGACTTCGGTGAGCAGTCACTGGTCGCCAACGCGGCCAGTGAACTGCTGATCGAGGTGCTGGGTGAGAACGGACGGCACGCCCGCACCGCGATCGGTGTCGCCGGGCTGCCGCTCAACAGTCCGGTCGAGATCCAGATGGTCTGCACCGCGGTATAGCGGCGAGCCGCTCATGAGCGGTGCGGCGGTGTACGCAAACGCGAGATGTCGCCGACCGCTTTCGGTATCCAGAGGGAGTCAGCACCCGCGCCCCTCGATCATTCCAGGCAGCATCACAAGGAGGGGCAGCATGAACCGGCTGCAACGAGCACTCGACGCTCTGGTCGAGCGGGTCGACACCCCCGCGCCGATCGTGCTGGTCGACGTCATGCAGGGCAACATCGACCGCGTCCAGAGCTTCGCCGACCAGCGCGACCTCAAGGTCAGGCCGCACATCAAGACGCACAAGTGCGTGGAGATCGGGCGACGCCAGGTCGCGGCGGGCGCGGTCGGCATCACCGCGGGAAACGTCGGTGAGGCCGAGGTCTTCGCCGCGGCCGGGTTCGACGACATCTTCCTTGCCTACCCGATCTGGGCCGCAGGAACGAAGGGGCCCCGGATTCGCCGGCTCACCGAGTCCGCCCGGCTGCGGGTCGGCGTCGACAACGTCGCGGCCATCGAGGCTCTCGCCGATGCGATGGGAGAAGAACCGGACCGACTGCAGGTCGTGATCGAGGTCGACTGCGGCGCCCGTCGTTCCGGGGCGCCACCCGAGGCCGCAGGCGATCTGGCGCTCGCCGCCCGCAAACGTGGCCTGATGCCGGTGGGCGTCTTCACCTATCCCGGTCATGGCGGCGCGGATCGGGACGCCCGCCGACGCGCCGCGCAGGACCAGGAAGCCGCGCTCACCGCCGCGGTACGCAGCCTCGCAGGTGTCGGTGTCACCGCAGAGGTGGTCAGCGCCGGCTCCACTCCCACCTTCGAGTTCTCCACCAGCGGCGTGATCACCGAGATCCGTCCCGGTGAGTACATCTTCGGCGACCTGAACAACGCCCGTCTGGGCTCCTGCACGGAGGACCAGATCGCGCTGTTCGTCGCCGGCACCGTGGTCAGCGACTGGGTCCCCGGCCAGGTCATCGTCGATGTGGGCAACAAGGCCCTCAGCAAAGAAGGCAGCCCCGAGATCGGCTACGGAGGCATCGCCGGCACGAAGGCAGTCCTGTCCAAGGTCAACGAGTACCACGGGTTCCTTCCGCTCACGGACGGCGAGTTCCGCCCCGGAGTCGGCAGCGTCGTCCCGGTCGTGCCGAACCACGTCTGCCCGGTCGTCCTCGGTTTCGAGGAACTGATCGTCACCGACAGCACGGGCACGTCGCTGCAGCGCTGGCCGGTCGACGCCCGCGGATTCCTCAACTGACCGATGCCGGGGACGGGACCCCCGAATCCGAGCCCACGACCCGACCGACCTCACCCGCGAAGGAGTGCCAGACATGAGACTCGACAAGGCCACGGCCTTGGTGACCGGTGCCAGCAGTGGCATCGGGGAAGCCGTGAGTTCCCACTTCCGCCGCGAGGGCGCACGACTGCTGCTCACCGGCCGCAGGGAGCGACTCGACAGCGCTGAACCCGACGACCTGTACGTTCCCGGGGACCTCAACGACGAGGCGTTCGTCGAGCGCCTGGCCAAGCAGGCCGCGGAGTCCTTCGGCTCCGTCGACGTCGTCGTCCTCAACCACGGTCTGCAGGCCGTCAGTCCGCTCACCGAGATGGCCTGCGACGACGCGAGGAACGTACTGGAGAGCAACCTGCTCAGCGCGTTCCTGGTGATGAAGCACTTCGCCCCTCTGATGCCCGATACCGGCGGTTCGTTCGTCTGCGTCAGTTCACGGCTGGGCATGGTGGGCATGGCCGGGCAGGTGCTGTATTCCGCCGCCAAGGGTGGCCTCATCATGCTCGCCAAGGGCGCTGCCATCGAATGGGCTTCGCGCAACATCCGTGTCAACGTCGTCGCTCCGGGGCTGACCGTCACTCCGGTCATCGAAGCGGCGTTCGAGCGCAGGCCGGACCCCGAGGCATACCGACGTGAGCGCGAGAGCACGATCCCGCTCCAACGCCTCGCCACCCCCGAAGAGGTTGCCGACGCGGTGCTCTTCTTCGCGTCGTCGGAGTCGTCGTACGTGACCGGATCGGTCCTGACCGTCGACGGCGGGTACACCGCTTTCTGAACATCCGTCGGCGCACCGGGCGACCGCCCGGCGGTCCCGCCGCCGTACGGACCGACAACGCGTCCTCAATGCCTGCGGCGGCCCGTTCACCGATCCGGCGCAGCGCGCGGCGGCCCGTGAGGCCATGCCCGGGTCCGCTCTCGTCGACTCGGTCGTGGGCGGACACGCCGACCCGCGCAGGGCCTGTACGGCCCTGCCGTGCCCTGGGCGGCCGACGAGCGCGTCGGCGTCACCGGCCGAGCCGAGGCCGCGACCGCCGCGCAGGCCGACTCCCGGACCAGGGACGAGGACCTGCGCGTCGCCGCTCACACCAACCGCACGGAGCTTCCCGGAGCCGCCACCGTCCTCCGCGAGGCGAAGGTGCGATGAGTCCCGTGGTCACACTGGTGGGGAATCATTTTCGAGCCGGCGCGTCCTGGCTCGCAGCCATGCCGTCAGCCGGCGGACGCGTCCGTCCCGCTCGGGTGATTGACGGGCGAGGAGGTGATAACTGGTGCCGTCGGGGACGAAACCGAAGGGCGCGACGAGTTGCCCTCGCTCCAGGTCGTCGCGGGCGACGGCATACGGGGCGATGGCCACTCCGACGCCGGCCGCGGCCGCCTGGAGGGTCAGGTAGAAGTGCTCCAGGGTCTGCTGGGAGGCGGGCTCGGCCTTCATGCCGGTGATACGTCGCCAGTCGTCCCACGCCTGCGGTCGCGTGGCGGTGTGCAGAAGAGTCACCTGCGACACGCCGTCGGTGCCGGTCAGGAGGGGCGCCAGATCGGGCCGGCAGACGGGGCCGATCCGTTCGGCGAACAGACGGCTCCGGCTCGCCTCTTCGGGGAACGGGAAGTCGTCCCGGCGGATCGCGAGGTCGATGTTGTCCCGCTCGAAGAAGACGGGGCCGCCGCCGGCGGACAGGTGGACGGCGACGTCCGGCACGTTCACGGCCAGATCGGGGAGCCGGGGGATGAGCCAACGCATCAGGAGTGTGGGCTCACACGAGAGGGTGAGCGGTCCTGTCGGTGTCCGGTGGGAGATCTGCCGGGCTGCCGCATCGATCTGATCGAGCGCGTCCCGCACGACGGCCGCCAGTTGGCGGGCCTGCGGGGTGGGACGCAGGGTGCGTGTCCCTCGTTCGAACAGTGATATTCCGAGGGACCGTTCCAGGTTCTGGATCTGTCGGCTCACCGCGCCGTGCGTGACATGCAGTTCCTGCGCCGCCGCCGTCATGCTCGCGTACCGGACAGTCGCCTCGAAGGGCTGCAGCGTATTCAGAGGAGGAAGGTCCGGCCAGCGCATGTGTGAATTCTACTCACAGGTCATGTGAGAACGAATCGTTTGTCCTGCTCATTTTCCTGAAGGACTATTGATTCGTTCACAGAAGAGGTGACTGAACGGAGAAGTGGGTCATGGTGTTCCGCAACGACGCGCGGCAGGCTATCGCCATCCTTGCGGATGACCTCACCAGTGCCGGGGACGGTGCCGCGCCGTTCCGCGGAGCAGGTCACGACGCCCGGATCCTGTTCACCACCCCGGCCGGCGCGCCGCCACATGCCGCGTGCGTGAACGCGGTCGACCTGGGGAGCCGGGTGCTGGACGAGGAGGCCGCCGCTCTGTCCACCTGGCGGACGGCCCGCCTCTTCGCCGGCTCCGAGGTGCTCTTCAAGACGGTGGATTCCACCCTGCGCGGTCATGTCGCGGCAGAGGTCCGGGCCGCATGGGCGGGATCGGGAAGGCGGGCGGTCGTCGTCGCACCGGCCTTCCCGGCGGAGGGCAGAGTGACGGTGCGCGGGGTCCAGTACGTGCGGGGCATACCGGTCCACGAGAGCGACTATGCCCGCGACCCGGTGCACCCCGTGCGCTGCTCGGACCTCGCCACGCTGTTCCCGGAGGCCGTGTCCGTGCAGCCGGACCGTGCGGCCGAGCTGCCCGAACTGATCGCGAACGGCGACCTGATCGTCTGCTCCGCCACCGTGGACGGTGACCTCGACCGTCTGGTGGCGGCGGTCCCGCGGCTCGACGAAGTGCTGTGGGTCGGCTCCCCGGGTCTGGCGGCCGCCCTGGCCCGAAGGTGTGCTCGCGCCACGGCCGGCGCCGCATCACCTCCCGCCCCGGCCCGGCGCCCACTCATCGTGGTCGGCAGCACCAACCCGGCGACCCGACGGCAGCTGGCCGAACTCCACAGAAGTGCGGACGTCCAGGGTGTCACCGTCGGCGTCGATCCGGCCCCGGCCGTGGCGCGGCTGCGAGACCTGACGGCTCCCGTCCTCACCCTGCGGACACCCGATGAACGCCACACGCCACAGACCGCACGCGTACTCGCCCGCTCTCAGGCAGCCGTCGTCCAGGCGCTGACCGAGGACCGCATGGTCGACGCGCTCGTCATCACCGGCGGGGAGACCGCCACCACCGTGCTCCAGCCCCTGGGCGTCACCGGCGTCGACCTGCTCGACGAACCCGAACCGGGCGTCGTCCGAGGATCCCTGATCGGCCGACACACCCTTCCCGTGCTGATCAAGGCAGGCGGCTTCGGCGACGACGCCATGCTCCTGCGCCTGTGCCACCTCATCCGACATCGCCCCGACCCAGGAGAGAACGCATGACTCCGATCGCCATCACCATGGGCGACCCCTGCGGAATCGGCCCCGAGATCACCCTCAAGGCGTGCGCCGACTCCCGCCGCACGGTCCCCGTCGTCGTCATCGGCGACATCGACGTCCTCGACCGCGCCGACAAGATCGCCGACACCCGCCTCGCACTCCGCCCCATCGACTCCGTCGACCAGGCGAAGTACGCACCCGGCACGGTGGACGTGCTCGCAGAGAACGGCCTCCCGGCCGACCTGGCCTGGGGCACCCTCGACGCCAGAGCCGGAGCGGCGTCCTTCCGGTACGTCCGCCGCGGCATTCGGCTCGCGATGGCCCACGAGATACGGGCGCTGGTGACCGCGCCGATCAACAAGGAAGCCCTGCGCCTGGCCGACGTCCCCTATCCCGGGCACACCGAGATCCTCGCCGACCTGTCCGGCACCACCGACTACGCGATGATGATGGCCACCGACGAGCTGCGGGTCGTCCTGGTCACCGTGCACGAGTCACTCCGCTCCGCGATCGACGCGATCACCACCCCGCGCGTACTCGACATCATCCGCCTCACCCAGCGCACACTTCGGCGCGGCGGCCTGACCACCCCCCGCATCGCCGTCGCCGGCCTCAACCCGCACGCAGGGGAGAACGGCCTGTTCGGTCGTGAGGACCTGGACATCATCGCCCCCGCCGTCCAGGCCGCTCAGAGCGAAGGCATCCAGGCCAGCGGACCCTGGCCCGCCGACACCGTCTTCATGCGAGCCCGCGCCGGAGCCTTCGACGCCGTGGTCGCCCAGTACCACGACCAGGGCCTCATCCCCGTCAAGTACCTCGGGATCGAACACGGCGTCAACATCACCATCGGCCTGCCCTTCGTCCGCACCAGCGTCGACCACGGCACCGCCTTCGACATCGCCGGTCTCGGCACCGCCGACCACACCAGCCTGCTCGGCGCCCTGACCCACGCCGACCGCCTGTCCTCAGGGGCACCGGCCCGCCCCTGACCCACGGACCTCCGTAAGCCCCGGAACAGAGAACCGAAGGACGCCATGGACTTCATCTTCATGCTCACCCGCGACGACCGCACCGTCACCGACTGCCTGGAGGTCCTCGACACCGTCGAGGACCTCGGCATCACCCACATCGGATTCAAGGACATCGGTGTGGACCCCGACATCCTCGCCAAGCTCCACACCCGCATCAAGAACTTGGGCGCCACCACCTACCTCGAAGTCGTCAGCACCCACCGGGACCAGGCTCTCGCCTCCGTACGGACAGCCATCGAACTCGGGGTCGACTGGCTGATGGGCGGCACCTGGATCGAGGAAACCCTCGCTCTCCTGCACGGCACGTCCATCGGCTACCTGCCCTTCGCCGGAGCACCCGTGGGGCACCCCACCCGCCTGGCCGGCACCCCGGACCGCATCGCCGACGACTGCCGACGAGCGGAGGCCGCAGGCTGCGCCGGGGTCGACCTCCTGGCCTACCGTGCCACCGATGCCGACCCGCTCGACCTCGTCCGCGCAGCCCGCGCCGCCACCACCGGCCGCCTGGTCATCGCCGGTTCCATCACCACCACCGACCAGATACGGGCGCTCGCATCAGCCGGAGCCGACGCCTTCACCATCGGATCCGCCGCTTTCGACGGCTCTCTGCAGCCCCGCGCCGGCACTCTCCGCTCCCAACTGGCCCTCGTGGCGGGTCTGTAGCAAGAGCCGCGCCCAGGAACTTCGAAGGGTGGCGGAGCGGAGTGTCCCCTACGTGCGGAGCGGTCACCGTTTCGGACCTCTTGACTCCCCCGTACACCGCTGCCATTCTCTGTGCCAGATGGCAGCACAATATGCCACAATGTGGCACGCGAACGCCCTGGAGGTCCCAGGGGGTACGCCCCTCCATGCCCCCCAAGCGTCCTCGCGTCCGGGCCCAGCTTGCGGCCCGGCGATACGAAAGGGAAGTCCTGTGTCAGCCGCCAGGAAGCGCGTCGCAGGCGGCGAGACCCGCGTCTTCCGCAGTCCACCGGGGAGCGGCGGGTGGCCACTGTCCTCAAGCCCGTTGCGGAGCATGGCCTCGATGGCGCGGTGTGCGACGCGGAGACCCTGGCGAAACGTTTCCCTCGGCGCCGTCATCCACGACTACACCCCGGTCCGCGAGATCGTCCCCGTCGTGAACGGCGTGGAGACCCGCACCGGCACCGGGAGCCAGTGCTGCCACACCGCCGTCGTCACCGCGGGCCCCTGGGGCAACGACCTCCTGCCCGAGCTGCCGTGGGAGGTGCGGATCCGCCGCCCGATCAGCGTCTGGTTCGTGCCCATCACCGACGCCCCGCTCGGCGAGGAGCACTCCGCCGTCATCCGCACTCACCCACGTACTGCCACGGCCTGCCCTCTCCGGGGGAGTGTCGGTCAAGCTCGGCCTCTCCCAGGTCCTGCACAAGCCCGCGGGCGACCCGAACCAGCTGGACCGGACGGTGCAGCCGGCGGAGCCGGAGATCCACGGCGACCCGATCGGCCGCTATCGGACGCAGACCCGGCGCTGAACGGCAGCTCGCCCCGGCCCCTCGACTTCATCTCGACCCGGCCACATCACGGCCCGCTTGTTCCCCCTCACCGTCCGGCCTGCCCCATAAGGAGAACCACATGGCCAGTAGGAGACGTGTCGCCGTCGTCGGTACCGGCACGATGGGCAGCCAGGCCGCCTGGCGGCTGGCGGCACGGGGCGCGGAAGTCGTCGCCTACGACCGCTTCGCCCCCGGTCACGACCGGAGTGCCGCAGGCGGCGAGACCCGGGTCTTCCGTAGCGTGCAGACCCACGACGGCCGCTATGTGCCGCTCGTCCGGCACGCCGACGTCCTCTGGAAGCAGTTGCAGGCGGAGACCGGGCGGGAACTGCGCCGCCTGACCGGAGCCCTGGTCATGGGGCCGCCCGACGACCCCGAGATGCGCACCGTCATGCACGGCATCGCCGAGCACGGCCTCGACCACGAGATGATCGACACCGAGGCCATGGCGAAGCGTTTCCCGCAGTTCCGCGTCGACGACGGCGACCTGGTGGTCCTCGACTCCCACGCGGGGTTCGTCCGCCCGGAGCTGACGGTCCAGACCGCGGCCCGGCGTGCCGAGGAGCTGGGGGCCCGGGTCCGCCGCTACACCCCCGTACGGGAAGTCACCCCGGTCGCCGGGGGAGCGGTGGAGATCCGCACCGACACCGACACCGAGCGCTTCGACGCCGCGGTCGTCACCCCGGGCCCCTGGGTGGGAGACCTGCTGCCCGACCTGCCGTGGGAAGTGAACGTCCACCGCGCGATCAGCGCCTGGTTCCTGCCCCGCGCGGACCATCCCGCAGACGCCGAGCGTCCCGCGTTCGTCCGCTGCGGCGAGATCCCCTTCTACGGCATCCCGTCCCCGGACGGCCTGGCCGTCAAGCTGGGCCTGCCCCAGCGACACCACAGGCCCGTGGACGACCCCAACCGCCTGCACCGGACCGTCGCACCGGAAGAGTTGGAGACCTTCACCACGGCGGTGCGGCGCCACCTGCCCGGCCTGAACCCTGACCCGGTGCGCCTGTCCGTCTTCATGGAGGGCTACACCGACAGCACCCTCCCTCTGGTCGGCCCCCTGCCGGGCTGCGACAACATCGTCCTGCTGGCCGGCTTCTCGGGCCAGGGCTTCAAGATCTCGCCCGCCATGGGCGACATCGCCGCGGACCTCGCCCTTCAGGGCCACACCTCCCAGCCGATCGACTTCATCACCACGATCGGCCGCACCGCGGCTTGAGTCCGAACGAGGAAAGCCATGAACCTGACCATCGGCACCCTGCGGGCAGAGCCCGGCCGGAAGACGCGCGGGAGCCTGCCGGCCGACCTGGGCACCACGACGGTGGAGGTGCCCCTGACCCTCGTCAACGGCTCCCGGCCCGGCCCCCGGGTCGTGATCACCGGTGGTGTCCACGGCGGCGAGTTCATCGGCGTCGATGCCGCGGCCCGCCTGGCCGGACTGCTGGAACCGGACGAGGTCGCCGGTCAGGTGGTGATCTGCCCCGTGGCCAACCCCCCGGCCGTCTACGGGGGCAGGCTCAACATCTCCCCGCTGGACGGCGTCAACATCAATCGCGTCTTCCCCGGCGACAAGGACAGTGGCCCCACAGAGCGGATTGCGGCCTGGCTGTTCGACCACCTGATCGACGGCGCCGACGCCTACGTGGACCTGCACAGCGGCGGCATCGACCAGCATCTGCTCGACTTCGTCGGCTACCGTCTGACCGCCGACGCCGAGCTGGGCGCGAGGATCAAGACGATGGCTCACGCGGTCGGTTACGAGCGGGTCATCTTCGGCACCAGCCCGGACGGCGGCAACAGCCACGCCGCGGCGAACCGGCAGGGCGTCCCCGCGATCCTCGTGGAAACCGGCCGACTCGGCGACCGGGACCCGGCCGCCGTGCGCAGGCTCCTCGACGGCCTGTACCGGCTCCTGCACCACCTCGGTGTCAGCGAGGCGCCGCAGCACCTCGCGCCGGTGACGGTACGGACGCGCGACTGGATGTGGACGGGCGAGGTCGAATCCCCGGCCCCCGGCCTCTGGTACCCGGACGCGGTCACCGGTGACGAGGTGACCGAGGGACAGACCATCGGCCGCATCATCGACCCGGCCGACGGCACCGAACTCAAGGTCACCGCCGTCTCCACCGGAACGATCATCTACCACATGAACGGGCTGACCGTGCGCCCCGGCACGCACCTCGCCGCCATCGCCGCCCCCCACGGCTGACGGGCCGCCGGCTGCGAACGCAGGGGCGTTCACCAACCCTGGCTGGAGCGGACTCGCGGCTCGGCCGGAGTGGCGGCCTGCTGAAGATCCGCCGCCGCCACCGCCCCGCCACCGCCCCGCCACCGCCCCGGCTCCGGCACCCGGTCGCGCCGGAGACCCTTGCCGCGGGGAGTGTGCGACCATGACCGATTCGCGAAGGAGACGGTCCGCCGTGGACACCATCGACGAGAAGATCATCGCCGAGCTGACCCGCAACGCTCGTATCTCGCACGCGGAGTTGGCCGGCAAGGTGCTGCTGTCCCGTAACGCGGTGCGTCAGCGCGTCGATCGGCTGGAGCGTCAGGGCCACATCGCCGGCTACACCATCGTCCGCGCGGGCGTCGACACGGGCGATGTGGTCTCGGCGCTGGTCCTCGTCCACCGTCAGGACCGTATGCGTGGCGGCGAGGTCCTGGCCGCGCTCCAGCGCATTCCGGAGGTGGTCATCTGCGAGATCCTCAGCGGCGACTTCGACATCATGGTGCGCCTGGAGGCCGCCTCGTTGGAACGCGTCCGGAGCATCCGGGAGGACATCGCCCAGATGCCCGGCGTACGGGACACGGTCACCGCACTCACCCTGTCCAGCATCGTCAACCGCCGACGTGGAGAGCAGGGGCCGGCAGCAGCGGGCTGAGCCACGCGGTCGCGGCCTCACGGTCGGATCATCCCGCGCACGCCCACTTCGTCGAGCGATACGCACGCAGCCGCGATCAGTTCGCCGCCCCGAGGATGCCGCGATCCTCTTCCAAGTGGTGCTCAACGGGCTCCAGTTGCGGTGGATTCTCGACCAGGATCTCAACATCGTGGGACCGGTCGCTGACTTCTCACGGCTGACAGAATCTCGGCTCCCGGTCGCCCCACGGGTCGAACGGGCACGTCGACGGATCGGGACTGCCCCTCCGGGGCACCTGCGAATGCGCCTTGGTCGAGGTGCCGTTGATCGCGAGCACCCCGCCCCGTTGCCGGCGGTGGGGCGAGGGTCAGTCGACCGAGTAGCAGCGGATCACGATGTGGTCGTCTTCCTCCCGGGCGAGGCCCACGAAGACGGTGCGTGCGAGCCAGAGGTGCGGTGGGGCGTCCGTGCGGAAGACGGGGGCGGTGCGGAAGTAGGTGCCGGACTCGGCGAGGCGGAGGGCCCCGTCGTAGAGGTCGGGGCTGTCGGCGTGTTCGTGGTAGTAGCCGCGGTTGACGATGTCGATCACGGCGCCGTCGTCGGCCTGCAGGAGATAGCGGGCCTCCAGCTCGCAGACCGTGCCGCGGGTGTTGGACCAGTCACCACCGCCGGGCAGGACGGTGCCGGTGAGACGGGGGCCGTGGACGGTTCCGCCGGTGACGGGGGTGAACTCCGTCAGCTCGCCGTCGCCGTGGCCGATGTGCAGGCTCGGGGCGACCGTCGCGCGGATCTCGAAGGCATAGGTCAGGGAGGGGGACACGGTCATCACGGGGCTCCGTTCTCTGTGGTGGGCCGGATCTTCCAGCCTCGGCAGCCTTGGCCCCACACTTCTCAGGCCATGGGGCCGACCTCATCGTGGCCCGCTCCGCAGTGCGCAGTTGGCCACTCTGCTGACCCGCGGTCCCGCCGCTGTCCTCGCAGTGGCACCGCAGGACACCGCTCAGGGGAGATGGCGCGCACGCGCCCCCTGTTGTGCTCAAAGGCTTCGACACGTCAGCCTTGGTTCGTGGAGCGGTCGGCGTTCCGGGCGCCGGAGGTTGCGGCGTCGTGGGTGGCGAGTTCTTCTCGGGTTCCAACGAAGGCAGGTCCGCAATCGGGAGGGAGGCGGTCAACCACCATCGCGACGGCCTGTTGCGACGTCGCGGCCGGACCCACGGACTGGCTGCGCAGGGGGCCGGAGACCCAGTATTCGCCTTCAGCTGCGGGCTGGATGTAGGGAATGTCCCATGCCCATGGCCACTCAGTGCAACGGCTGAAATGCAGCTCCCCCATGCCCGTCCAGGGGAACAACTGGCGCAGGCGCGGTTCAGCATAGGCCGCCTCCAGCAATTCCGGACGGACCCGCCCGTCGGCGCGAACCTTCTGCCAACCTGCTTCGACGCGAGTGTGGCTCGGAGGGGTTGTGTCCATGGCGACACATCATCCCAGATGCGCCGGGCTGTCAGTGATCGCTCATCACGTCTGTCCGATCGACTGGCCGCAGGAGACGAGCAGACGAGCAGACGAGGGTGTGGGTCTGGTTGGTGTCAGCCCCGGTGAGGGGTGTGAGCGTGTTACGCCGAGTGCCGCTGCCCGTGCCACGGGCAGGACTTCTGGCGGGTCGACGGCGAGAGCATCGGCTGCGGCGGTTACCTCGGCCGGAGCCTTGCACCGCTGAGCGGGTGGTCGTTTGGTCCTGTATGGCTGTCGTGACGAACCGGGACCAGGGGAACCGGGTCCCGAGACACCACCGAACGGATGACGATCGGTGTCGCTCATAAGCCAGGCCGAGAGATGAGCGAACTGACTGCGGCGACACGGTCGGCCAGGTTGCCGGCAGGGACGTCGATGAGCTCGAAACCGAACGCGCGGTAGCTCTGTTCGTGGATCTTCTCGAAGACCAGCGACTCCTGGAAGCTGATCCGACGGGCATCAGTGGGCTCACAGAACCCCAGATTGCGGACGAAGAGCACCTGCCGCTCGTAGATCTCCTCGGCAGCGATCCGCTCGACCTCCGCAGTCAGCGCACGGGAGGCCGACCGCCCCAGGTAGGTCGCGAGCGCGTGTGTGCAGATCGGTGACCGGTCGAACACCTGGACAGAGGCTCTGGCGGGAGCCCCCAACTGCCGTTGTTTCTGCAGGTCGACGACCTCATCGATGAAGGAGGCCCGCGTCCACGGCTCGGCCTCGCCCTGAGCCTGCGCTCCCGCGATGACCGCGGTCGCGGCCTCCTCAACAACCTCGTAGCCGCGCTCTGCCAGACACCGCAGGATCGATGTCTTGCCCGCGCCTGGCGTGCCAGTGAGAACGTACCGTCGCATGCTCAGATGCCCTTCGAACGGAGTGAGACAGGCCCACCGTTGCCCGACATACCGCTTGCGGAGGCGCCGAGCCAGTGCAGCCTCGGGGATGGGAGGTGGTGGGGCGGAACAAGAAGCCTCGAACGGCTCACATGCCGGAGATGTTCGTGATACCCAAGGCGTCGCGTGGAGCCGGCCACAGCCAGGTCGCTCAACGTCACGCCGGCTGTCAGTACAGCTTGCCGACCGCGCTCACGGCAAGTGCCCCTCGGCGATCAGGCCGCTGCAAGGGCACTGTCCGGCCCGCGCACCGAAACCCTCAACTCACGGCCCCGGAAGGTCACGCGGCTCGAAGGACCAGCGGCCCCCCACGCGCTACGACCGGAGCAAGACCGTGAAACGCCCCGAGAGCACCATCGAACGAAACCGACTCAGGCCATGGAGAACAAGCTCCATCGTGTTTCTGATCCCCACATGCCGAGTGGCCTGAATGATGCCCCCCACCGCCATGCAAGGGAGTACGAACGACTCGTCCACACTCCGAAACACTGATCACCCGGGCCGCGTTCACTCTCATGACCAGGCGTCTCACTCGCAAGGGCGCCACCCCGAGCCGGCCAGGGAAGCCGATGCCGGTCGGCGGACATTGCGGGGCGGCCGGCTCAAGGCCATGCCTCTGCTTCGGAATCCGTCGTCACATCAACGGCCGCGACGAGGTCACTTATGATCATTGCGGACGGAATGCTCATTCGCGGTGAGTGATGATCCCATCGGCTTGGGGCCTGCCATGATCAAAGAGTTGCTTCAGGAACTCACGTCGACCGCGTTCGGCAGCTGGACTCCGAACGACGGATGCCCGGATGCCGAAGTCACCGCTGCCGGGGATCGCTTGGGGATCTGCCTGCCGGACGCCATGCGTGACTACTTTGCTGCCGCCGGTCGGCACCCGGAGCTGATGGGCATGAGCGGCCACGAGCACTCTCTCCGGGTGAGTCCGCCTGAGCGTCTGAGCGTCGAGGACGGACACCTGGTGTTCTGCGGGGAGAACCAAGGGCTCGCTCAGTGGAGCGTGCGCCCGGACGATGTCAACTGGCCCGACCCCAGAGTCCATGGCCGGAGCGAGCCGGGCGGGAAGTGGTACAGCGAATCCCGGAGACTGTCGTCCTTCCTGATACATGTCGCCTGCATGCAGGCCGTGAGGTCGTTTCCGCATCAAGCCACGTGCCGGATCCGTGAGCAGCAACTGGGAGTCGTCGAGTCACTGCTCGGGTACCTCGGGTCTCACGAGATGCAAAAGGGCGGTCACTGGCTGAGCTTCATCGACCCGATGAGACGCGTGCTGGCCAGCTACTCCTACAACACCGACACACTGCGCGTCGCGGCCGTGGACCCCACGGCACTCGAATCCCTGCGCGAGCGTTCGGGTCTGCCACTCAAACTGACATGATGCTGCCCCGCGAGGTGGACGCCGAGCTGGTGGCGGCGATGTGGCGGCGATGTGGCGGCGTGCGGTGTTCTCCAACCCGAAGTTGCCGCAGGGCTCGGTCGACCGCGACGCGTACGTGGTGTGCGTGCTGGAACAGATGCACCGGGCCCCGTACCGCAGGGACGTGTTCGCGTCCCCGTCGAACCGGTGGGCGACCGTGCTCGCGGGCCTGAGCCTGTCCGAGGAACTCCCACGAGCACTTGGACCAGCTGAGCCGGGCCCTGGAAGCCGCGTGGCGGCAGTTGGCCGACCGGCTCGCGGAGGCCGGGGACGAGGCGAAGGTGGAGATCGTCGTCCCCGACGGCTGCGGCCGGGCCAAGCTGCCCGTGGACAGGCTGGGTTCCCTGGTGGCGCTGCTGGTCGGCGAGAGCTGCGACGTCGGCCCATCGACCTGACCCCGATCATCGACGTCAGCGACAAGGCGCTGACTCACTCCCGGCCGTCCCACGGCGACCACGAGCGAGCGGCCACGGACTGACCCTCGCCAGAGGGCGGTGACGGCCGCGCGGGCCGGTGCCCTTCGCGACATACCAGGGACCGCCTCGCCGGTCGCGGGGCGCCGACGCGTTGGTCGACGGCATCGGCGCCGCATGGCCGATCAGGGCCCCGACCACCTGTACGTCAGACCGTCGTCACTCCGTGGCCGTCACCGCACAGGCCTCCGACCAGGACTCCACGACCAGCGTGCCCAGGTCGACGTGCTCGGGCCGACGTGCCCTCAGCAGATGTCGATGTTGGTGAAGTCGTACACCGCCTCGTTCGGGCCGACCTCGGTGATCCGGCCGTTCGCCTCAACGTTGGCGTGATACCTGGGCCCCCAGAAACGGACTACGGCTCCGCCGGTCTGGTTGTTACGAACAGCCAGCGCGTCGATGAAGTTCGAGAGCGAACGCGTTTCGCACCTGAACAGGTGGAAGACGCTGTGATTGCCGTCGCCCTGGCCGACCGACACGCAGGCGATTCCGGACGCCAGGGAGCACGCACCCAGCGCCGCGTTCCGATTGGCACTCGACACGTTCCGTGCCCATACCCGCTCGCCCGAGTACAGCGGGTAGATCTCCGGTGTCCATGCGGCTGTTCCGGCCGCACCGTTGGGTGCTGCCTGTGCTGGTGCCTGCGCCGCCAGCGGAAGGGCCAATGCGGCGATCATCGTCACGACCATCGCGGCCGCCCGCTTTCTGAAGCTTGTCACGCTCATTTGATCTCCTCTGTAGTCGCAACCGGCCAGCCGAACCGCCCCCTTCCGCAAAGGTGCCCTGACCCTCGGACTTGGTGGGACTTCGGTGGTTCGGCCTCAGTGTGGTCCGCGCGCCGAAAAGCGGGCCACGCCTTTCGATCACCGTCGAAAGGCCGTGGTCACAGCCCCCTCGACGTGGCGGGCAAGATTGCCGACCACCTCCGCACGACGCCCGCTGCCAGCCGCTCGACGGCGGTCAGGGCCTCCCCGCAGTCCCGGCCCAGCGCAAGGCCCGCCGCGAGTACGAGAACAGGGTCGGCGCTCTCACCAGAACCGGCGGCCGAACCGCGTAGGTCAAGCTTGTCGAGACGACGAGGACGGCACGACCTTCCTGTACGAGATCCCCCACGACACCCTCGCCCCTTGCTACATCCCGGCCTCCTGCGCGGCGTCCTGGCCGGCACCCAGCTCCACAGCAGCAGCGACGTCAGCGAAGCCATGCGCATGACCGTCCTGCGTGCCCCTGCACTCCTTCGTCCATGGCATCCGCAAGCGCGAGGCCACCTGGGCACGGCCCAGGCAGGCCGGACGCTGCTCCGATCGGGCAGCACGGTCCACCGCTCAGGTCGAGTTTCCTGGCAGTGAGCGAGATTCGGGCTATGTTCCCCTGCTGTCCGCATCGGCAGAGTGTGGTGAAGCGTCGCGGGGAGAGGCATGAGGTACAGCCCAGGGTTGATCATCCGCCTGAGTGCGTCCGTGGCAGTCCTCGGAGTCGTTGCGGCGTGTGGTTCGGGGGGAGGGGCCGGCGACACCGAAGGCAGCACCACTCCTGCGCGGCCGAGCCCCACCCTCTCGTCGTCACCGTCCGACAGCTCTGTTTCATCGTCACCGTCGGACGGCTCTTCTTCATCGTCACCATCGGGTGGCTCTTCCTCCCACGGCGGTGAGCCGATCCCCCCGCCCGAACCCGTGCCGTCGAACACTCGCCCGTCGAAGAAGCCCGGCCCCGGCCTCACCGAGTCGTCAACCCCCGATCCCGTCTGCCCGGGTGATCCGACGTGCCCGCCCTCACCGGACGGCACGTGAACGAACCGGAGCCTCGTCCTGCAGCGTGGCTCGAACGCCCGGACCAGGCAGCCCACACGCCTCCGACTGCGCTGATCAACATCGTGGTCGCGCAGGCGACTTTCATCGCGGCGCTGATGTTCTACCTGGGGGTGATCTACACAAGCGCGTACTACGGCCACTTCCATCTCTCCCCCTTCGCGCTCGGCTTCGGATTCGGTGAATTCGTCCTGCACAGCCTGCACTTGGCCACCTTCCCGGTGCTTGTGGGCGCCACCGTGCTACTTCTGGTCGTTGCGGCAGCCGGACATCGGCCGCGGCAGGAATCTCAAGGTGCCCTGATGCGGGGCGCCAGACGTCTCGCATCGGCTCTCGCCCGGCACTATCTGATCGTCGTGGCCGTGGGTCTGCTTCTGCTCGTCCTGTGGTGGCAGTGGCAGGTGCTTCTGCCGTACCGCTGGGTGGGCCCTCTCCTCGTCGGCTTCGGGCTGTTGCTCGGCGCGGTGGGGCAGACCGGCCAGGGCCGCCAAGGCAGTCCGTGGGAGACGGCTTTGCTGGTCCTGGCCGCCGGCCTGTTCCTGCTCTGGGCGGTCACTCTTGTCTCCGGTCAACTCGGCGAACGGCACGCCCGAAACGATGCCCGCGAGGTGATCCTGCGCACCGGTCTGGTGGTCCACAGCGCCCAGCCGCTCAGCCTCACCTCACGGTCGGCCGGCCTCCGCTATCTGGACCTCGGCGAGGGAGTCCACCTCCGTCACCGCTACTGGGGCCTGCGGCTTGTCGTGGAGCGTGCTGGGCGTTATTACGCCGTGCCCATCGGATGGCGGGCACGGACCGACAACGTCTTCATCCTCAGGGAGGGCGAGGGCGTGCGCATCGAGCTCACGCCCGGTGTTCAGTAAGAATGCGCTTGGTCGCTTCGCTGTCAGGGAGTCCGAGGTGCCGGCGTGCGCCGGCGGTGGCGGCCCGTACCGGGGCGAGGGCTGTTGTCGGCTCCCCCCTGTAGTTCCAGTCGCCGTGGAAACGGTGCCGGTGCAGGGGCCGTCAGCCGGCGGCCACTTCTTCGCTGAGGCGGTCGACCGCCGACGGCACGAGCTCCTTGGCCAGAGCAAGACTGAACGGCCGTACCAGTGAACGGAGTTCGTCGCAGTCGGCAGGACCGAGCGTGATGTAGGGGAGGGCTGCCAGCCTGTCGGTGGTGTCCTCGATCTCGGCTCTGCGCCGCGTACCGTCCTCGGTCAAGGCCAAGTGGGGTCCGTCGCTGAGCCATCCACGCTCACGCAGGGTACGCACGGCCTGTTCCCACTGCTCCGGCGTCCATGCCCGGGAGTCTCGAAGCACCGCTGCATCGATGACACCTGTGGCGGCGTGCGTGACGAGAGCCTCCAGTCCGCTCAGCCCTGCGGTCAGCAGTGCCGCCACGTGCCCGTCGCCCCGGAACTCCCGCAGCAGGGTCTGTGCGTGCCAGAGCACCAGGTGGGGTGGGCTCGGCCACGGCAGTGCGGCGTACGCGGCGAAGAGAGGGCGGCCCTGAGGATGGCGCACGGTCACTTCGGCTGCGGCACGGGCCAACTCCGCCGCGCGGGCCAGCGCCGGTGCCGAGACGTCCGCACCGAGGATGCGGCGAAGCATGGCGTCGACCGCGGTGAGGCGGGCGGCGGCGAACCGCTGGGGCGTGGCGGCTTCCCACGCCGCGGGGATGGCTCGGCGCACCAGTTGGGGATTGAAGTTGTAGAACGTCGCGATGACCAGATCCGCGGGAGCGGCGCCGAGCGCGGCGGAGCGGGACGCGAAGTAGCCTGTCTTGGCGTCCACACCTAACTGGGCGTACTGGCCCGCCGCTTCGGGCGAGAAGTAGACAGCCCCGTGGTAGGGCTCGAGAGTTCTCCAGGTCTGGCGTGCGAGCGTCAGGCTGTCGCGATCCGTGCCGTGCGTCATGAGGGGCTCTCCGTCCTGTGGCGGATGCGGCGTTGCTGTTCATCAAGCACGTGACAGTGCGCGGGCCATTCCGTGCATACCATCCGGTCGGTACCCTAGCGAAGGGTGACGTCGGCGACTACCGCCATGCAACCGGGAAGTAGTTGTCAGCGGTACCGCAACCGCGAACCCCCTGCGCGCGAAGTCCGCGAGGTGACCCGAACTGCCGCAGGAGCGTCGTGATGCTTGGCCGTTGGATACGGCGTTGCGCGCCCGCGACGCGATCAGCCCTCGATACCGGATGGCCGTGGCAGGCTGCGCCGCGAGATGGCTTGCACGTACTACGTGCGGCACACCTTCGCCTCGATCATGTCGGAGGCGGGAGAGTCAGGGCCGGGTGCGTGAGATGCCGGTCTCGGGACCTGCCCGAGGCTCCGGCAGGCGATGGTCGCGGAACGCGAAGCGGTCGTCTCGCCCGTGGCGGGTGAGGCGGCGCCATGGTTTCTGAGCTGCGATGGTGAGCGTGGGACGACCGTCGTCCGGGTGGCGGCGGTGGCGTTCCGGGCCCACTCGGTCTCGGCGAGGAGGACACCGTGAAGCAGTGGCGGGCTCTGATCGTCCTCGGGACGGCGCAGTTCCTGATGGTGCTGGACACGTCCGTCATGAACGTCTCCATCAGCCAGCTCGTCGAGGACTTCGACACCGAGGTCACCGCCATCCAGGGCGTGATCACGTTGTACGCGCTGGTCATGGCCGCCTTCATGATCATCGGAGGAAGGTTCGGCGACATCATCGGCCGCCGCCGGCTCTTCTTCCTCGGTCTCGTGGTCTACGGCATCGGCTCCGCCCTGACCGCCGTGGCGCCCACGCTGTGGGTCCTCGGGCTCGGCTGGTCGGTCATCGAGGGTCTCGGAGCGGCCATGGTGCTGCCGTCCATGGCCGCGCTCGTTGCCGAGTCCTACCGGGGCCGGGACCGGGCCGTCGCCTACGGGGTCATCGGCGGGCTGGCCGGCGCGGGCATCGCGGTCGGTCCGCTGCTGGGCGGCTGGGTGACGACGTACCTCACCTGGCGGCTGGTCTTCGCCGGGGAGGTCGTGGTCGTCGTCGCCATGCTCTGCTTCCGCCGGGCCATCACCGAGGCCCCCCGGAGCGTGCGGCGGCCCGCGATGGACGGCGTCGGCGCCGTGCTGTCGGCCACCGGTCTCGCCCTGGGCGTGCTCGGTGTGCTGCAGAGCAGCACCTGGGGCTGGGTGCAGCCCCGCAACCCGCCCTTCACCGTGATGGGCTTCGCCCCGACCCTGTTCGTCATCGGCGCCGGAGTCCTCGTCCTGGCCGCTTTCACGCACTGGGAGCACCGGCGGACCGCCCACGGCACCGACCCCCTCGTCCACCTGCCCCTGCTGCGCAGACCCGCGCTGGGCTCGGGCCTGTCGGCGCTGCTCTGCCAGAACCTCATCCTTCTCGGGCTGTTCTTCACCATCCCGCTCTATCTGCAGGTCGTGCAGGGCTTCGACGCCTTCCAGACCGGGCTGCGGCTGCTTCCGGTGTCCGTCACCATGCTGGCCTCGTCGCTGGTCGCCTCCCGGCTGGGCCGACGGGCGGGCCCGCGCCGTGTGGTGCGGCTGGCCCTCGCGACGCTGGCCGTCGCCATCGTGTGGCTGCTGGCCACCATCGACCCGGTCATCGACGACACCCAGTTCGCCCTGGCCATGGCCCTGCTCGGCGTGGGCATGGGCCTGCTCGCCTCGCAGCTGGGCAACGTCGTGCAGTCCAGCGTGGGGGAGGAGGAGCGCAGCGAGGTCGGCGGTCTGCAGTTCACGGCCCAGAACCTGGGGTCCGCGCTCGGCACCGCGCTCATCGGCTCGCTGCTCATCGGCGCCCTCGCCCACGCCTTCACCGCCCAGGTCGAGGACGACCCGAGGCTGTCGCAGGAGACCCGGCAGCAGACGAGTGTCGCGCTGCAGGCCGGGATCGGTTTCGTCCCCACCGATCAGGTGCGCGAGGCGGCCGAGGACGCCGGGCTGCCGCCGTCCGAGGTCGACGCCCTCGCCGACTCCTACGCGACGGCCCAGCTGAACGGCCTCAAGGCCGCCATCCTCGCGACCGGCGGCATCACCCTCGCCGCGTTCCTGGTCACCCCGCGACTGCCCGGCGGGCGGACGGACCGTGCACCGTCGCCCGCGACGGGCGGCTCCGAGCCGCCCGTCACCGGACGCACCCCGGCGGCCGCGCACGGTTCGGCCCGCCGCCACGGCGGCCGGGCCCATCCGCACGACGGTGACTGAGAGGGCCAGAGCCAGCGCCTGGGGGACCACCCGCCACCGAGAGGAGGCCGACGATGTCCGCGACCGGACCGGCACCCGCACCCGCCACGCCCCGTGCGCAGCGCCGCGCCGAGCGCCGGGCCCGTGCCGACTACACCGGCGGGGTCTACGGCTCCATGCTCGCCTCCTCCGTGCTCATCGGGGTGGGCGCCCTGGGGTCCTATCCGCGCCTGGAGATCGTCCTGCTGCTGGTGCTCACCGGCCTGGTGTTCTGGATCGCGCACGTGCACGCCCAGCTGTTCGGGGCGCGGCTGGCGCAGCGGGGCCTGGACCGCAGGGTCGTGCTGGAGGTGTGCCGCGAGGAGTGGCCGATCGTCAAGGCCGCCGTCCCGCCCGCCGCCGCCGTGGCGATCAGTCCCGTCCTCGGCCTGGATGTGCCGGGCGCCCTGTGGCTGGCGATCGCGGTGGCGGTGGCGGGACAGGTGGGCTGGTCCGCGGCGGCCGCCCGCCGGGCCGGCGCGGAGTGGGGCATGGTCACCCTCACGGCCTCGGTGAACCTGCTGCTCGGCCTCCTGATCATCGCGTTCAAGCTGTACCTGACGCACTGACCCGCGGACTCCCGCCCCGCTCCGGCTCGCCGACGCCGACTCTCACCTCCCAGGGGTGAGGCCCCGCCGGACCCCCGGGCCGCACGATCGCAGAGAAGGGGCGCAGTCCGCCCGCCACCGGCCGTGGGGAATCCATGCGCATGCGCTACGAGATCCGCGTCGACGGACATCTGTCGAAGGCGCTGACCGGCGCCTTCCCCGAGCTGGACCATGTGCGGATGTCCGGCCACACGGTCCTGTTCGGGCACGTCGTCGACGAGGCGCATCTGTACGGTCTGCTGGCGCGCTGCCAGTCCCTCGGCCTACGGGTCCTGGAGATGCGCCAGCTGCCGGAGTGAGCCGGAGCGGGCGCCCGTCAGAGGATCTCCGCGCGGACCCGGCCCGTGTGCGCGGCCACCCGCAGCGCCTCGAAGTCCCGCTCGTTGCGGTCGGCGTAGGCCTGTGCGAACTCGGCGAGCGCCCGGTCGAAGCGGTCGCTGCCGCCCAGGTAGGCGGCGATCGCGACGGGGTCACCGGAACGGGCGTGGGCCCGGGCCAGGCTGGCCCCGCACACCTGGGCGAAGAGCCGCAGCATGCCGGGGTCCCAGGTCTCCGGCCGGGCGATGCCCTTCCAGTCGCGCAACTGCCGTACGTAGAAGTCCCGTTCGCGCCCGTCGAGGCCGACCACATGGGTCCAGCCCAGGAAGATGTCACTCGTCGTCTGGATCAGCCGCTGCCCCGCCACCACACGGCGGCCCTGGTTGTCCCAGCGGTCGCCGCCGAGCTGGGCGGAGAGGACGGACTGCTGTGCCTCCTTGGCCTGGAGCAGCAGCGGATCGGTGTCGTCCCGGCCGAGCAGCAGGACGATCCAGCAGCGCGTCCCGACGCTGCCGACGCCCACCACCTTGCGGGCCATGTCGACGACGCGGTAGTGCCGCAGCAGATGCCGGCGTTCCGACGACAGGGTCCGTACGTACTGGTCCAGGACGTTCTGGAGCTCCTTCTCCTGCCCGTTCCCGGCAGGGTCCGCCAGCAGGTCCCTCAGCGGGGTGATCAGCGGCGGGTCGGGGGTGATCAGCCGCCCCTCGGCCGTGACCCGGGTGAGCTTCTCGAACGCCTGGAGATGGGTGCGGGTGCGGGCCTTCGTGGCCGCCTCGGCGGTACGGCGCCTGCTGCGCCTGTCCATCGACGAGGCCATCAGTTCCCGCAGCCGGTCGGCGTCGTCCTGCGCGTACCAGATGTCCAGCGTGGGCATGCCGGCGAAGTCGCGCATCCGCCGCCGGTACGCCTCCACACAGGCCCGTACCGCGCGGTTCTGCTCCTTCTCCGGGAAGCCGTTGGCCCGGGCGGCGATCACGAAGCTGGCCGCCAGCCGCTTGACGTCCCATTCGAAGGGCCCGGCCAGGGTCTCGTCGAAGTCGTTGATGTCGAAGACGAGATGGCGTTCGGGCGAGGCCAGCAGCCGGAAGTTGAGCAGATGGGCGTCGCCGCAGAGCTGCACCGTGAGGCCGGTGTTCGGCAGGGGCCCGAGGTCCGAGGCCATGATCGCCGCGGCGCCCCGGTAGAAGCGGAACGGCGATTCGAGCATGCGGCCGTAGCGGATCGGCACCAGCTCCTGGAGCCGGGTGGCCGACTGGCGCTCGATCACCTCGATGGGGTCGGTCCGGCCGGAGTCCGTGTCCGCCTCGAACCAGCCGTGACACGAGCGCGAGGCCCGCTTGCGCGCGCTGCGGCCGTACGCGGCCCTGTCGGCCACGGTCAGCGACGCGCTGAATGCGCTGGATACGGTCATGACCCCTACCTCCTGAACCGCCGGCCGGGCGTGCTTCCCCCCTCATCGTGCCTCCGAAGTGCCGGTTTCACCCGCCGAGGGTGATCCGGCCGGGAACGGGCCCGGGAACGCTGGCCCCAGAGAGGTCACCGCACACATCACCGCCCACCGCCGCGCGCCGGCGGTGGGGGAGGCGGCCCGCCCGGCCGCGAGGAGGAGCCATGACGCACTCTCCCGACCCGGCACCGCGTACCGGCACGGACCGCGGGCCCCGCGGGGCCGCCGACAGGCCCGGCGGGTCGGCGGCCCCGCCCCGTGCGACCGCGCCCGGCGCCCTCGGCGACCCGGCGGAGGCGCTCGGGCGGGTCGGCCGATCCTGGACGTGGATCCTCGGCGCGGCCCTGGTCACGCTGGTGCCGGGCGTCATCATCCTGGTCTGGCCGGACGAGACGCTGCATGTCCTCGCGGTCCTCATCGGGCTGTATCTGCTGGTGATGGGCCTGTTCCGGTTCGTCGCCGTCTTCGCTCGGGAGGAGGCCGGGGAGCGGCTGGCCGGACTGCTCCTCGCGCTGCTGTGCGTGCTGGCCGGGGTGCTGTGCCTGCGCAACCCGCTGCAGACGATCGCCGCGCTCTCGCTGATCGTCGGGGTGGTCTGGCTGGCGAGCGGCATCCTCACGCTCCACACCGCCCTCGCCGCCAAGGACCTGCCCCACCGCGGGTTCGTCCTCGGCGCCGCGGTGCTCGGCATCATCGCGGGGATCGTGGTGCTGGCCCTGCCGACCGAGTCGGCCACGGCGCTGACCCGGCTGCTCGGCCTGTGGCTGGTCCTGCTCGGTCTGGCGGAGGCGGCGATCGCCTTCGCCTGGCGGGCCGCGCTCCACCGGGCGGGCCTCACGGGTACGCACGGGGCGACCGCCGTGACCCCCGAGTGACCGGGGCCGCGCCGTCCGGGAGCCGCCGGGTGCCGGCGGCTCCCGGACGCGTGTGCGGGTACGGCACCGCGGCGGCCGCCTGCCCGGGCCCCGCCTTCGGCACCGCCCCCGGCGGCACCGTTCTCACCCGCCCGGGGTGAGGCCGGCCGGTCGGTGGCGTGGGCACGCTGAGAGCGGCACCGGGTGGTGCCGTGGGCGTCACGCCTGGACGGCAGGAAGACTGCCGGGCGAACGCCCGGAACGGAGGAGAGACATGAGTGGTCAGACGTACCTCGCGTACGACTACCCGCTGCTGAGCGTCTTCTGGTCCATGCTCTGGCTGTTCCTGTGGATCATGTGGTTCGTGCTGCTCTTCCGTGTCGTCGTCGACATCTTCCGCGACGACGACATGAGCGGCTGGGCCAAGGCGGGCTGGCTGGTCTTCACGATCCTGCTGCCGTTCCTGGGCGTTTTCGTCTACGTGATCGCCCGGGGCAAGAACATGGGCCGCCGCGAGGTGGCCCAGGCACGTGCGCAGCAGGCGGCCTTCGACTCCTACATCCGGGAGACGGCCAAGGGCGGCGGCGCACAGTCCAGCAGTGTCGACGAACTCGCCAGGCTGTCCGAGATCCGCTCCCGCGGCGACATCTCGGACGACGAGTTCCGCCGCGCGAAGGAACTGGTCCTGAGCGGCCACGGCGCCTCGGCGGGAGCGGGCACCGGCCCGTCCTCCGCCGTGCGCTGAGGGCGCACCGCACGCAAGCGCACCACACCGAACGGAGGCAGCGGTATGACCGCCACACATTCCGGGCACATGCACGCGACCAAGCGGTCACATCCCTTCGCGGAGGGACTGACGGTCTTCGCGGCCATCATGCTGATGATCGCGGGTGTCCTCGGCGTCTGCCGGGGCATCATGGCCATCGCCGAGGACGAGGTCTTCGTCTCGACCCGCAACTATGTCTTCGAGTTCGACCTCACCGGCTGGGGCTGGGTCCACCTCGCCCTCGGTGCCGTGGCCGTCCTCGTCAGCCTGGGCCTGTTCCAGGCGTCCCTGTGGGCCCGGATCGCCGGCGTCGCCATCGCCGGGCTCATCATCATCGCCAACTTCCTGTCCCTGCCGTACTACCCCGTCTGGTCCATCGTGATGATCGCCTTCTCGGCGTTCATCATCTGGGCCCTGTGCGTGGTCAAGCGGGACGACCAGGCGGACTCGCTTCGCTGAGGGACGGGTCCTCGCGCAGGCAACGGCGCAGGTGGGGCAGCATGCCACGGTGCAACAGGGCCTGCTGCCACACCAGCCGCGCCTGCTCCGTCCGGGCGGGCCCCGCCGGATCGCCGGGCCCGCGCAGCGCCGCGCGGAACAGGGCGGCGAGCGCGAGCAGGGCACTCGTGGCCGCGAACAGCGCGAGTGTCCAGCCGGCGGCCAGCAGCGAGCCGGGCAGTGTGCCCCGCACGCCGAGCAGCCGCAGCAGCCCGCCGAGGACGAGGACGGCAGCGGCGGAACTTGCGGCCAGGGACGGGGTGAGCACCGCCAGCAGCGGCAGCAGCCCGGCGTCGGCGGTCCGCCGCGCCGTGCGCCCGCTCCAGCCGCCCGCCCCGGGCTCGGCCCCGTCCGAGGCGTCCGGACCGTCCGTGCCGGACGTGAGCGCGGCGAGGTACGCGCCGTACTCGCCGCTCGCCGCCGCCACGATCGTGTCCGCGTCCGCCGACGCCCGGACCCGCAGCCGCCGTTCGGCCACACCGCCGGTGTCGGCACGCAGCGCGTCGCGGATGTCCGGGGTGTCCAGCGCCCGGCACAGCACGGCCTCGAACTCCGTCCGGTCCTCGGGGCGGAGACCGGTCGGGGGATACGGCCCCGTCACCCCGTCCTCCTCAGACGTTGACGCCGAAGTCGGCGGCGATCCCGGCCAGCCCGGAGGCGTAACCCTGCCCGACGGCACGGAACTTCCACTCGGCGCCGTTGCGGTACAGCTCGCCGAAGACCATCGCCGTCTCGGTGGAGGCGTCCTCGGACAGGTCGTAGCGGGCGATCTCGGCGCCGCCCGCCTGGTTGACCACGCGGATGAAGGCGTTGCGGACCTGGCCGAAGCTCTGGCCCCGGTTCTCGGCGTCGTGGATCGAGACGGGGAAGACGATCCGGTCGACCTCGGCCGGTACGGCCGCCAGGTTCACCTTGACCGACTCGTCGTCGCCCTCGCCCTCGCCGGTGAGGTTGTCGCCGGTGTGCTCGACCGAACCATCGGGGCTGGTGAGGTTGTTGTAGAAGACGAAGTGCCGGTCGGAGAGCACCTTCCCGGAGGCGTCGAGCAGCAGCGCCGACGCGTCGAGGTCGTAGTCGGTGCCGGTGGTCGTGCGCACGTCCCAGCCCAGGCCGACCAGGACGGCGGTGAGGCCCGGTGCCGCCTTGCTGAGCGAGACGTTGCCGCCCTTGGACAGGGAAACTCCCACGGTGGACTCCTTCTTGCGATGCGGCGGGCCGGCAGGGTCCCGTGGAACCTGCCGCCCGCGTGTCGTACCGGCGTTCTGCCGGGATCTGAAATCTACAGCACTGTAGAAGAAGAGTGGACGTGTTTCCGCAATCCCCCTTCTACAATCCTGTAGAGAGCGTGACGCGGATCGATCGGCCGGCGGCGAGGAGGCAGGGCGTGACGGACGAGCAGCGTCCCCGGCGGCGGGGGCAGGGCGAGCTGGAGGCGCTCGTCCTGTCCGCGCTGCGCGAGGCGCGGGCCCCCGAGAGCGCGGGATGGGTGCAGGAACGCCTCGGCGGGGACCTCGCCTACACCACGGTGATCACGATCCTGACCCGGCTGCTGGCCAAGGGCGCGGTGACCCGGGAGCGCTCCGGCCGCTCGTTCGTGTGGACCCCGGCCTCCGACCAGGCGGGCCTGGCCGCACACCGGATGCGCAGGGTCCTCGACGGCGAGAGCGACCGCGAGGCCGTGCTGGCCAGCTTCGTCACCTCGCTGCAGCCGGACGACGAGCGCCTGCTGCGCGAGCTGCTCGGGCGGACGAGGGCCGAAGGGGACGACTGAGGCAGCATGGGGTTGTTCGTCTTTCTCCCGCTGGTCCTGCCGCTCACCGCGTGGCCGATCGCTCGGCTCGCCGAGCAGCGGCTGCATCCGCGCACCGCCACCCGGCTGCTGACCGGCGTGGCCGTGGTGACGGCGGTGTGCAGCACGGTCTGCCTCGCCCTGCTGATGGTGGTCGGCACGGCCCAACTCCCAGGCAATCCACTGCCGGACGGCTGGTCCGACCCCGAGGTGCGCGCGGCGGTCCCCTACGACGAGGTCGCCGGGCGGCTGGCCATCCCGGCGCTCCTCGCGGTCGTGGTGGCCTGCGGCCGCACGCTGTGGCGGCACGGACGGGTGCGCCGTCGCGCCCACCGGGCCCTGGCCGGGCTGCCCGGCACCGAGGTGGCCGTCCTGCCCGACGGGGTGCCCTACGCGTACGCGCTGCCCGGGGGCCGGCGCGACCGGGTGGTGGTCACCACGGCCCTGCTGGAGTCCCTGGAACCGGCCGAGCGCCGGGCGCTGTTCGCCCACGAGCGGGCCCATCTCGCCGCCCGGCATCACCGGTTGCTGCTGGCCGTCCGGCTGGCCGCGCGCGCCAATCCGTTCCTCCGGCCCCTGTGCACGGCCGTGTCCTACACGGCCGAACGGTGGGCGGACGAGGACGCGGCGCGTGCCGTCGGAAGCCGCCGGGTCGTGGCGCGTGCGATCGGCAAGGCCGCGCTCCTGTCGGCCGGTTCACCGGTGGTGACGCTCGCGGGCTTCGCGGCGTCGGGGCCGGTGCCGCGCCGGGTGGCCGCCCTGCTGGGCCCCGCGCCCGCGGCGCGCAGCTGGCCGCCGGTGTTCACCTCGGTGGGGCTGGCCGCGTGGGGAGCGGCCGTCGGGGCCGCGCTCTCGGCGATGTCCTCGGCGAACTCGGCCGTGACGATGGCCCTGATTCTGTACGCTGCGACGCCTCTGTGACGTTCGGGGCCACGGGGCGTGGTGAGACGTGTGGGGCACCGGTCCGTATATCTACATGCATGTAGAGTCCTGCGGGTTCGGTGATCACACGTCCCGGACGTCCAGGGGGCAGTCGACCGGCCGGGTGCGGCCGAGGCGGGGGAAGGCCGGTGAGCGGTACGGGAAGGCGGCGCGCGGGTGCCGGAGGCGGGGGGACGCGCCTGACACGGCGGGGACGGGTGGTGAGCTGGCTCGCGGGCACCACCGCGGTGTTCGTGCTCGGCGCCGGAGGCGTCAGCGCCTGGGTCTACAACGACCTCGACAACAACATCAAGGGCGCCGACATCGACGGCAAGCTCGGCGGTGACCGGCCGGCCAACCTCAGCCCGGGCTCGAAGAACATCATGGTCGTCGGCTCGGACAGCCGCGACGGAGCCAACGCGAAGTACGGCAGGGACCTGACCACCATGCAGTCCGACACGCTGATGGTGCTGCACCTCCCCGCGAACCGCGAGTGGGCGACCGTGGTGTCGTTCCCGCGGGACTCGTGGGTCGAGATATCGGCGTGCGAGAAGGGCGACGGCGGGACCTCCGGTCCGCATCTGGCGAAGATCAACGAGGCGTTCGCGATAGGCGGTTCGGGCGGTGAGGTGGCCGGCGCGGCCGCCTGCTCGATCAAGACGGTCGAGGACAACACGGGCCTGCGCATCGACAACTTCATGTCCATCGACTTCCAGGGCTTCAAGGGCATGGTCGACGCCCTGGACGGCATAGAGGTCTGCCCCGAGCAGGACATCCACGACGAGGACGCCCGCCTCGACATGGACGCCGGCTGCCAGACCGTCGGCGGCGAGAAGGCGCTCGGCTATGTGCGGACCCGCTACGCGGTGGGCGACGGCTCCGACATCGGACGCATCGGCCGCCAGCAGGAGTTCATGGAGACGCTGGCCGCGAAGGCCAAGTCCAAGCTGACCAGCCCCACGTCGCTCTACGACTTCCTGCAGTCCGCGACCAAGTCCCTGACCACGGACGAGGAACTCGACGGCATCGACCCGATCTACGACCTCGCCTCCGAGCTGAAGGGCATCCCGAGCGACCGGCTGACCTTCCTGACCGTCCCCAACTACCCGCGCGAGGCGGACGTTCCCGCAGACAAGGCCAATGTCGTCTGGCAGTACCCGTACGCCGCCGACCTGTTCACCTCCCTGGCCAACGACAAGGAGGTCGACAAGAAGGGGTTCCAGGCCCAGGTCAAGAAGGGCCTGATCTACGCCTCCACCGTGCGCGTACGGGTCCTCAACGGCACCGGGGTCTCCGGGCGGGCGGCCGCCGTGGCCGAGAAGCTGCGCAGGGCCGGCTTCACGGTCGTCGGAACGGGCAACGCGCCCGAGACCACCGACACCACCACGGTCGCCCACCCGGACGGCCTCACCGGGCAGGCGAAGGTCCTCGCCTCACGGCTGCCCGACGCCAGAGCCACCCGGTCCGCGGACGCCGCCGCGGGAGAGGTGACCCTGACCGTCGGATCGGACCTCGATCCGGAGAAGATCCGGTGACAGGCCGTTGGACCTGTCAGCCCTCCTCTTCCTCTTCCTCTTCCTCCTCGTCCTCGCCCTCGAAGAAGTCCCCCACCTCGTCCACGACTTCGGCGGCGACCATCCCCCCGACGACTCCGACGGCGAGTCCGGCCGCGCCGGCGGCGACGGCGGTGCCGATCCCGGGGCCGGAGCGGTGTCCCTCGTCGCCTGGTGGCCCGCGTGCTCATCGCCGTGGGAACTCGCGTATCCGTAGGGGGAGTCGGGGCCGGGTGCGGTCCGGTGCCCGGCCACCTGCTCGATCCAGCCGTCGACCAGGGCGTTCCAGTCCTGGTGGGCGACCTCCTCGTGGGAGACGGCGAAGCGGGAGAGGGCGTCGTGCCCCTCGGCGTGCCGTCCGCCCCGCCGGTCGGCCTCCAGGACGACGTCCAGTCCGCCGGGGCCGGCGAGGAAGGTCAGCTCGATCTCGCCGACCAGGTGGGCGTACCGGGGGGAGGGGGTCAGCTCGATCTCCTGGTAGAAGGGGAGCTGCTGGCCGGTGCCGTGGATCCGGCCCAGTTCGAGGTCGGCGGACCGGAAGCCGAAACCGAGCTGGCCGAGCGCTTCGAGGACGGCCTCCTGGGCGGGCAGCGGGGTGACGCTCAGCTGGTCGAGGTCGCCCTTGTCCTTCGCGCCGGCGACGGCCAGTTCGGTGCGGACGCCGAGCACGACGCCGAGGGCCTGCCCGTACAGCTCGGTGATCGGGGTCTCCCACGGCAGGGTCAACGTGAACGGGACCTCGCGCACCTCGCCCTCGGCGAGCCGGAAGCCGCCGCCCACCGTGGTCCGGTCGAAGGCGACGGTCCCCTCGCTCTCGCCCTCCTCGTGCTCGGCCTCGACCCGGGCCACCAGCTCCAGGGTGAGGTGCTCGATCTCGAAGTCGGCGTCACCGCCCTTGAGATGGACCCGGCCGGTCAGTGTGGCGCCCGGGCGGACCGCCCCGGGGTCGAGAACCGTGTCGACCGTGGGGCCGCCCACGCCGAGCGAACCGAGCAGTCGTTTGAACACCATCGTGGCGTCCACTCCTTAACTTCCGTACGTGCGTGTGCAGTTGAGGGTGCTTTCCCTCTACAGACGTGTAGAAGCATAGGGGAGTCCGCGACATGGACGCGCCGCGGTCCGGTGACGGCCGGGCCGCGGCGGGGGTGGGAGCGGTGCGGGCTCAGGAGCCGGTGAGGCTGATGGCCAGGTCCGTGATGTTCAGCGGGAACTGCTTGATGACGGTCGCCTCGCCGGTGAAGACGTTGACGGTGTAGAGCGAGGGGTTGCTCGCGCCGCTCGGGGTGAGGGAGGCGAAGGCGGCGTTGTCGACCGTCTTGCCGCCGCTCAGGGTGCTGTAGATGTCCATGCCGGCCTTGAGCTGGGCGTCGAGGCCGAGGCTGCCGGTCGGGGCGAGCGTGCCGTTGTTGGCCGGGGACTGGATGACGACCTGGTCGCTGGTGGTGTTGATGTCGAACAGCGTGGTCGCCGTCGCCCCGTTGAGGTCGTTGTTCGTGTACGCGGCGGCGGTGACCCCCTTGGTCGCGCCCTCGGTCGGCGGGGTGGTGAGGGTCACGTCCTGGATGGTCGTGTGGTCGTTCAGGTTGTGGCGGAGGTTCTGGCCGTTGTCGCTGATCACGCGGAGGCGGTCGGCGGCCGGGTTGAAGTCCACGCCGAACTGTGTGCCCGTCAGCGCGTACTGCAGCTGGGACACCTTGGTGACCACGACGTCCTGGGTGCCCGTCGGGATCTTGATGGTGTAGATGCCGCCCTTGTTGCCGACTCCGTACAGCACGCCGTTCTGTACCCGGAAGTCGATGCCGACCAGGGCCGTGTCGCCGCTGAGCCCGACGACGGCCCGCACCCAGTTGAGCACGTCCGGCCGGTCCGTGGTGAACGTGGCCATGAGGGTGCCGTCGCCGCTGATCCCGAAGGCGCGCAGACTGGGGACGGCGGCGGGGCCGGCCGAAGCGGTGCCCGGCGCGCCGAGCATGAGCGACGCCGACGTGACCACGACCGCCAGCGCCGCCGTGATTCTCCTTCTCGTGCCTGCTGTCATCGGGGTTCCCTCCCGTTCGGGCGAGCGCCGTCGCGTGGCGCCCGGCTGAGAAATGTCGTACCCGTGCCCGTACTGATCGGCGGGCGCCTTCCGCAGTCGTCGCCGGAATGCCGTCCCGCTGTTCCCCCACGGGCCCGTAGGCGGTTCTCATTAAGAACACTTTACGTCTCCTCCACAAGCGGAAGCCCAGATGGGAACGCCCCGATCCGGGAATTTTGCGCACGGTGACAAAAACCGTTCGGGCATACTTCCCGCTGTTTATGCGAAGTGATGAATGCCGTCCGGAAGTCGTCTGTCGGCCCGTTCGCCCGGAATGACATGCTCGCCTGCATGGGGAGCCTCTTCGCCGAACTGGCCCGCCGGGCGCCGGCCAACGCCCGCCGGGAGGTCGAGACGTACACCCGCGAGATCCCGGAACTCGGGTTCCTGGACAGGGACCACCGGGCACGCGGCGAGACACTGGAACACGCGCTGTGGTTGCGCCGGCGTACGGTCGAACTCTCGCCCGAAAAAAGCGAGTTGACCGACGACGATCTCGGCTGCATCGCGTCGATGGGGGAGGCGCGGGCGGGGGCGGGGATGTCGCTCGACGCACGCCAGCAGGTGCTGAGGGTGCACACCGCGCTCATGCTGCGCGAGATCAACGAGGCCACCGAGGCCCAGCGCGGCGGTGGCGTCGACGAACTCATGCGGATGATGGCCTGGTTCGCCCCGCAGGGAGAGCGGGGAATCGGTGCCTACCGCGAGGGATTCGTCCGCGTGCTGCGGCGCCGAATGCCGTACGCCGAGCAGGTTTCCCTGCTGGCCCGGTCATTGCTGAGCGGCGACCCGATAGCGGCGGAACTCGCCGCGGCCGTCGACATGGAACTGCCCGAATACTGCGCCGTGACGGTGTTCCGGCTGCCGGACCCTCCCCTTGCCGACCGATTTCTGGAAAACGAGATCGACACCCTGGTGAAGACGCACCGCACACCCGTCATGTGGGGCCCGGGCAGCGGCGACGGCAGTGTCGAACTGATCGCGCTGGTGCCCCTGCCGACGGGTGCGACGCCGGAGAACGTGCCTCCGCACCCCGCCCCGAGCCTCCTGCCCGATCTCGTCCCCGATCTCGTCCCCGACCGTCTGCCGGATCTCGTACGGGACTTCGCCCTCGCCCTCGGCCGACCCTGCGCCGTCGGCACCGCCGTCGCACGGACCGCCGAGTCGGCCGACGCCCTGGACCGGGCCCGGCGGATCAGCCGGGCGGCCCCGCTGCGGCCCGCGTCCGCCCGGTCACGGCCCCATACCCTGGCCGACGTCTTCGTCGAACTCGCCGTCGCGGACGTGCCGTTCGCCGACGCGTGGCTGCGCTCGCTGGCCCGCCGGCTGGACCTGGGGCCGGACCTGCTGATCACCCTCGACGCGTACTACCGCCACGACATGCACCGCGGCTCCACCGCGGCCGCGCTCACCGTCCACTCCCGCACCCTGGACTACCGGCTGCGCCGGGTGCGGGAACTCACCGGCATCGATCCGGGCTCCACCCGGGGCGTGCGCACACTGAGCGCGGTCGTCGCCCGGCGTCTGTCGGGAGCCTGGGACTGACGGGGCCGGACCACCCGGGCCGTTCCGGGCCGGACCACCCGGGCCGTTCCGGGCCGGGGCACCGGACCGGGTGGCCGAGGTGCCCGCGCCGCCGCCGATGCGGCAGGCTGGAGCCGTGAGCAACTCCAGTGACTCCCTCTTCATCAAGATCTGCGGCCTGAAGACCGAGCAGGACGTCGACACCGCCGTGGAGGCGGGCGCCGACGCCATCGGCTTCGTCTTCTCCGAGAGCCCCCGCCGGATCGACGCCGCCACCGCCGCCCGGCTGGGCCGGCGCGTGCCGGAGCACGTCCTGACGGTCGGCGTCTTCCGCCGGGAACCCCTCGACGACGTACGGGCCCTGGCCGAGGAGTCGGGCATCGGGGCGATCCAGCTGCACGGCCCCGACGACCGCGCCTACTACGACGCGCTCGCGACCGCCGGCCGGACGCTGATCCGCGCCGCCGCGTTCGGCGACTCGGTACCGCGCTGCGGGGAGTTCGGCGAGGACATGCTCCTCCTCGACGCGCCCGTCCCCGGCTCCGGCATCGCCTGGGACTGGGCGCGCGGCCCGCAGGCGGCGGCAGGGGAGCGGTGGCTCCTCGCCGGCGGCCTCACCCCGGAGAACGTGCGCGACGCCGTCGCCGCGACCAATCCGTTCGGTGTCGACGTCTCCAGTGGGGTGGAACAGCGCCGAGGGGTCAAGGACCCCGGTCTGATCAGGGAGTTCGTCCGGGCGGCCCGCGCCGGGAGGTGACGGACGGCCCTGCCGCGGCCCGTTCGTCGGCAACGCGGAACCGCACCGGACGACGCCCGGCGTTCCCCCGGAAGTGACCCTGGGGTAGGGTCCCCACGTTCCGGCTACCGGCTGAAGGTAAGCCGGTACGGGGAGTGTCGGAGGGGCGGGCGGCATGGTGAGGGAAATCCGGTCGGACGAGGGTGTGTCCGTGGACCTGGACGGCGCGAGGCTGGAGGAGTTGTCTCCCCAGCCACTGCTGACCCGGGACTACGAGACGCGCCCCTCGCTGGTGTACGAGCGGCTGCGGCAGCGGCACGGCGCCGTCGCGCCGGTCGACCTGCTGGGCGTACCCGCCTGGCTGGTGCTGGGCTACCGCGAGTCGCTCCAGGTGCTCCAGGACGACGCGGGGTGGCCCAAGGGGCTGGAGAACTGGCGGGCCAGGACCGAGGGCAGGGTGCCCGCCGACTGGCCGCTCGCGCCCTCCCTGGAGGTCAACCACGTACTGATCCAGGGCGGCCCCGGCTACAAGTCGCTGCGGACGGCGTGGGACCAGGCGCTCAAGCCCTTCCAGGACCCGCGCAACCCCCAGACGAAGCGGCTGAAGGCGGCCGTGACGGCCTACGCCGACGAGCTGATCACCCTGATGGGCGAGGCGGGCGGTACGGGGCTGGCGGACCTGTCCGCGCAGTTCTCGCGGCCCCTGCCGCTGATGGTGGCGAGCCATCTCCTCGGCTTCCCCGGCTCCCAGGGCGACGACGCCCTGATGGACATGTGGCGGGTCCTGGACGCCGGCCCCGACGCGGGGCCCGCCCTGGACCGGCTGCTGGGCGCGCTGGCGGAACTGGCGGAGCTGAAGCTGAAGACGCCGGGCGAGGACTTCCCCTCCTACCTGCTGGCCGCCCACCCCGACCTCTCGCTGGACCAGCTGGCCCGCGAGCTGTTCATGCTGCTGGGCATGACGTCCGACCACGTCGGCATCCTCATCTCCAACACGGTCGTCGAGGTCCTCTCGGGCGAGGACAGCGTGCGGGCGAGCCTGTCCGCCGGCATGGTCCGGGAGGCCATGAACCGGGTCGTCATGCGCAAGCCCCCGCTGGTGAACTTCGTGCCGAGGTTCGCCGCCGCGGACTCCCGGCTCGGCGAGTACACCATCCGCGCGGGCGACCCGGTGTGGGTCTCCTCCGCCGCGGCGCACGCCGACCCCCTCTTCGCCGATCACGTCGCACCCACCACCACGGTCAGCACCCGGGCCCACCTGTCCTGGGGTGCGGGCCCGCGCCAGTGCCCGGCACGCGAACTCGCCTCGACCGTCGCCGCCGTCGGGGTGGGACGGCTGTTCGAGCGGTTCACCCACCTGGACCTCGCGCTCCCCGTCGACCAGCTGCCCTGGCGGTCCTCGCCCTTCATGCGGGGCCTGCGCTCGCTTCCCGTGCGCTACGAGCTCGCGCCGACGGACCGGCAGCCGTCGGCGCTGGACCCGGCCGGGACCGGAACCGGCGCGGAGGCCGGTGCGGGGGCGCCGGCACGGGACGTGTCCGCCCGGCAGCGCTCCTCGCTGTGGCGCTATCTCACGGGGCTGATCCGCTCCGGCCGCTGACCGACGCCGACGCGTCAGCCGGCCCGCCCGGTGAGCAGCCGGTGCGGATTGGCGACGCGCATCGCGTACGCCGCCGCCCCGCCCAGGCCGAAGCCGGGCTGCCGCGGGAGTCCGGCGTAGGGGCGGTCGGAGCCCTGGACGACGGCGTCCACGCCGAGGGCGCGGACCACGGCCTCGACGGCGGTCGGACCGTAGGAGGACGTCTCCACGAAGACGTCCGGGTCCGCCGCCGTGTCGCCCCCGCCGCTCCTCGCGGCGAAGCGCTCGTCGTGCAGCGGGGCCAGCCCGGCCAGCAGCGCGAAGCACACCCGCAGCCGGGGGTGGCGGGGGCGCCCGAAGGCGCGGAACGCGAACCACGCCGAGTGCATCTGCTGGACGTAGGGGACCATCGCCGGCCACCACCCGGGCCCCTCGGTGCCGCCGGGCGCGGGCCCCGGGTGGACGAACAGCGGAAGGCCGCGTTCTTCGAGGAGGTCGAGGAGCGGGGCGCAGCGCGCGTAGCCGTCCGCGTCGCCCAGGGCGTTCGCCGGCAGCTGGAGGCCGGCGAAGCCCCGGTCGAGGTCCTGGGCCGTGGCCTTGGCGTCGACGTCCCGTACGCAGGCGGCCGCCCAGACGCCGAACGGTTCGGGGAGTAGGGCCGAGCCTTCGTGGTAGGCGTCGAGCAGGGGGCGTGCCTCGGTGGCGGGCAGCCACTCCACGCCGATGGGGGAGGAGAGCGAGACCAGGGCCCGGCCGAGGCCGTCGGCGCGGGCGAGTTCGGTCCGGCGGGCGATGTCGTGGTCGGCGGGCGGGACGTCGTAGGGCGGCTCACCGTCCAGGAACAGGGTCCAGCCGTCCAGGTACGGCGGTTCGCGGCGTGACCGCAGGGCCGTCACCAGCGAGGGGGTCCACAGGTGCTGGTGCACGTCGCAGTTGGTCATGCCGCTCCTCCCACCGAGGTCGGCGCCTCCCCGGCCGGGGCGCGCGGTCCGCTCCGGACGTCGTCCGGGCGGGGAAGAACTTCCCCGTTCGCGGCCCCGGGGAACTCCGTCGCCGCGCCCGGCCGCCTCCCCCTCGGGCACCCCATCCGGTGTCGTCCCTTCCTCCGTACCGGCTCATCATCAAGAGGACCAAAGCTCTCATACAGTCGGAACCGGGGCACCTTGGGCAGGGTTTGGTGTGAACGTAACGTGCCGTTCACGGAATTCCATTGACTGTCATTCAGTCACCGACAACTCTGCATGACCATATGCAGTCGGGTAAGGGGCAGTCTTGATCAGATTCGACGCGGTGAGCAAGAAATATCCGAACGGCACGACAGCGGTGGACGACCTGTCCCTGGAGCTGGCCGAGGGTGGCATCACGGTCCTGGTCGGTCCTTCCGGCTGCGGCAAGACCACCACCCTCCGCATGATCAACCGCATGGTGGAGCCGACCTCCGGAACGGTGAGCCTGCGCGGCCGGGACATCCGCGAGGTCGACGCCCCGGAGCTGCGCCGGGGCATCGGGTATGTGATCCAGCACGCGGGACTCTTCCCGCACCGCACCGTCCTGGACAACATAGCCACCGTTCCGCTGCTGCTGGGGTGGGGCCGCAGGAAGGCGCGGGCCCGGGCGGCGGAACTGCTCGAACTCGTCGGCCTGCCCGCCGAGATGGCCAGGCGCTACCCGAACCAGCTCTCGGGCGGGCAGCAGCAGCGCGTCGGAGTGGCCAGGGCGCTGGGCGCCGATCCGCCCGTACTGCTGATGGACGAGCCGTTCAGCGCGGTCGACCCGATCGTCAGGGCGGAACTGCAGGCGGAGTTCGTCCGGTTGCAGAAGGAGCTGCACAAGACGATCGTGTTCGTCACCCATGACATCGACGAGGCGATCCGGCTCGGCGACAACATCGCCGTGTTCCGCACCGGCGGGGTGCTGGCCCAGTTCGACACCCCCGAGCGGCTGCTGGCCCGTCCCGCCGACGACTTCGTGGCCGACTTCGTGGGGCAGGACCGCGGCATCCGACGGCTCTCCTTCGTCGACGCGGCCGAACTGCCGCTGCGCGACGGCCCGGTGCTGCCGGTCACCTCGTCGGTGACCGAGGCCCGGACGCAGGACGTCGCCTGGGTCCTCGTCGTCGACGACGCCCGACGGCCGCTCGGCTGGGCCGCCACCGACACGCTGCCGGCCACCGGCACCCTCGCGGACGCGGCCCTCGCCCCCCTCGGCCACACCTTCAGCCTCGTCGGCGACTCGGCCCGCGCCGCGCTCGACTCGGCCCTGCTGTCGCCCGCCCGCCTCGCGGTGGCCGTCGACGCCCACGGCGCGGTCGCCGGAGTCGCCGACGCCTACGAACTGTCCGCCGGCGCGGTCACCGGTGGGACGACGGCCGGGTCCGCCCCGGCCGAGCCCGCTGCGGCCACGCCCCCGGCCAAGGGGCCGGCCGGAGCCGTGTCCACGGCGTCCGTCGGCGGAGCGGCCCCGGCCGGCACCCGCGAGGCGGTGACCGATGAGTGACGGCGAACCCCTGGTCCGGTGGGGGTGGATCGCCGATCACACCGCCGAACTCGCCGAGTACACCGGCGTCCACCTCAGACTCGGCCTGCTGCCGGTGCTGTTCGGGCTGATCATCTCCGTGCCGCTCGGCATCCTGTGCCACCGCTTCCGCCGGCTCTACCCGCCGGTGCTGACCGTGGCCAACATCCTGTACTCGATCCCGTCCCTCGCCCTGTTCATGATCTTCGTTCGGTACACCGGACTGACCGAACAGACGGTGATGATCCCGCTGACGCTGTACACCCTGTCCGTGCTGGTCCCCAACGTCGTCGACGGCCTCGCCTCGGTGCCCGAGTCCGTACGGCTCGCGGCCACCGCGATGGGATTCGGCGCCGTACGCCGGGTCGTCCAGGTCGAGCTGCCGATCGCCGTGCCCGTCGTCATCGCCGGTGTACGCGTCGCCGCCGTCTCCTCCATCAGCCTCGTCGCCGTCGGCCAGCTGATCGGGCAGGGCGGCCTCGGCTACTACATCACCCGCGGCCTCCAGCTCGACTTCCCCACCCCGATCGTCACCGCGATCGCCCTGATCATGCTGCTGGCCCTCGCGACCGACGCGTTGCTGGTCCTGGCGCAGCGGCTGCTCACCCCGTGGTCCCGGAACAAGGTGACGTCGGCATGAACGACTTCCTGAACCAGATGCGGCTCGTGGGGGACTGGCTGACGTCCTCGGCCCAGTGGCACGGCGACGAGGGCATCCCGAGCCGACTGCTGGAGCACCTCACCTACAGCGGGCTGTCGTTGCTGTTCGCCGCCGCCATCGGGCTGACGTTCGGCCTGCTCGTCGGGCACACCGGCCGCGGCGCCTTCGCCGTGGCCACGGTGGCGAACCTCGCCCGCGCGATCCCGACCTTCGGCCTCGTCGTCCTGGTGGTCACGCTCGCCGGGCTCAGCACCGCACCCGTCCTGGTCGCCCTGACCGCGCTCGCGGTGCCGCCGATCCTCATCAACACCTTCGAGGGCGTACGGGGCGTCGACCACGCCACCCGGGACGCCGCGCGCGGGGTCGGCATGACGGAGTGGGAGGTCCTGACCCGGGTCGAGGTGCCGATGGCGCTGCCGCTGATCCTCCTCGGACTGCGGGTCGCCGCGATCCAGGTCGTGGCCACCGCGACCGTCGCCGCCTACCCGGGCCTCGGCGGTCTCGGCCGCTACATCGTCGACGGACTCTCCCGCAACGACTACGAGCTGGTCATCGGCGGCTCGGCGGTCGTCGTCGCCCTCGCGCTCGCCGTCCAGCTCGTGTTCACCGCGCTGCGACGCGTCGTCGTCTCGCCGGGCCTGAGGACCACGGCGTCGAGGCCCTGATCCGGTGGGCGCGACCGCACCGGCGGACCGAACCCGCACCCCCACCCCCTTCCCGCACACAGATCCCTGATCCCGACCTGCTCGACCTTCCGAGCCTCCGGGCTCCGAGAGAGGACACGATCCATGCGAGGCATGTACCGAGGCGCCGCGTTCGGCCTCATCACCGCGCTCACGCTGACCGCCTGCGGCGGTGGCGGCAGCGACGACGATCCGCTGGCGGGCGGCAGCGGCGGCGGAGGCAACACCATCGTCGTCGGCTCGGCGAACTTCCCCGAGAACCAGCTGCTCGCCGAGATCTACTCACAGGCCCTGGAGGACAAGGGCCTGAAGGTGACCCGGAAGTTCGACATCGGCGCCCGCGAGGTCTACTACGACCAGGTGGTCAAGGGCGGCATCGACGTCCTCCCCGAGTACAACGGCGCCCTGCTGACGGTGGCGGTCGACAAGAACAGCACCGCGACCACCACCGAGGACATCAACGCCGAACTGAAGGAGAAGCTCCCCTCGTCGGTGGAGATCCTCGACTCCGCCTCGGCCGAGGACAAGGACTCCGTGACGGTCACCGCCGAGACCGCGGCCAAGTACAAGCTCAAGACCCTCGCCGACCTCAAGCCGGTCGCCGGGGACATGACCCTCGGGGCCGGGTCGGAGTTCAAGACCCGCGTCCAGGGCGGCGTGGGCCTGAAGAAGGTGTACGGCGTCGAGTTCGGCAAGTTCCAGCCGCTCGACGCCGGTGCCCAGTCCACCCTGGTGAAGCTGCTCAAGGACAACAAGGTGCAGGCCGCCAACCTGTACACCACCGACCCCGCCATCGTCGCGGACAAACTGGTGGTCCTGGAGGACCCGAAGAACCTCTTCGCCTCCCAGAACGTCACCCCTCTGGTCTACAAGGACGCGGTGAACGACAAGGCCAGGAAGGCGCTCGACGCCGTCTCCGCCAAGCTCACCACCGGGGACCTGCTGGAGATGATGAAGAGGCTCAGCAACGACAAGGAGGACTCCGACACCGTCGCCAAGGACTGGCTGACCTCCGCCGGTCTCGTCGGCTGACGGTCCGCGGCCACACCCCCACCGACCGCCCCTGCCCGGCAGCACGCGCCGGGCAGGGGCGGGGACCGCACACCACCGGCCGGGAGACCAGATGACGGACGCCGCCGACCGCGCAGGCACCGGCGAACCCGCGGGAGTCGGCGCCGCCGCGCGGCTGCAGCAGCTCTTCGAAGGGCGCCGGCTCACCCCGACCCAGCGCCGCGTCGCGCACTTCCTGGTCCGGCAGGCGGCCGACGCGCCCTTCCTGTCGAGCGTGGAACTGGCCCGGCTGGCGGGTGTCAGCCAGCCGTCGGTGACCCGTTTCGCGGCCGTCCTCGGCTTCGACGGCTATCCGGCCCTGCGCGCCCACCTGCGGGCGGTCGCGTCCCCGGGCCACGGCCCCGACGAGGGGCCCGCCAACCCCTACCAGCGGGCCGTACAGGCCGAGATCGACAATCTGCGGCAGCTGGCGTCCCTGCTGACCGACCCCGCACCCGTGGAGCGCGCGGGCCGTCTGCTGGCCGCCTCCCGGCCGCTGCCGGTGCTCGGTCTGCGCGCCTCCGCCGCGCAGGCCCGCGGCTTCGCCTACTTCGCGGCGAAGGTCCACCCCGACGTCCGGCTGCTCGACGAGGGCGGCTCCCTGCTCGGGGACCGTGTCCACGCGGCCCGGCAGGCCGGGGCGAGCGCGCTGCTGTGCTTCGCGCTGCCCCGCCACCCGCGCGAACTCCTCGACGCCCTCGCCCACTCCCGGGCCGCCGGGCTCACCGTGGTGACCGTCGCCGACGGCACCTTCGCGCCGGTCGCCGCCCACAGCGACGTGCTGCTCCCCGCCGCCGTGGGCACCGGCCTGGTCTTCGACACCGTCGCCGCGCCCATGCTGCTGGGCCAGGTCCTCCTGGAGGCGATGTGCGACGCCCTCCCCTCGGCCCAGGCCCAGCTGGAGGAGTTCGACGTACGGGCCGCGGCCCGGGATCTGTTCGTCGACTGAGCGGCCCGGCACCGGCCGGGCCGCCGTCCCACCGCGCCACCCTCAGTCCGCGGAGCGCAGCGCCTTCCACACACGCGGGCGCACGACGCCGTCCTTGACGACCAGGCCCTTGGCGTACTGGAACTTCTGGACCGCGGCCGTCGTCCCGTCGTCGAACTCGCCGCTCACACCACCGGGTCCGAGGCTGTAGCCGCGCTTGGACAGCATGCACTGCACCTGCCGGACGCGGTCGCCGCTGTCCCCGGGGCGGGTGCGTCCGTTGCCGTAGTAGTAGGTGCAGTCCGTGAGCCATGCCGGAGTCCCCGGTTCGGTGGGCTCGTCGGGCGGGGTCGGCGAGGGATCGTCGGGCGCGCTGGTCCTCGTGTCGGGTGAGGAGGGATCGGTGGGTGCAGGGTCGTCGGAGCCGCTTCCGGCGCCCTTCCCGCTTCCGGTGCCGGACGCGGACGCGCCGGGGCCCGGGGTGTCGCCGTCGCCCGAGGCCCGCTCCTCCTTCTCCTTGCCGGACACCTCCGAGGCACCCGATCCGCCGTCGGGGGCGGCGCCCGCCCGGTCGGCGGACTTGGACGCCGGCAACGAGACGGAGTCGCCGGGCCGGGCGCCGGCGGAGTCCGTCGTCCCCTTGCGCGGCGAGGCCTCGGTCGTGGAGGGGCTCAGCACGGTGAGCACGACCCCGGCCGCCGCCAGGCAGGCGGTCAGGCCGGCGGCGCCGATCAGCACCCGCTTGCGGCGGGCCCGGCCACCGGGCGCCGTCGCAGGTAAGGGCTGGGCCGAGGCGTCGGCGGACGGCCCCGGCGCCGCGTCGGCCCCGGCCGCCGCCTTCGCCGCCGGCCGGGCACCGGGCTGGTCGAGGGGGACACGGCGCAGGGTCTCGCACGCTCGCTGCCGGGCGAGCACGCGACCGGCCAGCGGTTCGGGCCAGTCGAACGTCGCGGAGGGTCCGTCCGCCTCGGTGTCCCGTGCCGCGCCGGCCTCCGGGAAGTCGTACGCGACCGCTTCGGAACCCCAGGCGCCCCAGGAGTCCGAGGAGGCCGCCTCGATCAGCTGCCCGGGTGTGGGCCGCCGGCCGGGCTCCTTGGCCAGACAGGCGGCGAGCAGGGCGGCCAGACCGGGGTCGGCGTCCGCGATCTCGGCCAGCACGTCGGGGTTGGGTTCCTCGAACGCCACCCGGTGCATGACGTCGACGCCGGTGCCGTCGCCGAACGGGGCTCTGCCGATCGTCGCGAACACCAGCGTGCAGGCCAGGGAGAACACGTCGGAGGCCGTGTCGCACTCGCCGGTCCGCAGGTACTCCGGTGACATGTAGGCCGGGGTGCCGACCCGGTTGCCGGTGCCGGTGATCGCGCTGGCGTCGGCGGCCTTCGCGATGCCGAAGTCGATGACGTGCGCGCCCTGCGCGGACAGCAGGACGTTGGACGGCTTGAGGTCCCGGTGCACGATCCCCGCGGCGGAGAGGTCGGCGAGCGCCTGCCCCAGCTCCGCCACCAGCCGCCGCACGGCGGGAGCCGTCAGGGGCCCGTCCTCGTCCACGGCGGCCGACAGGTCGAGTCCCGGCAGATACTCCGTGGCCATCCACAGCATCTCGTCCCGGAAGCCCGTGCCGGCCAGGCGCGGCATGCGGGGCGTGCGGATCCGGCTGTGCACCGCCGCTTCCTGCTCGAAGCGGCGGCGGAACCGGACGTCCTCCGCGTACTCGGGCCTGATCACCTTCACCGCGACCAGGTCGGGCCCGCCGTCCGTGGGGCGCGCCAGATAGACGCGCCCCATCCCGCCGCTGCCGAGGAGCCCGAGCGGCACATAGGGACCGATCCGGTCCGGGTCGCCGGGGCGCAGCGGCAGGGCACCCGCCTGCCGCAGCGCCGGAGCCCTGTCCGCCGTGGATGATGGCGGCACCGGCCGCTGGTCTGACACAACACCCCCGAAATCACTTTTGACGTACGTCAGTTCGCCCCCAGATTGCTGAGGCTAGCTCAGCGGGGACTCGCGTTCCGGGTAATCGCTCACTTCCACCCCGTGAAAACGCTCACGAGGGACTGCTCAGGAGGTCTTCCGCCGCACCTCCGTCGTCCCCGAACCGATCAGCCCGATCCGCAGCACCGTGCCCGTGAGATCGGTGAACGACTCGACCTTCGCGCTTCCCTCCCCGCGCGGTGTGGACGCCTTCACCCGGTACGCCTTGGGGGAGGCGTCCCCGATCTCGACCTCCAGCACGGCCTGGGAGTTGGGCGGCAGCGTCACCAGGGTGGTGTGCGTGTCCGCGGAGCGGCGCACCTGGACCGACACCGGCCCGCGCAGCGAGGGCACCGTGCCCTCCACCTCCGTCAGCGAACCGGTCCGGGGCCGGATCCGGAAGGCCGCCGCGCCGGGCTCGCTGACCTGGACGCCGAGGATGTGCCGGGCCACGGCGTTGGCGGGTGCGGAGGCCCACGCGTGGGAGAGCGTCATGTTGGACTTCAGCGCGGGGTCCCACGCCTCGGTGACGATGGTCGCCTTCAGCGCGTCCAGCATGTGCAGCCACGAGTTGGTGGCCCCGGAGGTGAGCAGCGCGAGGGCGGCGTCGGAGCGGCCGAGCCGGAACAGCGCGTCCAGCAGGAACTGGGCCCCGTACACGCTGACCTTCATGCCGCCGGCGGCGAGGGTGTCGCCCAGCTTCGCCAGCACCGCCTTGTCCAGCCCGTCCGCGACCCCGAGGGCCACCGGGAAGGCGGTCGCGTGCTGGGCGCTGTGGGTGGTGCCGACGCCGTCGAGGAAGCGCCCGCCCGCGCTGTCGAGGAGGGTCGTCCGCATCGCCTTGGCGAGGGTGTCGGCCCGGCCGCGCAGGGCGGTCGCGTCCGCGTCCTTGCCGAGCGCCGCCGCGCACTCGGCCAGGGCGGCGAAGGCCGCGTACTGGAAGGCGTTGACGACCGTGTTGACGTTGGTGAACACATAGCCGTCCCGGCTCGCGACCGGCCAGTCGACCAGGTCGCCGAGATCCTGGCTGCTGCTGCCGGGCGCCTTGCGGACCAGCCCCGCGGAGTCCAGGTACGAGGTGAGGTTCTTCGCGGTCAGCAGGTCGTAGTCCTTGGCGAGCTGCCGGTCGTCGCCGGTGGCGAGATAGTCCTCCCAGGCGGAGATCGCGCACATCAGCCGGTACTCGGTGGGCCAGGTGCCCTTGCGGACCAGGTAGTCGTTCGACCAGCGGGCGAGGGCGTAGGAGCGCTGGACGCCGTACTCGGAGAGCTGGTTGATCAGCGCGTCGCCCTCGTACGGGCCGCGCTCACGGGTGGGCGTGTCGGTGTAGAGGTCGCCGCGGGTGGCCTCGATGGAGTAGCGGCACAGCTCCCAGACCCGGTCCAGGTCGGCGTCGGAGCTGCGGAACGTGGCCTGCGCGTCGTCCCAGTCGAGCCTCCAGGCACGACCGGTGACGACCGCCTTCGACAGGTCGAGCGAGGTGCGCAGCTCGGCCCAGCGGAAGCCGCGGTAGCCCCAGTGCTCGAAGCGCTGCTCGCCGTCGCGCAGGGTCCACACCTCGCGGTAGGTGTTGGTCGCGCGCAGCTGGTACCTGACCGTGCCGTCGGGGTTCAGCTCCTCGCCGAGACGCACCTCGACGGTGTCGCCCGCGTCGCCGGTGACCGCCAGGGCCAGTCCGCCGACGATCTCCCGGCCGAGGTCGACCAGCCAGCGGCCGTCGGCGACCTTGGTGACGGAGGCCGGGGGCACGTCGTGCGGACGGATCGCCTCGATCAGCGCGGGCACCAGACCGCCGATCGCGGTGCGGACCACCGGCTTGAGCCAGTCGCCGTCGTCGAAGCCCGGCTTCGTCCAGCCCACCGGCTCCCGGCGCAGGTCCCAGTACTCCTGCGGAACGGTGAAGTAGCTGCTGCCCGCGCTCCCCTTGGAGGGCAGCAGACCGGCCTGGCGGCGGGCCTTCCAGTGGTCCCCGGAGGCGACGGTGGAGCGGCTGCCGTCCGTGTACGTGATCTCCAGCTGGGCCAGGAACTTCTGCTGGGAGGTGGTCCAGCACAGCGCGGCCAGCGCGTTGGCCTTCCCGTCCGCCCGCAGCGTGGAGGTCACGTCGAACGCCTGGTAGGCGGTGCCGGTGCCGGAGCGGACGGAGGCGTACCCCACCGTCGTGCCGTTGCTCCACACCTTGGCGACGTACTGCCGGGCCGGATCGGGGGAGGTGGCCGCGACGTAGAGGATCGCGGCGGCTATCTCCTTGCCCGCCTTCGTGTCGTACTCGTGGCGCAGCAGCGCCCAGGTGTCGTCGGCCCCGTAGGAGGAGAGCGAGGAGGCGCCGGCGGGGAAGGCGAGGACGCCGCCGGAGACCGTGCCGGTGGTGAAGGTGCCCTTGTCGGAGGCGAAGTCGTCGTCGAGGAGGACCGTGCCGTCCGCGGCCGTGAAGGTGACGCGGTCGTAGGTCTGCGACTCGGTGCTGCCGTTGCGCAGGCCGACGTTGCCGGAGGCGTAGCGGCTGTCGGTGGTGGTGTCCACGACGGTGCCGTTCACGGTGGTGGTGAAGGTGGCGCCCGTCATGGTGACGCCGAGGTCCACCCACTCCCCGGCGGCGACCGCGAACGGCAGCCGCACCTCGCCGAGCACGGTGTACGTGCCGTTCACGCAGACGTGCTTGCGCAGCACTCCGGTGGTGCCCGCGCGCAGCTGCCACATGTAGTTGTTGGAGGTGTTCGCGGCCCGGAACCACAGCCCGGCCGCCACGGCGGTGATCTTCACGCGGACCGTGAGGGTGCCGTCGGTCATCACCGGCCCGGCGGGTGCCCAGACCGGCTTCGCCTCCCACTCGTCCTCGACCGACGTGGCCAGCAGGACGGGCTCCGACCAGGCCGAGCGCTTGTTGCTCCAGCTCCTGACCCGCCACCAGTAGGCCGTACGGGGCTTCAGCGCAGGCCCGCCGTACGGTACGGCCGTGGAGTCGGCGGAGTCCCGCTTGCCGGAGTCCCACAACAGCAGGTCGTCGTCCGCGAAGCCGCCCGGGGTGGTCGCCACCTGGAGCTGGTAGGCGCGCTGCACGGTGCCCTCGCGGAAGTCCGGCACCTGCCAGCTGAAGCGGGGGGCGCTCCCGGCGTCCGTACCGAGCGCCCGCGGCAGCAGGTCCGTGAGCATCCCGGTGGGCACGAGAGCCTCCTCGGCGACCGCGGCCATGCCCACCGGTCCCGGTCCGGCGAGGGTCCGGGGCGCGGACAGGACGACCGAGGCCGCTGCGATGCCGCTGAACTGGAGGAGTCTTCGCCGTGAGAAGTCCTGCGCCATGGTGCATACCTTCGGTCGAGGGTCCGGGGGCTGAGGGTCGCATCATGAAAGGTTTCAATGCGATTTCCCGGAGGTTAGAGTTCCGTGCCGAATCCGGTCAATAGTGGGCCGCGAGTGAATTCCTGAGGAATGAAACGTTTTAATCAGCTCTACCCGGACGCGTCGGCCGGCGGACGAACCCGGCGTTCCGGTGTCATCGGGCTCGGCGTTCCGGTGTCACCGGGCTCGGCTAGAGTCTCGCCTCACCTCGGCCGGACGTCCTGGCCGGGGCTGTGCGCTGGGGGTACGGCACCATGGGGCCCGAACGAACGGACCTGCCCGGTTACGAGATCCAGGAAGTCCTGGGCCGGGGCGGATTCGCCACGGTCTACCGGGCCCGGCAACTGGCCGTGGGCCGCGAGGTCGCGCTGAAGGTGGACAGCCGCGTGCTGTCCACACCGCGCGACCGGCAGCGCTTCCTGCGCGAGGTCACGGCCGCCGGGCAGCTGTCCGGGCACCCCCACGTGGTCCCGGTCTACGACGCCGGCGTCCTCGCCGACGACCGCCCCTACATGGTGCTGGAGCTGTGCCCCGGCGGCTCGCTCGGCGACCGGCTGCACCGGCAGGGCGCGTTCCCGCTGAAGGAGGCACGCGACATCGGGGTGGGCCTGGCCGACGCGGTGGCCGCCGCCCACGCCGCCGGAGTGCTGCACCGCGACATCAAGCCCGGCAACGTCATGGTCAACCGGTACGGCGGCGTCGCCCTCGCCGACTTCGGCCTCGCCGCCATGCCCCGGCCGGGACGCGAACTGTCCGTGACCCGGGAGGCGTTGACCCCCGCGTACGCGCCGCCCGAGGCGTTCCACATGGCGGAGCCCAGCCCGGCCGGCGATGTGTACTCCCTGGCCGCGACCGTCCACGCCCTGCTGTGCGGACGCCCGCCGCACCATCCCGAGGACGGCACCCAGCTCAGCCTCGCCGAACTGATCGTGCGTCACACCTGGCCCTACGCCGACCTCCCCGGAGTGCCGCCCGCCCTCAACGCGGCGCTCCGGCACGCCCTCGTGGCCGACCCCGCCGGGCGGCTGTCCGACGCGGGCGCGTTCCGCGACGCCCTCGCCGCGGTCGACCTCGACACCCTGGACCTGCGCGGGGGAGGAGGCGGAGGGTTCGGCCCGGCGCCCGCCATGACCACGGTGCCGTCGCACCCGGGCACGCCGCCCACGACCATCCCGCCCACGACCGCCCCGCCGTACCGGGGCGCCCCGGCCACGACCGTGCCGCCGTACGGAGTCGTCCCGCCGGGCCGGGGCGGTACGACCGTGGTGCCCGGACCCGAGGGGGACGGCGACGGCGGCGGGCGGAAGGCGGCGCGGCGGCGGCCCGCGGTGCTCGCCGGGTTCGCGGCCGTGGCCGTGGCCGTCTCCGTGAGCGTCTCCGTGACCGTCGTGACGTACGGGAACGACGACGGCGCGGACGGGGCGAAGGACTCCTCCGCCTCACCGTCCACCGGTGCCACCGCCGGGGGCGCGGGGGCCTCGGGGTTCGAGGTGGCGACCACGGCGGAGAACTGCCCCGCCACCGAGGTCGCCGGAGTGGGCGGCCGATGCGTCGCCACTGCGGAGTGCTGGAGCGGCATCGTCGACATCTCCGGCATCGTCACCGTCAGCCGCGCCGACTGTCAGGCCAAGCACGTGTGGGAGACCTTCGCGATCGCCCCGCTGCCCAAGGACGGCATGACGAACAACGCGCGCGACCTGATCAGGCACCCGGACGTCAAGGCGCTGTGCTCGCAGAAGGTGAGGGCCGCGACCATGACCGCGGGCGGCCGTGGGGTCGCGAAGGAGTGGAACGTCGACATCGTCCCGCCGTCGGAGACGCAGTGGGACAAGGGACTGCGCGTCTTCCGCTGTGTGGCCGCGGCCGTCACGGACGACGGCGAGAAGACGGGGAGCCAGTTCACGGTGACGAGCTGACCATGGCCCTGTCACGGCCGTCAGACCTCCGATCACCTGTCAGTGACGGGACTCTCATGGCACGTCGGCCGCATTGCCGCGACCATGGTGTTCCTCACCAGGCAGGCCGAAGGGATCCGGAATGCTCCGCAAGGTACTGGTCGCCAACCGTGGCGAGATCGCGATCCGCGCGTTCCGCGCAGGCTATGAAGTGGGCGCGCGGACGGTCGCCGTCTTCCCCCACGAGGATCGCAACTCGCTGCACCGGCTCAAGGCCGACGAGGCCTACGAGATCGGCGAACCGGGCCACCCCGTGCGGGCCTACCTCTCCGTCGAGGAGGTCATGCGCGCCGCCCGCCTCGCCGGCGCCGACGCCGTCTACCCGGGCTACGGCTTCCTGTCCGAGAACCCCGAGCTGGCCCGGGCGTGCGAGGAGGCCGGCATCACGTTCGTCGGCCCCAGCGCGCACATCCTGGAGCTGACCGGCAACAAGGCGCGCGCGGTGGCCGCCGCCCGCGCCGCCGGCGTACCGGTGCTCGGCTCCTCCGAGCCCTCCACCGACGTGGACGAACTGGTCCGCGCCGCCGACGGCATCGGCTTCCCCGTGTTCGTCAAGGCCGTCGCCGGCGGCGGCGGGCGCGGCATGCGCCGTGTCGAGGACCCCGCCGCGCTCCGTGACGCCATCGAGGCGGCGTCCCGCGAGGCCGCCTCCGCGTTCGGCGACCCCACCGTCTTCCTGGAGAAGGCCGTCGTCGAGCCCCGCCACATCGAGGTGCAGATCCTCGCCGACGGCCACGGCAACGTCATCCACCTCTTCGAGCGCGACTGTTCGGTGCAGCGCCGCCACCAGAAGGTCATCGAGCTGGCGCCCGCCCCGAACCTCGACCCGGCCCTGCGCGACCGCATCTGCGCCGACGCCGTCCGGTTCGCCCGCGAGATCGGCTACCGCAACGCGGGCACCGTCGAGTTCCTCCTCGACCGCGACGGCAACCACGTCTTCATCGAGATGAACCCTCGCATCCAGGTCGAGCACACGGTCACCGAGGAGGTCACCGACGTCGACCTCGTCCAGTCCCAGCTGCGGATCGCCGCCGGGGCCACCCTCGCCGACCTCGGCCTGTCCCAGGAGAGCGTCACCCTGCGCGGCGCCGCCCTGCAGTGCCGTATCACCACCGAGGACCCCGCCAACGGCTTCCGCCCCGACACCGGCCGGATCAGCGCCTACCGCTCGCCCGGTGGCTCCGGCATCCGCCTCGACGGCGGCACCACCCACGCCGGTACGGAGATCAGCGCCCACTTCGACTCCATGCTGGTCAAACTGACCTGCCGGGGCCGCGACTTCACCACCGCCGTCAACCGGGCCCGGCGCGCGGTCGCCGAGTTCCGCATCCGGGGCGTCTCCACCAACATCCCGTTCCTGCAGGCCGTCCTCGACGACCCCGACTTCCAGTCCGGCAACGTCACCACCTCGTTCATCGAGCAGCGCCCGCACCTGCTCACCTCCCGCCACTCGGCCGACCGGGGCACCAAGCTGCTCACCTATCTGGCCGACGTCACCGTGAACAAGCCGAACGGCCCACGGCCCGACCTCGCCGACCCGACGGCCAAGCTGCCGAGGGCCGCGGCCGCCGTGGCCGAGCCCCCGGCCGGCTCCAAGCAGAAGCTCGTGGAACTCGGCCCGGAGGGCTTCGCCCGCTGGCTGCGCGAGTCGCCGACCATCGGCGTCACGGACACCACCTTCCGGGACGCCCACCAGTCGCTGCTGGCCACCCGGGTCCGTACCAAGGACATGCTCGCCGTCGCCCCCGTGGTCGCCCGGACCCTGCCGCAGCTGCTCTCCCTGGAGTGCTGGGGCGGCGCCACCTACGACGTCGCGTTGCGCTTCCTCGCCGAGGACCCCTGGGAGCGGCTGGCCGCCTTCCGCGCCGCCGCCCCCAACATCTGCCTCCAGATGCTGCTGCGCGGCCGCAACACCGTCGGCTACACGCCGTACCCGACCGAGGTGACCGACGCCTTCGTCCAGGAGGCCACCGAGACCGGCATCGACATCTTCCGGATCTTCGACGCCCTCAACGACGTGGGCCAGATGCGGCCCGCCATCGACGCCGTACGGGCCACCGGAACGGCCGTCGCCGAGGTCGCCCTCTGCTACACCTCCGATCTCTCCGATCCTGCCGAGCAGCTCTACACCCTCGACTACTACCTCCGGCTCGCCGAGCAGATCGTCGAGGCGGGCGCCCACGTCCTCGCCGTCAAGGACATGGCGGGCCTGCTGCGCGCCCCCGCCGCGACCAAGCTCGTGACCGCGCTGCGCCGCGAGTTCGACCTGCCGGTGCACATCCACACCCACGACACCGCAGGCGGCCAGCTCGCCACCTACCTCGCGGCGATCCAGGCCGGCGCCGACGCCGTCGACGGGGCGGTGGCCTCCATGGCGGGCACCACCTCGCAGCCGTCGCTGTCCGCGATCGTGGCCGCGACCGACTACTCGGACCGCCCCACGGGACTGGACCTGCGGGCCGTCGGCGACCTGGAGCCCTACTGGGAGAGCGTGCGCCGCGTCTACGCCCCCTTCGAGGCCGGACTCGCCTCCCCGACCGGCCGCGTCTACGACCACGAGATCCCCGGCGGCCAGCTCTCCAACCTGCGCACCCAGGCCGTCGCCCTCGGTCTCGGCGACCGCTTCGAGGACATCGAGGCGATGTACACGGCCGCCGACCGCATCCTCGGCCACCTCGTGAAGGTCACGCCCTCCTCCAAGGTGGTCGGCGACCTCGCCCTGCACCTCGTCGGGGCCGGGGTGTCGCCCGCCGACTTCGAGGCCACGCCCGACCGGTTCGACATCCCCGACTCCGTCATCGGCTTCCTGCGCGGCGAGCTGGGCACCCCGCCCGGCGGCTGGCCCGAGCCGTTCCGCAGCAAGGCCCTCCAGGGCCGCGCCGACGCCAAGCCCGTCCAGGACCTGAACGCCGAGGACCGCGCCGGACTGGAGAAGGACCGCCGCGCCACCCTCAACCGGCTGCTGTTCCCCGGCCCGACGCGCGAGTTCGAGAACCACCGCCAGACCTACGGCGACACCAGCGTCCTCGACAGCAAGGACTTCTTCTACGGCCTCGGCCCCGGCAAGGAGTACGCCGTCGACCTGGAGCCCGGTGTGCGGCTCCTCATCGGCCTGGAGGCCGTCGGCGAGGCCGACGAACGCGGTATGCGCACGGTGATGTCCACCCTGAACGGCCAGCTGCGGCCGATCCAGATCCGTGACAAGGCCGCCTCCTCGGACCTCCCCGTCACGGAGAAGGCGGACCGCTCCAACTCCGGCCATGTCGCCGCCCCGTTCGCCGGGGTGGTCACCCTCGCGGTCGCCGAGGGCGACGAGGTCGCGGCGGGCGCGACCGTCGCCACCATCGAGGCGATGAAGATGGAGGCCACCATCACCGTCTCCAAGGCCGGCCGGGTCTCCCGCCTGGCCATCAACAAGATCCAGCAGGTGGAGGGCGGCGACCTGCTGGTCGAGATCGTCTGACCTCCGCGTCGGGGCGGGCGCCTCAGGGCACCGCCCCGGCCGGCCACCGTGCCGCCGACACCAGGTGAGCCGTGAAGGCGTGCCGCGGGGCGGTGAGGACCCGGCGGGCGGGGCCCTGTTCGACCATGCGCCCGGCGTCCATGACCGCGATGCGGTGGGCGACGGCGGCGGTGTCCAGGTCATGGGTGATCAGGACGAGAGCCGGTCCGGCCCCCGCCGCGTCGCCGCACAGTCCGGTGAGGACGTCGAGGATGCCGCGCCGGGTGACGGCGTCCAGGCCCGAGGTGATCTCGTCGCAGAGCAGGACGCGCGGACGGGCGAGGAGGGCGCGGGCCAGCGCGGCGCGCTGGAGTTCCCCGCCCGAGAGCCCTGCGGGACGACGCCGCACCAGTTCCGCCGGGAGACCGAGACGCCGCGCCGTCGTCAGCGCCTCCGCCTCGGCCGTTCCCGCGTCCAGTCCGCGCAGCCTGACCGCCGTGCGGGCGATCTGGTCCCGTACCGGCCGGTGCTCGTCGAAGGAGGCACGGGCGTCCTGGAAGACGTACTGCACCGCCGCCAGCTGTCCCCGGTCGCGATCGCGCAGGCTGTGCGGCAGCGGGGTGCCGTCGAGGAGGATCTCGCCGTCGAGGTCCCGGTGGAGCCCGGCCAGACACCGGGCGAGGGTGGTCTTGCCGCTGCCCGAGCGTCCGACGACGGCCAGCGACTCGCCCGCACACAGGGCGAGTTCGTCGGCGTGCACGGTCACCCCCGTGCCGCGTGAGCCGTCACGGTGACGGGCGGTGAGACCGCGGACCCGCAGGACGGGCGCGGCGGCGGTCCGGGCGACGCGGGCGGGGGTTCCCTCGCCCGGGCCGGTGCCCTCGTCCGTCCGGGGTGTCGGCCCCGTCTCCGGCAGACTCGGTCGCGCGGACAGCAGTTGCCGGGTCCACGCGTGCCGGGGAGCCTCCCACACCCGTGCGGTGGGACCCGACTCCACGACCCGCCCCTCCCGCATGACGTGGACCTCGTCGGCGAGCGCGCGGACGACGTCGAGGTCGTGGCTGAGCAGGACGACCGCGATGCCGCGCGCCGCGACCGCCGCCAGCTGCTCGACGACGAGTGCCTTGGTCAACGCGTCCTGTCCGGTGGTCGGTTCGTCGGCGACGACGACCCGGGCCCCGAGCAGGAGGGCCTGGGCGAGGACCACCCGTTGCTGCTGACCGCCGGAGAGCTGGTGCGGATGGCGCGCCAACAGCGCTTCGCCGTCGGTGAGTTGTGCCTGAGCCAGGGCGCGCAGTACGCGGTTCCGGGCGGCCGCGCGGCGGGCGCGCCGGGGGAGGTGGCGTACCTGCGGGCGGGCGATGTCGGTGAGCAGGGCGCTGATCCGGCGGGCGGGGTTGAGCACGGCCGCCGGATGCTGGGGCACGTACCCGACCGGGCCCGCCGCGGCGAGGCGGACCTCGCCGGTGACGCGCGCCCCTTCCGGGTACTCGCCGAGCAGCGCCAGCCCGGTGGTCGTCTTCCCGCTGCCGGAGGCGCCCACCAGCGCGGTGATCCGGCCCGGCAGCACCCGCAGGTCCACCCCGTCCACGATCGCCCGGCCGCCCACCTCGACCCGCAGGCCGGTGATCTCGGCCAGGGGGGCCGGGGCGTCCCGGCCGGCTTCGTCGTCGTACCGCGTCACCGTCGTCCCTCGCCTGTGCGGACCCGCGCCGGAACCCGGCCGTGCTCGCGGCGCCCCGCCGGACCGCCAGGCCTCTCCAGCGCCGCGTCGAAGAGGAGGTTCGTGCCCGTGGTCAGCGCGACGATCAGCAGCGCGGGGACGACCACGGCCCAGGGCTGCACGAACAGACCCGTACGGTTGCGGTCGACCATGACCGCCCAGTCGGCGGCGTCCGGGGCCACCCCGACACCGAGGAACGCGGCGGTGGCGACCAGGTACAGGACACCCGTGAGCCGCGTCCCGGCATCCGCGCCGAGGGTACGCAGGATGCTGCGGCCCACATGCCCCACGGCGGTACGCCACCACGTCTCGCCCTGGAGGCGGAGCGCCTCGACGACCGGCCGGGCGGCGGCATCCGTGGCGGCGGCGCGCACGAGGCGGGCGGCGTCCGGCACGTTGACCAGGGCGACGAGGAGGGCGAGACCCACGGCTCCGGGGGTGAACACGGACGCCACCAGCAGGATCAGCAGCAGCGACGGGACCGAGATCAGCACGTCCAGGGGCCGCATGAGCAGTTCCTCCAGCCACCGGCGGTGGGTCAGCGCCGCGAGCAGGCCGACCGGCAGGGCGACCAGGTAGGCGAGCGCTCCGGCGCCGAGCGCGGTCAGTACGACGGGCCGGCCGCCGTGCAGGACCTGCTGCCCCACGTCCCGGCCCGTGAAGTCCGTGCCGAGCCAGTGCCCGTCGCCGAGCGTGAAGGACGTGGCCCGCGGCCCCGGCTCCCCGGCGAACACCGGTCCCAGAAGGGCCAGGAGAAGGGGAACGGCGACGACCGCGACGCCGAGCGCGAAGCGCGTCGTACGCCGCCGGGCGCGGGCGACGGCACTCGCACCGGGATCGGTGCCCCGCGTCACGCGGCCACCCCCGCCCGGGGGGCCAGACGCCGGGCGACCACGTCCGCGCCCAGGTTGAGGACGACGGTCAGGACGCCGAAGACCACCGCCAGGCCCTGGACGACGGGGACATCGCGTTCGGCGACGGCGTTGAGCAGAACGGTGCCGAGCCCGGGGATCACGAAGAGGGCCTCCACGACGACGACGCCGCACAGCAGCCAGTCCACCGTGCGGGCGAGTTGCTGGGCGGCGGGGGCGAGCGCGTGGGGGAGCGCGTGGGCGTAGCGGACGCGCGCGCCCGGGATCCCGCACCGGCGGGCGTGCGCGACGAAGGGGGAGGCGAGGGCGTCGACCATGCCCGCGCGGACCAGGCGGGTGAGCGAGCAGACCGGCCGGGCGAGCAGGACGAGGACGGGCAGGACGAGCGCGGCCGGATGCGCGAGCAGGTCGCCGCCGTAGCCGACGGCGGTCGGCGGCAGCAAACCGAGGCGCAGCGCGAACACGGTCACCAGCAGCACCCCGAGGGCGAACTCGGGCACCGCGTACACGGCGAGCGTCACGGAACTGACCAGCCGGTCGACCGGCCCGCCCTCGTGCCGTGCGGCCAGGACGCCCAGCCCGAAGCCGACCGGTACGAGCAGGGCCACGGTGAGGGCGGCGAGCAGCAGGGTCGGGCCGAAGCCGTCGGCGATGTACCCGGCCACCGGGCGGCCGGAGGTGAGGGAGGTCCCGAAGTCGCCCTGCGGCAGGCCGAGCGCCCAGTCGGCCAGCCGCTCGTGCACGGGCCGGTCCAGGTGCATCGCCTCGCGGATGGCGGCGATGCGCGCCGGGTCGGGCTGGTCACCGGCGACCGCGACCGCGGCGTCGCCCGGCAATGCCTCGGTGAGCGCGAAGACCAGCAGCACGACGGCCACGACCTGCGCCGCGCCCAGCAGGAGGCGCCGGGCCACGAAGGGGAGCGGGGGCGCCGGGCGGGTGCCGCGCGGTCGTGGCCGGTCGCGCGGTTCCCCGCACCCCTCCGGGGTGCTCGGCGTCACGCCAGCCACACCTTGTCGAAGCGTGCCCAGTCGAGGGTGTTGGCGGGCGCGTCGGTCCGGACTCCCTTCACCTGCTTGCTCGTTCCGATGATCCAGTCGGCGAACCCCCAGATCAGGAAGCCGCCCTCGGCGTACAGCCGGCGCTGCATCCGCTCGTAGACGGCCCCGCGCTCGGTCCTGTCCCGGGTGGACTGCGCCTGCCGGTACAGCGCGTCGAAGTCCTTGTGGTGCCAGTGGGTGGCGTTGGTGGTGGAGTCGGTGAGCAGCCGCTGCGAGATGTGCGCCTCGATGGGCATGGCGCCGGAGCGGTAGCAGGAGAGGGTGCCGGAGTCGAGGATGTCGCTCCAGTACGAGTCCTTGCTGCCCATCCTGACCTCGACGGTGACGCCGGCCTTCGCGGCCTGGTCGCGGAAGATGCCGGCCGCCTCGGTGAATCCGGCGGCCACGGCCGAGGTGTCCAGGGTGACCTTCAGCTTCTCGGCGCCGGCCCGCTTCAGCAGGGCGCGGGCCCGGTCGAGGTCCTGTTCGCGCTGCGGGAGGCCGGCGGCGTAGTACTCGTAGCCCTTGCCGAACAGGTCGTTGCCGACGACGCCCGCCCCCGACAGGGCGCCGTCGACGAGTTCCTGACGGTCGGCGATCAGGAAGAACGCCTCCCGCACCCGCTTGTCGTCGAACGGCGGCCGGTCGGTCTTCATGCAGAACGCCTGCATGGCGCTGTTGCGCAGCCGGACGATCTCGATCTGCCCCTTGTCCTCGTGGGCGCGGGCGGTGGCGGGGTTCAGTTCGTGGGCGTACTCGACCTGGCCGCCGAGGAGCGCGTTCACCCGGGCCGACTCCTCGTTGGCGACGACGAATTCGAGTGTGTCCAGGTGCGGGGAGCCGTCCCAGTAGGCGTCGTGGCGGCGGAAGACGGCCGAACGGCCGGGGGCGAAGGACACGAAGCGGAAGGGCCCGGAGCCGATCGGTTTCCGGTCGAAGTCGCCGTCGGCGGTGTCCTCGGGGACGATGTAGGCGCCGAACGCGGCCAGCACGTTGGGGAACTCGGCGGTCGGCCGCTTCAGGACGAACTCGATGTCCCGCTCCCCGGTGGCCCGGCTGGCGTCGAGGTCGATGGGCTCCAGGGACGCCTTCGCGCGGAACGCCTTCCTCGGGTCGGCGATACGGCGGTAGCTGAACAGCACGTCCTTCGCGGTGACCGGGCTGCCGTCGTGGAAGGTGGCCTCGCGCAGGGTGACCCGCCATCGGTCCAGGGCCTTGTTCGACTCCCACTTCGCCGCGAGGCGAGGCCGCGCGGACAGGTCGGCGCCGTAGTCGGCGAGCTTGTCGAACAGGGCCTTGGCCCTGGCGACGTCGGCGAAGAGACTGGCCAGGTGCGGGTCGAGGGTCTCACTGGCGCCGCCGCCCGCGAACGCGGCGCGCAGCCGTCCGCCGCGCTTCGGTCTGGCGTCGCCGCCTTTGGCCCCGGCGTCCGTGCCGCCGCCGTCGCCGCATCCCGTCAGGGCGAGCGAGCCGAGTGCGACGGCACCGCCGGCGGCGAGGAAGCCGCGTCGGCGCAGACCGGGGAGACGTTCGTCGTGCATGAGGGTTCCTTGGGTGTGATGGAAGGGAGAAGAGAGGGAGCGTCAGGCGAGCCGGGCGACGAGGTGCAGCCGGTCCGCGTCGGCCGTGGAGCCGGGCAACCGGCCCTCCTGCCACGGCGGTTCGGTGCGCGGGCCCGGCCCGTCGTGCAGTTCGAGCACCTCGAAGCCGTGCGCGGTCAGGACGTGGCGCAGCTCCTGCGGGAACAACAGCCGCCAGGCGGACCGCTGTTCGGCCTGCGGTGTGCCGTCGTCCGAGGTCCAGACCCGTACCCGGCGCAGCAGTTGGGCGGTGCGGTCCACAGTGAGGGTGGTGGTGGACCGGTAGGCGGTGCCCTGCCAGGTGAAGGCGTGCACGGCCGGGGTGTCGAGCAGGTCCGTGCGGCCCAGGAAGTAGGCCCCGTTGCGCATCTCCGCGACCAGCAGCCCGCCGCCGGCGAGCGCCCGGCGGCAGGAGGAGAGGAAGCCGTCGAGCTGGGCGGCGGTGTGACAGTACAGCAGCGCGCTGTCCAGGCAGACCACCGCGTCGAAGACGGCCCGGCCCAGGTCGAAGCCGTGCAGATCGGCCCGCACGTACTGCGGCCCGGGATGCCGGTCACGGGCGTGGGTGAGCATCGACTCCGAGACGTCGGCGCCGGTCACCGTACGGCCGGCGCGGTGCAGATGGGCGGCGTCGCGCCCGGTGCCGCAGCCCATGTCCAGGACACGGGGACCGGCTCCGTGGCGCCGCAGGCAGTCCTCGGCCCAACGCCCGGCCAGCCGACCGGGATCGGGGAAGCGGGCCTCGTACAGCGCGGGGTTGTCGGTGAGGAGGTTGGCGGCGGTCATGCGCTGCTCCGCTCACCGGCCGGGGCGGTTGTGGCCGGCGCGGGGCGCGCGGGAAGCGCCCCCAGCCGGTGCAGCCGTCCCACGCCGGCCGCCGAGAGGAGCCCGAGGACGGCGCAGCACACCCAGGGCAGCCAGGGGTGGCCGCCGCGCCCTCCGGCGTCCATGGCCCACCCGACGACGGTGTTGCCCACGGCCGCCGCGACGCCCGAGACGACGTAGAAGATGCCGAAGTACGTGCCGGTCAGCTCCTCGCGTCCGAACCGGGGGATCAGCTCCATCACGAACGGTGAGGCGATCATGAGGCCGAGGTGGAGAAGCAGTGCCCCGAGCAGGACGGGGACGAGGGCGAGCCGTCCCGAGGCCCCGACAGCGGCCGCCAGGGCCGGCGGCAGGAAGGCCAGACCGGTCACGGCGAGCCCTGCACCGATCCAACGGGTCCTGTCGCCACGGGACGTGAGCCATCGGGTGATGCGCAGCTGCAGCGCGAGATTCGCGAGCGTGCCGACGACGAGGACGAGTCCGGCCGCACCGTCCCAGCCGGTGGCCTCCCTGGCCCCCGTGGGCAGCAGCAGGTACAGCTGGTTCTCCAGGGTGAACATGCCGACCATGGCCAGCGCGAACGCCAGGAAGGCACGGTTGCCGAGCACCTCGCGCCAGTCCCCGAGGACACCGCCGCCGCTCGGCTCGGTCCTGCGCGCGGGCAGGACCAGGGCCTGCGCCACGGTGAGGACCGCGAAGATCCCGGCGGCGGTCAGCGCCGACGTGCGGAAGTCCACCAGCAGCAACACGCTGCCCAGCAGCGGTCCGATCAGGGCCCCGGCCGTCGCGAAGACGTTGAACAGCGCGAACGCCTCCGCCTTGCGCTCCCCGGACTCCTGCGACAGGTACGCCCGCACCGCCGGGTTGAACAGTGCCCCGGCGAGTCCGCTGAGCACCGACGCGGCGAGCAGCACCGGCAGCCCGTCGCCGAGCGCGAACAGCGCGAACCCGACGGTCCGTAGCGCACAGCCGGCGATGATCACGCCCCGCGCGCCGAGCCGGTCCGAGGCGGACCCGCCGATGATGAACAGGCCCTGCTGGCTCAGGTTCCGGACGCCCAGGACGACCCCGACGACGGCCGCCGACATGCCCAGGTTCTCGGTGAGGTGGGTGGCGAGGTAGGGGATCAGCAGGTAGAAGCCGATGTTGACGCCGAGCTGGTTGACCAGCAGGAGGCGGACGGCGAACGGGAAGGCGCGTATCTCATGCCAGGTCTGCACGGCGTGTCCCCTCCGTCGCGCCGAGCGGTCCGTTCGCCGCGGCTGCCGGGTCGAGCGCTGCGCTCCCCTCGGGTCGGGCCTCGTCGTCGTCCTCGTCGTGTCCGCCGGTCGGGCGGCGGCGAACTCCCAGTCCGGGGAGCCCGGTTGTCGACACGTGTCCGTCGGTGCCGCCGATTCCGGTCCAGGGGTCGGCGGCGAGCAGGAGATGGCCGTCGAGGTCGACCCAGCGGGCCCGGTCCACGAGATGGACGGCGGGGGCGAGACCGAGGCTGCTGGCGGTGAGGCAGCCGAGCATCAGCTCGGTGCCGCTGCCCTCGATCGACTCGGCGATCCGCAGGGCCGCGTGGACTCCACCGCACTTGGCGAGCTTGACGTTGACACCGTGCACCCGTCCCGCCAGCCGCCGTACGTCCTCCAGCCCCACCGCGTCCTCGTCGGCGATGACGGGCAGCGGCGAGCGCTGCGCGAGAGCCGCCAGCGCCTCCGGGTCACCGGGGGCGAGGGGCTGTTCGACGGCCTCCACCCCGAGGTCCGCGAAGCGCGGCAGCAGGGCCTCGGCCCGGGCCGTCGTCCAGGCGCCGTTGGGGTCCAGGAGCAGCCGGGCGCGGGGCGCGGCGGCACGGACGGCCCGGACGCGCTCGACGTCCTCCTCCGGGTCCGGGGCCCCGGCCTTCACCTTGAGGACCCCGAAGCCGCGCGCGGCCAGGCGGCGCGCTTCCGCCCCGGCGCGGGCCGGTGAGGTGATGCCGATGGTCCGGGCGGTCGCGGCCGTCGGGGCGGACGGGGCGCCCAGCAGTCGGTGGACGGGGCTGTCCGCGCGCTTGCCGGCCAGATCGAGGAGCGCGGCGCCGACGGCGGCGGTCACGGCGGGCGCGGTCGCCGGGGCGCCGGCCCACTCGCCGTCGACCAGGGCCTCCAGCGCGCTCTCCGGATCGCGGAAGCGGGCGAGGTCCACGGTGACGTCCGCGAACAGCCGGTCCAGGGTGCCCGTGTCGAGGCCGTAGTACACGCTGGTGACGGCCTCGCCGTGGCCGTGCCGCCCGTCGTCGTCCTCGACGGTCAGCCACACCGCGTCACGCGCGGACATGGTGGAGCGGGAGATGCGCAACGGCTCGGCGAGGGCGAGGCGTACGGTGCGCCGGGTGGCCTTCACAGTCTCTCTTCCGGACGGGGGACCTGGAGCGGGTCGCGGACCCTGCCGCACCGGACCCAGCCGACGGCCTCGGCGGCGCCGGGATGGGGGATCTCGACGGGGCGGACGGCGGCGGAGGCCGGGTCGATGCCGTGGGCGGCGGCGAAGTCGTCGTCGTAGACACTGCCGAGGTAGCGGTGCGGGCCGTCCGGGAAGACGGTGGCGACGACGGCACCGGGGTGGACGCGGGCCACCCAGGCGGCGACGAGCGCGACCGCGCCGGTGCTCCAGCCGCCGCTGACGAAGCTCGCCCGGGCGAGGCGGCGGCAGCTGTCGACGGCCTCGGCCGGACCGACCCAGTGCACCTCGTCGAAGGCGTCGTAGGCCACGTTGCGCGGATGGATGCTGCTGCCGAGGCCCCGCATCAGCCTCGGCCGGGCCGGCTGCCCGAAGATCGTGGAGCCGGTGGAGTCGACGCCGACGAGGCGCAGCGCGGGCCAGTGCCGCCGCAGCGGGCCGATGATCCCCGCGCTGTGCCCGCCGGTGCCCACGCTGCACACCAGGACGTCCACGTGATCGAGCTGCACGGCGAGTTCGGCGGCGAGCGAGGCGTAGCCGGCGGTGTTGTCGGGGTTGTTGTACTGGTCGGGCCAGTACGCCCCGGGCAGGACGGTGAGCAGGTCCCGCAGTCGCGTCAGACGGGCCGCCTGCCAGCCGCCGACGGCCGCCGGGCGGTCCACCAGCTCCAGCCGGACGCCGTGGGAGCGCAGCAACTGCCGCATGGACGGCTCCAGTTCGCTGTCTCCGACCAGGACGACCGGATGGCCGAGCGCCTGTCCGGCGAAGGCCAGCCCGATGCCCAGCGTGCCGGAGGTCGATTCCACCACGGGGGCGCCGGGCAGCAGCTCACCCCGCTCCCGGGCGCCCAGCAGCATGGACACGGCGGCCCGCGCCTTCATCCCGCCGGCCGCGAGCCCTTCGAGTTTGGCCCAGAACCCGGGCTGCGGGCCCGGCAGATCGGCGGTGATCCGCGCCAGCGGTGTCCGCCCGACCAGCGACAGCAGCTCCGGACGGGCGACGGCACGGAGGACGGTCGTGGACGTCACCGGCGCTCTCCCGTCAGGTGACGGACACCCCGGCCGGGGTCCGTTCCGTCCGAGCGGTAGCGGTGCAGGGTGCCCGGCCCCGCGTCCAGCCAGAAGAAGGGGTACGGCTCCGCGCACACCGCGCTCACGCCGTGACCGAGGAACCGGGGCAGCACCGCACTGCCGGTCTGCGCGAACATCACCAGCTGCTTGCCCCGCGCCAGCGCGTGCCGCCGCAGCGGCTCGAAGCTGCCGTTGCCCAGCGTCATCCCGGAGACCAGCAGCGCGTCACAGGACTCCGCGGCCGCGAGCGCGTCGGTGACGACCGGCTCCCCCCACTCCGTGACGCCGCCCTTGAGATCGCACGGCACATAGCGCAGTCCGCGTGAACGCAGCTGCTCCAGAAGGGAGTTGACGACCCCCACCACGAGCACGGTGGAGCCCTCGGGCAGATCGAGCAGTTCGACGACGGCCCGCGCCCGGGCCCGTGACTTCTCCAGCGAGGTGCCGGCCGGCAGCGGGAAGGGGTGGGCCCCGCGTTCCGGGGTGTGCGGGCCGGCATGCATCAGATAGGCGTCGAGCGCGGCCACCCGTACCGGGAGAAGGGGGTGTGCCAGGAGCCGGGCGGCGTCGGCGCCGACGCAGTCGTCGACCGCCGAGTCCGGCAGGGCGCCGGGCTCGACCGCACAGGACCCCACGGCACCGGCGAGACGCAGACTGAGCACCTCGTTGCGATAGCCGGTGCCCCGCCCGTCGTGCCGCACCGCCTGCCGCGTCACGAACGCCACCGCGATGCGCAAGGTCCGTGGATCCGGGCCGAGTTCGCCCGCGAGGACACGCTCCAGCAGGTTCTCGTACGTGGTGGCGGCGCCGGCCGCCCGTGCCACGGTGGTCACCGGATCACCAGCCCGGCGCGCACCTCGGCCAGCAGTGCCTCGACCTGTTCGCGCGCGCCCGGCCCGGCCGGGTCGCCCACCATGACATGACCGAGGTACTCGTTGTTGCTGCCGGCCTGCCTGACCTGCCGGCCCGGCTCGGCGAGCTGCGCCTCCAGCACTCCGGCGGCGTCGGCGAGCGGGCCGCCGTCCAGCGCCTCCAGCGTGCCCGAGGCATGCGGTACGAGGAAGCCGACGGCCGCGCTGCGCAGTCCGGTCTCCCGGCGCCGCAGATCGGGCGCACGGCCGAGCGCGACCTCCACGGCGGCCGCGGCGAGGTCGATGCCGGTGACATGACGGATCAGCTCGGTGATGCGGTTCCCGGCGGGCCGTGGGTTGACCTCGACCACGCGCGGACCGGCCGGGGTCAGTTTGATCTCGGTGTGGGCCACGAGGCCGTCGGTCAGCCCGAGGGCCTTGAGCGCGCTGAGCGCGGTCTGTTCGGCGGCCTCGGTGTCGGCGCCGGTCAGGGCGGCGGGGAACATGTGCCCGGTCTCGATGAACGCGGGCGCGCCGCCGACGCTCTTGTCGGTCACGCCCACGACGTGCACGGCCCCGGCGTGCGACACGGTCTCGACGCTCACCTCGGGACCGGTCAGCAACTCTTCGAGCAGCACGGCCGGCACCCGTCGCTGCCCGCGCGCGTTCAGCGGGAAGTCCGCCAACGACCTTACTGCGGCGGCCAGTTCGGCCTCGCCGTCCACGCGCCGGACGAACATGCCCGCGCACAGGTCGACCGGCTTCACCACCAGCGGATAGCCGATCCCACGCGCCGCGCGGGCGAGATCGGCCCACTCCTCGTGCAGGGCGAAACGGGGACCGGGCACATCGGCGTCGGCGAGGACCCGGCGGGTGGCGTCCTTGCGGCAGGCGTCCTCGACGGCCCGCGGACCCGGCCCCGGGAGGCCGAGGCGGTCGGCGATGCGGGCGACCGTCGGCAGGTAGTAGTCGCAGGAGGAGATCACCCCGTCGAAGCCGAACACCCCGTGCAGCCGCTCCGCCTCCGGCAGGAGGGTGTCGAGGTCGTTGGTGTCGGCCGTGACCACGTTCCGGGCGCCGAGGAGCGGGTGGGCGGCTCCCTCGGGGGCGGAGCGCAGGTAGTGGTGCAGGTCGCGGGTGAGGAACGTGAACTCGTGCCCGCCCTCCAGGATGGCCCGTGGCAGCAGTCTGCTCATCGATCCGACCCAGCTCTCGACCACCAACAGATGAGCCACAGCTCCCCTTTTCGTGCGGTGCGTTTCGGCGTCAGGGCAGCCCGACGACGCCCCCGCGGAGGGGGCGCCCGGCTTGACATGCTCACCTTATCGATAATCGTTTTCATTGTCATGTGTAGGTTCCGGGAGACCGACGGGGCTCATCCGATCCGGACCACCCGGGCCCAGTCCGGCGGCGAGTGGGGTACGTAGTCCGGGTCGTCCTCGCGCCACGCGTTGCGCCGGGAGTGTCGGGGGAACAGGCCGACCACGGTCCGGCACGGCGGCCGGGAGGCGGGCCAGGGGGTCTGTCCGTCGGTGAGGGCCACCACCACATCGGGCCGGGGGTGGCCGCGCAGCGCCCGGGAGAAGCCGGCGCGCAGGTCCGTCCCGCCGCCGCCCAGCAGGGGGATGCCCTCCGCCTTGCACAGCGGGTGGGCGATCCGGGCCGCCGCGTCGCAGGGGACGACGGTGACGAGGTCCCGCCGGCCGCCCACGGCACGGGAGATCGCCGCGACCTCCAGGAGCGCGCTGCCCAGTTCCGCGTCACTCACCGACCCGGAGGTGTCGATGATCACCGACACGCGGGGAGGCCGGCGCCGCAGACTCGGCAGCACGGTGCCCGGCACGCCCGCCGAGCGCCGCGACGGCCGGCCGTAGCTGTAGTCCTCGCCCGCGCCGGGCGCGGAGGCCGCCGAACGGACCGCCGCGCCCAGCAGCTCGCGCCACGGCTGGGGCGGATGGAACGCCTCCTCCGCCCAGCGCTTCCAGCCCGCGGACGCCGACCCGGGCCGGCCGATGATGCCCTGTGCCACCCGGAACCGGACCGCGTCCCGTTCCTGCTCGCTCAGGGCGCACGCCCCGTCCGCCCCCAGCTCCCACTCCCGTTCCAGGCCGTCGGCGCCGCTGCCGCAGTCCAGCCACGCGAACTCGTCGGTATACGGGCCCAGTTGGAACTGGCGCAGATAGTCCTCCATCAGCTGCCCCTCGGGCAGCCGCAGGAACGCCGGATCGACGACGCCCTCGGGCTTGACCAGGCCGTCGCCGAACGCGTCGTCGTTGATCTCGCAGTCGGCGGCGATGTTCATCCGCAGCCGCTCCCCGGGCCCGGTCAGGCCGCGCTCCCTGGCGACCCGGTCACCGCGCCCGTGGTGGTCGCGCAGAAGATGCGACACCTCGTGCACCCACACCCCGGCCAGCTCCTCCACCGGGGTGCGGTCCACGAAGTCCGGGGAGACGTAACACCGCCAGTACCGGTCGACGCCCATGGTGGGCACCCGCCGGGACTCCACGGCCTGCAGCGCGAACAGCGCCGTCGCCAGATAGGGGCGGGCCCGCGCCGCCTGCAGCCGGGCCGTGTACAGCTTGTCGAAGTCGAGCCCCTTGCCGCCGTTCATCGGCGGGTCCTCGTCGCCTGTTCGGCGCGGGACGCCGCCTCGTCCGCGCGCCGGGACAGCGTCACCACTCCGGCGAGGCTCTCGATCGCGGCCGGTACGTCCCAGTCGTCGCGCCGCAGTGACGCGAGCGTCGTCGCGGGGACGACCACCAGATCCGGGGCCCCGGTCTCCAGCGCCCGCACCAGCAGCGCCCATGCCGCGTCCCAGCGGTCCTTCTCCGGCCGTGCCCGGACCGCCGCCACCACTGCGTCGAGCACCGCCTGCCGCAGATCCCCCCGTCGGGGCAGCTCCGCCCCCGCCGGGTCGGCGAGCAGCGTCTCGGGATCCGGCAGGTCGAGCCGGTCCAGGGAGGCCAGCAGCTCCAGCCCCGGCCCGTCGCCCACGGTGCCGCGTACCAACGGGGAGAGCACATCGCGCGAGACGCCGGCGGCGGTCGCGAAGGCGATCAGATGGAGCGTCATCTCCCAGCTCCGGGGGGACGGCCACGGCCCGCCCCGGCGGCTCTCGCTGTTCGGCAGCTGATGCACCAGCTTGGGCCGGGCGGCCAGCAGCGTGCACACCGCGCGCCGGGCGAAGTCCACCGCCTCCGGCAGGCGTTCCGGCGCCAGCCGCGGCAGAGTGGCCCGCGGCCATGTCCCGCCGAGACCCCGTACGACGACCTCGTGGTCGTGCGTCCACTGCAGATGCACGAACCGGTTGGCCAGCGGAGGGCTCAGCTCCCAGCCGTCCGCCGCCGAGGACCGGGGGTTGGCGGCGGCCACGATCCGCACACCGGGCGGCAGTTGCAGGGTGCCGATCCTCCGCTCCAGCACCAGGCGCAGCAACGCGGCCTGCACCGCGGGCGGCGCCGTCGACAGCTCGTCCAGGAACAGCAGCCCCCGGCCCACGCGCACCAGCCGCACCGCCCAGTCCGGCGGGGCCATCGGCACTCCCTGCTCGGCCGGGTCGTCGCCCACGATCGGCAGCCCCGAGAAGTCGGACGGCTCGTGGACGCTGGCGATCACGGTCGTCAGCGGAAGGTCCAGGGCGGCCGCGAGCTGCGTGAGCGCGGCGGTCTTGCCGATCCCCGGCTCACCCCAGAGCAGTACAGGAAGGTCGGCGGCGACGGCCAGCGACAGGGCCTCCAGCTGGGCGTCGGGGCGGGGTTCGGTGGTCGTGGTGCGCAGAAGGCTCAACAGGTCCGCGGCAACGTCGAGTTGGGATACGGGGGCGGGCTCGGAGAGCGTGGTGGGCAGGGCGAACGGGGTGCATGTGGGCATGAGTGATCACCTTTGGTTGGAGTGGGTCGAAGACCTGGGGTGGGTGAGTGCGTAGGTGGAGCCAGGAGCCAGGAGCCAGGAGCCAGGAGCCAGGAGCCAGGAGCCAGGAGTAAGAGGCCAGAGGCCAGAGGCCAGAGGCCAGGAGGCAGAGGCCGGTTGGCCCGGCCCGGGTCAGTAGAAGGTCGCGTCGCGTGGGCGGCGGTGGCGGGGAGGGCGGCGGCCGGTGTCCGAGCGGACCCGTCCGGGAAGCGGTTCGGCGAGACCGGCGCGGTACAGGCCGTAGACGATCCGCCGGCGCGCGGCCGACTCCAGTTCGTCCCGCAGAGGGCCCTCGCGCAGCACCGCCTCGGGGCCGAGCAGCCCCTCGACGATGGCCAGCGCACCGGCGATGTCCCCGTGGTCCAGCCGTTCGCGCACTCCGGACAGGCAGTCCGGACGGCGGTGTGCCGCGTCGATGGCCCGTAGACAGGGGAGGGGAGTGCCGGTCAGGTGGACCAGCAGCTCCTCGCGCCGCAGTTCGGCCGGGTCATGGTCGAGGGCCGTCAGCGTCCCGTCCACCAGACCGATCCGGTGCCGCTCCCCCCGGCACTCCACGAGGCGCGGCCGGCCCGCACGGTCCAGGGCCTCGTGGGGCCCGGACCAGGCGTGATCCGGTACGAGCGCCGAGGCGACGAGCGGATGCAGCCGCTCGGCGTCGAGCGCACCGGCCCGGATCAGCTCCAGATCGGGCAGCGTCCAGGTCGCCGCGTCGGGAAGAATCGGCAGGGAGGTGAAGGCCCCGTCGTCGCCGGGGGCGGCCGTGATCCGCAGCGAGGGTGCCGCGTCGTCGCCGTGACCGGGGCGGGTGTCCGTGTCCCGGCTCCCGCCGGCCGCCGGTTCCCGGCCCGTGCCCAGGTCCAGGAGCAGCCGGCGCCGAACCCCGCACCGTACGAGGACGGTCCCCGTGGACCGCCCCGCGGCGCGGAGCACGATCGCCGCCTCGTCCGCCCACCTCTCGACGGCACAGCCGAGTTCCGCGGCCGTCGTGCCCCACACGTCCGGCCCGGGCGGAGGCGGCCCCGGCGGCCGGTTCGCTCCGCAACGCCCGCGCAGCTCCGCCGACTTGCGCGCGTCCCACAGGTGGCGATGCAGATCCAGCCGGTACCGACGGCTGGGGCGCGGGCGCGGATGCGGATGAGCGAGGGCACCGGGGGAGGAGCGGGAGCCGTCCCACAAGGCGAGGCCGATCCGTTGCCCGGCGTCCGCCCAGGCGGGCGGAGTCCGGACCACGAGGTGCACGGAACCCGGGCCGTCGCGCCCGTCCGTGCGGTACCGGGCCAGCGTGAGGGTCAGGCCCGGCCGCAGCAGCCCGTCGGGGGCGATCCTCGGCATGTGCCAGCGCAGCAGGTCCGGAGCCAGATGGCGGAGATCGGCCCGGATCCGGGCTTGGAGGTCGCGGCCGTACGCGCGCGCCACGGAACGCAGGTCGAGGTCGACGTCGACGCCCGCGGCGGCGCACGCACCGGCCCAGTCGCCGACGGAGCGGAGGGCGGTCGCGGTCTCGACCATGGAGGGTGGCACGGCGAACTCGCGCACGCGCAACCAGAGGGAAAGACGGGGATCCCCGTTCACGGCGTCGGTGAGCATCAGCGCTCACCTTGCTCGGACGGGACCCCCATTCCGCAGAAGGAGTGTGTAGTCATCGCGGCGACCGTAGCGCCGGCCCGCGCGGTCGCGCACCTGTATTTCCGATCCGGTGCGGGCGAATATTTCCGATCCGGTGCGGGCGCGCGTCCGTACCAGGCCCGAGTGGTGACGCGCAGGTCACCGGCGTACGGTCGAACAGTGGAACGCGGCGGCGGGCGGACCCGTCCGCCGGACCCGGACCTTGCGACCTGCCATGAGCGAACCTCGGCCGACCTCCCCAGAATCCACCACCACCCGGGAAACGGGCGGTGGTGGCAGCGCGATGGCCCTGTTCGTCATCGCCTCGTGCCAGCTGATGGTGGTGCTGGACATCACCATCGTGAACATCGCCCTGCCGGACATCCAGCGTTCGCTGGACTTCTCCACCACCAGCCTCGCCTGGGTGGTCAACGCCTACACGCTGACCTTCGGCGGGCTGTTGCTGCTGGGCGGCCGGGCCGGGGACATCCTCGGCCGACGGCGCGTCTTCGTCTTCGGTGTGCTGCTCTTCGTCCTGGCCTCGCTCCTCGGCGGTCTCGCCCAGAACGAGACCCAACTCCTCGCCGCCCGCGCCCTCCAGGGCGTCGGCGGTGCCATCGCCTCGCCGACCTCCCTCGCCCTGATCAGTACGACGTTCCGTGAAGGCCCCGAGCGCAACAGGGCGTTCGGGGTGTTCGCGGCGGTCTCGGCGGGCGGCGGCGCGATCGGGCTGCTCGCCGGCGGCATCCTCGTGGAGTGGCTGAACTGGCGGTGGGTGCTGTTCGTCAACGTGCCGATCGGACTGCTGATCGTGCTGGCGACACCGCGCTGGATCAGGGAGTCCGAGCGCACACCCGGGCACTTCGACGTCACCGGTGCCCTCACCTCCACCCTGGGCATGGTGTGCCTGGTGTACGGCTTCATCAGGGCCGCGCAGGAGGGCTGGCGGGACGCGCTCACGCTGGCCTCGTTCGCCGCGGCCGTCGTGCTGCTGGTGGCGTTCGTACTGGTGGAGAAGCGCTCCCGGCAGCCGATCACTCCCCTGCACATGTTCGCCGACCGCAACCGCGCCGGGACCTACGGCATCATGCTGTGCCTGGCGGCCGCGATCTTCGGCATGTTCTTCTTCCTGACGCTGTTCACCCAGAACGTGCTGGACTTCAGCCCGCTGGCCACCGGGCTGGCGTTTCTGCCGGTCAGCGCCGTCATCGCGGTCGGTGCCGGGCTGGCCTCACGGTTCCTGCCCGTGTACGGGCCCAAACCGTTCATGGTGGGGGGCGCGATCCTCGCGGCGGCCGGGCTGGGCTGGCTGACCCTGACCGACGTCCACTCCACCTACGCCGGCAGCGTCCTCGGCCCGATGCTCGTCTTCAGCCTGGGCATGGGGATGGAGTTCGTCTCGCTGACCCTGATGGCCCTCTCCGACGTACCCACCCCGGAGACCGGTGCCGCCTCCGGACTCCTCAACGCCACCCAGCAGGTGGGCGGTTCGCTCGGCCTCTCCATCCTCGTCACGATGTACGGCACGGCCAGCACCAACGAGGCGGCCGAGCAGGTCCCGGACTTCCTCTCCCAGGCGACACCGGCCGAGCGCCTGCGGTTCGAACAGACCGGGCAGCTCCCGCCGCCCTGGTCCGACGAGGTGCTCACCGCGGGCGTCTCGGCCGCCTTCGTCATGGCGGCGATCTTCACCGTCGTCGCCGCCCTCATCGCCGTCCTGGCCATCCAGGTGCGGCCCTCCGACCTGGAGCGGCTGAAGGGCGGCGGGGTCGGGCCGGGCCCGGGCTGACCGCCCGGGGCCCGGCGGCGTACGGAGGGTCATGTCGTCGTGCAGGAGGCCCCGTTGAGGGTGAAGGCGGTCGGCGCCGGGTTGGTGGTGCCACGGCTCGCCGTGAACCCGAGGGTGACCGAGCCCGCGGCCGGGATCTTCGCGGTGTACGAGGCGGCGGTGACGGTGACGGCCGCGCCGGACTGGGCCGCCGTACCGCCCCAGAGGCTGGAGACCCGCTGGCTGCCGGGGAACGTCCAGCGCAGGGTCCAGCCGTCGACGGCCGAGGTGCCGGTGTTGCGGATGACGATCTCGCCCTGGAACCCGCCGGACCACTCGCCGGTCACCCGGTAGCCGACGGCGCAGGCCGCCGTGGAACCGCCGGAGGCGGTCGTGACGTTCACCGTTCCCGAGCGTGCGGAACGGTTGCCGGCCGCGTCCCGCGCGTACACGGCGAAGGTGTACGACGTGGCGGGAGTCAGCCCGGTGAGGGTCGCGGAGGTGCCCGTCGTGGTGGTCACGGCGGTCTCGGTGGTCCCGCTGACACGGACCACGTCGTAGCCGGTGACGCCTGTCGCGTCGGTGGCGGCGGCCCAGGTCAGGGTGGCGGACGAGGAGGTCACCGCGGAGGCGGTCGGGGTGCCGGGGGCCGTCGGGGGAGTGGTGTCGCCGCCGGAGGAGGCGTAGACCGCGGCCTCCTTGGACGTGGCGGCGATACCGTTCGCGCCGTTGAAGAGGCGCTGCCCCCAGCTGGTCAGCCGGTTCGGGTCGAAGCCGGTGACCAGGTCCAGGTACTCGACGCCGCCACCGTTGCCGCTCCAGGACCAGCCGAGGTAACCGAGGCCGAGGCGCTGCGCGGCGGCGAGGATGGCGTCCTCGTCGGGGTTGCCGTCCGAGTGGTCGTGCCCGAACTCGCCGATCACGATGGGCAGTTTGGCCTGTACGAACCGGTTGAGGTAGTCGTTCACCTCCGCCGCCGTGTCGAAGACGCCGTACATGTGGATGGAGAAGACCGTGTTGGCGTCCGGGTCGGCGGCGAAGACGGAGGCCGCGTTGTCGCGCATGGTGAACGCCCAGTCCTGGCCCCAGTTGGGGGCGTCGACCATGATCGTGTGGTCGAACCCGGCGGCGCGCAGCTTCTGGATCGCCGCCTTGGTGTCCGCCGTCCAGCCCGCGTAGTTGTTGTTGCCGTACGGCTCGTTGCCGATGTTGACGACGACGTAGTCCTCCTGGCCCGTCAACGCGCTCTGTACGCCGATCCAGTAGTCGGCGGCCCGGGAGAGCGTCACCGCCCCGCTCTGCTCGCCGTACCCCGTGGTGTCGTGCACCTCCAGCACACAGATGAGCCGGTTGCGTTTGCACTGCGCCACGACGTTCGCCACGTCGGCGGTGTCGTTACGGGTCCACCGGTCACCGCTGGAGAGGACCACGCGCACGGTGTTGGCGCCCTTGGCCTTGATGTGGGCGAGCGAGCCGATCTGGTCCGCGTACCAGGTGTGGGCGTGGTTCACGCCGCGCATCACGAAGTCGTTGCCGGAGCGCTCCAGCAGCCGCCCGTTCTCGATCCGGAAACCGGGCGGCGCCGCGTGCGCCGCGTGCGCCGGTGTGCCGAGGGCGAACAAGGGGAGCAGCAGGCCGAGGAGGGCGGCGACGAGGGCGCCGGTCCGGGGTGCCCGGCGCTTGGGGGGCGTCCGAGGTGAGTGGGCGGGGGCTGTCGTGTGCGTGGGGGCTCTCATGGCGGCTCCAGCTAAGGGGAGTGGGGGAGAGACAAGGGAGAGCGGTGAGGGGTGTGCGGCGTGGGGCAGGGAGCAGGGGCTCTTGTCGGCCGGCCGTTGCCGGCCGGTGGCGCGCCGACGCACCGCCGATGTTCGGCGGGTGGCCGACCCATCACCGGCCGATGTCCCGGCCGATGACAAGGCGTCGATGACAAGGCGTCGATGACGAGGCGTCGACGACAGGCATCGCCGACGAGGCGTCGATTACCGGGAGGAGACCGTCGCCCGTGCCGTGCAGCCGACCGTCGCCGACGGCGTCCCGGCCGTCGTCGGGGCCGAGGCGACGAACCCGAACGAGGCGCTCGCGCCCGCCGCGAGCGTGCCGTTCCACGAGGCGTTGGTGACCGTGACGGTGCCGTCGGCCGCCGTGGCCGAGGTCCCGTTCCAGACCTGGGTGAGACGGGCCCCGCCGGCCGGTACGACCGTCACGGTCCAGCCCGCCACGGCGGACGACGACGTGTTCGTGACGGTGACTTCGCCCTGGTAGCCACCCTGCCAGACGTTGGTGGCCCGAAAGACGGCACCGCAGGTGACCTGACCGCCGCCCGGATCGCCCGGGTCTCCCGGATCACCCGGTACTCCCGCGTCCAGCACCGCCCTCAGCGCCGGGAACCAGCGGGCGGCGATCTTGTCGTCCCCGGCGGCGTTCGGATGCACCCCGTCGTAGGTGTCGGTCGCCGTGCTGAACCCCGTCCACTGGTCGACCACGGTCACCGGTGAGTCCTCGGTGCTGGTCGCCCGGGCCCAGGCGGGGATCCGCGCGTTGAAGTCCACCACCCGCTGTGCGCAGCCTGTGCAGCTGCCGGGGTTCATGGGGATGAGCTGCGCGACGAGGACCCGCATGTGCGGGTGGGACGCGCGCATCTGACCGACGAGCTTGGTGTACGCGGCGAGGATGCGGTCCGGGGCGATGCTGCTCCACACGTCGTTCGTGCCGAAGTGCATGACAACGATGTCGGGTCGCGTCGCCGAGAGCCGGGCGGGCAGCAGGTTCTGGTCGGCGACATGGGTCACGAGTTCCCCGCCGTGGCCCTCGTTGTCGCCGTCGTGCTCCTGCCCGCAGCCCTGGGTGGGGAGCGTGCCGACGAAGTCGAGGTCCGTGTAGCCGGCGTTCCGCAGGCGGTTCCGCAGCACCGCCCGCCAGCAGCCGGGCGAGCCGGTGATCGAGTCGCCGAGCGGCATGACGCGCACGGGGGCCGCGGCGGCGCCGCTTGCCGTCGACGCGGCGGCCGCCGCGCCGGGCGCGGGGGGTGCGAGTGTCAGTGCGAGGGAGACGAGCAGGGCTGCCACCAGGCCGAGAAGCGGCAGGGGCGGTAAGGGGGATGAGTGGGTGTCACGCATGGGGTGGGTCCCTTCCCTGAGTGAGATGGGAGCGCTCCCGGGTGAACCTGCCATCGTTGTCATTTACACGTCAAGATGGCTGCGCGTACATCTTCGGCAGGGAGTCGGGCCGCCCGTGTCGGCGCCCGCAGGCTCGCTCTGATCCATCCGGCCCGCTCTCCTCGACGCCGGACCTCTCCATGCTCGCGGATTCACGTCGATTCATGAATGAGAACAGCAATCACGTGCATGGATATTGACGCGCTCGGGACGGCGCCCCTAGCTTCCGTGGGAGAAAGCGCTTTCCCCTCACGGTGTCCGGGAGACGAACCATGCGACCACAGCGATTCACCGCGTGCGTAAGCCTGTTGAGCGTCCTGGCCGGCGGCCTCCTCGCCCTGTCCGCCCCCGCGGCGCACGCGGTCGGCGCCCTCCATGTCGCGACCAACGGTGACGACGGCAACCCCGGCACCCTGGCCGCCCCGTTACGGACCATCCAGCGGGCCGTCGACCTCGCGCAGGCGGGCGACTCGATCCTGATCCGGGGCGGGACCTACGCGCCGACCGCGAACATCCAGCTGCTGAAGAGCGGTACGGCGAGCCGGCCCATCCGGCTCGGCAACTACAACGGCGAGCGCGTCGTCATCGACGGCGAGGGGATGCCGTACACGCCCGGCGCGGTCGGCTCCAGCATCCCGCGGGCACAGCGGGGCGCGATCCACATCGAGGGAGATCACTGGCGGCTGAGCGGGCTGGAGATCGTCAACGGGCCGTACGGGATCTTCGGCGCGGACACCAACGGCAATGTCTTCGAGCGGCTGGTCACACGGAACAACTACGAGTCCGGGGTCCACCTCCAGGGCGCGTCCGGCGCCAACCAGATCATCGATCTGGACAGTCACGGCAACCGGGACCCGCGCAAGAACGGCGAGAGCGCCGACGGTCTGGCGATCAAGGAGGGCTCCGGGACGGGCAACGTCGTCCGCGGGGCGCGGCTGTGGAACAACGCGGACGACGGGCTGGACCTCTGGGAGTTCCTCTCCCCGGTGACGATCGAGGGGAGCCTCGCCCACGGGAACGGCTACAACCGCTGGAGCCTGCCCAACTACACCGGTGACGGCAACGGCTACAAGCTCGGCGGCGGCGACGAGGACCGGCCCGCGGCGCACGTGGTGCGCAACAGCATGGCGTGGGACAACTCGGCCGGCGGCTTCATCGACAACGCCAACCCCGGCGCGCTGGTGGCCGAGCGCTGCACGGCCTGGCGCAACAAGGGCGCGGGTTTCGACTTCGCCGACGCCGACGGCACGCTGACGAAGAACCTCTCGGTGGCCAACGGTACGAACGTCTCGCTGGGCTCGAACTCCGGCGGCAGCGGCAACTCCTGGAACCTCGGCGGCACCTGGACCTTCACCAGCACGGACGCGACCACGATCACGGGGGCGAGGACGGCGAACGGTTCGATCCCGACGTCGGTGTTCCTCCGGCCGGCGAACGGGGCGGATGTGGGGGCTCGGTTCTGATCGCGGTGCCTGGAGGGTGTCCGGTCGCTACGATGCGCGTGCCGGTCGGTGTGCACGCGAGGGGGAGCGCAGATGAGGACCAAGGACCCGGAGTACCCGGCAGCGGTCGAGGCCGCCGTGGAGATCCTGCGGGTACGGGCCCGGCAGGAACGGACCATCACCTACGGGGAGTTGAGCGCCGAGTTGCAGGCACGGGGCTTCGACTCCATCCCGCCCCACCGCGGAGTCATGACGTATCTCCTCGCGGACGTCTGCTCCTACCACAATGAGGACGGACGAGCACCGATGCTCTCGGCGATCGTGGTGAACAAGGCCAGCCGGGAGCCGTCCGGACAGTTCGCCGTCCTCGCCCGAAGCCTGCCCTTCTCCCGCCCGGCCGACTGGAGTTGGCAGGAGGAACAGCGACAGGTGTTCGCCCGGCACCGCGAGCCGTGACACCGGCCCTCGACGCCGCCGTCGCCGGGCCCGGACGCCGGACGACCGCGTCTCCCAACTCCTGCCTGTCATAGGCAGGTTGAGAAGGACTCACTGCCTGACGGGTGGTGTTCCGGGCGTGATACTGACCTTCATGACTCCAGCGAACCGCCCGGACACAGTCCATTTGAGGGCCTTCACCGAGGCCGACCTCGGCTTCCTCGACCGCCTCTGCACCGATCCCGAAGCGCTCGGCGCGTTCGAGTGGCCCGGATTCGGTGACCCGAGGGCACGCCGCAAGCGGTGGGAGACCGATGGGTACATCTCCGCCGAGTCCTCGGCGGTCGCGATCGCGGGGGCCGACGACACGGTCCTCGGCATCGTCTCGTGGAAGCCCCGCGGCTTCCCGTCGGGTGTCACCTACGAGATCGGCGTGGGAGTGCTCCCCGAGCATCGGGGACAGGGGGTGGGCACGGCGGCGCAGAAGCTTCTCGTGGACCATCTGTTCGGCCGCACGACCGCCCACAGGATCGAGGCTCTCACCAATGGCGGCAACCTCGCCGAGCAGAAAGCCCTCGAACGCCTCGGGTTCCGGCGGGAAGGAGTCATGCGCGGCAGGTCCTTCCAGCACGGCGAGTATGTCGATGTGCTCGTCTACGGTCTGCTCCGCTCGGAGCACTGTGCCGGAACACCGTCCACGCCCGGAGCCGGTGCCTAGAGCCGGATGTCCCGCAGTCGGGGAAGGCCGTCCCACACGGTCGCCGTCAGGCTCGGATCGAAGAGCGCGTGGTACCCCCCGGTGTGCCAGAAGAGGACCGGGCCCTCGATCGTTCCCCTGCGTGCCATGTCGATGATCGCCGCGACGGCTTTCGCCGTGTACACGGGGTCGACCACGATGCCCTCCAGCCGTGCCATGAGGTCGATGGCCTCGGTGACGCCGGGGGCGGGCTGTCCGTAGCCCTCTCCCAGGTACGCCTCGGTCAGTTCGATGTCGGATGCGGCAAGACGGACGGTGGGCGCGACGAGGCCGGCTGCCTCGTTCGCGAGACGGAGGTAGGTCCCTGACACGTCGTCGTACACCTCTCCCGCGACCACGACGCCGATGACGCGGGCCGACCGCCCGCGGAGCGCTCGCCCCAGTACGAGTCCCGCGTGCGTGCTTCCCGCCGAACTGGCGTGCACGATCGTCCTGAACGACGCACCCTGCGCCTCCATCTGTTCGTCGGCCTCGATGTAGGCGCGCGCGAAACTCGCCGCGCCACGGCCGGTCGCCGAGCCGATGGGCAGTCGGTGGACACGTTCTCCGGCCGCCTCGAGCTCACGGACGACATCCCCGGTCAGCCGAGCGAGCTCTCCCCAGGAGGTGTCGCCGACAAGGCGGAGATCGGCGCCGAAAAGGGCGTCGAGGAGAAGATTGCCCACCGGCTCCTTCGGCTCGTCGTGGCAGAGCACGAGGGTGCATTTCATTCCGATCGAAGCGGCCGCGGCCGCGGCCGCCCGCGTGGCGTTGGAGTGCCGGGAGCCTTCGGTCACGAGGTGCGTGGCCCCCAGCGCTCGTGCGTGCGCGAGTTCTGTCTCCAGCTTGCGCACCTTGTTCCCCGCGAGGCCCACCGAGCCCAGGTCGTCGCGCTTGCACCAGACCTCCACGCCCAGCTCGTCGCTGAGCCGGGGCAGGACGTGCACGGGCGAGGTGAACCCCCGGAGATCGATACGCGGCAGGTCGGTGTGGTGAGTCGCTGTTCTCATGGCCGCAGAACTTAAGCAGGGAGGGCGGAATGCACAAGCGAATCGTTTTCGATCGTGCAGATGCACAGCCGCAGGCGCGCCTCGCGGTGTACTGTCCTGTCCCATGCACAGCCTGGACGCGGTCGATGCCCGGATCCTGCTCGCTCTGGACAGCTCGCCCGAAGCCTCACTGATCGAGATCGCCGCGCGGCTGGGGGTCTCGCGGAACACGGTGCACGCGCGCCTGAAGAGGCTCCGCGACAGTGGTGCGCTGGGCGCACCCAGCGGGCGTCTCCCCGCGGCGGCCCTGGGCCGGCCCCTGCTCGCCTTCGTGACCCTGTCGGTCGCGCAGCAGCAGATCGACTCGGTCTATGCGGCGATCGGTGCCATTCCGGAGGTCGTCGAAGCGCACACCATGACGGGCGACGCGGATCTCATGCTTCGCGTGGTCGCGCGTGACACGGTCGATCTGCACCGGGTCACGCAGAGGGTGCAGTTGGTGCCCGGCGTGCAGCGCAGCAGTACCTCGATCGCCACGACCGAGGTGATTCCCCACCGGATGTCACTTCTCCTGCACCGGCTGGCCGCGGGCCGGTCGTCGCACGCTCAGGAGTCCTGAGCCCTCATCGGCCCTGGCCTGCGCCGCCCCGGCCGATCGCCACCGCCTACCCCTCCACCCCCGCAGCCCTCGAACCCCCCGCCCGCAGCCCGTCCATGACGAGGTCGAGGAGACGGGTGGCGCGGGGCTGCCAGTCGGGCTGGGCGGTGTCCTGGGCGGCCAGCTGCCACAGGCCGGCGATCGCGAGGAAGAAGTCGTCCACGGTGACCCCGGGGTGGACGGTGCCGGCCTTCTCGCCCGCGCGGAGCAGGAGTTCGGCGGCTTCCGTCACCGGCGTGGGCGGCGGCCGGTCGGGGCCGTCGGGGCGGCAGGTGGCCTGACGGATCGCGTCCGCCAGACCCGCCTTGGTCATGGCGAAGCGGGCGAGGCGGTCCATCCACTCGCGCAGCGCCCGGTCCGGCTCGCGCGTGGCGAGCAGCTCGACCGCGGCATCGGCGACCTGCCGCATCTCGTGCCGGTAGACCTCCAGGACCAGGGCCTCCCGAGTGGGGAAATGACGGTAGAACGTGCCCTGCCCGACACCCGCCTTCCTGGCGATCCCGCTCAACGGCGCGTCCGCGCAGCGCGTCAGTTCGGTCAGGGCGACCGCCAGGATGCGCTCGCGGTTGCGCTGGGCGTCCGAGCGCAGCGAGGCGTCCTTCTTCGGCTCCACGGGTCCTCCTCGCGGGTCCCTGGCCGAAACCCGTCCTTGTTAAGCGGACAACTGTCCGTTACGTTCTCCGGAGAGGACAGCTGTCCGGTTGTGTCATCGTAGCGTCGGACCGGCCGGCGAGGGCAACCTCCGCTGTCCACATACCTGACTCGACCGCCGGCCGGAGCGGGTCTCCTCGACATGCTCCGGATACGCGAAAGAAGGCTGATCATGTCCCCAGCCACCTCCTCGACGTACAGCGCCATCACCCTGAACATCAACGGCGAGAAGCACGCGCTCTCCGTCGACCACCGCACCACCCTGCTCGACGCCCTGCGCGAGCGGCTCGACATGACCGGCACCAAGAAGGGCTGTGACCAGGGACAGTGCGGCGCCTGCACCGTCCTCGTCGACGGACGCCGTGCCGTCTCCTGCCTGCAACTGGCCGTCGCGGCCGAGGGGCGCGAGATCACCACCATCGAGGGCGTCGCCGACGGCGACGAACTGCACCCCGTACAGCAGGCGTTCCTTGACCTCGACGGCTTCCAGTGCGGCTACTGCACCCCGGGCCAGATCTGTTCGGCCATCGCGGTCATCGAGGAACACGCGGCGGGCTGGCCCAGCGCCGCCACCGCCGACGTACGCCCCGAGGCGGGAGCGCCACCGCTCACCCCCGAGGAGATCCGCGAGCGGATGAGCGGCAACCTGTGCCGCTGCGGCGCCTACGTGTCGATCGTCGAGGCCGTCGCCCGCGCCGCCGCCGGCAGCACCGCGAAGACCGAGGAGAGCGTGGCGTGAAGGAGTTCGACTACCAGCGGGCGTACGACGTCTCCGGCGCGGTCGCCCTGCTCGGCGCCGACCCCGAGGCCCGTTTCCTCGGCGGCGGCACCAACCTCGTCGACCTGATGAAGACCGGCGTCGAGCGGCCCGCCCGGCTCGTCGACGTCCGTGAACTCCCCCTCGACGCGATCGAGCCGACCGAGGACGGCGGACTGCGGATCGGCGCGACCGTCACCAACAGCGACCTCGCGGCCCACCCCGAGATCCGCCGCCGCTACCCCGCACTGGCCCAGGCCGTGCTGGCCGGCGCGTCCGGGCAGCTGCGCAACATGGCCACCGTCGGCGGCAACCTCCTGCAGCGCACCCGCTGCGGCTACTTCGCCGACGTCACCCAGCCCTGCAACAAGCGCCTGCCCGGCAGCGGCTGCCCCGCGATCGAGGGCGAGCACCACAACCACGCGATCCTCGGCGCGTCCGGGCACTGCGTGGCCACCCACCCCTCCGACATGGGCGTGGCGCTGGCCGCCTTCGACGCCGTGGTGACCTACGAGACGGCCGACGGACGCGGCGAGTCACCCCTCGCCGACTTCTACCTGCCCGTCGGCGACACCCCGCACCTCGAGACGGCCCTGCCGCCGGGCGCCCTGATCACCGGCGTCGTCCTGCCGCCCGCCCCCGTCGCCGCGCACTCCCGCTACCGCAAGGTCCGCGAACGCGCCTCGTACGCCTTCGCCATCGGCTCGATCGCCGCCGCGCTCGACGTCCGTGACGGCCTCGTGCACGAGGCCCGGCTGGCCTTCGGGGCGGTCGCGTCCCGGCCGTGGCGGGCCCGCGCGGCGGAGCGCGCGCTGACCGGAGCCCCGGCCGACGCCCAGAGCTTCGCGGCCGCCGCCGACGCCGAACTGGCCGCCGCCGCGCCGCTGCCGCACAACGCCTACAAGGTGACCCTCATGCGCAACCTCGTCGTGGCCGTCCTGTCCGAACTCACCGAGGAGGCCACCCGATGACCACCGCCCCCACGGCCCACCAGCGCGCCGTCGGCACCGCGCGCACCCGCGTCGAAGGCCGCGACAAGGTCACCGGCGCCGCCCGCTACGCCGGGGAGATCCCCCTCACCGGACTCGTCCACGGCTGGCTCGCGCTGTCCACGGTGGCCCGCGGCCGGATCCGCGCGATCGAGACCGCCGACGCCCTCGCGATGCCGGGCGTGCTCGCCGTCCTGACCCACGAGAACGCCCCGCGCCTCGACACCGACTACGCAGGCCTCATGGGATCCAAGCCCGACCCGACCACCGCCGTCTTCCAGCACGACCGGGTACCGCACCGGGGCTGGCCCGTGGCACTGGTCGTCGCCGAGACCTCCGAGCAGGCCCGGGAGGCCGCGGAGGCGCTGGTCGTGCACTACGAACAGCAGCCGCACGACACCGACTTCACCGCCGGGGCCCCGGACGCGTACCCGCTGGACGCCTTCGGCCCCGCGGTGATCGAGCAGGGCGACCTGGAGGCCGAACTCGCCGCCTCCGCCGTCGTCGTGGACGCCGAGTACAGCACCCCCGAGGAACACCACAACCCGATGGAGCCGCACGCGGTGACGGCCCACTGGGACGGCGGCCGGCTCGACGTGTTCGACTCCAACCAGGGCACCATGTGGGTCCAGGGCGAACTCGCCAACCTCTTCTCCCTCGACCCGGGTTCGGTGCGGGTCCGCTCCGAGCACGTCGGCGGCGGCTTCGGCAGCAAGGGCGTCCGCGCCCACCAGGTCGCCGCCGTCATGGCCGCGACGGTCCTGCAGCGGCCGGTCCGCGTCGTCATGACCCGGCGTCAGATGTTCTCCCTCGCCGGCTACCGCAGCCCCACCGCCCAGCGGGTGCGGCTCGGCGCCGACGCCGACGGACGGCTGCGCGCCCTGGAGCACCGCTCGCAGAGCCTCACCTCGACCGTCCACGAGTTCATCGAGTCGGCCGCCGGACCGGCCCGGGTCATGTACGGCGCCGACGCCCACCACACGGCCAGCCGGATCGTCCGGCGCGACGTGCCCACCCCCACCTGGATGCGCGCGCCCGGCGAGGCGCCGGGCTCCTTCGCGCTGGAGTCGGCGGTCGACGAGCTGGCCGAGAAGCTCGGCATCGACCCGATCGAGCTGCGGGCCCGCAACGAACCCGAGCGGGGCCCCGTCTCCGGGCTGCCGTTCGCCGGCCGCAACCTGCACGCCTGCTTCCGCGAGGGCGCGCGCCGGTTCGGCTGGGCCGACCGCGACCCGCGCCCGGGCCTGCGCCGGGACGGCCGCTGGCTGCTCGGCACCGGCACGGCCGCCGCCTCCTTCGGCGCGGGAGCCGCACCCTCCACGGCGGCCGTCACCGCCGAGGCCGACGGCACCTTCACCGTCCGGGTCAACGCGGCGGACATCGGGACCGGCGCCCGCACCGCGCTCACCCTCGTCGCCGCCGACGCCCTGGAGGTGGCACCGGAAGAGGTCCGGGTACGGATCGGTGACAGCGACTTCGGGCCCGCCATGATCGCCGGCGGTTCGATGGGCACCCGCTCCTGGGCCTGGGCCGTCACCCTCGCCGCCCGCGAGATGCGGGAGAGGCTGGCCCTCGGCGCCGACATCCCGCCGGAGGGCATCACCGTCCGCTCCGACACCACCGCCGCCCTCGGCGCCCTCGCCCAGAAGGAACGGCACTCCTACGGCGCCCAGTTCGCCGAGGTCGCCGTGGACCCCGCGACCGGCGAGGTCCGCGTACGGCGCATGCTCGGCATCTTCGCGGCGGGCCGGATCGTCAACCCGCTCACCGCCCGGAGCCAGCTCGTCGGCGGCATGATCTGGGGCATCTCCATGGCCCTGCACGAGGAGGCGGTCCGCGACCGGGCGTCCGGCGGCCACTACGGCGCCGACCTCGCCGGCTATCACGTGGCCGCGCACGCCGACGTGCCCGCCGTCGAGGCCGACTGGGTCGAGGACCTCGACCCCGACGACCCCGTCGGCATCAAGGGCATCGGTGAGATCGGCATCGTGGGCGCGGCGGCCGCCGTGGCCAACGCGGTCCGGCACGCCACCGGCGTACGCCACCGCCACCTGCCCATCCGGCCCGACCGCGTCCTGACGGCGGGCCGGGATGCTTGACGCGGCCGCCGAGCTGAGCGCCTGGGCCGAGGAGGGCCGCGACTTCGCCGTCGCCACGGTCGTGGCGGTGAGCGGCAGCGCCCCCCGAGGCCCCGGCGCGGCCCTCGCCGTAGACAGCCTGGGCACGGCCGTCGGCTCGGTCTCCGGCGGCTGTGTCGAGGGCGAGGTGTACGAGCTGTGCCGGCAGGCCCTGGCGGACGGGGAGACGGTTCTGCGGCGCTTCGGCTACAGCGACGAGGACGCCTTCGCGGTCGGCCTGACCTGCGGCGGCGTCATCGACATCCTGGTCACGCCGGTCACCGCCGCCTCACCGGCCCGAGCCGTGCTGCGCGCCGCGCTCTCGGCGGCCGCCCGGGACGAACCGACGGCCGTCGCCCGCGTCGTGCGGGGCCCGGCCGAACTCCTCGGACACGCCCTGCTCGTACGGGCCGGCGGAGCCGGGGACGGGCCCGACGGCGGGGCGTACGGCCCGGCGGCCGAGGCGGGCCACGAGGGCGGGCTCGGCGGTCACCCCGGTCTGGACCGGACGGCGGCCGCCGAGGCGCGGGCCATGCTGGACGGCGGACGCACGGGCACCGTCGAGCTGTCGGCGGACGGTTCGCACTGCCCCGGCGGTCTCACGCTCTTGGTGGAGACACGGGTGCCACCGCCCCGCATGATCGTGTTCGGGGCGATCGACTTCGCGGCGGCGCTGGTGCGCGCGGGCAAGTTCCTCGGCTACCACGTCACCGTGTGCGACGCCCGTCCCGTCTTCGCCACGCGGGCCCGCTTCCCCGAGGCCGACGACATCGTGGTGGACTGGCCGCACCGCTATCTGCGGCGCACGGGGACCGACCGGCGCACGGTCCTGTGCGTGCTCACCCACGACGCCAAGTTCGACATCCCGCTGCTGACGGCGGCCCTGCGGATGCCGGTCGCGTTCGTGGGGGCGATGGGTTCCCGCCGTACCCACGCCGACCGCGAAGAGCGCCTGCGCGAGGCCGGTCTCACCGAACGGGAGCTGGCCCGGCTCAGGTCCCCGATCGGGCTCGACCTCGGCGCCCGTACGCCCGAGGAGACGGCCCTGTCCATCGCGGCGGAGATCGTCGCGGCCCGGCGCGGCGGCACGGGCGTACCGCTGACCGGGTCGGGGACGCCGATCCATCGCGAGGCGGGGGAGCGGGGTGCCGTGGCGGCGGCCTGACCGGGCGCGGGCCGGCGGGCGGGTCTGAGTACGTCGGCCGGGACGACTGAGTACCTGCTCCGATGCCCGGCACCGCCGCCCGCTGGTGCACTGGCGTCATGGACACGCACCCCTCGCGCCCGCGCCCGCTCCACAACGTCACCGCCACGGCCACCGCCACCGGGTCGGCCCTCGCGGTGGTGCTGCTGCCGCTGCTGGTCGGCGCGCTGGTGGCGCGGTCGGCCGGCGGTGACCCGATGGCGTCGGTCAACGCCCTGATCGCGGGCGGCGGTGAGCGGGCGAAGCTGACCCGGAGCCATCTGCCCGTCCTGCGGGGCATCCCTGGGGCGCCCCGCAGGTGGGGCCGGCGGCTACTGACCCGCCGCGAGGACGTACGTGTTGAGGTTCGCGACGCTGGTCAGCGGTGACGGCGAGCCCAGCTCGTAGCGGTCGACGGCGAGGTAGTTGGGCTTCTTGCGGGCGGCCGGGGTGCAGAAGTTCTGTGCCCGGTTGCCCAGCTTGGCGTTGTCCGTCTCGGTCGTGCCGCTGATCGTGTAGTCGCGGAAGTGGTTCATGACGAACAGCGGGTGGAAGGCGGCCGAGTCCGTGGTGAGGGGCCTGCTCGTGCCCCAGCGGCTGTAGCAGGACCAGTCGGACCCGCCGAGCCCGCCGCCCATGGACCAGTAGTTCTCCACGGTCCACTCGCGCTGGTACATCACGCCGAAGGTGTTCCGGGCGGCCTGGCCGGCGGAGGTGTCGCTCGCGCGGGTGCGGTCGCTGAAGACCAGCAGCTGCTTGCCGCGGGCCGCGAGGTCGGCCATGGTGGGCCAGCCGTTGGTGGCCACGCCCTCCTGGTCGGGCCGGTACAGCACGTCGGAAAGGCCGCGGACGGAGGCCAGCGACGCCTTCAGCACGTCGGAGGAGGTGTAGTCCTCCAGGAAGACCGTGGCGAACTGGCCCGGGTTGGCCTTGAGGAAGTCGACCATGCGCTGGAGGTCGGTGGCGAGCGGCACCGGGCTGCCGACCCCGTCACAGCTGTTGTGGCACAGCACGGCCTGACCCGAGACGGTGTACGCGTCGAGCATGAACCCCCTCACCCCGTCGGTGAGTTGGCGGCTGATGCCCCGTGACTGGTTGGGGAACAGACTGACGGGGAACGAGGCGAAGTTTCCGTCGGCGCCGTTGGCGAAGGCGTTGTGCGAGGTGAGGAAGGAGACCTGGTCGAGGGTCCGGGTGTCGGGGGAGGGCATGGCGGTCGTGGCGGGGGCGACCGGCGTGAGGTACCAGCGGGCCTGGTCGCCCTTCGACCCGATCTGCACCAGGGAGGAGTCCGAGGCGACGCCCGTCAGATACTGCGCGGTGCCGGGCACGGCGATCGTGTACGTGCTGTCGGCCGCCTCGGTGACCGTCCACGTGGTGCCGTCCGCGCCGCAGGCCGCCGTCACCGCCGAGGCGCCGTTCCGGCCGAGGCAGATCCCCGACCGGTCGGCGTTGCGCAGCTGGTGGCCGCCGCCGACGGCGACCGGCGTCCACTGCTGGTGGTCCTCGTTGCCCTTGGGGTTGTGCGCGGCGACCGTACCGCCGCTGTCCGCCGCGTTGAGCCCCGTGACGGAGTTCTGCAGATAGACCGAGTGCGTGGGGACCGCCGCGGCGGCGGTCCCCGGCATCGCGAAGGGCACGCCCAGGGTGAGCGCGGCGACCGCGCCCAGGGCACGGGCGTGGGCGCGAGGGCGCGTACGAGGACGGGGATGGGGACGGGACAGGCTCACAGGGTTCCTTCCACTCCGGCACACCGGATTGATGTCAGAGGCATGACACACCGAGTGCCGGGTCGGGCACCAGTCCTGTCGCATGAAGACCTGTCCGAACTCGCACGCGTACCTGGGGACTTGGCCGACAAAAGTTTGAGGTTCAAGCAAGTCTTGGGGATTCTGTGCAGAAGATCTGTTTGAATTCTGGAATCCGTTCGAAGAGGACCACGCGTGAGTGAACCGACAGCCCCTGCCTGCCCGCAGTGCGGTACGCCCCGGGCGGTGGACGGCACCCCGGCCTGCTCCTGCGGCCTGCTCGCGTCGGAGGCCCACCGGGACACGCGTACCGCGCAGGCGGAGGCCGCGGAGGACTTCGACCCGGTACGTATCCGGCCGTTCGTGAAGGTCGGCGAGGACGGGCCCCCGCAGAACCCTTCGGCGGACGGTGACACCCCGCAGCCGCCCACGCCCGCCGAGCCCCACCCCGCACGGACCGCTCCCTCCGACGAGCCCCCTCTCGGCTACGAGCCCCTACCCGACGACGGGCCCTCCGGCGGCGACGAGCCTCCCGCCGGCCCCGCCCGGGGCGGCCGCAGCCGGCGACGGGTGCTGCTGGCGGCCGGGGCGGGCACCGCGGCTGCGGCCGTCCTCGTGACGGCGGGCGTCATCGGCGGCCTCTTCTCGTACGAGGCCCCCTCACGGGACGGCTCGGGCCCCGGCGACATCAGGGCCGACCTCCCCCAGGCGGCGGCCGGCACGGCCCCGTCGTCGACGGCCCCCTCCGCCACGGCCTCCTCGGCGTCCCCGTCCCCGAGCGAGTCCACCTCGCCGGAGGCGACGCCGACCGAGAGCCGGGCCACCCCCACGGGCTCCGGCACCCCGAGCAGGACGCCGTCCGGCAGCGACGCCACCGTCACCGGCGTCCCCGCGCCGCCCCCGTCCGACACCACGCCCCCCGTCCTCGGCCTCGGCGACCGGGGAGCGGAGGTGACCGAACTCCAACTCCGCCTGAACGAGGTGGGCTTCTACAACGGTGACGCCGACGGCGAGTACGACCGCGAGGTCCGGAGCGCGGTCCGCGGCTACCAGTTGACCCGCGTCCTCCTGGAGGACGAGTCGGGCGTCTACGGCGAGGCGACCCGCGCCTCGCTCGAATCCGAGACGGCGGAGCCCTCACCCTGACCTCGCGGGCCCCGGGCCCGTCGCCGCCCCACGCCGGACGGCCGCGTGCCGCGCGCGGGCTCAGTCCTGCGCGAGCAGGTCGAGATGACGGTGAGCCTGTTCCGCCGTCTTGCTGTGGGGGAACTGCTCGGCGATCTGCTGCCAGATGTCGCGGGCGTGGTCGGTGCCCTCGGGATCGTCGCGGGCCTCCAGGGCCTGGGCGAGGTGGGCCCACTGCCGGGCGTGGCCCCCGGAGTGCTCGACGGCGTCCTCCAGCAGGTCGACGGCCTCGTCCAGGCGCCCCTGCCGGAAGGCGACCCAGCCGCAGGCGTCCTCGCACACGGCCATCCGGGTCGGCTCCAGCACCCGGCGCGCACTCTTCAGCGCGCCCTCCGCCAGCAGACGTGCCTCGTCGAGCCGGATGCCCTGCTCCGCGTAGAACATGGCGAGCCGGGCCGTGAGGATGACCAGCGCGGCCCGCAGCGGATGCTCCTCGTCCGTGCCGCGGTACGTCGTCAGCCGGGCCGCGCAGGCGTCCTGGGCCTCCAGAAGCTCCTGCTCGACCTCCCACGGCTGCTCACGCCCGGCGATCAGATGGGCGATCCACTCGTGGTGCCGGCCGGCGCCCGGCTGCCGGACCGAGCCGCCGATCGAGCGCAGCGCGACGATCGCGTCGTCCGAACGGCCCAGCAGATCCAGGACGTTGGCCAGCTCCTCGTGCATCCGGGCCTCCAGGTCCGCGCTCAGCGTGGCCTCCCGCGTGGCGTCCACCAACTCCTCCCGGGCCCGCTCCAGGAGCCCGGCGCGCTCCTCGTCCTGCGCGGTCTGCGCCCGTTCGCGGTGCGTGACGGCCAGCTCCAGACGCGCCAGGTCCCGCTGCTCCCCGGCCGGGAGCAGTTCGATCAACCGCAACAGCGTCTGCTCGGCGAGGTCGTACTGCGCCCGGTGGTCGCGGTACAGCCGCGCCAGGGTGAAACGGGGATACGCGTACAGGGGCGCCAGCTTCAACGCGTCCCGGCAGTCGCGCACCGCGTCGCTCGTGCGACCCTGCCGCAGGCGCACCGCCGCGCGCCCCGCCAGGGCCCGGGCCCGGGTGGGCAGGTCCGGCGGCTCGGCGGACAGCACCGTCAGCCGCTCCTGGCCCCGCCGCCCGGAACGGTACCGAGGGCAGACCGTCTTCGGCGGGCGGTCGAGAACGAGGTCGTACTGTCCCACCGCGGACCGGTAGCTCGGCCCGGCCGGACCGTGGTGGTCCGCCTCGGACAGGGAGTCGCCGAGGGCCGCGTGCGCGTCCCCCAGATCGACGTTCCACTGCGGCGGGCTCTCCAGCCGGGCGGGCAGCCCCTCCCGCACCGCCCGGGTCAGCTCCTCGACCGCCGTCTCCCAGTGCCGGCGCTGCCGGTCCGAGGGCAGGATCAGACCGGCCAGCGCGCCGTGCAGCAGACCGATCTCCCGTGCCGCCAGGGAGACTTCGGGCGCGCACGCCCCCGGCGCCCGCCGCAGCGAGTCGATCTCCGACAGTGCCTGCCGCAGCCCGGCCTCGTCGAAGTGCTGCTGCGCCTCCCGGGCGTGGGCCCAGGCGCGGGCCCAGCGCAGGAGGAAGGGCCTGCCGTCCGCGCCGCCGGAGCCGTTCGGCGGCGGCCAGTACGCGTCGACGATCCGGCGCACGTCCTCCCGGCCGGGCTCCAGGGTCAGCGCCATGCCCGCGAGGGCCCGGGCGGCCGTTCTGTTCCCCCGCCAGAACATCTGGTTGACGGCCAGCAGCAGCCAGGCCTCGGCGTCGTCGGGATGCTGGTGCGCGGCGACGGTGAACAGGGCGGTGGCCAGGTCGTGCGTGTCCCCGGACTCCGGCGAGCCCACCGCGAACAGGCCGACGTCACGGATGGCGACATGATGGTTCTGCGGGTCACGCTGGATCGCCTCCAGACAGGCGAAGAGCGCGCCTTCCCGGTCGTGCCGCTGCAGCATGCGGCCCCGCAGCGCGTGCAGTTCGGCCATGTCGGGGGCCCAGCGGATGGCCGTACGCAGGCACCGGTCCGCCTTCGCGCGGGCGCGGCGCCCCGGGCGGTCGTCCGCGTCCCGGGCCAGCCGGAACCAGCACTCGGACCGCATGGCGACCACATGGGCGATCCGCTCCGTCAGCGGCCGTACCGCGGTCTCGTCGCCGTCCTGGACCAGCCGGCGGGCCCGTTCGTCGATCAGGTCCCGCTCGGCGCGTTGGAAGAGACGCAGCGCTTCCCGGACCCGGCCGTCGGCCCGCCTCCGTTCGATCGCGCGAGTCGCCGCGCCTGCCGCGTCGTCTCCCGCCTCCCCACCCGTGTCCGCGCCGGCCCGCCGGACCGGCTCGGCCCCGCGCATCGGCTCCGGCGTCCGGCCCAGGACCACCGTGCGGCACGTCTCCGCCTCCTGCCGCAGCAGCGCCACCCCGAGCCAGTACGCGGCGAGCGCGCCGTCCATGGGGTGCCCGCCGCCGGCGTGTTGCAGGGCGCTACGGGCCGACTGGGCGGCCTGACCGAGGAGTTCGCCGCGTTTCGCCGCGTCGACGTCCGGATGCTCCGCCTGTTCGAGGGCCGCCCGGGCGAGTTGGATCCGGGCCGGGGCGAGGGCCGGGTCGAGGGCGACCGCCTTCTGCCACATCAGCGTCGCCGCGCTGCGCACCACCGTGGAGGCCCGGAGCCCGATGTCGGTGCGGATCCTGCGCTGCTCCCGGTAGACGAGGCCGAGGTTGTGATAGGCCGCCGCGTAGCCGGGGCTGTGCGAGAGGGCCGCGCGGAAGTGCTCCTCCGCCGCGTCGAGATGATGCAGGAGCCCTTCGTGCTGGAAGCGCTGATAGCTCTCCAGCCCGTCCACCAGACGCTGGAAACTGTCGACGTCCGCACCCGACTCCGCGGCCCCCGGCCGCTCCAGCTCGATGCTGTGGGCCAGTTCGCGGGCGAGCGAGGCGCTGGCCCGGCGTACGTCGCCGGAGACGATGTCCGTCTGCGCGGACCAGGTGCGGCCGCCGTGCCCGGACTGGGAGGCGACGACCCGCAGGACTCCCTCGGCCTCCACCAGCGAACCCTGGAGTGTGCGGCCGAAGGTGCGCTCCACCAGCGTCAGCAGGGTGCCGACCTGGAGCTGGAGCGGTCCGAGGGCGACCGTGCCGATCTCCGTCTCCTTGATGTCCCCGTGCAGTCCGGTCGCGGCGACACCGGACTTGAACGGCACCCGCGTCGACGACCGCAGCACCATCTCGCCGCGCTCCCCGGCCGGATTGAGCACGTCGGCGGGGGTGATGAACGGTTCCTGTCTGACCAGCTCCGAGATCCGCTCGATCTCGCTGTGCAGCAACTCGGCGAAGCCCGCCGCCACCCGGTCCAGCTCGCCGACGTCGTCCCCGGCGACCAGGTTCTTGAACGAGAGGATCCGCACCGGCCGTGACCTCCTGCGGCTGAACGCCAGCAGGACCAGGACCAGGGCCAGGACGAGCGCGACCCACTCCGCCACGGACCAGTTCCCGGCCAGGTCGTGGAAGACGCCTGTCACGGCGAGCGCGACCAGTGCGGCGGCGATCGGCAGGAACGCCGCGTTGGCACTGAGCGCCGCCTTGAGAAGGCCCGCGATCCGCCGCCCCCGACGGGCTCCCGCCGGTGGCCAGGACCTCACGACGCGGCCGGTCTCCCGGACGAGATACTTGAACGAGGGCATGACCACGCGCCCTTCCGCCGGCGCCCGCTGTCCGCCACCCCCTCCTCGTTCCAGCGTGCGCCCGGACCACCACGGCGGCAATCCGGGCCCGGGGGCAGGGTGTCGCCGGCGGGCAGGGCAGGGCAGGAGCCGGGCGAGGACACGAGATCCGGAGGTGATGCGCCGTGACCGGACGAACGGCACCCGCTGCCCTGGCGGCGCGGCTCACGGGCCGCACCGCCACCGCTGAGCGCCGGCTCTCGGCGACGCTCGTCGAGGTCACCCTCGACGACGGCAGGCCGGTGCTGGTCAAGCGGGGCGAGGGCCCCGGCGCGGCACGCGCCGAGGCGGCCGGACTGCGCTGGCTCGCCGCGACCGACACGGTCCGCGTGCCGACCGTGTACGGCCACGACGAGGACCGGCTGGTGATCGGCCGGGTGGAACAGGGAGCACCGAGCGATGCGGCGGCGACCCGTCTCGGCGCCGATCTGGCCGCCCTGCACGCCTGTGGCGCACCCTCCTTCGGGGCGCCGCCGCCGGGCGGTCCTCGGGAGGCGTACATCGGGCGCGCCCCCCTGCGGAACGTTCCCGGTACCGCCTGGCCGGCCTGGTACGCCGAGCACCGGGTGCTGCCGTATCTGCGCCGCACGGTCGACGACGGCACGATCCGCCCGGCCGAGGCCGCCGTCGTCGAGGAGGTCTGCGTTCGGCTGCCCGCCCTCGCGGGGCCGGCCGAGCCGCCCGCACGGCTGCACGGCGACCTCTGGAACGGCAACGTCCTGTGGGGCGCCGACGGACGGGCCCACCTCATCGACCCGGCCGCGCACGGCGGCCACCGCGAGAGCGACCTGGCGATGCTCGCCCTCTTCGGCTGCCCCCGTCTGGAGCGGGTGCTGGAGGGCTACGAGCGGGCCGCGCCCCTCGCCGACGACTGGCGCCGGCGCGTCGGCCTGCACCAGCTCTTCCCGCTGCTGGTGCACGCGGTGCTGTTCGGCCGCGGCTACGCCGAACAGGCCCTGGAAACGGCACGGGCGGCGCTCGCGCGATGAGCGCGGGCGCCGCCCGGTGCGACGTCGGTGGCGAGGAGAGCGGAAGTGCTTGAATCATTTGGAGTGAATGAGAAGGAAGCCCCTCCATGGCCTCGCCGCGGCCAACGCTAGCACTCAGTCCGGGATCAGGTCGCGCAGATTTTCGAGGGTGATGATCCGGGAGTCCGGGTGCAGCCCCTCGGGCCGTTCGAGGCCGAGGTAGGTCACGGGCCCGTCCGGGACCGACCGGCCGTCCCAGAGGTCCACGACCGTGTCGCCGTCGGACATCAGGTCGATCAGGTACGCCACCGTCAGCTGCTCGCGCTCCACGACGGCACGCACCACCTTGGACACCGACACCTGGTTCTCCTCGACCCGGTTGGCCTCCGTGACGCCCTTCAGGTACAGGTGCAGCCACTTCGCGCGCCACCGGCCGTCGTCCCCGCGCCGGAACACCAGCGGCAGTGCCACCCGGCCCACGCCGCGCAGCTCCGACTTCATCCGCACGGTGCGGGGCTCGAAGGGCCGGCCCTTCTGCTCGCCGTCCCGGAGCATGAACCCGAAGAACGACTCCTCGGCCTCCTCGAACCCCTCACCCGCGTAGATGTTGACCTGCGGAACGACAAAGGGTGCGCGCACCCGGTCCAGGGAGAGGTTGATGAACTCCGAGGCCCCCTCGGGCGCCTCGGTGACATCGCCCGAGTGCTCGCCCCCGCCGTCCTTGAGGGAGGTGTAGGAGAGCCAGGAGTCGGTGCTGTAGTCGGACCGCAGCAGCAGGGCCGACAGGTCGTAGTCGGTCCGCCGCTCGGTCTCCTTCCAGTACACGAAGAAACGCAGCAGGTCGCCCTCGACCGCCGACACCGATCCGCGCGGCAGCACCCCGAGCCCGGCCGAGGTCGCCCGGCCGCTGAGCGGCAGCGCCACGTCGACGATGTCGGGGTCGATCAGCAGCCGGCCCGCCACCGGCAGCCGGCGCCGGATCTCGGCGTCGAGCGCGGCGATCAGCCGGTCGCGGTCGGCGGCCGGCACGGGCATCCGCCGGTCGCGGGTCACCCAGGCGCGGCCCCGGCGGTTGACGAAGATGCGCGGACGGTCGCTCTCCCGCTCGCGGTTGTGGAAGTGCTCGCGCACCGACAGCACGACCCGGGCGGAGACCCCGGGCGCCGCCCGGACCGCCGCGTCCACCACCGCGTCCCGCTCCGCCTGGTCCGCTGCGGCGCGCAGCAGCAGGTCCAGGGCGCGGAACAGCCTGCCGGGAGCGGGCTCCAGCAGCCTCACCACGCCGCGTACGTCGGAGCTGTCGAGCAGCTGCTCGAACCGGCTGCCGAAGGACCGCGCCTCCTTCTCGCCGCGTGCGACGGCGAACACGTCGGCGGCGTGCGGCCAGCGCGGGTACTCGTGCGGGTGCAGGCGCTCCCCGAGCCGCTTGAAGGGCTCCCGGTGCGCGTGTACGTCGGCGAGTTTCGCGGGGTTCGCCGCGACCACGGCGTCCAGGCCCGCGAGCAGGGCCCGGCGCACCGGACGTGCGAGCGGCCGGAACCGGGTCGGCTCCTGCAGCGTCACGTCGCCGCCCGACAGCGCGCAGGCCAGCCGCAGCACGTCGGTGACGGTGTCCAGGAGGAGGTCCGCGCCGACGCCGAGCCGGGCGGTGTTGACGACCGCCCGGTTCTCCCGCACCGGGACCTTCTCCGGCTGGGGGCCGAGCGCGCACCGCTCCGCGAGCAGCCGGAGGTCGGCCAGGTGCTCCTCGCCCAGCGGGGTGGTGCTGCCCGCCAGCGCCAGGTACAGGTCGGTGAGCTCCTCGTCCAGGGTCCGGCCGGCGTGCAGGACGGTCACCCGGTCGCCGGCCGAGGCGATCAGCTCGTCCTGCGCGGCCAGCATCTCCTCGTAGCTGTGCTGGTAGCGGCCGTACGTGGGCAGGCTCAGCAGGTCCAGCACACCGTTCGCCAGCTGGGCCAGCACGTTCTCGCGCGACTTCTCGTCGCCGAGGGCCTGCGCGACGCACCGCGCCCAGAACTCCTCGGTGTCCGGCACGTTCGCCGGGAAGTCGATGAAGTAGGAGTTGTGGCGGACGTGGTCGCCCACCATCTCGCGCACGATGCGCAGGGTCCGCCGGGCGGTGTGCAGGACGGCCGCCCCGGACAGTCCCGACAGCCGCTCCAGCAGCTCCGCCGAGAGCTTGAAGCCCACGCCCATCAGGGCGGCGTCGAACTGCCGCGCGGCCGCGGTGCCGTCGCCTGCGGACCCCGTGGGGGCGGGCAGGCGGTGGGTGTGCCGGATGACCAGCGATGCGAGACTCTGCGTCATTGCGGGATGATCGCAGAGGTGTGCGAACCGGCGCACCGGAGTTTCGCCGTGCGCCGCCCCGCCCGCGACCGGTCCCGTCAGACCTCCGTGGCCGCCTCCAGCCTCCTGCGCGCGTGCGCGAGGAAGCTGTCGAGGGCGAACTCGAAAGCGGCGTCCGCGCGGCCGTCGCCCACCGCGTCCAGGGCCCGCGCCAGGCGCGGAGTCGCGGACTCGTCGGTGATCTCCCACATGGCCACGGGGGCGGCGAGGTCCAGCGCCGAGCCCAGGACGACGTTCTCCAGCGCGACCAGCACCGCCATCACTTCCGGGAGGGGGAAGCCCGCGTCGAGGAGCAGGGAGACGGCCCGCTCGTACTGTTCGAGGACGCGCGGGGCCCGGACCGGCGAGGTCATCAGCAGCGGGATGGCCCGGGGGTGGGCCGCGAAGGCGGCCCGGTAGGAGCGGGCCCATGTCTCCAGTGCGTGGTCCCAGGGCCGGAGGTCGAGGGCGGAGGCGTCGATGCCCGCCGCGACCCGCTCGCGCAGCAGTTCCACGATGCCGTCCCGGCCGTCCACATGGTGGTACACCGAGCCGGTCTGCACCCCGAGCCGTCGTGCGATCTGCGGAACGCTGAACTCGCCCTGCGCGGCGAGAAGTTCCAGCGCGGTGGTGGTGATGCGCTCCCTGTCGAGCAGGGGGGTGCGCGGCCGTCCCATGTCGTCCGTCCCCTCCGAGGTCTTCCCAGCGGTCCGAGTGAAGGCTACATTGCAAAAACCGAAAGCCTTTAGGTTAACGGGCCCGGGTGATCCCCTACGGCCCCCATCCCGCCCCCCGCCCGCAGCAGAAGGGCTTTCCCCATGACCGTCACCCCCGACGCGACCACCGCCGACGCGCCCGCCGCCCCGGCCGCGGGCGGCGAGGACTCCCCGGCGCCGTCCCTGCGCTCCGGCTCGCTCGGCACCACCGACATCGCCTTCTTCGTCGTCTCGGCCGCCGCCCCGCTCACGGTGATGGCCGGCGTCGCCCCGCTCGCCATCCTGATGGGCGGCATCGGCGCCCCCGTCGGCTACCTCGTCGCCGGGCTCACGCTCGCCGTCTTCGCCGTCGGCTTCACCACGATGAGCCGCCACGTCCGCAGCGCCGGCGCCTTCTACGCGTACATCACCCGGGGTCTCGGCCGCCGCGCCGGCATCGGCGCCGCGCTCCTCGCGCTCGTCGGCTACAACGGCATGGAGATCGGCGTGTACGGCCTCCTCGGCACCGCCGCCCGGGACACCGCCGACGCCCTGTTCGGCGCGCGCGTCCCCTGGCTCCCCGTCTCTCTCGTGGGCCTGCTGCTCATCGGCTGGGCCGGCTACCGGTCCATCGACTTCGGCGCCAAACTCCTCGGCGTCCTGCTCGTCGCCGAGACCGGCATCCTCGTCCTGCTCGCCGGGGCGGTCCTGATCAAGGGCGGCGCCGGCGGCCTCTCCGCCGCCTCCTTCGCCCCGGACAACGTCATGGTCCCCGGCATGGTGGCCGTCCTGGCCTTCGCGTTCGCCGCGTTCACCGGCTTCGAGTCCACCGTCATCTACCGCCGCGAGGCCCGCGACCCGGCCCGCACGGTGCCCCGCGCCACCTATCTCGCCATCGGCTTCCTCGGCCTGTTCTACGCCTTCATCGTCTGGACCGTGATCCAGGCGTTCGGCGACGCCCAGGTCGTCGCGGCGGCAGGCTCCAACCCCGCGGCCCTGTTCTTCTCCGCCATCACGACCTACGTCGGCCCCTGGGCGGCCGACCTGATGCGCGTCCTCATCGTCACCAGCGTCCTCGCCTCCCTGCTGGCCTTCCACAACGCCATCAACCGCTACGGACTGGCCCTCGCCGAGGAGGGGATCCTGCCCAAGGCCCTGGCCCGCGTCCACCCGCGCCACCGCTCCCCGTACGTGGCGGGCATCGCCCAGACCGTGCTCGGCGCGATCGTGGTCCTGGCCTTCGCCGCGGCCGGCGCCGACCCGTACATGCAGCTGCTGCTCTGGGTGAACACCCCCGGCATGCTCGCCCTGATGCTGCTGCAACTGCTCGCCGCGCTCGCCGTGCCCTTCTACTTCCGGCGGATCAGCCACTCCGAGGGCGTCCTGCGCACGGTCGTCGCCCCCGTGGTCGCGGCGGTGCTCCTGGCGGGCGCCATCGCCCTCGTCGTCAGCCACCTCGACCAGTTCACCGGCGCCTCCACCACGGTCAACACCCTCCTGGCGGCCCTCGTCCCCGCCGTCCTCGTCATCGGCCTCGTCCTCGCCCGGTGGCTGCGCCGGGCCCGCCCCGAGGTCTACGCCGGCTTCGCCGCCGAACCCCCGGCCGGCACCGGGCACTGACCGCGCCCCAGCCGACCGCCGCCACCCGCACCACCCTCACCCGAGGAGAGCCTCTCCATGCCCACCGCCGACCTCGTCATCACCGGCGCCCGAGTCCGTACCCTCGACCCCCGGCGGCCCCACGCCACCGCGCTGGCCGTGCGCGACGGACTGATCGCCGCCGTCGGCGAGGAGACGGACCTGCGGGACTGGCAGGGGCCGGGCACCGAGACCGTCGACCTGGGCGGCGCCCACCTGGTGCCGGGCCTGGTGGACAGCCACAGCCACCCCGTGTGGGGCCTGGACCTGGCCACCGGCATCGACCTCACCGCCGTACGCGACCTCGACGGGCTGCGCGCCGCGCTCACCTCGGGGGAACGTGTCGACGGCTGGGTGATCGGCCACGGCCTGGACCACAACGTCTTCGGCGGCCGCAGCGTCGACCGCGCCCTCGTCGAGGACGTCCTGGACGGCGCCCCCGCCTTCCTGCGCCTGTACGACGGGCACTCCGCCCTCGTCAGCGAGGCCGCCCTCAAGCTCGCCGGCATCACCGGGCCGCGCGCCTTCGAGCAGCGCTCGCACATCGTCGTCGACGACGACGGACGGCTCACCGGCCACCTGGTCGAGCACGCCGCGATGGAACTCCTCCAGCCCGTCATGCCCCGGCCCTCCTTCACCGAACGACGTGCGCGGCTCGCCGAGCTGCTCGGCGCGATGGCCGCCACCGGCCTCACCGGCGCCCATGTCATGGACCTCGGCGACCTCGACCTGGTGTCCGCGGTCGCCGAGGAGTCGGTGCTGCCGCTCCGGCTGCGGTTCGCGCCCTGGTGCATGCCCGGCGCCGACGCGGACGACCTCGCCGAACTCGTCGAGCTGCAGGGCAGGGGCGGGCGGCACTGGCAGGTCGGCGGCGTGAAGTTCTTCATGGACGGCACCGTGGAGGGCGGCACCGCCTGGCTGGACCACCCCGACTGCCACGGCCAGGGCTCCGACGCGTTCTGGCCGGACCCGGCCGCCTACAGTGACGCGGTACGGCGCCTGCACCGCGCCGGGGTCCGCACGGCGACCCACGCGATCGGGGACGCGGCCGTGCGGCACGTCCTCGACACGATCGCCTCCCTGGGGCCGGGCGGGCGGCTCGCCCACCGGGTCGAGCACATCGAGTCGGTGCCGGACGAACTGGTGGCGCGGTTCGCCGAGGTGGGGGTCATCGCCTCCATGCAGCCCCCGCACACCGACTACACGCGGGCCGACCTGAGCGACGAGTGGTCCCTGCGGCTCGGAGAGGAACGCGCGGTGCGGGCGTGGCGGCTGCGGGATCTGCGGGACGCGGGCGCGGTCGTCGCCCTCGGGTCGGACTGGCCCATCGCCCACTACGACGCGCGCGCCGTCCTGGCGACGGCCCGCGAGCCGCGGGGCGCGGCGTCCGGCGGGGCGGGACTCACCGGGGTGCAGGCGCTGGAAGGCTGCACGAGTCACGCGGCGCTGGCCGCGGGGGAGGCCGATGTCACCGGCCGCGTCGCCGTGGGCTTCCGCGCCGATCTCACCGCGCTGGGGGTCGATCCCGTGGAGGCGCCGGCGGACGAGGTCGCGCAGGCGCCGGTGCGGTTGACTGTGACGGGCGGGCGTGTGGTGCACCGGGGGCTCTGAGGGGTGGGGTGAGGTTGGGCGGGGTGGGTCGGGGGTGGATTCGGTCGTGGGTCGGGTGCGGGTGAGTGGGGGCTGATCGCGCAGTTCCCCGCGCCCCTGAAAAACAGGGGCTGCGCCCCATGCTTTTCAGGCCCGCAGAGCCGTCACTTCCCGACCCGCAGGCCTCATGCTTTGGTCCGCAGGGCCGTCGCTTCCCGACCCGCAGGCCTCATGCTTTGCCCGCAGGGCCTCGCTTCCGGGCCCGCAGGCCCTGGGCTTCTAAGGCCCGCAGGCCATGGGTCTTTCAGGCCTGCGGGGCCTGGGTTTTTCAGGCCCGCAGGGCCGTTGGCTTTTCAGGCCCGCGGGGCCTGGGTTCTTAGGCCCGCGGGGCCTGCGTTTTTAGGCCCGCAGGGCCTGGGTTTTTAGGGGCGCGGGGAACTGCGCGAGAAGCCCCACCGGGCCCGCAGATGCCCCGAACCGAAGCCCCCACCCCCTCGCCCCGTACCCCGGAGCCGTCAGCCAGGCGAGTCGGGAAGGTCGCGGAGGTCCTTCACCCGCTTCAGCTTGCCGACCGACCGTTCCAGGGTCTCCGGGTCCACGATCGCCACCTCCACCGTGACACCCACCCCCTCCTTGACCGCCCGGCCGATCGCCGCGGCCACGGCCTCCCGGCGGTCCCCGCCCGCGCCCGGCCGCGCCTCGACCAGGACCGTCATATGGTCCATGCGGCCCCGCCGGGTCAGCCGGATCTGGAAATGCGGCGCCACGCCGGGCGTGCGCAGCACGATCTCCTCGATCTGGCTGGGGAACACGTTCACCCCACGCAGGATGATCATGTCGTCGCAGCGGCCGGTCACCTTCCGCATCCGGCGGAACGCGGGCCGGGCCGTACCCGGCAGCAGCCGGGTCAGATCGCGGGTGCGGTACCGGACCACCGGCATCGCCTCCTTGGTCAGCGAGGTGAACACGATCTCCCCCTCCTCACCTTCCGGCAGCACGGCATCCGTCAGCGGGTCGACGACCTCGGGGTAGAAGTGGTCCTCCCAGATGTGCAGCCCGTCCTTGGTCTCCACGCACTCCTGCGCGACACCCGGCCCCATCACCTCCGACAGGCCGTATATGTCGACCGCGTGCAGCCCCGCCCGCTCCTCGATCTCCCGCCGCATCTCCTGCGTCCACGGCTCCGCCCCGAAGATCCCCACCTCCAGCGACGAGGTGCGCGGATCGACACCCTGCTTCTCGAACTCGTCCAGCAGCGTCAGCATGTAGGACGGCGTCACCATGATGATCTCGGGACGGAAATCCTGGATCAGCTGCACCTGCCGGGCGGTCATGCCGCCGGACGCCGGAATCACCGTGCACCCCGCCCGCTCCGCCCCGTAGTGCGCGCCCAGCCCCCCGGTGAACAGACCGTAACCGTAGGAGACATGCACTTTGTGCCCCGGGCGCCCGCCCGCCGCCCGGATCGAACGCGCCACCACGTCCGCCCAGCGCGAGATGTCCCCCTCCGTGTAACCCACCACCGTCGGACGCCCCGTCGTACCGCTGGAGGCATGCACCCGCCGTACCTCCCCCATCGGCACCGCGAACATACCGAACGGATAGGTGTCCCGCAGATCGGCCTTCGTCGTGAACGGAAAACGCGCCAGATCATCCAGCGACTGGCAGTCCTCGGGCCCGACCCCCGCCGCATCGAACTTCCGCCGGTACAACTCCACATGGTCGTACGCATGCCGCAGAGTCGCCCGCAACCGCACGAGCTGCAGCTCCCGCAACTCCTCCGGAGCCAGGCGTTCACCCTCGTCCCACAGGTCGCGGGGGAGCGGTTCGCCCAGGCTGCTGCTCATCGCGACTCCTTCGTGCCCGCCGTCCTGTGAGCCGACCGACCATTCGGTTGCCGTACGTCACGGTCATGTAACCCAGGGGTGTCAGGACCTGTCAAGGAGGGCGCTGATCGCGGGAGGGGCCGGGCGGGTCTTGCCTGCTCGCTCGAATCGCGTCACACTGTTCCCGAACGAATGGTCGGTTGGGAAGCTGGTATCGATGACGACGACAGACTCCACCGGGGCGACGTCCCAGGACGCCGAGGGAGCCCCGAACGCCCCGGACGCCCAGGACGCGCTGCTGGAGCACTTCGAGGCGACGATCGCGCGGGATCAGCGGATCGAGCCGCGCGACTGGATGCCCGACGGCTACCGCAAGACGCTCGTCCGGCAGATCGCCCAGCACGCCCACTCGGAGATCATCGGCATGCAGCCGGAGGGCGAGTGGATCACCCGTGCGCCCTCGCTGCGCCGCAAGGCGATCCTCTTCGCCAAGGTCCAGGACGAGGCGGGCCACGGGCTGTACCTGTACTCGGCGGCCGAGACCCTGGGCGCCGACCGCGCGGACCTGACCCGGCGGCTGATCGAGGGCCGCCAGAAGTACTCGTCGATCTTCAACTACCCGACGGCGAACTTCGCCGACGTGGGCGTGATCGGCTGGTTCGTGGACGGCGCGGCGATCTGCAACCAGGTGCCGCTGTGCCGGAGTTCGTACGGACCCTACGCGCGTGCCATGGTGCGGATCTGCAAGGAGGAGTCCTTCCACCAGCGGCAGGGGTACGAACTGCTGCTGACGATGATGCGCGGTACCGACGCCCAGCGGGAGATGGTCCAGGACGCGGTGAACCGCTGGTGGTGGCCCTCGCTGATGATGTTCGGCCCGCCCGACGACGCCTCGCCCAACTCCGCCCGGAGCATGGCGTGGAAGATCAAGCGGCACAGCAACGACGAACTGCGGCAGCGCTTCGTCGACATGACCGTCCCGCAGGCGGAGAAGCTCGGCGTGACCCTGCCCGACCCCGAGCTGCGCTGGAACGAGGAGCGCGGCCGGCACGACTTCGGCACCCCGGACTGGGAGGAGCTGAAGCGCGTGATCACCGGTGACGGGCCGTGCAACGAGCAGCGGATGGAACGGCGGCGGACCGCGCACGAGGAAGGTGCCTGGGTCCGCGAGGCGGCCACCGCCCACGCGGCCCGGCGCGACGAACGAGCCCGGAAGGGGACGGCGGCATGAACGGCGGCACGACCGGAACGAGCGGCGAGGGCGCGGCCCGTACGGGCCACGGTGGCACGGCCCCCGCGAACGACGCGGGCGCGGCCCGCCCTGACAAGGGCGACTGGCCGCTGTACGAGGTCTTCGTGCGCGGCAAGCGCGGACTCAACCACGTCCACGTCGGCTCGCTGCACGCCGCCGACGACCAGATGGCCCTCACCCACGCCCGCGACCTGTACACCCGCCGCAACGAGGGCGTCTCCCTGTGGGTGGTGCGCTCCGAGCACATCGCCGCCTCCACCCGCGACGAGAAGGACCCCTTCTTCGAGCCCAGCGCCGACAAGGTGTACCGCCATCCCACGTTCTACGACATCCCCGCCGACGTCCCGCACATCTGAGGAGCAGGGCATGAGTGACGACCACGTCTACCTGTCCCTCGCCGAGGGACACGAGGACGATGCCCGCTGGGCGTACGGCACCGGTTTCGAGGACCCGCTGCACGGCGTGGACACCACGGTGCCCGAGGGCGTGGACGCCGGTGAACTGGCCGCGCTCTGCGTGGCGTTGGCCGACGACGCGCTGGTCGGCGCCCAGCGGCTCGCCGAGTGGACCACCCGCGCGCCCGAACTGGAGGAGGAGGTCGCCCTCGCCAACATCGGCCTCGACCTCCTCGGCCAGGCACGCCTGCTGTACTCCCGCGCCGGGCAGGTCGACGGCACCGGGCGCGGCGAGGACGCGTACGCCTACTTCCGGGACGCCGGCGACTTCCGCAACGTCCGCCTCGCCGAACTCCCCTGCGGTGACTTCGCGTTCTCGATCGTCCGGCTGCTCGTACTGTCCAGCTGGCGCCTCGCGTACTTCGAGCGGCTGGCGGAGCACCCCGACCCGGTGCTCGCGGCGATCGCGGCGAAGGGCGTCAAGGAGCTGACCTACCACCGCCAGTACGCCGCCGAATGGGCCGTGCGGCTGGGCGACGGCACCCAGGAGTCGCACCGGCGGATGCGCCGGGCGCTGGAGCAGACCGCGCCCTACCTCGGCGAGCTGTTCACCGCCCACGACGTACGGGACGAGGTCGTCGACGTGCTCCGCCAGGTCACCGAGGCGGCCGGACTGCCCATGCCGGTCTACCGGCCGCTGCCGGGCGCGGGCCGCGCCGGCGACCACACCGAGCATCTGGCGCCGCTGCTGGCCGAGTTGCAGAGCGTGGCCCGCGCCCACCCGGAGGCGACATGGTGACCACGCCGGCCGAGACACGGCGCGCCCGGCACATCGCCGAGCAGGTGCCGGACCCCGAGCTGCCCATGCTGACCCTCGCCGACCTCGGCGTCCTGCGGGACGTCGAGCTGACGGAGGACGGCACGGTGGTCGCGAGCCTGACCCCGACCTACTCCGGCTGCCCGGCCATGGCCGAGATGCGCGCCGACGTGGCGGCCCGGCTGAGCGCCGCCGGGTACGCGCGGGTGGAGATCCGTACGGTCCTGAACCCCCCGTGGACCACCGACTGGATCACCGACACCGGCCGCCGCAAGCTCACCGAGCACGGCATCGCCCCGCCCGGCGCGGCACCCCGGGGCCCGGTCCCGCTCCTGCTGTCACCCACCCGGCGTGCGGTGGCCTGCCCGCGCTGCGGCTCGGCGGACACCGAGGAGACCTCCCGCTTCGCCGCCACGTCCTGCAAGTCCCTGTGGCGCTGCCACGCCTGCCGCGAGCCGTTCGAGCACGTCAAGGAGATCTGATGGAAGGCCTCAAGGAAGAACCGACGCGAGGCCCGCGGACCGGGGCGGTGGCCTCGCCGCTGCCGGTGGGTTCCGTCACCCCGGCGGTCCCCGCGCGTGCTCGCCGCCGTCCGGCCTTCCACGCCCTGCGGGTCGCCTCCGTGGAGCCGCTCTGCGAGGACGCCGTGGCCGTCGGGTTCGCGATCCCGGCGGAGCTGGCGGAGGAGTTCGCGTTCGCGCCCGGACAGTCGCTGACCCTGCGGCGCGAGATCGACGGACGCGACGAACGCCGCTCGTACTCGATCTGTTCGCCGGCCGGTACGACGCCGCGCATCGGTGTGCGGGTCGTGCCGGGCGGGTTGTTCTCGTCGTGGCTCGTCGGTGACGTACGGCCCGGCGACACCGTCGAGGTCATGGGCCCCACCGGGTTCTTCACCCCCGACCTCGGAACTCCGGGCCACCATGTACTGATCGCGGCGGGCTCCGGCATCACGCCGATGGTCTCCATCGCCGAGTCCGTGCTGGCCGCCGACCCCTCCTCGACCGTCACCCTCTTCTACGGCAACCGCCGCAGCGGCACGGTGATGTTCGCCGACGAACTGGCCGACCTGAAGGACCTGTACCCGGCCCGCTTCCAGCTCGCGCACGTCCTGTCCCGTGAACCCCGTGAGGCCGAGGTGCTGTCCGGCCGCCTGGACGCCGGCCGGCTCTCGGAGCTGATCGGCGCCCTGGTCGACGTCCCCACCGCGGACCACTGGTGGCTGTGCGGTCCGCACGGCATGGTCCGTGACGCCCAGGAGGTGCTGGCCGGACTGGGGGTGCCGGACGACCGCGTGCACCAGGAGCTGTTCTACGCCGACGACGAGCCCGTACGGGAGGCCCGGCACGAGGAGGCCGCCGTCGAGGGGCCCGTCAGCGAGGTCACCGTCACGCTCGACGGCCGCTCCACCACCGCCGCGCTGCCCCGCGAGCGGAGCATCCTGGAAGGGGCCCAACGCACCCGCCCCGACCTGCCGTTCGCCTGCAAGGGCGGCGTCTGCGGCACCTGCCGGGCACTGGTCACCGACGGCAAGGCCGACATGCGCCGCAACTTCGCGCTCGAACCGGCGGAGGTGGCCGCCGGGTACGTCCTGACCTGCCAGTCGTACCCGGTGTCGGAGACGCTGACGGTCGACTTCGACACGTGAGGGTGGGGCGGGGACGGGGTGCGTCGTCGGGTGCGGGCCCGGTGGGGCTTCTCGCACAGTTCCCCGCGCCCCTGAAAGATCGGGCCCTGCGGGCCTGAAAAGCAGGGGCTGCGCCCGGGGCTTTTCAGGGGCGCGGGGAACTGCGCGACCAGCCCCCACCGGCCCGCACCCGAACGAACACCCCTGACGACACCGGCCGCTCAGTTCCGCGTCGCCGACCGGCCGGCCGCCGCCGCGCCGATCGACTCCACCAGCGGCGACAGCCGGTGGGGCACCCGCTCCCTCAGCGCGACCTCCGTGCGGGTGCGCACGACGCCCGGAAGGCTGATCAGCGCCTGGATGACGTCCTCCAGGTGCGCGTTGTCCCGGGCCACGACCCGGGTCAGGAGATCGCCGCCGCCGGTGATCGAGAAGGCTTCGACGATCTCCGGTACGGCCGCCAGCGCGTCCCCCACGTCGTCCAGGTGCCCCTGGGTCACCTCGATGTGCACGAACGCCAGTACGGGGTGGCCGAGGGCGGCGGGGGAGAGGGACGGCCCGGTCCCCGTGATCACGCCCTCGCGTTCCAGCCGGTCGAGGCGGGCCTGCAGCGTGCCCCGGGCGACGCCGAGGATGCGGGCGTACTCCCGCACGCTGGTGCGCGGCCGGTCCAGCAGCAGCCGCAGGATGCGCGTGTCGAGCTCGTCCACGGCCATGGTCCGTTGGCCTCCCTGTGTCGTCCGTCGACCGGGTTCGACTGTACCAATGGCCCAGTGGAAAGCGCGCCGGTTGAGCCATCGGGCCTCCGGTGCTTTCCTGATGACCATCGATGGCGCCGCGCAGCGCAGGACGGCAATGAGGCCGGTCCGTGCCCGCGGCGCCATTTCCATGCCGTGACGGTGTGGCAGGGCTCCGGTGGACGGGCCTCGGGGCCCGTACGGGCCGAAGCGAACGGGAGAGGGCGGGCGGCCGGCGGTGAAGAGGATGTTCATGGCTCCGGACCCGGGGCTGCTGAGGCTGCGGATCGCGACCCGGGCGGTGCTGGGCATCGGTCTCGCGGTGGCCGCGGCGGAGGCCGCCGGGCTGTCCCTGACGGCCTCGATCACGGGCGGGCTCACGGCGCTCCTGGCCCTCTTCACGGTCACCGACCCCACCGTGCGCGGCCAGGCGCTCACCACCGCGCTGCTGCCCGCCGCGGGCTTCCCGGTCCTGGCCCTCGCGACGGTGCTGCACGACGTACCGGCACTGCGCGACACGGTCTGGCTCGTGGTGATCTTCTGCGGCGTGCACGCCCGCCGCTGGGGGCCCCGCGGCCACGCGCTCGGCATCTTCGCCTTCATGACCTTCTTCGTCACCCAGTTCCTGCACGCCGTCCCGGGCCAGCTGCCGGAGCTGTACGCGGCGATGACCCTCGCGCTGGCGGCGGCCTCGGCCGTCCGCTTCGGCGTCTGGTGCGTCGAGCGGCGCTTTCCCCCGCCGGCCGCCCCCGCCCCGGGCGACGGCCGGGGACTCGCCCGGTCCACGACCCGTCAGGCCTTCCAGGCGAGCGCCGCCTGCGCCTTCGCGATGGCCGTCGGACAGGTCCTCTCGCAGGAGCGCTGGTACTGGGCCGTCGGCACCGCCTGGTGGATCTTCGTGAACACCACCTCGCGCGGCGAGACCCTGGTCCGCGGCTTCCGGCGTCTCCTCGGCACGGTCACCGGCATCCTCGTCGGCCTCCTGGTCGCCGTCCCCCTGCACGGCGCCCCGGCCCCGACCGCCGCACTGGTGGCCGTCTGCGTGTTCGGCATCTTCTACACCGCCGCCGTGTCGTACTCCTGGATGATGCTGTGCGTCACCGTGATGGCGGCCCTGCTCTACGGTCTGCTCGGCGTCCTCGACCCCGCGCTCCTCGGCCTCCGTCTGGCACAGACCGGGGTCGGCGCGCTGGGCGCCGCGCTCGCCGTGGCGCTGATCCTCCCCGTCACCACGCACGCGGTCACCGACCGGTGGGTGGGGCGGGCCCTGCACGCGGTGCGCGACTGCACCGCGGCGGCGGCCCGGAGCCTGGCGGGGGACCCCGAGGCGGACCCGGCGCCGCACGTGGCGGAACTGGAGGCGCTCCTGGGGCGCGTACGGCTGTCCCTCGGGCCCCTGGTCCACCCGCTGAACCCGCTGCGCCCGCGCAAGCAGAGGGCCCGCCGGGTGCTCGCCCTGCTCGACGAGTGCGCCCGCGAGGCCCGGGGGCTCGGCGAGGTCGTGCGGGCCTCCCACGAGGGACACCGGACGGCACGCACACCCGACACCGTGACCGCCGGCGCGGACGCCTCCCACGCGGCCCGCCTCACCGCCGCCTGCAGCCGTGTCGAATCGGCCGTCGAGACGCTGGTCGGCGCGCTGCCCGAGCGCCCCGCCCCGGCGCACGCCGGCGCATCCCACCTCGGCCGTCACCCCGGCGCGGAACAGGCCCTCGCGCACCTCCAGGGCATGGAACGCGCCCTCGCGGACCTGGCCGCTCCGCTGCGCGGCTCCTCCCTCGTACAGACTTTGGTCTAGACCTGCTGCTACTGTTCGCCCGCACACCGGCGAGCGGGAGGGGACGGCAGTGTCGACAGAACCTCGGAGCAGGGGCGGACGGCGGCCACGACGGGCCTACATCGGGTCGTTCACCTCGGCGGGCGGCCTCGGTGTCCTCACCGCCGCCGTGGACGAGGAGAGCGGAGCGCTCACCGTCCTCGGCGGCGCGGACGACGTCCCCGACCCGTCGTACCTCGCCCTCTCCCCGGACGGCGACACCCTGTACGCGGTCAGTGAGCGACCCGAGGGGGCCGTGGCCGCCTACCGGGTGACCGGCGACAGACCCGAGTTGACCGGGCCCCCCGTCGCCGTGGGCGGCGGCCCCACGCACCTGTGTCTGCACGCCGGCCACGCCCTGACCGCCGACCACGGCTCCGGCAGCGTCACCGCCGTTCCCCTGCGCCCCGACGGCACCCTCGCCGCCCGCGCGTCCGGGACGCTCCGGCACACCGGCCCCGGCCCCCGGGACCCGCACGCCCACCAGGTGGTGCCCGCCCCGGGCGGCCGCCGCTTCCTCGGCGTCGACCTCGGCTCGGACGCGGTGCGGGTGTGCGCGCTGGAGGACGGCGTCCCTGTCGTGCTCCACGAGACGGCCCTGCGGCCGGGCTCGGGCCCCCGTCACCTCGCCCTCCATCCGCACGGGCCGTTCGTCTACGTGCTGAACGAACTCGCCGCCACGGTCACGGTGTGCCGCTGGAACGCCCCTGACGGCCCGCTGGAGGCACTGGGAGAGACCCCGGTGCTCCCGGGGGCACCCGAGGACGACGCGTACCCCTCGGGCATCGTCACGTCACCCGACGGGCGTTTCGTGTGGACGGCGACCCGCGGCGCGGACCTCCTCTCGGTGCTCGTCGTCGAGGACGCCGGGCTTCGCCTGGTCGCGACCGTCCCCTGCGGCGGCCACTGGCCCCGTGCCCTCGCCCACGCGGCCGGGAGGCTGTACGTGGCCAACGAGCGGTCGGGCGACGTCACCTGGTTCACGGTGGACCCGCAGACGGGCGTACCGGTGCGAGCGGGCTCGGTCGAGGCACCGGCGGCCTCGTGTGTCGTCCTGGACGTGTAGGTCTGCCTGGACGTGTAGGTCCGCGCGGACACGGCCGAGGGCCCGCTCCTGCGAGAGGAGCGGGCCCTCGGCCGTACGGGTCGCGGTCCGGGTCGGAGAACCGGGTTCAGCGGACCGGCATGCCCTGCGGCTGCTGCGGCGCGATGCCGAGCGCGGTGGTGTACTTGCCGAGCGCCAGCTTGCCGATCGCCGGGTAGGGGCCGAGCGCCTCGGCGGCGGAGCAGCCCGCCTCCTTCGCGGCGGCCTCGATCAGACCGGCGTCGATCTCCGGCCCTATCAGGTACGGGGCGAGCGCCAGTTGCTGCGAGCCCGAGGAGCGCAGCTGCTCGGCCACGGAGGTGATCGAGCCCTCCTGGTCGAGGGCGGCGGCCATCACCGGCACCGCGAGACGCGCGGCCAGCAGCATGCCCGTGATCCCGGCCGCCTGCACGGCCTCCTCGCCGCCCACGGTGGCGAGGACGATGCCGTCGGCGGCGGTGGCCACGGTGAACAGCCGGGCCCGGTCGGCACGCGCCAGACCGGCCTCGGACAGGCGGACGTGCAGCGCCTCGGCGAGCAGCGGGTGCGGGCCGAGCACATCGGTCAGCTCGGCCGCGATACGGCTCTCCATGACGGCCTGGCGCACCTGCCGCAGGGTGGCGCTGTCCGGGCCGGCCAGCAGGGGCACGACGACGGCGACGAGGCCCTCCGGCTCCTTGACGTCCAGGCCGGCGGCGCGCGCCTGCTCGTAGCGGGCGGTGCGCTCCTCGGCGGCGCGCGCGAGCACCGACTGCAGCGTGGGGAACTCGTCGGCACCGCCGTCGACATAGCCGATGCGGGCGTCGAGGCCGGGCAGCTCGGAGCGCGCGATGCTCACGACCTCCTCGGCGAGGCCGCGCGTGGCGGCGCTGGGCGTGCCGGGCACCGCGAGGACGAGCGCGGGCGCGCCCTCGGGAGCCGCCAGGGGCTCCGGGCGGCGGTGCCGCCCGGGCTGGCGGGGTCGCGGCATTCGTACTGGCAGGCCGGACGCGGGCCCAGTGGGGGAGCTCATGGCGCCGCATGTTACTGGCTTCTTGGGTCCCCCTGTTCGGGGAGGGTGCAGGTGAGCGGTATCCGTCCTGATTTGTCTGATGAGTTACGGGCCGATCAGGGTCGATCACTCCCGCATATATCTATCGAGGGGTGTTCTTGGGGGTGAACGGCGGGTCTTGTCCGACAGGCTTGATTGTTCCCTTTTGCGGGGATCGCTTTTCGGCCACCACGTACAACATCCGCTCGTCGTACGGCAACCCGGGGCCGTCACCGGCCAGCGCGGCCGCGATGCGCACGGCACCGTCCAGCGGATCCCCCTCCGCCGGCACCGGCCGCGCGTGCGGCAGCAGCTTCGCCAACTCCGCCTCCAGTGGGTCGAGCAGGGGCGCGCCCAGCTTGAACAGGCCGCCGGTCAGGGCCACTCGGGGCTCACCCGAGGAGGGGCACACGGCGGCCGCGGCGTCGGCCATGTGCCGAGCGGCCTCGCGCAGGATCTCCGCCGCCACCGGGTCGTCCACGGCGCAGGCGCCCACCTCGGGGGCGAAGGAGGCGAGGACCGCCGGGCGGTCGTGCCGCGGGTAGAGCCGGCCGGGCAGCCCGTCCATCGGGCCGAACGCCGCCTCGGCGCGCGCCAGCAGCCGGGCCGAGCCGCCGCTGCGTCCGTCGTACGCCCGCAGCGCCGCCTCCAGTCCGGCCCGCCCGATCCACGCCCCGCCGCCGCAGTCCCCGAGCAGATGGCCCCAGCCGTCCGCCCGGCGCCAGCGCTCCAGGTCCGTGCCGATCGCGATCAGCCCCGTACCGGCCGCGACCACCGCACCCGGGCGCGGGCCGAGGGCGCCGGTGTACGCGGCGACCGCGTCGGCGGCCAGCGCCACCCGCCGCACGCCCAGTTCGCGGGCCAGCGCCGACGGCAGCTCGGCACGCAGCTGTTCGCCGAGCGTCGCGAACCCGGCGGCCCCGACGGCCGCGGCGACCGGACCGCCGCACCCGGCGTCGTCGATCAGCCGCCGCGCCAGGGGCAGCAACCGCTCCAGCAGCTCCCCGGCGTCGAGACCGCGCGCCCCGGTCCGCACCGGCTCCGGGGAGGAGAGCGGCTCGCCCAGCCTCCGCGTGCCCCGGGCCAGTACCGCGCGGAGCCCGGAGCCGCCCGAGTCCACGGCGAGCACGACGGGGGGCTCGCCGCCGGTCACGGCAGACGCCAGTCCACGGGAGCGCCGCCCTGGCGGGCCAGCAGGTCGTTCGCCCGGCTGAAGGGGCGCGAACCGAAGAAGCCCCGGTCGGCCGACATGGGGGAGGGATGGGCGGACTCGATGGACGGCAGGTCGCCGAGGAGCGGGCGGAGGTTGCGGGCGTCACGGCCCCACAGAATGGACACCAGCGGCTTCCCCCGCCCGGCCAGTGCCCGTATCGCCTGCTCGGTGACCTCTTCCCAGCCCTTGCCCCGGTGCGCGGCCGGCTTGCGGGGGGCCGTGGTGAGCGCCCTGTTGAGCAGCAGCACCCCCTGCCGCGTCCACGGCGTCAGATCACCGTTGGACGGCTGGGACAGCCCGAGGTCGGTGTTCAGCTCCCGGTAGATGTTGAGCAGGCTGCCCGGCAGCGGCCGTACCTCCGGCGCGACCGAGAAGGACAGTCCCACCGCGTGTGCGGGAGTTCCGTGATCTGTGTATCTGCGAGGAGAGGTCGGCGAGCTGGTACGACCGTGGCGGAGTGGGTTGAGCATCGGTTGCAACGGGCTCCCCTCCTTCCCGGTGACCGGCTACGAGAGTTGCTGGACCGGCTCGATGACCTTGCTGAGGAGGAAGAGTAGCGGTGTACGCGGCGTCTGTGCGCGCGGTGGCTACTGTGTGTGCGAGGTGTCGGTGTGTGCCACTAGGGTGGCGCCCTGTGGCACGACGACCGTTGCATGAACTGGTGGAAGCGGGCTGGGCCAAGGCTCTGGACCCTGTGGCTGAACGAATCGCCGTGATGGGAGATTTCCTGCGGGCCGAGATAGCGGCCGGCCGGACATACCTTCCATCCGGGGCCAATGTCCTGAGGGCGTTTCAGCAGCCCTTCGATGACGTGCGCGTCTTGATCGTAGGTCAGGACCCCTACCCGACGCCGGGGATGGCGATCGGCCTGAGTTTCGCTGTATCGCCCGAGGTGCGGTCGCTGCCGGGCAGCCTGGAGAACATCTTCCGGGAGATGCACTCCGACCTCGGGCTGCCCAGGCCGTCGAACGGTGATCTGACGCCGTGGACGCGGCAGGGGGTGCTGCTGCTCAACAGGGCGCTCACCACCGCCCCCCGCAAACCGGCCGCGCACCGGGGCAAGGGCTGGGAGGAGGTCACCGAGCAGGCGATCCGGGCGCTCGCCGGGCGGGGGAAGCCGCTGGTGTCCATCCTGTGGGGCCGTGACGCCCGCAATCTGCGGCCGTTGCTGGGCGATCTCCCGGCGATCGAGTCCGCGCACCCGTCGCCGATGTCGGCGGACCGGGGCTTTTTCGGTTCGCGCCCCTTCAGCCGGGCCAACGATCTGCTGATCCAGCAGGGCGCCCAGCCGGTGGACTGGCACTTGCCGTAAGCCGTGGTGCACGTGACGGCTCTGAGGGCGGCGGGCTCCTTGTGACTGTCGGCCTCAGAGGAGCCGTGGACGTGTTTCGATGACGCACCATGTTGAGTGTGTCGCGATCCTTGAGCCCGCCACAAAGGGCGCCTGACCTGCAGGTTCGGGTGGTGTGCGTTATGTGCGCCGTGGGCGTTACGGGCGATATCTTGACGCACGTTTGACGCACGCGGCGCATGTTTGACGCACGTTTGACGCACGTTCTGATTGGTTGTCAGGTGCCGAAGGTGTGCTGCTACCTGATCTCTTCGGGGTGTTGTCGGGCGGTGGGTGAGGCTGAAGCCGGTACCTGCGAGGCAGCCGTCGATGAGTTCGGGATGACGCTGGATGCGACGCAGTCCGCGGCGTCAGACGCGTTCGAGGTGTTCGTGATCCGTGAAGGCGATGTTGGCCGGCGGGCCGCGTCGCAGCAGTGACCACACCCCTTCCATCGGGTTCAGATCCGGTGCACAGGAGGGCAGTTGCACGATCGTGAGCCAGTCATGGTCAGCGGCGTACTGGCGCATTCCCGCGGCCCGGTGGGTGTTGAGATTGTCCCAGATCAAGATGATCGGGGCGCCGAGCCGCAGGTGGGCGCGCACGACCAGGTCGCGGTAGTCGCTCCAGGCGAAGCTCCTGCGCCCGGAACCGGGATGCTTGCGGTGACGATAGGGCCGGTAGATCAGCCGCGATGTCTCGCCGGGCTTGCAGCAGCACAGGGCTGCGATCGAGAAGCGGCACCAGGAACGGCCCCGCACCACCGGGCTGTGACCCCGCCGGCTCCATGTGCGGGCGACGGACGGGGTCATCGAGAACCCGGCCTCGCCCTCGAACACCACGTAGGCCCCGAGCGCCGCCGCAGTCATTCCACCTGCGGCCACACCTCCTTCTTCCGCAACCCCACCGCGCCCTCGTCGCGCTCCAGCGCCCGGCGAGCGGGCGACTGCCAGGACCAGCCGTGCCGGTGCAGCAGCCGCCACACTGCCGCCGACGAACAGTCCAGCTCGAACTTCCGCCAGATCAGCGCCCGGATCCTGGCCAGCGTCCAGCGCTGGTCCTCACAGCCGTGAACGGCCGGGCCTCGCGCCAACTCCCGTTCCAGTTCAGCGAACCGCTCATTGGACAACTTGGGCATCTTCGCAGGCCCCGCCGGCTCCAGGGCATTTATACCGCCCGCCCGCCAGACACTGCGCCACCGCTCCACCGACCGTTCACTGACCTGCAGATCCTTCGCGATCACCGCGTTCTTCTCCCCCGTACGAACCGCTCACCGGCCTCGAAGCGGATCCGCTCTCGAGCTTGCTGCTGCTCGGCGGTCAACCCGCCACCCTGCGCGTACCGCATACCACCGGCCTACCGCAGGGATCGCTACGCGTCACCCCCTCCGACAACACCCCGAAGAGATCAGGTCGGTATTCGCGGACGGCTGCCCAGAGCCGACCTGCTTTTGATCAACGGGCCGACGGGCCAGCCGTGTTCGTTGAACGACTCGTGCCGGACACGGCACGACGCGTCACCGACCGCAGAGCCGTGCTGCGCGCTCCGATCTTTGTCTTCCGAGCCAGTGGCACCTGCTACAGGGGCCTGGAGAGCATCCTGCACGCGGGCGGAGCCATCGACGTTCGCTGTCTGGAATGCGGGACCCTCCGCTGTATTGGGACCGACATGGGTATCAGCTTGCTGCCTTCCACCGTGGTCGAGCGGGACTCCGGGCGCGATCAGGCACGGGCGCACGAGCTGCCGGAGGATGAGTCGCGCGGAGACCGTGTTCATCCCGGCGGGTCGACGCGCACCGGCGCCCGCCCTGACGGGTTTGCTCGCTCATACCCCGGCTGTCGATCAGGCTCTGCCGACATTGCGGATGGTTTGCCGTTCCTCTATGGACACCGGCTAGTTCACCGGATCGTCCGACGGGCGACACAGGCTGGCCACAGAAAATTCTCTATCAGTGATGGCTCCCATCGGAAGCAATCGTTGGATCTGAAATCTCGGGATATCTACTGTCCCCCTAACGCCGCACCGCCTGTCGGCACCGCAGACGAGCGGACGCCCAGACGAAGGGGACTTCGCCTTGTTGAGAACCCGCCTCACCCATGCACTCGGTATCGAGCATCCCGTTGTGCTTGCCCCTATGGACATGGTGTCCGGAGGCCGACTCGCCACCGCGGTCACCGCCGCAGGCGGCCTCGGCATGATCGGAGGGGGCTACGGCGACCGTGAGTGGCTGAAGCATGAGTTCGCCGCTGCCGGTGACACCCGCGTGGGGTGCGGCTTCATCACCTGGAGTCTCGCTCGCGACCCCGAACTCCTCGATGTCGCCCTCACACACAGGCCCGCCGCGGTCATGCTGTCCTTCGGTGACCCGACACCGTTTGCCAACCGGGTCCGAGCTGCGGACGTGCCGTTGCTCTGTCAGGTCCATACGCTCGACCAGGCACGCCAGGCCCTCGACGCGGGAGCGGATGTCGTCGTCGCACAGGGCGGTGAGGCCGGCGGGCACGGAGTCGGCACGCGTTCGACATTCACGCTCGTACCCGACATCGCCGACCTGATCGCCGCCCGCTCCCAGGAGACTCTCGTTCTCGCCGCGGGCGGTGTGGCCGACGGTCGCGGACTGGCCGCCGCGCTCTCGCTCGGGGCTGACGGCGTCCTGGTCGGGACCCGCTTCTGGGCGACTGAGGAGGCGGTTGTGTCCGCCCGCGCCCAGATCCGTGGTGTCGAGGCCACCGGTGACGACACCATCCGCACGGGCGTCTATGACATCGTTCGGCAGTACCCCTGGCCGGCCGAGTACAACGGACGCCTGTTGCGCAACCAATTCATCGATCGCTGGCACGGCCGAGAAGCGGACCTGGCCGCGCGATTGCCTGAAGCGGTGGCGGAGTTCCACGCCGCCGTGGTCGAGCAGGACTTCGAGGTTGCGAACATGATCGTCGGCGAGGCCATCGGTCTGGTTCACGAGATTCTCCCCGCGGGCGACGTCGTACGCCGCATGGTCCAGGAAGCCGTCGGACGCCTGAGCTGCTTCGCTCAGCAGACCGCCGCGCGCGGAGTGTAAGCCGAAGCTCTCCCCGGGAGTGGCAGTTCTACCGATGACTGGCAGCCCGTCCACGACCCCGCCGTCGCCGGCCGTAGTGGTCAGTCCGCCCATTCGTACCCGGCTGAAGACGCCCACGGTCCACCGCCCGCCGGGCGAACAGGATCGATCCTCCTTCGACATGTCCACCCGTTCTTGAACTCACCGCGACACCGCAGCATCGGCATCGGGAGGGATCGCAATGTCCAGTCCCCAATCACCGCAGACCTCGCCGCGCGAGCTGCGCCGCATCATCACCGCGTCCAGCACCGGCACGCTCATCGAGTGGTACGACTTCTTCATCTACGGCAGCCTTGCCGTCGTCTTCTCCGGCTTCTTCTTCCCCGCCGGCGAATCGAGCCTCGCGCTCCTGGTAAGTGTGGCGGCGTTCGGCACCGGCTTCGTCGTCCGTCCCCTCGGAGCACTGTTCTTCGGCAGGCTCGGCGACCAGGTCGGCCGCAAGAAGACCTTCCTCGCCACACTCGTCCTCATGGGCGCGGCCACCACCCTGATCGGCTGTCTCCCGAAGTACGACACCATCGGCGCAGCGGCTCCGGCGCTGCTGGTGCTGCTGCGGCTGCTCCAGGGCTTCGCGGTGGGCGGTGAGTACGGCGGCGCCGCCACCTACGTTGCAGAGCATTCCCCCGCGGACCGCAAGGGCTTCTGCACCAGTTTCCTGCAGACCACGGCCACCCTCGGGCTGCTGCTGTCCATCGGCGTCGTCGTGGCCTGCCGGCTCCTGCTGGGTGAGGAGGCGTTCACCTCGTGGGGCTGGCGTCTTCCCTTCCTGCTCTCCTCCGTCCTTGTCGTCCTGTCGCTGAGGATGCGGCTGAAGCTCCACGAGTCGCCTGTCTTCTCCCGTATGCAGGCACAGGGCACCCTCTCCAAGGCTCCCGTCCGAGAGGCCCTGGGCAACCCCCGGTCCCTCCGCCTCGTCCTGCTCACCTTGTTCGGTCTGACCGCAGGGCTGGGAGCGGTCTGGTACACCAGCCAGTTCTACGCCCTGTTCTTCCTGCAGGGCGTGCTGAAGGTGGACTTCCTCACCAGCAATGTCTGCATGGCGGTCGCGCTGGTGCTGGGCACCCCGACCTACATCCTGTTCGGCCGGCTGTCCGACAAATACGGCAGGCAGCGCATCGTCATCCCGGGCCTGGCGCTCTCGGCCGTAAGCTTCCTGCCCCTGTACGCGTGGATACGCGAAGCCGCCGCTGACCACTCGTGGGCACAGGTGGTCGTGGCTGTGACGCTGCAGATCGTGTTCAGCGCCATGGTGTACGCGGCGACGGCCGCCTACCTGACCGAGCTGTACCCGCCCCGGATCCGCTACACCGGCCTGTCGGTGTCGTACCACCTGGGCGCCGGGGTCTTCGGCGGCTTCATGCCGCTCATCGCGCTCTCGCTCACCACGTCGACCGGCAACCAGCTCGCTGGTGTTGCCTACCCCATCGTCGTGGCGGCCGTGTCCACCGTGGTCAGCCTGACGCTGCTGCGCGGGGGGAGGGGACAACAGATTCGTCCGCGCCGTGTGGGAGCAGCTCGACACCCCGGAGCAGTCGGACTCCTCCGAACCCGCCCCCACCGGGTGATCCAGTCCAGCGCCCGTCATCCCTGACAGAGGCGGGCGCTGCCCGGGGTTCCGCCACGTCCGCCACACAGCCGGACGTGGCGGAACCCCGACCACCTGCCCTACCAGAGCCACAGCGGCCAACCGCAATGTCGCCCCTGCTCAACCCTCAACCTCGTGGAGTTCCCATGTCGTCCTTCCGTAGATCCCGCATCGCCCTGATCGCGACCGTCGTCGCTGCCACGACCGTCACCGCCGCCTGTTCCAAGCGCACCGACGGCGATGACTCGAAGAGCTCCGGAGGCTCCTCCGGCCGCAAGTTGTCCGTGGTGGTCGTGGCCGGTCCGCTTGCCGACCCGTTCTTCGGCGCGATGAAGACCGGCGCCGACAACGCCGGCAAGGATCTGAACGTCGCCACCGAATACCTCAGCCCGACCTCGACCGACGCCTCGGGTCCGACGCTCGCCAGGCTCATGCAGGCGGCCATCGCGAAGAAGCCGGACGCCATCGTCGTCGGCAACTTCTTCCCCGAGGCTCAGGACCCTGAGATCAAGTCCGCGATCAAGGCCGGTATCCCGGTGGTCGTCATCAACTCCGGCCAGACGAACTGGAAGGAGCTGGGCGCCATCTCGTTCGTCGGTATCGAGCCTTCTCTCGCGGGCACCAAGTCAGGTCGGGAACAGGCCGCGCGCGGAGTGAAGAAGGGGCTGTGCGTCAACACGGTGCCTGGCAACCCCGCCCTGGAGCAGTTGTGCCAGGGCTACACCGACGCGATCAAGAAGGGGGGCGGCACGGCGAGCTCGCTGCGCGTGCCCTACCAGAACGCGACCAACCCCACGAAGGTCACCCAGGCCATCGCGGGCGCGCTCAGGGCCGACAAGAGCATCGACGGCGTGTTCACCACGGGTGCCGCCGTCGCGGAGAACGCGCTGACCGCGGCGAACAACGCCGGACGCAAGCTGACCATCGGCAGCGGCGACCTGTCCACCCAGGTCCTCAAGGACATCAAGGCGGGCAAGATCCAGTACGCCGTCGACCAGCAGCCCTACCTCCAGACGTACTACGGCGTCCTGATCGCCAAGCAGTACGTGCAGTACCGGCTCGTGCCCGCCGACGGGGTGCTCACCGGCCCCCAGGTCATCGACAAGGACAACGCGGCCGACGTGCTGAAGATCAACGAGCAGCAAAAGGGCATCCGCGGTGCCTCCTGAGACGCCGCAACAGGCCCCGAATTCCAGAAGAGAGCACCCATGACCATCGAGCAAGAAGCTCCGGCAGCCACCGCGCCGGACGAGAAGACCGCAACACTGAGCGTTTCACTGATGTCAAGCACGGCACGGCGCCCGGAGCTCGGCGCGCTGATCGGCGCCGTCGTCGTGTTCGTCTTCTTCCTGGTGACAGCCTCCGGCTCCGGCTTCACCAGCGTGGACGGCACCGCGAGCTGGCTGGACACCGCCGCCGAACTGGGTGTGGTGGCGACACCGGTCGCGCTGCTGCTCATCGCCGGAGAGTTCGACCTGTCGATCGGTTCCGTCGTCGGCGCCACGTCGGTGATCGTGGCCATCGGCAGCGGTACCTACACCTTGCCGCAATGGGTGTCCATCCCGCTTGCCATCGCCTTCGGGCTGCTTGTCGGGCTGGTCAACGGCCTCGTCGCGACCCGTACCAAGCTCCCGTCCTTCATCGTCACTCTGGGTAGTTCGCTGGTCGTGGGCGGCGGCGCTCTGGGCCTCAGCCGCGCCCTGTCCGGCAGTACGGCAATGACGCTGACACCGGAGCCGAGCGTACAGGCGGTGTTCGGCTCCAAGGCCGGGCAGTTCCAGGTCTCCATCCTGTGGTGGCTGGCGATCACGGTGCTCGCCTGGTGGGTACTGACCCGCACCCGCACGGGAAGCTGGATCTACGCCACGGGCGGGGCACTGGACGTAGCGCGTGACGCGGGTGTCCCCACCGCCCGGGTCAAGATCTCGCTCTTCATGGCCACGTCCGTCGGTGCCGCACTCGTCGGCGTCCTGCAGACAATCACCTACAGCGGGGGCGACGTGACCCGCGGCTCCAGCTTCATCTTCGACGGCGTGATCGCCGCCGTGATCGGCGGAGTCCTCCTGCAGGGCGGCTACGGCTCGGCACTCGGCGTCCTCCTGGGCACGGCGACCTACGGCATCGTCAGCCTCGGCATCTTCTACACCGGCTGGAACACCGACTACGCCCAGCTGTTCCTCGGCGCCCTGCTGCTGGTCGCCGTCATGGCGAACAACTACTTCCGCAAGCTCGCACTGAGTGGCAGGTGACCCTCATGACAACCACCACGACCGATCATCCGCTGATCGAACTCCAGAGCGTCACCAAGCAGTTCACCGGCGTGACCGCCGTCGCCGACGTCTCGCTCACCGTCCGGCCCGGTCAGGTGCTCTGTCTCCTCGGCCACAACGGCGCCGGCAAGTCCACCCTCATCAAAATCCTGTCCGGGGTGTACGCGCCCACGGACGGCACGATGCTGATCGACGGCGAGCCCGTACCACTCGGCGGTCCTCGCGACGCTCTGGACCGCGGCATCGCCACTGTCCACCAGGGTGCGGGCACCGTCCCATTGATGAGTGTGGCCCGCAACTTCTTCCTCGGGGCCGAACCCACCAAGGGGCGCGGACCGTTCCGCCGCTTCGACGCCGCGACGGCGGGCCGGATCGCCCTTCGGGAGATCCAGGAGCTGGGTATCCGCCGGATCCGTGACGCCGACCAACTGGTGGGCACCATGTCCGGTGGTGAACGCCAGGCTCTTGTCATCGCCCGCGCCCTGCACTTCGGAGCCCGGGTTCTGATCCTGGACGAACCGACTTCGGCGCTCGGCGTCCGCGAGGCCGAGATCGTCCTGCAGGCCGTCGAGAAGGCACGGGACCGGGGAGTCGGCGTCGTCCTGATCACCCACCAGGCCCATCACGCCCTACGCGTCGGCAACCATTTCGCCGTCCTCGCCCACGGCCGGCTCGTGGCCTCGTTCGCGCGAGGCGAGAAGGAGGCAGCCGAGGTCATCGACCTGATGGCGGGCGGGTCGACGATGCAGGAACTGGAGCGCAAGCAGGCATGAGTACAGCCCAGGACACCGTGGCCAGGGCATCCGGCTACACCGCGCCCCGCTTCTCAGGCGTCCGCGACGCCTTCGAGAGCAACCTGCGCAACGGCGACGACATCGGCGCCTCCGTCGCCGTCTACCAGAACGGCGAGCCGGTCGTGGACCTGTGGGGCGGCATCCAGGCCACCGGCGGGGCGCCGTACCCCGAGGACGCCCTGCACGTCGGGTACTCCGTGACCAAGGGCGTCCTGGGCCTGGTCCTCGCGAGCCTGGTCGACACGGGCGAGGTCGACCTCGACGCGCCCGTGTCGGCCTACTGGCCGGAGTTCGCCACGGCCGGCAAGGACAGCGTCCTGGTCCGCGAACTGGCCTCGCACCAAGCCGGTTTGCCCGCCTTCGAGGAGCCGATGACAAAGGCCGACGTCGCCGACTGGAATGGTTGTGTGCGGCGCCTGGCCGACCAGGCGCCGATATGGATCCCGGGCACCCGACACGGCTACCATGCCCTGACCCTCGGCTATCTGGTCGGCGAGGTCGCACGACGTGCGAGCGGCAGGAGCGTCGGCGAGCTGCTGCGCGAGCGCTTCGCCCCAGCTGGGGACCTTCAGGCGTGGATCGGCCTGCCCCCGGAGCACGACGAACGCGTCATCCGCTACCAGGATGCCCCTCCCACACCGGGAATCGGTGACTTCCTGGCCACCGTCGCCGGAACCCCCGGCACGCCGACCCACACTACGTTCAACAACCCCGCCGTCACCGCGGATCTCTTCAATGACCCCGGGATGTGGCGGTCGGAGATCCCTGCCGCCAACGGCGTCTTCGACGCCAGGTCACTGGCCCGGCTCTACTCCAGCGTGGTCGACGGCCCCCTCCGTGCCATCTCACCCTCCACGGTGGACAGGGTCCGGCACGAGCAGGTACGCGGGCCCGACGAGGTCCTGGTCGACCAGCCGACCCGGTTCGGCACCGTCTTCGCTCTGTCGTCTCCACGCCAGCCCATGCTGGGCCAAGGATCACTCGGCCACGACGGCCTCGGCGGCCATCTGGCCTTCGCCCACCCCGAATCCGGCATCACGTTCGCCTACCTCACAAACCGCGCCATCCCCGACCCCACGCCTCACACTCGGCTATGGCGCCTGCTCTCGGAGGTGATCGCGGCTCTGTGATCAGCACGCCTTGATGGTCGAACACGGCGGTGTGGCACCAGGGTTCATATCAGCCCATGCTCAGCATGCTTGCTGGTGTGCGTCAGGTGCTGAGTGCGGTGCGCAGCGTGGCAGCCATGAGGTCGATAGCCCACCGGCCGCTCCGGCGGTCGCGGCCGGTCCCGCCGCCAGCAGTTCACGCTGATCAATCGCCGCCGCCCACCGCGCCTGCTTGTCCGCCGCGTCGGTCTCGGCGGCCAACTCGGCTATGTACTGGTTGGCTCCCGCTTCCAATGCGGCGGCGAGCATCCAGCGGCCGCCCTCGCGTACGATCTCGTCGATCAGGGAGCCGAGCTGGGTGGAGCCGTTGGCGGTGACAACACTGACCACGGGCGGGCATTTTCGACCCGCGTTGCGGAACGCGGTCCTACTGGGTGACCATCACAGAATCGTTCGGGAAGGTACGCCTTCTGCGTTCTCCCAGCACCGAGCCACAGGTTCCAAGCATCGCTCGGCCGAAACTGCTACGTGGGTTTCGTGAACCCCAACACCGCCGAATGATCGAGGACTCGCGGCACGGTTACCGATGCCCGCCAACAGCCCTGAGTGCCCGTCGCCGGACACCCGGGCTGCCCGCGCAGGTGACGAGTCGAGCCTACGCAGGCGCGTCAGGAATGGGTCGGCATCGCGAAGTCCGCGCGCACCTGGTTGTCGTTGGGCCAGCGGGTGGTGGCGGTCTTGTATCGGGTGTAGAACCGCACGCCTTCGGGGCCGTGGATGTGGTGGTCACCGAACAGGGACCGCTTCCAGCCGCCGAACGAGTGGAAGGCCATGGGCACCGGGATCGGCACGTTGACACCGACCATACCTGCCTTGACCTTGGCCAGGAAGGTGCGGGCGGTGTTGCCGTCAGCGGTGAAGATCGCCGCACCGTTGCCGAACTCGTGGTCGTTGACCAACTGCAGCGCCTCGTCAAACGACTGGGCGCGCACCATCGACAGCACCGGTCCGAAAATCTCCTCCCGGTAGATCCGCATGTCCGGGGTGACGTGGTCGAAGAGCGAGCCGCCGAGGAAGAAGCCGCCCTCATACTCGGGGAGCGAGGCCTGGCGGCCGTCGACGACCAACTCGGCGCCTTCCGAGCTACCTACGTCGAGGTAGCCGGCCACCTTGTCCCGGTGCACCTTGGTCACGAGAGGACCCATCTCGACTCCGTCCTCGGTGCCTGGGCCGACCTTGAGGTCTGCCAGGGCCGCGACGACGCGTTCCCGCAGGGCGTTCGCGGTGTCCTCTCCGACGGGGACGACGACGGAGATCGCCATACAGCGCTCACCCGCTGATCCGTACGCGGCGCCCATCAGCGCGGCGACGGCCTGGTTCAGGTCGGCGTCGGGCATGACGACCATGTGGTTCTTGGCGCCGCCGAGTGCCTGGACCCGCTTGCCGTTGGCCGTGGCCGTCTGGTGCACGTACTCAGCGATGGGCGTGGAGCCGACGAAGCTGACGGCCTCGATGTCGTCGTGCGCGAGGAGGGCGTCCACTGCGGCCTTGTCGCCGTGCACGACGTTGAATACGCCCTTGGGCAGTCCGGCCTCGGTGAGCAGCTTGGCGAGCTCGACGCAAAGGGTGGGGTCCTTCTCCGAGGGCTTCATCACGAATGTGTTCCCGCAGGCGAGCGCGACGGGGAACATCCACATGGGGACCATCGCGGGGAAGTTGAACGGAGAGATGCCGGCGACGACACCGAGCGGCTGGCGCAGGGACACCGCGTCCACCGCGCGGGCGACGTTCTCGGAGAACTCTCCCTTCAGCTGCTGGGGGATGCCGCAGGCGAACTCGACGACCTCAAGACCGCGGATGACCTCGCCCTTGGCATCGTTGCGTACTTTGCCGTGCTCGGCCGTGATGATCGCAGCCAGCCGGTCCGTCTCTCGTTCCACCAGGTCCCGGAACCGGAACAAAATGCGGGCCCGGATGTGCGGCGGGGTGACGGACCAGGTTTCGTACGCCTTGACGGCGGCCCGGACCCCCGCGTCCACATCGGTGCTCGTTCCCAGGGCGACAAGGCCGGTGACCTGTCCGGTGGCCGGGTTGTACACCTCACTACGGTGCTGTGCGCCGCGGTCGTCGAGACGGCCGTCGATGTAGTGGTCGATGTGTGTTGTCGTCGTCATCGTGGCTCCTCAGAGAAACGTGGGATCAGACGTGGTTTTACGAGTAGGGGGCTGGATCTCGTCGCTGGTGCGCACCACCGGGTTACTGGCCGAAGGGCCGGACCCCAGGGCCTGCTCAGCGGTGAGAGGCGTCGTCAGAAAGGGTTGGCCTTCCGGCTCGCATACCCGTCGATCCGTGTGTGAGCGCGTCGATGCCAGCGCCGCCAGTCAGCCAGGGCGGCATGGTCACTGGGGCGGGGCCGAGGTACCCCTCAACGGGCACATCGTCACCGCGTCGCGTCGCGCAACCGCGTGTTGGCAGTCCGCAGTGCCCCGGTCGCCGCCTCCTGCCACACGCGCGCCGAGGCCAACAGCCCCGTCATGGACGGGGAGATATGGACATGCCCTTCTCCTAGGTAGAGCTCGACGGGTACATCCGCGTTATGCAATCGCTGCGCGTACCACTCGCCGTCGCCACGTAGGACGTCGTATTCGGCGACCGCGATGTATGCCGACGGCAGCCCCTTGAGGTCGCGGGTCAGCAAAGGGGAAGCCAGCGGATCGCTACCCTTACCGCTGCCGAGGTAGAGCGCACAGAACGTGCGAACGTCGGACATCGACAGAGGAAGTTCCTCACCCTCATCCCGTGGGCGGCTGTGAGTCAGGTCGAGAGCAGGCACCTCCAGGAGTTGGTAGTCGATGTCGTCCCGTGCCTCGTCTCGCAGCATGATTGTTGCCGCGGCAGCGATGTTGGCGCCCGATGACTGCCCACCGATGGAAATCGCGCCGGGAAGCGCGCCGATCTCGGCGCTGTTGTCGCGAACCCAATCAATGACCGAGATCACATCGTAGACGGGCGCCGGAAATAGATGTTCGGGCGCTTTGCGGTAGTCGACAGAAATGACAATGCAATCTGCATGTACGCAGCGGTGGCGACTGACTGCTTCCGAGTGCTTTGAGGACGCACTGTTGATCACCCACCCTCCACCATGCAGGAAGATGTGTACCGGATGGGGTCCGTCGGTGGCCGGCCGATACAGGATCGCTCGTACATTCCCGAAGGGCGAACCGATACTCAGGATCTGGCGCTCGGCGACGCGCGGACCGGGGCATCCGAACATGTCGAACGCATCGTCGTTGTTCTGGTTCATCTGCGCGCGGAAGAGTCCCGGGTCTTCAATGACCTTCGGAGGATGGCCGAAGGGCATAAGAGGTCGCAGGTCCGGGTCGATCGGCATGTGTGTCCTTGAGGATGCGTGAAGGGAGCGGTGCCGAGGACGGGTGTCAGCGAACGCTCTTTACCGGAAGGATCGCGATGCCCCCGAGGATCGCGACGCCACCGGCGACGGCGAACAGCGTGGAGTAGGACCCCCCTCCCAGAAGGAGGATGAACGGAGCCGCCGCAGGAGCGAGGGCGTTGGCGAGTGTGCTGGACATGTTGAAGACAGCCATGTCCTTACCCGCGTTCGCTGTGTCCGGAAGAACATCGGTGACCAGTGCGAGGTCAACGGCGAGGAATGCCCCGTAGCCGATCCCCGCGATCCCCATCGCGAACAAGTAACCGCTGAACCCTGTGACGAGCGATGCGATGATCAGCGCGACACCATATATCGCCGCAGAGGTCAGCACGAACGCCTTCCGGCGGCGAAGGAAGTCCGACAGTCTCCCGCCAGTAACACTGGTGAGGATGGTCGTGATCGACAGCACCAGGCTCGCGATGAAGATCTGCCGCGGTACCTCGTTCGGGCTGGATCCGAGGTGATTGAGCAGAAAGAACGCCTGGTAGGTGGTGAGGAAACCGTAACCGATCACAAACAGAAGACGGCTGAACCAGACCCACGCGAAGTCCGGGTGCCGGACAGGGTTGACCCAGAATGTCCCCGCAATCTCGCGCAGAGACAGTCTTGGTTTGGGGGCGTCCTTGGGGAGTCGGCGATCCTTGACCAACCCGATGAAGATCAGAACGCTCACAGCGGCGATGAGCGGCGGCAGCAAGAACGTCAGCAGAGTATCGGTGGCCACTGCTTGGACGATGAACGTACCGCCGATCACCCCCAGCGGGAGCGTGAGACCGACCAGACCGGAGACCAGGCCACGCTGATGCACAGGCACCTGGTCAGCGATGACCGCGAGCAGTGGGGTTCCGATCAGGTTCGCCGCGACGCTGTACAGCGCGAAGGCGATAAGTAGCACCGGAACATTCGGTGCGAGCCCCATCACCGCTCCCAGCGCAACTACTCCGACCGCGCCAGCGAGAAGGTACGGACGGCGCATGCCAATGCGCGCCGTCGTCCGGTCACTCAACCGCCCCACCAAAGGCATCAAAACCAGGGGGAGGAGGACACCCACACCGATGATGGCACTCAATGTGCTCGCGGCGTTTTTGGAGCCGACCAGATCCTGGACCTTGAGCGCCAACGAGACCGTGCCGGGCGTCAGGCAGGCGATCCAGAATCCTGCGTAGGCGAACGCAAACGCGAAGATGAACGACTTTCCCACTGGGGGATGCTCGCTCTTGGATGACTCAGTGAGGGACCCAGCCAGCGGCTCGGATGGGATAGGGGACGCAATCATGTCGTGCCAATCTTCGTTCTCTCACTTGAATGTATAAGTGACTGGGGTTGGATGCTTGAATCCGAAGGGGCGCATTGAGAGACGTTTTCGTCCGAGCGCCTCTCGCCCGGTGGAGCGGCGTTGCGGAGACTCTAGGCTCGCCGAGATTTGAGAACCAACGATTGGTTGTGATGACATCCATCGCTGACAGAGAACTTTTCATTGGCCGACGAGTGTCAGGCCGGTGAACTCGCTTGATCGTTTCCCTCCGCTCACAGCCGGTCGGCAAGGCGCGTAAGGGTGTCGACGGTGGACTCGGCCCTTGCCTGGCGGTGACGGTTCCGGCCCACAGGTGGATCAGGCGTGTGTCAGCGGCTGCGGTGGCGGCTCTGCGGAGAGGTGGTGGAGGGCGGGGTAACCGGTCGGGGCGATCAGGTCGTATCGGTCGGTGAAGTGGTTGCGCAGGGCGCGCGCGGGGCGTCCAGTGAACGCGCGGGTTACGACGGTTGTGTCGAAGGCCGGGTCGACCAGGGCGGCCTTGTGTGGTGCGGACGCTCCGCTCTCTTTCGTGCGCAGCAGGGCGGTGCCGACCATCGCGGCTTCCGCGCCCGCTCGTTCCGCGGCTACCACGTCGGCAGCGGTAGTGATTCCACCGGTGGCGATAATGGGCAGAGCGACGGCGCCGCGTACTCCGGCGATCAGGTCGGGCAGCCGGACCGGCGCGGGCGGACTTGAGGGGGTGAGCGTTGCCGAGTGCCCACCGGCGGCCGACGCTTGCACGATCAGCGCCTCCGCACCGGCACCAGCCGCTCGACGCGCTTCATCGGCCGAGGTGACGCACTGGAGCACAGTACTCCCGGCCCTCCGTAGAGCACTGACGACCGCGCGGTCCGGGATACCGAGGTGAAGGACACCCAGGGAACGGGAGCGGAGATGAGCAGGTCGATCTTGTCCTTCCAGTGGTCGTCGTCCTCGATCGGTTCCTCTGGCAGCGAGATCCCGTAGCGGTCTGCTTCCGCCTGCGCCTCCCGCGCGTGACGGCGGTACGCCTCTTCGGAGACAGGGACCGGGTTGGGGACGAATAGGTTGACGCCGAAGTTGACGCCTTCCGTACGCGTGGTGTGGATCTGCCCGGCGAGTGCCTGTGCGGTTTTGTACCCGCCGGCCAGGAATCTCAGGCCGCCCGCGCGGGCCGCTGCCGCGACCAGCGCGGGCGTGCTCGGTCCGCCGGCCATCGGCGCTGCGATGATCGGAAGTCGCGCTCCGATGCCGGACAGCAGTCTGCTCACGGCAACTCCTCGTGAAAGGCACTGGCATCAGGCGGCCGAAGTCATGCGCCCGAGGTGGTGTGGAAAGCGGACGCACACGGCGGCGGCCGCGATCGCGGCGACGACGACCATCGCGCTGCCCAGCAGGAGCGCCTGGTGGTAGCCGTGGCTCAGCAGCGGGTCGGCGAACAGCGGGCCGAGGATTTGGCCTGCGCTGTATCCGGCGGTCAGCAGGGCCACGGCGCGCGGCACCTGCAGGTGGGTTCCGATGGACAGCGTGATCGTGCTGACGCCCATGAAGGTGGCGCCGAAAAGCACCGCGGAGACGAGTGCGGGCGTGGCACCGCTGAACAGCGCCGGAAGGGCGATGCCCATGGCCTGGATGGTCAGAGAGATGAACAATAGCGCCGGCCTGGACCAGAGCCGGGCCAGCCGGGCCCACAGGGCGCACGAGGGAAGGGCCGCCAGTCCGACCACGATCCACGCCCCAGCGCCAAGCCAGCCCTTGACGTCCTGCTGGATCGCGGCGACCAGGAAGGTGCCGGCGATGATGTAGCCGATGCCTTCGAAGGTGTAGCTGGCGAGCAGCGCGAGGAACCAGCGGTGGGTACGGGGCCGTTCGGTCTGCGCGGCGGCCTCGGGACTTTTCGGTTCCGGCTGTGGGGCCAGGGGCCAGGCGACCGCCGCGAGCAGGGCCGCGAGGGCGGCGCAGATCCACCAGGCGGCCTGCCAGGTCGAAGCCACCTGCAAGGCGGCGATCAGTAGGCCGGAGAGGGCGATTCCGGCACCGACTCCGCCGAAGGCCCATCCGACCAGGTGGGCGTGTGTGTGCAGGCGGGAGAGCATGGCGCTGACGGCGATCACGAAGATCAGCGCGCTGGCGGCGCCGGCGACGAGACGCAGGAGGAACCAGGCGGTGCCGTCGTGGGTGGCCGGCATGAGCACCAGCGTTATTACCAGCACGACGAGTGAGCCGCGAAGAATCGCGGTCGACCGTACGACGGCGGGGAGGGCGATGCCTACCAGGGCCCCGGCGAGGTATCCGATGAAGTTGGCCGTGGCCAGGCTCGCCCCGAGACCCGAGGAGAGTCCGGCCTGGGCGTGCATGAGGGGCAGGATGGGGGTATAGACGAACCTGCCGATCCCCATTCCCGAGGCGAGCGCTGCCGCCGCCTGGGCAACGATGGCGCAAGGAGACTGCGTTCGCAGACAGGTGGGGGCGGATGACTGCACGTCAAGGGCGCCTTCCTGGTGGCGGTGAGTGGCCGACTCTGACGCTAGGCGGGCGCGTGTTTGGTTGTGAAATGCCGGTTAAGCTGCCCCTATGCACAGCAGGCATGGATGCTGGGAAGGGGGCTGAGGGCTTGGACATCGAACTGCGTCATTTGCGGGCCTTCACGGCCGTGGCCCGTCACCGCTCCTTCTCCCGTGCCGCCGAGGAACTGCTGATCACACAGCCGGCGCTGAGCCGTACGATCGCGCAGCTGGAGAGCAATCTGAGTGTCCGACTGCTCGACCGGTCCTCACGGCACGTCGAGCTGACCGACACCGGTGCGGAGTTCCTCGCACACGTCGAGCGGGTTCTGGCGACTCTCGACCAGGCTCTCGCCGTCGCCAGCCACCGAGTCGTCCTCCGGCTCGGCTTCAGCTGGCTGCTACCCGATCCCTGGGCACAGGAGGCCGTGGGCCGCTTCGAGGAGAGCACAGGCGCATCGGTCGCCCTGACCCGGACGGACGATCCTCTACAGGCGTTGCGTCAGCGCACCCTGGACATCGTGCTGGTCCGCGGTGATTTCGACGTGCCGAGAGGGGCACGGACCATGCACCTGTACGACGAGCCGCGTATCGCCGTATGCTCCGAGCGCTGCGATCTGACCCGCCTCGGCCATCTGGACTGGACGGACGTCCAGTACTGGCCCCTGGTCGTCAACACGGTCAGCGGTACCACCGGCCCCTGGTCGTGGCCCGTGGACGAGCGCCCGGCCCAGATCATCGATACGGCCAACTACGACGAATGGCTGGAGACGGTGGCAGCCAACCGCGGGATCGGGATCGTCCCCGAGGTCGCGGAGCGCCGCTCCCAGCACCCCGCCGTCCGCTTCCTGCCCCTGACCAACGCGCCACCGAGCCCGGTCAGCCTCGTCTACCTGGCCGGCACCCAGCGGACACTGATCCGTCGGTTCCTGGAGGCCGCCCAGGTCGCCACCCCCGGGTGATCCGGATTTCGACCCTACGAACACAGTCTATGCCCGGCATGCATAGATGGGTCACAAAAGGCATTTCTGCGAGGAGTGGGGGGTCACTAGCGTCGATGTCATGAGCCAAACCATCAGGACGGGTCCGACCCGACAGAAATGTGCGATCACCGTCCTGGGCGGTCCGACGGCCGTGATCGACATCGGTGGCCTGCGTATCGTCAGTGATCCAACTTTCGACGAGGCCGGCCCGCACGGCTGTCTCACCAAGACGGCCGGACCCGCCGTCGACGAGGCCGGGGTGGGGCAGGTCGACCTATTTCTGGTCAGCCACGATGCTCATCCGGACAACCTCGACGAGCGCGGTCGCGCATTCGCGAAGGCTTCTCCCCTCGTGCTCGCCGGTCCGCTGGCTGCGGGACGACTGGGTTCATCGGCGGTCGGCCTGTCTCCGTGGGCCGGACACTCCCTGCCACGCGCGGACGGTGGCGGCGACCTGACCGTACTCGAGGTCCCCGCCGTCCATGGGCCCGAGGACGGCGAGCGCGACTCCGAGGCAACATCAACTGTGAGGTCATGGGGTTAGTGCTGTCCGGGCAGGGCCTTCCCGCCGTATACGTCAGTGGCGACAACGCCTCGATCCGCACGGTCGCGGAGATCTCCCGCCGCGTGCCGGACATCGACGCGGCCGTCCTGCACACGGGCGCGGCCCGCGTGCAGGCGAAGTTCGGCGGCCGTCCGCTGTCCCTGGACAGTCGGAGCGCCGCCGCCGCGGCGGCCGTTCTCGGCGCGGACGCCGTGGTGCTTGCTCACTACGACGGCTGGGCCCACTTCTCCGAAGGGCTGCGGGAGATCGAGCCGGCCTTCCACGAAACCGGCCTGTCCTCTCTGCTGCGGGTCGCGGCCCATGGAACGTGGACACATCTGGCCCGTGGTGCCGTCCCCACCGGCAAACAAGACAGCAACGAACCCAGCAAGGAGTAACACCATGCCTTTCGTACGGATCGATCTCATCCGCGGACGCCGTCCTGACGAGCTGCGGGCCATCGCCGACGCGACACACCGGGCGCTCGTGGACGTGCTGGACATCCCCGAGCGGGACAGGTTCCAGATCATCACCGAGCACGACGCCGATCACGTCATCGCCCTCGACGCCGGACTGGGCTTCGAACGGACCGATCGGCTGGTGATGATCCAGGTCTTCACGCAGTCAGGGCGCACCACGGAGGTCAAGCAGCGCGTCTTTCGTACCGTCGCGGACCGGCTGGAACCTCTCGGCATCAGCGGCGAGGACGTTTTCATCGGTATTGTGGAGAACGGTCCGCAGGACTGGTCGTTCGGCTTCGGACGCGCCCAGTACACCGAGGGCATCCTGGCTGTCCCCAGCCGGTGACGACGTTCGCCCGTAACCGGTCGTGGATATGCTCCCGGCCACACCCGGACCCATGGAGGTTGACGTGGAACTGTCCGATCTGCGGGTCTTCCTGGCCGTCGCGCGCACGCAGGGCATCACCAAGGCCGCTCAGGAACTGCACACCGTGCAGTCGAATGTCAGCGCCCGGATCCACGCGCTGGAAAAGGAACTCGGCGCCCCGCTGTTTCGACGCCACGCCCGGGGCGTAGCACTCACGAACGCGGGCGAGCAGCTGCTGCCGTATGCCGAGCGCATCAGCAGGCTCGTCGACGACGCGCGGCACGTCATCGGCGACGAGACCGATCCCTGCGGACCTCTTCGGATCGGGTCCATGGAGACCACGGCGGGCCTGAGGCTTCCCGGGGTGCTGGCGGCCTTCGCGGAGGACTGTCCGCGCGTCGACTTCTCGCTGCTCACCGGGCCGACCGAACAGCTGGTCCGGGACGTTTTGGAGTACCGGCTCGACGGCGCGCTGGTCGGGGGCCCGGTGCGGCAGCCCGACCTGGTGGAGACGCCGGTGTTCCAGGAACGCCTCGTCCTTGTTTCGGCACGCCGGGTCACCGACCTGAACGCCGTCATGCGCGACCCCAGAATCCTCGTCTTCCGCGTCGGCTGCTCCTACCGCAGGCGTCTGGAGAGCATCCTTCAGGCACGGGGTGCAGCCGGTGTCCGCTGCATGGAATTCGGCACGCTGGATGGCATTGTCGGCTGCGTCGGGGCCGGCATGGGCATCACCCTGCTGCCCGCCGCCGTGGTCGAGCGGCATGCCTCTCGCGAGCAACTACGAGTGCACGAGCTGCCGGCGGAGGAGGCACGTGCGGAGACCGTGTTCGTCCAGCGCATCGACGCACCCCCCTCGCCCGCCCTGACGCGGTTCCTCACGCACGCACGGGCCGGGGAAAAGGCACTGCCCGTCCTGCGTATGGTCGGGGACTCCTCTGCGGCAACCGGCTAGCTGGACCGATGATGTCGTCCCGCTGCTTCAGGACGCCCTTGCGCTCGCGTTCGGCGCCTTCCTCCCGGGTGATGTCGCCGCTGCGCACGGCTCGTCGGATCTCCGCAAGGTCCGCGTCAGAGATGCGCAGATGGCCGGCGATGGGCACGAGCCCCCTACCTGGTTGACTGCGGTCAGATCGGCGTAAGGGTATTCCAGTACTTCTGGAACTCTTGCGTGCCCCGGGGGCGGGTAGGGGTCCTGTCCCACGATGAGGACGCGGACGTCGTCGAAGGGCTGCTGGAACGCCCGCAGGACATGGGCCCCGGCGGGGAGATAGGTGCGCCCCGCGGCGATCTCGCCGCGCAGGAAGTCGCCCATCTCGGCGATCCTCCCGGCCACGGGTCCGAGGGCCTTCGCCCAGCCGGATTCGACGATCTCGTGCAACGGTCGTGGTGCCACGGCGTCACCCTGCTGCCGTGACGGTCATGACGATCAACCGGTGGCCGACGGCTGATCGATGACGACCGTTCCGCACCCGAACACGATTGGCCGCGGCCCGACTTGATGACGACGTGGACAACCGGACCCCCTCTTCCTTCTCCTGCCTTGCCTTCTTCTCGGGCCCGCCTCAGCCGACGACCGCCGCGCGCACGCACAGCACGTCCGGCAGGTGCGACATCAACTGGTGCCAGGTGTCGCCGTCGTCGGCCGAGGCGTACACCTCGCCGTTGCGGTTGCCGAAGTAGACGCCCGCCGGGTCCGCGTCGTCCGTGCACATCGCGTCGCGCAGGACCGTGCCGTAGTGGTTCCCGGCCGGCAGCCCCGCCGACAGCGGCTCCCAGCTCTTGCCGGCGTCCGTGGTGCGGTAGACCCGGCAACGGCGGTCGGCCGGGACGCGGTCGGCGTCGGCGGTGATCGGGAACACGTAGGCCGTGTCCCCGCGGTGCGGATGGGCGACGGCCGCGAACCCGAACGTGGAGGGCAGGCCCGCGCCGATGTCCTCCCAGTGCCCGCCCCCGTCGTCGCTGCGGTACACCCCCCAGTGGTTCTGCAGATACAGCCGGTCGGGGTTCACCGCGTCCCGGGCGACCTTGTGCACGCACTGGCCGAACTCCGGGTTCGGGTCCGGCAGGAACACCGCGGAGACACCGGAGTTGGAGGGCGACCAGCTCGCGCCGCCGTCCTCGGTGCGGAACACCCCGGCGGTGGAGACGGCCACGGTCAACGCACGCGCGTCGCGCCGGTCGGTCAGGATCGTGTGCAGCCCCTCGCCACCGCCGCCCGGCACCCACCTGTCGCGCGTCGGGTGCTCCCACAGCGGCCGCACCAGGTCGAAGCTCACCCCGCGGTCCTCGGAACGGTAGAGCGCGGCCGGTTCCGTGCCCGCGTACACCACGTCCGGTTCCGCGGCCGACGGGTGCAGCTGCCACACGCGCTCCAGCGAGGCCCCGGTGTCCTGGGGGAACTTGACGGCCGGCCGGGTCGGTTCGGTCCAGGTGCGGCCGAGGTCGTCGGAGTGGAAGACGGAGGGGCCCCAGTGGGCGCTGTCGCCGCCGACGAGGAGCCGGGGGGTGTCCGTACGGGTGTCGACGGCGATCGCGTAGACCGCCTGGGCGTTGAAGTACGGCGCCTCGTCGAACCGCCAGGTGCCACCGCGCCGCCGGCCGATGAACAGCCCTTTGCGCGTACCCACGGTCAGCAGTACCTCGGCCATGGCGGCCACCTCCTGGACATCGTCGTCTCAGCCATGGGTCAGTCTGCACCCCGGCACTGACAGTCACCCCTCGGGACGGCTTCGCCGCAGGTCGGCGGGCGTGGAGGGGCGCGCCGGGCGGTTCGGCGGCCGTCCGGCGGGGGCGGGGTGACCCAGGTCGCATGAGCAGAGGGCGGGCCGCCGCCGTATGGGAGAGCGGTCCGGCAGTCCTGTGCGTGCGAGGGAGGGTGCCTCCGATGGTGGCATTCCGTGGTCCGAAGGTGTGGCTGTGGCGATGGCGGCGCAACCCGCTCAGAAGACGTGCCGACCGCCTGGAGTCCTGGGTCGTGCTGATCACCTGGGCCCTGACGCTGTTCGGCGGGGTGGCCGTGGGCCTCGCGGCCGCCGGCTCCGTGGAGTCCGGTCTCGCCCGGCAGCGCGCCGAGTGGCGTCCGGTCGAGGCGGTGCTCACCGAGGACGCGCCGGAGCCGTCCGCCCCCGAAGGCGCCGGCACGGGCACGGCGAAGGTCTGGGCGAAGGTCCGCTGGACGGCCCCGGACGGCTCCGCCCGCACGGGACAGGCCCGGGTCGACCCCGCCGTCCTGATGGGTGCCCGGGTCACCGTCTGGACGGACACCGAGGGCCTGCTGGTCACCAAGCCCGCCAGCGAGGCCCAGGCCCGGCTGCGGGCCGCGCTCGTCGGCGGTCTCGCGGGTGTCTTCGCGGCCGCGGTGCCCCTGGTGGGCGGCCGGCTCGTGCGGGGCCGGATGGAACGGCGGCGGATGGACCTGTGGGACGAGGAGTGGGCCCGGATCGGTCCGCTCTGGGAGCGCAAGATCTGGTGAGCGCGGTCGGGGCGGGCGCACGAGAGCGCGACCGCCCCGCGCACGGCCGACGGCCGGACGATGCCCGTGGGGGAGGCTTCGTCCGGCCGCCGGAGGACTCACCGGTGGGTGAGGAGCGGGCTCACCTGTAGGTGATGTCCGAGGAGGAGTACAGGCAGTTGGTGCTGTCGGGGCCCGTACCGACGGCGGTGTTGTTGTTGTACTTCTGGCACGGGACGACCTTGCGGCCGCTGTCGTTGAGGATCGTGATCCTCCGCAGGGTCGCCACGTCGCCCCGGTTGACGTTGATGCCGACGAGCCGTGCGGTGGAGCCCGTCCCCGTCACCTCGATGTTGTTGAGGTTCACCTTGCGGGTGTACTGCGTGGAGCAGTCGCCGCACGAGCGGTACAGCGTCTTGAACTCGCTGACCGCGAAGTTGGAGATGTTCAGGGTGCCGGGCCCGTTGTGCTGGAAGACCTTGTCCGCGGCCTTCCGGGCGCCGCCGCCGGTCACCGTGTAGGTGGAGCCGCCGCGGAAGGTCGCCGCGTCCTCGCCGACGTCCTCCCACCAGACGTTCTGCAGGGTGCAGTTGCCCTCGCAGTGGATGCCGTCGGCGCCGGGCGCGCCGATGATGACGTTCTTCAGCGTCGCGCCTGCCGCGAGCTTGAAGATCGGGTCCTGGCCCTCCTGCTGGCCGTCGCCGGCCAGTTCGCCGCTGCCGTAGTAGCGGACCATTCCGCCGTCCCGGGTGCCGGACACCGAGATGGTGGAGGACACCGGCTGGCTGCCGTTGGCGGACGGCCAGGTGGCGGCGCTCGCCGGAGTGGCCCCATTAGTCATGATCATGCCAAATGAAAGGCTGAACGCGGCGAGCGTGCCGGTCAGCGCGCGTGTGCGGACACGCGGACGTGCTGCAGAAGTCATGTCCCGGTTCCTTCTGTGGTCCGAGCGGATGGGGGTGGCGGTTCTCAGAGCTTCCCGGCGCCCGCGCCCGACGTCACCGAGGAGACGACGGAGGAGGCGGGCTCGGCGGTGTAGCCGTAGGGCGGGGCGGTGAAGGTGCCCACCCGGGAGATCTCGGTGGCGGCTCCACCGAGGTCGTTGCCGCGCAGGTTCGCGAAGCCGTCCACGTCGCTGCTGCGGTTCGTGGTGACGGCGACTCCCGTGTTGCGGAAGACGTTGTTCTCCACGAGCATCTGGGCGCCCATGCGCGAGTGGCAGGCGGTCTCGGCGCCGTCCACGTAGTTGTTGTAGAAGTGCCCCGTGCCGAAGCGCAGGCTGGGGATGCGCGAGTACACGTTGCCGAAGTGGTTGTGGTGGTACGTCACCCTCAGGCGGCCGGTGTCCTCGGAGGCGTTGTTGTCGCTGTGGCCGACCAGGGAGCCCTTGAAGTGCTCCTTGAAGGTGTTCCAGGACACCGTCACCCGGTCCGAGCCGTGGTTGATGTCCAGCAGGCCGTCGTAGTGGTCCTTGTCGTGCGTGCGGTCCGCGGAGAAGGAGTTGTGGTCGATCCACACCTTCGTGGACTCCTGGACCGTGATCCCGTCGGCGGGGGCGACCGGCTTGCTGATGTTCAGGTTGCGGACGACGACGTTGGTCCGCTCCTTGATCCGCAGGCCGCCGCCGGTGAACCCGGACGACGGACCCACTCCGAGGACCGTCGTGTTCGAGCCGATGTCCACCTGGCCGCTCAGCGTGATCAGGCCGCTCACCCGGACGACCTTGGCGTTGTCGCCGGCGACGGCGGTCCGGAACGCGGCGAGCGTCGAGACGGTGACGGGTCCGGCGCTGCCGCCGCCGGTGGTCCCGGCGCCGAAGCCGACCGGGGAGGTCTCCGCCGCCGTCGCCGCGTGCGGCAGGACGAGGACGGCGGCGGTCGCCAGGGCGGCGGTCGCGGCCACCAGGGCGGCGGATCTTTGCGGCCGTGCATGTGGGGGGACGGTACGCATGCGGGTGCGTCCCTTCAGGGAGATGCTGATGGGCCATGTAGAAGAACTGAGTTCACTCTTCTGATCGATGAGCGTGAGCGGAACGGCTGCGGCCAGGGCCTCGATCGTGCAGGTGGTGCGATTTCCCGGGGAGGTGCTGGTCCCGGCATGCCTGAACCCTGGGGCGGGGCGGCGGCCGCCGGTTCACACTGCTGAACGGAACGTAGAGGGCAAGCGCTTTCTAGTCAACGCTTTGCGCAAAAGACGTCGGGTCCGCCCTGGTGGCGCGGTGGCTGGTGTCCCGCGGGCCCGGCCCGGCCTGTGGCCGGGGGTGCCGCGAGCGAATTCTTTCGACGTGTGGGAGCGCTTCCATGGTCGCCATGCCCATGCCACGATGCTGCTCCCGCCGCCGACCTGAACCGAGTTCCCCACTCCTGTCGCCCCCGCTGACCCCGTCACAGGAAGGCACGACGACGTGACCCCCACCCCCCACCACCGGGCACGCGGAACGCTCCGCCCGGCGTTACGCACGCTGCTGGCGGCCCTGGTGCCGCTCCTCGCGGCCATGCTTCTCACCGCGCCCGCGGCCACCGCGTCGGACACCCGGGCCGAGGCCGCTCCCCGGGCGGCACTCACCGAGATCACCGGCTTCGGCACCAACCCCAGCAATCTGCAGATGTACCTGTACGTGCCCCAGAACGTCACCGCGAAGCCGGCGATCGTGGTGGCCGTGCACTACTGCACCGGCTCGGGACCGGCGATGTACAACGGCACCGAGTACGCCTCGCTGGCCGACCGCTACGGGTTCATCGTCGTGTACCCGTCCGTCACCCGCAGCAGCAAGTGCTTCGACGTCGCCTCCCCGCAGGCGCTGACCCGCGGCGGCGGAAGCGACCCCGTGGGCATCAAGTCGATGGTCGACTGGACCGTCCGCACCTACGGCGCGGACACCGGCAGGATCTTCGCCACCGGCATCTCCTCGGGCGCGATGATGACCAACGTCCTCCTCGGCGACTACCCCGACGTCTTCGCCGCCGGGGCCGCCTTCGCGGGCGTGCCCTTCGCCTGCTTCGCCACCACCAACGGCTCCGAGTGGAACAGCGACTGCGCGAACGGCACCGTCATCCGCACCCCGCAGGCCTGGGGCAACCTCGTCCGCGGCGCCTACCCCGGCTACACCGGACCCCGGCCGCGCATGCAGCTGTGGCACGGCACCACCGACGACGTGCTCCGCTACCCGAACTTCGGCGAGGAGATCAAGCAGTGGACCAATGTGCACGGTGTCGGCCAGACACCGGCGGCCACCGACTCGCCCCAGTCCGGCTGGACCCGCACCCGCTACGGCGGCACCGGTGACCGTGCCCCCGTCGAGGCCATCAGCCTCCAGGGCACCGGCCACAACGTCTACGCCTGGGGCATGGGCGAGCGTGTCCTGACCTTCTTCGGTCTGACCGGCTCCGGCCCCGCCCCCGAGCCTCCGGCCGGACCCTGCAAGGTGACCGTCACCACCCAGCCCTGGAGCACCGGTCTGACGGCGTCCGTGACCCTCACCAACACCGGTACGACGGCCGTCGACGGCTGGAAACTCGGGTTCACCCTGCCCGCCGGACAGACCGTCACCGGCGGCTGGGGCGCCACGTACAGCCCGGCGAGCGGCGCCGTGACCGCGACCAACGCCGCGTACAACGCCGCGATCGCCCCCGGGGCGAGCGTCAGCATCGGCTACCAGGCCAACCACACCGGCAACAGTGCCGCGCCCTCGGCGTTCACGCTCAACGGGACGGCGTGCACGCGTGGTTGACGTGCCCTGACTCGCTGACCTCCGGCCCCGGCCCGCTCCGACCGGCCGGTTGCGGGTGCGCGCCGGCGCGGCGCGCACCCGCGCGACGGTCCGTTCTGCCCGACCTCCGAGAAAGGCACCACTCTTGCGACCGCTCAGCACCCCACGTCCCGTCAGGCCGTCGCGCCGGTCGACGCTCGCGACCGTGCTCACCACCTGCGTCCTGACACTGGCCCTGGTGATGGCGTCGTCCGCCGTGGCCGCCCTGGTCGAGGGCCCGCGGCGGACGAACGGGACCGGAACGGGCGCCGCGGCGTCCTCCGCCCGGCACTGGGTGAACACCTGGTCCGCCATGCCGCAGCTGACCGAACCGGCCAACATGCCCCCGGCGCCGTTCACCGGGGAACGGGCCGTCCTGGTCGACACCACCCTGCGGCAGACCGTACGCGTCACCACCGGCGGTGACCGCGTCCGCCTCCGCTTCTCCAACGCCTTCGGCGGCAGCGCGCTGCCGCTGACCGCCGTGACGGTCGCCCTCCCGCGGGACGGGCGGGCCGGTGTCGCGGCGATCGAACCGGGCACCTCGCGGACCGTGACGTTCAGCGGCCGGAGGTCCACGACCGTACCGGTCGGCGCCCAGGTGGTCTCGGACCCCCTGGACTTCCCCCTGGCGCCGGCCACCGTCCTGACCGTGACCGCGTATCTGGCCGAGGGCCAGGCGTCGCTCGCGCTCACCTCCCACCCCGGTTCCCGCACGACCTCCTACCTCCGGCACGGCGACGGCACCGAGGACACGGACCTCCCCGGCGCGACCCCGACCAACCACTGGTACCTGCTCAGTGACATCGAGGTGCTGTCCCGGCGTGCCACGACCTCGGTCGCGGTCCTCGGCGATTCGCTCACCGACGGCCGGGGCTCCACCACCAACGGCAACAACCGCTGGCCCGACCAGCTCTTCGACCGCCTCCAGCAGCGGCCCGGCACCCGGCACCTGGCCGTGGTGAACCTGGCCGCCGGCGGCAACCGCGTCCTCAACGACGGCCTCGGCCCCAACGCCCTCGCCCGCCTGGACCGCGACATCCTGGCGCACAGCGCCGTCGAGCAGCTGATCGTCTTCGAGGGCGTCAACGACCTCGGCACCGCGGAGGCCACCCCCGCCGCCCAGCAGCGCGTCACCGCCGACCTCGTCGCCGCCTACGAGCAGATCGTCGTCCGCGCCCACGCCCAGGGCATCCGTGTCTACGGCGCGACCCTCCTGCCCTTCGGCGGCAACACCCCGTACGACGACGCCGCCGGACACCGCGAGGCGGCGCGGCAGGCCGTCAACACCTGGATCCGCACGAGCGGCCGCTTCGACGCGGTCCTCGACTTCGACCGCGCGGTCCGCGACCCGGAGAACCCCGCCCGCCTCCAGCCGGGCCTCCACGACGGCGACTGGCTGCACCTCAACCCGGAGGGCTACCGGATCCTCGCCGGGGCGGTCCCGGCCCGTCTGCTCCAGCGGGGGTGAACGGCACGATCCGGCCGCCTGAGGGCACTTTCGCCCCGACTCACCGACGGCACCGCGCGGATCCCTCTTCCTCGTAGGCCCCGTGGCCCCGTCCGTCTCGTTCCCCAGCGACGGGGCCGTCCACAGGGCCCGCGAGGGGGCGCGGCGGGCTGGGGCCGGGCAGAGGCTCCGCCGCACGGGGCCGCCGGTCCCGTACGGCGTGAGCGTCGTGCGCGCGAGCGGGGTGACCGGAAGGTCCACCGCGGCGCGGCCGCGAGACCGGCCGCCACCGGATCGACCTCGCCGAGAGAACGGCCGCCGGTGCGACCCGGCCGGTCTCGTCACCGGGCTTCTCGACGCCGCCGTGGACGCCGCCGCCCGGCGGTCCGGCCGTCTCGGCGCCGACCGCACGGGCCCCGTGGGAGGGCTGCCCGGCCGTGGCCGGCACGAGCGGCATGCGTCGGGGCGTGTCGCCGCGCTCTCAGCCCGCGCCGGTGCGCGCCGCCGTCATGAGCGCGTCCCAGTCGGGGAGCTTGACCACGCCTCTGCCCAGCGAGGCCCCGAGGGCCGCCTCGGCCCGCTCTATCGCCTGCCAGCCCCGCCACTCGACCGGCTCGCACCCCTCGGCCCGCAGGGCCGCCACCGGGTCGTCGGGCACGTGCCGGACCGCCAGTTCCGGCGCGTCCTCCAGCAGCGAGGCCGCCGTCTCCTTGGCACAGGGGCGGTTGGTGCCGATCACCCCGGTCGGGCCGCGTTTGATCCAGCCGGCCACGTACTCGCCGGGCGAGGGCGCGCCGTCGCGGAGCACGCGCCCGGCCCCGTGCGGGACCGTGCCGTGCACCGGGTCGAACGGGAGGCCGTCCAGGGGGACGCCCCGGTAGCCGACCGCGCGCAGGACGAGCTGGGCCTCGATCTCCTCGTAGCGGCCGGTGCCGGTCACCCCGCCGTGCGCGTCGGGTGCGGTGCGCTCCAGGCGCACGCCGCAGACCCGGTCGCCGTCGGCGAGGAGTTCGACGGGGCGCAGGAAGAAACGCAGCCGGATGCGGCGACGGCCGGACGGCGCGGGCGCCGTGGCCCAGCCGCGCAGCACCTCGACGTTGCGGCGCCGTGCGGCGGGGAGGGACGACGGGTCGACGTAGTCCGGGTCCAGCTCCAGCTCGGCCGGGTTGACGCCGACCCGGGTGTCGGGGAGGGAGCCCAGCTCGCGCAGCTCCTTGGTGGTGAAGCGGGCCTGCGAGGGACCCCTGCGGCCCACCATGTGGACCTGGGTGACCTCGCTCGCGGCGAGGGAGGCGAGCGCGGCCTGGGGCATGTCGGTCGGGCTCAGCTCGCGCGCGCCGCGCGCGAGCATGCGGGTGACGTCCACCGCGACGTTCCCGACGCCGACGACCACCGCCGTGCGCGCCCCGAGGACGGGTCCGCCGAAGGCGCGGTCCGTCGCGTCCGGGTGGGCGCTGTACCAGGAGACGAAGTCGGTCGCCGACCAGCTGCCGCGCAGTTCCTCGCCCGGGATGCCGAGCCGGCGGTCGGCGGCGGCGCCCACGCAGTACACGATCGCGTGGTACAGCTCCCGCAGCCGGGCGGCAGGGACCCCGTCCGCGCCCACCCGGACACCGCCCAGGAAGCGCACCCGCTCGTGCTCCAGCACGGCACGCAGGGTGTTCTGCAGCGACTTGATCTTCTCGTGGTCGGGCGCGACCCCGTAGCGCACCAGCCCGTACGGGCAGGGCAGCCGGTCCAGGACGTCGACCAGCACCCCCGGGTCCTGCTGGACGAGGCTCTGGGCGGTGTAGCACCCGCTCGGCCCCGACCCCACGACGGCGACTCGCAGCACGGCGGAACTCCCTACGCGAGGAGATCGCTGATGCCTCCAGGATGACACCGCCGGACCCGCCGGGGGAGGGGCGCGGAGGCTGGACCGGGTGCTGCGCCGTCGGGGTGCCGTGCGCCCCCGGTATGCGTGCCTATTCGCAGTGAATGTGATCATGCGCTTACGTTGCGTATGTGCTGGAAGCCTCCTTTCTGAACCTTTCCGATCGCCACTGGCGGGACGGTGTGGTGAGCGTGCGCCCCGCCTGGGAGGTGCAGGAGCACGACGGCGCCACGGCCTGGTTCACCGCGCGGCTGGCCTTCCCCGACGGTGCCGCGGTCGAGGTGCTCGCCGTGGTCTGCGAGGGCCGGCTGTCCCTGGAGGACGTGCGCGCCCAGCCGCCGCTGTCCCTGGAGGACCTGACGGAGCTGGCCGACTGGATCGAGGGCCCGCTGTTCGAGGCGTGCGGCACCCCGCCCGTGTACCTCGACGAGGAGCGGCCGGAGGCCCCGTACGGACCGGGGCGCCGGGCCAGGCCGGCGTGGCCGCGCGGGGTGGAGGGGCGGCGGCTGGTGGCCGAGGAGTACCTCGCGGCGCAGCGGTCCGGCCACGACCCGGTCGTCGCCGTGATGTGCGCGACCGGGCACAGCCGCCGCAAGTCGCTTCGGCTCATCGCCGGGGCGCGCGACGAGGGCCTGCTCGGCCCCCGGCACGCCCGGCGCTGAGCCCCCTGCCTGCCCGGCAAGGGGTATCTGTCAGGTCGTCAGGTCGCGCATCCGGCTGATCTCCGTGGCCTGCTGGGCGATCACGTCGTCGGCCATCTCCTCGACCAGGATGTTGTTGCCCTGCGCCTTCACGTCCGTGGCCATGGTGATCGCGCCCTCGTGGTGAGTGATCATCAGCTTCAGGAACAGCCGGTCGAACTTCGCCCCGTCCAGCGAGCCCAGTTCCTTCATCTGCCGCTCGGTCGCCATGCCGGGCATCGCCTCGTGGTCGTGCGACGTGCCGTGCTCGTCGGCGTCGTGGACCTTCAGCCAGCCCTCCATGGCCTCGATCTCGGGCTTCTGGGCGGCCGAGATGCGTTCGGCGATCCGCTTCACCTGGGTCGACTTCGCGTGGTCGGGGGCGAGTTCGGTCATCTCCAGCGCCTGGGTGTGGTGCACGATCATCATGCGGGCGTAGTCGTAGTCCGCGGAGTTCGGAGCGTCGTCCTCCGCGCGCTGTTTTTCAACTTCTGCTGGCGAAAGGGTTTGAGCCGCCTCACCCGGTTTTCCGGGGGCGATCACCGCCGGTCCCCCCGACTTGGCGGAACCGCCGTCGGGGTCCGCCCCGGACCCCGAGTCGCAGCCCGCGAGCGCCAGGAGGACGGCCGTGAGTGAGGCCGTGACCAGCGGCGCGCGGGTGGTGCGGCGAACGAGCACAGTGACCTCCTGGGGACACGGCAACGGGCGGACACCTTGTGGGTGTTGACGAACTTTCCTAACACGCATTCACTGATCGGTGATCAAATTTGTTCGTTACAAGTGCATTGCCGTCTGTTGATCTGTGCATGATGAAGACGATACTTCGGAGGAGCCTGAACCGTTCGACCGCGAACGGCCACACGGGAGGACACAGTGACCCTGTTGAAGAACCTTCGGACGCGGCGCAGACGTCTGGGGGTCGCCGCGACCGCGGCCGGTCTCCTGGCCGCCTTGCTCACCGCCGGACCGGCGGCCGCGACTCCTGACCCCGGGGACGCGCCCGCCGTACGGGAGAAGGTCTCCAAGAGCGACGCCGCCGAGGCGCGGGCGGCGATAGCCGCCGGCGAGATACCCGGCCAGGACGAGATCGTCCACTCCGCCAACATGCAGCACCTGACGAACATCCCCAAGGAGGCGCTGCCGGGCACCAACTCGGACCTCGCCTTCCAGGGCAAGTACGCCTTCGCCGGAAACTACGACGGCTTCCGGATCTTCGACATCAGCGACCCGAAGGCGCCGAAGACCGTCGCCCAGGTGCTCTGCCCGGGCTCGCAGAACGACATCTCGGTCTCCGGCGACCTGCTGTTCCTGTCCACCGACTCCTCGCGCAGCGACAACTCCTGCAACAGCACCACGCAGCCCGCGACCGAGAAGTCGTCGTGGGAGGGCATGAAGATCTTCGACATCAGCGACAAGGCGCACCCCAAGTACGTCGCCGCCGTCGAGACCGCCTGCGGCTCCCACACCCACACGCTGGTGCCGGACGGCAAGAACGTCTACGTCTACGTCTCCTCGTACTCGCCGAGCGCCTCGTTCCCCGACTGCAAGCCGCCGCACGACGGCATCTCGGTCATCAAGGTGTCCCGCAAGCACCCGGAGCGGGCGAAGGTCGTGGGCTTCCCGGTCCTGTTCCCCGGTGAGGGACCGGACGGCGGCGGCAACCCCGGTTCGCCGACGAACCCCGGTGTCTCCAAGACCACGGGCTGCCACGACATCACGGTGCTGCCGTCGAAGGACCTGGCGGCCGGCGCGTGCATGGGTGACGGCATCCTGTTCTCCATCAAGAACCCGAAGAAGCCGAAGGTCATCGACCGCGTCCAGGACAACGTCAACTTCGCGTTCTGGCACTCGGCCACCTTCAACCAGGACGCCGACAAGGTCGTCTTCACCGACGAGCTGGGCGGCGGCGGCGCGGCCACCTGCAACGCGGCGATCGGGCCGAACCGCGGTGCCGACGGCATCTACGAGATCACCGGCAAGGGCGACAAGCGCAAGCTGGTCTTCAAGAGCTACTACAAGATCCCCCGCCACCAGGCGGACACCGAGAACTGCGTCGCCCACAACGGCTCGCTGATCCCGGTCGAGGGCAAGGACATCATGGTCCAGGCCTGGTACCAGGGCGGCGTCTCCGTCTGGGACTTCACCGACTCCACCAAGCCCGAGGAGATCGCCTACTTCGAGCGCGGTCCGATCTCCACCAGCACCCTGGTGGGCGGCGGCTCCTGGTCGGCGTACTACTACAACGGTTACATCTACTCGAACGACCTGGTGAAGGGCTTCGACGTCCTGAAGCTCGACGACCCGCGGACGAACCCCGCCCAGCAGGTCACCATGTCCGAGCTCAACGTGCAGACGCAGCCGGACTACTTCGACCTCGACTAGGGGCGTCGAGCGGTCTGCGCGTCACCCGTCCCGCCGGGCCCCCAGGGGTCCGGCGGGACTCGCGCGTACGGCGGGGTCCCGGCCGGCCGGGGCGCGGTGCGGTCCGCGACTCCCGGGTCGGCCCGGCGCCGGCGCACTATACTCGGCGCCTCCGGGGGAGGCCCGGCGTGCCGCCGTCCGGCCGTCGTGCGTCCCGGGCCGCACGGGGGACGGTCCGGGACGGACGTCCGGCGGCGCTGACCGGCCGACAGATGAACGCGGATGCGCCCCCCGGCAGCCGGTCCGAACGGCGTCTCAGCCGACCAGATCCAGCACCGGCCGCAGCCCGTCCGGCCGTTCGGCGGCGGGCAGATGGTCCACGAAGTGCACCGCGCACCCCAGAGCCGCCGCTCCGCCGTCGGCCCGCCGGTCGTCGCCGACCATCAGCGTCCTGCGCGCGTCGACGCCCAGCGCCTCGCAGGCGAGGGCGAACAGCCGCGCGTCCGGCTTCTGGATGCCGTGTTCGTACGACAGCACGTACGCGCCGACGTACGCGTCGAGGCCGTGCGCCCGGAAGACGGGCCGCAGATCCCAGCCGATGTTGCTCACCACCCCGACGGCCACCCCGCGTTCGCGCAGGGCCGCGAGCACCTCGACGGCGTCCGGGTAGGGGCTCCACGCCGACGGCGTCATATGGCGGTCGTACAGCGCGTCGTGGAGCGCGGGGTCGGGCAGCCCCACCTGTCGGGAGAGAGCCGTGTAGGCGGCCCGGTGCGAGTCGGCGCTGCGGTCCCGCATCGCCCACAGCTCACCCGACGCGCCCGTCGGCAGCTCCGCCGGAACCGCCCCGCCGGGCAGCGCACCGGCCCGCTCCAGGGCCTCGGCCACCCGCAGCGACTCCGGCTCGGGCAGGACCAGACCGGCGTCCCTGAGGACCGCACGGAGCCAGGACTCGGTGGACTCCACCCGGAAGAGAGTTCCGGAGAAGTCGAACAACACCCCTTCGACCGTCATGCCGTCGATCTTTCGTGCCCGCCGCCGGCCGGTCAAGTACGCCCCGGGGAACGCCACTTCTCATAGGCCAGCACCGCCAGCGCGATCGTCAGTCCGCCCAGCAGCCAGCCGCCCAGCACGTCCGACGCCCAGTGCACGCCCAGCCAGATCCGGGTCAGGCCGACCCCGAGGACGGAGACGACGGCCACCGCCAGGGCGGTCCGCACGACGGCGCGCCCGGCGCCGTACCGGTGCAGGAGCCACACCAGCAGCCCGAGGACGACCGTGGCCGTCATGGCGTGGCCCGACGGGTACGCCGCGTAGTGCGCGGAGTCCACCGGGTCGGGCCACGCCGGCCGCTCCCGCCCGACGGCCGCCTTCAGCCCCTGCTGCACCGCCGTCCCCGCCGCGCAGGTGACGCCCAGCCAGACGGCGAGCCACCAGTCCCGGTGGCGCCACACCAGCCAGACGGCGGCGGCCAGGGCCAGCAGACGCATCGTCACCGGATCCCAGACCCAGTCCGTGAGGATGCGGAAGGCGTGGGTGAGTGCCGGGTCGGCGACGGCCCAGCGATGAGTGGTGTCCGCGATGCTCCGGTCCAGCGACATCAGCGGCGACCAGGAGAGCGCTACCAGGACCAGCAGCAGGACGGAAGGGACCGCGAGGGCCACGGCGGCGCGGACGGTGCGGGTGGCCGGCGGCCGGTGGGGCGGCGCGTCGACGGTGGGGGTGTGCATACAGCGATCCTGACCGACTCGTGGGGCCTCAGGCCAATGCCGGGCCGTGAGATCACCGTCACGCGGCGCATCCGGAGCGCAGCCGCCGCGCCGTACGTTGTCCTTGGGTTTCTCTTTGTGCCCTCTTTGCCATGTCACGACCTACCGAGTGCCCGCAGAGCGGGAACGAAAGCCACCAGGACCGGCACGGCCGGCACCAGGGTGGCGTACGCGGTCAGCCGCAGCCGACGTGCCGGGCTGAGGCGCCGCGGGGGAGCGAGCAGCCGGTCGACCCGCTGCGGCACATGGTCCTCGGGGGTCGGGCACGGCCCGAACACGCCCCGGTCCTCGTTGAGACCGACGAGCGCGAGGGCGATGGTGAGACGGCCGTGGCGGCGGGAGGCGGTGTCGTCGGCGGCGAGTTCGACCAGCCGGTGCATCTCGCCCTGGAACGCCGCGAACACCGGCACCCGCGGGAAGCCGCCCGCGAGCGCCGCCGAACAGTGCAGCAGCCAGTGGTGCCGTGCCCGCGCGTGTCCCTGCTCATGGGCCACCACCGCGTCCACCTGGCGTTCCTCCAGCCGGCGCAACGCGGCCGTGGTGATGACCAGTCGGGGCTCGGGGCCCGGCAGCCACCAGGCGTCCGGGCGGTCGCCCTCCACCACCACGAGCCGGTCGCCGTCCGGCTCCTCACCGGGCAACAACGGTGCGCGAAGCCGCAGTTCGGCATGGCGCCGCCGCCGCTGCCGCCGGGCCCGGACGATCTCGCGGGTCAGCATCGCCCCGGTCCACAGCCCTCCGCAGGCGAGCGCCACGGCCGTGGCCACGGCCCAGGAACCCCCGCCGCCCAGCGCGTACGCCTCCACGACCCCGTCCGGAGCGGGCGCGAACACCGGCCCGCGCACCGCGGCCCAGGCGGCCGCCGCGCTCAGGGCCATCGACAGCACGCAGCACAGCAGCACGGCCGCCACCACGCACTGCCACACCCACAGGGCGACCACCGGTTCACGGTCCGGCCAGTCGGCGCGGGCCAACAGCCGCGGGGCGACGACGGCGGTCAGGGCGCCGAGCAGCAACAACGCCGCGGGGACCATCATGAGGCGCAGCCTATGAGCGGGCCGGTGTGCCGCGACACGGGCGGCGCCGCCGAAGTGACGCAGCCCACGGCCGGATACGCCCCACGACCGGACGAACCGCTGTCCGCCGCGGCCGGCGGCGCGGGTCGGCGACCCCGCTCAGACGGTCAGCAGCATCGCGAACATCCCCATGCCCATGGACAGTCGGCAGGCCCGGGCCAGCTCCGGCCGGTCGCCCCACCCCGTCGCCGCCGCCGTGGCAGCCGCGCCCCGCGCGCCCGCGGTCACCGGCACCGGCACGAGCCGCAGTCCCGCCCACAGGACATAGCCGGCGAAGTACGCCAGCAGCACCCCGGTCACCAGGGGCAGGCCCGCGCCGCCGTGGCCGCCGCCCGGTCCGGCGGCCATCGAGACGGCCATGTGGACCATGGCCAGCGCGCCCACCAGATGGTGCAGATGGTGCGCACTCCTGCGGGCCGACCACAGGGCACGCACCGCCGCCGTGCCGAAGACGACCGCACAGGCCAGCCAGGCCCAGCGCGGCGGTGCGACGACCACGGCGGGCACGGCCATCGCGGCCATCCCGAACCCCATCAACGCCTCGCCCCCCGCGGCCCGGCGCTGCTCCTCGACGGCACTGCGCATCCGCAGCAGGCAGTACCCACCGGTCATCGCGCACAGCGCGACCAGGAGCCAGCCGGACGACACCGGTCCGTGCACCACGCATCCCCCCGTTCGTCGACATCGGTCAGCGCTGAGAGCGAGGTCGGGCAGTCGGTCAGGGCATGCCCGGACGTGATGGCGCGCATACGAGCGCAAGGGTGTACGCGGGGGAGCGCGTGGGGGTGCGGCACCCGGGGTCACGGCCTCCGGGGCGCCGCGCCAGGGGGGAGCGCCGCGCCAGGGGGGAGCGCCGAGCCGGGCCCGCCGCGCGCCCGCCGCCCTCGGTCAGCCCTCGGCGCCGGCCGGGTACACCCCGAAGGCGGCGCCCTGAGGGTCCCGCAGGACCGCGATACGGGGTCCCTCCGGCACGGTCGTGGGCTCCATGAGCAGGGTGCCGCCCGCCTCGACGGCGGCGCGGGCCGTGTCGTCGACGTCCGCCACGGCGAAGTACGGCAGCCAGTGCGAGGGCACCTCGGGCGGGAACGTGTCGCCCATCGTGACCATGCCGCCGAAGTCGGCGCCGTCGAGGCCCCACTGCGTGTAGTGCTCGCCCGTGCTCACGCTCCAGCCGAACACCGCCGTGTAGAAGGCCCTGGCCCGCTCGGGCGCACGGGTCAGCAGCTCGACCCAGCCGAGCGTGCCGGGCGCGTTGAACAGCCCGGCGCCGGGGAAGGAGCGCGCCTGCCACAGCTGGAAGGCCGCGCCGCCCGGGTCGTACACCACCGCGAACCGCCCGATGTCGAAGACGTCCATGGGCTCCAGCACCACGGTCCCGCCCGCCGCCCGTACGGCGCCGACCGACTCGTCCGCGTCCCGTACGGCGAACGACACGTTCCACGCCACCGGCTGTGACTCCTGGTAGAGCGGGGCGAGGGCGGCCACCGCCGCGTCACCGAGGTGCGCGACGCTGTAACCGCCCGCCTCCTGGCGCGGATCGGTGCGTGGACGCCAGCCGAACAGCTCGGAGTAGAAGCGTTTCGCCGCGTCCAGGTCGCTGGTCCCCAGCTCGGTCCAGCAAGGTCCTCCGACGACGGGCTCGTCGAGCTTCATCGCGTGCCTCCCGCGAGCGGTCCGGGCCCCTGCCAGCACGCTATGCCCCGGCCCCGGCCCCGGCCACCGGGGCACGACGGCCCGGTTCCGGCCCCGGGCGACCGGTGTGCGGAGCGTCAGATGCCCGGCCGGTACCGCAGCGGATGGTCCGCCGGGATCTCCACCAGCACGATCTCGGTGCCGTCCGGGTCGGCGATCCACATCTCGATCAGGCCCCACGGCTCCTTCACGGGCGGTCGCCGCACCTGCACCCCGGCCGCCAGCAGCTCCTCGTGCGCCGCGGTCACGTCCGCCACCTGCAGCCACAGCTTGAGCGCGGGCGACGGCGGGGTCTCGGAGCGGCCCGCGACCTCCAGGAAGCCGCCGCCGAGGAAGTACACGACGCCCCGGTGGTCGCCCGTGCCGAACTCGCGGTACACGGGCAGTCCGAGCTGTTCTCCGTAGAAGGCACGGGACCGCTCGGGGTCGGTGGGGCGCAGGAGGACGCGGCTGCTGAGTACGTGGATCATGCGATCGAGGGTAGGTGCCGGGCGGTCCGCACGGGTACGGGCGGGGGCGGCTTCTCGCGGCGCTTCCCCGCGCCCCGGGCCGGGACGCGGCTGCGGATACCCTCGTGCGTGTTCCCGTCCGCAGACATCCGCCTGGAGCAGCTCATGGACACCGCCGCCACCGGTCTGACCTTCCGTGACGCCACCGACGGCGACGTGGACGCCCTCGTCGCGCTGATCGAGTCGGCGTACCGGGGGGACTCCAGCCGGGCCGGGTGGACCACGGAGGCGGACATCCTCGACGGGCAGCGGACCGACGCCGAGGGCGTGCTGCAGGTCATCAAGACCCCCGAGAGCAGGCTGCTCACCGTGGAGCGGGACGGCACGGTCGTCGCCTGCTGCCAGATCGAACACCGCGGCTCCCACGCCTACTTCGGGATGTTCGCGGTGAGTCCGGCCCTCCAGGGCGGTGGCCTCGGCAAGGTGATCATCGCCGAGGCCGAGCGCCTCGCCCGCGAGACCTGGGGCGCCCGGGAGATGCACATGACCGTGATCTCCGTACGGGACGACCTCATCGCCTGGTACGAGCGGCGCGGCTACCGCCGTACGGGACGGATGACCCCGTTCCCGTACGGCGACGAGCGGTTCGGTGTGCCGCTGCGCACGGATCTGCGGTTCGAGCTGCTGGTCAAGCCGCTCGGGTGAGCGTCAGGCCGTGAAACGGCCCGTGCGCTTGATGTCCGGGTAGTCGGTCGTCGCCCCGTCCAGCTGGAGCGCGCGGACCAGCCGCAGGTGGTCCTGGGTGTTCACCACCCAGCCGATGATCCGCAGGTTCGCCTTGCGGGCCTTCTCGACGACCTCCAGGGTCAGCCGCCGGATGTTCAGCACCAGCGTGGCGGCGCCCACCGCCACCGCCCGGTCCACCACGTCGGGGCCGTAGCGGCTGGCGACCAGGGCGGTGCGCACGCCGGGCACGAGGCGGGCGATCTCGGCGACCGCCTCGTCGTGGAAGGACAGCACCTCGACCCGCCCCACCAGGTCGCGGCGGTGCATGACCTCGGCGAGGGAGCGGGCCGCCGCCGTGTCCTTGATCTCGGCCTGCAGCGGTGCCCGTACCGCGTCCAGGACCTCCTCGAAGGTGGGAATCCGCTCGCCGCGGCCCGCGTCCAGGGCGCGCAGTTCGGCGAGGGTCTTGTCGGCGATCGGGCCCGTGCCGTCCGTCGTCCGGTCCACGTCCGCGTCGTGCATGACGACGAGCGCGCCGTCCTTGCTCAGATGCAGATCGAGTTCGATGACGTCGAGGCCCGCGCGATCGGCGGCCACGAAGGAACGGAGGGTGTTCTCGGGTTCGACACCCATGACTCCGCGGTGACCGATGGTGAGGAAGTTCAAGGTTGACTCGCTTCCGTCGACGGCGGCTCGGCCCGCGTGACCGGGGGAGGGGCGGCACGCGGCTGGGGCGCAGCGTAGTCCTCCCGCCGTGCGATGCATCCGCATGTGCACGAGCCCGTTCGGGGCGTGTCACCCCGTGTCACGTCCGGGAACAGGACCGTTTCCGCAGCTGCCGCGCACCGAGCGGGTCATCCCTGAGTGGGCGAGTCCGGCGCGCGTTGACCCTGGGTGCCTCCGTTCGGAGAGCGTGACGCACGAACTGTGATCCATGACTCGTGTGACAGGAGATTCAGCGGTTAGGAGCCGGGGGTGGCGGGAAGATTTCCGGCTGGCTCACACAAGATCGGTCTTGCGGTGAGGAACCCTCGCTACGTACGGTGTCACTACGAAAGGTTCTCCCGTGGAGGATGGGTCATGACGGAAATTCTTGTGCAGACGGCAGCGGAGGGCGTTGTTCCTTCGGTAGGTAGGGTGGTGGAGCACCCGGCCTGGCCCGTGCTCAAGGATGCCGTGGAGCGCATCCGGCCCTGGCAGTCCAAGGACGGTTCGATCGACTTCGACGCCGAGGGCGCCCCCGCTCCGGGCGACGCCGAGCAGGCGGTCGCCGAGGTCGTCGGGGCCGTCGAGACGCTGTCGCCGCTGCTGCCGCACGACGCCGCCTACCACGAGGCCCTCGTCAAGGACCTGCGCCGCTGGGCCGAGGACGGGTTCGGGGTCCCCGACTTCCTGGACTCGCTGCTGGCCTTCCAGCCCGCCGCCGACCGCGCGGACGGCCTCCAGCACCTCGTGGTGTTCCCGATGTACACGCAGAACGGCAACCCCGACCGCAATCTCGAAGCGGTCGTGCTGCGCATGGTGTGGCCCCAGTGGCTGGCCGAGCTGGAGCGCACCCGCTACGACAACCCTCTGTTCTGCGGCATCACCTTCGAAGACTTCACCGCCGGCTACGACACCAACTCGGCCGTGCTCTTCCCGGAGACCATCGCCGTGCGCGAGGCCCCGGCCCGCTTCTCCTGGGGCGGCATCTTCTGCGACCGCGAGGCCGCCCGCTTCCGCCGGGTCACCGACGCCGCCGTCGACATCCTCGGCCTCGAACTGCCCGAGGACGTCGCCGCGATGGTCCACGACCAGAAGCGCTGCGAGGAGGCCTTCGTGCTGTGGGACATGGTCCACGACCGCACCCACAGCCACGGCGACCTGCCCTTCGACCCCTTCATGATCAAGCAGCGCCAGCCGTTCTGGATGTACGGCCTGGAGGAGCTGCGCTGCGACCTCACCGCCTTCAAGGAGGCCGTGAAGTTGGAGGCCGACGGGGTCCCGCAGGCCCGTGACGTGCAGTACGCGGTCCTCTTCGACCGCATGTTCCGCTTCCCGGTGACCGGCGAGCGCGTCCGCAACTACGACGGGCTCGGCGGACAGCTTCTCTTCGCCTACCTGCACAAGCACGACGTGGTCCGCTGGACCGACAACAAGCTGCACATCGACTGGCAGCGCGCCCCGCAGGTCACCAACCAGCTCTGCGCCGACATCGAGCAGCTCTACCGGGACGGCATCGACCGCCCGAAGCTCGTCCACTGGTTCGCCGGGTACGAGCTGGTCTCCGAGTACCTCGCCCCGCACCCCGGCTCCCGCTGGGCCAAGGGCCCCGACGCCCTGGATCTGACGCAGCCGCCGCGGAAACTCGTCGACGACGTGCTTCCGGACGAGTTTCCGCTCAGCATGTTCTATGAGGCGCTCGCCAAGAAGCTGAAGTCCGTGATCGCCTCCACCAAGGGCATCACTGCGGCGAACGCCGAGCGGATCGCCGCGTGAGCGCCGGACCCGCGGGCGTCTCGGACGCCGCTCAGGAGGCGAGGACCATGCAGAACGGCAACGGTGCACTGAGTGGCGCGGTGATCGCGGTGGCCGGCGCGGGCGGACCCGCGGGCCGGGCGACCCTGCTGCGGCTGGCCGACGCGGGCGCGATCGTCGTCGGCTCCGACAACGACCCCGAGCGGCTCTCCGAGGCCGTCGACGCGGCCCGCTACGCGCACGGCGGCGCCACCGTCGTCGGCGACACGGTCGACCTGCTGGACCTCCAGTCCACCCGGGACTGGGCCACCCGTATCGAGAAGGACTTCGGGCGGGTGGACGGACTCGTCCACCTCGTCGGCGGCTGGCGGGGCAGCGAGACCTTCACCCGGACCAGCCTCGACGACTGGGACTTCCTGGAGATGCTGCTGATCCGCACGGTGCAGCACACCTCCCTCGCCTTCCACGAGGCCCTGCAGCGCAGCGAGCGCGGCCGGTACGTCCTGATCAGCGCGGCCGGCGCCAGCAATCCCACGGCGGGCAACGCCGCCTACGCCGCGGCCAAGGCCGCCGCCGAGGCGTGGACGCTGGCCACGGCCGACTTCTTCCGCAAGGCTGGAGGGCCGGACGGGCCGACCTCGGCGGCTGCGATCCTGGTGGTGAAGGCGCTGGTGCACGACGCGATGCGCGCCGACCGCCCCAACGCGAAGTTCGCGGGCTTCACCGACGTCACGGAGCTGGCCGAGGCCATCGCCGGCGTCTGGGACAAGTCCGCCGCCGAAGTGAACGGAAACCGTCTGTGGCTGACCGACAAGCCGTGAACCCTCCGAAGACCGACGCCCGGCGCCATCACGACCCGGAGATCCGCGGCTTCGCCAGCGACAACTACGCGGGGGTCCACCCCGAGGTGCTCGCCGCCCTGGCCCTGGCCAACGGCGGGCACCAGGTCGCGTACGGCGAGGACGACTACACCGAGAACCTGCAGCGGATCGTCCGCAGCCACTTCGGTGCCACCGCCGAGGCGTTCCCGGTCTTCAACGGCACCGGCGCCAACGTCGTCGCGCTCCAGGCGGTCACCGACCGCTGGGGCGCGGTGATCTGCGCCGAGAGCGCGCACATCAACGTCGACGAGTGCGGCGCGCCGGAACGGGTCGGGGGCCTGAAGCTCCTCACCGTGCCCACGCCCGACGGCAAGCTCACCCCCGAGCTGATCGACCGGCAGGCGTACGGCTGGGACGACGAGCACCGGGCGATGCCGCAGGTCGTCTCGATCACCCAGAGCACCGAACTCGGCACCCTGTACACGCCCGAGGAGATCCGCGCGATCTGCGAGCACGCCCACGCGCACGGCATGAAGGTGCACCTGGACGGCTCCCGGATAGCCAACGCCGCGGCCGCCCTGGACGTGCCGATGCGGACCTTCACCAACGCGGCTGGCGTCGACCTGCTCTCGCTGGGCGGCACCAAGAACGGCGCGATGTTCGGCGAGGCGGTCGTCGTGATCAACCAGGACGCCGTCCGCCACATGAAGCACCTGCGCAAGCTGTCCATGCAGCTCGCCTCCAAGATGCGTTTCGTGTCGGTGCAGTTGGAGGCCCTGCTGGCGAAGGACCTCTGGCTGCGCAACGCCCGTCACGCCAACGAGATGGCCCAGCGGCTCGCCGAGGGCGTCCGTGCCGTCCACGGGGTCGAGATCCTGTACCCGGTGCAGGTCAACGCCGTCTTCGCCCGCCTCCCGCACGACGTGAGCGAACGCCTGCAGAAGCGCTTCCGCTTCTACTTCTGGGACGAGGCCGCGGGTGACGTCCGCTGGATGTGCTCCTACGACACCACCGCGGAGGACGTGGACCGGTTCGTGGCGGCGCTCAAGGAGGAAATGGCCCGCTGAGACCCGCTGAGTCCCGCCGAGGGCCTTCGCAGACTGCATAGATATACGGTCACCCGAAAAGTCATTGACTCTCGGGTGATCGTTTTTCTATGCTCCACGGGCATGGAACCGATCCAACAGAACCCCGACCTGTCCGCCTATCTGGCCGCCGACGAGGCCGTCGACCACCACCATCCGGTCGTACGACGGACGGCCGCGCAGCTCGCCAAGGGCGTGGAGGACTCGTATGGCTATGCGAGAGCGGCGTTCGAGTTCGTCCGCGACACCGTCCCGCACTCCCAGGACGCCGGCGATCCGCGCGTCACCTGGCGCGCCTCCGACGTCCTCGAACAGCGCACCGGGATCTGCTACGCCAAAGTCCATGCCCTGGCCGCGCTGCTGCGCGCCGAGGACATCCCCACCGCCCTGTGCTACCAGCGGCTGGCGGACGACGACGGCGACGGGTACGTGATCCACGGCCTGGTCGCCGTGCGCTTCCACGGCGCCTGGCACCGCCAGGACCCCCGGGGCAACAAGCCGGGTGTGGACGCCCGGTTCTCGCTCGACGGGGAGCGCCTGGCGTTCGTCCCGGACGCCGGTGCGGGCGAGTCGGACCTGCCGACGCTGTACGCCGCACCGCATCCGGCCGTGCTCGGCGCCCTGCGGGCCGCCCCCGACCGGGCGCGGCTGTGGGCGACGCTCCCCGAGACGCTGTGACCGCGGGTCAGCGGGCCTCGGCCTCGCGGACCTGCTCCGGGGTCGGGGCCGTACCGCCGAGGTGGGCCGGCATCCACCAGGTGTCGTCCGGGCCCTTGGGGCGCACGGGGTAGGCGCGCTGGGCGGCCTCCAGCAACTCCTGCACGCGCTCGCGGAGTTGACGGGTGATGGCGCCCGCGTACTTGTCCTTGGACGCCTCTATCGCCTCACCGACCCGGATGGTGATCGGGATGTGGCTGCGCTTGAAGTTGCGCGGGTGTCCCTTGGTCCACAGCCGCTGGGTGCCCCACACGGCCATCGGGATCAGCGGGACACCCGCCTCCTGGGCCAGCCGGGCGGCGCCCGACTTGAAGCTCTTCAGCGTGAACGACTGCGAGATGGTGGCCTCGGGGAAGACGCCGATGATCTCACCGGAGCGCAGCGAGTCCAGGGCGTGCGCGTAGGCGGCCTCGCCCTGCTTGCGGTCCACCGGGATGTGCCGCATGTTCCGCATCAGCGGACCGGAGACCTTGTGCCGGAACACCGACTCCTTGGCCATGAAGCGCACCAGACGCTTCTGCGGCAGCGCCGCCAGGCCGTCGAAGATGAAGTCCAGGTAGCCGATGTGATTGCTCACCAGCACCGCGCCGCCCGAGCGCGGAATGTTCTCCGTCCCCTTGAGGTCGATCTTCAGGTCCCAGACCTTGAACAGGGTTTGGGCGAGACCGATCGCGGGGCGGTAGACAAGCTCTGCCATGGGCGGAGTGGACCCTTCTCTCTGCCTGGGACGGGGTCTCCCGGCGGGAAGTTACGCAGCCGTAGGTTTACGGCATCCCGCAGATCGTGCCCCAAGAACGCACGAGTAGCCAGTCTTGGCGCTCGCCCGAGGCGAGATTCTCGTCACGTCGGACACATGACCGACCACCGCAAGCACACCCGGCCCTCACCCCGCGCGCACCGTCACCCGTCGGACCAGCAGATACATCTCGCAGCCCAGGCAGTATCCGAACACCGCGTTGAGGAAGGCGGCCGCCAGCGCCGCGCCGGTCGCCCCCAGTCCCAGCCACGCGGGCCCCACCGTGAGACCGACCAGACCCACTGCGGCGAAGACCAGCCCCACCGCCTGCGCGAACCGCGGCGGCTGCGGCGCCTCGAACTCCGTCGGCGGCCCGAGCCGGGGCCGCAGCAGCGTGCGGAACACCCAGCCGTACGGCGAACGCCCCACCCCGCCCGCGGCGCCCAGCGCGAAGGCGAGCGTCTGCCACGCCAGCAGCCACGGGTTCTGGGTGATCAGCACGAGCGCCAGCACCACGGTCGTCACGGCCGCCCCGAAGCGCGGTCCCCTCACATCGATGTCCATGCGTCAAGCATTCCTCAGGCCAATCTCCGCGGGCAGCCGGGAATCTTTGCAGTCTCGTGAACGCTGAAGCACGCTGTGACCGGACTTGTGGTGTGTGGGCTGGTGCTCGCGCTGGCGAGCGCCTACGGAGTGCTGCATCGGCGGCGGAGCGGGAGGGTGAGAGTGCGCGGGCGGGACGGCGACAAGCGGCTCGACGCGGCGGAGTTGGGGGAGGGGCTCGGCGAACGGGCCACACTCGTCCAGTTCTCCAGCGCCTTCTGCGCCCCGTGCCGGGCGACCCGCAGGGTGCTCGCCGAGGTGGCCGCCATGGTTCCCGGCGTCGCCCACGTGGAGATCGACGCCGAGGAACACCTCGATCTCGTCCGGCGGTTGGACATCCTCAAGACGCCGACCGTCCTCGTCCTCGACGCGGACGGCCGGATCGTGCGCAGGGCCAGCGGCCAGCCGCGCAGGGCCGATGTGATCGCCGCGCTCGGTGAGGCCGTGTGAAGCCGCACACCGGGACGCACTTGACGACGGACCCCGCCTCTCGTCAGCCTGACGGAATGCCCCGAGAACTCCTTCTCTTCGCGCGTGTGCACGTGGACCTGGTCCGCACGGCCAGTTCCCGCTGTCCCAGGCCGTGAGCAGCCCCGCGCGATCCCGTCGACCCCGGCAGAAGGACAACTCCATGACGGCCACCTCCGGCCTCCGCTCGACCCGCCTCGCCTCCCCCGACCTCCTGCGCTCCGTCTTCCGCCGGCACGCCGCGGGCGTCGCCGTGATCACCGCTCGGGGAAGCGGCGGCCCCGTCGGCTTCACCGCCACCTCGCTCACCTCGGTCTCCGCCGAGCCCCCGCTGCTCTCGTTCGGCATCGGCACCGGAGCCTCCAGCTGGCCGGTGATCTCCGAGGCGTCCCACGTCGGCGTCCACATACTCGGGGAGCACCAGCGGGAGCTGGCCGCCACCTTCGCCCGCAGCGGCGCCGACCGCTTCGGCGCGCCCACCGGATGGCGTAGCGGCCCGGAGGGAGTTCCCGTCCTCGACGACGTGCTCGCCTGGCTGGTCTGCCGGGTGGTGGCGCGGGTCCCGGCGGGGGACCACCGGATCGTGCTCGCCGAGGTGGTCGAGGGGGACCCGTCGGGCGCCGGCCGGCCGCTGCTGTACCACCAGGGCCGCTTCGGCGGTCTGCGAGACTGAACCCCGCGCGATTACGCAGGGTTGCCTAACTCACAGTTCAAAGCGCTTGCTTAGCGGGCACGTCATGCGGGAGCGTAGGCGTCGTACTGGTGAGTAATATTCTGTTCGGAGCGCAGGTCGCCCCGATCGGGATCGGCCGCTTCAGGCGCCTATGCTGCCTTGCAGAAGGCAGCCCAGAAATGACGATGCAGTAGGAGAGCCGGCGTGAGCTTGAGGATCGTTGTCACTGTGAAGTACGTGCCCGACGCCACTGGCGACCGGCACTTCGCCGATGACCTGACCGTCGACCGTGACGACGTGGACGGTCTGCTCTCCGAGCTGGACGAGTACGCGGTGGAGCAGGCGCTCCAGATCGCCGACGAGGCCGACGAGGCCGAGATCACCGTGCTGACCGTGGGTCCGGAGGACGCCAAGGACGCGCTGCGCAAGGCGCTGTCGATGGGCGCGGACAAGGCGATCCACGTCGAGGACGACGACCTGCACGGCACCGACGCGCTGGGTACCTCGCTGGTGCTGGCGAAGGCGATCGAGAAGGCCGGTTTCGACCTGGTGATCTCCGGTATGGCCTCCACCGACGGCACGATGGGTGTGGTTCCGGCGCTGCTGGCCGAGCGGCTGGGTGTTCCGCAGGTCACCCTGCTCTCGGAGATCTCCGTCGGGGACGGGGTCGTCACGGGCCGCCGTGACGGCGACGCCGCTTCCGAGCAGCTTGAGGCGTCCCTGCCGGCGGTGGTGTCCGTGACCGACCAGTCGGGCGAGGCGCGTTACCCCTCCTTCAAGGGCATCATGGCGGCGAAGAAGAAGCCGGTGCAGTCCTGGGACCTGTCCGACCTCGACATCGAGGCCGAGGACGTCGGTCTGGAGGGCGCCTGGACGGCCGTGGACTCCGCGACCGCCCGCCCGGCGCGCACCGCCGGCACGATCGTCAAGGACGAGGGCGAGGGCGGCAAGCAGCTCGCCGAGTTCCTCGCGGGCCAGAAGTTCATCTGAGGCCCCCGCGGCCCGTCGCGACCGTCGCCGGTCACGGCCGGGGCCGCCCCTCCCCTTCCCTCACGCCTTCGCAATCCGCAGGAGAGCAATCCCATGGCTGAAGTCCTCGTCTACGTCGACCACGCGGGCGGTGCCGTCCGCAAGCCCACCCTGGAGCTGCTGACGCTGGCCCGCCGCATCGGCGAGCCCGTCGCCGTCGCGCTCGGCGCGGGTGCCGCCGACACCGCCGCCGCCCTCGCCGAGCACGGCGCGACCCGGGTTCTCACCCACGACGCCGCCGAGTACGCCGACTACCTCGTCGTCCCCAAGGTCGACGCGCTGCAGGCCGCCGTCGCCGCCGTCTCCCCGGCCGCCGTGCTCGTGCCCTCCTCCGCCGAGGGCAAGGAGATCGCCGCGCGTCTGGCGCTGCGGATCGGCTCCGGCATCATCACCGACGCCGTCGACCTCGAAGCGTCCGGCGAGGGCCCGGTGGCCACCCAGTCGGTGTTCGCCGCCTCCTTCACCACCAAGACCCGTGTCGCCAAGGGCACGCCGGTCATCACCGTCAAGCCGAACTCCGCCGCGGTCGAGGCCGCCCCGGCCGCCGGTGCGGTCGAGGCCCTGGAGGTGACGTTCGGTGCGCTGGCGACCGGGACCAAGGTCACCGGCCGTACCCCGCGCGAGTCGACCGGGCGTCCGGAGCTGACCGAGGCCGCGATCGTGGTCTCCGGCGGCCGCGGCGTCAACGGCAGCGAGAACTTCGCCCTCATCGAGGCCCTCGCCGACTCCCTCGGCGCGGCCGTGGGCGCCTCCCGCGCCGCCGTCGACGCCGGCTGGTACCCCCACACCAACCAGGTCGGCCAGACCGGCAAGTCCGTCTCCCCGCAGCTGTACATCGCCAACGGCATCTCCGGCGCCATCCAGCACCGCGCCGGTATGCAGACCTCCAAGACCATCGTCGCCGTCAACAAGGACGCCGAAGCCCCCATCTTCGACCTCGTCGACTACGGCGTCGTCGGCGACCTCTTCGACGTCGTCCCCCAGCTCACCGACGAGATCAACACCCGCAAGGGCTGATGTCCCGTCGGCCGAGGCCCCCGCGACCGCAGAGGCGGTCACGGGGGCCTCGGCTCATCCCAGGGTCAGGGAGACCTGCACCGGCAGGTGGTCGCTCGGGTACAGCCCGTCGACGGAGAAGGTGTTCATCGCGGCCCAGTGCGTGGTCACCCCGGGCGAGGTCAGGATCCAGTCGATGCGGCGGCCGTCGGGCTTGAGCGCCCGGTAGCCGTGGTAGGTCCCGTACGCCGGGCTGCGCGAGGCCGCCGCATCCCAGGCGTCCACGAGTCCGTTGCCCAGCATCAGGTCGTACACCCGGTTGTCGTGGGCGGCCGCGTTGAAGTCGCCGGTGACCACGACCGGGGCCGAGCGGTCCCATCCGGCGATCGTCTCGCCGACCAGCTTCGCGGAACGCTCCCGGGCGTACTGGCTGACACTGTCCAGATGCGTGTTGAGGACGTAGAACTCCCGCCCCCCGTCCGCGAGATCGGCGAACTTCACCCAGGTCACCATGCGCAGCCAGTCCGCGCCCCAGGTGTTGGAGGCGATCGTGTACGGGGTGTCGGACAGCCAGTAGTGGTCGAACTCGATCGGGTCGAGCCTGCGGGTGTCGTAGAAGATCGCCATGAACTCGTCCTTGCTGCCACCCCCTCGGCCGGTGCCGATCCAGTCGTAGTGGCCGCCGAGATCCTTCTCGATCATGCGCAGCTGCTGGTAGAGCCCTTCCTGCGTGCCGATGACGTGCGGTCGCTCGCGGCGCAGCAGCTCCCGCATCACCGGGCGGCGCACGCTCCAGCGCGGCGTCTTGTCGACGACGGTCGCGAAGCGCACGTTGAACGTCATGACGTTCAGGGCACCCGCGTACTCGCCGGCGGCCGCCGGCAGTGACGAGCCCGCTGTGGTCAGCAGCGGCACGGCGATGGCGGCGGCCGCCGCGGACCTGAGTCCTTGGCGGCGCGTCACTCCGACCTCTTTCGGCAACGCGATCTCCTCCCCTGGGGGTCAGGATGAACCTTGCCTGATGAATACGGAAGAAGCGGCCGAGTCTGCAGTGACCAGGGGGAAGTCATGGGGAATCACACGTCGAGAGGCTGTTGACCGGGGCGAAGATCGACCGTTAGCTTCGTTATACGGATTTCTGATTCCGCAGTGCGGAAAGTGGAGGGTGTGGAATGGGGCAGGGCCGGCAGGAGAACGTGGCGACGAGTCTCGCGGGCGCCGTCAGCGAGGAGATCAGCGCCTCCCTCGCCTCCGTCGACGCGGAGCTGGAGCGCCGCTACCCGGGCGACCCGGGCACCCGCCAGCCCGTGCACACCGTCTACGTAGCCGGTGACGTCTTCGCCGCCGACACCCTCCGCGACTGGGGCGGCCGGGCCCTCGCCGCCCTCGACGAGCACGCCCCCGACGCCGCCTCCTTCGCCGCCGTCCTCGGACTCGGCGACGACCTCGCGCGGCCCGTGTACGACCGCGTCCGCGCCAAACTGGAGCGCGAGCCGGTGGAGGACCTGCGCGTCGACTTCGAGGACGGCTACGGTCCGCGCCCGGACGCCGAGGAGGACGAGGCCGCCGCCCGCGCCGCCCGGTTGATCGCCGAGGCGTACGCCAACGGCACCGCCGCCCCGTACATGGGCATCCGCATGAAGTGCATGGAGGCGCCGGTCCGCGACCGGGGCATCCGCACCCTCGACATCTTCCTCACCGGTCTGCTCGCGGCCGGGGGCCTGCCCGACGGCCTGGTCCTCACCCTGCCCAAGGTGACGTACACCGAACAGGTCACCGCCATGGTCCGCCTGCTCGAAGCCTTCGAGAAGGCGCGCGGCCTGGAGCCCGGCCGGATCGGCTTCGAGATCCAGATCGAGACCAGCCAGGCCGTCCTCGCCGCCGACGGCACCGCCACCGTCGCCCGGATGATCGACGCCGCCGAGGGCCGGGCCACCGGTCTGCACTACGGCACCTTCGACTACAGCGCCTGCCTCGGCGTCTCCGCCGCCCACCAGGCCAGCGACCACCCCGCGGCCGACCACGCCAAGGCGGTCATGCAGGTCGCGGCCGCGGGCACCGGCGTACGCGTCTGCGACGGCTCCACCAACGTCCTGCCGGTCGGCCCCACCGAGCAGGTCCACGACGCCTGGCGCCTGCACTACGGACTCACCCGCCGCGCCCTGGCCCGCGCCTACTACCAGGGCTGGGACATGCACCCCGGCCACCTCCCCACCCGCTACGCGGCCGTCTTCGCCTTCTACCGCGAGGGCTACGAACAGGCCGCCGCCCGCCTCGCCCGGTACGCCCACCGGGCCGGAGGCGACGTGATGGACGAGCCCGCGACCGCCAAGGCCCTCAGCGGCTACCTGCTGCGGGGGCTGGACTGCGGCGCTCTCGACCTCGACGAGGTGTCCGCGGCGACCGGTCTGGCCCGCGCCGACCTGGAGGGCTTCGCGGCGCCCCGACGGGCCGATCTGACGATCTCGTCCGGCCGGTAGGGGCGGGCCGGCACGTCCCGGGTGAGGGCCGGCGGGCGGCCAAGTAGCGGTCCTGTGACAGCTGTTGGCGCCGGTCCGAAGAGCCCCCGCGCACCGCATAGGCTGTACGCCGTTCATCGGTGTGTCACAGGAGCGAGGCGCGGGTGTCTTCGGGGGCGAACGAACAGACGGACGGTGTCGGGCGGATGCTCGCCGGGCGGTACCGGGTCGTGGGGCAACTCGGGCGCGGCGGCATGGGCGTCGTCTGGCGGGCCGTGGACGAGGTCCTCCACCGCGAGGTCGCCGTCAAGGAACTGCGCACCTTCACGGACGCGGGCGCGCCCGAACTGGCCGACCTCGGGCTGCGGATGCAGCGCGAGGCACGGGCCGCGGCCCGTGTCCGGCACCCCGGGGTCGTCGCCGTGCACGACGTGGCCGAGGTCGACGGACGCCCGCTGATCGTCATGGAGCTGGTCGACGGGCCGTCCCTGGACGACGTCCTGCGCGACCGGGGCCTGCTCGACCCCCGCGAGGCGGCCTCCGTCGGCGCCAAGGTCATGGACGCCCTCGCCGCCGCCCACCGGGTCGGCGTACTGCACCGTGACGTCAAGCCCGGCAACATCCTCCTGGACCGCTCGGGCCGCGTCGTCCTCACCGACTTCGGCATCGCCACCATGGAGGACCCGGGCGACGGCTCCGCCACCCACCTCACCCGCAGCGGCGAACTCGTCGGCTCCCTCGACTACCTGGCCCCCGAGCGCGCCCAGGGCAACGACCCCGGCCCCGCCTCCGACGTCTGGGCCCTCGGGGCCACCCTGTACGCGGCCGTCGAGGGCGCCTCCCCGTTCCGGCGTACGTCGACCTGGTCGACGCTCACCGCGATCGTCAGCGACGACCTGCCCGAACCCCGGCGGTCCGGACCGCTCGGAGCCGTCCTGCGGCAGCTGATGGACAAGCGTCCGGAGCGGCGCCCGGACGCCGATGAGGCGCGCGCCCTGCTGGAGGCCGTGGCGGCCGGGGAGACCCCCGCCTCCCCGGGCGCCGCGGGAGCGGGCGGCGACCCGGCCGCTCTGCCGAGGCCGCAGACCCAGCGGAGCATGCCGTCGGTGCCCCCGGGCTTCGGACCGCCGACGGCCGGCGCGGGTGCCGGGGCCGGCGCGACGGGCCCCACCCCCGGTTTCGGTCCCCCGCAGCCGGTCGTCCCGGGCCCCGCCACCGGATCACCGGCGGGGGCCGCCGCGCCCGGTGCGGCCGTCGTGCCTGGCGCGGCCGCCGCGCAGACTCCGGCACCGTCCTCGGGACCTGTCACCACCGTCTCCCCGGCCGGCGGCCGGAGCGCCCGCAAGGGCAAGGGACGCGCCCTCCTCGCCGCCGTGGCCGTCGCCGTCGTCCTCGCCGCCTCCGGCGTCACCGTCGTCCTGCTCAACGGGGAGGACGAGAAGAAGGACGCCCGTACCTCCGCCGACGCGACGGGCGGCGACACCCCCTCTCCGGGCCGCAGCCGGGGCACGGTCGACCTCTCCGACGACGAGACTGCCAAGGACAAGGGCAAGGACGACCAAGACGTCGACGCGACCCCGAGCCCCGGCGGCAAGGACGAGCAGGTGGACGACGAAAAGCCCAAGGCGTCCCCCTCCCCGTCGAAGAACGGCAGCGGCGGCACCACCGGCGGCTCCGGCGGTACGGAGACCTCGGGCGGCTCCACCGGCGGAGGCACGACCGGGGCGAGCACCGGAGGGGCGACCGAGGAGGAGCCGGTCTGCCACGCGATCGGCGGCGGCAAGTACAACTGCACGGTCTGGACGACCGCCAAGTCCTACGACGCCGCCGGCACCGAGGTCGGCATCCTCAAGCAGGGCACCAACTACTTCTACTGCCAGCAGAACCTGGGCCGCCGCGAGACCTCCGGCAGGTGGACGAACGTGTGGTGGGCCAAGACCGACGACGACAGCGGCAACCGGAACGTCTTCGTCAGCGTCGTCTACGTCCAGGGCGGCGACAACGACGCCCCGGTGCCGGGCCTCCCGCACTGCTGAGAGCCGGGTCCGGGAGCGCCGTCCCTACGCTCCCGGGCGCGGTGCCACGTACTGCTCCAGGCCCGACACCGTCGTCCACCGCCGCTCGGCGAACAGCTCCCTGCCCCGTACGCACCGGGCCCGGTCGCCCTGGGCGCGGGCGCAGAACTCGTCCGGGGTGGTGCCGAACAGTTCGCGCAACTCCGCGGACGCCGCGAGGAGCTCGCCGATGAGCGGTCGCTGCCGGCCCGGATGGCGACGCGGTCCGGGGCCGCCGTCGCGCAGGACGCCCCACCGGTTCACGTAGATCCAGGCGTGATCGAGGACCTCCCCCGACTCCAGCTCGACGCGGACGTCGGCGGCGGGCAGGAGGGCCCGCTGGAAGTTCCCGGTCGGCGAGTCGGCCCCCTCGCTCGCGTCGACCACCGCGAGCTGCGCCTCGTCGAGCCAGGTGAGGAACAGTTCGGTCGTCGTGCCGGGGGAGCGGAACGGCGACGCGGACACGTAGCCGAGCAGGCTGACGTGCGCGGAGACACCGATTCCGATGCCGGTGACGCGGGTCCTGACCATGGGGATCCGGCACGGCACACCGTGCTCCGCCATCTTGTGGACGAGCTGCGCGGGGGAGGCGTTGGAACCGACCGAGAGGACGGGCGCGCGGTCCTCGAAGCGGAGCGTGTCCAGGGGCAGCATCCGGTTGCCGTCGAGCATTCCGGACTCGGCGGGCCACACACCCGGGTAGCTCAGCGGGTCCTCGCGCGGCGCCACGGCGAGGCCGAGCGCTTCCAGCGTGCGGGGGTCGGAGGCCATCGGGGATCAGTCCGCGGGCGGGAGTTCGCCCGAACCGCGGGCGATCAGCCTGGTCGGCAGTTCGATGCGCTCCGGGGCGACGAGAGAGCCGTCCAGCTGCCGGAACAGCCGCTCGGCGGCGGTACGGCCCAGCCGGGCGGGGTCCTGGGCGACGACCGTGATGCCCGGCCGGAGCAGATCGGCCAGCTCGAAGTCGTCGAAGCCGACGAGGGCGACCGGGCGCGGGTGCTCGGCGAGGACTCGTACGACCGTCACCGTCACCCGGTTGTTGCCCGCGAAGACGGCCGTGACGGGGGACGGGCCGGACAGCATCCCCTCGGCAGCCCTGCGGACCCGCTCGGGATCGGTGACGCCCAGCGACATCCACCCGTCCTCGACCGGTATGCCCGCGTCCTCCATGGCCGCCCGATACCCGCGCAGCCGTTCGGCGGCGGTGTGGATCCGGGGCATGTCGCCGATGAAACCGATACGGCGGTGTCCGTGGGCGAGGAGGTGGGCGACGCCGTCGCGGGCCCCGCCGAAGCTGTCCGACAGCACGACGTCGGCGTCGATGCGCCCCGCCGGACGGTCCACGAACACCGTGGCGACACCGGCCCTGATCTCGGGCTCCAGGTAGCGGTGGTCGTCACCGGCCGGGATGATCACGAGCCCGTCCACGCGGCGGGCGCACAGCGCCAGCGCCAGCTCCTGCTCACGGTCCGGGTCCTCGGCGCTGGACCCGTTGATCAGCAGCGAGCCATGAGCGCGGGACACCTCCTCCACCGCCCGGCTGAGGGGGCCGTAGAAGGGGTCGGCGAGATCCTCCAGGACCAGGCCGATGCTGGCCGTACGGCCCTTGCGCAGCACCCGGGCGCTGTCGTTGCGCCGGAAGCCCAGTGCCTCGATCGCCTCCTGGACGCGGCGCTCGGTGTCGGGGGTGACGCCCGGCTCGCCGTTCACCACCCGGGAGACCGTCTTCAGGCCCACTCCGGCCCGGGCCGCGACGTCCTTCATCGTGGGACGGTTGCCGTAGCGGCTCTCGGGGCGGCGGGCGAAGCCGTTGGCGGTCTCGGGCACAGTGCGCGGTCCTGTCCTGTCGTCCACGGGTGTGATCGGGTGCGATCGGATGTGATCGGTGGTGCGCTGTCGCTGTGGTGCGGCTGTTGAGGATGTGCCGTCGAGCATAGAGCCTGGACACCATAGAGCCTGGACAACGTTGTCACGCCCGGGAGAGACTGTCTGTCGCATTCTCCGGCCGGCGCCCCCCACCAGGCGAGCGTCGTGCCGCCGGATTTCCGGCCGGAGATCCGGGCGCCGCTCTGCCGGGCGCCCGGCGGGAGACTCGCAGCGGGAGAACTGACACTGATGCAGACCGACCTCGTGGCCGCGCTCGACATCGGCGGCACCAAGATCGCCGGGGCGCTGGTGGACGGCCACGGCCGGATAGTGGTCCGCGCCCAGCGCCCGACGCCCGCACGGGAGGACGGCGACACCGTCATGCGGGCCGTCGAGGACGTGCTCGGCGAGCTGAGGGCCGCGCCGCAGTGGGGCGGCGTGACGGCCCTCGGGATCGGCAGCGCGGGGCCGGTGGACGCCTCGGCCGGCACGGTGAGCCCCGTGAACATCCACGGCTGGCGCGGCTTCCCCCTCGTCGACCGGGTCCGGGCGGCGACCGGCGGACTGCCCGTGGAGCTGATCGGCGACGGTGTCGCCATCACGGCGGCCGAGCACTGGCAGGGCGCGGCACGCGGCCACGACAACGCGCTGTGCATGGTCGTCTCGACCGGCGTCGGCGGCGGCCTGGTCCTCGGCGGACGACTGCACGCCGGTCCCACCGGCAACGCCGGTCACATCGGGCACATCAGCGTCGACCTCGACGGCGAGGCATGCCCGTGCGGCTCCCACGGCTGCGTCGAGCGCATCGCGAGCGGGCCCAACATCGCCCGCCGCGCCCTGGAGCGCGGCTGGCGGCCCGGCCCCGACGGGGACACCTCGGCCGCCGCGGTGGCCGCCGCCGCGCGGGCGGGCGACCCGGTCGCGGTGGCGTCCTTCGAGCGCGCCGCACGGGCCCTCGCCGCGGGAATCGCCGCGACCGCCACGCTCGTCGAGATCGACATCGCGGTCGTCGGCGGCGGTGTCGCGAACGCCGGCGACGTCCTCCTCGCCCCTCTCCGCGCCGCCCTGAAGGACTACGCCACCCTCTCCTTCGTCCAGCACCTCACCGTCGCCCCCGCCGTGATGGGCACGGACGCGGGCCTGGTCGGAGCAGCCGCGGCGGCGCTGACGGGGCGCCCGGGCGCGGGAGCGGGCCGGCTGGGATAGCGGCCGTCGCCGGACGGGGGTGTCGGGCTCGTGGCCGCTGCCCGGACGGGGCCGCTGGGCTCGTGGCCGTGGTCCTGATGGGTGGCGGGGATGGGGACTGTCGTCCTGACTTGCCCGCCGGAGTGGCGGTCGTGGTCCGGATGAGGCTGTCGGGACGGGGGTTGTCATACCGACGGGCCCGCGGATGAGGGCTGTGGTCCGGACGGGGTCACTGGGGTGCTGGCCGCGGTCCGGACAGGCCCCCGGCACACACACCGTCGTCCCGACAGGGCTGCCGGGGTGAGGGCTGTGGTCCGTAAGGGGCTGCCGGCGTGGTGGCCGTGGTCCGGATGGGACTGCTGGGATGGGGGTTGTTGTTCGGAGGGGGCGACGGGGTGGTGGCTGTGGTTCGGATGGGGCTGCCGGGATGGGGGTTGTTGTCCGGACGGGACTGCTGGGAGGGGGTTGTTGTCCGGAGGGGGCGACGGGGTGGTGGTCGTGGTCCGGACGGAGCTGCCGGGATGAGGGCTGTTGTCCGGAGGGGGCGACGGGGTGGTGGCTGTGGTCCGGAGGGAGCTGCAGGGACGGGGGGCTGCTGTCCGGACTGGGCTGCCGGGGTGGAGGCTGGGGTCCGGACAGGTACGCCGGGATACGGGCCGTCGGCCGGACAGAGTCTCGCCGGGGCCGGGGCGGGCGACTCCCCGACAGGGCCAGCGGTGTTCGTCCGGACGGGTCGACGGGACTGGCGCCGGCGTCCGGGCGGCGCCGGGTGGCGAAAGTCGACCGTGACCCCGCGGGGCGTTCCGCAGTTGGGCAGGGCATGAAGAAGCGCAGCATGCTCGCCATCGCCTCCCTCGCCACCGGTTTCGTCGTCGCGGCCGTCACGCCGTCGCACGGTCTCGAAGCCGCCGACGCCCTCGGGAAGACGGACGGTCTGAGCAAACTGGACGTCGAGAGCACCCTCGGCAAGGTCGGCAAGACGGTCTCCAGCGAGAGCCTGGCGGTCGACAAGGGTGCCCTGGGGGGCCTGGCGGACCAGGGAGGCAAGGCCGGCAAGCAGGGCTGACGCCCGTACGGAGAGCGGGGGAAACGGCCGTGCATGTGGCCGGTTCCCCGCCTCCCCCCTCGCATCGCGGCCGGCGGGCCCCACTCGGTGGGGCCCGCCGTCGTCGTCCGTGGCTCCGTCTCGGCGGCTCCGCGGCTCCGCAACTTTCGGCTCCTCGACAGCGGCTGGTTTCCGTAGCGGGGTGGAGGGCAAGCCTCAGGGGGTCAACAGAAGAGGGGGAACCGTGATCGTCTGGATCAACGGTGCGTTCGGTGCGGGGAAGACCACCACCGCACGGGAACTGATCGAACTGATCCCGAACAGCACGCTCTTCGACCCCGAGGTCATCGGCGGCGCACTGACGCACATGCTGCCGGCCAAACGCCTCGCCGAGGTCGGCGACTTCCAGGATCTGCCCAGCTGGCGACGGCTCGTGGTCGACACCGCCGCCGCCCTCCTCGCCGAGCTGGGCGGCACCCTCGTGGTCCCCATGACGCTGCTCCGCCAGGAGTACCGCGACGAGATCTTCGGCGGCCTCGCGTCCCGCCGCATCGTCGTACGGCATCTGCTCCTGGCCCCGGCCGAAACGATCCTGCGCGAGCGAATAGCCGGGCGGGAGATACCGCCCGACCTCCCCGACGGCGAGATGCGGCTGCGTCAATGGGCGTACGACCACATCGCGCCCTACCGCGCGGCCCTCGGCGGCTGGCTCACCGCGGACGCCCATCTCGTCGACACCGGCGCCCTCACCCCGTACGAGACCGCGCGGCGCATCGCCGACGCCGTGGCCGGCGACCACGTACCCGCGTGCGACATCGTGCAGACCCCCGAGCCGACCGCCGAGACGGTCGCCGCGGGGGTCCTGCTGTTCGACGAGGACGACCGGGTCCTGCTGGTCGACCCGACCTACAAGGCCGGCTGGGAGTTTCCCGGCGGTGTCGTGGAGTCCGGGGAGGCCCCGGCGCGCGCCGGAGTGCGTGAGGTCCTGGAGGAGACCGGGATACGGCTGGACGAGGTGCCCCGGCTGCTGGTGGTGGACTGGGAGGCGCCCCGCCCGCCCGGATACGGCGGCCTGCGGCTGCTGTTCGACGGGGGCCGCCTCGACGTCAGCGGGGCGCAGCGGCCGGTCCTGCCCGGCCCCGAGCTGCGCGGCTGGCGGTTCGTGACCGAGGACGAGGCCGCGGAACTGCTGCCGCCGGTGCGCTACGAGCGGCTGCGGTGGGCCCTGCGGGCGCGGGAGCGGGGCGCCGCGCTGTACCTGGAGGCCGGTGTGCCGGTGTGACGGCCCGCCGCCGCCCGCCCGGAGCGCGGCCGCGGACGTCCGCGCGACGCCCCGGCGCGGCGCGGATCACGCGGCAATCACCGCGCTCCTGACGGGCGCGGCCCCCCGGCCCCCGGCCCTCAGCCCGCCGCGTAGTTGCGCAGGAACAGCGCCTCCGTCACGGCCATCCGCTCCAGCTCCTGCGGGGACACGCTCTCGTCGACCGCGTGGATTCGGGCCTCGGGCTCGCTGAGGCCGATGAGCAGGATCTCGGCCTCGGGGTAGAGGGCGGCGAGGGTGTTGCACAGGGGGATCGAGCCGCCGTGCCCCGCGTACTGCATCTTCTGGCCCGGATACGCGACGGCCATGGCCGAGGCCATCGCCTCGTACGCGGGGCTGGCGGTGTCGGCGCGGAACGCCTCGCCCTGGCCGATCGGTTCGCATTCCACGCGGGCGCCCCACGGGGTGTGCGCCACCAGGTGCGCTTCCAGCAGCTTGACGGCCTGCCGCACGTCGACGCCCGGCGGGACGCGCAGACCGATCAGGGCGCGGGCGCTCGCCTGGATCGACGGGGTCGCGCCGACCACCGGCGGTACGTCGATGCCGAGCACGGTGGCGGACGGGCGCGCCCAGACGCGGTCGGCGATCGTGCCGTCGCCGACGAGTCCTACGCCGTCGAGCACCCGGGCGTCCTCGCGGAACCGCTCCTCGGGGTACTGCAGTCCGTCCCACGTCCCCTCGCCCGTGAGGCCGTCGACGGTCGTGGTGCCGTCCTCGGCGCGCAGCGAGTCGAGGACACGGATCAGCGCGGCCAGCGCGTCGGGTGCCGCGCCGCCGAACTGGCCCGAGTGCAGGTTGCCTTCGAGGGTGTCGATCCGGACGCGCATGGCGATCATGCCGCGCAGGGAGGTGGTCACCGTCGGCAGTCCGACGCGGAAGTTGCCCGCGTCGCCGATGACGACGGTGTCGGCGGCGAGGAGTTCGGGGTGGGCCTCGGCGTACCGCTGGAGTCCGCCCGTGCCCATCTCCTCCGAGCCCTCGGCGATCACCTTGACGTGGACCGGCACCCCGCCGTTCGCCTTCAGCGCCCGCAGTGCGAGCAGGTGCATGATCACACCGCCCTTGCAGTCGGCGGAGCCCCGCCCGTACCAGCGGCCGTCGCGCTCGGTCAGCTCGAACGGCGGCGACCCCCAGGCCGCCTCGTCCAGCGGCGGCTGCACGTCGTAGTGGGCGTAGAGCAGCACGGTCTTCGCGCCCTCGGGTCCCGGCAGGAACCCGTACACGGACTGGGTGCCGTCGGGGGTGTCGAGCAGCGCGACGTCCTGGAACCCCTCGGCGCGCAGCGCGTCGGCGACCCAGTTCGCGGCGCCCTCGCTCTCGCTGCGGGGGTATTGGTCGAAGTCCGCCACCGACTTGAAGGCCACCAGTTCGGCGAGCTCCTCCTTCGCCCGGGGAATCAGCGAGGCGACGGTCTCGGCGACCTGGTTCGACGGCATGGGCACGCTCCTCGTGGGTGCGACGTTGTCCTGGTGGGCATGTGGCTGCGTACGCGCTTGCCCGGAGTGTCGGTGTAGGGCGCACGCGCTGCCGATCCTCCCACAGCGGTCCTCGGCGTCACCCGCCGTAGGATGCGTGGGACAGGTGCGGCAGGCGGCTGGATCGGGAGCAGTAGACCATCGTGAGCAGCGAGAACTCTTCGGCGGACGACGTGCAGCGGGTGTGGGACGTCGTCGTGGTGGGCGCGGGCCCCGCAGGGGCTTCGGCCGCCTACGCGGCGGCGGTCGCGGGACGCAGCGTCCTGTTGCTGGAGAAGGCGGAGCTGCCGCGGTACAAGACGTGCGGCGGCGGCATCATCGGCCCTTCGCGCGACGCGCTGCCGCCCGGCTTCGACCTGCCCCTCAAGGACCGGGTGCACGCGGTCACCTTCTCCCTCGACGGACGGTACGCCCGCACCCGCAAGTCCAAGCAGATGCTGTTCGGCCTGATCAACCGGCCCGAGTTCGACCAGCAACTCGTCGAGCACGCCCAGAAGGCGGGCGCCGAGCTGCGGACGGGCGTCACGGTCACCCGGGTCGAGCAGCACGGCTCGGCGGTGCCGGACCGGCGGACGGTCGCGGTGGTGCTCCAGGGCGGGGAGACGCTGTTCGCGCGGGCCGTCGTCGGGGCGGACGGCAGCGCCAGCCGGATAGGGGCGCATGTGGGGGTCAAGCTCGAACAGGTCGACCTCGGCCTGGAGGCGGAGATCCCCGTGCCGGAGACGGTCGCCGAGGACTGGAAGGGGCGCGTCCTCATCGACTGGGGCCCCATGCCCGGCAGTTACGGGTGGGTGTTCCCCAAGGGCGACACCCTGACCGTCGGCGTGATCTCCGCGCGCGGTGAAGGCGCCGCCACCAAGCGGTACCTGGAGGACTTCATCGGGCGCCTCGGCCTCGCCGGCTTCGAACCGAGCGTGTCCTCGGGGCACTTGACGCGCTGCCGTGCGGACGACTCGCCGCTCTCGCGCGGCCGGGTGCTGGTCTGCGGGGACGCGGCCGGGCTGCTGGAGCCGTGGACGCGGGAGGGCATCTCCTTCGCGCTGCGGTCGGGCCGGCTCGCGGGGGAGTGGGCGGTGCGGATCGCCGAGGCGCACGACGCGGTCGACACCCGCCGCCAGGCCCTCAACTACGCGTTCGCCGTGAAGGCGGGCCTCGGTGTCGAGATGAGCGTCGGCAAGCGGCTGCTGGCCGCCTTCGAGCGGCGGCCGGGTCTCTTCCACGCGGCACTGACCGGGTTCCGGCCCGCCTGGCGGGCCTTCGTCGACATCACCCGCGGGTCGACCTCCCTGGGCGAGATCGTCCGCAACCGCCCGATCGCCCAGCGCGCGCTGACGGCGTTCGACAAGTAGGGCCGTGGGGGCCGGTGTTCGGCCCTCCGCGCCCGCCCGCCGGCACCCCGCCCGGTCACCGCTGCACGGTGATCCGGAAGACGGGGTGCTTCGGCGCGGCGGCGAGCAGCTCCTCGTCGGTGGAGTCGGCGCTGACGTCGCCGAAGAACCGGCCCACCTCCCAGCCCCACTTCTTGAGGTAGGTGCGCAGGACGACGGGCTTCTCCTCGTCGGTCAGCTCGACCGCCGTGAACTCCTGCACGCGGCGGCCCACCTGGAGCCGCCCGCCGCCGGCCGCCCGCATGTTGCGCACCCACTCGGAGTGACCGCGCGCCGAGACCAGGTAGGGGCCGCCCTCGTACGGCAACGGGTTGACCGGCAGTCGGCGCCACTCGCCGCTCTTGCGGCCGCGCACGGAGAGCTCGGCCGTGCCGAGGAGGCTGACGCCGCGGCGGGCGAGCCAGCCGACGAAGCCGTTGAGTGCGCGGTCGAAGGGGTTGGTCCTGATGTAGTGGCTCGACGACGACATGGGGTCCTCCCGTGGTGGTGGGGTGGCGGCGGGGCCGAGGCCAGCGGCCGCGGGCTGAGGGCCGTGGGCTGGGACTGGGAGCCGTGGGCTGGGACTGGGGGTGGGGCGGGAACTGGGATGGGGCGGGCGCTTTGGAGAGCACTGCTCTCGCTTGAGAGCAGTGTGCACGAGATCGGTGCTCCAAAGCAAGAGCACTGATCTCGATTTGTTTTGGCGCTCCGAGTTGTGAGCGGCGTTCTCATGCGAGAGCGGCGGTCTCGGACCAGAGCGGTGCTCCGAAACGGGTGCAGTGCTCCGACCATGTGGCACACTGCCTCATATGAGCACTGCACAGGGAGCCCGTGCCCGCGCCCGGATCGAGGTCACCGCCGCGATCAAGGACGAGGCGCGCAGACAGCTCGCCGCCGAGGGCGCCGCCAAGCTGTCGCTGCGAGCCGTGGCGCGCGAACTCGGCATGGTCTCCTCCGCCCTCTACCGCTACTTCCCCAGCCGCGACGAACTGCTCACCGCCCTGATCATCGACGCCTTCGACTCCGTGGGCGAGGCCGCCGAGGCCGCACACGCCCGTGCCGCCGGGGAGAGCCCGGCCGGGCAGTGGGTCGCGGTGTGCGAGGGGGTGCGGGAGTGGGCGCTGGCACGGCCCCACGAGTACGCGTTGATCTTCGGTTCGCCCGTGCCCGGCTACCAGGCCCCCGACGCGACTCTTCCAGCCGCCTCCCGGGTCGGACAGCTGCTGATCCGGATCGTGCGGGACGCCTACCAGGCCAAGGGTGTGGCTCAGTGGAAGCTGCCCCCCGAGCTGCGTCCCGAGGCGCGGCGGATCGCCGAGGAGTACGCCCCCGACCTGCCGCCGGAGGTCATCGCGGTGCTAGTCGGGGCGTGGGCGCAGCTGTTCGGCCTGATCAGCTTCGAGGTGTTCGGGCAGTTCAACCGGGTGGTCGAGGACCGGGAGGTGTTCTTCCGTCACGCGGCAGGCCAACTCGCCCACCACGTCGGCCTGGTGTTCCCCCAGGGGTGAGGGCTGCGGTCGCCCGGTGTGTCCCTCACGATGGTGGAGCGGGGCGCCCGTGACGGCGCCCGACTCGTCGTCCGTCCTCCACTCGTCGTCCGTCCTCCACTCGTCGTCCGTCCTCCACTCGTCGTCCGTGCTCCACTCGTCGTCCGTGCTCCACTCGTCGTCCTGGCCTAGGAGTCGGGGCTGGTGCGGCCGGGCCGGTCGGGCCGAGGGGTGCGGTGTCCGCCGGGAGGTCCGGCGGCCTGCCGACGCAGGCGCGTGGCGCGCCGGAAGCGTGTCAGGACGATCGAGACGACCACGATGAACACCACGACGGTGACGGCCAGGGCGAGGGGGCCGGTCAGACCCTCCTGGTCGCGCAGTGAGCCGAAGACGTTCGGCAGGAACGCCGTGACGCCGAAATAGGCCGCGCCCGCCAGGACCGCCCCCGCGAAGAGCGCGAAGAGCATCTCCATGGTCATCGCGTCCCGTTCGGCCTGCGTTCGTCTCCCCATGGCCCGAGTGTGGGGGCGGCGGGCGCGGCGGACAAGGCGGCGTACGCGTCCGCCGCCCCCGGATCCGCGCGCCGCGCCCGCCCCGGCCCCGGGAGGGCACGTCCACGCACGGACGAGCCGTCAGAGATGCCGGGAACAGCAGGGACTTCAGGAGGTCGTCCGGATCCGGTCGTCGCGGTGGGCTCCCGCCCCCGGTTCCTCGTGTGCCAGCCACTCGGCGACGCTGTGCGCGATCGGCTGGCCGGTGTCCATCTCCACGAACCCGAACTGGCCGGACTGGTTGCACTCCAGGAACCACCAGATGCCGTCCGCGTCCTCCGCGAAGTCGAAGGCCCCGTAGGAGAGTTCGGCATCGCGGAGATAGGTGCGGACGGCCGTGGCGGTGCGCTCCGGTACCTCGGCCGGCCGCCAGGGCGCGGTGGAGGGGGCGAAGCGGACGTCCACCTCGTCGGGGTGTGCGTCCGGGGCCACGGCCTTGCGGGCGGCCAGCATGCGGTCGCCGACGACGGTGAGCCGGATGTCGGCGGTCTTGGCGATGCGCCGCTGCAGCAGTGTCGGGCCGAACGCGACGGCGGTGAAGTCGGTGCCGGGCGCGACGCGGCTGGTGGGGACGGTGCCGACGGGCTCCCGCGGATGGGTGCCGGAGACCGGCTTCACCACCAGGTCCGGGAAGCGCTCGGCGAAGTCCCGGGCGGCCTGCGGGAACGTGGTGATCAGTGTGGCCGGTACGGGGAGTCCGCAGCGCTGGGCATGCCGGAGCTGCCACGGCTTGTGCCTCGCTCGGCGGGCCGCGTCCGGGTCGTTCATCCAGCGGGCGCCCGTGCCGCGCAGCATGCCGTACAGGGCCTGCGAGGACTCCTCGGTGAGCCACGGGGACGGCTCGGCGACCCCGGTGGCCGGGACGCCGGGCCTGCGCAGCCAGATGGACCGCAGCCCGTCCATGCTCACCAGGCGCCCGCCGGCGGACAGATGGCCGTGGAACGAGCCGTGGACGTACTCGCCGGAGAGCGCCACCGTGCCGGGCAGGTCGGCGGGGTCGAGCCGGACCACCGGTACGCCGGTCCCGTTGAGCCGGGCCACCACCAGGTCCGCGGTCACGTCCTGTTCAGAGGTGAGGATCAACACCGTCATCGTCGCGAATCCGCGTTCAGTCGTCGAAATGGGTCTTCGATCCCGCCGTGGAGGTGGTCGCCCCCAATTCCCGCATAAGACCCTGGTCGTGTGCCGCTATCCGCCCGTCGGCGAGCACGTTCAACTGCAGCCCGGAGTCGTAGGTGTACGGAGCGCTGAACTCCAACTGCTCAGCGGCGCGAGCGTAGTTGAGCACGAACAGTCGCATCGTTTCTCCTTGTTCGGGACCATCCGGAAAAGCGGATGGTGACGCTCCGGCCGCTCTCTGTTCGGCCGGGTCGCAGTGCCTCCAGGGAGTTATACGAATCGAACGACTGAATGGTTGCCTCATGTTCTCGGAGGGCTGACTTCATGCACCGCGAGGCGTCACCGGGCAACGGTGAGTGGTCATTTCGCGGTCGGGTGGCGGGCTTTCGTGGTCGAGTGGCGGGTGGTGAACGCGATGGCGGAGGCGAACCCGGCCAGTACCGCGACGCTCGTGAGCGCGACGGGGAGGGAGCGCCATTCGGCCATGAATCCGATCGCGGGCGGGCCGAGGAGCATGCCGAGGTAGCCGAGCGTGGAGGCCGTGGCGACCCCGCCGGGGCCGGCCAGCGCGCCGGCGCGCTCGATGGCGACGGGGAAGATGTTGGCGAGGCCCAGGCCGGTGACGGCGAAGCCGAGCAGGGCCGCCCACGAGGAGGGTGCGAGGGAGCCGAGCAGCATGCCGACCGTCGCGGTCGCGCCACCGGCCACGAGCACCGTGGTCCTGCCCAGGCGTTCGAGCAGGGGCGTCCCGGTGAGTCGGCCGATCGTCATGGCCAGCGCGAAACACGAGTAACCGAGCGCCGCGACGCCCGGTGAGGCACCCAGGTCCGCCTCCAGGTGCAGGGCACCCCAGTCCGCCAGTGCCCCCTCGCCGTACGCCGTGCACCCGGCGATCAGGCCGAGGACGACGACCGGGCCGCGCGTACGGCCGCCGTGATGGTCCGCGCCGGGCGCGTCGTGCCGTCCGGACTCCCGGGCGCCCTCCTCCAAGGGGCGGGCCCGTGGCGCCGGAGGCTCGTGGCGCAGCAGGGTGGGCGCGGCCAGGGCGGTGACCAGCAGGCCCGCCAGGGCGATGCCGACCAGGTGACGGGTGGGGGACAAGGAGCCCGCGACCAGGCTGCCGAGACCTGCCCCGACCATGCCGCCGAGGCTGAACGCCGCGTGGAAACCGGGCATGACGGGGCGCCCCAGCGCGGCCACCAGATCCACGGCCGCGCTGTTGAAGGCGACGTTGATGCCGCCGAAGGCCGCGCCGAACACCAGCAGTACCGCGCCCAGGGCGGGTGCCGAGTGGGTGAGCGGGGGCAGGGCCACGCTCAGGGACAGCAGAACGGCACAGACGACCGTCACCGGGTGGCTGCCGAAGCGGCGGCAGAGCCGGCCGGTCAGCATCATCGTGATCACGGCTCCGGCGGACACGCCGAGCAGCGCGAGCCCCAGCGCGCCGGGCGACGCGCCGGTCTGCTCCTTGATCGCGGGGATCCTGACCACCCAGCCGGCGAAGACGAAGCCGTCAAGGGCGAAGAAGGCGGTGATCGCGATGCGGAGGGCGCGGAGGTTGCCGGCTCGCGCGAGGCCGCTGTCCTGGCCCGGCACGGCACCGTGCGTTCGGATTTTGTTTATTCGCGGCACAAAATGAGGCTAGGCGGGAGCCGGGGCCGGGGCAAGGTCCGGCGGGTGGCGCTGCCGTGCGTGGGGGCGGCTGGGAGACCGGTACGGGGGTGCTGGGGAGGGCGGTGTAGGGGCCCCGGGGGGATCGTCGTCGGTGACCGGCCCGGTCGGCGGCGAGCCGTGAAGCGGGGCGCGCACCCGCGAAGGGCGTCGTGACCGGCCCCGTCGCCGTGAGTATCCCACCCCCGGCCGCTCACCGACGGTGACCTCCCCGTTCGCCGGCAGTACGGAATTCGCGGGTCCGGACGAGAGCAATGCGCGGCGCCGGGCGCTGGGCGGGCGAAAGAGGGCCGACGGCAAAGGGGTCGCGTCCCGTGCGGGGCCGCGGCGGTGGATCGAACCCGGAATTCGACGTCCTTTCCACTGCACGGGGCCGCACCCTGCCGAATCGCTTTCCTCGGGGTCTCGACGGGCCTTTCGCTAACCCGTCGCCGGTAACCGGAAGGCAACTGACCGTATTCAGCTGGGCGGTTGATTCTCCCTCGGCTCAGAACGCCGCCAGTCGCCAGGAGTTGCCTCTCCAAAGACAGGGGTAATGGGGGTGGCGGCCCGGCGGTCGCCACGGTTCGGCAGCCCGGACCCGACGGGACGCGAGGCCGGGCGCGCAGGGCGCGTGCGTGACGTCCTCCGGCGCGGGCGGTGGGTCGGCGTCGAGCCGCGTGAGCGCCGCCCGCCGAGGAGGCGGCACCGGCGACCGGGCGCCCCGAGGTGTGTTGCCGACGGGCCCCGTCGGCCGCCGGGGCCCCGCCGGGGCGAATTCCAGGGGTCGTTGCAACACCGCGGTGAGTTGATCAAGCCGCGAGCAGTTTAGACAGACGCTCGGCTGGGGTTTCCCAGCCGAGCGTTTTGCGTGGGCGGCTGTTGAGTTCGGCGGCGACGGCGTCCAGGTCCTCGCGGGTGTGGACGGACAGGTCGGTGCCCTTGGGGAAGTACTGCCTCAGCAGGCCGTTGGTGTTCTCGTTGGAGCCGCGTTGCCAGGGGCTGGCCGGGTCGCAGAAGTAGACCGGGACGTCGGTGGTGACGGTGAAGTTGTGGTGGTAGGCCATCTCCGTGCCCTGGTCCCAGGTCAGAGATCGTTTCAGGTGGGGTGGGAGGGTCTGGACGGTGTCGACCAGCGCGGTGCGGACGGCGGCGGCGCTGTGGCCGTGGGGAAGGTGGAGGAGCATCAGGTAGCGGGTGCTGCGTTCGACCAGGGTGGCGATGGCGGAGCGGGTGTTGGCGCCGATGATGAGGTCGCCTTCCCAGTGGCCGGGAACGGCGCGGTCGGCGGCTTCGGCGGGCCGTTCGCTGATCATGACCATCGGGTGCGGGAACCGCTGCCTGCGGCTCGCAGCCTGACGGCGGGGCCGTCGCATGGCGCGTCCGGTCCGCAGGGCTCGTGTCAGTTCCCGCTTCAGCTCACCGCGGCTCTGGACGTAGAGGGCCTGGTAGATCGTCTCGTGGACCACGTGCATCTCCGGCCGGTCGGGAAAGCGCCTGCGCAGAGCGTGGCAGATCTGCTCCGGACTCCACCGTTTGGTGAGGTGGTCCTGGATGAAGTCCCGCAGCTCGGGGTTCTGCCCGATCTTGCCGGGCTTGGGACGGGGGCGTCGCCGTTCGGCGCGACGGTGGGCGTGGAATGGCTGGTAGGCCCAGCCGCCCCTGGGCATGGGCCGCCGGTTGCGGCGTATCTCCCGGCTGATGGTGGAGGGGCTGCGGCCCAGCTCGGCCGCGATCGTGCGGATGGACGCCTTCTCCCGCAGCCGGTCGGCGAGGTGGATGCGCTCGGCCTCGCCCAGGTACCGGGACGGGCCAGCCGCTTCGGGCTCTGCCGCCGATCGGGCAGGCACCTCATGGGGCTCCCACGGAATCCCGGTGTCGGCGATGGGCGCGTACGCCCTCTTCTTCCCGGATGCCTGCCGGCCGTAACGCCATCGTGTGCCGGTGCGGCGGTTGATGCCGACGATCCGGCAGGCTTCCGTGTTGCTTATCCCAAGATCCACAAGCCGAAGGTATTCCTCCCGCTCCCGGACCAGAGGCTTGGCGCCGTAGTTGCCCCGTTCCTCACGAACCTCGAAGTCCATCGCACCCCTTGAACTGGGGTGTTGCGACGACCACTAGAACCCGGGCGGCCGCCGGGGCCCCGCCTCGTCGGTGCCGTCGGCGAGGTGTGTGGTCGGCAGGGTCAGGTCCGGCGCGGGGAGCGCGTGGCGAGTCGCTCGCACGACTTGACTGCATACCCCCCAGGGGTATGGTGGGCCGTGGTGACAGAACCCGCACACCGAAGGAGACGGCCATGAACACCGGACTCAGGATCACCGCGTTCGCCGCCGCGTTGGCCGCCACGTTCGGCACCGCCTACGGCGTGGGCAAGGGCATCGAACCCGTCGTCTCCGGCGCCGCGGAGAACGAGCCCGCGCGCCACGACAGCCATGTCGAGGAGTCACCGGATCCCGGGCACGGCGACGGCGGCCACGAGACCACCCCGCCCGGCGGACTCCAGCTCTCCGAAGGCGGCTACACCCTCGACCTGCGGACCCCGGGTGTCACCGCCGGCCACCGCTCCGACCTGCGCTTCGTCATCCGGGACGAGGACGGCCGTGCCGTCACCGCGTACCAGCGCGAGCACGACAAGGAACTCCACCTCATCGTCGCCTCGCGCGATCTGGTCACCTACCGCCATCTGCACCCCGCCCGCGCGGCCGACGGCACCTGGAGCACCCCCGTCGAGCTGCCCGAGGCCGGCGGCTACCGGGTGTTCGCCGACTTCACGCCGGCCGGGAAGGGTGCCGAGAACCTCACCCTCGGCGCCGACCTCGCGGCCTCGGGCACGTACGAGCCGCGCAAGCTCCCGGCACCGAACGCCACCGCGGAGGCCGACGGTTACGAGGTCGAGCTGGACGGCGGCCTGCGCCCGGGCGCCGCGAGCGAACTCACCCTCAAGGTCACCCGCGACGGCCGGCCCGTCACCGACCTCCAGCCCTACCTCGGCGCGTACGGCCATCTGGTCGCCCTGCGCTCGGGCGACCTCGCCTACCTGCACGTCCACCCGAACGGCGAGCCCGGCGACGGACGGACCCGGCCCGGTCCCCGCATCTCCTTCACCGCCACCGCCCCCAGTGCCGGCACCTACCGCCTCTTCCTCGACTTCAAGCACGAGGGCGAGGTCCACACGGTGGCCTTCACGGTCGGTGCCGGCGGAGCCGCGGCACCGACGCAGCCCGAGAAGCCCACGGCCGACCACGCGCACTGACGGCCTCACCGCGCCCCGGTCTCATCGATGCTGACGGCCCCGACGCGCCCCGGTCTCATCGGGCGACGACCACCCGCACGCCCGCCTCCTCGAAGCGCCGAACCGTCTCCGGTGCCGCCGCCGCGTCCGTGACCAGCGTGTTCACCGAGTCGGTCCCGCAGATCCGGGCGAAGGCCCGCCGCCCCAGCTTGCTGGAGTCGGCCGCCACGACCACCCGCTCGGCCCGCTCGCACAGCAGCCGGTTGACCGCTGCCTCCGCCTCGTCGTGAGCGGCGGCGCCATGGACCACGTCCAGGGCGACCACGCCGAGGACGGCCACGTCCAGGGTGATCCGGTCGAGCACCCCGTCGGCGAGCGGGCCGACTAGCTCGTAGGACTGGGCGCGGGCCACCCCGCCCGTCACCACGATCTTGAACTGGGGCCGCACGGCCAGCTCGCTCGCGATGTTGAGCGCGTTGGTCACCACGGTCAGCGCGGGAGTCCCGGACGTCAGATCCCCTCGTACCGCCAGGGCCCGCGCGACCTCGGTCGTGGTCGTGCCGCCGGTCAGGCCCACCGCCTCGCCGGGGGCCACGAGGTCCGCCACCGCCGCCGCGATCCGCTGCTTCTCGGTGGCCCGACGCGCCGTCTTGTAGCGGAGCGGCAACTCGTACGAGACGCCGTGCACGACCGCTCCGCCCCGGGTGCGGACGAGCATCTGCTGCTCCGCGAGCCGGTCGAGGTCGCGCCGGATCGTCGCGGCGGACACCCCCAGCGCGGCGGCCGCCTCCTCGACGTCCAGCCGCCCCCGCTCGGCGAGCAGTTCCAGCAGCGTCCGCCAGCGTGTGTCGCGGGACATGGGGTCTCCTCCTGCTGGTCCGTTTGCGCATGATGCTTGAAGATGCTCGAAAAAAGACTCTATCGTGCAGGAACAAGCATGAATCCGATGTCTCCTGGGGAGGGTGACCGCATGACCCACGTCGAGGACGAGCTGAACAGCCAGCCCGCGTGCTGGGCCCGCGTCGCCGCCGAGGCGGTGGAGCACGCCGGAGTCCTGTCCGCGCCGGGGGAGCGGGTGGCGCTCGTCGGCTGCGGCACGTCGTACTTCATGGCCCAGGCCGCCGCGGCACTGCGTGAAGGGGCCGGACACGGGGAGACGGACGCCTACGCGGCCTCGGAGTTCCCCCGGCTGCGGACCTACGACCGGGTCGTCGCCCTCACCCGCTCCGGTACCACCACCGAGGTGCTGGACCTCCTGGGCGCGCTGCGGGGCCGTACCCGTACGACGGCGATCACCGCCGACCCGGCCACCCCTGTGACGGCCGCCGCGGACGACGTCGTCGTCCTGGGCTTCGCCGACGAGAAGTCCGTCGTCCAGACCCGTTTCGCCACCACCGCGCTCACCCTGCTGCGCGCCCACTTCGGTCTGCACACCGAGGACGCCGTCGCCGACGCCCGCACCGCGCTCCGGGCGCCGCTGCCCGAAGGGCTCGTCGGCGGCACCCAGTTCACCTTCCTGGGCCGGGGCTGGACCGTGGGCCTCGCCCACGAGGCCGCGCTGAAGATGCGCGAGGCCGCACTGGCGTGGAGCGAGGCGTACCCGGCGATGGAGTACCGGCACGGCCCGATCAGCGTCACCACCCGGTCCACCGCGACCTGGATGTTCGGCGAGGCACCGCACGGGCTCGCCGACGAGGTACGGGCGACCGGCGCGACCTGGGTGCCCGGCGGACTCGATCCGCTCGCCGAACTCGTCCGCGCCCAGCGGCTCGCCGTCGCCGTGGCCGCCGCCCGCGGCCTCGACCCCGACCGGCCGCGCCATCTCACGCGCTCGGTGATCCTCACCCCGAACGACCGCTGAAGAGCTGAAGAGCTGAAAACAGGAGGAGCCGTGCCCCTCACGACGACCGCAGCACTGATCACCGGGGCCGCCGCCGCGCACGCCGCGGTGGCGTCGTTCAACGTCATCACCCTGGAGCACGTCGAAGCGGTCCTCGCGGGCGCCGAGAACGCCGCCGCACCCGTCGTCCTCCAGGTGAGCGAGAACGCGGTCGGGTTCCACGACGGCGACCCGCTCCCGCTGGCCCGCGCCGCGTCCGCCGCCGCCGAGCGGGCGGCCGTGCCCGTCGCGCTCCACCTCGACCACGTGCGCAGCGACGACCTGCTGAGCCGGGCCGCGGACGCCGGCTTCAGCTCCGTGATGTACGACGCCTCGCATCTGCCGTACCTGGACAACCTGGCCGCGACCCACGCCGCCGTGCGCTGGGCACACGCCCAAGGGCTGTGGATCGAGGCGGAGTTGGGTCAGGTGGGCGGCAAGAACGGCGAGCGGCCGCTCGACGCGCACGCGCCGGGGGCCCGGACCGACCCCGAGGAGGCGCGGGCCTTCGTGGCCGACTCGGGCGTGGACGCGCTCGCCGTCGCCATCGGCAGCGCGCACGCGATGACCACCCGCACCGCGGCCCTCGACCACGCCCTGCTGCGGCGGCTGGCCGGCGCCCTGGACGTCCCCCTCGTCCTGCACGGTTCCTCCGGCGTCCCGGACGACGAGCTGCGCAGGGCCGTCGCGGGAGGCATCGCCAAGGTCAACATCGGCACCGCGCTCAACATCGCCCTGACCGGCGCCATCCGGGAGTTCCTCGACGCCGGCCCCGACGTGGTGGACCCGCGCCGGTACCTCGCGGCGGGCCGGTCGGCGATGGCCGACACGGTGACCCGCCTCATCGGCGTCCTGCGCGCGGAACTGCCGGCTCCCACCGTTCCCTCCGCCTAGGATGCGCGGCCGCAGGGGCGGAATGTGACGCCCGTCACTGGTATTTTCCGGTCATGCGGGAGACGGAGATCCACCTCGGTGAGCCACCGGTCGTCGCCCTCACCGGGGTCGGCGTGCACGGCGTCGCGAGCCCCACGGACGTGTTCCGGCTGCCGGAGCTGTGGCAGCTGCACCTCTACCGGTACGAGGGCGAACTGACCGTCGACGGCACCGTCCACCACATCCGCCCCGGCCGGGTCAGCCTCGTGCCGCCCGGCACCACGGTCCGCTACCGCTACCGGGGCCGCTCCGAACACCTCTTCGCCCATCTGCGGATCACCCCGGCCGGCCCGCCCCGCACGGTACCGGTCGTCCAGGACGCCGGACCCGAACTCCCCACGCTCACCGGGCTGTTGCTGCGGGCCGTGGCGGCCGCCCCGAGCGAGCCCGACCGCACCCGGGCCGAGATCTGGACCGCCCTGTGGCGCGTCGCCACGCTGGCGCCGCCCGCCGCCGCGGGCCCCGGCCCGCACCCGGCGGTGACCGCCGCCATCGCCCACATCGAGGCCCGGCTGGCGGCGCCGCTCACCGTCCCGGAGGTGGCCCGGGCGGCCGGCGTCTCCCACAACCACCTGACCCGGCTGTTCCACGCCGAGACCGGTGGCACGGTCGTCGCCTACATCCGCCGCCGGAGACTCGAACGCGCCCACCATCTGCTGCGCGCCACGACCCTCTCCATCCCCGCCGTGGCCGCCTCCGTGGGCATCCCCGACCTCCAGGCATTCAACAAGGCCTGCCGCCGGGAGCTGGGCGCCTCACCCCGTGCGCTGCGGGGCGCCCCGCAGCGCACGGAACCGATCAGCCCGCCCTGACCGCCCTCAACACCACGAACTTGGGGTCGCTCGCGACGACTTCACTGTTGCCGAAGATCCGCCGCAACGTCACGTGATGGCCCAGATGACGATTGCCGACCACCCAGAGCTCCCCGCCCGGCCGCAACGCCCGCCGCGCCCCGGTGAACATCCGCCGGGCCGTGGCGTCGGTCGTGGCCTGATGGGAGTGGAACGGCGGGTTGTTGAGGACCAGATCGACACTCCCCGGCGGGAAGTCCTCCAGCCCGTCGCCGACCAGGAACTCGGCCCCGGCGTCGGCGCCGGGCAGGTTCGCCTCGTACGTCGCCCGCGCCGAGGCCACCGCCTGGTACGACTCGTCGACGAACACCACCTCCGCCTCCGGACCGGCCAGCGCGACGGCCGTGCCCACCACGCCGTTGCCGCAGCCCAGGTCGACGACCCGGCCGCCGGCCGGGGCCTTCGGCAGCTGCCGCAGGAAGAACCGGGTGCCGATGTCGAGACGGTCCGCGCAGAACACCCCCGCGTGGTTGACGACCGTCCGCCCGGCCAACACGCCGATGTCGTCCGGCAGTCGATAGGTGTACGGCCACGGATCGTCACCCCGGGCCGCCAGCACGTCCGCGTCCGGCGTGCAGAGGACGAGCCGCGCCTTCTGCCGGGCCAGTGAGGTCCGGGTCGGGCCCAGGATCCGCTCGAAGAGCCGGAGCGTGGAGGTGTGGATCTCCTTGACCATGCCGGTGCCGATCACGACCGTGCCCTCGTGCACGGCGGGCGCGAGGCGGTGCAGCTGGTCCTCCAGGAGCGCGAGGCTCTTGGGGATCCGGACGAGCAGCACGTCGACGCGGTCCGGGGGCGTGTCCCGGGTGGTGAGCAGGCGTACGGCGTCCGGCTCGACGCCGCCGCGCTCCAGGTTCGCCCGCGTCGCCTCCCGGCTCAGGAACGAGTCGGTGATCTGCGTCGGCCCGTACCCGGCCAGCGCGGTCGTCAGCGCACCCCAGCGGTCCCCGACGATCACCACCGTCCCGTCCAGCCGCGTCCCGCTCTCCGCGAGATGGCGCAGCAGATACGCGTCGGACGCGTCCCAGGCGCGCAACAGGTCACGGGGGTCCTCGGGGAAGCGCGTCAGGGTGTACTCGCCCCAGGGCGCGGTCATACGGTCGCTCATCGTGCGCCCAGGCTAACCGAGCCGCGGCTCGGGACTCCTCCCCGAGCGGCCGTGCGGGACGATGGCACGATGAACGCCGAGCTGTTCCCCCGCGACCGCACGGAGATCGTGCCCGGCGCGGTCCACGTCCCGGACCGGCTGGACGCCGGACAGCAGCGGCGCCTCCTGGACGCCTGCCGCGCATGGGCCCGGCCGCCCGCCGGGCTCCGCACGGTCCGCACCCCGGGCGGCGGCACCATGACCGCCCGGCAGGTCTGCCTCGGCCGGCACTGGGGCATCGTACCGGCATGCCCCGCCTGCGGCCGCGCCGTACGCGACAACCCCGCCTGCCCCGGCCGCCACACCTACCCGTACGCCTACTCCCGCACGGTCGTCGACGGCGACGGCGCGCCCGTGAAGCCCTTCCCGGCCTGGCTCGGCGAACTGGGCCGGCGCGCGGTGGCGGACACCCTCGGCCCGGGGTGGGCGACGGACCCGTACGACATCGCACTGATCAACTACTACGACGCCGACGCCCGCATGGGCATGCACCGCGACAGCGACGAGCCGTCGGACGCGCCGGTGGTGTCGCTGAGCCTCGGCGACACCTGCCTCTTCCGCTTCGGCAACCCGCGGACCCGGACCCGGCCCTACACGGACGTGGAGCTGCGCAGCGGGGACCTCTTCGTGTTCGGCGGGGAGGCGCGGCGGGCGTACCACGGGGTGCCCCGGGTGTACGCGGGAACCGCGCCGCCCGGACTGGGCCTCACCGGCCGGCTCAGCATCACCCTGCGGGCCGGTGGCTTCGACGACGCCTGAGGCGCGGCGCCGGGCGGGAGGCCGACGCCGAGCGGATCATGGGAGACTCCCCCTCATGGACGGGAAGGCGGCCCCCAAGGCGGCGGGCGAAGGGACACCGACGACACGTACGCGGCTGGACCGGGGGAGGGGCGCGCTCGGTCCGGCACTGGAGCTGGTGCACACCGGGCGGGCGCCCACCCGGGCCGTGCTCACCGCCGAACTGGGGGTCACCCGGGCCACGGCGGGCGCCGTCGCCGCCGAACTGGAGGCGCTCGGTCTGATCCGCGTCGACGCGCACCCGGGCGCGGCCGCCGGTTCGCAGGGCAGACCCTCGCACCGCCTGGAGGTCGCCGAGGAGGGGCCCGTCGCCCTCGCCGCCCAGATCCACGCCGACGGCTGGCGGGTCGCCCTGGTCGGCCTGGGCGGACGGATCGTCACCACCGCACCCGCCTGCGAGATCGTCGACGCCGATCCGGCGAAGGTGCTCGGCTCGGTCGTCGACGCGGGCGCCGCGCTGCTGCGCGAGACGGGCCGGCGGTGCGTGGGCGCGGGCCTCGCCGTGCCGTCCGCGGTCGCCGAACCGGCGGGACTGGCGCTGAACCCGCTGCACCTGGCCTGGCCGGCGGGGGCGCCCGTCCGGGAGATCTTCGCCGAACGGGTCCGCGCGGCCGGCATCGAGGGGCCCGCCTTCGCGGCGAACGACGTCAACCTCGCCGCCCTCGCCGAACACCGGCACGGCGCCGGACGGGGCTCCCGGGAACTGCTGTGCGTGGCGACCGGGCACCGGGGCGTCGGCGGTGCGCTCGTCCTCGACGGCCGTCTGCACACGGGCAGTTCGGGCCTCGCCCTCGAAGTCGGACACCTCACCGTCAACCCCGAGGGCCGCCCCTGCCACTGCGGCAGCCGCGGCTGCCTCGACGTCGAGGCCGACCCGCGGGCCCTGCTCACGGCCGTCGGCCGCGACCCAGGCCCCGACGGCTCCCTGCTGCAGCAGGCCAACGACCTGATCCGCACCCAGTACGACGACCCGGGTGTGCGCACGGCCACCGAGGCCATCATCGACCGCCTCGGCCTGGGCATCGCCGGCCTGGTCAACATCCTCAACCCCGACCGCATCATCCTCGGCGGCATGCACCGCGCCCTGCTCGACGCCGACCCCGACCGGCTGCGTGCCGTCGTCGCCGACCGCAGCCTGTGGGGACGGCAGAGCGGGGTGCCGCCGATCCTCGCGTGCACCCTGGACCACAACAGCCTGGTCGGCGCGGCCGAGTTGGCGTGGCAGCCGGTGCTCGACGATCCGCTGGGCGCGTTGGTCTGACGCCGCTCAGCGGGTGCCCGTACCCCGCAGCATGATCGAACGGGAGACGACGAACGTCACCGGGACGGCAGCCCCCGACGCGAGCAGGGGAGCGAAGCGGTTGCCCGCGTGCAGGACGTCGACGATCACGTAGACACCCGTCGTCGTCAGCAGGAAGTTGGTGGCGTTCGTCAGCGGGAAGAGCAGGAACTTCCGCAGGGTCGGGCGGGTGCGGTAGGTGAACCTCGCGTTCAGGAAGAACGAGCCCGTCATGCTCAGGGCGAAGGCGAGAACATGCGCGCCCAGGTAGGGCATCCAGTGGAGGAACAGCAGGTAAAGGCCGTAGTAGACCGCCGTGTTGACCACCCCGACCAGGGCGAAGCTGACGATCTGGCCCGGGATGCGGCGGTCCGGGGTCGCGTGCGCCCGGGACCCTTGCCGGGCCTGGACCTCGGGCGGTTCCCCGGGCCCGGGGAACGGCCGTGTCGGTGTCGCCGTGCGCATCGGCGTATGAGGTCCCTGGTCGTGCCGCACGCCGTGTGTTCCTCCGTCTGCTCCCCATCGGTCGCCCTCACCCGGTACCCCGGCGAGGGCGGTGACGGACACGACGATGGTGACACAACCCGGCGTCGCCACGCCGCCGACGGGTACGGCGCCCACGCTCCACGCCCCGCGCCGCGTCAGTGGACGGTGAAACCCCCGTCGACGGGGAGGGCCGTTCCGACGACGAAGCTCGCGCCGGGGCTGCACAGCCACAGGACGGCGGCCGCGACCTCGTCCGCCCGCCCCAGCCGGCCGATGGGCTGCTCCTTCATGATCGCCGCCATGGCCTCGGCCTGGTTCTCGACCATGTCGGCGACCATCGGGGTGTCGATGACGCCGGGGCACACGGCGTTGATGCGGACGCCCCGGGGCGCGTACTCGACCGCGGCGCTGCGGGTCAGGCCGATGACGCCGTGCTTGGAGGCGTGGTAGGCGGCGCGCTCGGGCAGGCCGACGAGCCCGCCCAGGGACGAGCAGTTGACGACGGCGCCGCTGCCCTGCTCGCGCATCTGCCGCAGTTCGTGCTTCATCGCCGCCCAGACGCCGCGCAGGTTGACGGCGTTGACCCGGTCGAAGTTCTCGGCCGTCTCGTCGGCTGCGTCGGAAGGGTCCACCTGGATGCCGGCGTTGTTGAACGCCATGTCCAGCCGGCCGTACTCCGTCACCGCGCGCCGCACCGCCGCTTCCGCCTGCTGTTCGTCGGTGACGTCGCAGACGACGCCGATCGCCCGCCCACCGCGGCCGGTGATCTCCTCGGCCGCCTTGTGGACGGCGTCGGGATCACGGTCGGCCAGCACCACGGCGGCGCCGGAGTCGGCGAAGGCGCGGGCGGCGGCCAGGCCCATGCCGGAGGCGGCGCCGGTGACGAAGGCCACCTGCCCGGAGAAGTCGTACGTGGGGTTCATGGTGTTCTCCCGTCGATTCCGATGAGTGGGGGGTGGGGCCGGGTCAGGGCTTCAGCAGGGTCTTGACGGCGCGGCGTTCGTCCATCGCCCGGTACCCCTCGGCGGCCTGGTCGAGCGGGAGGGTCAGGTCGAAGACCTTGCCCGGGTCGATCTCGCGGTCCCAGATGAGCCGGATCAGCTCGGGCAGGAAGCGGCGCACCGGGGCGGGCCCGCCGTGCAGGTGCACCCCGGCGAAGAAGAGTTCCTCGCCGGGCAGCTCCACCCCGTGGGCCACGCCGACGTAGCCCACGTGTCCGCCGGGACGGGTGGAGCGGATGGCCTGCATCATCGATTCCTGGGTGCCGACGGCCTCGATCACGCTGTGCGCGCCGTATCCGCCGGTCAGCTCCTTGATCCTGGCCACCCCTTCGTCGCCGCGCTCCTCGACGACGTCGGTCGCGCCGAACTCGCGGGCGAGCTTCTGCCGCGAGGCGTGCCGTGACATCGCGATGATCCGCTCCGCGCCCAGCCGCTTGGCGGCCAGGACCGCGAGCAGGCCGACGGCCCCGTCGCCGACCACGACCACGGTCTTGCCCGGCCCGGCCTCGGCGGCCACCGCCCCGAACCAGCCCGTCCCCAGCACGTCGGAGGCGGCCAGCAGCGACGGGATCAGGTCCTCGTCGGGCATCCCGGGGGTGGCGACGAGCGTGCCGTCGGCCAACGGCACCCGCAGGTACTCCGCCTGGGCCCCGCCGGCGCCGACGAACTCGACGTGCGCGCACCGTGACTGGTACCCGGCCTCACAGATCTCGCAGGTGTTGTCCGAGGCCATGAACGACCCGACGACGAAGTCGCCGATCTTGATGTTCTCGACCTCGTCGCCGATCTCGGTGACGACGCCGACGTACTCGTGCCCGATCGGGGTCGGCCGCGTCACGGGCTCGATCCCGCGGTACGGCCACAGGTCCGAGCCGCACACACAGGCGGCCGACACGCGGATGACCGCGTCCGTCGGCGCGACGATCGTGGGGTTCTCGCGCTCTTCCACCCGGACATCGCCCGGGGCATGTATGACAGCTCCACGCACTTGCGGCATTCCTTTGCAGAGATTCTCAGGGGTGCTCACCCACCGTCTCCCGCCTCGCGGACCCCTGCCAGGCACTCTCAGGGACCCCCATGCCGGGAACAGGCGGCCTAGCCTGGAAACCATGGAGTTTCAGCAGGAGATCCGGGGCTTCCTCATGAGCCGCCGGGCGCGCATCACGCCCGAGCGGGCCGGTCTGCCCTTCGTGGGAGGCAACCGCCGGGTCGAGGGACTGCGCCGCGAGGAGGTCGCGATGCTGGCCGGCCTCAGTGTCGAGTACTACATCCGCCTGGAGCGCGGTCAGCTGGGCGGCGCCTCCGACAGCGTCCTCGACGCGATCGCCCGTGCGCTGCAACTGGACGACGACGAGCGCACCCACCTGTACGACCTCGCACGCGCCGTCGGACCCGGCTCGCCCCGCAAGCGCCCCCGGCGCGCCTCACCCGTCACCGCGTCGGTGCAGCAGGTCCTCGACTCCATGAGCGTGCCCGCCATGGTGCAGAACGGCCGGGTGGACATCCTCGCGGCCAACGAACTCGGCCGCGCCCTGTACGCCGACCTGTTCACCATGGCCGAGCAACCGCCGAACATCGCCAGGTACGTGTTCCTCGACCCGCGCGCCGAGGCGTTCTACGACGACCTCGAAGAGGCGAAGAACCTGCTGGTCGCGGTACTGCGCGCGACCGCCGGACGCGACCCGCTGGACCGACAGGTGACCGCCCTCGTCGGCGAGCTCGCGGCCCGCAGCACCGATTTCAGCACCCGCTGGGCCAGGCACGACGTCCGCCGCCACTCACGCGGCCGCAAGACCGTCCACCATCCGGCCGTCGGCAGGATGGAACTCTCGTACGACGACTTCGCGCTGCCCGGCGACCCGTACGTCTCCATCACCACCTACACCGCGGACCCCGGCACCCCCAGCGCCGACGGCCTCACCCTCCTGGCGACCTGGGCCGGGACGCGGAAGCAGCGGGGGACCGTCGAGGACGAGGCACGTCACCCCCGCTCCTAGCCTGCCGTCGGCCTCGTGGCGTCAGGCGTCCGTCCGGCGCCGGGGCCTGGCCACCAGCTCCCCGCCGCAGTTGGGGCAGATCTCGCGCAGGGCCTCGCCGCATGGCACGCAGAACGTGCACTCGTACGAGCAGATGCGGGCCGGGGCGTCGGCGGGCAGCACGGTCGTCGCGCAGCGCTCGCAGCGGTCGCGCATCTCCAGCGCCATGGGTGGGCCTCTTCTCGGATCGGGGTGCCGCGGGAACCGCCGGACACAGGGGCGGCGAGCCCCACGATCCTGCCACGGGCGGGTTCCCACCCGCGGCCGGCCCCACCCGAGACCGGTGGCCGGCGGGCGAACCCGCCCCGGCCCACGGAGAGATGGTCACCGCCCGGTCAGCCTGCGACGGCCGACCGGGCGGGAGCGTGTTCGGACCTGAGCCCGCGTGCGGCGGGCCTGCGTCCGGTGTCGTAGGGCTGTCCGAGGTCGCACGGCTGGGCGGCCTCGACCGTCAGCCCGGCGTCGTAGGGCGAGATCTTCGGCACCGCCGCGGAGGACGCCGGCAGCGTGAACCACACGACCTTCCCCGCCTCGGCGTGCGGCCGCACACCCCAGCTCTCGCTCACCGCGGCGACCATCGCGAGACCGCGACCGCAGGTGGCGAAGGGCTCCGCGTCCTGGACGACGGGGAGGCGGGGGTCGTTGTCGCGCACCGAGACCGTGAGCCGGCCGAGGAGCAACTCCATCTCCACGGTGCACATCTTGTCCGGCTCCGCGTGCCGGTGGACGTTGGACAGCAGCTCGGTCACCCCGAGTGCGGCCCGCTCTATCAACGGATCCAGATGCCAGTAGCGCAATTGCGCAGATACGATTCTGCGGACCTGTCCGATCCGCGACGGCAGGGCTTGGAGCTCCACCGTGCAGTGCCTGCTTTGCTGGCTGATCACGGCTGCGACTCCCCGAAGTTGAGTCCGGAAGAAGATCGGAGTACGGATCCAGCGAGGTGGCTGGGCGAAAAACGCCGCCTGCTGTGGTGCGGCCGCCGATGACTGCCGCCTGGTGACGGAAGCCGGGGCTGCCGCCTGCTCGTGGGGTGGCTGCGCACGGCCGCCGCCCGCTGACGTGGCCGGCGGCTGGTTCGCAGCGTTATCGCCGGTAAACCCAGAGTGACGTGAGACCAGAGTGACGCAGGGGGACCGGTCCCGCAACTCGCGGCTCGGTGGCCCGCTTCGTCAGCCCCGCCCGGCGGCCCGGCGCACCGCCTCGATGAACCGGCGCGCCGAGGGCGGACCGGGCTTTCCCGGAGCCGGGTCGTGCTCGTTCAGCGTGAGCGTGTAACGGGTGCCGTTGACGTCGGCCAACGCCCGGTCCTCGTTGGCGAACCAGGGCTTCGAGGCGCGCACCGCCTGCACCGGAGCGCTGTCGATCTCGCTGCCGTAGCTGGTCAGCAACTGCAGCCGGCCGTCCTCGATCCGGACCTGCCCCGCCCGGGTGAGCTGCCGCAGCCTCTTCCCGATCCGGACGCCCGTGGCCCTGAACTCCGGCTCGGCCATGTATCCCGCCCCCTAGCGCGCGTCGACTGTCCCGTGTCGTGTGATCCGTCGCGGACCGTGCTCCAGTGTGCCCGAGGCCGCCTCCCCCTGATCGGCCCCGGTGGCGTCGACTCGGTCCGTGCGGTGAAGTCTGCACGTCCTCCGGGTCGAGCACCAGTGCGCACGGTGGACCGGGGGCGGGGTTCCGGCGCATGCGCGGCATGCGCCCCCCATGCGCCCCGCGCATCCCTGCCACAGGAGTGCCTTTGAGGTGCTCAAAGGCATGTTTATGCAGGTGAGAAGCGTGTGGAAGGTGTTTATCATCGGGGTGTCCGACGCCGCGATCCGCCGTCGGCGCACTGTGAGGAGCACGCCGTGAGCACCCCCCACCCCCCTCGTCCGGGCACGACCCTTGACGTCGATCACAGCGACGCCGGGTACCGAGGCTGGCTCAAAGAGGCCGTGCGCAAGGTGCAGGCCGACGCCAACCGCTCCGCCGACACCCATCTGCTGCGCTTCCCGCTGCCCGAGTCCTGGGGCATCGACCTGTATCTCAAGGACGAGTCGACCCACCCCACCGGCAGCCTCAAGCACCGCCTCGCCCGCTCCCTCTTCCTCTACGGCCTGTGCAACGGCTGGATCCGGCCGGGCCGCCCCGTCATCGAGGCGTCCAGCGGCTCCACGGCAGTCTCGGAGGCGTACTTCGCCAAACTGATCGGCGTCCCCTTCATCGCCGTCATGCCCCGCACGACGAGCGCCGAGAAGATCCGCCTGATCGAATTCCACGGCGGACGCTGCCACTTCGTGGACGACTCGCGGAAGATGTACGAGGAGTCGGCCCGCCTCGCGGGGGAGACCGGCGGCCACTACATGGACCAGTTCACCTACGCCGAGCGCGCCACGGACTGGCGCGGCAACAACAACATCGCCGAATCCGTGTTCCGCCAGCTCCAGTTGGAGCGCTTCCCGGAGCCCGCCTGGATCGTCGCCACCGCCGGTACCGGCGGCACCTCGGCGACCATCGCCCGGTACGTGCACTACATGCAGTACGACACCCGGATCTGTGTCGCCGACCCCGAGAACTCCTGTTTCTTCGAGGGCTGGACCACCGGCGACCCCGACGTCACCTGCGACTGCGGCTCCCGCATCGAGGGCATCGGCCGGCCCCGCATGGAGCCCAGCTTCGTCCCCGGCGCCGTCGACCGCATGATGAAGGTCCCCGACGCCGCCAGCGTCGCCGCCGTGCGCGCCCTGGAGCAGGCCATCGGCCGGAAGGCCGGCGGTTCGACGGGCACGGGCCTGTGGAGTGCCCTCAAGATCGCCGCCGAGATGGTGGCGGAGGGCCGCCGAGGCAGTGTGGTGACCCTGCTCTGCGACCCGGGCGACCGCTACCTCGACAAGTACTACTCCGACGCGTGGCTGGCGGAGCAGGGCCTGGACATCGCCCCGTACACGACGGCGATCGAGACGCTGCTGGCCACGGGCGAGTGGACGGCCTGAGAGCCCCGCCTCGGCGCCGGGTCCTGCCGCGCCCCGTCAGGGGTGCGGGGCCGTTCCGGTGCGCGGCCCCGCCGCGGGGGCACGACCGGCCACGGACACCCCGCAGCCCCAGGCAGTCCTCGCCACTCGACGGCGGTCAGTCGTCCACGCCGTCGTCGAAGTCCTCCCCGGCCACCACCAGCCGCCGCAGATGCTCCGCGATCTCGGCCCGCGCCTGCGCGGCCAGCCCCGCGTCGGTCACCAGCGTGTCGACCTGCTCCAGCGCCGCGAACGAACTCAGGCCCACCGTCCCCCACTTGGTGTGGTCGGCCACCACCACGACCCGCCGCGCCGACTGCACCAGCCGCCGGTTGGTCTCGGCCTCCGCCAGGTTCGGCGTGGACAGACCCGCCTCGACGGATATGCCGTGCACCCCGAGGAACAGCACGTCGAAGTGGAGCGCCGCGATCGCCTGGTCCGCCACCGGCCCCACCAGGGAGTCGGAGGGCGTGCGCACCCCGCCGGTGAGCACCACGGTCGCCGCTCCCTGCCGGGGGCCCGTCGTGCGCTGGGCCGCGTGGAAGACGTCGGCGACCCGCACCGAATTGGTGACCACGGTCAGGTCCGGCACGTCCACGAGCCGGTGCGCCAGCGCGTACGTCGTCGTACCGCCCGACAGGGCGATCGCCGACCCCGGGGCGACCAGCTCCGCGGCGGCCCGCGCGATGTCCTCCTTGGCGTTCAGCTCCAGCCCGGACTTCGCCTCGAAACCGGGCTCGTGGGTGCTCGCCTCGGCCACCGGCACCGCGCCGCCGTGCACCTTCTCCACCGCGCCCTGGCGGGCGAGCGCGTCCAGATCGCGGCGCACCGTCATGTCCGACACCCCGAGCCTGCGGGTCAGCTCGTTGACCCGGACCCCGCCCCGCCGTCGCACCTCGTCGAGGATCAGGGCCCGGCGCTGCTCCGCGAGGAGGTTCTGGTTCTCACTCACGCCCGCTCCGGTCCTCTCGCCCCATCACGCCCGACACGCCTTCCCTACCCCCTCCGACGAGGACATTCCCCCGTCCCCGGTCCCGAGGACGTCCCATATTCGCACGCCCCGCCACGGGCAAGGCCCTTACCCGTGCCGTCACCCGCACGTCACCCACCGTTTCCCGCGCCCGTCACTATCACACGGATCGAGGAGATTCGGTGACCACAGGTGTACGAGGCGCCCTCAGCGGCGATCATCAGTGCCTGCACATCACCTGACTTGCGGCGCGTCACGGGGGAAGCGGAACAGTGGATCGTGCGAGGGAACATACGGCACATACGGAACCCGGGGAACACCGGGAACCCGCCGCGGCGGAGCGGCGCCCGGAATCCGGCCGCACGGAGCCGGAGGGGCCCGCCCTCGAACTCCTCGTCCACGGCGTCGGCGGGACCAGCCCCGACCGCATGCTCGACGACCCCCGCACCGTCCGGATCACCGGCGACGACACGGCCGCCGTGTTCCGCCGTGCCGACGACGCCGACGCGGAGGAGCGCCCCACCGACCGCCGGGGCAGACCCGTCCCCGAGGCATACGTCTGGTGCAACCTCACCTCCGGCAACGGCTCCCGCGCGCTGTGGCTGGTGCTGCTGCCGTTCATGGTCGTCAACCTCGCCCACTGGATGCGGCCCGGCGTGCGCGACCGGCGTCGGACCGTACGCCTCTACGGCCTGCTGGTCCGGCTGACCGGCCTGACCCTCACCGTGCTGCTCGTCGCGGCCGCCTGCGAGGTCGCGCTCGACCTGACCGCGTGGCAGTGCGCGGGCGCACGCGACTGCGCGCGGGCGCACACCTGGCTCGGATTTCTCTCCCCGGCCGTCTCCGACGACGGCTGGTGGAGCCTGCCCGGCCGCCGTCTCGCCCTGGCTGCCCTGGTGCCCAGCGCCCTGACCGGTCTGCTGTGGTACCTCTCCCACCGCACCTGGAGCGAGTACGAGTCCCAGCGCCCCATGGAGCGCGGCGCCCGCTCCGAGGACGACAGGGCGCCGCGCGCCGCCCTCGACGCCGAGGACACCGCACGCGTCGCCCTGGGGCGGCCCGGCTTCTGGTACGGGCGCCGCCTCGTGGCCAGGCTGCGCGCCGCCCATGTGGCGGCCGGGTTCCTGACCGTGGCGGCGACCGTCGGCACGGCCGCCGCCCGCCAGGACCGCCGGGCGGGCGGGCCGGCCCTCCTGGAACTGCTGGGCTCGCTGCTGAACGCCGCCCTGGTCGTGCTCGCCGTCGTCGTGGTGTGGGTGGTCTGCCGCCGAGGCCGCAGCGAAGGGCGCCTCGACCAGCACCTGGACGCCCACCTGGTACGCGGCCTGCCGGCCTGCGCGCTCGCCGTACTCGTCCTCACCCTGCTGTACGCCGGGTGGTCGCGCCCCGGCTGGCGGTCGGCGGGACGGCTGCCGGGGGACCTGACCTTCGGTGGGATCACCCTGGTCCAGGGCGTGCTGGTCCTCGCGCTCGGCGTGGTCGCCCGTCTGCTGTACCGCTCCCGGCCCGACCCGCGCACCGCCCTGTACGGACTGGCCGGTCCCGCCGTCGCGATGCTCGCCTGCGCCCTCGGCGGTGTCATGTCCGCCGGGGTCGCCCAGCGCGTCGCCGACTGGCTGGGCGGCACCGACGACGCCCTGCCCGGTCCCCCCGTCCTGCTCACCTGGCAGGCATCCGTCATCCCGCCCTTCCTCCTGGTCGTCCTCGGCCTCCTCGGCTGGCTGGCGCGCCGCACCCTGGCCCTGCGACGGTCGGAGACGGTGGCCGTCGAACGGGAGTACGGCCTGACGCGGGAGTCACCCCACGAGGAGCGCCCCGGCGAGGAGCACGAGTCCCGGGACGACGGCCGCACCCGCCGGATCGCGCGTACCCGGGCCATGGCCGCGCTCACCGACCGGGCGCCCCGCCTCGTCGGCGTGATCTCCACCGTGACCCTGCTGCTCGGCGCGGCCGCCCTGACCGGCGCCCTGGTGACACGGGAGACACCGGCGCGTGCGGCGCTGGGCTCGTCCGCCTTCGTCGCGGGCGCCGCCGAGGCCGCCCAGGCGCTGGGGTCCTGGCTGATCGGCGTGGGCTTCCTGCTGTTCGTCACCTGGGGGCGCCGGGCCTACAAGGACGCCTCCGCGCGCCGCACGATCGGCATCCTCTGGGACGTGGGCACGTTCTGGCCGCGGGCCGCCCACCCGTTCGCGCCGCCCTGCTATGCCGAGCGGGCCGTCCCCGACCTGACCTGGCGCATGGCCACCTGGACGCGCGCCACGGGCGGCCGGCTCGTCATCTCCGGGCACTCCCAGGGCAGTGTCCTCGCGGCGGCCGCCGCCTGGCAGCTGACCCCGTCGGTCCGCAGCCGGGTCGCGCTCCTCACCTACGGATCGCCGCTGGAGCGGCTGTACGGGCGCTGGTTCCCGGCCCACTTCGGCCCCGAGCCGCTCGCCGCCCTGCACCGCGAGATCGACTGCTGGCGCAACCTGTACCGCCGCACCGACCCCATAGGCGGCCCCGTACGGCTGACGAGCGCGAACGGGCCGCAGGTCGACGCCGACCCCCTCACCGACCCCCTCGCCTACGGCCGCACCGCCGCCCACCCCCTGCCCGCCCCGATCCTCGGCCACTCCGACTACCAGGCGGACCCCGCCTTCGTCGAGGAACGACGACACCTGCTCGACCGCCTCGACACCGGCCTGCCGGGCCCGCGGACTCCCTAGTCGGGGCAGGACGACGTCCCGAGCGGTCGCCGGGCAACCCGGACTACGGCAGCTCCGGCAGGTCCTCCGCGTAGAGCAGTGTCAGGTCGTCCTTGTCCGGTTCGTCGACCTGGGCCACCCGGCTCGCGTGGCGTTCCACCATCGCTTCGAACGTCTGCCGCGCGGTCCGGCCGTTGCCGAAGGCCGGGCCCTTGGGGATCGCGGTGAAGTAGTCCAGCAGGGCCTCGCCCGCGCCGGGCGCCAGCCGGTACTCGTGCTCCTCCGCCTGCTGTTCCACGATGCGCAGCAGTTCGTCGGGGACGTAGTCGTCGAAGGTGATGGTGCGGGAGAAACGTGACGCCACGCCGGGGTTGACGGTGAGGAAGCGCTCCATCTCGGCCGTGTAGCCCGCGACGATCACCACCACCGCGTCCCGGTGGTCCTCCATCAGCTTCACCAGGGTGTCGATGGCCTCCTTGCCGAAGTCCCGTCCCGAGTCCTCCGGCGACAGGGCGTACGCCTCGTCGATGAAGAGCACGCCGCCACGGGCGCGTTCGAAGGCCTCCTGGGTGCGGATCGCCGTTGAGCCGATGTGTTCGCCGACCAGGTCCACGCGGGACACCTCGACGAGGTGCCCCTTCTCCAGGACGTCGAGCGAGGCCAGGATCTCGCCGTAGAGGCGGGCGACCGTGGTCTTGCCGGTGCCGGGGGAGCCGGTGAAGACCAAGTGCCGTTTCACCGAGGCCGCCTTGAGGCCGGCCTGCTGGCGGCGGCGGCCCACCTCGATCATGTCGGTGAGGGCGCGGACCTCGCGCTTGACGCTGTCCAGGCCGACCAGCGCGTCGAGTTCACCGAGCACGGCCTTGGAGGCCCGCGCCGGGGTCTCGGGCTCCACGGCGGCCGGGGCGGCGGTCACCGGTTGCTCGGTGGTGCGCTGTCCGGGGATCGAGCCCAGCAGCCCGGACGACGCGGCCGTGGTCTGCGTGGCCGTCTCCTGCGGGGCCGGGGGCCGGACCCCCGCGCTCTCGTCGCTGGTGCAGTCCTCGACCACCGGACCGCCGCCCGCGGCACCGGGACCGCCCTCCGCGAACTCGTAGCCGCCGCGCGCGCAGCGCTCCGTACGGCACTTGCGCAGGGTGGCCCGGCAGCCGTCGATGACGTGGAAGCCGTAGCCCCCGCTGCCGGTCACCCGGCAGTTGAGGAAGCTGCCGCGGCCCCCCGCGGAGACGTAGAAGCCGGCCTCGGCGGGCGAGGTGACCGTGCAGCGCTCGATGGTCGGGTCGGCGCCCTTGGTGACGATCACGCCGGTCTGGGTGCCGTCCACGGTGCAGCCGTTGAGGGTGCCGCCGCTGCCGTGGTCGCGGAACCAGGCGCCCGTGGCGGCGTCCCGGATCCGGCAGTCGTCGAGCTGCGCGGTCGCCCCGTCGCTGACCGACACCGCGGTGTTCCGCACCTGCGACAGGTCGCTGTCGACGACGTCCGCGCGCGAACCCCGGTCCAGCACGAACAGCGCGTCCGGCACATCGTGCACACGGCAGGACTCCAGCACCGCGGTCGCGCCGTCGCTGACCCAGACGGCCGGGTAGTCGCCGGTGCTGTCGAAGATCTCGCACTGGTTGGCGTCCACGCGGGTGCCGGGGTCCCACACCGACAGCCCGTTGCGCCCGAACTGCCGCACCGACGTGCGCGTCAGGGTGAGGACGGAGCGCGAGCGGAGGTCCACCGCGTTCTCCGGGATGTCGTGGATACGGCAGTCCGCGAGGGTGAGCACGGCGTCGGTGTCGAGGGTGATCCCGTCGGCCGTCGTCCGGTGCACATCGCAGTCGGTGAGGTGGGCCGTGGCCCGGTTGGTGATCTGCACGCCGCTGCCGCGGACCTCGTAGACCTCGCAACCGACCGCCTCCAGCGCGGAGTTCTCCCCGGTCGCCGTCAGACCCGAGCCCGAGGTGTGGTGCACCCGGCAGCGCTCCAGCCGGGGATGGCCACCGCCGCGCACCGCGACCCCGGCCTGGCCCGCCGCGACGACCTCGCACTCCTCGAACACACCACCGCCGCCGTCGACCACGGCGATGCCGATGCCGGCCGGGTTGTCCACGGTGCAGCGCCGGACCGTCGGCCGGGCGCCGCCGCGCACCTCGATGCCGGCCGCGGAACGGGTGACGATCCGCAGGTCCAGCAGTTCGGGGGTGCCGTCCTCGACGAGCAGCGCGGGCGCCGCCGCGTCCTGGCCCTCCACGTGCAGGTCCTGGACGACGGCCGAGGCGGCCACGGTCAGCGGCACCCCGTCCACGGGCGCGATGCGGACCGAGCCGGGCGAGCCCTCCGGACCGCGGAGCGTGACCCCGCGCTGCACGACGAGGTTCTCCCGGTACGTGCCGGGAGCGACGACGAGCACGTCGCCGTCGCTCGCGGCCTCCAGGGCTGCGGCGAGCGATGCGTACTCACCCGTGCGGCGCCGCCACCGCGATGTACCGGTGTGCGTCACCTGGACCGTGCCCTGTGCCATGGCGTTGCTGTGCCCCCACCTCGTGGAACGCGGGTCGATGCCGAACAGTTCGGCTGGTCGGTCCACCGTAGCGTGCGCGGGCAGGGGGAGTTGACCGGAGTGCGAAGGCCGTCAGCTGCCCGTGCCCGTCCTGCCCCAGTCCGGCCCCGCCTTGTCCCATGCCTGGTCCCAGCGGGCGTACCGGCGGCGGACCATGCGCCAGACGATCAGGCGTCTGACGCCCTCGACGAGCCCCGCGGCGAGCACGGTGGAGCCGAATCCGGCCAGCACGGCGTGGGTCGTCGCGGTGGCCGAGTCCAGGGGGCGGCCGACCGCGCGGCCCCGCACGTCCGTCCACAGCGTGAAGTGGTCGCCGGGTCTCGGGGTCCTGAGACCGGCCAGGACCGTGCCGCGGCGTTCGGTGCCGTCCGGGCCGGTCCAGTCGGCGACCACACGGCTCTGCCGGCCGCGGGTGGAGGTCTCCGGATCGGGGTCCAGCGGGGAGCCGTCGATCTTCTTGACGACGGTGGCCGTCACCCGGTGCCGGCTCTGCTGCTGGTCGCGCACGGACTGCTGCAGGGCTCCCTGGGCGGTGGTGCCGGCGACGGCGCCGACGAGGGGCGCGGCGACGAGGATCAGCAGCAGGGCGGCGAACGCCAGCCATGCCTCGACCAGATCGGTCGTCCGGCGCAGCGGATTGTGCCGCCAGCGCCACAGCCCGCCGATCGCCCGCAGTCCACCGATGGCCCGCATCGCACCACACCCCCTTCCGCGTCCGTGATAACCCGGGGCGGAGCCGTCCACGGGCGGTCCGGGTGAAGAGAGAGCGACGTCACTCTTCCACCGGGCCTTCTCATGAACTTCTCACAAACACCCAACGGCCGGACCCTGAGCATGTGTTCCCAGCTCGTGAAACCGAATCGTAGGAGATTGAATTTTCAAGCGGGAGGCGGGGGTTCGCACACCGGGGACACACCGGGGACACACCGGGGACACACAGGGGGTCGCTTTCGGGGCCGTATACGGGCCGCCTCAAGAACCCTTGTACGGCGGTGAGTTCGGACTCGCTATTCGAGTATCCGCACCGGATCGCCGATCCGTACCGTGCCGCCGGATTCCGGTACGAGGTTCTGCCCGAAGGCCAGCTTGTCGCCGAACCGGCGGTGGCGGGCGAGGGTGCGCAGGGGTTCACGGCCGCGCTCGCCGGTCTCCTGGTCGGTGGTGGTCACCACGCACCGGCCGCACATCTTCGCCACCCGGAAGGTCACCTCGCCGATCGCGACCCGTCGCCAGTCGTCCTCGGCCCAGGCGACCGTGCCGTCGACGACCACGTTGGGCCGGAAACGGCTCATGGGGAGCGGGCCCTCCTCGGCATGGTCGCCCCGCGCGACCAGCGCGTTGAGCGCGTCCAGCGAGGCGAGGGTGGTCAGCAGCAGCGGATAGCCGTCGGCGAAGCTGACGGTCTCCCCGGGGCGGGCGTACTCGGGGTCGATCGGGCGCCGGGTCGCCGGGTCGTCGAGGTGCGCCAGGCGCACGGAGGCGCCGAGGTGGTCGCTGAACCAGGCGTGCGCGGCGGCGTCGGCGAGGACCGCCTCCACCTTGTCCCGCCAGATCTCCACGGTGACCGTGCCGACGGGCTCGGGCACGGGGACGGTCAGCGGCGCGCGGCCGGACGCGGACAGCAGAAGACCGCCGCCGGGCAGCAGCCCGGCGGCGGCCAACGCCATACGCGGATGCGGACGTTGAGTGATGACCTTGCCCGAGTCGTCGACCAGCACCCACCGACGGTCTCCCGCCAGCCCCCAGGGCTCCACGACGGCCTCGTCGGGGGCGAAGCCCCGGGCCGCCTTCAGCGGGTGGACGTGGATCGAGTGCAGCGACGGATTCCCCATGGGGTCATCCTGCCAGCAGACCGTGACAACCCCACGCGCATTGTGCCGAGTGCCTCAGTACCCCCGGTACTGCTGGCCGTTGTACGGATCCTGCTGGTAGGGGGCGGACGGGGCCGGACGCGGAGCCGCCGGGCGCATGGCCTCGTACCCGGCCATGGGCCGTTGCTGCTGCGGCTGGGCGCCCGGATAGCCGCGCGGGCCCGCGACCTGCTGCGGGATGTACGCGTTGGGAGCCTGCTGCAGCGGTGAGGGCTGCTGAGCCTGCGGATAGCCGTAGGCGGCCTGCGACGGAGCCGACGGCAGTGCGGGCAGCGCCGACGGCAGCGCGGGCAGGTTGCTGCTCGGCATGTCGTACTGGGCGGGTACCCGGATCGGGGCGATCTGAGGGGTTCCCCGCTCGGCGACGAGAGAGTCGTAGATCGGGGTGTCCGCGAAGGACGAGGCGGAGTAGTAACCGCCGCCGTAGGTGGAGCGGGGGGAGGTCATGGCACATAAGTTAAGCCCACGATGTGCTGGTTGGGGAGACCGATAAGAGGGTTGTTTTCCGTGTCGGCAGTGACGCCGGACCCCCAATGCGAGCGAACTCGGTGAAAAAGGGCGGCAAAGCGCGTACTGATCGTGTAAAGGCCGAGTTCCCGGCGGGTTACCGACGGTCGGCCACGATCTTTCGGTACGGGTTCTGGGGGTTCCGGGCCCCGGGGGAATAGGTTTGGCGCCGACAACGGATCCGACCGGATCCGACGGTCCGCGTGGGACGCGGTCTGGCGACGACCTTCTGGATGACCTTCTGATGGGGGCGGACATGTCAATGCCGAAAGGATCGAACACCGCGGTGCCGACGACCGCGCTGCGCGTGGAACTGGGCCGGCACTCCGGACCGGGCGTGCCCGACACGGACGCCTCGGCGCTGCTCCTCGTCGGCGGAAAGGTGCGCTCGGACGCCGACTTCGTCTTCTACAACCAGCCGGCGCACTCCTCCGGCGCCGTCCGCCACGAGGGCAAGCGGGACGCCGGCGGCCAGGTGACCGAGACGCTCGTCGTCGACCTCGCGCGCGTGGAGCCCGCCGTCGAGACCGTGGTCGTGGCCGCCTCGGCCGACGGCGGCACCTTCGGTCAGGTGCCCGGCCTGCACATCCGCGTGCTCGACGAGCGGGCGGGCACCGAGATCGCCCGCTACGACAGCGCGGACGCGGGGGCCGAAACCGCATTCGTGCTCGGGGAGTTCTACCGCCGGCAGGGCGCCTGGAAGTTCCGGGCCGTCGGCCAGGGGTACAGCAGCGGCCTGGAGGGCCTCGCCACCGACTTCGGCATCACCGTGGACGAACCCCAGCAGCCGGCCGCGGCACCCGCCCCCCTGCCCGCGCCCACGCCGACGGCCTCCACGCCCGTCGCGCCTCCCGTCACCGTGCCGCCGCCGGTGACCCACGCCCCGCCCCCGCCCCCCGCCCCTCCCGTGACGCCCCCCGCGCCGGTCCGCCTCACCAAGGTGACGCTGACCAAGGAGGCCCCGGCGGTCTCCCTCACCAAACAGGGCGGTACCTCCGGCGCCATGCGCGTGAACCTCAACTGGGAGGTGCGCAAGCAGTTCAAGGGGTGGGGCAGCAAACTGGGCCGGGCCGTCGCCATGCACGCGGACCTCGACCTCGACCTGTGCGCCCTGTTCGAACTCTCCGACGGCAGCAAGGGCGTCGTCCAAGCGCTCGGCAACGCCTTCGGCTCCCTGCGCCAGCCACCGTTCATCCACCTCGACGGCGACGACCGCACCGGCGCCGTCAGCAGCGGCGAGAACCTCACCGTCAACCTCGACCACACGCAGTACTTCCGGCGCATCCTGATCTTCGTCACCATCTACGAGGGCGCCCGCTCCTTCGCCGACCTGCACGCGACGGTCACCCTCCAGCCGCAGCACGGCGCGCCCATCGACTTCTCCCTCGACGAGTGCACCGTCCCCTCCACCGTGTGCGCACTCGCCCTCATCACCAACCAGGGCGGCGACCTCATCGTCCAGCGCGAGGCCCGCTACCTCGTCCCCGAACGCGGAGTGAGCCCGCAGCGTACGGTCGACTACGCCTACGGGTGGGGGATGAACTGGACCCCCGGACGGAAGTAGCCGCGCTACCCCTCCTCGGGGACCGGCTCCGGGCGTGCGTAGGTGCGGCCCTTCCAGGCCGCACCGCGCCCCCGGTGGTGCCGCACCGCGGAGTCCACCGTCATCAGCAGATAGAGGAACGCCGTGAACGGCAGCAGCGGGGCGAGCCCGAGAGGCTGACCGTAGTGACGGAGCATCGGCAGATACGTCGCCGTCATCACGAGCCAGGCGAGGCCGCCCAGGAGCGCTGTCGCCGGATCCCGGGTGAGCAGTCCCGCCAGGAGCGCGACGGGCGGCACGAGATAGACCAGGGCGAGGCCGAGGACCGTGCCGGCCAGCAGCAGCGGGCTGTGCAGCAGCTGGGCGTAGGCGCTGCGCGCGACCATGTCCCACAGGTCGCGCAGCCGGGGGTAGGGGCGCACGCTGTCCACCCGCTCCGCCAGCCCCAGCCAGATCCGGCCGCCGCTCCTCTTCACCGCCCTCGCCAGGGCCACGTCGTCGATGACCGCCTGCCGGATCGCCTCCGGGATCCGCGCCCGCTCGGCGGCCTCGGTGCGCAGCAGCACACAGCCACCCGCCGCGGCCGCCGTGCGCGCACCCGGGACGCGGATCCACCGGAACGGATACAGCTGGGCGAAGAAGTAGACGAAGGCCGGCACGACGAGCCGCTCCCACCGGCTCTCGGCACGCAGCCGGGCCATCTGGGAGACCAGGTCGAAGCCGCCGGTGCGCGCGGCGGCCACCAGCGCCCGCAGGCTGTCGGGCCGGTGCGCGATGTCCGCGTCCGTCAGCAGCAGGAACTCCGGCTCCCGCGCGCGTGCCAGCTCGATCCCGTGCCGTACGGCCCACAGCTTGCCCGTCCAGCCCGGGGGCGGCTCCCCGGGCGAGGACACCGTCAGCGCCGGCCCGCCGTGCCGTCGGGCCAGCTCGCGGGCCAGGTCACCGGTGCCGTCCGAGCTGCCGTCGTCGACCAGGAAGATCTCCGCCCGGCCGGGATAGTCCTGCGCCAGCAGCGACGGCAGGCTCTCGGGCAGCACGCCCGCCTCGTCACGGGCGGGGACGACGACACACACGTCCGGCCAGTCGTCCGGATCCCGGCGCGGGGGCAGGCGCACATCGGTGCGCCAGAAGAAGCCCTGGCCGAGCAGCAGCCACGACCAGGCGGCGAGTGATCCGGCGGCGGTCCACACGATGGCGCTCACGTCCGCAGTCTGCCCCACGGCGGCGGCCGTACCGAGGCCATCGTCTATCGTGGCCGGGTGAAGATCGCGCTCATGGACTCCGGTATCGGTCTGCTGCCCGCCGCCGCCGCGGTACGGCGGCTGCGGCCCGACGCGGATCTGGTGATCTCCTCCGACCCCGACGGCATGCCCTGGGGACCGCGCACCCCGCAGGACCTCACCGAGCGCGCCCTGGCCGTGGCGACGGCGGCCGCCGCGCATGCGCCGGACGCCCTGATCGTCGGCTGCAACACCGCGTCCGTGCACGCCCTGCCCGCCCTGCGCGCCCTCCTCGAACCCGGTCTGCCGGTCATCGGCACCGTCCCGGCGATCAAGCCCGCCGCGTCCGGCGGCGGCCCCTTCACCATCTGGGCCACGCCCGCCACCACCGGCAGCCCCTACCAGCGCGGCCTGATCGAGGAATTCGCCGACGGCGTCACGGTCACCGAGGTGCCCTGCTGGGGTCTGGCCGAAGCGGTGGAGCACGCGGACGACGCGGCGATCGACGCCGCGATCGCCGCGGCCGCCGCCCTCACCCCCGCGGACGTGACGACCGTCGTCCTCGGCTGCACCCACTACGAACTGGTCGCCGAGCGCATCCGGGCGGCCGTCCAGCAGCCCGGCCGTCCGCCGCTCGTGCTGCACGGTTCCGCCGGCGCCGTGGCCGCCCAGGCGCTGCGCCGCATCGGGGAACTGCCCAAGCCCGAGGCCGACTGGACCGGGGCGACGCTGACCGTCATCCTCAGCGGCCGCGAGGGCTCGCTGCCCGCTCCGGCACTGGCCTACGCGGAGGGCGCCCTGCTCCGGACGACCGCTCCCGTACCGGCCGCCCACCCGGAGCAGTGACGCTGCGCGACCAGGTGCCCGCGCTGCGGAATCTGAGTAGTCTCAAAGCCATGAGGGACCACCCCCACGGCGAGACGGGTACCCCCGCGGGCCCGGGCTCCGAGGTCTGGACCGGCCGCGCGACCAACCGCGGTCAATGGCTGCTGGCGCTCGGCGGTGCCGCGTTCATGGCTCTGGGCATCGAACTGGCGGTCGACTCGGCGTGGACGTCCGGTACCGCCCCGCTCGTCATGGCGGTCGTCGGCTGCATCGCGGCCGGACTGCTCGTCCTCTTCGGCACCCTCGCCTTCGTCCATGTCTCCGTGCGGGTCGACGACGAGTCCCTGGAGGTCCGCTGCGGTCACATCGGCGTGCCCCGTCGCCGTATCCCCCTGTCCCAGGTCGCCGACGCCGACTTCGCGGCCTGCGTCACTCCCCACCAGTGGGGTGGCTGGGGCTATCGCTGGCGGCCCGAGAAGGGCACCGCCGTCGTCGTACGTCGGGGGGAGGCCGTGGTGCTGCGCCTGTGGGACGGCCACACGTTCACCATCACCGTGGACAACGCCGAGACGGCCGTCCGTGTCATCCGCGCCCGGCTGCGCCCGAGGGCGTCCGGCGCCGCGCGCTGACCGCCCGCCACTTCGCGGACACCCCCTCTTTTCTCAGAGCGCGCCGGGACCGGGCCCCGCTCCGTCGTCGTCCTCCTCCGTCAGGGGCCGGGCCGTCGCCATGCCCGCCAGCAGGCCCGCGCCCGCCGTCACCGTCGTGAAGCTCAGCGCGTTGCCGACCGAGGCGATCGCGGCCAGCGCGGTCAGGGCCGCACCGGCGGTGAGGACGACCGGCGTGGACCGCGGGGCCCGCCACAGCACGTACAGGATCCAGCCGAACACGGCGGCGAGCAGGACGACGCCGAGGAGCCCCTGCTCGGCCGCCAGCTGCAACGGAGCCGAGTGGGGCCGGTCGTCGGACGGCAGCGACAGGGCGATCGTCGGGCTCAGTTCCCCGAAGCGGCCCGGCCCCGTGCCCAGCAGCGGCTCGTCACGGGCCAGGCCGAGCGCGTCGTGCCACAGCAGCACCCGGTGCCCGGTGAGCTGCCCCTCCAGCAGGTCGGTCAGTCCGGCCGGCAGCGCGTCCTCGGCGATCGCCCAGACCGTCGCCGTCACCAGGGCCGTGCCGGCCGCGAGCCCCGCGAGCCCCAGGCCGCGATACCGCATCCGGTCCGACGCGAGCGAGCACAGCAGCACGCCCACGCACGCGGCGACACCGGTGGTGGACCCGAGCACGGCCGCCGTCACCGCGATGCCGCAGGCCAGCAGCCGCAGGGCCGGCCGCGGCCCGGGGGAGGGCGCCGCCCAGGCGGCACAGCAGGCGGCGCCCGTGGACAGGGCCAGCAGCGCGGCGGTCGCACCGGTGTGCCCGAGCGGCGGGATCAGCGGCGAGCCCGCCACGGTGTGCGGGGACGTGACTGCCAGACCGAATCCGGCCAGTGCCGCGGCGGACGGGGCCAGCACCGGCAGCAGCGCCCCGCAGATCCGGCCCGCCGCATACCCGGCCGCCACGGCGAGCACCGCGAGCAGCACCCCCTCGGGACGGCCGCCCCGTGCCGCCGCCGTGGTGAGGGACCAGGCCGCGCACGCCCCGAGCAGGAGCACACCCGTGACATCGGAGACGTTCCGTCTCTCGTGTGCGGCCGGCGCTCCGGCCGCGGACCGCGTCCTCGTGGACCCCAACCCGTCGCCCCCCGACGCCTCTCGCCTGTGCCGGGCCCCGACCGCCGGAACGCGTCCGGCCGCACGTCAGAGGCTCGCGGACACCGTAACGGGTGATGCGCCGGTTTGTGGACGAGTTGCGCAGGAACGTTGCGGCCGGGGTGCGACAAAAGCCTCACGCCGGACGCCCGGGCCGCGCTGTCGGCGCCGGGGTGACGCGCCGTACACTCCCCGAGTGACCGTCACCGCCACTCCCGTAGACGAGCCGGAACAGCTCGAACCCCAGGCCACGCCCGCCTCCCGGGTGTCCCGATGGGCCGCCCGGCTCCTTCCGGCCGCCGCCGCGGCGCTCTCCGGGGTGCTGCTCTACGTCAGCTTCCCGCCGCGGACGCTGTGGTGGCTGGCCCTGCCGGCCTTCGCCGTCCTCGGCCTGGTGCTGCGCGGACGCGGCTGGAGGGCGGGCCTCGGCCTCGGCTACCTCTTCGGCCTCGGCTTCCTGCTTCCGCTGCTGGTGTGGACCGGTGTGGAGGTGGGCCCCGGACCGTGGCTCGCGCTCGTCGCGATCGAGGCGGTGTTCGTGGCGCTCGTCGGCGCGGGCGTCGCCGTCGTCTCGAAACTGCCGGGCTGGCCGGTGTGGGCCGCCGCGCTGTGGGTCGCCGGTGAGGCGGCACGCGCGCGTGCCCCGTTCCACGGCTTCCCCTGGGGCAAGATCGCCTTCGGGCAGGCGGACGGCGTCTTCCTGCCGCTGGCCGCGCTCGGCGGCACACCCGTGCTCGGCTTCGCGGTCGTGCTGTGTGGCTTCGGGCTGGGCGAGGCGGTGCGGCTGCTCGTCGCGAACCGCCGCACCGGCGAGGCCGTACGGCGGGGCACCGCCGCCGTGGCCGCGCTCTCCGTGGCCGTCCCGCTGGCCGGTGCCTTCGTGTCCCGGGCCCTGGTGAGCGACGAGGCCGAGGACGGCACGGCGACCGTGGCGGTCATCCAGGGCAACGTGCCGCGCCTGGGGCTGGACTTCAACGCGCAGCGGCGGGCCGTGCTCGACTACCACGCCAAGGAGACCGAACGGCTGGCCGCCGAGGTGAAGGCGGGCAAGGTCGCCCGGCCCGACTTCGTGCTCTGGCCGGAGAACTCCTCCGACATCGACCCCTTCGCCAACGCCGACGCCCGCGCGGTGATCGAACGGGCGGCCACCGCCATCGGTGCCCCCATCTCCGTCGGCGGTGTCGTCGAGCGGGACGGCAGGCTCTACAACGAGCAGATCCTCTGGGACCCGGAGAAGGGCCCCGTCGACACCTACGACAAGCGGCAGATCCAGCCGTTCGGCGAGTACCTCCCGCTGCGGTCGCTCATCGGCGCCATCAACGGCGAGTGGACCTCCATGGTCCGCCAGGACTTCAGCCGGGGTACGGAGCCCGGTGTGTTCACCATGGACGGTGCCAAGGTCGGCCTCGTCACCTGCTACGAGGCCGCCTTCGACTGGGCCGTGCGCTCCGAGGTCACCGACGGCGCCCAGCTGATCTCGGTGCCCAGCAACAACGCGACCTTCGACCGCAGCGAGATGACCTACCAGCAGCTCGCCATGTCCCGGGTCCGTGCCGTCGAGCACAGCCGTACCGTCACCGTGCCGGTGACCAGCGGGGTCAGCGCGATCATCATGCCGGACGGGCGGATCACCCAGAAGACGGGCATGTTCGTCCCGGACTCGCTCGTCCAGAAGGTCCCGCTGCGGTCCTCGCAGACGCCCGCCACCCGGTTCGGCATCGCGCCCGAGATGCTTCTGGTGCTGGTCGCGGCCGGTGGGCTCGGCTGGGCGATCGGGGCCGGTGTGCGCGGGAGGCGCGCCGGTGGCGTGTAGCCGTACGCCGCGCGTGCGCGTGCCGGAACGGCGGGGGTGAGGGAACCGGCCCGTTAGGGTCGGCTCCATGGCTACCCCTGACTTCATCCGCACCCTCCGTGTCACCGCCGGCAACCAGCTCCTCTGGCTCCCCGGAGTCACCGCCCTCGTCTTCGACGACGAGGGCAGAGTGCTGCTGGGCCGCCGGTCCGACACCGGCAGGTGGGCGCTGATCGGCGGCATCCCGGACCCCGGCGAGCAGCCGGCGGCCTGTGCCGTGCGGGAGGTCTACGAGGAGACGGCGGTGCGGTGCGTGGCCGAACGGGTCGTCCTCGTGCAGGCACTGGACCCGGTGCGCTACGACAACGGTGACGTCTGCCAGTACATGGACACCACGTTCTACTGCCGGGCGGTCGGCGGCGAGGCACGGGTCAACGACGACGAGTCGCTGGACGTCGGCTGGTTCTCGCTGGACGCCCTGCCGGACCTGAACGAGTTCGCGCTGTTCCGGATCAAGCAGGCGATGTCCGACACGGTCACCTGGTTCGACCCCACGGCCTGAGGCCGGGCCACCGCAACCGGCCCCCCCGTGGGCGGGTGCGGGAGGCCGGCCGGCGGCGTCCTGGACGTTCCCCGGTCAGGCGGCGGGGCGTACGAAGACCGGCTTCAGGTGCTTCTCCGGGAGCGCGTCCGGGAGCTGTTCCCAGTCGAGGACGTGGGAGACGACCCGGGCGGGGTCGACCTTTCCCGAGCGGGCCAGTTCGAGCGCGTCCGGGAGGTGGGCCCGGACGTTGTCGCGGGCGATCCGCAGGGTGACGCCGGTGAGATACATGTCCAGCAGGGGCAGTTCACCCGGCCGGAAGTGATTGCCCGCCGACTCGCACACCCCCTCCGGAGCGAGGGAACCGACCGCCAGCGCCAGTTGGTCGACCCGCCCGGTGGCCTCGACGGCGAGGTCGAAGCCGTGCGGCACGGGCTCGAACGCCTCCGCGGTACGGGCGCCGAACCCCTCGGCGAGAGCGCGGTGACCGGGGTCGGGGTCGACGTACAGCACGTCCGAGGCGCCGAGGGCGCGGGCGATGTCGCACACGTACAGGCCGATGCTGCCCCGCGCGACGACCAGGACACGGGCGCCGGGCCGGTTCCTGAGGTGAGGGGCGACCAGCCGCCAGGACAGGGACCAGTTGTCGCTCGCCGAGGCCATGGCGACCGGGTCGAGACCGGCGGGCAGGGGCACCAGCATGGCCTCCGCGTACGGCACCCGGACCAGGTCGGAGAAGAGGCCGCCCCAACTGCCGCCGATCGGCGCCCCGTACATCGCCATGTGCGGTACGGACGTGCAGTGCGCGGTGAGTCCGGCCCGGCAGTGGTCGCAGGTACCGCAGTTGACGGACCAGGGGACCACCACCAGATCGCCCGGGGCCACGGTGGTGACGGCTTCACCGGTCTCGACGACCCGGGCCACGCACTCGTGACCGAGGGCGAAGGGCGGGTCGAGGAAGCCGTGGCCCGCGAGGATCGCGGAGTCCACGTCGCACGAGGTGGCGGCGACCGGGGCGACGATCGCCTCCCGGTCGGACCGGAGCACGGGGTCGGGAGCCTCCCGCCACTCCACGGTGCGGCGGGCCACGTAGGTCAGTTCACGCACCTGCCCGCTGCTCCCTCGCCAGCGCGACGAGGTCGGCGAAGCGGATGACGTTGCCACCGGCGCCCCAGGTGCCCTCGGGCTGGTCGTTGACCAGCACCCAGACGCGCATGGCGTGTTCCTGGGAGAGCCCGGCGGCGTCGAGGACCGTCGTGGTGGCCTCCGCCACGAGCCCGGCCCTGCGCTCGTCGTCCAGAGCGCCCTGCGGGACCGTCACCTCCACGAGGAAGCGCGGCTCGTCGTCCTCGGCCGTGGTCTGCGCCCCCTCGGGCAGCTCGATCAGGTAGCTCCACGCCTGGGCGCGGAAGAACGGCAGGTCGGGCGCGCGCTCCCAGCGCAGCAGCGCGGCGGCCAGCTCGCGCTGAACGCTCGCCCGGCCCTTCTCGGTCAGCGAACCCGCGGGGGCGGTCAGCCGGATCATCGGCATGGCGGTTCCTCTCTATGACGAACGCTATAGACGGAGGTCACGCTAGACTATGACGAGCGACATAACCAGAGGGGACTACGATCTTGACGCACGGCGGCTCGCCGTCCCGTGAGCGCATCGTGGCCGGGGCGGCCGACCTGATCAGCAGACGCGGGCTGCACGCCGCGAGCATCCGGAACCTCGCCAAGCACGCCAAGGCGCCGCTCGGTTCGACGTACCACTACTTCCCCGACGGCAAGGCGCAACTGGCCACCGAGGCCGTGCGGTACGCGGAGACGGCCATCGCCCGTGCCCTGGGCAAGGCGCTGAAGGACGGGCCCGTCGACGGGGTCCGTGCCTTCCTGGCCCTGTGGCGCGGCATCGTGGTCGACAGCGAGTTCCGGGTGGGCTGCCCCATCCTCGCGGTGTCCGTCGAGGAGCCGCCGGACGGTGAGATCCCCGCGGCCCTCAGTGCCGCCGCCGCGGCGTTCGACGGCTGGGAGCGGCTGCTCGCCGACGCGCTGGGCGACCACGGCGTCGACCCTGAGCGGTCGGCCGCCCTCGGTGCCCTCGTCGTGGCCTCCGTCGAGGGCGCCACCGCCATGTGCCGCGCCAAGCGCAGCGCTCGGCCGCTGGACCAGGTGGGAGAGCAGTTGGTGGCGTTGATCGCCGAGGCCGTCGAGGGCCGGGACTGAGCCCGGCAGGGGTGTGACCGGGCGGCGACCGGGTTCGCCGTCGAGGGCTCTGTCCTGCCGGGCCTGTGTGGTGAGATGCCGCTGCCGTGAGCCGTGAGCCGTGAGCCGTGAGCCGTGAGCCGTGAGCCGTGAGCCGTGAGCCGTGAGCCGTGAGCCGTGCGGGCTCGGGGGGCCTCGTCGCCGTTCGCAGGTGCCGCGGGCGTCGGCCCATGCCCGTGGCACCGCGGACGTGGTGGCCGGGCTCGCCCCGGCGGGCCCGGCCGTGGACTCAGGCCCCGACGGCTCCCCGGATCGCCATGGCCTTCTCCTCGGTGAACACGCCGCTGTCCAGGAGGGACAGCACCGACAGGACCCCGCGGCCGGAGCCCCAGCTGCCCTCGTCGACGACCCGGAAGGTGACCCACCACGTCGGCGAGGGCTCGGGGACCCCGCAGGCCGCGGCCATCGCGGCCAGGACGCGCTCGATGACCTCCGCCCTGACCTCCCGGCGCCAGTCCCCGTCCATCACCGTGACGTCGATCACCATCGCGTCGGCGGGCTGCTCGCCGTCCGCCAGGAGCCGGCCGCCGATCGCGGCCATGTCGCCCGCCCGCTCGTCGAAGTGCACCTGGAACCCGGCCCGCGCGGCCGGGGCGAACCGGCCGACCTCGGGCACCAGCACGGCGTCCGTCAGGGTCTCCGCCAGCGTCCGGCGCTGGTCGGGGCTCAGCCTGCCCCGCACGGTGTTCACGGTGATGACGGTCATGACGCTCTCCTATGACGAGTGTTATAGCGGAGACCGTACACCGCCCCATGGGGTGCTCCGGCGGGCCGGACCGGTGGGCCGGGGGTTCGTTCCCGGCCGGAAGTCGCGGTAAGGTCGCCCTAAGTGGACATCTGTCCGTCAGTGCCGGGCGTGCGTCAGGAAGGGCGGGCGAGGGGTGTCGGCGAGTGAGGTGCCGCAGCGGTCCGACGCGCAGCGCAATCGCGAGCGCATCCTGAAGGTCGCACTGGCCGAACTGGCGCGCTCCGCCGACGTCCCGCTCAGCACGATCGCCAAGAAGGCGGGCGTGGGGCAGGCCACCTTCTACCGCAACTTCCCCAGCCGCGAGGCGCTCGTCCTGGAGGTCCACCGCCAGGAGGTGCAGCAACTCGTCGACGGTGCGGCCGTGTTGCTCCGCACCCTGGAGCCCGACCGGGCGCTGCGCGCATGGCTGGACCACCTCGCCCGCTACGCCACCGCCAAGGCCGGCCTGGCCGATGCGCTGCGCCGGGCCACCGCCGCGACGGGCGCCCCGGCGAAACCCGGCTCCGCGCTCCTGGTCGCCGCGATCGAACGCCTGCTGACGGCCAACCACGACGCCGGAACCATCCGCCCGGACGTGACCGCCGACGACGTCGTCCTCGCCATCGCCGGCGTCTGGCAGCTCGACCCGCAGGGCGACTGGCAGCCCCGCGCGGCCCGTCTCTTCGACCTCGTCATGCGCGGCCTGCGTACGGGGGCGCCCGGCCGGGGACAGGGCACGCGCCGCGCCGGGCCGGGGTGATCGCGGCCGGGAACGAAGATCCGGTCAGAATCGTTCACGTGCTGCACACCTACTGAAGGAGCAAGCCCGTGTCCGCCAGACAGACGGACTCCCCGGGGCACAGTCCCCGACCACCTCGCCGAATCTCGGCTGATCGATCCGATCGCGGCACGCGACGAGGTGGTGCTCGATGAGTGCCGTGTACGCCGTAACGGGCCTGCTGGCCGTCCTCGTCCTCACCGCCGGCACCGGCTATTTCGTCGCCCAGGAGTTCGCCTACGTCTCCGCCGACCGGCTCGCCCTCGCCCGCGACGCGGCGGCGGGCGACCGGCGGGCCGCCCGCGCCCTGACCGTGCTGGAACGGCTGTCGTTCATGCTGTCCGGCGCCCAGCTGGGCATCACCGTCACCGGCCTGATCGTCGGCTTCATCGCCGAACCGTCCGTGTCCGCCCTGCTCGAACCGGCCCTGACCGGCCTCGGGGTCCCGGAGGGCGCGGTCGGCGGGATCTCCGTCGTCCTCGCGTTCACGGCGGCCACCGTCGTCCAGATGGTCCTCGGCGAACTGGCACCCAAGAACCTCGCGCTGGCCGTCCCCGAACGCCTGGCGAAGTCCCTGGCCGCCTCCACACTCGCCTACCTGAAGGTCGTCGGCCCGGTCGTGCACGTCTTCGACGGCGCCGCCAACCGGCTGCTGCGCAGGGTGGGCATCGAGCCCGTCGAGGAACTGCACCACGGCGCGACCCTGGAGGAGTTGGGCCACCTCATCGGCGAGTCCCACGAGCAGGGCGAACTGCCCAAGGACACCGCCGAACTGCTCGACCACGCCCTGGAGTTCTCCGAGCGGACCCTCGACGAGGTGCTGGTGCCGAGGGTGGCCGCCGTCTTCGTCCGCGACGACGCCTCCGCCGCCGAGGCGGTGGAACTGATCGCCGAGCACGGTCACTCGAACTACCCGGTGCTCGGCGACCACCCGGACGACGTCACCGGCGTCCTCGGCGTGCGTGAGCTGATGCGGCTGCCCGCCGGACCCCTCACCGCCACCACCGCCGGCGCCCTCGCCCGCCGCCCCCTGCTGCTGCCGGACACCCTGCCGCTGCCGGACGCCGTGACACGGATGCGCGAGCAGGACGACGAGTTCGCCGTGGTCCTGGACGAGCACGGCGGAGTCGCCGGCATCGTCACCTACGAGGACATCGCCGAGGAACTGGTGGGCGACATCGCCGACGAGTCCGACACCGTCACCGAACTCGCCGTCGCCGACGGCACCGGCTGGCTGGTCGACGCCGGGCGCCGCCTCGACGAGGTCGCCGACGCAACGGGCCTCCACCTGCCCGAGGAGGAGGACTACGACACCGTCGCCGGACTGGTCGTGGACCGGCTCGGCCGCTTCCCGGCCATCGGCGACCGGCTCGCCGTCGACCTGCCCGACGGCGGACGTGCCGTCATCGACGTCACCACGCTCGACCGGCACGTACCGGGCCGGGTCCGTCTGGAGCGGGTGCCCGTGCGTGAGCGCGAGGAGGAGCAGGCATGAGCTTCCCCATGGCACTCTTCGCCACCGTCCTGCTGCTGATCGGCAGCGGGTTCTTCGTCGCCGCCGAGTTCGCGCTCGTCGCCGCCAAACGCCACCGTATGGAACAGGCCGCCGCCTCCGGGCAGCGCGGCGCCAAGGCCGCCCTCGCGGGTATGCGCGAACTGTCGCTGATGCTGGCCGGCGCCCAACTCGGCATCACGGTCTGCACCCTGGGCCTCGGCTCCGTCTCCAAACCCGCCATCTCGCACGAACTCGACCCCCTCCTGCACCGCCTGGGCCTGCCCAGCGCCCTCAGCTACGGCGTGGCGTTCGTCGTCGCCATGGTGGTCGTGGTGTTCCTGCACATGGTGGTCGGAGAGATGGCACCCAAGTCGTGGGCCATCGCCCACCCCGAGCGCTCCGCGATGCTGCTGTCCCCGTCCTTCCGGGCCGTGGTCAGGGCCGTACGACCGCTGATCGGGGTGCTCAACCGGGTCAGCAACGCACTCGTACGCCTGTGCAAGGTCACCCCGCGCGACGAACTGACCTCCGTGCACAACCGCGAGCAGCTCACGCATCTCGTCGAGGAGTCGCAGCGCCTCGGGCTGATCAGCGAGACGGACTCCGCGCTGATCACCCGGTCGCTGACGGAGCCCGCGACCCCGGTGCGCGACCTCGTGGTGCCCGCCGGGGAGATCAACGCGGTCGACGCGGACGCCGACGTCGAGGCCGTGCTCCGCGCCGCCGCCGCGCACGACCGCACCCGTCTCCTCGTCCGCGCCGGGGACGGCACCGTCCTCGGCTCGGTCCACGCCCGCGACGCCCTGGTCGCCCGGACGAAGGGCCGCGCCGTCACGGTACGGACCCTCGCCCGGCCCGTACCGGGCCTGCCGGACGACGCGACCGTGGCCGACGCGATCGACGTCCTGCGCAGGCATCGCGCCACCCTCGCCGTCGTCCACGACGACTCGGGGCGCCTGGCCGGTCTGGTCACCCTGGACGACCTCCTGGCGCGCTATCTGCAACCCCGGGCCGCCTGACGGCCGCCCTCGGCGCACCACACGGCGGCCGTGCTGTAGAAGTCTCCTGGAGCGTGATCGTTCCAACGGTCCCGCCGGCCGCCCCGGCCGGCGGGACGTCGCGCTGCGCGAAGGAGCAGGTACAGCAGGATGACCGACCCGCACGACCGTACGACCACGGGCCGGCGGCCCCTCCGCCTGGCGCTCGCGGAACGGGCCCGCGACGTCACGGAGGCCCGCTGGTTCGGCGTCACCGTGTTCGCCCTGATCCTCGCCAACGCGGCGCTGCTGGGCGTGGAGACGTACAGCGCGCTGGTGGCGGGCTGGGGCACCTGGTTACGCCTCGCCGAGCACGCCTTCCTGGTCGCGTTCACCGCGGAGATACTCGTGCGTGCCTGCGCGCACGCCGACCGCCCCCGTGACTTCCTGCGCGACCCGTGGAACCTGTTCGACCTGGCCGTCGTGGCCTCCGCCTTCCTCCCCTTCGCCCGCGACAACGGCACCGTCCTGCGGCTGCTGCGCCTGGCCCGCGTCCTGCGCACCGCCCGCTTCCTGCCCCAGCTGCGCGTCTTCATGGTCGCCGTGGGCCGCAGCCTGCCCGGCACCTTCAGCTTCCTTCTCATCGGCGCCCTGGTGCTGTACGTCTATGCCATGGTCGGCTGGGTGTTCTTCGCCGAGCACGACCCCGAACACTTCGGCTCCCTCGGCCGGGCCGTCCTCACCCTCTTCCTCCTCATGACCCTGGACGGTCTCGGCGACGCCGTCCGCGCAGGGCTGGAGATCTCCCGCTGGAGCATCGTCTACTACGCCTCCTACGTCCTGTTCGCCTCCTTCGTCCTGGTCAACGTTCTCATCGGCGTCGTCATCAGCTCCCTCGACGAGGCCCGCGAGATGGAACGGGAAGAGGAGGAGCGGGCGCGTGCGGAGGCGGAGCGTGCGCAGGCGGAGCGTACGCGCGCGCAGGCGGAACCGGGCCGCGCGCAGGGGGAGTTGCTCCCCACGCCGGGTCCGGCGCGCCCGGACGTCGAGGGGCACATCGCCGACGAGCGCGAACTCCTCCTCCGCGTCCTGGCCGCACGGCAGGCCCTCGACGCCCTCGAATCCAGCCTCCAGCGGCGCTGTCCGCCGCTCCCGTACCCGCAGACGGATGAGCCGGTGCCGGAGCCGTCGGGCCGGGTCTGAGTGACGCGCCCGCCCCGGTCGGGGAGACCGGGGCGGGCGCGTCAGGCACGGCGGGCGGGGCGGTCCGCGGTCAGGTGCCGGAGGCCGCCGGCTGCCAGGTGGCCTGGACCAGGGCGCGTTCGGTGGCGGCCAGGTACACCGCCGTCGCCAGCCAGGCGCGGGCGTAGGGGGCCGGGTCGGGATCGGTGACGCGGCCGAAGACGTCCCGGGAGCGACGGTCGGCCTCCGCGGCGAGCGCGCTCGACAGGTCGGCGGCCGCGTGGAACCCGCTGCGGCGCAGAGCCGCGCCCGCTCCGTTCCGGTCGCCGTCCCGGGCGGGTTCGGCGACCGCGCGGCGGCCCCCGGAGACGGCGACCTCGACCAGCCGGCGCAGCCGCCACAGCGGGGCATCGGCCAGCGGGTCGGCCGGGACACCGACGAGACCCTCCGGGGCCGGCAGCGAGTCGGGCGGCGGGAAGTGCGCGCCCTGGAGGCGGTCGTACCCCAGGTCGGCGTGGCCCTGCCAGTCGTCCGGCAGCCGCAGCGTGGCCTCCGCGTCCGGGGCCGGGCCGACCGCGAGGGGGCGGAGCGTGGCGGCCCGGTCGGGTTCGAGCCGGCCGAGCACACGCAGCCGCAGACCGGGACGGGCGGCGAGCTGACGGAAGTTGGCGCTGTGGGCGAGGTCCGGGTGGCCGTTCGCCGGAGTCAGCCGGACCAGGAGGCCGTCACCGGTCGAGGCCCCGGCGGGCGACACCTCACGGGCGAGCAGATGATCGCCCGCCGCCCCGACGAGGACCAGGTCGCAGCCGATCAGCCGACGGGCCGTCCGCTCGGCCTGTTCCGGATCGGTTCCGGGGGCGACGGCGAGCCGTTCGGCGACCGCCTCGGCCAGGGGCCGGGCGAAGAGGGCGGCGAGCGGTCCCGATGTCCAGGGCAGGCCCGGGAGCGGCGTGGCCCGCACGCCCTTGCCGGAGCCGAGGCGGCCGTCCGGGGAGAGCGTGGCGCCGGAGACCAGCAGGCCGCCGCGCGAGAGCCCGGCGTGGTCGAGGGTGCCGGAGCCGAGCGCGACGGTGGCCGTGCCGGCGCCCCGGGCGCGCGCCGGGCCGCCCGGCCTGACGTCGGCGATCGAGAACCAGTCCCCTTCGTCGGACACGAGGTGGGTGACGACACCGCCGTAGCCGGTGGCCGAGATCACCGGTTCCCGGCACACCCCGTGCACCCGCAGGCTGCCGCCCGGCCGGTAGGCGCGGCGGGCGGTGCCGACGAGGCCCGGATCGGGGTCCGCCGCCGACAGCAGGCCGGTGGTGAGCAGCAGTTCGCGCACGTTGGCGACGAGGTCGGCCAGCCGGTGGCCCTCGTGCCGGGCGCGCGCGCCGCGCAGTCCGCGCACCACCCGCAGGGCGGCCGCCTCGGCGCGATGCAGCCCCGCGAGCCGTGCGGTGTGCGCGGCCCGCAGCAGCTCCGCCTGCGGCACCGCGCCCGCCCCCGGGACCCCGGCGGCGAGCACGGCCGCGGTGGCGGCCCAGAGCCCGGCGGCGGCTGCGGTCTGGGCGGGCGTGGGGGGCGCGGCCGCGGGGGTGTGGGGCGTTCCCGGGGTGGCGGTGGCGCTGTCGGTGGCGCTGTCGTTTGCTGCGGGGCCGCCCGGGCCGCCGGTGCTGGTCGTGCCGTCGGCGCCGTCGGTGCCGTCGGGGTCGGCGGTGCCCGTGCCCGCCGGTCCGTCCGTTTCGGCGACCGCGTCGGCCGCGGCCCCGCTCGTCCCGACGCCCTCGGCATCCGCGTCGGCCACCGGGCAGGCACTCAGCACCGCGGCCCGGTGCAGACAGCGGGGGGCGAGCAGACAGCTGCACACCGCCCGCTCGGCGTCGGTGACCGCACCGGAGGGTCCGGGAGTCAGCGTCACCTCGGCGTCCTCGCCGCACCGGACGCGCAGGGCCGCGCCGTCGGCCGTGACGGGCAGGGCCGCGTACGTCTCGATCGCGGCGTCCAGCTTCTTGCGCAGCCGTGAGGTCAGGCTCTCGACGGCGGCGGCCACCACTTCGGGCGCCGCCGGGGGCAGTTCGGCGTTCATCGGGTCTCTCCGCGGAGGCGGTCGCCCACCCAGCGGGCGAGGGCGAGGGGACTGAGGGCGGCGACCGGCATCCCGGCCGCGACGAGCTGCTGGGCGACCGGCACCGAGTAGCGCGGGGTGCCGGTGTCGTCCAGGGCGGCGCAGCCCATCAGATGCACCCCGGAACCCGCGAGGGCCCGTACCTCGCCGAGCAGCCCGCCCAGCGGGTAGCCCTCCTCGAAGTCGCTCACGACCACGACCAGGGTCCGGCTGGGCACGGTCACCAGGGAACGGGCGTGGGCCAGCCCCGCCGCGATATGGGTGCCGCCGCCGACCCGCACCTCCAGCAGCAGCGACAACGGGTCGTCGACCCGGTCGGTCAGATCGATCACGTCGGTCGAGAAGGCCAGGAAGTGCGTCGACAGCGTGGGCACACCGCCCAGCACGGCCGCGGTCAGCGCCGACCAGATGACGGATGCCTCCATGGACCCCGACACGTCGACGACGAGGATCAGCCGCCAGTCCGCCTCCTTGCGGGACCGGGTGCTGAACACCGGCCGCTCCGGCACCACCACGGTCCGGCCGTCCGCCGTCCGGCGCGTGTGGGCCAGGTTCGCCCGCAGGGTGCGCGGCAGGTCGAGCCGGCCTCCGGGGCGGCGGGTCGGGCGCGGGGTGGCCAGACCCGTGAGCGCCGGCCGCATCCGGGTGGCGAGTTCCTTCGCCAGTTCGTCGACCAGACGCCGGACCAGCGGGCGCAGCCTGGCCAGTTGCTGCTCCGGCATCCCTCCGGCGAGGGAGAGCACCGAGGTGAGCAGGTCGACCGAGGGACGGACGGCCTTGGGATCGAGCTCGGCCAGGACGTCCGTGCGGCCCTGGTCCGCGGCCCGCGCCAGCACCTCCTCGCGGACCTCCGCGCCGAACAGCGCGTCCAGCTCCTCGGCCCACTCCCGGGCCGTGGGGAACGACGTGTCCTGACCGCCGGCCCGGCTCCGGCCGCCCTCCCGGCCCAGGTCCGAGGAACCCTCGCCCCGGCCGGTGCCGTACAGCTCGTCCAGGGCGTGCGCGTAACGGCGGGCACCCTGCGGCAGCTTCTCGCTCTCCCGGCCGAGGAGCAGCCGCCAGCGGTCGGTGGGGGTGAGGTGGAGGGGGTCCGGCGTCCCCGGCTCCGCCGGGGCGACGGGGGCCGCCGGGTCGGCGGGCGTCTCCGGAGCCGCGGTGTCGGCCGTGTCCTCGGAGCGCCCCACCGGTTCCGTGCGGGCCGGCAGCCGCAGCCGGTCGACGGCCGCCAGGCCCGCTCTGTCGGCAGCCGTCCACAGGGCGAGGAGCGCCGGTGACGCGCCGAGCGACAGGTCCAGCCGGTCGCCGAGGCGCTCGGTCACGGTGTCGAGAAGACGGTCGCGGCCGGCCGGTGTGAGTGTGTCGAAGCCGCCGCGAAGGGCGGGCAGCCGGTCCAGGAACCCCTGGTCGGTGAGCGTGTCGATACGGTCGAGCAGCGGGTCCAGCGCTTTCGGCGCGGACTGGAGGAGGGGTGCCGCGCCGCTGAGCAGGCCGCTGAGCCGACGGGCCAGCGCGAGCCGGCCGTCGGGGCCGGTGGCCGTGTCGATCCAGCCCGCGGCACGCTCCCCGAGCGTGTCGGCGGCGTCGAGGTCGAGCAGGACGCGGGCGGCCAGCGCCGCGCCCTGGACCAGCGGGGAGCCGGTGCGCGCGAGGGTGCCCAGGGCGTCGTCCATGCGCAGACCGAGGCGGTGGTCACCGGCCCGTGAGGCGAGCGCGACGAGCGCGGCGGCGTCCTCCGGCTGGTCGCTGCCCGCGAGGCCGGGCAGCGCGCGGACGGCCGCCTCCAGGAGGTCGACGGCCAGCTCGGCCGCCGACAGCCTGCCCTCGGCGGTGGTGCCGGGCAGATGGCCCCGCCGCAGTGCCTCCAACAGGTCGAGCGCTTCGAGGAGTTCGGGAAGGGTGGCCGCCGCCGGGAGGACGGCGGCGGCGTCCGCCAGGCGGTCGGCGACCAGCGCGGGCAGGTCGCAGCGGGCCGCCGCGCGGAGCCCGGCGAGCACCAGGGCGCAGGTGGGCCCGCCGTCCGCCGACTCCCGGCGGAAGGTCTCCCGCAGCGTGCCCTCGGCGGCCAGGGCCGCGGTCACGCCCCGTATCCCGGCCAGGTCCAGCCGTACGGGGACCGCGGGCGTCCAGGACAGCCGCCACCGGGTGGTGAGCGCCGTACCGTCGCCCGTGCCGGCCACCTCCACGGCCTCGCCGTAGCCCGCGCCGCACACCGCGAGACGTTGCAGCAGCGTCTCGCGGCGGCTGTCGAGGGCCGAGCGGAGCGGGTCCAGGCGCAGTTCGCGCGAGGCGGGGTCGTCCGGGCCGGGCAGCCGCAGCGCGGCCAGCTCCGCCTCCACCGAGGGGCCGAGGCCGGAGCGGGGGGTGCCCGGCGCGATCCGGCCCCGGTCGGTGCCGACCAGGACCACGTCGAGGGCCCGGGCGAGGGCCCGGCCCCGGCCGAGCGGTTCGCCCTGGCCCATGACGGTCGTCAGCGCCTCCAGGACCTCGCCCCGGCCGGGAGCGGTCAGCCCTCGGAGGGCGGCCAGGTCGCAGGCCATCCGCAGCGTCTCGGTGGCCTCCCCGGTGCCCGCGGTGTGTCCGGCGGCGCGCAGCTCCCGGCACACGTCGGTGATCGCCCGCGCGGCGGCGCCGCGCAGCAGGTCGGGGTCGCCCCCGGCCGTGAACACCGCCTGCTGCCAGCGCGGGTCCCGGATGCCCGCCGGGTACCCGGAACGGGAGTCCAGCAGGTCGAAGGCGTACGGGACCAGCGAGGTGACGACGGGCGGGTGCTCCGCGACGAGCCCCGCCGCCCGGGCCCGGCCGGGGGCGTCGACCGTACGTGTGACCGGCGCCCCGCTCCCGCCCTCGGCCGGGCCGTCGGCGGACCCGTCGTCGAGCCCGTCGGTGAGGGCCGGGGCGTGGAAGGCGCCGATCACGGCCGCGACCCGGCGACCCCCCGCCGCCGCGCGGGCGACGGTGGCCCGCATGTGGGCCTCGCGGGCCAGGTCCACGGACGGCACGCCGCCCGCCGACTCGGCATCGCGGCGCAGCGCCCATCCCACGCCGAGCGCCGCACGGCGGATCGCCTCGGGGGCGCAGCCGGGGGCGAGCACCTCCACACACCGGTCCCACAGGTCGTCGCCGTCGCGCCCCGTCCCGGCGGCGGTGAGCGCGGCCGCGAACGCGGTGGGCGGGGCGGCGGGAGCGGCGACCGCGCTCCGCGTGTCGGCGGGCGGGGCGGGGCCGTCCGCCGGTGCGACGGTGTCGTCCGCGGGTCCGGCTGCCGGGTCGTCCGCGGGCGGTGCGGGGAGGGTGGCCGGGCCCGGCCCGGTCGCCTCCGCGCTCCACGCCGGATCCGACATCGGCAGGTCGCAGCAGATCACCTCCACCCCCCGCTCACGCGCCCAGCGGAGCGCGGCGAGTTCGGGGGAGAAGTCGGCGAACGGGTAGAAGCCGAGCCGTCCCCCCTCGCTCGCCCCGGCCAGCGCGACCGGTGCCAGGGTGCCGGGGGCGGCGAGATGGGGGAGCCAGTGCTGGAAGTCGGCCGGCAGCTCCACGCACACCACCTCGGCGCCCGAGGCGTCCAGCAGGGCGGGGACGGCCGCGGCGAGGGCCGGACTGTGGTGCCGTACGCCCAGCAGGTACGGCGCGGCGGAGTCGGCGAGGGCCGTGACGGCCGCCCTCGGGTCCTGAGTGGTCGTCACCGAAGGTTCTCCCGCAGGTCCCACAGGCGGCGCCACATCGCCGAGCCGTCCTCGGCGCGGCGCCGCACCGGCCCGTCCCAGTAGCCGAGCAGCCGGGCGTGGTCGGCCGGGTCGTCCTTGCGGACCACACCCAGCAGGTGGCCGGGGACGAGGTCGAGGGCGTCCCCGCCGGGCAGATACGCGGCGGCCACCCCGAGCGAGGCCGCGACCTGCACGGCCTCGGCGGTGGACATCACCGTGCCGGGACGCTCCACGTCCCAGCCCTCGGCGGAGCGCCCTTCGCGCAGATCGCGGAAGACGGTCACCAGCACGTCGAGCACGGCGTCGTCCACGCCGAAGGCCGCGCCCGCCCGCTGCACGGCCGCCTCCGCCTGCCGCCGGACGAGGGCGGTCTCGGCGTCCACGTCCGCGATCGGGTGCACGGTCTCGAAGTTGAAGCGCCGCTTGAGCGCCGCCGACATCTCCGAGACGCCCCGGTCGCGCAGGTTGGCCGTGGCGATGACGGTGAACCCGGGCGCGGCCGGGACCTGGGCGTCGTCCGTGCCGGACAGCTCGGGCACGCTCACCCGCCGGTCGGACAGGATCGACACCAGCGCGTCCTGCACCTCGGGCAGACAGCGGGTGATCTCCTCGACCCGTGCCACCCGGCCCGAGCGCATGGCGCCGAGCACGGGCGAGTCGACCAGCGCCTGCGGGGTGGGGCCCTGGGCGAGCAGCAGGGCGTAGTTCCAGCCGTAGCGGAAGGCGTCCTCGGTGGTGCCCGCGGTGCCCTGCACGGTCAGCGCGCTGGTGCCGCACACGGCGGCCGACAGCAGCTCGGAGAGCATCGACTTGGCCGTACCGGGCTCGCCGACCAGCAGCAGACCCCGTTCACCGGCGAGGGTGACCACGCACCGCTCGACCAGGGCGCGCTCGCCGACGAACTTGGGCGCGATCACCAGCTTCTCGGGCAGCGTCTCGTGCGGCTTGGGCAGCTTCAGGGTCTCGCCGCCGCTGCCGCAGACGAAGGTGACCACGGAACGCGGGGTCAGCCGCCAGCCGGGCGGGCGGGGGCCCTGGTCGTGGGCGGCGAGGAAGTCGAGTTCGGTGGCGTGGCGCTCCTCGGCGGGCAGGGTCTGCCGGGCCGGGAGGGCCGTCGCCGTGTCGGTCGGGGTCATGGATGTCCTTGCTCGGTGGGTCGGTGGGTCGGTGGGTCGTTCTGGTGTGCGGGTGGCGGGGGCGCCCCGCCGCGGGGCGCCCCCGGGCCCGTCAGCGGCGGCGGCCGCGCCGTACCTTCAGTTCCTCGAACCGGGGCGCGTCGCCGTCCTGGACGCGCTGCCAGGCCCTGCGGTACAGCTCGGCGGCCGGTTCGGTCGGCACGATCACGCCGAACGTGGCGTGCTCGTCGGTCATCAGCTCGCCGAACAGCGGCAGCTTCCACCGCTCCAGCGGCAGACGCGGCGCCTTCGGGTCGACCCAGGCTCCGGGCAGGAACAGCGACCGCCCCGCCCTGGTGCGACTGGCCTCCACCACCAGCTCGCCCCCGGCCAGTTCGGCTCGGGCCGCCTTGAGCCGGGCCGGCTTCCACCCGGTCCAACGGGCCGTCATACGGTCCGTCGGGTCGGGCATGGCGAGCAGCATCAGGTAGAGCGTGGCGGCGTCCTCGCCGATGCCGTACTCCTTCGCCACCTCGGTGACCAGGTCGGGCACCGAACGGCTCGGGTCCTGCGGCCACCAGGTGCCGTCCGCGGCGCGCTCGCCGGCGAGCGGCGCGCCCGGGTCGTCGAGCAGGGCCCCGAACGGGGCGGAGCGGGCCAGGCGCAACGCGACCTCGGCCGCGTAGGGCCGCTGATCGTCCACCCGCAGCGCGGGCAGGTAGGGGTCCTGGCCGGCCTCGTCGAGCAGCGCGACCCGGACGCCCGGCGACGGCTGGTCGTCGTGGGTGGCGAGGACGACGGCGCCGTACCGCTCGAAGCCCTCACCGGTCTCGGTCGGGGTGCCGGCCGTCTTCCGGAACTGGGTGATGCTGATGTACCGGCCGAGGTCGAGCACCAGTCCGGGGTGGGCGAGCCGCTCCCGTACGGCGGTGAGGGCGACGGGCAGCGCGGCCCGGAGCGGGTCGCCCGCGGGCAGGCGGTGGGCGAGCCAGGCGGCCAGCCCGACCGAGCCGACCAGCGTGTCCGCCGTGAAACCGACCGCGTCGTCCGGCACCGGCCGGACCCGGTCGCCCTTGACCGCCCATTCCAGGTCCTGGGTGAGCCGCGGCTCCCCGGCCGGGTGCAGCAGCGCGGGCAGGGCCTCGCGCACGTTCCACCGCGCGTGCCTGACCGCGCGCAGCGCGTCGGCGAGCACGTCCTCCGGCACGGCCGTCCGCCTGCCGACCTCGCTGTTCCACACCTCGGCCGCGGCGGCCACGTTCGGTCCGTCGGTCCACAGACCGGCGGGGTCGTCGGGCAGCAGCGCGCCGACCACCGCCGCGCGGACCGCGCTGTCGACGCCCTGCAGCTCGTCCTTGGCGACGGCGGCGGGGGCGGCCTTGACCCCGAGGGCCTGGCGCGCCTCCGTGGCCAGGAACGTGCGCTGGTGGACGTCGATCCCCGGAAGCCCGGCCACGAGCAGCCGGGCCACCGTCTCGGTGACGCCGGTCAGCCGGGCGAACTCCTCGGCGGCCTCGGGGAACCAGGGTGCCGGCCCGCGCGCGGCCAGCTCCGCCAGGAACCCGCCGATCCAGGGCGCGTCCCCCGCCGTGCCCAGAGGGGTCGACTTCTGGAGCGTGTAGGGCTCCGGTGTGTCGAACCGCTCCGCCGGGTCGTGGAGGTACCCGCGGAAGGTGCAGCCGTCGTTGTCCGGTGAGCCGTGCTCCACGATCGCCAGGAACGCGCCGCCGCCCAGCGGCAGGAGCCCGTCCCAGGAGCCCTCGCGCCATGCCCCCGACGGGGTGCGCAGCTGGTCGGCCCCCAGCCGCAGGGTCACCTCGCGCCAGCGGGTGGACGCGCCGTCGTTCCCGAGGCCCAGGGCGTCGAGCCGTTCGAGCAGCGTCCGCAGTACCTCGCGGTGGTCCTCCGTGGTGGTGAGGGCCGCGGCCCGGAACGCCAGGGCGCACACCCGGTCGATCAGCGTCGGCACCTCGGGACGCCCGGTCGGCAGCCCGGTCCCGTCGAGGTGGAGGCGTACGGCACGCTCCTGCGGCACGGCGGTCCCGTCGAGCCCGGCGGCCCTGGTGAGGGTGCGCAGGGCGCGGAAGACGGTGTCCGCCTGGTCGTCCCGGTTCCACCAGTAGCCGGCCGATCCGCCGACGCCGCTCAGGGCCTGCTGGAGCACGGTGTCCGCCGGTCCGGCGGGTCCCTCCTCCACCAGGCCCCCGTCGAGCGCCCGGGTGAGCCGCGCCGCGGCCCCGTCGAGGACGGCCTGCTGGCCGGCCGCGTGGCGTACCACTCCGGCGATGCCCGCGACGAGCGCGTCGTGCGTGACCGGCAGCAGCGCGCGGATCGCGGTGGGCAGCGCCTCCTTGTCCTCCTCGGCGGCGGCCGCCAGCAGGGCCTGCGTGGTCGCCCCGTCGACGCGGCGCAGCGCGGCGGAGCCCTTCGGGTCCCGGGCGGTCATGCACTCCCAGAACTGCACCGGCGGCAGCAGCAGCGTGCCCTCGCCGAAGACGCCCGGCGTACGGTCCGTCTTCGCGACGGAGGTGACGACGCCGTCGGTGTCGACGATCTCCAGCTGCCAGCCGTTGCGGACGACCGCACGGGCCCGGTCGTCGCCCGGGAACACCACCAGCGCGGCCGCCCGGCCCCGGTCGGCGGGCAGGGTGACAGTGTGTCCGGCGAGGTCCTGGGTGCGCCGGGAGCCGTCGGGCAGCCGGATCGTGCGGATGCCGACCACGCCGTCCACGGGAGCCGAGGCCGGGGTGCGGCCGACGGTCGGGGAGGGGCCCAGCCAGCCGCTCTCGTAGGTGCTGCCCTCGGGGGCGTCACGCAGCGCGTCGGACAGGAACGCGGGCAGGCTGCGGCGCCCGCGCGTGTTCGTGACCGGGTCGTACTCGTGGAAGCCGTGGGTGTCCTGCTCGCCCTCCGCGTGCCACACCCAGTACGAGGCGCCGTCGAAGAGCAGCCACCGCTCCTCGGGGACCGTGGTGTCCCCGGTGTGCAGGACGCCCGCGCCGGTGGCCCGGCCGCCGCCCGGCAGGGGCAGGGTGAGCCGCAGGTCGGCCTTGTACCAGTCCATCTCGGTGCCCCGGGTGCCGCCCGGGCCCTCCATGGTCCGGGGGCTGTCGGCGCGGGTGTGCCAGTAGCCGCGCAGCCCGTTGTTGCGGGACCGCCAGTAGACGAGCAGTTCGCCGTCCACGTGGTGGAAGCCCGGGTCGCCCCAGCGGTCGTTCGCCGGGATGCGCAGGTCGTGGGTGAGCAGGGTGCCCTCCGCGCCGATCACGCGGGCCTGGGCGCCGCCGGCCACGACGAGATGCGGCCAGGCGTCGGCGACGATGATGTCCTCGACGTCGTCCTTCGGGACGAGGCCGGCGGTGGCGTCCTCCCAGGCGGGCCAGCCCAGTTCGTCGAAGAGCCCGGCGCGCAGGGTCCGCGCCAGCACCGGTGCCAGGTCGGTGGCGACGGCCGCGCGGACCTCGTCCTCGGCCAGCGCCAGCGCCTCGGCCGGCAGCCACTTCAGCCGGGTGAGGGCGTCGGGCAGCTGGGGCAGGCCCACGGCGGTGAACCGCCGGACGACCCCGCTCACCCAGCGCGCCAGCAGCGGGCGCCCGCCCGGGGAGGCGGCCAGCACACGGATCGCGCGCCGCCCGGAGTCGTCGTCGCCGAACCGGTCCGCGCCCAGCAGGAAGGCTTCGTGGAAGCGGGAGTCCGCGCTCAGCGACAGCAGCTCGCGGTGGCCCTCACCCGGCGCCCACTGCTCCAGCGGCAGCGCGGTGGCCTTCGCCGGCGCGGCCACGGGCACGTCCAGGGACAGCAGCAGGTCCATCAGGTCGATGTCGTGCGTGACCGTCAACTCGCGTGCCGACGAGGCAAGTTCGGTCCGCAGCTGGTCCGCCGCCCGCTCCACCAGCGGGTACAGCTCGGGCATCCGGGTGGAGCCGCGCCAGGACCGCGCACGCTCCCGGAACACCAGGAACCGCTCCAGCCAGCCCGCCGTACCGTCGTGCGGACGCCGGTCCGCGGGCAGGGAGCCGTCCCACAGCGCGGCCGTGGCGCCGGAGACCTCCAGGAGGTCCAGCCACATCGCGGGCAGGTCCTCGTCGGTGGACGAGGGGAGCGTGTCCAGCAGGGTGCCGCGCACCTTCGGCTCCCGCGCGGCCAGCGCCACCAGCGCCGTGCGGTGCCCCTTCCACCAGCCGGCCGCCGCGCGCAGCGTGGACGGCAGGGTCAGCAGCTCGGCCAGATAGTCCTGCTCGGTCACGTCGGCGTCGAGACCGGCGGCGCGGGCCAGCCTGCGCAGGTCGTTCGCCATCTGCGCCGACGGCGGCAGACCGCCCGCCGTGCGGCGCAGGCACAGCCGGGTGAAGCGCCGCAGCGCCTCCTCGGCGGGGACCCGCGCGGCCAGCTCCTTCGCGTACGCCGACAGCACCTTCACCGGGAGCGCCCCGGCCAGCGCGAACTCCAGGAACACGGCGTCGAGCCGCTCTTCCTCGACGACCAGCCCGTGCTCCGCCTCGGCCTTGCGGGCGCGGGTGAACAACTGGGCCGCGTAGGTGGCGTTCTCCTCCGCGAGGAACACCCGCCCGGCCTGCTCGTAGAACGTCGGCAGGAAGTGCGGCACCGACGCCGCGAGCCGGTCGCCCAGCTCCAGATAGGCGTCCATGGCCGCCTTGGGCTTGGTCCGGGCCTGCCGGGCCGCCCGCTCCAGGTCCGGAACGATGCCCAGCGCGTGGTGACCGTCCGCCGGGTGGTGCACCAGCACCCACTCGGGGAAGCCCAGCGACTGCCGCAGCCCGAGCCCCACGACCGCCGGCTCCGCGTCCTGCTCCAGACCGAGGAACCCGGCGGCCAGATCCTCCGCCGCGCCCAGCTCCCCGGCGACCAGTCGTACCACCACCCGGTCGTCCAGGCCCGGATGGCGGTAGGTCCGCGCGGTCAGCGGCACCGCCCGTTCCCCGGCCCCCTCGGTGTCGGCCGGCAGTACCCCGCCCGCGGCCAGCATCTCCTCGTACGACACAGCCTCGCCCCCGTTCATACGTCCTTGCCCTCCTCGATCACGCGCCCGGCGTGCAGCGCCGAGGCCATCCGCATCCCCTCCGACCAGGCCACCGGGCCCACCTCGGCCAGTGGCAGGGCGCGGCCGTCCCGGTCCTGCCAGGTCAGGCTGCCGGTCTCCACCTCGTCGTCCCAGTACGGCTCCCCGATCCACACGGAGGCTTCGACGGTGCGCTCGCCGTCCCGGACGCGGGCGGTGGCGTACCCGCCGGAGACGCGGTACCCGAGGGAGGTGGCGCGGGCGGCGAGGGCGAACCGGGAGCGGAACCTGCCCCCGGTGAAGTCCCGTACCTGGGTGGCCTTGGCGGCGAGATCCGCCGGCCGGCGCCAGGTCGCGCGGTGTATCTGCTCGACGCGCTGGACGATGCCCAGCTCCGCCGCGAACTCCCGGATGTCGTCGAGGTCCGGCAGCAGCACCGGGTGCGGCAGGGTCACCGTGCGCGGGGAGAGGCGGACCGTCTCGCCGTCCAGGTTCACGACCCGCAGTTCGCCGGAGTCGGTGGCCCCCCGCAGGAAGCCGACCTCGTCCGGGTCGTCGCCGACCACCGCGAGGTCCCGCAGCGCGCTCTGCCACGCCTCGTCCGGCCACACCCGGGCCAGCAGACCGGTGGGTACGGGCAGTGACGACACCATCCAGGCGTCCACCTGCGTGACGCACGCCGCCGCGTGCCGATCCAGCCATTCGGCGAACCGCCGCAGCCGGTCCACCTCCGGGTGGTCCTTGAGCGCCTTCGGCAGCGACTTCAACTGCCGTCCCGCCGCCCGGCCCGAGGTGGCTCGCGCCGCCACCCGCCCCTCCACAAGGGCGACTTCATACCCGTCGCCCGCCGACAGCCAACCCACGTACCCCAGCCCCTAGCGTCAATTGCACAGGAAGAAAGCACAGTTCAGCCGGGGAATCCCGGCCCACGTGCGACCATGTGCGGAACGCTAGCGGCAGCCACTGACAATCGCTGCGGGGCCCCTCCCGAGAAGCCTCCCGCGACGCGCCGGGAGCCCCCGACCGCGAGCGGGCGCACGACGGGAACCCCTCGGCGTCCGGCAAGCCAACCGAAGCGGCCGCGCCGCCGCATCCGTAGTCCTACGTAACCGGAGTACGTATTACCGGCCAGTCACCGGGGTCGGCCCCGGGGCGCCGCCGTACCGCCGGGCGCGCTCACCCTCCGCAGCGGCCCGGGGTGGGTGCGACGTCCGCACGGCCACGGAGCGGTGCCACACCGTGACCCTTTCCGGGTGTCAGAGCCCCTATATCGCACAAACGTGCGTTATCTGCCGGTTTTCCTGAAACGGGACCGCGCCCGCGGGGCCGTGGGCTCCTATGGTGGGGATCACGGAAAGGCGACGGACGCTGAGGCGGCGACCATGACGGACACGGCGAACGACTACGCGGCGGTGTTCCAGGCGCTGCCGGGCATGGTGGCGCTGCTGACACCCGAGCTGGTGTACGCGGACGCGAACGAGGAGTTCCTGCGGTTGTCGGGGCGCACCCGCGAGCAGGTGGTCGGCCGGTACCTCTTCGACGTGTTCCCCGACAACCCCGCCGACTCCTCGGCGAGCGGGATGCGCAATCTGGCCGCCTCCCTGCACCGGGTGGTGGAGACCGGTGAGCGCGACGCGATGGCGCTGCAGCGCTACGACGTGGAGTCGGCGGAGCGGCCGGGGGAGTGGGAGGAGCGGTACTGGAGCCCGGTGAACGCGCCGATCATCGGCCCCGACGGCAAGGTGGTCCTCCTGATCCACAAGGTCGAGGAGGTCACCGAGCTGATCCGCGCCCGGGAGCGCTCCCCGGGCGACCGGGCCAGCGTGCTGGAGGCCGAGCTGTACACCCGGGCCCGTGAGCTGCAGGAGGTCAACGAGCGGCTGCGCGAGGCGCACGCCCATGAGCGGGAGGTCGCGCTCGCCCTGCAGACGGCGATGCTGCCCGCACCCAACCCGCTCGGTCACCACCGGGCGGCGGTGCGCTACCAGCCCGCGACCGACGCGCTGAACGTGTGCGGCGACTGGTACGACCTGGTCGACCTGACCGGTGTCGACCGCATCGGCATCGCCGTCGGTGACGTGGTCGGACACGGCCTGGCCGCCGCCTGCGTCATGGGCAAGCTCCGCAGCGCGCTGTCCGCCGCGTCCCTGGTGGCGGACGGTCCCGCACAGGCCCTGGACGCGCTCGGCCTGTACGCCCGCTCCGTCGACGGCGCCGAGAACACCACCGCCGTGCAGACCTGCGTCGACTGGGACACCCGCACGATCACCTACAGCAGCGCCGGACATCTGCCGCCCGCGCTGCTGTGCCGTGACGGTGAGGTCGTGTTCCTCGACGGGGCCACCGATCCCCCGCTCGGAGCCCGCCCGGAACACACGCCCCGGCCCGAGGCCACCGTCGACTTCACCGGGGGCGACCTGCTCGTCCTCTACACCGACGGCCTGGTCGAACGCCGCGGCGAGGACATCGACCACAGCCTCGGCCGCCTCGCCGACGCGCTCACCCGCCACCGCCGGGTTGGCCCCGAACCTCTCGCCGACGCCCTCCTGCTAGACCTCCTCCCCGCCGGCCGGGCCACCGACGACGCGGCCCTCGTCATCCTCCAGCTCTGATCCCGGCCGCCCCCCCACGGCGCACGTTCCGAGGCTGTCAGTCGAGGAAGTCGGCCACCAGCGCGGCGAACTCGTCCGGGTCGGCCAGCCGGACGCCGAGGCTCTCGGCCTTGGCCCGCTTGGAGCCGGCGTTCTCGCCCGCCACGACCAGGGAGGTCTTCTTGGAGACGCTGGAGGAGGCGCGCCCCCCGGCCCGCTCGATGAGTTCGTTCATCTGGTTGCGGCTGAGCTTCTCCAGGACGCCGGTCATCGCTCCCGTGACCACCACGGCCATCCCCGCGAGCGGCCCGCCGGTGCCCTCGGCGCCCTCCTCCGGTCCTTCCTGGTCGCCGGCCGGGGCGGGAGGTGTGGCGCCCGGCTCCGTCATGTTCACCCCGGCCGCCACCAGTTTGTCGATGAGCGGGGCGAGTTCGGCCAGCTCGGCCACGATGGACGGGGCCTTCTCGGTGCCGATGCCCTCGACCCGCTGGATCGCCTCGGCGTCCGCGGCACGGATGTTGTCCATGGTGGCGAAGTGGCGGGCGATACGGCGGGACATGGAGCGCCCGGTGCCCCGCACACCCAGCGCGCACAGCACCCGCGACAGCGGTCGCCCCCGGGCCGTGTCGAGCGCGGCGAGGAGGTTGTCGGTGCTGGTCTCGCCCATGCGGTCCAGGCCCAGCAACTGCTCCCGGGTGAGGGCGAACAGATCGGCCAGATCGGCGACCAGGCCCGCCTCCACGAGCTGGACGACCCGGGTGTGCCCGAGCCCCTCCACGTCGAGCTGATCGCGGCCCACGGCGTACGAGAGGGAGGCGACCAGATGGCAGTTGCGGCCGTTCTCGCAGCGCCAGCGCTGTTCACCGGTGTCGATGGCGGAGCCGCATCTGGGGCACACCTCGGGGAAGACGATGGGCTGTTCGTCGCCGGTGCGCAGATGGGCCACGGGTGCCTCGACGCGGGGGATGACGTCACCGGCGCGGTGCACCATGACGTGGTCGCCCAGGCGGAGGTCACGGCGGGTGATGTCCGCCGGGTTGTGGAGCGTGGCGTACGTGATGGTGGAGCCGTCGATCTCGACGGGCTCCAGCACTCCGCGCGGCGCGATGATGCCGGTGCGGCCGACGTTCCACTGCACCTCCAGCAGCCGCGTGATCTTCTCGACGGCCGGCAGCTTGTAGGCGATCGCCCAGCGCGGGGCGCGTGAACCGGACCCGGCGGCACGCTGGTCGGCGGCCAGGTCCGCCTTGATCACGATGCCGTCGATGCCGAACGGCAGCTCCGCCCGCAGCCCGGCGATCTCCTTGACCCGGTCCAGGACCTCCTCGACCGTGGCGGCGGTGACACCGGGGACGGCCGTGCTCGCGGTGGTGTTCACCCCCAGCTCGGCGGCCCGCGCCATCAGCTCGCTGTGGGCCGGCTCGCCCAGGTGCGCGGCCGAGTCGGCGTCCGTGCCGGGCAGCGCCAGCAGTCCGTACCCGAAGAACGTCATCGGCACGGTGTACGCCCGTTCCCTGGCGCGCAGCGTGCCCGCCGCGGCGTTGCGCGGGTTGGCGAACGGCTGCCCGCCGTGTGCGGTGCGCACCTCGTTGGCGTGCTCGAACTGGGCGGTCGTCATGAGGACTTCGCCGCGCACCTCGACCGTCACCGGCTCGGCCAGCTCCCGCGGCAGGCCCTCGATGGTGCCGATGGCGTGCGAGACGTCCTCCCCGGCCGTCCCGTCGCCCCGCGTGATCAGCCGCGTGAGCCGCCCCCGGCTGTACCGGGCGGCGACCGCCAGCCCGTCGAGCTTCGGCTCCACACCGAACCGCTCCACGTCGTGCCCGATCCGCCGGGCCAGCGACGCCGTCCACGCCGTGAACTCCTCGGCGGAGAACACGTTGTCCAGGCTCAGCATCGCGACCGTGTGGGGCACGTCCCCCTCGACGGCTCCGCCGGCCACCTTCCCGGTGGGCGACTCCGGCAGCACCTGCTCGGGATGGGCCGCCTCCCACACCGCGATGCCGCGCACGAGACGGTCGTAGGTGTCGTCGTCCAGCGCCGAGGTTCCGCCGGTGTAGTACGCGGCCGAGGCGCGGACCGCGTCCTCGACGGCCTGGGCGTAGGCGGCGGCATCCACGATCACTGCAACTGAAGTCGTCATGGGAGCCATCCTGCCTCCCACCACTGACAACGCCCCCGGCGTCGTTGTCCGCGAGGGCCGGCCCCGGGCCCTGCGGCCCAGGGGCACGGACGCGCCGCGGGCCGGACGGGGGATGCCCCGTCCGGCCCGCGGTCCTGAGTCCCGTGTTTCGTGTCCCGGTGGATCAGACCGCCGGGGAGGGGTACGTCGGGTACTCCACGCCGGAGACGTGCTGGACGACCCGGATGACCTGGCACGAGTAGCCGAACTCGTTGTCGTACCAGAGGTAGAGGATCGCGTTGTCGCCGTCGACCTTGGTGGCGCCCGCGTCGACGATCGAGGCGTGGCGGGAGCCGATGAAGTCGCTGGAGACCGAGTCGGGGGCGTTGGTGAAGTCGATCTGGCGCTTGAGCGGCGAGGTCAGCGAGACGCCGCGGAGGTAGTCGACGACCTCGTCGCGGTCGGTCTCCCGGCCGAGGCGCAGGCTGAGGATCGCGATCGAGACGTCCGGGACGGGCACACGGATCGAGCTGCCGGTGATCGGCGCCTTCAGGTCGGGCAGCGCCTTGGCGACGGCGGAGGCGGCGCCCGTCTCCGTGATGACCATGTTGAGCGGCGCGGACCGGCCCCGGCGGTCGGACTTGTGGTAGTTGTCCAGCAGGTTCTGGTCGTTGGTGAACGAGTGGACGGTCTCCACGTGACCGCGCAGCACACCGAACTCGTCGGCCATCGCCTTCAGCGGCGGCACGATCGCGTTGGTGGTGCAGGACGCGCAGGACAGGATCCGCTCGTCCGGCTTGATCGTGTCGTGGTTGACGCCGTGCACGATGTTCGGGACGTCACCCTTGCCGGGCGCGGTCAGGACGACCTTGTCGATGCCCGGGCGCAGGTGCGTCGACAGGCCCTCGCGGTCGCGCCACTTGCCGGTGTTGTCGATGAGGATGGCGTTCTTGATGCCGTACTCGGTGTAGTCGATCTCGGACGGGTCGCCGGCGTAGATCACCTTGATCTCGTTGCCGTTGGCGTTGATCGTGCTGGTCGACTCGTCGACGGTGATCGTGCCCTGGAACTGGCCGTGGATGGAGTCCCGGCGCAGCAGGGACGCCCGCTTGACGATGTCCTCGCCGGCCCGCTCACCCCCGCCGCGCACCACGATGGCGCGCAGCCGCAGACCGTTGCCGGAGCCGGCCTTCTCGATGAGCAGGCGGGCCACGAGGCGGCCGATGCGGCCGAAGCCGTAGAGGACGACGTCGCGTCCCTCGCCGCCCTCGATCTTGTTGGCGCCCGTGGCACCGGCGACGGCCTCCGCGGTGAACTCCTCGACCGACAGCCCCCGGTCGTCGGCCCGGTGGGCCTCGGCGAGCAGGCCGATGTCGATCTGGGAGGGGCCGAGGTCGAGCGAGGTGAGGGTCCGCAGGAACGGCAGGGTGTCGGTGACCGACAGCTCCTCACCGGCGATCTGCCGGGCGAACCGGTGGGTCTTCAGGATGCTGACCACCGACTTGTTCACCAAGGAGCGGCTGTGCAGCAGGATCGTCACGTCCCGCTCACGGTGCAGCTTCCCGATGATCGGGATCATCGACTCCGCGATCTCCTCGCGGTTCTTCCATTGGGTGAACGAGTCCTCGTTGACAGTCACAAGTTTATCTTTCGAGCTAGGCGGCGCTCATATGCTAACCACCCCGCTCGGAGGAGACGAACGAGGGGTGCGGGAAGCGCGTGCGGTCGCACGGGTTCAATGGGGCGGGCCGGGTTCAATGGGGCGGGCCCTGGCTGCCCGGGGCGGCCGGGCGGCGTCGGCCCGGGAGCGGCCGACGCCGGGGAGCCCGGTCGCCGCCGCCCCCTCCGCGGCGGCGACCCGGCGTGTTCGAGGTGTGCGGCCGGCATGGTCGGCCCCGCCTCGTGGTTCCAGAAGCGATCGTTCCGGACCGCGGGCGTGCCCGGTATCGGGGAGACTACGTAATCGGGCGCGCCGCGCACCCCGCCGCCGCGTCACGACCGCGCCCGATCGCGTGCCGAGGAGGGCTCACGCGCCCCCGTCGCGCAGCTCCTCGCGTACCTGCAGCGCCGCCAGCGCGGCCCGCGACGTCACGCCGGTCTTGCGGTAGATGCGGGAGAGGTGGGTCTCGACCGTACGCGGGCTGAGGAACAGTCGTTCGGCGATGGCGGGGCTGGTCAGGCCCTTGGCGACGAGAGCGGCGATCTCCCGTTCCCGCGGCGACAGTACCGCCAGTTCCTCGGACGCCGCCTCCCGTGACGGCCCGTCGGCGCCCCCGCCCGGACGCGCCCCCGCACCGGTCGCCGGCCCTGCCCCCGGTCCGGTCACGGCACTTGCCACGGCACCTGCCACCGGACCCGCGCCCGGACCGGTCACCGCGCCCGCCACGCGACCCGCGCCCGGCTCCCCGCCGCTCCCGCCCGCGACCTCCGGAACACCCGCCGTCCCCGGGCCTGTCACCGCCCCCGCCGTCCGCTCCGCGTCGAGGACCGTCGGCCGGATCACCTCCGCGAGGCCGGTCAGCAGATGGGCCTCCCCCTCGGTGCTCAGCCGCAGGGCGCGCTCCCACATGGCGCGAGCCCGGGCCGTGCGTCCCGCGGACGCGGTCAGGGGCGCCCCCAGCAGCAGTGTCTGAGCCTCCCACAGCCGGCCCCCGCCCCGGGCCGCCTCCGCCGCGGCCCGCTCGAACAGGTCGGCCGCGGCCGCCAGGTCGCCGTCGGCCAGCGGCACATGCGCCGAGCTGCGCAGCGCCGACGCCCGCTGCGCCACGAGACCGAGCCGCTCCGCCTCCTTGCGGGCGCGGTCCGCCCACTGCCGGGCCTGATCGCGGTCCCCGGCGACGACGGCGGCGGTCACCAGGATCTCCATGAACAGGGGCCGCATGCTCGGCTGCAGGCCGCCGAGATCCTCCCCGCCCGCCCGGATCACCGCCGCGCGGGCCCGCGCCGGATCACCGGTGTGGAGCGCGGCGTACCCGAGCATGCACCAGGCGATGGACGCCCACCAGCGGGTGCCGGCACCGGCCCGCGCCACGGCCTCCTCGGCGACGGCCAGCGCGCCGCCGTCGCCCGGCGGGAGAGCGGGGACCAGTGCCTGGGCCTTCGACGCCAGGACGAACGCGAGCAGTTCGTCGCTGCCGATGCCCCGGGCGATGGTCTCCGCCTCCTCCGCCAGTTCGAGGGCCGGCCCCAGCCGCAGGGTCATGACCTGGATGTGGGACAGGCACAGCAGCAGATGCGGCACCACGTAGAGCAGGCCGCCGCGTCGGGCGATGGCGAGACCGCGCCCGGCGTGCCGTTCGGCGTCGGCGTACCGTTCGAGGAACGCCTCCGCCCAGCCGAGCCGGGCCAGCGGTTCGCACAGGCCCGCGAGATCCTGGTCGGTGAGGGAGTCGATGAGCGCGCCGGCCCGGTCGGCGGCCTCGGCGGCGGCCACCATGTTCCCCTCGTACGCCTCCCCGAGCGCGGTGACGGCGAGCGCCCCCGCCTCCGCGACCTCGTCGCCCAGTGACCGGGCCAGCTCCAGGGTGCGGACCACGTCGTCGCGCACGTCCGGGTAGGAGCTGGCGTGCGGGGCGGACGAGCCCAGTTCCAGGCCGAGTTGGACGGTCTCCGCGGGGGAGAGGTCGGCGCCGCGGGCCAGTTCGCGGCGCAGCAGGGCGATGGCCTCCGCGTACCGGCCCAGATGGCGTTCCATGACCGCGCACAGGGTGACCGCGCCGGCCCGTACGCCGTCGTCGGTGCCCGGCGGCGACAGGCTGATCACCTCGTGCAGCAGGTCCCGGCTCTCCAGCAGCCCGCCGCAGGCGCCGAGCGCCTCGGCCCGCCGCAGCATGAGGTCGCGGCGCAGCGCCCCGTGCGCAGGCCGCTCCGGCAGATGGGTGAGGGCGACGCCCAGCCAGTGCGCGCTGCTCGCCGGCGCGGTCGCGGCGGCCTGCCGGGCAGCCTCGGTGAGGACGGTCACGGCGTCCGGGTCCCAGCCGGTCAGCGAACGCTCGACGTGGTGTGCCCGCTCGGTGACCGGCGCCCCGATCCGGGCCAGTTCGGCGGCGGCGAGGTGGTGCGTCCGGGTGCGCAGCAGGGGGTCGGTGGTGTCGTGGACGAGGGAGCGCAGCACGGGATGCCGCAGGGCCCAGCGGCCGTCCGGCCCCGGCCGTGCGAGATCACGAGCCGTCAACTCCCTCAGATCCGCGTCGAGTTCCATCTCGTCCCGCCCGGTGACGGCCGCCACCAGCGCGGGTGCGGCATGGTCGCCGAGCACGGCCACGGCCTGGACCGTGGCGCGTTGGGCGTCGGTCAGGGGAGTCAGCTCGTCCAGGAGCAGCGAGCTGAGCCCCGCGGGTCTGCCCGCCTGGAGCAGCGCCAGGAAGTACAGCGGATTGCCCTCACTGGCCGCGTACAGCTCGGCGGCCAGGGCCGGCGGCCGGTCCGGGGCGAGCGCCGCGAGACACGCGGCACGGTCCAGGGGGCCCAGCTCCAGCCGCAGCACCGTCCCGGTCTCCACGCCCCGGGTGAGCGAGGCGACGAGCCGGGGAGAGGTCTGCCGTTCGCGGCGCGCCACCACGATCACCACCGGCGCGCGCCGCGGGGGGTGCCGTACGAGGTGGTCGAGCAGTTCCAGGGACGCCGGGTCCGCCCAGTGCACGTCGTCGAGCGCCACCACGAGGCCCTTGCCCGTGCGGGCGACCCGGGCGAGGAAGGCCGCCGCCGCACGCTGCATCGCGAAGCGGTCCACGGTGTGCGCCTCGGCGAACGGGGACGGGATGCCGGTCTCGGAGTCGAGGTCCGTGAGGGCGTCGGCGAGGGGCTGGTAGGGCAGATGCTGCTCGTACTCGGTCGCCCGGCCGCGCAGCACCGTCATGCCCCGCTCCCGCGCCAGCGCGCAGAACTCCGAGACCAGTCTGCTCTTGCCGATCCCCGCCGCGCCGGTGACGTCGACGACCGCCGGTCCGGGGGCGGGGACCGCCGGGCCGTCGCCGGTCCCCGTCAGTCCGTCGAGTATTCCGGCGAGCCGTGCCAGCTCGGTCTCCCTGCTCACCAGCGGAGCCACGTCCCACGGCAATGCGATTCCCCCCGAAGCCGGCCCCGGGCCGTCCGGAGCCCATCCGGAGAGCCCTGATCACGAACCTCCGGCCGATTCCCGAAGATTGTACGTAGCTCCCGACAGGGAGGTGGGCGGGCGGGCAGGCAGGCAGGCGGTCAAGCGGGCAGGCGGCCGGGTCTCCTGGCCCTGCTCCGGCGCCGACGTCTTCTCCGTGCTCGGTACGCGGTCAGTCGCGGCCCGTACCCCGGTAGAGGTCCAGCTCCCCGTCCAGTTCCAGGGCGAGCACGGTCGCGTACGGGTCGAGGTCGGCCTCCTCGGGGGCGTCGATCCAGGTCACACCGGGCACGGCGTCCAGGCCGCCGATCACCCGGTGGCCCAGTTCGGTGCCGGTGCCGACGACGGTGACCCTCCGGACCGGGTTGCGCAGCCCCCGCACCGCGACGGACTCGCGCGGCACGTCGAAGCAGGTCAGATACAGGGTGCGCCGGTCGGCGGAGAGGGTGCTCGGGCCGTAGTGGTGCCCGGCGGGCAGCCCGGCGACCGTTCCGTGGACGGCCTCGGAGTGCCGCGCGATCCACGCGCCGAGCCCCTCCAGCCGGTCGACCTGCTCCGCGGGGATCGTCCCGTCCGCCCGGGGGCCGACGTCCAGCAGCAGATTGCCGCCCATGCCGATCGTCTCGGTGAAGTAACGCACCAGCTGCCGCACCGACTTGTGGTTGTGGTCCGTGTGCTGGAAACCCCACGAGTCGTTGATCGTCAGACACAACTCCCAGGGGCCGCCGGGCGCTTCGAGCGGCACCCCCTGCTCGGGGGTGGCGTAGTCGCCGCGGCCGAGCATACGGGCGTTCAGGACGGTGTCCGGGTTCTCCGCGAGGATCAGATCGGCCAACTCCGTGATGCGCCACTGCTGTTCGGTGCGTTCCCACTCGCCGTCGAACCACAGCAGATCCGGGCGGAACCGCTCCACCAGCTCCTTCACCTGGCCGTCACGGTAGGCCAGGTAACGCTCCCACGCCACCGGGTCCTCCTCGCCGGGGGCGGCGTGCGCGTAGGGGTTGGCGTCGTTGCCGCCCGGGTGCGTGTGCGACCACCGGTCGATCTCTGGGTGGCGCAGGCTCGCGTAGTCCGGGTGGTTCCAGTCGGAGTGCGAGTAGTAGAGGCCGACCTTCAGGCCCCGCTCGCGCAGCGCGTCCACGTAGCCGCCGATCAGGTCCCGGCCCGCCGGAGTGCGCCGGACGACGTCCAGGTCGCCGTGGGCGGTGTCCCACAGGGCGACGCCGTCGTGGTGGCGCGCGGTGAGCACCGCGTATCCCGCGCCCGCCCGGGCGAACAACTCGGCCCAGGCCGACGGGTCGTAGGCGGACGCGGTGAAGCCGTCCAGCTGTTTCATGTACCGCTCGTGCGTCACCTCGCCCCAGTAGAAGGACCAGGACTCGGGCACCCCGTCCACGGCGTAGATGCCGTAGTGGATGAAGATGCCCAGCTTGGCGGCGGGAAACCAGGGTTGCATGGTCATAGGGTCACGCTAGGCGGCGGGCTCCGGAGGGCGCGTGGGCGCCGGTCACCACTGCTGGTCCGTTTTCACCCCGAACCGGGACCGGCCTGCTCTGCCCCGTGTGACACGGAGCGGCGGGCCGTACCCGGAGCGGCACGGAGGAGTGCGCGCGTCCGTGTCGGGTACGCGCAGGGCGACGCGCCCGGTACGGACGCCGTTCCGGGCGGCCTTTTCCATCACTACCTGGGATCTTCCATGGACATCTCCCCGAACGGTCACCACGCGCCCCAGGCCGTGTCACCGGCCCAGCGTGCGCTGACCGCGCTCGCCTTCGACACCCACGACGAGGCCGCGCTGAGCACCCTCGCCGACAGCGACGTGCTGATTCCCGTGCCGGACGACGCCGACGAGGCGGCCGTGAGCGATCCGACGGCCGTGGCGCTGCCGGTTCTGGAGCAGCCCGGCGGTGAACAGATCGTGCCGGTCTTCACCTCGGAACCCGCGATGGCCGAACTCCTGCCCTACGTGGCGCGCTACCGCCTGGTGCCGCTGGGTGCCCTCGCCTCCCAGTGGCCGGCCGACGCCGACCTGTCCCTCACCATCGACGCCGGTTCCCCGCACGGTCTCACCCTCGACGCCCACGACGTGGGCACCCTGCTGGGAGGGCAGGCCGGCTGAGCCGGAGGGGCGGGGTGTCAGCCCTGCCGGAGTGTGCGGGCCAGGGCGTCGCGCTGCAGCGGGAGCGCCTCGGCGTGCAGTGCGCGGCCCTTGTCCGTGAGAGCGACCCATACGCCGCGCCGGTCCTCCGCACACACGGACCGTTCCACCAGGCCGTCCTTCTCCAGTCGGCCGATCAGCCGGGACAGCGCGCTCTGGCTGAGGTGGACCTTCTCCGCGATGTTCTGCACCCGGCACAGGTCCCCGGCCGCCGTGGCGGCCGCCAGGCCGGACGCGAGGATGTCGAGCACCTCGAAGTCGCTGGCGCCGAGGCCGTGCGGATGCAGGACGCGGTCGATCTCGCACATGGTGCGGGCGTGCACGGACAGGATGTCCCGCCACTCGTCCTCAAGCCGGGCGCCGGCCGTGTTCGCTGCCATATGTGCACGGTAACAGAGGGCGGGGTGGTTGTTGCCTGTGCAACTAGTGCAGGCGCAACGAATGCGTCCGGCGCCTACTCCGCGGCGGTGTCCTGGAGCAGGCCGATCAGGTTCCCGTCCGGGTCCTTCACCGAGGCGATGAGCCGGCCGCCGCCCACATCGTGGACGTCCTCCAGCGTCTCGGCGCCGGCACCCAGCAGCCCCGTGAGCGTCGCGCGGATGTCGGTGACGTGCCAGTACGGCACGGGTCCGGTCATGCCCTTCGCGTGGCCGTTCGGGTCCAGCCCCACGTCCTGGCCCGCGTCCTTGAAGCCGACGTAGTACGCCGAGTCCGCGTACGGCTCCACCCCGAGCAGGGCGCTGAACAGTGCCTTCGCCGCGGCCAGGTCCTTGACGGGGTAGATGACGGTCTTGAGTCCGGCGGTCATGGGGTGCTCCTCGGAGGGGGTTGAATTGCATGGTCACTGGAACTGAGGTCCACGCTAGGCGCGGTGGTGTCGGCAGGGCTTCTCCGATCCTGACCGATCGGCTCGGGGGCTTTCCGTGCGTGGTCGGGTGCGGGTCCGGTGGGGCTTCTCGCGCAGTTCCCCGCGCCCCTAGAAGCCCAGCCCTTGCTTTTCAGGGGCGCGGAGAACTGCGCGAGCAACCCCCACCCACCCGCACGCGAAACGCCACACCTAGGCCGGGCGGAGCCACACCGTGGCCAGGGGTGGCAGCGTCACCCGGACACTTCCCGAACGCCCGTGCCACGCCACCGGCTCACGCGCGACGGGCCCCGGGTCGTGCACGCCCCCGCCCCCGTACATCACGGCGTCCGTGTTCAGCACCTCGACCCATGCGGGGACCTCCTCGGGGACGCCGAGCCGGTACTCCTCCCGGACGACCGGGCTGAAGTTGGACACCGCCAGGAGAGGCACTCCCTGCGCGTCGAGCCGCAGGAACGCGAAGACGTTGTCGTCGGCGGCGTCCCCGCACACCCACTGGAAACCGGCGGGATCGGTGTCCCGCTGCCAGAGCGAGGGCGTCCGCCGGTACACGGCGTTGAGGTCACGGACCAGGTCGCGCACCTCCCGGTGGTCCGCCTCGGCGCCGTACCCCGGGTCGAGCAGCCACCACTCCGGGCCCTGCGCCTCCGACCACTCGGCCCCCTGCGCGAACTCCTGCCCCATGAAAAGGAGTTGCTTGCCGGGGTGCGCCCACATGAAGCCCAGGTACGCCCGGTGGTTCGCCCTCCGCTGCCACCAGTCGCCCGGCATCTTCGACACCAGCGCCCGCTTCCCGTGGACGACCTCGTCGTGGGAGATGGGCAGGACGTAGTTCTCGCTGTACGCGTACACCATCGAGAAGGTCATCTCGTCGTGGTGGTACGTGCGGTGCACCGGCTCGTGCTCGATGTAGCCGAGCGAGTCGTGCATCCAGCCCATGTTCCACTTCAGCCCGAAGCCGAGGCCGCCGCCGTCGGTCGGGCGGGTGACGCCGTCCCAGGCCGTGGACTCCTCCGCGATGGTCACCACGCCCGGCGCACGCCGGTACACCGTCGCGTTCATCTCCTGGAGGAAGGCGACCGCGTCCAGATCCTCGCGCCCGCCGAACACGTTGGGCGTCCACTGGCCGGAGTCCCGCGAGTAGTCGAGGTAGAGCATCGACGCCACCGCGTCCACCCGCAGCCCGTCGACATGGAACTCCTCGCACCAGTACACCGCGTTCGCCACGAGGAAGTTGCGCACCTCGGTACGGCCGAAGTCGAACTCGTACGTGCCCCAGTCGGGATGCTCGGCCCGCCGGCTGTCCCCGGGTTCGTACAGCGGTTCCCCGTCGAACCGGCCGAGCGCCCAGTCGTCCTTGGGGAAGTGCGCGGGAACCCAGTCCAGGATCACCCCGACACCGGCCCGGTGCAGGGCGTCGACCAGGTACTTGAAGTCGTCCGGGGAGCCGAGCCGCGCGGTCGGGGCGTAGAAGCCGGTGACCTGATACCCCCAGGACCCGCTGAACGGGTGCTGGGCGACCGGCATCAGCTCGACATGGGTGAAGCCGAGGTCACGGACGTACTCCGGCAGCACATCGGCGAGTTGACGGTACGTCAGCCCCGGTCGCCAGGACGGCAGATGGACCTCGTAGACGGAGAACGGCGCCTCGTGCACCGGAGTGTCCCCGCGCCGCGCCATCCAGTCCGCGTCGCCCCACGCGTAGTGCGAGGCGGTGACGACGGACGCCGTGGCGGGCGGCACCTCCGCCCGCCGGGCCATCGGGTCGGCCTTGAGCAGACGGTGGCCGTGGCGGGAGGTGATCTCGAACTTGTAGAGGGCGCCCTCGCCCACCCCCGGCAGGAACAGCTCCCAGACCCCGGACGCCCCGAGGGACCTCATCGGGAACGCCGTCCCGTCCCAACAGGCGAAGTCACCGGCCACCCGGACACCCCGGGCGTTCGGGGCCCACACGGTGAACCGGGTGCCGGTCACGCCCTGGTGCGTCATCGGTTCGGCGCCGAGCGCCTTCCACAGCTGCTCGTGCCGCCCCTCACGGATCAGATGCAGATCCAGCTCGCCCAGCGCGGGCAGGAAGCGGTACGGGTCGTGCACCTCGTGGTCGGTGTCCTCGTACGAGACGAGCAGCGTGTACTCCGGGACGGCCTCGCGCGGCAGCAGGACGGAGAAGAGACCGTCGCCCTCCGAGGCGAGGTAGGTGCGCTCACCGTCGATCACGACGCTCACGGCATGGGCGTACGGCCGCAGCGCCCGCACGGCGATCCCGCCCGCCACCGGATGGGCGCCGAGCAGGGCGTGCGGGTCGTGGTGGGCGCCGGAGAGCAGCCGCGCACGGTCGTCGGGGGCCAGGGGAGGGGCCGGCACGGTCAGCCGGGGCCCGCGCGGGGGCGGGCCCGCCGCCTCGGGGGGAGTGGTGTCGCGCAGGGCCACGGTCTCAGTCTCCTCTCACGGCGAGACGCTCGATCGCCGCCATCGGTACGGGAAGCCAGTCGGGGCGGTGCCGGGCCTCGTAGAGCACTTCGTACACGGCCCGGTCCGTCTCGTAGGCGCGCAGCAGGCCGTGCTTCTTGCGCGGGTCCCAGCCGGCGTGGGCGGCGTAACCGGCGCAGTACGCCTCCCGGCAGCGGCGTGCCCACTCCGGGCGCCAGGGGCGGCGCTGCCGGGCCGCGTAGTCGAAGGAACGGAGCATCCCGGCGATGTCCCGCACCGGAGACTGGGTGCCGCACCGCTCCGCCAGCGGACGGGACGGCTCGCCCTCGAAGTCGATGACGAACCACTCCCGGCCGGCCCGCAGCACCTGCCCCAGATGCAGATCGCCGTGTACCCGCTGCGCGGGCGGCCCCATGTCGCACGAGAGCAGGGCACGGAAGGCGGTGCGCAGACCGGGGACGAACGGCCGCAGGGCGGGTACGGAACGGGCGGCGGCGTCCAGCCGCTCGGTCATCGCGGCGGCCGTGCGGTCGTTCTCGTCATGGGCGCCCGAGGGGAAGGCGGAGGCCAGCGCCAGATGGACCTCCGCCGTGGCCCGGCCCAGCTCCCGGGCCTGCGCCGTGAAGTCCTGACCGGCGGCGAGCGCGCCGAGCGCCAGCGTCCAGCCGTCCGACGCGTCGGGCAGGAACGGCTGCAGCACACCGAGGGTCGCCGGGAACGGATCGGTCGTCCGGAACCAGGCCACGGGCGCCGGCACCCGGCCGCACCCCTGCCCGGCCAGCGCGCCCGGCACCTCCAGGTCGGGGTTGACCCCCGGCTGGATCCGCCGGAAGACCTTCAGGATGAACGCGTCCCCGTACACCAGCGAGGAGTTGGACTGCTCGGCGTCCAGCAGCCGGGGCGCGAGCCCGTCCGGCACCCGCACGTCCGGGTCCGCCTCGAAGCACAACGGGCCCGCCGTGCCGGGGTGCCTGAGCCGTTCGAGCAGCAGCCGGGCCGAGCGGGGGTCGTACAGCGCGTCGTACACGCTGAGACCCGCGAGCGGGCCCTTCTGCGCCTGGCCGATGAGCGCCCGGCCCAGACGCGGGGCCTGGTGCTCCCGCACACCGAGCAGCAACTGGTAGCAGTCACCCGCGGCGGTGCCGCCCGGCGCCGGCACCCCGCCGTGTCCGGTGTGACCCGGCTGGCCGGTGTGCACGAGCAGGTGCAGACAGCCCGGATACAGCTCGGTCATCGACAGCAGGGCGAGGTCCGTGACCGGCCGGTCCTTGCCGGCGAACCAGCGCTGCCGGGGCAGCCAGTCGCGCAGCAGCCCGGCCAGCGAGGTCATGAGGTCGGCGGCGGCCTCGCCGGCGCCCGGCCCGCCGCTGCCCGGCCGGAGCAGTGCGGTTGCGGTCTTCGACATGGTGACGCGTCCTTTCGCCGGGCCGCGCCTCAACGCCCTGGGGCGGCGGCGCGGGTGAGGACTCGGGAGAGCCGGAACCAGTAGAAGCCGTGGCCCGCGAGGGTGAGGAGGTAGGGGAGTTCGCCGATGGCGGGGAAGCGGACTCCGCCGATGAGTTCGACGGGGTGGCGTCCCTCGTAGGTGCGCAGGTCGAGTTCGGTGGGCTGGGCGAAGCGGGAGAAGTTGTTCACGCACAGCACCAGGTCGTCCCCGTGTTCACGCAGGTAGGCCAGCACGGACGGGTTGGAGGAGGGCAGTTCGGTGTAGGTGCCCAGGCCGAACGCCGGGTTCTGTTTGCGGATCTCGATCATGCGGCGGGTCCAGTGCAGCAGCGACGACGGCGAGGACATGGACGCTTCGACGTTGGTGACCTGGTAGCCGTAGACCGGGTCCATGATCGTCGGCAGTGACAGTCGTCCCGGATCACAGGAGGAGAAGCCGGCGTTGCGGTCGGGGGTCCATTGCATGGGGGTGCGGACGGCGTCGCGGTCGCCGAGCCAGATGTTGTCGCCCATGCCGATCTCGTCGCCGTAGTAGAGGATCGGGCTGCCGGGCAGGGACAGCAGGAGGGCGGTGAAGAGTTCGATCTGGTTGCGGTCGTTGTCCAGGAGGGGGGCGAGGCGGCGGCGGATGCCGATGTTGGCGCGCATGCGGGGGTCTTTGGCGTATTCCGCGTACATGTAGTCGCGTTCTTCGTCGGTGACCATTTCGAGGGTGAGCTCGTCGTGGTTCCGCAGGAAGATGCCCCACTGGCAGCTGGACGGGATGGCGGGGGTTTTGGCGAGGATTTCGGAGACGGGGTAGCGGGATTCCCGTCGTACGGCCATGAAGATGCGGGGCATGACGGGGAAGTGGAACGCCATGTGGCATTCGTCGCCGCCGCTGGCGAAGTCGCCGAAGTAGTCGACGACGTCCTCGGGCCACTGGTTCGCCTCCGCGAGGATGACCGTGTCGGGGTAGTGTGCGTCGATCTCCTTCCGTACCCGTTTGAGGAAGTCGTGGGTTGCGGGAAGGTTTTCGCAGTTGGTGCCCTCCTGCTGGTACAGGTACGGCACCGCGTCCAGCCGGAATCCGTCGATGCCGAGGTCCAGCCAGAACCTCAGCGCCGAGATCATCTCCTCCTGCACGGCCGGGTTCTCGTAGTTGAGGTCGGGCTGGTGGGAGAAGAAGCGGTGCCAGAAGTACTGTTTGCGGACGGGGTCGAAGGTCCAGTTGGAGGCTTCGGTGTCGACGAAGATGATGCGGGCGTCGGGGAACTGTTTGTCGTCGTCGGCCCAGACGTAGTAGTCGCCGTAGGGTCCGTCGGGGTTGTTCCGTGATTCCTGGAACCAGGGGTGCTGGTCGCTGGTGTGGTTCATGACGAAGTCGATGATGACGCGCATGCCGCGTTGGTGGGCGGCGTCGACGAATTCGACGAAGTCGGCGAGGTCGCCGAATTCGGGGAGGACGGCGGTGTAGTCGGAGACGTCGTAGCCGCCGTCGCGGAGGGGCGACTTGAAGAACGGTGGGAGCCAGATGCAGTCGATGCCGAGCCACTGCAGGTAGTCGAGTTTGGCGGTGAGGCCCTTGAGGTCGCCGACTCCGTCGCCGTTGCTGTCCTGGAAGGAGCGGACGAGCACCTCGTAGAAGACGGCGCGTTTGAACCAGTCCGGGTCCCGGTCCTTCTGCGGCGTGTCCTCGAAGGTGTCCGGAATGGGGTTGTTCGTCGTCATGGTGTGGCTGACCCTCCGGTCCGCGCCGAGGCGGACGTGCTGTCGACGGGCAGGTGGACATGGAGGACGTGCGCGGGTGCCCGACCGGGTTCCAGCCGCACGTAGTTCGTCCTTCCCCATCGGTAGCTCTCCCCGGTCAGCTCGTCGCGCACGGGCACGTCGTCGCCGGCGCCGAGGCCGAGTTGCGGCATGTCCAGCGTGACCGTGGCCTCCTGGGCGCGGTGGGGGTCGAGGTTGACGACCACCACGACCGCGTCCGGGCCGGAGCGCTTGCTGTAGGCGATCACCGCGTCGTTGTCCGTGTGGTGGAAGCGCAGGTTCCTGAGCCCTTGCAGTGCGGGGTGGCGCCGTCTGATGTCGTTGAGCGCGGTGATCAGCGGTGCGATGGTGCGGCCCTCGCGTGTGGCTGTGTCCCAGTCGCGGGGGCGGAGCTGGTATTTCTCGGAGTCGAGGTATTCCTCGCTGCCGGGTTTGAGGGGGGTGTTCTCGCACAGTTCGTAGCCGGAGTAGATGCCCCAGGTGGGGGAGAGGGTGGCGGCGAGGACGGCGCGGAGTTCGAAGGCGGGGCGGCCGCCTTCCTGGAGGAAGGCGTGGAGGATGTCGGGGGTGTTGACGAAGAAGTTGGGCCGCATGTAGGCGGCGGCCTCACCGGCGAGTTCGGTGGCGTACTCGGTGAGTTCGGCCTTGGTGGTGCGCCAGGTGAAGTAGGTGTAGGACTGCTGGAAGCCGGTGGCGGCCAGGGTGTGCATCATCGCGGGGCGGGTGAAGGCCTCGGCGAGGAAGATGACGTCGGGGTCGGTGGCGTTGATGTCGGCGATGACCTGTTCCCAGAACACGACCGGTTTGGTGTGGGGGTTGTCGACCCGGAAGATCCGCACGCCGTGGTCCATCCAGTGCCGCAGGACCCGGGTGGTCTCGGTGATGAGGCCGGGCAGATCGGCGTCGAAGGCGATGGGGTAGATGTCCTGGTACTTCTTGGGCGGGTTCTCGGCGTAGGCGATGGTGCCGTCGGGGCGGTGGTGGAACCACTCGGGGTGTTTGGAGACCCACGGGTGGTCGGGGGAGCACTGCAGGGCGAAGTCGAGGGCGATCTCCATGCCCAGGCCGCGGGCCTCGGTGATGAAGTGGTCGAAGTCGTCGAGGGTGCCGAGGTCGGGGTGGATGCTGTCGTGGCCGCCCTCGGGGGAGCCGATGGCCCAGGGCACGCCGACGTCGTCGGGGGTGGGGGAGAGGGTGTTGTTGCGGCCCTTGCGGAAGGTCGTCCCGATGGGGTGGATGGGGGGCAGGTAGACGACGTCGAAGCCCATCGCGGCGATGGCCGGCAGCCGGCGGGCGGCTGTGCGGAACGTTCCGTGGGGCTGGGCGGGAGTGCCCTCGGACCGGGGGAAGAACTCGTACCAGGACCCGAACAGGGCGCGTTCGCGCTCCACCAGCAGCGGCAACGGCTCGGAGGAGGTGACCAGCTCCCGCAGGGGATGCCGGGCCAGGACCTCGTCCACCTCCGGCGCCAACGCCGCCGCCAGCCGCTCGGCGACCGGAAGGGTGTCGTCGCGGAGTGTCCGTACGGCTGTCAGCAGCACCGCGTGCAGGTCGGCCTCCGGCACCCCGGCGGCGGCGCGCGCGTAGAGTTCGGCGCCCTCCTCCAGCACGAGTTCGGTGTCGATGCCGGCCGGGATCTTGATACGGGCGGTGTGACGCCAGGTGGCGACCGGGTCGCTCCACGCCTCGACGCGGTACGTCCACCGGCCGACGGCGGTCGGGGTGACGCAGGCGCCCCAGCGGTCGGTGCCGGGGGCCAGCTCGCGCATCGTCGTCCACGGGGCCGGGCGGCCCTCCGGATCCTTGAGCACCACATTGGCGGCGACCACACCGTGTCCCTCCCGGAAGAGCGTCGCGGTGACCTCGAAGGTCTCGCCGACGACTGCCTTCGCGGGACGCCTGCCGCACTCGACGAGCGGGCGGACGTCCCTGACGGGGACGCGGCCGACGGCCGGGGCCGGGATCGGGCTCATGGGTCTCACCTCCGCCGTGCTCGGGGATCGGCGCTGGGCCGAACGGGTGTGGAACGGGTCCTACCGCCCTGACGCGAAACGCTGCCCGGACGGCGGACCGTGTCGAACGGAACGGGTCTTGCCGGTCTGGTCCTTACGGGTCCTGCCGTTCTGCGGCGGCTGGGGCCGGCCGCTCTGCTCCTGGAGATAGGCGGGCAGGCTCGTCTGCAGATAGCGCTCGGCGGCCGTCACGGCCTCGCGGGCACACCGCTTGCCCATCAGGACGCACAGCGTGTAGCCCGAGTCCTCGAAACTGTCCCGGGCGGCACGGTCGGTCGGGGACGCGAGCATCGCGCGTTCCCAGGTGCGGTAGCGCCGCAGATGTCTCGCCACCTCGTTCTTGGCGGGCAGCAACATGCGCTGGTCCCTCCCGGCACTCTCGACGGAGCACGCTTCCCTGGGGAGGTCGTGCACGGAGGGGCACCGGCGCCTCACGGAGCCGATGCCTGCACTCATGGTGCACAGGTGGCCACCCGGCGTCTTGTTGGCACTTCAACTACCTCGGTGGTCGCTCGTGTTGCACGAATGGCGTAGCACTCCCACTCTGGAGCTGACTCAGAAGTGATCGGTGCTCACGCTTCGTGCTCATGGGGCGGGAGCTTCGCCGGTGAGGAGCCAACGACGATGAAGACCGCAGTGCCTCGCTACTACCACCTCGACGTGGAGGTCGGTCCGGAACGGGTCGGCCAGGTCCGGCGCATCCTGGCCGCCCACCTCCGGTTCTGGGACCTGGAGACCCTGTCGGGGGCCGTCTGCCACAACACCGAACTGCTGCTGCGCGCGATCGACGAACACGCGACGGACAAGAACACCTCGATCGAGATGTGGTGGAACGGCCAGCACCTCATCGCGGCGGTCGGCGCGAACGACCGCGAGATGCGCCCGGACCGCGAACTGCGCCCCTGCCTGACCCGGATCGCCGCGCTCAGCGACGGCTGGGGCTGCTGCTCGACGGCCACCGGCAGCACGGTCATCTGGTTCACCCAGCGGGCACCGGTCGACCAGAGTGTTCCGCTGGTGCCCACCGTGCCCGAGCCGGCCCTGCGCGAAGTCCTCCAGGTGCCCCGCGAGACGCAGGTCGCCCTGCTCGCCGGGGCGCCCGGCGACGAGCCGGACGCCTGCGAGGCCGCGCGGTGACGCTGCGAGCGGACCGGACAGGGGTGCCCGTGTGGAGCGGGCACCCCTGTCCGCTGGGTGCGTCCTACGACGGCACCGGCACCAACTTCGCGCTGTTCAGCGAGGTCGCCGAGCGCGTCGACCTGGTCCTCGTGGACGACGACGGTGTCCACCGCACCGTCCGGCTCACCGAGGCCGACGGGTTCGTCTGGCACGGCCACCTCCCCGGGATCGGGCCCGGACAGCGCTACGGCTACCGCGTGCACGGCCCCTGGGACCCCGCCGCCGGCCATCGCTGCGACCCGGCCAAGCTGCTGCTGGACCCATACACCCGGGCCGTGGACGGGGAGACGGACAACCACCCCTCCCTGTACGAGCCCGGCGCCGACAGCGCCGGGCACACCATGCTCGGCGTCGTCACCGACCCGTACTTCGACTGGGGGGACGACCGTCCGCCCCGGCGGGCCTACGCCGACACCGTCATCTACGAGGCGCACGTCCGCGGCCTCACCCGCACCCACCCCGACGTGCCTCCCGAACTGCGCGGCACCTACGCGGGACTGGCCCACCCCGCCGTCGTCGAGCACCTCACCTCGCTGGGGGTGACCGCGATCGAGCTGATGCCCGTGCACCAGTTCGTCCAGGACGGCGTCCTGCGGGACCGCGGTCTCACCAACTACTGGGGCTACAACACCATCGGGTTCTTCGCGCCGCACAACGCCTACGCCGCCCACGGCACCCGGGGCCAGCAGGTCAGCGAGTTCAAGTCGATGGTCAAGGCCCTGCACGCGGCCGGCCTCGAAGTGATCCTCGACGTCGTCTACAACCACACCGCCGAGGGCAACGAGAAGGGCCCCACCCTCTCCTTCCGCGGCCTCGACAACTCCTCCTACTACCGCCTCGTGGACGGCGACTGGGGCCACTACTACGACACCACCGGCACCGGCAACAGCCTGCTGATGCGGCACCCGTACGTACTGCAGCTGATCATGGACTCACTGCGGTACTGGGTCACCGAGATGCACGTCGACGGCTTCCGCTTCGACCTCGCGGCCACCCTGGCCCGGCAGTTCCACGAGGTCGACCGGCTCTCTGCCTTCTTCGACCTGATCCAGCAGGACCCCGTGATCAGCCGCGTCAAGCTCATCGCCGAGCCGTGGGACGTGGGCGAGGGCGGCTACCAGGTCGGCAACTTCCCGCCGCTGTGGTCGGAGTGGAACGGCAAGTACCGGGACGCCGTACGGGACTTCTGGCGCGGACGTCCGCACACGCTCGGCGAGTTCGCCTCCCGCCTGACCGGCTCCGCCGACCTGTACGAGCACAGCCGCCGCCGCCCGCGCGCCAGCGTCAACTTCGTCACCGCGCACGACGGATTCACCCTGCGCGACCTCGTCTCGTACGACGACAAGCACAACGAGGCCAACGGCGAGGGCGGCCGGGACGGCGAGAGCGTCAACCGCTCCTGGAACTGCGGGGTCGAAGGCCCCACCGACGACCCCCGCGTCCGCGCGCTGCGCGCCCGTCAGCAGCGCAACCTCATGGCCACACTGCTGCTCTCCCAGGGCATCCCGATGATCGGCCACGGCGACGAGTCGGGCCGCACCCAGCTCGGCAACAACAACGCCTACTGCCAGGACAACGAGATCTCCTGGCTCGACTGGCGGCCCGACCCCGAACGCGAAGCGCTCCTCGCGTTCACCCGCGACCTCATCGCCCTGCGCGCCGCGCACCCCGTGCTGCGCCGCCGCCGCTTCTTCCGCGGCGACACCCCGACCCGCGCGGACCAGCCCCTGCCCGACCTGGTGTGGCTGCTGCCGGACGCGACCGAGATGACCGACGCCGACTGGGACCGCTCCGACGCGCACGCCGTGGCCGTCTTCCTCAACGGCGACGCCATCGCCGAACCCGACCCCCACGGCGGCCGGGTCGTCGACGACTCCTTCCTGCTGCTGCTCAACAGCCACTGGGAGCCGAGACGGTTCCGGCTGCCGGGCCCCGTGTACGGCGAGCGGTGGGCGAGCCTGCTCGACACGGCCGCGGAGCCGGACGGCGTCCCCGACGAGACGGAGCACAAGGCGGGCGCGGAGATCACCGTCGACGCCCGCAGCCTGGTCCTGCTGTCACGGCCCTGCCGGGACACCTGACCCGCGCCGGGGCCCGGTGACGGTCAGCGCCTGGTGCGCGACGTGATCGTGAACTGGGCCCCGTCCGGGTCGCGCAGCACCGCCTCGTCCGCGTCGTGCGCCAGGATCGTGCCGCCGTGGTGCTCGGCGGCCTCGACGCAGGCCGCCACGTCGGAGACGGAGAAGTGCACCTGCCAGTGCGGGCGGATCGTGGGGTCCGGCGCGGCCTCCAGCGCGCCGGAGGTGATCCGGGCGACGGCCTCGCCCTCGCTGCGCAGCACCACCTCGTTGCCCTCGTAGTGGACCTCGCAGCAGCCGGGCTTCTCGGTGGCCCACTCCAGGACCTCGCCGTAGAAGATCGCGGCGTCGAAGGCGTCGCGGGTGTGCAGCCGGATGAACGCCGGGGATGCCTTGCGCCAGGTCTCCCAGTCGGTGAACAGGGCGCCCTCCCAGATCCCGAAGGAGGCGCCGTGCCGGTCGGCCAGCAGGGCCGCCCGGCCGGGCGGGAAGGAGAGGGGGCCGACGGCGACCGTGCCGCCGCGCTCCCGGGCCCGGGACGCCGCCGCGTCCGCGTCGGACACCGCGAAGTAGGGGGTCCAGGCCACCGCCATCTGCCACAGGGACGCCACCCCGGCGATCCCGGCGACCGGCACCCCGCCCGCCAGCGCGATCCGGAAGTGGTCGCCCAGCTTGGCCGTGCGCCATCGCCAGCCCAGTACGGCGGCGTAGAAGTCCTCCGTGGCCGGCAGGTCCCGGCTGGTGAGGGTCACCCAGCAGGGGGCCCCGAAGACGGAATGGCTGGAGACGACGTGCTCCGCGCCCCCGAAATTGCTGTCGCTGTTCATGGCAGTCGCGTCCTGGTCTCGTCCGCCGGCACACCCCGGCCGCACTCCAGTGTCCAACCGGATCCGGGGCCGGTGCGCGTCGAGTACCCCCGTGCAGGCGTTCCGATCCCGGTGGGCGGCCGATCTTCGGACGGCCGTTCGGGTGATGACCAGGGGCCCGGGCCCTTACCGGGCGCCGCCGCGCCGTGAGCATGCGCACGGCAGCGGCTCAAGGGAACATTCTGACCATGGCCGACACAACGGAACGTTCCGGGCCCGGGCCGGCCGCCGCCGGCTCCGCCGCGCCCCACCAGACCCTCGCTCTCGCGGCGATGATGTTCGCCGTGTCGATGACCTTCATCGACCAGACCATCGTCGCCATCGCCGCCCCCAGCATCGTCGACGAACTCGGTCTCTCCTCGTCGGGCATGCAGTGGGTGGTCAACGCCTATCTGCTCGCCCTGGCCGCGTGCTTCGCGCTCGGCGGCCGGCTCGCCGACATCCTCGGGCACCGTCGGATGGCGGTCGTCGGCACCCTGCTCTTCGTCGTCTCCTCCGTGCTCTGCGGCTGCGTCCCCGACGACAGCTTCGCGCTGGGCTGGCTCATCGCCTTCCGGGCCACCCAGGGCCTGGGCGCCGCCCTGATGTTCCCCGCCGCGCTCGCCGTGGTCGTCGCCGTCTTCCCGGTCGACCGACGGGGCCGGGCGCTCGCCCTCTTCTTCGGACTCTCCGGCGCGCTCACCGCGCTCGGCCCGCTGCTCGGCGGCTGGCTCACCGGCTGGACCTGGCGGGCGATCTTCTGGGTCAACGTGCCCGTCGCGATCGTCGCGCTCGTCCTGACCGCGCTCGCCCGCATCCCGCACCAGGCCCGCCGGGAACGCCTCGACGTACCCGGCGCCGTGCTCGTCGCCGTCGGCATGGGCCTGAGCGTGCTCGGCCTGCAGCAGGCGTCCGCCTGGGGCTGGAGCAGCTTCGCCACCTGGGCCTGCATCATCGGCGGACTCGCGGTCCTGGTGCTGTTCTGCGCCTACGAACTGCGCGTCGATGAACCGCTCGTCAAGCTGCACGTCTTCCGTGACAAGGCGTTCAGCGTCGACGCGGCCGTCCTGTTCTTCGCGATGCTCGCCTTCGTGCCGCTGTTCTTCTTCGCCTCGGTGTACGCACAGGTCTCACTCAGCGCCTCGCCCAACCAGGCCGCGCTGTTCCTGCTGTACTTCTTCATCGGCTTCGCCATCGCCTCCCAGTGGGGCGGCCGGATCCTCGACAAGCGCGGCGCCCGGCCCGCGCTGAAACTGGGCACGGCCCTCGGCGCGGTCGGCTTCGCCCTGTGGGCGAACAAACTGACGGACCTCTCGATGCACGACCAGTGGCCCTACGTCGCCCTCGCCGGCGCCGGCATCGGCTTCCTGCTCGCGCCCGCCTCGACCGACGCGGTGAACCGGTCCCTCAACGCCTCCTACGGAGAGGTCACCGGGATCACCCAGACCGTCCGCAACTACGCGGCGGCCGTCGGTCTCGCGGTGTACGGCACGATCCTCACGCACCTCACCACCGACAACGTCGTGGAGACGCTGACCTCGAAGGGGGTGCCGGACGACACCGCGCGGGACGTGGCCCGGAACGTCTCCGAGTCGGTCACCGGCAACGCGGACAGTCAGGCGCCGAGCGGCGACGGCCCGTTCGGCACGCTGGTGCGGGACTCGGCGGACGCCATCCGCATGGACTTCGCCGAGGCCAACCAGTGGGTGTTCTACGGGATGGCCATCGCGCTCGGCATCGGCTTCCTGTGCGCGCTGCGGCATCCGGGGACCCGGGTCACCGAGGAGACACCGGCACCGGACCGGCAGCCCGTGCACCACTGAGCCCGGAACCCGGACGGCCGTGCGGCCCGGCCCCGCTCCCCGGGCCGCAGCGGCGTCCTACGTCGACTCCCGCCGCACCAGTTCCGTCGGGAGGATCACCGCCGCCGGGTCCTCGCCGCCGATCTGGGCCAGCAGCACCCGCACCATCTCGTTGCTGATGCGGTCGTAGGGCTGGCGGATGGTGGTGAGGGCCGGGACCGCCTCCGTCGCGGCCGCCGAGTCGTCGAAACCGCCCACGGCCACGTCCTCGGGGACCCGGCGGCCCGCCCGGCGCAGCGCCGCCAGGGCGCCCTGCGCCATCAGGTCGGAGGCCACGAACACGGCGTCCATGTCGGGGGCCCGCTCCAGCAGCCGGTCGGTGCCCGCCTCGCCGCTGGCCCGGCTGTAGTCACCGGAGACGATGAGCCGCTCGTCGATCCCGATGCCGGCCTCCCCGAGGACCTCCTTGTAGCCGGCGAGACGGTCGACACCGCCGGGGGTGTCCAGCGGCCCGGTCACGACACCGACGCGGCGGCGGCCCAGCGACAGCAGGTGGCGCACCATGTCCCGGGCGCCGTCCCGGTCGTCGGCGGCCACGTAGCTCACCTTGGAGCCGGGCGCCATCGGCTTGCCGCACTGGACCAGGGGGATGCCCGCCTCGCGCAGTTCCCGGGCGACCGGGTTGCCGGAGTGGCTGGACACCAGCAGCACCCCGTCGACGTGGCCGGCGGTGATGTAGCGCGTGATCCGGCGCCGCTCGTCCTCCGTGCCGGCCACCATCAGCAGCAGCGGGATGTCGTGCGCGGCCAGCGCCTGCGTGCAACCGCGCAGCAGCACGTTGAAGTTGGGGTCCTCGAACAGCTTCTCCTGCGGTTCCGTCAGCAGGAAGCCGATCGAGTCGGAGCGGCCCGTGATCAGCGAGCGGGCGTGCCGGTTCACGACATAACCCGTCTTCCGGATGGCGGCGTTGACCGCCTCGGCCGCTGCCGGGCTGACGTAGTGACCACCGTTGAGCACACGCGAGACCGTCCCCCGGGAGACTCCCGCCTCGCGCGCCACATCGTGAATGGTCGGAGCCCTGCGCCTGCCCCCGGTGTTGCTCATGGTCATGACTTTACGGCTCCCGAGAGCAGATCGAGGCTCCAGAAGCGCTGGACGACCAGGAAGAGCGCGATCAGCGGGATCACCGCGAGCAGGGCGCCCGTGATCACCAGGGTGTAGAGCGCCGGGGTGTTCGCGCCCTGTTCGAGGAGGGTGAACAGGCCCAGCGTGATCGGGAACTTCTCGTCGTCGCTGAGCATGATGTACGGCAGCAGGAAGTTGTTCCAGACCGCCACGAACTGGAACAGGAAGACCGTCACCAGGCCCGGCACCATCATCGGCAGCGCGACCCGGGTGAAGATCCGCCACTCGCCCGCCCCGTCCATCCGGCCCGCCTCGACCACGTCGGAGGGGACGGCCGCGGCGGCGTAGATCCGGGACAGGTACACGCCGTACGGGGAGAGGACCAGCGGCAGCAGCACCGACCAGTAGCTGTCCGCCAGGTCCGCCTTCGCCATCAGCAGGTACTGCGGGATCGCCAGGATCACCGGCGGCATCAGCACGCCCGCCATCAGGACGTTGAAGACGGCCTCGCGGCCCCGGAAGCGGTAGATCGCCAGCGCGTACCCGCTGATCGCGGAGACGGCCGTCGACAGCAGGGCGCCGGCACCGGCGTAGAGGGCGGAGTTGCCCATCCACTGCCAGTAGATGCCGTCGCGGTAGGCGTTCAGGTCGGACAGGTTGCCGCTGAAGCCGGTACCCGGCAGGAAGGTGAACGTGGAGAACAGTTCGCTGCCCGACTTGGTGGCCGCGATCAGCACCCAGGCGACGGGCAGCAGACAGTAGACGGCACCCAGCAGCAGGGTGAGCGTCGGGACGAGCGCGATCCGGCGGCGCAGCGGTGGCCTCCGGGCGGCGCCGGGGGTCGTGCCGGCCGCCGGGGCGGCCTTGCGGACGGCAAGAGAACTCATCGTGCTGCCTCCTGCTTGCTACGGGAGTTCGCGGCCCTCAGGAACCCGAAGGAGAGGACCAGGGTGGCCACGGCGATGATCACCGCACCGGCCGCGGCCGCGTAGATGTCACCCTCGCCGAACGCGTCCCGGTGCACCTTCATCAGCGGACTCCACGTCGTGGACACGGAGTTGGTGAGCGGCTTGAGGGTGGTGGGCTCGCTGAACACCTGAAGCGTGGCGATGATCGAGAAGAAGAAGGTCAGCACCAGCGAGGGCGCCACCATCGGGATCTTGATCCGCAGGGCGATCTGCAGCGGGGTGGCACCGTCGAGCCTGGCCGCCTCGTACACCTCGACGGGGATCGCCTGGAGCGAGGTGTAGATGACGATCATGTTGAAGCCGGTGCCGCCCCAGATCGCGATGTTCGACAGCGCCGCGTACAGCCCGCCGCCGTCCAGCAGGTCCGGCTGGGGGAGTCCCAGTCTCTCCAGCACGAAGTAGAAGGGGCTGACGTCCGGGAGGTAGAGGAAGCCCCAGAGCAGGGCGGCCACCACGCCCGGGACGGCGTACGGCAGGAAGATCGCCAGCCGGGTGAAGGGGGCGAGGCGGACCTTGTCGCTGTCCAGCATCAGGGCGAGGACCAGGGCCAGACCGAGCATGACCGGGACCACGATCGCCCCGTAGCCGAGGACGCGCAGCGCGCCGTCCAGCAGCTCGGAGTCGGTCAGCGCGTCCGTGTAGTTCTCGATGCCCGCCCACACCTCGCTGCGCGCGCCCGAGCCGAGACCCAGCCCCTTGACCTGCACCTTGTGCAGGCTGAGCCAGAGCGCGTAGCCGATGGGGAGCGCGAAGAACAGGGCGAACAGGATCGTCGCGGGGAGGAGGAAAAAGTAGGGGGCGCTTCGCGCTCGTTTGAGGGTGGTGGTGGGTGACGGGTGGGCGTACGGGGCCCCCTTGACCCCGTACGGCCTGCGGCGTGCGGTCGTCACGGAGCGACCTCGAAGCCCTGCTTCTTCATGTCGGCGACCGTGTCGTCCTGCATCGTCTTCAGGGCGGCCCCGAAGTCCGACCTGTTCTTCGCGGCGGCGCCGAACGCGTCCTTGAAGGTGGTGTACGCGACGTTCACGTTCGGGCCCCACGCGGAGGGCGCGGTCGTCTTCGCGATCCCGGAGGCGACGGTGTAGAAGTCGGTCTGGTTGTCGAAGAAGGCCGGCGGCTGGGCGAACGCGTCACTGGTCTGGGCGGTGGTGGCGGCCGGGTAGATGCCGCCCTCCTTCGCCAGCGCGGTCAGCGCGTCGGGGTCCGTGTTCAGCCAGGTGGCGAACTTCGCGGCGGCACCCTTGTTCTTCGAGTCCGTGGTGACGGCCGTCGAGGAGCCGCCCCAGCTGCCGGTGGTGTTCTCGGACGACGACCACTGCGGCAGCGGCGCCACCTTCCACTTGCCCTTCGTGTCGGGCGCGGCGGTGGTCAGGGTGCCCGGCGCCCACACGGCGCTGACCCAGGCGATCTGCTTGCCGGTGTTGAGGGCCTTGTTCCAGGCCGGGGTGTACATCGGCTGGTTGTCGATGGCGCCCTCCTTCACGAGGCCGCCCCAGAAGTCGGCGACCCGCTTTGTCGCCGCGTCGTCGATGCCGACCTTCCACTTCTGGCCCTCGGTGGTCCACCACTTGGCGCCCGCCTGCTGGGCGAGGCCGGCGAAGAGGCCGGAGTCGTTCGCCGAGAAGGTGGTGAGGTCGACGTCCTCGTCCTCCTTCTTCAGCTTCCGCGCGGTCTCGGCGAACTCGTCCCAGGTCGTGGGCACTTCGAGGCCGTACTTCTTGAAGAGGTCCTCGCGGTAGTAGAACATCATCGGCCCGATGTCCTGCGGGATCGCGTACACGGCGTCCGAGCCCAGTGTGGTCTGCTGCCAGACGCCGTCGGCGAACTTGCCCTTCGCCGCGCCGGACTCCTCGGCTATGTCGGCGACCGCGTCGTTGCTGACCAGCGTCGGCAGCGCCTGGTACTCGGCCTGCACCAGGTCGGGGCCCTTGCCCGCCTTGTGCGCGGTGAGGATCTTGGTGACCAGGGTGTCGCCGGAGGCCTGCTTCTTCACCGTGACGGTGATCTGCTGCTTCTTGCCGGGACCCTTGTTCCACAGGTCGACGACCTTGTCCATGCCCGGCGTCCAGGTCCAGTACGTCAGCTCGGCGGGACCCGCCTGGGCCTCGCCGTCGTCGCCGGACCCGCCGCAGGCGGCGAGGGTGGTGGCGCCGAGCGCGACGGCGACGGCGGTGGCCACAAAGCGCCCGTGCTTCGTGATGTCGGACATGGATCGTTCTCCCCTGACCTGGGCCCTCGTCTGCTGCGAGGACCGTGCCATGCTTCTGTGAGCGTTCACAGTAGAGAAACATCCCGGACACTTGTCAATGGTTGTTGCTGTGCGGTTATGTTGGGCTCGCATCGCCGAATCTGTGTGTGCACGTTCCCAAATGATCAACTCAACGGGAGAGATCCATGCCGGAGACCACCCCCACGGGCCTCACCAGGCTCGCCTTCGGTGGCGACTACAACCCCGAGCAGTGGCCGGAAACCGTCTGGCAGGAGGACGTCCGGCTGATGCGCGAGGCCGGCGTCACGATGGTGAGCGTCGGGATCTTCTCCTGGGCCCTGCTGGAGACCTCGCGCGGCGTCTACGACTTCGGCTGGCTCGACCGGCTGCTCGACCTGCTCCACGAGAACGGCATCCGCGTCGACCTCGGCACCCCCACCGTCGTCCCGCCCGTCTGGTTCTACCGCGAGCACCCCGAGGCGCTGCCCGTGACGGCCGACGGCACCCGCTACGAGTTCGGCTCCCGGGGCGCCATCTGCCACAGCAACGCCGACTACCGCGCCGCCGCCGCGACCATCACCACCAAGCTGGCCGAGCGCTACGCCGACCACCCGGCGCTCGCCCTGTGGCACGTGCACAACGAGTACGGCGTCCCCGTCTCCGCCTGTTACTGCGACTCCTGCGCCGCGCACTTCCGCCGCTGGCTGGAGCGTGTGTACGGCGACGTCGAGGCGGTCAACGAAGCCTGGGGCACGGCCTTCTGGGGCCAGCACTACACCGACCTCGCGCAGATCAATCCGCCGCGCACCACCCCCACCGTCGGCAACCCGGGGCAGGCACTCGACTACAAGCGGTTCGCCGACGAGACCGTCCGCGAGAACTTCGTCGCCGAGCGGGACATCCTGCACCGCCTCGCCCCCGGCATCCCCGTCACCACCAACTTCATGACCGCGCTCAGCCAGTGCGACTCCATGGACTACTGGGCCTGGGGCCGCGAGGTCGACCTCGTCACCAACGACCACTACCTGATCACCGACGGCCGCCGCACCCACGTCAACCTCGCGATGGCCGCCGACCTCACGCGCTCGGTCGGCGCGGGCGCCCCCTGGCTGCTCCTGGAACACTCCACCTCGGGCGTCAACTGGCAGGCCCGCAACCCCGCCAAGGCCCCCGGACAGATGGCCCGCAACTCGCTCGCCCATGTGGCGCGCGGCTCCGACGGCGCCATGTTCTTCCAGTGGCGGCAGTCCCGGCGCGGCGCCGAGAAGTTCCACTCGGCGATGCTCCCGCAGGCCGGCACCGCATCGCGCGTGTGGCGCGAGGTCGTCGAACTGGGCGCGTCCCTGGACTCGCTGAGCCAGGTCCGCGGCAGCCGGACCGTCGCCGACGTGGCCGTCCTGTGGGACTGGCACTCCTGGTGGGCGCAGAACCTCGCCTGGCGCCCCAGCGAGGACCACGACGCCCGCGAGCGCGCCGACGCCTTCTACGCGGCCCTCTACGACCGTCACCTCACGGTCGACTTCGCCCACCCGGAGGCCGATCTGTCGGCCTACCCCCTGGTCGTCGTCCCCGCGCTGTACCTGACGACCGAAGCGGCCGGGAACAACCTCAAGGAGTACGTCGAGAACGGCGGCACCCTCGTCGTCTCCTGCTTCTCGGGAATCGTCGACGAGCACGACGCCGTCCACGACGGTCCCTACCCCGGCGCCCTGCGGGACGTGCTCGGCCTGACCGTCGAGGAGTTCTCGCCGCTGCAGGCCGGGGAGAGCGTACGGCTCACCGGCCCCGACGGCTCCGAGCTGACCGGCGACGTGTGGACGGAGTTCGTGGTGCCGCGCGGCGCCGACCCGGTGTGGACGTACGCCGACGGCCTCACCGCCGGCCTGCCCGCCGTCACCCGGCACCGGCTCGGCGAGGGCTCCGCCTGGTACGTGTCGACCCGCCTCGACGCGCACGGTCTGGACGCGCTGCTCGGCTGGGCCGCCGACGACGCGGGCCTCGCGCCCCGCGGCGACCTGCCGCGCGACGTCGAAGTGGTGCGCCGCGCGGGCGAGTCGGGCGCCTTCCTGTTCGCGATCAACCACACCGCGGCCGACGCGAAGGTGCCGCTCGACACCGACGGCACCGAACTCCTCACCGGCGAACGCGCGGCGGGCCATCTCGTCGTCCCCGCAGGCGGCGTCCGGGTCGTACGCCTCGACGTCTGATCACCGCGTACGCACCGGCATCCGCCACCCCCCGAACACCGGCCGGATCTCTGGGGACTTCCGGCCGGTACCGGCGGCGCCGCGCCCACGGCGTTCGGGCGCGGCGCCGTCACAGCACCGCGCAACCAGGTCCCCACCTTCGTCGAAGGGACGACGATGTTCCACGCGAGACGCGCCCTCAGGGCCCTGCTCATACCGCTGTTCGCAGGTCTGGCACTGACCACCCTGCCCGCCGGCCCGGCAGCCGCGGCCGCCACCCTCACCAACGGGGGCTTCGAGTCCGACGGCACCGGAACCGCGACGCCGGCCGGCTGGTCGACGTACTCGGCGGCCGGACAGAACTCCGCCTCCTTCACCGAGTCCGGTGGCCACGGCGGCGGTTACCGCCTCAGCCACTGGTCGGCCTCGGCCTACAAGGTGGAGACCTACCAGTACCTGTCCGGCCTGACCAACGGCACCTACAAGCTCACCGCCTGGGTGCGTTCCGGCGGCGGCCAGAACTCCGCGTACCTCGCGCTGAAGAACTGCGGCAGCGCCGAACAGCGCACCGACATCCCGGTCTCCGCGAGCGGCTGGATCCGGATCGTCACCTCGATCGCGGTGACGAACAACCAGTGCACCATCAGCGTCACCTCCGACGCGGCCGCGGGCACCTGGCTCAACGTCGACGACCTGACCTTCACCCCCGGTTCGACCGGCCTGGCCGTCAAGGGCTCGGACGTGTCCTCCTTCCTCAAGAGCGAGGCCAAGGGCGGCGTCTACAAGAACGCCTCCGGCACCACCGGTGACGCGCTCGCCATCCTGAAGAGCGCCGGTCAGAACTACGCCCGCGTCAAGGTCTGGGTGAACCCGGCCGACGGCTACAACAACAAGGCGCGCGTGCTCGCCGCCGCCAAGCGCGTCAAGGCGCAGGGCATGAAGCTGCTGGTCGACTTCCACTACTCGGACACCTGGGCCGACCCCGGCGCCCAGACCGTGCCGTCCGCGTGGACCGGGCACGGCTACAGCCAACTGAAGACGGACGTCTACCAGCACACCTACGACGTCCTCAACGCCCTCAAGGCCCAAGGCACCACCGCCGACATGGTCCAGGTCGGCAACGAGATCAACGGCGGCATGCTGTGGTCCGCCGGATCCACCGCCAACTGGCCGCAGCTCGCCGGACTGCTCAACTCCGGCTACGACGCGGTCAAGGCGGTCAGCTCCGGCACCCGCGTGGCGCTCCACCTCGCCAAGGGCGGCGACCTGTCGGGCACCCGCTGGTGGTTCGACAACGCCGTGTCCAACGGCGTCAGGTTCGACGTCATCGGGCTGTCGTACTACGGCTACTGGCACGGCACGCTGGCGGACTTCCAGACCACGCTGGACGACGCCGCCTCCCGGTACGGCAAGCCGGTGTACCTGGCCGAGACCGCCTACCCGTTCCGGCTGGACAGCAAGGACGCGCACGAGAACATCATCGACGTGCCGAGCGAGCTGGTCGCCGGCTACCCGGCCACGACCGCCGGCCAGACCCGCTGGATGAAGGACGTCGCCAGCATCGTCGAGGCCGTCCCGAACGGCCGTGGCCTCGGCATCTTCTACTGGGAGTCGACGTGGACCGCCGTCGCGGGCAACGGATGGGACCCGACGGACGCGGCCTCCGGCAACGGCTGGGAGAACCAGGCCCTGTTCGGGTACGACGACCGGGCGCTCCCGGCGATGGCCTGGTTCGGCCACCGGTAGGACACCGCCGCTGAGTTCAGGGCCGTACGTCCCGGCGTGCGGCCCTTCGGGCGTTCAGCCGCCCGCCGTCCGCAGGAAGTCGTGCAGCGAGCCGGTCAGGGCGGTCACGAAGGCGTCCTGGACCGGCTCCGGCACCCGGTCCAGGGAGAGATACGGGTTGAGGTCCTCCAGCTCCACCAGGAGCAGGTCGCCGTCCCGGGTGCGGCAGGCGTCCACCCGCTGGATGCCGTGGCCGAGGGTGTTCCAGTCGATGAACCGCCGGGCGAAGGCGAGGTCGGCCGCCGAGGCCGCACAGGGCTCCAGGACCCAGCGCCGGGCGGGGTCCGGCGCGTACAGGGCGTACTGGAAGGCGTCGTCGACGTAGTAGAAGGACACCTCGTGACGGAAGCCGACGCGGGGCTGGACCAGGTCGTCGCCCCAGGTCAGGTCCGCCAGTTCGGCACCGGTCACGAAGCGCAGGCCGATGGAGTCGGCGCCGGCCCTCGGCTTCACCGCGTAGGCGTCGGCCGCGGGCAGCCGTCCCAGGTCCTCGGCCCTGTCGACGGTGGGGATGACCGGGTACCCGGCCTCCGTCAGGTCCACCAGGTACTGCTTGCCGGCCATGTCGGCCCGCCCGGTCAGCGGGTTGTAGACGGGGGTGCCCAGCGCCCGCGCCCGCGTGCGGAACGCGTCGTACGCCTCCCGGTGGTGCAGCACCGGACCGCTGTTGCGGACCACGGCCGCGTCGAAGCCGTCCAGCAGGGCGGCGGCGTCCAGCGGATGGCACAGGGCGAGGTCGAAATCCGCGCGCAGCCGGGAGGTGAGGAAGACGTCCTCGTCGCCGTAGCGCCGCCCGCGGGCCGGATAGGCGAGGTCGGTGACGTACAGCAGGCGGGGGCGGGCGGGCACGGCGGTCTCCCTGGTCGGTGACGGCCAACCTAACCCGAGGCCGTGGGTGCGGCCCGACCGCCTGCCAGGACGGACCGGCGCGGGCGGCGGGCCGACCGTCGCGCTGTGCGAACTTCCGCCGAAGGCCGCGTGACGGCACGGCCCGGCAGGAACGTCGTGCCCCGGGGTGTGCCCCGGCACCGGCCGGGTGCGCGGCGGTGCACGGCCGCGTTACGCTGGCGAACGGCCGCGGTTCCTCGCGGCGCGGCGGTGGGGCCCGCCGTACCCGAACCGCGGCACCGGTGCCGACAACGGTCCCTGCTTGCGACGGAGCGCGCCCGGCGGACGCCGGGTCCCGGCGAGTAGGAGAGACGCACAGCCATGCCGGCCCCCCACCCCGAACCCGAAACCCCTGTGCCGGGCGCCACCGTGCCCGCGCTGTCCCCCGACGCCCCCGTGGCCGATCCGCCCCGGCCCGCCCGCTGGCACGGACAGGCGCCCGTGGTCGCGGTCGTGGCGGCCGGCGGCGGCATCGGCGCCGCGGCACGCTACGGGGCCTCCCTCCTGTGGCCCACGGTGGCGGCCGGCTTCCCCTGGACCACGTTCTGGGTGAACGTCGCCGGCTGCTTCGTGATCGGCCTCCTCATGGTCGTGATCACGGAGGGACGGCCCGTCCACCGGCTGGTCCGGCCCTTCTTCGGCACCGGAGTCCTCGGCGGCTTCACCACCTTCTCCACGTACGCCGTCGACATCCAGCGCCTGATGGAGGAGGGCCGGCCCGGCACCGCCCTCGCCTACCTCGCCGCGACCCTCCTCGCCGCCCTCACGGCGGTCTGGCTCGCGGCGGCGACGGCGCGGCGCGTGCTGCCGGCCGTCCCCCTGCGCGAGAAAGGTAAGAGGTCGTCGTGAACTGGGTGCTCGTCATCGTCGGAGGCATGATCGGCGCGCCCCTGCGCTACCTCACCGACCGCGCCGTCCAGGCACGGCACGCCACCGGCTTCCCCTGGGGGACGTTCGCCGTCAACGTCACCGGGTCCCTGGTCCTCGGCACCCTCACCGGCGCCGTCGCGGCCGGAGCCGCCGGCTCCCACCTGCAGCTTCTGCTCGGCACCGGACTGTGCGGGGCGCTCACCACGTACTCGACCTTCTCGTACGAGACCCTGCGGCTGGCCCAGGACGGCGCCCGTCCGCTCGCCGTCGCCAACGCGGTCGCGAGCGTGGCGGCGGGCCTGGGCGCCGTCTTCGTGGGGCTGACGGTGGCCCGGGCCCTCTGGCTCTGAGCGCGGCCCTTACCCGGCTGTAGTACGACTGCCTCCCCGGCGCGATCACGGTGACCGTGAGCCGTGGCCGGTCACACCTCAGCCATGTGCCCGTCAGGCATGCCCTCGCCGAGCAGAACTGGACCCCATGAGCACCATCAGCGTCGGTCAGGCCGTCGTCCTCGGAGCGGTGGAGGGCGTCACGGAGTTCCTCCCGGTGTCCTCCACCGGGCATCTGAAGATCACCGAAGGGCTCATGGGGATCCAGGTCGACGACAAGGCCGTCGTCGGGTTCTCGGCGGTGATCCAGGTCGGCGCGATCGCCGCGGTGCTCGTCTACTTCCGCAAGGACATCGCGCGGATCTGTTCCGCCTGGTTCCGGGGCATCCTCCACGCGGAGGGGCGGCAGGACCGTGACTACCGGTTCGCGTGGTGGGTGATCGCCGCGACGGTCCCGATCGTCCTCGTGGGACTCGCCGCCCGGTCGCTCATCGAGGGGCCGCTCGCCTCGCTGTGGGTGGTGGCCGGTTCGCTGATCGCCGGCAGCGGTGTGATGTGGGTCGCGGAGCAGGTGGGCCGGCGCCGGCGCGCGGAGGAGGACACCCGGTTCCGGGACGCGATGCTCGTCGGCGGTTCGCAGATCCTCGCTTTGCTCTTCCCGGGTTTCTCCCGCTCCGGCGCCACCATGTCCACCGCGCTGCTGCTCGACCTCGACCGGCTCGCGGCCACCCGGCTCTCGTTCTTCCTCGGCATACCGGCCCTGACCGGCGCCGGGCTCTACGAGTTGAAGGACGCCCTCGGCGCGGGGGTGGGCGCGGCCCCGCTGATCGCCGGAACCGCCGTCTCGTTCGCGGTCGCGTACGCCTCCGTCGCCTGGCTGCTGAAGTTCGTGACCCGGCATTCCTTCAACGTGTTCGTCGCCTACCGCATCGTCGTCGGGGTGCTCCTCCTCGGCCTGCTCGGCGCGGGCGGACTGAGCTGACCAGCTCGAAGATCGAATCCCTGACCTCTTGACAGCCCCCTCCCGTCACCCGCAGGATCACCCCCGTGAACCTGTCAGACAGCCAGACAGGTGGCTCGGCACCCCGGCGCGTCAGCGCCATGGAAGCGGTGCTCACCCACCTCCGCGACGCCATCGAGCGCGGCAAGTACGCCATCGGGGACAAGCTCCCCTCGGAGGCGGAGCTGTGCCGACAGCTCGAAGTGAGCCGTCCGGTGCTCCGCGAGGCGCTCCGCGCGCTGCAGGTGATGGGACTGACCCAGTCCCGCACCGGCAAGGGCACCTTCGTGATCGCGAACGCCGTCGAGGACCCCACCTTCGGCGACTTCACGGCCAGCGACCTGCTGGAGGTGCGCCGCCACGTGGAGATCCCGGTCGCCGGGTACGCGGCGGTGCGCCGCACCCCGGAGAACCTGGACCATCTGGCCCATCTGCTGGAGCGGATGGAGCGGGAGACCGACACCACCGCCTGGGTCGCGATGGACTCCCTCTTCCACCTGGCCGTGGCCGAGGCCGCCCAGAACCCGGTGTTCCGCCGGGTCATCGAGGAGATCCGGGACGCGCTGGCCCGCCAGTCGGCCTTCCTCAACGAGCTGGGCGGCCGGCGCGAGCAGTCCAACCGCGAGCACCGCGCCATCGTCGAAGCGCTGATCGACGGTTCCGAACACGACGCGGTGGAGGCCATGTCCCACCACCTCGACCGCGTCGAGACCACCCTCACCGACATCGTGCGTTCCCCGCGCACGGAGAGTTCCACGGAAGGCGGACCAGCGGCGTGAGCGAGCAGTCCCTCGACAAAGACGTCGAACAGACCAGGACGTCCCCGGCCCACGTCGACGCCGGAGACGCCGGCTACAGCAAGTCCCTGAAGGCCCGCCACGTCAACATGATCGCCATCGGCGGGGCGATCGGTACCGGCCTCTTCCTCGGCGCCGGCGGCCGGCTCGCCGACGCCGGCCCGTCCCTCTTCATCGCCTACGCGGTCTGCGGAGTCTTCGCCTTCCTCGTCGTCCGCGCCCTCGGCGAACTGGTCCTGTACCGGCCCTCGTCCGGCGCCTTCGTGTCCTACGCCCGGGAGTTCCTCGGCGAGAAGGGCGCGTACACGGCCGGCTGGATGTACTTCCTGAACTGGGCCACCACCGGTATCGCCGACATCACCGCGGTAGCCCTCTACACCCACTACTGGGGCATGTTCTCCGACGTCCCGCAGTGGGTGATCGCGCTCATCGCCCTCGCGGTCGTCCTCACCGTGAACCTGATCTCGGTGAAGATGTTCGGCGAACTGGAGTTCTGGTTCGCGATCATCAAGGTCAGCGCGCTCGTCGTGTTCATGGTGATCGGCATCTTCCTCCTCGTCACCCAGCAGCCCGTCGACGGCCACAGCCCCGGCCCGTCCCTGATCACCGACAACGGCGGCATCTTCCCCAACGGCCTGCTGCCCATGCTGCTGATCATCCAGGGCGTCGTCTTCGCCTACGCCTCCGTCGAACTCGTCGGCGTCGCCGCGGGCGAGACCGAGAACCCCGAGAAGATCATGCCGAAGGCGATCAACTCGATCATGTGGCGCGTCGGCCTCTTCTACGTCGGCTCCGTGCTGCTCCTTGCGATGCTGCTGCCCTGGTCCTCGTACAAGGCCGGCGAGAGCCCCTTCGTCACCGTGCTCTCCAACATCGGCGTCCCCGCGGCCGGCGGCATCATGAACCTGGTCGTGATGACTGCGGCCATGTCCTCGCTCAACTCGGGCCTGTACTCCACCGGCCGCATCCTGCGCTCGATGGCGATGGCGGGCTCCGCCCCGAAGTTCACCGGCGTGATGAGCCACAACCAGGTGCCCTACGGCGGCATCCTGCTCACCAGCGGTATCTGTGTGCTCGGTGTCGGACTGAACTTCGTGGTCCCGGCCGACGCGTTCGAGATCGTGCTCAACTTCGCCGCGATCGGCATCATCTGCACCTGGGGCATGATCATGATCTGTCACCTGGTGTTCTGGCAGAAGACCGAGAAGGGCGAGCTGACCCGGCCGAGCTACCGGCTGCCCGGCTCCCCCTGGACCGAACTGGTGACCCTGTTCTTCCTGGCGTCGGTCCTCGTCCTGATGTACGCGGACGGCGGCGCGGGCCGCACGACCGTGCTGTGCCTCCCCCTCATCGTGTTGGCGCTGATCGCGGGATGGTTCGGCGTGCGTCGCCGGGTCGCCCAGCAGTCGGCCGAAGTGAAGAAGTGAAGCAGGCAGTGATGTACGACCCCACGACCACCGGCGCCGCGGCGATCCCTGCGCCGCCGGTGGCCGCGGCCCCCGCGATCCGGGAACCGCTCCACGCCCCCGTCGCCCACCTCGTACGCGGAGGTGTCATCGAGGGCATCCACTACGGCTCCGTCGTGGTGCTGGGTGCCGACGGGGAGGTGGAACTCCAACTCGGTGACATCGAGGCGGCGTTCTACCCCCGGTCGGCGCTCAAGCCGGTCCAGGCCGTGGCGATGCTGCGCGCCGGACTGCCGCTGGACGGCGCACTGCTGTCCCTGACCGCGGCCAGCCACTCCGGCGAGGAACGCCACCTCGCCGGAGCCCGGCAGATCCTTCAGCTGGCCGGGGCGAGCGAGGACGACCTGCGCAACGTCCCCGACATGCCGTACGACCCGACGGTCCGGGACCAGTGGATACGCGAGGGGAGGCAGCCCTCCCGTCTCGCGCAGAACTGCTCCGGCAAGCACGCGGCCATGCTCTACACCTGCCGGCTCAACGGCTGGTCGTTCGACGACTACCTCGACCCGGCCCACCCCTTGCAGCAGGCCGTCGCGGAGATCGTCGAGGACCTCACCGGGCAGGCCGTCGCCCGGGTGACCGTCGACGGCTGTGGTGCTCCGCTCTTCTCCGTCTCCCTGCACGGCCTGGCCCGCGCCCTCGCCCGGATCACCACCGCCGCCGAGGGCACCCCCGAGCGCACGGTCGCCGACGCCATGCGCGACCACGCCGAAATGGCGTCCGGCGCCGGGCGCGACGTGGCCGAGCTGATGCGGGCCGTGCCCGGACTGCTCACCAAGGACGGCTTCGAGGGCGTCCAGGTCGCCGCCCTCCCGGACGGCCGGGCCGTCGCCGTGAAGATCGCCGACGGCGCGAACCGGGCGCGGGTGCCGGTGACGGCGGCCGCGCTCGTGCGGGCCGGGGTCGACCCCGAGGCTCTCGCCGCGTTCTCGGGCGAGGCGCTGCTCGGAGGCGGGCGGGAGGTCGGGCGGGTCGGCGTGGTGCGGGCGCTGGATCCGATGCCGCGTCTTCCCTGAGAGGCGGCTGCGCTGCCGACTGGCGGCCCGGTGGAACTTCTCGCGCAGTTCCCCGCGCCCCTGAAGAGCAGGGGCTGCGCCCTCTGCTCTTCGGCCCGAAAAAGCCGGGGGCGCAGCCCCCGCTTTTTCAGGGGCGCGGGGAACTGCGCGACCAGCCCCCACTCACCCGCACCCGACGACGCACCCACCCCACCCCACCCCGACCACCGACCCACCCGCACCGCACCGCACCGCACGAAAGAAGGCCCCCGCCATGACCGCCGCCACAGCCACCCGCAGCGAACACGATCTCCTCGGCGACCGTGACGTCCCCGCCGACGCGTACTGGGGCGTGCACACCCTGCGCGCCACGGAGAACTTCCCCGTCACCGGCACCCCCATCTCCGCCTACCCGCACCTCATCGACGCCCTGGCCGCCGTGAAGGAGGCCGCCGCCCTCGCCAACGAGGAACTCGGTCTGCTCGCGCCCGAGAAGGCCGCCGCGATCGTCGAGGCATGCCGGGAGATCCGTGACGGCAAGCTGCACGACCAGTTCGTCGTGGACGTCATCCAGGGCGGCGCCGGCACCTCCACCAACATGAACGCCAACGAGGTCGTCGCCAACCGGGCGCTGGAGCTGCTGGGCCACGCCAAGGGCGAGTACGGCCATCTGCACCCCAACGAGGACGTCAACCTCGGCCAGTCGACGAACGACGTCTACCCGACCGCCGTGAAGATCGCGACCGTCTACGCCGTGCGCGAGCTGCTCCGCGCGATGGCGGTGCTCCAGGACTCCTTCGCCCGCAAGGCGGTCGAGTTCCGCGACGTGCTCAAGATGGGCCGCACCCAGTTGCAGGACGCGGTCCCCATGACGCTCGGCCAGGAGTTCTCGTCGTACGCGGTGATGCTGGACGAGGACCGCAGCCGTCTCGCCGAGGCCGTGGAACTGGTCCACGAGATCAACCTGGGTGCCACGGCCATCGGCACGGGCCTCAACGCACCCGCCGGGTACGCCGAGTCGGCGCGCCGGCATCTCGCGGAGATCACCGGGTTGCCGCTGGTCACCGCGGCCAATCTGGTGGAGGCGACGCAGGACTGTGGTGCGTTCGTGCAGATGTCGGGGGTGCTCAAGCGGGTGGCGGTGAAGCTGTCGAAGACCTGCAACGACCTGCGGCTGCTGTCGTCCGGGCCGCGCGCGGGGCTGAACGAGATCAACCTGCCGCCGGTGCAGGCCGGTTCGTCGATCATGCCGGGCAAGGTCAACCCCGTGATCCCCGAGGTCGTCAACCAGGTCGCCTTCGAGGTGATCGGCAACGACGTCACCATCACGATGGCCGCCGAGGCCGGTCAGCTGCAGCTCAACGCCTTCGAACCGATCATCCTGCACTCCCTCTCGGAGTCCCTCACCCACCTGCGCGCCGCCTGCCTGACGCTCGCCGAGCGGTGCGTGGACGGCATCACCGCCAACACCGAGGCGCTGCGCGCGAGCGTGGAGAACTCCATCGGCCTGGTCACCGCCCTCAACCCGCACATCGGCTACTCGGCGGCCACCGACATCGCCAGGGAAGCCCTCGCCACCGGCCGGGGCGTCGCCGAACTCGTTCAGGAGAAGGGCCTGCTGCCCGCCGACCGGCTCCGGGAACTGCTGCGGCCCGAGGTGCTCGCGGGCAGCGGCGGACCCCTCGGCTGATGGGATCGCCCACCTACCGGGCGGTGCTGGAACGCATCGCCGAGGAGATCGAGCGGACCCCGGGCCGCGGCCGGCCCGCCGACTACATCCCGGCGCTCGCGGCCGTCGACCCGCGCCGCTTCGGCATGGCCGTCGCGGAACCGGACGGCACGGTGTACGGCGTGGGCGACTGGCGCGAGCCGTTCTCCACGCAGTCCATCACCAAGGTGTTCACCCTCGCCCTCGACCTGGCACGCGAGGGGGACACCCTCTGGGAGCACGTGGGCCGGGAGCCCTCCGGCAACCCCTTCAACTCCCTGGTCCAGCTGGAGTACGAGAGCGGCATCCCGCGCAACCCGTTCATCAACGCGGGTGCCCTCGTCGTCACCGACCGCCTCCACACCCGGACCGGCGACGCGGCCGGCGAACTGCTCGCCTTCCTACGGTCGGAGAGCGGCAACCCGGACCTGGACTTCGACGCGGACATCGCCGCCTCCGAGACCGCCCACGGGGACCGCAACGCGGCCCTCGCCCACTTCATGGCCTCGTACGGCAACATCGACAACCCCGTACCGGCCCTCCTCGACCAGTACTTCCGGCAGTGCTCCCTCACCGCCTCCTGCGCCGACCTGGCCCTCGCGACCACCTTCCTGGCCCGCCACGGCGTCCGGGCCGACGGCACCCGCCTGCTGACCCGCAGCCAGGCGAAACAGGTCAACGCGGTCATGCTCACCTGCGGGACGTACGACGCGGCGGGCGAGTTCGCCTACCGCGTCGGCCTGCCCGGCAAGAGCGGTGTGGGCGGCGGCATCATCGCCGTCGTACCGGGACGCTGCGGGCTGTGCGTGTGGAGTCCGGGACTGGACGAGCGGGGCAACTCGGTGGCGGGAGTGGCGGCGCTGGACCGGTTCACCACCCTGACGGGACTGTCGGTCTTCTGACCGCCGCGCCGGGCCGACCGGATCGCTCCTGGTCACGTCCCGGTACCCGCCCGGAGGGCGATACGTCGCCTGCCCGCCACTCGGCGTTGCCAGGCTGACCGAGTGGTGGCCATCGCTTTCCCCGTCGACCTACGCCGCTGCCAGGCGCTCGGCCTGGCCGGATCCGCCTTTCTCGCCCTGGGAGGTGAGACCGCCGGTGCCCTGCCGGTCCGGGAGCTCCTGTCGCCGACCTCGGGGCGCGGCGCCCTGGGGCTGGTCGGTGTCTACTTCGGCGTCGTCCTACTGATGGCCGCCTGGGCCCTGCTCGGGAAGGTGACACGCGGCCCGGAGCCCCCGACGCCCCGCGCCCTGCTCCTGGTGCTGGCCGTCTGGGCGGCACCCCTGCTGCTCGCGCCGCCGCTGTTCAGCCGGGACGTCTACAGCTACCTCGCGCAGGGCGCCATGGTCGACGCGCACCTGGACGTCTCTCTGCACGGACCCGCCCGGCTCGGCGGCCCGCTCGCCGACGAGGTCGCCCCGATGTGGCGGCACACGGCCACCCCGTACGGCCCGGTCTTCCTCGCCGCGGCCTCCGGGCTGTCCGGTCTGACCGAGGGCCGGATACCGGCGGGGCTCATCGGGATGCGGCTGATCGCGCTGCTCGGGGTCGTCCTGATGGCCGTGGCGCTGCCCCGGCTCGCCCGGCACAGCGGAGCCGACCCGGCCGTCGCCCTCTGGCTCGGCGCCCTCAACCCGCTGGTGCTGCTGCACCTGGTGGCAGGGGCCCACAACGACGCGCTGATGCTGGGCCTGCTCGGCGTCGGCCTGGTGGTCGCCGGAGGCCGCTGGTACCTCATCGGCGTCGCCCTCGTCACCCTCGCCGCTCTGGTGAAGGCACCGGCCGCGCTCGGCCTGCTGGCGGTGGTCGTGATGCGCGGCCGTACCGGACGGCTCCGGACGACCGCGGCCACGCTGGCCGTCGCGGCGGCCACCACGGCGGCCGTCACCACCCTGACCGGCACCGGGTACGGCTGGATCGCCGCCCTGCGCACCCCGGTCTCCGCACGGAACTGGTCGCCCACCAGCGTCCTCGGCCGCGCCACCGGCACCGTGCTGCACGGCCTCGGCAGCGACCTGGCCCCGCTCGCCCTCCCGGCCTGGCGCGCGGCGGGGCTCCTGCTGACCCTCGCCGTCGTGCTGTTCGTCTGGCTCCGGCTGAGGCCCGGTCCGGTGTACGCGCTCGGCCTCAGCCTGGCCGCCGTGGCCGCGCTGGGCCCCGCGGTCCGCCCCTGGTACGCCCTGTGGGGGCTGTTCCTCATCGCCGCGGCCGCCCGCGACGCCCGTGTGCAGCGCCGGGCCGCGGCCGTCAGCGCGGTGCTGGCGCTGGTCGTCCTGCCGAGCGGGTACCCCCCGGACGCCGAGCAGCTGGTGCTGGCGGTGTGCGGCGGAGTGCTCGCGCTGGTCGTGCTGTGGCAGGCCGAACTGGCCTCCCGCGCGCCGCTCCTGGGGCGTACGGCATGAGCGCGCCGCGACCGCGGCGGTACGCGCCGCGCACCGACCGCGCCCGTGCTCTCCTGGTCCTTGTGTCGGCCGCTGCCGTCACCGTGTTCACCGCGACCGTCCCGCTGCTGCGCGACTGGTTCGACCTGCGGGTCTACCACGGAGCGATCGACTTCTGGGTCCACGACGGCGGGCTGTACGACTATCTGGTGCCGGGCACGACGTACGGGTTCACCTATCCGCCGTTCGCGGCCGTCGCCATGCTGCCGATGGCGCTGACCGGGCTGCGCACCGCGATCGCGGTGTGCCTGGCACTGAACCTGGCGGCGCTCGCGGCCGTCCTGTACCTGCTGGCCGGCCCGCTGCTGCGCCGCCACGGCTGGTTCGGCACCTCGCTCGCCCTGTGCGCGCTCGCCCTGTTCGAGCCGCTGCGGGACACCTTCAGCTTTGGTCAGGTGAACCTCCTGCTGCTGGCCCTGGTGCTCGCCGACGCCCGGCTGCTGGCCACCGGCCGGGGCCGCCGGGCGGGTGTCGGCATCGGTCTGGCGGCGGCGGTCAAACTGACACCCGCGATCTTCATCGTGCTGTTGCTGCTCGCCCGGCGGTGGCGGGCCGCCGGGCTCGCGACCGCCGTCGCCGCGGCCGCCACCGCGGCGGCGGCCTGGATCGCCCCGGCCGCCTCGCGCTTCTACTGGACCGAGGCCCTGTGGGACACCGGCCGCGTCGGCCGCCTGGACTACGTCTCCAACCAGTCGCTGCAGGGAGTCGTGGCCCGGCTGGCGGCCCCGCACGAGCCGAGCCGGGCCGTGTGGGTGCTGCTCGTGCTGGTGGTGCTGTGCGTGTGGGCGTGGCGGGCCCGCGCGGCGGTGCGCGCCGAGGACTGGACGGCCGCGTTCGCCCTGACGGGGCTGACCGCGTGTCTGGTCAGCCCGGTCACCTGGGTGCACCATCTGGTCTGGCTGCTGCCGTCCTTCGCCGTCCTGCTGCGACACCGTCGGCTGCTGCCGCTCACGGCGGCGTTGTACGCCGTGCTGTGCAGCAGTGTCGTATGGCTCTGGTTCGACGACGCCTCCGGCCCCGGCGGGTTCCTCGGTGCCAACACCTATGTGTGGATCACGCTCGGACTCCTGCTGCGGCTGCCGGTCGGTCAGCCGCCGTCGGCGGCCCGGCCGCGCCTGAGCCGCAGTCCGAGCCGCAGCACCAGTGCCACGGCCGCCGCACCGCAGCCCGCGGCACCCGCGATCACGCCCGCCACCGGCAGGGCGGGCGAGGTGACGGCCTCCTTCTCCGCGCGCGCCGACAGCGGTTCGGGACCGGCCTGAGGAGCGGCCGCCGGACGTGGTGGCAGCAGCGAGCCCACGGGGTCGACGTGCCCGGCGGCCCGGAACCCCCAGTCGAGGAGGGAGCGCGTCTCCTCGTAGACAGCGTGGCCACCGCCCGACTCGGGGCGCATCACCGTCACCACGAGGGTGCGGCCGCCCCGCTTCGCGGCGGCGACGAGGGTGTTGCCCGCGTTGGTCGTGTAGCCGTTCTTGACGCCGATCAGCCCGGGATAGCGCTCGACCCCGGCGCCGGTCAGCAGCCGGTTGGTGTTCTGGATGCCGTACGACCAGCCGCCCGCCGGGAACGTCGCGGTGGCCGTGGCGCAGTACCCGGCGAACTCCGCGTTGCGCAGCCCGGCACGCCCGAACACCGCCAGGTCGTACGCGGAGGACACCTGGCCGGGCGCGTCGTAGCCGTCGGGCGAGACGACATGGGTGTCCCGGGCGCCCAGCGCGCGGGCCTTCGCCTGCATCTGCTCGGTGGTGGCCTTCCAGCCGCCGTTGAGGGAGGCGAGCACCCGTACGGCGTCGTTGCCGGAGCTGAGGAAGACCCCGCGCCACAGATCGGCGACGGTGTACGTGTTGTTCTCCTTGACGCCGACCAGGCTGCTGCCGGCGCCGATGCCCGCGAGTTCCTCGCTCTTGACGGTGTGTCTCAGACCCGCCGGCAGCCCCGGCAGCACGGTCAGGGCGAACAGGGTCTTCAGGGTGCTCGCCGGCGGCAGTCTGCGGTGTGCGTCGTGCGCGGCCAGCACCGCGCCGCTGCCGGCGTCCGCCACCAGCCAGGACACTGCCGAGATGTCCTGCGGCACCCGGGGAGCCCCGGCCCGTGGCCGTACCTGGGTCCCCTGCCGGAACAGCGGCGACGGCTCCTGCCCGGTCTTGGCGTCCGGCCGGTCCGCCCCGGCGGGGGGTGGGGACCCTTCCGGGTGCGTCACGGTGGCCAGGGCCCCGAGCGCGCAGACGACGGAGCAGCAGACGGCGATGCGGGCGAGACGGGGGACTCGGGATGAGAATCCGATGGTCATACCGCAAACGTAGGAAGAGGCGGGTCGCGGTCCGGGATGCCAGGGCCGTGCGCCCGGATCGAGCACCCGGATGCCGTAGGTCATGCCGCCGGCAGCGTGGGCTGCACCTGCCGCAGGAAGGCCGCGTTGTCCGGGGTGGCCCGCAGGCGCTCCAGCAGGGTTTCGAGGTTCCCCTGCCCCTCGCGCGACCGCAGGGCCCGCCGCAGTCCGCGTACGGCCGTCAACTCGGCCGGTGTCAGCAGAAGTTCCTCCCGTCGGGTGCCGGAGGGGGTGATGTCGACGGCGGGGAACACACGGCGGTCGGCCAGTGCGCGGTCGAGGCGCAGTTCCATGTTGCCGGTGCTCTTGAGCTCCTCGAAGAAGAAGTCGTCGGCGCGGGTTCCGGTCTCCACCAGGGCGGTGGCGAGGACGGTGAGGGATCCGGCCTCCTCGGTCAGCCGGGCGGCGCCGAACAGCCGTTTGGGTCCGTGCAGGGCGGCGGCGTCGACTCCGCCGCTGAGCGTGCGCCCACCGGCGGCGGCCGCGTTGTTGTGGGCCCGGCACAGCCGCGTCAGGGAGTCCAGCAGGATCACGACGTCCTCGCCCTGTTCGACGAGCCGCTTGGCGCGCTCCACGACGAGTTCGGCGAGCGCGATGTGCTGCCTGGGGGACCCGTCGAACGTCGACGCGTACACCTCGCCCCGTACCGAGCGCCGCATGTCGGTCACCTCCTCGGGCCGTTCGTCGAGGAGCACCACCATCAGGCGGGCCTCCGGGTGATTGGCGGCGATCGCGGCGGCGACCTGCTGGAGCAGCACCGTCTTGCCGGTCTTCGGCGGGGCGACGATCAGTCCCCGTTGCCCCTTGCCCACGGGGGACACGAGGTCCAACAGACGGCCCGTCAGGCCGCTCGCCGGGTGTTCGAGCCGCAGCCGCTCGCGCGGGTGCAGCGGGGTGAGGTCGTGGAAGTGCGGGCGGCGGCCCAGTTCCTGGGGCGTACGGCCGTTGATCCGTTCGACCCCGGTGAGGGCGCGCCCGCGGTCGCGGACGCCCTCGACGGTGTCGCCCTTGCGCAGCCCGTACCGGCGGATCAGTGCGGCGGGGACCTGCGGGTCGGCGGGGTCGGGCAGGCAGCCGTGGACGCGCAGGTGTCCCTGCCCGCCCTGCGCGGTCTCCAGGACACCGGTGACCCGGGCGGGAGGCTGCCGATCGGTGGACGTGCGTTCGAGTGTGGTGGTGGTCATGAGTGGGGGTCCTTTCGAGGACGGGAAGAACGTGGAAGAGAGGAGAGAAGGGGGGGAGGGGCGCACACCCGGGGGGACGGCGGAGCCGTTCGGGACCGCTCGTGGGAGACGGACCGTGTGTCACGGGTGGTGCGGGGAGGCTGACGGCCGGTCGGAGGACGACGGGCGGTTCAGCGGAAGAGATCCCGGGATCCGGGGAGAGTGGCACCGGCGCCCCGGAGGGGGCGATACACACGTGCCGGAACCACAGTACCACCATCGGTGGCCGACGGTGGGGGAGTTCCTTACCGACGGCTTACCCGTGGCCGGTGAACCGATCTCCCGGGGACCTCGTACAGATGGGGGCACCGCCAGCGGTCTTCGTACGGAAGGAACGCCGCGTGTCCCTCTTCACGCGCTCCAGCCCCTCACCCGACACGGACGACACGGACGGCGCCGACGACACGGACGGGACGGGTGTGCCGCCGACGGCCGCCCCGACAACCCATCTGCTGCGGAGGTACCGCGCCGCGTTCCGGGAGAAGTACCCGCGCGCGGCACGCGCGTTGTCCTGGACGGTCACCGCGCTGGCCGCCGCCCTGGTGTTCTTCGCGCTGTTCATGCCGGGCAAGGCCGAGTACTTCGAGGCGCGGCAGTTCCTGCGGATCCCCGTGGAGCCGATCCTCGCCGCCGCCCTGCTGCTGGTGCTGCCGCGCCGGCCGCGGCTGGCGGGGGCGGTCGTCATCGGGGTGGGTCTGGCCGCCCTGGTGGTCGTGAAGGCGCTGGACATCGGCTTCAACCAGTTCCTCGGCCGCGGCTTCAACGTGGTCCTCGACTGGGGCCTGCTCGACGACGCCGAGTCCTACGTGCGGGACACCCTCGGCGGCGCGGGCGCGCGGGCGGCCGTGCTCGGCCTGGTGGTGCTGGTGCTCCTGCTGTTCGCCGTCATGGCGCTGGCCGTGCTGCGGCTCACGGGGCTGCTCGTCCGCGACCGGGAACGGGCGACGAAGGGCATCGTCGTCGCCGGCACCGTCTGGATCACCTGCGCGGCGCTCGGCCTGACACCCCTCGACAACACCGCGGTCGCCTCCAGGAGCACCATCGGTTTCGTGCAGGACCGCTGGGGACGGGTCCAGGAGACACTGCGGGACGAGGCCGCCTTCGCCGAGGAGGCCAAGAAGGACCGGTTCGCCGAGGTGCCCGCCGACCGGCTGCTGACCGGGCTGCGCGGCAAGGACGTCACGATCGCCTTCATCGAGAGCTACGGGCGCGCCGCCCTGCAGGACCCCGCCATCGCCCCCGGAGTGAACGGAGCCCTCGACGAGGAGGGCAAGGCACTGGCCGAGGCCGGGTTCGCGGCGAAGAGCGGATGGCTGACCTCCGCGACGTACGGCGGCAGCAGCTGGCTCGGCCACTCCACGTTCCTCACCGGCCTGTGGATCGACAACCAGAGCCGCTACCGCACGGTCACCGCCGGCGACCGCCTCACCCTGCCCGGAGCCTTCGGCAGGACCGGCGCCTGGCGCACGGTCGGGGTCGTGCCCGGCGTCCGCTACAACTGGCCGGAAGGCGACTTCTACGGCTTCGACAAGGTCTACGACTCCCGCGATGTCGGCTACCAGGGGCCGAAGTTCAGCTGGTCGACCATGCCCGACCAGTACACGCTCACCGCGTTCGAACGCCTGGAGGCCGCCAAGAAGCGTGACAAGCCGCTGATGGCGGAGATCATCCTGACCTCCAGCCACCAGCCGTGGGCACCGCTGCCCAAGATGATCGGCTGGGACGAGGTGGGCGACGGCTCGGTCTACCAGGCCGTCGAGAAGGCGGGCAAGGACCCGGCGGACGTGTTCACCGACCCCGTCAAGGTGAAGGAGGAGTACGGCAGGTCCGTCCAGTACTCGCTGCACAGCCTCCTGCAGTACCTGAAGAGGTACGGCGACAAGAACTCGGTGCTGGTCTTCCTGGGCGACCACCAGCCCATGGCGAGGGTCAGCGGCGACGGCGCGAGCCACGACGTACCGGTCACCGTCGTCGCCCACGACCCCAAGGTGCTCGACCGGATCGACGACTGGGGCTGGTCCGACGGCCTGCGGCCCGGTGCCGACGCCCCGGTCTGGCGCATGGACTCCTTCCGCGACCGGTTCCTCACCGCGTACGGCGAGGAGCCGAAGGCGGCCGGCACACCCGTGCCGTAGCCGTCCGTGTGCGTGAGCGGCTGGCCGGAACGGGGGACCGGGCAGCCGCTCCGGTGTTCAGCCGCGCAGCTCGAAGACGCCGTACCCGAAGCCCCGGGCGGTGATCGTGCCGTCCGCGATCTCCACCCCCAGCACCTCCAGGGCCCGGTGGACGGCGGGCTCGTACGGCCAACTCGCCGTGTGCTCCTGCGGGTTGACGACCACCAGGTAGCGCCCGCCGCGGACGTACACGAACGGGTACCCCGCGTGCAGCACCTCCACCGCACCGCCGGGGCCCAGCTCGGGTGAGCGGCGGCGCAGGGCGATCAGGCGGCGCACGAGATGCAGGAGCGAGGTGTCGTCGGCGCGCTGGGCCGCGACGTCCGGGCGGTCGGGGGAGGGGTCGAGGGGGAGGTAGAGACGGTCGGCGCGGGCGGTGGAGAACCCCGCGTTCGCGGTGCCGTCCCACTGCATGGGCGTACGGGAGCCCGCGCGGTTGTAGCGGGGGCCGAGGACACTGCCCTCCTTGTCGGGCAGACCCGGGACGTACCGCATGCCGATCTCGTCACCGTAGTAGATCGCCGGGAGCGTCGGCCAGGTCATCTGGAAGACGAAGGCGGCGGGGAGCTGTTCGGCCGTGCGGGGGCCGCAGTTGAGGCGGGAGAAGTCGTGGTTGGCGGTGGGCAGCGCGATCGAGCCCGCGTCGCCGACCGCCGCGGACGCCTGCCGCCATGCCTCGACGAAGGGGCGCGGCGAGCCGTGGCCGCTCGCGTCGAAGAAGCAGTCGAGCGGGTCCCAGTGCTCGTGGACCGTGCCCTCGCCGTTGTTCCACAGCGAGCGCAGGGCGAGGCCGTCGGTGGGGCCCCCGAAGTGGAGGAAGAAGTCGGCGTGGAACCCGGCCGGGACCGACACCTCCGGCTCGCCCCACTCGGCGAGGAGCACGGCGTCCGGGTGGGCGGCGTCCAGCCAGTGCCGCAGTTCTGCCCAGAGGCGGGAGGTCTCGGCCCTGTCCGGGTCGTCCTTGACGAGCGAGGCGGCCATGTCCACGCGGAATCCGGCCACGCCGAGGCCCAGCCAGTGGTCCATGATCGTGCGGAGCGCGTGACGGTTGGCGCGCGGACCGTCGGCGTCGGGCGGCAACCGCCAGGGCTCGGCCGGATTCCCGCGCGCGTAGCCGAAGTTGAGGGCGGGCTGGGAGTCGAAGAAGTTCGGTAGGTAGGCGCCGGGGCGGGTGCCCGGGGAGGCCACGAAGCCTTCGGGACGGCCGTGCGGCGCCCAGATGTAGCGGTGGTCGTCAGGGTCGTTCGCGGACGCGCGGAACCAGGGGTGGTCGACGGAGGTGTGGCCGGCGACGAGGTCCAGCAGGATCCGGATGCCCCGGCGGGCCGCCTCGTCGACGAGCCTCGCCAGGTCGTCGTTCGAGCCGTAGCGCGGGGCGACGTTCAGATAGTCGGCGACGTCGTACCCGGCGTCGCGGAACGGCGAGACGAAACAGGGGTTCAGCCAGACGGTGTCGACACCCAGCCAGGACAGGTGGTCGAGGTGCTCGGCGATTCCGGCGAAGTCCCCGATGCCGTCCCCGTCGGAGTCGGCGAAGGACTGCGGATAGATCTGGTAGAAGACGGCGTCGGCCAGCCAGGTCGGGGCGGGGCGGAACGGAGTCATGTCACGGACCATAGGCGAGAGCACACGCCCGCCGCTGCCCCGAGCCAGGGCCTAAGCTGACGTGATGTTCACCCCGCAAGGCCCCAGCCTCCGCGAACTCGCCGTCCAGGCGCTCTCCTCCGTCGAACACGGCTACGACCTGCTCGCGCCCAAGTTCGACGAGACCCCGTTCCGTACGCCCGACCCGATCCTGGAGGCGGTCGAGACCGCCCTGTCGTCGCTGGGCCCCTTCGCCCACGGCCTGGACCTCTGCTGCGGCACCGGAGCCGGGATGGAGGTGCTGCGCGAGGTGTGCCGGGAGAGTGTCACCGGCGTCGACATCAGCGCGGGGATGCTGGCGGTGGGGAGGCGGCGGCTGGGCTCCGCGACCGCCCGTCCCGACGGCCCTCGGGACGCCTCTGCCGGGGCCGAACGACCGGGCGACTCCGGCAACGGCCCCGGTTCCGACGCCCCGCGTGTGGCCTGGGTACGCGGTGACGCCCTGGCGCTGCCCTTCGCCCCCGTCTTCGATCTGGCCGTCAGCTTCGGCGCGTTCGGGCACTTCCTGCCGCGGGAGCTGCCGGGGCTGTTCTCCGAGGTGCGCTCCGTGCTGCGGCCCGGCGGGCGCTTCGCGTTCCCGCTGCCGGCGCCCGCCCCGCCCCGCTCGCCCTGGTACTGGGCGGCGCTGGGCTTCGACACGGCGATGCGGGTGCGCAACGCCCTGTGGCGGCCCCCGTTCGTCATGTACTACCGGCCGTTCCGGCTCGGCGTCGTACGGGAGGAGCTGGAACGCGCGGGCTTCGAGGTGGAGTTGTACGCCCTGCCCGAGTTCGGACGGCGGGCCGACGGCAGCCCGCGCTGCCGGATGGTCGTGGCCACCCGCAAGGGGTGACCGGCCGGGCGTGCCGCAGCGCCCGGACGAGCCGGCCCGGTGGCCCGACTCGGCGTCAACGCCTTCCGCGCCGCCCTCGTCGACGGAGGCCGCCCTCGTCGACCGGGGCCGTCCTCGTCCGCGCCCTGCGCGCGGGCCGGAGCGCCGGTGCCGGGCCCGACGGTCGGCCGTCGGCCCGGCCGCGCGCGATCACGGGAGCGCGACCGGGCCGGTCCCGTGCGGGGCCGACGGCCGCCCGGCGTCAGGAGGCGGCACCCTTCCGCCCGTGCGACGGAACGAGCCTCACCCGCCCCGCGGGGTCCGCGACAGGAACATCGGCCGGGAGGGCTCCGTGTGCGTCGGGACCAGGTGCCAGTAGTCCCGGGTCTCCACGGCCAGACCGGCCGCGTCGAACCGCACGAAGACGCATCCGGCGAGGGTCTGCGGCTCCTGGTCGACCTCGGACAGCACCCGGAACTCGGCGACGGCCACACCGTCCCGGCCGACCACCGGGTCCGAGAAGCGCACGTCGTCCACCCGCTCGCCGGTGAAGGACCAGCGCAGGTACTCGGCGAGTGCGTCGCGGCCCCGGTGCGGCTCCCGGAACGGCATCGACCGGTGGACGCAGTCCGGCGCGTACAACTCCAGGATCGCCTCGACGTCATGCGCGGCCCACGCCCGCTGCCACACGCCCACGAACCGCCGGGCGGCCTCCACCGTGTCCATGCCGTCCGCCTCCCTCAGAGGTGGGAGGCCAGCCAGCGCAGCTTGACCGCCTCCTGGTAGGGGCCGCCGCCCTCGTGGTCGTTGAAGTCGTAGACCTCGATGCGCTTGTTCGCCTCGGCCCAGGCGTTGAAGGCCGCGAAGACCGTGGACGGCGGGCAGGTCTGGTCCTCCAGGGCCGCCGAGAACAGGGCGGCGGCCCGGCCGCGCGCGGCGAAGTGCACGCCGTCGAAGTAGGCCAGGGTGCGCCCGACCTGCTCGGTACGGCCGCGGTGGGTCTTGAGGTACTTGCCGATCTCGCGGTACGGGTCGCGGTCGGTGATCGTCGTGGAGCGCGGGAAGTCGCACAGGAAGGGCACGTCGGGCGCGACCGCGACCAGGTCGGGGACGAGTCCGCCGACGGCGATGGAGATGCCGCCGCCCTGGCTGGAACCGGCGACGGCCGTGCGCGCCGCGTCGGTGCGCGGATGCGCGCGGGCGGCCTCGACCGCGCGGACGGCGTCGGTGTAGACCCGGCGGTAGTAGTAGTTCTCGGGGGCGTCGATGCCCCGGGTCATGAAGCCGGGGAAGGCGGGGGCGCCGGCCACCGGGTCGGGGGTGTCCCCGCCTCCGCCCCAGGCGCTGCCCTGGCCCCGGGTGTCCATGACGAAGTGGGCGTAGCCCGCCGACGCCCACAGGAGATGGGTGTGGGGCAGACCGCGGCCGCCGCCGTAACCGATGAACTCCACGACCGTGGGCAGCGGTTCGCCGTCTCCGGCCGGGAGGGCCAGCCAGCCCTTGACGGGGTGCCCGCCGAACCCGGAGAAGGTGACGTCGTACACCTCGATCGTCTTCAGGTGGGTCTCGACCGGCTCGAACCGGGCGTCGAGGTCGTGCTCGCGGGCCTCCTGGAGTGTCTTGGCCCAGAAGGCGTCGAAGTCCTCCGGCTCCGTTGAAGCGCTTCGATAACCACGGAGCTCGTCCAACGGCAGGTCGAACAGGGCCATGAAGAAGACCACCTTGTGAGTCTGAGGTGCGGATGATCACACCGTACGTGCGGCGCCGCGGGCCGCCAAGAGGGTCTCGGCGGACCCGCGACGGCCCGGCGGCCGGTCCCGGCCCGGGTGCCGCCGTCACGCCCAGTGGTGGCCCCAGTCGGGGCCCGTCCGCGCCCACTCACGCTCCCATTCGGCCAGGCGATGCCGGATGGCGACCCGGCGGACGACCACGTGCCCGAGCAGGACGACGCAGACGACGCCGCCGGTGGCGCAGGTGCCCATGGCGACCGCGTGCTGCCAGACGGCCGTGTCGTTCGGGGGCGGCCGGACGCTGCGGCCCGCGTCGTCCAGCCAGACGTCGGCGCGGTCACCCCGATCGGTCCCGGCCGGCACCCGTGCCTCGCCGGTGCGGGAGCCGCCGTCGGGCTCGGTCCAGCGCGCCCGCACCCAGTACGTGGGCTGCTTGTCGTCGTGCGCCGAGGGCACCGAGGCGGGGGCCTTCTCGACGATCACGGCACTCACCCGGTCGAGCGCGGCCCGCTCGGCCGTCGCCTGGGCCCGCGCGTCCGCGTGGGCCCACCGGCCCACCAGCACTCCGGCGGCCGGGGCGCCGAGGGCGAGGAGCAGGACCACACACAGGACGGTCCACGCCTCGACGACGTCCGAGCGCCGGCGCAGCGGATTGGCCCGCCACCGCCACCCGAACACCTGGCCTCGCATCTCGCCCTCCCTCGCCGGTCCGGTCCTCGTGTACGAGAACCCCGGTCTGGACTGGTCCGCACTTCCGGTGTACCCGAAAGAGAGCGTGATGGCATGGTTTGCGGCATAAATGATGGAGATGCGGCTCCGTGGGACCGGGACCCGGCCGTGCGGACGGGACCCGGTCGCCCGAGGTCGGCCGAAGGTCAGCCGAACCGCTCGATGCGGATGCGGTCCACGGGCTGTCCGGCCTCGACCAGCAGCCGTGAGGTGTGTTCGGCGAACGCGTTGGAGCCGCACACGTAGGCCTCCCAGCCGTCCGTCGGCCGCTCGGCGAGCAGCGGCGCCACCTGGGCCGCCGACAGCCGTCCCACCGGCACCCCCTCGGGCGCCCGGCGGGTGAACACCGCCGTCGTCTCCGTGCCGTACTCGGCCGCGTAGATCAGCTCCTCGGGCCCGCGCGCGGACACCAGCAGCCGCAGCGGGACGTCGAGCCCGCGCGCCCGGTGGTGGCGGATCATCGACATCAGCGGTACGACGCCGGAACCGGCGCCGATCAGCAGCGCGGGCCGGTCCCCGGGCCAGGCGAAGAAGCCGCTGAGCGGGCCCCGCACCTCGACCTCGTCGCCGGGCCGGGCCTCGGTGTGGAACCACCCGGAGACCTCGCCGCCCTCGACGTGGTCCAGGGTCAGCTCGATGTGCCCGCTGTCGTCCGGCGGTGACGCCAGCGAGTAGTGGCGCTGCGCGGTGTAGCCGTCGGCGGCGGTCAGCCGCAGCATCAGGTGCTGCCCCGGCAGATGCCCCTCCCACCCGGGCACCGCGAACCGGAACGTGGCCGCCGCCGCCGTCTCGCGCCGGATCTCCGTGAGCGTCGCCCGCTGCCACAGGGACGCGGCCCGGTTGCTCACGGCGATCCGGCCGGGCACGGCGAACCGCGTGGGCGGAGCGAAGGCCGGCTCCGGCGGCGGGGTGGCCGGCGTGCGCGTGTCCGTCGTCGTCTCAGTCACCGGAGTACCGCTGCTCCTCCCACGGGTTGCCCCGCGCGTGATAGCCGTTCTGCTCCCAGAAGCCGGGCTCGTCGTGGTCGAGGAGCCGCAGGCCCGCGATCCACTTGGCGCTCTTCCAGAAGTACAGGTGCGGCACCAGCAGCCGTGCCGGGCCGCCGTGCTCGGCGGGCAGCGGCTTGCCGTCGTACTCCCACGCGATCCAGGCCCGTCCGCCGGTGAGATCGGCGAGCGGGAGGTTCGTGGTGTAGCCGCTGTGCGCGTACGCGACCGCGTGGGTGGCCGACGTGTCGGGCCGGACGGCGTCCAGGAACGCGTCGAGCGAGACGCCCGCGAACCGCACGCCGAATTTCGACCAGCTCGTCACGCAGTGGATGTCGCCCTCGTACGCCGACGCGGGCAGCGCGTGCGCCTCGTCCCAGTCCCAGGTGCGCGGCTCCGCCACCAGGCCGTCGATCCGGAAGGTCCAGTCGGCGGGCGTGAGGTCCGGGGTGACCTCGGCGGACAGCACGGGCCAGTCGTCGCCGGCGTCGTACTGGCCGGGCGGCAGTCCGGGATGGTGGACGCGGGGGCGTCCGGTGAAGCCTCGGGTGACGTTCATGGGGTCCCACGTGACGAGGGTGAATGCTGAGTCATACAACCGTACGTGTCCGGGGCGGGTGCTCGGGCCCGGGGGCAGGCGGCGATCGTTGCGGCCGTATGAACTCTTCGGCGGCCCGGGAATAGCGGCTCGGCGATCTCCCTTGCCGTCTTCAGCCGGTACCGACCGGATCCGGCCGCCGGTACCCCCGGTGACAGCGGACCGGCCCGGATCCCGGCGGATCGGGCCGTGTCCGACGATCGGGCCGGACCGGTTTCGTGACCGAACGTCGAACCGATACAGGGTCGAACCGATACAGAGTGGAGAGCGCATGTCCGAGTACACGAGCGGCAGTCAGGGTGCGGGTGCCGTGCCGCACGTCCTGGACAACCCCGCCCTCGCCTCCCTCACCGGACCGCACGCCCACTTCGCCGAGCGGCGCGGCCGGGTGCTGCGCTATCCGCTCGACGTGTCGCCGTGGCTGGCCCTCCCCGACGCGCCGGACGCGCGGGACTGGGCCGACCTCGCCGCACTGGCCGGCCCCGGCGCCGAGGTCCCGGTCCCGGCCTACACCGGGGGCTTCCCCGCCGACTGGGAGGTGACCTTCGACCTCGCGGGCGTGCAGCTCGTCGACGACGGGATCGCCGCCGCCCCGGACGCCGAGGCCGTGCCGCTCGGCGCCGCCGACGTGCCCGAGATGCTCGACCTCGTCGAACGCACCCAGCCGGGCCCCTTCCTGCCCCGCACCGTCGAGATGGGCACCTATCTCGGCATCCGCCGCGGCGGCGCGCTGGTCGCGATGGCCGGCGAGCGCCTGCACCCGCCGGGCTGGACCGAGATCAGCGCCGTCTGCACCGACCCCGCCTTCCGTGGCGCGGGCCTCGCCACCCGCCTCGTCCTGGCCGTCGCGCACGGCATCCGTGAACGCGGCGAGACCCCCTTCCTCCACACCTCCGCGACCAACACCGACGCCATCCGCCTGTACGAGTCCCTCGGCTTCCGTCTGCGCCGCACCACCCGCTTCATGGCGGCCAGGGTGCCGGCCGTGGGGGAGGAGCGCGTGGGGGTGTAGCGCGGCCTCGGCGGGCCTGCGGCGTGGCGCTCGTGCCCTCAGGGTCCGGGCGCGGCCATGGGGTAGGGTTGCCGGGCCAGTCAGCACGTGGACCGAGGAGGTGAGACCCATTACCGCTGTGTCAGGTCGGGTGCTCTCCCCCCAACGCGGCGCGGTGCCTCGCCGATAGGCCACCGCGGGAGCGCCCTTCGGCCCACCGAAAGGCTCTCGGCTGTCATGCCACTTCTCTCGATCTCCTCCGTCGTCACGTCCCTGCGCGCCGCCGGCTGCGTCTTCGCCGAGGACGAGGCGGAGTTGATCCTCGCCACCGCCCGTACCGCGGGCGAGGCCGCCGCCATGGTCGACCGCCGGGTCGGCGGCCTTCCCCTCGAACTCGTCCTCGGCTGGGCCGAGTTCGCGGGGCTGCGCATCACCGTGGAACCCGGCGTCTTCGTGCCCCGCCGCCGCACCGAGTTCCTCGTCGAGCGGGCCCTCGCCGCCGTCCCCGGTGCCTCGGTCCTCGTCGACCTGTGCTGCGGCTCCGGCGCGGTGGGCGCCGCACTGGCCGCGCGGCTCGACGGCGCCGAACTCCACGCCGCCGACATCGACCCGGCGGCGGTCCGTTGCGCCGGCCGCAACATCGCCCCGCACGGCGGCCATGTCCACGAGGGCGACCTCTTCGCGGCGCTGCCCGACCGCCTGCGGGGCCGCGTCGACATCCTGGCGGCGAACGTCCCCTACGTCCCTACCGGTGAGGTCCCGTTCCTGCCGGGTGAGGCCCGCGACCACGAACCCCTGGTCGCCCTGGACGGGGGCGCGGACGGCCTCGACGTCCTGCGCAGGGTCGCCGCCGAGGCCCCCGCGTGGCTCGCCCCGGGCGGCTGTCTGCTCGCCGAGACGAGCGAGCGCCAGGCGCCGCTCGCCCTCGACGCGTTCCAGCGGGCCGGTCTCACCGCGCGCACCGCCGTCTCGCGGGAGATGTACGCCCACGTGGTGCTCGGCACCCGCCCCTGAGACACGCGGGGCCGCACCCTCGGACACCGCAGGGCCCTGCCCGGGCTCCCGTGCGGGACCCTGCCGGGCCCCCGCGCAGGATGTGGCCTTGCCCTCACCCCTTGTGCAACTAGTTGCACAAACGGCGTGGCGTCGTCTACAACCGTGCTGACGACGCCACGCACGGAGGGGCCCCATGAGCCGTTACCCGCACCTGCTGAGCCCGCTCGACCTGGGCTTCACCACGCTCCCCAACCGGGTCCTCATGGGCTCCATGCACGTGGGACTGGAGGAGGCCGAACGCGGATTCGAGCGCATGGCCGAGTTCTACGCGGCCCGGGCCCGCGGGGGAGTGGGCCTCATCGTCACCGGCGGCATCGCGCCCAACGAGGCCGGCCGGCCCGCCGAGGGCGGCGCCAAGCTCACCACCGACGCCGAGGTGGACGAGCACCGCCTGATCACCGACGCCGTCCACCGCGAGGGCGGCCGGATCGCGATGCAGATCCTGCACTTCGGGCGGTACGCCTACCACCGCGACCTGGTCGCCCCGAGCGCCCTGCAGGCCCCGATCAGCCCGTTCGTCCCGCACGCGCTCACCGACGCCGAGGTCGAGCAGACGATCGACGACTACGCGAACGCGGCCCGCCTCGCCCGCCGCGCCGGGTACGACGGCGTCGAGATCATGGGCTCCGAGGGCTATCTGATCAACGAGTTCATCGCCGCCGGGACCAACCACCGCGACGACCGCTGGGGCGGCTCCTACGAGAACCGGATGCGTTTCCCCGTGGAGATCGTGCGCCGGGTGCGCGAGGCGGTCGGCGAGGACTTCATCGTCGTCTACCGGCTGTCGATGCTGGACCTCGTGCCCGGCGGCTCCAGCTTCGAGGAGGTGGTCACGCTGGCGAAGGCCGTCGAGGCGGCCGGGGCGACCCTCATCAACACGGGCATCGGCTGGCACGAGGCCCGTATCCCCACCATCGCCACCTCGGTGCCGCGGGGCGCGTACACCTGGGTGACCAAGAAGCTGATGGGCGAGGTCTCCGTCCCGCTCGTCACCACCAACCGCATCAACACCCCGGAACTGGCCGAGGAGTTGCTCGCGGACGGGCACGCCGACATGGTGTCCATGGCCCGCCCGATGCTCGCCGACCCCGACTTCGTCAACAAGGCCCGCGAGGGCCGCTCCGAGGCCATCAACACCTGCATCGGCTGCAACCAGGCATGCCTCGACCACACCTTCAGCGGGAGGATCACCTCCTGCCTGGTCAACCCGCGCGCCTGCCACGAGACGGAACTCGTCCTCTCCCCGACCCGGCTGCGCAAGCGGGTCGCCGTCGTCGGGGCGGGCCCGGCCGGCCTCGCCTGCGCCGTGAGCGCGGCCGAACGCGGCCACGAGGTCACGCTGTTCGACGCCGCGAGCGAGATCGGCGGCCAGCTCAACGTGGCCCGCAAGGTCCCCGGCAAGCAGGAGTTCGACGAGACCCTGCGCTACTTCCGCCACCAGCTCGACACCCACGGCGTCGACGTACGCCTCGACACCCGGGTCGCCGCCGACGACCTCACGGCCTACGACGAGGTCGTCGTCGCCACCGGGGTCACCCCCCGCACCCCCGAACTGCCCGGCGTCGACCACCCCAAGGTCGTCGGCTACCTCGACGTCCTGCGCGACGCCGTCACGGTCGGTGACCGGGTGGCCATCCTCGGCGCCGGCGGAATCGGCTTCGACGTCGCCGAGTACCTGACCGACGGCGGGGAGAAGACGAGCGAGGACCCGGCCGCGTACTTCCGGCAGTGGGGCGTCGACATGGACTACCGCGCCCCCGGCGGCCTCGCCGCGCCCGAGCGGCCCGCCCCGCCGCGCTCGGTGCACCTCCTCCAGCGCAAGACCTCCAAGGTCGGCGCCGGACTCGGCAAGACCACCGGCTGGATCCACCGCACCGAGCTGAAGCACCGAGGCGTCACCATGGTCCCCGGCGTCCGGTACGACCTGATCGACGACGCCGGCCTGCATGTCACCGTCGACGGCGTCCGCCAGGTGCTGGAGGTCGACACGGTCGTCCTGTGCACCGGTCAGGACCCGTGCCGCGACCTGTACGACGACCTGGTGGCGGCCGGGCGCTCCGCGCACCTCGTCGGCGGTGCCGACGTGGCGGCCGAACTGGATGCCAAGCGGGCGATCCTTCAGGGGACCGAGGTGGCGGCGGCGCTGTAGCCCTCTGCCCGGGGTGCGCGGGAGGGTCGCGCACCCCGGGCCTTCCTAGGATGAGCCCATGTCACTCCCGCACGCGATCCTCACCGCCCTGCTCGAGAAGCCGTCGTCGGGCCTTGAGCTGACCCGGCGGTTCGACCGGTCGATCGGCTACTTCTGGTCGGCGACGCACCAGCAGATCTACCGTGAGCTGGGACGGCTGGAGGGCGAGGGCCACATCCGGGCCCTGCCCTCCGAACGGCCCGCCCGAGGACAGAAGAAGAGCTACGAGGTCCTGCCGGCGGGCCGCGAGGAACTGGCCCGCTGGACCGCCGCGCCCCAGGACCCCAAGCCTTGGCGTGACGCGCTCTTCGTCCGGCTGCGTGCGGCGGCCGTGGTCGGAACGGCCGGTCTCCAGGACGATCTGCGGCGCCATCTCGTGCTGCATCAGCGGCAGTTGGCGGAGTACGAGGAGATCGAGAAGCGGGACTTCGGGCCCGGCCGGGACACGACCCAGGACCGGCTGCAGCATCTGATCCTGCGGGCGGGCATCGACCTGCAGACCTTCTGGACCCAGTGGCTGAGCGACGCCCTGGAGGAGTTCGAGACCTTGCCGGAGGCCGTCGGCGACGGTGACGGGGACGGTGACGGCGCGGGGCGCGCCTAGCCGGCGGGGGTCACAGGCGGTGCGGCTTGGCCCGGCGGCGCAGGTACCAGACGGTGGCGCCCGTGCCCAGGGCCACCAGCGCGCCACCGCCGACGAGGGTGACGGTGCCGTACTCGCGGGTCGCGCCGCCGACGCCGCCCATCACGCCCCGTGCGGGCGAGGCCGGCGCGGAGACGGCGGGGGTGGAGATCGCGGGGGTGGCGGCGGTGACGATGACGGACTGGGTTCCCGCCGTGGTCCCGTCCTTGCACACCGCGATCACGGTGTAGGTGCCCGGCCCCACGTTCGCCCAGGAGGCGGCCTGATTGTCGCTCGTGCCGGTGAGGGTCGCCTGGCGCCCCTGGGAGAAGTTCGCCTGCCCGCTGGAGAGCAGCGAGGCGGTACCGAAGGTGCCGTTGGTGCTGTTCGGGCAGTCGTCGGTGGTGACGGTGACCGACGATCCGGTGGTGCTCACCGAGATGCCGGTGGGCGCGGCGGCGGCCGACGGCGTGGCCAGGGCGATCGGCAGCACCGCGGCGGCCGCGGCCGGGCCGAAGCGAAGGAGTAGCTGAGACGTACGCATGGTCTGCCCTCCAGCGGCACGGTGACGGCACGTCCCTTGCGCCGCCGAGGATCGGGAGACCCGTGCTGCCTCAGGGTGAGCCAACGCGCCGCCCGCCCGGTCCGCACCCGGACGGCCCCCGGGCAGGTGACGCGTTGCGCCGAGCGGGGGACCCCACGCGCCGGCCCGGTGGCGGTGGGCCCGGCTCAGCCGCCGGTGGTCACCGTCCGCTCGGGCGAGAAGCCGCCCCAGGTCCCGTCCGGGAGTTTCGCGCGGATCCGCACCCGGTACGACACTCCGGACTCCCGGCCCGCGTAGAAACTGTGGGTGGCCCGGCCCCGGGGCGGGGTCCCGCCCCAGACGAGTGTGGTCGCCGGGCGTCCGTCGAGCTGGATCTCGTACTCCGTGATCACCCCGTCGACGCGCGGCGGCCGCCACGACAGCTCGATGGAGTACGCGCCGTCGGCCCGGCGGGTGCCCGCGCGGAACCCGGTGGGCGCGGTGCCCCGCCCGTCGTCCGCCCCGGGCGCCGTGCGGAGCCGTACCGTCCGGCTCACGGGGGAGAGGTTGTCCGCCGCGTCCCGCGCCCGCACGGTGAAGGAGTACCGGGTTCCGGGCCGCAGGCCCGTGACCACGGCCGCCGTCTGCTGCCCGCCCACGCTGTGGATCTTCGAACCGCCCTGGAGGATGTCGTACGACACCACGGCGCGGTCGTCCGTCGACGGTCCCCAGGACAGCTGGACCGCCCTGCTCCCGACCGCCGTGCCGTCGAGGTGCCCCGGACGGGTGGGGGAGCGCCGGTCCGCCGTCCCGGCGGCGGGCGTCGTGGCCCGGACCTCCGCACTGGGCGGGCCCAGGTTCCCGGCGGCGTCGCGGGCCCGGACCGTGAACACGTACCCGGTGGAGGGCCGCAGCCGGGTGATGTCGGCCATGTGCGCGCCGCCCGGCACGTCCTTCACCTGGGTGCGGCCCCGGTACACCACGTACCCGGCGACTCGCGCGTCGCCGGGCGCCCGGTTCCACATGACGTGCACGCTGGTGGCGCTGCCCGCCTCGGCGGTGACGCCGGCCGGGGCCGGCGGCGGGCGCCGACCGGGTGCCTCCTCGATCGCGCAGCCCGACACGACCAGCAGCGCGCCGGAGAGCAGTGAGCCGCGGAGCAGTGAGCCGAAGCGTCGCACGATCCTGCCCCTCGGTCGTCGAGCCGCGACGGGATTGGTCTGTACCTGCCTCATGTATGGCATGACTGACGCGGTCACATCAAGAGGCGGGTACGGAGTGGGCCCGACCGTCGCCCGCGTCCTCTCGCTCGACGGCGGCGCGGTGCACGGCACGGCGGACGGATACGTATGCTGGTCACCTGACACGGCGTGAACTCGCGTGATTTCCAGGCATGTTCGCGTCGTACGGCGCGGGCCGCTGTCGTCGCCGATCCCGCGCCGACGAGAGCGGCCGAGCGGCCGGGGCCGAACCGGGGCCCTGGCCCTCGGACGCGCACCCGTGCACGGCGCGCCGTGATCCGTCCGGCCCCCTCCCGGTGGCCGACCTCTCCGCACCCCACCACCTTTGGGTGGGTGTCCGTCATGTCCCCCAGGAGAGGGTCCTCATCGTGCGTCTCCGCTCGTTGACGCTGGCCGCCGTCGGCGCCGTACTGCTGGCTCCCGTCGCCCTGCCCGCCCTGGCCCACCCGCAGCGTCCCGTGCACCGGGAGGGCGAGGTGACCGCCGCCCGGCTGCTGGCCAAGGCGCGCGGCTGCGTCCGGGTGTCCGAGGGGCTCTACAGCAGCGACGCGGGCACCCCGGCCGCCATCCCGGTGTGCGGTGTCGACGGCGCGGTGTTCTGGAAGGCCGACATGGACATCGACTGCGACGGCCGGCCGAGCCCGCACTGCAACAGCGACACCGATCCGTGGTTCCAGCCCACCACGTCGTTCCTCCAGTCCGACGGCCGGTACCTGCGCTCCGAGAGCCTGCCCTTCGTGGTCGTTCCCGTCGCGAGCCGGATCTGGGACCACCGGGTCCACGGCATCAGGGGCGGTTCGGTCGCCGCCGTCGTGTACAAGGACCGCGTCCAGTACGCCGTCGTCGGCGACACCGGGCCCCAGAACATCATCGGCGAGGCCTCGTACGCCACGGCGAAGGCCCTCGGCATCCGGCCCGACCCGCGCACCGGCGGCACCGCGTCCGGCGTCACCTACATCCTCTTCGAGGACTCCAGGGTCGCCCCGATCGAGGACCACGCCGCCGCGGTCAGGCTGGGGGAGAAGCTGGCGCGGGCGTGGGTCGGAGAGCCGGCGCCGCGCAGGGGCGCGGCGATGCGGGGCGGGGCCGCGAGCTGACCGGCACGGCCCGGGGCCTGCCACCGAGCGGTGACGGGCCCCGGGCCACGTGCCGGCTTCCCCGCAGGTTCACTGCTTCCGGTACGTGTACGCCTCCGAGGCCGCGGCCGCCACCGCCGCGAGGTCCGCCCCCGTCGAGGCCGTCACGACCGCGGCGACCGCGCCCTCCACGAACGGGGCGTCGACCAACAGGGTGTCCGCGGGAAGTTCGTCGCCCTCGGCGAGCAGGGCCTGCACGGTGAGGACCGCGCTCCCGAGATCGACGAGGACCGCGACCCCCGAGCCCCGGTCGACGGAGGCGGCCGCCGCGGAGATGCGCTCGGCGCTGGTGCCCAGGCCGCCGTCCTCGGTGCCGCCGGCCGGCGCGACCGGCACGTCGGCCCCCGCCCCGGCCAGCCCTTGCGCCAGTTCGGCGACCGAGGCGGCGACGGCGGCGCTGTGCGACACCAGCACGATGCCGACCGGCCCGGAGTCAGACATCGGTGGCCTCCGGGGTGCCGGCCGTGGCGGCGAGCGCGGCGATCAGCAGCGCGGCGGACGTGGCACCGGGGTCCTGATGGCCGATGCTCCGCTCACCCAGATAGCTGGCCCGGCCCTTGCGGGCCTGCAACGGTGTGGTCGCCACCGCCCCCGCCTCGGCGGCGGAGCGTGCCGCGCCGAACGACTCGGCGAGCGCGTCGACCGCCGGGACCAGCGCGTCGACCATGGTCTTGTCGCCCGGCGCGGCGCCGCCCAGCGCCCGCACCGCGTCGACCCCGGCCCGCAGCGCGTCCGCCAGCTGGGCCTCGCTGACCTCGCCCGCCTCGCCCAGTGCCTTGCCGGTGCGGCGCAGCAGGGTGCCGTACAGCGGGCCGGAGGCGCCGCCGACGGTCGAGATCAGCTGCCGCCCGGCGAGCACGAGGACGGCGCCCGGCGTGTCCGGCGCGTCCTTCTCCAGGACGGCCACCACGGCGGTGAACCCGCGGCGCAGGTTGCTGCCGTGGTCGGCGTCCCCGATCGGCGAGTCGAGCGCCGTGAGCCGTTCGGCCTCACGGTCCACCGAGGCCGCGGTGGCCGTCATCCAACGGCGGAAGAAGTCGGCGTCGAGCACGGAATCTCCTTGCGTGGTACGTGAGTTGACTGACGCTGAGGCATGGGGCCGCCGCCGCCCGGGCCGGCGGCCGCGCGTTCCCTCACACGCCCCAGCGCAGCCCCGGTGTCCGCACCGGCGCGTCGTACAGCCGCAGCAGCTCCTCGTCGACCTGGCACAGCGTCACCGAGGCGCCGGCCATGTCGAGCGAGGTGACGTAGTTGCCGACGAGGGTGCGGGCCACGGGCACCCCGCGTTCGACGAGCACGCGCTGCACCTCGGCGTTGAAGCCGTACAGCTCCAGCAGCGGAGTGGCACCCATGCCGTTGACCAGCAGCAGTACCGGGTTGCGGGGGGTCATGTCGTCGAGGATCGCGTTCACCGCGAAGTCGGCGATCTCGCGCGAGGTCATCATCGCGCGCCGCTCGCGTCCCGGCTCGCCGTGGATGCCCACGCCCAACTCCAGCTCCCCGGCGGGGAGATCGAAGGTGGGGCTGCCCTTGGCCGGGGTGGAGCAGGCGCTGAGGGCCACCCCGAAGCTGCGGGAGTTCTCGTTGACCTGCCGGGCCAGCGCCTCGACCCGCTCCAACGGCTGCCCCTCCTCGGCGGCGGCCCCCGCGATCTTCTCCACGAACAGGGTCGCGCCCGTGCCGCGCCGCCCGGCGGTGTAGAGGCTGTCGGTGACGGCCACGTCGTCGTCGACGAGCACCTTGGCGATCCGGATGCCCTCGTCCTCGGCGAGTTCGGCCGCCATGTCGAAGTTGAGGACGTCGCCGGTGTAGTTCTTCACGATGAACAGCACTCCGGCCCCGCTGTCCACGGCGGCCGCCGCGCGCACCATCTGGTCCGGCACGGGTGAGGTGAACACCTCACCGGGACAGGCCGCCGACAGCATCCCCGGCCCCACGAAACCACCGTGCAACGGTTCGTGTCCCGAGCCGCCCCCGGAAACCAGCCCCACCTTCCCGGCCACCGGCGCGTCCCGCCGCACCACCACCCGGTTCTCCACGTCCACGGTCAACTCCGGGTGCGCGGCCGCCATGCCTCGCAACGCGTCGGCGACCACGCTCTCCGCGACGTTGATGAGCATCTTCACTGGTGCCTCCTGTAGGCATTATCAGACGAGCCGATAACCAGCGTCTTTGCTGGTCAGTGCGGGTTCGGTCAATTGTTGATCTTGGCGGTCGGTGGCGGTCGGTGGCGGTCGTGGGTGAGCTCTGGCGGTACTGGTGCTGACTTGATGCTGACTCTGATGACGGGCCGCCAGGTATCCGCAGCGGTCGAGCGGATGCCGGGGGGCGCCCCTCCTGGAAGTATCGACCTTGCAGCAGCGAAGGTCACGTGCCCGAGCGTTCATAGGCGTGCCAGGGACCGATTGCAGTACACGTCTTTCACGTTCACCGTGCACCTTCTGGAGGCCGGCATCGACCAGTGCGTCCACTGATCGCGGAGCACTTCACCGGGGCTGCATACCCTGAACTTCGCCACCCGCCTCGACCGGCCGCCAAGTACGAGGCCCTGGGACTGCCGTTCCCGCTCCGCGACACCCCCTGCCCGGACGCCGACCTCACCGAAACGGATCCGTGAACGATTCAGGACGCACGGCGTGCGCGCCCACTGATCACGGCTGCGGCGCGGTCCGTGACCAGCCACGCCGCCCGGGAGCGAGCCGTCGTCCAACAGGGCTTGCGGACAGGGACGTTCAGCCCTGGAGTCACGGACCTTCGGCATCCGGCGCGGCGCGGCGGACGCGACGAGGGTGAAGGCATCACACCACGTCCCCTCCGTTTTCGAAGGGAAGTCCATCATGGCCGTGCACGAGAACCCTCACCGGAGGCCCGGCCTCCACCTGCCGTCCTTCCGGGGGAGGCGGGCCGCCTCGTCTGCAGTGCCCACCCTCGCGGCGGCGACCGGCACGCACGCGGTGGCGGCCTACGCCCTCGCGTCCCTGCGTCTGCTCACCGGGTTCGTCTTCCTGTGGGCCTTCCTCGACAAGACCTTCGGTCTCGGCTACGCCACCCCGTCCGGCAAGGGCTGGATCGACGGCGGCTCGCCGACGCGCGGCTTCCTCGGCTCCGTGGCCGTCGGGCCGATGGAGTCCACCTTCCACTCCTGGGCGGGAGACACCTGGGCGGACTGGCTGTTCATGCTGGGGCTGCTCGGCATCGGGCTGGCCCTCGCCGCCGGAGTGGCGCTGCGGCTCGCGGCCGTCGCCGGCACCGTGATGATGGCGCTGATGTGGATCGCCGAATGGCCGCCCGCGCGGCACCTGTCGGACGGCTCGCCGAGCATGTCGACGAATCCGTTCGCGGAGTACCACCTCGTCTACGCCGTCGTCCTGGTCGTGTTCGCCGCCACGGCCGCCGGCGGCACCCTGGGCCTGGGCAGGTTCTGGGCCGGACTTCCGCTGGTGCGCCGCAGCCCCTGGCTGCGTTGACCGCGGGGGAGGCGGCGGGCCCGACGGCGGGCCCGCACCCAGAGCCCTCGCGCGAACCCTCCGATCAGTATTCCGCCCCCACAAGGCGGAGTTCATGAACCGCACCGTCACCGTCGGCATGGACGGCTCCCGTGAGAGCCGCACCGTCGCGGCGCCACGGCCCGAACGGCCCTGAGGGCAGGGGCCGTTCGGCACGACACGGGGTTCTCCCGGCTCCTCCCCGGGGAGGCGGGACACGGCCAGCCTCGTGAGGGGGCCACCGCCCGGTGCTCCCCGGTCACAGCCTGTCGAAAGGGAAGCGGAGCCATGACTCACAAGCCAGTCGTCGTCGGGGTGGACGGCACCCTCTCCTCCACCAGGGCCCTGGACTGGGCCGCCGGGGAAGCGGTCCGGCGTGGCGTCGGGCTGCGCCTGGTGTACGCCGTGCCGGACCGCGACGAGGCCGCACCGATCCTGCAGGCCGCCCTCTCGCGCGTCCGGGGGCGGCACCCAGGCCTCCCCGTACGAGCCGTCGCGGCCGAAGGCGGAGCCGTGGGGGCGCTGGCGCGCGAGAGCGCCGACGCGGTCCTCACCGTGGTCGGCACCCGGAGCATGGGCCGCACCGCCGGCCTGTTCCTCGGTTCCGTCAGTCTGCGGCTGGCCCGGCATGTGCGCGGTCCGCTGCTCGTCGTGCGCGGCGACCATCCGTGCGACGGGGGGCGTGAGGTGGTGCTGGGCCTGGAGGACGACAGGGACGAGCGGGCCGCGGTCTACGCCTTCGAGGAGGCCCGCCGCCGAGGCACCCGGCTGCGTGTCCTGCACTCCTGGTCCCACCGCCACGTCACACCCGCACTGCCACCGCCGGTGAGCACGGAGTGCCGACGACCGGACCCGGCCACCTCGTACGAACAGGTCGAGGAGGCCGTTCCGCGCTTCGCCCTCGCCGCGTTGCGGGAGCGGTACGCCGATGTTCCGGTGGAGGCCGTCACGGTACGGACGAGCGCCCCGGAGGCGTTGGTGGAATCCACCCGCGAGGCCGGTCTGGTGGTCGTCGGTTCACACCGCCGCACATCCGCCGTCGCGCCGCACCGGACAGCGGTGGCTCCGGTCCTGCTGCACCGCGCGCACTGCCCGGTGGTCGTCGTCCCCGCCGCATGACCGCACGTACCGGTCCGGGGGACCAAGGATGCCTGCTCCCGGGGGAAGGTGGTGGGGCCCCGGACGCCCTGGTCCGGCCGCACGGCGCCGCCCTCGGCCGGCTGTCGAACTCGGCGCTCCGTCCAGGGCTCGCATCCCCACCCGGACCGGGGCGTCGGCGGCCCACCAGGTTTCGGTGTGCCCGTCACGGAAGTGCCGCTGCGCGGGCGTCCAGTCGCCGGGGCGCTCGGCATCGCGCCGGTTAGGGCCTGCGTGGCTTCGATGGGGGTGTGCGGCTGGTCGGCCCAGGCCCAGGTGCCGGCCAGGAGAGTGCGCAGCACTGCCTGGGCGGTTCTGTTCGGGTCACGAACATGGGGTCCGCGCTCGCGTCGTGTGCGAGCGTTCCGAACGGCGCTTCCTCGTAGGGCCGGTGAACCGGGTCACCTCGGCTTCCGAGGGACACAACCGGGTGCCGGTCAGCCGCTGGTAACCGGACAGGAGGAGCGGGGCGTAGGCCCCTTCCCGGGTCCGGTATCGCATCGCCGGCCCCGGCGCGATCGACCGTCGGAATCAGGCGGTCTTGCGCGCGCCTTCTGGCTCGATGCCCAACTGTTCGATCGCCGACGTCATGTGGGTGTGCAGAATCCGCTGGGCGGCCGCGGCGTCTCCGCGGGCGATCGCGTCGGCGATGGGCTCATGGGCCGTCGCGGACATGGCCGATTCGCGGCGTTCGCCGGCCGCGCTCATGATCACCACGCGCATCGGACCCTCAAGCTGCCGCCAGGTCTTGAGAAGCACCGAATTGCCCGACAGCTCGCACAGCAGGAGGTGGAAGCCGAGATCGGCCTCGACCTTCGCCGCCAGGTCCGCGCCCGACGCGAAGGCGTCGTGGAGCCTCGTCAGGGCCTGGCGGAGCGCGTCGGCCGCTTCGCTTCTGCGCGGTGAGGCGATGATCTGCGTCAGCGCCAGGCCCTCCAGCGCCTCCCGGACCTGGAAGAGCTCCCGGACCTCGGTCGGCGTGAGCCGGGAGACCCGCAGCATGCCGCGTGCGCCGGGTGTGACGAGCCCTTCCTGCTGGAGGTGGCGGAGGGCTTCCCGTACCGTGCCCCGGCTCACCGACAGGTGCTCGGCGATCTCCACCTCGCCGAGGTGGTCGCCGGGGCGGTACTGGCCCGTGATGATCGCCGTCCGCAGCGCCACGAGCGCGCGCTCCCGAAGGGTGGTCGAGCGGGTGAGACTGGGCAGCGCCTGACCGGACACGGTCGAACCCTCCTTGAAGTCCACGAGTGATCAGAGTAACCCGCATCGGTGTTGTCTGTTGACAGTCAGCACTTTCCTGGCCGATCTCGCCGCATGGGTTGACAGCTCTCGCCGTCGGACTCAGCATCGACTCTCGACTGTTAACAGTCGACAGACAACAGTTTCGCCTACGGTCAAGGAGGACCGGTATGGCTGAGTCCAAAGCGCCGCCGTCGGCCGAGGGGTCGCCCGAGCGGCTGCGGGTCGCCGTGGGATGCGGAGTCGGCGCGACCATCGAGACGTACGACTTCATCGGCTTCGGAACCGCGGCGGCGCTCTACTTCGGCGATGTGTTCTTCCCCGACTCCGACCCGCTCTCAGCCACCCTGCTGTCGTTCGCGACCCTGGGCATCGGCTTCGCGGCACGGCCGCTGGGCGGCATCGTGGCCGGTCATCTCGGGGACCGTGTCGGTCGCAAGCCTGTGCTGGTCGGATCCCTGCTGCTGATGGGCATCGCGACCGTGCTGATCGGGTGCCTGCCCACCTATCAGACGGTCGGGATCTGGGCGCCGATCCTGCTGGTGGTCGTCCGGGTCATACAGGGACTCGCCTTCGGCGCCGAGTGGGGCGGCGCCATCCTGATGACCTTCGAGCACGCCCCGTGGCGACGGCGTGGCCTGTACACGGGCATCACCCAGGCGGGTTTCCCGGTCGGGCTGCTGCTCGCCAACCTCGCCTTCCTGTTCAGTCGGCACACCCTGGACGGCACCTGGGTCTGGCGCGTGCCGTTCCTGCTCAGTGCCGTCCTGATCGCGGTCGGCATCTTCATCCGGCTGAAGATCGAGGAGTCGCCCGAGTTCGAAGCGCTCAAGGAGTCCGGCGAGGTCGTCAGGAATCCGCTGCTCGAAGTCGTGCGGGAGGACTGGCGCAACGTCCTGCGGGCTTTCTGCCTGCGCATCACGGAGACCGCCGGGTACGCCGTCTCCGTCACCTTCGTGCTGTCCTACCTGGGCGACGGCGACGCCCCCGACGTCACGAGCACCACCACCCTCACCGCCCTGGTCACCGCGGCCGCGCTCGGCATAGCGGCCACCGTGCTCTGGGCCCGTCTGTCGGACCGGGTCGGCCGTCGTCCCGTCTACCTCCTGGGCTGCGCGGTCAGCGTGCTCTGGGGTGTCCCGCTCTTCCTGCTGGTCAACACGGAGACCGCCGCATTCGTCCTGATCGCCTTCGTGATCAGCTATGCCATCTGCCAGAACTGCCTCGCCGGCGTTCAAGGGGCCTGGTTCTGCGAGCTCTTCGACACCAGGACCCGTACCGCGGGAACGTCCTTGGCCTACCAACTCTCCGCAGTGGTCTCCGGATTCACCCCCATGATCGCCACCGCGCTCTACTCCGTCACCGGATGGGTGGGGCCCGCTGTTCTCTTCAGCTGCTACGGGTTTCTGGGACTCCTGGCGACCTTCATGACGCGCGAGACATGGGGTGCCGAGGAGCGCCGAGCGGCCGACCACGCCATGACCGCGACCGCCGAACCCGCACTGCCCACCGCTCGCTGACAGAGAAGAGGATCGATGTGATGTCCACTCAGGCATCCGAAACAAGGGTGTCGTCCACCCGGCGCATCCAAGCCCTGCGTGACTCCGCCCACCGTATCCGCAGGCACGCGCTGGACATGGGGGAGACCCAGGGCCAGGGCTACATCGGACAGGCGCTGGGCGTGGCCGACCTTCTGGCCGTCGTCTACAAGGACGTCCTCGACTTCCGTGCGGACGAACCGGACTGGCAGCAGCGCGACAGGTTCCTGCTGTCGATCGGCCACTACGCGATCGCCCTGTACGCGGCGCTCGCGGAGGCCGGTGTGCTGGACGTCGCGGAACTCGCCACCTACGGAAGCGACGATTCGCGCCTGCCCATGTCGGGCATGGCCTCCTACACGCCCGGCATGGAGATCTCCGGCGGTTCCCTCGGCCACGGCCTGGGCGTCGCCACCGGCATGGCGCTCGGCCTGCGCCACCAGGGCAGCGACGCACGTGTCTACAACCTGCTCTCCGACGGTGAACTGGACGAGGGCTCCACCTGGGAGGCGGCGCTCGCCTGCGCACACCACGGTCTGGACAACGTCACCGCCCTCGTCGACGTCAACGCCCTCCAGGCGGACGGCCCCACCAAGGGCGTGCTGCGCACCGAGCCGGTCACGGCCAAGTGGGAGGCGTTCGGCTGGCACGCGGTCCGGGTGGACGGCAACGACATCGAGGCGCTCGTCGGGGCCTTCGACAGCCTGCGCGGGCACCGTGGTTCACCAGCCGTGGTCATCTGTGACACCCGGATCGGATGTGGCGTGCCGATGCTGGAGAGCCGGGAGAAGGCGCACTTCATGCGAGTCGAGGAACACGAATGGCAGCTCGCCCGTGACCAGTTGACGGAGCAGCACCACACAGCCGCCGAGGGAGAGGAAACCGTTCGATGAGCACCTTCGTGCCGTCCAGGGCCCCAGGGCGCAAGCTGACCACGTCCGCGATGATCGCCTCGATCGCCGAGGAGGGGCAGCGCACCACCAAGGCGCCCTTCGGCCGCGCACTCGCTCGCCTCGCCGACGAACGCCCGGACGTGGTCGGTCTCTCCGCGGACCTGGCCAAGTACACCGACATGCACGTCTTCCGGGAGGCCCACCCCGGACGCTTCTTCCAGATGGGCATGGCGGAACAGGTGATGCTGGGCGCGGCTGCGGGACTGGCCGAGGTGGGCCTGACCCCGTTCGCCTCCACCTATCCCGTCTTCGCCACCCGCCGCGCCTACGACTTCCTCTGCCTCGACATCGCCGAGCCACAGCTGAACGTCAACGTCGTGGGCGCCCTGCCCGGCCTGACCACCGGCTACGGACCGAGCCACCAGGCGACCGAGGACCTCGCCATCCTGCGCGGCATGCCCGGACTGACGATCGTGGACCCCGCGGACTCCGTCGACATCGAACAGGCCGTTCCGGCGCTGGCCGCCCACCCGGGCCCCACCTACATGCGGCTGCTGCGCGGGGCCGTACCCACGGTCCTGGACGAGTACGACTACCGGTTCGAAGTCGGCAAGGCGGCACAACTACGCGACGGACGCGATGTGTTGTTCATCTCCACGGGTCTGATGACGGTACGGGCACTGACCGTTGCCGAGGAACTCGCGGCCGACCATGTCGACGTCGCCGTCCTCCACGTACCGACGATCAAGCCCTTCGACCGCGAGACCGTGCTGCGGGAGGCGGCAAAGGGACGTCTCGTGGTGACGCTCGAGAACCACAGCGTCGTCGGAGGTCTCGCCGAGTCCGTCGCCTCCTGCCTGGCCTTCGCCCGGCAGACGGCGGGCATCGTCCCGATCGGGCTGCCGGACGAGTTCCTCGCCGCGGGAGCACTGCCCACACTCCACGACCGCTACGGACTCTCGGTCGCAGCGATCAAGGAGCGGGTGAGGCACGCCCTCTGACCCCAGACCACCGACCTTCCCACCCTCAGGAGAACCGTATGTCCGTTGATCACATCTCCCGCACCGCCGTCATCACCGGTGCCGGCTCCCGTCGCGGCATCGGGCGCGCCACCGCGCACGCGCTCGCCGCATCCGGATACCACATCGCCGTACTCGATCTCGACAAGGAGGCCGCCCAGGAGGCCGCCCGGGAGGTTGCCGCCCAGCACGGGGTGGAGGCCCTGGGCGTGGCGGCGGACGTCTGCGACGCCGACGCGGTCGGCGCCGCGCTGGCGCAGACGGAGGCGGCGCTGCCGCCGGTCGGTGTCCTGGTGAACAACGCGGGGATCACCTCCCCGACCCGCTTCCTCGACGTGACATCCACGGAGTGGGACAGGATCTTCGACGTCAACGTCCGCGGCAGCTTCCTGGTCACGCACCGTGTGGCGGCGGGGATGGCCGAACGGGGCTTCGGCCGGATCGTATTCCTGTCGTCCGTCTCGGCCGAACGCGGCGGCGGGGTGTTCGGGGGAGTGGCGTACTCGGCGGCCAAGGCAGCGCTCCTCGGCTTCGCCCGCTCCCTCGCCCGCGAACTCGGTCCTTCCGGTGTGACCGTCAACTCCGTCGCCCCGGGCCTGATCGACACCGACATCACACAGGGCAAACTGGACGGGGAGCGCAAGGCGGCCATGATCGCGGACGTTCCGGTCCGCCGGATCGGCAGCGTCGAGGACGTGGCCGACGTGATCGCCTTCCTCGCGCGCCCTGAGTCGGGCTACCTCACCGGGGCGACGTACGACGTCAACGGCGGTTCCCACATCCATTGACGAGACCGGGCCCGATATCCTTCACGAGGTCCCGGTTCGGATTGTCTGGGCGACGGTGATGCACCCATCACCGCGACCGGTGCCGGAGGCGCCGCGGGACTCGGCGGCGCCCGTCAGGGGAACGGCGGTGCGGTCGCTCAGATGGAGCCGACGGCCAGGGCTTTGAACTCTCTGGGGAGGTCCGCGCGCCTGGTGACGTTGAGCTTGCGGTAGACGCGGGTCAGATGCTGTTCCACCGTGCTGATGGTGACGCACAGTTGGTCGGCGATCTCGCGGTTGGAGTTGCCCAGGGCGGCCAGGGAGGCGACCCGTCGCTCCGCCGCGCTGAGGGGGTCGCGGGGAACGGTGACCTGGTCGGGCGGTGCCCCTTCCCTGCCGCGCGGCGGCAGGTAGGGCTGCAGACGGTCGGCGCCGCACACATCGGCCAGGTGCAGCGCCTGGTACAGCGCTCGCCGTGCCTGTTCCACCTCACCGATCGCGCGCTGCGCGGAACTCAACGCGGCCAGTGCCCGGGCCAGTTCGAGCCTGTCCCCGGTGAGCCGCAGGACACTGACCGCCTCCAGCAGCAGGCTCGCCCGGCGCCGCGGTTCGGCGATCTCGGCCAGCAGGCACATGGCGACGCCGCGACTGCGGGATTTGGCGCTGCCGGGGCGGGCCAGCTCCGCATCCGCGAGTCGTCGGACCTGGTCCCGCTGCCCGAGGCGCAGATGCGCGGCCGCCGCGCCGCTGCGCCAGGGCAGGAAGGCGGGCAGATCCATGTCCCAGGCGCGGGCCTGGTCGCCGCAGCGCAGAAAGTCGTCCAGGGCCGCGTGCACCCGGCCCGCGGCCAGGTGGTGATGGCCCCGGGCGTAGAGGTACTGCAGGCCGTACCGCGACTCGGAGATCGCCTCCGGTACCGAGTGCCGCAGGTACTCCTCGGTGACGTCGTCCGCCCCCATGGCGGTCGCGGCCAGGACGAGCGTGCTCAGCGGCGCACCGACGGCGACCCCCCAACTGCGGGGCGAGAGGTGGGTCATGGCGGAGCGGGCCAGGGCGCATGCCTCGTGCAGATCGCCCTGCCGCAGGGCCAGTTCGGCGCGGATCGCGGTGAGCTTCGCCTGCCAGGTGGGCGCCTGCCGGACGGTGGCCTCCTGCAGGAGCTTGGCCGACCATACGGAAGCCTGGCCGAGCCGGTCCGCGTAGACGAGCGCGAGCAGCGCGGACTCCAGCGCGTACAGACTGGTGTCGTCCAGGGGGCAGGAGCGCAGCACCTGTTCGGCACTCCTGGCGCTGGACTCGTCGCCGCCGTTGCGCAGTGTCGAGCCGAGGACGGTCTCGGCGAGCAGGAGGGGTCTGGCGGCCGCGGGTTCCCTGCTGTCGCGGATGCCCGGGCCGTCCTCGGCGGCGGAAGGGAGGAGAGGCACCATCACGGGGTAGCGGTTCCGCAGCCACTCCCTGGTTTCCGTGTACAGGCCGTGGGGGCCCGGGACCTTCGGGTCCAGCGCACGGATCACCTCGGCGGCCTCGTCCAGGCGCCCGTGCCACAGCAGGGCACGGGAGAGCGGGACGGCCAGATGGGCGGGCAGGACACCCGTCAGCAGCGCTTCGGACAGGGGCCCCAGACGGGCAGTCACCATGGAGGGGTTGAGCTGCCACTCCAGCCGCACGAGCTTCATCGCCGTGAGCGCTTGCTCCCGCGCGTCGTCGGAGCCGGACAGCGCCAGTTCCAGGCACTCCAGGGCGAAGCCGACGTCGCCGCTTCGGCGCGCCTGCTCGGCGGCGTCCATCAGCACGGGGACGGCCCAGCCGGGTGGCACGTGTCGCACCGCGACGAGATGCCGGGCGACCGTGGGTGTCGGAAGTCCTTCGTGGTGGAGCAACTCCGCGACGTCCAGTCGCTGTCGCCGGAGCACGCCCCAGGGGATGTCGTCCAGGACGGCCGACCGTGCCGCCGGATGACGGAAACGGTCGCCGGCGACGAGCCCGGCGGCCTCCAAATGCCGCAGCGCGTTCGCCACCGAGGACGGACCGAGCCGGAGCAGGCGGCCCAGGCGGTCGGGGGAGGAGCAGGAGTCCAGTAACGCCATCGTGCGGGCCACGCCGAGGACGTCCGGCTCCCGGCCGTGCAGACAGGCGAGGACCGCCTGGGCGAACTCCTCTCCCGCGGGCGGGACTTCGGACCCTGCGTCGCCGTCGCCGGCGCTGTCGTCGTCACCGTCCACCAGCCTGTCGCGGTGGTCCCTCAACAGGGCGTGGACGAGCAGGGGATTGCCTCCGCCGAGGGAGTGGTAGACGGGGCCGTAGGCCTGTGCCTCCTGTGTGCCCAGGGCCTTCGTCGTGAGCTCGGTCGTGCCCTCCGAGGACAGGGGAGCCAACCGGACACGCCGGTAGAAGGGATGGCGGAGCAGTTCGGTGCTCAACTGCGGGAGACAGTGGCGGGCACTGTCCGGGCGGCTGAACACCAGCATCACGGGGGCGGATCTCGTGTGCGGGAGCAGTTGCAGCAGACAGCTCAGGGAGGCGGAGTCGGTGTGCTGGACGTCGTCGACGCAGAGCAGCAGGCCGCGCGGCCCGGCCGCGTGCAGCAGCGCACGGCACAGGCTGCGGGCGACATGGGCCTGCAGGGCGGCCGACTCATGACGGGCGGGCGGACGACCCGAGGCGAAGCTGTTCTCCAGGGCGGTCATCTGCGTACGGAGCGGTGCGGGCAGTGAGATGTCCCGGACGAGCTGATGGATGATACCGAACGGGACGTCGCGCTCCTCTTCCCGGCCGACGGCTCGCAGAACCTCGGAACCGGTCGCGGACGCCTCCTCGGCAAAGGCATAGAGCAACTCCGACTTGCCGATGCCCACGGAGCCGCTGACGAGGGCGACGTGTCCATTGCCGTGGCGGCTGTCCGCGAGGAATTCGTGTAACGCGGACAGTTCGTCTTTGCGGTCGATCAGTATCATGCGTGTACTCTTTGCAACACATCGGAATTCTATTCGTAAACTCACGAGTAGATTGCCGGAGGCCTCGGGTTTCTTTGCGGACTCTTAGCGGAGTCCCTCGGGGGCCGACGAAGTAGTCTGCAGCGGAGTCCCATTCGCGACTCCGCCGGACGGCCATTTCGAGCCGGTGTCGTAAAGTAGCGCCCGGTCGCGTTCGAAGATGTCGGAAGGCAGGGGTCTTCGTGCGGCACGGTCGGCCGGACCTGTCCTACGGTGCCGTATTCCACCGCCGTTGACCAGCCCACTTTGCGTATGACATTCATTGTCGCCTGCGGGCAATTCGGGCCATATGGCTTGCGTTCGGTGTTCTGCCCGACGGGCAGGCTCGCCGCGTTGCCGAAGGTGTTGCCGTAGCCGCGACCGCGGATGCCGCCGTCGATCCGGGCGTGGACGAGCACGTCGGCCCACCTGCTCCAGCGGATGGGTGGTGCACTTGGCCGCGTCTGCCGGTCGGTCGGCCCGGATGCGTCGCTCGACCCGGCGCGGGTCCATGCCGACGGAGTGCGCCTGCCCGGCGTACAGGTCCGGCACCTCCCGCACGCCGTCGCCGATCAGACCTGGTCTCGTGGGGGTCGCCCGGAGCCAGGTCCGGGAGGACGTGCCGGTCGTGCCGCTCGCGCCCCTCGTGCCGCCGGTGTCCCGGACGCGGCCGGTCGGCGGGCGCGGCACGTCGAGCGGTATCAGGTCCGCCGGGTCCCGGGAGCGCGGGACGTCCACCGGAAACGGGCCGAACGCCGTGAGCCGCTCATAGCGGGTGATGTCCCGCGCGTCGGGGTCGAGTCGGGCGGCGCGAGGCGGCCGGTACGGGCTGCCGGTCTCCGGGGGGAAGTACCGAGCCACCACCGCCTTCGAGGTCCACGCGTCGAGGTCGGTTTCGAGCCAGTCTTCGATCAACGTGTCGCAGCCCGCCCCCAGCGCGGCGGGCGACACGTCGGCCGCCGCGCTCACCGGGCCCACGCCGGCGAAAGGTCCATGCCGAACTCGTTCACACTGGTCAGCACCTGCTGGATGTGCTCCGGCTTGTCGACGTGCACCACCGGGAACGGGAATCCGAGGATGCCGTCCGGGATCGAGCCGCCGATGATGAGGCCGAGGCGCACGCCCTGGTCCTTCATCTCGTCGCAGACGTCCACCAGACTGATCGGGTCCGTGGGGTTCCGGTCGAACAGATCCCGTACGTCCTCCGCCGTGGTCAAGGTCTTGCGCTCCAGGCAGGAGACCAGAGGCAGTTCGGGCGCCTTGAACGGCATCGCGTCGATGTACGGCGCCATGAACGCGCGGAACCGACCGCGCAGCGGCGAGTGCACGGCGATCGGCCGGTCCGGCAAGGGGGCGACACTGCCCGGCGGAAGGTCCGCCGCCAGCGCGTCCAGTGCCTTCCGCTCGCCCGACAGCATCAGGATCCGCACGGCCCCGTCGGCCGTCGGACCCAAGTCCCCGGACAGATGCACCCCGGCCCGGCCCTCGCCCCGGTACGCCGCCACCAGGTCGCCCTCGGCCGGCGCGAACGCCAGCGCGAGGCCCTGCTCCGGCTCCTCGGCGCACAGTTCGGGTGTGTGACGGGCGTACGCCAGCATCTCGAACAGTTCCCGCCGTCCGATCGAGCCCGCCAGGCAGCTCGCCGTCATGGCGCCGAGGTTCAGTCCGCCCAGCACCGCCGGGCAGAGCCCCTGTTCCGCCAGCACGTCGTGGATGCCGAGGGCGAGTGCCGTCTCGCGGATCGTCCCGGCGCTCTGCCGCTCCTCCTGGGGCTCCGGCAGCTCCTCCTCGAGGATCTGGCCCACCGTGAGACCCGTCCACTCCGAGACCTGCTCGTACAGGTCCCGCATCACGGGATGGGCCCTGTACATCTCCAGACCGTGCACATCCGCGCCGACTCCGCCGCCGAACAGAAAGCCCAACGTCATGGCCGACTCCTGTGTATCTCGAACAAAAAAGGCGTGAACAGGACCTGGTGCTCTCGGTGTGCCTACCGCGCGACCGGGTCTTCGAGGCCACTGATGCGCAGCTACCGTACCCACCGCCCGGCCCTGCGGAAAGAGCCATCCGACTCTGTTTCCAGCCACCGTCGGGTGTCGCGGGCCGCGCTATCGAGACGATATGCGGGACTGTCAGAGTTCTTGCGTGGCCCGAGTAATTCCTCTTGCCCGGATGGCCGGGAAGCCGGAAATGGAAGAAATGCCGAACAAGGACGACGGTGATGCCGGCACGCCGATTGCGGTCGTCGGATACTCCTGCCGACTGCCTGGCGCGCCCGACCCGGAGACGTTCTGGCGGCTGCTCGCGACGGGCCGGCACGCCATCACCGAGGCGCCGTCCGACCGCTGGGACGCCGACGCGATCAGGTCGGCCGGGGCGGCACCGGACGCCGAACGCGTGCGATGGGGCGGTTTCCTCGACCGGGCCGACCTCTTCGACGCCTCCTTCTTCGGGATCTCCCCGCGCGAGGCCGCCGCCATGGACCCCCAACAGCGCCTGGTGCTGGAACTCGGCTGGGAGGCCCTGGAACACGCCGGCATCGTCCCCGGCACCCTGGCCGACAGCCCGACCGCGGTCTTCGTCGGCGCCGCCACCGACGACTACGCGACCCTGCGCGCCCGCCTGGGCGCCGCCGGCATCACCCGCCACACGGCCGTCGGCACCCAGCGCACCATGATCGCCAACCGGCTCTCCCACACCCTCGACCTGCGGGGGCCGAGCCAGACCGTCGACAGCGGACAGTCCTCGTCCCTCGTCGCCGTCCAACTGGCCTGCGAGAGCCTGCGCGCGGGCGACTGCACCGCCGCCCTGGCCGGCGGCGTCAACCTCAACCTCGCCCTGGACGGCGCACTCGTCGCCGCCGGCTCCGGCGCCCTCTCGCCGGACGGGCGGTGCCACACCTTCGACGCACGCGCCAACGGCTATGTACGCGGCGAGGGCGGAGCTCTGGTCGTCCTCAAGACCCTCGACCGGGCCATGGCCGACGACGACCGCATCCGCTGCCTCATCCTCGGCGGCGCCGTGAACAACGCCGGCAACGCCTCCTCCGGGCTGACCGTTCCCGACGAGAGCGCCCAGCGCGAGGTGATCCGACTCGCCCACCGGCGCGCCGGGACACGCCCCGACCAGGTGCAGTACGTCGAACTGCACGGCACCGGGACGAAGGCCGGCGACCCCGTCGAGGCCGCGGCACTCGGCGCGGCCCTCGGCACCGCGAGGACGCCCGGCAGGCCCCTGGCCGTCGGCTCCGCCAAGACCAACGTGGGCCATCTGGAGGCCGCCGCCGGTGTCGTGGGCCTGCTCAAGGTCATCCTGTCCATCGAGTACCAGGCCCTTCCCCCCAGCCTCAACTTCACCGCCCCGCCCCCCTCGGTACCCCTGGACCGCCTCAATCTGACGGTCCAGCGGGAACTCGCGCCCTGGCCCCACGACGACCTGCCGAGGACCGCGGGGGTGAGCTCGTTCGGCCTGGGCGGCACCAACTGCCACCTGGTGCTGTCCGACTGGCGCGGCCGGGGCACGCCCGCGGCCCCCGAACCGTCGTACGCCCCGCTGCCCGCCCCCGTCACCCCCGTCGCCCTCTCCGGGCGCGACGAGCCCGCCCTGCGCGCCCAGGCGGCACGCCTGCTCGACCATCTCGCCGACCGCCCCGAACTCGGGACCGGCGAGATCGCGTACTCCTGCGCCACGACCCGCACCCACTTCGCGCGACGCGCGGTCGCCCTCGCCACCGATCGCGACGACCTCCTCGCGTCGATCGCGGCCCTGACCGAAGGCCGCCCCGTGCCGCGTCTGGTGGAGGGCACCGCACGCGAGGGCGGCCTCGCGTTCCTGTTCACCGGGCAGGGCAGCCAGCGGCCCGGCATGGGCGCGGCGCTGCACACCACCTTCCCCGTCTTCGCGGACGCCTTCGACGCGGCGTGCGAGGAGATGGACCGCCACCTCGACCGGCCGCTGCGGGACCTGGTCCTCGACAGCGGCGGCACCCCCGACGCGGCCCTGCTCGACCGGACCGGCTACACCCAGCCGGCGCTCTTCGCCTTCGAGACCGCGCTCTACCGGCTGCTCGAACACTGGGGTCTGACTCCCGACGCCGTACTGGGCCACTCCGTCGGCGAACTGGTCGCGGCACACGCGGCCGGCGTACTGGACCTGCCGGACGCCTGCACGCTCGTCGCGGCACGGGGCCGTCTGATGGACGAACTGCCGGGTGGCGGCGCCATGGTGTCGGTCCAGGCGTCCGAGGAGGAACTCCGCTCCGACCTTGCCGAGTTCGCCGGCCAGGTCGCCGTGGCCGCGGTCAACGGACCCGCCTCGACCGTGCTCTCCGGCGACGAGGGCGCCGTGCTCCGCCTCGCCGGACGCTGGCGCGACCGCGGCCGCAGGACCAGGCGACTACGGGTGAGTCACGCCTTCCACTCACCCCACATGGACGGCATGCTCGACGAGTTCCGCCAGGTCGCCGAGAGTCTCACCTACCGCACACCGCACCTCCCCGTGGTCTCCAACCTGACCGGCCGGACCGCCACCGAGGACGAACTCCGCTCTCCCGACCACTGGGTCCGCCACGCCCGCGACGCGGTCCGCTTCCTCGACGGGGTCAGGACCCTGCACGCCCGCGGGATCGTCCTCCACCTGGAGATCGGACCGGACGCGGTGCTCTCCACCATGGCCCGCGACTGCGCGCCCGACGGCGCCGACCAGCTCTTCGTCCCCGCCGTGCGGAGGGACCGCGACGAAGGAGCCACTCTCTACTCGGCACTCGCGGAACTCCACGTGGGCGGCGCCACCGGGACCCTGAACCAGCTCTTCGCCCGCTCCCGAGCGCGCCGCGTCGCCCTGCCCACCTACGCCTTCCAGCGGCAGCGCCACTGGCTCGGCTCCCCCGGCACATCGCTCCCGCGGAGCCCGGCCGCCCCGGAACTCCCTTCGCCGGAACTCGACATGGTCTCCCCGGCCGCCCCCGGCGACCGCCGAACCGCACCGGCGGAGCTGGTGCGCGCACACGTGGCCCACGTCCTCGGCCACGACTCGGCCGACGCCGTGCGGATCGGCACCACCTTCAAGGAACTCGGTTTCAGCTCCCTCATGGGCGTCGAACTGAGCGACATCCTCAGCAGATCGACCGGCACACGTCAGCCCAGCACCCTGATCTACGACCACCCGACACCCGAGGCCCTGATCCGCCACCTGGGGAACGCGCCGGGCGACGGCACGCCGGCCCCGGAGGCCCTCGCGCAGGCGGGTGTGGGGGAGCCGGTGGCGGTGGTGGGGATGGCGTGTCGGTTGCCGGGTGGGGTGGTGTCGCCTGCTGGGTTGTGGGAGTTGGTGGCTGAGGGTCGGGACGGTGTGTCGGGGTTTCCGGTGGACCGGGGTTGGGATGTGGAGGGGTTGTTCGATCCGGATCCGGATCGGCCGGGGACGTCGTATACGCGGCATGGCGGGTTTTTGCATGATGCGGCGGAGTTCGATGCGGAGTTCTTC